>NZ_CP051430.1:0-5024521 GCF_012584495.1 Escherichia sp. SCLE84 | reverse complement strand
TGAGCCAAAAGCCTCTGAACAACGCCTGCTGAGTTGCTCAACCTGCGCGTTTAAATCAGCAAAAGACTTTGCGCTTCCGGTCAGAATATCGTGATGCATCAGGCCGGAAACGAGCTGGCTTAATTTCGGATAATAACCAACCACCGCCAGCCATTCCTGACCGGCGTTTTTACCGCTTTCCGCTCTCTTTTTCTCGTGGAGAATAAACTGAAAGCTGTCACTGGTAACGACATAACGTTCGCCAATTTCAATACGAATACTCATGCCGTTCTCCGGTAATGTTTGTTTTTTGCTTCAAAGACTGACTGGCAGGAAACACAACGCGTGGCTGACGGATAAGCCGCACGACGGGCAGCAGGTATTGGCGCGTCACACTCTTCGCAAACCAGCGCAGAAGCACCGCAATGTTTTACCCTTGCCGCGTTAATCTGACGCTCCAGTAATTCAGCCTGTTGTTCCTGAATAAAATCTACGTTGTCCGGCATTACCAGCTCCTTTTGTCGTTAAGTTTTTTAAATTCATCAGCGCAATAGCTGGCAATTTCTGTCGTTAATTTCGTCAGTTCATCCACGGAGGAGATTTGCTTGTGAAATACAGCGCGTTTAACAAGTAAATTGACCACATCAGACAGGAGGTTTAATTCATTCTGATAAATCGCGATAACAGATTCAGTGATGTCGCGTTTTTCTTTATCAAGACAAAGTTGAATAAGAGACAAATCGCCATTTTTCATAACGGCGATTTTTAAGGCGTTATTCAGTAATACAACTGAATGAGAACAGGACATCAAAGCACCTCCCCGCGAGACAATCCGATATTGTGAAATTTTTCCGACTCCTGACTGAGCAGCTCGACTATCTCCACGCGGGATAACTCCGCCTTTGTGATGTGGCGAATCATGGTGTCAAGATGAGAAGAAAAGCGCGTCGCAGCGTCAGCCTGTGCTTCGGTTCTGGCCTGTTGCAGCAGTAATGCGTATTTACCGCACTGATTTTCAGAAACTGTATGCATGACTTTCTCCAGGCAAAAAGAAGCCCCGCACGATTAAGTGCGTTAAAAACTCTGGTTAATTATTTAATGCAGATATTGCTCTGGTTTTACCGACGTCAGAATTGTCGGTGCATACTCAAACAGGCTGAATAATTCACGTAATGCACGGAATAAAGCATCACGCCAGTAACATGATTCTTCATTAATTCGCCAGTATGGCTGGTTGAATTCTTTTTCAGTCAATCCGGCATGCATAAATAAAGTACGACGCTGACTGACTGTTAAAAAACTAATATATGCATACTCACTTGCACCAACCTGACGGCGTTTTGAGAATGCCCCACGCAATTCATCAATTGCACAAACCAGCCGTTCACGTTCGACGTCGTTCATTTCTTCAAAACGCATCGTTGCGTGACGCTGTTTTAACTGCGCATGGAAGCAAACCGTTAACCGTTCGCGCTCCATCATCTGATTATAATAATCACATGTATCCTGCCAGCGAGGAACGGCAAGATGCTTACCAATTATCCGGCGCATAGCTGCTGGCTGTTTTTCAACGAGATTGAGCGTCATCACTGTCATTTCCAGACCCTCCGGCTTTTCAGAAAGGTCAGAGCCTTTTTTAACGGACTCTGTTTTTTGGTGCGGATAATGATTCCCTTACGCCCCTTACCGTGGGTGATGGTGAAGTCAATCGCCCTGGGGCTTTCGTTACGCAATAACTGAGCAATACAACGAGGCTCATTCATACGGTTCTCCTTAACGTGGTTCACCGAGACCTAACCACATCAACCAGCCGTCACGAATCTCTTTAGGACGGCTTTCATAAGCCAGTTTTAGTCCGTTATTCCATGCCGGAAGGTATACCCAATATTCACCAGCACGCCCCGATACTGACTGAGGGTCAGTAATCTCAATAACTGGTAATTTCCCTTTCTCAATCATGCCCCTTACAGCTCTTGGAGTTTTACCAATGAGTTTTGCAAACTCCTGATAAGGCACGGCATCAGTCACGCTTACAAGCTGTCTATTCATCTGCTACGATTCTCCCTTAGTGCTTCTAATGGCTCCTAATGGCTAATTATTGCCTAAAAGGATAACTCCAGAAGCACAACATTTCACACTATCAGCAAGAAATTACGCAATCGGAGTAATTATGTCAATAGACGTTTCGGAGAAGTTGAAGCTAATCCGTGAATCTGAAAGGTTAAACCGTAAAGAATTCAGTGAATTAACTGGTGTAGCCTACAGCTCACTTTCGAGCTATGAGAGCCGGTCAAAAAACGCTGGAGTTGAAGCCATAATGAAGGTCTTACAACATCCCAGATTTACTAAATATACTTTGTGGTTCATGACTGATCAGGTAGCTCCAGAAGCCGGGCAAATTGCGCCCGCTCTCGCACACTTTGGGCAAAACGAAACAACGTCGCCCCACTCCGGTCAAAAGACTGGTTAACAATTTATCGTGAATATATTCATCACAAGTGCCTACTATTGGTGGCTAAATTTCAGCCACCACGAAAAAAGCGATTAGTAGTAGCAAAAAAAAGTACCACTCGGAGGGTTTTCTGATGGCAATCAAAAAACTCGATGATGGTCGATATGAAGTGGACATCCGCCCTACTGGACGTAACGGAAAACGCATCCGTAGGAAGTTTGATAAGAAAAGCGAAGCTGTCGCTTTCGAAAAATACACGTTGTACAACCACCACAATAAAGAATGGCTATCAAAACCAACAGACAAACGACGTCTGTCGGAACTGACACAGATCTGGTGGGATTTAAAGGGTAAACACGAAGAGCATGGGAAATCTAATCTTGGAAAAATTGAAATCTTCACAAAAATAACGAATGACCCATGCGCATTTCAAATCACGAAATCCCTTATCAGCCAGTACTGCGCCACCCGAAGAAGTCAGGGTATTAAACCTTCGAGTATCAATCGTGATTTAACATGTATTAGCGGCATGTTTACAGCCCTGATTGAAGCGGAGTTATTCTTTGGTGAGCACCCTATCAGAGGGACAAAGAGGCTTAAGGAGGAAAAACCAGAAACAGGCTATCTCACACAGGAAGAAATTGCCTTACTGCTTGCAGCACTTGACGGCGACAATAAAAAGATTGCGATTCTTTGCCTGAGTACAGGAGCACGTTGGGGAGAAGCAGCTCGTTTGAAAGCAGAAAATATCATCCATAACCGCGTCACGTTTGTTAAAACGAAAACAAACAAACCACGCACCGTCCCGATCTCAGAGGCTGTTGCCAAAATGATCGCGGATAACAAACGAGGTTTTTTATTCCCTGATGCTGATTACCCTCGCTTCAGACGAACAATGAAAGCAATAAAACCGGATTTGCCAACGGGGCAAGCCACACATGCACTAAGGCACAGCTTTGCCACTCATTTCATGATTAATGGAGGAAGTATTATCACGCTACAACGGATACTAGGTCACACGCGGATTGAGCAAACTATGGTTTACGCTCATTTTGCGCCAGAGTACCTTCAGGACGCCATTTCTCTTAATCCGCTAAGAGGTGGTACTGAAGCCGAGAGTGTCCACACAGTGTCCACAGTAGAGTAACGTTTAAGGGCTTTCAGTGGTAATTTATGCCGCTCAAACCCGCATTGTACCGTTGAAAGCCCCTACTGGTGACACCCTAAATCTCCCTTACACGGGCTTATTTTTTATGCATAAGCCCTATCCCTGGTCACCGTCTTCCATTGACCACATCGATAGAATCTCCCTTCATAGCACGATGCCTTTCACGTAACGGCATCGTGCTCGCACAGGTTCCGGCTAAGCACAACCAGAACGCGCATGTTTGACGCTTACCAAAAAATATTCTCACTCTCCACATTTGAATGTCAGACGAGCGACGCCATGTAATCCTGCACCTTCTGTCTTCAGGTCAACTATCTGCATTTTTTTGCCCTGAGTAACACAGAAATGGGTTGCATCATTTTTTACTATATTTTCTGCACCAGATATTCTGCCCCTGGCTAAAGAAGCTTCGGCTTCGGTGTAGTATTGGTTATCGAGTTTACGCTGAATATTACTTTTATATGCAAGACCAAATTTACCGATACTTGTCTCATCATTATGCACAGCACAACCAGACATAATAAAAATACTAATTAATGATATAGCAGCTATCTTTTTCATCTCACCTTCCCCCATTAAATACCAACGACACTCTCTAGTGTTTAAATATAATAATGGCATGATTATTATAATTGAATAGGATTATAATAAATGTTCTGTACAACATTTCCTACATAAGTAGGAATTACGGACATTGAGGCCCTTCAGGGTAACTCCATGGGGGCTTTAATATATTTGGAATAGTATATTTAAGATGCCACTGTTTGGTTGAATATTAGGCATATGCTCTTTTTTGAAATTTATCGGTGGCAGCCGTTAGTATTCGCTGTCCCCATTGCAAGCTCCTGGTGGTAACCACTGAATCCTCCATACTTGAACTGACTTTTTATCCTCCGACTTTCATCCTGTTCTGACTCCACCTTTTGTTTTCTGCTCTACACTATCTACAGACCAATCATAAAGGCACATACGATCATGGCAGAATTTCCCGCCAGCTTACTGATTCTTAATGGCAAAAGTACTGACAATCTACCCTTGCGCGAAGCAATTATGCTGTTGCGTGAGGAAGGAATGACGATCCATGTGCGGGTCACCTGGGAGAAAGGCGATGCCGCACGATATGTAGAGGAGGCCCAGAAGTTGGGCGTCGCAACGGTGATTGCCGGTGGTGGCGATGGCACCATTAATGAAGTTTCTACGGCGTTGATTCAGTGTGAGGGGGATGACATACCCGCGCTGGGAATTTTGCCATTAGGAACCGCCAATGATTTTGCCACCAGTGTAGGGATTCCTGAGGCACTGGATAAGGCGCTGAAACTGGCAATTGCCGGTAACGCCATTGCGATAGATATGGCGCAGGTCAACAAACAAACCTGTTTTATTAATATGGCGACAGGCGGATTTGGGACGCGTATTACCACAGAAACGCCGGAAAAATTAAAAGCCGCGCTGGGTGGCGTCTCTTACATCATTCATGGCTTAATGCGCATGGATACTCTGCAACCGGACCGTTGTGAAATCCGCGGTGAAAACTTTCACTGGCAAGGTGACGCCCTGGTCATTGGTATTGGTAACGGGCGTCAGGCCGGTGGCGGTCAGCAATTGTGTCCGAACGCGTTAATTAACGATGGCTTGCTGCAACTGCGCATTTTTACCGGCGATGAAATTCTTCCGGCTCTCGTATCAACCTTAAAATCTGACGAAGATAACCCGAATATTATCGAAGGCGCTTCGTCGTGGTTTGATATACAAGCCCCACACGAAATCACTTTTAATCTTGATGGCGAACCGTTGAGCGGACAAAACTTTCATATTGAAATACTTCCGGCGGCGTTGCGTTGTCGATTACCACCAGATTGTCCATTATTGCGTTAATCAAACTATTCTCTCTTGAACCAGGGAGAATCCGAAATGCCGGATGCGGTGTAAATACCTTATCCGGCATACAGAACAATACTACACCGTAATTAATTTTACCCGTGTCTTCTGCAATGCCAGTTTATCCACCTCTGATACAGCATCATCGGTAATAATAATGTCAATTTTTTCGATTGGCAGTACCTGATTAAAACCGCGACGGTTAAATTTCGATGAATCGAGAACGGCAATCACTTTATTAGCGGCGGTGACCATCGCACCGCTAATCGAATAACCTTCATTAAAGGTCGTAATACCATTAACCGCATCAATACCATCAGCACCGACAAACATTAAATCGGCATTAATATCCTGCAGGGAACGTTCAGCAATAGATCCATGCATAGATCGCGTTTTATGGCGGACCGTGCCACCGCAGACGACCAGAGTAATGTCTTTATTTTCGGAAAGGGCAAACGCAGCCGGGAGACTGTTGGTAATCACCGTGATATTTTTGGCGGTCATTAATCCTTCGGCGATAAGCATTGTGGTACTTCCGCTGTCGAGAATAACGGTCATCCCTTCATGGATCATTTTGACTGCCGCCTGCGCTATTCTGTTTTTCGGCGCGCTGGCGAGCTGAAATCGCTCTTTAAACCCGACTTCCTGGGTCTCGGTTTCACTATTACCGGACATTATTTTCGCCGCACCGCCATGAAAGCGCGTAACCACGCCTTTTTGTTCGAGAAAGCGCAAATCGGCACGGATTGTCGCTTCCGAGGCAGCAAATACTCCCGCCAGATCCTGAACAAGCACGGTTCCCTGTTCATTCACTAATTGGATGATCTTATTCCTTCGCTCGAATGAATTCATCGTCATTTACCCATATTCAATTGTGGCTAGTGTAAACGAAGGGGGACCATTGGTGAATGATCTGTTTTGCACAATACCGGGCCAGCATCACGCTGGCCCGCGGTTTCAGGGAATGAGCAACACTTTGCCCGGCATAGCATTACGAGCGATGTCACGCACCGCCTGGGCGAAGCTTTCAAAGCTTCCACGGTGAGCGATTAATGGCTCCAGGCTTAACTTACGTTCTGTCAGCAACCGGCTCGCCGTTTCCCACTCCTGCCCCGGCCAAGGGCTGGAGTAGTTCATCCAACTGCCGATAACCGTCAGCTCTTTACGCAATATTTTGCCAAACGTTGCCGATGTTAAATGCAGATCCTGATGCAACGTGCCCACCAGCGCCAGTTGGGCATGAGGACCGGCAATCTCTACCGCCAGTTCGACAGTTTGCGGTACGCCAGCCGTCTCGAGGATAAGCTGATTAAAGCGCAGTTCGCGTAAAACGCTCTGCATTTGCGGCGCGCTCATTTCGCTACTGTTAAATGTTTGCATCGCACCGAAAGATTTTGCCAGTGCCAGTTTTTCTGAACTAATGTCGATCGCCGTCACACTCTTTGCTCCCAGCGCGACAGCGCACTGAATGGCCAGCAGGCCAATGGTTCCGGCACCAATAATAATAACGTTTTTATTCTCACAACCTTGCGCTAAATGAAAAGCATGCAGGCCAACGGTAATCGGTTCAATAAAAGCCCCATCCTCAATAGGCATATCAGTAGGTAGAGCAAAGACATTTTTCCGCTTAACGACAATATATTCGGCAAATCCACCATCACGCCGTGAGCCAATAAAATCATATTTTGCGCACTGGGAATAAAACCCTTTCAAACACTCTGGACAAGTAAAACAGGGTAATAACGGCACACAGGCAACCGCATCGCCAGGATGTAAATCATCAACACCGGATCCCACCGCATCAATATAGCCGCTAAATTCATGGCCTAACGTTATTGGATAATAATGTGCACCATTTTTAAATATCCTGGGTAAATCGGAACCACATAAGCCCGAGCTGGCAATTTTTACCCGCACCTCATCCTGATGTTTAATTTCAGGAATGACGCTTTCTGCAACGCGCACGATACCATCAGTATCATTCACCACTGATTTCATAAAAACTCCTGATTGTTAAGGGGGATAACCTCCCCCTCAGGTAAAAATTATTCTGCGAGAACGACTTTCTCTTGTTTAATAAAGCCACGCGCTCTACGCCAGGTCATGAAAATACCGGTAAGATAAATTGCGCCGATAATAATGAATCCGGGAATATTTTGCGGGGAGAAAACCTGAATCAGTAACCAGGTAATGGGAGAACCGCCCTGATCCATTGAAGCCACCATACCCCCGGCTTTTAACGCCCCAGCATTAGCCGCCAGTTGGGTGTGCAAACCAATAGTTTGCGTCGCGATCCACAGAGTGATGCTCATGATGATGACACCCGAGATTAAGGTGCGGAACAGATTTCCACGATGCACGGCGACTGCCATCGCCACAAAGAAGCCGATGGTGGCAAGATCGCCAAACGGCAGCACCTGATTACCCGGAACACAAACAGCAATTAAAATGGTGAGCGGGATAAAAATCAGGCTTGCCGATACCACCGCCGTATGCCCCAGCAGTAATGCGGGATCCAGGCCAATCAGGAACTCCTGACCGCCGAACTTCGCCTGTAAACGACTACGGGCCTGCTTAGCGATGGGCGTTAAACCATCCATGATGGGTTTAATCACCCGTGGCATTAGCAGCATCACTGCCGCCGTTTTTACCGCCAGCTGCAATACACCTTTGACATCGTAACCCGCGAGGATGCCGATAATCAGCCCCATCACAAAACCCACGGTGACAGGCTCGCCAAATGGACCAAATTTGCGCTGAATATCGTCGGCGCTAAATTTAATTCGGTTAACGCCTGGGATTTTCTCGATGATAGCATCGACCAGCACCGCAATCGGCCCCATATACGCCGACGTACCGTGCGGAATAGCAATACCTTCCAGCTCAAAGAAATTTCGGGTATCGCGGGCAAACCAGTCGCCGAGCTTATAAACAAACGCCGCGTGAATTACCACACCTGCCATCCCTATCATCCATGAACCGGTTGCCAGGTGCAGCAACGCGCCGGTGAAGGTCATATGCCAGATATTCCAGATATCAACATTTACCACCCGCGTCATACGGGTCAGTAACATCGCCACGTTAACCAATATCGCAATCGGAATCGCCACCAGCGCAATTTGCGACGCCCAGGTCATTGGTGAAGAGCCCGGCCAGCCGACATCGACCACATGCAGATTCAGGTCGAAATTTTCCGCCATCGCTTTCGCCGCCGGACCAATGGAATCCAGCATTAAGCCAATCACAAGGCCAATGCCAACAAAGCCAATCCCGATATGCAGACCCGCTTTAAAGCAATCGCCTGCCTTCATGCCTAATATTTTAGAAAAAATAATGATGACAACCGGCAGCATCACTGTAGGGCCGAGGTCGAGAATATAACGCATGACTTCTGAAAACATAGGTCACCCCTGTAAGATAGTCAGAATTTTATTTTGTAATGCTTCGATACCGACACCAGAAACAAAAGGCATGCCGTGAACTAACGGAATATCGCCAAAACTGCGATCCACCCTGGCAGTGGTACATATCAAATGCACACCATCCATATAGGTTTCTATTTCATTAACCCGACACTGGATTAATTCAACAGGAATATTATGACTCTGACACAACTCTTTAATTTCTTCCGCCGCCATCGTAGAGGTCGCAACCGCGCCTCCGCAAGCGACAATAATCTTGCGTTTCATAAATAGTCCTTTTTATTGTTACAGAGGGATTTATTCGTCTGAATCTAAAACATACTTTGTGAAGTATTCCTTTAACTGGGTTTCAGGAAGAGTGATTAGTGTCTCGACGATATCGGGCTGTTGTAACTTGCCAAATAAACAGCGTAAAAGTTTCAATTGCTGCTGCGGATTTTCCACAATCAACGCAATAACCAACGATACCGCCACGTCGTTATCATCATCCGCTTGCTGAAAATGAACTTTATTTGTTGGCCTTAACAGATAAATGGCTGACGACTTAGCATGAATCGCCTCACAATGCGGTATTGCAATGGCGTGCTGCTCAAGCATTATCCCGGTAGGGAATTCTGCTTCTCTGGCAATTAATGCCTGTGGCCAGGTATCATGAACCACACCTTTGGCGAGCATCTCATTACCGATATGGGTTAAAACTTTGCTACGATCGACAAAAGAAATTCCGCTACGAACAAACAGGTTAGTCATATACCGTCCTTATTCCGCACAGCCGTAGCGATAGGCGCGCAAAACATCATAAATTTTATCCATAATCAGCTGATGCGGTATTGCTGATAATTCCCCGGACTGAATGCGTTCAAATTGTTTGGGAAGATACTGACTAATCATGCCCAGTGGGATGTCCACGCCTTCAAGATTCACCATCATCGTTTCGACGCTATTTTTAATCCGACTATGCGGCCAGTAATAACGAATACGATCCGACAGGCTGTAACGAATATCCAGTAATGAATCGTTAAAACCCGTACGATAATATTTTTTCCAGTATTGCGGTTCGTCGAGCATCACTTCTTCAATTACCGCCAGGCAACCGCTGCGATTTTCAGGGGCGATAAGTTCCTGCTCAATTTGTGCCAGTGCAAATATCGCCTCGCGTAAAGCAAAGGTTAATGCGGGACCGACTTTCAATATTGCAAAGTGATCGCGGACTAATTCCCAATAAGCCGTCCGGGTCTGGTAATCGGTAGAATGTGCTTCATAAACCATTCGGGTGTTTTCTATCCATTGCGCCAGCGGCTGCGCTTCCTGCGGCTGATAATGGATAATATTGCTGTGATCAAATTCCACGCCCGGCTGCACCACGATGGCAATCACGCGTGTTAACGCCTCTGTCAGCCCACGGGCAATAAAGGCCTTTTGATGCGTACGTAAAGTATTGGCGGTATCTTCAACATGGGTGATGTGTACTGACTGAATGGCGCTGGCCTCACCGCCCGGAACCGGAACTTCGGTGCCAATGACATAGCTCAGTTGCTCACGCTGGCAATCTGTCGCCACACTTTCCGCAGCAAAGCAAAGCACAGCAGCTCGTTCCGCAACCGTTTCTGGTGCTAACGGTATGGGATCCCCCGCGCAGGACATTGACGCATCAAGATGAATTTTACTGAAGCCGGCACGAACATATTCCTTTACCAGCTCGACGGATTTTTCCATCGCCGCATCCGCATTTTCTTGCTGCCAGCAGTTTGGCCCCAGATGATCGCCGCCGAGAATAATGCGTTCGCGTGCAAACCCAACTTTATCGGCAATCGTAAAAACAAATTCGCGAAAGTCTGCCGGTGTCATTCCGGTATAACCGCCAAATTGATTGACCTGGTTTGACGTTGCTTCAATCAGCACTTTGCGCGTGCTGTTGCGATCAAATGCCAGCGCCGCTTCGATAACCAACGGATGGGCAGAACAGACTGAACATATGTCGATATGTTCACCAGCTTTATGCCGGGCAATTAACGTTTTCATGTTTTTTCCTTATTAAATGGCAGGTGCGTTATGCCCTGCCCTCGCAGCCACAATCGGCAATCACTTTGCTCACCACATCGCGCATTGCGGATTTAGCCGACTGCAAATAATCCCGGGGATCGGTCGCTTCAGGGTGCTCGGTCAGGTAATTTTTTAACGCCTGCGAGAAGGCATTTTTCAGCTCCGTTGCAACGTTGATTTTGCATATCCCCAGTTTGATGGTTTGCTGAATATCCTTAGTCGATAACCCTGACGCGCCATGCAGCACCAGCGGTAAGTTCACCCACTGGCGAATGTTCTCCAGTCGAGAAAAATCAAGCGCCGGTGCGCTGGCATACATCCCATGAGCCGTGCCGATGGCGACCGCCAGGGAATCAATTCCGGTTGCCTCGGCAAATTCACGCGCCTGAGCGGGGTTGGTATAAAAAGCATCGGCTTCATTGACTTGCACATCATCTTCCTGGCCGCCAAGTTGCCCCAGCTCCGCTTCGACGCTGACATCAAAGCGATGGCAAAAATCCACCACCTCTTTGACCCGTGAAATATTTTGCGCAAAAGGCAAATGCGAGGCGTCAATCATGACTGAGCGCACGCCAGAACGAACCTTCTGAGCGATATCGTCAAATTTCGTGTGATGGTCGAGATGAATTGCCAGTGGATGGTGATATTGCTTCGCCATCGCGCTGACCAGCGCCAACAGATTTTCTGTACCAGCATGAGTAAATGTGCCAGGCGTTCCGGCGATGATGACCGGCGCATGCAGGTTGGCAGCGGTTTCCACCACCACTTGCATCGTTTCGAGATTGTGAATATTGAATGCCGGAACCGCATAACCGCCGCGCTGTGCGTTGTTCAGCATCTGCTTTGTCGATACCACGTACATTTTCATATCCTGTCGTTTGTTTTCGATTTCAAAATATAATGAAATGATTTGTTTTTAAATGTCGAGATAACGATCACAAAAACGACAATGTGAAAATTGTTCGAGGAGTAAAAGGCAAAAAAAACGGCCTCCCGATAGGGAAGCCGTAGCAAAGTGCGCGTGTTTTTATGCCGGATGCGGTGTAAACATACGTGGCAGTGCTATGTAGGCATGATAAGACGCTTCCGCGTCGCATCAGGCATAGGTTGCCGGATGCAGTGTAAACGCCTTATCCGTCCTACGGGGTGGTGCTGTTCGTATGAGGCGTATCAGGCAATAGTAATTTTGCTATCGAGATAAACGTCCTGCACGGCATTAATCAGTTTCACGCCGTCAGCCATCGATTTCTTGAACGCCTTACGTCCAAGAATCAGCCCCATTCCGCCAGCGCGTTTGTTGATAACCGCAGTACGCACTGCATCACTGAGGTCAGTTTCACCGCCTGCAGCACCGCCGGAGTTAATCAGCCCTGCGCGCCCCATATAGCAGTTAGCTAACTGATAACGCACCAGATCAATCGGGTTTTCGCTGGTTAACTTGCTGTACACGCGATCGTCGGTATAACCGTAATTAATTGCTTTATAGCCGCCGTTATTTTCCGCCATTTTTTGTTTGACGATATCTGCACCGATGGTTGCCGCCAGATGGTTTGCCTGACCGGTCAGGTCGGCGGAAACATGGTAATCAACGCCATCTTTCTTAAAGGCGGAGTTACGCAAATAGGCCCACAGCACTGTCACCATACCCAGCTCGTGCGCACGTTCAAAAGCCGCAGAAATTTCTTCAATCTGGCGACGTGACTCTTCCGAGCCAAAATAGATAGTCGCACCAACCGCAACCGCGCCCATGTTGAACGCCTGCTCCACGCTGGCATACAGCGTTTGATCGTAGGTATTCGGGTAACTTAGCGTCTCGTTGTGATTAAGTTTGACGAGGAATGGAATGCGATGCGCATAACGCCGCGATACCGACGCCAGCACGCCGTAAGTTGACGCCACACAGTTACAGCCCGCTTCGATCGCCAGTTCAACAATGTTTTTCGGGTCAAAGTAGAGCGGGTTAGCAGCAAATGAAGCTCCGGCAGAGTGCTCAACGCCCTGGTCAACCGGCAGAATAGAAAGATATCCTGTGCCAGCCAGACGCCCGGTGTTGTACAACGTCTGCATATTACGTAACACCGCTGGCGGGCGATTATTGTCAATCATTACGCGGTCTACGTAGTCATGTCCGGGGAGATAAAGCTGGTCAGAAGGAATTGTCATACAACGGTGCTGTAAAAGGTTGTCGGCGTCTTTGCCAAGCAACTGCGCAATATCTGTCATTACTATGCTCCCGTAAATTCCGATTGGATATCGGCTATGGATTGTCCTGGCCCGCCTTTTGCGGGCAATCATAATCCTGGTCGTTACGGGCGAGTTTTTCCATCTTTTGGATGTTTTTTCAGCGTTTTCTGTTGGCTCGATTCATCAGAAAAAATGTTAGCGCGGTCAAGTTTTCACCGCAAAGGTATTTAAAAGGTATTATTAAGTGGTATTGTCATCGCGTACCTTACATTACCTGTCATGAAGGAATTAAAAGATGAAAACAACAGCAAAGCTGTCGTTCATGATGTTTGTTGAATGGTTTATCTGGGGCGCGTGGTTTGTGCCATTGTGGTTGTGGTTAAGTAAAAGCGGTTTTAGTGCCGGAGAAATTGGCTGGTCGTATGCCTGTACCGCCATTGCGGCGATCCTGTCGCCAATTCTGGTTGGCTCCATCACTGACCGCTTTTTCTCGGCGCAAAAAGTGCTGGCGGTATTGATGTTCGCAGGCACGCTGCTGATGTATTTCGCTGCGCAACAGACCACTTTTGCCGGGTTCTTTCCGTTACTGCTGGCTTACTCTCTAACCTATATGCCGACCATTGCGCTGACTAACAGCATCGCTTTTGCCAACGTGCCGGATGTGGAGCGTGATTTCCCGCGCATTCGTGTGATGGGCACTATCGGCTGGATTGCCTCCGGTCTGGCATGTGGTTTCTTGCCGCAAATACTGGGGTATGCCGATATCTCACCGACTAACATCCCGCTGCTGATTACCGCCGGAAGTTCTGCTCTGCTCGGTGTGTTTGCGTTTTTCCTGCCCGACACGCCACCAAAAAGCACCGGCAAAATGGATATTAAAGTCATGCTCGGCCTGGATGCGCTGATCCTGCTGCGCGATAAAAACTTCCTCGTCTTTTTCTTCTGTTCATTCCTGTTTGCGATGCCACTGGCGTTCTATTACATCTTTGCCAACGGTTATCTGACCGAAGTCGGCATGAAAAATGCCACCGGCTGGATGACGCTCGGCCAGTTCTCTGAAATATTCTTTATGCTGGCATTACCGTTTTTCACTAAACGCTTTGGTATCAAAAAGGTATTATTGCTTGGTCTGGTCACCGCTGCGATCCGCTATGGCTTCTTTATTTACGGTAGTGCGGATGAATATTTCACCTACGCGTTACTGTTCCTCGGTATTTTGCTTCACGGCGTAAGTTACGATTTTTACTACGTTACCGCTTACATCTATGTCGATAAAAAAGCCCCCGTGCATATGCGTACCGCCGCGCAGGGGCTGATCACGCTCTGCTGCCAGGGCTTCGGCAGTTTGCTCGGCTATCGTCTTGGCGGTGTGATGATGGAAAAGATGTTCGCTTATCAGGAACCGGTAAACGGACTGACTTTCAACTGGTCCGGGATGTGGACTTTTGGCGCGGTGATGATTGCCATTATCGCCGTGCTGTTCATGATTTTTTTCCGCGAATCCGACAACGAAATTACGGCTATCAAGGTCGATGATCGCGATATTGCGTTGACACAAGGGGAAGTTAAATGAAAACAGAACGTATTCTCGGTGCTCTTTATGGGCAGGCGTTAGGGGATGCGATGGGGATGCCCTCCGAGCTTTGGCCACGCAGCCGCGTTAAAGCACACTTTGGCTGGATTGACCGTTTTCTTCCTGGACCAAAGGAGAATAACGCGGCCTGTTATTTTAACCGCGCCGAATTCACCGACGATACCTCGATGGCGCTGTGTCTGGCGGATGCGTTACTGGAACGTGAAGGCAAGATCGATCCGGATCTGATTGGGCGTAATATTCTCGACTGGGCGCTGCGTTTCGACGCCTTTAACAAAAACGTACTAGGTCCGACCTCGAAGATTGCGCTTAACGCCATTCGCGACGGTAAACCCGTTGCTGAACTGGAAAACAACGGCGTGACCAACGGCGCAGCGATGCGCGTCTCGCCATTAGGTTGTTTGCTTCCGGCGCGTGATGTTGATTCCTTTATTGATGATGTAGCGCTGGCGTCCAGCCCGACCCATAAATCCGATCTGGCGGTTGCAGGCGCGGTAGTCATCGCATGGGCGATTTCTCGTGCCATTGACGGAGAAAGCTGGTCAGCGATTGTTGATTCACTGCCTTCAATTGCGCGACATGCCCAGCAAAAACGCACCACCACGTTCAGCGCCTCACTGGCGGCGCGGCTGGAGATTGCGCTGAAAATTGTGCGCAATGCCGACGGCACCGAATCCGCCAGCGAACAGCTTTACCAGGTCGTTGGCGCAGGTACCAGCACTATTGAGTCCGTTCCGTGCGCCATTGCGCTGGTTGAACTGGCACAAACCGACCCGAATCGCTGCGCCGTCCTGTGCGCTAACCTTGGCGGCGACACAGACACCATCGGTGCTATGGCGACGGCAATTTGCGGCGCGTTGCATGGCGTTAACGCTATCGATCCTGCGTTAAAGGCGGAACTGGATGCGGTAAATCAGCTTGATTTCAACCGCTATGCCACAGCGTTGGCGAAATATCGTCAACAACGGGAGGTGGTATGAGCGGCGCTCGATTACACACGCTGCTGCCTGAATTAACCACGCGTCAGCCGGTGATGGTCGTCGGCGCGGCGGTCATTGACGTGATCGCCGACGCTTATGCCCTCCCCTGGCGTGGGTGCGATATCGAACTGAAACAGCAGAGCGTTAACGTTGGCGGCTGCGCACTGAATATTGCCGTGGCGTTAAAGCGCCTCGGCATCGAAGCGGGTAATGCCTTGCCGCTCGGTCAGGGCGTGTGGGCGGAGATTATTCGCAACCGGATGGCAAAAGAGGGCTTAATCAGCCTGATCGATAACGCCGAAGGTGATAACGGCTGGTGTCTGGCGCTGGTTGAGCCGGATGGCGAACGCACTTTTATGTCATTCAGCGGTGTGGAAAATCAGTGGAATCGCCAGTGGCTGGCGCGATTAACCGTTGCGCCTGGCAGCCTGCTCTATTTTTCCGGTTATCAACTGGCCTCGCCCTGCGGCGAATTGTTAGTGGAATGGCTGGAAGAGCTGCAAGACGTGACGCCGTTTATCGATTTTGGCCCACGTATTGGCGATATCCCGGATGCATTACTGGCGCGGATCATGGCCTGTCGACCTTTAGTGTCGCTCAATCGTCAAGAGGCTGAGATTGCCGCCGAACGTTTTGCTTTATCCGCAGAGATAACAACACTTGGCGAGCAATGGCAGGAGAAATTTGCCGCGCCGTTGATCGTTCGTCTCGATAAAGAAGGCGCATGGTATTTCAGCAACGACGCTTCTGGCTGCATTCCGGCATTTCCAACGCAAGTTGTAGACACCATTGGGGCGGGCGACAGTCATGCAGGTGGCGTACTTGCCGGGCTGGCCTCTGGTCTGCCACTGGCGGATGCCGTATTACTGGGCAATGCAGTGGCGTCGTGGGTTGTCGGGCATCGGGGCGGTGATTGTGCGCCAACGCGCGAGGAACTACTCCTCGCACACAAAAACGTATAGATCGCTGCGACAGTGGCTAATGCTGTACTCAATAGGCCGTTGCTGTTGGTCAAGCGCCACTTGCTTGATCACCAGCACCGGTATTTTGCTATCTAACTGAATATGTGACTGAAACTCGGCATCCGGCATCCGGGCGCTAACGCGGGAACGCGTACGTTGTGGGTAAATGTGCTGGCTGCGGAAATAGTCATAAAGTGAAATCCCGATGGCATCAACATCATGAATTAAATGCGCCGGAACCCACGATTCCTCAATCGATACCGCTTCTTCATCGACATAGCGAATACGCTTAAGCAAAAAGACATCACTTCCTGCTTCGACCGCCAGCTGCTGCGCGACTTCTTCGGGACATTTCACGACACGCTTGTTAACCCATAGCGTATCGGGCTTTTTCCCGCGCAATACCACCTGCTGAGAAAAACCTCGCGCTTCTTTCAACGAGTATTCGAAGATGTTGTTGATCTGCGTGCCGTAACCGCGCGAACGCGTCACCACACCCTCTTCTTCCAGCGCCTGCATCGCCTTGCGCACCGTAATGCGCGAAACGCCGGTTAACTGACTTAAATCACGCTCACCGGGCAAAATATTGCCATGCTCCAGCACCCCGCTGCGCACGGCATTTTTTACCGTTTCGGCAAACTTAATATAAAGCGGCGTGTTATCCGCCGCTAAAATACGCTCGTTCAGTTGGGCAATCAGCTGGGTATGCGCTTGTTCCATTTGTCTTTTTCCTGCCGAGGAGTCTGGTGGGAGTATATCACTGCTTCTTATTTAAGGCGTTTCTTTAATCCCATCAACGAATGCCTGCAACTCCTCCACCGTGCCATGAAATACATTAAAATCCACCGGACCATTGATGCCATCTACCTGTCCACGGTCGGAATGCTGCCAGAAGCGCCAGGCCATGCCGTCATTGTCCGGACGACGTTGATAATAGTGAGCCACCCACCACGGATATTCATTGAAATAGCCCGCCAGATTGGTGTGATAAAAAACGGCTCCTGAGTAAATAATCGGCTTTTTTCCCGTACTTTTTTCGACCATTTTTAGCCACTGACTTACTCGTTTGCGTAATTCTTTTGCCGATAATTTTCCCCGTTCTTCTACGTCCAGTACCGCAGGGAAATCGCCTTGTGAGAAATCCACCGTTTGCAGAAATAATCGTGCCTGAACCGGCGCTGCTACCGACGGGGAGAAATAATGATACGCCCCGCGCAGCAGGCCATTTTCGCGGCTTAGTTGCCAGTTACGCGAAAAATACGGGTCCACCAGCTTTTCGCCTTCCGTCGCCTTAATAAAAGCAAACTGTAAGCGGATACCGTTGTCGCGCATTTTTGCCATCCGCTGCCAGTCGATCCGCTCCTGCCAGCGCGAAACATCTATTCCGTGAATGGTATAACTGGCAGGAATGCGAATTGCGAAAGATTTAACCGGGCGATAACTGTAGAAGTGGATGTAGTCTTTAATCTGAACTGCTGTCGAATAGAAAAAATTCACCGTCTGACGCGGATAAATTGCAACGATGGAAATTAGCCCAAGAGCGCATAATAGAGAGGTGAGTTTTTTTCGACTGGTAATTCTTAGCTGCATTGGTTTCATCCCTGAATGTCAGTGCCAAAGGCTGACAATAACCAAAGCAGCTATAGTACGGTGCTCACCACCAGGCGTGGAAGTGGTGAACCGGACCAATACCGTGACCAACTTCCAGCGTGTCGGCCTGGGCTAATGCTGATGAAAGCCAGCTTTTTGCCTCCTGTACGGTGTCAGCCCAGTTTGTATGGCGCGGGCGTAGTGCAGCCAACGCCGCAGAGAGCGTACAACCAGTGCCGTGGGTGTTTTTGGTCATAATGCGCGGTGCGGTAAACCGTTGTTCACCCTCGCGGGTAAACAGCCAGTCCGGGCTTTGCTCATCATCCAGATGACCACCTTTCATTAGCACTGCGCCACAGCCCATCGCCAACAGCGATCGCCCTTGTTCCAGCATTTCCTGTTCGGTGCGCGCGTGTGGCGCGTCGAGCAAGGCGGCAGCTTCGGGCAAGTTTGGCGTTATTAATGAAACCTGTGGCAATAATCGACTGCGCAGCGTAGCAACCGCCGAAGGTGAAAGCAGCGGGTCGCCGCTTTTTGCCAGCATAACGGTGTCGAGTACCACGTTTTGGATCTGATAACGTTGCAACCGTTCTGCCACCGCTTCAACAATATCGGTTTCCGCCAACATACCGATTTTAGTGGTGTCGATTCGCACATCGCTGAACACCGAATCGAGCTGGGCGGCGACAAAATCAGGCTCAATGCGATACACCGACTGTACGCCACGGGTATTTTGCGCCACCAGTGCAGTAATAACTGAGCAACCATAAGCGCCAAGTGCCGAGAAGGTTTTAAGATCGGCCTGAATCCCCGCACCACCACTCGGATCAGTACCGGCAATCGTCAGAGCGTTAATTCGTTTCATGCCTGCACCTCCTGCGTCAATTGCCAGAGCGCATCAAGGAAATGTGGAACAAAACTGCCTGGCCCCTCGCTTCTGGCGACTGCGCGCTCTCCGGCTTGTTTCATCCAGTGACAGGCAGATGCGACATTTTCCAGCGTATCGCCTGGTAACGCACAGCAGGTAGCGACAACCGCCGATAATGCACAGCCAGTTCCTACCACTTTGGTCATTAACGGATCGCCACCGTGAATACCAATGATACGATGTCCATCGGTAACATAATCCATCTCGCCAGTGACCACGACGATTGCGCCAGTTTCCCGTGCCAGTGTTTGTGCAGCGGGTATCGCGTTAGCTGCGGCGTCAGTGGTATCCACTCCCCGTCCACCATTAGCAATGCCAGCTAATGCCATGATTTCCGAAGCATTACCACGTATGGCGGTTGGCTTATGAGACAGAAGTTCCAGACAAAAACGGCGGCGATAATCGAGTGCACCAACCGCTACTGGATCAAGCGTCCAGGGTGTTTGAGAGCTTTTTGCTTGCTCAACGGCGGCACACATCGACTGTGCGCGTAGCTGCGTCAGCGTGCCAACGTTAATCAGCAACGCACTGGCAATAGCCGCAAACTGACTGGCCTCTTCGGTTTCGATAACCATCGCTGGCGATGCACCGAGCGCCAGCAAGGTATTGGCAGTAAAGGTTTGCACCACATCGTTGGTCATGCAGTGCACAAGAGGGGAATGTTGGTGAAAAAGGTGTAACGCGTGCGCAGATTGCGCTGAACTCAGCAGGTCGACTTGCATAGTTTGCTCCTGCCATAACGTGAAGAAGCAATGACCTGGTGGTCCGTGACTTCCCTACGCTGGCATTATCCAGATCAGGTGATACGGGTATTTCTCAGCCTTCACGCAGAAGGGCACCCCGAGTCGTTTGGTTGCGATGATAAATCGCAGAGGAGGATGGTAATGTCCAGCGCACGCGTTGTAAACGAGGAAAAACGGCAGTTTTACAATCGCGTTAATAAATTATTTGATATATGAATCCAGCACCTTCAGAACGACATCCAGATCTTCTTCACGTTTTAGCTCATCCCCCTGGTGAACGATGTGTTCCGTCAGATGACCTTTAATCACTTCCCGCATCAGACCGTTTACCGCGCCACGGATAGCAGCAATCTGTTGTAAAACTGCAGCGCATTCGTGCGGCTCGTCGAGCATTTTCTTGAGCGCCACGACCTGGCCCTGAATCTTACTGGCACGCGCTTTCAGTTTCTGTTTATCACGGATTGTATGAGACATGGCAACACCTGGTTAACAAGAATATGAAAAATCATAGCACTATTAATCTACTGGGGGGTAGTATCAGGTACTGGGGGGGAGTAGAATCAGATTGCCGAATTAATACTAAGAATTATTATCATGACCGAATTTACAACTCTTCTTCAGCAAGGAAACGCCTGGTTCTTCATCCCCAGCGCCATCTTACTTGGTGCGCTTCATGGCCTGGAACCAGGGCACTCAAAAACGATGATGGCGGCGTTTATCATCGCCATCAAAGGCACCATTAAACAGGCGGTGATGCTCGGACTGGCAGCAACTATTTCGCATACCGCAGTGGTCTGGTTAATTGCCTTTGGCGGGATGGTGATCAGCAAGCGCTTTACTGCTCAATCAGCAGAACCGTGGCTCCAGCTGATTTCCGCAGTGATCATTATTGGCACCGCGTTCTGGATGTTCTGGCGTACCTGGCGCGGCGAACGCAACTGGCTGGAGAATATGCACGAGTATGATCATGAACATCATCACCACGATCACGAAGATCACCACGACCATGGACATCATCACCATCACGAACATGGCGAGTATCAGGATGCCCATGCACGAGCCCATGCCAATGATATTAAACGACGCTTTGATGGTAGAGAGGTCACCAACTGGCAAATTTTGTTATTTGGCTTAACAGGTGGTCTTATCCCCTGTCCGGCAGCAATTACCGTGCTGTTGATTTGCATTCAGTTGAAAGCCCTGACACTGGGCGCAACACTGGTCGTCAGTTTCAGCATTGGCCTGGCGTTAACGCTTGTCACCGTAGGCGTTGGCGCAGCAATCAGCGTTCAGCAGGTCGCAAAACGCTGGAGCGGATTTAACACTCTCGCTAAACGCGCCGCCTATTTTTCCAGTCTGTTGATTGGCTTAGTCGGTGTGTATATGGGCGTACATGGCTTCATGGGCATAATGCGATAACTCAATCCTTTAGGCTTGCATGTTATCTTCAGCCCAGGATGATTCTTAAATCAGCTATTTCCGCTGACTCTCTGCTCGCTAAGGATGCTTTTAGGGCATCCTTTCATTTACACTTTTTACGAAATCATGGGATCACTAACAAAATATCGCTTGTCAGTTATATTGTATGGCAGGAAAGATATGCGACTGATATTACAGATCCCCAAAGTGGAGAGTTTATGACCATTAAAAATAAGATGTTGCTGGGTGCGCTTTTGCTGGTTACCAGTGCCGCCTGGGCCGCACCAGCCACCGCGGGTTCGACCAATACCTCGGGAATTTCTAAGTATGAGTTAAGCAGTTTCATTGCTGACTTTAAGCATTTCAAACCAGGCGATACCGTCCCAGAGATGTACCGCACCGATGAGTACAACATTAAGCAGTGGCAGTTACGTAACCTGCCCGCGCCTGATGCCGGGACGCACTGGACCTATATGGGTGGCGCGTACGTGTTGATCAGCGACACCGACGGTAAAATCATTAAAGCCTACGACGGTGAGATTTTTTATCATCGCTAAAAAAAGCCCCCTCATCATGAGGGGGAAATGCAGACACCTTGTTATTTTTTATTATTAGCCACTTGCTCGTCTTGCTTGTTATTAGTCGTATTTCACGTTGATTAATGCGGTTGCCTCCAGTGCGCCAGATTTAACTTTGTTTGTATCGTAGACGTAGTAACTGGCAGTTATCGGAATTGAAACCGTTGTATCTGTAAGTTTTGACTTTGCCGCAATTTCTTTTAAATTTGTGTATCCTTTACTGCTGTTAGTGATATTTAAAAGTGTGACTGACGAACCATTACTTTCAAGAATAAATCCTACGCCATTATCTTCCGCACCTTTCAGTATTGTGTTGCTGTTGGTTAACAAGTCAGAACTTGATAAATACACCTGCATTTTCCGTGATGTTTGATTTTGTTGACCTAATAAATTTTTACAACGCAGAATAATATCCCCTTGTTTACTATTTATTGTTGCTTTGTTACCTGTGGCTGGTAATTGTGAAACGGGAATACTGTCTAAAGTAATTAATAAATCGTCCGGTTTGCAGGTTGTGGTTATCGGGTTGTATGACAATGTCAGATTAAAGGAATAGACACCTGCATTTTGTGCCAATGCATTTCTGTAGCTATTTACACATGCATCCCATGACTTGCCACCTAATAAACACAGTAGAAATTGTACTGCGGCACTCCCGCGTGTCGATGATGAAGCACTGGATAATGTCGCAACTCCATTAATCATCACTGAACCGCCGCCCCCCGCAGAAACATTCACTTTTGCATTACTGGCCGCAGGTGTCACCGTTACCGAATAACCACTGGTGAAACTGGTCTGATTATTTGATAACGTGATGTTGTTTTTATTGGTCCATTCAAAATGTAAATTTAATTTAATGGTATCGTTATAAAGTCCAACAATAATATCCGACGGGCTCATAGGGGTGATAGTATTTGTACTCACGCATGACGAATCATTAAAATTATGCTCATATGTCGCCATTTGTGTTTGAGTAAGTGCAAAATCCCCCTGAACAACCAAATTGTGCTGAACAGATAACTCACTATAACATGCCGCATAGCTCACAGGCATAACCATCATCATTACTATAAATAACATTATACGAATATTCATAACCACCTGACTATTACTGGCAAATATAGTTTCTACTTTCATCAATCTCTTTACCGAAGGTGATTGTGCATGAAAGTCCTTGTTGCTTATCAATTGCTACATTAACCGATGGCGGTACTTCATTGGTGCGAATAAATAACTGGCTTCCCTGACCGACAACGCCAATATTATGACCATGGATATCATTGACTTCATAACCAAACATTAATGGTTGCCCATCCGCTCTTAACGCTTTTATAAACCAGGGCTTGCGCTGATCGGTATCAAAATTAACCAGTACAACCGCGCCGCGATAAGGGGCGGCAATTTTCCGGTTGCCACGTAATTCTGCTTCGCTATCGCTTTGCGACACATCCAGCATCAGGTGATTTTCCCGATAAGGTGTCATTCCGTCGTATACCACCACTCCATTACGGTTTGTTGTGCGATATTTTTGCCCATTGACATAAGCATCTTTAATTCCTGGCGCATTCATCACAGCAAACGTTTCGGAAAGACGGTTCGCCAGATTAACGCCCCCCGACCAGGCGACAATGCCCCCTGAAACACTGGCTCCAGCCTGTCGATAAGTACTCGACTGACTATAACTGCCATTCACTGTCGCAACCGGCGCGTTCCAGGTCAAATTCGCCCCAGCTGTCGTTTCATTTCCCTGATTCTGATAACTCAGGTTGACCCCATAGTTAAACTGATCCCGGCTTCCAACGGTTCCTGATAATCCCGTATTATTTGAGGCAAACCCCTGATCATCAAACGTCGTTGAGTTAGACATATATATTTGCCGACGAGGCGTCGTAACGTCATCACCCCAATCAAAGGGAATCGATATAAAAATATTAAAACGTTTCTCTTCATGATGATTCTCGTCATACGCCTGGCTTGCCGCGAGGATATAGCTTATCCGCCGCCAGTTATTGGAATAACTCAACTGATAATCCTTACTGCTGCCGCTACGCCCCCAGTAATCTCGCCATAACGTACTTAAGGACACAGACCCCCAGCCTTCTGGCAATGACTGGCTCATATTGGCAGAGAAGCTATTTTTACGGCCAAAATCGTTCTGGTAATAATCGGCAATGTCATAGACATCGTTTTCATCACGGCGATAATTATCTTTATTGTTTGCCCAAACGTGATCATTAAATGTCCGGTAATCACGCGATGAATAACGCCAGGCCGCCAGACCAAAACGCGTCGACGTTTGGCTCACAAATTTGTTGTAGGCAATTTGATAACTTTGCCCGTCAAACACATCGCCGTTGTCTTGTTTACTATGCGACTTCGTGGCATCGACGGAAATGGCACCAAAGCGTGTATTCCAGCCAGTCCCCAAAGTAAACGCGTAATAATTATTCGCGACCATCGAGCCACCATACAGCGTCAATAAATTATTAAAACCATACTGATAACCCGCCTGGACAAAATCACTTTGTTTGCTCGCCCCTTCAATATGGCTACGACCCGCCGCAAAATCATATTTCGATACGCCGGGTTGCAGCATATTTGGCACTGCTGCATAAGGCACCAGATAGGTGGTTACCGAGCCGTCCGCCTCTTTCACGCTGACATCAAGATCTGCTCCACCACCGGCCAACTGCAAATCTGTAATCGCGAACGGGCCAGGAGGAACCTCTTTCTGATAAACCACAAAACCGTTCTGTTCAATAGTTACCAG
The DNA here is from genome assembly GCF_012584495.1 of Escherichia sp. SCLE84. NCBI lineage: Bacteria > Pseudomonadati > Pseudomonadota > Gammaproteobacteria > Enterobacterales > Enterobacteriaceae > Escherichia > Escherichia sp. SCLE84. The sequence continues at coordinate 4,999,831 of NZ_CP051430.1, read as the reverse complement.
CGCATTACTCTGAGCAATCCCCTGCACCCGTGGCGTAAAATTTTGTTTCGAGTTAGGCAACATCTGCATATCACGAAACAACCGCACACCGCTGAAGCGAACAGAATCAAAAATATCGCTTGATGTGTACATATCACCCACGCGAAGCGTGCCGAGAAGTTGGGCAAATCCACGTTCCAGATACAGGGTATTGCTTTTCCACACCCCTGGATTGTTATTTGTTTTACTGAAACTGGCATCAGAATGCAGTTGCCACCCCAGTAAATTTAACCCGCTGTTAAAACGTACATATGTACTCTTACTATTACCCGACGCTTTATAGTCACTGTAATACTGACTCACATAATAAGAGGTATAAAACGCATTAATACCCCGCTCCCAGTTTTCCGGTGGAACATAGCCACTTTCCAGTTCTTCCACCCAGGCCTGCGGGACACTGAAATCGAGACGAAAAACCCCGATATCCCAGGTATAGCTCCCACCCTGAACAAGTTGCTCAAATGTTAAACATTGCTTACCGCTGGCGAAGTTATCGCTATTAATGCCTAACCGCTTGATAACTTCTATTGATAAACATGTTTCTTGCGGGTTGTCTTTAACAATAATCTCATATTTCCCGCGCCATTGCTTATTGACATAAATATCGATGTCATACTGCCCCGGTAAGGGTTGATTATCATCAAGACGAATATTTGCAACCTGCTGGTCTTTCATTCCACCTATCATAAAATGGGTATCAAAGGTTTCTTCAGCTGCATAAGCTTCAATGCCGAGCAATAACGCTACGATTGCTGATGCAAGTGGGGTCATTCTCAACATAGGCAGCTCCTGCAATTAAATTTTGTCACTAATATAGTTGCCGTGGTCATCGATAATGGTCAGATACCAGTTATTTGCATTATTACTTTTGACATTAACACTCTGACTTTCTAAGGGGGCAATCATAATAGTTTCATAATTGACTTTAACATTATTAGCTTTGACATCCGAAATCGTCACCCAATTAGCTGAGTCATTTTTTATCACCAATCCATTGCCACTGCGATTTACCAGTAACTTTTTAAAGGTCGCTTTATTTACCGGAGCAATACCCGCTGGCCGGTAAAACAACTTAATTCTGTTTTGCATCGCAAACTTCAGTGCATTTTTGCCTTCTTGCTCTGGACTATTTGGTGGAATATCCAGAACATTCAGATAAAAAATGCTTTCTTTATTAGTGGGCAGTTTATTCGGCATAATTTTGATTTTTACTTGCTGCCCGGAATTTGCCCCTATTTTTGCCACTGGTGGCGTTAACATGAAAGGAACCTGAATTTTTTCTGGTGGTAACGACGTATCGCCATCATCAATCCACGCCTGCAGCAGCGAAGAACGGTTTCCCTGGTTCATCAACTGCACCATAACTTCTTTATTTTCTGCCGGGTAAATAATGCGCGTCCCGTAGATAACAATTCCGGCATGTGCAGGAAGGACCATAGAAAAAATGAGTAAAGATAATAATCCTTTCATCTTAATGCCTCTTAAATTAAAAAGCCGCCATGGGGATAGCGGCCATGTTTATTACCTGGAGAAACTTACAATTTTATTTATTAATCCTGCGCCACACGCATAACCAGAGAAGATAACACATCACCTGATTGCACTGAGTTATCTGTCAGTTTCAGGTATTTTGCTTTAAACGGAATAGCATATTGACCTTCCGCTGTTTTATAACTCTCAATGTTAAAAGGTGCAGAAACATCCAGGACATCGCTGTTATCACCTAAATAGAGATAGTAACCCACGGTATCGTTGCTACTGGCTATCGCCTTATCGTTACCGGTTATTTTATCGTTGGTAATCAACGAGAGTTTTACACCAGCAACTTCTTTCGGGCAGCTAATTTTTAACATGCTGCTGGTTACACCGACTGCATCATCATAGGTAGAATATTTAGCTTTACCTTCAAAGACAGTGGTTGGTACAGTCGGCATATTAATACTTACTGAATCACCACCCGCTTCGAATTTACACGGAGATTCTGCAATATTCCCCTTAATAGTTAATGTTCCGGTATCAACGTCTGCAGCAAATACTCCAGCGCTCATAAAAAAAGAAGAAAAGACAGCGGCAGCAATAATTGAACGTTTCATAATATGTTCCTTAATAAAATTTATTTTTGGTTGTTAAGAGTCTGTATCTCTTGGAAACAAATTTCTCACATCAAAAAAGTTGCCGCAATGTAAACACATTGTTTTATTGATTTAAAACAAATTAACCATTGCAATATAAATACAAAAAATGTTTAAGAGTATTAACTATTTATCGCATCTATCAATTAATGTAGATTTATGTAAATGGTATTGTTGATATCAATAAAAAAGCCGAAATCATTTATATAAATGATTTCGGCTTTCTAAATGCAATTAAAATCAGGTTGCCAAATTAATCGTAGCGATTTAACACGATTCGACGTTTGCTATCGCTACCTGCAACAACCACTTCTGTCGTTACACCTTTGACGGGCGAAGAAAACAGATGACGGGTGTCAACATTATACGTTAACTGACCACAATGCTGTTGAGGTTGACCATTAACCATAGCCATACTGCATGTTGGGGGACTGATCCTGCCATTAATCGCTAATGTGGCAGTCTCTGAAGAGAATGCGGGAGAAGCCAATCCATAGGCAAGAAAAATAATTCCTGACAGCCAATACTTATTCATTGAACGTTATCCCTGTAGTAAAGGTTATGCCTGGATAGAATGAGTGCATAACAAACTATAGCTGTACATCCACTACACAGCCACGAAGGATGATAATGAAGCATTGCCTGTATGATCAATCGACTTTGTAGAGTTTCGGACGAAGGTCCGCAGAATATTCGCAGTATTAAATAAGTGTTCATTAATGCGGCAAAAACTAATACACCGCATCAATGTAACATCTCTGCGGTGTATGAAGAATAACCAGAATGGTTAATAGGCGTTAGACCGCGCGGAAGGAAATCTCGCCTGGAATGACTTCACCCTGCCAGTAGAGCTGAGCTGCAACGCGGTCAGCCAGCTGGCGGTAGATAGCGGTAAATTCGCTCTCCGGACGGCTGATAACCGTTGGCGTGCCTTTATCGAGATCCTCACGTAAGGAGATGTGTAACGGCATCTGCCCCAGCAGCTGTGTGTGGTATTTTTCAGCCAGTTTCTCAGCACCACCGGTACCGAAAATCGGTTCATGGTGACCACAGTTACTGCAAATATGCACACTCATGTTCTCGACAATACCAAGCACCGGAACCTCGACTTTCTCGAACATCACAATGCCTTTTTTCGCATCGATCAACGCGATGTCCTGCGGGGTGGTGACCACGACTGCACCAGTTACTGGAATGTTTTGCGCCAGCGTCAATTGAATGTCACCGGTGCCTGGCGGCATATCAAGCACCAGATAGTCGAGATCCGGCCACAAGGTTTCCTGCAACATCTGCATTAACGCCTTGCTCGCCATCGGTCCACGCCACACCATCGCATTGTCGTCAGTGACCAGATAACCAATTGAATTGGTTGCCAGGCCATGAGACATAATCGGTGCCATGTGGGTACCGTCCGGCGACGTTGGACGCTGATTTTCTGCGCCCAGCATGGTGGGAATTGATGGGCCGTAGATATCGGCGTCCAGAATGCCGACTTTCGCCCCTTCCGCCGCCAGTGCCAGCGCCAGGTTTACCGCCGTGGAGGATTTACCCACGCCGCCTTTACCGGAGCTGACCGCAATGATGTTCTTCACACCATTAATACCCGGCTGATTCTTCACGCGTTTTAAGGTGGCGATATTGTGCGACAGTTTCCAGTCGATAGCTTTCGCCCCGGTGATACGCAGCAGTTCGGCGCTACATTGCTCTTTTAACTCTTCAAACGCGCTATGCCAGACGAATGGCATAACCAGTTCCACATGCAACGTGTCGTCCATCCAGGCGACATGGTGCAACGCTTTCAGCGTGGTGAGGTTATGCTTCAGGGTTGGGTGCTGAAAATTGGCCAGTGTCCCGGCGACCATTGCGCGCAAGGCTTCTGGTGATTTGGCCTGGGATTGTTCGTTCATCCCGACTCCTTTTTTGTATAGATAAACCATCAGCTGATAGTTTACCTGAAGAATATAGAGAAGTACTTACTTAACATTTTCCCATTTGGTACTATCTAACCCCTTTTCACTATTAAGAAGTAATGCCTACTATGACTCAAGTCGCGAAGAAAATTCTGGTGACGTGCGCACTGCCGTACGCTAACGGCTCAATCCACCTCGGCCATATGCTGGAGCACATCCAGGCTGATGTCTGGGTCCGTTACCAGCGAATGCGCGGCCACGAGGTCAACTTCATCTGCGCCGACGATGCCCACGGTACACCGATCATGCTGAAAGCTCAGCAGCTTGGTATCACCCCGGAGCAGATGATTGGCGAAATGAGTCAGGAGCATCAGACTGATTTCGCAGGCTTTAACATCAGCTATGACAACTATCACTCGACGCACAGCGAAGAGAACCGCCAGTTGTCAGAACTTATCTACTCTCGCCTGAAAGAGAACGGTTTTATTAAAAACCGCACCATCTCTCAGCTGTACGATCCGGAAAAAGGCATGTTCCTGCCGGACCGTTTTGTGAAAGGCACCTGCCCGAAATGTAAATCCCCGGATCAATACGGCGATAACTGCGAAGTCTGCGGCGCGACCTACAGCCCGACTGAATTGATCGAGCCGAAATCGGTGGTTTCTGGCGCTACGCCGGTAATGCGTGATTCTGAACACTTCTTCTTTGATCTGCCCTCTTTCAGCGAAATGTTGCAGGCATGGACCCGCAGCGGTGCGTTGCAGGAGCAGGTGGCAAATAAAATGCAGGAGTGGTTTGAATCCGGCCTGCAACAGTGGGATATCTCCCGCGACGCGCCATACTTTGGTTTTGAAATTCCGAACGCGCCGGGCAAATATTTCTACGTCTGGCTGGACGCACCGATTGGCTACATGGGTTCTTTCAAGAATCTGTGCGACAAGCGCGGCGACAGCGTAAGCTTCGATGAATACTGGAAGAAAGACTCCACCGCCGAGCTGTACCACTTCATCGGTAAAGATATTGTTTACTTCCACAGCCTGTTCTGGCCTGCCATGCTGGAAGGCAGCAACTTCCGCAAGCCGACCAACCTGTTTGTTCATGGCTATGTGACGGTGAACGGCGCAAAGATGTCCAAGTCTCGCGGCACCTTTATTAAAGCCAGCACCTGGCTGAATCATTTTGACGCTGACAGCCTGCGTTACTACTACACTGCGAAACTCTCTTCGCGCATTGATGATATCGATCTCAACCTGGAGGATTTCGTTCAGCGTGTGAATGCCGATATCGTGAACAAAGTGGTTAACCTGGCCTCTCGTAATGCGGGCTTTATCAACAAGCGTTTTGACGGCGTGCTGGCAAGCGAATTGGCTGACCCGCAGTTGTACAAAACCTTCACTGATGCCGCTGAAGTGATTGGTGAAGCGTGGGAAAGCCGCGAATTTGGTAAAGCAGTGCGCGAAATCATGGCGCTGGCTGATCTGGCTAACCGCTATGTCGACGAGCAGGCTCCGTGGGTGGTGGCAAAACAGGAAGGCCGCGATGCCGACCTGCAGGCAATTTGCTCAATGGGCATAAACCTGTTCCGCGTGCTGATGACTTACCTGAAGCCGGTACTGCCGAAACTGACCGAGCGCGCAGAAGCATTCCTCAATACAGAACTGACCTGGGATGGTATCCAGCAACCGCTGCTGGGCCACAAAGTGAATCCGTTCAAAGCGCTGTATAACCGCATCGATATGAAGCAGGTTGAAGCACTGGTGGAAGCGTCTAAAGAAGAAGTGAAAGCAGCTGCCGCGCCAGTTACTGGCCCACTGGCAGATGATCCGATTCAGGAAACCATCACCTTTGACGACTTCGCAAAAGTTGACCTGCGCGTGGCGCTGATCGAAAACGCAGAGTTTGTTGAAGGTTCTGACAAACTGCTGCGCCTGACACTGGATCTCGGCGGTGAAAAACGCAATGTCTTCTCCGGTATTCGTTCTGCCTACCCGGATCCGCAGGCACTGATCGGGCGTCACACCATTATGGTGGCCAACCTGGCACCGCGTAAAATGCGCTTTGGTATCTCCGAAGGCATGGTAATGGCTGCTGGTCCTGGCGGGAAAGATATCTTCCTGTTAAGCCCGGATGCTGGTGCTAAACCAGGCCATCAGGTGAAATAATCCCCCTTTAAGGCGCTGCATCGACAGCGCCTTTTCTTTATAAATTCCTAAAGTTGTTTTCTTGCGATTTTGTCTCTCTCTAACCCGCATAAATACTGGTAGCATCTGCATTCAACTGGATAAAATTACAGGGATGCAGAATGAGACACTTTATCTATCAGGACGAAAAATCACATAAATTCTGGGCAGTTGAGCAACAGGGAAACGAGTTGCATATCAGTTGGGGAAAAGTTGGCACCAAAGGGCAAAGCCAGATAAAAAGTTTTTCAGATGCTGCGGCAGTGGCAAAAGCGGAGCTTAAGCTGATTGCGGAGAAGGTGAAGAAGGGGTATGTGGAGCAAGCGAAGGATAATTCTTTGCAACCTTCCCAAACGGTAACGGGCTCTCTCAAGGTAGCGGACTTATCCACCATTATTCAGGAACAACCCTCTTTCGTAGCAGAAACCCGTGCGCCTGACAAAAATACAGATGCTGTTTTACCGTGGCTGGCAAAAGATATTGCTGTCGTTTTTCCGCCCGAAGTTGTACACACCACGTTAAGTCATCGCCGCTTTCCCGGAGTTCCTGTTCAGCAAGCAGACAAATTGACCCAATTACGTCGCTTAGCCTGTAGTGTGTCGCAACGGGATAATAAAACAGCCACATTTGACTTCAGCGCCTGTTCTTTAGAATGGCAAAACACCGTCGCCCAGGCGATCAGTCAGATCGACGGCCTGAAAACAACACAGCTACCATCACCAGTAATGGCTGTACTCACGGCACTTGAAATGAAATGCACAAGATATAAAGTGCGTGAGGATGTTATGGATCAGATCGTCCAGGAAGGCGGTCTGGAATATGCTACTGATGTAATAATACACCTTCAACAGATTGATATTAAATGGGATTATGCGAATAATGTCATTATTATTCTGCCGTCTGGCATTGCACCTGACTACTTGGAGCAATATTCCAGATTTGAATTACGCCTACGTAAACATTTATCACTGGCGGAAGAGTCTCTCTGGCAAAAATGTGCACAAAAACTTATTGCCGCAATTCCACATATTCCAGAATGGCGGCAACCATTAATTGCTTTGTTATTACCCGAAAAACCAGAAATTGCACATGAAATTGCCCAGCGTCTACTGGGGCAAAAAAAATTACCCTCGCTTGAGTGGTTAAAAATAGTGGCGACTGATGAGCACATTCTTGCCTCATTAGAAAAATATCACGAGCCATATGCCATTTTTGATGATTACTATTGTGGTGCGATATGGTCAGCCACCGTATTACAGGAGCAAGGTGTTGCAGCCCTGCCCCGATTTGCTCCCTATGCCGCAAGTGACTACTGCGCCGATGTGTTGCGTCATATCAATCATCCGTTCGCATTAACACTGCTTATACGTGTAGCCGGGCATACTAAACGCTGTCACGATCGGATGACGAAAGCCTGCGCTGCGTTCCCACATGCAGCAATGGCGGCACTGACGGAACTTCTTGGGCAAAAAGAAGAGAACAGTTGGCGCATTATGCTAATGACAATGCTTATCTCACAACCAGCACTGGCAGAACAGGTCATTCCCTGGCTCTCGACACCCGCAGTTGCCGTACTGAAATCATGCCAGCAACAACTGACACAGCCCTCAAACCATGCCAGCGCCGATCTACTGCCAGCCGTAGTAGTCTCCCCTCCCTGGCTTTCGAAAAAGAAAAAATCGCCGATTCCGGTGCTGGATTTAGCGCCATTAGGCATTGAGCCAATCTGTTATCTGACAGAAGAAATCAGTAATCAACTTTTGGCGAAATATATCTGGTATTCAAAACACATCACGGTTAGCCATGAAGAAAGTACTACCAACCTGTTGGCAAGGATGGGTTTTCAACGACGGATCGCTGGTACATATATTAAAGCTCCCGAAGCGGTAGTTGAGGCATGGCTAAATGAAGATTATTCAACCTTACTAAGTGAATTTAAGGTGTTTCATTCACCTACCGGGCATTATTGGCAGTTGGGGATTTTGACAACATTGCCGCTGGAGAAAGCAGTAAAAGCATGGAATGCCCTTACCCTATCTCCACATACCGATACCGAATACGCCATGTTACATTTTGGACTCAAAGGGTTACCTGGGTTAGTAAACTCACTTGCACGCTATCCACAAGAAGCCTTGCCCATCACGAATTACTTCGCAGCGAGTGAGCTGGCTCCTGCCGTCGCCCGTGCCTTCAACAAACTGAAAACGCTACGCGAAAACGCCCGTAGCTGGCTGTTGAAATACCCGGAACATGCCCTTACCGGCCTGCTGCCTGCGGCGCTCGGCAAAGCCGGTGAAGCACAGGATAACGCCCGCGCTGCCTTGCGTATGCTTACCGAAAACGGTCATCAGCCATTACTGCAAGAAATCGCCCGACGTTATAACCAGCCGGAAGTAACCGATGCGGTGAACGCTCTGCTTGCGCTCGATCCCTTAGATAATCACCCGACAAAAATCCCCACTCTTCCGGCCTTTTATCAGCCATCGCTCTGGACGCGCCCGGTATTAAAAGCAAATGCCCAATCACTGCCAGATAGCGCCCTCCTCCACCTCGGTGAAATGCTCCGCTTCCCTCAGGAAGAGGCTCTGTATCCGGGATTATTGCAGGTGAAAGACGTCTGTTCCGCCGACTCACTGGCGGGATTTGCCTGGGATCTGTTTACCGCCTGGCAGACCGCTGGCGCGCCGTCGAAAGAGAGTTGGGCGTTCACTGCGTTAGGCGTTCTCGGTAACGATGACACCGCCCGCAAACTGACGCCATTAATACGCGCCTGGCCTGGTGAATCCCAGCATAAACGCGCCACCGTTGGGTTGGATATTCTCGCTGCTATCGGTAGTGATATCGCCCTTATGCAGCTTAACGGCATCGCCCAGAAACTGAAATTCAAAGCATTACAGGAGCGGGCAAAAGAAAAAATTGCCGACATTGCCGAGAGCCGCGAACTCACGGTGGCGGAGCTTGAAGATCGGTTAGCACCGGATCTCGGTCTGGATGATAACGGTTCGCTGCTGCTGGATTTTGGCCCACGGCAGTTCACCGTCAGCTTTGATGAAACCTTAAAACCGTTTGTGCGTGATGTTTCCGGCAGCCGCCTGAAAGACCTGCCCAAACCGAACAAAAGCGATGATGAAACGCGGGCGAACGATGCGGTTAACCGCTACAAATTGCTGAAAAAAGATGCGCGTACCATCGCCGCCCAGCAGGTAGCAAGGCTGGAATCCGCCATGTGCCTGCGCCGCCGCTGGTCGCTGGAAAACTTCCAGCTCTTCCTGGTTGAGCATCCGCTGGTTCGTCACTTAACCCGCCGTCTGATTTGGGGCGTTTATAGCGCCGAAAACCAGCTACTGGCTTGCTTTCGCGTAGCAGAAGATAACAGCTACAGCACCGCTGACGATGATCTTTTCACCCTGCCGGAAGGCGATATCTCTATCGGCACTCCTCACGTTCTGGAAATATCACCAACGGATGCTGCCGCCTTTGGTCAGCTTTTTGCCGACTACGAACTGCTACCACCGTTCCGCCAGCTCGACCGTAACAGCTACGCCCTGACAGAAGCCGAGCGCAATGCCAGTGAACTGACCCGCTGGGCAGGCAGAAAATGCCCGAGCGGTCGGGTCATGGGACTGGCGAATAAAGGTTGGGTGCGTGGTGAACCGCAGGATGGTGGCTGGATCGGCTGGATGATCAAACCTCTGGGCCGCTGGTCGTTAATCATGGAAATCGATGAAGGCTTTGCAGTTGGTATGTCGCCAGCCGAACTTAGCGCCGAGCAACTCTTAAGCAAGCTGTGGCTATGGGAAGGCAAAGCAGAAAGCTATGGCTGGGGGAGTAATTCAACACAGGAAGCGCAGTTCTCCGTACTCGATGCCATCACCGCCAGCGAGCTGATTAACGATATTGAAGCCCTGTTTGAATAAGGAAAGAGCATGGACAAGGAATTACCGTGGCTGGCGGATAACGCCCAACTGGAACTGAAATATAAAAAAGGCAAAACACCACTCAGCCATCGCAATTGGCCGGGCGAACCAGTGCCTGTTATCACTGAAAGCATCATTCAGACACTGGGTGATGAATTGCTACAAAAAGCTGAGAAGAAAAAAAACATTGTCTGGCGTTATGAGAATTTTTCACTGGAGTGGCAGTCCGCCATTACGCAGGCCATCAACTTGATCGGCGAACACAAACCCTCAATCCCGGCCCAGACAATGGCGGCGCTAGTCTGTATCGCGCAAAATGACAGCCAACAGTTGCTCGACGAAATCGTCCAACAAGAGGGGCTGGAATATGCGACTGAGGTGGTGATTGCACGCCAGTTTATTACACGATGTTATGAGAGTGATCCTCTGGTAGTCACATTGCAGTATCAGAACGAGGACTATGGCTATGGTTATCGCTCAGAAACCTATAACGAATTCGATCTCCGACTGCGTAAGCATCTCTCTCTGGCAGAGGAAAGCTGCTGGCAGCGTTGCGCCGACAAACTCATTGCCACACTGCCAGGAATAACCAAAGTTCGCCGCCCTTTTATTGCGCTGATCCTCCCCGAAAAACCAGAAATCGCCAATGAGTTGGTAAGCCTTGAATGCCCGCGGACTCATTTTCATTCTAAGGAGTGGTTAAAAGTTGTTGCTAATGACCCCACAGCGGTGAGAAAACTCGAACGCTACTGGAGCCAGGATATATTTAGCGATCGAGAAGCCAGCTACATGTCGCATGAAAACCACTTCGGCTACGCGGCCTGCGCCGCCCTTTTGCGCGAACAAGGACTGGCAGCCGTTCCGCGCCTCGCGATATATGCCCATAAAGAAGATTGCGGCAGTCTGCTGGTACAAATTAACCATCCGCAAGTCATCCGCACCTTGCTGTTAGTTGCTGATAAAAACAAACCCAGCCTGCAACGTGTGGCTAAATACAGTAAAAACTTCCCCCATGCGACACTCGCCGCACTGGCAGAACTGCTGGCGTTAAAAGAACCACCAGCCCGCCCAGGTTATCCAATCATCGAAGACAAAAAGCTGCCTGCACAGCAAAAAGCACGCGATGAATACTGGCGTACGCTGTTACAAACGCTGATAGCATCGCAGCCACAACTAGCAGAAAGGGTGATGCCGTGGTTAAGTACTCAAGCCAGGGCAGTGCTGAATAGTTATTTATCGGCACCGCCAAAACCGGTTATTGATAGCACCGATAACAGCAGTCTGCCTGAAATGCTCGTTTCACCACCGTGGCGTAGTAAGAAAAAAATGACAGCTCCACGTCTTGATTTGGCACCGCTCGAATTAACTCCGCAAATTTACTGGCAACCAGGCGAACAAGAGAGGCTTGCCGCCACTGAGTCTGCCCGTTATTTCAGCACGGAATCTCTTGCGGAACGCATGGAACAAAAAAGTGGACGAGTTGTATTACAGGAACTGGGTTTTGGGGATGATGTATGGCTGTTTCTGAATTATATACTCCCCGGAAAACTGGATGCTGCACGCAATTCACTCATTGTTCAGTGGCATTACTACCAGGGGCGGGTTGAAGAGATCCTGAATGGCTGGAACTCCCCGCAAGCACAATTAGCAGAACAGGCGCTCCGCAGCGGTCACATAGAAGCGTTAATTAACATATGGGAAAATGACAACTTCTCACGTTATCGTCCGGAAAAGAGTGTCTGGAACCTGTATTTATTGGCACAGTTGCCGCGTGAGATGGCTTTGACCTTCTGGCTGCGTATCATTGAGAAAAAGCATCTGTTCGCGGGTGAGGACTATTTTCTCAGTATCCTCGGATTGGATGCGCTACCAGGTCTGCTGTTGGCTTTTTCACATCGTCCAAAAGAAACATTTCCGTTAATTTTAAATTTTGGCGCAACAGAACTGGCGCTGCCTGTTGCCCGCGTCTGGCGACGTTTCGCGGCGCAGCGTGATCTGGCTCGCCAGTGGATTTTACAATGGCCGGAACATACGGCTAGTGCACTTATCCCTCTTGTCTTTACCAAACCCAGCGATAATAGCGAAGCCGCATTACTTGCCCTGCGTTTACTGTACGAACAGGGACATGGCGAATTGCTACAAACCGTGGCAAACCGCTGGCAGCGTACAGATGTATGGTCTGCCCTGGAGCAGTTGCTTAAACAGGGTCCAATGGACATTTACCCGGCACGCATTCCAAAAGCCCCTGATTTCTGGCATCCGGCAATGTGGTCCAGGCCTCGACTTATCACTAATAATCAGCCTGTTACCGGTGACGCTCTGGAAATTATCGGCGAAATGCTGCGCTTTACCCAGGGGGGACGTTTTTATAGCGGGCTGGAACAACTGAAAACGTTCTGCCAGCCACAAACGCTGGCAGCTTTTGCCTGGGATCTCTTCACTGCGTGGCAACAAGCTGGTGCCCCCGCAAAAGACAACTGGGCATTTCTGGCGTTAAGTCTCTTTGGTGACGAAAGCACGGCACGGGATCTGACGACACAGATCCTCGCCTGGCCACAAGAAGGCAAATCTGCCCGTGCTGTCAGCGGCCTGAACATCCTTACCCTGATGAATAATGATATGGCGCTGATACAGCTGCATCATATATCGCAACGGGCTAAATCCCGCCCCTTACGTGATAACGCGGCGGAATTTCTTCAGGTGGTCGCAGAAAATCGCGGGCTAAGCCAGGAAGAGCTAGCGGACAGATTAGTCCCAACCCTGGGCCTTGATGATCCGCAGGCGTTGAGTTTTGATTTTGGTCCCCGGCAGTTTACCGTTCGCTTCGATGAAAACCTCAACCCGGTTATCTTTGATCAGCAAAACGTTCGCCAGAAAAGCGTTCCCCGGTTGCGCGCCGATGACGATCAACTGAAAGCGCCCGAGGCACTGGCCCGACTAAAAGGGCTAAAAAAAGATGCTACTCAGGTGAGCAAAAACCTGCTCCCGCGTCTTGAAGCTGCCCTACGTACCACCCGACGCTGGTCGCTGGCAGATTTTCATACTCTGTTTGTTAATCATCCCTTTACCCGCCTGGTTACCCAGCGATTAATATGGGGCGTGTATCCGGCAAATGAACCGCGTCGTTTACTCAACGCCTTTCGTGTGGCCGCAGAGGGGGAGTTCTGCAATACGCAGGATGAGCCAATTGACCTGCCTGCGGATGCTCTGATTGGCATTGCCCACCCGTTAGAAATGACAGCAGAAATGCGCAGTGAATTTGCCCAGCTTTTTGCCGATTACGAAATTATACCGCCACTTCGCCAGTTGACACGGCGCACGGTGCTGCTCACGCCTGACGAGTCAGCCAGTAATAGTTTGAATCGCTGGGAAGGTAAATCTGCTACCGTTGGGCAACTTATGGGAATGCGATACAAAGGCTGGGAGTCAGGCTATGAGGACGCATTTGTCTATGACCTGGGTGAGTACCGGCTGCTCCTTAAGTTTTCACCCGGTTTTAACCACTACAATGTTGATAGCAAAGCGCTAATGAGCTTCCGTTCTCTTCGAGTGTACAGTGACAATAAATCCGTCACTTTTGCCGAACTTGATGTGTTTGATTTGAGTGAGGCGTTAAGCGCACCTGACGTCATTTTCCATTAAAACACAGCGGGCAGTGATGCAACTGCCCGTTATCAACACGACTTACCAGCGGGGAAAGCGATGATCGTGCAAAAAGAGCTGGTTGCTATTTACGATTATGAGGTCCCTGTACCTGAAGATCCGTTTTCCTTCAGACTTGAGATCCATAAATGCTCTGAATTATTTACAGGTTCCGTCTATCGACTGGAGCGATTCCGGCTACGTCCAACATTTCATCAACGTGATCGAGAAGATGCTGACCCGCTAATAAATGATGCGTTGATTTATATAAGAGATGAGTGTATTGATGAGCGGAAATTACGAGGTGAATCACCTGAAACTGTAATAGCAATTTTTAATCGTGAACTACAGAATATATTCAACCAACTAATAGAATATTAGTTTATTAAAGGGGGAAGCGGTTTTCCCCCTTAGTTGCGTTTCAATTTGCCCATTACTTCAACAAATCAATCAACCGTAACAGAGACACTAATAGCTCCAGTACGGCAATGAGCACGGTTAACTTTTGTGTCAGCGTGTCCATCCGCTCTCCTTATTAAGGAGCGCAACACCAGCACCTTACCCTTACACTGCCTGTCGATACTGGTTTACGTTTGTTGAGTCGCCATGTTGCACTCCGGATCAGAGCACTACCTGCGGCACCACCCGTCCGGTAGCCAGGACTTGAAATGGGTTCGATCCGGCGCAACTTCCCAACAGTCAGGATTATAAATCTCATTATCTTAATTGCAACACTGTCCAGAGGTGGTTATAATTCGTTCGTTGAGATGCCATGTTGCACTATCAGTAACTTAACATCAAAGTAGTAAATAAAAGAACCTGCCTCACCAGCAGGTTTTTTTATTTTCTGCGATCTACTTTCCAGATATTTTTTGCCAATAGCCCACCATAAATATTCACATCCCGGTCAAATGGTGCGTTGAATATAAAATCGATGAATTTATAAATAAAAATGAGTTATATGATGAATTAATAAAAACAGTAATCATTTTATTAAAGGGGGAAGCGGTTTTCCCCCTTAGATGCGTTTCAATTTGCCCGTTACTTCAACAAATCAATCAACCGTAACAGAGCCACTAATAGCTCCAGTACGGCAATGAGCACGGTTAACTTTTGTGTCAGCGTGTCCATCCGCTCTCCTTATTAAGGAGCGCAACACCAGCACCTTACCCTTACACTGCCTGTCGATACTGGTTTACGTATGTTGGACCACGATGTTGCACTCCGGATCAGGGCACCACCTGCAGCACCACCCGTCCGGTAGCCAGGACTTGAAATAGGTTCGATCCGGCGCAACGTCCCAACAGTCAGGATTATAAATCTCATTATCTTAATTGCAACGGGGTCCACCGGTGGTTATAATTCGTTCGTTGGAACACGATGTTGCACAGGCTGTGGTGTTAGGCCTGAAAATAGTAAATAAAAGAACCTGCCTCACCAGCAGGTTTTTTTATTTACTGTGATCTGCTTTCCAGATATTTTTCGCCCAAACAACTAATGCGCCAAACATTTATTGCGCGTAAAATATCGTTTATTTCATTAATACATTTCAGGGATGAATATATGTCACCGCAGAATAATCATCTGCAGCGTCCGCCTGCCGCTGTGTTATACGCCGATGAACTGGCAAAATTAAAACAAAATGATAACGCACCTTGCCCGCCCGGTTGGCAGTTAAGTTTGCCTGCGGCCCGTGCTTTTATCCTTGGCGATAGCGCGCAAAATATTAGCCGTAAAGTGGTGATTAGTCCCTCCGCTGTCGAACGTATGTTAGTCACTCTTGCCACCGGACGCGGTTTGATGTTGGTGGGGGAACCTGGCACCGCAAAATCTCTCCTGTCTGAATTACTGGCAACCGCTATTAGCGGCGATGCCGGGTTAACCATCCAGGGCGGCGCATCTACCACTGAAGATCAAATCAAGTACGGCTGGAACTACGCTCTGCTTATCAATCATGGCCCATCAACGGAAGCGCTGGTCCCTGCCCCGCTTTACCAGGGAATGCGCGACGGCAAAATCGTCCGTTTCGAAGAGATAACGCGTACACCGCTGGAAGTGCAAGATTGTCTGTTAGGTATGCTTTCTGACAGAGTTATGACGGTGCCGGAACTCACTGGTGAAGCCAGTCAACTCTATGCGCGGGAAGGCTTTAATATTATTGCCACTGCCAATACCCGCGATCGCGGCGTCAATGAGATGAGTGCCGCGCTAAAGCGTCGCTTCGATTTTGAAACTGTCTTTCCGATTATGGATTTCGCTCAGGAGCTGGAGCTTGTCGCCAGTGCTTCGGCGCGTTTGCTGGCCCATAGCGGTATTCCGCATAAAGTGCCTGACGCGGTACTGGAGTTACTGGTCCGCACCTTCCGCGATCTGCGTGCCAACGGCGAAAAGAAAACGTCAATGGATACACTAACAGCGATTATGTCCACCGCTGAAGCCGTGAACGTGGCCCACGCCGTAGGCGTCCGCGCCTGGTTTTTAGCGAATCGCGCAGGTGAGCCAGCCGACCTGGTGGACTGCATTGCCGGAACCATCGTCAAAGATAACGAAGAAGATCGCGCTCGTCTGCGCCGTTACTTCGAACAACGAGTCGCCACACATAAAGAAGCTCACTGGCAGGCTTATTATCAAGCCCGCCACCGCCTGCCGTGAGGAAAGATGCATGAGCGAGCCGTTAATTGTCGGCATCCGGCATCATAGTCCGGCCTGCGCCCGGCTGGTGAAATCGTTAATCGAAAGCCAGCGGCCACGATACGTGTTGATTGAAGGCCCGGCTGATTTTAATGACCGGGTAGACGAACTGTTTTTATCCCACCAGCTTCCGGTAGCTATTTACAGTTATTGCCAGTATCAGGACGGTGCAGCCCCCGGGCGTGGTGCCTGGACGCCATTTGCTGAATTTTCGCCGGAGTGGCAGGCGCTACAAGCCGCACGTCGTATTCAGGCACAAACTTACTTCATCGATTTGCCTTGCTGGGCGCAGAGTGAAGAAGAGGACGATTCGCCTGATACGCAAGATGAAAGCCAGGCCTTACTGCTGCGTGCCACCCGCATGGATAACAGCGATACCCTGTGGGATCACTTGTTCGAAGATGAAAGCCAGCAAACTGCATTACCCTCTGCGCTGGCGCACTATTTTGCCCAACTGCGGGGCGATTTCCCCGGCGATGCACTCAATCGTCAGCGCGAAGCCTTTATGGCTCGCTGGATTGCATGGGCGGTGCAGCAAAATAATGGCGACGTGTTAGTCGTCTGCGGTGGCTGGCACGCTCCGGCACTGGCAAAAATGTGGCGCGAATGCCCGCAGGACATTAACACGCCGGAATTGCCCTCGCTGGCAGATGCCATTACAGGTTGTTATCTCACGCCCTACAGTGAAAAGCGCCTTGATGTGCTGGCAGGATACCTTTCCGGTATGCCTGCCCCGGTCTGGCAAAACTGGTGCTGGCAGTGGGGCTTACAGCAGGCCGGTGAACAACTGCTAAAAACTATCCTTACCCGTTTGCGCCAGCACAAGTTGCCTGCTTCGACCACGGATATGGCTGCCGCTCATCTGCATGCGATGGCGCTGGCACAGTTGCGCGGTCATACACTACCGTTACGCACTGACTGGCTGGATGCCATAGCAGGCTCGCTGATTAAAGAAGCCCTGAATGCGCCGTTGCCGTGGAGCTATCGCGGCGTTATTCATCCCGATACCGATCCGATTCTGCTAACGTTGATAGACACATTAGCGGGTGACGGATTCGGTAAACTTGCCCCTTCTACGCCACAACCGCCTCTGCCAAAAGATGTCACCTGCGAACTGGAACGTACCGCAATCTCTCTTCCGGCGGAGCTTACCTTAAATCGCTTTAACCCCAATGGACTAGCGCAAAGTCAGGTGTTACATCGGCTGGCAATACTGGAGATCCCAGGGATTGTACGCCAGCAGGGAAGCACACTGACACTTGCAGGCAACGGTGAAGAACGCTGGAAATTAACCCGCCCGCTTAGCCAGCATGCGGCATTGATTGAGGCCGCCTGCTTTGGTGCAACACTCCAGGAAGCCGCACGCCATAAATTAGAAGCCGATATGCTGGACGCGGGTGGAATCGGCAGTATCACCACATGTCTTAGCCAGGCGGCGTTAGCGGGTCTGGCGTCCTTCAGTCAACAATTACTGGAGCAACTCACATTATTAATCGCCCAGGAAAATCAATTTGCCGAAATGGGCCAGGCGCTGGAAGTGCTATATGCCTTATGGCGGCTGGATGAAATTAGCGGTATGCAAGGCGCGCAGATATTACAAACGACGTTATGCGCGGCTATCGATCGCACGCTGTGGCTATGTGAATCTAACGGCAGACCAGATGAAAAGGAGTTTCACGCTCACCTGCATAGCTGGCAAGCGTTGTGTCATATCCTGCGCGATCTACATAGCGGTGTGCAACTCCCCGGCATTTCTCTTTCTGCGGCGGTAGCCTTACTGGAGCGACGCAGTCAGGCAATTCATGCCCCGGCGCTGGATCGCGGCGCGGCTCATGGCGCACTGATGCGTCTGGAACATCCTAACGCCAGTGCCGAAGCGGCGCTGACGATGCTGGCGCAGTTATCCCCGGCACAATCCGGCGAAGCGCTGCACGGTTTGCTGGCGCTGGCCCGCCATCAACTGGCCTGTCAGCCGACATTTATCGCCGGTTTCAGCAGTCATTTAAATCAACTAAGTGATGCCGATTTTATCAATGCCCTGCCCGATTTACGCGCGGCGATGGCCTGGCTACCACCACGAGAACGCGGGACGCTGGCGCATCAGGTGCTTGAGCATTATCAACTGGCGCAACTTCCCGTTTCGGCGCTGCAAATGCCGTTGCATTGTCCACCACAGGCCATTGCACATCATCAACAACTCGAACAGCAGGCACTGGCATCGCTGCAAAACTGGGGAGTTTTCCATGTCTGAACTGAACGATCTTCTGACCACCCGTGAGCTACAACGCTGGCGATTAATTCTTGGCGAAGCGGCAGAAACGACGCTTTGTGGGCTGGATGACAACGCCCGGCAGATAGACCACGCGCTGGAGTGGCTGTATGGGCGCGATCCTGAACGGCTCCAGCGTGGTGAACGCTCTGGTGGATTAGGTGGCTCAAATCTCACCACCCCTGAGTGGATCAACAGTATTCACACTCTGTTTCCGCAACAGGTGATTGAGCGACTGGAAAGCGATGCCGTACTGCGCTACGGCATTGAAGATGTGGTGACGAATCTCGACGTGCTGGAACGTATGCAGCCTTCGGAAAGCCTGCTACGCGCCGTTTTGCACACCAAACATCTGATGAATCCCGAAGTACTGGCTGCCGCCCGCCAGATAGTGCGCCAGGTTGTTGAAGAAATTATGGCGCGACTGGCAAAGGAAGTTCGTCAGGCTTTTTCTGGTGTCCGCGATCGCCGTCGCCGCTCATTAATTCCACTGGCGCGAAACTTTGATTTCAAAAGTACTCTGCGCGCCAACCTGCAACACTGGCACCCGCAACACGGCAAGTTGTATATCGAATCCCCCCGCTTTAACAGCCGCATTAAACGCCAAAGCGAACAATGGCAACTGGTCTTACTGGTTGATCAAAGCGGATCGATGGTGGACTCGGTGATCCACTCTGCGGTGATGGCGGCCTGTTTGTGGCAGTTACCCAGCATTCGTACCCATCTGGTGGCGTTTGACACAAGCGTGGTTGATCTCACGGCAGACGTTGCCGATCCGGTAGAGTTATTAATGAAAGTACAGTTGGGCGGCGGGACCAATATCGCCAGTGCCGTGGAGTATGGTCGGCAACTTATTGAACAACCAGCAAAAAGCGTCATTATCCTCGTGAGCGATTTTTACGAAGGGGGTTCATCATCATTGCTGACGCATCAGGTGAAAAAGTGTGTCCAGAGCGGCATCAAAGTGCTGGGACTGGCAGCGCTCGATAGCACCGCAACGCCTTGCTATGACCGCGATACGGCCCAGGCGCTGGTTAATGTCGGCGCACAAATAGCCGCCATGACGCCGGGCGAGCTGGCATCATGGCTTGCGGAGAATCTTCAGTCATGAATTCACTACGTCCGGAATTATTAGAACTGACACCGCAGGCACTGACGGCGTTAAGCAATGCCGGTTTTGTTAAGCGCAGTCTTAAGGAACTGGAAAATGGCAACGTCCCGGAAATCAGCCATGAGAACGGCGCTTTAATCGCCACTTTCAGTGACGGTGTCCGTACCCAGCTGGCGAACAGCCAGGCACTGAAAGAGGCTCAGTGCAGCTGCGGGGCCAGCGGCATGTGCCGTCATCGCGTGATGCTGGTGTTAAGTTATCAACGACTTTGTGCCACCGTCCAGCCCACGGAAAAAGAAGAAGAGTGGGATCCGGCAATCTGGCTGGAAGAACTGGCTACCCTGCCCGATGCCACCCGCAAACGCGCGCAGGCGCTGGTCGCTAAAGGCATCACCATTGAGTTGTTCTGTGCGCCGGGCGAAATTCCCTCTGCCCGCTTACCGATGAGCGATGTGCGTTTTTATTCCCGTAGCAGTATTCGTTTCGCCCGTTGTGATTGTATTGAAGGCACACTTTGCGAACATGTCGTACTGGCTGTGCAGGCCTTCGTCGAGGCCAAAGCGCAGCAAGCAGAATTTAACCATTTAATCTGGCAGATGCGCAGCGAACACGTCACATCATCTGACGATCCGTTTGCCAGCGAAGAAGGCCAAACGTGTCGTCAATATGTTCAGCAATTAAGCCAGGCATTATGGCTTGGCGGCATCAGCCAGCCGCTTATTCACTACGAGGCAGCATTCAACCGCGCATTGCAGGCGGCAGAGGCCTGCAACTGGCGCTGGGTGAGTGAATCACTACGACAGCTACGGGCAAGCGTTGATGCCTTCCACACTCGCGCCAGCCACTATCATGCCGGAGAATGCTTACGTCAGCTTGCGGCATTAAACAGTCGATTAAATTGCGCACAAGAGATGGCCCGGCGCGACAGTGTTGGTGAAGTTCCTCCTGTGCCGTGGCGCACGGTCGTTGGCTCTGGCATTGCCGGAGAAGCAAAGCTTGATCATCTGCGGCTGGTGTCTTTAGGTATGCGTTGCTGGCAGGATATTGAGCATTATGGTTTACGCATCTGGTTTACCGATCCCGACACCGGCAGTATTTTGCACCTTTCGCGCAGTTGGCCGCGAAGTGAACAGGAAAACTCACCGGCAGCTACGCGTCGGCTGTTTAGTTTTCAGGCTGGCGCACTGGCGGGTGGGCAAATTGTTTCACAAGCAGCAAAACGCAGTGCCGATGGCGAGCTGCTGTTAGCTACCCGCAACCGCTTAAGCAGCGTTGTGCCGCTGTCGCCTGATGCCTGGCAAATGTTGAGCGCGCCGTTACGCCAGCCGGGCATTGTGGCTTTGCGGGAATATTTACGCCAGCGTCCCCCCGCCTGCATACGGCCTCTTAATCAGGTCGATAACTTATTTATTCTGCCGGTCGCTGAGTGTATTTCGCTCGGTTGGGATAGCAGCCGCCAGACGCTGGATGCGCAGGTAATCAGCGGCGAAGGTGAAGATAATCTCCTGACGTTATCCCTTCCGGCATCTGCCTGTTCTCCTTTTGCCGTTGAACGCATGGCGGCGCTTTTGCAACAAACAGACGACCCCGTGAGTCTGGTTTCTGGCTTTGTCAGTTTTGTTGATGGGCAATTGACACTGGAACCACGGGTGATGATGACAAAAACCCGCGCCTGGGCGCTGGACGCAGAAACTGCGCCTGTGGCACCGCTACCTTCTGCCAGCGTTTTGCCTGTGCCGTCTACCGCTCATCAGTTGCTGATGCGCTGCCAGGCGTTACTTATTCAACTGCTCCATAACGGCTGGCGCTATCAGGAACAGAGCGCTATTAGTCAGGCAGAGTTGCTGGCGAATGACCTCTCCGCGGTCGGTTTTTATCGGCTGGCACATGTGTTGGGACAATTTCGTAATACAGAAAGCGAGGCACGGGTAGAAGCAATGAATAACGGTGTTTTACTTTGCGAACAATTATTCCCCATGCTTCAGCAACAAGGATGAAATAGTGCTTTTTACTAAGAGTTCTACTCCAGTTCCGGACTGCTCACGTCACGGTATTAGGCATATTCTATATAGCCCCTGGTGAGAGTCACCAGTTTCTTGATTAAATAAAATGGAGTTTTACATGAAGGCTTTCAATAAGCTGTTTTCCCTCGTTGTTGCATCTGTTCTGGTTTTCTCTCTTGCTGGCTGCGGTGACAAAGAAGAATCGAAGAAATTCAGCGCCAATCTGAACGGCACTGAAATTGCCATTACCTATGTCTACAAAGGTGACAAGGTGCTTAAACAATCTTCTGAAACCAAAATTCAATTTGCTTCTATTGGTGCAACCACCAAAGAAGACGCTGCCAAGACACTTGAGCCGTTAAGCGCCAAATACAAAAACATCGCGGGTGTTGAAGAAAAATTAACCTATACAGATACCTACGCGCAGGAAAACGTGACTATCGATATGGAAAAAGTGGATTTTAAAGCCCTGCAGGGTATTTCAGGAATCAACGTTTCTGCTGAAGATGCCAAAAAAGGTATCACTATGGCGCAAATGGAACTGGTGATGAAAGCCGCTGGTTTTAAAGAAGTGAAATAATCTGTCGGCGGCCATGTTCCGCATGGCCGCCATACCCGTCTTAGCTTTTCTTCACATGCTGGCGCGCTGCCAGTCCACGCAGAAAATAACGTAAAAATTGATCGCCGCATTCGCGGAAGTTTTTATGATCCGGTGCGCGCATCATCGCTGTAATTTCCGGCATCGAAACGCGGAACTGCTGTTCGGTGAGGATAGCCAGAATGTCATCGGTTTTCAGCGAAAACGCGATGCGTAATTTTTTCAGCACGATGTTGTTATTAATGCGACGTTCCGGCTCCAGTGCCGGAGCAGACTCATCCTTGCCGCGTTTTTCATAAATCAGGCCATTGAGGAATGACGACAAAACAATGTCCGGACAACGCTGAAAACCCTCTTCGTCTTCTTTACGTAGCCAGACGGCGATCTGTTCCGCGGTGGCTTCGACATTACCCAGCGCCAGAATACGCACCAGGTCATTATTATTGGCTTTCAAAATGTAGCGCACGCTGCGCAGAATATCGTTACTTAGCATGAGGCCTTCAGGTGTTGATGAGGCAAAAAGCCATTTTAGCAGTCTTTTACAGGCCAATCGCCTCTTTTAAGCTTTTCAGATAACGGCGGCTGACCGGCACGGTTAAGCCATTACGCAAAATCAACTCGGCCTGGCCGTTATCTTCCAGACGAATCTCCTGTAAATGCGCGAGGTTAACCAGATACTGACGATGGCAGCGCAGTAGTGGTGTACGACTTTCCAGGGTACGTAATGTCAATTCGGTAAAGCCCTCTTTCCCTTCGTGGCTGGTAACGTAGACACCGCTCATCCGACTGCTGACAAATGCCACATCTTTCATTTGCAGCAAATAAATCCGACTATGCCCCGTACAAGGGATAAATTTCAGCGCCTGTTGATTTTCCGGTAACAGCGAAACATCCTGCTTGCTGCGTTCCTGACGCAAACGCGCCAGCGTTTTCTCCAGTCGCGCTTCATCAATTGGCTTCAGCAGATAATCAAAGGCATGTTCTTCAAAGGCTTTAATAGCGTATTCGTCAAACGCGGTGAGAAAAACAATATACGGACGATGTTCCGGGTCGAGCATCCCCACCATTTCCAGACCACTGATGCGCGGCATCTGGATATCGAGAAACAGCACATCCGGGCGCAGTTTATGCACCGCGCCGATCCCTTCCACGGCGTTTGAACACTCTCCAACGATTTCAATATCGCTCTGCTCCTGCAAAAATACACGCAGGTTCTCCCGTGCTAACGGTTCATCATCGACAATTAAGACTTTAATCATGCCTCGTCCCTCCATGGTAGTCGTAACGTTATTCGGGTGTAACTATCAGGCTCACAGGCGACGCTTATTCCATAGTCATCGCCAAACCGTTCACGTAAACGCTTATCCACCAGATTCATCCCCAGCCCACTGGCATTGGTTACCGGTTGATACAAACCGGCATTGTCTTCGATCTCCAGCATCAAATGTTGCCCCTCACGTCGGGCGCTGATTGCCACTCGCCCTGTATCCAGCAGTTGTGATGTCCCATGTTTAATGGCGTTTTCCACTATCGGTTGCAGGGTAAACGCGGGCAATTGCTGCTGGGATAATTCTTGCGGAATAGCAATGTTGACCTGCAACCGCGACTGGAAGCGCGCCTTTTCAATTTGCAGATAAGCGTTCACATGTTCAATTTCGTCGGCGAGAGTAACAAACTCCGAAGGCCGCTTTAAGTTTTTGCGGAAAAAAGTGGAAAGATACTGCACCAGCTGGCTGGCCTGTTCGCTGTCGCGGCGGATCACCGCTTTAATGGTGTTAAGCGCATTAAACAAAAAATGAGGATTCACCTGGGCGTGAAGCAGTTTGATTTCTGACTGGGTGAGCATCGCTTTTTGCCGCTCATATTGCCCGGCAAGAATCTGCGCCGAAAGCAGTTGCGCAATCCCCTCGCCCAGCGTGCGGTTTATTGAACTGAATAAACGGTTTTTGGCTTCATACAATTTGATGGTGCCCATCACGCGCTGATTTTCGCCACGCAACGGAATTACCAGCGTCGACCCCAGTTTGCATTGCGGATGCAAAGAGCAACGATAAGGTACTTCGTTGCCATCAGCGTAGACCACTTCACCGGTTTCAATCGCTTTTAAGGTGTAAGTCGAAGAAATCGGTTTGCCGGGTAAATGGTGGTCGTCACCAATTCCGGTAAAGGCCAGCAATTTCTCTCGATCGGTAATCGCGACTGCACCAATATCCAGCTCCTGATACAGCACCTGAGCCACTTTCATGCTGTTCACTTCGTTAAACCCCTGTCGCAAAATGCCTTCCGTCGAGGCTGCCACTTTCAGCGCAGTGGCAGAAAAAGCAGAAGTGTATTTTTCAAACATCGCGCGTTTATCGAGCAATATACGCATAAACAGCGCCGCGCCGACGGTATTGGTGACCATCATTGGTGCAGCAATATTACTCACCAGACGCACCGCATCTTCATAAGGTCGGGCGATCGCAAGGATGATCAGCATTTGCACCATTTCAGCGACGAACGTGACGGCACCGGCGGTAATGGGGTTAAAGACTTTATCAGTGCGCCCGCGACGGATCAGGATGCTGTGTACCAGGCCGCCGAGCAATCCTTCAACGATGGTTGAGATCATGCAACTTAGCGCGGTCATGCCCCCCATCGAATATCGATGTAAGCCGCCGGTCAGACCAACCAGCCCACCGACGACCGGACCGCCGAGTAAGCCGCCCATTACCGCGCCTATCGCACGGGTATTGGCAATAGAATCGTCAATGTGCAACCCAAACCAGGTGCCCATGATGCAGAAGATGGAAAAGACGATGTAGCAGAGAAATTTATGCGGCAGACGAACCGTGACCTGCATTAACGGTATGAATAATGGCGTTTTACTCATTAACCACGCAATGACTAAAAAAACGCACATCTGCTGAAGCAGCAGCAACACCAGATTAAAATCGTACATACCCGCAAACCACACTTCCCTTTAAAACGCGTAACATACATTGCCTGCGTTTAACTTTCTTTGAACTCTTGCAGAAAAATGAGAATTCGTGAGTACGATCACTCAAAATCGCCTGGCAAAAATAAAATCACCCTATAGATGCACAAAAAACGGGCAAAACTACCTGGTTCGCAAAACTGCGTCTAAAGTTAAACCGGGACCTCGCGAGCAAGGGTGAGACGATGGCGCTTTACACAATTGGTGAAGTGGCGTTGCTTTGTGATATTAACCCTGTCACGTTACGCGCGTGGCAGAGGCGTTACGGGTTGCTGAAACCGCAACGGACAGACGGCGGTCATCGACTGTTCAACGATGCCGATATTGACCGTATCCGCGAGATCAAACGCTGGATCGACAACGGCGTGCAGGTCAGCAAAGTTAAAATGCTGCTCAGTAATGAAAATGTTGATGTGCAGAACGGCTGGCGCGATCAGCAAGAAACATTACTGACCTACCTGCAAAGCGGCAATCTGCATAGCCTGCGAACGTGGATCAAAGAGCGCGGTCAGGATTACCCCGCCCAGACACTCACCACACATCTGTTTATTCCTCTGCGCCGACGGCTTCAGTGCCAACAACCGACTCTCCAGGCGCTGCTGGCGATCCTCGACGGCGTACTGATCAACTACATCGCCATTTGTCTGGCTTCGGCACGTAAAAAACAGGGTAAAGATGCGCTGGTGGTTGGCTGGAATATTCAGGATACCACCCGTCTGTGGCTGGAGGGCTGGATTGCCAGTCAACAAGGATGGCGCATTGATGTCCTCGCCCACTCGCTCAATCAACTACGCCCTGAACTATTCGAAGGCCGTACATTGCTGGTGTGGTGCGGTGAAAATCGAACCTCCGCCCAACAGCAGCAACTCACCAGTTGGCAAGAACAAGGCCATGATATTTTCCCACTCGGCATTTAATGATTCGTTAACAAATGCGCTTTACTGTACAATCCTTTCGTTAACATAAGGAGTGCAATATGCGCATAGCTAAAATTGGGGTCATCGCCCTGTTCCTGTTTATGGCGTTAGGCGGAATTGGTGGCGTCATGCTCGCAGGTTATACCTTTATTTTGCGTGCTGGCTAAGCGCCTGCACCAGCCTTTCAAACAGGCGGTCTGCGATGATCGCCGCCAGTGCCACCAGTAACGCCCCCTGGATCACATACGCGGTATTAAATCCGCTAAGCCCGATGATGATGGGCGTACCCAGCGTGCTGGCCCCTACCGTTGAGGCGATCGTCGCCGTACCAATGTTGATAATCACCGAAGTTCGCACGCCCGCCAGAATCACCGGAGCCGCCAGCGGTAGCTCGACCTTACGCAGTCGCTGACCACGACTCATTCCCATACCTTTCGCAACTTCTGTCACGCTGGCATCAATCGCTCCCAGCCCGGCAAGTGTCGCCTGCAGGACGGGCAGCACACCGTAAAGGATCAAGGCGATAATCGCTGGTTGCAGACCAAAGCCGATCACCGGAACGGCAATCGCCAGCACTGCGACAGGCGGAAAAGTCTGTCCAACGGCGGCAATAGTTTCCACCAGTGGGCGAAATTCCGCGCCCCACGGGCGAGTGACAGCAATTCCGGCACCAGTGCCAATGATCACCGCAAACAAACTCGAAATTCCCACCAGCCAGAAATGAGCCAGTGCCAGAGCTGCAAAACTTTCTTGCTGATAAACGGGTCGTGGCAGTTGTGGGAACAAGGCAGCAAACAGCGGCTGGCTGTAAGGCAGCCAGAAAATCAGTGCCACAAACAAAGCAATGAGCCAGAACAGCGGATCGCGCAACATCTTCATACGCTTACGCCTCCACCAGCAGATCCTGAAAATGCAGCGTACCGCAAGGCTGGCCCTGCGTGTTCACCACCGGCAGCACCTCGCAACCCCGCGCGACAAACAGGGAGAGCGCATCGCGTAGCGTCATCTCTTCTACCAGTGCCTCACCTTCTGCCCGTTCTTCGCGACGCACGTAATCCGCCACACTACGTAACGAAAGCAGACGCACACCCAGTTCGCTACGTCCAAAAAACTGGCGGACAAAATCATTCGCCGGACGAGTCAGCATCGTCAGCGGATTGCCCTGCTGCACCACTTCACCGTGATCCATCAATACCAGATGTTCAGCCAGCCGTAGCGCCTCATCAATATCATGAGTGACCAGCACAATAGTGCGCCCCAGCAAACGGTGAATGCGCGTCATCTCTTGTTGCAACGCGCCGCGCGTTACCGGGTCCAGTGCGCCAAAAGGTTCATCCATCAGTAAGACTTGCGGATCGGCAGCCAGTGCGCGCGCCACTCCCACACGTTGCTGCTGACCACCGGAAAGCTGATGCCGATAACGCTCACGCAAATTTGACTCCAGCCCCAGTAGCGTCATTAATTCGTCGATACGATCGTCAATCCGTGCCCGCGACCATTTTTGTAATTGCGGCACGGTAGCGATGTTTTGCGCCACGCTCCAGTGGGGGAATAGGCCAATAGATTGAATGGCATAGCCCATCCGGCGGCGCAACTCCAGTACTGGCAGCGAGCGAATTTCTTCTCCGGCAAAGCGGATCTCTCCGCTGTCATGTTCCACCAGGCGGTTAATCATTTTCAAGGTGGTGGATTTGCCGGAGCCAGATGTGCCAATCAGCACCGAAAAACTCCCTTCCTGAAAATTGAGATTAAGATCGTTAACGGCTTTTTGTGCGCCAAACAGTTTGCTGACATGGCTAAATTCAATCATTACGTTTCACCTTCAGCAGTGCGATAAGCAAATCGAACAGGGCATCGATCAGCACCGCCAGAACAATTACCGGGATCACCCCCAGCAACACTAAATCAATGGCGCTGCTTAGCAGCCCCTGGAAAACCAGCGCACCAAAACCGCCTGCGCCGATTAACGCCGCAATCACCGCCATACCTACAGTTTGCACCATCACCACCCGCAGGCTGCGCAGAAATACCGGTAACGCCAGTGGTAACTGAACATGCAGGAATCGCTGCGCCCCGCTCATGCCCATCGCTCTGGCGCTCTCCAGCACATCGCGCGGGATCTGGTTCAAACCGACTACCACGCCGCGCACCAGCGGCAGCAAGGCATAGAGCACCAGCGCAATCAGTGCGGGTGTCATTCCGGTTCCTGCTATGCCGAGCTTCCCCAGCCACGGAAAGGCCGTCACCAGCGCGGCAAGCGGCGCAATCAACAGGCCAAAGAGCGCCACCGAAGGCACGGTCTGAATGACATTGAGCAGAGAAAAAATTGCCCCCTGCCGAGCAGTGGAAAAGTAGCACCAGATGCCCAACGGCACACCAATCACTAACGCAGGCAGCACCGCACCAAACAGCAACGTCAGATGTTGTGCCAGCGCGTCGTCAAACACATCCTGACGGTTGGCGTATTCTTTCATTAGTGAGAGATCGTTAAGCGTGCCGGAGTACAGCAACCACAGCGGAATAATGGCAATCTGCATATGCAACAACCAGCGCCACAGCGGATGCGTGGAGATTCGGCGGATGGCATCGCTACAGGCCAGCAATGCCAGCGCCGCAGCCAGCCAGAAACCACTGCCGAGGCTGGTACGCGCCAGCGCACTGCCATTTTGCGCCAGTTGTGTCGCCGCCTTTCCCGCGCCCCACACCAGCAATACGAAGACGAATTGCGCCAGAATGAGTGCACAAATGCTGCCTTTTTTACCGGGAATAAAACAGGCCGTCAGCCAGGCGCAACCAACGCCCACCAGCATCCAGATCGTTTGCGGCCACAGCTGCCAGAGATGACGCCCCTCACCCGAAACTAAACGATTAGGCGCGTAACTGATAAACGGCAGCGCCGCTGCGATTACCGTCAGCAACAGCAGCAGCGCCAGAACAGGATTAATACGTAGATAAGTCACGGGAAATTACTTCGTCCACCCTTTTTGTTTCAGGTAGTCGGCAGCCACTTTTTTGGCATCCAGTCCTTCAACTGCAATGCTGGCATTCAGTTGCTGCAATGTTTTTGCATCGAGGCTGGCGAAGACTGGCTGTAGCCACTGTGCCATTTGCGGATACTCCTTCAACACCGATTCACGCACCACTGGTGCAGGCGCATAGATAGGTTGCACGCCTTGCGGATCGCTTAAGGTTTGCAGCCCCAGCGCCGCTACCGGGCCGTCAGTGCCGTAAGCCATTGCAGCATTAACGCCAGAGGTTTGCTGGGCAGCGGCTTTGATCGTCACCGCCGTGTCGCCACCAGCCAGTGACAGCAACTGATCCTGACCGAGCTTAAAGCCATAGGCTTTTTCAAACGCGGGTAACGCATCGGCGCGTTCGATAAACTCTGCCGAGGCTGCCAGTTTGAAGGTGCCGCCCTCTTGCAGATAACGACTCAGGTCGGCAAGCGAAGTGAGTTTATTTTTCTCTGCCACATCCTGACGCACGGCGATAGTCCAGGTGTTATTTGCAGGCGCGGGCGTCAGCCAGATTAACTTGTTGTGCTCCGAATCGAGCTTTTTGACTTTCTCGTAACCTTGCTGCGCGTTTTTCCACGCTGCATCGTTTTCATCTTTAAAGAAGAAAGCGCCATTGCCGGTATATTCCGGATAGATATCCAGTTCACCGGAAGTAATCGCCCCGCGCACCACAGGAGTCGTTCCGAGTTGCACTTTATTCACCGTCGGTACGCCGTGGCTTTCCAGCACCTGCAAAATGATATTGCCGAGTAGCGCACCTTCGGTATCGATTTTTGAACCGACTTTAACGGGGGAAGCCGCCTGTAGCGGCAGGCTCACGGCTGCCAACATAACCAGTGAACCTGCCCAGAGCTTTAAGAGTGGCATGATGCTTTCCTCATTCTTTTACTGTTGTTTTCAGCGAATTAAGAGAAAAGCATAGTTGATAATGGCGGGGTTAGCCTGAGCGGAAGGATTCAGTTGCAGAATCAGATAAATACTTAAGAGGCATATTCGGTCCGGCGTTTCCTGCCGGATGCGGCGCGAGCGCCTTATCCGGCCTACAAAGGGCGCAAACGTCGCGCCCTTACTAAAGCATTACAGCAACTCAAACTCGCCTTTCTTAACGCGTGCGGAATCAGTGCCGATAAATACATTGAACTTGCCAGGCTCGGCGTCATATTTCATCTGTTGATTCCAGAACTTCAGCGCCTCAATATCGATCGGGAAGCTGACAGTCTGAGTTTCGCCCGGTTTCAGGGTGATTTTCTCAAAGCCTTTCAGCTGTTTCACAGGGCGACTCATGGAAGCCGTCACATCCTGCAAGTACATCTGCACTACCGTGGCCCCCTCGCGCTTACCGGTGTTCGTCACCTGCACGCTGGCAGTCACTTTGCCGTCACGCTTCATGGTCGGCGCAGAAAGTTTCACATCAGAGACGGTGAAAGTGGTGTAGCTCAGCCCATAGCCGAACGGATACAACGCCCCGTTAGCTTCATCAAAATAACGCGAAGTGTATTTGTTCGGCTTGTCGGCATTATACGGGCGACCGGTATTCAGATGGCTGTAGTACACCGGGATCTGCCCGACAGAACGCGGGAAGGACATTGGCAGCTTGCCGGACGGGTTGTAATCGCCAAACAATACATCGGCAATTGCATTACCGCCTTCAGTCCCCGCAAACCAGGTTTCCAGAATCGCATCAGCCTGCTGATCTTCTTTCACCAGCGCCAGCGGACGCCCGTTCATCAGCACCAGCACCAGCGGTTTACCGGTGGCTTTCAGCGCCGCAATCAAGTCACGTTGGCTTTGTGGAATAGTGATATCGGTCCGGCTGGAGGCTTCGTGCGCCATCCCCTGTGCTTCACCGACTACAGCCACCACCACATCAGATTGTTTCGCCGTCTGCACCGCTTCATCAATCATCTCTTGCGGCGAGCGCGGATCGACTTTGACCGCTTCTTCATACTGATTCAGGAAATCGATAATGCCTTTGTCACTGGTAACGTTCGCCCCTTTGGCATACAGCACTTTACCGTTTTCACCGACGGCATTTTTGATCCCGGTCAGTACGGTCACGGATTGATCGGCAACACCGGCTGCGGACCAGCTGCCCATCACGTCACGTTTACTGTCCGCCAGTGGCCCAACCACCGCAATGGTGGCCGATTTTTTCAGCGGTAACGTTTCGAGACGGTTTTTCAGCAACACCAGGCTTTCGCGCGCCACTTCACGCGCTTCTTTACGGTGCAGGCGGCTTTCGGCATTGGTATCCACCGGGTCAGACTCTTTCGGCCCCAAATGGCTGTATGGGTCGTTAAACAATCCCATATCATATTTAACGTTCAGTACATGGCGGGCAGCATCGTCCAGCTCTTCCATCGTCACTTTGCCGGATTTGATCAACCCAGGCAGATACTTCGAGTAATACTCGTCGCTCATACTCATGTTGATTCCGGATTTCAGCGCCACGCGCACCGCATCTTCCGGGTCTGCCGCCGTGCCATGTTTAATCAGCTCTTTGATTGCACCGTGATCGGAAACGGTGATGCCTTTAAAGCCCCACTGGTCGCGCAGAACATCTTTCAGCAGCCAAGAATCGGAGGTGGCTGGCGTGCCGTTCAGCGAGTTCAGCGCCACCATCACCGCGCCGCTGCCTGCGTCCAGCCCCGCTTTGTACGGCGGCATATAATCATTAAACAGGCGCTGCGGACTCATATCGACGGTGTTGTACTCTTTACCGCCTTCTACCGCGCCGTATGCGGCAAAGTGTTTGACGCTGGTCATCACCGAGTAGCGATCTGCCGGGCTTTTACCCTGCATCGCTTCCACCATGGTTTTACCCATTGTTGAGGTGAGATACGTATCTTCGCCAAAACCTTCGGAAGCACGTCCCCAGCGCGGATCGCGCGAGACATCGACCATCGGTGCCCAGGTCATATTCAGGCCATCATCTGCCGCTTCATAAGCAGAGACACGTCCGACCGTTTTCACTGCATCGAGGTTAAAAGACGAGGCCAGACCGAGGCTAATCGGGAACACCGTGCGCTGACCGTGCAGCACGTCGTAAGCAAAGAAAAGAGGAATTTTCAGGCGGCTTAATTCCATCACCTGATCCTGCATGGCGCGGATATCCTGACGGGTTACGGTGTTGAAAATCGCCCCAACCTGACCGTCTTTGATCATCTCGCGGATCGCCTCTTTCGGGTTATCCGGGCCGACGCTGATTAAGCGCAGCTGACCAATTTTCTCATCAACTGTCATTTTCTTAAGCAGTTCGGTGACGAACGCATCCCGCGCTTCGGGCGTTAATGGATGGTTGCCGAATAAATCATCCGCCAGTGCTGGCTGCAGGGCCAGACTCACCGCGATTCCTACTGAACATAGCCATTTCATATGGATTTTTCTTCCTCTGTTGCCCGACGAGGCAGCGAAAATGGTGCAAAAACCGTAGTTTGCCATAAGCATGATGGAGAGAGAAAAAGAATGCTCAGTTTATTGTCTGAATTTTCAAAATATTCACTCGCTGAATTGTCATACAAGGCGCTATTCTAGTTTGTGATATTTTTTCGCCACCACAAGGAGTGGAAAATGTCTTCCATGACAACAACTGATAATAAAGCCTTTTTGAATGAACTTGCCCGTCTGGTCGGTCATTCACACCTGCTCACCGATCCCGCAAAAACGGCCCGCTATCGCAAGGGCTTCCGTTCTGGTCAGGGCGACGCGCTGGCTGTCGTTTTCCCTGGCTCACTACTGGAATTGTGGCGGGTGCTGAAAGCCTGTGTCACCGCCGACAAAATTATTCTGATGCAGGCTGCCAATACAGGCCTGACCGAAGGATCGACGCCAAACGGTAACGACTATGATCGCGATATCGTGATCATCAGCACCCTGCGTCTCGACAAGCTGCACGTTCTTGGCAAGGGCGAACAGGTGCTGGCCTATCCGGGCACCACGCTCTATTCGCTGGAAAAAGCCCTCAAACCGCTGGGACGCGAACCGCACTCGGTGATTGGATCGTCGTGTATAGGCGCATCGGTTATCGGCGGTATTTGTAACAACTCCGGCGGCTCGCTGGTGCAACGTGGCCCGGCGTATACCGAAATGTCGTTATTCGCGCGTATAAATGAAGACGGCAAACTGACGCTGGTGAACCATCTGGGGATTGATCTGGGCGAAACGCCGGAGCAGATCCTTAGCAAGCTGGATGATGATCGCATCAAAGATGACGATGTGCGTCACGATGGTCGTCACGCCCACGATTATGACTATGTCCACCGCGTTCGTGATATTGAAGCCGACACGCCCGCACGTTATAACGCCGATCCGGATCGGTTATTTGAATCTTCTGGTTGCGCCGGGAAGCTGGCCGTCTTTGCGGTACGTCTAGATACCTTCGAAGCGGAAAAAAATCAGCAGGTGTTTTATATCGGCACCAACCAGCCGGAAGTGCTGACCGAAATCCGCCGTCATATTCTGGCTAACTTCGAAAATCTGCCGGTTGCCGGGGAATATATGCACCGGGATATCTACGATATTGCGGAAAAATACGGCAAAGACACCTTCCTGATGATTGATAAGTTAGGCACCGACAAGATGCCGTTCTTCTTTAATCTCAAGGGACGCACCGATGCGATGCTGGAGAAAGTGAAATTCTTCCGTCCGCATTTTACTGACCGTGCGATGCAAAAATTCGGTCACCTGTTCCCCAGCCATTTACCGCCGCGCATGAAAAACTGGCGCGATAAATACGAGCATCATCTGCTGTTAAAAATGGCGGGCGATGGCGTGGGCGAAGCCAAATCGTGGTTGGTGGATTATTTCAAACAGGCCGAAGGCGATTTCTTTGTCTGTACGCCGGAGGAAGGCAGCAAAGCGTTTTTACACCGTTTCGCCGCTGCGGGCGCAGCAATTCGTTATCAGGCGGTGCATTCCGATGAAGTCGAAGACATTCTGGCGTTGGATATCGCTCTGCGGCGTAACGACACCGAGTGGTATGAGCATTTACCGCCGGAGATCGACAGCCAGCTGGTGCACAAGCTCTATTACGGCCATTTTATGTGCTATGTCTTCCATCAGGATTACATAGTGAAAAAAGACGTGGATGTGCATGCGTTAAAAGAACAGATGCTGGAACTGCTACAGCAGCGCGGCGCGCAGTACCCTGCCGAGCATAACGTCGGTCATTTGTATAAAGCACCGGAGACGTTGCAGAAGTTCTATCGCGAGAACGATCCGACCAACAGCATGAATCCGGGGATCGGTAAAACCAGTAAACGGAAAAACTGGCAGGAAGTGGAGTAAAAATTACGGATGGCAGAGTATCGCCATCCGAATTCACTTAATCGTTCTGTGCCGTCTGCCCCGCCGCCGCCATTTGGGCGGCTTTTTGTTTTTTATAGCTCAACGCTGCTGCCGGCACAGGCATCACTTTACCGGTTTCAATCCAGGTACGCAGGCGGCTGGCATCGGCAAAATGGGTATATTTGCCAAACGCGTCCATCACTACCAGCGCCACCGGTTTATTATTGATAACCGTACGCATCACCAGACAATGGCCCGCCGCATTGGTAAAGCCGGTTTTGGTTAACTGAATATTCCAGTTATCGCGATACACCAGATGATTAGTATTGCGGAACGGCAGCGTATACGTCGGGTTAGAGAAGGTTGCCATATCTTCCCGGGTAGTACTTAACTGCCCGATCAACGGATATTGTTTGCTGGCAATGAGCAGTTTGGTTAAGTCACGGGCAGTTGAAACGTTATGCACCGACAATCCGGTAGGTTCAACAAAGCGCGTGTTGTTCATTCCGAGCGATTTCGCTTTCGCATTCATTGCCTTAATAAAGGCTTTGTAACCACCGGGATAATGGTGCGCAAGGCTTGCCGCCGCGCGGTTTTCTGAAGACATCAGCGCCAGCAACAGCATATCTTTACGGCTGATTTCGCTATTCAGTCGTACGCGCGAATAGACCCCTTTCATCTCCGGCGTCTGGCTGATATCCACTTTTAGTTTTTCATCCAGCGGCAGTCGTGCATCCAGCACAACCATCGCGGTCATTAATTTGCTGATAGACGCAATTGGACGCACCAGATCCGGGTGGTTCGAATAGATCACTTTGTTGGTATTCAGATCAACAATCATCGCGCTACCGGAGGCAATTTCCGGTTGTGAAGCGGTGGTAGCGGCTGCCGTTTTCGCAACGGCCTGCGGTGCCAAAGGCACAGCCAGCATCAGGGCCAGGCTAAATAAAGAAACTCGAAATTTCGGCATGATGAGCATTCAGATAGTGGTTCACGCGCACGGGTTGCGCACCGCCGGAGTAAGGATTTACTGAGGCTAGCGACGCCATCATAACGAGCAAAAAGTGCGATCGTCAAAGGAGAATCGTGAGGAAATGCTGCATTGCTGACATTTACGCCAGCAATGCAATGTCAAAGAACTTTCTAGAACAGGCGATACCCGTAGCCCCATAGTATAACGGTTAGGGCGAGCAGCACTTCCAGTACCAGCACGCCAATCGCCAGCGTCGAACTGGAGAAGCTAAGGCCTTCCTCTTTGTTGATATTCAGGAAGCTCGGAATACCAAGGTAAAGCAGGTAGCCGGTGTAAAACAGCGCCACCGTGCCGACCAGCGCACACAACCAGACCAGCGGATAAAGCGCCACCAGACCGCTTAAAAACAGCGGAGTTGCAACGTAGCCCGCGAAGACCATGCAGTGCGCAAGTGACGGACGCTGCGGGTAATTGCGCGCCATCCACCAGATGACCCGCCCCATCACCGCGACCCCAGCCAGCATAACGCCGTAAAACAAGACAGCCAGCGCCAGTCCGGTAAACCAGGATAACTTCAGGATAGTGCCATCGCCAAAATTCCAGCCAATCTGTGTAGTGCCAATGAAGGCGCAAATCACCGGAATCGCCGCCATCAGCAAAACGTGGTGGGTGTAATGGTGAGAAATCGTTTCGTTTTCGCGATTAATCACCTGCATTTCACGATCGGGATGGGAAAACAGTCCCCAGACATGGCTCATACCGCCCCCTTGTTGTGAGTTCATGAACCTGACAGTTCAAGTATAAGTCAGCTTGTGATTATTTTTTGTTCGCCCATGTAATTTTCACTGTCTGATGAACGTCCTTTTTCAGCGTGAATGATTCACAGGGTGTATGCTTACTGGCAACCAAAGGGAGACAGACTGGCCTATGGATCTCAATACACTTATCTCACAATATGGTTATGCCGCGCTGGTGATCGGTAGCCTGGCGGAAGGTGAAACCGTGACTTTGCTGGGAGGCGTTGCGGCACATCAGGGGCTATTAAAGTTCCCGCTGGTGGTACTTTCTGTGGCGTTTGGCGGCATGATTGGCGACCAGGTGCTTTATCTGTGCGGGCGGCGGTTTGGCGGCAAGCTGTTACGCCGTTTCTCGAAACATCAGGATAAAATTGAGCGGGCGCAGAAACTTATCCAACGCCATCCGTATCTGTTTGTCATTGGTACGCGCTTTATGTATGGCTTTCGGGTGATTGGCCCGACGCTGATTGGTGCCAGCCAGCTGCCGCCGAAAATCTTTCTGCCGCTGAATATTCTCGGCGCATTTGCCTGGGCGTTGATTTTTACCACTATTGGTTACGCTGGTGGTCAGGTGATTGCGCCGTGGTTGCACAATCTCGACCAGCATTTGAAGCACTGGGTCTGGTTGATTCTGGTCGTGGTTCTGGTGGTGGGCGTGCGCTGGTGGCTGAAACGGCGCGGGAAGAAAAAGCCGGATCATCAGGCGTAAAACCATTGCCCTGGGTAAGGCGTTCGCGCCGCATCCGACATCCGGTGCACCATGCCTGATGCGACGCTTGTGCGTCTTATCATGCCTACCAAAATTTTACCCATTGAAATAACCACGCACCTCACTGCGCTATTCTGGGTTGAACTGCGGATTCGCCAACATAAAGCCGCCATCCACTATCAACGACTGCCCGGTGGTGTAATTTGCGCCCTCTGAGCACAGCCACGCTACCAGGCTGGCAATCTCATGCGTTGCGCCAAAACGCCGCAGAGGAATCGAAGGCTCCGCGTCGGGCTTCACGTCGCTGTCATCCATGCCATTCATTGGCGTGGCGATCGCCCCAGGCGCGACTGCGTTCACCAAAATCTTATGCCTGACCAGCTCCAGCGCCATCGTTTTGGTTAACCCGCCGAGCGCATGTTTAGCGGCTGTGTAAGCGCTGGCATCCGGCAGCGGCGTATGTTCATGTACCGACGTAATGTTGATGATGCGACCGCCCTGCCCTTGTT
Organism: Escherichia sp. SCLE84; assembly: GCF_012584495.1. Lineage (NCBI taxonomy): Bacteria > Pseudomonadati > Pseudomonadota > Gammaproteobacteria > Enterobacterales > Enterobacteriaceae > Escherichia > Escherichia sp. SCLE84. The sequence goes on along the minus strand of NZ_CP051430.1, from coordinate 4,962,154 downwards.
TCACCATCTGGCGGGCCGCAATTTGTGAGCATAAAAATGCACCATCGACATCAACGGTAAAAATCTTGCGCCACTCATCGAAAGCCATATCAAGAAACGGCGCTTTGGTCATTGCGCCCGCATTATTCACCAGCACATCAATACGCCCCAGCCGTTGAATGAGTTTCTCCAGCGCCTGCGCACCTTCTGGCAGTTTACCGAGATCCAGCTGCACGATCTCCGCACGTACGCCGTGGCTAACTACCTCACGCGCGGTATCTTTTGCCCCTTCTTCATCTGAGTGCCAGGTAATGCCAATATCAAACCCCTGCTGCGCCAGTAATAACGCGCACTCTTTGCCGATCCCCGAATCGGAGGCGGTAATAATCGCAACCTGTGCCATCGAGTTCTCCACTTAACGCTGAATAAACGTTAAGTATAGAAGGCGCATATCATCAGCGTTTGTAACCCCCGCCCAACGCACCAGTGAGTTGAATGGAAGCATCCAGCCACTGCCCTTGCAATAACAGGCCATTGGCCCGCTCACGCAGCGCGGGGATTCTGGCTTCGCTGACGCGGGAACCAGCAATGATGCCCGCGTTAAAGCGCGCCTGCGCAAGACCTACCACACGCAAGGCATCGCGCTCAATTTGCGCCTGATGCTGGTTTTTCTCCGCAAGTGTCTGAACCTGACTGGCTGCCCGCGCCACGTCATTCACCGCTTCAACCACCGCTTTGTTGTAGCTGGCGATAGACAAGTTGCTTTCGGCTTTTGCGATATCGAGGTTGGCGTTAAGACGACCACTATCGAAAATGGGTAGCGTCAGGCCTGCCGTAACGCCCATTTGCTGCGCGGAATGACGGAACAGATCGCTTAAGTGCAACGCATCCTGTTGCAGGAAGGCCATCAGGTTGATGTCAGGATAAAATGCCGCTTTTGCCGCATCAATGGTGCTTAGCGATGACTCAACGTACCAGTGCGCCGCCTGCAAATCTGCCCGCCGGGCCAGTAAGGAGTACCCCAGTTCATCAGGAAGCTGGCTTGCCACTTTCGGCAACGTGACCGGTTTAAGCTTCAATGACTTTGTCTGGTGATTTGTGAGTGCGCTTAACCGTGCCTCAATAATTTTCATTTTCCCCGCGACATCGTTGAGCTGCTGCCGGGTTTTGCTGGCATTAATATCGGTTTCCACACCTTCAACTGAAGAAGTAATCCCGTTCTGATATAGCTGGCGATCGGTCGCGATAATAGTGTTCTGCTCTTTTTCTATTTGCTGCAAGACCGTGTTTAACGCCGCCTGGGTTTGCCACTCCCAGTACAGGCGGGCTACGCTGCCAGCCAGCAATTGGCGGGTTTGCTCGCGTTCCGCCGCCCGTGCTTTAACCGTACCCAGGCGGGCAGTAACCTCCGCCCGATTCTTTCCCCAGATATCGAGATGCCAGCCCGCCGTTAAGCCAAAAGTTCCGTTGGTGTACCACGGACCGGTCGTACCTGCGGCCGGATCGTTCAGAGCAAACGGCCCCATTAGCCCTTCTGCCGACATTTTTTGCCGCTCCATATCCGCAGAAAAGTCGATCTGCGGACCATCCTGAGTAGCAACTGCCTTCGCCTGGGCTTCAGCCAGCTGAATGCGCTCTTCAGCCACCTGCATATCCGGTGCGTTCTGTAGTGCATTGTTAATTAATGAAGTGAGTTGATTATCGTGATACTCCAGCCACCATTGGCTGTCTGGCCAACCATTTTTCAGCGCCGTGGGTAATGCGGTATCAACTTGTGCAGCGGGCGTTTGCTGGCTTAACGCCTGGCGGGTTTCATGCATAGGCGCACACCCGGTCAGCATCAGTAACAGCGGAAAACAGGCGATGGCTGGATAAAAGGAATCACGATTCATGGGGGAATAATCAGGTAAGAAAAGGTGCGCGGAGATTACCGTGTGTTGCGATATATTTTTTAGTTTCGCGTGGCAATACATCAGTAGCAATAAAACGACATATCCAGAAAAATATACACTAAGTGAATGATATCTTCCGATTTATCTTAATCGTTTATGAATAACGGCAAAGGGCTTCGTTTTTTCCTATACTTATTCAGCACTCACAAATAAAGGAACGCCAATGAAAATTATACTCTGGGCTGTATTGATTATTTTCCTGATTGGGCTACTGGTGGTGACTGGCGTATTTAAGATGATATTTTAAAAATCAGATATGGCATATAAGTTGTCAGGTCAGGAACTAGATATTTTGTGTACTTGATTTGCAAACAGCTCCGGTGTTGGTGGCGTCAAAATCGCTGAAGCGTTCCCCGAAGGCCGGGGCAGCCCACATGGATGTGGGCTGAGGGCGCGTCTTACAAGGACGTTTCCTCGCGCCCGACCCGGTAGCCGAAGGGGATAAGCTGAAGGTACCGCGCAGCGGCGATTTTGTTCGCCAGAGCCCGGGGGTGCAGGGGGAGGAGGCGATTGTCCTCCCCCTGCGCGCTCCTTGCGCCAGTGGCAATATGTGGCTTAGTTCATGAAAGGAGCGCAACAAGATGATGAAGCTGAATAAGCGATTCATTGTCTCTGATAAGCTGCGATTCCACTATTATCGCAGCTTATCGATATCAATTGCCTGAATAGCCCTTGCAATATCAGGGGAATTATTCAACACCCGAACATGCTGAAATAATCCCGTTGCTTCATCGTATTCTTTACGCAAATAACTCAACCACTGTTTAATCCGCGCAACGTGATATAACCCGGTATCGCCCTGCTTTTCCAGACGGGTATATTTTTGCAGCAAAGCAACCACCTCCGGCCACGGCATTCGCGGTTCGTTATATTTTACTACCCGGCTCAGGTTGGGAATATTGAGCGCCCCGCGACCAATCATCACTGCGTCGCAGCCGCTGATCGCAATGCATTGTTGCGCGCTCTGCCAGTCCCAGATTTCGCCGTTGGCAATCACCGGAATATTCAGCCGCTGGCGAATCTCGCCAATCGCCTGCCAGTCAATATGCTCCGCGCGGTAACCCTGCTCTTTTGTCCGTCCATGCACCACCAGCTCCGTAGCACCAGCCTGTTGAACCGCATCGGCGATTTCAAATTTCTTCTCACCGCTGTCCCAGCCCAGACGCACTTTCACGCTGACGGGCAAATGCGCCGGTACAGCTTCACGCATCGCTTTTGCACCCTGGTAGATGAGTTCAGGATCTTTGAGTAACGTCGCCCCACCACCGCTACCGTTGACCGTTTTCGACGGGCAGCCGCAATTGAGATCCACGCCCCAGGAACCTAATTCCACCGCACGGGCGGCGTTCTCTGCCAGCCATTGTGGGAACTGACCCAACAACTGCACGCGCACCAGCGTACCGGATGGTGTCCGGCTGGCGTTTTGTAGCTCAGGGCAAATGCGATGAAAAACTTTTACCGGCAGCAGTTGATCCACCACGCGGACAAACTCGGTGATGCACAGATCGTAGTCGTTAACTTCGGTCAGCAATTCACGCACCAGAGAGTCAAGCACTCCCTCCATCGGTGCCAGTAACACACGCATATCATCACCCGCAAAATAATGAGGCGCTATGTTAGCGCCTATGGTCAGCGGATTAAAGGTCTACAAAGAGGGATTGCTGCAAACTGCAATCCCTCTCTATGCTTGATGTATGCCTGAGTTCGTTGCGCATTGCGTAATGCCGGGGAGCGAAAAAATAAGCGCTGATTTCTTAATGTGATCGGTAGCACGTTTTACGAATTAATTGTATGATGAATCCATCTCATCTGGGGTGTTGATTATGAGTAAGACACTGAACATTATCTGGCAATATTTACGCGCTTTCGTCCTGATTTATGCCTGCCTGTATGCAGGCATTTTCATTGCTTCCCTGCTACCGGTAACCATTCCGGGCAGCATCATCGGGATGCTGATCCTGTTTGTCCTGCTGGCCTTGCAAATTCTTCCGGCGAAATGGGTCAATCCGGGGTGCTACGTACTGATTCGCTATATGGCGCTATTGTTTGTGCCGATTGGCGTAGGCGTCATGCAATATTTTGATTTGCTCCGCGCGCAGTTTGGCCCGGTAGTGGTTTCCTGTGCTGTCAGTACGCTGGTGGTTTTTCTGGTGGTGAGCTGGAGTTCACAACTGGTACACGGTGAACGTAAAGTCGTAGGTCAGAAAGGATCAGAAGAATGATGGCGAATATCTGGTGGTCATTACCGCTGACGTTGATTATCTTTTTTGCCGCCCGCAAACTGGCGGCACGGTATAAGTTTCCCCTGCTTAACCCGTTGCTGGTAGCAATGGTGGTGATCATTCCTTTTTTAATGCTGACCGGCATCTCTTACGACAGCTACTTTAAAGGTAGCGAAGTGCTAAACGATCTGCTGCAACCGGCGGTCGTCGCGCTGGCCTATCCTTTATATGAGCAGCTACACCAGATCCGCGCGCGCTGGAAATCGATCATCACCATCTGTTTTATCGGCAGCGTGGTTGCGATGGTGACGGGGACTTCCGTGGCATTGTTGATGGGCGCTTCACCGGAAATCGCCGCGTCAATCCTGCCGAAATCGGTCACCACGCCTATTGCAATGGCGGTTGGCGGCAGTATTGGCGGTATTCCGGCAATCAGCGCAGTTTGCGTGATTTTCGTCGGCATCCTCGGCGCGGTATTTGGCCATACATTGCTTAATGCGATGCGTATTCGTACCAAAGCTGCGCGCGGTCTGGCAATGGGGACTGCCTCGCACGCCCTCGGTACGGCGCGCTGCGCCGAGCTGGATTATCAGGAAGGTGCATTTAGTTCGCTAGCGCTGGTGTTATGCGGGATAATTACTTCGCTGATCGCACCGTTCCTTTTCCCGATTATTCTGGCAGTAATGGGCTAAAATTTGCGATGCGTCGCGCATTTTTGATGTAAGTTTCACGCGTTGCATAATTAATGAGATTCAGATCACATATAAAGCCATAACGGGTTCGTAAACTGTTATCCCATTACATGATTATGAGGCAACGCCATGCATCCACGTTTTCAAACCGCTTTTGCCCAACTTGCGGATAACTTGCAATCTGCACTGGAACCTATTCTGGCAGACAAGTACTTCCCCGCTTTGTTGACCGGGGAGCAAGTCTCATCGCTGAAGAGCGCAACGGGGCTGGACGAAGACGCGCTGGCATTCGCACTACTTCCGCTGGCGGCGGCCTATGCGCGTACGCCATTGTCGAATTTTAATGTTGGCGCAATTGCGCGCGGTGTGAGCGGAACCTGGTATTTCGGTGCCAATATGGAATTTATTGGTGCGACAATGCAGCAAACCGTTCATGCCGAACAAAGCGCGATCAGCCACGCCTGGTTGAGTGGTGAAAAAGCGCTTGCAGCCATCACCGTTAACTACACGCCTTGTGGTCACTGCCGTCAGTTTATGAATGAACTGAACAGCGGTCTGGATCTGCGTATTCATCTGCCGGGCCGCGAGGCACACGCGCTGCGTGACTATCTGCCGGATGCCTTTGGGCCGAAAGATCTGGAGATTAAAACGCTGCTGATGGACGAGCAGGATCACGGCTATGCGCTGACTGGTGATGCGCTTTCTCAGGCGGCGATTGCAGCGGCAAACCGTTCGCACATGCCTTACAGTAAGTCGCCAAGCGGTGTCGCGCTGGAATGTAAAGACGGTCGTATTTTCAGTGGCAGCTACGCTGAAAACGCCGCATTCAACCCGACTCTGCCACCGTTGCAGGGAGCGTTAATTCTGTTGAATCTCAAGGGTTATGATTACCCGGATATCCAGCGCGCGGTTCTGGCAGAAAAAGCCGATGCGCCGTTGATTCAGTGGGATGCCACCTCCGCAACGCTGAAAGCTCTCGGCTGTCACAGTATCGACCGAGTGCTTCTCGCTTAAGCCTGGTGCCGGATGCGGCGTGAACGCCTTGTCCGGCTTGCCAGCCCTCTCCTGGTGTCGAAATTCCCGGCAAACAGTTTGCCGTTTCTTGCGCAAAACCAGCGGGTAAAGTAGCCTGATGGAAATTTTCCTTAGATCGAGTCTCCTGCATGTTAAAGCGCGTGTTCCTCAGCCTGTTAGTCCTGATCGGCTTGCTGCTGTTGACTGTGCTCGGCCTCGATCGCTGGATGAGCTGGAAAACCGCGCCTTATATCTACGACGAATTGCAGGATCTCCCCTACCGCCAGGTCGGTGTGGTGCTCGGAACAGCAAAATATTATCGTACTGGCGTAATTAATCAGTATTATCGCTACCGCATTCAAGGAGCGATTAATGCCTATAACAGCGGTAAGGTAAATTATCTATTACTGAGCGGCGATAACGCATTGCAAAGTTATAATGAGCCGATGACCATGCGCAAAGATTTAATCGCTGCTGGTGTCGACCCATCAGATATTGTTCTCGATTACGCAGGCTTTCGTACGCTGGATTCCATCGTGCGTACACGCAAAGTTTTCGATACTAATGATTTCATTATTATCACCCAACGTTTCCACTGTGAGCGGGCATTATTTATTGCGCTGCATATGGGGATTCAGGCTCAGTGTTATGCCGTACCGTCACCGAAAGATATGCTGTCAGTACGTATTCGCGAATTTGCCGCCCGTTTCGGTGCGCTGGCTGACCTTTATATTTTTAAACGTGAACCGCGTTTTTTAGGGCCGCTGGTCCCTATTCCGGCTATGCACCAGGTGCCGGAAGATGCGCAGGGGTATCCCGCCGTCACACCCGAACAGTTACTTGAATTACAAAAGAAACAAGGAAAGTAGTTATGGATGTACAGCAGTTTTTTGTCGTTGCCGTTTTTTTCCTTATTCCGATATTTTGTTTCCGCGAAGCATGGAAAGGCTGGCGCGCAGGCGCGATTGATAAACGGGTTAAAAATGCACCGGAACCGGTGTATGTCTGGCGAGCAAAAAATCCCGGACTCTTTTTCGCTTATATGGTGGCATATATCGGCTTCGGAATTTTATCTATCGGCATGATTGTTTATCTTATTTTCTATCGTTAATATTTTCTCTTTTCTGTTAATTATTGAGAATAATTATTACTTCACTCAATAAGCTGCGGATATAACATTCTGAACCGCAGCTATTTGTGAATCCTTTCACAGTATAAATTTCCCCACGCGCATAGCCTTAATATCAGCACGCAATATTTATACTCTAAATAATTCGAGTTGCAGGAAGGCGACAAGTGAGTGAGTCCCCAGGAGCTTACATAAGTAAGTGACTGGGGTGAGCGAACGCAGACGCAGCACATGCAACTTGAAGTATGACGAGTATATTTAGCGTTCGCCTTAATTACTCATAGCATTAAGGAAGATCACATGCCGCAACAAAATTATCTGGATGAACTCACTCCGGCTTTTACGCCTTTACTGGCGATTAAAGAAGCCTCTCGCTGTTTATTATGTCATGACGCTCCCTGTAGTCAGGCTTGCCCGGCACAGACCGATCCGGGGAAATTTATTCGCTCAATCTACTTTCGTAATTTTAAAGGCGCTGCCGAGACAATTCGCGAAAATAATGCCCTCGGTGCCGTTTGTGCCAGAGTGTGCCCGACGGAGAAATTATGTCAAAGCGGTTGTACCCGTGCCGGTGTTGATACTCCCATTGATATCGGTCGCTTACAGCGTTTTGTTACTGATTTTGAACAACAAACTGGGATGGAAATTTATCAGCCCGGTACTAAAACGCTCGGCAAAGTCGCGATTATTGGCGCAGGTCCTGCCGGATTGCAGGCCAGTGTAACACTGACAAACCAAGGTTATGACGTCACGATTTATGAGAAAGAAGCGCACCCCGGTGGCTGGTTGCGTAACGGTATTCCGCAATTCCGGTTACCGCAATCAGTGCTGGATGCAGAGATCGCCCGTATTGAAAAAATGGGCGTGACCATTAAGTGCAACAACGAAGTCGGTAACACACTCACCCTTGAGCAGCTGAAAGCAGAAAACCGCGCGGTACTGGTCACCGTGGGGTTATCAAGCGGTTCCGGGCTACCGCTGTTTGAGCATAGTGACGTTGAGATTGCCGTCGACTTCCTGCAACGTGTACGACAGGCGCAAGGCGATATCAGCATTCCACAAAGCGCATTAATTATCGGCGGCGGTGATGTCGCGATGGACGTAGCCAGCACGCTGAAAGTTCTCGGCTGTCAGGCGGTAACCTGCGTAGCGCGTGAAGAGTTAGATGAGTTTCCGGCAAGCGAAAAAGAGTTTGCCAGCGCCCGGGAGCTGGGCGTTTCGATCATCGATGGATTCACGCCAGTAGCCGTGGAAGGCAATAAAGTCACGTTTAAGCATGTACGGTTACCGGGCGAACTGACGATGGCGGCAGATAAAATTATTCTCGCCGTCGGTCAGCATGCCAGACTGGATGCCTTTGCGGAGTTAGAGCCGCAGCGTAACACCATCAAAACACAAAATTATCAGACCCGCGATCCGCAAGTCTTTGCTGCTGGCGATATTGTTGAGGGTGACAAAACCGTGGTCTATGCCGTGAAAACCGGGAAAGAAGCCGCCGAGGCGATTCATCACTATTTAGAGGGAGCTTGCTCATGTTAACGAAAGATCTTTCGATTACTTTTTGCGGCGTGAAGTTTCCCAACCCGTTCTGCCTCTCTTCTTCGCCTGTAGGCAACTGCTATGAGATGTGTGCCAAAGCCTACGACACAGGTTGGGGCGGCGTGGTGTTTAAAACGATCGGCTTTTTTATCGCCAACGAAGTCTCGCCGCGTTTTGATCATCTGGTGAAAGAAGATACCGGTTTTATCGGCTTCAAAAATATGGAGCAGATTGCTGAACATCCGTTGGAAGAGAATCTGGCCGCCCTGCGTCAGCTGAAGGAAGATTACCCGGACAAAGTATTGATCGCTTCGATCATGGGGGAAAATGAGCAGCAATGGGAGGAGCTGGCGCGCCTGGTGCAAGAAGCTGGCGCGGATATGATCGAGTGTAACTTCTCCTGTCCGCAAATGACTTCTCATGCGATGGGTAGCGATGTCGGGCAAAGCCCGGAGCTGGTAGAAAAATATTGTCGGGCAGTGAAACGGGGTTCCACGCTGCCAATGCTGGCGAAGATGACGCCGAATATCGGTGATATGTGCGAAGTGGCGCTGGCGGCGAAGCGCGGCGGCGCAGATGGCATTGCGGCGATTAACACCGTTAAATCCATCACCAATATCGATCTTAATCAGAAAATCGGTATGCCGATCGTTAACGGAAAATCGAGTATTTCCGGATATTCCGGTAAAGCGGTAAAACCGATCGCCCTGCGCTTCATTCAGCAGATGCGCACCCATCCAGAACTGCGCGATTTCCCAATCAGCGGTATCGGCGGCATTGAAACCTGGGAGGATGCGGCTGAGTTTTTATTGCTCGGCGCAGCAACGTTACAGGTGACCACCGGCATCATGCAGTACGGGTATCGGATAGTGGAAGATATGGCAAGCGGGTTGTCGCATTATCTCGCCGATCAGGGATTTGATTCGCTGCAGGAGATGGTAGGTCTGGCGAATAACAATATTGTCCCGGCGGAAGATTTAGACCGCAGTTATATTGTCTATCCCCGTATCAATCTTGATAAATGTGTTGGCTGTGGACGCTGTTATATTTCCTGTTACGACGGCGGTCACCAGGCGATGGAATGGAGCGAGAAAACCCGCACACCGCATTGTAATACCGAGAAATGTGTGGGTTGTCTGCTTTGTGGTCACGTCTGCCCGGTGGGTTGTATTGAGCTCGGGGAAGTGAAGTTTAAGAAAGGCGAGAAAGAACACCCGGTAACGTTGTAAAACCAGAGACGCATCCGGCATTTGGCACCGATTGCCGGATGCAGCGCATCCGGCAATATCCACAATCACATCACTTCTTACGCGCGTATTTCAGTGAATCCAGCGCTACGGCGAAGATAATAATCGCCCCTTTGATGATGTACTGCCAGTATGGGTTTACGCCGATATACGTCAGGCCATAGTTGATGACGGTAAAAATAATTACCCCGGTCACCACGCCAATCACCGTCCCCACACCGCCGCTGAACGATACACCGCCTACCACGCACGCCGCGATAGCATCCAGCTCATACATAAAGCCGAGGTTGTTGGTGGCAGAGCCGATACGTCCGGCTTCTAACATCCCGCCAAAGGCATAGAACACGCCAGACAACGCGTAGATCATCAGCAGGTTCAGGCCGACGTTGACACCAGATACTTTTGCCGCTTCCGGGTTACCGCCAATGGCAAAAATGTTCTTACCGAAGCGGGTTTTGTTCCACAACACCCAGACGAACGCCACCGCAATCAACGCGTAGAAGGTGATGTAAGAGAGACGGAAACTCCCCAGCGCGACAAAGCCCTGAGCAAAGGTAGAGAAGCCACTGTCAAAACCAGAAATTGGCGACGCCCCGACAAAGTCGTAATAGAGCGAGTTGATGCCATAGACGATGATCATCGTGCCGAGCGTGGTAATGAACGGCGTCACGTTGAGATAAGCGATAATCAGACCGTTGATCAAACCGATCACCGCACCAATGGCACAGACAATCAGAATAACCAGCGCAATCGGCATCGTCGCCATTTCCGGGAACACTTTGTTGGCGTTATCCATGGACTGCAATAATGTCGCAGCCACCACTGCCGCCAGCCCTACCTGACGACCAGCAGAAAGATCGGTCCCCTGGGTGACAATTAACCCTGCCACACCGAGCGCGATAATAATACGCACCGATGACTGGGTGAGAATATTACTTAAGTTCAACAGACTTAAAAATGTTGGGTCCTGGAAAATAATAATCGCCAGCAAAACTAAAAGAACGACGTAAATACCGCCCTCTTTCAGGTAAGTAAGAAAACTTTTCTTATTTAACGCACTCATGGGAAGCCCCTAATCTTAAAGGTGCAAAGACGCAAGACGCAGAATTTCGTTTTGCGTTGTTGTTTTTGTATCGACAATTCCGGAAACGAGACCATTGCTCATGACCAGAATACGGTCTGTTATCCCTAACAACTCAGGCATTTCAGAGGAGATAATAATAATCCCCTTGCCTTTCTTCGCCAGTTCGGCAATTAACTGATAAATTTCAAACTTCGCCCCGACATCAATACCGCGCGTCGGTTCATCGAGCATTAATATTTCTGGTTGCGTTAGTAGCCAGCGACCAATAATCACCTTTTGCTGATTACCACCGGAGAGCGAACCAATTTGCGTCCGATGACCCGGCGTTTTTACCCGCATCGAATCAATCACCCACTGGGTATCGCTTTTCATCCGCGAGTTATCCAGTAAACCAACTTTATTTTTGTAGTTGCGAATATTGGAAATTAACGAGTTAAAACCAATATCCAGATAGGCATAAATTCCCGTTGAGCGGCGCTCCTCAGTTACCAGTGCAAATCCGTGGTTTATGGCTTCGTTGGCATTATGGTTATTGATCTGTTTGCCGTGCAACGTAATGGTGCCAGCCGATTTCTCGCGAATACCAAATAACGTCTCAACAATATCGGTACGTTTCGCCCCCACCAGCCCGGCAATACCGAGGATCTCCCCTTTATGCAGATCAAACGAGACATCGCGAATCGACGGCTGGCGCAGTGACGTTAGGTTACGCACCTCGAGGATGACTTCGCCCGGCTTGTTTTCTTTGTCAGGAAAACGCTGATTAAGAGAACGCCCAACCATCATGGCGATGATCTTGTCCATCGTCAGTCCTGCCAGCGGTTCGGTGGCGATCCACTGACCGTCGCGCAATACGGTAACTTCATCACATAACTGGAAGATTTCTTCCATTTTATGCGAGATATAAACAATACCGCAGCCGCGCTCTTTTAATTTACGAATAATAGTGAACAGATGATTGACCTCTTTTTCGGTTAACGAAGAAGTCGGTTCATCCATAATCACAATTTTCGCGTTATAGGAAAACGCTTTGGCGATTTCGATCATCTGCATTTGCGAAACGGATAATGTGCCGACGCGCGCACGCGGATCGATATCAATATCCAGTTCATCAAAAATCGCTTTGGTTTCGCGGTACATTTTGTCCTGATCGACAAACATGCCTTTGGTGGGATATCGCCCCAGCCACATGTTATCCATCACCGAACGTTGTAATACCAGGTTTAACTCCTGGTGTACCATCGAAATACCATTTTCCAGTGCTTCTTTGGCAGAATGGAAATCGATCTCTTTACCCTGGAATAAAATGGTGCCGGAGTCTTTTTGATAAATACCAAACAGGCATTTTAATAATGTCGATTTTCCTGCACCGTTTTCCCCCATTAATGCATGGATAGAATGTGGCCGGACTTTTAAATTAACGTTATCAAGTGCCTTAACACCAGGAAAGGACTTGTTGATACCGCTCATTTCCAACAAGTATTCCCCGGAAGACGGAGTCGTTGAGCTGACCATATAATTTTACCTTGTTGGCCATACAATAAGGGCGCAGTAAACGACTGCGCCCAATCAGTCTTATTTCTTGCTGAATTCAGCCAGGTTGTCTTTATCTACGCCAACATAAGGTACGCGGACCACTTTGTTGTCGATTTTCCAGTTGGTGCCATCAGCCGCACCTTTGCCATCGGCCAGGTTTTTCGCCAGATCAAAGGTCGCTTTCGCCTGGTTGTTAGCATCGTTCAGTACTGTGCCCGCCAGTGCACCGGATTTCACCAGCGCCAGCGCTTCTGGCAGCGCATCGACGCCAAACACCGGAATGCTGGACTTGTTGTGTGCTTTCAGTGCTTCTACCGCGCCCATTGCCATCGCATCGTTGTTGGCGATAACCACTTCGATTTTGTTGGCGTTCGGGCCAGACAGCCAGGCGTCCATCTTATCTTTCGCCTGAGCGGTATCCCACATAGCGGTATCTAACTGTAACTGTTCAGTTTTAATGCCTTTGTCGTTCAGCTCTTTAATCACGTAAGTGGTACGTGCTTCTGCATCCGGATGGCCCGGTTCACCTTTCAGCAATACGAATTGAATCTGACCGTCTTTGTTCAGATCCCAACCCTGATTCGCCGCCCAGTGTTTAGCAATCAAATCGCCCTGAATAATGCCGGACTCTTTGGAATCAGTGCCAACGTAGTAGGCTTTGTCGTAGCTATCCAGCGCCTTACGAGACGGTTCTTTGTTGAAGAAAACCACCGGCACGTTTTGCCCACGCGCTTTCTCAATCACCGTACCCGCAGCTGCCGGGTCAACCAGGTTGATTGCCAGTGCCTTCACCCCTTTCGCCAGCAATACGTCGATCTGATCGTTCTGCTTGGACTGGTCATTCTGAGAATCATTCATCAGCAGCTGAACATCTGGCGCGGCTTTCGCATCTTGCTCAATAGCCTTGCGCACTACAGACATAAAGTTATCGTCGTACTTATAGATTGTTACACCAATGCGAGTATCAGCAGCGTGTGCAGCGGCACCGAATAACATGCTGGCCATCACAGCAGACAGGGTTAACACCTTCTTATTCATGGTATCTCCGGTTTTTCTTATGCAGGGTAGTGCTTGAGATAAATGCTCGGCGGGGCAGTAGAGTTAATGAAGTGTTACTGAACGCCGAAGCTCACTTTTTAAAATTCGTTCTTCCATGCCCGGTAACGCTCCAGAAAACGGCTTTAATTGTTGTTATGACGCTATTACCTCGGTGAAAGTGATTATTCACTGTTACATACGGGTTACAACGTTAAAACGGTGCAATCATAGCTATCACATTGTTAAGATACTGTGAAATCACTCACAGATTGAAAGCGGTTACATCGCCTGATTTGTTGAGTTAGTGATCGTCGCCGCATTCTGGCGTGTTGCGACAGAATGGCGACGCACTAACGTCGGCATAAAACAGTGGCTGGCACGAGGATCAATATTGCCTGCTGCCCCCTGCAAGGCCAGTTCGGTGGCTAATTTCGCCATTGAAGCAATGGGATAACGCACGGTCGTTAATTGCGGGTCGGTGTAACGGGCGATGGGAATATCATCGAAACCGATGATTGAGAGATGTAACGGAATCGCAATGCCATTATCTTTTAATGCTGTCAGTGCGCCAGCGGCCATATTGTCGTTATAAGCAAATACAGCGGTAAGTTGTAGATTGCGCCCCAGCAGTTCAACCATCGCCGCCTCACCGCCCGGCATGTCCGGCGTACCAGTGCCAATCCAGCTTTCCGGCGGAATAATATCCTGCTCTTTCAACGCACTCATCCAGCCTGCTTTACGCATGGCGTCATCTTCAATGCCGTGGCTGGAAGAAAGATAACCAATACGTTGATGACCGTTATTCAGCAACATGCGCGTCGCCATTCGGGCACCGCTGAGATTATCCAGGCAAACGCAACGATGGGCGTACCCCGGCACAACGCGGTTGATTAACACCATACCGGGAATGTTATCCATAAATTGCGCCAGTTCATCGTCACTCAATGCTTTTGAGTGAACAATCAACGCATTACAACGCTGGCGAATTAACACCTCAATGGCGTGACGCTCTTTTTCCGCTTCATGATAGCTATTGCCGATTAGCACGTATTTCTGATGCTGCTGGGCGACTAGATCCACCGCTTTTACCAGCGCGCCGAAAAACGCATCAGAAACGTCCATCACCACCACGCCAATGGTGTCGCTAACCTGAGTTGCCAGCGCCTGGGCATTGGCGTTTGGCCGATAATCCAGCTCACTCACGGCTTTCATTACTGCTTCACGCGTGTCGGCACTGACCAGCGTGCTGTTATTGAGCACCCGGGAAACCGTTGCCACAGAGACGCCAGCCTGACGCGCTACATCACGAATGGTGATCATATTCACTACCTGTTATGAGATTGCAGTAAATGACTGCTTGCTGGCGGCTATTTTGTCAGCACTGAATACAGGACTTCGTGAATCGAGTCACAGCAATGGAAACGGTTACAGCCGTTTTGTTAACGAATGTGATCCAGATCGTTATCTTGATGTTTTAGATATTGCCGGTCCGGCAGCACGCAAAGTTAACTGACGCCAGAGCCATTCCACCGGCCCCTGGCGGAAGTAACGCAGCCAGATAACAGAGAAGAGGATATTCGCCAGCCATACCGGAATAACAAACGCCAGCAGCTCCAGGCGGTCAAAATGCATAAACAAACCGAGGTGGTAAAAAAGCGTGGTACAAATCAGCGTTTGCAATAGATAGTTGGTCAGCGCCATCCGTCCGACGCAGGCGATTGCCAGCACCAGCTTAAAGCGGCTTAATTGCGGCCAGAAGCCATAAAACAGCGACGCATAGCCAATCGCCTGAAACGGCGCACTCAGTTCCCGCGGCATTTGAAGTAAGAAGGCACACCAGCGATACGCCCAGTCCAGCTGCCATTGCAGGGCGATGGCAGGAAGGTTAATGGTCACCCCAATCGCCACCAGCACAAAACCAGTACGACGATAGTGACGTAAGCTGAACTGCCCTTTCAGCCAGCCGCTGCGCATCAGCGCCGCACCAATGAGCATCATCCCAGCCAGTTGCCAGCCATACTGTGCGCCCAGTGCCAGTAAACTGTTGCCAACACCATCGGCACGATTACTGATCGCATCAACGCCGCCGTGAAGCTTCCAGTATTTTTCATACAAAATAGCCGATGCATCCGGCGTCCAGGCGCGGCTGGTCTGGCTGTCGGAAATCAGCCCCAATAACAGCAAAACGCCAAGCCCCACCAGATAAAGCATGACGCCGGTATTAAACAGGCTTTTTACCGATGGCGCATCGCGCACCAGCCGCCAGCAGATTAAGCCCACCAGCCCGTAAGCCAGCAGAATATCGCCGTCCCAGAACAATAAACCGTGAATAAAGCCCAATAAGACTAACAGCGTTAACCGCGACTGGATCCAGCGTCTGCCACGGGGCAGCAACATTTGCAGGCCCGCACCAAACAGCAGCGCAAAAAGCGTGAGGAATTTCACCTGGCCGATGAGATCGAGAAATGCCCAGGTCCATGCATCCTGCGGCGTAATAGCGCCGTACCAGGCGGGATTGAGATAAGCCGCCTTTGGTAGCCCAAAGGCGCTGATGTTTAATAGCAGGATCCCCAGAATGGCGACGCCGCGAACAAAATCGAGCGTGACGTTGCGCTCCATGGTTCCTGCCTTTTAATCAGTTGTGATGACGCACAGCGCGCAGAAACTCGTGGCGCGTATTCTGACTGGATTTGAACAATCCACCAAGAGAGGTCGTTGTTGTGGCACTGGTTGCATCGCGGATGCCACGCGCCTTCACGCAGTAATGCACCGCGTCGATCGAGACAGCCACGTTATTGGTGCCCAGCAGCGTTTGTAGCGCAATAAGAATTTGCTGCGTCAGACGTTCCTGCACCTGCGGACGCTGGGCAAAGAACTGCACGATACGGTTAATTTTTGACAGACCGATCACCGAATCTTTCGGGATATAAGCCACCGTCGCTTTGCCATCGATGGTAACAAAATGGTGTTCACAGGTACTGGTCAGAGTGATATCGCGCACGGTGACCATTTCATCGACCTTCATTTTGTTTTCAATGAGGGTGATTTTCGGGAAGTTGGCGTAATCCAGACCGGAGAAAATTTCATCGACATACATTTTAGCGATGCGATGCGGCGTTTCCATCAAACTGTCATCAGCCAGGTCGAGATTCAGCAGCTGCATGATTTCGGTCATATGACCAGCAATAAGGCTTTTGCGCGTTTCGTTATCCATTTCATGCACGGGCGGGCGCAGCGGTGTTTCCAGTCCTCGCGCAACTAACGCTTCATGAACCAGGGCCGCTTCTTTACTGAGTGATGGCATTTATGATTTCTCCTGCAGGTGTGACGCCTCCGCCCTGCGTGGGGGCAAAGTTATTAAGCTGATTTACAGCCTGATTATTGTGCGTGAGGCGGCGCACATAATCCAGTATTCACAGCGATAATTATTGTAATTGCCGCTGCCTTTCATCAGCAGATGTTAAAACATCGTTATGCAAATACGGAAGTGAAAGTTACTCACAGCACATTGAATAAACGGTATGATGAAGAAATTGCAAACAACACAACAAGGAGCCACGCATGGAAATGCTCGAAGAGCACCGCTGTTTTGAAGGCTGGCAGCAACGCTGGCGACACGACTCCAGTACCTTAAACTGCCCGATGACGTTCAGTATCTTTCTCCCACCCCCTCGTGATCACACCCCGCCACCAGTGCTGTACTGGCTTTCCGGATTAACCTGCAATGACGAGAACTTCACCACCAAGGCGGGTGCCCAGCGCGTGGCGGCAGAACTGGGGATTGTACTGGTGATGCCAGACACCAGCCCGCGCGGCGAAAAGGTTGCCAACGACGATGGCTACGATTTAGGCCAGGGCGCAGGCTTTTATCTTAATGCCACGCAACCGCCGTGGGCGACGCATTACCGGATGTATGATTATCTGCGCGATGAATTACCGGCGCTGGTTCAGTCGCAATTTAATGTCAGCGACCGCTGCGCCATTAGCGGTCACTCAATGGGTGGTCACGGTGCGCTGATTATGGCGCTGAAAAATCCGGGTAAATACACCAGCGTTTCGGCCTTTGCGCCAATTGTGAATCCGTGCAGCGTCCCGTGGGGAATCAAAGCGTTTAGCAGCTATTTAGGTGAGGACAAAAATGCATGGCTGGAATGGGACAGTTGCGCGCTGATGTATGCCAGTAACGCGCAGGATGCGATCCCGACGCTTATCGATCAGGGAGATAATGATCAGTTTCTTGCCGACCAGTTGCAACCTGCGGTACTGGCAGAAGCCGCGCGCCAGAAAGCGTGGCCGATGACGCTGCGTATTCAGCCGGGATATGATCACAGTTACTACTTCATCGCCTCTTTTATAGAGGATCACCTGCGCTTCCATGCGCAGTATTTACTGAAGTGAAAGTCCGCCCGGTTCGCCGGGCATCTTCTCATCAGAAGCGATAATCCACTGCCATAAAGTAACGACGTCCGTCTTCGTTATAGCTGTAGTCGTCACGACTGAGATCCTTGTCGCCAAGGTTCAGCACGCCTGCGCGCAGTTTGACGTCTTTAGTCACCTGCCAGGCCGCGCCGGTATTCCAGATGGTATAACCGCCCGGTGTTTTAGCCGTCGCGCTGTCGGCGCGTTTCTGCCCGGTATAGTGACCAGAAACATAGAATGACCAGTCTTCCAGCGCCAGCGGTTTCCAGTCCAGCGTACCGTTAGCGGTATGGAACGGCAGATCGGATAGCGGTTTGTTTTCGCCGTTGCTGACATCACGACCATCGTTGTAGGTGTAGTTGATCGACAGTTTCCATTCATCGTTGAACGGAATTTTCAGTTCGGTTTCCACGCCCTGAATACGAGCTTTGTTAACGTTGTAGTAGCTAAATACCGGTATGCGCCGTCCGTTAGCGCCCGTCTCAAAACCAACAAAGTTTTGGTAGCCCGGTGCAGCGTTGACGTCAGACGTACGGCTGATGCTGATACGATCTTTCACATCGTTACGGAAAACGGTAACGCTGGATTCAACCCCTTCCAGCCAGCCTTCTTCACCCATGTAGTAAAGCCCCAGCTCCCAACTTTCGCTGGTTTCTGGTTTCAGATCCGGGCTACCCACAATCTTACATGCGCCACGGCAGGAATTGCTCGTCCAGTCAGGGCTAAGTTGCAACAGAGAAGGTGCTTTAAATGCCGTCGCCCAGCCCCCTTTCACCGTTACGGTGTCGGTGGCGTTATAAACCAGGTAGGCACGCGGACTCCAGTGTTCACCGTAGGTTTCGTGATCGTCCATACGCACGCCGGTCGTCAGCGCCAGCGGCTCGAAGATCCGCCATTCATCTTCCACAAACAGCGCGTACTGGCTGGCAGACGTTTTGGAGCTGGTTCCCCCGGTCAGGTTCACCGCATCGCTAAGTTTGTCGTGACGCCATTCACCGCCAACCGTGAGAAACTGATTAATCGCCGTCAGCGGCAACGTGTATTTGCCGTCGACCGTATTGCTTTCGGAAGTTATCGGGCTGCTGTTGCCAGGGTTTTTGTTCTCGACTTTCTCACCGTAGTATTTCAGTTCGCTGGTGCCGTAATCCCAACGCCCATTATGGCTGACGGAGTAGTTCTGGCGTTCCAGGCGGTTTTTGTCCAGCGAGTCGGAATCACGATCCTGACGGTCGAAACCGTATCCGGCAGTAAAATCGTGATTTTGATTCGGTGTCCAGGCAAATTCGACATTGCCGTCGCGGCTGGAGAATCCTTCAATACGCGGCGTTTCTCCGGTATCGGTGGTCGTTGAGTTTTGCGGGTCATCCTTTTCACGTTTTGCCAGGCTGCCGTAAGCTTTCATTCCCAGCACACCATCAATTAATGGTCCACTGGTAAAGAACTGACCGTTATAGGTATCACCGCGATCGCGATGTTCCTGAATGGTGGTATCGACGGTAACGGTACCCGACCATTTCTGACCGATTTTTTTGGTGATGATATTCACTACACCGCCGAGCGCATCGGAGCCGTATAGCGACGACATCGGGCCACGAACCACTTCAATACGTTCGATGGAATCGACCGGGATCCAGTTCAGATCGAAATCATTGTGGCGGAAGACGGCATTGCGGGAGTTAACGCGTTTACCGTCGACGAGAATCAGGGTGTAGCTGCTGTCCAGACCACGAATACTAACGCCCTTACGGTTATCCCCTTCGTTCGTCAGTTGTACGCCAGGCACTTCTTTGAGGACATCCTTCAGATTCTGTACCGGTTTTCGCTGCAGGTCTTCCTGGGTAATGACGCTGATACTGGCGGGTGCATCTTTGAGGTTTTGTTCAACGGAAGATGCAGTGACAACCATCGTTTCGCCATCATCATCGACCGCTAACACAGGCCATGCACAAGAAATAGCGGACAAACACAGCCCGACCCGTACGAAAGGGTTCAACCTAAACATTCCATATCTCCATGAGGTAACTACGAAAATAAAATGGGTTATCGCTCACATCTTCTTCACGTCCCCTTGCGTACGGCAGCATCGCGGTGGACTTATTTGTATGCAGGTGATCATCCCAGAAAGCCGGAACAGCCTCTGATTTGTCAGCCTTTTTTGATTGCGGCGTAACGATAATGCAAACGATAACAATTATCAATCCAAATGTTAAATTTTATATCCGCATGATTTGTCAGGGAAATGGAATTGAAAAAGCCCTCTCGGTTGAGAGGGCTTAGCAAGGAAGGGAGGAAACTTATTTCTTATCGTTCTGCGGGAACTTCATTTCGCTGTAACGTACGAAGTGAGTTCCTTTAATCAGCTTGTAGCCGAACCAAATAATCAGGAACAGCGGGATACCAATATACGTTGCCGCTACGCCGCCCCAGTCAATGGTATCTTTCAGGAACGCTTCGTAGTTCTGGCCCAAAGTGATAATCAGACACAGAATGAATGCGAAGATCGGCCCCAGTGGGAAGAAACCTGAACGGTACGGCAGATCGTTAATGTCGTGTCCCTGCAATACGTAACCGCGACGGAAGCGATAGTGGCTAATGGCAATCCCCAGCCAGGCGATAAAACCCGTCATCCCGGAGGTGTTCAGCAGCCACAGGTATACCGTCTGGTTGCCAAACATGGAGGTCAGGAAGCACAGACCGGCAATCACCGTCGTCGCATACAGCGCATTACGCGGCACGCCACCACGCGACAGTTTAGCGAAAATGCGCGGCGCTTTACCGTCACACGCCAGGGTGTACAGCATACGAGTAGACGCATACATACCGGAGTTACCCGCTGACAGCACCGCCGTCAGAATAACTGCGTTCATCACCGCCGCCGCAGAGAGCAGACCCGCGTGCTGGAACACCAGGGTGAACGGACTAACGCTGATGTCTTTAACATCGTTACGCAGCAGGCTCGGATCGGTGTACGGAATAATCAGGCTGATAATCAGGATCGCGAACACATAGAACAACAGGATTCGCCAGAACACCTGACGTACCGCGCGTGGAATGTTTTTCGCCGGATCTTCGGACTCGCCTGCAGCAATACCGATCAGCTCGGTTCCCTGGAAAGAGAAGCCGACAATCATAGCTACGCCGATCATCGCCGCAAAACCACCAGCAAACGGCGCTTCGCCGATTGTCCAGTTGCTCCAGCCCGCAGGCTGCGCGCCTTTGAAGATACCGATAATCATCAGCACGCCAACGATGATAAAGACAATAACTGTCGTGACTTTGATCAGTGAGAACCAGTATTCCGCTTCACCAAAGCCACGAACTGAGATGTAGTTCAGCAGGAAGATAACGCCGAGGAACAACGCACTCCAGATCCAGCCCGGTGTATCCGGGAACCACCAGCTCATGACCAGCTGAGCTGCAACCAGGTCAACGGCGATAGTCACCGCCCAGTTGTACCAGTAGTTCCAGCCCAGCGCGAAGCCAAAGCCTTCTTCAACATAGTTCTGACCGTAAGTGGCAAACGAACCGGAAACCGGCATATATGCAGCCAGTTCACCGAGACTGGTCATCAGGAAGTAAACCATCAGGCCAATCAGCATATACGAGAGCAATGCCCCGCCCGGACCTGCCTGAGAAATCGTTGCGCCAGAGGCAACAAAAAGACCTGTACCGATGGAACCGCCAATGGCAATCATCGTCAGGTGACGCGCCTTTAATTCACGGCGTAAGCCCGGCGCTTCTGTGGTTTTAGTTTCGGAAACCATACAAAAATGCTATCCATCTTAAAAATGAGGCGCGATTGTAGCAGACGATTGGCAATCCTTCCGGCAGAAATACACGGTTATAAGACACCTTCATGATCGCCCAGGGATTATAAGTAAAGCAGCCAATCTCTTTTCTGGCGAATGCATGCTGAGGGCGCTGCGTCACGAAATCGACACAGCACCAGCATGTTCTTGTACAGCAACTTAACGCGGTACATTCGCGGGATCGCAATAGTCCAGAAAGCGCCGTAGCGCGTTGGAAAGGTGTTTTTGCCGATGATGTATACGCCACAACGTACGCATCAGGCGCGGCAGAGGGACCGCAACTTCACTTAATGTGCCTGCCTGCAATTGATCTTCAATCACCCGTCGCGACAGGCAACTAATTCCCAACCCATGACGCACCGCATGTTTGATTGCCTCGGAGTTACCTAATTCCATCGCCATCTCAAACTTCGGTAAATGTGACAGCAATAGATAATCGACAATCTCCCGCGTGCCGGAACCGCGTTCACGCAGGATCCACGGCGCAGCGGCCAGCTGCTCTAAGGTGACCGGACCACGGGCCAACGGCGAAGTCGGCGCGGCGAAAACCACCAGCTCGTCTTCCAGCCACGGTTCAGAAATAATTTCAGTGCTGTGGCACGGTCCTTCAATAAAACCAATATCAACGCGGAAATCCAGCACCGCTTGCATCACGTCCTGGCTGTTCCCAACGCTAAGTTCAATCGGCAACTGCGGATAATCATGGCGATAACGGGCGATAACTGCAGGCAGAATGTAGTTACCGATGGTACTACTGGCATAGATACGAATCGCGCCGTTGTCTTCGCGAAACAGTTGTTCGATTTCAACCGCCTGTTCAAGCAATGCCAACGCACGCGGATAGAGCAGCCGCCCGTGTTCATTAACAACCAGTCTTTTCCCCACGCGATCAAACAGTTGCACGCCAAGCTGCCCTTCCAGGTCGGTCAAGGCTGCGCTCACTGCTGATTGCGACAACGCCAGCATCACCGACGCCTGGGTGGTTGATCCACTTTTCAATACTTCTGCAAAAACTTCCAACTGCCGGAGGGTGATGTGCATAGTCGCTTACCACTTATAAAGATTAATTATAAATATATAATCAATTTTATTTTTAAACCAGTTAGTCGTAACCTTATGCCCGGTTAAAGGAGAGGGTTATGACGAATATCACCTTACAGAAACAACATCGTACACTGTGGCATTTTATTCCGGGGTTAGCCCTGAGTGCAGTTATCACCGGGGTCGCCCTGTGGGGTGGTTCCATTCCCGCGGTTGCGGGTGCCGGGTTTAGTGCCCTCACCCTCGCAATCTTGTTGGGGATGGTTTTAGGCAACACCATCTATCCGCACATCTGGAAAAGCTGTGACGGTGGTGTGCTGTTTGCCAAGCAATATTTATTACGTCTGGGTATCATTCTTTATGGCTTCCGTCTGACGTTCTCGCAAATTGCCGATGTCGGTATCAGTGGGATCATCATTGACGTGCTGACGCTGTCCAGTACCTTCCTGCTGGCTTGCTTCCTGGGGCAGAAAGTGTTTGGTCTGGATAAGCACACCAGCTGGTTGATCGGTGCCGGTAGCAGTATCTGTGGTGCTGCCGCGGTACTGGCGACTGAGCCGGTAGTGAAAGCGGAAGCCAGTAAAGTAACCGTGGCTGTTGCAACCGTTGTTATCTTCGGGACCGTCGCGATTTTCCTCTACCCGGCGATATATCCGCTGATGTCTCAATGGTTTAGTCCGGAAACTTTCGGTATCTACATTGGTTCTACTGTGCACGAAGTGGCGCAGGTGGTGGCGGCAGGTCATGCCATCAGCCCGGATGCGGAAAACGCAGCAGTTATTTCCAAAATGCTGCGCGTGATGATGCTGGCTCCGTTCCTCATCCTGCTGGCGGCGCGTGTTAAACAGCTGTCTGGGGCGAACAGCGGCGAGAAAAGCAAAATCACTATTCCGTGGTTTGCCATATTGTTCATCGTCGTTGCCATCTTTAACTCGTTCCACCTGTTACCGCAGAGCGTGGTGAACATGCTGGTAACGCTGGATACCTTCCTGCTGGCAATGGCGATGGCGGCGCTGGGTCTGACCACTCACGTCAGCGCGCTGAAAAAAGCCGGGGCGAAACCTCTGCTGATGGCACTGGTACTGTTTGCCTGGCTGATTGTTGGTGGTGGTGCGATTAACTATGTGATTCAAAGCGTCATCGCATAAACCACTACATCTTGCTCCTGTTAACCCGCTATCATTACCGTTTTCCTCCAGCGGGTTTAACAGGAGTCCTCGCATGAAATACATTGGAGCGCACGTTAGTGCTGCTGGCGGTCTGGCAAATGCCGCAATTCGCGCCGCCGAAATCGACGCAACCGCGTTTGCCTTGTTCACCAAAAACCAACGTCAGTGGCGTGCCGCACCGCTCACGACGCAAACCATCGATGAATTCAAAGCGGCCTGTGAAAAATATCACTACACATCGGCGCAAATTCTTCCCCACGACAGCTATCTGATTAACCTCGGACATCCGGTCACTGAAGCTCTGGAAAAATCGCGCGATGCCTTTATAGATGAAATGCAGCGTTGCGAACAACTGGGGCTTTCTTTGCTCAACTTCCACCCTGGCAGCCATCTGATGCAGATTTCAGAAGAGGATTGCCTTGCGCGTATTGCCGAATCCATCAACATTGCGCTGGATAAAACTCAAGGTGTAACAGCGGTGATTGAAAACACCGCCGGTCAGGGCAGTAACTTAGGGTTTAAATTCGAACATCTCGCGGCGATTATCGACGGCGTGGAAGATAAATCCCGTGTCGGCGTCTGCATTGATACCTGCCATGCTTTCGCTGCCGGGTATGATTTGCGTACTCCAGCCGAATGCGAGAAAACGTTCGCGGATTTTGCCCGTATTGTTGGCTTTAAGTATCTGCGCGGGATGCACCTTAACGATGCGAAAAGCACCTTTGGCAGCCGCGTTGACCGCCATCATAGCCTCGGTGAAGGCAATATCGGTCATGATGCGTTCCGCTGGATCATGCAGGACGACCGTTTCGACGGCATTCCGCTGATCCTTGAAACCATCAACCCGGATATCTGGGCAGAAGAGATCGCCTGGCTGAAAGCGCAACAAACTGAAAAAGCGGTGGCCTGATCGATGAACGACAGGGAAAAGCAGATTCTTAAAATTTTACGGCGTAACCCGCTGATTCAACAGAATGAAATCGCCGATATTCTGCAAATCAGCCGCTCACGTGTTGCCGCTCATATTATGGATTTGATGCGCAAGGGTTTGATTAAAGGCAAAGGATATATCCTTACCGAGCAGGATTACTGTGTGGTTGTGGGTGCAATCAATATGGATATTCGCGGAATGGCGGATATCCGTTACCCGCAAGCAGCCTCTCATCCAGGTTCTGTTCACTGTTCCGCAGGCGGCGTCGGACGTAATATCGCGCATAACCTGGCTCTGCTTGGTCGGGATGTGCATTTAATATCAGCTATTGGCAACGATTTTTACGGCGAGACATTACTGGAAGAAACGCGCCGCGCGGGCGTGAACGTTTCAAACTGCATTCGTCTGCATGGACACAGCACTGCAACTTATCTCGCTATCGCTAATAAGCAGGAAGAAACTATCCTGGCAATCAATGACACACATATTCTGCAACAGCTAACGCCTCAACTGCTCAATACTTCACGGGACTTGATTCGCCATGCTGGTGTGGTGCTGGCTGATTGTAATCTCACACCTGAAGCCCTGGAGTGGGTCTTTACCATTGCTGATGAAATTCCGATGTTTGTCGATACCGTTTCCGAATTTAAAGCGAACAAAGTAAAAAACTGGTACAGCCGGATCCACACTCTGAAACCAACACAAAATGAACTGGAAATTTTGTGGGGGCAACCGATTAAAGACGACAACGATCGCATCAGAGCTGTAAATTCGCTGCATCAACAAGGTGTTAAACGCATTTTTGTTTATCTGAAAGATGAATCTGTATTTTGCAGCGATAAGGATGGAGAACAATTTTTGCTGACCGCGCCAGCGCATACGACAGTAGACAGTTTTGGTGCTGACGATGGTTTTATGGCGGGCTTGGTATATAGCTTTCTTGAAGGATACAGTTTCCGCGACAGCGCCCGTTTTGCGGTAGCCTGCGCGGCAATTTCGCGCGCCAGCGGCAGCTTAAACAACCCTACCCTGTCTGCCGATAACGCGCTTTCATTAGTGCCAATGGTGTAACAATGTTGCCGGATTCGACGCTTGACCGCATCTTATCCGGCTCATAAATTGCGCACTACGCTAAACCAATAAAGAATCCTGCAATAGTAGCACTCATCAGGTTAGAAAGTGTCGCCGCCGCCAGCGCGCGTAAACCAAGTTGGGCGATTTCCGGCGCACGGTGTGGCGCAACCGCAGAAAACGCCCCCACCACCACCCCGATAGAACCAAAGTTAGCGAAACCGCACAACGCGAAAGAAATAATCGCCACGGTTTTAGCATCCAGAGTGCCACCCGTTTGCAGATATGGCGAGAAATTGAGATAAGCGACAAATTCATTGATCGCCAGCTTCTGCCCAATCAAACTCCCGGCAAGATTTGCATCACTCCAGTCAACCCCCATCACCCACGCCAATGGGGCCAACAGGTAACCTAAAATGGACTCCAGCGAGGCATGTGCAAAACCAAACCAGCCGCCAACGCCGCCGATAATACCATTAATTAACGCAATGATGGCGACAAATGCCATAACAACTGTCGCTACACCGGCGGCGATTTTCAGCCCGGTCATTGCCCCTGTCGCAGCGGCTTCAATAATGCTTTTTGGCGGTGTTTCGGTGAAAGAGAGGTTATTAAAGGAAACCTGCGAAGATTCCGTAGCCGGGCTTAACAGGCGGGCAAACAAGATCCCGCCTGGGATCGCCATTAACGATGCCGCCAGCAAATATTCCACAGGTACGCCCAGGGCGGCGTAACCAATCATTGTCGAACCAGCAATCGAGGCCATGCCACTACAAATCGCTGTAAATAATTCATTGCGATTCAGACGATCGATAAAGGGTTTGACGATTGCCGGAATTTCGTTTTGCCCGAGGAAAATGGTAGTGACCGCGACGAATGACTCGATCTTGCTGATATTTAACGCTTTCTGGAAGATACCGCCGAGAATGCGAATTAAAATCCCCATCACACCGATGTAGTAGAGAATACTCACCAGTGCTGTAACGAAGATAATTGCCGGTAATACTCTGAAACCAA
The DNA here is from genome assembly GCF_012584495.1 of Escherichia sp. SCLE84. Classification (NCBI taxonomy): domain Bacteria; kingdom Pseudomonadati; phylum Pseudomonadota; class Gammaproteobacteria; order Enterobacterales; family Enterobacteriaceae; genus Escherichia; species Escherichia sp. SCLE84. Next base: position 4,935,265 of record NZ_CP051430.1, on the reverse strand, counting down.
AGATAAATCCTGCGCCATCAAACAGCGTGTCCATTTTCGGCCCGACCAGCGAACCGAAGATAAATGCGCTACCCGCGTCGCTGTACGCCATCACTTTATGCACGCCAAAAGCGACTTTTTCAGCGACCCAACGCCCTGGCGGTAACCAAAGCATAATGCCGCCAATCACAACCTGTAACACTAACGCCGCGCCAACGGTACGCAGGCTGATCTTCTTCTTGTTTACTGACAGCAAAAATGCAATTGCCAGCAATACCACCATTCCCAGAACACTTCTCATGACATCCATAGTGATTATCTCTTCATGTCATATTGGGCGACGGCTTTCTGCCCATCAGAAATAGCCGGGCCTGCATCTTGCGCTATCGGCCCGGCTTGTTATCAACGCTTAATGGGTTTTGATGTAGCCGCGCACGCACTCTTCGACTAAGCCCCAGAACCAGTCGGTATCAATAGTGATGCCGACTTTGGTATTGGCGGGCTTGCCAAGAACGCCCAGCTCGTCGCAGACGGTGCGCCCATAGCAAGGGCCACTGTTGACGTCCACTTCGACGTACATCTCCTGGGTTTTAATGCCATCAGGGTTAATCAGATAACCGATGCAGGTGGCGTCGTGCACCGGGCCGCCAGCCAGGCCGTAGTTTTCGAACTGCGTTTTGAGAGTGAAGTTCATGATGTCGCTGAACAGCTCTCCGGCAGGGCCGCCTGCCCTTTCCATCCGAGCAATCACGTCCGGGGTGCAAACGGTCTGGTTGGTGAGATCGAGGCCCATCATCACTAATGGAACGCCAGAGGTGAACACCACGCGGGCTGCTTCCGGGTCAGCAAAGATGTTGAACTCGGCAGATGGCGTGAAGTTGCCTGTACCGTAAGCGCCGCCCATTAGCACAATTTCACGGATTTTGGGCAGGATCGCGGGTTGCATACGCATTGCCACCGCGATATTTGAAAGCGGACCAACCGGCACCAGAGTGATATCGCCATCGCTTGCCATCAGGGTATCAATGATGTATTTCACCGCGTGGGTACTTTCTGCCTGGCGGGTCAGCGGCTCGAATACCGGGCCATCCAGTCCGGTTTCACCGTGAATATTATCGGCAACGATTTGTTGACGCATAATGGGTTGCGGCATCCCCGCATAAACCGGAACATTAATCTCCAGTTTCTGGCAAACATTCAGGCCATTAATTAATGTTTTATCAAGCGTCTGATTACCCGCTACAATAGTGATGCCTAATAAATCTATTGCCGGATGTTTCGCCGCCATCATTATAGCAATAGCATCATCATGACCCGGATCACAATCCAGAATAATTTTTCTCTTTTCCATTGTTTATTTCCTCTGTTTCCAGTTGCGTTATTTTTTCTACAGCAAAGAAAATGCGACCGGGCCGATGATTGAATCTTACCAACCGCGTACGTATGCTAAATATGAGAAATCTCATAGCGGATAAACATCGTGAAAGAAATCCACAATAATGATCTTAAGCAGCAATTGATGAGTGAATCCGCGTTTAAGGATTGCTTTTTAACGGATGTTTCAGCCGATACGCGGCTGTTTCATTTTTTAGCGCGTGACTACATTGTGCAGGAAGGGCAACAGCCGTCCTGGCTGTTTTACCTGACGCGAGGCCGCGCCAGGCTTTACGCCACGCTAGCTAATGGTCGCGTGTCGCTGATCGATTTCTTTGCCGCCCCCTGTTTTATTGGCGAGATTGAGTTAATCGACAAAGACCATGAACCGCGTGCGGTGCAGGCTATTGAAGAGTGTTGGTGCCTTGCGCTCCCTATGAAACATTACCGCCCGCGGTTATTAAACGACACGCTATTTTTACGAAAACTCTGCGTCACCTTAAGTCATAAAAATTATCGTAATATTGTTTCTTTAACTCAGAATCAATCATTTCCGTTAGTGAATCGCCTGGCAGCATTTATATTACTCTCGCAGGAAGGTGATCTTTATCACGAAAAGCATACGCAAGCGGCAGAGTATTTAGGCGTTTCTTATCGACATCTTTTATATGTTCTCGCGCAATTCATTCACGACGGTTTATTAACTAAAAGCAAGAAAGGGTATCTCATTAAAAACAGAAAGCAGTTGTCAGGACTGGCGCTGGAGATGGACCCGGAGAATAAATTCTCCGGGATGATGCAGTAAAAATTATTTGCAATAGCGCGATTGCCGGATGCAACGCTTAATACGTTTTATCCGGTCTACAAATCGAGCATTACGCCAGACCAATAAAGAACCCGGCAATAGTCGCACTCATCAGGTTGGAAAGCGTTGCTGCTGCCAGCGCCCGTAAACCAAGCTGGGCGATTTCTGGAGCACGTTTTGGCGAAATAGCCGAAAATGCGCCAACGACAACACCGATAGAACCAAAGTTTGCAAACCCACAGAGGGCGAACGAGATAATGGCAATGGTCTTGACATCCAGCGTGCCGCTCGTTTGCAGATAGGGCGAGAAATTGAGATAAGCAACAAACTCATTAATCGCCAGTTTCTGCCCAATCAAACTTCCGGCAAGATTTGCATCACTCCAGTCCACCCCCATAATCCATGCCAACGGGGCCAGCACATAGCCGAAAATGCTTTCCAGAGAGACATTGGCAAAACCAAACCAGCCGCCAACTCCACCAATAATGCCGTTGATCAGCGCAATAATTGCCACAAATGCCATTACCACCGTCGCCACACCGGCGGCGATTTTCAGCCCGGTCATTGCACCGTTCGCCGCAGCTTCAATAATGCTTTTTGGCGGTGTTTCGCTAAACGACAGATTTTCAAACGTAACTTGCGAAGGTTCCGTCGCCGGACTAAGAATACGTGCAAACAGGATACCGCCAGGAATAGCCATCAGCGAAGCGGCTAACAAATAGTCAATCGGCACGCCCATTCCGGCATAGCCAATCATCATCGAACCCGCAATAGACGCCATGCCGCTACAAATAGCCGTAAATAGCTCGTTGCGATTCATGCGATCAATAAAAGGTTTAACGATCGCCGGGATCTCATTTTGCCCGAGGAAAATAGTGGTGACTGCGACAAAAGATTCGATTTTGCTGATGTTGAGGGCTTTCTGAAAAATACTGCCAAGAATACGAATCAGCAGCCCCATTACGCCAATGTAGTACAGCAAGCTGATAAGCGCGGTAACGAAAATAATCGCCGGGAGTACGCGAAAGGCGAAGATAAAGCCCGCACCGTCAAACAGAACATCCATTTTGGGACCGACCAGCGAACCAAAAATAAAGGCACTTCCTGCGTCACTGTAGGACATCACTTTATGGACGCCTAATGCCGCCTGCTCTACTGCCCATTTTCCCGGGGGAAAATAGAGCATGATGCCACCAATGGCAATTTGCAGCAGCAGCGCAGCGCCAACCGTGCGCAAGCTGATGCTCTTTTTATTTACCGACAACACAAAGGCAATTGCCAGCAATACCACCATCCCCACAACACTTCTCATTATATCCATAATGATTTTCCCTTCATGCCAGTAAACCCGGCGTCAGCGCCAGGTTTTGGTATGTTTGATGAGTACGGGCGACGGCTTTCTGCCCGCCAGAAATTAACCCACGAGACGCTGATATTCTTTGGCAATTTCGCTCGCCAGAATGGCGTTATTAAAGACCAGTTGAATATTGGATTTCAGGCTATCACCGCCTGTTAGCTCCGCAACACGCGCCAGCAGGAACGGTGTACTCTCTTTCCCAATAACACCCTGTTCTTCGGCTTCAGCAACGGCTTGATCAATTGCTGCATTGATGGTTTCTTCTGGCATCGCAAACTGTTCCGGGATCGGATTCGCCACTACCAGGCCGCCGTTCAAACCGGTTTGCCACTTCACTGCCATCGCGCGAGCAATTTCGCGGGCACTGTCAAGACGAATGCTGACTTCAAATGGGCTGGTTCGGCAGAAAAACGCAGGCAGCGCTTTTGTCTGATAACCAATTAACGGTACACCGAAGGTTTCTAAATATTCTGTTGTTAATCCTAAATCGAGAATAGATTTTGCCCCCGCACAAACAACAGTGACATTGGTATTTGCCAGTTCCTGTAAATCGGCAGAAATATCGAAGGTATGTTCCGCCCCGCGATGCACACCACCAATTCCCCCGGTGGCAAATACTTTAATTCCGGCAAGCGCCGCAATAATCATCGTTGAAGCCACAGTGGTTGCGCCATTTTTTCCGGCGGCAACAACAAAAGGTAAATCGCGACGACTAACTTTGGTCACGTTATGTCCTTCACGGCCCAGCAATTCGATTTCTTCTTTACTTAAGCCCACTTTCATCACACCGCCAATAATGGCGATAGTGGCTGGTACTGCGCCCTGTTTACGAATAGTTTCTTCTACTTCAATTGCGGTTTGGGCATTTTGTGGGAATGGCATTCCGTGAGAAATTATGGTCGATTCCAGCGCAACAACCGGTTTTTTGTTTTTTAAAGCGTCCTGCACTTCCGGGGAAATTTGTAATAATTCAGGGGAAATTTTTAATTCAGACATTCTGCGTTCTCCACTAACGATATAACGTTGGCAATCGATAAATCGGGGTTATTGGTGTATTCACAGGAGAGCGCCATTGACGAACATCCCTGTGCGAAACGAACAGATTCGGCAAACGGCATTCCGTCTACCCAACACGAAGCAAGTCCCGCCATCATGGCATCGCCCGCTCCGGTAACATTAATAACATTGGTTTTGATCGGGGCAGACCAGCCACTTTCACCGCTGATATCACTGTAATAAACGCCATCGCCGCCCATGCTCAATACCAGTCGGTTCAGGCCATGTTGATGGAACCAGGCAGCAACTTTTGCCACATCTCCACGCCCTGACAGCGCAATCCCACTCAGTGTTTCCGCTTCAAGGCGGTTTGGCTTCAGAGTGTGGATCTGATTTAGACGGTCGCGCACTTTGACACATTTCCACGCTGAAACCGGATCGACAAATACGGGTACGTTGGCAGCATTATCCAGAATCCATGCCAGTGCCTCTTCACTGATATTACAGTCCGCGACAATGACCTTTGCCCTCTGAATAAATTCACGGTGCTGTGCGAGATATTCAGCTGTAATAGCGTTGCTAATATTCATGTCATTTATAGCAACCAGCATTTCACCGGTATTATCGAGTAATGATAAATAACTCGACGTATTTTCTCCCGGCACAATCAGGCATTTATCGACATAAACGCCAGATTGATTGGTTTGCGTTAGCAGCGATTGACCATAAAAATCACTACCTACTGCGCTCAGTAACCAGGCTTTGTTACCCAGCAACGCCAGGTTTTGTGCAATATTTCGCCCTACTCCACCAGGTGTAAATTTTATTTTACCTGGATTTGAATCCGCATAATTTAATGATTCATGTGAATATCCGGCGACATCAATATTCGCCGAACCTATAATTACGACATAATCCTTTTCGCGCATAGCACGTCCTCTGGTAAAAAATTACCAACCCTGTCAATCCACAAGAATATAGATACTGCAAAGACAGTTTAAACATGTGTTCATATTTAAACATGTGCTCATAGTATGCATGTTTTACGTAAAGTAAATTGCCGCCAGAGAGGCAAAGCGGGCAGATTTGAGCAGGCTCACAAAATGCGATTAAATGCCAGAATTACAAAAGCGAGGAATTTGTGACGGGATGCACAGAACAGGAACACTAAAAAAGGGCAGAAAAGAATCTGCCCTTGAGGAAATAACCTTAGTGTTTGATGAACGTTTCAGGTTTCTACTGAAAGATAAAACCATTTAAATTCATAAAATTACATTCACAAACCGGTCATTCTCTTTGCGCTCATCCAATGATACAGGGCAGTAAATTTCTGCCCTGTAACACACCTTTTATTACGCGGCTTTCGCTACTGCGTCCACTTCCGGACGTTTCAGGAAGGCATAGGCCAAACCCGCCACCAGCGTACCGGCAATAATTGCTACCAGGTAACCCAATACCGGCGTAATAGCGCCAGGGATCAGCAGAACAAACAGACCACCGTGCGGTGCCATCAGTTTCGCACCAATCGCCATTGAGATTGCGCCAGTCAGCGCCCCACCCACGATACAGCACGGCAGCACACGCATCGGATCACGAGCAGCAAACGGAATTGCACCTTCCGAAATAAAGCACAGTCCCAGTACCAGAGCGGCTTTGCCACCTTCCTGCTGCGCTTTGTCGAATTTGCGACGCGCCACCATTGTTGCCAGGCCCATTGCCAGCGGTGGCACCATACCTGCCGCCATAATCGCCGCCATCGGGCCATAGGTTTGAGTACTCAGCAGACCCACACCGAATGCGTACGCTGCTTTATTTACCGGACCGCCCATGTCAGTACACATCATGCCACCGAGGATCGCCCCCAGCAGAACCGCATTCGCAGTCCCCATGGTCTGCAGCCAGTGAGTCAACCCTTCGAGAATGCCAGCAACCGGTTTACCGATCAGGTAGATCATCGCCAGACCGACCACCAGACTGGAAATTAGCGGAATGATCAGGATCGGTTTCAGCGCCTCCATACTCTGTGGCAGTTTCAGTTGCGTACTGATTAACTTCGCAATGTAACCAGCCAGGAAGCCCGCAATAATACCGCCAATGAAGCCAGAACCGGTGCTGACCGCCAGCATACCGCCAATCAGACCCGGCGTGAGACCCGGACGATCGGCAATGGAGAAGGCAATGTAACCTGCCAGTACCGGCACCATCAGCGCAAAGGCTGAACCACCACCAATCTGCATCAGCGCCGCTGCCAACGTACCCGGCTCTTTAAACGCTTCGATACCAAAAGCAAAAGAAAGCGCGATACACAGACCACCTGCAACGACCATCGGCAGCATGTAAGAGACGCCCGTCAGCAAGTGACGGTATGCGCCTGCACTCTCTTTCTTACCTTCAGAGGTCGCCGTTTGAGCTTTGCCCGCCGGTTCATACGGCGTTGCTTCAGCAACCGCTTTATCCAGTTCCTGCGCGGTTTTCTTCAGCGCCAGACCGGTAGAGGTACGATACATCGGTTTACCAGCAAATTTCGCCAGATCCACTTCGATATCTGCCGCCACAATCACCAGATCCGCTGCGGCTACTTCCTCGGGAGTGATTGCATTACCCGCGCCAACAGAACCACGGGTTTCAACTTTCACCCACCAGCCACGTTTTTTCGCTTCGGTTTCAATGGCTTCAGCCGCCATAAAGGTGTGTGCTACGCCAGTCGGGCAAGCAGTCACCGCAACTACGCGTTTCGGACCGCTGGCGGCAACCGGTGCTGTCGCAGTGACCGGCGCAGTGTAAGGTTTCGCATGGCCTTTGGCTTCACTCAGGAACAGCTCAGGGTGCGCAACTGCCCGGGAAATATCACCCAGCCAGACATTTTTACCGTTCAGCGCGCTGTCATTCGGGATGGAATCACCGAGAACAATCGCCATTTCTGCGTCGTTCGGATTGTCGATGATTTCCAGTTTTGCTTTTCGCGCCGCCGCGCCCAGCAGGGTCTTCGCCATATAGGCGCGTGCCTGACCGAGATTAGCGTCAATAATCAGCAGCGTTTTCATTATGCCTCTCCTGCTGTCAGTTAAAAGGTTGTAAGTCGACGCGCGCCATCATTGCGGCCAACTGCGGACGATCGGTAATACCCACATTGCTTTGACTTACCGCCAGGGCTGCAACAGCAGTCGCCAGACGCAGTGTGTGTTCACTGGATTCACGCATCAGCAAGCCATAAATCAGGCCACCAACCATAGAATCCCCTGCGCCAACGGTGCTTACGACATCGACTGACGGTGGTTTGGCGATCCATTCGCCGGAGGCATTAACCCAAAGCGCGCCTTCGGCACCCAGTGAAATAACAACATGCGCAATACCTTGTTCACGTAGCGCATGTGCAGCTTCAATCACATCTTTCATTTCAGGCAGTTTACGGCCTGCCCAGATTTCCAGCTCGCGGCGGTTAGGTTTCACCAGCCACGGTGCCGCTTTCAAACCTGCTACTAACGCTTCACGGCTACTATCAAAGATAATGCAAGGACACTGACTACGCAGGCGAGTCATCCAGTCGGTGAACGCTTCCGGGCTGACGCCTGACGGTAAGCTTCCGCTGACACAGACCATATCGAACTGACCGAGCCAGCTCAGAGAATCAGTCACAAAGCGTTCCCAGTCGGCAGGGGTGACTTCAAAACCCGAGAAGTTGAAGTCGGTCACTTCGCCGTCTTTTTCCGTCAGCTTAACGTTAATTCGGGTGCGCCCCTGTACAACCTGGAAACGGTTGGCAATGCCCAGCTCGCTGAACAGTTGCTGAAAACCATCCTGATTGTCTTTACCGAGGAAGCCGCCAACGGTGACATCAATTCCCAGGTCTTTTAATACTTTGGCCACGTTGATGCCTTTACCCGCCGCATGCAGACCGGTGGTTTTCACCAGGTTCACTTCGCCGCGTTCAATTTCCGGGCAGAAACCAACAAGGTCATAAGCCGGATTAAGGGTGATAGTAGCAACACGTCTGCTCATTATGCGCCCTCCCCAAGACCAGCAGCGATAGCGTCGCCGATTGCTTTCAGCGCCTGTTCAGCATCTGCACCCTGGGCGGTAAAGCGTAGGCGATGACCTTTCTTAACGCCAAGTGCCACAACTTTCATCAGACTACGTCCGTTTGCCGGTTTGCCGGTGCCATCAAGGTTTGTCACGGTAATATCACTGTTAAATTGTTTAATGGTATTGACCAGCATGGTACCTGGACGAGCATGCAGGCCGTGTTCATTGCGCACCACAAACTCCGCGCTTAACACGTCGTCGGTCGGCGCATCATCGCTGGTCAGCAGCGCCAGCAACGTTGCCGCATCCGCTTTCAGCAAGCGGTCAGCTTTATTGTCGAGCAACAAATCAGCGAGACGCTTAAGAACCGCAATGGGCTGATCGTCATTCATCGCCACACTCACCAGCATGGCTGCCGTTTCGCCGTCCACATCAAAAGCATTTGCCGCACGGCTTACCGCAATCGCGCTACGCAGATTGCCTTCGGCGCTATCGCTCAGCCAGATACCCTGTCCGAGGTTCAGCGGTTGTTCATTGATGGCTTTGGTGACGAAAGTGGCGTCAACTGCCCTCGCCTCTTTCAGACGCGCAGCGTTCAGCGCCTGAAGAGTCAGCAGATCGCTGGCGACGATATCCAGCGTCAGCATTTCGTTGTCGAGCTTCAGCTGCTCACTCTGCTTTTCGCCCATCAGTAATGCGCGAAGTTCTTCTGCTGTTGTTGCTGACTTCAGTTGTTCAGCAACGGAATCATCGCTCAGTACGTGGGTCAGCTGGCGTAGCAGGCCCAGATGTTCATCCGAGCTGGCAGCAATACCGATTGCCACGTACGCTACCTGACCGTCACCCCAGGTGACGCCTTCCGGGAACTGAAATACCTGAACGCCGGTTTTCAGCACCTGATCGCGGGTGTCGGTAGTGCCGTGTGGAATAGCAATACCATTGCCGAGGAACGTTGAGGTTTGCTGTTCGCGCGCCAGCATGCCATTGACGTAGCCTTCTGCTACATTACCGGCCTGCACCAGCGCCGCAGCGACCTGGCGAATCGCCTCTTCTTTGTCTCCGGCCTTTTCGCCCGGATGGATGTCCTGTACGGATAACTGGAACATAGTTCTCCTCTCTTGCTGAATTGAAACGATTCAGCCTCTATGAGAAAAAAAGCGCCAACCTGGCTTAGGGTTAAAGACAAGATCGCGCTGAAACGTTTCAAGAAAGCATAATACTTCTGTTTCAGCACGCAAGGAAAGCCGTAAAGTTATGAGCAAAAGTTTGATGTGCTGCACAATTTTTTGCCATTTTTCCTAATTGCTGATGGGAAAATCCGTTATCAGCAATTTCATTTCAGCAGCGTCAGCAGCCAATCAGCAACAGTGAAATGGCATTTTGATTATTCGTGGCGCTTTTGATTTCGCTGTCTGTTTATTTTCTGACAAGCAGCGTAAACTCCGCGTCTTCCTCTTCCAGTGATCGACCAGCATGCATAACTCCCCCGCAGTCTCCAGCGCGAAATCGTTTGACCTGACCTCGACGGCGTTTTTAATCGTTGCCTTTCTCACCGGTATTGCGGGCGCTCTGCAAACCCCGACACTCAGTATTTTTCTTACTGATGAAGTACATGCTCGTCCGGCGATGGTGGGATTCTTCTTTACCGGCAGCGCTGTCATTGGGATTCTGGTAAGTCAGTTTCTCGCCGGGCGCTCTGATAAGCGCGGCGATCGCAAATCGCTGATTGTCTTTTGCTGCCTGTTAGGCGTGCTGGCCTGCACCCTTTTTGCCTGGAATCGCAACTACTTTGTTTTGCTATTCGTTGGCGTCTTTCTTAGCAGCTTTGGCTCGACCGCTAACCCGCAAATGTTTGCCCTTGCCCGTGAACATGCCGACAAAACCGGACGTGAGGCGGTGATGTTCAGCTCTTTTTTACGCGCTCAGGTTTCACTGGCATGGGTCATTGGCCCACCGCTGGCTTATGCCTTAGCGATGGGTTTCAGCTTTACGGTAATGTATCTGAGCGCAGCGGTAGCGTTTATTGTTTGCGGTGTGATGGTGTGGCTGTTTTTACCGTCGATGCAAAAAGAGCTTCCGCTGGCGACCGGCACGATCGAAGCGCCGCGCCGTAACCGTCGCGATACGCTGCTGCTGTTTGTCATTTGTACATTGATGTGGGGCTCGAACAGCCTGTACATCATCAACATGCCGCTATTTATTATCAACGAACTGCATCTTCCCGAGAAACTGGCCGGTGTGATGATGGGGACCGCCGCCGGGCTGGAAATCCCGACGATGTTGATTGCCGGATATTTCGCCAAACGTCTGGGTAAGCGTTTCTTAATGCGCGTTGCTGCCGTGGGTGGCGTCTGTTTTTACGCAGGAATGCTGATGGCGCATTCACCTGTCATTCTGTTGGGCTTGCAGCTGCTAAATGCTATTTTTATTGGCATTCTGGGCGGCATCGGGATGCTCTATTTTCAGGATCTGATGCCCGGTCAGGCGGGTTCAGCCACCACGCTCTATACCAACACGTCGCGCGTGGGCTGGATCATCGCAGGATCAGTGGCGGGCATCGTCGCCGAGATCTGGAATTATCACGCTGTGTTCTGGTTTGCGATGGTGATGATTATCGCCACTCTGTTTTGCTTACTGCGGATTAAAGATGTTTAAGGCGCGGTCAGCATTTCCAGATCGATAAGCCAGGTCATGGCCTGCTGACGCGAGTTACCGCACATTTCAGCGCTGGCTTGTAAGCCTGCACAGACTTTCGGTCGCAGTGGCGAGGTGAAAATTTTACAGCGTTGCTGTTCATCAAGCTGAATGCAGGGCGTATTGGCGGGCTTGCCATCTGGCATACCGGGAATAGGGCTGGAAATTGAAGGGGCAGTGCAACACGCCCCGCAACCCGGACGGCATTTCATACGTTGTTCTCTTAAGGTTAACCACCGGATTGATGAGCGCGCACAGTACCACCTTTTTTGCACCAGCAAAAGTGCGAATACCACTTGCCCGAAAGGCCCGTCGCGAGTACTTTGTCGCGATATTTTTGACATTTTCGACTACAGGAATTTTTCGATGCCAAGAGCGAACGAAATTAAAAAAGGTATGGTACTGAATTACAACGGCAAACTGCTGCTGGTTAAGGATATTGATATTCAGTCGCCCACTGCCCGCGGTGCCGCTACGCTGTACAAAATGCGTTTTTCTGATGTCCGTACCGGGCTGAAAGTAGAAGAGCGTTTCAAAGGTGATGATATCGTTGACACCGTGACGCTGACCCGCCGTTACGTTGACTTCTCCTATGTCGATGGCAACGAATATGTCTTTATGGATAAAGAAGACTATACCCCGTATACCTTCACCAAAGATCAGATTGAAGAAGAGTTGCTGTTTATGCCAGAGGGCGGCATGCCGGACATGCAGGTGCTGACCTGGGACGGTCAACTGCTGGCGCTTGAGCTGCCGCAGACCGTTGATCTGGAAATCGTTGAAACCGCACCAGGCATCAAAGGGGCATCTGCCAGCGCCCGTAACAAACCGGCGACATTGAGCACTGGTCTGGTGATTCAGGTACCAGAATACTTAAGCCCGGGCGAAAAAATTCGTATCCATATCGAAGAACGCCGTTATATGGGGCGTGCTGACTAACTTCAGCCGCATGCAGAAAAGGGATAGCTCAGGCTGTCCCTTTTTTAATTTATTATACCAATCTTCTATTTTGCGCTTCCTGAACACCTTACGCCCTCAATTTTCACTCGTTGATTGATCGCCCTCACACTTCATCGCATTAACAATCCAGACCAATTTCAATTGCTGTCATATAACTTTACACTGTCATTGTTAATTTATCGTTACTAAGACGTGACTCCTATGAAGACAATTGCCTCCGTTACGCTCCCGCATCATATACACGCTCCACGCTACGATCGCCAGCAGTTGCAATCACGTATCGTTCATTTTGGCTTTGGCGCCTTTCACCGCGCTCATCAGGCGTTACTGACCGATCGTGTGCTGAATGCCCAGGGCGGCGACTGGGGGATCTGTGAAATCAGCTTGTTCAGCGGTGATCAACTGATGAGCCAGCTCCGCGCACAGAACCATTTATATACCGTGCTGGAAAAAGGTGCGGACGGCAATCAGGTGATAATTGTCGGTGCCGTTCACGAATGCCTTAATGCAAAACTGGATTCCTTAGCGGCAATTATTGAGAAATTTTGCGAGCCACAGGTGGCAATTGTTTCCCTGACGATTACCGAAAAAGGCTATTGTATTGACCCGGCCACCGGTGCACTCGACACCAGTAATCCGCGGATTATTCACGATCTACAAACCCCTGAAGAACCTCACTCCGCACCGGGTATTCTCGTCGAAGCACTGAAACGCCGCCGTGAGCGCGGCCTTACACCGTTTACCGTGCTCTCCTGCGACAATATTCCCGACAATGGCCATGTGGTGAAAAACGCGGTGCTGGGAATGGCAGAAAAACGTTCGCCAGAACTCGCCGGGTGGATAAAAGAACACGTCAGTTTTCCGGGAACCATGGTCGACCGCATTGTTCCGGCTGCAACCGACGAATCACTGGCAGAAATCAGCCAGCATCTGGGGGTAAATGATCCCTGCGCGATTAGCTGCGAACCGTTTATCCAGTGGGTGGTGGAAGATAACTTCGTCGCTGGGCGTCCTGCCTGGGAAGTCGCAGGTGTACAAATGGTGAATGATGTCCTGCCATGGGAAGAGATGAAACTGCGTATGCTTAATGGCAGCCACTCTTTTCTCGCTTATCTGGGTTACCTTTCAGGATTCGCCCATATCAGTGATTGCATGCAGGATCGCGCATTTCGCCATGCCGCCAGAACATTAATGCTGAATGAGCAAGCGCCGACACTACAAATTAAAGATGTCGATTTAACACAATATGCGGACAAGTTAATTGCACGTTTTGCTAATCCGGCGCTGAAACATAAGACCTGGCAAATCGCAATGGATGGTAGCCAGAAATTACCGCAACGTATGCTGGCAGGTATTCGCATACATCTGGGGTGCGAAACGGACTGGTCGTTGCTGGCATTAGGCGTTGCTGGCTGGATGCGTTACGTCAGCGGCGTTGATGATGCCGGAAATGCCATTGATGTTCGCGATCCGCTTAGCGATAAAATTCGCGAACTTGTTGCGGGCAGCAGCAGTGAACAACGCGTAACCGCCCTGCTTTCCCTGCGTGAAGTTTTCGGTGATGATCTGCCAGATAACCCGCATTTTGTGCAGGCCATCGAACAAGCCTGGCAACAAATCGTACAATTCGGCGCACATCAGGCGCTATTAAACACCCTCAAAATTTAACGATTTCTGCGGTTAAAGCGGATGAAGCTCACCTTCGTCCGCTCTCCCCTTCTCTTTTCTGCCTTTTTTAGCCAGGATTAACGCTCAGTTAACTTACCAGAGTATTGCGGAGCCGTTGTGACCAGGACCAACCTCATCACCGGTTTTCTCGGCAGCGGGAAAACCACGTCGATTCTTCATCTGTTAGCCCATAAAGATCCCAACGAAAAATGGGCGGTACTGGTTAATGAATTTGGGGAAGTCGGAATTGATGGTGCTTTGCTCGCCGATAGCGGCGCATTGCTGAAAGAGATCCCCGGCGGCTGCATGTGCTGCGTTAATGGTTTACCCATGCAGGTAGGGTTGAATACCTTACTGCGTCAGGGAAAACCAGACCGCTTGTTGATAGAGCCGACCGGGCTGGGCCATCCGAAACAGATCCTCGATCTGTTAACCGCACCAGTCTATGAACCGTGGATAGATCTGCGCGCCACCTTGTGCATTCTCGATCCGCGCTTGCTGCTGGACGAAAAAAGCGCCAGCAATGAAAACTTCCGTGACCAGCTGGCTGCCGCAGACATCATTGTCGCCAATAAATCCGACCGTGCGACGCCCGAAAGTGAGCAAGCGCTACAGCGTTGGTGGCAGCAAAATGGTGGCGATCGACAATTAATTCACAGTGAGCATGGGAAAGTTGACGGTCATCTTCTGGATTTGCCGCGTCGCAATTTAGCCGAGTTGCCCGCCAGCGCCGCGCATTCTCATCAGCATGTCGTGAAAAAAGGGTTAGCAGCGTTAAGCCTGCCAGAGCATCAACGCTGGCGTCGCAGTCTGAACAGCGGGCAAGGATATCAGGCCTGCGGCTGGATATTCGACGCTGATACGGTATTCGACACCATTGGCATTCTGGAATGGGCGCGACTTGCACCGGTGGAACGCGTCAAAGGCGTGCTGCGTATTCCCGAAGGGCTGGTACGAATCAACCGTCAGGGCGATGACCTGCACATTGAAACGCAAAACGTTGCGCCACCGGACAGCCGTATTGAGCTGATTTCCAGCAGCGAAGCTGACTGGAATGCTTTGCAGAGCGCGCTGTTGAAGCTTCGTTTAGCGACTACCGCGTAAGGTTGCCTGCGTTTTTCAGTAAGATAATTAGAGAAAATATGATTAAAAATTTGCCGCAAATAGTGTTGTTGAATATTGTCGGCCTCGCGCTGTTTCTTTCCTGGTATATTCCCGTTAATCATGGATTCTGGTTGCCGATTGATGCGGATATTTTTTATTTCTTTAATCAGAAACTGGTCGAAAGTAAGGCCTTTTTGTGGCTGGTTGCATTGACCAACAATCGCGCTTTCGACGGTTGTTCTCTGCTGGCGATGGGAATGTTGATGCTGAGTTTCTGGCTGAAAGAAAACGCCCCTGGCAGACGACGTATCGTGATTATGGGTCTGGTCATGCTATTAACTGCAGTGCTATTAAACCAGCTGGGTCAGGCATTAATTCCTGTAAAACGGGCCAGCCCAACATTGACTTTTACCGATATTAACCGCGTCAGCGAACTGCTCTCTGTTCCCACGAAAGATGCCTCACGAGATAGCTTTCCCGGCGATCACGGCATGATGCTGCTTATTTTTTCGGCATTCATGTGGCGTTATTTCGGCAAAGTTGCAGGCCTTATCGCCCTTATTATTTTTGTGGTTTTTGCATTTCCCAGAGTAATGATTGGCGCACACTGGTTTACTGACATCATTGTCGGTTCGATGACCGTGATATTGATCGGTTTGCCCTGGGTGTTGCTGACGCCATTAAGTGATCGATTAATCACCTTTTTTGACAAATCACTACCGGGAAAAAACAAACATTTCCAAAACAAATAACTCACAGTAATTAACATCATCAGGCTTATTTTTATAGTGAGGATAATCCTGATGATGCGCACCGTGCTTTCATCCATCGCGCGCAAAAATCATTCTCTAAGTAAATGAATGGATTGCATGCGTTTCACTCAATCGTACTTTAATTGACCAATCCCGCTTATTAACTTTCTGTATCACTTTTTCTTATAAAAAATCATGTAAAACCGCTCGCCAAGACCGCACCAATCGGGTAATCTCGAACTCGTTTTGCCTCGGCGGTAGATTATCCTCACAGCATATAATTTTGTGCGTTAGTCCACAGATTTGGCCTTAAGGAATTGTTTCAACATGCCCAGGTAATTAGTCTCGTGTCGCTTGGCATTTTTTTATAACGATATTTGTCGTTAAGGACTTCAAGGGAAAACAAACAACATGGTCAAATCTCAACCGATTTTGAGATATATCTTGCGCGGGATCCCCGCGATTGCAGTAGCGGTTCTGCTTTCTGCATGTAGTGCAAATAACACCGCAAAGAATATGCATCCTGAGACACGTGCAGTGGGTAGTGAAACATCATCACTGCAAGCTTCTCAGGATGAATTTGAAAACCTGGTTCGTAATGTCGACGTAAAATCGCGAATTATGGATCAGTATGCTGACTGGAAAGGCGTACGTTATCGTCTGGGCGGCAGCACTAAAAAAGGTATCGATTGTTCTGGTTTCGTACAGCGTACATTCCGTGAGCAATTTGGCTTAGAACTTCCGCGTTCGACTTACGAACAGCAGGAAATGGGTAAATCTGTTTCCCGCAGTAATTTGCGTACGGGTGATTTAGTTCTGTTCCGTGCCGGTTCAACGGGACGCCATGTCGGTATTTATATCGGCAACAATCAGTTTGTCCATGCTTCCACCAGCAGTGGTGTTATTATTTCCAGCATGAATGAACCGTACTGGAAGAAGCGTTACAACGAAGCACGCCGGGTTCTCAGCCGCAGCTAATAAACCGTTTGGATGCAATCCCTTGGCTATCCTAACGAGTTAACTGAAAGCACTGCTTAGGCAGTGCTTTTTTGTTTTCATTCATCAGAGAAAATGATGTTTCCGCGTCTTGATCCAGGCTATAGTCCGGTCATTGTTATCTTTTAAATGTTGTCGTAATTTCAGGAAATTAACGGAATCATGTTCATACGCGCTCCCAATTCTGGACGTAAGCTCCTGCTTACCTGCATTGTTGCAGGCGTGATGATTGCGATACTGGTGAGTTGCCTTCAGTTTTTAGTGGCCTGGCATAAGCACGAAGTCAAATACGACACACTGATTACCGACGTACAAAAGTATCTCGATACCTATTTTGCCGACCTGAAATCCACTACTGACCGGCTCCAGCCGCTGACCTTAGATACCTGCCAGCAGGCTAACCCCGAACTGACCGCCCGCGCGGCGTTTAGCATGAATGTCCGTACGTTTGTGCTGGTGAAAGATAAAAAAACATTCTGTTCATCTGCGACCGGTGAGATGGACATTCCACTCAATGAATTGATTCCGGCGCTCGACATTAATAAAAATGTCGATATGGCGATCTTACCCGGCACGCCGATGGTGCCGAACAAACCCGCAATCGTCATCTGGTATCGCAACCCTTTGCTGAAAAATAGCGGCGTCTTTGCCGCTCTGAATCTCAACCTGACGCCTTCACTCTTTTATAGTTCACGGCAGGAAGATTACGATGGCGTCGCCCTCATTATTGGCAATACTGCGCTATCTACCTTTTCTTCACGTTTGATGAACGTTAACGAATTAACCGACATGCCAGTCCGTGAAACTAAAATTGCGGGCATTCCTCTGACCGTTCGGCTTTATGCAGATGACTGGACATGGAACGATGTGTGGTACGCATTTTTACTGGGCGGCATGAGTGGAACTGTCGTTGGCCTGCTCTGCTATTACCTGATGAGCGTACGTATGCGCCCCGGCAGAGAAATCATGACCGCCATCAAGCGCGAACAATTTTACGTGGCGTATCAACCGGTGGTGGATACACAAGCTTTGCGAGTAACGGGCCTGGAAGTACTGCTACGCTGGCGGCATCCTGTCGCGGGAGAAATTCCCCCGGATGCCTTCATTAACTTTGCCGAATCGCAAAAGATGATTGTGCCGCTGACTCAGCATCTGTTTGAGTTAATTGCCCGCGATGCCGCAGAATTAGAAAAAGTGCTGCCGGTAGGCGTCAAATTTGGCATTAACATTGCGCCGGACCATCTGCACAGCGAAAGCTTTAAAGCAGATATCCAGAAACTGCTCACTTCCCTACCCGCACACCATTTCCAGATTGTGCTGGAAATTACCGAGCGCGATATGCTGAAAGAGCAAGAAGCCACACAACTCTTCGCCTGGCTGCACTCGGTAGGCGTAGAAATTGCTATTGATGACTTCGGCACCGGGCACAGCGCGCTTATCTATCTTGAGCGTTTTACGCTCGATTATCTGAAAATTG
Source organism: Escherichia sp. SCLE84 (assembly GCF_012584495.1). NCBI lineage: Bacteria > Pseudomonadati > Pseudomonadota > Gammaproteobacteria > Enterobacterales > Enterobacteriaceae > Escherichia > Escherichia sp. SCLE84. Next base: position 4,917,080 of record NZ_CP051430.1, on the reverse strand, counting down.
ACCGTGGATTTATCAACGCCATCGGTACGGAAACGATCACTTCACCCGTACTTGACGCGGTGCTGACGCTGGCGAAACGCCTCAATATGCTGACGGTTGCTGAAGGGGTCGAAACGCCGGAACAAGCGCGATGGCTAAGCGAACGCGGCGTTAATTTCATGCAAGGCTACTGGATTAGTCGCCCGTTACCGCTGGACGATTTTGTTCGCTGGCTGAAGAAACCGTATACGCCGCAGTGGTAAGGTGTGCTTACGTCCCTTATTATTCATAGTGAAAGCATGCCGGATTGCGGCTAATGATGAGTAAAAGGAAATCCGTTGCAGATGATTGTGCGCATACTGCTGCTGTTTATCGCTCTGTTCACCTTTGGTGCGCAGGCGCAGGCTATCAAGGAAAGCTATGCCTTTGCCGTGCTGGGCGAACCCCGGTACGCGTTTAATTTCAACCATTTTGATTATGTGAACCCCGCCGCGCCAAAAGGTGGGCAGATAACGTTGTCAGCCCTCGGTACCTTCGATAATTTCAACCGCTATGCACTGCGCGGCAACCCGGGCGCACGCACCGAGCAGCTGTACGACACGCTATTTACGACTTCCGATGACGAACCAGGCAGTTATTACCCGCTGATTGCTGAAAGCGCACGCTATGCTGACGATTATTCCTGGGTGGAGGTCGCTATTAATCCGCGCGCCCGTTTTCATGATGGTTCGCCCATTACTGCCCGCGATGTAGAGTTTACTTTTCAAAAATTTATGACCGAAGGCGTGCCGCAATTTCGTCTGGTCTACAAAGGCACCACCGTCAAAGCCATTGCGCCGTTAACCGTGCGCATTGAGTTAGCTAAACCCGGCAAAGAAGATATGTTGAGTCTGTTTTCGCTGCCGGTATTTCCAGAAAAGTACTGGAAGGATCACAAACTTAGCGATCCGCTCGCCACGCCTCCGCTTGCCAGTGGTCCGTACCGAATTACGTCCTGGAAAATGGGGCAAAATATTGTCTATTCCCGCGTGAAAGATTACTGGGCAGCAAACTTACCGGTAAACCGTGGACGCTGGAATTTCGACACCATTCGCTACGATTATTACCTCGATGATAATGTCGCCTTTGAAGCGTTTAAAGCAGGTGCCTTTGATTTGCGTATGGAAAACGACGCTAAAAACTGGGCCACGCGTTATACCGGTAAAAATTTCGATAAAAAATACATCATCAAAGATGAGCAAAAGAACGAATCAGCCCAGGATACGCGCTGGCTGGCGTTTAATATCCAACGTCCGGTATTCAGCGATCGCCGGGTCCGGGAAGCAATCACCCTCGCCTTTGACTTTGAATGGATGAACAAGGCGTTGTTTTACAATGCCTGGAGTCGCACGAACAGTTATTTTCAGAATACCGAATACGCGGCCAGAAATTACCCCGACGCCGCGGAGCTGGTGCTTCTGGCACCAATGAAAAAAGATCTACCGTCAGAAGTCTTCACACAAATCTACCAGCCGCCGGTATCTAAAGGCGATGGCTACGATCGTGACAACCTGTTAAAAGCCGACAAACTTCTCAACGAAGCGGGCTGGGTGCTGAAGGGTCAGCAACGCGTTAATGCCACAACGGGTCAGCCACTCAGCTTTGAATTATTGCTTCCCGCAAGCAGCAATAGTCAGTGGGTATTGCCGTTCCAGCACAGCCTGCAACGGCTGGGTATCAACATGGACATTCGCAAGGTGGATAACTCGCAAATCACCAACCGCATGCGCAGTCGCGACTATGACATGATGCCGCGCGTATGGCGGGCGATGCCGTGGCCCAGTTCCGATTTACAGATTTCCTGGTCATCGGAATATATCAATTCCACTTATAATGCCCCCGGCGTGCAAAGTCCGGTTATCGACTCGCTGATCAATCAAATTATTGCCGCGCAGGGAAATAAAGAAAAATTACTGCCGTTAGGGCGAGCACTGGATCGCGTATTAACGTGGAATTATTACATGCTGCCAATGTGGTACATGGCGGAAGACCGTCTCGCCTGGTGGGATAAATTCTCCCAACCCGCTGTACGCCCTGTTTACAGCCTGGGTATCGATACCTGGTGGTATGACGTTAATAAAGCGGCCAAACTGCCGTCAGCCAGACAACAGGGAGAGTAGATGGGCGCTTATCTGATTCGCCGTCTGTTGCTGGTGATCCCAACGTTATGGGCGATTATCACTATCAACTTTTTCATCGTGCAAATTGCGCCTGGCGGTCCGGTCGACCAGGCCATCGCCGCCATTGAGTTTGGTAATGCCGGAGTATTACCCGGCGCAGGCGGTGAAGGTATTCGCGCCAGCCATGCGCAAACGGGCGTCGGCAATATCAGCGACAGTAATTACCGTGGCGGACGCGGATTAGATCCAGAAGTGATCGCCGAGATCACTCATCGCTACGGTTTCGATAAGCCGATCCACGAACGTTACTTCAAAATGCTCTGGGACTACATCCGCTTTGATTTTGGTGATAGCCTTTTTCGCAGCGCCTCGGTGCTGACGCTGATTAAAGACAGTCTGCCGGTTTCCATCACCCTCGGATTGTGGAGCACGCTGATTATCTATCTGGTGTCGATTCCGTTAGGCATTCGCAAAGCTGTTTATAATGGGAGCCGCTTTGACGTCTGGAGTAGCGCATTTATCATCATCGGCTACGCCATTCCGGCCTTTTTGTTTGCCATCCTGCTGATTGTCTTCTTCGCGGGCGGCAGCTATTTCGACCTGTTCCCTCTACGCGGCCTGGTTTCCGCTAACTTTGATTCGCTGCCGTGGTATCAGAAAATCACCGATTATCTGTGGCATATCACGCTGCCGGTGCTGGCGACAGTGATTGGTGGCTTTGCGGCGCTGACCATGCTGACCAAAAACTCATTCCTTGATGAAGTGCGCAAGCAATACGTGGTGACCGCGCGTGCGAAAGGGGTAAGTGAAAAAAATATTCTCTGGAAACATGTGTTCCGCAACGCCATGCTGCTGGTGATTGCCGGTTTTCCGGCGACGTTTATCAGCATGTTTTTTACCGGCTCGCTGCTGATTGAAGTGATGTTTTCACTCAATGGCCTTGGCTTACTGGGCTACGAAGCGACCGTCTCGCGCGATTATCCTGTAATGTTTGGTACCTTGTATATTTTCACCCTGATTGGCCTGCTGCTGAATATTGTCAGTGATATCAGCTATACGCTGGTCGATCCGCGTATAGATTTTGAGGGACGTTAATGTCGCGACTCAGCCCCGTCAATCAGGCCCGTTGGGCGCGTTTTCGCCATAACCGTCGCGGCTACTGGTCGTTATGGATTTTCCTCGTTTTGTTTGGTTTGAGTTTGTGTTCTGAACTTATCGCCAACGATAAACCGTTGCTGGTACGTTATGACGGCAGTTGGTATTTCCCGTTGTTGAAAAACTACAGCGAAAGCGATTTTGGCGGCCCGCTGGCAAGTCAGGCTGATTATCAGGACCCGTGGCTGAAACAACGGCTGGAAAATAACGGCTGGGTACTGTGGGCACCGATTCGCTTTGGTGCTACCAGTATCAACTTTGCTACCGATAAGCCCTTCCCTTCTCCCCCCTCCCGGCAAAACTGGCTGGGAACGGATGCCAACGGCGGCGATGTGCTGGCACGCATTCTCTATGGCACGCGGATCTCGGTTCTGTTTGGCCTGATGCTGACTCTCTGTTCCAGCGTGATGGGCGTGCTGGCGGGGGCGCTACAAGGCTATTACGGCGGTAAAGTCGATCTCTGGGGACAACGCTTTATTGAAGTATGGTCGGGGATGCCGACGCTGTTTTTGATTATTTTACTTTCCAGCGTCGTACAGCCTAACTTCTGGTGGCTGCTGGCAATTACTGTCTTGTTTGGCTGGATGAGTCTGGTCGGCGTGGTGCGGGCGGAGTTTTTACGTACTCGTAATTTCGACTACATTCGTGCGGCACAGGCGCTTGGCGTCAGCGATCGCAGTATCATCCTGCGTCATATGTTGCCTAATGCCATGGTCGCGACCCTCACCTTTTTACCGTTTATTTTATGTAGTTCGATAACCACCCTGACCTCGCTCGATTTCCTCGGCTTCGGTCTACCGCTCGGTTCACCGTCACTCGGTGAACTGCTGTTACAAGGGAAAAATAACCTTCAGGCCCCGTGGCTTGGGATCACCGCCTTCTTGTCGGTGGCGATATTATTGTCTTTGCTGATCTTTATTGGTGAAGCCGTCCGCGACGCATTTGATCCTAATAAGGCGGTGTAGCATGACGCAAACTCTGTTAGCGATTGAAAATTTGTCGGTGGGTTTTCGCCATCAGCAAACCGTACGTACAGTAGTCAATGATGTTTCACTACAGATTGAGGCTGGCGAAACGCTGGCGCTGGTGGGTGAGTCAGGTTCAGGCAAAAGCGTTACCGCGCTGTCAATTTTACGCCTGCTCCCTTCCCCGCCGGTTGAATATCTCTCCGGCGATATTCGTTTTCATGGCGAATCGCTGCTTCATGTCAGCGATCAAACGTTGCGCGGTGTACGCGGTAATAAGATCGCCATGATTTTTCAGGAACCGATGGTGTCGTTAAATCCATTGCATACCCTGGAAAAACAGCTTTATGAAGTGCTTTCACTCCACCGCGGGATGCGTCGGGAAGCGGCTCGTGGCGAAATTCTTAACTGCCTTGATCGCGTTGGTATCCGCCAGGCGGCAAAACGGCTGACAGATTATCCGCATCAGCTCTCCGGCGGCGAACGCCAGCGGGTGATGATTGCGATGGAGCTGTTAACGCGACCGGAATTATTAATTGCCGATGAACCGACCACCGCACTGGACGTCTCTGTCCAGGCGCAGATTTTACAGCTGTTGCGCGAACTGCAAGGCGAGCTGAATATGGGCATGCTGTTTATTACTCATAACCTCAGCATTGTCAGAAAACTGGCCCACCGCGTGGCGGTAATGCAAAACGGTCGCTGTGTCGAGCAAAATTACGCCGCTACGCTATTTGCATCACCCACTCATCCTTACACACAAAAGCTACTCAACAGTGAACCGTCAGGCGATCCAGTGCCGTTGCCAGAACCTGCCTCAACGTTGCTGGATGTTGAACAGCTTCAGGTTGCCTTCCCCATTCGCAAAGGGATTTTGAAGCGCATTGTGGATCATAATGTGGTGGTGAAAAACATCAGTTTTACGCTACGAGCGGGTGAAACACTGGGTTTAGTGGGCGAGTCCGGTTCCGGGAAAAGTACGACGGGACTGGCGCTGCTGCGACTGATTAATTCTCAGGGCAGCATCATCTTTGACGGTCAGCCACTGCAAAATTTAAATCGCCGCCAGCTGTTACCTATTCGTCATCGCATTCAGGTGGTATTTCAGGATCCAAACTCCTCGCTCAACCCACGACTCAACGTTTTGCAGATTATTGAGGAAGGCTTACGGGTTCACCAGCCGACGCTTTCTGCCGCACAACGCGAACAACAAGTGATAGCCGTGATGCATGAAGTGGGATTAGATCCTGAAACACGCCACCGTTATCCGGCGGAGTTCTCTGGTGGTCAGCGACAACGTATTGCGATTGCCAGGGCATTAATTCTTAAGCCCTCGCTGATCATACTTGATGAACCGACATCATCACTCGACAAAACGGTACAGGCGCAAATATTGACGCTATTGAAATCATTGCAACAAAAGCATCAACTGGCCTATTTGTTTATCAGCCACGATTTGCACGTTGTCCGCGCGTTATGTCATCAGGTTATCGTACTGCGACAAGGGGAAGTAGTGGAACAAGGACCGTGCGCGCGCGTGTTTGCCACACCGCAGCAGGAGTATACGCGTCAGCTACTGGCGTTGAGCTGACGCTTAAAAAGGATTGTAGTTTGAAAAGGGTTCGGCAATTGCCACACCAAAATTTTTCAATCGGCATGTTGCAGCAAACTCGTCCTGGCGATTTACAAACAGGCACGGCTCACCTTCACACTCCAGCACCGAACATGGAACTTCGATGTCGCTTAACGCCTGGCTTAGTTTATACATCACCGACCATGCATTATCACCATCCGGGCTAAGCAATTTAAGCGCCACCAGGCTGTTGTCACCGCACGGTCCATTTTGCGGAATCGGTTCAACCTTCGAACCTGCGAAACCAGCAGACCAGCGATAGTTCTGCGGCAGTCGATGGACGATTGAGAGTTGTAATGAAGTCACTTATTTTCCCCGGAAGTACATTCACTTCACAATTTGTTTACATCAATTTTAACACATCATCAACAATCCGTCTTTATACAGATCGTAAAGATTGATGCCTCGCCTGCGTGGCCTCTATGGCTCTGATTTAAGTAATATCTGCGGGCGTGGTCACGTTTGCGGGGCTATATGTACCCGTTTCTGCGATCTAACTCAACCTTTTTAACTACAATGATGTGACTTTTTACATAAATTGATTTTACATAAAATAAACATATATCGGGGGGAATGATAGATTTGTGGTTGACATGCATCAACAAAGGAAGCCTTTTAGCTTCCTCGTTGTGCAATAGATCACCGTTTTTTCGGTCGACTGGCGTACAGACAGAAGAGAATGGAGCTGCTTGCGCAGAATGCAATTGACCAAATCATCGGCCATGCAGAGTTAAAGGTCGCAAGAGAAAGCAATGCGCCAACAATTGCCCCTATGCCAAAACGGAAGGTTCCTGCCAGCGAAGATGCCGTTCCCGCCATATGGGGAAACTCATCAAGAATGACCGCCATCGCATTGGATGACACCATCGACACGCAGCCCACAAACGCCGCAACGCCAACCACCAGCGACCAGAATCCCAGCCCCAGCAGCGCACTGATGACCATCCACGCTGCCATAATAAATTGTATCCACAACCCCGAGCGGAACATATTTAACGCGCCAATGCGGCGAACGAAGCGGCTGTTAAAAATGGTCATCACGAACAGGAAAACAATGTTTAGTGCAAAGTAATAACCAAAGTTTTCCGGCGCGACGTGGTTAATTTCAATGTAGACAAACGGTCCGGCGCTTAAGAACGAGAACATCCCGGCAAAGCTGAAACCACTGGCAAGCATATAACTCAGGACACGCTTATGACGGAACAGCGCCGCAAAGTTACCAATAGTGGTACGAATGTGAAAAGGCTGGCGACGCTCCGGTGGTAAGGTTTCTTTAATCAGGAAGAAAATCATTGCCGAAGCCAGAATCGCCGCTAATGCCAGGATCCAGAAGATGTAATGCCAGCTCAGCCACACCAGCACCCAACCGCCGACAATCGGTGCCATCAGCGGTGCAATAGTGGTCACCAGCATGACAAACGACATCATCCGCGAGAACTCTTCTTTCGGGTAAATATCGCGCATCAGGGCGTTAATGACCACGCTGGCCGCAGCCGCAGCCAGCCCGTGGAAGAAACGCATCACAATCAGCTGATCGATGGTGTTTGCCAACGCACACGCCACCGCGGCGGCGGCAAACACCAGCGTACCGCCGAGCACCACCGGCTTACGCCCGAAGCTGTCTGCCATCGGCCCGTAGATTAACTGCCCCAACGCAAAGCCCAGAATATAAGTACTGAGGGTCATCTGCGTACTGCCCGCAGGTACGCCAAACTGCGCTGAAATTACCGGTAGCGCGGGCAGATACATATCAATCGACAGCGGCATCAACATGGCCAGCAGGCCAAGGATAAAAACAATAGCAAACGACGAATGCTGTCGGGTGGTCACAACGGGCTCCTGAAAGTCATGGAAAAGTTAGACGACGCTGGCAATTTCTTCTTCAGTTAACGGACGATATTCACCGGGGGCTAAATCAGCATCCAGCGTAATACCGCCAATACGTTCACGATGCAGCTCAACCACATGGTTACCCACAGCGGCGAACATGCGTTTCACCTGATGATAACGCCCTTCGCTGATGGTCAGACGAACCTGCGTTGGGGTAATCACTTCCAGCACCGCAGGCTTAGTGAGATCTTTTTCGTTATGCAGCTGCACGCCTTTAGCAAATTGCTCTGCCGTATCGTCAGCTACAGGTGATTCCAGTGTCACCAGATAGGTCTTCTCGCAATGATGGCGCGGAGAAGTAATGCGGTGCGACCACTGACCATCATCAGTCATCAGCACCAGACCGGTGGTATCGATATCCAGACGTCCTGCGGCGTGCAGTTTCCAGGCTACCGGTTCATCCAGAAAATAGAGCACCGTTGGGTGATCAGGGTCGTCCGTGGAGCAAACATAGCCCTGAGGCTTATTGAGCATGAAGTAACGTGGACCATGTTGCTGCGCCAGCGGGTTGCCATCGTAAGCGACATCATGTTCAGGAAGCAGTTTGAACGCTGCATTACGAACAATTTCGCCATCGACGGTGACACGATTGCCGCGGATTTCACGCCCGGCAATAGCACGGCTAACGCCGAGTTGCTGTGCGATAAATTTATCAAGTCGCATGTGTGTGATTTTGCCTGTAAAAACGGAGGTCGGGCATTGACCCGAAAATCTGAACTGTTGTCTGCCCAGTATAGCGGTCTAATAACATCCCTCAAGGGAAAAAGATCCATGGCATACTATTAGCAGAATAATCTACCTACGCGAGACCATGATTTTTACACTCCGCCCATATCAGCAAGAAGCCGTGGATGCCACGCTCAACCATTTTCGTCGTCATAAAACCCCTGCCGTTATCGTGCTGCCCACCGGCGCAGGTAAAAGCCTGGTGATTGCCGAACTGGCACGGCTGGCGCGTGGTCGTGTTCTGGTGCTGGCACACGTCAAAGAACTGGTGGCGCAAAACCATGCAAAGTATCAGGCGCTGGGGCTGGAAGCCGATATTTTTGCCGCTGGGTTAAAGCGCAAAGAGAGCCACGGTAAAGTGGTATTTGGCAGCGTGCAGTCGGTCGCTCGTAATCTTGATGCCTTTCAGGGTGAATTTTCGCTGTTGATTGTCGATGAATGCCACCGTATTGGTGACGATGAAGAGAGCCAGTATCAGCAAATCCTCACTCACCTGACTAAAGTGAATCCCCACTTACGCCTGCTGGGGCTGACTGCCACGCCTTTTCGATTGGGCAAAGGCTGGATCTACCAGTTCCATTATCACGGCATGGTACGCGGCGATGAGAAAGCCCTTTTCCGTGACTGCATTTATGAGCTGCCGCTGCGTTATATGATTAAACACGGCTATCTGACGCCGCCAGAACGACTGGATATGCCAGTAGTGCAATACGATTTCAGCCGCTTGCAGGCACAGAGTAACGGGCTGTTCAGCGAAGCTGATCTCAACCGTGAGCTGAAAAAACAGCAACGCATTACGCCACATATCATCAGCCAGATCATGGAGTTCGCCGAAAAGCGCAAAGGGGTAATGATTTTCGCCGCCACCGTTGAACACGCAAAAGAGATTGTGGGATTACTGCCTGCCGAAGATGCTGCACTGATTACTGGCGACACCCCCGGCGCTGAGCGCGATGTGTTAATTGAAGATTTTAAAGCCCAGCGTTTTCGCTATCTGGTCAACGTCGCAGTACTGACCACCGGATTTGACGCCCCGCACGTCGATCTTATCGCCATTCTGCGCCCTACCGAATCAGTGAGTCTTTACCAACAAATTGTCGGGCGCGGTCTGCGTCTCGCTCCGGGCAAGACTGATTGTTTAATTCTTGATTATGCGGGTAATCCTCACGATCTCTACGCGCCGGAAGTTGGTACACCGAAAGGCAAAAGTGACAACGTTCCGGTACAGGTTTTCTGCCCTGCCTGCGGTTTTGCCAACACCTTTTGGGGGAAAACGACCGCCGACGGGACATTGATTGAACACTTTGGTCGCCGCTGTCAGGGATGGTTTGAAGATGACGACGGTCATCGCGAACAGTGTGACTTCCGTTTCCGTTTTAAAAATTGCCCGCAATGTAACGCAGAAAATGATATTGCCGCTCGCCGCTGCCGCGAATGTGACACGGTACTGGTTGATCCGGATGATATGTTAAAAGCGGCGCTACGACTGAAAGATGCGCTGGTATTACGCTGTAGCGGCATGTCTTTGCAGCATGAGCACGACGAGAAAGGCGAATGGTTGAAAATCACCTATTACGATGAAGACGGCGCGGATGTGAGTGAGCGTTTCCGTCTGCAAACGCCCGCCCAGCGAACTGCCTTCGAGCAGCTTTTTATCCGCCCGCATACGCGCACACCGGGCATCCCTCTGCGCTGGATCACCGCCGCCGATATCCTCGCCCAGCAAGCCTTATTGCGACACCCGGATTTTGTCGTTGCCCGCATGAAAGGTCAGTACTGGCAAGTGCGTGAAAAAGTGTTCGATTACGAAGGTCGTTTTCGTCGGGCGCACGAATTACGCGGTTAATGGTAGTTTTGATTGATGTATAAAGCGATTGAGTATAGAATCTCGCCCGCTTTTGCATACGCAAAGCAGATCACTTACCTGTTGCTGGGTCGCCTGTAGCAGGATTAATTTAAGAGAGAAAGAAATGTTTACTATCAACGCAGAAGTACGTAAAGAGCAGGGTAAGGGTGCGAGCCGCCGCCTGCGTGCCGCTAACAAGTTCCCGGCAATCATCTACGGTGGCAAAGAAGCGCCGCTGGCTATCGAGCTGGATCACGACAAAGTCATGAACATGCAAGCTAAAGCTGAATTCTACAGCGAAGTTCTGACCATCGTTGTTGACGGTAAAGAAATCAAAGTTAAAGCTCAGGACGTACAGCGTCACCCGTACAAACCGAAGCTGCAGCACATCGACTTCGTTCGCGCTTAATTGCTGAATAAGTTGTAAAAAACCCCGCTCCGGCGGGGTTTTTTGTATCTGCAGATTATGCCTGATTACGGTATTGCTATTTTTTGCAGGCCAGATAAGGCGTTCACGCCGCATCTGGCATTCAGAACACAAAACCGATTAATTGCCGCCAGACGTCCGGCGCTGCAATTGGTCACGCAAATTCGGCGGCGTGCCTTTAATGGTCAGGGTATCGGTTGCCGGATCCCAGAAGATGCGTTCACCTAACAGCATCGCATCAAAGTTAATAGTCAAGCCACCGCCGCTACCGGCAAACTTCGTCAACTGACGCAGTGTGCTACGGTCTGCCGGGAAGCTCTCTTCCAGTTCGTAGCCTTTTTCAGCCGCAAACTCCGTGAAACTCACTTCGCTGACGCCTGCCAGCTCTTTCGACAGCGACTCCAGTTCGATCTCTTCGCCTGCCTGCAGCTGCTCATTACAGTAGCTATAAACCTGCTGGCGCACGTTCTGTCGCTCTGCTTTATCCAGTTGTGCTTCGGCAGTGAAATCATCAACCGCTTGCAACAGCCCACGGTTTTGCGCTTTCGCGTTTAACCCTTCGCTGGCCCCGAGGAAATCCATAAAGAAATCCGCCACTTTGCGCCCTACTCGCCCTTTCAGGAAAGTGAGATAGCGGGTGGACTCTGGATTGGTTTCCCATTCGGTTAAATCGATACGCGCAACAATATCCGCATGATTGATATCAAGATAATGGGTTGGATTGATGTCGAGATTTTCGTTAACGCGCATACTGCTCAGGTTGCTCAGAACTGCCACCAGCAGATACTCCACCGCCAGATAACGGTAGTGGCAAAACAGCACGAATCCACCGTCAGCAAAAGGATATTTCGCTAATTCGTCACGCAGGCGCCCGGTTGCCGCGCGGCTAAATGCCAGAAAGTCCTCTTCGCCCTGACGCTGTAAGCGCAGCGTCTGCGCCAGTTCACTCTCTTCGCTAAACAAGCCGTAAGCTTTATTTTTGGCGCTATAGACCCGATGCAGTTCTGCCACCATCTCAACGACGGTTTCTGTCGGTTCCAGCAATGAATCGCGCAACACCAGCTCAAGGTTCTGCTCATCACGCTTGATAAGCTGGTGCAGAGCAATCTGGTTGATATCCAGACTCATGATAAACTCTCCTTTAAGACCGGGCGGTATTCAACCACCGCCGGTTAAGCGACGCAATAAAAGATGGCGGTCATTTTACAGAAGGCAGCGTAACGAGAATGATTTAACGCATAAAAAAGCAGAAAAAAAACCGTTGCTACGGTAATATGTTGCCCTTTCATCAACTAACTGATTTCGATTTATGCCACAAATTTCCCGCTACAGTGATGAACAGGTTGAACAATTGCTCGCAGAGCTGCTCAACGTACTGGAAAAACATAAGGCTCCGACCGACCTTTCCCTGATGGTGTTAGGCAACATGGTCACTAACCTTATCAATACCAGCATTGCCCCGGCCCAACGCCAGGCAATTGCCAACTCTTTTGCCCGCGCCTTACAGTCCTCTATCAACGAAGACAAAGCGCACTAAGGGAAACAGATAACAGGTTATGGTAACTCATCGTCAGCGCTACCGTGAAAAAGTCTCCCAGATGGTCAGTTGGGGGCACTGGTTTGCACTGTTCAATATTCTGCTTTCGCTCGTCATTGGCAGCCGTTACCTGTTTATCGCCGACTGGCCGACAACGCTTGCTGGTCGCATTTATTCCTACGTAAGCATTATCGGCCATTTCAGCTTCCTGGTGTTCGCCACCTACTTGCTGATCCTCTTCCCGCTGACCTTTATCGTCGGCTCCCAGAGGCTGATGAGGTTTTTGTCCGTCATTCTGGCAACGGCGGGAATGACGCTATTACTGATCGATAGCGAAGTCTTTACTCGTTTCCATCTCCATCTTAATCCCATCGTCTGGCAACTGGTTATCAACCCAGACGAAAATGAGATGGCGCGCGACTGGCAGCTGATGTTCATCAGCGTGCCGGTTATTTTATTGCTTGAACTGGTGTTTGCGACGTGGAGCTGGCAAAAGCTGCGCAGCCTGACGCGTCGTCGGCGCTTCGCGCGCCCGCTGGCCGCATTCTTATTTATCGCCTTTATCGCCTCGCATGTGGTGTATATCTGGGCCGATGCCAACTTCTATCGCCCGATCACCATGCAGCGCGCTAACCTGCCGCTTTCGTACCCGATGACAGCGCGACGTTTTCTTGAGAAGCATGGTCTGCTTGATGCGCAGGAGTATCAACGCCGTCTTATTGATCAAGGTAATCCAGACGCCGTTTCCGTTCAGTATCCGTTAAGCGAACTGCGCTATCGCGATATGGGCACCGGGCAGAATGTGCTGTTGATTACTGTCGATGGCCTGAACTACTCACGCTTCGAGAAGCAGATGCCTGCGCTGGCAGGTTTTGCTGAGCAAAATATTTCGTTCACGCGCCATATGAGCTCCGGCAACACTACAGACAACGGCATCTTTGGCCTGTTCTATGGCATCTCGCCGAGCTATATGGACGGCATTCTGTCGACCCGTACTCCTGCGGCGTTAATTACTGCGCTTAATCAGCAAGGCTATCAGCTGGGATTATTCTCATCAGATGGCTTTACCAGTCCGCTGTATCGCCAGGCATTGTTGTCAGATTTCTCGATGCCGAGCGTACGCACCCAATCCGACGAGCAGACCGCCACGCAGTGGATCAACTGGCTGGGCCGCTACGCACAAGAAGATAACCGCTGGTTCTCGTGGGTCTCTTTCAATGGCACTAACATTGACGACAGCAATCAGCAGGCATTTGCACGGAAATATAGCCGGGCGGCAGGCAATGTCGATGACCAGATCAACCGCGTGCTCAATGCACTGCGTGATTCTGGCAAACTGGACAATACGGTGGTGATTATCACTGCCGGTCGGGGTATTCCGCTGAGCGAAGACGAAGAAACCTTTGACTGGTCCCACGGTCATCTGCAGGTGCCATTAGTGATTCACTGGCCAGGCACGCCGGCGCAGCGTATTAATGCTCTGACTGATCATACCGATCTGATGACGACGCTGATGCAACGCCTGCTACATGTCAGCACACCTGCCAGCGAATATTCGCAAGGTCAGGATTTGTTCAACCCTCAACGCCGTCATTACTGGGTTACTGCAGCGGATAACGATACGCTGGCAATTACCACCCCGAAAAAGACGCTGGTGCTGAACAATAACGGTAAATACCGCACTTACAACTTACGTGGTGAAAGAGTGAAAGATGAAAAACCACAGTTAAGTTTGTTATTGCAAGTGCTGACAGACGAGAAGCGTTTTATCGCTAACTGATTAATTATAAATCAGTTAGCAAAATATCTTACTTGCAATCGGTGTGGAAAACGGTAGTATTAGCAGCCACGAGTCGGCACGTAGCGCAGCCTGGTAGCGCACCGTCATGGGGTGTCGGGGGTCGGAGGTTCAAATCCTCTCGTGCCGACCAAAAATCCCAAGAAAAAACCAACCTTTACGGTTGGTTTTTTTTATATCTGCAATTAATTCGATAAACAGACCGTGACACATCACAGCCTGTTTATTTTTTGTTATCAGAACGTCCAGACCACACCCGCCTGAGTATTCCACGGCGATTCTACCCCTGCGCCATTGCCATAGCTGACTGACAAATGACCGCTTAACGTCGGGGTAAACGATGACCTTATCCCAGCCTGATAAACGCCACGGGTTCCAGCCACATCATTATTAAATTTGCCATCGTCATTAACTTTCACCTGGTTAGAATCGGCGTATTCCTGACGCACGGCGGCTTTCAGTCAGGGTTCCAGCGTCGTACCGTTTTGCAGGTCCATGTGATAGCTTACCGCCGTTCCCGCTTCAGCGCGTAATATCCGGGTATTTCCCACATCCGCGCGCATGCCGTTTGATAACGTGTAGTCCTGACCATCTGTGGTAAAGCCGGTAAAGGCCAGATAGGGTCTAACACTCCACAATCCGTCAACCCAACGGAACCCGCTCTCGACATGAGCACCCGCGCCGTTACTATTGTAATCGCCAAACGCTGTTGCCCCATTACTCATCTTGCAATGGATGGTGTTGGCAAAACGGTCAACTTTCACCACTCCATCAACATAGGCACCGTTCTGATGCTCCCAACCGGCATAAGCCCCCAGGGTATAGCTATCGACATTGCCTTTGCCGCCGCGATCAAAACCAATATCAGAATGAGAGTAACCAAAGAACAAGCCGCGAATTGTGCTGGTTTCTTCACGGGAGAAACGGCTATCGATACCGAGCGTCAGCCCGGTCAATGTTTGCTCAAAGCCAGCGCCCGCACCAGTGGTCACGTTGTTGCGGGTGTTAATTGCCGAACTCCACATCGCCGTATCGTAATTAACGCCTTTTACGCTACCAAGACGCTCACGCACGGTGTCCAGTTCTGCATCAAATACCAGCGGTTGTGCTGCCGCCATATTCAGCACATCAGTGGTTGAAGGGGTAATTTGCGCGCGATTCTCTGCCAAACTCCAGCTATGGTTGCCATTATCCAGCAAGGTATATTCATACGTACCGATATCAACAACGCCTCCGGCATTGCCCAACGTAAATGCAGCATCACCGCCGCCCGTTGTTACCAGTGTAAGGCTATCTCCTGCTGCCGGGCTGGCACCGGTGTCCGTCACGAATATTTTGAAATCACCTGTTGCCTGACCGGTGACGTTGAGCTGATCGCTCTGATGATTAGCCATATCGGTACGCATATAAAAATTGCCGTTTCCCGACAGGGTATTGGTGGTCAACGTAATGAAATTTTCCGCACTTGCCGTCACTGATGAACGAGTCACTGGCTCATCCATCATAATCACATTTGCGTCAGACATCGCAAGGTTGGCTAAGTTGAGGAGGGTGTTTTGGTTCGTCGTAGTGATATCGGCAATGATGGTCCATACGCTATTTTCGAGCGAAACGTCCGCTTTGCTGGTATCCACGGCACCATGCGTTCTAAAAGAAGCGCCCTCAGAAACCACTACCTTACCCACCAACATTGCGGGTGCATAATTTATTTGCGGCTTCATGACCTCAAGAATGCCATCATTCCCTCTGACTGAAACGTTAACCATTGTGCTAGCCCAGACGTTAGCGCGGCCATTGTTGATAACCATATTTTCAGAGATGGCTTTTGAGGAATACGTGATACTTCCATTCTGATCTGATCGACCGAGATCATATACCGCATTTGCCTGCACTTTCGTACCAGTATCCTTTCCCAGCGATTGCATAGTGGCATGCTCATCAAGGATAGTATCAATGGCCTGCGTGTCCTCCATAACAATGAGCCCGGAACCATCATCCAGTTCATAATTTTTTGACACACCATCTTTTATACTAAATTGGCCTTTACTGTTTGTACCACTCACTTCCAGCGCATTCGTTGAGACAATTAATTTTCCGCCTGCTTTTTTATCAACGCCAGTTACAGTCCCGCCATCCATAACCTCCAGTAAGCCGCCACTATCTACAGTAGTATTATAAGCGAAGTCATTTTCTTCAACTCGCAAACTTCCGCCGTTTTCCAACAGCATATTGTTAGCAATACCATTCTTGATTTCGAACTGACCGAGACGGTTTGTTCCGAATGCCTCCATGACCCGCGTGCTTGCTTTAATAGCACCGCCTGCTTTCTGATCTACCGCAATCGCTAATCCCCCCTCTTTAACCTCCAGTAATCCTCCCTTTTCGATAGCGGCAAGGACGGTAATCCCATCTTTTTCAACGATTAAGCGCCCGCCTTTAATCGTGGGATCATTCGCTGCGCCATAAACCTGTAGCACACCATTATTGAGGGTAGTCTGGTTTGCCGCGCCACCCATTTGAACAATTTGATAACCGTCATTTAATACTGAGTATTCTGCGGTACCATTCATTTCAATGTACTGATACCCTCCTTTAATTTCAGTATTACTACTTACACCAAATTCTTTTATATGCTGTTCTCCGCCAGGATTGATTTTCGTATTATTGGCGGTCCCATAAACCAGCTGGATATCTTTTTCCAGGACAACACCATCAACTGTCTCACCATACTCAACTGTTGATGCCAATGCTATGGGTGAATATAACGCTGTAGCCACCAGAACAGATATTGCGGAACGACAAAGAGAAACAGAACCAGATTGATGAATTGAGCTTTCATCCTATGAAATTAATTGCTGTTAAAAGCATTGGGTACGGAAAATACCCATAGCTCCATACCCGGAGTCAGTTTTTAAAAACTGTTTAAAGAAATGCACAAGTATTGTGATTGATTTTTTAGTTGTTTTTCTTGATGAGAAGCTGATGCAAAATTCCGTCTTTATAATGAAAATGATGCCAAAGCGAACGACAAGGTTGTAGTTTTCACTACATGTCCATACATAAAATGGGGTAACATTCACGCGCCTGGTAGCGTTACCAACGCTACGCTCAAACATAATGATTCTAATAAAACCTCAGGAGACTACTATGCCTGAAGCAACGCCTTTTCAGGTGATGATTGTGGATGATCATCCACTTATGCGACGCGGTGTTCGTCAGTTACTGGAGCTTGATCCTGGCTTTGAAGTGGTCGCCGAAGCGGGCGACGGCGCGAGCGCGATCGATCTGGCGAATAGACTGGATATCGACGTGATCTTGCTGGATCTCAATATGAAAGGTATGAGTGGCCTGGATACCCTCAATGCCTTGCGCAGGGATGGCGTTACCGCGCAAATTATTATCCTGACCGTATCAGATGCCTCCAGCGATGTCTTTGCACTGATAGACGCAGGCGCAGACGGTTATCTGTTGAAAGACAGCGACCCGGAAGTATTGCTGGAAGCAATTCGTGCTGGAGCGAAAGGCAGCAAAGTCTTTAGCGAACGCGTCAATCAGTACTTACGTGAACGTGAAATGTTTGGCGCGGAAGAAGATCCCTTCAGCGTGCTGACGGAGCGCGAGCTGGATGTTCTGCACGAGCTGGCACAGGGGCTGTCAAATAAACAGATTGCCTCGGTGTTGAATATTTCAGAGCAGACAGTAAAAGTACATATTCGCAATCTGCTGCGCAAACTCAATGTCCGCTCACGCGTGGCAGCCACCATTCTGTTCCTGCAACAACGCGGGGCACAATAAAAATAGCCCGATGGCATCACCATCGGGCCTCTTTTTATTTACTCTCCTGCGGCGACAAATGTTGCATCGCCTGCGCGATACTACGTTCAATCACCGCACGGCGAGTATCGTTGGCAGGTAAGAGTTTCAACATCATCTCCCACGCGGCAACGGCTTCGCCAAATCGCTGCTGCTCAAAGGCATTAAACGCATACATGCTTAACACACGGATATTGCTGTGGTCGCTTCTCACCAACTGGCGCAGCAGTTCGCCGCCGAGGCGGTTGTCGTTGGGATCAGATGAACGTGTCAACGCTTCAGCATAACCCAGTGCGGCATCGCTGTTTTTCGGATCGAGGCGATACGCAGTAGCGTATGCATCGGTGGCGATACTAGCGTTACCCAGCGCCATGCCAACGCGGCCCAACATAATCCAGCCTTCTATATCTCCCGGATTTTTTTGCAGTTGAGTACGCATCCCCAGCGCAAGACGCGACATCTCTTCTTCGTTGAGCGGATCGGCTTTCGGATCCAGCGCCCTGTCCAGCAACGCCGGAGCCTGTGCCGTGGCCTGCTGCCAGATTTTCACCTGTTGATAATTTCCGGTCTGGTAGTAGCTGACGCCAGCCACAATTAACGCCACCACAATGCCCGGCAAATAAGCGACATATCCGGCACGCTTACCTTCCGGCACGCTTTGTTCAGGAAACGCTTCCGGCACCACGCGTACCCGACGCCGCGAGCGGGCGTAAATGACCCAACCGCCAATGCCAATAGCCACTACTGGCAGCACCCACAGCAGCACGGTCAGCGGCGTTAACGGCGGATCGTAAGTGACGAAGTTGCCGTAACGCGCCACCATATAATCGACAATCTCTTTCTTACTTTTACCTTCCTGCATCAGTTCATACACTTTCTGGCGCAGGTCGGTGGCAATCATCGAGTTGGAATCGGCAATGCTGTTATTCTGGCATTTCGGGCAGCGCAGTTCTTCAGTGAGCTGACGGAACTGTTGTTCCTGTGCTTCATCTTTAAACTGCAACACGTCGATGGTCGCCAGCGCTGAGCCGGAGATCATCAACATCAGCACGCCCAATAAAAACCTCATTGTGCGGCCTCCTTACTGTATTTCTCCCACAGCGGCTTGATCTCTTCTTCCCAGACGCGAGGATTGAGATCGCCCGCATGGCGATAGCGAATGATGCCGTTGCCGTCAATAAGGAAGGTTTCTGGCGCGCCATAGACACCGAGATCCAGCCCTAACATGCCGTCGCCATCAAACAGGCTTAGCGCGTAAGGATTGCCCAGCTCTTTCAGCCAGCTGATTGCCTTCTGGCGATCGTCTTTATAGTTCATGCCGACCACTCGGATGCCCTGCGCAGAAAGCTGATTCAGATATTGATGTTCCGCACGGCAGGTCGGACACCAGGTCGCCCAGACGTTAAGCAGCACTGGTTTGCCCTGAGTCAGCACATCCGCCTGATAAAACTGCCCCGGATTGTCCAGTGATTCGAGACGAAACTTCGGCACAGGCTTGCCAATGAGCGCCGATTCCAGATTGGTCGGATCATCCCCTTCGGCATTACGCGCCAACTGCCACAGCAGCGCCGCGGCAATCGCCAGGAAGATAATCAACGGAATTAACAATACTTTGCGCTTCATACAGCCTCCGGCGCAGTTTTTTGCGGACTCACGCGCTTACGATAGCGAGGATCAAACAGACACAGCAGTCCGCCCAACGCCATCATCAGCCCGCCCGCCCAAATCCAGCGAACAAATGGTTTGTAGTAAAGACGCACAGCCCACGCGCCGTTTTCCAGCTCTTCACCGAGCGCGGCGTACAGGTCACGCGTGATGCCACCGTCAATCGCCGCTTCGGTCATCATCGACCCGGCAGTGTTGTAATAACGTTTTTCCGCATACAGCACTGTTTCCGGTTTACCCTCTCGCGTTACGCCGATAGTCGCCACACCGCCACGCCAGTTCGGGCCAGTCACCTCTTTGACATCACGGAAGGTGAAGCGATATTCATGAATATCGACGCTATCGCCGGACTTCATGCGCACATCACGCTCAACGCTATAGTTCTGACTAAAGGCAATGCCAACAATTGTCACTGCCAGCCCAAGGTGAGCCGCCACCATTCCCCAATAACTGAAGGTGGTTTTCGTGCCACGTGAAATACGCAGCGCAGCTTCCGCAATTGCCAGCACAGCAATCCAGCAGGCCATTGCCAGGCCGAGCACCGTCATCGCCACAACTTTGCTTTCGAACAGCCACGGCAGCAGCAGCGACAGCACCAGCGTTGAGATGAAGGCGATAATCAATAAATTGCGGATTTTACGTGGGCGATCGCGCCCCCAGCGCACCAGAGGACCGACACCAAGCAGCAGCGCAAACGGCACCATCAGCCAGGTAAACATGGTGTTGAAGAACGGTTCGCCAATCGAAATACTGCCCAGTCCCAGTTGCTTGTGCACCAGCGGCAGCAGCGTCCCCAGTAATACCACCAGCATCGCGGCGACCAGCAAAACGTTGTTCGCTAACAGCAGAGATTCCCGCGACCACAGCGCATTGTTTACGCGTGAGCGAACTTTGTGTCCACGCGCGGCAAACAGCAGCAGCGAACCACCAATCACCAGTACCATAAAGGCGAGGATAAACATACCGCGTGCCGGATCAGAGGCAAACGCGTGTACCGATACCAGCACGCCGGAACGCACCAGGAAAGTCCCTAGCAGACACAACGAGAAGGCACTGATTGCCAGCAGTAATGTCCACGCTTTGAAGCTGGCGCGTTGTTCAGTGACCGCCAGTGAGTGCATCAGCGCAGTCCCCACCAGCCACGGCATAAACGAGGCGTTTTCTACCGGATCCCAGAACCACCAGCCGCCCCAGCCGAGTTCGTAATAGGCCCATGCGGAACCGAGCACAATGCCGAGCGTCAAGAAGATCCACGCCGCCAGCGTCCACGGACGAGTAAAACGCGCATAAGTGCTGTCCAGACGCCCGCACAACAAAGAAGCAATGGCAAAAGCAAACGCCACCGAGAACCCCACGTACCCCATATAGAGCAGAGGCGGATGGAAGATCAGCCCCGGATCCTGTAACAGCGGGTTAAGATCGCGCCCTTCAATCGGGAAGTTCGGCAACGTGCGTGAGAACGGGTTAGAGGTAAAGAGAATGAACAGCAAAAAGCCGACGCTGACCATCCCCATTATCGCCAGTACGCGGGCCACAATATCCAGCGGAATACGCTGACTAAAAATCGCTACCGCAAAGGTCCAGCCGCTCATCAGCAGCACCCACAGCAGGAGCGAGCCTTCATGCGCGCCCCAGGTAGCCGCCACGCGATACCACACCGGAAGCTGGGTATTGGAGTTGCTGGCAACATAGGTGACGGTGAAGTCGTTGACCACGAAGGCATTGACCAGTACCAGAAATGCGCCAGCCACAGACATAAACAGCAGCCAGGCAAACAAGCGGGAAGACGCCATCATGCGCGCATCTCCGCGCGCTACGCCCCATAGCGGATACACGGACAGCAGCAGCGCAATTCCTAGCGCCAGACACAGCAGCCCGTTACCAATTTCCGGCATCATGATGCTGGGTCCTTATAAACACTCGCCGGGCGACGGTGATTGGCTTCCATCGCTTTCTCAACTTCTGGCGGCGTGTAGTTTTCGTCGTGTTTCGCCAGCACTTCTTTTGCGAGGATATGATTGCCTTTTTCCAGTTCGCCCTGCACCACAACGCCCTGCCCTTCACGGAACAGATCCGGCAAAATGCCTTCGTAAGAGACATCTACTGAACCTTCAGCGTCGTAAATGGTGAAAGTTACTTTTAGCGAATTGGGATCGCGCTGCACGCTACCCGGCATCACCATCCCGCCAACGCGCAGACGCTGACCGACTTCCGGCATTTGCTGAGTTTCACGCTTGCCGTAGAGAATTTCCCCCGGCGTATAAAAGAGATCGATATTCGAGCGCAGCGCATATAGCACCAGACCGATAGTCAGTGCCAACCCTGCCAGAACAGCACAGGCAATCCACAAGCGGTTTTTACGGCGAATATTCATGCAGCCTCCTGCTGTTGCGCAGCACGTAAACGCGCCTCACGCGCCCGCTGTTGCGCCACACCACGCAGAATTGCGCGATGCTGCATCACCGAGTGCACGACCAAAACCACCAGCGGAATAACGGTCATCACCACCGCCAGCCAGACAAAAAAGGCGTAACCGCCCATTGCGAAAAATTCATTCCAGGAAGCAAATGCAGGGGTCATTTACGGCCTCTTTTCAGTATCAGTTCACTCACCCACGGACGGCGTTTTTCCATCAGCAAAATCAAATTACGCATCCGCATCAGCGTCAGCGTGGCAGACAGGAGCAGGAAGCCAAAAATCGACCAGCGCAGCGGCGAACGCATCGCCGGATCGATACTTTGCTGCATCCGCGTTGATCCCTGATGCAGGGTGTTCCACCACTCCACGGAGTAATGAATAATCGGCAGATTCACCACGCCAATCAGCACCAGGATACCTGCCGCACGGCCCGCCAGACGGCGGTCGTCGAAGGCGTGCCACAGGGCAATCACACCCACATACAAAAAAAGCAGCACCAGTTCAGAAGTCAGACGTGCATCCCATACCCACCAGGTGCCCCACATCGGTTTTCCCCATGCAGAGCCGGTAACCAGGGCAATAAAGGTAAACACGGCACCAATGGGGGCCATCGCCGCCACCGCCAGGTTGGCCATTTTCATCTGCCAGACAAGGCCAATAAACGCTGCCACTGCCATTGATGCATAAATGCCCATCGACCAGATCGCCGCAGGCACATGCAGGTAGATAATGCGGTAGCTATTTCCCTGCTGATAATCAGCCGGAGCAAAGCCGAATCCCCAGATCCAGCCGACGGTAAGCACGACCACACTGGCAATTGCCAGCCACGGTATAAACCAGCCACAGATTTGATACAGCCGTGGTGGGATCGCCAGTTGATGCAGTGTTTTCCACATAGTTTCGATACCAGACTCGAACAAAAATCAGTAATCCAGCGTTATTGAATGCTGATTCGTAACGCTGCCGCCGTCGCAAAAGGACTTAATGTCGCGGTGCCTGCCAGCAACGCGCCTAAAATTGCCAGATACCCGTCAACGGGCAAATGCATGGAAGCCGCGTCCATCGCGGCGGTGGCGAAGATGAGTAATGGGATAGTCAGCGGTAACACCAGTATGCTGAGCAGCACACCACCGCGCTTAAGTCCCACTGTCAGCGCCACGCCCGGTGCACCGAGAAAGCCAAGCGTAGGCGTTCCCAGCAGCAGCGTCAGCGCCATCACTTGCCAGCCATAAACATCCATTCCCAGTAGCATTGCTACCAGTGGCGAAAGGATGAGTAACGGCAGACCGGTTACCATCCAGTGCGCCATCACCTTCGCCAGCACAACGGCGGGCAAGGGTAACGGCAACAACATCAATTGTTCAAGACTGCCGTCCTGCAAATCGTCACGGAACAGTCGTTCCAGCGCCAGCAAGGATGAAAGCAGCGCAGCAACCCAGATAATGCCCGGTGCAATACGCGCCAGCAGTTGCGGCTCCGGACCGATACTGAGCGGAAAAAGGGTAATTACAATCAGGAAGAACCACAGCGGGTTGGCGATTTCGGCGCTATGGCGAAACGCTACACGCAGCTCAAGACGGAAAATGCGCCAGAACATCATGCGGCCCTCGTTTGCGTCAGTGAAATGCGGCGAATTTTACTTTCAGCAACGTTGAGCGGCTGGTGGGTAGTCAGAATCACAATCCCCCCCTGCTCCGTATGCTGCGCCATACGCTGGGTCAGACGATCGACGCCGTTAACGTCAATCGCGGTAAAAGGCTCGTCGAGGATCCATAACGTGGCACGGGTCAGCCACAGACGCGCTAAAGCGACGCGGCGTTGTTGCCCGGCCGAGAGCTGATTTACAGGAATATCTTCGAATCCGGCAAGCCCGGCCTGCGCCAGGGCTTCCAGACATTGTGCGGTATCGCCATCGCGATGATAAAAGTGCAGATTTTCTAACGCCGTCAGCCGGGTTTTGATCCCCGGCTGATGGCCTATCCATAACAGGTTTTGATGGTAGCTGTCGCGTACCTGATGCAAGGGCTGCCCTTGCCAGAGAACCTCGCCTGCGTCAGGGCGAGACAACCCCGTCAGCAAACGGAGAAGCGTTGTCTTCCCCGCGCCGTTGCTACCGGTGATTTGTACCCACTCTCCTGCGTTCAGCGTAAATGACAAGCCACTAAATAAGGTTCGTTCATCCCGCTCACAAAGTAACTCTCTGGCTTCAAGCATACCCACGCAATAACCCTGTTAAAAACCTGGCTCGACTTCACGCATATCGGGCAGCTTGTGCGCTATCCCTTTATGGCAATCAATACAGGTTTGCCCATCTTTCACCGCCTGGTCATGCATCTTCGCGGCAACCGATTTCTGGGCGGTTGTATCCATATACTCGAAGTTGTGACAGTTACGGCACTCCTGCGAGTTATTGTCCTTCATGCGCCGCCACTCATTCTGTGCCATCGTCAGACGATGAGCTTCAAATTTCTGCGGCGTGTCAATAACGCCAAAAATTTTACCATACAGCTCTTTACTTGCTTTGAGCTTGCGTATCATCTTCGGCACAAACTCGTGCGGAACGTGACAATCCGGACAGGTCGCACGGACGCCGCTACGGTTGTTGTAGTGCACGGAATCCATGTATTCCTGATACACCGTGTTGCGCATTTCGTGGCAGCTAATGCAGAACTCTTCGGTATTGGCTTTTTCCATCCCGGTGTTAAAGCCACCCCAGAAGACGATGCCGCCAACAAAACCGATCAACAGCAGCGTCCCCAGCGCCAGACGGCTGGGGGTACGCCACCATTTCCACAGGCGCTTAATCAGACCAGGCTTACGGTCAGAATTTCCCATAATAACCTCTTATTTCCCGTAACCTTTTGATGGGGTAAAGGTATTCCCCACGATTGGCGCGGTATCGGCCTGCGGTACGTGACATTGCAGACAGAAATAACGACGCGGAGCCACTTCCGCGCCCACTTTGCCGTCGCTGTCCATAAAGTGAGTAGGACTGATACGCGGCGCGCCAGTGGTGCGATAACTTTCGACACCGTGGCACTGCAAGCAGCGGTTGGTATTGGTCGTTACCTGATAACCTTCAACGCTATGCGGGATCATTGGCGGCTGATTCACATAGTTCAGCGGCATCCGTTCCTGCTCTTTTGGCATCCGAATGGCCCCTTCCTGTGTCCCGGATACTTCCGGCGACTGGCTAAAATCGACGCCATTAGCCGCCCAAACCGCGCCGCTTACCACCAGGGCCAGCATCGCCGTCCATTGACACAGCGCTTTCTTCAGGTCATGGCTTTTCATGATTTCGCTCCCGAACTCCATCGTGTAGTTATTGTAAATACATCCTCAGAACAGACATCCACGCAGCGACCGCACGTCATGCAATCGCGGCTGGTGACCTGCACCGGGCTTTGTTCATCCAGCACCGGGGCACGTAGCACATGCGGTTCCGGGCAAACATGAAAACAATCCATACAGCGGTTACATTTCTGCCGATCGGTGGCCGCAACGGTAATCACACCTTTGCTACCCAGCACGCCATACAGCGCGCCAACCGGACAAATGTGCCCGCACCAGCCGTGTTCAACGACCAGTAGATCAAATAAAAACAGCGCGAGAATAAGCAGCGCGCCGCTGCCGAAGCCCATTACCAGGCTGCGCCCCATCAGAGAAACGGGGTTGATCCATTCCCAAATGAGCGTGCCAGTTAAGGCTGATCCCACCAGAATGACCACCAACAGCACGTAGCGAATGTGGCGAGGGATCGTCGCAGACTGATTGAGGTCAAAGCGCCTGCGTAACCAGTTCGCTAAGTCGGTAATCGGGTTCAGCGGGCAGACCCAGCTGCAAAATAATCGCTTTCCCGCCAGGGCGTAGAGCACGGTGATAATCACCGCACCGGTCAACGCCACCGTGGCAGGCAGATGACCACTGGCAAGACTTTGCAGCGTCATCAGCGGATCGGTCAGCGGAACGGTGTCGAATAACAGGCTACTGCTGTAGTTGCCGTGCAAGATCCACACACCAAACCATGGACCGCTCAAAAACATCCCCAGCACGAAGAACTGACAAAGGCGACGTAACACCAGCCAACGGTGACTGCGCCACCAGCCTTTTTTCTCCAGCGCCTCGCGCCCGGCGTCACGTTTACGATTTGCCATTGTTCCCCTCCAGCCAACCGAAGCGGTAATGGTGACCTAACTCCCCTTTCGCCAGTGACAGCGGTAACACCTTGATTGCCGGTTGTTCCAGCACGCATACTTTTTCGCACTTACCGCAACCGGTACAGGCGTCGCTGTGAACCGTCGGCAGAAAGCGGGCGTGCTTACCGGTACGCGTGTTGCGCTCCAGCTCCAGGGTGATGGCCTCATCAATTTTCGGGCATTCGCGATAACAAACATCGCAGCGCAGCCCCTGAAAGTTGAGACAGTTTTCCTGGTCCACCAGTACCGCCAGCCCCATCCGCGCGTCGTCGATCGATTCAATCTCACGATCCAGCGCACCGCTTGGGCACACTTTGGCGCACGGAATGTCCTCACACATTTCGCAAGGAATATCCCGTGCGACAAAATATGGCGTGCCCGCCGACAGGCCAGAAGCCAGCGTCGCCAGTTTTAAGGTGTCGTAAGGGCAAGCCTGAACACACTGACCGCAACGCACACAGGCACTGGCAAAGGCGTTCTCGTTTATGGCTCCGGGCGGGCGCAACCGCACGCCAGATGCGCGTGCGGTTTGCTGTTGTAACCCCAGCGCCACACCCACGGCAGCCAGCCCGCCTGCTGTG
Source organism: Escherichia sp. SCLE84 (assembly GCF_012584495.1). Classification (NCBI taxonomy): domain Bacteria; kingdom Pseudomonadati; phylum Pseudomonadota; class Gammaproteobacteria; order Enterobacterales; family Enterobacteriaceae; genus Escherichia; species Escherichia sp. SCLE84. Next base: position 4,890,292 of record NZ_CP051430.1, on the reverse strand, counting down.
CGAACGACATCGCGCAGAAAGCGGCGGCGACCATTTTGAGGTTTCGCTGACCGGGACATAATGGCTTACACCTTCTCCAGTTTGACCGCGCACTTCTTGAAGTCCGTCTCTTTCGAGAGCGGATCGGTCGCATCCAGCGTCAGTTTGTTAACCAGCTGTGCGGCGTCGAAGAACGGCATGTACACCAGGCCCTGTGGCGGACGGTTACGACCGCGCGTTTCAACAATCGAGATCACTTCGCCACGGCGAGAAACCACTTTCACTTTGTCGCCACGGCGCAGATCGCGCGCTTTCGCATCCAGCGGGTGAATAAACAGAACCGCTTCCGGGAAGGCGCGGTGCAGTTCCGGCACACGGCGAGTCATACTGCCGGTGTGCCAGTGCTCCAGAACGCGTCCGGTAGAGAGCCACAGGTCGTACTCTTCATCCGGTGCTTCCGCCGCCGGTTCGAACGGCAGTGCGAAGATCACCGCTTTGCCATCCGGTTTACCGTAGAACTTATAGCCTTCGCCCGCTTTCACGTACGGGTCGTTACCTTCGCTGTAACGCCACTGTGTTTCTTTACCGTTCACCACCGGCCAGCGCAGACCGCGCGCTTTGTGGTAGTCATCGAACGGCGCGAGATCGTGACCGTGACCGCGACCAAACCATGCGTACTCTTCGAACAGCCCTTTTTGCAGATAGAAGCCCAGCTCGCGGGATTCATCGTTCAGCTGATCTTCCGCCAGTTCGGATACCGGGAATTTGCTCACTTCGGGGGTGGCATACAGAACTTCGTACAGCGTTTTGCCACGCAGTTCCGGTTTCTTCGCCAGCAGCTCTTCCGGCCATACTTCTTCAGTTTTGAAGCGGCGGGAGAACTGGACTAACTGCCAGAGATCCGATTTCGCTTCGCCCGGTGCCTGTACCTGCTGACGCCAGAACTGAGTACGGCGTTCGGCGTTACCGTAAGCGCCCTCTTTCTCTACCCACATTGCGGTCGGCAGGATCAAGTCGGCTGCCAGCGCACTGACTGTCGGATACGGATCGGAGACAATGATGAAGTTGCGCGGATCGCGCCAGCCCGGCATACGCTCTTCATTAATGTTCGGCCCGGCCTGCATGTTGTTGGTACACATGGTCCAGTAAACATTCAGCTTGCCGTCTTTCAGTGCACGGTCTTGTGCCACCGCGTGCAGACCGATTTTCGCCGGAATGGTGCCGCTCGGGATATTCCACTTCTTCTCGCAAATATCACGGTGTTTCTCGTTAGTCACCACCATGTCCGCAGGCAGACGGTGAGCAAAGGTGCCCACTTCACGCGCAGTACCACACGCGGAAGGCTGCCCGGTCAGGGAGAACGGACCGCAACCCGGCTGGGAAATTTTGCCGGTCAGCAGGTGCAGGTTGTAGACCAGGTTGTTGGCCCACACGCCACGAGTATGCTGGTTGAAGCCCATCGTCCAGTAGGAGATGACTTTCTTGTTCGGATCGGCATACAGCTGCGCCAGTTGTTCTAACTGGTCTTTCGGCACGCCGGTCATTTCGGCAGTTTTTTCCAGCGTATACTCGGCAACGAAGGCTTTGTAATCTTCAAAGCTCATCGGTTCGGAGGCGTCAGAACCTGGATTCTTCGCTGCTTTTTCCAGCGGATGGGTCGGACGTAAACCGTAGCCGATGTCCGTCGCCCCTTTGCGCAGGTTAACGTGCTTGCTGAAGAAGTCCTGATTTATCGCATTGTTTTGAATGATATAGTTGGCGATGTAGTTCAGGATCACCAGGTCAGATTGCGGCGTAAAGATGATGCCGTTATCCGCCAGCTCAAAGCTACGATGCTGGTAGGTTGAAAGCACCGCCACAGTGACGTCCTGGTTAGAGAGACGACGGTTAGTGATGCGTGACCAGAGGATCGGGTGCATCTCCGCCATGTTTGCGCCCCACAGCACAAACGCGTCAGCCTGCTCGATGTCGTCATAGCAGCCCATCGGCTCATCCATACCAAAGGTACGCATAAAGCCAACTACTGCCGACGCCATACAGTGACGTGCGTTCGGGTCGATGTTGTTCGAACGGAAGCCCGCTTTGAACAGCTTGGACGCGGCATAACCTTCCCAGATAGTCCACTGACCAGAACCGAACATACCGATCGATTCCGGTCCTTTTTCTTTCAGGGCGGTTTTGAATTTCTCTTCCATCACATCGAAGGCCTGATCCCAGGTGATTGGGGTAAATTCGCCTTCTTTGTCATATTTACCGTTTTTCATACGCAGCAGCGGCTGCGTCAAACGGTCTTTACCGTACATGATCTTGGGCAGGAAATAGCCCTTAATGCAGTTCAGGCCACGGTTAACCGGTGCGTCCGGGTCGCCCTGACAGGCCACCACACGCCCCTGCTGCGTTCCGACCAGAACGCCGCAACCAGTACCGCAGAAACGGCACGGCGCTTTATCCCATTTAATGGCTTCCTGCTGACCAACAACGGCGCGGGCAACGCCCGGCACGCTGAGACCGGCAGCCGCCGCAGCGGCCGCAACGGCGTTAGCTTTCATAAAGCTACGACGACTGAGTTTCATGGTGTTTCCTCACCTTGCTCTTCCTGCTGGTGATAAACCAGCGACACCGCCAGCACGCCCTCTACGTTGCGTACTGACTCAATGGTTTGGATCAGCGTTTCGCTGTCTTCTGCTTCCACCACCACAATCAACTGACCGCTCGGCGCGTCGCTGACAGCAACTTCACAGCCGGGAAAGGCGTTCAGTTGGGTGCTGATGTCTGAAATTCGTTCGCTTTTGGCCTGCACGACCAGGCTGCAAACTTGCCAGTTAGTGTGCATGGAGATACTCCGCAGTTATGGCTGATACCGGACAGCTGGCTGCACATGCTCCACATCCGTTGCAAAGTTGGCTATTAAGTTGCGGCTGGTAGATCCCGGAGAGCGTCGGGCGAAAGATAATTGCCATTGGCTCACAGCTATCCTGACAGCGGCGGCATTCAACTGACTGATACGCCAGGCACGCGTCCCCAATGGTGAACTGCAAATCCCAGGCCCTGGTGTGGCGCGGAGAAAATAGCGATTCGGGGCAAGCCTGCGCGCAGGCGTAACAGAAGCTGCACTCGTTATTTTTGAAATTAACGCTCGGATAGCCGCCCGCGCCGCGTTGCAGAATGTTGTTTTCACAAGCATTAATACAGGCGTCGCAACGGGTGCAATGGGTCAGAAAATGAGATTCATCACCGGACCAGGGCGGACGGATACCGTTACTGGCTTTGCGCCAGCGACCAGTGAGTATGCCCCGACGGGATGCATCAATCTTCACATTGACCTTCCATCATTAACGCGCTCTGAAAATTGAGAGCGACCAAATAAACCGCATAATTAATAAGCCATTTTTATAGCCGCTAAGATATTAAAGGATGTGTCAAAGATGCATACCCCGATCGGGGTAAAACCTGTAGCAGGATCAAAAGAGTGGCGGGAAGCGTGGCAAAAACGGGCTTTTGCTCACATTTCAAATGGTTATAAACATATTTATATAGCGATTAATTCACCAGAGATATTTCTGCTGGTTTGCTCCCTCATCAGAATTTAACACTAAAAGAGCAGGTAAAATTGTCTGAATGTTCTTTAAGTTATTCATAAAGCAAATTAATAAATCTGATGAATATGTTAACCTTCAGCGACATCATCGGTGAAAACCTATAAATGAAGAAGGAAAGCAAAAAAATGAAGACCATTCTACCTGCAGTTTTGTTTGCCGCTTTCGCTACCACTTCCGCCTGGGCGGCAGAAAGCGTCCAGCCACTGGAAAAAATCGCGCCTTATCCACAAGCTGAAAAAGGGATGAAGCGTCAGGTGATTCAGTTAACCCCGCAAGAAGATGAATCTACCCTGAAAGTAGAACTGTTAATCGGTCAGACGCTGGAAGTCGATTGCAATTTGCATCGTCTCGGCGGGAAGCTGGAAAGCAAAACGCTGGAAGGCTGGGGCTATGATTATTATGTCTTTGATAAAGTTAGCTCGCCGGTTTCCACGATGATGGCCTGCCCGGATGGCAAGAAAGAGAAGAAATTTGTCACCGCGTATCTGGGCGATGCTGGAATGCTGCGTTACAACAGCAAGCTGCCGATCGTGGTGTATACGCCAGACAATGTAGATGTGAAATACCGCGTCTGGAAGGCGGAAGAGAAAATTGACAACGCGGTAGTTCGCTAAACTGCTGTGAAGTGCGTCACCCCGTAGGTCGGATAAGGCGGTCACGCCGCATCCAACATCTAACGCCCGAGCCGGTTGCCTGATGCGACGCTGGCGCGTCTTATCAGCATACGCCACATCCGGCATACCATGCCGGATGTGGCACATCATTACAACGCAATATCCGCCACTTCTTTTTGAACGGGTTGCGGTTTCAACTGCGGTTTTGGCGTACTATCTGCTGCCTGCGGCTTGTCGTATTTCAGCCCCAGCACTTCGCTGGTGTACTGCAACTCGCGTTCTGTTGCCGCTACATCACCGTTCAGCTTGCGTCCATAAGACGGAACGATCGCTTTCAACGTAGCCTGCCATTGCGGGCTGGAAACGCGATCGCCAAATACTTTTTCCAGCAGATCCAACATAATCGGCGCGGCGGTTGACGCCCCTGGCGATGCCCCCAGCAGCGCGGCAATGGTCCCTTGCTGGTCACTGACCACTTCAGTACCCAGACGCAGTACGCCACCTTTCTCGGCATCACGCTTGATAATCTGCACGCGCTGCCCCGCTTGCCACAAACGCCAGTCCTCTTTTTTTGCCTGCGGATAGTACTCTTTCAACGCTTCAAAACGATCCTCTTCACTCAACATCACCTGACTCACCAGATATTTCACCAGATCGAAATTATCCAGCCCGACGTGCATCATCGGCATCACGTTAGAGGTGGTGGTGGAACTCATCAGATCCCACAATGAACCGTTTTTGAGGAATTTGGTTGAGAAGGTGGCAAATGGCCCAAACAGCACTACGCGTTTACCGTCCAGAACGCGGGTATCGATATGCGGAACCGACATCGGTGGTGCGCCAACGGATGCTTTACCGTAAACCTTCGCCAGATGGTGATTAACCACGTCTGGATTTTCCGAAACAAGGAACTGTCCGCCCACCGGGAAACCGGCGTAGTCTTTCGCTTCCGGAATCCCCGATTCCTGTAACAGCTTCAGCGCCGCACCGCCCGCGCCGATAAAGACAAATTTGGCACGAATGTTCTGTGCAGTGCCATTTTTCAGATCGGCAACGGTAACGGTCCAGGTGTTATCGTCATTACGCTTTAGGGCGCGGACTTCGCTGCTGAGTTGCAGCGAGAAGTTAGATTTCTTCTGCAAGGAAGCAATTAACTGGCGGGTGATCTCGCCGTAGTTCACATCGGTACCAATTTCCGTACGCGTGGCTGCCACTTTCTGTTGCGGATCGCGCCCTTCCATCACTAACGGTGCCCACTCTTTGATCTGCGCGTGATCTTCAGAGTAACGCATACCGCGAAACAGCGAGCTTTGTTGCAACGCGGCGTAACGGGCGCGCAGGAAATTAACGTTATCCTCGCCCCAGACAAAGCTCATATGCGGAACGGTATTGATAAATGAACGCGGAGTACGCAGCACGCCGCGCTCAACCTGGTGCGCCCAGAACTGGCGGGAAATCTGAAATGCTTCGTTAATGGCGACTGCTTTTTCAATACTGATGCTGCCATCGGCGTTTTGCGGGGTGTAGTTCAGTTCCATCAGTGCAGAATGCCCGGTTCCGGCGTTATTCCAGCCGTTCGAACTCTCCTGCGCGACACCCTCCAGGCGCTCCACCATGGTCATCGACCATTCAGGCTCCAGCTCGCGTAAATAGGTCCCCAACGTGGCGCTCATAATGCCGCCGCCAATCAACAGTACATCAGTTTCCTGCTCCTCGGACGCTTTCGCTTTTGCCGCCATCGAAACGGCATTAAGCCCCACGGCCATCGAGAAGAGCATGGCAGTCACTTTTTTCATCTTGTTAATGCCTTACTTTTAGTCGCTTTATTGCAGGTGAGATTTGCGCGGCATCAACGGTAACACTTAAGTAACAACATTTAAATAATGTTTATAAATTATATTCTACTTTTAGAAACATTATAATTTCGTTGATTAATTATAGGGTTATTAGAAATGAAGGGATTTTTAGCATATTGACCTGACGGCAGCAGTCCGCCAGGTCAGCGTCGTAATATTATGCCGTCCGGGCAACGGCATCACGCGAAGCGGCATCGCGCTCTTCGCCCGTCAGCTCGCTAAGTTGCCCGTTGCGCATTTCCAGCAGGCGGTCGGCGTGGATAAAGTAATGATCATCATGACTGATGGCGAAAATAGTTTTACCCATCTCCTGCATCAGCGGCAGCAACACCTGATAAAACTCACGACGGAAGTGTGGATCCTGATCCGCCGCCCATTCATCCAGCAGGATAATATCGCGTTCTTCTGCCAGCGCCAGCAACAGCGCCACGCGTTTTTTCTGCCCTTTTGATAACTTCAGGTTAACAATACGCCCGTTGCTTAACTCAAGCTTATGAGCCATTTTCAGCTGCGCCAGCCACTTCTCAACCAGTTGCGGGTTAGCGGGTTTACCCTCCGGCCCCAGCAGTTGATCAAACAGCCAGACATCGGTAAACACTGCCGAAAACAGTTTGCGATAATCTTCCGGTTGTTCGCCGCTGACAGGTTTGCCATCCAGCAAGATTTCGCCGCTTTGTGGCTGATACAAGCCCGTCAACAACATCGCCAGCGTCGATTTTCCGCTACCGTTGCCGCCAATCAGAAACAGCAGCTCGCCACGTTTGATGGTGAGATTAATCGGACCAACGGAAAACGCGTTATCCTGATAAGCAAACGTCACGTTACGCAGCTCCAGCGTTTGCCAGTTGGGAAACGCCTGCGGGCGCGGAAACTCTGCTTTGAAAGGCGCGAGCGCGAATTTGTTCAGCTTGTTAAACGCCACCTGCGCCGTCAGCAGCGTCGGCAATGCGCCAACCGCCGAAAGCAGCGGCGTACGCAGGAATAAAAGCGTCAACGAATAGGTCGCGGCAACGTTGGTATCAGCCCAACCGAGACTGTTCGCCATCCAGAACACCAGGCCGATTGCGCCCAACATCATGATGTTTGACCAGTTCACGGCGCTAAGATGGAAGGTGTCTGCGCGGATAATATGGTGGCGATACTCTTGCGCATCAGGAATGTAGAGGTTGTTAAACACATACTCGGCGCGTTCCCGGTTCAGAGTCAGCTCTTTGCGCCCTTCGAGTACAGTTTGAAAATCCGTATACAGCTTGTCTTCGGTTTCACGCAGGGTCGCCATATGTTTGTACACCCGCGCCACCAGTACAAAACCACCCCAGATGGTGATCGCCATCCAGATAGCCGTTACCAGCAACATTTTGCCCGACAGCATCCACAGATACGCCGCGGAACCGATAGTGAGAATGATCCCCTGCACCAGTTCCGGAAGACGCACAAAAGCAATGGTGATATTGCGCACATCGCTGGTTAATCCCGCCAGCAACGAGGCGCTACCGAGTTGTTCAATGCGCTCGACGTTGGTATCCAGAATCCGCTTGATAAATTCACTACGCAGTCGGTAAACGAAGTGATGCCCCAAAGTGGTGAGCGCCAGTTGCGATCCGAGAGTGACTGCCATCAACAGCAGCAATAATCCCAGAAACTCCGGCAATACCAGCAGACTGGTATCCGCCGTTTCGATAAGGCGCTGATTGATAAAAGCAATTAAGCCAATGCCTAATGCCGCACTGGCGAGGCTTAGCGCCATCACACTGATAAATGGCCAGCGATACTGCCGCCAGACAAGTACAAGAAGTTCCATGCAGAAAACCCGGACAATGAATTACAGCCCGCAGTTTAAACATCTTCGCGCGCACAGCAATAATAATTCTTATTTTTATTCTTTTTTACCTGCCTGACGGAATGTCAGGTTGTAGCGGCAGTCGCCGGTGAGTGGATGAAACCCCGCTTTCAGCGGTTGAATGCCGTGATAAAACAGCCGCGATTCACCGCCCCATACCACCACATCGCCATGTTCCAACAACAAACGTTTGAGCGGATCATTACGTTTCAGGCCACCAAATTGAAAAATCGCGGGTAAGCCAAGAGAAACAGAAACAATCGGCGCGCGCAGATCCGGTTCGTCTTTATCCTGATGCAGCGACAGTTTCGCGCCAGGAGCGTAGCGGTTGATAAGACAAGCATCTGGCTGGAAATCCGGATAGCCCGCCGCCGTAGCCGCACGTTGACATAAATCATGAAAGCTTTGTGGCATGGCGGGCCACGGTTTATTTGTTTGCGGATCAATGGGCGAATAGAGATAACCTTGCCGATGGGTCGTCCAGCCCAGATGCCCACAGTTGGTCATCGCCACCGACATGGTATATCCCCCGGGGGTGACCATCTGGCGAAACGGCGACTGGCTGGCAACGTTATTAATATCGCGGATCAGTTGCTCCGCAGCGTTAAAAGCAAAACGGTGCAAAATTACCGCTCCAGCCGCCAGTGGCTCTTGCCACGGTTCAGCATCGGCAAACAGATCCAACATTACCTCTCCTCATTTTCAGCTTCGCGGCGCAGCAGTTGCGCTTTACGCGACACGCCCCAGCGGTAACCGGAAAGTGTGCCATCACCACGGACCACCCGATGACAGGGTATTATGATAGCCAGCTTGTTGGCGGCACAGGCGCTGGCAACGGCCCGTACCGCTTTCGGTTTGCCGATGGCGTTAGCCAGTTGCTGATAACTGACGGTTTCACCGCAAGGTATCGTGCGCAGTGCCTGCCAGACTTGTTGCTGAAAAGCAGTGCCGCGAATGTCCAGCGGTAACGTCAGCGGCGTATCGCGTTGATTGAGGCTGGCGATCACTTCACGCACATGTTGCTGAAACATCAGATCGGCAGGCGCGTTGTCGGCAGCGGGAAACATCTGCTGCAACTCGCTGATTAGTGTCGCGTCATCATCGCCCAGCAATATCGCGCAAATCCCCCGCTCGCTTTCTGCCACCAGGCAACGACCCAGCTCACAATCAGCCAGCGCGTAACGCACCGCCAGATTTTCGCCACCGTGACGGAATTGTTTAGCCGTCATGCCCAGCGTTTCGTCAGCTTTGCGATAGTAACTGCTGCTGTCGGGGAATCCGGCGTTAAGAATAGACGTCGTCACGCTCTCCCCTTTCGCCAGCGATTCGCGCAAACGGCGAGCGCGCCAGGCCTGTTGCCAGGCTTTAGGCGTCATTCCGGTAGTCGCTTTAAACAACCGATGTAGATGAAATGGACTCATCGCCACCTGGTCGGCTAAGGCTTCCAGCGTTACAGGCGTTTCCTGTTCCAGCAGTCGACACGCGTGGGTGATTTTATCCAACCGATGTTGCTGGGCATTGGCTTTTTCTGGCTGACAACGTTTGCAGGGGCGAAAGCCAGCGGCGAGTGCCTCGCTGGCATTTGCGTAGAAGGAGACGTTTTCCCGCAAAGCATGTCTGGCGCGGCAAGACGGACGGCAAAAGATGCCTGTGGTACGCACGGCGAAAACGAATTCGCCGTCGGCATTCGGGTCGCGGGCTAAGACAGATTGCCAGCGTTGATCGTCAGTTAAGCATGTGGCTTTTTTCATAATCAGCTCCCTGGTTAAGGATAGCCTTTAGTCTGCCCGCTCACCATCACGCAAAAACCAACAATCTTGCGCTTTAATTTTTTTCGCTGACAAGGAAGCTTTTAAACTGTGGTGACATCCAGGTTTTAAAGCTATCGCCTTCTTTGGTGATCATATAAACCGCCAGCCCTTCCCGGCGAACAACCTCTTTGGCTTTCTTCGGCCCGAGTACCATCAAGCCAGTATCCCAGGCATCGGCTTCCAGCGCCGTCGGAGCAATCACCGTCACGGATACCAGATTGTGTTCGATGGGACGCCCGGTTTGCGGATCGATAACATGGGAAAGACGTTTGCCGTCCAGTTCGTAATAGTTACGGTAGCTGCCAGAGGTGCTAATCCCATGACCGTTGATATCCACCACAGCCTGAACCGCGTTTTCTTTATCGGTTGGTTTTTGAATCGCTACCCGCCACGGCTGGCCTTCACCGTTCATACCACGGCTGTTCAGCGCGCCGCCCACCGACACCAGATAGCGGGAAATCCCTTCCTGCTCCATCAAGCGTGCCAGGTGATCCGCCGCATAACCTTCACCGACGGTGGAGAGATCGACATATAAATCCGGCAGGTCTTTTTGCAGATATTGCTGATGCGACTGATTGATGACCGTCAGGTGCTGTAAGCCGGTTTTGGCTTTCATCGCATCGATCTGTTCCTGGCTCGGAATTTGAACCGGCTGTTGTTCCGGGCCAAAGCCCCACAGATTCACCAGCGGCCCGACGGTTATATCCATCGCACCATCGGTCCTTGCGCCAATGCGCAGCGAGGTGGTGACGATATCGGCCATCGCTTCACTTACCGGCCACGGCGACAAACTTTGCGAGTCGTTAAAGCGCATCAGCGCGGAATCTTTTTTATAGGTCGAAAGCAGCTGATCGTCGGCGTCCAGCTGGGTCTGAATCTTTTCTTTAAGTTCGGCACTGCGTTTGGCATCAATGCCCGGGATGCTGGCACGCCAGAAGGTACCCATGGTTTTGCCTTCAAGAACGGTAACTTCAGTAGCGTGGGTTTTGGCGGGTTGTTGTTTTTGATCGCAACCAACAAAGAAGAGCGCGGCAGCCAGCAGTGCCACGCGGGTAAAGCTTATTTCCATACGTGATTATCCTCATGCGAACGGTCGCAAGAGTACACCAAAAAACTGAGTTTGTACGCTGAAAACAATGAAAAAAGGGCCCGCAGGCCCTTTGTTCGATATCAATCGAGATTAGAACTGGTAAACCAGACCCAGAGCTACGATGTTATCAGTGTTGATGCCAGCGTCACGAGTGAACTGGTTGTCGTCCAGCAGGTTGATTTTGTAGTCAACATAGGTGGACATGTTTTTGTTGAAGTAGTAGGTCGCGCCAACATCAACATATTTCAGGATATCTTCGTCGTCGTAGTTACGACCATTGATGACACCCAGGTTTTTACCTTTAGACTGCAGGTATGCTACAGACGGACGCAGACCGAAGTCGAACTGGTACTGAGCAACAGCTTCGAAGTTCTGTGCTTTGTTCGCCCAACCCAGGGAACCTACGCGAGTTGCGTTGTAGGTCTGGGTGTACTGAGCAGCCAGGTAGATGTTGTTAGCGTCGTATTTCAGACCACCAGTGTAGGTTTCAGCACGGTCGCCAGTACCGATGTAGTTACGAGCTACACCATTGCTGATGTAGCTACCATTTTGATCATCAGTACGTTTGGAGCTGGAAACTGCAGCACCGATACCGAAGCCTTCGTAATCATAAGTGATAGAACCGCCAACGCCGTCGCCGTTCTGACGCAGAGCATCGCGACCATTGTTGGTCATGCCTTCGCCGCTTACGCTACCGTTTTTGCCCTGGTACTGAACAGCAAAGTTCAGGCCGTCAACCAGACCGAAGAAGTCAGTGTTACGGTAGGTCGCAAAGCCGTTACCACGCTGCTGCATGAAGTTGTCAGAACCGTAGGTGTCGCCACCGAATTCTGGCAGTACGTCGGTCCAGGAAGTTACGTCGTAAACAACGCCGTAGTTACGACCGTAGTCGAAAGAACCCACATCCTGGAATTTCAGACCTGCGAATGCCACACGGGTCCAGGAGTTGTTTTCGTTTTCAGCGCTGTTGCCCTGGATCTGATATTCCCACTGGCCGTAACCGGTCAGCTGGTCAGTAACCTGAGTTTCACCTTTGAAGCCAAGACGCATGTAGGTCTGGTCGCCATCTACATCTTTGTTGTCAGAGAAATAGTGCAGGCCGTCTACTTTACCGTACAGATCTAATTTGTTGCCGTCTTTGTTGTAAACTTCAGCAGCGTTTGCTGCGCCTGCTACCAGCAGAGCTGGGACCAGGAGGGACAGTACTTTAACTTTCATGTTATTAACCCTCTGTTATATGCCTTTATTTGCTTTTTTATGCCACTGCATACTGATTAACCCTCATTAATCAGTCGGCAAGTCCATTCTCCCCAAAAATGCAGAATAATCCAACACGAATATGATACTAAAACTTTTAAGATGTTTCATTTATCGCTATAGATGTTTCAAAATGTAAATTCAAGGGAACTTTTTAAGATTATTGCGGAATGGCGAAATAAGCACCTAACATCAAGCAATAATAATTCAAGGTTAAAATCAATAACTTATTCTTAAGTATTTGACAGCACTGAATGTCAAAACAAAACCTTCACTCACAACTAGAATAACTCCCGCTATCATCATTAACTTTATTTATTACCGTCATTCATTTCTGAATGTCTGTTTACCCCTATTTCAACCGGATGCCTCGCATTCGGTTTTTTTTACCCTTCTTTACACACTTTTCATTATTCTTTGCTACCACAGAAAAACTATAACGCTTGTTAACTATTTCACAAATAATTAACATCAGCATAATTTCCAGCAATCTTTGTTTATTTGCAATTATTTTCGTTGGGCTTTTTGTAGGTTATTTGTACAGCAAAATGGCGCTTGTACATCTATTTCCCCCAATGCAGGATGATAAATATCACGGGAGAATAGAGAATCATCAATCAGGTAAGAGTCTGGAATTTCACACTGTACCCTTTATACTGCCCTATCACTTCGCGAAGTTTTAACAGGTCATAAACACGAATGCGTCAGAAAGAGACAACGGCCACGACCCGCTTTTCACTCCTACCGGGGAGCATTACCCGCTTCTTTTTACTGTTGATCATTGTGTTACTGGTGACGATGGGTGTAATGGTACAAAGCGCCGTTAACGCATGGCTGAAAGATAAAAGTTACCAGATTGTCGACATTACCCACGCTATCCAAAAGCGCGTCGATACCTGGCGTTACGTGACCTGGCAGATCTACGACAACATTGCCGCGACGACCTCCCCCTCCTCCGGCGAAGGTTTACAAGAGACGCGCCTGAAACAGGATGTCTACTATCTGGAGAAACCGCGCCGCAAAACGGAAGCGTTAATCTTTGGCTCTCACGACAACTCAACGCTTGAGATGACTCAGCGGATGTCCACCTATCTGGACACATTGTGGGGCGCAGAAAATGTACCGTGGTCGATGTATTACCTGAATGGTCAGGATAACAGTCTGGTGCTGATCTCAACCCTGCCCCTCAAAGATCTCACCTCCGGATTTAAAGAATCGACCGTCAGCGACATTGTTGATTCACGTCGTGCAGAGATGTTGCAACAGGCCAACGCCCTCGATGAACGCGAAAGTTTTTCTAACATGCGCCGCCTGGCCTGGCAGAACGGTCATTACTTTACCTTGCGTACCACGTTCAACCAGCCGGGACATCTGGCAACGGTCGTAGCTTTTGATCTGCCGATTAATGATTTGATCCCACCGGGTATGCCGCTGGACAGTTTCCGCCTTGAGCCAGACGCGACGGCAACGGGAGACAATGATAATGAGAAAGAAGGGACGGATAGCGTCAGTATCCACTTTAACAGTACGAAGATTGAAATCTCCTCGGCACTCAACTCTACCGATATGCGCCTGGTCTGGCAGGTTCCTTATGGCACCTTATTGCTGGATACGTTGCAAAACATTCTGCTGCCACTGCTGCTGAACATCGGTTTGCTGGCGCTGGCGTTATTTGGCTATACCACATTCCGCCATTTCTCCAGCCGCAGTACAGAAAGTCTACCCAGCACGGCGGTCAATAACGAATTGCGCATTTTACGGGCAATTAATGAAGAGATAGTCTCACTGCTGCCGCTCGGCCTGCTGGTTCACGATCAGGAATCGAACCGCACTGTCATAAGTAACAAAATTGCCGATCATTTGCTGCCGCATTTGAATCTGCAAAACATCACCACCATGGCGGAACAGCATCAGGGGATTATTCAGGCGACGATCAATAACGAGCTGTATGAGATCCGCATGTTCCGCAGCCAGGTCGCGCCGCGCACACAAATTTTCATTATTCGCGATCAGGATCGCGAAGTGCTGGTAAACAAGAAACTCAAGCAGGCGCAGCGTCTGTATGAGAAAAACCAGCAGGGGCGGATGACCTTTATGAAAAACATTGGCGATGCGCTGAAAGAACCCGCACAGTCCCTGGCGGAGAGCGCGGCTAAACTCAACGCCCCGGAAAGCAAACAACTGGCGAATCAGGCAGATGTGCTGGTGCGGCTGGTTGATGAAATACAGTTAGCGAACATGCTTGCGGATGATAGCTGGAAAAGTGAGACGGTGCTGTTCTCCGTGCAGGATTTAATTGATGAAGTTGTGCCTTCAGTGTTGCCTGCCATCAAGCGTAAAGGTCTGCAACTGCTGATTAACAATCATCTGAAAGCACACGATATGCGCCGCGGCGATCGCGATGCCTTACGACGTATTTTGCTGCTACTGATGCAATATGCCGTGACCTCAACGCAATTGGGAAAAATCACCCTTGAGGTTGATCAGGATGAGTCCTCCGAAGACCGCCTGACGTTCCGCATTCTGGACACGGGAGAAGGCGTAAGTATTCATGAAATGGATAATTTGCACTTCCCGTTTATCAACCAGACCCAAAACGATCGCTATGGCAAGGCGGACCCGCTGGCATTCTGGCTGAGCGATCAACTGGCACGTAAACTGGGCGGTCATTTAAACATCAAAACGCGGGATGGGCTTGGTACACGCTACTCTGTGCATATCAAAATGCTCGCAGCTGACCCGGAAGTTGAAGAGGAAGAAGAGCGTTTACTGGATGATGTCTGCGTAATGGTGGATGTTACTTCGGCAGAAATTCGGAATATTGTCACTCGCCAGTTAGAAAATTGGGGTGCAACCTGTATCACACCCGATGAAAGATTAATTAGTCAAGATTATGATATCTTTTTAACGGATAATCCGTCTAATCTTACTGCCTCTGGCTTGCTTTTAAGCGATGATGAGTCTGGCGTACGGGAAATTGGGCCTGGTCAATTGTGCGTCAACTTCAATATGAGCAACGCTATGCAGGAAGCGGTCTTACAATTAATTGAAGTGCAACTGGCGCAGGAAGAGGTGACAGAATCGCCTCTGGGCGGAGATGAAAATGCGCAACTCCATGCCAGCGGCTATTATGCGCTCTTTGTAGACACAGTACCGGATGATGTTAAGAGGCTGTATACTGAAGCAGCAACCAGTGACTTTGCTGCGTTAGCCCAAACGGCTCATCGTCTTAAAGGCGTATTTGCCATGCTAAATCTGGTACCCGGCAAGCAGTTATGTGAAACGCTGGAACATCTGATTCGTGAGAAGGATGTTCCAGGAATAGAAAAATACATCAGCGACATTGACAGTTATG
Source organism: Escherichia sp. SCLE84 (assembly GCF_012584495.1). Taxonomy (NCBI): domain Bacteria; kingdom Pseudomonadati; phylum Pseudomonadota; class Gammaproteobacteria; order Enterobacterales; family Enterobacteriaceae; genus Escherichia; species Escherichia sp. SCLE84. The sequence goes on along the minus strand of NZ_CP051430.1, from coordinate 4,874,891 downwards.
TCAAGGGCTTGCTGTAGCAAGGTAGCCTATTACATGAACAATATGAACGTAATTATTGCCGATGACCATCCGATAGTCTTGTTCGGTATTCGCAAATCACTTGAGCAAATTGAGTGGGTGAATGTTGTCGGCGAATTTGAAGACTCTACAGCACTGATCAACAACCTGCCGAAACTGGATGCGCATGTGTTGATTACCGATCTCTCCATGCCTGGCGATAAGTACGGCGATGGCATTACCTTAATCAAGTACATCAAGCGCCATTTCCCAAGCCTGTCGATCATTGTTCTGACCATGAACAACAACCCGGCGATTCTTAGTGCGGTATTGGATCTGGATATCGAAGGGATCGTGCTGAAACAAGGTGCACCGACCGATCTGCCGAAAGCTCTCGCCGCGCTGCAGAAAGGGAAGAAATTTACCCCGGAAAGCGTTTCTCGCCTGTTGGAAAAAATCAGTGCTGGTGGTTACGGTGACAAGCGTCTCTCGCCAAAAGAGAGTGAAGTTCTGCGCCTGTTTGCGGAAGGCTTCCTGGTGACCGAGATCGCTAAAAAGCTGAACCGCAGTATTAAAACCATCAGTAGCCAGAAGAAATCTGCGATGATGAAGCTGGGTGTCGAGAACGATATCGCCCTGCTGAATTATCTCTCTTCTGTGACCTTAAGTCCGGCAGATAAAGACTAATCATCTGTAGGCCAGATAAGACGCGTTAGTGTCTTATCTGGCATTTGCACCGATTGCCGGATGCAGCGTAAACGCCTTATCCGGCCTACGATTCCCATTATTTCAACAGATTACATTAAAGTAGGCCAGATAAGACGCGTCAGCGTCGCATCTGGCATTTGCACTGAATGCCAGATGCGGCATAAACACCTTATCCGTCCTACGATTCCCGCGATTTCCTGACCCTCTCGGCATATACCGTCAGCGTCTGTTTTATCACATCCAGCGTTACCGGCTTCGACAGGCAGCTGTCCATACCGGACTCCAGACACCGCTGCTTCTCTTCAGCCAACGCATTAGCAGTTACTCCGATTACCGGCAACGTCAGTCCCAACTGACGAATGCGTTGCGTCAAGCGGTAACCATCCATATTTGGCATGTTGACGTCGCTAAGCACGATATCAATATGATTCTTGCTAAGTACATTAAGCGCATCGACACCATCATTCGCGGTTTTACATTGATAGCCCAACGATCCCAACTGATCTGCCAGCAGACGTCGGTTAATCGGATGATCATCCACGACCAGAATCATCATATCGTCATTATCGCTGACCGCTTTGTCCGTCGACGGCAGAGCGTTAGCAGGATCGTCGCTCTCCATCTCGATCAAATAAATACGCGCCAACAATGCCGGTAGCTCATGCGGGGCAGCCACACTGTGTACCCACTCCCCTGGCGCTTTCTCCAGCGGAATACCAATATGGCGACGACAGAAGGTCACTACCGCTCTACCCTGCCATTTTTTACTCACTACCTCGTCAGTAATTAACACATCTTCGGGAGTCGGTTCCTGCCCTTCGTATGTTGTAACGACGATGCCGCTGCGCTGCAAACTGGTTTCCAGGAACTGACAGAGCGACGCATTGCGGACCGCCAGCCAGCAGCGTTTACCACTCAACCCTTCCACGCCTTTTTTCTGCGGGTACTGAGCGCCGTACAACGGAATACGCACGGTAAACTGGCTGCCCATTCCCGGTTCTGAATCTACCGAGATATCGCCGTCCATCATGCTGATCAGTTTTTCACAAATCGCCAGACCCAGACCGGTCCCCTGGAAGTTTCGCTGTACGCCCGTTCCGACCTGGAAGAAGGGATCAAACAAGCGCACCACTTCTTTCGCCGGAATCCCCACGCCGGTATCGCGAACACGGATAGAGAGATAATCGCCATCAGCGCGGACATGCAAAACTATACAGCCGGTATCGGTGAATTTTATGGCGTTACTCAACAGGTTGGAGATGACCTGCTGTAAACGCATCGGGTCGCCATTTAAGGCCACTGGCACATCCGGTTCAATAAAGCAGTACAAGCCTAACTGCTTGCGTACCACCAGCGGTAAATAGTTGGCGGTGATGTGGTTCATCACTTCACGCGGTGAAAACTCACGCGGTTCGATCTTCAACTGTTCCGATTCAATCTTCGAGAAATCGAGAATATCGCTGATAATTTTCAACAACAGGCTGGAAGAGTTGTTCATTGCCGTCACCAGCCGATCGACGCCTTTCGGTAACTCTTTGGTTTGCAACAGATCCAGGTTACCGATAATGCCATACAGCGGCGTTCGCAGCTCATGACTGACGGTGGCAAGGAACATCGATTTTGACTGGCTCGCCTGTTCCGCTGCTTGTGCCATCTCCTGCAACGACTCTTCCATCTTCACGCGCGAAGAAACATCCACCAGCACACAAATGGCCACGTTTTCATTACGATAGCGCGAATGGACGAAGCTGATTTGCAGATTGGTATTGTTGCTGGTCAGGACATCAACAAAATTGACCTGCTGCCCACAGATAATTTGCGTCAGTCGTTGGCGGTCCTCATGCGTAAGCATATTGAGATAGGTATGCGCCAGTTCGTTACTTAAAATATTGACGCCATCAGCGGTACGCAAAATACAGATACCCACTGGCGCGGAGGCGACAATCTTGCGATTGAACTGCTCATGTTCTTCCAGTCGCAGGGCGTCGCTTTCCGCCGGAATGAAAATACGTCGCTCGTACATCCGCGCGAGAGTAAACAATGCAGCTCCGGCAAGCACATTCAGCAAAATTGCGTTAAGGATCAACATGCGAATGCGTTCCAGCACCTTATCAACCGGCACCGAATACACGATGCTTAGCGATGAGGGTGGCAGATTTTTCTTCAGCACCAGCTCCCGGAACCCTTCCGTATAGCCAAACCAGGAGCGTTCCTGCATCCAGCGAGGATCGCCCTTAATTTTACTTTCTGGTCCGGTAAGCGAAATCAGGGTATGACCATTTTCATCAAGAATGGTAACCCCCATCGGCAACGTACCCGGTAAGAAAAAGTTCTCCATCCGGATGGTCTGCTCGACACCCAAAAGCGCCTGCAACCGGTTCGCCAGATAAACTGGCGTCAACGCGTAAAAATACCCGACGCCAGGGCGCGGACCTTCGCTGATCCAGTAGAGGTTACTGCCGCTATCATCTTGTGGTGCATTTCGATATTTATTGATGCGTTCATGCAAAGCTTTCAACGCGGTATCGCGTTCCACTGGCATATCACGCAGACCGAAATTGGCCATGCAGAGGTTATCACTGCCGATTAAAAATACCCGGTTGAGATCGTAAGCCGCAGAAAAATTATCGCGCCAGTAGCGCATAAACCACGCCAATGACTCCAGAGAACCTCGCCAGGTGTTACTCATTGCGGAACAATCGGAGTCGGCAAACAGCGGTTCAAACGCAGGCACATCCGCCTGCGTTTCTCGTCCACGCGGGGAAAGCACACCGTTTTCTGCCGATAAGCGATTTTCGGCGATGTACTTCAGCTCTTTCATCACATCAGAGGTGCGTTGAATAAAGCGCTGAGCCTGATCGGAACTCAGATTAAATTCCTGACGAATTTCCGATTCTCGCTGATGTAACGCATTAACGATGTAAAAAACGGATGAAAAAGCAATCAACAGCCAGAGCACTAACGCCAATGCTCTGAACATGTAGCGCGAGGCTTTCAGGGTTGTACGAAAAGAAGCAAGGTATTTCAAAGGGGCGAAGCTCCGCCTCAGGTGACCGATGGAGTGTGGTTAAGGTAGCGGTAAAAGCGTGTTACCGCAATGTTCTGTCACCATTGCAATAATGCGTATCGCTTAGAAACCATTGCCTTAACCAGGAAAGCCGGAGTAGATGGACAGTTCTCAGTACGAAAAATAAGAAATGACCAATCTGCCGACGCTTGTTAATGGTTATATCCTGGCGTCGGCAGATCGCCCAGCAGTCTTATCTGAAAAAAGAGAGAGCCAGGTTGTGTGAAGGGATGGATCACCAGTCAAAACTTTTCACCAGCGTCAGCTCGCCAGCATTACGCATCGGTACAATAAATGTTTCCTGTTTCTCATTGACCGATCCTTCATCGGTGATCAGCGTCAGTTGGGCGGTCGTCAATTCCGTTTCGCTGCGCCCACCATAGTAGTTGATATACACCTGATAGCGCCCGTGAACTGGTGCTGGCATGGCGAAAATCTCGGGTCCGTACCCCGTCGTGACATCCATATCCAGTGCACCACTGTTTTTCAGCACGGTGTTACCGTACCAGGCGTGTTCGCCATCGGGCGTGACAACATGGAGATCGAGATCGGTATTGTCCGTATCCCACGAGAGAACCAGCCGTAAACGTGCACGAATCGTTCCTGTACCCGGCATTGAGTAAAACTGCATTTTTTGTCGGCTTTGCCCATCCGGGCTGATGACCTGCACGCTGTTGCTGCCTTCAGTGAAAATATAAGGGCGTGCAAATGAACCATCGGATTCAACTCTCTGCGGCATACTGGCACCGTTGACCACCAGCCGGCCCTGCTGAACTTTACCCGCCGCAGCATAATTCTTTATTTTGCCGCGGATCTGCGCTGAGATATTTTGATCATCTGCCATGTTGACGGACGACGCCGGGTAATTGATCGATTGTGAAAAACTGGCATCTTCGCCCTCTGCCGGATGCCAGCCAGAGAGCGGTGCGTCAATCTCGACTTCCTGCACACCTTCACTGTGAGCGACAGGCGAAAGTGCCACCAGTAACAACGGAAGAAAAATCTTTCGCATAGCATTAGTCCATTAATAATTGTCGGGTCAGCGTTTCGATATAGTTCTCATCAAGCCCGGTGGGATAACCATCAAAGGCCAGGTGCAGATACTCATGGGTTAAATCCAGCCGATCCTGAAGCGTAAAGAAGTTACGAATAAACAGCCGTTTCTGCTGCCGATCGGTATAGGGGAAACCTGAGACTAAACGACAGACCGCAAACACGTCTGGTTCGTTGTACCCCGTCTCGCCTTGTAATATACGCCGCCACTGCGGCATTTTTTTCGCCAGCCAGGCTTTCGCTTTGGGTAATAACTGGCAGGTTGAGCGTGGAGCTCCCCAGCGGCTAAGGCTGTTGTCGGGATAAGCAAACGCGAGTATCTGGTCGTAACGCTCCCCCTGCCCCGCCTGGGCCGTGGCTTGCCGCCAGGAAAGTGTCCCTTCGGTAGCGCGACTGCCATGATAATGAACCGGATCGCCTGCATAGATGAGATCCTGCGTCCAGGCGGTCATCGTTCGCGCCCCCGTGGTCGCTGGCGAAGCAGAAACACGCTGCGTGGCGCTGCTGTCGGGGATGGTCAGGCAATCGCCTTCCTGATTGGCGTTTTGCTGTAAAAAAGTGCGAATCGCCACGGTCATGGCTTTCGCTGCCTCAGGGGGCGTACTTTTCGCCTCGCGATCCAGAACTCTGGCAACGTACTCTTCACGATCGAGATGCGACTGCAATTTCAGTTTGCCCTTTTCGCTCAGTAAGGTCGTCTCACCGTGGCTGACAAACGTAATGTGGTTACCATTAGTAAACGTCACACGATAGCGCCCATTAAGTACGCCGGGTTTTACTGCCGTCGTACTCTTTTCCGCTGTGATTTTCTTCAGCGGATAGCGGGCAAACAGCTCCACCTCTACACATTGCCCACTGGCAACCTGCGTCGGCACTGGCAAAACCCGATTAAGCACCGTCGCATAACGGGTTAGTACCGTTTTGCTGGTGCCACTGCCAGTAACCCACAGCGGTGTACCATCGGTTAACCAGCCAGCAAAACCACCCTGGCGGATTTCCTGTTTATCATCGGCAAACCAGCTCCAGGTTTTCACCCGTACCCGACTACCGAGCATGGATGCGACACCGATTTTCGCCTCGTCCAGCACCACATCCAGTAAGACTTCCTGAGCTTTGTTTTGCGCAGGTAACGTCGCTAATGAATCGAGCAGCGATTTAACCGTTACCGAGGTTTCTGGCTTCAGCGTTGTAAGAGACGCTAACCACGCAGGTGCCTGACGCTGTTGCCAGTATTGCCCCCACACATCTGCGCCAATATGCAACCGCTGCGGCGCAAAATAGAGCCCACAGGAACGTACCAGCGCGGTATCGCGCGTTATGCTCTCCCCAGCCTGACAACAATAAACCTCTTCCGGGGAGTTTCCGTGACACTGGTAGGGCTGCTCCGGTTGATGGGTATCCTCCAGCCAGGCGTAAACATACAGTTTCCACAAACTCCCTAACGGCGTGGTGAGCGAGTCAGGTAATGCTGAGACTTTGGTCACGCCTGATGACGACAGCTGATACAGTTGATCGTGCTGCGCACCGCGCAGCACCAGTTGTAACGGCGTCTCCTCCGCAAGCGTTGGCAGAGTAACCAACGCCAATAGCCAGACGATTCTGCGCCAGTTCACTTATTTCACCTGCATCCCGGTCCATTCACTCCCTGCCGCAACACTTTGCTGCGCAGGTGCATAGGAACGCACATAACGAGCAGGAGGCAGAACGAATTGCCCTTTTTGCGAGAAGCGCAGCAAATGGCGGAAAGTGACCGTTCCCGTCAGTTCTTTCACCGGCACCATATAGGCCAGTTCGCCCATTTCATTACGCGCTTTTTCCAGCAATTGCCCCTGCTGTTTCGCGGCGTTGGGTTTATTGACTGAAATGCCCCATGTTGTGCGCTCAACGTCGGCTCCCGGCGGGAGCGGTACTTCCACCTGACCATAGCGCAGAACTGCATCCTGCTCGCTGGTAAGCGTAATTTCATCGAGATACAGCGCATCGCTGTCAATCTCATTGCTGGTCACCGGTTGCAGAATAAAGCTCATCTCTTCTTCACCAGGGATAAGCCGATACAACTGGCGTTCAACGGTCACCGGAATGTTACTTTGTTGAGCCATTTTTGCCGGCTCACGCCAGCGGACCTGCACATTTTGCGGCGATAATTCGTCACCAAAAGAGAGAATGTCCGGCACGCCCTGACCAACCCAACGCCAGTCTTCGCCCCCTCCAGTTAACTTATGTTTAGCCCATGCGCCCGCAGGCGCAGGCAAAACAACTGGAGGCATTGTCGCCATATATTTCGCCAGCCAGTTCATGGCCAGCGCGCGCTCAATAGTGGATTGCTCAGCGGTCAAACCACTTAAAATAGCGGCCGTCTGGGTAGCGTCACCACCGCTATTGAGCAGCACAACCGTGTGCGCCAGCGGCTGATTGCTGTTTGCCGCTTTATCCCACGCATATTGCTGAACCTGTGGCATCACCGTGGACTTCAACTGCGCTTTTTTCAGCAACGTCATGGTTAAGACGTTTGCCACCGCATCTGCCAGTGGAGATTCCGGTGTATCGAGGATCAGGCTGTCATTGATATCGCGGATGTCTTCCTCAGAGAAATCTTCATCTTTAGTTCCGCGCCGGGCGATAGCTTCATCCAACCCTTTCAACAACGTTTTGCACGGCAGATTCATCTCCTGTGCCCACGCCAGCACCAGCGCCCGATGCAATAACGGCATGTTATCTGCCTGCTCCGCGTAGCTGTCGAGCATATGCTGCCAGTATTCCGGTTGTTGCGTTACGCCGATCGCCTGGCTGGCCTGCCAGTCGGCGTACCATGCCCATGCCGTAAGGAAGGCGTCACCATTGCCATCTTCACCCCACCAGGTAAAGCGCGCTCCGGGCCCCGCCAGTTGCATCAGCCGCAGACGGTTATCCTGAATCATCTGACGAATGTCGTTAGCGGCGGCACTTTGATGATCGGCAAGCGAACGCCAGGCGAGACTGAGCGGGATCAGACGGCTACCGGTGTTGATCACGCCACCCCATGGTCCATCGACTAACGCATCAAGATTGTTGCGGAAAATCTCCTGCGGCGTTTCGCTACTTTGTAGCCGGATATTGCTAGCCTGCTCGGGCAACATCAGCGCGTTCTCGCCACCGCCGAGCATGACATTTTTCTGCTGTTCAACGGGCCAGCTGTTATCCACAAAAGACAGTTTTGTGCTAATGCTGTCCTGCACTTGCCCATTTTGTTGCAGTTCTGCGCTTAACAAGCCAGATTGCTGAATGTTCTGCGCCAGCGAAATATAATTCGCCCCTTTGTGCAGCGTCAGCGCCTGGCGCATCTCAGCGCCTGCAAATTTCGTCACCAGCGCCACCGGTTCGTTATCCTGCTGACTGAAGATAAACAGTCCTGCCGCCGGTTTGTCGCCCACGCGATACACCGTTGGCATACTCCACTTCATGTAGAGATTTTTTTCCGAACGCAGATAAGCACGCCCCTGCCCGACCAGCCCGCCGCCGTTCATCCCACGCGCGGTGATACGCCAGCGGGTTAACGAATCAGGCATCAGGAACGTGAAATACGCTTTGCCTTGTTTATCGGTTGTGAGTGACGGCATCCATGCCGCGGTATCCACCTCTTCACGCCGTGGACGTTCAAGCATTTTTACTCGCCGCTCGCTGCGGTTAGTTGCGCCAGGCGCAACCGGCTCGCTGGAGAGCGCCTGGTCGTAGCTGATAAACGACAGACTGGAGCTGGTACGCACATTGTTACGCCCCAGCGGATAGAAAAATTTGCCGATATTCGGCGCGATTTCTGGTTGCAGCGCGTAGATCATTTCATCGACCACGCCTACCGTTAGCTGCGCAGAAACAGGTTTACCTTTCAGCGACGAGGTTAATTCGACATTGACCAGTTCACCAGGCTGGTAATGGGTTTTGTCCGTTTTCACCCGGATATCAAGCTGAGGAACGGCAACTTTGATCCCGGCGTTCTGAAAACTGTACTGACCATTACGGGTATACAGCACCGAAAAAGTGATGTTAGGCGCAAAGGAATTGCTCACTGGAACCCGGGCTTCATACTGGGTATCGTTTAAACGTTGTAGCGTTAGCCAGTTTGCCGGATGCGAAAGCAGCGACTGCTGTTCCACGCGATCGCGTTCCAGCGTCAATAATGCTTCATCAATTGGCTCCGGAAAGGTAATCAGCATCTTCGCGGTTTCGCCTGGCTGGTACAGCGTTTTATCCGCCACGATATCTACCGTACCCGTATGCGCCGTGCTGCCCTTACCGCTGACGGCATAACTTAACCCAGCGAGAATTAAGCCGTCTTTATCGCGTAATGTCAGATTGTAGTTGCCAGGTTTAGCGAAATTGACGGTAAAGGATTTGCCGCCTGACGGTAGCTCTCCGCTATGGCTCGTGCGGTCTTCGAGACGCAACCATTCATACGTAACAGGAACCTGTTTTGAAGATTCCAGCGCGGCATAACGGAACACAACCGACTCGCCGCTATTACTGTATTGTGCGGCAGTACTTAATGAGTAATGCGCCAGACCGCGTTCAATGAGGATCTCTTTGGTGGTGACACGATACGCCGCGCCGTCACTGGCGGAGACGGTTAACAAATAACGGCTCGGTTTATCGGCGGCGGGGAGATTTAACGCCACATGACCGCTGGCGTCGGACACCGTTTCGCTGCCTTCCAGCGACACGGGGAAACGTCCGGCATAACGCAAATCGTTACCGACCATTGATAATTGCTGAGCGCGCAAACTTAACTGCACGCGGGCATTTTTTACCGGCTCGCCATCCGGGTAGAGCAGTTGCAGTTTGCCGCTGACCGCTTCGCCAGTTTTGAACTCTTTTTTGTCGAGAGCTAAACCAATCTCGAAATGTGGCTTGATGTAGTTTGCCACGCGAAAACTGCTGCTATAGACCTGATTGCGGTAAGCAAGACGTAACTCATAACCTCCGGCAACGGCATTTTCTGGCAGGCGGAAACTTCCCTGCCCACCATTGCGCGCATCCAGCGTGACATTGACGGTTTGCAACAGACTGCCGTTGGCGTCCAGCACCGAAAGCTTCGCCGGGGCGCTGACGATGGGGGATGAATGCAACGGATCGTGGAACTCGCGGCCCATCACTTTAACATCGACACGATCGCCTGCGCGATATAGCGGGCGATCGGTAAAGATATACAAGCGGGTGTTGTAGATTTCACTTTCGTAAAAGAAGTTCTCGGAGACAAAAACGCCGCCTTCAGCATCCTTACCCAGAATGTATGAGCGTTCTGGCGATATATGTTGTAACTGCAAGGTACCGCTGTCATCGGTCACACCGCGGGTCATCACGCCAAGACCGTCAGTCCACAAGATCTCTGAGCCGGGCTTCGCTTCACCCTGTTTTTTACCCGCGGTCCACACCAGAAGCTCGTTGCCTGACACTTTGCTAAGCGCCACGGTATCGGAAACAAACACCACCGTCGTCGCCCGATACCCACCAACCATCGCCTCGACGAGGTACAGTCCCGGCTCTTGTTGGCCGAGAGGAATATAAATGTTACCCGGCTGCGGCGAGATGAAATTGCTGGATGCGCCTTCCAGTTTTACCCCTTGCTGCGGCTCGACCGGTTTAGCCTGCCATAGTGGATAACGGAACTGTTCCACCAAGGGATATTTTTTCAGCGGGGAAAACTGGTTGTTCTGTACATAACGGGAAGGTTTAATAATGGCATTGCCGAGATGTAATTCGGGTAATGCCTGAGTCACATTCTGCCGTGACTGAGAAGAGAAAGTACGCTGCATTACGCGGCGAGATTTGCCGTACCAGTTATCCCACAGCCAGGTCAGCGTATTGTTCAGCCCGTCGCCCAGATATTGCGGTTGCACCACAATGCGATGCAGGTTTTTCTGCTGGCGCAAAAATGCCATCGGGTCAGGAATACGATACAGGCGAACGTCCACGCCGCCGTACTCTTCCATCTGATAGCGCCGATAATCACGCCCCGGCGCTTCCAGTCGCACTTTCGCCTCTTCACTGCTGCTAAAACTGCTGTCAGCAAGCAAAAAGAATGTTCCCCCGGCGGGCGGCGCATAGTTACTGGAAGGAAGCGAATCATCAGCATTAGCAAGCCCTGTTCCCACAAGAGACAGGGACAAGCACGCTGCTATCGCGCCAGAAAATTTAAACGATAAATGCCAATGAAATTGGGATTGGAATCGTTGGGTATCCATCGGGTGTCCTTCCATGTCATAAGTTGTTGCAGACTGACTGCGCGCATTCCGTTGTCAGTTTTCGTGGCGCTTCCGGTGTGGTAGATGACGTAACGCCCCATCCAGACCATTAAGTGCTGGGCATCGCCCTGATCGAAAAAAATCATATCGCCAGGCAGCGCCTGGTTTATGTCCTGGCCAATAAACTGGCTGTTGTACTGAATCAAATTAATCGCGGTCACGTAGGGGCCGGTTTTCCCGTTCCCCTGATTCCAGTTTTGCGCCAGTTGACGCTGTCCAGATGTTAGCGTCATCTCTGGCGGCAAATACTGGCTAGAGAAACCGTTACTTTTTAGCCATTTACTATCGTGAACTTTCAGCGTCTCGTTCGCCGCAAATCGCACCAGGCCCGCACAATCCTGCTGATACCAGCGTGGACTTGGCCCCTGGCGGAGCTGTTCTTGTGCAATGCGTACAAACCAGGCGCGAAACAGCCCGGATTGTTCGACATTCAGCATTTCGCTATGGGCAACAACACAACACAGCCAGCAAATCAGCGCCAGCAGCCCGTGCCTCATAGCGGCTGCCAGGTTATGGGTAGCCACTGCCAGGCGGCACCGGGTTCCATCTGGGCCAACTTCATGACATAACGCGGTTGTTGAGATAAAGCGTCCAGCTTCGGCATTAATAAAGTTTGTGCGGCGTTATAAAAAACCGGTTCGAGATTCTTCGGCAGACTGGTCAACGTTTCGTTACGCAGCAGTTTCGCCACGCCTTGTGGATTGATATAGAGTGGAACGATGCCATCAGTGGGTATTACATCCACCATTGCCGGGCGGTTTTTATTCAGTGTTTGCAGGGCGTTATTAACCAGCGTGTCATCGAGGGAGAAAAGCAGCGTTTTGTTTTGCATCGCCAGCGACACGCGGAAAAAATAATCCGACATTAATTGATCGGGTTGCGCCGCCTGCGCTTTCGGATACTGACCGTATCGGGAACTCACTTCGCGACGCCAGATTTGCGCTTCGCCCTGCTGAGTCTGGCTTATCGGCAAAACACCTTCTGGCGCTTTGCTTTCGTGCGCACCAATATTTTGCGTAAACAGTTTCCCTGGCAATTGCGCCTGTTCGGCAGTGCCATCAAACTGACCGACAAACAGCGGGGTTTGCAATTTTGAGTCTTCATACCAGCACAGCCCCGCGGCACCGTCTAACGCCCCATTCAGCTTGTCGTTTTCCTGGCTGATGTGCGAAAGCATCTCTTCGGCAATACCGTGTGAATACGGCACCACCACACAGAAGCTGGCCCCGGCAGGCATACTGTTCCAGACCGGCGTAAAATCGAAACTGGTATCTACGCTGGCGGATTCATCATTTAACGCCACAAAACTGTGCCAGCCGTCGTTACCCATTTCGAAGCGTACGCCAGCAAAAGAAGGCATTAACCGCTGGTAGCCAAAACCCAGCAACCTGGCGCTGACCACGATGCGCTGGCGTACTGGCGTTTTTTCAGCAGCACGCTCTTCCAGGCCAAAGCTTGCTTGCCAGCGTTTTTTGCCGCTCAACAAATCACCTGCGATCGCCGTGGCTTCGGTATCCTGCTGATCATCTTTAAACAGCATATCCGTGCTGGAAAACACTAGCATCTTGTCCTGATATGTCGCGAACATCAGAGCGTTATTGCCGTTATAGCGCAACTGATAAACAGGAACAGTTTCACTATTTATCTTGATGCTACTGATTTCCGTTTTGCTTAACTGGCTGTCGCTGGTAGCGGCAAACAACAATGGCTCCAGCAGTTTGCTTAAACCACTGCGCTGGATCAGCACCATATAATGTGAAAGATGGCCTTGTTTATCGTGCCACAGCGCTGCCTGCGCGGGCTGATCTAAGAGTGACGAAAAGAGCTTATCTTTCAGCGTGAGATCGTGTTCATAGACAATACGACGAATGCTGCCTTCAATGCCCAGACGATCGGCATGATTCTGATAATAGAAAACGAAATCTTCGCTCAGAACATCGTGGAGAAACGGAATGGTGAGGAGATCTTTGGGAAGCTGGCTCAGAGAGTCGCTGTCGAGAAAGAGGTCCGGCTCATTGAGATCGATTTGCAGATTGTTGTGCACCACCAGCGGCGACAACGTTTTTTCTGGCCCACTGCCAGCATATTGCAACGCCCAGACGCCAGCGGAAAGCAGTGCTATTGCGCCAAAACCTACAAGACCATAGAACCGCCAGCCTTTCGCCTTTTTTTCACCACTCATTGCCACATTCCTTGTGTATAGCCAGCCATTTTTTACGGGCACAGCCAAACTTTACCGTGCCCTAATACGACAAAAGCCCAGACTTTGCAGCCTGGACTTTTCAATTCAAACAAGGGAGATAGCTCCCTTTTGGCATGAAGAAGTAAAATTATTCTTCTTCTGGCTCGTCGTCAACGTCCACTTCCGGAGCGATTTCATCGTCCCCTTCCGCGGCACTGCCATCGATGGTATCCAGATCTTCCTCGTCAACCGGTTCAGCAACACGTTGCAGACCCACTACGTTTTCATCTTCCGCAGTACGGATGAGGATCACGCCCTGGGTGTTACGGCCTACGATGCTGATTTCCGAAACGCGAGTACGTACCAGCGTACCGGCATCGGTGATCATCATGATCTGGTCGCAGTCATCTACCTGTACCGCGCCAACAACTAAACCGTTACGTTCGGTAACCTTGATGGAGATAACCCCTTTCGTCGCACGCGACTTGGTTGGGTATTCCGCCACTGCGGTACGTTTACCGTAACCGTTTTGCGTTGCGGTGAGGATTGCGCCATCGCCACGAGGCACGATCAGAGAGACGACTTTATCGCCTTCACCTAAGCGAATACCGCGAACACCGGTGGTGTTGCAGCCCATCGCACGGACAGAAGACTCTTTAAAGCGCACCACTTTACCTTCAGCGGAGAACAGCATTACTTCGTCTTCGCCGCTGGTCAGGTCAACGCCGATCAGCTCATCGCCGTCAACCAGTTTGATCGCCACTTTACCGGCGGTACGCAGACGGTTGAACTCGGTGAGGACAGTTTTCTTCACGGTACCGTTAGCGGTCGCCATGAAGACTTTCACGCCTTCTTCAAACTCGGTCACTGGCAGGATCGCAGTGATACGTTCGTCCTGCTCCAGCGGCAGCAGGTTGACGATCGGACGACCGCGCGCGCCACGAGTGGCTTCCGGCAACTGATAAACTTTCATCGAATAGACGCGACCACGGCTGGAGAAGCACAGAATATGGTCGTGAGTGTTCGCCACCAGCAGTCGGTCGATAAAGTCTTCTTCTTTAATACGTGCGGCAGATTTACCTTTCCCGCCACGACGCTGCGCTTCGTATTCAGAAAGCGGCTGATACTTAACGTAGCCCTGGTGAGAGAGCGTCACTACCACATCTTCCTGGGTGATCAGATCTTCCAGGTTGATGTCTGCGCTGTTGGCGGTGATTTCAGTACGACGTTTGTCACCGAACTGTTCACGAACCAGCTCCAGCTCTTCACGGATCACTTCCATCAGACGATCGGCGCTACCAAGAATACGCAACAGTTCCGCGATCTGATCCAGCAGCTCTTTGTATTCGTCGAGCAGTTTTTCGTGCTCAAGGCCGGTCAGTTTCTGCAAACGCAGATCCAGAATCGCCTGAGCTTGCTGTTCGGTCAGGTAGTACAGACCATCACGCACGCCGAACTCTGGCTCCAGCCATTCCGGACGCGCAGCATCGTCGCCAGCACGTTCGAGCATCGCGGCAACGTTGCCCAGCTGCCACGGATTAGCAACCAGCGCAGTTTTCGCTTCTGCAGGCGTCGGCGCATGACGGATCAGTTCGATGATCGGGTCGATGTTCGCCAGCGCCACGGCTAATGCTTCAAGGATATGAGCACGATCGCGAGCTTTACGCAGTTCGAAAATAGTACGACGGGTCACCACTTCACGGCGGTGACGAACAAACGCCGCGATGATGTCTTTCAGGTTCATGATCTTCGGCTGACCATGGTGCAATGCCACCATGTTGATACCGAAAGAAACCTGCAACTGGGTCTGGGAGTAGAGGTTGTTGAGCACAACTTCACCGACCGCATCGCGTTTCACTTCAATCACGATGCGCATACCGTCTTTGTCAGACTCGTCACGCAGCGCGCTGATGCCTTCCACGCGTTTTTCTTTTACCAGTTCCGCAATCTTCTCGATCAGGCGCGCTTTGTTTACCTGATACGGAATTTCGTGGACGATAATGGTTTCACGACCGGTTTTGGCGTCAACTTCCACTTCTGCGCGAGCGCGGATATACACCTTGCCGCGACCGGTACGGTAAGCTTCTTCAATACCGCGACGACCGTTAATGATTGCCGCCGTCGGGAAGTCCGGCCCCGGGATGTGTTCCATCAGCCCTTCAATGCTGATGTCTTCATCATCGATATACGCCAGACAACCGTTGATGACTTCCGTCAGGTTGTGCGGCGGGATGTTGGTTGCCATACCTACGGCGATACCGGAAGAACCGTTCACCAGCAGGTTAGGAATTTTGGTTGGCATGACGTCGGGAATTTTTTCCGTGCCGTCATAGTTATCAACGAAATCGACCGTCTCTTTTTCGAGATCGGCCATCAGTTCATGGGCAATTTTCGCCAGACGGATTTCCGTATAACGCATTGCCGCCGCAGAGTCGCCGTCGATGGAACCGAAGTTACCCTGACCGTCTACCAGCATGTAACGCAGCGAGAATGGCTGCGCCATACGGACGATCGTGTCATAAACCGCCAAGTCACCATGGGGATGGTATTTACCGATTACGTCACCAACGACACGGGCAGATTTTTTATAGGCTTTGTTCCAGTCATTGCCTAGTACGTTCATGGCGTAAAGTACGCGACGGTGTACCGGCTTCAGGCCATCTCGGACATCTGGCAGCGCACGGCCAACAATGACCGACATCGCATAATCCAGATAGGAGCTCTTCAGCTCTTCCTCAATGTTGACCGGTGTAATTTCTCTCGCAAGGTCGCTCATCTAACCGCTATCCCTCTACTGTATCCCGGATTCAAAGGTCGCAAATTATAACACAGCCGCGCAGTTTGAGGTAAACCTATACGCTTTATTCACATCCAATGCCTGATATACTCGTTTGTCTTGCCAATTACGGAGTAGAAGTGCTAATGAATGCCGAAAAATCGCCGGTAAACCATAACGTAGACCACGAAGAGATCGCTAAATTTGAAGCCGTCGCCTCCCGCTGGTGGGATCTGGAAGGTGAGTTCAAACCGCTGCACCGCATTAACCCGCTGCGTCTGGGCTATATTGCCGAGCGTGCTGGCGGTTTATTTGGCAAAAAGGTGCTCGATGTCGGTTGTGGCGGCGGCATTCTGGCCGAGAGTATGGCGCGCGAAGGCGCGACGGTGACCGGTCTGGATATGGGCTTTGAGCCATTGCAGGTGGCAAAACTGCACGCACTGGAAAGCGGCATTCAGGTGGATTACGTGCAGGAAACCGTGGAAGAGCACGCGGCAAAACATGCCGGGCAGTATGATGTGGTGACCTGCATGGAGATGCTGGAGCACGTCCCCGATCCGCAGTCAGTGGTCAGAGCCTGTGCGCAACTGGTGAAACCGGGCGGCGATGTCTTTTTCTCGACGCTTAACCGCAACGGCAAGTCATGGCTGATGGCGGTGGTTGGCGCGGAATATATTTTGCGCATGGTGCCCAAAGGCACGCATGATGTGAAGAAGTTTATTAAACCGGCAGAACTGCTTGGCTGGGTAGATCAGACAAGCCTTAAAGAGCGACATATAACCGGGCTACATTACAACCCGCTCACTAATACTTTTAAACTCGGCCCCGGCGTGGATGTGAACTATATGCTGCACACGCAGAATAAGTGAGGTTGTTGTTTGGCCGAGCCAATGCCTGATGCGACGCTTGCCGCGTCTTATCAGGCCTACAAATGCTCCCCGTAGGCCGGATAAGGCGTTTACGCCGCATCCGGCAACCGTGCCGACTAGACAGTGATTACCATTTCACCGTCATCGACAAAAACCCTGCCGTCTGGGCAAAATCATCACTCCCTTTCTGCCACGCCACGCTGCCGCGCAGGGACACTCGCTGACTGATATTGCCCGTGACTCCCACTTTTATTTCACCCCGTCGCTTCACCGCATCGTCACTGATAGTGCTGCCATCTTCTTCAATTTCCGTCGCATGGGGATCGTGATAATAATTCAGATCTAATGTTGGTGTGACACCAACCGCGGTACGCCATTCGCTGTGTAAACCCAGCCGCGTCTGAATATCATCCCCCTGCGATTGTGACACGCGCGCATGGTTAGCGGCGGTAAAATCATCCTGCTGCACGCCCTGATAAATCACCTGCGCCTGCGGTTCAATCACCACACCACGCCCCGGTAACCACTGATACCCGGCTTCCAGCGAGGCGATAATCCCCGACGAGTGGTAATGATCTGTGCCATCGTCTTGTTCGGAAACATCATTGTTAAACCACGCGTATTGCAGCCAGCTATCCAGCCAGGCCCCCTGCTTCTGATTACCGTGCTGATACCAGCTTGAGGTCAGCCCAACGGCATAACCGTGGTTCTGGTTATCGGCGCGAGTTCCGGTCATATTCGAGCGGCTCTCGCCCTGATTATCACTGTAGCCACCAACCGCCCCAAGCATCCACTCGCCATCATCGCCCCAGCGCCCGCTAAACAGGTCACCGCTAAGCTGCACCGTAGAAGTGTCTTCATGCTGAGCCAGTTGCCCTGCCGCCGTGTAATGATAACGTCCGCCGATAACACGTAAATTCAGCGTCTGACCATTGCCACCTGCATGATCGCGTCGCTCCATCATAAACGCCTGATTTGCCGCCCGCAGATTATTGAGATAACCGCCAACTTTGGCATTCAGCACCGGCTGGTAAGCGGGGATTGGATCGGGTGTTGGGTCAGGATCGGGTGTTGGGTCAGGATCGGGTGTTGGGTCAGGGTCTGGATCAGGTGGCGATGGCGGCGTTACTTCTTGCGATCGCAGATACCAGTCGTTGTTATCTTCCACTAGCGTGTAGTCATACGCTCCCATGTTGACGTAGCCACTGCCAGCCAGACTGAACTGTGCATTGTTTTGAAACTGCGTGGGATCAGCTGCGAAATCAACCACTTTAATGCCTGTCGATGTCGGCTCACCAATCCCTGTAATGGAGTTAACCACCACAGTTGTGTTGCCAGCAGTATTACCGTTCATCACCAATTGATCGCTTACCGAGTCATCGCCGTTTAATTCGCTGTCGAACAGTAGCGTACCGCCGCCGGTATAATCACCGTTTACCGTCAGCGTATCGCCAGCGACGCCATTTTGCAGGCTAACCGCACCGGACGTATTGGTCAGATCACCATTAACCGTCACGTCGGCAAGATAGGTCAGGCTGTCAGTTTCAAGGTTGGTATTAAGCTCACCTGTCAACGTCACGCCATCGGTAGCATTCACCAGCGTCCCATCGCCGTTAAACAATGAGGCATTAAGGGCGACGGAAGTATCCTGCCCGGTCAGACGCAAAACCGTACCATCGCTGATATCGATAGTGCCGCTGGAAGTAGCATCGATAGACTGAATATCCTGATCCGCGCCAGTAACGAACGTCGCCCCATCACCGACCCACAGTGACGAAGCATAAGGAAAGATATCCGCAACATCGCCTTTCAGGGTGCCTTCTTCGACACGTACTGCCGACTGCGTTGTACCGCTGGCGGTCAGCTCCAGCGTACCCGCCCCCGTTTTAGTAAATGTGCTACCCTCATCCTGATGCTGCCCGCTGCTGTCAGCCATCAGTGCGCCCCACTGCGTGTCTACCCCCGCATCAACTGCCACTTCACCGTCGGCGCGCATTTCAATATCACGCCCATGCTCAGTCGTCGTAGAGCGAGTATCGACATTGGCAGTAATCTCCATCACGCTTTCTTGTTGCTTATCGGTAAAGATAACCTGGCGGTTATAGTGGGTATCTCCAAGCTGCGAGTTGTCGCTCACCTCCAGCGTACCGGAGGCGATTTGTGTTGTGCCCAAATAACTATTATTGTTTGCCAGACTTACCTGCCCGTCGCCCGCATCGACCACCACGTAGACGCCATCTTTCCCGTCACCGCCGATATGCATATCGTTTCCACCTGCAAGATCTACCACATCCTGACTGCCGATAACCGTTCCGCTGCTGCCGCTGACTTCAAGGCCATCGTTGTATGATGTGCCACTCTGCCAGGTGGAGAAATCAGAGAGATCGAGCACACCGCCGTTTAACACGATCGACTGCGGATCGTCCTGGAGAGCGGCGAGATCTGCCGCGTCGCCTTCCAGCGAAAGCACCGCACCATCATCAACGACTATATCGCCGGTTAGCGCCATCGACTGCGCCCCCGACAGCACGTAGCTGCCGTTTTGCGCAATGGTGAGCTGACCAGCACCTTCGATGGTGCCAGCAAAACTACCTTGATTAACAGTAACATTGCCACCAGCATCGATATTTAAAGTGCCATTCTGAAAGCCCGTCAATGAGTGCACAAAGGTTTGTTGGGTGGAGCCAACGTTTAGCTCTGCCTGATTCTGGTACTTATCAATACTCCCTATCGTCAGACCGTAGCAGTCTTGCGGATCATCCTGGCAATGCGTATCGCCGACATTCATCAGTGAGTTGCTGCGACCCAGGGTAACTTCACCGTTTTCAATCTGCATCTCACCAGTAAAGTCATTGTTATCTGCATTAAGTACCAGATCGCCGGAACCTGTTTTGGTGATCAACCCGGTACCAGCAATAGAGTCAACAGCTCCGTCATTCTCTGTATTGCCAATAACCAGCGTTTTTCCGTCGGCAATATCAAAGGTAACTTCACTTAAGTCGAGATACATAAAGCCACCCGCCGCAGTGGAAGGACCATCTCCATAGCCTGCTGCGCTGTTGTTCTCATCCACTAACACGCCGCCGTTCTGGCTGTAGCTGTCATCAACAGAAATATCAATAAGATAGGGAGCCGTCGCGCTATTGGTATATATCGCCCCGCCATAACCTTCGGCAGTGTTATTTGTAAAGGCGGTGTTATTTATTATCGTATAACCTGAAGGATGCTTGCTGTCGCTATTATTATCGGTAACATCGATTGCCCCGCCATCGCCATCACTGTAACTTGTTGATGTATATACCTGGTTGTTATCAAAAATAACATCACTTAAATAAACGTCATTATTAATGGTATAAATTGCGCCACCTTTGCCATCATTAGCGATGTTATTGCGAAACATGGCGTTAGTGACACGTAAATCGACGGCACCAGTATCGTTAGTACCAGAAGAATAGATTGCGCCACCATAGCCGCCTGCGACGTTACCGGAAAAAATAACATCAGTAAGATTCAGCGTTGAGTTTTCTTTAGCAAATATGGCCCCGCCGTTATTATATTCTCCTGTAACGGTGTTATTGGCAAACAAAGTCATTCCAGTTTCATTTTCTGGTAATAGTGAAAATTCCGCTCCTTGTTGCAAAAATACGGCTCCTCCGCTGGCGTTATTGGTCATATCCGAAAAAACCAGCCATTGCCCATCGGCGACACTCCAGTCCTGCGTAATGCCTGAAAGGCTTTGCCTGCTGGCGTGACAACTCGCTTTGATATCATATCCCTGGCATAAATCAATGGCCGCCGCGACACCGTTAGCAGAGAAAAGAGATGCAATCATTGACGGGAGTAGAGATAAATACTCCTTGCGTAGAAAGATAATCCGCATATTAATCTGACCATCATTTTATATAAGACGGCATATTTAAACGCATTATACAATATGGGTTATCTTTCTTTTGTAAATTGTCCAACCCGATGCAATGGCTATTTTGTTATTATTTGATGAATAATATCAGTGCGTCATAATTCAAGTTAATAACCTTAAGGGATACCAGTTATATTTAAACTAAATTAAAGTAATGAATAATTTTCTTATAATATAAGGTAAATTAACAAAATGGCTTCGCATTTAACAATAACCGAATAGAAAACAACCATTTCGACATCAACAATCGCTTACATTCGTTTATATATTGACCACAACTGATACATCAGATTATGTGATGACTCGTGCTTAGATCAATTTTTGCAATCATTAGCAAAAAGATTAATAAACCATCTATATCAATTTATCCAACCTATTCTGCCGTTCAAGAAATCGCCGAACAGTTATTTTTAACAAATTTTTCTCTTCCCATTGACTTTCCCGGACACCTTGTCTGACCTAAGGTGCGCGAAAGCCACTTTTTCCTTCCTGAGTTATCCACAAAGTTATGCACTTGCAAGAGGGCCATTTTCACACTATCTTGCAGTGAATCCCAAACATACCCCCTATATATAGTGTTCTAAGCAGCTTCCCTTACTACAGGTAGTCTGCATGAAACTATTGCGGAAAGAATTCCAAAAACAGGTACGACATACATGAATCAGAATCTGCTGGTGACAAAGCGCGACGGTAGCACAGAGCGCATCAATCTCGACAAAATCCATCGCGTTCTGGATTGGGCGGCAGAAGGACTGCATAACGTTTCGATTTCCCAGGTCGAGCTGCGCTCCCACATTCAGTTTTATGACGGTATCAAGACCTCTGACATCCACGAAACCATTATCAAGGCGGCCGCAGACCTGATCTCCCGTGATGCGCCGGATTATCAGTATCTTGCCGCGCGCCTGGCGATCTTCCACCTGCGTAAAAAAGCCTACGGCCAGTTTGAGCCGCCTGCGCTGTACGACCACGTGGTGAAAATGGTCGAGATGGGCAAATACGATAATCATCTGCTGGAAGACTACACGGAAGAAGAGTTCAAGCAGATGGACACGTTTATCGATCACGACCGTGATATGACCTTCTCTTATGCTGCCGTTAAGCAGCTGGAAGGCAAATATCTGGTACAGAACCGCGTGACCGGCGAAATCTACGAAAGCGCCCAGTTCCTTTATATTCTGGTTGCCGCGTGCCTGTTCTCGAACTACCCGCGTGAAACGCGCCTGCAATATGTGAAGCGTTTTTACGACGCGGTTTCCACATTTAAAATTTCGCTGCCGACGCCAATCATGTCCGGCGTGCGTACCCCGACTCGTCAGTTCAGCTCCTGCGTACTGATCGAGTGCGGTGACAGTCTGGATTCCATCAACGCTACCTCCAGCGCGATTGTGAAATACGTTTCCCAGCGTGCCGGGATCGGCATCAACGCCGGGCGTATTCGTGCGCTGGGTAGCCCGATTCGCGGTGGTGAAGCGTTCCATACCGGCTGTATTCCGTTCTACAAACATTTCCAGACAGCGGTGAAATCCTGCTCTCAGGGCGGCGTGCGCGGCGGTGCGGCAACGCTGTTCTACCCGATGTGGCATCTGGAAGTGGAAAGCCTGCTGGTGTTGAAAAACAACCGTGGTGTGGAAGGCAACCGCGTGCGCCATATGGACTACGGGGTACAGATCAACAAACTGATGTATACCCGCCTGCTGAAAGGTGAAGATATCACCCTGTTCAGCCCGTCCGACGTACCGGGGCTGTACGACGCATTCTTCGCCGATCAGGAAGAGTTTGAACGCCTGTATACCAAATATGAGAAAGACGACAGCATCCGCAAGCAGCGTGTGAAAGCCGTTGAGCTGTTCTCGCTGATGATGCAGGAACGTGCGTCTACCGGTCGTATCTATATTCAGAACGTTGACCACTGCAATACCCATAGCCCGTTTGATCCGGCCATCGCGCCAGTGCGTCAGTCTAACCTGTGCCTGGAGATAGCCCTGCCGACCAAACCGCTGAACGACGTCAACGACGAGAACGGTGAAATCGCGCTGTGTACGCTGTCTGCTTTCAACCTGGGCGCAATTAATAGCCTGGATGAACTGGAAGAGCTGGCAATTCTGGCGGTTCGTGCACTTGACGCGCTGCTGGATTATCAGGATTACCCGATCCCGGCCGCCAAACGTGGAGCGATGGGTCGTCGTACGCTGGGTATTGGTGTGATCAACTTCGCTTACTACCTGGCGAAGCACGGTGTGCGTTACTCCGACGGCAGCGCCAACAACCTGACGCATAAAACCTTCGAAGCGATTCAGTATTACCTGCTGAAAGCGTCTAACGAGCTGGCAAAAGAGCAAGGCGCGTGCCCGTGGTTTAACGAAACCACTTACGCGAAAGGGATCCTGCCGATCGATACCTATAAGAAAGATCTGGATACCATCGCTAATGAGCCGCTGCATTACGACTGGGAAGCATTGCGTGAATCAATCAAAACGCACGGCCTGCGTAACTCCACGCTTTCTGCCCTGATGCCGTCAGAGACTTCTTCACAGATCTCTAACGCCACTAACGGTATTGAACCGCCGCGCGGTTACGTCAGCATCAAAGCGTCGAAAGACGGTATTTTGCGCCAGGTGGTGCCGGACTACGAGCACCTGCACGACGCCTATGAGCTGCTGTGGGAAATGCCGGGTAACGATGGCTACCTGCAACTGGTAGGTATCATGCAGAAATTTATCGATCAGTCGATCTCTGCTAACACCAACTACGATCCGTCACGTTTCCCGTCAGGAAAAGTGCCGATGCAGCAGTTGCTGAAAGACCTGCTCACCGCCTACAAATTCGGGGTCAAAACGCTGTATTATCAGAACACCCGTGACGGCGCTGAAGACGCGCAGGACGATCTGGTACCGTCAATCCAGGACGATGGCTGCGAAAGCGGCGCATGTAAGATCTGATAATCCCCCAGCCTTTGCACCAAACCGTCCCCTCTCCCCTTGCGGGAGAGGGTTAGGGTGAGGGGTAATAAAACCACAGGACACACTCATGGCATATACCACCTTTTCACAGACGAAAAATGATCAGCTTAAAGAACCGATGTTTTTTGGTCAGCCGGTCAACGTGGCTCGCTACGATCAGCAAAAATATGACATCTTCGAAAAGCTGATCGAAAAGCAGCTCTCTTTCTTCTGGCGTCCGGAAGAAGTTGACGTCTCCCGCGACCGTATCGATTACCAGGCGCTGCCGGAGCACGAAAAACACATCTTTATCAGCAACCTGAAATATCAGACGCTGCTGGACTCCATTCAGGGTCGTAGTCCGAACGTGGCGCTATTGCCGCTTATTTCTATTCCGGAACTGGAAACCTGGGTCGAAACCTGGGCGTTCTCAGAAACGATTCATTCCCGTTCCTATACTCATATCATTCGTAATATCGTTAACGATCCGTCTGTTGTGTTTGACGATATCGTCACCAACGAGCAGATCCAGAAACGTGCGGAAGGGATCTCCAGCTATTACGATGAGCTGATCGAAATGACCAGCTACTGGCATCTGCTGGGCGAAGGTACCCACACCGTTAACGGTAAAACTGTGACCGTTAGCCTGCGCGAGCTGAAGAAAAAACTGTATCTCTGCCTGATGAGCGTTAACGCGCTGGAAGCGATTCGTTTCTACGTCAGCTTTGCTTGTTCCTTCGCATTTGCAGAACGCGAATTGATGGAAGGCAACGCCAAAATTATTCGCCTGATTGCCCGCGACGAAGCCCTGCACCTGACCGGCACCCAGCATATGCTGAATCTGCTGCGCAGCGGCGCGGACGATCCTGAGATGGCGGAAATTGCCGAAGAGTGTAAGCAGGAGTGCTATGACCTGTTTGTTCAGGCAGCTCAACAGGAGAAAGACTGGGCGGATTATCTGTTCCGCGACGGTTCGATGATTGGTCTGAATAAAGACATTCTCTGCCAGTACGTTGAATACATCACCAATATCCGTATGCAGGCAGTCGGTTTGGATCTGCCGTTCCAGACGCGCTCCAACCCGATCCCATGGATCAACACCTGGCTGGTGTCTGATAACGTGCAGGTTGCTCCGCAGGAAGTGGAAGTCAGTTCTTATCTGGTCGGGCAGATTGACGCGGAAGTGGACACCGACGATTTGAGTAACTTCCAACTCTGATGGCCCGCGTTACCCTGCGCATCACTGGCACACAACTGCTGTGCCAGGATGAACACCCTTCCCTTCTGGCGGCGCTGGAATCCCACAATGTGGCGGTTGAGTATCAGTGTCGCGAAGGTTACTGCGGCTCCTGTCGCACCCGTCTGGTTGCAGGTCAGGTTGACTGGATTGCCGAACCGTTAGCCTTTATTCAGCCGGGGGAAATTTTGCCCTGTTGTTGCCGGGCAAAAGGCGATATTGAAATCGAGATGTGAATTGGTTGTAGTGCCAGATACAACGCTTATGCGTCTTATCTGGCCTACAACGATTACATGGCGTAGTAATACGCTTTCACCTGCTCCCAGTCCGCTTTGGGGATTGGCTCCAGATATTTTTCCAGCTGGCGGAAGTCATGATTAATCGCTTTATCGCGACGCAAGCGGCGACGACTTTTCTCCAGGTCAAGAAAACCAGCTTCTGCATTACCTTCTGTTTTCACATAGATATGGCGAACATAACAACAGCCATGCTGACGATTAATGCTATGCATTTTCTTAAACGCCAGCGCCACTGCTTTCAACATGGCTTGCCGTACTTCGTCAGAATAAGGCGATACTGCATGCTGGGCATACCAGTCAGCAATGCTGATGAACCCCGCCATATCTTCAGTCACCAGCAACGCTCGCCATTCACCCTCAATTTTCACCGCTTCACCAAAAACGATCTTCGGCACGATGACACCGGCCCGTTCCAGTTCTTTAATTACCGCAACCTCACGGACAATCGTTGGTCGGCCGAACGGATAACGTACGGAATGAAACAGATGATGCGTCATGCGCTTTACATACAGCTTTTTGCCGTTGCGCTCGACACATTGCACCCCGCTCATACCATTACGGCGATAGTTAGGCTCTTCAACCCAGTCGCCCTCTGTTGCCCACCAGTGATTAAATTCGTCGTACTTTGCTGAAACTGCCATACCCTATCGCCTGTCATTTTTATTAACGACAATGACTATAGGTGGTTACCTGAGGAAAATCTTAATGAAACGTGTCGTATTAATGAATTTCTTTTGCCACTACTAGCGTGACACCGCTTTTACCCTTCATTTGCAGCGCATAGATTCCACCAGCCACTACCACTAATAGTGCGCCCAGTAGATAAAATGTGAATTTAATCAGTCGGATACAGCGATGAAGTTTATTCGACAGGGATTAGGCATCGCCTTACAACCAGAGTTAACGCTGAAAAGCATTGCAGGTGAATTGTGTTCCGTTCCTCACGAACCAACCTTCTATCGACAGATTTCGTTGTTGGCTAAAGAAAAGCCGGTAGAAGGCAGTCCACTGTTTTTACTACAAACGTGTACGGAACAACTCGTGGTGAATGGAAAAATTTGATGTGAGACAGGATGGCGCATGAACGCCATCCTGCAGTAGCATTACTCTTTATTAAGGAATTTTACTGCCTTATCAGGGAAATCAGTAAACAGCCCATTTACACCCGCTTTGTTATACAGAGCATCATATAACTGATTCACATCAGTAGTGTATTCAGGCAGTTTATCTGACCGCACGGTATAAGGATGCACTACCAGTTTATTCTGCTGAGCATCTTGCACCATGCCAGTGAGTTTGATATTACCCGGCTGCGATGTTTCCTCAATCAACATATGGTAATCCGGCCCGATACCGTCGGCATATTCCGCCACCTGTTTCATAGCACCCGGCTTAAACATCCAGTCGTAGTTGTAATTAACCCAGCTTCCATCCGGCTGTTTCTGCTGCGTTTCATTCCAGTCGGTATAGGCAATCAGCTGTACCAGATTGAGATCCATGCCCATTTTGGGTTCCAGCTCATTCTTAATACGCTTCAGCTCATCAGCATCAAAACATTGCAAATAAACTTTGTCGTCCTTACCGGTGTAACCATATTTCTTCAGCACTTCCAGCGTTTTTGCCGCAATATCCTTCCCTTCCTGATGATGGAACCACGGCGCTTTAATTTCTGGATAGATACCGATATTTTTCCCGGTAGAGTGATTTAACCCCTGAACAAATTCAATCTCTTCTTCAAAGGTGTGCACCCGGAAGTCGGACTTACCCATTGGGAAACGCCCCGGATAAGTCTGTACTTTTTTACCGTTTTCAATATCGAAACCTTCGGTAAATTTCAGCGACTTAATTTCATCCAGCGTGAAATCTATCGCGTAGTAACGACCGTCTTTGCGCGCCCGATCCGGGAAACGATCGGCAACATCAGTAACACGATCGAGATAATGGTCATGCAGAACAACCAGATGGTCGTCTTTGGTCATCACCAAATCCTGTTCCAGATAATCCGCTCCCTGCGCATACGCCATCGCTTTTGCTGGCAGCGTATGCTCCGGCAAATATCCACTGGCACCGCGATGGGCGATGACTATTTTTTCGTTGCTGTCCGCCGCCATTGCACTGCTTCCCATGACTATAGTGCTCATCATGATCGCCATGCTAAGGTTTTTCAGCTTCAATTTCATGCCATTAGCCTCCGTTGCGTTTTTGCAGTAATTGTTCATGGCGACGTTTTTCGCCAATCATCACAACAATCAACAAGATAACCGCCAGAATGCTGCCGCCAATCATTACCATAAAGCCGCCATCCCAGCCGAAGAAGTCCACGGTGTAGCCAACAATCGCGCTCGCCGCCACCGAACCGCCCAGGTAACCAAACAGCCCGGTAAAGCCCGCTGCCGTACCTGCCGCTTTTTTCGGTGCCAGTTCCAGCGCATGCAGACCGATCAGCATCACAGGACCGTAGATCAGGAAGCCGATAACAATCATACAAATCATATCGACGGTTGGGTTACCTGCCGGGTTCATCCAGTAAACGATAGTCGCGATGGTCACCAGTGTCATAAAGAAAACGCCGGTTGCCCCACGGTTGCCACGGAAGACTTTATCCGACATCCAGCCGCACAGCAGAGTGCCCGGAATACCTGCATATTCATAAAGGAAGTAGGCCCAGGAGGATTTATCCAGCGCGAAATGCTTAACCTCTTTCAGATAAGTCGGTGACCAGTCGAGGATGCCGTAACGCAGCAGATAAACGAACACGTTGGCGATGGCGATATACCACAGCAGTTTGTTCGGCAGTACGTACTGCATGAAGATTTGCTTCGCCGTCAGCTCCTGTTCCGCTTTTTCGTTATAGTCGTCCGGATAATCATTTTTGTACTCTTCGATCGGCGGCAAGCCACAGGATTGCGGGGTATCGCGCATCATCGCAAAGGCGAATAATGCCACCAGAATGGCGCAGAAAGCAGGCATATAGAGCGCCGCATGCCAGTCATTGAACCAGGCCATCCCCAGCAGGAACAGCAGCGGCGGAATACCACCACCGACGTTGTGCGCACAGTTCCACACTGACACAATGCCGCCACGTTCTTTCTGCGACCACCAGTGCACCATAGTACGACCACACGGCGGCCACCCCATCCCCTGGAACCAACCGCAGAGGAACAACAGTACAAACATCACCGCAATGCTCGACGTCGCCCATGGCACAAAGCCCATAAACAACATCACTGCCGCCGCCAGAATCAAACCTGCGGGCAGGAAAACGCGCGGATTCGAGCGATCCGATACCGAACCCATTATGAATTTCGAAAATCCATAAGCGATCGAGATCCCCGAAAGCGCGAAACCTAAATCACCGCGAGAGAATCCCTGCTCGACCAGATAAGGCATAGCAAGCGCAAAGTTCTTACGAACCAAATAGTAAGCCGCATAGCCAAAGAATATCCCCAGGAAAATTTGCCAGCGCAATCGACGATAAGTCGGATCGATCTCCGCAGCAGGTAAGCGCGCTTTGTGTGGCGCTGGTTTAAAAATACTCAACATTGAAAGCCTCCGTGGCCCGTGGTCTTATTTATGATTAACAGACTGATTCAGTGGGAGAACCTGCCGTTTCTTTAGTTGCCGCGATGTTAAGAAAACATTCAGAAATTAAATGTGAATTGCCGCACACATTATTAAATAAGATTTACAAAATGTTCAGAATGACGCATGAAATCACGTTTCACTTTCGAATCATGAGCGAATATGCGCGAAATCAAACAATTCATGTTTTTACTATGGCTAAATGGTAAAAAACGAACTTCAGAGGGATAACAATGAAAACTCGCGACTCGCAATCAAGTGACGTGATTATCATTGGTGGCGGCGCAACGGGAGCCGGGATTGCCCGCGACTGTGCCCTGCGCGGGCTGCGCGTGATTTTGGTTGAGCGCCACGACATCGCAACCGGTGCCACCGGGCGTAACCACGGCCTGCTGCACAGCGGTGCGCGCTATGCGGTAACCGATGCGGAATCGGCCCGCGAATGCATTAGTGAAAACCAGATCCTGAAACGCATTGCACGTCACTGCGTTGAACCAACCAACGGCCTGTTTATTACCCTGCCGGAAGATGACCTCTCCTTCCAGGCCACTTTTATTCGCGCCTGCGAAGAAGCAGGGATCAGCGCAGAAGCTATAGACCCGCAGCAAGCGCGCATTATCGAACCTGCCGTTAACCCGGCACTGATTGGCGCGGTGAAAGTTCCGGATGGCACCGTTGATCCATTTCGTCTGACCGCAGCAAACATGCTGGATGCCAAAGAACACGGTGCCGTTATCCTTACCGCTCATGAAGTCACGGGGCTGATTCGTGAAGGCGCGACGGTGTGCGGTGTTCGTGTACGTAACCATCTCACCGGCGAAACTCAGGCCCTTCATGCACCTGTCGTGGTTAATGCCGCTGGGATCTGGGGGCAACACATTGCCGAATATGCCGATCTGCGCATTCGCATGTTCCCGGCGAAAGGATCGCTGCTGATCATGGATCACCGCATTAACCAGCATGTGATCAACCGCTGCCGTAAACCTTCCGACGCCGATATTCTGGTGCCTGGCGATACCATTTCGCTGATTGGCACCACCTCTTTACGTATTGATTACAACGAGATTGACGATAATCGAGTGACGGCAGAAGAGGTTGATATTCTGCTGCGTGAAGGGGAAAAACTGGCCCCCGTGATGGCGAAAACGCGCATTTTGCGGGCCTATTCTGGCGTGCGCCCGCTGGTTGCCAGCGATGACGACCCGAGCGGACGTAACGTCAGCCGTGGCATCGTGCTGCTCGACCATGCTGAACGCGATGGTCTGGACGGATTTATCACCATCACCGGTGGCAAACTGATGACCTATCGGCTGATGGCTGAATGGGCTACCGACGCGGTATGCCGCAAACTGGGCAACACGCGCCCCTGTACGACTGCCGATCTGGCACTGCCTGGTTCACAAGAACCCGCTGAAGTTACCTTGCGTAAAGTCATCTCCCTGCCTGCCCCGCTGCGCGGTTCTGCGGTTTATCGTCATGGCGATCGCACGCCTGCCTGGCTGAGCGAAGGCCGTCTGCATCGTAGCCTGGTATGTGAGTGCGAAGCGGTAACTGCGGGTGAAGTTCAGTACGCGGTAGAAAATTTAAACGTTAATAGCCTGCTGGATTTACGCCGTCGTACCCGTGTGGGGATGGGTACCTGCCAGGGCGAACTCTGCGCCTGCCGCGCTGCCGGACTGCTGCAACGTTTTAACGTCACGACGTCCGCGCAATCTATCGAGCAACTTTCCACCTTCCTTAACGAACGCTGGAAAGGCGTGCAACCCATCGCCTGGGGAGATGCACTGCGCGAAAGCGAATTTACCCGCTGGGTTTATCAGGGATTGTGTGGTCTGGAGAAGGAACAGAAAGATGCGCTTTGATACTGTCATTATGGGCGGCGGCCTCGCCGGATTACTCTGTGGCCTGCAACTGCAAAAACACGGCCTGCGCTGTGCCATTGTCACGCGTGGTCAAAGCGCGCTGCATTTCTCATCCGGTTCGCTGGATTTGCTGAGCCATCTGCCTGATGGTCAACCGGTGACAGACATTCACAGTGGACTGGAATCTTTGCGTCAGCAGGCACCAGCCCATCCTTACAGTCTTCTCGAACCACAACGCGTGCTCGATCTCGCTTGCCAGGCGCAGGCATTGATCGCTGAAAGCGGTGCGCAATTGCAGGGCAGCGTGGAACTGGCCCATCAGCGCGTTACCCCGCTCGGCACTTTGCGTGCAACCTGGTTAAGTTCGCCAGAAGTTCCCGTCTGGCCGCTACCCGCGAAGAAGATATGTGTAGTGGGGATAAGCGGGCTGATGGATTTCCAGGCGCATCTTGCGGCGGCTTCGTTGCGCGAACTGGATCTTTCGGTTGAAACCGCAGAAATAGAGCTGCCGGAACTGGATGTCCTGC
This sequence comes from Escherichia sp. SCLE84, assembly GCF_012584495.1. Lineage (NCBI taxonomy): Bacteria > Pseudomonadati > Pseudomonadota > Gammaproteobacteria > Enterobacterales > Enterobacteriaceae > Escherichia > Escherichia sp. SCLE84. The sequence continues at coordinate 4,843,596 of NZ_CP051430.1, read as the reverse complement.
GCAATAACGCCACCGAATTTCGCGCGGTGAATATCGCCCGTTTCCTTGATAATGAAGAAAACTGGCCGCTGTTACTTGATGCGCTTATTCCTGTCGCCAATACCTGCGAAATGATCCTGATGCCCGCCTGCTTCGGCCTGGCCGATGACAAACTGTGGCGTTGGTTGAATGAAAAACTACCTTGTTCACTGATGCTTTTGCCAACGCTGCCGCCTTCCGTGCTGGGCATTCGTCTGCAAAACCAGTTACAGCGCCAGTTTGTGCGCCAGGGTGGCGTGTGGATGCCGGGCGATGAAGTGAAAAAAGTGACCTGTAAAAATGGCGTAGTGAATGAAATCTGGACCCGCAATCACGCCGATATTCCGCTACGTCCACGTTTCGCGGTTCTCGCCAGCGGCAGTTTCTTTAGTGGCGGACTGGTAGCGGAACGTAACGGCATTCGCGAGCCGATTCTCGGCCTTGATGTGCTACAAACCGCCACGCGGGGTGAATGGTATAAGGGCGATTTTTTTGCGCCGCAACCGTGGCAGCAGTTCGGTGTAACCACTGATGAGACGCTACGCCCGTCGCAGGCAGGGCAAACCATTGAGAACCTGTTTGCCATCGGTTCGGTGCTGGGCGGATTTGATCCCATCGCCCAGGGATGCGGCGGCGGTGTTTGTGCCGTCAGTGCTTTACATGCCGCTCAACAGATTGCCCAACGCGCAGGAGGCCAACAATGAACGACACCAGCTTCGAAAACTGCATTAAGTGCACCGTCTGCACCACCGCCTGCCCGGTGAGCCGGGTGAATCCCGGTTATCCAGGGCCAAAACAAGCCGGGCCGGATGGCGAGCGTCTGCGTTTGAAAGATGGCGCACTGTATGACGAGGCGCTGAAATATTGCATCAACTGCAAACGTTGTGAAGTCGCCTGCCCGTCCGATGTGAAGATTGGCGATATTATCCAGCGCGCGCGGGCAAAATATGACACCACGCGCCCGTCGCTGCGTAATTTTGTGTTGAGTCATACCGACCTGATGGGTAGCGTTTCCACGCCGTTCGCACCAATCGTCAACACCGCTACCTCGCTGAAACCGGTGCGGCAGCTGCTTGATGCGGCGTTAAAAATCGATCATCGCCGCACGCTACCGAAATACTCCTTCGGCACGTTCCGTCGCTGGTATCGCAGCATAGCGGCTCAGCAAGCACAATATAAAGACCAGGTCGCTTTCTTTCACGGCTGCTTCGTTAACTACAACCATCCGCAGTTAGGTAAAGATTTAATTAAAGTGCTCAACGCAATGGGTACCGGTGTACAACTGCTCAGCAAAGAAAAATGCTGCGGCGTACCGCTAATCGCCAACGGCTTTACCGATAAAGCACGCAAACAGGCAATTACGAATGTAGAGTCGATCCGCGAAGCTGTGGGAGTAAAAGGCATTCCGGTGATTGCCACCTCCTCAACCTGTACATTTGCCCTGCGCGACGAATACCCGGAAGTGCTGAATGTCGACAACAAAGGCTTGCGCGATCATATCGAACTGGCAACCCGCTGGCTGTGGCGCAAGCTGGACGAAGGCAAAACGTTACCGCTGAAACCGCTGCCGCTGAAAGTGGTTTATCACACTCCGTGCCATATGGAAAAAATGGGCTGGACGCTCTACACCCTGGAGCTGTTGCGTAAAATCCCGGGGCTTGAGTTAACGGTGCTGGATTCCCAGTGCTGCGGTATTGCGGGTACTTACGGTTTCAAAAAAGAGAACTACCCCACCTCACAAGCCATCGGTGCGCCACTGTTCCGCCAGATAGAAGAGAGCGGCGCGGATCTGGTCATCACCGACTGCGAAACCTGCAAATGGCAGATTGAGATGTCCACGAGCCTTCGCTGCGAACATCCGATTACGCTACTGGCCCAGGCGCTGGCTTAACCGACCTTTTGATGCCCGGTAAGCACATTGCTTATCGGGCATTTTTGCGAGCGCGATTCCACGCACCATGTATGCGTTGCAACGCTTTGAAAATTCCTCTGAAAATGTCTCGCAAAGGCTGAAACTGACAGATGTCAAAGGCCCGGGATAGACGTAATGTCGCGTCATCATAAATATCAGGTGACGGACAACCATGACCGAATCAACAACATCCTCCCCGCATGATGCGGTGTTTAAAACCTTTATGTTCACACCCGAAACCGCACGGGATTTTCTCGAAATACATTTACCAGAACCACTGCGCAAGCTTTGCAACCTGCAAACCTTACGCCTGGAACCCACTAGTTTTATTGAAAAAAGTTTACACGCTTACTACTCGGATGTTTTGTGGTCCGTGGAAACCAGCGACGGTGACGGCTATATCTACTGCGTGATTGAACATCAAAGCTCTGCAGAAAAGAATATGGCTTTTCGGCTAATGCGCTATGCCACTGCCGCCATGCAGCGTCAACTGGATAAAGGCTATGACAGAGTTCCGCTGGTGGTGCCATTGCTGTTTTATCATGGCGAAACATCGCCCTACCCGTACTCACTTAACTGGCTGGATGAGTTTGACGATCCGCAACTTGCCCGGCAGTTGTACACCGAAGCTTTTCCGTTGGTGGATATCACCATCGTACCTGACGATGAGATCATGCAACATCGGCGTATAGCTCTGCTGGAACTGATTCAAAAGCATATTCGCGACCGCGATTTAATCGGCATGGTTGACAGGATCACCACGCTTTTGGTTAGAGGCTTCACTAATGACAGCCAGCTACAAACACTGTTTAATTATCTGCTGCAATGCGGCGATACCTCCCGTTTCACCCGTTTTATTGAGGAGATTGCCGAACGTTCACCACTACAAAAGGAGAGATTAATGACTATTGCTGAACGGCTACGGCAGGAAGGGCATCAAATTGGCTGGCAGGAAGGTATGCATGAACAAGCCATTAAAATTGCTTTGCGCATGCTGGAACAGGGCATTGATCGTGACCAGGTGCTCGCGGCCACCCAGCTAAGCGAAGCCGATCTGGCAGCGAATAACCACTAATTAACACAGGCCCACAGCCGATCCCCATGGGCCTTTGATATCAATAACTACCTTTTATGCGTGGCCCATTTTTGCCTGATTTAAACATCGCCAGTCGTTGATCCAGGGCATCGCTGTAGAGCATCGTGTCAACGCCAACAGCGACAAAGTTCGCTCCCCACGCCAGGCATTGCTGCGCCATATCAGGAGCCACAGCCAGAAAACCAGCCGCTTTACCCGCAGCACGGATCCGCCGAATACTGGTTTCAATAATTCGCTGCACTTCCGGGTGCCCGGCGTTATCCGGGTAGCCCAACGACGCAGAAAGATCCGCTGGTCCAATAAACACGCCATCAATCCCTTCGACGTCGAGGATCTCGTCCAGGTTATCCAGTGCCGTTTTACTTTCCACCTGCACTAACAGACAAAGCGAATCGTTGACTTGCGCCATGTAATTCTCAATGCGTCCCCAGCGCGCAGCCCGTGCCACACTGGCCCCAACACCACGCTCACCGTAGGGAGGGTTGGACAAGTTTTGCCGGAGGGGGAATGTGCCGGTGCAGTAAACCGGCACAGAGTGGCGGAATCAGACAGATAAGGTCATGGACTCAATAACCTCAATCCAGCCATGCTCACTGGCGATATCCTGGCCGTTTAACCAACGGCGCAGCATATTCAGTGCCATCATTGCGCACACTTCCTGACGGATAGCCAGGCTGTAGCGCGTAGTGCTGAAACGCACACGCAGAGCGAAAGTGCCGTCTGGTGTGGCTAGCGCAAAGTTGAGATGTTCGTTCTCGAAACCCGAAACAGCCAGTGCCAGCCCGGCAAAATGGTTGGCCCGCCGTTCTGTAATCCAGTGCGCAGTTTGCGCCAGGGTTTCTTCCTGTGAAGGAACCACTTCACACGCCAGCAATGGAGCACCTGCGCGAGAAAGTTGCAAAGCCAATAAACCACCGGTGAATTGCTCGCTCAACGTCAGGCTGAACTGGCGGTTTTGCAATTCGCGACTGATCTGCGCGGGCAGTCCTTCGGTGCCTTCGAAAATCACGCTCTGTCCGGCAACACGTTTAACGTCCAGCCACAGTTTTTCCATCGCCTGTTGCTCGCTTGCCGGTCCGGTGAGTTTCAGTTCGATAATCGGCATTGAAGAGCGATAGCCCATTGTTACGCCCGGCGGCAGTTGTAGAGTGTCCAGGCTTTGTGCCAGATCGCTTTCCGAACGACCAAAGGTAGTTAAACGCAGACAAACCGGCGGCTGTGGTAAAGAAAAACGCTCGCGCAGACGCGGCAGGATTTCGTGCTCGACCATCACCTTAAATTCTGACGGTACGCCGGGAGTAAAGAACATCAGGCAACGATTAAGCTGCACGGCAAAACCACAGGCGGTGCCTACCGGGTTATTGATAAATTCAGCACTGGCAGGCAGCTCCGCTTGTTTACGGTTGCTCGGTGCCATTACTCGTCCACGTTCGTGGAAATAGCGTTCCATCTCTTTGAGCCAGGCTTCATGCAGCACCATGCCTTCACCTTTTGCTGTCGCAGCGGCGAGTGCGCTTAAATCATCGCTGGTCGGTCCCAGCCCGCCGTTAACGATCAGCACATCGGCGTGCTGACTACGTTCGCGAAGAATGGTGACTAAGTCATCAAGGTTATCCCCCACCGTATTGCGGCGAGATAATGGCAGCCCCTGATGAAAGAAAAAATCGGCCAGCCAGGCAGCGTTAGTGTCAACGATTTGCCCGTGTAACACTTCATCCCCGGTGGATAGCATTTCCACTTTTAACATGGTTATCTCCTGCTTTTGTTATCGAATCACTATAACGCAAAGGGAGATAAGGCGTAGTAAGAAACTGAATGGCGCGACAGAATGCCGCGCCGGAAGGGATCAGAAACTGGCGTTAACCCCAACATACGGGCCGTCAGCCACGGCGTTGTCGCGGTTACCGTCTTTACCCGACAGATTCAGGTAGCGATAACCCGCCTCAATACTGACTGGACGCATAATGGTGTAACGCGCGCCAGCATTCGCTTCCTCATAACTTTGAATACCGCTGGAGAGCGAATCCGGAGAGTAGTAATACTCGCCAAACAAACGGAAGCTGTTGCCAATTTTCCACTGCAAACCACCTCCTACCGCTGCGGCATAACCTTCATCGCCGTAATTCGGGTTGGTGTAAACGCCTTTTCCGCCAACGGTCGCCATTAACGGCCCGAGAGGCAGATTCAACCCCAGCCCCACGCCCGCGACGTCACCGTCGTCGTCGTTATGTGTCCAGTTACCGCTTAAAGCCAGGCCCGTCGATTCAGTCCCAAAACCGACACCAATATTGGTGTATTCTTTACCCGCCTGGCCGCTGATGCTCATTGCATTGACCGATGCAGAAACCAACAGCATTCCGGCCAGACCTGCTAGCGCAATTTTTTTCATTATCCCCTTTCCCACAAGCAATTAATCAAAATTCCCAAAGCTGCGGGATTGTACTGCCTGGCACAGAGGATTCAATGAGCGAAAAAAGGGATCTAGTCACTTATTGTAACTAAATACTTCTTAAATAATTAAACGCCGAAAAAATAAACACACTTTACCGATACACACAAAAATAATAATAAGTGCAGTTATCATTGCAAAAGAGATTACTGTCACTTTCACATATTTCTGAGTTACCGTATTCTCATGGTTTCTTTTTATTTATAAGGAATACCCCTATGCGACAACGGACTATTGTATGCCCTTTGATTCAAAATGATGGTGCTTATTTGCTGTGTAAAATGGCCGACGATCGCGGCGTTTTCCCCGGTCAATGGGCGCTTTCGGGTGGCGGCGTGGAGTCTGGCGAACGAATTGAAGAGGCACTACGCCGCGAAATTCGCGAAGAACTGGGAGAACAGCTGCTTTTGACAGAAATCACGCCGTGGACCTTCAGCGATGATATTCGCACCAAGACGTATGCAGATGGTCGCAAGGAAGAGATTTATATGATTTACCTGATTTTTGACTGCGTTTCTGCCAACCGAGAAGTGAAAATAAACGAAGAGTTTCAGGACTACGCGTGGGTAAAACCTGAAGATCTGGTGCATTATGATTTAAATGTTGCCACCCGAAAAACGTTACGTTTGAAAGGTCTTCTTTAACAATGATGACAGCCATCACTGGCTGTCAGATTGAAAATTTAGTGGTTAACGAATTCCCCATCCAGATAAACTTTGCCTTTTTCCACATGCATGACTAAACCATCCAGATAATCAGGTTTAAATGTCGCATCACGCTTATTTTTAGCAATATATGTCAGGCAATGATTATGGGTGAAAATAACGATATTTTTATCAGGCGCTTTGCTTTGTAAGTCCTTAATTGCACTATAAATCTCATTACCGCACTGAAGAAGTCGTTTATCTACCGTCAGCTTTTTACCCGCGGAAAACCAGGTCGCCGACTGAATGGTCCGGACGGTATTACTGGAATAAAGATCGAAATCAGGGATGTCAGCGCTAAAAGCGTTGCCCAGTTCACGGGCATCCTGGGTACCTTTAACCGTAATACCTGTTTTATCTGACAAGCATTGATTGGTTGAACGATCGCAACGTTCAGCATGGCGAAACAAAACGACAACCGGGTGCTGCTGTGCCAGTCTGGCCAATGTTTTATTGTCGATACGTGGCAAACCATTGCTACTCCAGGCGGCATGAGTACCCAGTCCGGCAATTGCAGCGAGCGCCAGTAAAATGATGAAATATTTTTTTGACTTCAATGATGAGCGGCAAAAAGCTAACACGTAAACTCCACCTATAGACAAGCGCAACCAGACAATTACCGTAAAATTGAGCGACATTTCTGGCGATAATTAGCAGTTGGTGTAATATTAAAAATCCTACGATGTCGGCAAAATGCCTCAAAATTTTGCCAAATGCAAAGCCTAAATAAGAAAAAATATAAAAATTTCAATATTTACGTCTAATATTAGTTTCTTAAGGTTAAGTTAATATTCTATCCTTAAAATTTCGCTCCAAATGGCAAAATATACACAACACTCTTTATAGCAAATATAAGTGGACAGGTATTCAATGGCGGAAGGAAAAGCAATGTCAGAATTTTTGCCTTTTTCGCGACCAGCAATGGGCGTGGAGGAACTCGCTGCAGTTAAAGAGGTTCTCGAATCCGGTTGGATCACAACCGGTCCGAAGAATCAGGCGCTTGAGCAAGCCTTTTGCCAGTTGACGGGAAATCAGCATGCCATCGCGGTCAGTTCAGCCACCGCCGGAATGCATATCACGCTAATGGCGTTGGAAATTGGCAAGGGCGATGAAGTGATTACGCCTTCCCTGACCTGGGTTTCAACCCTCAATATGATTTCCTTGTTGGGTGCAACGCCGGTAATGGTGGATGTCGACCGCGATACGCTGATGGTCACGCCTGAAGCGATCGAGTCAGCCATAACGCCACGCACTAAAGCCATCATTCCGGTGCATTATGCCGGTGCGCCAGCAGATATTGACGCCATTCGCGCCATTGGCGAACGTTACGGCATCGCAGTTATCGAAGATGCTGCCCATGCCGTCGGTACGTATTACAAAGGGCGACATATTGGCGCAAAAGGTACCGCTATTTTTTCATTTCATGCCATTAAAAATATTACCTGTGCGGAAGGTGGCCTGATTGTAACTGATAATGAAAACCTTGCCCGCCAGCTACGGATGCTGAAATTTCACGGTCTGGGTGTCGATGCCTATGACAGACAAACCTGGGGCCGTGCACCGCAGGCTGAAGTCTTAACACCGGGCTATAAGTACAATCTGACCGATATTAACGCCGCGATTGCCCTGACACAGTTAGCAAAATTAGAGCACCTCAACACCCGTCGGCGCGAAATTGCCCAGCAATATCAGCAAGCACTGGCAGCTCTCCCCTTTCAGCCATTAAGCCTTCCCGCCTGGCCGCACGTTCACGCCTGGCATCTGTTTATTATTCGTGTCGATGAACAACGTTGTGGTATCAGTCGCGATGCGTTGATGGAAGCGTTAAAAGAAAGAGGCATTGGTACCGGGTTACATTTCCGCGCCGCTCACACACAAAAATATTATCGCGAGCGTTTTCCCACGCTGTCGTTACCGAATACCGAATGGAATAGCGAACGCATCTGTTCTTTGCCGCTGTTCCCGGATATGACTACCGCCGATGCCGACCGTGTCATCACAGCCCTTCAGCAACTCGCAGGACAATAAGCCATGTTTGAAATCCACCCTGTTAAGAAAGTCTCGGTGGTTATTCCCGTTTATAACGAGCAGGAAAGCTTACCGGAATTAATCAGGCGCACCACCACAGCCTGTGAATCGTTGGGGAAAGAGTATGAGATCCTGCTGATTGATGACGGCAGTAGCGATAATTCCGCGCAAATGCTGGTCGAAGCCTCACAAGCGGAGAACAGCCATATTGTGTCTATTTTGCTTAACCGCAATTACGGGCAACATTCAGCGATTATGGCGGGATTCAGTCACGTTACCGGCGACTTAATTATTACCCTTGATGCCGATCTCCAGAATCCGCCAGAAGAAATCCCCCGCCTGGTGGCAAAAGCCGATGAAGGTTACGACGTGGTAGGGACTGTACGCCAGAACCGCCAGGACAGCTGGTTTCGTAAAACAGCTTCGAAGATGATTAACCGGCTTATTCAGCGCACCACCGGCAAAGCGATGGGTGACTACGGTTGTATGCTGCGCGCCTATCGCCGTCATATTGTCGATGCGATGTTGCACTGCCATGAACGTAGCACCTTTATCCCGATTCTGGCGAATATCTTCGCCCGCCGTGCCATTGAAATTCCAGTACATCATTCCGAGCGTGAGTTTGGTGAATCCAAATACAGTTTTATGCGCCTGATTAATTTGATGTACGACCTGGTGACCTGCCTTACCACAACGCCGCTACGTATGCTGAGTCTGCTCGGCAGCATTATTGCGATTGGAGGTTTTAGCATTGCGGTGCTGCTGGTGATTTTACGCCTGACCTTCGGACCACAATGGGCGGCAGAAGGCGTCTTTATGCTATTTGCCGTGCTGTTTACTTTTATTGGCGCTCAGTTTATCGGCATGGGATTACTCGGTGAATATATCGGCAGGATCTACACCGATGTCCGCGCCCGCCCCCGCTATTTTGTTCAGCAAGTTATCCGTCCATCCAGCAAGGAAAATGAATAATGAAAACCGTCGTTTTTGCCTACCACGATATGGGATGCCTCGGTATTGAAGCTCTGCTGGCTGCCGGTTACGAAATTAGCGCCATTTTTACCCATACCGATAATCCCGGTGAAAAAGCCTTTTATGGTTCGGTGGCTCATCTGGCGGCGGAAAGAGGCATTCCGGTTTATGCGCCGGATAACGTTAATCATCCGCTGTGGGTGGAACGCATTGCCCAACTGTCACCAGAGGTGATTTTCTCTTTTTATTATCGCCATCTTATTTGCGACGAGATTTTGCAGCTCGCTCCCGCAGGTGCATTTAATCTGCACGGTTCGCTGTTACCAAAATATCGTGGTCGCGCGCCGCTGAACTGGGTGCTGGTGAACGGTGAAACGGAAACGGGCGTTACATTGCACCGAATGGTAAAACGTGCCGATGCTGGGGCCATTGTGGCGCAACTGCGCGTTGCCATTGCGCCAGACGATATCGCTATTACGCTGCATCATAAATTGTGCCATGCCGCGCGCCAGCTACTGGAACAGACATTACCCGCCATTAAACACGGTAATATTCTGGAAATCGCCCAGCGCGAAAACGAAGCCACCTGTTTTGGTCGCAGAACGCCGGATGACAGTTTCCTTGAATGGCATAAACCGGCATCCGTACTGCACAACATGGTACGTGCCGTTGCCGATCCGTGGCCGGGTGCCTTCAGCTATGTTGGCAATCAGAAATTTACCGTCTGGTCGTCGCGTGTTCATCCTCATGCCAGCAAAGCACAGCCGGGGAGCGTGATTTCTATTGCACCGCTGTTGATTGCCTGTGGCGATGGCGCGCTGGAAATCGTCACCGGACAGGCGGGCGACGGCATTACTATGCAGGGCTCGCAATTAGCGCAGACGCTGGGCCTGGTGCAAGGTTCACGCTTGAATAGCCAGCCTGCCTGCACCGCCCGACGCCGTACCCGGGTACTCATCCTCGGGGTAAATGGCTTTATTGGCAACCATCTGACAGAACGCCTGCTGCGCGAAGATCATTATGAAGTTTACGGTCTGGATATTGGCAGCGATGCGATAAGCCGTTTTCTGAATCATCCGCATTTTCACTTTGTCGAAGGCGATATCAGTATTCATTCCGAATGGATTGAGTATCACGTCAAAAAATGTGATGTCGTCTTGCCGCTGGTGGCGATAGCCACGCCGATTGAATATACCCGCAACCCGCTGCGCGTATTTGAACTCGATTTTGAAGAGAATCTGCGCATTATCCGCTACTGCGTGAAGTACCGTAAGCGAATCATCTTCCCGTCAACTTCAGAAGTTTATGGGATGTGTAGCGATAAATACTTCGATGAGGACCATTCTAATTTAATCGTCGGCCCGGTGAATAAACCACGCTGGATTTATTCGGTATCAAAACAATTACTTGATCGGGTGATCTGGGCCTATGGCGAAAAAGAGGGTTTACAGTTCACCCTCTTCCGCCCGTTTAACTGGATGGGACCGCGACTGGATAACCTTAATGCGGCACGAATCGGCAGCTCCCGCGCTATTACGCAACTCATTCTCAATCTGGTAGAAGGTTCACCGATTAAGCTGATTGATGGCGGAAAACAAAAACGCTGCTTTACTGATATTCGCGATGGTATCGAGGCGTTATACCGCATTATCGAAAATGCGGGAAATCGCTGCGACGGTGAAATTATCAACATTGGCAATCCTGAGAACGAAGCGAGCATTGAGGAACTGGGCGAGATGCTGCTGGCGAGCTTCGAAAAACATCCGCTGCGCCATCATTTCCCACCGTTTGCGGGCTTTCGCGTTGTCGAAAGTAGCAGCTACTACGGCAAAGGATATCAGGACGTAGAGCATCGTAAACCGAGCATCCGCAATGCCCACCGCTGCCTGGACTGGGAGCCGAAAATTGATATGCAGGAAACCATCGACGAAACGCTGGATTTCTTCCTGCGCACCGTTGATCTTACGGATAAACCATCATGACCAAAGTAGGCTTACGCATTGATGTCGATACCTTTCGTGGCACCCGTGAAGGCGTGCCGCGTCTGCTGGAAATCTTGAGTAAGCATAATATTCAGGCCAGCATTTTTTTCAGCGTCGGCCCGGACAATATGGGCCGCCATCTCTGGCGACTGGTGAAGCCACAGTTTTTGTGGAAGATGCTGCGCTCAAATGCGGCATCGCTTTATGGCTGGGATATTTTACTGGCAGGTACGGCCTGGCCAGGTAAAGAGATTGGTCATGCCAATGCCGATATCATTCGTGAAGCGGCTAAACATCACGAAGTCGGCCTGCACGCCTGGGATCACCATGCCTGGCAAGCCCGTAGCGGTAACTGGGATCGGCAAACAATGATCGACGATATTGCACGCGGTCTTCGCACTCTGGAAGAGATTATCGGTCAACCGGTAACCTGTTCTGCCGCTGCGGGCTGGCGTGCCGACCAGAAGGTGATCGAAGCAAAAGAAGCGTTCCATTTGCGCTACAACAGCGATTGTCGTGGGGCCATGCCGTTCCGTCCATTGCTCGAATCAGGAAACCCTGGCACTGCGCAAATTCCGGTGACCTTACCCACCTGGGATGAAGTGATTGGTCGGGATGTGAAAGCAGAAGATTTTAACGGTTGGTTACTCAACCGCATCCTGCGAGATAAAGGCACGCCGGTTTATACCATTCATGCAGAAGTTGAAGGCTGCGCTTATCAGCATAATTTTGTGGATCTCCTCAAACGCGCAGCTCAGGAAGGCGTGACATTTTGCCCTTTAAGCGAACTGTTATCAGAGACGTTGCCGCTCGGACAAGTTGTTCGCGGAAATATTGCCGGACGTGAAGGCTGGCTGGGTTGCCAACAAATTGCGGGTAGTCGCTGATGAAATCGGTACGTTACCTTATCGGCCTCTTCGCGTTTATTGCCTGCTATTACCTGTTACCGATCAGCACGCGTCTGCTCTGGCAACCCGATGAAACGCGTTATGCGGAAATCAGTCGAGAAATGCTGGCATCCGGCGACTGGATTGTGCCCCATCTGTTAGGGCTACGTTATTTCGAAAAACCCATTGCCGGATACTGGATTAACAGCATTGGGCAATGGCTATTTGGCGCGAATAACTTTGGTGTGCGGGCAGGCGTTATCTTTGCGACCCTGTTAACTGCCGCGCTGGTGACCTGGTTTACTCTGCGCTTATGGCGCGATAAACGTCTGGCTCTACTCGCCACAGTAATTTATCTCTCATTGTTTATTGTCTATGCCATCGGCACTTATGCCGTGCTCGATCCGTTTATTGCATTCTGGCTGGTGGCGGGAATGTGCAGCTTCTGGCTGGCAATGCAGGCACAGACGTGGAAAGGCAAAAGCGCAGGATTTTTACTGCTGGGAATCACCTGCGGCATGGGGGTGATGACCAAAGGTTTTCTCGCCCTTGCCGTGCCGGTATTAAGCGTGCTGCCATGGGTAGCGACGCAAAAACGCTGGAAAGATCTCTTTATTTACGGCTGGCTGGCGGTTATCAGTTGCGTACTGACGGTTCTCCCTTGGGGACTGGCGATAGCGCAGCGGGAGCCTGACTTCTGGCACTATTTTTTCTGGGTTGAGCATATTCAACGCTTTGCACTGGATGATGCCCAACATAGAGCTCCGTTCTGGTACTACGTGCCGGTCATCATTGCCGGTAGCCTGCCGTGGCTGGGATTACTCCCCGGTGCACTGTACACAGGCTGGGAAAACCGCAAGCATTCCGCAACCGTCTATTTGTTGAGCTGGACGATAATGCCGCTGCTGTTTTTCTCCGTCGCTAAAGGTAAATTGCCCACCTATATTCTTTCCTGCTTTGCATCTCTGGCAATGCTGATGGCGCATTACGCTTTGCTGGCAGCAAAAAATAATCCTCTGGCGCTGCGGATTAATGGCTGGATTAACATCGCTTTTGGCGTCACTGGCATTATTGCCACATTTGTGGTCTCCCCGTGGGGACCAATGAACACGCCGGTGTGGCAAACCTTCGAGAGCTATAAAGTCTTTTGTGCCTGGTCGATTTTTTCGCTATGGGCATTTTTCGGCTGGTACACCTTAACAAACGTCGAAAAGACCTGGCCTTTTGCCGCGCTTTGCCCGCTGGGGCTGGCGTTGCTGGTAGGATTTTCAATTCCTGACAGAGTTATGGAAGGAAAACATCCGCAATTTTTTGTCGAGATGACACAAGAATCACTTCAGCCAAGCCGCTATATTCTTACTGATAGCGTCGGTGTTGCCGCAGGTCTGGCATGGAGCCTGCAACGCGATGACATCATCATGTATCGCCAGACAGGTGAGTTGAAATACGGCCTTAATTATCCGGATGCGAAAGGGAGATTTGTCAGCGGTGATGAGTTCGCAAACTGGCTTAATCAACATCGTCAGGAGGGGATTATTACTCTCGTGCTTTCGGTTGACCGCGATGAAGATATCAACAGTCTCGCCATTCCGCCCGCAGATGCCATCGATCGTCAGGAGCGTCTGGTGCTGATTCAGTATCGTCCCAAATGATCTGGCTAACATTAGTCTTTGCCAGCTTGCTTAGCGTTGCCGGGCAGTTGTGTCAGAAACAGGCAACCTGCTTTGTGGCGATAAACAAACGGCGCAAACATATCGTGCTGTGGCTGGGACTGGCGCTGGCTTGTCTTGGTCTTGCCATGGTGCTCTGGCTGCTGGTCTTGCAGAACGTACCGGTAGGCATTGCCTACCCGATGTTAAGTCTGAATTTTGTCTGGGTGACGCTGGCTGCAGTAAAACTGTGGCACGAACCGGTATCGCCGCGTCACTGGTGTGGGGTGGCGTTCATTATTGGTGGCATTGTGATCCTCGGGAGTACGGTGTAATGGGCCTGATGTGGGGATTATTCAGCGTCATTATTGCCTCAGTTGCGCAATTAAGCCTGGGTTTTGCGGCGAGTCATCTGCCGCCGATGACGCACTTATGGGATTTTATCGCGGCTCTGTTAGCTTTTGGCCTGGATGCCCGGATACTGTTACTCGGGCTGCTGGGTTATCTGCTTTCCGTTTTTTGTTGGTATAAAACGCTACATAAACTTGCGCTAAGCAAAGCCTATGCCTTGCTCAGTATGAGTTATGTGCTGGTATGGATTGCTTCAATGGTACTTCCCGGCTGGGAAGGGACTTTTTCGCTGAAAGCACTACTGGGAGTAGCCTGTATTATGAGCGGGTTGATGCTGATTTTCCTGCCCATGACAAAACAACGTTACTGAGTTTTCCCTGCCACTTTACACTGCCGTTCCCACTCATCGGGGCTATAACTGCTTGCCGAGAGGACTTTCACCGTATGCAGCTTTTCACGATTAATACAATAAAGCGCATTCTGCAAAGGCGAGAGTAAATCCCCCACTTTCACGGCGAAGTCACTCTTCACTTCGGCGATCATTTTTATCGCGCCGCCAGCATCGCAGAGCATAAGTACATGTCTGTTATCTTGTTTATTGCAGCACGATTTTTTGACCAGCCATTCCATTGCATTATCCTGTTTGCTAAGAGTTTTCACATCAATTTACAGATTAACAGATAAACTCTTTATCAACGGCAATGGAATGGCAGAAATGAGAAGTGAAACGGAGGGTTAATTATTGCTGACGTTGCACCCACTCTTTTAGCGCCTGACGTGAAATTTTAATACCGCCGTTTTTCAGTTCAGGCGGCAACGTTAACCAACGCACCGGTTGCTGAAAACTGGCCAGCTTATCTTTCACCCATTCACTAAGATCAACGCTCTCGTGGTCATACTCCATCACCGCCACCGGTCGATGACCAAACTCCTTGTCGGCAACGGGGACGATAAACACCTGCAAAACCGCAGGATGTGCAGCAATTACGCGCTCGACTTCTTCCGGCTGAATACCCTCTCCGCCACTGAAGAATAGATTGTCTAAACGTCCGACAATGGTCAGCTTGCCATTATGCATCTCACCGCGATCGCGCGTAGCGTACCAGCCTTCGTCATTAACCAGTGAAACCAGTTGCCCGTTACGCCAGTAACCTTCTGCCATACTGGCAGCCCGCAGCCACACTTCATTATTAACGATTTTCACTTCCCGACCCGGCAGCGGCGAACCAACGTCTGCCAGGCCGTCGGCTTCTTTCGCACACACCGTGGAGGCAAACTCGGTCAGACCATAGCCGCAAAAGCAACGAATCCCCTGCTCGCGCGCCTGTTCCGTCAACTCGACCGGGATAGCCGCGCCGCCAAGTAACACCGCTTTCAGGGAAACGGAACTGCGGTTAACCAGCAAACGCCAGAGTTGTGTTGGCACCAGTGAAGCATGAGTACAGCCTGCCAGCATTTGCTCCAATGGCTGTTTATCACGCACCGTCATCCGCGCACCAGCGTATAACCAGCGCCACATAATTCCCTGACCGGAGACGTGAAACAGCGGTAAAGAGAGCAACCAGTCATCGTGATCGCCAAACGGAATCAACGATAACACCCCTTCGGCACTGGCAAGATGGGCCTGATAAGTATGGACAGCGGCTTTCGGCAACCCGGTAGAACCCGAGGTCAACGTCATTGAGCACAGACGCGTCGGCTGCCACGTAGCGGCATGTGCGCCTTCAACCCGCTGAATGTGCAGCGACGTTAACGCCGGAAACGTGTTTTCCCCATCCGGCACCAGCGCAAATTGCAGCGTCAGATTGGGCAGCAATTCTTCAAGCAACGGTTGCGGCAGCTGAGGGTTCACGGGCAACACCCGCGCCCCGCATTGCAGTAACGCCAGCCAGGCGAGCAGCGTTTGCGGCGTATTCCACGCCCGCAACATCACGCCGCTGCCCTCAACAACGCCCTGCGCCGCAAAGCCTGAGGCTAATTCATCGACGCGAGCACAAAGCTCGCGCCAGTTAAGTTGCTCGTCATTAAGACGTAAGGCGATGGCTTCTCCCCGCACTTGCCGCCAGTGACGCCACGGCCAGTCAGAGAAGATCATAACAACCGCTCCAGTGCATCAACTTCCACGACAGGCAGCGTGCTACCCGGCCAGCGACGTACCTGCTGCGCCTGCATCAGATCCAGCGTGTCCAGCCCTGGAATGGTGTCCGGCGTTAACCAGGCGGCAATCCGCGCCAGTTGCGTTAAGCCTAAGCTCGATTCAATGGAAGAACTGATCACCGCCGTCAGCCCCAGCGCGTGCGCCGCCTGTACCTGCTCGCGTACTTTCTCCAGACTGCCCGTGAGCGTGGGTTTGATAACTACCGCGCGCACTCCCTCTTCAGCCACAAAGGCAAAATCCGGCTCGCGCAAGCTTTCATCCCAGGCAATGGCAATGCCGGTTTCACGGGCAAACGCTCGCGAATCATCGCGGGTTTTGCACGGCTCTTCGAGAAACGCGATGCGGTGGCGATAATCCGGGTTAACATATTTGGCAAACTGCTGGCCTTTCAGCGGTGTCCAGGCGCGATTTGCGTCAAGACGCAAATGCAGATCCGGAATTGCCTCCAGCAACAGATTAACCACCATGCCGTCGCGCACGGCTTCGTACAATCCCACTTTGACCTTCGCCACTTTCTCGCCTGGCATATCAGCAAGTTTGAGGATCAGATCGTCAGGATCGCCATTACACAGTGGTGCCGCACGGTAATTGGCCGCCTGCGGGAGCGTATCTGCCAGCTCCGCCAATGCACAGCTTACGCCAAAGGCAACGGAAGGCATCTGCGGTAGCTCGCAATCGCCTGCCAGCCAGTTATTTACCCAGGCAAGCAGCACGCTTTGCGCCTCTTCCCAGGTTTCCTGGCTGAAGCCCGGCAGTGGGGAGATCTCCCCCCACCCTTCGCGCTCGCCCTCACGCAGGCAAACGTACAGCCCGTCGCGGGTTTTTAACCGCCTGTCGCGCAGAACCACCCCCGCGTCCATGGGGATCTGCCAGCGGTATACCTGCGCGCTACGCATTACGGATTCCGTTTAAATTTGCTGAAATCAGGCTGACGTTTCTGGTTGAAAGCGTTGCGACCTTCCTGACCTTCTTCCGTCATGTAGAACAGCATGGTGGCGTTGCCCGCCAGCTCCTGCAGCCCCGCCTGCCCGTCACAGTCGGCGTTCAGCGCAGCTTTCAGGCAGCGCAGCGCCATCGGGCTGTTTTGCAGCATTTCGCGGCACCAACGGACGGTTTCTTTTTCCAGATCCGCCAGCGGTACCACGGTGTTGACAAGGCCCATATCCAGCGCCTGTTTTGCGTCGTACTGACGGCACAGGAACCAGATTTCTCGCGCTTTTTTCTGCCCGACGATACGAGCCATGTAGGAAGCGCCCCAGCCGCCGTCGAAGGAACCGACTTTCGGGCCAGTCTGACCGAAGATGGCATTATCTGCTGCGATAGTCAGGTCGCACATCATGTGCAGAACGTGACCACCGCCGATGGAGTAGCCAGCCACCATCGCGACAACCGGTTTCGGACAGGTACGGATCTGACGCTGGAAGTCCAGCACGTTCAAGTGATGTACGCCGGAATCATCTTTATAGCCGCCGTAATCACCACGCACTTTCTGGTCACCACCGGAGCAGAACGCTTTATCGCCTGCGCCAGTCAGAATGATCACGCCGATATTGTCGTCATAACGCGCATCTGCCAGTGCCTGGATCATCTCTTTTACCGTCAGAGGACGGAAGGCATTGCGCACCTGCGGACGATTAATGGTGATTTTTGCGATACCGTCGGTGGATTTTTCATAACGAATGTCCTCGAAACCTTCGGAGCAGTCGTGCCATTCAACCGGTGCGTAAAGCATTGCTTCATCAGGATAAATCATATTGTGTCCTTTAGTCAGAAACGCAAGATCTGCGCCAGACTTGCGATTACGCCAGCGGGATTTTCCCGATGCGCGTTATGTCCGGCGCGAGGAATGACATGGCAGTCGGCAGCCAGTTCCGCCGCCAGGGCGCGGAATTTGCTGTCACGTTCACCACATAAATAATAAAACGCAAATGTGCGGGCGCTAAGGTTAGCACGTAAATCAGGCTGGACGGCGAGAGAAGTCGCCTCCAGCATGGCGGCAAGGGTTGCGCCATTATTGTTGCTGCGCAGCGCCACCAGCTCCCGGCGTTGATCGTCATTGAGCGAGGCAAAAACAGGCTGTTGATACCAGTCGGCAAATACCGCCGTTAACGGTTCTGTGCGAAAACGCTGCGCCCATTGGCGATCGGAACGCTGACGTTCCGCACGTTGTTCAGCATTTTGCAGCCCCGGATGCCCGCCTTCGACAATAACCCCACAAAGCCCCGCCAGCCCCTGGCAAGCCGCCATCATCGCCACCCGTCCGCCAAGCGAGTACCCCACCAGCCAGAAGTCAAGGATGTTGTAACTAACCAAGGTTTTACGCAGTAAGTCGGTGACATCATCAAATCCATCGACGCTAATCGCCGCCGAACCACCATGACCTGGGAGATCAACATACAACCGTGAGTAGTCGGCAAACGCCTCGCCCACTTCTTGCCATTCGTGGCAATCGCCGGAAAAACCGTGCAAAAACACCAGCCAGGGTAAACCTGGTTTTCCGTGTTTTGCCTGCGCGTGCAGGATCATAAATGGCTTACCTGCGCCAGAAGTTGCTGGAGCGTTTGCGCACCATCGGTGTCGTTAACCACCATTTCAATCACCGTGGTGGTTGGCGTGCGCCAGGCGTCGGCAAATGCCGTTTCAAGTTCCTGCCAGTTTTGCGGACGATGATATTTCAGCTCGAACATCGCGGCGGCGTGCTCAAAATGGACGTTTTGCGGCATCAGATAGAAACGCTCACGCTCGCTTTGCGGCGTTGGCAACAGCGAGAAAATTTGCCCGCCGTTGTTGTTCACCACAATTAATACCAGCGGCGCAGAAACCTGACGCAATAACGCCAGCGCGTTGAGATCGTAAAGTGCGGAGAGATCGCCCACAATCGCCAGCGTCGGTTTGCCGCTTGCCCGCTGAACGCCTGCGGCGGTCGAAAGCAGTCCGTCGATACCGCTGGCCCCTCGGTTGCTGTACACCGGGTAACCTGCCGGAAGTTGCGAAAGCGCATCAATCAGACGTACCACCAGGCTGTTACCAACAAACAATTGCCCCTGTTCAGGCAGATAGTCGCTGATGCGATGCGCCAGTTGCGCTTCGCCAAACGCATCACGGCGGGCAATAACCGCCTGCATTGCCTGTTCCGCCAGGCGCGGGATTTCAACGCACCAGGGCTGGCGTTTTTCTGCCGGATGCAGCTCCAGCCAGTCGGCAATATTGGCAATTAAGCGACGTCCGCGATGGTGTGCCGGATCAAGTCGCCCTTCAATGTCATCAACAATCCAGTACTCTTCGGGTTCACAGCTTGCCTGCCATTGCAGGAGCCGTTTCCCCGTCAGGCTGCTTCCCAGTTGCACCACAATTTGCGCCTGCTGCAGCTCGCTGGTCGCTTTGGCATTGCCTAACCAAAGATCGGCACACGGCAGCGGCTGCCCGGTTTGTGACAGCACGTCGCCAATCAGCGGCCAGCCAAGAGTTTGCGCCCACAGGGCAACTTTTTTGCCCTCTTCCGCACTCATGCGCCCGGCAACCACCACGCCGCGCTTTTGTCGCCAGAAGAACCAGTCGCGCTGTTTTTCACTTTCCAGACGAGGCGCTTCACGCAGCCACGGTTTGTCGTCCTGCCACCAGTCACCCAGACGCTGTTGCCAGCTAAGCCCGGTATCGTCCATTTCGCCATACAGCGGTTCAGCAAACGGGCAGTTGATATGGACTCCCCCTGCATGAAGCGTACCGAGAGCGTGGTCGATGGTAGAAACCAACCAACATGCGGGGATATCCTGGGTCGGGCGCGGCAATGAAATACTGTGCGTGGGGTGAGAGGCGAACATTCCCGGCTGGCGAATTGCCTGATTCGCGCCGCAGTCAATTAGCTCCGGCGGGCGATCGGCGGTTAAGAGAATCAGTTTTTCTCCGGTTAACCCGGCTTCAATCAGTGCCGGATAGAGATTTGCCACCGCCGTGCCGGAGGTCACAATCACCGCCACCGGCTGCTTGCTGACTTTCGCCAGCCCCAGCGCCAGATGCCCCAGTCCACGCTCATCGAAATGGGTGTGGTGAATGAATGCGGAATTCTCCGCCGCCGCTAACGTTAACGGTGTAGAACGCGAGCCTGGGGCGATACAGATGTGTCTGACGCCGTGACGCGTTAATGCTTCCAGAATGACCGCCGCCCAGCGTCGGTTAAATGCGCTTACTGACATGAGTTTGTCCGGTATCAATATTGCGGCTAAGTATAAGGAGCTACAAAAATAGATTATTGATATGAATCGGTAATGATGCGACTCATTACTATTCCATCTGTAATAAAGTACGCAGCCCTGCCGCTTTGTTGTCGATTTCCTGCCACTCTTGCTCGGGGTCGGAACCACGGACAATGCCCGCGCCAGCATATAATCGCACGACATTGCCGCTAATTTTTGCTGAGCGCAGGGAAACGCAGAATTCGCTTTGTTGTAATGAGAGATAGCCCGCAGAACCGGCGTACCATTCTCGGGTGAACGGTTCGTGACGGGCGATAAACTGTCGCGCCAGATCGCGCGGTAAGCCAGCAACTGCTGCCGTTGGCTGCAACTGATGTAAACAGATCACATCATCCGCTTTGTTGAGTGAAGTCCAGATACAGCGGCGAAGATGCTGCACTTTACGCAGACGCAGTACCTGCGGCGGTAAAACATCCAGCGTCTGGGTATCGGCCTGTAATCGTTGGCAGATATCTTCCACCACCAGCATGTTCTCGCGCTGGTTTTTATCATCCGCCATCAGCCACTCTCCTAACTGCTGCGCCTGCTTATCATCAGGATTATTTGCTACTGTTCCCGCCAGCGCTTCAGTACGCAGCGCTTTGTCACGCCGCCGCCATAACCGTTCCGGTGAAGAGCCAAGAAAAGCATTTTCGCCATCAAAGGCCATGTAAAAATGGTAGCAATTCAGATTCAGTCGACGACTGGCAGCCATCATCGCCGCCGCGTTGACCGGACTTGCGAAATGCAGGTCAGTTGCCCGAGCGAGCACCACTTTGTCGAGCTCACCTTCGGCGATGGTTTTCGTTGCCAGTTCGATTAATTGCGTCCAGCCCGTTTTGTCCGGCCAGTGTTGTTCTCGCGTGGTGGTTAAATGTAACCCAGGCAAGGGCTTGATACTCACCAGTGTGGCGATAAATTCTTTTGCCTGAATCGCATCGTGCTGAAGGGAGCTTTCGCTGAATAGCGTCAGCCGCAGCGTGGCTTTACCGCCACAGCGTCGCCATTCCAGGCGGGGTAAAAGTAAATTGCCCTGCGACGGGTCAAAAGCATTCAGCCCCCAAATGCGTAAGTCGGCGTGTTCCGGGTGCTGGCGAAGAAAACGTTGTGCCTGGTCCAACGACGTAAAACGGGTAATCGCGCCCAGGACGGCAGCTTCTTCATCACCATTACGTTGTTGCCAGTAGAATTGCGGGTACGTTTGCTGACTGGCCAGCCAGCTCAAGGCATCAAAAGCGTCTTTGAGAGGGAAAGGAATATCGATAACCCGAATGCCGGGTGTCGCCGGAATCTCTTGCGACAAATGGCGCAGTAGATTTTCCAGCGCCGTAGTAAGTGATTGCACGCGGACCTCTCCCTGTTAAAAGCCTCACATTATACGGGGTACTACAAAAAAAATGCAGTACCCCGGTGTAGGGAGGTTTTAACGGCGTGCCAGCAACAGTCCTAGTACCAGCCCAACGGCCGCGCCCACACCAATTCCTTGCCAGGGTTTTTCGTGGACGTAGTCATCAGCACGATAAACTGCCTGCTTCGCCCGATAGTAATAACTGTCTGAAGCCTGGCTAACCCGTTTTTTCACATCATCCAGCGCTTTTTCTGCACGCGCTTTTAGCTCAACATATTTCTGATCGGCGGGATCGCCAGAGGAGCGGAGCACCTCTTCCAGTGTTTCACTAAGCAGCGTCAGGTCGTCATCGATACGTGTATCACCAAACTGATTAGACATTCTCGTTCTCCATTTGCGTAAAACCTGTCACTAACTATAGACAAGGGTTGTTGATTACGCCTGAATTACCTCGCGTGCCATCCCAATGTGTGGGATACCATCTTCTTCATAGACCTCCGTCACAGGGATAAAACCGAAACTCTGGTAGAAGTTTTGCAGATGCGCCTGCGCCCCGAGGTAAACAGGCTTATCAGGCCAGTGATGCGTACATGTTTCGAGTGTTTTACTCATCAGCTGCTGCCCCACTTTTTCGCCACGCAACGCTTCACTGACAATCACCCGACCTATAACGACCGGCTCAAGATCATCATCACTTTTCAGAATCCTCGCATACGCCACCAGTTCATCATTTTTCCAACCGAGAATATGGCGATTATCCCCCGTCAAATCATCACCATCGATATCCTGATAAGGGCAATTCTGCTCGACAACAAACACCGCGCAACGCAGTTGTAATAAGGCATAAAGCTGGGAAACCGATAATTCAGAGTGATGCAGATCTTGCCATTCAATCATAATGCTCTCCTTTTAGATGTATGCCTTATACTAGCCGGAATATTTTTTGAAACGTGATGAACTCATGGAATTAATTTTTTTAGGTACTTCAGCCGGTGTGCCAACCCGCACGCGCAATGTCACGGCAATATTGCTTAACCTGCAACATCCGACCCAGAGCGGACTTTGGTTGTTTGACTGCGGTGAAGGCACCCAGCATCAGCTACTGCATACCGCCTTTAACCCTGGAAAACTGGACAAGATTTTTATCAGTCACCTTCATGGCGATCATCTTTTTGGTTTACCCGGCTTGCTGTGCAGTCGTTCTATGTCAGGCATTATCCAACCCTTAACGATTTATGGTCCGCAAGGTATCCGTGAATTTGTGGAAACCGCGCTGCGGATTAGCGGCTCATGGACCGATTATCCGCTGGAAATTGTCGAAATTGGCGCTGGCGAAATTCTCGATGATGGCCTGCGCAAAGTAACCGCTTATCCGCTGGAACACCCACTGGAATGTTATGGCTATCGTATTGAAGAACATGATAAACCGGGTGCATTAAATGCCCAGGCATTAAAAGCTGCTGGCGTGCCGCCTGGCCCACTGTTTCAGGAATTAAAAGCGGGCAAAACAATCACGCTGGAAGATGGAAGGCAGATTAACGGCGCAGATTACTTAGCTGCTCCAGTGCCAGGTAAAGCGCTCGCTATTTTCGGCGATACCGGCCCCTGCGATGCCGCACTTGACCTGGCTAAAGGTGTCGATGTCATGGTGCACGAAGCGACGCTGGATATAACCATGGAAGCCAAAGCCAATAGTCGCGGCCATAGCTCTACACGCCAGGCTGCGACACTAGCCCGTGAGGCTGGAGTCGGTAAGCTAATCATTACCCACGTCAGCTCGCGCTATGATGACAAAGGTTGTCAGCACCTGTTACGTGAATGCAGGTCAATTTTCCCGGCGACTGAACTGGCGAATGATTTCACCGTGTTTAACGTTTAACTCTGCTTATTATTAAAAACAGGGCGAAACTTGCCCTGTTATCGCAACCCGCGCTACATATATCCACCCACACGGGCATATTGAGCGATTTTTGATATTTATTCATCTCCTTACGCACTATATTCAGAGCAATAAGTTGCCTCTTTTTATCTTCATTCAGCACAACCTTTGCAACTAAAAGGAGCCCATGATGGTTACAGTTGTCAGCAATTATTGTCAATTATCTCAAACCCAACTCAGTCAGACATTTGCAGAAAAATTTACTGTGACCGAGGAATTACTGCAGTCTTTAAAAAAAACAGCGTTATCCGGAGATGAAGAAAGTATTGAGTTACTGCATAATATTGCGTTAGGTTATGATGAATTTGGAAAAAAAGCTGAAGATATTCTTTACCATATTGTTAGAAACCCAACAAATGAGACCCTATCGATTATCCGACTTATTAAAAATGCCTGTTTAAAATTATATAATTTGGCACATACCGCAACCAACTCCCACCTTAAACCAACTGGTCCGGATAATTCAGATGCTCTCCTGTTCAAAAAGCTATTCTCCCCTTCGAAATTAATGACAATTATCGGTGATGAAATTCCTCTTATATCTGAAAAACAGTCGCTTTCAAAGGTGCTTTTAAATGATGAGAATAATGAACTGAGTGATGATACAAACTTCTGGGATAAAAATCGTCAATTAACCACAGATGAAATAGCTTGCTATCTTCAGAAGATCGCCGCTAATGCAAAAAATACTCAAGTCAATTATCCTACTGGTCTCTACGTCCCCTACTCCACCAGAACTCACCTGGAAGACGCTCTCAATGAAAATATTAAGAGCGATCCATCATGGCCGAATGAAGTCCAGTTATTCCCCATAAATACTGGCGGACACTGGATATTAGTTTCGCTACAGAAAATAGCAAATAAAAAAAAATAATAAACTACAAATAAAATGCGTCATATTCAACTCATTGCGTGCACTAGGCCATGATAAAGAAAATTTACTTAAGCGTATCATTAATAGTTTTAATTCTGAACTCATGGGAGAAATGTCGAATAATAATATAAAAGTTCATTTAAATGAACCAGAGATAATATTTTTACATGCCGATCTTCAGCAATACTTAAGCCAAAGTTGCGGTGCGTTTGTGTGCATGGCAGCCCAGGAAGTGATTGAACAAAGGGAAAGCAATTCTGACAGCGCCCCCTATACGTTATTAAAAAACTATGCTGACAGATTTAAAAAATATTCAGCAGAAGAGCAGTACGAAATTGATTTTCAACATCGACTGGTAAACAGAAATTGTTATTTAGATAAATATGGCGATGCACGAATCAATGCTTCTTATACACAATTAGAAATAAAACACTCACAACCCAAAAATAGAGCATCCGGCAAAAGAGTGAGTTAACATCATTGTTAATTAATTCGACCAGTCAGCAAATATGCTGACTGGTCGAACATAGTTTGCTAAACAGTCATCACTGACTGATGTCAGTCACACCATCCGCCAGTTCAATCTTCGGGTATTTCCAGCGTATCTCGGCACGCGATTGCTGGTCTGTTGATGTAGTGGATTGTTGTTGCTGACTTTTCTTACCCTCAGAGTTCTGCCCCCTGTCAACTCAATCTGCCAATAAATAACATAATTATATTTTTCCTTATATGAATTCCTTTTTAAAATAGCGAAGCCACTGTAAAAGATACTTTTTGTATAGATCTAACAACCGTAATAAAACAAACACTCATAACTCATTATAAATAATGATAAAATAACGTCTTTTATTGATAATTTATATATGAAAAAAAATCCTTTTGTTATATTATTTCTGATTTCACTCCCTCTGATTATTTTTACCAACCCTGGGTCACTGCATTATCGCCAACGCCCCGACACGTCAGTCCTGAGCAATTAGAAAAAACAGTTCGTTATCTTACATAAACTGTGCATCCACGTAATGCCGACAATATTGATAATCTGAATAGGTCCGTAGAGTATATAAAAGAGTTCTTTGTCAGTAGCGGTGCCAGAGTTACCGCGCAGGGCGTCCCCGATTGGCTATTACGACTCTGCGCCTGGTAGCCAGGATTACCCTTACCCGCAATGTCCTGGCTTTATCCCGATCGGGGGGACTTTATTGCCTGGTCGGCAGAATACAGGATATCAACGCCGTTCGTCAGGTAAAAACGGCATTGTTATCATCCCGGGATTTATCTGTTTATTCTATGAATGCTGATCCTACCCACGTAATATGGACACAGGCCTAAGCGAGGTTCTTGTTTTCAAATTGTTCCGGACTGAGGCCGCCACACCAACTGTGCCGCCGCCACCGATTGTAATCACATTCGATATAATTAAACACCGTTGCCCGCATTATTTCCCGGCTGATAAAGTGTTCTCCATGGATACATTCCACTTTCAGCGAATGAAAGAAGCTTTCCACGCAGGCATTATCGTAGCAGCAACCTTTTGCGCTCATACTTCCACGCAGATTATGCCGCTTCAGTTGCGCCTGATAATCTGCTGAACAGTACTGGCCTCCACGGTCCGTGTGAACGATAACGTTCCGGGGCCTCTTACGCCGCCACAGCGCCATCTGCAGGGCATCGCAGGCCAGTTGCGCCGTCATGCGTGGCGACATTGACCAGCCAATAACGGCACGTGACCACAGGTCAATGACCACTGCCAGATACAGCCAGCCTTCATCTGTACGTAAGTACGTGATGTCTCCTGCCCACTTCTGGTTCGGGCCACTGGCGTAAAAATCCTGCTCCAACAGATTTTCTGACACAGGCAGACCGTGTGCGCGGTAGCAGACCGGGCTGAACTTCCGGGAGGCCTTTGCCCTCAGTCCCTGACGGCGCAGGCTTGCCGCCACGGTTTTTACGTTAAAGGGGTAACCCTGAGCACGCAGTTCATCCGTCAGGCGTGGGGCACCGTAACGCTGTTTTGACCGGGTAAAAGCCGCGAGGACAACGCTGTCGCAGTGTTGGCGGAACTGCTGACGCGTGCTTATCCTTGTCCGCCGCTGACACCACGTATACCAGCCGCTGCGGGCCACCCGGAGCACGCGGCACATTGCTTTGATGCTGAACTCAGCCTGATGTTTTTCAATAAAGACATACTTCATTTCAGGCGCTTCGCGAAGTATGTCGCGGCCTTTTGGAGGATAGCCAGCTCTTCATCCCGTTCTGCCAGCTGGCGTTTGAGACGTGCAATCTCGGTAGACATCTCCAGTTCACGTTCAGAAGACGTCTGCTGATTTTGCTGTTTACTGCGCCAGTTGTAGAGCTGTGATTCATACAGGCTGAGTTCACGGGCTGCGGCAGTAACACCGATGCGTTCAGCAAGCTTCAGGGCTTCACTGCGAAATTCAGGCGAATGCTGTTTACGGGGTTTTTTACTGGTTGATACTGTTTTTGTCATGTGAGTCACCTCTGACTGAGAGTTTACTCACTTAGCCGCGTGTCCACTATTGCTGGGTAAGATCATGCCCCATGGTTTATTCCCGGTATTGATTTCTCTGACCACCTGAATTATTGGCAACACGATATTCCCGCCGTAATGATTACTGACACCGCTTTTTATCGTAATAAACAATACCACTTGCCCGGTGATACAGCAGACAGATTGAATTATCAGAAAATGGCTCAGATGGTGTTATAACCTTGTTACACAACAGTAAATAATAAAAATTTCTCGAGGCGGGTCCAGAAACAGCGACATGTACATTTTATTTTCCCTCGTCTGTTTTAAGATGCGAAACATAAAATTCAATGGAGGAAAAATAAATGGGAATGATTGGTTATTTTGCAGAAATTGACTCAGAAAAGATTAACCAACTGCTTGAGTCTACTGAAAAACCTTTGATGGATAATATACATGACACGCTTTCAGGATTACGCCGACTGGATATTGATAAACGCTGGGATTTTTTACACTTTGGGCTGACAGGCACCTCTGCTTTTGATCCCGCGAAGAATGATCCGCTGAGTCGTGCCGTGCTTGGTGAACACAGCCTCGAAGATGGCATAGATGGCTTCCTGGGATTGACCTGGAATCAGGAGTTAGCCGCGACAATCGACCGACTGGAATCACTGGATCGAAGTGAGCTGCGTAAACAGTTTTCCATTAAGCGACTCAATGAAATGGAGATTTATCCGGGAGTGACCTTTTCAGAAGAGTTAGAGGGGCAACTCTTTGCTTCGATCATGCTTGATATGGAAAAGCTGATTAGCGCGTATCGACGTATGCTGCGACAAGGGAATCATGCGCTGACGGTTATTGTTGGGTGATGGTGTCAGGGCACCAAAAAAAACCGCCGAACATGTCGGCGGCTTTCTGACTTACAAACTGATAGCTTACATCAGCGGCATTGCTAACCGCACAATGCTAATCAGCGGTTGTGGCCATACACCCAGCACCAGTACCAACAGTGCAGAGATCAGCACCACGATACCGCCTGCGCTGTACTGCCAGTTTGACGGTGCATCGCGACCCGGTTGTTCCGGGGCGTGCAGGTACAGGCTCACCGCCACGCGCAGGTAGTAGTAAAGGCCGATTGCCGAACCGACAACCACGGCGCCCACCAGCCACCACAAGTGTGCCTGGACACCGACCGCCAGCACGTAGAACTTACCAATAAAGCCCAGCGTCATCGGAATACCGGCCAGAGACAGCATCATCACCGTCATCACCGCCGCGAGGATCGGGCGATGCCAGAACAGACCGCGGTAAGAGAACAGGGAATCAGCATCCGGGCCACGGTACGGGCTGGACATCAGGCTGACCACGCCGAACGCGCCGAGGCTGCTGAACAGATAACCGGCCAGGTAAACTCCTACCGCTTCCATCGACATCTCGCCCGTTTGCAGCGCAATCAGCGCCACCAGCAGATAGCCGAGGTGAGAGATAGATGAGTAACCGAGCAGACGTTTGATATTGGTCTGGCTCAGCGCCATCAGGTTACCGAAGATGATAGAGGCAAAGGCGATAATCGCCAGCACTACCCGAATCGCTTCGCTGTCACCCACCGGTGCGTAGAGGAACAGACGCATCACCACACCGAGGATAGCGATTTTGCTCGCCGTCGCCAGGAAAGTGGAAACCGGCGCAGGCGCGCCCTGGTATACGTCTGGCGTCCACAGGTGGAACGGCACCAGAGAGAGTTTGAAGCCAAGGCCAACAATCATCAGGCCGAAACCTGCCAGCAACAGCGGCTCGTTGAGCATACCGTCGCCGAGGTTTTTACCCAGCGCGACAAACGACAGGTCGCCAGACTGCGCATACACCAGCGCCATACCGAACAGCAGGAAAGAAGACGCTGCGGCAGAAAGGATAGTGTATTTGATACTGGCTTCCAGCGAACGTTTCTGGCGGAAAGCGTAACCGACCAGGCCAAACAGCGGCAAAGAGATCAGTTCGATACCGAGGAACAGAGACGCCAGATGGTTGGCATTCGCCAGCAGGATCCCGCCCAGCGCGGCAATTAACACCAACAGGTAGAACTCATCCTTGTTGTCGTTATAGCCTTCAAGCCACGGGTAGGCGAAAGTACAGGTGGCGAGGCTCGCCAACAATACCAGCCCGGTGTAAAGCATGGCGAAACCATCAACGCGCATCAGCGGCGTAACGTCCATAGCGCCCGCCTGGCCAACAAACCAGAGCGAAACCAGCGCCGCGTTAAGCCCAATAACCGAGAGCGTAGCGTTGAGGAAATGATTGCGTCGCCACGCAATGGAGAGCATCACAACCACCACCGTCAAGCCGACGATCAGCAACGGTAGCAGTGCGATCAGGTTTTGTGGAGTTATTGTCATGGCGATTTACGGCCTTGTAGTAGTAACGGAATTAACAAACCACTGCTGGATATTGCCAATCGCGGAGTGCGAGGTATCCAGAATCGGCTGCGGATAGAAGCCCAGCAGTACCAGCAGCACCACCAGCAACAGGATCATAAACAGCTCACGCAGCGACATCCCTGGCAGTTCCTGGCTGGCAATCTGGCTTTTCGCTTTACCGAAGTAAGCGCGATGTAACATCGCCAGCGAATAAACAGATGCAAAGACCAGCCCAAAGGTAGAGATAACGGTAATCACCGGGACAACCTGGAAGCTGCCGAACAGAATCATAAATTCGCCGACGAAGTTACCGGTGCCAGGCATCCCAAGCGTTGCCACCGCAAAGAACAGCGACAGTGCTGGCAGCCATTTCATCTTGCTCCACAGACCGCCCATCATGCGCATGTCGCGGGTATGGATACGTTCATAAAGCTGACCACAAAGAATAAACAGACCCGCCGCCGACAAACCGTGCGCAATCATCTGGATTACCGCGCCCTGGTAGGCCAACTGGCTGCCGGTGTAGATAGCAATCAGCACGAAGCCCATGTGGGAAACCGAGGTGTAGGCGATCAGACGTTTGATATCGGTCTGGGCGAAGGCCATCCACGCACCGTAGAAGATGCCGATAACACCCAGCCACATAGCAATTGGCGCGAACTCTGCCGACGCGTTCGGGAACAGCGGCAGGGAGAAACGCAGCAAACCGTAAGCGGCAGTTTTCAGCAAGATCCCCGCGAGGTCAACGGAACCGGCGGTCGGAGCCTGGGAGTGCGCATCCGGCAGCCAGCCATGCAGCGGAACCACCGGCATTTTGACTGCGAAGGCGATGAAGAAGCCCAGCATTAACAGGTATTCCACACCACTGGACATTGGCGT
Organism: Escherichia sp. SCLE84; assembly: GCF_012584495.1. NCBI lineage: Bacteria > Pseudomonadati > Pseudomonadota > Gammaproteobacteria > Enterobacterales > Enterobacteriaceae > Escherichia > Escherichia sp. SCLE84. The sequence continues at coordinate 4,813,213 of NZ_CP051430.1, read as the reverse complement.
ATTCAGCAGCTCTTCATAGTTGAAGGTCCAGACGCCGGTCGCATTGTAGTGAACAAAAACCAGCGCCAGGATGGCAATCAACATCACCAGGCCACTCGCCTGGGTGTAAATGAAGAACTTGGTTGCCGCCGTGATACGCGTTTTACCGTCAGAGGCTTTATGCCCCCACAGTGCGATCAGGAAGTACATCGGCACCAGCATCATTTCCCAGAAGAAGAAGAACAGGAACATGTCGATGGCAAGGAACACGCCGATAACGCCGCCCAGGATCCACATCAGGTTGAGGTGGAAGAAGCCCTGATATTTTTCGATCTCTTTCCACGAACATAGTACCGCCAGCACACCGAGCAGACCGGTCAGCACGACCATCAGCAGCGACAGACCGTCAATGGCGAGATGAATAGAGATACCAAAACGCGGGATCCACGGCATGTCGAATTCAGACTGCCACTGCGGAATTCCGGCGGATTGCGTCAGTGAATAACCGCCCTGCAACCACAGTTGCAGCGACAGCGCCAGCGTCAATCCCATGGTGATCAGCGCGATCCAGCGCGGCACCTTGACGCCAAAGCGTTCGGTCTGCCAGCACAGGAAGCCGCCAATAAAGGGAATTAATATTAGCCAGGGTAGTAACATGGCGATCTTTATTCCTTGTAAAAGTCCCGTCAGGACCGGATTTTCAACGAATTCTCACGACAGAAAATTCTCTTCGGACTGGGGGTAGTGTCGGATGCGCCGCGAAGGCAGCTTATCCGACCTACGTTCTTATATGCCCAGGGGCAATCCCACAATCCTTAACTCAACGCAGTACCATCAACAGTGCCAGCACCACGACCACACCGATGCTCATGGATGCCACATACCAGCGCAGATAACCGTTCTCGCTTAACAGCAGACCTTTACCTGCAAAGCGGGAAAGAACCGCCGGGATGTTCATCATTGAGTTCAGCGGATCGCGTTTCAGCAACCAGGCAATACCCAGGAACGGCTTGACGAACACTTTGTCGTACAGCCAGTCAAAGCCCCAGGCGTTGTACCACCAGGTGCCCAGCAGGCGGCCCGGCGCACTGTTGGCGATGGAGGTCACCAGAGTACGTTTACCCAGCCTCAGCCAGGCTGCCAGCAGAATGCCGACCACCGCGACCACGCCAGAGGTAATTTCCAGGGTCAACATGCTGCCGTGCTCCAGTTCCGTCGTTTGCGGAAGCACGCCCTGCAGCGGCGGTACAATCAGTGCGCCAACGAAGGTGGAAAGGATCAGCAGCACAATCAGCGGCAGGCTGTGAGTTACCCCTTTCACGGCGTGAGCGTGAATTTGTTCTTTTCCGTGGAAGACGATGAAAATCATACGGAAGGTGTAGAGCGAGGTCATAAACGCACCGACCAGACCTGCCACCATCAGATTGATATGACCATTCGCCATCGCACCCGCGAGGATCTCATCCTTACTGAAGAAGCCCGCAGTGACCAGCGGTAGTGCCGACAGTGCTGCGCCGCCCACCAGGAAGCAGAGATAAACCAGCGGAATAGATTTACGCAGACCGCCCATCTTGAAGATGTTCTGTTCGTGATGGCAGGCCAGAATGACGGAACCGGATGCCAGGAACAGCAGCGCTTTAAAGAACGCGTGAGTCATCAAGTGGAAAATCGCCGCATCCCATGCCTGCACGCCAAGCGCGAGGAACATGTAGCCAATCTGGCTCATGGTAGAGTAAGCGAGAACACGTTTGATGTCGGTCTGTACCAGCGCGGCAAAACCGGCCAGCAACAGCGTAACCGCCCCGACAATACCCACCAGATGCAGAACTTCCGGCGTCATCAGGAACAGGCCGTGGGTACGGGCGATCAGGTAGACACCCGCGGTTACCATCGTTGCGGCGTGGATCAGCGCGGAGACAGGCGTCGGGCCCGCCATCGCGTCAGCAAGCCATGTCTGCAACGGCAACTGCGCAGATTTACCGACCGCACCGCCCAGCAGCATCAGCGTCGCCCACATCAGCATGTTATTGCCGTCAGCAAAGTGCACTGGTGCCAGTTCCACCATTTCGCGGAAGTTCAGGGTGCCCAGTTCGTTGTAAAGAATGAACAGTGCGAAAGCGAGGAAAACGTCACCCACACGGGTCACGACGAACGCTTTCATTGCCGCTGCGCCATTCTTCGGATCGGTGTAATAGAAACCGATCAGCAGATAGGAGCACAGGCCCACGCCTTCCCAGCCGAGGTACATCAGCAGCAGGTTATCGGCGAGAACCAGAACTACCATGCTGGCGATGAACAGGTTGGTGTAGGCGAAGAAGCGAGAGTAGCCCTCTTCACCGCGCATGTACCAGGAGGCGTACATGTGAATAAGGAAACCCACACCAGTGACCACCGAGAGCATGGTCAGCGACAGGCCGTCCAGCACCAGGTTAAAACCGATGTTAAAGTCGCCTACCGACATCCACGTCCACAGCGGCTGGCTGTATGACTGCTCGCCGTTAGCGAAGAAATCAACGCCGATAAAGGCGGTTACCAGCGCCGCCAGGCCCACAGAGCCAACGCCGACGATCGCCGAAACGTTTTCAGACCAGCGCCCACGGGAGAACGCCAGCAGGACGAAGCCAATCAATGGCAAAATAATGGTTAAGGCAAGCATGTTCATCCGCGCATCTCACTTACTGAATCGATGTTCAGGTTCTGGCGACGACGGTGAAGTTGCAGCAGCAGCGCAAGGCCGATACTCGCTTCTGCCGCCGCGAGGCTGATGGCGAGAATGTACATCACCTGACCGTCGGTCTGACCCCAGTAGCTTCCGGCGACCACAAAGGCCAGCGCGGAGGCGTTAATCATGATTTCCAGACCAATCAGCATAAACAGCAGATTGCGACGGATAACCAGACCGGTTAAGCCAAGAACGAATAAGATTGCCGCGAGGATCAGTCCATGTTGTAAGGGGATCATGCGTGCTCCTCCGTTTTTCTTTTCGCGCTGTCGTCTTTACGATTGCTCAGCACTTCACCCGCACGCTCTTCACGACCGACGTGGAAGGCCACAACCAGACCCGCGAGCAGCAGCATAGAAGCCAGTTCCACCGCCAGTACGTAAGGCCCGAACAGCGTAATACCCACTGCTTTAGCACTGATTGGCATACCGTCGATACCCTGATCATTAACACCAAGGATGGCGTAAACAATCACCACCAGCATGATGGCCGACAAAATTGCCGGACCAATCCACACCTGCGGTTTCAGCCACTGGCGTTCCTGTTCGATTTCTGAACCGCCCAGGTTGAGCATCATCACCACGAACACGAACAGCACCATAATGGCACCCGCGTAGACGATAATTTCCAGCGCACCGGCGAAGTAAGCGCCCAGTGAGAAGAACACCCCGGAAATCGCCAGCAGCGAAATAATCAGGTACAGCAGTGCGTGTACCGGATTGGTATGGGTGATCACTCGCAAGGTCGCAAGTATGGCTATCAGGCCACAGATATAAAAAGCGAACTCCATTGCCCCTCTCCTTACGGTAACAGGCTCTTGACGTCGATAGGCTTGGCTTCGTTCTCTGCTTCGCCCTTATCTTTGCCGTCGATTGCCATACCTGCCATCCGGTAGAAGTTATATTCCGGGTATTTGCCCGGACCGGAGATCAGCAGATCCTCTTTTTCGTAAACCAGATCCTGGCGCTTGTATTCCCCCATTTCGAAATCCGGGGTTAACTGAATCGCCGTGGTCGGACAGGCTTCTTCGCACAGACCACAGAAAATGCAGCGTGAGAAGTTGATGCGGAAAAATTCCGGGTACCAGCGACCGTCTTTGGTTTCTGCTTTTTGCAGCGAGATACAGCCGACCGGGCAGGCTACCGCGCAGAGGTTACAGGCTACGCAACGCTCTTCGCCGTCCGGGTCGCGGGTCAGAACGATACGACCACGATAACGGGGCGGCAGATAGACCGGCTCTTCCGGGTACATTCGCGTTTCGCGTTTGGCGAACGCGTGCAGGCCGATCATCCAGATACTACGAACCTGGGTGCCGAAACCTACTAACAATTCTTTTAAGGTCATGGTCTTATTGCCCCTTATTGCGCCTGCCAGAGAATGACAGCCGCCGTTACCAGCAAGTTGATCAGCGTCAGCGGCAGGCAGATTTTCCAGCCGAAGGACATTACCTGGTCATAACGCGGACGCGGTAACGACGCACGAATCAAAATGAACATCATCATAAAGAACGCGGTTTTCAGCGCGAACCAGATGAATGGCGGTAACAACGGGCCTTGCCAGCCACCGAAGAACAGCGTCACCATCAATGCAGAGATGGTCACAATCCCGATGTACTCACCCACGAAGAACAGACCGAACTTCATACCGGAATATTCAATGTGGTAACCATCCGCCAGTTCCTGCTCGGCTTCCGGCTGGTCAAACGGGTGACGGTGACACACCGCCACGCCCGCGATGGCAAAGGTAATAAAACCAAAGAATTGCGGGATGACGTTCCACACATGCGCCTGGCTGTTGACGATGTCGGTCATGTTGAATGAACCGGCCTGCGCCACCACGCCCATCAGGGAAAGCCCGAGGAATACTTCGTAGCTCAGGGTCTGCGCAGAAGCACGCATCGCACCCAGCAGCGAGTATTTGTTGTTACTTGACCAGCCCGCAAACAGCACCGCGTAAACCGCCAGACCTGCCATCATCAGGAAGAACAAAATCCCGATGTTCAGGTCGGCAACCACCCAACCCGGACTGACTGGCACAATTGCAAAGGCCAGCAGCAGCGAGGTAAAGGCAATCATCGGTGCCAGGGTAAAGATGACGCGATCCGAGAATTTCGGGATCCAGTCTTCTTTAAAGAACATTTTGATCATGTCCGCAACCAGCTGGAGCGAACCGCCCCAGCCAACACGGTTAGGTCCATAACGGTTCTGGAACAGACCCAGCAGGCGACGTTCGCCAAAGCTCATGAATGCCCCACAGGTGACAACCACCAGCAGGATCACCACCGCTTTGAGGATGGTCAGCAGGATCTCAATCAGTTCCGGTGATATCCAACTCATTGTTGTGCCTCCTTGAGATCCTCAAGATGCGCGCCAGCCAGCACCGGAGCAATGCCGGACATACCCATCGGCAAGCCCACCTGCCCTGCCGTCAGCCCTTCGGCGATTTCAACCGGCAGCGTGACCGTGTTGCCATCGTAACTAAAGGAGACGCGTGTCCCCGCATTCACGCCCAACTTCGCGGCATCCGCTGGGTTGAGTTTGATATACGGCTGCGGCATACGGCTCTGGAAGACCGGAGCACGCTGTGACAATTCATCGCTGCCAAACAGGTGGTAGTACGGCGCGATACGCCATTTCCCGTCCTGCGGCTGGAAGCGTGCCGGTACGCTGGTGAAGTAATCCAGACCGTTTTCGCTGGTTTCAAACAGACGCACACCGGGATCGCCAAAGCGCAGTTTGCCGCCCACTTCGTCCTGGAATTTGTTCCACGCCTGCGGGGAGTTCCAGCCCGGCGCCCAGGCAAACGGCACTTGCGAACGGTGCGCGGTCGGCTGGTTGTTACCTTCCATCGAGAAGGTGAACATGGTGTCAATATCCTGCGGCTGACGCGGCTCATGAACGCTGATATTGGCGCGCATGGCGGTACGACCGCTGTAACGGTGCGGTTCACGGGCCAGTTTCTGCCCACGAATACGGAATGTCGCATCCGGCGCAGCATCTTTGATACCTGCCAGTTCCGGGATTTTCGCCACAACAGCGTCAATTACATGGTCGAGCTGCGTCCAGTCCACTTCACGGCTCAGCAGGGTGCTGTGCAGCGAGTGTAACCAGCGCCAGCTTTCCAGCATGACAGTTTTGCTGTCGTAATAAGCCGGATCGTAAACCTGGAAGAAACGTTGGGCGCGGCCTTCGTTGTTGATCACCGTACCGTCGCTTTCAGCAAAGCTGGCAGCAGAAAGTACCAGATGGGCGTTTTCCATAATCGCTGTGCGTTGATGATCAACCACCATCACCAGCGGCGCTTTAGCCAGCGCAGCATTCACGCGGGTAGCAGAAGCGTGACGATGCAGATCGTTTTCCAGCACCACCACCGCGTCGGCGCGTCCAGTTTCCAGTTCGGTTAACGCTTCTTCAAGCGAACCGCCACCCATAATGCCCAGCCCCATGCTGTTGACGGAACGGGCAATCATGGTGATACCGACGTCAGCGCCGCGACCTTTCAGGGCTTTTGCGACGTTAGCCGCCGCCTGAATCACCTCTAAGCTACCGGCGTTCGTCCCGGAGATAATCAACGGTTTCTTCGCACCCGCCAGTGCCTGCACGATGACGTCGATTTTGCTTTGCAGTTCAGGTTCAATACCGTCAACCGCTGGCGCGGAGTTATCCAGCGCATGGGCGATGGCAAAACCTAAACGCGCCTGATCTTCAACCGGTGCGCGATAAGTCCACGCCGCGATATCATCCAGACGGGTGTCATCAACGTTGGTAACAAACAGCGGATGCTTCGCACGTTGGCCGATGTTAAGGATTGCCGCAATCTGCCAGTCAGCCACTTTCTGTGCTGCCGCCATTTCGCGCGCTTTACCTTTCACCGCCTGACGCACTGCCAGCGCGGCGCGCGCGCCGGTCTGGGTAACGTCTTCGCCCAGCACCAGTACCGCATCGTAAGATTCGATTTCGCGCAGAGCCGGCGTATAAATGCCGCCTTCACGCAGCACTTTCAGCGCCAGTTGCAGACGTTCCTGCTCACCGTGAGCGATACCGGTGTAGAAGTTTTCTTCGCCCACCAGTTCACGCAGCGCAAAGTTGCTTTCCACGCTGGCACGCGGAGAACCAATACCGATCACTTTCTTCGACTGACGCAGAATATCTGCTGCGCCCTGCATTGCCTGTTCGGCGTTGAGGGTAATGAAATCATCGCCACGACGCTGTACTGGCTGACGCGGACGATCTTTCAGGTTGACGTAACCGTAACCGAAACGACCACGGTCGCAGAGGAAGTAGTGGTTTACCGTACCGTTGTAACGGTTTTCGATACGACGCAGTTCGCCATAACGCTCGCCGGGGCTGATGTTACAGCCGATGGAACATTGCTGGCAGATGCTCGGCGCAAACTGCATATCCCATTTACGGTTATAACGCTCGGAGTGCGTTTTGTCGGTAAATACGCCGGTCGGGCAAATTTCGACCAGGTTACCGGAAAATTCGCTTTCCAGCGTGCCGTCTTCCGGGCGACCGAAGTAGACGTTGTCGTGCGCACCGTAAACGCCCAGATCTGTACCGTCAGCGTAATCTTTGTAGTAACGCACACAGCGGTAGCAGGCGATGCAGCGGTTCATTTCGTGAGAGATGAATGGCCCCAAATCCTGATTACGGTGGGTACGTTTGGTGAAACGGTAGCGACGGAAGCTGTGTCCGGTCATCACGGTCATATCCTGAAGATGGCAGTTACCGCCTTCTTCACATACCGGACAGTCGTGCGGGTGGTTGGTCATTAACCACTCGACCACACTTTCACGGAACTGTTTCGCTTCTTCGTCGTCAATGGAAATAAAGGTGCCATCGGAAGCCGGTGTCATACAGGACATCACCAGGCGACCACGCGTGTCTTCCGCGTTTTGGTATTGCTTCACCGCACACTGGCGGCAAGCACCGACGCTTCCCAGCGCCGGATGCCAGCAAAAGTAAGGAATATCAAGGCCCAGAGACAGACAAGCTTCCAGCAGGTTGTCCGCTCCGTTGACCTCGTATTCTTTGCCGTCTACATGAATTGTAGCCATTAGCATGCTTCCAGTTTTCTCAGTCAGAGACTGAGCGTTAATCGAAATTCGGTTACCAGCGCTCTTTCAGCAGGTTCGGCTGAATCCCATTAATCAAATGGGTATTGCTGAACGGCTGTTTGATTCCCGCCTCAAATTCTTCGCGGAAATATTTGATGGCGCTCTGTAACGGCTCCACTGCACCAGGTGCGTGGGCACAGAAAGTTTTACCCGGGCCTAAGAATCGACACAGTTGCTCAAGTGTTTCGATATCGCCCGGCTGACCTTCGCCACGCTCCAGCGCACGCAGAATTTTCACGCTCCACGGCAGACCGTCGCGGCACGGCGTACACCAGCCGCAGGACTCACGGGCGAAAAACTCTTCCAGGTTACGCACCAGCGACACCATGTTGATCTCATGGTCAACCGCCATCGCCAGCGCCGTACCCAGACGGCTTCCCGCTTTACCGATACTTTCGAATTCCATCGGCAGGTCAAGGTGCGCTTCGGTCAGGAAGTCGGTGCCCGCGCCGCCTGGCTGCCAGGCTTTGAATTTCAGACCGTCACGCATACCACCGGCGTAATCTTCGAGGATCTCGCGCGCGGTAGTACCAAACGGCAGTTCCCACAGACCCGGATTTTTCACCCGACCGGAGAAGCCCATCAGCTTGGTGCCAGCATCTTTACTTTTCGAGATGTTCTGATACCACTCCACGCCGTTAGCGAGGATCGCCGGAACGTTACACAGGGTTTCGACGTTGTTGACACAGGTCGGTTTGCCCCATACGCCGGAGGTTGCCGGGAAGGGGGGTTTCGAGCGTGGGTTAGCACGACGCCCTTCCAGGGAGTTGATTAACGCTGTTTCTTCCCCGCAGATGTAGCGCCCTGCCCCGGTATGGACGAACAGTTCGAAGTCGAAACCTGTTCCCATAATGTTTTTGCCAAGCAAGCCCGCTTCAGTGGCTTCGGCAATGGCGCGGCGCAGATTTACTGCCGCTTCAATATATTCGCCACGCAGGAAGATGTAGCCACGGTAAGCTTTCAGCGCAAACGCGGAGATGAGCATGCCTTCCACCAGCAGGTGCGGCAGTTGCTCCATCAGCAGGCGGTCTTTATAGGTGCCTGGCTCCATTTCATCGGCGTTACACAGCAGGTAACGGATGTTCATGGATTCGTCTTTCGGCATCAGGCTCCACTTCAGGCCAGTCGAGAAGCCCGCGCCACCGCGCCCTTTCAGACCAGCGTCTTTTACCTGATTAACGATTTCGTCCGGAGACAGCCCGGTCAGCGCCTTACGCGCCCCTTCGTAACCGTTTTTGTTGCGGTATTCGTCCAGCCACACTGGCTGTTTGTCATCGCGCAGACGCCAGGTCAGCGGATGCGTTTCGGGAGTACGGATAATGTTTTTCATTTATACCGCTCCAGCAGTTCAGGGATCGCTTCCGGGGTCAGATGCGCGTGAGTGTCCTCATCGATCATCATATTTGGCCCTTTATCACAGTTCCCCAGGCAGCAGGTTGGCAGCAGCGTAAAGCGGCCATCAAATGTCGTTTGCCCTGGTTTGATGTTCAGCTTTTTCTCGAGCGCCGCCTGGATGCCCTGGTAACCATTGATATGACAGACCACGCTGTCGCAATAACGGATCACATGGCGGCCAACCGGCTGGCGGAAGATCTGGCTGTAGAACGTTGCCACGCCTTCGACGTCGCTCGCCGGAATACCCAGCACATCGGCGATCGCGTGGATCGCACCATCCGGCACCCAGCCACGCTGCTTCTGAACGATTTTCAGCGCTTCAATGGACGCCGCACGCGGGTCTTCGTAGTGGTGCATCTCGTGCTCAATCGCTTCACGCTCTGCCGCACTCAGCTCAAAAGCCTCGGTTTGTGGTTGTTGATTCTCGTGCATAATTAGCGGTCCACATCTGACATAACAAAATCGATACTGCCCAGATAAACAATCAGGTCAGACACCAGGCTGCCGCGGATCGCCGCCGGAATTTGCTGCAAATGCGCATAACTCGGCGTGCGGATACGAGTGCGATAACTCATGGTGCTACCGTCGCTGGTCAGGTAGTAACTGTTGATCCCCTTGGTCGCCTCAATCATCTGGAAAGATTCATTGGCAGGCATCACCGGCCCCCACGACACTTGCAGGAAGTGGGTGATCAGGGTTTCGATATGTTGCAGCGTGCGCTCTTTCGGCGGCGGCGTGGTCAGCGGGTGATCCGCTTTGAACGGGCCTTCCGGCATGTTGTTGAGGCACTGCTCAAGAATGCGCAGACTCTGGCGCAGCTCTTCCACTTTCAGCATTACGCGGGTGTAGCAGTCAGAAACACCACCACCAACCGGGATTTCAAAGTCGAAGTTTTCATAGCCAGAATAAGGACGCGCCTTACGCACGTCGAAGTCGATCCCGGTAGCACGCAGGCCCGCGCCAGTGGTGCCCCACTCCAGCGCCTCTTTCGCGCCATAGGCGGCAACGCCCTGGGAACGACCTTTCAGAATGGTATTTTGCAGCGCCGCTTTCTCGTAAGACGCCAGACGTTTCGGCATCCAGTCGAGGAACTCACGCAGCAGGCGATCCCAGCCGCGCGGCAGGTCGTGCGCTACGCCGCCAATACGGAACCACGCCGGGTGCATACGGAAACCCGTGATCGCTTCCACCAGATCGTAAATTTTCTGACGATCGGTAAAGGCGAAGAACACGGGCGTCATTGCGCCGACGTCCTGAATAAAGGTCGAGATGTACAGCAGGTGGCTGTTGATACGGAACAGTTCGGAGAGCATAACGCGAATGACGTTAACGCGATCCGGCACGGTGATCCCGGCCAGTTTCTCTACCGCCAGCACGTAAGGCATTTCGTTAACGCAGCCGCCGAGGTATTCAATACGGTCGGTATACGGAATGTAGCTGTGCCAGGACTGGCGCTCGCCCATTTTCTCCGCACCACGGTGGTGGTAGCCGATGTCTGGTACGCAGTCGACAATCTCTTCGCCGTCGAGTTGTAAAACGATACGGAAAGCCCCGTGCGCCGACGGGTGGTTCGGACCGAGGTTGAGGAACATGAAGTCCTCGTTTTCGGTGCCGCGCTTCATCCCCCACTCTTCCGGTTTGAAGGTCAGGGCTTCCATCTCCAGATCCTGTTTGGCTTTGGTCAGCTCAAACGGCGAGAATTCGGTAGCGCGCGCCGGGTAATCTTTACGCAGCGGGTGACCTTTCCAGGTTTGCGGCATCATGATGCGGCGCAGGTTCGGGTGACCGTCGAAAGTAATGCCAAACAGATCCCAGGTTTCACGCTCATACCAGTTAGCGTTCGGGAACAGTTTGGTGAAGGTCGGTACGTGCAGGTCGTTTTCTGCCAGCGCCACCTTCAGCATGATGTCGCGGTTACGATCGATAGAAATCAGATGGTAGAAAACGGAAAAATCCGCGGCAGGTAACCCTTCGCGGTGTGTGCGCAGACGTTCGTCCATGCCGTGTAAGTCAAACAGCATGACGTAAGGTTTCGGCAGTTTCTTTAAGAAATCGCCAACTTCCAGTAATTGTTCACGCTTGATCCACACAACGGGAACCCCGGTGCGAGTCGCCTGAACAGTAAAGGCATCCGGCCCAAAACGGTTGCGCAGTTCGCCAATCACCGGATCATCAAGATGATCGCGGGTCTGCCAGGCGGGTTCTTGCGCGGTTAAGTCGGTCATATTGTTCACCATTGCAAATGGTCCGTGGTGACTGTCGGCGCAGTAAGCTTCGCGAAATAGATTTAGGAATAAGCGAAGAAAAATCCCTTTGCCGACAGGCGCAAATTAAATCTCGTCAGGTGTACGCAGGTTGGTTACGGCAATACGTTCACCGCGCTTGCGTTCGCGCTCTGATTGCATATTGGCGCGATAAACGCCCTGATCGCCAACCACCCAGGAGAGCGGACGACGTTCTTTGCCGATAGATTCCTGCAACAGCATCAGTGCCTGCATGTACGCTTCAGGACGCGGCGGGCAGCCCGGGATATACACATCAACCGGGATGAATTTATCGACGCCCTGCACAACGGAATAAATATCGTACATACCACCAGAGTTGGCACAGGCACCCATTGAGATAACCCATTTTGGTTCCAGCATCTGGTCATACAGACGCTGAATAACCGGTGCCATTTTGGTAAAGCAGGTTCCTGCAACCACCATCAGGTCAGCCTGACGCGGCGAAGCACGCAATACTTCTGCGCCAAAACGCGCCACGTCATGCACCGCGGTAAACGAAGTCACCATCTCAACGTAACAGCAGGAAAGACCGAAGTTATACGGCCAAATTGAGTTTTTACGACCCCAGTTAACCATGTCATTGAGCTTGCCCATAAACACGTTTTTGTTAACTTCTTGCTCCAGAGGGTCGGTTACGATCTCCTGCTTTTGCAGGGGGTAACGGTCGTTCTCACCGTTGGGATCTATGCGGGTGAGCGTATAATCCATCTTAATGCCTCGCGGTTAGCGTTGACGATTAGCGATACTGTTCGTTTCCGGGTTCATACGCTCGCGGCGTGAACGCGCGGGCGTCCAGTCCAGCGCGCCAATACGCACCAGATAAACCAGACCTGCCAGTAACACAAAAATAAAAATTGCAGCTTCCACAAAGCCTACCCAGCCGCTTTCGCGGATAGAGGTTGACCATGCGAACAGATACAGCGCTTCAACGTCGAAGATAACGAAGAACATGGCCACCAGATAAAACTTGGCGGACAGGCGTAAGCGGGCGGAGCCGACCGAGTCGATACCGGATTCAAACGGCACGTTTTTCGACCTCGCGCGTGCGCGACCGCCTAAAAACCAACCGCCTACCAGCATCAGGCAACACAGGCCAATGGCAACGATAAGAAAGATAGCGAATGCCCAGTGATGAGCGATGACTTCAGTGGATGTTGACATACTCATTGCTTACTCATCAAAAGTAGCGCCAGATTCACTGCTCTTCACGGCAGATGGACGCCACATCGATTCATGGGGAGGAATAAAAAAAACCTTACAATCACTGTAGAAATTCTTTTATACAGCTAATTGATGTGGTCTTTTACTCCTTTCTATAACCTTTTGTCAACTTTAACAAAAGTTTCTTCACATTAGTTTACATAATATCAACACCATTAGCATTTAATGCCCTTTCACCCCAGATCCTTGACGACTCCAGGATAATTAGATGTTGTTGAATCGTGTCCGTTGTGAAGCAATGGAAAAAATACGGGTCTATTTTGACAGGAATTTGTGTCGATTCCTCCCCCCAAAAGAGAGTATTTTCTTGATCTGTGACACGCTTTTGTCATTCCATAACAAAAACGCAGCAACAAATTTACGTATTTTTTAACATCATTGTAGCAGGTGATTTTTTTCAGGCGATTATTTGTGCGTTCGGGACGTGAATCTCTGGTGATTGAAAAATGAACAGTTTTGTACGTTCTGCACTATGCGAGGAAGGATTTTTACTAAAAAAAAGCCGCTGGGGTTTAAAACACCCCCAGCGGCTCGTTTTTTACACTATTGTCTCAGGAATTATCTATCGTCCGTCGATTACTCGATATCCCTTTCAATCAACAATGAATCATCCCCTTCCGGAGCAGACATTGGGCTGTATTGCCACGGATTATGGTAGCTCTCCATCGCCTGATAGATCACCTGGGCCAGCTCATTATTACTGGACGGGTCATAGCACAGCAAATATTCGGTATCAGGTAGCGGCGGTAAGCCATCTACTCCACTCAGCACACGCAGGTCCGGGCTCATCATCTCAACCGGCCTTGCCGTCACGCCAAGACCGGCTTTCACTGCCGCACGAACGGCCGGAAGCGTCGAGGCGACATAAGCCAGTCGCCATGGAATATCTGCTTTATTAAGCGTCGCCAGCACCATATCGCGAAACGGACTTGGATCATCCAGCAATACAAGAGGGATCGGCTCGCCTTTTTGCAATACGTATTCCGCTGCGCAGTACCAGTGTGTTGGCGAGGTTCGCAGGTTCAATGCCTTAAACGCTGAAGGACGATGGGTGGTTACCATCAAATCCACTTCCTGGGATTCCAGCATTTCTGCCATATAGGCATTACGTTTAACGCGGACATCCAGCGCTAATTTCGGATAAACCGAACTCACGCGATTTAACAGGAAAGGTAAGATCGTATCGGCAGATTCATCTGAAGCACCGATAGTTAACACGCCCTGAAGATTACTGAACATTAATGATGAGCAGGCCTCATCATTAAAACGCAGGATTTTCCTGGCGTAACCAAGAAGTTGAATGCCATGTTCAGTTAACAGTTTGTTGCGACCGTGACGAGCGAACAGTTCTTTCCCAACGAGTTGTTCCAGACGGTGCATTTGCTGACTTACGGCGGACTGAGTACGACACACAGCGGCAGCTGCGGCAGCAAAAGTGTTCAGATCGGCAACAGCAACAAATGTTCTCAGCAGATCGAGGTCGAGGTTAATTATCGGACGATTTGCACTTATCATATATTATCACTTACTGGCGGCTCATACTGAGCTGGTTAATGCTGTGCACACACAAACAAGCAATTCCATTTGTAATGTGCCTCCCTGGCAGTTTCATCCGGAACCCGGACGAAAGTAAAAATGCATATGAGTTGCACTAAAAAAGCGACTCACATTGTTCCGTTATAATGCCTGAAGTAGATCACAGAATATATCTTCAGGGATCGCATATCTATTAAGTTACTCACTCTTTTCTATTTATGACATGCGCGTGTTTGTATAAATGTAAATGTGAGTCCTTGTTCCACTCTCGTGCAGCATCGCTGGTCATACGCGAACACGTACAAACAGCAATGGTGAGGCGGCATCAAGAGCAGGGATCCGTCATTTATGCGAGCATTTTACCCCAAAAACCTTTTATTTATAAGGGTCATTGCGAATTATCTGATGCAAAGTTATGTTATGTTAGGCAAAGTAATCTTCTATTATTAATAAGCACATCAAAACCTTTTTGAATATTAAATAATAATTAATTAGCATCATCCTCATTCATTAATTCCGCTTAACAATAGTTTCACACCTTGCCCCCATTACGACACCTCGGAAATCATCACGCTGTTAAACTCTCCGTAATGCGGAAATATCATCATCGCGTTTCATTAGTGAATTCTTAAATGAGGCATTTTCACACAATTATCTTACAGATAAAAAAACCAGACTTACAATTAAGAATCAGAACAATTCACTATATAACATTGCATGTAAAGCATATACACCTCATTATTTTGTCATTATTAAGTTATTAACAGCACAATCGAGCCTTCCCCTCTGGCAAAATCTTATTCTGCAGACCTTCAAAACACCGTCCTGGGGGAGTACATTGTTCTAAGCTGACTTCCACGGCAGGGAGTGGCGATAACAGCAAAAAAGGTCAAGATTCATGTCCCCCATTGAAAAATCCAGCAAATTAGAGAATGTCTGTTATGACATCCGTGGTCCGGTGCTGAAAGAAGCAAAACGCCTGGAAGAAGAAGGTAACAAGGTACTGAAACTGAACATCGGCAACCCAGCCCCGTTCGGTTTTGACGCGCCAGATGAAATCCTCGTTGACGTGATACGCAACCTGCCTACCGCTCAAGGGTATTGCGATTCCAAAGGTCTTTACTCCGCGCGTAAAGCCATCATGCAGCACTACCAGGCTCGTGGCATGCGTGATGTTACCGTGGAAGATATTTACATCGGCAATGGTGTATCGGAGCTTATCGTTCAGGCAATGCAGGCATTGCTGAACAGCGGGGACGAAATGTTGGTTCCTGCACCAGATTACCCACTATGGACCGCGGCGGTTTCGCTTTCCAGCGGTAAAGCGGTGCATTATCTTTGCGATGAATCCTCTGACTGGTTCCCGGACCTCGATGATATTCGCGCTAAAATTACGCCTCGTACGCGTGGGATCGTTATTATCAACCCAAATAACCCAACCGGCGCGGTATATTCCAAAGAGCTTTTAATGGAGATTGTGGAGATTGCACGTCAGCATAATCTCATTATCTTCGCCGATGAAATTTATGACAAAATTCTTTACGACGACGCTGAGCATCACTCAATTGCGCCGCTGGCACCTGACCTGCTGACCATTACCTTTAACGGACTGTCGAAAACGTACCGCGTTGCAGGCTTCCGTCAGGGGTGGATGGTGTTGAACGGGCCGAAAAAACACGCCAAAGGCTACATCGAAGGTCTGGAAATGCTGGCTTCAATGCGCCTGTGTGCTAACGTTCCTGCGCAACACGCCATTCAGACCGCGCTGGGTGGTTATCAGAGCATCAGTGAATTTATTACCCCTGGCGGTCGTCTTTATGAGCAGCGTAACCGCGCGTGGGAACTGATCAACGATATTCCGGGCGTTTCCTGCGTGAAACCTCGTGGTGCGCTGTATATGTTCCCGAAAATCGACGCCAAACGCTTTAACATTCACGACGATCAGAAAATGGTGCTGGATTTCCTGTTGCAGGAAAAAGTTCTGTTGGTGCAAGGGACGGCATTCAACTGGCCGTGGCCGGATCACTTCCGCATTGTCACGCTACCGCGTGTCGATGATATCGAGCTGTCTTTGAGCAAGTTCGCGCGTTTCCTTTCTGGTTATCATCAGCTGTAATCTTAATTTCACTGCCGGAGATTGCATCCGGCAGCGTTATCCCGCCACAATGACCTGATGATGTCATCATACGTAAGGTCACTATGAAACAGAGCCATTTTTTTGCCCATCTCTCCCGCCTGAAACTCATTAACCGCTGGCCGCTCATGCGCAACGTGCGGACGGAAAATGTGTCCGAACACAGTTTGCAGGTAGCGATGGTCGCCCATGCGCTGGCAGCTATCAAAAATCGGAAATTTGGCGGTAATGTCAACGCCGAACGTATCGCTTTACTGGCGATGTACCACGATGCCTCAGAAGTGCTCACCGGCGATCTCCCTACTCCGGTGAAATACTTCAATTCGCAAATCGCTCAGGAGTACAAGGCTATTGAAAAAATCGCTCAGCAAAAACTGGTCGATATGGTTCCGGAAGAGCTGCGGGATATCTTTGCGCCGTTAATTGACGAGCATGCATATAGCGATGAAGAAAAATCGCTGGTGAAACAGGCAGATGCACTGTGTGCATATCTGAAATGTCTGGAAGAACTCGCGGCCGGAAATAATGAATTCTTGCTGGCAAAAACGCGACTGGAAGCGACGCTTGAAGCGCGTCGCAGCCAGGAGATGGACTACTTCATGGAAGTATTTGTTCCCAGCTTCCATCTTTCGCTCGATGAGATTAGCCAGGATTCACCGCTGTAAGCAGCCGGAGTCTGCGTCGCATCAGGCAATAAGCGCCGGATGCGACATCAGGCTCTTGTCAAAACGGAAACAGCATCGGGATCATCACCACACAAACCGCCATCACGATAATGGTGAACGGTACCCCCAACTTCACAAAGTCACTGAAGCTGTAATTTCCCGGACCTAAAACCAGTGTGTTAACAGGTGAAGAAACCGGTGTCATAAAGGCGGCGGATGCTGCCATCGCCACGACCATCGCGAATGGATAAGGCGACACCCCCATCGTTTTGGCAGCAGCCAGCGCAATCGGAGCCATCAACACCGCCGTCGCGGTATTAGAGATAAATAGCCCAATAACCGCCGACAAGACAAACAAACAACCCAGCATCATATGTGGCCCGTAACCACCGCCAATGTCCATCAGCCCTTTCACCGCCAGCGCGACACCTCCCGTTTTCTGTAATGCCACAGCAAACGGCATCATCCCAACGATCAAAATAATGCTCGGCCAGTGAATGGATTTATAGGCGCTTTCAGCATCTATACAGCGGAATTTCCCCATCAGCAGGCAGGCGATGATAGCGGCAACAGGATTAGGAATTTCATCTGTCAGCATTAACGCCACCATTAGCACCAGACAGAAAATGGCATGGGGTGCCTGGCTGTGCGCGGGCGATGCTTCACTCACCTCTTCCGGTAAGTTCAGCGCTACGAAGTCGCGGCCCTGTTTGGCCAGCATACCGATCAGTTTCCAGTTACCCACAACCAGGATGATATCGCCCAGCAGCAGAGGCTCATCCGCCAGCGAACCTTCCAGCGCCACGCCATTGCGCTTTAGCCCCACCACATTCAGTCCGTAGCGGGTACGAAAACCAATTTCGCGCACCGATTTACCAATCAGTTCTGACTCAGGAATTAATGAAATCTCTGCCATGCCCACATCAAGGGCCTGGTCAGAAAAATACTCGCCGCGCAGTACCATCGGCTCCAGCAATTGCTCACTACAAAATTGCCGGAGATCGACATCAGCCGCAGACATATCAATAAGCAAAACGTCACGCGCGCGAAATTCAGAAACCCCATTAACGTTCACGATAACGCGACGAAAACGCCGCCAGCGTTCAACACCGATGACGTTAGCGCCATAACGCTCACGTAATTTGAGATCATCCAGCCGTTGACCTATCATTGGCGATCCGGGGCGAATAGCCAGACGTCGCGCACGCCCGGTCAGTCGATATTCACGGATAAGATCGCGAAAGGTTCGACGCGTCCAGCCTTCGCGCTGCGGGGTCTGGGTATCCCCTTTCAGCATGAAACGCATCACTAACATATACAAAATACCCAGCACCAGCACGACCAGGCCAATAGGTGTTACGCTAAAGAAACTGAAGCCGTGATAGCCTTCACGCAGCAATTCACTGTTGACTACCAGGTTCGGCGGCGTCGCCACCAGCGTCATCATGCCGCTAATCAGCCCGGCAAAACTTAACGGCATCATCAGACGTGACGGCGAAGTTTGCATACGCATGGCAACGCTTAACACCACGGGAATAAAGATAGCGACAACGCCGGTTGAACTCATAAACGCGCCAAGCCCCGCGACGGTCAGCATCAACAAAACCAACATTTTGATTTCACTGTTGCCCGCCACTTTGACCAGCCATGTTCCCATTACGGTGGCAACACCGGTACGGACCAAACCATCGCCAATAATAAACAAGGCGGCAATCAGGACAACGTTAGGATCAGAAAAGCCGGAAAATACTTCGGGGACTGTCAGCGTTCCGCTTAATGCAAACGCGACAATAACAAACAAAGCGACCGCATCCATACGCACTCTGCCCGTCGCAAACAAGACAATGGCAACGGCAAGTAATGAAAGAACCCAAATCAATTCACCGTTCACAACTTATCCTTGTTAATTGAGGGAGATGTCTTGATTCTGCCATAAAAAAGCCCCGACGAGACGGGGCTAAATCATGATCAGGTGTTTCACTGAATAATAACATCGCCATTTGGCTGTTTGGTCACAGTAATTTGCTCCAGACTGTGGAGGACCAAATCGACCTCATTCAGGCGCGGGGTATCTGCCGGAGCGTTAACCGCAATGACATGGCAACCCGCCGCCAGGCCAGAAAGCACGCCAGCGGGAGCATCTTCCACCACCACACACTCCTGCGGCGCAAGCCCCAGCAGCTGCGCACCTAACAGATACGCATCAGGTTCTGGTTTTCCGCGCTTCACTCGCTCAGCGGTTACAAACACCTCTGGTGCGGGAAGCCCAGCTATTTTATGGCGCGCTCGCGCTACCGGCATGGAGCCAGAAGTCACAATGGCCCACGGAATACCTGCTTTATTCAAATGATTGAGTAAGGCGATTGCCCCCGGAAGCGCGGTAATACCTTCGGTTTCCGTGGCCTCGATGTGCTCCAGACGCGTAAACTCGGCGGCAATATCAGCCTCGGATTTGCCCGCCATAAAATGGCGCAAAGAGGTGATCGCCTGTTTACCGTGAATGAAAGCCAGCACCTCTTCCGGCGCTAACCCATGACGTCTGGCCCAGTTGCTCCACGCCCGTTCTACCGCAGGCAGGGAATCCACCAGCGTTCCATCAAGATCAAACAGAAAACCTTTGCACCGCACGCGGGCCTCCTCAGGCGTTGATAATTTGATTAATTTCGTTGGCGCTCAAATGGTACTGACGCGGGCAGGCATGCCACACATTAAGCATGCGCTGATATTTTTCCCACATTGGCGTCTGGGCGTTAAAACCGTGAGTTCCGGCGTCAAAATGGGTATAGCGCCCTTCCACATTAACCATAAAGCGGACATAACCGAGGTAACGTGCTTCAGTGGCGGCGTCAAAGCCGAGGAAGGTGACACGACGTTCATCGATGGATTGCTGGTCCTGCAAATTAGACCAGGAAACATGCAACGCATGATACATCTCCATAATGTCGATGATAGTGCGGCAGGTTTCTTCTTTCAGCTCGCCAAACTCGCGATCCAATTCACGCATCTGTAATCCGTAACCACGCTCAATAATTGTTTGCAGGCGACGGTAACGTTCAGCATTTGCCGGATCGAGCATAGTCATCATCTTGTACTGATTAGACAAAATAAGACGTTGCGCGTTGGTCATTTCCATTGTTGACTCCTGTATCACTATACTACGGTGAAAAAAAAGAAGGCTGAGTATGCCTTCTTTTATATGCGTAATCAGGGGTCAATTACAAATCATCAAGGAAAGTTTTATCCAGTTGTTTGAAGGCGCGCTTAAGCGTGTCAGCTAATGCCTGGTAATCAGGCTTGCCTTCAACGGGTGCCAACACCTGTCCAGACTCCTGCAATTTACCGCGAACTTCATAAAACCAGTTAAGGATTGCAGGGGGTAATGGCGTTACAGAACGCTTGCCCAGCCACCACAATCCCTGCATAGGTAAACTTAAGGCGAACAGCGCAGTGGCAACTGCCGGCCCAAGCTGACCGCCCAGGGCAATCTGCCAGCAGAGAGTAAATACGGCGATCGGCGGCATAAAACGGATCGCATAACGCGTCATCTTGATAACGCGATTTTCGACAAAGACCGGGGCAAGGCGTTTTTCCAGCGGCCACGTCTTTGAGTAATGCTGTCCCCGGCGAAACAAGCTAAAAAAATTAACAGAACGATTATCCGGCGTTGACATGCTTCACCTCAACTTCACATATAAAGATTCAAAAATTTGTGCAAATTCACAACTCAGCGGGACAACGTTCAAAACATTTTGTCTTCCATACCCACTATCAGGTATCCTTTAGCAGCCTGAAGGCCTAAGTAGTACATATTCATTGAGTCGTCAAATTCATATACATTATGCCATTGGCTGAAAATCACGCAAAATGGCATAGACTCAAGATATTTCTTCCATCATGCAAAAAAAAAATTTGCAGTGCATGATGTTAATCATAAATGTCGGTGTCATCATGCGCTACGCTCTATGGCTCCCTGACGTTTTTTTAGCCACGTATCAATTATAGGTACTTCCATGTCGAGTAAGTTAGTACTGGTTCTGAACTGCGGTAGTTCTTCACTGAAATTTGCCATCATCGATGCAGTAAATGGTGAAGAGTACCTTTCTGGTTTAGCCGAATGTTTCCACCTGCCTGAAGCACGTATCAAATGGAAAATGGACGGCAATAAACAGGAAGCGGCTTTAGGTGCAGGCGCCGCTCACAGCGAAGCGCTCAACTTTATCGTTAATACTATTCTGGCACAAAAACCAGAACTGTCTGCGCAGCTGACTGCTATCGGTCACCGTATCGTACACGGCGGCGAAAAGTATACCAGCTCCGTAGTGATCGATGAGTCTGTTATTCAGGGTATCAAAGATGCAGCTTCTTTTGCACCGCTGCACAACCCGGCTCACCTGATCGGTATCGAAGAAGCTCTGAAATCTTTCCCACAGCTGAAAGACAAAAACGTTGCTGTATTTGACACCGCGTTCCACCAGACTATGCCGGAAGAGTCTTACCTCTACGCCCTGCCTTACAACCTGTACAAAGAGCACGGCATCCGTCGTTACGGCGCGCACGGCACCAGCCACTTCTATGTAACCCAGGAAGCGGCAAAAATGCTGAACAAACCGGTAGAAGAACTGAACATCATCACCTGCCACCTGGGCAACGGTGGTTCCGTTTCTGCTATCCGCAACGGTAAATGCGTTGACACCTCTATGGGCCTGACCCCGCTGGAAGGTCTGGTCATGGGTACCCGTTCTGGTGATATCGATCCGGCGATCATCTTCCACCTGCACGACACCCTGGGCATGAGCGTTGACGCAATCAACAAACTGCTGACCAAAGAGTCTGGCCTGCTGGGTCTGACCGAAGTGACCAGCGACTGCCGCTATGTTGAAGACAACTACGCGACGAAAGAAGACGCGAAGCGCGCAATGGACGTTTACTGCCACCGCCTGGCGAAATACATCGGTGCCTACACTGCGCTGATGGATGGTCGTCTGGACGCTGTTGTATTCACTGGTGGTATCGGTGAAAATGCCGCGATGGTTCGTGAACTGTCTCTGGGCAAACTGGGCGTGCTGGGCTTTGAAGTTGATCATGAACGCAACCTGGCTGCACGTTTCGGCAAATCTGGTTTCATCAACAAAGAAGGTACCCGTCCTGCGGTGGTTATCCCAACCAACGAAGAACTGGTTATCGCGCAAGACGCGAGCCGCCTGACTGCCTGATTTCACACCGCCAGCTCAGCTGGCGGTGCTGTTTTGTAACCCGCCAAATCGGCGGTAACGAAAGAGGATAAACCGTGTCCCGTATTATTATGCTGATCCCTACCGGAACCAGCGTCGGTCTGACCAGCGTCAGCCTTGGCGTGATCCGTGCAATGGAACGCAAAGGCGTTCGTCTGAGCGTTTTCAAACCTATCGCTCAGCCGCGTACCGGTGGCGATGCGCCCGATCAGACTACGACTATCGTGCGTGCGAACTCTTCCACCACGACGGCCGCTGAACCGCTGAAAATGAGCTACGTTGAAGGTCTGCTTTCCAGCAATCAGAAAGATGTGCTGATGGAAGAGATCGTCGCAAACTACCACGCTAACACCAAAGACGCTGAAGTCGTTCTGGTTGAAGGTCTGGTCCCGACACGTAAGCACCAGTTTGCCCAGTCTCTGAACTACGAAATCGCTAAAACGCTGAATGCGGAAATCGTCTTCGTTATGTCTCAGGGCACTGACACCCCGGAACAGCTGAAAGAGCGTATCGAACTGACCCGCAACAGCTTCGGCGGTGCCAAAAACACCAACATCACCGGCGTTATCGTTAACAAACTGAACGCACCGGTTGATGAACAGGGTCGTACTCGCCCGGATCTGTCCGAGATTTTCGACGACTCTTCCAAAGCTAAAGTAAACAATGTTGATCCGGCGAAGCTGCAAGAATCCAGCCCGCTGCCGGTTCTCGGCGCTGTGCCGTGGAGCTTTGACCTGATCGCGACTCGTGCGATCGATATGGCTCGCCACCTGAATGCGACCATCATCAACGAAGGCGACATCAATACTCGCCGCGTTAAATCCGTCACTTTCTGCGCACGCAGCATTCCGCACATGCTGGAGCACTTCCGTGCCGGTTCTCTGCTGGTGACTTCCGCAGACCGTCCTGACGTGCTGGTGGCCGCTTGCCTGGCAGCCATGAACGGCGTAGAAATCGGTGCCCTGCTGCTGACTGGCGGCTACGAAATGGACGCGCGCATTTCTAAACTGTGCGAACGTGCTTTCGCTACCGGCCTGCCGGTATTTATGGTGAACACCAACACCTGGCAGACCTCTCTGAGCCTGCAGAGCTTCAACCTGGAAGTTCCGGTTGACGATCACGAACGTATCGAGAAAGTTCAGGAATACGTTGCTAACTACATCAACGCTGACTGGATCGAATCTCTGACTGCCACTTCTGAGCGCAGCCGTCGTCTGTCTCCGCCTGCGTTCCGTTATCAGCTGACTGAACTTGCGCGCAAAGCGGGCAAACGTATCGTACTGCCGGAAGGTGACGAACCGCGTACCGTTAAAGCAGCCGCTATCTGTGCTGAACGTGGTATCGCAACTTGCGTACTGCTGGGTAATCCGGCAGAGATCAACCGTGTTGCAGCGTCTCAGGGTGTAGAACTGGGTGCAGGGATTGAAATCGTTGATCCAGAAGTGGTTCGCGAAAGCTATGTTGGTCGTCTGGTCGAACTGCGTAAGAACAAAGGCATGACCGAAACCGTTGCCCGCGAACAGCTGGAAGACAACGTGGTGCTCGGTACGCTGATGCTGGAACAGGATGAAGTTGATGGTCTGGTTTCCGGTGCTGTTCACACTACCGCAAACACCATCCGTCCGCCGCTGCAGCTGATCAAAACTGCACCGGGCAGCTCCCTGGTATCTTCCGTGTTCTTCATGCTGCTGCCGGAACAGGTTTACGTTTACGGTGACTGTGCGATCAACCCGGATCCGACCGCTGAACAGCTGGCAGAAATCGCGATTCAGTCCGCTGATTCCGCTGCGGCCTTCGGTATCGAACCGCGCGTTGCTATGCTCTCCTACTCCACCGGTACTTCTGGTGCAGGTAGCGACGTAGAAAAAGTTCGCGAAGCAACTCGTCTGGCGCAGGAAAAACGTCCTGACCTGATGATCGACGGTCCGCTGCAGTACGACGCTGCGGTAATGGCTGACGTTGCGAAATCCAAAGCGCCGAACTCTCCGGTTGCAGGTCGCGCTACCGTGTTCATCTTCCCGGATCTGAACACCGGTAACACCACCTACAAAGCGGTACAGCGTTCTGCCGACCTGATCTCCATCGGGCCGATGCTGCAGGGTATGCGCAAGCCGGTTAACGACCTGTCCCGTGGCGCACTGGTTGACGATATCGTCTACACCATCGCGCTGACTGCGATTCAGTCTGCACAGCAGCAGTAATCTCGTCATCATCCGCAGCTTTGCGCTGCGGATATCTGAACCGGAAATAATCACTATTTCCGGTTTTTTATTCTCTTAATCTGCATTAATCCTTTCTGATTATCTTGCTTAACTGCGCTGCATCAATGAATTGCGCCATTTCACTTTGCATACTTACCACTTTGTTTTGTGCAAGGGAATATTTGCGCTATGTCCGCAATCACTGAATCCAAACCAACAAGAAGATGGGCAATGCCCGATACGTTGGTGATTATCTTTTTTGTTGCTATTTTAACCAGCCTTGCCACCTGGGTAGTTCCGGTGGGGATGTTTGACAGTCAGGAAGTGCAGTATCAGGTTGATGGTCAAACAAAAACACGCAAAGTCGTAGATCCACACTTATTTCGCATTCTGACTAACGAAGCAGGCGAACCTGAGTATCACCGCGTACAGCTGTTCACGACGGGCGATGAACGCCCGGGCCTGATGAACTTCCCGTTTGAAGGATTAACCTCAGGATCGAAATACGGGACAGCTGTTGGCATCATCATGTTTATGCTGGTGATTGGCGGCGCGTTTGGCATTGTGATGCGTACAGGAACCATTGATAACGGTATCCTGGCGCTTATTCGCCATACCCGCGGGAATGAAATTCTCTTTATTCCTGCGCTGTTTATTCTGTTTTCACTTGGCGGCGCGGTATTTGGTATGGGAGAAGAGGCCGTCGCCTTTGCCATTATCATCGCACCGCTAATGGTCCGGCTGGGCTATGACAGTATTACCACCGTCCTGGTGACCTATATTGCCACGCAAATCGGTTTTGCCAGTTCGTGGATGAACCCGTTTTGTGTGGTCGTTGCTCAGGGGATTGCCGGCGTTCCGGTGCTTTCTGGCTCCGGGTTGCGCATCGTGGTGTGGGTTATCGCCACTATGATTGGCCTGATCTTTACCATGGTGTACGCCTCACGAGTGAAAAAGAATCCTCTTCTGTCACGCGTGCATGAGTCCGACCGCTTCTTTCGTGAAAAGCAGGCGGATGTTGAACAACGTCCGTTTACCTTTGGTGACTGGCTGGTATTGATTGTCCTGACCGCCGTAATGGTCTGGGTGATTTGGGGCGTGATCGTTAATGCCTGGTTTATTCCAGAAATTGCCAGCCAGTTCTTCACCATGGGTCTGGTGATTGGCATCATCGGCGTTGTTTTCCGCCTTAACGGCATGACGGTTAATACCATGGCTTCATCCTTTACCGAAGGGGCGCGAATGATGATCGCCCCTGCCCTGCTGGTGGGTTTCGCCAAAGGGATTTTGCTGCTGGTCGGTAATGGTGAAGCGGGTGATGCCAGCGTGTTAAATACCATCCTCAACAGCATTGCCAATGCCATTAGCGGTCTGGACAACGCGGTCGCGGCCTGGTTTATGTTGCTCTTCCAGGCGGTATTTAATTTCTTCGTGACGTCCGGTTCTGGTCAGGCGGCGTTAACCATGCCGTTACTGGCACCGCTTGGCGATCTGGTCGGTGTTAACCGTCAGGTTACCGTGCTGGCATTCCAGTTTGGTGATGGCTTCAGTCACATCATTTACCCAACCTCAGCTTCGTTAATGGCAACTCTCGGTGTATGCAGGGTGGACTTCCGTAACTGGCTGAAGGTGGGCGCGACCCTACTTGGACTGCTGTTTATTATGTCCAGCGTCGTAGTGATCGGCGCTCAGTTGATGGGCTACCACTAAAAATGTTAAGAGCCGCAATTGCGGCTCTTTTTTCATTCTGCCGTTTCAGTCTCTACGGCTTCATTTTTGGCATTGCGCTTCATCCACAACGCCAGCGCTTTCAGCGAGTCTGGAGTGAACTCATCGCAGCGTGCGGTGATTTCTTCCGGCGTCAGCCAGCAAACTTCACTGACTTCATCTTCCTGTAGGGCGAAGGGACCGTGAGAGACGCAGCTGAACAACGCGCCCCAGACACGGCAATTTTTATCTTCGAAATAGAACTGCCCGTGCTCGGCAAAGGGGACACCGGCAATGCCCAACTCTTCTTCCGCTTCGCGACGCGCGGATTCCAGCAGTTGCTCATCGGCCTGAACCACACCGCCTGCGGTCGCATCTAACATGCCGGGTAAAAAGTCTTTTGTCTCGGTACGACGCTGGACCAGAATTTTGCCCATGCCATCATGCACGACGATGTAAGTTGCACGATGACGCAGACACTGTGCCCGCATTTGTTCCCGGCTGGCTTGTGCAATGACTTCGTTCTCTTCATTGACAATATCCACCCATTCAGTACTTGCCAAACGACGCTGTTCCATTATCAGGAAACCTTCTTTTTCTGGCGCTCTTACGGCGCATTTTGAGTTGTGGGTAAATTACGGATTAATCGCGACCTGCGCAATGATACTTTGATCATTGAGTGCGATTACACTAAGTACGTCATTATCCAGCATGCCATAACTCGCCGGATTACCGCCTTTCGGAATACTCACCGAGCCGGGGTTGAAGTGGAAAATCTCCCCCCGCTGTTCTGCCACTGGCAGATGGGTATGACCGTACACCAGCACATCGTTCTGGTTTAAAGCAGGTAGATTTTCCGGGCCAAAAAGATGACCATGCGTCAAAAACAGACGTTGTTTTTCCAGTAATACCTGTTGCCACGGCGCGGTTATCGGGAAATGCAGCAGCATTTGATCCACTTCGCTGTCGCAGTTGCCGCGCACAGCGATAACCTTATGTGCCACTTCATTAAGCCGTTCAGCGACTTTGGCTGGCGCGTAACCCTCCGGTAAAGCATTACGCGGGCCGTGATTCAACACGTCGCCAAGGATCACCAGCCACTGGGCACCGCTTTGGGCAAACAACTCCAGAACACGTTCCGTCGCCGGTAACGACCCATGAATGTCCGATGCAAACATCAGTTTCATCACTCACTCCTCGTCGAAAAAACGTAAGCTATGATACTGGATTCTGTCGTTGCTATCAGCCAGATTGCTTCGCCGAAAGTGCAATAAAACGCTGGACAGACGCTCGCTGCCACTGGAATGTCGCATAATCCACCAGGCGTTCTGGCACCTCATCGCCATGTAGTACCAGGCGGTTAATCATTAGCGCCAGATCAGTATCAGCAATGCACCATTCACCAAATAAATTCGGCTGACCCAGTACTAACAAATGTTCTGCCATCGCAAACAGTTTCTCTGCACTGGCTTTTCCCTCGGCCGTTAGTGGCGCTTTTTTCGCCCCCGCAAAGACAACATCCGTCGGACGCTCTTCGCGGATGGGCATCAGATCGCTGCGCAGCCAGGCCTGAATCTGTCGTGCACGCGCACGATTTTCTAAATCAAGCGGATAAATACGTTCCCAGGTCGGTGGCGCAAATCGATCTTCCAGATACTCCGCAATGGCAGAAGATTCACTCAACTCAAAATCATCGATTTGTAATAACGGCACACGGCGTGTCTGACCGTAACCTTGCCACGTCGGCTGCAAATGTTCACCGCTGTCGAGGTCGATGGTCTTGATATGAAACGACAGGCCTTTTTCCTGCAACGCCACCCAGGCGGATAACACATAAGGGGAGAAAAAGTGGGCATCTGACCAAAGCGTGATAGCGGGTTTACTCATTATGTCCTCGGCAATAAAGGGGGCTGGCTATCAAACTATAGAGCCTTTTTGTCACTGTCACGTGACGAATACTCACGTAATTCGCCGCGCTTTCTATACTTGTGGTGTTCAGATGATTAAACAACCGGAGCTGCAATGATCGATCTCTATTTCGCCCCGACACCCAATGGTCACAAAATTACGCTGTTTCTCGAAGAAGCAGAGCTTGATTATCGCTTGATTAAGGTAGACCTGGGGAAAGGCGGTCAGTTTCGTCCGGAATTTTTGCGCATTTCGCCCAACAACAAAATTCCGGCAATTGTTGATCATTCTCCTGCCGATGGCGGCGAACCGTTAAGCCTCTTTGAGTCTGGTGCCATTTTGTTGTATCTGGCTGAGAAAACAGGACTCTTTTTGAGTCATGAAACGCGTGAGCGCGCCGCCACATTACAGTGGTTATTCTGGCAGGTAGGCGGACTGGGGCCGATGCTTGGGCAAAATCATCATTTTAATCACGCAGCCCCCCAAACCATTCCTTACGCTATTGAACGTTATCAGGTTGAAACTCAGCGTCTTTACCATGTACTGAACAAGCGGCTGGAAAACTCGCCCTGGCTGGGAGGCGAGAACTACAGCATTGCGGATATTGCCTGCTGGCCGTGGGTTAATGCCTGGACTCGCCAGCGAATTGACCTCGCAATGTATCCGGCAGTCAAGAACTGGCATGAGCGGATCCGTTCGCGCCCTGCCACCGGGCAGGCACTGCTAAAAGCACAACTCGGTGATGAGCGTTCGGATAGTTAACAGAAACAGGTTCTCGTGTATTATTTCATCCTAAGTAAAACAACGGAGAACCTGCAATGGCACAACCTGCCGCTATTATTCGTATAAAGAACCTTCGTTTACGTACGTTTATCGGAATTAAGGAAGAAGAAATTAACAACCGTCAGGATATTGTTATCAATGTGACGATCCACTACCCCGCCGATAAAGCGCGCACTAGCGAAGATATCAACCATGCGCTGAATTATCGCACCGTAACGAAAAACATTATTCAGCATGTAGAGAATAACCGTTTCTCTTTGCTGGAAAAATTAACTCAGGATGTGCTCGATATCGCACGTGAACATCACTGGGTGACGTATGCTGAAGTGGAGATCGATAAACTGCACGCGCTGCGCTACGCCGATTCGGTATCCATGACCTTAAGCTGGCAGCGTTAACCGCCATATCGGGAGGCTGCATGAACATAGTGATCACCGGAGGGACGGGATTAATTGGTCGCCATTTGATTCCGCGTTTGCTGGAGCTGGGCCATCAAATCACGGTAGTGACGCGTAACCCACAGAAAGCCAGTTCCGTTCTCGGCCCTCGGGTGACGCTATGGCAAGGGCTAGCCGATCAAAGCAACCTCAACGGCGTTGATGCGGTAATCAACCTGGCCGGAGAACCGATTGCTGATAAACGCTGGACTCACGAGCAAAAAGAGCGTCTCTGCCAAAGCCGCTGGAATATCACGCAAAAACTGGTCGATTTGATTAATGCCAGCGACACGCCGCCGTCGGTACTCATTTCCGGCTCGGCAACGGGCTATTATGGCGACTTAGGTGAAGTGGTGGTTACCGAAGAGGAACCGCCGCATAACGAATTTACCCATAAACTCTGCGCCCGCTGGGAAGAAATTGCCTGCCGGGCGCAAAGTGACAAAACGCGAGTGTGCCTGCTGCGAACCGGCGTGGTACTGGCACCGGACGGCGGTATTCTCGGTAAAATGCTGCCACCGTTTCGTCTTGGCCTGGGCGGGCCGATTGGTTCCGGTCGGCAGTATCTGGCCTGGATTCATATTGATGATATGGTCAACGGCATTCTCTGGCTGCTGGATAACGACCTGCGCGGGCCATTTAATATGGTTTCGCCCTACCCGGTACGCAATGAACAATTTGCCCATGCGCTCGGTCAAGCGCTGCATCGCCCGGCCATTTTGCGCGTCCCCGCAACCGCCATTCGGCTGTTAATGGGCGAATCTTCAATACTGGTATTAGGTGGACAACGCGCGCTGCCTAAACGGCTGGAAGAAGCGGGTTTTGCGTTTCGCTGGTACGATTTAGAAGAGGCGCTGGCGGATGTCGTTCGCTGATGTGGTTTACAGCAAACATCCGCCAGTTAACTCCCGGTGTTACAGGATTAGTGGCTTTGCGCGATAAGATCGTCTGGTGAAAGTCGGGTCACCATCATAACTAACTCTCTGTCTAAACCTCTATCCAGCATCTCCTGAGCAATACGCAGGGCTTCTTCGTGTTTGCCCTGCATTGCGCCTTCTTCACGTAATCTGTCAGCAATGGTCATCAGTTTCTCCTTTTCTTGTGGTGCGCGTTCTGTTATCTCACCAATAAATGCACGGAAACGCTGGGCATCCCCTGTTTGTAATACGTAATTAAACAGGGCTTTTAGCTGTCTGTCATTAGTGTTCCCTGTAACTAGCAGCGAAACAATTTGGTCGACTAATCCCAACAGATCGCGCTGACGAATATGTTTCTGAATTAACTCCAACAGCGCCATTTTGCGGTGTTGCATAATCTCGTCATCCGGCACCACGGTAATATCCACCAACGGAAACGCTGATGAATATATTTTGCGGGCTATAGCAGGCTCGGCAAATTCATCAAGCCAGCAGAGTGAATAAGGATAAGGACTTCTGCAACCATGATAAAACAGCATCGGGATCACCAATGGAAGCTCTTTATAGCCCGCATCAAGATGGTTTTGCATTGCCGCAATGGAATAACGCATCATGCGAAAAGCCATTAATTCTTCCGGCTTACTTTGGTGCTCTATCACTACATAAATATAACCCACTCCCTCCTGCGTTTTCACAGACCACAAGAGGTCGGAATAATATTGCCGCAGGTCGTCATCAATAAAACTATTTGGTTCCAGTTTAAGCGTCGTAAAATCACACAGTTTGCGCAGCGGCGCGGGAAGATGAATATCAATAAAATCCCGCGCGGTGTCTGGATGGCGTAAAAAAGATTTAAATACCGCATCATGCGGCGTGGAAGTTGTCGATATTGTCATGGCGTTCCGTCACCCCTCAAATTTAAGATGACGCGACAATAACCACGATTAACACCCAATGCAGCAGGCAGTTTTTATCTTTGGACAGCGAATTCAGAAGTATTTTTAGCGGACTGCAACTTTTACATTTCAGCGGAAGCTGACTCACAAATTCCCCATGAAAATACTCCGGCAGCGTTAGCCACCGGAGAGGAAATTATTTCAGCGATCCCTTAAGGAACTGTTGCAGACGAGGGCTTTGCGGGTTGCCAAATAACTGCTCCGGCGCGCCCTCTTCTTCTATTTTTCCCTGATGGAGGAAAATGACGTGAGTAGAAACATGGCGAGCAAAGCCCATTTCGTGAGTCACTACCACCATGGTTTTCCCCTCTTCTGCCAGTTGCTGCATAATACGTAACACTTCGCCTACCAGTTCAGGATCGAGCGCCGAGGTAGGTTCATCAAACAGTAAAACTTCCGGTTCCATCGCCAGCGCCCGCGCGATAGAAACACGCTGTTGCTGACCGCCGGAAAGATGCACCGGATATTTCCCCTGCGCACGTTCGTCTATCCCGACTTTCGCCAGATACTTCACCGCCCGCTCGCGCGCTTCCTGCTTGCTCAGGCCCAACACCTGAATCGGCGCTTCCATGACGTTTTCCAGCACCGTCATATGGCTCCAGAGATTGAAGTGCTGGAATACCATCGTCAGGCGTGTGCGCAGTAAGCGCAGTTGATTTTTATCGGCGACTTTGAGTTGACCATCTTTGTCGCGCACCAGATTGATCTTCTGGCCATTGACCACGATCGACCCTTCACTCGGTTTTTCGAGGAAGTTAATGCAGCGCAGAAAGGTACTTTTCCCCGATCCCGACGATCCGATGATGCTTATTACATCTCCGGCATTCGCTTGCAGTGAGACCCCTTTCAGCACTTCATGTTCGCCGTAGCGTTTGTGCAAATCGATAACGTTTAATTTATTCTCGGACATCGTATTCTCAGTGCGTTGAAGAAGGTTTCACATGCTGCAACCAGCGTTTTTCCGCTCTGCGAAAGAGGCTGATCAGGACATAAGAGATGATTAAATAGAGCACCGCGGCAATGCCGAAGGCGGTAAAAGGTTGATACGTGGCGGCGTTAATATCGCGGGCTATTTTCAGCAGATCCGGCACAGTGGCCGTAAACGCCAGCGCAGTAGAGTGCAGCATCAGGATCACTTCGTTGCTGTATGCCGGTAACGCAATACGCAGCGCAGAAGGCAAAATAATGCAACGATACATTTTAAAAGTCGAGAAGCCATAGGCTCTGGCGGCTTCAATTTCCCCATGCGGAACCGAACGGATTGCCCCAGCAAAAATCTCGGTAGTGTAAGCGCAGGTGTTAAGCGTCAGCGCCAGCACGGTACAGTTCAGGCCACTGCGGAAGAAAGCGTTAAGGAATTCGGTTCCCTTAACAATCTCAAGCGTGTACATGCCGGAATAGAACACCAGCAACTGAACATACAGCGGCGTACCGCGAAAAATATAGGTAAATAACCAGATTGGAAACTGGATGTATTTATTACTGGAGACACGACCAATCGCCAGAAACAGCGCCAGGACTCCGCCTATCACTACCGACAAAATAAGCAGCCACAGAGTGATCGCCACACCAGTAAAGCGATAACCGTCGGTCCACAGCAGCGGTTTCCAGTATTCATGTAAGATTTCGATCACAGGTCAGCCCTCTTCACACCCACGGAGTAGCGGCGCTCAAGGAACAGCAGCACACCATTGGAAACAGTGGTGAAAACCAGGTAAATCACGCCACAGACGATGGCGAAATAGAACGGTTCCCAGGTACTTTTGCCTGCCAGTTGGGTGGCTTTGACCACATCTTCCAGGCCGAGTAACGAAACCAGTGCGGTAGATTTGAGGATCACCTGCCAGTTGTTGCCAATGCCTGGCAGGGCGTAACGCATCATCGCCGGAAACATGATCCGCCGAAACACTTGCCCACGAGTAAAACCGAACGCCGTCGCCGCCTCTATATGCCCTTTCGGCACTGCCATAAACGCGCCACGGAACGTTTCGGTAAAATAAGCACCGTAGATAAAACCGAGAGTAATAATACCAGCGACCATCGGATCGATATCAATCTGCCCGACGCCCATCGCCTCCGTCACCGTGTTTAGCGCAATCTGCAAACCGTAGAAAATCAGCAGCATCAACACCAAGTCCGGCACGCCACGAATCAGCGTGGTGTACCCTTCGAAAATCAGCCCCGAAAGCCGATTTTGCGAGAGCTTACCGCCAGCGCCAATTAAACCGATGATTACAGCGAGCACTACAGAACTGATAGCCAGCTCCAGCGTGACGAGCGCACCCTGTAAAATAACACCTGAAAACCCATACAACATGCTGCCTGTCCTGTCGTGTGTGGTGAATTACCGCCTCTTGTCTCCCTCCGGTTACCCGAAGGGAGCGGGCTTTCTTTCACCGATGGCGATTAACCGCCATAAACATCAAAATCGAAGTACTTTTTC
Organism: Escherichia sp. SCLE84; assembly: GCF_012584495.1. NCBI lineage: Bacteria > Pseudomonadati > Pseudomonadota > Gammaproteobacteria > Enterobacterales > Enterobacteriaceae > Escherichia > Escherichia sp. SCLE84. The sequence goes on along the minus strand of NZ_CP051430.1, from coordinate 4,779,574 downwards.
GCTAATTTCTCGTAAGTACCGTCAGCGCGCATTTCGGCAAAGGCTTTGTTCAGTGCCTCGCGCAGTTCGTTATCTTCTTTACGCAGGCCCATGCCGGTCCCTACACCAAACAGTTTTTCATCTTTAACAGACGGGCCACCGAATTTGTAATCTTTACCGACGGGTTGTTTGAGGAAACCTTCACTGGCAGCGACCTCATCCTGGAACGCGGCATCAATACGTCCGGCAGTCAGGTCAGAATAAATGTTGTCCTGCCCCTGATACGAGACGATTTCAATGCCTTTTGGTGCCCAGTGTTCGTTACCGAACGTCTCCTGGGTGGTGCCCTGCAATACGCCTACCCGCTTGCCTTTCAGCGACTCGACTGTCGGCTGAATGTCGGAATTTTTCGCCACCACCAGACGAGAATCGGCAGCGTACAGTTTGTCGGTGAAGGCAATTTCTTGCTGACGTTTTTCCGTAATGGAAAGCGATGACATGATGGCGTCAATCTTCTTCGCTTTTAAGGACGGGATTAACGCATCCAGCGGATTTTCGACAAACGTACATTGCGTATTGATGCGTTTGCATAATTCCTTTGCCAGATCGATATCGAAGCCAACCAGTTCGCCTTGTGAATTTTTTGATTCAAATGGCGCATAGGTCGGGTCGGTACCGATGCGGATGTTTTGCGGAATCGCAGCAAACGCCGCAGTTGCGCTGGAGAAGGCCAGAACCAGAGAGAGCGATAGCACCAGTTTTTTCATAATGTCCTCAACTGACAGTCTTTTTATAGGGAATATTTACAGGTTTGTTACACTTATCGTGCCATAAAATTGACCATCAAGGCAAAATATCCCGCCCCGTTAGACGTATTATTTTTCATTAAAAATGCTTAAGTATGCATTTCAATGCACCACGATAGTGCAACAAACCTGGCGTGCACCATGATGATCATTCCATCAGGTACAGCTTCCCAGCGACGTATCAGTCACCGTAGACATTAAAGTCGAAATACTTTTTCGCCATCTTGTCGTAGGTGCCGTCCTGACGCAGCTCGCCAAGCGCCTTATTGAAGGCAGCCGTCAGTTCAGCATCATCTTTACGTAGCCCTACACCGGTGCCATCACCGAAGTATTTTTTGTCTTTTACTGATGAGCCAGCAAAGGCGAAATCTTTACCAGCAGGTTGCTTGAGGAATCCTTCGCTGGCAGCAACTTCATCTTGTAACGCAGCATCCAGACGTCCTGCAGCCAGATCGGAATAGACCAAATCCTGGTTGGCATAGGCCACCACATCCACGCCTTTGCTACGCCAGGTCTCGTTAGCGTAAGCTTCCTGGGTTGATCCCTGCAGCACACCAACATGTTTACCTTTCAGTGAATCCAGCGTTGGCTGAATCGGTGAACCTTTGGCAGCAATCAAACGAGAATCTGCGGCGTACAGCTTGTCGGAGAAGGCAATCTCCTGCTGACGTTTATCGGTAATGGAAAGCGACGAAATAATGGCGTCGATTTTTTTCGCTTTCAGTGAGGGGATCAGCGCGTCAAAGTCACTGGCAACCCAGGTACATTTCACCTGCATCCGTTTGCACATCTCGTTACCGAGATCGATATCAAAGCCAACAAAATCACCTTTAGCATCTTTCGACGAGAACGGCGCATAGGTGGTATCGGTTCCGATACGTACCGTCTCCGGTAGCGCCGCATAGCTGGAAGCCGCTGCGGAGAGACCGACTAACAAAGACAGAGCGAGAATCGACTTCTTCATACATAACCCTCAAGTGAAAATGGCTTTTTTATGTTGTGTATTGTGTTGTGTGTTTGCAGGCTCTTTCATGCAGGTCTTATGCCATCTTGACGACAACAGTAACATTCAACGTTAAATATGTTAATAAGACGTTGCATTATTGTCCTGAAGTTGAAGATAGCAGGTATAGCGGTTGAATCGCAGCGTTTCGATTGAATGGCAGAAACAAAATGTCGAGGATTTGATCGCGGTTGCAAAATTGCCCTGAAACAGGGCAACAGCGGAGTTATGCGCCCTGCCAGCGGGCAAAGAGATCTTCAGGAAGGGTTATCGCAAACTGGTCAAGAACACGATTAACCGTCTGATTTATCACATCATCAAGGGATTGCGGGCGATGATAAAACGCCGGAACGGGAGGCATAATCACCGCACCGATTTCTGCCGCCTGAGTCATTAAACGCAGATGGCCTAAGTGCAATGGTGTTTCACGCACGCAGAGCACCAACGGGCGACGCTCTTTCAGCACCACATCTGCCGCACGGGTCAGTAAGCCATCAGTATAGCTATGGACAATGCCGGAAAGGGTTTTGATTGAACAGGGTAAAATAACCATCCCCAGCGTCTGGAAAGAACCGGAAGAGATGCTGGCGGCAATATCGCGCGCATCGTGCGTGACATCAGCTAATGCCTGCACTTCGCGCAGGGAAAAACCCGTTTCGAGGGATAAGGTCTGGCGCGCCGCCTGGCTCATCACCAGATGCGTTTCGATATCTGTGACATCGCGCAGAACCTGTAATAAGCGCACGCCATAAATCGCGCCGCTGGCACCGCTGATGCCTACAATGAGTCGTTTCATAAATAGTTGCCCTGTCAGACTTGCAGGCAGACTTTGCAGGATTTCGGCGGGAGTTGCAAGTCAGGGTGCCAGACCGGCACCCTCAGCGAAGGCATCATCCTTCGTTATGCATTTCGAGATTTTCCACTTCGTTCTGACGTTGCACTGCTTTGGCGTCATCATTACGTAACGTATCGAGGAAATCGAGGTAGCCCTGATCAACATCTTTGGTGACGTAGACGCCGTTGAACACCGAGCATTCAAACTGCTGGATATCCGGATTTTCAGCGCGAACGGCGTCGATCAGATCGTTCAGATCCTGGAAAATCAACCCGTCAGCACCGATGATCTGGCGAATTTCATCAACTTCGCGACCGTGAGCGATCAGTTCCGTGGCGCTCGGCATATCAATACCATAAACGTTCGGGAAGCGAATTTCCGGTGCCGCAGAAGCGAGGTACACTTTCTTCGCTCCGGCTTCGCGTGCCATCTCGATAATCTGCTCAGAAGTGGTGCCACGGACGATGGAGTCGTCGACCAGCAGGACGTTTTTATCGCGGAACTCGGCGCGGTTGGCATTCAGTTTACGGCGCACGGACTTACGACGCAGCTGCTGGCCCGGCATGATAAAGGTGCGGCCAACATAGCGGTTTTTAACGAAGCCCTGGCGGTACGGTTTGCCCAGAATACGAGCAATTTCCAGCGCGATATCACACGAGGTTTCTGGGATCGGGATCACCACGTCGATATCCAGATCTTCCCATTCGCGGGCAATTTTCTCGCCCAGTTTCGTGCCCATATTCACACGCGCGCTGTAAACGGAAATTTTGTCGATGAACGAGTCCGGGCGAGCAAAGTATACATACTCAAACAGGCACGGATTGCTGACCGGATTGTCAGCACATTGACGGGTAAACAACTGCCCTTCTTCAGTGATGTAAATCGCTTCGCCCGGCGCGACGTCACGCAGGAAATCAAAGCCCAGCGTATCGAGCGCTACGCTTTCGGAAGCGACCATATATTCTGTACGGTTCTCGTCAATATCACGTTTTCCCAGTACCAGCGGACGAATCCCGTTTGGATCGCGGAAAGCAACCATACCGTGGCCGATAATCATCGCCACACAGGCATATGCGCCGCGGATTAAGCGGTTTGTGGCAGCAATGGCAGCGAAAATATTGTCGGCTTCCAGCGGGTAGTGGCGGAAGTTGTCCAGCTCGCTGGCGAAGATATTAAGCAGAATTTCCGAGTCGGAAGTGGTGTTGATGTGGCGGCGTTTTTCTTCAAACAGTTTTTTACGCAACTCGTGAGCGTTGGTCAGATTGCCGTTGTGGGCAAGCGTAATGCCATACGGGGAGTTAACGTAAAACGGCTGCGCTTCAGAGGCGCTGGAGCTGCCAGCCGTAGGGTAACGCACATGACCAATGCCCATATTGCCCTGCAAACGCTGCATATGGCGAGCTTCAAATACATCGCTCACCAGCCCGTTCGCTTTACGCAAACGGAAGCAGTTATTGGCATCTATGGTGATGATGCCGGCGGCATCCTGACCGCGATGCTGAAGCACCGTTAAGGCATCATAAATCGACTGGTTAACCGGCATAACACCGGCGATACCGACAATACCGCACATACGTCTTTTTCCTCGTTAAGCCACATCTCAGAGCACTTACGCTCTGGGCAAGAAACTTGACGAGCTTTGCAGATAATCAAAAAACCATCTGATGATAAAACTGAACTGCGGGATCAGCTGTGATTTGCTCCAGTCTTCGCTTTTCGACACCCCGGTAAAGGAGTCGAGAAAGAATAGAATGGCGGCAACAATCAACACACCGCGCAACGCACCGAAACAGACGCCCAGCACCCGATCGGTGCCTGACAACCCCGTTTTCTCCACCAGCTGGCCTATCACGAAGTTCACGATAGCACCAACGATCAGGGTAGCGATAAATAGTACCGCGATGGCAATCCCATTTCGAACCAGTTCGTCTTCAAAGCCCGTAAACCAGACTGACAGGTAAGTGTAGTAATGACTGGCAACAAAGAAAGCACAACCCCATGTCACCAGCGATAACGCTTCACGAACAAAGCCGCGGATCAGGCTAACCAGAGAGGAAAAAGCAATCACCGCGATTATGGCGTAATCAATCCAGACCATATGTGTCCCACGATTTTACGCCCTGTCATCCTGTTCGGGGCGCATTCTAACAGAAAAAGAAAACGTTTGCGTAGGGATTTCCTTCCCGCGCATCAATAAAAATGGCGCTGAAAAAATATTCAACGCCATCGACTTCTTATGCCTTTGCGGCATCGTGCAATGCGTGTCGGATGCGGCGTAAACGCCTTATCCGACCTACGGTTCTAACACTGCCCAGGCCTGATAAGACGCGCCAGCGTCGCATCAGGCAAGACTGTATTAATTCGGCGTATAGCCCATTACCACGCCACTTAAGCCAGAAAGTTGCTTCAACTCACCCAGCGAACCTTTCAGCTTATCTTTCGAGGCATCCGGCCCAACCAGAATACGGGTAATTTTACCCTGCACTGGCGTGGATGGCGACGTATAAACCCGATAACCGGCACCGCGCAGCTTACCGACAATCTCATTCACTTTATCGGCATTTTTCAGCGCACCCAGTTGCACAACATAGGCTTTACCCGTTGGCGCTGCTTTTTCTTCCACGACCGGCTTCGGTTCTGGCTTCGGCGCAGGTGGTGCTTCAACCTTCGGTTTAGGCGGCTCCACCGGTTTCGGCTTCGGTGGGGCGACCGGTGCAGGTTCCGGTTCAAACTCGGTGTTATTGGCTGCAATAGTGGCCGGATCGAGCGACGGTGCTGCGGCATCACCTGCCCGCACCTCTTCCGCTGCGCCTTCCGGCGGCTGCGTCGGCAACGCCTGGGTGGCGGCTGGCATCATATCAGGCTCATCACGATCGCCCGCTTTCGGCACCAGCGGGATAGCCGCGAACTCATCCTGATAATGTTTTTTCTGCCCGTCCAGCAGCCCTGGAAGTACAATCACCCCCAGCGCCACCAGCACGATCGTGCCCACTAACCGATTCTGAAACTTACTTGCCACCGCTTCTCCTCGCGTCAATCACTTCCATGACATGTGCGACCGTGTGGAAAGAACCACACACCAGCACGGTGTCTTCCGCTTTAGCGTCCGCCATTGCGGCATCCCATGCCTGCGCAACGCTATCAAATGATTTGCCGTTACCCAAATGCTCAAGCAGTTGTTCTGCCGTGGCACCGCGCGGCCCTTCCAGTGGCGCACAATACCAGTCATCAACCACGCTTTTCAACCAGGCCAGAGTTCCGGCAATATCTTTATCATGTAGCATACCGATAACCGCCAGCACGCGCCCGTTTTTCGGTAGCGCTTTCATACGCCCGGTGAGATATTCCGCCGCATGTGGATTATGCGCGACATCAAAAATAACGCGTGGCGACTCGCTCACAATCTGGAAACGTCCCGGCAAAATTGCGCTGGCAATCCCGTCGCGAATGGCATTTTCACTGACTTCCAGCCCGCTGGCACGCAGTGCCGCCAGCGCTGTTGCGGCATTCGGTTGCGGGACAAGCGGCAACGGCAGATTTTCCAGCGTGCCGTGAGCATCGCTAAACGCCCAGTCATGATCGGTGACGGAATAGTTCCACTCAACGCCCCGACGTTGTAACAGTGCACCTTTTTCCTGCGCCACATCAGCAATGGTAGAAGGCATTTCCGGCTCACCGACAATTGCCGGTTTTGCGCTGCGAAAGATGCCTGCTTTCTCGCGACCAATACTTTCGCGATCTGGTCCCAGCCAGTCGGTATGATCCAGCGCAATGCTGGTTACTACAGCCACATCGGCATCGACAATATTGGTTGCGTCCAGACGACCGCCCAGCCCTACTTCCAGAATCACTACGTCAAGTTGTGCCTGCTTGAACAGCCACAACGCCGACAGCGTACCGTACTCGAAATAGGTCAGGGAAATATCACCGCGTGCCGATTCAATCTCCGCAAAAGAGGTGGTGTGGGCCGATTCCGGCAATTCCTGACCCTGCACACGTACGCGCTCGGTATAACGCACCAGATGAGGCGAACTGTAGACGCCCACTTTGTACCCTGCCGCCATCAGAATCGACTCCAGCGTACGGCAGGTGGTGCCTTTGCCATTCGTACCCGCAACGGTAAACACAAATGGCGCTGGTTTCAGGACGCCAAGACGCGCCGCGACCTGGCTCACGCGCTCAAGGCCGAGATCGATAGTTTTACTGTGCAGGTTTTCCAGATAAGAAAGCCACGAAGCCAGAGGCGACGCGGCTTGAGGAGTGCGTTTGATAATCATGGTATCCGCTGATTCGTTACGGTGAGAATAGCAAAAGGGCAGAGCCAGTGGCCCTGCCCTTATCAGTTATCAGGCCTCAGGTTCCTGATCCGGTACCGGGGGTACCACTACGCCTTCACGCGGCGCTTCAGGATTCGGCGCTGGCAGATTCATCAACTTCGCCAGAATGCTCGCCAGTTTCAGGCGCATTTCCGGACGACGGACGATCATGTCGATGGCGCCTTTCTCGATCAGGAATTCACTGCGCTGGAATCCTGGCGGCAGTTTTTCGCGAACGGTCTGTTCGATAACACGCGGACCGGCAAAGCCAATTAACGCTTTCGGTTCAGCGATGTTGAGATCGCCCAGCATGGCGAAACTTGCAGAAACACCGCCCATCGTCGGGTCGGTCAGCACGGAGATGTACGGCAAGCCGCGCTCCTGCATTTTTGCCAGTGCCGCAGAGGTTTTCGCCATCTGCATCAGCGACATCAGTGCTTCCTGCATACGTGCGCCACCAGAGGCGGAGAAGCAGATCAGTGGGCAGTTATCTTCCAGCGCCTGCTCAACGGCACGCACGAAACGTGCACCCACAACAGACCCCATTGAACCGCCCATAAAGGCGAACTCGAATGCCGCAGCGACAACCGACATTCCATACAGAGTGCCTTTCATCACCACCAGCGCATCTTTTTCGCCGGTTTCTTTCTGCGCAGATGCCAGACGGTCTTTATACTTCTTGGAGTCACGAAACTTCAGCACATCTTTCGGCTCAAGCTCGCTACCCAGCTCCACAAGGCTTCCTTCATCTAACAGGCTATGCAGGCGATTACGCGCTGTCATACGCATGTGATGGTCACACTTCGGACAGACCTCAAGATTACGTTCCAGCTCAGCGCGGTATAAAACCTGACCACAGCTATCACACTTAGTCCACACCCCTTCAGGAATGCTCGCCTTGCGGGTGGGAGTAATGTTGCTTTTAATTCGTTCAATCCAGCTCATTAGGGACCTTTCTGTCTGAACCTGGTTCGATGCCAGTTTTATCTTTGGGGACGCATAATGCCATTTTTGCCCCCAACAGACCATGAATGTTGCACATTAAAACATAACAGCCCGAGACTTTGGATAAAAAAGTGGTCGAACCGCAGAGTTACTTTTTATTTTGCGGCGCGTGCCGCAGCGCGTTTGTGACGAATAAATTCGAAAACCCCAGGCAATATTGAAACAAAAATAATGCCAACAATCATCAGCTTAAGGTTGCTCTGAATGAAGGGGAGCGTGCCGAAGAAATAACCCGCGTAGGTAAAAATCAGTACCCACAACAGTGCGCCGATCACGTTATAAGCGGCGAAATGACGGTACGACATGTGGCCCATGCCCGCAACGAACGGCGCGAACGTTCTGACGATCGGTACAAAACGGGCGAGAATAATCGTTTTGCCGCCATGTCTCTCGTAAAACTGATGAGTCTTATCAAGATAACTGCGACGAAAGATTTTCGAATCTGGATTACTGAACAGTTTGTCACCAAATAACCGTCCAATGGTGTAGTTCACTGCGTCACCGACAATAGCGGCAATCAACATCAGCACGACCATCATATGGACATTGAGATCGTTAGTTTCCAGTGACGCCAATGCACCTGCAACAAACAGCAACGAATCACCAGGCAGGAATGGCGTTACCACCAGCCCCGTTTCGCAGAACAGAATCAAAAACAGAATGGCATAAACCCAGACGCCGTACTCCGCGACCAGCTCTGCCAGATGCACGTCAATGTGCAGGATAAAATCGATGAGGAAATAAATCAGGTCCATATTTGCCTATGCCTTGTACTCGTCATCTTTCAGGCTGTAACTACGTTGGCTACAGCCTGAAATGTTCCGAGCGTTATTCTCGTTAGTCCGCCAGAAATAGCGGGCCCATTGGCGGTTTTGGAAGATCATACCGGTCAGGGTAATCCACCGCGACCAGATACAGCCCTTCCGCTTTTGCCGTTGCTGCCGCCAGCGTTCTGTCCTTTGCCGCCAGCAACTCTGCTATCCAGCTCTCCGGCTGGTTGTGGGCACCGACTTCCATCAGGCTGCCGACAATATTCCTGACCATATGATGTACAAAGGCATTCGCTTTGATATCTACCACCACATAAGGACCGTGACGCGTGACATTAATATGCATAACGTTACGCCACGGGGTTCGGGACTGGCACTGCACCGCACGGAACGAGGTGAAATCATTCTCGCCCAGCAAGCATTGCGCAGCCCGATGCATCCGTTCAGCGTCCAGCGGTTCGTAAAAATGGGTTACCCCTTTACTCAGTACCGCCGGGCGCAGCCGATGATTGTAGATGATGTAGCGATAACGGCGAGCCGTGGCGCTAAATCGGGCATGAAAATCATCAGGTACAGCTTTAACCCAACGCACGGCGATGTCACCAGGTAAATTCGCATTTACGCCCAAGGTCCACGCCGCGTCTTTGCGCTGCGCGGTTGTTTCGAAATGCACCACTTGCCCGGTACCGTGTACCCCTGCGTCAGTACGCCCGGCGCAGAAGACGGTGATGGGTTCGTTCGCCACCTGGGAGAGCGCCTTTTCCAGCTTCTCCTGCACACTGCGGACTTCATTCTGCCGTTGCCAGCCGTAATACTTACTGCCGTCGTACTCAATGCCCAGCGCAATTTTATAAACTGGCAGTTGTTGCTGGTCGGACATTAGTACAGATACTCCTGCACCAGTTTCTCGGCGATTTTTACTGCCATCAGCGCGCCGCCAAAGCGAACGTTATCGGCCACCGACCAGAACTGGACTTGCTCCGGCATACCGTAGTCATTACGCACGCAGCCAACAGAAAGATGCGGCGTACCCGAAGCATCCCCTACCTGAGTCGGGAATTCGTTCTCTTCAGAGAGCACAATATCTTCGCCCTGAGCAAACGCATCACGCGCTTCTTCTGCCGCCAGCGGACGCAGTGCTTCAAAGTTGACCATCTGGGCATGACCGTAGAATACCGGTGCCTGGACGACGCTTGCCGAAATCATCAGCCCTTCGTCCTGCAGGATTTTGCGTACTTCGTCAACGATACGACGTTCTTCACGCACGCTACCTTCGCTATCCGGCAACAACGGCAGCATATTGAACGCCAGTTGACGACCGAAGAAATCTTCTTCGTCAATCGGAATGCCGTTGAGCAATTTCGCACTCTGCCCCGCTAACGCATCGACCGCTTTTTTGCCCTGGGCGGAGGCTGAAATCAGGCTGGTAACACTGATACGCGACAAACCGCCCTGATCGATTAACGGTTTCAGTGCCGCCAGCAGCTGGCTGGTCAGACTGTCTGGTACGGCGATGACATTCCGGTTGCGGTAATCGGTCAGTACAAACGGGTTTACTTCCGGCACCACCAGCGGTACGTCGGGTTCGAGAGCAAACAGTCCGCTGCTGTCGATCACCAGGCAACCTGAGTTGGTCGCTTCTTCAACCCAGGCAGCGGTAGCTTCTTTGCCTGCGACAAAAAATGCCAGCTGCGCCTGCGTCCAGTCGAATTCAGCGGCATCCTGCACGGTGATTGTTTTACCACCAAAGCGCAGTTGTTCGCCTGCGCTTTCGTTACGTGCCAGTGCATAAATTTCCCCAACCGGGAACTGACGTTCAGCCAGCGTTTCAAGCAGGGCTTCGCCCACAGCGCCAGTTGCGCCCAGGACGGCAATGTTCCAGCCTTCAGACATGGTGGTTTACTCCAGAAATAGCAAAGCTCCCTGCCAATGTTACAGCAGAGAGCATGAAGAAGAGATTAACGTGCCGGATGATGAACGGCGTTAAAACCCAGTTTACACAGCAATGATGCCGCACTGGCGTCATCACAAATTACATACAGAGATGACCATTCACGGCGCTCAAGATAGTTTTTGCGCAGTTTATCGAACTCACCCGGTATCCCGGCGACTTTACGCAGCGGTGCGTCATCGCGGCGCACATCATACACCAAATGCACCAGCCTTTTCAGCGTCGGTTGATCGAGCGGGCCATGCAGCGTAATGCGACCAAACTCTGGCGCGGGCAGTAATGTATCCAGCGCAACGTGCTGTTCATGCCCAATAAACTTGCTATAGGCTTCAAACACTTGCGTAGTACCGCGTGCTTTACCTTCCAGGGTATAACCTGCGATATGCGGCGTGCCGATATCCACTTTTGTCAGCAACTCCACGTTAAGTTCCGGTTCGCCTTCCCAGACATCCAGCACTACGCTTAACTTCTGGCCTTCATTCAGGCAGGTCAGCAACGCAGTATTATCGACGACTGCGCCACGGCAGGCGTTAATCAGAATCGCTCCCGGCTTCAGGCTACGGATCAGTTTTTCATCCGCCAGATGCAGCGTTTTGTACGGCCCATCTTTGAAGAGTGGCGTATGGAAAGTCAGAATATCCGCATGCTGAACTAATTCATCCAGCGAGCGGAAATCACCCTCATCCCCACGGTCAGCGCGAGGCGGATCGCAAAGCAATGTTTTAATCCCTAACGCTTCCAGTCGCGCCTGCAATCGACGTCCAACGTTACCAACGCCCACGATCCCCACCGTACGGTCGTGCAGTGAAAATCCATCGCGTTCGGCAAGCATCAGTAGTGAGGAGAAAACATATTCCACCACCGCAATCGCATTACAGCCAGGTGCAGCGGAAAAACCAATTCCCGCCTGCTTCAACCATGCTTCATCGACATGGTCGGTCCCCGCAGTGGCAGTGCCAACAAATTTAATGGGTTTTCCTGCCAGCAAAGATTCATTCACTTTCGTGACCGAACGCACCATCAGCGCATCCGCGTCTGCCAGTTGAGCAACGGGGATTGGACGCCCGGGAACCGCGGTCACCTCACCCAAACGGCTAAATAAGTCGCGGGCATAAGGCATATTTTCATCAACAAGGATTTTCACGTTTGTGTTACCTGTATGAGACGAGAGTTAACCGGACAAGTGTGCCATAATCTCGCGGCCAGGCATACTTGCGAAGATTTCAGGTATAAGGATACGTAATGATACAACCTATTTCCGGCCCTCCTCCTGGGCAACCACCAGGTCAGGGAGATAACCTGCCGTCTGGCGCGGGCAATCAGCCTTTATCCAGTCAGCAACGTACTTCGCTGGAAAGCTTAATGACGAAAGTGACCTCACTGACGCAACAACAAAGAGCAGAACTGTGGGCGGGTATCAGGCACGATATTGGTCTGTCGGGAGATTCACCGCTGCTTTCGCGTCACTTCCCTGCCGCTGAGCATAATCTGGCGCAACGTCTGCTGGCCGCGCAAAAAAGCCATTCTGCCCGCCAGCTTTTAGCGCAATTAGGGGAGTATTTACGTCTGGGGAATAATCGTCAGGCGGTCACGGATTATATCCGTCATAACTTTGGTCAGACGCCGCTGAATCAGCTCTCACCGGAGCAATTAAAAACCATTCTCACCCTGTTGCAGGAAGGGAAGATGGTTATTCCGCAACCACAGCAGCGCGAGGCGACCGACCGTCCTTTATTACCGGCGGAGCACAATGCGCTAAAACAGCTGGTGACCAAACTTGCGGCGGCAACGGGGGAACCCAGCAAACAGATCTGGCAATCGATGCTGGAACTTTCCGGGGTGAAAGATGGCGAGTTAATTCCAGCGAAACTGTTTAACCATCTGGTGACCTGGTTGCAGGCGCGCCAGACGTTAAGCCAGCAAAATACGCCGACGCTGGAATCACTACAGATGGCGCTAAAACAACCTTTAGATGCCAGTGAACTGGCGGCGTTATCGGCATATATCCAGCAAAAATATGGCCTTTCTGCGCAATCATCGCTTTCTTCTGCCCAGGCCGAGGATATTCTTAATCAGCTTTATCAACGGCGGGTTAAAGGGATTGATCCGCGTGATATGCAACCGCTGCTTAATCCTTTTCCACCGATGATGGACACGTTGCAAAATATGGCAACGCGTCCCGCGCTGTGGATACTGTTAGTCGCGATTATCCTGATGCTGGTCTGGCTGGTTCGTTAGCCCCGACGAAATGACAGTATCGTGACAATAATTCCCAGCACCGCAGAGATCGCCCCGGCAAGAAATACCGAAGAGTAACCAAACGTGGTCGCCAGCATTCCCGCCAGCGGCCCGGAGACGCCGAGGGCGATATCCTGAAACGCGGCGTAACCGCCCAGTGCGGTGCCGCGAACTTGTGAGGGGACGCGTTTAACCACCTCCACGCCCAGCGCAGGAAAGATAAGCGAACATCCGGCTCCGGTTAACGCCGCGCCCGCTAATGCGACCCACGCACCTGGGGCTTGCCAGAGCAGCAACAAGCCCACCGTTTCTACAAGCAGAGAGACAATCGCCACTTTCACGCCGCCAAAACGGTCCGGCATCCAGCCAAACATGACGCGCATCACGACAAATGCGCCGCCAAACGCGGTAAGAGTAAAGCCCGCCATCGCCCATCCTTTGCTGGCAAAGTAGAGCGAAACGAAAGTCCCGATAACCGCAAAACCAACGCCTTGTAGTGCCAGCCCTAACCCTGGTTTCCAGATAAACCCGACAACGCTCCACAGCGATGGACGTTCTCCCGCCAGGGCCGGTACTTTGCGCACTGTGCCGTTACAGGCCCACGCCAGTAAGGGTAATACCATTGTGGTGATCGCCAGTGCGGCAAAACCGTAATGGCTATGAATCAACAGGCCAAGCGGAGCACCAACAGCGAGGGCACCGTAAATCGCCATTCCATTCCATGACATCACTTTGCCAGAGTGTTTTGGCCCTACGATGCCTAACCCCCAGGTCAGAGCGCCTGTCAGTAACTGGCTTTCACCAAACCCAAGAATCAAACGCCCGATGACCAACAGGGCAAATTTGAACGGTGCGGAGACAGGCAAAATCGCCGCCAGCAGCAACGCGCCGCCAGCCAGACCACAAGCTAACATCCCCTGAAGCGCCGAACGTTTTGCACCATATTGATCGGCCAGTCGCCCGGCATAGCCACGCGTCAGCACCGTAGCCAGAAACTGAATCCCGACGGCAATCCCGACCATGGTATTGCCATAGCCCAGATCATGATGAACAAACAGCGGGATAACCGGCAACGGCAGCCCTACGGTCATGTAGGTGAGAAAAACCGCAAAAGCGATGCGGAAGAGCGAAAAATTGGCAGAAGATCGTGTTTCGGTTTGGCTTACAGCAGTCATGCATTACTCCAGAATGCAGCGCAAGGCGAGGAGTATCCCCGTCTCATCTCTCTGGTTTCAGGGTTACGGTGCGTTGGCAGGATTTAACGCGTACGTCTTTTCAGAAGGAAATCGACAAAGCGGGAAGTTTGCCTGGAACAGGCGGCGATTGTCAATGATGTGAAAAAGGGAACCATCAGGTTCCCTTTTGCGTTAGTGCCGGAGGCCGCATTAGCGCGTAACGTCGGATGCGACGCTGGCGCGTCTTATCCGACCTACTCCGACTACTCCGACTACTCCGGCCTACTGCGAATTAATCTTTCAGCTTGCGCATTACCAGCGTGGCGTTGGTGCCGCCGAAGCCGAAGCTGTTAGACATAACGGTGGTCAGTTCGCGATCGGTCGTTTCGGTCACGATGTTCAGACCTGCAGCCTGCTCGTCCAGCTCTTCAATGTTGATGCTCGGGGCGATAAAGCCGTGTTCCAGCATCAGCAGAGAGTAGATAGCTTCCTGTACGCCAGCAGCGCCCAGAGAGTGACCGGTCATGGCTTTGGTTGCAGAAATCGCCGGGCTCTTATCGCCGAACACTTCACGGATAGCTGCCAGTTCTTTCACGTCGCCAACCGGAGTCGAAGTACCATGAGAGTTCAGGTAATCGATTGGGGTATCAACGCCGTGCATCGCCATCTTCATGCAGCGTACTGCGCCTTCGCCAGACGGAGCAACCATGTCTGCACCATCAGAGGTTGCGCCGTAGCCAACGATTTCAGCATAGATGTGAGCACCACGCGCCAGCGCGTGTTCCAGCTCTTCAACCACTACCATACCGCCGCCGCCAGCGATAACGAAACCGTCACGGTGAGCGTCGTAAGTACGGGAGGCTTTTTCCGGGGTGTCGTTGTATTTAGTAGACAGCGCACCCATCGCGTCGAATTCGCAGGCCATTTCCCAGCACAGCTCTTCGCCGCCGCCAGCAAACACGATGTCCTGTTTGCCCAGTTGGATCTGCTCTACTGCGTTACCGATACAGTGTGCGGAAGTCGCACACGCGGAGCTGATGGAGTAGTTAACGCCATGAATTTTAAACGGCGTGGCGAGGCAGGCAGAAACGCCGGATGCCATCGCTTTGGTGACCACATACGGGCCAACCGCTTTCAGGCCGCGCGGGCCGCGCATTGCGTCAGCGCCGAACACCTGGAAACGCGGGGAACCGCCGCCAGAACCTGCAATCAGGCCAACGCGCGGGTTATTCTGGTA
Organism: Escherichia sp. SCLE84; assembly: GCF_012584495.1. NCBI lineage: Bacteria > Pseudomonadati > Pseudomonadota > Gammaproteobacteria > Enterobacterales > Enterobacteriaceae > Escherichia > Escherichia sp. SCLE84. The sequence continues at coordinate 4,764,259 of NZ_CP051430.1, read as the reverse complement.
AGCTTCCGGAGAAAGGCCCGCATCTGCGATTGCCTGCTCCATAGAAAGGAATGCATAAATGGATGCGTCGCTCATAAAGCGCACAACTTTGCGGTCAATGAGGCCAGTGGTATCCAGTTTTACGTTGCCCCAGACGTGGCTACGCATGCCGGAATCCTTCAGCTCCTGAGAGAAAGTGATCCCTGAACGTCCTTCACGCAGAGATGCCAGGACTTCCTGCTGGTTATTACCGATGCTGGAAACAATGCCCAGGCCAGTAATCACTGCACGTTTCATTCAATACCTCTGTAAGTCGCACATAGAGTAAGTTTCGAATGCACAATAGCGTACACTTGTACGCCGAACAAGTCCGATCAGCCATTTAATAGAGAAATTTGCGCAGCCTTACACACATCGCTAAGATCGAGCCACCGCCTGTAAGACGAGTAACTTACGTGAAACACTACTCCATACAACCTGCCAACCTCGAATTTAATGCTGAGGGTACACCTGTTTCCCGAGATTTTGACGATGTCTATTTTTCCAACGATAACGGGCTGGAAGAGACGCGTTATGTTTTTCTGGGAGGCAACCAATTAGAGGTACGCTTTCCTGAGCATCCACATCCTCTGTTTGTGGTAGCAGAGAGCGGCTTCGGCACCGGATTAAACTTCCTGACGCTATGGCAGGCATTTGATCAGTTTCGCGAAGCGCATCCGCAAGCGCAATTACAACGCTTACATTTCATTAGTTTTGAGAAATTTCCCCTCACCCGTGCGGATTTAGCCTTAGCGCATCAACACTGGCCGGAACTGGCTCCGTGGGCAGAACAACTTCAGGCGCAGTGGCCAATGCCCTTGCCCGGTTGCCATCGTTTATTGCTCGATGAAGGCCGCGTGACGCTGGATTTATGGTTTGGCGATATTAACGAACTGACCAGCCAACTGGACGATTCGCTAAATCAAAAAGTAGATGCCTGGTTTCTGGACGGCTTTGCGCCAGCGAAAAACCCGGATATGTGGACGCAAAATCTGTTTAACGCCATGGCAAGGTTGGCGCGTCCGGGCGGCACGCTGGCGACATTTACGTCTGCCGGTTTTGTCCGCCGCGGTTTGCAGGACGCCGGATTCACGATGCAAAAACGTAAGGGCTTTGGGCGCAAACGGGAAATGCTTTGCGGGGTGATGGAACAGACATTACCGCTCCCCTGCTCCGCGCCGTGGTTTAACCGCACGGGCAGCAGCAAACGGGAAGCGGCGATTATCGGCGGTGGTATTGCCAGCGCGTTGTTGTCGCTGGCGCTATTACGGCGCGGCTGGCAGGTAACGCTTTATTGCGCGGATGAGGCCCCCGCACTGGGTGCTTCCGGCAATCGCCAGGGGGCGCTGTATCCGTTATTAAGCAAACACGATGAGGCGCTAAACCGCTTTTTCTCTAATGCGTTTACTTTTGCTCGTCGGTTTTACGACCAATTACCCGTTAAATTTGATCATGACTGGTGCGGCGTCACGCAGTTAGGCTGGGATGAGAAAAGCCAGCATAAAATCGCACAGATGTTGTCAATGGATTTACCCGCAGAACTGGCTGTAGCCGTTGAGGCAAATGCGGTTGAACAAATTACGGGCGTTGCGACAAATTGCAGCGGCATTACTTATCCGCAAGGTGGTTGGCTGTGCCCAGCAGAACTGACCCGTAATGTGCTGGAACTGGCGCAACAGCAGGGTTTGCAGATTTATTATCAATATCAGTTACAGAATTTATCCCGTAAGGATGACTGTTGGTTGTTGAATTTTGCAGGAGATCAGCAAGCAACACACAGCGTAGTGGTACTGGCGAACGGGCATCAAATCAGCCGATTCAGCCAAACGTCGACTCTCCCGGTGTATTCGGTTGCCGGGCAGGTCAGCCATATTCCGACAACGCCGGAACTGGCAGAGCTGAAGCAGGTGCTGTGCTATGACGGTTATCTCACGCCACAAAATCCGGCGAATCAACATCATTGTATTGGTGCCAGTTATCATCGCGGCAGCGAAGATACGGCGTACAGTGAGGACGATCAGCAGCAGAATCGCCAGCGGTTGATTGATTGTTTCCCGCAGGCACAGTGGGCAAAAGAGGTTGATGTCAGTGATAAAGAGGCGCGCTGCGGTGTGCGTTGTGCCACCCGCGATCATCTGCCAATGGTAGGCAATGTTCCCGATTATGAGGCAACACTCGTGGAATATGCGTCGTTGGCGGAGCAGAAAGATGAGGCGGTAAGCGCGCCGGTTTTTGACGATCTCTTTATGTTTGCGGCTTTAGGTTCTCGCGGTTTGTGTTCTGCCCCGCTGTGTGCCGAGATTCTGGCGGCGCAGATGAGCGACGAACCGATTCCGATGGATGCCAGTACGCTGGCGGCGTTAAACCCGAATCGGTTATGGGTGCGGAAATTGTTGAAGGGTAAAGCGGTTAAGGCGGGGTAATCTGCTCTCGCAGTGTTTGCCGGATGCGGCGTGAACGCCTTATCCGACCTACGTGTGACGTGTAGGCCTGATAAGACGCGATAAGCGTCGCATCAGGCATGGTGCTCCAGACGCCGCAACTTACTGCTGTGACGCCTGCTGAAACAGGTTTTCCCACATATCGGTCACCAGCGCCTGGTCACGCGGCGACAATTCACCGGCACCAATGGCTTTTTCCAGACTCTGGCTAACGGTCGTATGCACCGCCTGAGCGGAGTGGTCATCACCACTTTCCAGTTCTGCGATGGCTAATGTCAGGTGGCCACGCAAATACCCACTGGCAAACAACTCATCATCACTGGCATGGTCAACCATACCGTCGATTAATGCCAGAATGCGTGATTCAAACTCCGCGATCATCTTCTTTCCTCATTGTAAAACGTGGCACCGGCTTCAGTTGAGCGCTTCCGGCCACGGGAACTGTTCCGCCGTAAGTTCCGGCGTGTGATAATAATTTTGTAGTGCTTTAATGAAGCGTGCCGGGCGTTCAGGAATGCCGTTTGCTAGGTAATCCATCACCTGCGCATGTACCCGCCGTTGAAACACCACACGATCCGGTTCGAAGTCGCCTTCCAGATTGTCGCAACTGACGTTAAACGGATATCCCGCCGCCACACAGAACAACCAGTCGAACGCCTGCGGCTTCACTTCAACATCTTCAAACTGGCTTTGCGTTTGGGCATCGCGTCCGTCCGGGCAATACCAGTAGCCGAAATCAACCAGCTCACGGCGCGCTTTCCCGGCAATACACCAGTGCGAAATCTCATGAATTGCGCTGGCATAAAAGCCATGAGCAAAGACGATTCGGTTATACGGTACTTCCGCATCAGCAGGAAGATAGATCGGTTCGTCGTCGCCTTTAATCAGACGGGTATTAAATTCATCGGCAAAGCAGCTATTAAAAATTTCAATCAACTGCTCATAGTGGTGTGTACTGTTCATTAGTTCATCCCCAACCAGTGGAGGATCTCCTGTCCGTGGCTATCAAAAAGTAATTTGGCACTCATCACCGCTGAGACAATAACAATCATCGGGCGGATCAGCTTTTGTCCTTTGCTCAACACCAGTCGTGAACCCATGCGCGCGCCGAGGAACTGCCCCACCAGCATGACAAAGCCCGTCGCCCAAATCACTTTGCCACCGAGAATAAACAGCAGTAAACCGCCGATGTTTGACGTTGCGTTGAGTAATTTGGCGTGCGCCGTGGCTTTGGCGAGGTTGAATCCGCACAGCGTAACAAAGGCCAGTGCGTAAAACGATCCGGCTGCCGGACCAAAGAATCCGTCATAAAAACCGACGCAGCCACCGGCAATTAACGCGAAGGGCAAACCGTACATCCGGCGCTGGCGATCTTCTTCACCCAGCTTTGGCATCAGCAAGAAATAGAGGCCGATACAAATCACCAGAATGGGCAAAATCTGCCGTAAGACATCAGCCTGAACGTATTGCACCAGCAGTGCGCCGCTCATTGAGCCGATAAAGGTCATGGCGATATTGAGTTTCTGATCGCTTAAACTAACCACTTTGCGGCGAATAAAGTAGATAGTGGCGGAAATAGAGCCGCCGCAGGCTTGCAGTTTATTGGTTGCCAGCGCATTAGCGGGAGACATCCCTGCCGCCATCAATGCCGGAATGGTGAGTAACCCACCGCCACCGGCAATCGAGTCGATAAATCCCGCCAGCATGGCGACAAAAAAGAGAACACCCAGCAACAGCGGGGAAACCATAAACAGGCTATTAAACGTTTCCATTAGATCACGTGCTCATCCAGTAGCGCCTGGCAGGAAGGCGGCAACGGAGGCGGTGTCTTCTTCTCAGGCTTTGTTGTTCCCGGTTTTGGAGGTTCAAACCAGCTTTGCAGTTCTGCCCCGCAACCATCGCCTGGTGGCGGTAAAGGTTGATCTTCACACTCCAGACTATCGGCAGGACAACGTAATCGTACATGCATATGCGCACGATGCTGGAACCAGGGTCGCACTTTGCGCAACCAGTCGCGATCGGTGCCCGCATCAAGGCAAAGTTGTTGTTTAATCGCCGGATTAACAAAAATGCGCGTGACGTCTTTGTCCTGGGCGGCGAGTTTGATCAAGCTGAAAATTTCTGGCTTCCACAGCGTGGAGACAACGTGTTTACCGTCGCGGGAAACTAAGTCCAGTGCTTGCGGGCGCAAGAGCTGCGCGGAGGTCCAGCGAGTTTTCGGCAGTTGCAGAAAGATATCGACATCCAGTCCGGTCTGGTGGCTGGCATGACCGCCGTTGAAACGCCCACCAGCGGGCATCCCCATATCGCCAATCAGCACCGTACCCATGCCCAGATTGCTCACCTGGCTACTCAGACGCTGGATAAACATCACCAGATCCGGGTGACCGAAATAGCGACGCTGATCGGTACGCATGACCTGATAATGTTCGGACTGTATCGGCAACGTGTCAGCGCCGACAATACAGCCATTAGAAAAACTGCCTATCGATTGTGCGCTACCCGGCACAGGTTGGGTTATTTTTTGCCACGGCGTCGCTGCCAGGCTAGCGCTACTGGCAAGCAGAGCCAGCAGCGCAATCGCGGTTTTGTTCATTTTTTACCAGCGTGGAATATCAGTCTTCACATCGGCATTTTGCGCCCGCTGCCGTAACAGGTGATCCATTAAAACGATCGCCAGCATCGCTTCAGCGATCGGCACTGCACGGATCCCGACACAGGGATCGTGACGGCCTTTGGTGATCATCTCAACTTCTTCGCCAAAGCGGTTAATAGTGCGCCCCGGCACGGTAATGCTGGAGGTCGGTTTCAGCGCCATATGAGCAATGATTTGCTGCCCGCTGCTGATACCGCCGAGAATGCCGCCCGCATGGTTGCTCTGGAAACCGTCTTTGGTGATTTCGTCGCGGTTCTGGCTGCCGCGCAGCGCCACTACGTCAAAGCCGTCGCCAATTTCCACGCCTTTCACCGCGTTGATGCTCATCAGCGCATGGGCGATGTCGGCATCCAGGCGGTCAAATACCGGCTCGCCAAGTCCGGCGGGGACGCCACTGGCAACAACGGTGACTTTCGCGCCGATGGAGTCGCCCTCTTTTTTCAGCGCGCGCATCAGTTCATCTAACGCGTCGATTTTATCCGGGTCCGGGCAGAAGAACGGATTTTGTTCAACCTGCGACCAGTCTTTGATTTCCAGCGGAATGTCGCCCATCTGGGTCAGGCAGCCGCGGATTTCAATACCAAATTTCTCAGCGAGATATTTTTTGGCAATCGCCCCTGCCGCTACGCGCATGGCGGTTTCGCGGGCGGAAGAACGTCCACCGCCGCGATAATCGCGCAGTCCGTATTTTTGTTCGTAGGTGTAATCGGCATGGCCTGGACGGAAAACGTCCTTAATCGCACTATAATCCTGAGAACGCTGGTCGGTATTTTCGATCAACAAGCCAATGCTGGTGCCAGTAGTAACGCCTTCAAAAACACCGGAGAGAATTTTGACCTGATCCGGCTCGCGGCGCTGGGTGGTATAGCGCGATGTCCCAGGGCGACGACGGTCGAGGTCATGTTGCAGGTCCGCTTCCGTCAGCGGAATGCCTGGCGGAACACCATCGACGATGCAGCCGAGCGCCAGCCCGTGCGATTCGCCGAAGGTGGTTACGCGAAAGAGTTGTCCAATTGTGTTTCCAGCCATCACGGCTCCGTTATTGTTGTGTTTGCGTGTTTACTTAATCTTTATAAATCGCGAAATGTTCACGGGCCGCCAGCAGCTGCTCTTTGGTGAGCATAAACACACCATCGCCGCCGTTATCAAACTCCAGCCAGGTGAACGGAACATCCGGATATTGTTCCATAAGATGTACCATGCTGTTGCCGACTTCACAAATCAACACGCCATCATCCGCAAGGTAATCTGCCGCGTTTCCGAGAATGCGACGCGTCAGTTTCAGGCCGTCGGTGCCAGATGCCAGGCCTAGTTCCGGCTCGTGACGGTATTCGTTTGGCAGGTCGGACATATCTTCCGCATCGACATACGGCGGGTTAGTGACAATCAGGTCGTACTGCACTTTCGGCAAGTCGCGGAACAGATCGGAACGAATCGGAATGACGTTGTGGATCAGACCGTGTTCTTCGATGTTCTGTTCAGCAACCGCCAGCGCGTCGGGAGAGATATCCACCGCGTCGACTTCCGCATCCGGGAAGGCATAAGCACAGGCAATGGCGATGCAGCCGCTACCGGTACACATATCTAAAATGTGCTGCGGTTGCTTGCTGATGAGTCCGGCAAATTTATTGTTGATCAGTTCACCAATCGGCGAGCGCGGCACCAGCACGCGTTCATCGACGTAAAATTCATGACCGCAGAACCAGGCTTTGTTGGTCAGGTAAGCCACCGGAATGCGCTCGTTGACGCGGCGGATCACGCGTTCAACAATACGGTGTTTTTCGCTGGAGGTCAGACGCGCGGTGCGCATATCTTCCGGGATATCCAGCGGCAGGTAGAGCGATGGTAACACCAGCTGTACGGCTTCATCCCACGGGTTATCGGTGCCGTGACCGTACCAGATATTTGCCGCGCTGAAGCGGCTCACCGACCAGCGCAACATGTCCTGAATGGTTTGCAGCTCATTTACTGCTTCATCAACGAAAATTTTATCCACGTATTCCTCCAGGGCATGATCGCAATAATTTCGGCGGCTAGTTTGCCATGAAGATGACGATAAATCAGCATTCACGCGCGGTGAGTGAGGAAAAATACGTTTAAAACGATCGATTGCGCTACGAGTCGGGTAAACTGTAGGAAAATTAGAAATTGAGACAGATAAATGAAAAAGAAAACAACACTTAGCGAGGAGGACCAGGCTCTGTTTCGCCAGTTGATGGCGGGGACTCGCAAGATTAAGCAGGACACGATTGTCCACCGACCGCAGCGTAAGAAAATTAGCGAAGTGCCGGTGAAACGGTTGATTCAGGAGCAGGCCGATGCCAGCCATTATTTTTCCGATGAGTTTCAGCCGTTATTGAATACCGAAGGTCCGGTGAAATATGTTCGCCCGGATGTCAGCCATTTTGAGGCGAAGAAACTGCGCCGCGGCGATTATTCACCGGAGTTGTTTTTGGATTTGCACGGTCTGACGCAGCTACAAGCCAAGCAGGAATTAGGCGCATTGATTGCTGCCTGCCGCCGCGAACATGTGTTTTGTGCCTGCGTGATGCATGGTCACGGGAAGCACATATTGAAGCAGCAAACACCGCTGTGGCTGGCACAACATCCGCATGTGATGGCATTTCACCAGGCACCGAAAGAGTACGGCGGTGATGCGGCTTTGTTGGTGTTGATTGAAGTGGAAGAGTGGTTGCCGCCGGAGTTGCCCTGAATGCTGGCAGCAAATGCCGGAGCAGCGTAAACGCCTTATCCGGCCTACAAATATGTGATAATTCAATAAATTGCAATTCACTTCGTAGGCCTGATAAGACGCATCAGAGCAATACTACGAACTACAGTTCATTCAATACATACTGAAAACGACACGTCGAATCAATCGGTTGCCCACTACTGGTATTCACATTCACCACAATATCGTGAAGTACTTTATCCGTTACCGGATGACGAGTTGGCGTAACCGTTACCGTTGATTTATCACAACCGTAAGAGGTAAAGGTTAACAATTCTGATACCGCGCGGCAGTATGCTCCTCTGCCATCATTATCAGAAAAATTACTGCCATCACAGAGTCTGCCGCCTTCCATCAGGTAGGTCGAAAGCGTGGTGGTCACTGTTGACCCCGTGGACTGAATTCGTAACGCCTTATTATGGCTGACATAATTTTCACTCCAGGAGATATCGTATGAAGCGACCGGTATCGTTGGGCATATTGTGTTATGCACTGTAGGGGCCGTATAGCTTCCAAATCCGGGTAAATCTGTATAGGAATAAAAGGATGCGATCCAAGGGCAACCATAATCATCAGATGCAACGGTAATTTTAAACGTCATATATGCACAACGAAAAATTTTCGTATCTATGCCAGGGCAATTTGAGTTATTAATTGTATCAAAGTCAGTCAGTACCAAAGTTGGAGCTGAACCCGACCCAGACCAGGAAATAACCCGCAACGTATCGCCTTTATACGCAAAAGAATCATATTTCCCATATGCAACCTCCTTTGGCGTTATCACCGTAACATTGAAAACACTGCTCGCTACAGCACCGGTTACCTTGTCCATGGCATAATAAACTCTCACACTGTCAAAACTCGCACTCATAAGTTTATCTCCAGCATAACTTTTAGATGCGCCGACAACACTCAGAACGAGCAGCATTAGGCTCGCGAAAATTATGGTCCATTTTTTCATTTCAGAAATACTCAAAGGTTGCCGTCACTATGGCACTAAAGTCTCCGGACGTTACATCTCGCCCGCTCTTTGCCTGTAACCAGGTATTAAAATTTAGGCTGTTATTTCCCTGATTCAGTGGGAGCGTGACGCCTGTTGTATTGTTGATTGGCACCGATGTGCCTGCCGCAGTTTCAATACCAATCCCAGCGCCGGATGCTGATGACGAGGAGTCAAAGGCCAGAAAGCCGGGTAAAGCACTATCTTCTGTTCCTGTCAACGTTACTTTGACATTAAACGATGTAGAACTATGACAATCTTTCAATTGAAACACCAATGGCACTCGCTCTGACTGCCCAAGGTTCATTAAATCGCTGGCGGCAATGGCAGGAAAATGTACTTCTGCCAACTGGCTACCATTAATCACTGGCGTACACGATTTACTGATTAAATTGCCGGTAAAGTGCAAATTATCTCCTGCTATTGTGGTTCCACTGCCCAGCAACATCAGGCTACTAATAAAAAACAACGTACGCTTTTTCTTCATTGGTAATCTACCTGTAACGTGGCCCAGGCCTCAAAGTCCGCCTCTGGCAAAACGACACCACTCTTTTTTACTGGCACAGCCGTTAACACCGGTAAATCGGTTTCATTCACCACAAGTGGCGTATTGATCGTAAAACTCTGCCCTGCCTGTTTGAGCTGAATGCCTAAACCAGTGATATTGCTGCTTACTGCAGCATTATCAAAATCGCTTGGTGTGCCACTCCAGCTCAAGGTCATTTCCATTAATGGGTCGCGAACCGCCGTATCGCAGGTAATGGAATACGGCACGGTTTGCTCATAATTGCTGCCATTAATGTCATCAATAAGCACATCCTGAAAAGTTATTTCAATGGTTTGAGCGTTGCTAATCGTGCAGTTAGGCGGCTGCACTAAATAACCGTGAAAAGAGACGTTTGAGAGTGCCATCGGGCAAAAGCCCCACAGCAAAATAAGCGAGATCCGTTTCATTGGTAATCCACCACAATTGTGGCACTGGCGTTAAATTCAGCTGCCGCTAACGTTGTACCACTCTGTTTCACCGGCACAGCTTCCAGAACGGGAACTCCCGAGGAAAAATTAAATGGCAACCATGAGCCAGAGTTTAAGTCGAGTATTGTGTGATCACTACTTTTCTGAACCCGAATACCAAACCCAGGAATACCCGTGCTGATAACTGTTTCACCGTTAATCACGACCGTTGTCGCCTGCATCTGTAGACGCAGGTCATCCATTGCCAGATTGTTACAAACAAGCGAGTAGTCAATGGGACGTTTATAATCAACCCCATTGATCTTATTAATGAATACATTACCAAACTCAACTGCCGCACCATTTACCGTACAAGGAGGAGGGGCATCGACAAGCACCCGTAAATTCATACTTACTGACTTACTCGCTGCAACTGCAAAGCCGCTACCAACACAACATATCAGTAACCCAGTTACCGCCCAGACAGAACAAGATCCTTTCATACTGGCTCTCCCGGCCTCAGCCTTTGCGGCTCTGCTCTTCATCGACCTGGCAACTGTTACCGTTGCAAGTGAAAAAGAGCGGCATCCGAGCGCCATAGTCGTTGACATAGGTCAGTACCGGCACGCTACCCATCTTCACATTCAGCGGTGCAGAGGTTTTCGGCGACATCACTATTGGCGAGAAACCGGCTGCCGGATTGCCATTTTTCTGTGTGCTGGCATTACTGAAAATGACGTAATACGGCGTCGGGTTATTGACGGTAAATTCCTGACCGTTGCGGGTTAAAGTAACCTTATATTGCCAGGGGTTTTTCATGCTGACGTTCTCCAGCGCCTTCGGTCGCCAGAACAACTTAATACGCGTTTGTAGTGCTATTTGCAGCGTGTTGGCTTTGTTTGATTTTGGCGGGATCTCACGCACGTTGAAGTAGAACAGGCTTTCACGATCGGCAGGCAATTTGTTGATATCCGGCATTCCCTGCACTTTTACCTGCCCGTTCATCATTGAATCGATGCGTTGCACCGGTGGCAGAACAGTTAACGGTGAACTGATCTTGTTACCCTTTTCATCTTCGATCCAACTTTGGGCCAGATAAGGCAGTTTCGGATCGTTATTGCGCAACGTCACGCTGATTGATTTGTCGCTTTCATTAAATATCAAACGGGTACGATCTGGCGTTACAGAAGCCTGGGCAGACAAACTGGCAGCGCTAAGCAGTAACGCTAGCGTCGTAGCACCCAATTTGGCAGAGCAAAGTAAATCAGACATGGATCATTCCTTAATCACGTTATTGGTTAGCTGAAACAGAAACAGGGGGATTGGTGGGTGTCACCTGTTGCGTCTGCTCCTGAATGACAGGCTTTATGTCATCAGGAACAACCGGCGCGACGTTGCCTTTATGCTGGCATGGCAGTAACAAGCCGTTAAACAGATCGGCAGGCAGCGGGTCCGGCAGGTTGATATCGCAATGCGCAACACCACTCCAGAACACACTCATGTGTTCGCCAGGTTTCACCCCAGCCAGATAAACATTGCCGTCATCATCGACAAGGCCCACTGTCTGCTCGTTATCATTTTTTACTTCTGCGCCAAACGGAGGATGGCTGCCGTCTTGTAAACGCAGCACCGCCATCGCTTTTTGACCACTGATGACGGCAAATTTGCGGTAGCCAATCGCCCCTTCAGTTAGCGTGGCTTGTACCACCGACTGGGTTGCTTCGGCGTTTTCCGGCAGTTTGTTGAGGTCGATATACGCCTGATTGCGGTAATAGTTATTGACGTCAGAAACGACGGCTTTACCAAACATATTGGTATAAACAGCAGCACCGTTACCTTCTACCGGAACATCGGCAACGCCATCGGCATCAATCAACAAGCGTGTCCCGCCCATATTCTGGGTACGGTGAAGTGCGCCACCGTGGGCAGTAAGCGTTGCGCCGCCCTGTAACGACAAGCCCGCAGAGGTGTATTGCCCTTCATGGTAGTTCGCACTGAGGTCAACCTGCGCCAGCGAACCATCATGGCTGTAATAGCCGTCAACGCTGGTGTGTTTGTCACTGGTGCCGACGTTCAACTGATAGTGAGTCGCGTCATCGACACGGCTGAAATAACCGACCTGACTGCTGTCCGTCCCACTGCCATAGTTACCGTTATAGCTAACGGTACTGTTATCGCCCCACGGCATACTGAGCGAAATGTACATGCCTTTGTCGGCCTGGTTGTCATACTCGTAACGGTAGCCAGTCATCGAGATGCTGACATTACGAATACTGCCCATATTGAAATAGTGCGAGAGCATGATGTTGTAGTTTGTCTGCTCCTCGCGATCCCAGTAGGTATGGCGGGTATAGTTGAGATAAACCGAAACACCCGCATCGCGGAAGTTCTGGTTATAAGTGGCGGTGTACATCTCTTTGTCGTTGCCCGTGCGTACCATTCCGCTGTCACTGGCATCCAGATACTCGCTCATGGTCATAAAGTTCTCTTCCGAGAAGCGATATCCAGCAAAAGTAACGCGGCTGTTGAGCTGGTCAAAGTCTTTGGAATAACTCACACGGAAGGAGTTACCGTCCAGCGAACCTTTGCCATAAGCGGTGTCTTTATCCAGTTTGGTGTGCGAGTGAGTAACATCAAACGCGACCGCGCCGAATGTAGACAAATCGCGACCGACGCCAAGCGCCGCAGACTGATAGTTTTCATCTCCCAGTGCGCCGCCATATAACGACCAGCCGTTAGCGATCCCCCAGGAAGCTTCAGCACCAGAAAAAAATTCACCCTCGACATGGTGTCCCCACTCTTGCGGACGGCCCATCATGATCTTATAGCGAACCTGACCTGGGCGAGTGAGGTATGGCATCGAGGCGGTGCTGATGTCATATTCCTGCACCTGGCCGTTCTGTTCTTCAATGCGAATATGCAACGTACCGGAGACAGAATCACCAAGATCCTGAATACGAAACGGTCCAGCCGGAACCTGCGTTTCGTAAATCACACGCCCCATCTGGCTGACGGTCACTTTTGCTGTGGTGTGTGCCACGCCGGAAATGTCTGGCGCGTAGCCGCGCAGATTGGGAGGCAACATTTGATCGTCAGTACTGACACTGCCACCAACATAGTTAAAACCATCAAAAATATCGGATCTGAGGTAATCCTCGCCCAGCGCCAGTTTGGCTTTTAATGATGGTAACGCCCGCCAGGCATAGTAGCGACTCCACTCCCATTTTTTTTGAGTTTCATCGCCGCTGAATTCATCGTCATCATTACTGCGAGTATGTTGATAGTTAGTCTGCCAGTCAGCACGCATACGCCACGGCCCCAGGTTAACCCCGACCGTCCCGTTGCCGCTGATCTCGTTACTATCATCACCGCCATTTTCTTCGTGCCGGGTTTGTGCGTTGATGCTGTAGTCCACGACGATCCCGGAGATGCCGTCATCCCAACGTGAAGGCGGATCCCAGTCGGGATAAGTATATTCGAGGTAAGCCTGTGGCAGTGAAATGACTAATGCGGACTGGCTTAAATCAGCCTTAATTTCCATGCCTTCCAGTTGACCGGATTTCAGGCATTTAGCATCGTGGCTCCATTGCAGATTGTTCGCCACGTCTTCTTTTAAACCAAACTGCGCTACCAGTTCCGGTGTCAGACAAGCATAGCTTTTGCTCGCGTCATCTTCACCAGCATACCAGTAAATATCGTACTCTTCCGCCAATGGCTGTTTATTTAGTTGAACCTGTAAATTGTATTTTCCGGGCTCAACATATCCCTGGCTGGAAAAACGCTTCAGATCAATATTTGTGTCGCCTTTTAATTCCAGAAAACGGGAATCAAACTGAATGTCGTCTTCAGCCCAGACACTGCTATAACTCCCTGACATTGCCAGCGCAATGCACCACGGAAGAATCCGTAATCGAAAAAGAGAATGGTCAGGCATACACGTTTCTATCCGTTTTTATTCTTGTTCGGTCAAAATCCATTTAAATCCCCCATAGCAGTGTCGCTATGGGGGTATGCCTTACAGGTAAGTAATCTGGAAGGTGGTATTTGCTTCGAAATTACCCAGATCTGGCGCATCAGCTGCGCCGACCAGCCAGGCTTTAAAGTTCAGTGTCTGCTTCGCTTTGCCTTTATTGGTAGAAGTGTCTTTCACTATTTTCTGGTCAATACCCATGCCGCTTTTGTAAGAGGTACCCAGAGAGTCACCGATCGCCAGGCTAACATTGTTAAATGCCGCACCGGTATCGGTATTGAAAATGGTGTAATAATTGCCGCTATTTGCAGAAGAAACGGTACCAGTAAAGGTAGTGGTCATTGTTTCCTGAGTATCAAATACGCAATCTTGCAGACGAATCTGGAAACTTTTCGGCGTGGTGGTGCCGTTATTTTTCAGTTTTTCGGCACCGATATCACCCATATCAACTTCCAGTTTGTGATCGTCCGGAACGATAGAACACACTGAGTCTTCAATGGTGCCGTAAAAACGTGCAGTACCGTTGTTACCCGCAGCGATTGTTGCCGTAGAGGTGAAAACGCCCATCACCATTGCCGCAGCAATAGCTGTTTTAACAAACTTACTCATTATTTGTCCTTAAACTATAAATAATTAAAAATATAAACATTACAATACATTGATTCAGTCAATACCCAATGTTTATACCCAGCCATTGAATACGGCATGCGATCCAAAAAGAACAGGTCGTAGAAAATTGTATTCTTTGGTGTGGGGCCGCATAGTGATGTTTTCACCCCCCTGATGCAATTTAATTTTACTAAAGAGTAAATGTAGATTTAATTAATATATTGACAGAAGAAAGGTTATCTTAAGGACATCCTTAAAAAATACGGAATAAGTATTTAGAAAAAATAGAAAGTATATCAATAATGAATATCAACAGCTTAAAAAACAAACAATGAACATATAATGCGATTGGCATTTATCCACTTTTGACAATATAATATATAAACACTATAGCCAGAATTTAATCAAGTTTCAATTACATCCTGCCTGATTATTCAACTCTATTTTCTCTATTATCTGTATTAATAAATGACAATGAGTGTCAAACAGACATTATTCATTTCAACATGTAACTTTGGGCAAAATCAAGATACGCGCAGAAGAATAATTTCCGAATGAATGTAGAAAGTGTTTTATTTATAGATAAGGAGAGTCTTCGATAGTAGTGAGGTTGACAGATATCCGCTGCCTGATGAGCAATTATGCCCAATGAATCTACCTCATTGGGCATAATTTGGAACACATCAGATAGCTTTTGCCATCTTCAGATTACACGGGCTCATCTGCCAGTTGAATGTACCGTTTCCGCTTTCATCAAGCGTTACGCTGGCAATGGCCGAGGTGGTAAACATAGGCGGCGTTTCGCCCGGACATAACTCGGCAACCAGATACCCGACTAACGGTAAGTGAGAGATCACCAGTACCGAAGCAACACCTTCATTGGTCAACGCCTGCAAATAGGCACTGACCAGACCAACATCGCCGCAGGGCGTTAACTCCGGCAGAACTTCTGCACTGGAAGGCAGGTTCAGACAATCCCCTACTTCTTCCAGTGTTTGCTCGGCTCGCAGGAACGGGCTCACCAGAACGCGTTCGATTTCCACTTTTTGACCTTTCAGCCAGTTCGCCATCAGGCGAGATTCGTCACAACCATTAGTGGTCAGAGGACGAACGGAATCACTGGCGGCATCGAGGGCTGCGTCGCCGTGACGCATGATAAAAACTTGCATATTGCACCGCTTTTGTTAACCAGATTCGCCCGTTTTCTTTCATCTGAAACCAGAGAAAGAAAACGGTGGCCGGCATTGTGCCTTATCCATTCACCGAATGAAACGCTGTTTTTTACCTCAATGGCGTAAGTATAGTCAATATGCGTTTACATTTTGACCAACACTCCGCCATTCAGCGCGGATTCATATAGCTTTGACCTTCTTATTGCAGGTCAGTTGCAGTTGTTTTCCAAAAACTTTCCCCACGCGCGCCCATCTCGACCAAACGCTCGCAAGGGGTAAAACGGGAACCATACTGCGTGGCAAGTCGTTGCATTATTGCAACCACTTCGCCCGCGCCGAGAGAATCGATATAGCGGAACGGTCCACCGAGAAATGGCGGAAAACCAATGCCAAATACCGCACCAATATCCCCGTCACGCACGCTACGGATAACCTGCTCATCAACACAACGTACTGCTTCATTCAGCATCAACATCACACACCGTTCAGCAACCTGCGGTGCGGAGAGTCGCCCCTGCCCTTGTGCGCCAATGAGCGGGTAAATGGCGGGATCGACCTGTTTTTTGCTTTTACGCCCTTTCTGACCATAAAGATAGAAACCCCGACCATTTTTTCTGCCTTTGCGATCGTCGTTCAAAATTGAAGAAACAACATTTGCAGGCGCGCTAAAACGTTCTCCATAAGCGGCTTCCAGTACAGGAATAATTTTAGTCCCGGTGTCGATTCCTACCTCATCCAAAAGTTGGATTGGACCTACCGGAAAACCAAATTTCACTAGCGCGGCATCAATGTGCTCTACCCGTTCACCTTCGGTCAGCATGCGGATAGCTTCATTAATGTAAGGCGCTAAGATGCGATTGACGTAAAACCCGGCTTTGTCACGCACGACAATGGGCGTTTTGCCCTGTTTTTTCGCCAGTTTTACCGTAGTGGCGATGGTTTGCGCTGATGTACCCGCATGAGGAATAATCTCCACCAGCGGCATTTTTTCCACCGGACTGAAGAAATGCAGGCCGATAACTTGCTCAGGTCGCGTGGCGTGAGCGGCGATATCACCAATCGGTAAAGATGACGTATTCGAAGCAAAGATGGTATGAGCGGCGCTATTTTGCTCAACTTCCGCCACCATCTGTTGTTTCAATTCGAGATTTTCAAACACCGCTTCAATAATCAGATCGCGATGGGCAAAGCCGCGATAGTCCGTCGTTCCGGAGATTAATGCCAGCTGTTTGTCACGTTCGCTGGCTTTGAGATGACGACGGCGAACTTTGCCCTCCAGCTGATCCCAACTGTACTTCAGCGCATGATTTATGCCCTGCGGGTTGATATCTTTAATTCTGACCGGAAGCCCCGCTTTACAAGCAGTGACATAAGCAATACCGCCGCCCATCAAGCCACCACCTAAAATTCCCACGCTGTTTAATGGCGCAGGCGGTGCATCACTACCGGGATCTTTCTTCACGTC
Source organism: Escherichia sp. SCLE84 (assembly GCF_012584495.1). NCBI lineage: Bacteria > Pseudomonadati > Pseudomonadota > Gammaproteobacteria > Enterobacterales > Enterobacteriaceae > Escherichia > Escherichia sp. SCLE84. The sequence continues at coordinate 4,747,243 of NZ_CP051430.1, read as the reverse complement.
CGTACTGGCAAAAAAGATACTACGCAGCGCCTGCGATTGTGGCGTCATCGCCAGTTCGCCAAACGCCCGAGCTTCGGCGTCATAACCGCTGCTGGTGCCCTGCGCTAATCCCGTTTCAACAACCTCCAGGATGCGTTCTGTCGCCGGATAATTGCCTTGAGTTTTGTGTTCTGTTTTCTTGCCGACCATTTTGAACAGCAGCGCACGACCTAACGGCCCCGCCAGAATACGCTCGCGTACAGGTAGAGGGCGGGAAGATGGGCGATCCTTCTTCGCCAGCTCAACAGCGACTTCCAGCAAAATGGAGTGCGGAACAACGTCATCCACCAGCCCCAGCTTTAATGCCTGTTTCGCCCGAAGTTGTTTTCCGGTGAGGATCATCTCTAATGCTGTGCTGACGCCTATCAGACGCGGTAAACGCTGGGTGCCGCCTGAACCGGGTAACAATCCAAGTTGTACTTCAGGCAAACCGAGCACCGTTTTAGGATCGTCAGTACAAACGCGACCGTGGCACGCCAGCGCCAACTCCAGCCCACCACCCAGGCAAGCGCCATGAATAGCCGCGATAACCGGAATGGGCAAAGCATGAATCTCCGCCATCAACTGTTGGCCCTGCCGCGCCAGTGCTTCCGCTTCTTGCGCCGTTTTGCAGTTGCCGATCATGTTGATGTCTGCGCCAGCAATGAAGTTGTCCGGTTTAGCGGAGACAAACACCACGCCTCGCAACTCTTTGTTTTCACGGAGTTGCTTAATAATGGCGCGCACCTGCGAGGCAAACTCCGCCTTCAGGGTATTCATTTTCTCACCCGGTACGTCGATGGTGATGATAGCAATGTTGTCCAGACGAACATTAAGAGTAAACACTGATGCCATTTCCATTATTCCGCCTCCAGAACCATTGCCGCGCCAATCCCACCGGCAGCACAGGCGGTAACTAAACCAAATCCACCGCCGCGACGGCGAAGTTCATGCAATGTCTGGGTAATCATCCGCGCGCCGGTCGCCGCGAAGGGATGCCCGTAAGCAATCGAACCGCCAAGCACGTTAAATTTGCTATCGTCCACTTCGCCAGTGGCATGTGCACGCCCCAGTACTTCACGAGCAAAACGTTCACTACCCAGCAACTGAATATTCGCCAGTGTCTGAGCTGCAAAGGCTTCGTGCATATCGATCAATGTCAGATCGCTCATTGTCAAACCGGCACGTTCCAGCGCCAGCGGTGTTGACCAGGCCGGACCGAGCAACATGTCCTGCCAGACATCAATCGCAGTAAATGCGTAGCTGCGCAGATACCCCAGCGGCACCAGCCCTAATTCTTTCGCCCGGGATTCAGTCATCAGGATCACCGCCGCTGCGCCATCGGTCAGCGGCGTACTGTTCGCCGCCGTTACCGTTCCGTGTTTGCGATCAAACGCCGGGCGCAGCTTTGCGTAATCGGCAAGCGAGGAATTACCGCGAATATTGTTGTCTTCGACAAGCGGTTGTTTATAAGGAGGGATAAAGGCAGTCATCACCTCTTCTTTGAGTTTACCGTCTGACCACGCCTGAGCGGCACGCTGATGCGAACGGTGCGCTAATGCATCTTGCTGTTCTCGGGTGATGCCGTAGGTTTTCGCCATTTGTTCGGCGGTGTCGCCCATCCGCAAGCCAGTAGAATATTCTGCTACCGCAGGCGGTACGGGCATTAAGTCGCGCAAACGCAGGCGAGAGAAGAGTTTCAGTCGCTGGCTCATGGTTCGAGCTTTGTTGACATCAACCAGCACGCGCGCCAGTTTTTTACTGACGCCAATTGGCAATACGGAAGAGGAATCTGCCCCACCGGCAATCCCCGCTCGGATAGTTCCCGCCATCAGGCTTTCTGCGACGTTTGCAACCGCCTGGAAACTGGTAGCGCAAGCGCGGCTGACGCTGTAAGCATCGGTATGCACATTCATTCCGGTACCGAGAACAATTTCACGCGCAATGTTGGGGGCTTCAGGCATTTGTACGACCTGACCAAAGACCAGCTGTTCAATCACTTCAGCGGGGATCTCGCTGCGTGCCAGCAGTTCGCCTACCACCATCTTCCCTAAATCAACCGCGGGAATGCCATGAAAAGCCGTCGCCTGGCGGGCAAAAGGCGTACGTAAACCGCTAACAATGGCGATACGATCGCCCTGGCGGGTAACCAGCGGTAAAACCTGACCCATAACACTCCCCTGTAAAAAAATAAATAAAGTGGTCTGACCTGATCATAGTCTTAACCATTTTTTTACATTTAGCCAAGCGGAGAAAAAAGAAAGTGGGAGCTATGACACAGTGAAGACAGGAGAAAGAAAAGAAAACGCCCCTGCCAGCAACTGACAGGGGCGAACGTACCCGAGAGGAATTAACGCAGACCCAGCTGGAAGATCAGCATTTCAGCTTCGCAGGCAAAAGTGAAATCGATATCCAGGCGCACACCGTCAGACTCTTCAGTGAAAGTCGGGGTGATTTTGCACGGTTCGGATTCCACGCTACGGGCTTTTTCAGTCAGCGCCGCCAGCGTTTGTTCTGCTTCTGCGCGGCTTGCAAACACGCGGCTGTAAGACGCGGTGCAGTCGGAGTTGTCCATAATGGTGCCAACATCCATACAGCAGCAAACCGGGGTTTCATCAGCACTACATTTACTCATCGTTGATTTCCTCTGTATGTGCACCCAAGGTGCCAGATAAACGTTGTGGATATTTTACGCTTCCGGAAAGTGCTGCTCCAGTTGTTAATTCTGCAAAATCGGATAAGTGACCGAAATCACACTTAAAAATGATCTAAAACAAAATTCACCCGAATCCGCGAGTGCGCAACCTCCAAATTTTGCCAGCTGGATCGCGTTTCTTAGATCATATTTGAAAAAAGATGGAAACATACTTGCAACATTCCAGCTGGTCCGACCTATACTCTCGCCACTGGTCTGATTTCTAAGATGTACCTCAGACCCTACACTTCGCGCTCCTGTTACAGCACGTAACATAGTTTGTATAAAAATAAATCATTGAGGTTATGGTCATGAGCCAGAAAACCCTGTTTACAAAGTCTGCTCTCGCAGTCGCAGTGGCACTTATCTCCACCCAGGCCTGGTCGGCAGGCTTTCAGTTAAACGAATTTTCTTCCTCTGGCCTGGGCCGGGCTTATTCAGGGGAAGGCGCAATTGCCGATGATGCAGGTAACGTTAGCCGTAACCCCGCATTGATTACCATGTTTGACCGCCCGACATTTTCTGCGGGTGCGGTTTATATTGACCCGGATGTGAATATCAGCGGAACGTCTCCGTCTGGTCGTAGCCTGAAAGCCGATAACATCGCGCCTACGGCATGGGTTCCGAACATGCACTTTGTTGCACCGATTAACGACCAATTTGGTTGGGGCGCTTCTATTACCTCTAACTATGGTCTGGCAACAGAGTTTAATGATACTTATGCAGGCGGCTCTGTCGGGGGTACAACTGACCTTGAAACCATGAACCTGAACTTAAGCGGTGCGTATCGCTTAAATAATGCATGGAGCTTTGGTCTTGGTTTCAACGCCGTCTACGCTCGCGCGAAAATTGAACGTTTCGCAGGCGATCTGGGGCAGTTGGTTGCTGGTCAGATTATGCAATCTCCTGCCGGGCAAACTCCTCAAGGGCAAGCATTGGCAGCTACCGCCAACGGTATCGACAGTAATACCAAAATCGCTCATCTGAACGGTAACCAGTGGGGCTTTGGCTGGAACGCCGGAATCCTGTATGAACTGGATAAAAATAACCGCTATGCACTGACCTACCGTTCTGAAGTGAAAATTGACTTCAAAGGTAACTACAGCAGCGATCTTAATCGTGCGTTTAATAACTACGGTTTGCCAATTCCTACCGCGACAGGTGGCGCAACGCAATCGGGTTATCTGACGCTGAACCTGCCTGAAATGTGGGAAGTGTCAGGTTATAACCGTGTTGATCCACAGTGGGCGATTCACTATAGCCTGGCTTACACCAGCTGGAGTCAGTTCCAGCAGCTGAAAGCGACCTCAACCAGTGGCGACACGCTGTTCCAGAAACATGAAGGCTTTAAAGATGCTTACCGCATCGCGTTGGGTACCACTTATTACTACGATGATAACTGGACCTTCCGTACCGGTATCGCCTTTGATGACAGCCCAGTTCCGGCTCAGAATCGTTCTATCTCCATTCCGGACCAGGACCGTTTCTGGCTGAGTGCAGGTACGACTTACGCATTTAATAAAGATGCTTCAGTCGACGTTGGTGTTTCTTATATGCACGGTCAGAGCGTGAAAATTAACGAAGGCCCATACCAGTTCGAGTCTGAAGGTAAAGCCTGGCTGTTCGGTACTAACTTTAACTACGCGTTCTGATAACGCGTTCGCCTGGATAAAGTCACCTGCATAGCAGGTGACTTTAACTCCCCCACTTCACCGAAAGTAGTGTCCTCATTGCTTACCTCCTGAGTTTTGCAAACAGCCTGTTGGCAGCTTGCCCTTTCAAATCAGTAAGTGGTATTCACAGACAAACCTGAAGGGAAATGCATATTTTCAAGCGTTCTGCTCGTCCTTCTCAAAGAGTTTACTTTTCTGAATTTCCAGGATACTCCCCCCCCCCTGGCTATTGTGCGCTCATACACTCAAATTAAAGATAGGTTCTAAATAAATGAGCGTTTTTTGATAGTCTATTTCATTAGGTAATATATATTTGTAACAAATCAATCAAAATGGAATAAAATCATGCTACCATCTATTTCAATCAACAATACCAGCGCAACTTACCCAGAATCCATTAATGAAAATAACAATGATGAAGTTAATGGATTAGTACAAGAGCTCAAAAACCTTTTTAATGGTAAGGAAGGAATAAGCACCTGTATTAAACATCTACTTGAGCTTATAAAAAACGCCATACGAGTAAACGACGATCCTTATAGATTTAATATTAATAATTCCTCAGTTACTTATATTGATATTGGCTCCAATGATACAGACCATATTACTATTGGTATCGACAACCAAGAACCAATAGAATTACCTGCGAACTATAAAGACAAAGAACTCGTCCGTACTATCATTAATGACAACATAGTTGAGAAGACTCATGATATCAATAACAAGGAAATGATCTTCAGCGCATTAAAAGAAATATATGATGGAGATCCTGGTTTTATCTTCGATAAGATATCACACAAACTCAGACATACGGTAACGGAATTTGATGAGAGCGGGAATAGCGAACCAACGGACTTATTTACCTGGTACGGTAAAGATAAAAAAGGCGACTCTCTCGCTATTGTAATTAAAAATAAAAACGGAAATGATTACTTATCTCTCGGTTACTACGATCAGGACGACTACCACACTCAAAGAGGAATTCGTATTAATGGTGATAGTCTCACCCAATATTGTAGTGAAAACGCCAGGAGTGCTTCAGCGTGGTTTGAAAGCAGCAAAGCTATCATGGCAGAATCATTTGCAACAGGTTCCGATCATCAGGTTGTAAACGAGCTCAACGGGGAAAGACTGAGAGAACCTAACGAAGTTTTTAAACGTTTAGGTCGAGCAATAAGATATAATTTTCAAGTGGACGATGCAAAATTTAGACGCGATAATGTAAAAGAAATAATTTCTACTTTATTCGCTAACAAAGTTGACGTTGACCATCCTGAAAATAAATACAAAGACTTTAAGGATCTCGAAGATAAAGTTGAAAAAAGGCTTCAAAATCGCCAGACGGAATATCAAAATGAAATTAATCAACTATCTGCGCCAGGTGTTAATTTTGATGATATTTAAAATTATTTTTCCAGTTTTTTGATTTTTCAACTCCTGAATATCGGAAATAGTCAGTGACGAACATCAGTATTTTTACATCATTACGTCCGGGTCATTGTCGGTTTATCTCCTTTTACTTGTGGTAATTGAGGGATAACAACAAAAAAGGTGAGTATTGCGACTCACCTTTTTTATTTGTTTCTTATTCAGAATCGATATCTTTTAAATCATCCTGAATCGCTTGCGCGTTCGGATTTTCCTGCGGTTTGAGTTCGCCGCCATTAGCGATGAAATCATGACGCTGGAAGTACGCTTCGCGCACCATAATATAAGGATCGGACGACTGACGCAGCAGACCATCGGAATCCAACAACTGCGCACGAGTTTCTATCCCTTCAAGCGTCCATTTACCCACAGACATCGGCCAGGTCAGCCAGGAAAGAACCGGGTAAAGACCATCCGCCATATCACCACCGTCATCACGCAGCGTGAAGCTACCGTAGAACGGTAACTGGACGTAAGGCCCATAACCCACGCCATAATGACCAAGCGTACTACCGAAGCGGTGAGGTTCAGTCCGTTGCAGTTTCGGGTTCGCCATCCCTGCAACATCAATAAAACCGCCCATCCCCAAAATGGTGTTCAGGAAAAAGCGGGTAAAGTGGACCATCCCCTGATAAGGGTCGCCCTGCAAGAAGTAGTTAACCATCACCGCAGGTTCTTCAAGGTTGCCAGTAAAGTTGCTCAAACCGTTACGCGCCGGTTGCGGAACATAATCACGCCAGGCGACAGCGACCGGTCGAACAATATACGGGTCTAATACATTGAAGTTGAAGTTGTACATGGTGCGGTTGAACCCTTCTAACGGGTCAGAACGCCCTTGCTGATCTGTACCGGAACTCGCACACCCCACCAGAAGCGTAGTTCCCAGAGCAAGCGCCGACAGGCGAAGCTTCATAAATGTCTCCCTGTTTTTTTATGGCTTATGCAGTTTGCCATCCATGACGGAACGATACCGTATCCGCCTGTTTAGGTGTGGGCGATTGTAACAGCACGTCAACTGATGTCCAGACGCCCTGATTTGCTGATTTGATCATAGCCTGGTAATCGCCGCCCTGTAGGCTACTTGATTCTATAGAAACAGAAAAAGGCAAACGCAGCCTTTTCTACATTTTCAGAGTAACTCCCGCCAGTTGCGAGCAAAAAAGCCGCTACGCTTTAGCTATACGTGCTAATTCAAGAGAAGAGACCATGGACAACGACAAAATTGATCAACACAGCGACGAAATTGAAGTTGAGAGCGAAGAAAAAGAGCGCGGCAAAAAAATAGAAATAGATGAAGACCGACTCCCCTCCCGGGCGATGGCAATTCATGAGCATATCCGCCAGGATGGTGAAAAAGAGCTGGAACGCGACGCAATGGCGCTACTGTGGTCAGCCATTGCGGCGGGTCTGTCGATGGGCGCTTCGCTACTGGCAAAAGGGATATTTCATGTCGAACTGGAAGGAGTGCCAGGCAGCTTCTTACTGGAGAATCTCGGTTATACCTTTGGTTTTATTATCGTCATTATGGCCCGCCAGCAATTATTTACCGAAAACACCGTGACTGCGGTACTACCCGTCATGCAAAAACCGACAATGAGCAACGTCGGCTTACTTATGCGATTATGGGGCGTCGTGCTGCTGGGTAATATTCTCGGGACAGGTATTGCTGCATGGGCATTTGAATATATGCCTATCTTCAATGAAGAAACTCGCGATGCATTTGTCAAAATCGGCATGGATGTGATGAAGAACACCCCCAGCGAGATGTTTGCCAACGCGATCATTTCCGGCTGGCTGATCGCCACTATGGTTTGGATGTTTCCTGCTGCGGGTGCGGCAAAGATTGTGGTGATTATATTGATGACCTGGCTTATTGCACTGGGTGACACCACCCACATCGTTGTCGGTTCTGTTGAAATCCTCTATCTGGTGTTTAACGGCACGCTGCACTGGAGCGATTTCATCTGGCCCTTCGCACTACCTACTTTAGCGGGGAACATCTGCGGCGGCACCTTTATCTTCGCGTTAATGAGTCATGCACAGATTCGTAACGACATGAGCAACAAGCGTAAAGCAGAAGCACGCCAAAAAGCAGAACGTGCGGAAAACATTAAGAAAAATGATAAAAACCCAGCATAAATGGCGAGGGTTTAAGCAATCGAGCGGCAGCGTACTTACCCCGCAGTCCATTAGCGGGTATACTCATGCCGCATTGTCCTCTTAGTTAAATGGATATAACGAGCCCCTCCTAAGGGCTAATTGCAGGTTCGATTCCTGCAGGGGACACCAGATACCCTTCAAACGAAATCTACCTTCACCCCGTAAAAGATAGGTTTGGCAGCACACTTGCCTTATATCTACTCATTTTTACTGCAACAGGTTGAAATCTCAGCACTGTCAGAAAGCGCTGATGACTAAACAGCCCTGGGCCGGGCGATGTAACCATCACACAGAATCCTGATAGCGAAATATGGCGTGACTCGATACTTCACTCCGCAATGCATTCCTTGATGAATTCGCAGGACCGTGATACACGGGACAGGTCGCTGAATGACGACAATGTCCTGGAAATCAGCGAACCGCGCATCTGAAGTACATTTGAGCGACTGTACCAGAACATGAATGAGGCGTTTGGATTAGGTGATTATTAGCAGGGCTAAGCACTTTAGTATTATTATTTTCCGGTTGAGGGATAGGGAGATATCGACAACAACCGGAAAAGTTTATGTCTATATTGCTGAAGGTACAGGCGTTTCCATAACTATTTGCTCGCGTTTTTTACTCAGGAAGAAAATGCCAAATAGCAACATCAGGCAGACAATACCCGAAATTGCGAAGAAAACTGTCTGGTAGCCTGCGTGGTCAAAGAGTATCCCAGTCGGCGTTGAAAGCAGCACAATCCCAAGCGAACTGGCAATTTGAAAACCAATCAGAAAGATCGTCGACGACAGGCGCTTATCAAAATTTGCCACGCTGTATTTGAAGACGGATATGACACAAAGTGGAACCTCAATAGCATGTAACAGCTTCACTAATGAAATAATCCAGGGGTTAACGAACAGCGCGCAGGAAAGGATACGCAACGCCATAATCACAACACCGATAAGTAATGCATTTTTTGGCCCTACCCGATTCACAAAGAAAGGAATAATCGCCATGCATAGCGCTTCGAGTACCACCTGGAATGAGTTGAGATAACCATACAGGCGCGTTCCTACATCGTGTGATTCGAATAAACCTGCATAAAAGACAGGAAAAAGTTGTTGATCAAAAATGTTATAGAAAGACCACGTCCCCACAATAAATATGACGAAAACCCAGAAGTTTCGATCCTTGAAAACTGCGATAAAATCCTCTTTTTTTACCCCTCCCGCATCCGCCGCTACGCACTGGTGATCCTTATCTTTAAAACACATGTTGATCATCATAAATACAGCGCCAAATAGCGAGACCAACCAGAAGTTGATATGGGGACTGATACTAAAAAATATGCCGGCAAAGAACGCGCCAATAGCATAGCCAAAAGATCCCCAGGCGCGCGCTGTTCCATATTCGAAATGAAAATTTCGCGCCATTTTTTCGGTGAAGCTGTCAAGCAAACCGCATCCCGCCAGATACCCCAGGCCAAAAAAGAGCGCCCCCAGAATTAGACCTACAGAAAAATTGCTTTGCAGTAACGGTTCATAAACGTAAATCATAAACGGTCCGGTCAAGACCAGGATGAAACTCATACACCAGATGAGCGGTTTCTTCAGACCGAGTTTATCCTGAACGATGCCGTAGAACATCATAAATAGAATGCTGGTAAACTGGTTGACCGAATAAAGTGTACCTAATTCCGTCCCTGTCAACCCTAGATGTCCTTTCAGCCAAATAGCGTATAACGACCACCACAGCGACCAGGAAATAAAAAAGAGAAATGAGTAACTGGATGCAAAACGATAGTACGCATTTCTGAATGGAATATTCAGTGCCATAATTACCTGCCTGTCGTTAAAAAATTCACGTCCTATTTAGAGATAAGAGCGACTTCGCCGTTTACTTCTCACTATTCCAGTTCTTGTCGACATGGCAGCGCTGTCATTGCCCCTTTCGCCGTTACTGCAAGCGCTCCGCAACGTTGAGCGAGATCGATAATTCGTCGCATTTCTCTCTCATCTGTAGATAATCCCGTAGAGGACAGACCTGTGAGTAACCCGGCAACGAACGCATCTCCCGCCCCCGTGCTATCGACACAATTAACAGACATTCCAGCAAAATGGTGAACTTGTCCTCGATAACAGACCACCACACCTTCTGCACCTTTAGTCACCAACAGCATGGCGATCTCATACTCTTTTGCCAGGGCGCATATATCCCGATCGTTCTGTGTTTTTCCACTGATAAGTCGCCATTCTTCTTCCGAGAGCTTGACGACATCCGCCAGTTGTAGCGCCTGCCGCAAACACAAGCGGAGCAAATGCTCGTCTTGCCATAGATCTTCACGAATATTAGGATCGAAGCTGACAAAACCTCCGGCATGCCGGATCGCCGTCATCGCAGTAAATGCGCTGGTACGCGAAGGCTCGGCAGACAACGCAATTGAACAGAGATGTAACCATTCGCCATGTCGCCAGCAGGGCAAGTCTGTCGTCTCTAAAAAAAGATCGGCACTGGGGCGGACCATAAACGTAAATGAACGTTCCCCTTGATCGTTCAGATCGACAAGCACCGTGGATGTCCGGTGCCATTCATCTTGCTTCAGATACGTGATATCGACTCCCTCAGTTAGCAGCGTTCTTTGCATTAACGCACCAAAAGGATCATCCCCCACCCGACCTATAAACCCACTTGTTCCGCCTAATCTGGCGATTCCCACCGCAACGTTAGCTGGCGCGCCGCCAGGACAAGGCAGTAGCCGCCCGTCTGATTCTGGCAAGAGATCTACGACCGCATCCCCTAAAACCCATACTTTGGCTGACATTTTTTTCCCTTAAATTCATCTGAGTTACGCATAGTGATAAACCTCTTTTTCGCAAAATCGTCATGGATTTACTAAAACATGCATATTCGATCACAAAACGTCATAGTTAACGTTAACATTTGTGATATTCATCGCATTTATGAAAGTAAGGGACTTTATTTTTATAAAAGTTAACGTTAACAATTCACCAAATTTGCTTAACCAGGATGATTAAAATGACGCAATCTCGATTGCATGCGGCGCAAAACGCCCTAGCAAAACTTCATGAGCACCGGGGTAACACTTTCTATCCCCATTTTCACCTCGCGCCTCCTGCCGGGTGGATGAACGATCCAAACGGCCTGATCTGGTTTAACGATCGTTATCACGCGTTTTATCAACATCATCCGATGAGCGAACACTGGGGGCCAATGCACTGGGGACATGCCACCAGCGACGATATGATCCACTGGCAGCATGAGCCTATTGCGCTAGCGCCAGGAGACGATAATGACAAAGACGGGTGTTTTTCAGGTAGTGCTGTCGATGACAATGGTGTCCTCTCACTTATCTACACCGGACACGTCTGGCTCGATGGTGCAGGTAATGACGATGCAATTCGCGAAGTACAATGTCTGGCTACCAGTCGGGATGGTATTCATTTCGAGAAACAGGGTGTGATCCTCACTCCACCAGAAGGAATCATGCACTTCCGCGATCCTAAAGTGTGGCGTGAAGCCGACACATGGTGGATGGTAGTCGGGGCGAAAGATCCAGGCAACACGGGGCAGATCCTGCTTTATCGCGGCAGTTCATTGCGTGAATGGACCTTCGATCGCGTACTGGCCCACGCTGATGCGGGTGAAAGCTATATGTGGGAATGTCCGGACTTTTTCAGCCTTGGCGATCAGCATTATCTGATGTTTTCCCCGCAGGGAATGAATGCCGAGGGATACAGTTACCGAAATCGCTTTCAAAGTGGCGTAATACCCGGAATGTGGTCGCCAGGACGACTTTTTGCACAATCCGGGCATTTTACTGAACTTGATAACGGGCATGACTTTTATGCACCACAAAGCTTTTTAGCGAAGGATGGTCGGCGTATTGTTATCGGCTGGATGGATATGTGGGAATCGCCAATGCCCTCAAAACGTGAAGGATGGGCAGGCTGCATGACGCTGGCGCGCGAGCTATCAGAGAGCAATGGCAAACTTCTACAACGCCCGGTTCACGAAGCTGAGTCGTTACGCCAGCAGCATCAATCTGTCTCTCCCCGCACAATCAGCAATAAATATGTTTTGCAGGAAAACGCGCAAGCAGTTGAGATTCAGTTGCAGTGGGCGCTGAAGAACAGTGATGCCGAACATTACGGATTACAGCTCGGCACTGGAATGCGGCTGTATATTGATAACCAATCTGAGCGACTTGTTTTGTGGCGGTATTACCCACACGAGAATTTAGACGGCTACCGTAGTATTCCCCTCCCGCAGCGTGACACGCTCGCCCTAAGGATATTTATCGATACATCATCCGTGGAAGTATTTATTAACGACGGGGAAGCGGTGATGAGTAGTCGAATCTATCCGCAGCCAGAAGAACGGGAACTGTCGCTTTATGCCTCCCACGGAGTGGCTGTGCTGCAACATGGAGCACTCTGGCTACTGGGTTAACATAATATCAGGTGGAACAACGGATCAACAGCGGGCAAGGGATCCGCGTCACTCTTCCCCCTTCACGACCTTCAATAATATGCAATGCAGCTTCCCGCCCGATAATGTCATGTGGAAGCTGAATTGTGGTCAGCGGCGGTAAAAACAGATGCCCGACGCCAACCAGATTATCAAAGCCCATTACGGCGACATCCTGCGGGATACGTACCCCCTTCGCCAGGAGAACCTGATAAGCGACAAAGGCTGCGCGATCGTTACCACATATCAGAACATCAAAATCTGGTTTGCCCGGTTTGAAGTGGGCATTGAGTAAACTTGCGAGATCGGTGTAGTGATCATCACCTGTTGCCATGTGAAATTGTTTCACCTCAGCCAGATCTCGTCCAGCATCACGCCAGGCCTGCTCAAATCCCTGCCGACGATACCCTGTTGCCAACGCACTTTCCGGTAGCCAGAAGCATAACGGTTGACGATAGCCCGCCGCGAGCAAATGCTGTGTTGATTCATATTGTGCAGTGTAATCATCAGGGATATAACTGGGTAACGCTGGGTCATCCGCCACACAGTTCGCCAATACAATATTTTCACCATACAGAGACTCAGGCAGCGTGATATGTCGCAGCCCCATTGTAGTATAGATAATGCCATCCGGACGGTGGGCAAGCAGCTGACGTGCCGCGCGGGCAGCGTCATCTTCAGAAAAAATATTGATTAAAAAACTATTCCAGCCGAACTCGCTGGCGGTTTGCTCAATGGCAAGCAGAATATCAACAGAGAAAGGAGTGGTAGCCGTGTCCTGCGCCAGCACGGCGAGAGTCGACGGCTTACGTCCTTGAGCGCGCATCTTACGGGCGGAAAGATCAGGAACATAATTCAGGGTCTGGATTGCCTGCAATACGCGGTCACGCGTTGCAGGACGCACAGATTCTGCATTATGCATCACCCGGGAGACTGTCATCATCGACACTCCCGCCAGGCGTGCGACATCCTTTAATGAAGCCATACCCAAGCCGTTTGCCGTAAAACGGGCACTGTAGCAGAAACAGACGTCACTGGCGAGATCCAACGATATTCTCAACGCCCTATCACCCAACACGGCAATACAATAAAAAATAACAATAATTGCCGGATAATTGTACTCAATTCCGCCTCTGTTCTCGCCAACGAGTAACCATATAGGCAAGTAAGTAAAACATGCCAACTGGCATCGCCAACCTGGAGAAGAAAATATAAATATGGATCATTGTGCTGCCGCTGTATCCCGACATCAGCCCGGAAATTATTGCGATTGCTATCGGTTCAGGTGCAATTGGCTGCACGATCGTTACGGACTCGCTTTTCTGGCTAGTGAAGCAATATTGCGGCGCTACGCTCAATGAAACATTTAAATACTATACGACAGCGACATTTATCGCTTCAGTCGTCGCTCTGGCGGGCACATTCCTGCTGTCATTTATCATCTAAGCGCAAAGAGACGTACTATGGAAAACGCTAAAATGAACTCGCTCATCGCCCAGTATCCGTTGGTAAAGGATCTGGTTGCTCTTAAAGAAACCACCTGGTTTAATCCTGGCACGACCTCATTGGCTGAAGGTTTACCTTATGTTGGCCTGACCGAACAGGATGTTCAGGACGCCCATGCGCGCTTATCCCGTTTTGCACCCTATCTGGCAAAAGCATTTCCTGAAACTGCTGCCACTGGGGGGATTATTGAATCAGAACTGGTTGCCATTCCAGCTATGCAAAAACGGCTGGAAAAAGAATATCAGCAACCGATCAGCGGGCAACTGTTACTGAAAAAAGATAGCCATTTGCCCATTTCCGGCTCCATAAAAGCACGCGGCGGGATTTATGAAGTCCTGGCACACGCAGAAAAACTGGCTCTGGAAGCGGGGTTGCTGACGCTTGATGATGACTACAGCAAACTGCTTTCTCCGGAGTTTAAACAGTTCTTTAGCCAATACAGCATTGCTGTGGGCTCAACCGGAAATCTGGGGTTATCAATCGGCATTATGAGCGCCCGCATTGGCTTTAAGGTGACAGTTCATATGTCTGCTGATGCCCGGGCATGGAAAAAAGCGAAACTGCGCAGCCATGGCGTTACGGTCGTGGAATATGAGCAAGATTATGGTGTTGCCGTCGAGGAAGGACGTAAAGCAGCGCAGTCTGACCCGAACTGTTTCTTTATTGATGACGAAAATTCCCGCACGTTGTTCCTTGGGTATTCCGTCGCTGGCCAGCGTCTTAAAGCGCAATTTGCCCAGCAAGGCCGTATCGTCGATGCTGATAACCCTCTGTTTGTCTATCTGCCGTGTGGTGTTGGCGGTGGTCCTGGTGGCGTCGCATTCGGGCTTAAACTGGCGTTTGGCGATCATGTTCACTGCTTTTTTGCCGAACCAACGCACTCCCCTTGTATGTTGTTAGGCGTCCATACAGGATTACACGATCAGATTTCTGTTCAGGATATTGGTATCGACAACCTTACCGCAGCGGATGGCCTTGCAGTTGGTCGCGCATCAGGCTTTGTCGGGCGGGCAATGGAGCGTCTGCTGGATGGCTTCTATACCCTTAGCGATCAAACCATGTATGACATGCTTGGCTGGCTGGCGCAGGAAGAAGGTATTCGTCTTGAACCTTCAGCACTGGCGGGTATGGCCGGACCTCAGCGCGTGTGTGCATCAGTAAGTTACCAACAGATGCACGGTTTCAGCGCAGAACAATTGCGTAATGCCACTCATCTGGTGTGGGCGACGGGAGGTGGAATGGTGCCGGAAGAAGAGATGAATCAATATCTGGCAAAAGGCCGTTAATAACGTTTCAACGCAGCATCGCAATCCTTTCCCTGGGTGAGCGATGCTGCCGATGGCGCAGACTTAAGATCCCCGGTCTTACCCGCTATAACCCCCTCCTTTTATCATCACCCAACGCCTTTCGCTGTAAACGGCGGTTTCGCAAACCAAACCAAAACCGTAAGTAAGATAAAAGCAATAGCCGCCATACGGAAAATCTCATTTGCAGAAATAGAAAGTGACTGCTGGGTTATTTCATTATTAATTTCATTAAGAACTCCTGAAAGCGAACCATAGTATTTATCCATAATTTGTGACGATGAATTAAACACGGGGTTAAATTGATCGATGGTTGCTGTCAACTGACTATGGTGTAACGATTCGCGTCGTCCCCACAGCGTCATTGTCAACGACGTACCAACTGATCCTGACAAGGTACGAAAAAAATTACTCATACTCGAGGCATTGGCAAATTTATTATCTGGCAAGCCTGAAAACGAAATCGTTGTTAAGGGTAAAAAGAAACAGGCAACGGCGAATCCCTGAAAAAACTGCGGCAAAATGATGCCTGTAAAATCAATCGTTGGCATAAATGTCACAGAACGCCAGTAATAGCAAACCGCATACATCAAAAAACTAAATGTCACTAACAACCGCATGTCTATTTTGTTGCCATAACGTCCTATCAAAGGTGAAATTAATAGTGGCATGATGCCGATGGGCGCATAAGCAAGTCCGGCCCATATCGCATTATACCCCATCGTTTCCTGGAGTAACTGCGGCATAAGGACGATCGCTCCAGAGTAAAATAAATACGCGCATGTGATACTCACAATACCAATGGTGAAGTTACGGGACTTAAACAAACTGAGATCAAGAATCGGGTTCTCTGAGGTCGACTCCCAAATGACTAGAGAGATCAGAGAAATAACTGATACTACTGTTAATATTATTATTGTACTCGAGTTGAACCAATCCAGATCGCGCCCTTTATCAAGCATAATTTGCAAGCCACCAACACCGAGCACTAACAGGGTCAGTCCTGGTAGATTCATTTTGACCGGTGAAGTTTCAGTTTCTCTTCCTTTAAGTAAGGTTAAGCATAATGTCAGGACGATAATCCCCATAGGGACATTGATTAAAAATATCCAACCCCAGCTAAAGTTATCGCAAATATAACCGCCCAATATCGGCCCACATATCGGAGCGATAATCACGGTCATTGACCATAATGCCAGAGCAAATGTTCTTTTTTCTGGTGGATAATTCCTTAATAATAAACTCTGTGACAGTGGAATTAACGGCCCCGCCATTAATCCCTGAACGACTCTAAAAAATATCAGCACATCAAGATTGGTCGATAAACTACACATTAAGGAAGACAGCGAAAAAAAAGTGACTGAAAGTAAAAATAACCTTAATTCGCCTATTCTTTGTGCCAGCCTGCCGGTAACAGGGATCGCAATGGCATTTGCTACGCCAAACGAGGTGATAACCCAGGTGCCTTCGTCTGTTGATGCTCCCAGAAAGCCAGATATTGTCGGTATTGCGACGTTAGAAATAGTGGAATCCAACATTTGCATAAACGTCGCTAATGACAATGCAATAGTAACGCACCATAACGTCCCACCGGTTAATGGTGCCGGAGTCGATTTAGTGATTGCCATTAAAGTTGTCCATTATGCGAAATAATGTTGCTAATTTCTTTTTCTATCGGACTGGTATCGATAACTAAAGCCTTACTGGTATAAGCCGGCATGGACGTCACGGTTGAAGCCAGATCAGGCATCTCAGCAATGTCTTCGTTCTTCGTATCAATAGTTGCAGTCATCGATAAACCAATGCGTAAGGGGTGTTCCATGAGTTCTTTTGGATCAAGAGAAACTTCAACCGGTACACGCTGAACGATTTTGATCCAGTTCCCTGTCGCATTTTGTGCAGGTAATAAGGAGAACGCATTGCCGGTTCCCATATTGATCCCTGTCACCCGACCATGAAACACAACATTTTCACCATAAAGATCGCTGATAATATTGACTGATTGACCAATCCGTACATCCGTGAGTTGTGTTTCTTTAAAGTTGGCATTAACCCACATTTGACGTGCCGGTACGACAGCCATTAACGATTGTCCGGGACTCACTGTTTCGCCGACCTGAACACTCCGCTGGGCAATATAGCCAGTAACCGGACTCCTTATATCCGTACGTTTAAGCGCCAACCAGGCTTCTTTAGTTGCATCCGCCGCTTCCACGACTTGTGGCTGACGGTTTAATGGTGTGTTCATTACTAAAGCTTTATTCGCTTTATAAGCCTGGATAGCGGCATTCAGTGCCGCTTTGCTACTTATTAACGTATCTTTGGTATGCTCCAGCGTTTCTTTTGAAATAACCCCCTGCTTCGCTAACGGTACTCGACGGTTATAATCTTCTAAAGATTGTTGATACTGAATACGTGCTGAAGCGACTTCGGCACTGTATTGTTTATCCTGTAAGTACAGTTTATTCGTTTGCCGAACAATATTTGCCAGATTATTTTTAGCTTTATTGAGTGCGATAGTGGCATCAGTTTTATCCAGTGAAACTAAAATGTCACCTTGTCGAACGTAGTTCGTATCTTTATGATTAACGACAGTGACACTACCTGAGACTTGTGCAGAAATTGGATCTGCATTCCCCGTGACATAGGCGTCATCTGTACTAATCATGTCTTCTAATTCCATTGACCAATAGGCATAGGCACCTGAAAACGCAATAAATAAAACTACCGCCAATAAAGAAAAGTATTTTCTTCTGTTAGAATGTTTTTTATTTGAATTAATCTGTTCCACTATTATCTCTCATTTCTCATAGATGAAATTTATGAATTGAATGAAAAGAGCATTCATTCTTCATATCAAACACAGTGCATGTGTTGCACATTATCCCAGGAACGTTGGAGGCCTAATTTAAATGAGGTGCAAAAAAAACAACAGAGGACTAAACCGTGGCTTTTGCAATACAATTCTTACGCCTGTAGGATTAGTGAGAAGACTTATAGTGCTAACTTGAAACTATAAATCATCGGTATAATCCCTGATTTTATTGTTGACATTTCATTTATGCCGACTATTTATATGGTATACTTGTCGAATTATCTTAAAGGAAGCTCAGATTTTCTTATTTTTATTGAGAAAATGAGATGACGCCTTATGTCTGTATTACTACAGGGAGAAGGGAGATGCTTCATTGCAAAGGGAATAATCTATGAACGCAATAATTATTGATGACCATCCTCTTGCTATCGCAGCAATTCGTAATTTATTGATCAAAAACGATATTGAAATCTTAGCGGAGTTGACTGAAGGGGGAAGCGCCGTTCAGCGGGTGGAAACACTTAAGCCTGATATCGTCATCATTGATGTCGATATCCCCGGAGTTAACGGTATCCAGGTGTTAGAAACGCTGAGGAAGCGCCAATATAGCGGAATTATTATTATTGTCTCCGCTAAAAATGACCATTTTTACGGGAAACATTGTGCTGATGCTGGCGCTAATGGATTCGTGAGTAAAAAAGAAGGCATGAACAATATCATTGCGGCTATTGAAGCTGCAAAAAATGGCTACTGCTATTTCCCCTTCTCTCTCAACCGGTTTGTTGGAAGTTTAACGTCCGACCAGCAAAAACTCGACTCCTTATCGAAACAAGAAATTAGTGTCATGCGGTATATTCTTGATGGCAAGGATAATAATGACATTGCTGAAAAAATGTTCATCAGCAACAAAACTGTCAGCACTTATAAAAGTCGCCTGATGGAAAAATTAGAATGTAAATCACTGATGGATCTTTACACATTCGCGCAACGTAACAAAATCGGCTAATCACATGAAGTTTTTACCCTATTTTTTTCTTCTCTGTTGTGGTCTTTGGTCGACCATAAGTTTCGCAGACGAAGATTACATCGAATATCGTGGCATCAGTAGTAACAACCGTGTCACACTTGATCCAGTACGTCTGAGCAACAAGGAATTACGTTGGTTAGCGAGCAAAAAAAATCTTGTGATTGCAGTACACAAGTCCCAAACGGCTACCTTGTTGCATACCGATTCGCAGCAACAGGTTCGTGGTATTAATGCTGATTATTTAAATCTTTTAAAAAGAGCGTTAAATATCAAATTAACACTCCGGGAATACGCCGATCATCAAAAAGCAATGGACGCGCTTGCAGAAGGTGAAGTCGATATAGTGTTATCACATTTAGTTACTTCGCCGCCTCTTAATAGTGACATTGCTGCAACCAAACCATTGATAATTACCTTTCCGGCGCTGGTAACCACCCTTCACGACTCAATGCGACCGCTTACCTCACCAAAACCAGTAAATATTGCTCGGGTAGCAAATTACCCCCCAGACGAGGTAATTCATCAATCGTTTCCAAAAGCAACAATTATCTCTTTTACAAATTTATATCAGGCATTAGCATCCGTATCAGCCGGACAGAATGATTACTTTATTGGTAGTAACATCATTACCAGCAGTATGATTTCCCGCTATTTCACTCACTCCTTAAATGTAGTGAAATATTATAACTCGCCGCGTCAATATAATTTTTTCTTGACCAGAAAAGAATCCGTCATTCTTAATGAAGTACTCAATAGATTTGTTGATGCTTTAACAAATGAAGTTCGCTATGAAGTTTCACAAAATTGGCTTGATACAGGAAACCTGGCCTTTCTGAACAAACCATTAGAACTCACTGAACATGAAAAACAGTGGATTAAGCAACATCCCGATTTAAAGGTGCTGGAAAATCCTTACTCTCCTCCCTATTCTATGACGGATGAAAATGGCTCGGTTCGGGGCGTTATGGGGGATATTCTTAATATTATTACCTTGCAAACAGGTTTAAATTTTTCTCCGATCACCGTTTCACACAATATCCATGCCGGAACACAGCTTAACCCCGGTGGATGGGATATAATACCTGGCGCTATTTATAGTGAAGATCGAGAAAATAATGTTTCATTTGCAGAAGCTTTCATAACAACGCCATACGTTTTTGTCATGCAAAAAGCACCTGACAGTGAACAAACATTAAAAAAAGGAATGAAAGTTGCCATTCCATATTATTATGAGCTGCATTCGCAATTAAAAGAGATGTATCCGGAGGTTGAATGGATACAGGTCGATAATGCCAGCGCTGCATTTCACAAGGTTAAGGAAGGTGAACTTGATGCTCTGGTCGCGACACAGTTAAATTCGCGTTACATGATCGATCATTACTATCCTAATGAACTTTATCATTTTCTTATTCCTGGCGTTCCGAATGCATCGCTTTCGTTCGCTTTTCCTCGCGGAGAACCGGAACTTAAGGATATTATTAATAAAGCACTGAATGCAATTCCCCCAAGCGAAGTTCTGCGCCTGACGGAAAAATGGATTAAAATGCCCAATGTGACCATTGACACATGGGACCTATATAGCGAGCAATTTTATATTGTTACGACATTATCCGTTTTATTAGTTGGCAGTAGCCTTTTATGGGGATTCTACCTGTTACGCTCAGTTCGTCGTCGTAAAGTCATTCAGGGTGATTTAGAAAACCAAATATCATTCCGAAAAGCACTCTCGGATTCCTTACCGAATCCAACTTATGTTGTAAACTGGCAAGGTAATGTCATTAGTCATAATAGTGCTTTTGAACATTATTTCACTGCGGATTACTACAAAAATGCAATGTTACCATTAGAAAACAGTGACTCACCCTTTAAAGATGTTTTTTCTAATGCGCATGAAGTCACAGCAGAGACGAAAGAAAATCGAACAATATACACACAGGTATTTGAAATTGATAATGGCATCGAGAAAAGATGCATTAATCACTGGCATACATTATGCAATCTTCCTGCAAGTGACAATGCAGTATATATTTGTGGTTGGCAAGATATTACTGAAACGCGTGATCTAATTAATGCACTCGAGGTAGAAAAAAATAAAGCGATAAAGGCTACCGTAGCAAAAAGTCAGTTTCTGGCAACGATGAGTCACGAAATAAGAACACCAATAAGCTCTATTATGGGCTTCCTGGAACTTCTGTCGGGTTCTGGTCTTAGCAAGGAGCAACGGGTGGAGGCGATTTCACTTGCCTACTCCACCGGACAATCACTCCTCGGCTTAATTGGTGAAATCCTTGATGTCGACAAAATTGAATCGGGTAACTATCAACTTCAACCACAATGGGTCGATATCCCTACTTTAGTCCAGAACACTTGTCACTCTTTCGGTGCGATTGCTGCAAGCAAATCGATCGCATTAAGTTGCAGCAGTACATTTCCTGATCATTACCTGGTTAAGATCGACCCTCAGGCGTTTAAGCAGGTCTTATCAAATTTACTGAGCAATGCTCTCAAATTTACCACCGAGGGGGCAGTAAAAATTACGACCTCCCTGGTTCACATTGATGACAACCACGCTGTTATCAAAATGACGATTATGGATTCTGGAAGTGGATTATCGCAGGAAGAACAACAACAACTCTTTAAACGCTACAGCCAAACAAGTGCAGGTCGCCAGCAAACAGGATCTGGCTTAGGCTTAATGATCTGCAAAGAATTAATTAAAAATATGCAGGGCGATTTGTCATTAGAAAGTCATCCAGGCATAGGAACAACATTTACGATCACAATCCCGGTAGAAATTAGCCAGCAAGTGGCGACTGTCGAGGCAAAAGCAGAACACCCCATCACACTACCTGAAAAGTTGAGCATATTAATCGCGGATGATCATCCGACCAACAGGCTATTACTCAAACGCCAGCTAAATCTATTAGGATATGATGTTGATGAAGCCACTGATGGTGTGCAAGCGCTACACAAAGTCAGTATGCAACATTATGATCTGCTTATTACTGACGTTAATATGCCGAATATGGATGGTTTTGAGTTGACTCGCAAACTCCGTGAGCAAAATTCTTCCTTACCCATCTGGGGGCTTACAGCCAACGCACAGGCTAACGAACGTGAAAAAGGGTTAAGTTGCGGCATGAACTTATGTTTGTTCAAACCGTTGACCCTGGATGTACTGAAAACACATTTAAGTCAGTTACACCAGGTTGCGCATATTGCACCTCAGTATCGCCACCTTGATATCGAAGCCCTGAAAAATAATACGGCGAACGATCTACAACTGATGCAGGAGATTCTCATGACTTTCCAGCATGAAACGCATAAAGATCTACCCGCTGCGTTTCAAGCACTAGAAGCTGGCGATAACAGAACTTTCCATCAGTGTATTCATCGCATCCACGGTGCGGCTAACATCCTGAATTTGCAAAAGTTGATTAATATTAGCCATCAGTTAGAAATAACACCTGTTTCAGATGACAGTAAGCCTGAAATTCTTCAGTTGCTGAACTCTGTAAAAGAACACATTGCAGAGCTGGACCAGGAGATTGCTGTTTTCTGTCAGAAAAATGACTAAATAGCGGCTCCCACAATGTTCAAATGTGGGAGCTATTTACCAGCACATCTTACATTTATGATGAGAACTCCTGGCGAATTTGTTCCCCATGCTGGTCGAGCGTTGCCGCTCCCGGCATAACATGCGGGTCCGCGCAGCCGCTGATTTTTATCGGATTACCCGGCATCATTATTCCCCCGGCTTCAATCAACATATTTCTCGCCTGAGTTTGTGGCAATTTAATGGCCTCAGCCACACTTAATAACGGCGCGACGGGTACACCAACTTCATGTATTCTGGCTAACCAAACTTCAGCTGCCTGCGTTTTTAACGTCCGCTCAATATATTGTTTAAGAATAGCCTGGTTTTGTACGCGTAAAATATTGCTGCTAAATCGGGGATCATTAACCAGTTCCGTAAGCTCCAGTGCCTGGCATAACGCAGAAAAAAGCTTGTCATTACCACAACAAATCGTAATCGGCTTATCCTGAGTATTGAAAACATCAAAAGGTGCCATGTAGGGATGGCGATTTCCCAGACGTTGTGGTGACTTCCCAGTTGCGATATATGCCATCAGACCATGCTCCAGAAAACTCAGCGTGGCATCAAACATCGCTATATCGACATGCGCCCCTCTCTGGCTCTTTTCGCGGCCATAAAGTGCACTCACTATTCCGCTGAATAAATAGACACCGCCGCATAGATCCGCAAGAGAGGTACCAACGCGCACTGGCGGAGCATCAGGATATCCTGTTTCCATCATTATCCCGCTCATTGCCTGAATGATGGTATCGTAGGCAGGAGCATCTTTTAGCGGACCGGTATGTCCGAAACCTGACGATGAAGCATATATGAGGCGCGGGTTGATTTCTTGAAGCGTTTCCCATGAAAACCCCAGTTTTTCCATTGTACCTGGGCGAAAATTCTCAGCTAATACATCAGCTTGTTTGAGCATATTTATAAATATACTTTTATCGTGATCATTCTTTAAATCAAGAACCACACTCTCTTTGCCATGATTAATAAAACTGTAATAGAGTGACTGTCCATCCACATAGGGACCAAATGTGCGGGTATCATCACCATGACCCGGCGGCTCAACTTTAATTACCCTTGCGCCCATATTACAAAGAAGTTGAGTTCCGAAAGGTCCATTAAGGACATGTGTCATATCGATAACTAATAAGCCTTCAAACGGCCCTTTGCTTTCATTATTTGTCATTTGCTTATGCCTTGAAAAAAGCCGAAGGTGAAAAGACACTTCGGCATTTATGTAAAATCAATAACATGATTAATTATGAAACCAGTCGACTGACATAAATCCACAAGGGAGCCGTGACGACAAAGCCCAGTACGCTCACAGCCAATGACGCTGTACCAGTACGGGTGTAGACATTAAACCGGCTGGCAATAATGATTCCGGAGAATGCCGGCGGTAATGCGCCTGCCAGTACCATCATCTGCAGATGTTCGCTGTTCAAATGACATGCCATACCAACGAGAAGCAGTGCCAGTGGCATCAGAATCAGCTTCAGGAAGGTGTTATAAGCAATTTCGGCACTGAACTCGAATTTATGTGCAGCCAGAGTCAACCCCGCAGCGAATACCGCTACCCCTGAGTTAGCCTTCGCAATCAGATTAAAGGTTGGGTCCCATGCTGCCGGAATTTTTACCCCAACCAACACCAGGATCGTTGCCAGAACAGGTGCCCATACTACTGGCTCCTTTGCCGCAGAAATTAATGCGCTCAGATTACTATTCTTCTTACCATCCGCTCCTGAGGAAGGATTCAGCAAATACAGACCAATAGGAATAGTAATTGCGTTAACAATAATAGAAATAATTGCTACCACTAAACCTGTTGATACGGAATCACCATAAATAGGATCGAGAACTGCAAACCCCAGGAATCCAATGGTAGGTGAACCCGCAATTAATGCACATACAGCTGCTTCTGCATGGGTACGTTTAAAAAATTTGTAGCAACCAAACCAGGAGAAAAAGAAACATCCGACAATAACCACAAGTGATACAAGGGTCAGACGAGTGTCCGCAAAAATCATTTCCCTGTTTGCCCGGGTAATAGAAACAAATAGAGCCGCAGGAAGAGCGTAGTTTAATACCAGTTTATTAAATGCGCGGGCTTGATCTTCTGAAAAAGTTTCTCGTCTGCCGCTAAAATAACCCAACAGCATGATTACGATAATAGGCAATAAATCGCCAATAAAAAATGTTAGCATAATAGTATTTCCGATAAGGGTCCCCTCACCATCGCATAATGAGTTGGCAAGAGGAGACGATGTCAGTATTTAATTACCAGCGACTTGTTTTGGGTTAAGTTTGGTAATATGGCCACTTTCAGTTCCTGCTGCAGGGTCGATGACCACATTAATAATGGTCGGTTTGCGCGACTGAATACCGGTGGTTAAAGCATGACGAAGTTCATCTGTCGTGGTGACGTTATAGCCAACGCCACGAAACGCATCCATTAATTTGTCATACCTTGCATGGTGCAACAGATCCGTTGGTGATGGTGCACCAGCGCCACTGAGATCAACACCGTCTCCTCTGTAGATGCCGCCATTATTAAAAATAACGATCGTCACCGGCAGGTTATATCGACAAATCGTTTCAATTTCCATCCCACTGAAACCAAAAGCACTATCACCTTCAATGGCGACAACCGGAGAACCAGAAGTCACGCTAGCACCGATGGCATAGCCCATACCGATGCCCATGACACCCCAGGTACCACAATCCAGACGACGACGTGGTTTATACATATCAATAATATTTCGTGCATTATCCAGGGTATTTGCACCTTCATTAACTAAATAAATATCCTGGTTCTCGCGCAATACGTCGCGCACAGCACTTAATGCATTAAAGTAATTTAATGGTTGAGTATCTGTACTTAATTTTTCATGCATTTTTTGTGCATTTTGCTGCTTGTGGATATTTAAAATATCGCGCCATACCAGTGGAGTCGTAAATGTGTTTTGTTTCAGTTCTGCCAGCATACCTTGCATACTGGATGCAATATCACCAACGACTGGCACAGCAATGGGGCGGTTGCTGTCAATTTCCTGCGGTTCAATATCCAGTTGAATAAACTGTGTATCTGCCGCCCATCCTTTTTTACCGTGTGCCAATAACCAATTCAGTCGTGCACCAACAAGCATGACAACGTCAGCATTTGCCAGGGCAAACGAACGCGCAGCTGCCGCAGAAAGTGGATGCGTATCTTCAAGGATCCCTTTCGCCATAGACATTGGCAGGAATGGAATCTGAGTACTTTCAATAAATTCACGAAGCTGTTCATCAGCTTGTGAATACGCCGCGCCTTTGCCAAGGATAATTAATGGCCGTTCAGCTTTTGCTAAAAGCGAAATTGCGCTAGTGACTGACTTCGGGCATGGCAATAATGCTGGCGACGGATTTTCAACTTTAACAATCGTGGTTAACGCTTCGTCTTTTTCCATCGTCGCGGCCAGGACATTTGCTGGCAAATCAAGATAAACTCCGCCAGGGCGACCCGATACAGAGAACCGGATAGCGCGTGCCAATGCAATGCCAAGATCCTGCGGCTGATTAACGCGAAATGCTGCTTTGGCATACGGTTTTGCCGCATTCATTTGGTCCAGCTCTTCATAATCACCTTGCTGTAGGTCGACGATCGCGCGGTCGCTGGAGCCGCTAATCATGATCATCGGAAAACCATTTACCGTTGCGTTGGCCAATGCGGTCAAACCATTGAGGAATCCTGGCGCAGAAACTGTCAGGCAGATCCCCGGTTTTTGGGTAAGAAAACCGCTTGCCGCAGCGGCATAGCCTGCCGACTGCTCATGACGAAAACCAATATAACGAATGCCTTCCGCCTGGGCATGGCGTGCCATATCCGTCACAGGAATACCTACAACACCATAAATAGTGTCAATATTATTCTGTTTTAATGCTTCAACGATGATATGCATACCATCTGTCATTTGAAGTTGATCTGACATGATTAATAACCTCGAAATTTTTATAAATTGGGAGCCAGAAGCCCCCGTTAATATCAGATGGCGTGGTTTTGCTTCATTGCAGCAATTTCATCGTCGCTATAACCCAGCTCCTGCAATACAGCAGCGGTATGTTCACCTAATAGCGGCGCAGCTTTAATATCCGGCGTAAAGGCAGAGAATTTCATTGGACAACCAACGGTCAGATATTTTCCACGCAACGGTTGTTCCACTTCAACAACACTGCCACTTTGGCGCAAAGAGGGATCAAGTGAAATTTCTTTCATACTTAAAACCGGTGCACAAGGAATATCAAACTGAGTCAAATAGGCCACCGCTTCATGTTTATCAATAGTGACAGTGTATTTTTCGATTTCAGCAAAAATATCGAAAATATGTGGCTGTCGTGCATGGGCTGTACTGTATGCCGGATCGGTAATCCATTCTGGTTTGCCGATGGCTTTACAGGTGTTTTCCCAGTTTTGCTCCTGAATAGTGAAATAAATATAGGCGTTAGGATCGGTTTCCCAGCCTTTACATTTCAGGATCCAGCCAGGCTGACCGCCACCACCTGCATTACCACCGCGGGGAACTGCATCACCAAATGTACCATTCGGATACTGCGGGTATTCTTCCAGATAACCCAATTTATCGAGACGCTGCTGGTCACGTAATTTCACGCGGCAAAGGTTCAATACGGCATCCTGCATTGACATGGTGACTCGTTGCCCACGCCCCGTTTTTTCGCGATGCAGCAAAGCAGCAAGTAAACCGATCAGCAAATGCATTCCGGTGTTGCTGTCACCCAACGCTGCAGCGCTTACCAGCGGCGGACCATCCCAAAAACCCGTAGTGGATGCCGCGCCACCCGCTGCCTGAGCAACGTTTTCATAGGCTTTTACATTCACATAAGGCGAACACTCATCAAACCCTTTGATCGAACCAAAAATCAGACGTGGATTGATTTCTTGAATATGCTCCCAGGTGAAGCCCATGTGATCAATGGCCCCTGGATGAAAGTTCTCGACTAAGATATCAGCTTCGCGGATCAGCTTTTCCATTACCTCTTTGCCTTCCGCTGTTTTGGTATTTAACTCAATAGAACGTTTGTTACTGTTAAGCATGGTGAAGTAAAGCGCATCGATATCAGGAATATCTCGCAGCTGGTGACGCGTTACGTCACCAACGCCGGGACGTTCAATTTTAATAACGTCAGCGCCAAACCAGGCCAGCATTTGAGTACAAGATGGGCCAGATTGCACACCGGTGAAATCGAGAACTTTAATTCCTTGAAGTGGAGTTGACATAGCAATACCTATTAGTTAATTAAATATGTGTTAATTTAGCGTTTATTTAAGGCGTAATATCTTCTATAAATAACCTGCAAAATATCGTCGTAGCTGCACTCGATATTTTTAAAATCCTGTATCAAGTGCTGAAAATCATTTCATCGCCACTTCCAATTCCTTTCTGCATGGTAAGTAGTGAGGACGAAAAGAAGAATATGATAAATATTGATTCGTGGTAATCAGAGAGAGTCGCGACATTTGTGATGTTATTCTTACAACTGTAAGAAGCGCCGGTGATTTACAAGTAAGGGTATGATTACGCTTTTTAAAGCGTACCATAAAACATAACATAATAAATGATTTGTGATGACACGGGATTATTGGGATTTACTTTGAGGAAGATAAAATGCGTGTTTATAGAACCGCGAGCGCCAAATAATTTTATGACCACAACCTGTCGTATTGTGGTCATAAAAAATTGTCGGCTGGAGGGAGTTAAATCCTTTACCTCAATATACTGCCTGTCAGCATTAGTTCACAAACAGTGCTTCGCTGTCGACGATGATTCCATCTTCCGCACCTTTAAGCGCCAGGTTTGCCTCGTAGTATTGCTTTTTATCAAGCAGTTTCTGCGCATCAGCAAGTGCATTACGAGTCTGTTTAAGCGGCATCAGATATTGGTTTTCCATTACGCCAACACCGGCCAGGCGAAGTTCTTCCATTGCGCCCTTTTTATCCCCTTTCGCCATTTTTTCATTGGCAATTTTTATCGCGGCTTCTTTTTCGGGAGTTGCTACATAACTCTCAGAAATTCCGACAGATGCATTAATGACAATATATTGGTCATCATTGAGATTGGTCTTTTTACCTGGCTTAGCGAACTTTGCCCATTCGGTACTGTCATCTGACAGCAAAGCGGAAGCTTCATTGGTCAGTTCTTTTGCCTTTTCTGGATCGCCATGAAACAGAGCCAGGCGCGCTACCTGCACGTCACGCATCGCATATAAACCTTGTTCAGAGATACGCTCTGCTGCTGCCGTTTTCTGGGTTTGCTGAACTTGCTGAGTTTGCTGTTGTGCCGCTACCGGTGCATTATCAGCAGCCCATACAGTTGAAGATGCCAGAATTGCTGTGACCATCGTAGCCATAATTAAACGTTTCATACTTACCTCATTCTTTAACAGTTTTAGAAAACGCCGCCATCATATTGGGTGAGCATGAAATGAGAAATCAGAGAGCAACGGTCATTTTGAAAGGGTTATCTTACAGTTGTAGTTATTATCGCAAGAAGTATTTTAGTCTTACAATTGTAGGAATCTGCTTCCTGTCGCAGAGAACTATTCTTATGTACCACAAAGAGATGTCATTTATTATATCGATGTAAATATTGATTAATTATATGTAAATACAGCCATAACATCGTAGGTTCTCAGTGAACCATTTTCAGGATAACTTTCTATGAAAGTAAACTTAATACTTTTCAGCTTATTTTTATTGGTCTCTATTATGGCATGCAATGTTTTTGCATTTTCCATTTCTGGTGGTGTAAGTGAGAGGAGCTATAAAGAGACTGAAAAAACATCAGCGATGACAACCACACACTCTACAAAACTTCAGCCATCACAGGCGATTTTGTTTAAGATGAGAGAAGATGCGCCACCATTAAACCTCACAGAAGAAATCACGCCTACTTATCCGACAAAGGCGAATTATCTTATTCATCCTGTGCGATAGCGTCTGTCACATGGCAGGTGAACAATCATGTCTGATGCTGATGTGAACACCTGCCCAAATGAGCCATCCTGACCCACTATCGCCTGCCATACCCCACCATAAAGCGAATCATCAAGCCACAAGCCGGGGCAAGAAACATAAATATCCCCGTCACTAGTTCATTACCGCCAGTTAACCACATGGTGAAGTAATAAATGAGTGCAGCGAGGATCACCATGCCGAAGAAAGAAGAGACCGCCGATACCACGTTCAGTACCTGACCGATGTAGCCGCTTACGCAGACAATACACAGGGCGAGAAACATCCATAAATAAATCATAGCTCAACCTCCTGCCGCGCTAAAAAACCTGTAACTTCAGTCACTTTAATAGTAAGACAATCCTTAACCTCTGGCAATTTTTGCTAAGCATCAATGAAAACAGCATGTTAAATGCAAGACTGTTGTGTACGGAAAAATATTTACTTTGCACGATTAATAATCAGTAGCTGAAAGCAGTCAGCGAGTGATAAAGTACAGATACCGCATTCATGCTCCTCGTGGTTATGTCCTGACTAGTCTTTACACTCTTTACAGGAACCATTGTCGTACATGATGGCCCAACCAATTGAGTGTACCGCTGTCGACATGGAATCTTCTGCGATACAACAATTCGTATCTACAGAAGGTAACTATGTTTCCACAATGCAAATTTTCCCGCGAGTTTCTACATCCTCGCTACTGGCTCACATGGTTTGGGCTTGGTGTACTCTGGCTTTGGGTACAGCTTCCTTATCCTGTTCTCTGCTTTCTCGGCACGCGTATTGGCGCAATGGCGCGACCATTCCTGAAACGTCGTGAATCTATCGCCCGTAAAAACCTGGAACTTTGTTTCCCGCAGCATTCTGCGGAAGAACGCGAGAAGATGATTGCCGAAAACTTTCGTTCACTCGGCATGGCGCTGGTAGAAACCGGCATGGCATGGTTCTGGCCCGACAGTCGCGTACGTAAATGGTTTGATGTTGAAGGGTTGGATAACCTTAAACGCGCACAAATGCAAAATCGCGGCGTAATGGTTGTCGGCGTCCATTTTATGTCGCTGGAACTGGGCGGCCGCGTGATGGGACTGTGCCAACCAATGATGGCTACCTATCGTCCACATAATAATCAGCTGATGGAATGGGTGCAGACCCGTGGGCGCATGCGCTCTAACAAAGCGATGATCGGCAGAAATAATCTGCGCGGCATTGTCGGTGCACTGAAGAAAGGTGAAGCGGTATGGTTTGCTCCCGATCAGGATTATGGTCGTAAAGGCAGCTCCTTCGCGCCGTTCTTTGCGGTGGAAAATGTCGCCACAACCAATGGCACCTATGTTCTCTCCCGTCTCTCTGGCGCAGCCATGTTGACCGTAACGATGGTAAGAAAAGCGGATTACAGCGGATATCGTTTGTTCATCACCCCAGAGATGGAAGGCTACCCGACAGATGAAAATCAAGCCGCTGCCTATATGAACAAGATTATCGAGAAAGAGATCATGCGCGCACCGGAGCAGTACCTCTGGATCCACCGTCGCTTTAAAACGCGCCCGGTGGGAGAATCGTCGTTGTACATTTAACAAACTGCTCTTACTCTTTCCCTCCTCAAATCGGCCATAATAACCTCATGGTTTTTATGGCTTTTTTCTTAAGGTTTTTTCCTTCGCTGAATATCTAATTATTACCGTCAGAAATTAAACTGTCGCCGATATGAGACACTTGTAAGTTACTAAAAGTAAATAAGAAAATGTCTCTTGTCTCGTTTCAGTTTTAGGCGTACATTAGCGCCGTCTCGAGCAGTTTAGCTCAGAATTCTGGGGTGATGCCCACGGTAAAATACAGGGCTTTTAAGGTCGCTTTGCCCGGTGTCAACTCACTGTATCAGGTGTAATGAAGTCATTCAGGCGTAACAGTAATTACGCGGAGAGATGTAAAGTGAAATATTTCTTTATGGGCATTTCTTTTATGGTCATCGTTTGGGCCGGTACTTTTGCCCTGATGATCTAAAAGCAAACTGTGCAATGAAAAACAGGAGCCATCAGGCTCCTGTTTGCATTTCTGACGACGGTGTTTATTCCGCGTTTTCGTGAATATGTTTGCTGCTGGCGGGTAGTAAACCGTCGGCACGGAACATCGCTTTAATCCCACGAATCGCCTGACGAATACGGTCGCGGTTTTCGATCAGTGCAAAGCGAACATGCGTATCACCATAGTCGCCAAAGCCAATCCCCGGCGAGACACAAACCTTCGCTTCGTTAAGGAGCCTCTTGGCAAATTCCAGCGATCCCATGGCCGCATATGGTTCCGGGATTTTCGCCCAGACATACATCGAAGCCTTCGGCATTTCAACCATCCAGCCCGCTTCATGCAGCCCTTTAACCAATACATCACGGCGGCGTTTGTACTGTTCGGCAATGTCGCGCACGCACTGTTGATCGCCCTCCAGCGCCGCAATCGCCGCCACCTGCAACGGCGTAAAGGTGCCGTAATCGTGATAGCTTTTAATACGAGCCAGGGCGCTGACCAGCGTTTTGTTGCCAACCATAAAGCCGATACGCCAGCCCGCCATGTTGTAGCTTTTCGACAGCGTAAAGAACTCGACTGCCACATCGCGTGCACCCGGTACCTGCATGATTGACGGCGCTTTCCAGCCATCGTAGACGATATCGGCATAGGCCAGGTCGTGGACCACCAGCACATCGTAGCGTTTCGCCAGCGCCACAACCTTTTCGAAGAACTCCAGCTCCACGCATTGCGCGGTTGGATTCGACGGGAAGCCGAGGATCATCATCTTCGGTTTCGGATAACTTTCACGAATGGCGCGCTCCAGTTCGTTGAAGAAATCGACACCTTCCACCAGCGGCACTGAGCGTACCTGCGCCCCGGCAATCACCGCGCCATAAATATGGATCGGGTAACTTGGATTCGGCACCAGCACCGTGTCACCATGATCCAGCGTCGCCAGCATCAGATGCGCCAGGCCCTCTTTCGAACCAATAGTGACGATGGCTTCTGATTCCGGGTCGATTTCAACGTCGTAGCGATCCTGATACCAGCGGGAAATGGCGCGACGTAACCGCGGAATGCCGCGTGAAGTGGAGTAACCATGCGTGTCCGGGCGCTGGGCCACAGTACATAATTTTTCGACGATATGCGGCGGAGTCGCACCGTCCGGGTTACCCATGCTGAAATCGATAATATCTTCGCCGCGCCGACGCGCAGCCATTTTCAGTTCAGCGGTGATGTTAAAAACGTAGGGCGGGAGACGATCAATGCGCGTAAAGCGACGTTCAGGGCGAGTGTCAGCCATAATTTCCTCAGATTAACGTTAGCGCCCGGACCGTCCGAGCGACGCTGCCACAATGGTGGCTGTTTTGAAAATAGCCTGATTAATTTCTGTCTGTCCAGCGTTTTAGAACATTTTTATCAATGGCTTTAAATGAGGAACTCCACTTCAAAAACAGGAAATTTTTCTACGCTAACAAGAAAATTACCACCAATTTTATTAACATTATAATTTCAATAAATTTACCAGCCAGAAGTGCATTATCAAGAGATACATTGCTAATACACCATTTATCTTTCAATCCCCTTTTAAATTTATGGTTTTTCCTCAAAAACGGCCTGCTGGTCATCAGCCTTCAGGTTACCTATCATAGAGGTTTAATCCTTATTCAGAGTCACCCGTGCACGAAATATTCAACATGCTGCTGGCGGTCTTCGATCGGGCAGCGTTAATGCTTATCTGCCTGTTCTTTCTCATCCGTATCCGCCTGTTTCGCGAACTGTTGCACAAGTCGGCGCACTCCCCAAAAGAATTGCTCGCCGTTACCGCCATTTTCTCGCTGTTCGCCCTGTTCAGCACCTGGTCCGGCGTTCCCGTAGAAGGCTCGCTGGTGAACGTACGTATTATCGCGGTGATGTCCGGCGGGATTCTGTTTGGCCCGTGGGTAGGCATCATTACCGGCGTGATTGCGGGTATTCACCGGTATTTAATTGATATCGGCGGCGTGACGGCGATCCCCTGCTTTATCACCAGCATTCTGGCGGGTTGTATATCAGGCTGGATAAACCTGAAAATCCCCAAAGCACAGCGCTGGCGCGTCGGTATTCTCGGCGGCATGTTGTGTGAGACGTTGACCATGATTCTGGTAATTGTCTGGGCACCAACTACCGCGTTGGGGATCGATATCGTCTCTAAAATCGGCATTCCAATGATCCTCGGTAGCGTCTGTATCGGCTTTATTGTGCTTCTGGTGCAAAGCGTTGAGGGCGAAAAAGAGGCCAGCGCCGCGCGGCAGGCCAAGCTGGCGCTGGATATCGCCAACAAAACGCTACCTCTGTTTCGCCATGTCAATAGCGAGTCATTACGCAAAGTTTGTGAAATTATTCGCGATGACATTCACGCCGATGCGGTGGCGATTACCAATACCGATCATGTGCTGGCCTATGTTGGCGTGGGTGAACATAACTATCAGAATGGCGATGACTTCATTAGCCCGACTACCCGTCAGGCGATGAATTACGGAAAAATCATCATTAAAAACAATGATGAAGCCCACCGCACACCAGAGATTCATTCCATGCTGGTGATCCCATTGTGGGAGAAAGGCGTTGTGACCGGAACGCTGAAAATTTACTACTGCCACGCGCATCAGATCACCTCGTCATTACAGGAAATGGCGGTCGGTCTGTCGCAAATCATCTCCACCCAACTGGAGGTTTCACGCGCCGAGCAGCTACGTGAAATGGCAAATAAGGCAGAGCTTCGCGCCCTGCAAAGCAAAATTAATCCCCATTTCCTGTTTAACGCTTTGAACGCTATTTCATCATCAATCCGTCTGAATCCGGATACTGCTCGCCAGCTGATCTTTAATCTGTCGCGTTATCTGCGCTATAACATTGAATTAAAAGACGATGAGCAAATCGATATCAAAAAAGAGCTGTATCAAATTAAAGACTATATTGCCATTGAGCAGGCCCGCTTTGGCGACAAGCTGACGGTTATCTATGATATTGATGAAGAGGTGAATTGCTGCATTCCCAGCCTGCTGATCCAGCCGTTGGTGGAGAATGCCATTGTCCACGGTATTCAGCCTTGCAAAGGTAAAGGCGTTGTCACCATCAGCGTTGCAGAGTGCGGCAATCGGGTACGCATTGCGGTGCGGGATACCGGGCACGGCATCGATCCAAAGGTGATTGAGCGGGTCGAAGCGAATGAAATGCCGGGCAATAAAATTGGCCTGCTGAATGTTCATCATCGCGTGAAGTTATTGTATGGCGAGGGGCTGCATATCCGCCGCCTGGAACCAGGAACGGAAATTGCGTTTTACATTCCTAACCAACGCACCCCAGTCGCCTCACAGGCTACGTTATTGCTTTGAGCCGGAGTGATATTGTGAAAGTCATCATTGTTGAAGACGAATTCCTGGCACAACAGGAACTGAGCTGGCTAATTAAAGAGCACAGCCAGATGGAGATTGTCGGCACCTTTGACGACGGTCTGGACGTGTTGAAGTTTTTGCAGCATAACCGCGTCGACGCCATTTTTCTGGATATCAATATTCCGTCGCTGGATGGCGTGTTGCTGGCGCAAAACATCAGCCAGTTCGCCCATAAACCGTTTATTGTGTTCATCACCGCGTGGAAAGAACATGCGGTAGAAGCGTTTGAACTGGAGGCGTTTGACTACATTCTCAAACCGTATCAGGAGTCACGTATTACCGGGATGCTGCAAAAACTGGAAGCGGCCTGGCAACAACAGCAGACCAGCAGTACGCCTGCCGCGACGGTAACGCGTGAGAATGACACCATTAATCTGGTGAAAGATGAGCGAATAATCGTCACGCCAATTAACGATATCTATTACGCCGAAGCGCACGAGAAAATGACCTTTGTCTATACGCGGCGTGAATCCTACGTAATGCCGATGAACATTACCGAATTTTGCAGCAAACTGCCGCCGTCGCATTTTTTCCGCTGCCATCGCTCATTTTGTGTCAATCTGAACAAAATACGCGAAATCGAACCGTGGTTTAATAACACCTACATTCTGCGACTGAAAGATCTGGATTTTGAAGTGCCGGTCAGCCGCAGCAAAGTGAAAGAATTTCGCCAGTTAATGCATCTTTAATCGGGAACTTTCATGAAAGCACCAGGCTTGCCCGCCGATCAACAATTTTTCGCCGATCTGTTCAGCGGCCTGGTGCTTAACCCGCAACTACTGGGGCGCGTCTGGTTTGCCAGCCAGCCTGCCTCGTTACCGGTGGGCAGTTTATGTATTGATTTTCCCCGTCTGGATATCGTGCTGCGCGGCGAATACGGCAACCTGCTGGAAGCAAAGCAGCAGCGAATGGTGGAAGGAGAAATGCTGTTTATTCCGGCACGCGCGGCTAATTTACCGATCAACAACAAACCGGTGATGCTGTTAAGCCTGGTGTTCGCACCGACCTGGCTTGGGTTATCGTTTTACGATAGCCGCACCACGTCGTTGTTGCATCCTGCTCGCCAGATCCAGCTTCCCAGCCTGCAACGCGGTGAAGGTGAAGCGATGCTTACCGCCCTCACCCATCTTAGCCGTTCGCCGCTGGAGCAGAATATCATTCAGCCACTGGTGTTAAGTTTGCTGCATCTTTGCCGTAACGTGGTGAATATGCCGCCGGGCAATTCGCAGCCGCGCGGCGATTTTCTCTATCACAGCATTTGTAACTGGGTTCAGGATAATTATGCCCAGCCGCTCACCCGCGAGAGCGTGGCGCAGTTTTTTAATATCACGCCCAATCATCTGTCAAAACTGTTTGCTCAGCATGGAACGATGCGTTTTATCGAGTATGTGCGTTGGGTGCGAATGGCGAAGGCGAGGATGATTTTGCAGAAATATCATCTGTCAATTCATGAAGTGGCACAGCGTTGCGGTTTTCCGGATAGCGACTATTTTTGTCGCGTTTTCCGGCGTCAGTTTGGTCTGACGCCGGGAGAGTACAGCGCCCGTTTTCAGGGCTAACGTCAGAAGGTTAATTCTGTTTCCAGCAGCGTCAGGATACTTTGTGCATCTTGCGCGGCAAACAACGACTGGCGGAAGTTTTTATTCACCAGTTTACGCGCCAGCTGCGAGAAGACTTTCACATGATTCATCCCTTCGTTAGCACCCAGCGTCAGCATGATCACCAGTTCGACTTCGCCCATTTCTGACTGCCAGTCAATCGGTTTCGCCAGCCGGGCAATGCTGATACTGGAATGACGGATCCACTAAGATTTGGTGTGCGGGATCGCTACGCCAAAACCAACGCCGGTGGTAACAATCTCTTCCCGCTGCCAGACGTCTTCTTCCAGCTCAAACGGATGTTCAGTGCGCCCGTTAACGCCGAGGTTGCCGCACAGGAACTGGATCGCCTGCTCTTTATTGCTAAAATCCTGATCAACAAAGATATTCTCCAGCGCCAGCAGTGGGCGAACGTCTTCTTCCGGCGTAAAGGCGGTGAGTAACGCTTCAATTTCCTGCGCACTGCGGCATTCACATGCCTGACGCGCCAGTTCCCGACACGCCTCGCTATCCAGTTGACGAAGCTGGCTTTTCACCGCCGGAATACGCGGGCTACTCATACTCAGCTCATCCAGGCCCAGCCCAAGCAGTAGCGGCAGATAACGGCTTTCACCGCCCAGTTCACCGCAAATGCCTACCCATTTGCCCCGCTGATGCGCAGTGGTAACAATCTGCTGCAACATGCGCAGGAACGATGGCGTAATCGGGTTATACAGCGGCGATACGCGCGGGTTATTACGATCGACCGCATACAGATACTGGGTCATATCGTTGGAGCCGATACTGAAGAAATCGACCTCATCGCAGAAGTGATCGATGATGTAGCACACCGACGGCACTTCCACCATGATCCCCAGCGTAATCGTCTCTGCATGACGCAGGCCATCGCGCTTAAGCTCAACGATCGCTTTTTGGATCTCGCCCTTTACCCATAAGATCTGATCGAGACTGTGGACCATCGGGATCATCAACTGGGCGTTGCCAAAACTGGCGGCGCGCAAAATCGACCGTAGTTGAGTGCGGAACAGGCCAGCAAATTCCGGGTAAATACGTACCGCGCGATAGCCGAGGAACGGGTTCTCTTCCTGGGGAATATTCAGATAAGGAATGCTTTTATCGCCACCGATGTCCATTGTGCGGAAGATAATCGGCTTGTCGCCCGCTGCCAGTAGCACCTGCTGGTAGGCTTCAAATTGCTCCTGCTCGTCCGGCGCGCTGTCGCGATCCATATAGAGCATTTCAGTACGGAACAGTCCAACGCCTTCCGCGCCGTTGGCAAACGCGCCTGGCGCTTCCAGAGCGGTGCCGATATTCGCCGCAATATCAATACGCTTGTTATCACGGGAATAGGCCAGCTGCGCGGCGGCCTGCGCCTGTTGTTTTTGGCGTTTATCCGCCAGCGTCTGTGCGACCTGATAATAACCGCTCACCGCGTCATTCGGGTTAATCGCCAGCACGCCGCACTGGGCGTCAAGCACCGCCGGTTGCCCGGCATAACGGGCAATCGCATCCAGCGGCAGGCCGCTCAGTACCGGGATCGCCGAGGCGCGGGCCAGAATCAGGGTATGCGAGGTGCGCCCAGTTTTCTCCAGAATCATGCCTGCAAGATTTTTTAAATCGAGGCTCAAAAACTGGCTTGGGGTTAAATCCTCGGCTACCAGAATAGTCGGTTTTTCCAGCACCAGATTGTTGCGCGGCTTCAGTTCCGGCCAGGTGATATGCAGCAACTGTTCGCTAATATCGCGAATGTCGCTAACACGTTCGCGCAGATAATCACTGGCAGAAGCAGAAAGTTTGGCGCAAACCTGCTCCATATTGCTGATGATCGCCGCCCCCAGCCCTTGATGCTGTTCTGTCATCAGACGACGGATATTGCCCGCGAATTCATCATCCTGAATCAGCGACAAATGGGCGCTGAGGATAGTTTTGCTTTCGCCGTCACGCTCACGCAATTGCTGGTTCAGTTGCTCGGCAAGCGTTGCCAGGCTGTGCTCCAGCCGGGTGGAATCTTGCGCACTGGCGGGGATTGCCCGATAACTGTCGAGGCTGTCGCTTTGTAACAGGGTCAGCGTACCCACGCCGACGCCGCTTGCCAGCACATTGCCGTACAGTAAATCCGGGTTAAGGCGGCTTAATGAACGCGGCAGCGGATGCGCCGTCAGTTCTGCCTGCGTCGGCTGAACGCTGTCGCTGTCGATAAAGCGCACCAGGATGTACTCTTCCAGCACGCGCCGCACCTGCTCTTCATCGCTGCCGCTAATGTTCAGGCTGCAACTGTCATTAAATAAGGTGCCAGTTCCAATCAACGCCAGCGAGCTTTTAGCATCGGCCTTTGCGTTCTGGCGATGGTTGAAAAAGGTGATTTCGCTTTGCCACTGGCTGCACTGTTCTTTAAGTTCCCACGCCGGACGAGCATGTAGACCGTTAGGCAAAGGACAGAGAAATTGAATCGTTAACATAACCGCTCCGGGTTAATCAGGAGATCATCTGAAATCCGTCAGTTGAACAACCGTCTCACGCGTAAGACGTTGAATAAGGGCAGATAAAAGTTGCTCCATCTGCAAAATGTCGCGGCAATCGGCAATCGATGCCGCGCAATGTCCGTGGCGGGTGGCAGGCCCCATTACCACTGTGGGTACGCCAGTACCGGTTAAGTGCACCGCTCCGCCGTCCGTGCCGCCGTTGCTGAACATATCTGCCTGCAACGGTACGCCAATTTCAGCCGCCACGGTTTCGATCCAGGCGGTAAGTTTTGGCGGCGCAATCAGTGACTTGTCGCTTAACACCAGCATCGGGCCGTTACCAATCTGGCGATGGTTAGCCGCGCCATAATCAAAGTTTTTCGCCCAGCAGGCGGTATCCAGCACAATGGCGACGTCCGGCGACACCGCGCGGGTAGCGGTTTGCCCACCGCGTAATCCCACCTCTTCGCTGGAACTTGCCACCAGCCACACCTCCGCAGGCAGTTCGGCATCGTGCAGCTCACGTAGTAACGTCACCAGCAGATAGCAACCGAGGCGATCATCAAAGGCTTTCCCCATCACCCGCTGGTGAGGGAGAACCTGAAAAGTTGTATCAAAGGTGACGCGATCGCCTGGACGAATTCCCGCCTGCATCACTTCGTCATACGAGCGCGCACCAATGTCCACGCGCATGGCGCTGACGTCATTCCCCTGCCGGTCGCCGTCAAGCAGGCCTGGAATTTTGCACTCTTCACGGGTGGTGATGCGCACCGGCTGCAGCTGGCGGGCAGCCATGCGCACGTTGCCAACCGGCAGCACATCAATTGCCCCTTCGCGGGAGATGCTACGCACCATAAATCCCACTTCGTCCATATGGGCGCAGATCATCACCTTCGGACCTGTCGATTCATTGAGGCGGATCAGCACCGATCCCAGACCATCAAATCGCACTTCTTTTTGCAGGCGATCCGCTTCTTCCAGCAGGATCTGCCGCACTTCCTGTTCCGAGGAGGCGATCGCATCTGCCTCGCTCAACGCTTTTAATAGCGATAAATCCATTATGCCTCTCCCGTGAGCAACACTGTTTTCGGCATGGCGTAGAGCACTTCTGCGCCTTGCGGGGTAACCAGCACAACATCTTCGATGCGCACGCCCCCTTGCCCTGGCAAATAAATCCCCGGCTCCACGGTCAGTAACATGCCTGGCTGTAGCGTCGTGGTGTCCCGCGGTGAAAAACGCGGATCTTCATGAACTTCAATGCCGATAGCATGACCGGTGTTATGACCGAAATAGTGGCTAAAACCTGCCTCGGTAATCACTTGGCGCGCGGCATCGTCAACCTGCTGGCAGCGCACGCCGGGGCGAATTGCAGAGATTGCCGCGAGCTGTGCCTGCAGGACAATCTGATAGACGTCAAACAGCGGGTGAGATTCGGCGCTCACCCCTTCGCCATTCACCAGCAAGGTGCGCGTCATATCAGAGCAGTAGCCCTGATACAGCGCACCAAAATCGAGAGTGACAAACTCGCCCGCTGCAACAATCTTGTCGCTGGCTTTGCCGTGCGGCAGCGCCCCGCGCCAGCCGCTGGCGACAATGGTGTCAAAAGAGGCTTTTTCTGCGCCCTGCTGGCGCATAAACCACTCCAGTTCAGCGGCTATCTCGCGCTCGCTCATCCCCGCCTGAATAAAGCGGCGAATATGCTCCGCTCCGCGATCGGCAATCCCACAGGCGAGGCGGATTATCTCCACCTCCTCTGGCGTTTTGATTTGCCGCAGCACATCCGGCGTGGCGCTAACCAGTTTCGCATTGAGTTCAGACTTCCAGCGGTGCGCGGTTTCCCAACTCACCTGCTGGCCTTCAAAACCGAGCGTTTGCAACTGCTCATCGGCAATGATTTGATTGACGATAGTGGTAAGCGTGTTCGTCGCGTCAAGCAAATGCAGCTGGTAGCCTTGCGCACGGGCTTCCACCTCAACGTAATAGCGCGAATCCACCAGAATGTGCGCACTTTCACGGCTAATAACCACATAGCCTGATCCGGTGGAGATCCCCAGATGCGGCTGTTTGTTCTGCCGTGAGGAGAGAAGCACTGCATCCAGTTGTTGCGCCTTAAGCCAGTCGCGCAGCGAAGCGAGTAATGTCATCTGGATTTTCCTTCTTACAGGCTATCGATTAACAATTTGCCTTTACGGAACATCATCAGACGCAGGAACACCACCATCAGCGCAGTTATGACTGCCCCCAGCGCGATCCCCGCCATATAGACGCCCAGGTTAGTGACCAGCGGCCATGCCCAGATAGCGGACTCCGGGAACCATTGCACTGCGCCCAGCCAGACAGCGGCGGTTGAGCCGACAATAGCGCCGACCATATACGACGGAATGGCGGTGATGGGGCTTTCCAGCGCAAACGGAATCGCACCCTCACTGATCCCCATAAACGCCAGGAACATGGCGGTCTTACCCTGCGGATAAAGTTGAGCGTTGAACAGGCGTTTGCCGGTTAAACGACGGTCGATAATGGTCGCCAGCCCCAGACCAATCGGCGGAATAACGATAGCGATAGAACGCGCGGTAACCGGTAATACGTGGTCGGTGGTAAAGCTGAAGGCAACGAAACCTGCCGCTTTGTTGATTGGGCCACCAAGGTCGATTGCGGTCGCCGCGGCAATCCCCATTGCATACATCAGCGCGCCCTTCTCACCTGCGGCAGTCAGCACGGTACGGATACCGCCGTTGATCCAGCCACCAAATGGGGTGATGACATAGTACATCGCCAGCATGACAAAAATGGCGGAAAGAATCGGTAGCAAAAATGTGGTTTTGAACGCTAACAGGAAATCTGGTAACTGGATTTTCTGGTTCATCCATTTCACAAGGTAACCAGCAACGATAGATATAATCAGCGCACCAATGAAGGTGGACGGCACCGGCGAAGAGGTCGCCCATTGCATAGTGCTGGGATCGAAGTTCAGCAGTTGCGTCGGCTGGGTAGACATCAAGCCGCCGATAAAACCAGCCGGGAACGCCAGTTTGCCGCCGATAGAGTTCGCCACAAAAGCGGCAAACATCGGAATAGCAAAGCCAAACAACACGCCGCCGAAGGACTGCGACAGCCAGGCAAATTTCAGTAAGGAGAGGTCGAAACCGGAGAATTTCCCGCTATTAAGAGCATCCATGATGCCGATCTCAGCAGGAATTTTAAGCCAGCTATAAGCAATCAGCTGGCTGAAAGCGAGGATCACACCGCCCATAATTAAGGTCGGCACCATGCGTGAAATCCCTGACATCACATGCTGCGGGAGTTCACCCCAGAAGCTGCTTTTAGAGGCCTGCGGATTCTTAACTGCCGCTGCCGCACCGGATGCGCCAGGCACAACGGTTGCACTGCGTTTTTTAATGGCCATAACAATTATCCCTGTCGAATATTACTGTTGTTCAGAGGCAATCATCTCTTCGATTTCTTTGATGATGCCTACAGCGTTTTTAATTGCGTCCTGCAAAGTGATTTCAT
The DNA here is from genome assembly GCF_012584495.1 of Escherichia sp. SCLE84. Classification (NCBI taxonomy): domain Bacteria; kingdom Pseudomonadati; phylum Pseudomonadota; class Gammaproteobacteria; order Enterobacterales; family Enterobacteriaceae; genus Escherichia; species Escherichia sp. SCLE84. Next base: position 4,704,538 of record NZ_CP051430.1, on the reverse strand, counting down.
AAACGTCGCGTGATTCGAAACGTTCGTTATCTTCCGGGGTAACTGCCACGGAATGGATGATGATGGTCGCTTCGGCGATATCCTGCGCCGTCAGGCGATTCTGGATGCCGTCCGCGCCCTGGGTTTCAATTTTCACTTCATAACCGGCTTCTACCGCCGCTTCTTCCAGCGCCTGAGCGGCCATAAAAGTGTGAGCCAGGCCCATCGGGCAGGCACATAAGGCAATCAGTTTCTTACTCATCGTTAATTCCTCGTTCAGTGATAGTTGACGAGTGAAATTATGAACGTGCAAAACAAATCGCCGTTACCAGACAAATAATGCATTTACTGGAGAATTAATCCCGCTGTATGGAAGTGTGACGCAGGTCGGCCTTGTGAGGGGACACAAAGAAAAATTGAATTAACTGTATGATTTAAAAGATTATCGGGAGAGTTACCTCCCGATATAACAGGAAGGATTTACAGAATGTGACCTAAGGTCTGGCGTAAATGTGCACCGGAACCGAGAAGACCCGGATTGTCATGGACGATGAGATACACCGGAATATCATGGACATATTCTTTAAAGCGCCCTTTATCTTCAAATGCGGCACGGAAACCAGAGGCTTTGAAGAACTCAAGGAAGCGCGGCACGATACCGCCCGCAATAAACACGCCGCCAAATGTCCCGAGATTGAGCGCCAGATTGCCGCCAAAACGGCCCATAATGACGCAAAACAGCGACAACGCGCGGCGGCAATCGGTGCAGCTATCAGCCAGCGCACGTTCGGTAATATCTTTTGGCTTGAGATTTTCTGGCAGGCGGTTGTCAGCTTTCACAATTGCGCGATACAAATTCACCAGCCCAGGGCCAGAAAGCACGCGTTCCGCCGAAACATGGCCAATTTCCGCACGCAGTATTTCGAGGATAATGGCCTCTTCTTCACTATTCGGCGCAAAATCAACGTGACCGCCTTCGCCCGGCAAGCTTACCCAACGCTTATCGACATGGACCAGATGCGCAACCCCAAGCCCCGTTCCGGCACCGTAAACCGCAATAGGCTTACCTTCTACCGGTTCTGCGCCACCAAACTGAATCAGATGCTCTTTTTTCAGCATCGGGATCGCCATCGATACAGCGGTAAAATCGTTAATAATTTCCAGATGGCTAAAACCGAGATTCTTTTTCATTTCGGCAATTGAGAACGCCCAGGTATGGTTGGTCATTGCCACCCAGTCACCGGTAATTGGGCAAGCGATGGCAATACAGCCGTCTTTCACCTCGACCTTATGTTCTTCAAGATAAACGCGAATGACCGCTTCGAGGCTGGGGTAATCAAGCCCTGAATAGGTCTTAGCCTGCGAGATTTCACCACTGGCAATATCACACAGAGCAAGACGTGCGTTGGTGCCGCCCACATCACCGACTAATGCATACTTTGTCATTCTTCAACTGCTCCGCTAAAGTCAAAATAATTCTTTCTCACACTGTAAATACCTGGGGGCATAACAACAACGCCGGAAAGGCAGGCTCCCTGTAAATATCGATCTGGGTCACACATTTACTTTATCGTTTCAGCACCAATTGCAGCGATGCCTTTTTGCAAGCTGGGCAAACTAAGTATCTGACCCCGCATAAGGAATAGAACATGCTCCATCCGCGAGCCAGAACCATGTTGTTATTATCGCTCCCCGCCGTGGCAATTGGGATTGCGTCCAGTCTTATTCTGATTGTGGTGATGAAAATCGCCTCGGCATTACAGAATTTGCTCTGGCAACGACTGCCGGGAACTCTGGGGATAGCCCAGGATTCACCTCTCTGGATCATCGGTGTATTAACGCTAACGGGTATTGCGGTGGGGTTGGTTATCCGTTTCAGCCAGGGTCATGCCGGACCAGACCCCGCCTGTGAACCGCTGATCGGCGCACCAGTTCCGCCCTCTGCGCTACCAGGACTTATCGTAGCATTAATTCTCGGTCTTGCTGGCGGCGTCAGCCTGGGGCCGGAACATCCGATCATGACCGTCAATATCGCCCTTGCGGTTGCCATTGGCGCTCGTCTGTTACCGCGCGTCAACCGAATGGAGTGGACTATTTTAGCCTCTGCCGGAACCATCGGCGCGCTGTTTGGTACACCTGTTGCGGCGGCGTTGATATTTTCGCAAACCTTAAATGGCAGTAGTGAAGTTCCGCTATGGGATCGTCTTTTTGCGCCATTAATGGCGGCAGCAGCTGGTGCACTTACTACCGGATTATTTTTCCATCCCCATTTTTCACTGCCCATTGCGCATTACGGACAGATGGAAATGACCGATATTCTCAGCGGTGCAATTGTCGCGGCGATTGCCATCGCAGCAGGGATGGTCGCCGTATGGTGCTTACCACGGTTGCACGCGATGATGAATCAAATGAAAAATCCGGTGCTCGTGCTGGGTATTGGCGGATTTATTCTCGGTATTCTGGGGGTTATTGGTGGACCAGTTTCGCTGTTTAAAGGGCTGGATGAGATGCAGCAGATGGTGGCAAATCAGGCTTTCAGCACCAGCGATTACTTTTTGCTGGCGGTAATTAAACTTGCCGCCCTGGTCGTTGCTGCCGCCAGTGGCTTTCGCGGTGGGCGAATCTTCCCGGCAGTGTTTGTCGGCGTGGCATTAGGGTTGATGCTGCATGAGCACGTACCCGCCGTACCAGCGGCAATAACCGTTTCTTGCGCTATTCTCGGCATCGTGCTGGTGGTAACACGCGATGGCTGGTTAAGTCTTTTTATGGCGGCGGTCGTTGTACCCAATACCACATTGCTACCGCTGCTCTGTATCGTCATGCTTCCGGCATGGCTGTTATTAGCAGGTAAGCCGATGATGATGGTCAATCGTCCGAAGCAACAGCCACCCCACGATAACGTTTAGCAAAAAATGCTCTCCTTTATGATTTAAGAGTTATGGCGATGATACGGGGCTTTACCTCCCCGTAATATTGCGTTAACAGGCCGCTGACGGCTTCGATCGTGAAGGAGAATAACAATGTTCAGGTCACTGTTTCTGGCGGCCGCCCTGATGGCATTTACCCCGCTTGCAGCAAACGCAGGTGAAATCACCCTACTGCCATCAATCAAATTACAAATTGGCGATCGCGATCATTACGGTAATTACTGGGACGGTGGTCACTGGCGCGACCGTGACTACTGGCATCGCAATTATGAGTGGCGTAAAAACCGCTGGTGGCGTCATGATAATGGCTATCATCGTGGCTGGGATAAGCGTAAAGCGTATGAGCGTGGCTATCGTGAAGGCTGGCGCGATCGTGACGATCATCGCGGAAAAGGCCGCGGACATGGACACCGCCATTAAACACATTCGCCAATGGAACACAATGCCTGATGCGACGCTAGCGAGTCTTATCAGGCCTACAAACCGGCTCTTTAACGCGTAGGGCGGATAAGGCGTTTACGCCGCATCCGCCAATAGTGCCAGATGCGACGCTCATTCAACTACAATCCCAGCGCCGTCCCCACCAACAACCAGATATTCAGCGCCACGACCAGCACTACAATCACCCAGCCTGTCTGTTTTACGCGTTTGCTGTTCACCAGATCGCCCATCAACTTGCTGTCACTGGTGAAAATCAGCAGTGGAACCAGCGCCAGGGCGATACCAAAACTTAACAGCACCTGACTCATAACCAGAATCCGTGTCGGATCTAATCCCATCAGAATGACAATAAATGACGGCAACATGGTGACTGTACGACGCACCCACAGCGGGATATGGAAGCGAATGAATCCCTGCATCACCACCTGCCCCGCCAGTGTCCCCACCACCGTTGAGGACAGTCCGGCAGCAACCAGACTTAACCCAAAGACCGTTGCCGCAGCATGGCTTAACAGCGGTTGCAGCGTCAGATAAGCCTCATCAAGATCGGCAACACCAGTATGACCAGAAAAGTGGAACGCCGCCGCAGCTGTAGCCATCATCGCCAGATTGACAAAACCGGCAATCGTCATGGCGATAGCCACATCCCATTTGGTGGCGGAATAACGTTGTTGACGCGAACCGCCATGTAAATGCTGAGTGAGCGAAGAGTGCAAATAAATCACATGCGGCATAATCGTCGCCCCTAACACGCCTGCTGCCAGGAAGACCGCTTCCGAAGTAGGTAAACTCGGGATCACCATTCCTTTACCCAGCTGCGCCAGGTTAGGCTGGGAAAAAATCAACTCGACAATGTAAGCCGCGGCAACAAACAACAGTAACCCACCAATCACTTTTTCCAGCGGTTTTTGCCCGCGACGTTGCAGCATTAAAATCAGGAAAGTCGCGATCCCCGTCAGCACCGCGCCCTGCAACAACGAGACACCAAGAATGAGTTTAAAACCGATCGCCGCACCAATAAATTCCGCCAGGTCGGTTGCCATCGCAATAATTTCTGCCTGAACCCAATAGAACCACACTACGGGACGCGGATAGTGATCGCGAATCTGCTCCGCCAGATTTTTACCGGTGGCAATCCCTAGTTTGGCAGAGAGGTTCTGAATCAGCATCGCCATCAGGTTGGCCCAAACGACAACCCACAGTAGCTGATAGCCGAAGCTGGCACCCGCCTGAATATTGGTCGCAAAGTTACCGGGATCGATATAACCAATCGCCGCAATGAACGCAGGTCCCATTAATGCGAGCCTCATCTTGCGCGCCGCCCGTCCGCTGCTACTCTCAACGCGATAGTTCGTCATCTTGTGCCTCTAAAACATAGCCTTTGCTATGTTTCATGCTATGCCAAACGAGAATGATTATCAAATTCATTTAAATGGGTTGTGGTGATTTCTCTGATAGACCTGGATTATGACTACGAAAAGATTGATGACTTGAATGTTATGGTTATGTTTAATGTTAGCACATTTACATAACTTTCAGCTTCCATACACAACATAGCAGAAATGTATGACAGATCACTATTTTTGAAGCTTGTCACAGGACGTCATTATAGTGTGTGTCAGATCTCGTTTTCCTTAACCATGTTACATAGAATGTGCACGGAAATTTAACCTGCCTCATATTTGGAGCAAATATGGACCGCGTCCTTCATTTTGTACTGGCACTTGCCGTTGTTGCGATTCTCGCACTGCTGGTAAGCAGCGACCGCAAAAAAATTCGTATCCGTTATGTTATTCAACTGCTTGTTATCGAAGTGTTACTGGCGTGGTTCTTCCTGAACTCCGACGTTGGTTTAGGCTTCGTGAAAGGCTTCTCCGAAATGTTCGAAAAACTGCTCGGATTTGCCAACGAAGGGACTAACTTCGTCTTTGGTAGCATGAATGATCAAGGCCTGGCATTCTTCTTCCTGAAAGTGCTGTGCCCAATCGTCTTTATCTCTGCACTGATCGGTATTCTCCAGCACATTCGCGTGTTGCCGGTGATTATCCGCGCAATTGGTTTCCTGCTCTCCAAAGTCAACGGCATGGGCAAACTGGAATCCTTTAACGCCGTCAGCTCCCTGATTCTGGGTCAGTCTGAAAACTTTATTGCCTATAAAGATATCCTCGGCAAAATCTCCCGCAATCGTATGTACACCATGGCAGCAACGGCGATGTCCACCGTATCTATGTCCATCGTTGGTGCATACATGACCATGCTGGAGCCGAAATATGTCGTTGCGGCGCTGGTACTGAACATGTTCAGCACCTTTATCGTGCTGTCGCTGATCAACCCTTACCGTGTTGATGCCAGTGAAGAAAACATTCAGATGTCCAACCTGCACGAAGGTCAGAGCTTCTTCGAAATGCTGGGTGAATACATTCTGGCAGGTTTCAAGGTTGCCATTATCGTTGCCGCGATGCTGATCGGCTTTATCGCCCTGATCGCCGCACTGAACGCACTGTTTGCTACTGTGACTGGCTGGTTTGGCTACAGCATCTCCTTCCAGGGCATCCTGGGCTACATCTTCTATCCGATTGCATGGGTGATGGGTGTTCCTTCCAGTGAAGCACTGCAAGTGGGCAGTATCATGGCGACCAAACTGGTTTCCAACGAGTTCGTTGCGATGATGGATCTGCAGAAAATTGCTTCCACGCTCTCTCCGCGTGCTGAAGGCATCATCTCTGTGTTCCTGGTTTCCTTCGCTAACTTCTCTTCAATCGGGATTATCGCAGGTGCAGTTAAAGGCCTGAATGAAGAGCAAGGTAACGTGGTTTCTCGCTTCGGTCTGAAACTGGTTTACGGCTCTACCCTGGTGAGTGTGCTGTCTGCGTCAATCGCAGCACTGGTGCTGTAAAACCATACATAAAAAAGCCGGGGATCATTCCCCGGCTTTTTTACGCCTGTTAATCAGCTAATGGCTGCGGGCGACCAATCAAATACCCTTGCAGATATTGCACCCCGAGCTTATGCAATAGCGCCTGCTGCTGTTGCGTCTCGACAAACTCCGCGACCACACTCAATGACTTCGCTTTCGCCAGATCGGTAATTGATCTCACAATCATCGCATCCAGCGTGTTCGTGACAATATCTTTCACAAAGACGCCATCAATTTTGATGATATCAGCCTGCAAACGCTTTAACCGTTCGTAGTTGGCATATCCGGTGCCAAAGTCATCAATCGCAATCCGGAAACCAAACTTATGCAGCTGCTCGATGTTGTACATGCTGCTTTCTGCGTTAGAAAACGCCTGCTCCTCGGTGATCTCAAGAATGACCGACTGCGGGGAGATGTGATAACGCTTAAACAGACGAATAATCCGCCCGGCAATATTCTTTTGCAGCAGCGTGAGCGGCATTAAATTGACTGAAAAGCGCGGTCCTTTTTTGTCGCAAGGGTGTGTTGCCAGCCACTTCAACAAGGATTCCAGCACTTGCAAATCAAAACGCGCGCTAAGGTTAAACTGAGCAATAAGGGGCAGAAACTTATCCGGGGTCATAATGCCGCCGTCATATTTCAGTCGCGCGAGGATCTCATCATAACCTTCACCCTCTTTGTTGCGAATTGGCTGGGCGTAGAGCAGCAAATCACCCTGATCTAACGCCGTGCGAATGGTATTCAGCAATAGCACCTGTTTAGTGGTCTGCCCGGAAACCATCTCCTCTCTGCTATCCAGCGCCAGCACATGATGATGTGCGCAGGATTGCTCCGCCAGCCAGCTTAACTGCCCCAACAAGGGTTGCAGGGTTTCCTGATTTCCATCAAAACGCCCCCAGGCAGCACCATAGCCCATATCCAGCCCGGTATTGTTCCAGTGAATTTGCCGACTATTCAGGATGTTAACCATATGCTGGAGTCGCCCTTCCGTTTCCGGCCCGCTCAGCACTAACAGCAGTTCACTACCCGGCAATTGATACAACTTTTCGTTTTCCTGCATCAACGGCAGCAGCGTACGGCAAATTGAGCGGATACAGTGAACGCGCATCATTAAGCCGTAATGACGACTCATAAACTCAAGATTATCAATGCGCAGGCAGCAAAAACTCTTGCCCGCCTCTTGCTCCGGCGCTTGTTCCAACGCACGAAAGTTGGGTAGGAGCGTTAACGGATCTGTCAGCGCCTGCAAATGCCAGCGGCGATTAAGCCATTCACTGCGATGATAAATGCGCACCATATAGAGCAGGCAAACGCTAAAGGAAATCAGCACCGCAAGAATAAATGCCAGCGAATATTCGGTTTCCACCCCTTGCAAAAAGTTCTGGTTGTAATTCAGCAGGCAAAGCGTTGAAACAGCCCAGGTGAGATTTAAAAACGGATAGCGAAGCTTACCGACCCCGAGGGTAAAGATGATGAAGAAAACGGGTACCAAGTAACCGGCAATAAAGTCGTTTTCATAAGGTGTGCACAACAGAAGTAGCAGCACGCTTAACGCTGCCAGCCAGCTTAAGGTAAATGCGCGTTTCTCTTTGCCCAACGACGGAGCGATATCCCTGCGCCACAATATCTGCGCAAAGTGGGGACTTACAATCATGCGAGTGAGATAGTAGAAAAGCATGTTGTAAATCAGCACAGCGGTGAAAAGGCTTAGCAAATCAACGACCGTGAAAATGGCATCCGCATCGCCGAAAAAGGTGGATATCTTTAGCGGGAAATCAAAGAAGCTCCCCACAAGATACATGCTGCATTTGATGCCGATCGGCGTCACCAAACCAAGCCAGAACAGACGTTGCCAGACATATCGGCTGGTCAATCCATAACGCCAACGCGTCCCCAGCTGCCAGCGTAATATTGCGCAGGCACACAACACGACAAACGTCTGGCTACCGAGCATGACCGCAGTCTGTAAAAAAGAGAGATGAAAGTTCCACAGATTGGTGCAAAACATCCCGCATAAAACGGGAACGACACCGCGCCAGCCAAAGATAAACAAGATTGACAGCATTACGCACAGTGGCATCCACGCCAGAAAGATATAACTGGAATGGATAATGGCAAGTGGCGAAATAAAACGGGATAGCTGAATAAGTACCACGGTGAGCGTAAACGCTAGTGTGAATATCTTGATATTTTTTATCAGGTTATGCTCCACAAACATGAGTACACTACTCTCACTGATCGGGGTTTTCAGGCACACAAATAATAAGTTTATTCGCATCGCGAAGCAAACAGGGGCCAGCCTGTTGCCGATTTTTCATCCAATGATGCTTTCACCAGGCGGCGCTAACCCGGACGTAGACTGTATTACAAAAGCGGCAAAAAGCAGAGACAAAAAACCCCCGCTTTGCAGCGAGGGTTGGAAATTTGGTGGAGCTAAGCGGGATCGAACCGCTGACCTCTTGCATGCCATGCAAGCGCTCTCCCAGCTGAGCTATAGCCCCACGATGCGTTTACGTACCAAATTTGCTGGGTGCAAAATTTGGTGGAGCTAAGCGGGATCGAACCGCTGACCTCTTGCATGCCATGCAAGCGCTCTCCCAGCTGAGCTATAGCCCCGTCACGTAAAGCTTGTCGAGTTGACGGGCGGCATCATATGAATTCCGCCCGAATGTGTCAACGGCAAATTGCAACGTGTAGTTTCAATCGCTGAAAAATCAGGCAAATGAACAATTTTGGAAAACCGCTCGCATTCAGTAGTTATTCATGTCACGGTTTCCTGTAAAGTGGTGTTATAAAATGAACTACTAATAGACCCACATACATTCAGGGAATTGTTATGTTCAAGGAGAGGATGACACCAGATGAACTTGCCAGACTGACCGGCTATAGCCGCCAGACCATTAATAAATGGGTACGCAAGGAAGGCTGGACAACGTCACCAAAACCTGGCGTCCAGGGTGGCAAAGCCCGACTGGTTCACGTCAATGAACAGGTTCGTGAATATATTCGCAATGCTGAACGTCCAGAAGGTCAGGGAGAAGCGCCTGCCCTTTCTGGTGATGCGCCGCTTGAAGTATTGCTGGTGACACTGGCGAAAGAGATGACGCCAGTTGAACAAAAACAGTTTACATCCTTGCTTCTGCGGGAAGGGATTATCGGATTGTTACAACGCTTAGGGATTCGCGATAGCAAATAATATGAAAAGATTACGCAACAAAATGACCACCGAAGAACTGGCTGAATGCCTCGGTGTGGCTAAACAAACTGTTAACCGTTGGATCAGAGAAAAAGGCTGGAAAACGGAAAAATTTCCCGGCGTGAAAGGCGGTCGTGCCAGACTTATTCTGGTCGATACGCAAGTTTGCGAGTTTATTCAGAACACGCCAGCCTTCCATAACACACCAATGTTGATGGAAGCTGAAGAGAGAATTGCTGAATACGCTCCTGGAGCACGCGCCCCGGCGTATCGACAAATCATCAACGCGATAGATAATATGACAGACATTGAGCAGGAAAAAGTCGCGCAATTTTTGTCACGTGAAGGAATTCGCAATTTCCTCGCCCGTCTCGATATTGACGAATCAGCATAAATAAAAAACGGCAGGATATTATCTCCTGCCGTTTATCTTTTTACACGCTAATTACTGCTGATTTTCGCGTTCAGCAATAAAATCCAGCGCTTTGTTGATACGCTCGATACTGCGGGTCTTACCAATTGCGTGAACGGTAACATCCAGTGCTGGAGACTGCCCCGCACCGGTTACGGCGACACGCAGCGGCATACCAACTTTACCCATACCCACTTCCAGCTCATCCGCCGTCGCCTGAATAGCGTGATGAACGTTTTCAGCGGTCCAGTCAGTAATCGCGGCCAGTTTGTCACGAACCACTTCCAGCGGCTGACGCGCTACCGGACGCAGATGTTTTTTCGCCGCATCGGCATCGAACTCAGCAAAATCTTCGTAGAAATAACGGCAGCTCTGTGCCATCTCTTTCAGCGTCTTGCAGCGTTCGCCCAGCAGTTTCACCAGATCAGCCAGCTGCGGGCCGTTACGGGTATCGATATTTTCCTGCTCAATGTGCCACTGTAAGTGAGTAGCAACATACTCCGGCGGCAGCGCGTTAATGTAGTGATGGTTCAGCCACAGCAGCTTGTCGGTGTTGAACGCACTGGCAGATTTGCTGACGGCATTCAAAGTGAAGTATTTGATCATCTCTTCACGAGTGAAGATTTCCTGATCGCCGTGGGACCAGCCCAGACGCACCAGATAGTTCAGCAGTGCTTCTGGCAAATAACCGTCATCACGATACTGCATTACGCTGACTGCCCCGTGACGTTTGGACAGTTTTTTACCGTCATCGCCATTGATCATAGAAACGTGCGCGTAAACCGGCACCGGCGCTTTCAGGGCCTTAAGAATGTTGATCTGGCGCGGCGTGTTGTTGATATGGTCTTCGCCACGGATAACGTGGGTGATTTCCATATCCCAGTCATCGACAACCACACAGAAGTTATAGGTTGGGGAACCATCGGTACGGCGGATAATCAGATCATCCAGCTCCTGGTTGCTGAACTCGATCGGACCACGGATCTGATCGTCAAAAACAACAGAACCTTCCTGCGGATTAGCAAAACGCACGACACACGGTTCATCATCAGCATGATGCTCATGGCTGTGGCGGCAGCGACCGTCATAACGCGGCTTCTCACCTTTCGCCATTTGCTCTTCGCGCAGCGCTTCCAGGCGCTCTTTAGAGCAATAGCATTTATAAGCAGTGCCCTCTTCCAGCATCTGATCGATCACCGCATTGTAGCGATCAAAACGTTTGGTCTGGTAGTACGGACCTTCATCCCACTCCAGGCTCAGCCAGTTCATGCCATCCATAATGGCTTCGATAGCTTCCGGCGTGGAACGCTCAAGATCGGTGTCTTCAATACGCAGCACGAACTCACCGCCGTGGTTACGTGCAAAAAGCCAGGAGTAAAGAGCAGTACGCGCGCCGCCAACGTGCAGATAGCCTGTTGGGCTTGGCGCGAAGCGAGTTTTGATTTTCATGAAATGGCCTTACGTTTAGAAAGATGCCGACAACCGGCAAATCCTGGAAAAATTGAGTGGGCGATATTCTATCACTCCCGCCTGATTCCTCAATGTAGTTCGGGTTTCTACCTTACGCATTATTGTTTTCGTTGACAAATTGCGCAACACGGTCCGTTTTGCGATCATCTTGCTTAAATTTACGACGAACGAACAATTTCTTTAGAAAATGCGTTGACTCATTTTGAACTCTCCCTATAATGCGACTCCACACAGCGGGGGTGATTAGCTCAGCTGGGAGAGCACCTCCCTTACAAGGAGGGGGTCGGCGGTTCGATCCCGTCATCACCCACCAACTACTTTATGTAGTCTCCGCCGTGTAGCAAGAAATTGAGAAGTGGGTGATTAGCTCAGCTGGGAGAGCACCTCCCTTACAAGGAGGGGGTCGGCGGTTCGATCCCGTCATCACCCACCACTTTCTCGCCAGCTAAATTTCTTGTAAAAATGTGAAGTACCGAAGTGGGTGATTAGCTCAGCTGGGAGAGCACCTCCCTTACAAGGAGGGGGTCGGCGGTTCGATCCCGTCATCACCCACCACTTCGGGTCGTTAGCTCAGTTGGTAGAGCAGTTGACTTTTAATCAATTGGTCGCAGGTTCGAATCCTGCACGACCCACCAATGTAAAAAAGCGCCCTAAAGGCGCTTTTTTGCTATCTGCGATACTCAAAGATTCGAACCTGCAGCAGGTTTGAGTTGAGCGCAGCGAAACAACGGAGCCGCTCGCGGCGACGGCCCGAAGGGCGAGCGAAGCGAGTCATCCTGCACGACCCACCAATGTAAAAAAGCGCCCTAAAGGCGCTTTTTTGCTATCTGCGATTTGCGAAATTGCCTGATGCGCTTCACTTAGCAGACGACTATTTCCGGCAATTCCTGTCTCCTCACCTACTGTGTCAATGCAGCCAACAGCTTAACCATCGCGGGCGTCACCTGCTGTGTTTCATAAACAATATATAAATCTGCAGGGATGCGCTGTTTGAGCGGACGGAAAATGACACCTGGCCAGTTCATTTGTGCGTAGCTGTCCGCTATCAATGTGATACCAATACCCATACTGACCATGGCGAGTACCGTTTGCGGTTCATTAACTTCGCGAATAACAACCGGTGAAAATCCCACCTGCTGGCAAACTCGCTGCAAAAAATCCCAGTCAGTGTACACGGGCGGCATTGTAACAAAATACTCGTCACGTAGCGCTTCCAGCGGAACGGTGGAAAATGATGAGAGATGATGCTCTTCAGGCATCGCCACCAGAAACGCCGATTCATGCAACCGTAAGCTGGTAAAACCTGTCGGTGGTTCTGTCGCCATTCGCCAGATCCCGGCATCGAGTTCACGTCGTTCCAGCAGGGCCATTTGCATCGCGGGCATCTTTTCGCGAAAAAGAACTTCAACGTTAGGATTTTCCCTGAGGAATCGCCGCATAACCGGGCGCATCCGTCCCCACATAGCCGTTCCCACTACGCCGAGTTCAATCCGCCCTGCTTCTCCCCGACCTATTTGTTCAACCCGAGCCAATACATTATTAGCATTCACCAGCAATCGACGCGATTCTTCCATCAAGATTTTGCCCGCGTGTGTCAGTACGACGCTGCGCGAATGGCGAATAAAAAGCTGCGTGCCGAGTTGATTTTCCAGCTCTTTAATATGAATACTGAGCGGAGGCTGAGACATATTTAAACGCGCTGCTGCGCGGCCAAAATGCAACTCTTCCGCTACGGCAAGAAAATAACGGAGCAACTTAAGATCTGTTCTGTATACGCGTTCCATAATTAAGTGCTCCATATAATAAATACATCGTATTAAATTATCATGGCATAAAGTATTTCACCACCAGATATCCGACATACATAAACACAATGGATAATATACCTGGTAATACATTTGGTACAGGAATAGGCAAGCGCACGATTGTAAACAAAGCACCAATGCCAAAACCAACGCCGGAAGAAAATAAAATATCTTTCACTAATTAACCTTTATCATAAAAGCAGCTCTGAAGAGCAGAGCTGCGAATCCTTTTAATGAGCCACCGCTCGATGCTTTATCTTTTCAGGGTCATGATTATATTTAAACCCAAAGAAAAATATCACTGCGAGAAAAAGAGCATATCCTGCAAACACCAGCCAGATAGTTTGCCAGTCTTTTACGCCATCCACCGAAAAGTAATCTACTGCCATGCCACTCAGAATCGAGCCAACCCATGCGCCGACACCATTTACCATGGTCATAAAGAGCCCCTGCGCGCTGGCACGAATGCTGGAATCAACTTCCTGTTCGACAAATACCGAACCAGAAATATTGAAGAAATCGAATGCACAGCCATAAACAATCATCGACAGCAGCAGCAAAATAAATCCGGTTGTTGACGGATCGCCATAGGCGAAGAAGCCAAAGCGCAGCGTCCAGGCCACCATACTCATCAGCATGACGGTTTTAATGCCAAATCGCTTTAAAAAGAATGGGATAGTCAGTATAAAGCCCACTTCTGCCATCTGTGAAACTGACAGTAAAATGGAGGGATATTTCACCACAAAACTGTCAGCAAACTCCGGGTTACGGGCGAAATCATGTAGGAACGGATTACCAAAAACGTTGGTAATTTGCAGTACCGCACCCAGCATCATGGCAAAGAGGAAAAAGATGGCCATGCGTGGATTTTTAAACAGCACGAAGGCATCCAGACCCAGCTTGCTGGCAAGCGATGTGGTCGCTTTTTTCTCCGCAACCGGAATCTTCGGCAAAGTCAGCGCATAAGCCGACAGCAGCAATGACGCACCGGACGCGATATACAGCTGCAGACTACTCAATTCCAGATGCAGCAGGCTTACTGCCCACATCGCGACAATGAACCCCACCGTACCAAAAACGCGAATGGGCGGGAAAGCGGTCACCGGGTCAAGCCCTGCCTGGGCAAGACAGGAATAAGAGACGCTGTTCGATAACGCAATAGTCGGCATAAACGCCATCGCATTGACTAACATCACCCAAAACATCATATCCGGATCAGTTACGGATGCCGCATAAAAAAGTACGCCCGCACACACCAGGTGACACAGCATGTATGCACGTTCTGCGCGCAGCCATTTGTCTGCGATGATCCCCATTATACCAGGCATAATAATCGCGGCGATCCCTTTGGAACTGTAAACCATGCCAACATTAGCGCCGGTAAAATGAAGGGTATTAATCATGTAAGAGCCGAGGGTAACCAGCCAGCTCCCCCAGATAAAATATTGCAAAAAGGACATTACCTTTAAGCGCATCGCGATGCTCATAATCGTTTCCTTGTCGCATCATTTGGCCTCACCCGCGAGGCCGTTTCTTATTGTTTTTCTCAGGCAATTTTGCGCAGAAAGCCACAAATAAGGTTGATGAAGTTCTGCTTAGAGAGCTCCGCAGCCGCCAGCGTTTGCGCATGTGACAATTTCACATCGCTTAAACCTTCCGCCATATTGGTAATCGCAGAGACCGCAACGACTTTAAGGTCGCAATGGCGAGCTGAAATAACCTCAGGCACCACAGACATACCAACAACATCCCCACCAATAATTTGCATCATGCGAATTTCCGCCGCAGTCTCGAAATTCGGCCCCGGATACGAGACGAACACGCCCTCCGTCAGAGGGAAACCCTCTTCTTTCGCCACTTTTTGTAACAGTGCGCGGTATTCCGCATCGTAGGCATTTGCCAGTGAGAAGAAGCGCTCTCCAAAACGATCATCGTTAAGACCCACCATCGGCGTACCGGGCATGGTGTTGATATGATCTTTCAATGCGACCAGGCTGCCTGCCCCCACTTCCGGACGCAGCGAGCCTGCCGCATTGGTGCAGAACAGTAGCTCGCAGCCCAGCAGCTTAAAGGTACGAATTGCGTCAGTCATAATGGTCATTCCACGACCTTCGTAGAAATGTCCGCGACCTTTCATACATACCACCGGTACGCCCTGGAGATGGCCCAGCACTAACTCCCCCGCATGACCATGTACCGTACTTACCGGGAAGCCCGGCAGCTTTTCGTAGGAAATTGCGACAGCGTTCTCAATCTGATCGGCCAGCGCGCCGAGCCCGGAACCTAAAATAAAGGCCACTCGTGGCGTGAAATCAGGTTTATAAGTCTTGATAATATCTATGCAAAACAGCGGGTTATGAGAAAATTGAACCTGAGACATACATATCCTTTTTCTGTAGGGTGGAATCTAACGCCTTTTTATAGCGAGGTTGTCCCGGCTCTTACCAATACACTTTTCTCACGCATTCAATAGCGATTCGATATCGATGGATTTATATCTTTTCTCTATTAATCCACGGTAAAAACTGTATTGGCGATATTAATTCCTTTGCATTAACAATATGTCGTTTTTAGCAAACCACTTTATTAAGCAATCTGCTAATAACGATCGGCATAGGGAATTATGCTATGAAAAAACATCTTTTAACTCTGACACTTTCCTCTATATTAGCGATACCTGTTGTATCTCATGCAGAATTTAAAGGCGGTTTTGCAGATATCGGCGTGCATTATCTGGACTGGACCAGCCGGACTACCGAAAAATCGTCGACCAAATCACACAAAGATGATTTTGGTTATCTTGAATTTGAAGGTGGCGCTAACTTTAGTTGGGGAGAAATGTACGGGTTCTTCGACTGGGAAAACTTCTATAACGGTCGCCATAATAAACCAGGTAGCGAGCAGCGTTATACCTTTAAAAATACCAACCGTATTTACCTGGGTGACACCGGATTTAATCTCTACTTGCATGCGTATGGCACCTACGGTTCTGCGAATCGCGTGAATTTCCACGACGATATGTTCCTGTACGGTATCGGCTACAATTTCACCGGCAGCGGTTGGTGGTTCAAACCGTTCTTTGCTAAGCGTTATACAGATCAAACCTATTACACTGGCGACAACGGCTATGTCGCCGGCTGGGTTGCAGGTTACAACTTTATGCTGGGCAGCGAGAAATTCACTCTTACCAACTGGAACGAGTACGAGTTTGACCGTGACGCTACCTATGCAGCGGGTAATGGCGGTAAAGAAGGGCTGAATGGCGCAGTTGCACTGTGGTGGAATGCAACATCACACATTACTACGGGGATTCAGTATCGATATGCGGATGACAAACTGGGCGAAGATTTTTACCAGGATGCGATAATCTACTCCATCAAATTTAACTTCTGATTGATTACTGCCGGGGCTCCCGGCAGTATGAATTCACTCTATATCTGATACAACGGATCCCCTTCCCGACCAGCCATTAGCGCATTGCCCTGGTCTCGTACCACGTCCCATAACGCTTCAGCGGCGGTGGAAAGTGAACGGTTCTTCCTGCGCACCAGCATCAACTGGCGTTCAACAACCGGCGTAATGCGCTTTACCACCAGTGGGCTACCTTCAGGCAATGGTAGCGCCAGTGCGGGAAGAATACTGATGCCGATGCCTGCGGCTACCATCGGGAACAGCGTCGCCGGATGTCCAATCTCCTGCACAATATTCGCCTGAATACCATTGCGCGCCAGCGCTGCGTCAATCAGCGGTCGGCTGCCTGACGCGTAATCCTGCAACACCAATTTCGCTCCCTGTAATGCCTGCCAGGGTACATAATCTTCGACGGCCAAAGCGCTATCGCGATGGCAAAGCAGAAAGAAAGGCTCGGAAAGAATCGCTTCACATTGCAGATCGCCCACTGGGCCTGGATCGATGACGATGCCAAAGTCGACATCTCCCTGGCGAATACTTTCCATCACCCACTGCTGCGGACGATCGTGCAGGACAAACTGAATATCTGGATAGCGGCGATGGCTTTCAGCAATGCATTGCGGAATAAGATGCGCGGAAATGGTCTGGCTGGCAGCGACCCGAACTTTTCCGCTCAGTTGTTGCCCCATACGCCCGGTATCGCGCAACGTGCTGTTCAGTTCATCCAGCAGTCGCTCAAGACGCAAAGCCAGCTGCTGCCCTGCATCTGTAAGCACCACTTCACGCGTGGTTCTGTCCAGCAGGCGAACACCAGTATGATTTTCCAGTTCCTTCACACTGTGACTCACTGCCGACTGGCTCAGGCCGATACGCTCTCCTGCACGACTAAAACTTTTCTCCTGCGCTACTGTGACGAAAACCTTTAATTGTTTTAAAGAATAATTCATCTGTTTTCTTCATGAATGGATGCAATAAATCAATTTTATTTCTCAAACTGGAAGAAGCACAATAGAACCATCGATCATCTGGAGTCTTTATGAAACTTTTTCGTATCCTCGATCCTTTCACCTTAACCCTGATCACGGTGGTGTTGCTGGCCTCTTTCTTTCCGGCCAGAGGCGATTTCGTCCCCTTCTTTGAAAATCTGACCACCGCAGCGATTGCCCTGCTGTTCTTTATGCACGGCGCGAAGTTGTCGCGTGAGGCGATTATTGCTGGCGGTGGTCACTGGCGACTGCATTTGTGGGTAATTTGCAGCACCTTCGTGCTGTTTCCGATTCTGGGTGTACTGTTTGCCTGGTGGAAACCGGTAAATGTCGACCCGATGCTCTACTCCGGTTTTCTCTACTTGTGCATTCTCCCGGCTACCGTGCAGTCTGCAATCGCCTTCACGTCAATGGCGGGCGGTAACGTCGCGGCGGCGGTTTGTTCTGCGTCAGCATCCAGCCTGCTGGGGATTTTCCTTTCACCATTGCTGGTTGGTCTGGTGATGAATGTTCACGGTGCAGGGGGCAGCCTTGAGCAGGTCGGTAAAATTATGCTGCAACTGCTGCTGCCGTTTGTGTTGGGGCATCTTTCCCGGCCGTGGATTGGTGACTGGGTGTCGCGCAATAAAAAATGGATTGCGAAAACTGACCAGACGTCCATTCTGTTGGTGGTTTATACAGCGTTCAGCGAAGCCGTCGTTAATGGTATCTGGCATAAAGTTGGCTGGGGATCATTGCTGTTTATCGTGGTGGTCAGCTGCGTTCTTCTGGCTATCGTGATTGTAGTTAACGTCTTTATGGCACGCCGACTGGGCTTCAATAAGGCAGATGAAATTACTATCGTCTTTTGTGGTTCGAAAAAGAGTCTGGCAAATGGCATCCCGATGGCAAACATTCTGTTCCCCACATCGGTGATCGGTATGATGGTGCTGCCCCTAATGATTTTCCATCAGATCCAATTGATGGTCTGTGCGGTGCTGGCGCGTCGATACAAACGCCAGACCGAACAGTTACAGGCACAGCAGGAAAGCAGCGCCGATAAAGCTTAAAGCGGACGCTTCAGGGGCTGGACCAGTTGCGTCAGCCCCTCGGTTTTAATCAGCAGCGTGATTTGCATTAGCTCACCGAGCTTCCCTGCCGGGAATTCATCTTTGCGGGCAAACCACAGCAGATACTCCTCCGGCAGGTCGATTAAGCGACGCCCTTTATATTTGCCAAACGGCATTATCGTATTGGCTATTTCAATCAGCTGCTCTTTTTCCATCTCAGCTACCCAGCAAACGCAGCATTTCCGCTTCGTCGATGACTTCAATGCCCAGTTCCTGCGCTTTCGCCAGTTTAGAACCTGCCGCTTCTCCGGCAATCACCAGATCGGTTTTCTTCGACACGCTGCCCGCGACTTTCGCGCCCAGTTCAACCAGTCGAGCTTTAGCGTCATCACGCGACATCTGGCTTAAGCTGCCCGTAAGCACCACGGTTTTACCAGCAAACGGGCTGTCAATCTCTTCCGCGTTGATAACGATCGGCGCAGGCCAGTGAACACCTTCCGCCAACAGCTCGCTGATGACATTGCGGTTGCTTTCTTCGGCAAAGAAGTTGTGAACGTGGGATGCAACGACAATGCCAACATCAGGCACCTTTTGCAGCTCTTCAATCGAAGCGGCTTCCAGCGCTTCCAGCGTGCCGAAATATGCCGCCAGACCTGCTGCGGTGGCCTCGCCGACTTCACGGATGCCAAGTGCATAGAGGAAGCGAGCAAAGGTGGTTTCTTTCGCTTTTTCTAGCGCGTTAACCACGTTTTGTGCCGATTTTGGCCCCATACGCTCCAGTCCGGTCAGTTTGCCTGCGGTGAGTTTGAACAGATCTGCCGGAGTATGGACATATTCTTTTTCAACCAGCTGATCGATGATTTTGTCGCCCATTCCGTCAACATCCATCGCACGGCGGGAAACAAAGTGTTTCAGCGACTCTTTACGCTGCGCTCCGCAAATCAGGCCACCGGTACAGCGGGCAACCGCTTCACCTTCCACACGCTCAACGTCAGAACCACATACCGGACAATGCGTCGGGAATACAACCTCACGGGTATCTTCCGGGCGTTCAGAAAGCACGACGTTAACCACCTGCGGGATCACGTCGCCAGCGCGGCGAATCACCACTTTATCGCCAATGCGTAAACCAAGACGTTCGATTTCATCCGCATTGTGTAAGGTTGCGTTACTCACCAGCACGCCAGCAACATGGACAGGTTCCAGACGCGCAACAGGCGTAATCGCGCCAGTACGCCCAACCTGAAACTCGACGTCACGCACAAAGGTCATCTGCTCCTGCGCCGGGAATTTAAACGCTACCGCCCAGCGCGGGGCACGCGCGACAAAGCCAAGCTGCTCCTGCTGTTCCAGTGAGTTGACCTTAATCACCACGCCGTCGATATCAAAGCCCAGCGTCGGGCGGTCTTCTTCCACTTTGTGATAGAACGCCAGCACTTCTTCCGCCGATTCACAAAGCGTTACCCGATCGCTGACCGGCAACCCCCACTTTTTAAATTGCAGTAAACGGCCAAGATGAGTATCCGGCAGCTCGCCACCTTCCAGAACACCAACGCCATAGCAGAAAAAAGTGAGCGGTCGCTTCGCTGTAATACGCGGATCAAGCTGACGCAGTGAACCAGCTGCCGCATTACGTGGGTTAGCAAAAACTTTCCCGCCCGTGCGTCGCGCATCTTCGTTAATCTTTTCGAACCCCGCCTGCGGCAGGAACACTTCACCACGCACTTCCAGACGCGCCGGGATATTCTCTCCGTGCAGCTTCAGCGGAATAGCGCGAATAGTACGCACATTAGACGTGATATCTTCCCCGGTGGTGCCATCGCCACGGGTCGCGGCACTGACTAAAACGCCATTTTCATACAGAATACTGACGGCAAGGCCATCCAGCTTCAGCTCACAGCACCAGGTGACTTTCTCGTTGTTTTTCAGACGGTCCTGCACACGTTTGTTGAAAGCAAGAAAGCTTTCTTCATCAAAAACGTTATCCAGTGACAGCATTGGTACTTCATGGCGTATCTGGCTGAAAGCCGCCAGCGGCGCAGCGCCTACACGTTGGGTAGGCGAATCAGGCGTAATCAGTTCTGGATGTTTGGTTTCCAGCTCGCGCAGTTCGCGCATCAGCCTGTCGTATTCAGCGTCGGGAATTTCCGGCGCATCCATCACATGATAAAGATATTCATGATGGCGAAGCGTCGTTCGCAGTTCTGTCAGTTGTTGTTCGATTGATTCCATATCGCACCATCAATGCTAAAAACCCCCGACAAGCGGGGGTTCGAAGAGGAGTTAATTTGCCTTAAGTGTATCAGGCGTTGGCGTCTTTGACTTCGCGGATGATGTCCTGGTACTCGCGCAATTTCTGCGGAGTCATCATACGGCGCTGATCGTCAAGCACGACACCGCCCACTTCATCGGCAATATGCTGCGCAGATTGCAGCATCAGCTTGAAGTTCTGCAGCTCGTCACCGTAAGACGGTACCTGCATAAAGATGGTGACACCCGGAGTAGTGAAATCCTTCATTTCAGGATCAAAGGTTCCCGGTTTCACCATATTCGCCAGGCTGAATAACGCCGGGCCGCTGCCATCCGGGCTAAGATGACGATGGTAAATATTCATATCGCCAAAAATGAAGCCCGCTTGTTGAATGCTGTTAAGAAGCAGTTCACCGTTTAGCTCGCTACCGTGATGCGCCGCGACGTTCATGATAATCACCGCTTCTTTGCGCTTCGGTTTATCCATAACTGGAGCCGGTTCCGCTACAGGCTCAGGCTGTGGTGCCGCTACGGGTTCTGCAGGCTGGAAAGCCTGTTGTGCCGGTTGCGGTGCTGAATGCACAGGCTGCGGCGCTGGCGCGACCTGTGGCGAAACTGGCTGCTGCAACGGCTGTTCAGGCTGCGGCTGATAGGCAGGCTGCTGCACCGGCTGCGCTGGACGCGGAGCATGTTGCGGCGGTACCTGCGCTTCAGGCGGCTGCTGGACCGGTTGACGCGGCTGCGCAGACGCATAAGGCGGTTGGTACTGGTGTTGCGGCGACGGACGAGCAGCCTCATGCTCCTGAGCGTTAGCCGGGGCATGATTCACGCGGTGAACACGAACCTCACCAACGCCCTCATCATCTTCGACATCCTCGTCATAAGAATCGTCGTCACGTTTTGACTTCATTCGTTTTAATGGCCGATCGCGGAACATAGAAGATCGTTCTTTACGGCTGGTCCAGAAACCATGTACCAGTAAAGCGATTATGGCGATCGCGCCAACAATGATTAATATCAGACGCAAATCCTGCATCATTATATTCTCTGTTGTTCTAACACCTTGCCACCACGGCAAACATTTACTCACTAAGAGTATTTGCCGATTACCTCAAGTGCAAGTGCACTATTAACTTTCACAGCACAAAGATAGATGAAATCGTGCTTTTTGCTGTTTTTTCGAACATATCCTAACTGTCCATTGCGCAATTACCCGGTAAAATACGCAGAATTTTCCTGGGATTGGTCAAAAGGAGCTCATCCTGATTATGGTTTCATCATTCACATCTGCCCCACGCAGCGGTTTTTACTATTTTGCGCAAGGCTGGAAGCTCGTCTCGCAACCTGGGATTCGGCGTTTCGTTATTTTACCGCTGCTGGTCAATATTTTGTTGATGGGGGGCGCATTCTGGTGGCTCTTTACACAGCTCGATGTCTGGATCCCGACTCTCATGAGTTACGTTCCGGACTGGCTACAATGGCTGAGTTATCTGTTGTGGCCTCTGGCTGTCATCTCTGTGCTGTTAGTGTTTGGCTATTTCTTCTCCACGATTGCTAACTGGATTGCCGCTCCGTTTAACGGTTTATTGGCTGAACAACTGGAAGCACGATTGACTGGCGCTACACCGCCAGATACCGGGATTTTCGGTATCATGAAAGATGTGCCGCGAATCATGAAACGCGAATGGCAAAAATTTGCCTGGTATCTGCCGCGCGCAATTGTATTGCTAATTCTTTACTTAATCCCTGGTATTGGGCAAACCGTCGCGCCGGTACTGTGGTTCCTGTTTAGCGCCTGGATGTTAGCCATCCAGTATTGCGATTACCCCTTCGATAACCACAAAGTGCCGTTTAAAGAGATGCGCACCGCCCTGCGCACACGCAAAATCACCAATATGCAGTTTGGTGCTTTAACCAGCCTGTTTACGATGATCCCGCTGCTTAATCTGTTCATCATGCCCGTTGCCGTTTGTGGCGCGACGGCGATGTGGGTCGATTGCTATCGCGATAAACACGCGATGTGGCGGTAACAATCTACCGGTTATTTTGTAAACCGTTTGTGTGAAACAGGGGTGGCTTATGCCGCCCCTTATTCCATCTTGCATGTCATTATTTCCCTTCTGTATATAGATATGCTAAATCCTTACTTCCGCATATTCTCTGAGCGGGTATGCTACCTGTTGTATCCCAATTTCATACAGTTAAGGACAGGCCATGAGTAAGATTTTTGAAGATAACTCGCTGACTATCGGTCACACGCCGCTGGTTCGCCTGAATCGCATCGGTAACGGACGCATTCTGGCGAAGGTGGAATCTCGTAACCCCAGCTTCAGCGTTAAGTGCCGTATCGGTGCCAACATGATTTGGGATGCCGAAAAGCGCGGCGTGCTGAAACCAGGCGTTGAACTGGTTGAACCGACCAGCGGTAATACCGGGATTGCACTGGCCTATGTAGCTGCCGCTCGCGGTTACAAACTCACCCTGACCATGCCAGAAACCATGAGTATTGAACGCCGCAAGCTGCTGAAAGCGTTAGGTGCAAACCTGGTGCTGACGGAAGGTGCTAAAGGCATGAAAGGCGCAATCCAAAAAGCAGAAGAAATTGTCGCCAGCAATCCAGAGAAATACCTGCTGCTGCAACAATTCAGCAATCCGGCAAACCCTGAAATTCACGAAAAAACCACCGGTCCGGAGATATGGGAAGATACCGACGGTCAGGTTGATGTATTTATTGCTGGCGTTGGGACTGGCGGTACGCTGACTGGCGTCAGCCGCTACATTAAAGGCACCAAAGGCAAGACCGATCTTATCTCTGTCGCCGTTGAGCCAACCGATTCTCCAGTTATCGCCCAGGCGCTGGCAGGTGAAGAGATTAAACCTGGCCCGCATAAAATTCAGGGTATTGGCGCTGGATTTATCCCGGCTAACCTCGATCTCAAGCTGGTCGATAAAGTCATTGGCATCACCAATGAAGAAGCGATTTCTACCGCGCGTCGTCTGATGGAAGAAGAAGGTATTCTTGCAGGTATCTCTTCTGGAGCAGCTGTTGCCGCGGCGTTGAAACTACAAGAAGATGAAAGCTTTACCAACAAGAATATTGTGGTTATTCTACCATCATCGGGTGAGCGTTATTTAAGCACCGCATTGTTTGCCGATCTCTTCACTGAGAAAGAATTGCAACAGTAATGCCAGCTTGTTAAAAATGCGTAAAAAAGCACCTTTTTAGGTGCTTTTTTGTGGCCTGCTTCAAACTTTCGCCCCTCCTGGCATTGATTCAGCCTGTCGGAACTGGTATTTAACCAGACTAATTATTTTGATGCGCGAAATTAATCGTTACAGGAAAAGCCAAAGCTGAATCGATTTTATGATTTGGTTCAATTCTTCCTTTAGCGGCATAATGTTTAATGACGTACGAAACGTCAGCGGTCAACACCCGCCAGCAATGGACTGTATTGCGCTCTTCGTGCGTCGCGTCTGTTAAAAACTGGCGCTAACAATACAGGCTAAAGTCGAACCGCCAGGCTAGACTTTAGTTCCACAACACTAAACCTATAAGTTGGGGAAATACAATGTTCCAGCAAGAAGTTACCATTACCGCTCCGAACGGTCTGCACACCCGCCCTGCTGCCCAGTTTGTAAAAGAAGCTAAGGGCTTCACTTCTGAAATTACTGTGACTTCCAACGGCAAAAGCGCCAGCGCGAAAAGCCTGTTTAAACTGCAGACTCTGGGCCTGACTCAAGGTACCGTTGTGACTATCTCCGCAGAAGGCGAAGACGAGCAGAAAGCGGTTGAACATCTGGTTAAACTGATGGCGGAACTCGAGTAATTTCCCGGGTTCTTTTAAAAATCAGTCACAAGTAAGGTAGGGTTATGATTTCAGGCATTTTAGCATCCCCGGGTATCGCTTTCGGTAAAGCTCTGCTTCTGAAAGAAGACGAAATTGTCATTGACCGGAAAAAAATTTCTGCCGACCAGGTTGATCAGGAAGTTGAACGTTTTCTGAGCGGTCGTGCCAAGGCATCAGCCCAGCTGGAAACGATCAAAACGAAAGCTGGTGAAACGTTCGGTGAAGAAAAAGAAGCCATCTTTGAAGGGCATATTATGCTGCTCGAAGATGAGGAGCTGGAGCAGGAAATCATAGCCCTGATTAAAGATAAGCACATGACAGCTGACGCAGCTGCTCATGAAGTTATCGAAGGTCAGGCTTCTGCCCTGGAAGAGCTGGATGATGAATACCTGAAAGAACGTGCGGCTGACGTACGTGATATCGGTAAGCGCCTGTTGCGCAACATCCTGGGCCTGAAGATTATCGACCTGAGCGCCATTCAGGATGAAGTCATTCTGGTTGCCGCTGACCTGACGCCGTCCGAAACTGCACAGCTGAACCTGAAGAAGGTGCTGGGTTTCATCACCGACGCGGGTGGCCGTACTTCCCACACCTCTATCATGGCGCGTTCTCTGGAACTGCCTGCTATCGTGGGTACCGGTAGCGTCACCTCTCAGGTGAAAAATGACGACTATCTGATTCTGGATGCCGTAAATAATCAGGTTTACGTCAATCCAACCAACGAAGTTATTGATAAAATGCGCGCTGTTCAGGAGCAAGTGGCTTCTGAAAAAGCAGAGCTTGCTAAACTGAAAGATCTGCCAGCTATTACGCTGGACGGTCACCAGGTAGAAGTGTGCGCTAACATTGGTACGGTTCGTGACGTTGAAGGTGCAGAGCGTAACGGCGCTGAAGGCGTTGGTCTGTATCGTACTGAGTTCCTGTTCATGGACCGCGACGCGCTGCCCACTGAAGAAGAACAGTTTGCTGCTTACAAAGCAGTGGCTGAAGCGTGTGGCTCGCAGGCGGTTATCGTTCGTACCATGGACATCGGCGGCGACAAAGAGCTGCCATACATGAACTTCCCGAAAGAAGAGAACCCATTCCTCGGCTGGCGTGCTATCCGTATCGCGATGGATCGTAAAGAGATCCTGCGCGATCAGCTCCGCGCTATCCTGCGTGCCTCGGCTTTCGGTAAATTGCGCATTATGTTCCCGATGATCATCTCTGTTGAAGAAGTGCGTGCACTGCGCAAAGAGATAGAAATCTACAAACAGGAACTGCGCGACGAAGGTAAAGCGTTTGACGAGTCAATTGAAATTGGCGTAATGGTGGAAACACCGGCTGCCGCAACAATTGCACGTCATTTAGCCAAAGAAGTTGATTTCTTTAGTATCGGCACCAATGATTTAACGCAGTACACTCTGGCAGTTGACCGTGGTAATGATATGATTTCACACCTTTACCAGCCAATGTCACCGTCCGTGCTGAACTTGATCAAGCAAGTTATTGATGCTTCTCATGCTGAAGGCAAATGGACTGGCATGTGTGGTGAGCTTGCTGGCGATGAACGTGCTACACTTCTGTTGCTGGGGATGGGTCTGGACGAATTCTCTATGAGCGCCATTTCTATCCCGCGCATTAAGAAGATTATCCGTAACACGAACTTCGAAGATGCGAAGGTGTTAGCAGAGCAGGCTCTTGCTCAACCGACAACGGACGAGTTAATGACGCTGGTTAACAAGTTCATTGAAGAAAAAACAATCTGCTAATCCACGAGATGCGGCCCAATTTACTGCTTAGGAGAAGATCATGGGTTTGTTCGATAAACTGAAATCTCTGGTTTCCGACGACAAGAAGGATACCGGAACTATTGAGATCATTGCTCCGCTCTCTGGCGAGATCGTCAATATCGAAGACGTGCCGGATGTCGTTTTTGCGGAAAAAATCGTTGGTGATGGTATTGCTATCAAACCAACGGGTAACAAAATGGTCGCGCCTGTAGACGGCACCATTGGTAAAATCTTTGAAACCAACCACGCGTTCTCTATCGAATCTGATAGCGGCGTTGAACTGTTCGTCCACTTCGGTATCGACACCGTTGAACTGAAAGGCGAAGGCTTCAAGCGTATTGCTGAAGAAGGTCAGCGCGTGAAAGTTGGCGATACTGTCATTGAATTTGATCTGCCGCTGCTGGAAGAGAAAGCCAAGTCTACCCTGACTCCGGTTGTTATCTCCAACATGGACGAAATCAAAGAACTGATCAAACTGTCCGGTAGCGTAACCGTGGGTGAAACCCCGGTTATCCGCATCAAGAAGTAATTCTTGCCGCAGTGAAAAATGGCGCCCATCGGCGCCATTTTTTATGCTTCCGTCAGCGGCGGCAAAATCAATTCATCGCTCTCATGCTGCTGGGTGTAGCGCATCACTTCCAGTACGCGCAACCCCGCGCGGTGCACCGCATCTGTTAACGCCTTCCCTTTCAGCAAACCACTGATAAGCTGAGCACAAAACAGGTCGCCAGTCCCTTTCAGGTCGGTTTTTACCCGTGAATGGGAAATGACATTCACGCTGTCGGCACTGACCACCACCACCTGCATCTCCTGATTTTCTTCATTACCGGAGGCGCTGGTAATCACCACCCATTTTAATGGGTCTGAAAGCAGACTTTTTGCGGCAGCAATGGCACTGTCGAGATCGCGGCAATTTTTACCGGTCAGGATTTCCAGCTCAAAGATATTGGGGGTAATTCCCTGCGCCAGCGGCAGTAAATATTGTCGATACGCTTCGGGAAGGTCAGGTTTGACATAAATTCCGCTATCAATATCGCCAATTACCGGATCGACCATGATCAATAGGTCAGGATGGTCTTTGCGTAGCGCAGTCAGCCACTCGGCAAGGATTTTGATTTGCGATGCCGTTCCCATATAGCCCGTGGTTACAGCACGAAGTTGGCGCAGCGCATCACGCTCCTGAAGCGCACGCAAATAGCCGCTAAACCATTCATCCGGAATCGCACCACCGTAGAAAGTGTCATAATGCGGCGTATTGCTCAGCAATACCGTCGGCACGGCAAAGACATTCAGGCCGTTCTGTTTTATAGCAGGCACTGCAATGCTGTTGCCTACGCTGCCGTACACTACCTGCGACTGCACGGCGACGATATCCGCCTGCAGCGCCCTACTCTTATCGTTAAACAACAACAAACTACTCATTTAATTTTTTCTCCTTGCCGATGATCCTCATCGTATTCCAACCGAAACTTTACCTGATTCTGGCAGTCAAATCGGCTATCACAAAACAAGGATAAGGTAATTCAATGAAGAAAATCATTTGTCTGGTCATTACACTACTAATGACACTCCCCGTTTACGCGAAGTTAACTGCCCATGAAGAAGCCCGCATCAACGCCATGCTGGAGGGATTAGCACAGAAAAAGGATTTGATATTTGTGCGCAACGGTGATGAACATACCTGCTATGAAGCGGTTTCTCATCTGCGTCTGAAGCTCGGCAATACCCGTAACCGCATTGACACTGCCGAGCAGTTTATTGATAAGGTTGCTTCGTCGTCATCGATTACCGGGAAGCCGTATATTGTGAAGATCCCCGGTAAGAGCGATGAGAACGCACAGCCTTTTTTACATGCGCTAATTGCGCAGACGGATAAAACGGTGCCTGCGCAATAATCTTAAATCCCCGCCCCCTGGCTAAAATGCTCTTCCCCAAACACCCCGGTGGAAAGGTAGCGATCGCCACGATCGCAGATGATCGCTACCACCACCGCACCAGGGTTAGCTTTTGCCACCCGCAGTGCTCCGGCAACCGCGCCGCCGGAGCTGACGCCACAGAATATTCCTTCCCGCACTGCCAGTTCGCGCATGGTGTTTTCCGCATCGCGCTGATGAATATCCAGCACCTCATCCACCAGAGAAGCATTGAAAATCCCCGGCAGATATTCCGCAGGCCAGCGGCGAATGCCGGGAATACTGCTGCCTTCTTCCGGCTGCAGGCCAACAATCGTTACTGGTTTGGATTGTTCGCGCATAAAGCGTGAAACGCCGGTGATAGTGCCGGTTGTTCCCATGCTGGAGACAAAATGGGTAATGCGCCCGCCGGTTTGCTGCCAGATTTCCGGCCCGGTAGTGGTGTAATGGGCGTAAGGGTTATCGGGATTATTAAACTGATCGAGCAGCTTTCCTTCGCCACGATTCGCCATCTCCAGCGCCAGATCGCGCGCACCTTCCATGCCCTGCTCTTTGGTGACAAGAATCAGTTCCGCACCATAAGCACGCATCGCCGCACGGCGTTCCTGGCTCATGTTGTCGGGCATCAGCAATTTCATGCGATAGCCTTTCAGCGCGGCAATCATTGCCAGCGCAATGCCGGTGTTACCACTGGTGGCTTCGATTAAGACATCACCCGGTTTAATTTCCCCGCGCTTTTCCGCCTCGACGATCATCGAAAGTGCCGCACGATCTTTCACCGAACCTGCCGGGTTATTGCCTTCCAGTTTTAACCACACTTCACTGCCGTTATCCGGCCCCATTCGCTGCAACTTCACCAGAGGCGTATTGCCTATTGTTTGTTCTAATGTACTCACGATCTCTATCCATACGTGGTGTTGCCTGATGCGACGCTTGCGCGTCTTATCAGGTCTACAGGTTACAAACCTTGCCATTAAAAAGCCCGGATCGCGGGAAGCGCCTCCGGGCGTTTAACATTCACTCAACCTATCAGGCGCTTTGTGCGAGAGCAAGTTCCTCATCTCGGGTTTCGATACGCTCGTCGCCGTTATACAGCCGCGCATGTTGCAGACCAACGAATAAACGCTCGCCACGCTGCGGGGCATCGTCGCCATGCATCACGACCGTCAGCGGTTCGTTGTACCACCCCAGCGGCTGCACCACTAATTGGGTGTAGTGACCTTTCGGGCTGGCTTCCAGTACCTGTACCGGCAGCGGCGAATCGAGACTGGTACGGCGGCTGATATCCACTTCCCACGGGCGCAGGAAGAGATCCACCGGACCCTGATACGCAGGTGTGTAGCCCAGCGGCCAGCGATGCGCGCCAACATGGAACTGCCCGCCGCGAATGGTTCCCTGCAGGCGGTTCACTTTGCCCATAAATTCGAGTACAAAACGGGTCGCTGGTTCGCGCCATACCTGATTCGGCGCATCAGCCTGTTCAATATTCCCCTGACTCATCACCACTACACGATCGGCTACTTCGGTCGCCTCTTCCTGGTCGTGGGTCACGAACACGCTGGTGAATTTCAGCTCTTCATGCAGTTGACGCAGCCAGCGACGCAGCTCTTTACGCACCTGCGCATCCAGCGCGCCAAACGGTTCATCAAGCAGCAGAATTTGCGGTTCTACAGCCAGCGCGCGCGCCAGCGCCACGCGCTGTTTCTGGCCGCCGGAAAGCTGTGCCGGATAACGATCTGCCAGATGAGCAAGCTGCACCATCTCCAGCAATTTTGTCACTTTCGCTTTGATGGCTGCGGCATTCGGGCGCTCGCGACGTGGCAGCACCGTCAGGCCAAAAGCGATATTGTCGAACACCGTCATATGGCGGAACAGCGCGTAATGCTGGAACACGAAACCGACCTTGCGATCGCGCGCGTGCAGGCGGCTGACGTCGGTGCCGTGGAAGCGAATATGCCCGCTGGTTTGATGCTCCAGCCCGGCGATAATGCGCAGCAGCGTGGTTTTCCCGGAACCGGACGGCCCCAGCAACGCGACCATCTGACCTGAAGGAATATCCAGTGAGATATCGTTCAGCACCTGGGTGCGACCAAACGACTTCTTAATATTGGCAATCTCAATGCTCATGATGTTCCTCCTGCTGTGCGCGTTTTTCCTGATTCTCCAGGCGCCACTGCAACATACTTTTTAAAAACAGGGTGATAATCGCCATCAGCGTTAACAGCGCCGCAGCGGTAAAGGAGCCGACGGTGTTGTAGTCCTGCTCCAGCAATTCAATCTGTAACGGCAGCGACAGGGTTTCGCCGCGAATCGAGCCGGAAACCACCGACACCGCGCCAAACTCGCCAATTGCGCGGGCGTTGGTCAACACCACGCCATAAAGCAGCGCCCAGCGGATGTTCGGTAATGTGACGCGACGGAACATCTGCCAGCCGGACGCGCCAAGCAAAATCGCCGCTTCGTCTTCCTGGCTGCCCTGGCTTAACATCACCGGCACCAGTTCGCGCACCACAAACGGACACGTCACGAAGATGGTGACCAGCACCATTCCCGGCCAGGAGAACATAATTTGCAGGTTATGCTCGTCGAGCCAACCGCCGAGCGGGCCGTTAGAGCCGTAGAACAGCAAATACACCAGACCGGCAACCACCGGCGACACGGCAAACGGAATGTCCAGCAGCGTCAGCAGCAACTGGCGTCCGGGGAAGTTAAAGCGCGTCACCAGCCACGCCAGTAGAATACCGAACACCAGGTTTACCGGTACGGCAATCAGCGCGATCATCACCGTCAGCCAGATGGCGTGCAGCATATCCGGATCGGCCAGATTCTGTAAAACAGGCATCAGCCCTTTGCTGAACGCCTGTACGAAGATATAAATCATCGGCACCAGCAGGATGAACGCCGATACCAGCATCCCGATGCCAATCAGAAACCATTTGCCCCAGTTAATCGGGCGCGCGTCATAACGCTTCAATTGTGTCACTTCCGCCATTAATGACCTACCACACGCCGACCAAAGCGACTTTGCAGAGTGTTAATTGAGAACAGCAGTATCAGGGATGCCGCGAGGATCACCGAAGCAATCGCGCTCGCCGCCGGGTAATCAAACTCCTGCAAGCGCACAAAAATCATCAGCGACGTCACTTCCGTCTTCCACGCGATATTTCCGGCGATAAAAATCACCGCGCCAAATTCACCAAGACTACGGGTAAACGACAGCGCCACGCCCGCCACCAGCGCCGGAGAAAGCTCCGGCAGCACCACTTTGCAGAAACTCTGCCAGCGCGTTGCACCAAGCGTTTCCGCCGCTTCTTCATATTCCGGGCCTAACTCTTCCAGCACCGGCTGCACGGTACGCACCACAAACGGAATGCTGGTAAAGGCCATCGCCACCGCAATCCCCAGCCATGTATAGGTGACTTTGATATCAAACTTCGCCAGCCATTCACCGTAAAAACCGTTTACGGAAAAGAGCGAGGCCAGCGTTAAACCGGCGACTGCCGTTGGCAGCGCAAAGGGTAAATCCATCAGCGCATCAAGCAGCGTGCGGCCCGGAAAGCGATAACGTGTTAAAATCCACGCCATCAGCAGACCGAAAACGCCGTTAAAAATCGATGCCACAAACGCCGACAGCAGCGTCACTTTGTAGGCCGCGACCACTTGTGGGTTGGTGATCACCTCCCAGTACTGCGCCCAGCTCATCTGAGCCAGCTGCATCACCAGCGCGGAGAGCGGCAGCAGCAAAATCAGGCACACAAACAGCAGACTGGTGCCGAGGCTTAAGGTAAAGCCCGGCAGCACGCGTCTTGATGAAACTGCAAACATCAGTTACGCCCCGCCGCTAACAGCTTGTCTAACTCGCCGCCGCTGGTGAAGTGGGTTTTCATCACTTCCGGCCAGGAGCCAAATTTGTCTTCCACGCGGAACAGCTCGGTCTGCGGGAATTTATCTTTCAGTTTGTCCATGACTTCCGGGTTATTTACGCGGTAGTAATAGTCGGTGATGATGGTCTGCGCCTGCGGGCTGTAGAGCCAGTTCAGGTAGGCTTTTGCTGCTTTTTCCGTACCGTTGGCCTGCACGTTTTTATCGACCCACGCCACCGGGAATTCCGCCAGAATATTGGTTTTCGGGATCACCACTTCAAAGCCCTGTGCTTCATACTGTTTACGGATGTTGTTCACTTCCGATTCAAAGCTAATCAGCACATCGCCCAGGCCACGCTCGGCAAAAGTGGTGGTTGCGCCACGACCGCCGGTATCGAACACTTCAACATTTTTCAGGAACTGGGTCATAAACTGTTCGGTTTTGGCTTTATCGCCACCGTCAGCTTTATCCGCTGCGCCCCATGCCGCCAGATAGGTATAACGCGCGTTACCCGACGTTTTCGGGTTCGGGAAAATCAGCTTCACGTCGGAGCGCACCAGGTCGTTCCAGTCGTGGATATTCTTCGGGTTGCCCTTACGCACCAGGAAGCCCATGGTGGAGTAGAACGGCGAGCTATTATTCGGCAGGCGCGACTGCCAGTCCGCCGGGATCAGCTTGCCTTTGTCATGCAGGATTTGTACGTCAGTCACCTGGTTATAAGTGACAACGTCGGCTTTTAAGCCCTGTAAAATCGCCAGCGCCTGTTTTGATGACCCGGCATGAGATTGTTTAATCGTCAGTTTGTCGCCGCCGTTATCTTTGGCCCATTGCTGTTCAAACGGCGGGTTCAGGGCGGCAAACAGCTCGCGGGAGACGTCATAAGAACTGTTCAGCAGTTCCGTTGCCTGTACATGGCCTGCCAGCAGCAGAGAAGCGACCAGCGCGAGTGAGTTCTTTTTCAGTAAGTTAACGGCCATTGCGCACCCTTATATATTTAATGACTTTCTAATAGCCATCATATTTATAACGGACGTGAAAGGAGTAACGGTTTTATATACCGTTTGGTGATTTGGAAGTTGAAAAGGGAATAAGAACCGGGTTTAAAACGAAATCCTCCCCACACATGCAGGGAGGAAACAGAGGTGAATCAGATACCGACGCTAACCGTCTCCGGCAGTGTGCTGCCGCCATCAATCACATTCTGTGTACCGGTTAAATAGCTGGATTCATCCGATGCGAGGAAGGCCGCCAGTTCGCCGACTTCCAGCGGATCGGCGAGGCGACGCATCGGGATTGCTTTCGCCATTTCAGTCAGCACCGACTCTGGATCTTCCGGGTTCGACTGGCGGGCAATGCTTTCCGCCATTGGTGTGCGCACGTATCCCGGGCAAATGGCGTTAACGCGAATACCAGACTGCGCGTACTCCACCGCCAGCGATTTTGTCAGGCCAACAATCGCCGCTTTCGTTAAGGCGTACGCCGTTTCGCCAGGATCGGCCACCATATCGCCAGTGACCGAAGACATCATCACAATGCGACCATCTTTGCGGGCAATCATCTCCGGCAGCACCGCCTTCGTGACGTTCCATACGCCTTTAATATTGATGTCAATATGGAAATCGCGATCGTCATCGCTCATATCGAGGAAACTGCCCAGACGACAAACGCCTGCGTTATTCACCAGGATATCAATGCGCCCTTCTTTTTCCTTCGCGCGTTTGATAGCTGCGGCTACCGACGCCGGGTCACGCACATCGGCGACAACCGCCGTACAGCGATGACCACGACCACACAGTTCGTCCGCCAGCTTTTCGATCTCAGGGGAGATATCCAGCAAGATTAGGTTTGCGCCATGACGCGCAAAAGTTCTGGCAATTCCTTCGCCAATTCCCTGCAATGCGCCCGTAATCAGTGCTGTCTTGCCCGTGAGTTTACCCATTTTAATGCTCTCCTTGTTAATACAGAGCGTTACACTCCATTCCCTCTGAAAATACAGGATAAACAAAATATTGCTGCGGATCAGCTCACTAATTCAGGAAAATCTCAATCCAGTCGCTGCTTTATGCATCATTTCAGGCGTTGTGTTAGCTCACTGCTGCGCTGAATCATTTTCAATGACTCCACATCATTGAGTTGCACAAGACCAACAAACAGTAAATCGGTAACAGAATTTTGCGCCGTGCGGGTAGACATCGACGAGCTACGCCATTCGGTTTCACCGGAAACGGTATCGAGCGTGAAATGCGCCAGCCGCCGCAGCGGAGAATCAGCCAGAGAAGTAATGGCAATCACCGTTGCCCCCTGCTTTCGTGCCGCTTCTGCGCATAAGACAATCTCTTTTTTACTGCCGCTGTAAGAGATAGCGATTTGTACATCGCCTTTTTTCAACGCCTGGGAAACGGTGGCTTGTACGTGCGTGTCGGCTTCGCAGGCCACGCGATAGCCAATTTTCATCAGTTTGAACGACAGATCGCGCCCCACCAGCGCCGATCCGCCCAGGCCCGTTATCTGGATAAACGGTGCTTTACTGATGACCTCAATGATTTTTTGCAGCCGCGCGTAGTCGAACAACGCACAGGTTTGCTCCAGCGCCAGCTCTTTTTCGCGATTCAATTTGCGGGCAATCACTTCCAGCGAATCATCACTGGTAATCGAACTGTGCAGGTGCAGCGCCGTGGCATTCGTTTTCTCCCGGCAGGCACTGTATTCGCCTATTAACGCCATACGCAATTCAGTAAATCCTTGCGCGCCGAGTTTTTGGGCAAATTTCACTATGCTCGACTGGCTAATGCCGAGCTGTTTCGCCATCTGCCGTGAAGAAACGGATTGCAGCTCACTCACGTTGGCCTGCAGAAAGTCAGCGATTTTTTGCTCGTTTTCGGTGAATTCACTCCCCGCATTGCTTATTTTCGTCAGGTACAACATCTTCCACTCTCCTGGGCTGGCAGCATAAATTCCGCTTAAGTTCTTATGACGCTCTTCACACTCTGCGAGTGTAGACTCAATGATTCCTTTAAGTCTGTCAATTCGGGATATATGATTCCATACATCTGCAATTATTTGATCGTAAATAGTAAGGTCACCACCGATGCAACTAGAAAAGATGATTACTGAAGGCTCGAACACCGCCTCGGCTGAAATTGACCGCGTATCGACGCTGGAAATGTGCCGGATTATCAACGATGAAGATAAAACCGTACCGCTTGCCGTTGAGCGCGTCCTGCCGGATATCGCCGCGGCGATCGATGTTATCCACGCCCAGGTCAGCGGCGGCGGTCGTCTGATTTATCTCGGTGCGGGAACATCCGGTCGTCTGGGGATTCTGGATGCCAGCGAATGTCCGCCCACCTACGGCGTGAAACCGGGTCTGGTGGTTGGTTTGATTGCTGGAGGCGAATATGCCATTCAGCACGCGGTGGAAGGCGCTGAAGATAGCCGGGAAGGTGGTGTTAACGATCTGAAAAATATTAATTTAACGGCACAGGATGTGGTGGTTGGCATTGCTGCCAGCGGTCGCACGCCGTATGTGATTGCCGGACTGGAATACGCACGCCAGCTCGGCTGCCGCACAGTGGGAATTTCCTGTAATCCGGGGAGTGCCGTTTCCACCACCGCCGAGTTTGCCATTACACCGATTGTAGGTGCCGAAGTGGTCACTGGTTCTTCGCGAATGAAAGCAGGCACAGCGCAGAAACTGGTGCTCAATATGCTTTCCACCGGGCTGATGATTAAATCTGGCAAAGTGTTCGGCAACCTGATGGTCGATGTGGTCGCCACCAACGAAAAACTGCATGTGCGCCAGGTCAATATCGTTAAAAACGCCACCGGATGTAATGCCGAACAAGCGGAAGCGGCGTTAATTGCCTGCGAGCGCAACTGTAAAACGGCCATTGTGATGGTGCTGAAAAATCTCGATGCCGCAGAAGCTAAAAAACGCCTGGATCAACACGGCGGCTTTATTCGTCAGGTTTTAGACAAGGAATAACCCATGGCCAAAGAGATCAGCAGTGAACTTCTGAACACCATTCTTACCCGTGTCGGCGGACCGGGAAATATCGCCAGTTGTGGTAACTGTATGACGCGCCTGCGTCTGGGTGTACATGACAGTTCACTGGTTGATCCCAATATCAAAACGCTGGAAGGCGTGAAGGGCGTCATTTTGACCAGCGACCAGGTGCAGGTCGTTTTTGGGCCTGGTAAAGCGCATCGTGCCGCAAAAGCGATGAGCGAGCTGCTGGGCGAGGCACCGGTACAGGATGCCGCAGAAATCGCCGCCCAGAACAAACGTCAGTTAAAAGCCAAACAAACCTCCGGCGTGCAACAATTTCTCGCCAAATTCGCCACCATCTTCACGCCGCTGATCCCCGGTTTTATTGCCGCCGGTCTGCTGCTGGGGATAGCGACGTTAATTGCCACGGTGATGCACGTTCCGGCAGATGCTCAGGGCACGCTACCCGACGCGCTGAATTTTATGAAGGTGTTCAGCAAAGGTTTGTTCACTTTCCTGGTGATTCTGGTGGGCTATAACGCCGCCCAGGCATTTGGCGGCACGGGCGTCAATGGCGCAATTATTGCCGCACTCTTTTTGCTCGGTTATAACCCCGCTGCAACCACCGGTTACTACGCCGGTTTTCACGATTTCTTTGGTCTGCCCATCGATCCGCGCGGCAATATTATCGGCGTGCTGATTGCCGCGTGGGCCTGCGCCCGCATTGAAGGCATGGTGCGCCGCTTTATGCCGGACGATCTCGACATGCTGCTGACCTCGTTAATCACCCTGCTGATCACCGCTACGCTTGCGTACCTGATCATTATGCCGCTGGGTGGCTGGTTATTCGAAGGTATGTCATGGCTGTTTATGCACCTGAACAGTAATCCGTTCGGTTGTGCGGTTTTAGCCGGGCTGTTCCTGATCGCCGTGGTATTTGGCGTGCATCAGGGCTTTATTCCTGTTTACCTCGCGTTAATGGACAGCCAGGGATTCAACAGCTTATTTCCCATCCTTTCAATGGCAGGCGCGGGCCAGGTGGGCGCGGCGCTGGCACTCTACTGGCGGGCGCAACCGCACAGTGCATTACGCAGTCAGGTACGCGGGGCGATTATTCCCGGTCTGCTGGGCGTTGGTGAACCGTTGATTTACGGCGTCACCCTGCCCCGCATGAAACCGTTTATTACCGCCTGTTTAGGCGGCGCAGCGGGCGGTTTGTTTATCGGCCTGATAGCCTGGTGGGGTCTGCCGATGGGCTTAAACAGCGCCTTTGGGCCGTCTGGTCTGGTGGCGCTGCCGCTGATGACTTCCGCACAAGGCATCCTTCCGGCAATGGCGGTTTATGCTGGCGGGATTCTGGTGGCATGGGTTTGCGGGTTTATTTTCACCACGCTCTTTGGCTGCCGTAACGTCAATCTGGACTGATATCATGAAACGGACAATGCTCTATCTTTCTCTGCTGGCTGTTAGTTGTAGCGTCAGCGCCGCAAAATACCCTGTTCTGACAGAAAGTTCGCCAGAGAAAGCAGGGTTCAACGTCGAACGGCTTAACCAGATGGATCGCTGGATTAGCCAGCAAGTGGACGCCGGTTATCCCGGCGTAAACCTGCTGATCATTAAAGATAATCAGATTGTGTATCGCAAAGCCTGGGGAGCGGCGAAAAAGTACGATGGCAGCGTGTTGATGGAACAGCCTGTCAAAGCCACCACCGGGACGCTGTATGACCTGGCCTCAAACACCAAAATGTACGCCACGAACTTCGCCCTGCAAAAGCTGATGAGCGAAGGCAAACTGCATCCTGACGATCGGATTGCGAAATATATTCCGGGGTTTGCCGATAGTCCAAATGACACCATTAAAGGCAAAAACACCCTGCGGATTTCTGACCTGCTGCATCACAGCGGCGGTTTCCCGGCAGATCCGCAATACCCGAATAAAGCGGTCGCGGGCGCGTTATATTCCCAGGATAAAGGCCAGACGCTGGAGATGATCAAGCGCACGCCGCTAGAGTATCAGCCCGGCAGCAAGCATATTTACAGTGATGTCGATTATATGCTGCTTGGATTTATCGTCGAGTCGGTCACCGGTCAGCCGCTTGACCGCTATGTTGAAGAGTCGATTTATCGCCCGCTCGGCCTGACACATACGGTATTTAACCCGCTGCTGAAAGGCTTTAAACCGCAACAAATTGCCGCCACGGAATTGAACGGCAATACCCGCGATGGCGTGATCCATTTCCCGAATATCCGCACCTCCACTCTCTGGGGTCAGGTGCACGATGAAAAAGCCTTTTATTCGATGGGCGGCGTTTCCGGGCACGCAGGTTTGTTTTCCAATACCGGCGATATTGCGGTGTTAATGCAAACGATGCTGAACGGCGGGGGCTATGGCGATGTGCAGCTGTTCAGTGCGGAAACGGTGAAGATGTTCACCACCAGCTCTAAGGAAGATGCCACTTTTGGCCTCGGCTGGCGCGTGAATGGTAATGCCACCATGACGCCGACGTTTGGCACGCTGGCAAGCCCGCAAACCTACGGTCACACTGGCTGGACCGGAACGGTGACCGTTATCGATCCGGTGAATCATATGGCGATTGTGATGTTAAGTAACAAGCCACATTCACCGGTTGCCGATCCGCAAAAGAATCCCAATATGTTCGAAAGCGGTCAGTTGCCAATTGCAACTTATGGTTGGGTGGTTGATCAGGTATATGCGGCGTTAAAGCAGTAATAAAAAGGCCAGTCAGTAATGTTACTGCCTGGCCTTTCATCATCGAATCAGAAACGCTTACAGCGCCATCAACTTGTCCAGCGACGGCGCGAAGTAATAGCCGCCAGTGACCGGTTTGGTGAAACGTAACATCGCATCACGCTTGCCATCGGTATCGCCAAACATGCTCAGCAGTTGCTGCTCAATGTTATGCAGACGCGCGCAGTAGGCGCAGAAGTACAGACCGTGAGTGCCACTGGCGGTGCCGTACGGCAGGCTCTGGCGAACAATCTTCAGTCCTTTGCCATCTTCTTTCAGATCAACGCGGGTCAGGTGAGAGGTTTCCGGACGTTCGTCGCCGTCAATCTCTTCGTTGGCCTCTTTGGTGCGCCCGATCATCATCTCCTGATCGTGAACGCTCATCCGGTTGAGCTGCTTCAGATTGTGCTCCCAACGCTGCACAAACACATAGCTGCCGCCCGCATCCACGCCGTCTTTGATAACCGCCACTTCGCGACGCGTCTCTTCACCCGCCGGGTTTTCTGTACCGTCAACAAAGCCGCTCAGGTCACGCTCTTCAACCCAACGGAAGCCGTGGATCTCTTCTTTCACTTCAATGCAGTCACCAAACGCTTCCATCGCCGCCTGAGCGACAGAGAAGTTCACGTCGTGACGCAGAGAAAGAATGTGGATCAACACATCGAACTGGGTCGTCGGCGCAAGGCCTTTACCGTAGCCCGGAAAATCTTTCAGCTCTTCAGCCCCAACGCCGCCGCTCAGAGCGCGCCAGGTGTTGTTACCAAAGGCAACCACCGCACCAAGATGCGCGTCCGGGAATTTCGCTTCAAAAGTTGCCAGTTTGTCGGCAAATGTTTTACTGGCCGCACGCAGGGCGTCAACTTCCCCTTTCACGTTAGCTTCGATCCAAATCGCCGCGCGGCAATGTTCTGGCAAAATGCCACTCTGAACCTGAGACATTGTTCCTCCTGAAAATAAGAATGCCACGCAATCCGTGGCATTGTTGAGCGCTATTTTACGTGTTTTTTCGCGGCGGCGGTTTGTTCAGACGCAAATTAACGCCGCCAGATAATTTTACTGACTTTCCAGTTTTTCAGGGTATCGTCCGAAGGCATTAACCCTTCAGGACCACGCCATTCCCCGCTGAACTGGTAGCTAATATGTTGACTGCCTTCGGCTTTACATTCGACGGCACGGTTATCATCACCATCAGCTTTTTGGCAATTGCCAAATGCTTTGCTGTAAAGGTCGCTAAACGGTGTACCGATTTTAACACCGGTGTCAGCAGGAATATCGCTATCCAGCACGTCAATGCGACTGATCGTGCCTTGATCGCCGTTAATCACCATCGCCACGTTGTCGCCCTTCATCACTTCAAAAAAGCGCACCACGTTGCCGTTCGCGGTTTTCATTCCGCTGCGCAGGCGATAATCGCCATCAAGCGCATCGGCAATGGCTTGTTCTTGCAGTGGTGTGGACGCCGTTAATTCACCAACGCCCTGCTCGCTCACTTTGGTGGACGACCCAAACCAGTTCCACGGGTTAGCGGCAGACCAGTTAACTGACGACATCGTGGAACAGCCGGTCAGCATCAATGGCATAGCGCATAACATTAAACGCAGCGATTTCATGTCACTTCCTTTGGTTATTCAATAACGTTGCTTGGAGTGCAAATTCACCAAAAAGTGCCGTTATTCTTTTACTTCATTAAAACAAGCGCGTAAACGTCGATTGGTCAGCAGCCAGATTAACGCCACAATATCCGCCACTACCAGCGCCAGACCGATACCGCTAACGGATTCACCGTTCAGCCACAGCCACGGTTGCCAGCAAAGTAAAACCACCTGCGCCAACAG
This sequence comes from Escherichia sp. SCLE84, assembly GCF_012584495.1. NCBI lineage: Bacteria > Pseudomonadati > Pseudomonadota > Gammaproteobacteria > Enterobacterales > Enterobacteriaceae > Escherichia > Escherichia sp. SCLE84. The sequence goes on along the minus strand of NZ_CP051430.1, from coordinate 4,663,726 downwards.
CAACAGAAAATAGAGTACACGCCAGGTGCGAGGAAACGTAGCCCGCCGACCGCTCAACAAAAACGCCAGCACCGCCGGAATGCCAGGAATCAGCCCCAGCCAGAAATTATCGTGATCGGGATAAAACAGATTTAGCAGCGCAGTACCCTGCTCACGCGACGCACCGGCAATGACAAACAGCACCCAGGTTCGCGCCTGAAGCAATAGCACAAGCCAGAAGAGCAAGGGTAAACGCAGGCGTCCGTGCGCATCATAATGGACAGGATGGAACTCAGTACTCTTCATCTTCAATCAAACGCTTACCCAGACTCAGCACGTCGGCGTGTTCATATCCCAGGCGTTCATACATTCCGAGCACCATGTCGTTATCTTCCGGCACATTGATCTGAATTTTCGGGCAGCCACGAGCAATCAGCTTTTTCTCCAGCCGATTAAGCAACGCATTGGCAATCCCACGCCCACGAAACTCTGGATGCACGCCAAGATAATAAGCAGACCCGCGATGCCCGTCATAACCGCCCATCACCGTTCCGACCACTTCACCGTTTACCTCAGCGACCAGAAACAAACTGACGTCATGGTTCATCTTACGCTCGATGTCCATTTCCGGATCGTTCCACGGACGCAGCAAGTCGCAACGCTCCCAAAGGGTGATGACCTCTTCGAAATCTTCCTGGCGAAATACGCGTATCTCCATGGTATTCGTTACCTTTTTGCGGGTTAAAAGGCTGATTATGGCGTGAACGGTCGAATTAGCCAATATCTGACGAAAATCGGTTGAAAAAGTGGCATAATGGGGAGTTGTCAACTATTGAAATGAAAAGTAAAACAATTCTCAACATCAAACCGTCGTAACGGATTACGCGATACGATATAACATCTGGAACTTTATTATTACAACTCAGGCCGTATGAGCACTTTTAAACCACTAAAAACACTCACTTCGCGCCGCCAGGTGCTGAAAGCCGGTTTGGCTGCCCTGACGTTGTCAGGAATGTCGCAAGCCATCGCCAAAGACGAACCTTTAAAAACCAGCAACGGACACAGCAAGCCGAAAGCCAAAAAATCTGGCGGCAAACGTGTCGTTGTTCTCGATCCAGGCCACGGAGGAATTGATACCGGAGCGATCGGACGCAACGGTTCGAAAGAAAAACATGTGGTGCTGGCGATTGCTAAAAACGTCCGTTCCATTTTGCGTAATCATGGGATTGATGCGCGTTTAACGCGTTCTGGCGATACGTTTATCCCACTTTACGATCGCGTTGAAATCGCCCATAAACATGGCGCAGATCTGTTTATGTCAATTCATGCCGATGGCTTTACCAACCCGAAAGCTGCCGGTGCTTCGGTATTTGCCCTCTCTAACCGTGGGGCAAGTAGCGCAATGGCGAAATACCTGTCTGAACGCGAAAACCGCGCCGATGAAGTTGCCGGTAAAAAGGCGACTGACAAGGATCACCTATTGCAGCAAGTGCTGTTTGATCTGGTGCAAACCGATACTATTAAAAACAGCCTGACGCTCGGCTCGCATATTCTGAAAAAGATTAAGCCGGTGCATAAACTGCACAGCCGCAACACCGAACAAGCCGCGTTTGTGGTGTTGAAATCGCCGTCGGTTCCTTCGGTGCTGGTGGAAACCTCGTTTATCACCAACCCGGAAGAAGAGCGGCTGTTAGGCACGGCGGCGTTTCGTCAGAAAATCGCCACAGCGATTGCTGAAGGCGTGATCAGTTATTTCCACTGGTTCGACAACCAGAAAGCACATTCGAAAAAGCGATAAGTTATGAAACCCGACGCACACCAGGTTAAACAGTTTCTGCTCAACCTTCAGGATACGATTTGTCAGCAGCTGACCGCCGTCGATGGCGCAGAATTTGTCGAAGATAGTTGGCAGCGCGAAGCTGGCGGCGGCGGGCGTAGTCGGGTGTTGCGTAATGGTGGTGTTTTCGAACAGGCAGGCGTCAACTTTTCTCACGTCCACGGCGAGGCGATGCCAGCTTCCGCCACCGCTCATCGCCCGGAACTTGCCGGGCGCAGTTTCGAGGCGATGGGCGTTTCACTGGTAGTGCATCCGCATAACCCGTATGTTCCCACCAGCCACGCGAATGTGCGTTTTTTTATTGCCGAAAAACCGGGTGCAGAGCCCGTCTGGTGGTTTGGCGGCGGCTTCGATTTAACCCCTTTCTATGGTTTTGAAGAAGACGCCATTCACTGGCACCGCACCGCCCGTGACCTGTGCCTGCCATTTGGTGAAGACGTTTATCCCCGTTACAAAAAGTGGTGCGACGATTACTTCTACCTCAAACATCGCAACGAACAGCGCGGTATTGGCGGGCTGTTCTTTGATGATCTGAACACGCCAGATTTCGACCACTGTTTTGCCTTTATGCAGGCGGTAGGCAAAGGCTACACCGACGCTTATTTACCAATTGTAGAGCGACGTAAAGCGATGGCCTACGGCGAGCGCGAGCGCAATTTTCAGCTCTACCGTCGCGGTCGTTATGTCGAGTTCAATCTGGTCTGGGATCGCGGCACTCTGTTTGGCCTGCAAACTGGCGGGCGCACCGAGTCGATCCTGATGTCAATGCCGCCACTGGTACGCTGGGAGTATGATTATCAGCCAAAAGATGGCAGCCCAGAAGCGGCGTTAAGTGAGTTTATTAAGGTCAGGGATTGGGTGTAACTCCCTCACCCCCATTCCCGCATCCGCTGATGCAACGTCAACGACGGCTTCTCGGCAAACAGCTGCTGGTAATCCGTGGCAAATTGCCCCAGATGCCAGAATCCCCACTGCATGGCGGCGTCTTTTACCGTTGTGCTTTGCGACCACGGGCTTATCAGTTCGCGGCGTACGGCGTTCAGGCGAATGCGTTTCAGCCACGCGTTTGGGCCAATGCCTAAAATAGCGTGAAACGCGTTTTGTAGCGTGCGGCGACTGACATGCAGTTGATTACACAAGTCCAGCACCGTCACCGGCTCAGACATATTTTCCAGCACATATTCACGGGCGCGGGAAAGTAATCTACGGTAACTCTGATGACTGATGCTTTCCGCCGTCACCATTGGTTGCGCGTCTTCCAGCATCGCCCCCATCGCCATTAGCAAATTATCCCCCAGCACTTTTCGCACTGCAGGCTGATGGAGATTTTCCGGGTTCTCGCAAAACGTCGCCAGCGCCTGTTGGACAAAGCCCCACAGCGCGGCTTTATGCTGCTCTTTCACTTCCAGCGCCGACTGGCTACGCAGCATATGTAATACCCGATCCGGGTTATGCAAAAAGTTAGCCTGCCGGGTGATGACATCTTCAGAAAGCACCACGCCCAGGATCGTGTAATCATCCGGCGTGCTCAGTTCAAATTCAGTGCCACCAGGGCGGGTGGCGATTTCCGCGCTTCCCAGACATTGCGAACCGATAAATCCCTGCTCACCGCGCGTCGCCGGAATGCCAAACCAGAACGAGTTCGGCCAGACCAGGCACGACTGACGCAGCGCCAGACCGGTGTATTCACGAAAAACCTGAATATCATCGAGTAGAATTTCCGTAAATTCACCATGAAACTTGCCCGGATGCAGCTGATCGTAAATCTGCTGCCAGGCGGTAATCGTTAAAGCATGTTCATAGACATCCGTTGTCTGTCGTTGATGAACATTATCCACTTCGACCTTCGGCGTGAGCTTCAGGTTTTCGGGTAAGGGTTCATGATAAAGATGGTGCAAATTGGCTGTACGGGTCTTTTTCATGATGTTAATGCCGGGTGTTGTAGGACACCCGGCACCTCCGACAGGTTAATGGGGCTTGAGACGATAACGACTACTGCGTTTACGTAACGTCCCGGCAGAAAAGAGCTGTTCGAGCGCATTTCTGGCTTTTTCCAGCGGCCAGCCAAAGTGGGCAGCCACTTCTCCTGCCGTCATTCCCTGACGTACTGATGTTAACAGCGCCAACAACTCGTCAGCAGATTCCGCGACGATAACTGGCGCGTCGGGTTCCCTTACGGGTTGCTTCGGCTGGCGGTTAAAGCCAGTAACCAGCCACTGGGTGTCATCGTCTGGCCGACCGATCTCCTTGCGGCTGATGACACGCCCGGTACGCATCGCGGCAGCACAACCTGCGTCCAGCGCCGCACGACACGCCGCCAGATCGCCTTCCACCACCAGCGTTAAGCGACCAGGGTCAAGCACTTCGTGACTGAGCAGACGAACGTTAGCTGCTTTGAGCATGGCATCCGCTGCATCTATCGCGGCGACCATGCCGTCCACTTCCAGCAATCCCAGTGCATTGATCATCGGCAACCTCCGTTACGCACGCTGGATTGGATTACGCGCGATTTCCAGCACTGCATCGGTAAAGGCGTTACAGGCTGCTTTACACGCGGCCTGGCTACCGGTTAAAAATGCTGCCGAGTAGTTGGTTTCAGACGGTGGCGGGACATAGGTCACCAGCTGTACGTCGGCAGATTTCAACGCTGCATCAATGCCGTAGGTCGCTTCCAGCGGCGGTGCCACCAGATACGCCATCGGATCGCCAAGCGTGATCCCGGCGGTTGATGAGAGATAAGAACCGGTACGCGAAACTACATGTGCCAGGAAGGCGGTGTTTTCTGCGTCATTGGCCCACTGGAAAGCTGCGCCATTTTCAATATGTGCAACCATCGCATCCAGACCGGCACGCACTTCCGCCGGGTTTGGCCCACCAAGCATAATCAGCACTTCACCGGCAGTCGGTGACGGGCCGTGTGCCGCTCCCGCATACAGCGAGCGACCATATACCACTTCGACCATCGCTTGTTTGGTCGCTTCGTCAGCCGCAATGTAGGTGACGTCGTCAGAATCGGCAGAAATCAGCCCGAGGCTACGAATATGCGGCGGCAATTTTAGTTCACGCGCAAATTCAGCGTTAACGGAGGCAATCACCCGCATGGCGGTTACCGACGGTCGAATCAAATCTAAAGCTGGCATGATGCCTCCTTATCGGGTCATGTTGATGCCGGATGCTTTCTGCTCCAGCATACGTTTCGCCAAATCCACAATGACGGCTGCGGCTTCAACCGGCGGCGTGCCGCCCTGGTGAATGTTAGAGATACAGGTGCGATCGGCCTCAACGGTGGTCGCCATACGCGGCGAGTAAACGGCGTAGCAGGAGAGGCTTTCTGACTGCCCTAACCCCGGACGTTCCCCCACCAGCAGGATCACCACTTTCGCGCCGAGGATCTCACCGATCTGATCTTCAATCTTCACGCGACCATAACGAACAAAGAATGGCGTGCCGACTTTCAGCCCGGCCTGTTTCAGGCCCGCCATCAGCGGCGGCAGGATCTCTTCGTAGTTCACGGTGATGGCATCAGTTGACAGGCCATCAGAAATAACGACCTGTACGTCCGGATTAGCAACACACTGTGCTTTCAGCGCTTCAACAGCTTCTGCACACAGGCGGCGGCCCATATCCGGGCGAGTCAGGTAGAGATTTTTGTCGCTAATTTCGGAGCGTACTTCCAGCAAGCCCTGCGCTTTCACCCACTCTTCCGGCACTTCTTTCAGTACGGTATCTTTCGAACGAGAGTGATCGGCCAGGAAACGCAGCAACGCCTGCGTACGCGGACGCGGACCGGCACGACCGGTACAAACGCGGGCCACGGTGCTGCGACGCAGTTCTGTTAATACGTCTGCGCGATGCGGGTTTTCAACACCAATCCACGCTTTTGCTTCCGCAGAACCTAAATCCAGCGCGCAGCTTTCCGAGGTCACCGGTGCCGCACAGTTGGTGGTGGCGCACTTTGCTTCTGACGGCGCGGGGGCCGTTTGTCCCATTGACGCCATCACGCTGCGTACAATTTCTTCAATCTGTTTTTGATCCATGATGTGTTATCTCCGCGTCATCAGAAGAACAGTGACGGATCGCCCGCCCGTTTGGTCAGGCGACCGTTTGCCATAATGCCCATGCTTTCCAGCCAGCGTTCAAACTCCGGTGACGGACGCAGGTTGAGTAACTGACGCACAGTGGCGGTATCGTGGAATGCGGTGGTCTGGTAGTTGAGCATGATGTCATCACCCAGCGGCATCCCCATGATGTAGTTGCAGCCTGCGGTGGCGAGCAGGATCATCAGGTTTTCGTTGAGGTTCTGGTCAGCGTCAGCGTGGTTGGTGTAACAGCAGTCACAGCCCATAGAGATGCCGCTCAGCTTGCCCATAAAGTGATCTTCTAAGCCAGCACGGATAATCTGGCGGTCGTTGTAGAGATACTCCGGCCCAATAAAGCCGACCACGGTGTTGACGATAAACGGATCGTAATGACGCGCCAGCCCATAGTTACGTGCTTCCATCGTCACCTGGTCAGCGCCGAAGTTAGCGCCAGCGGATAGCGCAGAGCCTTGTCCGGTTTCGAAGTAGAGGCAGTTTTCCCCGGCGATACGGTTGAACTCTGCACCCACTGCGCGCGCTTCGTCGAGCATCGCCAGTTCCACGCCAAACTCTTTCAGCCCTTTTTCGCTGCCACAGATACTCTGGAAAATCAGTCCGCCAGGCGCGCCGCGACGAATCGCTTCGATCTGGGTGGTGACGTGCGCCAGTACGCAGCCCTGAGTTGGGATGTTGAATTTGTCGATCACGCCGTAAATGGTGTCCAACACGCGGCTTAAGTTTTCCACGTCGTCAGTTACCGGGTTAACGCCGATCACCGCATCGCCCACCCCAAAGGAAAGCCCTTCATAGATTTGCGCAGCGATACTTTGCACGTCGTCACGGGTATCGTTCGGCTGCAAACGGGCGCTGAAGGTGCCCGGAATACCAATGGTGGTATTGGCCTTTTTGATTACCGGCATTTTCTTCGCGCCGTAGATCAGGTCCGCGTTGGAGCAAATCTTCGCTACCGCCGCGACCACTTCCGAGGTCAGCCCTTTGCGGGTAAAGGCAATGTCGTCCACGCTGGTTTCATCGCTCAGCACATACTCACGCAGTTCGCTGATGCTCCAGTTTTTAATCTGGTTGTAGGCCGTTTCGTTAACATCGTCCTGAATCAGCCGCGTCACGCAGTCATCTTCATAGGCAATCACCGGATTATTGCGGATGTCCGCTACGGTCATTTCCGACAACACCTGCTTTGCCGCCACGCGCTCCTGTGAGCTTGCCGCTGCAACGCCCGCCAGCACATCCCCCGAACGCAGTTCGTTGGCTTTAGCCAGCACCTCTTTTACATCCTTAAACTGATATACATTGCCGAACAATGTGGTCTTTAGTTTCATAAGTCGTTCCCTCAGGAAGGAAATGCGAGTGATTTCACCGTCACCGGCACAACCGATCCGCCAAAAAGAGGCGTACCAATGTCGATATAGTCCCCCGCGCGGACAATCACTTCGTCAATGACTGCCAACGGGAGTTGTTGTAGCTGTGGGCGCAACAACATGCCCAGAGCTTTACCAAAGTCCTGCCCGGCCACCACCAGCAGGGGATGCGGATTCGGAAAACGCGCGACGAAATCGACCAGCGCGTTGATGACCGTCAGTACCGCGGCGTAACGCACAGGCAGCGAGGCGGGAAGCGCCAGCACGTACGCGTCAGTTTTGGGATCAAGATCCAGCTGAAGCAGCGCCTGTTGCCAGGCACTCACCAGATCCGTTTCATCAATCGGGATCGCCACCGGCAAATTGCGCAGCGGCAGTTGTACGCCCTCCAGCCAGATTGTGCTGCCAGAGAGCGAAAGGGTATGTGCACCCGCGCCAATCACCGTGGCGCGTACGGTTTGCGCCGGAAACTGCACATTCATCTCACGCAGGCGCGGATGGTCATGCAGCGCCGTTGCCAGAAGTGGGCCAATATCGGCAAAACAGAACGGGTCGGCGGGCTGGTGGCGATAACATTCGCCCACGCCTCCAGAAAGCGTAATGATTTCGGGCGTAACACCTGCGGGCAGCAAACCGGTTTGCATCAATGCCTGCGCGAGCGGCGAAAGCGTTCCGTCAATCACTTCGACAATCAGCGCCGCCATCCGCCGGGTAACCTGCACCAGCTGCGCGCCGGTCAGCGAACGGGCGTCAGTGCCTGCACCGAAGCACTCATCCACAATCATCTGCCCCGGTTTATGAGCGTAAACCACGCGCCCCTGGCTGTCGGTTTCCAGCAGGCGACCACCGACGTTGAGACAGGCAGTGCCGCTGATTTTTCCGGCATCGAACAGGGCGTAGTTCGCGGTGCCACCGCCGATGTCGATATTCAGTACCCGACACAGCCGTTGTTCAGAAAGGGTTTGTGCCCCGGCTCCGTGACCGGCGATCACGGATTCGAGGTGCGGCCCGGCGCTGGCAACGACAAAATCGCCCAGCGACTGAGAGAGCGCCATCACCGCCGGGCGAGCATTGCGGGTTTTCGCGCTTTCACCGGTGATGATGATGGCACCAGAATCAACGCTTTCCGGCGCAATGCCCGCAGCCTGATATTGCTCTAAAATCAGCGATTTCAGTTCCGCTTCTTTTAAACCACCCTGTTTATCGACAGGGGTAAAGAATACCGGGCTTTGCCAGCTAATTTCGCGTTTAATGAATTCGTAGCGCGGCACCTGCGACACCGCCGCACGGTTAACCAGTTCCAGGTGGGAGAAAATCACCTGGGTGGTGGTGGTGCCGATATCGATACCGACGCTCAATAGCTGGCGAGTGTTCACGATTGTGCCTCCGCTTCGGTTTTAGTCGCGGTCGCGTCTTCTTTTGGCACCAGCATCATCGCCACGCCAATCGCCGTTACGCCGCCGATCAACTTGCCGACAATCATCGGGAAGATCATGGCGTTCATGTTGGCAGCGGCGAAGCCTAAGTGGTCGCCCAGGGCGAAAGCAGCGGAAACGGCGAAGGCGCAGTTGATGACTTTGCCGCGGGTATCCATCTGCTTCATCATGCCGAACATCGGGATGTTGTTGGCAAGCGTTGCCACCATGCCGGCTGCCGCGATGTTGTTCATATTCAGTACTTTACCGACGCTCATCAGCGGTTTTTCAAACCAGCGAGTCAGCAGCAGCACCATTGGATACGCCCCTAACAGCACGCAGGAGATAGAACCGATAACTTCAATGGCGCGCATCACTTCACCGGGTTTATCGCCAGGGGCCATAAAGATAGGATCCAGACCGGGGATCAGTTCCCAGCCAAGCAGGAATTTCACTACCGCAGCGGCAAGACCGAGGGTGATCAATGCAACGAGGAATTTGGCGAAGATCTGGAAGCCGTTGATCATTTTTTCCGGGATGAATTTCAGCCCCAGCGCCACCAGAATCGCGACAATGATCACCGGGATCATGTTCATCAGGATCAGGGCGAAAGTGAATTCCACCGGCTGACCGTTGATCTGCACACCGGAGTACATAGCAACCAGACCACCAGCAATACAGCCAATCGGAATGGTCACAATGCCCGCCAGCACGCCGAGCGCCAGATAACGACGATCAGAAGGTTCGATAATGCCGAGCGCCACCGGAATGGAAAACACAATCGTTGGCCCCATCATCGACCCGAGAATTAACCCAGAGTATAGCCACGCTGCTACGTCGCCGCCCGCCAGCTCTTTGGCGAGGAAGAAGCCGCCCATATCGCACGCCAGCAGTGTTCCGGCGAACATTGACGGGTTTGCGCCGAGCATTTCGTAAACCGGGATAATTACCGGCCCGAGTACGTGAGCCAGTACCGGTGCCAGCGCGGTCATACCGACCATCGCCAGACCCAGAGCGCCCATTGCCATAAAGCCTTCTTCGAACTGACCGCCTGATCCTTCGATACTTTTACCGAACTTACCGAGGAAACGAGCAGAACCGCCGAACTGCGACAGGATCCTGTCTACGGCAGCTATCAGCATAAAGAACATCATGATGTACATGATGATTTCGTTAATTCCCATCGCCTTTACTCCCTGTTAGTTGTTATTTATTGGCGGATGCGGCGTAAACGCCTTATCCGCCCTACATGTGCAATCCCGTAGGCCGGATAAGACGCGGCAAGCGTCGCATCCGGCATTTATTGCGCCGCCGCGTACAGTCCGACAATCTGTTCCAGGCTGGCGGTACGCGGGTTGCTGCGCAGACAAATATCTTCCTGCGCGGCCTGCGCCCATGCACCGTAATGCGCAGATGTCGCGCCAACATCGCCCAGTCGTTTACCAATCCCAACTTCCGCAATCAGCTCACTTACCGCGTTAATAGCGTCACGATCGTCGGATTTTTTAGTTCGCAGTGCCCGACCAATCTGACTAAACCGTTCGCGACAAACCATCCGGTTAAATTCCATCACCGTTGGCAGCAACATGGCGTTCGCCAGACCGTGTGGAATATGCAGCGCCGCGCCCGGCTGATGCGCCATCGCGTGGCACAACCCAAGACCCGCACTGGAAAACGCCATTCCCGCCATACATGAAGCCAGCAACATGCTCTCGCGCGCGGCAAGGTCGTGACCGTAGCCCACCGCTTTCGGCAGCGATTTGCCAATCATCGCAATGGCACCAATCGCCAGACTGTCGGTAAACGGTGTAGCGTTCAGGGCGCTGTATGCTTCAATGGCATGGGTTAACGCATCAATGCCGATCATCGCCGTGACATGCGACGGCACACCTTCGGTCAACGCGGCGTCGAGAATCGCCACATCCGGCATCAGCGAAGCATGGGCTAACACCTGCTTGCGCCCGCTCACCGCATCGATAATCACCGTTACGTTGGTGGTTTCAGAGCCGGTTCCGGCGGTCGTTGGAATGGCAATCAACGGCAGGCGCGGTTGCAGAACGCTGGTTTCTGACATTTCCGCCAGCGTGCTATCCGGGTTCGTCACCAGCAACGCCACGGCTTTCGCCGCATCCAGCACCGAGCCGCCGCCAAATGCGATCACCCCATCACAGCCTGACTCACGCAACTGCGCCACGGCTGCACACACGTCGGTGATGCACGGTTCGCCCACCGGACATGGCCAGAGCGTCATGGCGATGCCTTTAACAGCCAGGCTGCGCGTCAGCCCGGCGGTCATCCCTGCCTGATGCAAAAAGCTGTCTGCCATCACGAACAGATGTTTCAGCCCACGCGTTTGCGCTTGCTGTCCGCAACTGCTCACCGAGCCCGGACCGCAAAGCGTCACCGGTGGAACGCTAAATGTTTTTACCCGTTGCAGATTCAGGGTATCGAACGCCTGAAAGAGCGCGGTCTGCAATTCATTTTGCATATAGCCCCTCCGCTTTCTCTCGCCCACTACTGGCGATCGCCAGCGGGGTCATAAACAAACTGTGCTGCGGTAAATGCACCTGTAACGCCGGGAATTGTTTGCGAAACAGTTCCGCCACGCCCGGTTGCATACAAGAGCCGCCCGCCAGCCATAAATCAGTAATGCCCTGCCCTTCAATATGCCGGGCGACAATGTCCGCCATTTTTTCGTACACCGGTTTCACCGCGGGCCAAATCTCGTCACCATGACCGCGCTTGTACTGCTCTGCCTCTTCCAGCGAAATACGACGATTTCCGGCGAGAGTCAGAGAGATGTGATGTCCGCCGGTGGCTTCATCCGCCGAGTACGTCACCTTGCCCTTTTTCACGATGGCAATGCCGGTAGTGCCGCCGCCGATATCCACTACACCGGCGTTGTCCAGTTGCAGCAGATCCGCGACTGCGGTTGGCTCATCCAGCACATGGCTCACTTCCAGCCCGGCAGATTCCAGCACGTTGATGGAAATACGCGGGTCCGTACCTGGAGGAAATGAAGTCGCCGCATGGCTAAAACGGCGACCGAATTGCTGCTCGAGCGTGTCGAGATGGCGACGAACAATGGTGACAGCGCCGAAGAAATCCCAGACGATGCCGTCGCGGACCACATCGGCCCAGTCGAGGCATACCGCCACCGGCTGACCGTCGCGGTCGACAACCATCGACACCACATCGCAGGTGCCCAGATCCACCCCCAGCCACAGCGGAGATTCCGTCGCGGCGGGCGTCTGGTTACACAGCGTTGCCGCCGTTTGCAGACGTGGGGTGAGCCATTGTTCGTCGTGCGCCATCTGTTACTCCTTAAACAATGCGAAACGCATCGACTAATACACAGCGACGCAGACGGACAAACGTACGCGCGCTGGTTACCCCTTCACCGGTTGGCGTGGTGATGGTCATGGTGGTCCAGCCTTCCCCGCCCAGCCCCAGCCCGGCAATGCACGGTCCGTTCTTAACGAAAATGCTGGTATCAATAGCATTCGCCATCTGGTTCATGTTTTCGATGTTGCGCGAGTGCATTGCCGCCGTGTGGTGGCAACCGCCTTCCAGTTTCACCGCCAGCGCAATGGCATCCGCCACGTTGGCGACGCGCACGACGGGCAGCACCGGCATCATCAGTTCGGTCACGGCAAACGGATGTTCTGCAGTGGTTTCCACAAACAGCAAACGCGTTTCTTGCGGCACGTTCAGGCCGATTGCCGCCGCGATTTTCGCCGCATCGCGACCAACCCAGTCACGGCTGACGGTGCCTTTTCCGCGCTCGTCGATATTTTTCAGCAACACCGGTTGCAGCTGCTGCGCCTGTTCTGCGGTCAGTTTCACCACGTGCTGGCCTTCCATCAGACGCATCAGTTCATCGGCTACGCTATCAACAACAATCAGTACCTTTTCGTCGGCACAAATGATGTTGTTATCGAAAGAAGCGCCTTTGACGATGGACTGAGCGGCACGGGCGAGGTCGGCGGTTTCATCCACCACTACCGGCGGGTTGCCAGCGCCTGCGGCAATCAGACGTTTATTGGTGTGTTTACGCGCCGCTTCTACTACCGCTTCGCCGCCGGTCACCACCAGAAGGCCGATGCCCGGAAACTTGAACAAACGCTGCGCGGTTTCGATATCCGGATTTGCCACAGTAACCAGTAAGTTTTCCGGCCCGCCTGCGGCAACAATCGCCTGGTTGAGCAGCGTGATCGCCCGCTGGGAGACTTTTTTCGCCGCCGGATGCGGGGCAAAAATGACGCTGTTGCCCGCGGCAATCAGGCTGATGGCGTTGTTAATTACGGTTGCCGCCGGGTTAGTGGAAGGCGTCACCGAAGCCACCACGCCCCAGGGTGCGTTTTCAATTAGGGTCAGGCCGTTGTCGCCAGTCAGCACTTGCGGAGAGAGGCACTCAACGCCTGGTGTGCCGCGCGCCTGAGCGACGTTTTTTGCAAATTTATCTTCAACGCGCCCCATGCCGGTTTCACTGACGGCAAGTTCCGCTAAATCTCTGGCGTGTTTTTCGCCTGCTTCACGAATGGCAGCAATGGCTAACTGGCGCATTGCCACGCTTTTTAACCCTTGCTGGGCGACTTTGGCTGCCGCAACGGCGTCATCCAGGGACGCGAAAACGCCCATCTCATGAACGGCGGCGGACGGCGTGTCACTGCTTTGCATTTTCAGCAGTACCGCTTTCACCACCTGTTCAATATCCTGTTGATTCATGATGTTCTGCCTTATTTGTGGAAAATTACCTGACCGCCAGACACCACCTCATCGACAATGCCAATCACGCACAGATCGACCGGTGACGTTTCGCTTTTATGCGCCTGGCGGGCGGAACTGCCACTCACCAGTAACACCCACTCCCCGGTTCCCGCGCCAATATTGTCGATGGCGACGGCGCATTGCCCGTCAGGATTACCTTGTGGATCAATCATTTCCACCATCAGCAATTTGTCATGCGCCAGTCCGTGATGGCGTACGGTACAAACAATTTGTCCAGTGACGACTGCCAGTTTCATACCCGCCTCCGTGGCGTATTTCAGGTAAAAGCTCCCCCTACCCTCCGCAGAAGGTAAAATGAAAAAGGAGAGAGCGTGACGCCCGAATCGACGTCACACAGGGTGATTACAGGTTGCTGCTATCGCCTTTCAGGCCGATCGGGAAGACTTCTTCCAGGTCGCCGTGCGGACGCGGGATAACGTGTACAGATACCAGCTCGCCGATACGCTGTGCCGCTGCGGCACCTGCATCGGTCGCGGCTTTACAGGCTGCAACATCACCACGAACCATGGCAGTACACAGGCCGCCGCCAATCTGCTTAACACCAACCAGCTTGACGCGCGCAGCTTTCACCATCGCGTCAGAAGCCTCAATCAGTGCAACCAGGCCCCGGGTTTCGATCATTCCTAATGCTTCCATTGTGCTTTCCTCTTTATCAGGGTCCAGAACGGGACCGTTCATTCAACCAGTGTTTGTAAACTGCTTTCGCGGTTCACTTCTGTCTGACGCGGCACAGCTGCCACCAGCGCCAGCTCGATAATTTCCTGCACGCTACAACCACGAGAGAGATCGTGCATCGGCGCGGCAAGTCCTTGTATCAGTGGCCCGACGGCACGATATCCGCCGAGTCGTTGTGCGATTTTGTAACCAATATTTCCGGCTTCCAGCGACGGAAAAACCATCACATTGGCCTTGCCCTGTAGCGGGCTGGCAGGCGCTTTTTGCGCCGCCACTTCCGGCACGAAGGCGGCGTCAAACTGTAACTCGCCATCCACCACCAGCTTTGGTGCGCGCTCACGGACGATTTCTGTCGCCTGCTGGACGTTAGCAACACAGGGGTGACGGGCGCTACCATTGCTGGAAAACGACAGCATCGCCACGCGCGGCTCTTCTCCGGTGATGGCGCGCCAGGTTTCGGCACTGGCAAGCGCGATATCCGCCAGCTGCGCCGCCGTCGGCTGTGGCACCACGCTGCAATCGGCAAAGCCCAACGCCGGGCCGCTGTACTGTGGCAACATCAGGAAAATGGAAGAGAGCGTTTTACAGCCTGGCTGCAAGCCGATAATGCGTAATCCGGCACGCAGCACATTTGCCGTGGAAGAGAGGTTGCCCGCGATACAGACATCCGCTTTACCGGCGCTGACCATTGCTGCGGCGAACATCAGAGGGTCGGTAAGTTTTTCCAGCGCATCCAGCGGCGTTTTTTCGCCCGCGCGGGCCAGCCAGCGATGAGCAAATTCTTCCCGCATTGCGAGGTTGCCATGCGGATCAATCACCTGTAGCCCGTCCATCGCCACGCCGTGACTGAGCGCAAACTGACGAAGTTCAAACGGATTGGCGACCAGAATGGGCGTTGCCAGACCTTGTTGATGTAAATATTGCGCGGCTTTCAGCACACGTTGGTCTAACGCATCCGGAAAAACCACTCTGGCGGGCGCTCGCAACGCCAGTTCACGACAACGTTCAATAATCATTGCGTTTCCCCCAGTCGTTGTTGGATCTGCTTCACCGTTAGCGGCTGCTTCGTTACGCTCAGGATCATCATCACGTAGACCGTGCTCGAAAGGCGGTTCAGCGCCTGCAAAATGTCCGGGCGTAATACTTCAAAGCTGCGGGTGATAAAGACCTGCGCCGCTACGGTTTCGGTTTCCCGCACTTTGGTGCGTAGCAGATTGAGCAACGCAGCATCGCGCCCGTGGCTGGCTTCCGGCACCAGATGATCGTGGTCGAGATAGCGCAGCGGCTGATGAGAAAGCCGATGCAGATCTTCGTCAGAAAGCCCGACAATCGCCTGGCAGCCCAGCGGTTCCCCCAGCGCATCGGCGCGCATAATGTTGCCAAGACGCGAACGGATATCCGCCAGCCACGGCTGCCACGGTTCCGCCAGTTCAATTTGCAGCCACACTGCCAGCGCAATGGTGCTGTCGAGAACCGCGCGAAAACCCAGACGCGGATCGCTTTTGGCGACCATTTTTTCCGCCGACAGGTGAGTCAGCGTATCCGGCTTTTTTGCCACCGGCTGGCGGCACAGTTCGCAGCACGCCTGCGGATGTTCATCGCTACTGGTCAGCCCATGAACGGGCTGCGGCTGCTGCTGTTCATCGTCAACAAACAGGCGGCCCTGCTCGTCAATAAACTTGATGCGCAGATGGCGGCTTTCCAGCAACTCCCGGGCAGAGGGCGTCAGGCGACTGTCCGCAGGGAGATGGATCTCTGCGCCTTCGCTGAGCGTATGGTTCGCTCTTAGCCATGCTTCGGTGATGAAATCTTTCATAGGGATTGCCAGTTAGCCGGCCAGGCGACATACAGGAATTTCACGCTGGATGTCGTACCAAATTCGATGCTGGAGCCTTTCGGGATAAACATCACGTCGCCTGCTTTGGCGATCATGGTTTCGCCTTCGTGGCGAACATGTAGCTCCCCTTCCAGCACCATGTCGATTTCGTCGTAGTTCAGGGTCCACGGGAAGAATGCGTTCTCCCACTGCATAAAACCGGCGGCCATGCTGCTGCCGTCGTCTCCGGTCACAAGATCAGTCAAGCCCACGCAATGCGGCTCTGCGCCGTCGAAACGACCAAACTTGACGCTGCTGCCATCAATCACTTTGATGCCGCCTTTGCCGGTCACCGATTTGAAGCTCGGCTGCATTGCGCCCTGCTCCAGCGACTGTTTTTCCTTCATCACTTTTTCCATCAGCTGTGCGACCAGGCTTTCGGTAAACTGGCCTTCCGGCAGCTGGGCAATGATGGTTTCGCGGATGCGCTGGCTTTCGGTTTTGTCGGCTGGCACGCTGGCGGGCACGGACGCCGTTACCGGGATCGATTCATCACATTCGGTGATGGTAAAACCCAGTAGATCCGCCACTTCACGGGCTTCCGGGGTAATAATGCTGGCGCGCAGAACCACGGACATTGCCTGTTCGCCGCGCGCGTGTGCTTCACGAATATCATTCGCTGTGATGAGTTTTTTCACCTGCTTCCTCCTGTTTGGTGAGAGATGCCAGATAATCCACCAGTTGCTGCACGCTTTGCGGGTCGTGGCTGTTTAGCTCGAAAATCGGCTCTTCGAAACCCGTCTCAAGCAATAACTTTCGCGTTGCGGCGACGTCAGCATCTGGCATGTCCGTTTTACTGATGACGGCGATTTGCCGTTTGCTGACGCCAATATCCAGCAACCCGGCAGGCAACCGACTTTCCGGGTCATTTGCGCCATGGACATAGATCAGCATGTCTACATCCTGTAGCGTGGTAATTAAGGCGTGATACCAGCGGGGATGGCTAAAATATTCACCCGGCGTATCAATATCGCCCTTATCATTAAATTCCACGGCCTGTGTTTTTCTGGCGAGGGTATAATTCCCCTGCAACGCATTAAATAACGTTGTTTTTCCTGCCCCGACGCTACCCACAAACGCAATTCGTTTCATGAATGCCTCGTATTAACTTTTGGTCATTTCACAAAGCGTATAATTTAATAAGCGACCTAAACCGCTGACGGTTTGTGATAACGCTTCTTCTACTGCGCCCACCGAGCCATAAATCACCAATGCACCGCTGAAGCGGTCGAGAAAACCGATATGCACATCAGCGGCTTTCAGCGCTAAATCACCGGCGATCATCGCCGTTTCGCCGGGAGTTAGCGTCATAATGCCAATTGCGCCCGCATCCGGAACGCCGATTTTCTTCGCCAGTTCCTCACCGGGATGCGCGATGAGATGCGCCAGTGTGACCTGTTTGCCGGGCACAAATTCCTGAATGATG
Organism: Escherichia sp. SCLE84; assembly: GCF_012584495.1. Lineage (NCBI taxonomy): Bacteria > Pseudomonadati > Pseudomonadota > Gammaproteobacteria > Enterobacterales > Enterobacteriaceae > Escherichia > Escherichia sp. SCLE84. The sequence continues at coordinate 4,646,266 of NZ_CP051430.1, read as the reverse complement.
CGTTCTTTATCCATGAGTCGCCGCCTGTGAAAAACTTTCGTGTATCGTGACAATTTTTCGTCAGAGTAAATAACAAAATTCGGCAAGCGCGTTTAAAAGGTGAGGTAGATCACTAAGAATGGAGAGATATTCGCTGTGGTGCATAAACTTTCATATGCAACGCATGAATATAAATAAAATAATATCGAGATATTATATAGACTGCTTTTTTATTATTCGCAAACTCAGTAATAAGCTTTACTAATATATTGCAGCCAAACCGCTTACCCTGAATATTCAGGGTAAGCGTGAGAGTTAAAAAAGAATTACAGCGGTTGGGTTTGCGCTTCAACCACGGCCAGCGCCACCATGTTGACGATACGACGCACCGATGCGATCGGCGTTAACACGTGAACCGGTTTCGCCACGCCCATCAGCACCGGACCGACAGTCACACCTTCCGAGCTGGAAACGCGCAGTAAGTTGTAACTAATGCGGGCAGCTTCCATGTTCGGCATCACCAGAATATTGGCAGAACCTTTCAAAGGGCTGTCCGGCATACGGTCGTTGCGAATCGCTTCCACCAGCGCTGCATCGCCGTGCATTTCACCATCAATCATCAGATCTGGCGCACGATCCCTGACCAGTTCCAGCGCCTGACGCATTTTGCTCGACGACGGGCAGTCAGAAGAACCAAAGTTGGAGTGCGACAACAGAGCAACGCGCGGCTCAATACCAAAACGACGGACAGTTTCTGCCGCCATCAAGGTGATCTCCGCCAGCTCTTCTGCGTCTGGTTCGTCATTGACGTAGGTATCGGCAATAAAGGTGTTACCACTCGGCAGCAGCAGCGCGTTCATTGCACCTGCGGTGTGAACGCCATCGCGATAACCAAAGACATTTTTCACCACGCTAAAATGTTCATGATAATCGCCCACCGTACCGCAGATCATTGCATCGGCTTCCCCACGCTGAACCATGATCGCGCCGATCACTGTCGGGTTACTGATCAGCGCCCGCTGCGCCTGTTCCTGAGTGACACCGCGACGCTTCATGATCTGGAAGTATTCGGTCCAGTACTCTTTAAAGCGCGGATCGGATTCGTTATTGACGATCTCAAAATCAACGCCCGCTTTGATCTGCAAGCCCAGTTTCTGAATGCGCATTTCGATCACGTTCGGACGACCGATAAGGATCGGTTTCGCCAGTCCCAGCGTTACCAGTTCCTGAGTGGCATGCAGAACGCGCGCCTCTTCCCCTTCTGGCAGAACAACGCGCTTCGGCGCTTTGCGAGCCTGGGAGAAAATCGGCTTCATAAACAGGTTGGTTTTGTAAACGAACTCAGTCAGCTTGTCGATGTAGACGTCGAAATCAGCAATCGGACGCGTCGCCACGCCCGACTCCATCGCGGCTTTAGCGACCGCAGGAGCGATCTTAACGATCAAGCGCGGATCAAACGGTTTTGGAATGATGTATTCCGGACCAAAGCTCAGATCCTGATCGCCATACGCTGAAGCCACCACTTCGCTCTGTTCGGCGTGGGCCAGTTCCGCAATCGCGCGTACCGCCGCCAGTTTCATCTCTTCATTGATAGCCGTTGCGCCAACATCCAGCGCGCCACGGAAGATAAACGGGAAGCAAAGGACGTTGTTGACCTGGTTTGGATAGTCAGAACGACCGGTGCAAATGATGGCATCCGGACGCACTTCTTTCGCCAGCGGCGGCAGAATTTCCGGTTCCGGGTTCGCCAGCGCCAGGATCATTGGCGCACGAGCCATTTTCTTCACCATTTCCTGGGTCAGCACTTTCGGGCCGGAACATCCAAGGAAAATATCCGCGCCTTCAATCACATCATCGAGGGTACGTTTGCCGTCATCCACCACCGCATATGCGGCTTTGGTTTCCGCCATGTTTGGCTCACGGCCCTGATAGATAACGCCTTTTGAATCGCAAACCACGATGTTATGTTTTTGCAGACCCAGCGCTACCAGCAGGTTCATACAGGCGATTGCTGCGGCACCCGCGCCGGAAACCACCATCCGCACGTCGGAGATGTTTTTCTCCACCACGCGCAAGCCGTTGAGGATGGCGGCAGTGCTGATGATTGCCGTGCCGTGCTGATCGTCGTGGAATACCGGAATATTCATCCGCTCGCGCAGTTTCTGTTCAATATAGAAACATTCTGGCGCTTTAATGTCTTCGAGGTTGATTCCGCCGAAGGTCGGTTCGAGCGCAGCGACAACTTCAATAAATTTGTCCGGGTCGAGTTCATCAACTTCAATGTCAAATACATCAATCCCGGCGAATTTCTTAAACAGAACGCCCTTGCCTTCCATCACCGGTTTGCCAGCCAGCGCGCCAATGTTGCCTAACCCCAGCACCGCCGTACCGTTAGAGATCACCGCCACCAGGTTACCGCGCGCGGTATATTTGTAGGCTTTTAACGGGTCTTTTTCGATTTCAAGACAAGGTGCGGCAACGCCTGGTGAGTAGGCCAGCGCCAGATCGCGCTGCGTTGCCAGAGGCTTGGTTGGAGAAACCTGGATTTTCCCTGGAACTGGAAATTCATGGAAATCAAGTGCACTTTGTTTTAACTGGTCATCCATTTGGTTGTTCCTTTCACGTAACGTTCACAAATAAAGTGTGTGGGCAACAGCCCCTGCCCACAACGTGGCGCACATTATTACCCTGCCGGAGTCTACAGACTTTGAGCAAGTCCAAACTCTCACCATTAATATAATGTTTTGGTAATAATCCTATAACACTGATGTTACCTGCTTAATCCAGCAATACCATGCCTGTCTGCTATGCTTTTTTGATGCGTTTAGCGAAATTTCTCAGAAGTGTGAATTAACGCACTCATCTAACACTTTACTTTTCAAGGAGTATTTCCTATGAACGAGTTAGACGGCATCAAACAGTTCACCACTGTCGTGGCAGACAGCGGCGATATTGAGTCCATTCGCCATTATCATCCCCAGGATGCCACCACCAATCCTTCGCTGTTACTCAAGGCTGCCGGATTATCACAATATGAGCATTTAATAGACGATGCTATCGCCTGGGGTAAAAAAAATGGCAAGACCCAGGAACAACAGGTGGTCGCAGCGTGTGACAAACTGGCGGTCAATTTCGGTGCTGAAATCCTCAAAATCGTACCCGGTCGCGTGTCAACAGAAGTTGATGCACGCCTCTCTTTTGATAAAGAAAAGAGTATTGAGAAGGCGCGCCATCTGGTGGACTTGTATCAGCAACAAGGCGTTGAGAAATCACGCATTTTGATCAAACTGGCTTCGACCTGGGAAGGCATTCGCGCGGCCGAAGAGCTGGAAAAAGAAGGTATTAACTGCAACCTGACGCTGCTGTTTTCTTTTGCCCAGGCGCGGGCCTGTGCAGAAGCGGGCGTTTTTCTGATTTCGCCGTTTGTCGGGCGTATTTATGACTGGTATCAGGCACGCAAGCCGATGGACCCGTATGTGGTGGAAGAAGATCCGGGCGTTAAATCGGTGCGCAATATCTACGACTACTATAAGCAACACCACTATGAAACCATTGTGATGGGCGCGAGCTTCCGTCGCACCGAACAAATCCTCGCCTTAACCGGCTGCGATCGACTGACTATCGCACCGAATTTGCTGAAGGAGCTGCAGGAAAAAGTTTCGCCAGTGGTACGTAAATTAATCCCGCCTTCTCAGACGTTCCCACGCCCAGCACCCATGAGCGAAGCGGAGTTCCGTTGGGAGCACAATCAGGATGCGATGGCGGTAGAAAAACTGTCTGAAGGCATTCGTCTGTTCGCCGTTGATCAACGCAAACTGGAAGATCTTCTTGCCGCCAAACTATAAACCAGCCACGGAGTGTTATATGTCCCGAAAAGACCTTGCCAATGCGATTCGCGCACTCAGTATGGATGCGGTACAAAAAGCCAATTCTGGTCATCCCGGCGCGCCGATGGGCATGGCTGATATTGCCGAAGTGCTGTGGAACGATTTTCTTAAACATAATCCTACCGACCCAACCTGGTATGATCGCGACCGCTTTATTCTTTCCAACGGTCACGCGTCGATGCTGCTCTACAGTTTGCTACATCTGACCGGTTACGACCTGCCGCTGGAAGAACTGAAGAACTTCCGTCAGTTGCATTCGAAAACCCCAGGCCACCCGGAGATTGGCTATACGCCAGGCGTTGAAACCACCACCGGCCCGCTTGGACAAGGTTTGGCGAACGCCGTCGGGCTGGCGATAGCAGAGCGTACACTGGCGGCGCAGTTTAACCAGCCAGACCATGAGATCGTCGATCACTTCACCTATGTGTTTATGGGCGACGGCTGCCTGATGGAAGGTATTTCCCACGAAGTCTGTTCGCTGGCAGGCACGCTGGGACTGGGCAAGCTGATTGGTTTTTACGATCACAACGGTATTTCCATCGACGGTGAAACAGAAGGCTGGTTTACCGACGATACGGCAAAACGTTTTGAAGCCTATCACTGGCATGTGATCCATGAAATCGACGGTCACGATCCGCAGGCGGTGAAGGAAGCGATCCTTGAAGCGCAAAGCGTGAAAGATAAGCCGTCGCTGATTATCTGCCGTACGGTGATTGGCTTTGGTTCGCCGAATAAAGCAGGTAAGGAAGAGGCGCACGGCGCACCACTGGGGGAAGAAGAAGTGGCGCTGGCACGGCAAAAACTGGGCTGGCACCATCCGCCATTTGAGATCCCTAAAAAGATTTATCACGCCTGGGATGCCCGTGAAAAAGGCGAAAAAGCGCAGCAGAGCTGGAATGAGAAGTTTGCCGCCTATAAAAAGGCTCATCCGCAACTGGCAGAAGAGTTTACCCGACGGATGAGCGGTGGTTTACCGAAGGACTGGGAGAAAACGACTCAGAAATATATCAATGAGTTACAGGCAAATCCGGCGAAAATCGCTACCCGTAAGGCTTCGCAAAATACGCTTAACGCTTACGGGCCGATGCTGCCTGAGTTGCTCGGCGGTTCGGCGGATCTGGCTCCCAGCAACCTGACCATCTGGAAAGGTTCTGTTTCGCTGAAGGAAGATCCAGCGGGCAACTACATTCACTACGGGGTGCGTGAATTTGGCATGACCGCTATCGCCAACGGCATCGCGCACCACGGCGGCTTTGTGCCGTATACCGCGACGTTCCTGATGTTTGTTGAATACGCCCGTAACGCCGCGCGGATGGCGGCACTGATGAAAGCGCGGCAGATTATGGTTTATACCCACGACTCAATTGGCCTGGGCGAAGATGGTCCGACGCACCAGGCTGTTGAGCAACTGGCCAGCCTGCGCTTAACGCCAAATTTCAGCACCTGGCGACCGTGCGATCAGGTGGAAGCGGCGGTGGGCTGGAAGCTGGCGGTTGAGCGCCACAACGGACCGACGGCACTGATCCTCTCAAGGCAGAATCTGGCCCAGGTGGAACGTACGCCGGATCAGGTTAAAGAGATTGCTCGTGGCGGTTATGTGCTGAAAGACAGCGGCGGTAAGCCAGATATTATTCTGATTGCCACCGGTTCAGAGATGGAAATTACCCTGCAAGCGGCAGAGAAATTAGCAGGAGAAGGTCGCAATGTACGCGTAGTTTCCCTGCCCTCGACCGATATTTTCGACGCCCAGGATGAGGAATATCGGGAGTCGGTGTTGCCTTCTAACGTTGCGGCTCGCGTGGCGGTGGAAGCAGGTATTGCCGATTACTGGTACAAGTATGTTGGTCTGAAAGGGGCAATTGTCGGGATGACGGGTTACGGGGAATCTGCTCCGGCGGATAAGCTGTTCCCGTTCTTTGGCTTTACCGCCGAGAATATTGTGGCAAAAGCGCATAAGGTGCTGGGAGTGAAAGGTGCCTGATGGTGATCGCCGGATGCTGATTGCCGGATGCGACGCTGACGCGTCTTATCCGGCCTACAGCGTCTTATCCGGCCTACATGTCCCCGCAATTTTGTTTAACGGGTGATCCACAACGTGGGCCAGGCGTCTGGCCCATGCCAGTTATCGCAGGTGGGTTCTGCGGCATAACGCACCAGGCGAAAACGCTGACCGTCAAAGCGCCAGCGCGCCTGAATGCCACAATCGCTTAATCCGCGCCCTTTCGCTAAGGTCACCAGTTCACGCGATTTCTCATCAAATGTTGCGTTCATCAGTTCCAGTTCATTCGTCTCCTGACCGTTGTTGAACGGCAAACGCAACCGAACCGGGCGCGAGGCTAGTGGCTTTTTACGCGACACAATCCATGCCAAATCAATGGTGTTATAGGCCCCTGCCTCACAGCTAATCATCATCAGCGCTTTATCATCAGTCAGCGCAGTGACATTCACCTCACGACGTAACGGATCAAGCGAGCAGCGCAGACCATTCATCCGCCAGTTTCCATAATCCAGCAAATCGTTGCGTTCTTCGAGTGAGAGTGGCGTCGGCGTTGGGTTAACCACCGCGACCTCTTTCAGCGCAGGCGCGGGCGGTACGCTGAGCGGCGGTTCGTCCCCTTTCTTGATCCACGCGGTTTCACTGCCAACGCGCTTTTGCTGAGCATCAATAAACAACAACGCCGCTTTTAAGCCACTCAGAGAAATGGTCTGATTGCCGTCGCGTAAGGTGATCGCCTTCCCTTCCTGAATCATCTGCAAAAACGCGGTGATGGTTGCCGTATCATCGGTTACTAATAACCATGGTGAAATCCGCCACTTGTCACCACTTAACGCCAACGGCTCACCATCTAACAGCAGCCGTGGCGCTATCTCTCCTTCAGACGCATCCGGCGACTTCAACCCGCCGCGCTCAATACGTAAAACGGCATCGGTATGCGCCCCGGCGCTGCGGCTCAGGGTCATCACCAGTCCATTATGATCGCCCGTATTGCGCGCCACGCAGAAGTTTTGGTTATTACAGGTGACCTGCCAGTCGGAAAACGCCCGTTGCGCTGGTGCCGCCCACACCAAAGACGTCGGCAACAAAGCGAAAAAAAAGAGAAGGAAAATGCGATAGCGCATGGACGGTACGACCCCAGAAGTTCAAACAAACAGCACAAGTCGTATCTTCGTTGCGCAGGTAGCGCGGCTCAATCAGATTTGTCGGATTGAGCCAATAATAAACAACGAAATATTATTGTTATTTTTCAGTCCATTAAATGTGACGTTTGCAAATAGTTAAGCAATAACACCGTCTTACCGTCACGTATCTCGCCGGTTTTGATCATCTCCAGCGCCTGGCTGAACGGCAGCTCGAGCACTTCAATATCTTCATCTTCAACACCGCCACCGGCGTTAGCGCGCTGATTGTCACTGTATTCGGCGATAAAAAAGTGGATTAGCTCAGTCACACCGCCAGGCGACATATACAGTTCAAATAATTTGCGCACTTCGCCCACTTCATAGCCCGTCTCTTCAATCGCTTCTTTACGAATGCACACTTCCGGTTCGTCGTTATCCAGCAGCCCGGCGCAGGTTTCAATCAGCTGCCCGCTTTCATTGCCATTAACCCAGGTAGCGACACGGAACTGACGAATCAGAACCACGCTCTTTTTCTTCGCGTTGTACAGGAGGATCGTCGCACCATTACCGCGATCGTAAACTTCACGTTTATGGCGGATAACTTCGCCATCTTTGCGCGTGAGATCGTAGGTAATGTTGTGCAGGGTGAAATAGTTATCGGAGAGAATTTTGTCTTTAATGAGGGTGATTTGTTGCGTCATACCGACTCCACAGCGCGAAATGAACAATTATCTTACGCTGTGAAGTCGGGTTTGTCTGCGCAGGCTATCAGTGAGATTTGACTGATTTTACCCCCAGCCAGTCAATAATCCCCTGTGCCGCATGACGTCCTTCTGCCATTGCGGTAACCACCAGATCCGCACCACGCACGGCGTCACCACCAGCGAAGATTTTCGGATTGGTGGTCTGGTAACGGTACTGGCTTTCCACATCCGCGATGATGCGGCCCCATTTGTCTACCGTTACACCGTGCGACTCCAGCCACGGCATCCCGTGCGGATTGAAGCCAAACGCCATAATCACCGCGTCGGCTGGCATGACAAATTCACTGCCTTCCACCGGCACTGGACGCCGACGCCCCTGGGCATCCGGCTCGCCAAGACGCGTGCGCAGGAAACGAATCCCGCAGACGTGACCTTGTTCATTCAGCTCAAGCGCCACCGGCTGGACGTTAAATTCGAAGTTGGCCCCCTCTTCGCGGGCGTTCTTCACTTCTTTCTTCGAGCCTGGCATGTTAGCTTCATCACGACGATAAGCGCAGGTGACGTTACTCGCGCCGTGGCGCAGTGCGGTACGCACACAGTCCATCGCGGTGTCGCCGCCGCCCAGTACCACGACGTTAAGTCCGGCGGTATTGATAAACGGCTCTTCCGGTAGCTCTTCGAGCCCCATCACCTGTTTAGTGTTGGCAATGAGGAACGGCAGCGCGTCATAAACGCCCGGCGCATCTTCATTGGGTAAACCCGCTTTCATGGAACGGTAAGTGCCTACGCCAACGAAGACCGCGTCGTATTGTTCCAAAAGCGAATCCAAAGAGACATCTTTACCCACTTCACAATTGAGTTCGAAGTGAATCCCCATCGCGCTGAAGATTTCCCGACGGCGTGCCAGCAGGGATTTATCCAGTTTGAAAGAAGGAATGCCGAAAGTGAGCAAGCCACCGATTTCTGGATGGCGATCGTACACCGTCACCCCCACGCCATTGCGGGTCAGAACATCCGCACAGGCCAGCCCTGCCGGACCTGCACCGATAATCGCCACCCGCTTGTCCACTTTGGTGACATGGCTTAAGTCAGGACGCCAACCTTTCGCCAACGCCTGATCTGAAATGTAGCGTTCAATGTTGCCGATAGTTACCGCGCCGTGCTCATCGCGAATAGTACAGGCACCTTCACACAAACGGTCTTGCGGACAAACGCGTCCGGTAATTTCCGGCAGGGTGTTGGTCTGGTGAGAAAGCTCGACGGCGGCGTCGATGTTTCCGGCTTTCACCAGTTCAATCCACTGCGGTATATGGTTATGCAGCGGGCAGGTCCATTCACAAACGCTGTGCTCGCCGCACTTAAGGCAGCGCGAGGCTTCCCGTTGTGCCTGGTCGGCGCGAAATGGCAGATAAATTTCATCAAAACCGGTTTTGCGCGCTTCAATCGCCAGTTTATCCGGCTCGCCACGCGCGGGCGTTGCCTGCATTTGTTCGACTTTACTCATTACCGGCATTTCTTGCGCCGCGGTACTGGCATGCCACGGTTGATGTTCCTGACGCGCGGTGCGCAAGCGGCGGGATTTCGCCATGCCGGAGAGTGCGACGTCAGTGACCAGTTGCAGCGCGTCCGCCGGGCAATTCTCAACACAGGCAGGACCGTTTTCGCGCCCCGCACAAAGGTCGCATTTATGCGCCGTGGCTTTTACTTTTCCTGCCGCGACGGGTGTCAGGACGATTTGCATCGTACCAAAAGGACAGGCCACCACGCAGGATTTACAGCCAATACACTTTTGCTGATTGACCTGAATGCTGTCATCAACGTGGCTGATTGCGCCATTAGGGCAGCTACGGGCGCAGGGCGCATCTTCACAATGGTGACAGGTCACTGCACTACGTTGCTGTTGATGTTTGATAACCGTAATTCGGGGATGAAAATGGTGTTGGCTCAGGACATGTTGCTCATCATTGTGAGCCATGACACAGGCGATTTCACAAGCATGACAACCCAGACATTGCTGACTGTTGGCCATAATAAAACGATTCATAACGACCTTCTTTTTTGGTTGTAAAAACCTTATTCTTTATATGAGTGTTGTTATTACCCGACTTACAGGGGAATCGGCAATGTTCATGTGCCCAGAATAAGTAACTATTTCGCTATAAACTGTGGCAGATCAAATAATCCCATCACTGACTAAATTGTGTTTCAGCGAACTGGAACATTAATGATTTTTTGTGGAGAAGACGCGTGTGATTGTTAAACGACCCGTCTCGGCCAGTCTGGCCCGGGCCTTTTTTTACATTGTGCTGCTGTCGATTCTTTCCACGGGTATCGCTCTGCTAACTCTGGCGAGCAGTTTGCGCGACGCTGAGGCTATCAATATTGCCGGATCGCTGCGTATGCAGAGTTACCGCCTGGGCTACGACTTGCAAAGTGGCAGTCCACAACTCAATGCACATCGCCAGTTGTTTCAGCAGGCACTGCATTCACCGGTATTAACCAATCTCAACGTCTGGTATGTGCCAGAAGCAGTAAAAACTCGCTATGCGCATCTGAATGCCAACTGGCTGGAGATGAATAATCGGCTCAGCAAGGGCGATTTGCCGTGGTATCAGGCCAATATTAATAATTATGTTAATCAGATAGACCTGTTCGTGCTGGCTTTACAGCACTACGCTGAACGCAAAATGCTGCTGGTGGTGGCGATTTCCCTGGCTGGCGGTATCGGTATTTTCACGCTGGTCTTTTTTACTTTGCGCCGCATACGCCATCAGGTGGTTGCCCCGCTGAATCAGCTGGTTACCGCCAGTCAGCGTATTGAACACGGACAGTTCGACTCGCCGCCGCTGGATACCAGTCTGCCGAATGAGCTTGGTCTGCTTGCAAAAACCTTTAACCAGATGTCGAGCGAGCTGCATAAATTGTACCTTTCGCTGGAGGCGTCAGTAGAAGAAAAGACCCGCGATCTCCACGAGGCCAAGCGTCGTCTGGAGGTGTTGTATCAATGTTCCCAGGCGCTGAACACCAGCCAGATTGATGTGCATTGTTTCCGCCATATTTTGCAGATTGTTCGCGACAATGAAGCGGCTGAATATCTGGAGTTAAATGTCGGTGAAAACTGGCGGATTAGCGAAGGGCAACCAAACCCGGAATTGCCGATGCAGATTTTACCGGTGACAATGCAAGAGACGGTTTACGGCGAACTGCACTGGCAAAATAGTCACGTTTCATCATCAGAACCGCTGCTTAACAGCGTTTCGTCGATGCTGGGACGCGGTTTGTACTTTAATCAGGCGCAGAAGCATTTTCAGCAGTTATTGTTGATGGAAGAACGTGCAACCATCGCCCGCGAATTGCACGACTCGCTGGCTCAGGTACTTTCTTACTTACGTATCCAGTTGACGTTACTGAAGCGTTCGATACCGGAAGATAACGCCACCGCACAAAGTATCATGGCCGATTTTTCCCAGGCGTTGAATGATGCTTATCGGCAGTTACGCGAGCTGTTGACTACTTTCCGCCTGACGCTGCAGCAGGCGGATCTCCCCTCCGCGTTGAGGGAAATGCTGGATACGTTACAAAATCAAACCAGCGCCAAACTGACCCTCGACTGCCGTCTGCCAACCCTGGCGCTGGATGCGCAAATGCAGGTGCATTTGTTGCAAATTATTCGCGAAGCGGTGCTGAATGCGATGAAGCACGCCAACGCCAGCGAAATCGCCGTCAGTTGCGTCACCGCGCCGGACGGCAATCACACGGTTTATATCCGTGATAACGGGATTGGCATCGGTGAACCGAAAGAGCCCGAAGGTCATTATGGTCTGAATATCATGCGCGAACGCGCGGAACGGCTGGGTGGGACGCTGACTTTTTCACAACCTTCCGGCGGCGGCACGTTAGTGAGTATTAGCTTTCGCTCCGCGGAGGGTGAGGAAAGTCAGCTGATGTAATGCCTCCTACTGACCAAAGAATACTTGCACTTAAGGTTCAGTATAAAAGGGCATGATAATTTACATTAACTCCTTTTTTTCTCCACGATTGGCTCGTACCTTGCCGCTACAGTGAAGCAAGTCAAGCCTACAACGATACGCAGAAACACGAGGTCCTCTTTTAATGGCGAATTTCTTTATTGATCGCCCCATTTTTGCCTGGGTGCTGGCAATCCTGTTGTGTCTGACAGGTACCCTGGCGATTTTCTCATTGCCCGTTGAACAATACCCCGATCTCGCGCCACCGAATGTGCGAGTGACCGCTAACTATCCCGGCGCATCGGCCCAGACGCTGGAAAACACCGTGACCCAGGTTATCGAGCAAAATATGACCGGCCTCGATAATCTCATGTATATGTCATCTCAGAGCAGTGGCACCGGTCAGGCATCTGTCACTTTAAGTTTTAAAGCAGGCACCGATCCGGACGAAGCCGTGCAGCAAGTACAAAACCAGCTGCAATCAGCCATGCGAAAGTTACCGCAGGCGGTGCAAAATCAGGGCGTGACGGTGCGTAAAACCGGCGATACCAATATTCTGACCATTGCTTTCGTCTCTACCGATGGTTCGATGGATAAACAGGATATTGCCGATTATGTTGCCAGTAATATTCAGGACCCGTTAAGCCGCGTGAATGGCGTCGGGGATATCGATGCCTATGGTTCGCAATATTCCATGCGTATCTGGCTGGACCCGGCGAAACTCAACAGTTTCCAGATGACGGCTAAAGATGTCACTGATGCCATTGAGTCACAGAACGCGCAGATTGCGGTTGGGCAACTTGGTGGTACACCTTCCGTCGATAAGCAGGCGCTCAACGCCACCATTAACGCCCAGTCACTGCTGCAAACACCAGAACAGTTCCGCGATATCACCTTGAGGGTGAATCAAGACGGCTCAGAGGTAAGGCTGGGCGATGTCGCCACCGTCGAAATGGGGGCGGAGAAATACGATTATCTTAGCCGCTTCAATGGTAAGCCAGCCTCCGGGCTGGGGGTAAAACTGGCCTCCGGCGCAAACGAAATGGCGACAGCGGAGCTGGTGCTCAATCGTCTCGACGAGCTGGCGCAGTATTTCCCGCACGGACTGGAATACAAGGTGGCGTATGAAACCACCTCGTTTGTTAAAGCCTCCATTGAAGACGTGGTGAAAACGCTGCTGGAAGCTATCGCTCTGGTTTTCCTCGTTATGTATCTGTTCCTGCAAAACTTCCGCGCCACGCTGATACCCACTATCGCCGTGCCGGTGGTGTTGATGGGAACCTTCTCCGTACTTTACGCCTTCGGTTACAGCGTCAACACCTTAACCATGTTCGCGATGGTGCTGGCGATCGGTCTGCTGGTGGATGACGCAATCGTGGTGGTGGAAAACGTCGAACGTATTATGAGTGAGGAAGGACTCACTCCTCGCGAAGCCACACGTAAATCGATGGGGCAGATCCAGGGGGCACTGGTCGGGATTGCGATGGTTCTTTCGGCGGTATTTGTACCAATGGCCTTCTTCGGCGGCACCACCGGTGCCATCTATCGCCAGTTCTCTATTACCATTGTTGCGGCGATGGTGCTGTCAGTACTGGTAGCGATGATCCTCACTCCGGCTCTGTGTGCCACACTACTTAAGCCACTGAAAAAAGGTGAGCATCACGGGCAAAAAGGCTTTTTTGCCTGGTTTAACCAGATGTTTAACCGCAACGCCGAACGCTACGAAAAAGGGGTGGCGAAAATTCTCCACCGTAGCCTGCGCTGGATTGTGATTTATGTCCTGCTGCTTGGCGGCATGGTGTTCCTGTTCCTGCGTTTGCCGACGTCGTTCTTACCGCTGGAAGACCGTGGCATGTTTACTACCTCGGTACAATTGCCCAGCGGTTCAACCCAACAACAGACCCTGAAAGTCGTTGAGCAAATCGAGAAATATTACTTCACCCATGAAAAAGACAACATCATGTCGGTGTTTGCCACTGTTGGTTCTGGCCCCGGGGGTAACGGGCAAAACGTGGCGCGAATGTTTATCCGCCTGAAAGACTGGAGCGAACGCGACAGTAAGACCGGCACCTCATTTGCCATTATCGAGCGTGCAACGAAGGCGTTTAACAAGATTAAAGAAGCTCGCGTTATCGCCAGCAGCCCGCCAGCAATTAGCGGTCTTGGTAGTTCTGCAGGTTTTGATATGGAGTTGCAGGACCACGCTGGAGCAGGTCACGATGCGCTGATGGCAGCACGTAACCAGTTGCTGGCGCTGGCGGCGGAAAACCCGGAGCTAACCCGTGTGCGCCATAACGGCCTCGATGACAGTCCGCAGTTGCAGATTGATATCGACCAGCGTAAAGCTCAGGCGCTGGGCGTTGCTATCGACGATATTAACGACACACTGCAAACCGCCTGGGGTTCGAGCTATGTGAATGACTTTATGGATCGCGGTCGCGTGAAGAAAGTCTATGTGCAGGCAGCTGCGCCGTATCGCATGCTGCCAGATGACATTAATCTCTGGTATGTCCGAAATAAAGATGGCGGCATGGTGCCCTTCTCTGCTTTCGCGACCTCACGCTGGGAGACAGGCTCGCCGCGTCTGGAACGCTATAACGGTTATTCTGCGGTTGAGATTGTTGGGGAAGCCGCACCGGGGGTCAGTACCGGTACGGCGATGGATATTATGGAATCGTTAGTGAAGCAGTTGCCAAACGGCTTTGGTCTGGAGTGGACGGCGATGTCGTATCAGGAGCGGCTTTCCGGCGCGCAGGCTCCGGCGCTGTACGCCATTTCCTTGCTGGTAGTATTCCTGTGTCTGGCGGCATTGTATGAAAGCTGGTCGGTACCGTTCTCGGTAATGCTGGTCGTGCCGCTGGGGGTTATCGGCGCGCTGCTGGCAACCTGGATGCGCGGGCTGGAAAACGACGTTTACTTCCAGGTGGGCCTGTTAACGGTCATTGGTTTATCGGCGAAAAACGCCATCCTGATCGTCGAGTTTGCTAACGAGATGAACCAAAAAGGCCACGACCTGTTTGAAGCGACGCTCCACGCCTGCCGTCAGCGTTTACGCCCGATTCTGATGACCTCGCTGGCATTTATCTTCGGCGTATTGCCAATGGCAACCAGCACGGGTGCCGGTTCCGGTGGTCAGCATGCGGTGGGTACTGGCGTAATGGGCGGGATGATTTCAGCTACTATTCTGGCTATTTACTTCGTGCCGCTGTTCTTTGTGCTGGTGCGCCGCCGCTTCCCGCTGAAGCCGCGCCCGGAATAAGCAATAAAAAAGGCGACATGCCAATGTGTCGCCTTTTTCAACTTTCCGATTAAGAACCTGCTCAGCGGGTTCTTGCTGTTTATACTTTGTCTCGGGAATTACTTACGAAGCATAACTTCGATAAAGTCTTTCCAGTTCCCCAGTTCACGTTCAATCATAACAACCTCTCTTATAATTATGGGTATTCTACGGAAACAATATACCGTGGTGAAGCTAATTTACTCGATTGCTGCGATGACTACCTCCGGGGGACAAACCTTATGTAAATACTATGGTCCTGCGGTGATAATTTGTATGTGATACACAGCAACATTTCGAGATATTCATACGGCATCTAATACTGATTTAATTCTGGTTAAAATACAGACAGATAACAAGATGAATATTCTTAATGTTTACGTTAAAAATGTTTAATATTATTTAATAGTTGTTAATTTGAATACTTCGATAATGTTATATTTCCTGATAATCATTTGCAGGCAAAATGTTTTCACCCTTAAATGAGTATTTATTCTCATAAATCGAAAAAGGATTCATTATGGTTACACTTTACGGCATCAAAAATTGTGACACCATTAAAAAGGCTCGCCGTTGGCTGGAAGCCAATAACATCGACTATCGTTTTCATGATTACCGCGTCGATGGGCTGGACAGCGAATTATTGAACGGTTTTATCAACGAATTAGGCTGGGAAGCGTTACTCAACACCCGTGGTACAACCTGGCGTAAACTGGACGAAACCACCCGCAATAAAATCACCGATGCGGCCTCTGCGGCGGCATTAATGACTGAAATGCCTGCAATTATCAAACGTCCATTGCTCTGCGCGCCTGGTAAGCCTATGCTGCTGGGTTTCAGTGATTCCAGTTATCAGCAATTTTTCCATGAGGTGTAGTCTATGTCGTGCCCGGTTATTGAGCTGACACAACAGCTTATTCGCCGCCCTTCCCTGAGTCCTGATGACGCAGGATGCCAGGCTTTGTTGATTGAACGTTTGCAGGCGATCGGTTTTACCGTTGAACGCATGGACTTTGCCGATACGCAGAATTTTTGGGCATGGCGTGGGCAGGGTGAAACGTTAGCCTTTGCCGGGCATACCGACGTGGTGCCGCCTGGCGACGCCGATCGTTGGATCAATCCGCCGTTTGAACCAACCATTCGTGACGGCATGTTATTCGGGCGCGGTGCGGCAGATATGAAAGGCTCGCTGGCAGCGATGGTGGTAGCGGCAGAACGTTTTGTCGCACAACATCCCAACCATACGGGGCGACTGGCATTTCTGATCACTTCTGATGAAGAAGCTAGTGCCCACAACGGTACGGTAAAAGTCGTCGAAGCGTTAATGTCGCGTAATGAGCGTCTCGATTACTGCCTGGTCGGCGAACCGTCGAGTATCGAAGTGGTTGGTGATGTGGTGAAAAATGGTCGTCGCGGATCGTTAACCTGCAACCTTACCATTCATGGCGTTCAGGGGCATGTGGCCTACCCGCATCTGGCTGACAATCCAGTACATCGCGCAGCACCTTTCCTTAATGAATTAGTGGCTATTGAGTGGGATCAGGGCAATGAATTTTTCCCGGCGACCAGTATGCAGATTGCTAATATTCAGGCGGGAACGGGCAGTAACAACGTTATTCCGGGTGAACTGTTTGTGCAGTTTAACTTCCGCTTCAGCACCGAACTGACTGATGAGATGATCAAAGCGCAGGTGCTTGCCCTGCTTGAAAAACATCAACTGCGTTATACGGTGGACTGGTGGCTTTCCGGGCAGCCATTTTTGACCGCGCGCGGTAAACTGGTGGATGCGGTCGTTAACGCGGTTGAGCACTATAATGAAATTAAACCGCAGCTACTGACCACAGGCGGAACGTCCGACGGGCGCTTTATTGCCCGCATGGGGGCGCAGGTGGTGGAACTCGGGCCGGTCAATGCCACTATTCATAAAATTAATGAATGTGTGAACGCTGCCGACCTGCAGCTACTTGCCCGTATGTATCAACGTATCATGGAACAGCTCGTCGCGTGATGAGTGGTTCTGCAAGAGGAAATAAGCATGGACTGGCTGGCTAAATATTGGTGGATTCTGGTGATTGTCTTTTTGGTAGGCGTCCTGCTGAACGTGATTAAAGATCTCAAGCGCGTCGACCATAAGAAATTTCTCGCCAACAAGCCGGAGCTTCCCCCGCATCGTGATTTCAACGATAAGTGGGACGATGACGACGACTGGCCGAAAAAGGATCAACCGAAGAAGTAAGCTGAGTGGCCGGATAAGGCGTTCACGCCACATCCGGCCATGATGCCTGATACAGTCTTATCAGGCCTACCCGGCTATTATTACATCATTTCAATCACATCATCATCGCCAGGCTTACCGCCACTTAGCGCTTCGTCGAAATAATGTTTCGGAATGGTATAACGCAAGTGATCCAGGGCAAATTGCATACTGCGATTGTCGATCGCATGGCCTAAATCCTCCACGATATCCAGCGTCACGTCACCACCGGCACTGATTAACGCTTCCTGCGCCGCAACCGCATGCGCCAGATCGATAACCGGATCTTCACCGCCATGAATCAGGTGAATTGTCGTGGCTGTAGACGCAGTTTCCGGCAGGCTCGCATAGCGTCCGTTAAAAGCAATGACGCGTGAAGCAAGGCCCGGTTCGGCTTTAATGCTCTCCAGCGCCATAATCGCGCCTTGAGAGAAACCGATTAACGCCGTGGCGTTAGCCCCTACTCCGCTCTGTTTCTGCCAGTAGCGCACCGTCTCAATAAACGTCGGCATGATGGCATCCACACGCGCCTGGCGATTATCTTCCGTAATACCCTGCACTGAAAACCACTGACGCCCCGCCGGATTACCGCTCGGCTCCGCGCCACCGACACTCACCACCAGCGCATCAGGAAACAGCGGTGCAAACCAGCTACCTATTTCCCCCATTGCCACCGGGTTATCCCCGACACCGTGGAAAAGCAGTAACAACTGTTGCGCAGGTTTATCCGGGCTTTGAACAACAAAATGGTCATGTTTCATGGCGAACTCCTTAACTGATGTCATTAATTTTACGCCGCTGACTCACAATGACCATGGGAGAAAATTGAAGGAGTCAGTGAAAAAATTGCCATTGCGTTATGCGATCGCGCAGACGCTCAGTGCGAACATCATTAAGTGCGAACAGCGCCTGCGCGGCCTCTTCCCGCTGACGGACCAGTAACATCTTGCGGCCTGAAAGTTTAAGTGTGGTACATAACTGCGCGTCGCTGACGTTTTTCTGTAAACGCCCACGCAGCGCCGGTAATGCCAGTTCACTGGTTTGTAGCAGACGCAATAAGCAACCTAACGATGTTAATAGCGGACGATGAGCGAAAGCAAAACCGGCCAGTTCAAGCCAGTCGTCGTCAGAAAGGACGGCATCGTTTAGTGGATCAACAGGAAGCGTTTCGCCATTCCACTTTGCGAGAGCTTGCGCATCGCGACGTAAACGGTAATGCTCACGTTCAGCCAGTTGTTTACCCGCATTACTCATCGGTAACAGCGCCATCGCCGTATAGCAACCGCTGCTGGCTTCACGATGATTACCCATCCGCACCAGCACAAAACCGCAGCGGTGCCAGAAACGCCATAACTCCCCGGTGTAACCAAAACTCACCGAAAGATAGTCGAGGTCACGCGTATATTGCAAAGCACCAGCAATAAGTTGCTGCCCTGTGCCTTCCCGCTGACGCGCCGGATGAACTGCTATCCGGCTGACCCGCCGTCCACGCAATGTCGCTGCCAGTGGATTGCTACCGTGCGCCGCCAGCGACTGGGCCACCAGATTACCCCGCGGGCGACGAAAACCTGCCCATACCGCCTGACTGAGTTGTTGAGATAATCCCCCCTCATCCACCAGCCACAGCGCTCCGGCAATCTCGTTTTCGCCAGCCGCCTGTAAAAAATATTGCCCTGGTGCATCCATCATCCGGCGTAAATCCAGCGGCGAAGTCCGGTAGTGCGCACCAGACAATAACTGATAAACCTTTAACGGCGTTTCTGGCTCGCTTCGCCATAACGTTTGTTCAAATGCGGAAATGACGATATTGCCTTGTGGTGTATGGGTGAAGTTTTCATCGTCAAAAACCAGTGCCTCACTAACCATTTTTTCCAGCGGGCATCCCTGTGCCCAGCGGATCGGCTGTTGCAGTTCAAAACGGTGTAAATGCGGAAAGCGAGCGCAAAATTTCAGCAAAAAACCACGTCCGGTGCCTTCGTAGCCCTGCACCGTAGTGGTTAACAACGTTCGAGGAAAACGCGATACCAGTTGATGCAACAACGGCGCAGGTATGGCTGCGGCTTCATCGACCACCAGCCAGTCGGCTTGCTCATCGCTGGCTAACAAGGCATCCGGCGCAATAAAGCGAAACTTCTCGCCCGCAAATTGTGCCAGTACATCCGTTGCCGCTTTTGCGGGCGCGGTGACAATCGCACTGCCCGCAATACGAGAAATGAGTTGCCCTGCCAGCGCCGACTTACCGCGCCCACGCGCAGCCGTTACCGCTGCCACGCCCGGCGGCATGGTCAGTAGCTGCTGTAAGAGTTGCTGTTGTTCTGGTTGTGGTGCGCCGGTCGCGGGGTGCCAGTCAGTACGGGGAGTAAAATGCGCCAACGAGAACGGCTGGTTTTGCCGCCAGAGGATAGCGTCGTTATCCGCCGTAAGTACGCGTTTGAGATGCTGGACAAAATGCGGCGTCGCAATAGGGTCAGGGCAATCACTCCAGCGCAGCGAGTCGGCATCAGGTTGGTTTTCCCACTCTTCCCATACAGGGAGTAACAAAACCAGCCAGCTTCCCGCTTTCAACGTTCCGCTAAGTGCTGCAAAGGCAGCGGCATCAAAGCCGTGGCGGGCGTCGAATACCGCATGCCGGAACTCGCGCCCAAGTAAAGTTTGTAGCGCCGAGGGTGAACAGTGGTTTTCAGCATCTGGCTGCGGCGAAATCCACAGCCAGTCGCCAGGTAAGGCATCACGCAACTTAAGCGCATGATCAAAACACCAACCCTCTTCCCCGCTCAACACCAGCAAGCGGCGGATCCCTTCACGTTTCATTTGCGCTGTTAATGTGTGAAGCGCAGTCAGTTCAGCCATCCCTGCCCCGGAAGTTAAATGCTTTTACCAAAAGTATTGCATTGTGCCGGATCGCCGCTGTCGAAACCACGTTTAAACCAGCTGTAGCGTTGCTGAGAAGTGCCATGTGTGAAACTATCTGGTACTACTCGCCCCTGACTTTGCTGTTGTAAACGGTCATCGCCGATGGCCTGCGCCGCGTTCAGCGCCTCTTCCAGATCGCCGGTTTCCAGAACGCCTTGCTGCTGCATGTTATGCCCCCAGACACCGGCAAAACAGTCGGCCTGGAGTTCCATACGCACAGATAAGCGGTTCACTTCCGCCTGCGTCGCGTTTTGTTGCAGTTGACGAACTTTCGGCTCGATGCCTAACAGTTTCTGCACATGATGACCGACTTCATGGGCGATAACGTACCCCTGGGCAAAATCGCCATCCGCGCCAAGTTTGTCTTTCATGTCATCATAGAAGGAGAGATCGATATAAACTGTGCCATCCGCCGGGCAATAGAACGGCCCCATAATGGACTGACCAGCCCCGCAGCCGGTGCGCGTCATTCCACGGTACATGACCAGCTTCGGTTGCTGATAGGTCTTACCCATCTTCTCGAACTGTTGTCCCCAGGTGTCTTCCGTGGTTGCCAGAATCACCGAGGTGAATTTTGCAGCTTCGTCTTCATTAGGGCTAATGGACCGCGTTGATTGTTGTTGGGAAACCGGCTGTCCAGTCATTAACCCGGTTAAATCAACACCATAGTAGCCTGCAACCAGCACGACTAACAGTAAAATCAGCCCGCCTTTACCGCTTGGCAGGCGAAAACCAGGACCGCCCATAGACGGACCACCGGAGCTGTTGCGCCTGTCTTCAACATTGTCACTTTCACGTCGCCCTTGCCAACGCATAGATACCTCAACAATATATTCATTATAGAAATGATCGTAGGTGGTTCAGAGGAAGATTACCACAGGAAAGCGGGATGAAATGGCGGAGGAATTAAGGCTTCATGCCACGTTATATAATTTACGAATGTTAGAAGTAAAAGAGAATGTTAGCTCCAGTCTTCTAGTCTGA
The DNA here is from genome assembly GCF_012584495.1 of Escherichia sp. SCLE84. Lineage (NCBI taxonomy): Bacteria > Pseudomonadati > Pseudomonadota > Gammaproteobacteria > Enterobacterales > Enterobacteriaceae > Escherichia > Escherichia sp. SCLE84. Next base: position 4,625,180 of record NZ_CP051430.1, on the reverse strand, counting down.
TTCCCGCCACTCGCTCAAACTCTCGGGTATTGTTGGTAACCACAATCAAACCGCGACTGCGAGCATGTCCCGCTATCATCTGGTCAAAAGGTCCAACAGGCCTTCCCTGCCGGGCAAGCTCGGCCCTGATTTGCCCGGTATGCGTCGCAGCAGCACTATCATAATCAAGCACTACCAAACGAGATACGAAACCTTCAATAACCGCCAAATTGCGTTCTGGCATCTGACTTTTTTCTGCCCCATAGATAAGCTCCATCAATGTTACAGAACTTATACACATCCGGCCAGAATTCAGGTTAAACCGCTCTCTGACATGTACTGGTTTATTCTTAATAGTGAAAATACAGATATTGGTATCCAGCATGAATTTCAGCATCAAAATGATTCCCTTTCCTGCATTGCGGGTTGATCACGGATATCCATAAAATCCGCACTCACATTTTCGCCATCAAACCAACTGTCCCAGGACTCACCGGCGGGAGTGATGATTCTTGTACGACCAATCGCAATAATTTCTACTTTCTTAACGTCTTCTGGCAGAGCGACCGCTTTCGGTAATCTGACGGCCTGACTGCGATTACTTAAAAATACAGTAGTTTCCATAGCCCCCCCTTTTTGGGATATACGTTATGTATATACATATTGGCCTGGTATGACTTTCCTGTCAAAGGGAGATAATGAGAAGTATTGTAGCGGGGGTATCAAAGACATTTAGCCGGAGTACCCTCCGGCTAAAGAAACAAGCAACCAGAAAAATCAGTCCAGCTGTACACCCAGGCGGCGGGCGACGGCTTCATAGGCTTCGATCAGGCCACCGAGGCTCTGGCGGAAACGGTCTTTGTCCATTTTCTCCAGTGTTTCTTTGTCCCACAGGCGGCTGCCGTCCGGGGAGAACTCATCGCCCAGTACCACTTCACCTTTGTACAGGCCAAACTCCAGCTTGAAGTCGACCAGAATCAGACCAGCATCATCGAACAGTTTTTTCAGCACGTCGTTCGCTTTGTAGGTCAGCTCTTTCATACGCGCCAGGTTCTCTTTGCTCACCCAGCCAAAGGTTTCGCAGTAAGATTCGTTGACCATCGGATCGTGCATGGCGTCGTTTTTCAGGAACAGATCGAACAGCGGCGGGTTCAGCTCAATACCTTCTTCGATTCCAAGACGTTTCACCAGAGAGCCAGCAGCACGGTTACGCACGACACACTCAACCGGCACCATATCCAGCTTTTTCACCAGACATTCGGTATCGGAGAGCAGACGCTCCATTTGAGTCGGGATACCCGCTTCAGCCAGTTTGCTCATAATGAAGTAATTGAACTTGTTGTTCACCATACCTTTGCGATCAAACTGCTCAATGCGCGCGCCATCCCCTGCTGACGTATCATTGCGGAATTCGAGCACCAACAGGTCCGGGTTTTCCGTGCTGTATACGGTTTTCGCTTTACCACGATACAACTCAGCTTGCTTTTGCATCTTTATCACTCCTGGGTGTGAATTAACGTTTTAAAATCTTTTGCTGTCTGGTGTGCCGGATGTTTTGTCGGATGCGGCGTGAACGCCTTATCCGAACTACGTCCGACAAACAAATTTCGTGCAAATTACCGCTAAAATCGCGTTTTCCTGCCGACGCACACGTTTGCGTATCATATCAGAAAAAAGGGCCGGATGATTCCAGCCCTGTATTTTTACTTGCTAAACGCAGCCTGGAAGACAGCTACCAGCGCGTCGTTCTGACTCTGAGTCAGAGTATGACCTTTCGGATCGATGAACTGTAGGCTGCTGCGGTTATCTAAATCGCCAACCTGCAGTTTATAGTCACCGGATGCCAGGCCTGGATCGCTCGCGCCCAGTTCCTGCCAGTCGCTGTCAGACAGCGGCTTATAAGTTACGGCCATGTTACCCTGCGAACGGGTGCTGTCGGTCACTTTCATGCCCACTTTTTCCAGCGCCGCTGGCAGACGTTGCCAAACCACATTGAACGGCCCGCGTACGACCAGCATCGGTAAACCGGTGTCATCAGCTGCACTTTGTACGTCCATAGTGGTGGAGGCACGATTTTGCGCAGCGTTCGCGGCGTCAGTGGCAGATTTATCCAGACCGGCGGAAATAACGTTCATCATCTCCGTGCTGTAACGCTGCATGGAAGCCGCGTCTGCAACCGGTTTGCCCGCCTGTTCCAGGTTCAGCAGTTTAACCGTAACCGCCTGCTGATAACCCTGCGGCTTAACAGAGATTTGATAACGACCACGATACTGCTCGTCTTCGTCCAGACGGTTCCATTGTACCCAATCGGTGGTCAGTGTCTGACCAGCATCATCACGTTGGGTGATGGTGTAGTTTTTCGCCTGCAGCACGCTAACCACCTGCGGCCACAGAGTATTGCCACGACCATTTTCCACCAGCAATGAAGCGGTATCGCCCGTGAACTGGGTACGCGCGCCAGAAACCAGTGCCAGCGGCTGGGCTGGTGGACGAATGTCCAGCGCCTTACCGACAGCACCACTACCGTTGGTCACCGGGATTGCATAATCACCGGAGGTCACCGGCAAAATCATTCCAGCCGGGGCATGAAGCTCCGCAAGCGGTGCCGCTTCCAGGTAGGCTTCATCACCACTGACCTGACGCTTATAGCGTGAGTCAGAACTACAGGCAGCGAGTAATAAAACAAGCGAAACACCCGCAACCTTTGCCAGGCGCGACTTTTGAACAGAGTAAGCCATCAAATCTCCCTAAACTTTACAGCAAACCGGCATGCTTAAGCGCCGCTCTGACCGTCTCACGACCACTGTCGGTGATTGGTGTCATTGGCAGGCGCAGCGTATCGGTCGCCACAAGACCCAGTTCCTTACATGCCCATTTCACCGGGATTGGATTGGGTTCGACAAATAGTTTGTTGTGTAATGGCATCAGACGCTGATTAATAACGCGTGCCTCGGCAAAATGCCCTTCTGCTGCCAGTTTGCACATCTGGGCCATATCACGCGCTGCGACGTTAGCCGTAACGGAAATAACCCCATGACCGCCCAATTGCATGAAGTCCAGCGCGCTCGCATCATCGCCGCTCAGCAGAACAAAATCATCTGAAACCAGCTCTTTGATCTGGTTTACACGCGTTAAGTTCCCTGTTGCCTCTTTGATTCCGATAATATTTTTTACTTTCGCCAGACGGCCCACCGTTTCCGGGAGCAGATCGCAGCCAGTACGGGACGGCACATTATACAGAATTTGCGGCAGGTCAGTATGCTCAGCGATGGCTTTGAAATGCTGATACAAACCTTCTTGCGACGGACGATTGTAGTAAGGGGTTACCGTCAGGCAGCCGACGATACCACTGTCATTGAAGCGCTGCGTCAGGCTAATGGCTTCCGCAGTAGCGTTAGCGCCGGTCCCGGCAATTACCGGAATGCGCCCATCAGCCAGCTCCAGCGTCATCATCACCACATCAGCATGTTCGTCATGATTTAAGGTAGCGGACTCGCCAGTGGTGCCAACAGAAACGATCGCCGAAGTACCGCTGGCGACATGATAATCAATCAGTTTTTTCAAGCTAGCCCGACAGACATTACCTTTTTCATCCATCGGAGTAACAATCGCGACAATACTTCCCGTGAACATGGGCCATCCTCTGTGCAAACAAGTGTCTCAATGGTACGTTTGGTATGGCATTAAAAGCAAGCAGACAGAACCGTTCTGATTGTTGTATGCATGTTTTTTTTATGCTTTCCTTAAGAACAACTCACCCCTTAAAGGAATAACCAGTTTGACACTGTCATCGCAACATTATCTGGTGATCACTGCGTTGGGTGCCGATCGCCCTGGAATTGTGAACACCATCACCCGTCATGTCAGTAGTTGCGGCTGTAATATTGAAGACAGTCGCCTGGCGATGCTGGGAGAAGAGTTCACGTTTATTATGCTGCTTTCCGGTTCATGGAATGCCATTACTCTGATTGAATCAACGTTACCGTTGAAAGGTGCCGAACTGGATCTTTTAATCGTGATGAAGCGCACGACGGCGCGTCCGCGTCCGCCAATGCCAGCATCTGTCTGGGTTCAGGTCGATGTGGCAGACTCCCCGCATTTAATTGAACGCTTCACAGCACTTTTCGACGCGCATCATATGAACATTGCGGAGCTGGTGTCGCGCACGCAACCTGCTGAAAATGAACGGGCTGCGCAGTTGCATATTCAGATAACCGCCCACAGCCCCGCATCTGCGGACGCAGCAAATATTGAGCAAGCGTTCAAAGCCCTATGTACAGAACTCAATGCACAAGGCAGTATTAACGTCGTCAATTATTCCCAACATGATGAACAGGATGGAGTTAAGTAATGAATCCACTGAAAGCCGGTGATATCGCACCGAAATTTAGCTTGCCGGATCAAGACGGAGAACAAGTTAATTTGACCGACTTCCAGGGACAGCGTGTTCTGGTTTATTTCTACCCGAAAGCCATGACCCCCGGCTGTACCGTACAGGCCTGCGGCTTACGCGATAACATGGATGAGTTGAAAAAAGCGGGCGTTGATGTGCTGGGTATCAGCACCGATAAACCCGAAAAACTCTCCCGTTTTGCGGAAAAAGAGCTGCTTAACTTTACGCTCCTGTCTGATGAGGACCACCAGGTGTGCGAACAATTCGGCGTCTGGGGTGAAAAGTCCTTCATGGGCAAAACCTACGATGGCATTCATCGCATCAGCTTCCTGATTGACGCTGATGGCAAAATCGAACATGTCTTTGACGATTTCAAAACCAGCAATCACCACGACGTTGTGCTGAACTGGCTGAAAGAACACGCCTGATTACTTTGCTCCATTCCGTGCTGGCTGCGCTTGCGGCCAGCATACCTCACTTCTCGTGATCAAGATCACATTCTCGCTTTCCCCTGCGACACGGGTGTCGAATCCATTTTTTGCTGAACGTTAATGACCATCATTTTTGTACCGTTCAGAATCCAGTCAATACATAACTTATTGAATATATTGAGTTAATCAGAATGGCATCCTTTATGCAATATGAAATGCAATGTTTCATATCATTTTCAAGGAGCCGACATGAACCGCTTTGTGGTGGCCGAACCACTGTGGTGTACAGGATGTAATACCTGTCTCGCTGCCTGTTCGGACGTGCATAAAACGCAAGGTTTACAGCAACACCCGCGCCTGGCCCTGGCGAAGACGTCAACAATCACTGCCCCTGTCGTGTGTCATCACTGTGAGGAAGCCCCTTGCCTGCAGGTCTGCCCGGTCAATGCCATCTCTCAGAGGGATGATGCGATCCAACTCAACGAAAGCCTCTGTATTGGCTGCAAGCTTTGCGCCGTGGTCTGCCCATTTGGCGCAATCAGCGCTTCAGGAAGCCGTCCGGTGAATGCCCATGCGCAATATGTTTTTCAGGCTGAAGGCTCACTCAAAGACGGCGAAGAAAACGTGCTGCCCCAACATGCGTTGCTGCGCTGGGAACCGGGTGTCCAGACCATCGCGGTGAAATGCGACCTGTGTGATTTCTTGCCAGAAGGTCCGGCCTGCGTTCGCGCTTGCCCGAATCAGGCGTTACGGCTGATCACCGACGATAGCCTGCAACGTCAGATGAAAGAAAAACAGCGCCTTGCCGCAAGCTGGTTTGCCAATGGCGGGGAGGATCCCCTTTCCCTCACTCAGGAGCAACACTAATGGATGCCCTGCAATTATTAACCTGGTCGCTGATCCTCTATCTGTTTGCCAGTCTGGCTTCGCTGTTTTTACTCGGTCTGGACAGACTGGCTATTAAGCTTTCCGGCATCACATCGCTGGTGGGCGGCGTGATTGGCATCATCAGCGGAATTACGCAATTACATGCTGGTGTAACTTTAGTCGCCCATTTTGCCACCCCTTTTGACTTTGCCGATTTAACCCTGCGAATGGATAGCCTCTCGGCATTTATGGTGCTGGTTATCTCCTTGCTGGTGGTGGTTTGTTCGCTCTATTCATTGACTTATATGCGCGAATACGAGGGCAAAGGCGCGGCGGCGATGGGCTTCTTTATGAATCTTTTCATCGCATCGATGGTTGCCCTGCTGGTGATGGACAACGCTTTTTGGTTCATCGTGCTGTTTGAAATGATGTCGCTGTCTTCCTGGTTTCTGGTCATTGCCAGGCAGGATAAAACGTCGATCAACGCTGGCATGCTCTACTTTTTTATCGCCCACGCCGGATCGGTGCTGATTATGATCGCCTTCTTGCTGATGGGGCGCGAAAGCGGCAGCCTCGATTTTGCCAGTTTCGCACGCTTTCACTTTCTCCGGGGCTGGCGTCGGCGGTGTTTCTGCTGGCCTTTTTCGGTTTTGGCGCGAAAGCCGGGATGATGCCGTTGCACAGCTGGTTGCCGCGCGCTCACCCTGCCGCACCATCGCACGCTTCGGCGTTGATGTCTGGCGTAATGGTCAAAATCGGTATTTTCGGCATCCTGAAAGTAGCGATGGATCTGCTGGCGCAAACGGGTTTGCCTCTGTGGTGGGGCACTCTGGTGATGGCGATCGGCGCAATCTCCGCGCTCCTGGGCGTGCTGTATGCACTGGCGGAACAGGATATCAAACGGCTGCTGGCCTGGAGTACCGTCGAAAACGTCGGCATTATTTTGCTGGCGGTCGGTGTGGCGATGGACGGTCTGTCACTGCACGACCCGCTGCTCACCGTGGTTGGACTGCTCGGCGCACTGTTTCATCTGCTCAACCATGCGCTGTTCAAAGGGCTGCTATTTCTCGGCGCGGGTGCGATTATTTCGCGTTTGCATACCCACGACATGGAAAAAATGGGGGCACTGGCGAAACGGATGCCGTGGACAGCCGCAGCATGCCTGATTGGTTGCCTCGCGATATCAGCCATTCCTCCGCTGAATGGTTTTATCAGCGAATGGTACACCTGGCAGTCGCTGTTCTCACTAAGTCGTGTGGAAGCCGTAGCGCTACAACTTGCGGGTCCTATTGCTATGGTAATGCTGGCAGTCACTGGTGGGCTGGCAGTAATGTGCTTCGTCAAAATGTACGGTATTACTTTCTGTGGTGCGCCGCGCAGTACACACGCTGAAGAGGCACAGGAAGTGCCAAATACGATGATCGTCGCCATGCTACTGCTCGCGGCACTCTGCGTATTAATTGCGCTTAGTGCCAGTTGGCTGGCACCGAAGATAATGCATATTGCCCATGCGTTTACCAATACCCCTCCCGTCACTGTCGCCAGCGGAATAGCACTTGTACCCGGCACGTTTCATACACGGGTCACCCCCTCATTACTGTTGCTGTTACTACTGGCGATGCCTTTGCTGCCTGGCCTTTACTGGCTGTGGTGTCGTTCGCGCCGCGCAGCGTTTCGTCGCACAGGAGATGCCTGGGCATGCGGCTACGGCTGGGAAAATGCGATGGCCCCGTCAGGCAATGGCGTGATGCAGCCGCTGCGTGTGGTCTTTTCTGCGCTATTTCGTCTACGACAACAGTTCGACCCTACGCTGAGGCTAAATAAAGGTCTTGCGCACGTCACCGCCAGGGCTCAGAGCACAGAACCCTTCTGGGATGAGCGGGTGATCCGCCCCATCGTGAGCGCCACCCAACGGCTGGCCAAAGAAATACAGCATCTGCAAAGCGGCGACTTTCGTCTCTATTGCCTGTATGTGGTCGCCGCACTGGTTGTGCTGCTAATCGCTATTGCCGTCTAAGGAAATCACCATGAGACAAACTCTTTGCGACGGATATCTGGTCATTTTTGCGTTAGCACAGGCCGTGATTCTGCTGCTAACCCCGCTTTTTACGGGTATTTCCCGGCAGATACGCGCGCGTATGCACTCCCGCCGCGGGCCGGGGATCTGGCAGGATTATCGCGATATCCACAAACTGTTTAAACGCCAGGAAGTTGCGCCTATATCTTCAGGTCTGATGTTCCGCCTGATGCCGTGGGTATTAATCAGCAGCATGCTGGTGCTGGCGATGGCCCTACCACTTTTTATTACCGTTTCCCCTTTTGCGGGCGGCGGCGATCTGATCACCCTTATCTATCTTCTTGCCCTGTTTCGTTTTTTCTTTGCTCTTTCCGGGCTGGATACCGGAAGCCCGTTTGCGGGAGTCGGTGCCAGTCGCGAGTTGACGCTCGGCATTCTGGTCGAACCCATGCTCATTCTCTCACTGCTGGTATTGGCGCTGATAGCAGGTTCCACGCATATCGAGATGATCAGCAATACGCTGGCAACGGGCTGGAACTCGCCGCTAACCACCGTACTGGCGTTACTGGCCTGTGGTTTTGCCTGCTTCATTGAGATGGGAAAAATTCCCTTTGATGTTGCTGAAGCAGAACAGGAATTACAGGAAGGCCCGCTGACCGAATATTCCGGTGCCGGGCTGGCGCTAGCGAAATGGGGGCTGGGGCTGAAACAGGTCGTGATGGCATCACTGTTTGTGGCCCTGTTTCTGTCCTTTGGGCGCGCGCAAGAACTTTCTCTCGCCTGCCTGCTGACTTCACTTGTCGTTACGCTGCTCAAGGTTTTGCTGATTTTTGTACTGGCCTCAATCGCAGAAAACACGCTGGCACGCGGGCGTTTTTTACTCATTCACCATGTGACCTGGCTTGGCTTCTGCCTTGCTGCGCTTGCATGGGTCTTCTGGTTAACCGGTCTGTAAGGAGCACTGACGGAATATGGAAAATCTTGCTCTGACGACGTTATTGCTGCCTTTTATCGGCGCACTGGTCGTTTCGTTTTCGCCACAACGTCGGGCCGCCGAATGGGGGTTTTGTTCGCCGCACTGACCACGCTGTGCATGTTGTCGCTGATCTCCGCGTTTTATCAGGCCGATAAAGTTGCCGTCACGTTGACGTTGGTCAACGTGGGGGATGTGGCATTGTTTGGCCTGGTCATTGATCGCGTGAGTACGCTGATTCTGTTTGTGGTGGTGTTTCTCGGTTTGCTGGTCACGATCTACTCCACGGGTTATCTGACGGATAAAAATCGCGAACACCCGCATAACGGCACGAATCGTTATTACGCATTTTTGCTGGTGTTTATCGGCGCGATGGCGGGACTGGTACTCTCCTCGACGCTGCTCGGTCAGTTGTTGTTTTTTGAAATTAGGGCGGCTGCTCCTGGGCGTTGATCAGTTATTACCAGAGCGATAAAGCGCAGCGTTCAGCACTAAAAGCGTTGCTTATCACCCATATCGGTTCGTTGGGGTTGTATCTTGCCGCCGCCACGCTGTTTTTGCAGACCGGAACGTTTGTGCTTAGCGCGATGAGCGAGTTACATGGCGACGCACGTTATCTGGTTTATGACGGCATCCTGTTTGCCGCGTGGGGGAAATCGGCCCAGCTACCGATGCAAGCGTGGCTACCGGACGCAATGGAAGCGCCAACACCGATCAGTGCCTATCTCCACGCCGCATCGAAGGTGAAAGTGGGCGTTTACATTTTTGCCCGCGCCATTATCGACGGCGGCAATATCCCGCATGTGATTGGCGGCGTTGGCATGGTCATGGCGCTGGTCACCATTCTTTATGGCTTTCTGATGTATTTGCCACAGCAGGATATGAAGCGGTTGCTGGCCTGGTCGACCATCACTCAACTTGGCTGGATGTTCTTCGGTTTGTCGCTCTCCATCTTCGGCTCGCGGCTGGCGCTGGAGGGCAGCATCGCCTACATCGTCAACCACGCGTTCGCTAAAAGCCTGTTTTTCCTTGTAGCAGGTGCGCTGAGTTACAGCTGCGGCACGCGCTTGTTGCCGCGTCTGCGTGGCGTATTGCACACCCTGCCGTTGCCAGGCGTGGGTTTCTGCGTGGCAGCGCTGGCGATTACCGGCGTGCCGCCGTTCAACGGCTTCTTCAGTAAATTCCCGCTGTTTGCTGCCGGTTTTGCGTTGTCAGTGGAGTACTGGATCCTGCTGCCCGCCATGATTCTGCTGATGATTGAATCGGTCGCCAGTTTCGCCTGGTTTATTCGCTGGTTTGGTCGCGTTGTGCCTGGCAAACCGAGCGAGGCCGTCGCCGATGCCGCACCGCTGCCAGGGTCAATGCGCCTGGTGTTGATTGTACTGATTGTGATGTCGCTGATTTCCAGCGTAATCGCCGCGACCTGGTTGCAGTAAGGAGATGATGAATGACCGGTTCTATGATCGTAAATAATCTGGCGGGACTGATGATGCTGACATCGCTGTTTGTGATTAGCGTCAAAAGCTATCGCCTGTCATGCGGATTTTACGCCTGCCAGTCGCTGGTGCTGGTGTCTATTTTCGCCACTCTCTCGTGCCTGTTCGCCGCAGAGCAACTGCTGATCTGGTCCGCCAGCGCCTTTATCACCAAAGTGCTGCTGGTACCGTTAATCATGACTTACGCTGCACGAAATATTCCCCAGAACATCCCGGAAAAAGCGTTATTCGGTCCGGCAATGATGGCACTGCTCGCGGCGTTAATTGTCCTGCTTTGCGCATTTGTCGTTCAGCCCGTGAAGCTACCGATGGCTACCGGGCTGAAACCGGCGCTGGCGGTAGCGTTAGGTCATTTTCTGCTTGGCCTGCTGTGCATTGTCAGCCAGCGCAATATCCTGCGGCAAATTTTTGGTTACTGCCTGATGGAAAACGGCTCCCATCTGGTGCTGGCGCTTCTTGCCTGGCGAGCACCGGAACTGGTGGAAATAGGTATCGCTACCGACGCCATCTTCGCCGTCATTGTGATGGTGTTACTGGCAAGAAAAATATGGCGTACCCACGGCACGCTGGACGTGAACAACTTGACCGCGCTGAAGGGATAATGAGATGAGTTATTCTGTGATGTTCGCTTTACTCCTGCTCACGCCGCTGCTTTTTTCGCTGCTCTGTTTTGCCTGCCGGAAACGGGGGCTCTCTGCGACTTGTACGGTGACTGTATTACATAGCTTAGGGATCACACTGCTGCTGATTCTGGCACTCTGGGTGGTCCAAACTGCCGCTGATGCAGGAGAAATATTCGCTGCGGGGCTGTGGCTTCATATTGATGGTCTGGGCGGTTTGTTCCTCGCCATTCTTGGTGTGATTGGCTTTCTCACCGGTGTTTACTCGATTGGCTACATGCGTCATGAAGTGGCACACGGCGAGCTTTCCCCCGTTACGCTGTGCGATTACTACGGTTTCTTCCATCTGTTTTTGTTTACCATGCTGCTGGTTGTTACCAGCAATAACCTGATTGTGATGTGGGCGGCGATCGAAGCCACCACCTTAAGCTCGGCGTTTCTGGTAGGCATTTACGGTCAGCGTTCATCGCTGGAAGCAGCATGGAAGTACATCATTATTTGTACTGTTGGTGTCGCTTTTGGTCTGTTCGGTACCGTGCTGGTATACGCCAACGTCGCCAGCGTTATGCCGCAGGCAGAAATGGCGATATTCTGGAGCGAGGTTCTTAAGCAATCGTCCTTGCTTGACCCAACATTAATGCTGTTGGCCTTTGTGTTTGTGCTAATTGGCTTTGGCACCAAAACCGGGCTATTTCCCATGCACGCCTGGCTGCCGGATGCTCACAGTGAAGCACCGAGTCCGGTCAGCGCCCTGCTCTCCGCCGTATTGCTGAACTGCGCGCTGTTGGTGCTAATTCGCTATTACATCATTATCTGCCAGGCCATCGGCAGCGATTTCCCCAACCGGTTGTTGCTCATCTTCGGCATGTTGTCGGTTGCCGTGGCGGCATTTTTCATTCTGGTACAGCGGGACATTAAGCGTCTGCTGGCGTACTCCAGCGTGGAGAACATGGGACTGGTCGCGGTGGCGCTAGGCATTGGCGGGCCACTGGGAATTTTTGCCGCGCTGCTGCACACCTTAAACCACAGTCTGGCAAAAACGCTGCTGTTCTGCGGTTCCGGCAATGTACTGCTCAAGTACGGCACGCGCGATCTCAACGTCGTCTGTGGGATGCTCAAAATCATGCCATTTACCGCCGTGCTGTTTGGCGGCGGTGCGCTGGCGCTGGCGCTGGCAGGGATGCCGCCCTTCAACATTTTTCTTAGCGAATTTATGACCATTACCGCCGGACTGGCACGTAATCACCTGCTGATTATCGTCCTGCTGTTATTGCTGTTAACGCTGGTGCTGGCGGGCCTGGTACGGATGGCAGCGCGGGTGTTAATGGCGAAACCGCCGCAGGCCGTTAACCGGGGTGATCTCGGCTGGTTGACCACCTCGCCAATGGTGATTCTGCTGGTCATGATGCTGGCGATGGGAACGCATATTCCACAACCTGTCATCAGGATCCTGGCGGGCGCTTCCACTATAGTCCTCTCAGGGACGCACGACCTGCCTGCACAACGTAGCACCTGGCATGATTTTTTGCCTTCAGGCACCGCATCTGTTTCGGAGAAACACAGTGAACGTTAATTCATCGTCAAATCGTGGCGAAGCGATTCTCGCCGCCCTGAAAACGCAGTTCCCCGGCGCGGTGCTGGATGAAGAGCGACAAACGCCTGAACAGGTCACCATTACGGTGAAAATCAATCTGCTGCCTGACGTTGTACATTATCTTTATTATCAACATGATGGCTGGCTTCCAGTCCTGTTTGGCAACGACGAGCGGACACTTAACGGTCATTACGCGGTTTATTATGCCCTTTCAATGGAAGGGGCCGAAAAATGCTGGATCGTGGTGAAGGCACTGGTCGATGCCGACAGTCGGGAGTTTCCGTCAGTCACACCGCGCGTCCCTGCCGCGGTCTGGGGCGAGCGAGAAATTCGCGATATGTACGGGCTGATTCCGGTTGGCCTGCCGGATCAGCGTCGCCTGGTGTTGCCCGATGACTGGCCGGAAGATATGCATCCGCTGCGCAAAGATGCGATGGATTATCGACTGCGCCCTGAACCGACGACAGATTCCGAAACGTATGCGTTTATCAATGAGGGCAACAGCGGTGCGCGGGTGATCCCTGTCGGCCCGCTGCATATCACCTCCGATGAACCGGGTCACTTCCGCTTGTTTGTGGATGGCGAGCAAATTGTCGATGCTGATTACCGCCTGTTTTATGTCCATCGCGGCATGGAGAAACTGGCAGAAACGCGGATGGGCTACAACGAAGTGACCTTCTTATCGGACCGCGTGTGTGGGATTTGCGGTTTTGCCCACAGTGTGGCCTATACCAACTCGGTTGAAAATGCACTGGGGATTGAGGTGCCGCAACGAGCGCATACCATTCGCTCGATTCTGCTGGAAGTCGAACGGCTACACAGTCATTTGCTCAACCTTGGCCTCTCCTGCCATTTTGTTGGTTTTGATACCGGCTTTATGCAATTTTTCCGCGTGCGGGAAAAGTCGATGACGATGGCGGAATTGCTGACCGGGTCGCGTAAAACCTACGGTCTGAATCTGATTGGTGGTGTTCGCCGCGATATTCTCAAAGAGCAACGTCTGCAAACGCTGAAACTGGTGCGCGAGATGCGCGCCGACGTGTCGGAGCTGGTAGAGATGCTGCTTGCTATGCCGAATATGGAACAACGCACTCAGGGCATTGGCATTCTCGACCGACAAATCGCCCGTGATTATAGCCCTGTAGGGCCGCTGATCCGCGGCAGTGGTTTTGCCCGTGATTTGCGCTTTGATCACCCCTACGCCGACTACGGCAATATTCCAAAAACACTGTTTACCTTCACCGGCGGCGATGTTTTCTCCCGCGTGATGGTCCGTGTCAAAGAGACGTTTGATTCGCTGGCAATGCTGGAATTTGCCCTCGACAACATGCCGGATACCCCGCTGCTGACCGAAGGCTTTAGCTATAAACCTCACGCATTCGCGCTGGGCTTTGTTGAAGCGCCACGCGGTGAAGACGTGCACTGGAGCATGCTCGGTGATAACCAAAAATTGTTCCGCTGGCGCTGTCGTGCCGCCACCTACGCCAACTGGCCGGTGTTGCGTTACATGCTGCGCGGCAATACCGTTTCTGACGCACCGCTGATTATCGGTAGCCTTGATCCCTGCTACTCCTGTACCGACCGTGTGACGCTGGTAGATGTGCGCAAGCGCCAGTCAAAAACCGTGCCGTATAAAGAGATCGAACGCTACGGCATTGATCGTAACCGTTCGCCGCTGAAGTAAGGACAGAAGATGCTGAAGTTACTGAAAACTATTATGCGCGCCGGAACCGCGACGGTGAAATATCCCTTCGCGCCACTGGAGGTCAGCCCAGGCTTTCGCGGGAAACCGGACCTGATGCCCAGCCAATGTATTGCCTGCGGCGCCTGTGCTTGTCCGGCAAATGCGCTGACTATCCAGACCGACGACCAGCAAAATTCGCGCACCTGGCAGCTCTATCTGAGGCGTTGTATTTACTGCGGACGTTGTGAAGAAGTGTGCCCGACCAGAGCCATCCAGCTTACCAATAACTTTGAACTGACCGTCACCAATAAAGCCGATCTCTATACCCGCGCGACGTTCCATCTACAACGTTGCAGCCGTTGCGAACGCCCGTTTGCCCAGCAAAAAACCGTCGCACTGGCTGCTGAATTGTTGGCACAGCAACAAAATGCGCCACAAAACCGCGAAATGTTATGGGCGCAAGCGAGCGTCTGCCCGGAGTGCAAACAACGCGCGACGCTGCTCAACGACGATACAGATGTACCGCTGGTGGCTAAGGAGCAGCTATGAGTCCAGTGCTTACACAACATGTCAGCCAGCCCATCACGCTGGACGAGAAAACGCAAAAGATGAAGCGGCATTTGCTACAGGATATCCGTCGCTCAGCCTACGTTTATCGCGTCGATTGCGGTGGCTGCAACGCCTGTGAAATCGAAATTTTTGCCGCCATTACCCCCGTATTCGACGCAGAACGTTTTGGCATTAAGGTTGTTTCATCACCGCGTCACGCCGATATTTTGTTATTTACAGGCGCAGTCACCCGGGCGATGCGTATGCCTGCACTTCGGGCGTATGAGTCTGCCCCCGATCATAAAATCTGTGTTTCCTACGGCGCGTGCGGTGCCGGCGGCGGATTTTCCACGATCTCTACAGCGTCTGGGGCGGCAGCGACACCATTGTCCCCATTGATGTTTGGATCCCCGGCTGCCCGCCAACACCGGCCGCCACCATTCACGGTTTCGCCGTGGCGCTCGGTTTGCTGCAACAGAAGATTCACGCTGTGGATTATCGCGATCCCACCGGGGTGACTATGCAACCGTTGTGGCCACAGATCCCGCCATCACAGCGTATCGCCATTGAGCGAGAAGCGCGGCGGCTGGCGGGCTATCGTCAGGGGCGAGAAATTTGCGATCGGCTCCTGCGCCATTTAAGCGACGATCCTACAGGAAATCGGGTTAACACCTGGTTGCGCGAAGCCGACGATCCGCGTCTCAATAGTATCGTTCAGCAACTCTTTCGCGTTCTCCGGGGGTTACATGGCTGAGGAGTGCGGGGAAATTGTTTTCTGGACGCTGCGAAAAAAGTTTGTCGCCAGTAGCGACGAGATGCCGGAACACAGCTCTCAGGTAATGTATTACTCGCTGGCTATCGGTCATCACGTTGGCGTGATTGATTGTCTGAATGTCGCCTTCCGCTGCCCACTGACGGAATACGAAGATTGGCTTGCACAGGTCGAAGAGGAGCAAGCCCGACGTAAGATGCTGGGGGTGATGACCTTTGGTGAGATTGTTATTGACGCCAGCCACACCGCCCTGTTGACCCGGGCATTCGCGCTACTGGCAGATGACGCGACGTCTGTGTGGCAGGCGCGTAGCATTCAATTCATTCATCTGTTGGATGAAATTGTGCAGGAACCGGCCATCTATCTGATGGCCAGAAAAATTGCGTGAGAAGGATTTCTCATTAATAAGGACTGTTGATGGCTATGTCAGACGAGGCGATGTTTGCCCCGCCACAAGGAATAACAATTGAAGCGGTAAACGGAATGCTCGCGGAGCGGTTAGCACAGAAACACGGCAAGGCGTCTTTATTACGCGCCTTCATCCCGCTGCCGCCGCCGTTCAGCCCGGTACAACTTATTGAACTGCATGTTCTCAAAAGCAACTTCTATTACCGCTACCATGATGATGGCAGCGATGTGACGGCAACAGTAGAGTATCAGGGCGAGATGGTCGATTATTCGCGTCACGCCGTCCTTCTCGGCAGTAGTGGAATGGCGGAGCTACGCTTTATTCGTACCCACGGCAGCCGTTTTACTCCCCAGGATTGCACACTGTTTAACTGGCTGGCACGCATTATCACCCCGGTTCTGCAATCATGGCTCAATGATGAAGAACAACAGGTGGCGCTGCGTTTGCTGGAGAAAGATCGCGATCATCATCGGGTACTGGTGGATATCACTAATGCAGTGCTGTCACATCTTGATCTCGACGATCTGATCGCTGACGTCGCTCGTGAGATCCATCATTTTTTCGGTCTGGCTTCAGTCAGTATGGTACTGGGCGATCATCGAAAGAACGAGAAGTTCAGCCTGTGGTGCAGCGATCTTTCTGCCTCACATTGTGCGTGTCTGCCACGCAATATGCCTGGCGACAGTGTATTGCTGACACAAACGCTACAAACCCGACAACCGACCTTGACGCACCGTGCAGACGATCTGTTTCTCTGGCAACGCGACCCGTTATTACTCTTACTTGCATCTAACGGCTGCGAATCTGCGCTCCTGATACCGCTTACCTTTGGCAACCATACACCGGGTGCATTGTTACTGGCGCATACCTCTTCCACTCTCTTTAGTGAGGAAAACTGCCAGCTACTACAACACATAGCCGATCGCATCGCTATTGCCGTTGGCAATGCCGATGCCTGGCGTAGCATGACCGATTTGCAGGAAAGTTTGCAGCAAGAAAACCACCAGCTTAGCGAGCAGCTCCTTTCGAATCTGGGCGTCGGTGACATTATCTATCAAAGCCAGGCAATGGAAGACCTGCTCCAGCAGGTAGATATTGTGGCGAAGAGCGACAGTACGGTGTTGATTTGCGGTGAAACCGGAACTGGCAAAGAGGTGATCGCCAGAGCGATCCATCAACTTAGCCCGCGACGCGACAAGCCGCTGGTCAAAATCAACTGCGCTGCCATCCCCGCCAGTCTTCTGGAAAGTGAGTTATTCGGTCATGACAAAGGGGCGTTTACTGGTGCGATTAATACCCATCGTGGTCGTTTTGAAATTGCCGATGGCGGCACGTTGTTTCTCGATGAAATTGGCGATCTGCCGTTAGAACTTCAGCCTAAATTGCTGCGCGTATTGCAGGAGCGGGAGATTGAGCGTCTCGGCGGGAGTAGAACGATCCCGGTGAATGTCAGAGTCATTGCCGCCACCAACCGTGATTTGTGGCAAATGGTTGAAGATCGCCAGTTTCGCAGCGATCTCTTTTATCGCCTGAATGTCTTCCCACTGGAATTGCCGCCGCTACGCGATCGTCCGGAAGATATCCCTCTTTTAGCAAAGCATTTCACGCAAAAAATGGCGCGCCATATGAATCGCGCAATTGACGCAATCCCGACCGAGGCGCTACGCCAGTTGATGTCGTGGGATTGGCCGGGCAACGTGCGCGAGCTGGAAAACGTGATTGAGCGGGCGGTACTGCTGACTCGCGGTAACAGTCTGAATTTACATCTTAATGTCCGACAAAGCCGTTTACTGCCGACGCTAAATGAAGATTCAGCGCTTCGCAGTTCAATGGCGCAGTTGCTGCACCCGACGACGCCAGAGAATGACGAAGAAGAACGTCAGCGCATTGTTCAGGTATTGCGAGAAACCAATGGCATTGTTGCCGGGCCCCGTGGCGCGGCGACACGATTAGGGATGAAGCGCACCACGCTGCTGTCACGAATGCAGCGTCTGGGAATCTCGGTTCGCGAGGTGTTGTAATCTGCTTTTGCAGGAGTATGCATGAGAAACAAACTCTCTTTCGACTTGCAGTTGAGCGCCAGAAAAGCGGCAATCGCTGAACGGATTGCCGCCCATAAAATTGCCCGCAGTAAAGTGTCGGTCTTTTTAATGGCGATGTCCGCTGGCGTGTTTATGGCGATCGGATTTACTTTTTACCTTTCAGTTATCGCCGATGCCCCGTCTTCACAGGCATTAACCCATCTGGTGGGCGGCCTTTGCTTTACACTTGGCTTTATTTTGCTGGCGGTTTGCGGCACCAACCTGTTCACCTCGTCGGTAATGACGGTAATGGCAAAAAGTCGGGGCGTTATTAGTTGGCGAACTTGGCTGATTAACGCACTTCTGGTGGCCTGCGGTAATCTGGCAGGTATTGCCTGTTTCAGTTTGTTAATCTGGTTTTCCGGGCTGGTGATGAGTGAAAACGCGATGTGGGGAGTCGCGGTTTTACACTGCGCCGAGGGCAAAATGCATCATACATTTACTGAATCTGTCAGCCTCGGCATTATGTGCAATCTGATGGTTTGCCTGGCGCTGTGGATGAGTTATTGCGGGCGTTCGTTATGCGACAAAATCGTCGCCATGATTTTGCCCATCACCCTGTTTGTCGCCAGTGGCTTTGAGCACTGTATCGCCAATTTGTTTGTGATTCCGTTCGCCATTGCCATTCGCCATTTCGCCCCTACCTCCTTCTGGCAACTGGCGCACAGTAGCGCAGACAATTTTCCGACACTGACGGTAAGCCATTTTATTACCGCCAATCTGCTCCCGGTGATGCTGGGTAATATTATCGGCGGTGCAGTGCTGGTGAGTATGTGTTATCGGGCTATTTATTTACGTCAGGAATCCTGAAAAATCAGCCCGGCGAAACAGTTCGTCGGGCTGAAGATTATTCTTGCGCTATTTGCCCATCGGGCCAGGCGTGGATCACGGCTTTGATCAGCGTCGCCAACGGAATGGCGAAGAATACGCCCCAGAATCCCCACAAACCACCGAAGATCACCACCGATAAAATAATCACCAGCGGATGCAGGTTAACCGCTTCGGAGAACAACACCGGTACTAGCAGGTTGCCGTCCAGCGCCTGAATAATCAGATACACCGCGAAGCAGCTCCAGAATTCCGTGCCTGCGCCAAACTGGAATAGCGCCACGCCAACCACCGGAATGGTCACCACAAATGCGCCAATGTACGGAATAAGAACCGAGAAGCCGACCAGCACCGCCAGCAGCAGCGAATAGTTCAGCCCAAAGAGCAAGAACCCCAGCCAGGTGGCGATCCCCACCACGATCATCTCCAGCACTTTGCCGCGGATATAGTTGGTGATTTGTTGATTCATCTCCTTCCACACCTGTCCTGCCAGTCCACGGTTGCGCGGCAGCACCCGACGAACGGCGTTCAGCATCTGCTCTTTGTCTTTCAGCAGGAAGAAGACCATCAATGGCACCAGCACCAGATAGACGGCAATGGTCAGCAAACCGACCAGCGAGGCGAGGGAAATTTTCACCACCGAATCGCCCATGGTCAGCATCCGACTGCGCATATTTTCGGCCATTGCATCAATAATGCCCGCGTCCATTAACGCCGGATAGCGGCGCGGCAACGTGGCGGCAAAGTCAGAAAGCTTATTGAGCATCCCCGGCATATCGCGAATTAAGTAGATGCCCTGTTGCCAGGCGATAGGCAGTACCACGAACGCCATCAGTAGCAATATACCGACAAAAACCACCAATACAATCGACGTCGCCCAGCGGCGGGAGCAGCCAATAGATTGCAGGCGCACAGTTGGCCATTCCAGCAAATAGGCCAGCACAATAGCCACCAGCAACGGAGCAAGCAGGCCACTAAAGAAAAAGATAATGCCAAATCCGGCAACTAAAATAACCAGCAAGGCAATCGCTTCCGGGTCGCTAAAACGGCGGCGATACCATTGCATCAACATTTCGAGCATAAAGACCTTCCCTGAACCTCAAGAGCGGGATTGCGATCCGCAATTGTATCGAAATGTCACAAAAAAGACTTCGCTTTTTATGACGGATTCAGGAAACTGAAAAGTCATTTGAGTGGGCTAATCTTCGCCGTTACACTCAAAGGCGGCGCGGTGGGAACGATATTTCACAGTATCGGTCAAATGACTATCTTCAGAAATACAGGATAGAGGTTATGTTCAGGCAGTTGAAAAAAAACCTGGTTGCAACCCTCATTGCTGCTATGACCATTGGTCAGGTAGCCCCGGCGTTTGCCGACAGCGCAGACACCTTGCCGGATATGGGAACCTCCGCAGGAAGCACGCTTTCCATTGGTCAGGAAATGCAGATGGGCGACTATTATGTCCGCCAGCTACGCGGCAGCGCGCCGTTAATTAATGACCCGCTGTTAACGCAATATATTAATTCGCTGGGGATGCGTCTGGTTTCGCATGCCAATTCGGTTAAGACACCGTTTCATTTCTTTCTGATCAACAACGACGAAATTAACGCCTTTGCTTTCTTTGGCGGCAACGTGGTGCTGCACTCTGCCCTGTTCCGTTATTCCGATAACGAAAGTCAACTGGCTTCAGTTATGGCGCACGAAATCTCCCACGTCACCCAACGTCACCTGGCGCGAGCGATGGAAGATCAGCAGCGCAGCGCGCCGCTGACCTGGGTCGGCGCGTTAGGTTCTATTTTACTGGCGATGGCCAGTCCGCAGGCGGGGATGGCGGCGCTGACCGGTACACTGGCGGGAACGCGTCAGGGGATGATCAGTTTCACCCAGCAAAATGAACAGGAAGCGGACCGCATTGGTATTCAGGTGCTGCAACGCTCGGGATTCGATCCGCAGGCGATGCCAACCTTCCTCGAAAAATTACTCGATCAGGCGCGTTACTCCTCGCGTCCGCCGGAAATTTTATTGACTCACCCGTTGCCGGAAAGTCGTCTGGCAGATGCCCGCAACCGTGCTAATCAGATGCGCCCGATGGTGGTGCAGTCGTCGGAAGATTTCTATCTGGCGAAAGCGCGCACACTGGGGATGTATAATTCCGGACGTAACCAGCTCACCAGTGATTTGCTGGATGAATGGGCGAAAGGAAACGTTCGTCAGCAACGAGCAGCACAATATGGTCGTGCTTTACAGGCGATGGAAGCCAATAAATACGACGAGGCGCGTAAAACGCTGCAACCGTTACTGGCGGCAGAACCTGGCAACGCATGGTATCTCGATCTGGCTACTGATATCGATCTTGGGCAAAACAAAGCCAATGAGGCGATCAATCGTCTGAAAAATGCCCGCGATTTACGCACCAATCCGGTGTTGCAGCTCAACCTGGCGAACGCTTATCTGCAAGGCGGTCAACCACAAGAAGCGGCCAATATTCTCAATCGCTACACCTTTAATAATAAAGATGACAGCAACGGCTGGGATTTGCTGGCACAGGCGGAAGCCGCGCTAAATAACCGCGATCAGGAGCTGGCTGCGCGAGCAGAAGGTTATGCGCTCGCCGGACGACTCGATCAGGCCATTTCGCTGTTGAGTAGCGCCAGTTCGCAGGTGAAATTAGGCAGCCTGCAACAAGCGCGTTACGATGCGCGCATCGACCAGTTGCGCCAGCTGCAGGAACGCTTTAAGCCTTATACCAAGATGTAATTCGCATTAAAGGAAGAACAATGACCAAACAGGTAAAAATCTACCATAACCCACGCTGTTCAAAGAGCCGGGAAACGCTGAACCTGCTGAAAGAAAACGGCGTGGAGTCAGAAGTGGTGCTCTACCTTGAGACACCCGCTGATGCGGCAACGCTGCGCGATTTGCTGAAAATGCTGGGGATGAATAGCGCCCGTGAATTGATGCGCCAGAAAGAGGATCTTTATAAAGAACTGAACCTGGCTGACAGTTCGCTTAGCGAAGAGGCGCTGATTCAGGCAATGGTGGATAATCCGAAGCTAATGGAGCGCCCGATTGTGGTCGCGAATGGCAAAGCGCGGATTGGTCGTCCACCGGAGCAGGTACTGGAAATCGTGGGTTAAGATGTGCTCCATCGCTAGTTGAAGCACATTGCCGGATGCGACGCTTGCCACGTCTTATCCGGCCTACGAATACTATGGATTAACTTCGCGTAGTTCGGATAAGGCGTTCGCGCCGCATCCGACAATAAACACCTTATCTACAACTTCAGAATTTCTTTCACAAACGGAATGGTCAGCTTACGTTGCGCGGTAATCGACGCACGATCCAACTGATCCAACGTCATAAATAGCGTGCGCATTTCTCTGTCGAGCCGCTTCAGCAAGAAACGCCCCACATCTTCCGGCAGTTCAAAACCACGCAAACGCGCGCGTAACTGTAGCGCCTGCAACTTATCTTCATCAGAAAGTGGCTGCAATTTGTAGATCTGCCCCCAGTCGAGTCGCGACGCGAGATCCGGTAATCCCAGATTCAACTGCCGCGGTGGACGATCGCCGGTGATCAACAATCGTGTTTTGCCCGATTCCAGAATTCGATTGTAGAGATCGAAAATCGCCATCTCCCACAACTCATCGCCTGCAATACACTCAATGTTGTCGATACAGACCAGCGACAAATGCTCCATACCGTCGAGCACTTCCGGAACAAACCAGGTGCGTTTATCCAGCGGGACATAGCCCACCGCATCGCCACGCTGCGACAATTCCGCGCAAGCCGCGTGCAGCAGATGGCTGCGCCCCGCGCCTTCGCGTGCCCAGAGATAGATGTAACCGCTATGTTCCTGACGCAGCACGTTTTGCAGCGCAGCCAGTAAAGAGGAGTTATCCCCCGGCCAGAAACTTGCAAAGGTTTCGTCGTCAGGAAGATAAAGTGGCAAAGAGAGCTGTGCCGGTGTGTTCAGAGATACCTCAACCAGGATTTCACAAAATCGCGAGAAGTTTACCACAGAATCCCATGATGTTTGAACCGGGCAGCAACACTGCCCGGTCGGTACATTATTTGTCTGTTATATCCGCGTCTTCTGCGTCCAGCACCACTTCTTCAGGGCGCAGCACACTGATCAGTTTGAAAATCAAACTTAAGCCGATACCGACGATGGTCGCCAGCGCCATACCTTTTAACTCCGCCGCGCCGATGTTTACCTTCGCGCCACTGACGCCGATGATCAAAATCACGGAAGTCAGGATCAGGTTCTGTGCTTTGTTGTAATCCACTTTCGATTCGATCAAAACACGAATACCGGAAGCACCGATGACACCATAAAGCAGCAGCGAAACGCCGCCCATCACCGGCAATGGGATCATCTGGATAGCGGCAGCCAGTTTACCGACGCAGGAAAGCAGGATAGCGAAAATCGCCGCCCCGCCGATAACCCAGGTACTGTAAACACGGGTGATCGCCATCACGCCAATGTTTTCTCCGTAAGTGGTATTTGGCGTAGAGCCAAAGAAGCCGGAAATCACGGTCGACAAGCCATTAGCAAACATCGAACGGTGCAGACCTGGATCGCGCAGCAGATTTTTTTTGACGATATTAGCCGTTACTACCAGGTGCCCTACGTGTTCGGCAATAACCACTAACGCCGCTGGCAGAATAGTCAGAATGGCAAACCACTCGAAGCGCGGCGTATAGAGGGTTGGCAGCGCAAACCAGTGAGCATTAATAATCGGCGTGGTATCGACAATTCCCATTGCGAAAGAGAGCGCGTACCCCACCAGCACGCCAATTAAAATCGGGATAATTGCCAGGAAACCACGAAACAGCACGGAACCTAAAACCGTGACCGCCAGGGTGGTAATAGAGATGATGATGGTTTTGGAGTCTGGCGTTTGCCCTTCAGCCGGGAGTAAACCCGCCATACCGGCAGCTACGCCCGCCAGCTCCAGACCGATGACGGCAACGATTGCGCCCATTGCCGCAGGTGGAAACAGCACGTCCAGCCAGCCGGTCCCCGCTTTCTTCACGATAAAAGAAACCAGGCAGAACAGCACGCCGCACATAATAAAGCCGCCCAGCGCGACTTCATACCCTAACGGCAACAGTAACAATACCGGTGAAATAAAGGCAAAGCTGGAACCAAGATAAGCCGGAATTTTCCCTTTACAGATGAAGAGATACAGCAGCGTTCCAATACCGTTAAATAACAGTACAGTCGCCGGGTTAATATGAAATAAGACGGGCACCAGGACGGTTGCACCAAACATGGCGAACAAATGTTGCAAACTAAGCGGGATTGTCTGTAAAAGTGGCGGTCTTTCACTCACCCCGATAGCACGGCGCGTCATAGTATTATCCTCTGTATTATGTGTTATAGGCGCTTTACTCAAAAAAAAGCCGACTCTTAAAGTCGGCTTTAATTATTTTTATTCTTTATTTCGTACCAAAGATTTTGTCACCGGCATCGCCGAGGCCCGGAATAATGTATCCGTGCTCGTTCAGTCCCTGATCAATCGATGCGGTATACAGTTCGACGTCCGGGTGCGCTTTTTCCAGCGCAGCGATACCTTCTGGCGCAGCGACCAGCACCAGAACTTTGATGCTGCTGCAGCCCGCTTTTTTCAGCAGGTCGATGGTCGCGATAACGGAACCACCGGTTGCCAGCATTGGGTCAACGATCAGCGCCATACGCTCATCGATGTTAGAAACCAGTTTCTGGAAGTACGGTACCGGCTCCAGCGTTTCTTCATTACGGTACATACCGACAACGCTGATGCGCGCGCTCGGAACGTTTTCCAGCACACCGTCCATCATACCAAGACCCGCACGCAGAATTGGCACAACGGTAATTTTCTTACCTTTGATCTGGTCGATTTCTACCGGGCCGTTCCAGCCTTCGATAGTTACTTTTTCCGTTTCGAGGTCGGCGGTCGCTTCGTAAGTCAGCAGGCTACCCACTTCGGAAGCGAGTTCGCGAAAGCGCTTGGTGCTGATATCTTGCTCACGCATCAGTCCCAGCTTGTGTTTGACGAGTGGGTGTTTGACTTCCACGATCTTCATACTCTTTCTCCTTTGAGGGGCAGCCACAAAAAAAATCGACGGATTATACCTCCTTTCTTCAAGGCGGCAATATTCTTTTCGTTGACTTTAGTCAAAATGATAACGATTTGAGATAAAGTTATTTTATATTCAAATGGTTATGAAAGAAGATTATTCCATCCGAAAACTAACCTTTACCCTGGCACAAGTCTTCTTTCGCCGCGTGCCTGGGCAAAAGACGTGCAAAAAGGTTGTGTAAAGCAGTCTCGCAAACGTTTGCTTTCCCTGTTAGAATTGCGCCGAATTTTATTTTTCTACCGCAAGTAACGCGTGGGGACCCAAGCAGTGACCGATAAAACCTCTCTTAGCTACAAAGATGCCGGTGTTGATATTGACGCGGGTAATGCTCTGGTTGGAAGAATCAAAGGCGTAGTGAAGAAAACGCGTCGTCCGGAAGTGATGGGCGGTCTGGGCGGCTTCGGTGCGCTGTGTGCATTGCCGCAAAAATATCGTGAACCCGTGCTGGTTTCCGGCACTGACGGCGTAGGTACCAAGCTGCGTCTGGCAATGGACTTAAAACGTCACGACACCATTGGTATTGATCTGGTCGCCATGTGCGTTAATGACCTGGTGGTGCAAGGTGCAGAGCCGCTGTTTTTCCTCGACTATTACGCAACCGGAAAACTGGATGTTGATACCGCTTCAGCGGTGATCAGCGGTATCGCGGAAGGATGTCTGCAATCGGGCTGTTCACTGGTGGGTGGCGAAACGGCAGAAATGCCGGGGATGTATCACGGTGAGGATTACGATGTCGCGGGTTTCTGCGTTGGCGTGGTAGAAAAATCAGAAATCATCGACGGCTCTAAAGTCAGCGACGGCGATGTGCTGATTGCACTCGGTTCCAGCGGTCCGCACTCGAACGGCTATTCGCTGGTGCGCAAAATTCTTGAAGTCAGCGGTTGTGATCCGCAAACCACCGAACTTGATGGTAAGCCATTAGCCGATCATCTGCTGGCACCGACCCGCATTTACGTGAAGTCAGTGCTGGAGTTGATTGAAAAGGTCGATGTGCATGCCATTGCGCACCTGACCGGCGGCGGCTTCTGGGAAAACATTCCACGCGTATTGCCAGATAATACTCAGGCAGTGATTGATGAATCTTCCTGGCAGTGGCCGGAAGTGTTCAACTGGCTGCAAACGGCAGGTAACGTTGAGCGCCATGAAATGTATCGCACCTTCAACTGCGGCGTCGGGATGATTATCGCCCTGCCTGCTCCGGAAGTGGACAAAGCCCTCGCCCTGCTAAACGCCAACGGTGAAAACGCGTGGAAAATCGGTATCATCAAAGCCTCTGATTCCGAACAACGCGTGGTTATCGAATAATGAATATTGTGGTGCTTATTTCCGGCAACGGAAGTAATTTACAGGCAATTATTGACGCCTGTAAAACTAACAAAATTAAAGGCACCGTACGGGCAGTTTTCAGCAATAAGGCCGACGCGTTCGGCCTTGAACGCGCCCGCCAGGCGGGTATTGCAACGCATACGCTCATCGCCAGCGCGTTTGACAGTCGTGAAGCCTATGACCGGGAGTTGATTCATGAAATCGACATGTACGCACCCGATGTGGTCGTGCTGGCTGGTTTTATGCGCATTCTCAGCCCGGCGTTTGTCTCCCACTATGCCGGGCGTTTGCTGAACATTCACCCTTCTCTGCTGCCGAAATATCCCGGATTACACACCCATCGTCAGGCGCTGGAAAATGGTGATGAAGAGCACGGTACATCGGTGCATTTCGTCACCGATGAACTGGACGGTGGCCCGGTTATTTTACAGGCGAAAGTCCCGGTATTTGCTGGTGATACGGAAGATGACATCACCGCCCGCGTGCAAACCCAGGAACACGCTATTTATCCACTGGTGATTAGCTGGTTTGCCGATGGTCGTCTGAAAATGCACGAAAACGCCGCGTGGCTGGATGGTCAACGTCTGCCGCCGCAGGGCTACGCTGCCGACGAGTAATGCCCCGTAGTTAAAGCGCCAGCTCTGCCGCTGGCGTTTTTCAATTCACCTGTAAATCGCAAGCTCCAGCAGTTTTTTTCCCCCTTTTCTGGCATAGTTGGACATCTGCCAATATTGCTCGCCATAATATCCAGGCAGTGTCCCGTGAATAAAACGGAGTAAAAGTGGTAATGGGTCAGGAAAAGCTATACATCGAAAAAGAGCTCAGTTGGTTATCGTTCAATGAACGCGTGCTTCAGGAAGCGGCGGACAAATCTAACCCGCTGATTGAAAGGATGCGTTTCCTGGGGATCTATTCCAATAACCTTGATGAGTTCTATAAAGTCCGCTTCGCTGAACTGAAGCGACGCATCATTATTAGCGAAGAACAAGGCTCCAACTCTCATTCCCGCCATTTACTGGGCAAAATTCAGTCCCGGGTGCTGAAAGCCGATCAGGAATTCGACGGCCTCTACAACGAGCTGCTGCTGGAGATGGCGCGTAACCAGATCTTCCTGATTAATGAACGCCAGCTCTCCGTCAATCAACAAAACTGGCTGCGTCATTATTTTAAGCAGTATCTGCGTCAGCACATTACGCCGATTTTAATCAATCCTGACACTGACTTAGTGCAGTTCCTGAAAGATGATTACACCTATCTGGCGGTGGAAATTATCCGTGGCGATACCATCCGTTACGCGCTGCTGGAGATCCCATCAGATAAAGTGCCGCGCTTTGTGAATTTACCGCCAGAAGCGCCGCGTCGACGCAAGCCGATGATTCTTCTGGATAACATTCTGCGTTACTGCCTTGATGATATTTTCAAAGGCTTCTTTGATTATGACGCGCTGAATGCCTATTCAATGAAGATGACCCGCGATGCCGAATACGATTTAGTGCATGAGATGGAAGCCAGCCTGATGGAGTTGATGTCTTCCAGTCTCAAGCAGCGTTTAACTGCTGAGCCGGTGCGTTTTGTTTATCAGCGCGATATGCCCAATGCGCTGGTTGAAGTGTTACGCGAAAAACTGACTATTTCCCGCTACGACTCCATCGTCCCCGGCGGTCGTTATCATAATTTTAAAGACTTTATTAATTTCCCCAATGTCGGCAAAGCCAATCTGGTGAACAAACCACTGCCGCGTTTACGCCACATTTGGTTTGATAAAGCCCAGTTCCGCAATGGTTTTGATGCCATTCGCGAACGCGATGTGTTGCTCTATTATCCTTATCACACCTTTGAGCATGTGCTGGAACTGCTGCGTCAGGCTTCGTTCGACCCGAGCGTACTGGCGATTAAAATTAACATTTACCGCGTGGCGAAAGATTCACGCATCATCGACTCGATGATCCACGCCGCACATAACGGTAAGAAAGTCACCGTGGTGGTTGAGTTACAGGCGCGTTTCGACGAAGAAGCCAACATTCACTGGGCGAAGCGCCTGACCGAAGCAGGCGTGCACGTTATCTTCTCTGCGCCGGGGCTGAAAATTCACGCCAAACTGTTCCTGATTTCACGTAAAGAAAACGGTGAAGTGGTCCGTTACGCACACATCGGGACCGGGAACTTTAACGAAAAAACCGCGCGTCTTTATACTGACTATTCGTTGCTGACCGCAGATGCGCGTATCACCAACGAAGTACGGCGGGTATTTAACTTTATTGAAAACCCATACCGCCCGGTGACATTTGATTATTTAATGGTGTCACCGCAAAACTCTCGCCGTCTGTTATATGAAATGGTAGACCGCGAAATCGCCAACGCGCAGCAAGGGCTGCCCAGTGGTATCACCCTGAAGCTAAATAACCTTGTCGATAAAGGCCTGGTTGATCGTCTGTATGCGGCCTCCAGCTCCGGCGTACCGGTTAATCTGCTGGTTCGCGGAATGTGTTCGCTGATCCCCAATCTGGAAGGCATTAGCGACAACATTCGTGCCATCAGTATTGTTGACCGTTACCTTGAACATGACCGGGTTTATATTTTTGAAAATGGCGGCGATAAAAAGGTCTACCTTTCTTCCGCCGACTGGATGACGCGCAATATTGATTATCGTATTGAAGTGGCGACACCGCTGCTCGATCCGCGCCTGAAGCAGCGGGTGCTGGACATCATCGACATATTGTTCAGCGATACGGTCAAAGCACGTTATATCGATAAAGAACTCAGTAATCGCTACGTTCCCCGCGGCAATCGCCGCAAAGTACGGGCGCAGTTGGCGATTTACGACTACATCAAATCACTCGAACAACCTGAATAACCCTATGCCAATACACGATAAATCCCCTCGTCCGCAGGAGTTTGCTGCGGTCGATCTTGGTTCAAACAGTTTTCACATGGTCATAGCCCGTGTGGTAGATGGTGCCATGCAGATTATTGGCCGCCTGAAACAGCGGGTGCATCTGGCGGACGGCCTGGGGCCAGATAATATGTTGAGTGAAGAGGCAATGACGCGCGGTTTGAACTGTCTGTCGCTGTTTGCCGAACGGCTACAAGGGTTTTCTCCTGCCAGCGTCTGTATAGTCGGCACCCATACGCTGCGTCAGGCGCTGAACGCCACTGACTTTCTGAAACGCGCGGAAAAGGTCATTCCCTACCCGATTGAAATTATTTCCGGTAATGAAGAAGCCCGTCTGATTTTTATGGGCGTGGAACATACCCAACCGGAGAAAGGTCGCAAACTGGTTATTGATATTGGCGGCGGATCTACGGAACTGGTGATTGGTGAAAATTTCGAACCGATTCTCGTTGAAAGCCGCCGGATGGGTTGTGTCAGCTTTGCCCAGCTTTACTTCCCTGGCGGGGTCATCAATAAAGAGAATTTTCAGCGCGCTCGTATGGCGGCAGCACAAAAACTGGAAACTTTAACCTGGCAATTCCGTATTCAGGGCTGGAACGTGGCAATGGGCGCTTCCGGTACCATAAAAGCCGCCCATGAAGTGTTAATGGAAATGGGCGAGAAAGACGGGATAATTACCCCGGAACGTCTGGAAAAACTGGTAAAAGAAGTTTTACGTCACCGTAATTTCGCATCGCTGAGTTTACCGGGTCTTTCCGAAGAGCGGAAAACAGTCTTCGTTCCTGGACTGGCGATTTTATGCGGTGTGTTTGATGCTTTAGCCATCCGTGAACTGCGCCTTTCTGACGGGGCGTTACGCGAAGGCGTACTGTATGAAATGGAAGGACGTTTCCGTCATCAGGATGTGCGTAGTCGCACCGCCAGCAGCCTCGCCAACCAGTATCACATCGACAGCGAACAGGCCCGACGAGTGCTGGATACCACTATGCAAATGTACGAACAGTGGCGGGAACAGCAACCGAAGCTGGCGCATCCGCAACTGGAGGCGCTACTGCGATGGGCCGCCATGCTGCATGAGGTCGGGTTGAATATCAACCACAGCGGTTTGCATCGCCACTCCGCTTATATTCTGCAAAACAGTGACTTGCCGGGTTTTAATCAGGAACAGCAGCTGATGATGGCGACACTGGTGCGCTATCACCGTAAAGCGATTAAGCTCGACGATCTGCCGCGCTTTACCTTGTTTAAGAAGAAACAGTTCCTGCCACTGATACAGCTATTGCGCCTTGGCGTATTACTAAACAATCAACGTCAGGCAACCACCACACCGCCAACATTGACACTGATTACTGATGACAGTCACTGGACACTGCGTTTCCCGCATGACTGGTTTAGTCAGAATGCGCTGGTACTGCTTGATCTGGAAAAGGAGCAAGAATACTGGGAAGGCGTGGCTGGCTGGCGGTTGAAAATTGAAGAAGAAAGTACACCTGAAATCGCCGCTTAATGCTTTGCGGGCCGACGAGAAATGTCGGCCCGCATTATTCAGGCACTTTCGCGAATGGGTTCGATTTCATTCAACGTATCAATTAACGGCTGCGGCTTACCAATAAGATAACCCTGCATATAATCGATCCCCAAAGAGAGCACCGCCTCGCGGATCTCTTCGTTTTCAACGTACTCTGCCACTACCCGCATTTTCTTCATTCGCGCCAGGTGGCAAATCGATGCCACTATCTGATAATCCAGACTATTTGACACAATATTGCGGATAAAACTGCCGTCAATTTTAAGCAGATCGGCATTCACATTTTTAAGCCGTGCATAGCTGGCGTAGCCGGTGCCGAAATCATCAATCGCAATCTGGCAGCCTAATTCCTGAAGATGCTGCAAGGTGATTTGCGCCTGCTTAACATTGGTCAGAGCATTACTTTCGGTGACTTCAAAAATAAGTTGCCACGCTTCAATCTGATATTTAGCCAGCAACTGACTGACTTCAACAGGAAAACGAGCCTGACATACCGAGGTTGGAGACAGATTAATAGCAAAACGGTGAGCGGGCATCTTCGCTCTGTTTTCAGCCATAAATTGCAGCGTATGCTCAATGACCCACATGTCGATACTCGACGATAAACCAAATTCGTGCGCGACCGGCAAGAAGCTATCGGGGCCGATCAGTTCATCATTCTCACCTTTCATGCGCAGAAGAATTTCATGGTAAACATCACCACGCATACCGGTAATCGGCTGGGCCATCAGGAAAAAATGGTTGTGTTCCAGCGCCTGCTGTAGTCGATTCATCATCGCGACTTTATCTTTCAATTCGCGTTGCAAATACATTGCCCCGCGACGCTGCATATTTTCCGGGGCGTTGGTCACGATGGAAAGTTCGGCGACCGTATTTAGCTCTCCCAGCAGCAGGTAGATATGATTCACTGGCGAGCGCACATAGCAGTAACTGACGCCAATCTGCGGTTGCATCGGCATGCCATCCCAAAAGAAACGAAATTGCTTGAGATGGCTATCCAGTGCGGTAATGCGCTCCTGGTGCGATTCTGTATTCAGCCGCAGCGCGAGATCGTTACCCGAAAGCTGATAAACATCTTCACCCGGTTCCAGCAAGGGTGACAGCCAGTGAGAAAGTTTTTGCTTGTATTGAATCCGCAGCATGATGCCATAGTTCTTAACCAGCATTTCCATGCCAGGGATGCGTAAATAACAAAGCGCAGACCAGGGGGCATCACGCAACGCGCGATTCAGGGCGCGAACATTTGGCAGATGAACCACCGGGTCCACATACGCAAGCCGCTGAATGCGTCTGACTACCGCTCGCTGACGAGTTGCCAGTACAGCCATATAATTGACAATAAAAGAGAATACCAGATAACTGGAGGAGGTTATGGTCAGCTGCGTGGTATAGCCAGGATAAATGGGAATGTAATTTTGATAGCTGTGGATGCTGATCATCAACACGACCGCCCAGAGCAGCGAAATCAGCTTATAACCATAGCGCATCGCTCCCCACATCATCAGGGGCAGCAATAATGACAAGGTATAATTGGTGCTAAAAATTGTGCTTTTTTCATTTAACGGCATGCATAACAGCAACAATAAAGCACCTAATGCCAGTAGCCAGAGCGCGAACTCTTTTTTGGTGACTTTGGCATCAACCTGCTGTTTTAATTGCGAATAATAGCTACGTAAATAAAATGGATTTCGCACTACCCGAATGATGAAGTAGCACAGCGGGACACCGATCAGATTACCCACCAGTAAGGCCTGATAATTGATTAAAGTCCCGAGGTTAAAAGGCATGACACCGACCAGATTTTCTCTGCTCGCCAGTAATCCTACAAATGCAGCAAACTGGAAAAGTATCAGAAACAGCGTTGCAGGAAACACAATCTGCCAGAATATACGCTGGGAAATTAAACGGGTATCACCATGTGAAACGTTGTTACGCCGGGGAGTAAAGACCCTGTAACCGCCCCAACAGAGAATGATAATGATAATAAAATTAGCCGTTAATGATAGCGTTTCGTAAAAACCCAGCTCTGCATATTTGCGGACAAAAATCCCTAAGGCGATCCCTGGCAATGCCGCCCAGCTGAAAAACATCATCATGCTGATCATCAGTGCCAGAGGCAGATAAAAGAGAAAAACCTCACCGGAAGAAATATGCGCGAAAGTATTAATGTGGGCGAAAATGGGCAAGATTAAAGAAGGCAGGAACAGCGGAAGCCCCCACCATTTATCACGTATTTTTATATAAGTTGCATTCAGTTTCATAGATGCTCAGCAGAATCCCCCACATCCTGAAGGAGGTGTATTCAGACAGGCATCCCACCTGACTTCGAATGATGATTATTCATCACTATAGAGAGCATTGATTCTAAGTGTCATATGAAAGTTCCAATTGATATATATCAAACAAAATAACCCTGATTAATGAATTATTACGTTTATCATGTTAATTCATCATTATTACATCATCATTGTAAATAATTAAATTAACTTCCATAACATTAAAATATGTATCCACTGACGCTTTTTTACATAACGAAGAATTGACCATTTTGTCCTGTTGTGCCTTAATGTAAGTACCGTCCACAGCGTGGGACATACTTCAAGGAACCTTTTGTGAGTCAGGCAACCAGTATGCGAAAACGACACCGATTTAACAGTCGCATGACCCGTATCGTACTGCTCATCAGCTTTATCTTCTTCTTTGGCCGTTTTATCTACTCGTCCGTCGGTGCCTGGCAGCACCATCAGAGCAAAAAAGAAGCTCAGCAATCCACACTCTCCGTCGAATCACCGGTACAACGTTAGCGGTTACCTTCTCCACTTTCACAGAACCTAACGGCACTTCGCTGTCGGATGCTTTTGCTCTTTGGAATTATCAAAGCGGCAGATATTCTTTCATCTTAAATTTTACGTCTTTGTCCTGACTGATGTTTATCCTGTTTGGCTGCGAAATAAATATAAAATTAATATATATGTTGTAATGATATATTTTTATAAATTATTCCCTGCGTGAATTTTAATAAATTTAATCTATCCCTTTATACGCAATACATTTACTTTCCTCTTTTGATGATCTTAAATGTCTTATTTTTCGTAATGTGTATAACAAGGAATAGTGATGAAATTTAAAAAATGTCTTCTGCCTGTGGCAATGTTAGCGTCATTCACTCTGGCAGGATGCCAGTCAAATGCTGACGATCATGCCGCCGATGTTTATCAAACCGATCAACTGAATACCAAACAAGAAACTAAAACCGTTAATATTATTTCCATTCTTCCCGCAAAAGTTGCCGTAGACAACTCCCAAAATAAACGGAACGCACAAGCCTTCGGCGCGCTTATTGGCGCAGTCGCTGGCGGTGTTATCGGCCACAACGTCGGTTCTGGCAGCAATTCCGGAACGACGGCAGGGGCAGTTGGCGGCGGAGCTGTAGGCGCGGCAGCGGGTTCTATGGTGAATGATAAAACCTTAGTGGAAGGTGTTTCTTTAACATATAAGGAAGGCACCAAAGTGTATACCTCTACCCAGGTGGGTAAAGAGTGCCAGTTTACGACAGGTTTAGCCGTTGTTATTACCACAACGTATAACGAAACGCGTATTCAGCCAAATACTAAATGTCCTGAAAAGAGCTAATAATCAGGAGGAGTCATGAAGAAAGTTTTTCTTTGCGCCATCTTGGCCTCCTTAAGCTATCCGGCTATCGCCTCATCATTGCAGGATCAACTCTCTGCTGTAGCAGAAGCTGAACAGCAAGGTAAAAATGAAGAGCAAAGGCAGCATGACGAATGGGTCGCGGAGCGCAACAGGGAAATCCAGCAAGAGAAGCAACGTCGCGCAAATGCCCAGGCCGCCGCTAACAAAAGAGCGGCACCGGCAGCAGCAAATAAGAAAGCTCGTCAGGATAAACTGGACGCCGAAGCCTCTGCGGACAAAAAACGCGATCAAAGTTATGAAGATGAGCTACGCAGCTTAGAGATTCAGAAACAAAAACTGGCGCTGGCAAAAGAAGAAGCCCGCGTTAAGCGAGAAAACGAATTTATCGATCAGGAACTGAAGCACAAAGCTGCGCAAACCGATGTGGTGCAATCTGAAGCTGACGCCAACAGAAATATGACTGAAGGCGGTCGCGATCTGATGAAAAGCGTGGGCAAAGCAGAAGAGAACAAATCGGACAGCTGGTTTAATTAATCGATGTTAGTAACTTCAAGCCTATGATTCTTGAAGATAAAAAACCCTCTGTAGTAACAGAGGGTTTTGTTCATTCATAGTGCAGGGATTAAAATCATTCCCACTCAATGGTAGCTGGCGGCTTGCCGCTGATGTCATACACCACGCGGGAAATACCGTTCACTTCATTGATAATGCGGTTGGAAACGCGACCGAGGAAATCGTACGGCAGATGCGCCCAGTGTGCGGTCATAAAGTCGATGGTTTCGACAGCACGCAGAGAGACAACCCAGTCATACTTACGACCATCGCCCATTACGCCAACGGAACGTACCGGCAGGAACACAGTGAACGCCTGGCTGACTTTGTCGTACAGGTCCGCTTTACGCAGTTCTTCAATGAAGATGGCGTCAGCACGGCGCAGCAGGTCACAGTACTCTTTCTTCACTTCACCCAGCACACGAACGCCAAGGCCTGGTCCCGGGAACGGGTGACGGTACAGCATGTCGTACGGCAGGCCCAGCTCCAGACCAATCTTACGCACTTCGTCTTTGAACAGCTCTTTCAGCGGTTCAACCAGGCCCATCTTCATCTCTTTCGGCAGGCCGCCCACGTTGTGGTGAGATTTGATGACGTGTGCTTTACCGGTTGCAGAAGCCGCAGATTCGATAACGTCAGGGTAGATGGTGCCCTGCGCCAGCCACTTCACGTCTTCCAGTTTCAGCGCTTCTTCATCGAATACTTCAACGAAAACGCGCCCGATGATTTTACGTTTTGCTTCCGGATCGTTTTCGCCAGCCAGCGCTGACAGGAAGCGATCTTCTGCCGGTACGTGAACAATGTTAAGACCAAAGTGATCGCCAAACATATCCAGAACCTGCTCTGCTTCGTTGAGACGCAGCAGGCCGTTGTCGACGAATACGCAAGTCAGGTTTTTACCGATAGCGCGGTGCAGCAGCATTGCGGTTACGGAGGAATCCACACCACCAGAGAGGCCGAGGATGACTTTATCGTCGCCTACCTGCTCGCGGATGCGAGCTACAGCATCGTCGATAATTTTCGCTGGCGTCCACAGGGCTTCACACTGGCAGATATCACGCACAAAACGCTCCAGCATGCGCATACCCTGGCGGGTGTGAGTCACTTCCGGGTGGAACTGTACGCCATAGAAGCGTTTTTCTTCGTTAGCCATAATGGCAAACGGGCAGCTTTCGGTGCTGGCTACGGTGACGAAGTCGGACGGGATAGCGGTAACTTTATCGCCGTGGCTCATCCAGACATCGAGCAGCGGTTTACCGTCTGCGGTCAGCGCATCTTCGATACCGCGAACCAGTGCGCTGTCGTTTACGACTTCAACCTGCGCGTAGCCAAATTCACGTTCGTTAGAGGCTTCAACGTGACCGCCCAACTGCATTGCCATGGTCTGCATGCCATAGCAAACGCCGAATACCGGTACGCCTGCTTCAAAGACATACTGCGGCGCACGCGGGCTGTTTTCTTCGGTGGTGCTTTCCGGGCCGCCGGAAAGAATAATGCCGCTTGGATTGAAGTCACGAATTTGTGCTTCTGTCACATCCCACGCCCACAGTTCGCAGTAAACACCCAGCTCACGCACGCGGCGCGCAACCAGTTGAGTGTACTGAGAACCGAAGTCCAGAATGAGGATGCGATGCTTATGAATGTTTTCCGTCATTGACGCTTATTCCGAGGCAAGTGAAACAGATAATATAAATCGCCCGACATGAAGTCGGGCGAAGAGAATCAGGAGCCCAGACGGTAGTTCGGGGACTCTTTAGTAATGGTCACGTCGTGAACGTGGCTTTCCTGAATGCCCGCACCGCTGATACGTACAAACTCCGCTTTAGTACGCAGTTCGTCGATAGTACCACAGCCGGTCAGACCCATACAGGAGCGCAGGCCGCCCATCTGCTGGTGAATGATCTCTTTCAGGCGACCTTTATAAGCTACGCGACCTTCGATACCTTCCGGCACCAGTTTGTCGGCAGCGTTATCGCTCTGGAAATAACGGTCAGAGGAACCTTTGGACATCGCGCCCAGGGAACCCATACCACGGTAAGATTTGTAAGAACGGCCCTGGTAGAGTTCGATTTCACCCGGAGATTCTTCAGTACCCGCCAGCATGGAACCTACCATCACCGCGCTTGCGCCAGCTGCGATAGCTTTGGCGATGTCGCCGGAGAAGCGAATACCACCATCTGCGATAACCGGAATACCGGTGCCTTCCAGGGCTTCAACTGCGTCAGCAACGGCAGTGATCTGCGGAACACCTACGCCAGTAACGATACGAGTCGTACAGATAGAACCAGGGCCGATACCGACTTTAACCGCGCTGCAACCAGCTTCTGCCAAAGCGCGTGCACCTGCAGCTGTTGCCACGTTACCGCCGATGATTTGCAGATCCGGATATTTAGCACGGGTTTCAC
The DNA here is from genome assembly GCF_012584495.1 of Escherichia sp. SCLE84. Taxonomy (NCBI): domain Bacteria; kingdom Pseudomonadati; phylum Pseudomonadota; class Gammaproteobacteria; order Enterobacterales; family Enterobacteriaceae; genus Escherichia; species Escherichia sp. SCLE84. Next base: position 4,588,000 of record NZ_CP051430.1, on the reverse strand, counting down.
GGATACGCTGCAAAACGCCTTCTGAGTGACCGTGGGAGGAGTCGATCAGCAGAACGTCAACGCCAGCGGCAACCAGCGCGTCAACACGCTCTTCGTTACCCGCACCTGCGCCAACTGCAGCACCAACACGCAGACGGCCTTGCTCGTCTTTACAGGCGTTCGGTTTACGTTCCGCTTTCTGGAAGTCTTTCACGGTGATCATGCCGATCAGGTGGAATTCGTCATCAACCACCAGCGCTTTTTCAACGCGTTTTTCGTGCATTTTTGCCAGCACCACTTCACGGGCTTCACCTTCACGCACGGTGACCAGACGCTCTTTCGGCGTCATGTAAACGCTAACCGGCTGGTTCAGGTCGGTAACAAAACGCACGTCACGACCGGTGATAATACCCACCAGTTCGTTTTCTTCGGTAACGACCGGATAGCCCGCAAAACCGTTACGCTCGGTCAGTTCTTTCACTTCGCGCAGCGTCGTGGTTGGCAGAACAGTCTGCGGATCAGTCACCACACCAGATTCGTGTTTTTTCACACGGCGAACTTCTTCTGCCTGGCGTTCAATGGACATGTTTTTGTGGATAAAGCCGATACCGCCTTCCTGAGCCAGAGCAATAGCCAGGCGCGCTTCCGTTACGGTATCCATTGCTGCGGAAAGCATAGGGATATTCAGACGAATAGTTTTCGTCAGCTGGGTGCTGAGGTCAGCAGTATTCGGCAGAACGGTAGAATGAGCAGGAACGAGGAGAACGTCGTCAAACGTCAGAGCTTCTTTAGCGATACGTAGCATGGGCAATATCTCGACCAGAGTGGTTAATAAATATTGCCGCGGCATTATACAGAGCGTAACCGATTGCATCTACCCCTTTTTGCAAAAAATGCTTGCTATCCCCGAAGGGCGGGTTACTATCGACTGAATAACCTGCTGATTTAGAATTTGATCTCGCTCACATGTTACCTTCTCAATCCCCTGCAATTTTTACCGTTAGTCGCCTGAATCAAACGGTTCGTCTGCTGCTTGAGCATGAGATGGGACAGGTTTGGATCAGCGGCGAAATCTCTAATTTCACACAACCGGCTTCCGGTCACTGGTACTTTACACTCAAAGACGACACCGCCCAGGTACGCTGCGCGATGTTCCGCAACAGCAACCGTCGGGTGACCTTCCGTCCACAGCATGGGCAACAAGTTTTAGTTCGCGCCAATATTACGCTCTACGAGCCGCGCGGCGACTACCAGATAATCGTTGAGAGTATGCAGCCGGCCGGTGAAGGGCTGCTGCAACAGAAGTACGAACAGCTCAAAGCGAAGTTGCAGGCTGAAGGATTGTTCGATCTGCAATACAAAAAACCACTTCCCTCCCCTGCGCATTGCGTTGGTGTGATCACCTCAAAAACCGGTGCTGCGCTACATGATATTTTGCATGTGTTAAAACGTCGCGATCCTTCTCTACCGGTGATCATCTACCCCACCGCCGTTCAGGGCGATGACGCGCCGGGGCAAACTGTTCGCGCCATTGAACTGGCGAATCAGCGCAATGAGTGCGACGTGTTGATCGTTGGGCGCGGCGGCGGTTCGCTGGAAGATTTATGGAGTTTTAACGACGAACGCGTAGCGCGGGCGATTTTTGCCAGCCGCATTCCGGTCGTCAGCGCCGTCGGGCATGAGACGGATGTGACCATTGCCGATTTTGTTGCCGATCTGCGTGCGCCAACGCCGTCTGCCGCCGCTGAAGTAGTGAGCCGTAATCAGCAAGAGTTACTGCGCCAGGTGCAATCGACCCGTCAACGGCTGGAGATGGCGATGGATTATTATCTCGCCAACCGCACGCGTCGCTTTACGCAGATCCATCACCGATTACAGCAACAGCATCCGCAGCTCCGGCTGGCACGCCAGCAAACCATGCTTGAGCGCCTGCAAAAGCGGATGAGCTTTGCGCTGGAAAATCAACTTAAGCGTACCGGGCAACAGCAGCAGCGGTTAACACAGCGGCTGAATCAGCAAAATCCACAGCCGAAGATTCATCGCGCGCAAACGCGCATTCAGCAACTGGAATATCGTTTAGCAGAAACCCTGCGCGTACAGCTTAGCGCCACGCGTGAACGTTTCGGTAATGCAGTAACGCACCTCGAAGCCGTAAGCCCACTGTCAACGCTGGCGCGTGGATACAGCGTTACTACTGCTACTGACGGCAATGTACTGAAAAAAGTGAAGCAAGTTAAAGCGGGTGAAATGCTAACCACACGTCTGGAAGACGGCTGGATAGAAAGTGAAGTAAAAAACATCCAGCCGGTAAAAAAATCGCGTAAAAAGGTGCATTAAGCCAGCACGAATTCAACGCGTTTTTTCGATATCAAGCCATGCCCGTGCTGACAGAAGTAATCTACTGCACCGCAGGCTTTTAACACCTGCAACGGTTGATGGCAGTCTGGACAAAGAGCTTTCATTTCAATAATTTCCCCGCAGGATGGGCAACGCGCATGGTCGTTATCCTGATCAAGCACATGCTGACATTGTGGACAATGCAGTTCCATATGAATTCCTCCGGTAGCCATCCCTCTACATTCATAGAGGGAATGGCAGATAAAATACTTACGGATAATTATTTATTTTTCTTGATGTGCTTCATCAGACGCTTACGTTTACGCATCTGGGTTGGCGTCAGGGTGTTACGCTTGTTCGCATACGGGTTTTCCCCTTCTTTGAACTGAATACGAATCGGCGATCCCATTACGTCCAGCGATTTGCGGAAGTAGTTCATCAAGTAGCGCTTGTAGGAATCAGGCAGGTCTTTCACCTGATTACCGTGAATCACCACAATCGGCGGGTTATAACCACCAGCGTGGGCATATTTCAGCTTCACACGACGACCGCGTACCAGCGGCGGTTGGTGATCTTCAACAGCCATCGTCATGATGCGCGTCAGCATAGAGGTCCCCACACGACGGGTGGAGCTGTCATACGCTTCACGTACTGATTCAAACAAGTTACCAACACCACTGCCGTGCAAGGCAGAGATAAAGTGCACACGAGCAAAATCGATAAAGCCCAGACGGAAGTCCAGCGTTTCTTTCACCTGCTCTTTCACTTCCTGGCTCAGGCCATCCCACTTATTCACCACAATGACAAGTGAGCGCCCACTATTGAGAATAAAGCCCAGCAGCGAGAGATCCTGATCGGAAATACCTTCGCGCGCATCAATCACCAACATCACCACGTTGGCATCTTCAATGGCCTGCAACGTTTTGATTACGGAGAATTTCTCTACAGCATCGGTGATTTTGCCGCGTTTACGTACGCCAGCGGTGTCAATGAGCACATACTCACGTCCATCGCGTTCCATTGGGATATAGATGCTGTCACGCGTCGTACCAGGCATGTCATAAACAACAACGCGCTCTTCACCAAGAATACGGTTAGTGAGTGTAGACTTACCTACGTTCGGACGACCCACAATCGCCAGTTTGATCGGCAGACTTTGCGGGTCAAAGTCGTCTTCCTCTTCTTCTTCGCCGTTCTCTTCCGCTTCAAATTGCGCCCAGTATTCAGCGTCTTCGTCGACTTCCTCTTGCGGTGCGAGATCTTCCATCCACGGCAGCAGCACATGCTCCAGCAGACTTAATACGCCACGACCGTGAGACGCGGCGATCGGGTAGATTTCACCTAAGCCAAGCGAGTAGAAATCAACCACTGCCTGATCGGGATCCAGACCGTCAGTTTTGTTTGCCACCAGGAAGGTCGGTTTTTCACGGGAGCGCAGATGTTTGGCAATCGCTTCATCTGCCGGCATCAGGCCCGCGCGCGCATCCACCATAAACAGTACGACGTCCGCTTCTTCAATCGCCAGCAGCGACTGTTCCGCCATGCGGGTTTCTACACCGTCTTCTGTGCCATCAATCCCGCCGGTATCAATACAGATAAACTCACGGCCTTCAATTTCCGCACGACCGTACTTACGGTCACGAGTCAGACCCGGGAAATCCGCAACCAGCGCATCTCGGGTGCGAGTTAGACGGTTAAATAACGTGGATTTTCCTACGTTAGGGCGCCCGACAAGCGCGACCACAGGTACCATGTTTAAAGCCTCATTTTTATAAATCATCAGACAACGCACGCTATATTCGCGTCGTTGTTAAAAACAGGAAAACGGCCCCTGTCCAGGAGCCGTTTTCAAAGTGAACGACAGAGACGATTAACGTGTAATAGAGTACACGGTTCCGTCTTTTGCCTGGATCAGCAGTTTGCCGTCAGCGGCAACCGGTTCAGTCTGGAAACCGGAACTATCAACTTTTTGCTGGGCAACGAAACGACCATCTTCGACGTTAATCCAGTGCAGATAACCTTCACTGTCACCGACCACCAGGTTGCCATTATACAGCACCGGAGAAGTCAGCAGGCGATGCAGCAGATCGCTTTGTGTCCACAGCGTAACGCCGCCATCAATGGTCAACGCCATCACCCTGTCATTTTGATCGACCAGATAGATGCGATTGCCGTCGACGATGAAATCATTCACCGAACCCAGTTCGCGTTTCCACATAATCTGACCACTGCGCAGATCAAGCGCCGTCAGGTTACCATTATAGGCCAGCGCGAAAACAACGCCGTTAACAACGACGGGAGTCGTGTCAACATCGCTCAGACGGTCAATTTCGGTAGAACCGGTCGCCTGGGAAATACGCTGCTGCCAAATCATCTGGCCCTGTTCCATCAGCACTGCGCTGACGCGACCATTATCGCCACCCACGACGGCCGCACCAAAAGCCGTTGCCGGCGCAGACTCGCCACGCAAAGAGAGCGAAGGCATATCGAGGTTAACTGTCCATTTGACAGCGCCGTCAGCTTCGTTCAGCGCTTGTAACTGACCGTTACTGGTGTGGATTAACACCAGACCGTCGCTGACCACCGGGCGCGAAAGTGCTTCACCCGCGACTTTAGTTTGCCATGCCACAGTACCATCGCTGGTATTCAGCGCGTAAACCTGCGCCTTTTCGCTGCCAATGTAGACATGCCCACCAGACACGGTCACACCGCCAGAAAGTAATGCAGGCTCTTTAGAGAACCAGCCATCTTTCTCGGCCAGGCTGACAGACCAGATTTCTTTGCCATCATCCGCATTCAGCGCTTTTACCAAACCAGCGCGGTCCGCTGCATAGACAACGTTGTCCGCCAGTGCCGGATGAAGATTGGAATAGAAGTTGCCAATGCCGCTACCAACGGAAGTGCTCCACGCCGTGGTCGGCGTAAACTGGTTTTCAACGGTTGGCAATGGGGACATCTTTACCACATCTTCTTCGCTGTTAAACAGCGAACAGCCGCTTAAAAGGGTAACGGAAAGCAGTCCTGGCAGCAGTAATTTACGCAATTGCATCGGGTCCCTCTCAGATGGACAAATTATTAATTTTCATCTGCATCATTTCGCTCAGTGCCGGAGTAACATCGCTTTTCACGCCTGCTTCCCATGCACTACGCGCACCTTGCTTATCACCTTTGCTCAGCAATGCTTCACCACGCAGGTCGGCAACAATGGCAGCCCACCCTTCACCTTTGATGGTATCAAGGGTTTTCAGCGCGGCATCAGCCTGCTTGAGCTGTACCTGAACGCGAGCAAGACGCAGATTTATCACGGCTTTGAGATTTTCATCGCTCGTGTCTGCCAGCCCCTGTTGTAACTGGGCGGCAGCTTTCTCTAGTTCATTTTTGTCAACAAATTGCTGCGCAAGTTCCAAAGAAGCCAGCGCACCATAAGTATTTTTATTTTCAGCAGCAAATTTTTCCGCCGCCGGGATGCTATCCGGTTTGCCTTCGCTCACTGCGGTAACCGCATTTTGATAGGCAAGAGAAGCGGAGCGTGCAGAATCAACCTGATGGCTGTTCCAGTAGCGCCAGCCAATCAGTGCGCCAACGCCCAAAATCACCCCAACAGCCAGTGCTTTGCCATTTTCAGCAAAAAAGCGTTTAACCGCTTCTACCTGGTCGTTTTCGTTCTCGTAAATTTCCACGCTGTCCTTCTCCTTCCTTAACCCAGTAACGTGCGCAAATGCGCGGCTACGCTATCCTGCGCAACTGCCGTTTGCTCACCAGAGCGCAAATCCTTCACTACTGCTGTGCCGTTAGCCACTTCAGACTCACCCAGCACCACAGCAACGCGGGCACCCCATTTATCAGCACGGGCAAACTGTTTCTTAAAGTTGCCGCCGCCGTGGTTGGTCATCAATTTCACGCCCTGTAATTCATCACGCAGACGCTCAGCTAATGCCATAGCCGCAGATTGTGTATCAGCACCTGAAGCCACCAGGTATATATCGACAACAGGATCGGCTTTAAATTCCGGATTAACGGCCTGTACTAACAATACAAGACGTTCGAGGCCCATCGCAAAACCGACAGCCGGTGTTGCACGACCGCCCAGTTGTTCCACAAGACCGTCATAACGACCGCCTGCACACACGGTGCCCTGGGAGCCGAGACTGTTAGTCACCCACTCGAAAACGGTACGGTTATAGTAATCCAGACCACGCACCAGACGCTGGTTTACGGTGTAAGCGATCCCCGCGCTCTCCAGCAGTTTGCACAGACCGGCAAAGTGCTCACGAGATTCCTCGTCCAGATAATCGCCTAATGCCGGAGCATCGTTGAGAAGCGCCTGCACTTCCGGATTTTTGGAATCCAGCACGCGCAGCGGGTTAGTGTACATGCGGCGTTTGCAGTCTTCGTCCAGCTTATCTTTATGCTGCTCAAGGAATGCCACCAGCGCATCGCGGTAATTGGCGCGTGCTTCCAGCGAACCGATAGAGTTCAGCTCAAGAGTTACGTGCTCGGAAATACCCAGCGCACGCCACCAGCGGGCGGTGAGCATAATCAGTTCAGCGTCGATATCCGGACCTTGCAGACCGAAAACTTCGCAGCCCAACTGATGGAACTGACGATAACGCCCTTTCTGCGGACGCTCGTGACGGAACATCGGCCCGATATACCACAGACGCTGTTCCTGATTGTACAGAAGACCATGCTCAATGCCGGCGCGTACACAGCCCGCCGTCCCTTCAGGGCGCAGAGTCAGGCTGTCGCCATTGCGATCCTCAAAGGTGTACATCTCTTTTTCAACCACGTCGGTGACTTCACCAATCGCACGTTTGAATAGCGGGGTCTGCTCTACAATCGGCAAGCGGATTTCACTGTAACCGTAGCTGCCGAGCACGTTTTTCAGTGTGCCTTCAATGCGCTGCCAGATGGCCGTTTCGCCAGGCAGGTAATCGTTCATGCCGCGAATGGCTTGAATGTTTTTTGCCACGTTTATTCTCTTTCTGAATATAAAAATGAACCCTCAACGCTTCCCTCAATGTTTCGGGAGCTATGCGGGTTCAATCATACACGGGAAGCGAGGCGCTTCCCATCACGTTATTATTTTTCAACCTGCTGAACGTCAATTCGACGCGCTTCGTCCAGCTGACTGGCTTTCGCACGAATGCGTGCTTCCAGCTGGTCGATCATATCGTTGTTGTCCAGACGGTCTTTGCGCACGCCATCTTCATAGAGGCCGCTTTTCTTGTTGCCGCCGGTGACGCCGAGTGTAGAAACCAGCGCCTCACCTGGGCCATTCACCACGCAGCCGATAATCGAAACGTCCATCGGAGTGATGATATCTTCCAGGCGTTGCTCCAGCGCGTTAACCGTACCGATAACATCAAATTCCTGACGCGAACAGGTCGGGCAGGCGATGAAGTTGATCCCGCGCGAACGGATACGCAGCGATTTCAAAATATCGAAACCGACTTTGATCTCTTCGACCGGATCGGCCGCCAGTGATACGCGCAGCGTGTCGCCGATGCCTTCAGACAGCAGCAGACCTAAACCAATGGCGGATTTTACTGCCCCGCTGCGTGCACCACCGGCTTCGGTGATCCCCAGATGCAGCGGCTGATCGATCTGTTTTGCCAGCAAACGATAAGACTCAACAGCGAGGAAGACGTCAGACGCTTTCACGCTGACTTTGAACTGATCGAAGTTCAGGCGATCGAGATGATCAACATGGCGCATGGCGGATTCCAGCAACGCCTGCGGCGTCGGTTCGCCATACTTTTCTTGCAGATCTTTTTCCAGCGATCCGGCGTTAACGCCAATACGGATCGGAATGTTTTTATCGCGCGCACAGTCAACCACCATGCGAATACGCTCTTCATTACCGATATTGCCAGGGTTAATACGCAGACAATCGACGCCGTATTCCGCTACTTTCAGTGCAATGCGATAGTCGAAGTGGATGTCAGCCACCAGCGGCACGTTAACCTGCTGTTTGATGAGTTTGAACGCTTCTGCCGCGTCCATCGTCGGTACGGAGACACGGACGATATCAGCGCCAACGCGTTCCAGCGCCTTGATTTGATTGACCGTTGCTTCGACGTCTGTCGTACGCGTATTGGTCATGGACTGTACGGCGATGGGAGCACCATCGCCAATCGGCACATTCCCAACGTAAATACGTGTTGATTTTCTACGTTGAATTGGAGCCTGGTTATGCATGAAAAATCTCCCGCGTTACCCGTCTGTTACTGCGCCGGTGATTGTTCGGCATTGAGGGTCAGACGCGCAACCTGGTTAGTTCTGATAAAACGACTCAGATCGACAGGTTTCCCTTGATACTGGATCTGTACTGCGGCTGGCGCACCAATTTTCAGTTTGTATGGTGCCTGGCCGGTTAAGTTCAAATTACCGTCTTTACGCTGCATACCGCTAAACAATTTTTTACCGGTAGCATCAGTAACCTCCAGCCAGCAATCGGCAGTAAAGTTCATCACCAGCGCATTCGGATCAGCCGCCGGCGTAGTCACGCCTGCCTGATCGGTTGGCAACGGCGCAGCGCCATCTGGCGTTGTTGTTGCCGTTGGTGCCGGGGTCGCGGCGGTATCAACATTTGCCTGCGAAGGCGAAACAACCGCATTCTGTTGCGGATCAACAGCTGGTGCTGGCGCAGTTACGGCAGGTGTTTGCGTGTTGGTTGCGGTAGTATCCACAGACGCTGGCGGCGTGGACGTTGTAGCCGGGTCTGTAGTTGTCGACGTATTTAACGGAACACTCTGCCCCTGCTCGCTATTACTGCTCAGTTCCGCCGAAGATTGATCGGCCATAGTGGTGATCTCTTCCTGCTGAGCTTTGTGGTCTTGCCACCACCAGGCACCGCTCAGGCCGATAACCACAAACAACACCAGCCAGGTGAAGGTCATCAGCCAGCCGTCACGTTTTTTGCGGCGTTTACCGAGGGAAAAACTCTGCATAGGCGCAACTTTTGCAGCCCGTAGTGGAGCCTGCTTTTCCAGCCCTGGCAGCAGTTCTTCTTCTGGAATATGTACCAGACGCGCATAAGAGCGGATATATCCGCGCAGGAATGTTGAAGCAAGATCGGCGGGTGCCTTATCTTCTTCAATGTCGCGTACCGTGGAAACCTTCAGGCAAAGTCGCTCGGCAACGGCCTGCTGACTAAGTCCTAGTTGTTCGCGAGCATTACGCAGGCGAGCGCCGGTAGTAAGTGCTTCATTTTGGTCGTGCGTGGCTTCAGTATTCATTCGCTGCAGGTACGTTTAAATGAGAATTGAGATGCCGGTGAACCATCATGCTCACCCACACCGCGAAACATCCGTTAAGTTAACCGTTATCATACAGTATAAGACCGTCTGTGTGCTCGTGACAAAGCCCACATTCACTAAGGCTAACTTACTGTTGCATCGTTACATACTGCCTTAAAGTCAGCAAAAACGCACCGTTAATATTGACCAGACAATTGCAACTTAATACTTCATTCATAAAAGATTACGCCACGGTACATAAAGTAACCGTGGCGTAATGGCTATCAGACCGCTTTAATGTCGATGGCTTCACCCTGCATCCGTTTACGCAGGGTACGTTTCGTACGGTCGATAACATCGCCCGCCAACTGACCACAGGCAGCATCGATATCATCACCACGGGTTTTACGCACAATAGTGGTGAAACCGTAGCTCATCAGCACTTTTGAGAAACGGTCGATACGGCTGTTCGAGCTGCGTCCATACGGCGCGCCCGGGAAGGGGTTCCACGGGATCAGGTTGATCTTACACGGCGTATCTTTCAGCAGTTCCGCCAGTTGGTGCGCGTGTTCAGTGCCGTCGTTAACGTGGTCAAGCATCACATACTCAATAGTGACACGGCCCTGATTGGCGTTGGATTTCTCCAGATAACGGCGCACCGCAGCAAGGAACGTTTCGATATTGTACTTTTTGTTGATCGGCACAATTTCGTCACGAATTTCGTCGTTCGGCGCGTGCAGGGAAATTGCCAGTGCAACGTCGATCATATCGCCCAGTTTATCCAGCGCCGGAACTACACCGGAAGTAGAAAGCGTGACGCGACGTTTAGACAGGCCAAAACCGAAATCATCAAGCATGATTTCCATCGCCGGAACGACGTTGTTCAGGTTGAGCAGCGGCTCGCCCATGCCCATCATCACTACGTTAGTGATTGGGCGCTGACCGGTGACTTTTGCTGCGCCGACGATTTTCGCCGCACGCCACACCTGGCCAATAATTTCCGATACCCGCAGGTTGCGGTTAAAGCCCTGCTGGGCGGTGGAACAGAATTTACACTCCAGCGCACACCCCACCTGCGAAGAGACGCAGAGCGTGGCACGGTCGTCTTCCGGGATATACACCGTTTCGACGCGCTGATCGCCAACGGCGATCGCCCATTTAATGGTGCCGTCGGATGAACGCTGTTCTTCAACCACTTCCGGTGCGCGGATTTCCGCCACCTCTTTCAGTTTGCCGCGCAACACTTTGTTGATGTCGGTCATCTCATCAAAGTTGTCGCAGCAATAGTGATACATCCACTTCATCACCTGATCGGCGCGGAAGGGTTTTTCACCTAAATCTTTAAAAAACTCCCGCATCTGCTGACGATTGAGATCCAGCAGGTTGATTTTTCCATCTTTGGTAGTGACGTTTTCAGGTGTGACTAATTGTTCAGACATATGCTATTCCGGCCTCGTTATTACACGTTATGGCCCCTGGAGGGTTGAAAAAAGAAACGCCCCGGTGAGCGGCTGCTCGTCCGGGGGCGCTGCATTGTACAAATTCTGGCGCACGGATGCCACGTTTGCACGCGGCATTTACGAAATTATTAACGGGTGCGCGGGCACACTTCGCCTTCGCCGAAGAAATAAGCGATTTCGCGAGCGGCAGATTCGACGGAGTCAGAACCGTGGGTACCATTTTCGGTCAGGCTGTCAGCGTAATCAGCGCGCAGAGTACCGGCCAGTGCGTTTGCCGGATTGGTCGCGCCCAGCAGATCGCGGTGACGCTGAACGGCGTTTTCACCTTCCAGCACGGAAACCACGATCGGGCCAGAGGTCATGAATTCAACCAGACCATCAAAGAACGGTTTTCCATCGTGTTCAGCATAAAAGCCACGAGCCTGTTCAACGGTCAGGTGCAGCATTTTGGTGCCGACAATTTTGAACCCTGCAGCTTCAAAGCGCGCAAAGATATTACCAATGACGTTTTTTGCTACCGCGTTCGGTTTGATAATGGAAAAAGTACGTTCAATAGCCATTTTTACCTCTGTAAATTGTTCTGTTGTTGTCTGTACCAGCGTACGAGATGGCGCGGATTATAATGAGCAACAGAGCCGTTGACTATTGATGAAGGTAACATTTTTTTAAAATAAAATGAGTTTTAGCAACAATCAGGGACAAAACAGACTATTGCATGACAAATTTCACTGACGCGATTTGCCCCACATCATCCATCACCAGCAATTGATAATCACCTTTATCCGTCAAATGCAGGGTCACGTTGCGCCCGCGTTCAGTTAACGGTTCGCCATTCAGAAACCACCAGCGTTCACCTGCCCCTCCACTTGATTGCAACGGCAAAGTCGCTTCCGCTGCGCCCGGTAAACGTTTAATAATCGCGCCATCGCGAACGCCTGTCAGCTGCAGAGGGAGCTGGGCATCGTGACCGTATGGCGGGCAAATTGTCGAGGCCGGTGGTAAGCGCACAGCGCGACGTTCTGATGCGGGCAGCCAGGGTTCCAGCGGTAGCGGCCAGACATTTATCATTTCTTGTCGCGCTTGCGGGCAATCAGCGGCAACACGTTTGCCATTTTCATCCAGCCAGATGGGGAAACGAATGCCATTAATGCCTTCCTGCTCCGGCAGTAATAGAGTTGGCGGCTGACTCCCGTCCAGCAGCCAGGTTGCCAGGCGGCGGCGACAGTTACCGTCACCTTCCGGCAAAGACTGTCCGCCCGGCCAGCAGATAACGCCACGAGTGACTGAGTTCGGGCGCGGGTCTTCCGGCAGATTCGCACTGCGCGACAGTAAGATATTATTGACCTGATTCAACAATGGTACGGCACTGGCAAAGCCAAACTGACCAACAACGGGCGTGCCGTCCGGTCTGCCAGTCCAGATCCCAATGACATAGCGAGCGTTAACCCCAATCGCCCAGGCGTCACGATAGCCATAGCTGGTGCCCGTTTTCCATGCCAGTGGGGCGACGCGCGGCAAGGCACTATCCGGCAAGGGTTTCGCTTCATCAGCCATAATCCGGCGAATGATCCACGCCGCCCCCGACGACATTAAAGGCCGTTCAAGCAGCGGATCGTCAGGCTGTAAGCGCAATTTGCCTGCCTTGCCGTGGCGAGCAAACGCGGTATACGCTGCCGCCATATCTTCCAGTTTTGCACCAGCGCCGCCGAGAATGAGTGAAAGATTCGGCGCAGCACCGTTGGGCAAATATAACGGCAATCCAACATTGCGTAACTTTGCCGCAAACCGTTTCGGTCCATAGGCTTCCAGCACCTGCACAGCAGGTAAGTTCAGCGAGCGCACCAGCGCCTCGCTCATGCTGATCGGGCCATGAAAACCGCTATCAAAGTTACCTGGTCGATAATCACCGGTGCGCCGGGGGACGTCTTGCAGCAGTGATGCCGGGTGGATCAAGCCTTCATCCAGCGCCAGACCATAAACAAACGGTTTGAGCACCGATCCTGGCGATCGGATCGCATTGACCATATCAACATGACCAAAGCGTGAATCATCGTTGAGATCAACCGATCCCACCCAGCCGCGAACACGCATATCGGTATGATCAACCACGATCATCGCCAGTGAGCTGCGCGGTGGCAACCGCCCTTTCCAGTTTTGCGCCAGTTCTTCCAGACGTCGTTGAAGACCGGCATCCAGCGTAGTAACGATTTTGTCGCTTTTGCTTTTACCGAGCATCATGCGCGAAAACAGCGGTGCCAGTTGCGGCATTTGTCGGGGTGCCAGCCAGATGGGTTCTTCCCTTGACTCTTTTACCTGCTCACGGGACCACACACCTTGCACGGCCATCCGTTCGAGCACTTTATTACGCGCGGCTTCGGCACGCTCCGGCCAACGATCCGGGCGAAGACGGCTGGGCGCTTGCGGCAAAACCGCCAGCATTGCCGCCTCGGAATAGCTTAAATTCGCAGGCGACTTTCCGAGATAAGCCCAACTTGCCGCACCGATCCCCTGCAACGTACCGCCAAACGGAGCGCGGTTAAGATACAAGGTCAGAATTTCACGCTTAGACAGATGCCATTCCAGTTGCAACGCGCGCCAGAGCTGGCGAATTTTGCCGCCAAATGTTTTGGGGTGAGGATCAAGCAGACGAGCAACCTGCATAGTGAGCGTGCTGCCACCGGAAATAACCCGTCCCGAAGTGAGATCTTGCCATGCTGCGCGCGCCACCGAGAATGGATTCACCCCCGGATGCTTCCAGAACCAGCGATCTTCATAATTGATCAGCGCTTCAAGGTAACGTGGAGAAACATCTTCGATTGTTACCGGATAACGCCAGATGCCGTCAGCATCGGCGAAGCGCCATAGCGGCGTACCATCCTGCGCCACGACCACTCGTGCGGGATTGACTTCATGCAGCGGTAGAGGCCAGAGTTTATCTGCTCCCCACGCTGCAAGAAAAAGGAGAAATGGCGCAGCTGCCAGCGTTATCCAGCAGCCGCGTTTGGTTAACAAGCGAGGCATTTACGGTCGGACAATCAGCAGATCTTCAGCCGCGCCGGTCGCCCGCCATTGGGGAACATACATTGATTCCACCATCGGTTGCGGTACCTGGTACGTTCCCGGCGTCACCGCCCGCGCCAGATACACCAGCGTTACCGGTTGGTATTCATCAACGGCAACCGCCGCCACAAAGCGATCGTCACGGAACTCAATGTGCTTAATACTCGCCTGCTGCATCTGGTTCAGTAAGTTTTGCACTTCGCCACCACTTTGCTCCAGGCTGGCGCTACCGTTCGCCAGATTCTGATTTTCCAGTTCCAGACCCGCAGGCAGCAGATCCACGACTAACGCATCCGGCACGCTGTTACTGGCTTTTACCTGCAACCAGACCAGCACCAGATCGCCGCTACGTAACGAGTCCAGCGATTTGCTCTTACCATCAGTACCAAGAATATGACGCTCGATTTGCAGCACATTGTTCGCCGGTAAAGGTGCGGATTGCGGATAACCGCTGGCATCCACACGCAGCCATAACGGCTGATCGCCACTGTTTCTCACCTGCAAGGTGGCAAGTTGATCGCTATTCAGATTGCTGTTTAGCGTTTTCTCGCCTGTCAGCGGCTCAGCTGAGAAAGAGGTTTGCGCCTGCCATTTACCCGGTAAATCCTGAATCGTACGGGCAGCCAGGAACAACGCGTTACTTTCCTGCGTCGATAGCCAGCGTTCACCAAATGCCTGCTGCGAAAGCGTGTTCAGCAAAGTGTTCTGCTCATCGGGTAGCAGTTTATTTTCTTCCAGCAAGGAGAGCATTAACGCGTTGTCGCGCAGTGGGCTACCGTAATCACCCAGCCATTTCAGCTCATCATTACGCGGCGTTTTCAGCGCCAGCGCAATCGATTCTTCACCACGCGTCGCATCACCCATGGTTTTCAGCGCAACGCCAAGTTGCAGCAGCGGTAAACCAGAAGCGGCATCTGCACGATGCTCCCAGATTTCACGCAGCGCACCCAGTGGTGCTTTTTGCTGACGGGCCAGCACCAGCGCAGCGTAAGACTGAACGGCGAATTTACTGGCTTTGAGATTATCCGCGTACGGGATCGACATCATGCCCGGATCTTGTAAATAGCGCAGCAGACGCTCATTACCCCGGTTAATGGCGTCTGTCGGCACGCTGTAACCCTGTTCGCCTGCGCGGACCAGGAAATCCATCACGTAAGCCGTCAGCCAGTACTCTTCGTCACCGTTTTTATCCCACAGCGCAAAGCCGCCGTTATCACGTTGCATTTGCAGCAAACGGGAAATGCCGATATCGACCGATGCACGGCGTTTCTCATCACTGTCGCCTTTGATGCCCAACGCCTGCAGTTGGGCTGCGTTGGTATAAAGTGACGGGAACAGGCCGCTGGCGGTTTGCTCAAGACAGCCGTACGGATACGCTTTTAACTCTTTGATATAACGTGCAATGTTCAGCGGTGGTTTGCCGCTCAACAACAATTGCCCTTCCAGCGTAACAGGCGAGAAGTTTTGCAATCCATCCGCCGGAATCGCCCATGTCTCACCAGGCTGTAACGCCGTACCGTAATTAACCGTTTGTGCCGGGAACGCCGGACGGACGCCGATTTTCCACTGCTTATGCTGATCGGCAACGGTTTCACCCGGTAACGCTAACCCGCTAATGGTGGCCTGAATTTCTCCATCGCCATAACCCGGCAATGCTCGCACCGGGATAAACAGCGTAGTACGCACACCTGGCGCTAATTCAACGGCTGCGGGTGAATCGCTGACCAGTTCAAGCAAACCACTGGCGGTCAGGGCAACGTTCAGTTTTTGCGGTTTATCGGTAAGATTAGTGATATCCAGCGTCAGACGCGAGGTATCGCCACTCGCCATAAAGCGCGGCATGTTCAGTTCAGCAATCACCGGTGCGGCAACTATCACTTTGCTTTCGTTGCTACCGAAGTCATCTGCCGTCCAGGCTTGCGCCATGACGCGTAATTCACCGTTAAAATCGCCAATCGGCAGTGTAACCGAGCCTTCGCCCTGTTCGTTGAGCGTTACCGGCAGCGCCTGCTGCGCGACAATATTGACGTGATTGACCGGCGGTTTACCACCACCTTTCAGCTCATCACCATCGCCACCGAAACGCAGAGCTGCCAGACGCCCCTGACCTTCAATAACCTGACCGTAAATATCGTAAATGTCTGCGCCATAGCGTTTCTGACCAAAGAACGCCTGCCACGGATCTGGCGTGACGTAGTCAGTAATATTCAGCACACCACTATCAACGGCAGACACCAGCACATTCACCTGTTTAGGCTTCTCGCCATTTTTAGTGCTGGCTTTAATTTTCACGGTTAATGGTTGATTCGGCCGCATTTTTGCTGGTGTTTCCAGCGCCAGATCGAGGCGACGGTTTTCATCGCCAAGCGGCAGATGCAACACCCCAACTGCGCGTTTTGGCGTCGCGGAGCGAGATTTATCGCCAGGACGTACTACCAGCGTACTTAAATACAGATCATGACGATTCCAGGTTTTATCGACCGGAATCGTCAGATCCAGCCCTTGAGCCGGAACATCAATCTCTTGCCACCACAACGGCCCTTCACTGGACTCGACCATCGCATAACCTTTACCCGCCGTTGGCGCGGCAATATGCAACTTAATGGTATCGCCAGGGCGATAACTGGCTTTATCCAGTTTCAGCGTGACACGGTCGGGTCGCACGGCACCGCTCCCGTCGCTGTTGTCCTGCCAGCTATAGCCAGCCCAGAAACGCACGCTACTGACCGCTTCATTCGGCGCTTTGACTTCCAGACGATAAGCGCCCCACTCTACCGGGAAACTGACCTTACCGGTTTCATCCGCCTGAAGATCCAGAGTTTGTTCATTTTCGATCAGATCTTTTTGATCAAACTGTGACTGCCAGCCTTCATCTTCTGACCAGTTCCAGTAGTAATCGCGGCGTTCGCGAATCAGGCGCACCTGCAAGCCCGACACGGCTTTTTTCACGCCTTGCGCATCGCTATAAACGATGTCAAAACCGGCGTTACTGCCTTCATCAACAATGGGCTGTTTCACCGTGCTGTCAGTGCGATAATCGTAAACCGATTTCGAGGCGAACTGCGGACGGAGCCCCGGCAATGCATCGGCAGGCCAGATAGCCTGCTCAGCGCGGCGCGTCACCGGGCGACCGCCCGATTCCAGCAAACTACCCTGGAAAATAACCTGTAATGGGGAATGCGTTTCCTTCCACTGGCTTTCTGTAGAAACTTCGCCGCGCCCTTTATCATCCAGCGTCAACTGAACTTCATCCAGCGTGCGGGAAAGATTTTCGGCAGCTATATCGCCGAATTCAAAACCAGGTAAGGCTGACACAGCTTCACGCAGTGGGCGCAGGAAAAGTTGCCCTTGCAAAGTATTACCATTAGCAGGTGCACCATACAGGTAGTACCCCACCACGGAGAATTTCACTTCATCTTTCGGCGTTAGCGGGGTTTTCTCACCGGTCAGATTCAGCGCCATGCGCTCTGGCATAAAATCTTCGACGTGGAAATCCCACATCCGATACTGGTTATCGCCCGTGTTAGCGCGAATATGCCACATACCGGTTGCCGCATTGCTATCGAGTGGCCAGGTAAAGTGGTAGAGGCCATTCTCCGGCTGACTAACGACGCTCCTGAGTACCTGCCCATCGGGTTTAATCACGTCTAACTTGATGGGTTGATTGGGCAACGCTTTACCGTCTGCATCACGCAGCAAACCATTGAGGATTACCGTTTCACCTGGGCGATAAAGATCGCGTGGGCCAAACATGAAAAACTGTTTGCTATAGCCTGGCGCGCCAGCAATGTTAAATTCTGCTAAGTCCAGCGCCGGAAGTTTTAAATCGAGTAGCGTTGTCTGACCGTCTTTACGCGCCAACAGTAATGCCGCGTTTTTATCATTTTCCAGCTGCACATGCCCCTGAGCGTCACTGGTTGCCTGAGTCAGAGTCTGCCCTTTCTCATTTAATAAAGAGACTTCAATTCCTTGCTGGGCCGCGCCGTTTTCCAGACTTTGGGTAAAGATATCCAGACGATTGTGATAACGGTGAGCTGAAACGCCGATATCACTTAACGTAAACAGCGTCGCGGGATTACTGTAATCGTAACGTCCAGCCTGATTCATCACAGCCAGATACACGCCCGCCTGCTGAAGCGGTTTGATATCGCCCAGCGGCAGCAATAATTTTTCACGGGTGTTACGCGCAGGATTGAGATCAAACCGTCCGGTGTAGACCAGATCCGCCATCTGCAGCAGTTTGTCTGACTGCCAGTTCGCCAGCGAATTGCGGTATTCCCATTGGCTAATGAATGCTGGCAGAGATTCTGGCTTAACGCGGAAGAAGTTAACATCGACATTATTAACGTTGAGCGCCATTACCGGCAGCCCTTCAACGACTTTGCCAGGCAGCAGCGAACCACGGCTGGCAAAACCGACGCTGGGTTGGATGTCGCGGGTAGTTATAGTTTTTTCGTAATCTTTACTGAAGGTTGCGTTGTTGAGTGCTTTGACCTCCTTGCCAATAGTAACGATCAAATCACGTTTCGGTTCGAGGTGGCGTAAACGTAGCTCTTTAAGATTATCTGACAGCTCCCAGGCACCATCCACTTTGCCGCTTTTTTTATCGACGACATGAATAACGCGTGAGAAATCCTGATCCGGGTCGAGAGGGATGGAGAACGTCAGCACCAGCGTGGCTGCACCATCAAGTTGGACTTCAGAGAGATCCAGCAATGTCAGCACCTTACCGGCACTCTGTTGGGCCAGTTTTTGTCGCTCCGGCACGGAGAGTTTTGCTGAACTCGCGTTTTCTGAAGAGGCCGCTTTAGTAACTTCAGAAGGCGCATCTTTTTTCACCGCTGTTGGCGCGTTATCGTTGTTGTCGCACCCTGCCAGCGCCAGCATTAGCATGCAGGCGGCTACGCGTAACTTTTTCATTTTTCATCCCTGCCACAATGGCCCGTTAGCAACGTCGAATAATTATTATGCGTGAGAATTTACGTTATGTAATTCAGTATCACGCCCATACAATCCGAATTTTAGTGAGAATTGTGGCTCAGACAGCCAAATCAGCCTCTTTCGCTTGTCGCTTTTCACTAAACATCCGACAATTTAGCCTAACCCCGGCAAAAATGGAGATGCCTATGTCCACGACATGGTTTGTAGGAGCCGACTGGCTCGCCGAACATATTGATGACCCGGAAATTCAGATTATCGATGCCCGCATGGCGTCGCCTGGACAGGAAGATCGTAACGTTGCTCAGGAGTATCTGAATGGACATATTCCCGGCGCAGTGTTTTTTGATATCGAAGCGCTTTCTGATCACACTTCCCCGCTTCCGCACATGCTGCCGCGCCCGGAAACGTTCGCCGTGGCGATGCGTGAATTAGGCGTTAACCAGGATAAGCACCTGATTGTCTATGACGAAGGTAATCTTTTCTCAGCCCCACGAGCATGGTGGATGCTGCGCACCTTTGGTGTAGAGAAAGTGTCGATTCTGGGGGGTGGACTTGCAGGCTGGCAGCGCGATGATCTGCTGTTAGAAGAAGGTGCAGTAGAGCTGCCGGAAGGAGAGTTTAACGCCGCGTTTAATCCTGAAGCCGTGGTGAAAGTAACCGATGTATTATTGGCAAGCCATGAAAATACGGCGCAAATTATTGATGCCCGCCCGGCTGCACGTTTTAACGCAGAAGTTGATGAACCTCGCCCAGGTTTACGTCGCGGACATATTCCCGGAGCACTGAATGTTCCGTGGACGGAACTGGTGCGCGAAGGCGAACTAAAAACGACCGATGAACTGGATGCGATATTTTTTGGTCGCGGCGTCAGCTACGACAAACCAATTATCGTCAGCTGCGGCTCTGGTGTAACGGCAGCCGTGGTTTTGTTAGCACTCGCGACGCTGGATGTGCCAAACGTGAAACTGTACGACGGCGCATGGAGTGAATGGGGCGCGCGGGCAGATTTACCGGTTGAGCCAGTGAAATAAGTATTTTACAGGCAATAAAAAACCGCCGAATTTGGCGGTTTTTTATTGCTGGTCTGGTTCGCGGCCTTTCCAGCAGGTTGTATTACCGTAGTAATGCAAGCGCGTCTCAGCGGAGACAATACTCGCCAGTAACTCTCTTTTTGTCAAGCAAAAGAGAGTTATTATTGTTCTGTTAGTGTATTATCCACTGCGGCCCTTTCCGCCGTCTCGCAAGCGGGCGCTGGCTTAAGGAAAGGATGTTCCGCGACCGTTAGAGCAAGCGCGTCTCAGCGCTTGCTATCGCGGCAATATCGCCAGTGGTGCTGTCGTGATGCGGTCTTCGCATGGACCGCACAATGAAGATACGGTGCTTCTGTATCGTACTTATTGTTTCTGGTGCGCTGTTTTCCCAAGTAAATAATAACCGGAGTCTCTCCGGCGACAATTTACTGGTGGTTAACAACCTTCAGAGCAGCAAGTAAGCCCGAATGCCGCCCTTTGGGGCGGCATATTTTAGATTATCCGATTCTGTTTAAAGTCACGCAAAAAACCACCCCAGCGACGTTCATAGAATGGCACAATATGTTCGGTAATAAAGTGGCTAATTCCTTTTTCCCCTTTTTTCACCTGACAAATATCGATTGGTTCATCGCCAGGTAATGTATCGGTCGCTACACTTCCCGTCGCCTGAATAATTTCTTCGATATCACCATCGGCTTCAATGCCAATAAGTAAATTAGGCTGTGCCTCTTCGTTCTCTTTAATTGAACAAATAAAAGCACGCTTCACCGACTTAATGGTTTTAAATAAGGTGGTGAGTGAATCAATCATTTGTGCTGGCGGCTCTGCGACTTCCGATAATATCAGCGATTCACCGCCTTCCAGGATTTCCTGGCTGCTCAGCGGATTTCCCTCTTCACCAATCAACAAACTGATTTCACGCGGCATAAATTCTTTACCGGTCGGCAGTTTGGCATTAAGGAAGAGCGTTTCGCCAAGGGTCATCTCAAACAATGTGCGAACGGGCATTACGACAAATGCCTGTTCGTCTTCAACCGCCTGTTGAAGCGCTTCTAACGAGGTGAAAAAAGGAATGACGCTGGTGCCGTCTTCTTTTTCCCAGTGCTGTAAATCAAGCGCACTATCTTCAACCACAGCCTCGCCCTGCGCCGCCGTACCAGGCACCCAGACGGTGGATTCCAGTAGAGTACGGAAAAAGGCCGGGCGGTGCGCCGGTTCGGTTGCTGCTTTTTCCAGCAGGTCTTCAAGTTCGTTTTTTGTTTCGGACATAAGAACCACAATTCATTCAACGTTCGGGGCGCAAATGCCTGATGCGCTACGCTTATCAGGCCTACAAGGGATTCGCAATTTGTTGAATTTGCAGAATTTGTAGGCCGGATAAGGCGTTTACGCCGCATCCGGCATATTAGTTTACGCCGTTAACAGATTAGCAATCGTGCGCACACCAAGTCCCGTAGCGCCCGCAGACCACTGTTCAACCGGCGCTTTACGGTAAGTCGCCGAGCAGTCGATATGCAGCCAGCCTTGCTGATAGTTCTCAACAAAGTGCGACAGGAAGCCCGCCGCCGTGCTCGCGCCTGCCGGATACGCCGCGCTTCCGGTATTGTTCAGTTCGGCAAAGTTAGACGGCAGCTGGCTGCGGTGGAATTCCGCCAGCGGCAGACGCCAGAATGGTTCGTTCTCTTGTGAGGCACTCGCCAGCAAACGACCGGCAAGCGCATCGTCAAAACTGAACAGCGCGTGATAATCATTACCCAGCGCAGTTTTCGCCGCCCCGGTGAGGGTCGCCGCATCAATGATCATTTCCGGTTTCTGCGCACTGGCATCAATCAGACCATCGGCAAGCACCAGACGCCCTTCGGCATCAGTGTTCATCACTTCAACTTTTTTACCGTTGCGATAGGTGATGATATCGCCCAGCTTGAACGCATTGCCGCTAATCAGGTTATCCGCACAGCAGAGGAACAGCTTCACGCGCTTGTTCAGTCCGCGCGTAATGGCAAATGCCAGCGCCCCGGTAACCGTTGCCGCGCCGCCCATGTCCGACTTCATCGAGTCCATAAACGCAGTCTGTTTGATGCTGTAGCCGCCGGAGTCAAAAGTGATACCTTTACCTACCAGGCACGCGTACACTGGCGCTTCTTTATCGCCAGTTGGGTTGTAATCCAGCGCCAGCAATACCGGAGAACGTTCTGAACCGCGTCCGACTGTGTGCAGCCCCATATAACCTTGCTCACGCAGATCTTCGCCTTTGGTGATCCGATAAGTCACACGATCGCCCGCGACGTTGCTGATCAGATCAACAGCACGCTGTGCCAGTTGCGATGGTCCCAATTCTTCTGCCGGTGCGTTGATGGTGTCACGCACCCAGTCGATGATCATCAGGCGGTTATCCAGTTCCTGGCGCTGGGCATCGTCCAGATCCGGCCACACCACTTTACGCGTGCCTTTCGGGGCTTTGTAACCTTGCCAGAATGCCCAGCAGCGATCCGCATCCCAGCCTTCACCGCTTAACTGAACATGCTTGATGCCCAGACCGTCAATCTTGCGCGCCGCACGCTGGATCAGCCCCAGATCGTCTGCCCCGTTCAAATGCAGGGTAATGCCGTCATTATTAATGCTGTAAGTTGCTTTTTCTCCCCAGCGCGCGTCGGCAGGTTGGGTAGAGAGGGTAATCTTCATCGCTTCTGTCATTTTAGTTATCCTTCTTTGTAAAAGGGCCGCCAGTTGGCAGCCCCAGGATTTTTCCGCTAAATGATTCGCGTTGCAGGAAGGCGGCAAGTGAGTGAAGCCCCAGGAGCATAGATAACTATGTGACTGGGGTGAACGAGCGCAGCCAACGCATCTGCGGCGTGAAGCATGACGCGGAAATTATTCGGCCTCGTCCAGCCAGACTAACAAAATCGCTTCGAGGATTTTCTCGTTGGATGCCTGCGGGTCGTCGTCGAAATCTTCCAGATCGCAAATCCACTGATGCATATCGGTGAATCGAACCGTTTTCGGATCAAGATCGGGATACGCATCGTACAGTGCTTCGCCAATTTCGCGGCTATCGGTCCATTTAAGTCCCATACTAACCTCTGTTAATGCTCACGCGCATGGTTGATAGTGTAACGCGGGATTTCGACCACTAAATCTTCGTCGGTGACGCGCGCCTGGCAGCTTAAACGGCTTTCCGGCTCCAGTCCCCAGGCTTTGTCCAGCATGTCGTCTTCCTGCTCTGAGCTTTCTGGCAGCGAGTCAAAACCTTCACGAACGATGCAGTGGCAGGTGGTGCAAGCACAGGATTTTTCACAGGCGTGTTCAATCTCGATACCGTTACGCAGAGCTGCGTCGAGAATGGTTTCACCGCTATTAGCTTCCAGAACAGCGCCATCAGGGCAGAGATCCTGATGAGGCAAAATAACAATCTTTGGCATATTAAACCTCGTCCACGGAATGGCCTTTCAGCGCACGACGAACCGACTGGTCCATGCGGCGAGCGGCGAAATCCTGGGTTTGTTTGTCTACGTTTTTAATCGCTTGTTCGATGGCGTCAACATCATCGCCCTGCGCCACTTCACTCAGGTGAGCGGCAGCATCGTCAATGACCTGACGTTCTGCGGCGCTTAACAGCGCGGCATCAGCAGCCAGCGCGCCGTGCAGACTTTCCAGCACACGCGCCGCTTCTACTTTTTGTTCTGCCAGCATTCGGGCTTTTACGTCCTGCTCGGCATAGCTCATTGAGTCTTTGATCATCGAAGCGATTTCGCTATCGGTCAGACCGTAAGACGGTTTGACCTGAATAGACGCCTCAACGCCGGTGGATTTCTCCATCGCCGTCACGCTCAAAAGACCGTCGGCATCGACCTGGAACGTCACGCGAATATGCGCACCACCAGCCGGTAGCGCCGGAATACCACGCAGCGCAAAACGCGCCAGTGAGCGGCAGTCCTGCACCAGTTCGCGCTCACCCTGCATTACATGGATAGACATCGCCGTCTGACCATCTTTAAAGGTGGTGAAATCCTGAGCGCGGGCCACCGGAATCGTGGTATTACGCGGAATCACTTTCTCCACCAGGCCGCCCATCGTTTCGAGGCCCAGCGACAGTGGGATCACATCAAGCAGCAGCATTTCGCTGTCTGGCTTGTTACCCACCAGAATATCCGCCTGAATCGCCGCGCCAATAGCGACGACTTTATCCGGGTCGATGGAAGTCAGCGGTGGACGACCGAAAAATTCGCCTACCCGTTCACGCACCAGCGGCACGCGAGTAGAACCGCCAACCATCACCACTTCCAGCACTTCATCAGCTTCTACGCCCGCGTCTTTCAGCGCACGACGACAAGCCAGTAAGGTTCGTTTTACCAGTGGCGCGATCAGTTCATTGAATTGTTCACGGCTGATTTCGCCCTGCCAGCCCGCAACGTTAACGGTCACGGAGTCCGCATCGCTCAGCGCGATTTTGGCTGCAATGGCGGCATCCAGCAGTTCACGCTGAACGCGGTTATCGCTACGATCAGGAATGTCCGCCTGCTCGCGAATGTAATCCGCCAGTAGATGGTCGAAATCATCGCCGCCGAGCGCGGAATCACCGCCGGTTGCCAGCACTTCAAACACGCCGCGACTTAAGCGCAGAATGGAAATATCAAACGTCCCGCCACCGAGGTCATAAACAGCGATCACGCCTTCCTGACCGGAATCCAGCCCGTAGGCGATAGCCGCAGCGGTCGGTTCGTTAAGTAAGCGCAGGACGTGAAGGCCCGCCAGACGCGCCGCGTCTTTGGTGCCCTGACGCTGGGCATCGTCAAAGTACGCCGGAACGGTGATAACGACACCATCCAGCTCGCCTGCCAGGGCTTCAGTTGCCCGCGCCGCCAGTGCTTTGAGGATGTCCGCAGAAACGCGCACCGGGTTCAGCAGCCCCGCCGCCGTTTCAATCATCGGCAGGCCGTTTTCGCTGGCCTGGAATTGATAAGGCAAATGCGGATAGCGTTGCTGGATATCAGCCAGCGAGCGTCCCATCAGGCGTTTAACAGAACTAATGGTGTTGGCGGTATCGAGCGCTGCGTTAGTACGCGCGTCATAACCCACCGAATGCCCTTGCTGTTGATAGTGAACAACAGATGGCAGCAGGTGACGGCCTTCATGGTCGGCTAACGTTTCGGCCTGACCGCTGCGCACTGTCGCTACCAGCGAGTTGGTTGTGCCCAGGTCAATACCGGCCGCCAGACGACGCTGATGCGGCGCAGCACTCAAACCAGGTTCACTAATTTGTAATAAGGCCATGTTTAGCTTCCAGAAATTAAAAATCGAGCAGTTTTTCTTCGAGTTGTTCGGCACTGCTTCGCAGTTTATCGAGAAAACGCAGCTTACGCACGGTATCCGCCGCCGCGTCCCACGTCTCGTTGTCTAACTGTTCAACCATCAACTGATGGCGGGTATCAAACATCTTTTTCACACGTTTGATAAAGCTTTCCAGCCGCGCTTCATCTTTCGCCTGTTCGATCTCGTCCAGTTCTTCGCGCAGCTCCAGCTGTTCCATCAGGAACGCGGTGTCGCGCACAGTATGCTGCTCGCTGGCGAGATCAAAACCGTGCAAAGAAAGCAAATATTCCGCGCGCATTAACGGATGACGCAGCGTTTGCCAGGCCTGGTTAATGGTTGCAGATTGCTGTACGGCGGCGAGTTGTTCCGCCTGGCTTCCGCTGGCGAATTTATCAGGATGATACTGACGTTGTAGATCCTGAAAACGCAGGCTCAGCGCCTGGGTATCGAGTTGATAACGGGCAGGCAAGCCAAAGAGGGTGAAGTAATCCATAACATTCTCAGGGCTGCGATCCGCCGCGATAACGGCGAATCAGGTAAAACAAACCCCACGCGCAGGCGACCACGGTGGGGTTATCGGTATGCGCATCAAACGTGGAAGCTTTCGCCGCAACCACACTCATCTTTGACGTTCGGGTTGGTGAATTTAAACCCTTCGTTCAGGCCTTCTTTTACGAAGTCCAGCTGCGTACCGTCCAGAAATTGCAGGCTTTTGCCATCGACCACGACTTTCACGCCTTTGTCTTCAAACACGATGTCTTCCGGCGTCGGTTCGTCAACAAATTCCAGTACATAAGCCATACCTGAACATCCGGAGGTTCTCACGCCCAGACGCAGGCCAAACCCTTTGCCGCGGTTAGCCAGAAAGGTATTTACTCGCGCTGCTGCACTGTCGCTCAGTGTAATCGACATAACCAAACCTCAACTCTTATTTTGCTTCACGTTTGCTTTTATAGTCCGCAATGGCGGCTTTGATCGCGTCTTCTGCCAGAATAGAACAGTGAATTTTCACCGGCGGCAGTTCAAGTTCTTCAGCAATATCGGTATTTTTGATCGCCTGCGCTTCGTCGAGAGACTTCCCTTTCACCCATTCGGTGACCAGGGAGCTGGAAGCGATAGCAGAACCGCAGCCGTAAGTTTTAAAACGCGCGTCTTCAATGATACCTTCATCGTTGACTTTAATCTGCAACTTCATCACGTCGCCACAGGCCGGTGCCCCCACCATGCCGCTGCCGACGTTCTCGTCGTTGTTGTCAAAGGAACCCACGTTACGCGGATTCTCGTAATGGTCGATAACTTTTTCGCTGTAAGCCATTATAAATTCTCCTGATTCCGATACCGATTAATGATGAGCCCATTCGATGCTGTTCAGATCCACGCCCTGCTTGTACATTTCCCACAGCGGAGAAAGGTCACGCAGACGACCGATGGATTTACGAACTAACTCGATGGTGTAGTCGATCTCTTCTTCAGTAGTAAAACGACCTAAAGAGAAACGGATAGAGCTATGTGCCAGCTCGTCGTTCAGCCCCAGCGCGCGCAGCACGTAGGACGGTTCGAGGCTTGCTGACGTACAGGCGGAACCTGAAGAAACTGCGAGGTCTTTCAGCGCCATAATCAGCGACTCACCTTCAACGTAGTTGAAGCTGACGTTGAGAATGTTCGGCGCACCGTGTTCCAGGTCACCGTTCAGGTAAACTTCTTCGATATCTTTGATGCCGTTCCACAGACGGTTACGCAGGCCGCGCAGACGTTCCATCTCGGTCGCCATCTCTTCTTTTGCGATGCGATAGGCCTCGCCCATTCCGACGATCTGGTGAACAGGCAGAGTGCCGGAACGCATACCGCGCTCGTGACCGCCGCCGTGCATTTGCGCTTCGATGCGTACGCGCGGTTTACGACGTACATACAGCGCACCGATACCTTTCGGGCCATAGATTTTGTGACCGGAGAAAGACATCAGGTCAACTTTCAACTGGCTCAGGTCGATAGGCAGTTTACCCACGCTCTGGGTTGCATCAACGTGATAGATAATGCCACGAGCACGGCACATTTCGCCGATAGCCGCGATATCCTGCACCACGCCGACTTCGTTATTTACGTGCATGATGGAAACAAGGATGGTGTCGTCACGCATCGCTGCTTCAAGTTCTTTCAGGTCGATAATGCCGTTACGCTGCGGTGCCAGGTAGGTGACTTCAAAACCTTCGCGCTCCAGCTGACGGCAGGTATCCAGTACCGCTTTGTGTTCGGTTTTGCTGGTGATGATGTGCTTGCCTTTTTTCTGATAAAAGTTGGCTGCACCTTTGATCGCCAGGTTGTCAGATTCGGTTGCACCAGAGGTAAAGACGATTTCACGCGGATCAGCGCCGACCAGATCGGCAATCTGATTACGGGCGATATCTACCGCTTCTTCAGCCTGCCAGCCGAAACGGTGAGAACGAGAGGCCGGGTTACCAAAGGTTCCGTCCATCGTCATGAACTGCATCATTTTCTCGGCAACACGCGGGTCCACCGGCGTGGTTGCGGAGTAGTCGAGATAAATCGGTAATTTCATTGCTCTATAAACTCCGTACATCACTCAATGCAAGGAATCAGGCTACCGGCTGGATGTACGACCGTGTTTACGGAGTATTTAGCACTCCGGCCTGATTCTGAATTCTTTTTATTAAGCGCGTAACTTAACGTCGATCGCGTCTTGTGTGCGGGTGCGTGGCGCGTCGTGAGTATGCTGACGACCAGACACATCCAGCACTTCCTGGTTATTAACCAGTTCGCCTAAAGTAATGTTGTTGAGAAAACCGGTGAGACGGTCGCTCAAATCACGCCACAGCGCGTGGGTCAGGCATTTATCGCCGCCCTGGCAGCCGCCTTTACCCTGACAACGGGTGGCATCTACAGATTCGTCAACGGCGCTAATCACTTCGCCAACGGCGATGCTGCTGGCATCTTTGCCTAACAGATAACCACCGCCTGGTCCACGTACGCTGGAAACCAGACCATTTTTACGCAGACGGGAAAACAGTTGTTCCAGATAAGAAAGGGAAATTCCCTGACGTTCGGAAATATCAGCCAACGGTACCGGGCCCGCTTCAGAGTTGAGCGCAACGTCAAGCATTGCGGTCACGGCATAGCGCCCTTTAGATGTCAGTCTCATGTCTTACTTCACCTCAAACTCGCCCCTGCCCGGGGTTTTTTATTGTAAAAGTGGGGGTATTGCATAGCAGGGTCAAGTCTGACATTCCCGAGTAAATTGGTCAACTATTTACTTGACTGATTTAGTCGGGTATTTAACCTTCAGTGCCATTTTTTTATCGTGGCGTTTGTACCTGTTGTCGGATGCGGTGTGAACACCTTATCCGACCTACGGTTCTGTACATTGTAGGCCTGATAAGACGCGTTAAGCGTCGCATCAGGCAACTACTGTTATTCGGCCTTGTTACCTTTATTCTGCTGCTCAATAGAAGCCAGAATCCCGCGCAGGATATTCAATTCCTGGCTTTCCGGGCGCGCACGGGTAAACAGACGGCGCAATTTATTCATCACCTGCCCCGGATGGTTTTCACGGATAAAACCGGTGGCCAGCAGCGTTTGTTCCAGATGACCATAAAAACGCTCCAGATCATCGACCAGCGGATACGGCGTCTCTTCATGCTCGACCTGCTCGCCATTTTCCTGAGTCGCCAGCCAGGCCATACGCACTTCATAGGCAATAACCTGAACCGCCATCGCCAGGTTCAGCGAGCTGTATTCCGGGTTAGCCGCAATCGCGACATGATAATGGCATTTCTGCAACTCTTCATTGGTCAAGCCGACGCGCTCACGACCAAACACCAGCGCCACCGGGGTATTTGCCGCTTCAGCGACGCTTTTCAGACCGCATTCGCGCGGGTCGAGCATCGGCCACGGCAGCGTGCGGGAGCGTGCGCTGGTGCCCACCACCAGGCTACAACCGGCTAACGCTTCGTCGAGCGTATCGACGATGTGAGCATTACCAATCACATCGCTGGCCCCTGCTGCCAGGGCAATCGCCTGGGAGTCGGGTTTCACCAGTGGATTAACCAGCCACAGATTGGTTAATCCCATTGTTTTCATGGCACGGGCAACAGAACCCATATTGCCGGTGTGTGACGTCTCCACCAGCACAATTCGAATATTTTGCAGCATTGTCTTTCTTCATCTAAAGATTATTCACGCATCTTATCATAAAACGAAGACAGATGCCGATCTCGCTGCTATACTCTGCGCCGTTTTCCCGTTCTTTAACATCCAGTGAGAGAGACCGATGCATCCGATGCTGAACATCGCCGTGCGCGCAGCGCGCAAGGCGGGTAATTTAATTGCCAAAAACTATGAAACCCCGGACGCTGTAGAAGCGAGCCAGAAAGGCAGTAACGATTTCGTGACCAACGTAGATAAAGCTGCCGAAGCGGTGATTATCGACACGATTCGTAAATCTTACCCACAGCACACCATCATCACCGAAGAAAGCGGTGAACTTGAAGGTACTGATCAGGATGTTCAATGGGTTATTGATCCACTGGATGGCACTACCAACTTTATCAAACGTCTGCCGCACTTCGCGGTATCTATCGCCGTTCGTATCAAAGGCCGCACCGAAGTTGCTGTGGTATACGATCCTATGCGTAACGAACTGTTCACCGCCACTCGCGGTCAGGGCGCACAGCTGAACGGCTACCGTCTGCGCGGTAGCACCGCTCGCGATCTCGACGGTACCATTCTGGCGACCGGCTTCCCGTTCAAAGCAAAACAGTACGCCACTACCTACATCAACATCGTCGGCAAACTGTTCAACGAATGTGCAGACTTCCGTCGTACCGGTTCTGCGGCGCTGGATCTGGCTTACGTCGCTGCGGGTCGTGTTGACGGTTTCTTTGAAATCGGTCTGCGTCCGTGGGATTTCGCGGCAGGCGAGCTGCTGGTTCGTGAAGCGGGCGGCATCGTCAGCGACTTCACCGGTGGTCATAACTATATGCTGACCGGTAACATCGTTGCTGGTAACCCACGTGTTGTGAAAGCCATGCTGGCGAACATGCGTGACGAGTTAAGCGACGCTCTGAAGCGTTAATGACTCAGGCGGGTGATGTCACTCACCCGCCCTCGCCTTTCAGGCGCTATTCTGAAATACTTCCTCACCGCTTTACTTTCTTTCGTCACTCTCCCACCATCTTTCCCCGATTAATGGATGATAAAGAAGTCGCAAGGAAAGGTTATGGCACTGCCAGTGAACAAACGCGTTCCCAAAATTCTGTTTATTCTCTTTGTTGTTGCCTTCTGCGTTTATTTAGTGCCGCGCGTTGCCATCAACTTCTTCTATTATCCTGACGATAAAATTTACGGTCCCGACCCCTGGTCGGCGGAATCCGTCGAATTTACGGCTAAGGACGGTACTCGTCTGCAAGGCTGGTTTATTCCTTCTTCGACGGGCCCTGCTGACAACGCCATCGCAACCATCATTCATGCTCACGGCAATGCCGGAAATATGTCCGCCCACTGGCCGCTGGTCAGTTGGTTACCCGAGCGTAATTTCAACGTTTTTATGTTTGATTATCGCGGGTTTGGTAAATCAAAAGGCACGCCGTCCCAGGCCGGATTGCTGGACGATACGCAAAGCGCCATCAATGTGGTGCGCCATCGCAGTGATGTAAACCCACAACGGCTGGTGCTGTTCGGGCAGAGTATTGGCGGGGCGAATATTCTTGCTGTTATTGGTCAGGGTGATCGTGAAGGCATACGTGCGGTGATCCTCGACTCCACATTTGCCTCTTATGCAACCATCGCCAACCAGATGATCCCCGGCAGTGGCTACTTACTTGATGAGAGTTACAGCGGCGAAAATTATATCGCCAGCGTCAGCCCGATCCCGCTTTTACTCATTCACGGTAAAGCTGATCACGTTATCCCATGGCAGCACAGCGAAAAGTTGTATAGCCTGGCAAAAGAGCCAAAACGGTTGATCCTAATCCCGGATGGCGAACACATTGATGCTTTTTCCGATCGCCACGGCGATGTTTATCGCGAACAGATGGTGGACTTTATCCTTAGCGCGTTGAATCCGCAGAACTAACCCATGATCGCTAGCAAGATAATCATTCACAAAACCACCTTAAGACATGCTAATCCACTGGTCAGAACAGTTTAAGATGAGAAAAATTCTGTGACGCTTGCCAACATTTCTGATGATTAGCATTCCCTTCGTCATTTCCCTGAGCAAACTTTAGCTATTCTTATCAATTATGCTTATGGGAGATCTACAGATGATGCCTACGCTTGCTCCACCATCTGTCCTTTCGGCTCCCCAGCGCCGCTGCCAGATCTTGCTGACGCTCTTTCAGCCGGGGTTGACCGCCACCACGGCAACTTTCAGCGAGCTTAATGGTGTGGATGATGATATTGCCAGTCTTGATATCAGCGAAACAGGACAGGAGATCCTGCGCTATCATCAACTCACACTGACGGCTGGTTATGACGGTAGCTACCGGGTTGAAGGTACAGTGCTTAACCAACGTTTGTGTTTATTTCACTGGCTACGACGTGGTTTCCGTCTGTGTCCGTCATTTATTACCAGCCAATTCACCCCCGCCCTGAAGAGTGAACTGAAGCGGCGCGGAATTGCGCGTAACTTTTACGACGATACCAATCTACAAGCGTTAGTGAATCTCTGCTCCCGACGGCTGCAAAAACGCTTTGAATCGCGCGATATTCATTTCCTGTGTCTGTATCTGCAATATTGTTTGCTGCAGCACCACGCTGGAATTACGCCTCAGTTTAATCCGCTCCAACGTCGCTGGGCGGAATCCTGCCTTGAATTTCAGGTAGCGCAGGAAATTGGACGCCACTGGCAGCGTCGGGCGCTCCAGCCTGTACCACCTGATGAGCCACTGTTTATGGCACTACTTTTTTCCATGTTGCGGGTTCCCGATCCATTGCGGGATGCGCATCAGCGGGACAGACAATTGCGTCAGTCTATCAAACGTCTGGTAAACCATTTTCGTGAGCTGGGAAATGTTCGTTTTTATGATGAACAGGGGTTATGTGATCAGCTTTATACCCACCTCGCCCAGGCGTTAAATCGCAGTTTGTTTGCCATCGGTATTGATAATACCCTGCCGGAAGAGTTCGCCAGACTGTATCCACGCCTGGTGCGCACCACCCGCGCGGCGCTGGCCGGATTTGAAAGTGAATACGGCGTCCATCTTTCTGATGAGGAAAGTGGTCTGGTCGCGGTGATTTTCGGTGCCTGGCTAATGCAGGAAAACGATCTGCATGAAAAACAGATTATTCTACTGACCGGGAATGATAGCGAGCGAGAAGCGCAGATTGAGCAGCAGTTACGCGAACTAACGTTACTGCCGCTCAACATTAAGCATATGTCGGTAAAGGCATTTTTGCAGACAGGCGCTCCGCGAGGCGCGGCACTGATTATTGCTCCTTATACCATGCCGTTACCGCTCTTTTCACCACCGCTGATCTATACGGACCTGACACTGACAACACATCAACAGGAGCAGATCCGCAAAATGCTCGAATCAGCATGAGGGAACAACTTTCGGGCGCAAAAACATTGCCGGAAGCGCCACCAGCGCCATCACCCAGAACACGCCGTGGCCCAGATATTGATACAGGAAACCGGCGAAAACGGTCATGATAGCGATACTGCCGCCCATCGCGACGGCAGAGTAAACCGCCTGTAAACGGATGACTTCGCTACCCTGGCGAGCAGCAATATAACGCATGGCGGCCAGGTGGCAGACCGTGAAGGTGCCGCAATGCAGAATTTGCACCACTATCAACCACGGCAACGCCGTAGTTGCTCCCATAATGCCCCAGCGCACTACGCCGCAAATCGCCGAGATCAACAGCATATCGCGAGCACTACAACGGCGGAAAAGTTTATTACTCAGCGCAAAGATAATGACTTCCGCCACCACGCCCAGCGACCACAAATACCCCACCGCCGAGGCCGAGTAGCCAGCTGCCTGCCAGTAAATGGCGCTAAAACCGTAATAGGCCGCATGTGCCCCCTGCAATAAACAAACGCAGGCCAGAAAGCGCCAGTTCTGGCGAACCAGCGCCAACCACGCAGACCAACCGGTGCTCTCCTGCTGGCGGCTTGCCCCTTGTGGCTGAATCGTCGGACGGATGAGAAAGCCGAGCAGCATGGATGCCACGCCCAATGTTAACAGCGCGAGGATCACCTGATAATCAAACATAGTGACCAGTTTGCCCGTCAGCGCCGAGCCAATGACAAACGCCACCGAGCCCCACAGTCGCACTTTGCCGTAATCAAGCGGGAACTGCTTTTGCCACGTATTCGCCAGTGCATCGGTCAACGGTACCAGCGGTGAGAAAAAGAGGTTAAAGCCAATCATCACCAGCATCAGCCACGCTACGTGCGCCCCCGCCCAGAAGGCGACAGCAAAGAGAAGTGTCAGCAGTGCCAGCACGCGCAAGGCGGAAATCAGGCGGGAAGGATCGCTGACGCGGGGCGCGATGAGCAAACTCCCGAGAAAACGGGCAACCAGACCTGCCCCCAATAACAGGCCGATGGTTTCTGGCGTTAAACCAATCCCTTTAAGCCAGACGCTCCAGAAAGGTAGAAAAATGCCGTAACTAAAAAAGTATGTGAAATAGCCGAGCGCCAACCAGCGCGTGGATTGCAAAACCATGAGTCCCTCCCGTCAGGAGGCGTTAGTCTGGGGTTAATCGAATGTTGGTGCAAGTTGAAAAATAAGAATATTCGAGCCTGCTTCCCGATGTCTGTAACGCCAGTTCACAAGCACTAAAAAACTGAGATCCGCGACGCATGTTGCAAAAATAATGCGTAATTATGCCGTTACGCTTGCCAAACGTTCCTGCACAATGGCGATGAAATCGCGTAATGCCGGCTTCATCTCCCCTTTCTTCCACGCCATCAGTAAAGCAATGGAAGGCACATTTCCGGCAATGGGACGAAAAACAACCTGTCCGGTATTAAAATTATTCATATAACCGGGTATCAAAGTGACGCCCAGCCCCATGCCCACCAGATTCATGGTCACCAGAATATTCGTTGCCACCTGGACGATATTTGGCTGGCTGTTTTCTTGCGCAAACCACGCTTTAACGATCGGCGCAAGCGAACCGGAATACGCCGGATCGGTACTGACGAAATTCACGCCATCCAGTTGCGCGGCGGTGATCTCTTTTTCATGTGCTAAAGGGTGATCAACCGGTAACACAACCACTAATGGTTCGTCAAAAAGCTCCAGATAATCAATCTCCGGGCTATAAACAGGATGGCGCATTAAGCCGACGTCGAGTTCACCACGGCGAATTTTTTCCTCCTGTTGCGTGGTGATTAAACTCACCAGCTCAATCAAGGTGTCTGGCTGTCTGAGACGAAACATCGGTAATACTTTTGGCAGTAAATTCACTTCCGCCGATGGCACAAAGCCAATGGTTAATTGTCTGTCTTCCTGAACAATTTTCCGCGCCCGTAATTTGGCATTTTCCGCTTGTTCGAGGATTGCCAGCGCGTCCTGGAGAAAACATTCTCCCGCCGCCGTCAACGCGACTTTGCGCTTATCCCTCACCAGTAACGGAACACCGACACAGTTTTCAAGATCGCGGATCTGGCTGCTTAACGAAGGCTGTGAGGTATGCAGTTTTTCCGCCGCACGGGTAAAGTTCAGTGCCTGCGCCACTGCGACGAAATAGCGTAAATGCCGTAGTTCCATCACCTTCCCCTTGTTATCGAAAAAACGTCTCAGCTGGTAGAAATTAACTATTTCACATATTAGCAACCAACCAGCAACATCCTTATGGCACAAAAATAGAAGGTCAATACATCTTATCTTTCAGGATTAAAAAATATGACCACACCCTCAGATTTGAACATTTACCAACTGATTGACACCCAAAATGGTCGGATCACTCCGCGTATTTATACCGACCCAGATATTTACCAACTGGAGCTTGAGCGTATTTTCGGTCGTTGCTGGCTATTTCTCGCCCACGAAAGCCAGATCCCAAAACCCGGTGATTTCTTTAACACCTACATGGGAGAAGATGCGGTTGTCGTAGTGCGTCAGAAAGACGGCAGCATCAAGGCGTTTCTCAACCAATGCCGCCACCGGGCCATGCGTGTGAGTTATGCAGATTGCGGCAACACTCGCGCCTTTACCTGCCCGTATCACGGCTGGTCTTATGGCATTAACGGCGAGTTGATCGATGTACCGCTGGAACCTCGCGCCTACCCACAAGGGTTGTGTAAATCCCACTGGGGACTAAACGAAGTTCCTTGTGTGGAGAGTTATAAAGGGCTGATTTTTGGCAACTGGGATACCAGCGCACCGGGCCTGCGTGATTACCTGGGTGACATTGCCTGGTATCTGGATGGCATGCTGGATCGTCGCGAAGGCGGCACCGAAATTGTCGGCGGCGTACAAAAGTGGGTGATCAACTGTAACTGGAAATTCCCGGCAGAGCAGTTCGCCAGTGACCAGTATCATGCTCTGTTCAGCCATGCTTCTGCCGTTCAGGTATTAGGGGCGAAAGATGATGGCAGCGATAAGCGCCTCGGTGATGGACAAACCGCCCGCCCGGTGTGGGAAACCGCCAAAGATGCGCTGCAATTTGGTCAGGACGGTCACGGTAGCGGTTTCTTCTTTACTGAAAAACCGGATGCTAATGTCTGGGTCGATGGCGCAGTTTCAAGCTATTACCGCGAAACCTATGCCGAAGCAGAACAACGTTTAGGTGAAGTTCGCGCCCTGCGCCTGGCGGGTCATAACAATATATTCCCCACGCTTTCATGGCTAAACGGCACTGCCACACTCCGCGTCTGGCATCCGCGCGGCCCTGATCAAGTTGAAGTGTGGGCGTTCTGTATTACTGACAAAGCCGCCTCCGATGAAGTTAAAGCCGCTTTTGAAAACAGCGCCACTCGTGCTTTTGGTCCTGCTGGTTTTCTCGAGCAAGATGACTCGGAGAACTGGTGTGAAATCCAGAAATTGCTTAAAGGCCACCGCGCCCGCAACAGCAAACTGTGTCTGGAAATGGGGCTTGGTCAGGAAAAGCGCCGCGACGACGGCATTCCTGGCATTACTAACTATATCTTTTCAGAAACTGCCGCTCGTGGAATGTACCAACGCTGGGCCGATCTTCTGAGTAGCGAAAGCTGGCAGGAAGTGCTCGATAAAACCGCCGCTTACCAGCAGGAGGTGATGAAATGAGTGCGCAAGTTTCACTAGAGTTACATCACCGCATTAGCCAGTTTCTCTTTCACGAAGCCAGCTTACTGGACGACTGGAAATTTCGTGACTGGCTGGCGCAGCTCGACGAAGAGATTCGTTACACCATGCGCACCACAGTTAACGCGCAAACACGCGACCGCCGCAAAGGCGTCCAGCCACCGACAACCTGGATTTTTAATGACACCAAAGACCAGCTGGAGCGGCGAATCGCCCGTCTGGAAACGGGCATGGCCTGGGCAGAAGAGCCGCCGTCACGCACCCGTCACTTAATCAGCAACTGCCAGATAAGCGAAACCGACATCCCAAACGTATTTGCTGTGCGGGTAAATTATCTGCTTTATCGGGCACAAAAAGAGCGCGATGAAACATTCTATGTTGGAACGCGTTTCGACAAAGTTCGCCGTCTGGAAGATGACAACTGGCGCTTGCTGGAACGGGATATCGTCCTGGATCAAGCGGTAATCACTTCCCATAACCTGAGTGTACTGTTCTGATGAATCGAATTTATGCGTGTCCCGTTGCGGATGTGCCGGAGGGTGAGGCTCTCCGGATCGATACCTCGCCCGTCATCGCCCTGTTCAACGTTGGCGGCGAGTTTTATGCCATTAACGATCGTTGCAGCCATGGTAATGCGTCAATGTCAGAAGGGTATCTGGAAGATGACGCCACGGTGGAGTGCCCGCTACACGCCGCCAGTTTTTGCCTGAAAACGGGGAAAGCGTTATGCCTGCCCGCCACCGATCCGCTCACCACTTATCCAGTACACGTTGAAGGTGGTGACATTTTCATCGACTTACCGGAGGCGCAGCCATGAGCGATCTGCATAACGAGTCCATTTTTATTACCGGCGGCGGATCGGGATTAGGGCTGGCGCTGGTCGAGCGATTTATCGAAGAAGGCGCGCAGGTTGCCACGCTGGAACTGTCGGCGGCAAAAGTCGCCAGTCTGCGTCAGCGATTTGGCGAACATATTCTGGCGGTGGAAGGTAACGTGACCTGTTATGCCGATTATCAACGCGCGGTCGATCAGATCCTGACTCGTTCCGGCAAGCTGGATTGTTTTATCGGCAATGCGGGCATCTGGGATCACAATGCCTCACTGGTTAATACTCCCGCAGAGACGCTCGAAACCGGCTTCCACGAGCTATTTAACGTCAATGTTCTCGGTTACCTGCTGGGCGCAAAAGCCTGCGCTCCGGCGTTAATCGCCAGTGAAGGCAGCATGATTTTCACACTGTCAAATGCCGCCTGGTATCCTGGCGGCGGTGGCCCGCTGTACACCGCCAGTAAACATGCCGCAACCGGACTTATTCGCCAACTGGCTTATGAACTGGCACCGAAAGTGCGGGTGAATGGCGTCGGCCCGTGTGGTATGGCCAGCGACCTGCGCGGCCCACAGGCGCTCGGGCAAAGTGAAACCTCGATAATGCAGTCTCTGACGCCGGAGAAAATTGCCGCCATTTTACCGCTGCAATTTTTCCCGCAACCGGCGGATTTTACGGGGCCGTATGTGATGTTGGCATCGCGGCGCAATAATCGCGCATTAAGCGGTGTGATGATCAACGCTGATGCGGGTTTAGCGATTCGCGGCATTCGCCACGTAGCGGCTGGGCTGGATCTTTAAGGAAGCACGATGAAAGAAAAAACGATCATTATTGTCGGTGGCGGGCAAGCGGCGGCAATGGCTGCGGCCTCGCTACGCCAGCAAGGGTTCACCGGTGAGCTGCATCTGTTTTCCGATGAGCGACATCTTCCTTATGAACGACCTCCACTCTCGAAATCCATGTTGCTGGAAGATTCCCCGCAGTTACAGCAGGTGTTACCCGCTAACTGGTGGCAGGAAAACAATGTTCATCTGCATTCCGGTGTAACCATCAAAACGCTGGGTCGCGACACACGAGAGTTAGTGTTAACCAACGGCGAAAGCTGGCACTGGGATCAGCTTTTTATAGCAACCGGCGCGGCAGCTCGACCGCTGCCGTTGCTTGATGCACTGGGAGAACGCTGCTTTACCCTACGCCATGCCGGTGATGCCGCCAGACTGCGAGAAGTTCTGCAGCCCGAACGGTCAGTCGTGATTGTCGGTGCCGGAACTATTGGTCTGGAACTGGCTGCCAGCGCCACGCAGCGCAGATGTAAGGTGACAGTGATTGAACTGGCGGCAACCGTCATGGGCCGTAATGCACCACCGCCCGTGCAACGCTATCTTTTACAGCGCCACCAGCAGGCTGGTGTGCGCATTCTGCTCAATAATGCCATTGAACATGTGGTCGATGGTGAAAAAGTAGAACTGACGCTGCAAAGTGGGGAAACGCTTCAGGCTGATGTGGTGATTTACGGTATTGGTATCAGCGCCAACGAGCAACTGGCTCGCGAGGCCAACCTTGATACTGCCAATGGCATTGTCATTGATGAGGCTTGCCGCACCTGCGATCCCGCGATCTTTGCCGGTGGCGATGTGGCAATCACTCGTCTTGATAATGGTGCACTACACCGCTGCGAAAGCTGGGAAAACGCCAATAACCAGGCGCAAATTGCCGCTGCCGCAATGTTAGGGCTACCGCTACCGCTACTGCCGCCGCCGTGGTTCTGGAGCGATCAGTACAGTGATAACTTACAGTTTATTGGCGATATGCGTGGCGATGACTGGCTTTGTCGTGGCAACCCGGAAACTCAGAAGGCGATTTGGTTTAATCTGCAAAACGGCGTGCTTATCGGTGCGGTCACGCTGAATCAGGGGCGTGAGATTCGCCCAATTCGCAAATGGATCCAGAGCGGCAAAACGTTTGATGCGAAACTGCTGATAGATGAGAACATCGCGCTTAAATCACTGTAACCAGGATAATTAGCGAATATCTCAATGCCTGGGGCGTGGCGAGGTGCAAGAGTGTGTATTACGTTTAAATCACATTATCTTGCAAAGGGATTGGTTATGAACACACTACGTTATTTTGATTTTGGAGCTGCCCGCCCCGTTTTGTTATTAATTGCCCGTATCGCCGTGGTCTTAATTTTCATTATTTTTGGTTTTCCCAAAATGATGGGCTTTGACGGTACGGTCCAATATATGGCCTCGTTGGGCGCGCCGATGCCGATGCTGGCAGCGATTATTGCGGTAGTTATGGAAGTGCCCGCCGCGATATTAATCGTGCTTGGCTTTTTCACCCGTCCGCTGGCGGTGCTGTTTATTTTCTACACGCTGGGTACGGCGGTGATTGGTCACCATTACTGGGATATGACCGGCGATGCGGTTGGGCCAAATATGATTAATTTCTGGAAGAATGTCAGTATCGCTGGCGCATTCCTGCTGCTGGCAATTACCGGGCCGGGGGCAATTTCTCTCGATCGGCGTTAGGAAAGATGCCGGATGCGGCGTGAACGCCTTATCCGGCATTTAATAAATTACAGCCACTCTACCCGCAACGACATCTCTGAAGTTGTTGATTCCCCTGGTGCTAGCGCAATGAGATCACCCCCTTCCGGGCGATGATGATCATCCGGCGCATGGCTCATCGGTTCCAGACAGAAGAAATCAAACGCATATCCTTTATCAAACGCAGGGTCGGAAACAAAGATGAAATAACACGGTGCAGGTGGCGTCGTTTCCATGATGATGGCATAACCTTCCTGCGGCTGCTCGATGCGGGCCTGACCATTCCATCCGGCAAAACCATTGTTCACCCACTGGCGCGGCAACGGCGCGGGCTGGTTAAAATCCAGTTCCTGCGGTAGCTGCTCGCAAAACTCACCCGCCAGCCACTGCTCCCGCTCCAGCCAGTAACCGCTCGCCTGTGCCTGAATCCGCGTTTGCGGCGACAACGGAAAATAAGGATGCCAGCCGGTACCAAATGGCAGCGTCTCTGCCCCTTGATTGGTGACAGAGAGCGTCACCGTCAGCGTATCCGCCGTTAAATGAAACGCCTGACTTACCCGATAGTGATAGACACCGCTGCGATGTTCATACACCAGACACAAACTATCATCGCTGTGCGAGACACATTGCCACTCGCCCAGCCAGCCATCGCCGTGTAGATAGTGCGCATCCCACTCAACATTCGGTTGCAGTTGATACTCACGCCCCTGCCAGACAAAACGATTGCCGCTCACCCGGTTTGCAAATGGCACCAGCGGAAAACATGAGGCATCGGTTGCCACACCGCTTTTTTTACCAGGACGTAAGAGCGGCGTCGTATCGCGCCAGAAGCCTTCGATTACGCCGCCCTGGTCAGAAACGTCCAGCTTTAGCGACCCGTGGGATAAGGTATAGATGGTCATCCGCTAACTCCTTAATCCGGGAAGTTAATCACAACTTTCCCGCATTTGCCGCTCGCCATCAGCGCATAGGCATCACCTGCCTGTTCCAGCGAGAAGCGATGGGTAATGGCGTTACGCGGCCACAGCTTCCAGTCCGTCAGATCATGGGCGCATTTTTCCATATGGAACAGACTGGTCACCCAGGAGCCGATAATCCGCCGTTGATGGTGCATCAGATCGGCGCTGACCTCGAATTCCACTTTTCCGGTTTCACCAATGTAAACCACCCGTCCCCAGTCAGCGGTGGATTGCAGTGCCAGCAAGCGACCTGCGGCATTACCGGAACAATCGAGCGCAACATCCGCGCCACCGTGGGTGAGTTCGGCGATAATCTGCGGCAGACCTTCGGTGGTTGCTAAATAGCCGTGATCCATCACCCCTAACTGTTTTGCCATCGCCAGACGTTCCGGCAGCATATCAACGCCGATGATCCGTTTTGCACCGCGACCTTTCGCCAGCATCATCGCCATCATGCCGACCGGCCCCAGACCGACCACCAGCACTTTATCGCTGCCGGAAACTTCGCCGCGCAAAATCCCTTCATAGGCCGTGCCAACGCCGCAACTGATAAACGCACCATCTTCGTAGCTCAGCGCATCCGGCAGGAGGATCAGATCTTTTTCTTCCGCCAGCAGATATTCGGCATGACCGCCGTCACGCTGCCAGCCGTAAGCCGCTTTTCCTTTGCCAGTACAAGAGATAGGAAAGCCGCGGCGGCAGTTCGGGCAAAAACCACAGCCAGAAATGTGATACACCAGCACGCGATCACCCTCTTTAAAATGGCGACAGCCTTGCCCCATCGCCACAATCTGCCCGCACGGTTCATGACCGTTGATAAATCCCTGGTATAACGGTTTATCGGGTGCCGCCGCCGTGGCACGGTGTTGATGATAGATATAGTGGACATCGCTTCCGCAAATCCCGGAGGATTTCATTTTGATCAGTACCTGGTTAATCCCCGGCGTCGGCACCGCAACTTCCCGCAGATCGACGGTTGAATTTCCTGGTAAATAAGCTGCCAGCATCGTTTTCATAAATCCCTCATTAACAATACGATTAATTTTCATCCCTGCCGCACCCGCGCCAGGGGCGTTAAGGTTTAGCGTTTCGCTTTACTGCTTCGCTGGGTCAGCAAGATATTC
Source organism: Escherichia sp. SCLE84 (assembly GCF_012584495.1). Classification (NCBI taxonomy): domain Bacteria; kingdom Pseudomonadati; phylum Pseudomonadota; class Gammaproteobacteria; order Enterobacterales; family Enterobacteriaceae; genus Escherichia; species Escherichia sp. SCLE84. Next base: position 4,545,928 of record NZ_CP051430.1, on the reverse strand, counting down.
GCCAGCACCGCCACCACGATGATGACGCCGCGTACCACCTGCTGGAAAAAGGAGTTAATACCGAGCAGCACCAGACCGTTACCGATTAGCGTAATCACCAGCACACCAAGCAATGTACCGAACAGGGAACCGCGACCGCCGGAAAGTGCCGTACCGCCGACCACGACCGCGGCGATGACGTCAAACTCCAGACCGTTTGCGGCACCTGCGTTACCAGAACCGAGGCGCGCCGCCAACAAAATGCCGGTCACCGCCGCTAATAATCCCGAAAGGGTAAAGATAAGAATGCGCACCCGACGAACGTTGATGCCGCACAACTGCGCCGCCGTAGCATTACCGCCAACGGCAAAAACCGAGCGCCCGAAGGCGGTTTTGCGGCTGATGAACACAAACAGCGCAAACAACACAATCATGATCAGCGCGGATACCGGCACACCGAGAAATTGTCCGCCCAGCCAGTCCAGCACCTCGTTTTCGTCAATCGGCACTGGCAGTGCGTTCGTCATAAACAGCCCCATTCCGCGCAGGGCGCTCCACAGCCCCAGTGTGGCAACGAAACTTGGTACGTTAAACACGCCGCGCAGCACCCCGGCGAGCGTTCCCATCAGCGCGCCTAACAGCAACACCAGCAGACACGCCACCGCCAGCGGAACTTCAAATTGCAGCAAAAATGCCAGGCACACCGAGACAAAAGCCACCATCGGCCCAACGCTGACATCAATTTCACCGGAGATAATAATCAGCGTCATCGCCCAGGCGGCAATCCCAATGATGGCGGCATCGCGCAGCACGTTCATCTGGTTATTCAATGAGATAAAGCCTGGCGCGTTCAGGGAGAAGACCAGATAAAGAATGGCAATCACCACCAGCAAACCGATCTCATTAATATGGCGACTGACAAATTGTTTGAGCGAGACGCTCTTGCCCTGCGGCAATGGTAATGACGAAGCAGACATCTTCAGGTTCCTCGGTAAAATTCATCAGTGCACAGACAGAATGGCGGACATCAGCTCATCCACATTGACCGGAGCGTGAAACTCCTGCGAGAACGTGCCGTGCTGTAATAACAGGATGCGGTCACAGACCAGCGGCAACTCCTCCACTTCACTGGAGATAAACACCACGCTTTTTCCTTCGGCAGCCAGCTCACGGACAATACGGTAAATCTGCTGTTTGGCTTCGATATCGACGCCGCGCGTTGGCTCGTCGAGCAACAAAATCTGGCTGGCGGCATAGACCCAACGACCGATCACCACTTTTTGCTGATTGCCGCCAGAAAGCGTGCCGATGGGCGTTTCGCTACTGGCGGCCTTGACCGTCATCCGCTGCATCACCTCTTCGGTCAGGCGGCGGATGGTGGACCATTGCAGTACGCCGTTGGCGCTGATTTTTTGCCGATTGGTCAGCACTGTATTTTCGTCAACGCCCAACCAGGGAATGATCCCCGCTTCTTTGCGGTTTTCTGGCGTATAGCCAATGCCGCGTTTCAGCATGTCGCCGTAATCGGGGCGCGTGATTTTCTCGCCGTTGATAACAATTTCGCCCTGTTCATACTCCTCCAGCCCAACAATCGCCTTCAGCAATTCACTGCGCCCTGCCCCCAGCAGGCCAGCAATGCCAAGCACTTCGCCGCGACGTAACGTAAAGCTGATATCCTCCAGCTTGGGCTTATGGCGTAATGCACGGACTTCCAGCACGGCCTGATCCACAATTTCCTGAGGGGCTACCGGCGCAATATCAACGTGATCGCGCCCGAGCATTAGCGACACAATATGATGCGTGGAGGTGTTTTCGAGCATCACATCGCCCGCCACCTGACCATCGCGCATAACGGTGGCACAGGAGGCAATGCGGCGGATTTCTTCCATCCGGTGGCTGACATAAATCACCGCCACGCCCAGTGCCGACATCTTTTTCACCGCACTGATCACCAGTTCAACTTCTGCACTGGCAAGCGAGCTGGTGGGTTCATCAAGAATGACCACGCGCGGCTCGCCCTTCATCACCCGTGCAATTTCCACCAGTTGCTTTTGCGCCGGGCTTAGCGTTGAAACAAGTTGTTCAGGACTAACGTCAACGCCCAGCGCCTGTAAGCAACGTTGGGCATCCTGCGCCATTTGCAGGTAATCAATCATGCCGTTGCGGCGAGGCCATTGACCAAGGCAGAGGTTTTCTGCCACCGTCAGCCCTTCCACCAGACTTAATTCCTGATAAACCGCACGAACCCCCAGTTCAGCGGCACGGCGAGTCAACGTAGCTTCGTCACCTTCCAGTCGCGTCTCGCCAATCCAGATATCACCGCTATCCGGGCGTTCGCTGCCGGTAAGCATTCGAATGAGAGTCGATTTGCCCGCGCCGTTTTTACCTAACAGCGCACGAACTTCGCCTTTATTGAGCGTGAAGTTAACGTTATCCAGCGCAACGACGCCGGGGTAACGCTTATTTCCTGCCACCACTTTTGCTACCGGGACTGCCTCTGTTGCCGTGAACATAGGGACCTCTGCGAATCAGCGATTAGGGCAGACCATCAACGTGCGTTGCCAGCCACTGTTTACCATCTTCCGTTTTGGTATAGAGATCGATTGGCACCTGAATCACTTTTTCACCGTCGGCTTGTTTATTGATAACCTTCAATGTTTGCGCGAGAACAGCATTGCCCATTTTCTTACCGGAAATATCCACTACCGCTTTCAGCACCTGATTGTTTTCCAGCTCCTGAGCAATTTCAGTGGTCATATCCGAACCGAAAACAGCAATTTTTCCGGCCTGATTTTGATTACGTACCGCTTTTACCGCGCCGAGTGTCGCACCGCCCGACTCCCCCATAATGGCGTTGAGATCCGGCGTGGAGATAATCAGTTTTTCACCAACGGAAATCGCTTTATCTAAAACAGTCCCTTCCTGATTAGCGACAATTTGCGCGCCGGGAACGCGGGATTTTAATACTTCTTCAAATCCTTTACGTCGCTGCACACAAACTTCAAAGGCTTCGCAATTGATGACGGCAATTTTCGGCTGGTCAATTTTATTGGCAATAAAATAATCGGCGGCAGCGTTACCCAGTTTTTTACCAAATTCCAGCGGATCGCCGACCAGATACGCCGAGACATATTTATCGACCCCCTTTTGATTAATACAGGTGTTGTAGCAAATCACCGGAATACCCGCTTCACTGGCGCGACGAACGGTACGGCTACTGCCATTTTCAGACACTGCCGATAAAATAATGGCATCGACATTACGCGCCACGAGGGTATCAACAAAGGTACTTTCTTTCGAAATATCACCCTGGGCGTTAGTTTCAATTAACTGTACCTGTACTGAAGAATCTTTTGCCGCATCCTGAACGCCCTGACGCACTCCAGCGTAATATCCCTGAGTATCAAGGTATATTGCGCCAATGGTCATTTCTTTTTCCGCAGCCCTGGCAAATAGTGCGCTACCTAATAGCGTAGCCATTAATAATAGATTACGGGTTGTTCTGATTTTTGTAGGCATAGAGCCTCCTGTAGGGTTTTTATTAACAACGGCTTATTCTAATTATTTTGTGATGAGCGGCAGCGCGTGCCGCTCAAATATTACAGTTAATAGGGTTTAGTGAACGTAGTTAAAAATAAAAGGCATCACGGTGGTGAATAATGCCGCTTTCGGCCAGGCCGGATTAATCGCCGTCAATTCAGCGCGAGCAGACTCATATTGCGCAACCTCCCCGAGTCCCGCGGACGCCAGCATCGCCACCATCAGGCATTTTTCTTTATGCTGCTGTTGTAAATCGCCATACAGCGATAACAGGTCAGGTTGTGAAACAGCAAAGAAATCCGCCTCAATACTGGTTTTCGCCATCTCTTGCGCCCACTGTTTCATTTCACTAAACAGTTGCTGTGCGGTGTGTTGTTCGCCCAGCAGTCGCAGCGCCATTCCTTGCCAGAAGAGATAATCAACCGGCTGATCGTTGTAATAACTGTGGATGTTAATGGTGCGATCGCCGGTCGCCGCCAGACGTAAACAACGCATCGCTTCAGTTTCATCGCCCTGCGCGTTGGCGCATATCGCCTGCCAGAACCAGATGTCGTTATCAGTTTGCCCCGGTAAACGGCCTTCGCTTAAATTCTCCGGATAATGCAGCGCGGCATGAAGCAGTTCGCTGGCCTGCTGCGGCTGTCTGGCATCAAGGTGCTGCCAGGCGCGTAATAACTGGTTGAGGATAAACTGACTGGTGACCTTCCCTTCCCCGCCTTCCCACGGGTGGAATTTGCGCGTGGCGAGAATGTCCGCCGCTTTGTCTGCCTGACCCGTGAGATGCCACAAATTGAGCAACTCTGCTGTCATGTCGTCGCGTTTCAGCGCAATTTCCAGATTATTTTCCAGACGCGCCAGTCGTTTCTCCGGTGTGGCTCCGCTTAACTTATCAAGCAAATCCCGTTCGAAAAGCAGACGTGCATCCTGCGGCGCAAGCTGATAAGCATTATCAAGATAACGCGCGGCCAGCTCATAATCGTGTTGCTTATTCCACGCATGGATCGCTAACCCGCGCCAGCCGTCGGCAAACTCCGGCGACATCTCTACGCAACGTTGCCATAAGGTAATGGCTTTGTTGTAGCTACGCTTGTTGTAGTAGAAGCAGGCCAGTAAATGACGGGCAAACCAGCACTCTTCAATACTCTCCAGCGCCGCCACTTCTTCCAGCGTATTCGGGAAACGGACAAACTGCGGGAAGACATCAATGGCTTTTGCGACCAGTTCGCCACGTTCGGCTTTCGGCAGCAAGCTGGCTTGCAGGTAAAGCGGCAGCGTGCGCTGGCAGTCCAGTGCGTTCAGCATCTCTGCCGCCAGGGTGGGCATTCCCCAGTTAATCAGTTGCCCGGCGGTCATCAGGGCGTTAACGTCGCGTCCCTGACACAGACCGCGCCACTGCGCGAGAGCTGATTCGCTACGACCATCGAACCAGTTCAGCCACCACAGAGTGGCGTTCAGCGGATAATCGCGCAGCAGTTTCTCGCGCTGCACACGCGCGTTGTCCTGACGACCACTTAACACCAGCAGCAGATTATGCAGGCAAAGCACTTCCTGATTGGTTGGGCAGGCGCGAAGACTTTGTTGGCAAAAATCCAGACCAGCGTCGAAGTTACCATTACGCGCCGCCAGTCGTGCCAGGCCATAATAGCCACCGGCTTTGCTGTTGCCGCTCCAGACCGCACGCCAGAAATCCTCTTCGGCTTGTTGATATTGTCCCTGACGTTCGTAAGCACTGGCGCGAATCAAACTCGCCTGTCCGCACTGCGGATTTTTGTTCAGCGCATGTGCGCGTTTCAGAGCCTGAGTGGCATACGCCACCGCTTGCGGGAAATCTGCGCGGTTATATTCCAGCATCGCCAGCGCCAGGTTACAGCGATAATCCAGCGGGTCCAGCGCCACGCCGCGCAGGTAGTAATCGAACGGTGAACGGCTGGCGTGATGATATTGCTCCAGATGCTGACCGATAAACCAGGCTTCATCTGTACTGGTAATGTCTTGTGCTGCCAGTGGCGCTTTGGCGACGTCCGGCAACGGCAACTCTTGCGGCTGATGTTCCTGATAACTCAGGACAATATTGCCGTCGGCATCGGAGAGCTCAATGGTCAGCCTTTCAGGATTGATACCGTGCAACACGCCCTGGATGGCGGTCGCAGGCATCAGTGCCACGGCATCATCAAGTAACGCGTTGCATTTGCCGATTTCGCGGATCGCCAGGCGGTATCCGTTCAACGGAGAGATGGCATACAGCCCCCACTCAATCCCCCGCTCACTACGCTGGAGTTTTATCACCGCATCGCGGGAGGCATTTTGCACCATGCCCAAAGAATGATAAGGCAGGAAATACTGCTCAAAACGCTTCTCTTCGTAAGCATCAAGCCAGGTAAAATCAGGCTGGTTATCGGCAAAAATACCGGTCATCAGTTCGATATACGGGCCGTTATTGTCGGTCAGACTCTTGTCCCACGCCTGGCCGAATTCACTGTGTCCCCAGCTCCACTGTTTTTTACCTGGCGCGATATGGTGGTTGGCAACGTGTAGCAAACCGCCATCTTCATCGTGACACCACGCGCCAACAAAATCGTACTGTGATTTTTCAGCCATATATGAGGTTGGAACGGGCACATTTTTATAGCGAGAAATGTCCACTCCGGCGGAGTAGTCCACTTTGTAGTAAGTGCCGGTGGCGATGGGGAAAGCGGAGACGGCCCGTTTGCCGTGATCAAACACCGCCGTTACATCCGGCGGGAAGACGCTCTGATGCCCTTCCCCCCCTTTCACTGCCGGGTTGGCCCACCACAAGAAATGACGCGGCGTGGCGTTGCCGTTATAGACGCGGCTGGCGATTTCCAACGCCGCCCGTTCAGGACGCAGTGTGAAACCTGTCATCACCTGTAAACCGTGCATCGGCTCCGTTTCGCCGACCCACACCGTCTGTGCGCCGTCTTCATGGGCTTCGAGGGTGAAATCAACGGGCATAAAGGTGGTCGGGCGATGGTGTTGCGGCCAGTTAAACTCAATCCCGCCAGAGATCCACGGTCCCAGCAGCCCCACCAGCGCAGGTTTAATGACTTCATTGTGATAGACAAAATCGCGTTGTTTCACTTTATCCCATGCGCGATGCACACGACCGCCCAGTTCCGGCAGGATCATCACTTTGATGTAGTCGTTTTCCAGCCACACCGCCTGCCAGGATTTCAGGGTTTTCTGCTCGCTCAGCGTATCGGTCACGCCGTAGGGATAAACCGCGCCGGACGATCCCTGATAAACGCGATTTTCCAGGAACATGGGATGTATATCCTGCGGCCCGGTTTCATAGGTCGGGATCTCAACGCGCTCTTGCCACACTTTTACTGGAGTCATGGTGCCCTCAATATTAACAAGACATACTGAATTAAAAGATTTGTGGCAGTGTATTGAACAATCTGGCAATGTTTTCGCGGAATAATCACGCAATTAACTAAACAAGGTTTAGTGAAGATGAGAGCCTGCATTAACAATCAACAGATTCGCCACCATAACAAATGCGTGATTCTGGAACTGCTGTACCGGCAAAAGCGCGCCAATAAATCAACGCTGGCCCGGCTGGCGCAAATTTCGATTCCGGCAGTCAGTAATATTTTGCAGGAACTGGAAAGCGAAAAACGGGTGGTGAATATTGACGATGAAAGCCAGACGCGCGGGCATAGTAGCGGTACATGGCTGATTGCGCCGGAAGGTGACTGGACGCTGTGCCTGAACGTGACGCCCACCAGTATTGAGTGTCAGGTTGCTAATGCTTGTTTAAGTCCGAAAGGTGAATTTGAGTATTTACAGATTGATGCACCGACGCCGCAGGCGCTGCTGTCCGAAATCGAAAAATGCTGGCATCGCCACCGTAAATTGTGGCCGGACCGTACCATCAACCTGGCGCTGGCAATCCACGGTCAGGTTGATCCGGTGACCGGCGTGTCGCAAACCATGCCGCAAGCGCCGTGGACAACGCCGGTTGAGGTAAAGTATCTGCTGGAAGAGAAGCTCGGCATTCGGGTGATGGTCGATAATGACTGCGTGATGCTGGCGCTCGCGGAGAAATGGCAAAATAATTCGCAGGAACGGGATTTCTGCGTGATCAACGTTGATTACGGCATTGGCTCGTCGTTCGTGATTAACGAGCAAATTTATCGCGGCAGTTTGTATGGTAGCGGACAGATTGGTCACACCATCGTTAATCCGGATGGCGTCGTCTGCGACTGTGGACGTTACGGCTGCCTGGAAACCGTCGCCTCGTTAAGCGCATTAAAAAAACAGGCGCGGGTATGGCTAAAATCACAACCGGTTAGTACTCAACTTGATCCTGAAAAACTGACTACAGCGCAGTTAATCGCTGCCTGGCAAAGTGGAGAACCGTGGATCACCAGCTGGGTTGACCGCAGTGCCAATGCCATTGGTTTGAGTCTGTATAACTTCCTCAACATCCTCAATATTAATCAGATTTGGTTGTACGGTCGCAGTTGTGCCTTTGGTGAGAACTGGCTTAATACTATTATTCGCCAGACAGGATTTAACCCGTTCGACCGCGACGAAGGACCGAGCGTGAAAGCGACGCAAATTGGCTTCGGGCAATTAAGCCGCGCACAACAGGTGCTGGGAATTGGCTATTTGTATGTTGAGGCGCAGTTACGACAGATTTGATGGCGCGATAACGTAGAAAGGCTTCCCGAAGGAAGCCTTGATGATCATAAACGAAAAATCGCCTGATGCGCTACGCTTATCAGGCCTACACGGAGATTGCAATATATTGAATTTGCAAGATTTTGTAGGCCTGAGAAGGTGTTCATGCCGCATCCAACATGAACAACGAGCACATTGTCAGCAAATCACCGTTTCGCTTATGCGTAAACCGGGTAACGTGCGCAGATGTCGAGAACTTTACCTTTGATGCGCTCGATAACGGCTTCATCATTGATGCTGTCCAGCACGTCACACATCCAGCCAGCCAGTTCTTTCGCTTCGGCTTCTTTAAAGCCGCGACGGGTAATCGCCGGAGTACCTACACGAATACCGGAGGTCACAAACGGGCTCTTCGGATCGTTCGGTACGCTGTTTTTGTTGACGGTGATGTTAGCACGGCCCAGAGCGGCGTCTGCTTCTTTACCGGTCAGGTTTTTATCAACCAGATCAACCAGGAACAGGTGGTTATCAGTGCCGCCGGAAACCACTTTGTAGCCGCGTTCCAGGAACACTTCTACCATCGCTTTAGCGTTTTTCGCGACCTGCTGCTGGTAAGTTTTGAACTCAGGCTCCATCGCTTCTTTCAGAGCAACCGCTTTACCGGCGATTACGTGCATCAACGGACCGCCCTGACCACCAGGGAAAACGGCAGAGTTCAGTTTTTTGTACAGCTCTTCGCTACCACCTTTCGCCAGGATCAGGCCGCCGCGCGGACCCGCCAGGGTTTTGTGAGTGGTGGTAGTAACAACGTGAGCATGAGGAACCGGGTTCGGGTAGACGCCAGCAGCAACCAGGCCCGCAACGTGCGCCATATCAACGAACAGGTAAGCACCGATGCTGTCAGCGATTTCACGCATTTTCGCCCAGTCCACCACGCCGGAATATGCAGAGAAACCACCGATAATCATTTTCGGCTTGTGTTCTTTGGCTTGTTTTTCCAGATCGGCGTAGTCGATATGACCGGTAGCATCGATACCGTAAGGAACGATGTTGTACAGTTTACCGGAGAAGTTAACCGGAGAACCGTGAGTCAGGTGACCGCCATGCGCCAGGTTCATACCCAGAACGGTATCACCTGGTTCCAGCAGCGCGGTGTAGACCGCAAAGTTAGCCTGGGAGCCGGAGTGCGGCTGAACGTTAGCGTAGTCAGCGCCGAACAGTTCTTTCGCACGATCGATCGCCAGTTGTTCAACGATATCAACATACTCGCAACCGCCGTAGTAGCGTTTGCCCGGATAACCTTCAGCATATTTGTTGGTCAGCTGAGAACCCTGCGCCTGCATTACGCGCGGGCTGGTGTAGTTTTCGGAGGCGATCAGTTCGATGTGCTCTTCCTGACGTACTTTTTCCTGCTCCATAGCCTGCCACAGTTCGGCATCATAATCGGCAATGTTCATTTCACGCTTTAACATCCGCATCTCCTGACTCAGCTAACAATAAAATTTTTGGCCTTTATAGGCGGTCCTGTTGGACAACGGCGAACAGTATAACCGAATCATTGTGCGATAACAGGTCTTGACAAAGGAATTTACGCAAACGATTACCTTCAGGCTACGCAAGGCTTTGGAGAATAAAGAGCTTGCAACCGGAAACGGATTTCTTTTCAGGTTTGTGATGCAAATTTTTCACTTCATCACATTCTTTCTGAAAAACACCAAAGAACCATTTACATTGCAGGGCTATTTTTTATAAGATGCATTTGAGATACATCAATTAAGATGCAAAAAAAGGAAGACCATATGCTTGACGCTCAAACCATCGCTACAGTAAAAGCCACCATCCCTTTACTGGTGGAAACGGGGCCAAAGTTAACCGCCCATTTCTACGACCGTATGTTTACTCATAACCCAGAACTCAAAGAAATTTTTAACATGAGTAACCAGCGTAATGGCGATCAACGTGAAGCCCTGTTTAACGCTATTGCCGCCTACGCCAGTAATATTGAAAACCTGCCTGCGCTGCTGCCAGCGGTAGAAAAAATCGCGCAGAAGCACACCAGTTTCCAGATCAAACCGGAACAGTACAACATCGTCGGCGAACACCTGTTGGCGACGCTGGACGAAATGTTCAGCCCGGGGCAGGAAGTGCTGGACGCTTGGGGTAAAGCCTATGGTGTACTGGCTAATGTATTTATCAATCGCGAGGCGGAAATCTATAACGAAAACGCCAGCAAAGCCGGTGGTTGGGAAGGTACTCGCGATTTCCGCATTGTGGCTAAAACACCGCGCAGCGCGCTTATCACCAGCTTTGAACTGGAGCCGGTCGACGGTGGCGCAGTGGCAGAATACCGTCCGGGGCAATATCTCGGCGTCTGGCTGAAGCCGGAAGGTTTCCCGCATCAGGAAATTCGTCAGTACTCTTTGACTCGCAAACCGGATGGCAAAGGCTATCGTATTGCGGTGAAACGCGAAGAGGGTGGGCAGGTATCCAACTGGTTGCACAATCACGCCAATGTTGGCGATGTCGTGAAACTGGTCGCTCCGGCAGGTGATTTCTTTATGGCTGTCGCAGATGACACACCAGTGACGTTAATCTCTGCCGGTGTTGGTCAAACGCCAATGCTGGCAATGCTCGACACGCTGGCAAAAGCAGGCCACACAGCACAAGTGAACTGGTTCCATGCGGCAGAAAATGGCGATGTTCACGCCTTTGCCGATGAAGTTAAGGAACTGGGGCAGTCACTGCCGCGCTTTACCGCGCACACCTGGTATCGTCAGCCGAGCGAAGCCGATCGCGCTAAAGGTCAGTTTGATAGCGAAGGTCTGATGGATTTGAGCAAACTGGAAGGTGCGTTCAGCGATCCGACAATGCAGTTCTATCTCTGCGGCCCGGTTGGCTTCATGCAGTTTACCGCGAAACAGTTAGTGGATCTGGGCGTGAAGCAGGAAAACATTCATTACGAATGCTTTGGCCCGCATAAGGTGCTGTAATTTGATGTTGCCGGATGGAAACATCCGGCAACCCTTGACGCGGTTTAAATTGCCGCGTCGTCCTCTTCACCGGTACGGATGCGAATGACCCGTGCCACGTCAAAGACGAAGATTTTACCGTCACCGATTTTGCCGGTTTGCGCCGTGCGAATAATGGTATCGACACAGGTATCGACAATGTCGTCCGGTACGACAATCTCAATTTTCACTTTCGGCAGAAAATCCACCATATACTCCGCGCCGCGGTACAGCTCGGTATGGCCTTTCTGGCGACCAAAGCCTTTCACTTCGGTCACCGTCATGCCGGTAATACCGACTTCGGCCAGTGCTTCGCGGACATCGTCCAGCTTGAAGGGTTTTATAATCGCATCAATCTTTTTCATGCTATTCCTTGAAAAGGTCGCCTGTCTTTTGATCTGCTAAACGTAACACATAACGCCAATTCATTCCTTGAAATCGTTTGCATCCAGCTCGTGTCGGGAAAGCAGTTTATAAAATTCTGTCCGGTTGCGCCCCGCCATTCTCGCCGCGTGGGTGACGTTGCCTTTGGTGATTTGCAGCAGCTTACGCAAATAGTTGAGTTCAAACTGATTACGTGCCTCAACAAAGGTTGGCAGCGCCGTGTTTTCACCCTCCAGCGCCTGCTCCACCAGCGCATCACTAATCACCGGAGATGAGGTCAGCGCCACGCACTGTTCAATCACGTTGACCAACTGGCGCACATTACCCGGCCAGCTCGCGGTCATCAGGCGTTTCATCGCATCGGTAGAGAACGCGCGGACAAACGGTTTATGTCGCTCTGCCGCCTGGCGCAACAGGTGATTTGCCAGTAGCGGAATGTCTTCTGTGCGCTCCGCCAGTGCCGGAATTTTCAGGCTGACAACGTTGAGGCGGTAATAGAGATCTTCGCGGAATTCCCCGCGCGCCATCGCTTTTGGCAGGTCGCGGTGAGTGGCGGAAATAATCCGCACGTCGATATCAATATCGCGGTTACTGCCCAGCGGGCGCACTTTACGCTCCTGCAACACGCGCAGCAGTTTGACCTGCAACGGTGCGGGCATATCGCCAATCTCATCGAGAAATAGCGTACCGCCTTCCGCCGCCTGGAATAAACCTTCGCGATTGCTGACAGCGCCAGTAAACGCGCCACGCGCATGACCAAACAGCTCCGACTCCAGCAATTGCTCAGGCAATGCACCACAGTTAATAGCAATAAATGGTTTGCTATTGCGCGGGCTGGCGTTGTGGATAGCCTGGGCGAAAATCTCTTTCCCGGTGCCGCTCTGGCCATTAATCAAAACGCTGACGTCTGATTGCGCCACCAGCCGCGCCTGTTCAAGCAAACGCAGCATCAGCGGGCTGCGGGTGACAATCGCCTCGCGCCAGCGTTCGTCGGTGGCTGGCGCGGATTGTTCCAGCGCATCATCAATTGCCTGATATAGCGCATCTTTATCGACAGGCTTGGTGAGGAAACTAAAAACGCCCTGCTGTGTTGCAGCAACGGCATCGGGGATAGAACCATGCGCAGTAAGAATAATTACTGGCATTCCAGGCTGCACTTTCTGGATTTCAGCAAACAGCTGCATACCGTCCATTTCATCCATCCGCAGGTCGCTGATAACTAAATCTACTTTTTCGCGATTCAGTACCCGTAATCCTTCAGCACCACTCTCCGCCGTGACCACACTGTAGCCTTCGCTGGTCAGGCGCAGGCCAAGCAGTTTCAGCAATCCCGGATCGTCATCGACCAATAATAAATGCGCAGGTTTATGGCTCATCAGGAGTGACCTCATGGGTGGATGGCGCGGGCTTTTCACTCTCGTGCGGCGTATCCGGCGAGAAATTTCCAGCCGGTTTGCGGGTCGAGAGCTGGCGTTCAATATCGGTCAGGTTTTCCAGCTTGCGGGTGGTGAGTTCCAGTTGCTGCTGTAGAACGTGATGTTGCTGGCGCAATGTATCCAGCTCGCTGTCGCTGGACTGCTGGAGTTTACTGTAACGTTGGCGCTCTTCCGCCAGTTGCAGTTGCAGCGCCTGACCGTCGCGCCAGAGTTGATACAGTGGGCGAACCTGTGCCGGGATCTCGGTACTTAACGCTTCAATACGCGCGACCAGCTGGCGGCGCTCATACGGCGTAATTTTGGCGTCGGCGAGCAAAATCCCTTGTTTAAAGGTATTTTGCCAGCTGCCGTCGTCATATTGGCGAGCTTGCTGACGCGACTGCGCAGGCATTAAACGATCAGCACAATCCATCGCCCGCAGCCAGTAAAGCGGATTGGTTTCGGTTGATTTACCTTGCAGCGCCCAGATGTCGCTACATTCAGTAGAAAGATAGTCAGCCAGTTGATAAACCGGAATTTTTTCTTCTGCTGGCGTATCAATGGCTGGCTTATTGTGATTCTGCACGCAACCCAGCAATGCCAGACATAGCAGCCCTGCCAGCCACAGCCGTCGGGGCAATAATCGTTGAAAAATGTGTCGCATATTCACCAGACTTAAAGCCTATCTCAGTGGGCGTAATTGTTGCAGACAGTCTGGACATGGACAGCGCGGAGAAACCGGAGCGTACATATCGTACGTGAAGATTTCGAGCACTGCCCGGGGCCGAACTGACAAATAAAATAGCCTGATAGGATAGGCTGTTAGCATTATTTCGTGTTTTTCGACGACGGTAATTCAATGCGGAAACAAACGTCTTGCCCGCTCTCGTCGACCAGATACAGTTCCCCTTGCATACGGCGAATACAATCCCTGGCAATGCTTAATCCCAGACCGCTGCCCTTCACCGCCCCTTTTCGCTGGTGGCTTCCCTGAAAAAAGGGTTCGAAGATCATGGCGCGTTCCTCTTGCGGAATGGGCGTGCCTGTATTGATGACATCAATATAAACCCGCGCACCATGTGAACTGCTGCGAAGGCAAATGTTACCGGATTCAGCCCCGTAGTGCACCGCATTGGAGTAAAGATTATCCAGTACGCTCATCAGAAGCATTGGCTCCGCCAGGCAAGCTGTTGCTTTGAGATCGACGTCGGTATGCATCATTTTAGCCCGTGCGGGCAGGCTATGAGCAGAAACCACTGTCTCCACCAGCGGTGCTAATTCAACATTCTCCAGTTCCACCGCACTGTCCGCCTGTTTACGGTTGTAATCAAGCAGTTGTTCGATCAGTTTTTGCAAATTGCGGCTGCTGCTATCAAGAATGCTCACCACCTCTTTTTGCTCTGGCGTAAGCGGCCCGACAACCTGGTCAGCCAGTAATTCAGTGCCCTCGCGCATACTCGCCAGTGGCGTTTTTAATTCATGAGATAAATGTCTTAAAAATTGATGGCGTTGGGATTCCAGCCATGACAGGCGCTCACTTAACCAAAGAATACGTTGCCCAACCGAGCGTAACTCGCTCGGTCCACTGAACGAAACGCTATTGCCCAGAGAACGCCCTTCCCCCAGACGGTTGATCATGCGCTCGATATTTTTCACCGGCCCGATAATCATCCGCGTGAAAAGTAGCACCATCACCAGACTCACCAGAAATAGCACCAGCGATTGCCAACCAAAATATTGCCCACGTTCGGCGATTTCACGCTGAAGTTGCTGCCCACGAGAGAACACCACTGTGCGCGTGGCCTGCACCATTTCGGTATTGGCACTGGCAAAGGCTTCAAGACGCGCGGCGGCGGCAGCATCGGGACCACTGTTGTTACACTGAAGTTGGGCCAGATTGTTCAAATCCTGACGCAATGCCTGGTAAAGTTTATCGTCTGGCAGTATGCCTGCGTGGGCATCGAGCATTTCGCTGTAACGCTTGCGCTGGCTTTGATAAACCTTCGCAAGCGTAGGGTCGTCCAGCACGCAATACTGACGGTAGCTACGCTCCATCTCCAGCGCCGCGTTGGTCATCGCTTCACTACGCCGGGCATCAATAAGCGTAGTGCGGTTAACCAGCGCCGCCTGATCGCTAAGCGCATTCAGGCTTTGCCAGGCTTGCCATGCCAGCACCAACAGGGGTAGTAGAATTAGCAAAAATGCCAGCATTACCAGTTGTCGTAATGAGCGGGGAAAAACGGGCCAGCGTTTCAAGGTGTTACTCTCGTCAGACGCGAATAGCCTGATGCTAACCGAGGGGAAGTTCAGATACAACAAAGCCGGGAATTACCCGGCTTTGTTATGGAATAAGGCGGTGCCTAACTCGACGTTTCGCCCGATGGTTGATATAGCTACGCTGATATCAGAAGTTGGACGGCAGGCACCTTGTTGTGCGTCATTCGAATTTTATGTAGCACGTCCCGAAGGGGCTGACATAAGTCGGTGAATGAGCCACTGCTTACTATTATGCAGTAACTGTGCCAATAAAGAAAATAGTTTGGTAACGTACTGATTATACGTTGCTTTGAGGGGTTTATGTCTTCT
The DNA here is from genome assembly GCF_012584495.1 of Escherichia sp. SCLE84. Lineage (NCBI taxonomy): Bacteria > Pseudomonadati > Pseudomonadota > Gammaproteobacteria > Enterobacterales > Enterobacteriaceae > Escherichia > Escherichia sp. SCLE84. Next base: position 4,530,369 of record NZ_CP051430.1, on the reverse strand, counting down.
CCGCTGTTTGAATGTAAATCAGCCACTGTGTCGCTAAAAAGAGACAACTTAAGATAAACTTATTAGATAATATTAAAATCAATGAGTTAAGTGTCGCCAGAAAGCGACACGGCAAACCACCCATTGTCGTGATTTACAGACACAAAAAAGCTCCCGGAGTTGGGAGCTTATGATAGTGGTTGGTGCTTAATGCCGCATCCGGGCTGCAAAACCAATGGGCTGACGACTTACCCCAACTGCTTACGCGCATTGCGGAAAATACGCATCCATGGGCCATCCTCGCCCCAGTTTTCCGGATGCCAGGAGTTGCTGACAGTACGGAAAACACGTTCCGGGTGCGGCATCATAATGGTGACTCGACCACTTTCAGTCGTGACTGCCGTAATACCGTTCGGTGAACCGTTCGGGTTAGCCGGGTAGGTTTCAGTGACTTTGCCGAAGTTATCGACATAGCGCAGTGCCACCAGCCCTTTGCTTTCCAGTGCCGCCAGATGCGCCGCATCACGCACTTCCACGCGCCCTTCACCATGAGAGACAGCAATCGGCATTTGCGAGCCCACCATCCCCTGCAACAGCAGCGACGGGCTTTGGGTCACTTCAACCAGGCTGAAACGCGCTTCAAAGCGATCGGAGGTATTGCGCACAAAACGTGGCCACAACTCACTACCTGGGATCAGTTCGCGCAGGTTAGACATCATCTGGCAACCGTTACATACCCCCAGCGCCAGCGTTTGCGGACGGTGGAAGAAGGTTGCAAACTCATCGCGTACACGGTCATTGAACAGGATTGACTTCGCCCAACCTTCACCGGCACCCAGCACATCACCGTAGGAGAAACCACCGCACGCGACCAGGGCGTGGAAATCTTCCAGGCCCGTGCGTCCGGTCAGCAGGTCACTCATATGCACGTCGATAGCATCAAAGCCTGCACGGTGGAAAGCTGCCGCCATTTCAACATGCGAGTTCACGCCCTGCTCACGCAGTACGGCAACTTTCGGACGTGCGCCAGTGGCAATATACGGTGCTGCCACATCTTCGTTGATATCGAACGACAGTTTTACATTCAGGCCAGGATCGGCATCGTTAGATTTCGCCTGGTGCTCCTGGTCAGCACACTCCGGGTTGTCACGCAGGCGCTGCATCTGCCAGGTAGTTTCTGCCCACCAGACACGCAACGTGGTGCGGCTTTCGCTGAATACAGTCTGCCCGTTGGCGGTAATCACAAAACGGTCACCGGAAACCGCCTGCCCTACATAATGGACACAATCAGCAAGCCCATGCTGTGCCAGTACGGACTCAACCGCTTCACGGTCAGCGGCACGAACCTGAATCACCGCACCCAGTTCTTCGTTAAACAACGCCGCCAGGCGATCGTCGCCCAGAGAGGCAATATCCGCGTTAATGCCGCAATGACCAGCAAAGGCCATTTCCGCCAGCGTTACCAGCAGGCCGCCATCAGAGCGGTCGTGGTATGCGAGCAGCTTACGCTGTGCAACCAGCGCCTGAATCGCGTCATAGAAGCCTTTCAGTTGCGCGACGTCGCGTACATCTGCCGGTTTGTCGCCAAGCTGACGATAAACCTGCGCCAGCGCCGTTGCGCCCAGCGCGTTATTGCCTTTGCCCAAATCAATCAGCAGCAGTGCGTTATCTTCGGTAGAAAGCTGTGGCGTGATGGTGTGACGCACATCTTCCACGCGGGCAAATGCAGAAATCACCAGCGACAGCGGCGACGTCATTTCGCGCTCTTCGTTACCTTCCTGCCAGCGGGTTTTCATCGACATAGAGTCTTTACCCACCGGGATCGTCAGGCCCAGCGCCGGACAAAGCTCTTCGCCCACGGCTTTAACGGCTTCATACAGGCCCGCATCTTCACCAGGGTGGCCTGCCGCCGCCATCCAGTTGGCGGAAAGTTTAATGCGTTTGATATCACCAATCTGTGTTGCGGCAATATTGGTTAACGCTTCACCGACCGCCAGACGGGCAGAGGCGGCGAAATCCAGCAGCGCAACCGGCGCACGCTCGCCAATCGCCATCGCTTCACCGTAGTAGCTGTCGAGGCTGGCGGTAGTGACCGCGCAGTTAGCGACCGGCACCTGCCACGGACCCACCATCTGATCGCGCGCTACCATGCCAGTTACGCTGCGGTCACCGATGGTCACCAGGAAAGTTTTCTCCGCCACGGTCGGCAGATGCAGTACGCGTTTCACCGCGTCTGCAATGGTGATCCCTTCACGGACCAGCGCATCGCCCTTCGCTTTCAGCGTTTGTACATCGCGGGTCATCTTCGGCGTTTTACCAAGCAGGACGTCCAGCGGCAGATCGATCGGCTGATTATCAAAATGACGATCGTGCAGAGAAAGATGCAGTTCTTCGGTCGCTTCACCAATCACCGCGTAGGGTGCGCGCTCACGCTTACACAGTTCGTCAAACAGCGGTAATTGATCGGCAGCAACCGCCAGCACGTAGCGTTCCTGGGATTCGTTACACCAGATTTCCAGCGGGCTCATGCCCGGTTCGTCGCTTAGAATATCGCGCAGTTCAAATTTACCGCCGCGTCCGCCGTCGCTCACCAGCTCCGGCATCGCGTTAGAAAGACCGCCCGCACCGACGTCGTGGATAAACAGAATTGGGTTAGCATCACCAAGCTGCCAGCAACGGTCGATCACTTCCTGGCAACGACGCTCCATCTCCGGGTTGTCGCGCTGTACGGAAGCAAAGTCGAGGTCGGCATCAGACTGACCTGACGCCATGGAAGACGCCGCTCCGCCGCCAAGACCGATGTTCATTGCCGGGCCGCCGAGAACGACCAGCTTCGCACCGACGTTGATCTCGCCTTTTTGTACGTGATCGGCGCGAATGTTGCCGATCCCGCCCGCCAGCATGATCGGTTTGTGATAACCGCGCAGCTCTTCGCCGTTGTGGCTGTTCACTTTTTCTTCATAAGTACGGAAGTAGCCATTCAGTGCCGGACGACCAAATTCGTTGTTAAACGCCGCGCCGCCCAGCGGGCCTTCGGTCATGATGTCCAGCGCGGTGACAATGCGCTCAGGCTTACCGAAATCTTCTTCCCACGGCTGTTCGAAGCCAGGAATTCGCAGGTTGGAAACGGAGAAACCAACCAAACCCGCTTTCGGCTTCGCGCCGCGCCCGGTGGCACCTTCATCGCGGATTTCACCGCCGGAACCGGTCGCCGCGCCCGGCCACGGAGAAATCGCCGTCGGGTGGTTGTGAGTTTCGACTTTCATCAGAATATGCGCCGGTTCCTGATGGAAATCGTAGCGGCCCGTTTCGTGGTCAGCAAAGTAGCGGCCCACTTCAGAACCTTCCATTACGGCGGCGTTATCTTTATAAGCAGAGAGAACGTAATCTGGCGTGGTTTCGAAGGTGTTTTTGATCATCTTAAACAGCGATTTCGGCTGTTGCTCACCGTCGATAACCCAATCGGCGTTAAAAATCTTGTGGCGGCAGTGCTCGGAGTTCGCCTGGGCGAACATATACAGCTCGATGTCGTTCGGGTTACGACCAAGCTTTGTGAAAGCATCCTGCAGATAGTCAATTTCATCTTCCGCCAGTGCCAGGCCAAGACGCAGGTTAGCGTCGATTAGCGCCTGACGGCCCTGCCCCAGCAAATCAACGCTGGTGACCGGAGTCGGTTGATGGTGTGCAAACAGCTGCTCTGCATCATCTAAAGCAAAAAAGACCGTTTCCATCATGCGGTCGTGCAGTTCAGCGGTAACCTGCTGCCATTGTTCATTGGTCAGCGTACCGGCTTCTATATAGTAAGCAACGCCGCGCTCAAGGCGGTTTACCTGTTGTAGCCCGCAGTTATGGGCAATATCGGTCGCTTTCGAAGACCAGGGAGAGATGGTGCCAGGACGCGGGGTCACCAGCAGGAGTTTGCCTTGCGGGGCGTGGCTGGCGAGTGCCGGGCCATATTTCAGCAGGCGTTCAAGTTGTGCGTGCTCATCATCGTTTAACGGCGCATTGAGGTCAGCAAAATGGACATACTCGGCGTAAATATTGTGAACCGGGAGCCTGGCAGCCTGAAAACGTGCCAGCAGTTTGTTGATTCGGAATGCCGACAGTGCAGGCGAACCACGCAGAATTTCCATCATAAGTCTCTCGTCTTCTAAGCTTTCGGTGTACCCAAGGGGGGGAAACGGGCGTCATTATAAAGAATCTGATGCGCTGACGAAACCGTTTGCGTGGAAATAAAATCACCATCGTGAATTAGCAACGCGTGCCGCCAATGGCTGTAATAAGTTGCCATCTGGCGCAGGTTTACGCAAAATGCCGCTCATTTATGAGTAAACCTTTCACTATTATTACGTTTTTTCAAGCTGGGACGCGCACGACACAGAGAATTAACTAATTGAAAAAATTAAAGATTAATTATCTGTTCATCGGCATTCTGGCACTGCTGCTCGCGGTCGCTCTCTGGCCATCCATTCCCTGGTTTGGTAAAGCCGACAACCGTATCGCCGCCATTCAAGCGCGGGGAGAGTTGCGTGTGAGCACCATTCATACTCCCCTGACTTATAACGAAATCAACGGGAAACCTTTTGGCCTGGATTACGAACTGGCGAAACAGTTTGCCGATTACCTCGGTGTAAAACTGAAAGTGACCGTGCGGCAGAATATCAGCCAGCTGTTTGACGACCTTGATAATGGTAACGCCGACCTGCTGGCGGCAGGACTTGTCTATAACAGTGAGCGGGTAAAAAATTATCAGCCTGGCCCTACCTATTATTCCGTGTCACAACAACTGGTTTATAAAGTGGGTCAGTATCGCCCACGTACGCTGGGCAACCTGACGGCGGAGCAACTCACCGTTGCACCGGGTCATGTGGTGGTTAACGATCTCCAGACCCTGAAAGAAACAAAATTCCCGGAATTAAGCTGGAAGGTAGACGACAAAAAAGGCTCTGCGGAATTAATGGAAGATGTCATCGAAGGAAAACTCGATTACACCATTGCTGATTCTGTCGCCATCAGCCTGTTTCAGCGCGTTCACCCGGAGCTCGCCGTAGCGCTCGATATCACCGATGAACAACCGGTGACTTGGTTTAGCCCGTTAGATGGCGATAATACCCTTTCCGCCGCCCTGCTCGACTTCTTCAACGAAATGAATGAAGACGGTACGCTGGCACGCATTGAAGAGAAATACCTGGGGCATGGCGATGATTTTGATTACGTCGATACGCGCACATTTTTACGCGCCGTCGATGCGGTACTGCCGCAGTTAAAGCCCCTGTTTGAGAAATACGCCGAAGAAATTGACTGGCGTTTGCTGGCCGCTATTGCTTATCAGGAATCGCACTGGGATGCACAGGCCACTTCACCGACGGGTGTGCGCGGCATGATGATGTTAACCAAAAATACCGCGCAAAGCCTCGGCATTACGGATCGTACCGATGCCGAACAGAGCATCAGCGGTGGCGTGCGTTATTTGCAGGATATGATGAGTAAAGTGCCGGAAAGTGTGCCGGAGAACGAGCGGATCTGGTTTGCCCTCGCTGCGTACAATATGGGCTATGCGCATATGCTGGATGCCCGCGCCCTGACGGCAAAAACCAAAGGGAATCCTGACAGTTGGGCTGACGTAAAACAGCGTCTGCCTTTACTTAGCCAGAAACCCTATTACAGCAAGCTGACTTACGGCTACGCTCGTGGACATGAAGCCTACGCTTATGTCGAAAATATTCGTAAGTATCAGATTAGCCTGGTGGGTTATCTGCAAGAGAAAGAGAAGCAGGCTACAGAAGCGGCGATGCAACTGGCGCAGGATTATCCGGCGGTATCGCCTACGGAGTTGGGCAAAGAGAAATTTCCTTTTCTCTCGTTTCTTTCCCAGTCGTCATCAAACTATTTGACCCATTCTCCCTCTCTGCTGTTTTCCAGGAAAGGGAGTGAAGAGAAACAAAATTAATCCGTCGAGGATTGCGCTTTTTTCTGCGCTTTAATTTCCTGGCGGCGCATGCGAAAGAAGTCACTGAGCAACGCCGCGCACTCATCCGCCAGTATTCCTTCCGTAATTTCCACTCGGTGATTCATACCCGGATGATGCAGCACATCCATTAAAGATCCCGCAGCGCCAGTTTTCGCGTCACGCGCACCAAAGACCACGCGACCAATGCGACTGTGGATCATCGCTCCGGCACACATTACACATGGTTCAAGCGTGACATACAACGTGGCGTCGATCAGACGATAATTTTGCATCACCAGACCACCCTGCCGCAGGGCCATGATTTCTGCATGTGCGGTGGGATCATGGCGACCAATCGGGCGGTTCCAGCCTTCGCCGATTACCCGATTGTTATGCACTAATACCGCGCCGACCGGCACTTCCCGCTCATCCCAGGCACGTTTCGCCAGCGTCAGCGCGTGACGCATCCAGTATTCGTGGCTAAATTCGACTTCAGACAAAAAGAAAACTCCGGTTATAAAAGCGCGGCGCATTATACACGGACGCTATGCTTTACTCTATTCCAGTTGCTGGAGTTCACCGCGCGGGGTTACTCGCCAACGATGCTGACAGAAATAAAGCAGCGGATTGTCCTGATTACTGTCGCTATAGCCACTGTACAGCCGCAGCGGAGTGCCGATTTTGCGCTCCAGTTGTGCGACCTTTTCATGTCCCAGACAACGCATCGTCAATACCCAACCACCATAGCCACGCTGAATTTGGCTGGCGATAAGATTAACCCGCGGCAGCCAGGGCGTATCGAAATAAACCGCTTCAACCAGCGGCTGCGGAGAGCCGGTAATCAACCAGATATCAGCATCGGAACTTAACAGGTAGGTGGTTAATCGCTCCTGAACCAGCGGAAAGGCGGTAACATTGTCGCGAAACCAGCGCACGAAATCGGCCTGCAACGTCTGTAAACGTGCTTCGCTGTGACCAAAAGTGCACCCCCACAGAAGCAGACTCATCGGCCAGCGTGCCGCACGACCTTTTATCAATAACGCAATGGCTATAATCGGTAACAACGGCAGGACAAGTAACGCATTCAGCGGTTGGCGACGCAGTAAATAGCGCAGAAAACTGCCGAACATATCCTGCTGATGCAATGTTCCATCTAAGTCAAAAAACACCACACGACGCTCGTGAGTTGCCAAACCATACTCCTCTGGACTGAAACATCCTGATTAATTTTCGCTACTACATAGCCTAACAGATAGATCATCACTTTTCCGGCAACAATCGACCGCATCATGGCTAACTGGAATTTTTAATTCATGGCAATTAGCGGCAATGGAATATAAAATTCACTCGCGTGTCTCTCATATTGCCTGTTGTCGCCACTATTTCATCGCGAGGAAAGATATGAACGGCTTACTTCGTATCCGTCAGCGTTACCAGGGGCTTGCCCAGAGTGATAAAAAACTGGCGGATTATCTGCTGCTACAACCTGATACGGCGCGCCATTTAAGCTCTCAGCAACTGGCCAACGAAGCCGGAGTCAGTCAGTCCAGCGTCGTGAAGTTCGCGCAAAAACTCGGCTATAAAGGTTTTCCGGCGCTTAAGTTGGCGTTGAGTGAAGCGCTGGCAAGCCAGCCGGAATCGCCCTCCGTGCCCATTCATAACCAAATCCGCGGTGATGATCCGTTACGGCTGGTCGGCGAAAAACTGATTAAAGAAAATACTGCCGCTATGTACGCAACGCTAAACGTTAATAGTGAAGAGAAACTGCATGAATGCGTAACAATGTTGCGCTCTGCGCGGCGGATAATTCTGACCGGTATTGGCGCTTCGGGTCTGGTGGCGCAAAACTTTGCCTGGAAGCTGATGAAGATTGGCTTCAATGCTGCCGCAGTGCGCGATATGCATGCGCTACTCGCAACAGTACAGGCGTCGTCCCCTGACGATCTGTTATTAGCCATTTCCTACACCGGTGTACGACGCGAGTTAAACCTGGCGGCAGATGAGATGCTGCGAGTGGGCGGAAAAGTGCTGGCGATTACCGGCTTTACTCCGAATGCCCTGCAACAGCGTGCTTCTCATTGCCTGTATACCATTGCCGAAGAACAAGCGACAAACAGTGCTTCAATCTCTGCTTGTCACGCTCAGGGAATGTTAACGGATTTGCTGTTCATTGCGCTGATTCAGCAGGATCTGGAACTGGCACCAGAACGTATTCGTCATAGTGAAGCGCTGGTGAAAAAACTGGTCTGAGTAAAGAATGCGCGTATAATGCCCGCCCGGTTTGTGTTGTTTTGAGAGTTTCCTTATGGCGTTGTTAATCACTAAAAAATGCATCAATTGTGATATGTGTGAACCCGAATGCCCGAATGAGGCGATTTCAATGGGAGATCATATCTACGAGATTAACAGCGATAAGTGTACCGAATGCGTAGGGCACTACGAGACACCAACCTGCCAGAAGGTGTGCCCGATCCCCAATACTATTGTGAAAGATCCGGCGCATGTCGAGACAGAAGAACAGTTGTGGGATAAATTTGTGCTGATGCACCACGCGGATAAAATTTAATATTCTACTCTGGAAGTAGAGTATTAATTATATTACTGGGAAGCCTTAACGCCATTATATTTATTTAATTGATGACATTAGCATAATCATTCACTAAGTTAATTTATATAGTATCTGCCAAGACACTTATTTATAGTTATTAAAGGCGCGTCCGATTGGTTCACCGGACTCACCTTAAGTACGTTTCCTTGTGTTATAAGAACAGAAGGATCAGCTGTAAAACAGCAATGATGATTTTGATGACCCGTTTAATCAGGTATCGGCAATCAGTCATTCGTTTTTCCTTAAACAAGGAATGCAGCTGTTCAGATTAGCCCTTACATCTCCCCAAAACTGAACGTGCGAGTTATTGAGGGTGCATGCTGCACTCCACACCAGAGCTTTGACGACACCACTCGTTTCAATGGGGGAATTCTGTGGCATGGTGTAAAGCACAGCAAAATCTTCAATAACGAAGCCAATTTTAATGTACTTACGAATTGGCGGTCACGTTAATCTTTCCATCAATATTGCTTTCTTCGTAAAGGCTCGAGTTTTTATGCTAAAGATTGCAAGTTGCTTGTAAAAGATAAGTACACTGATCCATAATCGCTGTTGTTGAGGGTGCATGCTGCACAAAATTAAAGTTAAAAAGTAAAACCCCCGTTCCTTACCAGTTCGGGGGTTTTACTTTTTAAAGAGAACGGTATTATTTTTAACTTTCAATAATTACCGTGGCACAAGCATAGTGGCGTTCATCTGCCAGCGTTACATGCATATTTACAACGCCGAGCTTTTCCGCCAGTTTTAATGCCTCACCCCATAGCCGTAGCCGTGGTTTGCCGAGCTCATCATTGAATACTTCAAATTGATTAAACGCCAGACCATTGCGGATCCCGGTGCCAAACGCTTTTGCTGCGGCTTCTTTCACAGCAAAACGCTTCGCCAGAAAACGCACCGGCTGGTGGTGCGTTTTCCAGATTGCCCATTCGTTATCGCTTAATACGCGGCGTGCCAGGCGCTCACCGGATCGGGCGATCACTGCTTCTATGCGAGCGATCTCTACGATATCCGTGCCTAAACCTAATATTGCCATTAGCCACGCGCTTCCAGCATCAGACGCTTCATTTCTGCCACCGCATCTTTCAGTCCGGTCATCACTGCACGACCAATAATGGCATGACCGATATTCAGTTCATGCATCTCAGGGATGGCGGCAATAGCTTTCACGTTGTGATAGGTCAGACCGTGACCAGCGTTAACTTTCAGACCGAGACTAGCGGCAAAGGTCGCGGCTTTGGCGATACGCGCCAGCTCTTGCGCCTGTTCGGCGTCAGTTTTGGCATCAGCATAGCAACCGGTGTGGATCTCGATAAACGGTGCGCCAACCTCTGCCGCAGCTTTGATCTGCTCTTCATCGGCGTCGATAAAGAGAGAAACCTGGATCCCGGCATCTGCCAGACGTTTGCAGGCATCGCGCATTTTGTCACGCTGCCCTGCGACGTCCAGGCCGCCTTCGGTTGTTACTTCCTGACGCTTTTCCGGTACCAGACAGCAAAAATGTGGCTTCGTCTCAACGGCGATCGCCAGCATCTCTTCGGTCACCGCCATCTCCAGATTCATGCGGGTATCCAGTGTCTGACGCAGGATGCGCACATCACGGTCAGTAATGTGGCGGCGATCTTCACGTAAATGCACGGTAATGCCGTCCGCTCCCGCCTGCTCAGCAATAAACGCCGCCTGCACCGGATCCGGGTAAGCAGTACCGCGTGCGTTACGCAGCGTTGCAATATGGTCAATGTTGACGCCTAACAGTAATTCAGCCATGACAATCCTCATCATTCATAATGTGTTTTCACCGTTCGCTTAGGCATAAACTGCCGGAACAGTTCCCTGCTCTTTAATGGTTTACCGCCAAGATACGGCTTAAGCGCCATGCGGGTAAAGCGTTTCGCGGCGCGTAGTGTGTCTGCGTCAGGAAATTCCCGCGCGTTTAACGCTTTTAACTGCCTTCCGGTGAACGTTTTATTGTCGATAACGACGCTTGCGATAAACCCTTTTTCTTCGCGATAACGATACGTCATGGTGTCATCTACCGGCTCGCCGCTACCCGCACAATGGGTAAAATTGACGCCATAGCCCAGATGCCCGAGCAGTGCCAGTTCAAAGCGGCGCAGCGCGGGTTCTGGCGTACCAGTGGCACCTGCAAGAGAGTGAATGCAGTGCAAGTAATCGAAAAAGAGTTCAGAGAAGCGCGTCTCGTATTCCAGTACGCGGGAGAGAAGTTCGTTGATGTACAGACCGCTGTAAAGCGTGATACCGCTTAATGGCAGCGCCAGCGAGACAGCTTCAGCACTGCGCAGCGTTTTGACTTCGCCACGCCCGCCGAAACGTAGCAAGAGAGGGGTGAAAGGCTGTAATGCACCTTTCAGAGTAGAGCGTTTAGAGCGTGCGCCTTTGGCAACCAGACGCACGCGACCCGATTCCTCCGTGAAGACGTCCAGCATCAGGCTGGTTTCGCTCCACGGGCGACTATGCAGGACAAATGCGCGCTGCCAGCCTTCCATCGGAGTGACTCTTAAAGATCGTCAACGTAACCGAGACTGCGCAGTGCGCGTTCGTCGTCGGCCCAACCGGATTTCACTTTTACCCACAGTTCAAGGTGGACAGGCGCTTCGAACATTTCCTGCATGTCTTTACGCGCTTCAATCCCGATGGTTTTGATCTTGGCCCCTTTGTTGCCAATAACCATCTTCTTCTGCCCTTCACGCTCAACGAGAATCAAACCATTGATGTCATAACCACCGCGTTCGTTAGAGACGAAACGTTCGATCTCCACGGTCACGGAGTACGGCAGTTCGGCGCCGAGGAAACGCATCAGTTTTTCGCGGATGATTTCAGACGCCATAAAACGCTGTGAGCGATCGGTGATGTAATCTTCCGGGAAGTGATGGGTCGCTTCAGGGAGATGCTTACGCACGATTGCTGCGATAGTGTCGACATTCAGCCCGGTTTCAGCAGAGATCGGCACGATATCGAGGAAGTTCATCTGACTTGCCAGGAACTGTAAGTGCGGCAGCAGATCGGCTTTTTCCTGCACGTTATCCACTTTGTTCACCGCGAGGATCACCGGCGCTTTGCCATCGCGCAGTTTGTTGAGCACCATTTCGTCGTCCGGCGTCCAGCGGGTGCCTTCAACGACAAAAATCACCAGCTCAACGTCGCCAATAGAGCTGCTCGCCGCTTTGTTCATCAGGCGGTTAATAGCGCGTTTTTCTTCCATATGCAGGCCAGGGGTATCAACGTAGATCGCCTGATACGCGCCTTCAGTATGGATCCCCACAATGCGGTGACGAGTTGTTTGCGCTTTGCGGGAGGTGATGGAGATCTTCTGCCCCAGCAGTTTGTTCAACAATGTGGATTTGCCAACGTTCGGACGTCCGACGATGGCAATAAATCCGCAGTAACTTTTATCGATGCTCATTCCAGCTCCAGTTTTTTCAACGCCTGTTCGGCGGCAGCCTGCTCAGCCTTACGACGGCTTGAACCTGTGCCAACCACCGGTTCACTCAGGCCGCTGACCTGGCAGTGGATAGTAAATTCCTGATCGTGCGCTTCGCCACGTACCTGGACTACCAGATAAGTCGGCAGCGGCAGATGGCGACCCTGCAAATATTCTTGCAAGCGCGTTTTCGGATCTTTTTGTTTATCGCCTGGGCTAATTTCGTCCAAACGAGTTTGATACCAGTTGAGGATTAATTTCTCGACGGTTTGAATATCACTGTCGAGGAATACGCCACCAATTAATGCTTCGACGGTGTCGGCGAGAATTGACTCACGACGAAATCCACCGCTTTTAAGTTCACCTGGCCCTAAACGTAAGCACTCGCCTAACTCAAATTCGCGCGCCAGTTCCGCCAGCGTATTGCCACGGACCAGCGTGGCGCGCATCCGGCTCATATCGCCTTCATCCACACGAGGGAAACGGTGATAAAGCGCATTGGCGATAACGTAGCTCAGAATAGAGTCGCCTAAAAATTCTAAACGCTCGTTATGTTTGCTGCTGGCACTACGATGAGTTAATGCCTGCTGCAACAGTTCCTGATGATTAAAAGTGTAGCCCAGCTTCCGTTGAAGCCGATTAATTACGATGGGGTTCATGCGATACCAATAAATAAATGCGTCAACAATTCAGCACACGAAACAGACCTGATATACATGGCTCTGCTAACTGCTTCGCTGCAGTTTCAGTTTACCGGTATATGGGGACCAACGCTGTTTCGTGTGCCGTGGCAACCTGGAGGTGCCAACCTTAAACTTCGGGGGAATATTCTATACACAACGACGGGGGATGTCGTTAGCCACGGGAGATTTATCTCATAAATAATTCACGTTGTCGCCATAACGGCGACAACGTGAACGAAGATGGGCTATTAATGGATGCCGCCAATGCGACTTAAGCGCACACCTGTCGGCCATTCGCCTTCTTGCTTATCGAAACTCATCCAGATAGCCGTTGCCCGACCGACCAGATTCGCTTCAGGCACAAAACCCCAGTAACGGCTGTCCGCGCTGTTGTCGCGGTTGTCGCCCATCATGAAGTATTGTCCCGGCGGAACAATCCAGGTTGCCAGTTGTTGCCCTGGCTGCTGGTAATACATCCCCACCTGGTCCTGCGCAATCGGCACTGTCAGAATTCGGTGCGTCACATCACCCAGTGTCTCTTTACGCTCGGAAAGACGAATTCCATTTTCTTTGGTTTCGTTTTTCGGCACTTCAAAGAATCCGCTGGTCGCTTCCCCACCATTACGGCGTGAGAAGGTCTGAACGAAATCGCTCGGTTCCACGTTGGAGTAGGTGACCGGTAGCGCGTTTTCACACGCCTGGCCGGAACTGCATCCCGGTTGAATCGTCAGCTCTTTTGAGACCGGATCGTAAGTGACTTTATCGCCCGGTAAACCCACCGCGCGCTTGATGTAATCAAGCTTTGGATCTTCCGGATATTTAAAGACCACGATATCGCCGCGTTTCGGATGACCGGTTTCGATCAGCGTTTTCTGGTAGATAGGATCTTTAATGCCATAAGCAAACTTCTCTACCAGAATAAAATCACCGATTAACAGAGTCGGCATCATCGAACCTGACGGGATCTGGAACGGTTCATAAATAAACGAACGTACAATCAATACGATAGCCAGCACCGGAAAAACAGAAGCACCGGTTTCCAGCCAGCCAGGCTTCGGCGCAACCTTTTTCAGGGTTGCTTTATCCAGTGAGTCACCGGCAGCCGCCTGCGCCGCTGCCTGACGTTCCCGCCGTTTAGGTGCGAAAAAGAATTTATCCACGCACCATAAAATGCCCGTCACCAGTGTGGCAATCACCAGAATCAGGGCAAACATATTCGCCATGCCAACTCCTAAGGGTTATTTGTTGTCTTTGCCGACGTGCAGAATGGCGAGGAACGCTTCCTGCGGCAGCTCGACGTTACCGATCTGCTTCATGCGTTTCTTACCTTCTTTCTGCTTCTGCAGCAGCTTTTTCTTACGGCTGATATCGCCGCCATAACATTTAGCCAGTACGTTTTTACGCAGCTGTTTCACGGTGGATCGCGCAATAATGTGCGTACCAATCGCTGCCTGAATGGCGATATCAAACTGCTGGCGTGGGATCAGATCTTTCATCTTCTCCACCAACTCGCGACCGCGGTTTTGCGAATTATCACGGTGGGTGATCAGCGCCAACGCATCAACACGTTCACCGTTGATTAATACGTCTACACGTACCATGTCGGACGCCTGGAAGCGTTTGAAGTTGTAATCCAGAGACGCATAACCACGCGAGGTAGATTTCAGGCGATCGAAGAAGTCGAGCACCACTTCCGCCATCGGGATCTCGTACGTCAGCGCCACCTGATTACCGTGGTAAACCATATTGGTCTGCACGCCGCGTTTTTCTACGCACAGCGTAATAACGTTGCCGAGATATGCCTGCGGCAGCAGCATGTGACATTCGGCAATCGGCTCGCGCAGTTCGTAGATGTTATTTACCGCTGGCAGCTTGGATGGACTGTCGACGTAAATAACTTCTCTTGACGTGGTTTCAACTTCATACACTACGGTCGGCGCAGTGGTGATCAGATCCAGATCGTATTCACGTTCCAGACGTTCCTGGATGATCTCCATGTGCAGCAGGCCGAGGAAGCCGCAGCGGAAACCAAAGCCCAGCGCGCTGGAGCTTTCCGGCTCATAGAACAGTGAAGCATCGTTCAGGCTGAGTTTACCCAGCGCGTCACGGAAGGCTTCATAGTCGTCGGAACTTACCGGGAACAGACCGGCGTATACCTGCGGTTTGACTTTCTTAAAGCCAGGCAGCGCCTTTTCTGCCGGATTACGCGCCAGCGTTAAGGTATCGCCGACTGGAGCGCCGTGGATATCTTTAATCGCACATACCAGCCAGCCTACTTCGCCACATTTCAGTTCAGTGCGGTCAACCTGCTTCGGCGTGAAGATGCCCAGACGGTCGGCGTTATAGGTCTGCCCGGTACTCATGACTTTCACTTTGTCGCCCTTACGCAGGGTGCCGTTTTTAATACGGATAAGTGAAACAACGCCCAGATAGTTGTCGAACCAGGAGTCGATAATTAGTGCCTGCAACGGGCCTTCCGGATCGCCTTCCGGCGGCGGAATGTCGCGCACCAGACGTTCGAGAACGTCCTGCACGCCAACGCCGGTTTTCGCTGAACAGCGCACCGCGTCGGTGGCGTCGATGCCGACGATATCTTCAATTTCTTCCGCCACGCGTTCAGGATCGGCTGCCGGCAGGTCAATCTTGTTCAGTACCGGCACCACTTCGAGATCCATTTCCATGGCGGTGTAGCAGTTTGCCAGGGTTTGCGCTTCTACGCCCTGCCCGGCGTCGACCACCAGCAATGCACCTTCACAGGCAGCCAGCGAACGGGAAACTTCATAGGAGAAGTCTACGTGGCCCGGGGTGTCGATAAAGTTAAGCTGATAGGTTTCGCCGTCAGACGCTTTGTAGTCCAGCGTCACGCTTTGCGCTTTGATGGTAATGCCACGCTCACGCTCAAGATCCATGGAATCGAGAACCTGCGCCTCCATTTCACGGTCAGACAGGCCACCGCAGATCTGGATAATACGGTCAGACAGCGTCGATTTACCGTGGTCAATGTGAGCTATGATCGAAAAGTTACGTATATTCTTCATAAAGTATGATTATTGTGCCTTAATGCCCGGTTAACCAGGCTTTTAGAAGTCGCTGTTCTGAGCTTAACGTCTGTATTAATAGAAACGCCGCATTCTACACTACAACATTGAGGCGAGGAAATGTTCATACCGTATGGATTGTGGTATCTGGAAACGTCCTCGCATTTGTTATGCAAAATGCAATAAAGCCAGTGAAATCACTGGCTCGCGTCTTCCGAAGATGTTTCAAATCGCACAAGGCCAGGCGGCAATGCCACGCTTAAGATGATCGGTTGCCATTCTGCCCGGGCAGCAAACTTACGCGAGTAGCCGCGCGCAATCAGGAACCCGCCAATACCACCGAGGATCGCACCACATAATGCTGCGACGTCAGAAGCAAAGAGTAGCTGAAATAGCGAAGCGATGAGGAATAATCCCACCAGCGGCGACATATAAACCAGTAATGCGGAGCTAAGCAGGCTGCCTTCGGCGATCCCCAATTCCACTTTTTGCCCCGGCACTAACGGCTCATCACAGGGTACGACAATGGTATGCGTGGTTTGCGGGCCAAGTTTATTTAACACGCGGCTACCGCAACCGGCGCGTGAAGCGCAGCTGCTGCATGAAGCTTTAACATCACAACTGACCAGCGCCTGCCCGTTTTGCCAGGAGACGACGGTAGCCCACTCTTTGATCATTGCGCTGCCCCGAACTTAATATTCTCGGCAATGCGTTTCGCCGTTTGCGGCGGCAGTTCACCGACAATGGTGATTTCGGCGTTATCACGTACGCTTGTACTGACGGTTCTGCGTCCGGTGCGCAACATCTGATCGGTGCTCGATGGCGTAGCGCGGTTAACGTTTACCGAGAAGCTGAATAATCCGTCGGAATAGAGACGTGATTCGATAGGCATGTTGTCCATCGTCGGTAGCGGACGTCGACTACTGGAAACTTCGCTAAAACCCTGTGGCAACCAGGTTGGCGTCCAGCTGAATTTAGCTTTTTCACCTACAGGAACAGAAAGCAACGGCGGCAAATTTGCCTTCGCCAGCGTCTGCATACTGCTGCTGATATCCTGATTGACGTTAAAAGCAATCACGCGAAATTGTTCCAGCGTTTCACCATCGCGATCAAGGAGATCAACCCGCATCGGTAATTTCGATTCGGTGTCCATCCACACGATGTAGCTGTAGCGTGTACCATCTCGGGCAACCACGCGAATGACTTCGCAAAGACGATCAGCAATACGCGTGCGCCCGACGGAGATAAAGTCGTAGTAAGGAGAAAGGCGTTTGAAATCGGTATAGATAAGCGATGGCAGAGAATCAACAATGTAATCGCCATTAAGCGTGAACGGTTCAAGTCCCGGTTCAAAATAGCTGATTTCATTGCCGCGCTGTACCACTTCCCGGCGCGGGCCATCCATTTGCAACAATTGTGCAAGAGGGCGGTTATCGAGGCGTGCATGTCGATAACGCAGAGACTCAACACCCTGTTTATTGATGCTGATGAATGACAGCTCGTAATTCAGTGACTGACTGGCCAGGTTCATCTGCTGTAATAACGCCCCGGACGCGGGAGTGGCCGAGGCGTTAGCAGAGAATAACAGGCTACCTGTCACTAATGACATGGCAAACCAAAGTTGCTTCATTACTGCGATTGCGTTCCTAAAGTTTGAATTCCTGGCACCTGTACAGCGGCTTGCTGGGTTTGCGCCTGCTCAAACTGAAGCTGTTCAGAGTGGAGTCGGCGTTGCAGTTCGTAATCCTGCAACATTGCATTAATGCGACGACGCTGCTCCTGTACCTGCTGCTGTTGACCATTGTTTGCGGTCGCTTCAGAAGGTACTCCCAGGCTTACCGGGCTGGCTTTACCCATCATCGGCAGTGTATTAAATACCGGCGTTTCGGGCTGCTGGGACGTTTCAGATTGTCCATTATAGTGCTGGACGCCAACGATAACTGCAAGCGATACGCATGCTGCTACGCCCATTTGGGTAAGCTGTGCCGCCCACGGACGTACTTTCTGCCAGAATGGCATTTTCTGCCATTGATGCGGCGCAGGCTGGGCTTCCGGGATCAATGTCGCCGGTTGACGTACTGGCTCTTCTTCAATGGCGGCCATCACGCGTGAAGAGATATCGAAATGGAGCACCTCGGGAGTATCACCCCGCATTGAGTCACGGATTAAGTGATAGCTTTCCCAGGTTTTCTGCATTTCTGGGTTATGAGCCAGTTCGTTAAGCAGCTCACTATCCAGCGTTTCGCCATCCATTAAAGCGGAAAGTTGTTCTTTCTGCATGCCTAATACCCTTATCCAGTATCCCGCTATCGTCAACGCCTGATAAGCGGTTGAACTTTGTTATCAATAGCTTCCCTCGCTCGGAAGATACGTGAACGCACCGTACCTACCGGACAATCCATGATAGCGGCTATCTCTTCATAGCTCAGGCCATCCAGCTCCCGCAAGGTTATTGCCATGCGCAAATCTTCCGGGAGGGACTCAATAGTTCGGAAAACTATCTGTCTCAGTTCTTCTGACAACATTAAGTTCTCAGGGTTCGAAATTTCTTTCAACGCGCCGCCACTTTCGAAGTTTTCAGCTTCAATGGCATCCACATCACTGGAAGGTGGACGACGCCCCTGAGCAACCAGGTAATTTTTCGCTGTATTTACAGCAATCCGATACAGCCATGTATAAAAAGCGCTATCTCCCCGGAACGAATCCAGCGCACGATAGGCTTTAATAAAAGCTTCTTGTACCACATCGGGAACATCACCCGACGGCACATAGCGGGAAACCAGACTCGCCACTTTATGCTGATAGCGCACTACCAGTAGGTTAAAGGCTTTCTGATCTCCCTTCTGGACCCGTTCAACCAGGACCTGGTCCGTTAACTGCTCGCTCATCCGAGGTAAAGTCTCCCCAAACCAAATTTCCACGCGCTATCGAAACGCCACTCCATTAGCTGCAATTTGAGCAAGCAAAGGGTTAGAGTGTCTCGTTTTTGTAAAGTTCCGTAACGCATCTGTTTTTGTTTGTCATGCTGTAGACGGATCATTATCTATCATTATAAGTCTACAGAATCTGAACATCGCATTATCTGTGTAGAAATGCCCATTTAACTGCCTGAAGAGTAACCCAACGGCCTTTTTATTTCACCACCTAATCCTCCACCAGCCAGTAACTTCTCTTTTTCTCGCCGCCCTGCGTCAGCGTGTTTAGCCACTGTAACAAATATTAAAATAGCAGGTGTTTATTCGCACAACATGATGCTATGCTGACCAAACGGTGTTTAGTAAATTAAACAAAGAAAATGAATACTCTCCCAGAACATTCATGTGACGTGTTGATTATCGGTAGCGGCGCAGCCGGACTTTCACTGGCGCTACGCCTGGCTGACCAGCATCAGGTCATCGTTCTAAGTAAAGGCCCGGTAACGGAAGGTTCAACATTTTATGCCCAGGGCGGTATTGCCGCCGTGTTTGATGAAACTGACAGCATTGACTCGCATGTGGAAGACACATTGATTGCCGGGGCTGGTATTTGCGATCGCCATGCAGTTGAATTTGTCGCCAGCAATGCACGATCCTGTGTGCAATGGTTAATTGACCAAGGGGTTTTGTTTGATACCCACGTTCAACCGAATGGCGAAGAAAGCTACCATCTGACCCGTGAAGGTGGACATAGTCACCGTCGTATTCTTCATGCCGCCGACGCCACCGGTAGAGAAGTACAATCCACGCTGGTGAGCAAGGCGCAGAACCATCCGAATATTCGTGTGCTGGAGCGCAGCAACGCAGTTGATCTGATTGTTTCTGACAAAATTGGCCTCCCGGGCACGCGACGGGTTGTTGGCGCGTGGGTATGGAACCGAAATAAAGAAACGGTGGAAACCTGCCA
Source organism: Escherichia sp. SCLE84 (assembly GCF_012584495.1). Lineage (NCBI taxonomy): Bacteria > Pseudomonadati > Pseudomonadota > Gammaproteobacteria > Enterobacterales > Enterobacteriaceae > Escherichia > Escherichia sp. SCLE84. The sequence goes on along the minus strand of NZ_CP051430.1, from coordinate 4,510,790 downwards.
CGCAAAAGCAGTGGTACTGGCAACCGGCGGTGCGTCGAAGGTTTATCAGTACACCACCAATCCGGATATTTCTTCTGGCGATGGCATTGCTATGGCGTGGCGCGCAGGCTGTCGGGTTGCCAATCTCGAATTTAATCAGTTCCACCCTACCGCACTGTATCACCCACAGGCACGCAATTTCCTGTTAACGGAAGCACTGCGCGGCGAAGGCGCTTATCTCAAGCGCCCGGATGGCACGCGTTTTATGCCCGATTTTGATGAGCGCGGCGAACTGGCCCCGCGCGATATTGTCGCCCGCGCCATTGACCATGAAATGAAACGCCTCGGCGCAGATTGTATGTTCCTCGACATCAGCCATAAGCCCGCCGATTTTATTCGCCAGCATTTCCCGATGATTTATGAAAAATTGCTCGGGCTGGGGATTGATCTCACACAAGAACCGGTACCGATTGTGCCTGCTGCACATTATACCTGCGGTGGTGTAATGGTTGATGATCATGGGCGTACGGACGTCGAGGGCTTGTATGCCATTGGCGAGGTGAGTTATACCGGCTTACACGGCGCTAACCGCATGGCCTCGAATTCATTGCTGGAGTGTCTGGTCTATGGCTGGTCGGCGGCAGAAGATATCACCAGACGTATGCCTGATGCCCACGGCGTCAGTACGTTACCGCCGTGGGATGAAAGCCGCGTTGAGAACCCTGACGAACGGGTAGTAATTCAGCATAACTGGCACGAGCTACGGCTGTTTATGTGGGATTACGTTGGCATTGTGCGCACAACGAAGCGCCTGGAACGTGCCCTGCGGCGGATAACCATGCTCCAACAAGAAATAGACGAATATTACGCCCATTTCCGCGTCTCAAATAATTTGCTGGAGCTGCGTAATCTGGTACAGGTTGCCGAGTTGATTGTTCGCTGCGCGATGATGCGCAAAGAAAGCCGGGGGCTGCATTTTACGCTGGATTACCCGGAACTGCTCACGCATTCCGGTCCATCGATCCTTTCCCCCGGCAATCATTACATAAACAGATAAAAAGCCTGGGTCAGCGCCGTATACGCTTCGGAATAGTTCTGGTCTGGCCCACGAATGACTAAGCGATCGCTAAAGCATTCTCCCGCCTGCGGGGAGAATGCCAGCAGCACCCGATGCGGCAGTCGCGCTTCGTTTTCCGCCACATCCGTCCGCAAACGTAAATGCCAGCCCATGCTTAATGCCAGTTCAGTAAAACCATTACCAATCTGCTCTGGCAGCACCACGCAGAAAAATCCCTCTTCGGTAATGCACTCCGCCGCACAGGTCAGCAGCGATGGGTGATCAAGCGTAGTGGTATAGCGAGCCTGTTCCCGTTGAGGTGTCGCGCACTCTACTCCCTGCTGATAGTAAGGTGGGTTACTGATGATTAAATCGAAGCGTACTGTCTGCTGTGTGATCCACTGCTGAATATCCGCCGTATGGACGTTAATCCGCTCTGCCCACGGGGACTGGTTGATATTTTCCTGCGCCTGCGCGGCAGCTTCACTTTCCAGCTCAACGGCATCAATTATCACGCTGTCACTGGTTCGCTGCGCCAGCATCAGTGCCAGCAACCCGCTACCCGCGCCGATATCAAGGCAACGTTTCACCCCAGCCACCGGTGCCCATGCGCCCAGCAAAATGCCATCCGTTCCCACTTTCATCGCACAGCGATCGTGAGCAACAAAAAACTGTTTAAAAGTAAATCCATTACGACGAAGCACGGATGTAGACTGTGACATGAAAATAAAACCTTGCAGGAAAAACGGCGATAGCACCGGGTGAGAACAATACCCGAGAAGCGATATCCATACAAACAGATGAAGATTGCAGCCGTAACGTCTATAATCAGCGCCCCACACAGAGGTAGAACATGACTGTAACGACTTTTTCCGAACTTGAACTCGACGAAAGCCTGCTGGAAGCCCTCCAGGATAAAGGTTTCACTCGCCCGACCGCCATTCAGGCTGCCGCCATTCCGCCTGCGCTCGATGGCCGTGATGTACTCGGTTCTGCGCCGACAGGCACCGGTAAAACGGCGGCGTATCTGCTGCCAGCGTTGCAGCACCTGCTCGATTTCCCGCGTAAGAAATCCGGTCCGCCGCGTATTTTGATCCTCACCCCAACTCGCGAGCTGGCGATGCAGGTGGCCGATCATGCCCGCGAACTGGCGAAACATACGCATCTGGATATCGCCACCATCACCGGCGGCGTAGCCTATATGAACCACGCGGAAGTGTTCAGCGAAAATCAGGACATCGTGGTCGCCACGACCGGACGTCTGCTGCAATACATAAAAGAAGAGAACTTCGATTGCCGCGCGGTTGAAACGCTGATCCTCGACGAAGCAGACCGTATGCTGGATATGGGCTTCGCTCAGGATATCGAACATATTGCTGGCGAAACGCGCTGGCGTAAACAGACCCTGCTCTTTTCGGCAACGCTGGAAGGCGATGCGATTCAGGACTTTGCCGAGCGTCTGCTGGAAGATCCGGTGGAGGTTTCTGCCAATCCGTCCACCCGTGAGCGCAAAAAAATTCATCAGTGGTATTACCGCGCCGATGACCTGGAACATAAAACCGCATTGCTGGTGCATCTGTTAAAACAGCCGGAAGCGACCCGCTCAATTGTGTTTGTGCGTAAGCGTGAACGTGTGCATGAGCTGGCAAACTGGCTGCGCGAAGCGGGCATCAACAACTGCTATCTCGAAGGTGAGATGGTACAAGGCAAGCGTAACGAAGCGATCAAGCGTTTGACCGAAGGTCGCGTAAACGTACTGGTTGCAACCGATGTTGCCGCGCGCGGTATCGACATTCCTGACGTCAGCCACGTCTTTAACTTCGATATGCCGCGCAGTGGCGATACTTATTTGCACCGTATCGGACGTACCGCGCGCGCCGGTCGTAAAGGCACCGCAATTTCGCTGGTGGAAGCCCATGACCATTTGCTGCTGGGCAAGGTTGGCCGTTACATTGAAGAGCCAATTAAAGCTCGCGTTATTGATGAGTTACGCCCGAAAACGCGTGCGCCAAGCGAAAAGCAGACCGGCAAGCCATCGAAGAAAGTACTGGCTAAACGTGCCGAGAAGAAAAAAGCTAAAGAGAAAGAGAAGCCGCGGGTGAAAAAACGCCATCGCAACACCAAAAATATTGGTAAGCGCCGTAAACCAAGCGGAACGGGCGTGCCACCGCAAACGACAGAAGAGTAATCTCAATGCCGGGTTTAAGCCTGGTATTAAAAGTGCTGGCAAACGCAAAACTGCCTGATGCGCTACGCTTATCAGGCCTTGTATTATCCCTCCAGTGCAGAGAAAATCGGCCAGTTTTCTCTGCCTGCAGTCCGCATGCCGTATCGGGCCTTGGGTTCTAACCTGTTGCGTAGATTTATGCAGCGGACTGCCTTTCTCCCAAAGTGATAAACCGGACAGTATCATGGACCGGTTTTCCCGGTAATCCGTATTTGCAAGGTTGGTTTCACTATGGAACATGAACTTCATTATATCGGTATCGACACCGCTAAAGAGAAACTGGATGTCGATGTGTTGCGTCCTGATGGTCGTCATCGCACCAAAAAATTCGCTAACACCACTAAAGGGCACGATGAGCTGGTGAGCTGGCTGAAAGGTCACAAGATTGACCATGCGCATATCTGCATCGAAGCGACCGGCACCTATATGGAACCTGTCGCTGAGTGCCTTTACGATGCTGGCTACATAGTGTCAGTCATTAATCCTGCGCTGGGTAAAGCTTTCGCTCAGAGTGAAGGACTGCGTAACAAGACTGATACCGTGGATGCGCGCATGCTGGCAGAGTTCTGTCGTCAGAAGCGCCCTGCAGCCTGGGAAGCGCCTCACCCGCTTGAACGCGCGTTGCGTGCCCTGGTAGTCCGCCACCAGGCGCTGACAGATATGCACACGCAGGAACTGAATCGCACTGAAACGGCGCGGGAAGTCCAGAGACCGAGCATTGATGCTCACCTTCTGTGGCTTGAAGCAGAGCTGAAGCGTCTTGAGAAGCAGATAAAAGACCTGACAGACGATGATCCGGATATGAAACACCGCAGGAAACTGCTGGAAAGCATCCCGGGTATCGGAGAGAAAACATCTGCGGTATTGCTGGCTTATATCGGTCTGAAGGACCGCTTCGCCCATGCCAGACAGTTCGCCGCTTTTGCGGGTCTGACACCACGGCGTTATGAATCAGGTAGCAGTGTGAGAGGGGCGAGCCGGATGAGTAAGGCCGGACATGTGTCGCTTCGCAGGGCGTTGTATATGCCCGCAATGGTAGCCACCAGTAAGACTGAGTGGGGACGGGCGTTCCGCGACCGTCTGGCGGCTAATGGCAAGAAAGGAAAGGTGATTCTCGGCGCGATGATGCGCAAGCTGGCACAGGTGGCGTATGGAGTGCTGAAGTCAGGCGTGCCGTTCGATGCGTCACGGCATAATCCGGTAGCGGCGTAAAAATCGCGGAAGGGATGAAAAAAACAGCGCCTGACGGCGCTGTGTCTGGCATGCCTGCAATCCGGGAAACCGGACCAGGAAAAAACTTGCAGGCCATAACAGTATCTACGTGGCTCATGCAATATATTGAATTTGCACGATCTTGTAGGCCGGATAAGGCGTTCACGCCGCATCCGGCATGAATAAAGCGCACTTTGTCGACAAGTTAAATGCCGGGTTTAATCCCGACATTATTTTTATCCAGCCACAAAACTCTCTTCAACACACTGAATAAAAGTGTGCATCGCCGGGCTAACCGCTTTTCCAGCATGGTGTGCGCACATGGCCGTAATGGTCTGCGACTGTTCGCCAAAAGGCAATTCAATTAATTCTCCGCTCTCAAGCTCTTTTTCCACCGCAAAGCGGGGCAAGTAACTGACACCGATATTCGCCGCGACACAACGTTTGATACTTTCAATGCTTAACAGCTCAATGGTGTTTTCCACCGTGATCCGCCGCTAACGCAGCGTGCTCTCAAATATCTGCCGGAAGACACATTGCGGTTCGTTGATAATAAAGCTACAGGCGTTATGTCTTCCCGGCTCAGTAAAATCGACATCTGCAATTTGCGGTGAAGCCACCAGCACCAGCGATTGTTCACCCAACTCTCGTCGGTTCAGGGCATCATCATTCCCTACGCGATAAAAGACGCCGACATCGGCCTCATCATTCAGTAGCGCATCACGGATCACGTAACAGTTCAGCGACTGCAACGATAAACGCACTTTTGGTGCGCGTTGCCGAAAACGCTGCAACACCTGCGGCATTCGGTAAGAGAGCAACGTTTCGCCCGAAACAACGCGTAGTTCCCCGTCCGGATCTGACTCCTTTTTAGCAGCCTCACGAAGCGTATCCATCACTCGGGTAAGTTCATAAATGTGCGGCAGCAACTTTTTTCCTTCGCGGGTAAGGCACATCCGTCGGCCAATTTTCTCAAATAACTGGACTGAAAACTCCTGCTCAAGCTGCTGAATATGAAAAGTCACCGTCGATTGTGTACAGCACAATTTTTGCGAAGCTCGCAAAAAGGAACCCTCTTCCACCACGGTTTTAAGCGTAATAAAACGGCGCAGATCCATAACCCCAAACCTATCGAAAATATCGAATCTAGAATATAAAAACATTCATTTTTTTAAATGTTCCGTGTCGGGTACTGTCTACCAAAACAGAGGAGATAACAAGTGACACCGACCCTTTTAAGTGCTTTTTGGACTTACACCCTGATTACCGCTATGACGCCAGGACCGAACAATATTCTCGCCCTTAGCTCTGCTACGTCGCATGGATTTCGTCAAAGTACCCGCGTGCTGGCAGGGATGAGTCTGGGATTTTTGATTGTGATGTTACTGTGTGCGGGCATTTCATTTTCACTGGCAGTGATTGACCCGGCAGCGGTACACCTTTTGAGTTGGGCGGGGGCGGCATATATTGTCTGGCTGGCGTGGAAAATCGCCACCAGCCCAACAAAGGAAGACGGACTTCAGGCAAAACCAATCAGCTTTTGGGCCAGCTTTGCTTTGCAGTTTGTGAACGTCAAAATCATTTTGTACGGTGTTACGGCACTGTCGACGTTTGTTCTGCCGCAAACACAGGCGCTAAGCTGGGTAGTTGGCGTCAGCGTTTTGCTGGCGATGATTGGGACGTTTGGCAATGTATGCTGGGCGCTGGCGGGGCATCTGTTTCAGCAATTGTTTCGCCAGTATGGTCGCCAGTTAAATATCGTGCTTGCCCTGTTGCTGGTCTATTGCGCGGTACGCATTTTCTATTAACGAAAAAAAGCGGAAGAGGTCGCCCTCTTCCGCTTAGTAACTTGCTACTTAAGCCTTACAGGCTTTCAGTAAAGGTACGAGCGATAACGTCGCGCTGCTGTTCCGGAGTCAGAGAGTTAAAGCGAACTGCATAACCGGATACACGGATGGTCAGCTGCGGATATTTTTCCGGATGCTTAACTGCATCTTCCAGAGTTTCACGACGCAGAACGTTAACGTTCAGGTGTTGACCACCTTCAACGCGAACTTCTGGTTTCACTTCTACTGGAACTTCACGGTATTCAATGTCACCCAGTTTGCTTACTGCAACCACTTCATCTTCTGCATAACCTGCTTTTGCAACGATGCAACGTGCTTCGCCTTTTTCGCTGTCCAGCAGCCAGAAAGAGTTCAGCAGATCGTCGTTAGCGGCTTTAGTAATCTGGATACCTGTAATCATGTGATGCCTCCCCGGCAAAATTATTTGATTTGTTCAGCCTGTCGCGGCCAATTGGTAAAACCATTGTTGCTTGAGTGTATATATACTCCTCAACCACCCTTGATTCTTTGATTTAAATCAATAAAAACCACACATCGATTGTGGTCGTAAATGGATTTTATTGTTTTACATCAACTTATGCGGGTGTGAAATTTTACCAATTTACATTTTTTTGCACTCGTTTAAGTCTAAAAAATGAGCATGATTTTGTTCTGTAGAAAGAAGCAGTTAAGCTAGGCGGATTGAAGATTCGCAGGAGAGCGAGATGGCTAACGAATTAACCTGGCATGACGTGCTGGCTGAAGAGAAGCAACAACCTTATTTTCTTAATACCCTTCAGACCGTCGCCAGCGAGCGGCAGTCCGGCGTCACTATCTATCCACCACAAAAAGATGTCTTTAACGCGTTCCGCTTTACCGAGTTGGGTGACGTTAAAGTGGTGATTCTCGGCCAGGATCCTTATCACGGACCGGGACAGGCGCATGGTCTGGCATTTTCCGTTCGTCCCGGCATTGCCATTCCTCCGTCATTATTGAATATGTATAAAGAGCTGGAAAATACTATTCCGGGCTTCACCCGCCCTAATCATGGCTATCTCGAAAGCTGGGCGCGTCAGGGCGTTCTGCTGCTCAATACTGTGTTGACGGTTCGCGCAGGTCAGGCGCATTCCCACGCCAGCCTCGGTTGGGAGACGTTTACTGATAAAGTCATCAGCCTGATTAACCAGCACCGCGAAGGCGTGGTGTTTTTGTTGTGGGGATCACATGCGCAAAAGAAAGGGGCGATTATAGATAAGCAACGCCATCATGTACTGAAAGCACCGCATCCGTCGCCGCTTTCGGCGCATCGTGGATTCTTTGGCTGCAACCATTTTGTGCTGGCAAATCAGTGGCTGGAACAACGTGGCGAGACGCCGATTGACTGGATGCCAGTATTACCGGCAGAGAGTGAGTAAATTTGCGGTAAAATGCCGGATGGCAGAGTTGCCACCCGGCTGATTTATCAGGCTTTATTCTGACGCCACCATTCACCAAGCAAAACGCCGGTTGCAACAGAGATATTCAGCCCGGCAACGTTGCCCGTACCGTCAATCTTCACGCGCAGATCGTTCGGATCGCGTGCGGCATCCGGTAACCCTTCATATTCCTGACCCAGCACCAGTACCATTTTCGCTGGCAGACTGGTTTTGAACAGCGGTTTCCCCTGCTCGCTGGAAGTGGTCACTACGGTGTAACCTGCCTGACGGAAATCATCCAACACGTTAACAATGTTGTCGCCAGTAATCGGCTGAACGTGCTCTGCGCCGCCTTCTGCGGTACGGATAGCCGCCCCCGACTCCAGCAGTGCCGCATCCTGCACCACAACGCCTTTCACGCCGAAGTGCGCGCAGCTGCGCATCATGCCACCCAGGTTATGCGGGTTAGATTCGTTTTCCAGCGCCAGTACACAATCCTGCGCGCCTGCCTGGCTTACCCACTGCTGCACGGTTGTGCCATTACGCTTTTTGATCAGGAAGCAAACGCCGCCGTGATGTTCCGTGCCTGACGCTTTTGTCAATTCCGCTTCATCCACCACATGGTACGCTTTGCGGTTTGCTGCCATCCAGCGCAAGGCTTCTTTAAAACGCGGCGTTACACTCTGGATAAACCAGGCGCGAACAATCGCTTCCGGACGGCTCTGGAAAAGTGCCTGACATGCATTTTCGCCGTAGACGCGGGTTTCTTCCGCACGCTGACGACGCAACACTTCCGGATCAATAAAACTTTTACCACTGATGCCACCGTGATCGGCCTTTTCCGGCGTCTCATCACCCGGCGCGCGGGAAACCGTGCGCCACGGCGAATCTTCCCACTTGCGGTCACGGGGCTGACTCTGTTTGTCATCGCGGGCGGGGCGACGGCCACCGTCAGCACGAGATTTTCCTGGACGCCCGCCCCCTTTCCCGGTACGCGGGTTGTGGGTACGTTTATCAGAATCATCATCACTGCGGACATACATCACTTTGACCTTGCCGCTTTTACCTTTCATTTCATCGTTCATGCTTTTCTCCACCAGCGCTGCGCGAAGCGCGCAGATTACCCGAAGTCCGCGCGGTTCGCCATGATTTCGTACCAAAGCCTGCGACTATCATACCTATTGAATAAAACAGATTGTTGTCTAGAACAATGTCCCCGATAATATGTAACATATTAGAAACATACCGGCGTCGTTGCCGATAAGTCTCCTTACTCATCCCGAGGTTAGTTATGAATACCGTTTGTACCCATTGTCAGGCCATCAATCGCATTCCCGACGATCGGATCGAAGATGCGGCAAAATGCGGACGCTGCGGTCACGACTTGTTTGACGGAGAGGTGATTAATGCGACCGGTGAAACACTCGACAAATTGCTGAAGGATGATCTACCTGTGGTGATCGACTTCTGGGCACCGTGGTGCGGCCCCTGCCGTAATTTCGCACCAATTTTTGAAGATGTCGCGCAAGAGCGTAGCGGTAAAGTGCGCTTTGTGAAAGTGAATACCGAAGCTGAACGTGAATTGAGCAGTCGCTTTGGAATTCGTAGTATACCGACGATCATGATTTTCAAAAACGGTCAGGTTGTCGACATGCTTAATGGCGCAGTACCGAAAGCGCCGTTCGATAGCTGGCTGAACGAATCTCTTTAATCTTACCGGGGTGCATCTTGTGCCCCGTTTTCTCCTCTGCGACAATGGCGTTTTTTCGACGCTCTCTTATGACCGAAAACGCTGTTCTCCAGTTACGCGCCGAGCGTATTGCGCGCGCAACACGTCCTTTTCTTGCCCGCGGTAATCGCGTTCGTCGCTGCCAACGCTGTCTTTTGCCAGAGAAATTATGTCTCTGTTCGACAATTACCCCAGCACAAGCAAAAAGTCGCTTCTGTTTGCTGATGTTCGACACCGAGCCAATGAAGCCCAGTAATACCGGGCGTCTGATTGCTGATATTTTGCCTGATACCGTTGCGTTTCAATGGTCGCGTACCGAACCCTCGCAGGATTTGCTGGAGTTGGTGCAAAACCCGGACTATCAGCCAATGGTGGTCTTTCCCGCTTCGTATGCTGATGAGCAACGGGAAGTGATCTTCACACCACCTGCCGGTAAGCCACCGCTGTTTATCATGCTCGATGGTACCTGGCCGGAAGCTCGCAAGATGTTTCGTAAAAGTCCGTATCTGGATAATCTTCCCGTCATTTCCGTCGATCTTTCCCGGCTTTCTGCCTATCGCCTGCGTGAAGCCCAGGCTGCAGGCCAATATTGTACTGCCGAGGTAGCCATCGCACTGTTAGATATGGCCAGCGATACCGGGGCGGCAGCAGGGTTAGGCGAGCATTTTACCCGCTTTAAAACACGCTATCTGGCAGGAAAAACGCAACATCTGGGTAGCATCACAGCAGAACAGTTAGAAAGCGTTTAAAATCATTCGGTCACTTCTGCGGGAGACCGGTATGAGTCAGCGAGGACTGGAAGCACTACTGCGACCAAAATCGATAGCGGTAATTGGCGCGTCGATGAAACCCAATCGCGCAGGTTACCTGATGATGCGTAACCTGCTGGCGGGAGGCTTTAACGGACCGGTACTCCCGGTGACGCCAGCCTGGAAAGCGGTGTTGGGTGTGTTGGCCTGGCCGGATATTGCCAGCTTGCCCTTTACACCCGACCTTGCGGTTTTATGTACCAATGCCAGCCGTAATCTTGCTCTTCTGGAAGAGCTCAGCGAGAAAGGCTGTAAAACCTGCATTATTCTTTCCGCCCCGGCATCGCAACACGAAGATCTCCGCGCCTGCGCCCTGCGCCATAACATGCGCCTGCTTGGACCAAACAGTCTGGGTTTACTGGCTCCCTGGCAAGGTCTGAATGCCAGCTTTTCGCCTGTGCCGATTAAACGCGGCAAGCTGGCGTTTATTTCGCAATCGGCTGCCGTCTCCAACACCATCCTCGACTGGGCGCAACAGCGTAAGATGGGCTTTTCCTACTTTATTGCGCTCGGCGACAGCCTGGATATCGACGTTGATGAATTGCTTGACTATCTGGCACGCGACAGTAAAACCAGCGCCATCCTGCTCTATCTCGAACAGTTAAGCGACGCGCGACGCTTTGTTTCGGCGGCCCGTAGTGCCTCTCGCAACAAACCGATTCTGGTGATTAAAAGCGGACGTAGCCCGGCGGCTCAACGTCTGTTGAACACCACGGCAGGAATGGATCCGGCGTGGGATGCGGCTATTCAGCGTGCCGGTTTGTTGCGGGTACAGGACACCCACGAACTGTTTTCGGCGGTGGAAACCCTTAGCCATATGCGCCCGCTGCGTGGCGACCGGTTGATGATTATCAGCAACGGTGCTGCGCCTGCCGCGCTGGCGCTTGATGCCTTATGGTCACGCAATGGCAAGCTGGCAACACTAAGCGAAGAAACCTGCCAGAAACTGCGCGATGCACTGCCAGGACATGTGGCAATCTCTAACCCGCTCGATCTGCGCGATGACGCCAGCAGTGAGCACTATATTAAAACGCTGGACATTCTGCTCCACAGCCAGGATTTTGATGCGCTGATGGTTATTCATTCGCCCAGCGCCGCTGCTCCCGCAACAGAAAGCGCGCAAGTATTAATTGAAGCGGTAAAGCATCATCCCCGCAGCAAGTATGTTTCTCTGCTGACGAACTGGTGTGGCGAACATTCCTCGCAAGAGGCACGACGATTATTCAGCGAAGCCGGGCTGCCGACCTACCGTACCCCGGAAGGAACCATCACTGCTTTTATGCATATGGTGGAGTACCGGCGTAATCAGAAGCAACTACGCGAAACGCCGGCGTTGCCCAGCAATCTGACCTCCAATACCGCAGAAGCGCATCTTCTGTTGCAACAGGCGATTGCCGAAGGAGCAACGTCACTCGATACCCATGAAGTTCAGCCTATCCTGCAAGCATATGGCATGAACACGCTCCCCACCTGGATTGCCAGCGATAGCACCGAAGCGGTGCATATTGCCGAACAGATTGGTTATCCGGTGGCGCTGAAATTGCGTTCGCCGGATATTCCACATAAATCGGAAGTTCAGGGCGTCATGCTCTACCTGCGTACAGCCAATGAAGTCCAGCAAGCGGCAAACGCCATTTTCGATCGCGTAAAAATGGCCTGGCCGCAGGCACGGGTCCACGGCCTGTTGGTGCAAAGTATGGCTAACCGTGCTGGTGCTCAGGAGTTGCGGGTTGTGGTTGAGCACGATCCGGTTTTCGGGCCGTTGATCATGCTGGGCGAAGGCGGTGTGGAGTGGCGTCCTGAAGATCAAGCCGTCGTCGCGTTACCGCCGCTGAACATGAACCTGGCCCGCTATCTGGTTATTCAGGGGATCAAAAGTAAAAAGATTCGTGCACGCAGTGCGCTACGCCCATTGGATGTTGCAGGCTTGAGCCAGCTTCTGGTGCAGGTTTCCAACTTGATTGTCGATTGCCCGGAAATTCAGCGTCTGGATATTCATCCTTTGCTGGCTTCTGGCAGTGAATTTACCGCGCTGGATGTCACGCTGGATATCTCGCCGTTTGAAGGCGATAACGAGAGTCGGCTGGCAGTGCGCCCTTATCCGCATCAGCTGGAAGAATGGGTAGAATTGAAAAACGGTGAACGCTGCTTGTTCCGCCCGATTTTGCCAGAAGATGAGCCACAACTTCAGCAATTCATTTCGCGAGTCACCAAAGAAGATCTTTATTACCGCTACTTTAGCGAGATCAACGAATTTACCCATGAAGATTTAGCCAACATGACACAGATCGACTACGATCGGGAAATGGCGTTTGTAGCGGTACGACGTATTGATCAAACGGAAGAGATCCTCGGCGTCACGCGTGCGATTTCCGATCCTGATAACATCGATGCCGAATTTGCTGTGCTGGTTCGCTCGGATCTCAAAGGGTTAGGCTTAGGTCGACGCTTAATGGAAAAGTTGATTACCTATACGCGAGATCACGGACTACAACGTCTGAATGGTATTACGATGCCAAACAATCGTGGCATGGTGGCGCTAGCCCGCAAGCTCGGGTTTAACGTTGATATCCAGCTCGAAGAGGGGATCGTTGGGCTTACGCTAAATCTTGCCCAACGCGAGGAATCATGAGTAAGGTACTGGAAATGTTGACCACTTAATCGGGACTGGTGTTATTATTGCCCGCTTATGTCGTCTGCATTGCACAGAGGACCCTTCAATGAACAGAGAAGAAATGCACTGTGATGTTGTCAAAATTTAAGCGTAATAAACATCAACAACACCTTGCCCAACTACCCAAGATTTCTCAATCAGTTGATGATGTCGATTTCTTTTACGCTCCCGCCGACTTCCGGGAGACGCTGCTGGAAAAAATAGCCAGCGCGAAGCAGCGCATTTGCATTGTCGCCCTGTATCTCGAACAGGATGACGGTGGCAAAGGCATTCTGAACGCGTTGTATGAAGCTAAAAGGCAGCGTCCGGAACTGGATGTGCGGGTGCTGGTCGACTGGCATCGTGCACAACGTGGACGCATTGGCGCTGCGGCATCTAACACTAACGCTGACTGGTACTGCCGCATGGCGCAGGAAAATCCGGGCGTAGATGTTCCGGTTTATGGCGTTCCAATCAATACCCGTGAAGCCCTTGGTGTTCTGCACTTTAAAGGCTTTATCATCGACGATAGCGTACTTTATAGCGGTGCCAGCCTGAACGATGTTTACCTGCATCAGCACGATAAATATCGCTACGACCGTTATCATCTGATCCGTAACCGTAAGATGTCAGACATTATGTTTGAATGGGTTACACAGAATATTATGAATGGCCGCGGCGTTAATCGTCTGGATGATGTTAATCGGCCAAAAAGCCCGGAAATCAAGAACGATATTCGTCTGTTCCGCCAGGAGCTGCGTGATGCCGCTTATCATTTCCAGGGCGATGCCGACAACGATCAGCTTTCCGTAACGCCGCTAGTGGGGCTGGGGAAATCGAGTCTGTTGAACAAGACCATTTTCCATCTTATGCCTTGTGCCGAGCAGAAACTAACCATCTGTACGCCATACTTCAACCTGCCAGCAATCCTTGTGCGCAATATTATCCAGTTGCTGCGCGAAGGGAAAAAGGTCGAAATTATTGTTGGTGATAAAACCGCGAACGACTTCTACATTCCGGAAGATGAACCTTTCAAGATAATTGGCGCATTGCCTTATCTCTATGAGATCAATCTGCGTCGTTTCCTGAGCCGTTTGCAGTATTACGTCAATACTGACCAGCTAGTGGTTCGGTTATGGAAAGATGACGACAACACCTATCACCTGAAAGGGATGTGGGTTGATGATAAGTGGATGTTGATCACCGGTAATAACCTGAACCCGCGCGCCTGGCGTCTGGATCTGGAAAACGCCATTTTGATCCACGATCCACAACTGGAGCTTGCGCCGCAGCGAGAGAAAGAACTGGAGCTGATCCGCGAGCATACCACCATCGTTAAGCACTATCGCGACCTGCAAAGTATTGCCGATTATCCGGTGAAGGTTCGTAAACTCATCCGCCGTTTACGCCGTATCCGCATCGACCGATTAATTAGCCGCATCCTGTAATCACAACCCCGTCCTGTACGGGGTTTGTTTTGGAGGCCACGTTTTGCGTATTCTTTTTGTCTGTTCGCTATTGTTACTTTCTGGATGCAGCCATATGGCTAACGATAGCTGGAGCGGGCAGGATAAAGCTCAACACTTTATCGCCTCGGCGATGCTTTCCGCCGCCGGAAATGAATATGCACAGCATCAGGGGATGAGTCGCGATCGCAGTGCCACTTTCGGGCTGATGTTCTCTGTTGGGCTGGGCGCGTCAAAAGAACTTTGGGATAGCCGCCCCGAAGGGAGCGGCTGGAGCTGGAAGGATTTGGCCTGGGATGTCGCCGGTGCAAGCACCGGCTATACCGTCTGGCAACTGACCCGTCACTAAAGACGCATCCCCTTCCCTTTGCGATGTAGCATCAAAGAAACCAGAAACGCCACCACGGCCATCAAGGTCACATACCAGAAGAAGGCTGTTTCCATTCCTATTGATTTCAGCGACAACGCTACGTACTCCGCCGAACCACCAAATATAGCATTAGCGACCGCATATGACAGACCAACGCCTAATGCGCGAACCTGTGCCGGGAACATCTCAGCCTTCAGTATTCCACTGATTGATGTATAAAAACTCACTATCAGCAGGGCACACATCACCAGACCAAAAGCGGCATAAGGCGAGGAAACGTTTTGCAATGCTGAGAGAATAGGAACGGTAAAAATGGCTGCCAGCGAACCGAAACATAACATTGAGGTACGGCGACCAATCTTATCCGACAGCGCGCCAATGAGTGGTTGAATAAGCATGAATACAAACAATGCGGCAGTCATAATGCCACTCGCCACGTTGGCATGCATTCCCGCAGTATTTACCAGATACTTCTGCATATAAGTGGTGAAGGTATAGAAACAAAGGGAGCCCGCAGCGGTAAAACCGAGAACCATGATGAATGCACGGCGATTGCGCCATAATCCTTTCAGAGATCCAGCTTCTTTTAAAGCGCGCGTTTCTTGTTGCGAAGTTTCATCTAACTGACGACGTAACCACAACGCCACAACAGCTAACACAGCTCCTAACGCGAAAGGAATACGCCATCCCCACTCTCTGAGTGCAGCGTCTTCCATGGTGTGTTGTAAAACCACGACAACCAGTAGGGCTAGCAGTTGTCCGCCGATCAACGTCACATACTGAAATGATGCGTAAAAACCTTTGCGCCCTTCAACGGCAACTTCACTCATATAGGTGGCGCTGGTGCCATATTCTCCGCCAACAGATAATCCCTGAAATAAACGCGCGAGAAGCAATAATGCCGGAGCCCACGTACCTATAGTTTCATAACCTGGGAGGCAGGCGATAACCAGCGATCCGAAACACATCATACACACCGATAACAGCATCGATTTTTTGCGACCATGTTTATCGGCTATGCGGCCAAATAGCCAACCGCCTATTGGGCGCATCAGGAATCCCGCAGCAAAAACACCTGCTGTTTGTAGTAGTTGAGTCGTCGTGTTCCCGGAAGGGAAGAAAATGTGGGCAAAGTAGAGTGAACAGAACGAGTAGACATAGAAATCGAACCACTCGACCAGATTACCTGAAGAGGCCCCCACAATCGCCCAAATGCGGCGACGAGTATCACTACTTGTCAGTTTGCTGTCTGCCGTTACAGTACTTTCAGCCATGCCATTATGTCTCCTGCCGTAATCCGATGCTTTTGTCGGTCGCTTTTATCTATTTCTTTTGGTAAAGAAAATGTTACACATTTGTTGCGTATCATTATGCAACCTTAACCATGAATTTAGTTAGCAGGAAAATGGTTATTGAGGAGCTTAAGGATAAATTTCTGGTAAGGAGGACACGTATGGAAGTAGGCAAGTTGGGGAAACCGCATCCGTTGCTGAATCTGGCATATGTGGGAGTATAAGACGCGCAGCGTCGCATCAGGCATTTTTTTCTGCGCCAACGCAAAAAGGCCATCGTGACTGATGGCCTTTCGCTTAATTTGATGCCTGGCAGTTCCCTACTCTCGCATGGGGAGACCCCACACTACCATCGGCGCTACGGCGTTTCACTTCTGAGTTCGGCATGGGGTCAGGTGGGACCACCGCGCTACGGCCGCCAGGCAAATTCTGTTTTATCAGACCGCTTCTGCGTTCTGATTTAATCTGTATCAGGCTGAAAATCTTTCTCTCATCCGCCAAAACAGCTTCGGCGTTGTAAGGTTAAGCCTCACGGTTCATTAGTACCGGTTAGCTCAACGCATCGCTGCGCTTACACACCCGGCCTATCAACGTCGTCGTCTTCAACGTTCCTTCAGGACTCTCAAGGAGTCAGGGAGAACTCATCTCGGGGCAAGTTTCGTGCTTAGATGCTTTCAGCACTTATCTCTTCCGCATTTAGCTACCGGGCAGTGCCATTGGCATGACAACCCGAACACCAGTGATGCGTCCACTCCGGTCCTCTCGTACTAGGAGCAGCCCCCCTCAGTTCTCCAGCGCCCACGGCAGATAGGGACCGAACTGTCTCACGACGTTCTAAACCCAGCTCGCGTACCACTTTAAATGGCGAACAGCCATACCCTTGGGACCTACTTCAGCCCCAGGATGTGATGAGCCGACATCGAGGTGCCAAACACCGCCGTCGATATGAACTCTTGGGCGGTATCAGCCTGTTATCCCCGGAGTACCTTTTATCCGTTGAGCGATGGCCCTTCCATTCAGAACCACCGGATCACTATGACCTGCTTTCGCACCTGCTCGCGCCGTCACGCTCGCAGTCAAGCTGGCTTATGCCATTGCACTAACCTCCTGATGTCCGACCAGGATTAGCCAACCTTCGTGCTCCTCCGTTACTCTTTAGGAGGAGACCGCCCCAGTCAAACTACCCACCAGACACTGTCCGCAACCCGGATCACGGGTCCACGTTAGAACATCAAACATTAAAGGGTGGTATTTCAAGGTCGGCTCCATGCAGACTGGCGTCCACACTTCAAAGCCTCCCACCTATCCTACACATCAAGGCTCAATGTTCAGTGTCAAGCTATAGTAAAGGTTCACGGGGTCTTTCCGTCTTGCCGCGGGTACACTGCATCTTCACAGCGAGTTCAATTTCACTGAGTCTCGGGTGGAGACAGCCTGGCCATCATTACGCCATTCGTGCAGGTCGGAACTTACCCGACAAGGAATTTCGCTACCTTAGGACCGTTATAGTTACGGCCGCCGTTTACCGGGGCTTCGATCAAGAGCTTCGCTTGCGCTGACCCCATCAATTAACCTTCCGGCACCGGGCAGGCGTCACACCGTATACGTCCACTTTCGTGTTTGCACAGTGCTGTGTTTTTAATAAACAGTTGCAGCCAGCTGGTATCTTCGACTGATTTCAGCTCCATCCGCGAGGGACTTCACCTACATATCAGCGTGCCTTCTCCCGAAGTTACGGCACCATTTTGCCTAGTTCCTTCACCCGAGTTCTCTCAAGCGCCTTGGTATTCTCTACCTGACCACCTGTGTCGGTTTGGGGTACGATTTGATGTTACCTGATGCTTAGAGGCTTTTCCTGGAAGCAGGGCATTTGTTGCTTCAGCACCGTAGTGCCTCGTCATCACGCCTCAGCCTTGATTTTCCGGATTTGCCTGGAAAACCAGCCTACACGCTTAAACCGGGACAACCGTCGCCCGGCCAACATAGCCTTCTCCGTCCCCCCTTCGCAGTAACACCAAGTACAGGAATATTAACCTGTTTCCCATCGACTACGCCTTTCGGCCTCGCCTTAGGGGTCGACTCACCCTGCCCCGATTAACGTTGGACAGGAACCCTTGGTCTTCCGGCGAGCGGGCTTTTCACCCGCTTTATCGTTACTTATGTCAGCATTCGCACTTCTGATACCTCCAGCATACCTCACAGTACACCTTCACAGGCTTACAGAACGCTCCCCTACCCAACAACGCATAAGCGTCGCTGCCGCAGCTTCGGTGCATGGTTTAGCCCCGTTACATCTTCCGCGCAGGCCGACTCGACCAGTGAGCTATTACGCTTTCTTTAAATGATGGCTGCTTCTAAGCCAACATCCTGGCTGTCTGGGCCTTCCCACATCGTTTCCCACTTAACCATGACTTTGGGACCTTAGCTGGCGGTCTGGGTTGTTTCCCTCTTCACGACGGACGTTAGCACCCGCCGTGTGTCTCCCGTGATAACATTCTCCGGTATTCGCAGTTTGCATCGGGTTGGTAAGTCGGGATGACCCCCTTGCCGAAACAGTGCTCTACCCCCGGAGATGAATTCACGAGGCGCTACCTAAATAGCTTTCGGGGAGAACCAGCTATCTCCCGGTTTGATTGGCCTTTCACCCCCAGCCACAAGTCATCCGCTAATTTTTCAACATTAG
The DNA here is from genome assembly GCF_012584495.1 of Escherichia sp. SCLE84. Taxonomy (NCBI): domain Bacteria; kingdom Pseudomonadati; phylum Pseudomonadota; class Gammaproteobacteria; order Enterobacterales; family Enterobacteriaceae; genus Escherichia; species Escherichia sp. SCLE84. The sequence continues at coordinate 4,492,072 of NZ_CP051430.1, read as the reverse complement.
TCGGTTCGGTCCTCCAGTTAGTGTTACCCAACCTTCAACCTGCCCATGGCTAGATCACCGGGTTTCGGGTCTATACCCTGCAACTTAACGCCCAGTTAAGACTCGGTTTCCCTTCGGCTCCCCTATTCGGTTAACCTTGCTACAGAATATAAGTCGCTGACCCATTATACAAAAGGTACGCAGTCACACAGATTGCTCTGTGCTCCCACTGCTTGTACGTACACGGTTTCAGGTTCTTTTTCACTCCCCTCGCCGGGGTTCTTTTCGCCTTTCCCTCACGGTACTGGTTCACTATCGGTCAGTCAGGAGTATTTAGCCTTGGAGGATGGTCCCCCCATATTCAGACAGGATACCACGTGTCCCGCCCTACTCATCGAGCTCACAGCATGTGCATTTTTGTGTACGGGGCTGTCACCCTGTATCGCGCGCCTTTCCAGACGCTTCCACTAACACACACACTGATTCAGGCTCTGGGCTGCTCCCCGTTCGCTCGCCGCTACTGGGGGAATCTCGGTTGATTTCTTTTCCTCGGGGTACTTAGATGTTTCAGTTCCCCCGGTTCGCCTCATTAACCTATGGATTCAGTTAATGATAGTGTGTCGAAACACACTGGGTTTCCCCATTCGGAAATCGCCGGTTATAACGGTTCATATCACCTTACCGACGCTTATCGCAGATTAGCACGTCCTTCATCGCCTCTGACTGCCAGGGCATCCACCGTGTACGCTTAGTCGCTTAACCTCACAACCCGAAGATGTTTCACTTCAGAGTTGCGAAAATTTGAGAGACTCACGAACAACTTTCGTTGTTCAGTGTTTCAATTTTCAGCTTGATCCAGATTTTTAAAGAGCAAATATCTCAAACAAGACTTAACAGTCTGTTTTGAGATATTGGGGTCGGCGACTTTCACTCACAAACCAGCAAGTGGCGTCCCCTAGGGGATTCGAACCCCTGTTACCGCCGTGAAAGGGCGGTGTCCTGGGCCTCTAGACGAAGGGGACACGAAAATTGCTTATCACGCGTTGCGTGATATTTTCGTGTAGGGTGAGCTTTCATTAATAGAAAGCGAACGGCCTTATTCTCTTCAGCCTCACTCCCAACGCGTAAACGCCTTGCTATTTACTTTTCATCAGACAATCTGTGTGAGCACTGCAAAGAACGCTTCTTTAAGGTAAGGAGGTGATCCAACCGCAGGTTCCCCTACGGTTACCTTGTTACGACTTCACCCCAGTCATGAATCACAAAGTGGTAAGCGCCCTCCCGAAGGTTAAGCTACCTACTTCTTTTGCAACCCACTCCCATGGTGTGACGGGCGGTGTGTACAAGGCCCGGGAACGTATTCACCGTGGCATTCTGATCCACGATTACTAGCGATTCCGACTTCATGGAGTCGAGTTGCAGACTCCAATCCGGACTACGACGCACTTTATGAGGTCCGCTTGCTCTCGCGAGGTCGCTTCTCTTTGTATGCGCCATTGTAGCACGTGTGTAGCCCTGGTCGTAAGGGCCATGATGACTTGACGTCATCCCCACCTTCCTCCAGTTTATCACTGGCAGTCTCCTTTGAGTTCCCGGCCGGACCGCTGGCAACAAAGGATAAGGGTTGCGCTCGTTGCGGGACTTAACCCAACATTTCACAACACGAGCTGACGACAGCCATGCAGCACCTGTCTCACGGTTCCCGAAGGCACATTCTCATCTCTGAAAACTTCCGTGGATGTCAAGACCAGGTAAGGTTCTTCGCGTTGCATCGAATTAAACCACATGCTCCACCGCTTGTGCGGGCCCCCGTCAATTCATTTGAGTTTTAACCTTGCGGCCGTACTCCCCAGGCGGTCGACTTAACGCGTTAGCTCCGGAAGCCACGCCTCAAGGGCACAACCTCCAAGTCGACATCGTTTACGGCGTGGACTACCAGGGTATCTAATCCTGTTTGCTCCCCACGCTTTCGCACCTGAGCGTCAGTCTTCGTCCAGGGGGCCGCCTTCGCCACCGGTATTCCTCCAGATCTCTACGCATTTCACCGCTACACCTGGAATTCTACCCCCCTCTACGAGACTCAAGCTTGCCAGTATCAGATGCAGTTCCCAGGTTGAGCCCGGGGATTTCACATCTGACTTAACAAACCGCCTGCGTGCGCTTTACGCCCAGTAATTCCGATTAACGCTTGCACCCTCCGTATTACCGCGGCTGCTGGCACGGAGTTAGCCGGTGCTTCTTCTGCGGGTAACGTCAATGAGCAAAGGTATTAACTTTACTCCCTTCCTCCCCGCTGAAAGTACTTTACAACCCGAAGGCCTTCTTCATACACGCGGCATGGCTGCATCAGGCTTGCGCCCATTGTGCAATATTCCCCACTGCTGCCTCCCGTAGGAGTCTGGACCGTGTCTCAGTTCCAGTGTGGCTGGTCATCCTCTCAGACCAGCTAGGGATCGTCGCCTTGGTGAGCCGTTACCCCACCAACAAGCTAATCCCATCTGGGCACATCCGATGGCAAGAGGCCCGAAGGTCCCCCTCTTTGGTCTTGCGACGTTATGCGGTATTAGCTACCGTTTCCAGTAGTTATCCCCCTCCATCAGGCAGTTTCCCAGACATTACTCACCCGTCCGCCACTCGTCAGCGAAGCAGCAAGCTGCTTCCTGTTACCGTTCGACTTGCATGTGTTAGGCCTGCCGCCAGCGTTCAATCTGAGCCATGATCAAACTCTTCAATTTAAAAGTTTGATGCTCAAAGAATTAAACTTCGTAATGAATTACGTGTTCACTCTTGAGACTTGGTATTCATTTTTCGTCTTGCGACGTTAAGAATCCGTATCTTCGAGTGCCCACACAGATTGTCTGATAAATTGTTAAAGAGCAGTGCCGCTTCGCTTTTTCTCAGCGGCGCGGGGTGTGCATAATACGCTTTCCCGCTACAGAGTCAAGCATTTATTTTTGCTTTCTCTGCCGGAATTCTCAGGAGAACCCCGCTGACCCGGCGGCGTGTTTGCCGTTGTTCCGTGTCAGTGGTGGCGCATTATAGGGAGTTATTCCGGCCTGACAAGCGAAAAATATAAAAACTTTATCGTTCGCTCATTTTTCAGGCAAAACATCTTAAATATAGTCTTTTCCGTCTAACTTATAGACAAAAACGAGCCCCGAAGGGCTCGTTTTATCATTTACTGGACGGCGACAATCCGGTCTTCATTAACTTCCAGGCGAATCACTTTACCCGGAACCAATTCACCAGACAGTATTTGCTGTGCCAGCGGGTTTTCGATCTGCTGCTGGATAGCACGTTTCAAAGGACGTGCACCATAGACTGGATCGTAACCGTTCTCGCTCAGCAGTTTCAGCGCCTCGTCAGAAATGTGGATTTCATAACCACGTTCTTCCAGACGTTTGTACAGACGTTTCAACTGAATCTGCGCAATCGAGGCAATGTGCTGTTCACCCAGCGGATGGAAGACCACCACTTCATCAATACGGTTAATGAATTCCGGACGGAAGTTATGGCTTACCACACCGAGCACCAGCTCTTTCATGTGCGCATAATCCAGTTCACCGAAGCGTTCCTGAATCAAATCGGAACCGAGGTTAGAGGTCATAATGACAACCGTATTACGGAAGTCGACCGTTCTCCCCTGCCCGTCAGTCAGACGACCATCATCCAGTACCTGCAACAGAATGTTGAAGACATCCGGATGCGCTTTTTCCACTTCATCCAGCAGGATGACGGAATACGGACGACGACGCACAGCTTCGGTCAGGTAGCCACCTTCTTCATAACCGACATATCCCGGAGGCGCACCAACCAGACGAGACACCGAGTGTTTCTCCATAAACTCGGACATATCGATACGGACCATCGCCTCGTCGCTATCAAACATAAAGTTCGCCAGCGCCTTACAAAGCTCAGTTTTCCCCACACCCGTTGGGCCGAGGAACAGGAATGAACCAATCGGGCGATTTGGATCCGCCAACCCCGCACGGCTACGGCGAATAGCGTTAGATACCGCATCAACCGCTTCGTTCTGACCAATGACGCGATGGTGCAGTTCTTGTTCCATACGCAGCAGTTTTTCGCGCTCGCTTTCCATCATGCGAGAAACCGGAATCCCCGTCCAACGCGCCAGCACTTCAGCAATTTCGGCATCGGTCACTTTATTACGCAACAGACGCATAGTTTTGCCTTCGAGCTGCGTTGCGGCTTCCAGTTGCTTTTCCAGTTCCGGGATTTTGCCGTATTGCAGTTCAGACATCCGCGCCAGGTCCCCCACACGGCGAGCCTGTTCAATAGCGATTTTCGCCTGTTCCAGTTCCGCTTTAATGGTCTGCGTACCAGAAAGCGATGCCTTCTCTGCTTTCCACTCTTCTTCTAACTCGGAGTACTGACGTTCTTTGTCGCTCAGTTCTTCGTTGAGCATATCCAGGCGTTTTTTACTGGCTTCATCAGACTCTTTCATTAACGCCTGTTGTTCCAGTTTGAGCTGGATGATACGACGATCGAGTCGGTCGAGTTCTTCTGGTTTTGAGTCAATCTGCATACGAATGCTGGATGCTGCTTCATCGATCAGGTCGATGGCTTTATCCGGCAGCTGACGGTCAGCAATGTAGCGATGAGACAACGTCGCCGCTGCAACAATTGCCGGGTCAGTAATTTGCACATGGTGGTGCAATTCGTAACGTTCTTTCAGGCCACGCAGAATCGCAATGGTATCTTCAACGGAAGGCTCGGCAACAAACACTTTCTGGAAACGACGTTCCAGCGCAGCATCTTTTTCAATGTACTGGCGATATTCGTCAAGCGTCGTGGCACCTACGCAGTGCAATTCACCACGCGCCAGCGCCGGTTTCAGCATGTTTCCGGCGTCCATTGCGCCATCGGCTTTACCCGCGCCGACCATGGTATGTAATTCGTCGATAAACAGGATGACGTTGCCTTCCTGTTTGGCAAGATCGTTAAGCACGCCTTTTAAACGTTCTTCAAACTCACCGCGATATTTCGCCCCAGCCACCAGCGCGCCCATATCCAGCGCCAGTACGCGGCGGCCTTTCAATCCTTCCGGCACTTCGCCGTTGATAATACGCTGCGCCAGACCTTCAACGATGGCAGTTTTACCGACGCCGGGTTCACCAATCAGTACCGGGTTATTTTTAGTACGACGTTGCAGCACCTGAATGGTACGGCGAATTTCTTCATCACGACCAATCACCGGATCGAGTTTGCCCTGTTCGGCTCGTTCGGTAAGGTCGATGGTATATTTTTTCAAAGCCTGACGTTGGTCTTCAGCACCTTGATCGTTCACGCTTTCACCTCCACGCATTTGTTCAATCGCTTGAGTAATGTTGGCGGTGGTCGCCCCTGCTGCTTTCAGGATGTCGGCCAGCGTGCCGCGAGACTCAAGTGCCGCCAGAACGAACAGTTCTGACGAGATAAAGTTATCACCACGTTTTTGCGCCAGCTTGTCGCAAAGATTAAGAACGCGCACCAGATCCTGTGATGGCTGGACATCACCACCAGTACCTTCAACCTGCGGTAAACGATTTAATGCCTGATTGATATCTGTGCGCAACTGGCCAGCATTGATGCCAGCGGATGTTAATAAAGGACTAACCGAACCCCCTTCCTGATTCAGCAGGGCGCTCATTAAATGAAGTGGTTCGATAAATTGGTTGTCGTGCCCGAGTGCAAGTGATTGGGCATCGGCAAGAGCAAGCTGGAATTTATTAGTAAGACGATCCAGACGCATAACTCCTCCCATAACGGATCAAAGTTGCTACTGGAGATTAAATGAGGTCATCCCTCAATTATTCAAGGTTATTGACCAGATTAATGTGAAAAGAAAATCACGCGTACCGGATCGTCTTGATTCTTTAGGTTATATCAGCCAAATGAAACTTGCCATACGACCGGTGGTCTTGTCGCGACGATAAGAGAAGAAAGTCTCATTTTCCGTATATGTACAACGGTCGCCGCCGAAAATTTGCTCAACACCCACGTTCGCCAGACGCTGCCGGGCAAGCTGATAAATATCCGCCAGATACTTATCACCATGCTGAATGAAAGCTGCACTTGCTTTAGCGTCTACTGCCATAAACGCCTCGCGAACCTCCACCCCCACTTCGAACGCGCGTGGACCAATTGCCGGCCCTAACCAGGCGAGAATATTTTCCGGATTATCAGCAAAACAGGAAACCGTCTCTTCCAGCACGCCTGCGCACAGTCCACGCCAGCCAGCATGAGCGGCGGCGACTTCCGTTCCCACTCGATTGCAAAACAGCACAGGGAGGCAGTCGGCAGTCATCACTGCGCAAACCGTGCCAGGCGTATTGCTATAAGAGGCATCAGCTCGTTTTGAGGCATAAGGTTCGCCAGTAAGCTTAAGCACATCTTTGCCGTGTACCTGCTCAAGCCAGACCGGTTTAGAAGGCAAATTGCCCGCAGCAAAAAGTCGCTTGCGATTCTCCTCAACGTGATCCGGGTTATCGCCACAATGGGCACCGAGGTTGAGTGAGTCATACGGGGGCAAGCTCACGCCGCCGATACGAGTAGAGCTACAGGCCGCAACACCTTTTGGCAGCGGCCACTGCGGGACAATCAGCTTACTCATAACCAGTCCACTTCATCCTTATGCTCTTCGAAATCGGCGCGCATCACCTCAATCAGCTCCACCATATCTTGTGGAATAGGCGCATGCCATTCCATTTCGATGCCGGAGATCGGGTGATAAAGACGCAACATGGTTGCATGTAGCGCCTGGCGGTCAAATTTACGCAGCGTGGAGATAAATGCTTCCGAAGCACCTTTTGGCGGACGCGGACGGCCACCATAAACCGGATCGCCCACCAGCGGATGAGTGATATGGGCCATATGCACGCGGATCTGGTGCGTACGTCCAGTCTCCAGACGCAACCGCAGACGCGTGTGCACACGGAAGTGTTCCATGATGCGATAGTGAGTGACCGCCGGTTTGCCCATGGGATGCACCGCCATGTGAGTACGTTTGGTCGGGTGGCGGCTGATTGGTTCATCTACTGTACCGCCAGCAGTCATATGACCAATTGCCACCGCTTCATACTCACGAGTAATTTCACGCCTTTGCAAAGATTCGACTAAACGCGTCTGAGCCGGAACAGTTTTTGCCACAACCATCAGGCCAGTGGTGTCTTTATCCAGACGATGGACGATGCCCGCACGCGGTACATCGGCAATGGGCGGATAGTAATGAAGCAACGCATTCAGTACCGTGCCATCCGGGTTACCCGCGCCAGGATGTACCACCAGGTCGCGCGGTTTATTAATGACGATGATATCTTCATCTTCATAGACGATATCCAGCGGGATATTCTGCGGTTCAAAACGCGCTTCTTCTTCAATCTCAGCGTTGATGGCAACCTGCTCGCCACCCAATACTTTTTCTTTCGGCTTATCACAAACTTTGCCGTTTACCAGCACGCGCTGGTCGAGGATCCATTCTTTTATTCGCGAACGTGAATAATCCGGGAACATTTCGGCCAAAGCCTGATCTAAGCGTTGACCGAGTTGGTTTTCGGACACCGTTGCAGTGAGCTGTACTCGTTGTGCCATATATACTGCTTCTTCGTTTATCGTTGGGGTTTTACGGCTTTGCCGTTTAATATAGTGTGCTATTGTAGCTGGTCTTAACCGGGAGCAGGAACAGAGAATCTCCCGTATTACATTTTGAGGAAAGTCAAAACGTCATGACGCGCATGAAATATCTGGTGGCAGCCGCCACACTAAGCCTGTTTTTGGCGGGTTGCTCGGGGTCAAAGGAAGAAGTACCTGATAATCCGCCAAATGAAATTTACGCGACTGCACAACAAAAGCTGCAGGACGGTAACTGGAGACAGGCAATAACGCAACTGGAAGCGTTAGATAATCGCTATCCGTTTGGTCCGTATTCGCAGCAGGTGCAGCTGGATCTCATCTACGCCTACTATAAAAACGCCGATTTGCCGTTAGCGCAGGCTGCCATCGATCGTTTTATTCGCCTTAACCCGACCCATCCGAATATCGATTATGTCATGTACATGCGTGGCCTGACCAATATGGCGCTGGATGACAGTGCGCTGCAAGGGTTCTTTGGCGTTGACCGTAGCGATCGCGATCCTCAACATGCACGAGCTGCGTTTAGTGACTTTTCCAAACTGGTGCGCGGCTATCCAAACAGTCAGTACACCACCGATGCCACCAAACGTCTGGTATTCCTGAAAGATCGTCTGGCGAAATATGAATACTCCGTGGCCGAGTACTATACAGAACGTGGCGCATGGGTTGCCGTCGTTAACCGCGTAGAAGGAATGTTGCGCGACTACCCGGATACCCAGGCTACGCGTGATGCGCTGCCGCTGATGGAAAATGCATACCGTCAGATGCAGATGAATGCGCAAGCTGAAAAAGTAGCGAAAATCATCGCCGCAAACAGCAGCAATACATAACAGAAACCTGAAATACAAAACGGCAGCCCTTGAGCTGCCGTTTTTTTATTCTGTTAGTTGTGAAACTGAAGCGATTTAGTCACTATCGATCTCATCAAATATGGCTCGCTTTGAGATATTCCTCAAGTAAAAAAACACCTCTTCCTGCGATTTCTCACAAAAAAGATTCGTTGACAAAAAGTGACAAAATTATGAGATTCCCATCACACATTTTGACATCAGGAGCGGTATGCTGAATTCACCAAGACGGGAAGACAAGAGGTAAAATTTATGACAATGAACATTACCAGCAAACAAATGGAAATTACTCCGGCCATCCGCCAACATGTCGCAGACCGTCTCGCCAAACTGGAAAAATGGCAAACACATCTGATTAATCCACATATCATTCTGTCCAAAGAGCCACAAGGGTTTGTTGCTGACGCCACAATCAATACACCTAACGGCGTTCTGGTTGCCAGTGGTAAACATGAAGATATGTACACTGCAATTAACGAATTGATCAACAAGCTGGAACGGCAGCTCAATAAACTGCAGCACAAAGGCGAAGCACGTCGTGCCGCAACATCGGTGAAAGACGCCAACTTCGTCGAAGAAGTTGAAGAAGAGTAGTCCTTTATATTGAGTGTATCGCCAACGCGCCTTCGGGCGCGTTTTTTGTTGACAGCGTGAAAACAGTACGGGTACTGTACTAAAGTCACTTAAGGAAACAAACATGAAACACACACCGTTTTTCTTCGCATTCTTTTTTACCTTCCCCTGAATGGGAGGCGTTTCGTCGTGTGAAACAGAATGCGAAGACGAACAATAAGGCCTCCCAAATCGGGGGGCCTTTTTTATTGATAACAAAAAGGCAACACTATGACATCGGAAAACCCGTTACTGGCGCTGCGAGAGAAAATCAGCGCGCTGGATGAAAAATTATTAGCATTACTAGCAGAGCGGCGCGAATTGGCCGTCGAGGTAGGAAAAGCCAAACTGCTCTCGCATCGCCCGGTACGAGATATTGATCGTGAACGCGATTTACTGGAAAGATTAATTACGCTCGGTAAAGCGCACCATCTGGACGCCCATTACATTACTCGCCTGTTCCAGCTCATCATTGAAGATTCCGTATTAACTCAGCAGGCTTTGCTCCAGCAACATCTCAATAAAATTAATCCGCACTCAGCACGCATCGCTTTTCTCGGCCCCAAAGGTTCTTATTCCCATCTTGCGGCGCGCCAGTATGCTGCCCGTCACTTTGAGCAATTCATTGAAAGTGGCTGCGCCAAATTTGCCGATATTTTTAATCAGGTGGAAACCGGCCAGGCCGACTATGCCGTCGTACCGATTGAAAATACCAGCTCCGGTGCCATAAACGACGTTTACGATCTGCTGCAACATACCAGCTTGTCGATTGTTGGCGAGATGACGTTAACTATCGACCATTGTTTGTTGGTCTCCGGCACGACTGATTTATCCACCATTAATACGGTCTACAGCCATCCGCAGCCATTCCAGCAATGCAGCAAATTCCTTAATCGTTATCCTCACTGGAAGATTGAATATACCGAAAGTACGTCTGCGGCAATGGAAAAGGTTGCACAGGCAAAATCACCGCATGTTGCTGCGTTGGGAAGCGAAGCTGGCGGCACTTTGTACGGTTTGCAGGTACTGGAGCGTATTGAAGCGAATCAGCAACAAAACTTCACCCGATTTGTGGTGTTGGCACGTAAAGCCATTAACGTGTCTGACCAGGTTCCGGCGAAAACGACGTTGTTAATGGCGACCGGGCAACAAGCCGGTGCGCTGGTTGAAGCGTTGCTGGTGCTGCGCAACCACAATCTGATTATGACCCGTCTGGAATCACGCCCGATTCACGGTAATCCATGGGAAGAGATGTTTTATCTGGATATTCAGGCCAATCTTGAATCAGCGGAAATGCAAAAAGCATTGAAAGAGTTAGGGGAAATTACCCGTTCAATGAAGGTATTGGGCTGTTACCCAAGTGAGAACGTAGTGCCTGTTGATCCAACCTGATGAAAAGGTGCCGGATGATGTGAATCATCCGGCACTGGATTATTACTGGCGGTTGTCATTCGCCTGACGCAATAACACGCGGCTTTCACTCTGAAAACGCTGTGCGTAATCGCCGAACCAGTGCTCCACCTTGCGGAAACTGTCAATAAACGCCTGCTTATCGCCCTGCTCCAGCAACTCAATCGCCTCGCCGAAACGCTTATAGTAACGTTTGATTAACGCCAGATTACGCTCTGACGACATAATAATGTCGGCATAAAGCTGCGGATCCTGAGCAAACAGTCGCCCGACCATCGCCAGCTCAAGGCGGTAAATCGGCGAAGAGAGCGCCAGAAGTTGCTCAAGCTGAACATTTTCTTCTGCCAGATGCAGCCCATAAGCAAAAGTAGCAAAGTGGCGCAGAGCCTGAATAAACGCCATATTCTGATCGTGCTCGACAGCGCTAATACGATGCAGCCGAGCGCCCCAGACCTGAATTTGCTCCAGAAACCATTGGTATGCTTCCGGCTTACGTCCATCACACCAGACCACAACTTGCTTTGCCAGGCTACCGCTGTCCGGGCCGAACATCGGGTGTAACCCCAGTACCGGGCCATCGTGCGCCGCCAGCATGGCCTGTAATGGTCCATTTTTCACTGATGCCAGATCAACCAGAATACAATCTTTCGGTAAAGGCGGTAATTTGCCGATAACTTGCTCAGTAACGTGGATTGGCACACTAACAATCACCATTCCGGCATCGGCAACAATATCAGCCGCTCGATCCCAGTCATGTTGCTCCAGAATCCGCACCTGATAACCCGATAGTGTCAGCATCTTCTCGAACAGGCGTCCCATCTGACCGCCACCGCCGACGATAACCACCGGACGCAGTGACGGACAAAGTGTTTTAAATCCTTTGTCGTTTTCACTGGAGTAAGATTCACGCATCATCCGACGCAAAACATCCTCAATCAGATCTGGCGGTACACCCAGAGCTTCCGCCTCTGCACGACGCGAGGCCAACATAGATGCCTCGCGCTCCGGAACATAAATAGGCAGTCCAAAGCGGCTTTTCACCTCGCCCACTTCAGCAACCAGTTCCAGACGCTTCGCTAATAAATTCAGCAGCGCTTTATCGACTTCATCAATTTGATCGCGTAATGCGGTCAATTCAGCAACCATAATAAACCTCTTAAGCCACGCGAGCCGTCAGCTGCCCGTTCAGATCCTGATGAATTTCACGCAGCAAGGCATCGGTCATTTCCCAGCTAATGCAGGCATCGGTTACGGATACACCGTATTTCATTTCACTGCGCGGTTGCTCGGAAGACTGATTGCCCTCGTGGATATTACTTTCGATCATCAGACCAATAATTGAGCGATTGCCATCTTTGATTTGAGCAACCACGGATTCTGCCACCGCAGGCTGACGGCGATAATCTTTATTGGAATTACCGTGGCTGCAATCTACCATCAGAGACGGGCGCAGTCCCGCCTGTTCCATCTCTTTTTCACATTGCGCAACATCCGCAGGGCTATAGTTCGGCGCTTTACCACCGCGCAGGATGACATGCCCGTCCGGATTCCCCTGAGTTTGTAGCAACGCAACCTGCCCTGCCTGGTTAATGCCAACAAAACGGTGCGGCTGGGCGGCGGCGCGCATAGCGTTAATTGCTGTTGCCAGACTGCCGTCGGTGCCGTTTTTAAAACCAACCGGCATGGAAAGCCCGGAGGCCATTTCACGGTGAGTTTGCGATTCCGTTGTACGAGCACCAATTGCTGACCAGCTAAACAGATCGCCCAGGTATTGCGGGCTATTCGGATCTAACGCTTCCGTCGCCAGTGGCAGTCCCATATTCACCAGCTCAAGCAGCAATTTACGCGCGATCTGCAGCCCGGCTTCTACATCAAAAGAGCCATCCATATGGGGATCGTTAATTAACCCTTTCCAGCCGACAGTGGTACGGGGTTTTTCAAAATAGACGCGCATTACCAGATAGAGGCTATCGCTGACCTCTGCGGCAAGGGCTTTAAATCGACGAGCATATTCCAGAGCAGTTTCCGGATCATGAATGGAACAAGGACCACATACTACCAGCAGACGAGGATCGCGCCCGGCGATAATATCTGAAATGGTTCTACGCGAGTCAGCAATCTGGGCTTCTTGTTGCAGGCTCAATGGAAAAGCGGCCTTCAGTTGTTCCGGAGTCATTAAAACCTGTTCGTCGGTAATATGTACGTTATTCAGCGCGTCTTTTTGCATGATGGCGATCCTGTTTATGCTCGTTTGCGATAGTTGATCCTCAGCGAGGATGACGTAACGATAACACATAAAGTAAAGTTTTCAATCCATATTTCGTACATTTTTATTTACACATGCAATTTAGTCGCGATTTCAACCCTTACTTCTGTATAGATAAATTTACACTCCCTTTGAAAACAATCCGCTATGCTTTGAAAAAGGAGAAAGAAATGATGAAAAAGTTTATCGCCCCCTTGTTGGCTTTACTGGTTAGCGGATGTCAGATTGATCCTTATACTCACGCGCCAACCTTGACCAGCACCGACTGGTATGATGTTGGTATGGAAGATGCGATATCGGGCAGCGCCATAAAAGATGACGATGCATTTAGCGATTCACAGGCGGATCGCGGTCTATACCTTAAAGGATATGCCGAAGGACAAAAGAAAACTTGCCAGACCGATTTTACTTATGCCCGGGGACTTTCCGGTAAAAGCTTTCCTGCCAGCTGCAACAATGTTGAAAATGCCAGCCAACTGCATGAAGTATGGCAAAAAGGGGCTGATGAAAATGCCAGCACAATACGATTAAATTAATTAAAACCCCACAAATAAATTAAACATAAGATTTTACTCATTGTGTTTTATTTCTCACATTGATGACGATCGCATCAAAAAATGATATTTTAATGAGCATTCTGAAAAAATATCGATGCATTTCGAGCGAAGATGGTGGGGATCCCTGAATGCGTTTTTCTCACCGACTGTTCTTACTTCTGATTCTCCTGCTGACGGGAGCACCAATACTCGCTCAGGAGCCTTCTGACGTTGCGAAAAACGTGCGTATGATGGTTTCCGGTATTGTCAGTTACACCCGCTGGCCTGCGCTATCAGGGCCACCAAAGTTATGTATCTTTTCATCTTCACGTTTTAGTACCGCCCTACAAGAGAATGCCGCGACATCTTTGCCTTATCTGCCTGTCATCATTCACACTCAACAAGAGGCGATGATTTCAGGCTGCAATGGTTTTTATTTTGGCAACGAGTCACCGACATTCCAGATGGAATTAACCGAACAATATCCGTCAAAGGCGTTATTATTAATTGCCGAACAAAATACCGAGTGCATTATTGGTAGCGCCTTTTGTCTGATCATCCACAATAATGACGTCAGATTTGCCGTAAACCTGGATGCCTTATCGCGTAGCGGTGTAAAGGTCAACCCGGATGTCTTAATGCTCGCACGGAAGAAAAATGATGGATAACGATAATTCTCTTAATAAGCGCCCCACGTTTAAAAGAGCATTACGCAACATCAGTATGACCAGCATATTTATCACTATGATGCTGATCTGGTTGCTGCTTTCCGTGACCTCGGTGCTGACCCTGAAACAGTACGCGCAAAAAAACCTGGCACTGACAGCAGCAACAATGACTTACAGTCTGGAAGCAGCTGTCGTTTTTGCCGATGGCCCTGCAGCAACTGAAACACTGGCAGCGCTGGGCCAGCAAGGGCAATTTTCAACTGCAGAAGTACGTGATAAGCAGCAAAATATTCTGGCATCCTGGCATTACACCCGTAAGGATCCAGGCGATACTTTCAGCAATTTCATAAGCCACTGGCTCTTCCCTGCCCCCATCATTCAGCCGATTCGTCACAATGGCGAAACCATTGGCGAAGTACGCTTAACCGCTCGCGACAGTTCAATCAGCCATTTTATCTGGTTTTCGCTCGCCGTACTGACCGGTTGTATTCTGCTGGCATCAGGAATCGCAATTACCCTCACCCGCCATTTGCACAATGGCCTGGTGGAAGCACTGAAAAATATCACCGATGTCGTACATGATGTGCGTTCCAACCGCAATTTTTCCCGACGAGTTTCGGAAGAACGTATCGCTGAGTTTCACCGCTTCGCTCTCGACTTCAACAGTCTGCTGGATGAAATGGAAGAGTGGCAGCTTCGTTTACAGGCTAAAAATGCGCAGCTTCTACGTACCGCGCTACATGACCCATTAACCGGGCTGGCTAACCGCGCAGCGTTTCGTAGCGGCATCAACACGTTGATGAACAATTCCGATGCCCGAAAAACGTCGGCGTTACTATTTCTTGATGGCGATAATTTCAAATACATCAATGATACCTGGGGTCATGCGACGGGCGATAGGGTCTTGATTGAAATCGCAAAACGGTTAGCTGAATTTGGCGGGCTGCGACATAAAGCATACCGCCTGGGCGGCGATGAATTCGCTATGGTGCTCTATGATGTACAGTCAGAATCTGAAGTGCAGCAGATATGCTCAGCACTGACACAAATCTTTAATCTCCCGTTTGATCTTCATAATGGCCATCAGACCACCATGACATTAAGCATTGGTTACGCGATGACCATTGAGCACGCCTCTGCGGAAAAATTACAAGAGCTTGCCGATCACAATATGTATCAGGCCAAACACCAGCGTGCCGAAAAGCTGGTGAGATAACAAGGATATATCGATATGATAAAGCACCTGGTAGCACCCCTGATTTTCACCTCACTAATACTGACTGGCTGCCAGTCCCCTCAGGGAAAGTTTACTCCTGAGCAAGTCGCCGCTATGCAATCTTATGGATTTACTGAATCCGCCGGCGACTGGTCGCTGGGCTTATCAGATGCCATTCTGTTCGCAAAAAATGACTACAAATTGCTCCCGGAAAGCCAGCAACAGATCCAAACCATGGCAGCCAAATTGGCCTCGACAGGGCTAACACATGCCCGTATGGATGGACACACCGATAACTATGGTGAAGACAGTTACAACGAAGGCTTATCATTGAAACGGGCGAATGTCGTGGCCGATGCATGGGCTATGGGTGGACAAATTCCACGCAGCAATCTCACCACACAGGGTTTAGGAAAAAAATATCCCATAGCCAGTAACAAGACCGCCCAGGGCCGCGCCGAGAACCGCCGCGTCGCAGTGGTGATTACTACCCCTTAAAACACGAGCAAACAGATAAAAAAAGGGCCAGCCAATTGGCCAGCCCTTCTTAACAGGATGTCGCTTAAGCGAAATCTTAGTTAAGACGCTCCCAATAAAACCACATAAAAAACATATAATTATAATAAAAACAATTAGTTAATTTAATTTTTAATGCAGTGAATTGCAATATTCTGCAACCTCCGCCGCCACTTTGCCGCCACTTAAAGCTTTATACCACACAGACTTTAGTATACCCGAGTGAAACGCTAACACATGAGGTAGTTGGAAAATTTCCGTATATGTTGTAATATTGATACGCATTATATGATTTTTACCTGATATAATGTAATTATTAGCTTCAAAATTATTTTTGCACGAATCAGGTATTACCAAGTAGTTGTCAGTTTTTAAAAACCCAACATCCTAAAATTAGCATTGTTTTTTAACCACAAAACATCCACGGAGAAGAACGTGTCAAAAAAGGATACAATCCAGATTATCGATATCAGGATGCAGAGACCAATCATAGCAAGAATAGAAGAAGAAAATTTAAATTTGACATTGCAAATGTCAGATAAAGCCACATTATCTGGTGCGACAGTTAGTTTTTTCACCCCAAATAACGTTTCTATATTCTTATCCTCAGCAAAAAAAGAGCTCTCAAAATCCAATTCTATATATAAAAGTCTTTTTGGAAAAATACACAAAACCAAACATAAAAACTTTAAAATTTCCGACAAAGACCTGCCGAGACTCTATAATTACTTTGAATCAATTCAGACGGCCATTATTTCTATGTATACTGCAATTGAGTCTTTTGCAAATATATGCATACCACATGATTATGTTTATGAAAAAAACAATGCCAAGGGAATCAAAGAATCCTATAGCAAAGAGCTAATTGAGCGATATATACCAACAAGTGAAAAAATAGATAAAATCCTACCGTCTATTTTAAATTGTGATTCACCTAAAGGTTCAAAACTATGGCAAGATTTTAAAAGCCTTGAGTCACTTAGAAATGACATAATTCACCCCAAGACAACAAAGAAAAACACAGAAACAAAAGAAGACTCATCTTTTTTATGCATTTTACTATCAGATGACTTTATAAAAAAAGTTTCCTGTGGATTTGATTTGGTATCTTATTTTTGCAAACAAGACACTACTCATAGTCTTTTCCCAATGGGTTTCGGTGAAATTGAACTTAAACCTGTCCCAATTAAAGCCGGTGACTTTGAAAAAGTTGATGATCATGATGAAATAGAATTACCATCATAAGAAAAAAACACAAACCATAAAGACGGCCATAGGTGGTCTTTATGGTTTACAATAGACGCAGCCGTTATTAAATTTAAATCCAACAGCGTTAAAATAAACTAACAATATACGCATAATTAATCTTTCCATTTAAAACCATTACATAATGTTAAAGGATTAAATGTTACAACCTCCTCAAGATGCTCCGGGGAGAAATGTGCATACTTCATAGTTTCACGAATATTCGCATGACCGAGTATACGTTGCAGCACAAGAATATTCCCGCCATTCATCATAAAATGAGCTCCGAAGGTATGACGCAGAACGTGTGTCTTTTGCCCTTCCGTCAGTTCGATATCCGTTAGTTTGAGCATCTTTTTAAACTCCTGATAGCAAGGCTTAAACATCTTTCCCTGCCTTTCAGATAATTCGTCATACAACCATTTTGGGATCGGAACGGTTCGATTCTTTTTCCCTTTTGTTTTGGTGAAGGTCAGTTTATGTGGCGAGAGCTGGGGACGTGTCAACCTCTCAGCCTCACCCCATCTAGCACCTGTTGCAAGACAAATCTTAACAATCATGGTGAGGTCTTCTTTTCCGTATTGCTCGCATGCCTGAAACAATTTCGGAATTTGAGACAAAGTGAGCCAAGACATTTCTTTCTCGGCTTCCTTGAAAACACGGACTCCATCAAGTGGATTTGGTAAGCTCCACTCCCCTAGCCTTTTGAGCTCATTAAATACAGCCTCAAGATATTGTTGCTCACGATTGACAGTTATCGGTTTAGCAATCCATTTTGCCGGGTCTTTATGATAGCCATTATCTATCTCCCCCCGAAGTCGGCGGTCACGGTAATGAGCCCAATCTTTAGCAGTAAGGCGGGATGCAATAGGGTCACCAAGTCCATTACACACGATTTGAAGTTTAGCTAACCGCGACTTACTGGCGACCAGTGCCTGTCCGTGTAAATTATGCCAAAGCTGGATAATCTCACTTAAGCGTCGGCGGTCTTCTTTCTTGCCGAGCCACGGCTTATCCTCACTCTCACTTTTCGTAAATGCTTCGAATGCCTCGGCCTCACCTTTGGTATTGAATTGCCGACGTATACGCCGCCCTTCTCGACCATTTGGATAGAGCTCGCATAACCATTTGCCATTTTTTTGCTTACTTACAGTCATAATGTCACCGAGGCAACTCTAATTATTCCCAAAGTGCTGTTGCAGCATCCATTACAGGATCCAAAGGAATTTTTACGCCTGCATACTCCGGGCTATCTTTCCAAACAGTATCAATATTGCTCCCCTCAAGCTTTCCAGACTTTACTCCATCAATCGCAAAACCATTTAATGGGTATCGGTCATCTGTTGCTTTGTCGTACACAAAGGCATATTTACCGTTGACACAAGACACCGTAGCTTTTTCAAAAGTTAACGGCCAATCCTCACCAAACTTAGCGCCATCTAAATCCTGTGTTTTTTCAGCGGCTGAGGCTCCAAAAGAAAGGGTAAGAAGCAGAGCTAAAAAGAGTTTACATTTCATAATGTCCCTTACACGTGTTTTTCCAATGTGAAAACTACAGCCCCGGCAGGAGTAATGTCTGTAATGTTGCATTCAAACTCAGCAGACTTATTTGACAACCTGACTTTTCCACCGGGCAAGCGAATTACATCAAAAACATCAAGAGCGCCGTCGATATCAATTAACCAGCGACCATTACTTATATTCGAAGCAGAACAGTCGACAAGCCAAGAGGCAGCTACACCGTCAACAAAAATCAATTCCCCTGAGTTAGAAGGAATCATTGAGGGGTCAGGATGCCACGTTCCTGCATCCTTAAGCTCACCAGATTCAAGACGAGATTTTTTAATAGAAAAACCAGATGTGACATCTTCCCTGTTAGCTCGCATTTGCCCCTTGCCTGTTGCTAACCATTCCAGTGACGTATCGGTATCAAGAGCGCATGTAACAACAACATCACCAGGGAAAAAATCTCGCCTTACCCATGTGCTAATTGTGCCAGAGGAAATGCCGAGCAAATCACCGAGCTCCTTTTGCATGGTAAAGCCATACGCATCAAGAATCCTACGCAAAACGGTTTTACCACCATTCGTCATAATCTCGTCATAAAGCTCTTTGCCTTTTAACTTGCAACTGGCTCGCTCGTGATTTGCATTTGCAAGTTCTCCATTTACAAGCCAATTGATATCAGCTCCCGTGTCAAGACAACACCTAACTATGACATTGCCAGGTATTGCATCACGCTGAACCCAGCCGCTAACGCTGTGTTTAGCGATACCTAGCAGGTCAGCCAAATCCTTTTGCATCTTGACCCCATAGGCTGACATTAAGCGTTCCAATACGCCGTTCGTTGCACTAACACGCCACTGAACATCAAGCTCAGAACTCATAAAAACCCCTACAGATAATTTTATGGGTGTTTACAGAAAACTTTTTACGATCTATAGTGGCATTCATCGACCAAGATGCACACCACTGCACTACATTTCAAACAACAGGAGATAATGCGATATGTCAGATGCAAAATCAATCTCGACGCACGACTCGCAAAACTCACAAAATCAAACTGTGCTGCTAGATCCAACACAGTTTGATGCCATCGTTACCGCCATGCTGCCAGCTCTACAGACAATGATTCGCTCCGCTATGTCAGACACGATGACTGTGAAAGACTTCGCCGCTACTCGCGGTGTTAGCGAGCGTCTGGTCTGGCAATGGCTCGATGAGGGAGTCCTTCTCAAAGCTCCGACCAAAGACTTTTCCAACAAAGAGGAAGCTGCTAAACGAAGCCGAACCCTCGTAAACGTAAAAGCATGGCGCGATAAGCTGACTCAACAAGCGATTGATTGTCGCTACATCGACCAGCGCACCGCTCTTAACTGAATTTGATTATGCAAGTTAGAGGGAATTTAACCATGTTTGATTTTCAGGTTTCCAAACATCCCCACTATGACGAAGCATGCCGCATTTTCGCACAGCGTCACAATATGGCGAAGCTGGCCAAGCGTGCAGGTATGAACGTTCAAACGTTACGTAACAAGCTCAACCCGGAACAGCCTCACCAGTTCACGCCGTCTGAATTGTGGCTGCTGACTGACCTGACCGAAGACTCAACCCTCATTGATGGTTTTTTAGCGCAGATTCACTGCCTACCATGCGTGCCGGTTAATGAGTTGGCTAAAGACAAATTGCAGTCTTATGTCATGCGCGCAATGCGTGAACTCGGCGAACTGGCGAGCGGCGCGGTATCTGATGAACGTCTGACCATTGCCCGTAAGCACAACATGATTGAAAGCGTTAACTCCGGCATTCGCATGTTGTCATTGTCGGCTCTGGCTCTGCATGCACGTCTGCAGACTAATCCAGCTATGTCGAGCGTGGTCGATACCATGAGCGGTATTGGCGCATCGTTTGGTCTGATTTGAGGTGCGTATGCTGAAAAGTGAACCGTCATTCGCATCTCTGCTCGTTAAGCAAAGCCCCGGCATGCACTACGGCCACGGCTGGATCGCAGGTAAGGACGGCAAGCGCTGGCACCCGAGCCACTCGCAGGCTGATTTACTGGCTGGCCTCTCTACTCAAAAGCGGGGGGGATCATGGCTATCGAAGCTGTTTCCGCGACTGTTCCGCTAAAAGCGGGTGAACGTCTGGCCGGTCTCAATCATGTTGCCGAATTGCGCGCGAGATATTGGGGCGATAGCTGGAAAGAGGTTGAACGTTTTGTCGATGATATGCGCGATAAACGTGCCCCACAATTTGAAGAAAATAATCGGGCGCTGGCCGCTATTTTCTTTCTGGCAAAAATACCGGCGGCTCGTCATGAACTCGAATTAAGTGAGCTGACTACTGACGAGAAAAAGGCGCTTATTACAGCGATGAATCATTTTCGTGCAGTAGTGAGCTTATTTCCCAAACGGCTAACCATGCCGAATTAATCCAAACAGAAATTTAATGGCGTAAACCCGCCGGGCATCTTATTGCCCGAAATCAGGAGAGTTAATTATGCGTAATACCGAAATCCGTAGTTTTAACACTGATAGCGATGCGCTGGCCGTATTGCTGACCGATGCAAAAAAAGAAGAGCGTAAAGACCGCGCGCTCGCTGTTTCCATCCGCCTTGAGGCGCTGGCTATCCATATTACCAGAGAGGGAATGAGCGGCACCGAAGCTGCCGAACTGCTGCGCCGTGAAGCAACCCGCTTTGAGAATGAATCACAGGAGCTGCACTAATGGCCGACGCAATGGATTTAGCACAACTGCGCGAGCAGGAAGACCGCGAACGCCACATCAGCAACGCACGCACCCGTATCGCTGCACCTTCCCGTTTTCTTTGCGAGGAATGTGACGCACCAATCCCGGAAGCTCGCCGCATTGCGATTCCGGGCGTGGCTTTTTGCGTAACCTGCCAGCAAATCGCAGAGCTAAAAAACAAACACTATCGGGGGGTATAAATTGGCTGTTCAATTCGCTTATCCGTGGAACGTCCCACGGTCGGCAATCTCCAGCCCATACCTTACTTATGAGCAACAGCATCGCCGCGACCGTATGTTCGCGGCTTTGCTGCATGCAAAAAAGGTGCTTTCTCTCCAGCCCGACTGCGTGCGGTTAGATGTTTATCGCACTGCTGCGGTGCTGGAACAAAATCAGGGTAGTCAACGAGCCAATGCATTTTTAATCAGCTTCTGCAAAAAGGCATTGCCGCGTCTTGAACTGGTCGCAAAAAAATACGAATGCGCTGGTATCAACAGCAAGGTATCAACCGCTGTTTTTGGAAGTCATTTTGATACTCAGCAAATGCAATATCTGTCGTCACGCATGGTTAATATGGTCGCCCGATATAACCGTCTCCCGGACATGTCGCGCGCTGATGTTGACCTGTTGGCCGCTGATATTGCTAATTTCATTCGTGGTGAACTTGCCAACATTAATGACCACGGATTCGGCGAGCTTAAAACGCTGTACACCTGGTATATTCGTGCTGGCTTTATTTCCCTCCAATTCAACGTTATCCCACCACATTGGGAGCGGGTTGAAAAAAAATATGTCGGTGCGGATGAAATCGCACCGGCTATCGCCAAAATGTTTAACGATGGGTGGTGGCGCGGTCGTTTGCGCCGTGTAGCAGCTACGTGGCGCGAACACCTGCAAATTGCAGTCGGCAACGTCAGTAAGAAAAAAAACACTTACGCGAGTAAAAACTGCGTGACTGACTGGCGTGAACAAAAGCGCCGCACTCGTGAATTTCTCAAAGGTCTGGATCTCGAAGACGAAGACGGCAACCGTATCAGCCTAATTGAAAAATATGATGGCTCAGTTGCTAACCCTGCGATTCGCCGCTGTGAGCTCATGACCCGCATTCGTGGGTTTGAAAACATCTGTAATGAGCTCGGTTATGTCGGTGAGTTTTACACTCTAACCGCGCCGTCAAAATATCACGCCACGACTAAAGCCGGTTACCGTAACAGCAAATGGAGCGGTGCCAGCCCGGCTGACACGCAAAACTATCTAACCGGTATCTGGGCGCGTATCCGTGCCAAACTACATCGGGAAGATGTCCGTATTTTCGGTATTCGTGTCGCCGAGCCCCATCACGACGGCACTCCACACTGGCACATGCTGATGTTCATGCTGCCGGAAGATGTTGAATATGTTCGCTCCATCGTCCGTAAATACGCATGGAAAGAAGACCGCCACGAACTGAAAAGCGATAAATCCCAAAAAGCACGTTTCCACGCGGAGTCCATTGACCCGGAGAAAGGCAGCGCAACCGGCTATGTTGCTAAATACATTTCAAAAAATATCGACGGTTATGCTCTCGATGGTGAAACCGATGATGAAAGCGGTGAGCTGCTGAAAGAGACAGCCCCCGCCGTTTCAGCATGGGCTGCGCGCTGGCACATCCGTCAGTTTCAGTTTATTGGTGGTGCGCCGGTGACGGTTTACCGTGAGTTGCGTCGCCTCGCTGATACCGAAACCGCGCACGGTCTGAGCGTTGAGTTTGCCGCCGTCCATGATGCCGCCGACGCTGGTGACTGGGCTGGTTATGTTAATGCTCAGGGTGGGCCGTTTGTCCGTCGCGATGATTTACAGGTGCGCACACTGTATGAACCGCGTACCGAGCTTAATCAGTACGGTGAGGAAACGGTATGTATTAAGGGGGTCTACGATTCCTCCATAGGTGCAGGAAGCCCGATTTTAACCCGGCTCACTCAGTGGAAGATTGTTCCGAAGCGTGCTGTTGATTTGGCCGTTGACCTTCAGGACGGCAAAGCCGTCCCTCGGAGTTCTGTCAATAACTGTACGGGAAGCGAAAGCGATCCACCGATACTGGATTTAACAAAACCACTGAGTCGGCGTGAAAGACGAGAATTGACCAACCGACTCAGGAAGCAAAAGCCAGCAGCACGGCGAAAATTCATCCACGGAACGGATGAGCAAAACGCAGCTATAGCTAAAACTATCGATGAGATACATCTGACAACCGGCATTAATATCAGCCGGGGCGAAGCCCTGCACCTGATGGCCGGTGGTAAAAGTTGTTTTGATGGTAAATGGCTACGCGGAACGGCCAAAGGAGAAATATTTTCCGCAGCACCATCGCATGAGGCTAAAGCTCGGAAAATCCTTAATCGTGTTGCGGCGATGGCTGAAGAATCAAAACCAATACATGAGTAATTCATATCCATATCATGCACATACAGCAATCGCTCTATTCGTTTTTTTTCTTCCCATCTTTTGCCAATACGTGCTACTGTATAAACATACAGTAACCCTATGGGAGGGATTTCATGGTTGGCGAACATTTCAGCCGAACGCAGCAAAAGTGGGCTTGTGTGCAATTTATTGCCGAGGTATCTCTGATTGCAAACTGCAAGCCATCAGACTTAAAGCTCGCGCTCACTCTCATTGCAGACCTAGCAAACAGCGAAAATAACGAAACCGAAGATGATAATTTTTATAAGGCTGATTAGATTATGAGAATCAATATCACGTTGGATAAAGAGCAAAAAATTAGTCAGGCAACATTGGATGCACTTGAGGCTGAACTGTACCGCAATCTTCAACCTATTTACCCAAAGACTGCTATCCGAATTCGCAAGGGCTCCGCTAATGGCGTTGAACTAAGCGGTTTGAAACTGGACGAAGATAAAAAACGAGTAATGGAAATCATGCAGCAGGTATGGGAGGACGATAGCTGGCTGCATTAACAAACGCCGCCGGTGCTGAAACTTGCTTTCAGTGCTGACGGGTTGAACAACGAGCCACGCGAGGCGTTAGTTGGTTACCAGATTGACACCGAGTGAAAGCAGGTTTGTCACCGCACCTGCAATAACTCCGGGTGTCCCGTCTTTCACCGCACTGATAATCTTATCGCCCATCGTTTCACTACCGCCGAGTGCCTCGGGCTTTTTGTTGAGCACGGCGAGTGCTTTCTCGGTCAGGCGCACATCCCGAAAATAAGTCTGATGGTCTGTTTCATATTGGATGTAGCCGTTTTCACTGAGAAAAGTGAATGTACCCTCAACCACACTACGCAACTGATTCAGTGCTTTCATTTCCGGTGAGTTAAGTTGGTCAAAGTAGTCATCAGGTAGCACGGCGTTAAATTTTTCGTAGGTGATGACCTGCGGCACCGGGAAGTTATCCCATAACACCGCAAAAATTTCCGCCGTCTGCTGGTTAAATAATTCGAGGTTTTTGGACATGCATAATTCCCTTTCATCGATAGACCCGTTTGCCGATTGGGCAAAAAAGCTGACCGTAATGGCTTCAAATAACGACCTGAGTTCTCGTGAGGTGGAAAGCTACACCGAAAAAATGGTCGAGCAAGCCAGTAAAGATGAGCTTACGGTCGTTATCAAACACCTGTTAAACCACATTAGAATGCACAAATAAAAGGATCTATATCAATATGTTATCTCTCGTTTATGAAAATCGGTGGACGACGATTTTTCTGCTGATTTTTGCCAGCATGTGCCTCAATAGTGTTATTGGCGCATTACACGCCCAGTAATCGCGACAAAACCAGCCCCAAACCGGCACCGTGAATGCCGGTTTTTTATGCCATTTTTCCGCGATTTCCCCGTTTTTAGCCGTGCATGCAACAGGTGCATGCTTTTGCATTCGCAGGGGTTGCCCGTTCTGACCGTGCGCCGCCAGAGCTGGCGCGGATCCCGAGTGTTCATGCAACTGCATTAAAACCGCCCCGTAAAGCGGGCAGGCGTGGCGGGGAAAGCATTGCGCGCAGCACACACTTGCAATTTGATATTTTTGGTGTAAAAAATCGGTGTCAATGAGTAGAAGATGAAAAATAATAACCAAAGGTTACTAAATCAAGGATGTGCCGATGAAAGTTAGCTATGACGTTGTCATCAAAAGTGGTGATCAAGAAGTTGATATGGAGTATGGCCTTGATACCCTCTCTGGAACGGCTGAGGTGACATGCATACTAGCAGAGGCAATACTCAGAAAAAAAATTATTAAGCGCCGCACTCATGTTAACCCTGCGCGAGCGGTTCTCAAACAAAGCTTTAAAAGTTCTTATGGTCAAAACTTCGACTTGATTGTTAATGAGCCGGAATTAGCTGCCGAATTAAAAAAAATGACCCGTTCTGTGTTCTCGGAAGTCATGGGGTATTTTATTTCTGAATCTCTATATCTGGAAACTAAGGAGCTATCTCCAAAAGCTGCAGGAATTATTGAGGAGCTTGAGGAAATTGAAGATGAACTTATTGATCGTATCAGACAACCTTTGGTAAGGATGCATAGGATAAATCTTCAAAAAAACTTTGATGTTGAACTTAACTATAAAAAACCTGCTGGAAAACAAAGAATAGCAAAGTTAGACACAATGACTGCTACAAACTTGACACAATCAAAAATAAAGCCCGGTCAAGTTAATATTAACGCAGTTATTACTCGATTTAATGCGAGAACTGGAAATGGTAGGTTAGTTATCGAAGGTGAAGATGATACAGTAGCCTTTGGTTTTTACATGCCTTTAAAGGCTATACCCGCCGCTCAAAAAAGATTGGTCTCATTAAATTTACACAATAATAATGGCAGGCAAGATAACTACACATATCTAAAACTTACTGTTAGCAAAGTTGTAGTAAAAAGTGGTGATGTGGTGAAATATCTAATCCGTATGGTTGAAACTGTATGAGAAAGGTGTTGCTGTCTTCGGCTGGCGTGATTGTAGCTGTGTGCGCCTTGTATTACTTCAACTTCGGAGTAAACGGACATTTATCCAGCAAGACTGATGTTTGGGCGCAGTTTGGTGATTATTTGGGTGGTGTCGTCAACCCTATACTTTCATTTATTACAATTTACCTCCTTATAAATTCAATAAAACTTCAAAGGGAGGCTAATTCCAGCCTGATCGATGAAGTAAAAAGGCAAGAATCTTTAGAAGAGTATAAAAAATTTGAAGTGAGATTTTTCCATTTGGTTGAATGTCAGGATTCTAACTTTGAAAGGTTTTGTGTTCAAGTTGGTGATATTGATGGACAAACTGACGGGGTGGTCGAAGAATTTACAAGTGGTGCAGCCGTAACTTATCTTGAAGATAATATTGTAATTTTAGTTAAAGCCAAGGTAAAAAAAGAGGTAATAACAAAGTGGTTAAGTGAAGTGGATGCTAATGATTGCATTTTTTCAGTGGTGCGTCGCTTTTATTTGATTGTGAAGTTGATAGATAATTGCGGGGTTGAACGGGAAGATTATTATGAAACATTAGTTAACTTAACTGACATAAAAATAATATCTTTAGTTGCAATGGCTTGTACATACTACGAGTGGGATATCGTAAAGTATATCCATGACAGTAAAATACTTGAACGAGATGGAGTTAAAGAGTTTGTTTCGCAAATATCCACTCACGATTGAGAGCCGCCATGCTGGCGGCTAGAGTGGTGATTATTCCGGATTATCGAGGGTGTACTCTTTGAACCTGATGACCTCCATGCCGAGCCAGTCGTTTACCTCCCTGAACCTGTCCTGTAGCGGCGACAGCTCATTGCGCACAAATACCTTTGCCACCTTCTCAACGTCACCGAGTGAACCGATATTCTCGGGCTTGCCGCCCATGAGCTGGAACGGTACGCGGTGCGCGTCCATCAGGTCGGCGGCGCTGGCTTTCTTAATGTTGAAAAAGTCATCCTTTGTGGCGACCTCGCTCAGTGGCACGATTTTGATGCCGTCCGGTTTTCCGCCGGGGGCGTAGAAAAACAGGTTCTTAAAGTTGCCGAGTCCCTTCGAGTTACGCATCGCCTCGCGCAGCGATTCGACGTCGGTCGCACTTTGCGCCGGGTCAGTCACATACATGATGTAGCCTGCGTGCGCGCCGTTCTGATAATACTTGCGGCGGAACAGCGTCGCGGATTCATTCAGCCAAGCGGAATTAAGCGCGCTGAGATATTCCGGCAGACCGTAAATCTCCTGATTAATGTCGGGCTCCAGCAGGTGAAACACGGTATCAGGCGCGAACTCGTGCGGCTGGGTGAAGTTTTCCACAAACCAGAAAATCGAATCGTCGACTCCGCGTCGGGTGTATTTGGCTGGCGAGGCCAGCAGTTTGATTAACTGGCCGGTGACGCTGTGGCGCTGCTCAAGAAAGGCGTTACCGAACACCAGATAATCGAGCGCAAAGCGGCTGAAATCCTGACGGGATAACAACGGGTGCGGAATGTAGGTGCTCGCGAGCACGTTACGCTTAACATAAATTGGCGAGCTGTGATGCACGGCAGAGCGCAGGCTCTTTGCCAGCCCTGAGAAGCTGACCGGCGGCTCGTACCATTTGCCGTTACTGATGCATTCGACGTAATCCAGAATGTCGCGCTTATCGAGTACCGGCACCGGCTCGCCGAAGGTGAACGCTGTCGTTTTTGGCGGTGCGCTGGCGGTCAGTTGTTGTGGTTTGCTGGCCTTTTGTGCGTTGGCTTTACGGGATTTTTGTTTACCCATTTTAGTTGAACTCCAGAATAGATTTAGGCTGCATGCCGCTACCGGCAGAAAGCGGTTCGTTTAACAGGGCGTGCATGGTCGCCCATGCGATATCGGCGTGGCTGGCTTCCTCGGTGCGGCTGGCCTCATAGGTGGCGCTGCGCCCGCTGCTAGTCATGGTTTTGCGGATGGACATAAACGACTGCGTGACGTCGGTTGCTCCGGCGTCGTACTCCAGACAGCCACGGCGAATGGTGTCTTTCGCCTTGAGTACCATTGCGGTTTTCATTTCAGGTGTGTAACGGATGCCGCGTGCCGCCGGGTAAAATGAGCGCACCAGCTGGAACACGCCGAGACCGAGGCCGGTTGCGTCAATGCCGATGTATTCAACGTTGTATTTCTCGGTCAGCTTGCGGATGCCCTCTGCCTGTGCTGCAAAATCCATGCCCTTCCACTGGTGGCGCTCCAGCATGCGGAACTTGCCACCAGAGACCACCGGCGGCGCGAGCACGACGCACCCGGCACTGTCGCCGGTGTGTGACGGGTCGTAGCCAATCCAGACAGGACGAGAGCCGAACGGATGGTCGGCGAACGGGGCAAAGTCCTCCCATTCCTCCATCACATCGACCATGCAGCGCTGCAGCTCCTCGAACGGGAATACCGACGCTTTATCGTCGACAAACTCGCACATAAACAGGTTCTTAAAGTCCTCATCACTGTTTTCGCGTTTGAGCTGGTCGAGGTCGAACAGGGTGCAGCCACCCGCAAGGGCGTCCTCAATGGTGACAATCTGCCGCCACTGGCCATCGTCGCAGAGCTGGCCACCGGCGAGCGCGCTGTGACTGATGTCGATTTCGATGCGGTCGGCAATCCGGCTGCGCCCCTTGTTGAACAGCTCGCCAGACCAGAAGGGGTAAGCGCCGTGCGCCAGCGTGGAAGGTGTCGAAAAATAGGTCGAGCGCAGGTGCTTTTGCGAGGCCATGCCCGAGGCGACTTTGCGCAGTTTCTGAAAATTCGGGATCCAGAATATTTCATCGACATACAGATCGCCGTTATGGCTCTGCGCGGTGTTGGAATTGGTACCGAGAAAAATCAGTTTTGCGCCGTTGTTACCGATGACAATCGGGTCGCCAGTCAGGTCAACGTCGACCAGTCGCGCAAACTGGATGATGTATTCGCGGAACACGTAAGCCTGCGTTTTACTGGCTGATAAAAATATCTGGTTATGGCCGGTTTTGAGTGCGCGCAGCAGTGCCTCGCGGGAGAAATAGAATGTCGCGCCAATCTGGCGGGATTTGAGAATGTCACGAATACGGTGCTCCAGTCCTGCGCGGTACCACTGCAACTGGTACTCGAAAGACTGGTCGAAAAATAATTCCTCTAGTTTATCGATAGACTCGTCGCTGAAAAAATTCTTTTTCGGCTTTTTGCGCTCCCCTTTGTTGCGGTTGGCGACGTTGGGGTTAAGGTCGGCTTCGTTGCCGGTCTGGCTGTAGCGGTTGACTCGCGCCAACCGTTCAATCTGCCGTCCGAGCAGGTCAATCTCTTTGAAATCACCCCCTGTCTTTTGCGGCTTGGCGATGAGCTGAATCAGCCTAGCCTCAAGGCTGCTTTCAACGCGGGAAATCGGCGCGATGCCGTCCCAGCCGTCGCGCTGCTTCCAGCTCTGCACGGTCGGGCGCTTGACCTGCAGCATTTCGGCAATCTGTGGCACGGAAAAACCCTGCCAGTAAAGCAGCGATGCCTGCCGTCGCGGGTCATGCAACAAGGTTGTATCTGTGGAAATGGTCATTGATGCCTCGCCGTAGTGGATTCAGGGCAAGGCTACTTAATGGCCGTCAGTGATTCGCTAAGGTGCTGTTGTGTGGGCGGTTGTCCAGTCGTCATTGGTGGTCTGGCGTGTCCTGAGTCTGGAAACTGGCGGTGACCAGTAACCTTAACCTCAGGACTCCTGACAATGGCAACAAAAGTCTCAAAATTCTTTCGCATCGGCGTCGAGGGTGACACCTGCGACGGCCGCATTATCAGCGGCAACGATATTCAGGAAATGGCCGAATCGTTTGACCCTCGCGTCTACGGTTGCCGCATTAACCTTGAGCATATTCGCGGTCTCTTTCCTGATGGCGACTTCAAACGCTTAGGCGATGTGGTTGAACTGAAAGCTGAAATAATTGACGACGATTCTGCGCTTAACGGCAAATGGGCGCTGTTCGCCAGAATCACCCCAACCGACGACCTGATTGCGATGAATAAAAAATTGCAGAAGGTCTACACCTCAATGGAAATTCAGCCGAATTTTGCCAATACCGGCAAATGCTACCTCGTCGGCCTTGCTGTCACCGATGACCCGGCGAGCCTCGGCACTGAATACCTCGAATTCTGCCGCAACGCGAAGCACAACCCGCTGCAGCGCTTTAAGGCCAACCCTGAAAACGTCTTTTCCGCTGCCACTCTGGCCGAGCTGGAGTTTGAAGACGTTCCCGACACGGTGCTCAACAGCCTGGCCGATAAGGTGAAAGCCATTTTCAGCCGTAAGCAGGTCAGCGACGATGCGCGCCTGAATGATGTGCATGAAGCGGTGACCACCGTCAGCGAACATGTGCAAACCAACCTGACAAAACAGGACGAGCGCCTTTCCGCTATGGAAACCGCGTTTGCCACTTTCAAACAGGAACTGACCGGCAAGGTTGAAGAAACCAGCCAGGCATTTTCCGACCTGAAAACCACCCTCGATAAAACCGAAAGTTTCAGCCAGCCGCGACGCACGAAAGCCAGCGGCGGTGGTGGCGATGAGCTGCTGACCGACTGCTGATAAACCGCAGACCAGAAACCGGGCGGCATCCCCGCCCGATGCAGTGACTAACCGATAAATTCAAACAGGAAATACTATGCGCCCGGATACCCGTTTTAAGTTCAATGCCTATCTGACCCGCGTCGCTGAGCTGAACGGCATCAGCACTGATGACGTCAGTAAAAAATTCACCGTCGAGCCGTCCGTCACGCAAACACTGATGAACAAAGTGCAGGAGTCATCCGCGTTTCTGCAGACGATTAATATTCTGCCGGTCGCAGAAATGAAGGGTGAGAAAATCGGCGTCGGTGTGACCGGTACTATCGCCAGCACGACCGACACCTCGGGCGATGATGAGCGTAAGACCGCCGACTTCACCGCGCTTGAGTCCAACAAGTACGAGTGCGACCAAATTAATTTTGACTTCCATCTGAAATATAAAACCCTCGACCTGTGGGCGCGTTTTCAGGACTTCCAGCGCCGCATCCGCGACGCCATTGTCAAACGTCAGGCACTGGATTTCATCATGGCCGGTTTTAACGGTACCACCCGCGCCGCCACCTCTGACCGCACCAAAAATCCGATGCTGCAGGATGTGGCCGTCGGCTGGCTGCAGAAATACCGCAATGAAGCCCCGACGCGCGTGATGAGCAACATCACCGACGCTGACGGTAAGGTCGTTTCAGCAGTGATTCGTGTAGGTCGAAACGGCGACTATGAGAACCTCGACGCGCTGGTGATGGACGCCACCAACAACCTGATTGACGAGGTTTATCAGGATGACCCGAAACTCGTTGCCATCGTTGGCCGTAAGCTGCTAGCCGACAAATATTTCCCGCTGGTGAACAAGCCGCAGGAAAACAGCGAGGCGCTTGCGGCAGATATCATCATCAGCCAGAAGCGAATCGGCAACCTGCCTGCTGTGCGTGTGCCGTACTTCCCGGCGAATGCCGTGTTAGTGACCACGCTGGAAAACCTCTCTATCTATTTCATGGATGAGAGCCACCGCCGCAGCATTGATGAAAACCCGAAAAAAGACCGCGTTGAAAACTACGAGTCGATGAATATCGACTATGTGGTCGAGGCGTATGCCGCCGGGTGCCTGCTGGAAA
The DNA here is from genome assembly GCF_012584495.1 of Escherichia sp. SCLE84. Taxonomy (NCBI): domain Bacteria; kingdom Pseudomonadati; phylum Pseudomonadota; class Gammaproteobacteria; order Enterobacterales; family Enterobacteriaceae; genus Escherichia; species Escherichia sp. SCLE84. The sequence continues at coordinate 4,460,300 of NZ_CP051430.1, read as the reverse complement.
ACATCACCCTGGGCGATTTCACCGCACCTGCAGCACCGGAAAGCGGAGCCTAAACCATGACGAGCCCCGCACAGCGTCACATGATGCGGGTCTCGGCCTCTCAAGCCGCGCAGCGGGAGCAAGCCCCGCTGCGCCATGCAACCGCCTATGAGCAGATGCTGGTTAAGCTGGCCGATGACCGCCGCACGTTAAAAAACATCCGTTCAAACGAACGTAAAGCCGAGAAAAAGCGCGAGCTGCTGCCGTTCTATGCGCCGTGGGTCGCCGGTGTGCTGGCTGATGGCCGTGGTGCGCAGGATGACATTGTCATGACCGTCATGCTGTGGCGTCTCGATGCCGGTGATATCGCTGGCGCGCTGGAAATTGCCCCGTACGCGCTGAAATACGGCCTCACCTCTGACCACCACCGCACAACACCTTACATGCTGGTTGAGGAAGTGGCGCTTGCTGCACAGCGCCTGCGCGATGCCGGTGAGTCTGTCGACCTTTCCTGGCTGCAGACCACTATCGACCTGACCGACGGCGCTGACGTTCCCGATATGGTGCGCGCCCGTCTGCATAAGGTGACAGGCCTGACCCTGCGTGATGCCGGTATGAATGCAGAGGCGCTGGCGCAGTTTCAGCGCGCGATGCAGCTCGACCGCAATGCCGGTGTGCGCAAGGAGATTGAGCGACTGGAACGGGCATTGAAGCCAAAGCCAGAGGCCGCGCCCCGTAAAACGACTAAACCGCGCACGCGCAAACCTGCCAACAAACCGGCGGCAAAGCGCGGGCGTCCACCAAAGGCGGTAAAAACCGCCGGTTAACTGAACGCTCCCCGAGCCGGGCGGCACGCCGGTCAAAGCAGGTTTTGACCCTGACGGCGACCGGCGTCCACCGCCCAACCTAATGAGGTTGTCATGACGACAGTAATACTGAATCAGCCCGACGAACCGCAGGACGTACCGGGCGTGGTGATTCCCGCACCGGAGACGGGCGACGCAGTGATTAAAAACACGTTCTTTTTCCCTGATGTGGATCCGAAGCGGGTGCGCGAACTGATGCGCCTTGAGCAGACGGTTTCCGATGCGCGCCTGCGCAACGCCATCAAGACCGGCATGGCGGAAACCAATGCGGAGCTTTACGACTACCGGCTGCGCCAGATTGCCGCAGGGTTTAAGACACTGGCCGACGTGCCTGACGCCGAGGAAATCGACGGCGAGAATGTGCGCGTTTTCCACTACCTCAGCGCCGTGACGGCGATGGCGACCGCCACCCTGTATGAGCGTTATCGCGGGGTTGAGGCCACGGGTAAGGGTGACAAAAAAGCCGACAGCGTCGAAACCACCATTGATGACCTGTGGCGGGATATGCGCTGGTCGGTCTCGCGTCTGCAGGACAAGCCGCGCTGCATCGTGGGTCAGCTCTGATGAAAGTCTACGCGATGCAGGGTGACACCCTCGACGCGCTTTGCGCCCGGTATTACGGGCGCACTGAGGGCGTGGTCGAGACGGTGCTGCAGGCTAATCCCGGTCTGTCTGAGCTGGGCGTCATTCTGCCGCATGGCACGGCGATTGACCTGCCCGACGTGGCATCGTCACCCGTAACAGAAACTATCAACCTTTGGGAGTAAACCATGACAGAAGGGGAAAAAGGCGTCCTGTCACTGTTTGTGATTGGCGTGATGATTGTTGTCGGAAAAGTGCTGGCGGGTGGTGAGCCCATTACCCCGCGCCTGTTTATCGGCCGCATGCTGCTCGGCGGTTTTGTTTCAATGGTCGCCGGTGTTGTTCTGGTGCAGTTTCCAGATATGTCACTGCCTGCCGTTTGTGGGATTGGATCCATGCTCGGCATTGCAGGTTATCAGGTGGTGGAAATCGCCATTCAGCGCCGCTTTAAGTCACAACAGGGGGATAGCGATGCCGATCATTAATACTCACCAGAATATCGCCGCATTTCTGGACATGCTGGCCTATTCCGAAGGGACGGCGACGCATCCGCTGACGAAAAATCGTGGTTACGACGTCATTGTCACTGGCCTTGATGGCAAGCCGGAAATTTTCACCGACTACACCGACCACCCTTTCGCACATGGCAGACCAGCGAAAGTGTTTAATCGACGCGGCGAAAAATCCACGGCATCAGGGCGTTACCAGCAGCTTTATCTCTACTGGCCGCATTATCAGAAACAACTCGCATTGCCTGATTTCAGCCCGTTGTCGCAGGACAAACTTGCGATTCAGTTAATCCGCGAACGCGGTGCCATTGAGGATATTAAGGCGGGGCGTATTGAGCGGGCAATTTCACGGTGCCGCAATATCTGGGCGTCGTTACCGGGTGCCGGTTACGGCCAACGTGAGCACAGCCTCGACAAACTGGTCACCGTATGGCGCACCGCTGGCGGGGTAATGGAATGAAAATCCTGATTACACTTCTGGTGCTGACTGTGCTCGGGATGTTGTGGTTGCGCCATGAGAACAGCAATTTATCCCGCTCCTTTGAGACAGCAAACCGCGTCGCGAGCGAACAAAAGACGACGATTGGCATGCTGAAAAATCAGCTCAGTGTTGCCGGTCAGCTTGCCAGACGTAATGAATCTGCGCAGGTGGCACTGCGTGAACAGCTCGCAAAGGCCAGCGAGGAAGCCAGCCGCCGCGAGCAATCAATAACGAGGTTACTTAATGAAAATGAAGCCTTTCGCCGCTGGTATAACGCTGCTTTACCTGATGTTGTGCGTCGGTTGCACATCCGCACCGCCTGCGCCAGCGCCGGTGATTGTGGTCAACGGATGCCCGAGAGTGAGCCTTTGCCCGATGCCGGGAAGTGACCCGAAAACCAATGGTGACCTGAGCGCAGATATCCGCCGCCTTGAGGGCGCGCTGATCGCCTGCGCGCTACAGGTCAAAACCGTCAAACACTGTCAGGATGAACTCGATGCAGAAGCACAAAAGCCTGCGCAAAGCGCTGATTAACGCCGTGCCGCAGCTCCGAAACAACCCCGATATGCTGCGCCTTTTTGCCGACAACGGCCATACCGATTCCAGACTGGCGAGCTCGCTGTCGTTTGAAAAGGTGTACGTGCTTAACGTGGTGGTGACCGACTTCACCGGTGACCTTGATTTGATATTCGTGCCGGTGCAGGCGTGGCTGCGTGAACATCAGCCGGACATTATGACCACCGACGACGGGCGGGAAAAAGGATTCACCTGGATTATTGATATCAATAACGACGATTCGCTCGATATCAGTATCAGCCTGAGGCTCACCGAGCGCACGCTCGTCAAAGAGGTCGACGGCGCGCTGCATGTCAGCTATGCCCCTGAGCCGCCGCTGCCTGAGCCGGTGACGCGCCCGGTCGAGCTGTACGTTAACGGCGAACTGGTGAGTAAGTGGGATGAGTGAGTTAACCGCACTGCAGGAACGCCTTGCCGGTCTGATTGCCAGCCTGTCACCGGCGGCGCGTCGGCAAATGGCGGCTGAGATTGCGAAAAAGCTGCGTACCAGTCAGCAACAGCGTATCAAGCGCCAGCAGGCACCAGACGGCACCCCGTATGCGGCACGAAAGCGCCAGCCGGTGAGGAGCAAGAAAGGTCGGATTAAACGTGAAATGTTCGCCAAACTGCGCACCAGTCGCTTTATGAAAGCCAAAGGCAGCGACAGTGCGGCGGTGGTGGAGTTTACCGGCAAGGTGCAGCGCATGGCGCGGGTGCATCAGTACGGGCTCAAAGACAGACCAAACCGCAACAGCCGGGATGTGCAGTACGAGGCGCGCCCGTTACTCGGTTTCACCCGCGACGATGAGCAGACGATTGAAGACGTCATTATCAGGCATCTCGGCAAATAAATATTGTGTGAACCACCACCGGAGCCGCGCGAATTGGCGCGACTCCAGACCAGAGGCATCCTTGCACTATGAATACGTTATCCACGATACAGGAGCTCGCGCGTGCGATTCGCAACCTCATCCGCTCAGGTGTGGTGACTGAGGTTGATACCGTGCAGGGGCTGTGCCGCGTACAAAGCGGCGGGATCCAGACTACATGGCTGAACTGGCTGACCACCCGCGCCGGTCGTTCGCGGACGTGGTGGGCTCCCTCGGTCGGTGAGCAGGTTCTGCTGCTGGCAATCGGTGGCGAGCTTGATACCGCTTTCGTGCTGCCGGGTATTTTCTCCGACGATAACCCCGCCCCGTCTGCCTCGGCGGATGCGTGGCATGTGGCTTTCCCTGATGGTGCGGTCATTGAGTACGAGCCCGAGACCGGCGCGCTGACGGTCAGCGGTATCAAAACGGCCGACGTGACGGCATCGGAGTCCATCACTGCAACCGTACCGCTGGTACTGGTGAAAGCCTCGACCAGTATCACCCTCGACACCCCGGAGGTGATTTGCACCAATAAGCTGACGACAGCGACGCTTGAGGTACAAAAAGGCGGCAAGATGAGCGGCAATATCGAACATACCGGCGGGTCACTGTCGTCTAATGGCAAGGTACTCCACACCCATAAACACCCGGGGGACAGCGGCGGGCAAACGGGGACACCGTTATGACGGCGCGCTATCAGGGTATGAACCGAAATACCGGCCTCGGCATCAGCGATACCGAGCATATCAGCCAGAGCATGCGCGATATTCTGCTGACGCCGGTCGGTTCGCGGGTAATGCGTCGAGAATATGGCTCGCTTCTGTCGGCGCTGATTGATATGCCGCAAAACCCGGCGCTCAGGCTGCAAATTATGGTGGCGTGCTATTCGGCTATCCAGAAGTGGGAACCGCGCATCAGGCTTACCGCCATCAGCTTTGAGACCGGCGACGCTGGCGAAATGTATGTCGATATTACCGGGATGCGTACCGATACCGGTGCGTCAGTTTCAACCACTGTTTCACTGAGTTAAATCACTATGGCAACCGTTGACCTGAGTCAGTTACCCGTTCCCGATGTAGTTGAGGAACTGGACTATGAAACCATCCTTGCGGAACGCAAAGCGATACTGATTTCGCTCTATCCCGAAGACCAGCAGGAGGCCATTGCCCGGACGCTCGCACTTGAGTCAGAGCCGATTGTTAAGCTGCTGCAGGAAAACGCCTACCGTGAAATTATCTGGCGTCAGCGGGTGAACGAAGCCGCGCAGGCGGTAACGCTGGCCTATTCTGCCGGTAACGATCTCGACGTCGTGGCCGGGAACAACAATACCGAGCGCCTGACCATCACCCCGGCGGATGACACTACCATCCCGCCGACGCCTGCCGTTATGGAATCAGATACTGACCTGCGACTGCGCACGCAACAAGCGTTTGAGGGCTTGAGTGTGGCGGGGCCGGTCGGAGCATATGAGTATCATGGTCGCAGTGCCGACGGGCGGGTCGCTGACGTTTCGGTCGCCAGTCCGTCGCCAGCCTGCGTGACGATTACTGTGCTATCACGTGAGGGCGACGGCACCGCCAGCCCTGATTTACTGGCGATTGTTGATAAAGCGCTGAATGCCGAAGATGTGCGCCCGGTGGCTGACCGGGTGACCGTCCAGTCAGCCGAGATTGTGCCGTACCAGATTGACGCGACGCTCTACGTTTACCCCGGCCCCGAGTCTGAGCCCATCAGGCAGGCATCAGAACAAAAGCTGCAGAGTTACATCAGCGCGCAGCACCGCCTCGGGCGTGATATCCGTCTGTCGGCCATTTACGCGGCGCTGCATGTTGAGGGGGTGCAGCGTGTCGAACTGGCATCACCGCAGGCCGACATTGTGCTGAGTAAGTCGCAGGCGTCGAATTGTACTGAGTACCAGATAACTATCGGGGGCTCGGATGAGTGACCGGCTATTACCCGTTGGCTCGTCGCCGCTGGAGGTTGCCGCCGCTGCCGCGCTCTCTGAGATTCAGCGTGTGCCGGTACCGCTGCGCACTCTGTGGAACTGGCGCACCTGCCCGGTAAAACTGCTGCCGTATCTGGCCTGGGCGCTGTCGGTCGACAGGTGGGATGAGAAATGGCCGGAGGCGACAAAGCGTAGCGTCTGCGCGTCCTCGTTTTTCGTCCATCAGCACAAAGGCACCATCAGCGCATTGCGTCGGGTGGTTGAGCCGCTCGGCTTTCTGATTGAAGTGCGCGAGTGGTGGCAGCTCAACGAGGAGCCAGGCACATTCCGCCTCGTTGTCGGCGTGCTCGATAGCGGCATTACTGACGAAATGTATCAGGAGCTTGAGCGCCTGATTGAAGACGCCAAACCGGCAAGTCGCCACCTGACCGGGCTGGCTATCAGTCTGAGCTCGACCGGCGAACTGTATGTCGGCGCGGGATGCTATCACGGCGACGCGCTGACTGTTTACCCCTACACCCCCGAGGAGATTGTCGTCGGCGGTGAATATTACCCGGCCTCGGCCATCCATTTGATTGATAACCTGAGAGTGAACGCATGACCGCAAAATATTTTGCCATTCTGACCAATCAGGGCGCGGCGCGGCTGGCGAACGCGGCGGCACTCGGTACCAAACTCAACCTGACGCAGATGGCCGTCGGTGATGCGAATGGTACGTTGCCGACCCCTGATACGGCGCAGACGAAGCTCATTAACCAGAAACGCATCGCGCCGCTGAACCTGCTGACCGTTGACCCGGCCAATACCAGTCAGATTATCGCGGAACAGATTATTCCCGAGAATGAAGGTGGTTTCTGGATCCGCGAGATTGGTCTCTATGACGATGATGGTATTCTGATTGCCGTGGCGAACTGTCCGGAGACCTACAAGCCACAACTGCAGGAGGGAAGCGGTGCACGCAGACCATTCGCATGATTCTGATTGTGTCGAGCACATCGGCAATCACCCTGAAAATCGACCCGGCAGTCGTGCTGGCAACGCGCCAGTATGTCGACGGCAAGATTATCGAGGTGAAAGGATATGCTGATGACCTGATGAAAAAACATGTTGAGGCCGCCAATCCACACAAGCAGTACCCGTTAATCGCTAATGCTCTGAAAGAAATGGTTGACGCGGGACTGGCCGGCGACGTTCTTAAAAACCTTGGTTTGGGAGAAGCGGCAAAACGGAATGTGGGCACAGGGGAAAATCAGATACCGGACATGGTTTCATTTAGTGGGGTGAGGGATTTTTACGGAAAACAACTTTTGCCAGGAGGGTTGATACTCCAGTGGCTGACGATTCCATCAAGTGCAGCAGCCAAAGCTGTAACACTGAATAATGGTAATTATCAGCTGTCAGGCTATAAATGGCCCCAGTCATTTGGTGTCCTGTTTGCTGTGTTTGCCACAAAAGTTTCTGGCTCGACTAACGAAGCATACGCAATCTCAGTTAATCGTCACTCTACCGATGTAATTGTCACCTGGAATGCCCGTAAGGCTGATGATGTCCATATTTTAGGAATTGGGAAATTATGAAAATGAAATGGTCCCCATCTGTTCAGGGGTTTTTCTCTGAAAACAACAGCGATATTCCCGATGATGCTTTCGATATTGAAGATGCTCTTTATTATGAACTTATGAATGGTCAGAGTACGGGGAAAATTATTATCAATAGCCCGGATAACTACCCTGTACTTACTGAATATCCAGCGAAGACACAGGAACAGGAAATAGCTGAAGCGGAGGGAATGAAAAATATACTTATTGAACAGGCCAACGATTATATGAACAGTAAACAATGGCCTGGTAAAGCGGCTATTGGCCGGCTGAAAGGTGAGGAACTGGCACAATATAATTTGTGGCTGGATTACCTGGACGCACTGGAACTGGTCGATACTTCCGGTGCGCCAGATATTGAATGGCCTACACCTCCGGTAACTCAGGCCAGCTAATCTCAGGAGCCGTCGAAGTGTCGACGGCTTTTACTTCTTTTTTGTAGTCCATCCAGGCAGATAGTTTTTCTTTATCTGTACTGCTGATATCACCAAGCATTAATTCCACCCGCCAGTCAGCTGTGACATTATCGGCATGAGCAAGTAACTGCATTCGCTGATTTTCAGCACGTGCGACATAATCAATCGCCGGAGATTTCAGTACCGGTAAACCATTTTCATCTGACGTGATTAATTTACCCCCTTCCTGCTGTCCGGCAATTAATTCATTGTATAAGTCTGTACTTATCTCAACAATGTCAGCAGGCATGTCGCTGTTTATACCATCAAAGAAAAAACCATTAGTCGATTTTGAGAAATAAATCATAGATATACCTATACACCGATTGCTACCCAAAAACAGGACCTTTCATATTTGACAATTTCTCCCTGAGATATACCGCCAACAATTATATAGAACTGTGATTTGCTGATATCAGAACAGTTCGCTATGCCCATTGCAGATATACCAGCCACCGACGTTGTATGTGGCACAGCCAACAGCGCAAGTGAACGATTTGGGAATGTTACCGGGTAAGTCACCGTATAGTTTGATGCTCCATTGACAATACCCCACTGAATAATCAGACCTGAAGGGAGTTTTTGAAAACCAGTTGATGAAAGTGAACTGGCAAACGCCGCCATATCCGGAATTTGGTTTTGCCCGTTACCTACATTCCGTTTTGCCGCTTCTCCCAAACCAACCTTTTAGAAAACGCAGATATTCCGTTCAGCTGGCATGATCCCGACTTTTTACCGGGTTATTTCTCATGTTTATCGGTTATGTACGTGTATCAACAAATGACCAGAACACCGCATTACAGCGAAATGAACTGGAGTGCGCAGGATGTGAGCTGATTTTCGAAGATAAAATCAGCGGCAAAACATCAGACTGGCCGGGCTAAAGAGGTTACTCAGAACCTTGTCAGAGGGCGATACGCTTGTGGTCTGGAAACTGGATCGCCTCGGGTATCTCAACGCTATACAAAAAATTTCCCGCATCCGTTGCTGATGTCTCAATGTGTCAGACATCGCCCAACACTGACAAATAGCCCCTCAACAGACCAGCCAGGACAATAACACTTGCCCACTAACCACGGAGTTAACCGGATGAGTGATTTTCACCACGGCGTGCAGGTGCTTGAGATTAACGACGGCACCCGCGTCATTTCCACTGTTGCAACCGCAATCGTCGGCATGGTCTGTACAGCCAGCGATGCAGATGCGGCAACCTTTCCCCTCAACGAGCCGGTACTGATTACCAATGTGCAAAGCGCCATTGCGAAAGCCGGTAAAAAAGGCACGCTGGCCGCGTCCCTGCAGGCCATCGCCGACCAGTCAAAACCTGTCACAGTTGTCGTGCGTGTTGCCGAAGATACCGGAGAAGACGCCGAAGCGCAGACCATTTCCAATATCATCGGCGGCACGGATGAGAACGGTAAATATACCGGCATCAAGGCGCTGTTGACTGCCGAAGCAGTCACCGGCGTTAAGCCGCGCATTCTCGGCGTGCCGGGTCTCGATACCAAAGAGGTCGCAGTCGCACTTGCTTCGGTCTGTATCAGCCTGCGCGCCTTTGGCTATATCAGCGCATGGGGTTGTAAAACCATTTCCGAGGCGATGGCCTATCGCGAGAATTTCAGCCAGCGCGAGCTGATGGTCATCTGGCCTGATTTCCTTGCATGGGATACCACCACAAACGCCACCGCACCGGCATACGCAACTGCGCGCGCACTCGGCCTGCGTGCCTATATCGACCAGACCGTCGGCTGGCACAAAACCCTGTCTAACGTCGGCGTGCAGGGTGTTACCGGCATCAGTGCGTCAGTGTTTTGGGATTTGCAGGCATCCGGCACCGATGCTGATCTGCTCAACGAGGCCGGGGTCACGACACTGGTGCGTAAGGATGGCTTCCGCTTTTGGGGTAACCGCACCTGCTCTGATGACCAGCTTTTCCTGTTTGAGAACTACACCCGCACCGCGCAGGTGCTGGCCGACACGATGGCCGAGGCGCACATGTGGGCGGTCGATAAGCCCATCACCGCATCACTTATCCGTGACATTGTCGACGGCATTAACGCCAAATTCCGCGAGCTGAAATCAAACGGCTACATCGTGGACGGTGAATGCTGGTTCGACGAGGAATCGAACGATAAGGAAACCCTCAAGGCCGGGAAACTGTATATCGACTACGACTATACACCGGTTCCACCACTGGAAAGCCTGACCCTGCGCCAGCGTATCACCGATAAATATCTGGTGAATCTGGCCGAATCGGTCAACAGCTAAGGAGCCTGAAACAACATGGCACTACCCCGCAAACTTAAATATCTGAACATGTTCAATGACGGCCTTAGCTACATGGGCGTTGTTGAATCCGTGACGCTGCCGAAGCTGACCCGCAAGCTCGAAAACTATCGCGGCGGCGGCATGAATGGCGCGGCGGCGATTGACCTTGGTCTCGACGATGATGCGCTCACCGTCGAATGGTCTGTCGGTGGCCTGCCTGATGTGGCGCTGTGGGCGCAGTACGCCGCGCCGGGTGCTGACGCTGTGCCGTTGCGTTTTGCTGGCTCTTACCAACGTGACGACACTGGCGAAATCGTGGCGGTCGAGGTGGTCATGCGTGGCCGTCATAAAGAAATCGACGGCGGCGAGAATAAGCAGGGTGAAAACACCTCGACCAAACTGTCGACCGTATGCACCTATTACCGCCTCACGATTGATGGTAGCGACGTCATCGAAATCGATACCGTCAACATGGTTGAGAAGGTGAACGGCGTCGACCGTCTGGAACAGCACCGCCGCGCAATCGGGCTGTAATTCCCTAACCGGTCAGCACTGCTGGCCTGTTATTAATCCCCATTCAGAGCAGAGAAAAACATCATGGCAAAAGCACCACGTAAAACCGCTGAATTTGTTGATATGGCTGGCAATGAAACTGACACCGTAAACCCGAACGTCGTGACCCTCGACAAGCCGATTAAGCGCGCCGGTCAGACGATTGATAAAGTCACACTGATTGAGCCGAACGCCGGTACCCTGCGCGGTGTCAGTCTGGCAGCGGTGGCGCAGTCCGAAGTCGATGCGCTGATTAAGGTATTGCCACGCATGACCTACCCCGCGCTTACGGCGCAGGAGCTTACCGCAATGAACCTGCCCGATATGCTGTCGCTGGCCGCTAAGGTGATTGGTTTTTTGTCACCGGCTTCGGCGGAGTAGATTTCCCGCCCGACCTGTCGACCGATGACCTGATGGCGGATATCGCGGTGATATTCCACTGGCCGCTATCAGAGCTCTATTCCCTGAGCCTGACCGAGCTCATCACATGGCGCGAAAAGGCGCTGCAGCGTAGCGGACACCACAATGAGTAATAACCTGAGACTTGAGGTTTTGCTGAAAGCGGTCGACCAGGCGACCCGACCGCTTAAATCCATCCAGACCGCGAGTAAAACCCTGTCGGGCGATATTCGCGACACACAAAAAGGGCTGCGTGACCTGAACGGGCAGGCCGCGAAAATCGACGGCTTTCGCAAAACCAGCGCTCAACTGGCCGTAACCGGCCAGTCGCTGGAGAAGGCAAAGCGCGAGGCTGAAGCGCTTGCAACGCAATTCAAAAATACTGAGCGCCCGACGCGAGCGCAGGCACAGGTGCTCGAATCCGCAAAACGTGCCGCCGAGGGGCTGCAGGTTAAATACAACAGCCTCACCGAGTCAGTTAAACGCCAACAACGCGAGCTGGGTGCCGCCGGTATCAATACCCGCAATCTGGCAAACGATGAGCGGGGGCTTAAAACACGCATCAGCGAGACGACGGCGCAGCTCAACCGGCAGCGTGAAGCATTGGAGAAGGTCAGCGCACAGCAGGCGCACCTAAACCGAGTGAAAGAGCGATATAAATCGGGTAAGGAGCTTGCCGGTAACATGGCCGCTGCAGGTGCTGCCGGGGTCGGTATTGCGACAGCGGGAACGATGGCCGGGGTTAAATTGCTGATGCCCGGTTATGACTTTGCGCAAAAAAACTCCGAGCTGCAGGCCGTGCTTGGGGTCGATAAGCAGTCTCCAGAAATGCAGGCTCTACGCAAACAGGCGCGTCAGCTCGGCGATAACTCAGCGGCCTCAGCAGATGATGCCGCCGCCGCGCAGATTATCGTAGCCAAATCTGGCGCAGATAAAGACGGCATAGTGGCGCAAACACCGGCCATTCTGAATATGTCGCTGGCAAATAAAAAAACTATGGAGGAAAACGCCGCTTTGCTTATTGGCACCAAATCGGCATTCGGGCTCGCAGATGACAAGGCATCGCATATAGCAGATGTCATATCGATGGCGATAAATAAAACACAGGCATCATTTGAGGGATTAAACGACTCACTTACATATGTTGGTCCAGTTGCCAAAGATGCCGGTGTCAGCCTAGAAGAAACCGCCGCGATGCTGGGTGCGTTACACGATGCAAAAATCATAGGTTCGATGGCAGGAACCGGTAGCCGAGCTGTTTTAAGTCGACTGCAGGCTCCAACTGGCAAAGCCTATGATGCCATTAAAGAGCTTGGCGTTAAGACGATGGATAAAAAAGGCAATACACGGCCAATCTTTACCATCCTGAAAGAAATACAAGCCAGCTTTAAGCGCAACAACCTCGGTACAGGTCAAAAAGCCGAGTATATGAAAACGATATTCGGCGAGGAAGCCAGTTCCGCTGCAAGTGTGTTAATGGCCGCAGCGGCCAGTGGAAAACTGGATGAACTGACCAAGATAATTAAGGATTCTGACGGTAAAACCGAGGAATTGGTTAAGGTCATGCAGGATAACTTAGGTGGCGACTTCAAAGAGTTTCAATCCGCTTATGAGGCCGTCGGTACCGACCTCTACGACCAGCAAGATAGCTCATTGCGTCAGCTAACTCAGACAGCAACACGGTATGTGCTAAAGCTTGATGACTGGATCAAAGACAACAAGGAGTTAGCGGAAACTATCGGCATCATCGCCGGTGGTGCGCTGGCGCTGATTGGTATCATCGGCGGCATTGGTCTCGTTGCGTGGCCGGTTGTCATGGGGATTAATGCCATTATCGCCGCTGCTGGCGTGCTGGGTACGGTCTTTACTGTCGTCGGTAGTGCCATTGCGACAGCGCTCGGTGCGATTACCTGGCCGATAGTGGCCGTCGGTGCGGCGATTGTGGCGGGGGCGCTACTCATCCGTAAATATTGGGAGCCCATCAGCGCATTTTTCTCGGGAGTGATTGAGGGCATCATGAGTGCCTTTGCCCCAGTCGGGGAAATGTTCGCTCCACTGGCTCCCATTTTTGATGGTCTCGGCGAGAAACTGCGCGGCGTCTGGCAGTGGTTTAAAGACCTGATAGCACCGGTTAAGGCCACGCAGGAAACGCTTGATAGCTGCAAAAATGTCGGCGTCATATTTGGTCAGGCACTGGCCTCTGCCTTGATGGCTCCGCTCAATGTTTTTAACAAGCTGCGCAGCGGTGTCGACTGGCTTCTCGAAAAGCTCGGCATCATCAACAAAGAGTCGGACAGCCTCGACCAGACCGCCGCCAAAACCAATGCCGCCACACAGGGTAATTCCTACATCCCGGCAACCAGCACATATGGCGGCTATCAGGCTTATCAGCCAGTTACCGCACCGGCGGGGCGCTCTTACATTGACCAGAGCAAAAGCGAATACAACATCAATCTGCCGGGAGGTGTTGCGCCGGGGCATCAGCTTGACAGACAACTACGCGACACGCTCGAACAGATTGAGCGCGATAAACGCGCCCGCCAGCGTGCCAACATGACCCACGACTATTGAGGGGGATTAAACGATGATGCTTGCTCTCGGAATGTTTGTGTTTGAACTTCGCACCCTGCCTTACCAGTCGATGCAGCATTCGAAAGATTATCGCTGGGTGTCCAATGACCGGGTGGGTAAACCACCTGCCTATCAGTTTCTTGGCGAGGGGGAAACCTCTATACAGCTTGCTGGTACGCTATACCCCGCTATCACTGGCGGTTGGATCTCACTTAAGGCTGTAGAGGTGATGGCCAATGAAGGCAGAGCGTGGCCGTTGATAGAGGGAACCGGAAATATCCTCGGGATGTATATCGTCGATAAAGTATCGACTACACGCACCGAGTTTTTCAGTGATGGTGCGGCCAGAAAGATTGATTTCACGCTTTCGCTAAAACGGGTTGATGAATCGCTGACAGAGATGTTTGGTGACCTGAATAAACAGGCCAGTGAGCTTCTCGGCTCTGCCGGTAATTTGACAGATAAACTGCAGGGTATGCCCGGAGGTTTCACTGCATGATAACGGGGATGGCAATTGACGCCGGTGCCAGCCTTGCACCGGCTTTTATGCTGACGCTGAACAGTCAGGACATTACCAGTAACTTCAGCGACCGGCTGATTTCTCTCACCATGACGGACAATAGGGGCTTTGAAGCTGACCAGCTCGACATTGAGCTCGATGACACCGATGGGAAAGTCGAGTTACCCCTGCGCGGGGCAGTGCTGACGTTGTGGCTTGGCTGGCAGGGTTCGGCGCTGCTGAATAAGGGGGATTTTACGGTCGATGAGATTGAGCACCGGGGGGCTCCTGATACCCTGACCATCCGGGCGCGCAGCGCGGACTTTCGCGGCACGCTAAATTCCAGGCGTGAAGAGTCATGGCACGACACCACCATCGGCGAACTGGTCAGTACCATCGCAAAGCGCAACAAACTGACGGCCAGCATTGCGGAATCGCTGAAAAAAATCCCGGTACCGCATATCGACCAGTCGCAGGAATCCGACGCGGTATTTTTGAGTCGACTGGCTGACCGCAACGGGGCAACGGTATCGGTGAAGGCAGGGAAACTGTTGTTTCTGAAAGCCGGTAGTGCGATGACGGCCAGCGGCAAACCCGTCCCGCAAATGACGCTGACCCGCAGTGATGGTGACCGTCATCAGTTTGCCATTGCCGACCGTGGGGCTTATACCGGCGTCACTGCTAAATGGTTGCACACCAAAGACCCGAAGCCACAAAAGCAGAAAGTAACGCTGAAACGCAAGCCAAAAGAGAAGCACCTGCGCGCACTGGAACACCCAAAAGCAAAGCCGGTCAGCAAAAAGACAAAGGTCAAAAAAGAACAGGAAGCACGTGAGGGTGAGTACATGGCCGGTGAAGCCGATAACGTGCTGGCGCTGACGACGGTCTATGCCTCAAAGGCACAGGCGATGCGCGCCGCTCAGGCTAAGTGGGATAAACTGCAGCGAGGCGTTGCGGAGTTTTCAATCACACTGGCGCTAGGGCGAGCGGATTTATTTCCTGAGACGCCTGTACGCGTGTCAGGCTTTAAGCGCGTCATAGACGAGCAGGCATGGTTAATCAGCAAGGTGACCCACAACCTCAATAATAACGGTTTCACGACGGGCTTAGAGCTTGAGGTTAAACTCTCCGATGTGGAGTACAGCTCAGAAGAAAATGAGGAGTGAAAAAGCAAACCAAAACTTGCAAATGCAATTTTGAAGTTTATTATTCCCTCAGATACGCCAGCAGGGGAAATAATTATGATGCACTGCCCGTTATGCCAAAACGCCGCACATGCTCGCACTAGCCGGTACCTTAGCACCGAAACAAAAGAACGTTATCACCAGTGCCAGAACATAAATTGCGGATGTACATTTATCACTTTTGAGACGCTATCAAGATTCATTGTGAAACCGGGTACTGTTGATCCTGCTCCGCCACACCCCATCAGAAACCAACAACAGCAACTTTGGCTTTGAACCTGCTTCGGCAGTTTTTTTTATATCTGTCGCCATCACTCCAACCTCTGCCGCCAATTTGCCGCCACCACCAATAAAAAAGGGGTTAGCAATTCGCTAACCCCTTGTTTCATAACACGCTTTGGATGTAGCGCGAATACGTTATCAGTTAAGACGCTCTTTGATACGAGCAGCCTTACCAGTACGCTCACGCAGGTAGTACAGTTTAGCTTTACGAACAGCACCACGACGTTTGACAGAAATGCTGTCAACTACCGGAGAGTGAGTCTGGAAGACACGCTCAACGCCTTCGCCGTTGGAAATTTTACGAACAGTGAATGCAGAGTGCAGACCGCGGTTACGAATAGCGATAACCACGCCCTCGAATGCCTGCAGACGTTTTTTGGAACCTTCAACAACCCATACTTTCACTTCCACGGTATCACCCGGACGGAAGGAAGGTACGTCCTGCTTCATCTGCTCTTGTTCAAGTTGCTTAATAATGTTGCTCATAATTTAATCTCTTATCCTGGGTAAACTGATATCTCGGGGGCTTACGCCATCCCATCATGTTTATGTTGCTGTTGTGCGTGTTCCGTTTTGAACTCCGCCAGCAACCTTGCTTGCTCTTCAGTCAGAGCCAGGTTTTCCAGAAGTTCAGGTCTTCTAAGCCAGGTACGGCCCAGCGACTGTTTCAAACGCCAGCGACGTATCTCGGCATGGTTGCCCGACAGTAACACTGGCGGAACTTCCATCCCTTCTAACACCTCAGGCCGCGTATAGTGCGGGCAATCCAGCAATCCTTCAGCAAAGGAATCTTCCGTTGCCGAGGCTTCATGTCCCAGTACTCCCGGAATAAACCGGGAAACGGAGTCAATCAGCGTCATTGCTGGTAACTCACCACCACTGAGAACGTAATCGCCGATTGACCATTCTTCGTCAATTTCGGTTTGGATCACGCGCTCATCTATACCTTCGTAGCGACCGCACACCAGAATCAATTTTTGATTCGTTGCCAGTTCGCTGACGCCCGCTTGATCAAGCTTGCGTCCCTGTGGTGACAGATAAATCACCTTTGCGCCTTCACCCGCCGCGGCTTTTGCTGCATGAATGGCGTCCCGCAAGGGTTGCACCATCATTAACATCCCCGGTCCGCCGCCGTAAGGACGATCGTCCACGGTACGGTGCCGGTCATGCGTGAAGTCGCGAGGACTCCAACTCTGGATGCTCAGCAGGCCATTTTTAACTGCCCGGCCAGTTACCCCGTAATCGGTAATTGCGCGGAACATTTCAGGAAACAGGCTAATTATGCCAATCCACATAGCGCCGTCTTTTACCGTTTATCCGGTGGTTTAAAAACCAGGATCCCAATCTACTTCGATTGAACGAGTAGTGAGATCGACTTTCTTGATAACCTGCCCATCGAGGAACGGTACGAGACGTTCCTTGATACCAAACGCATCTTTCAGGTTTGCCTTAATGACGAGAACGTCATTAGATCCGGTTTCCATCATATCGACGACTTTACCGAGATCGTAGCCTTCAGTGGTTACTACCTGGCAGCCCATCAGGTCTTTCCAGTAGTAGTCCCCCTCTTCAAGCTGAGGCAGCTGCGATGAATCCACGACAATTTCACAATTCGTCAGCAGGTTCGCCGCATCACGATCGTCAACGCCTTTCAGCTTGATGATCATGTCCTGATTGTGGTGCTTCCAGCTTTCCAGCTGGACTTGCTGCCACTGACCCGCCTTCTGGATAAACCAGGGCTGATAGTCAAAAATGCTTTCGGCGTCTTCGGTGGAAGAAAACACTCTGAGCCACCCACGAATACCGTAAGACGAACCCATTTTCCCCAAAACGATGGGATCAACAGGTGCTTGCGCGGTGAGTTGTTTGCTCATCATGACCACCGTGACAGATTAAGCTGCTTTGTTTACTTCTTTGATCAGCGCAGCAACGCGATCAGAAATAGTTGCGCCCTGGCCAACCCAGTGAGCGATGCGATCCAGATCCAGGCGAGTGCCTTCTTCTTTTTCGCTAGCGATTGGGTTGAAGAAACCAACGCGCTCGATGAAGCGACCGTTGCGTGCATTACGGCTGTCAGCGACAACAACCTGGTAGAACGGACGCTTTTTAGCGCCGTGACGTGCTAAACGAATAGTTACCATAACATCCTCTTGTGTGAATAAAACAACCGGACCCCATCGAGGAACGGAGTCCGGTGTCATATTAAAAGCCCGAAAATTTTACTGATTTCTGGAGAAAATGCAATCAGCAGTTAATAACTCTGTCGCATAAGGTCATTTAGCGACCAGGAAATCCCGGCGGCATCATCCCCTTCATGCTTCTCATCATCTTCGCCATTCCGCCTTTCTTCATTTTCTTCATCATGCGCTGCATGTCGTCGAACTGCTTCAGAAGGCGGTTCACGTCCTGCACCTGCATACCGCAACCGGCAGCGATACGACGCTTACGCGAACCTTTGATGATTTCTGGCTTAGCGCGCTCTTTCATCGTCATCGAGTTGATGATGGCTTCCATACGCACCAGCACTTTATCGTCCATCTGCGACTTAACATTATCCGGGATCTGCCCCATGCCCGGCAGCTTGCCCATCAGGCTAGCCATGCCGCCCATATTTTTCATCTGGCGCAGTTGCTCAAGAAAATCGTTGAGATCGAAGCCGTCGCCTTTTTTCAGCTTGCTGGCTAATTTCTCTGCCTGCGCGCGGTCAACTTTGCTTTCGATATCTTCGATCAGCGACAGTACGTCGCCCATGCCGAGAATACGCGACGCGATGCGGTCCGGATGGAACGGCTCCAGCGCCTCAGTTTTCTCGCCAACACCGAGAAACTTGATCGGTTTGCCAGTGATGTGACGAATAGAGAGCGCCGCACCGCCGCGGGCATCGCCGTCCACTTTGGTCAACACTACGCCGGTAAGCGGTAACGCTTCATTGAATGCTTTTGCCGTATTGGCCGCATCCTGACCGGTCATGGCGTCAACCACAAACAGGGTTTCAACCGGGTTAATCGACGCATGGACTTGTTTGATCTCGTCCATCATCGCTTCGTCAACGTGCAGACGACCAGCGGTATCCACCAGCAGCACGTCGTAGAATTTCAGTTTGGCTTCTTTCAGCGCCGCGTTAACGATATCTACCGGCTTCTGACCAACATCAGAAGGGAAGAAATCAACGCCCACCTGCTCTGCCAGCGTCTCAAGCTGTTTGATTGCCGCCGGGCGATAAACGTCGGCAGAAACCACCAGCACTTTCTTCTTGTGCTTCTCGCGCAGGAACTTACCGAGTTTACCAACGCTGGTTGTTTTACCGGCACCTTGCAGGCCCGCCATCAGCACGACCGCAGGCGGTTGCGCCGCCAGGTTCAGGGTCTGGTTCTCTTCGCCCATCGCCGCAACCAGTTCGTTACGGACGATTTTGACGAACTCCTGCCCCGGCGTCAGGCTCTTATTAACTTCATGACCAACCGCTTTCTCTTTTACGCGATTGATAAACTCACGCACTACCGGCAGAGCGACATCCGCCTCCAGCAGCGCCATGCGCACTTCGCGCAGCGTATCTTTTACGTTGTCTTCAGTGAGGCGTCCACGGCCACTGATATTGCGCAGCGTGCGCGACAAACGATCGGTTAAATTATCAAACATTGTCTCTCGCCTGGGGTGGAAACGGTTGGCCGCAATCGCGACACATCATCAGTATTTTGCCGCAGTATAACATGAAGGCGTCTTTGTTGTTATGCAACGGTTGGAGCAGCGTTCACCTGACGCTATACTGCTTCTCTTTCTTATTGCTCAAACTGTCGACATCACTATGCCCGTTTTTGCTCTGCTCGCGCTTGTCGCCTACTCCGTCAGTCTTGCGCTGATTGTTCCCGGTCTGCTGCAAAAAAACGGCGGCTGGCGGCGCATGGCTATTATTTCTGCGGTCATTGCGCTGGTCTGCCACGCAATCGCTCTGGAAGCCCGCATCCTGCCCGACGGTGATAGCGGACAAAACCTCAGCCTGCTGAACGTTGGTTCATTGGTCAGTTTGATGATCTGTACGGTAATGACCATTGTGGCTTCTCGCAATCGTGGCTGGTTGCTGCTACCCATTGTCTATGCCTTTGCGCTTATCAACCTGGCGCTGGCGACCTTCATGCCCAATGAATACATCACCCATCTGGAAGCAACGCCTGGGATGCTGGTGCACATTGGCTTATCGCTCTTTTCCTATGCCACGCTAATTATCGCCGCCCTGTACGCGCTGCAACTGGCGTGGATTGATTACCAACTGAAGAACAAGAAGCTGGCGTTTAACCAGGAAATGCCGCCATTGATGAGTATCGAGCGTAAAATGTTCCACATCACGCAGATTGGCGTGGTGCTGCTAACGCTCACGCTTTGCACTGGCCTGTTCTACATGCACAACCTATTTAGCATGGAAAATATCGACAAGGCTGTGCTCTCTATCGTGGCGTGGTTTGTCTATATTGTGCTGCTGTGGGGACATTATCATGAAGGATGGCGTGGACGCCGCGTCGTCTGGTTTAACGTTGCGGGTGCAGTCATTCTGACACTGGCCTACTTCGGCAGCCGAATTGTCCAGCAGTTAATCAGCTAAACCCAGAAAAGGAGTTTCCCCTGGAACACATTTCTACTACTACGTTGATCATTATTCTGATCATCATGGTGGTCATTTCAGCCTATTTCTCCGGGTCCGAAACCGGAATGATGACCCTCAACCGCTATCGTCTGCGACATATGGCGAAACAGGGTAATCGCTCGGCCAAACGCGTCGAAAAATTGCTGCGTAAGCCAGACCGCCTGATAAGCCTGGTGTTAATCGGCAATAACCTGGTCAATATTCTTGCCTCCGCGCTCGGCACTATTGTTGGGATGCGTTTGTACGGCGATGCGGGCGTGGCAATTGCGACTGGTGTGCTGACCTTTGTGGTGCTGGTTTTTGCCGAAGTGTTGCCGAAAACTATCGCTGCGCTATACCCGGAAAAAGTCGCTTATCCGAGTAGTATTCTGTTAGCACCGCTGCAAATTTTGATGATGCCGCTGGTCTGGTTGCTGAACGCTATCACCCGCATGTTAATGCGCATGATGGGCATCAAAACCGATATCGTGGTCAGCGGCTCTTTGAGCAAAGAAGAGTTGCGCACTATCGTGCATGAATCGCGCTCACAAATTTCCCGTCGCAATCAGGATATGCTGCTGTCGGTGCTCGATCTGGAAAAAATGACCGTTGATGACATCATGGTGCCGCGCAGTGAAATTATCGGTATTGATATCAACGATGACTGGAAATCGATTCTGCGCCAACTCTCCCACTCACCTCACGGGCGCATCGTGCTCTACCGTGATTCGCTGGACGACGCCATCAGTATGCTGCGAGTACGTGAAGCCTGGCGGTTGATGTCGGAGAAAAAAGAGTTCACCAAAGAAACCATGCTGCGCGCCGCGGACGAGATCTATTTTGTGCCGGAAGGTACGCCGCTCAGCACGCAGTTGGTGAAGTTTCAGCGCAACAAAAAGAAAGTCGGCCTGGTCGTCAACGAGTATGGAGACATTCAGGGGCTGGTGACGGTTGAAGATATTCTGGAAGAGATTGTCGGCGATTTCACTACGTCGATGTCGCCAACACTTGCCGAAGAAGTCACGCCGCAAAACGACGGTTCGGTGATTATTGATGGCACTGCCAACGTGCGGGAAATCAACAAAGCCTTTAACTGGCATCTACCGGAAGATGATGCCCGCACGGTTAATGGCGTCATTCTTGAGGCACTGGAAGAGATCCCTGTCGCAGGCACCCGCGTGCGTATTGGCGAGTACGATATAGATATTCTCGACGTACAGGACAATATGATTAAGCAGGTAAAAGTTTTTCCTGTGAAACCGCTGCGCGAGAGTGTGGCGGAGTAACGAAAACGGCCCTGCATTCGCATGCAGGGCCGTGAATTATTACGAAAACAGAAATTACGCTTTTGCTTTCGCTACAGTTACCATCGCCGCACGAATCGTACGACCATTCAGCGTATAACCCTTCTGCATAATGCCCAGTACGTTACCTGGCGCAACGTCATCAGATTCCACCATTGCGATAGCCTGATGCACATTCGGGTCCAGCGGCACGTTAGTTTCGGCGATCACTTCAACACCAAACTTACGCACAACATCCAGCATCGACTTCAGCGTCAGCTCAATGCCTTCAACCATCGCAGACATATCCGGGTTAGCTTTATCAGCCACTTCCAGCGCACGATCCAGGCTATCAATCACCGGCAGCAATTCGTTGATGAATTTCTCCAGCGCGAATTTGTGGGCTTTTTCAATATCCAGTTCAGTACGTCGACGCAGGTTTTCCATTTCGGCTTTTACACGCAAAATGCCGTCACGTTCACGGGTCTGGGCTTCAGCCAGCTGAGCTTCGAGATTCGCAATTTTTTCATCGCGCGGATCCACCTGCTCAGCAGAAGCTTCTGGCTCAACTGCCTCAATCTCTTCGTGCTGATCCATGATAATTTCTTCCGGGGCTTGCCCCTCAGGCGTTTTCTGTTCTTTACTACTCATGAATTTCTCCGCGTTTTTTTCGCATTCATCTCGCTAACTTCGCTTATTATGGGGATCAGTTTCAGGGTTTCAAGGGAAGCACTCACATTGTCATCAATCTTCGCAACAAGGACCTCGGAAAAATGAATAATCATTTCAAGTGTATTGGCATTGTGGGACACCCACGGCACCCCACTGCACTGACAACACATGAAATGCTCTACCGCTGGCTGTGCACAAAAGGTTACGAGGTCATCGTTGAGCAACAAATCGCTCACGAACTGCAACTGAAGAATGTGAAAACTGGCACGCTCGCGGAGATTGGGCAACTAGCTGATCTCGCGGTAGTCGTTGGTGGCGACGGTAATATGCTGGGCGCGGCACGCACACTCGCCCGTTACGATATTAAAGTTATTGGAATCAACCGTGGCAACCTGGGTTTCCTGACTGACCTTGACCCCGATAACGCCCAGCAACAGTTAGCCGATGTGCTGGAAGGCCACTACATCAGCGAGAAACGTTTTTTGCTGGAAGCGCAAGTCTGTCAGCAAGATTGCCAGAAACGCATCAGCACCGCGATAAATGAAGTGGTGCTTCATCCAGGCAAAGTGGCGCATATGATTGAGTTCGAAGTGTATATCGACGAGATCTTTGCGTTTTCTCAGCGATCTGATGGACTAATTATTTCGACGCCAACAGGCTCCACCGCCTATTCCCTCTCTGCAGGCGGTCCTATTCTGACCCCCTCTCTGGATGCGATTACCCTGGTGCCCATGTTCCCGCATACGTTGTCAGCACGACCACTGGTCATAAACAGCAGCAGCACGATCCGTCTGCGTTTTTCGCATCGCCGTAACGACCTGGAAATCAGTTGCGACAGCCAGATAGCACTGCCGATTCAGGAAGGTGAAGATGTCCTGATTCGTCGCTGTGATTACCATCTGAATCTGATTCATCCGAAAGATTACAGTTATTTCAACACATTAAGCACCAAGCTCGGCTGGTCAAAAAAATTATTCTAATTTTACGCCAGCCTCTTTACTGTATATAAAACCAGTTTATACTGTACACAATAACAGCAATGGTTTTTCATACAGGAAAACGACTATGTTGGCACAACTGACCATCAGCAACTTTGCTATCGTTCGTGAGCTTGAGATTGATTTTCATAGCGGCATGACCGTAATAACTGGCGAGACCGGCGCGGGTAAATCTATTGCAATAGATGCCCTCGGTCTTTGTCTCGGTGGTCGCGCTGAAGCCGACATGGTGCGTACCGGCGCTGCTCGCGCTGACCTGTGCGCCCGTTTTTCTCTGAAAGATACGCCAGCGGCTCTGCGCTGGCTGGAAGAAAATCAGCTTGAAGACGGGCATGAATGTTTGCTTCGTCGAGTGATCAGCAGCGATGGTCGCTCCCGTGGTTTCATCAACGGTACAGCTGTTCCTCTGTCACAACTGCGCGAACTGGGTCAGTTGCTGATTCAGATCCATGGTCAGCACGCTCATCAATTACTCACCAAACCTGAGCACCAAAAATTCCTGCTTGATGGCTATGCCAATGAAACCTCTCTACTGCAGGAAATGACCGCACGTTATCAGTTGTGGCATCAAAGCTGCCGTGACCTCGCGCATCATCAACAGTTAAGTCAGGAACGCGCCGCCCGTGCGGAACTGCTGCAATACCAATTAAAAGAACTTAACGAATTTAATCCGCAGCCCGGAGAGTTTGAACAAATCGACGAAGAGTACAAACGTCTGGCGAACAGCGGTCAATTGCTGACCACCAGCCAGAATGCATTGGCATTAATGGCCGACGGTGAAGACGCAAACCTGCAAAGTCAGCTTTACACGGCTAAACAACTGGTGAGCGAATTGATTGGCATGGACAGCAAACTGTCCGGCGTACTTGATATGCTGGAAGAAGCTACCATCCAGATTGCTGAAGCCAGCGATGAACTGCGCCACTACTGCGATCGTCTGGATCTCGATCCCAACCGACTATTTGAACTTGAACAGCGCATCTCAAAACAGATTTCGCTGGCACGTAAACATCACGTCAGCCCTGAGGCATTGCCACAGTATTACCAGTCGCTACTGGAAGAACAGCAGCAACTGGACGATCAGGCCGACTCACAAGAAACGCTTGCGCTGGCGGTAACGAAACATCATCAGCAGGCACTGGAAATCGCGCGCGCATTACACCAACAACGCCAGCAATATGCAGAAGAACTTGCACAGCTGATCACCGACAGTATGCATGCGCTCTCAATGCCGCATGGGCAGTTTACGATCGATGTTAAATTTGACGAGCATCACCTGGGCGCTGACGGTGCCGATCGTATTGAGTTTCGGGTAACCACCAACCCAGGTCAGCCAATGCAGCCTATTGCCAAAGTCGCATCCGGTGGTGAATTGTCCCGCATCGCACTGGCAATCCAGGTCATCACGGCGCGTAAAATGGAAACCCCGGCACTGATTTTTGATGAAGTGGATGTAGGTATTAGCGGTCCAACAGCGGCAGTTGTCGGCAAACTGCTGCGTCAACTCGGCGAATCAACTCAGGTGATGTGTGTTACCCACCTGCCACAAGTCGCGGGATGTGGTCATCAACACTATTTTGTCAGCAAAGAAACCGATGGTGCGATGACAGAAACGCATATGCAATCCCTGAATAAAAAAGCGCGGTTACAAGAGCTGGCGCGCCTGCTTGGTGGCAGTGAAGTCACACGTAATACACTGGCGAATGCGAAAGAACTGCTTGCAGCGTAAACTTTTTTCCTGCTTCACGGTCAGAGTAAACAGCAAAACGCCGTAAGACCGGAAAGCAAAAGGTTTTAAAGTGATGAAAGGTCTATTATCATCGGCATATTACAGATGAGCCACGTACTGCTCGGGCCCGAAAAGGAATCAAATCACTATGCGCTGTAAAACGCTGACTGCTGCAGCAGCAGTACTATTGATGTTGACCGCAGGCTGTTCCACTCTGGAGCGAGTGGTTTACCGTCCTGACATCAACCAGGGGAACTATCTGACCGCTAACGACGTATCCAAAATACGTGTTGGCATGACGCAACAACAAGTTGCGTACGCATTGGGTACACCGCTGATGTCCGATCCATTTGGTACGAATACCTGGTTCTATGTCTTCCGCCAGCAACCAGGTCATGAAGGTGTAACGCAGCAAACGCTGACGCTGACCTTTAACAGTAGCGGTGTGTTGACCAATATTGATAACAAACCTGCGCTGAGTGGTAACTAATAATAAAGTTGCTCTCAAAGACGTTAAAAAAGGTGCTCAATGAGCACCTTTTTTCTGTCTGTTATTTATTCGCTGATTTTTCTGCTCGTTGCCTGCGAAGCTCTTTCGGATCGGCAATGAGAGGGCGATAAATCTCCACCCGATCGCCATCATGCACACTATCGCTTAGTTTTGCCGGACGGCTGTAAATGCCGACTTTGTTTTTAGTTAAATCGATATCGGTACGCAATTCCAGCAAGCCACTGGCGCGAATAGCTTCTTCAACCGTCGCGCCCTCCTGCAGCGTCACGCGCTGCAGGTACTGCTTCTCAGGTAGCGCATAAGCCACCTCAACGGCAATTTTACCTGGCACTGTAAACCTCTTTCGCACGAACCGTAAAAGCCTGGACCATATTAGACGCCAGCTCTTTAAACACGCGACCAAAGGCGAGTTCAATCAACTTATTGGTAAACTCAAAGTCGAGATGAAACTCGATACGACACGCCTCCTGGCTCAGCGGCGTAAACTTCCATCCACCAATCAATTTCTTGAACGGCCCATCCACCAGATTCATAAGAATACTTTGGTTACTGGTCAACTGGTTGCGGGTAGTAAACGTTTTGCTGATCCCAGCCTTAGAGACATCTACCGCCGCAGTCATCTGCCCAGGAGTGGACTCCAGAATCCGACTTCCGGTACAACCCGGCAAAAACTGAGGATAAGACTGAACGTCATTCACTAACTGATACATTTGCTCCGCGCTGTAGGGTACCAGTGCGGTCCGGCTAATCTGAGGCATAACAATTTCCATCAACAAAAATCCAACAAATAATATCATTTATCCTGCTGTAAAAAAAACGCTATCCCGGCGCTGGGTAACATCGGGTTCATGCTAAGATAGAGCCTTGTCCCCCGCAGGATTGATATGGGGTGTTTTCGATTTCAGATTACCGATGATTCACGACGCTTATGACGAAGAAAAAAGCACATAAACCTGGTTCAGCGACCATCGCGCTTAACAAGCGCGCCCGTCACGAATACTTTATCGAAGAAGAGTTCGAAGCGGGACTTGCCCTGCAAGGCTGGGAGGTTAAATCCCTGCGCGCAGGAAAAGCCAATATCAGCGACAGCTACGTCCTTCTGCGTGACGGAGAGGCATTTCTGTTTGGCGCTAACATCACGCCAATGGCCGTGGCCTCCACGCATGTGGTGTGCGATCCTACCCGTACCCGCAAGTTACTTCTCAACCAGCGCGAACTGGACTCATTGTACGGTCGCGTCAATCGAGAAGGCTATACCGTAGTGGCGCTCTCCCTGTACTGGAAAAATGCCTGGTGCAAAGTGAAAATCGGCGTCGCCAAAGGTAAAAAACAGCACGATAAACGTTCAGATATCAAAGAACGCGAATGGCAGGTGGATAAAGCACGTATCATGAAAAACGCCCACCGTTAAACCTGCACTCCAATTATTGACCAGTTCCTCACCGCGCCTCCCTCTCCGGCGGCGCGAATGAACATCTTATTGGCTATCACATCCGACACAAATGTTGCCATCCCATTGCTTAATCGAATAAAAATCAGGCTACATGGGTGCTAAATCTTTAACGATAACGCCATTGAGGCTGGTCATGGCGCTCATAAATCTGGTATACTTACCTTTACACATTGGGGCTGATTCTGGATTCGACGGGATTTGCGAAACCCAAGGTGCATGCCGAGGGGCGGTTGGCCTCGTAAAAAGCCGCAAAAAATAGTCGCAAACGACGAAAACTACGCTTTAGCAGCTTAATAACCTGCTTAGAGCCCTCTCTCCCTAGCCTCCGCTCTTAGGACGGGGATCAAGAGAGGTCAAACCCAAAAGAGATCGCGTGGAAGCCCTGCCTGGGGTTGAAGCGTTAAAACTTAATCAGGCTAGTTTGTTAGTGGCGTGTCCGTCCGCAGCTGGCAAGCGAATGTAAAGACTGACTAAGCATGTAGTACCGAGGATGTAGGAATTTCGGACGCGGGTTCAACTCCCGCCAGCTCCACCACTTGCTCTTCCGGATACGTCCGGAGAAATCCTGAAAGCCCGCATAGCACAAGCTCTGCGGGCTTTTTTGTGTCTACCGTTGTCCGAGGATATCCAGCTAAATCCAGTGATTATTGGTATACGTTTAGGTATACGGTAGGATGTATACCTAAACGCGTATACCAATTCATGAAGGAGCGGCCAAATTGGCAAGAACGACACGCCCCCTGACCAACACAGAAGTACTGCGCGCTAAAGCGTTAGAAAAGGATCTAACGTTGCATGATGGCGATGGTCTTTTTCTACTCGTTAAAACGAACGGTAAGAAGTTATGGCGTTTCCGTTATCAACGTCCGGCAACAAAGCAACGGACAATGATGGGGCTAGGAGCCTTCCCAGCCCTTTCACTTGCTGACGCCCGACGCTTAAGAGCGGATTACCTTTCCTTGTTAGCCAACGGAATTGACCCGCAAATTCAAGCTGAAATTGCAGAGGAACAGCAGCAAATCGCACAGGACAGTATTTTCTCGACGGTCGCCGCTAATTGGTTTCAGCTCAAAAGCAAAAGTGTTACCCCTGATTATGCAAAAGATATTTGGCGCTCATTGGAAAAAGATGTATTCCCCGCCGTTGGTGAGATGCCCGTTCAGCAGATCAAAGCTAGAACATTGGTCGAAGCACTTGAGCCAGTCAAAGCTCGTGGGGCATTAGAGACTGTACGTCGTCTGGTGCAACGCATTAACGAAATAATGATTTATGCGGTTAACACTGGCTTGATTGATGCAAACCCAGCATCAGGTGTTGGCATGGCCTTCGAAAAGCCAAAAAAACAAAACATGCCGACGCTTCGACCTGAAGAATTACCAAAGCTGATGCGTTCTTTAGTCATGTCAAATCTGTCTATCCCGACTCGCTGTCTAATTGAATGGCAACTCCTGACTCTTGTGCGCCCTTCTGAAGCCTCCAGTACTCGGTGGGAAGAAATCGATCTTCATGCAAAGCTCTGGACGATTCCTGCCGAACGGATGAAGGCTAAACGGGAACACATAATTCCTCTATCATCTCAGGCATTAGAGATTCTTAATGTGATGAAGCCTATTAGTGCTCATCGTGAATATGTTTTTCCGAGTCGGAATGACCCAAAGAAACCAATGAACAGTCAGACTGCAAATGCAGCTTTAAAACGTATTGGTTTTGGCGGAAAATTAGTTGCCCATGGATTACGTTCAATAGCAAGTACAGCCATGAATGAAGCTGGATTAAATCCTGATGTTATCGAGTCTGCCTTAGCCCACAGTGATAAAAATGAAGTTAGAAAAGCATACAATCGTTCTACTTATCTCGTGCAGCGAATTGAATTGATGGATTGGTGGGGAGAATACGTTAAAAATAAAAGGGGTTAGCCCCCCTTTTTTCTATACAATCTCAAGCACTCGTCCAATTCAATAAGTTGTGAATTACTTAATCGTTCTTTTATATAATAAAATACATCTTTTACTGAAGCAATTTCTCTCATCGCTCTATTGCCCATTAAAACATAGTCTTGATACATTCCAATTCTGAAGAATGAATTTGCTGCGCAAGCCAACATAATTACTTCGGTCATTGCAGGGAGATTTAAACGATTTGGCTTAAATTTATTTTTATCATATTCGTTAAAACAAGACAAAAAGTTTCTCAATGTTTTTATATCAGCAATACCATTTGAAACATTAGTAAATGATTTATATAAATATGGAGAGCATGAATACCAATATATATCACAAACAAGTATAGAACTTCGCTTGTTCGCAAACTCAAGCCATTCACCCTTATTTCCATTATGCATTAAGTTATATAAGAAATAAAAATACAACAACCCATTTTTATATTCTTTTTTGGATTGGTCATAGATTATCTCAATTTTGTCCATGATAGACTGCAAATCAGTGACTTCGCCTAAATTTAACATATTTAGGTATTCACTAAACCACTTCGCTATACTTTTAGCTGTAAATCCGTCTGCATTCCAGAGCCAATATTGTGCAGATATCTCTGCAACCATTACACCCGATGTTTCCATCACCCAATTAACATACTCTCTTTTTTGACTGTAGTTTTTACGGCAAAAATTTATTATCACATGGCGAAGAAGTCGAAGCAATCCAGAGTAACTGAAGTGAGGTTCGCCAAAAAGAACCAGACAATCACCAACAGGATTGTAGGCTTTCGAGATCATTGCATCAAGTGGCTTAAGCTCATGGACAAAAGAAGACCTGATTTTGTATAAATTATCTAAAGCTCTACTAAGGAAGCTATAGCGGATTGGATATCTCTCTGTTTCATTGAAATAATTTTCTTCAAGATTTTTCAGTATAAAATCTTTGAACCTTTTTTGTAATCTGAATTGTTTGCCTTCAATAAGTATTGATTTAATTTTACAAACATCCTCACCAGGCATATGCTCAAATACAGACTCTAATTCACCTCTGGTTTTTTGATCGTAGTCATCCCAATCAGACTTATAGTTATCATTTCTTTGAGACAAAGACTCCAAGGCATAGACTAACATGGAATAAGTCAGGTCAAAGTTGGTTGACAATGATTCTTTTGAATCACTAATTATTTTTAACGCTGCCATTAAAGATTTAAAGGCAGATCTATTTAGATTCACTACATCTTTAATAAAAGCAGAAAACCCAGAGACATCATCAAATGAAACTCTTCGGTTAATCTCCACTAAATATGGGGCAACTTCAAGCGCAATTTTTGAGTGATGTTTATTAAAATTTGATAATGCACATATTTTTTTAACCGACTCTTTTTCTACTCTAGCCACACAATCAAAATAGAATTCCCATAATAAAATAAATTGTTGCCTATAATCCTCATCACCAGCCCTAACTACGACTCCAGCTTCAATTCGTTCTGGTTTTTCGGTCAGGAGAGTATAGTTTACCACATAACAGTTTATACCATCATGACTTATTTTATTTGCTTTAAAAAGAGGGGAGGTGTTTTCCACCGAGAAAGACACATCAACATTTGAATAAAAAACAAATGTGCCATCGTGTTTTTCTATTTTATCTAAATCAAAGAACACTCCAGCTGATATCTGAAACATACTCATTCCTTAAACTCAATTGGATCAATCTATCTATATTAACGGATATATTAACAGAACAAAATAATCCTATGCAGTAGCCTAGCTACTCAAACAATTTCATTACGTTTGTAAGCAATACTCTCCCCACTACACCGTCGAAAGGCGGCTATTTACCACTCCCCTCAGAAGCCATCAGCGGCACACTTACCAACATTACCGCGCGACGTCAGGCACCTCCCCTATCCCCCCCCAGCCCCTTCCCGACGGTGCTCGGGCGCAAAAAACATTAGTAACGAGCACCAACCGGGCGCGCAGTGCTTTCCCCGCCTCGCCCGCCCGCTTTGCGGGGCGGTTTTAATGCAGTTGCACTGACACGCTCAGACCGCGCCGGGAATGGCGCGGTCTGCAGAAAATGAGGCAGGGAAACGCATGCAAAGCCATGCACCTTATCGATGCATGGCTTTTTTCAGTAAAAACGGGCGGATTTTCGGGGAATTTTACACAGACTGACGTGATGCCAGTTGCGCACTTTTACGCGAAAAAATCATGTTCTGCGCAGGGGTGAATTTTTCACGGCTGTCATCCACCGAAGCCGCGTCAGGTCTGAATCCAATGGCCGTTAAAATGTCGCTATCCTGTGCGGAATAATTAATTTTTTCACCCTTCGCAAGCCAGGACAGGAGGGCTTCACGCAGGGCATCTGTGGCACGCTGTATGGCACAGTTTCGGGCAATGGCCGTCAGCTCACTGTAGCCCATCAGCTCCGGTGCCAGTGCGGCCGCCAGTACTGTGCCGTGCTGCTGCATAAAATCATTCAGCCGGTCGCGGATGCTGATGTGCTGAACGGCTTCATGCGAACGAATATAACGACCGGCGGCCTGATTCACCTGCCATTTTCTGACTTCGATAATATTGCGTAATTCGTCCAGGCGACTGACGTTTCTGCCTTCTCCTGACAGAAGCCGCAGATATTCCTGTTCGGCCGCAGCCAGCTCATTTTTGCGTTGCAGCCATGCTGCTTTGTTATTCTGACAGGTGTCAAAGGCCTGCTGTAAGGCTGTGCTTTCCATCGTTATATCTTTCTCATCATGCTGAAGAATAAAAATACGGTGTGCGGCGACGGCCGGTGTTAACCGGCAGCCCTCATTCCAGACGCAGCGAATATGATTGTGTTTTTAAGCGTACTGGCGGCAGTTCCTGTTTTTCATGCAGGCTTTCTGCCAGTTCGTCCGGCGTGACCGGGCGGACAATGAAGCGGTTGATGGTCTGAAGCGTTTTAAACACCAGACCACAGCCCGGATCCGTGCACACATAAAAACGCTCGGTGACTTCCTGAGACAGACGCCGCGATGTTCTTGACAGTGCAAGGCCTTTACATCTCCGACAACAATATCCGGTAACAAGCATTCTTTTCGGGCGTTTCATGCTACCGGAGGCTGACGTCAGTGAATCGCGGTATCTCTGTTTGCCTGAAATGTATTCCATTCCTGAATCTTTACTGTCAGAGAAAAAGCTTTCACTCGCTTCAAATGTCGCAGAGCAATAAATATTCCGGCACTGTGCAATCATTATCTTGGTGCCATCGTCCATGAAATGTGCGCGGCGGGTGTGAGCAACATGTCCACACGACGGGCAGTAAATCATGACAGCAGTCCTCTGGCCTTAAGCACTGCTCCCTGCTGGTCTATTTTGTCCTGCCACACCTTGCGCTGTGCCGGTGTGCCTGCCACCTCATAATCCATGTGCGGGAGTGTTGCCGCTGACAGTCCGGTCAGCCGGAGAACCGGCTCGCCGGTGAGGCTGATTTGCATCTGTTTTATTTTCTGTTCCAGCGATGATTTCACCTGCTGCATGACAGCTTTATCGGGTGCGACGTAGCCCTGATGCCCGGTGGTGTTGGCGAGCGGATTTTCCTGTACCAGAATGCTCAGATGCATTGCCCGGACAAGCGCCTCACAGGTTTCATTCAGGGCGTGTTCCAGCTCATGCTCTGCATACAGACTCAGCAGGTGATGATGTGCCTTCCGGTAGGCGGTGGCCGTGCTGTCACACGCCCCTTTCAGGCGTTCACGTTCGAAATTCAGCACCACGGCCAGATTGTCATATTCCTGTACCAGCTCCCGGCGTGCCACGCGCTCAATGTGGCGCTGTTTCAGCTCGTCGCTCAGGACACCACCGGCTGCACGAAAGGCCGTGCGCCAGTCGTCAGCGTCGTTTCCGTCGGCCTGCGCCAGCGCATTTTTTTCCTGCTCTGCCCGTTCAATGGCCGTGACGGTCTCATCCATCAGGCGGGCGTTCTCAAGGTGGGCGGCTCTGGCCTTTTCCAGTTGTGCCAGCGCGGGTTGCAGATATTCAGGGATGGTGTTGTCAGACATTTTCCGGCTCCTCGTCACTTCAGGTTAAGAAAATTGTGACGTACACCGGACAACAACACGACGCATTGCAGATGTGCCAGCCCTGACACAGGAGACTCATCCTCAGACCGGCAAGCCAGGAAAAGGTCGCAGGAAAAACCGGCTTACTGTTTGTTTTTTTATATTTTACTGTTCACCTCTGTTCACCATAAGAAAAAAGATAAGTAATACAGTAATTTAAAAGGTGAACAATCGCAGTAATGACTGTTCACCGTCTGTTCACCACTGTTCACCCGTTGATGGGCTTTTTGTGCTGTTTATTACTTTTTATTTTTATTAATTCACTGAAATAAATAAGAAAAAACAATTTGTATTTCACTATAATTTTTTCCAGCTCCTTCCAGAGCGTTTTAAAGCTATCTGGCGCTGATGTACAAAAAATACACAGCCATTGTAAGACTGCCGGAACAAATCCCCCCTGTTGCGTCTGCTGAAAATATTCACAAAATAAAGCGCTACCCGAAGCCGGACGGACTTATCCGGTGCTGTATGGACATTAACGAGGTAGCCCGATGCAAGCTGTTTTTTCTTCCCCGTCTCCCGCCCCTGTGACGCCACTGATGCCGCTGCCGGACATCACGCAGGAGCGTTTTTTACGTCTGCCGGAAGTGATGCACCTGTGCGGCCTGTCACGCTCGACCATCTACGAACTCATCCGTAAGGGGGAATTTCCGCCGCAGGTGAGTCTTGGCGGTAAAAATGTGGCCTGGCTGCACTCTGAAGTCACCGCATGGATGGCCGGGCGCATTGCCGGACGCAAACGGGGGTACGACGCATGATGATGCCTGTTCTGCAAAAACTCCCTTTTTCTGGCTTGCCTTTTTCCGGCATTTGCGGATATAGTTTTTCCGCTGCCGCAAAATCGGCAGCCGGGCGTAGGAACCCGAGTTACTTCAAGGCGACATATGACGCGCCATGCGTCTTTTTTTACGTCGTTGCTTCGGCACACCTGTTTTTCTGGCTGTGGTTTTTAAACCGTAGCCTCTGTCAGATAATGGTGGTCCGGGCGGGGCAGCCTTCGGGCTGGCCGGTTTCCTTGAAGGCCGGTATTCCTACCCCCGTCCGGGCTACCACCCATGAGCGTAGGAACTCCAGTGGTAGCTGTAACTGTTACTTCAAGGAGGCTGCCATCATGGCTACAACCCTTACCCCCTCACACCCTGAATTTGTCTTTGTGTTTGCGGCTGTCCGTCGCGCAGACCGTCATCCCCGTATCTGCATGCTTCGCACCGTCGCCGGTGATGAACGCAGTGCCCGCCGTTCCCTTGTCCGTGACTATGTGCTCTCCCTTGCTGCCCGTCTGCCGGTGATGGAGGTGTCCCGTGCGTAATAAAAAAGCCCCTCAGACCGTCTCAGCGCGTCATGACTCCCGTGAACACCTCAGCATTGAGGCTTACCATAAGCTCAACCGCGCCAGCGCCGTATCCCAGTTTGTTGGGGGTGATTTGATTCACCGTGAACTCTCCGGCCTGCATCAGCTCTACATTCCGCATATTTTCAGCTACCTGAATGAAGATATTGATTTTGTGCTGAATGAGCTGAAAGCCAAAGGCCTGTGCCGCGATTTTCTCGCCCAGCAGAAAGACCGGGGAGACAAGACGCATGTTTGATTTTCCCCAGCCCGGTGAGATTTACCGTTCTGCCGGTTTTCCCGATGTGGCCGTGGTTGGCATTCTGGAAGACGGTATTCCGTGGGAAATGCCGTACCGCTGCCCGGACATTGTCTGGAACCCGTACCGCCGTAAATTCAGTATCCTTGTGCGTATCCTCGCTGACGGGCGCACCACAGATATCCCGCTGGGGCGTTTTCTGCGGAAATTTACCTGTGACCGTCCTGACCTGTTCAGACGCAGCCCCGTAAACCGGCATGCGGTACTGAAAGAAATGGCCGGAGACCCGGAATTACAGAAATGGCGGGAGAAATATCTGGATATTTACCCGCAGGACCCTGTTCCGGTCAGCCGGGCGGCACCGGTGGCGCGGGAATGGCGGGAAATTCCCCGCACGGAGCCTGACCCGGAAATCACCCCGGATAACAGTTACCGCAATTATCTGTAATTAAAAAACGACACCCGAAAAATTAAATGTGCGTATTCGCGCAGGGATACGCACGTCTTCAGGAGACGCAGATATGCCTTATCAGTTAATGCAACCGGCACGGAATGCAGTCATCTGTCACAGGGAGGAAAACAAATGAAAACACCCTTACCGCCCGTCTTACGCGCTGCCCTTTACCGTCGCGCTGTCGCCTGTGCCTGGCTGACCGTGTGCGAACGTCAGCACCGCTACCCGCATCTCACCCTTGAATCACTGGAGGCGGCCATCGCCGCTGAGCTGGAGGGCTTTTATCTGCGCCAGCACGGTGAGGAAAAAGGGCGTCAGATAGCCTGTGCCCTGCTGGAAGATTTAATGGAATCCGGCCCCCTGAAGGCCGCGCCGTCGCTGTCCTTTCTCGGGCTGGTTGTGATGGATGAACTCTGTGCCCGTCACATAAAAGCGCCGGTACTGCACTGAAGGAGAACAACACCATGAAAATGAACGTAACCGCCACCGTCAGCCATGCGCTCGGCCACTGGCCGCGTATTCTCCCGGCGCTGGGGATTCAGGTGCTGAAGAACCGTCATCAGCCCTGTCCGGTCTGTGGCGGGAGTGACCGCTTCCGTTTTGATGACAGGGAGGGGCGCGGCACCTGGTACTGCAATCAGTGTGGTGCCGGTGACGGCCTGAAACTGGTTGAAAAGGTGTTTGGTGTCTCCCCGTCCGACGCGGCCGCAAAGGTGGCTGCCGTGACCGGCAGCCTGCCCCCGGCTGACCCGGCAGTGACGGCTGCCGCCGGTGCTGAAACAGACGCTGCCCGGAAGAACGCCGCCGCACTGGCACAAACCCTGATAGCGAAAACCCGTCCCGGAACCGGTAACGCCTACCTGACCCGCAAGGGCTTTCCCGGCCGGGAATGCCGGATGCTGACCGGCACACACAGAGCCGGTGGCGTGAGCTGGCGCGCCGGTGACCTTGTGGTGCCACTGTATGACGACAGCGGCGAACTGGTTAACCTTCAGTTAATCAGTGCTGACGGCCGTAAGCGCACCCTGAAAGGCGGACAGGTCAGGGGCACCTGTCACACCCTTGAAGGACAGAATCAGGCCGGAAAACGTCTGTGGATAGCGGAGGGATACGCGACCGCACTTACCGTACATCACCTGACCGGTGAAACGGTGATGGTGGCGCTTTCTTCCGTGAACCTCCTTTCTCTGGCCAGCCTTGCCCGGCAGAAGCATCCGGCCTGTCAGATTGTCCTTGCTGCTGACCGTGACCTCAGCGGTGACGGCCAGAAAAAAGCCGCCGCAGCCGCAGATGCGTGTGAAGGTGTTGTTGCCCTGCCACCGGTCTTCGGTGACTGGAATGATGCCTTCACGCAGTACGGCGGGGAGGCCACCCGTAAGGCCATTTACGATGCCATCCGGCCACCGGCTGAAAGCCCGTTCGACACCATGAGTGAAGCGGAGTTTTCCGCCATGAGTACCAGCGAAAAGGCCATGCGTATCTATGAGCATTACGGCGAGGCGCTCGCGGTCGATGCCAACGGCCAGCTTCTGTCCCGTTATGAAAATGGTGTCTGGAAGGTGCTGCCGCCACAGGACTTTGCCCGGGATGTGGCCGGGCTGTTTCAGCGTCTGCGTGCGCCGTTCTCCTCCGGGAAGGTGGCCTCCGTGGTGGACACCCTGAAGCTGATTATTCCGCAGCAGGAAGCCCCCTCCCGCCGCCTGATTGGCTTTCGTAACGGCGTGCTCGACACGCAGAACGGCACGTTCCACCCGCACAGTCCGTCACACTGGATGCGTACCCTGTGCGATGTGGATTTCACCCCGCCGGTGGAAGGGGAAACGCTGGAAACCCACGCTCCCGCGTTCTGGCGCTGGCTTGACCGTGCCGCCGGTGGTCGTGCGGAAAAACGCGACGTGATTCTGGCCGCACTGTTTATGGTGCTGGCAAACCGCTACGACTGGCAGCTCTTTCTGGAGGTGACCGGTCCCGGCGGCAGCGGCAAAAGTATCATGGCCGAAATCGCCACCCTGCTGGCCGGGGAGGATAACGTCACGTCGGCCACCATCGAGACGCTGGAATCCCCGCGTGAACGTGCCGCGTTAACTGGCTTCTCACTGATACGCCTGCCGGACCAGGAAAAATGGAGCGGCGACGGTGCCGGACTCAAGGCCATCACCGGCGGCGATGCGGTGTCCGTTGACCCGAAATACCGGGATGCGTACTCCACGCACATCCCGGCGGTGATTCTGGCCGTGAACAATAACCCGATGCGCTTCACCGACCGCAGCGGCGGCGTGTCACGCCGGCGGGTGATTATTCACTTCCCGGAACAGATAGCCCCGCAGGAGCGCGACCCGCAGCTTAAGGACAAAATCACCCGCGAGCTGGCGGTCATCGTGCGTCACCTGATGCAGAAGTTCAGCGACCCGATGCTCGCCCGGTCACTGCTTCAGTCCCAGCAGAACTCAGACGAGGCGCTGAACATCAAACGGGATGCCGACCCGACGTTTGATTTTATCGGCTATCTGGAAACCCTGCCGCAGACCAGCGGCATGTATATGGGGAACGCCAGTATCATCCCGCGTAATTACCGTAAATACCTCTATCACGCCTATCTGGCCTACATGGAGGCAAACGGCTACCGGAATGTACTCAGTCTGAAAATGTTCGGGCTGGGGCTGCCGGTGATGCTGAAGGAATACGGACTGAATTACGAGAAGCGCCATACCAAACAGGGGATACAGACCAACCTGACGCTGAAAGAGGAAAGCTACGGCGACTGGCTGCCAAAATGTGACGACCCTGCAACAACCTGACCCTCATGACTCATCTGACCGGCATCTGCCGGTCTTTTTTTATCCCTGAATTCCCCGAAGGTGAACAATCCACTGTTCACCCTTCACCGTGTATTCACCCGTTATCACACTGAAATTAAAAGAGAAAAATGAAAGGTGAACAGTGTGAACAATCAAATCAAAAAAAAACTTTTTTCTCCCTGTGTGATTTCAGTACGGGGGATTAATCACCGGTATGAGTCACACCGGCAGAATGCCGGAGGTGAAGAATCGAATGTTCACCCTTCACCCATTATTCACCACCTATCATGCTGAAATAAAAGGAGAAAACCAAATGGTGAACAGTGTGAACAGTTCTTCCGAAAAAAAATTTTTTCCTGTACGATATAGCATCAATCCAAGTAAAAATGCGCTTTCATTTCACATTAACTTACAGCCATTGGTATACGATTAGGTATACACACAAAAGCTGAATTAAACAAAATCATTAAAAAATCAAAGCAATACAATATTTATTCAAACTCCGCCAGACCACTTTTTAGTTGTTTGAAGTTCAATGAAGTCTACTAAGCCCACACAGCACAAGCTCTGCGGGCTTTTTTACGTCTATTGTCGTCCAGTGAGAATTGCTGAGAACTACGAGTTATGGCACCCTGAATGGGACCCACTAAGAAGGGTCCAAAAACCGAGGGTCCCAAAATGGCAAAAATCGCTAAGAAGCTCACTGACACTGAAATCAAAAGCACCAAGCCAGCCGATAAAGAAATCAACTTGTTTGACGGTGATGGTCTGATTCTACGAATCGCTCCTTTGGCGAAAGGAGGCAAGAAAAATTGGTATTTCAGGTATGCAGTACCAGTGAGCAAGAAAAGAACCAAAATGAGCCTTGGGACATATCCTCACCTTACCCTTGCAAGAGCCAGAGCCTTACGTGATGAATATCTCTCCTTTCTGGCAAATGGTGTTGATCCCCAAATCCATAACAACGATAAGGCGAAGGCATTAAAGAGTGCTACTGAGCACACTCTCCAAGCCGTAGCGCGGAAATGGTTAGATGAGAAGGTAAAGACATCAGGTATCTCACAAGACCATGCAGCAGACATCTGGCGCAGCTTAGAGAGAAATGTCTTTCCCGGTCTGGGTAATGTCCCTATCAATGAGATCCGACCTAAGCTCTTAAAACAACACCTTGATCCTATTGAGCAACGAGGCGTATTGGAAACTCTACGCCGTATCATTTCACGTCTGAATGAAATCTTCCGGTGGGCAGCTACTGAAGAACTTATTGAGTTCAACCCGGCTGACAACCTTGGTCAAAGATTCAGTAAACCAAAAAAGCAAAATATGCCTGCCCTTCCCCCAAGCGAATTGCCAAGGTTTATGGAATCTTTGACGAATGCGTCAATCCGGTTGGAAACACGTATGCTAATTGAATGGCAATTGTTGACATGGGTTCGTCCGGGTGAAGCCGTTCGCGCAAGGTGGTCTGATATTGATACAACCAACAGCATTTGGAACATTCCTGCTGATTTCATGAAAATGAAAAAGCTTCACAAAGTTCCTTTGAGTAAAGAAGCTTTGCGCATCCTTGAATTAATGAAATCAATAAGTGGGCATAGAGAATGGGTTTTCCCCAGCATAAAAGCGCCTCTTAATCATATGCATGAACAAACAGCCAACGCAGCTATCATCCGAATGGGGTTCGGAGGCGAGCTTGTAGCTCACGGTATGCGTTCTATTGCACGAACAGCGGCAGAGGAGTCTGGTAAATTCAGAGCTGAAGTTCTTGAGGCAGCGCTTGCCCACTCGAAAAAAGATGAAATTATCGCAGCATACAATCGTGCAGAATATCTGATAGAGCGACAGAGTTTGATGCAATGGTGGAGTGATTACGTTCAAGCTCAAAGATCAAATGCTCTGGTAGCCTAAGTATCAGAATAGCTAATATAATCCTGAAGGTAAAGAAAATGGAAACCCTATTCAAAGTTTTTGAAAAATTTAGTTCCAGACCACTTTTTTTTATTTTTTTCGGACTCTCACTTTGTGAATTTTTTCAGAAACAATCTGTTCTGATGAATCCATCAGCAGATAACATCGCGAAATTATTCGCAGCCATGATATTAGTTGTTTTTTTTACTTGGGGATTTGAATGGCTAATCTTCAAGTTCAATGTAAACCTTGAACCTCATGATCAAGGCGATATTGGACCAACAATTGGAACGGCTACTTTAGCTGTATACTTAGTTTATGCCTTTCACTTTCTCAGTGAAAATCCTGAAGCATTAAATTTAAAGTTATTAACTAACTCTGGCTTTATATACAGCACAACTCTATTATTATTCTCATTAGAATGCATGAAGCTTAGAAGACTTAAACAAAAATAAACAACATCATTGTGATGATAAATATAAAATAGGCATGGCGAAAAAAAATCACCACGCCTAAAATATAATAATTATGGTAGCATCATTGATACATAATCCACACCAATCCTTGAGCTATACTGAGACGCTATAGCCTGATATCTTTCTGCATAACCAGTTCTCAGTTGAGATTTAAGTTTGAGTCGGACAGGAACATTTTGCACGTTGCCATCCATATTACTTAAAAACACGGCAGAAATAATATTTTTTTCTTCGCCATCAACTGTTGTTCCATGATTCAACACCACCATATAATCAACAACAGGAAGCGTTTTATCCCCTTCGAAAATAGAGAGATATTTTCTTTGATTTTTATGCATTACATATATATATTTCGAATGTTCAGCAAATGGCAATGCTTTACTCTGACTGGCGTTAAAAAGCTCCAGAACTTTAATGAGCCTGTGCGGACTTAATCTTACATGGTGAGGGTCGTTACCCTGAGTAGGAACCAAATCACATGCCGCAGATACACATAAATACCATTTGTTCGACTCTGTATCAAAGAAAATAGTGCCAGTAGAAATATGACCATCTTCAAAATTCTTTGAAGACAAATTCATATTTAAAGCATGATACATTTCGTGATAAGTATCATTATTTGATGGCAGATCCATTTTTGAAGAGCAATATTGGAGCAATGCAGCAACTCCGCTGTTAGCGTATTCATTTGAATAGCTATCAAAAACACTTTTGATAAATTCATCCAGCGTATTATTATTTTTAAGTCTTTGATAAAGCTCTTCTGATAAATTACCAAATACAAAGTCAATATTTCTACATCTAATATCAGGCGAGTCTGATTTTAATATCTCATTTAACCACGCAGCTTGACCGTAATGATCGTTAGCCAAATGATTTACAAAAGATAAAGCCTCAGCTTCGATTGCATTCTGAATTTCAGATTTTATTAACTGATAATAAGATGGTTTCCATTCAATGAGAGAATCATTGAGAGTTTGCCAAATCCTATCTCCATCGTTTTCATGATCATCTTGAACCTTATGAAATAGGGAGACAAAGATATTACCACATTGAATCCATTTTACTCCGCTTTCATCACCCCGAATGACATTGCCAGATGTGTTGCTAGAAATAATTGCATTTCTAGACACAGCATATTCTGCAATCATTTTTGCAATGAAGTTTTTATCCTTTTGATCCTCCAACACAGCATCATCATGTATTAATCTTTTAATTCTTCTACAAGGCTTACTGTCTTTAATATAGGCTATTGTTTCATCTCTTGTGAGAGCTTTATTACCATTATCATTTAAGTTCGGTAATACAACGTCTTCCCAATAACTTTGGACATCTTCATTATCGTAGTCAATGATCAAGCTGTTGATATCCAGAGCACCTTTGAGAGTCGATGATATCTGCATCCAAACCGTTTCTAAATTCTCTCTAGTATATATTACAATCATATTTAAATGATCGGAGTCTTTCAAATCTTGTAATAGTTTAAGTGTTTTATCAGGTGCATTATTATCAAGATGATAATCTACAATAATAAGATCTGATTTTCTAATCCGATCCACATCGAAATTAACAGAACCATTGTCAACATCACAAATCATATTTTTAGATTGAAAAAAGCTCTCAAGAGTAGCGGCTCGTTTAGATGAGTCAATTTTGTTGTAGTCTAAATCAACTTCGTTATTCAACGCCCTGATTGATTCAGAATACGTCAGAAAATCGTCATCAATCATGACAACGGAACGAATTGCATTTTCGCAGAAAGTTTTCTGGACAAGAGAATTATAATTTGCCACTGTCATATTAGAACGCCACTCCATTGAACTGGATCACAAAATTAGCGCCATCTTTTATTAAATAGTTATCGCCTTCATCAGGTTCTGAATACCATATTTTATGATGTGCAACAGCAAGGTTTTCTCGACATAGATACAGACCTACCCCATGTCCATTTGCTCTTTTGCTATAAAATAGTTCAAATAGTCGCGGGATATCATCGGTATCAATTGCCGGACCAGAATTTGCTATGATAACCAAAGAATTCACAAAACCAATCTTTATGAGCCTATTATTTGACAGACTGACCCAATACATTGCATTGTTGATAATATTAGTAAAAACAGGATAGATCCTTGATGGTATATCTGTTATTGCGATTTGCTTAAACTCTTCACTAAATTCAATAGTTATTCGTTGCCGTTCGAAACGCTCCTCAAAGAACTTCAGGACATAATCCATGATATTTTTTCCAGTTATTCTCTGCCTGGATTGATAACCTGATATTTTCAAAGG
Source organism: Escherichia sp. SCLE84 (assembly GCF_012584495.1). Lineage (NCBI taxonomy): Bacteria > Pseudomonadati > Pseudomonadota > Gammaproteobacteria > Enterobacterales > Enterobacteriaceae > Escherichia > Escherichia sp. SCLE84. The sequence continues at coordinate 4,417,895 of NZ_CP051430.1, read as the reverse complement.
TGATAAGAAACGTATTTGTTGAGTAAGCGATCTGTGAGCATTTAACGCCAATGAAAAACCAGGGTGTTCTTTTACAGAAGTAGGAAGAGAGTTTAGTCCTCTGGTTACCATAGAATCCATTTCTTCAAGTTCATGAGATATTATCTCAACACTAATACCTAACTGTGCAAGCGCGTTTAAACTTTTAGCTTTTTCTTCAAAATATGAGCGTTCTTCTTCAGATAATGAGAATGCTGAATCTAAGTTTATACCTTCAAATAATCTATCGAGACCTTTTATTATTGATTGATATTTGAAAGTTAGGGTATCAACTGACTCAACATATAAACTACCGAGCAAATTAAACACATTTTCAATTTGTGAATCATTATCTATTGAATCAACAACTGATATAGTTTTAGCATAATAATCACTTCGATCAACCTTTATTTCATCGGCCCATTTTTTTAAAAGAGAATGTATCTTCTCCTCTATCGTGTTATTAAACTTAGTTAGTTTAGAATTAATAATACCTTGATTTTTTTCAAGGTGATTTTTCGCTGACAATGAAGGCTCAAGTTTATTTAATTCAGAATCAAGTTTATTAATTGCTAACTTCATTTGTAGAATATACGCAGAGAACTCATTAAATTTATCTCTGTAGTCTCTATATTTCTCTTCATACATTCCAAGTTTTGGAGGTTTGATAGGCGTTTTAATTTCACTGCGCAACGCATCTAAGTTTGTAAGATCACTGTCTATAATTTTAAGATAGTTTAAATCTAACGAACCATCAGTTTTATCAAGCTTAGTTTTCAGCCTTTTAACAGCCTCCAAGGAAGCATCAAGAACTGGTGTCTGATTCTTCAAAGCTTCTGAAAAACTTTTTTGTGTTGATTTTCGAGCTTGTTGTTGAGCAGATTTTCTTAACTCTTTTTCACGCTTAACTTGTTCTAAAAGCTCTTTACGGTCATCAGAACGTGAACCAAAAAATCTATCAGCAAGTTCAGTTAACAAATTAGATATAATAGTTTTCAGTTCTCTTGCAGCCTGGTTTCTTATGAATCCCTCTCTCCCCGACTTATCTTTCAGCTCTTTATTACTGGATTGAGTAATTCCAATATAACCAAAAATCCTTCTATTAGACCAATAATATCGCCCTGCATTCCATGAACGTCTTTCTTCTATCTGGAAGAAATCATTATCTACTCGACCATAAGGTAATACTCTCAAGCTATCCCTAAAAATCATTAGTCCTGCATACTTTTTGGCCTTAAGATCAAAGTGGGAATGTTCACGTTCAGTATGTGATGTATTTTGTGAAAGGAATTCAAACGTTCCTATCTGAAGCTCAAATGGGCCGACCCCTGCGTGATCCTACCCACGTAATATGGACACAGGCCTAAGCGAGGTTCTTGTTTTCAAATTGTTCCGGACTGAGGCCGCCACACCAACTGTGCCGCCGCCACCGATTGTAATCACATTCGATATAATTAAACACCGTTGCCCGCATTATTTCCCGGCTGATAAAGTGTTCTCCATGGATACATTCCACTTTCAGCGAATGAAAGAAGCTTTCCACGCAGGCATTATCGTAGCAGCAACCTTTTGCGCTCATACTTCCACGCAGATTATGCCGCTTCAGTTGCGCCTGATAATCTGCTGAACAGTACTGGCCTCCACGGTCCGTGTGAACGATAACGTTCCGGGGCCTCTTACGCCGCCACAGCGCCATCTGCAGGGCATCGCAGGCCAGTTGCGCCGTCATGCGTGGCGACATTGACCAGCCAATAACGGCACGTGACCACAGGTCAATGACCACTGCCAGATACAGCCAGCCTTCATCTGTACGTAAGTACGTGATGTCTCCTGCCCACTTCTGGTTCGGGCCACTGGCGTAAAAATCCTGCTCCAACAGATTTTCTGACACAGGCAGACCGTGTGCGCGGTAGCAGACCGGGCTGAACTTCCGGGAGGCCTTTGCCCTCAGTCCCTGACGGCGCAGGCTTGCCGCCACGGTTTTTACGTTAAAGGGGTAACCCTGAGCACGCAGTTCATCCGTCAGGCGTGGGGCACCGTAACGCTGTTTTGACCGGGTAAAAGCCGCGAGGACAACGCTGTCGCAGTGTTGGCGGAACTGCTGACGCGTGCTTATCCTTGTCCGCCGCTGACACCACGTATACCAGCCGCTGCGGGCCACCCGGAGCACGCGGCACATTGCTTTGATGCTGAACTCAGCCTGATGTTTTTCAATAAAGACATACTTCATTTCAGGCGCTTCGCGAAGTATGTCGCGGCCTTTTGGAGGATAGCCAGCTCTTCATCCCGTTCTGCCAGCTGGCGTTTGAGACGTGCAATCTCGGTAGACATCTCCAGTTCACGTTCAGAAGACGTCTGCTGATTTTGCTGTTTACTGCGCCAGTTGTAGCGCTGTGATTCATACAGGCTGAGTTCACGGGCTGCGGCAGTAACACCGATGCGTTCAGCAAGCTTCAGGGCTTCACTGCGAAATTCAGGCGAATGCTGTTTACGGGGTTTTTTACTGGTTGATACTGTTTTTGTCATGTGAGTCACCTCTGACTGAGAGTTTACTCACTTAGCCGCGTGTCCACTATTGCTGGGTAAGATCAAGATAACATCTCTAAGGATGAATGGGAAAGCCTCCATGCATTAAAAGAAAAGCGTTTAAATGGAATGCCTAAAACAACACCCAAAAGTGACCAGGTTATTATGTTGCAAAATCAATACGTTCGTGAAATGCGAAAATATGGCGTACGAGGTTTACGTTATGATGCGGCAAAACACTCAAAACATGAACAAATAGAAAGATCAATAACCCCACCGCTTAAAAATTATAATGAGCGGTTACACAATACTAACTTATTTAACCCAAAATATCATAAAAAAGCCGTTATGAATTACATGGAATATCTGGTAACTTGTCAGTTGGATGAACAACAAATGTCATCACTGCTTTATGAAAGAGATGATTTAAGCGCCATTGATTTTTCATTGCTCATGAAAACGATAAAAGCCTTTTCATTTGGTGGAGATCTCCAAACCCTTGCATCAAAACCGGGTTCCACAATCTCAAGTATCCCATCAGAAAGACGGATATTGATTAACATTAACCACGATTTTCCTAACAATGGTAATCTTTTCAATGACTTTCTATTTAACCATCAACAAGATGAACAATTAGCAATGGCATATATGGCCGCTCTGCCGTTCAGCAGGCCTTTAGTTTACTGGGATGGCCAAGTATTAAAATCAACGACTGAAATTAAAAATTATGATGGGTCCACGCGTGTTGGCGGTGAGGCGTGGCTTAATAAAGGTTGCTCTACCTATCAGCAGCTCTACAATGAATTCCACGCATTATATATAGATAAAGCAGGAATATGGAGCGCATTTGAGGGTATATTTGCAACTAAAAACGTTCTGGCCTTTAGTCGTGGGGATTCTGTGAACATTAATCACTCTCCTCATGATGGACTAGTTATAATAAATAAAGGAAACGAAGAAGTTGAAGGTACCTGGCCTAACAAATTGCAACCTGGAATATATAAAAACATGGGGAGTAATAGCGTTAACATTATTATTAATAATACCCGAAAAATTATCCCCCCTGGTAAAGTATTTACGCTTAGAGGCGGATCTCTAAATATCAATATTCCTGGGCGTAGCGCTCTTCTTTTAGGGAAAACAGGAGAACCGCCGAACTATCTCTATTTATAATTTAATGTTATATCTGCCCCGATAAAACGGGGCAGATAATATGTTTAGTTTACTAACGGTCATTTTGCAGTGAAGCCATTTACTGTTTTTTATCGACCAGATAATCTGTTCTCTAATGTTAACTCCCCCTAACCTGTTGCTTTAGTTATTCATTTCCTGTCTCACTTTGCCTTAATACCCTACGTTAAATGTTACTAATTTGTTGCTTTTGATCACAATAAGAAAACAATATGTCGCTTTTGTGCGCATTTTTCAGAAATGTAGATATTTTTAGATTATGGCTACGAAATGAGCATCGCCATGTCACCCTACATCTCATAAGAGGATCGCTTCTGATGAATGCACTGACCGCCGTACACAATAACGCTGTCGATTCAGGCCAGGACTATAGCGGATTCACTCTCATCCCGTCGGCGCAATCCCCGCGTCTGCTGGAACTCACCTTCACCGAACAGACGACCAAACAGTTTCTCGAACAGGTTGCCGAATGGCCCGTGCAGGCGCTGGAGTACAAATCGTTTCTGCGTTTTCGGGTAGGCAAAATTCTTGACGATCTGTGTGCGAATCAGCTGCAACCATTGCTGTTGAAGACCCTGCTAAACCGTGCTGAAGGTGCGCTGTTGATCAATGCGGTGGGTATCGATGATGTGGCGCAGGCAGATGAGATGGTGAAGCTGGCAACGGCGGTAGCGCATCTGATTGGTCGCTCAAATTTCGATGCGATGAGCGGTCAGTATTACGCGCGTTTCGTGGTGAAAAATGTCGATAACTCAGACAGCTATCTGCGTCAGCCGCACCGCGTGATGGAACTGCACAACGACGGCACGTATGTCGAAGAGATCACCGATTACGTGCTGATGATGAAAATCGATGAGCAAAACATGCAGGGTGGAAATTCGTTGCTGCTGCATCTCGATGACTGGGAACATCTGGACCACTATTTCCGCCATCCACTGGCGCGTCGCCCAATGCGCTTTGCCGCGCCGCCGAGCAAAAACGTCAGCAAAGATGTTTTCCATCCAGTGTTCGACGTTGATCAACAGGGTCGCCCGGTGATGCGCTATATCGACCAGTTCGTCCAGCCGAAAGACTTCGAAGAAGGCGTGTGGTTGAGCGAGCTTTCGGACGCCATTGAAACCAGCAAAGGCATTCTTTCTGTACCCGTTCCCGTTGGCAAATTCCTGTTGATAAACAACCTGTTCTGGCTGCACGGTCGCGACCGCTTTACTCCGCACCCGGATCTGCGCCGTGAACTGATGCGTCAGCGCGGCTACTTCGCTTACGCCACTCACCACTACCAGACGCATCAGTAAGCGCAAAGGAATTGAGCGGATGTATGATTTTGTGATTATTGGCGGCGGCATCATCGGCATGTCGACCGCCATGCAACTGATTGATGTCTATCCGGATGCCCGCATTGCGTTGCTGGAAAAAGAGTCCGGCCCGGCCTGTCACCAGACGGGCCACAACAGCGGCGTGATCCATGCCGGGGTCTATTACACGCCCGGCAGCCTGAAGGCGCAGTTTTGCCTGGCGGGAAACCGCGCCACCAAAGCCTTTTGCGATCAAAACGACATTCGCTATGACAACTGCGGCAAGATGCTGGTCGCCACGTCCGATCTCGAAATGGAACGGATGCGCGCGTTGTGGGAACGCACGGCGGCGAACGGTATCGAGCGCGAGTGGTTAAACGCCGAGGAACTGCGCGAGCGCGAACCGAATATCACCGGGCTCGGCGGCATTTTTGTGCCGTCCAGCGGCATTGTCAGCTACCGCGAAGTAACGGCGGCGATGGCAAAAATTTTCCAGGCCAGAGGCGGCGAGATTATCTATAACGCCGAAGTCAGCGGCCTTAGTGAGCATAAAAGCGGCGTGGTGATACGTACCCGTCAGGGCGGCGACTATGAAGCATCGACGCTGATTAGCTGTTCCGGGCTGATGGCTGACCGGCTGGTGAAAATGCTCGGCCTCGAACCGGGCTTTATCATCTGCCCGTTCCGCGGCGAGTATTTCCGCCTGGCGCCGGAGCATAACCAGATTGTTAACCATCTGATTTACCCCATTCCCGACCCGGCAATGCCGTTTTTGGGCGTGCATCTCACCCGAATGATCGATGGCAGCGTCACCGTCGGGCCAAACGCGGTGCTGGCTTTCAAACGCGAAGGCTATCGCAAGCGCGACTTCTCATTTAGCGACACGCTGGAGATTTTGGGCTCGTCGGGGATTCGCCGGGTGCTGCAAAACCATCTACGCTCAGGACTGGGCGAGATGAAAAACTCGCTGTGCAAAAGCGGCTATCTGCGGCTGGTGCAAAAGTATTGTCCCCGGCTTTCGTTAAGCGATCTCCAGCCCTGGCCCGCCGGTGTGCGGGCGCAGGCGGTATCGCCGGACGGCAAGCTGATTGACGATTTTCTGTTTGTCACCACCCCGCACACGATCCACACCTGCAATGCGCCCTCCCCGGCAGCGACATCAGCAATTCCTATTGGTGCGCATATTGTCAGCAAGGTACAAACGCTGTTGGCAAGCCAGAGTAACCCCGGACGCACGCTGCGAGCGGCACGTAGTGTGGATGCCTTACACGCCGCATTTAATCAATAACCTTTGAAAACAGGACGTAACAATGAAACTTAACGACAGTAACTTATTCCGCCAGCAGGCGTTGATTAACGGGGAATGGCTGGACGCCAACAATGGTGAAGTCATCGACGTCACCAATCCGGCGAACGGCGACAAGCTGGGTAGCGTGCCGAAAATGGGCGCTGATGAAACCCGCGCCGCTATCGACGCCGCCAACCGCGCCCTGCCCGCCTGGCGTGCGCTCACCGCCAAAGAACGCGCCAACATTCTGCGCAACTGGTTCAATTTGATGATGGAGCATCAGGACGATTTAGCGCGCCTGATGACCCTAGAACAGGGCAAACCACTGGCCGAAGCGAAAGGTGAAATCAGCTACGCCGCCTCTTTTATTGAGTGGTTTGCCGAAGAAGGCAAACGCATTTATGGCGACACCATTCCCGGTCATCAGGCCGATAAACGCCTGATTGTTATCAAGCAGCCGATTGGCGTCACTGCTGCTATCACGCCGTGGAACTTCCCGGCGGCGATGATTACCCGTAAAGCCGGTCCGGCGCTGGCGGCAGGCTGCACCATGGTGCTGAAGCCCGCCAGTCAGACACCGTTCTCTGCGCTGGCGCTGGCGGAGCTGGCGATTCGCGCGGGCATTCCGGCTGGCGTGTTTAACGTGGTCACCGGTTCGGCAGGCGCGGTCGGTAATGAACTGACCAGCAACCCGCTGGTACGCAAACTGTCGTTTACCGGTTCGACCGAAATTGGCCGCCAGTTAATGGAACAGTGCGCGAAAGACATCAAAAAAGTGTCGCTGGAGCTGGGCGGCAACGCGCCGTTTATCGTCTTTGACGATGCCGATCTCGATAAAGCCGTGGAAGGCGCGCTGGCCTCGAAATTCCGCAACGCCGGGCAAACCTGCGTCTGCGCCAACCGTTTATACGTGCAGGACGGCGTGTATGACCGCTTTGCCGAAAAATTGCAGCAGGCGGTGAGCAAACTGCACATCGGCGACGGGCTGGATAAAGGCGTCACCATCGGGCCGCTGATCGATGAAAAAGCGGTAGCAAAAGTGGAAGAGCATATTGCCGATGCGCTGGAGAAAGGTGCGCGTGTGGTTTGCGGCGGTAAAGCGGATGAACGCGGCGGCAACTTCTTCCAGCCGACCATTCTGGTGGACGTGCCGGCCAACGCCAAAGTGTCGAAAGAAGAGACGTTCGGCCCCCTCGCCCCGCTGTTCCGCTTTAAAGATGAAGCCGATGTGATTGCGCAAGCCAATGACACCGAGTTTGGCCTTGCCGCCTATTTCTACGCCCGTGATTTAAGCCGCGTCTTCCGCGTGGGCGAAGCGCTGGAGTACGGCATCGTCGGCATCAATACCGGCATTATTTCCAATGAAGTGGCCCCGTTCGGCGGCATCAAAGCCTCGGGTCTGGGTCGTGAAGGTTCGAAGTATGGCATCGAAGATTACTTAGAAATCAAATATATGTGCATCGGTCTTTAACTGGAGAATGCGAATGAACAGCAATAAAGAGTTAATGCAGCGCCGCAGTCAGGCGATTCCCCGTGGCGTTGGGCAAATTCACCCGATTTTCGCTGACCGCGCGGAAAACTGCCGGGTGTGGGACGTTGAAGGCCGTGAGTATCTTGATTTCGCGGGCGGGATTGCGGTGCTCAATACCGGACACCTGCATCCGAAGGTGGTGGCCGCGGTGGAAGCGCAGTTGAAAAAACTGTCGCACACCTGCTTCCAGGTGCTGGCTTACGAGCCGTATCTGGAGCTGTGCGAGATTATGAATCAGAAGGTGCCGGGCGATTTCGCCAAGAAAACGCTGCTGGTTACGACCGGTTCCGAAGCGGTGGAAAACGCGGTAAAAATCGCCCGCGCCGCCACCAAACGTAGCGGCACCATCGCTTTTAGCGGCGCGTATCACGGGCGCACGCATTACACGCTGGCGCTGACCGGCAAGGTGAATCCGTACTCTGCGGGCATGGGGCTGATGCCGGGTCATGTTTATCGCGCGCTTTATCCTTGCCCGCTGCACGGCATAAGCGAGGATGACGCTATCGCCAGCATCCACCGGATCTTCAAAAATGATGCCGCGCCGGAAGATATCGCCGCCATCGTGATTGAGCCGGTTCAGGGCGAAGGCGGTTTCTACGCCGCGTCGCCAGCCTTTATGCAGCGTTTACGCGCGCTGTGTGACGAGCACGGGATCATGCTGATTGCCGATGAAGTGCAGAGCGGCGCGGGGCGTACCGGCACGCTGTTTGCGATGGAGCAGATGGGCGTTGCGCCGGATCTCACCACCTTTGCGAAATCGATCGCGGGCGGCTTCCCGCTGGCGGGCGTCACCGGGCGCGCGGAAGTGATGGATGCCGTCGCTCCAGGCGGTCTGGGCGGCACCTATGCCGGTAACCCGATTGCCTGCGTGGCGGCGCTGGAAGTGTTGAAGGTGTTTGAGCAGGAAAATCTGCTGCAAAAAGCCAACGATCTGGGGCAGAAGTTGAAAGACGGATTGCTGGCGATAGCCGAAAAACACCCGGAGATCGGCGACGTACGCGGGCTGGGGGCGATGATCGCCATTGAGCTGTTTGAAGATGGCGATCACAGCAAACCGGACGCAAAACTCACCGCCGAGATCGTGGCACGCGCCCGCGATAAGGGCCTGATTCTTCTCTCCTGCGGCCCGTATTACAACGTGCTGCGCATCCTTGTACCGCTCACCATTGAAGACGCTCAGATCCGTCAGGGTCTGGAGATCATCAGCCAGTGTTTTGCTGAGGCGAAGCAGTAGCTATGTCCGTTTGTAAGAGTTAACCGTTGCTAAGGGAATGATAACGATGCAGTAAAAAATAATAACGATGAGGCGATCGACAAAGTTAAAAACGACTGCGGACTGTCCCCTCGCCCCTCTGGGGAGAGGGTTAGGGTGAGGGGTAATCACGCGGCTACACCCTCACCCCGGCCCTCTCCCTAAGGGAGAGGGAGAAAACCCTCCCGCTTTCGTTTTTAAGATTTTGTTGACCGTCTCAATTAAACGCGTGACCCGACGCGGGAAATGTCGGGGCGCTCTCCCAAGTGACACACTTTCGAGAGGATTCAGGATGGGGCAATCATCGCAACCACATGAGTTAGGCGGCGGGCTGAAGTCACGCCACGTCACCATGTTGTCTATTGCCGGTGTTATCGGCGCAAGTCTGTTTGTCGGTTCCAGCGTCGCCATCGCCGAAGCGGGCCCGGCGGTATTACTGGCCTATCTGTTCGCCGGATTACTGGTGGTTATGATTATGCGAATGCTGGCGGAAATGGCGGTTGCCACGCCCGATACCGGTTCGTTTTCCACCTATGCCGATAAAGCCATTGGCCGCTGGGCGGGTTATACCATCGGCTGGCTGTACTGGTGGTTTTGGGTACTGGTTATCCCGCTGGAAGCCAACATCGCCGCTATGATCCTGCACTCGTGGGTTCCAGGCATTCCCATCTGGTTATTTTCCCTCGTCATTACCCTCGCCTTAACTGGCAGTAATTTATTAAGCGTTAAAAACTACGGCGAATTTGAGTTCTGGCTGGCGCTGTGCAAAGTCATCGCTATCCTGGCCTTTATTTTCCTTGGTGCAGTCGCAATTAGCGGTTTTTACCCTTATGCCGAAGTGAGCGGGATCTCAAGATTGTGGGATAGCGGCGGCTTTATGCCCAACGGCTTCGGTGCGGTATTAAGCGCGATGTTGATCACCATGTTCTCGTTTATGGGCGCAGAAATTGTCACCATTGCCGCCGCGGAATCCGACACGCCGGAAAAACATATTGTCCGCGCTACCAACTCGGTTATCTGGCGTATTTCTATCTTCTATTTGTGCTCTATTTTTGTCGTAGTGGCGTTAATACCGTGGAATATGCCGGGGCTGAAAGCCGTTGGTTCTTATCGCTCGGTTCTGGAATTGCTCAATATTCCCCATGCGAAATTAATCATGGACTGCGTGATATTACTTTCCGTAACCAGCTGTCTGAACTCGGCGCTGTATACCGCGTCAAGGATGCTCTACTCCTTAAGCCGTCGCGGTGATGCGCCCGCGCTAATGGGCAAAATCAACCGCAGTAAAACCCCGTATGTGGCGGTGTTACTCTCCACCGGAGCGGCATTTTTAACGGTGGTGGTGAACTATTACGCACCTGCGAAAGTGTTTAAATTCCTGATAGACAGCTCCGGCGCTATCGCCCTGCTGGTTTATTTAGTCATCGCCGTTTCACAGTTGCGGATGCGCAAAATTCTGCGAGCAGAAGGAAGCGAAATTCGCTTGCGCATGTGGCTTTATCCCTGGCTCACCTGGCTGGTCATCGGCTTTATTACCTTTGTGTTGGTAGTGATGCTATTCCGTCCGGCGCAACAGTTAGAAGTGATCTCCACCGGCTTATTAGCGATAGGGATTATCTGTACCGTGCCAATTATGGCTCGCTGGAAAAAGCTGGTATTGTGGCAAAAAACACCCGTTCATAATACGCGCTGATAATGATCAGGAGTCACACCATGACCATTACGTCTCTGGATGGCTATCGCTGGCTGAAGAACGATATTATTCGCGGTAATTTTCAACCGGATGAAAAATTACGGATGAGTTTGCTGACATCGCGTTATGCACTTGGCGTTGGGCCGTTGCGGGAAGCACTTTCTCAACTGGTGGCGGAACGGCTGGTCACGGTGGTGAATCAAAAAGGGTATCGGGTGGCGTCTATGTCAGAGCAGGAGCTGCTCGATATTTTCGACGCCCGCGCCAATATGGAAGCGATGCTGGTCAGTCTGGCGATTGCCCGCGGTGGCGATGAATGGGAGGCAGACGTTCTCGCAAAAGCGCATCTGCTCAGTAAGCTGGAAGCCTGTGACGCCAGCGAGAAAATGCTTGATGAGTGGGATCTGCGTCATCAGGCGTTTCATACAGCAATTGTGGCGGGCTGTGGTTCTCACTATTTGCTGCAAATGCGTGAACGGTTGTTTGATCTGGCGGCGCGCTATCGATTTATCTGGCTGCGGCGAACGGTGCTTTCGGTAGAAATGCTGGAGGATAAACACGATCAGCACCAGACCCTGACTGCGGCGGTACTGGCGCGAGATACCGCGCGCGCCAGTGAGTTAATGCGCCAGCATTTACTGACGCCAATTCCCATTATCCAGCAGGCGATGGCTGGCAATTAACTACTCTTCCGGAATACGCAACACTTGCCCCGGATAAATTTTATCCGGGCTTTTTAGCATCGGTTTATTCGCTTCGAAGATTTTATTGTACAGATTAGCGTTACCGTAGACCTGTTTGGAAATGGCACTCAGAGTGTCGCCAGACTTAACGGTATAAAACTGGCTGGCAGTGGCTGGTGTCGCCGTTTTCACCTGATCATCGACACTGGCAATACCGGAAATATTCCCAACCGCAACAAGGATTTTCTCCTTCGCCTCCTGACTCAGGCCGTCACCAGTGACCGTCGCTTTGCCGTCGGCAATTTGAATGTTCACTTTATCGGCATCAGGTATACCGGTTTTGCTCAGATGCTCCTGCACCTTCTTCGCCTGATCGTCTTTATCGTGCTGACCTGTAACCGCGTCCCAGAGTTTTTCTCCGGCATCTTTCACAAAATTGAACAGACCCATAGCTACCTCATTCGTTAACGGAAACACTCAGAAAGTGTAGCAGAGGAACGCGGCGCGTTAACGCCGCGGGGGTGAGCACAGGTTTAATCGCGGGTTTGCACCCAGAACGCGTGAATCAAACCGGGGATATACCCAAGCAGTGTCAGCAGAATATTAATAATGAACGCCCAACCGAACCCTTTACCGAGCAGCACGCCGAGCGGCGGCAGAATGATGGTGATGACGATTCTCCAGAAACCCATATGTACTCCCTATAAGAAAATTACTCATTGTTTAAAAAGAGATTTTATCTCTTAAGCGTAGTAATTTTAGCGGAGCCTGCCAGTTTCAGCTTACGCTTTTACTCTCATTTACGCTGCTGAGGCTGGTATATGTTGCATTTTTAGTTTAGAGTTTACTTAATTTAGAAAATACTTAAATAAATATGACTGAACTCGCGCAATTACAGGCCAGTGCCGAACAGGCAGCGGCCTTATTGAAAGCAATGAGCCATCCTAAACGATTGCTGATTCTGTGCATGCTTAGCGGTTCCCCCGGCACCAGCGCGGGAGAGCTGACGCGCATTACCGGACTGAGTGCCTCTGCGACATCACAGCATCTCGCTCGTATGCGGGACGAAGGGCTTATCGACAGCCAACGGGATGCCCAACGCATTCTATATTCCATTAAAAATGAGGCGGTAAATGCCATTATCGCCACCCTGAAAAATGTCTATTGTCCGTAAGGAGTCACTATGGCTTTGACAACCATTTCGCCGCATGATGCACAAGAATTAATCGCACGCGGCGCAAAGTTAATCGATATTCGTGACGCTGATGAATATCTTCGTGAACATATTCCTGAAGCAGATCTGGCTCCATTATCCGTGCTGGAACAGTCAGGTCTTCCACCTAAATTACGTCGCGAGCAAATTATATTCCACTGCCAGGCAGGTAAACGCACCAGTAATAACGCCGATAAATTAGCAGCGATTGCCGCCCCCGCAGAAATATTTTTACTCGAAGATGGGATTGATGGCTGGAAAAGAGCTGGATTGCCAGTAGCGGTAAATAAATCTCAACCCTTGCCGTTAATGCGCCAGGTGCAGATCGCTGCGGGTGGTTTAATATTAATCGGCGTTGTACTGGGTTATACCGTAAATAGCGGTTTCTTCTTATTAAGTGGCTTTGTTGGTGCCGGGTTACTGTTTGCAGGAATCAGCGGTTTTTGTGGAATGGCAAGGTTGTTAGATAAGATGCCGTGGAACCAACGAACTTGAGAAGCGACGCCGGACGCGCCCTAGCAGCGACATCCGGCCTCAGTAATTAGATCAGGAAATCGTCGAGAGATTTACCTTCTGCCAGCGCCTGAGCAATTGGCTTCGGTGTACGGCCCTGACCGGTCCAGGTTTTAGTTTCACCGTTAACATCGGTGAATTTATATTTCGCCGGACGCGGCTGGCGTTTTTTACCAGCGCGTGGTGCAGCAGCAGAGCTATTACCTAATAACTCTTCCGGGTTAATTCCGTCAGCCTTCATCAGCTCCAGCCAGGTGCTAATTTTTTCCTGACGCTCAGCCAGTTCACGCTGCTGCTGTTCTTCTTCTTCACGTCTTTCTTTAGTGACAACCCTGAATTTTTCGAGCATTTCTTCAAGAACGTCAATGGAGAATTCGCGAGCCATCGCACGGAGAGTGCGAATGTTATTTAAACTTTGTAACATTACGGACATAATAAAGAAAACCTTTTAACGCCAAAACAAAAAAGTATTTCGTCGCGTAGTGTAAGCGATCACTTATTATATTTCCACAAAATTTAATCTATTTACAGTCCTGCGCGAGATTATTTCAGCTGTTATTTTCTGAAACTCTCAGAATAATTTCAAGATTATATATTAGCCATTTTGATGAGTAATTTAGATTATTGGTGAACAGAACGGCGCTCTCTGCTCGCTAATTCCGCAAGCCTGACAAAACCGAAGTGAATAAAAATGCAATATAACAGAATAAAAGAAAACACCCCTCACTGGTGCTTTCTGCTGTTAATGTACATTTTCTGGCATAAAAAATACTGTAAATGACACGGTCACGACATACACCGAATTCTCTACGCTTATAGCGTTACCTCACCCCCAAACTTTCATTAGTGAAATTAAAGGAAATGTCATATCTAATTGATTTAATTGAAAATAAATCATATCGGCATGTAAAAATCCACAATGTACAAAAAACGAGCCGTTACGGAATATTTTATCTACAAAAACTGACTAAATAAAAATTTTTCACTAATTGATTAGTCATAGCCAGCGATATACGCTATGCGAAAATGCAGATGGCAATGAGATCCACTGTTTTCATCTCCATTAACATCCCATTACGCTTTTATTAAGGAGCATTAGCATGTTCTCACCGCAGTCACGCTTGCGTCATGCAGTTGCAGATACGTTCGCGATGGTTGTTTACTGTTCTGTCGTGAACATGTGTATTGAAGTTTTCCTCTCCGGAATGAGCTTCGAACAGTCTTTTTATTCCAGATTGGTAGCGATTCCGGTGAACATCTTAATTGCATGGCCATACGGTATGTACCGTGATCTGTTTATGCGCGCGGCACGCAAAGTTAGCCCGTCGGGCTGGATAAAAAATCTGGCTGATATCCTGGCTTATGTGACGTTCCAGTCACCGGTGTATGTGGCGATCTTGTTAGTGGTGGGCGCAGACTGGCATCAGATTATGGCGGCGGTCAGTTCAAACATCGTTGTTTCGATGTTGATGGGGGCGGTTTATGGCTACTTCCTCGATTATTGCCGCCGACTGTTTAAAGTCAGCCGTTACCAGCAGGTAAAAGCCTGACTCTTCTTTTCGCGACTGGCATCGCCAGTCGCGTCTTTAACTGGCTTCGCCAAATAAACCATTCAAATAACGTTCAAGCGCAACACGCGAACTGAAGCCATGCGGGATACCGTAATGCTCGTGTCGCTCGCCTGCTAAATAGAGCGGAAATTGCTGGTAATGATCGCAAGTTTTAATATCGGAAGCGGGTTCAGCCAGTGTTGAACTGCGTTCTTTTAATGTTGGATGAATTACCAGAGCGGTACGTCCCATTCGCGCTTCGCGATTAACATAGACATAATTTTCCCCACGGCGGTAACCATACGCTTTCTGGGTTACCACATCGACAGTAAAACCGACTTTTTCAAGTACGCGCGCCACCTCGTCTGGTCGTAAATACATATTTGATCCTCGTTATTATCAACCGCGGGCCTACCTTACCTGATTGCGCATTCACAACGCTTTCAGAAAAGTCCATAAAGCCGCGATGAACCTCAGTTAAGAAAATTATGGTCTACACTGAAAATTACATCGAATTCTAATGGGGGATCATATGTTTAACCGACCGAACCGCAACGACGTTGATGATGGCGTGCAGGATATCCAGAATGATGTCAATCAATTAGCTGACAGCCTCGAATCTGTATTAAAGTCCTGGGGCAGCGACGCCAAAGGGGAAGCTGAAGCCGCACGCAGTAAAGCTCAGGCATTGCTGAAAGAAACCAGGGCGCGAATGCATGGTCGTACTCGCGTCCAGCAAGCCGCACGCGATGCCGTTGGCTGCGCGGATTCTTTTGTTCGTGAAAGACCCTGGTGTAGCGTGGGTACAGCAGCTGCGGTAGGTATTTTTATCGGCGCACTGTTAAGCATGCGCAAATCGTAGTGCAAAAATGATAATAAATACGCGTCTTTGACCCCGAAGCCTGTCTTCGGGGTTTCTTTTTGCCTGGTGAATCACAAAAATCCCCCTACCCCGTCACGCTCATATCCAGGGTAATTTCGACCACTATTTGCTATATATTGTGTGGTTGAATCTTTTTTCAACTACATCTAGTATCTCTGTATCAACAGAGAGACAACCCGACGCGTATCATCGCGCCGTATCTTCATTTTAAACGGAAATACGAATCATGCGCATTACTATTTACACTCGTAACGATTGCGTTCAGTGCCACGCCACCAAACGGGCGATGGAAAACCGGGGCTTTGATTTTGAAATGATTAATGTCGATCGCGTTCCTGAAGCGGCGGAAGCGCTGCGTGCTCAGGGCTTTCGTCAGTTGCCGGTAGTGATTGCTGGCGATCTTAGCTGGTCTGGTTTCCGCCCGGACATGATCAATCGTCTGCATCCAGCGCCACACGCGGCCAGTGCATGAGCCAGCTCGTCTACTTTTCCAGTAGCTCCGAAAATACGCAGCGTTTTATCGAACGTTTAGGACTGCCCGCGGTGCGCATCCCGCTCAATGAGCGGGAACGGATTCAGGTAGACGAGCCTTACATCCTGATCGTGCCCTCTTACGGCGGCGGCGGTACGGCTGGCGCGGTGCCACGACAGGTAATTCGCTTTTTAAACGACGAGCACAACCGGGCGTTGCTTCGCGGCGTTATTGCTTCGGGTAATCGCAACTTTGGTGAGGCGTATGGCCGCGCCGGAGATGTGATTGCCCGGAAATGCGGCGTGCCGTGGCTGTACCGTTTTGAACTCATGGGTACGCAAAGCGATATCGAAAACGTTCGTAAAGGAGTAACCGAATTTTGGCAACGACAACCGCAGAATGCCTGACGCAGGAAACGATGGATTACCACGCGCTGAATGCGATGCTTAACCTCTACGATAGCGCAGGTCGCATTCAGTTCGATAAAGACCGCCAGGCCGTTGACGCCTTTATTGCGACGCATGTGCGTCCGAACAGTGTGACCTTCAGTAGCCAGCAGCAGCGCCTGAACTGGCTGGTCAACGAAGGTTACTATGATGAAAGCGTTCTTAATCGCTACTCTCGCGACTTTGTCATTACGCTGTTTGCCCACGCACACACCAGCGGTTTTCGTTTCCAGACATTCCTCGGGGCATGGAAGTTTTACACCAGCTATACGTTGAAGACATTCGACGGTAAACGTTATCTGGAAGATTTTGCCGATCGAGTCACGATGGTGGCGCTGACGCTGGCACAAGGCGATGAGACGCTGGCGTTGCAACTGACCGATGAAATGCTGTCAGGACGCTTTCAGCCAGCCACGCCAACATTCCTCAACTGCGGTAAGCAGCAGCGCGGCGAACTGGTTTCCTGTTTTTTGCTGCGTATTGAAGACAATATGGAGTCGATTGGTCGGGCGGTAAATTCCGCACTGCAGCTGTCGAAACGCGGCGGCGGCGTAGCATTTTTGCTGTCGAATCTGCGAGAAGCGGGCGCGCCAATTAAACGTATTGAAAATCAATCTTCTGGCGTAATTCCGGTGATGAAAATGCTGGAAGACGCATTTTCCTATGCCAACCAACTCGGCGCTCGTCAGGGGGCTGGTGCAGTCTATTTACATGCTCATCATCCCGATATTCTGCGTTTTCTCGACACGAAACGGGAAAATGCCGACGAAAAAATCCGCATTAAAACACTGTCGCTTGGCGTGGTGATCCCGGATATCACTTTCCATCTGGCAAAAGAGAATGCGCAGATGGCGCTGTTTTCGCCTTATGACGTAGAGCGAGTTTATGGCAAGCCGTTTGCCGATGTGGCCATCAGCCAACACTATGACGAACTGGTTGCCGATGAACGCATCCGCAAAAAATACCTCAACGCCCGTGATTTCTTCCAGCGGCTGGCAGAAATCCAGTTTGAGTCCGGCTATCCCTACATCATGTATGAAGACACGGTAAACCGTGCTAACCCTGTCGCCGGGCGCATAAATATGAGTAATCTCTGCTCAGAAATTTTGCAGGTTAACAGCGCCTCAGAGTATGACGAGAATCTCGACTATGCCCGTACAGGCCATGATATTTCCTGCAATTTAGGTTCGTTGAATATTGCCCACACCATGGATTCCCCCAACTTTGCCCGCACGGTAGAGACTGCCGTACGCGGTTTAACGACGGTGTCAGATATGAGTCATATCCGCAGCGTGCCGTCCATCGAAGCCGGAAATGCCGCCTCACACGCCATCGGGCTGGGGCAGATGAATTTACACGGTTATCTGGCGCGAGAAGGCATCGCTTATGGTTCGCCGGAAGCACTGGATTTCACCAATCTCTATTTCTATACCATCACCTGGCACGCACTGCGTACCTCGATGTTGCTGGCACGCGAACGCGGTGAAACCTTCGCCGGGTTCAAACAGTCACGTTATGCCAGTGGTGAATATTTCAGCCAATATCTGCAAGGTAACTGGCAGCCGAAAACGGCGAAAGTTGGCGAACTGTTTGCCCGCAGCGGTATTACGTTACCTACCCGTGAGATGTGGGCGCAACTGCGCGACGACGTGATGCGCTACGGCATTTATAACCAGAATCTTCAGGCGGTGCCGCCAACCGGTTCTATCTCTTATATCAACCATGCTACGTCGAGTATTCATCCGATTGTGGCGAAAGTAGAGATACGCAAAGAGGGCAAAACAGGACGCGTTTACTACCCTGCCCCGTTTATGACTAACGAGAATCTGGCGCTGTATCAGGATGCTTACGAAATCGGCGCAGAAAAGATCATCGACACCTACGCCGAAGCGACTCGCCATGTCGATCAGGGGCTGTCGCTGACGCTGTTTTTCCCCGATACCGCCACCACTCGCGATATCAACAAAGCGCAGATTTACGCCTGGCGCAAGGGTATCAAAACGCTCTATTACATTCGCCTGCGTCAGATGGCGCTGGAAGGCACTGAAATTGAAGGCTGCGTCTCCTGTGCACTTTAAGGAATATCTATGAAACTCTCACGTATCAGCGCCATCAACTGGAACAAGATATCTGACGATAAAGATCTGGAGGTGTGGAATCGCCTGACCAGCAATTTCTGGCTACCAGAAAAGGTGCCGCTGTCGAACGATATTCCTGCCTGGCAGACATTAACTGTCGTAGAACAACAACTGACGATGCGCGTTTTTACTGGCCTGACGCTGCTCGACACGCTGCAAAATGTTATCGGCGCGCCTTCGCTGATGCCCGATGCACTCACGCCTCATGAAGAAGCGGTATTATCGAATATCAGCTTTATGGAAGCGGTTCATGCCCGCTCTTACAGTTCGATTTTCTCGACGCTGTGTCAGACCAAAGATGTCGATGCCGCCTACGCCTGGAGTGAAGAAAACGCACCGTTGCAGCGAAAAGCTCAGATTATTCAGCAACATTATCGCGGTGATGATCCGCTGAAAAAGAAAATCGCCAGTGTGTTTCTTGAATCTTTTTTGTTCTATTCCGG
Organism: Escherichia sp. SCLE84; assembly: GCF_012584495.1. Lineage (NCBI taxonomy): Bacteria > Pseudomonadati > Pseudomonadota > Gammaproteobacteria > Enterobacterales > Enterobacteriaceae > Escherichia > Escherichia sp. SCLE84. The sequence goes on along the minus strand of NZ_CP051430.1, from coordinate 4,398,760 downwards.
TTTCTGGCTGCCGATGTATTTTTCCAGCCGCGGAAAGCTGACCAATACCGCAGATCTGATCCGTCTGATTATCCGCGATGAAGCAGTCCACGGTTACTACATAGGCTATAAATATCAGAAAAACATGGAAAAGATATCTCTGGGACAACGTGAAGAGTTGAAGAGTTTCGCCTTCGATTTGTTGCTGGAACTCTACGACAACGAGTTGCAATACACCGATGAGCTGTACGCCGAAACCCCGTGGGCTGACGATGTGAAAGCGTTTCTCTGTTACAACGCCAATAAGGCTTTGATGAATCTGGGCTACGAACCGTTATTTCCCGCAGAAATGGCGGAAGTGAATCCGGCAATCCTCGCCGCGCTTTCGCCGAATGCCGATGAAAATCACGATTTCTTTTCCGGTTCAGGCTCCTCTTATGTGATGGGGAAAGCGGTTGAAACAGAAGATGAAGACTGGAATTTCTGAGGGTGTTATTTTCAAAAATATCACTACCCGCAGCAGGGAAATAATTCCCGCCAAATAGCTTTTTATCACGCAAATATTCTGTAGTGATCTACACTGATACTCTGTTGCATTATTCGCCTGAAACTACAATATTCAGGCGTTTTTTCGCTATCTATGACAAAAAATATCAACTTTTCTCGATTTGCTCTCAGCCCTTATATCACGGGAAATTCCGGCGATTTGCTCGCATCAATATTCATGCCACATTTGCCCTCAGGGGTTGCCTCAGATTCTCAATATGTTAGGGTAGAGAAAAGTGACTATTTCCATTGGGTAATATATCGACATAAACAAATAAAGGAATCTTTCTATTGCATGGCAATTAAATTAGAAATTAAAAATCTTTATAAAATATTTGGCGAGCATCCACAGCGAGCGTTCAAATATATCGAACAAGGACTTTCGAAAGAACAAATTCTGGAAAAAACTGGGCTATCGCTTGGCGTAAAAGACGCCAGTCTGGCCATTGAAGAAGGCGAGATATTTGTCATCATGGGATTATCCGGCTCGGGTAAATCCACAATGGTACGCCTTCTCAATCGCCTGATTGAACCCACCCGCGGGCAAGTGCTGATTGATGGTGTGGATATTGCCAAAATATCCGATGCCGAACTCCGTGAGGTGCGCAGAAAAAAGATTGCGATGGTCTTCCAGTCCTTTGCCTTAATGCCGCATATGACCGTGCTGGACAATACTGCGTTCGGTATGGAATTGGCCGGAATTAATGCCGAAGAACGCCGGGAAAAAGCCCTTGATGCACTGCGTCAGGTCGGGCTGGAAAATTATGCCCACAGCTACCCGGATGAACTCTCTGGCGGGATGCGTCAACGTGTGGGATTAGCCCGCGCGTTAGCGATTAATCCGGATATATTATTAATGGACGAAGCCTTCTCGGCGCTCGATCCATTAATTCGCACCGAGATGCAGGATGAGCTGGTAAAATTACAGGCGAAACATCAGCGCACCATTGTCTTTATTTCCCACGATCTCGATGAGGCTATGCGTATTGGCGACCGAATTGCCATTATGCAAAATGGTGAAGTGGTACAGGTCGGCACACCGGATGAAATTCTCAATAATCCGGCGAATGATTATGTCCGTACCTTCTTCCGTGGCGTTGATATTAGTCAGGTATTCAGTGCGAAAGATATTGCCCGCCGGACACCGAATGGCTTAATTCGTAAAACCCCTGGCTTCGGCCCACGTTCGGCACTGAAATTATTGCAGGATGAAGATCGCGAATATGGCTACGTTATCGAACGCGGTAATAAGTTTGTCGGCGCAGTTTCCATCGATTCGCTTAAAACCGCGTTAACGCAGCAGCAAGGTCTTGATGCGGCGCTGATTGATGCGCCGTTAGCAGTCGATGCACAAACGCCTCTTAGCGAGTTGCTCTCTCATGTCGGACAGGCACCCTGTGCGGTGCCCGTGGTCGACGAGGACCAACAGTATGTCGGCATCATTTCGAAAGGAATGCTGCTGCGTGCTTTAGATCGTGAGGGGGGAAATAATGGCTGATCAAAATAATCCGTGGGATACCACGCCAGCGGCGGACAGTGCCGTGCAATCCGCAGACGCCTGGGGTACACCGGCGACTGCACCGACTGACGGCGGTGGTGCTGACTGGCTGACCAGTACGCCTGCGCCAAACGTCGAGCATTTTAATATTCTCGATCCGTTCCATAAAACGCTGATCCCGCTCGACAGTTGGGTCACTGAAGGGATCGACTGGGTTGTTACCCATTTCCGTCCCGTCTTCCAGGGCGTGCGCGTTCCGGTTGATTACATTCTCAACGGTTTCCAGCAATTGCTGCTGGGTATGCCCGCACCGGTGGCGATTATCGTTTTCGCTCTCATCGCCTGGCAGATTTCCGGGGTCGGAATGGGCGTGGCGACGCTGGTTTCGCTGATTGCCATCGGCGCAATCGGTGCCTGGTCGCAGGCCATGGTTACCCTGGCGCTGGTGTTAACCGCCCTGCTGTTCTGTATCGTCATTGGTTTGCCGCTGGGGATCTGGCTGGCGAGAAGTCCGCGAGCGGCGAAAATTATTCGTCCACTGCTTGATGCCATGCAGACCACGCCAGCGTTTGTTTATCTGGTGCCAATCGTCATGCTATTTGGTATCGGTAACGTGCCGGGCGTGGTGGTGACGATCATCTTTGCTCTGCCGCCGATTATCCGTCTGACCATTCTGGGGATTAACCAGGTTCCGGCGGATCTGATTGAAGCCTCGCGCTCATTCGGTGCCAGCCCGCGCCAGATGCTGTTCAAAGTTCAGTTACCGCTGGCGATGCCGACCATTATGGCGGGCGTTAACCAGACGCTGATGCTGGCCCTTTCTATGGTGGTCATTGCCTCGATGATTGCCGTCGGCGGGCTGGGTCAGATGGTACTTCGCGGTATCGGTCGTCTGGATATGGGGCTTGCCACCGTTGGCGGCGTCGGGATTGTGATCCTAGCCATTATCCTCGATCGCCTGACGCAGGCCGTTGGGCGCGACTCACGCAGTCGCGGCAACCGTCGCTGGTACACCACTGGCCCTGTTGGTCTGCTGACCCGCCCATTCATTAAGTAACTCTGCACTTGCCCGGTGACGCCGGGCATTATCACCCTGCCAAAAAAAGGAATAACAATGCGACATAGCGTACTTTTTGCGACAGCGTTTGCCACGCTTATCTCTACACAAACTTTTGCTGCCGACCTGCCGGGCAAAGGCATTACAGTTAATCCAGTTCAAAGCACCATCACCGAAGAAACCTTCCAGACACTGCTGGTCAGTCGTGCGCTGGAGAAATTAGGTTATACCGTCAATAAACCCAGCGAAGTAGATTACAACGTTGGCTACACCTCGCTTGCTTCCGGCGATGCAACCTTCACCGCCGTGAACTGGACGCCGCTGCATGACAACATGTACGAAGCTGCCGGTGGCGATAAGAAATTTTATCGTGAAGGGGTATTTGTTAACGGCGCGGCACAGGGTTACCTGATCGATAAGAAAACCGCCGACCAGTATAAAATCACCAACATCGCACAACTGAAAGATCCGAAGATCGCCAAACTGTTCGATACCAACGGCGACGGTAAAGCGGATTTAACCGGTTGTAACCCTGGCTGGGGCTGCGAAGGTGCCATCAACCACCAGCTTGCCGCGTATGAACTGACCAACACCGTGACGCATAATCAGGGGAACTACGCAGCGATGATGGCCGACACCATCAGTCGCTACAAAGAGGGCAAACCGGTGTTTTATTACACCTGGACGCCGTACTGGGTGAGTAATGAGCTGAAGCCAGGGAAAGATGTGGTCTGGTTGCAGGTGCCGTTCTCCGCACTGCCGGGCGATAAAAATGCCGATACCAAACTGCCGAATGGCGCGAATTACGGCTTCCCGGTCAGCACCATGCATATCGTTGCCAACAAAGCCTGGACCGAGAAAAATCCGGCGGCAGCCAAACTGTTTGCCATTATGCAGTTGCCAGTGGCCGATATTAACGCCCAGAACGCCATTATGCATGACGGCAAAGCCTCAGAAGGCGATATTCAGGGCCACGTTGATGGCTGGATCAAAGCCCACCAGCAGCAGTTCGATGGCTGGGTGAATGAGGCGCTGGCAGCGCAGAAGTAATTTTTATTCAGGCGGATAAGGCGTTTTTGCCTCATCCGCCGCTCTGTACACAATGCCTGATGCGACGCTGACGCGTCTTATCATGCCTACAAAATACACTCATTCCGTATGGCGGATAAGGCGTTTTCGCCGCATCCGCCGTTCTGTGCACAATGCCTGATGCGACGCTGGCGCGTCTTATCATGCCTACAAACCACATCGCACATTTCAACAAGCTATCTTTCATCCCATATTCATCAACATCCGCTATTATTGATTTCCAGCTTAATCATCACCTGATGAACAAAAATAATGACTAAACCTAATCATGAGCTTAGCCCGGCGCTGATCGTGCTGATGTCTATCGCCACCGGTCTGGCGGTCGCCAGTAACTATTACGCTCAGCCATTGCTCGACACCATCGCGCGTAACTTTTCCCTTTCCGCCAGTTCGGCAGGCTTTATTGTTACCGCCGCGCAATTGGGCTATGCAGCAGGTCTGCTGTTTCTTGTTCCCCTCGGTGATATGTTTGAACGCCGCCGCCTGATTGTCTCGATGACCTTACTGGCGGCAGGCGGCATGTTAATCACTGCCAGCAGTCAGTCGCTGGCGATGATGATCCTCGGTACGGCATTAACCGGTTTATTCTCTGTCGTGGCACAAATTCTGGTTCCGCTGGCAGCGACGCTGGCTTCACCGGACAAACGCGGCAAAGTGGTTGGCACTATTATGAGCGGTCTGCTGTTGGGGATCTTGCTGGCACGGACAGTTGCCGGATTGCTGGCGAATCTCGGCGGCTGGCGCACCGTCTTTTGGGTTGCCTCGGTGTTAATGGCACTGATGGCGCTGGCATTATGGCGTGGTCTGCCACAAATGAAATCAGAAACCCACCTCAACTACCCACAGTTGTTAGGTTCCGTTTTCAGCATGTTTATCAGCGATAAGATCCTGCGCACCCGCGCATTGCTGGGCTGCCTGACCTTTGCCAACTTCAGCATTCTCTGGACCTCAATGGCCTTTTTGCTTGCCGCTCCACCTTTTAACTACAGCGATGGTGTCATTGGTCTGTTTGGACTTGCGGGAGCTGCCGGAGCGTTGGGCGCTCGTCCGGCGGGCGGTTTTGCCGATAAGGGTAAATCGCACCACACCACAACTTTCGGTCTGCTGCTGCTATTACTTTCATGGCTGGCGATCTGGTTTGGTCACACTTCCGTACTGGCGCTGATTATCGGCATCCTGGTGCTGGATCTCACCGTACAGGGCGTGCATATCACTAACCAGACGGTAATTTATCGAATACACCCTGATGCGCGTAATCGCCTGACCGCAGGTTACATGACCAGCTACTTTATTGGCGGTGCCGCCGGTTCGCTAATTTCAGCCTCAGCCTGGCAACATGGCGGTTGGGCTGGCGTTTGTCTGGCTGGCGCGACGATTGCCCTGGTTAACTTACTGGTCTGGTGGCGAGGTTTTCATCGTCAGGAAGCCGCAAATTAAGCAATCAGCAACCGTTTTCGTGGCTTTACACTTATAAGGGTGTTAAGAAGCCCATCAGTCTGATAAGGTTAAGATATTCATTCAGTCTATTTATAATATTAACAATCGTTAAGCGTACACTCTATGGAAAGCCCTACTCCACAGCCTGCTCCTGGTTCGGCGACCTTCATGGAAGGATGCAAAGACAGTTTACCGATTGTTATTAGTTATATTCCGGTGGCCTTTGCGTTCGGTCTGAATGCGCCCCGTCTGGGATTCTCTCCTCTCGAAAGCGTTTTTTTCTCCTGCATCATTTATGCAGGCGCGAGCCAGTTCGTCATTACCGCGATGCTGGCAGCCGGGAGTAGTTTGTGGGTTGCTGCACTGACCGTCATGGCAATGGATGTTCGCCATGTGTTGTATGGCCCGTCACTGCGTAGCCGTATTATTCAGCGTCTGCAAAAATCGAAAACCGCCCTGTGGGCATTTGGCCTGACGGATGAGGTTTTTGCCGCCGCAACCGCAAAACTGGTACGCAATAATCGCCGCTGGAGCGAGAACTGGATGATCGGCATTGCCTTCAGTTCATGGTCATCGTGGGTATTTGGTACGGTAATAGGGGCATTCTCCGGCAGCGGCTTGCTGCAAGGTTATCCCGCCGTTGAAGCTGCATTAGGTTTTATGCTTCCGGCACTCTTTATGAGTTTCCTGCTCGCCTCTTTCCAGCGCAAACAATCTCTTTGCGTTACCGCAGCGTTAGTTGGTGCCCTTGCAGGCGTAACGCTATTTTCTATTCCCGTCGCCATTCTGGCAGGCATTGTCTGTGGCTGCCTCACTGCGTTAATCCAGGCATTCTGGCAAGGAGCGCCCGATGAGCTATGAGGTTCTGCTGCTTGGGTTACTGGTTGGCGTGGCGAATTATTGCTTCCGCTATTTGCCGCTGCGCCTGCGTGTGGGTAATGCCCGCCCAACCAAACGTGGCGCGGTAGGTATTTTGCTCGACACCATTGGCATCGCCTCGATATGCGCTCTGCTGGTTGTCTCTACCGCACCAGAAGTGATGCACGATACACGCCGTTTCGTGCCCACGCTGGTCGGCTTCGCGGTACTGGGTGCCAGTTTCTATAAAACACGCAGCATTATCATCCCAACACTGCTTAGTGCGCTGGCCTATGGGCTCGCCTGGAAAGTGATGGCGATTATATAACCCACAAGAATCATTTTTCTAAAACAATACATTTACTTTATTTGTCACTGTCGTTACTATATCGGCTGAAATTAATGAGGTCATACCCAAATGGATAGTTCGTTTACGCCCATTGAACAAATGCTAAAATTTCGCGCCAGCCGCCACGAAGATTTTCCTTATCAGGAGATCCTTCTGACTCGTCTTTGCATGCATATGCAAAGCAAGCTGCTGGAGAACCGCAATAAAATGCTGAAGGCTCAGGGGATTAACGAGACGTTGTTTATGGCGTTGATTACGCTGGAGTCTCAGGAAAACCACAGTATTCAGCCTTCTGAATTAAGTTGTGCTCTTGGATCATCCCGTACCAACGCGACGCGTATTGCCGATGAACTGGAAAAACGCGGTTGGATCGAACGTCGTGAAAGCGATAACGATCGCCGCTGCCTGCATCTGCAATTAACGGAAAAAGGTCACGAGTTTTTGCGCGAGGTTTTACCACCGCAGCATAACTGCCTGCATCAACTCTGGTCCGCGCTCAGCACAACAGAAAAAGATCAGCTCGAGCAAATCACCCGCAAATTGCTCTCCCGTCTCGACCAGATGGAACAAGACGGTGTGGTTCTCGAAGCGATGAGCTAACGCGTCATCTCGCTCAAAAATCCAGATTTATAAAAGAAAAAATGACCGGCCAGCATCGCAACATGCTGGCCTTTTTGGCAAGCAGGTCGGCTCAGCCGATGAGTTAAGAAGATCGTGGAGAACAATATGAGCGCAAATGCGGAGACTCAAACCCCGCAGCAACCGGTAAAGAAGAGCGGCAAACGTAAGCGTCTGCTCCTCCTTCTCACCTTGCTCTTTATAATTATTGCCGTAGCGATAGGGATTTATTGGTTTTTGGTACTGCGTCATTTCGAAGAAACCGATGACGCATACGTGGCAGGGAATCAGATTCAAATTATGTCTCAGGTGTCTGGCAGCGTGACGAAAGTCTGGGCCGATAACACCGATTTTGTAAAAGAAGGCGATGTTCTGGTCACTCTCGACCCGACAGATGCTCGCCAGGCGTTTGAAAAAGCCAAAACTGCACTGGCTTCCAGCGTTCGCCAAACCCACCAGCTGATGATTAACAGCAAACAGTTGCAGGCGAATATTGAGGTGCAAAAAATCGCCCTCGCGAAAGCACAAAGCGACTACAACCGCCGTGTGCCGCTGGGCAATGCCAACCTGATTGGTCGCGAAGAGCTGCAACACGCCCGCGACGCCGTCACCAGTGCCCAGGCGCAACTGGACGTCGCTATTCAACAATACAATGCCAATCAGGCGATGATTCTGGGGACTAAACTGGAAGATCAGCCTGCCGTGCAACAGGCTGCCACCGAAGTACGTAACGCCTGGCTGGCGCTGGAGCGTACCCGTATTGTCAGTCCGATGACCGGTTATGTCTCCCGCCGCGCGGTACAGCCTGGGGCGCAAATTAGCCCAACGACGCCGCTGATGGCGGTCGTTCCAGCCACCAATATGTGGGTGGATGCCAACTTTAAAGAGACGCAGATTGCCAATATGCGTATCGGTCAGCCGGTCACTATCACCACGGATATTTACGGCGATGATGTGAAATACACCGGTAAAGTGGTTGGTCTGGATATGGGCACAGGTAGCGCATTCTCACTGCTTCCGGCGCAAAATGCGACCGGTAACTGGATCAAAGTCGTTCAGCGTCTACCTGTGCGTATCGAACTGGACCAGAAACAGCTGGAGCAATACCCGCTGCGCATTGGTTTGTCCACGCTGGTGAGCGTCAATACCACTAACCGTGACGGTCAGGTACTGGCAAATAAAGTACGTTCAACACCGGTCGCGGTAAGTACCGCGCGTGAAATCAGCCTGGCACCTGTCAATAAACTGATCGACGATATCGTAAAAGCTAACGCTGGCTAATCCAGAGGTGCGTGTGATGCAACAGCAAAAACCGCTGGAAGGCGCGCAACTGGTCATTATGACGATTGCGCTGTCACTGGCGACATTCATGCAGGTGCTGGACTCCACCATTGCTAACGTGGCGATCCCCACTATCGCCGGGAATCTGGGCTCATCGCTCAGCCAGGGAACGTGGGTAATCACTTCTTTCGGGGTGGCGAATGCCATCTCGATCCCGCTTACCGGCTGGCTGGCAAAGCGCGTCGGGGAAGTGAAACTGTTCCTTTGGTCCACCATCGCCTTTGCTATTGCGTCGTGGGCGTGTGGTGTCTCCAGCAGCCTGAATATGCTGATCTTCTTCCGCGTGATTCAGGGGATTGTCGCCGGGCCGTTGATCCCGCTTTCGCAAAGTCTATTGCTGAATAACTACCCGCCAGCCAAACGCTCGATCGCGCTGGCGTTGTGGTCGATGACGGTGATTGTCGCGCCAATTTGCGGCCCGATCCTCGGCGGTTATATCAGCGATAATTACCACTGGGGCTGGATATTCTTCATCAACGTGCCGATTGGCGTGGCGGTGGTGTTGATGACACTGCAAACTCTGCGCGGACGTGAAACCCGCACCGAACGGCGGCGGATTGATGCCGTGGGGCTGGCACTGCTGGTTATTGGTATCGGCAGCCTGCAGATTATGCTCGACCGCGGTAAAGAGCTGGACTGGTTCTCATCACAGGAAATTATCATTCTTACCGTGGTGGCAGTGGTGGCTATCTGCTTCCTAATTGTCTGGGAGCTGACCGACGATAACCCGATAGTCGATCTGTCGTTGTTTAAGTCGCGCAACTTCACCATCGGCTGCTTGTGTATCAGCCTCGCGTATATGCTCTACTTCGGCGCGATTGTTCTGCTGCCGCAGTTGTTGCAGGAGGTCTACGGTTACACGGCAACGTGGGCAGGTCTGGCCTCTGCGCCGGTAGGGATTATTCCGGTGATCCTGTCGCCGATTATCGGCCGCTTCGCGCATAAACTGGATATGCGGCGGCTGGTAACCTTCAGCTTTATTATGTATGCCGTCTGCTTCTACTGGCGTGCCTATACCTTTGAACCAGGTATGGATTTTGGCGCGTCGGCCTGGCCGCAGTTTATCCAGGGGTTTGCGGTGGCCTGCTTCTTTATGCCGCTGACCACCATTACGCTGTCTGGTTTGCCACCGGAACGACTGGCGGCGGCATCGAGCCTCTCCAACTTTACGCGTACGCTGGCGGGGTCTATCGGCACGTCCATCACCACCACCATGTGGACCAACCGCGAGTCGATGCACCACGCACAGTTAACCGAGTCGGTAAACCCGTTTAACCCAAACGCCCAGGCGATGTACAGTCAACTGGAAGGGCTTGGGATGACGCAACAGCAGGCCTCCGGCTGGATTGCCCAGCAGATCACCAACCAGGGGCTGATTATTTCCGCCAATGAGATCTTCTGGATGTCAGCCGGGATATTCCTCGTCCTGCTGGGGCTGGTGTGGTTTGCTAAACCGCCATTTGGCGCAGGTGGCGGCGGAGGCGGTGCGCACTAAGTACAACTAAGCCAGTTCATTTGAACTGGCTTTTTTCAATTAATTGTGAAGATAGTTTACTGACTAAATGTGCAGTTCCTGCAACTTCTCTTCCGGCAGCGCCAGTTCTTCGTTGCTGTTGATGCGCACGTCACGTTCCAGAATGCTACGCGCAATATCCTGCGCTTCCTGCAACGAGTGCATCTGGTAAGTGCCACACTGGTAGACGTTCAGTTCCGGGATCTGATTCTGATCCTGCACTTTCAGCACGTCTTCCATTGCCGCTTTCCAGGCATCAGCAACACGCTGCTCATCTGGCGTACCAATCAGACTCATATAAAAACCGGTGCGGCAGCCCATTGGCGAGATATCGATAATCTCTACACCATTACCGTTAAGATGGTTACGCATAAAACCAGCAAACAGGTGCTCCAGGGTATGGATCCCTCTTTCTGGCATCACTTCTTTGTTCGGCACGCAGAAGCGCAGATCGAACACGGTGATTGCGTCGCCATGCGGGGTGTTCATTGTTTTCGCCACCCGAACTGCAGGCGCTTCCATCCGGGTATGATCGACTGTGAAGCTATCTAACAACGGCATTTAGCCACCTCCGGTAATTTTTTTAAAAATTTTCTGAACTCTTTCTTCCCAGGCGAGTCTGAGTATATGAAAGACGCGCATTTGTTATCATCATCCCTGAATTCAGAGATGAAATTTTGGCCACTCACGAGTGGCCTTTTTCTTTTCTGTCAGGCGTGTTTTTCCAGCCACACCGCAAACGGTTCGGTATCAGCGGCTTCCATTTCCTGCTGACGGCGTTCAGACGCCTCGCGCTCGGCTACAAAATCCTCTTCGCGCAGAATTTCCAGCGGCTCTTCACGCAGCAGATTACGGTAGGCTTCTGCAAATGCTTTGCCTGTTCCGCCAATACCAGTATCAATCATAGACCTTAAGATACGGGCAGAGAAAGTCAGATCGGGATTATCGAAGCAGGCAACCAGTTCATCACACACTTTCTGATACGCTTCGCCGCCGTTAATACTATCCAGCGTTTGCGCGACGCGTTTCAGATCGCGGAACAGATCTTTACCCACCTGCGGTAACGGGAACTGTGCGGTTTCGCAGCCGATACCCAGCGTCAGACCCGGTTTGCGACCTTCGAGGATCACCCGGTTCCAGTTAACGCGTGTACAGGCAAGTTCGCTACTGCTCATTTCCGGTGCATCAGCCAGCGCACACCAGACCATAAACAGGTCGAGGAATCGCACCTGCTGTTCATCTACACCAATCGGCGAGAACGGGTTGATGTCCAGCGAACGCACTTCAATATATTCAATGCCGCCACGTAACAGCGCATCAGAAGGCGACTCGCCGCTGCGGGTAACGCGTTTTGGACGAATCGGCGCGTACAGTTCGTTTTCAATCTGCAACACGTTGCTGTTGATTTGCAGCCTCTTACCGTCTTTCTCAATACCAATCTTCGCGTACTCTTCCGATGGCGTTTTGATTGCCTGTTTAAGGCCCGCTACGTACTCGTAAAGATCGTTGAAGGTAATACCAAGATTGCTTTGCGATTTATTGGTATAGCCGAGATCGCTCAAACGAAGAGAGGTCGCATACGGCAGGTAATACATACCGCACTCGGTTTTCTCAAACGGCAGCGACGTTGGTTTTCCTTGCAGGAAAGAAGAACAAATCGCCGGAGATGCACCAAACAGATAAGGAATGACCCAACCGAAACGATAGTAATTGCGGATAACGCGGAAATAGCCCGCAGAAATTTTCTCTTTGGCATCAGCGCCCGAGATATCACCGCACTTCGCTTGCCAGAATGCCATTGGCAAAGAGAAATTGTAGTGCACGCCGGAAATGGTTTGCATCAGCGCGCCGTAGCGATTTTTCAGCCCTTCACGATACAGCGTTTTAAAGCGTCCGGTGTTAGAAGTGCCGTACTGTGCCAGTTCGATGTCCTGACCTTCTGCGATGTAGCATGGCATACTTAACGGCCACATCCGCTCATCGCCCATATTGCGCGCCGTATAACGATGCAGATCGCGCATAAAGGTCAGCATATGTTCAATATCACCATCCACTGGTGTAATGAATTCCAGCAATGCTTCCGCAAAATCGGTAGTAATCCATTTGTGCGTCAGTGCGGAACCTAATGCTTCAGGATGACCTGTTGTTGCCAGTGTGCCATCAGCATTAACACGCAAAGTTTCGCGCTCCAGCCCACGCTGTATCCCCTTTAACGCCTGAGGATGTTTTTCCAGCCAGGCCAGCGCCTGTGATACGTCCGGGATCAAATTGACCTCCCGCCTGTCAAAATCGTTTTAATTAGCATAACTGTAATGGTGACCATATGTGCAGGCCTACAATTAGTGCCACCACATCATGCCCTGAACGGTCGCTGCTGCAACTGCAACATAGCGTAACGCTTTACCAAGGCACAAAAAAAAGATTACCGGTCCCCACGAGATGCGCATCCATCCCGCTAACAGACACAGTAAATCGCCAACCACGGGCATCCAGCTTAATAATAGCGTGACTGCACCATAGCGTTTCAGCCAGCCGGTAGCTTTCTCTTGCCAGCGCGATGTTTTACGCAATGGAAAGAAACGCCCAAGGATAACGTTAGTTAACCCTCCAAGGCTATTACCCATTGTTGCTGTTAAAACTAAAACCCAGGGATGACTGATCCCGGAAAGCAACATTGCCACCAGCACGACTTCGGAGTTGCCGGGTAATAGTGTAGCGCTGAGAAAACTACTGGCAAACAACGAGAAAAGCGATAACGCTTCACTCACAGCAAGCGAACATCCACGGCGTCCATGCCTGCTGCACGGGCCGCCTGAATACCGAAATCGGCATCTTCAAAGACCACACACTGCGTCGGTTGCACGCCCATACGCTGCGCGCACAACAAAAATGTGTCTGGCGCGGGTTTATGGTGTTTGACGTGATCAGCAGCGACGACGGCGTCAAAATAACGGCGTAATCCCAGGTGCGCCAGCAATGCCTCAGCGATGGCGCTTTCACTCCCCGTTCCTACAGCCATTGGGCGACGACCATGCCAACTTTTCACCACTTCAACAAGAGGAAGCGGCTCGACACTATCCAGCAGCATACTTCTTACTGCTTCTGTTTTTTCACGCGCTAACGCATGCGGGTCGAGATCGGCCTGATTCAGCTCAATAATTGCCTGAGCAATACGCCAGGTGGGCGATCCATTAAGCGCAATCATTGCCTGAACATCGTACTGAAGACCGTAGTGCCCTAATACTTCGCGCCACGCTTTACGGTGCGTAGGCTCCGTATCCAGGATTGTGCCATCCATATCAAAAATTAAACCTGCATAACGCTCGTACATGGTCTTCTCGCAAGTCGAAAAATATGACGCTACTTTAGCGTAATTGCTTGATTTTGTCGCTGATGGCGAAGGAGAAGAAAATTCAGGAAATGGATAAAGTAGTTATTTAGAAATGAGATATTTTTGAAGGAAATTTTTGGGAGAAGATGGTGCATCCGGGAGGATTACTCACTGGCGTTCGCCCTTCGGGCCGTTGCTGACGCAACGTTATCCTTCCTGGTGCCTGCGGTTAATACCGCTATCTCTTCGATACCTTCATTGCTGAAGGTTACGGAGAATATGGTGCATCCGGGAGGATTCGAACCTCCGACCGCTCGGTTCGTAGCCGAGTACTCTATCCAGCTGAGCTACGGATGCATCGGGAAAATTTATTTTACTGCTGATATTGATATCGCTACTAAAGCCATATCAAGTAAGAGATGGTGCATCCGGGAGGATTACTCGCCTTGCGGCTCGCCCTTCGGGCCGTTGCTAAAACAACGTTATCATCCCTGGTGCCTGCGGTTAATTCCGCTACCTCTTCGATACCTTCATTGCTGAAGATTTCGGAGAATATGGTGCATCCGGGAGGATTCGAACCTCCGACCGCTCGGTTCGTAGCCGAGTACTCTATCCAGCTGAGCTACGGATGCATCGGGAAAATTTATTTTACTGCTGATATTGATACCGCTACTAAAGCCATATCAAGTAAGAGATGGTGCATCCGGGAGGATTCGAACCTCCGACCGCTCGGTTCGTAGCCGAGTACTCTATCCAGCTGAGCTACGGATGCATCGGGAAACTTACTTTACTGCAGATTTTTTGATACCGCTACTAAAGCCGTATCAAGTAAGAGATGGTGCATCCGGGAGGATTACTCGCCTTGCGGCTCGCCCTTCGGGCCGTTGCTAAAGCAACGTTATCCTCCCTGGAGCCTGCGGTTATACCGCCACCTCTTCCATACCTTCATCGCTGAAAGTACGTAGAATATGGTGCATCCGGGAGGATTCGAACCTCCGACCGCTCGGTTCGTAGCCGAGTACTCTATCCAGCTGAGCTACGGATGCAAATGGCGGTGAGGCGGGGATTCGAACCCCGGATGCAGCTTTTGACCGCATACTCCCTTAGCAGGGGAGCGCCTTCAGCCTCTCGGCCACCTCACCACACGCCTCTTACGAGTGCTTCGAAGAACTTGTTTATCGCTCATCGTCGCTGCGTGGCGCACATATTACTTTCTGAGACTTATAAGTCAAACAATTTTTCCTACACTTTTATCGTTTGCACACTTCACGTTCAATTAGTCTGTAAAAACGTCAAAAAGAGTGTTTTATCAACAGAAAAATGGAGGTCTGACAGATAGTAGTAATGCAAAAAAATGGAGACTTAAGTTGAATGAACGGGAGTAAAGCGAAAAGACTATAGAGTGAAGGAGAAATTTTGAGGGTGCGTCTCACCGATAAAGATGAGACGCGGAAAGATTAGTAACTGGACTGCTGGGATTTTTCAGCCTGGATACGCTGGTAGATCTCTTCACGGTGAACAGAAACTTCCTTCGGGGCATTTACGCCAATACGTACCTGGTTGCCCTTTACCCCTAAAACTGTCACGGTGACCTCATCCCCAATCATGAGGGTCTCACCAACTCGACGAGTCAGAATCAGCATTCTTTGCTCCTTGAAAGATTAAAAGAGTCGGGTCTCTCTGTATCCCGGCATTATCCATCATATAACGCCAAAAAGTAAGCAATGACAAACACATTACATGTAAGCAGTCATGGCATTACATTCTGTTAAACCTAAGTTTAGCCGATATACACAACTTCAACCTGACTTTATCGTTGTCGATAGCGTTAATGCGAATGCCGTGAAGCGAGTCCACGGCATTGCCTGACGCTTATATTATTGCAATTTCGCGCTGACCCAGCCTTTCACACTGGCTAACGCTGCAGGTAAGGCCGCAGCATCCGTACCACCGGCTTGCGCCATGTCAGGACGTCCACCACCCTTGCCGCCCACCTGCTGAGCGACCATACCAATCAGTTCCCCTGCTTTCACACGATCTGTGACGTCCTTAGATACGCCTGCAATCAGAGAAACCTTACCTTCGGCTACCGTTGCCAGCACGATAATTGTCGACCCCAGCTGATTTTTTAAATCGTCAACCATGGTACGCAACATTTTCGGCTCAACACCGCTAAGCTCGCTAACCAACAGCTTAACACCATTAACATCAATTGCCTTACTGGAAAGATTTGCGCTCTCCTGTGCGGCAGCTTGTTCTTTAAGCTGTTGTAGTTCTTTTTCTAACTGACGCGTACGTTCCAGTACTGAGCGCACTTTATCCGCCAGATTATTGCTATCGCCTTTCAGCAGATGCGCGACTTCGCTTAAGCGATCGCTGTCTGCATGAACGGTGGTGATAGCGCCTTCTCCGGTTACCGCTTCGATACGACGAACGCCTGCAGCAGTACCCGATTCAGAGATGATGCGGAACAGACCAATATCACCAGTGCGGCTGGCGTGAGTACCGCCACACAGCTCGGTGGAGAAATCGCCCATGCTCAGCACGCGTACACGCTCATCATACTTCTCGCCGAACAGCGCCATCGCACCTTTCGCTTTCGCCGCTTCGAGATCCATGATGTTGGTTTCGATCGGCAAATTGCGACGAATCTGTGCGTTCACCAGGTCTTCGACCGCACGAATCTCTTCCGGTTTCATCGCTTCGTTGTGTGAGAAGTCGAAGCGCAGCACCTTGTCGTTAACCAGTGAACCTTTCTGCGATACATGAGTCCCCAGAACCTGGCGCAGCGCAGCGTGCATCAGGTGCGTTGCGGAGTGATTCAGACGAATACGGGCGCGACGAGCCTCATCAACATCAGCCTGCACAGCGTCGCCCACTTTCAGAGAACCCGCAGCAAGTTTACCGATGTGACCAATCGCCTGGCCGTATTTCTGCGTATCTTCCACCGCGAAGGAGAAGTTAGCGCCTTTCAGTTCGCCTTTATCACCAACCTGACCGCCGGATTCCGCATAGAATGGTGTTTGATCCAGCACGACCACAGCTTCCTGGCCTGCATTGATGGCATCAACCGCTTTACCATCAACAAACAGCGCGGTCACTTTGCCGTTCAGTTCCAGATGGTCATAGCCTTTAAATTCAGATGCACTATCAACACGGATCATTGCGTTGTAATCGGCACCAAAGCCGCTGGCTTCGCGCGCGCGACGACGCTGCTCTTCCATTGCTGCTTCAAAACCAGCTTCGTCAACTTTGATGTTGCGCTCACGACAAACATCAGCCGTCAGGTCAACCGGGAAGCCATAGGTGTCGTACAGACGGAAAGCCGTTTCACCATCCAGCGTATCACCAGAAAGTTTTGCCAGCTCTTCATCCAGCAACGCCAGACCGCGCTCCAGAGTACGGGCAAACTGCTCTTCTTCAGTCTTCAGCACCTGCTCAACCTGCGCCTGCTGGCGTTTCAGGTCTTCACCCGCAGAGCCCATAACGTCGATCAGCGGACCAACCAGTTTGTAGAAGAAGGTTTCTTTCGCGCCGAGCATATTGCCGTGACGCACTGCGCGACGAATGATACGACGCAGTACATAACCACGGTTTTCATTGGACGGCATTACGCCATCCGCGATCAGGAACGCACAAGAACGAATGTGGTCAGCGATTACGCGCAGCGATTTATTGCTCAGATCGGTCGCGCCAGTGACTTTCGCTACCGCCTGGATCAACGTGCGGAACAGGTCGATGTCATAGTTAGAGTTAACGTGTTGCAGCACCGCAGCAATACGCTCCAGACCCATACCGGTATCTACAGACGGCTTCGGCAGCGGTTCCATCGTGCCATCTGCCTGGCGGTTGAACTGCATGAAGACGATGTTCCAGATCTCAATGTAGCGGTCGCCGTCTTCTTCCGGACTTCCCGGAGGGCCACCCCAAATGTGGTCGCCGTGATCGTAGAAGATTTCGGTGCACGGGCCGCACGGACCAGTGTCACCCATCTGCCAGAAGTTGTCAGATGCGTATGGCGCACCTTTGTTATCGCCGATGCGAATAATACGTTCGCGCGGGATCCCGACTTCTTTTTCCCAGATTTCGTAGGCTTCGTCGTCGCTTTCATAGACGGTAACCCACAGACGCTCTTTCGGCAGGGCAAACCATTTTTCGCTGGTCAGCAGTTCCCATGCAAACTGAATGGCATCGTGTTTGAAATAGTCGCCGAAGCTGAAGTTGCCCAGCATTTCGAAGAAGGTATGGTGACGCGCGGTGTAACCGACGTTTTCCAGGTCGTTGTGTTTACCACCCGCACGCACGCAGCGTTGGGAAGTGGTAGCGCGGGAATAATTACGCTTGTCGAGCCCAAGGAACACATCCTTGAACTGGTTCATCCCGGCGTTGGTAAACAACAAAGTTGGGTCGTTATGGGGTACCAGGGAGCTGCTGGCAACTACCTGATGTCCCTTACTATGGAAAAAGTCGAGAAACGCCTGACGGATCTCAGCGGTGCTCTTGCTCATAATTATCCTGAAATCAAGCTAACGAAATATCGCCACCAGCTCCAGCGTGTCTTAACCGCCGGGCTGGTAACTGAAAAGTGGGAATAAGATAAGTTTTCTTGACTGGGAAGTAAAATACCGTATGCGTTCAGTCGGCAAAATTTCGCCAAATATCCTGGATATCTTCCATCAGATAGCCACGATAGAGCAGAAAACGCTGGATCTTAACTTTTTCTGAAAAGACAGTTGGCAAAGGTTCACCATATTTTCGCGTCGCCTGATCGCGCGCCAGTGCGCACCAGTCGATGTCACATTCACGCATCGCTTTTTCTGTCGCTTCGCGGGAAATACCTTTCTGATTCAGTTCCTGACGAATACGTGCAGGTCCATAACCTTTGCGGCTACGGCTGGCGATAAAGCGCGCAACAAATCGGCTGTCATCGAGATAGCCATGTTCATGGCACCAGGCAATAACGCGCTCGTAATCTTCTGCCGTAGCATCAATCTCTTCTGGGCCATTTTTGCCCATAATCGGTGCCGCGAGTTTACGTCGCAGTTCTTGCTCACTGTGATCGCGCACCGCCAGAATGCGTACCGCACGATCCAACAGGCGAGCATATGCCGGGCGACGGGACGTTGATTCTGTCATGGCATATCCTTACAACTTAAAAAAGCAAAAGGGCCGCAGATGCGACCCAGGTTTTGCTGATAAACAGATTTAATAGTCAATGAGTGTGCAGAATGTTCCCGCAGGCCCAATTCGTTAGAGGATCGAGGTGAGAGTAATTTTTCACGCCAGTGCTGGCCTGTTCCCCTCACCCTAACCCTCTCCCCAAAGGGGCGAGGGGACCGTCCGTGCACACATTATCTATTATCATCAATAACGAATGATTAAAAATCTTCGTTAGTTTCTGCTACGCCTTCGCTGTCATCTACAGAGAAATCCGGCGTTGAGTTCGGGTTGCTCAGCAGCAACTCACGTACTTTCTTCTCGATCTCTTTCGCGGTTTCCGGGTTATCTTTCAGCCAGGCAGTTGCATTCGCTTTACCCTGACCGATCTTCTCACCTTTGTAGCTGTACCACGCGCCTGCTTTCTCGATCAGCTTCTCTTTTACGCCCAGGTCAACCAGTTCGCCGTAGAAGTTGATACCTTCGCCGTAGAGGATCTGGAATTCAGCCTGTTTAAACGGCGCAGCGATTTTGTTCTTCACCACTTTCACGCGGGTTTCGCTACCCACCACGTTTTCGCCCTCTTTCACCGCGCCGATACGACGGATGTCGAGACGAACAGAGGCGTAGAATTTCAGCGCGTTACCACCGGTAGTGGTTTCCGGGTTACCGAACATCACACCAATTTTCATACGGATCTGGTTGATGAAGATCAGCAGCGTGTTGGACTGCTTCAGGTTACCCGCCAGCTTACGCATCGCCTGGCTCATCATACGTGCCGCAAGGCCCATGTGAGAGTCGCCGATTTCGCCTTCGATTTCCGCTTTCGGCGTCAGTGCCGCCACGGAGTCAACGACGATAACGTCTACTGCGCCAGAACGCGCCAGGGCGTCACAGATTTCCAGTGCCTGCTCGCCGGTGTCCGGCTGGGAGCACAGCAGGTTATCGATATCGACGCCCAGTTTACGTGCGTAGATTGGGTCCAGCGCGTGTTCAGCATCGATAAACGCACAGGTTTTACCTTCACGCTGCGCTGCGGCGATCACCTGCAGCGTCAGCGTGGTTTTACCGGAAGATTCCGGTCCGTAGATTTCGACGATACGGCCCATCGGCAGACCACCTGCCCCAAGCGCGATATCCAGTGAAAGCGAACCGGTAGAGATGGTTTCCACATCCATGGAACGGTCTTCACCCAGGCGCATGATGGAGCCTTTACCAAATTGTTTCTCAATCTGGCCCAGTGCTGCCGCCAACGCTTTCTGTTTGTTTTCGTCGATAGCCATTTTTACTCCTGTCATGCCGGGTAATACCGGATAGTCAATATGTTCTGTTGAAGCAATTATACTGTATGCTCATACAGTATCAAGTGTTTTGTAGAAATTGTTGCCACAAGGTCTGCAATGCATACGCAGTAGCCTGACGACGCACCGCATCACGGTCGCCGCTGAAGCATTCCCGCCGGGTAATGCCTTCACCGCGGGCAGTGGCAAAAGCAAACCAGACGGTGCCGACAGGCTTCTCTTCACTGCCGCCATCCGGCCCGGCGATACCACTAATAGACACGGCATAATCAGCACGAGCC
Organism: Escherichia sp. SCLE84; assembly: GCF_012584495.1. Taxonomy (NCBI): domain Bacteria; kingdom Pseudomonadati; phylum Pseudomonadota; class Gammaproteobacteria; order Enterobacterales; family Enterobacteriaceae; genus Escherichia; species Escherichia sp. SCLE84. Next base: position 4,378,405 of record NZ_CP051430.1, on the reverse strand, counting down.
GCTTTCAGTGCGCCTATCGCCATTTCCACCACGACGGGTTCACTCACCGCGCCATGCTGCGCCAGCGTCTCTTCGCGTACGCCGATCATCTGCGCTTTGGCTTCGTTACTGTAGGTGACAAATCCGCGTTCAAACCAGGCGGAGCTACCGGCAATATCGGTAATCACTTTCGCTACCCAACCACCGGTACAAGACTCGGCAGTTGTTACGGTTGCGCCACGGGCTTTCAGCGCCTGCCCAACCTGTTCACTTAACTGCATCAGTTCACTGTCAGTCATCACAACCTCTGTCAGTCAAAAATTTATGCCGGACAAGATAGCACTTTCGTCAGGAAGATGGTGTTGGCGTTGCAATTTTACGAGGAGGATTCAGAAAAAAGCTGATTAGCCAGAGGGAAGCTCACGCCCCCCTCTTGTAAATAGCTACTGTACTCGCGCCAGCGCCACGGCTTGTCCTAACTGCCAGACCGCCATTGCGTAATGGGTGCTGTGGTTGTAACGGGTGATGGTGTAGAAGTTCGGCAGACCGTACCAGTACTGGTAGCCGGTGCCAACATCCAGACGCAGCAGGCTGGCTTGTTGATGGTTGCCCAGCGGCTGCTGTGGCGTTAAACCTGCGGCGGCAAGCTGCGAAATGCTGTACTTAGTTTTGAAGCCATTTGGCAAGCCTGGAGCCTGACCGTTTGCCATTACCGCGACCTGATCGCCTTTCACCCAGCCGTGCGCTTTGAAATAGTTCGCCACGCTACCGATCGCATCAACCGGATCCCACAGGTTGATATGCCCGTCGCCGCTGAAATCTACCGCATATTGTTTGTAAGACGACGGCATAAACTGTCCGTAGCCCATCGCCCCGGCAAAGGAACCTTTCAGATTGAGCGGATCGTCCTGCTCGTCGCGCGCCATCAACAGGAAGGTTTCCAGCTCGCCAGAGAAATACTCCGCGCGGCGTGGGTAGTTAAATGACAGCGTTGCCAGCGCATCGAGGATGCGAGTTTTCCCCATCACGCGCCCCCAGCGGGTTTCAACGCCGATAATCCCGACGATAATTTCCGGCGGTACGCCATACACCTGCCACGCGCGATTCAACGCATCTTCATACTGATTCCAGAAAACCACACCGTTCTGCACGTTGTCCGGCGTAATAAATTTTTTGCGATAACGCAGCCATGCGCCGTTCGGACCTGATGGCGGTTTCACCGATGTGGTTGGTGCCTGGTTATCCATCAGCCGCAGTACCGAATCCAGACGTTTCGCCTGGGAGAGAATTTCCTGCAACTGCTGACGATCGAAACCGTGTTTGTTCACCATTTTGTCGATGAACTGCTGGGCATTCGGGTTATTAGCGAAATCGCCGCCCATCTGCATCACATTGTGCTGCGGCTCAAGCAGGAAGCCGCCAGACGGCGTTCCGGTGGTCGTATCAGTCTCAGTAGGTTTTGGCTTGCTGCTACAGGCGGCAAGCAACACAAAAAGGGGAAGCAATGTTACATAACGACGCTTGAACATGAGGGGTCCATTTAACAGATTCAACCAGGGGCAAGTATGGTAAAGCATCACGCCCCGCACAAGGAAGCGGTAGTCACTGCCCGATACGGACTTTACATAACTCAACTCATTCCCCTCGCTATCCTTTTATTCAAACTTTCAAATTAAAATATTTATCTTTCATTTTGCGATCAAAATAACACTTTTAAATCTTTCAATCTGATTAGATTAGGTTGCCGTTTGGTAATAAAACAATAAATCCTGAAGGAGAGAACAATGATAGAAACCATTACTCATGGTGCAGAGTGGTTTATCGGGCTGTTCCAAAAGGGCGGAGAGGTGTTTACCGGGATGGTGACCGGCATTCTTCCGCTGTTGATTAGCCTGCTGGTTATCATGAACGCACTGATTAATTTTATCGGTCAGCATCGTATTGAACGTTTTGCTCAACGTTGCGCCGGTAACCCTGTTTCCCGTTACCTACTGTTACCGTGCATTGGCACGTTTGTCTTTTGCAATCCGATGACCCTAAGCCTGGGTCGCTTTATGCCGGAAAAGTACAAACCCAGCTACTACGCGGCGGCCTCTTATAGCTGCCACTCAATGAATGGCCTCTTCCCCCATATCAACCCTGGCGAACTGTTTGTTTATCTTGGCATTGCCAGCGGTCTGACAACGCTGAACCTGCCACTTGGCCCACTGGCGGTGAGTTATCTGCTGGTTGGTCTGGTCACCAATTTCTTCCGCGGCTGGGTGACCGATCTGACCACCGCCATTTTTGAGAAAAAGATGGGCATTCAACTTGAACAAAAAGTTCACCTGGCAGGAGCAACATCATGACGCATATTCGGATCGAAAAAGGAACGGGTGGCTGGGGCGGCCCGCTTGAGCTGAAAGCCACGCCGGGAAAAAAAATCGTCTATATCACCGCCGGTACCCGGCCTGCGATTGTTGACAAACTGGCACAGCTTACTGGCTGGCAGGCTATTGACGGATTTAAAGAAGGTGAACCCGCGGAGGCGGAAATTGGTGTCGCGGTAATCGACTGTGGCGGCACATTACGCTGCGGCATCTATCCGAAACGACGTATTCCCACCATTAATATCCACTCGACGGGCAAGTCCGGTCCGCTGGCGCAGTACATTGTGGAAGATATTTATGTCTCTGGCGTAAAAGAAGAAAACATCACTGTAGTGGGTGATGCGACACCACAACCCTCTTCCGTGGGCCGTGACTATGACACCAGTAAGAAAATCACCGAACAAAGCGATGGTTTACTGGCGAAGGTGGGAATGGGCATGGGGTCCGCCGTTGCGGTGCTGTTTCAATCTGGTCGTGACACCATCGACACTGTATTAAAAACCATTCTGCCGTTTATGGCATTCGTCTCGGCGCTCATTGGCATCATTATGGCTTCTGGCCTTGGTGACTGGATTGCCCACGGTCTTGCTCCGCTGGCGAGCCATCCACTGGGTCTGGTCATGCTGGCGCTCATCTGCTCCTTCCCACTGCTTTCACCTTTCCTCGGCCCAGGCGCAGTTATCGCACAGGTTATCGGCGTATTGATTGGCGTGCAGATTGGTCTCGGCAATATTCCGCCGCATCTGGCTTTACCGGCACTGTTTGCCATCAACGCGCAGGCGGCCTGCGACTTCATCCCGGTCGGTTTGTCGCTGGCGGAAGCCCGTCAGGACACGGTTCGCGTCGGTGTCCCTTCTGTACTGGTGAGCCGCTTTTTAACCGGCGCGCCGACTGTACTGATCGCCTGGTTTGTCTCCGGTTTTATCTATCAATAGAGGCTGAAACATGACCGTTATTTATCAGACCACCATCACCCGTATCGGCGCGAGTGCCACTGACGCCCTCAGCGACCAGATGCTCATCACCTTTCGTGAAGGCGCGCCAGCGGACCTCGAAGAGTATTGCTTCATTCATTGCCACGGCGAGTTGAAAGGTGAACTCCATCCTGGTTTGCAATTTACGCTCGGGCAGCATCGCTATCCGGTGACCGCCGTTGGCAGCGTGGCGGAAGACAACCTTCGCGAACTGGGTCATGTCACCCTGCGCTTCGATGGTTTAAACGAAGCGGAATTTCCGGGCACTGTCCATGTGGCAGGCCCTGTACCCGACGATATCGCGCCGGGATCGGTTTTGAAGTTTGAATCTGTTAAGGAGTAAAAAATGAATCAGGTTGCCGTTGTCATCGGTGGTGGGCAAACCTTAGGCGCGTTCCTGTGCCACGGTCTGGCTGCCGAGGGGTATCGCGTCGCGGTTGTCGATATTCAGAGCGACAAAGCCGCAAATGTGGCACAAGAAATTAACGCCGAATATGGTGAAAGTATGGCGTACGGTTTTGGTGCTGACGCCACTAGCGAGCAAAGCGTTCTGGCGCTCTCTCGTGGGGTAGATGAAATCTTTGGTCGCGTGGATTTGCTGGTCTATAGCGCCGGAATAGCAAAAGCAGCCTTTATCAGCGACTTCCAGCTCGGCGATTTTGACCGTTCGCTACAAGTGAATCTGGTGGGTTATTTCCTGTGTGCCCGTGAATTTTCGCGTTTGATGATCCGCGACGGGATTCAGGGTCGCATTATTCAGATCAACTCGAAATCCGGCAAAGTGGGCAGCAAACACAACTCTGGCTACAGCGCAGCGAAATTTGGTGGCGTCGGGCTGACTCAATCACTGGCGCTGGATCTGGCGGAGTACGGCATTACGGTGCATTCACTGATGCTCGGTAACCTGCTGAAATCGCCGATGTTCCAGTCACTGTTGCCACAATACGCGACCAAGCTGGGTATCAAACCGGATCAAGTCGAGCAGTATTACATCGACAAAGTACCGCTCAAACGCGGCTGCGATTATCAAGATGTGCTGAATATGCTGCTGTTCTACGCCAGTCCTAAGGCGTCGTACTGCACCGGACAGTCGATCAATGTCACCGGCGGTCAGGTGATGTTCTGATCAACAGCGGAGATCCATTAAGGATCTCCGTGAGACTATAGAATGCCTGATGCGCTACGCTCATCAGGCATACAGGACTTCCGCCACTACATTAAGGAAAAGTTATGGTATCCGCACTCATCACCGTCGCCGTTATCGCCTGGTGTGCGCAACTGGCCTTAGGCGGCTGGCAAATTTCTCGTTTTAACCGTGCCTTCGACACACTATGCCAGCAAGGGCGGGTTGGCGTGGGCCGTTCCAGCGGGCGCTTTAAACCGCGGGTCGTGGTCGCCATCGCGCTGGACGATCAGCAGCGCATCGTCGACACCTTGTTTATGAAAGGACTGACCGTCTTCGCCCGACCGCAAAAAATTCCCGCAATTACCGGCATGCATGCGGGTGATTTACAGCCCGATGTGATCTTTCCCCATGATCCACTATCACAGAATGCTCTATCATTGGCGCTTAAACTGAAACGTGGATAATTTCGTTGTGAATGTTACTTGCTTGCGAAGTTATCATTTTGAAACCTAAATCAGGTAATCACGCCCATGAAACCTCGTCAGCGTCAGGCCGCCATTCTGGAGTATCTGCAAAAGCAGGGTAAATGCTCGGTTGAAGAATTGGCGCAATACTTTGACACCACAGGCACAACCATTCGCAAAGATCTGGTCATTCTGGAACATGCCGGAACCGTCATTCGTACTTATGGCGGAGTGGTGTTGAATAAAGAGGAATCCGATCCGCCTATCGATCATAAAACACTCATCAACACCCACAAGAAAGAGCTGATTGCAGAAGCTGCCGTTAGTTTTATCCATGATGGCGATTCGATCATTCTTGATGCTGGCAGTACCGTTTTGCAGATGGTTCCCCTGCTCTCGCGCTTTAATAACATCACGGTGATGACCAACAGCCTGCATATCGTCAATGCGCTATCCGAACTGGATAACGAACAAACTATCCTGATGCCAGGCGGAACGTTTCGTAAAAAATCGGCCTCATTTCACGGACAGCTGGCAGAGAATGCCTTCGAACATTTCAGTTTCGATAAATTGTTTATGGGCACCGACGGCATCGATCTCAATGCGGGCGTAACCACCTTCAACGAGGTTTATACCGTCAGTAAGGCAATGTGCAATGCCGCGCGCGAAGTGATTTTGATGGCGGACTCATCAAAGTTTGGCCGTAAAAGCCCCAACGTAGTTTGCAGTCTTGAAAGCGTCGATAAGCTGATTACCGACGCAGGTATCGATCCGGCGTTTCGTCAGGCGCTGGAAGAGAAAGGGATCGATGTGATCATAACCGGAGAGAGCAATGAGTGAAGCACTACAGAACGCGGGACGTCAGACGTTAATGCTGGAGTTGCAGGAAGCAAGCCGTTTACCGGAACGTCTGGGCGATGATTTTGTTCGCGCCGCCAATATCATCCTGCACTGCGAAGGCAAAGTGGTGGTTTCGGGAATTGGCAAATCGGGCCACATTGGTAAGAAAATCGCCGCAACACTTGCCAGTACCGGCACACCGGCTTTTTTTGTCCATCCGGCAGAAGCACTGCACGGCGATCTGGGGATGATTGAAAGCCGCGATGTGATGCTGTTTATCTCTTACTCCGGTGGCGCGAAGGAACTGGATCTGATTATTCCGCGTCTGGAAGATAAATCTATCGCGCTGCTGGCGATGACCGGCAAACCGACGTCACCGCTGGGCCTGGCGGCAAAAGCGGTGCTTGATATCTCCGTAGAACGCGAAGCCTGCCCGATGCACCTTGCGCCGACCTCCAGCACCGTCAATACCCTGATGATGGGTGACGCGCTGGCGATGGCGGTCATGCAGGCGCGCGGATTTAATGAAGAAGATTTTGCCCGCTCCCACCCAGCCGGGGCACTGGGCGCTCGCTTGCTGAATAAAGTGCATCATCTGATGCGCCGTGATGACGCTATCCCGCAGGTAGCGTTAACCGCCAGCGTGATGGATGCGATGCTGGAGCTCAGTCGCACCGGTCTGGGGCTGGTGGCGGTATGTGACGCTCAACAACAGGTACAAGGCGTCTTTACCGACGGCGATTTACGTCGCTGGCTGGTTGGCGGCGGCGCACTCACCACGCCAGTTAATGAAGCGATGACGGTCGGCGGCACCACGTTGCAATCGCAAAGTCGTGCCATCGACGCCAAAGAGATCCTGATGAAGCGCAAAATCACTGCCGCACCGGTGGTGGATGAAAACGGCAAACTCACCGGCGCAATTAACCTGCAGGATTTCTATCAGGCCGGGATTATTTAATCCTTCAATCCCAGACGTTTCGCCAGCCGATGCAGGTTGGCGACGTTGGTTTCCAGCATCCGCGCGCAGGCAGCCCAGTTGTGATGATTTTGTGCCAGTGCCTGGCGAATAGTTTCACGCTGGAACGCTTCTGTCGCTTCACGTAGATTTTGCTTAACAACGGGCACCGCCGCCACTTCTGGCGTCGGCAACGTCACCTCAGGAAAAGCAAAATGTTGCGCCTCAAGAATCACTTCATCGCCGCTGCGGGTGGCTCTCGCCAGCACTACCGCCCGATGAATAGCATGTTCCAGTTCGCGCACGTTCCCCGGAAAACGATAGTGTTGCAGTAAATTTCGCGCTCCAGCACTTAATACCACGCGGGAGAGCCCCAGCCGCAAACGACACTGCTCGCAGAAATACCCCGCCAGCAGAATGACATCATCCCCCCGCTCACGCAGCGGCGGCACCGAAAGTGGAAACACGCTCAGGCGGTGGAACAAGTCAGCGCGAAATCGCCCTGCCAGCACCTCTTCGCGTAAATCGCGGTTAGTCGCCGCCAGCACGCGCACATCGACCCGCAAACTACGGTCATCGCCAACGCGCTGAATATCGCCATACTGCAACACCCTCAGCAGCTTGGCCTGCAATGCCAACGACAACTCGCCGATCTCATCCAGAAACAGCGTGCCGTTATTCGCCATTTCAAACTTCCCGCTGCGGTTACTGATAGCGCCAGTAAACGCTCCTTTCACATGCCCGAACAACTCACTTTCCGCCACACTTTCCGGCAGTGCGGCACAGTTGAGATAGACCAGCGGATTCACCGCCCGTGGCGAGGCTTCATGAATCGCTTTCGCCACCAGCTCCTTACCGGTTCCCGTCTCACCGCTGATCAGGACGTTGAGATCGGACGCCGCCACAATCTCAATCTCTTTTTTCAGTTGCGTCATGCCTGGCGACAAGCCAATCATCTGCGTCTGTTTCACCGCTTCAAACGGCGCGGCATCGCCCGGCAATATATTCTGGCTTTCCAGTTGCTCAATCAGCAACGCATTGCTTAACGCTCCCGCCGCCAGCGCAGCAATCAGCCGTAACTCTTCGTCACTGAAAACATCGAACTGATCGGGCTGCATCCCGTCGAGCGTCAATGCGCCGATCAGGTTTTGCCCGGCAAACAATGGCAGACCAACGCAGGCGTGGACCTTCAGACTCTCCTGTCCGGGAATCAAACCATCATAGGGATCGGGCAATTCGCTGTCTGCGGGAAAGCGCACCACGTCCCCGGCGCGGGCAATCGCTTCCAGCCGTGGATGCCCTTCCAGCGCAAAGCGTCTACCGAGTACATCCTTTGCCAGACCGTCGATGGCAAGCGGAATAAACTGCCGCGAGTCGTAACGTAGCAACGCAGACGCATCGCACTCCAGCACCTGACGCAGCGTGGTGATCAGGCGCTGAAAACGATCCTGATGACCAATCCCACGCTGCAATTCGATGGCGATATTCGCCAGCACATCAACGGAAAAACTCATCTTTGCCTCACTGTCAATTTGACTATAGATATTGTCATATCGACCATTTGATTAATAGTCATTTTGACTACTCACTAATGAGCATAATTTTATTTATAGAGTAAAAACAATTAGATAAAAAACTGGCACGCAATCTGCAATTAGCAAGACATCTTTTTAGAACACGCTGAATAAATTGAGGTTGCTATGTCTATTGTGGTGAAAAATAACATTCATTGGGTGGGTCAACGTGACTGGGAAGTGCGTGATTTTCACGGTACAGAATATAAAACGCTGCGCGGCAGCAGTTACAACAGCTACCTCATCCGCGAAGAAAAAAACGTGCTGATCGACACCGTCGACCATAAATTCAGCCGCGAATTTGTGCAGAACCTGCGTAATGAAATCGATCTGGCGGATATCGATTACATCGTGATTAACCATGCAGAAGAGGACCACGCCGGGGCGCTGACCGAACTGATGGCGCAAATTCCCGATACGCCGATCTACTGTACTGCCAACGCTATCGACTCGATAAATGGTCATCACCATCATCCGGAGTGGAATTTTAATGTGGTGAAAACTGGCGACACGCTGGATATCGGTAACGGCAAACAGCTCATTTTTGTCGAAACACCAATGCTGCACTGGCCGGACAGCATGATGACTTACCTGACAGGCGACGCGGTGCTGTTCAGTAACGATGCTTTCGGTCAGCACTACTGCGACGAGCATCTGTTCAACGATGAAGTGGATCAGACGGAGCTTTTCGAGCAGTGCCAGCGTTACTACGCCAATATCCTGACGCCGTTCAGCCGTCTGGTAACGCCGAAAATTACCGAGATCCTGGGCTTTAACTTACCAGTCGATATGATAGCGACCTCTCACGGCGTGGTATGGCGCGATAACCCGACGCAAATTGTCGAGCTGTACCTGAAATGGGCGGCGGATTATCAGGAAGACAGAATCACCATTTTCTACGACACCATGTCGAATAACACCCGCATGATGGCTGACGCTATCGCCCAGGGGATTGCGGAAACCGACCCACGCGTGGCGGTGAAAATTTTCAACGTCGCCCGAAGCGATAAAAACGAAATCCTGACCAATGTCTTCCGCTCAAAAGGCGTGCTGGTCGGCACTTCGACGATGAATAACGTGATGATGCCGAAAATCGCCGGGCTGGTGGAGGAGATGACCGGATTACGCTTCCGTAACAAACGCGCCAGTGCTTTCGGATCTCACGGCTGGAGCGGCGGTGCGGTGGATCGCCTTTCCACGCGCCTGCAGGATGCGGGTTTCGAAATGTCGCTCAGCCTGAAAGCGAAATGGCGACCAGACCAGGACGCTCTGGAGTTATGCCGTGAACACGGTCGCGAAATCGCCCGTCAGTGGGCGCTCGCGCCGCTGCCGCAGTGCACGGTTAATACGGTGGTTAAAGAAGAAACCTCTGCCACCACGACGTCCGACCTCGGCCCACGGATGCAATGCAGCGTCTGCCAGTGGATTTACGATCCGGCAAAAGGCGAGCCAATGCAGGACGTTGCACCAGGAACGCCGTGGAGTGAAGTCCCGGATAACTTCCTCTGCCCGGAATGCTCCCTCGGCAAAGACGTCTTTGACGAACTGGCATCGGAGGCAAAATGAGCAACGGCATTGTGATCATCGGTTCGGGCTTCGCCGCCCGCCAACTGGTGAAAAATATTCGCAAACAGGACGCCACTATTCCATTAACCCTGATTGCCGCCGACAGCATAGATGAGTACAACAAACCTGACCTCAGCCATGTTATCAGTCAGGGGCAACGTGCCGACGACCTTACCCGCCAGACGGCGGGTGAATTTGCCGAGCAGTTTAATCTGCGCCTGTTTCCGCACACCTGGGTGACGGATATCGATGCCGAAGCCCGTGTGGTGAAAAGCCAGAATAATCAGTGGCAATACGACAAGCTGGTGCTGGCAACTGGTGCCAGCGCCTTTGTCCCGCCTGTGCCTGGGCGTGAGTTAATGCTGACGTTAAATAGTCAGCAAGAGTATCGCGCCTGTGAAACGCAACTGCGGGATGCCCGACGCGTGTTGATTGTTGGCGGTGGTTTGATTGGTAGCGAACTGGCGATGGATTTTTGTCGGGCAGGCAAAGCGGTCACGCTAATCGACAACGCTGCCAGTATTCTGGCGTCGTTAATGCCACCGGAAGTAAGCAGCCGCTTGCAGCATCGGTTGACGGAGATGGGTGTTCATCTGCTGTTGAAATCTCAGTTGCAGGGGCTGGAAAAAACAGATTCTGGCATTCTGGCAACGCTGGACCGCCAGCGCAGTATCGAAGTGGATGCGGTAATTGCCGCCACCGGACTGCGCCCGGAAACCACCCTGGCACGACGCGCCGGGCTGACGATTAATCGCGGCGTTTGCGTCGATAGTTATCTGCAAACCCGTAATGCCGATATTTACGCGCTGGGCGATTGCGCGGAAATTAACGGTCAGGTATTGCCGTTCCTCCAGCCGATTCAACTTAGCGCGATGGTGCTGGCAAAAAATCTTCTCGGCAATAACACGCCGCTGAAACTCCCGGCGATGCTGGTGAAAATCAAAACGCCGGAATTACCGCTGCATCTGGCAGGCGAAACCCAGCGTCGGGATTTGCGCTGGCAGATTTGTACCGAAAGCCAGGGAATGGTGGCGCGCGGCGTTGACGGTGCCGACCAGCTTCGCGCCTTTGTGGTCAGTGAGGATCGGATGAAAGAGGCATTTGGATTGTTGAAAACGTTGCCGGTGTAGGTGGGCTACTGTGCCTAAAATGTCGGATGCGACGCTGGCGCGTCTTATCCGACCTACGGGGACGCATGTGTTGGTCACATAATGCGTTCATGTCGCATCCGCCTACTGTACCCAAAATGTCGGATGCGATGCTGGCGCGTCTTACCCGACCTACGGGGAGGCATGTGTTGGTCACATAATGCGTTCATATCGCATCCAGCTACTGTGCCCAAAATGTCGGATGCGATGCTGGCGCATCTTATCCGACCTACGGGGAGCGCATGTGTTGGTCACATAATGCGTTCATGTCGCATCCAGCTACTGTACCCAAAATGTCGGATGCGACGCTGGCGCGTCTTATCCGACCTACGGGGACGCATGTGTAGGCCGGATAAGGCGTTTACGCCGCATCCGGCAATGGTGTCCAAATGCAACACGTTTTATCCGTTCTGGACTTCACCCGCTAACCAACGCGCCGCAGCAATAACCCCCTGCCCCAGAGACAAACCGCCATCACCCGCCGGTAAACTCTGTGGAAAGAGCAATGTGAAATCAGCGAGATAATGCGCCAGACGTGCACGCAGCAAACGGTTATGAATAACCCCGCCGCTAAATACCAGCGTAGTGATACCACGCATCGTGGCCTGCTCACGCATCAACGCGGCAAAACCCTGCGCCAGCGCATCATGAAACGCCCACGCGCGTTGATTAACCGGTGCCTGCCAGTTCAGCCACTGCTGCCAGAAAGTGGCGAGATCCAGTTGATTGTCCACCAGCGGCATTGTCACCGGATGCGTCACTCCGTGGCACGAAGCTGCGAGTGCCTCCAGAGCACAAGCCGCTTCACCTTCATAACTTAACGTGGCTGGCGCACAGCCCAGTGCCGCCGCCACGGCATCGAACAACCGCCCACACGATGACGCCAGCGGCGCGTTAATTCCACGCTCAATGGCCCGCGCCAGCACGCTCCAGTTTTGCTGTTGCACACTTGCTGTTTCAGAATAATTCTGCCACTCCGGCACAAAGCGCAGGCACTGCGCCAGCAGGTTTCGCCACGGCTGCGTCGCCGCCAAATCGCCACCCGGAAGCGCCACTGCAGGCAAGCCGCCCAGGTGCTCACATTCGCGATAGTTCACCCGCAGACACTCGCCGCCCCACAAAGCGCCGTTCTCCCCCATACCGATACCATCGAGCGTCAAAGCAATGACATCACCGCCATCCAGCGGCCACTGATGCTCTGCCAGACACGCCGCTGCGTGGGCATGATGATGCAGCACCGTTTGCGTCGGCATATTCATTTCGCTCGCCCACTGGCTGGAGACATAGCCCGGATGCACGTCATGCACAACGTATTGCGGAGTGAAATCGTAGATGTTTTGCATCAGGCGTAACGCTTCGCGCCACTGCATCTGGATGCCATCGTCACTTAAATCGCCCAGATGCTGACTCAACACCGCTTGTTCACCGCGCACCAGGCAGAAGGTGTTTTTCAGATCCGCGCCAAGACACAGCACAGGCGGAACATTTTTAAAGCCCGGAGGCAAAACCAGCGCATCCGGCACATACCCGCGTGAACGGCGCAGCATTTCGCCGCTTTCGCGCACCACCGAATCATCCATCCGCTGCACGATGTCGCGGTTATGTATCAAGAATCCGTCGGCAATGCCCTGCAAATCCGCCAGCGCCTGTTCGTTGCTGATAGCTGGTGGTTTACCGCTCAGGTTGCCGGAGGTCATCACCAGCGGGCATTGCAGTTCCTGTAACAGCAAATGCTGGAGCGGGTTCGCAGGCAACATTACCCCGACTTCGTTAAGGTCAGGGGCGATATCATCACAAAGCTCAGGAACGTATTTTTTATCCACCAGCACAATCGGCGCGGCGGGCGTGGTAAGCAACTGGCGCGCAGCGTCTGGTAAACCGTCAGCCACTGGCAACATGACCGCCAGCGGTTTCGCCGGGCGATGTTTGCGCGCCCGCAGTGTCGCCACCGCGTTACTGTTACGTGCATCGCAGGCAAGATGAAATCCGCCAATCCCTTTGATGGCGACAATGTTGCCCATTTTTAACTGTGCGATAGCCGCCTGTAATGCCGCCTCTTGTTCTGCATGTTCACCATGACTTACCCATTCAAGATGTGGGCCACACTCCGGGCAGGCCACCGGCTGGGCGTGGAAGCGACGATCGAGCGGGTCGCGGTACTCTTTGTCACAAGCCGGACACAACGGAAACGCCGCCATCACGGTAAACGGGCGGTCGTAAGGCATGGCGCGAATAATGGTGAAACGCGGGCCGCAGTGGGTACAGTTGATAAACGGATAACGATAACGCCGTTCGCCTGGGGTATTCATTTCGGCAAGACAGGCAGGGCAAGTAGCGGCATCCGGGACAATTTGCGTATTCATGGCACCTCCCGCGCTCTGGCGTATAGTGAACTCGGTGGGCAGTTGTGACCAGATGTACGGCTCACGCTCGACGCTATCAATACGCGCCAGCGGCGGGCAGTGCTGATGCAATTGAACAAGAAACGTTTCCGGGTCTTCCAGCAGCCGGACTTCTACGCCATCGCCGTCATTACAGACATCGCCGTGAAGATTTAATTGCTGTGCCAGCTGCCAGACAAACGGACGAAAACCGACGCCCTGCACTTTGCCACGAATACGCAGTTGGACACCGCAAGATGTGTTTTTTGCCATTGAGTTATTCCCGCCATCATGAATTGCGTAACCCGCCCTGCCGGACACGACTGCGTCGTATCCGGCAGTCTCAGGTCGGCGATACCGCCAGCTCCGTATTCTACGAATATTTCCGGGAATTCCTTTGATGCCAGAACAGTTCTATAAGATTTTTAGAACATCAGCGCCGTACGGCGACGTTTTTCTGCGCTCAGTTGTTCAAGTTTATTACGATCGACACAAATCAGCGCATGGGTCGGGCAAGCCGCCATACACGCCGGGCCGTCTTCGCGATGGTTGCACAGGTCGCATTTATTGGCTTCAGCTTTGTCAGCCCATACATTCAGCCCCGCGCCGCTGTTGCGGATCACCGGACGTACCACCACTTCCATCGCGCCATACGGGCAAGCCACCACGCAGGTTTTGCAACCAATGCAACGTTCCTGCATCACATGAACAAACCCTTTATCACGGCTGATAGCACCATTCGGGCAGACGTTAGCGCACGGTGCATCTTCACACTGACGGCAGACTGTCGCCGTGGAAATGTTCACACCTTTAATGACATGGATTCGCGGTAAAAAGGTTTCCGGGGTCAGCGATGCACAGTCCTGATTTTCCTGATGAGAAACCACGCACGCCACTTCACAGGTACGGCAACCAATACATTTACTCGCGTCAGCAATGATGAAACGGTTCATCAAATTCTCCAGCAATGACAGTTAATGCGCCGATACATTCACAAATCATGCCAGTTTTTAATTCACTGTTATTTAAGGAAATTAATTTCTGTAATGCAGGAAAAAAGATGTCATCGACACTAGTGACGATGACATGTGATGACAATGTTTATCGCGAAAGAGCAATGAGTGAGTCGCGGCGGATCAGTTTTCCGCTGAAGGTTTTCGGCGGTGAGAAATCCCCGCCATCGAGCATAAAAATCAGCCGTCCAATAATTTCCTGAATCATCTCAGTCACCGGAATTTTTACGCTGGAGAGCGCCGGAACGATATAGGGGGCAATTGCGATATCATCGAATCCGATAACTGACACCTGCTCTGGCACCGCTACGCCGCGCTCGTGCAACGCTTTCATCGCACCTATCGCCATATCGTCGTTACTGGCAACTAACGCGCTAAATTTAGCCCCACGTTCGAGCAACGTTTCTACCCCTTCGGCCCCGCTGGCGGGCGTCCATTTACCGTTAGCGATAAGTTTTTCATTGAGCGCAATACCATGCTGCGCCAGCGCGTCTTTATACCCAGCAAGACGTTCAATGCTGGTGGGGGAATCCATCGAGCCGGTAAGGAAAGCAATCTCCTGATGTCCGGCGTTTATCAACTCTGCCACGGCATTAAAGCTGGTCTGTTTATGATCGCACCAGACGCTATGGCTGCTATTTTTGCGCAGGCGGCGATTAAGCACCATTATCGGCTGACTGTGCGCGTCAATAATGTCATCGATCTCATCCACGCTTAAAAAACGCGGGTAAATCATAATGGCGTCGCAGCGCAAATCCAGCAGATACTGAATCGCCTGGCGCTCTTCTTCGGCGCTGTGTTTACCATCTGCCAATAGCAACTGCCGCCCTTTCTCTTCCGCCATTCGCGCGGCATGAAAGAGTAATTCACTAAAATAAATGCCGTGGTAAAGCGTGTTGGTCACTACCAGCCCCAGCGTCTGAGTACTCTTCGCCGACAGATTGCGCGCCAGCAAGTTTGGGCGGTAACCGCTCTCTTCTACCGCCTGAAACACGCGATCTTTAGTCTCCTGGCTGACGTAGCCATTACCTGAAAGCACGCGGGAAACGGTCGCTTTTGAAACCCCGGCGCGCTTCGCCACTTCCAGCATCGTCGTCATCATTTTCATCCCTTTACACGCAATCAACGCAGTGTACTGCACCGTTTGCCGATTGTCCTTGCGCAATCGGCGGGAAAAATATTCAGGTGACCGGTTTCACAAATATAAAAAATGAACAATTAACCCTCTTGCTTATTTAGTGACAACTATTCATGATTTTGTGAAACCGGTTTCCTAATTCCGTTTCAGCATCGGCATTTTTCCGTCACGTCGACTGATAACAACTACATCTACCCTACTGATAACAGGATAAAATCCGATGGCCAAAAATTATGCGGCGCTGGCACGCTCGGTGATAGCGGCACTGGGCGGCGTTGATAACATCTCGGCAGTCACGCACTGTATGACGCGTTTGCGCTTTGTTATCAAAGATGACCAGCTTATCGACAGCCCGACGTTAAAAACCATCCCCGGCGTGCTCGGCGTGGTACGTAGTGACAACCAGTGTCAGGTGATTATCGGCAATACCGTTTCACAAGCCTTTCAGGAAGTCGTCAGCCTGCTGCCGGGAGATATGCAGCCCGCACAGCCCGTAGGTAAACCCAAACTCACGCTACGTCGCATTGGTGCGGGGATCCTCGATGCGCTGATCGGCACCATGTCACCGCTGATCCCGGCGATTATCGGCGGATCGATGGTCAAACTGCTGGCGATGATCCTCGAGATGAGCGGCGTGCTGACAAAAGGATCGCCGACCTTAACTATTCTGAATGTGATTGGTGACGGTGCTTTCTTCTTCCTGCCGCTGATGGTCGCGGCTTCGGCCGCCATCAAATTTAAAACCAATATGTCGCTGGCGATTGCCATCGCGGGTGTGCTGGTACATCCGAGCTTTATTGAACTGATGGCGAAAGCGGCCCAGGGTGAACATGTCGAATTTGCCCTGATCCCGGTCACCGCGGTGAAATACACCTACACAGTGATCCCGGCGCTGGTGATGACCTGGTGCCTGTCATATATCGAACGCTGGGTGGATCGCATTACACCGGCTGTGACCAAAAACTTCCTCAAGCCAATGCTGATTGTGTTGATTGCCGCACCGCTGGCAATCCTGCTGATTGGCCCGATTGGTATCTGGATCGGTAGCGCCATTTCGGCGCTGGTTTACACCATTCATGGTTATCTGGGCTGGCTTTCAGTCGCCATTATGGGCGCGCTGTGGCCTCTGCTGGTAATGACCGGGATGCACCGCGTCTTTACGCCAACCATCATTCAGACCATTGCCGAAACCGGCAAAGAAGGGATGGTCATGCCGTCAGAGATCGGCGCTAACCTGTCGCTGGGCGGTTCATCACTGGCGGTGGCGTGGAAAACGAAAAACCCGGAACTGCGCCAGACGGCGCTGGCTGCGGCGGCATCAGCCATTATGGCGGGGATTTCCGAACCGGCGTTATACGGCGTGGCGATCCGCCTGAAACGTCCGCTTATCGCCAGTCTTATCAGCGGTTTTATTTGCGGCGCGGTTGCCGGTATGGCGGGGCTTGCCAGCCACTCAATGGCAGCGCCGGGGTTATTTACCAGCGTGCAATTCTTCGATCCGGCGAATCCAATGAGCATCGTCTGGGTGTTCGCGGTCATGGCGCTGGCGGTGGTGCTGTCGTTTATCCTCACACTATTGCTCGGCTTTGAGGATATTCCTGTTGAGGAAGCGGCTGCCGAGGCGCGAAAGCATCAGAGCGCACAACCGACCGTCGCCAAAGAAGTAAGTCTTAATTGAGGATGAAAATGTCAGTATTTCCAGAAGGTTTTTTATGGGGCGGCGCGCTTGCCGCCAACCAGTCTGAAGGTGCGTTCCGTGAAGGTGGCAAAGGACTGACCACGGTCGATATGATCCCGCACGGCGAGCATCGAATGGCGGTGAAACTGGGGCTGGAAAAACGTTTTCAGTTGCGCGATGACGAGTTTTATCCCAGCCATGAGGCGACGGATTTTTATCATCGTTATAAAGAAGATATCGCCCTGATGGCAGAGATGGGATTCAAGGTTTTCCGTACCTCAATTGCCTGGAGCCGCCTCTTTCCGCAGGGCGATGAAATCACGCCCAATCAGCAGGGCATTGCTTTTTACCGTTCTGTCTTTGAAGAGTGTAAAAAGTACGGTATCGAACCGCTGGTCACGTTGTGCCACTTCGATGTGCCGATGCATCTGGTCACCGAATATGGCTCCTGGCGTAACCGCAAGCTGGTGGAGTTTTTCAGCCGCTACGCCAGAACCTGCTTTGAAGCATTTGATGGTCTGGTGAAATACTGGCTAACCTTCAATGAAATCAACATTATGTTGCATAGCCCGTTCTCCGGCGCGGGTCTGGTGTTTGAAGAAGGTGAAAATCAGGATCAGGTGAAATATCAGGCCGCGCATCACCAGCTGGTTGCCAGTGCGCTAGCCACCAAAATCGCCCATGAGGTTAACCCGCAAAATCAGGTGGGCTGTATGCTGGCGGGCGGTAACTTCTACCCTTACAGCTGCAAACCGGAAGATGTCTGGGCGGCGCTGGAGAAAGATCGGGAAAACCTGTTTTTTATCGATGTGCAGGCGCGCGGCGCGTATCCGGCTTACTCTGCCCGCGTATTTCGCGAAAAAGGGGTAACCATCAACAAAGCACCGGGCGATGATGAAATCCTGAAAAACACCGTCGATTTTGTCTCTTTCAGCTATTACGCCTCGCGCTGCGCCTCGGCGGAGATGAACGCCAACAACAGCAGTGCGGCGAACGTGGTGAAATCGCTGCGTAATCCGTATCTACAGGTGAGCGACTGGGGCTGGGGAATTGATCCACTCGGTCTGCGTATCACCATGAATATGATGTACGATCGTTATCAGAAGCCGCTGTTTCTGGTGGAAAACGGCCTCGGCGCAAAAGATGAACTTGCTGCCAATGGCGAGATTAACGATGACTATCGCATCAGCTATTTACGCGAACATATCCGCGCAATGGGCGAAGCGATTGCAGATGGCATTCCGCTGATGGGCTACACCACCTGGGGCTGTATTGATTTAGTTTCCGCCTCTACGGGTGAAATGAGCAAACGCTACGGTTTTGTCTACGTAGACCGTGACGACGCAGGCAACGGCACGCTGACGCGCACGCGTAAGAAATCGTTCTGGTGGTATAAAAAAGTAATTGCCAGTAATGGGGAAGATTTAGAGTAAGTAACCGTGCCGGATGCGGCGTGAACGCCTTATCCGGCCTACATAGTTCGTGCGACATGTAGGCCCGATAAGCGCAGCGCATCGGGCAATCTGGGGTTTGGCATCAGTCAAAATCAAAGAAACCATTCCGGCTTAACGCCAAATCGGGCTGAAAGTGCCTTAATGTGGGATATTGTCAGGGATCGTTGTCCAGACAAAATCTGACTGACCAGGGATTTAGAGCCGATTTCGTTCTTCAAATCCGCATAGGTCAGATTATGTTGATCAATCAACGTGCGAAGTAACGCCACGCCAACCGGCATTGCCGCAACGGCTTTGTCGAACTCTGCAAACTTTTCGTTGTTGTTTTCATACTCTGCAATGCGGCTCGCCAGAAAGTCGATAAGTGGATTGGTGTCATCTTCTTCAATCAAATATTCGACCAGTTCCAGTGCTTCACGATAATCATCTTCTGAGTCACTGCCTCCCAGAAAGGGGACTGCATTGACCAGTTCTCTTGTTGCTTTAACAGCGCGTGCAGCATTAGCAGTCATTCTTTGTTCTCTCTGTAGTAACGTGACGTCTGTCTGCACGTAATCCCCCTCATAGCCACTCTGCAAAAAGTCAGTTCTGGTTCACCCCATAAAGCACATCCCCCTTTATCAAGCAACGCTGCGTCTGCGCCAGATCTTCCGTTTGCGGGTCGCGCCCGGCGATGGGTTTGAGGACGAGTTTACGGTTGGGGGTATAAGTAAAATGCGTGAGCGCGGGATAGCTTAACTTGCCAAACCAGCCGTGAACACGCTGCCATTTGGCGTCTTTTACCTGATACAGACTGGTTATCCAGTAACCGGAATCAAACTGCATATCCAGCAATTGCGTGTGGCCATTGCCTTGCAAATCCAGCAAATCATCTACGCCAGTTTTGCTTGCGGTGTAGAATCCCCTGGGTTCAAAGACACAGGGACGGCCTTCGCGCGTGAACGTCATAAGAATTAAATGTGCATAAGGAGCCAGACCATTACCGGTACTTGGTAACCAGATAACCAGATCCTGAATGCCGTTACGATCAAGATCGGCGCGATAGAGTTGCCCTTTGCCCGCTATGTTTGCCAGCATACCCACAGGCACAGTCCAGGATTTACCGGCGCGGTCTTTAGCGGTTAATTGCCAGTAATCTTCTTCATTTGGCATCTTTTCAAGCGTCACGCCAGCAACGCCGACTTTTCTAAAATGCCAGTTTTGCTCGGCATCATAAGGCATGGTCAGGAGAGGTTTCAGCGCCCGCTTTTGCGCGTATTCGCTGTCACTCATCGGCAGATAATCGGTAAAGCTGGTGGCCTGTGCAGGCAGCACTAAGCTCAATAAAAAAGCGCACATCCCTGTTCTGATGTTCAATTCCCTGAATTCCTTAATGAAAAACTACTCTACTTCCACCGCTAACTGCGCAAATCCACCATTTCCTTCCCAGCCTTCCAGTCGTTGATAAACGGTTTCAACCGCATCTTTAATCGGCTGGGTCATCGGGTAGTAAAAGCCGACGATATCCGGCTGGATGCCGAGGAAAATCACTTCGCCAATATCTTCTTTCAACTGGTCGATAAGGTAGTTCAACGGCATGTTATGGGTAGTCATCATAAACATCTCGGCGATATCATCCGGGTCGATGATGCGGATTTCGCCGGGGTTTAGCCCCATATCCGTGGCGTCGACAATCAGCAGTCGTGTCGGGCGCAGTTCACGGATGGCGACGATGTCGTTTTCCGGTGCACTACCGCCGTCAATCACCACCCAGTTACCTTTCGGCGCGGCGGCGCACTTTTCCGCCAGCAGCGGGCCAGCGCCATCATCGCCCATCATGCTATTGCCAACACAGAGTAAAACGTCAGTCACGCAGTCTCCTCACCATCAAATAGATGGCGTTTTCCTGATGAATATCATGCAGCATACTTAGCAGCATTGTACTCCATTCCTGCTGCTGCGAAGTTTGCGCTGCCCGGGCTTTATCGAATGCGTTGGCCAGCATCGGCACATGGTTAATGTCGATGACGATCTCACCATATTTCGGCACGCCTTCCATTTTGCGGCGGGCTTCGCTGCCCGCCTCCAGAGTGGCAATCCATGCCAGATATTCATCCCACGGGCAGGTGAGCGCCGCTTCCAGGCAATCGATAACCCCAAGGTGGTGACCAATCGCCAGGCTGTAATAGACCACCTGCTGCGCCTCGGCGGGCGTGGCATCGTTCTCATCAATAAATTTACGGCTCAGTTGACTGAACACCACCTTTTCACTCATCGGATACGCGCCTCTTCTACAACATGATTCAGATGGCTGACAATCTCGTTCAGACGCGGATCGTTTTCCGCTTCCAGCCAGCGTGCAACCTGTTCTTCGCCCTGCCCTAACTGTGTCAGGAAGTCATCGGCAATCTGACGACCGTAACGATAACCTGCCAGGCGGCGTGCTTCGCGATCCACTTTCACACGCAGCGGCTGCACCATATCGCCATGCAGGATTTCCGCCGGTTGTTCATCCTGCTCACCCGGGCCACGGGCGTGAATTTTCTGCTCCAGCAGGCCGAGCGCCATTGCAAAGCCGTACAGCGTGGCGGCAGGCGTTGGCGGGCAACCAGGGATGTAGACATCTACCGGGACGATTTTATCCGTACCGCCCCACACGCAGTAGAGATCGTGGAAGATCCCGCCACTGTTACCGCAGGCACCGTAGGAGATACAGATTTTCGGGTCCGGCGCGGACTGCCACGCACGCAGCGCAGGGGATCGCATTGCACGGGTGACCGCGCCGGTAAACAGTAAAATATCCGCATGACGCGGTGAAGGAACGACTTTAATGCCAAAGCGTTCTGCATCAAACAGCGGCGAAAGCGTGGCGAAAATTTCGATTTCGCAGCCGTTGCAGCCGCCGCAGTCCACGCGGTAAACGTAGGCAGAACGTTTGATTTTTTTCAGTAACGACGCCTTCATGCTGGCGATGGATTCATCCACCGTCATCGGGACCGGAATGCCGTTGGCGTCACGGGGGCCTAATAAATTGCTCATCAGATGGCCTCTTTCATATGGCGAGTCAGTTCAATACGGTCGGACGGCACCAGGCATTTCTGGCGCTTACATTCCGGGCAAGTCTCAAAGCTTTCGCGGTGGTTTTCCGCGCGGCTGTCACCATTGTGCTTAAGCAGCGCAATGGCGTAGTCGATCTCTTTCTGGACGGCGAAAGGACGATTGCAGACGCGACAGCTGCACAGCACAAAACGGGACTGTTGCAGGAAATCTTCTTTCTTCCACACCGCCAGTTCGTACTCTTGCGACAGTTTGATCGCCGCCGTCGGGCAAACTTCTTCGCAGCGTCCACAGAAGATGCAGCGCCCGAGATTAAACTCCCACGCAAGCTCTCCTGTGGCGAGGTCGGTTTCAACCGTTAAAGCGTTTGACGGGCAGGCATTGACGCAGGCCGCGCAGCCGATGCACTGCTGCGGGTTCTGCTCTGGCTTACCACGGAAGTTTTTATCAACCGCAATCGGCTCCAGCGGATAAGACGAGGTCGCCGTGCCGGTTTTGATGACTTTTTTGATAAAGGTAAACATGGCGATTCCTTATTTCAGCGGCGAGTTTTTACGCTCAATGCTGTAACGCTCGAGTTCTTTGTACGGCACCACTTTGCTCTTCTTCTTACGTATATCGACCACCGTCATGCGGTCGGTACAGGAGTAGCAAGGGTCCAGGCTACCGATAATCAGCGGCGCATCAGAAACGGTGTTGCCACGCAGCATGTAGCGCAGGGTCGGCCAGTTCGCGTAGGTCGCGGCACGGCAGCGCCAGCGGTACAGCTTCTGGTTGTCGCCGGTCATGCTCCAGTGGATATCGTCGCCGCGCGGCGCTTCGGCAAAGCCCAGCGCGAAACGGTGCGGAATGTAGGTAAAGCCTTCCACCATCAACGGACCGCCCGGCAGGTTATCCAGACCGTAGTCGATCATGTTCAGCGCGGTATAGACCTCGTTGATTCGCACTTTCAGACGGGAAATAACGTCGCAGCCCTGCTCGCTGTGGACTTCCATTGGCAGCAGGCCATAACCAACAAACGGGTGATCGGCGCGGGTATCGCGAGCGTGACCGCTGGCACGGACCATCGGGCCAACGTTACTGAAGTCGCGGGCAATTTCCGGGTCCAGACGACCAATGCCGACGGTGCGCTGTTCCATGTTCGGCGTACTCAGCAGCACATCCACCAGCTCCTGCACTTCACGACGCATCTGTTGCGCCAGCTGGCGGGTCTGGATCATGTCATCTTTCAGCAGATCGCGACGAATCCCGCCGATCAGGTTCAGGCCGTAGGTTTTACGCGCACCGGTAAGGATCTCTGCCATTTTCATGGAGGTTTCACGCACGCGGAAGAACTGCATAAAGCCGGAGTCGAAGCCGGTAAAGTGACAGGCCAGGCCGAGGTTGAGCAGATGCGAGTGCAGGCGTTCCACCTCCAGCAGAATGGCGCGGATCATCTGCGCACGTTCTGGCACCTGAATACCCATCGCGTTTTCCACCGACGTGGTGTAGGCGGTGCTGTGAGCAAAGCCGCAGATCCCGCACACACGGTCAGAGAGGAAGGTCACTTCGTTGTAACCCATACGGGTTTCCGCCAGTTTTTCCATGCCGCGATGGACGTAGAACAGGCGGTAGTCGGCGTCGATAATGTTTTCGCCATCGACGAACAGACGGAAGTGCCCCGGTTCGTCAGAAGTGACGTGCAGCGGACCAATCGGCACGACGTTGTTTTTCTTGTCGCCCAGTTCGTTGATGAACTCGTAGGTTTCAGCATCGGTGGTCGGTGCCGGACGCTGACGATAATCCATGCTGTCTTTGCGCAGCGGATAAAGTTCATCCGGCCAGTCATCCGGCAGCACCAGACGACGTTCATCCGGCAGACCAACCGGAATCAAACCGTACATATCGCGCACTTCGCGCTCGCCCCACACAGCCGCCGGAACGCGCGGCGTCACGGACGGATACTCCGGTTTGTTGGCGTCAACTTCGACGCGAACCGTTACCCAACACTTAGTGCCCTTCTCCATCGACAGCACGTAATAAACGGCGTAATGACCATTCAGTTTGCGTTCGTCGTTACCAAACAGCACCGACAGCCAGCCACCCTGTTTGTAGTAAAGAAACTCCACCACTTCCGGCAGGTAGTTCACCTTTACGGTGACAGTCAGCTGATCTTTGGTCTGCCAGGCGTGGTCCAGCACGACGCCCGGAAATGCCTCATTCAGCGCGGCGAGATAATGTTGACCTAATTTTTCTTCAGACATGCTCAAACTCTCTTTAATCACGCCGCCAGCAAGGAGACGAACGCTAAAAATGCAAAGCCAAACCCAGCCCAGGTAATGCGCGGAGTAATATCAAGACGCAGACGGGCCATGCTGTTTTCGAACAGCGCGATAACCAGGACGCCGACCACCAGTTTGACGATGGCAATCACCAGCGCCAGCAGCAGTCCACCGGCGGTGAAGGTTTCCATTTGTCCCCACGGAATAAACACCCCGACGAACATCTGCAACACCACCAGCTGTTTCAGGCTGATACCCCATTTCATGACGCCAAAGCCGCTACCGCTGTATTCGGAGAGCGGACCTTCCTGCAACTCCTGCTCGGCTTCCGCCAGGTCGAACGGCAGTTTGCCCATTTCGATAAAAGTGGCGAACGCACAGGCACAAAGCGCCAGCACCAGCGGGATGCTCTGGCTCAGCGGCCAGTGATAAACGGTGTCGGTGATGTTGCTGATGTTGGTGGAACCGGCAACCTGTGCGGCAACCCACAGACCAAGCAGCAGCATCGGTTCGACCAGCACGCCAAGCATCGCTTCACGGCTCGCGCCGATAGCAGTAAACGGGCTACCGGTATCCAGACCGGAAATAGCAAAGAAGAAACGCGCGATGGCAAAGAGATACAGTAAGGTGATCAAATCGCCCAGTTGCGGCAGCGGAGAACCAACGGTCACCACCGGCAGCGCAGTAGCGATAGTCAGCATGACGCCCACCATCACATACGGCGTCAGGCGGAACACCCAGCCGGAGGCATCCGGGCCAACGCTCTGGCGGCCCAGCAGTTTGATAATGTCACGATACTCCTGCAACACACCCGGCCCACGACGGTTATGTAAGCGGGCTCGCGCCACGCGGGTAATACCGGAGAGCAGCGGCGCAACGGCAAATAGCACCAGCGCCTGAATTAACGGATATAAAACACTCATTCTCAGGCTCCTCGTGAAACAATAATCACCACCAGCACCGCCAGTTCAACCAGCGCCATCCGGCGGAACAGCAACGCACTCCCCTCGCACTGCCAGCCCGGCACCAGAGACACCGGATTCAGCCATTTGCGTAGTTTCAGCACCGGCGCAAACGCCTGTTTCACCGGCATGGCAAAACCGTGAGCGGTAATCACCATTGATTTTTCGTGGTCGTAGCCGCACACCCAGGCCGCACCGCGGGAACGCGACGGCAAACGATCGCCTTTGCAAATCGCCATAATGATGAATGGCAGCAGCGGGCAGGCAATCAGCAGCAACGTGATCATCGGTTGAGAAACGGTGGTGTTAGCAGGCTCCAGCGGCAGAGGTACAGCAGCAGAGAGCATCGGCAGCAGCCACGGCGCAGCAACACCGCCAATTACGCAGCAAATCGCCAGTGCCACTACGCTTACGCTCATCAGGAGCGGCGCACAGGTGGCGTTTTCGGCTTCTTTGGTACGCGGCGCGCCGAGGAACGTGACGCCATAGACTTTCGCCATACACATCACCGCCAGCGCACCGGTAATTGCCAGACCCACAGCGAGCAGCGGCCCCAGCAGACGGGCAACAAACGCGCCACTATTGCTCAGTTTGAAAAAGGATTGATAGATAACCCATTCCCCGGTAAACCCGTTCAGCGGCGGCAGCGCAGCCATTGCCATCAACCCGACTAACATGGCGATGGAGATAACCGGCATTTTCTTGCCAATACCACCGAGTTTTTCGATATCGCGATGACCGGTACGGAACCAGACGCTCCCCGCCCCGAGGAACAGTACGCTTTTGAACAGGCTATGGTTAAGCAGATGGTACAGACCACCGACCAGACCAAGGGCAATCAGCGCCGGTTGTTCGAGCGCGATACCCGTTACGCCAGCGCCCAGCCCCAGCAGGATAATGCCGATATTTTCCAGGGTGTGGTAAGCCAGCAGGCGCTGGATGTTGTGTTCCATCAACGCATACAGACCACCGACGAACGCGGTGATCATGCCGAGCACCAGCAGCGCGATCCCCCACCACAGCGGCGCGTTACCACCCAGCAGCGACAGGGTTAAAATGCCCAGCAGGCCAATTTTCATGACTACCGTAGAAAACAACGCGGCAGCTGGCGCAGAGGCGTTAGCATGTGCCTGCGGCACCCAGCCGTGCAGCGGAATAATCCCGGCCAGCAGGCCAAAGCCAATCACACCGAGCAGCCAGATATCGGAACCGAGCGGCAGCTGTTGCATACGCATATCCAGCAGGCGCAGATCCAGCGTGCCATAACGCTGCCACAGCAGCCAGCAAGCAATCGCCAGCAGCAGAGTGCCAAGACGCCCCAGCGCAAACCACAGTTTGCCCTCTTTGCTGTTGCTGGTGAGGAACACCGCACACAAGGCCATGACTTCGGCCATTACCACGAACATGCCGAGGTTGCTGGCAATGACGGCGCAGACGGCGGCAGCCATCAACATATTGATCTGCAAGCCGTTGCACTTCACCTGCGCGTGGCGATGCCAGTCAATGTTATAGAGGCTGACAAACAGACCGCAAAGGCCGAGGGTAATCAGCCAAATCGCGTTAAGCGGGGAGATTTGCACATCGTAGCTTACCAGCGACAGCGCACCGCTCACGCCAACCGCGCCAGTCAGCACAGTGAAGCCCGCGGCTGCCGTATACAGGCTACCAACCGCGCCGCCAATTCCGGCTATCCAGCCACTTAGCGTCTTTTGAAAAGAAAAGAGAAATGCCAGAACAGCGGCGGCAATAAACCACGCCACGCCGCTATTGATCAGGGAAATTGCGCTCATTTAGCCTCTCCACTTTGAGCCTGCTGAAACAAGGTGAGATCGCCAAAGTCCGTATTAAAAGTCAGCTCACGCTTACGTTTGCTGACGCGGGCGATATCGGTGTTATCCACCAGATGCAGGGCTTTGGTCGGGCACATCCGCACGCAGGCCGGACCTTGTTCATCAAAACTGCAAAGGTCACATTTGACGGCGATCGCGCGAATACCCGGCACCCAGTCAAGCAGCGTACTGATACGCGCCGGAGCAGGCGGTGCCGGTGGCGCTTTCGGGGTATTGGCATTTGCAGGAATATCCAGCGGACGGCTGCCGGAAAATTCAATTGCGCCAAACGGGCAGGCGATGCCGCACAGCTTGCAGCTTACGCACAGGCTTTCATTCAACTGCACGGCCCCATCAACGCGGGTGATGGCGTTAACCGGGCAGACCACCGCGCAGGGTGCATCTTCACAGTGGTGACAGAGCTGCGGCGCAGATTCTTTTTCATTTAGCATCACTCTCAGGCGCGGCATTGATTGCAGGCCGTGCTGGCGATGCGTCTCTGAACAGGCGGCCTCACAAGTGTGGCAGCCGATACAGAGCGTGGAGTCAGCAATTACAAAACGATTCACCAGGCATTCCTCAGGTGATTGTCATTTTTGACGAAAACATGCCGATGAAATGTCATTTTCGACACTCATCGACACGCCCATCCCCAAACAGGCGTAACGCCTGCAAAACGGGCAAAGCCTCAGCTCATGCTGCCGGGCTTTGTCCCTTTACCAGTTGGCTTAAATTCACCGGCACATTGTTTTCAATGGCGGTGTATAAGCTGTCGTAAACGCCAGCGATTTTTTCGAGATAGTGTTCCAGAACCTGTTCGCGATCGCGGATGTTGACCTTGCCATCAATCATGCCGTCAATGCTCAGTTGCGCCTGCGCAATCCGCTGTTTGTCTTCGCCATCTTTTGTTTCGACGTAATACTCGATGGTGTGGCTGTTAAAGCCATCCGCCAGGGTGACGTAAATACGAAAATGTTCAAAAAGGACGAAACAGAGTTCTTTGTCCGGCGCGCAGCTCATGGCGTGATGCAGGCGCGCTTTCGATAACGTGATCCCCTGAACCAGCGAATTGCAGTAGATGTGCCACTGGTCCTGTAGGCGACGATGCCGCTGTGCGATGTAATCGGCTTTCTCGCTTATTTCCCAAATAGTCATTGTCAGGTTACCCGTTTAACAGAGATGCCAGCTTTAAGCATTTTTTGTGCCAACTTTTAATTTATTGTTATTAAAGAGATTTTTAAGCTAAAGATGAATTTCGTCGCCGTGTCGACGTGTCATTTCGACATCATCGACATTATTCACCGCAGGGATAATCAACACTGGCACAATTATTGCTTGTAGCTGGCAATAGTTAATGGGAGGCGATATGCACGAAATAACCCTCTGCCAACGGGCACTGGAATTGATCGAACAGCAGGCCGCAAAACACGGCGCAAAACGCGTAACTGGGGTCTGGCTCAAAATTGGCGCATTTTCTTGTGTCGAAACCAGCTCTCTTGCCTTTTGTTTTGATCTGGTTTGCCGCGGCAGCGTGGCGGAAGGTTGTAAACTGCACCTCGAAGAACAAGAGGCCGAATGCTGGTGTGAAACATGCCAACAGTATGTGACGCTACTGACCCAGCGCGTCCGCCGCTGTCCACAGTGTCATGGTGACATGCTACAGATTGTGGCAGACGACGGTTTACAGATTCGGCGGATAGAAATAGACCAGGAGTGAGCGATGTGTACAACATGCGGTTGCGGTGAAGGCAACCTGTATATCGAGGGTGATGAACATAACCCTCATTCCGCGTTTCGTAGCGCGCCATTTGCCCCGGCGGCACGCCCGAAGATGAAAATCACCGGCATTAAAGCGCCTGAATTTACCCCCAGCCAGACTGAAGAAGGCGACCTGCATTACGGTCATGGCGAAGCGGGCACTCACGCACCGGGCATGAGCCAGCGTCGGATGCTGGAAGTCGAAATTGACGTGCTGGACAAAAACAACCGTCTGGCTGAACGCAACCGCGCGCGCTTTGCTGCCCGCAAGCAACTGGTGCTCAACCTGGTTTCCAGCCCTGGTTCCGGTAAAACCACCCTGCTGACGGAAACCTTAATGCGCCTGAAAGACAGCGTTCCGTGCGCGGTTATTGAAGGTGACCAGCAAACCGTGAACGATGCCGCACGCATTCGCGCTACCGGCACACCAGCGATTCAGGTGAACACCGGTAAAGGCTGCCATCTTGACGCACAGATGATTGCCGACGCCGCACCGCGTCTGCCACTGGACGATAACGGTATTCTGTTTATCGAAAACGTTGGCAACCTCGTATGCCCGGCCAGCTTCGATCTCGGTGAAAAACACAAAGTGGCGGTGCTTTCCGTTACCGAAGGTGAAGACAAACCGCTGAAATATCCGCATATGTTTGCCGCCGCCTCGCTGATGCTGCTCAACAAAGTTGACCTTTTGCCGTATCTCAACTTTGACGTTGAAAAGTGCATCGCCTGCGCCCGCGAAGTCAATCCAGAAATTGAAATCATCCTTATTTCCGCCACCAGCGGCGAAGGGATGGACCAGTGGCTGAACTGGCTGGAGACACAGCGATGTGCATAGGCGTTCCCGGCCAGATCCGCACCATTGACGGCAACCAGGCGAAAGTCGACGTCTGCGGCATTCAGCGCGATGTCGATTTAACGTTAGTCGGCAGCTGCGATGAAAACGGTCAGCCGCGCGTGGGCCAGTGGGTACTGGTACACGTTGGCTTTGCCATGAGCGTAATTAATGAAGCCGAAGCACGCGACACTCTCGACGCCTTACAAAACATGTTTGACGTTGAGCCGGATGTCGGCGCGCTGTTGTATGGCGAGGAAAAATAATGCGTTTTGTTGATGAATATCGCGCGCCGGAACAGGTGATGCAGTTAATTGAGCATCTGCGCGAACGTGCTTCACATCTCTCTTACACCGCCGAACGCCCTCTGCGGATTATGGAAGTGTGTGGCGGTCATACCCACGCTATCTTTAAATTCGGCCTCGACCAGTTACTGCCGGAAAACGTTGAGTTTATCCACGGTCCGGGGTGCCCGGTGTGCGTACTGCCGATGGGTAGAATCGACACCTGCGTGGAGATTGCCAGCCATCCGGAAGTCATCTTCTGTACCTTTGGCGACGCCATGCGCGTACCAGGGAAACAGGGTTCGCTGTTGCAGGCAAAAGCACGCGGTGCCGATGTGCGCATCGTTTACTCGCCGATGGATGCGTTGAAACTGGCGCAGGAGAATCCAACCCGCAAAGTGGTGTTCTTCGGCTTAGGTTTTGAAACCACCATGCCGACCACCGCCATCACTCTGCAACAGGCGAAAGCGCGTGATGTGCAGAATTTTTACTTCTTCTGCCAGCATATTACGCTTATCCCGACGCTTCGCAGTTTGCTGGAACAGCCGGATAACGGTATCGACGCGTTCCTCGCGCCGGGCCACGTTAGTATGGTTATCGGCACTGATGCCTATAATTTTATCGCCAGCGATTTTCATCGTCCGCTGGTGGTGGCTGGTTTCGAACCGCTTGATCTACTGCAAGGCGTGGTCATGCTGGTGGAGCAGAAAATAGCGGCCCACAGCAAGGTAGAGAATCAGTATCGTCGGGTGGTACCGGATGCCGGTAACCTGCTGGCGCAACAGGCGATTGCCGATGTGTTCTGTGTCAACGGCGACAGCGAATGGCGCGGCTTAGGCGTGATTGAATCTTCTGGTGTACACCTGACGCCAGATTATCAACGATTCGATGCCGAAGCGCATTTCCGCCCGGCACCGCAGCAGGTCTGCGATGACCCGCGCGCACGTTGTGGTGAAGTATTAACGGGCAAATGTAAGCCGCATCAATGCCCGCTGTTTGGTAACACCTGTAATCCTCAAACCGCATTTGGTGCACTGATGGTCTCCTCCGAAGGAGCGTGCGCCGCGTGGTATCAGTATCGTCAGCAGGAGAGTGAAGCGTGAATAATATCCAACTCGCCCACGGCAGCGGCGGCCAGGCGATGCAGCAATTAATCAACAGCCTGTTTATGGAAGCCTTTGCCAACCCGTGGCTGGCAGAACAGGAAGATCAGGCACGTCTTGAGCTGGCGCAGCTGGTAGCGGAAGGCGACCGTCTGGCGTTCTCCACCGACAGTTACGTCATTGACCCGCTGTTCTTTCCTGGCGGTAATATCGGCAAGCTGGCGATTTGCGGCACAGCCAATGACGTTGCGGTCAGTGGCGCTATTCCGCGCTATCTCTCCTGTGGCTTTATCCTCGAAGAAGGATTGCCGATGGAGACACTGAAAGCCGTAGTGACCAGCATGGCAGAAACCGCGCGCGCGGCAGGCATTGCCATCGTCACTGGCGATACTAAAGTGGTGCAGCGCGGCGCGGCAGATAAACTGTTTATCAACACCGCTGGCATGGGCGCAATTCCGGCGAATATTCACTGGGGCGCACAGACGCTAACCGCAGGCGATGTATTACTGGTTAGCGGCACGCTCGGGGACCACGGGGCGACTATCCTTAACCTGCGTGAGCAGCTGGGGCTGGATGGCGAACTGGTCAGCGACTGCGCGGTACTGACGCCGCTTATTCAGACGCTGCGTGACATTCCCGGCGTGAAAGCGCTGCGTGATGCCACCCGTGGTGGTGTGAACGCGGTAGTTCATGAGTTCGCGGCAGCCTGCGGTTGTGGTATTGAAATTTCAGAAGCGGCACTGCCGGTTAAACCTGCTGTGCGCGGCGTTTGTGAACTACTGGGACTGGACGCCCTTAACTTTGCCAACGAAGGCAAACTGGTGATCGCCGTTGAACGCAACGCGGCAGAGCAAGTGCTGGCAGCGTTACATTCCCATCCACTGGGGAAAGACGCGGCGCTGATTGGTGAAGTGGTGGAACGTAAAGGTGTTCGTCTTGCCGGTCTGTATGGCGTGAAACGAACCCTCGATTTACCACACGCCGAACCGCTTCCGCGTATATGCTAATAAAATTCTAAATCTCCTATAGTTAGTCAATGACCTTTTGCACCGCTTTGCGGTGCTTTCCTGGAAGAACAAAATGTCATATACACCGATGAGTGATCTCGGACAGCAAGGGTTGTTCGACATCACTCGGACACTATTGCAGCAGCCCGATCTGGCCTCGCTGTGTGAGGCTCTTTCGCAACTGGTAAAGCGTTCTGCGCTCGCCGACAACGCGGCTATTGTGTTGTGGCAAGCGCAGACTCAACGTGCGTCTTATTACGCGTCGCGTGAAAAAGACACCCCCATTAAATATGAAGACGAAACTGTTCTGGCACACGGTCCGGTACGCAGCATTTTGTCGCGCCCTGATACGCTGCATTGCAGTTACGAAGAATTTTGTGAAACCTGGCCGCAGCTGGCCGCAGGTGGGCTATACCCAAAATTTGGTCACTATTGCCTGATGCCACTGGCGGCGGAAGGGCATATTTTTGGTGGCTGTGAATTTATTCGTTATGACGATCGCCCCTGGAGCGAAAAAGAGTTCAATCGTCTGCAAACATTTACGCAGATCGTTTCTGTCGTCACCGAACAAATCCAGAGCCGCGTCGTCAACAATGTCGACTATGAGTTGTTATGCCGGGAGCGCGATAACTTCCGCATCCTGGTTGCCATTACCAACGCGGTGCTTTCCCGCCTGGATATGGACGAACTGGTCAGCGAAGTCGCCAAAGAAATCCATTACTATTTCGACATTGACGATATCAGTATCGTCTTACGCAGCCACCGTAAAAACAAACTCAACATCTACTCCACTCACTATCTTGATAAACAACATCCCGCCCACGAACAGAGCGAAGTCGATGAAGCCGGAACCCTCACCGAACGCGTGTTCAAAAGTAAAGAGATGCTGCTGATCAATCTCCACGAGCGGGACGATTTAGCCCCCTATGAACGCATGTTGTTCGACACCTGGGGCAACCAGATTCAAACCTTGTGCCTGTTACCGCTGATGTCTGGCGACACCATGCTGGGCGTGCTGAAACTGGCGCAATGCGAAGAGAAAGTGTTTACCACTACCAATCTGAATTTACTGCGCCAGATTGCCGAACGTGTGGCAATCGCTGTCGATAACGCCCTCGCCTATCAGGAAATCCATCGTCTGAAAGAACGGCTGGTTGATGAAAACCTCGCCCTGACCGAGCAGCTCAACAATGTTGATAGTGAATTTGGCGAGATTATTGGCCGCAGCGAAGCCATGTACAGCGTGCTTAAACAAGTTGAAATGGTGGCGCAAAGTGACAGTACCGTGCTGATCCTCGGTGAAACTGGCACGGGTAAAGAGCTGATTGCCCGTGCGATCCATAATCTCAGTGGGCGTAATAATCGCCGCATGGTCAAAATGAACTGCGCGGCGATGCCTGCCGGATTGCTGGAAAGCGATCTGTTTGGTCATGAGCGTGGGGCTTTTACCGGTGCCAGCGCCCAGCGCATTGGTCGTTTTGAACTGGCGGATAAAAGCTCCCTGTTCCTCGACGAAGTGGGCGATATGCCACTGGAGTTACAGCCAAAGTTGCTGCGTGTATTGCAGGAACAGGAGTTTGAACGTCTCGGCAGCAACAAAATCATTCAGACGGACGTGCGTCTAATCGCCGCGACTAACCGCGATCTGAAAAAAATGGTCGCCGACCGTGAGTTCCGTAGCGATCTCTATTACCGCCTGAACGTATTCCCGATTCACCTGCCGCCACTACGCGAGCGTCCGGAAGATATTCCGCTGCTGGCGAAAGCCTTTACCTTCAAAATTGCCCGTCGTCTGGGGCGCAATATCGACAGCATTCCTGCCGAGACGCTGCGCACCTTGAGCAACATGGAGTGGCCGGGTAACGTACGCGAACTGGAAAACGTCATTGAGCGCGCGGTATTGCTAACACGCGGTAACGTGCTGCAGCTGTCATTGCCAGATATTGTTTTACCGGAACCTGAAACGCCGCCTGCCGCAACGGTTGTCGCCCAGGAGGGCGAAGATGAATATCAGTTGATTGTTCGCGTGCTGAAAGAAACCAACGGCGTGGTTGCCGGGCCTAAAGGCGCTGCGCAACGTCTGGGGCTGAAACGCACGACCCTGCTGTCACGGATGAAGCGGCTGGGAATTGATAAATCGGCATTGATTTAACTGCAAATTGCCGGACAGATCTGCCTGTCCGGCATACTATTCACGAGGTTTTTTCGGACGATATTTTTCCGGCAGTTCTGGCACCGGACGCTTGTCATCGATGAGATGACGCACGGTTAAGATCGGATGACGCCACAGCATTCTCGGCCCGGCCCAACGCATAATCTGTTTCATCTCTTCACGCTTTGCAGGCTGGTAACAGTGCACCGGACACTGCTTACAGGCTGGTTTCTCTTCGCCGAACACACATTTATCCAGCCGCTTTTGCGCGTAAACAAACAACGCCTCGTAATGCTCCGGCTCCGCTGACGCCTGCGGGCATTTCGCTTGATAAAGATCGATCATTTTTTTAATCGTCAGTTTTTCACGAGAGATACGCTTGCCGGACATGCTGCCTCCACCTCATTAAGATGTATTTATATTACATCTTAATCTTAAAGGGCACTATGACTCTAAAGAAGAAAGGTTCGCCAACCGACGCAATTTTGCGTACTTGCTTCATAAGCATCACGCAAAAGCTGCAAAACAGCATCTTTCCCGGAACCAGCATCAAGAACTCACCGTTCGCTTCTTCCCCTGAAATGATTAACTCCGGTATCATGTGCGCCTTATGTGATTACAACGAAAATAAAAACCATCACACCCCATTTAATATCAGGGAACCGGACATAACCCCATGAGTGCAATAGAAAATTTCGACGCCCATACGCCCATGATGCAGCAGTATCTCAGGCTGAAAGCCCAGCATCCCGAGATCCTGCTGTTTTACCGGATGGGTGATTTTTATGAACTGTTTTATGACGACGCAAAACGCGCGTCGCAACTGCTGGATATTTCACTGACCAAACGCGGTGCTTCGGCGGGAGAGCCGATCCCGATGGCGGGGATTCCCTACCATGCGGTGGAAAACTATCTCGCCAAACTGGTGAATCAGGGAGAGTCCGTTGCCATCTGCGAACAAATTGGCGATCCGGCGACCAGCAAAGGTCCGGTTGAGCGCAAAGTTGTGCGTATCGTTACGCCAGGCACCATCAGCGATGAAGCCCTGTTACAGGAGCGTCAGGACAACCTGCTGGCGGCTATCTGGCAGGACAGCAAAGGTTTCGGCTACGCGACGCTGGATATCAGCTCCGGGCGTTTTCGCCTGAGCGAACCGGCCGACCGCGAAACGATGGCGGCAGAGCTGCAACGCACTAATCCGGCGGAACTGCTGTATGCAGAAGATTTCGCCGAGATGTCGCTGATTGAAGGCCGTCGCGGCCTGCGCCGTCGCCCGCTGTGGGAGTTTGAAATCGACACCGCGCGCCAGCAGTTGAATCTGCAATTTGGCACCCGCGATCTGGTCGGTTTTGGCGTCGAGAACGCGCCGCGCGGACTTTGTGCTGCCGGTTGTCTGTTGCAGTATGCGAAAGATACCCAACGCACGACCCTGCCGCATATTCGTTCTATCACCATGGAACGTGAGCAGGACAGCATCATTATGGATGCCGCGACACGTCGTAACCTGGAAATTACTCAGAACCTGGCGGGCGGTGCGGAAAATACGCTGGCTTCTGTGCTCGACTGCACCGTCACGCCGATGGGTAGTCGTATGCTGAAACGCTGGCTGCATATGCCAGTGCGCGATACCCGCGTGTTGCTTGAGCGCCAGCAAACTATTGGCGCATTGCAGGATTTCACCGCCGAGTTGCAGCCGGTACTGCGTCAGGTCGGCGACCTGGAACGTATTCTGGCACGTCTGGCTTTACGAACTGCTCGCCCACGCGATCTGGCCCGTATGCGCCACGCTTTCCAGCAACTGCCGGAGCTGCGTGCGCAGTTAGAAACTGTCGATAGTGCACCGGTACAGGCGCTACGTGAGAAGATGGGCGAGTTTGCCGAGCTGCGCGATCTGCTGGAGCGAGCAATCATCGACACACCGCCGGTGCTGGTACGCGACGGTGGTGTTATCGCATCGGGCTATAACGAAGAGCTGGATGAGTGGCGCGCGCTGGCTGACGGCGCGACCGATTATCTGGAGCGTCTGGAAGTCCGCGAGCGTGAACGTACCGGCCTGGACACGCTGAAAGTTGGCTTTAATGCGGTGCACGGCTACTACATTCAAATCAGCCGTGGGCAAAGCCATCTGGCACCCATCAACTACATGCGTCGCCAGACGCTGAAAAACGCCGAGCGCTACATCATTCCAGAGCTAAAAGAGTACGAAGATAAAGTTCTCACCTCAAAAGGCAAAGCACTGGCACTGGAAAAACAGCTTTATGAAGAGCTGTTCGACCTGCTGTTGCCGCATCTGGAAGCGTTGCAACAGAGCGCGAGCGCGCTGGCGGAACTCGACGTGCTGGTTAACCTGGCGGAACGGGCCTATACCCTGAACTACATCTGCCCGACCTTCATTGATAAACCGGGCATTCGCATTACCGAAGGTCGCCATCCGGTAGTTGAACAAGTACTGAATGAGCCATTTATCGCTAACCCGCTGAATCTGTCGCCGCAGCGCCGTATGTTGATTATTACCGGCCCGAACATGGGCGGTAAAAGTACCTATATGCGCCAGACCGCACTGATTGCGCTGATGGCCTACATCGGCAGCTATGTACCGGCACAAAAAGTCGAGATTGGACCTATCGATCGCATCTTTACCCGCGTAGGCGCGGCAGATGACCTGGCTTCCGGGCGCTCAACCTTTATGGTGGAGATGACTGAAACCGCCAATATTTTACATAACGCCACCGAATACAGTCTGGTGTTAATGGATGAGATCGGGCGTGGAACGTCCACCTACGATGGTCTGTCGCTGGCGTGGGCGTGCGCAGAAAATCTGGCGAATAAGATTAAGGCATTGACGCTGTTTGCCACCCACTATTTCGAGCTGACCCAGCTACCGGAGAAAATGGAAGGCGTCGCCAACGTACATCTCGATGCGCTGGAGCACGGCGACACTATCGCCTTTATGCACAGCGTGCAGGACGGCGCGGCGAGCAAAAGCTACGGTCTGGCGGTTGCTGCTCTGGCGGGCGTACCGAAAGAGGTTATTAAGCGCGCACGGCAAAAACTGCGTGAGCTGGAAAGCATTTCGCCGAACGCCGCCGCTACGCAAGTGGATGGTACGCAGATGTCTTTGCTGTCAGTGCCAGAAGAAACTTCGCCTGCGGTCGAAGCACTGGAAAATCTCGACCCGGATTCACTGACTCCGCGTCAGGCGCTGGAGTGGATTTATCGCTTGAAGAGTCTGGTGTAATAACAATTCCCGATAGTCTTTTGCTATCGGGAATATTAACGACAACTGACGAATCAAATAAAAATACCCTGTATAATAGGAAAGCTTATTTTACAGGGTAAAACCATGCCATCTACACGCTATCAAAAAATCAATGCCCATCACTATCGCCATATATGGGTCGTTGGTGATATTCATGGTGAATATCAGTTATTACAATCCCGTTTACATCAACTCTCTTTTTACCCTGAAACCGACTTACTTATTTCCACAGGCGATAATATTGATCGTGGGCCGAAGAGTCTTAACGTGCTGCGCCTGCTAAACCAACCCTGGTTTACGTCGGTTAAAGGCAACCACGAAGCGATGGCGTTGGATGCATTCGAAACTGGCGATGGAAATATGTGGCTTGCCAGCGGTGGTGACTGGTTTTTCGATTTAAATGATTCAGAGCAACAAGAGGCAATAGATCTGTTGCTGAAATTCCATCATCTTCCACATATTATTGAAATCACTAACGACAACATAAAATATGTCATCGCACATGCAGATTATCCGGGGAGTGAATATCTCTTTGGTAAAGAAATAGCGGAGAGCGAATTACTCTGGCCTGTTGATCGTGTGCAGAAATCGCTTAATGGCGAGTTACAACAAATAAACGGCGCTGATTATTTTATATTTGGACATATGATGTTTGATAACATTCAGACGTTCGCTAACCAGATTTATATTGATACCGGCACGCCGAAAAGCGGGCGGCTGTCATTTTATAAAATAAAGTAGTCTCATGCTTCTTCTGTGAAGCATGAGTAACCAAATGTTATTGCAGGCCATTATTCATTTTTCGCAACCAGCAAAGAGAGATCCTGCTTCGCCAGCGCGCGACTGGCACTCTCCGGCAAACCGTCGTCTGTGATAATCTGATCAAACTCGCTTAATGGTAACGCCAGCCATGTCGCCACCTGACCATATTTCGTCGCATCACAGACCAAAACTCGCTGGCGGCTGGCACTGGCAATCGCCCGTTTCACCGTGACTTTATCTTCCGCTGGCGTAGAAATCCCCCGCACACTCCATGACGATGCAGAAATAAAAGCCTGATCAATCATCAGGCTGCGCAGCATGGTCGCAGCGGCTTCCCCGACACAGGAACGGTTTTCCCGACACACTGCACCGCCAGTGTGAATAATTGTGCAATTACTGTTGTCGAGCAAGTAGTTCGCAATAACGAAATCGTTTGTGACCACAGTCAGTGACTCCATGTGAATCAGATGCTGTGCTATCGCTAACGTGGTCGTTCCCGCATCCAGATAGATACAACTTCCCGGCTGAACAAGACTTGCCGCCAGCTTGCCAATAGCCGCTTTTTGCGTCATTGCCAGCGCAGTTTTTACCTGATGAGAAGGTTCATGCGCCACGCGTCCCGGAGACTGGACGCCTCCGGACACCAGCACAACGGCTCCCTGCTGCTCCAGTTTTTGTAAATCCCGACGAATGGTCATATGTGACACATTCATTCTGTCCGTTAGTTCAGCAATACTGACAATGCCTTTTTCAGCTACCATCTCAAGGATGATTTGGCGACGCTCTACGGGTATCAACTTTTGCTCCTTCCTTTGTCCTGCTGACATTCTACGCTATTTGCCTGCGAAACGTGCGCGGCGCAACTAACGCTTAGTTCACATAAAATAACACACAATGTTAATTTATGTGAATCAGCTCACCATATCGTTATCTTCCAGCGCTTATATTCACAATATCAAACAAAATATCACTTAAATTAACAAGGAGAGCAGATGAAAACGGGATCTGAGTTTCATGTCGGTATCGTTGGCTTAGGGTCAATGGGAATGGGAGCAGCACTGTCATGTGTCCGCGCAGGTCTTTCTACCTGGGGCGCAGACCTGAACAGCAATGCCTGCGCTACGTTGAAAGAGGCAGGTGCTTGCGGGGTTTCTGATAACGCCGCGACGTTTGCCGAAAAACTGGACGCTCTGCTGGTGCTGGTGGTCAATGCGGCCCAGGTTAAACAGGTGCTGTTTGGTGAAACAGGCGTTGCACAACATCTGAAACCCGGTACGGCAGTAATGGTTTCTTCCACTATCGCTAGTGCTGATGCGCAAGAAATTGCTACCGCTCTGGCTGGATTCGATCT
This sequence comes from Escherichia sp. SCLE84, assembly GCF_012584495.1. Taxonomy (NCBI): domain Bacteria; kingdom Pseudomonadati; phylum Pseudomonadota; class Gammaproteobacteria; order Enterobacterales; family Enterobacteriaceae; genus Escherichia; species Escherichia sp. SCLE84. The sequence goes on along the minus strand of NZ_CP051430.1, from coordinate 4,339,150 downwards.
GGAAATGCTGGATGCGCCAGTTTCTGGTGGTGCAGTAAAAGCCGCTAACGGTGAAATGACTGTCATGGCCTCCGGTAGCGATATTGCCTTTGAACGACTGGCACCCGTGCTGGAAGCCGTTGCCGGAAAAGTTTATCGCATAGGTGCAGAACCGGGACTAGGTTCGACCGTAAAAATTATTCACCAGTTGTTAGCGGGCGTACATATTGCTGCCGGAGCCGAAGCGATGGCACTTGCAGCCCGTGCGGGGATCCCGCTGGATGTGATGTATGACGTCGTGACCAATGCCGCCGGAAATTCCTGGATGTTCGAAAACCGGATGCGTCATGTGGTGGATGGCGATTACACCCCGCATTCAGCCGTCGATATTTTTGTTAAGGATCTTGGTCTGGTTGCCGATACAGCCAAAGCCCTGCACTTCCCGCTGCCATTGGCCTCAACAGCATTGAATATGTTCACCAGCGCCAGTAACGCAGGTTACGGGAAAGAAGACGATAGCGCAGTTATCAAGATTTTCTCTGGCATCACTCTACCGGGAGCGAAATCATGATCAAGATTGGCGTTATCGCCGATGATTTTACCGGCGCGACGGATATCGCCAGTTTTCTGGTGGAAAACGGTCTACCAACGGTACAAATTAACGGTGTTCCAACAGGTAAAATGCCGGAAGCAATCGACGCACTGGTGATCAGCCTGAAAACGCGCTCCTGTCCGGTGGTTGAAGCCACACAGCAATCGCTGGCGGCTCTGAGCTGGTTGCAACAGCAAGGTTGCAAACAGATCTATTTCAAATACTGCTCTACTTTCGACAGTACGGCGAAAGGTAATATCGGCCCGGTTACCGATGCATTAATGGATGCTCTCGACACGCCGTTTACGGTCTTCTCTCCGGCCCTGCCGGTCAACGGACGTACGGTTTATCAGGGGTATTTGTTCGTAATGAATCAACTGCTGGCCGAATCCGGGATGCGCCATCACCCGGTAAATCCCATGACCGACAGCTATCTTCCCCGTCTGGTTGAAGCGCAATCCACAGGGCGCTGCGGCGTCGTTTCGGCACATGTTTTCGAACAAGGTGTGGATGCCGTTCGTCAAGAGCTGGCTCGCTTACAGCAAGAGGGCTACCGCTACGCGGTGCTTGATGCGCTGACCGAACACCATCTGGAAATTCAGGGAGAAGCCTTGCGCGATGCCCCACTGGTAACGGGTGGTTCTGGTCTGGCGATTGGCCTGGCCCGGCAGTGGGCGCAAGAAAACGGTAACCAGGCTCGCGAAGCAGGGCGTCCGCTCGCTGGGCGCGGCGTAGTGCTCTCCGGTTCATGCTCTCAAATGACCAACCGCCAGGTGGCACATTACCGTCAAATTGCACCAGCCCGTGAAGTTGATGTGGCACGCTGCCTCTCAACCGAAACTCTGGCCGCTTATGCACACGAACTGGCAGAGTGGGTTCTGGGCCAGGAAAGTGTACTTGCTCCACTGGTTTTTGCCACCGCCAGCACTGACGCATTGGCAGCAATTCAACAGCAATACGGTGCACAAAAAGCCAGTCAGGCAGTAGAAACTCTATTTTCTAAACTAGCGGCGCGGTTAGCAGCGGAAGGCGTGACACGCTTTATTGTCGCAGGCGGTGAGACCTCCGGCGTAGTCACACAGAGCCTGGGCATAAAAGGGTTTCATATTGGCCCAACCATTTCCCCCGGCGTGCCGTGGGTAAACGCACTGGATAAGCCTGTCTCACTCGCCCTTAAATCTGGCAACTTCGGTGATGAAGCCTTTTTTTCACGAGCCCAAAGAGAGTTTTTATCATGAGCGATTTCGCAAAAGTAGAGCAGTCTTTGCGAGAGGAGATGACGCGGATTGCCAGTTCATTCTTTCAGCGCGGCTATGCAACCGGTTCGGCTGGCAATCTGTCGCTGCTTTTACCTGACGGGAATTTACTGGCGACACCGACAGGTTCATGCCTGGGCAATCTCGATCCGCAGCGGCTTTCCAAAGTCGCCGCGGATGGCGAATGGTTAAGTGGTGACAAACCCTCGAAAGAGGTGCTCTTTCATCTGGCGCTGTATCGCAACAATCCGCGCTGTAAAGCGGTGGTGCATTTGCACAGCACATGGTCGACGGCGCTTTCCTGCCTGCAAGGGCTGGACAGCAGCAACGTTATTCGTCCGTTCACACCATACGTGGTGATGCGGATGGGAAATGTCCCGCTGGTGCCTTATTACCGACCGGGCGATAAACGCATCGCACAGGATCTGGCGGAACTGGCAGCAGACAATCAGGCTTTTTTACTGGCAAATCATGGCCCAGTGGTTTGCGGTGAAAGCCTGCAAGAAGCCGCCAACAATATGGAAGAGCTGGAGGAAACGGCAAAGCTGATTTTTATTCTCGGTGACCGCCCGATCCGTTATCTGACCGCAGGTGAAATTGCGGAATTAAGGAGTTAATGCAATGCCTCGTTTTGCAGCTAATTTATCCATGATGTTCACCGAAGTGCCTTTTATTGAACGCTTCGCCGCAGCGCGAAAAGCCGGGTTCGATGCTGTGGAATTTCTGTTTCCCTATGACTACTCCACCCTGCAAATCCAAAAGCAACTGGAGCAAAACCATCTGACACTGGCGCTGTTCAATACCGCTCCCGGAGATATTAATGCGGGGGAATGGGGATTATCCGCCCTTCCCGGACGTGAGCACGAAGCACACGCAGACATCGACCTGGCACTGGAATATGCATTGGCGCTCAATTGTGAACAAGTCCATGTGATGGCAGGCGTCGTGCCCGCTGGCGAAGACGCTGAACGGTACCGGGCAGTATTTATCGATAATCTCCGCTACGCTGCCGACCGCTTTGCGCTACACGGCAAGCGAATATTAGTTGAAGCACTCAGCCCCGACGTTAAGCCTCATTATCTCTTCTCCAGCCAGTATCAGGCACTGGCTATTGTTGAAGAGGTTGCGCGAGATAACGTGTTTATTCAACTAGATACTTTTCATGCGCAAAAAGTAGATGGCAACCTGACGCATTTAATCCGCGACTACGCTGGGAAATATGCGCACGTACAAATTGCCGGACTACCTGATCGACATGAACCGGACGATGGAGAAATCAACTATCCGTGGCTGTTCCGCCTGTTCGATGAGGTGGGATATCAGGGCTGGATCGGTTGTGAATATAAACCTCGTGGCCTCACCGAAGAAGGGCTTGGCTGGTTTGACGCCTGGCGCTAATTCGTTAAATCCCTAATTACAACGTACCCATACATCCCCCCATCTACGGATGGGGTAGGTTAACTATAACTTTCAGACAGGGTTTCCCATGTCCACAATTACATTGTTATGCATTGCGTTAGCTGGCGTAATCATGCTGTTGCTGCTGGTCATCAAGGCAAAGGTACAACCATTCGTTGCTCTGCTCCTCGTCAGCCTGTTAGTCGCACTTGCGGCGGGTATACCGGCGGGCGAAGTGGGTAAAGTGATGATCGCCGGGATGGGCGGTGTGCTTGGTTCCGTCACTATTATTATTGGTCTGGGCGCTATGCTGGGGCGTATGATCGAACACTCTGGTGGTGCAGAGTCACTGGCTAATTATTTCAGTCGCAAGTTAGGTGACAAACGAACTATCGCTGCGCTGACTCTGGCAGCGTTCTTCCTCGGTATTCCCGTCTTCTTTGATGTCGGCTTTATTATTCTTGCGCCAATCATTTACGGTTTTGCCAAGGTTGCCAAAATATCGCCACTCAAATTTGGCCTGCCTGTCGCTGGAATCATGCTAACTGTTCATGTGGCGGTACCGCCGCATCCAGGCCCTGTCGCCGCAGCGGGGTTACTCCACGCAGACATCGGCTGGCTAACCATCATCGGTATTGCGATTTCTATTCCCGTAGGGATTGTTGGCTACTTTGCAGCGAAAATAATCAATACGCGCCAATATGCGATGTCGGTGGAAGTACTGGAACAGATGCAACTGGCTCCGGCCAGTGAGGAAGGCGCAACAAAATTAAGCGATAAAATAAATCCACCGGGCGTCGCGCTGGTCACCTCGCTAATTGTTATTCCTATCGCGATTATCATGGCGGGTACGGTTTCCGCAACACTGATGCCGCCTTCGCATCCCCTGCTTGGTACGCTACAGCTGATCGGCTCACCAATGGTAGCTCTAATGATTGCGCTGGTGCTGGCATTCTGGTTATTGGCTTTACGTCGCGGCTGGAGCTTACAACACACCAGCGACATTATGGGCTCAGCCCTTCCCACTGCGGCGGTAGTGATTTTGGTTACTGGTGCTGGAGGGGTATTTGGCAAAGTGCTGGTGGAATCGGGCGTCGGCAAAGCCCTTGCCAATATGCTACAAATGATTGACCTGCCTCTGTTACCAGCCGCATTTATTATTTCACTGGCTCTGCGTGCATCGCAGGGGTCAGCAACCGTAGCAATCCTGACAACCGGCGGGTTACTCTCAGAAGCGGTGATGGGATTGAATCCGATTCAGTGCGTATTGGTGACGCTGGCAGCCTGCTTTGGTGGGCTTGGCGCGTCACATATTAATGACTCAGGGTTCTGGATTGTGACCAAATATCTGGGGTTGTCGGTAGCAGACGGTCTGAAAACCTGGACAGTGTTAACGACCATTCTCGGTTTTACCGGATTCTTAATTACCTGGTGCGTATGGGCGGTAATTTGACCTTAATAAAAAGGTCCGATGGGCATCGGACCTTTTATTTAACGCTTACCTTCCACCAGCAGCGGCGGGATGCTCGGCACCATTGGCGCGTCATCAATATCTTTCTGCGTCATGCGGAACGCTTCGGGATAATGTTCGCGGCTGGTACGGCGCAGCGGTTCGGTATCGCGCCAGGTATAAAGGCAATGCTGGCACTGATATACCGTCCAGACATCTTTCACCGGCGATTTCGCCATCACTTCAATCTGTTCATCGGCACAACGTGGACAAATCATCTTCTTCTCCTTATTTACGTGCAGCCAGCATAGCGGTCAGTTTTTCAGCCCAGGCTTTGGTTTCCGGTAAATCCACCACCGGTTGGCTGTAGTGACCACGGTTGTCCGGGGCGACAGGCGTAGTGGCGTCGATAATCAGCTTGTCGGTGATCCCCGCAGGGCTTGAGCCTGGATCGAGTTCCAGCACGGACATATTCGGCAACTGCACCAAATCCCCTGCCGGGTTCACTTTCGAGGAGAGCGCCCACATCACCTGCGGCAGGTTGAACGGGTCAACGTCTTCATCGACCATAATCACCATCTTCACGTAGCCCAGACCATGCGGCGTGGTCATCGCACGCAGGCCCACCGCGCGGGCAAAGCCGCCGTAGCGTTTTTTGGTGGAGATAATCGCCAGCAGGCCGTGGGTGTACATGGCATTTACCGCCTGCACTTCCGGGAACTCGGCTTTCAGTTGTTGATACAGCGGTACGCAGGTGGCTGGCCCCATCAGGTAGTCGATTTCGGTCCACGGCATACCGAGATAGAGTGATTCGAAAATCGGTTTGCTGCGATAAGAGACTTTATCGATGCGCACCACGGTCATGTTGCGCCCACCGGAGTAGTGCCCGGTAAACTCACCGAACGGCCCTTCGATTTCGCGTTTACGGCTTTCGATAACCCCTTCGAGGATCACTTCTGAACCCCACGGCACATCAAAACCGGTCAGCGGGGCGGTGGCGATCGGGTACGGGCTTTCACGCAGCGCGCCTGCCATTTCATACTCAGACTGATCGTATTTCAGCGGCGTGGCCCCCATCAGCGTGATGATCGGATCGTTACCGAGCGTGATCGCAATCGGCAGATCTTCACCGCGCTCTTCTGCTTTATGCAGATGCAGGGCGATATCGTGCATCGGCACCGGTTGCAGGCCGAGCTTACGCTTGCCCTTCACTTCCATGCGGTAGATGCCGACGTTCTGCTTGCCGAAGTTATCTGGGTCGAGCGGATCGCGGGAAACCACGCAGGCTTTGTCGAGATAGAAACCGCCATCGCCATCGTTTAAACGAAACAGCGGCAGGATATCGAACAGGTTAATCTCTTCGCCATCGACGGTGTTCTGCGCCCAGGCTGGATTGGCGCGGCGCTCCGGGGCAATCGGGAAGTTATCCCAGCGGCGGATAAACTCATCAATCTGCTTTTTGACCGGGGTGTTTGGTGGCAGGCCAAGGGAAATCGCGTGGTTCTGCCAGGAACCGATGGTATTCATCGTCACGCGGGCATCGGTAAAGCCGCGAATATTATCAAACCACAGCGCGGGCGCGCCGTCGCCGATACGCCCGGTGGCGTTAGCTGCTGCTGCCAGATCCGGCTCAGCGTTCACCTCTTCGCTGATTTTCAGTAACTGGCCGTGGTCATCAAGCGCCTGTAAAAAGCTGCGTAAATCATCAAATGCCATTATTCATTCTCCTGAGAAAAATTCCGGGCCTGCGGCAATCCTTGCCAGCGCCTGGCATGGGGATGTTCGAGGCCAAATTTATCCAGCACGCGGGCTACCACATGGTGGACAATGTCATCTACCGTTTCGGGATGGTTATAAAAGGCAGGCATCGGCGGCACCATCGCCACGCCCATGCGTGAAAGTGCGAGCATATTTTCGAGATGGATGGTGCTAAGCGGCATTTCACGCGGCACCAGCACCAGTTTGCGGCCTTCTTTGAGCACGACGTCCGCCGCGCGCCCTACCAGGCCATCGGCGTAACCAGCGCGGATACCGGCGAGCGTTTTCATACTGCACGGAATAACGATCATGCCGTCGGTACGAAAAGAACCGGATGAGATGATCGCCGCCTGATCCGCCGGGTTATGGCTGAAGTCTGCGAGGGCAGCAACATCGCGAGCGCTGTAAGGCGTTTCCAGTTCAATGGTGGTTTTCGCCCACTTCGACATCACCAGATGAGTCTCGACATTCGGCATCTCCCGCAGCGCTTGCAGTAATGCCACACCAAGAGGCGCACCGGTAGCCCCTGTCATCCCGACGATCAGTTTCATTGCTTATCCTCTTAATTGTTCGTATACGAACATTATTATTAACATACTCCTTCATTTCCACAGCGGCAAGGATTGAAAAGTAACAACATCTTCTTCGTCACTAAAAAACCGCTATGATAGCGACAGAGAATTAGCCCGGAGTTTACATGGCGTTACGAAATAAAGCGTTCCATCAGTTACGACAGCTTTTTCAGCAGCACACGGCTCGCTGGCAGCACGAGTTACCTGACCTGACCAAACCACAGTACGCGGTGATGCGCGCCATTGCTGATAAACCTGGTATCGAACAGGTGGCACTGATAGAAGCAGCTGTCAGCACCAAAGCAACGTTAGCAGAAATGTTGGCAAGAATGGAAAATCGTGGCTTAGTCAGACGTGAACATGACCCCGCTGATAAGCGGCGACGCTTTGTCTGGTTGACTGCCGAAGGCGAAAAGATACTTGCTGCGGCGATACCCATTGGTGACAGCGTGGATGAGGAATTTTTGGGGCGTTTGAGTGGAGAAGAGCAGGAGCTGTTTATGCAGCTGGTGCGCAAGATGATGAACGCATAGGGGGCAAATTTCCGGATGCGACGCTATCGCGTCTTATCCAGACTACAAATACACCGACTCACCAACCGAAAGAAAAAAGGCCAGCCTCGCTTGAGACTGGCCTTTCTGACAGATGCTTACTTACTCGCGGAACAGCGCTTCGATATTCAGCCCCTGCGTTTGCAGGATTTCGCGCAAACGGCGCAGGCCTTCAACCTGAATCTGGCGAACACGTTCACGGGTGAGGCCAATTTCACGACCTACATCTTCCAGTGTTGCCGCTTCGTACCCCAGCAAACCGAATCGACGTGCCAGCACTTCACGCTGTTTGGCGTTCAGCTCGAACAGCCATTTGACGATGCTCTGCTTCATATCGTCATCTTGCGTGGTATCTTCCGGACCGTTCTCTTTTTCATCGGCCAGGATGTCCAGCAACGCTTTTTCGGAATCACCACCCAGCGGGGTGTCTACCGAGGTAATGCGCTCGTTAAGACGAAGCATACGGCTGACGTCATCAACTGGCTTATCCAGTTGCTCTGCGATCTCTTCCGCACTTGGTTCATGGTCCAGCTTATGGGACAACTCACGTGCGGTTCGCAGGTAAACGTTCAGCTCCTTTACGATGTGAATCGGCAAACGAATAGTACGGGTTTGGTTCATAATCGCCCGTTCAATCGTCTGGCGAATCCACCAGGTTGCGTATGTTGAGAAGCGGAAACCACGTTCCGGGTCAAACTTCTCTACCGCGCGGATCAGCCCCAGGTTGCCCTCTTCGATAAGGTCCAGCAACGCCAGACCACGATTGCCATAACGGCGGGCAATTTTTACCACCAGACGCAAGTTACTCTCGATCATCCGGCGGCGAGAGGCGACATCTCCACGCAGTGCGCGACGCGCAAAATAAACTTCTTCTTCGGCCGTTAACAGTGGTGAATAACCAATCTCACCAAGGTAAAGCTGAGTCGCGTCCAACACACGCTGTGTGGCTCCCTGCGATAACAGTTCCTCTTCGGCCAAATCGTTATCACTGGGTTCCTCTTCTACTAAGGCCTTTTCGTCAAAAACCTCAACTCCGTTCTCATCAAATTCCGCATCTTCATTTAAATCATGAACTTTCAGCGTATTCTGACTCATAAGGTGGCTCCTACCCGTGATCCCTTGACGGAACATTCAAGCAAAAGCCTGGTTCCGCCGATTTATCGCTGCGGCAAATAACGCAGCGGGTTTACGGATTTCCCCTTGTAACGAATTTCAAAATGCAAGCGTGTTGAACTGGTTCCGGTGCTACCCATGGTTGCTATTTTTTGCCCCGCCTTCACTTCTTGTTGTTCCCGGACCAGCATTGTGTCGTTATGGGCGTAGGCACTCAGGTAATCATCATTATGTTTGATGATAATCAGATTACCGTAGCCGCGCAGCGCGTTACCAGCATAAACAACGCGGCCATCTGCGGTCGCGATAATTGCCTGTCCTTTGCTGCCTGCGATATCAATCCCCTTGTTGCCCCCCTCAGAAGCGCCAAAGGTTTCGATCACTTTGCCCTCAGTCGGCCAGCGCCAGGTGGAGATAGGCGTACTGGTTGATGTACTGCTGACAGTTGGCTCGGTTGTGCTTGCTGTTGGTACCGTTACAGGCGCTGTGACCGTGGTCGCAGCTGGCTTGTTGTTCGGCAACATTTTGTTAGCACTCTGTTCACCCGAAGATTCAGAATACGTAATTGTCGGTTGCGACGCAACAGCAACGGTGGAATTTTGTGCAGGCTTGATCACAACTCCTTGCTCTGCTGCGTCGGCCTGGGTAATGGCATTTCCGCCAGTGATTGGCGTACCGGAAGCATTACCCACCTGCAAGGTCTGACCAACGTTCAGCGCGTATGGTGCCTGAATATTGTTGCGCTGAGCAAGGTCACGGAAATCGTTACCAGTAATCCAGGCGATATAGAAAAGTGTGTCGCCTTTTTTCACGGTATAGGTACTGCCGCTATAACTGCCTTTCGGAATGTTCCCATACTGACGGTTATAGACGATGCGTCCGTTTTCCATCTGTACCGGCTGCTGAGCTACTGGCTGCACTGGCTGGATTTGCGGTTGTTGAGTAGCCTGAATTTGTGGCTGCTGTACCGGCTGAATTTGCGGTTGCTGGGCTGTAGACGTCGTCCCCATTTTCGGCGGCGGCGTAATCAACATACCAGAATTGGTATTTGCAGGCGCATTGCCATTAACGGAGCTGACCGGTGCCGGTGGATTTGAAGTGTCAGAACAGCCTGCCAGCCATAGCGAAACCAGTGACAAAGCCGCAATGCGGCGAACGGTGAATTTTGGGCTTCCCGCGCTCATTTATCCCCCAGGAAAAATTGGTTAATAACCAGTGACATAATTACCGTGCAAGGCACCCTACTGAACACTGGAAAAGATGTTCACGATACGCTGACCTGCGGCAAAATAACCAGGAAAAATCCAGGTATTTCCTCACGTTTTAAGCCAGCTCACCCTTCACTAAAGGGACAAAGCGCACGGCCTCCACGGTATCGATAATAAATTCGCCTCCCCGACGACGCACCCGTTTCAAATACTGGTGCTCCTCCCCTACGGGTAAGACGAGAATCCCGCCTTCGTCCAGCTGCGTCATTAGCGCAGTTGGAATTTCCGGCGGTGCCGCCGTAACAATGATAGCGTCAAACGGCGCGCGTGCCTGCCAACCTTGCCATCCATCGCCATGACGGGTTGAAACATTATGTAAATCAAGATTTTTCAGGCGGCGACGCGCCTGCCACTGCAAACCTTTGATCCGTTCGACCGAGCAAACATGCTGGACAAGATGCGCCAGGATTGCCGTTTGATATCCCGAACCGGTGCCAATTTCCAGCACCCGCGACTGCGGCGTCAGCTCGAGTAATTCGGTCATTCGCGCCACCATATACGGCTGCGAAATTGTCTGCCCCTGACCTATCGGCAAGGCGATATTGTCCCAGGCTTTTTGTTCAAACGCTTCATCAACGAATTTTTCACGCGGCACGGCAGCAAGTGCATTCAGCACCTGCTCATCCTGAATACCTTGCGCACGTAATTGATCCAGAAGTGCTTGTACGCGTCTGCTTACCATTGCGTGCCAACTCCCACGCTGTTTAACCAGTCTGAAACCACATCTTGCGCGCTATGCGCAGTTAAATCCACATGCAGCGGCGTGATGGAGACATAGCCCTCATCTACCGCAGCAAAATCGGTCCCCGGACCGGCATCACATTTACCGCCCGGCGGGCCAATCCAGTACAGCGTATTGCCGCGCGGATCTTGCTGCGGGATCACCTGATCTGCCGGATGTCGTGTACCGCAGCGCGTCACGCGAATACCTTTGATTTGATCCAAGGGTAAATCCGGAACGTTAATATTAAGAATACGCCCGGTGCGCAGCGGCTCTTTACACAGTGCGCGCAAAATTGAACAGGTTACCGCCGCGGCAGTGTCGTAATGTTTATGCCCGTCAAGCGAGACGGCAAGCGCCGGAAAACCTAAATGACGGCCTTCCATCGCGGCGGCTACCGTACCGGAATAAATAACATCATCCCCCAGATTCGGCCCGGCGTTAATTCCGGACACAACAATGTCCGGGCGCGGACGCATCAGAGCATTCACGCCAAGATAGACGCAATCGGTCGGGGTTCCCATTTGCACAGCAATATCACCATTTTCAAAGGTAAACGTGCGCAGGGAGGATTCCAGTGTCAGAGAATTTGAAGCGCCGCTGCGGTTACGATCGGGGGCGACCACCTGAACGTCAGCAAACTCACGCAAGGCTTTCGCCAGCGTTTGTATACCGGGTGCATGTACCCCGTCATCATTACTCAGCAATATGCGCATAATCACCTGTTGTGTTGATAAGTTCCCTGACAACGCTGGTTGCAAAACTACCCGCCGGAAGCCAGAAACGGATCTCTACGGTGACGTCATCCCACCAATTCCAGCTTAATTGTTGCGGATACAGCAGCATCGCTCTGCGCGCGGCTTCAACTTTTTCGCGCACCAGTAAAGCTTGTAATTCAGTTTCTGCGGCAACAGCTGCTTGTTCGAATGCCAGCGCTTCACGCTGAGTTCCCCATTCGCCACTGCCCGGCAATGCGGCGGTTATCATCAGCTCTTTATCGTTAACGCGACGCTGTAATTCCGCCAGTTCTTCGGTGGTTGCGACAAACCAGCTACCACGTCCGGCTAATTGTAGCGCATCGCCGTCAACAACTTGATTAACGTCTGCTTTTTTGAGGCGCTCAGCAACAATCTGATTAAACAACGCACTGCGGGCTGCCGACAACCAAAAACTCCGTTTATTGCGATCGCGCACCGGAGTATTGGTTTGCGCCCAGCGCTGCGCCCCCTGCAAGTTGCTACCGCCAATCCCAAAACGTTGGGCACCGAAGTAGTTCGGTACACCTTTTACGCAAATATCGATCAGACGTTGTTCAACGTCATCGCGATTGCTCACTTCGCGCAGAACCAGGGTAAAGGCGTTACCTTTCAGCGCGCCTAAACGCAGCTTGCGCTTGTGCCGCGCATACTCCAGCACCTGGCAGCCTTCCAGTTGAAAGGCGCTCAGATCGGGCATTTCCTTGCCCGGCACGCGAGCGCATAACCACTGTTCCGTAACAGCATGTTTGTCTTTTTGCCCAGCGAAGCTGACTTCACGGGCATGAATTTTCAGGAATTTCGCCAGTGCATCCGCCACAAAACGGGTATTGCAGCCGTTTTTGAGGATTCTAACCAGAATATGCTCACCTTCACCATCAGGCTCAAAGCCCAAATCTTCCACCACCACAAAGTCTTCCGGATTGGCTTTCAGCAGCCCGGTGCCTTGCGGTTTACCGTGGAGGTAAGTGAGATTATCAAACTCAATCATTTTGTTGCCTTAATGAGTAGCGCCACCGCTTCACAGGCAATCCCTTCCCCACGTCCGGTAAATCCCAGTTTTTCCGTAGTAGTGGCTTTCACGTTAACATCATCCATATGGCAGCCGAGATCTTCGGCAATAAACACGCGCATTTGTGGAATGTGCGGCAACATCTTCGGTGCCTGAGCGATGATAGTGACATCGACGTTGCCAAGGGTATAACCCTTCGCCTGAATACGACGCCAGGCTTCGCGTAGCAGCTCGCGGCTATCGGCACCTTTAAATGCCGGATCGGTATCCGGGAACAGCTTGCCGATATCCCCCAGCGCCGCCGCGCCAAGCAATGCATCGGTCAACGCATGGAGCGCCACGTCGCCATCAGAATGCGCCAGCAATCCTTTTTCGTAAGGAATGCGTACGCCACCAATGATAATTGGGCCTTCACCGCCAAAGGCGTGTACGTCAAAACCGTGTCCAATTCGCATTATGTATTCTCCTGATGGATGGTTCGGGTGAGGTAAAACTCGGCCAGTGCCAAATCCTCCGGGCGCGTGACTTTAATGTTATCCGCGCGGCCTTCGACCAACTGCGGATGAAATCCGCAATATTCCAGCGCCGAGGCTTCGTCAGTAATAGTCGCGCCTTCATTTAGAGCGCGCGTCAGACAGTCATGTAACAGCTCACGAGGGAAAAATTGCGGCGTCAGCGCGTGCCATAAGCCGTTGCGATCAACGGTATGAGCAATGGCATTTTTGCCCGGTTCGGCACGTTTCATAGTATCGCGCACTGGTGCGGCTAGGATCCCCCCCGTGCGGCTGGTTTCGCTCAACGCCAACAATCGCGCGAGGTCATCCTGATGCAGACAAGGACGAGCGGCGTCATGCACCAATACCCACTGCGCGTCGCCAGCGGCTTTCAGACCTGCCAGCACGGAATCGGCACGCTCATCACCGCCATCTACAACGGTGATTTGCGGATGATTCGCCAGAGGAATTTGTGCAAAACGGCTATCGCCAGGACTTATGGCAATGACGACACGTTTCACCCGGGGATGCGCCAGCAGCGCATGCACCGAGTGTTCAAGAATGGTTTGATTACCGATTGAGAGATATTGCTTAGGACATTCCGTTTGCATTCGACGGCCAAATCCGGCCGCCGGAACCACGGCGCAAACATCCAAATGAGTGGTTGCCATGTTAATTCCCGGGCTGATTTATCGATTGTTTTGCCCCGCAGACTGTGCGCGCTTCGACGCGTCAGGCACCAGACGATAAAAAGTTTCGCCCGGCCTGGTCATGCTGAGTTCATTACGCGCACGCTCTTCGAGCGCCTCCTGGCCGCCATTGAGATCGTCAATTTCGGCAAAAAGTTGATCGTTTCGCGCTTTAAGTTTCGCGTTTGTAGCTTGCTGTGCCGCCACATCATCATTGACGCGGGTATAGTCATGTATACCGTTCTTACCGAACCACAGCGAATACTGTAGCCAGACCAGAATAGCCAGCAACAGCAGCGTTAGTTTACCCATCCTGCCCCCTGAAAAACGGCATCATCATCCCATGCATCCGAAGACGACTCTACATCCTCTGTTGGGGATACCGCGACAACGCGGGCAAATGTACCACATTTGTCCATTGTTACGTATACCCAGGGCGTGCAGAACATAATCTCATTATTAGTTACGGTTTGAATTATGAACAGAGGAGACAAGAAAGTACAAATTAGCCCAGTAGCCACATAAACAGTGCGCCAAACATAATGCCTACAGTCACCAGGGTGAAAACAATACTGTAGCGTAGCTTTCCGTCCATCAATGAATGCAGCGCAATCCCCACCACTACCGCGACGGGCATCAGCGCCAGAAAGAAAGGCCAGGTGTAGATAAAGAAGAACAGCGTGTTAGAGCCATAAATCAACATCGGCATCGCCAGCGCAAATAACCAGGAGATAAAACCGACCACGGCACCAGGCAGTGACCATGTGGTTTCTTCATCCTCAGTAAGGCTGTCGTTATTTGTTAGTGTAATGTTATGGCTATTACGCATATTTGATCCTGTTACTTTGACGAACCGGGCATGGAAACCCGGCGGTGTCTCAGGATCTGATAATATCGTTCTGTCTCAACAGATCTAATAATTGCTGTACCAAATTTGTTACTAATTGTTCACCATTGAGATGAATTTCTGCCGATTCAGGCGCTTCGTAAACGGAATCTATTCCCGTAAAGTTGCGCAGTTCACCGGCACGCGCTTTCTTATATAAGCCTTTTGGATCGCGGGCTTCGCAAATCGCCAACGGCGTATCGACAAACACTTCGATAAAGCGCCCTTCTCCTACGCGTTCGCGAACCATCTGGCGTTCGGCGCGGTGTGGCGAGATAAATGCGGTCAGCACCACCAGTCCGGCTTCAACCATCAAATTCGCCACTTCACCGACGCGACGGATATTCTCTTTACGATCGGCATCGCTAAAACCGAGATCGCTGCATAATCCGTGGCGAACATTATCGCCATCCAGCAGATACGTACTGACGCCGAGTTTATGTAACGCCTCCTCCAGCGCCCCGGCGACCGTTGATTTACCGGACCCGGAGAGGCCGGTAAACCACAGCACTACACCACGATGACCGTGGTGTAGCTCGCGTTGTTGCACAGTGACCGGATGGCTATGCCAGACGACGTTTTCGTCATGCAGCGCCATTATTTATCCCCCAGCAAATCGCGCGCGCCCCAGTGCGGAAAGTGGCGGCGAACCAGAGCATTCAATTCCAGTTCGAATGCACTAAATTCAGATGGCGCAGCAGTTGCCTGGCTAACTGGCTCGTGCACCATACCGGCACCCACGGTCACATTGCTCAGGCGATCGATAAAAATCAGCCCACCCGTCACCGGATTTTGTTGATAACGATCTAACACCAGCGGCTCGTCAAAAGTGAGATCCACGAGGCCGATCCCATTCAGTGGCAGGTTTTCAACTTCACGCTGGGTAAGGTTATTAATATCAACCTGATAGCGAATGCCATCAACACGCGCGCGCGTCTTCTTACCGGCAATTTTGATGTCGTAACTCTGCCCTGGAGAAAGCGGCTGTTCCGCCATCCATACCACATCCACCGACGCGCTCTGCACCGCCGGTAACGCTTCGTCTGCCGCCAGCAGCAGATCGCCACGGCTGATGTCGATCTCATCCGTCAGCACCAGGGTGATCGCTTCTCCGGCAAAGGCTTCTTCGCGATCACCATCAAAAGTCACGATCCGCGCGACGTTTGATTCCACACCAGAGGGCAGCACTTTGACACGTTGCCCGACTTCCACGCGACCGGATGCCAGCGTTCCGGCGTAACCACGAAAATCGAGATTCGGGCGATTAACGTACTGCACCGGGAAGCGCATTGGCTGAGCATCCACCACTCGCTGGATCTCCACGGTTTCCAGCACTTCGAGCAGTGTCGGACCGCTGTACCACGGCATACTTTCACTTTGCGATGCCACGTTGTCGCCTTCCAGTGCAGAGAGCGGCACAAAGCGGATATCCAGATTACCCGGCAGCTGCCCGGCAAAGGTCAAATAATCTTCACGAATACGGGTGAACGTCTCTTCACTGTAATCCACCAGATCCATTTTGTTGATCGCCACGACCAGATGTTTGATCCCCAACAGTGTGGAGATAAAACTGTGACGACGGGTTTGATCGAGCACGCCTTTACGGGCATCGATCAGTAAGATCGCCAGTTCACATGTCGATGCGCCAGTCGCCATATTGCGGGTGTACTGCTCGTGCCCTGGGGTGTCGGCGATAATAAATTTACGCTTCTCGGTAGAGAAATAGCGGTAGGCCACGTCAATGGTGATGCCCTGTTCGCGCTCAGCTTGCAGGCCGTCCACCAGCAGAGCCAGATCCAGCTTTTCGCCCTGGGTGCCGTGACGCTTACTGTCGTTATGCAGCGATGAGAGCTGATCTTCGTAGATTTGGCGGGTATCGTGCAGCAGACGACCAATCAGAGTACTTTTGCCGTCATCGACGCTACCACAGGTCAGAAAACGCAGCAGGCTTTTATGTTGTTGCGCAATCATCCAGGCTTCGACGCCGCCTTCATTGGCGATTTGTTGTGCAAGTGCGGTGTTCATCTTAAAAATACCCCTGACGTTTTTTCAGCTCCATAGACCCCGCCTGGTCGCGGTCAATCACGCGGCCCTGACGTTCACTGGTGGTGGAAACCAGCATCTCTTCGATGATCTCCGGCAGTGTTTGTGCATTTGACTCCACCGCACCGGTCAGCGGCCAGCAGCCCAGCGTACGGAAACGCACCATCCGTTTTTTAATCACTTCGCCCGGTTGCAGGTCGATACGGTTGTCATCAATCATCATCAACATACCGTCGCGTTCCAGAACCGGACGTTCCGCAGCGAGATATAGCGGAACAATGTCGATATTTTCCAGCCAGATGTATTGCCAGATATCCTGCTCGGTCCAGTTAGAGAGCGGGAAGACGCGGATGCTTTCGCCTTTGTTAATTTGCCCGTTGTAGTTGTGCCACAGCTCCGGGCGCTGATTTTTCGGGTCCCAGCGATGGAAGCGATCACGGAAAGAGTAGATACGCTCTTTAGCACGGGATTTCTCTTCGTCGCGGCGCGCACCACCGAAGGCGGCATCAAAACCGTATTTATTCAGCGCCTGCTTCAGGCCTTCGGTCTTCATAATATCGGTATGTTTCGCGCTGCCGTGCACGAATGGATTAATCCCCATCGCCACGCCTTCCGGGTTTTTATGCACCAGCAGCTCGCAGCCGTAGGCTTTCGCCGTACGATCGCGGAACTCATACATCTCGCGGAATTTCCAGCCGGTATCGACATGCAGCAAGGGGAAAGGCAGCGTACCTGGATAAAACGCCTTGCGCGCCAAATGCAGCATGACGCTGGAATCTTTACCGATAGAGTAGAGCATCACCGGATTTGAGAATTCTGCCGCCACCTCGCGAATAATGTGGATGCTTTCCGCCTCCAGTTGCCGCAGGTGAGTAAGTCGTTTTTGATCCATAACCGTTCCTTTGCAATACCGCTATTTTCTTGCCATCAGATGTTTCGACTATAGGGAGCGTAAGAGAACGAATGAAATTACCAATTAGAATGAGTAGTTCCTTAACGGAATAACGATTTGGCAAAGCTAATATCAAAAAGTGCTTAAGGCACCGGATTTCGGGCGTTTAGGAAGATTTGAAATTGTTTTAGCGCAGCGGCAGTTTCATACTATGGCGGTAAAAAAATTTGCATGGTATTTAAGGACTCACTATGTTTTCCGCATTGCGCCACCGTACCGCTGCCCTGGCGCTCGGCGTATGCTTTATTCTCCCCGTACACGCCTCGTCACCTAAACCTGGCGATTTTGCTAATACCCAGGCACGACATATTGCTACTTTCTTTCCGGGACGCATGACCGGAACTCCAGCAGAAATGTTATCTGCCGATTATATTCGCCAACAGTTTCAGCAAATGGGTTATCGCAGTGATATTCGGACATTTAATAGTCGGTATATTTATACCGCCCGCGATAATCGCAAGAACTGGCATAACGTGACAGGAAGTACGGTGATTGCCGCTCATGAAGGCAAAGCGCCGCAGCAGATCATCATTATGGCGCATCTGGATACTTACGCCCCGCTGAGCGATGCTGACGCCGATGCCAATCTCGGCGGGCTGACGTTACAAGGAATGGATGATAACGCCGCAGGTTTAGGTGTCATGCTGGAGTTGGCAGAACGCCTGAAAAATACGCCTACCGAGTATGGTATTCGATTTGTGGCGACCAGCGGCGAAGAGGAAGGGAAATTAGGCGCTGAGAATTTACTCAAGCGGATGAGTGACACCGAAAAGAAAAATACGCTGCTGGTGATTAATCTCGATAACTTAATTGTTGGCGATAAATTGTATTTCAACAGCGGTGTAAAAACCCCTGAAGCAGTAAGGAAATTAACGCGCGACAGGGCGCTGGCAATTGCGCGCAGTCACGGAATAGCCGCAACGACCAATCCGGGTTTGAATAAAAATTATCCGAAAGGCACTGGGTGTTGTAATGACGCAGAAATATTCGACAAAGCGGGCATTGCTGTACTTTCGGTGGAAGCGACTAACTGGAATCTTGGGAATAAGGATGGTTATCAGCAACGCGCAAAAACAGCCGCATTCCCTGCGGGAAATAGCTGGCATGACGTAAGACTGGATAATCAACAGCATATTGATAAGGCACTTCCTGGAAGAATAGAACGTCGCTGCCGTGACGTTATGCGGATAATGCTACCGTTGGTGAAGGAGCTGGCGAAGGCGTCTTGATGGGTTTGAAAATGGGAGCTGGGAGTTCTACCGCAGGGGCGGGGAATTCTAAGTGATATCCATCATCGCATCCAGTGCGCCCGGTTTATCCCCGCTGGCGCGGGGAACACACGCGCGTACCGGATCGCGGACAACAAATTGCCGGTTTATCCCCGCTGGCGCGGGGAACACCTGAAACCAGTTGGCTCGTTGTTCTTCTTTGGCGGTTTATCCCCGCTGGCGCGGGGAACACGCTCTTCAACGGTTAGCTCAGGAGCTTCTTCTCCGGTTTATCCCCGCTGGCGCGGGGAACACGCAGTGGTGAGGCCGGGAAGCGCGGTTGAGTCCGGTTTATCCCCGCTGGCGCGGGGAACACTGATCAGCGAGGACACCGGCGGCGATTTTCGTCGGTTTATCCCCGCTGGCGCGGGGAACACTGCTGGATGAGTTTATCGAACACAGAGCGGAGCGGTTTATCCCCGCTGGCGCGGGGAACACTGAACATCGATCGGGCGGTCGATAAAGTCATTCGGTTTATCCCCGCTGGCGCGGGGAACACGCTGGTTTTGAATCGTCCCGCGCTCGAGACGCGGGTTTATCCCCGCTGGCGCGGGGAACACTAGTTAACTTTTAGACAGAATATCCGTGTACCCGGTTTATCCCCGCTGGCGCGGGGAACACGGTTTTACAAGCTTAAATGATTTTAAATTTTGCGGTTTATCCCCGCTGGCGCGGGGAACACAACTGGATTCTGCTCTAATTATTACATCATCGCGGTTTATCCCCGCTGGCGCGGGGAACACGGAAACCGCCCCGGCGGTGGTTAGCTGTTTGCCGGTTTATCCCCGCTGGCGCGGGGAACACTTTGCTACCCGCTCAAAACCGCCGATTCGCGTCGGTTTATCCCCGCTGGCGCGGGGAACACTCGGCCAGCGTCCAGGCTGGCACCCGATATTCCGGTTTATCCCCGCTGGCGCGGGGAACACAGGAGTAGTGATATAACCGGAGATAGCTCGCGCGGTTTATCCCCGCTGGCGCGGGGAACACACTAAGCATACATATCTGTTTTTAAACAAATTTATTCCACATCAACAATCTACCAACTAAATTCAAACATTTCCTTATTTTTAAAGAACGTCTAACTTATTGATTATCAACAGGAAGAAAAGAAACCAAACGTAACCCATCCAAATCCACCGGAATACGTCTGTTTTTGCCCCAGGTCTGAAACTCAAAACCAGACTCAGTATTTGTCGCCCAGGCCATGACCACATTTCCACAACCTGCCAGTTGGGTAATTTGCTGCCAGATCATCTCCCGAATACGTTTTGATGTATCACCAACATACACACCGGCACGCACTTCCAGTAGCCAGATTGCGAGCCGTCCACGTAAGCGCGGCGGGACATTTTCTGTAACAACCACGACCATGCTCATCAGCCGCGTCCTCGATGACCGCTATCGCCCAACGTTTCAGGTTCGGGGATGGCTGGCGGTAACATATCCGGCGCAGGTTGTGGCGGTTCAATTTCACCTGCGGCAAGGACTTCCTCAATTAACGGTATTAATTTGCCCGTTAACTTAGTGCTACGGAAAATATCACGACAGGCTAATCTGACTTCTTTATCAGGTTCTGCGGGTTGCCTCGCCGCTATTTCAAATGCCTTTGGTACAACCGAATCAAATTTAATGATATCGGCTATGTCATAAACAAATGAAAGCGGTTTGCCACTATGGATAAACCCAATAGCGGGCGCATATCCCGCGGCTAATACTGCCGCTTCAGATATACCGTACAGACATGATGTAGCAGCACTGATGCAGCGATTCACAACATCGCCTTTTTCCCAGTCTTTAGGATCGTATTTGCGACCATTCCATTTCACACCATATTGTTTCGCCAGTAATGCATACGTCTGGCGAACGCGAGATCCCTCAATTCCACGTAGCTGCTCCACTGAACGGCGAGCTGGCGGTGGCTCACGAAAACGTAATTCATACATTTTGCGCACCACCTTCAGGCGTAGATCTTCCGTTAAAGCCAGCTTTGCCTGGTAGAGTAACTTATCAGCACGCGCCCCACCGGGTTGTCCGGAAGAGTAGACGCGAACACCCGCTTCACCGACCCAGACCAGTAGCGTCCCCACCGTGGCGGCCAGATGCACCGCCGTGTGGGAAACTCTCGTTCCCGGTTCGAGCATAATGCAGGCGACCGATCCCACCGGAATGTGCGTGCGGATCCCGGTTTTGTTGATCAGCACGAAAGCACCGTCCAGTACGTCGATTTGACCGTACTGGAGGAAGATCATGGAGGTGCGATCTTTTAACGGGATCGGACTCAGTGGTACAAACGTCACGCCTCTGCTCCGGGTTTGATCAGCATCAGACCACAGCCGAACGCCCGGCTTTTGCCATACCCCTGACTGAGACGTTGCAGAAATAACCCGGGATCGGTGACCGTAAGCATCCCCGTATAATCCACGCTACTGAACTGGATCAGTTGCCGGGTGTTTTCCCGCCGGAGTTGTTGTTGTCGGTAGGCATCAACCGAGGTATCCAGTAGTGTAAAACCACTTCTTTCCCCCTGCGCTGCCAGCCAGTCCAGCGCCGCCTGTTGTTGATGCAACCAGATATCACGCCCTTCCGCCTGCCCCTTCACCTGCCGTTTCGCCTCCATCAGCAGATCGTGGCGCTTGCCCGCTTTACAGATTGTTGGATTCGCCCGCAGGTTGAAACAAAGCGATTGTCCGGTACGCAACTCTGGCGCAAATGGTCGGCATTCGATGGTGAAAATATCACTTTCCGCCGGGCGTTCCTGCGAGTGGACAAAAAAGCGAAACGCACCCTGAAGTTCTTCCCGACGATAAAGAAATTGCCTGTCTTTGCCGCCAGGGAAGAGATCCCACAACCACTGATGCATCACATATTCACCGCGATCCACCAGATGCAGCAATTGTGCAGGCGAAAGCTGGCCGGTATGTAAGGTTATTCTTGAGAGGTACATGGTTCCTCCTTGCTGAGCCACGGCCCATGATTGACGGTGCGTTCCCCAAACAGCCATTGCTGACGATTTAAAGGAACATCCCGGCGGCGCAATATTTTGCTCGCGACCAGGCCGTCGTGCTCCCCTTCCCACCAGCATTCATCCTGAAGTTTCGGGAGTGAGACTTTCAGTTTATGGAAATGATCCTGATACTGTTGGTATGCATTACATAAGGCATCACACGCGTTGCCTTCGAGCAGTAACGGCGCAAGAGGTAATGCCAGCGGATGACTTTTTCGCCCCAGATAAAGCGGAAAAACTGGATGGCGTAAACCGTCCTGCAACTGTTCGAGGCTGTAAGGCGCATCGGCTGTTGTTGCCACCGCCACCATCCACCAGGCATCGGTGTAGTAGTCGCGCCGGGAGATAATCGCGCTCAAAAGCTCAGGGTCGCTCAACTCTTCGCGACGGCTGAAATAACGTGCTTTACGCACCTCTTTTGGCATCTGGACCGTGTGATAATCCCGTGCCCAGCGCGGGTTACGGCTGGCGCAAACCACCAGTGAATAGTGGCGATTAAACGCGTTTAAGCGTTCGGTATCATCACGCCGAATCCCTACCCCGGCAGCCAGTAGCCCCAGCAATGCTGAGCGCGAAGGAAGTTCATGGGTATGACGAACTTCACCTGGAGCATCGACCCCCCAGGACGCCATCGGTCCATGAAGCTGAAAAATCAGATATTGGCTCATAAGCCGCCCCTTACGCGCAGATAAAGTCCAGCACGTCCTTCATGCTTCCCTGTTTGTTCATCACGTCAAAACTTGCGCATTCGGTCTTCTGTTCGTAGACCGTATTCATGTTTTCGCGAAGCGTTGTAATACGCTGCACCGCCACATCTAACTGACGTGTGCCATTAATGGGTTCATAGAAAGCCGCCGCCAGAGAGCGTGGTTGATCGGTGCCTTTTTCTGCCAGCGCCCAGGAGGCGTAGGCACGGCTGGCAAAGCTGTTCTGTTTGCCGGTTGGGGAGACTTTAAGTGCGGCTTCCGTAAAGGCACGTATGGTCTGATTAGCTAACGCTTCGTCACCGCCGAGGTTTTCTACCAGCAGATCTTTATCAATGCAGATATAGGTGTAGAACAGCGCAGAACCGAATCCGGTTTCATCTACATGACCGGCACCGGCATCTTCAGAAGCCTGGCGTAAATCATCTACGGCGGTGAAAAAATCATTTTCGACAATCGTTTCACTGACACCAAACGCATGCGCGACCTGGCAGGCGGCTTCTACATTAAACCCGGGTTTTTTCGCCAGCATACGACCAAACATAGCGATATCTACCGCCATACGGTCTTTACGTAACAAAGCGAGATCTTTCTCTTTTGGCGCGCGCTTTTCTTCTGCCAGTTGATGGGCCAGCGCTTTTACGGCGTCAAATTCTGCCGGGCTGATATGGACGAGCTGTTCAGTTTCGGCGCTAGTGAGCGGATCTTTTGGTTTTTTGTCGTTTTTTTGTTTTTTGTCTTTTTTGGCTTTCCCAAGATAATCGGCTATCTCTACTGCCCATTCGATGGCTTTTTTATCTTCGATTCCTTTCTCAATCAGGATAGTTGCCGCCTCACGCGCAATACGCCCGCTACGAACACCAATATGGCCCGCCAGCGCCTGTTCAAAAAGTTCAGAAGTGCGCCAAGCACGCTTCAGACTTTGCGAGGAAACGCGCAGACGCGTTGCTCCACCCAGAATCACAGTTTTCGGAGAGCCGGAATCATCACGGTTAAGATTGGCAGCAGGGTAAGCGGTTAACAAATGAAGCTGAATAAATGTTGTCATGAGATAGTCCTTTATTAATTTTGTTCGTTATCGGCGTCGCCAGCCTGGTAATATTCCAGCGCCCAGCGGATACGGATAAATTCTGTTGGTCGCTGCTGGCGGCGGTGATGATTGAGCAGGTCATCGCTCTCCTGGCACCAGCGGAAGACCCCCTCTGCCAGAGAGTCAAGATTGACGGAACCGTTTAATAATTTGACCGCACGGCGTAACTGCCGCAATAAATCATCCGGCGTTTTTACTGCCAACAAACGAGTAAACCGCCCCTTTTTCATTACCGCCGCCAGTTGCGCGGCAAAAGGCTGCCGTTCGTCAATAGCTTTAACATTGGCGCTAACTGCTGCTATCAGCGCTAGTGCGGTGATACGCCACTCGGGTTCATCCTGCCACTTTATTTGTCTGTTCTTAAGAAACAGGCGAAATCCATCCGTCAGACAAACATCATTAACCGTCGTACTACGCCGCAGACTGGCACGCTCGCCGCGTTTATCCTGCAACTCTTCATGCCATTTACGCAGCGCAACTTTATGCTCATCTTTTACAATACTCATTCAGCAGCCTCCTGCTTTTTCTCCCTGGCGGCGTTAGCATTTTGCTTCTCCGCTGATGTTGTAAAATATTTCTTGCGTGCGGTCATGACGCGTTCCAAATCAACGGGCTCATATGGATTGGTAAAGACACGATCGTCAAAATCCTGACGCGCGAATAACCACATTTCCTTTTGCCATTTACTGAGTAATTCGTACGGATCCTGACCTTCTTCAATTTTGCGCACTAATCTCAGGAATCGATGCTGAGTTTTGTTCCAGAAGTCAATATCCACAAAACCGAAATCAAGCTTTGTGGTTTTCTTCTCAGAGAACCATGCTTCTTTCAACGCTCGGTGTAACAAGCTTAGAATGTGTGATGCCGCTTGCGCTGCCAGACGCAACTTAGGTATTAGGTCTTCTTTTTTGTTTAACAACAGCGGGAAATGGTGTTCATACCAACAACGAACCTTCATATCTTCAAAATCAAAACCAAATCCCCATAAGCCCACCCTTGTCTGCTTTAGATTGCTGGCATTCAAAAGTTTCACGACCTGTGCGGGGAGTTCAGTATTGTTTTTTGAGTTACCTACCTCTATGAGGCCTAACCAGTCGCGCCAGATTAAACCACCAGGTTGTGGTTTAACTGAGTAAAAATCTCCACCCTCTTTAAGCGGCAGACGGTAAGGTGTTAGAGGATGGCGCCACATGACGTATTGAACACCATAGTTTTTGAGTGACATCAAGCCCAAAAGAGCATCGCTCTGCCTACCGCAAATGTCGCAGTTACCTATTGAGGTTGTCTTAAAATCAATACGTATACGTCGTGGCATTCCCCAGTAGGCCTGAAGTTTATTGACTTGTTCATCCGTTACCACAGCACCGTCCAGTTCGCTGGTACGCGTCGGTGCAAGCCAAGGAAAGACCAGGTCATCAAAGGTTTTTGGTAAAGGTAAATCGGCTTCATCTTGCGGCATTACGTTTAGCCACAGCTTTCGCCACAAAGGGGTTTGTTGATTGCCCTGATACTCCAGCAATTCTATAAGTGTCGTCAGAGGCCCTCCGCCACGTAGCCCAGGATAGTAACCGCGTCCACCTATAGGTGCATTCAACTGGATTGAAAAAAGCGCTAAAGGCACACAATGCAGGCACAGATGCTGAGTTGTGTCTCGCTTAATAAAATGGTCTGTATTTCGTTCTTTTGTTTGTTTTCCTGGTGCGTCAGGAAGAAGCGAAGCAATAGAAGTTGCCTTAACTTTTAATTCATCAAAATCCTGCATAAATGAAGGGGAATCTGGCCCAAACTGAAAAGCATGTTCTAAAGACAGCAATGCTTCCCTTAGCTTTTCAGCTTCCAGTCCGTCTTCCCAGATATCATCCCAACGACGTTGATCTTTTGGCGCGAAGCTGGTTTGTAGTAGCCCCAACAAAAACTGCCAGGCCGCCCCCTGGAGATCTGCCCGCGGCGCAGCGATATCGACAACATTTTCATCAGCCAGATCGACTGGTGCCAGTTTGCCTGTCGTTCCGTCTTTAAAACGAACGGGCAACCACGGGGTTGTCAGAAGTGAAAACGAGTTCATACGCATCCTCTCGTAAAAAAGACCATCCCAGGTCGGTTGTCCATCCTTCCATCCTTTTCTGTATATCAACTATTCAGAGAGTCCTGTCGCAGACATCTCAACCAACCTTGCCAATCAATCCCTCCCTGGCCGAATACCCGCAACTTTCGTCATCGGTGACTAAAATCACGTTTGCCATTTCCGGATCTTGCCGCTGTTCAACGCACCACTGCCTGAACGCATCCCCTTCCAGTAAAGAAAACTCATCCCGATGTTTTTTCCACCAGCTTCGGCGCACTCTGACAACGCTCATTTCCCATGCGTGAGCACCGGTGGCATAAGGCTTCACCACACCGTCAATACAGGTAGCCAGCCACAGGGAAACAGACTCTTCAGCCAGACGTGTCGACAGTTTTTCCGGAAGGTAATCGTTGATATTGGCGGCATAGCCGGGCCTGAAGTTCAGCACATACTTTTTAGCCCTTGCGCGATCACAGTAATATTTGCCCACTTGCTCCTGCTCGCTGCGGGCAAATCCTTCCGGCATTACCACGTCCTCACCGTAAACTGATTCAATAAGAAGCCGGGCTGCGTGTGGCATCTGAATAGCGCCTTGCTCACGCAGCACACGCTGCGTCAGCCAGATTCGCCCATGATCGGGATAGACATATGCACTGTTACGCATGGCACTGCCGAACCATTCGTCACCAGGAGCGTCATCCCAGACGGGGGCCAGAATCAGCAATTCAGGGGGGGAACGCTCGTCTTTTCCGTCACGCTTTAACTGACCATTAATATCGCGGATATGCCGCTGTAATCGCCCCGCTCGCTGGATTAGCAAATCAATGGGGGCCAAGTCGGAGATCATTTCGTCCAGGTCAATATCCACGCTTTGTTCAATTACTTGTGTACAAACAATGACTTGTGACGCTCTCTGTAAACTACAATATTTACCAAAGCGTGCCAGCGTTTCCGTTTCAATTCGCTGGCGATCGCTAAAAGCAAAGCGGCTATGAAAAAGTGAAAGGCTGGAAGCAGGAATGACGCCGCGGGCAAGCAGCTGACGATACACCTGAATAGCGTCATCAACAGAATTCCGAATCCAGGCGATGCATTTCCCCTGACTTACCGCCGATTCGATACGCGCAATACACTCTTGTTCACTATGGAGCCAACCCACGCTCACGCTACGTTCAACTTCTTTGCGCGTCGCTACCCGGTGCGAATGTACATCGGTTTTCGTGACATGCGTCAGCCAGGGGTAATCATCTTTTCCCAGGAGTGGGGCTTCTTGCTGGCCCTCTGCACCACGCGCAAAGGCGGCGACGAGTTTGTCGCGCTGCTGTTGAGATAACGTAGCAGAAAGCAAAATAACGCTGTTTCCGCCACGCGCCTGCCGCTCGATCAGCCCTTCAAGAATGCACGACATGTAAGCGTCACAGGCGTGGATCTCATCAGCCAGCAGGATTTTGTTACTCAGCCCCAGAAGCCGCAGATTATTATGTTTAAACGGCATCACTGCCATCATCGCCTGATCCAGGGTGCCGACGCCAATTTCAGCCAGCAACGCCTTCTTGTTACTGTCGGCAAACCAGGCCGCACAACCCTGGCTGAAAGCTTGTTCATCCGGTTCTTCTGACCCGATTAAATCACCGGACCAGAGTGATTCATTAAAGCGGTCCATTAATGTGCGGGCACTGTGTGCCAGCACCAGGCTGGGGCGAGATTCTGGCGAATAGAAAGAAAGCCAGGTTTTGACCAGCCGATCGTACATGGCATTGGCCGTTGCCATTGTTGGCAGACCAAAAAACAGCCCCTGAGCTTTCCCCGCAGCTATCAACCTGTGCGCCAGGATAAGCGCCGCTTCTGTTTTACCTGCGCCAGTCACATCTTCCAGAATAAATAACTGCGGTCCTGGCTGGCTGATATCCAGATCCAGCACCTTTTGCTGTAACGGTGTCGGATTCTCAATAAAAGGAAACAGTGTATTAATTCCGGTGAAAGGTGCGGTTTCTGCTTTTGGAGGAAAGACGGTTAATGCGTTTTGAGCCTGCACTAAAGCCTTCTGCCAGTAATGTTTAATATCCATTGCCTGTGCGACGCGTGGAAAAAATCGCGTTGACGAACCTGTCCAGTCTGCGAGTACGACGGTTGCAGAGATATACCAGGAAAGGTGTTTTATAAGTTCAATGCCCTCGTCATCATCCCAGAATGCGGGGATCTCTATTCGCGGAAACAGTGCCTTGATTGCAAGGAGAAAATCTCGTGCTGCAGCTTTGTCTTCAGGCAGAAAATTATCCAATTCATCCATACGATCAGGGGGCCGACCATGATGCCCTGTCGTCACGGGCATCCACATTTCTATCACTCGCCTAAGTTTGCGCGGAGAGAGCGAAGATGAAGGAAGTAACTCCTGACATTCACTTAAATAATGATTCCACAACCAGTAGCCCAGCGTTGAATGAGAGATTTTTTCGTAATTTTTTCTGACACTTTCCTGAATCTTGAGTTCAGGGGGCAGGTAAAGTTGTTGAAAAGAGCGGGCAAATTTTCCAATATCGTGCCAGCACAGCAACCAGGCGAAAAATTGAGCCGCCTGTTCCTTGTCAGAAATCCCTAATTGACGAAAATAATCAGCCAGCCCGAAGCAATTTCTTTTAACCATTAAATAGCCCATCGCGGCTACATCCAGCGAATGCCAGCAAAGAAGGTGATAGTCGTCGCCCCCGTCTTTCTCGCCGCGTCGGGTTTTTCCCCAGAAATCAAAAAAAGTCACAATATTTTTATCCTTCAGTAAACTTAAAGGATATTTACGCATATTTTAAAAATTATCTGTGATATATATCAGCCAATAAAACATTTACATTATGAATAAATTAATGATTTTCATTTGAAATTCATAATAATAAATAGAGACTATATATTCACATAAAAAATATAAATTTTAAAAAAGGGTGCAGGAGACCAAACCATCACAATTCAGTACGCGGGGTTTTACCCCCGCGTGGTGGCTACTTCTTCGATTCGTAAGCGAGAACTGCCTTAAACTCCATACCACGTTCTCTGATACTCAACTCACACAACGAGTCACCTACCATCAGCGTGAATCCCAGTACTGTACAACACAGTACGATGATTGCCACAAGGGCATATTTTGTCAGCATGTCTTGCCTCCCTGCAAAGAAGAGACTAACATTCGAATTGTTTGGGTTCGAACGTAAGCCTCAGGTTGTACTGACCCCAGAAAGTTGGACAGTTAAACACGAGGCATATAGGTCTGATTCCGATATTCAATTGGAGTCAGACCTTTTAATTTCAGGCTAATTCTTCTGCTGTTGTAGTATTCAATATATTCCGTAACAGCATCCTTCAGCTCGCTTATATTACTGAACTCATCAAGATAAAAACACTCCGACTTTAAGGTTCCAAAGAAACACTCCACCACAGCATTATCCAGACAATTGCCTTTTCTGGACATGCTTTGTTTAATACCATGTTCTTTAAGGATATTTTGATATCTTCTCATACGATACTGCCATCCCTGGTCAGAGTGCAGAACAGGATGCTCGTGAGGATTAAGCTTTTTGAATGCCTGATCGAGCATATTCTCGACCATGTTCATCACTGGTCTTTCCGAAAGGCTGTAAGAAATAACTTCGTTGTTGAAGAGATCTATTACTGGAGACAAATACAGCTTGCGCCCATTGACTGCAAATTCAGTAACATCGGTAACCCACTTCTCGTTTGGCCGCGTAGCCTTGAAATCTCTTTGGAGAACATTGGGGGCGGTTTGCCCTACCTCTCCTCTGTAAGAGCGGTATCGCTTGACCTTAATCGCTGCCTTCAGTGAGAGGATTCCCATCAGGCGCTGAACAGCTTTATGGTTAATCTGTTTCCCTTCTCGATGAAGAGACAGCGTTACCCTACGGTATCCGTATCGGCCTCTATTCTCATGATAAATCTCACCAATACGCTTTTTAACGTCCGCATACTTGTCAGGCTTGCTGAGAGCCTTTAGATGGTAATAAAACGTACTGCGCGGTATCTCCGCAGCCCTGAGAAGCTCATCAAGAGGATAAAACTGCCTTAGCTCGTTGAGTACTTTCACTTTTTCGTGGGATGAGCTAAGGCTTTCAGCTTTTTTAGATACACAAGCCGCGTTTCAAGAAATCGAACTTGCCTTTCAAGATCCTCAATGCGTCGGTCTTTTGACAGCTCCAATGCTGATGCCGCTTTTTCTGGATCAACTGATATTGCAATGTTTCTTTTGGTGCCAATCTTGAGCGCGCGTAAACCAGCTTCTCCGCGCTCTTCATAAACCTTCAGCCACCTGGCTACAGAACCACTACCAGCAAGCATAAAGTGAGCAGCAGCCTGATTAAGGGACATGTGCTGCTCGATCACCGCTTTCACGACCTTAATACGCAACTCAGGATCAGCACTAACACCTTTAGGTTTGGGAATTAAACCTTTTTCTCCATGTTTTTCATAGAGGGCAACCCATGTCCTGACCTGGGTTCGGGGGACACCAAAACGTGCCGAGATGATCCTGTAACCATCATCAGTAGTGAAGTAGTGATTCACGACTTCAAGGCGCTTTTCAAAAGGGTATTTTGGCTTTGACATATCAGGGGCTATTCCATTTCATCGTCCAACAAAATGGGTGCAGTACAGGTTGATAGAAATATCGCCTGGGGCTTTTGTCCATCTGGAACCTCGCGAATGCTTAACGCCAGACAGCCTCAAGCACCCGACGCCATTCTATACCTGATAATTCTTCCAGCGGCGTTCACGTTTAAAATCAGGAATACTGCTCGCAAAATAAAAACGCCCCCATCATTTCTGACAGAGGCGTTTAATTTATCCGGCAATATTTACCCTTCGTGCAATCCACATTCCCTTTTTAAGCCAAAGAAACGTGTTTCTTCTTCCGACATGCCAGGTTCCCATTTACGGGTTGTATGGGTATCGCCCACCGATAAATATCCTTCGTCCCATAATGGGTGATATTTCAGGCCATGTTTTTGCAGATACTGATATATCGTTCGGTTATCCCAGTCGATAATCGGCAGCACTTTAAATACGCCACGCTGAATTGCCAGCACCGGTAAATTGGCGCGGCTGCCGGATTGTTCGCGGCGCAGGCCAGCAAACCACGTTTGCGCATTCAGTTCTTTCAGCGCCCGGTTCATCGGTTCGACTTTGTTGATTTCATTGTACTTTTCAATGCCTTCAACGCCCTGTTCCCACAGTTTGCCGTAGCGTGCTTCCTGCCAGGCGGCGCTTTCGGTAGCGCGGTACACTTTCAGGTTGAGCTTGAGTTTGTCCGTTAACTCGTCAATAAAGCGGTAGGTTTCCGGGAACAGATAGCCGGTGTCGGTGAGGATCACCGGAATATCCGGGTGAATCTGATTCACCAGATGCAGGCTCACCGCCGCCTGAATGCCAAAGCTGGAAGAAAGTACATATTCACCGGGCAGATTATCCAGCGCCCAGGCAACGCGGCCTTCAGCGTCCAGTTTTTCCAGTTCGGCGTTAGTTTCTGCCAGCGCCAGAATGCGATCTACCTTCGGCAGTTCGTTCAGGGCGTTTAGATCGAGTTTGGACATAGATTCCTCACTGTTTGCCTTGCCTGATGCGACGCTCACGCGTCTTATCAGGCCTACAAGACCGGGCTGATGGTTAATCCCACAAATCGCGCGCCGGATCGAGCACCGGGCGAATGATGCCCGCACGCACCGTAAAGTCGCCGAAGCCTTCACCCGCTTCGCGCTCTTTCGCCCAGCGCCCTATCAGTTCATCAAGCGACGCCAGGATTTCCGGCTCGGTGATGTTTTCTTTATACATCCGTGGGATACGTGTCCCAATGCGGTTGCCGCCAAGATGCAGATTGTAGCGACCCGGTGCTTTACCCACCAGGCCCACTTCCGCCAGCATCGCGCGACCACAACCGTTCGGGCAGCCTGTTACACGCATCACGATATGCTCATCGCTGACACCATGTTTCGCCATTAAATTATCGATGTTGTCGATAAAAGACGGCAGGAAACGCTCTGCTTCCGCCATCGCCAGCGGGCAAGTCGGGAATGACACGCAGGCCATCGAGTTTTCACGCTGCGGCGTGACGGCATTCATTAAACCGCTCTCTTTGGCGATCTTCTCGATCTTCGCTTTCTCGCTTTCCGGTACACCGGCGATGATCAGATTCTGGTTCGCCGTAATGCGGAAATCGCCTTTGTGGATCTTCGCGATCTCCAGCAGGCCGGTTTTCAGCGGACGCCCCGGATAATCAAGGATGCGACCATTTTCGATAAACAGCGTCAGGTGCCAGTTATCATCAATGCCCTTAACCCAGCCAATACGATCGCCTCGTCCGGTGAACTCATATGGACGGATCGGTTCAAATTTGATCCCCGCGCGACGCTCCACTTCCGCTTTAAACGTCTCAACCCCCACGCGCTCCAGCGTGTATTTGGTTTTGGCATTTTTACGATCGGTTCGGTTACCCCAGTCACGCTGAGTTGTCACGACGGCTTCCGCCACCGCCAGCGTATGCTCCAGCGGCAGATAGCCAAACTCGCTCGCCGTGCGGGCGTAGGTTTTCTTGTTGCCGTGTTCGATAGAAAGCCCACCGCCCACCAGCAGGTTGAAGCCTACCAGCTTGCCGTTTTCGGCGATTGCCACGAAGTTCATGTCGTTGGCATGCAGATCGATATCGTTCTGCGGCGGGATCACTACCGTGGTTTTGAACTTACGCGGCAGGTAGGTCTGACCAAGGATCGGTTCTTCATCAGTAGTGGCGACTTTTTCCTGGTCGAGCCAGATCTCCGCATACGCGCGGGTACGAGGCAACAGATGCTCAGAAATCTTCTTCGCCCACTCGTACGCTTCCGCGTGCAGCTGCGACTCGTAAGGGTTCGAGGTGCAGAGTACGTTACGGTTCATGTCGTTAGCTGTCGCCAGCGCATCAAGACCGACCGAGTGCAGCATCTGGTGCACCGGTTTGACGTTCTTTTTCAGAATGCCGTGGAACTGAAACGTCTGGCGGTTGGTCAGGCGAATGCTGCCATAGATGGTGTTTTCACCGGCAAATTTGTCGATCGCCTGCCACTGTTTAGTGGTAATCACCCCACCCGGCAGACGACAGCGAAGCAGCATCGCGTGGCGCGGCTCCAGCTTCTGTTCAGCACGTTCGGCGCGGATGTCGCGGTCATCCTGCTGATACATGCCGTGGAAGCGGATCAGCAGGAAGTTATCGCCCTTAAAGCCGCCGGTCAGACCGTCGTTTAAATCTTCCGCAATGGTGCCGCGCAGGTAGTTGCTTTCAAGCTTCATGCGCTCGGCGTCTGTCAGTTTTCCTTCGACCACTAAAGGCCCTGGATGTTTTTCGCTCATTAGTAGACATCTCGCTGATAACGGCGCTCTACGCGCAGCTCACTTAAAAATTCATCCGCCGCTTCGGTGTCCATGCCACCAAATTCGGCAATCACTTCCAGAAGTGCCTGCTCAACGTCTTTCGCCATGCGATTAGCGTCGCCGCAGACATAAATGTGGGCACCATCATTGATCCAGCGCCACAGCTCCGCGCCCTGTTCGCGCAGTTTGTCTTGTACGTAAACTTTTTCTTTTTGGTCGCGCGACCAGGCAAGATCGATACGTGTCAGCACGCCATCTTTGACGTAGCGCTGCCACTCCACCTGGTACAGGAAGTCTTCCGTAAAGTGCGGATTACCAAAGAACAGCCAGTTTTTACCTGGCGCTTCGTCGGCGGCGCGTTGCTGCATAAAGGCGCGGAACGGCGCAATACCGGTGCCTGGGCCAATCATAATCACCGGGGTTTCCGGGTTAGCGGGCAGGCGAAAGTTATCGTTATGTTCGATAAATACGCGGACTTCGCCCTCTTCTTCCACGCGATCCGCGAGGAAGCTGGAGGCACCACCGGCACGGGCTCGGCCTTCCACGTCGTAACGCACCACACCAACGGTGACGTGTACTTCGTTCTCGACTTCCGCCTGCGAGGAGGCGATGGAATACAGGCGCGGGGTCAGCGGGCGCAGCAGATTAATCAGCGCTTCGGCATCCAGTTGCGCCGGAGAGAAACGCACCATGTCGACAATCGGCGTCGTCGCGGCGTAATGCTGTAACTTCGCTTTATCGCCCACCAGCGGCAGCAGTGTTTCACTGCGGGTAAGCGTGGCGTAATTCTCAACAATGTTGGCGGTGTTGACGGTCAGTTCGAAGTGCCACTGTAGCGCTTCGTTCAGAGGCAACGTTTTGCCCTCGACGGTGACAGGTTCATCGCCTTTCAGCCACAGCAGTTCGACAAGTTCTTTCACCAGTGCCGGATCGTTCTGATACCAGACGCCCAGCGCGTCACCCGGCTGGTAACGCAGGCCCGAGTCACCTAAGTCAATTTCGATATGGCGAACGTCTTTTTCAGAGTTACGTCCGGTAATTTTCTGGTTAACCGAAAGGCTCGCCACCAGCGGAGCGTCTTTGCTGTACGGGCTGGAGTGGATTTCATTTACCGCGCCAGTAGCGACGGATTGCGAAGGTGCCGCGACAGGCGCACGCGATTTAAGCGCATCAACCACGCGGGCGCGCCACTCGCTGGCAGCAGCCTGGTATTCAACATCGGCATCGACACGGTCGAGCAGGCGTTCACCGCCCAGTTCCGCCAGCTTGCTGTCAAAATCTTTCCCGGACTGGCAGAAAAATTCATAAGAGCTATCGCCGAGGCTAAACACGGCAAATGCGGTGTTTTCCAGCTTCGGCGCTTTTTTGGAGAACAGGAACTTATGCAGCGCGACGGCTTCTTCCGGCGGTTCCCCTTCTCCTTGCGTTGACGTCACCACGATAAGCAGTTTTTCGCTGGCGATTTGTTTGAATTTATAGTCGCCCGCGTTCACCAGCTTAACGTTCAGTTTTGCTGCTAATAAATCATCGCGTAATGCTTCAGCAACCCGGCGCGCATTGCCGGTTTGCGAGGCGGAGATAATAGTTATACCCGGCATTTCTGCGGCTGGCGCTGGCGTCGCTGCAAGCGCAGCAGGCTGCTGATTGAGTACGCCCCAGAAATAGCCAGAAACCCAGGCAAGCTGGGTGGGAGTTAAATCGGTCGTGGCCGCCTGAAGGCGTGCCAGTTGCTCCGGGTTCAACGGAAGCAACGCGGAAGGTGGGACCTGTGTCGTCATGCGTCGTTATGTTCCAGTAAGCAAAGCTGTTTCTGCGCCCTGTCAGCGCCCATAAAACAGAAGAGAAGGTAAGGTTAACGGGGTGAACGGTGTGGATTAAAGACGGGATAGCGATAACTAATAACCAAATCGACTAACCTGTTTTAGCAATAGTCTTTAACAACAAAATAGATTAACCAACCTAATGAAAAACAAATGAATTTAGCCAATCATTAAGATAAATCAGCGATTTTGCGCAACAAAGTCGTTTTAGATAATGCGAAAAAACAGCCTTTCCGGTACTCTACGGCGGTTTTATCGTCCTGTAGAGAAATTATGATGTCCACCACGTTATTTAAAGATTTCACCTTCGAAGCCGCTCACCGCTTACCACACGTCCCGGAAGGGCATAAATGTGGTCGCCTGCACGGGCATTCCTTTATGGTGCGACTGGAAATTACCGGGGAAGTCGATCCGCATACGGGCTGGATTATCGATTTCGCTGAACTAAAAGCGGCGTTTAAGCCAACTTATGAGCGCCTCGATCACCATTATCTCAATGATATTCCAGGTCTGGAAAACCCAACCAGCGAAGTTTTAGCAAAATGGATTTGGGATCAGGTTAAACCCGTTGTGCCGCTGTTAAGTGCGGTGATGGTAAAAGAAACCTGCACCGCTGGTTGTATCTATCGCGGCGAATGATAAGAGTGTGTCGGCGGTCAATTTCCCTTAAGTAACGCTATGTTAGGGTGTTGTGTTCTGGATATCTGGGGCATGACATGGAAGACGACTGCGACATTATTATTATTGGTGCCGGTATTGCAGGCACCGCTTGCGCGTTACGCTGCGCGCGAGCGGGTTTATCCGTTTTGTTACTGGAACGCGCTGAAATCCCCGGCAGCAAAAATCTTTCCGGCGGGCGGTTATATACCCATGCACTCGCGGAACTCCTCCCGCAATTTCATCTGACCGCGCCTCTTGAACGACGCATCACTCACGAAAGCCTTTCCCTGTTAACGCCCGATGGCGCAACGACGTTTTCCAGCTTACAGCCCGGCGGTGAATCCTGGAGTGTATTACGTGCACGGTTCGATCCGTGGCTGGTTGCCGAAGCCGAAGAAGAAGGTGTCGAATGCATCCCCGGAGCGACGGTGGATGCACTGTATGAAGAAAACGGCAGGGTGTGTGGTGTCATTTGTGGTGACGATATTCTCCGTGCCCGTTATGTGGTGCTGGCAGAAGGTGCCAACAGCGTCCTGGCTGAGCGTCACGGGTTAGTG
Organism: Escherichia sp. SCLE84; assembly: GCF_012584495.1. NCBI lineage: Bacteria > Pseudomonadati > Pseudomonadota > Gammaproteobacteria > Enterobacterales > Enterobacteriaceae > Escherichia > Escherichia sp. SCLE84. The sequence continues at coordinate 4,303,098 of NZ_CP051430.1, read as the reverse complement.
ACTCGTCCTGCTGGTGAAGCGATGGCGTTGGGGATCAAAGAAGTGCTGTCGCTGGAACCATCCGCTATTGAAGAACGTTTTCATCTGGAGAATAACGAAGGCGCAGCGTTGCTGTTCAGCGGCAGGATCTGTGATGACTTACCCGGCGGCGCATTTCTTTATACTAATCAACAAACGCTCTCGTTAGGGATTGTTTGCCCGCTCTCTTCCCTTACGCAAAGTCGTGTTCCGGCAAGCGAGCTGCTGACTCGCTTTAAAGCGCATCCGGCAGTGCGCCCGCTTATCAAAAACACGGAATCACTGGAGTATGGTGCGCATCTGGTGCCAGAAGGTGGCTTGCACAGTATGCCGGTGCAATACGCCGGTAACGGCTGGCTGCTGGTGGGCGATGCGTTGCGCAGTTGCGTCAATACCGGAATTTCCGTGCGCGGCATGGATATGGCGCTGACTGGCGCGCAGGCGGCGGCACAAACGCTGATAAGCGCCTGCCAGCACCGCGAGCCGCAAAATCTGTTTGCGCTTTATCATCACAACGTAGAGCGCAGCCTGCTATGGGATGTTCTACAACGTTATCAGCATGTTCCGGCGCTTTTGCAACGCCCTGGCTGGTATCGGGCGTGGCCTGCGTTAATGCAGGATATTTCCCGCGATTTATGGGATCAGGGTGATAAACCTGTTCCACCGCTGCGCCAGTTATTCTGGCGTCATTTACGTCGTCATGGCCTGTGGCATCTGGCGGGCGATGTTATCAGGAGTCTGCGATGTCTGTAGCCCATAATCTCTGGCGCGTTGCTGATGCGCCGCACATTGTTCCGGCTGACTCCGTTGAGCGTCAGATGGTACAACGGTTGATTAACGCCTGTCCGGCAGGTCTTTTTTCGCTCACACCGGAAGGTGACTTACGCGTTGATTATCACGGCTGCCTGGAGTGTGGCACCTGCCGTTTGCTGTGCGACGAATCCACACTACAACAGTGGCGCTATCCGCCTTCCGGATTCGGCATCACCTACCGCTTTGGATAAATAATAAGGATAATTTATGCCCCTCTTACACCTGCTCCGCCAGAATCCGGTGATTGCTGCCGTTAAAGATAATGCCAGCCTGCAACTGGCAATCGACTCTGAATGCCAGTTTATTTCCGTGTTGTACGGCAATATCTGCACCATCAGTAATATCGTTAAAAAGATTAAGAACGCCGGGAAATATGCTTTTATTCATGTTGATTTGCTGGAAGGCGCGTCAAATAAAGAAGTCGTGATTCAGTTTTTGAAACTGGTGACCGAGGCGGACGGCATTATCAGTACCAAAGCCTCAATGTTGAAAGCGGCAAGAGCGGAAGGTTTTTTCTGTATTCATCGCCTGTTTATTGTTGATTCAATTTCGTTTCACAACATTGATAAGCAAGTTGCGCAATCGAATCCGGATTGTATTGAGATCCTGCCAGGCTGTATGCCCAAAGTGCTGGGCTGGGTGACAGAGAAAATCCGCCAACCGCTGATTGCCGGTGGGCTGGTGTGCGATGAAGAAGATGCGCGTAATGCGATTAACGCGGGTGTCGTGGCGCTTTCCACCACGAATACCGGGGTCTGGACGTTAGCGAAAAAATTACTTTGACGGGATAATCGTAACCAATTGAATTTGGTTTGATTTGTAGGCCGCACGCCACATCCGACATTCAGCGCCTGATGCGACGCTTGACGCGTCTTATCAGGCCTACAAGTCCCCAGGCCAGAACCGTAGGCAGGATCATCCGGCAACACGTTATTGGCAATCTGCGTGAATGTTTGTCACCAGTGCCTCCAGCACCACTTTCCAGTCATCAACCACGCCAACATCTGCCTGTGAAAATACCGCAGCGCTGGCGTCATGATTAATCGCCACCACAAACTTGCTATTGCGTACGCCCGCCATTAACGCTGCTGCGCCAGAAGCGCCAACAACAATACACACCTCAGGTGCCAGCAGATGTCCGGAAATACCAATCACTTTTTCAGCATCAACGCCACCGTTCATCACTCGCGCCCGACTGTAGCCCACTTCGGCTCCCAGCTTTTCTGCCAGCATAGCGATTTCCTGGTTATCTGCCTCTCCGCCCTGCCCCACCACCAGCACCCGTCTGGCCTCAGCTAATGGGTCGCGAGTAACATTTTTCAGATCCTCTGTGCTAACCAGCCAGTCGGGAAGCGCACCCGGGACAATGTTCAGTTGTTGCATTCCAGAGGGCAACGTGGCGTTTTTCGCTGCTCCCGCCTGACGCGCCAGGGAAAGGCATAGCGGGCGTTTTTCTGTTTGCAGCGTCGCCGTTAGCGCATTTCCCCAGTGGGATTTGCGCACGCTTACGGTTGGAATATCTAACGAAGTCACCTGGCAGATGCTTGCACCATGTAAACGCCAGGCCAGCCGGGTCGACAGTTCATCGCCAAACGTTCCCGGCGGAAAGAGAACAACGTCCGCAGGCGTTCGCTGCCACTGTTCCACCAACGCATCCAGCACCTGTTCCGCCACTACAGGCTGAGGTTCAATCTGCCAGTGCGCCAGGGTACAACCGCTGAAATCCTGCGCCGCCAGCCAGCTTGCTATTGCGGCATTCTCCTGATTTATTGTCACAATTGCGATATTCATGGCTGCATCCTTTGGCGTAAATAGTCCTGCCATAGCTTTTGAGCTTTTTCTGCTACCGTTTGCCCATCAATCAGCGTCGCTCCGCGTCGTTGCTCTGCTCTTGCCAGTTGCAGACACTGCATCGCTGGCATTTCGGCAGCAACAGTTTTACGGATAATTTCTGCTTTCCCCGCAGCCATTCGCTGGCGCATTCCCGGTACTGGCAAGGCCACTTCACCGCACTGACGCACGGCAATCACCGCAGGCAAGCGAACCCGGCAACAACGCAACCCATGTTCAGTACGCTGTTCGAGGGTGATAAACAGCGCGTCGAGAGTGAAACGCTCCACCTGGGTGAAGCAGGGCCAGCCCAGCATTTCCGCCAGCAAAAATGGCGTTTGCCCATTCTGCCCTTCGCTGCTTTGGCAGCCGGTAATTATCAGATCCAGCGGATTCTGATGCTGCCATTCGGCAATATGGCGAGCGACAAATTCCGGCGCAAAGCGCAGATCTGCCGCCGTCTCCAGCAATACAGCTTCCTCAAACCCAAGAGCCATGAGATAGCGCAGCCAGTGCAATGCCCGTTCATCCCCCATGCTCAACGCGGTTAAAGACATCGGCGTACCGTTTTTTCTCTGCGCCAACAGCAGCGCGGCAGCGGCCTGTTCATCAGCACCGAGTAAACTTCGCAGTAGCGAAATATCCGGTCCGCTTTTACCCTGAGCCGCCGCCTGCCACTCTTTTTCCGCCAGCATTCCGGCATCCGGTTCGGCTTTAAACGCTAACAGAATGTTCATTCGCACCTCCTACATTTCCCGCCGCCACCAGCGGGAGGGCTTTAGTTTCTGGTGCCCATAGCCAGGTCACAACAAAACCAACCAACAACACTGTCGCCAGGAGCAATAAGGTGACTTGCATTCCCCACTGCGCCAGCACCCACGGCAGCAGGCCAGTACTTACCGCCGCGCCAAGTCGACTCATGGCGGTGGCAAAACCGACGCCCAGCGAGCGAATGTCAGTAGGAAAACTTTCCGCAGGCAAAATGCCCACCAGATTACTGACTGCCGAAATGGTGGTGCTGAAGAGAACAAAAAGCAGCAGCGTTAATGAACTGCCGGAAGGCAAACAGGCCATGACTACCAGCGTTGCCGCCAGCAGCAAAAAACTTCCCAGCAAAAATTTGCGATGTGCCAGCAGGTGCGTCAGAACTAATCCCAGCAGCGCGCCCACAATTAACAACGCATTAAGCATCAGGCTGGCAGTCAGCGCATCTTCCAGACCAATAGTCTGGGCGATAGTTGGCAGCCAGGTATAAATCACAAACCATGGGATTACGAGGCAGACAAAGAAGACGCTGTTAAACGCCGTGCGCCGCCAGTAACGCGAAGAGAACAAGGTTTTGATGTGTTTATGGGTCGCCGTTACCACTTCATCGCCCAGTAAAACATGGGGACCAAAATAGCGATGCACGATAGCGTGAGCTTCTGCAAAACGCCCCTGGCGCAGTAGCCAGCGTGGTGATTCTGGCGTTCCCCAGCGTAATAACGTAATCAACAACGCGGGCAGAGCTGCCGATGCCAGTAGCCAGCGCCAGGCCTCCGGGTTTTCGGAAATAAAGTGATGTCCGGCAATACTTGCCAGCACATAGCCTACGGTCCACACCACGCTGAATGCGCCCAGCAAAATACCGCGATGGCGGCGCGGGGAAAATTCAGCCAGCAAGGTGTGACCTACTGAATAATCGCCTCCCAGACCAATGCCAATCAAAATGCGCAGTCCAATAAGATGCTCTGGCGTGGTGGCAAAAAATTGTAAAAACGAAGCAAGCGTAATCAGCAAAAAGCTGAAGGTGAAGATTTTTTGCCGACCAATATGGTCGGAGATCCACCCAAGAACCAGGCTGCCAAGGAACAAACCAAGGAGCGCCGAGCCGCCGATCATTCCCGCCATAAACGGCGTCAGTTGCATGGCGGGCGTAAGCTGAATAATGGCGTAACCAATGACGCCGAGAACATAACCGTCGGTCAGGTGTGCGCCGAAAGTGAGCGCAGCAATGCGGCAGTGAAAACGGTTAAGCGGTAAATCATCCATTCGCACCGGTGAAGTGTTCATCTTTACCCCTTCATTGTCCGGTAATAAGAACGGCTTCTCGCCTGAGAAGCCGAAAAGGCAACGCCCCGTCATCGCGGAACGCTGCCTGACACATTATTTTTCAATCGGATAGATAGTACCCGTATTCATAATGCCATTAGGATCGAACTGCTTTTTCAGCCCTTCCAGCAACGCCCACGCGCTGCCGTGTTCCAGTTTGCTCCAGTGAACGCGATGTTTACCGATACCGTGGTGGTGCACCATCGAACCGCCGAGGCGAATGGTTTCTTCACAGATGATCTTGTTGAGCGGATTGTGGTACTTGTCGATTTCCTCTTCCGGCTTACAGTCAACGACGTTGTAATCGTAGACGAAGTACATGTTGGTGCCGTTCTGATAGCTATGAGAGGAATGACCGCCCAGCATGGTGATGTCGTCGGCGTGCGGGAACTCAGTACGAATACGGTTAATAACGCTTTCGTAGATTTCGTGGATGCAGCTCCAGCAGCCGGACACTTCAGTGGTAAAGCCCATGTTGCCGGTTTTGAGGATCTGCACACGTTCGGCAGCCACTTTATCCGGTCCCCAGTTCAGGTTGTTAAACCAGGTTTCGATCAGCTTGCTGTCCACGCGCTGGCATTGCGGGTAGCGGGCAACGATTTCCGCAATCCCTTCGCCCGTCGCCTTCGCAATGCGAGGGTTACCTTCAGCCATAAAGATCAGCACGCATTTTCCGTCTGCAAAATGGGTGAAGTGTTGGGTGCCATCTTCAGCGTCATACAAACGAGCGATCGACGGACGATACCCTTCCACCATGACTTCACGCAGGATGTTGAAGCCGGTTTTCATGTCTTCCAGGATATAGCCGTAGAAGAGGTTGTTTTCCGGGGTGAATTTAAAGATTTTCACTGTTACTTCAGTGATATAGCAAAGTGCACCTTCGTTACCGATGATGATGTGGCGAATGTCCGGGCCAGCCGCGCGGCGTGGCACGTTTTTAATGCGTGTGACGGTGCCATCAGCCAATACTGCTTCCAGACCAACGACCATATCTTCGATTGCGCCGTAGAGTGTGGAGAACTGCCCGATACTGCGGGTTGCTACCAGGCCGCCCATCTGAGCCAGCGGCTTTGACTGCGGAGAATGCCCCGTGGTGTAACCTTTTTCACGCAACGCATTTTCCAGCACCTCCAGCGGAACGCCACATTGCGCCGTCGCCTGCATATTCTCAATATCAATATTAATGATTTGATTCATGGCGGAGCCGTCGAGCACCACCGAGTTTTCCACAACGGTTTCCAGCCCACCTTCAGTGGCGGAAGCGCCGGTACGCGGCACACCGTTAATTTTGTGCGCATTCATAAAATTCAGCACACGGGAGACTTGTTCTGTGGAACCGAGTTTTACGACCGCTGCCGGAATCGGCAAAGTATAAATACCATGAATATCCGGAAATTTACGAAAACGGTCAATACTGTTCTTCTTTAATACTGTTTCATCGGTAATTACGCGATCTGCACCAACAATTTCCTTTAGCTGGTCGACAATCGCTGCGCGAGATAAAGACATAGTAATTCCTTCCTGATAATAAAAATGGAATAATCATTAATAAGAGAAAACAGAAACCACCGTTATGGATTAGCGCACTAAATAACCACCATCGACCACTAATAAATGCCCATTGACATAATTTGAAGCCGGACTTGCGAGGAATACAGCTGCGCCCATTAAATCCTGAGTATCGCCCCAACGGTTTGCCGGAATATGATCAAGAACGCGCTGATTGGTTTCTGGATTACTGCGTGTCGCCAGCGTAATATCTGTTGCATAATAGCTAGGGGCGATACCATTTACCTGAATATTATATTGACCTAGCTCATCACAATAAGCTTTGGTGAACCCGGCAAGAGCATGTTTAGTGGCAGAATATGCAGGTGACCATTGTCCACCTAAGTAAGAGAACAATGAACAGATATTAATAATTTTGCCGCTTTTCTGCGGGATCATAATTTTTGCAGCTTCATAGCTTAACTCGAATGCGGCGGTCAGGTTCACATCAATCATCGGATCCCAGTCGGCACGACCGAAGTCCAGCACCTTATTCAGCTTACAAATACCGGCATTGTTTACCAGAATATCAACTGTACCGAAACGCTCACAGCAAGCAGCGATAATCTTCTGCGGCGCGCCTTCTGCGGTGATATCCACCTGCATGAAGTCCACCTCAACACCCTGTTTTTCAATCATTTCCTTTGTTTCGCCGTTATCTTTGACGAAACTAGGAATAAAGATATTTGCGCCAGCTTTGGCCAACGCCATGGCAAATGCCTGGCCTAAACCGCTATTCCCACCGGTAACAATTGCGGTTTTACCTTTCAGTGAGAAAAAATCCATTGAGAACGCATTGAGAGATTCGATTGACATAGTTAGCTCCAATTTCCGTAAGGCAAAAAAAAAGAAAGGTAACTTCCCCCGCGAGAGGGAAGTTACCTTTCTCATTATCTCTGGTAACTGGAGATAATTTTTAGCATAACGGCATAACTGCTAATGTGATCGTAATCACAGTGTGATATTCGTATTGTCAAATAGTTTTAAAAAGCAGAAGCGTGATTACTCTCACACAACACCTCTGCTTTCCATGTTATTTCTTATTGCAATTACTAGAGACCTGAGAAAAGTAATCCACCTGAAAGGGCGGCTTACTTTTCTCTTTTTTTTGTCTATTACAAATGGGAATACGATATGCAACACAACTCATATCGCCGTTGGATAACCCTCGCGATAATTAGTTTTAGCGGCGGCGTTAGTTTCGACCTGGCTTATTTACGTTATATTTATCAAATTCCCATGGCGAAATTTATGGGATTCAGCAATACCGAGATAGGTTTAATAATGAGTACCTTTGGTATTGCGGCTATTATTCTTTATGCCCCCAGCGGCGTTATTGCCGATAAATTTTCACACCGCAAAATGATTACTTCCGCGATGATCATTACCGGATTACTGGGTCTGTTAATGGCAACGTATCCACCGCTGTGGGTAATGCTCTGTATTCAGGTCGCCTTTGCGATAACGACGATTTTAATGCTGTGGTCGGTGTCGATTAAAGCCGCCTCGTTGCTGGGCGATCATAGTGAGCAAGGGAAAATTATGGGCTGGATGGAAGGGCTGCGCGGCGTCGGTGTAATGTCGCTGGCGGTGTTTACCATGTGGGTCTTTTCTCGCTTTGCACCGGATGACAGCGCCAGCCTGAAAACAGTCATTATCATCTACAGTGTGGTTTACATCTTGTTGGGGATTCTGTGCTGTTTTTTTGTTAGCGATAACAACAACCTGCGCAGTGCCAATAACGAAGAAAAACAGTCATTCCAGCTTAGCGACATCCTTGCCGTTTTGCGTATCAGCACCACCTGGTATTGCAGCATGGTGATTTTTGGTGTCTTCACAATCTACGCCATTCTGAGTTACTCCACCAACTATCTGACCGAAATGTACGGCATGTCGCTGGTGGCAGCGAGCTACATGGGGATTGTGATCAACAAAATCTTCCGCGCGCTGTGCGGCCCACTTGGCGGCATTATCACCACCTACAGTAAAGTGAAATCCCCTACCCGCGTGATCCAAATCCTTTCCGTACTCGGCCTGCTGGCGTTAACTGCCCTGCTCGTCACGAACTCTAACCCGCAATCGGTCGCGATGGGGATTGGCCTGATTTTACTGCTGGGATTCACCTGTTACGCCTCACGCGGGCTGTACTGGGCCTGCCCTGGCGAAGCGAGAACACCGTCTTACATTATGGGCACCACGGTAGGTATTTGTTCGGTGATTGGATTCCTGCCGGATGTCTTCGTTTACCCGATTATCGGCCACTGGCAAGACACCCTGCCCGCAGCAGAAGCCTACCGCAATATGTGGCTGATGGGAATGGCGGCGCTTGCCATGGTGATTGTCTTTACCTTTTTGCTGTTCCAAAAAATTCGTACTGCTGATAGCGCCCCCGCAATGGCTAGCAGCAAGTAAGCCAGGAAAATTACAGGAGAAAAATCATGTCGAAAAAATACATCATAGGGATTGATGGCGGAAGTCAGAGCACAAAAGTGGTGATGTACGATCTGGAAGGTAACGTGGTTTGCGAAGGCAAAGGCTTATTACAGCCGATGCACACGCCAGATGCCGATACTGCAGAACATCCTGACGACGATTTATGGGCATCATTATGTTTTGCCGGTCACGATTTGATGAGTCAGTTTGCCGGGAATAAAGAAGATATTGTCGGTATTGGTCTGGGATCCATCCGTTGCTGTCGTGCGTTATTGAAAGCCGATGGCACGCCTGCTGCGCCGTTGATTAGCTGGCAGGATGCACGCGTTACACGCCCTTACGAACACACTAATCCTGACGTGGCATATGTCACCTCTTTTTCGGGTTATCTGACGCATCGCTTAACCGGCGAGTTTAAAGACAATATCGCCAACTATTTTGGTCAGTGGCCGGTGGATTATAAGAGCTGGACATGGAGCGAAGATGCTGCGGTAATGGATAAGTTTAATATCCCCCGTCATATGCTGTTTGATGTGCAAATGCCTGGCACCGTCCTCGGACATATCACACCACAAGCCGCACTGGCGACACATTTCCCGGCAGGACTGCCGGTTGTTTGTACCACCAGTGATAAACCGGTAGAAGCTCTGGGGGCCGGATTACTGGATGATGAAACTGCGGTAATTTCTCTTGGCACTTACATCGCATTGATGATGAACGGCAAAGCACTGCCGAAAGATCCGGTGGCGTACTGGCCGATTATGTCTTCTATTCCGCAAACATTGCTGTATGAAGGTTACGGTATTCGCAAAGGTATGTGGACGGTGAGCTGGCTGCGTGACATGTTAGGCGAGTCGTTAATTCAGGATGCCAGGGCGCAGGATCTTTCACCGGAAGATTTACTCAACAAGAAAGCCTCTAGTGTGCCACCTGGCTGTAATGGGCTGATGACGGTGCTGGACTGGCTGACCAATCCGTGGGAACCGTACAAACGCGGGATTATGATCGGCTTTGATTCCAGCATGGATTACGCATGGATATATCGTTCGATATTGGAAAGCGTGGCGCTAACGCTGAAGAACAATTACGACAATATGTGTAATGAAATGAATCACTTTGCGAAGCATGTGATCATTACTGGCGGCGGTTCGAACAGCGATCTGTTTATGCAAATTTTTGCCGACGTGTTCAACCTTCCGGCACGCCGTAACGCCATTAACGGTTGTGCAAGTCTGGGAGCAGCGATTAATACAGCGGTAGGTCTGGGGCTATACCCGGATTACGCAACGGCTGTTGATAAGATGGTTCGCGTGAAAGATATCTTTATACCGATTGAGAGCAATGCCAAACGCTACGACGCGATGAATAAAGGCATTTTCAAAGACCTAACCAAACATACTGATGTGATCCTGAAAAAATCGTATGAAGTGATGCATGGGGAATGTGGATTCGATCCAGAGCTGGTCGAATGCGTAAGTGAGGAAGGCCGGGCGGGAAACTGCCCGGCCTGAACATACCTGAATGGTTATCCCCGCTGACGCGGGGAACATAAGTTCGACAACTTAAAAAATGATAACAAGTCCGGTTTATCCCCGCTGATGCAGGGAACATAATAAAAACTTTAACTAGTTCGGTTTATCCCTGTTTTTACAAGGAATATTAACTACACTCGATGTCTTTAGAATAAAAGACAATACGAATCGCACTTTATCAATTTTCACTTAAAGTATGAACTGGATATCTTTATTCATAAGAACTATTCATCAACAGCGTATAGAGGCGGTTATGTAAAACCACTCATTAGCCTCAAAACAAAGACAAACTTCCAGATTTATTACTTAACCAATGAATAACAAGCTTAAAAAACATACTGTTATTCTAAAGAAAAAATTAACAGGCATTAATTCAATATTAAAAAAATAATAGATTAAAATTTCTTAACGATTTAAGAATCATACAAATAACACTTTGATTAAATTTAATTTTTTGTATCGATAATTGTGAACCTCTCTGGCATGGAGAACTATTTTGAACATGAGGTGTTACGTGGATATGTTGCTTATTACAAGTACTGCTAATATAAAAACTTGAGAAAGAGATAACGGGTTATATGGTGGTTTATCCCCGCTGGCGCGGGGAACTCGCCTGACATTGCAGACGTTACAAATTGAGAGGCGGTTTATCCCCGCTGGCGCGGGGAACTCTAATCACGTTTTAGCGCGCCCTCGTCCGGTTTCGGTTTATCCCCGCTGGCGCGGGGAACTCATCACGATAACGCTGCTGTGATTCGTCCCCGTCGGTTTATCCCCGCTGGCGCGGGGAACTCGAATGATCCCAAATTTGGGTTACAGAACCAGTCGGTTTATCCCCGCTGGCGCGGGGAACTCTCGGCAGTGAACGCCGGGGCAGTAACCGGCGGCGGTTTATCCCCGCTGGCGCGGGGAACTCACCGAGGATTTCAGTAACGCCACCGCTGGCGTCGGTTTATCCCCGCTGGCGCGGGGAACCCTAGGACTCGTTGCGCCAGCGTTTGTATTCGCCCGGTTTATCCCCGCTGGCGCGGGGAACTCGCCCGCCGCCGCTGTCGTTCGGTAGTGTCCGGCGGTTTATCCCCGCTGGCGCGGGGAACTCTGTAAACATAACCTATTATTAATTAATGATTTTTTAAGCCAGTCACAATCTACCAACTTTATAGTATCACACAAACAACACATCCATTATGTTAAAGAGCACTTAATCCATTGATTAAAAAGGTAAATATTTAAAATAACTCTATACAAACTAAAATCTACCAAACTTTACCGCAATAATTTTCACTCCAGCGAAAAATTAACGCCACAGAATTTGTAGAGAATGCTAATGATTAGCCCTGGATGGGTAAAATGGAGGAGTTTTCAGAGGCGACAAACAATATAAATGAGTAGAAGTCTTTACAGGTTCCACCCATTTATAACGCTTATAAATGTTTAATCAGGCAATATTTAGATATTTATGTGTTTGCATCGACAAACGCCAATTACGCGCAATGCAGGTTTCAATGCACAAACGTGTGGCATCATCCTTTTGGCTAATCGGCTGCAGTGCAATGACTCGCGGTTTATCATCGGTCAGCGTTGCCAGTAGTTCATCCAGTGCTTCAATATCACGTACGCGCCCCACTGGATGCTTGATTTCGTTGGCTCGCTCCAGTGCCTGTGACAACACTTCATAGCCGCCGCGCATGTTCAGCTTTGGTGATACGGTAACCCAGGTATTCGGTGTGCAGCGTACTTCATGAGTTCCACTGGTTTCGATCTGGCAGCTAAAACCGTTCTTTTCGAGCAGGTCAGTCAGTGGCAGCAAATCATGAATGCAAGGCTCACCACCCGTAATCACCACATGCCGCGCGGTATATCCCTGCCGACCAATGACAGCCAGCAAATCTTCACTGCTCGCCGCCCCCCACTTATCACTCTCTTTGGTCTTCGCCAGAATGCTGAAAAGGGAGACTTCCCGATCCTCAAGCTTTTCCCAGGTGTGTTTGGTGTCGCACCAGGCACAGCCAACCGGGCATCCCTGTAAACGAATAAAAATGGCGGGGACGCCGGTAAAGTAACCCTCACCTTGCAGGGTCTGGAACATCTCGTTAATCGGGTACTGCATAGCATTCTCTGTGAAGTGGATAATTGTTAATTATTGCAGATCCTGCCGCAACAATCATGTCTTATTAACATTCTGTTACATGCAGATTTAAAGAAAAATGCGAAACATATCGTTAATAATTAAAGGGAGTAACGTATTATGTCAGAAGAAAATAAAGAAAATGGATTTAATCATGTCAAAACATTCACCAAAATTATATTTATTTTTTCTGTATTAGTTTTTAATGATAACGAATCTAAAATTACCGATGCCGCCGTCAATTTATTTATCCAGATTTAATGAGAAATTTATAATGCGCTATTTCATACTAATGTTCACTTTCGTATGTTCCTTTGTTGCAGCCCAACCAACTATTGTCCCACAATTACAGCAACAAGTTACGGATCTTACGAGTAGCTTAAACTCACAAGAAAAGAAAGAACTGACGCACAAGTTAGAATCTATTTTCAATAATACCCAAGTGCAAATTGCTGTATTAATTGTTCCCACAACCAAAGACGAGACAATTGAACAATATGCTACAAGAGTTTTTGACAATTGGCGTTTAGGAGATGCCAAACGTAATGATGGGATACTGATCATTGTTGCCTGGTCAGATCGTACTGTCCGCATCCAGGTAGGTTATGGGCTGGAAGAAAAGGTAACCGATGCTCTGGCTGGAGATATCATCCGTAGCAACATGATACCCGCATTTAAACAACAAAAATTTGCTCAGGGATTAGAGCTAGCTATAAACGCTTTGAATAGCCAACTCACTTCACAACACCAATATCCGACTAATCCTTCAGAAAGTGAATCAGCGTCTTCCAGTGATCATTATTACTTTGCTATTTTTTGGGTATTTGCAGTGATGTTCTTCCCTTTCTGGTTTTTTCATCAAGGCAGTAATTTTTGTCGCGCATGTAAAAGTGGAGTCTGTATTTCAGCAATCTATCTTTTAGATTTATTCCTGTTCTCCGATAAAATTTTTTCCATTGCTGTATTTTCCTTCTTTTTTACTTTCACCATATTTATGGTCTTTACCTGTTTATGTGTACTTCAGAAAAGAGCATCAGGTAAAAGTTATCATTCAGACAACAGCGGTTCCGGTGGAGGCTCAAGTGGCGGCGGATTTAGCGGCGGGGGCGGTTCTTCTGGAGGTGGCGGCGCATCCGGCCGCTGGTAACTCAACCATAAAAAATGCCAGCCCGGAGGCTGGCATTTTTAAATCAGATAAAGTCAGTCTTATGCCTGGCCTTTGATCTCTTTACGACCGTTGTACGGTGCTTTTTCGCCCAGAGCTTCTTCGATACGAATCAGCTGGTTGTATTTAGCAACACGGTCAGAACGGCTCATAGAACCAGTTTTGATCTGGCCTGCAGCAGTACCAACAGCCAGGTCAGCGATGGTAGCGTCTTCAGTTTCGCCAGAACGGTGAGAGATAACTGCAGTGTAGCCAGCATCTTTCGCCATCTTGATTGCAGCCAGAGTTTCGGTCAGAGAACCGATCTGGTTGAATTTGATCAGGATGGAGTTAGCGATACCTTTTTCGATACCTTCTTTCAGGATCTTGGTGTTAGTTACGAACAGGTCGTCACCAACCAGCTGGATTTTGTCGCCCAGAACTTTGGTCTGGTATGCGAAACCGTCCCAGTCAGATTCGTCCAGACCGTCTTCGATAGATACGATCGGATACTGTTTGGTCAGTTCTTCCAGGAAGTGAGTGAATTCTTCAGAGGTGAAAGCTTTGTTGCCTTCGCCAGCCAGAACGTATTTACCGTCTTTGTAGAATTCAGAAGCTGCGCAGTCCATCGCCAGAGTGATGTCTTTGCCCAGTTCATAACCAGCAGCTTTAACAGCTTCAGCGATAACAGCCAGAGCTTCAGCGTTGGAACCCAGGTTCGGCGCATAGCCACCTTCGTCACCAACAGCAGTGTTCATGCCTTTCGCTTTCAGAACTTTTGCCAGGTGATGGAAAACTTCAGAACCCATGCGGATGGCTTCTTTCACAGTTTTCGCGCCAACCGGCTGAATCATGAATTCCTGGATATCAACGTTGTTGTCAGCGTGCTCACCACCGTTGATGATGTTCATCATCGGAACCGGCATAGAGTATTTGCCCGGAGTACCGTTCAGTTCAGCGATGTGCTCGTACAGCGGCATACCTTTAGCAGCTGCAGCAGCTTTGGCGTTAGCCAGAGATACAGCCAGGATTGCGTTCGCGCCGAATTTGGATTTGTTTTCGGTGCCGTCCAGGTCGATCATGATCTTGTCAATGCCAGCCTGATCTTTAGCATCTTTGCCAATCAGCGCCTGAGCGATCGGGCCGTTTACCGCAGCAACAGCTTTGGTTACGCCTTTACCCAGGAAACGGGATTTGTCGCCATCGCGCAGTTCCAGAGCTTCACGGGAACCAGTAGAAGCACCTGACGGAGCAGCTGCCATACCGACGAAACCACCCTCCAGATGTACTTCGGCTTCAACAGTCGGGTTACCACGGGAGTCGATGATTTCACGACCGATGGTTTTTACGATTTTGGACATTAGGTTTTCCTCAAGTCACTAGTTAAACTGAAACTCCAGACAAACAACGCGTACCCAGGGTACGCGTTGCCGTTCTAACTTTTTTACTTACTTCGCCTGACGTTTCTGGAACTCGCTGGCGGCTTTCACAAAGCCTGCAAACAGCGGGTGACCATCACGTGGAGTAGAAGTAAACTCCGGATGGAACTGGCAAGCCACGAACCACGGGTGATTCGGAACTTCGATGATCTCGACCAACTGATCATCCCCGGAACGGCCCGCAACGCGCAGACCTGCATCTTCAATCTGTTTCAACAGCATGTTGTTGACTTCGTAACGGTGACGATGACGCTCAACAATTGTCGGCGCATTGTACAGCTGGCGAACCAGGCTATCGTCAACCAACTGGCACTGCTGTGCGCCGAGACGCATGGTACCGCCGAGATCGCTCTTCTCGCTACGAACTTCAACGTTGCCGTTTTCATCGCGCCACTCGGTAATCAGCGCCACAACCGGGTACTTACAGTCTGGCACAAATTCCGTAGAGTTGGCGTTCTCCATGTTGGCAACATGGCGAGCGTAATCAATTAACGCCACCTGCATACCCAGGCAAATGCCCAGATAAGGAATATTGTTCTCACGCGCAAAACGCGCGGTCGTAATCATGCCTTCTACGCCACGATAGCCGAAACCGCCAGGTACGAGGATTGCGTCCAGACCTTTAAGGATTTCAACGCCGCGCGTTTCAACATCTTGTGAATCGATCAGTTTGATGTTGACGCTGACACGATTCTTCAGCCCACCGTGTTTCAGTGCTTCGATCACTGATTTATAAGCATCCGGCAGTTCAATGTACTTGCCGACCATACCGATGGTGACTTCACTTACCGGGTTCGCTTCTTCGAAGATAACCTGTTCCCATTCGGACAGATTCGCTTCCGGGCAGTTTAAGCTGAATCGTTTACAAATATAATCGTCCAGCCCCTGAGATTTCAACAGGCCCGGAATTTTATAGATGGAATCGACGTCTTTCAGAGAAATAACCGCTTTTTCCGGAACATTACAGAACAATGCAATCTTCGCACGTTCGTTCGCCGGAACAGCGCGATCTGAACGACAAATCAGGATGTCAGGCTGGATACCGATGGAGAGCAGCTCTTTTACAGAGTGCTGAGTCGGTTTGGTTTTGACTTCACCAGACGCTGCCATGTACGGCACCAGCGTCAGGTGCATAAACAGAGTGTGCTCACGGCCAATTTCAACAGCCATCTGGCGAATCGCTTCGAGGAACGGCAAGGATTCGATATCACCTACTGTACCGCCGATTTCTACCAGTACTACGTCATGACCTTCGCCACCTTCCAGCACGCGCTCTTTGATTGCGTTAGTGATGTGCGGAATAACCTGCACGGTTGCGCCGAGGTAGTCACCGCGGCGTTCTTTACGCAGAACGTCAGAGTAGATACGACCCGTGGTGAAGTTGTTGCGGCGGCTCATTTTGGTACGAATGAAACGCTCGTAGTGCCCCAGGTCCAGGTCGGTTTCAGCGCCGTCTTCAGTAACGAACACTTCCCCGTGTTGGATTGGGCTCATAGTACCTGGATCGACGTTGATGTACGGATCCAGTTTCATGATGGTCACATTGAGGCCACGGGCTTCAAGAATGGCTGCGAGGGAGGCTGCGGCAATGCCTTTACCCAGAGAGGATACGACCCCGCCGGTCACAAAAATATAGTTCGTTGTCATGCTGAACCTGAGAAGTTAGGTTGAAAAGACGATGGAATAACCAGGACGGGAAAGCAGTATACCCGAACATGACCTGTGCCACAAACTTTCATTATCCCTCCTCTTCGCCAGCGCACTATTGAAATCAGGAGTGAGAAAATAGCCCCTTTGGGGTAAATGTTTTTGACGCAAATCAAGCGCTTGTCATTTAAAAAATGACACAAATCGCGCTTGACCGCGTAATTCCCTTAGAGATCAATTTCCTGCCGTTTTACCTGTTGCCAGACTTCTTCCATTGTTTCGAGGTCAACACCTGTCATTTCCAGTCCACGCGCGGCAACAATACGCTCCACTTCGCGAAAACGACGCTCGAATTTTTCGTTCGCTTTTTGCAATGCGATTTCTGCTTTCGTCCCTAAATGGCGAGCCAGATTAACCGTGGCAAACAGCAGGTCGCCCATTTCCTCCTCCAGTTTAGCCTGGTCGATAACAGCCTGCCGTGCCTCGTACATCACCTCGTCGATCTCTTCGTAGACTTTATCAACCACTGGGCCAAGCGTTGTCCAGTCGAAGCCAACGTTGGCGCAACGTTTCTGGATTTTTTGCGCCCGCATTAAAGCCGGTAAACTACGAGGAATATCGTCCAGCGCCGAATGCTGCGCTTTCTGCGCGCGCTCTTCGGTTTTGATTTGCTCCCAACGGGCAAGCACTTCACTACTGTTTTCGGCAGAACTGTCAGCAAAAACATGCGGATGGCGACGCTCTAATTTATCGCTAATAGCAGCGCAAATATCATTAAAGTCAAAGCGCCCTTCTTCCTGAGCCATTTGCGCGTAAAACACCACCTGGAATAGCAGATCGCCCAGTTCACCGCGAAGATCGTCAAAATCTTCACGGGCGATGGCGTCCAGCACTTCGTAGGTTTCTTCAAGGGTGTAAGGCGCAATGGTGGCAAATGTCTGCTCTTTATCCCACGGGCAGCCGTTTTCCGGATCGCGCAGGCGCTGCATAATAGTGAGCAAACGGTCGATTTGATTCATTGAATTGTCCTGAAAATTGCGGGTCTGTCAGGTGGAAACCTGTGACCAGAATAGAAGTGAGTTAGTAACACTACCCAATCAGTACGTTAATTTTGGCTTTAATGAGTTGTAATTCCTCTGGGGCAACTGTTCCTTTCTTCGTTGCTCCTCTTGCCCGCCAGGCGATACTTTTTACCTGATCAGCTAACGCTACGCCATCACGTTCCTGACCGGATAAAACAACTTCGAACGGATATCCTTTTGATTGCGTTGTACAAGGAACACACAGACACATACCTGTTTTGTTGTTGTACATGAAAGGACTCAGGACAACAGCTGGACGATGTCCAGCTTGCTCGCTACCTTTTGTCGGGTCAAAATCAACCCAAATCAGATCGCCCATATCGGGTACGTATCGGCTTACCATTACCAGACTTCCTTATCTTTCGGCTCTCCCCAGTCGATATTCTCGTGGAGGTTTTCCGGCGTGATGTCGTTGACCAGTTCAGCAAGCGTAAATACGGGCTCTTTACGCACTGGCTCAATAATTAATTTGCCATCCACCAGGTCAATCTTCACTTCATCATCAATATTCAGATTGAGCGCCTGCATTAACGTAGCCGGGATCCGCACCGCCGGTGAATTTCCCCAACGCTTTACGCTACTGTGGATCATAACCCTTTCCTCAAACCGCTATCATATGTAGATACAGTATATATCAATCTACATTGTAGATACGAGCAAATTTCTGCCTAACTCCCGTGCAACCGACGCGCGTCGATAACATCCGGCACCTGGTTGAGTTTACCCAGCACGCGGCCCAGCACTTGCAGGTTGTAAATCTCAATGGTCATGTCGATGGTCGCCAGTTGCTGTTTGGTGTCGCTACGGCTGGCAACGCCAAGCACGTTCACCTTCTCGTTGGCGAGAATGGTCGTGATATCACGTAACAACCCACTACGATCATTAGCCACCACGCGGACCACCAGCGAATATCCGGCGGAGTAGCTCTCACCCCATACCGCGTCAACAATGCGTTCTGGCGCATGGGAGCGCAGTTCCGCCAGTTGTTCGCAATCGGCGCGGTGTACTGAAATACCGCGTCCCTGGGTAATGAAGCCGACAATCTCATCTCCAGGAATCGGCTGGCAGCAGCGCGCGATGTGGTGCATCAGGTTACCAACACCTTCAACTACCACACGACCGTTATCTTTACTGCGGTTTTGCGGTGTGTAGCTTTTTTGCTGAAGCTGTTTCAGCGCGGCGGCGTCCTGCTCTTCGGCACTCGGCTTATTAAATTGCGATTGCAGGAAGTTCACCATCTGATTGAGACGGATATCCCCGCCACCAATCGCCGCCAGCAACTCGTCGACATCATTAAAGTTGTAACGCGGCAGCAGATGTTTTTCTGCTTCTTTCAGGCTGATCCCCAGATGTTCCAGCTCGTCGTCAAGGATTTGCCGCCCAGCCAGAATGTTTTTGTCACGGTCCTGTTTACGGAACCAGGCGTGAATTTTCGAACGCCCACGGCTGGTTGTGACGTAACCGAGGTTTGGGTTTAACCAGTCACGGCTGGGGTTCGGCTGTTTCTGGGTGATAATTTCAATCTGGTCGCCCATCTGCAGCTGGTAGGTGAACGGCACAATGCGCCCGCCAATTTTTGCCCCGATGCAGCGGTGTCCGACATCACTGTGGATGTGGTAAGCGAAGTCCAGCGGCGTTGATCCCGCAGGCAAATCAACGACATCACCTTTCGGCGTAAAGACATACACCCGGTCGTCAAAGACCTGGCTGCGTACTTCGTCGAGCATTTCGCCGGAATCAGCCATCTCTTCCTGCCACGCAATCAGTTTACGCAGCCAGGCAATCCGGTCTTCATGTCCCGAACGTGCGCCGCCAGCTGCCGCGCCCTCTTTATATTTCCAGTGCGCAGCAACACCCAACTCTGCATCTTCATGCATCTGTTTGGTGCGGATTTGGATCTCAACGGTTTTGCCACCTGGCCCCAGAACCACGGTATGAATAGACTGATAACCGTTTGGTTTCGGGTTAGCGACATAATCGTCAAACTCATCCGGCAGGTGGCGATAGTGAGTGTGCACTATCCCCAGTGCGGCATAACAATCCTGTAAACGCTCGGCGACAATACGTACCGCACGCACATCAAACAGCTCATCAAAGGCGAGGTTCTTTTTCTGCATTTTACGCCAGATGCTGTAGATGTGTTTCGGACGACCATACACTTCAGCTTTAACGCCTTCAGCTTTCATCTCAGCGCGCAGATGACCGACAAACTCTTCGATATAGTGTTCGCGGTCGAGACGGCGTTCATGCAGCAGTTTTGCGATGCGTTTGTATTCGGTCGGGTGCAGATAACGGAAGCAGTAATCTTCCAGCTCCCATTTCAGTTGCCCAATCCCAAGACGGTTCGCCAACGGCGCGTAGATATTGGTGCACTCTTTTGCCGCCAGTACGCGTTCATCTTCCGGCGCATCTTTTACTTCGCGCAGATGAGCAATACGCTCCGCCAGTTTGATGACCACGCAGCGAAAATCATCGACCATCGCCAATAACATCCGGCGAACGTTATCGACCTGTTCGGAGGAAACAGAATCAGTGTGCGTCGCTTTCAGCTGGCGGATCGCCGCCATATCACGCACGCCGTGAATAAGGTTAACAACCGACTTACCGACGCTCTCACGCAGCACATCTTCGCTAACTACGTTGGCATCAGCCAGAGGGAACAGCAGCGCCGCCCGCAGCGTGTCAATGTCCATACTTAATGTCGAGAGGATCTCCACCATCTCAACACCACGCCACAATAACAGACTGGCATCCGGATGCCCCTGCGTCTGTTGCAGACAATACGCCCAGGTTTCGGCTAAGCACTCACACGACTTCTGGCTGGTAATACCCAGACTTGCGATCCATTTTTCCGGATCAAATTCACCAGCCTTATTGATATGTGCACTTCTTACCGCAACCATCGTCCTCTCCTTTAGGGACCAGACCTGCCGAAATCGGCAAATCGTAACTATTTAACGCGCGAGAAAAGTACCATCGATTCCAGATGTCCCGTGTGTGGGAACATATCCAGCATCGCCAGTCGCGCAATGGTATATCCTGCTTTTAATAACGCTTCGCTATCCCGAGCCAGCGTTGCAGGATTACAGGATACATAAACTATACGAATAGGTTCCAGTTTTATAATTTGCTGCATAACACCTGCGGCACCTGCTCGCGCGGGGTCCAGCAACACTTTATCGAAGCCGTTTTTCGCCCACGGCTGCTTTGTGACATCTTCTTCAAGATTTTCATGATAAAACGTCACATTCTGTAAGCCATTAAGACGCGCATTCTGCTGGCCTTTTTCCACCAGCGCCGGAACACCTTCTACACCCACCACACTGGCAGCTTGTGTCGCCAATGGCAGTGTAAAGTTGCCCATACCGCAGAACAGATCCAGTACGCGATCTTCAGGTTGCACATCCAGCCATTCCAACGCACGCGCTACCATTTTTTGGTTCACACCCGCATTGACCTGAATAAAATCGCGCGGGCTAAAAGTTAAGCGCAACCCGTTTGAGTCATACCAGGGCATCTCACCAGAGACGGTTTCGAGTATCTCACTATCGGGGGCGAGATACAGATCCAGGCCTTCAGAATGCGAAAAGCGTTCCAGTTTTTCGCGATCAGCCGAACTTAGCGGTGCGGTATGGCGCAAAATCATCAGCGTGCCGCTGGTTGCCTGTACCAGTTCAACATGACCAAGATGGCGTATAGCTTGTAAGCTGCCCAGGCATGCCCTGACTTTGGGCAGCAATGCTTCAAGTTGGGGCACTAAAATGGGGCATTGTTTAACGTCGACAATGTCACTGGAGCCCGCTTTGCGAAAGCCCATCTGAAGTTGCTGTGTTTTCGGTAAGTAGTTCAAACTTAAACGCGCGCGACGGCGATAGCCCCAGGGAACATCGGCGATCACTTCAGAGACTTCGTGTTTCATTAATCGGGCGAGTGCCGCACTTTTGCTTCGCTGCTGTAAATCCACGCTGGCGTGTTGTTGCTGACAGCCACCGCATACGCCAAAATGAGGGCAGCGTGGCGTTTCGCGTTCCGGGCTATCGCTTAACCGGCGCACGACTTTAGCGCGGGCGTACTGTTTTTTATCTTCAGTAACAGTAACTTCCGCGTTTTCCTGTGGCAGTAATCCAGGAATAAATAACGCTTTGCCGTTATGTCGCGCCACGCCCTGACCAAAAGAGTCGAGGTCGTTGACTGAAACGGTTATGATCTGACGCGTCGTCGTGCGTCGTTTTGCAGAGTAGAATTGCGCCATTGGCGAGACTTTCTCAATTTAACAGTGTGACCTTAATTGTCCCATAACGGAACTCCATGACCAACTACAGCCTGCGCGCACGCATGATGATTCTGATCCTGGCACCGACCGTCCTTATTGGTTTATTGCTGAGTATCTTTTTCGTCGTGCATCGCTATAACGACTTGCAGCGTCAACTGGAAGATGCCGGTGCCAGCATTATTGAGCCGCTTGCAGTTTCTACTGAATATGGCATGAGCCTGCAAAATCGCGAATCTATCGGTCAGTTAATAAGCGTACTGCATCGTCGCCATTCCGATATTGTTCGCGCGATTTCGGTTTATGATGAAAATAACCGACTCTTTGTCACCTCCAATTTTCATCTTGATCCCTCATCAATGCAGCTCGGCAGCAACGTGCCGTTTCCTCGCCAGCTCACTGTCACTCGTGACGGCGATATTATGATCCTCCGCACGCCGATTATTTCTGAGAGTTACTCCCCCGACGAATCGCCCAGTAGCGATGCCAAAAATAGTCAAAATATGTTGGGATATATTGCGCTTGAGCTGGATCTTAAATCGGTTCGCTTGCAGCAATATAAAGAGATCTTTATTTCCAGCGTGATGATGCTGTTTTGTATCGGTATTGCGCTTATTTTTGGCTGGCGCTTAATGCGCGATGTAACCGGTCCGATTCGCAACATGGTGAATACCGTCGACCGCATCCGTCGCGGGCAACTCGACAGCCGGGTGGAAGGATTTATGCTCGGCGAGCTGGATATGCTGAAAAACGGTATCAACTCGATGGCAATGTCGCTGGCTGCTTATCACGAAGAGATGCAGCACAATATCGACCAGGCGACGTCCGATCTGCGTGAAACGCTGGAGCAGATGGAAATTCAGAACGTTGAGTTAGATCTGGCGAAAAAGCGCGCCCAGGAAGCGGCGCGTATTAAATCCGAGTTTCTGGCAAATATGTCACACGAGCTGCGTACACCACTGAATGGTGTTATTGGCTTTACCCGCCTGACGCTGAAAACAGAATTAACACCAACGCAGCGCGATCACCTGAATACGATTGAACGTTCGGCAAATAATTTGCTGGCAATTATTAATGATGTTCTCGACTTCTCGAAACTGGAAGCAGGTAAGCTGATTCTGGAAAGTATTCCATTCCCACTACGCAGCACGCTGGATGAAGTCGTTACTCTGCTGGCACATTCTTCTCACGATAAAGGGTTGGAACTGACGCTCAATATTAAAAGCGACGTGCCTGATAACGTGATCGGCGACCCACTGCGATTACAGCAAATCATCACTAACCTGGTGGGGAATGCAATTAAATTCACCGAGAATGGCAACATTGATATTCTGGTAGAAAAACGTGCGCTGAGTAATACCAAAGTGCAGATTGAAGTGCAGATTCGGGATACCGGCATTGGTATTCCTGAACGCGATCAATCGCGCTTATTCCAGGCCTTCCGACAGGCTGATGCCAGTATTTCCCGCCGTCATGGTGGCACCGGTCTGGGGCTGGTGATTACACAAAAACTGGTTAATGAAATGGGCGGCGATATTTCGTTCCATAGCCAGCCGAATCGCGGTTCAACTTTCTGGTTCCACATTAATCTCGATCTGAACCCGAACATTATTATCGAAGGGCCATCCACCCAGTGCCTCGCCGGTAAGCGCCTGGCCTATGTCGAACCAAACTCCGCAGCAGCGCAATGCACGCTGGATATTTTAAGTGAAACGCCGCTGGAAGTGGTTTATAGCCCAACGTTCTCCGCGCTGCCTCCCGCGCATTACGACATGATGTTGTTAGGCATCGCGGTGACCTTCCGCGAGCCGCTAACAATGCAACATGAGCGATTAGCGAAAGCGGTATCGATGACCGATTTCCTGATGCTGGCACTTCCTTGCCATGCACAAGTCAATGCAGAAAAACTCAAGCAAGATGGTATCGGCGCGTGTCTGCTGAAACCATTAACACCTACGCGCCTGTTGCCTGCCCTGACGGAATTTTGTCATCACAAACAAAACACGCTTTTGCCTGTAACCGATGAAAGCAAGCTGGCAATGACAGTCATGGCAGTTGATGACAACCCCGCTAACCTGAAACTTATCGGCGCATTGCTGGAAGATATGGTGCAACATGTGGAACTTTGCGATAGCGGGCATCAGGCGGTTGAACGGGCGAAACAGATGCCGTTCGATTTGATCTTAATGGATATTCAAATGCCTGACATGGATGGCATTCGGGCCTGCGAGCTCATCCACCAGCTCCCCCATCAGCAACAAACGCCGGTTATCGCGGTAACGGCGCATGCAATGGCCGGGCAAAAAGAGAAGCTGCTTGGCGCAGGGATGAGCGATTATCTGGCGAAACCGATTGAAGAAGAGCGATTGCATAATTTGTTGTTGCGCTACAAGCCTGGCAGCGGTATTTCCTCTCGCGTCGTGACGCCCGAAGTCAACGAAATTGTGGTGAACCCGAATGCGACCCTCGACTGGCAACTGGCACTACGCCAGGCAGCAGGAAAAACCGATTTAGCGCGCGATATGCTGCAAATGTTACTCGATTTCCTGCCTGAAGTTCGCAACAAAGTTGAGGAACAGCTGGTTGGAGAAAACCCGGAAGGCCTGGTTGATTTGATTCATAAACTGCATGGCAGTTGCGGCTATAGCGGTGTGCCGCGTATGAAGAATCTCTGCCAACTGATCGAACAACAGCTACGTAGCGGTACTAAAGAAGAAGATTTGGAGCCGGAGCTGCTGGAACTGTTGGACGAGATGGATAATGTAGCGCGCGAAGCCAGCAAAATTCTCGGGTAACGGACGTCTTGTCGAGTAGCAATCGGCTTTTTATGACGCTGGTTTCAGATTGGTGACAAAGTGCCTGTGTTTATGCCGGATGCGGCGTTAACGCCTTATCCGGCCTACAAAACCAATTAAATTCAATGAATTAAAAAATGATGTAGACCTGATACATAGCACAACAGGCTATTTTGCGTTTAGCATCAGTCTCAAGCCGGCTCCAGATAGAGCCGGTTTTGGTTTTCTGTCTTAACGCACCATGCACGGGCGCTTGTTATCGAACGTCCAGCCAGGAATCAGATACTGCATTCCCATCGCATCGTCACGCGCGCCAAGCCCGTGTTTCTGATACAGCTCATGGGCTTTCATCACTTGATCCATATCGATTTCTACACCCAGCCCCGGTTTTTCTGGCACCTGTACCAGCCCGCCTTTGATCTCAAACGGTTCTTTGGTCAGGCGCTGATTACCTTCCTGCCAGATCCAGTGCGTATCAATAGCAGTAATTTTACCCGGTGCAGCGGCGGCAACATGGGTAAACATCGCCAGGGAAATATCGAAGTGGTTGTTTGAGTGTGAACCCCAGGTCAGGCCAAATTCATGGCACATTTGCGCCACACGTACCGAACCTTGCATCGTCCAGAAATGCGGATCCGCCAGCGGGATATCAACGGATTGCAGGGAGAGCGTATGGCCCATCTGCCGCCAGTCGGTGGCGATCATATTGGTTGCGGTCGGCAGGCCAGTTGCGCGACGGAACTCTGCCATCACTTCACGCCCGGAGAAACCTTGCTCCGCACCACACGGATCTTCTGCATAAGCCAGCGACCCTTTCAGGTATTTACCAATTTTAATCGCTTCGTTCAGCGACCAGGCACCGTTAGGATCGAGCGTAATACGCGCCTGCGGGAAGCGTTGCGCCAGTGCCACAATAGACTCGGCCTCTTCTTCCCCGGCCAGTACACCGCCTTTCAGTTTGAAATCGTTGAAGCCATATTTTTCATACGCCGCTTCCGCCAGGCGCACCACCGCATCCGGCGTCATCGCTTCTTCATGACGCAGGCGATACCAGTCGCATGAGTCATCCGGCTGGCTTTGATACGGCAGCGGTGTGGCTTTGCGATCACCGACGAAGAACAGATAACCGAGCATTTCGACTTCGCTACGCTGTTGACCATCGCCCAGCAGGGATGCCACGTTTACCCCCAGATGCTGCCCCAGCAGATCCAGCATTGCCGCTTCTATCCCGGTAACTACATGAATAGTGGTACGCAAATCAAATGTCTGCAAACCGCGCCCACCAGCATCACGATCGGCAAAAGTATTACGCACCAGCGTCAGAACGTTTTTGTATTCACCCAGCGTTTTACCTACCACCAGCGGAATCGCATCTTCCAGCGTTTTACGGATTTTCTCGCCGCCGGGAATTTCCCCTACGCCAGTGTGACCAGAATTATCTTTGATAATCACAATATTACGCGTAAAGAACGGTGCGTGTGCACCACTCAGATTCATCAGCATACTGTCATGACCCGCCACCGGGATGACCTGCATTTCAGTAACAACAGGCGTCGTAAATTGAGAACTCATATTTATGTCCTTTTTCAGAATCAATGACGGCCGAAAACGGGACGTTTACGGTCAAAGGTCCAGCCGGGGATCAGGTACTGCATCGGACCTGCGTCGTTACGCGCACCGACAGGCAGACGTTTATAGGCCTCATGTGCCTTTTGTACCTGTTCCCAGTCCAGTTCCACGCCCAGACCGGGCGCATCAGGAACGGCAATTTTTCCGTTTTTAATCTCCAGCGGATTTTTGGTCAGGCGACAATCGCCCTCCTGCCAAATCCAGTGGGTATCGATAGCGGTAGGATTACCCGGTGCCGCCGCGCCCACATGGGTAAACATCGCCAGAGAGATATCGAAATGGTTATTAGAATGGCAGCCCCAGGTCAGCCCCCAGTCGTCGCAAAGCTGCGCCACACGGACTGCACCGGAAAGCGTCCAGAAGTGCGGATCGGCAAGTGGAATATCTACCGCATTGAGCATCACCGCATGACCCATTTCGCGCCAGTTGGTGGCGATCATGTTAGTCGCGACGGGCAAGCCGGTCGCCCGCCGAAACTCCGCCATAACTTCACGACCGGAGAAACCCTGTTCTGCGCCGCATGGATCTTCGGCATAGGTAAGAACATCATTCAGCCCTTTGCATAGAGAAATGGCTTCATCAAGTAGCCAGGCACCGTTGGGATCAACGGTAATCCGCGCATCAGGGAAGCGTTTCTTCAATGCACGAACAGTGTCGATTTCTTGCTCGCCAGGTAACACCCCGCCCTTAAGTTTGAAATCTTTAAAGCCATAGCGATCCTGTGAGGCTTCCGCCAGACGCACAACGGCTTCGCTGTTCATCGCTTTCTGATGGCGCAACTGATACCACTCATGGTTGCCCGGCGTATTTTCCAGATAAGGAAGATCGGTTTTGGTCCGATCACCGATATAAAACAGATAACCGAGGACGGTAATAGTCTCGCGTTGCTTGCCTGGCCCCAACAGTTCGCAGACCGGAACATTCAGCGCCTTACCTAGCAGGTCAAGCAAGGCGGCTTCCAGCGCCGCCACGGCATTAACGCGCAATTCAAAAGTCCAGGCACCTTTGCCGAAGGTATCAAAATCGGCTGCCTGATTACCTTTATGCACCTGCTGAACCACTTTATTCAGGCGCGCAACTTCCTGGCCCAGAACCATCGGAATAGCATCGACCAGTGTTTGATAAATCACCTCTCCGCCCGGCGCTTCACCAATGCCGGTATGCCCGGCGTTATCGGTGAGTACCACAATATTGCGGGTGAAATATGCGTTATGTGCCCCACCAATATTAAGCAACATGCTATCGTGCCCGGCGACCGGAATGACTTTCATATCAGTAATAACAGGACTGGATTGTGTCGTCATCTTATTGCCCCGCGACAGGTTTCAGCTCGATACGCTTGATATCGCCCACCAGCACCAGGTAGCTCAGTACCGCGATTAAGGCATGAACACCAACATAAATCAGCGCCCCATTAAAGGAGCCAGTCGTGCCAACGATATAACCAATTGCGATTGGCGTGACGATGCCAGAAATGTTACCGAACATGTTGAACAGGCCACCGGAAAGACCGCTGATCTCTTTTGGCGCGGTATCTGCCATTACTGCCCAACCCAGCGCCCCGATGCCCTTACCGAAGAAGGCCAGCGCCATAAAGCCGATGATCATCCACTCAACGTTGACGTAGTTGCAGAACACCATCACCATCGACAGCAACATGCCCATTACGATCGGTGTTTTACGCGCAATGTTCAGCGATCCCGTGCGGCGCATCAGCCAGTCGGAAATAATCCCACCCAGCACACCGCCGATAAAACCGCAAACCGCCGGAACGGAAGCCACAAAGCCCGCTTTCAGAATCGACATCCCACGCGCCTGCACCAGATAAACCGGAAACCAGGTAATGAAAAAGTAAGTCAGGGCGTTGATACAGTACTGACCGATATAAACGCCGATCATCATCCGTGACCCGAGCAGTTGTTTGATCTGCCCCCACTTCACGCTGAACGGCACTTTAACTTTGGTGTTTTGCTGATCCATATTGATCAGCGCGCCACCCGCGGCGATGTACTCCAGCTCTTTCTGATTTACCCCCGGATGTTGATTTGGCTCGTGGATGACTTTCAACCAGATAAAGCTGATGACAATCCCCAGACCGCCCATAAAGAAGAAGACGTGTGACCAGCCCACTTCATGCGTCAGCCAGCCCATAATCGGCGCGAAGATCACCGTTGCGAAGTATTGAGCGGAGTTAAAAATCGACACCGCCGTTCCCCTTTCCTGCGCCGGAAACCAGGCCGCAACAATGCGACTGTTGCCGGGGAAAGATGGCGCTTCAGCAAGCCCGACCAGGAAGCGCAGAGTAAACAGGGCAACGATAATGCCGAATCCACTAAAGATATCGACGAAGCCTTGCAGCAAGGTAAACATCGACCAGATAAAGATCGACCAGAAGTAGACGCGTTTTGAACCAAAACGATCCAGCAACCAACCACCAGGGATCTGCCCGATAACATAAGCCCATGAGAAGGCAGAGAACACATAGCCCATTCCCACGGGATCAAGGCCGATATCTTTGGCCATTTCCGAACCGGCAATAGAAAGCGTAGCGCGGTCGCCGTAGTTGAAGGATGTGACGATAAACAACATCACCACTATCCAGTAACGAGCATTCGTGCGTTTTTCCACACTGCTCGCAGCCTGACTTAAAGAACTCATTGTTGCACTCCTGAAAATTCGCGTTAGCCACGCTCACTCTGGACTGCGACATAGCCAGGAAATCAGAGGTGACGTAGGGTGTTTTTTGCCGTTTTTATAGGTCGTTCGCCGAATACGGCGCGTGTTTATATCTGGCAATAGCAGTATAAAAAGCGCGCCATAGCGGCTCACCGTGCAACAACACAACATTAATGCGTTCAATGAGGCCCGATTTTGGCATTAGCCCTGGACGGTGGAATCCACTTCACGGAAATGAAAACAAGAACAAGAAAGGAAGGGTTAAAACGAAGAAATAAAGAAGAGTATGAAATGGATCGCTTGACTCCAGGCAAACGCCAGTAAAAATCCGCGCTATGAAGCAGTTTTTACTGGCATTTGCCTGAAAATATTCGATTCAGCACCGCTAAAACGACATTTACCGCTCGCTGAACATATCAGGACAACAGCGTGCCCCACTGTTCGACCCACGGATTTGATTCCGTTTCCGGTTCCGGGTTCTCACTGGCGTCAATCAACAGCATTTCGCCAACCCGCTGAGCGCTCTGTTCCTGCAACAAGGCATCGAACTGTTTGCCGCCATTGCAGAAATTTACATAACTGCTGTCACCGAGCGCAATCACGCCATAACGCAGATTCGGCTGGAAGCCCAGACTATCTTTGATTCCCTGAAAGAGCGGCACAATGCTATCAGGAAGGTCGCCCTGCCCGGTCGTGGACGTAACCACCAGAACATACTTATCCTGATAGGGCAGCCAGTCGCTTAATTCAGGATCTTCAAATACCGTTGCTTTGTGGCCCTGTGCGGTCAGAATTGCTTCTGCTTCTTCCGCCACTAACAGCGAATTTCCGTACATGGTGCCGACAAAAATACCAATTTCCGCCATACCGTTTTCTCCCTGGATTAGGAACTTATCTCTCCATCCTGACCCGATGGCGCACTGAACTCAACCCTTTCATTTTCAGGAAGCAGACCGCGCCAGCCAAATTGTGATAACGCCTGCATCCAGGTGTCGTCCAGGCCCGCGTGAATAGTCAGCGGCTCGCCAGTAAAAGGATGCGTCAATGACAACTGACTGGCATGTAGCATTAACCGCTGGAGGCCAAAATGCTCAGCACCGCTGCGATTCTGGCGTAAATCGCCATGTTTGCTATCGCCAATAATCGGATGACGCAAATGGGCAAGATGTCGGCGAAGCTGATGTTTGCGTCCGGTTTTCGGCTCCAGTTCCACCAGGCCGTAGCGCGTGGTCGGGTAACGTCCGGTCGCTACCGGCATTTCTACGGTCGCCAGACCGCGATAATGCGTCACTGCTGGCTGCGAGCCTTTATCTTCGCGGGCAAATTTATCAGCGATTTTGTCCAGTTCTTCCACCAGTGGATAATCCAGAACTGCTTCTTCCATCAACCAGCCGCGCACAATCGCATGGTAACGTTTCTGGATTTGGTGCTGTTCAAACTGTTGTGCCAGCAGCCGTCCGGCCTCGCTGGATAATCCCATCAACAACACACCAGAAGTGGGTCGGTCCAGACGATGAGCGGTAAAAACGTGCTGGCCAATCTGATCACGCACGGTTTGCATGACCACTACTTTCTCGTCGCGATCCAGCCAGCTGCGGTGAACCAGCCAGCCGGAGGGTTTATTTACCGCAACCAGCCATTCATCCTGATAGAGTATTTCCAGCATTAGCTCGCATCATCCGCAAAAAGAGCATCCAGTTTTTCCAGCTCAGCCAGAATAAGCGCGCGTTGCGGATGGTCCGTCGCCAGCGCCATTTCATAATAGGGTGCAACGGCAAAAGCGCCCGGTAACGGCTGTTTGTTATCTAACAAATCGTGCATTCGCGGGATCAGCACCCACTGCAACCACTCCAGTGGTTCCATGGTGTCCATAAAGAACGGTTGGGTACTATTAAATTGATGCGGCTGGGGTTCATCGTTTCGCCAGTGCTGATGTTCACGCAGTAACGCTTCAAGCGCCTGCAACTGGAGACGAACGCGGTCATGAGTGGTCATAAAGCAACCTCAATAAGAAAAACTGCCGCGAAGGATAGCAGGAATAAAAAAAGGGAGCACTGTATTCACAGCGCTCCCGGTTCGTTTCGCAGCATTCCAGCTACTTTTGTTGCTCCCTGCTCATCCTTGACAACTTTTCCTCTGGCCTTGCGGCCAATCGTTCATCCTGAACTATTGCTTCCTGCTCACACCACCCCGATGTGATACTTCATCCTGAAGTGTCCCTGGCCTTCCTGACCCACCGAATCATCCTGACCGGTTCTCATTCTCCATCCTGGAGGTGTCCTTTAACGCGTCCTGCGTCATCCTCTTCGCTTCATCCAGAAGCCTTTCCCTGAAACACCATCCTGGTGTGTCCTGCAGAAGTGTCATCATCCTGATGTTCACTTCGTTGTCTGACTCCCTGTCGACGAAGATAGAATCGTCTTTTTCGCGAAGTCTTACAAGGCGCTTACAGACAATGCCTTAAGGAAAATTTCATATGAAAGTTAAGAATTAACAATCAACATTTTGATTTTAAATGAAAATAACGATTCTTATCTTTTTAAGTATTCGCTTATTTCCTGGCGATCTCCTACAGAGTCTGTAAGAGATCTCTCACAACCAGATGGGGTATTTGGATTACAGAAGAGGCTTAAGTTGATTAAGGAATTCCGCAAGATTTGAGGCTAAATGCGTCCGTTTACGTGTTCCCAGCGTCTCTTTGCACACTTCACCGGAGAGATTACACACCGAGATGACCTCTAACTCTTCTTCCAGCGTCGCGATAAATAGCGTGGGCGGCAGTTTTAGCCTTTTCTGAGTCACCAGATGACCAATCAGATTTTCCTGCACCCGACGGAAGTCGTCTTCACTCCAGGTTTGCAGCAATGTCAGTTTGATATCGCCAAACTGCGCGTGCATATCCCCGGCAAACTGAGTCGTATAAAAGGTATGAATTGTGGGTTGTATCACAATATCAAAAGCGCGTTCAACCGCGTTTACATTTTGTTCCCCGGTAAACGGCTGGGGTTGCCAGTATACGGCATCTTCGGTAGTTGAAATAATGCACGGTGAAGGAACACCGTACAGTTCCTCACTTAACGGCCAGCTTTTATGCTCTTCATGCCACGCATCGCAGTAGCGTGCAGTAAAATCTTTCAGGGCTTGTGCGGTCAAATCGTCCACTAATTTCTCTCTTCACTTAAACCAGATACACTTGTCGTTTAGTTTATCTGGTTTATGACGGTGAAACATGTCTTCTTATGCAAACCATCAGGCACTTGCGGGCCTGACTCTTGGAAAATCAACCGATTACCGGGATACCTATGACGCCAGCCTACTGCAAGGCGTTCCACGCAGCCTGAATCGCGACCCGCTGGGTCTGAAAGCGGATAACCTGCCTTTTCACGGTACGGATATCTGGACGCTGTATGAACTTTCCTGGCTGAATGCGAAAGGTTTGCCGCAGGTCGCTGTCGGTCATGTTGAACTTGATTACACCAGCGTAAATCTGATTGAGTCGAAGAGTTTTAAGCTCTATCTCAACAGTTTTAACCAGACGCGTTTTAATAACTGGGATGAGGTGCGCCAGACGCTGGAGCGCGACTTAAGCACTTGCGCCCAGGGTAAGGTTAGCGTGGCGTTATATCGTCTTGATGAACTGGAAGGCCAGCCGATAGGTCATTTCAATGGCACCTGCATTGATGACCAGGATATCACTATCGATAACTATGAATTCACTACTGACTATCTGGAGAATGCCACCAGCGGTGAAAAAGTAGTGGAAGAGACGCTTGTCAGCCACCTGCTGAAATCAAACTGCCTGATCACCCATCAACCAGATTGGGGTTCGATCCAAATTCAGTATCGTGGACGCCAAATTGACAGAGAAAAACTGCTGCGTTACCTGGTCTCATTCCGTCATCACAACGAGTTCCACGAACAGTGCGTGGAACGCATCTTTAATGACCTGTTACGCTTCTGCCAGCCAGAGAAATTAAGCGTTTACGCACGTTATACCCGTCGTGGCGGTCTGGACATTAACCCGTGGCGCAGTAATAGCGATTTTGTCCCATCGACCACAAGACTGGTTCGGCAATAAATTTTTTCTCAATTTTGCGTGCTGGATTCACGCAGAAGGTTGTGAAAGGTCATCAGGCAGGGCTATTGTAATCAAAGGGAATGACGATATTCGTCCCATAAGGAGTTTTTCTTGATTACACATATTAGCCCGCTTGGCTCCATGGATATGTTGTCGCAGCTGGAAGTGGATATGCTTAAACGCACCGCCAGCAGCGACCTCTATCAACTGTTTCGCAACTGTTCACTTGCCGTACTGAACTCCGGTAGTTTGACCGATAACAGCAAAGAATTGCTGTCTCGTTTTGAAAATTTCGATATTAACGTCCTGCGCCGTGAACGCGGCGTAAAGCTGGAACTGATTAATCCCCCGGAAGAGGCTTTTGTCGATGGGCGAATTATTCGCGCTTTGCAGGCCAACTTGTTCGCGGTCCTGCGTGACATTCTCTTCGTTTACGGGCAAATCCATAACACCGTTCGTTTTCCCAACCTGAATCTCGACAACTCCGTCCACATCACTAACCTGGTCTTTTCCATCTTGCGTAACGCTCGCGCGCTGCATGTGGGTGAAGCGCCAAATATGGTGGTCTGCTGGGGCGGTCACTCAATTAACGAAAACGAGTATTTGTATGCCCGTCGCGTCGGAAACCAGCTGGGCCTGCGTGAGCTGAATATCTGCACCGGCTGTGGTCCGGGAGCGATGGAAGCGCCGATGAAAGGTGCTGCGGTCGGACACGCGCAGCAGCGTTACAAAGACAGTCGTTTTATTGGTATGACAGAGCCGTCGATTATCGCCGCTGAACCGCCTAACCCGCTGGTCAACGAATTGATCATCATGCCAGATATCGAAAAACGTCTGGAAGCGTTTGTCCGTATCGCTCACGGTATCATTATCTTCCCTGGCGGTGTGGGTACGGCAGAAGAGTTGCTGTATTTGCTGGGAATTTTAATGAACCCGGCCAACAAAGATCAGGTTTTACCATTGATCCTCACCGGCCCGAAAGAGAGCGCCGACTACTTCCGCGTACTGGACGAGTTTGTCGTGCATACGCTGGGTGAAAACGCGCGCCGCCATTACCGCATCATCATTGATGACGCCGCTGAAGTCGCTCGTCAGATGAAAAAATCGATGCCGCTGGTGAAAGAAAATCGCCGCGACACAGGCGATGCCTACAGCTTTAACTGGTCAATGCGCATTGCGCCAGATTTGCAAATGCCGTTTGAGCCGTCTCACGAGAATATGGCTAATCTGAAGCTTTACCCGGATCAACCCGTTGAAGTGCTAGCTGCCGACCTGCGCCGTGCGTTCTCCGGTATTGTGGCGGGTAACGTAAAAGAAGTCGGTATTCGCGCCATTGAAGAGTTTGGTCCTTACAAAATCAACGGCGATAAAGAGATTATGCGTCGTATGGACGACCTGCTACAGGGTTTTGTTGCCCAGCATCGTATGAAGTTGCCAGGCTCAGCCTACATCCCTTGCTACGAAATCTGCACGTAATCTCCCCTCCCCCGGTGACGTTTGTTGCCGGGTTTTCTCGTTTTTGGTCACTTACTCATCAACTCATTTCATTTGTTATATGAATGTTTCTTACCACCCTCACGCGACAAATATCATCACAGTTAATATGTCATACAATTTATGTTGCAACGCAAACGTTTCCCTATTTTCATAAACCGTATTTTATCGCTATGAAAAAGAAATTATCGCCATGATTAACTAAAAGTATTGATTTTTTCAGTTCAACCTACATATATTGCGCGCCCCGGAAGAAGTCAGATGTCGTTTAATGGGCAAATATTGCCCTTA
The DNA here is from genome assembly GCF_012584495.1 of Escherichia sp. SCLE84. Classification (NCBI taxonomy): domain Bacteria; kingdom Pseudomonadati; phylum Pseudomonadota; class Gammaproteobacteria; order Enterobacterales; family Enterobacteriaceae; genus Escherichia; species Escherichia sp. SCLE84. The sequence continues at coordinate 4,268,160 of NZ_CP051430.1, read as the reverse complement.
AATTCTCTTTTACTTTTGATTTACAGAGTAAAGCGTTGGGATAATCTATCTTCCAAGTAGATTATTGTATTTGAGATCAAGATCACTGATAGATACATAACTTGTGTGTATCTTTCCGCCCTCAAATTATTACGGCGGTAAATGATTAAGCCATCGCCGATAGACAGATTTCATTTTTACGGTCAGGCACCTTCCCGGGCTGAACTGGCTAAAAGCTGAATTATTTGCATTCCTCCAGGAGAAATAGATGGAAACGACTCAAACCAGCACGATTGCGTCGAAAGACTCTCGTAGTGCCTGGCGCAAGACAGACACCATGTGGATGCTGGGCCTTTACGGCACGGCAATCGGCGCGGGCGTGCTGTTCCTGCCAATCAACGCCGGTGTTGGCGGTATGATCCCGCTGATCATCATGGCTATCCTTGCGTTCCCGATGACATTTTTTGCACACCGCGGCCTGACTCGCTTCGTACTGTCTGGTAAAAACCCGGGCGAAGACATCACCGAGGTTGTAGAAGAACACTTTGGTATTGGCGCAGGTAAACTGATTACCCTGCTCTACTTCTTCGCTATCTACCCGATCCTGCTGGTTTATAGCGTGGCAATCACCAATACCGTTGAAAGCTTCATGTCTCACCAGCTGGGTATGACGCCACCGCCGCGTGCGATTCTGTCGCTGATCCTGATCGTGGGTATGATGACCATCGTTCGCTTCGGTGAGCAGATGATCGTTAAAGCGATGAGTATTCTGGTATTCCCGTTTGTTGGCGTACTGATGCTGCTGGCTCTGTACCTCATCCCGCAGTGGAACGGCGCAGCACTGGAAACGCTGTCTCTGGACACTGCATCTGCAACCGGAAACGGTCTGTGGATGACCCTGTGGCTGGCAATTCCGGTAATGGTGTTCTCGTTCAACCACTCTCCGATCATCTCTTCTTTCGCCGTTGCGAAGCGTGAAGAGTACGGCGATATGGCAGAACAGAAATGCTCGAAGATCCTGGCATTCGCACACATCATGATGGTGCTGACCGTAATGTTCTTCGTCTTCAGCTGCGTACTGAGCCTGACTCCGGCAGACCTGGCTGCGGCTAAAGAGCAGAACATCTCGATTCTGTCTTACCTGGCTAACCACTTTAACGCACCGGTTATCGCGTGGATGGCTCCGATTATCGCGATTATCGCTATCACCAAATCCTTCCTCGGCCACTACCTGGGCGCACGTGAAGGCTTCAACGGTATGGTGATTAAATCTCTGCGTGGTAAAGGTAAGTCTATCGAAATCAACAAGCTGAACCGTATCACTGCGCTGTTCATGCTGGTAACGACCTGGATTGTTGCCACCCTGAACCCGAGCATCCTGGGTATGATTGAAACCCTGGGCGGCCCAATCATCGCGATGATCCTGTTCCTGATGCCGATGTACGCAATTCAGAAAGTACCGGCAATGCGTAAGTACAGCGGTCACATCAGCAACGTATTCGTTGTCGTGATGGGTCTGATTGCAATCTCCGCAATCTTCTACTCTCTGTTCAGCTAAGTCCTTTCGCGCCGCTTTCGGGCGGCGCTTCCTCCGTTTTAACGCGATGTATTTCCTATGATTAGCGTATTCGATATTTTCAAAATCGGCATTGGCCCTTCCAGTTCTCATACCGTTGGACCAATGAAAGCGGGTAAACAATTTACCGACGATCTGATTGCCCGTAATCTGCTTAAAGACGTGACCCGCGTGGTGGTTGACGTGTACGGCTCGCTCTCTCTGACCGGTAAAGGCCACCACACTGATATCGCCATTATTATGGGCCTGGCGGGTAACCTGCCGGATACCGTGGATATCGATTCCATCCCTGGTTTTATTCAGGATGTGAATACTCATGGTCGCCTGATGCTGGCAAACGGTCAGCATGAAGTGGAGTTCCCGGTTGATCAGTGCATGAACTTCCATGCAGACAACCTTTCTCTGCATGAAAACGGTATGCGCATTACCGCGCTGGCGGGCGATAAAGTCGTTTACAGCCAGACTTACTACTCTATTGGCGGTGGCTTTATCGTTGATGAAGAGCATTTTGGCCAGCAGAATAGCGCACCGGTTGAAGTTCCTTATCCGTACAGTTCAGCAGCCGATCTGCAAAAACATTGTCAGGAAACCGGGCTGTCACTCTCTGGCCTGATGATGAAAAATGAGCTGGCGCTGCACAGCAAAGAAGAGCTGGAACAGCACCTGGCGAACGTATGGGAAGTCATGCGTGGCGGTATTGAGCGCGGTATTTCCACCGAAGGCGTGTTGCCTGGCAAACTGCGCGTTCCACGCCGTGCTGCGGCACTACGCCGGATGCTGGTCAGCCAGGATAAAACCACCACTGACCCGATGGCGGTTGTTGACTGGATCAACATGTTTGCATTGGCAGTGAACGAAGAGAACGCTGCTGGCGGACGCGTGGTGACTGCGCCGACTAACGGTGCGTGCGGGATTATCCCGGCAGTGCTGGCGTACTACGACAAGTTTATCCGCGAAGTGAACGCTAACTCACTGGCTCGTTACCTGCTGGTAGCCAGTGCCATTGGTTCTCTTTATAAGATGAACGCGTCAATTTCTGGTGCTGAAGTCGGCTGCCAGGGTGAAGTTGGTGTGGCGTGCTCAATGGCGGCGGCTGGTCTGGCAGAACTGTTAGGTGCAAGCCCGGCGCAGGTGTGCATCGCGGCGGAAATCGCCATGGAGCACAACCTCGGTCTGACGTGTGACCCGGTCGCCGGACAGGTCCAGGTGCCATGCATCGAGCGTAACGCCATTGCGGCAGTAAAAGCGGTGAACGCCGCACGTATGGCGCTACGCCGTACCAGCGAGCCCCGCGTCTGCCTCGATAAAGTTATCGAAACCATGTACGAAACAGGTAAAGATATGAACGCCAAGTACCGCGAAACCTCTCGCGGCGGCCTGGCAATGAAGATCGTTGCCTGCGATTAATCGCTCTCCAGAGGCCTCGTTTTGCGAGGCCTCTTCCCGATTTCTCATCCAGCCGTAGCCTGTTCCGGCATCGAATGTTACCCTTATCGCCTGATCTTTAAGGGGGTTATCGTGGCTGTTCATTTGCTTATTGTCGATGCACTGAATCTTATTCGTCGCATTCATGCCGTTCAGGGATCGCCCTGTGTCGAAACCTGCCAGCATGCGCTCGATCAGCTCATTATGCACAGCCAGCCAACCCACGCGGTCGCCGTTTTTGATGATGAAAACCGCAGTAGCGGCTGGCGTCATCAGCGTTTACCAGATTACAAAGCGGGTCGACCGCCAATGCCGGAAGAGTTGCACGACGAGATGCCTGCATTACGCGCCGCCTTTGAGCAACGCGGCGTCCCGTGCTGGTCAACCAGCGGCAACGAAGCCGATGACTTAGCCGCCACGCTGGCGGTCAAAGTGACACAGGCCGGGCATCAGGCAACGATTGTTTCGACAGATAAAGGCTACTGTCAGTTACTTTCACCGACATTACGTATTCGTGATTACTTCCAGAAACGTTGGCTGGATGCGCCATTTATCGATAAAGAATTTGGCGTTCAACCGCAGCAGTTGCCCGATTACTGGGGACTTGCGGGGATCAGCAGTTCAAAGGTACCGGGTGTTGCGGGAATCGGACCAAAAAGCGCCACGCAGCTGCTGGTCGAGTTTCAGAGTCTGGAAGGAATATATGAGAATCTGGATGCGGTTGCCGAAAAGTGGCGCAAAAAATTAGAAACCCATAAAGAGATGGCGTTTCTGTGCCGCGATATTGCCCGCTTACAAACCGATTTGCATATCGACGGCAATTTACAGCAATTGCGGTTGGTACGGTAACGGCGAGCCGGATACGCCGCAAACGTCGTATCCGGCATTATCACATCAGCGCATTTACCAGGCGGTATGGTAAAGCTCTACAATATCCTCAAGCGTTGCTTCACGCGGGTTGCCACCGGTACAAACATCATCCAGTGCCGCCTGCGCCAGTGCCGGAATGTCTTCCTTGCGTACACCAACATCACGCAAATGTGGCGGAATACCGACATCACGGTTGAGAGCAAACACCGCTTCAACAGCGGCATTACGCGCCTCTTCCAGGCTCATACCTTCCACTTTCACGCCCATAACGCGCGCGATATCGCGGTACTTCTCACCGGTAAAGTCAGCGTTATAGCGCATGACATGCGGTAACAGGATGGCGTTCGCAACACCGTGTGGAGTGTTGTAAAACGCGCCCAGTGGATGCGCCATACCATGCACCAACCCTAACCCAACATTCGAGAAGCCCATACCCGCAACATACTGCCCGAGCGCCATTTCTTCTCCGGCATCCTTATCACCAGCAACCGATCCTCGCAGCGCCCCAGCAATGATTTCAATCGCTTTAATGTGCAGTGCATCGGTTAGCGCCCACGCGCCACGGGTAATATACCCCTCAATAGCATGAGTGAGCGCATCGACACCCGTCGCAGCTTTCAGCGCTGGAGGCATACCATCCATCATGTCAGCGTCAATAAACGCCACCTGCGGGATATCATGCGGATCAACGCAAACAAACTTGCGCCGTTTCTCTTCGTCAGTGATCACGTAGTTAATGGTCACTTCTGCCGCAGTACCTGCTGTGGTAGGAATTGCCAGAATCGGTACACTGGGTTTATTGGTCGGGGAAAGCCCTTCCAGGCTACGCACATCGGCAAACTCCGGGTTGTTGCTGATAATGCCAATCGCTTTACAAGTATCCTGTGGAGAACCACCACCAATAGCGATCAGGTAATCCGCGCCGCTATTCTGGAATACACCGAGCCCTTCTTTGACGACAGTAATTGTTGGGTTGGGCACTACGCCGTCGTAAATCGCCCATGCCAGCCCTGCAGCATCCATCTTATCGGTCACTTTCGCCACCACGCCGCATTGCACCAGCGTTTTATCGGTGACGATCAGCGCCTTCTGATAACCACGGCGTTTCACCTCATCGGTTAAAGCCCCAACAGCACCCCGACCAAACCATGCCGTTTCGTTCAGAATCATTCTGTTAGCCATCATCCTTCTCCTTGTTGCTTTACGAAATTACTCTTCAATCCGTAACCCATAGGTTTTGAATTTCTCCAGCACTACGGCAATCTCTTCATCGCTCAGCACTGGCACCGGGTCCGTAATCGCCAGGGTCGTCAGGTAAAGTTGCGCCAGCACTTCAACTTCATGCGCCAGCCATAACGCTTTTTCCAGATTCACCTCACAAGCGATAAGCCCATGATGTTGTAACAAAGTTGCCTTACGATTTTTGAGAGCCTGCGCAACATGTTCAGAAAGTTCACGTGTTCCAAAGGTCGCATAAGGCGCGCAAGGAATAGAATTACCGCCAGCCGCCGCAATCATGTAGTGAATAGCGGGGATCGATCGGTTAAGAATGGAAACTGCCGTGCAATGAACGGCATGATTGTGAACAACCGCGTTGGCATCCGGTCTGCTTTGATAGGCCGCCATATGGAAACGCCATTCGCTTGAGGGGAGCTTTCCTTCCTCATGTTTACCGTTGCCATCAATAAAGACAATATGCGACTCCGTCAGTTTTTCATATGGAATGCCTGTAGGCGTAATCAGCATCCCATCCTGATAACGTACACTGACGTTCCCCGCTGTCCCCTGGTTCAGTCCCAGGCGGGTCATTTCCAGGCAAGTGTCAATAATCTGACGAGCAAGTTTATTTCGTTCCATTAGCTACCTCTCTCTGATTCAAAACAGGGCAATAATGTTGTTCCTTTCACACTATTGAATTAGCCGTTTAATTACCCACCATCTTCTTCCTGATTAACCAGAAAGAAATTCACAAGCTTATATTTTGTGACCTGGTTCAACTAATCACAGTAAATAACTGCAAGTTCTCTTTTTATAACCCCATTAAAAATGACCGCTCTTAAAAATATTTATCAAAACGGTCATTTTTCTATTCACTCAAGCCAGGAATGCCCGTTTTCGGCATAAACAATTAATACGGTCATCTGGTTTGTGTTTTTTATGATTTATTTTCTGAAACGGGCATGAAATTTCGATTATTAAAGTGATGGTAGTCACATAAAGTCACCTTCCAGCTAATAAGTGTGACCGCCGTCATATTACAGAGCGTTTTTTATTTGAAAATGAATCCATGAGTTCATTTCAGACAGGCAAATATTCACTGATATGAAGCCCGAACTCGCTGGTTTTGCACTTTTGAAAACATAACCGATTACGTGCTTAAGCTTCTGAACCTAAGAGGATGCTATGGGAAACACATCAATACAAACGCAGAGTTACCGTGCGGTAGATAAAGATGCAGGGCAAAGCAGAAGTTACATTATTCCATTCGCGCTGCTGTGCTCACTGTTTTTTCTTTGGGCGGTAGCCAATAACCTTAACGACATTTTATTACCTCAATTCCAGCAGGCTTTTACGCTGACAAATTTCCAGGCTGGCCTGATCCAATCGGCCTTTTACTTTGGTTATTTCATTATCCCAATCCCTGCTGGGATATTGATGAAAAAACTCAGTTATAAAGCAGGGATTATTACCGGATTATTTTTATATGCCTTGGGCGCTGCATTATTCTGGCCCGCTGCAGAAATAATGAACTACACCTTATTTTTAGTTGGCCTATTTATTATTGCAGCCGGATTAGGTTGTCTGGAAACTGCCGCAAACCCTTTTGTTACGGTATTAGGGCCGGAAAGCAGTGGTCACTTCCGCTTAAATCTTGCGCAAACATTTAACTCGTTTGGCGCAATTATCGCGGTTGTCTTTGGGCAAAGTCTTATTTTGTCTAACGTGCCACATCAATCGCAAGACGTTCTCGATAAAATGTCTCCAGAGCAATTGAGTGCGTATAAACACAGCCTAGTATTATCGGTACAGACACCTTATATGATCATCGTGGCTATCGTGTTACTGGTCGCCCTGCTGATCATGCTGACGAAATTCCCGGCATTGCAGAGTGATAATCACAGTGACGCCAAACAAGGATCGTTCTCCGCATCGCTTTCTCGCCTGGCGCGTATTCGCCACTGGCGCTGGGCAGTATTAGCGCAATTCTGCTACGTTGGCGCACAAACGGCCTGCTGGAGCTATTTGATTCGCTACGCTGTAGAAGAAATTCCAGGTATGACTGCAGGCTTTGCCGCTAACTATTTAACCGGAACCATGGTGTGCTTCTTTATTGGTCGTTTCACCGGTACCTGGCTCATCAGTCGCTTCGCACCACACAAAGTCCTGGCCGCCTACGCATTAATCGCTATGGCACTGTGCCTGATCTCAGCCTTCGCTGGCGGTCATGTGGGCTTAATAGCCCTGACTTTATGCAGCGCCTTTATGTCGATTCAGTACCCAACAATCTTCTCGCTGGGCATTAAGAATCTCGGCCAGGACACTAAATACGGTTCGTCCTTCATCGTTATGACCATCATTGGCGGCGGTATTGTCACTCCGGTCATGGGTTTTGTCAGTGACGCGGCGGGCAACATCCCCACTGCTGAACTGATCCCCGCACTCTGCTTCGCGGTCATCTTTATCTTTGCCCGTTTCCGCTCTCAAACGGCAACTAACTGAACATATTTTCCGAATAAAGTGAGGAATCTGTAATGAAAAAAATCAGCTTACCGAAAATTGGTATCCGCCCGGTTATTGACGGTCGTCGCATGGGTGTTCGTGAGTCGCTTGAAGAACAAACAATGAATATGGCGAAAGCTACGGCCGCACTGCTGACCGAGAAACTGCGCCATGCCTGCGGAGCTGCCGTCGAGTGTGTCATTTCCGATACCTGTATCGCGGGTATGGCTGAAGCCGCTGCTTGCGAAGAAAAATTCAGCAGTCAGAATGTAGGCCTCACCATTACGGTAACGCCTTGCTGGTGCTATGGCAGTGAAACCATCGACATGGATCCAACCCGCCCGAAAGCCATTTGGGGCTTTAACGGCACTGAACGTCCCGGCGCTGTTTACCTGGCAGCGGCTCTGGCAGCTCACAGCCAGAAAGGCATCCCGGCATTCTCCATTTACGGTCATGACGTTCAGGATGCCGATGACACATCGATTCCTGCCGATGTTGAAGAAAAACTGCTGCGCTTTGCCCGCGCCGGTTTGGCCGTCGCCAGCATGAAAGGTAAAAGCTATCTGTCGCTGGGCGGCGTTTCGATGGGTATCGCCGGTTCCATTGTTGATCACAACTTCTTTGAATCCTGGCTGGGAATGAAAGTCCAGGCGGTGGATATGACCGAACTGCGTCGCCGTATCGATCAGAAGATTTACGACGAAGCCGAACTGGAAATGGCACTGGCCTGGGCTGATAAAAACTTCCGCTATGGCGAAGATGAAAATAACAAACAGTATCAACGCAATGCCGAGCAAAGCCGCGCAGTTCTGCGCGAAAGTTTACTGATGGCGATGTGTATCCGCGACATGATGCAAGGCAACAGCAAACTGGCCGATATTGGTCGCGTGGAAGAATCACTTGGCTACAACGCCATCGCTGCGGGCTTCCAGGGGCAACGTCACTGGACCGATCAATATCCCAATGGTGACACCGCCGAAGCGATCCTTAACAGTTCATTTGACTGGAATGGCGTGCGCGAACCCTTTGTCGTGGCGACCGAAAACGACAGTCTTAACGGCGTGGCAATGCTAATGGGTCACCAGCTCACCGGCACCGCTCAGGTATTTGCCGATGTGCGTACCTACTGGTCACCAGAAGCAATTGAGCGTGTAACGGGGCATAAACTCGATGGACTGGCAGAACACGGCATCATCCATTTGATCAACTCCGGTTCTGCTGCGCTGGACGGTTCCTGTAAACAACGCGACAGCGAAGGTAACCCGACGATGAAGCCGCACTGGGAAATCTCTCAGAAAGAGGCTGACGCTTGCCTCGCCGCTACCGAATGGTGCCCGGCGATCCACGAATACTTCCGTGGCGGCGGTTACTCTTCCCGCTTCCTTACCGAAGGCGGCGTCCCGTTCACCATGACTCGTGTCAACATCATCAAAGGCCTGGGACCGGTACTGCAAATCGCGGAAGGCTGGAGCGTGGAATTGCCGAAGGATGTGCATGACATCCTCAACAAACGCACCAACTCAACCTGGCCAACCACCTGGTTTGCACCGCGCCTCACCGGTAAAGGGCCGTTTACGGATGTGTACTCGGTAATGGCGAACTGGGGCGCTAACCATGGGGTTCTGACCATCGGCCACGTTGGCGCTGACTTTATCACTCTCGCCTCCATGCTGCGTATCCCGGTATGTATGCACAACGTTGAAGAGACCAAAGTGTATCGTCCTTCTGCCTGGGCTGCGCACGGCATGGATATTGAAGGCCAGGATTACCGCGCTTGCCAGAACTACGGCCCGTTGTACAAGCGTTAATACATTACTCCCTGATGTGATGCCCGGTCGCTCCGGCTACCGGGCCTGAACAAGCAAGAGTGGTTAGCCGGATAAGCAATGTTATCCGGCTATATTGCAGGAGCGATTATGAAACAAGAAGTTATCCTGGTACTCGACTGTGGCGCGACCAATGTCAGGGCCATCGCGGTTAATCGGCAGGGAAAAATTGTTGCCCGCGCCTCAACGCCTAATGCCAGCGATATCGCGATGGAAAACAACACCTGGCACCAGTGGTCTTTAGACGCCATTTTGCAACGCTTTGCTGATTGCTGTCGGCAAATCAATAGTGAACTGACTGAATGCCACATCCGCGGTATCGCCGTCACCACCTTTGGTGTGGATGGCGCTCTGGTAGATAAGCAAGGCAATCTGCTCTATCCGATCATTAGCTGGAAATGTCCGCGAACAGCAGCGGTTATGGACAATATTGAACAGTTGATCTCCGCACAGCGGTTGCAGGCTATTTCTGGCGTCGGAGCCTTTAGTTTCAATACGTTATATAAGTTGGTGTGGTTGAAAGAAAATCATCCACAACTGCTGGAACGCGCGCACGCCTGGCTCTTTATTTCGTCGCTGATTAACCACCGTTTAACCGGCGAATTCACTACTGATATCACGATGGCCGGAACCAGCCAGATGCTGGATATCCAGCAACGCGATTTCAGTCCGCAAATTTTACAAGCCACCGGTATTCCACGCCGACTCTTCCCTCGTCTGGTGGAAGCGGGTGAACAGATTGGTACGCTACAGAACAGCGCCGCAGCAATGCTCGGCTTACCCGTTGGCATACCGGTGATTTCCGCAGGTCACGATACCCAGTTCGCCCTTTTTGGCGCTGGTGCCGACCAAAATGAACCCGTGCTCTCTTCCGGTACATGGGAAATTTTAATGGTCCGTAGCGCCCAGGTTGATACTTCGCTGTTAAGTCAGTACGCCGGTTCCACCTGCGAACTGGATAGCCAGGCAGGGCTGTATAACCCAGGTATGCAATGGCTGGCATCCGGCGTGCTGGAATGGGTGAGAAAACTGTTCTGGACGGCTGAAACACCCTGGCAAATGTTGATTGAAGAGGCTCGTCTGATCGCGCCTGGCGCGGATGGCGTGAAAATGCAGTGTGATTTATTGTCGTGTCAGAACGCTGGCTGGCAAGGAGTGACGCTTAATACCACGCGGGGGCATTTCTATCGCGCGGCGCTGGAAGGGTTAACTGCGCAATTACAGCGCAATCTACAGATGCTGGAAAAAATCGGGCACTTTAAGGCCTCTGAATTATTGTTAGTCGGTGGAGGAAGTCGCAACACATTGTGGAATCAGATTAAAGCCAATATGCTTGATATTCCGGTAAAAGTTCTCGACGATGCCGAAACGACCGTCGCAGGAGCTGCGCTGTTCGGTTGGTATGGCGTAGGGGAATTCAACAGCCCGGAAGAAGCCCGTGCACAGATTCATTATCAGTACCGTTATTTCTACCCGCAAACTGAACCTGAATTTATAGAGGAAGTGTGAAATGCTGAAAACAATTTCGCCGTTAATTTCTCCCGAACTATTGAAAGTGCTGGCAGAGATGGGACATGGAGATGAAATTATTTTTTCCGATGCTCACTTTCCCGCCCATTCGATGGGACCGCAGGTGATCCGCGCTGATGGCCTGTTGGTGAGCGACTTGCTCCAGGCGATTATCCCGTTATTTGAGCTGGACAGTTATGCCCCGCCGCTGGTGATGATGGCAGCGGTAGAAGGTGACACTCTCGATCCTGAAGTAGAACGACGTTACCGTAATGCGCTTTCACTACAAGCCCCGTGTCCTGACATCATCCGCATCAATCGTTTTGCGTTTTATGAACGGGCGCAAAAAGCCTTTGCGATCGTTATCACAGGCGAACGAGCGAAGTACGGGAATATTCTTTTAAAAAAAGGGGTAACACCGTAATCTCATACCGGTACGCCCGCATGACGCGGGCGGTTATCGAATGATGGGGTGAAAAATATGAAAGCGGCACGCCAGCAAGCGATAGTCGACCTGCTGCTGAACCATACCAGCCTGACCACGGAAGCTCTCTCTGAACAGCTAAAGGTCAGTAAAGAAACCATTCGTCGCGATCTCAATGAATTACAGACGCAGGGTAAAATTCTGCGCAATCATGGACGCGCTAAATATATCCACCGTCAAAATCAAGACAGTGGCGATCCCTTTCACATCCGGCTGAAAAGCCATTATGCGCATAAAGCAGATATCGCGCGCGAGGCGCTCGCGTGGATTGAAGAAGGGATGGTGATAGCCTTAGACGCCAGTTCAACTTGCTGGTATCTGGCACGCCAGTTGCCTGACATCAACATTCAGGTCTTCACCAATAGCCATCCGATTTGCCATGAACTCGGTAAACGCGAACGCATTCAACTGATCAGTTCCGGCGGCACACTTGAGCGCAAATATGGCTGTTACGTCAATCCCTCGCTGATTTCCCAACTTAAATCGCTGGAAATCGATCTGTTTATTTTTTCTTGTGAAGGGATCGATAGCAGCGGCGCACTGTGGGACTCCAATGCCATCAACGCTGATTACAAATCGATGCTATTAAAACGTGCCGCGCAATCGTTGTTATTGATTGATAAAAGTAAATTTAATCGTTCAGGGGAAGCCCGCATCGGGCATCTGGATGAGGTAACGCACATTATTTCTGATGAGCGCCAGGTTGCAACTTCTTTGGTAACAGCCTGACGGAAAGGGTAGCAGGCCGGAGACGACGCCCCGGCCTTGCCTGTTATCGCTCGTCGCGACGACCACCCACCGCAGCCCAGATGCGGCGGACGTGCACCGTCACTTCTTCGCGATCGTGATACAACTGCCGCGCCTGAATCTGAGCATTTATGCCATGTTCATCAAGCTGTGCCTGAATATACGCCAGATTGTGTGATACTTCTTCGTAGCGTTTTTTCATCGGCAGTTTGAGATTGAAAATGGTTTCACGGCACCAGCCATTAACCAGCCACTGCGCCATCAATGCCGCAACTTTAGCCGGTTTTTCAACCATATCGCATACCATCCAGGAGATATTGCTGCGTGTCGGACGGAATTTGAAACCGTCTTCCCGCAGCCACGTCACCTGCCCGGTATCCATCAGACTTTGCGCCATCGGGCCGTTGTCGACGGAATAAACCCACATGTTGCGCTTCACCAGTTGGTAGGTCCAGCCGCCTGGGCAAGCGCCCAAATCCACCGCCCACATCCCGTTCGCCAGGCGTTCATCCCACTCATCCGCAGGAATAAACACATGAAATGCCTCTTCCAGTTTGAGTGTGGAACGACTCGGCGCATCTGCCGGAAATTTCAGGCGCGGAATGCCCATATAGAACGGCGAATTATTGTTGCTGTATGAGTAACCGGTATAGCAGCAACCTGGTGCAATGAAGAATACATGCACAACCGGACGCTTCGGCGTTTCATAGTTCGCCAGCACCCCGGCATCGCGCAAGGCAGCGCGTAGCGGCACGGTGAATTTACGGCAGAATTTCAGCAACTCTTTGCTTTCGTTGGTATCGGCAACTTCAACACGCAGTTCACCGCCCTTCTCTACTACGCCCTGTAACATGCCGACAATGGGGGTAATACGATCTTCTGGCGGCAAATGCTGCAGGAGTTCCCCCACCACAAACCACTGGCGGGCAAAAATTAATGAACTGAACGGCAGCTCACGGATTAACTTATCGCCATCATCAGGTTGATAACATTCATAAATGACATAACCCGCATTCTCTTTCACGCGGGCAAAACCGAAAATTTCCCGCTGGCCGGCTTTATCGGTAATTTCTGCGGCGCACTCTTTTTCAAAGCCCGGACGGCACAGCAATACAACCTTATTCATGACTTACGCCCTTGCGCTTTAAACGGATAGCACCAACTAACATTAACGCCCAGCCCGCAAGGAAACTCACGCCGCCAACCGGTGTGACAAACGCCCACAAACGCAGATGGGACAGTGCCAGGCAATAAAGGCTGCCGCTGAACAGCACCGTGCCTAACGCGAGGAAAACGCTACTCCAGTAAAACCAGATACTGATGCGACGCTGCATTGCCACCGCCAGACCTAAGATCGCCAGCGTATGAAACGCCTGGTATTCGAGGCCGGTCTGGATCCAGCCCATCTCAACGGCGCCCATGGTTTTACTTAACACATGCGCGCCAAAAGCGCCCAGAGCCACAAAAATGAAGCCGCTAATGGCGGCGAAAATCAGCATAAAACGGCTGGTCATGGTCGTACCCTACGTAAATTATTGTTCATAACGAAAGCGGAATTTTTCTTGTTCAGCAGCGGCTTTCGCCAGGATCCATTGGCGAAAGGCGGCTATTTTACCCAGTTCTGCCTGGCTGTCATGACAAACCAGATAAAAAGCGTTTTTACTGACCAGAACATCATTAAACGGGCAAACAAGACGTCCGGCTTCAATTTCAGATTGCGCCATCACGTTATTTGCCAGCGCCACTCCCTGCCCGTGAATAGCCGCTTGCAGCACCATGGCGCTATGGCTAAAAATTGGCCCTTGCTGAACGTTGATATGATTTAACCCCAATTGTCGGGTATATGTCTGCCAGTCACGGCGCGAAGCATCATGTAATAACGTATGTTTAGCCAGATCTTCCGGGGTCTTCAAGGGTTTTTCGCCAGTCAGCAGTAGCGGCGAACACACCGGCAATAAATATTCGGCGTAAAGTTTTTCCACCCGTAGCCCCGGCCAGTTGCCCCGACCATAAAATATCGCCACATCAACATCATCCGCCAGCTTATCTTCCTGACGATCAACCGCCTGGATTCGAACGTCAATTCCCGGATAAGCTGAATTAAAGCTGGAAAGTCGCGGAACCAACCAATGAATGGCGAAACTGGGGAGTAAACTGACCGTCAACGCCCCTTTGGCGCTACGGGCCTGGAGTTTACGCGTCGCTTCGGTTAATTGCGAAAATATCTCTTTGATATCGAGGAAATAGCTTTGACCTTCCTCGGTCAGCAGGAGTGAACGATTACGGCGGCGGAACAGTTTTAGCCCCAGAAAATCCTCAAGAGACTTGATTTGATGACTTACTGCGGCCTGGGTCACAAAAAGCTCTTCTGCTGCGCGAGTGAAACTTAAATGGCGTGCTGCGGCATCAAAAACTCGTAAGGCATTTAGCGGTGGTAATCGTTTAGACATGGCTTTTAAACTTTGATGTTAAATGAATTTAACAATTAGATCACACTGTGTAACCTATTAGTTTTTTTAATCTGAGCCATTATAAATTGTCCGTTGAGCTTCTACCAGCAAATACCTATAGTGGCGGCACTTCCTGAGCCGGAACGAAAAGTTTTATCGGAATGCGTGTTCTGGTGAACTTTTGGCTTACGGTTGTGATGTTGTGTTGTTGTGTTTGCAATTGGTCTGCGATTCAGACCATGGTAGCAAAGCTACCTTTTTTCACTTCCTGTACATTTACCCTGTCTGTCCATAGTGATTAATGTAGCACCGCCTAATTGCGGTGCTTTTTTTTACCTTGCGATCGCGAATTACTGATCCAGTTCGACCATCTCTTTCACGTCGGTACGGTTGATCTGCTGTTTGTTGCCATTAGCGTCTTTATACGAAATCATACCGGTATCGTTATCAGTCTGTGGTTTGCCGTCAGAGACGATGGTACGTCCGTCATTGGTGTGCATCACATAGTTCGAACCGGAACAGGCGCTCAGGGCAAAAGTCAGCATACAGGCAGAAATAATTGCGGCAGTCTTTTTCATCATCTTCTCCTTAAAGCGATTAATAAATCTTAATAGTATTGATTAACAGGCTAAAATTAACGCCTAACACTATTCAGCATATGTTACTGACGCGGCTTCGCCAGGATATCCAGATAATTCTGATGGTTAGCACTCTCCTTGTATCAAAGTGAATTTTGCGTCACGATCGGTGCATCAAGCCGAGGAGTACCATGAACGTTTTTAATCCCGCGCAGTTTCGCGCCCAGTTTCCCGCACTACAGGATGCGGGCGTCTATCTCGACAGCGCCGCGACCGCGCTTAAACCTGAAGCCGTGGTTGAAGCCACCCGACAGTTTTACAGTCTGAGCGCCGGAAACGTCCATCGCAGCCAGTTTGCCGAAGCCCAACGCCTGACCGCGCGTTATGAAGCTGCGCGGGAAAAAGTGGCGCAATTACTGAATGCACCGGATGATAAAACTATCGTCTGGACGCGCGGCACCACTGAATCCATCAACATGGTGGCACAATGCTATGCGCGTCCGCGTCTGCAACCGGGCGATGAGATTATTGTCAGCGTGGCAGAACACCACGCTAACCTCGTCCCCTGGCTGATGGTCGCCCAACAAACTGGAGCCAAAGTGGTGAAATTGCCGCTTAATGCGCAGCGACTGCCGGATGTCGATTTGTTGCCAGAACTGATTACTCCCCGTAGTCGGATTCTGGCGTTGGGTCAGATGTCGAACGTTACTGGCGGTTGCCCGGATCTGGCGCGAGCGATTACCTTTGCTCATTCAGCCGGGATGGTGGTGATGGTTGATGGTGCTCAGGGGGCGGTGCATTTCCCCGCAGATGTTCAGCAACTAGATATCGATTTCTATGCTTTCTCTGGTCACAAACTGTATGGCCCGACGGGTATCGGCGTGCTGTATGGCAAATCAGAACTGCTGGAAGCGATGTCGCCCTGGCTGGGTGGCGGCAAAATGATTCACGAAGTGAGTTTTGACGGCTTCACGACTCAATCTGCGCCGTGGAAACTGGAAGCTGGAACGCCAAATGTCGCTGGTGTCATAGGATTAAGCGCGGCGCTGGAATGGCTGGCAGATTACGATATCAACCAGGCCGAAAGCTGGAGCCGTAGCTTAGCAACGCTGGCGGAAGATACGCTGGCGAAACGTCCCGGCTTTCGTTCATTCCGCTGCCAGGATTCCAGCCTGCTGGCCTTTGATTTTGCTGGCGTTCATCATAGCGATATGGTGACGCTGCTGGCGGAGTACGGTATTGCCCTGCGGGCCGGGCAGCATTGCGCTCAGCCGCTACTGGCAGAATTAGGCGTAACCGGCACACTGCGCGCCTCTTTTGCGCCATATAATACAAAGAGTGATGTGGATGCGCTGGTGAATGCCGTTGACCGCGCGCTGGAATTATTGGTGGATTAATGACAAACCCGCAATTCGCCGGACATCCGTTCGGCACAACCGTAACCGCAGAAACGTTACTCAATACCTTCGCACCGTTGTCGCAATGGGAAGATAAATATCGCCAGTTGATCATGCTGGGGAAACAGCTTCCGGCTTTGCCAGACGAGTTAAAAGCGCAGGCTAAAGAGATTGCCGGATGCGAAAACCGCGTCTGGCTGGGATATACCGTGGCTGAAAACGGTAAAATGCACTTCTTTGGCGACAGCGAAGGACGTATAGTGCGCGGCCTGCTGGCGGTGCTGTTGACTGCCGTTGAGGGGAAAACCGCCGCCGAATTGCAGGCACAGTCGCCGCTGGCATTGTTTGATGAGCTGGGATTGCGTGGGCAGCTTAGCGCCTCACGCAGCCAGGGGTTGAATGCGTTAAGCGAGGCGATTATCGCTGCGACGAAGCAGGTTTAAGCACAGAACCGGGTCGGATAAGACGTTCGCGTCTCATCCGACCTGATTGTTTAACCCTGACGCGCCGCTTTCGCCATCATCTTCTTCAGCGCATGAGAAACCGCAACAAACCCAAAGGTGGCGGTCACCATCGTTGCCGCGCCAAATCCAGATGCACAATCCATCCGCTTCGGCCCTTCTGCCGTGGCTTTCATCGCACACACCGTACCGTCTGACTGCGGGTACACCAGCGCTTCAGTAGAAAACACGCAATCCACGCCGAGCTTACCTTTACTGTTTTTCACTACGCCAAAATCGCTTTTCAGGCGCTCGCGCAACTTCGCCGCCAGCGGGTCCTGAATCGTTTTCGCCAGATCGGTAACCTGAATCTGCGTCGGGTCAATCTGCCCACCCGCGCCACCGGTCGTGACCAGCGGGATTTTATTGCGCCGACAATAAGCAATCAGCGCCGCTTTGGGTCGTACACTATCAATGGCATCAATCACGTACGAATAACCGGCACTCATATACTGCGCTACGTTATCCGGCGTCACGAAATCATCCACCACCGTTACACGGCACTCCGGGTTAATCTGGCGAATACGTTCCGCCATGACTTTCGCTTTTGCCAGCCCAACGTTATCGCGCAGGGCATGAATTTGCCGATTGGTATTGGTGACGCACACATCATCCATATCGATAAGCGTGATTGCGCCAATCCCCGTGCGCGCCAGCGCTTCCGCCGCCCAGGAACCGACACCACCGATACCGACCACACAAATATGCGCGTCAGCAAACAGTTGCAACGCTTTTTCACCATACAGACGCGCTGTGCCACCAAAACGCTGACGCCATGCATCACTAATTACCACAGACATAGCACCTCAGAATTAAAAAGGGTGAGGTTTTCCCTCACCCTAAACGCATAAATGCCTGATGCGCTACGCTTATCAGGCCTACATAACTCCTGCAATATTTTGGATTTGCATGATTTGTGGGCCGGATAAGGCGTTCACGCCGCATCCGGCATGAACAACGCGCACTTAGTCAATAATCAGGATGTGAGGTTACCCCTCACCCTGTCATATCCGTAAAAACGGCATACAGAATATCACATCAGCCGCTAAAGACGTTACCTGCGCCCGGGGCGGTTTTCAGCACCCAGACACGTCCATAGTGGTTGTACCAACCTGCGCGGTGTCCGGCTTCCGGCCCGATCCCTTGATAGATATCGAAGTGTTGGCCTTTGATTGCGCCCCCGACATCCAACGCCACCATCAGACGCAATTCGTACTGACCGTTAAATTTGCCGTTATTATCCAGCAGCGGCACTTCTGCCAGCAAGGTAGTACCTGGCGGAATAATTGAACGATCGGAGGCAACAGAAGCACGGCCAACCAGCGGCACCGCACTTGCCCCTTTCACCGGTGCAAAAGATTGCGGTTTAAAGAAGACGAAAGACGGGTTCTGTTCCAGCAGCTCGCGAACCTCGGCTTCACTGTGTGTTTCGCCCCAATGACGAATCGCCTGCATCGACATATCTTCTTTTTTCACTTCGCCACGGTCGATCAGCACCTTACCAATGCTGCGATAGGCATGACCGTTTTTCCCTGCATAGCTGAAAAAGTTAAGCGGACTGCCATCACCAAAGTCGATATACCCGCTACCCTGCACATCCATAATGAAGTTATCCATCAGGGAGTTGCTGTAAGCGAGAATATATTTATCACTCAGCGCCCCTGCGTAGATCTCCGCACGAGACGGCAGACGACCACGTTTTGGCGGCATACGGTAAATCGGATACTGGAACTCGCCCTGGCGGGTATGGCGCGCCTGAATTACCGGCGTGTAATAGCCTGTAAACTGCACGTTACCATAGTTGTCGGCACCTTCCATCTGCCAGGCATCAATGCCGAACTGACGCATATTGCGGGTATCACCGCCTGCGCGCAGCCACTCTTGCACCGCGTTATAAACATTACTCTGGTTGCCATACAGACGCGGTGACGAATTACGGATATGGTTAATTTGCTCGGCAAAATCACCGGCGTTAATCGGCGCGCCAACGGCATCTGGCTGGTTCACCAGAGAGAAAGGCTGGGTAAATTTCCCGTCTTTATATTGCTGTCCGCGATCGGTTGGTTTGGAAGAGCAGGCGGCAAGCATTGCCACAACCGTGCCCATAAGAAGGTACTTTACCCAACGTCCTTTCATTGTTCTCTTCTTCAGGTTAAAAAATAAGGCGCAACGAAGATAACAAACCGCCGCGTTTAATGAAATGAGCAGCCTCTCCCTGACGCAAATTTTGCACAAAAAATAGGCTTTAGTGATTTGTTTTTGTTCAAAATCATGCCAAATCCGTGATCGGGGTAAAAAAAAGGTTGCATGAAAACGCGAGCGGAGTATAGTGCGCATCCACGGACGCGGGGTGGAGCAGCCTGGTAGCTCGTCGGGCTCATAACCCGAAGGTCGTCGGTTCAAATCCGGCCCCCGCAACCAATTAAAATTTGATGAAGTAAAGCAGTACGGTGACGCGGGGTGGAGCAGCCTGGTAGCTCGTCGGGCTCATAACCCGAAGGTCGTCGGTTCAAATCCGGCCCCCGCAACCAATCAAATTTGATGAAGTAAAAGCAATACGGTGACGCGGGGTGGAGCAGCCTGGTAGCTCGTCGGGCTCATAACCCGAAGGTCGTCGGTTCAAATCCGGCCCCCGCAACCAATTATTGAACACCCTAACGGGTGTTTTTTTGTTTCTGCTCTCCCATAAAAAAAGCGCCATTCAGCGCCTTTTTATCATCCCCTTCTCGCCAGCGTCGCCCCATCGGCAAAATACGCTTTAATTCCCGCAAGAATAGACTCCGCAACTTCCTGCTGGAAAGTCGCCGTTTTCAGTTTACGCTCTTCCTCAACGTTACTGATAAACGCCGTTTCGACCAGAATGGAGGGAATATCAGGCGCTTTCAGCACGGCAAACCCGGCCTGTTCAACCTGATTTTTATGCAGCTTGTTGATTTTACCGAGCTTATTCAGCACCGCTTTACCAAACTTAAGGCTGTCGGCAATGGTCAGCGACTGCACCATATCGAACATGGTGTGGTCGACATAGCGGTCACCGCTTTTGCTCACGCCACCAATCAAGTCCGAGGCGTTCTGGGTCTGTGCCAGATATTTTGCCGCAGTACTGGTTGCGCCTTTGGTTGAGAGCGCAAACACTGAGGAACCGCTCGGCTGGCGACTGGTAAAGGCGTCGGCATGGATAGAGACAAACAGGTCGGCACGCTGTTTCTGGGCTTTTGCTACGCGCACTTGCAACGGAATGAAGATGTCTTCATTGCGCGTCATGTACACCTTCATATTGCCCTCTTTCTCGATCAGAGAGCGCAGACGGCGAGCTATTTGCAATACCACGTCTTTTTCGCGCGTTTTGTATTTCCCCACCGCACCGGAGTCTTCGCCGCCGTGGCCAGGGTCAAGCATAATAACAATAGGACGATCGCGCCCTGCTTTACCCGGTTGTGGACCACTTTGTGCTGGCGGCACCTGCTTTTCGAGGTCGCCTTTGTTGTAATCCTCCAGCAGCGCCAGCAGCGGGTCCTGCATATCCTGTGCATTGGCCGGATAGAGGTCCATCACCAGACGCTCTTTAAACCCGGCGACCGGCGCAAGGGCAAACAGCTGCGGTTTTACGTTTTGCTTTAATTCAAAAACCATCCGTACGGTCTGCGGGTCAAATTGCCCGACGCGCGCCGACTTGATGAACGGGTCGTCTGCACGAATTTGTGCCGCCATCCCCTTGAGTACCGAGTTCAGGTTTACATCTTCGATATCCACCACCACGCGTTCCGGGTTACTCAACGCGAACTGCTTATATTTCAGCTGACGATTTGATTCTACCGTCACGCGGGTGTAGCTGGACGCAGGCCAGACGCGCACCGCCACGACCTGGCTAACCGCAGCCAGGCTGACCTGACTTACGCTCAATAGCCACATAGCGCCCGCGCCTTGCAGTAAACGACGACGGCTGATTGCAGTGTTGGATCCTGACATGCCTCTCCCGAGCAAAAGAAATCTAAGCTGTGTAACAAGTAAACGACTAATTTGACCGGAAACTTTAGCGAAAGACGCATAATCTGTCATCTAATAAACGGTAAACATTCTTTTTATATTCACGGCATTACTGATAAAAAAGTCGCTCTCGCATAAAATTTACACTTGCACCCTGCGAAAAAACAGAATAAAAATACAATAATTTCGAATAATAATGCAAAGAGGTGTGCCGTGGTAAAGGAACGTAAAACCGAGTTGGTCGAGGGATTCCGCCATTCGGTTCCCTATATCAATACCCACCGGGGAAAAACGTTTGTCATCATGCTCGGCGGTGAAGCCATTGAGCATGAGAATTTCTCCAGTATCGTTAATGATATCGGGTTGTTGCACAGCCTCGGCATCCGTCTGGTGGTGGTCTATGGCGCACGTCCGCAGATCGACGCAAATCTGGCTGCGCATCACCACGAACCGCTGTATCACAAGAATATACGTGTGACCGACGCCAAAACACTGGAACTGGTGAAGCAGGCTGCGGGAACATTGCAACTGGATATTACTGCTCGCCTGTCGATGAGTCTCAATAACACGCCGCTACAGGGCGCGCATATCAACGTCGTTAGTGGCAATTTTATTATTGCCCAGCCGCTGGGCGTCGATGACGGCGTGGATTACTGCCATAGCGGGCGTATCCGGCGGATTGATGAAGACGCGATCCATCGTCAACTGGACAGCGGTGCAATAGTGCTAATGGGGCCGGTCGCTGTTTCAGTCACTGGCGAGAGCTTTAATCTGACCTCGGAAGAGATTGCCACTCAACTAGCCATCAAACTGAAAGCTGAAAAGATGATTGGTTTTTGCTCTTCCCAGGGCGTTACTAATGACGACGGTGATATTGTCTCAGAACTTTTCCCTAACGAAGCGCAAGCGCGGGTAGAAGCCCAGGAAGAGAAAGGCGATTACAACTCCGGTACGGTGCGCTTTTTGCGTGGCGCAGTGAAAGCCTGCCGCAGCGGCGTGCGTCGCTGTCATTTAATCAGTTATCAGGAAGATGGCGCGCTGTTGCAAGAGTTGTTCTCACGCGACGGTATCGGTACGCAGATTGTGATGGAAAGCGCCGAGCAGATTCGTCGCGCAACAATCAACGATATTGGCGGTATTCTGGAGTTGATTCGCCCGCTGGAGCAGCAAGGTATTCTGGTGCGCCGTTCTCGCGAGCAGCTGGAGATGGAAATCGACAAATTCACCATTATTCAGCGCGATAACACGACTATTGCCTGCGCCGCGCTCTATCCGTTCCCGGAAGAGAAGATTGGGGAAATGGCCTGTGTGGCAGTTCACCCGGATTACCGCAGTTCATCACGGGGCGAGGTTCTGCTGGAACGCATTACCGCTCAGGCGAAGCAGAGCGGCTTAAGCAAATTGTTTGTGCTGACCACGCGCAGTATTCACTGGTTCCAGGAACGTGGATTTACCCCGGTGGATATTGATTTACTGCCCGAGAGCAAAAAGCAGTTGTACAACTACCAGCGTAAATCCAAAGTGTTGATGGCGGATTTAGGGTAAGCGATGAAAATTGTCGGATGCGACATGCGTAACACTCGTGCGTCGCATCCGGCAATTACGTTTATTCCCGCGAACTAAACAACGCCGCCAGACCACTGCGCCGCTCAGTACGAGTGGCGATTGCCGCACTTAATATACGCTCATCGGCATACAGCGACAGACGGCGACGCGCGCGGGTCACCGCGGTGTATACCAGCTCTCGCGTTACTACCGGCGTGCGTTGGCTCGGTAAAATCAACGCCGCATGGTCGAACTCCGATCCCTGCGATTTATGTACCGTCATCGCCCACGTAGTTTCGTGCTCTGGCAAGCGACTCGGTTGCACAGACTTAATATTGCCGTCCGGCATCGCAAACCAGACGCGCGTCCCCTGCCCGCGATCCAGCGCAATACCGATATCGCCATTAAACAACCCAAGCGCGCTGTCATTACGGGCAATCATTACCGGTCGACCTTCGTACCAACGAGAGTGCGGATGACGATGAATTTTGCGCTTCTGTTGCATAAACTGCTCAATTCGCTCATTCAGTCCAGCCACGCCAAACGGCCCTTCCCGCAGGGCGCACAAAAGTTGGTACTCATTGAACGCCTGAATGATTAAATCCGGCTCGGCACGCGCTTGCAGCAGATCCAGATAACGTCCATAACCCGCAAGAGCTTCCTCAAGCATCGCAATATAATCTTCTCCGCTCTGTAAAAGCCGTTTTTCGATATCAGTAAAATCCTGCTGAAAAACGGTTTTCACTGCCGTTTTATCACCACGGTTGATCGCCGCAGCTAACTGACCAATGCCAGAATCACTGCCGAAACGATAGCTTTTTTGCAGCAGGCAGAGACTGTCGCGCAAAGATGCCGCTTCTGTGCCAGTTCCTGCCGGAACGTGAGTTCCCGTCAGGCGGCTTAGCTGCCCGGCACGCTCGGCGGTAAAGCCGGCATTGGCATAAGCGCAGATATCGCCCAGCACAGCCCCAGCCTCAACCGAGGCCAGTTGATCACGATCGCCGAGAAAGATCACTCGCGCATGATCGGGCAAGGCGTCGATCAGTCTCGACATCATAGGCAGATCGATCATTGACGCTTCATCTACCACCAGCACATCAAGATGCAGCGGGTTACCGGCATGATGACGTAAACGCTGGCTACCCGGCTGCGCACCCAGCAATCGGTGCAAAGTACTGGCATCTTCCGGAATGCGTTTCTTTTGTTCATCGGTCAGCGGTAACTGTCGCAAAGCCTTGCCGAGAGATTCGGTTAAGCGCGCGGCAGCTTTACCCGTTGGTGCAGCCAGACGGATACGGCAGCGTTCGCCGTCGGCCATTTGAATTAACGCTGCCAGTAACTTCGCCACGGTGGTCGTTTTACCGGTACCTGGGCCGCCGGAAATCACCGAGATCCGCCGCGTCAGCGCCACTGCCGCTGCAACTTTTTGCCAGTTAATTTCATCGCTTACTGGAAAAAGTTTGTCCAGGGTTTGCGCCAGTAGAGCTTCATCAACCTCAATGGCATGATTCACCTCATTGAAGAAGCGCGCTACCGTCCGCTCGTTACACCACATGCGATTCAAATAAAGACGATCGCCACAGAGGATCATCGGCGTGGGTTCATCTCCCCTGCTGACCGCTTGAGAAGCCAGCAAGCATTCTTCCCAATTTTGTAGCTCACCGATTTCACTGACACAGGTCGCCAACAGCGGATGCGACGCCTCGTTATTTTCCAGTCGTGAAAGCGGCAAACAGACGTGTCCCTCTCCGGCATCATGACTTAACAGTGCCGCCGCGAGGGTGACGGCAGGATGTTCATCTCCCGCCACGGTCAGGGCAAATTGCACATCCAGCGGGCGTAGCTGTTTGTGCTCCACAGCTTCCAGTAATTGCTTTTGCAATTTCATTACGCCTCCTCCAGGGTCATACCGGCAAACATCTCATCCATCAGGGCAATCAACCCGGCGTTGGGTCGGGTTGTGTAAATCCCTTGTTGCGGATGTTCTTTATCAACGCCACGCAGGAACAGATAGATAACGCCGCCAAAGTGACGATCATAGTCGTAATCAGCAATGCGATGGCGCAGATAACGATGCAGCGCCAGGGTATAAAGCTGATATTGCAGATCATAGCGGTGTGCCTGCATCGCTGCTGCCATAGCCTGTTGGGTGTAAGCCGAACTGTCTTCACCCAGCCAGTTGGATTTATAGTCGAGCAGGTAATAACGCCCTTCGTGGCGGAATACCAGGTCGATAAAGCCTTTTAACATGCCGCGTACCTGCATGAACTCCAGCGGCGGGCAGCCAGCGGATAGCGGGTCAAACTGGCGAATTAGTGCATCAAGCTGGCTGGCGATGAGCGGTTCGCTAATCGGCAGGTAAAACTCCATCTCCACCTGTTTATCGCGGTCGGAAAGCTGACTCAGGCTAACACCCGTTTCATTGAGAGGTGCCTGGAGGACAGCCGTGATCCACTCGGTCAACACCGGTTCCCACTGCGATTCAAAGCCGCCGAGTTCCAGTTTTTCCTGTACCCAGTTCGGGTCAACCGGCTGGGTAAAATCGAGGTCTTCAAACAAACTGTGCAAGAATGTCCCCGGTGACGCACCGCGCGGGAACTGATGCGGTGTTAACGTCGGTTCTTCAACGACGCTGACCACGCCTGCGGCATCAACATCCAGCCGTGGCATCAGATCCTGAGCGATACCGTGACCACGCTGCTGCAAGCCGGAGTAGCTGGTGACACGCCAGTTATCGCCGGGCAATCGTTGTAGCGTCCTCGCATTCAGTTCTGCAGTTAAAGCATCATTAACCTGCCAGGGCTGGTTATCACCAGTTTGTGCCGTTTGCCAGGCAATATCATCATCGCATAACGCTTCAATACAGGTGCGAAGCCCTGCCGCATCTTGCGGTTCCCCTTTTTGCAGCAAACGCCCGAGCGCACTTTGGTGGACGTCGGTGTCACCTTTTTTATCGCCACGACGGCGCACCAGCGGTGCAACGCCGAGACTGCAATGCCAAACCGAACGCGTCAGCGCCACGTAAAGCAAACGCAGATCTTCCGCCAGACGTTCGACCTCCGCAAGCTCGACGCTTTCTGGCGCAGCGTTAAGATCCAGAACAGCCTCAAACGAGTGGCGATCGTGATAAAACGCCTGATCCTGGACGCGGAAATTGGTAATAAATGGCAACCAGACCAGCGGATATTCCAGCCCTTTCGATTTATGGATCGTGACAATCTGCACCAGATGTTTATCACTTTCGAGGCGCATTTGTTGGCTGGAGGCATTACTGTCTGGCTCGAGGATATGTTGCGATAACCAGCGTACCAGCGCATGTTCACTTTCCAGCTGCGTTCCGGCTTCTTGTAGCAGTTCGCTGATATGCAAGATATCGGTAAGACGCCGCTCACCGCCTGCCGTTGCCAGCAAGTTTTCAGCAATGTTACGCGCCGACATCAGCGCCCGCAGCATCGGCATAACGCCACGTTTGCGCCAGATTTGCCGATAACCATCGAACTCTTCGACTACCACATCCCACGCATGTTCGTCATTGTTCAGCGTTTCGATATCCAGCGCGTTCAGCCCCATCATTGACGTTGCCAGCGCACTACGCAGGGTGTTCTCACGTTCGGGCGTCATCACCGCCTGCAACAACCAAAGCATTTCCTGCGCTTCCAGAGTTTCAAAAACACTGTCGCGGTTCGAAAGGTAAACGGAAGGGATTTCCAGCAACGTTAAGGCGTCGCGCACCTGGGCGGCCTCCTGGCGGCTGCGCACCAGCACACTGATGTCCGAAGCACGCACCGGACGCGCGTCGTCGCCGTTCATCAGCAACGCTTCGCCCCGCTGTCCGGCTTGTAGCCAGTCGCGGATTTGCGCAGCACATACCTGCGCCATGGTACTTTGATAGTCGCCAACGCCGCAGCTTTCGCCTTCCATCAGCCACATTTTCATCGCAGGCTGCGTTTCACCTTTAAACACAAAACGTAACGCCTGATTTTTCCCGGCTGATTTCACTGGAATAAACGGTATTTCGCGAAACATGAACGCGTCATCAGTCTGGCTGAAAAGCTTGTTCACACTGTTCACCATTCCAGGTGCGGAGCGCCAGTTGGTGTCTAAAGTGTAGTGGGCGTGAACTTCACTACGCGCCTTCATATAAGTGAAGATATCCGCACCCCGGAATGCATATATGGCCTGCTTCGGGTCGCCAATCAGCAACAATGCGGTTTCCGGCTGATGGTGCCAGATACGGCGAAAAATTCGGTACTGCTGGGGGTCGGTATCCTGAAATTCATCGATCATTGCCACCGGGAATCGCGTACGGATCGCCGCTGCCAACACCTCACCGCTTTCGCTACGCAGCGCGGAATCGAGCCGACTTAACATGTCATCAAAACCCAATTCGCCACGGCGGCGTTTTTCACGCGCTACTGTTTCGCGGATCTCAGCCAATGCGCGGGTGATCACCAGATCGCGGATCGACAATGGTTCTGCAAGCAGTTGATCGATCGCCTCAAACAGTGGATGTCGCGGGGTTTCCCCCCCGGCTTTCGTGCGATCTTCTAAGAAACGCTGGGAGAATTTTTCCAGCGACTCCGGCAACTGATAACTGTTGGTCTCTTCTTCTGCCCAGGCGCTGATCTTGTCGATCCATTTAGCCTGATTGCTACGGTTAAACTTGCGTCGATCAATACCAGAAGATTCGATCAGCGCATCCAGTTCACCCACTGCGTCGCGCCACTGCTGTTTTACCGTAGCAATACGCGCCACAATTTGCGCGTGGCGGGAAGCCAGCGTTTCATCATCGGGCGGCGGTGCTTTGATAACCGGCGCTTCGCCTTGCAGATAACGATTAATATCGCGCAGCAACGCCTGCGGCCCTTTCCAGGTTTCAAAGACGACCTGGGCTATTTCACGCGGCAGCGGGTAGCAGTGGCGACGCCAGAAATCGGCGCAGGCCTGGTAACGTAGCAGAGACTCATCTTCAATCAGCTGCTGCTCAAACAGCATGCCGGATTCAAAGGCATTCAGGTTGAGCATGCGCTGGCAAAAACCGTGAATAGTAAAGACTGCCGCTTCATCCATCTGCCGTTCGGCTAACAACAACCACTGCGCGGCTTGCGCTTTATCGTCGATCTCTTCCAGCAGACGTTCGTACAGTGGATTGTCGGTGGTTTCACGCAGACAGGCGATGCGCAACTCATGGATATTGCTACGGATACGACCACGCAATTCTGCCGTGGCAGCCTCGGTAAAGGTGACCACCAGCAGTTCTTCAACGGTCAGCGGGCGGGGAAAGGCGGCGGAACCGCCTAGTCCAAGTAACAGGCGCAAATAGAGCGCCGCAATCGTAAAGGTTTTGCCTGTGCCGGCAGAGGCTTCAATCAGGCGCTCACCCTGTAAGGGCAAGCGTAAAGGATCTAGTGTCTCGGCGACATCACTCATTCTTTTCACTCATCAGGGGCATTGTTTGCTGCAACGCGCTGACGTTCTCCCACACTTTCCAGCCTTCAGGGTGTACATATTCTGCTTTCCCATTCTGGCTGCCGGAAATCTGCGACAGGATAGCCATGCCTTGCGGCTCGACTACCGCCTGATGGAAGAAATCGGCCAGTTTTTGCGGCGTCAGCAGTTTAATCTGGGCCACGATTTTATCACGCGAATCGAAGCGCATATTGCCGCGATCGAAATCTTTACTTAACTTCGATGCTTCTTCGCCGAGCGTTTGCGGTGCCTGCAGCATCTGGGTAATTACCGCCTGCTGGATTTGCGCAAACTCATCTGGCTTCATCGCTCGCAATTTTGCCTCTGCAGTTGGGAAAAACGCCTTGTAACGCTCCCACAAGAATGAAGGCTGTTTATCATTGCTTTGCAAAAGGAAGCCCATGCCCCACTGACGCCCCACGCTCATTGGAAACGCAAACACGGCATAGCCCAATTGTTCTTCGGTACGCAACTGATTGTAGAACCACGGCTGTACGATCTGCCCCAACAGTGAGCTATAGGCTGAGCTGGTGTATTCATCGTAGCCAGTCGGTACAAATACCGCTGCCAGTGCGGAGTCGGTGCTGTTACCGGCTTTTTCAAAGATGACGGATTGTTTTTTATCGACCACTACATCTTTGTTTCGACACCACTCTGAACCATCAGCGCCCAACTGTTTTTGCACATCGCGTGCCAGCGTTGTTGCCTGGGCTTCGGTCATGTTGCCAATAACCATAAACTCTGGTCGAGCCCCTGATTTTAAGGCGTCGCGATAGGCCAGCACCTCTTTCAACGTAATGGAGGGCAAAATTTTGCGCCGTTCATCTCGCGAGAAGTACGGCACTTGCGAGAGCATCTGCGCAGGCATAATCGCCTGCTCGAACGCTTTGCCCTTTTCTGCGGAATCCATCATCTGGTTATACCAGGACTTCGCCTGCTCAAGCTGATCTTCCGTGGCGGTATAGCTAAAGTAGCCTTCCAGCAATGCCTGGAACAGCTGCGGCAGACGCTGGGTGTAACCATTAGCATTAACCATAAGGCCGTTGTTAGCGTTGGTGGAAAAACTTATGCCACCAACCGACGCCTGGTTGCTTAACTGATCAAGCGCCAGCCCTGCGAGATAATCATTGAGCGCAAACATCACCTGATTGCGGGCGCTGTCCATGGCTTTCGGATTACGCAAAATCAGGCTGACATCGGCTTTTGGCTCGCTGGCAAAATAACGGCTTGGCGCATACACCACGCGCAGATTCGACTCATCAACAATCAGCTCTGGATGGTCATATTTCTTGTCTGACTTAATCAGCGAGAAATCGTCAGGAATATAAGGGTTAAGCTCTGGCAAAGAGAGCGCAATGTCGGCGGCTTTTTTCTGCCAGTCGGCGAAAGTTTGTGCGCTGATTTTATCGACCTGATACGGCGCATCGACAAAGTAAGCCGTTTTGTTGTGCGGCTCTTTCGGGCTGATATACCAGATACGCGCATTCTGCGGCGTCATCATCGCCAGACGTTCCTTTACTGCTTTAGCATCGTACCGATCGGCAATATTGACTGCATCCAGCGTATGCTCAACAGGAACGCGAATCATGGTATCTGCCAGCCATTCGACGTAATCCATATCACGGGTGATTGACGGATAACGGAAGTCGATATCCAGCACATTCGCCAGTTCATCGAAGTATTGTTTATCGATCCCTTTTTCACGTAACAAATTGAGGTAGCTAAAAATAGCCGCCACAACCTGATCGCGATTCGCCAGACCTTTATCGGTTAAAGACGCAGAGATCGCTAATACGCCGCTGTTGCCGTTGACGATAGGATCGGAGTTGGCGCTAATGCCCTCAACTAATCCCTGCTTTTGCAGCCAGTCGGAAAGTGTACCTGGGCTGCGATTACCAATCAGATAGGTAATCAATTCATCGGTTTTGCTACGGAATTTCGCCGAGTTGTTATCAATACGAAACTCTACGCGCAACACTTTACGCGGCAGCGCCGGGACGTAATGAATGATAATGCCCTTTTGCGCGTCAGTGACTACCGGCACGGTGATTTCCGGTTTTTTGCTCTCTTTGTTCGGCACGCGACCAAAGGTGTCCGCCGCCATTTTTGCCAACTCCGGCAGCGGTTTATTGCTGTAAATAACCGCCTTCATCAGATTGGCGGAATAGTACTTCTCGTGGAAATCTTTCAGCGCCTGCTGCACCGGATTACCAGGTTTGTCGCTTAAAGTTTCGAGGTTACCACCAGAAAACTTTGAACCGGGGTGTGCCGGGTTAATGGTTTCTGCGCTGACCTGTGCCATGCGCATCCCGTCACGCGTACGCGCCATGGTTAATTCAGCGTTCACTGCATTACGCTCACGTTCGGCGTATTTCTTGTCGAGCAAGGGTTCTGCAATAGCATCAGCCAGGCGGTCTACCGCACCAGGCAAGGCGTCGTTCTCAACTTCCAGATAGAAAGCCGTGCGATACGGCGCAGTGCTGGCATTGTGACTACCGCCGTGCATTTTGAGATATTCGGCCAGACTGTCAGCCTGCGGGTACTTTTTCGACCCCATCAGACTCATATGTTCAAGGTAATGTGCCAGCCCCTGGTACGCCTCGGGATCTTCCAGCGACCCAACGGGCACCACCAGCGCCGAGAGCGATTTAACTGCCTGCGGATCAGAAACCAGCAAGACCACCATACCGTTATCCAGACGTATAGCCTGATACTGGCGGTTATCTTTATCACTTTTACGGATGGTTTCCTGAATCGGCTGCCATCCCGTTTCTGCCTGACTTAAGGGTGCCCAAAGGGCAACTAACAACAATAATGCTTTGAACCAGGTGCTGCGGGGCATTCACGGACCTCATAATCAACTTAATTTTCTGTCCAGATTCAACACGTTAACGCAAATCATCTGCCAGAATTTAATCTTGTGCTGCACGAGTCAGCCTATGTTTATATAACCATCAGTCCGTGACTGGTGCGCATCATAAAGTAAGCGGATAGATTGCGCAATTTTTATACAGCACTCATGACTGATTAAAGCGAAACAGCGGTAACAGGAAACGTTGCGACTGTTCAACGATGGCCTCCATTGTCTCTGGTGTTAATTGCCGCCAGAGCCGTTGATACCAGATATCATCACCTTCGCCACGCACCATCATGTTGCCTTCGTAAGCCTGCAGGAATTTCGTACGGGCTTTTTGCAACGTGGAATCGTCATCCAGCATGGCATCGTTTTGCGCGTCATAACAGGTTTTTAGCCACGCGCCGCCACTTTCAGGTAACACCAGCAATGGCGCGGACATCCCTTCACGATACCCCTCAATCAGTTGTGAGAGGTAATGCAAAGCCTGTTCGGCTGCAAGCGGCGGAAAACGCCACTCGCCGTCTTTGCGTAGAAAAAGGCGACTTTCACCATTACCACCGCTGGCACAGTAGACAAGGTGTTCCAGCCAAAGTTGCATTCCCTGCGCCACACTTAATAAAGAGGGACGCCAGCGCAACAAGCCATCCGGCTGCACCTGCGGCAACCAGCCAGTTATCTGCACACCGTTGCAGGCGAGATCAATTTCCATACTCTGCCCCGGCTGGCGACAGGCAATGACTCTGTCGGCAAGCTGCTGCATCTCCTGGCACTGTGTTTCCCAGAAAATTTCACCAAAAGCGCCATACGGTAAATCCCCTGCCGCCCGGAAGCGGCGGAACAAGCGTTCGGCATCATCCTGCTCAACCAGTGCATTCAATAACTGCTGATTGATTTGATAACGACTAAGCCCTTCAAGAATAAATGGCTCGGTGTCGGGGATTTCGCTGTCTTCAGTACGGAAGTTCACCTGCAAACGCATCTGGAAGAACGCCCGCACCGGATGTGCCCAGAATCGTTGTAGCGTTTCCAGCGGCACGGTTTCCGGTAAGGTAAACGGCAGCGGCTGAACAAATTCAGAATGTGCTTTACCAGCCTGGCTGGCCGCAGGTAGCCATTCACGAGCATAGCTTTGTCGTTCGCCTGGCTGGTAGTTTTGTGGATCAAACGGCATCCGGGTATGGAGGCAAGTAAGATGCGCTTTTACCCTTGCCTCGCTTTCATCACAGTTGAGCGCTTCATCGCCCGGTAGATAATGACTTTGCCCGATGTAGTCGATCAGTTCCTGCACCAGTACCGACGGGAAACGTTCACTGTTATCCTGAATGGAGCGCCCGATATAGCTGATATAAAGTTTTTGTTGCGCGGAAATTAACGCTTCCAGGAACAGATAGCGGTCATCATCGCGACGGCTACGGTCGCCACGCTTCGGTTTCTGGCTCATCAGGTCAAAGCCCAATGGCGCAAGCTGACGTGGATAAACGCCGTCGTTCATTCCCAGCAGGCAAACCACTTTGAACGGAATTGAACGCATTGGCATCAGAGTACAAATGTTAACCGGTCCGGCGAGAAAACGCTGGCTGATACGTTCTTGATCCAGACGCTGCGCCAGTTCATCACGCAATAGTGACAGCGGCACCGCGTCGCCATACTGCGCACCTAAACCTTCGGCGATAATCGCCTGCCATTGTTGTTCGATCAGCGTCATCGCCGCTTCGGTTTCCGCATCCGGCAGGAAGAAGGCGTTGAGCATATCGCGACAAACCGGCAACCACTCTTCTAGCGGACGCTCCTGTGCCAGCCCGCGACGCCAGATGTTTAGCTGCATTAGCAGTGAAGCCAGATGCCCCACCAGTTCTGCAATTAAGCCGCTCGATTCATCATAAGGTAGAACCGATTGCCACTCGCCCTGCGCGCTCTCCATCGCGTAGCCCAGCAACATACGCGTCAGGCCAAATCGCCAGGTGTGTTGTCCGGTGGCGGGGAGTTCCAGCTCGCGAACGTTGTCGTCATCTATCCCCCAACGAATGCCGGATTCGTTGACCCACTGGCGTAAATAACGCAGCCCTTCTTCGGTGATGTCAAACCGCGCCGCCAGCACCGGCACATCCAGTAATGCCAGCACGTCTTCCGACACAAAGCGGCTGTCTGGCAACGATAACAGGCTGATAAACGCTTCCAGTACCGGATGCGACTGCCGCGCCCGACGGTCGGAAATGGCGTAAGGCAGGTAACGATCCGCAGGTGCGCTACCAAACACAGCCTGAATAAACGGACTGTAGCTGTCGATATCAGCCACCATCACGATGATGTCGCGCGGAGTAAGTGTCGGGTCTTCTTCCAGCATCGCCAGCAGGCGATCGTGCAAAACTTCAACTTCACGCTGCGGGCTATGGCAAACGTGGAAGGTGATACTGCTATCCAGTGGATCAAGCGGGCGTTTGTTATCGCTACGGGAAAACTCTTCGATGTTCACACCAGCAACGGCACGGTTTTCCAGTTCCAGAATGTCAGACTGAATGTTATGCAGCAGGTTATCTGGCGTGACATCGACAAAGGCGTCCAGCTCCTGGCTGCTCTCCAGGTCAGAAAGGAGATAAATGTAGTCGCGCCCAAGCTTACCCCATGAAGCCAGCAGCGGGTTGCCGACATCCTGTTCACCATCGCTGTTAAAGAGCTGCCCGGCATTTTCGCTATCACGAAATAGCGGCAATTCGCGATCTTCAAAACTGTGTCGACGCTGACGGGTCAGCAGTTTCGCCAGATAAGCAGGATCTTTAATATCGCCCCAGTAATAACGGCAGGGGTTGGTAAACAGGAGATGGATTTCAATATGTTTACCCAGCGCCTGTAGCGCCTGGAGATAAACAGGCGGTAACGCGGAAATACCGCATATAAAGACGCGCGAAGGTAGCCCCGGCGGGCAGGTCGTCGCGGACTCCAGCGTTTCGATAAAGCGCTGATAGAGATTGGCGCGGTGCCAGCGCGGTTGCCCGAGTTGATGGGTATATTCCACCAACGCCTTCCACAACGGCGCTTGCCAGGCCTGTGCTTCTCCCAGCCCTTCAACCAAATGTCCTGTTTCCCACTGTGCCAGCCAGTCCGGACGATAGACCAGATACTGGTCAAACAGGTCCGCCGCTTTTGAAGAAAGCTGGAACAGTTTTCGCTTGTCGCTATCGTCAGTCAGATAATGCCGCAACAGGGTAAAGTCTTCGCGCTCCAACAATTGCGGCAGCAGAGTCATCAGTTTCCAGCTCATGCTCTGTTTGTTAAAGGCGCTCTCTTTGGGGATTTCCGGTAACACCCGGACGAACATATCCCAGATAAAGCTCGCTGGCAGCGGAAAATCAATGTTTGCCGCAATACCAAACTTTTGCGACAGGGTCATTTGCAGCCACTGCGCCATACCGGTACTTTGCACCAGAATCATCTCTGGTTCGAAAGGATCGTCCAGCCGTTCGCGTTCGACAATAAACTCCATCAACGCTTCCAGCACGTCCAGACGATTGGAATGGTAGACCCTTAACATAGCGGCTCCTGACTACTGACGATTCGGGCAATGCAGGCGGGTCATCTCGCCTTCTCTGCCCCCGGGTGAAACTAGCGTAACGCTGATGCTGACACATCCCGCCTGCGATGTCTGCATTCGGTTGACCTGCCAGTTGGCAGGTGGCGAAATCGCGCGCAGTTGCGTTTGCTGCCAACCATGCCGCCAGAGCTGTTGGTACTGGTTTCTGCTGGCGAGACTGTTCATTAATGTTCGCTGGATACCCGATAACGCAGTGACAATCATCACCATCAGCACCATCGCAACCATTACCTCCGGCAGGCTAAAGCCTTGTTGATTCTTCAGGGAAGCTGACATAACGCCCTCTCTTTCAGCGGACAAAAATCGCTCCAGCCGCGTGGCGAAAAAACAATGTTTCCATCAATGACTTCGCCTGTTCGCCACAACGAAACGCCTTCATAACCGGCAATCAATAAGGCTTCATTATCTGCCAGTAAACGCAAACAAACCTGGGCATCGGTTCCAGCGTACTGCGAGCACTGAACTGCTGGCTGCGTCTGCCAGGAGTGCATTTTTCCCCACGCCAGCGCCGACTGAACGATGGCCTGGCGGCGCAATGACTGACTTTCCATGCTCACGCGAGAGGCAAAACTGCGATCCTGCTGACTCATTCCTTGCAATAGCAAGCTACCCAAAACCAGCAGCATCAGGACCAGAGCCAGTGACGAAACACCTTTTTCGCGGTTCACAGGTTGAATCCTGTCACGCTATAGCTGGCATCCACCACGGTTTGCGGTTCAGACTTACTGGCAGCACGCATATTAACCGTCAACACCGGCGAGAAGCCGCTGACATCCTGACGTACGACCTGAAAAGTGTCGATAATGATGGCATCCGGATTAGCGACTTTATCCCAGCCCTTACCTTCACAGGATGTCGCACCGCGTAGCGTTTCCAGCACATGCTCCTTCAGACGAAATCCAATCTGGTCAGACTCTTTTACCGGTTCGCGATCCCAGATACCGTTACTGTTCGCATCCCACTGCACAATGATACAGTCACCCTGTCCGACAATTTCCAGCCCTTCGCCGGTACAGCTGCCATGACAATAACCCGCCCTCTGGAGATGCTTCGCGACGGTAAATACCCGCAGCCAGATTTCATCTTCCAGCGCCAGCTTACGGGTGCTCGTTAAACTTTCACGCTGTAACGCAGGCAGAAAGCGTGCAGCCCCCAGCAACAATACGCTACTGATCGCCATAGCAATCAACACTTCCAGCAGAGAAAAACCTTGCTCTTTTACAGGCATCCTTCTGTTTCTCCTTGCTGACAAAGCCGGAGTCTTCCCCACGGCGAAACCACCAGCCACCACTCGCCCGTTGAGTTTTTGAAGCGAATATGCCCGGCCCATGCGGTATTGCGCAGGCCAAAGAAAGCAAGCGAAGGTGTCAGGTCGCTCATTTCGACTTCGGGCCAGCGTGGCACAAAGACCAATGGTGAACTGCCATGACAGGTATTGGCCCCAGCAGCGGAACTCACAAGGCACCATAACGTCCCCTCCCTGATAACGCTGATACTGTGGTCGCGGTTATGCCAGTTGGCATCTTCACGTAAATAGAGCAAATAGTCCCGCGCCTGGCTGGCGGTTTGCCATAGCCGTTGCGACTGCTGCCAGTATTGCCAGCCATAGAGTCCACTTGCGCTTAGCATGACCAAAATCAGCATCGCGACCAGCGTTTCAATCAGCGTATAACCACGTTGTGTTTTCATGCCGGCAGTATGGAGCGAGGAGAAAAAAAGACGAGGGCCAGTTTCTATTTCTTCGGCGCATCTTCCGGACTATTTACGCCGTTGCAGGACGTTGCAAAATTTCGGGAAGGCGTCTCGAAGAATTTAACGGAGGGTAAAAAAAACCGACGCACACTGGCGTCGGCTCTGGCAGGATGTTTCGTAATTAGATAGCCACCGGCGCTTTAATGCCCGGATGTGGATCGTAGCCTTCAATCTCAAAGTCTTCGAAACGGTAGTCGAAGATGGATTCGGGTTTACGTTTGATAATCAACTTCGGCAGCGGACGCGGTTCGCGGCTTAATTGCAGATGAGTTTGATCCATATGATTGCTGTACAGGTGCGTGTCGCCTCCCGTCCAGACAAAATCGCCCATTTCCAGATCACACTGCTGCGCCATCATATGCACCAGTAACGCGTAGCTGGCAATGTTAAACGGCAGGCCGAGGAAAACGTCACAGGAGCGCTGATAAAGCTGGCAAGAGAGTTTGCCGTCTGCCACATAGAACTGGAAGAACGCATGGCACGGTGCCAGCGCCATTTTATCCAGTTCGCCTACGTTCCACGCTGAAACAATAATGCGGCGCGAATCCGGGTCGTTTTTCAGCTGGTTCAGTACCGTAGTGATCTGGTCAATATGACGACCATCCGGCGTTGGCCAGGCGCGCCACTGTTTACCATACACTGGCCCGAGGTCGCCGTTTTCATCGGCCCATTCGTCCCAGATGGTGACATTGTTTTCGTGTAGATAAGCAATGTTAGTGTCGCCCTGCAGAAACCACAGCAGTTCATGGATGATGGAACGCAGGTGGCAACGTTTAGTTGTCACCAGCGGGAATCCATCCTGCAGGTTAAAACGCATCTGATGACCAAAAATGGAAAGCGTTCCGGTTCCGGTACGGTCGTTTTTCTGTGTGCCTTCGTCGAGCACTTTTTGCATCAGTTCTAAATACTGTTTCATGGTTCCTCAGGAAACGTGTTGCTGTGGGCTGCGACGATATGCCCAGACCATCATGATCACACCCGCGACAATCATCGGGATGGAAAGAATTTGCCCCATGCTGATGTACTGCACCCAGGCACCGGTAAACTGCGCGTCGGGCTGGCGGAAAAACTCAACAATGATGCGAAACGCGCCGTAGCCAATCAGGAACAAGCCAGAGACAGCTCCCATTGGGCGCGGTTTACGAATATACAGGTTGAGGATAATAAACAGCACCACACCTTCCAGCAGCAGCTCGTAAAGCTGTGATGGGTGGCGCGGCAGCACACCGTAAGTGTCGAAAATGGATTGCCACTGCGGGTTGGTTTGCAGCAGCAAAATATCTTCTGTACGGGAGCCTGGGAACAGCATGGCAAACGGGAAGTTCGGGTCAACGCGGCCCCACAATTCACCGTTAATAAAGTTGCCCAGACGCCCGGCACCAAGACCAAACGGAATGAGTGGTGCGATAAAATCAGAAACCTGGAAGAAGGAACGTTTAGTACGGCGGGCAAAGATAATCATCACCACGATAACGCCAATCAGGCCGCCGTGGAAAGACATGCCGCCGTCCCAGACACGGAACAGATACAGCGGATCGGCCATAAACTGCGGGAAATTGTAGAACAGAACATAACCAATACGTCCCCCGAGGAAGACGCCGAGGAAGCCCGCATAGAGTAAGTTTTCAACTTCATTTTTGGTCCAGCCGCTGCCCGGACGATTCGCCCGTCGTGTTGCCAGCCACATTGCAAAAATGAAACCCACCAGATACATCAGGCCGTACCAGTGAAGCGCCACGGGTCCTATTGAGAAAATGACCGGATCAAACTCCGGAAAATGCAGATAGCTACTGGTCATCTGTCACCACAAGTTCTTGTTATTTCGCTGAAAGAGAACAGCGATTGAAATGCGCGCCGCAGGTTTCAGGCGCTCCAAAGGTGCGAATAATAGCACAAGGGGACCTGGCTGGTTGCCGGATACCGTTAAAAGATATGTATATGATCTGCGCTATAACCCTCCGCGAATCAGCCCGCCCATGCCGCGACGCTCCATAAAGGCTGCAACCTGATGGCGAACTTCGGTCGCCAGTTGCGCTTCCAGACTACGCTGCGCAAGATTTTCTGCTTCGGCATAATCAATGCGCCGCAGCAGGTATTTTACCCGCGCTACAGAACGTCCGTTCATAGACAGATGGCGATACCCAAGCCCAATGAGGATTGCCACGCACATGGGATCGCCCGCCATTTCACCGCACAAACGGAGATCGATTCCATGTATTTCCGCTTCCCGGGCGATCATCGCCAGAGCTCGTAACATTGCAGGATGAAGACTGTCATAAATGTTCGCCACCCGGGTATTGTTGCGATCAACGGCCAGAATGTATTGAGTCAGATCGTTGGTGCCAACAGAGATGAAATCGACCCGCTTTGCCAGATGCGGCAGCATAAATACCATTGACGGCACTTCCAGCATGATGCCGATACGTGGTTTGGGAATTTCGTAACCGATCATCTCCTCGACTTCACGTCCGGCACGTTCAATCAGGCGGCGTGCTTCATCAACTTCATCGAGGCTTGTGACCATCGGCAACAGAATATTCAGGTTGCCCGTAGCAGCATTAGCACGCAGCATCGCCCGCACCTGGATCAAGAAGATCTCCGGCTGATCGAGCGTAATGCGAATCCCACGCCAACCCAGGCATGGATTCTCTTCGCTGATCGGCATGTAAGGCAGCTGCTTATCTGCTCCGACATCCAGCGTACGCAAGGTGACGGGTTTATCATTGAACATTTGCAGCATCCCCTGATACTGCGCCACCTGTTCTTCTTCCGACGGGAAACCACTTTGCAGCATGAATGGGATTTCAGTGCGATAAAGACCGATGCCATCAATACGGCTGCCCAGTTTTTCTTCATGTTCCGGGCTTAAACCAGCATTGAGCATGACTTTTATACGCTCACCGCTTTTTAACTGCGCGGGTAAATTGACGTCATCTTCCGCCAGACGGCTAAGCTCAATCTCTTCACTAATTAGCCGCTGATATTCTTGCAGCAGTACCGGCTCCGGATCGACCAGCAATTCACCGCGATAGCCATCAACGATCAGCGTCCTACGATGCAGCACCGAAGGCTGAATATCCGCGCCCATCACGGTAGGGATCCCCAGCGCACGTACCATGATCGCAGCATGGGAGTTGGCTGCGCCATCTCGCACGACAACACCGACTAAGCGATCCTGGGGCAGCTCAGCAAGAGTTGTCGCTGACAGTTCATCTGCCACCAGAATGAAACGTTCCGGCCAGGCGTTCGGCCCTTGATTAGCGTCATCAAGATGAAACAGCAATCGCTGACCCAGCGCACGTAAATCGCCAGCCCGCTCTTTGAGATAGTTATCGCTTAGCGCGGCAAACTGTTCGGCAAATTTTTCAATGACCGTTTTTACCGCCCACTCTGCCACCGAGCCTTTATCAACCTCGGCAAACAATTCGCGACGCAGCCGGGTGTCCGAAAGCAGGTGCGAGTAAAGATCGAAAATAGCCGCCGTTTCTTTTTGTGCACCGGCGGCAAAGCGTTTGCTGTAGCGGCGAAACTCGTTTGCCGCTTCTTCCAGCGCCCCGGTCAGTCGTTCGCGTTCCAGAGCCGGATCCAGCGTTGATGCCTGATACACCTGTTCCATTAAAGGTAACGTGGCATCCTGCCAGCCTTCGGCAATCGCCACACCAGGTGCTGCCGGTAATGCGCGGATTCGCGTCTGGCGATATTGCCCAAACAGGGCAGTCAACTGCGACTGAGAAAGAATAGCTGCCATCTGGGTGGCAAGCGTCACCAGGAAGGATTCTTCACTTTCGTCATACTGGCGCAACTCTCGTTGCTGTACCACCAGTACACCAAGCA
The DNA here is from genome assembly GCF_012584495.1 of Escherichia sp. SCLE84. Taxonomy (NCBI): domain Bacteria; kingdom Pseudomonadati; phylum Pseudomonadota; class Gammaproteobacteria; order Enterobacterales; family Enterobacteriaceae; genus Escherichia; species Escherichia sp. SCLE84. The sequence continues at coordinate 4,228,066 of NZ_CP051430.1, read as the reverse complement.
ACTGGCGACGTTGAATAATTGGTACGCCTAAAAACGCGCGGAAACGTTCTTCTTTTACGGAGGGGATGTATTTGAAGCTGGGGTGCTTTTGCGCATCTGCAAGGTTTATCGGTTCCGCCAGCCTGCCAACCAGGCCGACGATCCCTTCATCAAACGCGAGCGTTACAGTGCGACCGCGTGGTTTTTTCAGCCCCCGGGTCGCCATCAGGTAGTAACAACGTCGATCATGATCGGCCAGGTAGACCGAACAGACCTCGGTATCCATCGCAAGACAGATGTCGGTAACCAGAATATTTAACGCCTCATTCAGGCGTGGTGCGCTGGCTACCTTTTCGACTATTTCGCGCAGGCGAGTGAGCATAATTGGCGTGACTTAACCTCTTTTACGTCGATAAGCAGATGCGTTTTGTGGTTTTGGCGTATTTTCCTGCAGTGACATCACCACACTCGCGAACTCTTTCATTACCCTACGGTAGACATCACGTTTAAATGACACCACCTGTCTGACCGGATACCAGTAACTTACCCATCGCCAGCCGTCAAACTCTGGTGTACTGCTGGTTTGCATATTGATTTCTGCATCGCCGCTCACCAGCTGCAAGAGAAACCATTTTTGTTTTTGGCCGATACAAACCGGCTTCGTGTCCCAACGCACCAAACGTTTCGGTAATTTGTAGCGCAACCAGTTACGCGTTGAAGCAAGGATTCGAACGTCTTTGCGGCTTAATCCTACTTCTTCAAACAATTCACGGTACATCGCCTGCTCTGCGGATTCTCCGGGGTTGATTCCGCCTTGCGGAAATTGCCAGGAGTGCTGACCAAATCGCCGGGCCCACATTACCTGCCCCTGGCGATTACAAATCACGATACCTACGTTTGGGCGGTAGCCATCGTCATCAATCACCGGACTACCTCAAAATAAAGCTTTATATACGAATGATTGTTTCATACTCCAGGAAGACGGTAAACCACTCTCTGCAGGGCATTACACACTAATAACAATTGAATAACTCACAGTTATGTGCAGAGTTATAAACAGAGGAAGGGGTGGATAGCCGTTTTTATTCACCTTTTCTGTGGATAGAGTTGTGAAGAACTACGGAATTACTACGGGAAAACCCAGAGCATTCTGAATAAGCCCGATATAGACATTTTAAAATATTCATTATTAGTCAATGCATTACATGTAATTTGAGTAATGAAAAAGAGTAATTCGTGACCCAGGTCACACCTCTCATTTACGGGTTGGCGAAAGATCAACCAATGCCGTATTTATCCACAGAATGTGCCACTAAGTTAAGCACTGAACCACTAAAAACTGGAGTTTCATCGCACGTCAAGGCTGTAAATGGAAACAGTAGTGGAGGTTTTTCACAGTTATCCCAGCTTTCTGTGGATAACATGGTGTAAGATCCTGTTTATTTTCAGTGACCAGATTTGGAAAACCTATTGCAGTGTTGCGCAACTCGATTACCGGCAGCCTAAAAAGCAATATAAATCAGGGAATTGAACAACACATGTGGAAAAAGTTACACTGCGAATATTCGGCACATAATTGCTGTTTGTTTTTTAATCAAGGTATCATGACATGTCCCAACCTCGCCCACTGCTCTCTCCTCCCGAAACTGAAGAACAGTTGTTAGCGCAAGCACAGCAACTTTCTGGTTATACATTGGGAGAACTGGCGGCACTTGCCGGGCTTGTTACGCCAGAGAATTTAAAACGCGATAAGGGCTGGATTGGCGTGTTACTGGAGATCTGGCTAGGTGCCAGCGCAGGGAGTAAACCTGAGCAAGATTTTGCCGCTCTGGGCGTGGAACTTAAAACTATCCCTGTGGATAGTCTTGGTCGTCCGCTGGAAACAACATTCGTTTGTGTTGCCCCGTTAACGGGTAATAGCGGGGTGACCTGGGAAACCAGCCATGTGCGCCACAAGCTCAAACGCGTACTGTGGATACCGGTTGAAGGCGAGCGCAGCATCCCGCTGGCGCAGCGTCGCGTAGGATCACCGTTGCTGTGGAGCCCGAATGAAGAGGAAGACCGACAGCTACGCGAAGACTGGGAAGAATTAATGGATATGATTGTTCTCGGTCAGGTTGAGCGGATCACCGCTCGTCACGGGGAATATTTACAGATAAGACCGAAAGCAGCGAATGCGAAAGCGCTTACCGAAGCCATTGGTGCCCGGGGCGAACGGATTCTGACGCTGCCACGCGGCTTTTATTTGAAGAAGAATTTCACCAGTGCACTACTGGCCCGTCATTTTCTGATCCAGTAGCCATCGCTTTGACCTGCCGCTTTCCGGGCATATAATTACCGCTTCATTTTTTTGGCAGGGCTTTTTAGATGTTATTTGCATGGATAACCGATCCTAACGCCTGGCTTGCGCTCGGTACGCTGACGCTGCTGGAGATCGTTCTTGGGATCGACAATATTATTTTCCTTTCTCTGGTGGTGGCAAAGCTTCCCACAGCACAACGTGCTCATGCGCGCCGTCTGGGGTTGGCGGGAGCCATGGTTATGCGTCTGGCGCTGCTGGCATCAATCGCCTGGGTTACGCGCCTGACAAATCCGCTTTTTACAATATTCAGTCAGGAAATTTCTGCCCGTGATTTGATTCTGCTTCTGGGTGGCTTGTTCCTTATCTGGAAAGCCAGCAAGGAAATCCACGAATCCATTGAAGGTGAAGAAGAAGGGCTGAAAACACGCGTTTCATCATTCCTCGGCGCTATCGTGCAGATTATGCTGCTGGATATTATCTTTAGCCTCGACTCGGTGATTACGGCTGTGGGTCTGTCAGATCACCTGTTTATTATGATGGCAGCCGTGGTGATTGCCGTAGGCGTGATGATGTTCGCCGCGCGCTCGATTGGTGATTTTGTCGAACGCCATCCTTCGGTAAAAATGCTGGCGCTCTCTTTCCTGATTCTGGTGGGCTTTACCCTGATTCTGGAAAGTTTCGACATCCACGTACCGAAAGGTTACATCTACTTCGCGATGTTCTTCTCTATTGCGGTTGAAAGCCTCAACTTGATTCGCAACAAAAAGAATCCGCTCTGATACTCCGTACGCTCTCCTGCGGGAGGGCGTACTCACTCCTTTTACCCTCACAGTTTAAGATTTTCCTGCTTTCAAGATATATAACGTCGGTTTATAAACAGACTATTATCATAGGTAGGCCAAATGAGGATAACCGGATGAAAAAATGGGCAGTAATAATTTCTGCAGTCGGACTGGTGTTTGCTGTTTCCGGGTGTTCCAGTGATTACGTCATGGCGACCAAAGATGGCCGTATGATTTTGACCGATGGAAAACCTGAAATTGATGATGATACCGGGCTGGTGAGTTATCACGATCAGCAAGGTAACGCGATGCAAATTAACCGTGATGATGTTTCGCAAATTATTGAACGTTAACAAATAAGGTCAGCATCCGGCTGGCCTTAAGATTTTTCTCTTTCCCTTTTCCCTTCCCTCTGCCATTTTTATATTCCTTATGTCGTGATTATAAAAAGGAAACGGCTATGCAATATCACCGTATACCCCACAGTTCGCTGGAAGTCAGCACGCTGGGGCTTGGCACGATGACGTTTGGTGAACAGAACAGCGAAGCCGACGCCCACGCACAACTCGACTATGCCGTCGCTCAGGGCATTAACCTTATCGACGTTGCCGAAATGTACCCAGTACCTCCGCGCCCCGAAACGCAAGGGTTAACCGAAACCTACGTCGGCAACTGGCTGGCGAAACATGGCAGCCGCGAAAAGTTAATTATCGCCTCCAAAGTGAGCGGACCGTCGCGCAATAATGACAAGGGCATCCGCCCGGATCAGGCGCTGGATCGGAAGAATATCCGCGAAGCGCTGCATGACAGCCTCAAGCGCCTACAGACTGATTACCTCGATCTTTATCAGGTGCACTGGCCGCAGCGCCCGACCAACTGCTTCGGCAAACTCGGTTATAGCTGGACGGATTCTGCGCCTGCGGTTTCGCTGCTGGATACGCTGGACGCACTGGCAGAGTACCAACGCGCGGGAAAAATTCGTTATATCGGCGTGTCGAACGAAACTGCATTTGGCGTAATGCGCTACCTGCATCTGGCGGACAAACACGATCTGCCGCGTATTGTCACCATTCAGAACCCTTACAGTCTGTTAAACCGCAGTTTTGAAGTAGGTCTGGCAGAAGTCAGCCAGTATGAAGGGGTCGAACTGCTGGCCTATTCGTGCCTGGGTTTCGGCACGCTGACCGGGAAATATCTCAATGGTGCAAAACCCGCTGGCGCACGTAATACGCTCTTTAGTCGGTTCACCCGCTATAGCGGTGAGCAAACGCAAAAAGCCGTCGCGGCGTATGTTGATATCGCCAGACGTCATGGCCTGGACCCTGCTCAGATGGCGCTCGCGTTTGTACGCCGTCAACCGTTTGTTGCCAGCACTCTGCTGGGCGCAACCACGATGGATCAGCTGAAAACTAACATCGAAAGTTTGCATCTGGAGTTAAGCGAAGACGTATTAGCTGAAATTGAAGCGGTGCATCAGGTTTATACTTATCCGGCACCATAAGATTAACGCCGGTTAAAACCGGCGTTAAATATTAATGACGGCGCTGCCAGATCCACAGCGCCGTTATTGCCAGCGCAAACAGCGCACCGAAGCCAATGCCAATGGGCACGACCGGGATGCCTATCATTACCGCCAGCGAGTAAATGCCCAGCATCAACAACATGGCGCTGTTTTCGCCAAGGTTTTGTACTGCAATCGCATTCCCCGCCCCGACGCTTTTTTTACCCCGCTCCTGTAGCAACGCATTGAGCGGAACGACAAAAAAGCCCCCCATCACGCCAATCAGCATCAACAAGGCATAGGCTGGCAGCAGCTCGTGTTGCAGGGAAAAAATCAGTACCACCACGCCAATCAAAATCCCGGCTGGCATACAGCGTGACACGGTTTCCAGCGTAACTAACTTCGCTGCCGCACCTGCGCCAACCACGATACCAATCGCTACCATCGCGTTGAGATAGGTGGGCGTAGCGTTATCGGTAATGCCCAGCGCCACCGGTACCCACAGCACCAACAGGAAACGCAGCGTGACACCCGCTCCCCAGAATAAACTGGTGCCCACCAGCGAAAAACGCGTTTCACCATTGCGCCATAGCGAGGTGCAGGCATTCAGGAAACTGCGGGTCATGTTGATGAGATTCCAGGACTGCCCCGGACGCGCCGCCGCCAGTTTGGGAATGTAGATATTGGCAACGACCGCACCACCGTAGGCCAGTGCGCATGCGGCCAGGGCGACGAGGACATGCCAGTCAGCCAGCACACCACCGGCTACGGAACCGAGCAAAATCGCCGCTATGGTAGAAGCTTCCATTAAACCGTTAGCTTTCACTAACTTACTACCCGTGGTTAATTCGCCGAGAATACCGTATTTCGCCGGTGAATAGGCTGCAGCACCAACACCCACCAGCGTATAGCCGAGAAACGGATTGATACCAAAGCAGATACTGGCTGCGCCCAGCAGCTTCAGGCCGTTGGCAAACATCATCACCCGGCCTTTGGCGAAGCTATCCGCCACCTGCCCGACAAACGGCGCAAAAAGAATGTAAGCACCTACAAACACCATTTGCAGGATGGGCTGGCTCCACTCCGGATAGAACTGCGCTTTCAGTAACGCCAGAGTGGCAAACAGTAGGGCATTATCGCCAAACGCAGAGAGAAACTGCGCCACGATAACCGCTTTCATCCCCTTCGACCACAACGAAGTGTTAGTGTGCACTGACTCACTCATCGTGTTGTTCCGCTTCGTCTACCCAGCTTTTCAACGTGACAAAGTCAGGTTTGCCGCTGCCAAGTAATGGCATCTGTTTCAGATAGCGAATATCGCGCGGTACAGCAAGCTCCGGCACGCCGTGCTCGCGGGCATACTGTTGCAACTTATCGCGCGTCAGTTCGTTATCTGTGGTGAAAAGCACCAGTGCCTCGCCTTTGCTGGCATCGCTCTTAATCGCAGTGGCATGGACTTTATCTGGCGAAACACCAAGTGCCAGTTGTTCCACCATTTCCAGCGACACCATTTCGCCTGCAATTTTGGCAAAGCGTTTTGCGCGGCCCTGAATCTGCACAAAGCCCTGCTCGTCAAAACGCACAATATCGCCAGTGTCATACCAGCCGCGCTCCATTTCGCCGCGAACATTCTCGGCGGTGGGCACTTCCAGTACACCTGGCTTCTCCACCCGCAGATAGCCGTTCATTATGTTCGGCCCTTTCAGTTGCAGGCGTCCGCCCTCTTCGATACCAGGGACCGACAACAGGCGCGCATCCATTCCTGGTAGAATACGCCCTACCGTACCGGGTTTCGCCGCCATCGGTACGTTGATAGAAACGACAGGCGCGCATTCGGTCACGCCGTAGCCTTCAAGGATGCGCAGGCCAAATTTATCCTGCCAAAGCTGTTTGGTACTTTCTTGTAATTTTTCTGCGCCTGCCACCACATAGCGTAGACGATAGAAGTCATACGGGTTGGCGAAACGCGCGTAGTGACCGAGGAAAGTCGAGGTGCCGAACAACACGGTGCAACTGCGGTCATACACCAACTCCGGCACAATGCGGTAATGCAGCGGGCTTGGATAAAGGAACACTTCTGCACCTGTAAGCAGTGGCGTAAACAGGCCTACCGTCAGCCCAAAGGAGTGAAACAGCGGTAACGCCGACATAAAGCGATCGTTGGTGGTGAAGTCGGCAATCGTTTTAATCTGCTCGACATTCGCCAGAATGCTTTTATGGCTATGGACGACGCCTTTCGGATGGCCTTCAGAACCGGAGGTAAAGAGGATCAGCGCCTCTTCTTCCGGCTGCTGTTTAACCTGTGCCAGACGCGGCATCAGCAAATGAGCGAAGATCCATACTTTGTCGGCAGTGGTGACATCTGCTTTTAAATCTTCCAGATAGACCCAGCGCACCTGAGTAAGTTGCTCCGGCAGATGCCAGAGTTTGCCTTTATCGAGAAACTGGCGGGAAGTGAAGATGGTTTTGATTTCAGCCGCCGTAATAGCACTGGTCAGCCCTTTTACCCCGGCAGTGTAGTTCATCATTGCGGGCATGCGGCGACGGGCGATGGCCCCAAAAATCACTGCCGCACTGATGCCTGCATTGGGCAGCATTAAGCCGATGCGTTCGCCTTCAACACTGTATTTTTCAAGGATGCGTCCAACAAACAGCGTTTTCGTAAGCAATTTGCGATAGGAGTCTGGGGTAAAGTTGACGTCTTCGACACATTTCTTCCCGGCTCCGAAGCGGTACATTGCACTCAGTAAAGATTCGTACAGCGTTTCACGCGGGCGCACCGCCATTCGCGCTTCCATCATTATTTGATGCAGCATTTCGCCAGCGATTTTGCGACGGTCACGGGCACGCGGCGCATCCGGCATCGCCACCTGCGTTGGTGGCAAAATATGCAGAGTAATTTGCGGGAACAAGCGACGTTTAACCAGACCTTTCAGGCGGCTGAAGTGCGTAAGTTCCGCCCCTTCAATACGCACAGGAATAACCGTTGCACCAGACTTCGCCGCGACAAAACCCGCGCCATCGTAGATTTTCATCAGCGAGCCTGTAGTGGTGATGCGTCCTTCAGGGAAAATCACCACTGGTCGGCCCTGTTCCACCAGACGTACCAGATGTTTAATAGCCATAGGTTGCGTCGGGTCGAGAGGAACAAAGTCGATAAATGATTTCAGCCAACGCATATACCACTGTTGGCTTATTGAGGTGTAAACGGCAAACACTGGACGCACAGGTAAAAACAGTCCAAGCAAAATGCCATCAATAAAAGAGACGTGATTAGGCGTAATTAGAACGCGCTCGCCCTTCAGTGCCTGGGTGTCACCCGTAACGCGAACGCGATACAAAACACGGCACAAATTTCGAAAAAAGCTAAAAAGCATTCCAACTCCCTTTGCTCTGATTCAGTAAAAGCGAATGGAGGGAGATTACACGAGATAAAGAACGCGAGCGACAGTAAATTAGGTGCGAAAAAAAACCTGCGCATCCGCGCAGGTTGGTGCAAGAGACAGGGTACGAAGAGCGTACCGAATAATCTCACCAATCAATACCTCTGGGATCTTGATTGTGGTCTGCACGACGACTCTTCGCCAGCGAGAAAACGCAAAGGAATGAAGGGAAATGCAACGAGGTGTGTAAATTGTCGGTTACTGTTACAGATTGATGACCGGCAAAAAAAAACCTGCGCATCTGCGCAGGCTGGTGTAATTCATGTGCTCAACCCGAAGTTGACTTCACCTATCAATACCTCTGGGATCACCACTTTAGCAACCTGAAGCCAAACGCCACCAGCGGTCAATCGCAACAGCGTTTCGCAAAGTGTAACCAAAGGTTTGCAATCTCTTTTTTTGTCTTACTTATTTGCGTTTGGCTCACATTCCCACGATGAAAACACGCCACCCCTTGAACCAACGGGCGTTTTCCGTAACACTGAAAGAATGTAAGCGTTTACCCACTAAGGTATTTTCATGGCGACCATAAAGGATGTAGCCCGACTGGCAGGCGTTTCAGTCGCCACCGTTTCCCGCGTCATTAATAATTCACCTAAAGCCAGTGAAGCTTCCCGGCTGGCTGTGCATAGTGCAATGGAGTCTCTTAGCTATCACCCGAACGCCAACGCCCGTGCGCTGGCGCAGCAGACCACTGAAACGGTCGGTCTGATCGTTGGTGATGTTTCCGATCCGTTTTTCGGTGCAATGGTGAAAGCGGTCGAACAGGTGGCTTATCACACCGGTAATTTCTTATTGATTGGCAACGGTTACCACAACGAACAAAAAGAGCGTCAGGCTATTGAGCAACTGATCCGCCATCGCTGTGCTGCGTTGGTCGTCCATGCCAAAATGATCCCGGATGCCGATTTAGCCTCATTAATGAAACAAATGCCCGGTATGGTGCTGATCAACCGTATCCTGCCTGGCTTTGAAAACCGTTGTATTGCTCTTGACGATCGTTACGGTGCCTGGCTGGCAACGCGTCATTTAATTCAGCAAGGTCATACCCGCATTGGTTATCTGTGCTCTAACCACTCTATTTCTGACGCCGAAGATCGTCTGCAAGGGTATTACGATGCCCTTGCTGAAAGTGGTATTGCGGCCAATGACCGGCTGGTGACATTTGGCGAACCAGACGAAAGCGGCGGCGAACAGGCAATGACCGAGCTTTTGGGACGAGGAAGAAATTTCACTGCGGTAGCCTGTTATAACGATTCAATGGCGGCGGGTGCGATGGGCGTTCTCAATGATAATGGTATTGATGTACCGGGTGAGATTTCGTTAATTGGCTTTGATGATGTGCTGGTGTCACGCTATGTGCGTCCGCGCCTGACCACCGTGCGTTACCCAATCGTGACGATGGCGACCCAGGCTGCCGAACTGGCTTTGGCGCTGGCGGATAATCGCCCTCTCCCGGAAATCACTAATGTCTTTAGTCCGACGCTGGTACGTCGTCATTCAGTGTCAACTCCGTCGCTGGAGGCAAGTCATCATGCAACCAGCGACTAACCGCAGTTAAAGCAATTCCAGCGCCAGTAATTCTTCGATGGTCTGGCGACGGCGAATCAACCGCGCCTGACCATTATCAAACAGAACTTCTGGTAACAGCGGACGGCTATTGTAGTTGGATGACATTGATGCGCCATATGCCCCTGTATCATGCAGTACCAGATAATCACCCGCCTTCACTTCCGGCAAGGCGCGGGTTTCAACATTTCCCCCTTCCTGCTGGGTAAAGACATCGCCCGATTCACATAATGGCCCGGCGACGACGGTTTCCACCGTTGGCGCGTGTTCCAGAGAACGACCATCAGCTGCCAGGGCACTGATATGGTGGTAACTACCGTACATTGCCGGGCGCATCAGATCGTTGAACCCGACATCAACCAGCACAAAGTGGCGGCTACCCATTTGTTTGACGCTCCGCACCTGAGTAATTAACACGCCAGACTGCGCTACCAGAAAGCGACCCGGTTCAATTTCCAGTTTCACAGGGTGGCCCAAATGGCGAGCGATTTGCTCACGCGCGGCATTCCACAGACCATAATAATGTTCGGTATCAACCGCCTCTTCACCCTGTTGATAAGGAATAGAAAGCCCACCGCCCGCAGAAATAGCCTGTAAATCCTGACCGAATTCGATGACCTGACGTACCATAGCACCACACACCTGTTCCAGATGGGCATAATCAACGCCAGAACCAATGTGCATGTGAATGCCGACCAGCTGCAAATGATGACGTTGTATCACGTCCAGTGCGGCGGGCAGATCGGTGTACCAGATACCGTGCTTGCTGTTTTCGCCACCGGTATTGGTTTTTTGGCTATGTCCGTGACCAAACCCCGGGTTAACGCGCAGCCATACCCGATGCCCTGGCGAAACCTGGCCCAGTTGGTCGAGCATATCAACAGAACCCGCATTCACCGGAATTTGCAATTCACTGACGCGTTCAAGCGTCGCCTGATCGATAACATCTGCCGTAAAAACAATATCATCGGGGTGCGTTTGCGGATTGTAACCCGCCGCCAACGCACGCTCTATTTCGCCTAACGAGACGGAATCCACTTTCACGCCCTGCTCACGCATTAAGCGCAAAATATGAATATTGGAACAGGCTTTCTGTGCAAAGCGCACCACATCAAACTGTTTCAGCGCTGCAATCTGCCGACGAATAATTTGCGCATCGTAGACCCACACCGGGCAGCCAAATTCAGCGGGCAAACGCAGCAGATTTTCGGCGGTGAGATCGGTATCGGTGCTGAACAGTGAATGTGGCATAACAAACTCCAGATAAGTGCTTTTTTATGATTACGCCACATCATAAAAAGAATAAAAAATATCGATTTATGTCGAGTCTATGCAAAAATGATATGGATTACCGGATTGCGAGAGAGCGCTAATGGCCGCCGTTAACTTACGTCATATTGAAATTTTTCATGCGGTAATGACCGCCGGAAGCCTGACTGAGGCAGCACACCTGCTACACACCTCACAGCCAACCGTCAGCCGCGAACTGGCGCGCTTTGAGAAGGTGATCGGGCTAAAATTGTTTGAGCGCGTACGTGGACGATTACATCCTACCGTGCAAGGACTGCGTCTGTTTGAAGAAGTGCAACGATCCTGGTACGGACTGGATCGCATTGTCAGCGCCGCAGAAAGTCTGCGCGAGTTTCGCCAGGGAGAACTGTCTATTGCCTGCCTGCCGGTCTTTTCGCAATCTTTTTTACCGCAGCTCCTGCAACCCTTTCTGGCACGTTATCCCGATGTCAGCTTAAATATCGTGCCCCAGGAATCACCGCTACTTGAAGAGTGGCTCTCGGCCCAGCGTCATGATTTAGGACTCACTGAGACACTCCATACGCCTGCGGGAACAGAACGTACCGAATTACTCTCTTTAGATGAAGTGTGTGTGTTACCTCCGGGTCATCCGCTGGCGGTAAAAAAGGTATTAACGCCGGATGATTTTCAGGGTGAGAACTACATCAGCCTTTCCCGTACTGACAGCTATCGCCAGTTGCTGGATCAGCTATTTACTGAACATCAGGTTAAACGACGCATGATCGTAGAAACCCACAGCGCCGCGTCAGTCTGCGCAATGGTACGGGCGGGGGTAGGTGTTTCGGTGGTTAACCCGCTCACCGCACTGGATTATGCGGCAAGCGGTTTAGTGGTGCGGCGGTTCAGTATTGCGGTTCCGTTCACCGTCAGCCTGATCCGCCCCCTGCACCGCCCGTCATCAGCGCTGGTGCAGGCGTTTAGTGAGCATTTACAAGCGGGGTTACCGAAACTGGTCACTTCTCTTGACGCTATTTTGTCGTCAGCTACGACAGCATAAAAGCGACAGCATCCTCGGCATGGATCGCCGCAGTATCAAACACAGGCAAAACACTGCGCTCTTCTGGCACCAGTAAACCAATTTCTGTGCAGCCAAAAATGACGCCCTGTGCGCCCTGTTCTGCAAGGCGAGCAATCACTTGCGCATAATAAGCGCGTGACGCTTCGGTAAATTGCCCCAGACACAGTTCTTCAAAAATAATCTGATTAATTTTCGCCCGTTCATCCGCTTCAGGAATAAGACAATTGATGGAAAATTGTTCCGTCAGCCGCCCGCGATAAAAATCCTGTTCCATGGTGTAACGCGTACCCAGCAGCGCCACACGAGTCATTCCGGCCCCGGTAATTGCACGTCCGGTGGCATCCGCAATGTGTAAGAAAGGCAGAGTGCAACGTGACTCAATGGCATCCGCCACTTTATGCATCGTATTGGTACATAACACAATACCTTCTGCGCCCGCCCGCTGTAAGCCAAGCGCCGCCTCAGCCAGAATGTCCCCGGTTTTATCCCATTCCCCGCGACGCTGGCACTCTTCTATTTCATGAAAATCGACGCTATGTAGCAGCACTTGCGCAGAGTGAAGCCCACCAAGCCGCTGTTTAATGCCTTCATTTATCAGACGATAGTAAGGAATGGTGGATTCCCAGCTCATTCCTCCCAGCAAACCAATTGTTTTCATTCCTCTCTCCTGATGTGTGTTACCGCAACAAGGCTGAATAAGGAACGAGACAAACGCCTCAACGGCCAGGTGCCCGATCTCTATTAACGAAAAAAGGGCCGGATGTACAGCACATCCGGCCCGTGAAATCAGACGCCGATATTTCTCAACTTCTCGCCTGCCATCAGTTTGCGTTCGATATGTTCCAGCGTGACATTTTTGGTTTCCGGAATGAGCCAGAAAGTGATGCCCACAAACGCAATGTTCAGCGCAGTGTAGAGCCAGAACGTACCGGCAGCGCCAATGCTATCAAGCAGTGTCAGGAAGGTCGCGCCGATAATCATATTCGACACCCAGTTTGTCGTCGTCGAACAGGTAATACCGAAATCGCGGCATTTCAGCGGCTGAATTTCAGAGCACAGGATCCACACCACTGGCGCGGCGCTCATCGCATAACCGGCAATACACATCATCGTCATGCCAACAGAGAGCCAGGACAAGCCACTGGAAGCCGTACCGTTATCAAACTGCATCAGGCAATAGCCCAGCACCAGAGTGCCTAACGCCATCACGCTGAAACCAATTTTCAGAGCCGGTTTACGACCTGCTTTATCTACCGTAAAGACCGCAATGAAGGTCGCGAACATAAAGGTCAGTCCCACGACCAGAGTCGCAATCATCTGTTGTTCTGTGGTCGTAAAGCCCGCCATTTTGAAGATACGCGGCGCATAGTACATGATGATGTTCATACCGGTAAACTGCTGCATCGCCTGCAACAACATACCGAGAAACACAGCACGACGGACGTTACGGTTGATCTTAAACAGTGCCCAACCGCCTTGTTTTAACTTCAGGCTTTCACGAATTTCGTTGAGTTCTTCTCGCGCTTTTTCCGACGTATCGCGCAGCATACGCAACACTTCTTCCGCCTCAATATGACGCCCCTTTTCCGCCAGCCAGCGCGGGCTATTTGGCAGGAAGACCACCAGAATAATCAGCAGGACTGCTGGTAAAGCAAGAACCCCCAACATTGCGCGCCAGTTACCGCTATAACTGAACGCTGTATCGGATAAAAACGCCAGCACGATGCCGAGTGTGACCATCAACTGGTACATACTGATCATCTTACCGCGAACGTTTTCACTTGCCATTTCAGAAAGATACAGAGGAGCGGTGTAAGACGCGATCCCGACAGCAATGCCCAGCACCACACGAGCGGCGATTAACATCTCTACGCTGGTCGCAAAAGCGGACCCTATAGAACCGAGTACAAACAGGATGGCCCCCGCCATCAGGCTGTATTTACGACCCAGGCGGAACGACAGCCAACCATTAAACAGCGCACCAATTGCTGCACCGAGCATCATGCTACTGACCACCCATTCCTGCAAACGGCTGGTCAGCACAAAGTGATCGGTAATGAACGGCAACGCTCCGGCGATTACGCCGATATCAAGACCAAATAACAATCCTGCGACCGCAGCAGCTACCGAAACAAACATATTCATACGCCGCGTATCCCGCAAAGAACGTGGCGTTAAAGCAGATTCCGTATTGATAGTAACCATTTTTTCCTGCCAGCAGAGAATAAGACATAGTGAAAAAATACGTGAACAATTCACACAGGTGTCAGGTCGGAAATAGCATAAATATGGATTAAAATGCTACGACATGCCGTTATGTGATGGATATTCCAATTTTAAAATTAAGTTGAATTATTGAGATTATTATTAACCACCTAATTTTAAAGCAGATAAAATTCATAAAGTTCATTCATTGATAATTGATATGGATTATTTCATAACCATGATATGGATTATGATGATCTACAGATATAAAAAACCCTGCCATGCGGCAGGGTCATAAAAGTAAGAAGAATGAATTAACGCGCCAGCCAACCGCCATCCACGGCAATGGTATAACCATTCACATAATCTGAAGCGCTGGAGGCAAGGAACACTACCGGCCCCATCAGGTCACTCGGCAGTCCCCAACGGCCAGCTGGAATGCGGTCGAGGATTTCCGCGCTACGTTGTTCATCTGCCCGTAGTTGTTGAGTATTGTTGGTCGCCATGTAACCCGGGGCTATCGCATTAACATTAATGTTGTGTTTAGCCCATTCGTTCGCCATCAATCGCGTCACACCCATCACGCCGCTTTTTGATGCGGTATAAGAAGGCACACGGATCCCGCCCTGGAAGGAGAGCATTGACGCGATATTGATAATCTTGCCGCCATTGCCTTGCGCGATAAAGTGTTTCGCCGCTGCCTGAGACATGAAGAATACGCTCTTGATATTCAGGTTCATGACATCGTCCCAGTCTTTTTCGCTGAACTCGAGAGCGTCTTCGCGGCGAATCAATCCGGCGTTATTCACCAGGATATCAATATGACCAAATTCAGCTACCGCGCGATCCAGCAGTCCAGGAATGCCATCAATCTTTCGCAGATCGGCGGTCAGGCTTAAAAAACGACGCCCCAGCGCCGTGACCTGCTCGATGGTTTCAGTCGGTTCAACGATGTTAATGCCAACAATGTCACAGCCCGCTTGCGCCAGCCCCAACGCCATCCCCTGGCCCAGCCCAGTATCACAACCAGTGACGACCGCAACTTTACCTTCGAGAGAAAATGCACTTAAAATCATAACAATACCTTATTCGTTTATGCCCACAACTAGCGCAAATCTTTAACGGCCACATGGTCCATATCATCAAAGACCTGGTTTTCACCAACCATGCCCCAGATAAAGGTATAAGCTTTGGTTCCGACGCCGGAATGGATCGACCAGCTCGGGGAGATCACCGCCTGCTCGTTATGCATCACAATGTGACGCGTTTCTTGCGGTTGCCCCATCATGTGGAAAACGCAGGCGTCATCATCCATATTGAAATAGAAATAAACTTCCATCCGGCGCTCGTGGGTGTGACACGGCATGGTGTTCCACAAGTTACCTGGAGCCAGCTCCGTCAGCCCCATACTCAATTGGCAGGTTTCCAGCACATCCGGGACAAAATATTTGTTAATAGTGCGACGGTTACTGGTGAGGTTATCGCCTAACGTGACTGGAGATACTTCGTCCGGGGTGACTTTTTTGGTGGGATACGTCGTATGCGCGGGTGCGCAATTGTAATAAAACTTCGCCGGAGTGCCGGTATCAATACTGGCAAAGACAACTTCTTTTGCACCTTTACCAACATACAGGGCGTCGCGGTGACCGATTTCATAGCATTGGCCATCGACAGTAATCGTACCGGCACCGCCAATATTGATAACACCTAACTCGCGACGTTCAAGGAAATAGCTTACGCCGAGTTGTTTACCAACTTCCCCGCCAACGGAAACCGTTTTAGTTATCGGCATAATGCCGCCAACAATAATTCGGTCAATGTGGCTGTAAACCATGGTGTACTCATCGGCGACAAATACCTTTTCAACCAAAAATTCATTGCGCAGCCCTTGGGTATCCAGCGTTTTTGCGTGCGCACTGTGGATGCTCTGTCTTACGTCCACATCAACCTCCGATAATCAGTGAAGCGTGAAAATAGAAAACGATAGTGAAACACTGTTTCGTTTTCTCTATAAAGGGATGATATGCCCATGGGCTAGGGTTTTCAATTAAAAATAAAACAATGTTTCATTTTTAAGTTAAGGATTAAAAAAAGTGCAGTGTCGATCACGAATATGTCATGAGAATGGAAAAATGAGGGAGCCCAGAAAATGTATGTCGACTTGCCAGCCATCATTATTCAACAGATTAATGACGGCAGATATTTATCGGTAAGGAGGAAATGCAGAGCTATTCGTCACGTTCAATGGTCAATGCCACACCCTGGCCCCCGCCGATACAAAGCGTTGCCAGTCCTTTGCGGGCATTACGTTTCACCATTTCATGAACCAGAGAAACCAGGATTCGGCAACCGGAAGCGCCTATCGGGTGACCAAGTGCGATCGCACCACCATTGACATTGACCCGACGCTCATCCCACTCAAGCATCTTGCCAACCGAAAGCGCCTGTGCAGCAAACGCTTCATTAGCCTCGATAAGATCGACATCAGCCAACTGCCAGCCTACACGCTCCAGGCAACGGCGGGTCGCATACACCGGCGCAATTCCCATCAATGCCGGATCTACACCAACGCTGGCAAATGCGCGAATGCGGGCCAGCACGGGTAAATTCAACGCTCGTGCTTTGGCTTCGCTCATCATCATTACCGCAGCTGCGCCATCGTTTATGGATGATGCATTACCCGCTGTCACAGAACCGAGACTATCAAATGAAGGATTTAAACGGGCTAAACCTTCTGCACTGGCGTCAGTGCGTGGCTGTTCATCGGTATCAACAACCAACGTCTGACCGTTACTTTGGGTCATTACCGGGACGATCTCATCTTTAAATCGTCCGGCGTCAATCGCCGCTCGCGCTTTTTGTTGCGAGCTAAGTGCGTAAGCATCCTGCAATTGACGGCTGATGCCATATTCGCGAGCCAGATTTTCGGCGGTGACACCAATATGATAATCATTGAAGGCATCCCATAACCCATCATGCACAAGACTGTCAACCAGCTGGCTATTGCCAAGCTGTGCACCGGTGCGGCTATCAGTCAGAACATGTGGTGCGCGGCTCATGTTTTCCTGGCCACCGGCGATGACAATATCAGCCTCGCCACACTGTATCGCCTGAGTAGCCAGATGCAGTGCTTTAAGTCCGGAACCGCAGACGTCATTAATCGTGATTGCAGAAACGCTATTAGGCAGACCACCTTTAATAGCCGATTGCCTTGCCGGATTCTGCCCTGCCCCTGCAGTCAACACCTGACCAAGAATTACTTCATCCACCGCATATGCAGGAACGCCGGTACGTTCTATTAACGCTTTCACGACCAGACTACCAAGTTCCACGGCGGAATGACCCGCTAACGCACCGCGAAAGCAGCCGATAGGTGTCCGTAACGCCCCGACAATCACAACGTCTTTCATCACAACCTCGCACCAATTAACAGTGCAATAGTAAATGATTGTTAATTACAGTTATCTTAATTGTTTAAAAAAAGTGATTTTTATCACAAAGGAAATATGCCTGAGCAGTAGTCAGAGTCATAACTGGCACGTAAGGTTTGCAACCACTAACCCACCAATAGAGGGGTAGATAGGGCGTTAATCTCCCATACTTAACCTGGTTTATGGTAAATTGCCCTCCATTTTGTTTAATTTGTAGATGATACGTTCAGATAATGTCTAATATTTGGTCTAAAGAAGAAACTCTGTGGAGTTTCGCGCTCTACGGCACAGCCGTTGGTGCAGGCACGCTCTTCCTTCCTATTCAGTTAGGTTCGGCAGGGGCTGTGGTCCTGTTTATTACTGCTCTGGTCGCCTGGCCTTTAACATATTGGCCACATAAAGCCTTATGCCAGTTCATCCTCTCATCGAAAACATCAGCAGGTGAAGGGATAACGGGCGCAGTAACACACTACTATGGCAAGAAGATTGGTAATCTGATTACCACGCTGTACTTCATCGCCTTTTTTGTCGTCGTGTTGATATATGCAGTGGCAATTACCAACTCACTTACGGAACAGCTGGCAAAGCATATGGTTATTGATCTTCGCATCCGTATGTTGGTGAGTCTGGGTGTTGTATTAATCCTGAATCTCATTTTTCTGATGGGACGCCATGCAACCATTCGGGTAATGGGTTTTTTGGTATTCCCATTGATTGCCTATTTCTTATTTCTTTCCATTTACCTTGTCGGTAGTTGGCAACCTGATCTATTAACGACCCAGGTAGAGTTCAATCAGAATACCCTTCACCAGATATGGATATCGATTCCCGTGATGGTTTTCGCCTTTAGCCATACGCCCATTATTTCTACGTTTGCCATAGACAGACGTGAAAAATATGGCGAACACGCTATGGATAAATGCAAAAAAATTATGAAAGTCGCTTATCTCATCATCTGCATAAGTGTACTGTTCTTTGTCTTTAGCTGCCTGCTTTCTATTCCACCTTCGTATATTGAAGCGGCTAAAGAAGAAGGGGTCACCATTTTATCGGCGCTTTCTATGCTGCCGAACGCCCCAGCATGGCTGTCAATTTCCGGGATTATTGTCGCAGTAGTTGCGATGTCGAAATCATTCCTGGGTACGTACTTTGGCGTTATTGAAGGTGCCACGGAGGTCGTCAAAACAACACTACAGCAGGTTGGTGTAAAGAAAAGTCGTGCATTTAACCGCGCACTATCAATTATGTTGGTATCGCTGATCACCTTCATTGTTTGTTGCATTAACCCGAACGCGATTTCGATGATTTACGCGATCAGCGGCCCGCTCATTGCCATGATACTTTTCATCATGCCTACGTTGTCAACGTATCTGATCCCGGCGCTTAAACCCTGGCGTTCCATCGGAAATCTGATTACGCTGATCGTGGGTATCCTGTGCGTATCGGTAATGTTCTTTAGCTGATATCCATTGTGAATGGTTCAAAATTGCTACAATTTTGAACCATTCCAGTTTTCATAATGTTCATTCGTTATTATTCCGCACTATCACTTCCCTCATCATATCCTAGTATTATCAGTTAGTTAAACACACAAAGAGATCTGAACATCTTAAATAAGACTATTTAAGATGCATAACTTAGATTCGCAAGATATCTTCCGGTCATTCAAAAACAATTTGCGATATAGATATTCTCATACCATGAAATAGTTATCTGAACCACCCTCAACCAGGTAAGATTAAATCAGTGAAACATAATCATATTTAATAACGAGAAATGCATTTTAAAATGTCTTAATCAGAATTATAGCAAATACAGATTAATCGCAATTTTTCCCAGCAAAATTACAAAATCATGGTGTATTGACATCATCAATCACCAATGAAATTATGCAATTATATACGGATAGGGAGGTTCTTAACATGGGGCTTTGTAGTCGTTATAAAAGTCTTACATGCAATAGTTGCTCAATGCATTGCCAAATAATGCCAGAAGAGTCACCGCGTTTGCAGTACTGCGCAAACTCGTGTTTTTGTATGTGGCCCGAAGAAAGTTCATATTTTAATTGTGGTGTGGTAGAAGGTATCTTAACAAAAAACCACAATGCGAGATTAAGCGGATATATTTTTGTCGATTTTTCAGTAAGTTTTTTACGTCTATTCCTTGAAAAAGACTGGATTGACTATCTTGCAAGTACTGACATGGGGATTGTTTTAGTCAGCGACCGCAATATGCAATCGTTAGCTAATTACTGGCGAAAACACAACTCAGCAATATCTGCTGTCATATATAATGATGATGGTCTTGATGTTGCCAATGAAAAGATCAGACAACTATTTATTGGTCGTTATTTATCATTTACCAGAGGTAACACATTAACTCAGATGGAATTCACCATAATGGGGTATATGGTTTCTGGTTATAATCCATATCAGATTGCTGAAGTTCTGGATATGGATATCCGTAGCATCTACGCGTACAAGCAACGAATCGAAAAGAGAATGGGTGGTAAAATAAACGAATTATTTATTCGTTCACATTCGGTCCAACATTGATACTCAACGACCAGCCAGAATCATACTCTGTTTATACGGGCATTTATTGAAATGTCCGTATTTTATAAATAGGCCGTCCCCTCAAGAGTAAACACCATAGTATTTAAAACCATCACACGAAAAATTCAGAAGCATTACGAAATATGAATTTACAAACAATAGTGGCATAAATGTTAACCATGTTAATTTACGTAAAGTTTTACGTTGCAACATTAAAGCCTCATTTCAATCATCATGATAAATATAAAATTAATATATATTTATGCCGTAAATACCAATATACTTAGCAAACTATGTGATCTCCATTTCGATTGATTTAGTGTTTATTGACGTATGTACTGGATTATTAACGATAATATCGAGTTCTGGCCTGAGCACCGAAAATTAATATCGGTACATAACGCCGATCTTAACGTCGTTCTGACAACGCCAGCCAGTCGATGTTTATCACTTCTACTTGAAGCTTTTCCTGATGTGGTTGCACAACAAGATTTTTTCACCAGAGTCTGGGAAGAAGAAGGTATGCGTGTGCCTACTAACACGTTATATCAGAACATATCCATTATCAGACGCGGATTTCGCGCTGTTGGTGATACTACCCACTCGCTAATTGCAACCGTGCCGAGAAGAGGATTCAAGATCCATAATGACATTAACATACAAAATCATGTAATAAACTCGTCAACAGACGCACATACACACAATGCCCCACCTGCCATAAAAGTTAATGCGGGATACAAAGAGAGCATTGGTGGCGCAAAGAATTTCAATAACAAAATCCTCAAACATATAAAAAGTCATCTAATTATGTTGAGCGCATTTGTCATAGGCGCATATTCTGCATATTGGCTATGGAATAATAATCAACCGAAGCCATTTTTCAAGGATTACAAGACTGTTGCGGAAATTAATGGCTGCCATTTTAATGTAACAGAAGATACAATTGACGGGTTGAAAGAGTTCGATAAATATAAAACACGGATACTGGATTCGGGGATTAACTGTAAAAAACATCCGTGGTTATACTTCCCTCTTGCAAAATCCTCACCGGGGATGATTGTTATGGCATGCAATAAAAATTATAACCAACATGAAGTGGCAGACTGTTTAACCCTGTCTTACCGTGAGGTTAATCGTGATTGATTATAAAAAAAACTTATTATTTATTTTAGTTTTTATCAGTGGGTTTATTCTCTTCACTGTCTATTCTTACACTGCAGAAAAAATGATATATAACGAAACATGCACTGCAAATTGGGTAATTTTTAATGACCAGGGACGAGCAAATCTTACCATCGACTTTATGTTTAACAAAAAAAATAAAACAGGAACTGTTGCGTTGAGTGGAACCTGGCAACAAGGTAACAGAGAAAGTAAATCAATACGGCGAAATATTGAATACACATGGATTGAAAACTATGACACAGCCCATTTAACATCAAAGAAAGTTAATAAGTTTGAGATTATGGATCAAGTTGATGATGATAGACTTGTACAACTTATTCCTGATTTTTATGTCTTTCCAGAAAAAAGTGTAAGCTATAATATACTAAAGCAAGGTAAGCATGCTTTTATTTTGAGCATTGGTAACAGAGCAATAATGCATTGTGCAAGGTAAACTAAAATAGATAACAAAAAGATGGAACCTCGTTAATCATAAAACAATAAAATTAAATATTCTCGCAGTATATGGCAGTCTAAAGCATCAAAGTTTTGATCAACATCTTTCATTTTAGACATCTCCTTGCAATGTAAAATATCATGTATCAACAACATCTGGTGCAAATCCATGAGTCGAACTCGACATTCATCTTAGCTCGATTATTATTCCTTCGTACAGTCGATGTAAACAATACAGAAAGAGGATTATTAAGAACCAGTTTACTCAGTGAATCAATAGAGGAAAGGATTAACGTTTCTTTAAAAGAATTAATTTCATCATCTGTTAAACTAAACTCATCATTGACAGATCGTGAGATATAACTGTTTTTAACTTTACTCTTTACGTTGACTTTATTGACAGAATTAACATTCACATATCTTGAATTTAATGTCCATGATGTTGTTTGCGTGAGAACCTTCTCAGCATTAATGAATTTTTTAACGGAATCCTTGGTTTCTTTTTCGAGTCCGAATTTACAATATCATGCATATAGACCATTTCATGAATCTGCGAAAACTCAATGTCCATTGTATACCTCACATTTTTACCGTGACTCGATGTTACTGTTCAATAATCACCTTCCATCAATACTAAAATTAATACCCCTAATGTGCCGATAACAAATATAGTCATTCTACGTAACGTCTCCATAAGGTGATATTTGACATTATCAGAAGCTGCGAATTCGGATTTTGCTCTAATCAAATGAGAGAAATGTAAAATGAAGCCACGAAATATTAATAATAGCCTATCACTGCAACCATTAGTTCCTGATCAGGAGAACAAAAATAAGAAAAATGAAGAGAAATCCGTTAATCCAGTTAAAATCACAATGGGGTCTGGTTTAAATTATATTGAACAAGAATCTCTTGGAGGAAAATATCTAATACATGATTTGTCAATAAAGATAGCGGATATTTCTGAAGAGATAATTCAGCAAGCAATATTATCTGCTATGAGCATATATAAATTTTCGATAACAGATGATTTAATGAGTATGGCTGTAAATGAACTCATAAAACTGACCAAAATAGAGAATAATGTAGACCTGAATAAATTCACTACTATATGCACAGACGTTCTATCCCCCCTCGTCACCAGACATAATAAAGAAAAAAAACAAACGACATTCTACCCTTCGCAAAAATCCCCTTTTTAATTTTCATTGAAAAAATGGCAATTGATACTATGAATCCAGGTCATACACATTAAGGCATTTATGTAATGTCGTAATTAAGACAACTAATAAGGTGAATATTAGTAAAACAACTAATGATGTTATTATTTTGTAGTGAACAGTACTTTTACCAATAATGAAAAATATACCATAAGCAATGCAAGCTTAAAACCAATAATTTAAAAAAGATAAATGTAAAAATATTAATGAGTCAATCAATAATAATTTAGCATCACGAGACACATCACAGAGGAATATTATGAGCACAGAAACAATTGAAATATTCAATAATAGTGATGAATGGGCAAATCAACTAAAACACCTATTATCGAAAGGAGAAAATCTGGCATTACTACATGGTTTAACTCCTGATATCCTTGATAGAATATATGCATATGCATTCGACTACCATGAAAAGGGTAATATAACGGACGCAGAAATTTATTATAAATTTTTGTGCATTTATGCGTTCGAAAATCATGAGTATCTAGAAGGTTTTGCATCAGTATGTCAGTCAAAAAAGAAATATCAACAAGCATATGACCTTTACAAACTAAGTTACAATTACTTCCCGTATGATGACTATTCAGTTATTTATCGTATGGGTCAATGTCAGATTGGGGCTAAAAATATCGATAACGCAATGCAATGTTTCTATCACATTATTAACAATTGTGAGGATGATAGTGTTAAGAGTAAAGCGCAGGCATATATTGAACTCTTAAACGATAATTCAGAAGATAATGGCTAAGCATTACAATCATTTGGTTAAATTTGCTGGTTATAGTGCAGTTAACCACTATAACCAGCACCTCTTATGTTTTCTTAAATCAGCATCTTAAAACAGTTAAGAGCATACTATAAATCATTATTTTTCAATGCGTTAGAGAACAATCTACTTTATCAAAATTGAATAAGGCTATTTCAGATTACATCACTGAATTCCTAAGATAAATTAGTGAACACAACCATAGAATGTCGAATGTAATTTCCTGTAGCGTTAATGACACATAAATATGAATAGCCATAATTTCTATTGCTTAAGCAGGATGCAAGAAACCAATTTTTTCATAGAGGTTAACTAATGGACTTAGAAAATAAATTCTCATATCATTTTCTTGAGGGATTAACGCTCACGGAAGATGGAATTCTTACTCAAGGAAATGAGCAAGTTTATATTCCACAGAAAGAGTTAGGTGTATTAATAGTATTACTTGAATCCGCTGGTCATGTTGTACTGAAAGATATGATCATCGAATCAGTATGGAAAAATATTATTGTTAGTGACGAGTCCCTGACAAGATGTATCTATTCTTTGCGCTGCATTTTTGAAAAAATTGGCTATGATCGTTGCATAGAAACAATCTACCGGAAAGGTTATCGTTTCAGCGGGCAGGTTTTCAAAACTAAAATTAATGAAGATAATACTTCAGACTATTCCATAGCTATATTCCCTTTCACTACTTCGTTGAATACACTGGATCCATTAATACTTAATCAGGAATTAGTGCAAATCATTTCAAATAAAAAAATCGATGGTCTCTATACCTATCCGATGGCTGCGACAAATTTTTGTAATGATCACATATCTCAAAATTCATTCTTGAGCAGATTCAAGCCAGATTATTTCGTTACAGGAAGAATAAACCAGAATAATGCAGTGAACACTTTATACATTGAGTTGATCGACGCTAAAAACCTTTTCCTCATCGCCAGTAATCATCTCCCTGTTGATGAACTACATAATACATCACAATTTATTATAGATAATATCCTTCAAACGGTACATAAACCAGAACGATCTGTAAGATTAGCTAAGCAGGACCAAGGATATAAGAATCATTATTTATCAGATGAAATGTTAGCCGGAAAGAAAGAACTTTACGACTTCACCCCTGAAAGCATTTACAGGGCCATGACTATATTTGATAGATTACAAAATAAAAGTGATATACAGACGCTAAAAACAGAATGTTATTGCCTTCTAGCGGAATGCCATATGTCTTTGGCACTTCATGGAAAAAGTGAACTTGAACTTGCTGCTCAAAAAGCATTAGAGCTTTTAGATTATGTATCAGACATAACCACTGTCGATGGAAAAATTTTAGCTATTATGGGACTGATAACTGGTCTGTCTGGACAAGCAAAAGTATCTCATATCTTATTTGAACAGGCTAAGATACACTCAACTGATATAGCCTCTCTCTACTACTATAGGGCACTAGTCCACTTTCATAATGAAAAAATTGAAGAGGCAAGGATTTGTATAGACAAATCACTACAACTCGAACCCAGAAGACGAAAAGCAGTTGTGATAAAAGAATGTGTAGATATGTATGTGCCTAACCCGCTCAAAAACAACATTAAACTCTACTATAAAGAAACTGAGAGTGAAAGCCATCGAGTTATAATTGACAACATTTTGAAATTAAAGCAGCTGACGAGAATTTGTATGCGATAAATTTTTATTGACGCAATTTTATTATTTAGATGTATGCAACTTGTTATTTAAACAACAGAGATAAAAATATCTAAGATATTCACCTTATTGCAAGATATTTAAAATGCTCTAGAGTTAAAAGTATGATGTAAAGACCATTGGCCTGGACAATTAAAAAAGGGAGCTTTATGACTAATCCAATCGGTATCAATAATTTATCTCAAAGTTCAAATATAGCGAATGCAACGGGTGATGAAGTCGTATCATTAGATAAACACATCAACACCAGTGCTACTGATACAGATCAAATACAAGCATTTATAGTTTCAACATGGATGGCGCCTTTTCAAAATGATATGTATTCAGAAGATAATCCTATCTCACCTTACTATAAAATTGAATGGTAGACGATTGACCAAATAAATCATAACGAGATACTTTTATAATAGTATCTCGTCCCTTTCATTCAATCCTCACACATGAAAAAATATGCGCTCACCAAAAGTTAAATTCTTAACCATCTTCACGTTTTGTATATTTATTACAAAAATGTCTTTCGCCAGCAACTCTTGCTCTAATGAAGCAGGAACAATGTTCAGAATCGAACCAAATTTAATTAAAGCTATCGCTCTTGTTGAAAGCAATCTAAAAAAGGATAGCATAGGCAAGAACAGAGATAAGAATAACAATATAAAGAGTTTAGATTATTGGTTAATGCAGATAAACCAGATGCATATTCCCCTGTTAAAAAAACGTGGAATAATAAAAGATGAACGAGATTTGTTAGATAACCCTTGTCTGAACATTAAAATAGGAACCGAGATTTTATATAACCATTTTTCACGTTGTGGAGTAACGTGGCAATGCCTGGGGACTTATAATGCGGGTTTTGCAATGGATAACCAAAAAAAGAGACAGCAATATGCCCCAAAATATATATTGTATATACCAGGCTTAATGAACTAGACAATCGTAAGGCTTCAGCAAAATGAGCCTAAAGCCTCTTTTTTTTATATAGTGCAAACACCCATACGTAAAGCTGTTTTGATCAACTCGATACCACTGTGAACATCTAATTTCTTCATGATATTGAGTCTATGAGTTTCGACTGTTTTTCTGCTTAACTGCAAGAAATTAGCGATTTCTTTGTTTGTTTTACCATCAGCTATGAGTTGTAATATTTCTGACTCACGATTTGTAAGTTGATTATCAGAGGAATACCTGGAAGATATTTTTTCACAATCCATATGTACACTATCAAAATAAGTGTAACCATTACTAATCGAATCAATAGCACGATTTAGTTTCGCCGGGTGACTGGTTTTCCATACGCATCCTTTCGCACCTGCTTCAAGCAATTTTATTGAATCAATATACGGCATCTTTGCTACAAATGTAATAATATGAGCATCTATCTTATGCGATTTAACCCATTTTACGAGTTCGGACCCCATCATTCCACCTGCAAATTCTCCTAAAATAAATATTTAGGCTGTAGATTTGTTACACTCCGCTATAGCTTTCTTCAGATCTTTATAGCCCCCAACAACCTTATATAAATCAGGATAATGTCCGAGAAATCCAATTATCCCATCAATCATAAACGGCTGCTGATCTGAAACTACAATTTTAATTTTTCCCATATATTCATCCTGAGTGTAAATGCTTTAACGCATTCATTTATAATCATCCCTTCCATTATTATTATAAGCAAAATCCAAAGAATACATTGATGAAATAATAATGAAATATAATTAAAAATAAAATTTTTTCGTAAAAAATACCACAGGCATTAAAAAATCATGAGATGATTAAAATATTACAATTAGATTATATTCAAATCATTAAACTTGAGCCAGGGAGCTATAAGTCCTCAGGGCTTGCCAAAACAGAATTATTCATATCCAAAGAATGTGTTTCAAACATTTTTTCAACTAAATAATGTCTGGCTTGTTCGCAGATTTCGTTAACCTTGTCAGGGGAGAAACAATGATTATTAATTAAATATTGCTCACAATTATCCACAAATTCCTGCGGACTAAATTCAGCAATAAATTGATCGGTAAAAAACACAAAACGCTTATCATCATGAAATGTAATATGGACATTCCATATTGATTTGTCGACAAAATATGACTCTACTTCAAGATACTTATCTTTGAATCTGGTAGGTATAAAGAGATTTACAGGACCTGATATTGCCGGTAATTTTTTTCTCCAACTTTCAAAAATTTTGATAAAAACATCAACTTCCTCTGAGGATTTTAACAATATACTCTTCAGATCGTTTATCATGTTTATTCTTTTTTTTCTAGTTCTGAGCTCAACAAGCTTATCAAGGGTATAAAATTATCCATCACATCAATAATGCCTTTTGTATAGCCATCATAATAACCTTGAATAAATTTTTCTTCTCTCTTTACCTCAATGCTCTGAATTTTTGCGCTGGTTTCAAGAAGGATACTTTCTTTAAGAGAAACTATTTATTTCAATCCATCAGAAATTTTTCTTTTAATCACAACACCATTTGCAGGAGATTTTATCAAGCTCATCTCTATTTTTTTTCGCATAAAATGTAATTCTCTCTAAAAGAGTTGATGCAAGTGGTAACGGCAATTGTATGTGATCAACAAAATCAGGAAATAATAAATTAAATCGTTGCTGCATTGCCAATGGTTGTTGCCTTATATAGGGTGACAACGTTGAAAAACCACATGTGATGATATTGTGATAGCTAGCGATGCCGGGTTTGTATCGTGCCTTTTCATTTATTTTCACCGGTATAGCTGATAAATAATCCCTTAGCACAGCAGGAACCTTATAAAAAAATCCGCGTTCTGCAAACCTTTCTCGATAAAAGTGATAACCACTGAATAAACAGAACAATGGAAATAAATTCCAATTGTTTATGTAGTAAATAAGTGAACTATTCAGATTAAAATGTTCAACTGAAAGATTGTACTGCAGAACAATCATTTCATTGGTAATAGATCTAAGCACCGGATTGTTAATAGGTGTATTATTCAAGCTTACTCGTTGAGGATGAATATAACTAATTGGATCATATATAATCTTTCTTAGGGCAAGATTCATAACGCTCTCATATGTCTACTTAATTTTCAACCTGACTAAATTAGTTAGAATGGCCCTATACTTCCATAACAGCCAGCAAGTCGCTACGGATATTAATGCAAGTAAGATAGAAACCGGCATAGCCTTATCATAAGCAAAAACAGGTTCGCTAATTTCATATGTTGGTGCTTGCTCAATAATGTCTCTTCGTTTTGACAATACAACAGAAATATTTTCATATTGTACGCTTGCAGAGCTATTAACAATAAATCTCTTGATATCATTTATTTTTATTTCTGGGTTGATATCTTTTTCATATACTGCAAGTACAGAAATATGAATTGGTAAAGCAGTTTTACCACTATCGCCATTATCAACATCGTAACTAACATGTACTCTCGAAGAAATAATGCCATCCATAATTTTGAGAGATTGCTCTAACCGCTGCTCAATAGCAGAATATAGCCTTGCTTTTTCCGCTCGTGGAGATGAAACGAGTGCATCTGCAGGGAACATCTGCGATATTTGAATATCAGGCTTACCCGGTAGATTGTAGATTTTTAGCCAATCCACCGCAGAAGCAAAATCCGTTGGTTCGACAAATATTGAAAATCCTGTTTTGCCTTAATCCTTCTTTTCAGCATTAATATTATGTCTTTGTAAAACAGCAAGGACATCATTAGCTTGCTGTTGATCAAGATGGTTCAATAATTCCTGCTGCTTGCAGCCGCACAACAGCAGGATAAACAATAATAATGATATATATTTCATGAGCGGGTCAACGTCTCAACTGCAGCGACAATCTTTCTTGCTAATGTTCCACCAATGAAACCTCGACATTATAATTAAGCACATGATCCTGCAAGACTAATAATTTTTCAGGAGTTAACCCCTCTTTATCAGACCTTAATGCTTGTAACGCATTTTGCTGCCAATTTTCAGTTTGTACAGCATAGTTGGCAAAAGCGGAGATTATTTTATCATCCGGGTTGTCAAGATTGAGAACCCGGTCATTTAAATCAATCACTTTCGCTTGCTGTATTTCATGAGCAGTTGATTGCTCAGCTCTATCAATAGGTGGCATATTGCTTACTGACATAATAAAATCCTTATCCAGTTTAGCGGAAGTTTTGTATGATTGCTGAATCAAGATCTTTATACGCTTTTACAACGTTAGATTGCGCATTTCGATATAATGTATACTCAGCTAATGCACTTTGATATTCGGCAAGAAATTTCGTGTCGGAGGGATTGGTTGGCTAAATCCTCCAACGCTTTTTCAACTTGCTGGTTCAGATCATCAACGCCCTGATCAAATTGATTGCTGATATCCATAATATAACCATTCCAATCTGCCATAAGTCCTCCTCAATTATTCCTGAAATGTCCAGTTGCTACCTTGAGACTTCTCGAATCGGTTATCTCCGTAGCTAAATGAACTATTATTTGTGTCCTGATTTTTCAAATTCACATTAAATCTTACATATTGTTTACCCCATTGTTTATAATATTCGTCAACATAGTTATTAATTTTATTTAATTCACTGTCACTTAACGTACCAATGATATTGAAATACACATTGTTAGCTGTTTTATATTTTTCATAAGAAAGACCTATCGCTGACAACGTTTCAATAGCCTGACTTTCCAATACATTATCATCTAATACCGCAATACTTATATTGCTGGCATATGGCATAGTTTGCAGTAATCCTTTAATAAGATTATCGATTAGTTGCTGTGTGATAGCGTTCCGTTGCTTACTCACTGTCAATCTTAGATTACTGGCATCTAATAGTTGAAGTTTAAAATATTGTAAATCAGGGAAATTATCAGCAAGCCATGAAAAAATTCGTATCGATTCATCATCAGGATTTATCACCCGTACTGGCTTTCCTGGTTGATTTTTTTCCAGTGCTTGTTTGACCCAGACTGCTTCATCCAAAATATTGGTATTAATATAGATAACATGATCTCTACCATATAAAACTTCATAATTCCTGTTTTTGTTTACAAGAATTTTATCGATATGTCTCAGCTGCGGATCATTACTAGCATTAACAATATAAAAAGCAATAAAAATGATAGCAAAAAGAAAAAAAAAGCATTACATACTTAAACAGCTTACTGCTAAAGAAATGTTGTTTTGTAGAAATAATGTTATTTTCAATAATGCCTGGCAATGAATACTGCCAAACTTCATTTTTTTCTTTTACAGCAAATTTGAGACCTAAAACTTCTATTTGCTGATTCAATGTTAACGTTCTATCTTCAGGTTCTTGTGCTGTTAATTCTCTGAATGTTACTACCAGATCAGGGTCGGTAGTAATTATTATCTCAAAACTACCTGTAAGCTCGCCATAAGGAACGACTATTGTGTTTTCTGGTAACTCAGAAAAAGCATCACTTCTTCCTAACGAAACATCATTACCAATGATAACAAGTAGACGCCCATTAAGTATTTCATACTCGCATCCATTCAATGGTCCGCTCAACAAACGAATGGCATAAGATTCCAATAAGTCTTGTGATAAGAATTTATCATTATTTTCCATGAATACCACCCGCTAATTCCATAAGCTCTAGTTTAGAGTAGTGTAACAAGACGGAAATTTCATGACCAAATTATGATGACACAGAATAAAAAAATTATAATTTCGAGAACTATTTTAAATGCCTCTATGCATAACTTTATTTACAATTTAAGGTATAAACCCTATTCCCTCAATGTTAAGCAAATATAACAATCACTCTTATTTTAAATTTTACACGTAATATTTACCCTAAATGATTTTAGAGTACAGGTGGGCATATGCAAGTCTTTTCCAGTGATGTCTACTTCACTGTAGGCACTAATGCATTATTAGCATCCCAAAAAGAATATTACAGCGATTTAGTTGCGTTGGTTGATCTTGGACATTCGTTCGTTGTTATTGATGAGCATCAACATCGAAATCTCAAACCAAATACAGAACCTGTAAACATCCTTTTGAGCAACAATTTCATCAGGATCAATAAGAATATTACATTATCTGATTTAACGCATTTCCTGGTTTCAAATCTTCATACACAAAATGTGTATTCCACACAAGAACCACTTACCCATGATGAGATAGATATCCTGCGGTTATGTGTTTCTTACTCGTTAAAACAAATAGCCATTATTAAAGGAATTGATTATAAAACAATATCATATCACAAAATAAGAGCTCTAAATAAACTTAACATAAAAGGTACTGTTTAGTTGTTTATAGCACTCTGTGAATGGGATAAACATTATTTTAAACTCCAATCTTGCGTAAGAGAAAGTTGATATGTCATTAGTAGGATATAATAGTAACATCATAATAACCATCGCGCTGATATCGTTGCTCTCTGCATGCACCAGAGAAAATTCATTAAAGGAGAATCAAAATAAAAGAAGTGGCGAATCCCAAGCGATAGTAGATGCAAGACAGTTCTTTAGCGAACACCCGGAATATATATCATCAGCAGAACTGGAGCAAAAGCTATATCGCGAATTTGCACAGGTTACTACAGTTCCAGCTTATAAAGAGATGAGTATGTATCAATTGCTTATCATTTCACAAGATCGTTTAACTCATTAAATAAGGATCTACACGCTTTTTGCGTGTAGATTCTTATAAATTTCTGACTACGACAGATGTTTAATTTTTTAAATTATCGTCTTTATTCTCGATTTTTGTGTCTTCACCCTCAATGAATTTATCTTCTGAAGAGAGCTGTTCATCTTGAACAGGTTGCCCAGCATTCTCCACATCTTCAAGCCACAGCAGAAGACGTAATATTTCATCTATATTTTCGAAGCTAACATAATCGTAGCGACGATGGGTAGCATAATTTTTTCGTGCTAATTTTTTATCTGTGATAATTGGTATTCCGATTTCCTTTGCATATTTCCTTACGCCTAAGGCCACCTCATTAGTTACTCTTACAGAAATCAATGGAATAGGTGAAAGATGTGGCTTAAAGTATATCCCTATTGCAATGTGAGTAGGGTTGGAAATCATCAAACGACTATTACTGACATCAGACTTCAATTGCTCAGAAAGAATTTCCTGATGCGCTCTCTGCGTTTAGACTTAATTTCTGGATTTCCTTCTTGCTCCTTGTATTCTCTTTTAACTTCTTGTTTATCCATTTTCATATCTTTCATAAATAAAAAATATTCAGCGATAAAATCAAAAATTAAGACAATTATCATACTGCCGAGACAATACAGTATGAGAAGGAATAGCATCTCTCCCCAATCTGATAATAAAGATATGATATCTCCATCAAGAGTTTTAAAAAGCAGTGATTTATGATTACTCCAAAATACTTTGATCGCCAATGCAAAAAAAACAATATAAAGAATTGCTTTAACAAATTCTTTTACGGTTTTTAAGCCAAATATACGCTTTAAGCCATTTACTGGATTCAATGAATCAAACTTAAATTTAACAGCTTCAGTTGCTAATTGCATTTTACTTTGAAACCAGGAGACAAGTATTGTTGTGAACATGCAAACCAGCAAAAAAGGAATGTTCGTTTTCAACCAACCAACCCCCATAGCTTTAAAATAGTCCCAAATATCTGGTTTAGCGTTATGATCAAGGATGTATTCAAGAATCGACATAATGTGATGCACATCAAAAACATATCCGAGATATAAAGTACCCACAAGCATTATTACAGAGATGGTTAAGTCTCTACTTTTTAGAATTTGCCCTTTTTTAGAAGCATCCTGGAGTTTCTTTTGTGTTGGCTTTTCAGTTTTATTGGCCATGAAACACTCTATTTCTCAATGTATAGTTGCAATTGTTCTGGGAAAAAGGATAACGGCATTACTCGTTCAGCCAGTATTGGGGCAAAATAAATAATTAATATTAAAAATGCCAGCGCACTTTTGACAGTCAGTGAAATGGCAAAAGCATTTAGTTGTGAAGCATAACATGCCAGCAATCCCAGGACAGCCTCACCGCCCAGCATAACGGCAATCACGGGGCTTGCGTAAACGATAGTATGAGTCATTATGTTATTAATATATGAGAATAAAGGCTCTAATTTAGGAAAATTAAAATTGCCTGAAGGCCATAAATTATAACTTTGCCAAAGAGTTTCCAGAATAAAGTTCATTCCACCTTTAGTAAGATAAACCGCAGCAGAGAAAAGGTTAAATAATCTTGCTAATTCCGAGGTATCGACACCTGTAGCCGGATCCAAAGTACTACTTAATGTTGCACCGCGTTGGTTATCGATAAAGCTACCTATAGCAAGGAACATCCAAAACGGGGATGCTAATAAGCATGCAATAAACAGCCCTATGATAATTTCTCTGGCAGCGAACAAAGCAATATCGATTTCATTTAAGTTCAATAATTCATAGTGGTAATGCTGAACTAATGCACATGATACCACTATTATTATTGGGTGACGAACTACTGTTGGTATATTCCCACTGGCGAAAAATGGTAACAAATAGAAAGTTGGTGCCAATCGGCAAAAACCGAGCGCTGTAGCAGCCAGCAGACTATGCAACTGATAGAGTATCGCCTCCCCCATGCTATCCTCTCGCGAATGCTAAATTCAGCATTTCGATACCAAATGAATATAATTTTTCACCATACCACCCGCTCATTAAAAAAAAGCAAATACTTACGCACAATAATTTCACGCCAAATGGCAACGTCTGTTCTTGCAACTGCGTTACCGTTTGAAAAAGCCCTACCAATAAACCAACAAATGTCGCAACTGCAATAGGTCCTGCAGACATAACTAAAATCAGATACAGCGCCCTATTCCCCGCAAAAACAATATCGTCCATATTTTTTCCTCAGGGATTAATGGATAGGTCAAAATATTGTAAAATGAGCCCTTTTGATAACATTGTCCAACCGTCCATCGCGACAAACAAAATTAATTTTATCGGTGTAGATATGGTTACCGGACTCATCATCATCATACCTAACGTTAACAGAACGCTGGATATAACCAGATCCACTACGACAAAGGGTAAATAGATATAAAAACCTATAATAAATGCACTTTTTATCTCACTCAATGCATATGCGGGCAGTAACGAGAAAATTGAAATATTATCATCATCGATTATCTCTTCATTGTCTTCAGAACTATTCACCTTCTGAATCTTTTCAAAAAAGCTAACCAACTCAGGTTCAGAATATTTTATCAAATATGATTTATAACCACTCATGCCTGTCTCAACAAAATTAACAACCGATGCTACATTATTGAATGAAAGATTCTCATTCTGACTGTTATTATATATTTCCTTCCCAACCGGCATCATTACGAACATTGACAATAGCAAAGCAACCCCATTAAGTGTCATATTTGATGGCACTTGCTGAAGTCCCAGCGCGTTTCGGACAATAACAAAAACAATCGAGAATTTAATAAAACATGTCCCGGATGCTATTATAAACGGCAATAGTGTAAATAATGATAATATCGCTATCAGCGAAATGCTATTTGACATTATTATTCCCTGATAACCAAGAATGAATTTCTACGCCCAATTTATCATCCACTTCAACAAGTTCGCCATAGCCAGTTAGCGCACCATTTACACGTATCTCTATATTTTTCTCAGATTCAGGAAGCAGAGATATTATTCTTTTTGCACAGAGATCGTCTATTTCATATAAATTCATTATTTTCTTACCAAGAACAAACTCAATTTTTACAGGCAACTCTTCAAAACTATTAATCATCTGTTCGTCATTTTCATCATAAATCTCACTCTCGTTTTTTTTGATATCAAAATCATCTGTTTCAAAATCTTCCTCGTACTCAAAATGATCAGCCATTTTTAACTCCTCTGGATAAATTAAATCACAAATTTTTGTATTATAAATAACCGCATAAGCCAAATTATTTGAGATTAATAAAACATCACCAACTTCAATATCAACAAGACTTCTGTAACATGTTTTACTAAATCCAATTACAAAATGAATGGACCAATATAATGATTTTTTGTCTAACACTGGAGCGTTTCCGTATTGGCAGACTGTGACTTTATCTAACCAAAGATTCAATTCCCCTGTTCATATTCTTATTAGTGGTTGAGCAGGGCTCAATACTCCATCAAATACTTTACCTACGTGCAAACGATTATATTTTAGTTCAGGATGCTTTAGATTTAACGGGGAACTGGATAAACTGAGCCATTCCCCTATTAACCTTTCTGTTTCTGGCATTAAAGCCATCCCAGCGAGCTCAGATGAAATTAAGGGAAATATTTCTCCAAGCAATACCCATCCAGACCAGCTGCCACTCTCTTCTGCTATCGGTAACCATTTAGCACTAAATTCGGGCATTAATAATGCAACATCTTCGCCATTTTCTTTCCAATTTTGAAAAGTGGTTTCAAACGTATGAGTGTTTCGATTTACTTTCCTCAGACCGAACATTAACTTTCATCCTTCTGATCGTTTTCGAATTTGCTTTCATTTTCTTGCTCCTCATAAGGCTGATGTCGTTGTCCTTGTCGTTCATCTTGCTCAGTCAATACCCAACGTTGTGCTGTAACTCATTATGAAAACTATTTAATTCCCTCATCATTGATAAGGTTGGACATCTCTTTCAACATGAGAGTCATTGAAGCTTTCGACCAATTTAGCGGAATGATAGGGCTTGGCGCTTCATGCAAAGTTCCCGACTTGTGGATATAGTTATAGCTTTCGGGAAGTGCCATTTCAGGTACACTCCTGCCATTTGCACCAATCATATTCTCGCCTGTTATTTGGGCCAATGATCTATTCATAAATTGCACTGAGTCATTCAAATACTCTTCCTTTCTTGATTCTTTATAAACAATTGCTGCTGATTTTGCATACCATGAGTCAAAAAACCATTCTGCTTCTGTTGATGGAATGAAGCTCTTTTCTCTTTTCGCATGTGAATTTTGATCGGTATCGGTTTTAATATCATTGAACCAAAAATTTGCCGACTGATAATTATCCTTCTCGTATCTTTTTATACCATACGGACCTGCTAGTTTTTTAACTATTTTTAGAACCTGCTCTTTTCTTCTGGTGTTTATCTTTGCAAGATTTGCAGGATAAATAACATTAAGTAAAGCCGCATCGGCTTCTCTGTAATGTTTATCTTTTTCCAGATAACCTGGGGATTCTCCCCCTAAATCAAGCTGTAACGTTATTCTTTCATAACCTTTATCTATGAGGTGGTTCAACCTCGTTGTTGAAAGAGGTTCATCCAGTTCATTGGCTTTAGCTTCGCGTAGTAAATCAGAGACAAAAACAGAGTCTTTCTTCGAGAGTAAGTTCGACAAACGTTCCAGTCCAGAGGTCACCAGTGCAACGGAAGATGTGTTTAATCGGGCATCTTCTTCCCATGCTCCGGAATCTTCCATAACATAGAAATTGGCTTTATCCAGATAAGCAATCAGCAGCGCAACCGATTTTAATCGGTCACCTTTTTGCCAATCTTCAGCGTTAATTGTATCAGTGTCGATTGCTTGTATAAGGAGATCAAGATAAAGACCTAACGCATCATTTTGTTTATGGTTCCACAGCTGCGGCTTGCCTTCTTCCTGCACATCTGCCATCACGGGGGAGTTGCTGTCAAATCGGATATGCACAACATTCATTTGCCCGGGAACTCCATCCAGTCGTTTGGGGTTGCTAATGACGTCCTGCATCCGCTTAATCTGGTCGGGCGTAGACATATAATCCCACAGGGTGAGCAGAACCTTTTTTGCGGCTACACTATTTCCCTGATCTGATACTAATGCCATATAGCCCCATAAACTATCCCTCAGCCAGACAGCATCATAGTGGGTTTCTGCCGCTGTTTTGTCATCTTCGAAAGTAGAAGCAAGAATAAACGTTCCCCAGGGTTTCTCCGTCAACGTTAACTTTCGTGTGTTTTCTGTTAATGTTAGCAATCCTTGAATTTCGTCTTTGGTATAGTGGCTCTTTATTTCATTTTGTAATTTGGCTGAGTGAATCAAAAGACGATAATTAGGATACTTATCTGGATTTAACGATAAATAACTTTTATCTGTTGCTGCCCCCGTGGAATTAAGAATGTTAAATACAGATTCACTCGTCACTTCTGCCCCTGTCGCCTGGCATGTGCCGCACGAAAATATACCAGCGAGCAGAAGAGTTAATGCAGATTTCCCTTTCATAAAATATTCCATCAATCGTTTGTTAAAAGCGTAGATAACCACTTATTTAACAACTTGAAAATAAGGTGTTTTACCTGGGTTGTTACAAAAGGATTGCATTGCGTAAACGCTTTTTATTTACAACAAAATGGGGAAGTATTACGGCGATTGCGAAAAGTCTGAAGCGATTGAATTAAGATAATATAGAAAATCAGATACAGCAAAAATGGCAGATTGATCAGGTGAAGATAAATTGGAGCGGGCGAAGGGAATCGAACCCTCGTATAGAGCTTGGGAAGCTCTCGTTCTACCATTGAACTACGCCCGCTTCGAGATGCGTAAGGCATTATAAACCTTACGCTCTCCTTAGCAAGTGCCGCGCTGCTGACTGCTGATTAATTCGCCATCAGCATTTTGGCTTGCTGCCCTGCGGCGGCAAGTAACGTAGCGGATCAATTGCCGTTGCACGGTAACGAATCTGGAAATGCAGGCGAACAGATGCCGCATCCGTGCTCCCCATAGTGGCGATTTTTTGCCCAGCCTTCACGCTTTGCCCATTATTTACCAGCATCGTGTCATTATGGGCGTAAGCCGTAATGTAATCTTCACTGTGTTTAATCATGATGAGATTACCGTAGCCACGCAGCTGGTTGCCCACATACACCACCTTTCCTGCACCCGCGGCGTAAATAGGTGTACCCCGTGGAGCTGAGATATCAATCCCTTTATTGCCGCCATCTGCTGTCGAATACGGCATGATAACTTTCCCTGTCGTTGGCCATAACCAACAACGTTGCCCTACTGGCGGCCAGGAAGATTTCGGTACCGCTGATGACGGTGTAACCGATGCGGTTTTGGTCGTTGATTTGGCGGTTGATTTACGTGTACTACTGCTACTTTTCGCCCCACCCAGTTTTAGTTTCTGACCAACTTCAATGGTGTAAGGGGGGGAAATGCCGTTCAGTCGCGCCAGTTCTTTTACGCTGGTTCCCGTGGTGCGCGAAATACGATATAGCGTATCCCCCCGTTTCACGGTGTAAACGGAGCCGGAATACGTTCCTGTATCGGATGATTTGCTACCCGAACAGCCCGCCAAAAGCAGTCCAACCGATAACAACATCACGATACCCAGAGATTTTTTATTCAGGCGTCCCGCACTCAAAATCTTTCCTCGCTTAAAAAACAAGACGCCTTATCATAGCAGCCAGCCTCTTGATACCCAATCTCTTGCTTCTGGAAAAACGTGGTAATAGAGAAAGAGGTTAATTTCATTTGGCAAAGGGAAGTATCATCAGCAAAATATTCGCTGTAGAGGTATCGAACTTCCTGACTTTTTACCCTATTTCCCATCCTGATGCGTAATAATCCCAATTTATCACATTGATTTTATCGCCACTCATATTGATACGTATCACTGCCCCTATTCAGAGTCCTGTTTCGTATCATATCTGTGTTTTTTTAACGTCATCACACTTCCTACCTCCCCTAACGCTTATCGTCGTTTCTGGCGTAAATCTTGCCTGCTTAGACTAAATCTTTGCCATAAGAACCAAATGTTCAAATCGAGGGGATTTCTATGGAAGCGCGGGAAGCAACCGCTACGGGTGAATCATGCATGCGCGTCGATGCCATTGCTAAGGTCACCGGGCGGGCACGATATACTGACGATTATGTTATGGCGGGCATGTGTTATGCGAAATATGTACGTAGCCCTATCGCACATGGTTATGCCGTAAGTATTAATGATGAACAAGCCAGAAGTTTGCCGGGCGTACTGGCGATTTTTACCTGGGAAGATGTGCCTGATATTCCATTTGCTACTGCTGGGCATGCCTGGACACTTGACGAAAACAAGCGCGATACCGCCGATCGCGCACTGCTAACTCGCCATGTTCGTCATCATGGTGACGCCGTTGCCATCGTCGTGGCCCGCGATGAACTCACGGCAGAAAAAGCGGCGCAATTGGTCAGCATTGAGTGGCAAGAATTACCCGTTATCACCACGCCAGAAGCGGCGCTGGCAGAAGACGCTGCACCAATCCATAACGGTGGCAATTTACTGAAACAAAGCACGATGTCGACGGGTAATGTCCAACAAACAATCGATGCCGCCGACTACCAGGTACAGGGGCACTATCAGACCCCCGTTATTCAACATTGTCACATGGAAAGCGTAACATCGCTGGCGTGGATGGAGGATGACTCGCGAATTACCATCGTTTCCAGCACCCAGATCCCGCACATTGTTCGCCGCGTGGTTGGTCAGGCGCTGGATATTCCCTGGTCATGCGTACGAGTCATCAAACCGTTTGTCGGTGGCGGTTTTGGTAATAAACAGGATGTACTGGAAGAGCCAATGGCGGCATTCCTGACCAGCAAGCTTGGCGGCATTCCGGTGAAAGTTTCCCTTAGCCGTGAAGAGTGTTTCCTCGCAACCCGTACCCGCCACGCTTTTACCATTGACGGGCAAATGGGCGTGAACCGCGACGGAACATTGAAAGGTTATAGTCTGGATGTTCTGTCTAACACCGGCGCTTATGCATCTCACGGGCACTCCATCGCTTCTGCGGGGGGGAATAAAGTCGCTTACCTTTATCCTCGTTGTGCCTACGCTTACAGTTCAAAGACCTGCTATACCAACCTCCCCTCGGCTGGTGCGATGCGTGGTTATGGCGCGCCACAAGTCGTATTTGCCGTTGAGTCTATGCTTGATGACGCCGCGACAGCGTTAGGTATTGATCCTGTTGAAATTCGTTTACGCAACGCCGCCCGCGAAGGAGATGCTAATCCGCTCACGGGCAAACGTATTTACAGCGCAGGGTTGCCGGAGTGTCTTGAAAAAGGCCGGAAAATCTTTGAATGGGAAAAACGCCGTGCAGAATGCCAGAACCAGCAAGGCAATTTGCGCCGCGGCGTTGGCGTCGCCTGTTTTAGCTACACCTCTAACACCTGGCCTGTCGGCGTAGAAATAGCAGGCGCGCGCCTTCTGATGAATCAGGATGGAACCATCAACGTGCAAAGCGGCGCGACGGAAATCGGTCAGGGTGCCGACACCGTCTTCTCGCAAATGGTGGCAGAAACCGTGGGGGTTCCGGTCAGCGACGTTCGCGTTATTTCAACTCAAGATACCGACGTTACGCCGTTCGATCCCGGCGCATTTGCCTCACGCCAGAGCTATGTTGCCGCGCCTGCGCTGCGCAGTGCGGCACTATTATTAAAAGAGAAAATCATCGCTCACGCCGCAGTCATGCTACATCAGTCAGCGATGAATCTGACCCTGATAAAAGGCCATATCGTGCTGGTTGAACGACCGGAAGAGCCGTTAATGTCGTTAAAAGATTTGGCGATGGACGCTTTCTACCACCCTGAACGCGGCGGGCAGCTCTCTGCTGAAAGCTCCATCAAAACCACCACTAACCCACCGGCGTTTGGCTGTACCTTTGTTGATCTGACGGTCGATATTGCGCTGTGCAAAGTCACCATCAACCGCATCCTCAACGTTCATGATTCAGGGCATATTCTTAATCCACTGCTGGCAGAAGGTCAGGTACACGGCGGAATGGGAATGGGCATTGGCTGGGCGCTATTTGAAGAGATGATCATCGATGCTAAAAGCGGCGTGGTCCGTAACCCCAATCTGCTGGATTACAAAATGCCGACCATGCCGGATCTGCCACAACTGGAAAGCGCGTTCGTCGAAATCAATGAGCCGCAATCCGCATACGGACATAAGTCACTGGGTGAGCCACCAATAATTCCTGTTGCCGCTGCTATTCGTAACGCGGTGAAGATGGCTACCGGTGTTGCAATCAATACACTGCCGCTGACGCCAAAACGGTTATATGAAGAGTTCCATCTGGCAGGATTGATTTGAGGATAACATCATGTTTGATTTTGCTTCTTACCATCGCGCAGCAACCCTTGCCGATGCCATCAACCTGCTGGCTGACAACCCGCAGGCCAAACTGCTCGCCGGTGGCACTGACGTACTGATTCAGCTCCACCATCACAATGACCGTTATCGCCATATTGTTGATATTCATAATCTGGCGGAGCTGCGGGGAATTACGCTGGCGGAAGATGGCTCGCTACGTATCGGCTCTGCAACGACATTTACCCAGCTAATAGAAGATCCTATAACTCAACGTCATCTCCCGGCGTTATGTGCTGCGGCCACGTCCATTGCTGGACCGCAGATCCGTAACGTCGCTACCTACGGTGGAAATATTTGCAACGGTGCCACCAGCGCAGATTCTGCCACGCCAACGCTAATTTATGACGCGAAACTGGAGATCCACTCCCCGCGCGGTGTTCGTTTCGTCCCGATTAATGGCTTTCACACCGGGCCGGGCAAAGTGTCTCTTGAGCATGACGAAATCCTCGTCGCCTTTCATTTTCCGCCACAGCCGAAAGAACACGCGGGCAGCGCGCATTTTAAATATGCCATGCGCGACGCAATGGATATTTCAACGATTGGCTGCGCCGCACATTGCCGACTGGATAACGGCAATTTCAGCGAATTACGCCTGGCATTTGGTGTTGCCGCGCCAACGCCGATTCGCTGCCAACATGCCGAACAGACTGCACAAAATGCGCCATTAAACCTGCAAACGCTGGAAGCTATCAGCGAATCTGTCCTGCAAGATGTCGCCCCGCGTTCTTCATGGCGGGCCAGTAAAGAGTTTCGTCTGCATCTCATCCAGACGATGACCAAAAAAGTGATTAGCGAAGCCGTCGCCGCGGCGGGGGGAAAATTGCAATGAATCACAGCGAAACAATTACCATCGAATGCACCATTAACGGGATGCCTTTTCAGCTTCACGCCGCACCAGGCACGCCGCTCTCGGAATTACTCCGCGAACAAGGACTGCTAAGTGTCAAACAAGGGTGCTGCGTGGGTGAATGTGGTGCCTGTACGGTGCTGGTCGACGGCACAGCAATAGACAGTTGCTTATACCTTGCCGCCTGGGCTGAAGGAAAAGAGATCCGCACGCTGGAAGGTGAAGCGAAAGGCGGAAAACTTTCTCATGTTCAGCAGGCTTATGCGAAATCCGGCGCAGTGCAGTGCGGGTTTTGTACGCCTGGCCTGATTATGGCTACCACGGCAATGCTGGCGAAACCACGCGAGAAGCCATTAACCATTACGGAAATTCGTCGCGGACTGGCGGGAAATCTTTGTCGCTGCACGGGGTATCAGATGATTGTAAATACAGTTCTGGATTGCGAGAAAACGAAGTAAAAGGATATCCGGCCTGAATTCAGGCCGGATTCACTGAGGTTATGTGTTTAACAACTCATATTTCTTAATCTTGCGATAGAGCGTAGCAATGCCGATGCCCAGTTCATCAGCAACTTGCTTCTTGCTGTTATGACGTGAAAGCGCCTCGCGGATCATTTGCTTTTCCATCTCCTCCAGCGCCGTGCCGCCCGCATCATCGAGTGACAGGTGCGCCTCACTGACCTCTGTTACATCACTTTGCTCCGTTGTGCCATTATTCAGCAGATTTGGCGGCAATAGCGTGCTGTCGATAACTTCACCTGAAGGAACTACGTTAACCAGATATTCCATCAAATTGCTTAACTCGCGCAGGTTTCCGGGCCAACGATGCTTACGCAATATTTCGACGACATCGGGAGCAATGCCAGGATAAACCGATCCCAGACGACGGGTATGCAGATGTAAAAAGTAATGCACCAATAGTTCAATATCTTCCTGACGTTCACGCAGCGGTGGCAGAGTTATCGGGATAACATTAAGTCGGTAGAAGAGATCTTCGCGGAATTTACCTTCGGCAATGAACTGGGCCAAATTCTGATTAGTTGCAGAAATGATGCGAATGTCGACTTGTATTGGGCTACTGGCACCAATCGGCAGAATTTCACGCGCCTCAATAGCGCGCAGTAATTTAGCCTGCAACATTAATGGCATATCACCTATTTCATCGAGAAACAGCGTGCCCGTATTCGCCGCCTGAATCAACCCTGTTTTACCGTTGGCAGAAGCGCCAGTAAATGCGCCTTTAACATAACCGAACAGTTCGCTTTCCAGAAGCTGCTCCGGAATCGCGGCACAGTTGATAGCAATAAAGGGTTTATTCCGTCTTCCGCTCAACTTATGGATTGCTCGGGCGACGACTTCTTTACCCGTGCCGCTTTCACCAACCACCATAACGCTGGATGGGCTGGGTGCAATACGGCTAATGAGTCGTTTTAATTGCCGCATAACACGGCACTCGCCAACCAATTGTTCAATATGTGGTTCATCAGGTGCATTTGCTACAGAAAAACTGGTATGCGATTGGTGAAATGCCATTAAAAATAATTGTCGGCCCTGAATGTTATGCAATTGACCAATGATTAATTCACTTTTATCGTCCCACGAAACAATATGCTGCATATGTCCATGAGTAAAATTACTCTCAAATGTTAATGGTCTGAAACGGATAGGTTTCCCAATAATATTATTTTGTACAACACCAAGTGTTTTTAAGGCAGTCTGATTAACAAACTGAACCCGACTTTCATCATCAACAACTAATACGCCCTGATCCATATTATCGATCATGGTCGCGAATATTTTACTGATGTTATCTCCTGGCCCCTGATCCTCCAGAAGTTTCGAAACAAAAATGGTGGATATATGGCGAACATAATCAGAAAATTCGCGTAAATTATCACTGATATGCTCTTGTTGCTCGTGGGTAACGGCAATCAAACTTATCACCCCAACACAACGATCCTGTAAAATGACAGGCGTACCCAGAAATGCTTTTTCGCGGCAATTTTCTTTACTATCGCAACCTTCGCAAAGGGGATCGAAGCGAGACTGTGTCACAACTTTTTCAGTTTTCGTTTCCAGGACGTGGCGGAGCAGGCGTGAGTTGCCGCTCAACTGGCGGCCAAGAAACTTCCCATACGCGCCAGTTCCGGCGACGCGACACAAGTTTTCATCAACGATCTCAACCTCAAGCTGCAAAACGCTGGCAAGCATTCTGGCAAAACGCTGAATTGTCGGTTGAATTTGCATCAATACTGACTGCGTAGTAGCAAGCTCCATAGCTTTACCTTCCAGACTTACTTAAAAGTCGATCATTGAAGACGTTGATGGTTCACAGATCAT
The DNA here is from genome assembly GCF_012584495.1 of Escherichia sp. SCLE84. Taxonomy (NCBI): domain Bacteria; kingdom Pseudomonadati; phylum Pseudomonadota; class Gammaproteobacteria; order Enterobacterales; family Enterobacteriaceae; genus Escherichia; species Escherichia sp. SCLE84. Next base: position 4,183,338 of record NZ_CP051430.1, on the reverse strand, counting down.
GATGATATTAACTCAGGCGAAATTGGCTTTGATAAAAACATAAGATTTTTATCACTTTCTAATGAAATTATGGAAGAGATATCACATTTCTATATCAATATGAGAATTACGGCGGTGAGTTTATCAAACTGAAGAGAGATAGCCTGTCCCTTTATCTTATTTCTGATACTTAGCAGTAAATAAATAACGCGATAAGAAAAGCCAATCGTTTTCGTATTTTACAAACAACCCGAAGCTGGCATCAATTTGTGATCAACCCCACACATTATCCGTCAAATTAGTCTTTTACAGCCCCGTGGATAATTCTGGCACACTTATTGTTAGTCCCAGGTATAGCTGTGAAAACACCAATCACTTTGGCAAGTCACAGTGAAATAAACCACTTTGCCTGTCATTCCACTACCGGGACTTTATGATGAAAACTGTTAATGAGCTGATTAAGGATATCAATTCGCTGACCTCTCACCTTCACGAGAAAGATTTTTTGTTAACGTGGGAACAGACGCCAGATGAACTGAAACAAGTACTGGACGTTGCCGCAGCATTAAAAGCACTGCGTGCTGAAAACATCTCAACCAAAGTCTTTAATAGTGGATTAGGTATTTCCGTATTCCGCGACAACTCCACTCGTACCCGCTTCTCTTATGCTTCCGCGCTTAACCTGCTCGGCCTTGCACAACAAGATCTCGACGAAGGCAAATCACAAATCGCTCACGGCGAAACCGTGCGTGAAACCGCCAATATGATCTCCTTCTGCGCCGACGCTATTGGTATTCGCGACGATATGTATCTGGGCGCAGGCAACGCCTATATGCGTGAAGTTGGCGCTGCACTTGATGACGGTTACAAGCAGGGTGTACTGCCACAGCGTCCGGCTTTAGTGAACCTGCAATGCGATATTGACCACCCGACTCAGTCAATGGCTGACCTCGCGTGGTTACGTGAACACTTTGGTTCACTGGAAAACCTGAAAGGTAAAAAAATCGCCATGACCTGGGCCTACTCTCCAAGCTATGGCAAACCGCTCTCTGTACCACAAGGCATCATCGGTCTGATGACTCGCTTCGGTATGGATGTCACCCTGGCCCATCCGGAAGGCTACGACCTGATCCCGGATGTAGTAGAAGTCGCGAAAAACAATGCTAAAGCATCTGGCGGTAGCTTCCGTCAGGTCACCAGCATGGAAGAAGCATTCAAAGATGCAGACATCGTTTATCCGAAGTCATGGGCACCTTACAAAGTGATGGAACAGCGTACCGAATTGCTGCGCGCTAACGATCACGAAGGCTTAAAAGCACTGGAAAAACAGTGTCTGGCACAGAACGCGCAACACAAAGACTGGCATTGTACTGAAGAGATGATGGAACTGACCCGTGATGGCGAAGCCCTGTACATGCACTGCCTGCCAGCTGATATCAGCGGCGTATCCTGCAAAGAAGGGGAAGTGACTGAAGGCGTATTCGAAAAATACCGTATCGCTACCTACAAAGAAGCCAGCTGGAAGCCTTATATCATCGCCGCGATGATCCTGTCCCGTAAATACGCCAAACCAGGTGCACTGCTCGAGCAACTGCTGAAAGAAGCGCAAGAACGCGTGAAATAACCCCTCGGGCCGATCAGCTGGTCGGCCCTCTATTTCCAGAGGCCAAAAGGATAGGATATGTCCGTTTTCTCATTGAAGATTGATATCGCCGATAACAAATTTTTCAACGGCGAAACATCACCGCTCTTTTCGCAAAGCCAGGCCAAACTGGCGCGCCAGCTCCACCAGAAAATAGCTGGTTATCGCCCAACACCGCTTTGTGCGCTGGACGATCTCGCAAACCTTTTTGGTGTGAAGAAAATTCTCGTCAAAGACGAATCAAAACGATTCGGTCTGAACGCCTTCAAAATGCTTGGCGGTGCGTACGCCATCGCTCAATTATTGTGTGAAAAATATCATCTTGATATCGAAACGCTGTCATTTGAGCACCTGAAAAATGCCATCGGCGAAAAAATGACTTTCGCGACCACCACCGACGGCAACCACGGGCGCGGTGTGGCGTGGGCAGCACAGCAACTCGGACAGAATGCGGTGATTTACATGCCGAAAGGTTCTGCTCAGGAACGCGTTGACGCCATTCTGAACCTCGGTGCCGAGTGCATCGTCACGGATATGAACTATGACGATACCGTTCGCCTGACCATGCAACACGCGCAGCAGCACGGCTGGGAAGTGGTACAGGACACGGCATGGGAAGGTTACACCAAAATCCCAACCTGGATCATGCAAGGCTACGCAACCCTGGCAGATGAAGCCGTCGAGCAAATGCGTGAAATGGGCGTAACCCCGACGCACGTTCTGCTGCAAGCCGGTGTCGGAGCAATGGCCGGTGGTGTGCTGGGTTATCTGGTCGACGTCTACAGCCCGCAAAATCTGCACAGCATTATTGTTGAACCTGACAAAGCTGACTGTATTTATCGCTCCGGCGTCAAAGGCGACATCGTCAACGTTGGCGGTGATATGGCCACCATCATGGCGGGCCTGGCCTGTGGCGAACCTAACCCGCTGGGCTGGGAAATCCTACGTAACTGCGCCACCCAATTCATCTCCTGCCAGGACAGCGTTGCCGCATTAGGTATGCGCGTGCTGGGTAATCCGTACGGCAACGACCCGCGCATCATCTCCGGTGAATCCGGCGCTGTCGGTTTGGGCGTTCTCGCAGCGGTTCATTATCACCCGCAACGTCAAAGCCTGATGGAAAAACTGGCGCTGAACAAAGATGCCGTGGTGCTGGTTATCAGCACTGAAGGCGACACCGACGTGAAGCACTACCGCGAAGTTGTCTGGGAAGGCAAACACGCTGTAGCACCTTAATCACCCTATTGGAACTACTCCCTGCAAAACGGGGAGTAAAAAATCTGGAGAAAAATAATGGCTAAGAATATTCCATTCAAACTGATTCTTGAAAAAGCAAAAGATTACCAGGCGGACATGACTCGCTTCCTGCGCGACATGGTTGCTATTCCCAGTGAAAGCTGCGACGAAAAACGCGTAGTACATCGTATTAAAGAAGAGATGGAAAAAGTCGGCTTCGATAAAGTTGAAATCGACCCGATGGGCAACGTTCTCGGTTATATCGGCCACGGCCCGCGTCTGGTGGCAATGGACGCTCATATCGATACCGTCGGCATTGGCAACATCAAAAACTGGGACTTCGATCCGTACGAAGGCATGGAAACTGATGAGCTGATCGGTGGTCGCGGTACTTCCGACCAGGAAGGCGGCATGGCATCTATGGTTTATGCCGGTAAAATCATTAAAGACCTCGGTCTGGAAGATGAATATACCCTGCTGGTTACCGGTACTGTGCAGGAAGAAGACTGCGACGGTCTGTGCTGGCAGTACATTATTGAACAATCCGGCATTCGCCCGGAATTTGTGGTCAGTACCGAACCAACCGACTGCCAGGTATACCGTGGTCAGCGCGGTCGTATGGAAATTCGTATTGATGTTCAGGGTGTTAGCTGCCACGGTTCTGCGCCAGAACGCGGTGACAACGCCATTTTCAAAATGGGTCCGATTCTTGGCGAATTACAAGAACTCTCCCAACGTCTGGGTTATGACGAATTCCTCGGCAAAGGCACCCTCACCGTTTCTGAAATCTTCTTCACATCCCCAAGCCGTTGCGCTGTAGCAGATAGCTGCGCCGTCTCTATTGACCGCCGTCTGACCTGGGGCGAAACCTGGGAAGGCGCGCTGGACGAAATCCGCGCCCTGCCTGCAGTACAGAAAGCTAACGCGGTTGTTTCTATGTACAACTACGACCGTCCGTCCTGGACTGGCCTGGTTTACCCAACCGAATGCTACTTCCCGACCTGGAAAGTGGAAGAAGATCACTTCACCGTTAAAGCACTGGTGAATGCCTACGAAGGGCTGTTTGGCAAAGCGCCGGTTGTTGATAAGTGGACCTTCTCAACTAACGGCGTATCTATCATGGGCCGTCACGGCATTCCGGTGATCGGCTTTGGCCCGGGTAAAGAACCTGAAGCGCATGCACCTAACGAAAAAACCTGGAAATCTCACCTGGTGACCTGTGCCGCGATGTACGCTGCAATCCCGTTAAGCTGGCTGGCAACAGAGTAATTACTCTTCACTTATTCCCCTCCGGTTCGCCGGAGGGTTTTTGGAGTTTGCTATGCGCGTATTGATCAAAAACGGCACTGTCGTTAACGCAGATGGACAAGCCAAACAGGATTTGCTGATTGAAAGCGGGATTGTTCGCCAGTTGGGCAACAATATTTCGCCGCAGCTCCCGTATGAAGAAATTGATGCCACTGGCTGTTACGTTTTCCCTGGCGGCGTGGATGTCCATACGCATTTCAATATTGATGTCGGCATCGCGCGCAGTTGTGATGATTTTTTTACCGGTACCCGCGCAGCTGCGTGTGGCGGTACAACAACCATTATTGACCATATGGGATTTGGCCCAAACGGCTGTCGGTTACGCCATCAACTGGAGGTTTATCGTGGTTATGCCGCCCATAAAGCGGTCATCGATTACAGCTTTCACGGTGTGATCCAGCACATTAATCACGCAATCCTCGACGAAATCCCGATGATGGTCGAGGAAGGACTGAGCAGTTTTAAACTCTATTTAACCTATCAATACAAACTCAACGATGACGAGGTTTTGCAGGCATTACGCCGTCTGCATGAATCCGGCGCGCTGACCACCGTGCACCCGGAAAATGATGCGGCTATCGCCAGCAAGCGGGCGGAATTTATCGCCGCAGGGTTAACCGCGCCGCGCTATCATGCCTTGAGTCGCCCTCTGGAATGCGAAGCGGAAGCCATCGCCCGCATGATTAACCTGGCACAAATTGCCGGTAACGCCCCGCTCTATATCGTGCACCTGTCTAACGGCTTAGGTCTGGATTATCTGCGTCTTGCCCGTGCGAATCACCAGCCAGTCTGGGTTGAAACCTGCCCACAATATCTCCTGTTGGACGAACGCAGTTACGATACAGAAGACGGCATGAAGTTCATTCTTAGCCCACCGCTGCGTAACGTACGCGAGCAGGACAAACTGTGGTGTGGCATCAGCGATGGTGCGATTGACGTGGTGGCGACCGATCACTGCACCTTCTCGATGGCTCAACGCCTGCAAATTTCTAAAGGCGATTTCAGTCGCTGCCCAAATGGCTTACCCGGTGTGGAAAACCGCATGCAGTTACTGTTTTCCAGTGGCGTGATGACGGGACGTATAACACCGGAACGCTTTGTTGAATTAACCAGCGCAATGCCCGCCAGGCTGTTTGGCCTGTGGCCGCAAAAAGGATTATTAGCGCCCGGTTCCGATGGCGACGTGGTGATTATCGACCCACGTCAGAGCCAACAAATTCAGCATCGCCATCTCCACGACAACGCCGACTACTCGCCATGGGAGGGTTTTACCTGTCAGGGCGCGATTGTCAGAACCTTATCCCGTGGTGAAACGATTTTCTGTGACGGCACCTTTACAGGCAAAGCCGGGCGAGGTCGTTTCCTGCGACGCAAACCGTTTGTCCCTCCCGTGCTCTAACCACTGTCAGGGATCTATACACAATCAAGAATGATGAGTGAGGAAAAATGAGTAAGAAAATTGTTCTCGCCCTGGGCGGGAATGCGCTGGGCGATGACCTGGCCGGACAAATGAAAGCGGTAAAAATTACTTCTCAGGCAATTGTTGATTTAATTGCCCAAGGACATGAAGTTATCGTCACTCATGGTAACGGGCCGCAGGTGGGCATGATTAACCAGGCCTTTGAAGCTGCTGCAAAAACTGAAGCGCACTCGCCAATGCTGCCGATGTCTGTCTGCGTTGCCTTAAGCCAGGGTTATATTGGTTACGATCTACAAAACGCCTTAAGAGAAGAACTGCTTTCTCGGGGCATTAATAAACCGGTAGCAACGCTGGTTACTCAGGTCGAAGTCGACGCTAACGATCCGGCATTCCTCAACCCGACCAAGCCGATCGGTTCGTTCTTTACCGAGCAAGAAGCAGAGCAACTGACAAAACAGGGTTACACTCTGAAAGAAGATGCTGGTCGCGGCTATCGCCGTGTTGTTGCCTCGCCAAAACCGGTTGATATTATTGAAAAAGAAACGGTTAAAGCTCTGGTAGATGCAGGCCAGGTGGTGATCACCGTTGGCGGTGGTGGTATTCCTGTTATTCGTGAAGGTAACCATCTGCGTGGTGCCAGCGCGGTTATCGATAAAGACTGGGCCAGCGCCCGTTTAGCAGAAATGATTGATGCCGATATGCTGATCATTCTGACTGCGGTAGAAAAAGTGGCCATTAACTTCGGTAAAGAGAATGAACAGTGGCTCGATCGCCTGTCATTAAGTGATGCTGAACGCTTTATCGAAGAAGGTCATTTTGCGAAAGGTTCTATGCTGCCTAAAGTGGAAGCTGCCGCCTCGTTTGCTCGCTCTCGCGCAGGTCGTGAAGCACTGATTACCGTATTGAGCAAAGCGAAAGAAGGGATTGAAGGCAAAACCGGAACGGTGATTTGTCAGTAATTTTAAGGCCGGGTGGGTAATACCATCCGGCCATTTTCATTTAAGCCACTTCCAGCACTTCTTTTGTCGCTTTCACGCCCTGATGCATCAACATCATTAACGCCTCAAGTACGCCGCCGCCAATCGCCCGGGCTTTATCAGAAACGCTGGAGAAATCAGCGGTTTCACCACGAGGATCGATATCACCAATTTTAAAACCACCAACCACTGCCAAGCCGTCGTTCAACAAGCCACGCACCATCCCCGTCAACGGTGCTTTAATTTCATGCTCACCAATCCAGGCAATCACATCGCCCTCTTTCACCAGATCGCCTAATTTCACGTTGGATCGCATAATGCCTGCAGCAGGAGCACGGATCACCCGTCGGGTGGTATGCCCCATAATATTGCCAGGAACACCGGTATTCTCCTGCGCACAACCAGAGTAAATCACCTGACCGAGCCAGTGCCCGCGATTTGTTTCAATTACCGCATGACAATCCTTCCCTGCAGTAAAGCCCGGCCCAAGCGCGATTGTTACTGGTGCCATATCTGCCCGCGTTCCCAAATTCTGTTTCGCCAGAATAGCGTCCACCACGCAAAGCGGTTTCAGTTCATCAAGCAATGAACAGGCGGGATCTACCATCACAGGGATGAATCCGCGTTCGGTAAGTTTCATCGCTTCCGCAGAGCTGGTTGCCAGGCGAGCAGTGACGCCTTCGACCGTCATTTCGCCATCGAACACGGCCTGGGCAAACGCCACCGTACAACGAATCACTGTCGGTTTTTCCACTTCCAGCATGATCACTTTAAAACCCGCATGATACAGACGTAGCGCCACACCACTGGCGATATCTCCCGCACCGCGAATCACCACCAGCTGGTGTCCGGAAGGATGAGAAGGTTTCATCATCAGCCCACCCGGCGCGTTATTTTTCACCTGTAATATTTCTGCCAACACGCTGATGGCGATCTCCTGCGGCGTTTCCGCACCTATGTTGTAACCAACGGGCGCATGTAAACGGGCAATATGTTCTTCAGCCACGCCTTTCTCACGCAATTGACGCAGGAAAAGCTGAACCTTGCGGCGACTTGCCAGCAACCCCAACCATGCAATGGGCTGTTCAATGAGTTTGTCGAGGGCTTCACGATCCTGATTATTCGTGGCAATCAGGACAAAATTATCAGGGCGAATATCCAGTGCTTCCACTGCTGCACCAAACGACTCAGCATGGAGAAGCGTGGTTGATGGAGGGAATAGTTCAGGATTGAGGCTTTCGCGATAAATATCGGCAACGGCAATATCAAATCCTAATAGCGCCGCACTCTGGGCTATCGCCCGGTTGACATGCCCCGCGCCAATCAACACCAGACGTGGACGCATACCATGGACGCTGATAAATACTGACATTGCACCTCCACAATCTGACCCGACAGCATCCGCACCGTTACGAGCCATACGTCCATGGAATAATCGCGGCTTACGTTCCTGCAATGCCTGAAGTGACTCTTCAATCACCTTCCGCTCAACCATTCCGCCACCAATTGTACCGACGATAGAACCATCGGCGCGCACTAACATTTGTGCAGAATGGCGGGGAGTCGAGCCTCGGCTATCAACAATTTGCGCCATCGCAAACGGACAATTTTGCTCTTCGAGTTTTGCAGCCTCTGTGAAAATATTCATACCAACCTCAATGGATATCCTTTCAGTAACCCGGAATACCCGGGCCGCTAATTCACAAATCTGCGCGCGATTGCAGGATGTTCTTGTATATCGCCCAGCCAGATTGCCTCTACGTCGTGTTGTTGCAGCGGTTGAAGGAGCTCGCTTTGTGCAATCGCATTCTCACATTGAGAAAAACGGTTAATGAACCAGACTCGCCGACAACCTTGCGGTACGTTTTTAAACGCCCCCTGAGGGTGGCGAACCAGCGCAACGAGATCGCTCAGTTGCAAGGTTGCATCAGGTGTTAACCCGGTAATATCAGCAAACTGCGACCAGCGATGGACATTTTCTGTGCTCACTTTCGCGCCCAAAGTATGTCCTCCCATCACAGCAATCACGCAGCAACTGCTTTTGGGTATGCAAGGTTCGTGCTCATCAGGCGCTTTTAACGGCATTCCACGCGAGCCATCTGCTTCAATGAGAATTACGTCACACTCTGGTCGTTGCACCAGTGCATCAATCGCTTCTGGCGTAAATCCCTGCACTTTTCCCTGGTTCGCTTTCCAGCTGTGAAAACAAAATGAAATGGGGGATGTAAGAGACGCATGAGGAAGCATGGCGGGATCACGACAGAAAACCACGGGCCAGTGAGACGTTGGCATAAACATATGTGTCGTCGTCGTGATTAACACACGCCTGCCGCTAGCCTGGAGCAGTTCTGCCAGCCAAAAAAGCAAGCTGGTTTTCCCCCCAGCACCAACAACAGAAATCACAGTGGGACGTTTCTGCGCACCTAAATCAATGACTAATGCCGATGGGTCAACTATACTTTTCACGAGTCTTTATGACCTCTCTGGGATAAATTATCCCCAACTTAATCCATCAGGAAGTAACGCAATTATCAGGCGTTATTAGCCCCTATAAATAATGGAACCACTATGTCAGCCATCGACTGTATAATTACCGCTGCCGGATTATCATCAAGAATGGGGCAATGGAAAATGATGTTACCCTGGCAACAGGGGACAATTCTTGATACAAGTATCAAAAATGCGTTGCAGTTTTGTAGCCGAATTATTTTAGTCACCGGCTATCGTGGTAATGAACTGCACGAACGTTATGCGAACCAGAGCAATATCACTATTATCCACAACCCAGATTATGCGCAGGGTTTACTAACATCAGTAAAGGCCGCAGTACCCGCAGTGCAAACAGAACATTGTTTTCTCACCCACGGTGACATGCCAACCCTCACCATCGATATTTTTAGAAAAATCTGGTCGTTACGAAATGATGGCGCAATACTGCCACTCCATAATGGCATCCCCGGCCATCCGATTTTAGTGTCAAAACCATGCTTGATGCAGGCAATCCAACGACCCAATGTCACCAATATGCGTCAGGCACTCCTTATGGGAGCTCATTATTCCGTCGAGATAGAAAATGCAGAAATAATTTTAGATATTGATACTCCGGACGACTTTATTACAGCGCAAAAAAGGTATACTAAAATTTAGAAAATGTAGTTAAACGATTGCGTTCAAATATTTAATCTCTCCAGCACTCTTTATCATAATGATAAGGAATCACTGATTTTGAGAAAAGAGAAAAAGTGATAAATGGGCTGACAATAATAATTTTCAGGAGTGATTTTAATTCTCATTTGGCACCTGTGAGTTCATTCACAAAAAGCCTTTAAGTTTCGAGCCGCCTCACATTTTTTTATATTTCCCGCCAAACCTGGCAAGAGTGGTGCGATTGTTGCTCTATCCCCCTAAACCACCGGATTTCTCAACACCGGTCACTCAATGATATCTGTATAAGCTAAGGAGAGGGTTATGGGGGATATTATGCGTCCCATTCCGTTTGAGGAACTTTTGACGCGCATATTTGATGAATACCAACAACAACGCTCAATCTTTGGTATTCCCGAGCAACAGTTTTACTCACCTGTAAAAGGTAAAACTGTTAGCGTCTTCGGTGAAACCTGTGCCACTCCCGTCGGCCCTGCCGCTGGCCCGCACACGCAGCTCGCGCAAAATATTGTCACTTCCTGGCTGACTGGCGGACGCTTCATCGAACTAAAAACCGTCCAAATTCTTGACCGCCTGGAGCTGGAAAAGCCCTGTATCGATGCCGAAGACGAGTGCTTTAACACCGAATGGTCTACCGAATTTACCCTGCTTAAAGCCTGGGATGAATACCTCAAAGCCTGGTTTGCCCTGCACCTTCTCGAAGCGATGTTCCAGCCTTCTGATTCCGGTAAATCGTTCATCTTTAATATGAGCGTCGGTTACAACCTCGAAGGTATTAAGCAACCGCCAATGCAACAGTTCATCGACAATATGATGGACGCATCTGACCATCCGAAATTCGCGCAATATCGCGATACGCTGAATAAATTACTCCAGGATGACGCATTTTTAGCCCGCCACGGATTGCAGGAAAAACGCGAAAGCTTGCAAGCCTTACCCGCTCGCATCCCCACCAGTATGGTGCAGGGCGTCACCCTCTCCACCATGCACGGCTGTCCTCCGCATGAAATCGAAGCCATTTGCCGCTACATGCTGGAAGAAAAAGGGCTCAACACCTTTGTGAAACTTAACCCGACCTTACTGGGATACGCGCGTGTTCGTGAGATCCTCGATGTCTGCGGTTTCGGTTACATAGGCTTAAAAGAAGAGTCATTTGATCACGACCTCAAGCTGACGCAAGCACTGGAAATGCTGGAACGCCTGATGGCACTGGCAAAAGAAAAATCACTCGGCTTTGGCGTAAAACTGACTAACACTCTCGGCACCATCAACAATAAAGGCGCACTGCCTGGTGAAGAGATGTATATGTCAGGCCGTGCGCTGTTCCCGCTCTCCATCAATGTTGCAGCAGTTCTCTCTCGCGCCTTTGACGGCAAACTGCCCATTTCTTATTCCGGTGGTGCCAGTCAGCTGACTATCCGCGATATTTTTGATACAGGTATTCGCCCTATTACTATGGCAACCGACCTGCTGAAACCTGGCGGCTATTTGCGCTTAAGTGCCTGCATGCGCGAGCTGGAAGGCTCCGACGCCTGGGGACTTGACCATGTTGACGTCGAACGACTGAACAGACTGGCAGCAGATGCGTTAACCATGGAATACACCCAGAAACACTGGAAGCCAGAAGAGCGTATTGAAGTGGCAGAAGACCTGCCGCTGACCGATTGCTACGTTGCCCCCTGTGTTACTGCCTGCGCTATCAAGCAAGATATTCCGGAATACATCCGTCTGCTTGGCGAACACCGCTATGCCGACGCGCTGGAACTCATCTACCAACGCAACGCTCTGCCCGCCATTACCGGTCATATTTGCGATCACCAGTGCCAATACAACTGTACCCGCCTGGATTACGACAGTGCGCTGAATATCCGCGAACTGAAAAAAGTCGCGCTGGAAAAAGGTTGGGATGAATATAAGCAACGCTGGCACAAACCAGCCGGTTCTGGTTCACGCCATCCGGTTGCCGTGATTGGTGCAGGTCCGGCGGGTCTGGCAGCAGGTTACTTCCTTGCCAGAGCGGGCCATCCGGTTACGCTGTTTGAACGCGAAGCCAATGCGGGCGGCGTGGTGAAAAATATCATTCCTCAGTTCCGAATTCCGGCTGAGTTAATTCAGCACGATATCGATTTTGTTGCCGATCACGGCGTGAAATTTGAGTATGGCTGCTCACCCGATTTGACCGTTGAACAGTTAAAAAATCAGGGCTTCCACTATGTTCTGATTGCCACCGGCACTGATAAAAATAGCGGTGTGAAACTGGCGGGTGACAACCAAAATGTTTGGAAATCACTCCCCTTCCTGCGTGAATACAACAAGGGTACAGCGCTCAAGCTGGGCAAACATGTGGTCGTTGTCGGGGCGGGTAACACCGCAATGGACTGCGCTCGTGCGGCGTTACGCGTTCCAGGCGTAGAAAAAGCAACGATCGTTTACCGTCGTTCACTGCAAGAGATGCCCGCATGGCGCGAAGAGTATGAAGAAGCGTTGCACGACGGCGTGGAGTTCCGTTTCCTGAATAATCCGGAACGTTTCGATGCTGATGGCACCTTAACCTTGCGCGTTATGTCGCTTGGCGAACCCGATGAGAAAGGCCGTCGCCGTCCGGTTGAAACCAACGAAACAGTAACACTGCATGTAGACAGCCTGATCACCGCCATTGGTGAACAGCAGGATACTGAAGCCCTGAATGCGATGGGCGTGCCGCTGGACAAAAACGGCTGGCCAGACGTCGACCACAATGGCGAAACTCGTCTGACTGACGTCTTTATGATCGGCGACGTACAGCGCGGACCATCCTCCATTGTCGCTGCTGTCGGAACCGCGCGTCGGGCGACCGATGCCATCCTTAGTCGGGAAAATATCCGTTCCCACCAGAACGATAAATACTGGAACAACGTCAATCCGGCGGAAATCTATCAACGTAAAGGCGATATCTCTATCACTCTGGTGAACAGTGACGATCGTGACGCGTTTGTCGCCCAGGAAGCCGCTCGCTGCCTCGAATGTAACTACGTTTGCAGCAAGTGTGTGGATGTCTGCCCGAACCGCGCCAACGTCTCCATTGCGGTCCCAGGCTTCCAGAATAGATTCCAGACGCTGCACCTCGACGCTTACTGTAACGAATGCGGCAACTGCGCTCAGTTCTGTCCGTGGAACGGTAAACCATACAAAGACAAAATCACCGTTTTCAGCCTGGCGCAAGACTTTGATAACAGCAGCAACCCAGGCTTCCTTGTGGAAGATTGCCGGGTACGAGTACGACTGAATAACCAAAGCTGGGTGTTAAACATCGACAGCGAAGGTCAGTTCAACAACGTACCACCGGAGCTGAACGATATGTGCCGCATCATCAGCCATGTCCACCAGCATCATCATTATCTGCTGGGCCGCGTGGAGGTGTAATCATGTTGATTCTGAAGAATGTCACCGCAGTGCAGTTACACCCGGCGAAAGTGCAGGAAGGCGTTGATATCGCTATCGAAAATGATGTGATTGTCGCTATCGGCGATGCCCTGACGCAACGCTACCCCGATGCCAGCTACAAAGAGATGCATGGTCGGATTGTGATGCCGGGAATTGTCTGCTCGCACAACCATTTTTACTCGGGGCTTTCCCGCGGAATTATGGCAAACATCGCCCCCTGCCCGGATTTCATCTCAACGCTGAAAAATCTCTGGTGGCGGCTCGATCGCGCCCTTGATGAAGAGTCGCTCTATTACAGCGGGCTGATTTGTTCCCTGGAAGCGATTAAGAGCGGATGTACATCGGTTATCGATCACCATGCCTCTCCGGCGTATATCGGCGGGTCGCTCTCCACATTGCGCGACGCATTTTTAAAAGTTGGCCTGCGCGCGATGACCTGTTTTGAAACTACTGACCGTAACAACGGCATCAAAGAGTTGCAGGAAGGTGTAGAAGAAAACATCCGCTTCGCCCGTCAGATTGATGAGGCGAAGAAAGCAGCAACCGAGCCGTATCTGGTGGAAGCACATATCGGTGCTCACGCGCCGTTTACCGTGCCAGATGCCGGTCTGGAGATGCTACGTGAAGCCGTGAAAGCCACAGGCCGTGGTTTGCATATTCACGCTGCGGAAGACCTTTACGACGTTTCCTACAGTCACTACTGGTACGGCAAAGACCTGCTGGCACGACTGGCGCAATTCGATCTCATCGATAGCAAAACGCTGGTCGCTCATGGGCTGTACTTGTCGAAAGATGACATCGCCCTACTCAATCAGCGCGATGCGTTCCTGGTGCATAACGCCCGTTCAAACATGAACAACCATGTCGGCTACAACCATCACCTTAGCGACATCCGCAATCTGGCGTTGGGAACGGACGGCATTGGTTCGGACATGTTTGAAGAGATGAAATTTGCCTTCTTTAAACATCGCGATGCGGGTGGTCCGCTGTGGCCTGACAGTTTTGCCAAAGCCCTGACTAACGGTAACGAACTGATGAGCCGCAACTTTGGCGCGAAATTTGGACTTCTGGAAGCCGGTTACAAAGCTGATTTAACCATTTGCGATTACAACTCACCGACGCCGCTGCTGGCAGACAATATCGCCGGGCATATCGCTTTCGGTATGGGCTCAGGCAGCGTTCACAGCGTGATGGTCAATGGTGTGATGGTCTATGAAGACCGTCAGTTTAACTTCGATTGCGATTCCATTTATGCACAAGCCAGAAAAGCCGCTGCCAGTATGTGGCGTCGGATGGATGCGCTGGCATAAATGACAGATGCCCTCTTCCCGCAGGGAAGAGGGTTAAATAAGGAAAGAAGATGATTGAACAATTTTTCAGGCCCGACTCTGTCGAACAGGCGCTGGAACTGAAGCGCCGCTACCAGGATGAAGCCGTCTGGTTCGCCGGGGGCAGCAAACTCAATGCTACACCAACCCGTACCGATAAAAAGATTGCCATTTCCTTACAGGATCTGGAACTGGACTGGGTTGACTGGGATAACGGTGCACTGCGGATTGGCGCAATGTCTCGCTTGCAGCCACTGCGTGATGCGCGATTTATTCCTGCAGCGCTGCGTGAAGCCCTCGGTTTTGTTTACTCACGCCATGTTCGTAATCAGTCGACCATTGGTGGTGAAATCGCCGCCCGCCAGGAAGAGTCGGTGCTGCTTCCCGTCCTGTTGGCACTGGATGCTGAACTGGTTTTTGGCAACGGCGAAACGCTGTCAATCGAGGACTACCTGGCCTGCCCATGCGATCGCCTGCTAACCGAAATTATCATTAAAGATCCGTATCGCACCTGTGCGACCCGCAAAATTAGCCGTTCTCAGGCAGGTTTAACCGTCGTGACGGCAGCCGTTGCAATGACAGACCACGACGGTATGCGAATTGCGCTGGATGGCGTCGCCAGTAAAGCACTGCGTCTGCATGATGTCGAAAAACAAAATCTGGAAGGCAATGCACTTGAACAGGCTGTCGCCAACGCCATTTTCCCGCAGGAAGATTTGCGGGGCAGCGTGGCCTATAAACGCTATATCACGGGAGTTCTGGTAGCCGACCTGTATGCCGACTGCCAACAGGCTGGGGAGGAAGCCGTATGATCATCCACTTTACTTTAAATGGCGCGCCTCAGGAGCTAACCGTTAATCCAGGCGAAAACGTGCAAAAGCTGTTGTTTAACATGGGAATGCACTCTGTACGCAACAGTGATGATGGCTTCGGGTTTGCCGGTTCTGACGCAATAATCTTTAACGGTAATATCGTTAACGCGTCCTTGCTTATTGCCGCACAGTTAGAGAAGGCAGATATTCGTACCGCAGAATCTTTGGGCAAATGGAACGAGTTAAGTCTGGTTCAACAGGCAATGGTTGATGTTGGCGTGGTGCAGTCTGGTTATAACGATCCAGCTGCAGCTCTGATTATCACCGATCTTCTCGATCGCATCGCCGCACCTACCCGCGAAGAGATCGACGACGCGCTTTCTGGTTTGTTCAGCCGCGATGCAGGCTGGCAACAATACTATCAGGTCATTGAACTGGCGGTTGCACGTAAAAATAATCCGCAGGCCACCATTGATATCGCTCCGACTTTCCGTGACGACCTTGAAGTCATTGGCAAGCATTATCCTAAAACTGATGCCGCGAAAATGGTGCAGGCGAAACCCTGCTATGTTGAAGACCGCGTAACGGCTGACGCCTGCGTCATTAAAATGTTACGTAGCCCACACGCTCACGCACTGATTACTCATCTGGATGTCAGCAAAGCTGAAGCCTTACCGGGCGTCGTTCACGTTATTACTCACCTGAATTGCCCGGATATCTACTATACCCCGGGTGGTCAGAGCGCACCGGAACCGTCACCGCTTGACCGCCGTATGTTCGGCAAGAAAATGCGTCACGTCGGCGATCGTGTTGCTGCGGTCGTCGCAGAAAGTGAAGAAATTGCGCTCGAAGCATTGAAGCTCATCGACGTTGAATATGAAGTGCTTAAGCCGGTAATGTCGATCGACGAAGCAATGGCGGAAGATGCGCCTGTCGTGCACGATGAACCGGTGGTGTATGTTGCTGGTGCGCCAGATACTCTGGAAGACGATAACAGCCATGCAGCCCAGCGCGGCGAGCATATGATCATCAACTTCCCGATCGGTTCTCGCCCTCGCAAAAATATCGCCGCCAGTATTCATGGTCATATTGGTGATATGGACAAAGGCTTTGCCGATGCCGATGTGATCATTGAGCGAACCTATAACTCAACGCAGGCACAGCAGTGCCCGACTGAAACACATATCTGCTTTACCCGGATGGACGGCGATCGTCTGGTTATCCACGCCTCCACCCAGGTACCATGGCACTTACGCCGCCAGGTCGCGCGCCTCGTAGGCATGAAACAGCATAAAGTTCATGTCATTAAAGAGCGAGTTGGCGGCGGTTTTGGCTCCAAACAGGACATCCTGCTGGAAGAAGTGTGCGCATGGGCAACCTGCGTGACCGGGCGTCCGGTACTGTTCCGCTACACCCGTGAAGAAGAGTTTATTGCTAACACCTCTCGTCACGTCGCGAAAGTCACCGTCAAACTGGGAGCGAAAAAAGATGGTCGCCTGACGGCAGTGAAGATGGATTTCCGCGCCAACACTGGCCCTTACGGCAACCACTCACTCACCGTACCGTGTAACGGACCGGCGCTGTCGCTGCCGTTATATCCGTGCGATAACGTCGATTTCCAGGTCACCACCTACTACAGCAACATTTGCCCAAATGGTGCTTATCAGGGTTATGGCGCACCGAAAGGTAACTTCGCTATCACCATGGCATTAGCGGAACTGGCTGAACAGTTACAGATCGACCAACTGGAAATTATCGAACGTAACCGGGTACACGAAGGGCAAGAGCTGAAAATTCTCGGTGCAATCGGTGAAGGTAAAGCGCCGACCTCCGTTCCTTCCGCCGCCAGCTGCGCACTGGAAGAGATCCTGCGTCAGGGTCGCGAGATGATCCAATGGTCTTCACCGAAACCGCAAAATAGTGACTGGCACATCGGTCGCGGCGTCGCCATTATCATGCAGAAATCGGGTATCCCGGATATCGATCAGGCTAACTGCATGATCAAACTGGAATCGGACGGCACCTTTATCGTTCATTCTGGCGGTGCGGATATTGGTACTGGTCTGGATACTGTAGTGACGAAACTGGCAGCAGAAGTGCTGCACTGCCCACCGCAGGACGTGCATGTTATCTCCGGTGATACCGATCATGCGTTGTTTGATAAAGGCGCATATGCCTCGTCCGGTACTTGCTTCTCGGGTAACGCGGCGCGTTTGGCAGCGGAAAATCTGCGGGAGAAAATTCTGTTCCACGGCGCGCAAATGTTGGGTGAGGCAGTGGCAGATGTTCAACTGGCAACGCCGGGCGTCGTGCGCGGCAAGAAAGGCGAAGTCAGCTTCGGGGATATTGCTCATAAAGGCGAAACCGGCACCGGCTTTGGTTCACTGGTGGGAACTGGCAGTTATATCACGCCTGATTTCGCCTTCCCGTATGGCGCAAACTTCGCTGAAGTTGCCGTCAACACGCGTACGGGTGAAATCCGCCTGGATAAATTCTACGCCTTGCTGGACTGCGGTACACCGGTCAACCCGGAATTAGCATTGGGACAAATCTACGGTGCTACCCTGCGAGCTATCGGCCACAGTATGAGCGAAGAGATCATTTATGACGCCGAAGGTCACCCGTTAACGCGTGATTTACGCAGTTACGGCGCACCGAAAATTGGTGACATTCCGCGTGATTTCCGCGCTGTGCTGGTGCCGAGCGACGATAAAGTCGGCCCGTTCGGGGCGAAATCGATCTCGGAAATCGGTGTAAATGGCGCAGCTCCGGCGATTGCTACCGCAATTCACGATGCATGCGGCATCTGGTTACGCGAATGGCATTTCACACCGGAGAAAATACTCACTGCGCTGGAAAAAATATAAATAATAAATGGCCGCTTCGGCGGCCTGTTTCTCTGTTTGGACGATGACTAAATAGTGACTGCGAAAATGAGATAAGCCGTTCTCAAGGCGTCCTGCGCCCCAAATTCGTGGGAATTTATTTTACTAATTCAGATGATCAAATTTACTTTAAAAGAAGTGAAGGGATGTCTGATATAAACAATGCAGGTTCTGACCTTATATTTGAACTGGAGGATCGCCCTCCCTTTCATCAGGCTCTCGTTGGTGCCATTACCCATCTGTTGGCAATTTTCGTTCCGATGGTAACCCCCGCGTTAATCGTGGGGGCGGCCTTACAGCTTTCCGCTGAAACAACTGCCTATCTTGTTTCTATGGCGATGATCGCCTCTGGTATTGGTACCTGGTTACAAGTAAACCGCTACGGCATCGTCGGTTCTGGCCTACTCTCAATTCAGTCAGTCAATTTTTCATTTGTTACGGTCATGATTGCGCTGGGCAGCAGCATGAAAAGCGACGGTTTTCACGAAGAGTTAATCATGTCGTCGCTTCTCGGCGTCTCCTTCGTTGGCGCATTTCTGGTTGTCGGATCTTCATTTATCTTGCCCTATTTACGTCGGGTTATTACGCCTACCGTCAGCGGTATTGTGGTACTGATGATCGGCTTAAGCCTGATTAAAGTCGGCATTATCGATTTTGGTGGAGGATTTGCAGCCAAAAGCAGCGGTACATTCGGCAATTACGAACATCTCGGCGTTGGTTTATTGGTTTTAATTGTGGTGATCGGCTTTAACTGCTGTCGCAGTCCGTTGCTACGCATGGGAGGGATCGCCATTGGGCTATGTGTCGGCTATATCGCATCGTTATGCCTGGGCATGGTGGATTTCAGCAGTATGCGCAATTTGCCGTTAATCACCATCCCGCATCCGTTCAAATACGGCTTTAGTTTTAGCTTCCATCAGTTCCTGGTGGTTGGCACGATTTATCTGCTTAGCGTGCTGGAAGCTGTCGGCGATATCACCGCCACGGCAATGGTTTCCCGCCGACCCATTCAGGGAGAAGAGTATCAGTCCCGACTGAAAGGCGGCGTGCTGGCAGACGGTCTGGTTTCTGTTATCGCCTCCGCTGTCGGGTCATTACCCTTAACCACGTTTGCGCAAAATAATGGGGTTATTCAGATGACTGGCGTCGCTTCACGTTATGTCGGGCGAACCATCGCGGTAATGCTGGTTATCCTCGGTTTGTTTCCGATGATTGGCGGCTTCTTCACGACCATTCCCTCGGCAGTTCTGGGAGGCGCAATGACGTTGATGTTTTCCATGATTGCCATCGCTGGGATTCGCATAATCATCACCAACGGTTTAAAGCGCCGAGAAACACTTATTGTCGCCACTTCTTTAGGTTTAGGACTTGGCGTCTCCTACGATCCCGAAATTTTTAAAATATTGCCAGCCTCTATTTATGTACTAGTTGAAAACCCTATTTGTGCTGGCGGGTTAACTGCGATTTTATTAAATATTATCCTCCCTGGTGGCTACCGACAGGAAAACGTTCTGCCTGGTATTACCTCAGCGGAAGAGATGGATTAACAGTAAAGGAGTCAATGATGTCAGGAGAACACACGTTGAAAGCGGTACGAGGCAGTTTTATTGATGTCACCCGTACGGTCGATAACCCGGAAGAGATTGCCTCTGCGCTGCGGTTTATTGAGGATGGTTTATTACTCATTAAACAGGGAAAAGTGGAATGGTTTGGCGAATGGGAAGACGGAAAGCATCAAATTCCTGACACTATTCGCGTGCGCGACTATCGCGGCAAACTGATAGTACCGGGCTTTGTCGATACACATATCCATTATCCGCAAAGTGAAATGGTGGGGGCCTATGGTGAACAATTGCTGGAGTGGTTGAATAAACACACCTTCCCTACTGAACGTCGTTATGAGGATTTAGAGTACGCCCGCGAAATGTCGGCATTCTTCATCAAGCAGCTTTTACGTAACGGAACCACCACGGCGCTGGTGTTTGGCACTGTTCATCCGCAATCTGTTGATGCGCTGTTTGAAGCCGCCAGTCATATCAATATGCGTATGATTGCCGGTAAGGTGATGATGGACCGCAACGCACCGGATTATCTGCTCGACACTGCCGAAAGCAGCTATCACCAAAGCAAAGAACTGATTGAACGCTGGCACAAAAATGGTCGTCTGCTATATGCGATTACGCCACGCTTCGCCCCGACCTCATCTCCTGAACAGATGGCGATGGCGCAACGCCTGAAAGAAGAATATCCGGATACGTGGGTACATACCCATCTCTGTGAAAACAAAGATGAAATTGCCTGGGTGAAATCGCTTTATCCTGACCATGATGGTTATCTGGATGTTTACCATCAGTACGGCCTGACCGGTAAAAACTGTGTCTTTGCTCACTGCGTCCATCTCGAAGAAAAAGAGTGGGATCGTCTCAGCGAAACCAAATCCAGCATTGCTTTCTGTCCGACCTCCAACCTTTACCTCGGCAGCGGCTTATTCAACTTGAAAAAAGCATGGCAGAAGAAAGTTAAAGTGGGCATGGGAACGGATATCGGTGCCGGAACCACTTTCAACATGCTGCAAACGCTGAACGAAGCCTACAAAGTATTGCAATTACAAGGCTATCGCCTCTCGGCATATGAAGCGTTTTACCTGGCCACGCTCGGCGGAGCGAAATCTCTGGGCCTTGACGATTTGATTGGCAACTTTTTACCTGGCAAAGAGGCTGATTTCGTGGTGATGGAACCCACCGCCACTCCGCTACAGCAGCTGCGCTATGACAACTCTGTTTCTTTAGTCGACAAATTGTTCGTGATGATGACGTTGGGCGATGACCGTTCGATCTACCGCACCTACGTTGATGGTCGTCTGGTGTACGAACGCAACTAATAATAAAACTTTAACATCCTCGTGAGGACATCATTATGTCTGGAGACATCCTACAAACACCGGACGCACCAAAGCCACAGGGCGCGCTGGATAATTATTTTAAAATTACCGCTCGTGGCAGTACCGTTCGTCAGGAAGTACTGGCTGGCTTAACGACCTTTCTGGCCATGGTTTATTCCGTTATCGTCGTTCCGGGAATGCTGGGCAAAGCAGGTTTTCCTCCCGCAGCTGTGTTTGTTGCCACCTGTCTGGTCGCGGGCTTCGGCTCGTTGCTGATGGGGTTGTGGGCCAATTTGCCAATGGCGATTGGTTGTGCGATTTCCTTGACGGCATTTACCGCATTCAGTCTGGTACTCGGGCAACAAATTAGCGTTCCTGTCGCACTGGGCGCGGTCTTTCTGATGGGCGTCATCTTCACCGCTATTTCCGTAACCGGTGTGCGTACCTGGATCTTACGTAATTTACCGATGGGTATCGCTCACGGTACAGGTATCGGTATCGGCCTGTTTCTGCTGCTGATTGCTGCTAACGGTGTGGGTATGGTTATCAAAAACCCGATTGAAGGCTTGCCAGTGGCGCTCGGTGCGTTTACCTCCTTCCCGGTGATGATGAGCTTGCTGGGGCTGGCGGTCATCTTCGGTCTGGAGAAGTGCCGCGTACCCGGCGGGATCTTGTTGGTGATTATCGCAATTTCGATTATCGGCTTAATCTTTGACCCAGCGGTGAAATACCACGGTCTGGTGGCGATGCCAAGTCTGACTGGCGAAGATGGTAAGTCTCTGATTTTCAGCCTCGATATTATGGGCGCACTCCAGCCAACCGTACTTCCGAGTGTACTGGCATTGGTGATGACCGCAGTGTTCGACGCCACTGGCACCATCCGTGCCGTCGCCGGTCAGGCGAATTTGTTGGATAAAGACAACCAGATCATCAATGGCGGCAAAGCCCTGACCAGTGACTCAGTAAGTTCAATATTCTCCGGTCTGGTGGGCGCAGCGCCCGCAGCGGTTTATATCGAATCAGCGGCAGGAACCGCCGCCGGGGGTAAAACAGGGTTGACCGCAACCGTAGTGGGGGCGTTATTCCTGCTGATTCTGTTCTTATCACCGCTGTCATTTTTGATCCCTGGTTACGCCACTGCACCCGCTCTGATGTACGTGGGTTTGCTGATGTTAAGTAACGTCTCGAAGCTGGATTTCAACGATTTTATTGACGCAATGGCTGGCCTGGTGTGTGCCGTGTTCATCGTTCTGACTTGTAATATCGTTACCGGTATTATGCTGGGCTTTGTGACACTGGTCGTAGGCCGTGTCTTTGCTCGCGAATGGCAAAAGTTGAATATTGGTACGGTGATCATTACTGCCGCACTGGTCGCATTTTACGCGGGTGGTTGGGCAATCTAATAGATTCTCCGCGCCTTTCAGCGCGGAGATTTCTTTCACAGAGGATTCTCACCGCTGGCAACAATACGCTGCTGGCGGACTCGCCTGAGTTCTCTTTCAGTAAGCAACTGCAGCGCCTGTGTCGGGCAAGATTCAACACAGGCTGGCCCCTCTTCCCGCTGTTCACAGAGATCGCATTTCACAATTTGTTGTCGGGTATCCCCCGGCAACGACTGAATGGTGATCATTCCAAACGGGCACGCACTGACGCAACTCTGACAGCCAATACAACGGGCAGAATTGGTCTGCACCACCTGCTCGCCCATCGTCAGCGCCCCCACGGGGCAAGCGCCAACACAAGGGGCGTTTTCACACTGATGGCACATCACCGGCGCACTGATGCTGTCCAGTCGCTGTACCTTCAGCCGGGGTAAAAAGACATCGGCATTCAACTCCTGTTCTGAAGGGTGAGCGACCACACAGGCTACTTCACAAGTACGGCAGCCAATACAGTCAGCCGGATTAACGATAATTAACGATTTCATCACGATGCCTTCGTATCAAACAGAGTTAACATATCGCGCGCCGCCTGCCTTCCTGCGGCCATTGCAGTGACAACCAGATCCGCGCCATGAACTGCATCACCACCAGCAAAGACTTTTTTCAGATGCGTCTGGGTAGGTAAATACCCGACGTCACCGGTTTGAATCAGGCCCCATTTATCGAGTTTAATTCCGCTGCCCTGCAACCACGGCATGGCATGCGCCTGGAAACCAAAGGCCATAATCAGAACATCGGCGGGCAATTCAAACTCTGAACCCGCTACCGGACGAGGACGACGGCGACCATCCGGCCCCGGCTCACCCATGGCGGTACGAATCAGGCCCACCGCAGTTAAACGCCCATCTTCGTCACAAGCGATATATTGCGGTTGAACATTGAACTGAAACTCGACACCTTCCTCGCGCGCATTAACCACCTCTTTGCGCGAGCCCGGCATACTGACTTCATCACGACGATACGCGCAGGTCACGCTGGCGGCATTGAGGCGGATGGAAGTCCGCAAACAATCCATTGTCGTATCGCCACCGCCCAATACCACGACTCGCTTACCTTCCACGTCCGTCAGCGGATACTCTTCAGACTCCGGCAATCCCATGAGCTGGCGGGTATGGGCAGTCAGGAACGGTAGAGCCTGAATGACACCGGGCGCATCTTCATGCGGCAGATCTGCTCGCATCATCCCGTAAGTCCCCACGCCGATGAAAACTGCATCATATTCAGAAGTTAAATCGCTAAAGGTAATATCGCGGCCAATTTCACAGTTAAGATGAAAGTCGATTCCCATTGCGGTGAATATCTCTCGCCGCTGGCTTAATACCGTTTTATCGAGTTTGAAAGGAGGAATGCCAAAAGTCAGCATACCGCCAATTTCTGGATGGCGATCAAAGACATCAACCTGAACTCCCGCGCGCGCCAGAATATCAGCACACCCTAACCCTGCTGGCCCAGCGCCAATCACCGCCACTTTTTCGCTACGGGGAACAACTTTGCTGACATCGGGACGCCAGCCCATCGCCAGCGCGGTATCGGTGATGTAGCGTTCCAGATTACCGATAGAGACTGCGCCCGAGTGATCTTTCAAAGTACATGCGCCTTCACAAAGACGGTCCTGTGGACATACCCTGCCGCAAATTTCTGGTAAGGAACTGGTCTGGTGGCAAAGTTCTGCCGCTTCAATAATCTTTCCTTCCTGTACCAGACGGATGTAATCCGGAATAGCGTTATGCAGCGGGCAATGCCAGTTGCAGTTAGCTTTTTCGGCACAATAAACACAGCGGTCACTCTCATAAGTCGCTTGCAGTGGATCCAGCCCGCAATATATTTCGCCAAAGTGGGTTTTCCGTTCACTCGCTGAAATTTTATCTGCGCCTTTACGCGAGTTAACGGGGAGCAACGCTGCACTGCGAGATGGCTGAGCATCTGATGACGCTTTTCCTGCTGCCGTTTTGCGCTGGCGAGCCACCTTTATCCACTGTAACCCTTTATCGTCCATCAGTCGTAACGCCTGTGTTGGGCAGACTTCAATACAGGCTTGCGTGCCGGAACTGCGCTGGTTACAAAGGTCGCATTTCTGCGCAATCGTATCGACCATCTCAACGACGCCAAAGGGGCAAGCGATTGCGCATCTTTTACAGCCAATACATTTTTGCTCGTCCAGTTGTACGCTATCGGACTGGAAAGTCAGAGCATTAACCGGACAAGCCGTAACGCAAGGGGCATTGTTGCAGTGATGGCAGGCCACCGGATTCGCAGCCTGGCCTTTCCCTACAACGTGGATACGCGGTCGAAAGTCACTGTGACTCAGCGGCCAGTTTTCTTGATTGTGTGCCACCGCACAGGCAATTTCACAAGCATGACAGCCTATACATTCCGCAGCTTCAGCAGCGATAAACTTATTCATTTGCATCCCTTTCATTTAATGAGTTATGTCTTCTCAAATTTCGCGATGCAATAAACGGGCATATATTAGGTAGCATGACCGTTTTAATTATAATTTTGCGACTGAGTTCAAATTATTGCCCCTCAATCTATGCCGCTTTCATTATTTCAACATTGCCGACCAAAAGAGCGCTATCCAGATAAAAACGATTAAATGCGAGAGTGCGACATGCCAGAATGATTAATGAAATATCAATATGAGAAAATTACAGATAATTTCATTGTCAGGTTCTCTTCTCATTTTCGTGGTTTAAGCACGATTATGTGATTGCCTCCGCAATTCCTGTCTCTAACTCCCCTTCCTCGCAAAAACTGGCACTCCACGAGCATGTGTTTAGACAGTTTCATTAACGTAAACGGTTGCTTTTTACTCTGGCGGGCGAAAGGAGAAACACTGATGAGCGCCATAGATTCCCAACTTCCCTCATCTTCTGGGCAAGACCGCCCAACTGATGAGGTTGACCGCATATTATCACCAGGAAAGCTGATCATACTCGGTCTGCAACACGTCCTTGTCATGTACGCAGGTGCAGTCGCTGTTCCTCTTATGATTGGTGACCGACTGGGCCTCTCAAAAGAAGCTATTGCGATGCTCATTAGCTCGGATCTCTTTTGCTGCGGGATCGTCACATTATTGCAATGTATCGGTATCGGCCGCTTTATGGGGATCCGCCTGCCGGTGATTATGTCGGTGACCTTTGCTGCTGTAACACCAATGATAGCCATTGGGATGAACCCGGATATCGGCCTGCTGGGGATATTTGGTGCCACTATCGCCGCGGGTTTTATCACCACATTATTAGCGCCACTTATTGGTCGCTTGATGCCTTTATTCCCGCCACTGGTTACCGGTGTGGTTATTACTTCTATTGGGCTTAGCATCATTCAGGTGGGTATTGACTGGGCCGCCGGAGGTAAAGGGAATCCGCAATATGGTAATCCCGTTTATTTAGGTATCTCCTTTGCCGTCTTAATTTTTATCTTGCTCATTACTCGCTATGCGAAAGGATTTATGTCCAACGTCGCCGTATTACTGGGGATTGTATTTGGCTTTTTACTTTCGTGGATGATGAATGAAGTCAATTTATCCGGGCTACATGATGCCTCGTGGTTTGCGATTGTCACCCCGATGTCGTTTGGTATGCCGATTTTCGATCCCGTTTCCATTCTGACCATGACTGCCGTGTTAATCATCGTGTTTATCGAGTCGATGGGGATGTTCCTGGCACTGGGTGAAATAGTCGGTCGTAAACTCTCTTCACACGATATTATTCGCGGGCTGCGTGTCGATGGCGTAGGGACAATGATAGGCGGCACGTTTAACAGCTTCCCCCACACGTCATTTTCTCAAAACGTTGGCCTGGTTAGCGTGACGCGCGTTCATAGCCGCTGGGTGTGTATTTCTTCGGGAATTATATTAATCCTGTTTGGCATGGTGCCAAAAATGGCGGTGCTGGTAGCCTCCATTCCGCAATTTGTGCTGGGCGGCGCTGGGCTGGTGATGTTCGGCATGGTACTGGCGACAGGGATTCGAATTCTGTCGCGCTGTAACTACACCACCAACCGTTACAACCTCTATATTGTGGCGATCAGTCTCGGCGTTGGCATGACTCCGACGCTCTCTCACGATTTCTTTTCTAAGTTACCGGCCGTACTGCAACCGTTGCTGCATAGCGGCATTATGCTCGCAACCCTTAGCGCCGTTGTGCTGAATGTCTTCTTTAATGGCTATCAGCATCATGCTGACCTGGTGAAGGAATCCGTCTCTGATAAAGATTTAAAAGTCAGGACAGTACGTATGTGGCTTCTGATGCGCAAGCTGAAGAAAAATGAGCATGGAGAATAATATGAATTTTTTAATGCGCGCTATATTCAGTCTGCTGTTGCTTTTTACTCTCTCTATTCCTGTCATTTCTGACTGTGTTGCAATGGCCATTGAAAGTCGCTTCAAATATATGATGCTACTTTTTTAAATGGTTTTTACCTGTCGGCATCCGCTCAAAACGGGCGGTTGTCGATAAACGCTCACTTGGTTAATCATTTCACTCTTCAATTATCTATAATGATGAGTGATCAGAATTACATGTGAGAAATTATGCAAACGGAACACGTCATTTTATTGAATGCACAGGGAGTTCCCACTGGTACGCTGGAAAAGTATGCCGCACACACGGCAGACACCCGCTTACATCTCGCGTTCTCCAGTTGGCTGTTTAATGCCAAAGGACAATTATTAGTTACCCGCCGCGCACTGAGCAAAAAAGCGTGGCCTGGCGTGTGGACTAACTCGGTTTGTGGGCACCCACAACTGGGAGAAAGCAACGAAGACGCGGTGATCCGCCGTTGCCGTTATGAGCTTGGCGTGGAAATTACGCCTCCTGAATCTATCTATCCTGACTTTCGCTATCGCGCCACCGATCCGAATGGCATTGTGGAAAATGAAGTGTGTCCGGTATTTGCCGCACGCACCACCAGTGCGTTACAGATCAACGATGATGAAGTGATGGATTATCAATGGTGTGATTTAGCAGATGTATTACACGGTATTGATGCCACACCGTGGGCGTTCAGTCCGTGGATGGTGATGCAGGCAGCCAATAGTGAAGCAAGAAAATTGTTGTCTGCTTTCGCGCAGCACAATTAAAAAACCCCGACATTTGCCGGGGTTGTGAGCATAACGTAATGCTTATTTTACCGGACGCATCGCCGGGAACAGAATAACGTCGCGGATGGTATGGCTGTTGGTGAACAGCATTACCATACGGTCGATGCCAATCCCCAGACCTGCTGTCGGCGGTAAGCCATGTTCCAGTGCGGTAACGTAATCTTCATCGTAGAACATCGCTTCGTCGTCACCTGCGTCTTTCGCGGCAACCTGATCCAGGAAGCGTTGCGCCTGATCTTCCGCGTCATTCAGCTCGCTAAAGCCGTTACCGATTTCACGACCACCGATGAAGAACTCAAAGCGGTCTGTGATTTCCGGGTTAATGTCGTTACGACGCGCCAGCGGAGAAACTTCTGCCGGATATTCAGTAATGAAGGTCGGCTGAATCAGATGTGCTTCTGCCACTTCTTCGAAGATCTCGGTAACGATACGGCCCAGACCCCAGCTCTTCTCAACGTGGATACCGATAGATTCAGCAATCGCTTTCGCAGAGTCGAAGTTATCCAGATCCGCCATGTCGGTTTCCGGGCGATATTTCTTGATCGCTTCACGCATGGTCAGTTTTTCGAACGGTTTACCGAAGTCCAGCGTCACGTCGCCGTAGGTCACTTCCGTCTTACCGAGAATATCCTGTGCCAGAGTACGGAACAGCGATTCGGTCAGCTCGATCAGATCTTTGTAATCTGCGTAAGCCATGTAGAGTTCCATCATGGTGAACTCTGGGTTATGACGTACGGAAATACCTTCGTTACGGAAGTTACGGTTGATTTCGAATACACGCTCGAAGCCACCGACCACCAGACGCTTGAGGTACAGTTCCGGCGCGATACGCAGGTACATGTCGAGATCCAGCGCGTTATGGTGGGTGATAAACGGACGCGCAGCGGCACCGCCTGGGATCACCTGCATCATCGGCGTTTCAACTTCCATAAAGCCGCGGTTCACCATGAACTGGCGAATACCAGAGAGGATCTGCGAGCGTACTTTAAAGGTGTTACGGGATTCATCGTTAGAGATGAGATCCAGATAACGCTGACGATAGCGCGCTTCCTGATCCTGCAAGCCGTGGAATTTATCCGGCAGCGGACGCAGTGCTTTGGTCAGCAGACGCAGCTCGGTACAGTGGATAGACAGTTCGCCGGTTTTGGTTTTGAACAGTTTACCTTTCGCGCCGAGGATGTCGCCGAGGTCCCATTTTTTGAACTGCTCGTTGTAAACGCCTTCCGGCAGATCGTCACGGGCAACGTACAGCTGAATGCGGCCACCCACATCCTGCAGGGTAACGAAAGACGCTTTACCCATAATACGGCGGGTCATCATGCGGCCAGCAACGGCGACTTCGATGTTCAGCGCTTCCAGTTCTTCGTTCTCTTTACCGTCGAATTCTGCGTGCAATTGGTCAGAGGTATGATCGCGACGGAAATCGTTCGGGAAGGCAATCCCCTGCTCGCGCAGGTTCGCCAGCTTCTCACGACGCGTTTTCAGTTCATTGTTAAGATCGACTACCGCGTCAGCGCCCTGTGCGTGTTGTTCAGACATGTTGGTTCCTCATAACCCTGCTTTCAAACTTGCTTCGATAAATTGATCCAGGCTGCCGTCCAGCACGGCCTGCGTGTTGCGGGTTTCTACCCCGGTACGCAGATCTTTAATGCGGGAGTCATCAAGGACATAAGAACGAATCTGGCTGCCCCAGCCGATGTCGGATTTGTTATCTTCCATCGCCTGTTTCTCGGCATTTTTCTTCTGCATCTCCAGTTCATAAAGCTTCGCTTTCATCTGCTTCATGGCCTGGTCTTTGTTCTTGTGCTGGGAACGGTCGTTCTGGCACTGGGTCACGATCCCGGTCGGGATGTGGGTAATACGCACCGCAGATTCGGTACGGTTAACGTGCTGACCGCCCGCGCCGGACGCGCGATAAACGTCAATGCGCAAATCCGCCGGGTTGATTTCGATATCAATATCATCATCAACTTCCGGGTAAACAAACGCAGAGCTGAACGACGTGTGGCGACGACCGCCGGAGTCAAACGGGCTCTTACGCACCAGGCGGTGAACGCCAGTTTCTGTACGCAGCCAGCCGTAAGCGTAATCGCCGGAGATTTTGATCGTCACGGATTTAATACCCGCCACTTCACCTTCCGACTCTTCGATGATTTCAGTTTTGAAACCACGCGATTCTGCCCAGCGCAGATACATACGCTCAAGCATGCTCGCCCAGTCCTGTGCTTCCGTACCGCCAGACCCCGCCTGAATATCGAGGTAGCAGTCGGCGCTGTCATATTCGCCAGAGAACATACGGCGGAACTCAAGCTGCGCCAGTTTTTCTTCCAGGGCGTCGAGTTCAGCAACGGCTTCGTTAAAGGTTTCTTCGTCGTCAGCTTCTACAGCCAGTTCCAGCAGACCAGAAACATCTTCCAGCCCCTGTTTCATTTGGTCGAGGGTGTCGACAACGGCTTCGAGGGAGGAACGCTCTTTACCCAGCGCCTGTGCGCGTTCGGGTTCGTTCCAGACATCCGGCTGTTCCAGCTCGGCGTTTACTTCTTCCAGACGCTCTTTCTTGGCGTCGTAGTCAAAGATACCCCCTAAGAACGTCGGAGCGTTCCGTGAGGTCCTGAATGCGATTATTTACCGGATTAATTTCAAACATGGTCTGATTTCTTTTATTGAGCTAGTCAAAATGCGGTGATAAGAGCGGGATTGTACCCAATCCACGCTCTTTTTTATAGAGAAGATGACGCTAAATTGGCCAGATATTGTCGATGATAATTTGCAGGCTGCGGTTGCCGCGAAACTCGTTGATATCGAGCTTGTAAGCCAGTTGCACTTCGCGCACGCCGTTATCCGGCCAGAGAGCGGTATCGACATTAAAAGCAATACCATCCAGCAGTGGACCGCCGCCGACCGGTTCGACCATCACCTTCAAATGACGTTCGCCCACCAGCCGCTGTTGCAGCAGACGGAAATGACCGTCAAACAGCGGCTCCGGGAACATCTGCCCCCACGGGCCAGCATCGCGCAGCAGCTGCGCCACTTCCATGGTCATTTCGGCCGGGCTTAACGGACCGTCTGACACCACTTCGCCTTGCAATAGCGAAGGGTCCAGCCACTCAGTAACCAGTTCGCCAAACCGTTGTTGAAAGAGTTCGAATTTATCCTCTTCCAGCGACAAACCCGCCGCCATCGCATGACCGCCAAACTTCAGCATCATGCCAGGGTAGAGTGTGTCTAATCGCTCCAGTGCATCACGCATATGCAGCCCCTGAATGGAGCGACCTGAACCTTTCAGCGTACCATCACCTGCTGGCGCAAAGGCGATAACCGGACGGTGAAAACGCTCTTTGATGCGCGAAGCCAGAATACCGACAACGCCCTGATGCCATTCGGGGTGATACATTGCCAGCCCGCCGGGTAGCGTGTCGCGACTTCGCTCCAGTTTCTCGCACAGGGTCAGGGCTTCAACTTGCATTCCTTGTTCGATCTCTTTTCGCGTCTGGTTTAGCGCATCGAGTTCATTTGCCAGCACGCGCGCTTCGCCGATGTTGTCGCACAGCAAGAGCGCCACACCGACGGACATATCGTCCAGTCGTCCGGCAGCATTGAGACGTGGCCCCAGCGCAAAACCTAAATCGCTGGCGGCGAGTTTTTGTGCATCACGGTTTGCCACTTCCAGCAGCGCTTTAATCCCTGGACGGCACTTTCCGGCACGGATGCGACTCATCCCCTGCCAGGTCAGAATGCGATTATTAGCGTCCAGCGGCACGACGTCCGCCACTGTTCCCAGCGCGACCAGATCCAGCAGTTCTGCCAGGTTAGGAATTGCGATGCCACGCTCATCAAACCAGCCCTGATCGCGCAAAAAGGTGCGCAGCGCCAGCATCAGATAAAACGCCACACCCACGCCTGCCAGTGATTTCGACGGGAAATTACAGTCGCGCAAGTTAGGGTTAATGATCGCTTCCGCTGCGGGTAATGTTTCGCCCGGCAAATGGTGATCGGTAACAATAACCGGAATGCCCAACGAGCGAGCGTGTACAACCCCCGCATGGGAGGAAATACCGTTATCCACCGTGACAATTAACTGCGCGCCACGGGCATGGGCCTGATCGACCACTTCCGGGCTTAAGCCGTAACCGTCTTCGAAACGGTTTGGTACCAGGTAGTCGATATTGCTGCAACCAAGCGAGCGCATCGCCAGCACGCTTAGAGCCGTGCTGGTCGCGCCGTCGGCGTCGAAATCACCGACCACAATAATCCGCGTTCCTTCGCGAAAAGCGTTGTAAAGGATCTCAACGGCCTTTTCGACACCGCTCAGTTGCTGCCAGGGCAACATACCTTTAACACTGCGTTCCAGTTCTTGCGCACTGCGCACGCCCCGGCTGGCGTATAAACGGCGCAGCAAGGGAGGCAATTCAGCGGGCAAGTCTGCCGTTTCATCGACTTCACGGCGACGAAGTTGTATCTGTTGTTTCACGCGAATTATTTACCGCTGGTCATTTTTTGGTGTTCGTCGAGGAATTCTTTCATCTCTTTCGGCAGCTGGTAACCCGGAACAAGTGTGCCATTGCTCAGCACAACTGCCGGAGTACCGCTAACGCCAAGCTGGACGCCAAGTGCGTAATGGTCGGCAATATCCACGTCGCAGCTGGCTGGTGCGGCGCTTTTACCTGCCATCACATCATCAAACGCTTTGTTTTTATCTTTCGCACACCAGATAGCTTTCATTTCTTTCTCTGCATCGCTGTCCAGCCCCTGGCGCGGGAAAGCAAGATAACGCACGGTGATCCCCAGCGCGTTATAGTCTGCCATTTGCTCATGCAGTTTGTGGCAGTAACCACAGGTAATATCAGTAAACACGGTGATGACGTGTTTTTCCTGCGGCGCTTTATAAACGATCATCTCTTTTTCAAGCGCATTCAACTGCTTTAACAGCATCTTATTGGTGACATTGACCGGAGCCGTGCCGCTAACGTCATACATTGGCCCCTGAATGATATGTTTACCATCATCGGTGATGTACAACACGCCGCTGTTAGTCAGAACTGTCTTCATGCCAGCTACGGGCGCGGGCTGAATATCGCTGCTTTTGATGCCCATTTTGGCTAACGTTTGTTGAATTGCCGCGTCATCAGCCTGAGCAAAACCTGAAAACGCCGCTAACAAAGTAAACAACATAAAACCTTTCTTCATAAATCTTCCCGTTCTTTTCAGACATCACGCCCGCGGGTGATGCTGTTGATGAAGTTGCCGCAGACGCTCGGTAGCGACATGCGTATAAATTTGCGTGGTGGAGAGGTCGCTGTGGCCCAGTAGCATCTGCACCACGCGTAAATCCGCACCATGATTTAATAAATGGGTGGCAAAAGCGTGACGCAATACATGCGGTGACAGCTTTTCGCTGTCGATACCCGCCAGCACAGCATAATGTTTAATGCGGTGCCAGAAGGTCTGTCGCGTCATCTGCTGCGCACGCTGGCTGGGAAACAACACGTCAATTGACACACCATTCAGCAGCCACGGACGCCCATGTTCCAGATAGGTTTCCAGCCAGTAAACCGCCTCTTCACCTAACGGTACCAGGCGCTCTTTGTTGCCTTTACCAATGACCCGCACTACGCCCTGACGCAGGCTGATATCACTCATTGTCAGTCCGACCAGTTCAGAGACACGCAGCCCGGTAGCATACAACACTTCAAGCATGGCTTTATCGCGTAGCTCCAGTGGCTGATCAATTAATGGTGCCTGTAATAAACGTTCGACCTGCGCTTCGCTTAAATCTTTTGGCAAACGCTGGGGCAATTTCGGTGAAGCGAGATGCGCACTGGGATCGTCTTCACGAAACTTTTCGCGATAAAGATACTGGAACAATCGGCGCACTGCACTCAGCAAACGCGCTGAGCTGGTGGCTTTATACCCGCCCTCCAGCCGTTCTGCCAGTAATGCCTGCAAATCGTCACTTTGCGCCGTCGCCAGCGTCAACCCGCGGTGATGCAACCACTCCACCATCATTGACAGATCGCGACGGTAAGCGTTCAACGTATTTTCAGCCAGATTTTTTTCCAGCCACAGAGCATCAAGAAACTGCTCGATGCGTGCCAGATCCTGTTTCACTTGCGCCCCTTATGGTCACTCATTTGATCCATTATGCCTTATTGTGCCGTGACTAAAGCGATTCTGATACACTAGCTGCAAAAGCCACAGCAGAATCGAGAAGCTTACGTTATGAATATGGGTCTTTTTTACGGTTCCAGCACCTGTTACACCGAAATGGCGGCAGAAAAAATCCGCGATATTATCGGCCCAGAACTGGTGACCTTACATAACCTCAAGGACGACTCCCCGAAATTAATGGAGCAGTACGATGTGCTCATTCTGGGTATCCCGACCTGGGATTTTGGTGAAATCCAGGAAGACTGGGAAGCCGTCTGGGATCAGCTCGACGACCTGAACCTTGAAGGTAAAATTGTTGCGCTGTATGGGCTTGGCGATCAACTGGGATACGGCGAGTGGTTCCTCGATGCGCTCGGTATGCTGCATGACAAACTCTCGACCAAAGGCGTGAAGTTCGTCGGCTACTGGCCAACGGAAGGATATGAATTTACCAGCCCGAAACCGGTGATTGCTGACGGGCAACTGTTCGTGGGTCTGGCGCTGGATGAAACTAACCAGTATGACCTTAGCGACGAGCGTATTCAGAGCTGGTGCGAGCAAATCCTCAACGAAATGGCAGAGCATTACGCCTGATCTCACTGACGGCTTAGCGCATATGCTTTGCCGTCATCTTTATCTTTGCGTCTCTTGTTGCAACAAAATCCGCCGTAAATCCCGCCATTCGGCTTCGTCCATGCTGTCGGCTGCCAGCCATAAATGTTGCCGTTTACCGCCATCAGAACGTAAACGCAGCATCATGCCGCTCTTAATCATCCACGGTGCTTTGACGATGCACCACTCCTGCCCTTGCCAACGCAAACGCCCGTCCATCAACAAGCGAATTTCCCCCTGGCGAGCATTAATACGCCGCTGGCTGCGAACGCAATCAAACACCACCAGCGAAAGTAACACCATCCATAACGGGGTGTAACTGAGTGGCCAGGGCATGAGTAAAATAACAGCGGCAACCAGCCCATGAATCAGCAAGGAAAGCCACTGTGCGCGCCAGGAGACGCGCAAATCAGATTGCCACAGGACCACGTTCCCGGTTCCGTGTCTGGATGAGTCGGACCATCAT
Source organism: Escherichia sp. SCLE84 (assembly GCF_012584495.1). NCBI lineage: Bacteria > Pseudomonadati > Pseudomonadota > Gammaproteobacteria > Enterobacterales > Enterobacteriaceae > Escherichia > Escherichia sp. SCLE84. Next base: position 4,148,508 of record NZ_CP051430.1, on the reverse strand, counting down.
TTCCAGTTCTGCATCGGCCGGTTTACCGTGATTCATCAGCCAGTTAAACAGGTCCGGATCGTCACATTCCAGCAGACGAATAAAGATGCGTTTTTCGTCATCGCTTAAGCTGTCGTACTCATGTTCGAAAAACGGCATGATTGAAATATCGAGTTCGCGCATACCACGGCGGCATGCCCAATGAATGCGGGCTTTGTTGTTAATGTCCATCTTCTTCCTGTCTCACGAAAATCCAGTACCCGGCTATTGTAACGTGTTTTTCGCCTTCTTTTACGGGAATATCAGTAAACACCATCGCGATCGCGAAATTAATTCACAACAATTCAATGGCTTCATTTTTTTGGAAGTCGCCTCGCAGAAGGCACAGATCGCGTAGTGAAAGCACTTGCATTGCCTCATAGCTCTTTTACCATTAGTCATTAATACGCCGTTAAGCAACTCAGGACTCTATTATGGCTTTTACACCTTTTCCTCCCCGTCAGCCTACGGCTTCTGCCCGTTTACCGCTGACGCTGATGACGCTTGATGACTGGGCGCTTGCCACCATTACTGGCGCGGACAGCGAAAAATATATGCAGGGTCAGGTGACAGCAGATGTCAGCCAGATGGCAGAAGATCAGCACCTGCTCGCCGCCCATTGCGACGCCAAAGGTAAAATGTGGAGCAATTTACGTCTGTTCCGCGACGGCGATGGCTTTGCATGGATTGAACGGCGCAGCGTGCGTGAACCGCAGCTGACTGAACTGAAAAAATATGCGGTATTCTCTAAAGTGACCATCGCGCCAGACGACGAGCGTGTGCTGCTTGGTGTTGCCGGTTTTCAGGCGCGCGCCGCGCTGGCAAATCTCTTTAGTGAACTGCCTTCGAAAGAAAAACAGGTAGTTAAAGAAGGCGCGACCACTTTGCTATGGTTTGAACACCCGGCAGAACGTTTCCTGATCGTAACCGATGAAGCTACTGCTAATATGCTGACCGATAAACTGCGCGGTGAAGCGGAACTGAACAATAGCCAACAGTGGCTGGCATTAAACATTGAAGCGGGTTTCCCGGTGATTGATGCCGCCAACAGCGGGCAGTTTATCCCACAGGCGACCAACCTCCAGGCGCTGGGCGGCATCAGCTTTAAAAAAGGCTGCTATACCGGACAAGAGATGGTGGCGCGAGCAAAATTCCGTGGTGCCAATAAACGTGCGCTCTGGTTGCTGGCAGGTAGCGCCAGCCGACTGCCGGAAGCTGGTGAAGACTTAGAGCTGAAAATGGGCGAGAACTGGCGTCGTACCGGTACGGTGCTGGCTGCGGTAAAACTGGAAGATGGTCAGGTCGTGGTACAGGTCGTCATGAATAACGATATGGAACCGGATAGCATCTTCCGCGTACGCGACGATGCGAATACACTGCATATCGAGCCGCTGCCGTATTCGCTCGAAGAGTAAATCTCTTTATCGCATCAGGCATTTATCGCCTGATGCGACGCTGGCGCGTCTTATCAGGCCTTGTATTATCCCTCCAGTGCAGAGAAAATCGGCCAGTTTTCTCTGCCTGCAGTCCGCATGCCGTATCGGGCCTTGGGTTCTAACCTGTTGCGTAGATTTATGCAGCGGACTGCCTTTCTCCCAAAGTGATAAACCGGACAGTATCATGGACCGGTTTTCCCGGTAATCCGTATTTGCAAGGTTGGTTTCACTATGGAACATGAACTTCATTATATCGGTATCGACACCGCTAAAGAGAAACTGGATGTCGATGTGTTGCGTCCTGATGGTCGTCATCGCACCAAAAAATTCGCTAACACCACTAAAGGGCACGATGAGCTGGTGAGCTGGCTGAAAGGTCACAAGATTGACCATGCGCATATCTGCATCGAAGCGACCGGCACCTATATGGAACCTGTCGCTGAGTGCCTTTACGATGCTGGCTACATAGTGTCAGTCATTAATCCTGCGCTGGGTAAAGCTTTCGCTCAGAGTGAAGGACTGCGTAACAAGACTGATACCGTGGATGCGCGCATGCTGGCAGAGTTCTGTCGTCAGAAGCGCCCTGCAGCCTGGGAAGCGCCTCACCCGCTTGAACGCGCGTTGCGTGCCCTGGTAGTCCGCCACCAGGCGCTGACAGATATGCACACGCAGGAACTGAATCGCACTGAAACGGCGCGGGAAGTCCAGAGACCGAGCATTGATGCTCACCTTCTGTGGCTTGAAGCAGAGCTGAAGCGTCTTGAGAAGCAGATAAAAGACCTGACAGACGATGATCCGGATATGAAACACCGCAGGAAACTGCTGGAAAGCATCCCGGGTATCGGAGAGAAAACATCTGCGGTATTGCTGGCTTATATCGGTCTGAAGGACCGCTTCGCCCATGCCAGACAGTTCGCCGCTTTTGCGGGTCTGACACCACGGCGTTATGAATCAGGTAGCAGTGTGAGAGGGGCGAGCCGGATGAGTAAGGCCGGACATGTGTCGCTTCGCAGGGCGTTGTATATGCCCGCAATGGTAGCCACCAGTAAGACTGAGTGGGGACGGGCGTTCCGCGACCGTCTGGCGGCTAATGGCAAGAAAGGAAAGGTGATTCTCGGCGCGATGATGCGCAAGCTGGCACAGGTGGCGTATGGAGTGCTGAAGTCAGGCGTGCCGTTCGATGCGTCACGGCATAATCCGGTAGCGGCGTAAAAATCGCGGAAGGGATGAAAAAAACAGCGCCTGACGGCGCTGTGTCTGGCATGCCTGCAATCCGGGAAACCGGACCAGGAAAAAACTTGCAGGCCATAACAGTATCTACAAAGGCATACCCATTACGCCTGCCCAATATACAAATAGATCGCCAGAAAGTGGCACACACTACCGCCGAGCACGAAGCCGTGCCAGATGGCATGGTTGTATGGAATGCGTTTGCAGACGTAGAAAATCACCCCGAGCGAATAAACCACGCCGCCTACCGCCAGTAAGGTAACGCTGCCCGCCGCGAGCTTAACTGCCATTTCATAAATTACCACCAGCGACAGCCAGCCCATCGCCAGATAGGTCACCAGAGATAAAATTTTGAATCGGTGCGCGATGGTCAGTTTAAACAGAATCCCCAGCAATGCCAGGCTCCAGATAACAATCATCAACCCGCGCGCTAACGGAGAATCCAGCCCCACCAGCAAAAACGGCGTGTAGGTTCCGGCAATCAACAGGTAAATAGCGCAATGGTCAAATTTCTTCAGCCACATTTTTGCCCGTTGATGAGGAATGGCGTGATAGAGCGTCGAAGCGAGGAACAGCAGGATCATACTGCCGCCATAGAGGCTGTAGCTGGTTATCGCTGTGGCGCTGGCATTGAGATCCACCGCCTGAACCAGTAGCAACACCAGCCCAACGATACCAAACACCAACCCAATGCCGTGACTGACGCTGTTGGCAATTTCCTCTGCCAGCGAATATCCCTGCTTAATGAGGGGCTTCTGAACCATAACTTACTCCGGAGAAACGTACACGCACATGTATACCTCTCCAGCGTAACTGAGAATAGTTCCAGTGAACACCTGTTAGCTAAAATAAATTCTGATTTGAGACTAATCTCCTAAAAATCATGAAATTAAATGAGAAATTTCAACTAACAGGCGTGAGTTCAATTTAAAGACATTTAAATTCAATCACATAAAACTGTGTCTGACCGGGATAGATGTCGGCAATGACCTTTTTCAGTTCAGTCAGGGTCATATTTTCCTGCTCTGCATGTTTTTCAGTCAGCGTATCCAGCCTTACGGTTGAGGTTGCGGTGACTTCAATCGTGCAAAAATAACCGTCATCTTCAAAACGCCCGACACGAAGCACATCACCCGTTTTGAAGTGCGATTCAGACTCGTCGCGGATGGTGATGGTTTTACGCCCAGCCAGAATGTCATCCTGGAAACGTTGAAAAAAAGTGATGTCGTTTGGCTGCATGGTACTATTTCCTGTAAGAATTGACTCATCTGGAGCCTATGATAGTGAAAAAACTCACCTTACCGAAAGATTTCTTATGGGGCGGCGCAGTTGCCGCTCATCAGGTCGAAGGCAGCTGGAACAAAGGCGGCAAAGGGCCGAGCATTTGTGACGTTCTGACCGGTGGCGCACACGGCGTGCCGCGCGAAATCACCAAAGAAGTCTTGCCAGGCAAATACTATCCAAACCATGAAGCCGTTGATTTTTATGGTCACTACAAGGAAGACATCAAGCTATTTGCCGAAATGGGCTTCAAATGTTTTCGGACTTCCATCGCCTGGACGCGTATTTTTCCAAAAGGTGATGAAGCTCAGCCAAACGAAGAAGGGCTGAAGTTCTACGATGATATGTTCGATGAACTGCTGAAATACAACATCGAACCGGTGATCACCCTCTCCCACTTTGAAATGCCGCTGCATCTGGTGCAGCAATACGGTAGCTGGACCAACCGTAAAGTGGTTGATTTCTTTGTCCGTTTCGCGGAAGTGGTGTTTGAACGCTATAAGCATAAAGTCAAATACTGGATGACCTTCAACGAAATTAACAACCAGCGTAACTGGCGTGCACCGCTGTTCGGTTACTGCTGCTCCGGCGTGGTTTATACCGAGCATGACAACCCGGAAGAGACGATGTACCAGGTGCTGCATCACCAGTTTGTCGCCAGCGCCCTGGCGGTGAAAGCTGCGCGTCGCATTAACCCGGAGATGAAAGTCGGCTGTATGCTGGCGATGGTGCCGCTCTATCCCTACTGCTGTAACCCGGACGATGTGATGTTCGCTCAGGAGTCGATGCGCGAACGCTACGTCTTTACCGATGTGCAGCTACGCGGCTATTACCCGTCCTATGTGTTGAACGAGTGGGAGCGTCGCGGATTTAACATCAAAATGGAAGACGGCGATCTCGATGTACTGCGTGAAGGCACCTGCGATTATCTTGGTTTCAGCTATTACATGACCAACGCAGTGAAGGCCGAAGGCGGCACCGGCGATGCGATCTCTGGTTTCGAAGGCAGCGTACCGAACCCGTATGTTAAAGCGTCTGACTGGGGCTGGCAGATTGATCCAGTAGGTCTGCGCTATGCCCTTTGCGAACTGTATGAGCGTTATCAGAGGCCGCTGTTTATTGTCGAAAACGGTTTTGGCGCTTACGACAAAGTGGAAGAAGATGGCAGCATCAACGACGACTACCGCATTGACTACCTGCGCGCCCATATCGAAGAGATGAAAAAAGCGGTGACTTACGATGGCGTGGATCTGATGGGCTACACACCGTGGGGCTGCATCGACTGCGTATCGTTCACCACCGGGCAGTACAGCAAACGCTACGGCTTTATCTATGTGAATAAACATGACGACGGTGCTGGCGATATGTCGCGTTCACGTAAGAAGAGCTTTAACTGGTACCAAGAGGTGATTGCCAGCAACGGCGAGAAGCTTTAAGTCGATGAAGTACCGGATGCAATACTTGTTGCATCCGGTCAGACAACTTCCCTGTTTTATTTCCCGCCCGCCAAATCGATAAAACTTCCCGTGACGTAAGAGGCTTTATCACTTAGTAGCCAGACAATGGCCTGCGCGACCTCTTCTGCCTGTCCACCACGCTGCATGGGGATGTTCGACTTAACGCGATCGACGCGTCCAGGCTCGCCGCCGCTGGCGTGCATTTCGGTATAAATAAACCCTGGCCGCACGCAGTTAACGCGGATCCCCTGCGCGGCGACTTCCAGCGATAGTCCGGTGGTTAACGTATCAATCGCCCCTTTCGATGCCGCGTAATCAACATATTCCCCTGGCGAACCCAACCGTGAGGCCACCGAAGAGACATTGACGATAGCGCCGCCACTGCCACCATTTTTAAGCGCCATGCGTTTTACCGCCTCGCGGCAGCAGAGAAAATATCCCGTCACGTTGGTGGAAAGTACTCGGTTGATTCGCTCTGCGGTAAGGTTTTCAACGGTGCACTGGGTAAACAAGATCCCGGCGTTATTGACCAGCGCTGCTAGCGGTTCATCGTGCTGATCGATTGCTGTAAACATCGCAACGACCTGGTTTTCGTCGCTGATATCCGCCTGGAGCACGAATGCTTTGCCACCGGCTTGCGTTATTAAGTTCATCACTTCCTGCGCCGCGTGGAGGTTTTGCTGATAATTAACCGCCACCGTATACCCTTCTTGCGCCAACAGTAATGCAGTTGCCCGCCCGATGCCGCGACTGCCACCGGTCACAAGTGCTATAACCATTTGTTTTTCCGAGAAAAATTCATTCGTTGACGTATCTTTGAGATTGCTAACAAACTGGCTCAATCTTCAATGTTGGCACGCTTTTCCCCCTCGCCCTTTCAGGGAGAGGGCCGGGGTGAGGGTAAATATTCGCGCCAGTGCCGGCCTGTTCCCCTCACCCTCTCCCCAAAGGGGCGAGGGGACTGTCTGAGCACTTTTGTACTTTGTCATCTGACTAAAAAGGCGCCGAAGCGCCTTTAGAAAATAGTCGAATCAGTGAATTACTGGTATTCGCTAATCGGTACGCAGGAGCAGAACAGGTTACGGTCGCCGTAAACATCATCCAGACGTTTCACCGTCGGCCAGTATTTGTCTGCCACACCTGCCGGGAATACTGCAACCTCACGGCTGTACGGATGCGCCCACTCGGCGACCAGTTCGTTCTGAATGTGCGGCGCGTTCACCAGCGGGTTATCTTCCAGCGGCCAGACACCGGCTTTAACCTGGTCGATTTCTGCGCGGATAGCCAGCATCGCGTCGATAAAGCGATCCAGTTCCACTTTGCTTTCAGATTCAGTCGGTTCAACCATCAGCGTACCCGCCACCGGGAACGACATGGTCGGCGCGTGGAAACCGTAGTCGATCAGGCGCTTGGCAATATCCAGCTCGCTGATGCCGGTTTCTTCTTTCAGCGGGCGAATATCGAGAATACATTCGTGCGCCACGCGACCGTCGCGACCGGTATACAGCACCGGGAAGGCATCCTGCAGGCGGCTGGCAATATAGTTGGCGTTGAGGATTGCCACCTGGCTTGCTTTTTTCAGCCCTTCTGCGCCCATCATGCGGATGTACATCCAGCTGATTGGCAGGATAGAGGCGCTACCAAACGGTGCCGCAGAAACTGCGCCCTGACGGGTTAACATGCCTTCGATTTGCACCACGCTATGACCCGGTACAAACGGTGCCAGATGCGCTTTCACACCGATCGGTCCCATACCCGGACCACCACCGCCGTGCGGAATGCAGAAAGTTTTATGCAGGTTGAGGTGCGAAACGTCCGCGCCAATAAAGCCCGGCGAGGTGATGCCAACCTGGGCGTTCATGTTCGCGCCATCAAGGTAAACCTGACCGCCGAACTGATGCACGACTTCACACACTTCACGGATCGTTTCTTCATACACGCCGTGGGTAGAAGGATAAGTCACCATGATACAGGAGAGGTTATCGCCCGCCTGTTCCGCTTTCGCGCGCAGATCAGTCAGATCGATGTTGCCGTTTTTATCACACGCCACAACCACCACCTGCATTCCTGCCATATGTGCAGAAGCGGGGTTAGTTCCGTGCGCAGAAGCCGGGATCAGGCAGATATCGCGATGCCCTTCGTTGCGGCTTTCATGATAATGACGAATCGCCAGCAGGCCCGCGTATTCGCCCTGTGCGCCGGAGTTCGGCTGCATACAAACGGCGTCGTAACCGGTCAGTTTCACCAGCCAGTCAGCCAGCTGCGCAATCATCTGCTGATAACCTTCAGCCTGTTCCGGCGGACAAAACGGGTGCAGTTCGGCAAATTCCGGCCAGGTGATTGGGATCATCTCGGCGGCGGCGTTCAGTTTCATGGTGCAGGAACCCAGCGGGATCATCGCCTGATTCAGCGCCAGATCTTTACGCTCCAGCGAGTGCATATAGCGCATCATTTCGGTTTCGCTGTGGTAGCGATTAAACACCGGATGGGTGAGGATTTCGTCGTCGCGCAGCATCGCAGGCTGGATAGAGCGGCTGTCGTGAGCCACGTCTTTGTCCAGCGTGTCGATGTCCAGGCCGTGGTTATCGCCCAGCAGCACGTTGAAAAGCTGCATTACGTTTTCACGCGTGGTTGTTTCATCAAGGGTGATCCCAACCGCGTTCAGAATATCGCTACGCAGGTTGATTTCAGCCGCTTCGGCACGCGTCAGTACGCCCGCTTTGTCGGCCACTTCCACACACAAGGTGTCGAAATAGTGCGCATGGCGCAGTTTCAGACCTTTTTGTTGCAGGCCCGCCGCCAGGATATCGGTCAGACGGTGAATGCGGTTAGCGATACGTTTCAGGCCAATCGGGCCGTGATAAACGGCATACAGGCTGGCGATGTTTGCCAGCAGCACCTGGGAAGTACAAATGTTGGAGTTCGCTTTCTCACGGCGAATATGTTGCTCGCGAGTCTGCATCGCCATGCGCAGCGCGGTATTGCCAGCTGCATCTTTCGATACACCGATAATACGGCCCGGCATTGAGCGTTTGTATTCATCTTTCGCCGCAAAGAAGGCCGCGTGTGGGCCACCGTAGCCCATCGGCACGCCGAAGCGTTGCGCCGAACCAAAAACAATATCCGCGCCCTGTTTACCCGGCGCAGTTAACAGCACCAGCGCCATAATATCGGCGGCGACACTGACCACAATTTTGCGTGATTTCAGTTCGCTAATAAGCGCGGTGTAGTCGTGGATTTCACCGGTTGTGCCAACCTGCTGTAACAGCACGCCGAAGACGTCCTGATGGTCGAGCACTTTTTGCGCGTCATCGACAATCACTTCAAAACCAAAGGTTTCGGCACGAGTACGGACCACATCCAGCGTTTGCGGATGCACATCGGAAGCCACGAAGAAGCGGTTGGCATTTTTCAGTTTGCTGACGCGTTTCGCCATCGCCATTGCTTCGGCGGCAGCGGTGGCCTCGTCCAGAAGAGAAGCAGAGGCCATATCCAGTCCAGTCAAATCCAGCGTTACCTGCTGGAAGTTGAGCAGTGCTTCAAGGCGGCCCTGGGAGACTTCAGGTTGATACGGAGTGTACGCGGTATACCAGCCCGGATTTTCCAGCATGTTACGCAGGATAACCGGCGGTAGCTGCACGGCGGTGTAACCCATGCCGATGTAAGACGTGAAGCGTTTATTGCGACTGGCAATAGCCTTGAGTTCTGCCAGTGCGGCGTATTCGGTCGCCGGTGCGCCAACCTGCGGCGGGGTCGCAAGCTGAATATCTTTCGGCACAATCTGGCCGGTCAGCGCGTTTAACGATTGTGCACCAACGGCATTCAGCATTTCTTGCTGTTGCGCGGCGTCCGGTCCGATATGGCGTTCAATAAAAGCGCCGCTGTTTTCAAGCTGGCTTAACGTCTGTGTCATGAGCGATGGTTCCTGAAACGTGCAGTGAATTGTGAACCTCTCTCCTTACGAAGAGAGTGAGGGTGAGGCATAAATTTTCCTCACCCTGATCCTCTCCCGCAGAAGAGGAATAAAGCCGTTACTCGTCTTCTAACAATGCTTCGTATGCGGTCGCATCCAGCAGTGATTCCAGTTCGCTTTCATCGCTGGCTTTGATTTTAAAGATCCAGCCACCTGCATACGGTTCGCTGTTCACCAGTTCCGGGGAATCGCTCAGTGCGTCATTTACCGCCACGATTTCACCGCTTACTGGCGCATAAATGTCTGACGCCGCTTTTACTGATTCGGCAACCGCGCAGTCATCGCCCGCGCTAACCGTTGCGCCCACTTCCGGCAGGTCAACAAACACCATATCGCCTAACAGCTCCTGGGCATGTTCGGTTATACCAACGGTGTAAGTGCCGTCGGCTTCTTTACGCAGCCATTCGTGTTCTTTGCTGTATTTCAGTTCTGCTGGTACGTTGCTCATCAATCAATCTCCAAAAAAGTAAATCACGCGACGGCTTTACCGTTACGCACAAAAACAGGTTTCGTCACTTTAACCGGCATTTCACGGTTGCGAATTTGCACAATCGCCGTTTCGCCAATACCTTCCGGCACGCGTGCCAGCGCAATGCTGTAACCCAGCGTCGGGGAGAAAGTCCCGCTGGTGATAATGCCTTCATGCTGGTTGCCCTGCGCATCGGTAAAACGTACCGGCAGTTCATTACGCAGCACGCCTTTTTCGGTCATCACCAGACCAACCAGTTTTTCTGTACCATGCTCACGCTGCACTTCCAGGGCTTCACGACCGATAAAGTCACGATCTGCCGGTTCCCAGGCGATAGTCCAGCCCATGTTGGCGGCTAAAGGAGAAATAGTTTCGTCCATCTCCTGACCATAAAGATTCATGCCCGCTTCCAGACGCAGCGTGTCACGCGCGCCCAAGCCACATGGCTTAACACCCGCTTCCACCAGCGCACGCCAGAAATCGGCCGCTTTTTCATTGGGCAGCGCAATTTCATAGCCCGCTTCACCGGTATAACCAGTGGTGGCAATAAACAGATCGCCCGCCTGCACGCCAAAGAACGGTTTCATCCCTTCCACCGCCTGACGCTGGGCGTCATTAAACAGTGTGGCAGCTTTTGCCTGCGCATTCGGCCCTTGCACGGCAATCATGGAAAGGTCATCACGAACGGTAATTTCGATGCCGAAAGGTTCAGCGTGTTGGGTAATCCAGGAGAGGTCTTTTTCGCGGGTGGCGGAGTTAACAACGAGGCGGAAGAAATCTTCAGTAAAGTAGTAGACGATGAGGTCATCTATCACACCGCCAGAGGCATTCAACATCCCCGAGTAAAGGGCTTTGCCGCTTTTGGTGAGCTTCGCCACATCGTTCGCCAGCAGATAACGCAGAAACTCCCGGGTGCGGCTGCCGCGGAGATCGACGATGGTCATATGTGACACATCAAACATTCCGGCATCGGTACGTACCGCATGATGTTCGTCGATTTGCGAACCGTAATGCAGCGGCATCATCCAGCCGTGGAAATCCACCATGCGAGCGCCGCAAAGCGTGTGTTGTTCGTACAAAGGAGTCTGTTGTGCCATCTTGTCCTCATTGAATAAGCGGGGCTGACAACTTTTCATGGTGAAATTATCACCACGAAACCCAGCATCGGAGCCACTCCCGGTCCCCAACGCAATCGTTCTCTTTTGCCTGAACTTACCACCGAAACAGACTGTTAACCATAAGGTAAAATTGATCATCACATTAGCTTATGGTTAAAAAACGCCAAAATCGCGACAGAATAAAAAACCAAAAAACACACCAGTTTCTATATAAAGATGATGCCATTAGAAAGCTAATTTGAATAAGGCAATATTAAGAGCTAAAAAAATGTCAAAAAACACTAAATCAAAAAATAATGACATTAGAAAATATAATGCGAAAACGGAGGTGAAATTAGTTTATTTCAAATGAGGAAAATCTCCCGGCGAAAAAACCGGGAGATGAAAGTGTGATGGGTATCAAATAAACAGCAGAAGAGAAATTTTTAACGCAGCCATTCAGGCAAATCGTTTAATCCCATTGCCTGGCGGATAAGTTGTGGTTTAACGCCAGGAAGCGTGTCGGCCAGTTTCAAACCAATATCACGCAGCAGTTTTTTCGCCGGATTGGTACCGGAAAACAGATCGCGGAATCCCTGCATACCAGCCAGCATCAGCGCCGCACTGTGCTTGCGGCTACGCTCATACCGGCGCAGGTAAATGTACTGCCCGATGTCTTTCCCCTGACGATGCAACCGTTTCAGTTCAGCAATCAGCTCTGCAGCATCCATAAAGCCGAGATTTACTCCCTGCCCCGCCAGCGGGTGAATGGTATGCGCGGCGTCGCCCACCAGCACCAGACGGTGCGCGGCAAACTGGCGCGCATAACGCCCCGTCAGTGGGAACACCTGACGCGCGCTCTCAACCTTGCATAAGCCCAGGCGATTATCAAAAGCGATATTTAACGCGCGATTAAATTCATCTTCACTTGCCTGCTGCATCCGCTGCGCTTCCTCTGGCGACAGTGACCAGACAATTGAGCAAAGATGCGGATCGCTAAGCGGTAAAAAGGCCAGAATGCCTTCGCCATGGAAAACCTGCCGTGCCACCGCATCATGCGGTTCTTCCGTGCGAATGGTCGCTACCAGCGCGTGATGCTGATAATCCCAGAAAGTCAGCGGAATATCTGCTTTGTTGCGCAACCAGGAATTAGCACCGTCCGCGCCAATCACCAGACGCGCCGTTAACATGCTGCCATCTTTCAGCGTCAGGAAAGTTTCATTTTCTCCCCAGGCGACCTGCTGTAATTCTGCGGGGGCCAACAGAGTGATATCTGACGACTGCTGCGCTTTGTTCCACAACGCGTAGTGAATCACTGAGTTTTCAACGATATGCCCAAGATGGCTATATCCCATGCTTTGATCGTCAAACGAAATGTGACCAAAACTGTCTTTGTCCCACACTTCCATACCGTGATAACAACTGGCCCTACGAGAGAGAATGTCCTGCCAGACGCCAAGACGGGTGAGTAATTTTTCGCTGGCGGCATTGATAGCCGAAACGCGCAGTTGTGGTGGTGCATCCGCCGCCAGAGGTTCCGGTACGCGCTGCTCCAGTACGGCAACGCGTAAGCCGCTCCCCTGTAAGCCGCAGGCAACCGCCAGCCCCACCATGCCGCCACCAACAATGGCTACATCAACACTTTGCATTGTTTATTCCTTAAAACCGCCTTCAACGCGCCACCCAACCGAGGGTGCGCTGCGCCAGCACATCGCGTGCCGGGGTGAATAATTCCATCGTCATCAGTCCGATGTTGCGCCCGACAACCAGCGGTGCCCAACGGTTGGCAAAAAGATGTACCAGGCTGTCCGTGACGCCGATGGTTGCTTCGCGATCGCTCTGTCGACGCTGTTGATAGCGGCACAATATGCCGTAATCACCGATGTCTTCTCCGCGCTCATGCGCCTGAGTTAGGGTTTCCGCAAGGCTCATGACATCTCGCATACCGAGGTTAAACCCTTGCCCGGCAATCGGGTGCAGAGTTTGCGCCGCATTGCCCACCAGCACGGTACGATGGGTAATAGCTCTGGCGGCGCGGGTTAACGCCAGCGGATAAGCACTGCGTTTACCGGCGTGGGTAATTTTTCCAAGTCGCCAGCCAAAGGCCGACTGGAGTTCACGGCAAAACTTCTCGTCGCTCCACGACAGCACCTCTTCGCGCCGTTCCAGTGGATGACACCAGACCAGCGAACAGCGTCCGTCAGACATCGGCAACATCGCCAGCGGGCCATGTTGCGTGAAGCGTTCAAAAGCGCGGCCTTCGTGCGCAACGGAAGTCGCAACGTTGGCAATCACGGCCAGTTGTTCGTAAGGCTCCTGCTGCCAATCAACGCCGCACGCGGTGGCTAACGCTGAATGGGTGCCATCAGCGGCTATCAGCACGCGGCCCGTCAGCATCTCGCCGCTCTCCAGCGTCACTTCAACGTGACTCTGAGTACGGGCAACGTTAGCTACGCGATCGGGGCAATGCAGCATTACGCCAGGTGCTTTTCGCAGCAATGCAAACAGCCGTTGCCCGACATTATGCAATTCGACAACCTGCCCCAGCGCCGCCAGTTGGTAATCTTCTGCGGCGAGGGTGACGAATCCAGCATGACCACGATCGCTGACATGCACGGTAGTGATGGCGGTTGCGCAATCAGCCAGAGATTGCCAGACGCCGATGCGCGCCAGTTGCTGACAGGTCCCCGCCGCTAGCGCAATAGCTCGTCCATCAAAGCCCGGATGAGCATGTGACTCTGGCGCGGTCGCTTCAATCAAATGTACCGGCAGCGCCCCGTGACTTAACCGGGAAATAGCCAGCGCCAGCGTCGCGCCCGCCATGCCGCCACCGACGATGATTACGCTCATTGCTTTCTCGCAGCTGCCATCAACGCTTCGATTTCTTCCGGCTTTTTCACCACGCTGGCGGTGAGGTTTTCGTTACCGGTTTCGGTAATCACAATGTCGTCTTCAATACGAATGCCGATACCGCGATATTGTTCTGGCACTTCTGCATCCGGCGCAATATACAGCCCTGGCTCTACGGTCAGTACCATGCCCGGTTCCAGAATGCGCGAGCGATCCTGACCATAAACGCCAACGTCATGGACATCTAGCCCTAACCAGTGGCTAAGGCCATGCATAAAGAAAGGACGATGGGCGTTCTGAGCGATCAGTTCATCAACATCACCTTTCAGAATGCCGAGTTTTACCAGGCCGCTAACCATGATGCGCACCACTTCACCGGTGACTTCCTGCATGGAAGTTCCCGGACGATACAGGCGCAAGCTGGTTTCGAGAGACTCCAGCACAATGTCGTAGATTTCACGCTGGGCCTGAGTGAATTTGCCGTTGACCGGGAAGGTGCGGGTAATATCGCCAGCGTAACCTTTGTATTCACAACCCGCGTCAATCAACACCAGGTCACCGTCACGCAGTTCACACTCGTTTTCGGTGTAGTGCAAAATGCAGCCGTTTTCACCGCTGCCGACAATGGTGTTATAGGAAGGATAGCGCGCGCCGTGGCGGTTAAATTCGTGGTGAATTTCGCCTTCCAGGTGGTACTCGAACATTCCCGGACGGCATTTTTCCATCGCCCGGGTATGCGCCAGGGCGGTGATTTCACCCGCGCGGCGAAGTACGGCAATCTCTTCTGGCGATTTGAACAGGCGCATTTCATGAACAATGGGACGCCAGTCGATCATCGTTGCCGGCGCGGTGAGATTTTGTCGCGAACCTTTACGCAGCTTTTCCAGCGCGCTGTTCACGATTTCATCAGCATAGGTATATTCGCCCTGGGCGTGGTAAACCACATCCAGACCATTAAGTAATTGATAAAGTTGCTGATTAATTTCGCTGAATGCCAGTGCGCGGTCAACGCCCAGTTTCTCTGGCGCGGCATCCTGACCTAAACGACGGCCAAACCAGATCTCCGCCGTCAGGTCGCGAACGCGGTTAAACAGAACGCTGTGGTTATGAGTGTCATCGCTTTTAATCAGCACCAGCACCGCTTCCGGTTCGTTAAAGCCGGTGAAGTACCAGAAGTCACTGTTCTGACGATAGGGGTATTCGCTGTCGGCGCTACGTGTTACTTCTGGTGCAGCAAAAATCAGCGCGGCGCTGCCGGGTTGCATTTGCTCCACCAGGGCCTGACGGCGACGCTGAAACTCTTGCCGGGATATCTCACTCATAACACTCTCCTTACGTTTTTTGTTTTTAGTGTAGAGTCGGTTTTTGTACTTCTGGCGCGGTCGGTTGCGGATGAGTAAAGGTGTCGTGGCATAACAGCGCGGCAACACGAACGTATTCGATGATCTCTTCAAGCGACATTTCAAGCTCTTCCTGATCTTCGTCTTCGTCGTAACCCAGTTGCGCAATGTTACGCAGATCGTCGATAGCTTCACCGGTTTCGCCGGTCACTTTATCCAGCTTCGGTTGCGTAACGCCAAGACCAAGCAGGAAGTGATTGACCCAACCTGCCAATGCATCAGCCCGATCGAAAACGCTGACATCATCGCCATCAGGCAGATAAAGCTGAAAAAGGAAGCCGTCATCCTGCAGGGCATCGCTGGTGGCAGAGTGCATTTTACGCAGTGCCTGTGCCAGCTCATGACCGAAAGCCATGCCTTCGTTCGTCAGGTCGTGAAGTAGCGGTAGCCATGAGCTGTCATCGTTACCGCCACATATCATCCCACTGATTAAACCATGCATCTCAGCAGGGGTCAGACCCGTCCCTTGTTGGTTCAGATACTGGTTCATTTCGTTGTAACCAGGCATTTCGTTCTGTATAGACATAAGCATTCGTCGTCAAAGGGAGGAATATTCATGATATGCTACCACTTTGGGCCCTGGTGGACCAGAAAAGGGCTTGTCTCTTCTCATCAGGGTAGCTATAGTGTCGCCCCTTCGCAGACCATGGGTCTAAAGACGAAGGCAGCGCAGTCAATCAGCAGGAAGGTGGCATGTCTGCACAACCCGTCGATATCCAAATTTTTGGCCGTTCACTGCGTGTGAACTGCCCGCCTGACCAAAGGGATGCGTTGAATCAGGCAGCGGACGATCTGAACCAACGGTTGCAAGATCTGAAAGAACGCACTAGAGTCACAAATACTGAACAGTTGGTCTTCATTGCCGCATTGAATATCAGCTATGAGTTAGCGCAAGAAAAAGCGAAGACTCGTGACTACGCGGCAAGTATGGAACAGCGTATTCGGATGCTGCAGCAGACCATAGAACAAGCGTTACTTGAACAAGGTCGCATCACCGAAAAAACTAACCAAAACTTTGAATGACACTTTTCGGTTTACTGTGGTAGAGTAACCGTGAAGACAAAATTTCTCTGAGATGTTCGCAAGCGGGCCAGTCCCCTGAGCCGATATTTCATACCACAAGAATGTGGCGCTCCGCGGTTGGTGAGCATGCTCGGTCCGTCCGAGAAGCCTTAAAACTGCGACGACACATTCACCTTGAACCAAGGGTTCAAGGGTTACAGCCTGCGGCGGCATCTCGGAGATTCCCTTCTTATCTGGCACCAGCCATGACGCAACTACCAGAACTCCCACTGACATTATCCCGACAAGAAATCCGCAAAATGATTCGGCAACGTCGTCGTGCGTTAACGCCGGAACAACAGCAGGAAATGGGTCAACAAGCCGCTACCCGGATGATGACTTATCCCCCGGTGGTGATGGCGCATACGGTCGCTGTATTCCTCTCTTTTGATGGTGAACTCGACACCCAGCCGCTAATAGAACAACTCTGGCGCGCCGGTAAGCGCGTATATCTTCCAGTTTTGCATCCCTTTAGTGCCAGTAATTTGCTGTTCCTGAATTACCATCCGCAAAGCGAACTGGTGATGAACAGGTTGAAGATCCATGAGCCAAAACTGGATGTGCGTGACGTGCTACCCCTTTCCCGATTAGACGTGCTGATCACACCGCTGGTCGCCTTTGATGAGTACGGTCAGCGCCTGGGAATGGGCGGTGGTTTTTATGATCGGACCTTACAAAACTGGCAGCACTATAAAACGCAACCGGTGGGTTATGCGCATGATTGTCAGTTGGTGGAAAAACTCCCCGTTGAAGAGTGGGATATCCCTCTTCCTGCGGTGGTTACACCGTCGAAAGTCTGGGAGTGGTAAGGGCGATACACCTGCATCGCCCTGATTGACATCGTTGATTCTTTAACCTAATTTAGTGAGTAAGGGTAAGGGAGGATTGCTCCTCCCCTGTGACTGACTGTTAATAAGCTGGGAAACTTATGAGTAACAGTACAATCAGTATGATGGCAAGTCGCATCATAACCCTTCTCCTTCAAGCCCTCGCTTCGGTGAGGGCTTTACCGTTACAGCCCCATGCTGCCCAGCTATCGTAAGCTCTCTTTAAATAACCACAACGCATTGATCTACCTTTAAATCTTTTCTTCGAGCGTGCTCGAAAAACCCCATGCAAAACAGAGATAATTTTTGGGAAAAAGGATCTATTACGGCAGTAAACGTGGGCGATGAAGTGGCTATCAAAAAGTTCGGTTCAGGGCGATGCACCCCGCATCGCCCTGATTGACATCGTTGATTCTTTGACCTAATTTAGTGAGTAAGGGTAAGGGAGGATGACTCCTCCCCTGAGACTGACTGTTAATAAGCTCCGAAACTTATCAGTAACAGTACAATCAGTATGATGACAAGTCGCATCATAACCCTTCTCCTTTAAGCCCTCGCTTCGGTGAGGGCTTTACCGTTACAGCCCCATGCTGTCCCGCCATCGTAAATCCCCATTAAATAAACACAACGCATTGATCTGACTTTGATTTATTTTCTGGAGCAGACTCGCAAAGTAGAATGCGCAACGCGGCAACGGTGTGGAGAAGGGATAAAAAAACGGGCAAGTCAGTGACCTGCCCGTTAATTTTCAGAGAAGGGGAATTAGTACAGCAGACGGGCGCGAATGGTACCCGGAATAGCTTTCATTGCCTGCAGCGCTTTTTCGGCAACGTCTTCGTCAGCTTCAATATCAATAACTACATAACCCATCTGGGCGGAAGTTTGTAGATATTGCGCGGCGATGTTGACGCCCTGCTCGGCGAAGATTTTGTTCAGCGCAGTTAGCACGCCCGGACGGTTTTCGTGGATGTGCATCAGACGACGACCACCATGCAGTGGCAGCGAGACTTCCGGGAAGTTCACCGCAGAGAGCGTTGAGCCATTGTCAGAATACTTGATCAATTTACCCGCAACTTCCAGGCCGATATTCTCCTGCGCTTCCTGAGTCGAACCGCCAATGTGTGGCGTCAGAAGGACGTTGTCGAATTCACACAGTGGAGAGGTAAATGGATCGCTATTGGTCGCCGGTTCCGTCGGGAATACGTCGATTGCCGCCCCCGCCAGATGTTTGCTCGCCAGCGCATCACACAGCGCCGGAATATCCACCACAGTACCGCGCGAGGCATTAATCAGCAGCGAGCCGGGCTTCATTAGCGAAATCTCTTTCGCGCCCATCATATTTTTGGTGGACGGATTCTCTGGTACATGCAGACTCACCACATCGCTCATATTCAGCAGGTCAGAAAGATGCTGTACCTGAGTGGCGTTGCCCAGCGGCAGTTTGTTTTCAATATCATAAAAGTAAACATACATTCCCAGCGATTCAGCCAGAATGCCCAATTGCGTACCAATATGACCGTAGCCGATGATACCCAGCTTTTTGCCGCGCGCTTCAAAAGAACCCGCCGCCAGTTTGTTCCACACGCCACGGTGCGCTTTAGCATTGGCTTCCGGCACGCCGCGCAATAGCAGCAGCAGTTCGCCAATCACCAGCTCCGCAACAGAGCGCGTATTTGAGAACGGTGCGTTAAATACCGGGATCCCGCGCTTTGCCGCCGCATCCAGATCAACCTGGTTTGTTCCGATACAGAAACAGCCAATAGCGACCAGTTTTTCTGCGGCGTTGATCACGTCTTCAGTCAGATGGGTACGGGATCGCAGGCCGATGAAGTGGGCATCGCGGATGGATTCTTTTAATTGTTCATCATCCAGCGCGCCTTTGTGAAATTCGATGTTGGTGTAACCAGCTGCACGAAGGCTTTCCAGCGCCTTTTGGTGCACGCCTTCTACCAGCAGAAACTTAATCTTGTCTTTCTCCAGCGATACCTTTGCCATTTACCCAATCCTGTCTTTTGAAATGTTGTGTGCGGATTTGCATCCGCCTTTCAACATATCAAAAAATAATATTGCGGCAATATGAACGTTTGCGTCGCGATGTTGAGGAAATATCACGCAAAGGTAATTCTTGGATGAATATGCTGGTTTAGAGGATTTATTTAGAGCAATCGACAATTGCCTGGTAAAAGCGTGACACATGTCACCAAATTTAATGAAGAGAATTTTTTTAACGGGGGAGGTTCCCCCGTCAGATCATTTCACAATGGTTTTGACACCGTCAGGTGTGCCAATCAGCGCAACGTCCGCGCCACGGTTAGCAAACAAGCCAACAGTCACCACGCCAGGAATCGCATTTATGGCGTTTTCCATCGCTATCGGGTCAAGGATTTCCATGCCGTGGACGTCGAGGATCACGTTGCCATTATCGGTCACCACGCCCTGACGGTATTCCGGACGACCGCCCAGTTTCACCAGCTGACGCGCCACTGCACTACGTGCCATCGGGATAACTTCTACTGGCAGCGGGAATTTACCCAGAATATCAACCTGCTTGGAAGCGTCTGCAATACAGATAAATTTTTCTGCAACCGAAGCAATGATTTTTTCACGGGTCAGCGCCGCGCCGCCGCCTTTGATCATTTGCATGTGGCCGTTGATTTCATCTGCGCCATCAACGTAGATGCCAAGGCTGTCGACTTCGTTGAGATCAAAAACGTGAATGCCGAGGCTTTTCAGTTTTTCAGTGGAAGCATCTGAACTGGAAACGGCCCCTTCAATCTGGCCTTTCATTGTACCGAGCGCGTCAATAAAGTGTGCGGCGGTGGAACCTGTACCTACACCAACAATGGTGCCGGGCTGAACATACTGAAGTGCCGCCCATCCTACTGCTTTTTTCAATTCATCCTGCGTCATGATCGTTTCGCCTGTGGTATGAAATTTCACACGCATTATATACAAAAAAAGCGATTCAGACCCCGTTGGCAAGCCGCGTGGTTAACTCATCCATAAAATATCGCGCAATGGCAGGCATCCCCTTTCGCCCCGCAAATAAGGCATGCAACAATCTGGGTATGCCGCTCCACGGAGCAAACAGGCGCACCAGTTCACCGTTCACAAGCCCCTGTTTACAGGCAAATTGAGGCAATAACGCCACGCCATTCAACACAACCAGGGCGCGAACTCGCTGAGCGAAATGCATTAGCGCAAATCCCTGATCTTTTAAGCTGCGCGTTTAACCACGAATACAAATGTTACCCGCCGACGGCTTCGGTATATGCAACCTGACACAAAATTGTGTCATAGTGCAGGAAAAAGCATTTACCAGGAGCAGACAACAGCAATGAAACGCCCGGACTACAGAACATTACAGGCACTGGATGCGGTGATACGTGAACGAGGATTTGAGCGCGCGGCACAAAAGCTGTGCATTACACAATCAGCCGTCTCACAGCGCATTAAGCAACTGGAAAATATGTTCGGGCAGCCGCTGTTGGTGCGTACCGTACCGCCGCGCCCGACGGAACAAGGGCAAAAACTGCTGGCACTGCTGCGCCAGGTGGAGTTGCTGGAAGAAGAGTGGCTGGGCGATGAACAAACCGGTTCGACTCCGCTGCTGCTTTCACTGGCGGTCAACGCCGACAGTCTGGCGACGTGGTTGCTTCCTGCACTGGCTCCTGTGTTGGCTGATTCGCCTATCCGCCTCAACTTGCAGGTAGAAGATGAAACCCGCACTCAGGAACGTCTGCGCCGCGGCGAAGTGGTCGGCGCGGTGAGTATTCAACATCAGGCGCTGCCGAGTTGTCTTGTCGATAAACTTGGTGCGCTCGACTATCTGTTCGTCAGCTCAAAACCCTTTGCCGAAAAATATTTCCCTAACGGCGTAACGCGTTCGGCATTACTGAAAGCGCCAGTGGTCGCGTTCGACCATCTTGACGATATGCACCAGGCCTTTTTGCAGCAAAACTTCGATCTGCCTCCAGGCAGCGTGCCCTGCCATATCGTTAATTCTTCAGAAGCGTTCGTACAACTTGCTCGCCAGGGCACCACCTGCTGTATGATCCCGCACCTGCAAATCGAGAAAGAGCTGGCCAGCGGTGAACTGATTGACTTAACGCCTGGGCTATTTCAACGACGGATGCTCTACTGGCACCGCTTTGCTCCTGAAAGCCGCATGATGCGTAAAGTCACTGATGCGTTACTCGATTATGGTCACAAAGTCCTTCGTCAGGATTAATCCATCAAATAATGCCTGATAGCACATATCAGGCGTTGTCCTCACTTCTTTTTGTATTCCTTGAATCACATCACAAAATAGACAAATCTCAGGCGGCAAAAAACGACGTCTGAATGCATTTTTTTTGCTGGCGACAAACCCACGTAAAAAGCTCACCGTAGGCGCAAATACCCTCATTTTGATTGCGTTTTACGGAGCAAATAATGTCTAACGTGCAGGAGTGGCAACAGCTTGCCAACAAGGAATTGAGCCGTCGGGAGAAAACTGTCGACTCGCTGGTTCATCAAACCGCGGAAGGGATCGCCATCAAGCCGCTGTATACCGAAGCCGATCTCGATAATCTGGAGGTGACAGGTACCCTTCCTGGTTTGCCGCCCTACGTTCGTGGCCCGCGTGCCACTATGTATACCGCCCAACCGTGGACCATCCGTCAGTATGCTGGTTTTTCAACAGCAAAAGAGTCCAACGCTTTTTATCGCCGTAACCTGGCCGCCGGGCAAAAAGGTCTTTCCGTTGCGTTTGACCTTGCCACCCACCGTGGCTACGACTCCGATAACCCGCGCGTGGCGGGCGACGTCGGCAAAGCGGGCGTCGCTATCGACACCGTGGAAGATATGAAAGTCCTGTTCGACCAGATCCCGCTGGATAAAATGTCGGTTTCGATGACCATGA
This sequence comes from Escherichia sp. SCLE84, assembly GCF_012584495.1. Taxonomy (NCBI): domain Bacteria; kingdom Pseudomonadati; phylum Pseudomonadota; class Gammaproteobacteria; order Enterobacterales; family Enterobacteriaceae; genus Escherichia; species Escherichia sp. SCLE84. The sequence continues at coordinate 4,126,505 of NZ_CP051430.1, read as the reverse complement.
ATGGCGCAGTGCTACCAGTACTGGCGTTTTATATCGTCGCCGCAGAAGAGCAAGGTGTTACACCTGATAAACTGACCGGCACCATTCAAAACGATATTCTCAAAGAGTACCTCTGCCGCAACACCTATATTTACCCACCAAAACCGTCAATGCGCATTATCGCCGACATCATCGCCTGGTGTTCCGGCAACATGCCGCGATTTAATACCATCAGTATCAGCGGTTACCACATGGGGGAAGCGGGTGCCAACTGCGTGCAGCAGGTAGCATTTACGCTCGCTGATGGGATTGAGTACATCAAAGCAGCAATCTCTGCCGGACTGAAAATTGATGACTTCGCTCCTCGCCTGTCGTTCTTCTTCGGTATCGGCATGGATCTGTTTATGAACGTCGCCATGTTGCGTGCGGCACGTTATTTATGGAGCGAAGCGGTCAGTGGATTTGGCGCACAGGATCCGAAATCACTGGCGCTGCGTACCCACTGCCAGACCTCAGGCTGGAGCCTGACTGAACAGGATCCGTATAACAACGTTATCCGCACCACCATTGAAGCACTGGCTGCGACGCTGGGCGGTACTCAGTCACTGCATACCAACGCCTTTGACGAAGCGCTTGGTTTGCCTACCGATTTCTCAGCACGCATTGCCCGCAACACCCAGATCATCATCCAGGAAGAATCAGAACTCTGCCGCACCGTCGATCCACTGGCCGGATCCTATTACATTGAGTCGCTGACCGATCAAATCGTCAAACAAGCCAGAGCTATTATCCAACAGATCGACGAAGCCGGTGGCATGGCGAAAGCGATCGAAGCAGGTCTGCCAAAACGAATGATCGAAGAGGCCTCAGCGCGCGAACAGTCGCTGATCGACCAGGGCAAGCGTGTCATCGTTGGTGTCAACAAGTACAAACTGGATCACGAAGACGAAACCGATGTACTTGAGATCGACAACGTGATGGTGCGTAACGAGCAAATTGCTTCGCTGGAACGCATTCGCGCCACCCGTGATGATGCCGCCGTAACCGCCGCGTTGAACGCCCTGACTCACGCCGCACAGCATAACGAAAACCTGCTGGCTGCCGCTGTTAATGCCGCTCGCGTTCGCGCCACCCTGGGTGAAATTTCCGATGCGCTGGAAGTCGCTTTCGACCGTTATCTGGTGCCAAGCCAGTGTGTTACCGGCGTGATTGCGCAAAGCTATCATCAGTCTGAGAAATCGGCCTCCGAGTTCGATGCCATTGTTGCGCAAACGGAGCAGTTCCTTGCCGACAATGGTCGTCGCCCGCGCATTCTGATCGCTAAGATGGGCCAGGATGGACACGATCGCGGCGCGAAAGTGATCGCCAGCGCCTATTCCGATCTCGGTTTCGACGTAGATTTAAGCCCGATGTTCTCTACACCTGAAGAGATCGCCCGCCTGGCCGTAGAAAACGACGTTCACGTAGTGGGCGCATCCTCACTGGCTGCCGGTCATAAAACGCTGATCCCGGAACTGGTCGAAGCGCTGAAAAAATGGGGACGCGAAGATATCTGCGTGGTCGCGGGTGGCGTCATTCCGCCGCAGGATTACGCCTTCCTGCAAGAGCGCGGCGTGGCGGCGATTTATGGTCCAGGTACACCTATGCTCGACAGTGTGCGCGACGTACTGAATCTGATAAGCCAGCATCATGATTAATGAAGCCACGCTGGCAGAAAGTATTCGCCGCTTACGTCAGGGTGAGCGTGCCACACTCGCCCAGGCCATGACGCTGGTGGAAAGCCGTCACCCGCGTCATCAGGCACTAAGTACGCAGCTGCTTGATGCCATTATGCCGTACTGCGGTAACACCCTGCGACTGGGCGTTACCGGCACACCCGGCGCGGGGAAAAGTACCTTTCTTGAAGCCTTTGGCATGTTGTTGATTCGTGAGGGATTAAAGGTCGCGGTTATTGCGGTCGATCCCAGCAGCCCGGTCACTGGCGGTAGCATTCTCGGGGATAAAACCCGCATGAATGACCTAGCGCGTGCCGAAGCGGCGTTTATTCGCCCGGTACCATCCTCCGGTCATCTGGGCGGTGCCAGTCAGCGAGCGCGGGAATTAATGCTGTTATGCGAAGCGGCGGGTTATGACGTAGTGATTGTCGAAACGGTTGGCGTCGGGCAGTCGGAAACGGAAGTCGCCCGCATGGTGGACTGTTTTATCTCGTTGCAAATTGCCGGTGGCGGCGATGATCTGCAGGGCATTAAAAAAGGGCTGATGGAAGTGGCTGATCTGCTCGTTATCAACAAAGACGATGGCGATAACCATACCAATGTCGCCATTGCCCGGCATATGTACGAGAGTGCCCTGCATATTCTGCGACGTAAATACGACGAATGGCAGCCACGGGTTCTGACTTGTAGCGCACTGGAAAAACGTGGAATCGATGAGATCTGGCACGCCATCATCGACTTCAAAACCGCGCTAACTGCCAGTGGTCGTTTACAACAAGTGCGGCAACAACAATCGGTGGAATGGCTGCGTAAGCAGACCGAAGAAGAAGTACTGAATCACCTGTTCGCGAATGAAGATTTCGATCGCTATTACCGCCAGACGCTTTTAGCGGTCAAAAACAATACGCTCTCACCGCGCACCGGCCTGCGGCAGCTCAGTGAATTTATCCAGACGCAATATTTTGATTAAAGGAATTTTTATGTCTTATCAGTATGTTAACGTTGTCACTATCAACAAAGTGGCGGTCATTGAGTTTAACTATGGCCGCAAACTTAATGCCTTAAGTAAAGTCTTTATTGATGATCTTATGCAGGCGTTAAGCGATCTCAACCGGCCGGAAATTCGCTGTATCATTTTGCGCGCGCCGAGTGGATCCAAAGTCTTCTCCGCAGGTCACGATATTCACGAACTGCCGTCTGGCGGTCGCGATCCGCTCTCCTATGATGATCCATTGCGTCAAATCACCCGCATGATCCAAAAATTCCCGAAACCGATCATTTCGATGGTGGAAGGTAGTGTTTGGGGTGGCGCATTTGAAATGATCATGAGTTCCGATCTGATCATCGCCGCCAGTACCTCAACCTTCTCAATGACGCCTGTAAACCTCGGCGTCCCGTATAACCTGGTCGGCATTCACAACCTGACCCGCGACGCGGGCTTCCACATTGTCAAAGAGCTGATTTTTACCGCTTCGCCAATCACCGCCCAGCGCGCGCTGGCTGTCGGCATCCTCAACCATGTTGTGGAAGTGGAAGAACTGGAAGATTTCACCTTACAAATGGCGCACCACATCTCTGAGAAAGCGCCGTTAGCCATTGCCGTTATCAAAGAAGAGCTGCGTGTACTGGGCGAAGCACACACCATGAACTCCGATGAATTTGAACGTATTCAGGGGATGCGCCGCGCGGTTTATGACAGCGAAGATTACCAGGAAGGGATGAACGCTTTCCTCGAAAAACGTAAACCTAATTTCGTTGGTCATTAATCCCTGCGAACGAAGGAGTAAAAATGGAAACTCAGTGGACAAGGATGACCGCCGATGAAGCGGCAGAAATTATCCAGCATAACGACATGGTGGCATTTAGCGGCTTTACCCCAGCGGGTTCGCCGAAAGCCCTACCCACCGCGATTGCCCGCAGAGCTAACGAACAGCATGAGGCCAAAAAGCCGTATCAAATTCGCCTGCTGACGGGGGCGTCAATCAGCGCCGCCGCTGACGATGTACTTTCTGACGCCGATGCTGTTTCCTGGCGTGCGCCATATCAAACATCGTCCGGTTTACGTAAAAAGATCAATCAGGGCGCGGTGAGTTTCGTTGACCTGCATTTGAGCGAAGTGGCGCAAATGGTCAATTACGGTTTCTTCGGCGACATTGATGTTGCCGTCATTGAAGCATCGGCACTGGCACCAGATGGTCGAGTCTGGTTAACCAGCGGGATCGGTAATGCGCCGACATGGCTGCTGCGGGCGAAGAAAGTGATCATTGAACTCAATCACTATCACGATCCGCGCGTTGCAGAACTGGCGGATATTGTGATTCCTGGCGCGCCACCGCGGCGCAATAGCGTGTCGATCTTCCATGCAATGGATCGCGTCGGTACCCGCTATGTGCAAATCGATCCGAAAAAGATTGTCGCCGTCGTGGAAACCAACTTGCCTGACGCCGGTAATATGCTGGATAAGCAAAATCCCATGTGCCAGCAGATTGCCGATAACGTGGTCACGTTCTTATTGCAGGAAATGGCGCATGGGCGTATTCCGCCGGAATTTCTGCCGCTGCAAAGTGGCGTGGGCAATATCAATAATGCGGTAATGGCGCGTCTGGGGGAAAACCCGGAAATTCCTCCGTTTATGATGTATTCGGAAGTGCTACAGGAATCGGTGGTGCATTTACTGGAAACCGGCAAAATCAGCGGGGCCAGCGCCTCCAGCCTGACAATCTCGGCCGATTCCCTGCGCAAGATTTACGACAATATGGATTACTTTGCCAGCCGCATTGTGTTGCGTCCGCAGGAGATTTCCAATAACCCGGAAATCATCCGTCGTCTGGGCGTCATCGCTCTGAACGTCGGCCTGGAGTTTGATATTTACGGGCATGCCAACTCAACACACGTAGCCGGGGTCGATCTGATGAACGGCATCGGCGGCAGCGGTGATTTTGAACGCAACGCGTATCTGTCGATCTTTATGGCCCCGTCGATTGCTAAAGAAGGCAAGATCTCAACCGTCGTGCCAATGTGCAGCCATGTTGATCACAGCGAACACAGCGTCAAAGTGATCATCACCGAACAAGGGATCGCCGATCTGCGCGGTCTTTCCCCGCTTCAACGCGCCCGCACTATCATTGATAATTGTGCACATCCTATGTATCGGGATTATCTGCATCGCTATCTGGAAAATGCGCCTGGCGGACATATTCACCACGATCTTAGCCACGTCTTCGACTTACACCGTAATTTAATTGCAACCGGCTCGATGCTGGGTTAATGACTCGTCCCGTCACGATCTTCAGCAATATGCTGAAGCATCGTGGCGGTATAACGATGATTTCTGATTGAATAAAGATATTCCTGCATATACATCGGCCTGTGCGGTGCATCAAAATATTTCAGCGTTGCCGGATTCACCAGTCGCCAGGCAAAATGCGGGATCACCGTCAGAAAATGTCCGCGCTCCACGGCGCTGATTTTGGCCATAAAACTGTAGGGACGATAAATAATGGTTGGATTGATCCCACAAGGTCGCATATTCGCATCAATCATTGCTTCGAAGTTGGCCCGGTTCTGAAAGCGCATTTGTAGCCAGGGCAGCTCCTGAAGCAGCTCTTGCTCTTGTCGCTCTTCATAACGGCGAGAAACGAGAAAGCCTAATCGCAGCGGTGGTAGTTCACTGATAGTCAGGTTTTCCAGTTCCTGAACTCGTGCAGATACATGCTGTGGGGAGATAATAAAATCTAACTGGCGGTCAAAAAGATTATCGATAACGCCATTTTCGCTGAACTCAACTGGCTGGGCGGTCACGCCTTCATACTTATCTCCGAGACTAATCAACTGATCGAAAATAATTGTCGGATAAGTATTATCTATGCCAATCACAATTTCTCGTGAACGACGCCCTGAGTTATGGATTTCATTATCAATCGCAGAAAGCCGTTGATAAACCGGGAACAGTTTTTGATACAGTTCCTGTCCGGCTTTATTGAGGCTGATATTATTATCTTTGCGGGTAAATAGCGTATAGCCAATTTGTTCTTCCAGCGCGGCAATGCTTTTACCAAATGGCGAAGCCGTCATATGGATTTTTTCTGCCGCCCGGGCAATATTATTGGTTTGCGCTAATAAAATGAAATTGCGCATCTTTTTCGAAATAAAAATGTCCATCCCCCTCCCCCGCATCCTTGTCCGCTTAACCGTTTCAGTCAGCCTATCCTTGATGAAACCGCGAGCAAAGATAGGTGATTACGTCATGGTTTTACAGAAAATTACAGAAAAAGGAGGCAATATCGGGTAAAGGCATTAGCCCGACGAATACGTCGGGCTACAAATATTATTGTGCTGCAGGTGTTTTAGCGGGTTGTTGATCCACAGGTTCTAACTGGAAGACCACATCGACCTGATCATCAAACTGAATAGCGGCCTGCTCGTAAGTTTCCTGGGCGGACACCGGCGCGGCATCGGCTTTCATCATCCGCACCATTGGGCTGGGCTGATAGTTGGAAACATGGTAGCGCACGCTATATACCGGCCCCAGTTTACGATGAAAGCCGTTCGCCAGTTCCTGCGCCTGATGAATCGCGTTATCAATCGCTGCCTTACGCGCTTTGTCTTTATAGGCATCCGGCTGCGCCACGCCCAGCGACACAGAACGAATTTCGTTAAGACCCGCCTTCAGCGCGCCATCCAGCAAGGAATTCAGTTTGTCTAACTGACGGAGCGTGACTTCCACCGTTCTCACAGCGCGGTAGCCTTTAAGGATACTTTTACCATCCTGATAATCATAATCTGGCTGGGTGCGTAAGTTCGCTGAGCTGATATCTTTTTTCGCGATCTGATTGAGTTCAAGGAAGGAAATGTATTGTGCGACGCGCTCATCTGCCTGTTTCTTGGCAGTAGCGGCATCCTTCGCGGCCACGTTAACTTCAATCGCAAGAGTGGCAATGTCTGGCACCGCATCCACGCTTGCCGTACCGGAGGTGACAATATGCGGTCCATCCGGCAATTCGTTAGCCTGCGCTGCCATCCCGCTAATACCCATTAATGCCGCCAGGGCGATAACTTTGAACTTCACGTTAGTCTCTCCGTGTTAATTGACTTGCCCAAAATTCAGGACCTCTGGAGGCAAGCTTAGCGCCTCTGTTTTATTTTTCCATCAGATAGCGCCTAACTGAACAAGGCTTGTGCATGAGCAATACCGTCTCTCGCCAGCTGCAAGGCAATAAACCACATAACACATCCCACAACCAGATTGATAATGCGCTGTGCTTTTGCCGTGCGCAGACGCGGTGCCAGCCAGGCTGCGAGAAGAGCCAGACCAAAGAACCACAGGAAAGAGGCGCTAATTGTCCCGAGTGCAAACCAGCGTTTTGGTTCCACATCAAGTTGCCCGCCAAGGCTGCCCAGTACAACAAAAGTATCCAGGTAAACATGCGGATTCAGCCAGGTCACTGCCAACATGGTGGCGATAATTTTCCATCTGCCTTGCTTCATGACTTCGGCGCTGGCTAACTCAATATTACTGCTCATTGCTGTTTTAAAAGCGCCAAAACCATACCACAGCAAGAAGGCTACGCCGCCCCAGGTGACCAGCGCCAGCAACCACGGCGACTGCATCAATAACGCGCTGCCACCAAAAATCCCGGCGCAAATCAGGACCAAATCGCTGATAGCACAAAGTAAGGCAATCATAATGTGGTACTGACGACGTATGCCCTGATTCATCACAAAAGCATTTTGTGGACCGAGCGGTAGGATCATAGCCGCCCCAAGTGCAAGTCCTTGAAAGTAATAAGAAAACACGTTGGATATTCCGAATTAAGTATCTGATGCAGAGACTATATCGCGGGATTGTTATTAGCGGAAATTGATAATATTAATTGGCAATCAGAAAAACTAATAAGAGAGAGGCCAGAGAGTATTATCTGGCCTCAGCGTTGATTACGCAGCTTTGTCTTCTTTCACCCGCTTAAAGTTCACATCCATTTGCGGGTACGGGAAGCTGATACCGGCGGCATCAAATTCACGTTTAATACGCTCCAGCACATCCCAGTACACGTTTTGCAGATCGCCGCTGTTGCTCCAGACGCGGACCACGAAATTAATCGACGATGCACCAAGTTCGTTCAGGCGCACAGTCATTTCGCGATCTTTCAAAATGCGATCTTCAGACTGGATAATATTGGTCAGGATCTGCTTAACCTGATCGATATCGGAATCATACGCCACGCCAATAATAAATTCGTTACGGCGAACTGGCTCGCGGGAGAAGTTAATAATATTTCCGGCAATAATTTTACCGTTCGGAATAACGATAATTTTACCGTCTGCAGTACGCATGGTGGTGGAGAAAATCTGCACACTCAGCACAGTACCGGCTACGCCGCCCAGGTCAACATATTCTCCGGCACGGAACGGGCGGAACATGACAAGTAACACGCCAGCGGCCAGGTTAGAAAGTGACCCCTGCAAAGCCAGACCAACAGCTAAGCCTGCGGCACCGAGTACAGCAATGACTGACGCTGTTTGTACACCCACGCGTCCCAGGGCTGCGATTAGCGTAAAGGCGATAATACCGTAACGGACTAATGCAGAAAGAAAATCAGCAACAGTGGCATCGATTTTACGGGAGATCATCAGGCGATTCACCGCGTTGGAAATCATCCGCGCGATAATCAAACCAACGATGATGATCGCGAGTGCCGCCACGATGTTTACTGCATAACTTAGCAGCAGCGCCTGGTTAGCTACCAGCCAGCTTCCCGCGCCGTTTATGCTATCGACAACATTCAAATCTTCCATTCAATATTCCTTTTCAACTGACTCAAAATGGAGAAATACACTCCGCCGCCTTATGACGGGCAGTCTGACAAGGGTAAACAATAAAGCATAATTTTGCCAAATAGATCACAGATTTCTCATCTGAATCACCTTGCTTTTGGCGAAAAAATCCCCGCAGAGCGGGGCTCAGACAGATATCAATGTGCGTTTTGTCATGCCGGATGCGGCGTGAACGCCTTATCCGGCCTACAAAAACCTGCAAATTCAATATATTGCAGGATACGTGTAGGCCTGATAAGCGTAGCGCATCAGGCAATTTTGCTTTTGGCGAAAAAAAGACCCGCAGAGCGGGCCTTGAGATAAGCAGAAAGGAATATCTTACAGAACGTCGATCGCGTTCAGTTCCTGGAATGCTTTTTCCAGACGAGCGATCATCGAAGTCTGACCGGCACGCAGCCATACGCGCGGATCGTAGTATTTCTTGTTCGGCTGATCTTCGCCTTTCGGGTTACCCAACTGCCCCTGCAGATAAGCTTCGTTCGCTTTGTAGTAGTTCAGAACGCCTTCCCAGGTTGCCCATTGGGTATCGGTATCGATGTTCATTTTTACTACGCCGTAGCTTACGGAGTCTTTGATTTCCTGAGCAGTAGAACCGGAACCACCGTGGAATACGAAGTTCAGGCTGTTGTGCGGCAGGTTGTGTTTCTTAGAAACATATTCCTGAGAATCACGCAGGATGGTCGGAGTCAGAACCACGTTACCCGGCTTGTAAACACCGTGTACGTTACCGAAGGACGCAGCGATGGTGAAACGCGGGCTGATTTTGCTCAGCTCGGTGTATGCGTAATCAACGTCTTCCGGCTGGGTGTACAGTGCAGAAGCGTCCATGTGGCTGTTGTCCACGCCGTCTTCTTCACCACCGGTGCAACCCAGTTCGATTTCCAGAGTCATGCCGATTTTGGACATGCGCTCCAGGTATTTAGAGCAGATTTCGATGTTCTCTTGCAGAGATTCTTCAGACAGGTCGATCATGTGAGAAGAGAACAGCGGCTTACCGGTAGCTGCGAAGTGTTTTTCACCCGCGTCCAGCAGACCGTCGATCCACGGCAGCAGTTTCTTCGCGCAGTGGTCAGTGTGCAGGATAACCGGAACACCATAATGTTCAGCCATCTGGTGAACGTGATGCGCACCAGAGATCGCGCCCAGGATAGCAGCACCCTGCGGAACGTCAGATTTCACGCCTTTACCAGCGATAAAGGAAGCACCACCGTTGGAGAACTGAACGATAACCGGCGCTTTAACTTTAGCAGCAGTTTCCAGTACGGCGTTGATGGAGTCAGTACCGACGCAGTTTACTGCTGGCAGTGCGAAGTTGTTTTCTTTTGCTACCTGGAAAACTTTCTGTACGTCATCACCAGTGATTACGCCAGGTTTTACGAAATCAAAAATCTTAGACATGTCTCTTGTCCTGTATCGTCGGGCCTTATACTCATCATACTTCAAGTTGCATGTGCTGCGTCTGCGTTCGCTCACCCCAGTCACTTACTTATGTAAGCTCCTGGGGATTCACTCTCTTGTCGCCTTCCTGCAACTCGAATTATTTAGAGTATGAAAAAATGCGTGCTCTAAAAGCGCGCTGAAACAAGGGCAGGTTTCCCTGCCCTGTGATTTTTTACTTCTTAGCGCGCTCTTCGAGCATCGCTACTGCAGGCAGTACTTTACCTTCCACGAATTCGAGGAATGCGCCGCCGCCAGTGGAGATGTAGGAGATTTTGTCAGCAATGCCGAACAGGTCGATTGCTGCCAGAGTGTCGCCGCCGCCAGCGATGGAGAACGCTTCGCTGTCTGCGATAGCGTTAGCCACGATTTCAGTACCTTTGCGGAAGTTCGGGAATTCGAACACGCCAACCGGACCGTTCCACAGAATGGTTTTCGCATTCTTCAGGATTTCAGCCAGTTCCTGAGCGGAAGCATCACCGATATCCAGGATCTGCTCGTCAGCTTTCACATCGTTAACAGATTTCAGGGTAGCCGGTGCAGTTTCAGAGAACTCGGTTGCTACGCGAACATCAGACGGAACCGGGATGTTGCAGGTGGTCAGCAGACGTTTAGCTTCGTCAACCAGGTCAGCTTCGTACAGGGATTTACCCACATCGTGGCCTTGTGCCGCGATAAAGGTGTTAGCGATACCACCACCAACAATCAGCTGGTCAGCGATTTTAGACAGGGAGTCCAGAACGGTCAGTTTGGTAGATACTTTAGAACCACCAACGATAGCCACCATCGGGCGAGCAGGTTCTTTCAGTGCTTTACCCAGCGCGTCCAGTTCAGCTGCCAGCAGCGGGCCTGCGCACGCAACGTCAGCGAATTTACCGATACCGTGAGTAGAAGCCTGCGCGCGGTGAGCAGTACCGAATGCGTCCATTACGAACACGTCACACAGTGCAGCGTATTTTTTGGACAGGGTTTCGTCGTCTTTCTTCTCGCCTTTGTTGAAGCGAACGTTTTCCAGAACAACCAGTTCACCTTCAGCAACGTCAACGCCGTCGAGGTAATCTTTAACCAGACGAACCGGGTTAGACAGTTTGTCTTTCAGGTAGTTAACAACCGGCAGCAGAGAGAATTCTTCGTTGTACTCGCCTTCGGTAGGACGACCCAGGTGGGAAGTTACCATCACTTTTGCGCCTTGTTTCAGGGCCAGTTCGATGGTCGGCAGAGAAGCACGGATACGCGCGTCGCTGGTTACTTTCCCGTCTTTTACTGGTACGTTCAGATCCGCACGGATAAATACACGTTTCCCAGCAAGATCCAGATCGGTCATCTTAATTACAGACATGGTGAATCCTCTCGTTGATTCTAAAAGTTTTGCAGACGCTGCTTGCGTCTTACCTGAAAGCAACAGTAGCCATAGCTAACGTCGTGTCGAGCATTCGGTTAGCAAAGCCCCATTCGTTATCGCACCAGACCAACGTTTTGATCAGGTGTGCGCCACTGACCCGGGTTTGGGTGCCATCGACAATGGCACTGTGCGGATCGTGGTTAAAATCTACAGAGACCAACGGCAATTCCGTATAGTCAACTATACCATGAAATGCACCTTGTGCTGCTTTTTGCAGCAACAGGTTGACTTCATTGGCTTTTACAGGTTTCTTCACCGTCACGCTTAAATCGATTGCCGTCACATTTATGGTTGGCACACGTACCGCAATCGCTTCAAAGCGATCGTTAAATTGCGGAAAAAATCGTGTGATACCGGCGGCCAGTTTAGTATCGACCGGAATGATCGACTGGCTGGCTGCCCGGGTGCGACGCAGGTCAGGATGGTATGCATCAATAACCTGTTGATCGTGCATGGCGGAGTGAATTGTGGTCACTGTGCCGGACTCAATACCGTACGCATCATCTAACAATTTGATGACGGGAATTATGCAATTCGTGGTACAGGAAGCGTTAGAAACGATGCGGTGTTCCGCACGAAGTTGATCCTGATTGACGCCGTAAACAACGGTCGCGTCGAGATCGTTACTGCCAGGATGTGAAAAGAGCACTTTTTTGGCCCCGGCGGCAATATGCGCTTCGCCATGCTCGCGGGAGCCATATACGCCGGTGCAGTCGAGGACTACATCAACGCCAAGTTCACGCCAGGGGAGCGATTGCAGTGAACGTTCATGCAATACGCGGATGGCGTCATCACCAACAAAAAGTTGATCGCGTTCCTGTCGTACTTCCCATGCAAAACGGCCATGGCTGGTGTCATATTTCAACAAATGCGCCATGCCCGCAGCATCCGCCAGTTCGTTGATTGCCACCACGGTAATTTCCGCCCGGCGTCCGGATTCATACAAAGCACGAACCACATTACGCCCGATGCGACCGAAGCCATTTATCGCTACGCGTACGGTCATAGATCTCCTGCAAGGTTTTCCCTGAGCAAATTTGCCAGACAGAGTAATCCAGCAAATCGTCCGGGGAAACCTTACCTGTCGCAAACTGCGACTGATTGGTTAATTGTCGAACATTTAATCGACTGAAACGCTTCAGCTAGGATAAGCGAAACGTGGAATAAAAGGAATGATTGTCCAGTCAAAGAAAGCAATTATCTGACTTACGTCACGTTTTCAGCCCCGCCCCTGTGGAATTTATTCCACTTTGCAGAATCACGAATAAGCGTAGCAAAATCTTTTCGTTGTGCCGTCACAAACCCTGACTTATATCAGAATATGACTGATGCAGCGTCGATATTATCCGCAATACGTCCGAGTTTCGGAGTACTCCAATGATGACATTGCCCTACCCATATTCTTCCTCCGCACGCTTTTACGCACTGCGCCTCCTCCCCGGGCAGGAAGTTTTTTCCCAGCTACACGCTTTTGCACAGCAGCATCAACTTCATGCCGCCTGGATTGCAGGCTGTACCGGTAGCCTGACTGACGTCGCCTTGCGCTATGCCGGGCAAGAAGGCACCACGCTCCTGAACGGTACATTCGAAGTGATCTCACTAAACGGCACGCTGGAACAGAGTGGTGAGCATCTTCATCTCTGCGTTTCCGATCCACACGGCACGATGCTTGGCGGTCATATGATGCCCGGCTGTACCGTGCGGACCACGCTTGAACTGGTGATCGGTAGCCTTGAGGAACTGGCGTTTAGCCGCCAACCTTGCGCGCTTTCTGGTTACGACGAGTTGCATATTTCCCCCGTTAAATAACTACTTTCAAAGAGGTTTTCTTATGGCGCGTAGCCACTTTTCCAGTCAGGCACTGGTGTTGATCGTTATATCTATCGCCATCAATATGATCGGCGGGCAACTGGCCAGCATGGTCAAATTACCTATATTTCTCGACTCCATCGGCACACTTATTAGCGCGGTACTGCTTGGTCCGGTGATCGGAATGCTGACCGGCTTACTGACCAATTTACTCTGGGGATTGCTGACCGACCCGATCGCCGCCGCATTTGCACCCGTCGCGATGGTCATCGGCCTGGTCGCCGGTTGGCTGGCGCGAGCGGGTTGGTTTCGCACCCTGCCAAAAGTCGTTGTCAGCGGCGTGATTATTACGCTTGCGGTAACGGTCGTCGCTGTACCGCTGCGTACTGCGCTGTTCGGCGGTGTCACCGGTAGCGGAGCCGATTTGTTCGTTGCCTGGATGCACTCGATGGGGCAAAACCTGGTGGAGTCGGTGGCGATTACGGTGATAGGCGCGAACCTGGTCGATAAAATTCTTACAGCGGTGATTGTCTGGCTTTTACTGCGCCAGCTGCCGATTCGCACCACGCGCCATTTTCCGGCAATGGCTGCCGTGCGCTAAATGCATCCATTTACCTCATTAACACTGTGGGCATTGGCGGCCTGCACCACGCTTATCCTGCCCGCGCAGACCATTTTGCCGATCTATAGCGCGGCGACCTTTTTCTGCCTTATTGCGCTAAAGGCCACGCGGCGGCGGGCAAAATATGTCGTCTGGCTGATGTTCTCGCTGGGAGCCGGGCTGTGGCTGGTACACGGTGGCTGGCTACCAGAATGGCTAAGCGGCACGCCACGCTCGCCAGAACGGTGGTCGCATGCTATTACGCTCTGGTTGCGGATTCTGGCGATTGTTTCAACCTCACAGTTGTGGATGCAGTACGTCCCCGTGCAATGTTTTATTCGCGCTCTGTTTGCTTCTCGCCTGCCGCCAGGCGTCGCTTATCTGTTTGCCGGGCCGTTATTGGTCGTTGAGCAGTTAAAACGGCAATTAGCGATTATTCATGAAGCGCAGCGTGCCCGCGGCGTGCCGCTGGATGAGGGCTGGTATCAGCGTTTACGTGCGATGCCCGCGTTAATTATTCCGCTAACACACAATGCGCTTAACGATCTGGCTGTCCGTGGTGCGGCGCTGGATATGCGGGCATTTCGGATCCACAACCGACGAACAACGTTGTGGGCACCAGCCGATAGCACCCTACAACGCGTAGCGCGTTACACCATGATCTTGCTGATGCTGACAGAATTCGGAGCGTGGATATGGTTACGTTAGAACAGTTCCGTTATTGCCCGACACACTCAACGCATCCTCCGTTCTGTTATGACTTTCACTATGTCAAACCGGGGATGGTCGCCATCTTTGGTGACAACGGCAGTGGCAAAAGTACGCTGGCACAGCTGATGGCGGGCTGGTATCCGGACTTTCTGCCAGGAGAGATAACAGGCACGGGGACGCTCCTCGGTACGCCCATTGGGCATCTCCCGCTTAATGAACAATCCGCCACCATCCAGCTCGTCCAGCAATCGCCCTATTTGCAGCTCTCCGGCTGTACCTTTAGCGTGGAAGAAGAAGTTGCCTTTGGGCCAGAAAATCTGTGTCTTGCTGAAGCAGAGATTATGGCGCGGATTGATGCCGCCCTGACTCTGACCGAGTGCCAGCCGTTGCGCCATCGTCACCCGGCAACACTCTCCGGTGGAGAGACACAGCGCGTGGTCATCGCCTGCGCCATCGCGATGCAGCCAAAGCTCTTAATTCTTGATGAAGCCTTTAGCCGCCTGACTCCGCAGGCCAGCGAAATGCTGTTGCAGCGCTTACAACACTGGGCGTTTGAACGTGGTTCGCTGATTATTCTTTTTGAACGTCATCGCACACCTTTCCTGAACTACTGCCAGCAAGCGTGGCAATTGCAAAACGGAGCGCTCCAGCCACTATGTTAACGTTAAATAAGATATCTTATCGCTGGCCTGGCGCGGCAACGGATTGTCTTTGCGACATTTCTCTGCAACTCAAACAAGGTGAATGGTTGGCGCTGACCGGCGACAATGGCGCGGGAAAATCGACGCTGTTACGAGTAATGGCAGGTCTTCTTACGCCCACAGCCGGTACGGTTATGCTGCAACAACAGGCGATGAAAAACCTGAAAAACCGCCAGCGCGCGGCAAAGGTTGGCGTACTGTTTCAGGAAGCGGAAAACCAACTTTTTCACAGCACCGTCGCTGACGAGATCGCATTTGGTTTGAAACTGCAAAAATGCCCGGCGGATGAAATCACTCAACGTACCCATGCTGCCCTGCAATGTTGTCAGTTAGCAGACACTGCCAACGCGCACCCGTTGGATCTGCATAGTGCGCAGCGACGGATGGTCGCCGTCGCCTGCCTGGAAGCACTCTCTCCGCCACTATTGCTGCTGGACGAGCCGAGTCGGGATTTTGACGAAAATTGGTTGAGCGTGTTTGAAAGCTGGCTGGAGAAGTGCGGCCAGCGAGGCACGAGCGTCGTAGCAATCAGTCATGACGCCGCATTTACCCGGCGTCATTTCTCTCGTGTGGTGCGACTGGAAGATGGTCTAATCAGGAACGTTAATCCACCAGACGATATTCACCCGTAGCGGTCATCATTAAGGTCAAATTTGCAGGCAGACTCTCTTCCAGCACCCGGCGAACATTCGGCCCGTCGGTACGGTCATAAAAAGCTTCTGCGTCTGCCAGCGATACCCCTCCCGCCAGCTTGCGCCCTACCAGTCGTTCCCGCAACGCAGTAGCTGGCGCGTTGATAAAGATCGAGAAATCACAAAATTGCGCAAGCTGGCACCACTTCTCGTCGTCCAGCAACAACCAGTTTCCTTCGACGATGACGAGTGGTGCGGTAACGTGCAACGCATCTTCAACAGGATCATGCTTTTGTCGATCATACTGCGGCCACGCACAATCCCCTTCCACTACCTGGCGCAGATTTTCCGCCAGTTTCGCTACATCGAATGTCTCTGGTGCGCCTTTGAAGGGGCGCAATTGATGCGCATCCAGCCAGCTATTGTAATGGTGAAAACCATCCATCGGGAGTGTCTGAATAGCGGGCAGTTCGGGGTCTTGTTGCGCGAGATATTCCCAGAGGGTGGTTAGGGTTGATTTACCCGTCCCCGGCGGAGCGCAAAGAAAAACCACCGTACGTCGCTGCGGACTTACCGCCTGTAAGGCCGCCAGCATACGCAGTAGCGGTTTATGAACATTCTCAATTTCATCATCAGAGTACTGCGCCTGTACCTTTAGTCCATTCACCGTCAGTTCGATTTTCACGGCGTTAATTCCTTTAAAGTTGTCGTTACTGCCAGCGTCAGCGCCGTTTTGACCATCCCGCTAAAACGCGCCTCTGACCAGACGGCGAAATCGGCGAACTTCATCGCTTTCAACGCGTCATAGAGCGTCGCATTGCGGGTTATACTATTGACGTTGCTGATAAAATCCCAGGTCATGTCATCGGCAAACCCGGGCGTTTCATCCTGTTCGTTCAGGTAATGCCAGAACTGGGAAAAATGCGTGATATCGGCGTACAACCATTTATCCATTTTCCCCAACGCATAAATCAAACGCAGTGCAACATCAATATCGTCAAGCGGGCCGCTTTGGGCGAGTAACGGCTTCACTGCATATTCCACGATCTCTTCATCGTTATCGACAAACAGCGACGGCAGAAACTGGCGTATCCCCTGGAGCAAAATGGTATGCGCAGTTTTCATAAATGAAAATAAATTGTCCTGTGCATCCAGTTGCTCAAGCACATCATCTTCTGTCAGCGTCGCCATTGGTCTTCCGATAGATCACCATCAATGCAGGGAGTCTATTATATTACACGTTTGGTCCGCGCCGCCGATCAGTAATGTCTGCGTCCGCACCCCATTCGCCGTCTGTTGGATACCGTTCACCAGCTCACCGCCCGTCACGCCCGTAGCGCTAAAGAGGATATCGTTCCCCCTCACCAGTTCATCGAGCGAGTACACACGGTTAACGTCAACGCCCATTGCCTTGCAACGCTTGCGCTCCTGCTCTGCAATCTGCCGATTTTCCGTGTAATCCCCTTTAGCCTGGCAAAAGTCAATCAGCTCGGCCTGCATATCCCCGCCTAATGCTTTAACGGCACAGGCAGAAATCACGCCTTCTGGCGCACCGCCGATGGTGTACATCACATCGTAAGGATTATCCTGCCAGCAGGTCAGCACGCTGGCGGCGACATCGCCATCCGGCAGGGCAAAAACCTTCACGCCCAGCTGTGTTGCTTCCTCAATCGCGGCACTCAGGCGCGGTTTATCCAGCGTAACCATGCGCAGCTTATCCAGCGGTTTGCCTAACGCTTTCGCCACGTTGCGCAGGTTGTCCGCCAGAGGCAAAGACAGATCAATCACCCCAGCAGCCAGTCGATTAACAACCAGCTTTTTCATATACATATCGGGCGCATGTAACAGGCTATCTCGAGGGGCGAAGGCCATCACCGCCAGCGCATTGCTCTGCCCCATCGCCACCATCCGGGTGCCTTCAATCGGGTCAACCGCGATATCGACTTCTGGCCCATCGCCTTTGCCCACCTCTTCGCCAATCCACAGCATCGGCGCATGGTCAATTTCTCCTTCGCCGATAACCACTCGTCCACGAAAAGCGACGTCGTTTAATGCCTGGCGCATCGCGGTGACCGCCAGGCCATCAATTTTATTTTTGTCGCCACATCCGGTTTGCGGCCAGGCAGCCAACGCTGCCTGTTCCGTAACGCGAAATAATGGCCACGCCAGGGACATCATTGCGCGGCCTCCCCGATATCAACGCCAAATTGTGCCAGCAGATATTTCTCGGCCTGTTCATTCCAGATGCCGTGCGTTTCCTCAACCAGCCGCGCCAACTCTTTAAACAGCGGATCGGTTTTGCCTTTTTCGGCAAAATCGGCAATGGCAGTGAGCGGCATGGTCACGCCGTTATAAATGAGTTTTTTACCGCCAGGGATATCCGGCAGATTGAGCACGGTTTCTGGCACCGCATCCAGGCCACCGATATGGGTCACCATAAACGACGGCTGTAACTGCCCAGTGGCGCTAAGGGCAATCGCCTCTTTCATGTCGTCCGTTGAACCGCCAGATGTACCGACGACGTGCGTGCTGTTGTAATGGACGTTGTAGAAATTAAACGGCACTTTGAAGTTTTTATCCGTCGGCCCGGCAAAGAAGTTCAGACAGCCATCTTCCGCCAGTAATTCATCAGCCATCTCAACGACAGCAGGCACCGCCGCATAAACAAAAATGTCATCGAACCCGGCATCTCCTGTCAGCGCCCGCAGCATCTGGACAGGATCGCTCATCCCTTTGGTATTCACATACACCAGCTCAATGCCTTTACTGGCCGCCAGTTCCACCGGCAGCAGCTTCTGTACCTGCGCCAGACGTTTGTCGTCGATATCGACCACCACCACCCGCGACGGTTGTATGCCGCCGTTAATGGCGTAATCGATAGCGCCAATGCCCATCGGACCTGCACACGCCAGCAGTGCAATATTGCCGCCAGGTTTGACGCCCATGCGATGCTCATAAACATATTGCGTGGTGTGATAATTGGCATGATAAGCACCAATAATGCAGCACATAGGCTCTGCCAGCGACGCCGCAGCAAAATAAGAGCCGTGATACGGTAATACGCAGCCCAAATTAATGGCGATTTCGGGAATAATCATATAAGTGGCATTGCCGCCAAAATATTCGTAGCTGTAGCCCGCTGAATATCCGCTTGGTAACCCCATCGCCGGTTGCAATACAAAACGCTGGCCTTTTTTATATTTGCCAGTGAGATTTTTACCCACTTCGACAATAACCCCGGCACATTCATGCCCGGTAATGACCGGATGATTTTCTAAATCGTCGGGTACGCGTTTATGTTCACTACCGAGTAACGCCGCTTTCCAGGTCGATAAACAGACGCTGTCAGAAATTACACTCACCAGTAATTCATTATCGGTAATTTCTGGCAGTTCAAATACGCGCAGACGGACATCCCGCTTGCCATAAATAGCAGCAACTTTGGTTTTCATTTTTACCTCTGTAATCAGTGTTTATGTTCGGCGGTTAATTGATTAAATAAAGTGTCGAGTTTTGGATCGCCAATATAGTTATTAATCAATATCAGTGGTTTATCCGTCACACGTTTCACGCGCCCTTCCAGACTGGCATGAGTAACGACGATATCCGCATCCGCAGGCACGTTTTCTATGGCGTAATGTTTTACTTCAATTGCCAGCCCCGCTTTTTCCAGGCGTTTACGGAAGGTGGTCGCGCCCATCGCACTGGAGCCCATCCCCGCATCGCAAACAAAGGCGATACGCTTAACCCTGCTTAACGAGAATGCACCCTCTTGTTTCATCGCCTTAACCGCATTGGCTGACTGAGCAAACTCATCTTCGCTCTCCGTTTCCACCGTTTTTTCCATCTTCAGTATCAGCGAAGTAATAGCAAAGGACACCAGGGTACCTACCGTAACACCGGCAATTGTCGCCAGGAACGAGCCTTTCGGCGTCAGTGCCAGGTAAGCAAAGATAGACCCCGGACTTGGGCCAGCCACCAGACCACCGTCCAGTAAGTTAAACATCCAGGTGCCAGACATACCGCCCGCAATCATGGCAATAATGGTCAGCGGCTTCATCAGCACATACGGGAAATACAGTTCGTGGATCCCACCGAGGAAGTGAATAATCATCGCCCCGGGCGCAGAACGTTTACTCATCCCTTTACCAAACAAGGTAAACGCCAGCAGCAGCCCCAGGCCCGGACCTGGGTTAGAGGCCACCATAAAGAAGATGGATTTACCGTTAACCGAAGCCTGTTGCATTCCCAGCGGATAATAGACGCCCTGATCGATCGCATTATTGAGGAAAAGCACTTTCGCCGGTTCATTGATGACTGACAACAATGGCAGATAACCCGCATGTACCAGCGCCTCAATACACTCTTTGACGAAAGTATTGGCAATTAACACCGCCGGGCCGATCACTTCAAAACCCAGCAGACAAAGGAGCATCCCCGCGATACCTAATGAGAAGTTATTGATAACCATCTCAAAACCAGCAGGTATGCGTTTTTCCAGTGCCTTATCAACATATTTTATGACCAGCCCACCGAGCGGCCCCATAATCATTGAGCCAAGGAACATCGGGATCTCTGCGCCGACGATCACACCAATAGTACCTATTCCGCCCATGACCGCGCCGCGTTTACCGCCGACCAGATGACCACCGGTAGAACCAATCATCACGGGCAATAAATAGGTAATCATCGGGCCGACAATTTTGGCGAAATGTTCGTTAGGCAGCCAACCGGTGGGAATAAATAACGCAGTAATAAAACCCCAGGCAATAAAAGCACCAATATTGGGGATGACCATTGCAGTCAAAAAGCCCCCAAAAGCCTGGACCTTTGCACGAGCAGACTTGTTTTCCATAATATTATCCTGTAGAGGAGAGAGTAATTATCCGCGGCTGATAATGTCCGCTAATTGTTTTTCTGATGATGCTGTTAAGAGTTGTTCGAGTATTTCTTCTTCGCACAGTAATTCACTTAACGCCTGAATAGCGCCAATGTGCGAATCGGCATCGGCAGCAGAGAGTCCGATGAGTAATTTAATTGGTTCGTCATTCCCCGGAAAATAAACACCTTGTTCAAGTAATGTCAAAGACATCCCGGTTTTAAGCGCCCCACATTCCGGTCGCGCATGAGGCATTGCCACGCCTGGTGCGAGAATATAATAAGGGCCATTGTTAATGGTGGAATCTTTAATTGCCTGAATGTAATTCTCGCTGATATAGTTTTTATCCAGCAATGATACCATCGAGAAATCGATAGCTTCCTGCCAATCTTTTGCTGAATGTATAACTGAGATTGATGATTCTGGAAAATAATCACTAAGCCGCATAAATTATCCTTATTTTATTTTTAGGGTACCGTCCGGCGGTAAAAATAAAATACTCGTGCGGTTTAATGAAAGCAATTGAGCAGGGAAACCGGTGTTTTGAAAACAGTTAATTATTAATTTCTTATATAACATTGAGTTATAGTTATAACAACAAATGTCAATACGCATATCGTGATGCATATTACATAATTGATATTTATTGCATATAAATATTTGTGATCTACAACACGCTTTATCTATTGCTTGTCCGCAAACGGACATATCAAGGTAATAAAAAAGGTCGCCGAAGCGACCTTTTTACCCGAAATGCTAATTACAGCAGTTCTTTTGCTTTCGCAACAACGTTATCAACAGTGAAGCCGAACTCTTCAAACAGCAGCTCTGCCGGAGCAGATTCACCGAAGGTGGTCATACCGACGATAGCACCGTTCAGGCCAACATACTTGTACCAGTAGTCAGCAATACCCGCTTCTACAGCAACGCGTGCAGTAACCGCTTTCGGCAGTACGGATTCACGGTAAGCAGCATCCTGCTTGTCAAATGCGTCGGTAGACGGCATGGACACCACGCGCGCTTTCACGCCTTCGGCAGTCAGTTTTTCGTAGGCAGCAACAGCCAGTTCAACTTCTGAACCGGTAGCGATGAAAATCAGTTCCGGCTGACCGGCGCAGTCTTTCAGCACATAACCACCGCGCGCGATGTTTGCCAGTTGCTCTTCAGTTCGTTCCTGCTGCGCCAGGTTCTGACGGGAGAGGATAAGCGCAGTCGGGCCGTCCTGACGCTCAACGCCGTATTTCCACGCGACCGCGGATTCAACCTGGTCACACGGACGCCATGTAGACATGTTCGGGGTCACGCGCAGAGAAGCGACCTGCTCAACCGGCTGGTGAGTCGGGCCATCTTCGCCCAGACCGATGGAGTCGTGGGTGTAAACCATCACCTGACGCTGTTTCATCAGCGCAGCCATACGTACGGCGTTACGTGCGTATTCCACGAACATCAGGAAGGTGGAGGTGTACGGCAGGAAACCACCGTGCAGGGAGATACCGTTAGCAATCGCGGTCATACCGAACTCGCGAACACCGTAGTGGATGTAGTTACCTGCAGCATCTTCGTTGATTGCTTTAGAACCAGACCACAGGGTCAGGTTAGACGGTGCCAGGTCAGCAGAGCCGCCGAGGAATTCAGGCAACAGCGGGCCGAACGCTTCGATAGCATTCTGCGACGCTTTACGGCTGGCGATTTTCGCCGGATTAGCCTGCAGTTTAGCGATAAACTCTTTCGCTTTGGCGTCGAAGTCAGACGGCATTTCGCCTTTCATACGGCGGGTAAATTCAGCCGCTTCCTGCGGATAAGCTTTCGCGTAAGCCGCAAACTTCTCATTCCATGCAGATTCTTTCGCCTGGCCTGCTTCTTTCGCATCCCACTGAGCATAGATTTCAGACGGGATTTCGAACGGCGCGTATTTCCAGCCCAGCTGTTCGCGGGTCAGGGCAATTTCAGCGTCGCCCAGCGGCGCACCGTGGGAGTCGTGGGTACCGGCTTTGTTCGGGGAACCGAAACCGATGATGGTTTTGCACATCAGCAGGGACGGTTTGTCAGTCACTGCGCGCGCTTCTTCTACTGCGCGTTTGATGGATGCCGCGTCATGACCGTCGATGTCGCGAATAACGTGCCAGCCGTAAGCTTCGAAACGCATTGCGGTGTCGTCAGTGAACCAGCCTTCAACGTGACCATCGATTGAGATACCGTTGTCATCGTAGAACGCAATCAGTTTACCCAGCTTCAGCGTACCCGCCAGAGAGCAAACTTCGTGGGAGATGCCTTCCATCATGCAGCCGTCGCCCATGAAGGCATAGGTGTAGTGGTCGACAATGTCGTGGCCCGGACGGTTAAACTGCGCCGCCAGCGTTTTTTCTGCAATCGCCATACCGACTGCGTTGGCAATACCCTGACCCAGCGGACCGGTGGTGGTTTCCACACCAGCGGTGTAACCCACTTCCGGGTGACCCGGAGTTTTAGAGTGCAGCTGACGGAAGTTTTTCAGTTCTTCCATCGGCAGATCGTAACCGGTGAGGTGCAGCAGGCTGTAGATCAGCATGGAGCCGTGGCCGTTGGACAGCACGAAGCGGTCACGGTCAGCCCAGGACGGATTCTGCGGGTTGTGTTTCAGGAAATCACGCCACAGGACTTCGGCAATGTCAGCCATACCCATAGGGGCACCCGGGTGACCGGATTTGGCTTTCTGTACTGCGTCCATGCTCAGCGCACGAATAGCATTGGCAAGCTCTTTACGTGAGGACATTTTGACTCCAGATCGGATGATGAAGGGCACGCCCTTAACGACTTGACGACAGCGCGTTTTGGGCTACGCCGGAAAATTTGCCAACAATTTACCGCAAGCCGCGCGTCATGTACATGGAACATCCTTTTGCCGCTTCAGAAATCTCTGGATCATGCTCGCATGTTGCGCAATCTACTCGCCCGTCCGCTGCGCTTTTCCTTATACTGAGACTGAGCGTCGATTCACCTGCAAACGGCGCATTTTTAGAATAATCCTGACCTTGTGCGGAAGAGAAAACATGAAAATTCGCGCCTTATTGGTAGCAATGAGCGTGGCAACGGTACTGACCGGTTGCCAGAATATGGACTCCAACGGACTGCTTTCATCAGGAGCGGAAGCTTTTCAGGCTTACAGTTTGAGTGATGCGCAGGTGAAAGCCCTGAGCGATCAGGCATGTCAGGAGATGGACAGCAAGGCGACGATTGCGCCAGCCAATAGCGAATACGCTAAACGTCTGACAACTATTGCCAATGCGCTAGGCAACAATATCAACGGTCAGCCGGTGAATTACAAAGTGTATATGGCGAAGGATGTGAACGCCTTTGCAATGGCTAACGGCTGTATCCGCGTCTATAGCGGGCTGATGGATATGATGACGGATAACGAAGTCGAAGCGGTGATCGGTCACGAGATGGGGCACGTGGCGTTAGGCCATGTGAAGAAAGGGATGCAGGTGGCGCTTGGTACAAATGCCGTGCGAGTAGCTGCGGCCTCTGCGGGCGGGATTGTCGGCAGTTTATCTCAATCACAACTTGGTGATCTGGGCGAGAAATTAGTCAATTCGCAATTCTCCCAGCGCCAGGAAGCAGAAGCCGATGATTATTCTTACGATCTTCTGCGCCAACGCGGCATCAGCCCGGCAGGTCTTGCCACCAGCTTTGAAAAACTGGCGAAACTGGAAGAAGGCCGCCAAAGCTCAATGTTTGACGACCATCCTGCATCCGCCGAACGCGCCCAGCATATTCGCGATCGCATGAGCGCGGATGGGATTAAGTAAAGCCTGGTGGTGTCGAACGTAGGTCAGATAAGGCGTTCACGCCGCATCTGACATGAATGGCACATTTGTTACCTTGTGCGCATTGCCGGATGCGATGCTGGCGCATCTTATCCGGCCTACGGGTGCCGAACGTAGGTCGGATAAGGCGTTCACGCCGCATCCGACATTAATGGCACGTTTTACCCGTGCGCATCGCATCTGGTGCTTACTCGCCCTTTTTCGCCGCCTGAATATACAGCATCTCCAGCGCCAGCGTCGCCGCAGCCAGAGCGGTGATTTCCGACTGATCATATGCCGGAGCCACTTCCACTACGTCCATCCCAACGATGTTGAGATCTTTCAGGCCGCGTACCAGTTTAATAGCGCGATCGGAGGTCAGGCCGCCAATCACTGGCGTACCGGTGCCTGGTGCAAAAGCAGGATCCAGGCAGTCGATATCAAAGGTCAGGTAAACCGGCATATCACCCACAATCTGTTTCACCTGGGCGATAACGTCATCCACGCTGCGATCGTTCACCTGGCAGGCGTCCAGCACGGTAAAGCCGTTGTCTATATCAAACTCGGTACGAATACCAATCTGCACGGAATGATTCGGGTCGATCAGACCTTCTTTCGGCGCGGTATAGAACATGGTGCCGTGGTCAAATTCACAACCGTTCGCATAGGTATCGGTGTGGGCGTCAAAGTGTACCAGCGCCATTTTACCGAAATGCTTCGCATGAGCACGCAGCAGCGGCAGCGTAACAAAGTGGTCACCACCGAAGGAGAGCATACGCTTACCGGCAGCCAGCAGCTTCTCGGCGTGCGCCTGCAGCTTCTCGCTCATCTCACGGGCATCGCCGAAAGCATATACCAGATCACCGCAGTCCACGACGTTCAGACGCTCACGCATGTCGAAATTCCACGGGAAGCGATTGTGTTCCCAGGCCAGATTCGTCGAAACCTGACGGATCGCTGCCGGACCGTGGCGACCACCGGCACGGCCAGAGGTGGCCATGTCGAACGGCACACCAGTAATCACCCAGTCAGCATCGCTGTCATACGGCTGGAAGTTCATCGGCAGGCGTAAAAAACCAAAGGCGTTGGAAACCAGTGAGTTATCGTATTGATGACCTAAGGTGCTCATGGATGGACTCCTATTACAAAGTCGATATAAAAAAACCCTTCCGCGTCGTTAGGCCCGACGAGGAAGGGTTGGATTTGTCACAATAAATTGTGGCGGATTATCACCGCTAAATTAAGCGGATTCAAGTAACACAGGACTTACTCATCTTCAAGATAAGTATAACCGTACAAACCTGCCTCGAACTCTTCAAGGAACTGTTGTTGCAGTTCAGCATCAAGATCGGTTTTCTTCACTTGATCGCGGAACTGGGTTAACAGCGTTTTCGGATCGAGCTGTACATATTGCAGCATGTCCGCCACGGTATCGCCTTCGTCAGACAGTTCTACTTCTACGCTACCGTCAGGGAACACGAACACGTCAACCGCTTCGGTATCACCGAACAGGTTGTGCATATTGCCAAGGATCTCCTGATATGCGCCGACCATAAAGAAACCGAGCATCGGCGGATTCTCTGGATCGTACTCCGGCATTGGCATTGTCGTGGCAATACCATCACCATCAATATAGTGGTCGATAGCACCGTCAGAGTCACAGGTAATATCCAGCAGCACAGCGCGACGTTCCGGCACTTGATCCAGCCCTTCCAGCGGCAGAACCGGGAACAACTGGTCGATCCCCCATGCGTCCGGCATTGACTGGAACAGCGAGAAATTGACGTACATTTTGTCCGCCATACGTTCCTGCAGTTCGTCGATTATCGGACGATGCGCACGGTTTTGCGGATCCAGTTGCTTCTGCACTTCATGGCACATGCTCAGATAGAGTTGTTCTGCCCATGCACGTTCTTGCAGGCTAAAGGTGCCGGAAGAGTAGCCGATATGAATGTCGTGCAGATCCATCTGACTGTCGTGTAACCATTCACGCAGAGAACGGCGAGTTCCCGGTTCGTGCATCTCCTGCCAGGTTTCCCACATGCTTTGCAGCGCGCGCGGCGCATCTTCTGCAGGCGCGGTCGGCACCGTGTATTCGTTACGTTCCACGCCGATGATATTAGACACCAGCACGGTGTGATGCGCAGTCACCGCACGACCCGATTCGGTGATTACCGTCGGATGCGGCAGACCGTTTTCTTCACACGCATCACCAATCGCCCAGATGATGTTGTTGGCATATTCATTGAGGCCGTAGTTTACGGAGCAGTCAGACTGCGAACGGGTGCCTTCATAGTCCACGCCCAGACCGCCGCCGACGTCGAAGCACTGAATATTGACGCCCAGCTTGTGCAGTTCCACATAGAAACGCGCCGATTCACGAACGCCTGTGGCGATATCGCGAATATTCGCCATCTGCGAACCGAGGTGGAAGTGCAGTAGTTGCAGGCTGTCGAGACGCCCGGCTTCACGCAGGGTTTCAACCAGTTGCAGTACCTGAGTCGCAGCCAGGCCGAACTTCGATTTTTCCCCGCCGGAGGACTGCCATTTACCCGAGCCCTGCGAAGCCAGACGTGCACGCACGCCCAGACGAGGAACGACATTCAGACGTTCTGCTTCATCCAGCACAATGGCGATTTCTGACATCTTCTCAATGACCAGATAGACCTTGTGCCCCATCTTCTCGCCAATTAATGCCAGGCGGATATATTCGCGGTCTTTATAACCGTTGCAGACGATGACGCTACGGGTCATGCCAGCATGTGCCAGCACTGCCATCAACTCGGCTTTGGAACCGGCTTCCAGACCCAGCGGTTCGCCCGAATGAATCAGGGACTCAATCACGCGACGGTGCTGGTTAACTTTGATCGGATAAACAAGGAAGTAATCGCCGTTATAGCCGTAGGATTCCCGCGCACGTTTGAACGCGGCGTTAATGGAACGCAAACGGTGCTGCAGGATCTGTGGGAAACAGAACAGTGCAGGCAGACGCTGGCCCTGTGCTTCACGAGTTTTCACTAACTGCGCGAGATCGACGCGAGCTTCCGGGACGTCCGGGTCCGGGCACACGCTGATGTGGCCCAGCTCGTTAACGTCATAGTAGTTATTGCCCCACCAGGCAATATTGTAAGTACGCAGCATCTTGCTGGCTTCCTGGGAGCTCATTGCAACCTCCTGCATGGAGCGTAGTACACCGTGTTCGCCCGCTGACGAAGGCAAACCCATAGACATGTCGTCAGACATAGCGAACCTCAAATTATTTTATTAAGTGTAAAACAGTTAACGACTATCGCAGCCTGGAACTGCGATAACAACCCATAAGCACATGGATTTTCCAGCAGTGAATGCTGACGCTCCAACTGCGCAACCGGTTTCTTTTTCATAACATTATTAAGCACATAACCGAACGTAAGTGTGACAGTTCGGCGAAACCACGAGAAAACTCTTGTTTTTACAAGAGCGCCCTTGTTCAGTCCTCAGTAACTGTAACCAGCTCTTGAATCCTGAGAAGCGCCGAGATGGGTATAACATCGGCAGGTATGCAAAGCAGAGATGCAGAGTGCGGGGAACGAATCTTCACCAGAACGGTGAGACAGGTTAAGCAGCAGACAACGGTTCATTATTTCGTATCACCTCCACGGCCGCCTGTTAAGACGAACCCACAAGCCAAAACTCTGATTTCAACCCGGCTGGAAGTGGCAACACGAAAGAAACGTCGTGTGCTTTTTATTTAAGCCGCGCGCCGCGTTTTATACCCCACAATGGCAGAAAATTGCAAAAGATAAATACGCAGAATGCCGGCATTGTCAGGAAAAATTTCCAGCCACGTTTTTAACAGAATGAGACACGATTCAAAAAAAAGTGGAAATCGGGTGAAGAATTGACCTAAAATAGCCATCCAGATGTTAATCCATCCATACCGATTAACACTCAGACTGCCAGTGTTTTTAACCTGCAGAGTCGTGGTAGGATCCGCTACCACAGAAAATCCACACAACAGTTTGAGCTAACCAAATTCTCTTTAGGTGATATTAAATATGGCAAAACACCTTTTTACGTCCGAGTCCGTCTCTGAAGGGCATCCTGACAAAATTGCTGACCAAATCTCTGATGCCGTTTTAGACGCGATCCTCGAACAGGATCCGAAAGCACGCGTTGCTTGCGAAACCTACGTAAAAACCGGCATGGTTTTAGTTGGCGGCGAAATCACCACCAGCGCCTGGGTAGACATCGAAGAGATCACCCGTAACACCGTTCGCGAAATTGGCTATGTGCATTCCGACATGGGCTTTGACGCTAACTCCTGTGCGGTTCTGAGCGCTATCGGCAAACAGTCTCCTGACATCAACCAGGGCGTTGACCGTGCCGATCCGCTGGAACAGGGCGCGGGTGACCAGGGTCTGATGTTTGGCTACGCAACTAATGAAACCGACGTGCTGATGCCAGCACCTATCACCTATGCACACCGTCTGGTACAGCGTCAGGCTGAAGTGCGTAAAAACGGCACTCTGCCGTGGCTGCGCCCGGACGCGAAAAGCCAGGTGACTTTCCAGTATGACGACGGCAAAATCGTTGGTATCGATGCTGTCGTGCTTTCCACTCAGCACTCTGAAGAGATCGACCAGAAATCGCTGCAAGAAGCGGTAATGGAAGAGATCATCAAGCCAATTCTGCCCGCTGAATGGCTGACTTCTGCCACCAAATTCTTCATCAACCCGACCGGTCGTTTCGTTATCGGTGGCCCAATGGGTGACTGCGGTCTGACTGGTCGTAAAATTATCGTTGATACCTACGGCGGCATGGCGCGTCACGGTGGCGGTGCATTCTCTGGTAAAGATCCATCAAAAGTGGACCGTTCCGCAGCCTACGCAGCACGTTATGTCGCGAAAAACATCGTTGCTGCTGGCCTGGCCGATCGTTGTGAAATTCAGGTTTCCTACGCAATCGGCGTGGCTGAACCGACTTCCATCATGGTAGAAACTTTCGGTACTGAGAAAGTGCCTTCTGAACAACTGACTCTGCTGGTACGTGAGTTCTTCGACCTGCGCCCATACGGTCTGATTCAGATGCTGGATCTGCTGCACCCGATCTACAAAGAAACCGCAGCATACGGTCACTTTGGTCGTGAACATTTCCCGTGGGAAAAAACCGACAAAGCGCAGCTGCTGCGCGATGCTGCCGGTCTGAAGTAATCTTTCTTCACCTGCTTTCAAAGGCCAGCCTCGCGCTGGCCTTTTTCTTATACCTCACCGCGGTGGATATGCGTTCACGCCGCATCCGGCAAAAAAACCGCCTGCACAATAACATCATTCTTCCTGATCACGTTTCACCGTAAATTATCATCACAACTGAAACCGATTACACCAACCACAACAGACAAAGATTTGTAATATTTTCATATTATTATTCGGTTTTCACAGTTGTTACATTTCTTTTCAGTAAAGTCTTAATTGCAGATAACAGCGTTTAATCTATGATGATATAACTCAATTATTTTCATGCACTTAAACCATAACTAAGATAAATGTTAGTGTAAGCGATTACACTGATGTGATTTGCTTCACATCTTTTTACGTCGTACTCACCTATCTTAATTCACAATAAAAAATAACCATATTGGAGGGCATCATGCCTGACGCTAAAAAACAGGGGCGGTCAAACAAGGCAATGACGTTTTTCGTCTGCTTCCTTGCCGCTCTGGCGGGATTACTCTTTGGCCTGGATATCGGTGTAATTGCTGGCGCACTGCCGTTTATTGCAGATGAATTCCAGATTACTTCGCACACGCAAGAATGGGTCGTAAGCTCCATGATGTTCGGTGCGGCAGTCGGTGCGGTGGGCAGCGGCTGGCTCTCCTTTAAACTCGGGCGCAAAAAGAGCCTGATGATCGGCGCAATTTTGTTTGTTGCCGGTTCGCTGTTCTCTGCGGCTGCGCCAAACGTTGAAGTACTGATTCTTTCCCGCGTTCTACTGGGGCTGGCGGTGGGTGTGGCCTCTTATACCGCACCGCTGTACCTCTCTGAAATTGCGCCGGAAAAAATTCGTGGCAGTATGATCTCGATGTATCAGTTGATGATCACTATCGGGATCCTCGGTGCTTATCTTTCTGATACAGCCTTCAGCTACACCGGTGCATGGCGCTGGATGCTGGGTGTGATTATCATCCCGGCAATTTTGCTGCTGATTGGTGTCTTCTTCCTGCCAGACAGCCCACGTTGGTTTGCCGCCAAGCGCCGTTTTGTTGATGCCGAACGCGTGCTGCTACGCCTGCGTGACACCAGCGCGGAAGCGAAACGCGAACTGGATGAAATCCGTGAAAGTTTGCAGGTTAAACAGAGTGGCTGGGCGCTGTTTAAAGAGAACAGCAACTTCCGCCGCGCGGTGTTCCTTGGCGTACTGTTGCAGGTAATGCAGCAATTCACCGGGATGAACGTCATCATGTATTACGCGCCGAAAATCTTCGAACTGGCGGGTTATACCAACACTACCGAGCAAATGTGGGGGACCGTGATTGTCGGCCTGACCAACGTACTTGCCACCTTTATCGCAATCGGCCTTGTTGACCGCTGGGGACGTAAACCAACGCTAACGCTGGGCTTCCTGGTGATGGCTGCTGGCATGGGCGTACTCGGTACAATGATGCATATCGGTATTCACTCTCCGTCAGCGCAGTATTTCGCCATCGCCATGCTGCTGATGTTTATTGTCGGTTTTGCCATGAGTGCCGGTCCGCTGATTTGGGTACTGTGCTCCGAAATTCAGCCGCTGAAAGGCCGCGATTTTGGCATCACCTGCTCCACCGCCACCAACTGGATTGCCAACATGATCGTTGGCGCAACGTTCCTGACCATGCTCAACACGCTGGGTAACGCCAACACCTTCTGGGTGTATGCGGCTCTGAACGTACTGTTTATCCTGCTGACATTGTGGCTGGTACCGGAAACCAAACACGTTTCGCTGGAACATATTGAACGTAATCTGATGAAAGGTCGTAAACTGCGCGAAATCGGCGCTCACGATTAATCTCCTCAGGCTTCCTCCCATCGCGGAGGAAGCCACCTCTTGCAGTCATCTTTTCTTCGCTCTATCCTCTGCCGCTATGAAAACATCCCGTCTCCCTATCGCCATCCAGCAGGCCGTTATGCGCCGCCTGCGGGAAAAACTCGCCCAGGCCAACCTGAAGCTAGGGCGTAACTACCCGGAGCCAAAACTCTCTTACACCCAGCGCGGAACCTCCGCCGGAACAGCCTGGCTGGAAAGCTATGAAATCCGCCTCAATCCCGTTTTGCTGTTGGAAAACAGTGAAGCTTTTATTGAAGAAGTGGTACCGCACGAACTGGCACATTTGCTGGTATGGAAACATTTCGGCCGCGTAGCGCCACATGGCAAAGAGTGGAAGTGGATGATGGAAAGCGTGCTGGGCGTTCCCGCCCGTCGTACGCATCAGTTCGAACTGCAATCCGTGCGTCGCAACACCTTCCCCTACCGCTGCAAGTGCCAGGAGCATCAGCTTACCGTACGCCGCCATAATCGCGTAGTTCGTGGCGAGGCCGTCTATCGCTGTGTTCACTGCGGTGAACAGCTGGTTGCGAAATAACCATCTGAACTATCAGGAACTTTCCTGATCTGGCTGATTGCATACCAAAACAACTTTCGCTACGTTGCTGGCTCGTTTTAACACGGAGTAAGTGATGTACCGTTATTTGTCTATTGCTGCGGTGGTACTGAGCGCAGCATTTTCCGGCCCGGCGTTGGCCGAAGGTATCAATAGTTTTTCTCAGGCGAAAGCCGCGGCGGTAAAAGTCCACGCTGACGCGCCCGGTACGTTTTATTGCGGATGTAAAATTAACTGGCAGGGCAAAAAAGGCGTTGTTGATCTGCAATCGTGCGGCTATCAGGTGCGCAAAAATGAAAACCGAGCCAGCCGCGTAGAGTGGGAACACGTCGTTCCCGCCTGGCAGTTCGGTCACCAGCGCCAGTGCTGGCAGGACGGTGGACGTAAAAACTGCGCTAAAGATCCGGTCTATCGCAAGATGGAAAGCGATATGCATAACCTGCAACCGTCAGTCGGCGAGGTGAATGGCGATCGCGGCAACTTTATGTACAGCCAGTGGAATGGCGGCGAAGGCCAGTACGGTCAATGCGCCATGAAGGTCGATTTCAAAGAAAAAGCTGCCGAACCACCAGCGCGTGCACGCGGTGCCATTGCACGCACCTACTTCTATATGCGCGACCAATACAACCTGACACTCTCTCGCCAGCAAACGCAGCTGTTCAACGCATGGAACAAGATGTATCCGGTTACCGACTGGGAGTGCGAGCGCGATGAACGCATCGCGAAGGTGCAAGGCAATCATAATCCGTATGTGCAACGCGCTTGCCAGGCGCGAAAGAGCTAACCTACACTAGCGGGACTCTTTTTGTTAACCCCTACCCCACGCGTACAACCGCGTGGGGAGACGACGCGGATTTTTAACTATGCGTATCCCCCGCATTTATCATCCTGAACCACTGACCAGCCATTCTCACATCGCGCTTTGCGAAGATGCCGCCAACCATATCGGGCGCGTACTGCGCATGGGGCCGGGGCAGGCGTTGCAATTGTTTGACGGTAGCAACCAGGTCTTTGACGCCGAAATTACCAGCGCCAGCAAAAAAAGCGTGGAAGTGAAGGTGCTGGAAGGCAAGATCGACGATCGCGAATCTCCGCTGCATATTCACCTCGGTCAGGTGATGTCGCGTGGTGAAAAAATGGAATTTACGATCCAGAAATCGATCGAACTCGGTGTAAGCCTCATTACGCCACTTTTTTCTGAGCGCTGCGGCGTTAAACTGGATAGTGAACGTCTGAACAAGAAGCTCCAGCAGTGGCAGAAGATTGCAATTGCTGCCTGTGAGCAGTGTGGTCGTAACCGGGTGCCGGAAATCCGCCCAGCGATGGATCTGGAAGCCTGGTGTGCAGAGCAGGATGAAGGACTGAAACTGAATCTTCACCCGCGCGCCAGTAACAGCATCAATACGTTGCCGTTACCGGTTGAACGCGTCCGCCTGCTGATTGGCCCGGAAGGCGGTTTATCGGCAGATGAAATTGCCATGACTGCCCGCTATCAATTTACTGATATCCTGTTGGGACCTCGCGTTTTGCGTACAGAGACAACTGCGCTCACCGCCATTACCGCGCTACAAGTACGATTTGGCGATTTGGGCTAACGGAGAAGAATAATGATCAAGCTCGGCATCGTGATGGACCCCATCGCAAACATCAACATCAAGAAAGATTCCAGTTTCGCTATGTTGCTGGAAGCACAGCGTCGTGGTTACGAACTTCACTATATGGAGATGGGCGATCTGTATCTGATCAATGGCGAAGCCCGCGCCCATACCCGCACGCTGAACGTGAAGCAGAACTACGAAGAGTGGTTTTCGTTCGTCGGTGAACAGGATCTGCCGCTGGCCGATCTCGATGTGATCCTGATGCGTAAAGACCCGCCGTTTGATACCGAGTTTATCTACGCGACCTATATTCTGGAACGTGCCGAAGAGAAAGGGACGCTGATCGTTAACAAGCCGCAGAGCCTGCGCGACTGTAACGAGAAACTGTTTACCGCCTGGTTCTCTGACTTAACGCCAGAAACGCTGGTTACGCGCAATAAAGCGCAGCTAAAAGCGTTCTGGGAGAAACACAGCGACATCATTCTTAAGCCGCTGGACGGTATGGGCGGCGCGTCGATTTTCCGCGTGAAAGAAGGCGATCCAAACCTCGGCGTGATTGCCGAAACCCTGACTGAGCATGGCACTCGCTACTGCATGGCGCAAAATTACCTGCCAGCCATTAAAGATGGCGACAAACGCGTGCTGGTGGTGGATGGCGAGCCGGTACCGTACTGCCTGGCGCGTATTCCGCAGGGGGGCGAAACCCGTGGCAATCTGGCTGCCGGTGGTCGCGGTGAACCTCGTCCGCTGACGGAAAGTGACTGGAAAATCGCCCGTCAGATCGGGCCGACGTTGAAAGAAAAAGGGCTGATTTTTGTTGGTCTGGATATCATCGGCGACCGTCTGACTGAAATTAACGTCACCAGCCCAACCTGTATTCGTGAGATTGAAGCAGAGTTTCCGGTGTCGATCACCGGAATGTTAATGGATGCCATCGAAGCACGTTTACAGCAGCAGTAACCCACCTTAGCGAGAAGGATCTCGTTGAGACTCTGAGTGACAGCGCCCTTCTTTCCACGCATACTGGGCGCTGTTGCTTTTTTGAACCAGGAAACAGAACCTCTGACAATGAATTTACAGCATCACTTTCTTATTGCCATGCCTGCTCTCCAGGATCCGATTTTCCGTCGTTCCGTGGTCTACATTTGCGAACATAATACCAATGGTGCAATGGGGATCATCGTCAACAAGCCGCTGGAAAATCTCAAAATTGAAGGGATTCTGGAAAAGCTGAAGATCACGCCGGAGCCGCGTGATGAATCAATCCGTCTGGATAAACCGGTTATGCTCGGCGGTCCGCTGGCTGAAGATCGCGGGTTTATTTTGCATACTCCGCCCTCCAATTTTGCTTCCAGCATTCGCATTTCAGACAACACAGTGATGACCACTTCCCGCGATGTGCTGGAAACGCTCGGCACCGATAAACAACCGTCTGACGTATTGGTGGCTCTGGGTTATGCCTCCTGGGAAAAAGGTCAACTGGAACAAGAAATTCTCGATAACGCGTGGCTAACGGCCCCGGCGGATCTGAATATTCTGTTCAAAACGCCGATTGCCGACCGCTGGCGCGAGGCGGCAAAACTGATTGGTGTGGATATTCTCACCATGCCTGGTGTGGCAGGGCACGCCTGATGAGTGGAACCTTACTCGCCTTCGACTTCGGCACCAAAAGCATTGGCGTAGCGGTCGGCCAACGCATTACCGGCACTGCTCGCCCTTTGCCTGCAATTAAAGCACAGGACGGTACGCCGGACTGGAACCTCATCGAACGTTTACTGAAAGAGTGGCAGCCGGACGAAATCATCGTCGGTTTGCCGCTGAATATGGACGGCACCGAGCAACCATTGACTGCCAGAGCGCGTAAATTTGCCAACCGTATTCATGGTCGTTTCGGTGTTGAAGTAAAGCTCCATGACGAACGTCTTAGCACCGTGGAAGCCCGTTCCGGTCTGTTTGAACAGGGCGGCTATCGGGCGCTCAACAAAGGCAAAGTCGACTCTGCCTCTGCGGTTATTATTCTCGAAAGCTATTTCGAGCAGGGATATTAAGGCGATCTAAAAGCCTGGCGGATAGTCGTTACCGCCATCTTGCCGGATGCGGCGTGAACGCCTTATCCAGCACACATCTGGCAGCGGCTGTAGGTCTGATAAGACGCGTTAGCGTCGCATCAGACATTTATTGCCTTTATAGGCCCTATAAACTTGCGCATCGGGCATGGCAACGTCACAAACGCCCTTCCCCCACCCGCTGCTGATAACTCTGCTGAAACGTTAACATCCCCACCTGCTGCCCGGTTTGAATAACATGCGGTAACTGGTGGGTTTTCCCTTCGCGAATCAAATTCCCCACCGCGGGAGTGTTAATCAATAATTCAAACAGCGCCACGCGTCCTTCCTGTTTATCCACTTCCAGCTTTTGTGACAACACGGCCCGTAAACTACCTGCCAGTTGATTACGTACGGGATCTTTTTCCTGCGCCGGAAATGAATCCACCAGTCGCTCAACTGCCTGCGCGGCACCACGCGTATGTAATGTTGCCAGCACCAAATGCCCGGTTTCTGCCGCCGTCAGTGCCAGACGGATTGTCTCGCTGTCACGCAGCTCTCCGAGCAAAATCACATCAGGATCTTCCCGCAATGCGGCCCGCAATCCCGATGCGAACGTCATACAGTGCAAACCAATTTCCCGCTGCTGGATCAAACATCGCTGGCTGGCATAGATATATTCAACAGGATCTTCCAGCGTCAGAATATGCGCATCGGCATGTTGATTGAGATAGCCAACCATCGCCGCCAGCGTGGTAGATTTGCCGCTCCCCGTCGCCCCCGTCACCAGAATCAGGCCATTCTCGCTCTTGAGTAATTCCGGCAATACCGTTGGTGCGCCAAGCTGTTCGAGCTGTGGACAGTGCGAAGGTAACAACCGTAATGCCAGAGAAATACCTTGCCGTTGCGCGAACGCACTGCCACGCAACCGCTGGTTTTCCGCCAGCGACACGGCAAAATCCAGCTGGCCATTTTCCAGCAATATTGCCCGCTGATCGTCATCCAGCCACTCCCGCAGTAGCTCTTCGACGTCCGGCGCATCAAACGGCGCAGCTTCCATTAGCCCGCGAATGCGCCATCGTGCGGACCAGGCGCTGCACAGGTGTAGATCCGAGACGTTATGCTTTACACTAAGGGCCACAATTTCTTCCATATTCATACTAAGATCCTCGGAAAATGAACGATATTGCGCATAACCTGGCACAGGTCCGGGACAAAATCTCAGCGGCTGCAACGCGTTGCGGCCGTTCTCCAGAAGAAATTACGCTGCTTGCAGTCAGTAAAACAAAACCTGCGAGCGCCATCGCAGAAGCCATTGATGCCGGGCAGCGTCAATTTGGTGAAAACTACGTTCAGGAAGGGGTAGATAAAATTCGCCACTTTCAGGAACTGGGCGTAACAGGATTAGAATGGCATTTTATTGGCCCGTTGCAGTCTAATAAAAGCCGCCTGGTGGCAGAGCATTTCGACTGGTGTCATACCATCGACCGTTTGCGCATCGCTACCCGCCTCAACGATCAGCGCCCGGCAGAACTTCCCCCTCTTAACGTACTGATTCAAATTAATATTAGTGATGAAAACAGTAAGTCCGGGATTCAACTGGCAGAACTGGACGAGCTGGCAGCTGCGGTCGCTGAACTACCGCGTTTACGTCTGCGCGGGCTGATGGCAATCCCTGCACCTGAGTCAGAATATGTAAGGCAGTTTGAAGTTGCACGCCAAATGGCTGTAGCATTTGCCGGACTGAAAACGCGCTACCCGCATATCGACACGCTCTCTCTGGGAATGTCGGACGATATGGAAGCCGCCATTGCGGCAGGTAGCACGATGGTTCGTATCGGCACTGCAATTTTTGGTGCGCGTGATTACTCTAAAAAATAAGGAATTAAAGGAACGCCATGAATACGTTGACTTTCCTGCTTTCAACGGTCATTGAGCTGTATACCATGGTGCTGTTATTACGCATCTGGATGCAGTGGGCTCATTGTGATTTTTACAACCCCTTCTCACAGTTTGTAGTGAAGGTAACGCAGCCAATTATCGGGCCACTGCGCCGCGTTATTCCGGCAATGGGCCCCATTGACAGCGCCTCGCTGCTGGTTGCCTATATTCTCAGTTTTATCAAAGCCATCGTGCTGTTTAAAGTGGTGACCTTCCTGCCAATCATCTGGATTGCCGGTTTACTGATTCTGCTGAAAACCATCGGCCTGCTGATTTTCTGGGTCCTGCTGGTGATGGCGATTATGAGCTGGGTAAGCCAGGGTCGTAGCCCGATTGAATACGTGCTGATTCAGCTGGCCGATCCGCTGCTGCGCCCGATTCGCCGCCTGCTACCGGCAATGGGTGGGATTGATTTCTCGCCGATGATCCTCGTTCTGCTGCTGTATGTCATCAATATGGGTGTCGCAGAAGTATTACAGGCAACCGGAAACATGCTGCTGCCGGGGCTGTGGATGGCGTTATGAGTGCCGTAACAGTTAATGATGACGGTCTGGTTTTACGGCTCTATATTCAGCCGAAAGCCAGCCGTGATTCTATTGTCGGTTTACATGGCGACGAAGTTAAAGTCGCCATTACCGCGCCGCCGGTTGACGGTCAGGCCAACAGTCATCTGGTGAAGTTTCTCGGTAAGCAATTCCGGGTTGCCAAAAGCCAGGTGGTGATTGAAAAAGGCGAACTTGGCCGCCACAAACAAATTAAAATCATTAATCCGCAACAAATCCCGCCAGAAATCGCGGCGTTAATTAATTAGGTATCCTATGCAAAAAGTTGTCCTCGCAACCGGCAATGCCGGTAAAGTGCGTGAGCTGGCGTCGCTGCTTAGCGACTTCGGTCTTGATATCGTGGCCCAAACAGACCTCGGCGTAGATTCCGCTGAAGAAACCGGCCTGACCTTTATCGAAAACGCGATTCTGAAAGCGCGCCATGCGGCAAAAGTGACCGGTTTACCGGCAATTGCCGACGACTCTGGTCTGGCGGTAGATGTGCTTGGCGGCGCGCCGGGCATTTACTCCGCGCGTTATTCCGGTGAAGACGCGACCGATCTAAAGAATCTGCAAAAACTGCTGGAAACACTGAAAGACGTACCGGATGACCAACGTCAGGCGCGTTTCCACTGCGTGCTGGTATATCTGCGTCACGCGGAAGATCCGACTCCGCTGGTATGCCACGGTAGCTGGCCGGGCGTGATTACTCGTGAACCAGCGGGCACTGGTGGCTTTGGTTATGATCCAATCTTCTTCGTACCTTCCGAAGGGAAAACCGCCGCCGAACTGACCCGCGAAGAAAAGAGCGCCATTTCCCACCGTGGTCAGGCATTGAAACTGCTGCTGGACGCTTTACGTAATGGTTAAATTACCGCCGCTGAGTCTCTACATTCACATCCCGTGGTGCGTGCAGAAATGCCCGTACTGCGATTTCAACTCTCACGCGTTGAAAGGAGAAGTGCCGCACGACGATTACGTTCAGCATCTGCTTTGCGATCTGGACAACGATGTGGCTTACGCTCAGGGCCGTGAAGTAAAGACAATCTTTATTGGCGGTGGTACGCCGAGCCTGCTTTCCGGCCCGGCGATGCAAACGCTGCTGGACGGCGTGCGTGCGCGTTTGCCGCTGGCAGCGGATGCAGAAATTACTATGGAAGCGAACCCTGGTACGGTAGAAGCCGATCGCTTTGTCGATTATCAGCGTGCTGGTGTGAACCGCATCTCTATTGGTGTGCAGAGTTTTAGCGAAGACAAGCTGAAACGACTTGGGCGTATTCATGGCCCGCAAGAAGCGAAACGCGCGGCAAAGCTGGCGAGCGGGCTGGGGCTGCGTAGCTTTAACCTCGATTTGATGCATGGACTACCGGATCAATCACTGGAAGAGGCGCTTGGCGATCTACGCCAGGCCATTGAACTGAATCCGCCGCATCTTTCCTGGTATCAACTGACCATCGAACCTAATACGCTGTTTGGTTCACGCCCGCCGGTACTGCCGGACGACGACGCGCTGTGGGATATATTCGAACAGGGGCATCAGTTATTAACCGCAGCGGGTTATCAGCAATATGAAACTTCCGCTTACGCCAAACCCAGTTATCAGTGCCAGCACAATCTCAACTACTGGCGCTTTGGCGACTACATCGGTATTGGCTGCGGCGCGCACGGCAAAGTGACCTTCCCGGATGGGCGCATTCTGCGTACCACTAAAACGCGTCATCCGCGTGGTTTTATGCAAGGAAGGTATCTGGAAAGCCAGCGTGATGTCGAAGCCGCAGATAAGCCGTTTGAGTTCTTTATGAATCGCTTCCGTCTGCTGGAGGCCGCGCCGCGCGTGGAGTTTATTGCGTATACCGGGCTTTGCGAAGATGTGATTCGCCCACAGTTAGACGAGGCGATTGCCCAGGGTTATCTCACCGAATGTGCGGATTACTGGCAGATAACGGAACATGGGAAGCTGTTTTTAAATTCGCTGCTGGAGCTTTTTCTGGCTGAGTAAACTTGTATTGCCGGATGCGGCGTGAACGCCTTATCCAGCCGACATGTGGCAGCGGTTGTAGGTCTGATAAGACGCGCAAGCGTCGCATCAGACGTTGATTGCCGGATGCGGGGTCAACGCCGCATCCTGCTACAAATCGTGCACTATATCAAACTTACTTAATCACCCCATTGCGCCGCAGTTGTTCGGTATCTTTTTTCCAGCGTTCATTAGCTTGGTTGATATCGTCAATTTTCATCAAAATCACGACTTTTTTACTGTTTATTTCTGAAACTTTCATCGTTAACGGATATTGCCCTTTTTCGAGCGTTACCCAGTCATCCTGCAATTTACGGCTGAGTTTTTGTGATTGCAGAAAAGTCTGTCGCCGTTGTTCGTTGATATCGAAATCTCGTTTCTGCTGAATCGGCACTTCATAACACTCTTCACTCTGTTTATGACATGCCGCAATCGCCGGTTGATAAACCTCTTTGTCATATTTAACCGCGAACGCCTCGCTATCGTTCTGTTTATTAAACTCATCACGCTGTTGGTGAATTTTTTTAAAGGCTTCTTCGCGGGTCATTTGCTTACCGTTTGCATCTTTTCCCCAATATGCATCCGCTGCTTTCTGCGCCGCCACCATTTGCTTATCAAGCGCTTTCACTTCCTTTTCCAGCGCAGGAATCGAGTTCTTCTGGGTATTCAACGCAGATTCAAGCTGACTAAAGCGATAATTGAAATCTTCGCTATTCACGATCAGATATTTATTATTCGTTTTGATATCGTCGACCACCCGCCCACGATCGCTGGCTGCCGCCTGAAAAGAGTAAAAGTTCACCGACCAGCCAGACGCGGGCGTTCCTTTACTGGTTAACATCGCCGAGAATTTTACCGGTTTATCTTTCGTCCAGGTCTGTTCGAGCAGTTCGTAATCTGCCAACTGACCGACCCAGGTATAGAGATCGTCACTGGAAGAGACATCGCCTTCCGCTGACCAGGTGGCCTGATTACCCTTAGCATCAAGATTTTTTAAGGTGATAGCATCAAGCTTGAGAATGCCGTGATACTGCTTTTTGAATTGATCTTTTAAGATATTTTCAGTTGGCGGTTCGCCATCTGCCCAGGCATTACCAGTCATCAACATAAGCAGTGCCGTGCCAACAATCCATTGCTTTTTCACCCGAAAAACCTCACGCGGAATAATTTATTCCGGTGATTATCATTAGGGTAATGAAAATTGGCAATGGACGTAAGTCTGAAGTGAAAAAGCCCCGGCACGATACCGGGGCGAGGTGATTAGTACTGATTGAAGATCTGCTGGATCTGCTGCGGATCTTTGGTTTGCGTCAGAGCCAGTTGCAGCAGAACGCGCGCTTTTTGCGGGTTCAGCGTGCCAGAGGCGACGAAGCCGTATTTCGCATCATCCACTTCGGCATCCTGAGTGGTAGCGCCCGTCGGTACGCGGGAAGAACGCACGACTGCAGTACCGTTTTTCGCGGCGGTCGCCAGCGTGTCGAACACAGATTTATACAGGTTGCCGTTACCCACACCAGCGCTAACGATGCCATCATAGCCCGCATCTACCAGTGCTTTAGCCGGAAGATCGGATGCGTTAGCGTAGTTATAAACAATGCCGACTTTCGGCAGTTCATTCAGCTTAGAGACATCGAATGGCGTGTCGCTGGTATGCTTACGTGCCGGGGTACGCTGGTAGTCAATCTTACCGTTGTGAATGTAACCCAGAGGACCGTAGTTAACAGACTTGAAGGTCGCTACGTCGGTGGTGTTGGTTTTGGTGACGTCACGGCCATCAAGCACGGTGTCATTCATCACTACCAGCACGCCACGGTTGGCGGAGGCTTTATCAGCTGCGGTCACTACCGCGTTATACAGGTTGAATGGACCGTCTGCGCTCATAGACGTGGACGGACGCATTGCGCCGACCATCACCACCGGTTTGTCGCATTTCACCGTCAGGTCGAGGAAGTAAGCAGTTTCTTCCATCGTGTCGGTACCGTGGGTAATGACGAAGCCGTCGGTCTTATCGCAGTCGGTGTTAATTTTTTTCGCCAGTGTCAGCCAGACATTATCGTTCATGTCCTGGGAGCCGATATTCACTACCTGCTCGCCTTTAACGTTCGCAATGTCCTTCAGTTGCGGCACCGCATTAACCAGATTTTCTACGCCAACTTTACCCGCTGTGTAGTTAGATTTGGTTGCGGAGTCACCACCACCGGCAATGGTCCCGCCGGTTGCTAAAATGGTGATATTGGGTAATGCCAATGCTGCACCACTAAAACCCATAACCAGTGCGGCAAGTGCCGTCTTTTTGAAAAACTCCATTTCATTCCTCCAGTTACGTGAACGCTACGCATTATCCCTTAGCTTTGTATGGGAAATTTGACGTTAAACAATTTACAACGTGAATATATTTTGGAGATCTACAAAGTTAGAGGCAGGTAACAAAACGAAGAATTAAACGGCATAAAAAAGTATTATACCGTCTTAAAATAGAGGATTATTTTAAATTCCCGACCAGGGCTTTGCGGCTATCTTCCAGAGTCACAACACGGCTACAAACATCTTTGCCAAACTGCTGGAAATCTTTTTCCTGCTTTTTCCACTCGGTTTGGATTGAGGATTGCAGCCCCCCCAGGCTTCCCAGCACATTCTGTAATGGGTTACCGCCGCTTTTCAGCACCGCTTTCGCGCCCATTTCATTAATGCTGTCCTGTAAAATTCCGCCCATTGCCTGATTCACTAATTGCTGGCCTTCGGCGCGAACCTGATCAATGGCTTTATAGTGAAACGTCAGGCCATCGCTGCGCGTTTCGATAATGCGGTTCATCTGCTCTTTCAGCTGCGCATCAAGTTTGGTCAGACGGCTGCGCATTTTGCTGCTTTCGCCCATCTCCTGAACGATAATTTTATCCAGAGCAATACGGGCTTTCTCGACGCGGCTTTTCGCGCCTTCATCAATCCACGGCAGCGTGCTACGTAGTTCAGCCTGATAATCCTTCGCCTGCTCGCGCTGGGCGGCATTCAGGGAATATTGCTTACCGTTATACATCACGTTGCCGTCTGGCGTGATCACCAGATTGCCGTTTTCGCCCTTCACCTGCACGGTTTGCGGGCTGACAATCACATCGTCACGCGGCGTGACGCTGCACTGGTAGTCGGCGTGAGCGGTCATTGCCGTCACTGAAAGTGCTGCCGCCAGCAGCATTTTGCGCATCATAGTCTTCCCTCAAGAACAAATCAGGCCAGCATTTGCTGGCCCCAGATTGATAACAAAGTACGCGTTTTCCATGCCGGATGCGGCGTAAACGCCTTATCCGGCCTACTCGATCGTGCATCTTTCCAGGCATGATAAGCGTAGCGCATCAGGCAGTTTTGCATTTGTCATCGCCCGTATGCTTTCTTAGTCCCACCAAACGTCGAAAAGTTCGCTGGTGCGTACCTCATCCAGTTTGCGCTCTTCCAGCCACTTACGCACAATTGCCTGATGTTCTTCGGTGCATTTGCCGATTTCCTGCATGCAGATCAGACCTTCCCAGGCCAGATAACCGCTGCCGTCAAAGGCCAGTTTGTTCGGTTCGATAACCTCGTTAATAAAATCATCAACGGTTTTATCAATCTGTTCTTCCGATGTACCTTCCGGGAATCGCCATGCCACCGAAAATCCTAATTCCTGGAATTCGTCGATGTGCATTTTTTTACGCAGACGACGGCTACGGTTCTTTGCCATTATTTCACCCTCTCGAACATTAAGTCCCATACTCCGTGACCAAGACGATGACCACGTTGTTCAAATTTCGTCACTGGACGTGATGCCGGACGCGGTACGTAATCATTGCTCTCTGACAGGTTTTTATAACCGTCAATAGAAGACATCACTTCAAGCATATGTTCCGCATAAGGTTCCCAGTCGGTCGCCATATGGAATACGCCCCCCAGCTGCAGTTTGCTTTTTACCAGTTCGGCAAACGGCACCTGAACGATACGGCGTTTATTATGGCGCGCTTTGTGCCACGGGTCAGGGAAAAAGAGCTGCACCATGCGCAATGAATTGTCAGGAATCAT
The DNA here is from genome assembly GCF_012584495.1 of Escherichia sp. SCLE84. Lineage (NCBI taxonomy): Bacteria > Pseudomonadati > Pseudomonadota > Gammaproteobacteria > Enterobacterales > Enterobacteriaceae > Escherichia > Escherichia sp. SCLE84. Next base: position 4,082,215 of record NZ_CP051430.1, on the reverse strand, counting down.
TTTATGCAGCACTTCAACCGCATCGTGACACATCACGCGCAGGTTGCTTAAGCCCTCTTCATGCGCAGAAGCCAGGCACGCACCAACGCCCGGTGAATGCACTTCAATGCCGAGGAAGTCCTGCTCGGGGCGATCTTTAGCCATTGCCACCAGCGACGCCCCCATGCCAAAACCAATCTCAAGCGTCACCGGCGCTTCACGGCCAAAAAGCGCGGGGAAATCCAGCATATCTTCGCTGAACTCAACGCCCATCACCGGCCAGTAGTTTTCCAGCGCATGTTCCTGGCCTTTGGTCAGTCGCCCCTGGCGGCGCACAAAACTACGGATACGGCGCAGTGGGCGGCCGTTTTCATCAAATTCCGGTGAAATGACGTCGTTTTTCATAAAGATTTAGTCGCTTGTGAAAGTGTTCTGAAAACGGGCATTATCCAAAGTTAGTTGCCGGATGCAAGCATGATAAGGCCGTGGCTGCGGAAAGTTCCGGTTTACACCCTGCCGTCGCTGTGCTGCAATCTTGCCCCCAACAACAGTGAATTCGGTGACCATGCAAGCGTCGCAATTTTCAGCCCAGGTTCTGGACTGGTACGATAAATACGGGCGAAAAACTCTGCCCTGGCAAATTGACAAGACGCCCTACAAAGTATGGCTCTCAGAAGTGATGTTGCAACAAACTCAGGTTGCGACCGTTATCCCCTATTTTGAACGCTTTATGGCGCGCTTCCCGACGGTGACCGATCTCGCCAATGCGCCGCTCGACGAAGTTCTCCACTTGTGGACCGGGCTTGGCTATTACGCCCGCGCGCGCAATCTGCATAAAGCGGCACAACAAGTGGCGACCTTACACGGCGGTAAATTCCCGGAAACCTTTGAGGAAGTTGCAGCACTGCCGGGCGTCGGGCGTTCCACCGCAGGCGCGATTCTCTCGCTTTCTCTGGGTAAGCACTTTCCGATTCTCGACGGTAACGTCAAACGCGTGCTGGCGCGCTGCTATGCTGTAAGCGGCTGGCCTGGGAAAAAAGAGGTCGAGAATAAATTATGGAGTTTAAGCGAGCAGGTGACGCCCGCGGTCGGCGTGGAACGGTTTAATCAGGCGATGATGGATTTGGGCGCGATGATTTGTACGCGCTCGAAACCGAAATGTTCGCTCTGTCCGCTACAAAACGGATGTATTGCCGCCGCCAACAATAGCTGGTCGCTTTATCCGGGCAAAAAACCGAAACAGACGCTGCCGGAGCGCACCGGCTACTTTTTGCTATTACAGCACGAAGATGAAGTATTGCTGGCGCAGCGTCCGCCGAGCGGATTGTGGGGCGGTTTATACTGTTTCCCGCAGTTTGCCGACGAAGAAAGTTTGCGGCATTGGCTGGCGCAACGGCAGATTGCTGCCGATAACCTGACGCAGCTGACCGCGTTTCGCCATACCTTCAGCCATTTCCACTTAGATATTGTGCCTATGTGGCTTCCCGTGTCGTCATTCACCGGCTGCATGGATGAAGGCAATGCGCTCTGGTATAACTTAGCGCAACCGCCGTCAGTTGGCCTGGCGGCTCCCGTGGAGCGTTTGTTACAGCAGTTACGCACTGGCGCGCCGGTTTAGCGCGTGAGTCGATAAAGAGGATGATTTATGAGCAGAACGATTTTTTGTACTTTCCTGCAACGTGAAGCAGAAGGTCAGGATTTTCAGCTGTACCCCGGCGAGCTGGGAAAACGCATCTATAACGAGATCTCCAAAGAAGCCTGGGCGCAGTGGCAGCACAAACAAACCATGCTGATTAATGAAAAGAAACTCAACATGATGAATGCCGAGCACCGCAAGCTGCTTGAGCAGGAGATGGTCAACTTCCTGTTCGAGGGTAAAGAGGTGCATATCGAGGGCTATACGCCGGAAGATAAAAAATAAAAACAGTGCCGGAGCACGCCTCCGGCAACTTGCATAAAAACAAACACAACACGCACCCGGAATGATGAAAAAATATCTCGCGCTGGCTTTGATTGCGCCGTTGCTCATCTCCTGTTCGACGACCAAAAAAGGCGATACCTATAACGAAGCCTGGGTCAAAGATACCAACGGTTTTGATATTCTGATGGGGCAATTTGCCCACAATATTGAGAACATCTGGGGATTCAAAGAGGTGGTGATCGCCGGTCCTAAGGACTACGTGAAATACACCGATCAATATCAGACCCGCAGCCACATCAACTTCGATGACGGTACGATTACTATCGAAACTATCGCCGGGACAGAACCTGCCGCGCATTTGCGCCGGGCAATTATCAAAACGTTGCTGATGGGTGACGATCCGAGTTCGGTCGATCTCTATTCCGACGTTGATGATATTACGATTTCGAAAGAACCTTTCCTTTACGGTCAGGTGGTGGACAACACCGGGCAGCCGATTCGCTGGGAAGGTCGCGCAAGCAACTTCGCGGATTATCTGCTGAAAAACCGTCTGCAAAGCCGCAGTAACGGGCTGCGTATCATCTACAGCGTCACCATTAACATGGTACCGAACCACCTTGATAAACGTGCGCACAAATATCTCGGCATGGTCCGCCAGGCGTCACGGAAATATGGCGTTGATGAGTCGCTGATTCTGGCAATTATGCAGACCGAATCTTCCTTTAACCCGTATGCGGTCAGCCGTTCCGATGCGCTGGGATTAATGCAGGTGGTACAACATACTGCCGGGAAAGATGTGTTCCGCTCGCAGGGGAAATCCGGCACGCCGAGCCGCAGTTTCTTGTTTGATCCTGCCAGCAATATTGATACCGGCACCGCGTATCTGGCGATGCTGAACAATGTTTATCTCGGCGGAATTGATAACCCAACATCGCGGCGTTATGCCGTCATCACCGCCTATAACGGCGGCGCAGGCAGCGTGCTGCGAGTCTTTTCGAATGATAAGATTCAGGCTGCCAATATTATTAACACCATGACGCCGGGCGATGTTTATCAGACGCTGACGACCCGCCATCCCTCTGCGGAATCTCGCCGTTATCTTTATAAAGTGAATACCGCGCAAAAATCCTACCGCCGCCGATAATTCCATTAACCGCCCCTGACGATGCTCAGGGGCAAAAATGTTATCCACATCACAATTTCGTTTTGCAAATTGGGAATGTTTGCAATTATTTGCCACAGGTAACAAAAAACCAGTCCGCGAAGTTGATAGAATCCCATCATCTCGCACGGTCAAATGTGCTTTTTCAAACACTCATCCGCATCACGATGTGAGGAAATTAACATGAATCTTAAGCTGCAGCTGAAAATCCTCTCTTTTCTGCAGTTCTGTCTGTGGGGAAGTTGGCTGACGACCCTCGGCTCCTATATGTTTGTTACCCTGAAGTTCGACGGTGCTTCTATTGGCGCAGTTTATAGCTCACTGGGTATCGCCGCGGTCTTTATGCCTGCGCTGCTGGGGATTGTGGCCGACAAATGGTTAAGTGCGAAATGGGTATATGCCATTTGCCACACCATTGGCGCTATCACGCTGTTCATGGCGGCACAGGTCACGACACCGGAGGCGATGTTCCTTGTGATATTGATTAACTCGTTTGCTTATATGCCAACGCTTGGGTTAATCAACACCATCTCTTACTATCGCCTGCAAAATGCCGGGATGGATATCGTTACTGACTTCCCGCCAATCCGTATCTGGGGCACCATCGGCTTTATCATGGCAATGTGGGTGGTGAGCCTGTCTGGCTTCGAATTAAGCCACATGCAGCTGTATATTGGCGCAGCACTTTCCGCCATTCTGGTTCTGTTTACCCTGACTCTGCCGCATATTCCGGTTGCTAAACAGCAAGCGAATCAGAGCTGGACAACCCTGCTGGGCCTCGATGCATTCGCGCTGTTTAAAAACAAGCGTATGGCAATCTTCTTTATCTTCTCAATGCTGCTGGGCGCGGAACTGCAGATTACCAACATGTTCGGTAATACCTTCCTGCACAGCTTCGACAAAGATCCGATGTTTGCCAGCAGCTTTATTGTGCAGCATGCGTCAATCATCATGTCGATTTCGCAGATCTCTGAAACCCTGTTCATTCTGACCATCCCGTTCTTCTTAAGCCGCTACGGTATTAAGAACGTAATGATGATCAGTATTGTGGCGTGGATCCTGCGTTTTGCGCTGTTTGCTTACGGCGACCCGACTCCGTTCGGTACTGTACTGCTGGTACTGTCGATGATCGTTTACGGTTGCGCATTCGACTTCTTCAACATCTCTGGTTCGGTGTTTGTCGAAAAAGAAGTTAGCCCGGCAATTCGCGCCAGTGCACAAGGGATGTTCCTGATGATGACTAACGGCTTCGGCTGTATCCTCGGCGGCATCGTGAGCGGTAAAGTTGTTGAGATGTACACCCAAAACGGCATTACCGACTGGCAGACCGTATGGTTGATTTTCGCTGGTTACTCCGTGGTTCTGGCCTTCGCGTTCATGGCGATGTTCAAATATAAACACGTTCGTGTCCCGACAGGCACACAGACGGTTAGCCACTAATTACGCAAAGAAAAACGGGTCGCCAGAAGGTGACCCGTTTTTTTTATTCTTACTTCAACACATAACCGTACAACCGTTTCATGCCATCCGCATCGGTTTCGCTATAAACACCTTGCAGCTCCGGCGAAAATCCCGGCAACAAATTCACCCCTTCTTCCAGTGCAAGGAAATAACGTTGAACCGCCCCACCCCAGACTTCCCCGGGTACCACGCAAAGCACGCCAGGTGGATAAGGCAACGCCCCTTCTGCCGCAATTCGCCCTTCGGCATCACGAATCCGCACCAACTCCACTTCACCGCGAATATAAGCGCTATGCGCATCCTGGGGGTTCATCACCACTGACGGGAAACTCTGCTGGCGGAACATCGCTTTTTGTAGGTCTTTGACGTCGAAACTGACATACAGATCGTGCATCTCCTGACACAACTGGCGCAGGGTGTAGTCGCGATAGCGCACCGGATATTTGTTATAAACGCTCGGCAACACCTCAGCCAGCGGCGAGTCATCCTCAATATGCTGTTCAAATTGCGCCAGCATCGCCACCAGTTGTGCCAGCTTCTCGTGGCTTTCCGCCGGAGTTAATAAGAACAGAATGGAGTTGAGATCGCACTTCTCCGGCACAATGCCGTTCTCACGCAGATAGTGCGCCAGAATCGTCGCCGGAACGCCAAAGTCGCTATATTCGCCAGTTTCGGCATTGATACCTGGTGTAGTGAGTAACAGCTTGCACGGATCAACAAAATACTGATCCGCGGCATATCCTTCAAAGCCGTGCCACTTCGCCCCCGGCTCAAAACTGAAAAAACGGCGGTCGCTGGCTAACACAGATGTCGGATAATCCTGCCACAATTTGCCATCAACAACGGGCGGGATAAACGGGCGGAACAGCTTACAGCGCGCAAGAATAGCCTTGCGCGACTCAATACCCAACTCAACGCACTCAGCCCACAGCCGACGCCCACTCTCCCCTTCATGAATTTTGGCGTTAACATCCAGTGCAGCAAACAGCGGATAGAAAGGGCTGGTAGAAGCATGGAGCATAAAGGCGTTATTCAACCGCTTATGCGGGCAAAAACGCGCCTGTCCGCGGATATGGTTATCTTTTTTATGGATCTGCGACGTCTGTGAGAATCCAGCCTGCTGTTTGTGCACCGACTGGGTCACAAAAATCCCCGGATCGTTTTCGTTAAGTTCTAACAGCAGCGGCGAGCTATCCGCCATCATCGGGATAAATTGTTCGTAACCGACCCACGCGGAATCAAACAGAATGTAATCACACAGATGCCCAACGGTATCGATCACCTGACGGGCGTTATAGACAGTTCCGTCATAGGTTCCCAGCTGAATAATCGCCAGGCGAAACGGGCGCGGCAGCTCGGCTTTTTCTGGCGCAACGTCGCGAATTTGCTGGCGCAGATACTCTTCATTAAAACAGTGCGCATCAATACCGCCAATGAAACCAAACGGGTTGCGTGAAGCTTCCAGATAGACCGGCGTCGCCCCCGCCTGAATCAGCGCGCCGTGATGATTCGACTTATGGTTGTTACGGTCGAAAAGCACCAGATCGCCACGCGTTAACAGCGCATTCGTCACCACTTTATTCGCTGCCGATGTGCCGTTCAGCACAAAATAGGTTTTATCGGCATGAAAGACTTTGGCTGCGAATTTCTGCGCATCTTTCGCCGATCCTTCATGAATAAGCAGATCGCCCAATTTTACGTCAGCGTTACACATATCGGCGCGAAAGACGTTCTCACCAAAGAAATCGTAAAAATGGCGTCCGGCAGGATGCTTTTTAAAAAACGCACCATGTTGATGTCCAGGGCAAGCAAAGGTGCTGTTGCCCATCTCAACGTACTGCGTCAGCGTGTCATAAAACGGTGGCAGCAAATTCTCTTCATACTGACAGGCTGCGGATTCCAGCTCCAGCCACTGCTGCTCGTTGCCGTTGATTACCGCCGTAACGCCCGCAGGTAATTCAACAGCATGTTCGGAATACAAAAACACCGGTAGATGAAAACCGGTGCGCTTAAGCAACGCAAGAATGCCACTGCGACTATCCGCAGCGGTAATGACGACTGCCGCGACGTCCGTAAAATCAGTATCTCCCAACGCCACCACGCGACGATGAGAAGAAAGTCGGGATACCAGTTCACTACTGGCGGCAATATTCATTGATTTCATAAGCGCAAACCCGTTTCGGGGAAGTAAGAATACCGGACAAGGTGGAAAACCCTGCCCCATGAGATATGGGTCAAACTGGTCACCAGCTCCGACCGCCAGACATCAGTAAAAGCAGAAACGCTCTGATTTTACTGTTGTCCTGCAGTGAGCGTGCGTTAACTTCACCGCATGAGCAGTAACATAGAAAGGGAAACGTTTCGCGCGAAACGGCGATAAGCGAGAGAATGTAAGGAGATGGCGTGCATCGGGCAAACTCCGTACAGAGAGGAGAAAATTCGCGCAATCATGGCACCTTTCGCTAAAGCGTGCAAGCCAGGACTTTGCGACCAGACAAGCCATCAACAAGGCAAAAAGTTCATAATAAGAAAATCAAACAATACAGCTAACAGGAACTCTTGTGGTCATCGGCCCTTTTATCAACGCTAGTGCAGTCTTACTGGGTGGCGTTCTCGGCGCACTGCTCAGCCAACGCTTACCGGAACGTATCCGCGTCTCCATGACATCTATTTTTGGTCTGGCATCGCTGGGGATTGGTATTTTACTGGTTGTGAAATGCGCCAACCTTCCAGCGATGGTTTTAGCTACGCTACTTGGCGCTCTAATTGGCGAAATTTGTTTGCTGGAGAAAGGTGTCAATACAGCAGTCGCCAAAGCACAAAATCTGTTTCGTCACTCACGTAAGAAGCCAGCGCATGAATCTTTTATTCAGAATTATGTCGCGATTATTGTCCTGTTTTGCGCCAGCGGCACCGGGATCTTCGGGGCGATGAACGAAGGGATGACCGGCGATCCGAGTATTTTAATCGCCAAGTCATTTCTTGATTTCTTTACGGCGATGATCTTCGCCTGCTCGCTGGGTATTGCGGTGTCGGTAATTAGTATCCCATTACTGATCATCCAGTTAACGCTGGCGTGGGCTGCCGCGCTGATATTACCGCTGACCACACCGTCGATGATGGCAGACTTCAGCGCCGTAGGCGGTTTATTGCTGCTGGCAACCGGATTACGCATCTGTGGCATTAAAATGTTCCCGGTGGTCAACATGCTTCCAGCACTCCTTCTGGCAATGCCGCTTTCCGCCGCCTGGACCGCCTGGTTTGCCTGACAATGCGTGCAATAGCGGCAAAGTGATGATAGATTGTGCAGTCTGCAGTAAATTGAAGAAATTTGATTGACGAGACGAGGCGAATCAGGTTTAATGCGCCCCGTTGCCCGGATAGCTCAGTCGGTAGAGCAGGGGATTGAAAATCCCCGTGTCCTTGGTTCGATTCCGAGTCCGGGCACCACTAATTCTTAAGAACCCGCCCACAAGGCGGGTTTTTGCTTTTGGATCTGACAATAACCTTCACGAAAAAAGTTTGCTTATAAAGTCTGGGGGAATTACTCTCGCCACGTTAACGAGAGTAATTTTATTGATACTAATCTCCTGATACTTTACCCCCGTCCAAACTCCAGCCGCTGCACATTCACCATCCCAGTCTTCTCAGCAGCACTGGCATCAATTTGTGTCACCCGCAGCGCATACTTTTCATCCAGCGCGTTTAACCAGTTCAGCAGGTCATTAAACACCACCGGATCTATCCAGACCTGAATATTCTCCCCACGCTCGGCTATCCGCTTGATGACTACCGAGTGCGCGGAAGCGCTGTCACTGATAACCCGCGATACCTGCGCAGGCGTTGTTGTGGCGGATTTTCGCGCCGCCATAATATCCGGCGCGGCGCTCCTCAGTCTGGTGTTCATCGCCACCAGTTGCTGCAACATTGTCTCCTGTTGTTCTATCCGTTCGCTCAACGGCTGCCAGATGAGGACGTAATATCCGACGCTAAACAGGAACACCACCGCTGCCAGTAACATGCCCTTTTCACGCGGAGAACGCCCCGCCAGGTGTTGTGCCAGCCAGTGTTCGCCACGGCTTAACTGGCGTTCACGCCATTGCTGAAAATAGTGAATAAATTTATCGCGTAACATGTTATTTCCTCCGCAACGTTACGCCGCCGGAAACCGCATCACCCTCTTTCTGTAATGCGTCCTGTTGCACAACATAATCGGTTGCCAGTGCACTACGCAGTTTGTCGAAACTGGCAAAGTTAGCAGCCCGCAACTGGAGGTGAAGCGTCTGGCGTTTTTGATCAAAGGTGAAACCACGCATTTCGATGTCGGAAAGTGACGCTGATTTCAGGGTGCTGGCTATCGCTGACAACTCGGCGAGCAGCCGGGTATCGTCGGCCTGTGGGCGATATTTTTTCAGCGCCATCGTCACCTGAGAGCGTAAATTCACAATCCGCTTCTGCTCCGGGAACAACGTTAAGAACTGTTCCTCCGCCTGGGTGCGGCTTTGCGCCACCTGTTCGCTGACGCTCCATAACGTCACGCCCCGCTCCACTGCCAGCGCAACCAGAATCAGCAATATCGGCAGAATCATCACCCGCCAGCGCGCCCACTGTTTTCGGTAGCTGACGCGAGGCTGCCACGGCCCTGTCAGCAGGTTCCCTTCCGGTTCGCCATAAGTGGTAATGGCGGGCAGAGCTGTAACGGTCAGGCGTTCAGCGTCTGCGCCAGCCCATGCTGATAGCTTTTCCGGTGCAATGCCGACTACGGTTAGCGAAAGCGGTAAATCCTGCTCATTGAGCTGGGCGCGGAACATGACCGGAGCCAGCGCCAGCCCGGCGCTCCATCCCCGGCATTCATCGATGCGGCAGATAACCCGTTGCGCATCGCAAGCTATAAACCCACAAGGAATGGACATCCAGTCCGGCGCGACGGTAGCGCGGGTGATGCCGTTTTCCTGCAACCACTGCGCAATGTTGCGCATATGCTGTTGGTGAATCACTGCTACGGTTGCCAGTTGCTGGTCGATATTCAACGGGGCGAAATGCAGTTCATCGATATCCTGGTTCAGCTCTTCTTCCAGTAAGGCGGGCAGAATGGTCGGTATCTGCTTACGGGCGACATCAGGCAGTTCAACCTGCCAGACGCTGATCCATTCGCCGGGAATGTAGAGTCGAATCGCATCGGTTTGCAGCCATTGCTGGAGCTGTTCGTTAGCAACGTCAGACCAGATACCGTGCTCCACATCGGGTGTACGGCGCTGCCAATGGATGGGATCAGCGGCGCAAAGCGGGAAAAAAATCTCAAGGATGGAACTCACTCACTTTCTCCTGTCTGATGCCAGAGAACCGAAAAGTGTTGTGGGCCCATGCGGACAATTAACGAGTTCATCGTCAGTTCAATCTCATTCACGGTGATATCTGAACGCAGCCAGAAGTAATTGCTGTCCACGCTCAGGACGGTTTTTAGCTGTTTTTTAGTACGCTCATCGACGTCAGCAAGTAGCGGCTGTGCAAGAAACTGATCGATATCTTCCCAGCCCTTCGCCGGACGTTGTTGTAATAACGCCCGCGCCTGAACAGGGCTTAACCACGGGTCAAACAGCGCCTCAAGAATCACACTTTGCGTGACGTCTAAAGTATTGATGTTGATTTGCTGGCGGGTCATCGGCAGCGCACAGACCAGCGGTTTCAGTTTTTGATAAAGCCCGGCGTCCATTCCCTGCACCACGCGCATCTCACTGATATCAGCCAGCGGTTGATTCGCGGCGTAGAAAGGCACCGAACGGGCGAGATACTCGCTGTCTTCACGGCCCAGACGCGTCTGCACGCTGCGGTCCTCGTCAATAAACTCCCACAGGCTTTCGGCTATCAGTTCGGCCCGATAAGCAGGCACATCCAGGCGCGAGATCAGGGCAATCAACTGTTGTACCGCAAGCGGACGCGACGCCGTTGTCGGCTGAGCAAGGGCATTCAGGTTAAAGCAAGCCTGTGCGTCACGCAGGGTGACCGCAATTTGCCCCTGCGGCAGAGGGAAGAAACGAGGGCCGGATGCCCACGGCTGTGCCAGATGCACGCGCTTTTCATTTTTCAGGCTCAGACTGAGCGCGCTCAGCGCCAGGCTTTCCGCACTGGCGCTGTACCACAGCGCCTGCTGGTACTCCTGCTGGCTGCGCGTTCGCCCAAGTTGTTGCTGCATCCGCCCGGAAAGCGTGATGGTTACCAGCATCATAACCGCCAGCAATACCAGCACCACGACCAGTGCCATTCCGCGTTTTGGTGGTGAGGTGATCATGATAATTGCGGCCCGCGTAACAACCAGATGCGTTCAATCTCGCCCCATTGCGGCGAATGCAGAGTCATGCGCACTGCCACAGGGATCGCCTGTACTGACGACCAGCTCTCCTGCCAGCGCGTACCATCATAGAACTGCAAACGGAGCGAATCCGCCGGAATCAACTTTTGCATTGTCGGCTTCACGCTGCCTGCGGCATCGGTCAGCGGCCAGGCTAACCGTTCGAGATAACCGTCATGAATGCGGTAACCGACGGTGAGCAGATTGCTGCGTGGCAGACGCATCAACGGGTTAACCACGCCGCCGCGCACAAAGCGCATGCCTTCACTCTCAGACGCCAGCACGCCAGCGCCCGCCAGTAACGCTGGTTCACGCTGGCCCTGTTCGCCTCTTACCGGACGCGGCATCATTTGTGTCAGATCGTGGGTCAGAAAACTCATCGTTTGCTGCATGAGGTTTAGTTTTTGATCATGTCCGGCGACGGCGTTATTCACGCGTGTGACACCGTTTGTCACCTGCTGCGCCATCAGTACCAGCGAGGCAAAAATGGCAATTGCCACCAACATTTCCAGTAACGTGAAACCAGCGCGAGCCCTTCTCACTGTTGGCCTCCCACGGCGCTAAACCAGGCGCGTCGTGACTGAATCACCGACGAAAAGTCTTCGTGAAGGCTGACTTCAATATCCACCGCCTGGAGCAGCGCGTTGCCTGTATTCAATGGGATTGTTCGCCAGTACCAGCGGCTTCCTGCCATATCGCTCTCGCCCTGATGCCTGACCGCCCGCTGCTCACGGGTCATCAGGTAGAGCAGCGCAGTCTGGTTTTCAGCTACCCAGCCCGCTACCGTTTTTTCCTCAAGAACGTGCTGATTACTCAGCGCACCGCTGGCAATCTGTAACACCGCCGTGGCAGCCAGCGCAAAAATCGCCAGCGCGAGCATCACTTCCAGCAAGGTAAATCCGCGCTTCATGGCATCCTCTCATCACATTGATTGAGGGATAACGCGCCATCGTGTGCCAGCTTTACCGCCCAACATGCGTTTTGCGCCGCCGAGTAGAAGCGCAGCGTAAACGGCGTGGCGGGTTCAAAAGGCGAAAAACGGATCTGCGGCGTCTTCTTTTTCGCCTCTTTTTGCAGCTCCAGTTCAATATCGTGCAGCGTCAGGCGACGACGTTGCAGCTCCAGCGCATACTCCTTCTGCCAGATATCACTTCCGGGTTGTAACAGCATCTGCACCTGTTTTGGCACCGTAACCTGTGCCGATAACCGGGTCGCGGAAACGGGCAACCACTGCCCCTGACGACGCTGCATAAACTGATAGCCAGGCGCGTCGATTAGCACACCGAGTGTCTGCCCTTCAATCACTGCCCTGTCCTTAAACTGCGCAAAGCGAGTCAGAAAATCCTGTGCCGCTTTTTTCGCGGGCGGTTCAGAATCGGTCGCAAACGTCTGTACCACGCCCGAACTGGCAAGGCCGATAAGGAAAATCACCAACATGATTTCCAGAAGTGTGAATCCGCGTTCAGGCACTGCTTACTGAAACTCCTGCAAATTCCAGTTACCGATATCTGCGCCAGCGCCTTCCCCGTTTTCCTGACCATCCGCCCCCAGGGTATAAACATCAAACAGTCCTTTTTCACCCGGGCTGAGATACTGATAATCATTGCCCCACGGATCCTTTGGCAGTCGTTTGATGTATCCACCAGTACGGTAGTTGCGGGAGTCCGCCATATTGGCTGGCTGCTGGATCAGCGCCTCAAGCCCCTGTTCTGTGGTCGGATAACGCCCGTTATCCAGTCGGTACATATCCAGCGCATTCTCCAGCGCCACGATATCGCTGATGGCTTTTTGCCGATCCGCTTTCTCTTTATTGCCCAACAGGTTAGGCACCACCAGACTTGCCAGGACGCCAAGAATAACAATCACCACCATCACTTCCAGCAGGGTAAAACCTGCCCGTGGTTTTTGTGTGCGGGATAACGAATACATGTGATAACTCCGTAAATTACATTCCAACCATATTGTTCAGTTGCAGCATCGGCTCAAGGATGGCGATGACGATAAACAGCACCACGCCCGCCATCATCACCACCAGCGCCGGTTCAAACAGCCCTAACGCCAGCCCCACCTGGGTATCAAATTCCCGTTCCTGGTTGACTGCGGCCTGCTCAAGCATGGTTTCCAGTTCGCCGCTCTGTTCGCCGGAGGCGATCATGTACAGCATCATCGGCGGGAACAGGCGCAACTCCGCCAGCGCGGCGCGCAGACTGCTTCCTTCGCGGACGCGATCTGCCGCCAGCAGTAGTTGTTGTTCGACATAGCGATTTGCCGACACGGCGGCAGCGGTCTGAATACCTTCCAGTAGCGGAACACTGCTGGCGGTGAGGATGCTTAAGGTGCGGGAAAAACGCGCCGTATTCAGCCCGCGCGCAACACGCCCCGTCACAGGCAGGCGCAGCACGGTTTGATCCCAGCGCAGGCGCATAGCAGGATTTTTAAGTAGCCGTTGCCCCAGCACCAGAAGCCCCAGCAAACCCGCCAGCCAGTAAACGCCGCTGGCCTGTAACGCGTCGCTCATGGCAATAAGCGTGCGGGTGGAGGCGGGCAGCGCGTGTCCGAGATGATCAAACTGTTCGATGATTTTCGGCACCACTGCCGTCAGCAAAATAGTGACTACGCCCGTTGCCACCACCAGCAGAACCAGCGGATAGAGCATGGCCTGCAACAGACGTGATTTCAGGCGCTGTCGCTGTTCGGTGTAATCTGCCAGGCGATTGAGCACCACGTCGAGATGCCCGGATTTTTCTCCGGCAGCAACCATCGAACAAAACAGGGAATCAAAGACGCGGGGATGTTCGCGCAGGCTGTCCGACAGGGTGTAACCTTCCTGAATCCGGCTGCGCAGCGCCATTCCGAGGCTTTTTACATGCAGTTTTTCACTTTGCTCACTGACCGCCTGTAAGCAGGTTTCCAGCGGCATTGCTGCCTGTACTAACGTTGCCAGTTGGCGCGTGAACAGCGCCAGATCTGCCGCCGCCACGCGACGATGTGCGTGCCGCCGACGCTGCAACATCCCCCCTGACGAAGTATTCATCCGGGCTTCAATATGCACGGGGATAAGCTCTTTACCGCGCAACAACTGGCGGGCATGACGCGCGGAATCCGCCTCAATCATACCTTTGGTTTTGCGACCATTACGCTCCAGCGCCTGATAGTAAAACAGTGCCATTACGCCTCCATGGTTACCCGCAGAACTTCATCGAGAGAGGTTTCTCCGGCGAGCACTTTCTCAATGCCGTTGCTGCGGATACCCGCAGAGTGTTGTCGGACATAACGTTCCAGCTCCAGCTCCCCGGCCTGACGGTGGATCAAATCACGCAATGTGGCATCCACCACGATCAGCTCATGGATGGCAGTCCGTCCGCGAAAACCTTTGTGATTACAGGCGGGACAGCCCTGTGGATGGTACAGAGTGACGGTACGGGCGTCGGTAATTCCCAGCAGGCGTTTTTCTTCGTCAGTGGCTGGTGCGGGCTGGCGGCAGTCGGGACACAGCGTGCGAACCAGTCGCTGCGCCATCACGCCCGTCAGACTGGAAGAGAGCAGGAAAGGCTCCACGCCCATATCCTGCAAACGTGTGATCGCCCCCACCGCTGTGTTGGTATGCAGCGTGGAAAGGACCAGGTGTCCGGTAAGTGAAGCCTGGACGGCGATTTCTGCGGTTTCGGTATCGCGAATTTCACCGACCATCACCACATCCGGGTCCTGACGCAAAATCGCGCGCAGCCCACGGGCAAAGGTCATGCCGACGCGGGTGTTAACCTGCGTCTGACCGATCCCTTCAATCATGTATTCGATGGGATCTTCAACCGTGAGAATGTTGCGCGAATGGTTGTTCAGCTCCTGCAATCCGGCGTACAGCGTGGTGCTTTTGCCGGAACCCGTCGGCCCCGTCACCAGAAAGATGCCGTGCGGTTTGTGTAACAGCTGGCGCAACTGCGCGGTCAGTTGCTGGCTAAGCCCCAGACGCTCCAGCGTCAGGCGGGCCTGGTTTTTGTCCAGCAGTCGCAGCACCACGCGCTCGCCCCAGGCAGAAGGCATGGTGGAGACACGCACGTCAATCGCCCGGCCGCCCAGCAACAGCGCAATACGTCCATCCTGCGGCACGCGCTTTTCGGCAATGTCCAGCCGCGCCATCACCTTGATACGCGACACCAGCAGCGAGGCCAGTTTGCGCCCCGGGCGCAGCATTTCATGTAATGTGCCGTCAACGCGAAAACGGATCACCAGACTCTTTTCAAACGTCTCGATGTGGATATCCGAAGCGCCTTCTTTAATCGCCTCTGCCAGCATGGCGTTGATCAGTTTGATGATCGGCGCATCGTCGTCACTTTCCAGCAGATCTTCCGTTTCTGGCAGTTCTTCCGCGAGAGTAAAAAAGTCCTCAGCAGAACCGAGATCTTCCATCAGCTGGCGAGCCTCGGAAGAGTCCCGCTGCCAGACCGCATTCAGCCGCTGTTCAAATTCGGCCCCGTCGATTTGCCGCAGCGTAAAGGGCGCGTTCAGCCCCCGCTGCAGCTCCTGCAAAACAGAGAGCGACAACGGATGCACATGGAGGATCTCCAGCGACGCTTCGCACCATGCCACCAGGCTAAACCGACGGCTGAAACTGTAGGGCAGACGCACGGTGTTAGCGGTGGTTTCCTGTGCTACAGGCACCATTAACGCGTTCTCCCGGCATTAAGGAATGCACGTACTTCCGGCGGTAAGGCCTGGTTTTGCGCTGGCAGTACCGGCTGCGCGGTGTGCGGCATCAGGCTTAAGCCTTGCTCATCACGATAGATCTGTTCGGCGCGCATATAGTTATATTTGCGCTGCGACACGCCGTCTGCCGCCATACCGTCACGCAGAATGGTCGGACGGATAAACACCATCAGGTTACGTTTTTCTTTTTTATCCGCCGTCGATTTAAACAGGTTACCAATCAATGGGATATCGCCAAGCAGCGGCACTTTCGCCACGCTTTCTCCCGCCTGGTCGTCCATCAGACCGCCAAGCACAATCAGCTCACCATCGTTAGCCAGCACGGTGGTTTTCAGTTTGCGCTCACCAAACACCACGTCGAGGCTGGTCTGTCCTTCCACCTTCGAGACTTCCTGCTCAATCACCATCTGTACCGCGTTACCTTCGTTAATCTGCGGCGTGACTTTCAGCATGATGCCGACTTTTTTCCTTTCTACTGTATTGAAAGGATTGCTGTTATTGGAGCCAACGGTAGAGCCGGTTAATACCGGAACGTCCTGGCCCACCATGAAGAAGGCTTCCTGGTTGTCCAGCGTGGTGATGCTCGGCGTGGAGAGCACGTTAGAGCTGGAGTCGTTTTTAACCGCCTGCACCAGCGCCATCCAGTCGCCTTTCACCACACCAACCGCCGTACCGCTAAAGCCGGAAAGAAGCTGGGCGAGTGTGGAGAGATCGCCGTTGGTATCCGGATTAATGGTGGTAGCGCCGTTTTCACTGATCACCGTCGAGCCTTTCTGCGGTTTCGCCTGAGAAATGGCTGCCCCCAGCGTACCGATAGGGATCTGCGTACCATTAGCAAACTGCATTAATCCGGCATCTTTCGACGCCCACTGCACGCCGAAGTTGATATTGCTACCTTCGGCAACTTCCACGATCAACGCCTCGACGTGCACCTGAGCACGGCGAATATCCAGTTGTTCAATCACGCTTTGCAGCGACTGCATGATGTCCTGCGGTGCGGTTACAATCAGGGCATTACTGTGTTTGCTGGCGGCGATGGATACAATCTCACGCCCGCTACCGACCGTGCCTTCCGCCTCTTCTTTAGCCGCCGTGAGCGTGCCGCTGACCTGCTTCAGCACATCGACCAGATCTTCGGCTTTGCTGTATTTGAGATAGAACACCTGGCTGTTGCCGCTGCGTTCCATTTCTGAGTCCAGCCGACGGATCAGGCGGCGCATTTTGTCCCGCGTGGCCGGGTCACCACTGACAATCACACTGTTGGTGCGTTCGTCGGCGACAATTTGAGATTTCAGCGTCGCAGGCTGGTTCTCGCCGCTGTTTTTCGTCAGGCTTTCCAGCACGCGGGCGATTTCCGAAGCCGAGGCGTTATCCAGCGGGATCACCTCTTCGGTGCGATTACCCGCGTGATCCACGCGCTGGATCACTTCTGTCAGGCGCTCCACAACGGAGGCGCGTCCGGTGAGCATAATCACGTTGGAGGGATCGTAATTAACAACATTGCCTGAGCCTGCGCTGTCGATCATCTGGCGCAGAATCGGTGCCAACTCGCGTACCGACACATTACGTACCGGCACTACTTTGGTGACCATTTCATCGCCCGCGTAGTTGTCGCTGCCTTCACCGACCAGCGGCAGCGGCTCGACTTTCGCAGCGCTGGATTTCACCACCTTCAGCACGTCGTTTTCCATCGGTACGACGGCATACCCCTGTGCTTCCAGCAGGTTAAGGAATAGCTGGTAATACTGGCGTTCATTGAGCGGGGTCATGGTGCGAATACTCACTTTCCCCTGTACGCCCGGCCCCATAATGATGGTTTTATTAAGGTTAGCGCCGACGGTTTCGATGAACGATTTCAGGTCGGTATCTTTAAAATTAGCGGTGAAAGTGGCTTCTTCCGCCCAGACCGGTGAACTGCATAATGCCGCTGCCAGCACCAGCGGCAGTAAACGCTTTTTTGTTTTGAGGCCAGTTGTCTTCTTACGCCAGACCGACAACGTAATATCACGCCAAAACACGATGAATGATTCTCCTGGATTAAATGCGGTTAGCGCAGCGCGATGGAAATGTCGTGGCGCGCACCCTTGCGTAAAACCGTAAGTTGAATGGAATCCATTGAAGGTAACTGCCGCATCAGAGCAATCATTGCTCGTGGATCAGTGAAATCCTGCTGATTTAGCGCAATGGCGATATCGCCTTCCTTGAAACCGCTGGCATCGAACAGAGAACGATCTGCCCCCGGCTTCACTGCATAACCGACAATCCCCTCCTTACGCACAGGCGTAAGCTGGATATAGTTAAAAATTTTCTGCGGATCTTTCGCCAGTGCCTGACGCACGGCAGTCGGGATCTCAACTGGCGCACTGGCAGCAGGCTCAGCAACAGCTTGCTTTGCTTCGTCACTGACAGCTTTTTTGTTGGTCACGGCAACAGTGGAACGCTCCTCTTCAGCCAGGCTCAGGCGCTCTATTTTTCCCTGATAGCGCAGCATCACATGGTCGCGATTGATTTCCTCAATCACCGCATTGTGCGAGCCAAGCGTTTCACCCTGCAAATAGACCTGCTGTTTACCGCCTTCTTCAATAACCGCGCCGGGTCTGGCACCAAAGGCAATCCCGCGCAGCACCACATTAAGACGCGTTTCTGCCACAGGCACAGGTTCGGGTTGTTTTACCGGCGTGGCGACGGGCTGATATTTGCCAAACCAGTTTTGCTGGCTGATTAATTGCACGTCATTTTTATCGAACGTTTTTGCATCCGCACGGGGCGGTTTATTCGCCGATGGGGAAACAGCCGTATATTCCGCAGAAAAGGAGAAATAGCGCCAGAGTGAATGCGCCACTTTTGCAGAAATAATAAGCAGCATCAGCCAGAACATCCCGCGTACAATTTTTCGCAGATGCTCTTTGTCTGTATTAAAAGATTGTCTCTGGTTAAGAGTGTGACGAATTTTTGTCAGCCATTGAATGAGATAAATTCGTGCGTCACGAAAAACAACCCGCGCCAATTTATATCTACCCGACGTTATGCTTTGACTATTCCACAGGTGGTACGATCCAGTTTCCGCTGATACTGGTTACCTGTACGTGTATCATTAATCGTTATGCTGTAATTAATTCCCTCAGTGAGCATTAATTTCACTGTTGGGTCAGTGCACATTTGTCTTTGATAGCTGGTTAAAAAGGCGTCAGGCGTCTGCGTGGTCTGAGTCCCCGCTTCGCTGATAATGGTCATTTTTACCGTCGTGCCGCTACTTTGTGCCAGCACTAAGGTATATCCCGCAGATTTAATCGGCAGGTTTTGGCTGATATTTTGCGCCTGTTTTTTCGCCAGTAAACTGGCATTTTCATTATGGCTGGCACAGCCACTTAATAATCCTGTAACGCTCAACAATAGCGATATTAATACCCTCCCTGGCATTTGTTTTATCGACATAGTAAATAATCTCTAAGGTTATTAATAAGAGTTAAAATGTCACTTTGATAATGACGTGGTTATCATTAAAACAATGCCTGTAGATAAAGTGTTGCTATACCGCCCAGACTTAAACACGGTCCAAAAGGCAGTGTGGTTGATCCTCTTTTTGTAATAATGGCATATATCAGGCCGCAGCATGATGCGATTAAAGCAACATTGGGCAGTGATAACGGCCCCACCCAGCCACCTAACGCAGCGAACAATAATACGTCGCCCATGCCTAATGCTTCTTTACGCAGAACTATTCCGGCTATCCAGCGCAGGGAGTAAAAAGTGATAAACCCCACCAGGACGCCGGTAACTGCGTCTTGTAGCGTTAACGGACTCTGTTGCGCCCATGCCGCAATCAGTCCTGTCCACAATACGCCCTGAGTAAAAACATCGGGCAGCCATTGGTGATCGAGGTCGATGATGCTCGCGGCAATCAGCCAGGCGGATAATATCATCACCGCCAGCGCCCATCCACTTTCCGGCCAGACCAGACTCGCCAGCAAAAAAGCGAGTGCCGTCAATAACTCCACCAGCGGATAACGCTTGCTGATTTTCGCCTGACAGTCGCGGCAGCGCCCTTTGAGCATCAACCAGGAGAGCAGCGGAATATTGTCACGAACGCGGATGGTCTGCTGACAATGTGGGCAGTGCGAACGCGGTAGCGCAAGGCTTATTTTTGACTGCGCACTCGACATTTCACCGTGAAACTCCGCCATTTGTTGGCGCAGCATGATGGGGTAACGCCAAATCACCACATTCAAAAAACTGCCGATGATCAATCCTCCGACGGTTGCCAGTATGGGCATCGCCGCGGGGTATTGCTGAAAAACATCAAAAAGCATGGTTAAAGGTTGTTTGTTGTAACTTGCTGGATGCGGGCCTGCAAGTGTATGCCATACGGCTTTCCTCCAGGCCCGATAAGCTGGCGCAACCCGGTGCGCCTTATTTCATGCCGGATGCGGCGTGAACGCCTTATCCGGCATACAGGATTACTCGACAGACATCTTATGCTCGGTAACCTTGTTAATGTTTTCCGGTCCCTGTTCCGGTTTCGGCAGCTTGAGTGACGCCAGCGTGTTGTACGCCGACTGGCTCACACCGCCCTCGAAGCTCATCTCGCTCGCCCCCGGCAGATGGTAAGCATTCGCACCCGGATTCCATTTCTTAAAGAACTCCGAAAGATCCGTCTGGGCGACCCAGGAGGCACACAGCATCAGCGTGTCCGCAGCGTTACCGTTGGATTCAGCACAGTAATTTCTTTCGCCAAACTTGGTTTTACCAACCTCATCGCCGCGTGCTTTACGATGCATCAACTGGAACAGATTCCAGCCTTTCATCCCTTCACGCTCGCTGTAGAACGCTGGCAGAGAGCCTTCTGGATACCATTTCTTGATATCAAAGTTTTTCTCTGCCCATTCCTTCAGCTGCGCGTACATCAGCAGACGGTCACCCGCACCGCCGCGTGCCCATGCCTGACCGTTGCTCTCCTCCAGATATTCCGGCGCAACGGTAATATCGTCAGCGACACGGTTCATCTTGCCGAGATAACGATCCTGCATGTACAGCGCCAGCACGTTGTTAGCGACTTCAGTTGCACCCGGTACAGTCAGCGGCGTTTCTGCGGCGTTGTGCCCTACTTCGTGCCAGATCAACCAGTCGTTCAGCGGCGTCGTCGGCAGCGTGGTGCTGTTCGTCGAGAAGCTGCTGTTCATTACCGGATAACCCGAGTGCGCATCACCGATGGAGATCTGCACATCGTTTGTGAAACGATGTTTATGTCCCGTCAATGCTTTATAGGTAAACATCCGGTGCTTACCGCTCGTTTCATCACGACCGTAGAAGTCATTCATCGAGCTGGCAAAGGTGTCCAGATCGTTAGCGAATTGCTTCAGTCCGCCAGTGTAATTGCTGGCATTCAGGTTCTTCTTCGGTGCGGTATAAACGAAAGCGTCTGATTCCAGCTCACCCAGCGGAGCCGGTGAGTTCAGATCGTTTTTCCATGCGCCGTCTTTATAGAACGGTGCTTTTACCACACCAGTAAAGGTGAAGCTGGCAGATTCATTGGTAGAGCTATTGCCCTTGATATAAATCAGGCCACCGTAAGGCACCTTGAACTTCACCGTACCGCTAGCGTCCAGAGAGTACGTTTTAGTCACTCTTGGCGGACGGTTCAGCGCAACTTCATGCTTCTCTCTTCCGGTCAGGTCGTCAGCCAGCGCCACGGTGACGGTCACAGGAACGTTCGCATTGGACTTAATGGTGACCTCTTTCTGAGCCGGTGCCCACAGGCCAGTTGACTGCATGTTACCTGCAAACCATTTGGTCGGATTCGAGTACAGGCTGATGGTTTCAGTAACGTTCTGTCCCTCTTCCGATAGTGCTCCCGGATACTTCTCGACATCAACTTTGATGTTCAGATCCCACCAGGAACGGCCCAGCATCAGGCGTGTCAGCGGTTTTTCCATATAGTTGAGCGGGTAGCTCGGGTTCATCATGCCCGCTTTGCTGCTACCGTCACCGTAGATCATGTTGTTATCGACCAGCGATTTTTTCAGATCTGCAGAACACTTGGTGCCGCCTGCATAGGCATCATTGGCGTAGCAGTTCAGGAACTCGGTGAACGTTTTAAAGCCCAGCTCGTCATTTTTGCCTTCTTCATAACGATAGCTCGTATCGTTCCACAGCCAGACCGACATGTTCTGGTACAGACGTTCCAGATCGACGCTGCTCAGACGCTCACCTTTGCGACCATTGGTCCGGAAGTAGAGCTCATGCTGATACAGACGCTGAATGTTGGTGCCTAAATCCGCAGCCTGCACCATCGCTTTTGCAGTGTCGGCGTTAAGGCTTAGTTGCGTATACTGTGGAACATACATGCCACCAGTAACCGGAACCCCCGTGCCAGGACGATATTCCAGGCAGTTGACCTCATAGTGATATGCCGGATTAGTACACTCTTTCAGCCCCGGGAACGCGGCGAAAATTTTCTCCTTCGCAGCCTTCAGAGAATCCTCTGTTTTATGATCGGCCTCATCAATAAAGGCATAACGCGTTTCCTGTTTGCCATCTACATCTTCCAGCCAGCTGGCAACTTCCAGCTTCGGTTTGTCATCAGGTTTGTTTTCTACCTGATATTTCCACTTAACTTCCCCTGTCTTACTATCGATGGTGTACGGCAGCGCACCATCTACGGCAGGATAACGTTCATAGACCCAAATGCCCGTTGCGCGCTGCTGACGAACGCGGTTCGGATACCCTTGCGGATCGTTATTTACTACCGACTTGTTCAGTGCCATCGACAGACCTGCGGCATCCAACAGACGCACAAAACCAGACGCGCTCTCTTCCTTAAGATTGCTCATCACGTTTTCCATGATCAGCACCGATCCACCTTTGTTCAGATAGGCGATCAGATCGGTCACATCCTGCTGAGTCAGCTTCGGTTTGCTGGTATCTGCACGCAGCGGGATTGCATAAGGATCGTTACCCACCTGAGCCACATATTCAAAGCCGTTAAGGATCAGCAGCGGCATTTCCTGCGGATCGAGATCGCCATAGCTACTTAAATGCTCAACAGAGATGCCCGCAAAATCCGGATGGAAGTCGAACGCAGCGCTGTTTCCTGTAACCTGACCATGACGTTTAAAATAGACAGTATCCAGGTTGGTGCCTACGGTCATGCTGGCTTTCGCGTCCGGCGTCCATTTATCGTCGGACAGATAGCGCAGCACGTTCTCCATGAAGTTCTTCATGTCATCCGGGTCGCTGTTGAGCGTACACTGCCCATCTTTATTAACGCCCCCGTTCCAGCTGTAACCGTTCGGGCAACGCAAAATGCTGTTGTAGTGTGGGTTACCGATAACCATCAGTTTGCCCTCACCGACTTGCCCCAGCGAAATAAACGGCAGGTTGAAAGTGGCGGTATCGCGCGTAACGTTTTCCGGCTCAACAAGAGAAGGCGCTTCCGTAATGTACGCCAGCTCATTTTTATCCCAGGCGCGTTTTTCGCCAAACGCCAGCCAGTAGTTTTTATCATTACGCGCCATCAGAATCGGGAAGGCCGCGTTGGAGATATTCACCACCGCCTGACCGCGCGCATTACCCGTGCTGCCATAGAAGTTGGTAGAGTCATGGAATACATGGAACTTACTGACAGATTTGTAGTTCGTATCCACGCCCCACAGCTTGTTGATAACGCCCTGAATCTGGCCGTCATTAACATTGCGCGTTGTCAGCGAGAACCAGCGAGCCTCGTTACAACCGTCGGTTTTCGCACAAATCGCGGTATCGATCTCTTTGGCCTGACCCGTCTTAAACTGCTCGATAAATTCGTTTGGCAGATTAACAACTTGCTCACCTTCATCCAGCGTCGCACCGTTGGATAACGAGAGATTGATAATCTCGTTGATCACGTTGGGATATTCGGCAAAGACCTTGCGTACATCATCCGGAACAACACGGGTATTATTTTGCCCGGTCGTCGAATAGCGATGAATAAGCTGATCGATATTCGCCCCGCGAACTTCATCACCCAGTTCAGTCAGCGCAATGGTCGACTTATTGCCGCGCACTGAACCCAGTTCAAAGGTATCGATACCAAAGGAGATGGTTTCGCCCCAGCTAAAAGAAAATTCACCATTTTCCCCTGTCACGCCACGGCCTGAATTGGTGTAGTAGTTGACGCCAGCAACACCATATCCCTGGCTATCCACCAGGCGACCTTCTGAGAGAATGATTTCCGAAGGTTGATACTGATAAAACTGTTCCGCGTTAGCCGACACGAAGGAGGCGTTCAGATCCGGTTTTGTTCCCGGAGTCGTGACGGGGACTACCGGTGAAGTATGAGTGGATGGCGCTTTATCAGTCGCGGCATTGTTTTCCACCTCTTCATTGACCAGCTTTTTGAACTCTTCCGGTGCCAGATCGATTTGCTTATACAGCGAGTCGAAACGTTTACTCTCGATCACCGAGGAGAACTCCAGGCACACCTGTTCTGTATTCGCCGGGCAACTGTTCATGGAGGTGACCAGCGAGAGCGCATTGCTTTTCTTGTTGTCGGAACCCGCCAGTTCTTGCGCGTCCTCAAGACTAAACGACACTTTTTCAACCGCACGCAGGCTACGCGCAGCTTCTGACTGGGTGTCGAAGGTAGCAATTGTCGTGTTGTTCCCTGCCACACAGGTGACTTTGTCGCCTGGTGTAAAGGTAAAGCCATCGCTGGATTCATCATTACAGGTGATATCACCAGTTACCCGCAGGCTTCCGCCCAGGGTCAGATAACCCGTTTTCGTAGGAACAGGTTCTGGCTCCGGTTCTGGTGTTGGCTCAGGATCAGGTGTCGGTTCCGGCGTAGGTTCTGGGTCCGGCGTTGGCTCAGGCGTCGGCTCCGGGTTTGGTGTTGGATCAGGTTTCACTTCCGGCAAAGACCCTGTTCCAGAATCTACAGGCGGCGTATCGGAGGAAGATCCGGAGCCACCGCCATCACAACCGGCTAACAGGGTTGCACTCAAAATAGCCGCTAAAAGCGATTTCTTATATTTAAATTTCTTATTCATTAATAACGCAAGTGACAAAACAATGTTAAAAAATTCGTAACTGGGAGAAATAGTTTTATGCTTTATCTTCTTTAATAATTTCCTCCATTCTTAAGAAAACGACATCATTGATAGAAAACAGGTGAAATTTATAAGAATAACCCCTATTTGATGTCTGGCTGGCTATTTTTACGAAATTTCAATAAACAAAAAATTAACAACATTTCACAACGCAACTATATAAATTCGTTGGTAGTTTTAACGATTAAGATTGCAAAAGCAACAGATAGAACGGTGTTTGCTCATCAAGCGAACATAATTAATACAGACTTGTTTTGCGTGATAAAAAAATAGATGTTCTCACGCTCTTAATTATTTAGCAGGTTATCTGAACACAAAACATTATTGCCGCATGGATAATAAAGCGAGAAATAATTTTCAATTAATAAGACAGAATAATGTAAATGAAGCCGGATGATATTAACGATCATCCGGCATTATTGATTTACGAGACCAACATTCCAGTAAACACATACGCCTGCAACAACGTGATAACGCCGATAACGCTGGCAAAAATCAGACTGTGCTTCACGGTGTAGCGGAATAGTTCAGATTCTCGGCCCACCATGCCCGTCGCGGCGCAGGCCACGGCGATAGATTGCGGGGAGATCATCTTGCCAGTTACGCCGCCGCTGGTATTTGCTGCCACCAGCAGAGTGTCAGAGACGTTGATTTGCTGCGCCGTGGTCGATTGCAGTGAACCAAACAGGGCGTTTGAAGAAGTGTCCGAGCCGGTAAGGAATACCCCCAGCCAGCCGAGGAACGGTGAGAAAAACGGGAACATCACGCCTGTACCTGCCAGTACCAGCGCCAACGTGGTGGACATGCCGGAATAGTTGGTGACGAAGGCGAACGCCAGCACCATGCCAATCGACAATATCGGCCACTTCAGACTAATTAGCGTTTCGGCAAAGACGCCAATCCCTTTCTTGATGCCCACGCCGAGGATGAAGATAGAGATAATCGCCGCAATAAAAATAGCGGTGCCGCCAGCCGAGAGAGGGTCGAATTTAAACACCGCATCCATTGGCGTTGGTTGGGCGACAATGGGTGCCGCTTTCAACACTTGTTGATGCAAATGAGGGATCTGGAAATTAATCACCAGTGAATAAAACGCGCCGCCCGGAGCAAATAACGCTTTAAACGGCTTCATGGTCCAGATGGTGACCAGCACCGTTAAGATTAAAAACGGTGACCACGCACGAATGATTTGCCCCAGACTATATTCTGAAGGCACGGGACCGCCAGAAGATGGCTTATTTACCACCATCGCACCTGCGGATTGCCCCATGCTGATTGCCGTTTCGGTATTTTTCGGCCGCCAGACTTTAAGGAATAAAGCGAGTGAGACGATACTCACCAGCGCCGAAGTAATATCCGGCAGTTCCGGACCAATATAGTTAGAGGTAAAGAACTGAGTGACAGCAAAGCTTCCCCCAGCAACCAGCGCCGCTGGCCACGTCTCTTTCACCCCTTTCCAGCCGTCCATCATTGCTACCAGCCAGAACGGCACAAGAACCGACAGGAACGGTAACTGACGTCCCGCCATTGCGCCAATGTGGAACGGATCGATTCCCGTTACCTGACCGGCGACCAGAATCGGCACGCCCAACGCACCAAACGCCACTGGCGCAGTGTTGGCAATCAGACACAGCCCCGCCGCGTATAACGGTTTGAAGCCCAGGCCCACCAGCAGCGCACCGGTAATCGCCACCGGCGCACCAAAGCCAGCCGCTCCTTCCAGTAACGCACCAAAGGAGAAACCAATCAGTAACACCTGCAAACGCTGATCGTCGGTGATGGAGATAACCGAGCTGCGGATAATATCGAACTGACCGCTGGCAACGGTTAATTTATAGAGGAACACCGCCGCGACAATAATCCACGCAATAGGCCATAATCCATAAATAAAGCCATAGCCCGCAGCAGCAAAAGCCATATCAATCGGCATTTTAAAGGCGAATATTGCAATCAGGATAGATAATATAAGGGTTATTGCTCCAGCGACATGTCCTTTCAGACGTAATACCGCGAGTGCAACGAAGAAGAATATTATCGGGATCAGGGCGACCAGAGCGGATAGCCCCAGTCCTCCCATCGGCATATACATTTGGGTCCAGGTAACCATATTGTTCAGTCTCTTATTATCTTTATATGCTTGATATACTTAAGGTTGTAATAAGCAAAAGAGGACTGAACTGTAAAATATAGGCGTTATACTTTACAGCAACAGTACGCCGCTAACGCAATTGCTACCTCTGGCATAACAAGTATATCGGGTAAGGGTTTCTGTTCTGCACACGCAGGCGCAGAGTATAGTTAAGATGTCCATATTGTTGTTATAGGCCCGCTAGTAATGCGCTACGGGTATTTAATATTGTTAAACCCTGATAATCGCTCCGGTTATTTCCGGGATAAATGTACTACCGCAGTTACTATCATAGCCCCGACAATAAAACTTGCCGGGGCTTTTTTTGACGCTATTAATGACTTTCTTTTTCGCGTAAACGCCAGGCGTGTAATAACGGTTCGGTATAGCCGTTTGGCTGTTTCACGCCGAGGAAGATTAAATCGCTGGCAGCTTTAAAAGCACACGAGTTAGCGAAATTCCCCGCCATCGGACGATAAGCCGGATCGTCAGCGTTTTGCTGATCAACCACTTTCGCCATATTCTCCAGCGACGCCTGCACCTGTTCTTTGGTCAGAATACCGTGACGTAACCAGTTGGCGATATGCTGGCTGGAGATACGCAGCGTTGCGCGGTCTTCCATCAGCGCCACATTGTGAATATCCGGCACTTTTGAACAACCAATCCCCTGCTCCACCCAGCGCACCACGTACCCCAGAATCCCCTGCACGTTGTTATCCAGCTCTTGTTGGATCTCTTGCGCCGACCAGTTAGCGTTTTCAGCAACCGGAATAGTCAGCAGATCGTCCAGCAGCGGTTCAAATTCAGCATTGAACTCGGTCTGGGCAATGTTGGCTTGTACGCTCTGTACGTTGGTTTGGTGGTAGTGCAGCGCATGGAGCGTAGCAGCGGTTGGTGACGGAACCCAGGCTGTGTTTGCCCCGGCACGCAGTTGGTCGCCCTTCTGGCTGTACATGTCTGCCATCAGGTCCGGCATTGCCCACATGCCTTTACCAATTTGCGCTTTACCGCGCAGCCCACAGAACAGACCGGAAAGCACGTTATTACGCTCGTAGGCTTTGATCCAAGGCGTCGATTTCATCTGATTTTTACGCAGCATCGGGCCAGCTTCCATCACCGAATGCATTTCATCGCCGGTACGGTCGAGGAAACCGGTATTGATGAACGCCACGCGGTTGCGCGCCTGAGCGATACAGCTACGCAAGTTCAGCGAGGTCCGACGTTCTTCATCCATAATGCCCATTTTCAGGGTATTCGGTGCCATACCGAGCATTGTCTCAATGCGGGTAAACAGTTTGTTGGCGAACGCCACTTCCTGCGGACCGTGCATTTTCGGTTTCACAATATAGACGCTGCCAGTGCGCGAGTTTTTCTGCACTTTTAAATCATAGAGGGCAATCGCGCCAGTCATGACGCCATCAAGAATGCCTTCCGGGATTTCATTGCCTTCGCTGTCCCAAATCACAGGAATGGTCATCAAATGACCCACGTTGCGGATAAACAGCAGCGAGCGTCCGTGCAGAGAAATTTCAGAGCCATCGGCGGCGGTGTAATGACGATCGTCATTCAGTTTACGCACGATTTGCTGACCGTTTTTCTCCATTTTCTCTTGCAGAGTCCCCTGCATCAGGCCCAGCAGGTTGCGGTACAGCAGGATTTTATCTTCCGCATCAACCGCCGCGACCGAATCTTCGCAGTCGAGAATGGTACTGATGGCCGCTTCGACGATAACATCGTTGATGTGCGCCGGATCGTCTTTGCCAATCCGCCCGTTGGCATCAATTTGCAGTTCAATATGCAGGCCGTTATTTTTCAGCAAAATGCAGGTCGGCGCAGCGGCATCGCCACGGTAACCGACAAACTGCGCCGGGGTACGTAACGTGGTTTCTTTACCATTTTTCAACTGGATGCGTAATTGTTTATCGACCACCTTAAACGCCACCACATCCTGATAGCTGCCGTTTTCCAGCGGTAGAGATTCATCGAGGAAACGCCGAACCCAGGCGATAACCTGCGCACCGCGTTGCGGATCGTAGCCGCTGACCATCGCCCCTTCCTGCGGGATGATGTCGCTGCCGTATAACGCATCGTACAGTGAGCCCCAGCGAGCGTTCGCCGCGTTCAGCGCGTAGCGGGCGTTCATTGCCGGAACCACCAGCTGTGGCCCCGCCTGACTGGTGATTTCGCTGTCAATGCCCGTGGTTTCCACCGTCACGCGCTCCAGTTGCGGCACCAGGTAGCCCAGTTCACGCAGGAAAGATTTATAGGCCGCTTTATCTTTTACCGGCCCCGGATTGCTGCGATGCCACTCATCAAGCGCCGCCTGAATGCGATCGCGTTCTGCCAGCAACTGACGATTTTCTGGTGCCAAATCGTGAACGATTTCATCAAAATTGCGCCAGAACGCCGCAGCGTCCAGCCCTGTTCCCGGTAAAACTTCTTCATCCACAAAACGTTTAAAATTGGCGTCAATGCGTAAACGGCCCTGGGTTATGGTTTGACTCATTGTTTATCTCCTCGTTTTCGCTTATTTCGCCAACACCGCTGCTGCCGCTTTCGCGACCTGCGCATCCTGTGCTCCGGTTAAACCAGAAACGCCCACGGCACCAATAATTTGCCCATCCACAACAACTGGTACGCCGCCTTCCAGCGACGTCAGTAACGGCGCAGTCACGAACGCGGTACGTCCGTTGTTCACCATCTCTTCATAGCCCTTAGTTTCACGACGCCCCAGCGCGGCGGTACGCGCTTTCTCCTGGGAGATGTAAGCCGCAATCGGCGCGCAATCGTCCATGCGACTTAACGCCAGCAGATGACCGCCGTCATCGGCAACAGCAATGGAAACCGACCAGTTATTTTTCTGCGCCTCTTCCTGACCTGCGGCAATAATTGCACTCGCCATTTGCTGGCTAAGAATGACTTTAGTTTTCATTTTGTTATTCCTTTTCAAGGGCTTGTTCTACAATTTCAATCCAGTGACGCACAGAGGTACGACCGGCGCTCGCCAGATGCGTCTGGCAACCAATGTTGGCGGTGACGATCATTTCCGGTTTGCCGCTTTCCAGCGCATTCATTTTGTTATCCCGCAGCTGGCGTGCCAGATCGGGATGCGTTAACGCATATGTTCCCGCTGAACCGCAGCACAGATGGCTGTCGGGAACGTCCGTTAAGGTAAATCCAAGACGAAGTAACACTTTTTCCACTTCGCCGTTCAGCTTTTGCGCATGTTGCAGGGTACACGGGCAGTGGAAGGCCAGTTTTTTATCGCCGCGAATTGCCAGTTTTTCCAGCGGTTCCTCGCGCAGAAGTTCGACTAAATCGACCGCCAGTTCACTGACTTGACGCGCTTTATCGGCATATAACGCATCGTTTTTCAGCATCTGCCCATACTCTTTGACGAACGCGCCGCAACCGCTGGCGGTTTGCAAAATTGCCTCGGCACCTGCTTCAATCGCGGGCCACCAGGCATCAATATTATTTCGCGCCCGTGCCAGCCCTTTCTCCTGCGCATTAAGATGATAGTCCACCGCGCCACAACAGCCTGCTTCGTTAGCTGACATGACGCTGATCCCCAGACGATCCAGCACTCGCGCAGTTGCCGCGTTGGTGTTGGGCGAAAGCGTAGGCTGGGCGCAGCCTTCCAGCATTAAAACCCGACGCTTATGGCGCAGCGGCGGACGCGGTTTAGCTTTCACAGTTTCAGCAGGCAGTTTTGCTCTGACCTGTTCCGGTAAAAACGGTCGCAGCACCAGCCCTACCTGCGTCAGCGCACGGAAGACCGCCGGACGCGGCACTAACTGGCGCAATCCTTCGCGCAGTATTCGCTCCGGCAGTGGGCGTTTCACTTTCTGCTCGACAATATCACGCCCGATATCCAGCAAATTGTGATAGCGCACACCAGAAGGACAGGTGGTTTCACAATTGCGGCAAGTGAGGCAGCGATCGAGATGCTCCTGTGTTTTAAGCGTGACTTCGTTGCCTTCCAGCACCTGTTTAATCAGATAGATGCGCCCGCGCGGCCCGTCCAGTTCATCGCCCAGAAGCTGATAGGTTGGGCAGGTTGCGGTACAAAATCCGCAGTGAACACAGGCGCGCAGGATGCTGTCGGCTTCCAGCGCGCGCGCGTTCTGCCGCATCTCTTCAGTTAATTGGGTTTGCATAGCCTGCTCCTCAAAGTTCCGCGTACATGCGACCGGGGTTAAACACGCCGCAAGGGTCGAGCTGCTGTTTAAGCTGCTGGTGATAGCGGAATAAAGGAGCCGATAGCGGGGCAAAGCCACCATCTCCGGCACTAAAGCGGGTCGCATGACCGCCAGCGTTGCGGGCGATGCGATGGATTTGATTGTCCTCGGCTGTCGATTTCAGCCAGCGTAACGCACCGCCCCAGTCGATCAGTTGCTCGCCGGGTAAATCCATCATCGGCGCATCGCTGGGTAATGAAATGCGCCATAAGGTACCTGGTAACGAGAAGAACGGCAGTTGTTGTTCACGCAATTGCTGCCAGAACTGACCCGCAACCTCTTCGCCCCCCAGCAGTTCACGCGCCGCTTTTACCGATCCTTCGCCGCCCTCAAGGCGGATCCACAACGCATTGTCGAAGTAACATAAGCCACTAATAGGTAGCGGCTGGAGTTGCCACTGGGCGATTTCGTTCATGGCTTCTTGCAGGCTGATTTCCCGACGCAGGCTCAGGGAGGCGCGCGGTCGCGGTAACACTTTCATCGAGATTTCAGTGAGCACGCCAAGACAACCGTAGCTTCCGGCCATTAACCGTGAGAGATCGTATCCGGCAACGTTTTTCATCACTTCGCCACCAAAACGCAGATGTTTTCCAGCGCCGGTAATGATGCGCGTGCCGAGGACAAAATCGCGGACCGAACCGCTCCACGGGCGACGCGGCCCCGCCAGCCCGCAGGCGACCATCCCGCCCCAGGTGGCTTCTTCACCATAATGCGGCGGCTCGCAGGGAAGCATTTGCCCGGCGCTCTCCAGCGCCGCTTCAATCGCCACCAGCGGCGTTCCGGCACGCGCGGTTATCACCAGCTCGGTCGGGTCGTAATTAACAATGCCGCGATGACAACGCACATCCAGCGTTTGCCCGGTGACAGGGCGACCTAAAAAGGCTTTGCTATTGCTGCCCTGAATCACCAGCGGCGTTTTATCGCTAATTGCCTGATTCACCTGCTCCAGCAGCGCCTGGCTGTAATCACACTCGCGTAGCATCAGAAACGCTCCAGTTCAGGGAAAGGTAAATGACCGTGATGCACATGCATGGCACCAAATTCAGCACAGCGGTGTAGCGTGGGAATGTTTTTCCCAGGGTTCAGCAAACCATCGGGGTCAAACGCCGCCTTGACCGCATGGAAGGTCGTGATTTCATCGCTGTTGAACTGGGCGCACATTTGATTGATTTTTTCTCGCCCGATGCCATGTTCCCCACTGATGCTGCCGCCAACTTCAACGCAGAGTTCGAGGATCTTCCCACCCAGCTCTTCCGCGCGGGCAAATTCACCGGGTTCGTTGGCATCGAAAAGGATTAACGGGTGCATGTTGCCATCTCCGGCATGAAAGACGTTGGCAACACGTAAATCATATTGCTGCGATAAACGGGCAATGCCTTCCAGTACGCCAGGCAGGGCGCGACGCGGGATGGTGCCATCCATGCAGTAGTAATCCGGGGAGATACGTCCTACCGCCGGGAACGCATTTTTGCGACCGGCCCAGAAACGTACGCGCTCTGCTTCGTCCTGTGCCAGACGGACGTCAGTCGCGCCCGCTTTCAACAAGATGTCGTTAACCCGCTCGCAGTCTTCCTGTACGTCAGACTCCACGCCGTCCAGCTCGCATAACAAAATTGCTTCGGCGTCGACGGGATAACCGGCATGAATAAAATCTTCCGCCGCGCGGATCGACAGGTTATCCATCATCTCCAGCCCGCCGGGGATAATGCCATTGGCGATGATGTCACCAACTGCAAGTCCGGCTTTTTCTACCGAGTCAAAGCTGGCTAACAGAACCCGCGCCACGGGCGGCTTCGGCAGCAGTTTTACCGTCACTTCGGTGGTCACGCCGAGCATACCTTCCGATCCGGTGAACAGCGCCAGCAGGTCAAAACCAGGTGAATCCAGCGCGTCCGATCCCAGCGTCAGCGCCTCGCCGTCCAGCGTTTGCACTTCAATTTTCAGCAGGTTATGTACGGTCAGACCATATTTCAGGCAGTGGACGCCGCCGGCATTTTCTGCCACGTTGCCGCCAATGGAACAGGCGATTTGTGAGGAAGGGTCCGGTGCGTAGTAGAGATTATGCGGTGCAACGGCCTGGGAGATCGCCAGGTTACGCACGCCTGGCTGCACGCGCGCGCGGCGACCAACGGGGTTAATGTCGAGGATCTCTTTAAAGCGCGCCATCACCAACAACACACCTTTTTCCAGCGGCAGCGCGCCACCAGAAAGCCCGGTGCCTGCACCACGGGTCACCACCGGTACACGCAGGCGATGGCAGACAGCAAGAATCGCTGTCACCTGTTCCATTTGCTTAGGCAGAACAACCAGTAATGGACGCGTGCGATACGCGCTCAACCCGCCACACTCGTAAGGAATGATCTCCTCATCGGTATGCAGGATCTCAAGTCCAGGGACATGCTCACGCAGTGCCATCAGTACCGATGTGCGGTCGACATCGGGTAAAGCGCCATCAAGACGCTCTTCGTACAAGATGCTCATGAGTAGGCTTCGCTTTGTTGTGTTGTGTGGCAGCTGATTTTTGCGCGCTGCTTCTGTGAACAGTTATTAAGCGGGCTTTTCGTTTTCGTCTATCTCTTTAGCTACCGGTCAGACCATTTTTTTTCCAGCTCTGTGACCTTGCCTTGGTTAACTCAATGTTAAATTGATGTAACATAATCACTTACGTGATGTGCGTGTTTTGCGAGTTAAGAACAGAAAAATTGGTCCTACCTGTGCACGAGGTCCGGGAATGAAAGATGAACGTCGCCCTATTTGCGAAGTGGTTGCAGAGAGTATCGAACGGTTAATTATCGACGGCGTACTGAAGGTCGGTCAGCCACTTCCCTCGGAACGTCGACTGTGTGAAAAGCTCGGCTTCTCACGCTCCGCACTGCGTGAAGGGCTGACCGTGCTGCGCGGGCGCGGGATTATTGAGACGGCGCAGGGTCGCGATTCTCGTGTCGCACGGCTTAATCGGGTGCAGGACACCAGCCCGCTGATCCATCTGTTCAGTACGCAGCCGCGAACGCTGTACGATCTGCTCGACGTTCGCGCATTACTGGAGGGCGAATCGGCAAGGCTGGCGGCAACGCTGGGAACGCAGGCTGATTTTGTTGTGATAACCCGCTGTTATGAAAAAATGCTCGCCGCCAGTGAGAACAACAAAGAGATTTCGCTGATCGAACATGCGCAGTTGGATCACGCTTTCCATCTCGCCATTTGTCAGGCTTCTCACAATCAGGTGCTGGTGTTTACGCTGCAATCATTGACCGATCTGATGTTTAATTCAGTGTTTGCCAGCGTAAATAATCTCTACCATCGACCACAGCAAAAAAAGCAGATCGATCGCCAGCATGCGAGGATCTACAACGCGGTGTTGCAGCGGCTGCCGCACGTCGCCCAGCGCGCAGCACGCGATCATGTGCGGACCGTGAAAAAGAATCTCCACGATATCGAGCTGGAAGGCCACCATTTGATTCGCTCGGCGGTGCCGCTGGAGATGAACCTGAGTTAGCTGGTATTAAATCTGCTTTTCATACAATCGGTAACGCTTGTACGGCTCCGCCCCAATGCGTTCCAGCATGTTATTCATGCCTGTATTGGTTTCGAGGATCCATGACATCTCCAGCGCATCGATCTTCCGGCGGGCAAACGGATCGCGTAAGGCTTCAATCAATAACAGCGCAATCACCGGGCCGATGCGGCTGAACTGATACTCGTCGCGCACGCCCATCAGCGGTACTCGCGCAGTTCGCACACCGCTGACTTTCAAACGCCACAGCAATTTTGCCCAGCCGAAGGGAAAGAGCGATCCGTTCAGATCGGCAATCGCCTCGTTGATGTTCGGCAAGCCGACAATAAACGCGCAGGGTGCAGAATCAATCTCAGCGATATAGATCATATCGTCCGGCACCAGATATTTAAGTTGATCGCCCATGGTCGCGAATTCATGTTCGGTAAACGGCACAAATCCCCAGTTGTGCTGCCAGCCAGAGTTGAAAATCTCACGCAGGATCTGCATTTCTTCGGCAAACCGCTGACGATTGATGCAGCGAATGGTCACCTTTTTGCGCACCTGATCCATCAGTTTTTTTAGCGCCGGAGAGAAAGTGAGATCGGTTCGCTGCATCCACCACGCCAGTAAATCAATGCCTTTGTGATAACCCAGTTGTTCAATATGCGCGGCATACCACGGTTTGCCGTGTGGCATCATCGCACAGGGTGGTGTGTCAAAACCTTCAATCAGTAATCCGCTTTCCTGATTGATATTCAGGCTGAAAGGACCGCTGATCTTACTTGCACCTTGTGACTTCAACCACGCTTCCGCTGCGCCAAACAACGCGGCAAAAACCTGCGGATCATCAATGGCGTCAATCATGCCGAAATGACCGGTATCTTCACCGTAACGCTCACGGTGCAAGGTATCTATTTGCGCGGTAATACGCCCAACTATCTGCCCCGCTTTTTTTGCCACCCACGCCTGCCAGATGATATGGTCCGTCCCCGGATTTTTCGCAGACAAATGCTCGTTGCGTTCTATGAATAAAGGGGGTATCCAGTTTGGATCGTCGGGATAAAGTGATGACGGAAAAGCGATAAATGCCTTAAGGTCATTTTTATTAATTACTTTTTCAATTTTAATCATCAGCAGATCGCATTCCATATCTCTGTGGATAACAAATAATTAACGGTGAAAAACAGGTTGCAACAGCAACGAACGACACCTTAATAATCAACCCAATGAATACAAACAAAGAATAAATAGTATTTATTAATGATTATGATAAGGTTAGAGACTACACAGAAGCGCCTCAATGCCTTTTGTCGATTTAAGGCGACCGGACAAGGCTTCTTCTTAATATATTCATAAATTAAATATCATTCACAATAAAAACAAAAAACTTAAACTCATTATTTAAATCAATGTTCATTTTCACACCGATGAAAATACTATCTCATTTATCTTTTATGCCTATATAATCCACCGCATTATTGTCATTTTATTTTTGATATCCAATTTTTTCGTGGTGTATATGTCTAATAAAATCTTTACGCATTCCCTACCTATGCGCTATGCCGATTTTCCAACGCTGGTTGATGCTTTGGACTACGCCGCTCTGAGTAGCGCCGGAATGAATTTTTATGACAGACGTTGCCAACTTGAAGATCAACTGGAATATCAGACGTTAAAAACGCGTGCCGAAGCTGGTGCGAAGCGGTTGTTATCGCTGAACCTGAAAAAAGGCGAACGCGTGGCGCTGATTGCCGAAACGAGTAGCGGGTTTGTAGAGGCTTTTTTTGCCTGTCAGTATGCTGGCTTAGTCGCCGTCCCGTTGGCGATTCCAATGGGCGTCGGTCAGCGGGATTCCTGGAGCGCCAAACTCCAGGGTTTACTGGCAAGTTGCCAGCCCGCAGCCATTATCACTGGTGATGAGTGGTTGCCACTGGTCAATGCCGCGACGCATAACAACCCCGAATTACATGTTTTAAGCCACGCCTGGTTTAAGGCATTACCGGAAGCCGATGTTGCGCTCCAGCGTCCAGTTCCGAACGATATCGCCTACCTCCAGTACACCTCCGGCAGCACCCGTTTTCCCCGTGGCGTCATTATCACCCATCGCGAAGTGATGGCTAATCTACGTGCTATAAGCCACGATGGCATTAAATTACGCCCTGGCGACCGCTGCGTCTCCTGGCTGCCTTTCTACCATGATATGGGACTGGTCGGCTTTCTCCTGACCCCCGTCGCCACGCAACTTTCAGTAGATTATTTGCGCACTCAGGATTTTGCCATGCGTCCTTTGCAATGGCTTAAATTGATCAGTAAAAATCGCGGCACCGTTTCCGTTGCGCCGCCGTTTGGCTATGAATTGTGCCAACGCCGCGTGAATGAAAAAGATCTCGCTGAACTGGATCTTTCCTGCTGGCGCGTCGCTGGTATTGGTGCTGAGCCGATCTCCGCAGAACAACTCCATCAATTCGCTGAATGTTTCCGTCAGGTTAACTTTGACGATAAAACGTTCATGCCGTGCTACGGACTGGCAGAAAATGCGCTGGCTGTCAGCTTCTCTGATGAAGGCTCTGGGGTTGTGGTTAACGAAGTGGATCGCGACATCCTCGAATATCAGGGTAAAGCCGTCGCGCCGGGTGCAGAGACACGCGCCGTATCGACTTTCGTCAACTGCGGCAAAGCGTTGCCGGAACATGGTATTGAAATCCGCAATGAAGCAGGTATGCCGGTCGCGGAACGTGTGGTAGGCCATATTTGCATCTCCGGCCCCAGTCTGATGAGCGGTTACTTTGGCGACCAGGCTTCGCAAGACGAGATTGCCGCGACGGGCTGGTTAGACACCGGCGACCTCGGTTATCTGCTGGACGGTTATCTGTATGTCACCGGACGCATTAAAGATCTGATTATTATTCGTGGCCGTAATATCTGGCCGCAGGATATTGAATATATAGCGGAACAGGAACCGGAAATTCATTCTGGCGATGCGATTGCTTTTGTTACCGCCCAGGAAAAAATCATTTTGCAGATCCAGTGTCGGATCAGCGATGAAGAACGTCGCGGACAGCTTATCCACGCGCTGGCAGCACGGATCCAAAGCGAATTTGGCGTAACAGCGGCTATCGATCTGTTGCCGCCCCACAGCATTCCCCGAACGTCCTCCGGCAAGCCTGCCCGTGCGGAAGCGAAAAAACGTTATCAGAAGGCTTATGCTGCAAGCCTTCATGTGCAGGAATCCCTGGCATGAATCAAACTGTCGCGGTGACGGGCGCTACCGGGTTTATCGGTAAATATATTATCGATAACCTGCTCGCCCGCGGCTTTCACGTTCGCGCATTGACGCGTACTGCCCGCGCTCACGTCAATGATAATCTTACTTGGGTGCGCGGTTCGCTGGAAGATACACATTCGCTTAGCGAACTGGTTGCCGGAGCCAGCGCGGTGGTCCATTGCGCCGGGCAAGTGCGCGGACACAAAGAAGAGATTTTTACCCACTGTAACGTTGACGGCAGCCTGCGCCTGATGCAAGCAGCAAAAGAGAGCGGCTTTTGCCAACGTTTTCTGTTTATCTCTTCGCTGGCGGCGCGCCATCCCGAGCTCTCCTGGTACGCAAATTCCAAACACGTCGCCGAACAACGTCTGACTGCAATGGCTGACGAAATTACGCTGGGCGTTTTTCGCCCGACAGCCGTGTATGGTCCCGGCGATAAAGAGTTAAAACCGCTGTTTGACTGGATGCTGCGTGGCCTGCTGCCACGACTTGGTGCGCCAGATACACAGCTCTCTTTCCTGCACGTCACCGATTTCGCGCAAGCAGTGGGTCAGTGGTTAAGCGCCGAAACTGTACAGACGCAAACCTATGAATTATGCGATGGCGTCCCCGGCGGCTATGACTGGCAACACGTACGACAGCTTGCCGCCGACGCCCGTTGTGGTTCCGTGCGAATGGTTGGTATTCCTCTGCCGGTACTCACCTGCCTTGCGGATATCAGTACCGCGTTGAGTCGCCTGGCAGGTAAAGAACCTATGCTGACCCGCTCGAAAATTCGTGAATTAACCCACGCCGACTGGTCGGCAAGTAATAACCGTATTTCTGAAGATATTAATTGGTTTCCCGGGATTAGCCTGGAACAAGCATTACGCAACGGGCTATTTTGATTGTCTTGTTTAAAGGTGTGTTAACGTTTCTATGGTAAATCGTGAAATAGTAATGGATTACATCCTTTCCTGTTTACAGGATTTGGTCGAAAACGGTGTGGAAATTAAGCCCGACAGCGATCTCGTCAACGATCTTGGCCTGGAGTCGATCAAAGTGATGGATCTCTTAATGATGCTGGAAGACAGATTCGATATTTCCATTCCTATTAATATTCTGCTGGATGTCAAAACCCCTGCGCAATTAATGGAAACTCTACTTCCATGGCTGGAGAATAAATAATGGGGCTATACGATAAATATGCGCGCCTTGCTGGCGAGCGTCTGCAATTTAGTGACAACGGGTTAACACCGTTTGGCACCTGTATTGATGAAGTGTATTCCGCCACCGAAGGCCGGATCGGCAATAAAAAAGTGATTCTGGCCGGGACCAATAATTATCTCGGTTTAACCTTTAATCATGATGCCATCAGCGAAGGTCAGGCAGCGTTAGCGGCCCAAGGCACCGGCACCACCGGTTCTCGTATGGCAAACGGCAGTTATGCGCCGCACCTGGCGTTAGAGAAAGAAATTGCCGAGTTTTTCAAGCGCCCTACCGCTATCGTTTTTTCAACCGGTTATACCGCTAATTTAGGCGTCATCAGCGCACTTGCCGACCATAACGCCGTGGTGTTACTGGATGCCGACAGCCACGCCAGTATTTATGACGCCTGTTCTCTCGGTGGCGCGGAAATTATTCGTTTCCGCCATAACGATGCTAAAGATCTGGAACGGCGCATGGTTCGCCTCGGTGAACGGGCGAAAGAGGCGATTATCATCGTTGAGGGCATCTACAGCATGCTCGGTGACGTTGCGCCGCTGGCGGAAATTGTTGATATCAAACGTCGTCTCGGTGGTTATTTGATTGTCGATGAAGCGCATTCGTTTGGCGTGTTAGGCGCAACGGGGCGCGGACTGGCTGAAGCTGTCGGCGTTGAAGATGATGTGGATATTATCGTTGGTACTTTCAGTAAAAGTCTGGCCTCGATTGGCGGTTTTGCTGTCGGTTCGGAAGCGATGGAAGTGCTGCGCTACGGCAGCCGCCCGTATATTTTTACCGCCTCTCCTTCTCCGTCCTGCATTGCGACCGTGCGCTCGTCGTTAAGAACTATTGCCACACAACCAGAGCTGCGGCAAAAGCTGATGGATAACGCCAACCATCTGTATGACGGTCTGCAAAAACTGGGTTATGAGTTAAGTTCACATATTAGCCCGGTAGTGCCAGTAATAATCGGTTCGAAAGAGGAAGGTTTACGCATCTGGCGCGAGCTTATCTCGCTGGGCGTGTATGTGAATCTTATCCTGCCGCCTGCCGCGCCTGCAGGCATCACGCTGCTGCGCTGTAGCGTAAATGCTGCCCACAGTCGTGAGCAAATCGATGCCATCATTCAGGCATTTGCTACTCTGAAGCAGTAATGTGAGCCCGCCGTGGTGTTTGCGCCACGGCGGGTTTAATGTTGTCTGTCATACCAATACACCAGGCTCAACGCCACCAACACAAACGCTACCGGTAAACCGAGCGCGGTAACAGGTGCGCTTAACGCAAATAGCAATCCCAGATTAACCATGATTTGATAGCTGATCCAGGTGAGTAAGCCCACGATGACGCCTACAGCGAGACGGCTACCCATCCCAGGCGAACGCGGGGCAGTAAAGGTAAACGGCACAGCCAGCAAAATCATCGCCAGGGTCAGGATGGGTTGCCCCAGTTTTTCCCACAGTGCAAGGCGGTATTCGCTGCTGGGTTGCCCGGTTTCCTGCAAATAATGGATGTAATGATTAAGCTGACGGACAGAAAAAGTATTCCCCGGCATTGATAACTCTTCAAGATTCATACTGGTGAAGGCCGATTGCCAGGCAAGATTATCTAATGTTTCCAGCGTTTCTTTGCCATTCAGCCATTTTTTATGATTCACACCATGCAGGACCCACGTTTTGTCGTCTTTAATGGTGGCACTGCGTGCATAAATGTAGGATTCAAGCGAGAGATCGTCGCGATAATGAAATATCTCCACGCCCACCGGCTGGCCCTGCTCGTTCAGCGATTTCACCGTCACAAATTCATTACCACGCCTGGCCCACAGCATATTGCCGGTAATGTCATCGTCCTCCCCCAACGCGGTGGCGGTCGATTTGATTTGCAACGCCTGTTGCTGCAATGGCGACGCCACCCACTCATCTATCGCGCCTAACGAAACAGTCCACAATATCCCGGCAACCAGCGCCACCAGTGCAATACGGAAGATAGAAAACCCCGTGCTGCGAATGGCGGTAAGCTCACTGTTTTTCGATAACTGCCCCAGTCCAACAATACCACCCAATAACGCGATAAACGGCGAAAGTTCGACCAGTGTGCGCGGTAAGGTCATTAGCACCACCAGCACCGCCTGAGTCCAGCGATAACCGCCCGGGCTGACATCATCCAGTTCGTTAATCAGGTTGAAGGTGGTAAAAAGCGGCAGCAATAGCCCTGCGGCGGCGGCAAAACCGAGAAAGAGATGACGGATTAAATAGCGACTGAAAACATTCATCGGGAAAATTTCTGCAGCAAAGAGAAGTCGCGTGCGACCAGCATCAGCAGGCCCATTAGCATGAGTCCGGGTACTAACCACAAACCAGGAATGAGGGGAATCGCGCCGTTAGCCACCAGCGTACGGCAGACGTCGCCGCCATAAAAAATGGCAATAAACAGCAACGTCAGTGGCAATAATGTTGAAAATCGCCCTTGCCGCGGTTTTACCCGACTTAATGAAATGGCCAGCAGCGCCATCAACAATGCTGTCAGGCCACGGCTTTGTCGCCATTGCAGTTCGGCATGATCGGCAGGAAAGGCGGAGCGCGCCAGCTCCGTGACCGATTTTGCTTTGCGTTTGACGTTAGGGCTTTGATCCAGCGGATTCAGATGTAATTGCAGATTACGGTAGATCTGTTCGTTGTCGTCACGCCCCTGATGATCGAGAAGATAGGCAGTGCCGTTGTGCAACATAACGGTCGGTTTCTCGGGTGATGGGTCAACCACATCAACCGAACGGGCGCGGAAAATGCGGGTTCGATTGGCAGTAGAAGTATAAATCAGCGCGTCAGTCAGGCGATTATTATCCTGATCAACCGTCTGCGAAAGGATCATTCGTCCGTTATCGTTAGTGTTAAATTTCTTTGCCCGCAACTGGCGAACATCCAGCTCCGACTGCGACTGCTGCTCCAGTTGATAAATCTGCGTATAAGCCCACGGACGACCATACATCGACAGAAGGGTGACAAAAATACTTAGCGGTATCGCCAGATAAAGAACGGCTTTGTACAAGCGTCCCGGACTGCCCCCCGCCGCAGAGATAGCGGTAATTTCCGAGTCGGTATACATCTGCCCTAGCGTCACGCCAACTGACACATACAGACCAACAGGTAACAACATCTCCAGTGCAATCAGCACTTTGTAGAAAACGATATCCAGCACAACATCAAGAGCTAATGTCCCATTTGCCGCTTCGGTCAGATAACGCTGTGCGGAGTAGCTGGCGAAAATAAAGATCAGAAAACCGACGATAATCAGCACCAGACGGCGCGTACCACGCATGATGTAGTGTTCAACCAGCTTCATCTCACTAACGCCCTCAATCCTTTGAATTTTTTATTCATTGATCAGTTTCTGCGCCAGCGCAATGACATGATCTACCTCTTCCGGCGTCAGGCTGCCGTCCTTTGCCCACTGAATTTGCCCGGCTTTATTCAGCACCAGAATGGTTGAACTCTGCTCCGGCAAGCGCCAGGCAACGCGTCCCTGTCCATTGCCGTCAATAATGAATTGCGCCCACGGATAGCGGCGTTTATTTTTTTCGATTTTGCCAACAACAAAATAGCCAGTACCAAAGATGGCATCATCGGTGTTCACAATGGTGGTGGGCTGAAAACGATCCTGCGGAAAGTTTGCCGCTTCAACCGCTTTAATTAACAGTGAGTTCTTTTTCTTCGCCGACTTACGCCCGGCGATATACTGAATAATGCGGACTTTTCCCGCTAATTGTGTGCTGTTCCACTTTTGGTAGTGAATTTCGTCGTCGCTATTCAGAAGCAGCTCGCCGCCTTCCTGGATATAAACAGGGGTAACCGTTTTGCCAGTGACGAAATTGTGTGCCTGCACACCCGGGGCTAAAAGCATGATAATCAGCGCAATAATCAAACGAGATGACATCATTGCTCCGGTTATAGCGGAAAACGCGAAATCAGCAGCTCTAAGCGCTGGCGAATATCGCTATCCAGCGCCACCGGTGCATCATACGACTGGCGGTTTTCCATATCATCCGCCACCATGTCGTCGTGTTTATCTCCCATCAGGCCATTAATGGCGGCGAGGAAACGGGAAATCTGTAACGCCTCTTTATTTTCAGGATCAAGCGATCTTAAGGTGTCGTAATAAGAAACCTGTTGGCTGATGATTTTTCGCACATCATGAAATTCCCTGCCGGTTAGTCGCGGTTTGGCAATAATCTCTTTCAGGGTATGCATTTGCTTTTGCCGATAGGCAATAAAACCGCTTACGCTTTCTAACTGGCTATGGCGTAATGAATAGTTCACCAACGACCAGACCGGAGAGCTTAAATAAATCCGTAACAGGTTGCCGTAATACGACACAATATTTTTCTTACCGTTACGAAAGCCGTCCTGAAAACGCCCCAGAAAAACGGTCGTTTTGCCGAATAAAAATCCGGCCTGATGCTTCTTTAAATACAGCCGTTGCGCAAAACGCAGGTGCTTGTAGCGCGCTCGCATGTATTTAAATTGTTTGCGCTCATCAGCAGTCAGCTCATCGCCTTTGGCTTGTTTGCGAACTAAACGCAGTAACTCCTGACGATTAACGCCATTGAGCCAGAATTGCAGGCATAACGCGTAATTATCATGAATGATTTCGGTGGTACAACTTAGTGCAATAGTCGGCGGCAAACTAACCTGTGCATCAACGACATCATCTTCTTCAATCGCAACAAATAGACGCTCGCTCGCCTCAAGCGGGAAATATTTTCTCATCATCAGGATTTCTCTCCGGCTGCGTTATAAAGCAAGGAATGGCGCTGAAAAAATGCCTTTAAGGTTGGAATTAACGAGAGCGCCACGTCCAGACATTGCCCACCGAAGTAAGCAAACGCTGCTCCCAGCACACCAAACAGATGACAGAACATGAACAGCAATACGATGTAGCCGATTGAGGCGATGGTTTGCGCCACGAGAAAAGCGCGCTGTTTTCCCGCCATCAATAGCAATGACTCCTGAGGGAAGCCCAGCATCGAAATCACAATTGCGCCCAGCATCACCTGAATCAGGTCATACGCTTCGAGATACTTAACGCCAAACACCAGCGAAATGAGCGGCTTGCCGACGATCAACACCGCGAGCGCCACCAGAATACCGATTCCGCCCGCCAGTAAACCGGACTTCACACCTAACAACCACGGTCTGGTGGTGCGCGGATCTAAACGCATCACCTCTGGGTAAAAACTTTTACCCAGCAAACCCGCTGGCGTTCCGGCGGCGTCGAAGAATGTCATGGCGATTTTAAATAACCCGGCGGCAGCGGGTCCTAACACGATCCCCACCAGCACTGTGCTGCACGAGTTACGCGCCGACCAGATGGAGTGGGCAATGTTGGTTGACCAGACAAAACTCCACGCGCCTTTAATGTGTCGGGCAGACTCAAACAGATTCAATTTGAAGGCGTTATGGATATTTCGGCGGCGTAATTCGCGCGCGGCAAACCACCAGTACATGGTGCCGCCAACCAGATTCGACACGTACCAGGCAATAACAAAACCCGCAAAACCAAAGTCAAAATACCAGGCTACGACGCTCCCCGCTGCGCGC
Organism: Escherichia sp. SCLE84; assembly: GCF_012584495.1. NCBI lineage: Bacteria > Pseudomonadati > Pseudomonadota > Gammaproteobacteria > Enterobacterales > Enterobacteriaceae > Escherichia > Escherichia sp. SCLE84. Next base: position 4,037,650 of record NZ_CP051430.1, on the reverse strand, counting down.
AGAAAAGGTTTCGTCGCCTGCTGTACAGCAATTAAATCGAAGCGATCTACCGCACGCAGAATGCCGGTCGGCGTGGAGGAAGCCATTGAAGGAATGAGCGTGCAATAGAGCGCTGCCAGCCAAAAACTTTGGTCATCCAGACCTAATGAATGGGAAAGGAATGGCAGTAAGGCAATGCCACCGACAATCGCCACCGCGCCGCTGACGATATCCAGCGAGAAGGAAAATGAGACGACATTGCGGAATTGCTGCGGATTATTGTTGGTTAATGCTGGTGTTCCGTACTGAACCACCAGTTGCCATGTCTGAAACTTAATAAAATCGCTGATCGACTTGGCGTACGATTGCACAATCACCAGTACGCCAAACATGGCGGGCGTCATCCCTTTACCGGCACACGAGAGCGCCAACAGACCCAGCAAGGCGCTCACGACATTACTGGAGCCTAACCAGGCGCTATTGCGAATAATGGTGCGAAACGCGCCATCTGCAAACCAATGTTTGATGTTAAAACCCGCCAATTCAGCCTGACCTTATCGTTGATAGTAAAAAGTATCCCGCCAGCCTTAAGTTAAACTTCGGCGGTCAGAAACGATGGCAACCAGAGAAACCGCCTTCTGTACCTGTTCCAGCACTTCGCTGTAGGGCGCTCTGGAATCAATCTCAAGAATTTTTGTGCCGTTATAGCCAATCGTCGACATGACGCCGATTTTGTCCTGCAGCTCGGCATAGTCATGGTCAGGCTTGCGGGAGATGGCAGTCTCAATATCAATGCCCAGGCGAATAATTAATTCCGGGCGATATTGCGCCATTTGTTGGTATAAACGCCGTTCGCGCTGCGCCAGAAACATGCTGATTTTCCCGGTCGCACGTTCGACGCCAATCCCCGGTCCATCATAATAAAAGCCCGAAATTTCAGCCTGCGGGAAGCGATCGCTGACCACCAGAACGCCACTTTGCGCCAGTCGCTGAACCTTGCGTAGATTCGCCATTCTTCGCAGCGAGAAGCAGTACATAATCACCGCCGCCCATAGCGCAGGAGATTTGGTTTTCATGCTTTGGGTTTTCGAGGATTTGGCCGCCAGTCGCCGTTCCAGCCAGACGCCAACCAACGGCAATCGTTTGATTTTGTCGCCGTCTTCGCCGGAGAGCAGCCCCAGATAGCGCCGCTCGGTTTGCCAGTGTTGTTGCAGCGATTTCACCAGGTCGGTGGTCAGTGTGGATTTACCGGTGCCATCACACCCGACCACCGCAATTAGCCCCGGAATGTAGCTGGGCTGCGGCGCGGTTGTACTAATAACAGTTTGTGTTTGTAGTGCATCCATTCGTTAAATCATCCCCTATCCATTTTGGTGATCAGGAAAGCGCGGCGTGAATTGCGCGTAGTGACGCTTGCAGAATTTCATCGGCTGGGTGTCGCCCATCCAGTTCAAGGATCTTTGCACCATTGAATGTCAGTTGCGGCGTAACGGCGATTTTTTCCTGTAACGCTGCCAGTTGGTGGTCAGGTTTACGCGCAAACGCCGTTTGTTCATCAATGCCAAGACGAATCAACAATACGGGCAAATAAGATGCCATCCATTGGTACAGCTTCAGCTCGCGCTGCCTTAACATTTTTATCCAACCGTTACCGCCCGTGGTTTTTGCCAATTGCGGGCCATCAAAGCGAAAACCCGGCACTTCAACCTGCGGGTAGCGGTCGGTGATGAGCAGAAAGCCTTGCTGGCTTTTACACAACATTTTGCGAAACTTGTACGCCCGCCAGCAGGAAAGCAGATAGATAACCAGAGCAGTAATATTGCCAGGCGGTGTTGAGGGTTTTTCGTGCACATGTGCCGCTTTACTTCGCAGATAACGCCCAAAAGGTGCGCCAATAACAGGGAGCTGTGAAATCCATTCGCCAATTCGCCCGGACGATTGCCCGAGATAAATGTGTTCTGCTGGCATTCTTGCTGCCAGTTCATTTACCAGGCTTGCCGTGAGGGTCGATTTACCTGAACCATCACATCCTACAATGGCAATAACACGCACTGGCGTGGAATTAATTATTGACATATTACGTTGATTCACGAAAAACCCGGCAGTAAATAATGTATTGAATATTACGTGGTCCGTGCTCAGAATATCCGTTCAACCTTATTGTGACAATGGTTAATTGTGACATTGACCTGAATTACGCTTTCATAAAAACATATTAACCAAATAAATATTTTGGATGGATATTTAAATTTAAGGATATATTCATGCAGTCAATAACACCTCCATTAATTGCCGTTATTGGTAGCGATGGTTCAGGCAAGTCAACGGTGTGTGAACATCTCATTACCGTTGTCGAAAAATATGGTGCTGCCGAAAGAGTTCATTTAGGAAAACAAGCCGGAAATGTCGGTCGTGCAGTGACAAAATTACCGTTGATGGGAAAATCCTTACATAAAACAATTGAACGAAATCAGGTGAAAACAGCAAAAAAATTGCCAGGACCAGTTCCGGCGCTGGTAATTACAGCGTTTGTCGCCCGTCGCTTACTGCGCTTTCGTCATATGCTTGCCTGTCGTCGTCGCGGGTTAATTGTTCTAACCGACCGTTATCCTCAGGACCAAATTCCTGGCGCTTACGATGGTACGGTGTTCCCACCTAACGTTGAAGGTGGTCGTTTTGTCTCATGGCTGGCAAGCCAGGAACGTAAAGCGTTTCACTGGATGGCGAGCCATAAGCCTGATCTGGTCATCAAACTCAATGTCGATCTAGACGTGGCCTGCGCGCGTAAGCCTGACCACAAAAGGGAATCGCTGGCAAGAAAGATAGCCATAACGCCACAGTTAACCTTTGGTGGTGCACAACTGGTTGATATCGATGCCAATCAGCCACTGGAACAGGTGTTGGTTGATGCAGAAAAAGCGATTACGGATTTTATGACCGCGCGTGGTTATCACTAGTCAAAAATGGAAATGCCCGATCGCCAGGACCGGGCATTTTCAGGAAGGTTAAATCAACTGCAATGCTATCCAGTACAGCCCACCAGAAAGAAAAATTGCCGCCGGTAAAGTAAACACCCACGCCATCAGGATGCTGGTTACCGTTTTACGCTGTAACCCACCGCCGTCCACCACCATCGTCCCTGCTACCGCAGACGAGAGGACGTGTGTTGTGGAGACAGGCATCCCAATATAACTGGCAAGGCCGATAGACACTGCCGCCGTCATTTGTGCCGCCATGCCTTGCGCATACGTCATGCCGCGCTTACCAATCTTCTCACCGATGGTCATCGCTACACGACGCCAGCCAATCATGGTGCCAATGCCGAGCGCCAGTGCTACCGCCATGATGATCCACACCGGAGCGTACTCAATGGTGCTTAACATATCGCTGCGCAGTTTTTTCAGCAGGTTCTGGTCTTCTTTACTGACGCCTGGCAGTTTCGCCAGCTTCGCGGAGGTATCAGAGATGCACAGCATAATGCGGCGCAGCTGGCTGCGCTGACTCACGGTTAACGGCTCGTAACTTTCCATATTGCCTGGCAGCATCGTTTTAACGCGCGCAATCGCATCAAAGGTATTTGCCGGATGACAGTGAAACTCTGTTACTTGCGTGCCATCAGTCGATGCTGCAGGCAATGGAGGTTCCATCGCAATCAACTTCTGCGGCAGTTCAGGATGCTGTTGCAGGTAGTGTTCGAAGTTGGTGACGGCATCGCGGGTACGGGTAATTTCATAGCCGGACGCGTTCATATTGACGACGAAGCCAGCAGGGGCAATCCCCACCAGTACCAGCATCACCAGGCCGATCCCTTTTTGTCCGTCGTTCGCGCCGTGCGAAAACGCCACGCCCACAGCGGAAACAATCAGCGCAATACGCGTCCAGAATGGCGGTTTACGTTTGCCTTTTTTCTTTTTGCGATCTTCCGGAATGCGGTGAATACGGTCACGCTTTTTCGTCCCGCTCCAGTAGCGTCGCAGCAGGAATATCAGGCCTCCCGCAATGACCAGGCCGACGATAGGGGAAACAATCAGCGAGGAGAAAATTTTGGTCACTTCACGCAGGTTTAACGCATCCATCACCGATGAGCCGGTTAACAGCGCGTTGGTTAAACCGATGCCGATAATCGCACCAATCAAGGTGTGCGAACTGGAGGCCGGTAAACCGAAGAACCACGTTCCCAGGTTCCAGATAATCGCCGCCAGCAGCATGGAAAAGACCATCGCCAGGCCGTGGGTTGACCCCATATTCAGCAACAAATCGGTTGGCAACATATGGACAATGGCATAGGCAACGCTAAGTCCGCCCAATAACACGCCAAAAAAGTTAAAAAATGCCGCCATCACCACAGCAAGTTGTGGTTGCATGGCACGAGTATAAATAACGGTTGCCACCGCATTCGCCGTGTCATGAAAACCATTGATTGCTTCGTAGAACAACACAAATGCCAGAGCAAGCAATAACAAAAGCCCTGTGTATATATCAAGGCCAACAAATAAATTTAGCATATATTAGATTACGCCATTTTGAATTTACGAACGGACGCATTATCAGTGACTTTAACGGCATGGGCAAAGTGAAATATCATTTTTTAACGATAAAAAGAGTGTTATTTCTTGTGTATCAGACAATAAGCATTCATTCAAAACCTTTAGAAATAATCAAAACACAGGTATTCCACTGGTTAATATATTCACATATGAAATGAATAAATATTGGAATATATAAATATTGAATATTTTGATTAATCCCCGTACTGATTATTCTTCATAATCAGTACGGGGTTGCTACAACATGTATTACTTTTTCACCACAATTAACGGTTCAATATCACTCTCTTTTTTGATGACCAGTGATTCATCACCGCGCAAACACGTCCCACCGTAGTTGCCGCCAACGGTGAAGGTACATACCTGAATGTATTTACCGTCCACTTTCGGCAAACACCACAGTTGCTGATAGATGTTTTTCTGCTCGGCAAATTTACCGCTGGTTTTGTCCAGCACCTCTTCATGATGGCTGACCAGGTCGATATTGCTACCACAGCGACCGGCAATCGGTTTCACTGCGTAACCTGTTTTCACCAATTCATCATTAACAGTGAAATCGGTATCCAGCAGGTAACGATGGTGCGGGAACAGCGACCAGAGGATCGGCAGAATCGCTTTGTTGCCGGGGATCACCGTCCACAGCGGCTCAAAGACTAGCACTTCCGGGCGCAGCAATACGTCGATAAGACGCACTTCGTTTTGCGGATGACCGGTACGGATTGGCACCGCAGCAAACTCACGGTCGCTAACTTCACGAATCTGATCAAACGCGGTTTCCCACGCCCAGGTTTTCCACACGCAGTTAACCAGTCGCCCTTCCCCATCAATCAGTTGCCCGGCAGCATCCCAGCCCAGTTCATCCAATCCACGCAAGATACGCGTTTCAAAGCCCGCCTGGTGCAGCGCCTGCTCCATAAACTGCGCGTGATAGTTTTCCTCGATATCTTTGTCCTGCATGATATGGACAAACGGACGTGCACGACTGTGTTTCCAGGCACCAGCCAATTCGTTAATCAGCCCTTCCGCCGGATTGAAGCCGTTGCCTTTATAGCCCTGCTCCGCCCAACGTTCGAGGATCAAGCCAGCTTCGGTATGACAGGAGGCGGAGTCGGCGTTGTATTCGTAAACCTTCAGGCCACGCTCATCCATGCAGAAATCCATACGACCAGTGATCATATGGTGACGGCGACGCTGCCAGGAGAGACGCAAACGTGGCCAGAGGATTTTCGGGATGTCGAACAGCGCCAGCAGGTTGTCATCTTTCAGCACCTTGTCGGTCGCGTGAAGATACATCAGATGCAGCTCGTTGGTGGCTTTAATTAGCTCCTGCTCGGCACTCTCGGTAATGGTGTAGTAATGATAAGGATCCTGATTGATCACCTGACCGTTGGCCTGCACATAGGCGTTTTGCAGCGGATCTTTTTCATCCAGCCATTTACCGTCAAACTGGCCTTTGTTTTCCAGGCGCGCTCCGCTGATTTTCAGCAGCTCGCCTGCAATTTCCGGCTGCGGTAAGCTGTATTCAGTATCTTCCGTCTGGATCATCCAGCCCAGAATGGTGGTGTCATCAAAAGTGTCTTTCAGGGTATAGCAGCCGTTTTCGACCACCATCTCCAGCTCACGCGTCCACTGTTGCCCTTGCGGCAACGGGGAATGAATCACGTTCTGTTCCGCAATACGGACTTTGTTGCCATGCAATTGGGTAATGATGGCGACATGGCCAGTGTCTTTAAATTCACCGCCTTTATCCCAGATAAGAAGCGCACCCGCGACCGGCGCACGCGGCGAGCCGTTAGGAAATGCCTGCAATGGCAGGATGTTGTCATTAACCACTTCTCGCAGGAAGCGCAGCGAGAAAATCTCCCACGCCATACCCACGTCAGTAAAGACCACACCGTAATTCAGAAAGAGAAAACGGCGAGCAAATTCAACGCATTGCCACTTGTGGCCCATATATTCGTCGTCGATATAGCTACGGAATACGGCGTCATCTTCGTATTCCTGCGGATCGAGAGAACTGTAATCTGAAGAGTAGATTGCTACCCCACCTGGGGCGTAGCCCAATAATGTCCCGAACGGGGCATCCTGGCTGGTCGTTCCTTTGCTCATCACTTTACCTTTAACAATACAACCTAAGCAGTTGGCGTAATTGTTGTGCTCTGATTACCTGCTCAGCGACATTAACCGGACAGAGGTCAGACTAATCATACACCTCATCGCAGCGGCTGGCGCAAAGGGTTAAAAAATTCACATTCTGTACAGCAAGTGACCTGCTACACTGCTTCAACACTACCACTCAGAAGGCAACTCACTATGACAGACAATACTTATCAGCCCGCGAAAGTCTGGACGTGGGATAAATCCGCTGGCGGCGCGTTCGCCAATATCAATCGCCCGGTTTCTGGTCCGACGCATGAAAAAACGCTGCCCGTTGGCAAACACCCATTGCAACTTTATTCGCTGGGAACGCCGAACGGTCAGAAAGTAACGATTATGCTTGAGGAGCTGCTGGCGCTGGGCGTTACTGGTGCAGAGTACGACGCCTGGCTGATTCGTATTGGCGATGGCGATCAATTCTCCAGCGGCTTTGTCGAAGTGAACCCAAACTCGAAGATCCCGGCGCTGCGCGATCATACGCATAATCCGCCGATCCGCGTGTTTGAATCTGGTTCGATCCTGCTTTATCTGGCGGAGAAATTTGGCTACTTCCTGCCGCAGGATTTGGCAAAGCGTACTGAAACGATGAACTGGCTGTTCTGGTTACAGGGCGCGGCACCGTTCCTCGGCGGTGGTTTTGGTCACTTTTACCATTACGCGCCGATGAAAATTGAGTACGCCATCAACCGCTTTACCATGGAAGCCAAACGTCTGCTCGACGTGCTGGATAAGCAACTGGCGCAGCATAAGTTTATTGCGGGCGATGAGTACACCATTGCGGATATGGCGATTTGGCCGTGGTTTGGCAATGTGGTGTTAGGCGGCGTGTATGATGCCGCAGAGTTTCTTGATGCGGGCAGTTATAAGCATGTACAACGCTGGGCGAAAGAAGTAGGCGAACGTCCGGCGGTGAAACGTGGGCGTATTGTTAACCGCACCAACGGACCGCTGAATGAGCAGTTGCATGAGCGCCATGACGCCAGTGATTTCGAGACGAATACGGAAGATAAGCGTCAGGGGTAAGGGTTGGTGTTCGTCGCAGCAAGCCATCCAGGCCGGATAAGGCGTTCACGCCGCATCCGGCAATCGTGCACAATGCCTGATGCGACGCTGCCGCGTCTTATCAGGCCTTGTATTATCCCTCCAGTGCAGAGAAAATCGGCCAGTTTTCTCTGCCTGCAGTCCGCATGCCGTATCGGGCCTTGGGTTCTAACCTGTTGCGTAGATTTATGCAGCGGACTGCCTTTCTCCCAAAGTGATAAACCGGACAGTATCATGGACCGGTTTTCCCGGTAATCCGTATTTGCAAGGTTGGTTTCACTATGGAACATGAACTTCATTATATCGGTATCGACACCGCTAAAGAGAAACTGGATGTCGATGTGTTGCGTCCTGATGGTCGTCATCGCACCAAAAAATTCGCTAACACCACTAAAGGGCACGATGAGCTGGTGAGCTGGCTGAAAGGTCACAAGATTGACCATGCGCATATCTGCATCGAAGCGACCGGCACCTATATGGAACCTGTCGCTGAGTGCCTTTACGATGCTGGCTACATAGTGTCAGTCATTAATCCTGCGCTGGGTAAAGCTTTCGCTCAGAGTGAAGGACTGCGTAACAAGACTGATACCGTGGATGCGCGCATGCTGGCAGAGTTCTGTCGTCAGAAGCGCCCTGCAGCCTGGGAAGCGCCTCACCCGCTTGAACGCGCGTTGCGTGCCCTGGTAGTCCGCCACCAGGCGCTGACAGATATGCACACGCAGGAACTGAATCGCACTGAAACGGCGCGGGAAGTCCAGAGACCGAGCATTGATGCTCACCTTCTGTGGCTTGAAGCAGAGCTGAAGCGTCTTGAGAAGCAGATAAAAGACCTGACAGACGATGATCCGGATATGAAACACCGCAGGAAACTGCTGGAAAGCATCCCGGGTATCGGAGAGAAAACATCTGCGGTATTGCTGGCTTATATCGGTCTGAAGGACCGCTTCGCCCATGCCAGACAGTTCGCCGCTTTTGCGGGTCTGACACCACGGCGTTATGAATCAGGTAGCAGTGTGAGAGGGGCGAGCCGGATGAGTAAGGCCGGACATGTGTCGCTTCGCAGGGCGTTGTATATGCCCGCAATGGTAGCCACCAGTAAGACTGAGTGGGGACGGGCGTTCCGCGACCGTCTGGCGGCTAATGGCAAGAAAGGAAAGGTGATTCTCGGCGCGATGATGCGCAAGCTGGCACAGGTGGCGTATGGAGTGCTGAAGTCAGGCGTGCCGTTCGATGCGTCACGGCATAATCCGGTAGCGGCGTAAAAATCGCGGAAGGGATGAAAAAAACAGCGCCTGACGGCGCTGTGTCTGGCATGCCTGCAATCCGGGAAACCGGACCAGGAAAAAACTTGCAGGCCATAACAGTATCTACGAAAGCTAATCATCACGCGCTGGTAATGTCGTAATCCATTTGGCGCAGTGCGTCTAATGTGGCTTTGGCTTCATCTTCGTCGATGATGCTCATGGCAAATCCGACGTGTACCAGCACCCACTGGCCCAGTAGATCGGCAGGGTTACCTTCACAAATCAGGGCGATATTCACGTCGCGCTTGATACCACATACTTCAACCTGCGCAAGCTGGTGAATATCTTCACCGACAGCCAGCACCTGGCCTGGAACGCCAATACACATTATTAACTCCGGTTATTCAACTTCAATACTTTTGACGATCAGCGAATCGCCGGTATCGACACGCAACCGCTCGCCATGACAGATCGGACACTGCGCATCGTGCTGATGAATCTCCACCACCTGGCTGCAATCCCAGCACCAGGCCTGGGCGGGTTTATAGACGATATGTAAATCGCACCCTTGCGCCACCGTTCCGTGGCAGACAATTTCAAAACTAAAACGGACGGCGCTCTCCTCAACGCAGGAGAGCGCGCCAATTTCCAGCCACACGGCGGTGACGCGCTTAACATCGTGCTGCTCCGCCTGCCGTTGGATAATTTCAACGGCGCTCTGGCAAAGAGACAACTCATGCATTTTCGCTACTCCTGCGACCAAACAGCAGGGCGCGACGCCCTGCGTGTGGTACATCCGGATTCGTGACTGGCAGCGAAAGGATCATTCGTGCGCAGTCATCCGTCAGGCGTTGGCCCTCTTCAATCGACATGCTGTGCGAAAGCGGCGACATCAGCGAACAGGAGAGATATTGAGAAACACCGTCCAGTTCGCCAACGGTAAAGGTCATAGTGCCATACGGCAGTTGCAGACCGATTTTTTCACTCACTTTGCGCAGCGGCCAGAGTTGATCCGGGCCGGGGAAGATAACTGCACTCAGCATCCACGGGGTGATCACACACCCCGTCCACTGACCTTCGAACAGCGTAAAGTCAGAAACATACACCGGCATTGAAGGATGCAGAAAAGAGAGATCGTGCATCGAACGCCGGGCAATTTCTTCAAAAGCTGCCTGTACTTGCGCCTTCGGGGAGGTCTGGAAACCTGCTATCTCTTCAGTCATGAGTCGCCTCCCGTGGGATGGCTTCCACGCCAGATTCACGCAGCGCAGCCAGAACCTGCTCAAGCGCAGGTTCAATCATCGCTTCGACCGTCGGCGTCAAGCCGATGTGCGGCTCCAGTGATTCCGGAATTACGCCGACCAGGGTCAGCTTTTTCGGAAACTCGCCGGTGAAGCGCAGGGCCGACAAGACGTCGGCCAGGCCAAGCTGATGCGGAGAGATTTTGTTGGTAAACAACGCCGGAACTTCTTCATCCCGCAGGATCATCATCGTTCCCGGCGCGCTCTTCTTCGACACAATGGCATCCGCAATAATCAGATGATCGCGATTTGCCATGTCGCCAAGCAGCTCCATTCCCGCCGTGCCGCCATCGAGGATCTCAACATAATCCGGCAGAATGTATCGTTGCTCTAACGCTTCGACAATCCGCACACCGATGGCTTCATCGGTCAGCAAAATATTGCCGACCCCTAAGACTAAAATACGCATTACAGAACCTTCACTGAAACCACTTCGTTGCCGTCGGCATCCACTACGTGTACCGCACAGGCCATGCACGGGTCGAAGGAGTGAATGGTACGCACCACTTCCAGCGGTTTATTCGGATCGGCAACCGGTGTACCCACCAGCGACTGCTCGTAAGGACCGACGTCATCATTGAAGTTACGCGGGCCAGAGTTCCAGGTTGATGGAACAACTGCCTGGTAGTTGCTGATGATACCGTCTTTGATCACCATCCAGTGAGAGAGCATACCGCGCGGCGCTTCGAGGAAGCCAACACCTTTGAACTCACCCGTTGCCGGAATGTTCGGTTTCACAAAGGTGGTGTGATCGCCTTTGCCGATATTGGTGATCAGTGCACTGTATTGGTTTTGCAGGATATCCTGCAATTCACAGCAGTGAACGGTACGACCAATAATACGGCCCAGCGTGGAGTGCAGCTGTGCCACTTCCAGCGTGTTGCCAGTCAGTTTCTGATAAATCGCAACGATTTCATTCAGTTTGTTCTGGGTAGATTCTCTACCTGCCGCCAGTTTCACCAGCATATTAGCCAGCGGACCCACTTCTACCGTTTTGCCGTAGAAAGTCGGTGATTTCACCCAGGAATATTTCCCGTCGTCAGACCAACCATCATAAGCCGGAATGGTGGTACCTTCCCACGGCGCCTGTGGCGCTTCGTCTTTATACCAGGAGTGCTTCGCGCTTTCCTGAATGCCTTTGATCAGGTATTCATCGGAATGAGAAGTGATCGGACGATACGAGGACAGATCCGCATTCTCAATGTAGCCGCCCGGGAACAGGAAGCTGCCGTTTTTGCTGTCGGTCGGGAATTCCGGCACGCTCAGGTAGTTCACCGCACCTTTACCGCGCGTCAGCCATTCCGGGTAGAACGCGGCGATAACCGCGGTATCAACCTTATAAACCTGCTCAACAAAGTCGCTCAGTTTGTCGATGAAAGACTTGATGTACATCAGGCGCTCAAGGTTCAACACGCCCAACCCGTCGAGGTTGATTGGGTTCGCGACACCACCCACTGCCAGGTTCTGAATGTGCGGCGTTTTACCGCCCAGCAGCGCCACGACGCGGTTAGCGTCACGCTGGCACTCCAGCGCCTGCAGGTAGTGCGCTACCGCAATCAGGTTCACTTCCGGCGGCAGTTTCATCGCTGGGTGACCCCAGTAGCCATTAGCGAAAATACCCAACTGACCGCTGGCAACCAGATCTTTGATCTTGTTCTGAACTTTGGTGAACTCTTCCGGGCTGTTCAGATGCCAGGTCGAAACGCCTTTCAGCATTTCGGAGGCTTTGGTTGGGTCAGCTTGCAGTGCAGAAGTGATGTCCACCCAGTCCAGCGCCGAAAGCTGATAGAAATGAACGATATGGTCATGCGTGGTGTGCGCAGCCAGAATGATGTTACGGATGTATTGCGCGTTAACCGGAACGTCGATATTCAGCGCACTTTCTGCCGCACGAACGGAAGACAGCGCGTGAGTGGTAGTACATACGCCACAGATACGTTGCACAATCATCCATGCATCGCGCGGATCGCGGTTTTTCACGATCTCTTCCATGCCGCGCCACATGGTACCGGAAGCCCATGCTTTCGAAACGACGCCATTTTCGATTTCGCAATCGATGCGTAAATGCCCCTCAATACGGGTTACCGGATCAATAGTAATTCTCTGGCTCATGCTTTGCTCGCCTCATGACGATTATGATCGTTTTGTTTTAAAGGAGGAAGTATCGGCAGTAGACGAATGAGTACGATGTAAGCGCAAATCTCAATAGCCACAAAACCAATAGAAATCAACAGTTCTTCCCAGGTCGGGAAGTAGGCGTAACCGCCGCCCGGGTTGAATGCCACCAGCGAATAGGTCAGACGCCAGGTTGCACAACCTAACAGTGCGCTCAGTGCTGACAGGAACAGCATGCGGGAATCATTACGCAGCTTCGCCACACGCAGAACGACCAGCGGGAAGAGCATCAGCAGGACTTCAATCCAGAACATCACGGAGTAGAAGTCACCGGCAAACGCTAACGACAGCTTGTCGCGATAGATAAGCTCGCCAAAGCGCAGCACGATGAAAATCGCCAGCAACACACTGATGGTGTTGGTCAGCTTGACGAACAGACTCTTTTCATCCGGACCGTTGCCACGCAGACCCGCCTGCACCAGCGAACCTTCAAAGATGACAATCGAGAAGCCCATGATGAACGCCGTCAGCAGCGAGAACAGCGGCAACATTTCATAGCTCTGCCACAACGGATGCACCTTGTAGCCCGCCGAGATCATCAGTGACCCCATTGAAGACTGGTGCATGGTCGGCAACAGCGCGCCAAGTGCAATGATGAAGAACATCACCTTGTTCAGACGCTTGAGAGAAACCTTCCAGCCCAGACGTTCAAACAGTGCCGGAGCAAACTCCAGTGCCATCACGCCGATATAGATGGTCATACAGACCGCCGTCTCGAACAGTACCGAGTTCACGTTGAAGTGACCCGGAATGTAGAAGTACGGCAGGTTCCAGTAGCGACCCACGTCGATAGTGATCGACAAGCCCCCCAGTGAGTAACCAAACAGACTCGCCAACAGCGCCGGACGCACCAGCGGATGGTATTGCCCACGGTTAAAGACGTATACCGCCCACGCCAGCGCCCAGCCGCCACAGGCAAAGCCGGTGCCAATCAGCAGGTCAAACGCGATCCACACGCCCCACGGGAAGCCGCCGTTCAGGTCAGAGACAGAGCCCAGACCGAACACCAGACGCTTCACAATCAGGAGCATACAGATGACGATTAACGGTCCAAAAATCATGACCGGTTTACTGATGATTTTGCCGCCCAGCGGTTGTGGATCATGACTCATGATCGTCTCCTCCGTCGTGATGGTCGTTTTTGGTGTTGCGACGAACCAGCACGGTTAAGCCCGCCAGCACAGCCAGTGGTAGCATCATGCCTTTATACAGGGTGTGTTGAATATTTTCGGAACGCGCACCGGTAGAAAGATCGTCCAGTTTCGGCAGGTCGAGATTTTCATAAGGCACACCCGTCAGTACCAGAACCTGAGTACCGCCGCCCTCTTTCTCGCCGTACAGATGCGGATAATATTTCGGCACCGTATGCAGGTAAGTGTCGCCAGATTTCAGCGTCTGACGCGGATAGTGGTATTCGCTGCCAGGCTTCAGCGCCAGACGTTTTTTCGCCTCCGCCATCAGCTCTTCACGCGTACCAAAAATTACCGCGCCCGCCGGGCACACTTCTACGCAGCCAGGCAAACCGCCTTTATCGAGACGTTCCACACCTTTCTGGTTGCACAACTCGCACTTATGCAGCGCACCAAACGGGTTGTTGTAGTCGTACTTCGGCACGTTGTATGGGCAGGCGACCATGCAGTAACGGCAACCGGTGCACACATCTTTGTCGTAATGGACAATGCCGGTTTTCGGATCTTTTTTCAGCGCAGAGACCGGGCACACAGAGACACAGTTCGGATCGACGCAGTGCATACACTGTTTCTTAATGTACGCGTAGCCGTTCTCCTCCTGGTCTTTGTTGACCCCTGTGCCGCTGGTCCACACCTGAATGATGTTATTGGTATACGGCGACAGTTTGTCGTTGTTCGACCAGGTCTGTTCCCCTTGCGGGTTACGTTCAGGGAAGTTGATATCCTGACACTTGGTGACGCAAGCCTGGCAGCCTACGCACAAGGTCGAGTCGTACAACATCCCCAGCGATCCCGGAATTGGCGGGCGGTTTTCAGCAGCCGCATGACTGACAGACGGCAGCGCGCCCGTCAGCAATGCCCCGCAGGAGGCTGCTTTAATAAAATTACGTCTGTTCACGGTTATTCTCCCCGTGAGTCAGCGTTATCTTTCTTTTGCTGACGACCCAGTTCACGCACCGCCATCACGCTGACACCGGCAACCAGCCCAACCACACCGCCGAGCAAACCAATAGCGCCTGCAGAGACGTTGCCGCCCTCTTTAGCGTTAACATCCGGTTTCTGTGAACGCGGAGTCTGATTTTCGACGTTGGCAAGCTGATGGATGCCTTTATGGAAGCCGATACCTTCTTCGTTACAGCCATAGCACGGGTGACCAATCGCTACCGGCCACACGCCGCCAACATCGCAGAATTGCAGCGTTGAGCAGTTGCCGTAAGTTTCTGGCCCTTTACAGCCGAGGTGGTACAGGCACCAGCCTTCACGGTGGCCTTCATCACCGAACTCTTTGGCAAAACGACCAGCATCGAAGTGCGGGCGACGTTCGCAGTGTTCGTGAATCAGACGGCCATAGGCGAAGGTCGGACGATTTTTGTCATCCAGTTTCGGCGGTTTGCCGTAAGTGATGATGTGCGCAACGGTCGCGAGGAAGTTGTGCGGGTTCGGCGGGCAGCCCGGAATATTGATAACGGTTTTGCCTGGCAGAACTTCTTGCAGGCTGACTGCGCCAGTTGGGTTAACTCCAGCTGCGGCAACACCGCCCCACGCAGAGCAGGAACCGATAGCGATAATCGCTGCTGCGCCTTCTGCCGCTTTGCGGATGTGATCCACAATCGGCTCACCAGCAACCATGCAATAAATACCGTTATCTTTTAATGGGATGGAACCATCCACAACCAACACATACTGCCCTTTGTACTTCTCAAGTGCGTTATGTTTGTTCTCTTCGACCTGATGACCGAAGGCGGCGGAAAGCACTTCGTGATACTCCAGAGAGATAGTCTCCAGCACGAGGTTTTCTACCGTTGGATGCGTTGCACGAAGCAGAGATTCCGTACAACCGGTGCACTCCTGCGCGCCAATCCAGATAACTGGCGGACGCTGCGGGTTAGTAACCGATTCGGCCATCTCTGCAGCGGCTTTGCTACTTAACCCCATGGTGGCGGCTAATGCTGCACAAAGCTTCATGAAATCACGACGGTTAATGCCGTGAGAATGGATGAGGGTGTTATCTCCAGTCATTTATAGTTATTCCGTTGCGAAGACCTGGCATATATTTTGCCTCAATCGCAAAATCAATAATGCGATCGATGCGCCATTTACCACACATTTATTATGGTTATCGATATCATGATACTGCGGCGGGGCGCTAAAACGAAGGGAAGAAGCATTAGTGTAATTAATTAAAGCAAGATAATACGTATGTTTGATCAATTTTCGAGGCGATAACCGGCCATAAAAAAGCGCAACGTAGAACAGGAATTATTCTCACGAAAGAAATCCATTACCATCTCTTTATCCAGTCCATAGCGGCGCGTCAGAATACCCGCTTCCCAGGCGCTAAGCTGGCGATCTCCGGTCTTTTCGTACATCCGGTGTGAGTAGCCTAATACAAAACCGCGTTTATAATCGGCACAGAATTTTGTCACATTAACCGCACTGTCGGCATGCGTTGCTTTTAATCCCGCCATTAAGCCTTTACCAAAATGGTTATTCATCGTTCACCTCATTCGCTATATATATCCATATATAGCGATATTTTAGGCAAAGAACGACTTTTGCGCACGCTATTTTTTCATGCTTGTTTAAGACGTAATCCAGTAAGAGATAAACCTATCAGGAGAGATATTTATCGAACCATTTCAGTGTCCTTTGCCAGGCAAGATCGGCGGCAGATTTGTCATAACGGGGCGTGGAATCATTATGGAATCCGTGATTAACCCCCGGATAGATATACGCCTCATAAACCTTATTATTGGCTTTCAACGCCGCCTCGTAAGCAGGCCAGCCCTCGTTGATTCGGGTGTCCAGTTCCGCGAAGTGGAGTAGTAAAGGCGCTTCAATCTTCGCCACATCGGCAGTGGGTGCCTGACGACCATAAAACGGCACCGCGCAGGCCAGTTCCGGATACGCGACAGCCGCCGCGTTCGATACGCCACCGCCATAGCAAAATCCGGTAATACCCACTTTGCCTGCCGCTTGCGGATAGCGTTGCATAAACTCAATTGCGGCAAAGAAATCATTCATCAGTTTGGTTGGATCAACCTGCTGTTGCAGCTCACGACCTTTATCATCATTTCCCGGATAACCTCCAACGGAACTTAAGCCGTCAGGTGCCAGGGCGATATACCCCGCCTTCGCCACTCGCCGTGCCACATCTTCGATATACGGATTCAGTCCACGATTCTCATGCACCACCACCACGGCTGGCGTTTTGCCGCTCATTTTTGCGGGTTTCACCAGATAACCCCGTACCTCGCCGTGACCATTTGGCGAAGGATACGTGATGTACTCAGCAACAATCTCCGGGTCGGTAAACTCTACCTGAGTCGCCAGCGCATAATTTGGCTTGAGCAAATCAAACAACGCTAATGCCGTCATCCCGCCCACCGCATACTTCGCCGCAAGGTTGAGGAACTCACGTTTCGAAATTTTCCCGTGAGCGTAATAGTCGTAGTAATCCAACAACTCTTGTGGGAAATCTTTGGCGGTTAAACGCGGCATCGTTGCACTCCTCAGTTGGTGTTTTTTTTAAGCAAAACATAAGCACGTGTTTTTGCCCAGTTTTTCGTCACTCTGTGAGCCAGACTACGGGATACGCGCTGGCGAATCGCTAAACTAGAAACATTGTTTCGAAATTGAACGGTGGAAAGGAGAGGTCATGGTCTGGTTAGCGAATCCCGAACGTTACGGGCAGATGCAATACCGCTATTGCGGAAAAAGCGGTTTACGCCTGCCCGCGTTATCGCTCGGTTTATGGCACAATTTCGGTCACGTTAACGCGCTGGAATCACAGCGTGCGATCCTGCGTAAAGCGTTTGATTTGGGCATTACGCACTTTGATTTAGCCAACAATTACGGGCCGCCTCCAGGAAGCGCAGAAGAGAACTTTGGTCGCCTGCTGCGGGAGGATTTTGCCGCTTATCGCGATGAACTGATTATCTCTACCAAGGCTGGCTACGATATGTGGCCCGGCCCTTACGGCTCTGGCGGTTCACGTAAATATCTGCTCGCCAGCCTCGACCAAAGCCTGAAGCGTATGGGGCTTGAGTATGTCGATATCTTTTACTCTCATCGCGTCGATGAAAATACGCCGATGGAAGAAACCGCCTCTGCGCTGGCTCATGCGGTACAAAGCGGTAAGGCGCTATATGTCGGGATCTCCTCTTACTCGCCAGAGCGGACGCAAAAAATGGTCGAGTTGCTGCACGAGTGGAAAATTCCGCTTTTAATTCATCAACCTTCGTACAATTTACTGAACCGCTGGGTGGATAAAAGCGGCCTGCTGGATACCCTGCAAAATAACGGCGTGGGCTGTATTGCCTTTACTCCTCTGGCTCAGGGATTGCTGACCGGAAAATATCTCAACGGCATTCCGCAAGATTCACGGATGCATCGTGAAGGGAATAAAGTTCGTGGTCTGACGCCGAAAATGCTTACCGAAGCCAACCTCAACAGCCTGCGCTTATTGAATGAAATGGCACAGCAGCGTGGACAATCAATGGCGCAAATGGCGTTAAGCTGGTTGCTGAAAGATGATCGCGTGACGTCGGTATTGATTGGTGCCAGCCGCGCGGAGCAACTAGAGGAGAACGTGCAGGCGCTGAATAATCTGACATTTAGCACCGAGGAGCTGGCGCAGATTGATCAGCATATCGCCGATGGCGAGCTGAATCTGTGGCAGGCGTCGTCCGATAAATGACCTATTAATAACGGGCGCGCGAACCGCGCCCGAATCAGATCAGTGATTATGACGAGTCAGTCGGTCAAGATAGCCCATCACAAATGCAGAGAGCACAAACGTCAGATGGATAATGACGTACCACATCAGTTTGTTATCAGGGACATTTTTCGCATCCATAAAGACGCGCAGTAAGTGAATGGAAGAAATTGCCACAATCGACGCTGCTACTTTGTTTTTCAGCGACGTTGCGTCCATTTTCCCCAGCCAGTTCAGCTTCTCTTTGTTCTCAGAGATATCCAGCTGTGAGACGAAATTCTCATAACCGGAAAACATCACCATCACCAGCAAACCGCCAACCAGCGTCATATCCACCAGCGACAGCAACACGAGGATCAAATCTGATTCCGCCATCGAGAAGATATTCGGCAGTACGTGAATAATCTCCTGGAAGAACTTCAGCGCCAGGGCAACTAACGCCAGCGAAAGGCCAAAGTACACGGGGGCAAGCAGCCAGCGAGAAGCATACATTGCATTTTCAAGAAAACGTTCCATACATTCCTGTCGTGTAGTTAAAACGGGCAACAGTATATCGCAATTGAGTAAACAGCGTGCAACAGCAAATCAACATATCCGTTAAACCTTTGTCGCATAAATCCGAGGTTTAGGGATCTTCCTGGTTCCCTTATCAACGCATCGAGAGCGTCTACCCTTAAAGGACGTTGAACCTGAAGGGAGAAAAACGATGTCTCATTTAAAAGACCCGACCACGCAGTATTACACTGGTGAATATCCCAAACAGAAACAACCGACGCCAGGCATCCAGGCGAAGATGACACCGGTTCCGGATTGCGGCGAGAAAACCTATGTTGGTAGCGGTCGCCTGAAAGATCGTAAAGCACTGGTGACAGGGGGCGATTCCGGAATCGGTCGCGCTGCCGCCATCGCTTACGCGCGTGAAGGGGCTGACGTGGCGATCAGTTATCTTCCCGTGGAAGAAGAAGACGCCCAGGATGTGAAAAAGATCATTGAAGAATGCGGTCGCAAAGCCGTTCTGCTGCCAGGCGATTTAAGCGATGAGAAATTCGCCCGTTCGCTGGTTCACGAAGCGCATAAGGCGTTAGGCGGGCTGGATATTATGGCGCTGGTCGCCGGGAAACAGGTTGCCATTCCTGATATTGCAGACCTCACCAGCGAACAGTTTCAAAAGACCTTTGCCATTAACGTTTTCGCGCTGTTCTGGCTAACCCAGGAAGCGATCCCCCTGCTACCGAAAGGTGCAAGTATCATCACCACTTCGTCAATCCAGGCATACCAGCCAAGTCCGCATTTACTGGACTATGCGGCTACGAAGGCGGCGATTCTGAACTACAGTCGTGGCCTGGCAAAACAGGTCGCGGAGAAAGGTATTCGGGTGAATATTGTCGCGCCAGGCCCTATCTGGACGGCACTACAAATTTCCGGCGGACAAACGCAGGATAAGATCCCGCAGTTTGGTCAGAAAACGCCGATGAAGCGTGCGGGGCAACCGGCGGAACTGGCCCCAGTATATGTTTATCTGGCAAGTCAGGAGTCGAGCTACGTCACCGCAGAAGTGCACGGTGTGTGCGGCGGCGAGCATTTAGGTTAAAAAAATGCCCGGTTGTGAAAAGCAACCGGGCATCATTGTGAATTCACTCTTACCTGATGTGGCGAAAACGCCTTATCCGCCTACAAACGCATGAAGATTCAACATGTTGCAATAGATTTTGTAGGCCTGATAAGCGTAGCGCATCAGGCATTGAGCACCTAATGCCGGATGCGTCGTGAACGCCTTATCCGGCCTACAAACGCACGAAGATTCAACCTGTTGCAATAGATTTTGTAGGCCTGATGAGCGTAGCGCATCAGGCAATTCTACTTTACTTCGCTTTGGCGGTTTCTTCGCCGACCAGACCTATCTTCAGGTAACCCGCCTGATGCAGCGTATCCATTACCTTCATCAACGTCTCGTAATCGACGGTTTTGTCCGCTCGGAAGAAGATGGTGGTGTCTTTCTTGCCTTCGGTTAACGCATTCAACGCCGTAATCATTGTTTCATCGGTGACCGGATCGTTACCGATAAACATCGAGTTGTCTGCCTTCACCGACAGATAAACCGGTTTTTCCGGGCGCGGCTGCGGCGTGCTGGTAGAAGCAGGCAAGTTCACCTTCACATCTACCGTCGCTAACGGTGCCGCCACCATAAAGATAATCAGCAGAACCAACATCACGTCGATAAACGGCGTCACGTTGATATCATGCATTTCGCCGTTATCGTCGAGGTTTTCGTTAAGATGCATTGCCATCGGATATTATCCTGCGCGTAATTTTTGTGCGACACGAACCGGATGCGCAGCGGCGCTGGCTTCCAGATCCAGGTCACGGCTTTGCAGCAACAATACCTGCGCTGCAACATCACCCAGCATCGCTTTAAAGCCGCCAATCTGGCGTGCAAATACGTTATAGATAACGACCGCAGGAATCGCTGCCACGAGGCCGATTGCCGTTGCTAACAGAGCTTCTGCGATACCCGGCGCAACGACTGCCAGGTTAGTGGTCTGCGTTTGCGCGATACCAATAAAGCTGTTCATGATGCCCCAGACCGTACCAAACAGACCAACGAACGGAGAAATCGCGCCGATGGTTGCCAGATAGCCGTTACCGCGGCCCATTTGACGACCCACTGCGGCGACCCGACGCTCCAGACGGAAGCTGGTACGTTCTTTAATACCTTCGTTATCGTCGCTGCCTTCTGACAGTTCCAGCTCATTCTGCGCTTCATTGAGCAAATGCAGGCTTAAGCTTTTGCTACCAAAATCAGCGGCGATATCGTTGGCCTGGTTTAAGGAACGCGCTTCAGCCAGCAGTTGCTGCTCGCGCTTAAGGCGACGCTTCTGATTGAAGAACTCTACGCTCTTACTGAAGAAGATTGCCCAGGTGACTACGGAGGCCAAAATAAGCCCAATCATCACGCACTTAACGACAATATCGGCGTGCTGATACATACCCCAGACGGAAAGGTCCGTCTGCATTAAATTATTACCCACTGTGTATCTCCAGGACGCAAGTCACAAAATCTGCGCATAATAATATCAAAATGACGTCGAATTGATAGTCGTTCTCATTACTATTTGCATACTGCCGTACCTTTGCTTTCTTTTCCTTGCGTTTACGCAGTAAAAAAGTCACCAGCACGCCATTTGCGAAAATTTTCTGCTTTATGCCAATTCTTCAGGATGCGCCCGCGAATATTCATGCTAGTTTAGACATCCAGACGTATAAAAACAGGAATCCCGACATGGCGGACAAAAAGCTTGATACTCAACTGGTGAATGCAGGACGCAGCAAAAAATACACTCTCGGCGCGGTAAATAGCGTGATTCAGCGCGCTTCTTCGCTGGTCTTTGACAGTGTGGAAGCCAAAAAGCACGCGACGCGCAATCGCGCCAATGGCGAGTTGTTCTATGGACGGCGCGGAACGTTAACCCATTTCTCCTTACAACAAGCGATGTGTGAACTGGAAGGTGGCGCAGGCTGCGCGCTATTTCCCTGCGGGGCGGCAGCGGTTGCTAATTCCATTCTTGCTTTTGTCGAACAGGGCGATCATGTGTTGATGACCAACACCGCCTATGAACCGAGTCAGGATTTCTGTAGCAAAATCCTCAGCAAACTGGGCGTAACGACATCGTGGTTTGATCCGCTGATTGGTGCCGATATCGTTAAGCATCTGCAGCCAAACACTAAAATCGTGTTTCTGGAATCGCCAGGCTCCATCACCATGGAAGTCCACGACGTTCCGGCGATTGTTGCCGCCGTGCGCAGTGTGGTCCCGGATGCCATCATTATGATCGACAACACCTGGGCAGCCGGTGTGCTGTTTAAGGCGCTGGATTTTGGCATCGATGTTTCCATTCAGGCCGCTACCAAATATCTGGTTGGGCATTCAGATGCGATGATTGGCACTGCCGTGTGCAATGCCCGTTGCTGGGAGCAGCTGCGGGAGAATGCCTATCTGATGGGCCAGATGGTCGATGCCGATACCGCCTATATAACCAGCCGTGGCCTGCGCACATTAGGTGTGCGTTTGCGTCAACATCATGAAAGCAGTCTGAAAGTGGCTGAATGGCTGGCAGAACATCCGCAAGTTGCGCGAGTTAACCACCCTGCTCTGCCTGGCAGTAAAGGCCACGAATTCTGGAAACGAGACTTTACAGGCAGCAGCGGGCTATTTTCCTTTGTGCTTAAGAAAAAACTCAGTAATGAAGAGCTGGCGAACTATCTGGATAACTTCAGTTTATTCAGCATGGCCTACTCGTGGGGCGGGTATGAATCGTTGATCCTGGCGAATCAACCAGAACATATCGCCGCCATTCGCCCCCAAGGCGAGATCGATTTTAGCGGGACCTTGATTCGCCTGCATATTGGTCTGGAAGATGTCGACGATCTGATTGCCGATCTGGACGCCGGTTTTGCGCGAATTGTATAACATTGCCACTTTTGGACAATTTTGCAGACATTTAATTGTGAAAAGTCTTAAATTGTTGCGTCCGGGATCAAGGCGTCCCGGACGAATCAGGAGTACAATAGGCAGATAAAGGCTTAAACGCTGTTCCACAGGAAAGTCCATGGCTGTTATTCAAGATATCATCGCTGCGCTCTGGCAACACGACTTTGCCGCGCTGGCGGATCCTCATATTGTTAGCGTTGTTTACTTTGTCATGTTTGCCACGCTGTTTTTAGAAAACGGCCTGCTGCCCGCCTCATTTTTGCCAGGCGACAGCTTGTTGATACTGGCAGGCGCATTGATTGCCCAAGGGGTTATGGATTTTCTGCCTACGATTGCGATTCTGACCGCCGCAGCAAGTCTGGGCTGCTGGCTAAGTTATATTCAGGGGCGCTGGTTAGGGAATACCAAAACGGTGAAAGGCTGGCTGGCACAGCTTCCTGCTAAATATCACCAGCGCGCCACCTGCATGTTTGACCGCCACGGTCTGCTGGCGCTGCTGGCTGGACGTTTTCTTGCATTTGTCCGTACGCTGCTGCCAACCATGGCGGGAATTTCCGGTCTGCCAAACCGCCGCTTCCAGTTTTTCAACTGGTTAAGTGGATTGCTGTGGGTCAGCGTGGTAACCAGTTTTGGCTATGCCTTAAGTATGATTCCGTTCGTTAAACGCCATGAAGATCAGGTAATGACGTTCCTGATGATCCTGCCAATTGCCTTGTTAACCGCTGGCTTGTTAGGCACGCTGTTTGTGGTGATTAAAAAAAAATACTGTAACGCCTGACGATTTTCCCCGTTCCCGGCTGCTGTACCGGGAACGTATTTAATTCCCCTGCATCGCCCGCATTCTTGCCGCATCTTCCCCCGGCGTCACACCGAAGTAACGTTTAAACTCACGGCTAAATTGCGATGCGCTTTCATAGCCGACGCGCATCGCTGCTGCGCTAGCCTTCATGCCGTCATGGATGATCATCATCCGCGCCTTATGCAGACGGTAATTCTTCAAATACTGCAACGGCGAGGTGCTGGTGACAGACTTAAAATTATGGTGGAACGCCGATACGCTCATGTTGGCTTCTGCCGCCAGTTGCTCGACGCTCAGGTTTTCGGTGTATTTATTCTCAATCCGTTTCAGCACGCGGCTAATCAGACTGAAGTGAGTCTGGCGACTGACCAGCGCCAGTAACGCGCCGCCGCAAGGTCCGGTCAGCACGTAGTACAGAATTTCGCGGATGATCTGTTTGCCGAGAATACGCGCATCCAGTGGTCGCTCCATCACGTCGAGTAACCGCTCCGCCGCGCATAAAATCTCTTCTGATAACGTGGCGGAGTTAATCCCGCTGGCTGCCATCGACGGCTGGAAATGCTCATCTTCGCCAATGTCCATCAACAGTTCCTGTAACTGCAAAATATCGACATTGAGACGCAACCCTGCCAGCGGCACCTCTGACGTGGCATAGGTTTCGCACTCAAACGGCAACGGCACCGTCAGCAGCAGGTATTCATTGGCATCATAACGAAACACGCGTTCATTGATATAACCGATTTTATGCCCGGAAAAGAGAATTATGATGCCAGGCTCGTACATCACCGGTGTACGTGCGAAAGGCGTCTCGCCATACAACAAACGCACATCGGGCAACAGTTCTGACAAACTATTTTCTTTATTTTTCAGTTTATTAACTTTATCCGCCAGCAAGCGGCAAATCTCTTCACGTTTCATATCGCGTAATTTCTTAGGAATAATGCGGCAATTTGATTGTGCGCAATTTTGTAGCATTTCTCCAGCACTCTGGAGAAATAGGCAAGACATTGGCAGAAATGAGCATTGAGAGCCAGGGCGCTGGCGATCACAATGAAAAACATCAGGCAGATCGTTCTCTGCCCTCATATTGGCCCAGCAAAGGGAGCAAGTAATGAACAACTTTAATCTGCACACCCCAACCCGCATTCTGTTTGGTAAAGGCGCAATCGCTGGTTTACGCGAACAAATTCCTCACGATGCTCGCGTATTGATTACCTACGGTGGCGGCAGCGTGAAAAAAACCGGCGTTCTCGATCAAGTTCTGGATGCCCTGAAAGGCATGGACGTGCTGGAATTTGGCGGTATTGAGCCAAACCCGGCTTATGAAACGCTGATGAACGCCGTGAAACTGGTTCGCGAACAGAAAGTGACTTTCCTGCTGGCGGTTGGCGGCGGTTCTGTACTGGACGGCACCAAATTTATCGCCGCAGCGGCTAACTATCCGGAAAATATCGATCCGTGGCACATTCTGCAAACGGGCGGTAAAGAGATTAAAAGCGCCATCCCGATGGGCTGTGTGCTGACGCTGCCAGCAACCGGTTCAGAATCCAACGCAGGCGCGGTGATCTCCCGTAAAACCACAGGCGACAAGCAGGCGTTCCATTCTGCCCATGTTCAGCCGGTATTTGCCGTGCTCGATCCGGTTTATACCTACACCCTGCCGCCGCGTCAGGTGGCTAACGGCGTAGTGGACGCCTTTGTACACACCGTGGAACAGTATGTTACCAAACCGGTTGATGCCAAAATTCAGGACCGTTTCGCAGAAGGCATTTTGCTGACGCTAATCGAAGATGGTCCGAAAGCCCTGAAAGAGCCAGAAAACTACGATGTGCGCGCCAACGTCATGTGGGCGGCGACTCAGGCGCTGAACGGTTTGATTGGCGCTGGCGTACCGCAGGACTGGGCAACGCATATGCTGGGCCACGAACTGACTGCGATGCACGGTCTGGATCACGCGCAAACACTGGCTATCGTCCTGCCTGCACTGTGGAATGAAAAACGCGAGACCAAGCGCGCTAAGCTGCTGCAATATGCTGAACGCGTCTGGAACATCACTGAAGGTTCCGATGATGAGCGTATTGACGCCGCGATTGCCGCAACCCGCAATTTCTTTGAGCAATTAGGCGTGCCGACCCACCTCTCCGACTACGGTCTGGACGGCAGCTCCATCCCGGCTTTGCTGAAAAAACTGGAAGAGCACGGCATGACCCAACTGGGCGAAAATCATGACATTACGTTGGATGTCAGCCGCCGTATATACGAAGCCGCCCGCTAAGCTTTTTACGCCTCAAACTTTCGTTTTCGGGCATTTCGTCCAGACTTAAGTTCACAACACCTCACCGGAGCCTGCTCCGGTGAGTTCATATAAAGGAGGAACGTATGGCTAATCCAACCGTTATTAAGCTACAGGATGGCAATGTCATGCCCCAGCTGGGACTGGGCGTCTGGCAAGCAAGTAATGAGGAAGTAATCACCGCTATTCAAAAAGCGTTAGAAGTGGGTTATCGCTCGATTGATACC
This sequence comes from Escherichia sp. SCLE84, assembly GCF_012584495.1. Taxonomy (NCBI): domain Bacteria; kingdom Pseudomonadati; phylum Pseudomonadota; class Gammaproteobacteria; order Enterobacterales; family Enterobacteriaceae; genus Escherichia; species Escherichia sp. SCLE84. The sequence goes on along the minus strand of NZ_CP051430.1, from coordinate 4,011,491 downwards.
GCCGCGGCCTACAAGAACGAAGAAGGTGTCGGCAAAGCCCTGAAAAATGCCTCAGTCAACAGAGAAGAACTGTTCATCACCACTAAGCTGTGGAACGACGACCACAAGCGCCCCCGCGAAGCCCTGCTCGACAGCCTGAAAAAACTCCAGCTTGATTATATCGACCTCTACTTAATGCACTGGCCCGTTCCCGCTATCGACCATTATGTCGAAGCATGGAAAGGCATGATCGAATTGCAAAAAGAGGGATTAATCAAAAGCATCGGCGTGTGCAACTTCCAGATCCATCACCTGCAACGCCTGATTGATGAAACTGGCGTGACGCCTGTGATAAACCAGATCGAACTTCACCCGCTGATGCAACAACGCCAGCTACATGCCTGGAACGCGACACACAAAATCCAGACCGAATCCTGGAGCCCATTAGCGCAAGGAGGGAAAGGCGTTTTCGATCAGAAAGTCATTCGCGATCTGGCAGATAAATACGGCAAAACTCCGGCGCAGATTGTTATCCGCTGGCATCTGGATAGCGGCCTGGTGGTGATCCCGAAATCGGTCACACCTTCACGCATTGTCGAAAACTTTGATGTCTGGGATTTCCGTCTCGACAAAGACGAACTCGGCGAAATTGCAAAACTCGATCAGGGCAAGCGTCTCGGTCCCGATCCTGACCAGTTCGGCGGCTAACATGCAAATTCTCCCGGTGGCGGTAATGTTCCGCTACCGGACTTTTCAGAAATCATTTATTCCCCTCGCGTCCCGCCCGTTGTTACTCTTCCTTGTTCAGGAATGCCAAATATAAGGACATCATCATGCAGAGCCGGAAGCTCTTAAAAGAACAACTCATCTATATCCGGGATAAACGCAACGGAGAGGTGAAAAACAGATGAAAATAATACTTCTGTTTTTAGCAGCCCTGGCAAGTTTTACCGTACACGCACAGCCCCCCTCACTGACCGTAGAACAAACAGTCCGGCATATTTATCAGAACTATAAATCAGATGCCACTGCCCCTTATTTTGGTGAAACCGGAGAGCGGGCGATAACTTCTGCGCGTATTCAACAGGCGCTTACCCTGAACGACAATCTTACGCTGCCGGGCAATATTGGCTGGCTGGATTATGATCCGGTTTGTGATTGTCAGGATTTTGGCGATCTGGTGCTAGAAAGCGTTGCGATAACCCAAACTGACGCCGATCATGCCGATGCCGTTGTGCGCTTTCGTATCTTTAAAGATGATAAAGAAAAGACCACGCAGACACTGAAAATGGTGGCGGAAAATGGTCGTTGGGTCATTGACGATATTGTCAGCAATCATGGCAGCGTCTTACAAGCAGTTAATAGCGAGAATGAAAAAACGCTGGCCGCTTTAGCTTCGTTGCAAAAAGAACAGCCGGAAGCCTTTGTTGCCGAACTCTTTGAACATATTGCTGATTATAGCTGGCCGTGGACGTGGGTGGTTTCCGACTCTTACCGCCAGGCGGTTAATGCCTTCTATAAAACCACCTTCAAGACGGCCAATAATCCCGATGAAGATATGCAAATAGAACGGCAATTTATTTACGACAATCCGATCTGTTTTGGCGAAGAGTCGCTATTTTCACGCGTTGATGAAATTCGAGTCCTGGAGAAAACCGCCGATTCCGCCCGCATTCATGTTCGTTTTACGCTGACCAATGGCAACAACGAAGAGCAAGAACTGGTTTTACAGCGGCGCGAAGGCAAGTGGGAAATCGCTGATTTTATCCGCCCGAACAGCGGCAGCCTACTTAAGCAGATTGAGGCAAAAACCGCCGCCAGATTAAAGCAATGAGCTGAATTAAATAACAATTAGCCGGAACAATAAATAAAAGGGAACACTATATGAAAACGATTTTCACCGTGGGAGCTGTTGTTCTGGCAACCTGCTTGCTCAGTGGCTGCGTCAATGAGCAAAAGGTCAATCAGCTGGCGAGCAATGTGCAAACATTAAATGCCAAAATCGCCCGGCTTGAGCAGGATATGAAAGCACTACGCCCACAAATCTATGCTGCCAAATCCGAAGCTAACAGAGCCAATACGCGTCTTGATGCTCAGGACTATTTTGATTGCCTGCGCTGCTTGCGTATGTACGCAGAATGATAAAAAAATCCCCGGCAGCATGTCAGTTGCCGGGGATTTTTTTTAACGTCCAACCGCCGCTTTAGGGCGTTTCTTCGCACCAGCATTCACCGGACGAGATTGCGTAGACGACGCTTTTTTTGCCGTAGCAGGCGTCTGACGCTGGGTCGCCATCGGCGTATGTTTCGTCAACGCCGGACGGGTATTGCGGTTCTGGCGACGAGCTTCACGCATCTCTTCAATGGTTGGCGCAGGCACTAAGCAATCGCGACGGCTGCCAATCAGATGCTTTTTGCCCATCGCTTCCAGCGCCTGGCGGATTAACGGCCAGTTTGCCGGATCGTGGTAACGCAACAACGCTTTATGCAAACGACGCTGCTTGTCGCCCTTCGGTACGAAGACGTCTTCACTCTTATAACCAATCTTCGCCAGCGGGTTTTTCCCGGTGTAATACATGGTGGTTGAGTTCGCCAGCGGCGATGGGTAGAAGTTCTGTACCTGGTCGAGACGGAAACGATGCTTTTTCAGCCACAGCGCCAGATTCACCATATCTTCATCACGCGTACCGGGGTGCGCGGAGATGAAATAGGGGATCAGATACTGCTCTTTACCTGCCTGTTTTGAGTAAGTATCGAACAGCTCTTTAAAGCGGTCATAGCTGCCCATGCCCGGCTTCATCATCTTCGATAACGGCCCTTCTTCGGTATGTTCCGGGGCAATCTTCAGATAACCGCCGACGTGATGGGTCGCCAACTCTTTGATATAGCGCGGATCTTCCACGGCGATGTCATAACGTACGCCTGAGGCGATGAGGATTTTTTTAATGCCTTTCAGATCACGCGCACGGCGATAGAGGTTGATCGTCGGTTCGTGGTTAGTGTCCATGTGCGGACAAATATCCGGATAAACGCACGACAAACGGCGACAAGTTTGTTCAGCGCGTGGCGATTTGCAGCGCAACATATACATGTTGGCAGTTGGCCCACCGAGATCGGAAATCACGCCCGTAAAACCTGGAACGGTGTCGCGGATCGCTTCGATCTCATTAATGATCGAATCTTCCGAACGGCTCTGAATAATGCGCCCTTCGTGCTCGGTAATAGAACAGAAAGAACAGCCGCCAAAGCAGCCGCGCATAATGTTGACCGAAAAACGGATCATTTCGTAAGCCGGAATACGGGCATTGCCATAGGCCGGATGTGGCACGCGCTTGTACGGCAGCGCAAAAACGCTGTCCATCTCTTCGGTAGAAAGCGGGATAGCAGGCGGGTTGATCCACACATAGCGGTCACCGTGTTTTTGCATCAATGCGCGGGCGCAGCCTGGGTTGGTTTCGTGGTGCAGAATGCGCGAAGCATGGGCGTACAGCACTTTATCGCCCTTCACTTTCTCGAAAGAAGGCAGCAACACGTAGGTTTTTTCCCACGGTTTCGGGCGCGGTGGCTGCACGGTTACGGCTTTGGCTTCCTGCTTTTTCGGTGCCACCGGTTTGTTATCCGCGCACGGCAAATCTTCACCATACGGATGCGGGATTGGGTCGATTTTTCCAGGGGTATCAAGACGGGTGGAATCCACGCCGCTCCAGCCAGGCAGCGCCTCTTTCACGATAATCGCGGTATTACGCACATCGCGGATTTCACTAATCGGCTCGCCCATCGCCAGACGGTGCGCCACCTCCACCAGCGGACGCTCACCGTTACCAAACATCAGCATGTCGGCTTTCGAATCCACCAGCACGGAACGGCGCACGGTATCGGACCAGTAATCATAATGTGCGGTACGGCGCAGACTAGCCTCAATACCGCCGAGGATCACCGGTACATCTTTCCACGCCTCTTTACAACGCTGGGTATAAACCAGTGTGGCGCGATCCGGGCGCTTACCCGCGACGTTATCCGGCGTGTAGGCATCGTCATGACGTAAACGGCGATCGGCGGTATAACGGTTGATCATCGAATCCATGTTGCCAGCAGTAACACCGAAAAACAGATTCGGTTTACCCAGACGCATGAAATCGTCTTTGCTGCTCCAGTCTGGCTGGGCGATGATCCCGACGCGAAAGCCCTGTGCTTCCAGCATACGACCGCAAATCGCCATCCCGAAGCTTGGGTGATCGACATACGCGTCGCCAGTAACCAAAATGATGTCGCAGCTATCCCAGCCAAGTTGATCCATCTCTTCACGAGACATCGGCAAAAACGGTGCCGGTCCAAAACAGGCGGCCCAGTACTGCGGCCAGGAGAACAGGTCGCGATCCGGTTGGATCAGGGAGATAGAGCTCATTTTGCTTCCAGAAATGATAAAAAAATAATCAAAGGCCGGGGATTATAAGCCGGAACGAAAGAGAAATCGAAAGGTATTCCATACTCGCCCTCCTCGGGCGAGTATGAAGATTACGGTACCGGATTGACCAAAAGTTGCCCTATCGAGCCACGGTCCGCCATTTCCAGCGTCTGACTGTTGAAGTAGAACGGGAAGTGCGCCCAGGAAGGCTGACCGAAATAAACAAGCAGCTCCACTTGTCCGTCAACCCAAACGGTATCTTTCCAGCCTCTGTCTTCCGGGAACGGCATCGCGCCATTCACGTTACGGATCTGGAACATTACGCCTTCAATATGGAACGCTTGCGGCTCGTCCGCGCGTACCGTCCAGCGTTCCCACGTTCCTTGCTGCGCGGTGACATCAATACGGTTGACGTCCCACAGCTGTCCATTAATACCCGGGTCATCACCCAGACTGATATCGCGACTGCGAATTGGCGAACCAGCCATGATTTCAGTTGGCAGCAAGCGCATCGGAAGACTGTCTGTGACCAGCGGCAGAAGGCCGGTTGGGCGCAGCGTTAGCACCAGGGTAGAAACCAGAATACTGGATGGCTCAAAGAAGCCGCGAATACGATCAACAATGCTCGCCGCTTCGCCACAGGTGATCGACACTTCATCGCCGTTGCTCATATCCACCAGAATCTCGCGGCGCTCGCCCGGTGCCAGCGAAAGTTGCTTCACCGATACAGGAGCAGGCAGGAATCCCTGATCGCCAGAAATCACATGTAACGGGCGACCATCGCTCATCTGTAGTTGATAGCGACGAGAGTTCGACGCGTTCAGCAGTCGCAAGCGCACCCAGCCACGCGAGACTTCAACGTACGGGCTTTGTACACCGTTAACCAGCAGCGTATCACCAACAAAGCCGCCGCTTCCCGGTTCGTTGTATTCTGGCGTACCAAAGTTATCCAGCCGTTTATCCTGGATAATGACCGGAAAATCATCCACACCATAATGGTTGGGGATAGGCAGCGACTTGCTGACTTCATCTTCCACCAGCCACATTCCGGCAAGGCCGTTATAGACCTGCTGAGCCGTGCGGTTGGGAGTATTGGCGTGATACCACAGAGTAGCTGCGTTCTGGCGAATGGGCAGTACGGGTGCCCAGTCAGCGTTTGGCGACATCATCCGTGCCGGACCGCCCATCAGCGGGCCTGGTACCTGTAGCCCGGCCACCGTCATTGAGACATTTTCTGTCAGGCGGTTGCTGTAAATAAGCTTAACATCGTCGCCCTTCCAGACGCGGATAGTCGGCCCCAGGTAACGACCATTGATTCCCCAGACCGACGCGCGTGTCCCTGGCGTAAATGACCAGTGCGCACGTTGTACAGTCATAAACAGCGGTTGCCCACGGCGAGATTCAAGTAGCGGCGGAACGGGTAGCGGTTGCTGTTGCCCGGCTGCGCTGGCCTTCAGGGGAACAGCGCCTGCACAAAGTGCAATCCCCGATGCCTGAATGAACTGACGCCGACTGAGTGACATATTTGCTCCATGTAAAACTGGCTAAAGTAATACCGTGCAGGAAAGTGTTCCCCGCAAAAATACAGATTGCCGACTTAAACTTTTCCGGCGGCTTCGCGTTCTGCGACTTCTTTATCGAGCTCGGCGATTTTTTGTTCCATTATCGAACGACAATGGGCAGCCAGCTCACGAACCTGATCTTTGCCATACTGACTGACGTCAATTGGCGGCAGCATTTCGACAATCACCAGACCGTTGTGCAGTCGATTAAGATTAATCTTATTCGAAGTTGTAGAGACGCACACGGGAATAATCGGGACGCCCGCCGCAATTGCCGCGTGAAATGCTCCAGTCTTGAACGGTAGCAGGCCGCGACCACGGCTGCGGGTTCCTTCCGGGAACATCCAGATGGAAATACGGCGTTTTTTGAAATGATTCACGACTTCCGCAATGGTGCCGTGAGCTTTAGTGCGATTGTTTCTGTCGATCAATAAGTTGCCGGTTAACCAGTACAACTGCCCGAAGAAGGGGATCCACAGCAAGCTCTTTTTACCTACCGTCACCGTCGGCGGTTGCACAATGTTCGATGCTGTCACCATGTCATAGTTGTTCTGGTGGTTAGCGATATAGATAGCATTGCCGTAGCTTTCAGCATCTGCAGGTTTGCGGCACTCAACTTTCAGGCCGAACAGCGGCGCAAGACGGCCAAACATATGCCCAAAGGTGGCCACATGTTTCGGGTTACGCGGGCTGAAAAGGCAGTAAATGGAGCCGAATACACAGACTAAGATGCTGTAAATCAAGGTAATAATAAGACGAAAGATATATAGCATAACACCCTCTGAAGGTCTGAGAGACTGGCATTGTACGTCACCTGAAATCAGGTTAGGGCATTGTTAAAAGCCGCTCTCTGGAAAAGCGTATTGTTAATCGCAACGCATGAATAAACAACGGTTTCAAGGGAATTTTTATCGTTTCCGGGGGTTGAATACGCTGCCGGATGACGACTTAACGTTTCATCCGGCGTTCCTTGCAAGCGGGAGGAAACAGGCCCTCCCCGGCATATTACTCTTCGCTATCACCGCTGCTGGCACGGCGAGGAGAGTCGATCTCAACACGATCGATACGCTGCAAACCGCGCATCAACGTACCGCGGCGTCCACGTTCGCCAGTGACTTTCTGTAACTCTTCCGGGCGCAGTTTAATTTTGCGTTTCCCAACATGAATGGTCAGCGTGCTTTGCGGCGGCAGAACGTACAATTGCGCCAGACCATCTTCTCCACGCGCGGCTTCTGCCGATGGAATGTTGATAATCTTGTTGCCTTTGCCCTTCGACAGCTGCGGCAGATCGCTTACCGGGAACATCAACATACGGCCTGCCTGAGTGATTGCCAGCAGCATATCGGAAGCATCTTCAATCACCACCGGCGGCATAACATGGGCATTTTCCGGTAAGGTGATCAAAGCCTTACCTGCACGGTTACGCGCCACCAGATCGTTAAAGGTGCAGACGAAACCGTAACCCGCATCGGAAGCCATCAGCAGTTTCTGATCGTCGCTTTCCATCAGCATATGGTCAACGGTCGCCCCAGGCGGCAACGTTAATTTGCCGGTGAGTGGTTCGCCCTGACCACGCGCCGACGGCAGCGTAATCGGGTCGATGGCATAGCTACGACCGGTGGAATCAACAAACACTACCGGTTGGTTGCTCTTACCTTTCACCGCCGCTTTGAAGCTATCACCCGCTTTATAATTCAGGCCCGGCGCGTCGATATCATGGCCTTTAGCGCTGCGTACCCAGCCCATCTGCGACAGCACAATGGTGACAGGTTCAGACGGCAGCATGTCGTGCTCGCTCATCGCTTTCGCTTCTTCGCGTTCCTGCAACGGCGAACGACGATCGTCACCGTAGGCTTGCGCGTCTGCCTGCAGTTCTTTCTTCAGCAGGTTATTCATTTTACGCTCGGAAGCCAAAATGCCCTGCAACTGGTCGCGCTCTTTTTCCAGCTCACTCTGCTCACCGCGAATCTTCATCTCTTCCAGTTTGGCAAGATGACGCAGTTTCAGTTCGAGGATCGCTTCCGCCTGGGTTTCCGTAAGGCCAAACCGCGACATCAGCGCCGGTTTCGGTTCATCTTCGTTACGAATGATCTCAATCACTTCGTCGATGTTGAGAAACGCCACCAGCAAACCTTCCAGGATATGCAGGCGCTTGAGGACTTTCTCCAGACGATAGTTCAGTCGGCGGCGCACGGTATCGCGACGGAACACCAGCCATTCGGAGAGGGTTTCCAGCAGGTTTTTCACCGCCGGACGACCATCCAGACCGATCATATTGAGGTTAATGCGATAGCTCTTTTCCAGATCGGTGGTAGCGAAGAGGTGGTTCATCACCTGATCCATATCCACGCGGTTGGAACGCGGCACAATCACCAGACGGGTCGGGTTCTCGTGGTCAGATTCATCGCGCAGATCGTCAACCATCGGCAGCTTTTTGTTGCGCATTTGCGCAGCAATTTGCTCCAGTACGCGCGCACCTGAAACCTGATGCGGTAATGCGCTGATAACCACCGCGCCATCTTCTTTCTTCCACACCGCGCGCATACGCACTGAACCACGTCCGTTCTCGTAGATTTTACGGATCTCGGCGCGCGAAGTGATAATTTCCGCTTCAGTCGGATAATCCGGCCCCTGCACGATATCCAGCAGCTGATCGAGCGTGGTTTTCGGCTGGTCGATTAATGCGATTGCCGCCTGAGCTACTTCACGCAGGTTATGCGGTGGAATATCGGTCGCCATGCCGACGGCAATACCGGTGGTGCCGTTAAGCAAAATGTTTGGCAGACGAGCAGGCAGCATTTTCGGCTCCTGCAAAGTGCCGTCGAAGTTTGGCACCCAGTCAGCCGTCCCCTGCCCCAGCTCGCTCAATAGCAGCTCGGAATATTTCGACAACCGGGATTCGGTGTAACGCATTGCCGCGAACGATTTCGGATCGTCCGGAGCGCCCCAGTTCCCCTGACCATCAACCAGCGGATAACGGTAAGAGAACGGCTGCGCCATCAGGACCATCGCTTCATAACAGGCGCTATCGCCGTGCGGATGGTATTTACCCAGTACGTCACCGACGGTACGGGCCGATTTTTTAAATTTGGCGCTGGCATTCAGGCCCAGTTCAGACATCGCATACACAATGCGGCGCTGAACAGGTTTAAGACCATCGCCAATAAACGGCAACGCACGGTCCATGATCACGTACATGGAGTAGTTTAAGTAGGCGTTTTCCGTAAATTCATGTAGCGCAAGGCGCTCTGCCATATCGCTCATTAATTCTGATTCCTCAACTTATTCGCCAGCCTTCAAAGGGGCAATATTGCCGGAGATACTACATTATCTGCCGCGTCGAGTCACAGGAGATCAGCGTGAATAGCGCCGCCGGACGTGCTCCGACGGCGATAAAGGCATCAATGTGCCTTGATATACAACTCTTTGCTGTAGACTTGATCGGCATAGAGGGCAGCACAAGGTTGCGCCCATGCCACACCACTCGGCATGGGGGTCCGCTCCGGGCGATTCGAGAAGTTGAGGTTATGCGAGTCCAGGGAAGCCTAAAGCATCAAAGTAGTCGACTGTAAGTATACGGTTCAGCCCAGTTTAGCTGTGTCTCCACCAGTGCCCCGCGCCTCCTGCCATAAGTGCGGCTTGCTCATGGATACCCCCGAGACGGCTTACGGCGCACCGGATAATAAATTTCGCGTATACATGGTATTCCTTACCGGAGAAATTATAAGCCCAACAACAATACGCCTGTGGCATTGTTCGCTCAAACTTATCGCGAGTGATTTGGCTCACACTCCGGTAAAGATTCCCCATCACGCCAACGGCACATAAACATCCGTTTCCAGTCGCTGCTCTGTCACCCCTTCGGCAAGATTGGTGTAGTGAAACAGAATCGGTGCTTTACGCATTTTCTCGCCGCTTGCAGGCAGCCAGTGGCGAATAATGCCCCATATCGTGTGTGAAATATCGTCCAGCTCGCCAACGTGGCGGGCCACGGCATAACGTCCACCGGTAAGTTCACCATTGCTCACACCATAACGATTATCGGGAATCGGTTCGCTAACGCTGCCGCAGATATCAAAGCGAAACGCTTCCGGTGCGGTGGTGGCAGGGTCGTCCCAGGCGACGCCAAAAGTCTGGCTTTGGTTAACAGGAGAAAGCCCCGTCTCTTTACGCCACATGATAAATTTCGCCACACTGTAGTTGAGCAACTCAGGGCTACAGCGGTGCGGCAACATCGCCACAGGGATTGATGGGAAATCGATAATGTTTACATCCAGTGTCAGGTTTGTCATTTTGCCTCCCTGCGAAATTATTCCCGGGAACGCGTCCCGGGAGCGGTAACAATTACGGATTTACTTTGCGGATCTGTTTGACGTCAATTTCAACAGAATTCCAGTCTTTATCGACTTCACCCTGAATCTCAACCGTATCTTTCGGCGTCACCGTCACACCGTTCCAGCGTTTGTGGTCGATATCAACATTGATAGTACCGCTGGCATCTTTAAACACGTAGAGATCGTCAGAGATGCGTTCAACGATATTGCCGCGCAGGGTTACCCAGGTGTCGTCACGCAGGGATTTTGCGCTTTCTACGGTCGTTACGCTGCCGTTCGGCCCCTGGAATCCTCCGGCCTGACTTTGCGTTGCCGATGGGCCAGAAAAACCGCCCTGCTCTGCTGCCATCACCGGTGCGCTGCACAGGGCCATTACTGCGATTACTGCTGCGAATTTTTTCATGTTTATTACTCCCTTTAATGTCTGTTTCCGAGCATTTAACAAGATAGTCCTTAACAACTTCTTAAGGGAAAAAAATAAAATTTAGTGCTGTACAGAGCGCGTTACAACACGGTTTACTGGCAGCAAATACGGTTATCGCAGGGATGAAAAAATGCGAATTTTACTGATAGAAGATGACATGCTGATTGGCGACGGCATCAAAACGGGCCTTAGTAAAATGGGTTTTAGCGTCGACTGGTTTACACAAGGTCGTCAGGGAAAAGAGGCGCTTTATAGCGCGCCTTATGATGCGGTGATCCTGGATTTAACCTTACCAGGCATGGATGGTCGCGATATTTTGCGCGAATGGCGAGAAAAAGGTCAGCGTGAGCCGGTACTGATCCTGACCGCGCGCGATGCGCTGGAGGAACGTGTAGAAGGGCTGCGTCTGGGAGCTGACGATTATCTGTGTAAACCTTTTGCGTTGATAGAAGTCGCCGCCAGGCTGGAAGCTCTGATGCGCCGAACCAACGGCCAGGCCAGCAACGAGCTGCGCCACGGTAACGTCATGCTCGACCCCGGCAAACGTATCGCCACGCTGGCTGGCGAACCCTTAACACTGAAACCAAAAGAATTTGCCCTGCTGGAATTACTGATGCGTAACGCTGGTCGGGTACTGCCGCGCAAACTGATTGAAGAGAAACTGTATACCTGGGACGAAGAGGTCACCAGTAATGCCGTTGAAGTGCATGTGCATCATCTGCGACGCAAACTCGGTAGTGATTTTATTCGTACCGTGCATGGTATTGGCTACACATTAGGTGAGAAATGAAATTTACCCAACGTCTTAGTCTGCGCGTCAGGCTGACGCTAATCTTTTTAATTCTGGCCTCGGTGACCTGGCTGCTTTCCAGCTTTGTCGCCTGGAAACAAACAACGGATAACGTCGATGAATTGTTCGACACCCAACTGATGCTGTTTGCCAAGCGGTTAAGTACGCTCGATCTCAACGAAATCAACGCGGCGGATCGCATGGCACAGACGCCAAATAAATTAAAACACGGTCATGTTGATGACGATGCGCTGACCTTTGCCATCTTTACCCACGACGGCAGAATGGTCCTTAACGATGGCGATAACGGAGAAGATATTCCTTATAGCTATCAACGGGAAGGTTTTGCTGACGGGCAACTGGTGGGCGATAAAGATCAATGGCGTTTTGTCTGGATGACCTCACCTGATGGCAAATATCGCATCGTTGTTGGTCAGGAATGGGAATACCGTGAAGACATGGCGCTGGCGATTGTTGCCGGGCAATTGATCCCGCGGCTGGTCGCACTGCCGATTATGTTAATCATCATGATGGTACTATTGGGTCGTGAACTCGCGCCGCTGAACAAACTGGCGCTGGCGCTGCGTATGCGTGACCCTGACTCGGAAAAACCACTAAACGCGACTGGCGTACCCAGCGAAGTGCGTCCGTTGGTTGAGTCGCTAAATCAACTGTTCGCCCGCACACATGCGATGATGGTTCGTGAACGACGCTTTACCTCCGACGCAGCTCACGAACTACGTAGCCCGTTAACGGCGCTGAAAGTGCAAACCGAAGTTGCGCAGCTTTCTGACGATGATCCGCAAGCGCGGAAAAAAGCGCTGCTTCAATTACATTACGGGATCGATCGCGCTACTCGTCTGGTTGATCAACTGCTCACTCTATCGCGGCTGGACTCACTGGATAACCTTCAGGACGTCGCGGAGATCCCGCTTGAAGATCTCCTCCAATCGTCGGTGATGGATATTTACCACACGGCGCAGCAGGCGAAAATTGACGTGCGACTGACACTCAATGCCCACGGCATCAAACGCACCGGACAACCGCTATTGCTAAGTTTGTTGGTGCGAAATTTGCTGGATAACGCCGTGCGCTACAGTCCACAGGGCAGCGTGATAGACGTCACGCTGAATGCTGATAATTTCATCGTGAGGGATAACGGCCCCGGTGTGACGCCAGAGGCTCTGGCGCGAATTGGCGAACGCTTCTATCGCCCCCCCGGACAAACCGCTACCGGCAGTGGACTTGGGCTATCGATTGTCCAGCGAATCGCCAAATTGCATGGCATGAATGTTGAGTTTGGGAATGCGGAACAAGGTGGATTTGAGGCGAAGGTAAGCTGGTAACTTCTCTGTCTATGAGAGCCGTTAAAACGACTCTCATAGATTTTACTAATAGCAAAATATAAACCGTCCCCAAAAAAGCCACCAACCACAAACCAGACAAATACCGAGCGAAAATACATATACCCAAAACTCGAACATTTCCCGCATAAAGAGTTTTCTTAAGATAAGAATAATAAGTGGCGTAAGAAGAAAAAATGCTGCAATCATTGCTTGCAATATACGATCTTCGCCTGAAACGGAAGGTATACTGCAAATATTGTCTCCCGACTCAAGCATCCAGTCATACTTATTGAAAGCAAAAAAAGCATCTATTAACCAATAAGTAAGCATTATGTATAACAGAGCTTCAAATATTGTTTGAATTTTATGCTTTAACATATATCAGTACGCTCATAAAAATCCATTTATAATTATCAACATGACACGTTGATATTTTCATCTTTTACTTATTCAAAGCCATATTTTCAATCCCAAAAAAAACCGAACCAAACGTGTAAATTATTCCGGTGCGAGTAAGAATTATGAGGAATGGCTATCAGTATTGTCATTTTCAGAAAATATTTATCCTGCATCGGTGAGTCAGAGCAAGATCAGACTTTTGCTAAATTCGCAAAAGACTTTGCACATTTTGCTAATTTCACCGTACCGCTCTGTGACGTACTATAGTCGGCAAACGTCTCACCTTGAGGTTAAAAAATGAGCAACATCCTGATTATCAACGGCGCGAAAAAATTCGCCCACTCCAATGGTCAACTGAACGACACCCTGACCGAAGTCGCGGATGGCACACTGCGCGACCTCGGGCATGATGTCCGCATCGTTCGCGCCGACAGCGACTACGATGTCAAAGCGGAAGTACAAAACTTTCTCTGGGCTGATGTGGTGATCTGGCAGATGCCAGGCTGGTGGATGGGCGCGCCGTGGACAGTGAAAAAATATATTGATGATGTATTCACCGAAGGTCATGGAACGCTGTATGCCAGCGATGGCCGTACCCGCAAAGATCCGTCAAAAAAATACGGTTCCGGCGGCCTGGTACAGGGCAAAAAATATATGCTTTCTCTGACCTGGAACGCACCAATGGAAGCCTTCACCGAAAAAGATCAATTCTTCCACGGCGTTGGCGTCGACGGTGTGTATCTGCCGTTCCATAAAGCAAACCAATTCCTTGGCATGGAACCGCTGCCGACATTTATCGCTAATGACGTGATAAAAATGCCTGATGTTCCCCGCTATACTGAAGAATATCGCAAGCATCTTGTGGAAATTTTTGGTTAACTAGAGCTCAGGCTTTAGAAGGAGTTAACCATGCTTACCGTAATCGCAGAAATCCGTACTCGTCCTGGTCAACATCACCGTCAGGCGGTATTGGATCAGTTTGCTAAAATCGTTCCAACCGTACTGAAAGAAGAAGGTTGCCACGGCTATGCGCCAATGGTGGATTGCGCTGCTGGCGTGAGTTTCCAGTCTATGGCACCGGATTCTATCGTGATGATTGAGCAGTGGGAAAGCATCGCGCATCTTGAAGCGCATCTGCAAACCCCGCACATGAAGGCGTACAGCGAAGCCGTAAAAGGCGACGTGCTGGAGATGAATATCCGCATCCTGCAACCTGGGATTTAAACCTGCCTTGTTTGCCCGGCCATCCTGACCGGGCAATGTTCTTTCCTTTAAACCTCAATCTCCGCCATGTCGCCTTTCTCTTGCAACCAGTTGCGGCGATCTTCCGAGCGTTTCTTCGCCAGCAGCATATCCATCATCGCGTCAGTACGCTGATCGTCTTCATCATCGATAGTCAACTGCACCAGACGGCGAGTGTTCGGATCAAGCGTGGTTTCACGCAATTGCATCGGGTTCATTTCCCCCAGACCTTTAAAACGCTGGACGTTCGGCTTGCCTTTCTTGCGTTTTAATTGCTCAAGTACGCCCTCTTTCTCTTCTTCCGTCAGCGCGTAATAAACCTCTTTCCCGAGATCAATACGGTAGAGCGGTGGCAGTGCGACGTAAACGTGACCGTGTTTCACCAACGCGCGGAAGTGTTTTACGAACAAAGCGCAGAGCAGCGTGGCAATGTGCAGACCATCAGAGTCCGCATCCGCGAGGATACAGATTTTGCCATAACGAAGCTGGCTCAGATCGTCGCTGTCAGGATCGATACCGATCGCTACCGAAATATCATGCACTTCCTGCGAGGCCAGCACTTCGTCGGAAGAAACTTCCCAGGTGTTAAGGATCTTACCTTTCAGTGGCATGATCGCCTGATATTCGCGATCGCGCGCCTGCTTGGCAGATCCGCCTGCGGAGTCACCTTCCACAAGGAACAGTTCGGTACGGTTAAGATCCTGCGCGGTACAGTCAGCCAGTTTGCCAGGCAGTGCTGGGCCGCTGGTCAGCTTTTTGCGCACCACTTTTTTAGCCGCACGCATACGGCGCTGGGCGCTGGAAATCGCCATCTCCGCCAGCAGCTCCGCCGCCTGAACGTTCTGGTTCAGCCACAGGATAAAGGCATCTTTCACCACGCCTGAAACGAATGCCGCGCATTGACGCGAAGAGAGACGCTCTTTGGTCTGCCCGGCAAACTGCGGATCCTGCATTTTCACCGACAGAACATAGGCGCAGCGATCCCAGATATCTTCCGCCGACAGCTTCACGCCGCGCGGCAGAATGTTGCGGTATTCACAGAACTCACGCATCGCGTCCAACAGGCCCTGACGCAGACCATTAACATGGGTACCGCCCTGCATCGTTGGGATAAGGTTGACGTAGCTTTCGGTCAGCAGTTCACCGCCTTCCGGCAGCCACAGTAGCGCCCAGTCCACAGCTTCAGTATCGCCAGCGAAATTACCGATAAACGGTTTTTCTGGCAGCGTCGGTAAACCGTTTACCGCTTCCGCCAGGTAATCATTCAGACCGTCCTGATAGCACCAGCGCTGTTCGGTGTTGTTGATCTCATCTTTAAAGGTAATCTCAACGCCGGGGCACAGTACTGCTTTGGCCTTCAGCACATGCGTCAGGCGTGAAACAGAAAAACGCGGGCTGTCAAAGAAGGTTTCATCCGGCCAGAAGTGCACGCTGGTACCGGTATTGCGTTTACCGCAAGTGCCGACAACCTGTAAATCCTGCACCTTTTCGCCATTTTCAAAGGCGATGTTATAAACCTGACCATCGCGGCGCACGTTAACTTCTACGCGCTTCGACAGGGCGTTAACCACCGAAATCCCCACGCCATGCAGGCCGCCAGAGAACTGGTAATTTTTGTTAGAGAATTTACCGCCTGCATGCAGACGGCAAAGAATCAGTTCAACCGCCGGTACACCCTCTTCCGGGTGAATATCCACCGGCATCCCGCGCCCATCGTCAATAACTTCTAACGACTGGTCAGCATGTAAGATTACATCCACGCGTTTTGCGTGACCCGCCAGTGCTTCATCGACACTGTTATCAATAACTTCTTGCCCCAAATGGTTAGGGCGAGTGGTATCGGTATACATCCCCGGACGGCGGCGAACCGGCTCAAGCCCGGTGAGTACCTCAATGGCATCAGCGTTATAAGTTTGCGTCATGGTTTAAGTTAGCAATTCGAGTTGATCGTCAGAGATGGTGCAGACCAAGAAAATCGACGATCGGGTTGAAATAATCTTCGAAGCCCGTGAATGCGTGGTTGCCGCCTTCTATGACAGTCTGGCGGCAGGAAGCGTAGTACGCCACCGCCTGGCGGTAATCCAGCACTTCATCTCCCGTCTGTTGCAGCAGCCAGATCAAATCCGGCGCTTCCAGCGGGTCAATCTGCATGACTTTGAGATCGTAAATATGGCGTGACTCTAGCACATATTGCTGCCCGGTGTAGGGGTTCTCGTTCTGACCGAGATAGTCCGTCAGCAGTTCAAACGGGCGCACCGCCGGGTTTACCACCACTGCGGGCAGCATAAAACATTGTGACAACCAGGTGGCGTAATATCCCCCCAGTGACGAACCGACAATACCCAGCGAATCGCCGCCATGTTCCAGGACAATGGATTCCAGCAGCTCTGCCGCGTCGGAAGGATACGGCGGCAACTGCGGAATGATCATCTCAACGTCAGGGTGATGTTCCGCCAGCCAGTTTTTTAACAAGCTCGCTTTTGCAGAGCGCGGCGAGCTGTTGAAACCGTGTAAATAAAGAAGCGTAGACATCAGTAGCCTTCTGAAGCGGTATCAGGTTGGAAACGTGTGTCCGCCAGGCGATGCACCTCGGTGGTCAGCGTGCCATCAGCATGTAACTCGAGAGTACGCCAGCCGGGCGCGATAGTATCCAGCGTAAAGTTGGAACAGTGCGGCTTAAACTGCACACAGGTCGACGGCGTTGCCAGCAGGCGGCGACCGTTCCAGTCGAGATCCAGCTCCTGATGAATATGACCGCACAGCAAGTATTTGACGTGCGGAAACTTCGCCAGCACGGTATCCAGTTCGCCCGCGTTACGCAGACTGTGTTGATCGAGCCAACTACAACCCGCAGGTAGCGGATGATGATGCAGCAGCAGCAACGTATGGCGTTCTGGCGCATCGGCCAGTTTACGTTCCAGCCACTCAAGCTGAAACTCGCTCAGCTCACCGTGCGGCACGCCAAACACCTGGCTATCCAGCAACAGGATTTGCCATTGCTCACCAATAAACACGCGCTTCGCCGGGGAGATACCCGCATCCTGTAACGCGCTGTACATCGCGGGCTGGAAATCGTGGTTGCCCGGCAGCCAGACGCAGGGCGCACGAAAACTTGCGATGCCTTCAGCGAAATGCTGATAGGCCGCAGAGGATTGATCCTGCGCTAAATCACCTGTCGCGACAATCAGGTCGAATTCGTGCTGATGTGGACGAATCGCCTCCAGCACCGCCTGGTAGCTTTCCCAGGTGTTTACCCCTAACAGGGCTTCGTGCTTTTGTGCAAACAGGTGAGTATCGGTAATTTGTAAAATCCTGACTCTGGCCTCACCAGCCAGAGGAAGGGTTAACAGGCTTTCCAAATGGTGTCCTTAGGTTTCACGACGCTAGTAAACCGGAATCGCCATCGCTCCATGTGCTAAACAGTATCGCAACCAGTCCGCTAAAAACTGGTTAATTTGATGCTTTTCGTCGCGTTGATGCAACTTTTTATTAGGATAATCATACCGCGCTTTGAAGCGAAAAATCTGCTGGCTTGAACACACTTCAGCCACCATCGCGTCATGATACAGACGCACCGTCATTGACGGAAGGCTCCAGTAACTGATCGCGGGCGCAGTCTGTTCTATTGTCACCAGGGTAGTGTATCGGGTCGATTCCACAATCGTCAGCCGATATTGTGCGTTTGCCACCTGATAGCTTACAGTTTCGCCGGGTGCGTCATTGCGCGGTAACAAACGGCGCAATTGTGAAAAGTTCATCTCGCACAGGCGCATCATTTCAGGAAAGTCAGGTGTGTAACGCTTCATTTATGCCCACTCATTTTTTAACGCTTGATGATGCAGCTGCAGCCATTGCAAAGCGATGACCGACGCTGCGTTGTCGATTTTCCCCTCTTCTACCCACTGGTATGCCTGTTCCCGGCTTACCACATGAACGCGAATATCTTCGTTTTCATCAGCCAGACCATGAATACCGCTTGCGGTCGTGGCGTCCACTTCGCCCACCATAATTGACGAACGCTCACTGGTGCCCCCCGGGCTTGCCAGGAAACTTAACACCGGTTTGGTCCGTTTGACTATCAGTCCCGCCTCTTCAATCGCTTCGCGACGGGCAACATCTTCCACACTTTCACCCTCTTCTATCATCCCGGCAACCATCTCCAGTAGCCAGGGGGTTTCACTGGTGTCGTATGCGGCAATCCGAATCTGCTCAATCAGCACAACTTCATCACGCACTGGGTCAAAGGGTAGCAAGACTGCGGCGTGACCGCGCTCAAAAATTTCCCTCCGTACCTCATGACTCATTTGCCCGTTGAATAAACGATGACGAAATCTATAAAGATCTAATGAAAAAAAGCCGCGATAAAGTGTTTCTCGTGCAATAATTTCTACATCGTTTTTGCCAAATGTAACGGGCAGGTTGTCTGGCTTAAGCATTGTTAATGTCCTGGCACTAATAGTGAATTAAATGTGAATTTCAGCGACGTTTGACTGCCGTTTGAGCAGTCATGTGTTAAATTGAGGCACATTAACGCCCTATGGCACGTAACGCCAACCTTTTGCGGTAGCGGCTTCTGCTAGAATCCGCAATAATTTTACAGTTTGATCGCGCTAAATACTGCTTCACCACAAGGAATGCAAATGAAGAAATTGCTCCCCATTCTTATCGGCCTGAGCCTTTCTGGGTTCAGTTCGTTGAGCCAGGCCGAGAACCTGATGCAAGTTTATCAGCAAGCACGCCTTAGTAACCCGGAATTGCGTAAGTCTGCCGCCGATCGTGATGCTGCCTTTGAAAAAATTAATGAAGCGCGCAGTCCATTACTGCCACAGCTAGGTTTAGGTGCAGATTACACCTATAGCAACGGCTACCGCGACGCGAACGGCATCAACTCGAACGCGACCAGTGCGTCCCTGCAGTTAACTCAATCCATTTTTGATATGTCGAAATGGCGTGCGTTAACGCTGCAGGAAAAAGCTGCAGGGATTCAGGACGTCACATATCAGACCGATCAGCAAACCTTGATCCTCAACACCGCGACCGCTTATTTCAACGTGTTGAATGCTATTGACGTTCTTTCCTATACACAGGCACAAAAAGAAGCGATCTACCGTCAATTAGATCAAACCACCCAACGTTTTAACGTGGGCCTGGTAGCGATCACCGACGTGCAGAACGCCCGCGCGCAGTACGATACCGTGCTGGCGAACGAAGTGACCGCACGTAATAACCTTGATAACGCGGTAGAGCAGCTGCGCCAGATCACCGGTAACTACTATCCAGAACTGGCAGCGCTGAATGTCGAAAACTTTAAAACCGACAAACCACAGCCGGTTAACGCGCTGCTGAAAGAAGCCGAAAAACGCAACCTGTCGCTGTTACAGGCACGCTTGAGCCAGGACCTGGCGCGCGAGCAAATTCGCCAGGCGCAGGATGGTCACTTACCGACGCTGGATTTAACGGCTTCTACCGGGATTTCTGACACCTCTTATAGCGGTTCGAAAACTCGTGGTGCCGCTGGTACCCAGTATGACGACAGCAATATGGGCCAGAACAAAGTGGGCCTGAGCTTCTCGCTGCCGATTTATCAGGGCGGAATGGTTAACTCGCAGGTGAAACAGGCCCAGTACAACTTTGTTGGTGCCAGCGAGCAACTGGAAAGCGCGCATCGTAGCGTCGTGCAAACCGTACGTTCCTCCTTCAACAACATTAATGCATCTATCAGTAGCATTAACGCCTACAAACAAGCCGTAGTTTCCGCTCAAAGCTCATTAGACGCGATGGAAGCGGGCTACTCGGTCGGTACGCGTACCATTGTTGATGTGTTGGATGCAACCACCACGCTGTACAACGCTAAGCAAGAGCTGGCAAATGCGCGTTATAACTACCTGATTAATCAGCTGAATATTAAGTCAGCCCTGGGTACGTTGAACGAGCAGGATCTGCTGGCACTGAACAATGCGCTGAGCAAACCGGTTTCCACTAATCCGGAAAACGTTGCCCCGCAAACGCCGGAACAGAATGCTATTGCTGATGGTTATGCGCCTGATAGCCCGGCACCCGTCGTTCAGCAAACATCCGCACGCACTACCACCAGTAACGGTCATAACCCTTTCCGTAACTGATGACGACGACGGGGCTTCGGCCCCGTCTGAACGTAAGGCAACGTAAAGATACGGGTTATCTGCCGCATTCTTCCCCCTTCTCGCTTCAATTTCGACCAGCCATCCTCTATTCTGATGGGTATTTACCACTGGTCCCGGAAGACAAAAATGAAACGGACAAAATCCATACGCCACGCATCGTTCCGCAAAAACTGGAGCGCGCGCCATCTGACACCAGTCGCTCTCGCGGTTGCCACTGTTTTTATGCTGGCTGGCTGTGAAAAGAGTGATGAAACAGTGTCTCTCTATCAAAATGCTGACGACTGTTCAGCTGCAAACCCAGGCAAAAGCGCCGAATGTACCACCGCGTACAACAATGCGCTGAAAGAAGCCGAACGTACTGCGCCGAAATACGCCACCCGTGAAGACTGTGTTGCTGAATTTGGTGAAGGTCAGTGCCAGCAGGCACCAGCCCAGGCTGGCATGGCACCAGAAAACCAGGCGCAGGCCCAGCAATCCAGCGGGAGTTTCTGGATGCCGCTGATGGCCGGTTACATGATGGGGCGTCTGATGGGCGGCGGCGCGGGATTTGCACAGCAGCCGCTGTTCTCCTCGAAAAACCCAGCCAGCCCGGCTTACGGTAAATATACCGACGCGACGGGTAAAAACTATGGCGCAGCCCAGCCAGGCCGCACCATGACCGTACCGAAGACAGCCATGGCACCAAAACCGGCGACCACCACTACCGTTACCCGTGGCGGTTTTGGTGAATCTGTTGCCAAACAAAGCACTATGCAGCGTAGCGCAACTGGCACCTCTTCTCGTTCAATGGGTGGCTGATACCGATGGAAAGAGTCAGTATTACCGAGCGCCCGGACTGGCGTGAGAAAGCCCACGAATACGGTTTCAATTTTCACACCATGTACGGCGAGCCGTACTGGTGTGAAGATGCTTACTACAAGTTGACCCTCGCCCAGGTTGAAAAGCTGGAAGAAGTCACCGCCGAACTGCACCAGATGTGCCTGAAAGTGGTGGAAAAAGTGATCGCCAGCGATGAGCTGATGACCAAATTCCGCATTCCAAAACACACCTGGAGTTTTGTGCGCCAGTCATGGCTGACGCACCAGCCATCGCTTTATTCGCGTCTTGATCTGGCGTGGGATGGCACTGGCGAACCTAAACTTCTGGAAAATAACGCCGATACGCCAACGTCACTATACGAGGCGGCGTTCTTTCAGTGGATCTGGCTGGAAGATCAGCTTAACGCCGGTAACTTGCCGGAGGGCAGCGACCAGTTTAACAGTCTGCAAGAAAAACTGATCGATCGCTTCGTTGAGCTGCGTGAACAGTATGGCTTCCAGTTGCTGCATCTCACCTGCTGTCGCGACACGGTGGAAGATCGCGGAACCATTCAGTATTTGCAGGACTGCGCAACGGAAGCTGAAATTGCTACTGAGTTCCTCTACATCGATGATATCGGGTTAGGTGAAAAAGGTCAGTTCACGGATTTACAGGATCAGGTAATTTCCAACCTGTTCAAGCTGTATCCGTGGGAATTTATGTTGCGTGAGATGTTTTCCACCAAGCTGGAGGATGCAGGCGTACGCTGGCTGGAACCGGCGTGGAAGAGCATTATCTCCAACAAGGCACTTCTACCGCTACTGTGGGAGATGTTCCCGAATCACCCGAACCTGCTGCCCGCTTATTTTGCGGAAGATGATCATCCGCAAATGGAAAAATATGTGGTTAAACCGATCTTCTCCCGTGAAGGCGCAAACGTGTCGATCATTGAAAACGGCAAAACCATTGAAGCAGCGGAAGGTCCGTATGGCGAAGAAGGGATGATTGTTCAGCAATTCCACCCGTTACCGAAATTCGGCGACAGCTATATGCTGATTGGTAGCTGGCTGGTGAACGATCAACCCGCCGGAATTGGCATTCGTGAAGACCGTGCATTGATCACCCAGGATATGTCTCGGTTTTATCCACATATTTTTGTTGAGTAATCAATGATGCCGGATGGCATTCGCCATCCGGTAATTGTTAACCTATCTGCACCGACAGCATACTCAGGCTGCCCATTTCTATACCATCGACCGGAATGGTAATTGGCTCCTGCCCATCCCACGCACCTAAGACATACAACAACGGCAGATAGTGCTCCGGCGTTGGGGTCGATAACGCGCCACCTTCATGGTCGAGGTAATTCACCAGAGGATGCTGCTCTACCGCCCCTTGCCACGTCAGATTCGCTTTCACATACTCATTAAACGACATCGCCCAAGGATATGGTGAACTATCACCGTGCCACTTCACTGTACGCAGGTTATGCACCACGTTGCCACTGGCGACCAACATTATTCCTTCATCTCGCAGCGCTGCCAGTTTGCGCCCCATTTCGAAATGCCAGGCGGCAGGTTTGCTACTGTCGATACTCAACTGCACCATCGGGATATCGGCGTCAGGATACATCTTAATCAGCACGCCCCAGGAACCGTGGTCAAAGCCCCAGGCTTCTTTATCCAGCGTCACCGGGACCGGCGCTAACAGCTCAACCAGATGCTGTGCCAGCACAGGCGAACCCGGAGCAGGATAATGCGTATCGTACAGCGCCTGCGGGAAGCCACCAAAGTCATGAATCGTGGGCGGCGTCTCCATCGCGGTCACTCCTGTTCCACGGGTAAACCAGTGAGCCGAAACCACCACAATCGCTTGCGGGCGTGGCAATGTCATCCCCAACTTCTGCCAGCTGCGGGTATACAAATTATCTTCCAGCACGTTCATCGGACTACCGTGACCTAAAAACAATGCTGGCATACGTGTTGAAGACATGATGATATCCTTAACTAAAGGTGTCATTTTGATATCCTCACAATACGCTTGTTCGGCGGAGTAAGAACCCGGATAACAATGATGATGATCATCAGTTATTTTGACGATCTGCCTGAAGGTGAAGATTTATAAGGAGTTGTCGATGTCAGTACCTCTCATTCTGACCATACTGGCGGGGGCAGCCACGTTTATTGGCGCGTTTCTCGGCGTTCTCGGGCAAAAACCCTCGAACCGCTTACTGGCGTTTTCGCTAGGATTTGCGGCGGGGATCATGTTGCTCATCTCATTAATGGAAATGCTTCCTGCCGCACTAGCAGCTGAAGGAATGTCGCCTGTGTTGGGTTATGGAATGTTTATCTTCGGTCTGCTTGGCTATTTTGGCCTGGACCGCATGTTGCCACATGCGCATCCGCAGGATTTAATGCAAAAATCGGTGCAGCCGTTGCCAAAATCGATCAAGCGCACAGCCATTCTGCTCACTCTCGGCATCAGTCTGCATAACTTCCCGGAAGGGATTGCCACCTTTGTCACGGCGAGCAGCAACCTGGAGCTGGGATTTGGCATCGCACTGGCCGTCGCTTTGCACAATATCCCTGAAGGTCTGGCAGTGGCAGGCCCGGTTTATGCGGCAACGGGGTCTAAACGCACCGCGATTCTGTGGGCGGGGATTTCTGGACTAGCAGAAATTCTTGGTGGTGTGCTGGCGTGGTTAATCCTCGGTAGCATGATTTCCCCGGTGGTCATGGCGGCAATCATGGCGGCGGTTGCAGGAATTATGGTGGCGCTCTCGGTTGATGAATTAATGCCGCTCGCCAAAGAGATTGACCCTAATAATAACCCCAGCTATGGCGTACTATGTGGAATGTCAGTGATGGGATTCAGTTTAGTGCTGCTACAAACGGCGGGAATTGGTTAAAAACAACATCAGAAGTTGTCCAGCACATGGACAACTTCTGCCAGCTTCACGAAAGCCTTATTCTACCTTTTCGGCTGTCTCTTCTCTCGTACTGTTTAAGTATTTGTTCCGCGCTTCAAGCAGTGCGTCTCTGTCCTGGCGAAACGCCCGACAATAACGTTTCAAATGCAGGAAATAACCCACCACAACCAGAGCAATCAATACAATCCAGTACCAGGCGATAAACATCCTTTTACCCTTAATATTTAACAATACTAAACATTTAGCGCATAAATTTCACATATCCTTTTTCGGATATATTCATATGGTCGCATAATAACGGAACAATTATATGATTTTGATCATAATGAAAAGAATGCCTGATATTAATGAAATTTTCTCATAGAAAGAGAAGCGGAATTAACATCTTGCATAGCGGGGCAAAATAAAAACCGAAGCCAGCTACAACTTCGGTTTCTTGATTAAGGCAGTAATTAAGCAGCGGTTTTCAGCTGGCTTTACGCTCATGTGCCTGACGGTATGCCACCAGGTCTTCAATAGTCACGAGCGCCATATTGTGTTTATTGGCAAACTCAATGCACTCTGGTGCACGCGCCATCGTGCCATCGTCATTAGTCAGCTCACACAGCACACCAGCCGGTTTAAAGCCTGCCAGCGTCATCAAATCAATAGTCGCTTCAGTATGACCGCCACGCGTCAGTACACCACCTGCCTGCGCGCGAAGTGGGAAAACGTGGCCCGGGCGATTCAGATCAGAAGGTTTTGCGCCATCGGCAATCGCTGCGCGAACGGTCGTAATACGATCAGCGGCAGAAACACCGGTAGTCACACCTTCAGCCGCTTCAATGGTCACGGTAAAACCGGTGCCATAGGCGCTGGTGTTATTTTCTACCATCATTGGCAGATCAAGTTGTTTACGGCGATCTTCAGTGATGCACAGGCAAACAATACCGCTACCGTGGCGAATGGTCAGCGCCATCTGCTCAACGGTCATGGTTTCTGCCGGGAAGATCATATCGCCTTCGTTTTCACGGTCTTCATCATCAAGCACCATTACACCGCGTCCTTCACGCAGCGCAGCCAGTGCATTTTCAACACGTTCGAAAGGCGTACCAAAAGAGGAAAGTAGCGTCTGATTCATGGTAAAAAAACCTCACTAAAATTATGGTTACCAGAATCAGGGCAGTCTTAGGAGTGGCGGCATATAGCCAAAATAACGTGAGCGGGTCCATGCCCGACAGAATCGTTACTCTCTCCCATCCGGACTCTAACCGTCGGCCCCGGAATTACACCGGATCTGCTGTCCTTTGAGTTCGCACCCAAAGCGCTCGCGGGCTTTCAACTGAGTTGATTTACCGCCGGTGGGGAATTTCGCCCCGCCCTGAGAATAAGCGGATTCACTATAACGCTAATGATTAGCGGCAGCAACGCATAGCTTCACATAATTCTGGTTTATGACTTACCCTTATCGCACTACAATGGTACTCAACACCTATCAGTACAGGGAAACTACAATGATTGACCCGAAAAAAATTGAGCAAATCGCTCGCCAGGTTCACGAATCAATGCCTAAAGGAATCAGGGAGTTCGGGGAAGATGTGGAGAAAAAAATCCGCCAAACCCTACAAGCTCAGCTGACGCGCCTCGACCTTGTAAGCCGTGAAGAGTTCGACGTCCAAACGCAAGTCCTGTTACGGACTCGTGAGAAACTGGCGCTGCTTGAACAAAGAATGAGCGAACTGGAAAATCGCAGTACTGAGATTAAAAAGCAGCCAGATCCAGAGACTCTCCCCCCAACGCTGTAAACATTTGTCTTTAATGCACTGTAAATTATGAATTAATCCTCTAATTTACAGTGCTTTCTATTACCTTATCGCTTAATTCCATTCAGAATATCATCACAAAAATGAATGAGTGCAATTGAAAATATAATTGTTATGTATTTTTTAAGTTTTACTTAATCCATATTTAGATAAACTAATTTCATAAAACCCGAAAAGTAAAATATAATATTTGAATGATTAGCAATCCTTAAATAACAGTTACTAATCATTCATTTTCTACTTATATTTATATAAAGGAATATTATGTCTGCTTTTAAAAAGTCACTTCTTGTTGCTGGCGTAGCAATGATTCTTTCCAATAACGTATTTGCTGACGAAGGTCACGGCATTGTTAAATTTAAAGGTGAAGTTATCTCTGCTCCATGTTCAATTAAACCAGGTGACGAAGACTTAACTGTAAATCTGGGTGAAGTAGCAGATACCGTTCTGAAAAGCGACCAGAAATCTTTGGCTGAGCCTTTCACTATTCACCTGCAAGACTGCATGTTGAGCCAGGGTGGAACCACTTATTCAAAAGCGAAGGTTACTTTCACCACAGCGAATACTATGACGGGTCAGACTGACCTGCTGAAAAACACCAAAGAAACTGAAATCGGTGGTGCCACAGGCGTTGGCGTACGTATTCTGGATAGCCAGAGCGGCGAAGTGACTTTAGGTACTCCGGTAGTAATTACATTCAACAATACTAACAGCTATCAGGAACTGAACTTCAAAGCTCGTATGGAATCCCCAAGCAAAGATGCTACCCCGGGCAACGTTTACGCTCAGGCTGACTATAAGATTGCTTACGAGTAATCACATTAGGCCGGGTTCGCCCGGCCACATCATTAACGGATTAATGATAAGTGGAACAGATGTATAAAAAATTAAAATTAACCACAATAAGCGAATTGATTAAAAATATTTATTGTTCATTATCCGTTCTCATCATTGGTTGTGCGTCAGCTTATGCCGTTGAATTCAACAAAGATTTAATTGAAGCCGAAGATCGTGAAAACGTTAACCTTTCCCAATTTGAAACTGATGGCCAATTACCCGTAGGTAAATACTCATTAAACGCTCTTATTAATAATAAAAGGACGCCAATCCATCTGGACCTGCAATGGGTATTAATTGATAACCAAACTGCAGTTTGTCTGACTCCAGAGCAATTAACATTATTAGGCTTTACTGATGAGATTATTGAAGTGGCTCAGCAAAACCTGATCGATGGTTGTTACCCTATCGAAAAAGAAAAACAAATTACAACTTATCTCGATAAAGGGAAAATGCAATTATCCATATCTGCACCTCAGGCATGGTTAAAATACAAAGATGCAAACTGGACGCCTCCTGAACTTTGGGATCATGGTATTGCTGGGGCATTTCTTGACTACAATTTATATGCCTCTCATTATGCACCACATCAGGGCGATAATTCACAAAATATAAGTTCCTATGGGCAGGCTGGGGTTAATCTTGGGGCCTGGCGCCTGCGTACTGATTACCAGTACGATCAGTCATTTAACAATGGCAAAAGCCAGGCGAACAACCTGGATTTTCCGCGTATTTATTTGTTTCGCCCAATCCCAGCAATTAATGCAAAACTAACTATAGGTCAATACGATACTGAATCCTCTATTTTCGACTCTTTCCATTTTTCTGGCGTTTCGTTGAAAAGCGATGAGAATATGTTGCCGCCTGATCTACGTGGTTACGCACCGCAAATCACGGGTGTTGCACAAACGAATGCAAAGGTCACTGTCTCACAGAACAACCGTATTATTTATCAAGAAAATGTTCCTCCTGGCCCATTTGCTATTACTAATTTATTCAATACATTACAGGGGCAACTGGACGTCAAGGTTGAAGAAGAGGACGGGCAAGTCACGCAATGGCAAGTTGCATCTAATAGTATTCCTTATCTGACGCGTAAAGGGCAGATTCGCTACACCACTGCTATGGGTAAACCGACCAGCGTTGGTGGTGATTCCTTACAACAACCCTTCTTCTGGACTGGTGAATTCTCATGGGGTTGGCTGAACAATGTATCCCTGTATGGTGGTTCAGTTTTAACAAACCGTGATTATCAATCTCTGGCTGCCGGCGTTGGCTTTAACCTTAACTCATTGGGTTCATTATCTTTTGATGTCACACGATCTGATGCTCAGTTGCATAATCAGGATAAAGAAACGGGTTATAGCTACCGCGCTAACTATTCAAAACGTTTTGAATCTACCGGTAGCCAGCTCACTTTCGCTGGTTACCGTTTCTCTGATAAAAACTTTGTGACAATGAATGAATATATCAATGACACTAACCATTACACGAATTATCAGAATGAAAAAGAGAGTTATATTGTCACGTTTAACCAGTATCTTGAATCATTAAGGTTAAATACATACGTAAGTTTGGCTCGTAATACTTACTGGGACGCCAGCAGTAATGTGAATTATTCATTATCACTTAGCCGCGATTTTGATATCGGGCCATTAAAAAACGTCTCCACTTCTCTAACATTTAGCCGAATAAACTGGGAAGAAGACAACCAGGATCAACTGTACCTAAATATTTCGATTCCCTGGGGAACCAGTAGAACATTGAGCTATGGTATGCAACGAAATCAGGATAACAAGATTTCGCATACTGCTTCGTGGTATGACTCTTCCGATCGAAATAATTCCTGGAGCGTTTCTGCTTCAGGCGACAATGATGAATTCAAAGATATGAAAGCGTCACTACGCGCCAGTTATCAGCATAATACCGAGAACGGTCGTCTCTATCTCTCCGGGACATCACAGCGAGACAGTTATTATTCTCTGAATGCCAGTTGGAATGGTTCATTCACGGCGACTCGTCACGGAGCCGCTTTCCATGACTATAGTGGTAGTGCTGACTCGCGTTTTATGATCGACGCAGATGGTGCAGAAGATATTCCGTTGAACAATAAACGCGCGGTAACTAATCGGTATGGCATCGGAGTTATTCCATCAGTCAGCAGTTACATAACAACATCATTAAGCGTTGATACCCGAAATCTTCCAGAAAATGTGGATATCGAAAACTCGGTTATCACCACCACCTTAACCGAAGGTGCTATTGGCTACGCCAAACTTGATACCCGCAAGGGCTATCAAATCATGGGGGTTATTCGCCTGGCAGATGGTAGTCACCCACCACTGGGGATTAGCGTAAAAGATAAAACCAGCCATAAAGAATTAGGACTGGTTGCTGATGGCGGCTTTGTATACCTCAACGGCATTCAGGATGACAGCAAACTTACTTTACGCTGGGGTGATAAATCCTGTTTTATTCAACCACCCAATAGCAGCAACTTAACCACCGGAACGGTTATTTTACCGTGTATTAGCCAAAATTAATTCAGGATGAAACTAATGCGCTACTTAAACACAAAGAATCTCATTGCAGCAGGAGTATTA
This sequence comes from Escherichia sp. SCLE84, assembly GCF_012584495.1. Taxonomy (NCBI): domain Bacteria; kingdom Pseudomonadati; phylum Pseudomonadota; class Gammaproteobacteria; order Enterobacterales; family Enterobacteriaceae; genus Escherichia; species Escherichia sp. SCLE84. Next base: position 3,981,899 of record NZ_CP051430.1, on the reverse strand, counting down.
CTCGCCTGCATGAGCAGCATTGCCTGGGGTGCCATCATCCCGGACCGTACCCGTATCATAATGAATGAGTCAGATAAAGGGGAAGCATTAAAACTTACTAATCAAAGCAAAAATCTACCCTATCTGGCGCAAACATGGATAGAAGATACGAAAGGCAATAAATCACGTGACTTTATTGTCACGGTTCCCCCTATGGTACGTTTAAATCCCAGTGAGCAAATTCAAATAAGAATGATAAGTCAGGAAAAAATTGCTCAACTGCCTAATGACAGAGAAACGCTCTTCTATTTTAACGTGCGAGAAATACCGCCAAAAACAGATAAAAAAAATGTGATGCAAGTCACTATGCAGCACGCATTGAAACTATTCTGGCGACCAAAAGCTATTGAATTAGAAGATGATGGGGTAATGTCTTACGAAAAAGTTGAAATCATCCGTAGAAATGATGGTTCGATCCGCTTTAACAATAAGATGCCTTATCACGTTACGCTGGGTTATATCGGAACAAACGGAATCACAATGTTGCCACAAACGCAAAGTTTAATGGTAACCCCTTATAGCCATGCAGATACGCAGTTTAAAAATGTTCCGTCAGCTTTTCAGGTTGGTTATATCAATGATTTTGGTGGATTAAGTTTTTATGAAATAAACTGCCCGACGGTTAATAACTCTTGTAATGTTTCCGTAGCCAAACGAGATAAATAATATGCGCTACTTATTAATTGTAATTATATTTATTATAGGTTTTAGTGCATTACCTGTATGGGCAATGGACTGCTATGCTGAACATGAAGGGGGAAATACCGTAGTCATTGGTTACGTACCAAGAATTTCTATCCCCAGTAATGGTAAAAAAGGTGATAAGATCTGGCAAAGCAGTGAGTATTTTATGAATGTCTTCTGTAATAATGCATTACCTGCCCCATCACCTGGAGAAGAATACCCATCAGCCTGGACTAATATAATGATGTTTTTACCAGGCGGTCAGGACTTTTATAATCAGAACTCCTATATTTTTGGCGTAACATACAATGGAGTTGATTATGATTCGACTGCCCCTAATGCTATCGCAGCACCAGAATGCATTGATATAAAAGGAGCGGGTACCTTTAATAATCACTATAAAAACCCCGCTGTCTGTAGTGGAGGTCCTGAGCCTCAATTATCAGTAACCTTTCCAGCTCGCGTACAACTCTATATTAAATTAGCAAAAAATGCCAATAGAGTTAATAAAAACCTGGTGTTACCTGATGAATATATCGCTCTAGAGTTTAAAGGTATGAGTGGCGCAGGAGCTATAGAAGTAGACAAAAATTTGACCTTCAGGATTCGTGGATTAAATAATATTCATGTCCTTGACTGCTTTGTTAATGTCGCACTGGAACCAGCTGATGGCGTTGTTGACTTTGGTAAAATAAATTCCCGAACAATTAAAAATACCAGCGTTAGTGAGACGTTTAGTGTAGTCATGACAAAAGATCCTGGTGCGGCCTGTACTGAGCAATTCAATATTTTAGGGAGCTTTTTCACTACGGATATTTTGAGTGATTATAGCCATCTGGATATGGGTAATGGACTGCTATTGAAGATATTTCATAAAGATGGAACAGCAACGGAATTTAACCGCTTCTCACAATTTGCTTCTTTTTCATCGTCTAGTGCACCTTCGGTCACCGCACCATTCAGGGCAGAACTTAGTGCGAATCCGGCAGAGACTGTTGTTGAGGGACCGTTTAGTAAAGACGTCATCCTCAAAATCACCTATAACTAGCATCTAATACAAACACTAAAACGGGCCATCAGGCCCGTTATATCAGTGCTCTAACTCCAGCTCTCTTGCCTGCATCATCTGTTGACAATACCAGGCATAACGTGCGCAAAACCAGGTTCTATGTTCTTCATCCATGTTACCAGTAACGGCAAGAATATCGACCGGGCGACCTTCTGCGTGCATTCTGGCAAAACTACGCGCCAGGAAATCGAAATTATTTAAAGAATTAAGACTATGATCCATAAGCACATCCTCCGGTTATCGCATACCTTTTAAGGCCATATGCTTTTTCTGATTTCAGTATTCCCCAATCAGTGTAGTGCCTTTAAACATAACGTGCGTAAATATATTGTCCCCGATCACACTTTTTAGTGAAAAATAAAAAACCATATTAAAAAACTTTCTCTTCCAGAACTTCTCTAACATGTGTTATTATTAACAAAGATAAATGTAAGCAAGGAAACTATCCCAAAGTAAATATTGCGTCACTAAATGGACATTGGAGTGACATATGATTTTATTCGCCGACTATAATACCCCTTATCTTTTCGCTATTTCCTTTGTACTGTTGATCGGCCTTTTAGAAATTTTAGCGCTTATCTGCGGTCACATGCTCTCCGGTGCTCTTGATGCACGTCTTGACCATTATGATTCCATAACCACAGGTCATATTAGCCAGGCACTTCATTATCTCAATATCGGAAGATTGCCAGCTCTCGTCGTTCTCTGCTTGCTGGCTGGTTTTTTTGGTCTTATTGGCATCCTGTTGCAGCATGCCTGCATCATGGTCTGGCAATCACCACTGTCGAACCTGTTCGTGGTTCCTGTCAGTTTACTGTTTACGATTATTGCGGTGCATTATACCGGTAAAATAGTTGCGCCCTGGATTCCACGCGACCATAGTTCAGCTATTACAGAAGAAGAATATATTGGTAGCATGGCATTAATTACCGGTCATCAAGCCACTTCAGGTAATCCCTGCGAAGGAAAACTCACCGATCAATTTGGCCAAATACATTATTTACTACTGGAGCCTGAAGAAGGAAAATTTTTCACTAAAGGAGACAAAGTGTTAATTATTTGCCGACTTTCTGCAACGCGATATTTGGCGGAAAACAATCCCTGGCCACAAATATTGTAATTTATTAATCAAAAGGAAATTTAATAATGGATGATATTGTTAATTCTGTGCCCTCCTGGATGTTTACCGCGATTATTGCCGTATGCATTCTGTTTATTATTGGAATTATTTTCGCCAGGCTCTATCGTCGCGCTTCGGCAGAGCAAGCTTTTGTTCGTACTGGTTTAGGTGGGCAAAAAGTGGTGATGAGCGGTGGCGCAATCGTGATGCCGATCTTTCATGAAATAATCCCCATCAATATGAATACTCTGAAGCTGGAAGTCAGCCGCTCAACCATTGATAGCCTGATTACGAAAGATCGTATGCGTGTCGATGTAGTAGTCGCTTTCTTTGTACGGGTAAAACCGTCTGTAGAAGGCATCGCCACTGCGGCGCAGACGTTGGGGCAACGCACGCTATCACCAGAAGACTTACGTATGTTGGTTGAAGATAAATTTGTCGATGCCCTCCGTGCAACAGCTGCACAAATGACCATGCATGAGTTACAGGATACCCGCGAGAACTTCGTGCAGGGAGTACAAAATACTGTCGCAGAAGACCTGTCGAAAAACGGTCTTGAGCTGGAAAGCGTTTCACTTACCAACTTTAACCAGACCTCGAAAGAACATTTCAATCCGAACAATGCCTTTGACGCCGAAGGTTTAACCAAACTGACTCAGGAGACGGAGCGCCGTCGTCGCGAACGTAACGAAGTTGAACAGGATGTAGAAGTTGCGGTGCGTGAGAAAAACCGTGATGCACTTTCGCGCAAGTTGGAGATTGAACAACAAGAAGCGTTTATGACGCTTGAGCAGGAGCAGCAGGTTAAAACCCGTACTGCCGAACAGAATGCACGTATTGCGGCTTTTGAAGCTGAACGTCGTCGTGAAGCAGAGCAGACGCGAATTCTGGCTGAACGACAAATTCAGGAAACGGAGATCGAGCGCGAGCAGGCCGTCCGCTCAAGAAAGGTTGAGGCTGAACGTGAAGTTCGTATTAAAGAGATCGAACAACAGCAGGTCACCGAAATCGCCAACCAGACGAAATCGATCGCTATTGCCGCCAAATCGGAACAACAGTCCCAGGCAGAAGCGCGTGCTAACCTTGCACTCGCAGAAGCAGTAAGTGCGCAACAAAACGTAGAAACCACTCGCCAGACCGCAGAAGCCGATCGTGCTAAACAAGTTGCCCTAATCGCTGCCGCGCAGGATGCAGAAACCAAAGCGGTTGAACTGACCGTGCGGGCGAAAGCAGAAAAAGAAGCCGCAGAGATGCAGGCGGCGGCTATCGTTGAGTTAGCCGAAGCTACACGTAAAAAGGGTCTGGCGGAAGCAGAAGCACAACGTGCGCTGAACGATGCTATCAACGTACTTTCTGATGAACAAACCAGCCTTAAATTCAAACTGGCCTTGTTGCAGGCGCTACCTGCGGTAATAGAAAAATCCGTTGAGCCGATGAAATCTATTGACGGTATCAAGATTATTCAGGTCGATGGTCTGAATCGTGGCAGCGCTGCGGGTGATGCAAACACGGGTAATGTGGGGGGCGGAAACCTGGCGGAACAAGCATTATCAGCCGCTCTCTCTTACCGCACACAGGCACCGCTGATTGACTCCTTGCTCAATGAAATTGGCGTTTCAGGCGGCTCACTGGCGGCATTGACTTCACCCTTAACCTCAACAACTCCCGTCGCCGAAAACGTAGAATAAATTTTCAGCTATGAACGTCCCTGGCACAAAAAGCCGGGGATTTTTTATATCTGCGTTCCGCTAAAAACTGCAAATGATCAGGTCGTTGCAACGTTTTGCGTGACCGCTCGGGGAAGGCAAAACTGCCTCTGGGAAAGCGTTGCGCGAGGTCCGGCGCTCATCAACAATCGGGGAGTCAGCAAAGGGCTGAAACGGGAAAGCCCCTCCCGAGGAAGGGGCCTTACAGAAGGAAAGGGTTATGATGAAGCTCGTCATCATACTGATTGTGTTGTTACTCGTAAGTTTCGCAGCTTATTAACAGCCAATCAGAGGGGGGAGAAATCCTCCCTCACCCTTGTTCCTTTACTTTAGGTTGAAAAAAAATCAGCGTCAAGAAGGTTTCATTAACACATATCCCTGGCCCAAAAAGCCGGGGATTTTTTATATCTGCGTTCCGCTAAAAGGTGCAAATGCTCAGGACGTTGCAGCGTTTTGCGTGACCGCTCGGGGAAGGCAAAACTGCTTCAGGGAAAGCGTTGCGCGGGGTCCGGCGCTCATCAACAATCGGGGAGTCAGCAAGGGGCTGAAACGGGAAAGCCCCTCCCGAGGAAGGGGCCTTATAGAAGGAAAGGGTTATGATGAAGTTCGTCATCATACTGGTTGTGTTGTTACTGTTAAGTTTCCCGACTTACTAACAACTGATCAGAGGGGGGAGAAATCCTCCCTTACCCTTGTTCCTTTACTTTAGGTTGAAAAAACAACAGCGTCAATAGGCCTGCCTGCTACGAAGCGAGATCTGTGAACCGCTTTCCGGTTAGCCTTTTTTATCCTGTTGGATCTTCTTGATGATGTTAGTGGTCGAGCAACCGTCTTCGAAGTTGAGCACCAGCACTTCGCCGCCGTTGGCCCAGACTTCTTTACTCCCGGCAATTTCTTCTGGTTTATAGTCGCCGCCTTTCACCAGCAGATCTGGCAGGATCCCGGCGATCAGACGCTGCGGCGTGTCTTCTTCAAACGACACTACCCAGTCGACCGCTTCCAGTGCGCCCAGCACAATCATACGCTGCTCGAGTGGGTTTACCGGGCGGGAATCCCCTTTCAGCCGTTTGGTGGAGGCATCGCTGTTCACAGCGACAATCAGACGGTCACCCAGTTTGCGAGCATTTGCCAGATAGGAGACGTGCCCGGCGTGCAGGATGTCAAAGACACCGTTGGTCATTACCACCTTTTCGCCGCGTTTACGCGCTGCCGCTACAGCAAGCTTCAGTTCCTCTTCGGTCATCACACCAAAGCCGGTATCTGCGCGCCCACGCACTGCATTTTCCAGCTCGATCGGCGAAACCGTGGAGGTTCCCAGTTTGCCGACCACCACGCCAGCCGCCGCATTGGCAAAGAAGCAGGCTTCTTCCAGCGAATTACCCGCTGCCAGCGTTGCCGCCAGGACGCCAATCACCGTGTCGCCCGCACCGGTAACGTCATACACTTCCTGCGCCTGGGTTGGCATATGCAGCGGCGCTTTACCCGGTTGCAGCAGCGACATACCCTGTTCGGAACGGGTCACTAACAGAGCCGAGAGTTCGTAATCGGCAATCAGTTTCATGCCGCGCTCAACAATCTCTTCTTCGGTCTTACATTTACCGACAACAGCTTCAAATTCCGAGAGATTCGGCGTTAACAGCGTAGCGCCGCGGTAGCGCTCAAAATCGGTACCTTTTGGATCAATCAGCACCGGAACGCCCGCTTTACGCGCCAGTTGGATCATCTGCTGTACGCTTGCCAGCGCACCTTTGGCGTAGTCAGAAAGCACCAGCGCGCCAATCGAACTCAGCGCCTGATTAATCCGCTCGTGCAGCGGCTGCGGATCAACACCTTCGAAACCTTCTTCAAAATCCAGGCGGATCAGCTGTTGGTTGCGGGAAAGTACCCGTAATTTGGTGATAGTCGGATGCGTCGGTACAGAAACGAAGTCGCATTTGACGTTGACGTCGGCCAGAGATTTACTCAGCGCACGCGCCGCATCGTCAATGCCCGTCAGCCCGACCAGGCGAGCATTGGCACCGAGAGAAGCGATGTTCATTGCCACGTTAGCCGCGCCGCCCGGACGTTCTTCGATGGTATTGACTTTAACCACGGGCACCGGCGCTTCCGGCGAGATACGGCTGGTGGGACCGTACCAGTAACGATCCAGCATCACATCACCAACCACCATCACTCCTGCACGTTCAAACTCTGGCAGCGTTACTTTCATTCCTGTCTCCTGAGAGATTCAAAATTTGCGCGCGATAATACCATACTTCATTCTTCCACCAGCCACTTCTGCCAGCTTGCCCGCACCAGTTCACGCTCTGCGGTGAAGCAATCCTCCGGCACATGGCCCGGCAATTCCTGTAATGCCAGATGATGAAGTTCATCGCGCAGCGTAGTATACGCACGGGTCAGCGCCATCGCTTCCTGCTCTTCCATAATGTCGTTTTGCGCCAGTAGTTCCAGAATGCGCACGTTGTCTGACCAGCGCGTTAACTTCGGTTTTTCATGAGCGTAGCGCAACACCAGATATTGGGTAATAAATTCGATATCGGTAATTCCGCCTTCATCAGCTTTGATATCAAAGCGATCGCGATGTTTATTGCCGAGATGAGCGCGCATTTTCTCGCGCATTTCCCGCACTTCCGTTTGCAGAGTTTTACCTTCACGCGGCAGCGTCATAATCTCGCGACGCACCGCGTCAAAGTGCGCGGTGAGCTGCGGATCGCCGTACACTACCCGCGCACGCACCAGCGCCTGATGTTCCCACGTCCAGGCCTCGTTTTTCTGATAATCGGCAAATGCTTCTGCGGATGTCACCAGCATTCCCGCGGCCCCGGACGGGCGTAGCCGTGCATCCACTTCATACAAAATGCCGGAAGAGGTTCGCGTACTGAACAGATGCATAATGCGTTGCGCCAGACGCAGATAAAACTGTCGCCCGTCGATTTCCCGCTCGCCGTCAGTCATCGCATCCATTGGGCAATCATGGAGGAAGATCAGGTCAAGATCGGAACTGTAGCCTAACTCCCAGCCGCCCAGCTTGCCGTAGCCGACCACCGCAAAACCACGGCCTTCGCGATCGTTGAGGTGATTTGGCTTACCGTAGCGGGCCACCATTTGAACCCACGCCTGCTGAACGACGGCATCTATCATAGCCTCTGCCAGCCAGGTTAAGTGATCGCTCACTTTCATCACCGGTAGCGTACCAGCGATATCCGCTGCGGCGATGCGTAACAGCTGCGCCTGTTTGAACTGACGCAGCGCCTCAAGCTGTTGCTCTTCGTCATCTTCCGGCACGCGCAGCAAATACTGGCGCAACTCATCGCGGTAGGCATCGGTCGCCGTCGGCTGGTAAAGAGTGTTTGGATCGAGCAATTCATCCAGCAATAATGGATAACGCGCCAGCTGGCTGGCAATCATCGGCGATGCGGCACACAGAGAAATCAAATGTTTAAGCGCCGCAGGGAATTCACTGAGCAATTCTAAATAGGTGGTGCGGGTAACAATCCCCACCAGCAAGGCGGTAATGCGCGACAGCGTAACGGCAGCGTCTTCACGCGCACAGACATCACTTAGCAGATATGGCATCAGATGGTCGAGCACCTGACGTCCTCGCGGCCCGATAGTACGCTTATCCAGCTCTTTGCGGAAATCAGCAATCAGCGTTAGCACCTGTTTGCGATCATCCTCGCTAAGATGCGCCAGCACTGGCGTAGTGTCATCTTCCTGCAACGCATCCTGCCACAGCTCACGCCACTGTTCCGACAGCGACTCTTCCTGAGTTTCACTTTCGTCGTCGCCAATCAATTCATTAAACACCCGGCGCACATTGGTCATATGTGCGGTCAGCGCCCCGGTCAATTGCGGCCAGTCAGCAAAGTCCATCGCCCACGCCAGCCGCGCACGATTAAGCTCATCAGAAGGAAGCGTCTGGGTTTGTTCGTCGTTAATGCTTTGCAGCAGGTTTTCCAGACGCCGCAGGAACAGATACGCCACTCGCAATTGTTCAGCATCGTTTTCAGAAAGCAGATGCAGCTCGGCAATGGCGCTGAGCGTTGGCAGTAAAGAGCGCGATTGCAGCGACGGTTCGCGTCCGCCGCGAATGAGCTGGAACACCTGAACGATAAATTCAATTTCGCGAATGCCGCCTGCGCCGAGTTTGATATTGTCGGTCAAACCACGTCGACGCACTTCACGGGCAATCATCCCTTTCATGTTGCGCAGCGACTGAATCACGCTGAAATCGATGTAACGACGGAAAACAAACGGGCGCAGCATCGCACGCAACTCGTTAGCATAGACGCCTTCGCTATCGCCCATAATCCGCGCCTTGACCATCGCGTAACGCTCCCAGTCGCGCCCCTGCTCCTGGTAATAATCCTCCAACGCGGCAAAGCTCAGCACCAGCGGGCCACTTTCGCCAAACGGACGCAGCCGCATATCCACGCGATAGACGAAGCCATCCTGCGTTGGTTGATCCAACACTTTAATCAGCCGCTGCCCCATGCGGGTAAAAAACTGCGCGTTATCCAGTTCCCGGCGTCCGCCCTGCGTACAACCATGTTCCGGCCAGGCAAAAATCAGATCGATATCTGAGGAGAAATTCAGTTCCCCACCGCCCAGCTTACCCATGCCTAAAATCAGCAGCGGTTGCGCTTCGCCCTGCGCATTGCACGGCGTTCCCCACTCGCGGCAGCAAGCGTCATACAGCCAGTCACGCGCGGCGACAATCAGCGTCTCCGCCAGATGGCTGAGCTGCTGCAATATGCTCTCTTCAGTAACCAAAGCCAGCGTTTGCGCCCAGGCGATGCGCACCATAATGCGCCGCCGGAATAGCCGCAGCTCGCGCATTAACCCGGCTTCGTCACTCACATTACTGAGCGCCTCCTGCAACCATGCCGCGTAATGCTGCCATTCGTCGGCCTGCGGCGGTTGGCTTTCCAGTTCCGTCAGCCACTCTGGATGCGCAATCACGCTGTCCTGCACAAAATCACTGAAAGTAAGTACTGACTTCGCCTGTGCGCTAAGTGATTTCTCGGCTAAAGGCTCTGGCAGCCGCTCAACAACGGTCTGCCAGTACTGCTGTAACGGTGAAGAGAGCGGCTTCATAAGCGATTTTATCCTTGCCTGATTAACGTTTTCCGCTGTGCAACCAGAACGGTTCCTGATTGTTTGCCTCATTACGGAAATGTTCAATTTCAATGCGTTGCCCGGTCGCAATAGCGTGACGCAGCCCCTGCCAGTTCTCCAGCCAGGCTTGCGCGACGACAGGATCATAGTAACCCGCCAGCAACAGTATTGAGTCAATATCACGCGTCAGACGTGGCAACTGGTCACGGTAGCGATCGCCCAACGGCTGGCAGAAAACGCTTTTCAGTTCAGCGGCATGGCGGGAAAGATGGATATCGGCAAAGCGTTTGAAGGAATCGCTCATTTTACTCTGCGCTTTGGCATCTAAAAACGGCTGCCAGGCTTTGCTTACCAGCCATTCGGTCAACGCCAGCTTCGCCATTGCCGTTTTGGTAGAGTAGACCGCCGTCACGGCAGAAACCGCAGAAGCGATGGTCGCTTCGCATTGAGTCAGCAAATCACGTAAGTGAGTGCTCGCTTTGCGCGGCACAATACCACCGAACAGCATCAGTGTATGACGGACCAGACCAATGGCTGCCAGCACCTGTTCTTTCGCCGCATCGTTGCCGCGTACCCACAGTTCTTCATGATACTGCCATTGCGCTAACGCCAGCTCGAGCGCCGCTTCCAGCCCCTGTTCCACATCGGCTTTTGCCGCAACATGCAAAATGGTGGTCGGTTTGATTTCACGCGCCGGATTGCCCTGCGCCAGATGATAGCCACGCGCCGCTTTGCTCAGGCTGCCCTGGCGTAATCCGGTTTGCGATACCAGTTGGTTCGCCAGTTTCAGCACCGCGCGCGTGTCGCCGCTAAGCAGTTCCAGTTCCAGCTCACAGATAGGTTCAGCAAATTCCCCCGCTTTCACCTCCCCCTGATCGAGAGCGATTTCAATTCGGCTGTCATCGACCGCCACCAGCCATTTTTCGCGATAAAAATCGGTGCTGAACAGCGGTTGTACGCGGGAAGCGAGATCGGCGGGCAATTCGCCGTTCGGCCAGACTTCCGTCGGTAACTGCGCCAGGTCGAGCGTCGGTTCGCTCAACGCCACGTTATATTCCGGGCGCTGGTGTAAGCCGCCTGTCACTCTTCCTGCAACTTTCATGGTCATCTCATAGCGACCGTTTTCGCCACGAATACGTAAGCCCATATCGTGCCCACGCAGCCAGTTATCCGGCGTTTCGTAGTAAATATTCAGCAACTGCACGGGGTCATGGTGCTCGCCGCCCAGCGTATTGAGATGGTCACGCAACGCCTCAACGGCACTGTGATTAACAATAAACTTTAATTCGATTTCCTGAGCCATGGCCTTTACTTATCGGTTATGTCACATAAGTGACGATGAACGGCGAACTTAATGCGATCTTTTTTGTCAGTAGATAGTATTTTGCGCCAAATTGCCATGCAACGGGCAATTTGACGGGCGTAAAAGTTTGAAGCAGTGGCAAGACCTGACACAGAGGATTCCGATTGATGTCGAATGCTTTGCGTAGCGACACTGATGCCACTACTATCGTTCCACTTTCCATGACAATAACGACAGCCTGATGCCAAAATTACGCCTGATCGGATTAACTTTACTCGCACTTAGCGCCACTGCCGTCTCACACGCTGAAGAAACGCGCTATGTTTCTGATGAACTGAATACCTGGGTCCGTAGCGGTCCGGGAGATCATTATCGCCTCGTGGGCACGGTTAACGCCGGCGAGGAAGTGACCTTATTACAAACTGACGCCAACACCAATTATGCCCAGGTGAAAGACAGCTCTGGCCGTACCGCCTGGATCCCGTTGAAACAACTTAGCACTGAGCCAAGCCTGCGCTCCCGTGTGCCAGATCTGGAAAATCAGGTCAAAACCCTGACCGATAAACTCACCAATATCGATAACACCTGGAATCAGCGCACCGCAGAAATGCAGCAAAAAGTGGCGCAGAGCGACAGCGTGATCAACGGATTAAAAGAAGAAAATCAGAAATTGAAAAACGAGCTGATTGTCGCGCAGAAAAAGGTCGATGCCGCCAGCGTACAGCTGGATGACAAACAGCGCACCATCATCATGCAATGGTTTATGTATGGCGGTGGCGTGCTGGGGCTTGGCTTGCTGCTCGGTCTGGTACTGCCACACCTGATCCCAACGCGCAAACGCAAAGATCGCTGGATGAACTAAATCGCCTTCTTCGTTGCACTGTCTTATTATTAGGAATTGTGTATTTGACGAAGGGATGATGGCGTGAAGATTTATCTGGTCGGTGGTGCTGTTCGGGATGCATTGTTAGGGCTACCGGTCAAAGACAGAGATTGGGTGGTGGTCGGCAGTACGCCACAGGAGATGCTCGACGCGGGCTACCAGCAGGTAGGCCGCGATTTTCCTGTGTTTCTGCATCCGCAAACGCATGAAGAGTATGCGCTGGCACGTACCGAACGGAAATCCGGTTCCGGTTACACCGGTTTTACTTGCTATGCCGCACCGGATGTCACGCTGGAAGATGATCTTAAGCGTCGCGATCTGACCATTAATGCGCTGGCTCAGGACGATAACGGCGAGATTATCGACCCGTACAACGGTCTGGGCGATCTGCAAAATCGTCTGTTGCGCCATGTTTCCCCCGCTTTTGGCGAAGATCCGTTACGCGTTCTGCGCGTGGCGCGTTTTGCTGCGCGTTATGCCCACCTCGGTTTTCGTATTGCCGATGAAACTCTGACGCTGATGCGCGAGATGACCCATGCGGGTGAACTGGAACACCTGACGCCTGAACGGGTATGGAAAGAGACGGAAAGCGCCCTCACCACCCGCAATCCCCAGGTGTTCTTCCAGGTACTGCGCGATTGCGGTGCACTTCGCGTTTTATTCCCGGAAATTGACGCCCTGTTTGGCGTTCCGGCCCCTGCCAGGTGGCATCCGGAAATCGACACGGGTATTCATACCTTAATGACGCTCTCAATGGCGGCGATGCTGAGTCCGCAGGTTGATGTCCGTTTCGCAACTTTATGCCACGATCTCGGTAAAGGACTGACGCCGCCAGAACTTTGGCCGCGTCATCATGGGCATGGCCCGGCGGGTGTTAAGTTAGTGGAACAACTATGCCTGCGTCTGCGCGTGCCAAATGAAATTCGCGATTTAGCCAGACTGGTGGCTGAGTTTCACGATCTCATCCACACCTTCCCAATGCTGAACCCAAAAACCATCGTCAAATTATTTGATTCCATCGATGCCTGGCGTAAACCGCAGCGTGTCGAGCAACTGGCGCTGACCAGCGAGGCTGACGTACGCGGCAGAACCGGTTTTGAATCAGCGGACTACCCGCAAGGCCGTTGGTTGCGCGAAGCCTGGGAAGTGGCGCAGTCAGTGCCGACAAAAGCGGTCGTTGAAGCGGGATTTAAAGGTGTGGAGATTCGCGAGGAGCTGACCCGACGGCGGATTGCGGCGGTAGCCAGTTGGAAGGAACAACGTTGCCCAAAGCCTGACTGAGTATAAAACTAAACGTTAACACGAACCATCCCCTCGCCCCTTCGGGGAGAGGGTTAGGGTGAGGGGAACAGACCAGCACCGGTGCGAACAATCACCCCCACCCCGGCCCTCTCCCTACAGAGCGAGGGAGAAAACCAGGCCTGCTCCCGAACTTTTTCTCAATCAAAAGAACACGACGTACACCGCAGCCGCCACAATAAAGCGATAAATGGCGAACGGGATAAACGAAATGCGCTTAATCAATTGCAGGAAGGTTTTAATCGCTATCAGCGCCACCACAAAAGCGGTGATAAACCCAACGGCAAACATCGGGATATCGCCGGTTGTCAGGAAGCCCCAGCTTTTGTAGAGATCGAGCGCCGTTGCGCCCATCATCATCGGTACCGCCAGCAGGAACGAGAACTCGGAAGCAGCGTAACGGCTCACGCCCATCAGCATCCCACCTGAAATGGTGGCCCCGGAACGGGAGAAACCCGGCCACAGCGCCAGACACTGGAAACAGCCAATCATAAACGCCTGACGATAGGTCATATCATCAAGACCCGGCGCACGCGGCTCTTTCGGCTTCAGGCATTCGGCGGCAATCAGCAACAAACCGCCAACGACCAGTGCATACATCACATTTATCGGGTTAAACAATGACTTAATCGTGTCGTGGAACAACAGCCCCAGTACCACCGCCGGAATCATCCCCAGCAAAATGTGGATCAGCGTTAAACGACCTTTGCTTTCTCCTTCGTGCTGCAACGGGCGGCCAAAGTGGATGCCAATCAGGCCAAACAGACGCCGCCAGAACATCACTACTACCGCCAGAATTGATCCTAACTGGATCACAACTTCAAAGGTTTTCGCCGTGTCGCCCTCGAACCCCAACAAGTGACCGACAATAATCATATGGCCCGTGCTGGATACCGGCAGAAATTCTGTCAATCCTTCGACCACACCCAATATTGCCGCTATCAGCAGCGAGTGCATATCGCTCATCAATAAACCCCTAAATTATTAAAATGTACCGCTTGTCCGGACTACTGCAGTAAGACCAGGTTATAACCGTTTGGTTTAACAGCTGTAAAATTAATTATTTTCTTTCAGATTATTGCCACGCTCAATGATTACGCCAACATTCGCCGCCCGCGCCACTGCGCCTGGCTTGCTGAGTTTGATACGCACCCACGGCGAGTTGAAGCGTGCTAACAGCAGCTCCGCCACCTCTTCAGCCACGCGTTCCACCAGCGCAAAACGCGCCCCCTCGACGTGGCTGACCACCGTTTCTGCAATGTCAGCGTAACTGAGGCAATCCGCCACATCATCACTTTTCGCCGCTTTACGGTTATCCCATGCCATTTCGATATCGAACACTAACTTCTGTTCGATGGTCTGTTCCCAGTCGTAAACACCAATAGTGGTGATTACCGAAAGTTGCTCTATAAATACAATATCCATCACGTCCTGCCTGCTTTTTGGCTAACCGGATACCACTTCCGGCGAAATGTGCGTATTATCCACAGATTCATCGTTGAACACGAATTTTCAAAACGGAACAGCTTATGAGTGCAATCGCGCCTGGAATGATCCTCATCGCGTACCTCTGCGGCTCCATTTCCAGTGCCATTCTGGTTTGCCGCTTGTGTGGGCTGCCCGATCCGCGAACCAGCGGCTCCGGCAATCCAGGCGCAACCAATGTGTTACGTATCGGTGGCAAGGGAGCAGCCGTAGCAGTACTGATTTTCGACGTTCTGAAAGGAATGTTGCCCGTCTGGGGCGCGTATGAATTAGGTGTCAGCCCCTTCTGGCTAGGCTTAATTGCCATCGCCGCCTGTCTTGGACACATCTGGCCCGTTTTCTTCGGATTTAAAGGAGGAAAAGGCGTTGCTACCGCTTTTGGTGCCATCGCACCCATTGGCTGGGATCTCACCGGAGTAATGGCGGGAACCTGGTTACTGACCGTGCTATTGAGCGGATACTCGTCGCTGGGAGCGATTGTCAGTGCACTGATTGCTCCATTTTATGTCTGGTGGTTTAAGCCACAATTCACCTTCCCGGTTTCGATGCTCTCTTGCCTGATCCTGCTGCGTCATCATGACAACATCCAGCGTCTGTGGCGTCGTCAGGAGACAAAAATCTGGACGAAATTCAAAAGAAAGCGCGAAAAGGATCCCGAGTGATTTCTGGTGGATCTACATGACCTGATAGCCTTCATCGGGCTTGCCCAGCCGTTGCTGGCACCATGCCGCCAGAAATTCCACGCAGACACGTAATTTCATGCTGCGATAGAGCGGCTCCCGGTAAACAGCCCAGATATTGGCGCTTTGTGCATACTCCGGCAATACTTGCACCAGTTTGCCACTCTCCAGAAACGGCAACACATCCCACTCGGAACGCAGCATAATCCCTTTGCCCTCCAGCGCCCATTGCAACACTATCTCGCCGCTATTGGAGGAAAGATGCCCGCTAACCTTCACCGATTTTTTCTCCTGACCGTTCCCCAACTCCCATATTCCGTGGGTCATATCGCGCTCTTTGGTCACCAGACAGTCATGACGACTTAATTCCTGTAATGATTGTGGCTGCGGATATTTTTGCAGATACTCAGGTGCTGCGCATAATATTCTTTTATTTTTCGTTAACAGATGCGCAATATAATAATCAGGAATTTCGTCATTAATACGAATATCCAGATCAATATTATCCTGCACTAAATCAATTTGCCGATCGAACAATTCAAAATGCACCTGTAACTCAGGATAATTGCGCATAAGTTCGGTAATGGCTGGCGCAATATGGCTGCGCCCAAAACCAAAACTGCAACCAATACGAATCATCCCCTCCGGGCGCGTTTTGATTTGCGTGACGTCATCGACCAGTCGCTGATATTGGGTGAGGATTTCCAGCGCATGTTCGTAACAACGTTGGCCACTTTCAGTCAGCGCCACGCCGCGAGCGGAGCGGTTCAGCAGCGTTGTTGCCAGCGTATTTTCAAGGATTTGGATCCGCTTGGTGACAAATGCAGGCGTCTGCCCAAGCGTCGCCGCTGCAGCACTAAAACTCCCGCTGTGGACGATTTCTACCAGTACCTGCAAGTCTTTGGCTAAAGGCCAGCTATTCAGCATCGTTAATTATCCGCAGTTGTGATAAGCGCAGTGTATTTCGCAAAACATTGCCATTCCCTGCTCTGGCGCAATATTCATTCTTATTTTCGCGTTGATTCACGAACTGTTAATTACATATTCACGGTGGCAAAAAATATAAAACCACATTTTTAGTGGTAGTTTGTGGCGGTGAATTTTTCCAGACAAATACAAAAACTGGAGTTGCCATGATGAGCGAAAGTAATAAGCAACAGGCAGTGAATAAGTTGACAGAGATTGTCGCTAACTTTACCGCCATGATTTCTACCCGAATGCCTGATGACGTGGTGGATAAACTAAAACAGCTAAAGGATGCCGAAACGTCGTCGATGGGGAAAATTATCTACCATACGATGTTCGACAACATGCAAAAAGCGATTGACCTGAATCGTCCTGCCTGTCAGGACACCGGGGAGATTATGTTCTTCGTTAAAGTCGGTTCCCGCTTCCCACTGCTTGGCGAGCTGCAAAGCATACTCAAACAAGCCGTGGAAGAGGCAACCGTCAAAGCGCCACTACGTCACAATGCGGTAGAAATTTTTGACGAAGTAAACACCGGCAAAAATACCGGTAGCGGCGTACCGTGGGTCACCTGGGACATCATCCCCGACAATGACGATGCGGAAATCGAAGTTTACATGGCAGGCGGCGGCTGCACGCTACCTGGCCGCTCGAAAGTGTTAATGCCGTCAGAAGGCTACGAAGGCGTGGTGAAATTCGTCTTCGAAAATATCTCCACCCTCGCCGTAAACGCCTGTCCACCGGTACTGGTGGGCGTGGGCATCGCCACCTCGGTGGAAACCGCCGCCGTACTCTCGCGTAAAGCCATTTTGCGCCCGATTGGCAGCCGCCATCCCAATCCAAAAGCGGCAGAACTGGAGCTACGCCTGGAAGAAGGACTCAACCGTCTGGGGATTGGTCCACAAGGGCTGACCGGCAACAGTTCAGTGATGGGCGTACATATCGAATCTGCCGCCCGCCATCCGTCAACCATCGGCGTTGCTGTCTCTACCGGCTGCTGGGCGCATCGTCGCGGCACGCTGCTGGTTCATGCCGATCTCACCTTTGAAAATCTGTCTCACACCCGGAGCGCGTTATGAAAAAGATCCTGACAACCCCGATCAAAGCTGAAGATCTGCAAGATATTCGCGTCGGCGATGTGATCTACCTGACCGGTACGCTGGTGACCTGCCGCGACGTTTGTCACCGCCGTTTGATCGAACTGAAACGTCCGATCCCTTACGATCTCAACGGCAAAGCGATTTTCCACGCTGGCCCCATCGTGCGCAAAAACGGCGACAAATGGGAGATGGTCTCCGTCGGCCCGACAACCAGTATGCGTATGGAAAGTTTTGAACGTGAATTTATTGAGCAGACCGGCGTGAAACTGGTGGTTGGCAAAGGTGGTATGGGGCCGCTGACCGAAGAAGGCTGCCAGAAATTCAAGGCGCTACATGTGATTTTCCCGGCAGGCTGCGCGGTGCTGGCGGCAACCCAGGTAGAAGAGATTGAAGAAGTGCACTGGACAGAACTCGGGATGCCGGAGTCACTGTGGGTCTGCCGGGTCAAAGAGTTCGGCCCGCTGATTGTCTCTATTGATACCCACGGCAACAACCTGATAGCCGAAAACAAAAAGCTGTTCGCCGAACGCCGCGATCCCATCGTGGAAGAGATCTGCGAGCACGTCCATTACATCAAATAACCCTCCCGGAGAGGCTCACCCCTCTCCTTTTTCGCAGGCATAACACGATGAAACCTTCCACTGAATGGTGGCGATATCTTGCGCCGCTGGCGGTCATCGCCATTATTGCTCTACTTCCGGTTCCCGCAGGGCTGGAGAACCATACCTGGCTCTACTTTGCCGTTTTTACTGGCGTGATCGTTGGACTGATCCTCGAACCCGTGCCGGGTGCCGTGGTGGCGATGGTGGGTATATCCATCATCGCCATACTCTCTCCCTGGCTGCTGTTCAGCCTGGAGCAGCTCGCTCAGCCAGGCTTTAAATTCACTGCAAAATCCCTCTCGTGGGCCGTTTCCGGTTTTTCTAATTCGGTTATCTGGCTGATTTTCGCCGCCTTTATGTTTGGCACAGGCTATGAAAAAACCGGGCTTGGACGCCGCATTGCGCTGATTCTGGTGAAAAAGATGGGGCATCGTACGCTGTTTCTCGGCTATGCGGTGATGTTCTCCGAGCTGATCCTGGCACCTGTAACACCGTCCAACTCGGCGCGTGGTGCGGGGATTATCTATCCCATCATCCGTAACCTGCCACCGCTCTATCAATCACAACCAAACGACAGCAGTTCACGCAGCATTGGCTCGTACATCATGTGGATGGGGATTGTTGCCGACTGCGTGACCAGCGCCATTTTCCTGACGGCGATGGCACCAAACTTGCTGTTAATTGGACTGATGAAAAGTGCATCTCACGCCACGCTGAGTTGGGGCGACTGGTTCCTCGGGATGTTGCCGCTCAGCATTTTACTGGTTCTGCTGGTTCCCTGGATGGCTTACGTGCTGTACCCACCGGTACTGAAGTCTGGTGATCAGGTGCCGCGCTGGGCAGAGACGGAACTGCAGGCAATGGGCCCGCTCTGTTCTCGTGAAAAACGGATGCTGGGGCTGATGGTAGGCGCGCTGGTGCTGTGGATTTTCGGCGGTGATTATATCGATGCCGCGATGGTTGGTTACAGCGTAGTGGCACTGATGCTGCTTCTGCGCATTATCTGCTGGGACGACATTGTCAGTAATAAAGCGGCGTGGAACGTTTTCTTCTGGCTGGCCTCGCTTATCACCCTCGCTACCGGACTCAACAACACCGGTTTTATTAGCTGGTTTGGCAAACTGTTAGCAGGCAGCTTAAGTGGTTATTCGCCGACGATGGTGATGGTGGCATTGATTGTGGTGTTTTATCTACTGCGCTACTTTTTCGCCAGCGCCACGGCGTATACCTCCGCCCTCGCACCGATGATGATCGCCGCCGCGCTGGCGATGCCGGAAATCCCGCTGCCGGTGTTCTGCCTGATGGTTGGCGCGGCAATTGGTCTGGGGAGCATTCTTACACCATACGCCACCGGACCCAGTCCGATTTACTACGGTAGTGGTTATCTGCCAACGGCGGATTACTGGCGACTGGGGGCGATTTTTGGGCTGATATTCCTCGTATTGCTGGTGATTACCGGCTTACTGTGGATGCCCGTGGTGTTGCTTTAAGTAAGGACGGTGCCGGAAATTGCTCTCCGGCACCCGATAGTTTTACGCGGCCGGTAACTCCGCCAGTGGCCAGCGCGGACGCACGCTAACGCCGAGATCCGCCGTCGCGCCTGCTTTAAACCGCACCATTCCGGCATAGGCGATCATCGCGCCGTTATCAGTACAAAACTCCGGACGCGCGTAGAACACTTCGCCGCGGCGTTTTTTCATCATTTCAGCCAGCTTCGCCCGTAACGTACGGTTAGCACTCACGCCGCCTGCCATGACCAGTCGCTTAAAGCCAGTCTGATCCAACGCTCGCTTGCACTTAATCATCAGCGTATCGACCACCGCATCTTCAAAGGCGCGGGCGATATCAGCACGCGTCTGGTCGTCGGTGCCGTTGTCACGAATGGTATTTGCCGCGAAGGTTTTCAGACCGGAGAAGCTGAAATCCAGCCCCGGACGGTCGGTCATCGGACGCGGGAAAACAAAGCGCCCGGCAGTACCCTGAGCCGCCATTTTCGACAGTAACGGTCCGCCAGGATAATCCAGCCCCAGCAGCTTCGCGGTTTTATCAAACGCTTCACCGGCGGCATCATCGATAGACTCGCCGAGCAGCTCGTACTGACCAATGCCAGTCACGCTGATTAACTGCGTATGACCGCCGGACACCAGCAGCGCGACAAACGGAAATTCCGGCGGGTTATCTTCCAGCATCGGCGCTAACAGATGCCCTTCCATATGGTGTACCGGGATTGCCGGAACGTTCCAGGCAAACGCCAGAGAACGCCCCACGGTTGCGCCAACCAGCAGTGCGCCGACTAATCCAGGGCCTGCGGTATAGGCCACAGCATCAATGTCTTTTGCCGTTAAGCCAGACTCCTTTAGCGCCGCCTGGATCAACGGTACGGTTTTGCGCACGTGATCGCGGGAGGCCAGTTCAGGCACGACGCCGCCGTAGTCAGCGTGCAATTTCACCTGACTATACAATTGGTTGGCTAACAAACCTTTTTCATCGTCGTAAATGGCGATGCCGGTTTCATCGCAGGAAGTTTCAATACCCAGTACACGCATGACTTGTTTTACCTCGCTTTATTACCGCGCAGTGTAGGACCAATGCGGGTTGATGTAAAACTTTGTTCGCCCCTGGAGAAAGCCTCGTGTATACTCCTCACCCTTATAAAAGTCCCTTTCAAAAAGGCCGCGGTGCTTTACAAAGCAGCAGCAATTGCAGTAAAATTCCGCACCATTTTGAAATAAGCTGGCGTTGATGCCAGCGGCAAACCGAATTAATCAAAGGTGAGAGGCACATGCCGGTAATTAAAGTACGTGAAAACGAGCCGTTCGACGTAGCTCTGCGTCGCTTCAAGCGTTCCTGCGAAAAAGCAGGTGTTCTGGCGGAAGTTCGTCGTCGTGAGTTCTATGAAAAACCGACTACCGAACGTAAGCGCGCTAAAGCTTCTGCAGTGAAACGTCACGCGAAGAAACTGGCTCGCGAAAACGCACGCCGCACTCGTCTGTACTAATTCCCCGAGAGCGTTGCTCTCCGATCAGACCGAGTTGTAGTTGTAAGGCCGTGCTTCCGAAAGGAATGCGCGGCTTATTTTCGTTTATGAATTGCTAAAAATCGGGGCCTATGGCTGGACGAATCCCACGCGTATTCATTAATGATCTGCTGGCACGCACTGACATCGTCGATCTGATCGATGCCCGTGTGAAGCTGAAAAAGCAGGGCAAGAATTTCCACGCGTGTTGTCCATTCCACAACGAGAAAACCCCGTCATTCACCGTTAACGGTGAGAAACAGTTTTACCACTGCTTTGGATGTGGCGCGCACGGCAACGCGATCGACTTCCTGATGAACTACGACAAGCTCGAGTTCGTTGAAACGGTCGAAGAGCTGGCAGCAATGCACAATCTTGAAGTGCCATTTGAAGCAGGCAGCGGCCCCAGCCAGATCGAGCGCCATCAGAGGCAAACGCTTTATCAGTTGATGGACGGTCTGAATACGTTTTACCAACAATCTTTACAACAACCTGTTGCCACGTCTGCGCGCCAGTATCTGGAAAAACGCGGATTAAGCCACGAGGTTATCGCTCGCTTTGCGATTGGTTTTGCGCCCCCCGGCTGGGACAACGTCCTGAAGCGGTTTGGCGGCAATCCAGAAAATCGCCAGTCATTGATTGATGCGGGGATGTTGGTCACTAACGATCAGGGACGCAGTTACGATCGTTTCCGCGAGCGGGTGATGTTCCCCATTCGCGATAAACGCGGTCGGGTGATTGGTTTTGGCGGGCGCGTGCTGGGCAACGATACCCCCAAATACCTGAACTCGCCGGAAACAGACATTTTCCATAAAGGCCGCCAGCTTTACGGTCTTTATGAAGCGCAGCAGGATAACGCTGAACCCAATCGTCTGCTTGTGGTCGAAGGCTATATGGACGTGGTGGCGCTGGCGCAATACGGCATTAATTACGCCGTTGCGTCGTTAGGTACGTCAACCACCGCCGATCACATACAACTGTTGTTCCGCGCGACCAACAATGTCATTTGCTGTTATGACGGCGACCGTGCAGGCCGCGATGCCGCATGGCGAGCGCTGGAAACGGCGCTGCCTTACATGACAGACGGCCGTCAGCTACGCTTTATGTTTTTGCCTGATGGCGAAGACCCTGACACGCTGGTACGAAAAGAAGGTAAAGAAGCGTTTGAAGCGCGGATGGAGCAGGCGATGCCACTCTCCGCATTTCTGTTTAACAGCCTGATGCCGCAAGTTGATCTGAGTACCCCTGACGGGCGCGCACGTTTGAGTACGCTGGCACTGCCATTGATATCGCAAGTGCCGGGCGAAACGCTGCGAATATATCTTCGTCAGGAATTAGGCAACAAATTAGGCATACTTGATGACAGCCAGCTTGAACGATTAATGCCAAAAGCGGCAGAGAGCGGCGTTTCTCGCCCTGTTCCGCAGCTAAAACGCACGACCATGCGTATACTTATAGGGTTGCTGGTGCAAAATCCAGAATTAGCGACGTTGGTCCCGCCGCTTGAGAATCTGGATGAAAATAAGCTCCCTGGACTTGGCTTATTCAGAGAACTGGTCAACACTTGTCTCTCCCAGCCAGGTCTGACCACCGGGCAACTTTTAGAGCACTATCGTGGTACAAATAATGCTGCCACCCTTGAAAAACTGTCGATGTGGGACGATATAGCAGATAAGAATATTGCTGAGCAAACCTTCACCGACTCACTCAACCATATGTTTGATTCGCTGCTTGAACTGCGCCAGGAAGAGTTAATCGCTCGTGAGCGCACGCATGGTTTAAGCAACGAAGAACGCCTGGAGCTCTGGACATTAAACCAGGAACTGGCGAAAAAGTGATTTAACGGCTTAAGTGCCGAAGAGCGATCGGGAAGCCCCCGACAGCCGCACTGAGAGGCAGCGGCAAATATATAAGTACGCCCTCGTAATTATCGTTGGCGGTAAACAACCGTTGGATTTCAGCGTTAACGGCTGAAGGACATCGGGTCAATCGCCCAACACCAACCTCATGAAATAAGTGTGGATACCGTCTTATGGAGCAAAACCCGCAGTCACAGCTGAAACTTCTTGTCACCCGTGGTAAGGAGCAAGGCTATCTGACCTATGCCGAGGTCAATGACCATCTGCCGGAAGATATCGTCGATTCAGATCAGATCGAAGACATCATCCAAATGATCAACGACATGGGCATTCAGGTGATGGAAGAAGCACCGGATGCCGATGATCTGATGCTGGCTGAAAACACCGCGGACGAAGATGCTGCCGAAGCCGCCGCGCAGGTGCTTTCCAGCGTGGAATCTGAAATCGGGCGCACGACTGACCCGGTACGCATGTACATGCGTGAAATGGGCACCGTTGAACTGTTGACCCGCGAAGGCGAAATTGACATCGCTAAGCGTATTGAAGACGGGATCAACCAGGTTCAATGCTCCGTTGCTGAATATCCGGAAGCGATCACCTATCTGCTGGAACAGTACGATCGTGTTGAAGCAGAAGAAGCGCGTCTGTCCGATCTGATCACCGGCTTTGTTGACCCGAACGCAGAAGAAGATCTGGCACCTACCGCCACTCACGTCGGTTCTGAGCTTTCCCAGGAAGATCTGGACGATGACGAAGATGAAGACGAAGAAGATGGCGATGACGACAGCGCCGATGATGACAACAGCATCGACCCGGAACTGGCTCGCGAAAAATTTGCGGAACTACGCGCTCAGTACGTTGTAACGCGTGACACCATCAAAGCGAAAGGTCGCAGTCACGCTGCCGCTCAGGAAGAGATCCTGAAACTGTCTGAAGTATTCAAACAGTTCCGCCTGGTGCCGAAGCAGTTTGACTACCTGGTCAACAGCATGCGCGTCATGATGGACCGCGTTCGTACGCAAGAACGTCTGATCATGAAGCTCTGCGTTGAGCAGTGCAAAATGCCGAAGAAAAACTTCATTACCCTGTTTACCGGCAACGAAACCAGCGATACCTGGTTCAACGCGGCAATTGCGATGAACAAGCCGTGGTCGGAAAAACTGCACGATGTCTCTGAAGAAGTGCATCGCGCCCTGCAGAAACTGCAGCAGATTGAAGAAGAAACCGGCCTGACCATCGAGCAGGTTAAAGATATCAACCGTCGTATGTCCATCGGTGAAGCGAAAGCCCGCCGTGCGAAGAAAGAGATGGTTGAAGCGAACTTACGTCTGGTTATTTCTATCGCCAAGAAATACACCAACCGTGGCTTGCAGTTCCTTGACCTGATTCAGGAAGGCAACATCGGTCTGATGAAAGCGGTTGATAAATTCGAATACCGCCGTGGTTACAAGTTCTCCACCTACGCAACCTGGTGGATCCGTCAGGCGATCACCCGTTCTATCGCGGATCAGGCGCGCACCATCCGTATTCCGGTGCATATGATTGAGACTATCAACAAACTCAACCGTATTTCTCGCCAGATGCTGCAAGAGATGGGCCGTGAACCGACGCCGGAAGAACTGGCTGAACGTATGCTGATGCCGGAAGACAAGATCCGCAAAGTGCTGAAGATCGCCAAAGAGCCAATCTCCATGGAAACGCCGATCGGTGATGATGAAGATTCGCATCTGGGGGATTTCATCGAGGATACCACCCTCGAGCTGCCGCTGGATTCTGCGACCACCGAAAGCCTGCGTGCGGCAACGCACGACGTGCTGGCTGGCCTGACCGCGCGTGAAGCGAAAGTTCTGCGTATGCGTTTCGGTATCGATATGAACACCGACCACACGCTGGAAGAAGTGGGTAAACAGTTCGACGTTACCCGCGAACGTATCCGTCAGATCGAAGCGAAGGCGCTGCGCAAACTGCGTCACCCGAGCCGTTCTGAAGTGTTGCGTAGCTTCCTGGACGATTAATCGGTAGGCCGGATCAGGCGTTACGCCGCACCCGGCACTAGTCCCTTTGCACAAACGCCACCTTTTCGGTGGCGTTTTTTATCGCCCACGCACTACCAGCGCCTGGTCCAGCTCGCGATACGCTTCAACCAGTTTCTCTAGTGAAACGCGACTTAAACCGCTGGGATTTGGCAGCACCCAAATCTGCGTCGAACCAATGGTGAGCGTTTGTTTCCCCCACTGTGCACCGCGCTGGCTGAATCCCTGTTCATATGCTTGTTTGCCCAGAATCGCCAACGCCTGCGGCTGATAATCTTCAATTTTTTCAATCAGCTTACGCCCACCTGCGTGCAGCTCCTGCTTTGAAACTTCATTGGCTTGCACCGTTGGACGGTCTACCAGTTTGGTGACGCCACAACGATAATCCAGCAGATGCTGTGCCTCCTGCGGCTTCAACTGACGGTCGGTAAACCCGGCCTGATATATCACCTTCCAGAAGCGATTTGCTGGATGAGCAAAGGGAAAACCAGTCCCAGCGGATGAAAGCCCAGGGTTGATACCGCAAAACACGACCCGTAACCCTGGAGCCAAAATATCCTCAACCATATTTACTCCTTTCTAACATCACCAGGAAAAGTATAACGGATTGAAAATACATTGTTTATAAAAACAGCAGGCGCACGGTAATGGCTGGATTGCGACACGGAGTTACTTTATAATCCGCTACCATGGCCCCTTAGCTCAGTGGTTAGAGCAGGCGACTCATAATCGCTTGGTCGCTGGTTCAAGTCCAGCAGGGGCCACCAGATATAGCAAAGGCTGACGAGAAATCGTCAGCCTTTTTCTTTTTATATATCAGTTACTTTGCGTGCCAGTAAGCCGCTGCACGTACCCGCTGTGGGTCATACTGTTCCGCTTCAAAGCGGCGGCTTAAATTCTTAACGACTTTACCTTCGCCGGTTATCCAGATGAAGTAATCATCGGCAGGGATTTGCATCTGCGCCAGACGCGCATCTACCGCCTGCTCATCATGTGCCAGCCATTCGATATTAAAACCATCAAGGTGCGCGAGATAATCCTGACAGGCGTTATCCCGCACGCTAACCAGCGCACTAACTTGCGGTTTAACGGCAAGTTTGCTCAACGTTTCCAGGCGGCGGCGCAGTGCGGGCATTCCGGATTCATCGCAGACATACAGCTGATACGCGTAATCTTCCGGCACCACCAGCGAACCGCGCGGACCTGCCACCGTAAGTTTATCGCCCGGTTGCGCCTGCATCGCCCAGCCGCTGGCGACCCCACCGTCGTGAATAAAGAAATCGATCGCCAGTTCATGGCGTAGTTCGTCATACAGCGGCGTATAGTCACGCGACGGTGGGCGTGGTCCTTCCGGCCAGACGATGCCCTCTTCCGTTACCGTTGGCGGCACAAAGTGAGCGTCAGGTTGAGGAAAGAAGAGTTTGCTGTGATCGTCAAAGCCGCGCGATGTAAAACCGTCCAGCGCCTCGCCGCCGAGGACAATGCGCTGAAAACCGGCGCTGATGCGCTCAACGCGTAACACAGTCAGTTCACGGAAGCGCAGATCATTGCGAACGCGCTGCGGGTAGCGGGGGGAGTTATTCATTGTTATCGCCTTCGTGATAGTAATCAGATATATCTAAATAATTTTCGTAAATGATAATGATTGTTAATCATGATAAATGCAAGCGATTTGTAGAACTGATATATCTGAAGTATGTGAAGGCATTCAGTGCCATAGCAATGCTGCCGGATGCGGCGTGAACGTCTTATCCGGCCTGGATGTGAGGTGCTTCCACGTTTAAACATCATTTTTGTACTTGCAGTAATGCTCACATCAGATATAAATTAGATATATCTAATTAAGCAAAAGGAGGCTGATATGAGCCATCATCACGAAGGGTGTTGTAAACATGAAGGCCAGCCACGCCATGAGGGCTGCTGCAAAGGTGAGAAGTCAGAACACGAGCACTGCGGACACGGTCACCAGCATGAACACGGTCAATGCTGCGGTGGTCGCCACGGTCGCGGCGGCGGTCGTCGGCAACGTTTCTTTGGTCACGGTGAATTGCGTCTGGTGATTCTGGATATTCTCTCGCGCGATGACAGCCACGGTTACGAATTGATTAAAGCGATTGAGAACCTAACCCAGGGGAATTACACCCCAAGCCCGGGCGTCATCTACCCAACGCTGGATTTTCTGCAGGAGCAGTCGCTGATTACCATCCGCGAAGAGGAAGGTGGTAAGAAGCAGATTGCGCTGACCGAACAAGGCGCGCAGTGGCTGGAAGAAAACCGCGAACAGGTGGAGATGATTGAAGAACGCATCAAAGCGCGTTGCGTTGGCGCGGCGCTGCGCCAGAACCCGCAAATGAAGCGGGCGCTGGATAATTTTAAAGCGGTGCTGGATTTACACGTCAACCAGAGCGATATCAGTGATGCACAAATAAAAAAGATCATTGCGGTGATCGACCGCGCCGCTTTTGATATTACGCAACTGGATTAATCGCCGCATCCGCCAGTGGCGCGGTGCAATTGCCGGATGCGACGCTTGACGCGCCTTATCCGGCCTACACCCGCTACACACCCCGCAGGCCTGATAAGATGCGCCAGCATCGCATCAGGCATTGTGCTCCAACCGCCGGATCCGGCATACCGATTAATGCAGCACCGTCACCGCGTCTTCCAGTCGGCTGGCGCGGTGTTTCACCATCGCCGACACCTGCGCACTCTCTTCCACCAGCTCGGCATTTTTCTGGGTGATCAGGTTAAGCTCATCCACTGCACGGGTCAGGCTGGAAAGCCCATCGGCCTGTTCCAGCGTTGAATGGCTAATCTGGGCGATCAACTGGGTGACGTTTTTCACCTGTGCCACAATATCTTCCATCGTCCGTCCGGCGGCGTGTACCTGCTGCGAACCGGATTGCACCTTATCAGCACTGGCATCAATCAGCTTGCGAATATCGTTGGCAGCATTAGCGCTGCGGCTGGCTAAATGACGCACTTCCCCTGCCACCACTGCAAAACCTTTGCCCTGTTCGCCGGCACGCGCCGCTTCCACCGCCGCATTCAGGGCCAGAATATTGGTCTGAAACGCAATATCGTTAATCAGCGAAGTAATGGTGCCAATGCGCTGGGTACTGTCGGCGATATCGTCCATTGTCTTGATCACCGTGGTCATCGCCTCCCCACCCTGCACTGCCGCATTACTGGCGGTGATAGAAAGTTTATCGGCAGCCGACGCCGTGGCAGAGTTCTGTTTCACCGACGCCGCCATTTGGTTCATGGTCGCCACCGTTTGCTGAACGTTATCAACTGTCTGCTGGGTATGTTCGTTCAGTTCATCGGTGCCTTTCGCCAGCGTCTCACTGCCATTTCTGACACTGGACACCTGGCTTGAGACATCGTTAATTAGCCAACGGCACATCAGGCCAAGCTGCCCTACCGCGCGTAATGTCAGCCCCAGCTCATCGCTGCGATTCAGGTGCTCAACACTATTACGCTCTCCGGTCGCCACCTTCAGTGCCTGACGGGCGACATTTTCTATCGGGCGCACAATCTGCCATTCAAAACAAGCGCTTGCCAACAATACCACTAACACACAGAGGAAATACGTCACCACCGGGGCAGCAACAAACCAAAGCATGGCCGCCAGCAAGATAAACATCAGGGTCATCACTCCACGCGCCCGCCAGCGAAGCGGTAATGAAGGCAGTTTACCCAGCCAGCCTTTACGCACCACCAGGCCTTTATGAATACGCTTACTGGTACGTCCGGCGTTCAGCGCTTTGTACAGCGGCTCCACCGCCGCAATCTCTTCATCCGTCGCCCGGGTACGAATCGACATATAGCCACTGATTTTTCCCTCGCGCACCATCGGTACCGCATTGGCCCGCACCCAATAATGGTCACCATTTTTGCGGCGATTTTTCACGATGCCGCTCCAGGGCTCCCCTTTTTTCAGGGTGAACCACATATCCGCAAACGCCGCTTTTGGCATATCCGGGTGACGCACCATGTTGTGCGGCTGCCCTTGTAACTCTTGCAAGGTAAAGCCGCTCACCTGCACAAAAGTGTCATTAGCATGAGTGATATAGCTTTGCAGATCGGTAGTGGACATCAGAGTGGTATCGTCCGCCAGCGGGGTATTTTGCTGGGTGACATACGGATGAGAAGACATGTTCGCGTCCTGTGCAGGTTATATGGTTGTTAACTTCTTGTCAGAGTTTATGTCGGCCCCGCTGCGGTTATCTTTAACCGATTAATTTGATTTAGATCGCAATTTGCGATTAAAGCACAAATCTAATTCTTTGATTTAAAATACTTTCACTCTGTTACTATACGAAAACGTTAATTATCTTGCCCAAAAATCAGGCAATTATTGCCCTGAAAACGTGCATTTGCGCAGCAATCATCAAATCCATACCCGACAAAAACCGTGCAAAATAACAACAAATGTTAACAGATAGCATTAAATATTGCACAAATGATAACCGAATTTGTGTTTATCCCGATTTTCGCGATCGCAGCCGGAGTGGCGCAATCCCTGCAATACTTAAATCGGTATCATGTGATACGCGAGCCTCCGGAGCATATTTTGAACAGGTTACCTTCGAGCGCATCGGCTTTAGCGTGCAGCGCCCACGCCCTGAATCTCATTGAGAAGCGAACGCTGGATCATGAGGAGATGAAAGCACTTAACCGAGAGGTGATTGAATACTTCAAAGAGCATGTCAATCCGGGGTTTTTAGAGTATCGCAAATCTGTTACCGCCGGCGGGGATTACGGAGCCGTAGAGTGGCAAGCGGGAGGTTTAAATACGCTTGTCGACACCCAGGGACAGGAGTTTATCGACTGCCTGGGAGGTTTTGGAATTTTCAACGTGGGGCACCGTAATCCAGTTGTGGTTTCCGCCGTACAGAATCAACTTGCGAAACAACCGCTGCACAGCCAGGAGCTGCTCGATCCGTTACGGGCGATGTTGGCGAAAACCCTTGCTGCGCTAACGCCCGGTAAACTGAAATACAGCTTCTTCTGTAATAGCGGCACCGAGTCCGTTGAAGCAGCGCTGAAGCTGGCGAAAGCTTACCAGTCACCGCGCGGCAAGTTTACTTTTATTGCCACCAGCGGCGCGTTCCACGGTAAATCACTTGGCGCGCTGTCGGCCACGGCGAAATCGACCTTCCGCAAACCGTTTATGCCACTGCTGCCGGGCTTCCGTCATGTGCCGTTTGGCAATATCGAAGCCATGCGCACGGCTCTTAACGAGTGCAAAAAAACCGGTGATGATGTGGCTGCGGTGATCCTCGAACCGATTCAGGGTGAAGGTGGCGTAATTCTGCCGCCGCCGGGCTATCTCACCGCCGTACGTAAGCTATGCGATGAGTTCGGCGCACTGATGATCCTCGATGAAGTACAAACGGGCATGGGGCGCACGGGCAAGATGTTCGCCTGCGAGCATGAGAACGTACAGCCGGATATCCTCTGCCTTGCCAAAGCGCTCGGCGGCGGCGTGATGCCGATTGGCGCGACCATCGCCACTGAAGAGGTGTTTTCAGTTCTGTTCGACAACCCATTCCTGCATACCACCACCTTTGGCGGCAACCCGCTGGCCTGTGCGGCGGCGCTGGCGACCATCAATGTGTTGCTGGAGCAGAACTTACCGGCTCAGGCTGAGCAAAAAGGCGATATGTTGCTGGACGGTTTCCGTCAACTGGCGCGGGAATATCCCGATCTGGTACAGGAAGCGCGTGGTAAAGGGATGTTGATGGCAATTGAGTTTGTTGATAACGAAATCGGCTATAACTTTGCCAGCGAGATGTTCCGCCAGCGCGTACTGGTGGCCGGAACGCTCAATAACGCCAAAACGATCCGCATTGAACCGCCACTGACACTGACCATTGAACAGTGTGAACTGGTGATCAAAGCGGCGCGTAAGGCGCTGGCGGCCATGCGAGTAAGTGTCGAAGAAGCGTAATATCAAATCGGATGGCGATACGACGTCGCCATCCGATCTTTTTATACGACGCGTACGCCCGCAGGCATCATCCGCTCCGGCGTTAACAACACGCTTTCACTGCCGTCATCGGTTTCCGCACACAACAGCATGCATTCCGACGTTTCACCACGCATTTTCGCTTTTTGCAGATTGCATAAGACCACCACCGTTTTCCCCATCAGCTCTTCTTCGCTGTAGTACGGCACCAGGCTGGTCACGGTTTGCAGTGTTTTTTCCCCCACATCAACCTGTACGATGTACAGCTTGTCGGCGTTTTCATGGCGTTTCACTTCCACAATCTTTCCGACGCGCATTTCCAGACGTGCAAAATCAGCGTAAGCCACGGTTTCCATTGTTTCCTCCCTTCGGGTAAAATTTTACTAAACTATAGCAAAAGTTTTTCTCAATCCTGTAGGCTAAAAATGGAGAATGCAGGCGTGATCACATTCGTGAGCCGCTGTGTTACCGTTACAGCGTCAAAGAAACGCGCTTTATTTACTGAAAACAGGTGACCCGATAAGCACTTCCTCTACAATGGGGGCGCACATCAGGGAAAGTAAAAAAGGTAAACATGGCAACACTAAAAGACATCGCAATCGAAGCTGGCGTATCCCTGGCGACAGTATCCAGGGTCTTAAATGACGATCCGACATTGAATGTGAAAGAAGAGACGAAACATCGCATTCTCGAGATCGCCGAAAAGCTGGAGTACAAGACCAGTAGTGCCCGTAAACTCCAGACAGGTGCAGTCAACCAACACCATATTCTGGCTATCTACAGCTACCAACAGGAGCTGGAGATCAACGATCCTTACTATCTGGCGATCCGCCACGGCATTGAAACTCAGTGCGAAAAGCTGGGCATTGAGCTCACCAACTGTTATGAACACAGCGGATTACCAGACATTAAAAACGTCACCGGTATTTTAATTGTCGGCAAACCCACGCCCGCCCTGCGCGCCGCCGCCTGTGCGTTGACCGACAATATCTGTTTTATCGACTTTCACGAACCCGGCAGCGGTTACGATGCGGTGGATATCGATCTGGCACGCATCAGTAAAGAAATCATCGACTTCTATATCAACCAGGGCGTTAATCGTATTGGTTTTATTGGCGGTGAAGATGAGCCTGGCAAGGCGGATATTCGTGAGGTCGCCTTTGCGGAATATGGCCGACTGAAACAAGTGGTACGCGAAGAGGATATCTGGCGCGGCGGTTTTTCCAGTTCGTCGGGTTATGAACTGGCAAAACAAATGCTGGCGCGGGAAGACTATCCGAAGGCACTGTTTGTTGCTTCCGATTCCATTGCTATCGGCGTACTGCGGGCAATTCATGAACGAGGCCTGAACATCCCACAGGATATTTCGCTTATCAGCGTTAACGATATCCCCACCGCGCGATTTACCTTTCCGCCGCTCTCCACCGTGCGCATCCATTCCGAGATGATGGGAAGTCAGGGCGTTAACCTGGTGTATGAAAAAGCCCGCGATGGTCGCGCGCTGCCGCTGTTAGTCTTCGTTCCCAGCAAATTAAAACTGCGCGGCACGACCCGTTAAATCCCCTTACACACTGTCCGGCAATCGTTTTTGCCGGACAGTGCTGCCGTTTATTTTCGTGATCCAGTTAAAGTAAATGCATTTACCTGCTACTTTTTAGTAAAAATTTTACTAAACTCCCCAGCAATTACACAAACTACCATCACCATGAATGGTTCCGATTTCTCTCTACCGGGAGGCCCTATGAATCGCTGGGAAAACATTCAGCTCACCCACGAAAACCGACTTGCGCCGCGTGCGTACTTTTTTTCATATGATTCTGTTGCGCAAGCGCGTACCTTTGCCCGCGAAACCAGCAGCCTGTTTCTGCCCTTAAGCGGTCAGTGGAATTTCCACTTTTTTGACCATCCGCTGCAAGTACCAGAAGCCTTCACCTCTGAGTTAATGGCTGACTGGGGGCATATTACCGTCCCCGCCATGTGGCAAATGGAAGGTCACGGCAAACTGCAATATACCGACGAAGGTTTTCCGTTCCCCATCGATGTGCCGTTTGTCCCCAGCGATAACCCAACCGGTGCCTATCAACGTATTTTCACCCTCAGCGACGGCTGGCAGGGTAAACAGACGCTGATTAAATTTGACGGCGTCGAAACCTATTTTGAAGTCTATGTTAACGGTCAGTATGTGGGTTTCAGCAAGGGCAGTCGCCTGACCGCAGAGTTTGACATCAGCGCGATGGTTAAAACCGGCGACAACCTGTTGTGTGTGCGCGTGATGCAGTGGGCGGACTCTACCTACGTGGAAGACCAGGATATGTGGTGGTCAGCGGGGATCTTCCGCGATGTTTATCTGGTCGGAAAACACCTAACGCATATTAACGATTTCACTGTGCGTACCGACTTTGACGAAGCCTATTGCGATGCCACGCTTTCCTGCGAAGTGGTGCTGGAAAATCTCGCCGCCTCCCCTGTCGTCACGACGCTGGAATATACCCTGTTTGATGGCGAACGCGTGGTGCACAGCAGCGCCATTGATCATTTGGCAATTGAAAAACTGACCAGCGCCAGCTTTGCTTTTACTGTCGAACAGCCGCAGCAATGGTCAGCAGAATCCCCTTATCTTTACCATCTGGTCATGACGCTGAAAGACGCCAACGGCAACGTTCTGGAAGTGGTGCCACAACGCGTTGGCTTCCGTGATATCAAAGTGCGCGACGGTCTGTTCTGGATCAATAACCGTTATGTGATGCTGCACGGCGTCAACCGTCACGACAACGATCATCGCAAAGGCCGCGCCGTTGGAATGGATCGCGTCGAGAAAGATCTCCAGTTGATGAAGCAGCACAATATCAACTCCGTGCGTACCGCTCACTACCCGAACGATCCGCGTTTTTACGAACTGTGTGATATCTACGGCCTGTTTGTGATGGCGGAAACCGACGTCGAATCGCACGGCTTTGCTAATGTCGGCGATATCAGCCGTATTACCGACGATCCGCAGTGGGAAAAAGTCTACGTCGAGCGCATTGTTCGCCATATTCACGCGCAGAAAAACCATCCGTCGATCATCATCTGGTCGCTGGGCAATGAATCCGGCTATGGCTGTAACATCCGCGCGATGTACCACGCAGCGAAGGCGCTGGATGACACGCGACTGGTGCATTACGAAGAAGATCGCGATGCTGAAGTGGTCGATATTATTTCCACCATGTACACCCGCGTGCCGCTGATGAATGAGTTTGGTGAATACCCGCATCCGAAGCCGCGCATCATCTGTGAATATGCTCATGCGATGGGGAACGGACCAGGCGGGCTGACGGAGTACCAGAACGTCTTCTATAAGCACGATTGCATTCAGGGACATTATGTCTGGGAATGGTGCGACCACGGGATCCAGGCGCAGGATGACAACGGCAACGTCTGGTATAAATTCGGCGGCGACTACGGCGACTATCCCAACAACTATAACTTCTGTCTTGATGGTTTGATCTATTCCGATCAGACGCCGGGACCGGGCCTGAAAGAGTACAAACAGGTTATCGCGCCGGTAAAAATCCACGCGCTGGATCTGACTCACGGCGAGCTGAAAGTCGAAAATAAACTGTGGTTTACCACGCTTGATGACTACACCCTGCACGCAGAGGTGCGCGTCGAAGGTGAAACGCTCGCGACGCAGCAGATTAAACTGCGCGACGTTGCGCCGAACAGCGAAGCCCCCTTGCAGATCACGCTGCCGCAGCTGGACGCCCGCGAAGCGTTCCTCAACATTACGGTGACCAAAGATTCCCGCACCCGCTACAGCGAAGCCGGGCATTCTATCGCCACTTATCAGTTCCCGCTGAAGGAAAACACCGCGCAACCAGTGCCTTTCGCACCAAATAATGCGCGTCCGCTGACGCTGGAAGACGATCGTTTGAGCTGCACCGTTCGCGGCTACAACTTCGCGATCACCTTCTCAAAAATGAGTGGCAAACCGACATCCTGGCAGGTGAATGGCGAGTCGCTGCTGACCCGCGAGCCAAAGATCAACTTCTTCAAGCCAATGATCGACAACCACAAGCAGGAGTACGAAGGGCTGTGGCAACCGAATCATTTGCAGATCATGCAGGAACATCTGCGCGACTTTGCCGTAGAACAGAGCGATGGTGAAGTGTTGATCATCAGCCGCACAGTTATTGCCCCGCCGGTGTTTGACTTCGGGATGCGCTGCACCTACATCTGGCGCATCGCTGCCGATGGCCAGGTTAACGTGGCGCTTTCCGGCGAGCGTTACGGCGACTATCCGCACATCATTCCGTGCATCGGTTTCACCATGGGGATTAACGGCGAATACGATCAGGTGGCGTATTACGGTCGTGGACCGGGCGAAAACTACGCCGACAGCCAGCAGGCTAACATCATCGATATCTGGCGCAGCACCGTCGATGCCATGTTCGAGAACTATCCCTTCCCGCAGAACAACGGCAACCGTCAGCATGTCCGCTGGACGGCACTGACTAACCGCCACGGCAACGGTCTGCTGGTGGTTCCGCAGCGCCCAATTAACTTCAGCGCCTGGCGCTATACCCAGGAAAACATCCACGCTGCCCAGCACTGTAACGAGCTGCAGCGCAGTGATGACATCACCCTGAACCTCGACCACCAGCTGCTTGGCCTCGGCTCCAACTCCTGGGGCAGCGAGGTGCTGGACTCCTGGCGCGTCTGGTTCCGTGACTTCAGCTACGGCTTTACGTTGCTGCCGGTTTCTGGCGGAGAAGCTACCGCGCAAAGCCTGGCGTCGTATGAGTTCGGCGCAGGGTTCTTTTCCACGAATTTGCACAGCGAGAATAAGCAATGAGGATCATCGATAACTTAGAACAGTTCCGCCAGATTTACGCCTCTGGCAAGAAGTGGCAACGCTGCGTTGAAGCGATTGAAAATATCGACAACATTCAGCCTGGCGTCGCCCACTCCATCGGTGACTCATTGACTTACCGCGTGGAGACAGACTCCGCGACCGATGCGCTATTTACCGGGCATCGACGCTATTTTGAAGTGCATTACTACCTGCAAGGGCAGCAAAAAATTGAATATGCGCCGAAAGAGACATTACAGGTAGTGGAATATTATCGTGATGAAACTGACCGTGAATATTTAAAAGGCTGCGGAGAAACCGTTGAGGTCCACGAAGGGCAAATCGTTATTTGCGATATCCATGAAGCGTATCGGTTTATCTGCAATAACGCGGTCAAAAAAGTGGTTCTCAAAGTCACCATCGAAGATGGTTATTTCCATAACAAATAACAACTACGGCGGCAAAAGGAGTTTGCCGCCACCGCTACCCTACACATTTTCGGAGATGTGTTATGTCTGATACCAAACGTAATACAATCGGCAAATTCGGCTTGCTCTCGCTGACTTTTGCCGCCGTTTACAGCTTTAACAACGTTATCAATAATAATATTGAGCTTGGACTGGCCTCGGCACCGATGTTTTTCCTCGCGACGATTTTTTATTTTATTCCCTTCTGTCTGATCATCGCAGAATTTGTTTCGTTAAATAAAAACTCAGAAGCCGGTGTCTACGCGTGGGTAAAAAGTTCGCTGGGCGGACGTTGGGCATTTATTACTGCCTATACCTACTGGTTCGTAAACCTGTTCTTTTTCACCTCACTGTTGCCGCGCGTTATTGCTTATGCTTCGTATGCCTTCCTCGGCTACGAATATATTATGACGCCGGTTGCCACCACCATTATCAGTATGGTGCTGTTCGCCTTCTCCACCTGGGTTTCCACCAACGGGGCGAAAATGTTGGGGCCAATTACCTCCGTCACTTCAACGCTGATGCTGCTGTTAACGCTCTCCTACATTTTACTGGCAGGTACGGCGCTGGTTGGCGGCGTACAGCCTGCTGACCCCATCACCGTTGACGCGATGATCCCGAACTTCAACTGGGCGTTCCTCGGCGTTACCACCTGGATCTTTATGGCCGCAGGTGGCGCGGAGTCCGTCGCTGTGTACGTTAACGACGTCAAAGGCGGTTCGAAATCGTTCGTTAAAGTGATCATCCTCGCCGGGATTTTTATCGGCGTACTGTATTCCGTCTCCTCGGTGCTGATTAACGTCTTCGTCAGCAGCAAAGAGTTGAAATTTACCGGCGGATCGGTGCAGGTATTCCACGGCATGGCGGCGTATTTTGGTCTACCGGAAGCGTTGATGAATCGCTTTGTCGGTCTGGTGTCCTTTACCGCGATGTTCGGTTCCCTGCTGATGTGGACCGCAACGCCGGTGAAAATTTTCTTCTCCGAAATCCCGGAAGGCATCTTTGGTAAGAAAACCGTCGAACTGAACGAAAACGGCGTTCCAGCGCGCGCAGCGTGGATCCAGTTCCTGATCGTCATCCCGCTGATGATTATCCCGATGCTCGGTTCCAATACCGTGCAGGATCTGATGAATACTATTATTAATATGACTGCCGCAGCGTCCATGCTTCCGCCGTTATTCATCATGCTGGCTTACCTGAATTTACGCGCCAAATTAGATCACCTGCCACGCGATTTCCGCATGGGCTCCCGCCGCACCGGTATTATCGTTGTTTCAATGCTGATTGCGATATTTGCCGTAGGGTTTGTCGCTTCGACATTCCCGACTGGCGCGAATATTCTGACCATCATTTTTTATAACGTCGGCGGTATTGTTATCTTCCTCGGCTTTGCGTGGTGGAAATACAGTAAATATATAAAGGGATTAACGGCTGAAGAGCGCCATATTGAAGCGACGCCAGCCAGCAATGTTGATTGAGCAGACTAATAAAAAATGAGCAGGCATTTTCCCTCTTCCTGGATGGGGAGGGGGAAAATAGTTTCTGCCTTTATATTTTTATAATTACAACGATAAAAGGCTGTACTTTTTCTTTAGCTCATGGATTAACACAATGAAATTAATCACTGCACCGTGCAGAGCATTACTTGCTCTGCCGTTTTGCTACGCCTTTTCTGCGGCAGGAGAAGAAGCACGTCCGGCAGAACATGACGACACAAAAACACCTGCAATTACCTCGACATCTTCTCCTTCATTTCGTTTTTACGGCGAATTAGGGGTTGGTGGATATATGGATTTAGAGGGTGAGAATAAACATAAATACAGCGACGGTACCTATATTGAAGGTGGCCTGGAGATGAAGTACGGCTCCTGGTTCGGCCTGATTTACGGCGAAGGCTGGACCGTGCAGGCCGACCACGACGGCAATGCCTGGGTGCCAGACCATAGCTGGGGTGGTTTCGAGGGCGGAATTAACCGTTTCTATGGCGGTTATCGTACCAATGATGGCACCGAAATCATGCTCAGTCTGCGTCAGGATTCCTCGCTGGATGACCTGCAATGGTGGGGCGACTTCACCCCCGATCTGGGCTACGTCATTCCCAATACCCGCGACATTATGACCGCGCTGAAGGTGCAGAACTTAAGCGGCAACTTTCGTTATAGCGTCACCGCCACACCTGCCGGACATCATGACGAAAGCAAAGCCTGGCTACATTTTGGCAAGTACGATCGCTATGACGACAAATACACCTATCCGGCAATGATGAACGGTTACATCCAGTATGACCTTGCCGAAGGCATCACCTGGATGAACGATCTGGAAATCACCGACGGCACAGGACAGCTCTATCTCACGGGCCTGCTAACTCCTAACTTTGCCGCTCGCGCCTGGCACCATACCGGACGCGCCGACGGGCTGGACGTACCGGGAAGTGAAAGTGGGATGATGGTGAGCGCCATGTATGAAGCGTTAAAGGGCGTTTATCTCTCCACCGCTTACACCTACGCCAAACATCGCCCTGACCACGCTGACGATGAAACCACCTCTTTCATGCAGTTTGGTATCTGGTACGAATACGGCGGCGGACGTTTCGCCACGGCTTTTGATAGCCGCTTCTACATGAAAAATGCCTCTCACGATCCCAGCGACCAAATCTTCCTGATGCAATATTTCTACTGGTAATAAGGACTGTAATTTCATGAAAATAAAAACTATTTTAACGCCAGTAACCTGCGCTCTGCTGATAAGTTTTTCCGCCCATGCCGCTAACGCCGACAATTATAAAAACGTGATTAACCGTACTGGCGCGCCGCAGTACATGAAGGATTACGATTACGACGATCACCAGCGTTTTAATCCGTTTTTCGATCTCGGAGCCTGGCATGGTCATCTGTTGCCAGACGGCCCTAACACCATGGGCGGCTTTCCGGGCGTTGCGCTGCTGACGGAAGAGTACATCAACTTTATGGCCAGCAATTTCGACCGCCTGACCGTCTGGCAGGACGGCAAGAAAGTCGACTTTACGCTGGAGGCATACAGTATTCCCGGTGCGCTGGTGCAAAAACTGACAGCAAAAGATGTGCAAGTCGAAATGACTCTGCGCTTCGCCACGCCGCGCACGTCACTACTGGAAACCAAAATCACCAGCAATAAACCGCTGGATCTGGTGTGGGACGGCGAACTGCTGGAAAAACTGGAAGCGAAAGAAGGGAAACCGCTTTCCGATAAAACCATTGCTGGCGAATACCCTGACTATCAGCGCAAAATCAGCGCCACCCGTGATGGCCTGAAAGTCACCTTTGGCAAAGTGCGCGCCACCTGGGATCTGCTGACCTCCGGCGAATCGGAATATCAGGTGCATAAATCCCTGCCGGTGCAGACTGAAATCAACGGTAATCGCTTTACCAGTAAGGCGCATATCAACGGTTCGACCACGCTCTACACCACCTATTCCCATCTGCTGACCGCTCAGGAAGTTAGCAAAGAGCAAATGCAGATCCGCGATATTCTGGCGCGTCCGGCGTTTTATCTCACCGCCTCGCAGCAACGCTGGGAAGAATACCTGAAGAAAGGGTTAACCAATCCGGATGCGACGCCGGAACAGACGCGCGTCACGGTGAAAGCGATCGAAACGCTCAACGGTAACTGGCGCTCACCGGGCGGTGCGGTGAAATTTAACACCGTTACACCGTCGGTGACCGGGCGCTGGTTCTCCGGCAATCAGACCTGGCCGTGGGATACCTGGAAGCAGGCGTTTGCGATGGCGCATTTCAATCCGGACATCGCCAAAGAGAATATCCGCGCGGTCTTCTCCTGGCAGATCCAGCCTGGCGATAGCGTGCGTCCGCAGGATGTGGGCTTTGTCCCCGACCTGATAGCGTGGAACCTTAGCCCCGAGCGTGGTGGCGATGGCGGCAACTGGAACGAACGTAATACCAAACCCAGCCTTGCCGCCTGGTCGGTGATGGAAGTGTACAACGTCACCCAGGATAAAGCCTGGTTGGCAGAGATGTACCCGAAACTGGTGGCCTATCACGACTGGTGGTTACGTAACCGCGATCACAACGGCAACGGCGTGCCGGAATATGGCGCGACCCGCGACAAAGCCCACAACACTGAGAGCGGCGAGATGCTGTTTACGGTGAAGAAAGGCAACAAAGAAGAGACGCAGTCTGGGCTGAACAACTACGCCCGCGTGGTGGAGAAAGGCCAGTACGACAGTCTGGAAATTCCGGCACAGGTCGCTGCGTCGTGGGAATCGGGGCGTGATGATGCCGCCGTCTTTGGTTTTATCGACAAAGAACAGTTGGATAAATATGTCGCTAATGGCGGCAAACGTAGCGACTGGACGGTGAAATTCGCCGAAAACCGCAGTCAGGACGGAACGTTGCTGGGCTACTCGCTATTGCAGGAGTCGGTGGATCAGGCCAGCTATATGTACAGCGATAACCATTATCTGGCGGAGATGGCAACCATCCTCGGTAAGCCAGAAGAGGCCAAACGCTATCGCCAGTTGGCACAGCAGCTCGCGGACTACATCAACACCTGTATGTTCGACCCGACTACCCAGTTCTACTATGACGTACGTATTGAAGATAAACCACTGG
Source organism: Escherichia sp. SCLE84 (assembly GCF_012584495.1). NCBI lineage: Bacteria > Pseudomonadati > Pseudomonadota > Gammaproteobacteria > Enterobacterales > Enterobacteriaceae > Escherichia > Escherichia sp. SCLE84. The sequence continues at coordinate 3,941,058 of NZ_CP051430.1, read as the reverse complement.
CGAACGGCTGCGCGGGCAAACCGATTGTTGAGCGCGGTAAAGGGCCGGAAGGCTGGTCGCCGCTGTTTAACGGTGCGGCAACGCAGGCCAATGCCGACGCGGTGGTGAAGGTGATGCTCGATCCTAAAGAGTTCAACACCTTTGTCCCGCTGGGAACGGCGGCGTTAACCAATCCGGCTTTTGGCGCTGATATCTACTGGCGTGGGCGCGTATGGGTGGATCAGTTCTGGTTTGGTCTGAAAGGGATGGAGCGTTACGGTTATCGCGATGATGCCCTGAAACTGGCGGATACGTTCTTCCGTCACGCCAAAGGATTAACCGCCGATGGCCCAATTCAGGAGAATTACAACCCGCTGACTGGCGCACAGCAAGGCGCACCAAATTTCTCCTGGAGTGCCGCGCATTTGTATATGTTGTATAACGATTTTTTCCGTAAGCAATAATTTGCAACTGCTGGCGGATGCGGCGTAAACGCCTTATCCGCCCTACATGTGCAATCCTCCTGGCCGGATAAAACGCGACAAGCGTCGCATCCGGCATCTGCACCGTGCCACTGGCGGATGCGGCGTGAACGCCTTATCCGCCCTACATGTGCAATCCCCCAGGCCGGATAAAACGCGGCAAGCGTCGCATCCGGCGTTACCACCGGGCGTATTCTTTTTGAATCCCATCACAAACCCCGCACTCCCCTTTTCCCTTTTCTCCGGCGACGGCTAAATTAGAACTCATCCGACCACATAACAATTATTTTACATACTGGACAATTTTATGAGCTACCCGTCGCTGTTCGCCCCGCTGGATTTAGGTTTTACCACGTTAAAAAACCGCGTGTTGATGGGCTCAATGCACACCGGGCTGGAGGAATACCCGGACGGTGCCGAGCGGCTGGCAGCGTTTTATGCCGAACGCGCCCGTCACGGCGTGGCGCTGATTGTCAGCGGCGGCATTGCACCAGATTTAACAGGCGTTGGCATGGAAGGTGGCGCAATGCTCAACGACGCCAGCCAGATCCCACACCATCGCACCATTACCGAAGCGGTACATCAGGAAGGCGGCAAAATAGCCCTGCAAATTTTGCATACCGGGCGCTACAGCTACCAACCGCATCTGGTCGCTCCCTCCGCATTGCAGGCCCCCATCAACCGTTTCGTTCCTCACGAACTCACCCATGAAGAGATCCTGCAACTGATCGACGATTTCGCCCACTGCGCGCAACTGGCACGGGAGGCAGGATACGACGGTGTAGAGGTAATGGGGTCCGAAGGGTATTTGATCAACGAATTTCTGACGCTGCGCACCAATCAGCGTAGTGACCAGTGGGGCGGCGATTACCGCAACCGGATGCGATTTGCCGTAGAAGTAGTGCGTGCGGTGCGCGAACGCGTCGGCAACGACTTCATTATTATCTACCGACTGTCGATGCTCGACCTGGTCGAAGACGGCGGGACTTTTGCCGAAACGGTAGAGCTGGCGCAGGCCATTGAAGCGGCGGGCGCGACCATTATCAACACCGGCATTGGCTGGCATGAAGCACGTATTCCGACCATTGCCACGCCCGTGCCGCGCGGCGCATTTACTTGGGTCACGCGCAAACTGAAAGGCCACGTTTCGCTGCCGCTGGTGACCACCAACCGGATTAACGATCCGCAGGTTGCCGACGACATTCTCTCGCGCGGCGATGCCGATATGGTGTCGATGGCACGACCGTTTCTTGCTGATGCGGAACTGCTGTCAAAAGCGCAATCGGGGCGAGCCGATGAGATCAACACCTGCATTGGCTGCAATCAGGCCTGCCTCGATCAGATCTTCGTTGGCAAAGTCACCTCGTGCCTGGTGAATCCTCGCGCCTGCCACGAAACCAAAATGCCAATCCTTCCTGCCGTGCAGAAAAAAAATCTGGCGGTGGTCGGTGCGGGACCTGCTGGGCTGGCGTTTGCCATTAACGCGGCGGCGCGTGGGCATCAGGTAACATTGTTTGATGCCCACAGCGAGATCGGCGGGCAGTTTAATATCGCCAAACAGATCCCCGGCAAAGAGGAGTTTTACGAAACGCTGCGCTATTACCACCGGATGATCGAAGTGACGGGCGTGACGCTGAAACTCAATCACACCGTGACGGCGGATCAGTTACAGGCGTTCGATGAAACGATCCTCGCCAGTGGGATCGTGCCGCGCGTTCCGCCTATCGACGGGATCGATCATCCGAAGGTATTGAGTTATCTCGATGTACTGCGCGACAAAGCGCCGGTAGGCAACAAGGTTGCCATCATCGGTTGTGGCGGGATTGGTTTTGATACGGCGATGTATTTAAGTCAGCCGGGCGAATCCACCAGCCAGAATATCGCCAGGTTCTGTAATGAGTGGGGGATCGACAGCAGCCTACAACAGGCTGGTGGCTTAAGCCCGCAGGGAATGCAGATCCCGCGTAGCCCACGGCAAATTGTGATGCTCCAGCGCAAAGCCAGCAAACCGGGACAGGGGTTAGGCAAAACCACCGGCTGGATCCATCGCACCACCCTGCTCTCGCGGGGTGTGAAAATGATCCCAGGCGTAAGTTATCAGAAGATTGACGATGACGGGCTGCATGTGGTGATCAACGGCGAAACGCAGGTATTAGCAGTGGACAATGTGGTGATCTGCGCAGGGCAAGAGCCAAACCGCGCGCTGGCGCAACCGCTGATTGATAGCGGGAAAACTGTGCATTTAATTGGCGGCTGCGATGTGGCTATGGAGCTGGACGCACGACGGGCAATTGCCCAGGGAACACGGCTGGCGCTGGAGATTTAAATCGTTATTTGAAGCGCCGGATGCAACGCATCCGGCACGTCGCGTTAATCAATAAACAAGGCGGGAGAAATGCCGAATCGCGTTGCCAATTTTTTAGCGTGTTCCAGCGTTAATTTCCTCTTCCCGCTCAAAACGCGTGACACCATAGATTTACTGCCAATTTCCGGCAGATCGGAAAGGGTTAAACCATATTGATCCATAAGGGTACGAATCACGGCTATACCGCCAGGCATGGCTTGAGCCATGGCATTAAATTCCGCAAATTCGGGCGCTGATTCTTCCCACGCGGTTATTTTGGCACACACCAGATCCAGCAAGGGGTTTTCAGGATCGTTGAGCAGCAGATGATCTACCAGTTCCAGCGCCTGGGCGTATTGTTCCTCGTTCTGAATACCCGCCAGAAAAGGTGCCACCGCAGTTAGCTTTTCTCCTGCTTGCAAGATGTCGGCAATCGCAATCATTTTTTCCCCTTAGTACGATGAACAGCGGTAAAGAAATCGTATTCTTTATGCGTCATAACTTCACGTATGTAGCATAAACGTTGAACAACGCTAAACAAGAGAATGTAGAGGATGGTGACAGGGATTTTTTGTTTTATGGAAGCGCGATTCCAGAACTGGGCAGACATTGCCGGATGCGACGCTTGCCGCGTCTTATCCGGCCTGGGAGTAACGTGCTGAACGTAGGCCGGATAAGGCGTTAACGCCGCATCCGGCAGGTAACTCCCAATCTTACCGACGACGCCCCAGCTTCACTGTTTTCAGCACCACAAATTTATTATTCGTGGCGATGGTGGTGCAGTTGCCGAAAATCTTCTTCAGTTTATGGAAGTAATCCAGGTGACGGTTGGCAACGATATACAGTTCGCCGTTGATTTTCAGGCAGCGGCGGGCGTGGTGGAACATCTCCCAGGCGACGTTATCGGTCAGCGCATGTTGCTGATGAAACGGCGGGTTGCAGAGCACAGCATTAAAGCGGAAAGGCTCCACTCCGGAGAGCGCGTTGTTGATCATAAACTCGCAGCGATCCAACGCCTCTGGCATGTTGGTTTCAACATTCATTCGGCTGGAAGCGACCGCCATCGGCGATTCATCGACAAACACCACTTTCGCCTGCGGGTTTTTATCAAGCAGCGTCAGGCCAATAACGCCGTTACCACAGCCGAGATCGACAATCTCACCTTCGAGATTCTCTGGCAGATGTTGCATAAAGAAGCGTGCGCCAATATCCAGCCCGGTGCGGGAGAAGACATTCGCATGGTTGTGGATAGTCCAGTCAGTACCTTCCAGCTTCCAGCTAACGGTCTGCGGCGCATCGGCCAGCGGCGGTTCATTGAAAGTGCAATTAATCAGGCGCGCTTTTTTCCATGCCAGCGTAGTGGTGGTCGGGCCGAGCACTTTCTCGAACAGCTCCAGCGTGGAAGTGTGAATGTCACGGGCTTTGGCACCGGCAATAATACGTGTATCCGACGTGACCACTTTGCGCAGCGCACGCAGTTGCTGTTCCAGCAATGCCAGTGTTTTCGGCACTTTGATCAGCACCACACCCGGCTGTTGCGGGTAGTCGGCGGTGCTGTCGAGAAACTTCACGCTCGACTCATCAATCCCGTTGAGGCGTAAATTCTCGCGCGTCGCCAGTTCACTGATGTATGAGTCGCCAATGCTGTACGGCTTATGTTCCGCCAGCGCGCAGCTTAACGCACCAAAGGCATCATTCAGGATCAACACCGGGCCGCGGATTTCTGTGTCGTCCAACTGTTGCAGCAAATATTCATCCGCCGCTTCCCACGCCTGTAGCGGGTTAACGTCATCCGTCGCCGGAAAACGTTGTAGTGTCAGTGAACGGAAACCGTTGTCTAAGTGGCTCATCGGCCCTCCTGAATGATAAAATTTCGACGTTGCCCCTGAAAAGGGTGCGTGAGTATACCCTTTTTCTCTTTTTCGTGGGCGGTTATGAACAATCTTACTTATCTTCAGGGTTATCCCGAGCAGCTACTTTCCCAGGTGCGAACGCTGATTAACGAACAGCGTCTGGGCGATGTGCTGGCAAAACGCTATCCGGGAACACACGACTACGCCACCGATAAAGCCCTCTGGCAATATACTCAGGATCTGAAAAATCAGTTTCTGCGTAATGCCCCGCCGATCAATAAAGTGATGTATGACAATAAGATCCATGTGCTAAAAAACGCGCTCGGGTTACATACCGCTGTTTCTCGTGTGCAGGGCGGCAAGCTGAAAGCAAAAGCAGAGATCCGCGTCGCTACTGTGTTTCGCAACGCGCCGGAACCGTTTTTACGTATGATCGTGGTGCACGAACTGGCGCACCTGAAGGAGAAAGAGCATAACAAAGCGTTTTACCAGTTGTGCTGCCATATGGAGCCGCAGTACCACCAGCTTGAGTTCGACACCCGGCTGTGGCTAACGCAGTTGTCGCTTGGGCAGGACAAAATCTGAAAATGATGTCAGGCGTTATCTTTTCTTTCTTTAGCGCCTAAAATCGACCTCCCCCCTTTCGTTAAGGATAACGACCATGCAGCCCCGCCTTCTTCTCCGTATTTGTTTTTCTCGCCGGACTCTTAAGATTGGCTGTTTGTTGTTGCTTATAGCAGGAGCGACCATTTTTATTGCCGATCGCGTTATGGTCAACGCCAGCAAGCAGCTGACCTGGAGCGATGTCAACGCAGTTCCGGAGCGTAACGTGGGCTTATTGCTGGGGGCCAGGCCGGGTAATCGCTACTTTACCCGACGTATTGATACCGCAGCAGCGTTGTACCACGCCGGAAAAGTGAAATGGCTACTGGTAAGTGGCGATAACGGACGTAAAAATTACGATGAAGCCTCAGGTATGCAGCAGGCTTTGATCGCTAAAGGCGTACCGGCGAAAGTGATCTTCTGCGACTATGCCGGATTCTCAACGCTGGATTCGGTAGTGCGTGCCAAAAAGGTTTTTGGTGAAAACCATATCACCATTATCTCGCAAGAATTTCATAACCAACGCGCCATCTGGCTGGCAAAACAGTACAGCATCGACGCTATCGGTTTTAACGCGCCTGACCTCAATATGAAGCACGGTTTTTATACTCAACTGCGGGAGAAACTCGCTCGTGTCAGCGCCGTGATTGACGCCAAAATCCTCCATCGCCAGCCGAAATATCTCGGGCCATCGGTCATGATTGGGTCGTTTAGTGAGCATGGCTGTCCGGCAAAAGAATAATGCGTATCTGCGCACGTCGAAGATGAAAAAGGCGTGCTACATTGACGACAGAATCCCTTTATGGAGTATCCACGCGTTATGATACGTTTCGCTGTGATTGGTACGAACTGGATCACTCGCCAGTTCGTCGAGGCCGCCCATGAGAGCGGTAAATACAAGTTAACCGCCGTATATTCCCGCAGCCTTGAGCAGGCTCAGCACTTCGCCAATGATTTTTCTGTCGAGCATCTGTTTACCTCGCTGGAAGCGATGGCGGAAAGCGATGCCATTGACGCGGTGTATATTGCCAGCCCGAATGCCCTGCATTTTTCCCAGACACAACTTTTCCTTAGCCATAAAATTCATGTGATTTGCGAGAAACCACTGGCGTCGAATCTGGCGGAAGTGGATGCCGCCATTGCCTGTGCGCGGGAAAATCAGGTGGTGCTGTTTGAGGCATTTAAAACCGCCTGCCTGCCGAACTTTCATTTGCTGCGCCAGGCGCTGCCGAAAGTCGGCAAATTGCGTAAAGTCTTTTTCAACTATTGCCAGTATTCCTCGCGCTATCAACGTTACCTGGACGGTGAAAATCCCAACACCTTTAATCCGTCATTCTCTAACGGTTCAATTATGGATATCGGCTTTTACTGCCTGGCGTCGGCGGTGGCGTTATTTGGTGAGCCGAAAAGCGTGCAGGCAACCGCCAGTTTGCTGGCAAGCGGTGTAGATGCCCACGGCGTGGTGGTGATGGATTACGGTGATTTCAGCGTCACCTTGCAGCACTCAAAAGTCAGTGATTCTGTCCTGGCGAGCGAGATTCAGGGCGAAGCAGGATCGCTGGTGATTGAAAAACTGTCTGAATGCCAGAAAGTGTGCTTCGTGCCGCGTGGCAGCCAAATGCAGGATCTCACCCAGCCGCAGCATATTAATACCATGCTCTACGAAGCAGAGCTGTTCGCTACCCTGGTGGATGAGCATCTGGTGGATCATCCGGGGCTGGCGGTCAGTCGCATCACCGCCAAACTGCTGACCGAGATCCGCCGCCAGACTGGGGTGATTTTTCCGGCAGATAGCGTAAAACTATAATTGCCAAAGTAAAACAGTGTAAAAGGTATGTAACAGACCATTGACTGGCTGAATGGTCTGTCATACTTTGTTACCTGCAAAGGGGAGTAACTTCATTGCCGGTCGATCGTCATTACGATGTGTGAAAAACCACATCCGGTCACCGGGCAACCCGAAAGGAATACGCAGACGTATTCCTTTTTTGTTGTAAGTGAGACCTTGCCGGAAGGCGAGGTCTATGCATAAAAAGCAGCGGCTGACGTCTTCCGACGTTGGCCGTTTTTTTATGTGTAAGGAACTTCTATGAATACTGTCGGCACGCCGTTGCTATGGGGCGGATTCGCTGTTGTTGTCGCCATTATGCTGGCTATCGACCTGTTGTTGCAGGGGCGTCGTGGGGCACATGCCATGACCATGAAACAGGCTGCGGCCTGGTCGCTGGTCTGGGTGACGCTGTCGTTACTGTTTAACGCCGCTTTCTGGTGGTATCTGGTGCAAACCGAAGGTCGCGCCGTTGCCGATCCACAGGCACTGGCCTTTCTCACAGGTTATCTGATTGAGAAATCGCTGGCGGTCGATAACGTCTTTGTCTGGCTGATGTTGTTCAGCTATTTCTCTGTTCCGGCGGCATTACAACGCCGCGTGCTGGTGTATGGCGTGCTCGGGGCGATTGTTCTGCGTACCATCATGATCTTCACTGGCAGCTGGCTAATTTCGCAGTTCGACTGGATCCTGTATATCTTCGGTGCCTTCCTGCTGTTTACCGGCGTGAAGATGGCGCTCGCCCATGAAGATGAATCAGGCATTGGCGACAAGCCGCTGGTGCGCTGGCTACGCGGTCATTTGCGCATGACCGACACCATCGACAACGAGCATTTCTTTGTGCGTAAGAATGGATTGCTGTACGCCACACCGCTGATGCTGGTACTGATTCTGGTGGAATTGAGCGACGTGATTTTCGCCGTGGATAGCATTCCGGCTATCTTCGCCGTGACCACTGACCCGTTCATTGTGCTGACCTCAAACCTGTTTGCGATCCTCGGCCTGCGTGCGATGTATTTCCTGCTGGCGGGCGTAGCAGAGCGTTTCTCGATGCTCAAATATGGCCTGGCGGTGATTCTGGTGTTTATCGGTATCAAGATGCTGATTGTCGACTTCTACCATATTCCAATCGCCGTCTCGCTGGGCGTGGTGTTTGGCATTCTGGTGATGACGTTTATTATCAACGCCTGGGTGAATTATCGGCATGATAAGCAGCGGGGTGGATAATTTTTAATCTGCCTAAGCCGTGTACCCTGTCATTAACATGAGCACCGTTTTCTCCCTCTCCCTTCCAGGGAGAGGGTCGGGGTGAGGGTAATTTTTCGCACCGATGCTGGCCTGTTCCCCTCACCCTAACCCTCTCCCCAAACGGGGCGAGGGGACTGACCGAGTCCTTTTTTGATGTTGTCATCAGTCTGGAAGCCGCACGTTGGCTTTATTTTTATGTCAAATAAATGTAACCATTAAGTTGCAAAATATGACCTCTCTTTAAAATCCAGCATTTTTCGCTTCCCGAAGCTGTAACTTTCCTTATACTCGACCTTGCAAACACTTTGTTACATCCTGAAAGATGCGTCGACAGAACGCACCAGGGATGTGCGACAACACAATGAAAGGATCGAAAAATGACTACGCAACGTTCACCGGGGCTATTCCGGCGTCTGGCTCATGGCAGCCTGGTAAAACAAATCCTGGTCGGCCTTGTTCTGGGGATTCTTCTGGCATGGATCTCAAAACCCGCGGCGGAAGCTGTTGGTCTGTTAGGTACTTTGTTCGTCGGCGCACTGAAAGCCGTTGCCCCCATCCTGGTGTTGATGCTGGTGATGGCATCTATTGCTAACCACCAGCACGGGCAGAAAACCAATATCCGCCCTATTTTGTTCCTCTATCTGCTGGGTACCTTCTCTGCTGCTCTGGCCGCAGTAGTCTTCAGCTTTGCCTTCCCTTCTACCCTGCATTTATCCAGTAGCGCGGGTGATATTTCGCCGCCGTCAGGCATTGTCGAAGTGATGCGCGGGCTGGTAATGAGCATGGTTTCCAACCCCATCGACGCGCTGCTGAAAGGTAACTACATCGGGATCCTGGTGTGGGCAATTGGCCTCGGTTTCGCACTGCGTCACGGTAACGAGACCACCAAAAACCTGGTCAACGATATGTCGAATGCCGTCACCTTTATGGTGAAACTGGTCATTCGCTTCGCACCGATTGGTATTTTTGGTCTGGTTTCTTCTACCCTGGCAACCACCGGTTTCTCCACACTGTGGGGCTACGCGCAACTGCTGGTCGTGCTGGTTGGCTGTATGTTACTGGTGGCGCTGGTGGTTAACCCATTGCTGGTGTGGTGGAAAATTCGTCGTAACCCGTTCCCGCTGGTGCTGCTGTGCCTGCGCGAAAGCGGCGTGTATGCCTTCTTCACCCGCAGCTCTGCGGCGAACATTCCGGTGAATATGGCACTGTGTGAAAAGCTGAATCTGGATCGCGATACCTATTCCGTTTCTATTCCGCTGGGTGCCACCATCAATATGGCTGGCGTAGCAATCACCATTACCGTGTTGACGCTGGCTGCGGTTAATACGCTGGGTATCCCGGTCGATCTGCCCACGGCGCTGCTGTTGAGCGTGGTGGCTTCTCTGTGTGCCTGTGGCGCATCCGGCGTGGCGGGGGGTTCTCTGCTGCTGATCCCGCTGGCCTGTAATATGTTCGGTATTTCGAACGATATCGCCATGCAGGTGGTTGCCGTCGGCTTTATCATCGGCGTATTGCAGGACTCTTGCGAAACCGCGCTGAACTCTTCAACTGACGTGCTGTTCACTGCGGCAGCTTGCCAGGCGGAAGACGATCGTCTGGCAAATAGCGCCCTGCGTAATTAATTGTTTAACCCCTTTCGTCTACGGCGGGAGGGGTTTTCTCTACTTTAAACGGATCAATTCCCCTTTTCTGCATCCGCCAGAAACGAATGATATTCAAGCCATTCATAAGCAGAAAACTACCCTCAATCATTGTGCCGCCTATCGACCCCGCCCAGAAGTTGTGAATCACCCAGCAACACGTTGAAAACCACATCACGCAGCGCATGGTGAGCCCTTTACAGCGGAACAGCGCCCAGGTACTGACAATCGTACCGATAACCGGCAATAGTTCGACAGGATGATGGAACTTCGCGAGGCCAATTCCGCCAGTCAGCACAATAAAAATCGCCATTACCCATAAGCTGCGCGTGCGTAAGGTAATCAATGTACGAATGGCATTAAGGATGGCACTGGCACCAGCGGGATAGGTGCCCAGAAGAAAAAAATGTACGCCAATAACGGCGCTATAGACCGAAAGCTGCTTTTTGAAGCGACGTTCGTCACGATTGAAAAATGTTGTGATACCAATCAGAAAGGCGATGACACCCACGCCCTGGGCCAGCCAATACGCGGTCATGATAAATCCTTATCAGGTATGGAAAAGCAAACGGCGCTTCACATTATGAAACGCCGTTTTTTATTAACAACTCATTTCGACTTTATAGCGTTACGCCGCTTTTGAAGATCGCCAGTTCGCGGAAGTCGTTACGCTCGTTGCAGGTTTGTTTACCGTTGGCAAACACAACGATGGTGTCGATAAATTCTTCCAGCAACTGCGGCATCGCTTTACCGTGGATCAGCTGACCCGCGTCAAAGTCGATCCAGTGTTTTTTCTTCGCCGCCAGTTCACTGTTGGTAGCGATTTTCACCGTCGGTACAAAGCCGCCGTATGGCGTGCCACGACCAGTACTGAACAGCACCATATGGCAGCCCGCACCCGCCAGGGCGCTGGTCGCTACGGCATCGTTACCCGGCGCACTTAACAAGTTCAGCCCCGGCGTTTTCAGACGCTCGCCGTAACGCAGCACGTCAACCACGACGCTGGAACCCGCTTTCTGGGTACAGCCAAGGGATTTATCTTCCAGCGTGGTGATACCGCCCGCTTTGTTCCCCGGCGATGGGTTTTCATAGATCGGCTGGTCATGGGCAATAAAGTACTGTTTGAAGTCGTTGACCATGGTGACCAGTTTTTCAAACGTTGCTTCGTCGCGGCAATGGTCCATCAGCAACTGCTCTGCGCCAAACATCTCCGGCACTTCGGTCAGTACGGTAGTACCGCCGTTAGCAATCACGTAGTCAGAGAAACGCCCCAGCATCGGGTTAGCAGTAATACCAGAAAGACCGTCAGAACCACCGCACTCCAGACCAAACTTCAGTTCGCTGAGTTTGCCTGGCTCGCGTTTATCGTTGCGCATCACGTTATACAGCTGATGCAAATGCTCGATCCCGGCTTCGATCTCATCATCCTGCTGTTGGCAGATCATGAAATGAACGCGTTCAGGATCGATATCGCCCAACGTTTCACGGAATGCGGCAACCTGGTTGTTTTCACAGCCCAGACCAATCACCAGCACTGCGCCCGCGTTCGGGTGGCGCACCATGTTTTGCAGCATGGTGCGGGTGTTGATGTGATCGTCGCCCAGTTGTGAGCAGCCGTAGGTGTGGCTGAAGAGGAACACGCCGTCGGTACCTTCGGCGTTGTTGGTCTCTTTCAGGAAACGGTTCTGGATTTGCCGCGCGATGCCGTTGACACAGCCCACGGTTGGCAGGATCCACAGCTCATTACGCACCCCGACATCGCCGTTAGCGCGACGATAGATCTGCACTTCACGATCTGCCGCTTGCGCAGGCAGATCCTGAAAATCAGGTTGATAGCGATACTGATCCAGATCGCTCAGATTCGTGCGCGTATTGTGGGCGTGGACGTGTTCCCCCGCCGCAATATCCGCCAATGCATAACCAATCGGCAGGCCATATTTGATGACGTTGGCCCCTTTTGCGATATCCGTTAACGCAAATTTATGTCCACGAGCAACATCCTGGCGCAGCGTAACAGTCTGGTTATCGACACTGACTTCTGTGCCTTCAGCCAAATCTGCTAAAGCGACCGCGACGTTATCCAGCGCATGGATCTTGATGTATTGCATATCAACCCCAGACCTTAGTTCAGTTCAATGGCGAAGTAGTCACGCGCATTGTTAAAGCAAATATTTTTCACCATCTCGCCCAGCAGGTTGATGTCCGCCGGTGCTTCGCCCGCTTCCACCCAGCGACCGATCATCTGGCACAGAATGCGGCGGAAGTATTCGTGACGGGTGTATGACAGGAAGCTACGGCTGTCAGTCAGCATACCGACAAAGCGGCTCAGCAGACCGAGCTGCGCCAGTTGGGTCATCTGACGTTCCATACCGTCTTTCTGATCGTTAAACCACCAGCCGGAACCGAACTGCATTTTGCCCGGCATACCTTCGCCCTGGAAGTTACCGATCATGGTGCCCAGCACTTCGTTATCGCGCGGGTTCAGGCAGTAGAGAATGGTTTTCGGCAGCAGGTTTTCTTCGTTCTGCTTGCTCAGCAGCTTAGACAACTCTTCCGCCATCGGACGGTCGTTGATGGAGTCAAAGCCTACATCCGGCCCCAGCAGTTTGAACTGACGCAGGTTGTTATTACGCAGCGCGCCAATGTGGTACTGCTGTACCCAGCCGCGACGTGCATATTCGGCACCAAGGAACACCAGTACCGCAGTTTTGAACTGTGCCACTTCGTGCTCGCTCAGGGGTTCGCCAGCCAGACGGCGCGCCAGAATGCTGTCCAGTTCCGCTTCGTTCGCTTCAGCAAACATCACCACGTCCAGCGCATGGTCAGACACTTTACAGCCGTGAGCGGCGAAGTGATCCAGACGTTTGGTCAAGGCAGTTTGCAGGTCAGCAAAGCGGCGAATGTCGGTATCGGAAACTTCGCCCAGCTTCGCCATGTAGTCGTTAAAGGTCGCCTGTTCGATGTTGAAGGCTTTGTCCGGACGCCAGCTCGGCAGCACTTTGATGGTGAAAGAGCCGTCTTTGGCGATCTCTGCGTGATGCTCCAGAGAATCGATCGGGTCATCGGTGGTGCCGACCATTTTCACGTTCATCTGCTGCATGATGCCGCGCGCGGAGAAGTTATCCTGCGCCAGCAGTTCGTTACATTCGTTCCAGATTTCATCGGCAGTTGACGGAGAAAGCAATTTGCCAGTGATACCAAACGGACGACGCAGTTCGAGGTGCGTCCAGTGGTATAACGGGTTGCCGATAGTGTGCGGAACAGTCGCCGCCCAGGCGTCAAATTTTTCACGGTCAGACGCATCACCGGTACACAGACGCTCGGCCACACCGTTGGTACGCATAGCGCGCCATTTGTAGTGATCGCCTTTCAGCCAGATGTCATACAGGTTTTTAAAACGATAGTCTTCCGCAATCTGCTGCGGCGGCAAATGGCAATGGTAATCGAAAATCGGCTGGTCTTTTGCGTAGTCGTGATACAGACGGCGGGCAAATTCGGTATCTAACAGGAAATCTTCAGTCATAAACGGAGTCATTTTCGTCTTCCTCTCAACGAGTGAGCTAGCTTGCTTATGGTGCGATGCTGACAAAGTTATCACACCAATTTCCAGAGTCCGAAGATATTTTCGTGAGTTAGATCAATAAACGTAGTTAAAAAAATTACTCTCAAAGTGGTAAATCTCTCTGCAGGCCGCGCCAGTACTGGCCTCGCTGTCGTCAGGTAATGTCCCTACAAATATTCGCACATTTGTGATGGCTCTCACCTTTTAAAGTTGTATGACAAGTTATCTTTCTGCCGTCGCAAATCATAAGTCGACGGAATGCAAATTGCCGATTCATTCATTTGTTAGATGAATCGGGTTAACCGGTACGGAAGCCGAATTAGCACGAAACTTTCATGGCAACGTTCGGGGCGTGCCGGTTTTTTTTCGGTTACCCGGTCGTAACTAACATCTTCAGCCTCTGGCGGGATGATGGCCGCGCTTCCTGCGGATATAACAAAACGATGAGGTTTTACATGCGTAAAATTAAAGGGTTACGTTGGTATATGATCGCACTGGTGACGCTTGGCACCGTGCTTGGTTACCTGACGCGTAACACTGTGGCGGCAGCTGCGCCAACTCTGATGGAAGAGTTAAACATCTCCACCCAACAGTATTCCTATATCATCGCAGCCTATTCTGCTGCTTATACGGTCATGCAACCGGTAGCGGGCTATGTACTGGATGTGCTGGGTACGAAAATCGGTTATGCAATGTTTGCTGTGCTGTGGGCCGTGTTCTGTGGTGCAACCGCGCTGGCTGGTAGCTGGGGTGGCCTGGCGATTGCTCGTGGTGCAGTCGGTGCCGCGGAAGCAGCGATGATCCCGGCGGGTCTGAAAGCCAGCTCCGAATGGTTCCCGGCGAAAGAGCGTTCCATCGCGGTAGGTTACTTTAACGTAGGTTCTTCGATTGGTGCGATGATTGCGCCGCCGCTGGTGGTATGGGCAATCGTAATGCACAGCTGGCAGATGGCATTTATCATCTCCGGTGCATTGAGCTTTATCTGGGCGATGGCATGGCTGATTTTCTATAAACATCCACGCGACCAGAAGCATCTGACCGATGAAGAACGCGACTATATTATTAATGGTCAGGAAGCCCAGCACCAGGTGAGCACGGCGAAGAAAATGTCCGTTGGTCAGATCCTGCGTAACCGTCAGTTCTGGGGTATCGCGCTGCCGCGTTTCCTGGCAGAACCGGCCTGGGGTACTTTTAACGCGTGGATCCCGCTGTTCATGTTTAAAGTTTACGGCTTTAACCTGAAAGAGATCGCGATGTTCGCCTGGATGCCGATGCTGTTTGCTGACCTCGGTTGTATCCTCGGTGGTTACCTGCCGCCGCTGTTCCAGCGTTGGTTTGGTGTGAACCTGATCGTTTCCCGTAAGATGGTCGTAACGCTGGGTGCTGTGCTGATGATTGGCCCGGGTATGATCGGTCTGTTCACCAACCCGTATGTCGCAATTATGCTGCTGTGTATCGGTGGTTTTGCCCACCAGGCACTGTCTGGCGCGCTGATTACGCTCTCTTCTGACGTGTTCGGTCGTAACGAAGTGGCGACGGCGAACGGTTTAACCGGGATGTCCGCATGGCTGGCAAGTACGCTGTTTGCGCTGGTTGTCGGTGCACTGGCTGACACCATCGGCTTCAGCCCGCTGTTCGCAGTTCTGGCAGTATTTGACCTGTTAGGTGCGCTGGTTATCTGGACCGTGTTGCAGAACAAACCGGCGATTGAGGTGGCGCAGGAAACACATAACGATCCCGCACCGCAACATTAACGTTTAACTTAAGTTGTAATGACGAAGCCGCCTTATCAGACGGCTTCGTCGTTTATATAGAAAAAAGCGTTTGTCCGGTTTGCAGGGTTAATTGATGGTTGGCAAGGAAGGCGTAAAGATTACTGACAATTTGCCCATGTAGTACCCGGCCTGTTTATCCATCACGCTGAATTTATCGACTGCCAGAGTCAAGGGTGTCGGCACACACATCACGGCATAGCGAATACCGGGCAGTACCACCGGACGCACACGTTTCAGGTTAATGCTGTTCCAGACCATATTTTCATTATTGCGCACATCAATTTGCCCACCGGTTTCCGGGTTGTACATTTTGACCCGGTAATCAATGCGTTCTCCCTCGTCGGTGGTGGTCCCTCCCTGACGATAGATAGAGAAGTAACCGTCTCTGCGCCCTGCAGCTGGTCGCCCTTCATCTTTGAGCATGATTTCATAACTGATGGCATTACCGTTAAAACCATCGTACAGGCACATGTCCAACATGGTCAGATCTTGCGCGTAGTTGCTGCCGTTAACGCTTCCTGTTGGATGCAAGTCTAACTGCACCCTTGGCGTGGCGTGGGCGAACTCCGGGAAGAACACGTCAATATGGTTGGGGTCGAGCGTATTCAGGGTAATATTTGCGAAATAGTCCTGGGCCGGGCTGTTCGAATGTAATTTAACTTTCCCCTTCCAGACGCCACCAATCGGCAAATTCTTCATCTCTGTCTGCTCAAGGTAGAGCGTAAGAAACTTTGTATCGTATATATAATAATGTTGACCATCTTCTGTACATGAAGATCTATTAGAATCCTTAAGATTCGTCTGAAGCCCTTTGCCCCCCTTGCATCCTGGCGGCGCTTCATCGCTACTTACAATGGCTGTTTTAAATCCTTTGAGTTTTACCGGCCAACGCATCCCACTGCGTTGTTCAGTTAAATAGATTTGTACTGTCGATATATTTCCATTAGCTGTACAGGTTTGTTGGAGGTCAGGATACGAACATTCATACCACATATATCCATTATTTCCTGCCGACGCTTCATCCTTCCAGAAGTAATAATCCGCTCTACCAGATGCCAAATCATACGTAATTTCACTTGTCACGTCAGGAGCTGCCTGAACGCCAGTGAGCGTGCCAAACAAGCCCAATATCGCCGCAATCAATCGATTTCTCATGGTGCAACCTCCCTTTGCGCCGTCTGAACGTTTCCACGTAATTTAGGCTGTTTCAACTGTGCCTGAACCTGAATCGACTCCGGTAATTGTGAATAAGTCACCACACTACAAGTAACATCTCCGCTGTAACGAATGCTGGCGCGTTTCTTTACAACACTCAGTGGACACTTAAGGAATTGCTGCCCGGAAAGCAGATAGAGCTCTTTTTCGCTGCCGTTAATTTCAAGTGTAAATCCGCCATCTTCAGCTACCAGTAACATGGCGCTGTTCAGCCCCACAATCGGGAATTTTTTCACCGCTGCCGGCAGTAATAAACGACCGATATAGTTGTAGTTAAAGCTGGCAGACACTTCGCGATAGCGCAGCTTGCCAGGCAACAACATTAATTCACGATTCCCTGCACCGTTAATGATGTTTGTTGTCCCCTGCTGATTGCCCTGGCTACTGTCGTTAACCTCAACAAAACCAGACTGAAATCCAGGATAAGGGAACAACACACTGTCACTTTGACCAAGCTGCAAAGTTCGGCTGCCTGCCACCCGCGCTTCGAGTTGCAGATCCTGACTATCTTCATCCTGTTCAGAGAAGCCTTTCACATCCACCAGTACCGCACCCAGCAAATCGTCTGTACCACTGGCTCCCAAATTAACGCCATAGCGACTGACAGCCAGCGTAGAGCTATAAGTGCCCGTAAAGGCCGAAAGATGATCATGATTCTTACGGTCATAACTATCAGATACGGTAGCGTAGACATTTCCGTATTGCCCATCCCAACGCCCGTTAACCGCGCTGTTTATGGTATCGGTGTTCAGGCCTCCGACGGTTACGCCAAGTTCTTTATGGCTGAATGAATCGTTATAAAAGGTATGCGATAACTGCCATGACGTTTGATCGCCATCCTGTTCGCTATAACGATAATCCGTAGACACATTTGTTGAATGGCTGTTGTTATTGCTATCCATCGTTGGCGTGTCAGATAACGAAAACGATAAGTACAAGCCGTTGTCGTCGTTATCGCCACCGTTGTCATTACGATGGAAAACACCGACTGACGTACTCAAAATCCAGTCACGCATCACAAAAGCGCGGGAAGCGCTAAGTTGTACAGTTTCAGAGATACTTTGCGCTGTTGTCTGGCGAAGATAGTTATTTTCAAAGCTCTGCTGTTTATCCCAACGCAAACTATCATCAGTGTTATTTTGTGTGCGGGTATAACCCAGCATCATATTCCAGCCGACAAAATTCTGTGAAACCGTCGCGGAAATACTTTCATAACAGCTTAAGGCGTTATAGCTCTCTCTGCTGTCGGTTGTACAAGCATCGCCGTCAGAGTTGGTCCGATAAAAGCCCAACGTCGGCCATCCCGGATTACTCCAGTTGGCCTGTTGCATATCACCTTTGCCGCCGTCATCGTTACGGAACACGCTGGCGCTGATTGCAAGATTCCCCACCCCGCCTAAATCTGCCGTCCAGTTATTACCTAACTCGAAAGCACTCACATCATCGGCATTCGCCAGCCCTGCGTAGAGCTCATATTGCGGATGTAATGGCAGGCGTACTCCTAGCTGATAAGCTGAACTTTCATCATCAGAAACCTGTGATGTAGTTTTACCTGCCTGTAAGAACCATTGCGCATTTCCGTCAGTCAGACCGCCGGTTTTGGTAAACGGCACAAGCTCGGTGCGGGTGAGTTGGTTATTTTCGTAGACTTTTAATGCCACGCTGTAGCTGCCTGGCGGAAAGGAACTGGTATCAATAAATTGCGAACCACTATTGAGATAAAACGATCCCAAAAGTTGCTCATTACGATAAGCGTCAACACGAGAATTGCGCGAAAGCAGAACCATTACTGGGGTTCCTTGCTGGCTTTGCGCCTGGTTTAAATAGCTCAGTGTCGACCCGATACGCATCCCATCAATTGCACCGAGTGGCAGAAAGTTAAAGGTAAAGTTCCCGCCTTGTGCATTAAATAGTGTGCGGTTGTCCATGCGACCCGCCTGCACATAATAACGACGTAAAAAATCATAACGATAATAGAGATCGCTGACGTCAGCATTACTGTCACTGACATCATCTGCATCATAACCGTTGAAATTCCAGTGTGCACCAATATAACTATTTTCTGTTATTCCCAGCGCACCGTTTCCCTGAATAGACAACGATTGGTAATCATCCTGTGCCAGAACATTGATGTCTTGCTGATGTATAAAAGCATTAACAGTATTTTTGTCTGGATTTAAATATAATGACTTCGCATCGAAAGCTGAATTCCATTGCGGATTAATAAACAACGTTGCCGAACTTTCTTCATCATTATAGATTATTTCCAGCGTATCGGTATTCAGAAAACCACACCCTGAGTCAGTACGTACATAACCGCAAGCCAATTCACCGTGGCGAGCTAGCGGCTGCGATAATTTTTCTTTCACTATATGCGCGATTTTCTGATCGTCTACATCCAGTTCCAGCTTGTTATATAGACTTGCTGGATCAAGAAATGTTACGGTATCAAGATTAACCATTGCATAATATTTACCGAGACTTTTCCCTGAAAAATAAACCTCGATATACTCCTGCTGTCCCTGAGCAATAACCTCAAACCCTGCGGGAATTTTGGTTAATGTCGCCTCTGCCGGGCTGAGACTCGCCAGGATCAAAAGAGCCAGTAATTTTTTATCCATGGCAATCCTGAAATCCATAACAAATACTAAAACAGTTAAAATAAGGGAGGGCTACCCCTCCCTTTGTTACGTGTTAATTCTGTTATCTGGATTAGATATCCTGAGACAGATAAATGCTTACTACACCACGGTAGATGCCTGTCTCCAGAACACCTTTGGTGGTTTGAGCAAACATCAGGTTTTTAGCCAGAGAACCGTTAGTTAACGCATCGGAAGCAAAGATTTTGGTTGCGGTAAAAGTGGTTGCCGCATCAGCTTTAATTTCTTCACCGCCCCAGGTTACTGTCAGCGGAACAATCTTGCTAGCATCCAGGCTTTGAACCAGTTGCGCCGGGGAAACTAACTGCATTTTTACATCTTTGGTAACGTCGTTAGACCAGATTTTGGTCATCAACTGGTAAGATTGCAGACCCTGCCCCGGCAGATATTGCATTTCTACTGCTTTCGGCAACGCGGTGTTATCGGTCTGTGTCATATCCAGAGCGGCATCAACGTTGGCCGTTACAGTAATATCCTTTTGTACTGCCAATGCGGAGCCTGCAACAGAAAACATCGCTGCGACCAGAAGAGATTTTGCAAATACCTTTTTCATTACTATTCCTTCGTTTATTACAATGATAATTAATGGACCGCCAGTTCAAACTCGCCATTATCTTTGGTGATCCAGTTATTATATTTGACAACGATTTTGTCGTAGCCAGATATGCTTTCAAGATTTCTTTCCTGACCAGGGAAGATGTTTTTATTTACGGTCTGTATCTTACAATTTTCTTTGCTATTATTTTTACAATAAGCGATCGTTAAAATCTTTAAGCGTTGATTCCCTGCATTAACTAATTTTTGGGCAGCATTTACTTCTAACTTAGCAATAGGTTGCTGAGGTGGAACACTAACAACAATCCCCCAAATTAAGTTAACTGTTAACTGCATAGAGAGATCTTTTTTATCTGTGGCAACGTCATCAATACTGGGAACCGCTTCAAATTTAACGCGATAATTTTTCTCTTTTTGCTCTGGTTCCATCGCAACAAAACGTACGGTTTTGCTACTACCGGCTGGTAAAGCGAATTTAGGTGGCATAACAACCAGATGATTTGCATCACCGGATTTAATCTCAACTTCATTTTCCTGAGGCGTCGATGGATTATCGATACGGAATACTGTCGCCTTGATGTACTGAACTTCATTACTTTTAGATATTACGCGAACGTTGCCTTCACCCTGACTATTAATGGAAACAGCCATAGGATAAACAGTCATATTTGACTGTGCCAAAAAAGGAGCGAACACGAATAAAAGCGGCGTAAGCCGTGATAAGAGATTAATTTTCGCCACCATATAAATTTGATCTTACAATATTGTTTCCAAAAAGTTGGTGTATTAGAGATGTAGATTTATTGTAAGTCAATATAAAAAAGCATTTTTAGTTAATATTAAATTTAAAGGCTGGGAATTAACTTACTGAAATTTAGTAGCTTTCACAATGACGATACTTATTTTTTAGGAATTTATAAATATTCACAATATTAATTCAATACATTAATTCAATCACCAAATTTATATATGACCAATGGCATACCCATGAATAAAGTGGTATGATAACTTCGTCCGCATTCCACTCCGGGAGACGCATATGGAAATCACTGAACCACGCCGTTTGTATCAACAACTTGCCGCTGACCTGAAAGAGCGCATCGAACAGGGCGTCTATCTGGTAGGTGATAAACTGCCTGCAGAACGCTTTATTGCCGATGAAAAGAACGTCAGCCGTACGGTAGTTCGTGAAGCCATCATCATGCTGGAAGTTGAAGGCTATGTCGAAGTGCGTAAAGGTTCAGGTATTCATGTGGTTTCCAACCAGCCGCGCCATCAGCAGGCGGCTGACAATAATATGGAATTCGCCAATTACGGTCCGTTTGAGTTGCTTCAGGCTCGCCAGCTCATCGAAAGTAATATTGCCGAGTTCGCGGCAACTCAGGTAACGAAACAAGACATCATGAAACTGATGGCCATTCAGGAACAGGCGCGCGGCGAACAATGCTTCCGTGATTCCGAGTGGGATTTACAGTTCCACATTCAGGTAGCCCTGGCGACGCAGAACTCCGCCCTGGCGGCCATCGTTGAAAAAATGTGGACCCAACGTAGCCATAACCCGTACTGGAAAAAACTGCACGAACACATTGATTCCCGTACCGTCGATAACTGGTGTGATGACCACGATCAAATCCTCAAGGCGCTGATTCGCAAAGATCCTCATGCTGCTAAGCTGGCAATGTGGCAGCACCTGGAAAACACCAAGATCATGTTATTCAACGAAACCAGCGACGACTTCGAGTTCAATGCCGACCGCTATCTGTTCGCCGAAAACCCGGTAGTGCATCTCGATACGGCCACCAGTGGCAGTAAATGAAACTCCTGTCCGACAGGCGCTGCGACGCGCCTGTTTGTCTCGTCGGTAAGCGAAAAGTATAAAGTGTCAGCCTGTGTAAATCCTCTCGCCACCCTCCCCTGCATTCAGCAAAATCAGACTCCACGGACATGTAATTTTGATAACGAACAACGTTGACCTTTGTTACAATTAGATTCAATTTGAATTTATGTTTTTGAATGCTTTCTTATCTCACGATTTAACAGGGAATAGTTCAGGCTGTGTTGATGTATCAAACCCGCAGAACATACCAAAACAGCAATAACATTGCGGTAGTGCATCTTTTAAAACCAGCGTGGCGTTAACCGATTCACCAGGAATAATGAATGGAACTTTTGACCCAATTGCTGCAAGCCCTGTGGGCGCAGGATTTTGAAACCCTGGCCAATCCATCGATGATTGGCATGTTGTATTTTGTCTTGTTTGTAATTTTGTTCCTTGAAAACGGCTTGCTTCCAGCGGCCTTTTTACCGGGCGACAGTTTACTGGTATTGGTCGGCGTGTTGATTGCGAAAGGCGCGATGGGTTACCCGCAAACGATTCTGCTGCTGACCGTTGCCGCCAGCCTCGGCTGCTGGGTCAGCTATATTCAGGGGCGATGGCTGGGCAATACCCGCACCGTACAAAACTGGCTATCTCATTTACCCGCGCATTATCATCAACGCGCACACCATCTTTTTCATAAACACGGTTTATCGGCGCTGTTAATTGGTCGCTTTATTGCGTTTGTCAGAACACTGCTGCCGACGATTGCCGGGTTATCAGGGCTGAATAACGCGCGCTTTCAGTTTTTCAACTGGATGAGCGGTCTGCTGTGGGTATTGATCCTGACAACTCTGGGTTACATGCTCGGCAAAACGCCGGTATTTTTAAAGTACGAGGACCAGCTGATGTCATGCCTGATGCTGCTCCCGGTGGTGCTGCTGGTGTTTGGCCTGGCAGGTTCTCTGGTCGTGTTATGGAAAAAGAAATATGGAAATCGGGGGTAAGGGATGCAAATACCTCGCATGTCGCTTCGCCAGCTAGCCTGGTCCGGCACTGTTTTACTTCTGGTCGGCACGCTGTTGCTGGCCTGGTCCGCGGTTCGCCAGCAAGAGTCTACGCTGGCGATTCGTGCCGTTCATCAAGGCACAACGATGCCAGACGGTTTTTCGATCTGGCATCACCTTGACGCTCATGGCATTCCTTTCAAAAGTATCACCCCCAAAAACGACACTCTGTTAATTACATTTGACTCCAGCGACCAGAGCGCCGCCGCAAAAGCGGTCCTCGACAGAACATTGCCCCATGGCTACATCATTGCGCAGCAGGACAATAACAGTCAGGCTATGCAGTGGCTGACCCGGTTACGGGATAACTCTCATCGCTTCGGATAACTTCCTGTTATCCGAAACATATCACTCACTTTGGTGATTTCACCGTAACTGTCTATGATTAATGAGGCGGTGGTTAACACTACCGCTTCGTTGTCTGGACAATCGTTCCTTTGTAATAGGTCCGAATCACAATGGAAGGTTCAAGAATGAAATACCGCATCGCTTTAGCTGTTTCTCTCTTTGCTCTTAGTGCCGGTAGTTATGCCACTACCCTGTGTCAGGAAAAGGAGCAAAATATCCTTAAGGAGATCAGCTATGCCGAAAAACACCAAAACCAGAATCGTATTGACGGTCTGAATAAAGCCCTGAGTGAAGTCCGGGCCAACTGTTCAGATAGCCAGCTGCGTGCCGATCATCACAAGAAAATCGCAAAGCAGAAAGATGAGGTGGCGGAACGCCAGCAAGATTTAGCCGAGGCGAAGCAAAAAGGCGATGCCGATAAGATTGCCAAACGCGAACGGAAACTGGCAGAAGCGCAGGAAGAGCTGAAAAAGCTGGAAGCGCGCGACTACTAACTCACAATAGTCACTACTTACTCACCTGGAGAAAACTATGTCGAAAGAACACACTACGGAACATCTGCGTGCTGAGTTGAAATCCCTTTCCGATACGCTGGAAGAGGTGCTTAGCTCATCTGGCGAGAAGTCGAAAGAAGAGTTGAGTAAGATTCGTAGCAAAGCGGAGCAGGCACTGAAACAGAGCCGTTATCGCCTGGGTGAAACCGGTGATGCCATCGCCAAACAAACCCGTGTCGCGGCGGCGCGTGCTGATGAGTATGTGCGTGAAAATCCGTGGACCGGCGTGGGAATTGGCGCTGCAATCGGTGTAGTGCTCGGCGTTCTGCTGTCGCGTCGTTAATTATGGCGGACACTCATCACGCGCAAGGGCCCGGTAAAAGCGTTCTGGGCATCGGGCAGCGAATTGTTTCCATCATGGTTGAAATGGTGGAAACACGTCTGCGGCTGGCGGTGGTGGAGCTGGAAGAGGAAAAAGCTAATCTCTTTCAACTTTTACTGATGCTGGGCCTGACGATGCTTTTCGCTGCATTTGGTCTTATGAGCCTGATGGTGCTAATTATTTGGGCGGTTGATCCGCAATATCGCCTGAATGCGATGATTGCCACCACCGTGGTGTTGCTGCTACTGGCACTGATTGGCGGTATCTGGACGTTACGTAAATCGCGTAAATCCACCTTGCTGCGCCATACACGCCATGAGCTGGCAAACGATCGGCAACTGCTCGAGGAGGAGTCCCGTGAGCAGTAAAGTCGAACGTGAACGACGTAAGGCGCAACTGCTTAGCCAGATCCAGCAACAACGGCTGGATCTTTCCGCCAGTCGTCGTGAATGGCTGGAGGCAACAGGCGCTTACGATCGTCGCTGGAATATGCTGCTAAGTCTGCGCTCCTGGGCGCTGGTTGGCAGTAGCGTGATGGCGATCTGGACGATTCGCCATCCTAATATGCTGGTCCGCTGGGCCAGACGCGGTTTTGGCGTATGGAGCGCCTGGCGTCTGGTAAAAACGACCCTCAAGCAGCAACAGCTTCGCGGTTAACTTCCCTCTGGCCGGAGCAATTCCGGCCTTATCCCTCAAATTTTTTGAAGATTTTTGACAGTTTTCCTTGCTAACAATCATCATTCACCACGTTTATGATTCTCTCCATCGACAGCAACGACGCTAATACCGCGCCCTTGCACAAAAAAACAATCAGCAGCCTGAGTGGCGCAGTGGAGAGTATGATGAAAAAATTAGAAGATGTTGGTGTACTGGTAGCGCGCATTTTAATGCCGATTCTGTTTATTACCGCAGGCTGGGGAAAAATCACCGCTTACTCTGGTACCCAACAATATATGGAAGCAATGGGTGTCCCGGGTTTTATGCTGCCGCTGGTGATTCTGCTTGAGTTCGGTGGTGGTCTGGCAATCCTGTTCGGTTTCCTGACTCGCACCACAGCCCTGTTTACTGCGGGCTTTACGCTGCTGACGGCATTTTTATTTCACAGCAACTTTGCTGAAGGCGTCAACTCGCTGATGTTCATGAAAAACCTGACAATTTCTGGCGGATTCCTGCTGCTGGCAATTACCGGTCCGGGCGCGTATAGCATCGACCGCCTGCTGAATAAAAAGTGGTAAGCACGCGCTATACTTAACGATAAAAAACGAGGAGGAAGCTCCTCGTTTTTGCTATTGGAGGAGAGAAAAATGGGTCAACTGATTGACGGCGTCTGGCATGACACCTGGTACGATACCAAATCTACCGGCGGTAAATTTCAACGTTCAGCTTCCGCATTTCGTAACTGGCTCACTGCCGATGGCGCACCTGGCCCCACTGGCACAGGCGGTTTTATCGCAGAGAAAGATCGTTATCATCTCTATGTTTCACTCGCCTGCCCGTGGGCGCACCGCACGCTGATCATGCGCAAACTCAAAGGACTGGAACCGTTTATTTCCGTTTCCGTAGTGAACCCGCTGATGCTGGAAAACGGCTGGACCTTTGATGACAGTTTTCCGGGAGCAACCGGAGATACGCTCTATCAACATGAATTTCTGTATCAGCTTTATCTCCACGCCGATCCACACTACAGCGGACGAGTTACTGTTCCCGTGCTGTGGGACAAAAAGAACCACACCATCGTCAGCAACGAATCAGCAGAAATCATCCGCATGTTTAATACCGCGTTTGATGCGCTGGGCGCGAAAGCGGGTGATTACTACCCACCAGCCCTGCAAACGAAAATTGACGAACTTAACGGCTGGATTTATGACACCGTTAACAACGGCGTGTATAAAGCTGGTTTTGCCACCAGCCAGCAAGCCTACGACGAGGCGGTGGCGAAAGTGTTTGAATCGCTGGCGCGACTGGAGCAGATTTTAGGCCAGCATCGTTACCTGACCGGCAACCAGCTAACCGAAGCCGATATTCGCCTGTGGACCACGCTGGTCCGTTTTGATCCAGTGTATGTGACCCACTTCAAGTGTGATAAGCACCGCATCAGCGATTACCTTAATCTGTATGGCTTCCTGCGTGATATCTACCAGATGCCGGGAATTGCCGAAACAGTCAATTTCGATCACATCCGTAATCATTACTTCCGCAGCCATAAGACCATCAACCCTACGGGGATTATTTCAATTGGTCCATGGCAGGATCTCGATGAACCGCATGGACGAGATGTTCGCTTCGGTTAAAAAAAGGCACCTTACGAGGTGCCTCTGATAATTAGCTAAGTGCATGTTGTTCATGTCGGATGCGGCGTGAACGCCTTATCAAACCTACAAAACATTTATATTCAATATGTTGCAATGACCGCGCAGGCCAGATAAGCGTAGCGCATCTGGCGATTTTGCGCTTGTCATCAGTCTTAGCGCGCCTTCACAGCACTTTATTAATTCCTTGAACGAATATTTACTGCCATTTCATTCACGTCTATTCTTAATTTGCTGCTTTAAAAACAAGTGATTGAGCAAAATTGAGGCAAAAATGGACTGGTATCTGAAAGTACTAAAAAATTATGTCGGTTTCCGGGGTCGTGCGCGGCGCAAAGAGTACTGGATGTTTATTCTGGTCAACATCATCTTTACGTTCGTGCTGGGGCTGCTGGATAAAATGTTAGGCTGGCAACGCGCTGGTGGCGAAGGCATCCTGACGACAATCTACGGTATTCTGGTGTTTTTACCGTGGTGGGCAGTTCAGTTCCGCCGCCTGCACGACACCGACCGCTCGGCGTGGTGGGCACTGTTGTTCTTAATCCCGTTTATCGGCTGGCTTATTATCATCGTCTTTAACTGCCAGGCGGGTACGCCAGGCGAAAACCGCTTTGGACCAGATCCGAAACTGGAACCTTAAAACAAATCTGCTCGCCGGATGTCTGACTCATCCGGCTTTTATCATCATGTTGATGAATGAATAATTTACTAATGTTTATTTAAAATATTTCAATGTCGTTATATAAATTACCTATAAAAAACAACCATGTATTTATCTTAAATATCAAAACCTTTATAACATCCGAAAAAGAAAGATACGAATAGCATTTACACAATACCCGGAATAGACTTTCGTCACTTTTAATTAAAGGGATGTTTTTATGCAGTGGTATTTAGCCGTATTAAAAAATTATGTTGGTTTCTCTGGTCGCGCACGTCGTAAAGAGTACTGGATGTTTACTCTGATTAACGCCATCGTCGGCGCTATTATCAATGTCATTCAATTGATTTTAGGTTTAGAGTTTCCATTCCTTTCTCTCATTTACCTGGCAGCAACAATCATTCCGGTCATTGCTCTGTGTGTTCGTCGTCTGCACGATACTGACCGTTCAGGTGCGTGGGCGCTTCTCTATCTGGTACCGATCATTGGCTGGTTAGTTCTGTTTGTATTTGCCTGTTTAGAAGGCAATTCTGGCAGCAATCGTTACGGAAACGATCCTAAGTTTGGTTCAAATTAATCTTAGAATTGGGGCGACATTTCGCCCCTTTTTATTAATAATAACAAATATTATTTTCCGCTAAAAAGTTTGGGAATTTCCCGCAGACACCAGGATTTCGCTTCCCCCATACTGTCACGACGCCAGGCCATAATAATATCGATCTCGCTGGTCGATTCCGGGCTGACGACACGCAACCGCCCTTCCGCAATATCTTTTTCGACCATCGGATACGGCATCGTCGCCACGCCAAGCCCCGCCAGTAATGCCTGACGTTTATCTTCAATCGTGCTCACCGTTAAGCGCGGCTGTTTGTCCAGCAGCTGTACGGTCAACACCGGGCGCTCACGAGCGGTATCCGCTACCGCAATTCCACGATATTTCACGCGCGTCACTTCAGATAACGGTTCCGGCTCCTGATGAATCGGGTGATCAGGCGCGGCAACGTAGACGTTCATTAAGGTATAGAGCTTGCGCGAGTTGATCTCCGACGAGGAACGAAAATGCATATCCGGCGCGATAACAATATCCGCCCGCCCCTGCTCCAGTCGTTCCCACGCCCCCGCCAGCACTTCGGTGATGATTGCCAGTTGGGTATTGGCTTTTGCCGCCAGTTTGTCGATTAACGGGAAAAAGGCAGGTGTCGGTACCAGCGCCTCGGTCACAATGGTGAGATGCGTTTCCCAACCGCGCGCGAGGGCTTCCGCATCGGTAGTCAGTTTATCTGCGGCTTCCAGCAAAACGCGCCCTCGCTCCAGCAACATCCTCCCGACATTGGTGAATTTGGTGCGATGGCCCGAGCGGTCAAACAGCACCACATCCAGCTCTTCTTCCAGTTTTTGCATGGTGTAGCTAAGTGCGGAAGGCACGCGTCCCAGCTCATCCGCCGCCGCCGCAAAACTGCCCCGGCGATCGATCGCATCCATAACCCGTAGTGCTTCCAGCGTTAATGCCCTTTCTTTGGCCATTTCGTTCTCATTCAGGAAATTTGAACATACCGGGCAGAATATCTGGCTAACAATGTAGCGTCCAGCCCCTTACCATAAAAGGAAGTAAAGAGAGGTCAAGAATTATGATTACTACCCGAACTGCCAGACAGTGTGGACAAGCAGACTACGGATGGTTGCAGGCCCGGTATACTTTTTCCTTTGGACACTACTTCGACCCGAAATTGTTAGGCTATGCCTCCCTGCGTGTGCTTAACCAGGAAGTGCTGGCCCCAGGTGCCGCCTTTCAGCCGCGAACCTATCCCAAAGTCGATATTTTAAATGTGATTCTGGATGGAGAAGCAGAGTATCGCGACAGCGAAGGCAATCATGTTCAGGCCAGCGCCGGTGAGGCGTTGCTGCTCTCTACCCAGCCGGGTGTCAGCTACAGCGAACACAATCTCAGCAAAGACAAACCGTTAACACGAATGCAGCTTTGGCTGGACGCCTGCCCGCAGCGAGAGAATCCGCTGATTCAAAAACTGGCGCTTAATATGGGCAAGCAGCAATTAATCGCCTCGCCAGAGGGTACGATGGGAAGCCTGCAATTACGCCAGCAAGTGTGGCTGCACCATATCGTGCTCGACAAAGGCGAAAGTGCGAATTTCCAGTTGCATGGGCCACGCGCGTATTTGCAATCGATTCACGGGAAATTTCATGCGCTTACGCATCATGAAGAGAAAGCGGCGCTGACCTGCGGTGATGGGGCGTTTATTCGTGACGAGGCTAACATTACGCTGGTTGCCGATTCCCCACTGCGCGCTTTGCTGATAGATTTGCCTGTCTAGTTGTTTTTACAGGGAGATGATGATGAGTAAAAAATCGGCCAAAAAGCGCCAGCCAGTGAAGCCCGTGGTGGCGAAAGAACCTGCTCGCACCGCCAAAAATTTTGGCTATGAAGAGATGTTGAGCGAGCTGGAAGCCATCGTCGCGGATGCTGAAACGCGTTTAGCCGAGGATGAAGCTACCGCGTAAAGACAGGTTGCCGGATGCGGCGAAAACGCCTTATCCGGCCTACAAAATCCAACAACATTAACGAATTAAACAACCCGTAGGCCGGATAAGATGCGCCAGCATCGCATCCGGCATCAGGTACAAAACACAACAACATCAACAAGTTGAGCACCCCGTAGGCCGGATAAGGTGCGCCAGCATCGCATCCGGCACAATACTCAAAACCTGGCGTTTATCTGGCCTTGCTCGCCATAATCTCGATAATCTGCCGATCCGTTTGCTGCATCGAATGGCTTGCTAACGCACACAGGTTGGCAATCGACTGCTCAACATCATGCGCCACGATCCCTTCATTGCCGGTCACGGCGGTATCATCCAGCGCCATTAACACCGCTTTCCACGCAGCCGAAGCACTGGTCGAAACCTTCATCGCGCAGCTGTTCGACGCACCATCGCAAATCATGCCGCTGACATCGCCGATCATACTGCTGATCGCCATCGAGATGGTTTCATAACGCCCATCCACCAGCCATGCCATCCCGGCGGCGGCCCCCATTGCTGCGGTCGTTGCGGCACAAAGTGCAGACAAACGCGGTAACTGGTTATGGATGTAAATTGCGCTCAAATGAGAAAGCATCAGCGCACGCGCCAGCCGTTCATCATCCGCTCCGAAGTGTTCTGCTACCACCACCACAGGCATTGTTGCGGTGATCCCCTGGTTACCCGAGCCGGAGTTACTCATAGCCGGAAGCGTAGCGCCGCCCATACGCGCATCGGATGCCGCGCTGGTACGAATCACAATGGATGAAGAGAGATCTTTCGCCAGCAAACCGCGCTCGCACTGTTTTTCCAGCGTCGCGCCAATATGCAGCCCCCACTTACCGCTCAAACCTTCCTGCGATAACGCACAATTTAGCTTCGCGGAATCGAGAATAAAGCGGATCGCCGCAAACGGGACTTCATTGACGAACTTCAGGATCTCAGCCAGCGTCGTTCTGGAAAGCACCGTCAGCGGAGACTCTTGCTCGCCCTCTGCCACACACGCCTGCTGGGTAAACACCACACCATTGTGCGTCTCAATATGCACAATGTTGGTATGCCCGCCGACGATGGTGACACACGCCCACTTCTCACCGTTCCAGACTTTGGCGCGTGAGAAGAGGATTTCATTGCAAGGTTCCTGGATCTTAACGGAGACTTTCCCCGCCGCCAGCAGTGCTTTGGCATCGGCAATTGCCTGCGCAGTTGCGTCTTTCAGCACTTCCAGCCCGGCGTTGGCATTTCCACCTAACGCCCCCAGCGCCGCCGCAATCGGCAGCCCCACCATTCCCGTGCCGGGAACGGTGACGCCCAGACCGTTCTTCATCAGATTTGGCGAAACCCAGGCTTCTACACGTTCAACCGGACCTTCCAGTTCTGCCGCAGCAACCGCCGCCGCCAGCGCCAGTGAAATCGGTTCAGTACATCCCAGCGCCGGTTTTACTTCCTCCTGAACGGCGAGGATGTAACGCTGCCATAACGGATTTAAAGTCGAATCAAACATATTAAAAACCTTAAAATTTCAGGTAAATCAAGAAAATGCCAGGAACGGAGAAACACAAAGCAACAAACCAGTGACGATAATCAGGTACAGAGACATCCCTTTGTATTTGTGCAATGCCGGTACTTTGTAAACCAGCCACGCCGGGATCAGGCACCCTACCATGCCGAAAATCGGGCTACAGATAGAGGTGAAGCTCAACACCGGTGCGTTCAGTACGATGGCGCTCCAGGCCAGCAAAATGGCGAAAATCATGATGCCGCGCTGAACAAGATTTTCGTTAATCTTCTCGGCAGGCATCTTGCGACGCAGGATGTTCATTACGATCCCTTGCGTTGCTTCGCGAAAGCCTAAATAGACGCCAAAGAATGCAGTCATGACAGCAAAGATATTGAGAATGACGCTGACCACTTTCACCCACGCTGCGCCGTCACCGCTAATAAACTGTGCGGCAATCGCCAGCGCGGAAATATTCTGCTCATAGGCTTTTACCGCTTCGTCATGTCCCATCGCCAGCGTGAACGACACGGCGTAGAAAAAGACGGTGACAAACAAAATGCCAAACGCGATATTCATTGCCCGCAATGCTTTATGCCGCGCCACTTCAATTGATTTTTCCCGCGAGCGATAAGAGATCACCATCGGGCTTAACGTCTGGATAAACAGAATCGACGTCAGGGTAAACGGCAGCGTAATAATGGCGTTTTTCACCAGCAGCCCCAGCGGCGGTAGCGAACCGACGTTATACAGATGCCACATTCCCACCATCGACACGCCCAGCGCCGCGACCACCAGCAGCTTGGTCAGCACCATGCCGGTCGAAATTTTGAATAACAATTTCTCGCCGCGTGAAGAGATCGCCACCAGAATGCAAATCAGTACCAGACCATAAAAGGGACTGTCTGACAGCAACCCTTCCGTCACGCCGAAGGTATGCAGATAGGAAGCACTATCGTTGGTGATGGCGGTGGAATAGACGAACATCCAAATCACCAGCATTACGAAATAGAGCGCACCTAACAGGATGCCCCAGTTTTTACCTAAATAACCGCTAATGACACTCGGGTAATCTTTACATTCTGGTGATTCTGCCAGCGTATTAATAAACAACCGCTGAAACAGATACATTGCCGGGTAACCAATCACCGATGAGAGCAAAAATACCCACAATCCCATCAAACCGACCTGCACCGGGAGAAAAACAATCCCCGCGCCAATCGCCATCCCGATACTCATAATCACCCAGCCGGTGTCAGTACTGTCGAATTTGATCGCTTCTCGCCACTCGCTCTCACTCATTCCAGCACGACCCGCCGGGGTCGAAGCGTCTGCAATGACGCCTTTATTCGATGCAATTTCCATAATTTCTCGCTCAATATTTTGTAGGGCTTATTATTTTTTTCCGAGCCGCATCAAGGCGATATGCGGTCTACGTTTTTGCAGGCGAGTTATTAGAATAAAGAAATGATACGCGCGAGGTCAGAGAAAATCTTCACAATCAAGACTTTGAAATAACGGAGATGGATAAGAATTTTCTACTAAATTAATCGCAAGAGAATATTCATTCTCTATTTGCGGCAGATCACAAAAAAAAGGTGCACATTTGTGCACCCAAGGATGAAAGCTGACAGCAATGTCAGCCGCAGACCACTTTAATGGCCAGTCCTCCGCGTGATGTTTCGCGGTATTTATCGTTCATATCTTTGCCGGTTTCATACATCGTCTCGATCACTTTATCGAGTGAAACACGCGGTGCCGAGGTGCGGCGCATCGCCATCCGCGCGGCGTTTACTGCTTTCACGGCATTAATGGCATTACGTTCAATGCACGGGATTTGTACCTGTCCGGCAACCGGATCGCAGGTCAGCCCAAGGTTATGCTCCATCGCGATTTCCGCCGCATTGCATACCTGCGCCGGACTGCCGCCCAGTAGTTCAGTTAACCCTGCCGCCGCCATTGAACAGGCCACGCCAATCTCCCCCTGACAGCCGACCTCCGCGCCAGAGATGGAGGCGTTCATTTTATACAGCGCGCCAATAGCCCCCGCTGCCAGAAAATAGCGGGCAATTGACCGCTCGTTTACCGGACGACGGAACTTATCGTAATAAGCCAGCACTGCCGGAATAATGCCGCACGCACCGTTAGTCGGTGCCGTTACCACGCGCCCGCCAGCTGCGTTTTCTTCACTAACCGCCAGCGCGTACATGTTGATCCAGTCGATGACATTCATCGGATCGTTAGAGATGTTATCGCTGGAAACCAGCTGACGACGCAGCGCTACGGCACGACGCGGCACATTGAGCGGACCAGGCAGCACGCCTTCAGTGTTCATCCCGCGTTCAATACCGTCATGCATCACTTGCCAGATACGGGCAAACCCTGCGTCAATTTCCGCTTTGCTGCGCAGCGCCAGCTCGTTGTGCATCATCAGGCCAGATATAGACAGGCCGTTGTAATCACACATTTTCAGCAGTTCACCTGCTGAGTGGAAATCGTAAGGTACGGACGTTTCGACATCGTGCGACAGGCCGAAGTGTTCTTCTTCGACAATAAACCCGCCGCCGACAGAGTAATAGGTTTTACTTAATAGCGCTTCCTGTCCCTTCCAGGCAGTGATCCGCATTCCGTTCTCATGGCGAGGCAACATTTCGGGATGGAAGATAATGTTCTTTGCTACAGGAAAATCAACAATATGCGCACCAGATGCCACTGGCAGCCGCCCGCTGCGCGTTACTAACTCTATAAATGCAGGGATCTCATCAATGACAACATCCTGCGGACTGTTTCCTGCCAGTCCCATGATAATGGCGACATCCGTGGCATGGCCTTTGCCCGTCAGTGACAACGACCCATACAGATCGACCACAATATGGCTCGTCGCGGTTAATAAGCCGCTACTTTCCAGCCGATCAATAAAACTTTTTCCGGCATTCATTGGCCCCACGGTATGCGAACTGGAGGGACCAATCCCAATTTTGAAAATATCGAATGCACTAATCATATCCACACCCTCGGATTGCCGTTCAGTGAAGTGGAGCGGAACGACCTTGCGACCGTCCCGCTCACGAGGCTTTACGCACTACGTACTGCGATAGCTTCAATTTCCAGCTTCACATCTTTCGGCAAACGCGCAACCTGCACACAGCTCCGGGTCGGGTAGGTCGCCTGATGCTCATCGAAGAACTGCTTATAGACTTCATTGATGGTGGCAAAATCATTCAGATCGGTGATGAACACGGTCATCTTGATGATATCGCCCACGCTCAGCCCGGCAGCAACCACGATCGCTTTGACGTTTTCGAGGCTTAAACGCGCCTGATCTTGCACATCAGCCGGGATCTCACCGGTCTGCGGGCAAACCGGAATTTGCCCGGAGGTGAAGACCATGCTGCCTAAATCAACGCCCTGAACATAAGGGCCGATTGCGCCTGGGGCACGTTGCGTTTCGATAATCTTTTTCATACATCCTCCGGCGTCAGAGCGCCTGGGTAAAAGTACGTGAAATAACATCCTGTTGCTGTTCACGGGTCAGTGCGTTGAAGCGCACGGCGTAGCCAGAGACACGGATTGTCAGGTTAGGATATTTTTCCGGGTGCTCGATGGCATCCAGCAGCATTTCCCGATTCATTACGTTGACGTTGAGGTGTTGACCGCCTTCGACATCCGCTTCGTGGTGGAAATACCCATCCAGCAGGCCGACAAGGTTGGTTTTACGTACTGGATCTTCTTTGCCCAGCGCCGCAGGAACGATTGAGAAGGTGTACGAGATCCCATCTTTGGCGTAGGTGAACGGCAGTTTCGCCACCGACGTCAATGAGGCCACGGCACCTTTGCGGTCACGACCATGCATCGGGTTAGCGCCCGGCGCGAACGGTGTTCCGGCGCGACGACCGTCCGGCGTATTACCGGTTTTCTGGCCGTACACCACGTTAGAAGTGATAGTCAGAATCGACTGGGTAGGGACGGCGTTGCGATAGGTTGGCAGCGCTTTAATTTTCTTCATAAAGCGTTCAACCAGGTCGCAGGCAATGCTGTCTACGCGCTCGTCGTTGTTGCCGTACTGCGGATATTCACCGTCGATTTCAAAGTCCACCGCCAGGCCGTTTTCGTCACGGATTGGTTTCACGCGGGCATATTTGATGGCAGACAGGGAGTCCGTCGCCACCGACAGGCCCGCGATGCCGCATGCCATAGTGCGATAGACATCACGATCGTGCAGCGCCATCAGCGAAGCTTCGTAGCTGTACTTGTCGTGCATGTAGTGAATGATATTCAGCGCGCTGATGTACTGCACCGCCAGCCAGTCCATGAAGTGATCGAGGCTGTCCATCACTTTGTCGTAATCCAGCACGTCGTCCATCAGCGGTGCTGTTTTCGGCCCGACCTGAATCTTCAGCTTCTCGTCCACCCCGCCGTTAATTGCGTAGAGCAGCGTTTTCGCCAGGTTAGCGCGTGCACCAAAGAACTGCATTTGCTTACCAATCACCATTGGGCTGACGCAGCAGGCAATCGCGTAATCGTCGCTGTTGAAGTCAGTACGCATCAGATCGTCATTTTCATACTGCAAGGAAGAGGTGACGATCGACACCTGCGCGGCATATTTTTTGAAGGCAATCGGTAATTCTTCCGACCAAAGAATGGTCAGGTTAGGTTCCGGTGCCGGCCCCATAGTGTGCAGGGTGTGCAAATAGCGGAAGGAGTTTTTGGTCACCAGCGTACGACCGTCCAGCCCCATCCCGCCGATCACTTCCGTCGCCCAAATTGGGTCGCCGGAGAACAGCGAATCAAATTCCGGTGTACGCAGGAAGCGTACCATACGGATCTTCATGATGAAGTGATCGATCAGTTCCTGTGCCTGCTGCTCATTGAGTACGCCAGCTTTAAAGTCGCGCTCAATGTAGATATCGAGGAACGATGCCGTGCGGCCCAGCGACATCGCGCCGCCATTTTGCGATTTCACTGCCGCCAGATAAGCGAAGTAGAGCCACTGCACCGCTTCCTGCGCATTCTGCGCCGGGCGAGAGATATCAAAGCCATATTTCGCCGCCATTTCCTGAATCTGCAACAGCGCATGACGATGCTCTGCCAGCTCCTCACGCAGACGGATGGTGGCTTCCAGATCCTCGCCTTTTTCCAGACGAGACTGGAGATCGGCAAATTGCAGTTCGCGTTCACGTACCAGATAACTGATGCCATACAGCGCTACGCGGCGATAGTCACCGATAATGCGCCCACGGCCATAGCCATCTGGTAAACCGGTCAGCACGCCAGATTTACGGCAGCGCAGCATATCCGGTGAGTAAACATCAAATACGCCCTGGTTATGGGTTTTACGCAGATCGGTAAACAGATATTCAAATTCACTGTCCATTTCACGGCCATAGGCGTGGAATGAACTTTTAATCATATTAATGCCACCGAACGGGTGTAGCGCACGTTTCAACGGCGCATCCGTTTGCAGGCCAACAATTTTTTCCAGCGGCTGGTTAATATATCCCGCATCATGAGCGGTAATTGTGGTGGCAATATTGGTATCGAAATCAACCGGCGCGTGGGTTGCATTTTCGATACGGATGCCTTCCATTACTTTTTCCCACAATTCCGTGGTGGCAGGCGTCGCTTCGGCGAGGAAAGATTCATCGCCTTCATACGGTGTATAGTTATGTTGAATAAAATCGCGGACATTAATTTCGTTTTTCCAGTCCGTACCTTTAAAGCCAAGCCATGCGTCGGCGTACAGCTTATCGCTGGTATCAATATCTACCTTCATGAAAAATAATCTCTCTACAATACTTCAACTAAATTATGCAAATTCTGCGGGCGCGTTAACTTTGCCTAAATGAATGGCATCCAAAGCAATCATTTTTTCTTCGTTAGTCGGAATAACGGCACAAATGACACGCGCATTTTCACTGGAAACAATTCGCTCACCACAGGAGTTAGAGCGATTATTCATTTCTGTATCAATCTCTACGCCTAATACAGCCAAATGTTCCATGACCAGACGACGAATTAAGCTTGAATTCTCTCCTATTCCGCCGGTGAATATAATTCCATCCAGGCGACGTAATGAAGCTGCGTGTCCGGCAATATGACGGGCAATTCGGTGAACAAAGGTTTTAATTGCCAGTTGCGCGCGTTCGTGACCTTCATGCCAGGCTTTTTCCAGAACACGTAAATCCGAAGAAAGACCGGAAATACCTAATAATCCCGACTCTTTATTCACTACGCGTTCCAGGTCACCCAGGCTCTGGTTGGTTTGGCTGGCGACCCAGGACATCGCACCAAAGTCGACATCGCCACTGCGGGTACCCATCATCAAGCCTTCCAGCGGCGTCATTCCCATTGAAGTATCAACACTCTGACCGTTGCGAACCGCGCAGATTGACGCGCCATTGCCAAGATGCGCCACAACCAGGCCGGAGTCATCTTCCGCCAGATTCAGCAGCGAATGTGCGCGCTGGGAAACATAGCGGTGCGACGTGCCGTGGAAACCATAACGGCGTACACCTAACTCTTCATAATATTTCCACGGCAGGCCGTATAAATAAGCTTCCGGAGCCATCGTCTGGTGGAAACTGGTATCAAATACCGCCACCTGAGTTACGCCCGGAAATAATTGCTGCGCCGATTCAATACCACTTAAATTGGCGTAATTATGCAGGGGTGCCAGTGGAGAAACGCGACGGATATTATCAATGACTTCATCGGTAATAATGGCGGACTCGGTAAAAATACTGCCGCCGTGAGCGATGCGGTGGCCAATTAAGGCCACACTGTCATTTAAATTCCGTTTTTCCAGTTCAAATGCAATTGCCTTCAATGCACCTTC
Organism: Escherichia sp. SCLE84; assembly: GCF_012584495.1. Classification (NCBI taxonomy): domain Bacteria; kingdom Pseudomonadati; phylum Pseudomonadota; class Gammaproteobacteria; order Enterobacterales; family Enterobacteriaceae; genus Escherichia; species Escherichia sp. SCLE84. Next base: position 3,903,369 of record NZ_CP051430.1, on the reverse strand, counting down.
GTAGCTGTGGTGAGCCAGCGGTGCTGGCTCTCCCCCATTTACGGATAAGAATGCATTTTCCGAGTTAATACCGTCGGCAATACCTGACATTAATACTTCACAGTCGCTGGCATCGAGTACGGAAAACTTAATCGAAGACGAACCACAGTTAATAACCAAAACAACCGGAAATTCATTCATCTCTTTTCTCATCCTGAGTTACGGATTAAAACAGTTTGTATACGATGTTCAGGATGGTCAGCAGACCAATCACGGTAACAAACACGTTATCCAGACGACCACGGTATTTCGCCAGAGACGGCGCTTTACGGATGGCATACATCGGCAACAGGCACAGCAGGGATGCGATAATCGGTGCGCCCATGGCTTCAATAAGGTCGAGGATGTTCGGGTTGGCGTAGGCAACAACCCAGGTGGAGCCCATGATGAAGATCATGCTGATAGTGTTCAGTTTACCCAGCGACACTTTAGTTTTGTTGCCTTTATAACCGAACTTCAGAATCAGACCATTCAAGCCTTCCAGCGTCCCCAGATAGTGACCGAAGAAAGATTTGAAGATAGCCACGAGTGCGATGATGGAAGCCGCATATTCCAGTGTAATCGCGAACGTTGTTTTGGTACCGGTCATGGACGCAAAGTGGTTAGCCAGATAAGAAAGCACTGGAATATTCTGCGCTTTGGCTTCCGCCATGTTGGCCGGAGACAGCGTAAACAGGCAGCTAAAGGCAAAGAACATCACCACTGCAACCATCAGCATGCTGGCACGAGAAATGATTTGGGAACATTTACGTTCGGTGAAGTCGCGACCGAAGTCTTTCTCATACTCTTCACGTTTAGAAACCACGAAGGAAGAGACGATTGGCGAGAAGTTAAAGGAGAAAACCATGATGGAAATCCCCAGCCAGACAGTGATCAGGATACCGTCATGACCGGTTAACGACAGCGAACCGAGGTCAACCTGGTCGATAACTGCAGAGTTCCAGTAAGGGATCAGCGACAGAGAAATCAGCACCAGGCTGGCGATAAACGGCCATACCAGGTAGCTCATCACTTTAACCATCAGATCCTTACCAAACCAGATGACGAAAGCCATCAGCAGCAACAGGAACAGCGCCACAAAGCCGCGATTCAGCGGTGCAAATCCGAGCTGGTTTTCCCAGAACGTCATAAAGGTATTGGTAATAGTAACGCCATAAATCCACAGCAGTGGGCAAATCGCGAAGAAGTACAGGAACGTGATAACCACGCCGCCAGTTTTACCAAAATGCTCTTCCACCGTTTCCGTAATGTTGCCGGAAGGGTTAGAGCCAGAAAGACACAGACGCGCCAGCGCCCGGTGGCAATAAAATGCGATGGGGTATGCCAATACCAACATCAGAAGAATCGGGATCAGTCCGCCAAAACCTGCGCGGATAGGGAAGAACAGCACCCCGGCGCCGATTGCCGTACCAAACAAGCCTAACGTCCATGTGGTATCTGATTTACGCCAGGACGATTGTTTTGTCTGGCTGGATACAATGCTATCTGAAGTACTCATATCCTATCCTCAACGAATTAATTAAGCGTCAACGAAACCGGTGATTTGAGAGACGCGAGAAAGATCGATATTGCCGCCGGAAATAATACTGACGGTTTTTCTGTTTTGAATATATTGGTCTAATTTACCGCTTAATAATGCAGCACATGCCAGAGCGCCTGCGCCTTCGGTGACGACTTTATTGCGCTGAATTAAGGCAATCATACTGTTTCTGATTTCGTCTTCGCTGACCAGCACGATGTCATCGACTAATTCACGAACGATTTCGTAAGTTAAATTACCCGGGCGGGAGACATCACAACCATCCGCCAGGGTGCCGGTAGTTCGGTGCGTGGTTATTTCTCCGGAGTGGAAAGAAGCCGCCATGCCGTGAACGTTTTCTGACTGTACGCCAATAACACGAATGGTCGGGTTAATAGATTTAATTGCCACCGCAATACCAGCAATTAAACCACCACCACCAATTGGCACAATCACGTTATCGACATCATAGAGATCTTCCATAATTTCCAGACCAATCGTTCCCTGGCCAGCAATCACTTTCGGATCATCGTAAGGTGGGATAAAAATACGACCTTCCATTTCGACAATTTCGCTCACTTTAGCGATAGTGTCGTTGAAATTATCACCATGCAGAACGACTTCTGCGGAGTAGTCGCACGTTGCCGCTACTTTGGATTTTGGCGCACCTTTTGGCATCACCACTTTACCGTCGATACCCAGCATCGCGCAGGAGAGCGAAACCCCTTGCGCATGGTTGCCCGCAGAACAGGCCACTACACCTTTACGTTTTTCCGCATCAGTCAGTGAACTTAATTTATTAAATGCGCCACGAATTTTAAATGAACCCGTACGCTGCATATTTTCAAACTTCAGGAATATTTCACCTTTGCAACGTTCACTAAAATAGTTTGAGCGAGGCATGCCTGTTTTATAAATTCGCCCAGCCAGTCGTTGTTTCGCTTCAATAATGTCATCAATAGCAACCGGCAGATCGTATGTAATATGCATTATAAAACCTCTTCGCCTGAATTAAATATGTAGGTAACCGTAACCGACACCTGCAAAACAGACAGGTGGATTATTTATGTTTAAATAAAAACAAATAACTAACCAACTTCTATTAATTGCCTTCGTCTACACCCATTATAAGATGAATACTCTTTGGCTAATTCCACCAAAACCGATGCTGCTTTTTTAATACGATAATTTTTCGACCATACCGCGGCATATTGTGCCACAGGTAATGTTTCTTCAACCGGAATAGTAATAAATTGATTTGAACCAAAAGGTGACGTCATATCACAAGGAATTACAGTTAAGAAATCAGCATTGAGAACAAGATTATAAATTGTCACGACTGAGTCGGTTTTAACGATGTTTTCAATACTGATGCCATTTCTTTGTAACGTAGTAAGAAGCTCGCTGTAGTACCCCATATTGGTTTGTGGCAACACCCACTGTTCGTTCTTCAACGACTCCAGCGTGGTGGTGCCGGTGCATGTTCGGGACTTACTGGCTACCAGCACAAACTCGGACTCGAACAGCGGCTCAACATGTAAATCCTGAAGCTTCATTTCTGCACTTAACGTACCAATCGCAAAATCCAGTCGACCGTCGCGGATTGCCGGTAAGAACGAAGACAGTTGCGCTTCATACATAGAAACCTGCGCTTTCGGGAACACCTCTTTGAACTTGTTGATCATCCCTGACATAAAAGTAAAACCAATCAATGAAGGAAAACCAAATGAGACTTCCACCACCGCCTCAGAAGACATACCGCTTATCTCATTAACCATATTTTTCATTTCACGGGTAATGGATTCGGAACGGGAGAGTAACAATTGACCGGCAGGTGTTAATGTTACACCGGTATTTTTCCGCACCACTAATTCCACACCAAAATAATCTTCAATATCGTTAATGATTTTACTGACGGCTGGTTGAGTTAACCCTAATTCTTTTGCAGCCGAGCCGATAGAGCCACTTCTAATGACTTCCTGAAAGACTACCAGGTGCTGCGTTTTCGGAAGAAGAATAGTGCTCATAACGACCTACGTTAATTACCTCATTGACGGCATGAAGTGTATCAAAATGAAATGAACAGGATATGTGCGACCACTCACAAATTAACTTTCAATACTTTCCAGGGTATCGTTATTACAATTAAATACCTTTAAATATCAACAAGTTAAAGCATAAAAATCAGCATAAACCCTGATTTTTGTCAAAAAAAATGACGGGGATAACCATATTTTATGGCGATAACATCATTCGTTATGTGGTTAATACAAAAAAGGGGCTGAGACCATATTTCAAGCAATTACCGGATAATTACCAGGCAAAATTTGAGTTAAATTTAATGAGCAAGTTCTCAAATTTTATTATAAATAAACCATTTTCAGCGATAAATACTGCGGCACGTCACATTTTTTCACGCTATTTGTTGGAGAACAAACATTTATTTTATCAATATTTTAAAATTTCGAATACAGGTATTGATCATCTCGAACAATTGATTAACGTCAACTTTTTCTCTTCTGACAGGACGTCATTTTGTGAATGCAATCGTTTTCCATAAATTCTTCTCCCCTCATAGGCGACGAATAGCATTTTGTGTTGAGGATCACAAAACGAATAATTGCTGATCGCCGCGATAAGGTCAGACAAAGACAACAAGGGAAATTTTCACAGAGCTTTTGATCGGCGTAGGCCACAGAATGTTGCTTCGTTTACTGTAACGCCGGGTAAATGAGCGTTTTTTGATAGTGCGAAAGAACCCTGCGAGGAAAATAAGCATCTATTATTGTTTGTCATGATGACAAGGCAGGCATCAATGAAAGGCTTCCCAATTGCACATATTTTTCACCCTTCAATCCCACCAATGCACGCAGTGGTTAACAATCACAATAGAAATATTGATTATTGGACGGTAAAAAGAAAGTTTGCAGAAATTGTCTCCACCAATGACGTTAATAAAATTTACAGTATAAGTAATGAACTGCGGAGAGTATTATCTGCAATTACTGCATTGAATTTCTATCAAGGCGATGTTCCTTCTGTAATGATCCGAATCCAACCGGAAAATATGAGTCCATTCATCATAGATATTTCTACAGGGGAACATGATGATTATATCATACAAACATTAGATGTAGGCACTTTTGCACCTTTTGGCGAACAATGTACTTGCTCAGCCGTCAATAAAAAAGAGCTGGAATGTATTAAGGAGACGATTTCTAAGTATTGTGCAAAATTCACCCGAAAAGAAGCCATCTTAACACCCCTTGTGCACTTTAATAAAACCAGCATTACTTCAGATTGTTGGCAAATTCTCTTTTTTTCACCCGATCATTTTAATAATGATTTTTATTGATTATTTATAAAGGATAAAATAATGTTCCCTGTTTCATCAATTGGTAATGATATTAGTAGTGATTTAGTCCGTCGAAAAATGAATGACATTCCTGAAAGCCCAACAGGAAATAACCTCGAAGCACTAGCACCAGGTATAGAAAAACTAAAACAGACCTCTATTGAAATGGTCACTTTACTTAACACGTTACAACCTGGTGGAAAATGCATTATCACTGGTGATTTTCAAAAAGAATTAGCGTACTTACAAAATGTAATTCTTTATAATGACTCGTCTCTTCGTCTGGATTTTTTAGGTTATAACGCCCAAATTATTCAACGATCGGACAATACCTGCGAACTTACCATTAATGAACCATTAAAGAACCAGAAAATATCCACAGGCAGTATCAATGTTAATTGTCCATTGAAATATATTTACAATGAAATCAGGAGGTTGAACGCAATCTTTAGTTGTGGAACTGGAGATATCGTTGATCTATCCTCTCTGGACTTACGTAATGTCGATTTAGATTATTATGATTTCACAGATAAACATATGGCTAATACTATTTTAAATCCTTTTAAATTGAACTCAACAAATTTTACTAATGCCAACATGTTTCAGGTTAATTTTGTTAGTTCAACACAAAACGCCACAATCTCCTGGGATTATTTACTAAAAATAACGCCTGTTTTAACAAGCATTAGCGATATGTATTCTGAAGAAAAAATTAAGTTTGTCGAAAGTTGTTTAAATGAGCTTGGAGATATTACCGAAGAACAATTAAAAACTATGAGATTTGCAATTATAAAATCTATACCAAGAGCAACTCTTACAGATAAATTAGAAAATGAATTAACAAAAGAAATATATAAAAGCTCATCGAAAATCAATAATTGCTTGAACAGAATTAAATTACCAGAGATGATAGATTTCTCATCAGAAAAAATACATGATTATATCGACATAATCATTGAAGATTATGAAAATATAAAAGAAAATGCTTATCTGGTAATTCCCCAAATTAATTATACTATGGATTTAAACATAGAAGACTCTAGCTCAGAAGAGTTACTTTCAGATAACACCCTCGAGAAAGACGAAAATTCTCCGGACAATGGTTTTGAGGTCGGGGAATATAACACATATGAAGCATATAACTCAGAGAATCAATATTTTACCAGAGAGGACTATACGTATAATTACGACCTTTTAAATGCAATATAGACTTAATAACTTCTTACAAAGTCTATTATTAATACCGTAGATATTTATTCATCTTACCCTGTGCACCAAAAGCAAAAACTCACTGACGCGGGTTTGAAACTGATGGCAACCGCAAAAATGCCTGATGCGCTACGCTTATCAGGCCTTGTATTATCCCTCCAGTGCAGAGAAAATCGGCCAGTTTTCTCTGCCTGCAGTCCGCATGCCGTATCGGGCCTTGGGTTCTAACCTGTTGCGTAGATTTATGCAGCGGACTGCCTTTCTCCCAAAGTGATAAACCGGACAGTATCATGGACCGGTTTTCCCGGTAATCCGTATTTGCAAGGTTGGTTTCACTATGGAACATGAACTTCATTATATCGGTATCGACACCGCTAAAGAGAAACTGGATGTCGATGTGTTGCGTCCTGATGGTCGTCATCGCACCAAAAAATTCGCTAACACCACTAAAGGGCACGATGAGCTGGTGAGCTGGCTGAAAGGTCACAAGATTGACCATGCGCATATCTGCATCGAAGCGACCGGCACCTATATGGAACCTGTCGCTGAGTGCCTTTACGATGCTGGCTACATAGTGTCAGTCATTAATCCTGCGCTGGGTAAAGCTTTCGCTCAGAGTGAAGGACTGCGTAACAAGACTGATACCGTGGATGCGCGCATGCTGGCAGAGTTCTGTCGTCAGAAGCGCCCTGCAGCCTGGGAAGCGCCTCACCCGCTTGAACGCGCGTTGCGTGCCCTGGTAGTCCGCCACCAGGCGCTGACAGATATGCACACGCAGGAACTGAATCGCACTGAAACGGCGCGGGAAGTCCAGAGACCGAGCATTGATGCTCACCTTCTGTGGCTTGAAGCAGAGCTGAAGCGTCTTGAGAAGCAGATAAAAGACCTGACAGACGATGATCCGGATATGAAACACCGCAGGAAACTGCTGGAAAGCATCCCGGGTATCGGAGAGAAAACATCTGCGGTATTGCTGGCTTATATCGGTCTGAAGGACCGCTTCGCCCATGCCAGACAGTTCGCCGCTTTTGCGGGTCTGACACCACGGCGTTATGAATCAGGTAGCAGTGTGAGAGGGGCGAGCCGGATGAGTAAGGCCGGACATGTGTCGCTTCGCAGGGCGTTGTATATGCCCGCAATGGTAGCCACCAGTAAGACTGAGTGGGGACGGGCGTTCCGCGACCGTCTGGCGGCTAATGGCAAGAAAGGAAAGGTGATTCTCGGCGCGATGATGCGCAAGCTGGCACAGGTGGCGTATGGAGTGCTGAAGTCAGGCGTGCCGTTCGATGCGTCACGGCATAATCCGGTAGCGGCGTAAAAATCGCGGAAGGGATGAAAAAAACAGCGCCTGACGGCGCTGTGTCTGGCATGCCTGCAATCCGGGAAACCGGACCAGGAAAAAACTTGCAGGCCATAACAGTATCTACGCCATCTCTGCAATATATTGAATTTGCGTGCTTTTGTAGGCAGGATAAGGCGTTCACGCCGCATCCGGCATGAATAAAGCGCACTCAACAATCTGAAACCCGCCGGAACGGTTTATTACGTACATCAGGTGAAACTGACCGATAAGCCGCTTTCTTTTGGGTATAGCGTCGTGGACAGTCATTCATCTTTCTGCCCCTCCAAAAGCAAAAACCCGCCGGTTTACGCTGGCGGGTTTTCGTTAAATCAGGTGAAACTGACCGATAAGCCGGGTTCTGTCGTGGACAGTCATTCATCTAGGCCAGCAATCGCTCACTGGCTCAAGCAGCCTACCCGGGTTCAGTACGGGCCGTACCTTATGAACCCCTATTTGGCCTTGCTCCGGGTGGAGTTTACCGTGCCACGGACTGTTACCAGCCGCGCGGTGCGCTCTTACCGCACCCTTTCACCCTTACCTGATCCCGCTTGCGCGGGCCATCGGCGGTTTGCTCTCTGTTGCACTGGTCGTGGGTTTCCCCCCCAGGCGTTACCTGGCACCCTGCCCTATGGAGCCCGGACTTTCCTCCCCTCCGCCCGTCTCCCCCGAAGAGGACGACGACGAAGCGGCGACTGTCTGGTCAGCTTCGGCGCGCAGTATAGAGGGTTTGCGCGCCCTTGTCACCCCGCGTTGCGCATTCCAATCGCCAGTGTCGCGGCGATATTACGTGAAGCACGGCAGATATTGTCATAAGCCCCGCGGAATGCTTCGTCCAACGTACCAATGCTGGTCAGTACGCTGAAGACAGCATCAATGCCATGCTGATGTACAACGCCAACATCATCGGTCAGGCTACCCGCAATGCCAATCACCGGTTTATGGTACTTCTTCGCCACGTTTGCGACGCCAATCGGTACCTTGCCGTGAATACTCTGGCTGTCAATACGCCCTTCACCGGTGATCACCAGCGTACAATCGTGAATATGCTCCTCCAGATTCAGCGCCGTAGTGACGATTTCAATACCACTTTTCAGTTCCGCACCAAGAAACGCCATTAGCGCCGCGCCCATACCACCCGCAGCTCCTGCGCCGGGGACATCTTTCACATCAACATGCAGCGCTTTTTTAATGACCTCGGCATAGTGAGAGAGGTTATTGTCCAGCTCAACAATCATCGCTTCACTGGCTCCCTTTTGTGGGCCAAAGATGCGCGATGCGCCGTTATCGCCCACCAGCGGATTGGTGACATCACAAGCGACGCGAATGACGCAATCTTTTAAGCGCGGATCGAGGCCGGAAATATCAATATCATTCAGAGTATTAAGACTACCGCCGCCAAAACCAATTTCATTGCCGTTGGCGTCGCATAATTTCGCCCCCAGCGCCTGTACCATGCCTGCGCCGCCATCATTTGTAGCGCTACCGCCAATGCCGATAATAATGTTTGTCGCGCCGCTCTCCAGCGCCTGCAGGATTAACTCGCCTGTGCCGCGTGAAGTGGTCACGAGTGGATCGCGTTTTTCCGCAGGTACCAGCTCCAGCCCACTGGCCGCCGCCATTTCAATAAACGCGGTTTTGCCATCGCCGGAGATCCCCCAACTGGCATTCACTTTCTCGCCCAGCGGCCCTGTAACCCAGGCGTGACGTTCAGAACCCTGGGTGGCTGCAATCATCGCTTCCACCGTTCCTTCGCCACCGTCGGCAACCGGAATAGAAACGTACTGTGCATCAGGAAAAATTTCCCGAAATCCTTTTTCTATCGCCTGCGCAACCTCGCTGGCAGATAAACTTTCTTTATAAGAGTCTGGGGCGATTACGATTTTCATACCTATGCCTGTTACCACATGACGCCGGAGGGCGTTTCTCTTATTCGGCCTGGATTCCAGGCCCGGATTGCAATACGCCATCCGGGCACGACGTCATTAACGAGTAACTTCGACTTTCGCCAGTTTTTCGTAGTAGCACGCCAGGGCGCTATGATCCGCCGTTCCTAAACCATCTGCTCGCAGTGCCTGCATCATCTCCATAACCGCAGCTGTGAGCGGCAGTTGCGCGCCGACGCCGTGGGAAGTATCCAGCGCATTTGCCAGATCCTTAATATGCAGATCAATACGGAAGCCCGGCTTGAAGTTGCGGTCCATCACCATCGGCGCTTTGGCATCCAGCACGGTACTGCCCGCCAGTCCACCGCGAATTGCCTGATACACCAGGTCCGGGTTAACGCCCGCTTTGGTTGCCAGCGTTAGCGCTTCTGACATCGCGGCAATATTCAGCGCCACAATGACCTGATTTGCCAGTTTGGTGACGTTACCTGCACCGATTTCCCCGGTATGCACCACGGAACCCGCCATCGCTTTCATCAAATCATAGTATTTGTCGAAAATAGCCTTGTCGCCGCCCACCATCACTGACAGCGTACCGTCGATGGCTTTCGGTTCACCGCCGCTCACCGGAGCATCCAGCATATCAATGCCTTTCGCTTTCAGCGCTTCGCTGATTTCACGGCTTGCCAGCGGTGCGATAGAACTCATATCGATCAATACCGTACCTGGCTTCGCGCCTTCAATAATGCCATTCTCACCCAGCGCCACCTCTTTCACATGAGGGGAGTTTGGCAGCATGGTTATGATGACGTCGCACTGTTCAGCGATCGCTTTAGCCGTAGACGCTGTTTCTGCACCTGCAGCAATCACGTCAGCAATAGCTTCTGGGTTACGGTCAGCAACCACCAGCGAGTAACCTGCTTTCAGAAGGTTTTTACTCATTGGTTTACCCATAATCCCCAGGCCAATAAAACCAACTTTCATAGTCATATCAATCATCTCTCTTGTTGCGGTGGTGGTTATTTTTTAAAGGTATCAGCCAGTTTCTGAGTGGCAGAGCGGAAGACGCCAAGATCGCTGCCGACAGCCACAAACGTCGCGCCCCATTCCAGATAACGACGCGCATCGGCTTCGACCGGCGCGAGAATACCGCTGGGTTTGCCGTGCGCACTGGCACGGTTAAAAATGTGCTGAATTGCTTTTTGTACATCCGGGTGCGAGGCATTGCCGAGATGGCCTAATGCCGCAGCCAGATCGCTGGGGCCGACGAAGATACCGTCTACACCTTCGGTAGCGGCAATGGCATCGACGTTATCTACGCCCTGCTGACTTTCTATCTGGACCAGAATGGTGATGTTCTTGTTCGACTGAGCGAAATAATCCGCCACGGTGCCAAACATATTGGCGCGGTGAGAAACGGAGACGCCGCGAATGCCTTCCGGTGGGTAACGGGTTGATGCCACCGCCTGCTCTGCTTCCTCTTTTGTTTCTACAAAAGGAATCAGGAAGTTATAGAAACCGATATCCAGAAGACGCTTAATAATTACCGGCTCGTTGGTCGGCACTCGCACTACTGGCGCGCTGGCGCTGCCTTTCAGGGCCATTAACTGCGGAATAAACGTGGAGATATCGTTTGGCGCATGTTCGCCATCCAGCACCAGCCAGTCAAACCCAGCCAAACCAAGAACTTCAGTGCTAATCGGGTTAGAGAGTGCTGACCAGCAACCAATTTGTACCTGTTTCGCAGCCAGTGCGGCTTTGAATTTATTCGGGAAAACATCGTTATTCATCGCTTATACCTTTGCTTATTTCTGCAATTCCATACGTTTAATGTCGCCAACTACGAAGAGGTAGCAGACCATCGCCATCAGCGCTGAACATCCCACGAAAACCAGTGCTGCATTGAAGGAGTGCAGTTCACTTACCAGGTAGCCAATCACCAGTGGAGTGACAATGGAGGCAACATTGCCAAAGACGTTAAAGACGCCGCCACAGAGGCCAACAATCTCTTTCGGCGCGGTGTCAGAAATCACCGGCCAGCCCAGAGCACCAAATCCTTTGCCAAAAAAAGCCAGCGCCATCAGCATGACCACCAGCGTGGTGTTGTTGGTGTAGTTACATAAGATGATGGTGGAAGCCAGCAACATTCCCAGCACAATCGGTAGCTTACGTGCCAGGGTCAGGGATAAACCGCGTTTGATCAGATAATCCGAGAAGACACCTCCCAGCACGCCGCCCGCAAAACCACACAGTGCCGGAATCGAGGCGACCAGACCCACTTTCAGAATCGACATGCCTTTTTCCTGCACCAGATAAATCGGGAACCAGGTGAGGAAGAACCAGGTGATGGTGTTGATAAAATATTGTCCGAAAAATACGCCCAACATCATGCGGTTAGAGAGCAATTGCTTGATGTAATGCAGTTTGGGACCGCTTGCTGCCGCGCTGCCCGGCTTTTTGTGGTCCATATCGACCACCGCGCCATTTTCAGAGATAAACTTCAGCTCTTCCGCAGACATACGTGGGTGATCTGTCGGGTTATGAATCAATTTGATCCACAGCGCCGTCAGCACAAAACCAATCACCCCCATAACGGTAAAGACGTGCTCCCAGCCCCAGGCGAAAGTCAGCCAGCCAAGCAGAGGCGAAAAGAGCGCCAGCGAGAAATATTGCGCCGAGTTAAAGATGGCGGAGGCAGTACCACGTTCTTTCGTCGGGAACCAGGCGGCGACAATACGGGCGTTCGCCGGGAATGATGGCGCTTCCGAGAAGCCGAGCATAAAGCGCATAAAGAACATGGAGATCCCTGCCCAGGCCAGCGGGAACATATCAACAAAGCCTTGCAGGAAAGTGAATAGCGACCAGAAAAAGAGGCTATAGGTATAAACTTTTTTCGAGCCAAACTTATCAAGCAGCCAGCCGCCGGGGATTTGCATCAGCAAGTAGGCCCAGCCAAAAGCAGAAAAGATGTAACCCATCGAAACCGCACTTAACTGCAACTCTTTTGCCACTTCGGTACCAGCAATAGACAGCGTTGCACGATCGGCGTAGTTAACGGCGGTAACAATAAAAATAATCAGTAATATTAAATAGCGGGTATGCACGCCTTTCTTTTTTTCGTCAACGGTGTCCAGAATCATTTTATTTACCTCGGGTACTTATGCTGATTTTTATTATTATGGGGAAGGTGTTATTTATGAGTTTCATTTATGCCGTAACGGCAATGAACTCGGGAATTAGTATAAGCAGCGCGAGAATAATAATCATTGTGCAAATGCTAATTTAATTAATGCTATTTAAATATTATTTTGAGCATATGCACATAAGGTTGCGCGCTAAAGCACAGATTTGCGCTTTACCTTGCCGGGCGGCACTGCAATCCCTGAAATGATTGACATTGATCACATTTCTGCGTTTAAACTCCTGACATTCTTATTTCACCCAATGAAGTCATTTATTTTTAAATGAGACCAGGTCCTCATTTTAATAACCCCTGGCTGGAGAATATAGTACAATGGCCAACATCGAAATCAGACAAGAAACGCCAACTGCGTTTTATATAAAAGTTCACGACACAGATAATGTGGCAATTATTGTTAATGATAATGGCCTGAAAGCAGGAACGCGTTTTCCGGATGGACTGGAATTAATTGAACATATTCCCCAGGGGCATAAAGTCGCATTGCTGGACATTCCGGCTAATGGTGAAATTATTCGTTATGGTGAAGTGATTGGTTACGCCGTGCGTGCAATCCCACGCGGAAGCTGGATCGACGAATCAATGGTTGTACTACCGGAAGCGCCGCCGTTACACACGCTGCCACTGGCAACCAAAGTCCCGGCCCCCTTACCGCCGCTGGAAGGATACACCTTTGAGGGCTATCGCAATGCCGATGGCAGCGTGGGCACCAAAAACCTGCTCGGCATCACCACCAGCGTCCACTGTGTGGCAGGCGTGGTGGACTATGTAGTAAAAATCATTGAACGCGATCTGCTACCGAAATACCCGAACGTCGATGGCGTGGTGGGGCTGAATCATTTGTACGGCTGTGGCGTGGCGATTAACGCACCGGCGGCAGTTGTGCCTATTCGTACCATCCACAATATTTCGCTGAACCCTAACTTTGGCGGCGAAGTAATGGTGATTGGTCTGGGTTGTGAAAAGTTGCAGCCTGAGCGCCTGCTGGTCGGCACGGATGATGTGCAAGCTATTCCAGTAGAAAGCGCCAGCATTGTCAGTTTGCAGGATGAAAAGCATGTCGGTTTTCAGTCCATGGTCGAGGATATTTTGCAGGTCGCCGAACGCCATCTACAAAAACTGAATCAACGTCAGCGAGAAACCTGTCCGGCTTCAGAACTGGTTGTCGGCATGCAGTGCGGTGGCAGCGATGCCTTTTCTGGCGTAACGGCAAACCCGGCGGTTGGCTATGCGTCTGATCTACTGGTGCGCTGCGGCGCAACGGTGATGTTCTCAGAAGTCACGGAAGTGCGTGACGCGATCCATCTGCTGACACCACGCGCAGTGAACGAAGAGGTCGGCAAACGGCTGCTGGAGGAGATGGAGTGGTACGATAACTATCTCAATATGGGAAAAACCGACCGCAGCGCCAACCCTTCGCCGGGCAACAAGAAAGGCGGTCTGGCAAACGTGGTAGAGAAGGCACTCGGCTCCATTGCTAAATCGGGTAAAAGCGCAATTGTTGAAGTGCTGTCGCCCGGTCAACGCCCGACTCAACGCGGATTAATTTACGCCGCGACGCCAGCCAGCGATTTTGTCTGTGGCACGCAACAGGTGGCTTCGGGTATCACCGTGCAAGTGTTTACGACCGGTCGTGGTACGCCGTACGGCCTGATGGCGGTACCCGTCATTAAAATGGCGACCCGCACCGAGCTGGCGAACCGCTGGTTTGATTTAATGGATATTAACGCGGGCACTATCGCCACCGGCGAAGAAACCATTGAAGAGGTGGGCTGGAAGTTGTTCCACTTTATTCTCGACGTCGCCAGCGGGAAGAAGAAAACCTTCTCGGATCAATGGGGGCTGCATAACCAGCTGGCAGTGTTTAACCCGGCACCGGTGACCTGATTTCTTTTGGAACGTCCCTCGCAAAACATGGCCTTAGTGCCATGTTTTTATTGTTTAAAGCCCCCACGTCCATTAATAATGCATTTGCATTACCTTAGTTCAAGCTTATAATTTGAGCAGAAAACAGGCTGTAAAAGGACAGTGAATCATGCCCGCTAATGCTCGCTCTCACGCTGTACTGACCACTGAATCAAAGGTCACGATACGCGGACAAACAACTATCCCCGCGCCAGTGCGTGAGGCCTTAAAACTGAAGCCAGGCCAGGACAGCATTCATTACGAAATTCTGCCTGGTGGGCAAGTCTTTATGTGCCGACTGGGAGATGAACAGGAGGATCATACTATGAATGCATTTTTGCGTTTTCTGGATGCAGATATCCAGAACAACCCGCAAAAAACTCGTCCATTCAACATTCAACAAGGAAAGAAACTTGTCGCTGGCATGGACGTCAACATTGATGATGAGATTGGCGACGACGAATAATGGATTTTCCACAAAGGGTTAATGGTTGGGTGCTATATGCTCATCCCTGTTTTCAGGAAACCTACGACGCTTTAGTTGCCGAAGTCGAGACATTAAAGGGAAAAGATCCTGAAAATTATCAGAGAAAAGCCGCCACAAAGTTATTGGCGGTAGTCCATAAAGTGATTGAGGAGCATATCACGGTCAATCCATCATCACCGGCATTCCGTCATGGCAAGTCGTTAGGCTCTGGGAAAAATAAAGACTGGTCACGGGTAAAATTTGGTGCTGGTCGTTATCGTCTCTTCTTTCGTTATAGTGAAAAAGAGAAAGTCATCATTCTGGGATGGATGAACGATGAAAACACTCTGCGCACCTACGGTAAAAAAACAGATGCCTATACCGTATTCAGCAAAATGTTAAAAAGAGGACATCCTCCTGCCGACTGGGAAAGCTTCACCCAAGAGACAGAAGAAAACCATTGATGGTGTTCACAATGCCCGCCGAACGTATTCGTGTTGACCAGCGGGCACCCTTTCTCACTCCCCGACCAGAATCACTTCAACCCCAGCCTTTCGCAGTCCTTCCAGACTATCCGCAGGAATGCCTTCATCAACAATGATCATGTCGATACGTTGAGTATCAATGATCTTATGTAAACTGGAACGATTGAATTTACTGGAATCGGTGACCACGATGATCCGTTCCGCAACTTCGCACATCCGACGGTTTAAACGGGCTTCATCTTCATTATGTGTGCTGACGCCGCGCTCCAGATCGATCGCATCTACACCAAGAAACAGCATATCGAAGTGGTAATTTTGCAGCGATTGCTCAGCCTGATCGCCGTAAAAAGATTGCGACTGACGGCGCAAATGCCCGCCGGTCATCAGCAGCTCAACGCCTTCCGCTTCCAGCAACGCATTAGCCACGTTCATACCGTTGGTCATCGCAATTACGTCAGTGTGCTTACGCATCAGACGAGCAATCTCAAAAGTGGTAGTCCCGGAATCGAGGATCACCCGATGACCAGGCTGAATCAACTCAACGGCAGCTTTCGCAACGCTGCGTTTCATCGCGGTGTTCAGCGCGCTTTTATCTTCCACTGATGGCTCGACTGACGGCGTCGTGCTATCGCAGATCAACGCGCCACCATAGGCACGCACAGCGATCCCCTGCTTTTCCAGAAACGCCAGATCATTGCGGATCGTCACAGTAGATACGCCATACAATGCCGACAGATCGTTAACCTGCACACTCCCTTGCTGTCGCAGACGCTGAATGATCTGTTCTCGTCGCTCGCTGGTGCCAGTCACTCGCTTCTCACCTGAAGCGTCGGTATTACTCATAGTAAGTCCTTTCGTAAAACTTTCGTTTCATTTCGTTTTGCCTATTAACGCCTTTCTATTAAGCAAATGCAAGCCCACCTTGCCCATTGACGCAAGCTACTCTCGTTTCAGTGACTTTCATTATGTTTCTTTTGTGAATCAGATCAGAAAACTATTATCTTTCGTTTTATTTTTATCTCACCATGACGCAGTATCAACTGAAACAAAACGAAAGATTAATATCGCAGTAATCTGAACTGGAGAGGAAAGTGAAACATCTGACAGAAATGGTGAGACAGCACAAAGCGGGCAAAACAAATGGAATTTATGCCGTTTGTTCCGCACATCCGCTGGTGCTGGAGGCTGCAATCCGCTACGCCAGTGCAAACCAAACGCCGTTACTGATTGAAGCAACCTCCAATCAGGTAGACCAGTTCGGCGGTTATACCGGAATGACGCCCGCCGATTTTCGCGGCTTTGTTTGTCAGCTCGCCGACTCGTTGAATTTCCCGCAGGATGCGTTGATTCTGGGTGGTGACCATCTGGGGCCAAACCGCTGGCAAAACCTGCCGGCCGCTCAGGCAATGGCCAATGCCGATGATTTGATTAAAAGCTACGTTGCGGCAGGATTCAAAAAAATCCACCTTGATTGCAGCATGTCCTGTCAGGACGATCCGATTCCCTTAACTGATGACATCGTGGCTGAACGCGCCGCCCGTCTGGCGAAAGTGGCGGAAGAAACCTGTCTTGAACACTTTGGCGAAGCCGATCTGGAGTATGTCATTGGTACCGAAGTGCCGGTACCTGGCGGCGCGCATGAAACCTTAAGCGAGCTGGCGGTCACCACGCCGGATGCCGCCCGCGCCACGCTGGAAGCCCATCGTCACGCCTTTGAAAAGCAAGGTTTGAATGCCATCTGGCCACGCATCATTGCCCTGGTGGTTCAACCCGGCGTCGAATTCGATCACACCAACGTTATTGATTATCAGCCCGCCAAAGCGAGCGCCTTAAGCCAGATGGTCGAAAACTACGAAACGCTGATTTTCGAAGCGCACTCTACCGATTATCAAACGCCGCAATCGCTGCGCCAGCTGGTGATTGACCACTTTGCCATTCTGAAAGTTGGCCCAGCGCTGACCTTCGCCCTGCGTGAAGCTCTGTTCTCTCTGGCGGCGATTGAAGAAGAACTGGTGCCAGCGAAAGCCTGTTCTGGTCTGCGTCAGGTGCTGGAAGACGTGATGCTCGACCGCCCGGAATACTGGCAAAGCCACTACCACGGTGACGGCAACGCGCGTCGTCTGGCGCGTGGTTATAGCTACTCGGATCGCGTGCGCTATTACTGGCCGGACAGCCAGATTGATGACGCTTTCGCTCATCTGGTTCGTAATCTGGCGGATTCACCAATTCCGCTACCGCTCATCAGCCAGTATCTGCCGCTGCAATACGTGAAAGTTCGCTCCGGCGAGCTGCAACCGACGCCACGGGAACTCATTATCAACCATATTCAGGACATCCTGGCGCAGTACTACACAGCCTGTGAAGGCCAATAAGCAAAACAAAGAGGAACACGCTATGCCAAATATTGTTTTAAGCCGGATTGATGAACGCTTGATTCACGGTCAGGTCGGCGTTCAGTGGGTCGGATTTGCGGGGGCAAATCTGGTGCTGGTAGCCAACGATGAGGTTGCCGAAGATCCGGTACAACAAAACCTGATGGAAATGGTACTGGCAGAAGGGATCGCCGTACGTTTCTGGACGCTGCAAAAAGTTATCGACAACATTCATCGCGCCGCCGATCGACAGAAAATCCTGCTGGTTTGTAAAACACCCGCCGATTTCCTGACGCTGGTGAAAGGTGGCGTTCCGGTGAATCGCATTAACGTTGGCAATATGCACTACGCCAATGGCAAACAACAAATCGCCAAAACGGTTTCTGTGGATGCGGGCGATATCGCAGCATTTAACGACCTGAAAGCCGCTGGGGTGGAATGCTTCGTTCAGGGCGTCCCGACAGAGCCTGCTGTGGACCTCTTTAAATTACTTTGAGGGATTCATCATGGAAATCAGCCTGTTGCAGGCATTTGCGTTGGGCATTATCGCCTTTATCGCTGGCCTGGATATGTTTAACGGCCTAACACATATGCACCGCCCGGTGGTCCTCGGCCCGTTGGTCGGGCTGGTACTTGGCGATCTGCATACCGGAATTTTAACCGGCGGTACGCTGGAACTGGTGTGGATGGGGCTGGCCCCGCTGGCGGGCGCACAGCCGCCTAACGTGATTATCGGTACTATCGTCGGCACGGCGTTTGCCATTACTACTGGCGTGAAACCCGATGTCGCGGTCGGTGTCGCCGTACCTTTCGCTGTCGCAGTACAGATGGGGATTACCTTCCTGTTCTCGGTGATGTCTGGCGTGATGTCTCGCTGCGACCGGATGGCGGAGAACGCCGATACTCGCGGCATTGAACGCGTGAACTATCTGGCACTGCTGGCACTCGGCACTTTCTATTTTCTCTGCGCTTTCCTGCCTATCTACTTCGGCGCGGAACATGCAAAAACCATCATTGATGTCCTGCCGCAACGATTAATCGACGGCCTCGGCGTCGCGGGCGGCATCATGCCAGCAATCGGTTTTGCCGTGCTGCTGAAAATCATGATGAAAAACGTCTACATCCCCTACTTCATCCTGGGCTTTGTTGCCGCAGCCTGGCTCAAGTTACCGGTGCTGGCTATTGCTGCCGCTGCGCTGGCGATGGCGCTGATCGACCTGCTGCGTAAATCTCCTGAACCGACTCAACCTGCGGCACAGAAAGAGGAATTTGAAGATGGCATCTAATCAAACCACCCTGCCGAACGTCAGTGAAAACGAAGAAACATTGCTGACTGGCGTCAATGAAAACGTGTATGAAGATCAGAGCATTGGCGCGGAGCTGACGAAAAAAGATATCAACCGCGTCGCCTGGCGTTCCATGCTGTTACAAGCGTCTTTTAACTACGAACGTATGCAGGCTTCTGGCTGGTTGTACGGTCTGCTGCCTGCTCTGAAAAAGATCCACACTAATAAACGCGACCTGGCGCGCGCCATGAAGGGGCATATGGGTTTCTTCAATACCCATCCGTTTCTGGTGACATTTGTTATCGGCATTATCCTTGCGATGGAGCGTTCTAAGCAGGACGTTAACAGTATTCAGAGCACCAAAATTGCCGTCGGTGCGCCGCTCGGCGGGATTGGCGATGCAATGTTCTGGCTAACGCTACTGCCGATTTGTGGCGGGATAGGCGCAAGCCTTGCGCTACAAGGCTCTATTCTTGGCGCAGTCGTATTTATTGTGCTGTTCAACGTGGTACACCTGGGGCTGCGTTTTGGTCTGGCGCATTATGCTTACCGCATGGGCGTGGCGGCGATTCCACTCATTAAAGCGAATACCAAAAAAGTCGGCCATGCTGCGTCTATCGTTGGGATGACGGTAATCGGCGCGCTGGTGGCAACCTATGTTCGTTTAAGCACCACGCTGGAAATCACAGCGGGCGACGCAGTGGTTAAGTTACAGACTGATGTTATTGACAAACTGATGCCTGCCTTCTTACCGCTGGTCTACACCTTGACCATGTTCTGGCTGGTACGCCGCGGCTGGAGTCCGCTGCGTCTGATTGCAGTTACCGTGGTTCTCGGCATCGTCGGTAAATTCTGCCATTTCCTTTAAATACAATGAGGTATTAGATGTTAAGTATTATTTTGACAGGGCATGGCGGGTTTGCCAGCGGCATGGAAAAAGCAATGAAGCAAATTCTCGGTGAGCAATCGCAGTTTATCGCCATCGATTTTCCGGAAACCTCAAGCACCGCGCTGCTTACATCGCAGCTTGAAGAGGCCATCGCCCAACTGGATTGTGAAGACGGCATTGTTTTTCTGACGGATTTGCTGGGCGGCACGCCGTTTCGCGTAGCTTCAACGCTGGCGATGCAAAAACCGGGCTGTGAAGTGATCACCGGCACCAATTTGCAACTGCTACTGGAGATGGTGCTGGAGCGCGAAGGATTAAGCGGTGAAGAATTCCGTGTACAGGCGCTGGAGTGTGGACACCGAGGGCTGACCAGTCTGGTGGACGAGTTAGGCCGCTGCCATGAAGAATGTCCGGTCGAGGAAGGAATATGACACACGTTCTGCGCGCCAGAAGGCTGCTGACTGAAGAGGGATGGCTCGATGACCATCAGTTGCGTATTGCTGACGGTGTCATCGCAGCAATCGAACCGATTCCAGTGGGCGTGACTGAACGCGATGCGGAACTGCTCTGCCCCGCTTACATCGACACCCATGTACACGGTGGTGCGGGCGTTGATGTAATGGATGACGCGCCGGATGTACTCGACAAGCTGGCAATGCACAAGGCACGCGAAGGTGTCGGCAGTTGGTTGCCGACTACCGTAACCGCGCCGCTTAACAGCATTCATGCGGCGCTGAAACGTATTGCTCAACGTTGCCAACGCGGCGGACCTGGTGCGCAAGTGCTGGGGAGTTATCTCGAAGGACCGTACTTCACGCCGCAGAATAAAGGCGCGCATCCGCCGGAATTGTTTCGCGAGCTTGAAATTGCCGAGCTGGATCAATTGATTGCCGTTTCTCAGCACACCTTACGCGTGGTAGCGCTGGCACCGGAAAAAGAGGGGGCATTGCAGGCCATCCGCCATCTTAAACAGCAAAATGTACGAGTGATGCTGGGGCATAGCGCGGCGACCTGGCAACAAACTCGCGCCGCGTTTGATGCTGGTGCCGACGGCCTGGTGCATTGCTATAACGGGATGACAGGTTTACATCACCGCGAACCGGGAATGGTTGGCGCGGGATTAACGGACAAGCGCGCCTGGCTGGAACTGATAGCCGATGGTCATCATGTGCATCCGGCGGCGATGTCGCTGTGTTGTTGCTGTGCAAAAGAGAGAATCGTGCTGATCACCGACGCGATGCAGGCAGCCGGGATGCCGGATGGTCGCTATACGTTATGTGGCGAAGAAGTGCAGATGCACGGTGGCGTTGTCCGTACCGCGTCCGGTGGGCTGGCGGGCAGTACGCTGTCTGTTGATGCGGCAGTGCGCAACATGGTCGAGTTGACGGGCGTAACGCCTGCGGAAGCCATTCATATGGCATCGCTGCATCCGGCGCGAATGCTGGGTGTTGATGGTGTTCTGGGATCGCTTAAACCGGGCAAACGCGCCAGCGTCGTTGCGCTGGATAGCGGGCTACATGTGCAACAAATCTGGATTCAGGGTCAATTAGCTTCGTTTTGATGGTTTGCTCCATTATTGGGCCTTCACTTCCCCCGTAAGGCCTTTCTTTTTCTTTCTTTTTGATCTGTGCAGCGGTGTCGGATGCGACGCTAACGCGTCTTATGCGACCTACGGTACGCCGCATCCGGCAATCGGTGAACATAGCGACGTCATTACGCAATTCTTAATCTTCCCTTGTCTTTTCTTTCAACGATCACAGATTTCGTTTTATTTCCTTTTTCTCCATTGAACTTTCAGTTTCTTTTCTATAGATTTTAATCAACGAAAGACATCACCAAGTGAAATGAAACGAAAGGCAAGTGAAAGCGACAACGCCCGACGTCAAGTTCATCAGACTAAGGATTGAGTTATGCCAGAAAATTACACCCCTGCTGCCGCCGCAACCGGTACATGGACTGAAGAAGAGATCCGCCATCAGCCTCGCGCATGGATCCGTTCACTCACCAACATCGACGCGCTACGTTCCGCGCTCAATAACTTCCTTGAACCGTTACTGCGCAAAGAGAATCTGCGGATCATCCTGACCGGAGCCGGAACGTCGGCATTTATCGGTGACATCATCGCGCCGTGGCTCGCCAGCCATACCGGTAAAAACTTCAGCGCCGTACCGACCACCGATCTGGTCACCAATCCGATGGACTACCTGAATCCAGCTCATCCGCTGCTGTTGATCTCCTTCGGTCGATCCGGCAACAGCCCGGAAAGCGTCGCTGCCGTGGAACTGGCAAATCAATTTGTACCGGAATGCTATCACCTGCCGATCACCTGCAACGAAGCGGGCGCTCTTTACCAAAACGCGATCAACAGCGATAACGCATTTGCCCTGCTGATGCCCGCAGAAACGCACGATCGCGGCTTTGCGATGACCAGCAGCATTACCACCATGATGGCCAGCTGCCTCGCGGTTTTCGCACCTGAGACGATCAACAGCCAAACCTTCCGCGACGTGGCGGATCGTTGCCAGGCGATCCTGACCTCACTGGGCGATTTCAGCGAAGGTGTGTTTGGTTACGCACCGTGGAAACGGATCGTTTATCTCGGCAGCGGTGGCTTACAGGGCGCAGCACGCGAGTCGGCGCTGAAAGTGCTGGAACTGACGGCGGGTAAACTGGCGGCCTTTTATGATTCTCCAACCGGATTCCGTCATGGACCAAAATCGCTGGTCGATAACGAAACACTGGTGGTGGTATTTGTCTCCAGCCACCCTTACACCCGTCAGTATGATCTTGATCTGCTGGCTGAACTCCGCCGTGACAACCAGGCAATGCGCGTAATCGCCATCGCCGCGGAAAGCACCGACATCGTCGCTGCCGGTCCACATATTATCCTGCCGCCGTCACGTCACTTTATCGACGTTGAGCAGGCATTTTGCTTCCTGATGTACGCCCAGACGTTTGCACTGATGCAGTCGCTGCACATGGGCAATACGCCAGATACCCCATCAGCCAGCGGCACCGTTAACCGCGTGGTGCAAGGCGTAATCATTCATCCGTGGCAGGCATAAGAGGATCGCATTATGAGCATTATCTCCACTAAATATCTGTTGCAGGACGCCCAGGCCAATGGCTACGCGGTGCCTGCTTTTAACATTCATAACGCCGAGACGATCCAGGCGATCCTCGAAGTGTGCAGTGAAATGCGATCGCCGGTGATCCTCGCCGGAACGCCGGGGACCTTTAAACATATCGCGCTGGAAGAGATCTACGCCCTGTGCAGCGCCTATTCCACAACCTACAACATGCCACTGGCGCTGCATCTCGACCACCACGAATCGCTGGATGATATTCGCCGTAAAGTCCACGCAGGTGTGCGCAGTGCAATGATCGACGGCAGCCACTTCCCGTTTGCCGAGAACGTGAAGCTGGTGAAATCGGTTGTTGACTTCTGCCACTCACAGGATTGCAGCGTGGAAGCAGAACTGGGCCGCCTGGGCGGTGTTGAAGATGACATGAGCGTTGACGCCGAAAGTGCATTCCTGACCGATCCACAAGAAGCTAAACGCTTTGTCGAACTGACTGGCGTCGACAGCCTGGCGGTAGCGATTGGTACGGCGCACGGCTTATACAGCAAAACGCCGAAGATTGATTTCCAGCGGCTGGCGGAAATTCGTGAAGTGGTGGATGTTCCTCTGGTGCTACATGGTGCCAGCGATGTTCCGGATGAATTTGTCCGTCGCACTATTGAACTTGGCGTCACAAAAGTGAACGTTGCCACAGAATTAAAAATAGCCTTCGCTGGCGCGGTTAAAGCCTGGTTTGCGGAAAATCCGCAGGGTAATGATCCTCGTTATTATATGCGCGTCGGAATGGATGCGATGAAAGAAGTTGTCAGAAATAAAATTAATGTCTGTGGTTCAGCGAATCGAATTTCAGCATAATCATTAGTTTTTTATGATTTATCCCAATGTACTTCCCGATTAATATCGGGGAGTGCCTTAATGGAAAAGGAGATGACTAAACCTTAATAAATACATCAGTACAATATCGCAACAATAATATATTAAAAAAAATTATATTATTCAACTTTATGGTGAGGATTACACAATGAGCAGTCCAAATATTCTCTTAACCCGTATTGATAACCGTCTGGTTCACGGTCAGGTTGGCGTGACCTGGAAATCCACCATCGGTGCGAATCTGCTGGTAGTCGTGGATGATGTTGTCGCTAACGATGATATTCAACAGAAATTAATGGGTATTACCGCAGAAACCTACGGCTTTGGCATTCGTTTCTTTACTATCGAAAAAACCATTAACGTCATCGGCAAAGCTGCACCGCATCAGAAGATCTTCCTGATTTGCCGTACGCCACAAACGGTACGTAAATTGGTAGAAGGTGGCATTGACCTGAAAGATATCAACGTCGGCAATATGCATTTCTCGGAAGGGAAAAAGCAAATCAGCAGTAAAGTTTATGTCGATGACCAGGATCTCGCGGACTTACGTTTTATTAAACAACGTGGCGTGAATGTTTTCATTCAGGACGTCCCTGGCGATCAAAAAGAACAAATCCCTGACTAAATCTAAAATCGCCTTAATATTGGTTTGAGGTAATAAAAATGCATGAAATAACCCTACTTCAGGGATTATCCCTGGCGGCGTTAGTTTTCGTTCTGGGGATTGATTTTTGGCTGGAAGCCTTATTTTTATTCCGCCCGATAATCGTTTGTACCCTAACTGGCGCTATTCTCGGTGATATTCAGACTGGCTTAATTACCGGTGGTCTGACAGAGTTGGCTTTCGCCGGATTAACCCCTGCAGGTGGTGTTCAGCCGCCCAACCCGATTATGGCGGGTCTGATGACCACCGTCATTGCATGGTCTACGGGCGTTGATGCCAAAACAGCAATTGGTCTTGGTCTGCCGTTTAGTTTGTTAATGCAGTACGTCATTCTGTTCTTCTATTCCGCTTTCTCATTATTTATGACCAAAGCCGATAAATGCGCGAAAGAGGCGGATACGGCAGCGTTTTCCCGGCTTAACTGGACAACGATGCTCATCGTCGCTTCAGCGTATGCGGTGATTGCTTTCCTCTGTACTTACCTGGCACAAGGGGCGATGCAGGCGCTGGTGAAAGCGATGCCCGCCTGGTTGACCCACGGCTTTGAAGTGGCTGGCGGTATTCTGCCTGCCGTTGGTTTTGGCTTGCTGCTGCGCGTAATGTTCAAAGCGCAATATATCCCTTACCTGATCGCCGGTTTCCTGTTTGTTTGCTACATCCAGGTCAGCAACCTGTTGCCGGTTGCCGTACTGGGCGCAGGCTTTGCGGTGTATGAGTTTTTCAATGCGAAATCCCGGCAGCAAGCGCAACCGCAGCCCGTTGCCAGTAAAAATGAAGAAGAGGACTACAGCAATGGGATCTGAAATCAGTAAAAAAGATATCACCCGTCTGGGCTTTCGTTCGTCGCTGCTGCAAGCGAGCTTTAACTACGAAAGGATGCAGGCGGGCGGTTTTACCTGGGCGATGTTGCCGATCCTGAAAAAGATTTATAAGGACGACAAACCGGGCTTAAGCGCGGCGATGAAAGATAACCTCGAATTTATTAATACCCACCCGAATCTGGTCGGATTCCTGATGGGGTTATTAATTTCGATGGAAGAAAAAGGAGAAAACCGCGACACCATTAAAGGCCTCAAAGTGGCACTGTTTGGCCCAATCGCCGGGATTGGCGATGCGATTTTCTGGTTTACTTTGTTGCCGATTATGGCGGGAATTTGCTCATCATTTGCCAGCCAGGGAAACCTGCTGGGGCCGATTCTATTTTTCGCCGTTTACCTGCTTATCTTTTTCCTGCGCGTCGGCTGGACCCACGTCGGTTATTCAGTCGGCGTGAAGGCGATCGATAAAGTGCGAGAGAACTCGCAGATGATTGCTCGCTCGGCAACCATCCTCGGGATCACGGTAATCGGCGGGCTGATCGCTTCGTATGTGCATATTAACGTGGTGACATCGTTTGCCATCGACAGTACCCACAGCGTCGCGCTGCAACAGGATTTCTTCGATAAAGTCTTCCCGAACATTTTACCGATGGCCTACACCCTGCTGATGTATTACTTCCTGCGGGTGAAAAAAGCGCATCCGGTGCTGTTAATCGGCGTGACTTTTGTGCTCTCTATTGTTTGTTCCGCATTCGGCATTTTGTAAATGGAACGAGGCACTGCTTCTGGCGGTGCCTCTTTACTTAAGGAATTTCATCCTGTGCAAACCCTTCAGCAAGTTGAAAACTATACGGCGTTAAGTGAACGAGCCAGCGAATATTTATTGGCTGTGATCCGTAGCAAACCGGATGCCGTGATTTGCCTGGCGACCGGAGCCACGCCATTACTGACGTATCATTATCTGGTAGAAAAAATCCACCAGCAGCAGGTTGATATCAGCCAGCTCACCTTCGTGAAGCTCGACGAATGGGTGGATCTGCCATTAACGATGCCTGGCACCTGCGAAACTTTCCTACAACAGCATATCGTGCAGCCGCTGGGGCTGCGTGAAGACCAGCTCATCAGCTTTCGCTCCGAAGAGATAAATGAGACAGAGTGCGAACGGGTAACGAACCTGATTGCGCGCAAAGGCGGTCTGGATTTATGCGTTCTAGGATTGGGGAAAAACGGTCATCTTGGGCTGAACGAACCGGGAGAAAGCCTACAACCGGCCTGCCATATCAGTCAACTTGATGCCAGAACACAGCAACATGAGATGTTAAAAACCACGGGTCGCCCCGTGACTCGTGGGATCACCTTAGGCCTGAAGGATATTCTCAATGCCCGCGAGGTTTTGTTATTGGTGACTGGCGAAGGAAAGCAGGATGCGACAGAACGTTTTCTCACGGCTAAAGTCTCCACCGCTATCCCGGCTTCGTTTTTATGGCTGCACAGTAACTTTATTTGTTTAATTAATACCTAACCAGATGAAAATTTGCTCAAAATTTTTAAATTAACTTATTCAACAGTC
Organism: Escherichia sp. SCLE84; assembly: GCF_012584495.1. NCBI lineage: Bacteria > Pseudomonadati > Pseudomonadota > Gammaproteobacteria > Enterobacterales > Enterobacteriaceae > Escherichia > Escherichia sp. SCLE84. The sequence continues at coordinate 3,876,412 of NZ_CP051430.1, read as the reverse complement.
ACGCATTATATTAAATAACATTTGACTGGGTTGAACATAACGCCAATAGCAAAAGGAGTTATGTTCAACAATTTAATTTTAGATATACATATAACTTGTTCTATTAATAAATCACCTCGTATTCTGACTCGGCCCCTGGCGCAGCAAAGTCAGGCATTTATACTCTTTTTAACACATAGAAAATTCATATCAATATAATAAAAACATAAAATATTTGCATATAAATATAATCTTAAAGTTTAGTCTATTTAATGTTCAATGAAATGTTTCTACCTGTATAATCTTTAAAGATGTTGAACATATATTCACATTAAATATGATTATGTACTTGTTACAAGGATAAGGTTATAAATGAATAAAGTTACAAAAACAGCTATTGTGGGCTTACTTGCGCTTTTCGCAGGTAATGCCGCTGCAACCGATGGTGAAATAGTTTTTGATGGCGAGATTTTAAAATCCGCTTGTGAAATCAATGACTCTGATAAGAAAATTGAAGTTGCTCTTGGTCACTATAATGCCGAACAGTTTCGTTCTGTTGGCGATCGTAGCCCAAAAATTCCATTCACTATTCCTTTAGTTAACTGCCCAGTGACTGGGTGGGAGCACGATAACGGCAACGTTGAAGCGTCTTTCCGTTTATGGCTGGAAACGCGGGATAATGGCACCGTCCCTAACTTCCCTAATCTGGCAAAAGTGGGCTCTTTTGCTGGCACAGCGGCAACAGGTGTGGGTATCCGTATTGACGATGCGGAAAGCGGAAACCTTATGCCACTGAATGCTATGGGGAATGATAACACGGTTTATCAGATCCCAGCGGACTCCAATGGTATTGTCAATGTTGACCTCATCGCTTACTACGTATCAACCGTTGAAGCATCAGAAATCACCCCAGGGGAAGCAGACGCTGTCGTTAACGTAACGCTGGATTACCGTTAATACGTTACGGCGTTATCTGACCTTTCAGATAACGCCCTTTTCCTTCCTCTTTCTCGTTGTATCAGGTTGAAAAATAACTATGTCAAAACGAACATTCGCGGTGATAATAACCTTGTTGTGTAGCTTCTGTATCGGCCAGGCGCTTGCAGGGGGTATCGTTTTACAGCGAACGCGAGTGATCTATGATGCCAGCCGCAAAGAGGCTGCGTTACCTGTCGCAAACAAAGGCGCAGAAACGCCTTATTTACTGCAATCATGGGTAGATAATATAGATGGTACAAGCCGTGCCCCATTTATTATAACCCCACCGCTATTTCGTCTTGAAGCTGGCGATGACTCATCACTGCGAATTATTAAAACAGCTGATAACCTGCCTGAAAATAAAGAGTCGCTGTTCTACATTAATGTTCGTGCCATTCCAGCAAAGAAAAAATCAGATGATGTTAATGCTAACGAGTTGACGCTGGTATTTAAAACACGGATCAAAATGTTTTATCGCCCCGCACACCTGAAGGGACGGGTAAACGATGCGTGGACATCACTGGAATTTAAACGTAGTGACCATTCACTCAATATATATAACCCAACTGAATATTACGTCGTATTTGCCGGACTGGCAGTCGATAAAACCGATCTCACAAGCAAAATTGAATATATCGCGCCCGGAGAACATAAACAGTTACCACTTCCTGCATCTGGCGGAAAGAACGTGAAATGGGCTGCAATCAATGATTATGGCGGCAGTTCCGGGACAGAAACTCGTCCACTGCAATAACAAATATAAAAAACACAGGTCATCAGGGAATGCCACAACGACACCACCAGGGACATAAACGCACACCGAAACAGTTGGCGCTCATCATCAAACGCTGTTTGCCGATGGTGCTCACTGGCAGCGGCATGCTTTGCACTACCGCTAACGCCGAAGAGTATTATTTCGACCCCATTATGCTGGAAACTACAAAAAGTGGTATGCAAACAACTGATCTGTCACGTTTTTCAAAAAAATACGCACAACTACCAGGAACTTATCAGGTTGATATCTGGCTGAATAAAAAGAAGGTTTCACAGAAAAAAATTACATTTACCGCCAATGCAGAGCAACTTCTGCAGCCACAGTTTACGGTAGAACAACTACGTGAGCTGGGTATTAAGGTGGATGAAATCCCGGCGCTGGCTGAAAAAGATGACGATAGCGTGATCAACTCGCTTGAACAAATCATTCCCGGTACAGCTGCTGAATTTGATTTCAATCATCAGCGACTTAATTTGAGCATTCCCCAAATTGCACTGTACCGTGATGCAAGAGGTTACGTCTCCCCTTCTCGTTGGGACGATGGTATACCAACGCTGTTTACCAACTACTCGTTTACAGGTTCTGATAACCGTTACCGCCAGGGCAATCGTAGCCAACGACAGTACCTGAATATGCAAAATGGTGCTAATTTTGGCCCCTGGCGATTACGTAACTATTCTACGTGGACACGCAACGATCAGGCGTCAAGCTGGAACACTATCAGTAGTTATTTACAACGTGATATCAAGGCGTTGAAGTCTCAGTTGCTTCTGGGAGAAAGCGCCACCAGCGGCAGTATTTTTTCCAGCTACACCTTTACTGGCGTGCAACTCGCTTCCGACGATAATATGTTGCCAAACAGCCAGCGCGGATTTGCCCCAACGGTACGCGGTATCGCAAACAGTAGTGCAATCGTGACTATCAGGCAAAATGGTTATGTGATCTATCAAAGCAACGTGCCAGCGGGTGCCTTTGAAATTAACGATCTCTACCCCTCTTCCAACAGCGGCGATTTAGAAGTCACGATTGAAGAAAGTGACGGTACACAACGTCGCTTTATCCAGCCTTATTCTTCATTACCCATGATGCAGCGACCTGGGCATCTAAAATATAGCGCGACCGCTGGACGCTATCGCGCTGATGCAAACAGTGATAGCAAGGAACCAGAATTTGCTGAAGCCACGGCAATATATGGTTTGAATAATACTTTTACGCTGTATGGCGGCCTGCTCGGTTCTGAAGATTATTATGCGCTGGGGATCGGTATCGGCGGCACACTTGGCGCACTGGGCGCGTTGTCGATGGATATCAACAGAGCTGACACCCAATTCGATAACCAGCACTCTTTTCATGGCTATCAATGGCGTACGCAGTACATCAAAGATATCCCGGAAACCAACACCAATATCGCTGTTAGCTACTATCGCTATACCAACGATGGCTATTTTAGTTTTGATGAAGCCAATACCCGCAATTGGGACTATAACAGTCGCCAAAAAAGTGAAATTCAATTCAACATCAGCCAGACAATATTTGATGGGGTAAGTCTGTATGCCTCCGGTTCGCAGCAAGACTATTGGGGCAATAACGAGAAAAACAGGAATATCTCTGTTGGGGTTTCCGGCCAGCAATGGGGAATTGGTTACAGCCTGAATTATCAATACAGCCGCTACACTGATGAAAATAATGACCGTGCACTCTCTTTGAATCTCAGTATTCCGTTAGAACGCTGGTTACCGCGTAGCCGGGTTTCCTATCAGATGACCAGCCAGAAAGATCGCCCAACCCAACATGAAATGCGTCTTGATGGCTCACTGCTGGATGATGGTCGCCTGAGCTATAGCCTGGAACAAAGTCTGGATGACGATAACAACCATAACAGTAGCCTGAACGCCAGTTACCGTTCACCTTATGGAACCTTCAGTGCCGGATACAGTTACGGTAATGACAGCAGCCAATACAATTACGGCGTTACCGGCGGCGTGGTTATCCATCCTCATGGCGTGACGCTCTCGCAATATCTGGGCAACGCTTTTGCGCTTATCGATGCTAACGGGGCTTCTGGCGTGAGGATACAAAACTATCCGGGGATTGCTACTGATCCCTTTGGCTATGCAGTGGTTCCTTATCTCACGACTTACCAGGAAAACCGTCTCTCGGTAGATACTACGCAGCTGCCCGATAACGTCGATCTTGAGCAAACAACACAGTTTGTGGTGCCCAACAGAGGTGCAATGGTAGCGGCGCGTTTCAACGCCAATATCGGTTATCGCGTACTTGTTACAGTCAGCGATCGCAACGGTAAACCGTTGCCCTTTGGCGCTCTTGCCAGCAACGATGATACGGGGCAACAAAGTATCGTCGATGAGGGCGGCATACTATATCTCTCTGGGATATCGAGTAAATCACAAAGCTGGACTGTACGCTGGGGAAATCAGGCAGATCAACAATGTCAGTTTGCTTTTAGTACACCGGATTCAGAACCAACAACCTCTGTATTACAAGGCACAGCGCAGTGCCATTAAGGATAAAAAAATGAAAAGAGCGCCTCTTATAACAGGACTTTTGTTGATATCCACATCCTGCGCTTATGCCTCCTCAGGAGGGTGTGGAGCTGACAGCACTAGCGGTGCGACAAATTACAGCAGTGTGGTTGATGATGTTACGGTGAACCAGACAGATAACGTGACAGGACGGGAGTTTACCTCTGCCACGCTAAGTAGCACTAACTGGCAATACGCCTGTACCTGCTCTGCGGGTAAGGCAGTTAAACTTGTCTATATGGTCAGCCCCGTACTTACCACCACTGGACATCAGACAGGATATTACAAACTCAATGACAGCCTGGATATTAAAACCACATTACAGGCAAACGACATTCCAGGACTCACAACCGACCAGGTTGTCTCTGTTAACACCCGATTCACACAGATAAAAAGCAGCACCGTATATTCTGCTGCAACCCAAACGGGTGTTTGCCAGGGTGACACGTCTCGTTATGGACCCGTTAATATTGGTGCAAATACCACCTTTACCCTGTATGTCACCAAGCCATTTCTCGGCTCGATGACCATTCCGAAAACGGATATTGCCGTCATTAAAGGCGCGTGGGTCGATGGAATGGGAAGCCCGTCTACAGGTGACTTCCATGATTTAGTCAAGTTATCGATTCAGGGAAATCTCACCGCCCCACAGTCGTGCAAAATTAATCAGGGCGATGTTATTAAGGTTAATTTTGGATTCATCAATGGTCAGAAGTTTACCACCCGCAATGCCATGCCAGACGGTTTTACTCCAGTAGACTTTGATATCACTTATGACTGTGGTGATACTTCAAAGATTAAAAACTCGTTGCAAATGCGCATCGACGGTACAACTGGGGTAGTAGACCAGTACAACCTGGTCGCCAGGCGAAGAAGTTCAGACAATGTGCCCGATGTCGGTATTCGTATTGAAAATCTCGGCGGCGGAGTTGCAAATATTCCTTTTCAGAACGGTATCCTTCCCGTTGATCCTTCCGGGCATGGCACCGTCAATATGCGCGCCTGGCCAGTTAATCTGGTCGGTGGTGAGCTGGAAACAGGAAAATTTCAGGGCACAGCCACCATTACCGTCATGGTGCGGTAAAAGAAGACGTTGCGTTTTGATTAACGCAACGCTTCGGCACTGTTACCCCTGCTGCTCCAGCGCATACTTATACAGCGCATTTTTCTTCACGCCATGAATTTCTGCGACCAGCGCCGCCGCTTTTTTCAGCGGCAGTTCTGCCTGTAGCAGCGCCAGCGTGCGCAGGGCATCGGCGGGTAAGTCTTCTTCCTGTGCTTTATGACCTTCGACAATCAGCACCATTTCGCCTTTGCGACGGTTTTCATCTTCCTTTACCCACGCCAGCAGTTCGCCAACGGGCGCGCCGTGAATGGTTTCCCAGGTTTTGGTCAGCTCACGCGCCAGAACCACGTAGCGGGATTCGCCTAATACCGCAACGATATCTTCCAGGCTATCTAACAGACGGTGGGTAGATTCATAAAAAATCAGCGTGCGCGGCTCCGCTTCAATGGCTTTTAGCGCATCACGGCGGCCTTTTGATTTGGCAGGTAAAAAGCCTTCGTAACAGAAACGGTCAGAGGGTAAACCCGCTGCGCTTAACGCAGTGATAGCAGCACACGGCCCGGGTAGCGGCACCACACGAATCCCCGCTTCACGGCAGGTACGCACCAGATGGTAGCCAGGATCGTTAATTAGCGGCGTTCCGGCATCGGAAACCAGCGCAATGTTTTGCCCCTCTTGCAGCTTCGCCAGCAGCGTTTCGGCTTTTTGTTGTTCGTTATGGTCGTGCAGCGCAAACAACCGGGCATTAATCCCAAAATGTTGCAGCAATAAACCGGTGTGACGAGTATCCTCGGCGGCAATCAGATCAACGGCCTGTAATACCTCTAACGCTCGCTGGGTGATATCCGCCAGATTGCCGATTGGCGTCGGTACAATGTAAAGCTGGCCCTGAGAATTATCCGCCGATTGGTGTTGTTTCATTGTGTCGTCCGTATTGCCGATTTAATATTGAGCATTGCGTAAAAAAATATCACTGGATACATTATGGTACCCTCAACATTTTCTCGTTTGAAAGCCGCGCGTTGTCTGCCTGTTGTTCTGGCAGCCCTGATTTTCGCCGGTTGTGGCACCCATACTCCCGATCAGTCCACTGCTTATATGCAGGGCACGGCGCAGGCTGATTCTGCCTTTTATCTTCAGCAGATGCAGCAAAGCTCTGATGATACCAGGATCAACTGGCAATTACTCGCCATTCGTGCACTGGTGAAAGAAGGTAAAACCGGGCAGGCGGTTGAGTTGTTTAACCAACTACCGCAAGAACTGAACGATTCTCAGCGTCGCGAGAAAACACTGCTGGCGGTAGAGATTAAACTGGCACAGAAAGATTTTGCTGGCGCGCAAAACTTGCTGGCGAAAATTACACCCGCCGATTTAGAACAAAACCAGCAAGCCCGTTACTGGCAGGCAAAAATCGATGCCAGCCAGGGGCGTCCTTCCATTGATTTACTGCGCGCGTTAATTGCTCAGGAACCGCTGCTTGGCGCGAAAGAAAAACAGCAGAATATTGATGCCACCTGGCAGGCGCTCTCCTCCATGACTCAGGAACAGGCGAATACGCTGGTGATCAACGCCGACGAAAATATTCTGCAAGGCTGGCTGGATCTGCAGCGCGTCTGGTTTGATAACCGTAACGATCCCGACATGATGAAAGCCGGGATCGTCGACTGGCAGAAACGTTATCCGAACAACCCGGGCGCGAAAATGCTGCCAACGCAGTTGGTTAACGTAAAAGCGTTTAAACCAGCCTCGACCAACAAAATCGCCCTGCTGTTGCCACTGAATGGCCAGGCAGCGGTATTTGGTCGCACTATTCAGCAAGGCTTTGAAGCGGCGAAAAATATCGGCACTCAGCCAGTGGCAGCTCAGGTAGCTGCCGCACCTGCCGCAGACGTAGCAGAACAACCTCAACCGCAAACCGTGGATGGCGTTGCCAGCCCGGCACAAGCCTCGGTTAGCGATCTGACCGGTGAACAGCCTGCAGCCCAGCCGGTGCCTGTAAGCGCCCCGGCGACAAGCACCGCAGCGGTAAGCGCACCCGCAAATCCATCCGCAGAGCTGAAAATCTACGATACCTCATCACAACCACTTAGCCAGATCTTAAGCCAGGTTCAGCAGGATGGCGCGAGTATTGTGGTTGGTCCGTTGCTGAAAAATAACGTTGAAGAGTTGCTTAAGAGCAACACCCCGCTGAACGTGCTGGCACTGAACCAGCCGGAGAATATCGAAAACCGCGTCAATATTTGTTACTTCGCGCTTTCACCGGAAGACGAAGCGCGCGATGCAGCGCGTCATATTCGTGACCAGGGTAAACAAGCGCCGCTGGTGCTGATCCCACGCAGTTCATTGGGCGATCGCGTAGCCAATGCGTTTGCGCAAGAGTGGCAGAAACTGGGCGGCGGCACCGTTCTGCAACAAAAATTTGGTTCCACCAGCGAATTACGCGCGGGTGTTAACGGCGGTTCTGGTATCGCTTTAACGGGTACCCCGATTACTCCCAGAGCGACAACCGACTCCGGCATGACGACCAACAATCCAACGCTGCAAACCACGCCAACCGATGACCAGTTCACCAATAATGGCGGTCGTGTCGATGCGGTGTACATTGTGGCAACGCCGGGTGAAATCGCTTTTATCAAACCGATGATCGCCATGCGTAACGGTAGCCAGAGCGGTGCAACGCTGTACGCCAGCTCCCGCAGTGCGCAAGGGACCGCTGGCCCGGATTTCCGACTGGAGATGGAAGGCTTGCAGTACAGCGAAATCCCGATGCTGGCAGGCGGTAATCTACCGTTAATGCAGCAGGCACTCAGCGCGGTGAATAACGATTATTCACTGGCTCGCATGTATGCGATGGGCGTCGATGCCTGGTCGCTGGCAAATCATTTCTCACAAATGCGCCAGGTTCAGGGTTTTGAAATCAACGGTAATACCGGAAGCCTGACGGCAAACCCGGATTGCGTGATTAACAGGAAGTTATCATGGCTACAGTACCAACAAGGTCAGGTAGTCCCCGCCAGTTAACCACCAAACAGACCGGCGATGCGTGGGAAGTACAAGCGCGTCGCTGGCTGGAAGGCAAAGGACTGCGATTTGTCGCCGCTAACGTGAACGAGCGTGGCGGCGAGATCGATCTGATAATGCGTGAAGGCCGGACCACCGTTTTTGTCGAGGTACGCTATCGCCGCTCTGCGCTTTATGGCGGCGCGGCAGCCAGTGTGACCCGCAGCAAACAACACAAATTATTACAGACTGCCCGCTTGTGGCTCGCGCGTCATAATGGGAGTTTTGATACTGTGGATTGCCGGTTCGATGTGGTAGCCTTCACCGGGAATGAGGTTGAGTGGATTAAGGATGCCTTTAATGACCACTCATAATTAAGGTTTAAGGATTAGCGTGCAAGAAAGAATTAAAGCTTGCTTCACTGAAAGCATTCAAACTCAAATTGCGGCGGCAGAGGCGCTTCCGGATGCCATCTCCCGTGCAGCCATGACGCTGGTTCAGTCTCTGCTCAATGGCAACAAAATCCTCTGTTGTGGTAATGGAACTTCCGCTGCCAATGCACAGCATTTTGCTGCCAGCATGATCAACCGTTTCGAAACGGAGCGGCCCAGCTTACCTGCCATTGCACTAAATACTGATAATGTTGTCTTAACGGCGATTGCCAACGATCGCTTACATGATGAAGTGTATGCAAAACAGGTGCGGGCGCTGGGTCATGCGGGAGATGTATTGTTAGCCATTTCCACCCGTGGCAACAGCCGCGATATTGTAAAAGCGGTAGAAGCTGCCGTTACGCGTGATATGACCATTGTGGCATTGACCGGCTATGACGGCGGCGAACTTGCAGGTTTGTTAGGGCCACAAGATGTGGAGATCCGCATTCCTTCGCATCGTAGTGCTCGCATTCAGGAAATGCATATGCTGACGGTAAATTGCCTGTGCGATCTGATCGATAACACGCTTTTCCCTCACCAGGATGATTAAGGAGAATACATGAAGGCATTATCGCCAATCGCAGTCCTTATTTCCGCGCTGCTGTTGCAAGGTTGTGTTGCCGCTGCCGTAGTGGGTACCGCTGCTGTGGGTACCAAAGCCGCAACTGACCCACGCAGTGTCGGCACCCAGGTGGACGATGGTACCCTGGAAGTGCGCGTGAACAGCGCATTGTCGAAAGACGAACAGATTAAGAAAGAAGCGCGCATTAATGTAACGGCCTATCAGGGCAAAGTGCTGCTGGTTGGGCAGTCACCAAACGCTGAACTTTCGGCTCGCGCCAAACAGATTGCTATGGGCGTAGACGGTGCCAACGAAGTGTATAACGAGATTCGTCAGGGCCAGCCGATTGGTCTGGGCGAAGCGTCTAACGATACGTGGATCACCACCAAAGTGCGTTCGCAGCTCTTAACCAGCGACCTGGTGAAATCGTCCAACGTGAAAGTGACCACCGAAAACGGTGAAGTGTTCCTGATGGGGCTGGTGACTGAACGTGAAGCGAAAGCGGCGGCAGATATTGCCAGCCGGGTGAGCGGCGTGAAGCGGGTAACTACGGCGTTTACGTTTATTAAATAGCAGCCCCTTGTAATGCCTGATGCGACGCTTGCCGCGTCTTATCAGGCCTACAACGACACAAAACGTAGGTCAGATAAGGTGTTTACGCCGCATCCGACTGCTGTTGCCTGATGCGACGCTTGCCGCGTCTTATCAGGCCTACAACGATACAAACCGTAGGTCAGATAAGGCGTTTACGCCGCATCCGACATGTTTTCCCTCAAATCAGAACAACAGCGCCAGCCCGCCGACAATCACACCAGACACTGCCACCATCGCCCCCGTCAGCCATAAGGCTTTCGCCGGGAACGCTTTGCGCAGCATAATCAGTGACGGCAAACTCACCGCCGGGAGCGTCATCAACAATGCCAGCGCCGGAGCGGTTCCCATACCTGCCAGCATCATCGTTTGTACAATCGGAATTTCTGCTGCCGTGGGAATGACAAACAAGCATCCTGCTACCGCCATCGCCACCACCCACATCAGGCTGTTATCGACAGCACCATCGGCATGGGGGAATAACCAGACGCGAGCGGCACCCAACACCAGTACTGCAAGGATGTAAACCGGGATCGTACTCCAGAAAAGCGTCCATAGCGCCCTGCCCCAGCGGCTAAAAAACCCGCCCTGTGCTTCCGGTATGTCAATTTCGACCGGTGCCTGCGTTTGCGGTGTTTCACGCACCCATTTTTGCACCAGCGTCGCAATCAGCAACACCATCACCAGCCCCGCCACCAGACGAATCGCCGCAAAACCCCAGCCGAGGACGAACCCCATAAACACCAGCGTCGCCGGGTTTAACAACGGATTCCCCATCCAGAATGCCAGCGCACCGCCCATCGACACCTGTTGGCGACGCATTCCCGCCGCGACCGGAGCCGCACAGCAGGTACACATCATGCCCGGCAGCGAAAACAGCGTTCCCAGCAGCGTGCCGCGAAAGCGCGATTGCCCAAGCGTACGCAACAACCAGTCACGCGGGATCAGCACCTGAATCAACGAACCGAGGATCACCCCCAGCACCGCCGCTTTCCATACTGCGAGGAAATAGATCATCGCGTAATCCAACGCCGCTTGCCACGGATTAGCATCCGCCTGCGCAAGGATAGATTTACCGATACTGTGGGTTTCGGCTGCAGTAAACGCTTTGCCGTAGTAAGGTTGCCATTTCACATACCAGAGACCGGCAATGACAACGAGAAAGAAAAGCGCGGGTTTCCACCACTGAATGGGCGTTGCCGCCTGAGATGAAGACTGACCAGTCATAGCATTCCCCAGGAATAAGTTATGATAATTGAGCGCGTGAATATTACGCTCACTATCAATCCTTGGGAATAATTATTCAGCTCTTTTGCGTAATTCTGAAGAGCTTAAAATCGTCACGCCTTCATGCTCAGGCCGCATCGCCTCTGCCAGCATGACCCGCGCCACGTCTCTCGCATCAATGGATTTCCAGTTACCGGGTAACAAACGGAACAGCGGCGCAAAAAGCGTTTCGTTCATCCGCTGTTTGCTACGATCGCCCAGTAACATCGACGGGCGAGCAATGGTCAATTTCGGCCAGTTCTGGGCGATTAATGCTTCTTCCATCTCCCCTTTGACGCGGTTATAGAAAAACGGCGAGTGGGCATTGGCACCCATAGCACTGACCACCAGCATATGCTGCGCGCCCAGTCGCCGCCCGGTTAATGCGGTATCCACTACCAGCGTGTAATCGGCATGAATAAACGCCTCTTTGCTCCCCGCTTCTCGCCGCGTGGTACCGAGACAACAAAACACAATGTCGATGGGATCGGTGACCTGCGCCAGCGCGTCAGTCAGTTGCGGATCATGGGGATTAAACACCCCGGGCATATCGCCCAACGGACGTCGCGTCGGCGCGGCTATGGCGTTAACTTTCGGTTCGTTAATCAACATCCGCAGCAGGTGACCGCCCACCAGCCCCGTTGCGCCTGTAATCAGTACCTGACTCATCTTCGCTCCTTTACAGAATTGTCTGCCTTGCGCTCCACGGCTCATGCACCAGGCTTAATAGACCATGAGGTAATTATCCCCGATTGTGGGAAATTCGCCTCATCCAATGCAACAACGCGGAGGAAGCATGAGTAAGAAAATTGCCGTTTTAATCAGTGATGAATTTGAAGATTCAGAATTTACTTCACCCGCAGACGAGTTCCGTAAAGCCGGACACGAAGTGATTACCATTGAAAAACAAGCGGGTAAAACGGTGAAAGGCAAAAAAGGAGAAGCCAGCGTGACCATCGATAAATCCATCGATGAAGTGACGCCTGCGGAGTTTGATGCCCTGCTGCTACCGGGCGGCCATTCACCGGATTATCTGCGTGGGGACAACCGTTTTGTCACCTTTACCCGTGATTTTGTGAATAGTGGCAAACCGGTGTTTGCCATCTGTCACGGCCCGCAGTTGCTGATCAGCGCCGATGTGATTCGGGGGCGCAAACTGACCGCAGTTAAACCGATCATTATTGATGTTAAAAATGCGGGCGCGGAATTTTACGATCAGGAAGTCGTGGTTGATAAAGATCAGCTGGTTACCAGCCGGACACCGGACGATCTGCCAGCGTTTAACCGCGAGGCGTTACGCCTGCTCGGTGCCTGAGTCGCGTAGCCAAATCATTTTTTTACCAAAGCCCAGCGTGTTGTCGGTGAATTTGATTTCATCGAGCCGGATTTCCCACACCGGGGCCGACAGCATTCTGGCAACCGGAAAGCGACGATTGTACGCATTGCGCGCGAGGTCGCTTTCCTCACCTTCCAGCCTGCGGATCTCACCTTTAAACTGCACACCGCGAATTAACGCTACCGTTTTCGGCTGACCGTTTACCGTTCCGGCAACTGCCGCCTGCGGCCCGCTCATCTGCGCGTGGCGCGTTTTTTCTTCCGTCAAAATGTAGAAGGCGACTTTCTGCGCATCAAAAAGATAAAAGGCATTAGCGCACCAGAGTTCCCCTTCCTGCTGCACACACCAGGTGACAACATGTTGTTTTGCCAGCCAACGGCTGATGGCGATGAGTGTTTCCATTGCTGTTCTCTTTTATACTGTGGGCCTGACCTTAACATGCGATGCAGACGATGACACCCTGGTTTCTTTACTTGATCCGTACCGCCGACAATAAGCTTTATACCGGGATCACCACGGATGTCGAACGCCGCTATCAGCAGCACCAAAGCGGCAAAGGGGCGAAAGCACTGCGCGGGAAAGGAGAACTGACGCTGGCGTTTTCTGCTCCAGTGGGCGATCGTTCGCTGGCGTTACGGGCGGAATATCGCGTTAAGCAACTGACCAAACGGCAAAAAGAGCGTCTGGTAGCGGAAGGCGCAGGGTTTGCAGAGCTGTTAAGCAGTCTGCAAACCCCGGAGATTAAAAGCGATTGAAATGCTCGTGATACTCAACCAGGCCGGTAACGCCATTCAGCGCGTCATCCGCTAAACGATGTACCTGGAAGGCGCTTTCAGTGCCCGGCCAGCGGCAACGCAGATCGTGATGCGCCGCCAGTTCAAAGCCGAAACGACTGTACAGCGCCGGATCGCCCAGCGTCACCACTGCGGCATAGCCGAACTCATTAAGCGAATCGAGTCCTTCATAGACCAGTTGGCGTGCCAGCCCCTGTCCACGGTATTTTTCATCAACCGCCAACGGTGCCATGCCGACCCATTGCAGGTCTTCGCCCTGCACATCAACCGGACTAAATGCCACATAGCCAATGACCTGACCTTCGTCATCTGTCGCCACCAGCCCCAGCGTCAGAAAGCCATCTTCACGCAGATCGTGAACCAGCTTCGCTTCCGCATCACTTTCGAATGAGCGACGCAGCAGGGCATCAATACCCGGCGCATCAATGGGAATTTCTACTCGAATTAGCATGGTTCACCTACCGATGTCTGTTTGGTTTCAAGCGCGGTTTTCATTCCCGCCTCAACAAAATCCGCCAGTTGCAGCAGCATCATGCGTAAGGCTTTCGGCATTTGCTCCAGTTCAATGGCGTCCATCAGGTTTTTCACATACAGCCCCAGCTCCGTATCGCCTTCAATCACCAGCCGACGCTGGAAGAAGAGCGTATCCGGATCTTGTTTACGCGCCGCAATCATCAGCAGATCGCTGGCGTCGGCACTAAAACTCACATCAGCTTGCGCGTTCTGGCTGACCACCAGTTTGCCATTCACCACCGAGGTAAACCATTGCAGGTCAATATCACGCACATGAATACTTAACCAGCGGCCTTCAAGAAACTCCAGCTCGCCATCATCCAGCGCCTGACGGAATTGCCAGCTTAAGACCTGCTCAAGAACCTGGCGTTTTAGCGCAAATGGCGTCAGTTTTACCGGTACACTCAACAGAGATGGCCCCAAATGCACAATACGGGAACGCAGTTTATCCAACACGAGTTTTACTCCCTGTTTCAACAATCATCCTATTTTGCCATATCAGAAAAATAACATAGCGGTATAAATCAACAATTCCATATGAAATTGCTGCTACCACCAATACAACTTTAACTGCCTTAAATCAAAAATTGTCGCAGCAAGGTTAACTAAAATCCCAGTTCGTTAACATTTTTGCGTTTTGATAGCGCAACCTTCAGGAAAAATTATGGAGCTGCTCTGCCCTGCCGGAAATCTCCCGGCGCTTAAGGCGGCCATCGAAAACGGCGCAGATGCTGTTTATATCGGGCTAAAAGATGATACTAATGCCCGTCACTTCGCCGGCCTTAACTTTACCGAGAAAAAATTGCAGGAAGCGGTGAGTTTTGTCCATCAACATCGCCGCAAACTTCACATCGCGATTAACACTTTTGCGCATCCGGACGGTTACGCCCGTTGGCAGCGCGCCGTGGATATGGCGGCGCAGCTGGGTGCCGACGCGCTGATCCTCGCCGACCTCGCCATGCTGGAGTACGCCGCCGAGCGTTACCCGCATATTGAGCGTCATGTGTCAGTGCAGGCTTCGGCGACCAATGAAGAGGCGATTAACTTTTATCATCGCCATTTTGACGTTGCTCGCGTGGTGCTGCCGCGCGTGTTGTCGATTCATCAGGTGAAACAGCTGGCACGGGTTACTCCTGTCCCGCTGGAAGTGTTTGCTTTCGGCAGCCTGTGCATTATGTCGGAAGGTCGTTGCTATCTGTCGTCGTATCTGACGGGTGAGTCGCCCAACACCGTGGGAGCGTGTTCTCCGGCCCGTTTCGTGCGCTGGCAACAAACGCCGCAGGGGCTGGAATCCCGCCTGAACGAAGTGCTGATCGACCGTTATCAGGACGGCGAAAACGCAGGTTATCCGACGCTGTGTAAAGGGCGTTATCTGGTGGACGGCGAGCGCTATCACGCGCTGGAAGAACCAACCAGTCTCAATACCCTGGAACTGCTGCCGGAGTTAATGGCTGCGAATATTGCTTCGGTGAAAATTGAAGGCCGCCAGCGTAGCCCGGCGTATGTCAGCCAGGTGGCGAAAGTCTGGCGTCAGGCTATCGACCGTTGTAAGGCCGATCCGCAAAACTTTGTACCGCAAAGCGCGTGGATGGAGACGCTCGGGTCGATGTCCGAAGGCACGCAAACCACTCTTGGCGCATATCACCGTAAATGGCAGTGAGAAAAGCAATGAAATATTCCTTAGGGCCAGTGCTGTGGTACTGGCCAAAAGAGACGCTGGAAGAATTTTATCAGCAGGCCGCCACCAGCAGCGCCGACGTGATTTATCTTGGTGAAGCGGTATGCAGCAAGCGTCGGGCAACCAAAGTTGGCGACTGGCTGGAGATGGCAAAATCGCTCGCCGGGAGTGGTAAGCAGATTGTGCTCTCCACGCTGGCGCTGGTGCAGGCATCATCTGAACTGGGCGAACTGAAACGCTATGTTGAGAACGGTGAGTTTCTGATTGAAGCCAGCGATCTCGGCGTGGTGAATATGTGCGCTGAACGCAAACTGCCGTTCGTCGCCGGGCACGCGCTGAACTGCTACAACGCGGTGACACTGAAAATATTGCTCAAACAGGGCATGATGCGCTGGTGTATGCCAGTGGAGCTTTCCCGCGACTGGCTGGTGAATCTGCTTAATCAGTGCGATGAGCTGGGCATTCGTAACCAGTTTGAAGTGGAAGTCCTGAGCTACGGTCATCTGCCGCTGGCCTACTCCGCCCGCTGCTTTACCGCGCGTTCGGAAGACCGCCCGAAAGATGAGTGTGAAACCTGCTGCATTAAGTATCCGAACGGGCGCAACGTGCTGTCGCAGGAAAACCAACAAGTGTTTGTACTCAATGGCATTCAGACCATGAGCGGCTACGTTTACAACCTCGGTAACGAGCTGGCATCCATGCAGGGCCTGGTTGATGTGGTCCGCCTGTCACCGCAGGGTACTGACACTTTCGCGATGCTCGACGCCTTCCGCGCTAATGAAAATGGCGCTGCGCCACTACCGTTGACGGCAAACAGCGACTGTAACGGCTACTGGCGGCGGCTGGCAGGACTGGAGCTGCAAGCCTAAGTAAATATGCTCGTCATACTTCAAGTTGCATGTGCTGCATCTGCATTCGTTCACCCCAGTCACTTACTTATGTAAGCTCCTGGGGATTCACTCTCTTGTCGCCTTCCTGCAACTCGAATTATTTAGAGCACAGCTCACTTTGTTAACAACTTTAACTACTCTTTAATGCAGTATTAAAGATTAATCGGTAACAAAGTGAGCTGTTATGACTGATAAAACCATTGCGTTTTCGCTACTCGATCTGGCCCCCATTCCCGAAGGTTCTTCAGCGCGAGAAGCATTCTCCCACTCTCTCGATCTCGCCCGTCTGGCTGAAAAGCGCGGCTATCATCGCTACTGGCTGGCAGAACACCACAATATGACTGGCATTGCCAGTGCTGCCACGTCGGTATTGATTGGCTATCTGGCGGCGAATACCACCACGCTGCATCTGGGGTCTGGCGGCGTGATGTTGCCTAACCACTCACCGTTGGTCATTGCCGAACAGTTCGGCACGCTCAATACACTCTATCCGGGGCGAATCGATTTGGGGCTGGGTCGTGCGCCAGGTAGTGACCAACGGACAATGATGGCGCTGCGTCGCCATATGAGCGGCGATATTGATAATTTCCCCCGCGATGTCGCGGAGCTGGTGGACTGGTTTGACGCCCGCGATCCCAATCCGCATGTGCGCCCGGTACCAGGCTATGGCGAGAAAATCCCCGTGTGGTTGTTAGGCTCCAGCCTTTACAGCGCGCAACTGGCGGCGCAGCTTGGTCTGCCGTTCGCGTTTGCCTCACACTTCGCGCCGGATATGTTGTTCCAGGCGCTGCATCTTTATCGCAGCAACTTCAAACCGTCGGCACGACTGGAAAAACCATACGCGATGGTGTGCATCAATATTATCGCCGCCGATAGCAACCGCGACGCTGAGTTTCTGTTTACCTCAATGCAGCAAGCCTTTGTGAAGTTGCGCCGTGGCGAAACCGGGCAACTGCCGCCACCGATTCAAAATATGGATCAGTTCTGGTCGCCGTCCGAACAGTATGGTGTGCAGCAGGCGCTGAGTATGTCGTTGGTAGGTGATAAAGCGAAAGTGCGTCATGGCTTGCAGTCGATCCTGCGCGAAACCGACGCCGATGAGATTATGGTCAACGGGCAGATTTTCGACCACCAGGCGCGGCTGCATTCGTTTGAGCTGGCGATGGATGTTAAGGAAGAGTTGTTGGGATAGTGTGTCTTAACGCGGGAAGCCTTATCCGAGCTGGCAACGCTGTCCTACGTAGACCTGATAAGCGAAGCGCATCAGGCATTGTGTAGGCAGCAGAAATGTCGGATAAGGCACCGCTGATTACTGATACACCGGCAGTAAATTAAAGCTCGATAAAATATGGACCAGTGCGTTGCCAACGCCAAACACCAGAATCAGCGTAATCATCGGCTTGCCGCCCCAGACGCGGAATTTCGGGCTGCCAAAGCGTTTACGCGATGCGCGGGCTAACAGCGCCGGAACAATTGCCGCCCAGATGGTAGCTGCTAAACCAGCATAACCAATGGCGTACAGGAATCCGTTCGGGAACAGTAGACCACCCACAACAGGCGGGGCAAAGGTCAGCAATGCCGTTTTCAAGCGCCCCAGGGCTGAGTCATCGAAACCAAACAGATCTGCCAGATAGTCAAACAAACCCAGCGTTACGCCAAGGAACGAACTCGCTACCGCAAAGTTTGAGAACACGACCAGCAGAAGGTCCAGGCTACGGCTGTTCAGCACGCCGCTTAATGCCTGTACCAGCACATCAATATTACCGCCCTTCTCTGCAATACCGATAAACTCCGGACGCGGGATGTTACCCATCGTCGCCAGCAACCAGATGGTATACAGCGCCAGTGCCATCAGCGTACCGTACACCAGGCATTTCACGATGGTTTTCGGATCTTTGCCGTAATACTTCATCAGGCTTGGCACGTTACCGTGATAACCAAACGACGCCAGGCAGAACGGCAATGTCATCAGCAGATACGGCGCATAAGATGCATTGCTTTCTGCAACGTTGAACAATGTCGCAGGCTGCACATGCCCCAACAGGCTGCCAAAGGTGAGGAAGAAGGTAATGACTTTCGCCCCCAGCACAATCGCCGTCATGCGGCTGACGGCCTTAGTACTCAACCACACCACAAACGCTACCAGCAGTGCAAAACCAAAACCCGCCGCCCGTGCCGGGACGTTTAGCGACATCTCTGCGAAGGTGTGATGCAGAATTGAACCACTGGCAGAAATATAGGCATAGGTCAGGATATAGAGCACAAAGGCAATGGAAATACCGTTGACCACGTTCCAGCCTTTGCCCAGCAAATCTTTGGTGATGGTGTCAAAACTCGAACCGATTCGGTAATTCAGGTTAGCTTCCAGAATCATCAAGCCGGAATGCAGCATACAGAACCAGGTAAAGATCAGCGCCGCCATTGACCAGAAAAACCACGCCCCGGACATGACCACTGGCAGAGAAAACATCCCTGCGCCAATAATGGTGCCGCCGATAATCACCACGCCGCCAAGCAGCGACGGTGACGTTTGGGTGGTGGTTAGTGTTGCCATGAGGGCTTCTCTCCAGTGAAAAATAGTGCGACTGCGTTGTTATGCATTGCACTGTACCAGTACACGAGTACAAAAGACAGAAAAAAAGCCCCGATGGTAAAAATCGGGGCTGTATATATTATTTTACAGATTGTGTTCGCTGTTCAGCGATGATTACGCATCACCACCGAAACGACGACGACCGGTAGAGTCATCACGACGCGGAGCGCGGCCTTCACGACGTTCGCCGCTAAAACGACGACCATCACCACGGCCACCTTCACGGCGTTCACCGCTGAAGTTACGACCGCCTTCACGACGTTCGCCACCGAAACCACGACCACCGCCACGACGCTCACCGCCAGTATGCGGCTGTGCATCGCCCAGTAACTGCATGTTCATCGGCTTGTTGAGAATGCGAGTGCGCGTAAAGTGTTGCAGCACTTCACCCGGCATACCTTTCGGCAGTTCGATGGTGGAGTGAGAAGCAAACAGCTTGATGTTACCAATGTAACGGCTGCTGATGTCGCCTTCGTTAGCAATCGCACCAACGATATGACGAACTTCAACACCATCATCGCGGCCCACTTCAATGCGGTACAGCTGCATATCGCCAACATCACGACGTTCACGACGCGGACGATCTTCACGGTCACCACGCGGGCCACGGTCGTTACGATCGCGCGGACCACGGTCATCACGGTCACGGAATTCACGTTTCGGACGCATCGGCGCATCTGGCGGTACGATCAGAGTACGTTCACCCTGTGCCATTTTCAGCAGTGCCGCAGCCAGAGTTTCGAGATCCAGCTCTTCACCTTCTGCAGTCGGCTGAATTTTGCTCAGCAGTGCGCGGTATTGATCCAGATCGCTGCTTTCCAGCTGCTGCTGTACTTTAGCGGCGAATTTTTCCAGACGGCGTTTGCCCAGCAGTTCTGCGTTCGGCAGTTCTACTTCCGGAATAGTCAGCTTCATAGTACGTTCAATGTTGCGCAGCAGACGACGCTCGCGGTTCTCAACGAACAGCAGCGCGCGGCCAGCACGACCCGCACGACCGGTACGACCGATACGGTGAACGTAAGACTCAGAATCCATCGGGATATCGTAGTTAACTACCAGGCTGATACGCTCAACGTCCAGGCCACGGGCTGCAACGTCGGTCGCAATCAGGATGTCCAGACGACCATCTTTCAGGCGTTCCAGTGTCTGTTCACGCAGCGCCTGGTTCATGTCACCGTTCAGCGCGGCGCTGTTGTAGCCGTTACGCTCAAGAGCTTCAGCCACTTCCAGAGTCGCGTTTTTGGTACGAACGAAGATAATCGCCGCATCAAAATCTTCCGCTTCCAGGAAACGTACCAGTGCTTCGTTTTTGCGCATACCCCAGACAGTCCAGTAGCTCTGGCTGATGTCAGGACGGGTAGTCACGCTGGACTGAATGCGCACTTCCTGCGGCTCTTTCATAAAGCGGCGGGTAATGCGACGAATCGCTTCCGGCATGGTTGCAGAGAACAGAGCGGTCTGATGACCTTCCGGGATCTGCGCCATAATGGTTTCAACGTCTTCGATGAAGCCCATGCGCAGCATTTCGTCAGCTTCATCCAGAACCAGACCGCTCAGTTTAGAGAGGTCCAGAGTGCCACGTTTCAGGTGGTCCAGCAGACGGCCCGGAGTACCGACAACGATCTGCGGCCCCTGACGCAGGGCGCGTAATTGCACGTCATAACGCTGGCCGCCGTACAGAGCAACCACATTTACGCCGCGCATGTGTTTAGAGAAATCCGTCATTGCTTCAGCAACCTGTACCGCCAGTTCGCGGGTCGGTGCCAGCACCAGAATCTGTGGTGCTTTCAGCTCAGGATCAAGATTCTGCAACAGAGGTAAAGAGAATGCTGCAGTTTTTCCGCTCCCCGTCTGGGCCATACCCAGAACGTCGCGGCCATTCAGCAGATGTGGAATACACTCTGCCTGAATTGGAGATGGTTTTTCGTAACCCAGATCGTTAAGGGCTTCAAGGATAGGAGCCTTCAGGCCCAGATCTGCAAAAGTGGTTTCGAATTCAGCCATGTAGTACGTGTGCCTCAAAATTAATGGCGGCCAGTCTACATAACTCATCATGAAATTGATCAGCAATTTTCATTGAAAAGTGTGAACCGGCTCAAAGTAGGTGTATTAACGAACAACAACGCCCTCACCCGTTAAGGTGATGGCAATCAAAAAAGATTACGGGCTGATGTGTACGTCAGCTATTGCTGGTCCGATTCTGCCAGGTCATCTTGGTCCTGGCCCAGGAGCGATAATTCCAACAATGCGTATCGGTGCTCAACAAAGTTATGAACGTTGTTGGCAACCGCCAGTTTGAACAGTGCCGTGGCGCTGTCCAAATCCCCCAGACTTAGGTAGTACTTACCTAAATAGAAGTTGGTTTCACTGAGATGCTCAGCGAGCGAGGTGTTATCCGTTGCGTCCGCCTTGAGCCTTTCCATTAACGTTTGTTCGCTAATGTTGCCCAGGTAGAACTCGACAATGTTCCATCCCCACTGTTCCTTATCCGATTTTTCGAAGTGCTGTTTCAACACTTCTTTAGCCTGCTTCTCATCGAGCTTCTGCTCGGCGAGATAAAGCCACAGACTACGGAAAGGATCATTGGGATCGTCTTGATAAAACGCCAGCAGATCATCTTGCGCTAACTTGTCACGACCGCCGTAATATAATGCGATCCCGCGATTCAAGTGCGCGTAGTTGTAAGTTGGATCAAGCTCAAGTACAGAATCAAACGCTTCATAGGCAGCATCAAAATTGCCTGCCTGCGTTAAATATATGCCTAAGTAATTGAATACTTCAGGCATATCCGGTCGGATTGCCAGCGCTTGCGAAAAATCGTTACGCGCTAATGCCCTCAGACCGAGACTATCATACAACACTCCGCGCTCATATAAAAGCTGTGCGCGTTCGTCATCGGTTAAAGCCCGACTGGCAAGGATTTGTTCCATACGTGCCAGAATCACTTCCTGCTGTAAAGTCGGTTGCAATGGTACCGCGAGGACTTCACTTTTACGCCAGGAAGTATTACTGCATCCTGCAAGCGTAAGTGCTGTCGCAACGAAACACCAGCGCAAAAAAGGCTTCATTTCCCACTCCCGAAGACCACGGTTGAATGAACGTCCTGTTCCCGGTTGCTAACAAGGCGTCCTGCCCGGTTAAAAGCCCCCCGCCGCAGCGGAGGGCAAATGGCAACCTTACTCGCCCTGTTCAGCAGCCGGAGCTTCCGGTGCTGCAGCAGGTTGAGACTGCTCAGTCGCTTCTTTAATGCTCAGACGGATACGGCCCTGGCGATCAACTTCCAGAACTTTCACCGGTACTTCCTGACCCATCTGCAGGTAATCGGTCACTTTCTCAACGCGTTTGTCAGCGATTTGAGAGATGTGGACCAGACCTTCTTTACCGCCGCCGATGGCAACAAATGCGCCAAAGTCAACGATACGGGTCACTTTACCAGTGTAGACGCGGCCCACTTCGATTTCTGCAGTGATCTCTTCGATACGACGAATAGCATGTTTCGCTTTCTCGCCGTCGGTCGCTGCGATCTTCACAGTACCGTCATCTTCGATTTCGATGGTAGTGCCAGTTTCTTCGGTCAGGGCACGGATAACAGAGCCGCCTTTACCGATAACGTCTTTGATCTTATCCGGGTTGATCTTGATGGTATGGATACGCGGTGCGAACTCAGAGATATCGCCACGCGGCGCGTTGATCGCCTGTTCCATTACGCCCAGGATATGCAGACGCGCACCTTTAGCCTGGTTCAGCGCAACCTGCATGATCTCTTTGGTGATACCTTCAATTTTGATATCCATCTGCAGTGCAGAGATACCGTCGCGGGAACCTGCAACTTTGAAGTCCATATCGCCCAGGTGATCTTCGTCGCCCAAAATGTCAGACAGTACAACGTAGTTGTCGCCTTCTTTCACCAGACCCATTGCGATACCCGCAACGGCAGCTTTGATTGGCACACCTGCGTCCATCAGCGCCAGAGACGCGCCGCACACGGAAGCCATAGAAGAAGAACCGTTGGATTCGGTGATTTCAGACACTACACGTACGGTGTACGGGAATTTGTCCATATCCGGCATGACTGCCAGCACGCCGCGCTTCGCCAGACGACCGTGACCAATTTCACGACGCTTCGGAGAACCGACCATGCCGGTTTCGCCTACGGAGTACGGAGGGAAGTTGTAGTGGAACAGGAAGGTATCGGTACGTTCGCCCATCAGTTCATCAAGAACCTGCGCGTCACGAGCGGTACCCAGCGTTGCAGTAACCAGTGCCTGCGTTTCACCGCGGGTGAACAGCGCAGAACCGTGAGTACGCGGCAGCACGCCAGTACGCACATCCAGACCACGGATCATATCTTTTTCACGACCGTCGATACGCGGTTCGCCTGCCAGTACGCGGCTACGAACAACGTTTTTCTCGATAGCGTGCAGAATTTCACCCAGTTCGTTTTCGTCCAGGGTTTCGTCTTCAGCAAGCAGCGTCGCGATGGTTTCAGATTTGATGACATCAACCTGCGCATAACGCTCTTGTTTGTCGGTGATGCGGTAAGCATCGCTCAGGCGAGCTTCAGCCAGTGCAGCAACGCGCGCGTTCAGCGCTTCGTTTACCGGCTCCGGCTGCCAGTCCCAACGTGGTTTACCGGCTTCTTTCACCAGTTCATTGATGTTCTGAATAACAACCTGCTGTTGTTCATGACCGAACACTACTGCGCCCAGCATCTGGTCTTCGCTCAGCAGTTCAGCTTCAGATTCAACCATCAGAACAGCGGCTTCAGTACCGGCAACAACCAGATCCAGTTTGCTCTCTTTCAGCTCGTCCTGAGTCGGGTTCAGTACGTACTGGTCATTGATGTAACCTACGCGAGCAGCACCAATCGGACCATTGAACGGAATACCAGACAGAGACAGTGCTGCGGAAGCACCAATCATCGCGACGATATCCGGGTTAACTTGCGGGTTAACAGAAACCACGGTGGCGATAACCTGAACTTCGTTGACGAAGCCTTCCGGGAACAGCGGGCGAATCGGGCGGTCAATCAGACGCGCGATCAGGGTTTCGCCTTCGCTTGGGCGGCCTTCACGACGGAAGAAGCTACCCGGGATACGACCAGCAGCGTAGGTACGCTCCTGATAGTTAACGGTCAGTGGGAAGAAGTCCTGACCTGGTTTGGCTTTTTTCTGGCCAACAACGGTAACAAATACCGCGGTGTCATCCATGCTAACCATAACAGCGGCAGTAGCCTGACGAGCCATCATGCCGGTTTCCAGAGTCACGGTGTGTTGGCCGTACTGGAATTTACGAACGATCGGATTAAGCAATGTAATATCCTTTCTCTTTCTTAGACAGTACCTTACGGCACTGGTGTTAATACCCGATCTTCTGCGCATCCTCGCGACTAATGACAACCCTAACCCAGCTCTATGTGGGTAAAGCCTCTCATTAGCCGCGCGAACCTCTGCAACGGAAGATCATTCATAGCAACAATACATTAGTTTCCAGTGAATTGCTGCCGTCAGCTTGAAAAAAGGGGCCACTCAGGCCCCCTTTTCTGAAACTCGCAAGAATTAGCGACGCAGACCCAGGCGCTCGATGAGCTGGGTGTAACGTGCTACGTCTTTACGTTTCAGGTAGTCGAGCAGTTTACGACGCTGAGAAACCATGCGCAGCAGACCACGACGGCTGTGGTGATCTTTTTTGTGCTCTGCAAAGTGGCCCTGCAGGTGGTTGATCTGTGCAGTCAGCAGTGCTACCTGAACTTCGGTAGAACCGGTGTCGTTTGCGTCACGACCAAACTCAGAAACGATTTTAGCTGTTGCTTCAGTACTTAGAGACATTTTAAAACTCCAAAGTATATAGAATGAAAGGACGCCGATCTCTAATTCAGCGATCCCAGTGTACGTTACGCAAAGTGTTAAACAATTTACGCGACGTTAAGCGGCAGTATTCTACTCGTAGCGACCTGTTATCGCAAGACGGTTAACATTACGCCGGGTATTCAACCACCAGGCGACGAGGCGCAACGCGGCCTTCATCGTCAATTTCGCCCATACCGATAAATTTGCCGTTCTCACCTTCTGTAACGCGAACCAGTCCTTCCAGCGGCGCACCGGATGTACGAACTGGGTTACCATTTTTGAAGTAAACAGAAGACGTTAACGGAAGATTCACCACCGGGTAGTCCGAAGCTGGACTGTCCATTGGCATCAGTAATGGATCAAGTAACTCCGCAGCCGGAATATCCTGCTGTTCGGCTTGTTCGACCAGTTCACGCAGATGTTCCAGGGTCACCATCCGTTCAACCGGATATTTACTTACCGCCAGACGACGCAGGTAAATAACATGCGCGCCACAACCGAGTTTTTCACCCAGGTCATCAATGATGGTGCGGATATAAGTGCCTTTTGAGCAGTGAATTTCCAGCTCCAGCTCATTGCCTTCGTGGCGAATAAACAGCAATTCATAAACGGTAATCGGGCGCGCTTCACGCGGTACTTCAATGCCCTGACGCGCATATTCGTACAGTTTTTTACCCTGATATTTCAGTGCTGAATACATCGAAGGGATCTGTTCGATATCGCCACGGAAAGTATCCAGCGCCGCCGCCAGTTGCTCTGCGCTAAAGGTTACCGGACGTTCTTCAACGATTTGTCCGTCGGCATCAGAAGTATCGGTACGCTGTCCAAGACGCGCAATGACCCGATAGCGTTTGTCGGAGTCCAGCAGATACTGGGAAAACTTCGTCGCTTCCCCGAGGCAAATTGGCAACATGCCAGTTGCCAGCGGGTCCAGCGCACCGGTATGCCCGGCACGGTTGGCGTTATAAATCCGTTTCACTTTTTGCAGCGCATCATTGCTGGACATACCCTGCGGTTTATCCAGCAACAAAACGCCGTTAATGTCGCGACCGCGACGACGAGGACGACTCATTAGTCCTCCTTGCTGTCGTCCGGGTTAACACGACGTTCTTCGTCATGTTTGACCACGCTGGTCACCAGGTTTGACATGCGCATCCCTTCAACCAGAGAGTTGTCGTAGAAGAAGGTCAGTTCCGGCACGATACGCAGGCGCATCGCTTTCCCCAGCAGGCTGCGGATGAAACCAGAAGCTTCTTGCAACGCTTTGATGCCCGCTTTAACCGCGTCTTCATCTTTGTCGTTGAGGAACGTCACATATACTTTGGCATACGCCAGGTCGCGAGACATTTCGACACCGGAAACGGTGGTCATCATGCCCAGGCGAGGATCTTTAATTTCACGCTGCAGGATGAGAGCGATCTCTTTTTGCATTTCCTGCGCTACGCGCTGCGGGCGACCAAATTCTTTCGCCATAATAAATTCTCCTGACAAAAAAGGGGCTGTTAGCCCCTTTTTAAAATTAATTTCAGGTGGAAGGGCTGTTCACGTTGGCCTGATAAGACGCGCCAGCGTCGCATCAGGCAGTCCATGCAGGATGCGGCGTAAACGCCTTATCCCGCATGGAACCCTAAAAACCTTAAGCGATGGTACGTTGGATCTCGATGATTTCAAATACTTCGATCACATCGCCAGTGCGGACGTCGTTGTAGTTCTTAACGCCGATACCACATTCCATACCGTTACGGACTTCGTTAACGTCATCTTTGAAGCGGCGCAGGGACTCCAGCTCGCCTTCGTAGATAACCACGTTGTCACGCAGAACGCGGATCGGGTTGTGACGTTTAACCACACCTTCGGTAACCATACAGCCTGCGATGGCACCAAATTTCGGTGATTTGAACACGTCACGAACTTCCGCCAGACCGATAATCTGCTGTTTCAGTTCCGGAGACAGCATACCGCTCATCGCCGCTTTCACTTCGTCAATCAGGTTATAGATGACGGAGTAGTAACGCAGATCCAGGCTTTCCGCTTCAATCACTTTACGTGCAGAGGCATCAGCACGTACGTTGAAGCCAACCAGGATGGCGTTGGACGCCGCAGCCAGGGTGGCGTCGGTTTCGGTGATACCCCCTACGCCAGAACCGATGATCTTCACTTTAACTTCGTCAGTAGACAGTTTCAGCAAGGAGTCGGAGATCGCTTCCACAGAACCCTGTACGTCTGCCTTCAGGACGATATTCACTTCGTGAACTTCGCCTTCGGTCATGTTGGCAAACATGTTCTCGAGTTTAGATTTTTGCTGACGCGCCAGTTTAACTTCGCGGAATTTACCCTGACGATAGAGTGCAACTTCACGCGCTTTCTTCTCGTCACGTACAACGGTAACTTCATCACCCGCAGCCGGAACGCCGGACAGGCCGAGGATTTCCACCGGAATGGACGGACCCGCTTCCAGCACTTCCTGACCCAGTTCGTTACGCATCGCACGAACACGACCGTATTCGAAGCCACACAGAACGATATCGCCCTTGTGCAGAGTACCTTCACGTACCAGAACGGTAGCAACCGGACCACGACCTTTATCGAGGAAGGATTCGATAACCGCACCGCTCGCCATACCTTTACGTACCGCTTTTAGCTCCAGAACTTCCGCCTGCAGCAGGATAGCGTCCAGCAGTTCATCGATACCGGTACCCGCTTTCGCAGATACGTGTACGAACTGGCTTTCACCGCCCCACTCTTCCGGCAGGATGCCATACTGGGAGAGTTCGTTCTTAACACGATCCGGATCGGCTTCTGGTTTATCGATCTTGTTCACTGCAACCACCACCGGTACCTGCGCCGCTTTCGCGTGCTGGATTGCTTCGATGGTCTGCGGCATCACGCCGTCGTCGGCAGCAACAACCAGGACTACGATGTCCGTTGCCTGCGCACCACGTGCACGCATTGAAGTAAACGCGGCGTGCCCCGGGGTGTCCAGGAAGGTGATCATGCCGTTTTCAGTTTCAACGTGGTATGCACCAATGTGCTGGGTAATGCCGCCCGCTTCGCCAGAGGCCACTTTCGTTGAACGAATGTAGTCCAGCAGAGAGGTTTTACCGTGGTCAACGTGACCCATGATGGTCACAACCGGCGCGCGCGGTTCAGCCGCAGCCCCCGTGTCACGGTCGCTCATTACCGCCTCTTCCAACTCGTTTTCACGACGCAGGATAACTTTGTGGCCCATCTCTTCAGCAACCAGCTGTGCGGTTTCCTGATCGATAACCTGGTTGATGGTTGCCATTGCGCCCAGTTTCATCATCGCTTTGATGACCTGAGAGCCTTTAACCGCCATCTTGTTCGCCAGTTCGCCAACGGTGATGGTTTCGCCGATCACAACGTCACGGTTAACGGCCTGAGCTGGCTTCTGGAAGCCTTGCTGCAGGGAAGAACCTTTACGTTTTCCGCCTTTACCGCCACGTACTGCTGCGCGTGCTTCTTCACGATCAGCTTTTGATTCAGCGTGTTTGTTGCCTTTCTTCGGACGCGCTGCTTTCGCGTTACGACCACGGCCACGGCCGCCTTCGACTTCACGATCGCTTTCGTCTTCTGCCTGGCGAGCATGTTGAGAAGTTGTGACATGATAATCGCTGGAATCTTCAGTCGGTTCCGCGTTATCAGTCCATTTGTTTTCTTCCGCCATACGACGTGCTTCTTCAGCAACGCGACGTGCTTCTTCTTCGAGTTTACGACGCGCTTCTTCTTCAGCTTTACGCTTGAGCTCTGCAGCTTCCTGCTCACGGCGGGCTTTTTCAGCCTGGGCGTTTTTAGTCATATCGTCTTGTTGATTGCTCACTTTGTCTTTTTCCGCAGCTTCACGTTTCGCTTGTTCAGCAGCTTCACGCTTAGCTTGTTCTGCGGCCTCACGTTCAGCTTTTTGTTGCGCCTCGCGTTTAGCCGATTCTTCTGCCTCACGACGGGCTTGCTCTTCCGCTTCACGCTGCGCTTGCTCTTCCGCTGCAAGGCGTTCAGCCTCTTGCGGATCGCGTTTCACAAAGGTGCGTTTCTTGCGGACTTCGATTTGTACCGATTTGCTTTTTCCACCGGTACCAGGAATGTTAAGGGTGCTGCGTGTTTTACGTTGCAGCGTCAATTTGTCCGGGCCTGAATTTTTCTGATTCAGGTGGTCAATCAAAGTCTGTTTCTCTTGTGCAGACACAGAGTCGTCAGCAGACTTCCGGATACCTGCATCAGCAAATTGCTGTACCAGGCGTTCCACGGAGGTCTGTCGCTCTGCGGCCAGCGTTTTAATCGTTACATCTGTCATGCTGTTCCTTCCTGCTACAGTTTATTACGCTTCGTCACCGAACCAGCAAATATTACGGGCAGCCATAATCAGTGCTCCGGCTTTTTCGTCGGTCAACCCTTCGATATCAGCCAGATCATCAATGCCCTGTTCGGCGAGATCTTCCAGCGTACAAACGCCACGGGCGGCCAGTTTGAATGCCAAATCACGATCTACCCCTTCAAGGTTCAGCAGATCGTCAGCCGGTTTGTTATCACCGAGGCTTTCTTCCTGGGCCTGTGCAATGGTGGCCAGTGCATTTTTAGCACGCTCGCGCAGTGCTTCAACGGTCGGCTCATCAAGGCCTTCGATTTCCAACAGCTCTTTCATCGGCACATAGGCCAGTTCTTCCAGCGTCGAGAAACCTTCTTCTACCAGAACAGTCGCGAAGTCTTCGTCGATGTCGAGATATTTGGTGAAGGTGTCGATCGCTGCGTGCGCTTCCGCCTGATGCTTAGCCTGCAGGTCGTCAACGGTCATTACGTTGAGTTCCCAACCGCTCAGCTGCGAAGCCAGACGCACGTTCTGACCGTTACGGCCAATCGCCTGCGCCAGGTTACCGGCTTCAACGGCGATATCCATGGTGTGTTTATCTTCATCCACCACGATAGAAGCAACGTCTGCCGGTGCCATTGCGTTAATCACAAACTGCGCCGGGTTATCATCCCACAGGACGATATCGATACGCTCGCCGCCCAGTTCAGTAGAAACCGCCTGAACACGCGCGCCACGCATACCTACACAGGCACCTACCGGATCGATACGTTTATCGTTGGTTTTCACCGCGATTTTCGCACGAGAACCCGGATCGCGAGCCGCTGCTTTAATTTCAATCACTTCTTCGCCGATTTCTGGCACTTCAATACGGAACAGTTCGATCAGCATTTCCGGCTTGGAACGAGTGACGAACAGTTGCGCGCCACGCGCTTCCGGGCGAACGGAATAGAGCACGCCACGAACGCGGTCGCCAGGGCGGAAGTTTTCACGCGGCAGCATATCTTCGCGCAGGATCACGGCTTCAGCATTGTTGCCGAGATCCAAAGAGATGTTGTCGCGGTTTACTTTTTTCACCACGCCGGTGATGATTTCACCTTCGTGTTCACGGAACTGATCAACCACCATCGCACGTTCGGCTTCACGCACTTTCTGCACGATAACCTGTTTTGCCGTCTGGGTAGTGATACGGTCAAAGGTAACAGACTCAATCTGATCTTCAACGTAATCGCCCAGGTTCAGGCTTTCATCTTCATAACGTGCGGCTTCAAGGGTGATTTCCTTGGTCGGCTGGGTGACTTCATCAACAACTAACCAGCGACGGAAGGTGTCAAAATCACCGCTTTTGCGATCGATCTGTACGCGGACGTCGATCTCTTGTTCATATTTTTTCTTTGTTGCTGTCGCCAGCGCGCTTTCCAATGCTTCGAAAATCTTCTCGCGAGGTAGCGCCTTTTCATTGGATACGGCTTCAACTACAGCCAAAATTTCTTTGTTCATCGCGGGCTTTTCACCTCATCCAGACTATTAAAAGTGGGGAACCAGGTTCGCCTTCTGGATATTACTCAGCGCGAACACTTCATCTTTACCTTCGACGGTAACTGTGATCATTTCACCGTCTACCGCTTTGATAACGCCCTGCCATTTACGACGGTTTTGTACCGCCATACGGAGAACCAGAGTCACCTCTTCTCCGACAAAACGGGCGTAGTGTTCAGCCGTGAACAGTGGGCGATCGAGACCCGGTGAGGAGACTTCCAGGTTATAAGCAACGGTGATGGGATCTTCAACATCCAGCACAGCACTTACCTGGTGGCTCACATCAGCACAATCATCAACATTGATGCCATCTTCACTATCAATATAGATGCGCAGTGTGGATGTGCGACCGCGAATAAATTCGATGCCAACCAGTTCAAAACCCAGGGCCTCAACTGGCGCAGTAATCATCTCTGTTAATTTTTGCTCTAATGTGGACAAGCCCACCCCCAAGACATAAAAAAAGGGCTTAAAGCCCAGTTATTCTGTAGTCAGATAACAAAAAACCCCGATAAATCGGGGCTTTATATAACTGAACCCTATAACCGCAACTGCGGTCTGGAGCACTTTCCAGAAGGATTTTTTCAAATCCCACTACGAAGGCCGAAGTCTTCACAGTATATTTGAAAAAGGACTCTAAGGGAAAGTGGTTGCGGGGGCCGGATTTGAACCGACGACCTTCGGGTTATGAGCCCGACGAGCTACCAGGCTGCTCCACCCCGCGCCTGAAACGTGGCAAATTCTACTCGTTTTGGGTAAAAGATGCAAATACTGCTGGGATTTGGTGTACCGAGACGGGACGTAAAATCTGCAGGCATTATAGTGATCCATGCCACATTTTGTCAACGTTTATTGCTAATCACGTGAATGAATATCCAATTCACTTTCATTTGTTGAATACTTTTGCCTTCTCCTGCTCTCCCTTAAGCGCATTATTTTACAAAAAACACACTAAACTCTTCCTGTCTCCGATAAAAGATGATTAAATGAAAACTCATTTATTTTGCATAAAAATTCAGTGAGAGCGGAAATCCAGGCTCATCATCAGTTAATTAAGCAGGGTGTTATTTTATGACGACGATTCTCAAGCATCTCCCGGTAGGTCAACGTATTGGTATCGCTTTTTCTGGCGGTCTGGACACCAGTGCCGCACTGCTGTGGATGCGACAAAAGGGAGCGGTTCCTTATGCATATACTGCAAACCTGGGCCAGCCAGACGAAGAGGATTATGATGCGATCCCTCGTCGTGCCATGGAATACGGCGCGGAGAACGCACGTCTGATCGACTGCCGCAAACAACTGGTGGCCGAAGGTATTGCCGCTATTCAGTGTGGCGCATTTCATAACACCACCGGCGGCCTGACCTATTTCAACACGACGCCGCTGGGCCGCGCCGTGACTGGTACCATGCTGGTTGCTGCGATGAAAGAAGATGGCGTGAATATCTGGGGTGACGGTAGCACCTATAAAGGAAACGATATCGAACGTTTCTATCGTTATGGTCTGCTGACCAATGCTGAACTGCAGATTTACAAACCGTGGCTTGATACTGACTTTATTGATGAACTGGGCGGCCGTCATGAGATGTCTGAATTTATGATTGCCTGCGGTTTCGACTACAAAATGTCTGTCGAAAAAGCCTACTCCACAGACTCCAACATGCTTGGTGCAACGCATGAAGCGAAGGATCTGGAATACCTCAACTCCAGCGTCAAAATCGTCAACCCGATTATGGGCGTGAAATTCTGGGATGAGAGCGTGAAGATCCCGGCAGAAGAAGTCACAGTACGCTTTGAGCAAGGTCATCCGGTGGCGCTGAACGGTAAAACCTTTAGCGACGACGTAGAAATGATGCTGGAAGCTAACCGCATCGGCGGTCGTCACGGCCTGGGCATGAGCGACCAGATTGAAAACCGTATCATCGAAGCGAAAAGCCGTGGTATTTACGAAGCTCCGGGGATGGCACTGCTGCACATTGCGTATGAACGTCTGTTGACCGGTATTCACAACGAAGACACCATTGAGCAGTATCACGCGCATGGTCGTCAGTTGGGCCGTCTGCTGTATCAGGGGCGTTGGTTTGACTCCCAGGCGCTGATGCTGCGTGACTCTCTGCAACGCTGGGTTGCCAGCCAGATCACTGGTGAAGTTACCCTGGAGCTGCGCCGTGGGAACGATTATTCAATCCTGAATACCGTCTCAGAGAACCTGACCTACAAGCCAGAGCGTCTGACGATGGAAAAAGGCGACTCGGTGTTCTCGCCAGATGATCGTATTGGTCAATTGACCATGCGCAACCTGGATATCACCGATACCCGCGAGAAACTTTTCGGTTATGCCAAAACTGGCCTGCTCTCCTCCTCTGCCACTTCAGGCGTGCCGCAGGTGGAGAATCTGGAAAATAAAGGCCAGTAATTCGACATCAACCCTGCCCTTCAGGGGTGGGGTTACCTTGCTTATCCTCTGTAAACTCCTTTCTGAGCATCACATAATCGAAAACATCATGGTTTGCATCCACAACCCGTGAGTCTCCTTTATAGTGTGCAATCACTTCCTCCAGCGTTTGCGGCTGTTCCGGCTTTGTTACCCCCATCCACGCATTAATAAGGTAATTATTGTACGCAGTGGAAAAGATATCGTTTTCTGTTGTGCGATCCACGCCATCCCCAAGAACGGGGCTATACCAGATAAACATCGGGACATGATATGCCTGCTGGCTGGCCTCCCTGCCTCCATGAAAATAGACGTTCTTCTTCGTAGGGTCGCGTTCCAGGCCGTGGTCGGCAAAATACATGACCGAGGCGCGGCGATCTTTTAATAATTCAAAAACCTGACCTAGCAAACTGTCTGTGTAATGAATGGAGTTGTCATAGCAGGCATCCTGATCGTCCTGCGGTTGAAACACGGCGCTGGATTGCGGATAGGCGCTACAAGCCGGTTCATGGCTTCCATTTAAATGAAGAACAATCAGTTTCTTTTGCTGCGTCTTTTGCTGTAACGCTTGCGATAAATGCGGCAACAACAATTCATCAAATCCTCTGACATAGACTGTTTCCATGGCGCGCATGGCGATACTGGTAACTGCTGTACCATTCTGCCGAAAAGCGGATTGCGAGCTTAGCCAGAAAGTCTGAAATCCTGCTTGATTAGCCATATTAATAATGTTGTCGGGGTAATTATGAATGTCATGACTCAAAACAGAATCAGCAGTTAAAGAAAGGGGAACCGACAGCGCAGTGTAAGGTGCGCCGCTTATTGCTTGATTAAACAGTTTGATCTGTTTTCTTTGTGCTTCAACTTGCGGTGTCGTAGAGCGTGTATATCCATACAAAGACATATTGTCGACACGTACAGACTCCCCCACAATCAACACGTAGGTATCAATACCTGTATCCCTGACTGATAATTGAAAATACGGCACCGTGTTTGCAATTGAGAGTAATCTTTGATGCTCTTTCGCTGCTAAAGCAAAATAGTTGAGATTAAAAAACGGCGTATAGGTAGCAAATCGCGACGCTAGTATATATGGACTGAACGCTTTTTTATTTTTTGCATCTTTATAAGCAAATTGACAAGCGGAAAATAAACTGCCCGAAATGACAATCAGCAATAATATTCCTGTCACTTTTTTTGTCGGCAAGGAAACATCATATTTTATTATTACTGCCAAAAAAAGAAGGGATAAAAAAGCAAAAGCACATAGATAAGGGATATACATCCCCAGCATTTTGACAACTTCATCCGGATCACTCTGCAGCACACTAATCGCAAATCCATCATTGAAAGTTGTACCAAAGGTACACCATGAATAGAGGCTAATACTCATGTCTGCCGCAGTCAGTAACACAAATGGTGCGGCAACAAGCAGGCGAAGCGGAAGGGATGATATACGTTTAACAACCAGGATGGTCAGGACGAAGAACAGCAATCGCTGAACCATATGCGCTCCGGAAGAGGCGACTAAGTTCGTAATACCAAAAACAATAACACAAAGATACAACAACCAATGAGATTTAAAACTTCTAGCAAATTTGTTGAATACTGTCATCCAGAAATCCAAGTTCACAACCAATATAAACAATTATCAACAATGTTCAATTTTATATCAGACATGTTTTTCAACTCTGATCCATATCAGACCGAAACACTGTTAGTTTTTTCTTTTTAAATGATGCGGCCATTGTTCTCAGTAATTAAATAACATTATCAATGCGTCTCTAAACATTACGCAGAACGTAGCCATCAGTAGTTATACTGACAGGAGCAGGATGGTTTATCGAGAAGTAAACATATCCGTATTCGTACCGGAACTGGAGTTGACACAATAAAGTGCCAATTATGTCAGCAGTAGGGAAAAGTTTATAACTAAGGCGTACCGGCACCATCGTTTCAAAGTACCAGCTACGAGTAAAGCAACTGGACGAGATACAGATACCTGACAACCATTCCTCAGACCAGGACCAAAACGAAAAAAGACGCTTTTCAGCGTCTCTTTTCTGGAATTTGGTACCGAGGACGGGACTTGAACCCGTAAGCCCTATTGGGCACTACCACCTCAAGGTAGCGTGTCTACCAATTCCACCACCTCGGCACGGATACTACTTTTTAGTTCGGGATATCGCTGGTCGGCTTAGCCGGAGCAGCTGGCTGAGTTTGTTCGGTTTTCGCCGGCGCACTCAGGTTTTCCCATTCGCTACCTTTATTGGTTTTATTGCTATTGATGTTACCCAGCACCAGACTGATGATGAAGAATAACGTTGCCAGCAGCGCCGTCATGCGGGTCATGAAGTTACCAGAACCACTTGAACCAAACAGCGTAGCGGAAGCGCCTGCTCCGAAGGAGGCTCCCATATCAGCGCCTTTACCTTGCTGCAGCATGATCAGACCAACAAGGCCAATTGCCACAATAAGGAAAACTACTAAAAGAGCTTCGTACATAATCAACCTGTTCCTTGCGGAGTTGCCGCGTACCAATGCTTCAACCAATAAAGCGGGAGTTTTTAATCTTTCCCACTGAAGCGGGTGTGAATACTAACCAAAGCGAATGACCTTCGCAAGGGCAATTTTATCGCATTGTATCAACTGCGGAAAAAAACAGCAAAACCGATGTGTTCGCTGAGAAAAAAGGCGACAATCGCCGCCTTTTTAGCCAGTTATCTAACGCTTTAAACGGCTTTTACTGCATCGGCGATGCGGTGTGCAAATTCAGTCACCTGCGCTTCGTCTTCGCCTTCCACCATCACGCGAATTAACGGTTCGGTGCCGGATTTACGCAGCAACACGCGTCCACGGTTGCCCAGCGCAGCTTCAACCTCTGCGGTCACGGCTTTAACTGACTCATGCTCAAGTGGATCGCCGCTACCTGCGGTGTAACGTACGTTAACCAGAATCTGCGGGAACATTTTCATGCCGCTGCAAAGGTCGTGCAGGCTCATATGGTTACGTGCCATCGCCGCCAGCACCTGCAAGCCAGCAACGATGCCGTCACCGGTAGTAGTTTTATCCAGTAGGATCACATGACCGGAATTCTCTGCACCGATACGCCAGCCTTTCTCCTGCATTTTTTCCAGTACGTAGCGGTCACCCACTTTCGCGCGCGCAAATGGAATTCCTAACTGTTTCAGCGCCAGTTCAAGCCCCATGTTGCTCATCAATGTACCCACAGCGCCACCACGCAGCTGGCCCTGACGAAGACCTTCACGCGCGATGATATACATGATCTGATCGCCATCGACTTTATTGCCTTCATGGTCGACCATAATCACGCGATCGCCATCGCCGTCGAAGGCAATACCGAGATCCGCTTTTTCAGCCAGCACACGAGCCTGGAGCGCGCGAACGTCGGTAGCCCCCACTTCGGCATTGATGTTTACACCGTTTGGCTCACAACCGATAGCGATAACGTTCGCCCCCAGTTCGCGCAGCACGTTCGGCGCGATGTGATAAGTCGCACCGTTTGCACAATCCACCACAATCTTCAGTTCACTGAGGCTAAGTTCGTTCGGGAACGTGGCTTTGCAAAACTCGATATAGCGACCCGTGGCATCAACGATACGGCTGGCTTTACCCAGTTCTGCCGAATCAACGCAGCTGATCTCCTTTTCCATTTCCGCTTCGATGGCCTCTTCTACCGCATCCGGCAGTTTGGTGCCGTCGATAGAGAAGAATTTAATCCCATTATCGTAGAACGGGTTATGCGATGCAGATATCACAATTCCGGCCTCTGCGCGGAAGGTACGCGTCAGATAAGCCACGGCCGGTGTTGGCATCGGGCCAGTGAAGAGTGCGGAAAGGCCCGCTGCCGCCAGACCCGCTTCCAGTGCTGACTCCAGCATATAGCCAGAAATACGCGTGTCTTTACCAATAATAATCTTACGGGAGCCGTGGCGCGCCAGCACTTTACCCGCGGCCCAACCCAGCTTAAGCACAAAATCAGGTGTGATCGGCGCATCCCCTACACGACCACGAATCCCATCGGTACCGAAATATTTACGATTACTCATAGCGTTTGTTTTCCTTTGCAGACAGAGTGGCTTCCACCACCCGCATCGCTTCTACGGTTTCTTTGACGTCATGAACACGAATGATGTGCGCGCCTTGCATTGCGGCAATGACCGCACAGGCCAGACTACCGCTCAGGCGCTCGGACGGCCCCACGTTCAGCAGCTGCCCAATCATCGATTTTCGTGACATACCCACCAACAGCGGCAGGTTGAAATGGTGAAATTCAGCCAGGCGCGCCAGTAATGAATAGTTATGGGAGAGATTTTTACCGAAACCGAATCCGGGGTCGAGCAACAATTTCTCTTTTGCGATACCCGCCTGCTCGCAACGTGCTATTTGCTCAATAAAGTAGCGATTCACTTCTGCAAAGACATCGTCATACTTCGGAGCTTCCTGCATGGTTTTTGGATTTCCCTGCATATGCATCAGACAAACCGGTAAACCGGTTTCTGCAGCCGCCTCCAGAGCGCCAGGTTCGGAAAGGGAGCGGATATCATTAATAATGTGAGCGCCAACTTTCGCTGACTCACGGATGACTTCTGGTTTGGATGTATCGACCGAGATCCAGACTTCGAAGCGTTGAGCAATTGCCTCAACCACAGGAATAACACGTTGCAACTCTTCTTCAACGCTAACTTCCGCCGCCCCTGGGCGCGTGGACTCGCCACCAACGTCAATGATCGTCGCGCCAGCATTGATCATCAGATTCGCATGTTTCACCGCATCTATCAGCGAGTTATGCGTGCCACCATCCGAAAAGGAATCAGGCGTGACGTTGAGGATCCCCATTACGTGAGGATGGCTAAGGTCCAGTGAAGTACCCTGGGCAAAGAGTTTCATGATGTTATCCCTGGTATGAATTGATAAGAAAAAACCCCGGAGCACGCCCCGGGGTTTTCGGTACAAATACAGTCATCTGATGCGGGAACTTACTTGTCGCCTAACTGCTCTGACATGGTGTTACCCGGGTTCGGCGTACGCGGTTCATCAACCGGACGAGGAGCCTTTGGACTACCATTGTCGCCAGAATTGTTAGAAGCGCCTGGTTCTTCCCAGCCCGCTGGCGGACGTACATCGCGACGTGCCATCAGGTCATCAATCTGCGGTGCGTCGATAGTCTCATATTTCATGAGAGCATCTTTCATCGCATGCAGAATATCCATATTGTCGGTCAGAAGCTGACGCGCACGATTATAGTTACGCTCAATCAGTGCTTTCACTTCCTGGTCGATGATACGTGCAGTTTCATCGGACATATGTTTCGCTTTCGCTACGCTACGGCCGAGGAATACTTCACCTTCTTCTTCCGCGTACAGCAGTGGACCCAATTTCTCAGAGAAGCCCCACTGGGTCACCATGTTACGTGCCAGATTGGTCGCAACTTTAATATCGTTGGACGCACCGGTAGAAACATGTTCCGGCCCATAGATGATCTCTTCTGCCAGACGACCACCGTACAGCGTAGAAATCTGGCTTTCCAGTTTCTGACGGCTGGCGCTGATTGCGTCGCCCTCAGGCAAGAAGAAAGTCACACCCAGCGCACGACCGCGTGGGATAATCGTCACTTTGTGCACCGGATCGTGTTCCGGCACCAGGCGACCGATAATCGCATGACCCGCTTCGTGGTAAGCCGTTGATTCTTTCTGCGCTTCCGTCATCACCATGGAGCGACGTTCCGCACCCATCATGATTTTGTCTTTCGCTTTCTCGAACTCAACCATCGACACAACGCGTTTGTTGCCACGAGCAGCGAACAGTGCCGCTTCGTTCACCAGGTTCGCCAGGTCAGCACCGGAGAAACCAGGAGTACCACGGGCAATGATTGCCGCGTCGATATCGGGGGCCAATGGTACGCGACGCATGTGAACTTTCAGGATCTGCTCACGACCGCGAACATCTGGCAAGCCGACCACAACCTGACGGTCGAAACGGCCAGGACGCAGCAGGGCCGGGTCGAGAACGTCCGGACGGTTAGTCGCGGCGATAACGATGATACCTTCGTTACCTTCGAAGCCATCCATCTCAACCAGCATCTGGTTCAGAGTCTGTTCACGTTCATCGTGACCACCGCCCAGACCAGCGCCACGCTGGCGGCCTACGGCGTCGATTTCATCGATAAAGATGATGCACGGTGCCGCTTTCTTCGCCTGTTCGAACATGTCACGAACACGGGATGCACCCACACCGACGAACATTTCTACGAAGTCAGAACCGGAGATAGTAAAGAACGGAACTTTCGCTTCGCCTGCAATCGCTTTCGCCAGCAACGTTTTACCGGTACCCGGAGGACCGACCATCAGGACGCCTTTCGGGATCTTACCGCCGAGTTTCTGGAAGCGGCTCGGCTCGCGCAGATACTCTACCAGTTCAGCAACTTCTTCTTTTGCTTCGTCGCAGCCCGCAACGTCAGCAAAGGTCGTTTTGATCTGATCTTCCGTCAGCATGCGCGCTTTGCTCTTACCAAACGACATGGCACCTTTGCCACCGCCGCCCTGCATTTGACGCATGAAGAAGATCCAGACACCAATCAGCAACAGCATCGGGAACCAGGAGATGAAGATAGAAGCCAGCAGGCTTGGTTCTTCAGGCGGTTCACCGACAACCTTGACGTTCTTGGTCAACAGGTTATCCAGTAATTTCGGATCCTGAACCGGAATGTAAGTGGTATAACGGTTACTATCTTTCTTGGTAACGTTGATTTCACGTCCGTTGATACGCGCTTCACGAACCTGGTCGTTATTGACCTCTTGTAGGAAGGTAGAGTAATCCACCTTACGGCCATTAGACTCGCTGGGCCCAAAGCTCTGGAATACTGACATCAGCACAACGGCAATGACCAGCCAGAGTATTAGGTTTTTCGCCATGTCACTCAAGGGATTAACCTCTTATTACAACTGTGTTAAAAACAGCGTCAGGATACTCTATATCCAGCATCTTTCAAACTTTCGTCTGAAATCTCCCGGTTAGGGTTTACGCCCGGTCGCTACAATATACACTTCCCGCGAACGTGCACGAGAAGAGTCCGGCTTACGAACTTTGACCTTCGTAAACAGGGAGCGAATTTCCCTTAGATACTCATCGAAACCTTCGCCCTGGAACACCTTCACTACAAAACTGCCACCTGGCGCTAATACATCACGACACATTTCTAACGCCAGTTCCACCAGATACATGGCACGGGGGATATCCACCGCCGGTGTTCCGCTCATGTTTGGTGCCATATCGGACATGACAACCTGGACTTTGCTGTCGCCAACGCGCTCCAGCAGTGCTTTCATCACCAGTTCATCACGAAAATCGCCCTGAAGAAAGTCCACACCAACGATAGGATCCATAGGTAAAAGATCGCAAGCGATGATGCGGCCTTTGCCGCCAATTTGGGTGACCACATATTGTGACCAACCACCCGGAGCAGCACCAAGGTCGACAACCGTCATTCCCGGTTTAAAGAGTTTGTCACTTTGCTGTATTTCATCAAGTTTAAACCAGGCACGGGAACGTAACCCCTTTTTCTGTGCCTGTTGAACATATTTATCGCTAAAGTGTTCCTGAAGCCAGCGGCTGGAGCTGGCAGAACGCTTCTTACCTGTCATTTAACTTTCCCATGGGGATAACTCATCGTAACCAATTGCGTAAATTTTTACGCGCCTATTTGGTGATATATGGGAGATGGCGGTAGAATGACCCGTTTTCAATCCCAACGTAAGCAAAAAATACGATGAATCTGAGTACTAAACAAAAACAGCACCTGAAAGGTCTGGCACATCCGCTCAAGCCAGTTGTTCTGCTTGGCAGTAATGGTTTGACCGAAGGGGTGCTGGCCGAGATTGAACAAGCGTTAGAGCACCATGAACTCATCAAGGTGAAAATCGCCACCGAAGATCGCGAAACTAAAACCTTGATCGTGGAAGCTATCGTGCGCGAAACCGGCGCCTGTAATGTACAGGTCATCGGTAAAACGCTGGTGCTTTATCGCCCAACTAAAGAACGTAAAATCTCGCTGCCACGCTAAGATTATCCTAAAGTTACACACATTTGCTGTGTAAAACGAGGGGTTTTCCGCAGGCAGGAGAGCAAAATGCCACGCTCTGTTCGTTGATAAAAGGCCGCATAGCGGCCTTTTTCCTTTCTTTACAATACATCAACATCTTGAGTATTGGGTAATTCTTACAGGTATTCCACCTTAATTACTTCAAATTCTACTTCGCCGCCCGGCGTTTTGATGACCACAACATCATCTTCTTCTTTGCCGATCAGGCCACGAGCAATAGGCGAGTTTACAGAAATCAGGTTTTGTTTAAAGTCAGCTTCGTCATCGCCAACGATGCGATAAGTCTGTTCTTCGTCAGAATCCAGATTCAGCACCGTTACGGTAGCACCAAAAATAACGCGCCCATTGTTGGGCATTTTGGTGACATCAATCACCTGCGCGTTCGACAGCTTGGCTTCGATGTCTTTAATACGGCCTTCGCAGAAACCCTGCTGTTCACGAGCTGCGTGGTATTCGGCGTTTTCTTTCAGGTCGCCATGCTCACGCGCTTCCGCGATAGCAGCAATGATTTCAGGACGGCGCACAGATTTCAGAAAATCCAGCTCTTCGCGTAATTTTTCAGCGCCGCGTAAGGTCATCGGAATAGCTTGCATTTGTTATACCTCTTGAATATTCCTGATGGGGCAAGTCTTCACCCACCCCGGCTGTTCGGCCTGCCCGGCATAACTCCTCACCGGGACCAGAAGCAAAAAAATACCGACCCGGGTACAAGTCCCAGGTCAGCTACAATTCACATTTTGATAGTCATTTTACCCTGAAGTTCCCGAAGGGTCATCGTTTACTTTATAGGGCGTTGCGCCGTAGTATGACGGCTCGATTCCAGGTTGTTAGCGCGAGATTATGCGATTTTCCAGATTTATCATCGGATTGACCAGCTGTATAGCGTTCAGTGTTCAGGCCGCGAATGTTGATGAGTACGTTACTCAACTCCCCGCTGGTGCCAACCTTGCCCTGATGGTGCAAAAAGTCGGCGCGTCGGCCCCCGCTATTGATTACCACAGTCAGCAGATGGCGCTGCCCGCCAGTACGCAGAAAGTGATTACTGCGCTGGCGGCGTTGATTCAACTCGGCCCCGATTTTCGTTTCACCACGACGCTTGAAACCAAAGGCAATGTGGAAAACGGCGTACTTAAGGGTGACTTAGTGGCGCGATTTGGTGCCGATCCGACGTTAAAACGTCAGGATATTCGCAATATGGTCGCGACTTTGAAAAAATCTGGCGTCAACCAAATCGATGGCAATGTGTTGATAGATACCTCCATTTTCGCCAGCCACGATAAAGCCCCCGGCTGGCCATGGAATGACATGACACAATGCTTTAGCGCTCCGCCTGCCGCTGCCATAGTTGACCGCAACTGTTTCTCCGTCTCGCTCTACAGTGCCCCAAAACCTGGTGATATGGCTTTTATACGCGTGGCATCTTATTACCCCGTTACGATGTTCAGCCAGGTACGCACCCTCCCCCGAGGTTCTGCCGAAGCGCAATACTGCGAACTGGATGTCGTACCAGGCGACCTGAACCGCTTTACGCTGACGGGATGCCTGCCACAACGTTCTGAGCCGCTCCCGTTGGCTTTTGCCGTGCAGGATGGAGCCAGCTATGCCGGGGCAATTCTGAAAGATGAGTTAAAACAGGCAGGTATCACCTGGAGCGGAACACTGCTGCGCCAGACTCAGGTTAACGAACCTGGAACGGTAGTTGCCAGTAAAAAGTCGGCCCCGTTGCACGATCTGCTTAAGATTATGCTGAAAAAGTCGGACAACATGATCGCCGATACGGTTTTCCGCATGATAGGCCATGCGCGCTTCAATGTGCCTGGAACATGGCGGGCCGGGTCGGACGCCGTGCGTCAGATCCTGCGCCAGCAAGCCGGTGTCGATATTGGAAACACCATTATTGCCGATGGTTCAGGGCTTTCGCGGCATAACCTGATTGCCCCCGCCACCATGATGCAGGTGCTGCAATACATTGCCCAACACGACAATGAACTTAACTTTATCTCCATGCTGCCGCTTGCGGGCTATGACGGCTCTTTGCAGTACCGTGCAGGTCTGCATCAGGCGGGCGTGGATGGAAAAGTCTCAGCGAAAACCGGTTCGTTGCAGGGGG
The DNA here is from genome assembly GCF_012584495.1 of Escherichia sp. SCLE84. Lineage (NCBI taxonomy): Bacteria > Pseudomonadati > Pseudomonadota > Gammaproteobacteria > Enterobacterales > Enterobacteriaceae > Escherichia > Escherichia sp. SCLE84. The sequence goes on along the minus strand of NZ_CP051430.1, from coordinate 3,833,040 downwards.
TATATAACCTGGCGGGATTCATTACCACAGCGAGCGGGCAACGAATGGCGTTTGTACAATATCTTTCTGGCTATGCAGTAGAACCGGCGGATCAGCGTAATCGCCGTATTCCGTTAGTGCGTTTTGAAAGCCGTTTGTATAAAGATATTTATCAGAACAATTAGTCAAAAAGAAACCCCGGCACATGGCCGGGGTTTTGCTGATTAACGCTTGTAAATGAACTCAACGCCTTCTTCGTCGTCTTCGTCCCAGTCATCATCCCAGTCCTCATCATCCTCTTCAGCAATCTCTTCAAGCTGCTGGCGATGATAATCATCCCACATGAATTCGACTTTCTCTGGCTGTTTCGCTTCTTCAGCCTGCACGACCGGGTTTTCAATGATAAAGGTCATCACATCCCAGCAGAGATCTTTCACGCCCAGTCCACTCGCCGCAGAGATCAGATAATATTTATCTTCCCAGCCCAGCGCTTCAGCAATCGCTTTCGCTTTCTCTTCAGCTTCTGCCTTATCCAGCAGATCGATCTTATTGAACACTAACCAACGTGGTTTCGCCGCCAGATCCTGGCTGTATTTTTCCAGCTCGCTGATAATAATACGCGCGTTTTCAACCGGATCGGTGCCGTCAATCGGATCGATATCGATGAGGTGCAACAGGACGCGGCAACGTTCCAGGTGCTTCAGGAAGCGAATGCCCAGACCTGCGCCTTCCGCAGCGCCTTCAATCAGTCCTGGAATATCGGCAACAACGAAGCTCTTTTCGTTGTCCATTCGTACCACACCCAGACTTGGCACCAGAGTGGTAAACGGATAATCCGCCACTTTCGGTTTAGCCGCCGATACCGCACGAATAAAGGTCGATTTACCCGCGTTTGGCATCCCCAACATACCGACGTCAGCCAGCAGCATCAGCTCCAGCAGCAGCTCACGCTTATCGCCCGGCGTACCGTTAGTTTTCTGCCGTGGTGTACGGTTAACTGACGATTTGAAACGGGTATTGCCCAGACCGTGCCAGCCGCCCTTAGCAACCAGCAGACGCTGACCGTGTTTGGTCATATCGCCCATGGTTTCACCAGTACCCTGGTCGATTACACGCGTACCTACCGGCACTTTAATTGTGACGTCTTTACCGCGCTTACCGGTACAGTCGCGGCTTGCGCCATTCTGACCGCGCTCTGCACGGAAAGATTTTTCAAAACGATAATCGATAAGCGTGTTCAGGTTCTCGTCGGCTTCCATCCATACGTCACCACCATCACCACCGTCGCCGCCATCCGGGCCGCCTTTCGGAATATACTTTTCGCGGCGGAAGCTCACGCAACCATTACCGCCATCACCTGCAACGACCAGAATCGATGCTTCATCAACAAACTTCATTTTATTCTCCGTAAATCATTCGCCTGCGCGGGGTTGCGATACCACCGTTGTATGCTTACGTAATCCGCCCCAAATACGATGACCAATGGCGGAATACATCGCGCCCGCAACCACGACAAACGCACCGAGATAACCTAAAAGGTTTAACATCGGTCTGGCGAAGAAATCGGGCCAGGCCAGTGATAAAAGATCTGAAAAAAACAGCGTAAACAGTGGGGTGAGCGTGATGATCGCGCTCACCTGCGCTGCCTGCCAGCGAGCCATCGCTTCCGCCAGGGCGCCATATCCTACCAAGGTATTCAGTCCGCAAAAAATTAAACATGCGAGCTGCCAGTGGCTAAGCTGCGCTATCACTCCAGGCTTTGCCAGAGGGAAGAGCGCAATTGTACATAAAGTGTACAGTAAAAACAGGATCTGCGGTGAGGCCAGCCGACGCAATAAAACCTTTTGCGCCACGCCATAACTCACCCAAACCGTCGCCGCACCGACCCCAAAGATAACTCCCCAGGTGTAATCGGTGAGCTTTGTAAATATCTCGACCAGACTGGTGTTAAAAAACATCACCAGGCCGCTCAGGAGCATCAATGCCCCTACAACCTGAGTGCTGCGCATTTTCTCTTTCAGGATAAATACGCTGGCAACCATCATGCCAACTGGCGAGAGTTGCCCAATCACCTGCGAAGCGGTCGGACTCAGGTATTGCAAGGATGAGCTGAACAGGATGAAGTTCCCAAACAGCCCGGCGGTCGCCACTGCCAACAAAATCAACCAGCGTGGCTTACGAAACACGCGTAATGGCGGCAACCTCTTCTTCACCGCAAGAATGGCACCAAGGCCAATACTCGCCATCAAGAAACGGTAAAACACGATTGTCGGAGGTTCCATCACCTCCAGCACCTGCTTCATTGCGATTGGCAACGCCCCCCAGCAAATTGCTGTGGTGAGCGCCAAAAGAATGCCAATGCCTGCCTGCTGCTTCATACCGTATTCCCTGCAAAGCGCATTTGCGGATTAACGTCGCACCATGCGCATTTTTACCGGTTATCGAATGTAAAAAGCCCCGCAACGTGTTGCGGGGCTTTCATCCGTTACCGGGACGCGAAAAACTTATTCAGCTTCGATGCTGATAAATTTACGGTTTTTCGGGCCTTTAACTTCGAATTTCACTTTACCGTCTGCTTTAGCAAACAGAGTGTGGTCACGACCGCAACCTACGTTAGCGCCAGCGTGGAATTTGGTACCACGTTGACGAACGATGATGCTACCCGCCAGAACGGATTCGCCACCGAAACGCTTAACGCCCAGGCGTTTAGCTTCTGAATCGCGACCGTTACGTGTGGAGCCGCCAGCCTTTTTATGTGCCATTTGAAATCTCTCCTCAGGTCTTAGGCGCTGATGCCAGTAATTTTCACATCAGTGAACCACTGACGATGGCCCTGCTGCTTACGATAGTGTTTACGACGACGAAACTTAACGATTTTAACTTTCTCGCCACGACCGTGAGCAACAACTTCAGCTTTGATTACGCCGCCATCAACGAAAGGAACGCCGATTTTGACTTCTTCACCGTTTGCGATCATCAGCACTTCAGCGAACTCAACAGTTTCGCCAGTTGCGATGTCCAGCTTTTCCAGGCGAACGGTCTGACCTTCGCTTACTCGGTGTTGTTTACCACCACTTTGGAAAACCGCGTACATATAAAACTCCGCTTCCGCGCACACCTTTTCAATGATTCAGAGTGCGCTATAAATATTCACAATAGGGCGCGAATATTACGCAAAACGCACGCCTTTGACAAGTGCTACAGTCAATACACGAAGAAAAAAAACACAACTTGTACGGTAACGTTTATCTGTGCCATTTTTTCAGTACAATCACTCTATATTCCTAACCATAAACCCTAAGTTGCCTTTGTTCACAGTAAGGTAATCGGGGCGAAAAGCCCGGCTTTTGCGATGAATTTAGAAAAAATCAATGAGTTAACCGCGCAAGATATGGCGGGTGTTAATGCGGCAATCCTTGAGCAGCTTAATTCCGACGTCCAGCTGATCAATCAGTTAGGCTATTACATCGTCAGCGGCGGCGGTAAACGTATTCGTCCGATGATTGCTGTACTGGCTGCACGAGCTGTTGGCTATGAGGGAAATGCGCATGTCACCATTGCTGCCCTGATCGAGTTTATCCACACGGCGACTCTGCTGCACGACGACGTTGTGGATGAATCAGATATGCGCAGGGGTAAAGCTACCGCCAACGCTGCATTTGGCAATGCCGCCAGCGTGCTGGTAGGCGATTTTATTTATACCCGCGCGTTCCAGATGATGACCAGCCTCGGTTCGCTCAAAGTGCTGGAAGTCATGTCAGAAGCCGTAAACGTCATCGCAGAAGGTGAAGTTCTGCAACTGATGAACGTTAACGATCCGGACATCACTGAAGAAAACTACATGCGCGTTATCTATAGCAAAACCGCGCGTCTGTTTGAGGCTGCCGCGCAGTGTTCCGGGATTCTGGCTGGCTGTACGCCGGAAGAGGAGAAAGGCCTGCAGGATTATGGGCGCTATCTCGGCACTGCTTTCCAGTTGATCGACGATTTACTCGATTACAATGCCGATGGCGAACAGTTAGGTAAAAATGTCGGCGACGATCTGAACGAAGGTAAACCGACGCTGCCGCTGCTGCATGCGATGCATCATGGCACACCAGAACAGGCACAGATGATCCGTACCGCCATCGAACAGGGTAACGGTCGCCATCTTCTGGAACCGGTTCTGGAAGCAATGAACGCTTGTGGATCTCTTGAATGGACGCGTCAGCGTGCCGAGGAAGAAGCAGACAAAGCCATCGCAGCATTACAGGTGCTCCCGGACACCCCTTGGCGAGAAGCACTCATCGGCCTCGCGCACATCGCTGTTCAACGCGATCGTTAATCCCCTCCCTTCATCCCGCGCAGTGCGCGGGATGATTCCAGTAAATTCCATAAAAACACTAATTCAGCGCTATAACACCTGAAAAAAAGGGCGATGAATCTTTATATATTCTGAATATTCACACTCTTTACAGGAACTTTTTAGAGCAATAGGCCATCAGGAGTATAGTGATGCCCGACAGAAGAAGTGTTCTGAATGAAAGCGACTAACTTAAGGAGTGAGGAAAGATGGAAAGTAATTTCATTGACTGGCATCCCGCTGACATCATTGCGGGTTTGCGCAAGAAGGGAACGTCAATGGCGGCGGAGTCTCGCAGAAATGGTTTGAGTTCCTCAACGCTGGCAAACGCATTATCGCGCCCATGGCCGAAAGGAGAGATGATTATTGCGAAAGCCCTGGGAACTGACCCCTGGGTTATCTGGCCATCACGCTACCATGATCCGCAGACCCATGAGTTTATCGACAGAACGCAGTTGATGCGTAGCTACACTAAACCGAAAAAATGAGTGGTCTGGCGGTAGCCCCGCGAACGGGGCTGCCAGCTCTCAGACGATTACTCGCCTTTCACACGCTCAATATTTGCACCTAAAGCGCGCAGTTTGTCTTCAATGCGTTCGTAGCCACGATCGATGTGATAAATACGATCAACCACCGTCGTCCCTTCCGCAATACAGCCAGCCAGCACCAGGCTTGCTGATGCACGCAGATCGGTTGCCATAACCTGTGCGCCAGAAAGTTTTTCAACACCGTGACAAATAACGGTATTGCTTTCGATTTCGGCATGCGCGCCCATACGGCTAAGCTCCGGCACATGCATAAAGCGGTTTTCAAAGACCGTTTCGGTGATGAATCCGGTCCCTTCTGCCACCAGGTTCAACAGCGTGAACTGGGCCTGCATATCGGTCGGGAATGCCGGATGCGGCGCGGTACGTACGTTAACAGCCTTCGGACGTTTGCCATGCATATCCAGGCTAATCCAGTCTTCGCCGACTTCGATGTCCGCTCCAGCGTCACGCAGTTTCGCCAGCACGGCGTCGAGAGTATCTGGCTGCGCGTTACGGCAGATAATTTTGCCGCGAGAAATCGCCGCCGCCACCAGGAAAGTACCGGTTTCGATACGATCCGGTAGCACGCGATAGACACCGCCGCCTAAACGTTCCACACCTTCGATGACGATACGATCGGTGCCCTGACCGCTAATTTTCGCACCCAGCGTAATCAGGAAGTTCGCGGTATCGACGATTTCCGGTTCACGCGCTGCGTTTTCAATAATCGTGGTACCTTCCGCCAGGGTTGCAGCACACATGATGGTCACCGTTGCGCCAACGCTGACTTTATCCATCACGATATGTGCGCCTTTCAGACGACCATCGACGGAAGCTTTAACGTAACCTTCTTCCAGTTTGATGGTCGCGCCTAATTGTTCGAGGCCAGAAATGTGTAGATCAACCGGACGCGCACCGATCGTACAACCGCCAGGCAGTGAAACTTGCCCCTGACCAAAGCGCGCTACCAGCGGCCCCAGTGCCCAGATAGAAGCACGCATGGTTTTAACCAGATCGTAAGGTGCGCAGAATACATTAACGTCGCGGGCATCAATATGCACAGAACCATTACGTTCTACTTTCGCACCCAGCTGGCTTAGCAGCTTCATTGATGTATCGACGTCTTTCAGTTTCGGGACGTTCTGGATCTCTACCGGTTCTTCCGCCAGTAGAGCGGCAAAAAGGATAGGCAGAGCAGCATTTTTAGCGCCGGAAATTGTGACTTCGCCCTGGAGCTTCGTTGGCCCCTGAACACGAAATTTATCCATTTAGTTTGTTCTCAGTTAACAATTCATATCCGCTACCGGCGAATCGCCCATAGCTCAAAAGCCGTTCAGTTTGCGATCGCGCGCCCACTCCGCAGGGGTATACGCTTTGATCGACACAGCATGAATGCGGTTATCCGCAATATATTCCATCAGCGGGCCATAGACCGTCTGCTGTTTTTTAACCCGACTCATGCCGTCAAACAACTCACCCACGGCAATAACCTGAAAGTGGCTGCCATCGCCGGAAACGTGGACTTCCTGGAGGGAGAGAGCGTTCATCAACACGCTCTGAATTTCATTATTTTCCATGGGATCTTCAATCATCAGTTAATAAACCAGCGAAACATCTTAGAGCAAAGTTGCGCTGGCATAAATAAGCAAAAAGCCTCGCTGATAAATCAGACAAGGCTCGACTTGCAGGCAGGTTTGCCGGACAGGCGGTTAACGCCATATCCGGCCTGAAAAAATTTAACGAGGCAGAACATCAGCAGGCAAATTATACAATTTCGCGAGGGTATACACTTTGTCGTTTACCCCCTGAAGCGTCACGTTGTTGCCCTGCTTTTTCGCCAGATCGATAAGATGGAGCAGCAGTGCCAGTCCACCCGTATCCACGCGGGACACACGGCTAAGATCGATGCAGGTAATCCCCTTCACCGCTTCCTCACGCATTTCCCAAAGCGGTAGCAGAACGTCCTGATCCAGCTCTCCGGATAACGCCAGCGTGTCACCCGTCTGCATCCAGCTCAGTGACTCGCTCATTATTTTTTCTCTTCCAGAGTGATTTTCTGTTGAGAAATCGATTTCAGTTGCGCAGTCAGGCCGTCGATACCTTTGGTACGCAGCAGCGTTCCCCACTCGTTTTGTTTGGTGGTGATCATACTGACGCCTTCAGCAATCATGTCGTAAGCCTGCCAGTTGCCCGTCTGGGAGTTTTTACGCCACTGGAAGTCCAGACGCACCGGCGGACGGCCATTCGGGTCAATAATGGTAACGCGAATAGGCACAATGGTTTTATCGCCCAGCGGCTGTTCTGGCGCAATCTGATAGGTTTGACCGTGATACATCGCCAGCGCCTGACCGTAAGCCTGCTTCAGGTACTCACGGAAAGCGGCAAAGTAGGCTTCACGTTGAGCAGGGGTCGCACTCTTGTAATACTGGCCCAGCACCAGCGCACCGGCGTATTTCACCTGTACGTATGGCAGCAGTTCCTGATCAACAATGGTACGCAGATAATCCGGGTTGGCCCGAATTTGCGGTTGCTCATTCTTCAGGCGATCGAACGTTTTCTGCGCCGCCTCGTCCATCAGCTTATAAGGATTGGTCTGGTCTGCCGCGGTTGCCGCACTCAGAGGTGCAATCACCAGCAAAGCGACCATCATTAAACGTTTAAACATGCGTCGGTTCTCCTGAAATTATTTCGTTGTACCCACAGGTTCAGTGGTTTCATTATTACCTGGCGCAGCAGCTGGCGCATCGCCACTATTCTTATTGTCATCGCCTTTACTACCGTAAAGGAACTGACCAATGAGATCTTCCAGCACCATCGCAGACTTAGTGTCCTGAATTGTATCGCCATCCTTCAGGATAGCAGTCCCCAGTTCCGGGTCTTCAAAACCGACGTTTAATGCCAGATATTGTTCCCCCAGCAGGCCGGAAGTACGAATGCTCAGCGAACTGGTATCTGGAATGTGGTTATAACGTTGTTCAATTTCCAGCGTTACGCGCGGCAGATAGGTTTTCGGGTCCAGCGTAATATCCGCCACCCGACCCACAACAACGCCACCAATACTGACCGGAGAGCGCGCTTTCAGGCCGCCAATGTTATCGAACGTCGCATAAAGCGTGTAGGTCGGTTCAGTACGTATGGACGTCACGTTCGCCGCCTTCAGGCAAACAAACAGCGCCGCCAGCAGTGCTGCTAATAAAAAGATACCCACCCAAATTTCATTTTTTTTCGTTTGCATGAACTCAATTCCCAAACATCAATGCGGTCAGCACAAAATCCAGCCCCAGAACAGCCAGAGACGAGTGGACAACGGTGCGAGTGGTTGCCCGGCTAATCCCGGCAGACGTCGGGATGGCGTCGTAGCCGTTAAACAACGAAATCCACGTCACCGTGATGGCGAACACCACGCTCTTAATCAGACAGTTGACCAGATCCATACGCCAGTCGACGGCATTTTGCATTGCCGACCAGAAGAACCCGCTATCAATGCCTTTCCAACTGACGCCGACCAGAGATCCGCCCCAGATCCCCACGGCGACGAAAATAACCGTCAACAGTGGTAATGAAATAACCCCAGCCCAGAAACGGGGAGAAATAACCCGACGCAGCGGATCCACCGCCATCATCTCCATACTGGAGAGTTGCTCTGTAGCGCGCATCAGGCCGATTTCTGCGGTTAGCGCCGAACCAGCACGCCCGGCAAACAACAACGCGGCAACCACCGGCCCCAGTTCACGCAGTAGCGATAACGCCACCAGCATACCCAGACTGGTTTCCGCACTATAAGTGGTCAGAACCAGATAACCTTGCAGCCCCAACACCATTCCGATGAACACGCCAGAAACCACAATAATCAGCATCGACAGGACGCCGACATTATAGAGCTGGCGCACCAGCAGCGGCGCATGTTTGCGAAATTCCGGTTTGCCGACCAGCGCATTGAATAACATTAACCCGGCCCGCCCGAACGTTCTCAGGGTTTTAATCCCTTTATGTCCGAGCGACGCCAGCGCATTTAACAGCATGAGTGGCTTAACTCCCTGGTAAAAGATCAGCGTGATAATCGCCGGCAGGATAGCGGAACGGAACAGGCCCGTCAGCTATCCCGTCCAGAAACTGACGTACGCGCGGATCAGGATTCGCCTGCAACGCCTGGGCACTGCCATGAGCGACAATTTTTTTGTCCGCCAGGATCCAGGCGTGATCCGCAATACTTAACACTTCCGGCACATCGTGAGAAACCACCACACAAGTCACGCCCAGCGCGCTGTTCAGCTCAGAAATCAGCTTCACCAGTACGCCCATGGTGATGGGATCTTGCCCAACAAAAGGTTCATCAAACATGATGAGATCCGGCTCCAGCGCAATCGCACGCGCCAGCGCTGCACGCCGCGCCATCCCACCAGAAAGTTCAGAAGGCATTAGCTTAGCCGCTCCACGCAGCCCCACGGCCTCCAGCTTCATCATCACTGTACTATGCAACAATGGCGCGGGAAGTTGAGTATGTTCGCGCAGTGGATAGGCGACGTTGTCAAATACGTTCATATCAGTGAACAACGCCCCGGACTGAAATAACATGCTCATCCGTTTGCGCACTGTATACAGGCGCGAACGAGACATCGCCGGAATATTCTCACCATCGAAAAGGATCTCACCATGATCTGGTGCGATTTGCCCGCCAATCAGACGGAGTAGCGTCGTTTTACCGATGCCCGATGGCCCCATGATTGCCGTGATCTTCCCTCGCGGCACGGTCAGGGAAATATTATCGAAGATGCAGCGATTGCCACGCGTAAAACTGACATCGCGCATATCGACTAAATTCGCCACAGACTGCTCCATAATTCACCCTTCGTCTTGCGTTGATTTTCTAAGCATGGCGCTCAATTTAACCTTGAACCCAACATATTTACAGAATATTACCCGCCGTGGTTAGCGAAAGCTGGCATTTGTTTTACTTTTTAGCCGCATAAAGTCAAAATTAAGAATCCGTTACGGCTTTCTGAAAATCTTCAGCGGACCGGCGAGTATACCTGAAGAAAGGACGTTAGATGCTTTTAGCTACGGCACTGTTAATTGTTGGTTTACTTTTGGTCGTTTACAGTGCCGACCGCCTGGTTTTTGCCGCGTCTATTCTTTGCCGAACCTTTGGCATCCCGCCGCTGATCATCGGCATGACGGTGGTCAGTATTGGTACATCGTTACCAGAAATCATCGTCTCGCTTGCCGCGTCTCTGCACGAACAACGCAATTTAGCCGTTGGTACAGCCCTCGGCTCAAACATTATCAATATATTGCTGATCCTCGGTCTGGCTGCGCTGGTTCGTCCTTTTACCGTCCATTCTGATGTTCTACGCCGTGAATTACCCTTAATGTTGTTGGTCAGCGTGGTGGCCGGTTCCGTACTCTATGACGGACAACTTAGTCGCAGCGATGGTATCTTTCTCCTCTTTCTGGCTGTGCTATGGCTGCTGTTCATTGTTAAACTTGCACGTCAGGCTGAACGTCAGGGGACTGACAGCCTGACCAGAGAGCAGCTTGCAGAGCTGCCGCGTGACGGCGGATTGCCCGTCGCGTTTTTATGGCTCGGCATTGCGCTTATCATCATGCCAGTGGCCACGCGGATGGTGGTTGATAACGCCACGGTGCTGGCGAATTACTTTGCCATCAGCGAGTTGACGATGGGTCTGACGGCAATTGCTATCGGAACCAGCCTGCCGGAACTGGCAACCGCAATAGCGGGGGTTCGCAAAGGTGAAAACGACATTGCTGTCGGAAATATCATTGGCGCAAACATTTTTAATATTGTCATCGTGTTGGGTTTACCCGCGCTGATAACGCCAGGAGAGATTGATCCACTGGCGTACAGTCGTGACTACAGCGTGATGTTGCTGGTGAGCATTATTTTTGCGTTGCTGTGCTGGCGGCGCTCCCCGCAACCGGGCCGTGGTGTAGGGGTATTATTAACTGGCGGATTTATCGTATGGCTGGCGATGTTGTACTGGTTATCGCCAATACTCGTTGAATAACTGGAAACGCATTATGTCGCACGTAGAGTTACAACCGGGTTTTGACTTTCAGCAAGCAGGTAAAGAAGTCCTGGCGATTGAACGTGAATGCCTGGCGGAGCTTGATCAATACATCAATCAGAATTTCACGCTTGCTTGTGAAAAGATGTTCTGGTGTAAAGGGAAAGTTGTCGTCATGGGGATGGGGAAATCGGGGCACATCGGGCGCAAAATGGCGGCAACGTTTGCCAGCACCGGTACACCTTCATTTTTCGTCCATCCTGGTGAAGCCGCGCATGGTGATTTAGGCATGGTTACCCCACAGGATGTGGTGATTGCTATCTCTAACTCAGGTGAATCCAGCGAAATCACGGCCTTAATTCCAGTGCTTAAGCGTCTTCACGTACCGTTAATCTGCATCACCGGTCGCCCGGAGAGCAGCATGGCGCGCGCCGCAGATGTGCATCTGTGTGTTAAAGTAGCGAAAGAAGCCTGTCCGTTAGGGCTGGCACCGACCAGCAGCACCACCGCCACGCTGGTTATGGGCGATGCCCTCGCTGTCGCGCTGTTAAAAGCACGCGGCTTTACTGCTGAAGATTTTGCGCTCTCACACCCAGGCGGCGCACTGGGTCGTAAACTTCTGCTGCGCGTAAACGATATTATGCATACGGGCGATGAGATCCCGCATGTTAAGAAAACGGCCAGTCTGCGTGACGCATTGCTGGAAGTTACCCGCAAAAATCTTGGTATGACTGTCATTTGCGATGACAATATGATGATTGAAGGCATCTTTACCGACGGTGATTTACGCCGTGTCTTCGATATGGGCGTGGATGTTCGTCAGTTAAGTATTGCCGATGTGATGACGCCGGGGGGAATACGTGTGCGCCCTGGCATTCTGGCCGTTGAGGCACTGAACTTAATGCAGTCCCGCCATATCACCTCCGTGATGGTTGCCGATGGCGACCATTTACTCGGTGTGTTACATATGCATGATTTACTGCGTGCAGGCGTAGTGTAAAGATTCAAGGATAAACAACAATGAGCAAAGCAGGTGCGTCGCTTGCGACCTGTTACGGCCCTGTCAGCGCCGACGTTATGGCAAAAGCAGAGAACATTCGTCTGCTGATCCTCGACGTTGATGGCGTACTGTCAGATGGCCTGATTTATATGGGCAATAACGGCGAAGAGCTGAAAGCGTTCAATGTTCGTGACGGTTATGGCATTCGTTGTGCGCTCACCTCTGATATTGAAGTCGCTATCATTACCGGGCGAAAGGCTAAACTGGTAGAAGATCGTTGTGCCACATTGGGGATCACTCACTTGTATCAGGGGCAGTCAAACAAACTGATCGCCTTTAGCGATTTGCTGGAAAAACTGGCGATTGCCCCGGAAAATGTGGCTTATGTCGGCGATGATCTCATCGACTGGCCGGTAATGGAAAAAGTGGGTTTAAGCGTCGCCGTGGCCGATGCGCATCCACTGTTGATCCCGCGCGCCGATTACGTGACGCGCATTGCTGGCGGTCGTGGCGCAGTGCGCGAAGTTTGCGACTTATTACTCCTGGCGCAGGGCAAACTGGATGAAGCCAAAGGGCAATCGATATGAGTAAAGCCAGACGTTGGGTTATCATTGTGCTATCACTGGCGGTTCTGGTGATGATCGGCATTAATATGGCCGAAAAAGACGATACCGCCCAGGTGGTCGTCAACAACAATGATCCCACCTATAAAAGCGAGCATACGGACACGCTCGTCTATAACCCAGAAGGGGCACTAAGCTATCGATTGATTGCTCAACACGTTGAATATTATTCCGATCAGGCCGTTTCGTGGTTTACGCAGCCGGTACTTACCACGTTTGATAAGGATAAAATCCCGACATGGTCCGTAAAAGCAGATAAAGCCAAGCTGACCAATGACCGGATGCTCTATTTATATGGACACGTTGAAGTCAACGCACTCGTGCCGGACTCTCAACTTCGCAGAATCACGACGGATAACGCGCAGATCAATCTGGTGACGCAGGATGTTACCTCTGAAGACCTCGTCACGTTATACGGAACAACATTTAACTCCAGCGGTCTGAAAATGCGCGGTAACTTACGCAGCAAGAACGCCGAGCTGATTGAAAAGGTTAGAACATCCTATGAAATTCAAAACAAACAAACTCAGCCTTAATCTTGTGCTTGCCAGCTCACTTCTGGCCGCCAGCATTCCGGCATTTGCCGTAACCGGAGACACTGATCAGCCGATCCACATTGAATCGGACCAGCAATCTCTTGATATGCAAGGCAACGTGGTTACCTTTACCGGTAATGTCATCGTCACCCAGGGCACCATCAAAATTAATGCCGACAAAGTGGTTGTTACCCGTCCGGGCGGCGAACAAGGTAAAGAAGTGATTGACGGCTACGGTAAACCGGCAACGTTCTACCAGATGCAGGACAACGGTAAACCGGTTGAAGGTCACGCTTCCCAGATGCACTACGAACTGGCAAAAGATTTTGTCGTTCTGACGGGTAATGCTTATCTGCAGCAGGTTGATAGCAACATTAAGGGCGATAAGATCACTTACCTGGTAAAAGAGCAGAAAATGCAGGCTTTCAGCGACAAAGGCAAGCGCGTAACCACCGTTCTGGTGCCGTCGCAGCTGCAGGACAAAAACAACAAAGGCCAGACCCCGGCACAGAAGAAGGGTAATTAATTCGTTATGGCAACATTAACTGCAAAGAACCTTGCAAAAGCCTATAAAGGCCGTCGCGTGGTAGAAGACGTCAGCCTGACCGTCAACTCCGGGGAAATTGTCGGTCTGCTGGGGCCAAACGGTGCCGGTAAGACCACCACTTTCTACATGGTTGTAGGCATTGTGCCGCGCGATGCGGGCAACATCATTATTGATGATGACGATATCAGTCTGCTGCCTCTGCATGCACGCGCGCGCCGCGGTATCGGCTATCTGCCACAGGAAGCCTCCATTTTCCGTCGCCTCAGCGTTTACGATAACCTGATGGCGGTACTGCAAATTCGTGACGACTTGTCTGCTGAACAACGTGAAGACCGCGCGAACGAGCTGATGGAAGAGTTTCACATTGAGCACCTGCGTGACAGCATGGGGCAGTCACTCTCCGGGGGTGAACGTCGCCGTGTAGAAATTGCCCGCGCACTGGCTGCGAATCCGAAATTTATTCTGCTCGACGAACCGTTTGCCGGGGTTGACCCGATCTCGGTTATCGACATTAAACGCATCATTGAGCACCTGCGCGACAGCGGCCTGGGCGTGCTGATCACTGACCACAACGTGCGTGAAACACTGGCGGTTTGTGAACGCGCTTATATCGTCAGTCAGGGGCATTTGATCGCCCACGGCACGCCTACAGAAATCTTACAAGACGAACACGTTAAGCGTGTATACCTTGGGGAAGACTTCAGACTCTGATAGGGTAGAAGTTTGCGACGTTTTAGCAGGAGAGTACGATTCTGAACATGAAGCAAGGTTTGCAACTCAGGCTTAGCCAACAACTGGCGATGACGCCACAGCTCCAACAGGCAATTCGTCTGTTGCAGTTGTCGACGCTGGAACTTCAGCAGGAGCTACAGCAGGCGCTGGAGAGTAATCCGCTGCTTGAGCAAATCGACACTCATGAAGAAATCGACACCCGCGAAACGCAAGACAGTGAAACGCTGGACACCGCCGACGCGCTCGAACAAAAAGAGATGCCGGAAGAGCTGCCGCTCGATGCCAGTTGGGACACCATTTACACCGCTGGTACACTATCCGGCACCAGCGGTGACTACATTGACGATGAGCTGCCGGTCTATCAGGGCGAAACGACGCAGACCTTGCAGGATTACCTGATGTGGCAGGTCGAGCTGACACCGTTTTCCGACACTGACCGCGCTATTGCTACCTCTATCGTCGATGCCGTTGATGACACCGGTTATCTGACTGTCCCGCTGGAAGATATTCTCGAAAGTATGGGCGATGAAGAGATCGACATCGACGAGGTTGAAGCCGTCCTTAAGCGGATCCAACGGTTTGATCCGGTCGGTGTAGCGGCAAAAGATCTGCGTGACTGCCTGCTAATCCAACTCTCCCAATTCGATAAAACCACGCCGTGGCTGGAAGAGGCCAGACTGATCATTAGCGATCATCTCGATCTGTTAGCCAATCACGACTTCCGCACTTTAATGCGCGTCACGCGTCTGAAAGAAGATGTGCTGAAAGAAGCCGTCAATCTGATCCAGTCGCTCGATCCGCGCCCCGGGCAGTCGATCCAGACTGGCGAACCTGAGTATGTCATTCCAGATGTGCTGGTGCGTAAGCATAACGGTCACTGGACGGTAGAACTCAACAGTGACAGCATTCCGCGTCTGCAAATCAACCAGCACTACGCCTCGATGTGCAATAACGCGCGCAACGATGATGACAGCCAGTTTATCCGCAGCAATCTGCAGGATGCCAAATGGTTGATCAAGAGTCTGGAAAGCCGTAACGATACGCTACTGCGCGTGAGTCGCTGTATCGTTGAACAGCAGCAAGCCTTCTTTGAGCAAGGTGAAGAATATATGAAACCGATGGTACTGGCCGATATCGCCCAGGCTGTCGAAATGCATGAATCGACGATATCTCGCGTGACCACGCAAAAATACCTGCATAGTCCACGAGGCATTTTTGAACTGAAGTATTTCTTTTCCAGTCACGTCAATACCGAGGGCGGCGGCGAAGCTTCCTCCACGGCGATTCGTGCACTGGTGAAGAAATTAATCGCGGCGGAAAACCCAGCGAAACCGTTGAGCGACAGCAAGTTAACCTCTTTACTGTCGGAACAAGGTATCATGGTGGCACGCCGCACTGTTGCGAAGTACCGAGAGTCTTTATCCATTCCGCCGTCAAACCAGCGTAAACAGCTCGTTTGACCCAACCGATAAGGAAGACACTATGCAGCTCAACATTACCGGAAATAACGTCGAGATCACCGAGGCACTGCGCGAATTTGTTACAGCTAAATTTGCCAAACTTGAGCAATATTTTGACCGAATCAACCAGGTCTATGTTGTTCTGAAAGTGGAGAAAGTCACCCACACCTCAGATGCAACACTGCATGTAAACGGTGGTGAAATTCATGCCAGCGCGGAAGGTCAGGACATGTACGCTGCCATTGATGGCTTAATTGATAAGCTGGCACGCCAGTTGACCAAACATAAAGATAAACTGAAACAACACTAATTGTCCGGGCAATTAGCATGTGCATGGCGGCCTGTTGTGCGGCACAACGGGCCATTTGTACGGTTAATGCTCCGAGCCTGTTCCACTGTTTGAGTGGGCAGGTTCTTAGGTGAAATTATGACAAATAATGATACAACTCTACAGCTTAGCAGTGTTCTTAACAGGGAATGTACGCGAAGCCGCGTCCACTGTCAGAGCAAAAAACGCGCCCTGGAAATCATCAGCGAGCTGGCGGCGAAACAACTTAGCCTGCCGCCTCAGGTGGTTTTTGAAGCTATCCTGACGCGGGAAAAAATGGGCAGTACCGGTATCGGCAATGGTATTGCCATTCCGCATGGCAAACTGGAAGAAGATACTCTGCGCGCCGTTGGCGTTTTCGTTCAGCTCGAAACGCCTATAGCTTTCGATGCCATCGACAACCAACCGGTGGACTTACTTTTTGCCCTGCTGGTGCCGGCAGACCAAACTAAAACGCACCTGCATACTCTGTCGCTGGTGGCGAAACGTCTGGCGGACAAAACCATCTGCCGCCGTTTACGCGCAGCCCAGAGCGATGAAGAGCTGTATCAAATCATTACGGATACCGAAGGTACTCCGGATGAAGCGTAGTTATTCGGTAATGTCTCTTTTAGACGTTGTGAGGAGAAACAGTACATGGTACTGATGATCGTCAGCGGACGTTCAGGTTCAGGTAAATCTGTCGCCCTGCGTGCGCTGGAAGATATGGGTTTTTACTGCGTGGATAACCTTCCCGTAGTGTTGTTACCCGATCTGGCTCGAACTCTGGCCGATCGCGAGATTTCTGCCGCCGTCAGCATTGATGTTCGTAATATGCCGGAGTCACCAGAAATATTCGAACAGGCGATGAGTAACCTGCCTGACGCTTTCTCACCGCAACTACTGTTCCTGGATGCCGACCGTAATACCTTAATTCGTCGTTACAGTGACACGCGCCGACTGCATCCGCTTTCCAGCAAAAACCTGTCGCTGGAAAGTGCTATCGACAAAGAAAGCGATTTGCTGGAGCCTCTGCGTTCGCGAGCGGATCTGATTGTCGATACCTCAGAAATGTCCGTTCACGAGCTGGCTGAAATGCTGCGTACCCGTCTGCTGGGTAAACGTGAACGCGAACTGACCATGGTCTTTGAGTCTTTCGGCTTCAAACACGGTATCCCTATCGATGCAGATTACGTCTTTGACGTGCGCTTCTTGCCGAACCCGCACTGGGATCCGAAACTGCGTCCAATGACAGGTCTTGATAAACCTGTCGCCGCGTTCCTCGACCGCCACACAGAAGTACACAATTTTATCTACCAGACGCGAAGCTATCTTGAACTATGGTTACCTATGCTGGAAACCAACAACCGTAGCTACTTGACGGTCGCCATTGGTTGTACCGGCGGGAAGCACCGTTCGGTGTATATTGCAGAGCAACTGGCAGACTACTTCCGCTCGCGCGGTAAAAACGTCCAGTCACGCCATCGTACGCTGGAAAAACGTAAACCATGACCGTCAAGCAAACTGTTGAAATCACAAACAAGCTGGGCATGCATGCCCGGCCTGCAATGAAGCTGTTTGAATTAATGCAGGGTTTTGACGCTGAAGTGCTGTTACGTAATGACGAAGGCACCGAGGCCGAAGCCAACAGCGTTATTGCGCTGCTGATGTTGGATTCTGCCAAAGGACGGCAGATTGAAGTTGAAGCGACCGGCCCACAGGAAGAGGAAGCACTGGCCGCCGTTATCGCCCTCTTTAACTCTGGTTTTGATGAAGATTAATCTTCATCACTTTGACATACAACTCCCTTCAAACTCCCCCCGACAATAAGAAAATCACGTACTGAAATCGTTCTCAATCAACGTCATTTGTACATTTTGTGCGCTTTTCACTTTCAGAAGAACCTTAAGAAAACCTTAAGAGGCATTGTTTAGGTTTTGTTTAAGTTAATCGACCATACTGGAGATCGTCAGAAAATATTTCCAGGAGATGGCATGATTCGCTTATCTGAACAAAGTCCCCTGGGCACCGGAAGACATCGGAAATGTTATGCGCATCCGGAAGATGCCCAACGCTGTATCAAGATTGTCTACCATCGTGGCGATGGTGGCGATAAAGAGATCCGCCGTGAGTTAAAGTACTACGCGCATCTTGGTCGCCGGTTAAAAGACTGGAGTGGAATACCGCGCTATCACGGTACCGTTGAGACGGATTGCGGAACCGGTTATGTCTACGATGTGATTGCAGATTTTGACGGTAAACCCTCCATTACGCTGACCGAATTTGCTGAACAATGCCGTTACGAAGAAGACATTGCACAACTGCGCCAGCTACTGAAACAGCTGAAGCGTTATTTGCAGGATAACCGTATCGTGACGATGTCGCTGAAGCCGCAGAATATCCTCTGTCACCGCATCAGTGAGTCAGAGGTTATCCCGGTCGTCTGTGACAACATTGGTGAAAGCACATTGATTCCACTGGCGACCTGGTCGAAGTGGTGTTGTCTGCGTAAGCAAGAGCGGTTATGGAAACGATTTATCGCCCAACCGGCGCTGGCTATTGCCCTGCAGAAAGATCTGCAACCTCGTGAGAGCAAAACGCTGGCCCTCACTTCGCGCGAAGCTTAATCCAGCTGGTGTTGTTGCATAAACGGCTCACCGCCTAACTGATACATCTGCCGTAAAATCCACGCCTGACGGCTACGCACGTAGCCCGATGGCGAGGAGACTTTGAAACGAAGTGGATTAGGTAATACAGCTGCCAGTAATGCAGCTTCCGACCGGGTAAGTTTGCTCGCGGGTTTGTGGAAATAACGTTGTGCCGCAGCTTCGACGCCAAACACACCGTCGCCAAATTCGGCGATATTCAGGTAAACCGTCAGGATACGCTTTTTGCTCCAGACTGTTTCTATCCCCAGCGTTAATCCAGCTTCCAGCCCTTTTCGTACCCAGCTACGCCCATCCCATAAAAAGAGATTTTTGGCCGTCTGCTGAGAAATCGTTGAAGCACCGCGAATACGGTTTTCATTGCGCTCGTTGTGCGCCAGGGCTTTCTCAATGGAAGCGACATCAAAGCCCCAGTGCTCAGGAAATTTCTGATCTTCTGCGGCAATCACCGCCAGTCCCATCCACGGCGAGATTTGATCCATACTGACCCAGTCAGAATGTGCCACGTAACGAAAATTGCCATGCAGCCAGGCGCTGACCTGTCGCTCGACCATTACCGCTGAGAAGGGAACAGGCGCAACACTAAACAACGCGATGCCCCCGCCCCAGAAAACGGCGAGGACAACCATTAACCGCAAAAGAAAACGGCGAACGAAACTAAACACCGTTAAGCGGCTTTTACTCATTCAGCCAGAACCAGCACGCGGGAAACCAGCTTATCAATGCCGCTCGCCGCTTCTGCAATGTTCTGCGCCAGCATATATGCTGGGGTGGTGACAATCTTATTGTCTTCATCAACCACGATATCATCGACAGGACAGGGCACATGCTCCGCGCCCATCTCTTCCAGCACTTCTGCGGTATCGATATCAGTACCGATGGTCAAACGCAGCGGGAAATCGAAAATTTTCGGCAGCATCGCCGGGGCAATACACATAAAACCAAGCGGTTTTCCGGCCTGATGCATCGCTTGTGCCAGCGCCTTTAATTCACGGTCAACGGTGCATTCGCTACCAAGAGTGGCAAAATTGCTTAAATTCTTCGCCGCGCCAAACCCCCCCGGCACAATCAACGCATCCAGTTCAGCGGCATCGGCCTGGGCCAGAGGACGGATTTCACCGCGCGTTATTCGTGCCGCTTCAATCAGCACGTTGCGCGTTTCCGTCATCGCTTCGCCAGTTAAATGGTTGATAACATCAACCTGCTGCTTATCCGGTGCAAAGCAGACCGCCTGCGCACCGCTGCGTGAAATAGCTAACAACGTCAACACCGCTTCATGAATTTCAGAACCGTCATAGACGCCGCATCCGCTCAGAATTACGCCAATTTTCTTCATTGTGATCATCCTTTCGCAATTGACTGAAACACATTAATTTTTTTAATAAAAATGGTACGCATCACACATTTAACTGATTCATGTAACAAATCATTTAAGTTTTGCTATCTTAACTGCGTGCGGCCTGAAAAACAGTGCTGTGCCCTTGTAACTCATCATAATAATTTACGGCGCAGCCAAGATTTCCCTGGTGTTGGCGCAGTATTCGCGCACCCCGGTCTAGCCGGGGTCATTTTTTAGTGGCTTTTGCCACCCACGCTTTCAGCACTTCTACGTCGTGACGCCACTCTTCTTTCATCTCTTCAATCCATTCACCGACGTTATCTTCCCAGGCAGGAAGGTCCGGAGACTGAATTTGCTGACCCAGCTGTTGCAGATGGCGTAACCCCACTGACCCCGCCGCACCTTTAATTTTATGTCCTTCCTCTACAATGCCTTTTTTATCCTGCGCCGTCAGATTCGACTCCAGCACGCTGACATAGCCCGGCATCATCTTCTCAAACACCGCTAACCCGTCGGTGATCAGCTTCGGTCCTACAAGTTCGAGATACTGTTCCAGCATGGGAATATCGAGCAATGCTTCTGATTTACTGTTCTCTTCTGTCGTCACCGTACTCTCCTCATCATCCTGGGTATCCCAGAATTTCTTGATCATCGCGGTTAGCGCCGGAACCGAAAGCGGCTTACTCAGCACATCATCCATTCCAGCATTGAGGTACTCTTGTTTGTCTTTCAGCACGTTAGCGGTTAAGGCCACCAGCGGCGGTAAATCCTCGCGCGGATAACGCTTCGTCAGTTCACGAGAGATATCCAGCCCGGTCATATCTGGCAACTGAATATCCAGCAACACCAGGTCGTATTCGCCCGGTTTAAACATCTCCAGCGCCGCCTTGCCGGTCATGGCGACATCAACGCTGTTACCTAATTTTTCCAGCACAGAACGCGCAACAATCACGTTCAGTTCAATGTCTTCCACCAGCAGCACATTCAGCGCCGGTAAAGGCATATCGTCTTCATCAAACGCATCATCGACCTCTTCTGCTACCGACGGTGCGTGGATCGTCAACGTAAAGGTTGAACCTTTGCCCTGTTCGCTGGTAACCGTAATATCGCCGCCCATATTTTTCGCCAGACGACGAGAAACGGCCAGACCAATACCGGTGCCGGTGGCAGGTTTACCGCCATGACTGTCTTTCACCTGGTAATACATGGCGAAAATTTTATCCAGCTCATCCTGCGGAATGCCGATACCAGAGTCTTCCACTTCAAAATGCAGCATATCGCCTTCATCGTAGCGCACGCGCACGGTAACCTGGCCTTGCTGGGTGAATTTGACGGCGTTACTGATGAGGTTCCACAGGATCTGCCGTAAACGCGTCCCGTCGGTAATGACCTGATGCGGTAATGGCAGCGTCGGCTCCAGGTTAAAGCGCAATCCTTTTTGTTGCGCCTGCAATGCGGAGAGATTTTCCAGATCGGCAAGGAAGCTGGTGAAATCAACCGGTTGATTATCAAGCTGGACCTTGCGCCGTTCCATCTTATCCATGTCGATAATATCGTTAAAGATATTCCCCAGCGTGACGGCCGAAACATGGATGGTCTTGAGATATTTTTCCTGCTCGGCGGTGAGTTCGGTATCCAGCAG
Organism: Escherichia sp. SCLE84; assembly: GCF_012584495.1. NCBI lineage: Bacteria > Pseudomonadati > Pseudomonadota > Gammaproteobacteria > Enterobacterales > Enterobacteriaceae > Escherichia > Escherichia sp. SCLE84. The sequence continues at coordinate 3,811,314 of NZ_CP051430.1, read as the reverse complement.
AATACGGCTCAGGCCGACGATACCGTTCAGCGGTGTACGCAATTCGTGACTGATGGTGGAAATAAACGTCGTTTTGTCGCGGCTGGCCCGTTCAAGCGCATCCTGATACCGCTTACGCTCGGTAATGTCGCGACCAAAGCCCATCAAACCGTGACGTTTACCCACGCGGTCGTAGTACGGCACTTTACGGATTTCAAAGCAGGCTTTGCGCCCGTCCGGGTAATCCAGCCACTGTTCATAGGTCAGTGACACATTATGACGGAACACTTTTTCATCGGTTTCAATGACTTTTGCGGCGGCTTCCGGTGAGTAAACATCAGCAGGTTTCAGGTGAACCAGTTGTTTTTCGCTTTTTCCGGTCAGCAGCTCCATCGCGCGGTTACAGCCGGAAAACTCTTTATCTTCGTTACGATAAAAAACCAGGTCGGGTGAAGCATCAAGGAAGGAACGTAAGAATGAGGATTGCTGCTCGAGCTGAATTTGTGTCTCTTCGCGCTCTTTGATTTCAATTTTCAGTTGGCCGAAGGTTTCCTGCAGTTCTGCTTCCGCTTTTTCACGAACGGCAATTTCCTGATTTAGCTGGGCAATATTATCTTTTAACTGAACGTTGAGGCTCAAATCGCGCTCGCGCATCTCCTCCAGTTTTTGCACCAGCCGTGACAGACGTTGTCGTGACTCCTCCAGTTGCTCGACGACCACCGATAGAAAGTAGACCGCCCACGGCGTAATCAGCAAACCAAAGAAGATAGAACGAATAACATCAATGCTTTCGACCTGACCATGCAGCACCATGGTTACCGCCATTTGTACCACAATGGCAAGAACGACGAGGGCCAGCGCCAGCAACATTGAGAAGCGCACCAGACCTAACTTCATCATCAGGTCAACATAATACTGCGCCAGCAGACGAATTTGCTTCATTAGGGAATTCCTTCACGACAACCTGCCCCAATAATACCCAATTCTGACAGTTACGTTATAAATTGTGTGAGAAATGCGGAATTCCCCTCAACGACCTACTCCGTTGGAGGTATCCACGGACATTCCAGCGCCGATCCCTGTACGCCATGTTCATTCAGATAGCGATCCAGCTCGACCATTCCCGTCCATCGATTTTCGCACCACAGAGGAGCAAGCAGCGTCGGGCGACGGGCGCTGGCGGAAATGCGGTGGTAGATCACTTCCGGTGGCGTATGGCGAATCATTTCTCCGGCAGTGAGCGTGTAATCCTCCAGTTCAATACCGTTCAAACGCCCCGCTTCCCAGGCTTTCGCCATAATGCTGCCTTTCACAATATGCAGCGGATGCAGCTTTATGCCGTCCACGCCGGTTTCAACCACTCGCTCCAGCGTTTGCAAACATTCAGCCTGCCCTTCGCCAGGCAGGCCGACAATTAAGTGGGAACACACCTTCAGCCCGCGCTGACGTGCCAGCTGGGTTGTACGCTGATAACAGGCAAAATCATGGCCGCGGTTGATGCGATGCAGTGTTTTGTCGTGGGCGGTTTGTAGCCCCAGCTCCAGCCACACTTCGTAACCCTGGTCCTTATATTCGCAAAGCAGATCCAGCACCGCATCCGGCACGCAGTCCGGGCGGGTACCAACACACAAACCGACAATATTGGCCTGGCTCACCGCCTGCTGATACATAGAACGCAGCACCTGAACTTCCGCAAAGGTGCTGGTATACGCCTGAAAGTAGGCCAGATAGCGTTTAGCGCGGTTAACTAAATTCGCCTGGTGCGCCAGTTGCTCGGCAATGGAACGATGCTGCTGCGCTTCATCGGCAAACGAGGCAACATTACAGAATGTGCAGCCACCACGCCCGATGGTACCGTCACGGTTAGGGCAGCTAAAACCGCCGTGTAGCGTCAGCTTATGCACCTTTTGCCCATAACGACGGGTGAGATCACCACCAAACATATTGACTAATTTCTGTAACTGCATAATCTGATAGACCGCGCCTTGAAAAGAGGCCAAAGCCTGCCATTTTTAGCTCAATTCGGCGATGACCTGGATCAATCGTCCCGGCCTGCTTTTATCAACTGCATAATCAATCAAAATTACCGAAATTTCATGCATAATCACATAAATCACTTTTGCTTATCTTGTGTCAGATTTTTTTATCTCCTTATGGATTTTAGGCAAAAACAGTAGCATGAAACGTCATTACCAATTAAGGCAGTATAAAATGCTGGTTTTCTCGTCAGTTCAAGGCAGGATAAGGGTTAACACGCCTTTATGACAGTCAGGAATTGACTGTTTCTCTAACGACTTCCCTTTTAGCCTTAAAGATAAAATCCATTTTAATTTCAGTAATTTAATAAAGAATTTTGCGCTAAAGCACATTTCTGTACCAATAAGCTTGCCATTTGACCTGTATCAGCTTTCCCGATAAGTTGGAAATCCGCTGGAAGCTTTCTGGATGAGCAGCCTGCTCATCATATTTATGCAGTAATTGAGATCCCCTCTTCACCGTATTAACCGATGCGAAAAGGACAACAAGGGGGCGAATGCGAGGCGCGCGTATGACACGCAAACCCCGTCGCCACGCTCTTTCTGTGCCCGTGCGCAGCGGTTCGGAAGTGGGGTTCCCGCAGAGCCTGGGGGAGGTTCACGATATGTTGTACGATAAATCCCTTGAGAGGGATAACTGTGGTTTCGGCCTGATCGCCCACATAGAAGGCGAACCTAGCCACAAGGTAGTGCGTACTGCAATACACGCACTGGCCCGCATGCAGCACCGTGGCGCGATTCTCGCCGATGGTAAAACCGGCGACGGTTGCGGCTTGCTGTTACAAAAACCGGATCGCTTTTTTCGCATCGTTGCGCAGGAGCGCGGCTGGCGTTTAGCAAAAAACTACGCCGTCGGGATGCTATTCCTGAATAAAGATCCTGAACTCGCCGCTGCCGCACGCCGCATCGTTGAAGAAGAACTGCAACGCGAAACCTTGTCGATTGTGGGCTGGCGTGATGTCCCCACTAACGAAGGCGTGCTGGGTGAAATCGCCCTCTCCTCTCTGCCACGCATTGAGCAAATTTTTGTGAACGCCCCGGCAGGCTGGCGTCCGCGCGATATGGAGCGCCGTCTGTTTATCGCCCGCCGCCGCATTGAAAAGCGTCTCGAAGCCGACAAAGACTTCTACGTCTGTAGCCTGTCGAATCTGGTGAACATCTATAAAGGTCTGTGTATGCCGGCGGATCTGCCGCGCTTTTATCTGGATCTTGCGGACCTGCGTCTGGAATCGGCCATCTGCCTGTTCCACCAGCGCTTCTCCACTAACACCGTACCGCGCTGGCCGCTGGCGCAGCCGTTCCGCTACCTGGCGCATAACGGTGAAATCAACACCATCACCGGTAACCGCCAATGGGCGCGTGCGCGTACCTATAAATTCCAGACGCCGCTTATCCCTGATCTGCACGACGCCGCACCGTTCGTCAATGAAACCGGCTCTGACTCCAGTTCGATGGATAACATGCTGGAACTGCTGCTGGCAGGCGGAATGGATATCATCCGCGCCATGCGTCTGTTAGTGCCACCCGCCTGGCAGAACAACCCGGATATGGACCCGGAACTGCGTGCCTTCTTTGACTTTAACTCCATGCATATGGAGCCGTGGGATGGCCCGGCGGGCATCGTGATGTCCGACGGTCGTTTTGCCGCCTGTAACCTCGACCGTAACGGTCTGCGTCCGGCGCGCTACGTCATCACCAAAGATAAGCTCATCACCTGCGCCTCTGAAGTCGGTATCTGGGATTACCAGCCTGACGAAGTGGTCGAAAAAGGCCGCGTCGGGCCAGGCGAACTGATGGTTATCGACACCCGCAGTGGGCGTATTCTGCACTCGGCAGAAACCGATGACGATCTGAAAAGCCGCCATCCATATAAAGAGTGGATGGAGAAAAACGTCCGCCGACTGGTACCGTTTGAAGATCTGCCCGATGAAGAAGTGGGTAGCCGCGAACTGGACGACGACACGCTCGCCAGCTATCAGAAACAGTTTAACTACAGCGCGGAAGAGCTGGACTCCGTAATTCGCGTACTGGGCGAAAACGGTCAGGAAGCGGTCGGTTCGATGGGCGACGACACCCCATTCGCCGTGCTCTCCAGTCAGCCGCGCATTATTTACGACTACTTCCGCCAGCAGTTTGCCCAGGTGACTAACCCGCCAATCGACCCGCTGCGTGAAGCGCATGTTATGTCGCTCGCCACCAGTATCGGTCGTGAAATGAACGTCTTTTGCGAAGCAGAGGGCCAGGCGCACCGTTTAAGCTTTAAATCGCCGATTCTGCTCTACTCCGATTTCAAACAGCTCACGACGATGAAAGAGGAGCACTACCGCGCAGATACGCTGGATATCACCTTTGACGTCACTAAAACCACGCTCGAAGCGACAGTCAAAGAGCTGTGCGACAAAGCCGAAAAAATGGTACGTAGCGGCACCGTGCTGCTGGTGCTCTCCGACCGGAATATCGCTAAAGATCGCCTGCCGGTTCCAGCCCCGATGGCGGTTGGCGCGATCCAGACCCGTCTGGTCGATCAAAGCCTGCGTTGCGATGCCAACATCATCGTCGAAACCGCCAGCGCCCGCGATCCGCACCACTTCGCCGTGTTGCTGGGCTTCGGCGCGACGGCTATTTATCCATACCTTGCCTATGAAACGCTGGGCCGCCTGGTAGACACCCATGCGATTGCCAAAGATTATCGTACCGTGATGCTCAACTACCGTAACGGCATCAACAAAGGCTTGTACAAAATCATGTCCAAAATGGGCATCTCCACCATCGCCTCTTACCGCTGCTCGAAACTGTTTGAAGCGGTCGGTCTGCACGATGATGTAGTGGGCCTGTGCTTCCAGGGGGCGGTCAGCCGCATTGGTGGGGCGAGCTTTGAAGACTTCCAGCAGGATCTGCTGAACCTGTCGAAACGTGCCTGGCTGGCGCGTAAGCCCATCAGCCAGGGCGGCCTGCTGAAATACGTCCACGGCGGCGAATACCACGCTTACAACCCGGACGTGGTGCGCACGCTGCAACAGGCGGTACAAAGCGGCGAGTACAGCGACTATCAGGAATACGCGAAGCTGGTTAATGAGCGTCCGGCAACCACGCTGCGCGATCTGCTGGCAATTACGCCGGGTGAAAACGCGGTCAACATTGCTGATGTTGAACCGGCAAGCGAACTGTTTAAACGCTTTGATACCGCCGCGATGTCTATCGGCGCGTTAAGCCCGGAAGCCCACGAGGCGCTGGCGGAAGCGATGAATAGCATCGGCGGTAACTCGAACTCCGGTGAAGGCGGCGAAGACCCGGCGCGCTATGGCACTAACAAAGTGTCGCGCATCAAGCAGGTGGCTTCTGGTCGCTTCGGCGTTACTCCGGCGTATCTGGTCAATGCCGACGTCATTCAGATTAAAGTCGCCCAGGGCGCGAAGCCGGGCGAAGGCGGTCAGTTGCCGGGCGACAAAGTCACTCCTTACATCGCCAAACTGCGCTATTCGGTGCCCGGAGTGACGCTGATCTCCCCGCCGCCGCACCACGATATCTACTCTATCGAGGACTTAGCGCAGCTCATTTTCGACCTCAAGCAGGTTAACCCGAAAGCGATGATCTCCGTGAAGCTGGTTTCCGAACCGGGCGTAGGCACCATCGCGACTGGCGTGGCAAAAGCTTATGCCGATTTAATCACCATCGCAGGCTATGACGGTGGCACCGGCGCAAGCCCGCTGTCGTCAGTGAAATACGCAGGTTGCCCGTGGGAGCTGGGGCTTGTTGAAACCCAGCAGGCGCTGGTTGCCAATGGTCTGCGTCATAAGATCCGTTTGCAGGTCGATGGCGGCCTGAAAACCGGTGTTGATATCATCAAAGCGGCGATTCTCGGCGCAGAAAGCTTCGGCTTCGGCACTGGCCCGATGGTGGCGCTCGGCTGTAAATATCTACGTATTTGCCATCTGAACAACTGCGCAACGGGTGTAGCAACTCAGGATGACAAACTGCGTAAGAACCACTATCACGGCCTGCCGTTCAAGGTTACCAATTACTTTGAATTTATTGCCCGTGAAACCCGCGAGCTGATGGCACAGCTGGGCGTAACGCGTCTGGTGGATCTGATTGGTCGCACCGACCTGCTGAAAGAACTGGACGGTTTCACCGCCAAACAGCAAAAACTGGCGCTGTCGAAGCTGCTGGAGACCGCCGAACCGCATCCAGGTAAGGCACTCTACTGCACCGAAAACAACCCACCGTTTGATAACGGCCTGCTGAACGCGCAGTTGCTGCAACAGGCGAAACCGTTTGTCGATGAACGCCAGAGCAAAACCTTCTGGTTCGATATTCGCAACACCGACCGTTCTGTCGGCGCGTCGCTTTCAGGCTATATCGCCCAGACGCACGGCGATCAGGGGCTGGCAGCCGATCCTATCAAAGCGTACTTCAACGGCACCGCAGGCCAGAGTTTCGGTGTGTGGAACGCGGGCGGCGTGGAACTGTACCTGACCGGGGATGCCAACGACTATGTCGGTAAAGGCATGGCGGGCGGCTTAATCGCCATTCGTCCTCCGGTTGGTTCCGCCTTCCGCAGCCATGAAGCAAGTATTATCGGCAACACCTGCCTGTATGGCGCGACCGGTGGTCGTCTGTATGCCGCAGGCCGCGCGGGTGAACGTTTCGGCGTGCGGAACTCCGGTGCTATCACCGTGGTAGAAGGCATTGGCGACAACGGCTGTGAATATATGACGGGCGGTATTGTCTGTATTCTGGGTAAAACCGGCGTTAACTTCGGTGCGGGCATGACCGGCGGCTTCGCTTACGTTCTCGATGAAAGCGGTGATTTCCGCAAACGCGTTAACCCGGAACTGGTCGAGGTCTTAAGCGTTGACGATCTGGCGATCCATGAAGAGCATCTGCGCGGTCTTATCACCGAGCATGTTCAGCATACTGGCTCTCAGCGCGGTGAAGAGATTCTGGCGAACTGGTCAACCTTCGCCACTAAATTTGCGCTGGTTAAACCGAAGTCCAGTGATGTAAAAGCACTGCTGGGTCATCGTAGTCGTAGCGCAGCAGAGTTGCGCGTGCAGGCGCAGTAAGGGGTAGCAACAATGAGTCAGAATGTTTATCAATTTATCGACCTGCAGCGCGTTGATCCGCCAAAGAAACCGCTGAAGATCCGCAAAATTGAGTTTGTTGAAATTTACGAGCCGTTTTCCGAAGGCCAGGCCAAAGCGCAGGCTGACCGCTGCCTGTCGTGCGGCAACCCATACTGCGAGTGGAAATGTCCGGTACACAACTACATCCCGAACTGGCTGAAGCTCGCCAACGAGGGGCGTATTTTTGAAGCGGCGGAACTGTCGCACCAGACCAACACCCTGCCGGAAGTTTGCGGACGAGTCTGCCCGCAAGACCGTCTGTGCGAAGGTTCCTGCACTCTGAACGATGAGTTTGGCGCGGTGACCATCGGCAACATTGAGCGTTATATCAATGATAAAGCGTTCGAAATGGGCTGGCGTCCGGATATGTCCGGCGTGAAGCAAACCGGTAAAAAAGTGGCGATTATCGGCGCAGGCCCGGCAGGTCTGGCGTGTGCGGATGTCCTGACGCGTAACGGCGTAAAAGCCGTTGTCTTCGACCGTCATCCAGAAATTGGCGGGCTGCTGACCTTCGGTATTCCGGCCTTCAAGCTGGAAAAAGAGGTAATGACGCGTCGCCGTGAAATCTTCACTGGCATGGGTATTGAATTCAAACTCAATACCGAAGTGGGCCGCGACGTGCAGCTGGACGATCTGCTGAGTGATTACGATGCCGTCTTCCTTGGCGTCGGGACTTATCAGTCAATGCGCGGCGGGCTGGAAAACGAAGACGCCGATGGCGTGTACGCAGCGCTGCCGTTCCTTATCGCCAACACCAAACAGTTAATGGGCTTTGGTGAAACCCGCGACGAACCGTTCGTCAGCATGGAAGGCAAACGCGTGGTGGTCCTTGGCGGTGGCGACACTGCGATGGACTGCGTGCGTACGTCCGTGCGCCAGGGAGCGAAGCACGTTACCTGTGCCTATCGTCGTGATGAAGATAACATGCCGGGTTCCCGCCGCGAAGTGAAAAACGCGCGGGAAGAAGGCGTAGAGTTCAAATTCAACGTCCAGCCACTGGGGATTGAAGTGAACGGTAACGGTAAAGTCAGCGGCGTAAAAATGGTACGTACCGAAATGGGCGAACCGGATGCCAAAGGCCGTCGCCGCGCGGAGATCGTTGCAGGTTCCGAACATATCGTTCCGGCAGATGCAGTGATCATGGCGTTTGGTTTCCGTCCACACAACATGGAATGGCTGGCAAAACACAGCGTCGAGCTGGATTCACAAGGCCGCATCATCGCCCCGGAAGGCAGCGACAACGCCTTCCAGACCAGCAACCCGAAAATCTTTGCTGGCGGCGATATCGTCCGTGGTTCCGATCTGGTGGTAACCGCTATTGCCGAAGGTCGTAAGGCGGCAGACGGTATTATGAACTGGCTGGAAGTTTAAGCTCTGTCCCAGCGCCGCCTCCTCAGAAAAGAGTCGGCGCTGAAATTCTCCTTTCTTTCTGGAAAGCGCCTCGCATAATCTGAAGAAAACCAATGTAATACGCTCATCTGGATTGTTACCGGTAGATGCCCGGCGTATAGCTGATTCCATTATTCAACGCAGCGCCATATAAAGGGACAGATAATGGAATCGCTCTCAGAGAGAACCTCAACAGGCTACCAGCAAATCCACGACGGTATTATTCATCTGGTCGATAGCGCCCGGACGGAAACGGTACGTAGCGTTAACGCGCTGATGACCGCGACATACTGGGAAATTGGCCGACGAATTGTCGAATTTGAACAAGGTGGCGAGGCCAGGGCTGCGTATGGTGCGCAGCTAATCAAGCGACTATCAAAGGATTTAAGTCTAAGGTATAAGCGTGGGTTCTCTGCAAAAAACTTACGCCAAATGAGGCTTTTTTACCTCTTTTTTCAACATGTTGAAATTCGCCAGACAGTGTCTGGCGAATTAACACCATTGGGAATTCCGCAGACACCATCTGCAGAATTCCCATCGGCAAAGATTTGGCAGACGCTGTCTGCCAAATCTTTCCCCCTGCCCTGGTCCACCTACGTCCGTTTACTTTCCGTTAAAAACGCTGACGCCCGCAGCTTTTATGAAAAAGAGACGCTCCGCTGTGGCTGGTCTGTTCGCCAGCTAGAACGGCAAATTGCGACCCAATTTTATGAGCGAACACTACTGTCACATGACAAATCAGCCATGCTGCAACAACACGCTCCTACCGAGACGCATATTCTTCCGCAGCAGGCGATACGCGATCCCTTTGTGCTCGAATTTCTGGAATTGAAAGATGAATACTCAGAATCCGATTTTGAGGAGGCGCTGATCAACCACCTGATGGATTTCATGCTGGAACTTGGGGATGATTTTGCCTTTGTTGGTCGACAGCGAAGGTTACGCATTGATGACAACTGGTTTCGTGTCGATCTGCTGTTTTTCCACCGCCGTTTACGCTGCCTACTAATCGTCGATCTAAAAGTGGGCAAATTCAGCTATAGCGATGCCGGACAGATGAATATGTATCTCAACTACGCCAAAGAGCACTGGACGCTACCGGATGAAAATCCGCCCATCGGTCTGGTTCTCTGTGCAGAGAAAGGAGCCGGAGAAGCACATTATGCTCTGGCAGGTTTGCCTAACACCGTTCTGGCAAGCGAATATAAGATGCAACTACCTGATGAGAAACGACTCGCAGATGAACTCGTTCGAACACAGGCGGTGCTAGAGGAAGGCTATAGACGCCGTTAATTTCAGCGGTTTCGAATTCTGCAGACAGTGTCTGCAGAATCTTTAAAACGAACTAAGTTTTAAGCCATTAAATCAGCCTTAACCTTCACCACAACCTTTTTAATCTCTCCAGGCTCGCCGACAACGCATCCTGGTTTATGCGGTTCACCTGGCATAAACACGGCGAACATTCCCGGTTTTAAGATGATGGTTTGCTCGTTTTCAATGGTGCTGCAAAGCTGATAATCATCCTCATGGTGGAACTCTTCACACTGGCGCGCAGTGCCTGCCATGCCAAACAGAATCCGTTCCTCACCGTTTAATAACAGTTGGATATCAATGTATTGCTCGTGCAATTCCGCTTTTTTCTCGACGGGCGATTGAGTGTTAAACGTCATGACATTCATAAAGATATTGTCGCCCTGTAATTCGTAACGACCCGGCGCTTTTTCTTGCGGCCTGGCGGCTAATGCCAGCGTTAACGCGTCCTGTAACGCAGGATGTAACCCAGCAGACGGTAATGACTGTACTTCACCCATCATCATAATTTTTCTCCCTGGGCCAACAGCGCAGCCCCAAGTAAACCTGCATCATGGCGGTAGTGCGCCGCCAGTAAATCAACATGAAATGCCGCTGGCTCCTGCGCCAGATACGTTTCCACCAGCGCCAGATACCCTTCTGCCAGACCAACGCTGCCACCGACCACCACGCACTGGCAATCAGTTGTGGCTTTAATATCAGCGATCAGCCTTGCAAGCGTACGTGCGGAGCGATGGATCAGCCATTGCGCTTGTTCGTCGCCCTGCCCGGCGCGTGTAAAAATAGTTCTCGCATCCGCGCCCGCCAGTTCACCCTGCGCTGCCGCCGCAATGCCGCGACCAGAAGCAATCGCTTCCACGCAACCTGTGCGTCCACAGCCGCAGACTGGACCATGCGGATCGGCAAGCGTATGCCCGATATGCCCCGCCAGACCGCCAGGGCCGGTAAGCAGTTTACCGCCGCTCACTACACCGCCGCCGACGCCAGTGGAAACGGTGATAAACACCATCTCGGTTACATCGCCTTCCAGCGCCTGATACTCTGCCCATGCTGCGGCCTGCGCGTCGTTAATGGCAATGGTCGGCAAATTGGTAAGTTGTTCCAGCGTTTTGACTAACGGAAAGTGTAGCAATCCACCGAGATTATGCGGATTCAGCGCCAGCAAACTGCCGTCGCAAATAATTCCGGTTGAAGCGATGGCAACCCGCTGCGCATGAGCTTGCAACGGAGAGACTAATGCGGATAAGGCATCACGCAAGGCTTCTGGTGTCTGGCTGGCTGGCGTAGGAAGTTCACGACGATCGCGGATCTGCCCGTCAGCGCCAATCAGCGCGGCGGCAAGTTTAGTACCGCCGATATCAATCGCCAGTGTGGTCATAGCACCGCCTTTTTCATCGCTGTGTTGTACCACTGACAAATGTGTTCAAGACGCGTAATGGCAGAACCGACCGTCACCGCCCACGCGCCGTGGCGCATCGCATCTGCCGCCTGAGCAGGCGTGTTGTAACGCCCTTCGGCAATCACCCGACATCCGGCGTCGCTCAACGTTTTCACCAGCGCCAGATCCGGCTCTTCTGGCGTTTCAGGCGTGGTATAGCCAGAAAGCGTAGTGCCAATAATTTCGGCTCCCAGCTTTTGGCATGCCAGGCCGTCTTCCGGCGTTGAGCAGTCGGTCATCGCCAGTAAACCGTGATGGTGAATACGTGCCAGCAGCGTTTCAACAGGCACCGGACGCGGGCGGTCGGTGCCGTCAATGGCGATAATGTCCGCGCCCGCCTGCGCCAGCGCATCGACATCTTCAATATAGGCCGTGATGCGTACCGGAGAATCCTCCAGATCGCGTTTCACAATTCCAATAATCGGCACGCTCACCACCGCACGCGTGGCTTGCAGATTTGCCACACCTTCAATACGAATGGCGACCGCGCCCGCCTGCTCTGCCGCTAATGCCATGGCGGCGACGATTTCGGGTTTATCGAGCGGGCTGTCAGGAACCGGCTGGCAGGAGACAATCAGGCCACCGTTAGCAGCGATTTTTTGATCCAGTTGTGCAAGTAACGACATACATCTTCCCTTAGCGAAAGGCCCGGTACAGAGACCGGGCAACAGGATTAACTTTTGGTTTTGACTAAATCGTTTTTGGCGCTGCCAAACGGCACGGCACCGCTGAATGGTTTACCGTCGATAGCGTCATGAGTACGCAACGCTTCCGGGCGCAACCAACGCTGAACGCGAGAAGGCATATCCAGCCCAATCAGCAGGATCACCACGAACGTCAGACTGAACGAGAGCGATGCCAGCGCAGTACCCAGATCCAGACGTTGAGCGATCAACGCGCCGATGATTGGGGCCAGTGCACCGCCCAATGCGCCAACGTTGTAGGTAAAGCCCAGGCCCGCTGCACGCTGGTCGGTATCGAAATAACCGCCAATCAGTTTTGGTAAGATCCCGGCGATCCCTTGTCCAAGCATTTGCTGGAAGAACAGTAACAGACCGAGCACCCAGACGTTTGCGCCGCCAATCGCAAATACCGGAATAATCAGCAGCTGCGAGGCCAGCAGGCTACAAACGTACGCTTTGCGGGTTCCCAGCCAGTCACCGAGGAAGCCACCTACGCAGCATCCCACCGCCGCGCCAAAGCCACTAAAGAACAGCACATTGGCTACAGTATGCGGGTTATAAGCCAGATCGGTTTTCAGATACGTTGGCAGCAGCGCCTGAATCGGCCATGAGTAGAGGAAAGCAAACAACACGACCACCATCAGCATTACGCCCGTTGGCCAGCGTTTGCCTGTACTCTGCACCATAAAGCTGATAAAGATTGCGGCGCATAACAGCCCAAGAACAGCGACGATCGCGGCATTTTGCAGGTTACCGGCGAAGCAGAACCACAGCGCAGTAGCCGCCGCCAGTGTCATTACGATATTGGCAATGCGATGTTCACCACGGTAGAGAATATCCACCATTGTGCGTACTGGTGCTTTACCTGCGTGTTTCTCTTTCCAGTCTTCCGCTTCCGGGATGTTTTTACGCAGCCAGAGAGCAAAGATGATTGGCAAAATGCCGATAAAGAACAGCGCACGCCAGCCCCAGACCGGAACCACCAGGCTATAGACCTGAGCGGCAACGACGGCCCCCACAGAGAAGCCTGAAATCAGAAAACCACTGGCTTTGTTACGCAGATGTTTTGGCCAGCTTTCAATGACATAGGTGGCGCTGGAACCGTATTCACCCGCCATCCCCATGCCGATGACCAGACGCGCGATAAACATGGTGATGTAGCCTGGCGCAAAGCCGCAGGCCAGCGTCCCGGCCGAGAAGAGAACGATGCTGGTGACCATTGCCAGACGACGCCCGTAGCGGTCACCCATAGCGCCGAGCATCAGGCCGCCGAACCAGCGAGAGATAAAGGCTGCGGAGATCAGACTTGCCGCCTGCACCGTCGTCAGCCCGAATTCACCCTGTACTTCGGTGAGTACCAGGGCGATTAAAACGAAATCAAAACCGTCAAGCAGATATCCCAACCAGGCAGCGGAAAATGCGCGCCATTGTGCACGGTTGAGATGGCGATACCACGGGATATTCTGGGTTGTAGTACTCATTGTGAGTCTCCCGCGGTGGGCGATGCCCACACGCTTTGGTATAAAAATTGTAGGGTACAGATGCGTTTATTTCCCCTCACCCGGTAGGGGCGAGCGAGGGGAAACAACTCACCCGCGCTCTTGCATCAACTGCTGGGCCAGCGCCTTCAGTTCTGGCAGATATTTTTCATCTACCGGTCCAAACGGTTTGCGGCACAGCGGCACAGAAACGACATCCATATAATGGAGGACAGTTTTCAGGCCGCGGAATACGCCCGTTTTGATCAGTAAATCAATGACTTTATTGCATTCAGTTTGCAGTTTCTGCGCGGTCTGGATATCGCCTTCTTTCAACGCCTTAACGATCCCCTGATAGCGCCAGCCCATGATGTTGTAGGTACTACCGATACCACCATCAGCGCCCGCCAGCAGACCAGAGGCGAAGATTTCGTCGTAACCGTTATAGAGCACAAGATCAGGATGTTCACGACGGATCTGCTCCATCTGATAGAGATCGCCAGAGGTCTGTTTCAGCGCACCTACGCCAGGCAATGTAACAAGTGTGTTGATCTGATCCAGGGTCAGTTTTACCCCACTCAGGGCTGGAATGTTGTACACCACCATCGGCAAACCATCCGCCGAATCAATAATTGCCCGATAGTGATCGCAGTGTTCTTCAAAGCTGAAAGGATAGTAGAACGGCGTGACGGCGGAGACGGCATCGAAGCCATAACGTTTAGCCGATGCCGCAAGTTGTTGGCTTTCGGCGGTGCTGACGCAACCGACGTGGGCGATGAGTTTAATCTTACCTTTCGCCTCTTCGGCGACGATTTCCAGTACCTGTTCACGCTCGGAAAGGCTTTGTACAAAGGCCTCGCCGGTCGAACCACCCACGTATAAACCGTCGATGCCCTGCTGAATATTGAACTGAACCAGGCGACGCAGACTCGCTTTATCCAGTGCTTGTTGTTGGTCAAAAGGAGTCAGGAGTGCAGCCATTACGCCACGTAAATTCGTTGCCATAAATACCTCTGAAGTGATGCTTGTCTGATAAACGATATACCTTTATACCTGTTATACCAGATCAATTAAGCAACACCCCATACAGAAAGCTTATAATGCGATCTGCTTCACTAAAGTGGCATTATTTCTTTTTGTTGGTGGTCTGACCGAAAGCGTGCCAGGTAGCAGAGACGCTGTTGAGATGCGATTGCAACGCACGATCGGCTTCGTCAGGATCATGACGGCGGATCGCATCAACGATCGCAATATGCTGTTGATAACTAACGTTGTTATGTTCGTGCAGTGCCTGATCGGTAACCGTTGGGCGTGCGGCAATAAGCCAGTCGAGCAGGGCAACGTGGATCGCCATGAAGATTGGGTTACCGGGGATCTCCGCCAGCACGCGGTGGAAATCAACGTCTGAACGAATGAATGCCGCGTTGTTATCCAGCGACTGACTGTTGATTTCCAGTGCTTTTGCCAGCAAATCGATTTGCTCATCGGTGGCATGTTCAGCCGCATAGCGCACCAGGCTGGATTCAAAGAACAGACGTAATTGTTCGAAATGGGCAATCCCACCAGGATGAGAAAGGAAATCTTTCGCCATGCCGGAAAGCTCGCCGATGATGGTGTCCGCAGAAGGACGTGAGACGCGGGCACGTTCGCCGTTGTTGATTTGCACCAGACCTTTGCGTTTTAACGCTGCCAGCGCTTCGCGCACAGAAGGACGCCCGACGTTAAAGAACGCCATCAGTTCGCGTTCAGACGGTAATTGTTCACCTTCGCCAAATTCACGACGGCGGATCATCTGTTCCAGCTCTTCTTCCACCATTTCGGAGAGTTTTTTACGCGCCAGCGGGCGGCTACGCAAGTTGCGACCAATTGCAGGTGAAGAATCTTCGGTTTGCGAATCAAATGCGTTCATAAGGCCCATTCTGTAAGGTCAGTGTGATTAACATCATCAGTGACATCCTATCACAGGATTGAAAGTAGGGGAAAATGGCAGGTTTTTCTCTTTGTGCCTCATCATTACCATAATTAACGGAATAATTAACTATTGCGAAAAATTAATGTAACGCAGATAAAAACATCCCGTTTGAATTATTTATAAGACTATTCACGAGCATTATGAATATTATGAATGTGTTCTTACAAAATAATCATAAGCGCATATTTTTTAATGAAAAATCACCTCACCTACAATTAAAAACACGACATCCGCACCATAAATAGACTTGCAAAAAATATAACATCATTGTTTTCAATCTGCCGTTTATGGGATTGACCGTTTTCTTTTGACACGGAGTTCAACAATGTTCGGCATAATTATATCTGTCATCGTATTAATTACGATGGGCTATTTGATCCTGAAAAACTACAAACCTCAGGTGGTGCTGGCTGCCGCAGGTATCTTCCTGATGATGTGCGGTGTCTGGTTAGGGTTCGGTGGTGTACTCGATCCCGCCAAAAGCAGCGGCTACTTGATCGTCGATATTTATAATGAAATCCTGCGCATGCTGTCCAACCGCATTGCCGGATTGGGGCTGTCGATTATGGCGGTGGGCGGTTATGCCCGCTACATGGAGCGCACAGGAGCCAGTCGCGCGATGGTGAGCTTGCTAAGCCGCCCGTTAAAACTCATTCGCTCGCCGTATATTATTCTGTCGGCAACTTACGTCATCGGCCAAATCATGGCGCAGTTTATTACCAGCGCCTCCGGCCTGGGTATGTTGCTGATGGTCACCTTATTTCCGACGCTGGTGAGTCTGGGAGTAAGTCGCCTCTCTGCGGTGGCGGTTATCGCAACCACGATGTCCATTGAGTGGGGGATTCTGGAAACGAACTCCATTTTTGCAGCCCAGGTCGCGGGAATGAAAATTGCCACTTACTTCTTCCACTACCAGCTTCCGGTCGCCTCTTGCGTCATTATCTCGGTGGCGATCTCCCACTTTTTCGTGCAACGCGCTTTTGACAAAAAAGATAAAAATATCAATCACGAACAGGCAGAGCTAAAAGCTCTCGATAATGTCCCGCCGCTCTATTACGCCATTTTACCTGTGATGCCGTTAATCTTGATGCTCGGCTCGCTGTTCCTCGCCCACATCGGGCTGATGCAGTCAGAACTGCATCTGGTGGTGGTGATGTTACTGAGTTTGACGGTGACGATGTTTGTTGAGTTCTTCCGCAAGCATAACTTGCGCGAAACAATGGACGATGTGCAGGCGTTTTTTGACGGCATGGGTACGCAGTTTGCCAACGTGGTAACGCTGGTGGTCGCGGGTGAAATATTTGCGAAAGGCTTAACGACGATTGGCACTGTTGATGCGGTTATCAGGGGTGCTGAGCATTCTGGTCTGGGCGGTATTGGCGTGATGATTATTATGGCGCTAGTCATTGCCATTTGTGCCATTGTGATGGGCTCTGGCAATGCGCCGTTTATGTCATTTGCCAGTCTTATTCCGAATATCGCAGCCGGACTACATGTACCAGCGGTTGTAATGATTATGCCGATGCATTTTGCCACGACGCTAGCGCGCGCGGTTTCGCCGATTACTGCGGTGGTGGTCGTTACGTCAGGAATTGCAGGCGTTTCGCCTTTTGCGGTGGTGAAGCGAACAGCGATCCCCATGGCAGTCGGTTTCGTGGTGAATATGATTGCCACAATCACGCTATTTTATTAAGCCATTAAAAGACAAAACAGGCCACCAGGGCCTGTTTTTGTATTACTTCACAACGCGTAATGCCGGTCGACCACCGCGTGGTGGCTGCGGAGGTTCATCGTCAGGATGAGTGTCATCATCGTGATCTGGCTTGTCGCCATCAATAACCGACATAACGGTTTCGTTGTCTGCCGATGCCTCTTCATCATTCATGATGCTGGTATCTTCATCGTAGGCAGCTTCAGGCTCAAACATCGTGCCTGCGCCATTTTCACGGGCGTAGATAGCCAGCACGGCAGCCAGCGGCACAGAAACCTGACGCGGAATGCCGCCAAAGCGCGCGTTAAAGCGTACCTCATCATTCGCCAGTTCCAGATTGCCGACAGCACGCGGCGCAATGTTGAGTACGATTTGCCCGTCACGCGCATATTCCATAGGAACCTGCACGCCAGGGAGCGTCACATCCACCACCAAGTGCGGCGTGAGCTGGTTATCCAGCAACCACTCATAGAATGCACGCAGCAGATAGGGACGACGTGGTGTTAGCTGTGACAAATCCATACAGATTAACTCCGGCCCAGACGCATTTCACGTTCTGCTTCAGTTAAAGAAGCAAGGAAAGAGTCACGCTCAAAGACGCGGGTCATATAGCCTTTCAGCTCTTTCGCACCCGGGCCGCTGAACTCGATGCCCAGTTGCGGCAGACGCCACAGCAGCGGAGCAAGATAGCAATCGACCAGGCTGAACTCATCGCTCAGGAAGTACGGCTTCTGACCGAAGACCGGCGCAATCGCCAGCAGTTCTTCGCGCAGTTGCTTACGTGCGGCATCTGCTTCAGAAGCTGAACCGTTGATGATGGTGTTCATCAGCGTGTACCAGTCTTTTTCGATGCGATGCATGTACAGACGGCTTTCACCGCGAGCTACCGGGTAAACAGGCATCAGTGGCGGATGCGGGAAACGCTCATCCAGATATTCCATAATGATGCGAGATTCCCACAGGGTCAGCTCACGATCCACCAGGGTCGGAACGCTCTGATTCGGGTTGAGGTCAATCAGATCCTGAGGCGGATTGTCCTTTTCCACGTGTTCGATCTCGAAACTTACACCTTTCTCAGCCAGCACAATGCGGACCTGATGGCTATAGATGTCAGTAGGACCGGAAAACAGCGTCATTACCGAACGTTTGTTGGCAGCGACAGCCATGAAAACCTCCAGGTATAGTCAGAATTTTTACTGCTACCAGCCACCAGGTGGCCAGTCAGAAGTTGTGTTACCCAGTAAGGAACGACTCTCTTTGTTCGAAAATCAAACAAAAAATGAGCAATACCCGACATTTGGGCAGAAAATTGGATGATAGTTTACCAGATTTTGCGACCTTTGTGGTGAGTCGATGCCGGAAATGGGGAAAAAGAGATGCGCTTTAGTCTGAAATAGTTGACTTAGTCCCTTATTGGCGATGTGGTTTTTGTTTTGCCTGTCTGTCAGACGGTAGCAAAAAGCAACTTTCCAATTTTTACGCTGATTCAGAATTTAACCATAAAAAAACCCGCCGAAGCGGGTTTTTTCGCAAATTGTTTTCTGCCGGAGCAGAAGCCAATTAACGTTTGGAGAACTGCGGACGACGACGTGCTTTACGCAGACCGACTTTCTTACGTTCAACCTGACGAGCGTCACGAGTAACGAAGCCAGCTTTACGCAGTTCAGAACGCAGGGACTCGTCGTATTCCATCAGAGCGCGGGTGATACCGTGACGGATCGCACCAGCCTGACCAGAGATACCACCACCTTTAACGGTGATGTACAGGTCCAGTTTCTCAACCATGTCGACCAGTTCCAGCGGCTGACGAACTACCATGCGAGCAGTTTCACGACCGAAGTACTCTTCCAGAGAACGTTGGTTGATTACGATTTTACCGTTGCCCGGTTTGATGAAAACGCGAGCTGCGGAACTTTTGCGGCGACCAGTGCCGTAGTATTGATTTTCAGCCATTGCCTATAATCCCGATTAGATGTCAAGAACTTGCGGTTGCTGTGCCGCGTGGTTGTGCTCGTTACCCGCGTAAACTTTCAGTTTACGGAACATAGCACGACCCAGCGGGCCTTTTGGCAACATGCCTTTAACCGCGATTTCAATCACACGCTCAGGACGGCGAGCAATCATCTCTTCAAAGGTCGCTTGTTTGATACCACCGATGTGGCCGGTGTGGTGATAGTACACTTTGTCAGTACGCTTGTTGCCGGTTACAGCAACTTTGTCAGCGTTCAGAACGATGATGTAATCACCGGTATCTACGTGCGGAGTGTATTCCGCTTTGTGCTTACCGCGCAGGCGACGAGCCAGTTCAGTAGCCAGACGGCCCAGAGTTTTACCGGTCGCGTCAACAACATACCAGTCGCGTTTTACGGTTTCTGGTTTAGCTGTAAAAGTTTTCATTAAAAGCTTACCCAATAAATAGTTACACGTTGGTGAACACCCAAACGTCTTCAATTGTTGAGGTTCACACGACAAAGTCCGGCAAACCTACCCCTTCGAATAGCCTATGCCAGCACACAAAAAGTTTTGGGAAAAAAACTTTCTTGTAACGTGGGGTCGCAGGATTATAGAGAAGTCGGGGTCAAAGATCGACCCCTTTTTGTGATTTGTGACAGGTTTTAACCCGCCAAATGCTCGCGCTTCAGATACTCTTCGCTTTGCATCTCTTCCAGACGTGACAGGCAACGCTGGAACTCAAACTTCAGCCGATCGCCCTGATAAATTTCATACAGCGGCACTTCTGCACTCACCACTAATTTGACATGGCGCTCGTAAAACTCATCCACCAGCGCAATAAAGCGCCGCGCTTCGCTCTCCATCAACCGCGTCATAACTGGTACATCAAACAACATGACCGTATGAAAGAGACGTGAGAGCGCAATATAGTCATGCTGACTGCGGGCGTCGACGCACAGCGTAGTAAAAGAGACCGCCAGCGTCTGGTTCTCGACGCCCATTGTCGCCAATGGCCGATGGTTGATTTCTAACGTCGGTGAATTTTCTCGTTTCGCCCCCGCCAGCGCCAACCATAGTTTATCCATCTGCGCCCGGGTTTCATCGTTGAGTGGCGAAAGCCACAGATGCGCCTGAGTGAGTGTACGCAGTCGATAATCAACACCAGCGTCCACGTTCATTACATCACAATGCTGTTTAATGGCATCGATTGCAGGCAGAAAACGCGCACGTTGCAAGCCATTTCGATAAAGTTCGTCCGGCGGAATATTTGACGTCGCTACCAGGGTAATACCGCGGGCGAACAGGGCTTTCATCAGACCGCCAAGTAGCATGGCGTCGGTAATATCAGAAACAAAAAATTCGTCAAAACAGAGCACGTCAGTTTCGGCTTTAAAGCGATCGGCAATAATTTCCAGTGGATCGGTCTGCCCCTGTAAGGCAGTTAGCTCTTCATGCACCCGCAGCATAAAACGGTGAAAGTGCAGGCGCTGTTTCCGCTCTCCCGGCAGGCTTTGATAGAAAAGGTCCATCAGCCAGGTTTTCCCGCGTCCTACACCGCCCCACATATATAAGCCACGCACTGGCGTATGCTTTGTGTCTTCGCGTTTACCCCACAGCTTACCGACCCGCGCCATTAGCCCACTCGTCCTGGGGGCTGGTGGCGTGCTATTGATGAGTTCCTGATAAATAATTTCCAGGCGGCTGACGGCCTCTTTTTGAACGTCGTCGGGTTGATGGCTGCCTTCATTGAGCGCCTTCAGGTATTGCGATGTTGGGGTAACGCTTTGCATGATCTTATTGTTATTCCTTGAATAATCGGTGCGCCGTTGTTCACGGTTGACGAAAAAAAGGCCGTTCTACACTACGCGATATGCAGTCGGGATTCCACTTCTGTGGAATTAACGGTTATAGTGGCATAATCAGCCGCAGGCATGGAGCCTGAAGCCAACACCCTACGGAAACAAAAGACAACGGGAGATGTTCATGACCTGGGAATATGCGCTAATTGGGTTAGTCGTCGGCATCATTATTGGTGCTGTGGCCATGCGTTTTGGTAATCGTAAACTACGCCAGCAACAGGCGTTGCAGTACGAACTGGAAAAGAATAAAGCTGAACTGGACGAGTATCGCGAAGAGCTGGTTAGCCACTTTGCCCGCAGCGCGGAATTACTGGATACCATGGCGCACGACTATCGCCAGCTTTATCAGCATATGGCGAAAAGCTCCAGCAGCCTGCTGCCGGAACTGTCTGCTGAAGCAAACCCGTTCCGTAATCGTCTGGCAGAGTCTGAAGCCAGCAACGATCAGGCACCGGTGCAGATGCCTCGCGACTATTCTGAAGGCGCATCCGGCCTGCTGCGTAGTGGCGCAAAACGCGACTAATTTATTTTTCGGGCGCAGCCATTGCGCCCTCCTCTTCTTTCCTGGCCCGACTATCATTTAATCTGGTGTCTCATTGTTAGCCGTCTGAAAATTCAATAACATCAAACTGTTTTGAATCTCTTTTCTTATCATTCAGGTACGAGAGCAGGAATAATGAAAAAACAAACCCAGCTGTTGAGTGCATTAGCGTTAAGTGTCGGGTTAACTCTCTCGGCGTCATTTCAGGCCGTCGCGTCGATTCCAGGCCAGGTTGCCGATCAGGCCCCTCTCCCCAGTCTGGCTCCAATGCTGGAAAAAGTGCTTCCGGCAGTGGTGAGCGTACGGGTGGAAGGAACGGCCAGTCAGGGACAGAAAATCCCGGAAGAATTCAAAAAGTTTTTTGGTGATGATTTACCGGATCAACCTGCACAACCCTTCGAAGGTTTAGGTTCCGGTGTCATCATCAACGCCAGTAAAGGCTATGTGCTGACCAACAACCATGTGATTAATCAGGCACAGAAAATCAGTATTCAGCTCAATGATGGGCGCGAGTTTGATGCAAAACTGATTGGTAGCGATGACCAGAGCGATATCGCCCTGTTACAAATTCAAAACCCGAGCAAATTAACGCAAATCGCTATTGCCGACTCCGATAAATTGCGCGTCGGTGATTTTGCCGTGGCGGTCGGTAACCCATTTGGCCTTGGGCAAACCGCCACCTCTGGCATTGTTTCCGCATTAGGACGCAGCGGGTTGAATCTTGAAGGTCTGGAAAACTTTATCCAGACAGATGCTTCCATTAACCGCGGTAACTCCGGCGGTGCACTATTAAACCTTAACGGTGAGTTAATTGGCATCAACACTGCAATCCTTGCGCCTGGCGGCGGGAGCGTCGGGATTGGATTTGCCATCCCCAGTAATATGGCGCGAACACTGGCGCAGCAGCTTATCGACTTTGGTGAAATCAAACGCGGTTTGTTAGGCATCAAAGGCACCGAGATGAGTGCCGATATCGCCAAAGCCTTCAACCTTGACGTGCAGCGTGGCGCGTTTGTCAGCGAAGTGTTGCCAGGTTCTGGCTCGGCAAAAGCGGGCGTCAAAGCGGGCGATATTATTACCAGCCTCAACGGCAAACCGCTGAATAGCTTTGCTGAGTTGCGCTCTCGTATCGCGACTACAGAGCCGGGCACGAAAGTGAAGCTTGGCCTGCTGCGTAACGGCAAACCACTGGAAGTAGAAGTGACGCTTGATACCAGCACCTCTTCGTCGGCCAGCGCTGAAATGATCACGCCAGCGCTGGAAGGTGCAACGTTGAGCGATGGTCAGCTAAAAGATGGCGGCAAAGGTATTAAGATCGATGAAGTTGTCAAAGGAAGCCCAGCTGCTCAGGCTGGCTTGCAAAAAGACGATGTGATCATTGGCGTCAACCGCGATCGGGTGAACTCGATTGCTGAAATGCGTAAAGTGCTGGCGGCAAAACCGGCCATCATCGCCCTGCAAATTGTACGCGGCAATGAAAGCATCTATCTGCTGATGCGTTAATGTCGTAAACCGGGCATCAGGCTTACGTGTGATGTCCGGTTAACTCGTGGTATGCTGCTGCCGTTCCCTTTTTTAATGACGCCTCCATCATGTTTGTGAAGCTCTTACGTTCCGTTGCGATTGGATTAATTGTCGGCGCTATTCTGCTGGTTGCCATGCCTTCGCTGCGCAGCCTTAACCCGCTTTCCACTCCGCAATTTGACAGTACCGATGAGACGCCTGCCAGCTATAATCTGGCGGTTCGCCGCGCCGCGCCAGCGGTGGTTAACGTTTACAACCGTGGTTTGAACACCAACTCTCACAACCAGCTTGAGATCCGCACCCTGGGATCCGGTGTAATCATGGATCAACGCGGTTATATCATCACCAATAAACACGTCATCAACGACGCCGATCAGATCATCGTCGCCTTACAGGATGGTCGTGTATTTGAAGCATTGCTGGTGGGATCTGACTCTCTAACCGATCTGGCGGTACTTAAAATTAATGCCACTGGCGGTTTACCTACCATTCCGATCAATGCACGTCGCGTACCGCACATTGGCGACGTAGTACTGGCGATCGGTAACCCGTACAACCTCGGGCAGACCATTACCCAGGGGATTATTAGTGCCACGGGTCGAATCGGTCTGAACCCGACCGGGCGGCAAAACTTCCTACAAACCGATGCTTCCATTAACCACGGTAACTCTGGCGGCGCGCTGGTGAACTCGCTGGGCGAACTGATGGGCATTAACACGCTGTCGTTTGATAAGAGTAACGATGGCGAAACGCCGGAAGGTATCGGCTTTGCGATTCCTTTCCAGTTAGCAACCAAAATTATGGATAAGCTGATCCGCGATGGTCGCGTGATCCGCGGCTACATTGGTATCGGCGGACGCGAGATCGCACCACTGCACGCGCAGGGCGGTGGTATAGATCAACTGCAAGGGATCGTGGTTAATGAAGTGTCACCTGACGGCCCGGCGGCGAATGCGGGTATTCAGGTCAACGATCTGATTATTTCGGTGGATAACAAACCGGCCATCTCTGCTCTGGAGACGATGGATCAGGTGGCGGAAATTCGCCCTGGTTCGGTGATCCCGGTTGTAGTGATGCGTGATGATAAGCAGTTAACGCTGCAGGTCACCATTCAGGAATATCCGGCAACCAATTAAGTCGAGTGCTCAAAACAAAAACCGGAGTCTGTGCTCCGGTTTTTTATTATTCGCTAATCAATTACTTATTAACGAACTCTTCGCCCAGGGCGATATCTTTCTTGAGCGTATCCAGCATACCTTCCAGCGCGTTCTGTTCAAATGCGCTCAGGGTACCGATAGATTTACGCTCTTCCACGCCGTTTTTACCCAGCAGCAGCGGTTGAGAGAAGAAACGGGAGTACTGACCGTCGCCTTCAACGTAGGCACATTCGACAACGCCTTGTTCGCCCTGCAGTGCACGAACCAGAGACAGACCAAAACGTGCAGCTGCCTGGCCCATAGACAGGGTTGCAGACCCGCCACCGGCTTTCGCTTCAACCACCTCAGTACCCGCGTTCTGGATACGTTTGGTCAGATCAGCCACTTCCTGCTCGGTAAAACTAACGCCAGGAACCTGTGACAGCAGCGGCAGAATGGTAACACCAGAGTGACCGCCAATAACCGGCACTTCAACTTCGCCTGGCTGTTTGCCTTTCAGTTCCGCAACAAAGGTGTTGGAACGAATGATATCCAGCGTGGTAACGCCGAACAGTTTGTTTTTGTCATAAACACCGGCTTTTTTCAGCACTTCAGCAGCAATCGCAACTGTGGTGTTAACCGGGTTAGTGATAATACCAATGCACGCTTTCGGGCAGGTTTTCGCAACTTGCTGTACCAGGTTTTTCACGATGCCGGCGTTAACGTTAAACAGGTCGGAACGATCCATACCCGGTTTACGCGCTACACCTGCAGAGATAAGAACGACATCTGCGCCTTCCAGCGCCGGAGTCGCATCTTCACCAGAAAAACCTTTGATTTTCACAGCAGTAGGGATATGGCTCAGATCGACAGCCACACCGGGAGTCACTGGAGCGATATCATACAGAGAGAGTTCTGAACCTGAAGGCAGTTGGGTTTTTAACAGTAGTGCAAGCGCCTGGCCAATACCGCCAGCAGCGCCGAGGACTGCGACTTTCATCCTAAACTCCTTATTATATTGATAAACTAAGATATGTTGCTCCGCTGCCGCGACCTTAATCCACAAAATTGCCGTTTACAATGACCACATCTCAAGAATGTGTAGTCACGCAAGTTTAGCGTTTATGCATTTAATTGCCGTAATCAGGAACCTAACTTACGTAATTAACAGTCGCTTATGCATTAGCGCAACATTCCAACAGGTGGTGACAATATACCCTACCGTTCAGCCAAAACAACATCAATTTGATAACAATTAATTTACTTTTAAGCAGAATTTGCATGCCGTGACGCAGGCATGTTTCTCAATAACGAAATTTGATAAAATCCCGCTCTTTCATAACATTATTTCAGCCTTCTTCAGGGCTAACTGTTTGCATAAAAATTCATCTGTATGCACAATAATGTTGTATCAACCACCATATCGGGTGACTTATGCGAAGCTCGGCTAAGCAAGAAGAACTAGTTAAAGCATTTAAAGCATTACTTAAAGAAGAGAAATTTAGCTCCCAGGGCGAAATCGTCGCCGCGTTGCAGGAGCAAGGCTTTGACAATATTAATCAGTCTAAAGTCTCGCGGATGTTGACCAAGTTTGGTGCTGTACGTACACGCAATGCCAAAATGGAAATGGTTTACTGCCTGCCAGCTGAACTGGGTGTACCAACTACCTCCAGTCCATTGAAGAATCTGGTGCTGGATATCGACTACAACGATGCAGTTGTCGTGATTCATACCAGCCCTGGCGCGGCGCAGTTAATTGCTCGCCTGCTGGACTCACTGGGCAAAGCAGAAGGTATTCTGGGCACCATCGCTGGCGATGACACCATCTTTACCACCCCTGCTAACGGTTTCACAGTCAAAGACCTGTACGAAGCGATTTTAGAGCTGTTCGACCAGGAGCTTTAATCTCTGCCCCGTCGTTTCTGACGGCGGGGAAAATGTTGCTTATCCCTCTCAATCCCCTGCTTTCCCCTGCGATTCATTTAACGAATAGTGCGTTTTACCGCGACATATCATTCACGCAATGAATACATGCGGTAAAAAAAGCACATTATGCAAAATTCATTATCTGATTGAAAAGACTGGTATTTATAATAAATAACCGTGTTTTTAATACTTTTTTGTTATTAAAATTCACATTTTTAACACTTAGTATCAACTGAAACAGTTAGCGTGGTATTAATTAGTTCAATAATTAGTGTATACTTGATTTTGTGATATGGGTCACGAAACAAAGGCCCAGCTAAAAGATTATGTCGAGGTAAAAATCATGAAAATCAAAACCACTGTAGCTGCATTAAGCGTACTTTCTGTTCTCTCTTTCGGTGCATTCGCTGCCGACTCCATTGATGCTGCACAAGCACAAAATCGTGAAGCAATCGGGACCGTATCCGTAAGTGGTGTGGCGTCTTCGCCAATGGATATGCGTGAAATGCTGAACAAAAAAGCGGAAGAGAAAGGCGCAACGGCCTACCAGATTACTGAAGCTCGTAGCGGTGACACCTGGCACGCTACGGCTGAACTGTACAAATAAACCCTCATCGTCTTGTCCGACGATATTGCCCCCGGTTCGGGGGCTTTTTTTGCGCTAATGACGAACATTAAAACGCAAATGCCCTTCCAGCTCTTCCTCTGCCTCATCAAACAGCAATATTAACGCGCCAAAACGGCGACGCGTTTTCTCTCCCAGATGAACAAATTCAATCTCAAGTGGTAGCGGCAGGACATCGTTCATTAACACATCCCATAGTGAGTCGAGATCGCGTACCTTATCTTTCGCCAGACCAAAGGTTTGGCTAAAGTCACGATAAAAATCCTCCTGACTCTCAATCTCATCAAAATCAAAGGTATAAATATTCATCTGTTGCCACCGTCACGTTTCGCGGCGAGTTCTGCCGTGCATCGCTAAGTATAGCCATGAAAAAACCGACGCTTTTGGCGTCGGTTTTGACTTAACTATCGGTCAACGCATGTTGATACTTATGGAGCATCCCCGCCAGCCGATGAACCGGTTCCGTCACCTGCGGTGGCGCTTGCCAGATGCGTAGCTTTTCCTGGTAGATTTCCAGTTCTTCCAGCAACTGGCCAAAGTACCGACGACGTTTATCATCGCTACGGGCAGATATCACATGGTCTGCTGTGCGGCGCATTTGTCGGTGAAACGCCGATAAATCCTCGTTAACCGGGATCGGCGCATCACGCAGGCGCTGGTGCGCGATAATCATCGTCAGCGCCAGGCGAAATTTCGGCAAATCCCCTGGGAACTTATTCATCAGCAAAAACAGCTGCTGATAAAGTGCCGGGAGGTGGTTCTCTTTACGACGAGCCACATTGGTAGTCATCGCGGAAACAGCGGCAGAAACAAACTGATTAAGCAGTACACGTCCGGTCCTGTCGCGCGATTTATCCCGCACAAGCAAAATAACGGTGAACGCGAGCACACAGCCGACGATTTGCCCTAATGCGCTGTCGAGAAACTGACTGAAATGGAAAGTCATCGGGTTATCCAGCACGATAATATTTATGGTGCTGGCCAGCGCCCCCATCGAGCCCAGTCGCCGTTTCTGTACTTCTATACCGAGGAAAAATCCCAGCACTGCCAGGCTAATACACAGCAGCAACATGCTCTGTTGGGTATTAGGGATAATCACCAAAAAGTAGAGCAGCCCTAACGGCAGCGCGGCCAGCGTCCCGTAGATAAAGTCGATCGCCACCATGCGTGGATTCGGCAAACGCAT
Organism: Escherichia sp. SCLE84; assembly: GCF_012584495.1. NCBI lineage: Bacteria > Pseudomonadati > Pseudomonadota > Gammaproteobacteria > Enterobacterales > Enterobacteriaceae > Escherichia > Escherichia sp. SCLE84. The sequence goes on along the minus strand of NZ_CP051430.1, from coordinate 3,783,441 downwards.
TGCCAGTGACGTCACTACCGCAATCATCACCATTGCACCACTGCCGGAAGTCCAGCCCGTCCACAGCCAGAAAAGCGTGCCCAGAATGCAGGAAAGTGTGGTTCGCCAGAAGTTAACCATCGCATGATGACGTTCGGCTGACTCTACTTTGACTTCCGGTTCGCCTTGCAGGATCTCTTCTTCGGTGGCGTTGATTTTTGTGTTACTGATAACGCCGCGCTTGAGAAGCTGATAACGCGTTGCCGCCGCGACCCAGCTATAAATGGTGACAGGCGTTTCCCGTTCCCCGGTCCAGGCGATAACTCTCCGCAGGCGTTTGAGCTGCTTGTGGACGTCCTGCGCGGTTTCTACCGGCGTGTCAAAAAATTCGCGGAAAGTATCAGTGATCAATTCCGGGCGCGTATTCTGAATAAGATAAGTTTCGCAGGATTGGGTAATCAGCGTCAGCGATAGCGTATTGATCGCTTTTAAACGTCGATTGGCCCGCGCCCAGCGGGAAGATTCCATATTCAGGTTGCTGCGCATGCCTTGTAGCGCCGTGGTGCGTCGCACCAGGTCGCCCCAGGCTTTATCGACAACTTCACCATCGCCATGCTTGATACAGAGTTGCATTAATTGATATTGCGCGACCAGCAAACTTTCCAGCTCTCGATCCACTTCTTGTTTGATCGATCGCGGAGAAAAGAGCAAATCCGCCATAATCGCACACACAATACCGATAACGATCTCGCTACAACGTTCGACGGCAAACTGCGGCGTAAGCAATGGTTCCGGCTGAATGGTGATCACAATGATCAGCGCGGTATAACCGGCCAGCCCCCACGCGTACGAGTTTTCTATTCGTACCAGCGAGGATATCCAGGTACAAAAACCGGCCCAGATACAGCACACCAGAATCATCAATAATGGTGCGCGGATCATCGCAATGATGATCACCAGTCCGGCAATACAGCCAATAAATGTGCCGATGATGCGCAAAAAGCCACGATAACGAATAGCGCCAGAATACGGTTCACCTCCCGCAGCAAAGGCCGGACCGGCGGCAACAATCGCCGCTGTCAGTACCGCCCAGCGTGGCGTTTCCAGCTGGAAGTGAAAGCCAACAAACAGCGCCAGTACAATGGCGGTCGCCAGTTTTACCGCAAAGCGAATATGTTGGTTAGCAATGGAGAAAATACCCATCGTGATTAACCAAACTCACGCAGGCGATGGGCCATTTTACGGAAGAACGAATCCTGGCTTTCGTCGCGATCTTGTTTGCCAGTGACCACCACTGTAGCAGTGGTGCCCGCAGGCCAGATGTTCTCTTGCTGGTTGTCGAGACGAATACGAACCGGAACACGTTGCGCAAGACGCACCCATTCAAGGTTAGAGTCGATGGTCGCCATCCCTTTGTCGTCACGCGTGCTGCTGGCGTTGGTGACCCCAGCGGCAACACTATCAACAGTCCCTTTCAGCACTTTGTTACTGCCAAGCGGCGTGATCTCTGCACGATACCCCGGACGCACCCCTTCCAGCTTAGTTTCTTCCATATAGGCCAGTACATAGAAGGAGTTCTGTTTCACCAGCGCAACCGCCGTTGATCCTCGAGTAATAAACTCACCGGTATAGACGTTGAGGTTGGTCACCCAGCCATCTGCTGGCGCGCGGATCACCGTGCGTTCAAGATCCAGTTTTGCCAGATCGCGGGTCGCCTGCGCTTTCGCTAACTGATGCAGAACCGTTTGTAGTACGTTGTTAGCCTGGTCGATCTCTTCGCGAGACATCGCCTGCACACCGAGACGGTTACGACGTCCGGCCTCCTGGCGTTTCTCCTGTGCCAGTACCTGATAATAAGCAACATCGGCTTGCGCTTCCTCAAGCGCCTTTTGATAGCGCGGCTGGTCGATGGTGAACAGTATCTGTCCTTTTTTCACCAGCTGGTTATCATGAACATTCACCTGGGTAATGAGTCCAGAAACGTCCGGCGCGATCGCAACGACGTCAGCGCTAAAGCGCGCGTCACGCGTCCAGGGGGATTCGGTGTAATAGACCCAGGCATTAAAAATTGCGATGAAGGCCAGAATGACTAATACGACCGTGATGGCCGTACGGGAGAATTTTCTTATTAGTGTTTTCACTTCAACCTCAAACGAACAGTCGCGATATCAAATAAAACAAGCAGCAATAGAGCGCGGTGTTGAACAACGCCGGATGCCAGACAAAGTCGTAGATACCTGTTGGCACAAGTACCCGGCGCACCAGCCAGAAAATCGCCAGTGATAAAAGCAATTCAAAAAATATCGGTGGGAAGGACAGCCCAAACACCACGATAACGGGAAACAGACTCATGTTGACCTTGGTTGTATAGAGAGAGCAGGCGTTATTATTTTCAGCATCTGTCGCCGCAGAGAAGGGCATGGAAAGCCGGGCGAGAGCAACATTGCTGTAGATTGATATTTAATATATTAGCGTAACTGTTATGCTGTTATCTATATTATGTGATCTAAATCACTTTTAAGTCAGAGTGAATAATGGAACGACTAAAACGCATGTCGGTGTTTGCCAAAGTAGTTGAATTTGGCTCTTTTACCGCCGCCGCCAGACAGCTACAGATGAGCGTTTCGTCCATCAGTCAGACGGTGTCAAAACTGGAAGATGAGTTGCAGGTAAAGCTGTTAAACCGTAGCACACGCAGCATTGGCCTGACCGAAGCCGGTAGAATTTACTACCAGGGCTGCCGTCGTATGCTTCATGAAGTGCAGGATGTTCATGAGCAACTGTATGCCTTCAATAACACCCCCATCGGGACGCTACGCATTGGCTGTTCTTCAACTATGGCACAAAATGTTCTCGCCGGGCTGACAGCCAAAATGCTGAAAGAATACCCAGGTTTGAGCGTCAATCTGGTTACCGGAATTCCAGCCCCCGACCTGATTGCCGACGGTCTGGATGTGGTGATCCGCGTCGGCGCGTTGCAGGATTCCAGCCTGTTTTCCCGCCGTCTTGGCGCGATGCCAATGGTGGTGTGCGCCGCGAAAAGCTATCTCACACAATACGGCATACCGGAAAAACCCGCCGATTTAAGTAGCCATTCATGGCTTGAATACAGCGTGCGGCCCGACAATGAATTTGAACTGATTGCACCGGAAGGGATCTCGACTCGCCTGATCCCGCAAGGGAGATTTGTGACTAATGATCCGATGACGCTGGTGCGCTGGCTAACGGCGGGTGCCGGGATCGCCTACGTGCCGCTGATGTGGGTGATCAACGAGATCAATCGCGGTGAGCTGGAGATCCTGCTGCCGCGTTATCAGTCAGATCCACGCCCGGTTTATGCGTTATATACCGAAAAAGATAAGCTGCCGCTGAAGGTACAGGTCGTGATCAACTCGCTGACGGATTATTTTGTTGAGGTCGGTAAATTGTTTCAGGAGATGCACGGGCGCGGGAAAGAGAAGTAATTCATATTGTACTGTTACGTTCTACAAACCTGTGCCAACGGGTTCCCCTCACCCTAACCCCAGAGGAGCGAGGGGACCGTTCGTGCACGTAGAAAGATTAATTATCCTTCTGAAAATAATGAAATTATTACGCAGTACCGCCAACAGTCAGGTTATCAACTTTCAGCGTTGGCTGGCCCACGCCAACCGGCAAACTTTGCCCTTCTTTACCGCAGACACCCACGCCGTTATCCAGTTTCAGGTCGTTGCCAACCATCGAAATCTGCTGCATGGTTTCGATACCGGAACCAATCAACGTCGCGCCTTTCACCGGCTTCGTTACTTTACCGTTTTCAATCAGATACGCTTCTGAAGTGGAGAAAACGAATTTGCCGGATGTAATATCCACCTGACCGCCACCAAAGTTCGGTGCATAGATACCGTACTCAACGGATTCAATAATTTCCTGCGGGGTCGATTTACCCGGCAGCATATAGGTGTTGGTCATACGCGGCATGGGCAGATGGGCGTAGGATTCACGGCGACCGTTGCCAGTCGGCGTCATCCCCATCAAACGCGCGTTGAGTTTATCCTGCATGTAGCCTTTCAGAATGCCGTTCTCAATCAGCACGTTGTACTGGCCTGGCGTACCTTCGTCATCAATCGCCACCGAACCACGGCGATCGACCATCGTGCCGTCATCAACCACGGTACACAGTTCTGAAGCCACCAGCTCCCCGACCTGCCCACTAAATACTGAAGTGCCGCGGCGGTTGAAGTCGCCTTCCAGACCGTGACCTACCGCTTCATGCAACAGCACGCCCGGCCAACCTGCGCCAAGTACTACCGGCATGGTGCCCGCTGGTGCAGCAACGGCAGAAAGATTGACCAGCGCCATACGCACTGCTTCTTTTGCCCATGCATCCGCACGGACTTCGCCGTCAAGATCGGCAAGGAAGAACTCATAACCAAAACGACCGCCGCCGCCACTGGCACCGCGTTCGCGTTTGCCATCTTCTTCGACCAGAACGCTCACGGAAAGACGCACCAGCGGACGAACATCCGCCGCCAGCGTGCCGTCGGTGGCCGCAACCAGAATTAATTCATAAACGCCGCTGAGGCTGGCAGTCACTTCTTGTACGCGCTTGTCCGCTTCGCGGGCAACCTTATCGACGCGACGCAGGATATCCAGCTTCTCTTCACGGCTCATGCTTTGCAGCGGATCTACCGAGGTATACAACGGGCTATGCTCTACCGCGCCCAGCGTCTGTACTTTGCCATCACCACTATCACGGACGATGGTGCGCGCCGCTTGCGCACTCTGTTCCAGCGCCAGCAGGCTGATTTGGTCAGCGTAAGCAAATCCGGTTTTTTCACCACTGATTGCACGCACACCAACGCCCTGATCGATGTTGTAAGAACCATCTTTAATAATGCGGTCTTCTAAAACCCAGGATTCGTGATAGCTCGACTGAAAATAGAGATCGCCATAATCAAGGCGACGTTCGGCCAGTTGACCGAGGATCGCGAACAAGTCCTGATGTTTCAGGCCGTTCGCCGCTAGCAATTGTTCACTTACCAGGTTCAGACTCATCGTTTTTGCTACTCGTTAGTTACTGCAGTAGAGGATTTTTTACGGCTGCCGGATGCGGCGTGAACGCCCTATCCGGCCTACAGTTATGTTCCGGCTCGTTGGCCTTTGGCAACGATTATCATATGAGATTGGGGCAATTACGCGCCCTCGTCAAATCATTGCGCTTTTTCTTTACGCGGTTGGCGCAACACTTCGTTGATTTGCGGATCGTCCAGCGGACCCGAAATGTGATAGCGCAAAATGGAGACTTTGCTCCACAGCGGCCCCAGCACTTTACTGGCTGCAAATACTGCCGCGCCAACAATGGGGTTAACCGCAAAAGCCGCAGCCACGCCCACCGTCGCAGAAATCTCTGGTGCGACAACCGCTTCCATATTCAGGTCGCGACGTACCAGATTTACCGACCCTTTCATGGCGATATCCGCCTCCAGGCCATCCACCAGCGTGTCGTCGGTGTGCATAACCCCGTCTTTAATCCACGCGGTGCTGCGAATGGAGTCAAAATAGAACCCTTCGCCAAAAGTGTCTCTGAAATCAAAACGCAGCTTACGCATCAGGGCATCAACGCTCAATAAGCGCAGCAATTGCCCGGCATGTCCGGTATTGATTTCGGTAATTTCGCCTTTACCCAGTTGAGTATGAATGATGCCATTCAACGTCGCCTCATCTGGTTGCCAGGGTGCTTTGCGCCAGTGTAAATCGTAATCCACATTAAATGACGACTGGCGTATGGGCGTCGTGACACCAAAAAATTCTGCGGCGGCATCAATTTTCTGCCCGCGCAGTTTTCCTTTCAGCGAGGTACGTTCATTCTCCGGATTATTAACCCATTCACCATCGGCAGTAAGCCGCGAGAAACCAGTATCAATCAGTCCATTGGTCAGCGTTAACGTATCGCCAGAAATGGTGATATCACTGTCAATGCGACCGAATTTTTGCCCCCAGAACCAGCACTCTGTGCATCGTATTTGTGCGTCCGGCCAGCCACGGAAGTTAATGCGCTCCGTTGTCGGGAAAGGTGATGACGGCGTTGAATCACCACGAGTTTTCGCCACGCTCGGGTTGTAATAAATATATTTGATATTCGCCAGCCACGGCGCGTTATTACGCATCGCTAGCGTGGCGTTGATTTCACGCCCTTGCGCCTCAACCAGGGTGCCATTTGCCGTCGGTTGCGAAACAATACTCAGGTTATTCCATTGCTGATTTCCCAGTGACAACATAGGCGTACGTAACGTTATGTGTTGTGGGAAACTCGCTGCACCACCGACACTCTCCGCAGCGCCTTTCTGGAACAGGGCCAGCCACTCGGCACCATTCATCGGCGGCATATTGAGTTCAACGCCACTTTGTTCCGGCAACGGCGGGAGCGTTTTACTGTCTGCCGCCCAAATAGCACGATCGAGCGTCAGCTTTTGACCAAGCAACCAGCGGCTATTGAAATGGTTATCCGCACCAGCCTGTCCGGTTAATTCAAAGCTGTTGAGATTGCCATCAACCTTAACGTTTACCGCTAGTGGTTCACCCGCAGGTTTGGCTAACGGTGAAGGTAAGTGACTACTCACATTATTCAGATCGCCGTTCATCTCTACGTTATAGGTCGCGCCAGCATGATAAGGCAGATCAATGCCCACTTTACCATCCCACGCCACGCTGCCACTCAATGCTTCGTTCACCGCTTCAGGCAGAACGCTGGTTTTCGCCGGTTGCCAGTTACCGTTGAGATTCACCGCAACCTGGTAGGCTTTTGCCCCTTCTTTGGTGGAAAAATCCACGTTCAACGGCTGATTAAACCAGCTTGCTGTCAGTGGTTCACTTTGCAGATCGCCATTGATAAAGCTGAATTTACCGCTCAAATTTTTCAGGGTGCTGTCGAGTGGTTTGATAAACAGACTGTTATTACGCAGCGTCACTTCACCTTTCGCGGTTACCAGTTCGCCGTTCAGCGGGATATCAAGATGTAAGCGAGCATTCACATCGCCGTCGAGCTGGAGTTCTTGCAGGGTCGCACCCAGAGAATCTTTCAGCGGTGTCTCATCAAAGTAAGGGCCAACGGCTTTACCCGGACCTTTAATGTCAGCGTCAATCAGCAGTTTTTCTTTCGAGTAGTCAGGGATCACTGCGGTGAGATTACTCGCGCGCACGCCGCCCAGATTAACGCCATCGGTTTTCATCCATAAACCGTCGTTAATAAAGTCCAGTTCAATATCAAGGTTAGTTAATGCAGGCCAGTCCGGCTGGAAGGCAAACTTCGCGTTGCGCAGCGGCACCAGCACTTCAAACTGACCTTCGTTGTGTTTATAGGGGAAGAGTTGCGGATTGCCACCATAAACCAGCGTCGCGTTATCCGCTTCACCGCCCTGAATCGCGCCACTTAAGTAATCAACCAGGTCTTTACCCATCAAGTTTTCCGGGAAATAGCGCCAGGCTTGTGAACCATCATCGGTACTGATGCCAGCCAGAATACCCAGCCAGGGTTCATCGTTAGCAGGTTGCAGGTAACGAAAACCGCCGCGCGCATGGACGGCTTTGGCTTTAACGTCAATATTACGCCCATCCAGCTGGAAACCTTTGTCATTGTTCAGCCAGCTTATAGTTGCCTGGCCGTCGGCGATTTCCAGTGGCGCACGGAATACCGTTTCGTAAGGCATCTTTGCCTGCTTCATCGACGCGGTAAGCAAACCATTTTCAACGCTGCCGGAAAGCGTCCCGGAGAAGTGTTCCGCACCCGGTAATAATTTCCATTGCTTCCAGGCCAGATCGCTCCACGATGCCTGAAAACGGGTCTTGTCTGCCGCCTGAAGCGGGATATCCAGCGCCAGAGTGTTAATCTTGCCGCTCGGTTGTGTGGAGCGCCAAACATCACCCAGTGCAGGTGAAAGTTTCGCGGCCAGCGGGCGTATGCCCTCCAGGCCTGCCAGCTCCAGATTACTGGCGCGAATCCGGAGTTCGTCACTGCGTTTATTGTCTTTGCCGCCAACGTCCTGTTCCGGTATCCAGGCCAGCGTCAATGCTCCGCTCGGCCAGGGTTTGCCGTCCATCGTGATCCGTGTATCGGGAATAGAGAACTGCCAGCCCGGATTTTCACGCGTAATATGCGCGGTCAGATTATCCACCGACAGCGTATGCGTTTGCTTCTCGCCCAACCAGCTGGCACCGCCCTGTTTCAGCCAGACGTCACCGCCGGTTACATCGCCTTTGTCGATCGTCATCCAGCCTTCAAGGGAGAACTGTGCCGTTTCCAGAGCAATATTGTCCTGCATCCATTTACCGAGCCACGGCTTCAGGTCGATGTCATCCGCCTGTAGCCAGACGCGACCATTGCTTAACAACCCCTCATCATCGCGCAAATCCATGCGCACCTGCATCACGCCGTGCTGTCCGGTAAGGCTGGAGAGGCTTACCAGGCCTTCCGCACGGTGTCGACGTGGATCGTTCAGCCAGGTGAGTTGTGGGATCGCCAGCTCGGCGCGCTGACCGGATGGCGTCAGAAAACTGACTTCACTGTCGCGGAGATCGAAATGGTCAAATTGACGAAGAAACAGATCGCTGATGTGACTGGCTTCCAGACTGTCATCGCTACCACCGCTGGTGATAGGAGTGTTGGTGCGAAAGCGCAGCTGCCAGAAAGTGAGGTCGCGAAACTGCCAGCGCATATGTAACAGGCTCTGCCAGACATCCAGCGCCAGAGTAACGCGTTTAACCGAAAATTCGCCGCCATCTTTTAGTTCTGCACGGATGTCGTGTGCTTCAAGCGTCGGGCCAAAATTCTGCCAGCTGGCTGAGAGCTGACTGGCTTCTACCGGCATGCCAGTCGCGGATTCTATTTTGTTGAGGATTTCCGGACGCCAGGCGTCAAGATGCGGTAAAGCAATACGCAGGCCGCTAACCAGCAGAGCAGCGATCACAACGAGCGCGGCTCCAGTAAGCAGTAAAATCCCCGGCAATCGCCTCACCCGTCACTCCTTGTCTGCTAAAAATGTGACTCAAAAACCCTTTGCCGGATGGCGGCCCAGCATCTGTTTACATCATTACGACGTCAAACTGCTCCTGGTTATAGAGCGGTTCAATTTGTACTTTAACCTGTTTGCCAACGAAAATTTCCACTTCCGCCAGCGAGTGTGACTCTTCGCCTTTCAAGGCTTCAGCTACTGCCGGAGATGCATAGACCAGGAAACGGTCGGAGTCGTAAGCATGGTGGACACGAACAATCTCGCGCATGATTTCATAGCATACCGTTTCCACGGTTTTCACCGTTCCGCGACCGTGGCAGGTTGGGCATTCGTTACACAGTACGTGCTCAATGCTTTCGCGGGTGCGTTTACGCGTCATCTCCACCAGCCCCAGCGCCGAAAAACCATTAACGCTGGTTTTCACCCGGTCTTTGCTCAACGCCTGCTCCAGCGAGTGCAGCACGCGGCGGCGGTGATCTTCATTATTCATATCGATGAAATCAATAATGATAATCCCACCCAGATTACGCAACCGTAACTGGCGAGCGATAGCCTGCGTCGCTTCAATATTGGTATTGAAAATGGTGTCGTCCAGATTGCGATGACCGACAAACGCTCCGGTATTGATGTCCACGGTGGTCATCGCTTCGGTCTGGTCGATAATCAGATAACCACCGGATTTCAGTTCTACTTTGCGTTCCAGCGCTCGCTGGATTTCGTTTTCGACATCAAAGAGATCGAAAATCGGCTGGCGTCCGGTGTAATGCTCCAGCTTGCTGGTCATCTCGGGAATGTACTCCGAGGTAAACTCCAGCAATGCTTCGTAAGTCAGGCGTGAGTCAACGCGAATGCGGTCCAGTTCGGCGTCGGCGAAATCACGCAGAACACGCTGCGCCAGCGCCAGTTCGCCGTACAGCTGATAACGGGTCTGCGGGCGTTTTTTACGCTCCATAACTTTGGTCCAGACGCGTTTCAGATAAGCGGCATCGGAGGCCAGTTCAGCCTCGCCAACCCCTTCCGCTGCGGTACGGATGATAAACCCGCCCTGCTCGTCGCAATACTCTGCGACCACTTTTTTCAGGCGTTCACGTTCTGATTCGCTTTCAATACGTTGGGAAACCCCAACGTGAGAAGCCCCTGGCATAAACACCAGATAGCGAGAAGGCAGCGTGATATCGGTGGTCAGGCGCGCACCTTTAGTGCCAAGCGGATCTTTCACCACCTGCACCATCAGATCTTGCCCCTGACGAACCAGTTCCGAGATGTCGCGCACCGTGAATTGCTTTTGTTCTTCACCCGCCACACATTCGGTGTGCGGCATGATGTCAGATGCATGAAGAAACGCGGCTTTATCCAGCCCAATATCTACAAAAGCCGCCTGCATACCCGGAAGTACACGACTTACACGACCCTTGTAGATATTGCCTACTATTCCGCGTCGCGCCTCACGTTCAATATGAATTTCCTGCAGAATACCGCCATCAATATACGCCACTCGCGTTTCCGAAGGCGTTACGTTTACTAACAATTCAGCCGTCATGTTTATCCCTTTTCTCACGCAGTGCGTTAAAATTACTTAATAATTCATACGTTTCAACCAGCGGTAAGCCGACTACGGCGTGATAGCTGCCATTTATCTTCCTGACAAAACAGCCACCCAGCCCCTGAATACCGTATGCACCTGCTTTATCTAACGGTTCACCGCTGGCGACATAGCCCGCGATGTCTTCGTCTGTTAACGTTCTGAAAGTCACATCGGTGACCACCAGGCAATCGAGAATGTGCTGGCTGTCGGCCAACGCCACTGCCGTCATCACCTGATGGGTCTGACCCGATAATTTGCGCAACATCTGCGCCGCATGCTCTGCGTCGCGCGGTTTCTCCAGCACTTCTCCATTCAGGATAACGATAGTATCCGCACCCAGCACCGGGAGATCCTGCGCCGTTTGCGCGACACCCGCCTGTGCTTTCTCGCGCGCCAGACGCACAACATACTGCTGCGCGCTCTCCTGCGGCTGACGCTGCTCCTCAATGCCCGTAACAATACGTTCAAAGGTCACGCCAAGTTGCGCAAGTAACTCCTGACGACGCGGAGAACCGGAAGCTAAATACAGAGAAGTCATAGAAACCTTTATTGCACTGCAAACTGCTGACGGACTTTACGCATCAGCAAGAAAATCCACGGCCAGAGCACCCCATTGACTACACTACTCCAGAACACTTCCGGTCTGAAAGAGACGTTAATCACTAAAAACTCTGCCCAGAAAACAATAATATCCACCACCAGCGAAAGCAACATGACGACCAGCGCCTGCTGCCATAATGCGAGGTTGCGGAAAAGCTGGTATTTCAGCGCCACCAGGTAAGCAATGATGCTCATCGCCAATACGCGTACGCCAAGCGTCGAGCCGCTGATCAGATCCAGTATGGCACCCATCACAAAACCTGTGCCCACATTTACGCGATGAGGCAAGGCCAGGATCCAATACAACAAGATGAGTAACACCCAGTTTGGCCGGAAAACAATCAGGTTATCCGGCCAGGGCATGATTTGCAGCAACAGCGCAATGAGGAAAGAGAGCCAGATTACCCAACGTCCCTGGCTACGATAGCTCGCCACTATTGCCCTCCCGGCGCACGCGCAGGCGGTTGAGCACCACTTTGCGGCGGCGTAGCCCTTTGTGGAGAGCGATTAGCAGCAGGCTGTGTGGGCGCAGCAGGCGCAGTAGCTGCATTTCCTGTCGTCGGTTGCTGCGGAGTCGGCTGAGCGATCCCCGTTGCCGGTTCAGGTAACTTTGGCCCCATCGCGTCTGGCGAAGGCAATACCTGCGGCATCATCTGCATCAGACGTTCATTAGCAACACGATGCACCTCTTCCGGCGTCATCGGGTTAGCGCCGTTACGATCCGCGCCCCACAGCAGCAGCAGATAACGCAAACGTTGCAGTCCTGCAGTCGGACGCGCCTGAATCACAGTATAAGCGCGCTGGGTATCGAGTTTTACGGAAGAGACAACCGCAACCGGATAGCCTTCCGGGAAACGACCGCCCAGACCGGAGGTCACCAGCACATCACCAACACGAATATCCGTATTCGCTGGCAGATGCTCAAGCTGCAAATCATCCGTACAACCGTTACCGGCTGCAATTACGCGGATATCGTTGCGCAGCACCTGGATTGGCAGCGCGTGGGTCGCATCACAAATCAGCAGCACGCGACTGGTCAGTTTAGCGACGGCCACCACCTGACCAACAACACCTTTGTCGCTGATGACCGGCTGGCCTTCATAAACGCCATTAACGCTACCTTTATCGATAACAACTTGATCGCTATAAGGATCGTTAACCGTGGAGATAACCTGAGTCACCATTTTCTGCTCATCCTGACGCAGCGGGGAACCCAGCAGCTCGCGCAGACGCGCGTTCTCCTGTTTGTATTGTCCAAGCATCAGCAGTTCACTGTTTTTCAGCAACAGTTCCTGACGTAACGCCCGGTTTTCAAGTTCTAGTTGGTCACGCGAGGCCAGCGTCTGCGATACGCCATCCAGCAATTCACGAGGAGCATTGGAAACAAAGTAGAAAGGACTGACGGCGGTATCCATATAAGTACGGATTTGACTGAACGTCCCCAGGCGGCTGTCGGCAATAATAATGCCGAGCGCCACCAGCACCGCCAGAATAAGGCGAATCTGTAGCGACGGGCCACGGCTAAAAATTGGCTTCATAAGTTATGCGTATTCTCGTATCAGACCAGGCAGGGTAAACAGACATTTCCCCTGCCTGCATCCGATTACTCTTCGCTGAACAGGTCGCCGCCGTGCATGTCGATCATTTCCAGCGCTTTGCCGCCACCGCGCGCCACACAGGTCAGCGGGTCTTCAGCAACAACGACTGGAATGCCGGTTTCTTCCATTAACAAACGGTCAAGGTTACGCAGCAGTGCGCCACCACCGGTGAGCACCATGCCGCGCTCGGAGATGTCGGAAGCCAGTTCCGGCGGGCACTGTTCCAGTGCAACCATTACCGCGCTCACAATACCGGTCAGCGGTTCCTGCAGTGCTTCGAGGATTTCGTTGGAGTTCAGGGTAAAACCGCGTGGAACACCTTCTGCCAGGTTACGGCCACGAACTTCGATTTCACGGACTTCATCGCCCGGGTAAGCCGAACCGATTTCGTGCTTGATACGTTCTGCGGTGGCTTCACCGATCAGAGAACCGTAATTACGACGCACATAGTTGATGATAGCTTCGTCGAAACGATCACCACCAATGCGCACGGAAGAGGAGTAAACCACGCCGTTCAAGGAGATAACAGCAACTTCAGTGGTACCACCACCGATATCAACCACCATAGAACCGGTCGCTTCAGAAACCGGCAGGCCAGCACCAATTGCGGCAGCCATCGGTTCTTCAATCAGGAAGACTTCACGGGCACCAGCGCCCTGCGCGGATTCACGAATTGCGCGGCGTTCAACCTGGGTCGCGCCAACCGGTACACAAACCAGAACGCGCGGGCTTGGACGCATAAAGCTGTTGCTGTGCACTTGTTTGATGAAGTGCTGGAGCATTTTTTCAGTCACGAAGAAGTCGGCGATAACGCCGTCTTTCATTGGGCGAATGGCAGCAATATTGCCCGGCGTACGGCCCAGCATCTGCTTCGCGTCATGACCTACTGCAGCTACGCTTTTCGGTGAACCGGCACGATCCTGACGAATGGCCACCACGGAAGGCTCATTCAATACGATGCCTTGTCCTTTTACATAAATGAGGGTATTCGCAGTACCCAGGTCAATGGACAAGTCATTGGAAAACATGCCACGAAATTTTTTCAACATACTAAGGGATAATCCTGAAAGCTGGGGCGGAAAAGAAAATCCGCTTACTTTACCAACCACACGCAGCAGCGACAAGGCGCAAAAATCATCTGCTACGGTGAAAATTAGTGCAGTTCGTTTCCTTTGTTACAAATCTCTGCCTGAGTCCAGAAAGGCTTAATGCATCAGCAGCATTCCTCGCCTGTTTGCAACCGCGTAAGGTCATTCATCTGCATATGTGCTGCAACAATCTGGCGAGCAGACAAGCACACTCCCATGAGACGCAGCGCGCGTTATTCTACGTGAAAACGGATTAAACGGCAGGTTAAACCGAGTATCTTTGTGAATATTTTTTCACGTTAGTATCAAGTGGCTGTGAGGACGCGAAAAAATCCCCTTGCCCGCCTGTAACACCGCGCTGAATCAGGGTCTGCCACTCGCTTCGCGAACGCACACCGGTGGCGTAAACTTGGGTGCTGGTCCCGGAGCAGGCTTCCACCAGGCTTTGAACCAGCAGCTGGTTCTCCGTTCGCTTCTCAATGTTTCTGACCAGCCCCGGATGGAGCTTGAGTAACTCAACATTAAGTTCTTTGATCCAACTGGTGCTTACCAGCGTCAAACCAGCCTGGTTGACGGCTACCCGTACCCCTAAAGCATTCACTAAACGAATAACAGGTTGTAAACGACTGATATGTTGACCTACATCGGCCTCTGCAAGTTCAATAATTATGCGTTTTCGTTGTGATTTTTCACATTGCATTAACGTATCGCGCAGCCAACGCTGAAAACGCGGGCGAATCAGCGACTCAACGGTAACCTGAATCGCCAGATTTTCCTCTGGCCAGTAACGCAATAGTGGAATAAGACGGCTGATTTGCAGACGGTCATACTCTTCCGATAAGCCAAACTGCAAGACCATCGGCATATACTCCGCCGAGCTAACCTCTTCATTACCATCGAAGATGCGGCACATGAGTTCGCGATGATGAACCTGACCTTCGCGAGTAACCGCCGGTTTTTGATAAAGGCGCGGGCCGCCGCGACTGAGCATTTGCTCGATAAGCGTACGCCAGCGAACATTACCGCATCCTTTTTCAGGCAACGAGTCATCGTAAATAGCCCAGCTATTGCCGCCCTGCAATCCCGCATTACGCGTGGCAGACTCTGCATGTTCCATTACCTGCTCGGTATCCTGACCACTACGCCAGGCGCAGATACCAATGTGGATCATATCGTCGCGATCGAGCATTTTATTGTTCGGCAAGGTATCGACGGCTTTGATTAACTGACCGGCGATGCTCTCTGCCTCTTTTAACGTCCGGTGCGGTAACAGCGCAGCAAAATCACTGCGGTGGTAACGCGCCAGCAGTGCGCCAGGGTAGCGCATCATAAATGTCGACAGCAGATTCGTCAGAGTGAAGAACTGTTCTTCAACCTGGCTGTGCCCCCAAGTATCGCTCAACATATTGAAATCCGGCAGACGAATCATCATCACGATCCCGTGGGTACCTACTTTCTCCTGATCTTCCAGTAACGTTGCTAACTGATTATCGAAAAAGAGTCGGTTATTGAGGCCGGTTTTCACGTCCTGGGCGGCATAAGAGCGGATCAGCGTATCAAGACGGCTGTGTTGTTCGCGTGCGTTCTGAATTTCACGAAGCAGCGTATCTAGCGCACTGCTGGTTCTGGGCGGCCATTCATAGATGGTTCCCAACACATTAGAGCCACGCTCACCGTTTAAGATACGAGTAGCCCGGGTTTCCAGCAATTCTTGCCCGGCAAGTTGCCGTTGTAACCAGCGTACCGCCAGAAAGAGCATAACAATGATAAAGCCAATCGCCCCCGTGAGCGGCGCGGTAGTCATTAAAGAATGGAAATAGTTGCCCATCGGATCCTGATAAACCAGACGCAGCGACATCCCCGGATGCTTTATCAACGGAACACTCAGTTCGCGAAACAGATCGCTGGAGCCAACCGGACGATAACTACCATTTCTGGCCAGGGTATAAACCTGTTTATCACCATGGAGCAGGTCTACACGAACGATATCTGCCGACATCATTAATTCGGTAATTTGTGGCCTTAATGTGCTGAAGTCATTCGACACAAGGTGGGTATCAATCGCCGTCGCCACCGCCTGAACGCGATGACTAAACTTATACTGAATTGCGTTGTAGAAACTTAGCGAACAGCCCAGCAAAGTCACAAAAATTGTTAACCCGGTGAGCAGCGTAACAAAGGCCGAAAATTTCGTCGTTAATCTCATCCTTGTGTTAACTCCGATAGTGAGGAAGCGGGCATACTAGCAAATCAGATTTATCTCGCAATTTATTGCGCTTCATCGGCTTTGCTTTTCCATTAGCGAGTATAGTCTTCAGAAATTATTTTCCAATCCATCATGCACATGAGGACCACTTATGCAGGCGTTACTTTTAGAACAGCAGGACGGCAAAACTCTCGCATCGGTACAGACACTTGACGAAAGTCGCCTGCCGGAGGGCGATGTCACGGTTGATGTTCACTGGTCGAGCCTGAACTATAAAGATGCGCTGGCGATTACCGGTAAGGGAAAAATCATCCGTAATTTTCCGATGATTCCTGGGATCGATTTTGCCGGAACTGTACGCACCAGCGAA
This sequence comes from Escherichia sp. SCLE84, assembly GCF_012584495.1. Lineage (NCBI taxonomy): Bacteria > Pseudomonadati > Pseudomonadota > Gammaproteobacteria > Enterobacterales > Enterobacteriaceae > Escherichia > Escherichia sp. SCLE84. The sequence continues at coordinate 3,767,025 of NZ_CP051430.1, read as the reverse complement.
GATCCGCGTTTTCATGCCGGTCAGGAGGTGTTACTCACTGGCTGGGGCGTTGGTGAAAACCACTGGGGTGGGCTGGCGGAGCAGGCGCGAGTGAAAGGTGACTGGCTGGTTGCCATGCCGCAAGGGCTGGACGCGCGTAAAGCAATGATTATCGGTACTGCCGGTTTTACCGCCATGCTGTGTGTGATGGCGCTGGAAGATGCCGGTGTTCGCCCGCAGGACGGGGAGATTGTCGTGACGGGTGCCAGTGGTGGCGTCGGCAGTACCGCCGTGGCGCTGCTGCATAAGTTGGGTTATCAGGTCGTTGCCGTTTCCGGTCGCGAAAGTACCCATGAATATCTGAAAAGTTTAGGTGCCAGTCGTATTCTCCCTCGTGATGAGTTTGCCGAATCCCGTCCTCTGGAAAAACAAGTCTGGGCTGGGGCAATTGACACTGTTGGCGACAAAGTGCTGGCAAAAGTGCTGGCGCAAATGAATTACGGCGGCTGCGTGGCGGCCTGTGGTCTGGCGGGTGGTTTTACTCTGCCAACCACGGTCATGCCATTTATTCTGCGTAATGTCCGTTTGCAAGGGGTGGATTCAGTAATGACGCCACCAGAACGCCGCGCACAAGCCTGGCAGCGACTGGTCGCCGATTTACCGGAATCATTCTATACCCAGGCGGCAAAAGAGATATCTCTGTCAGAGGCACCGAACTTTGCCGAGGCCATCATTAATAACCAGATCCAGGGTCGCACGCTGGTGAAGGTTAACTAACCATTTAGCAAGGAATAATAAGAGAGGGAACTCATTTTGACATCATTATTCAATCGGTTAACGGGAAAAGCGGTTAGCCGGACAGCTTTCGTCGAACACCTTGGTCAGGAAGTTGTACAACATCATCCAAACTGGAAAGTCATGATTTCGACTGACCACAAATTGATGCGCATTGATACTCCTCTAAACAGCCATTATTGATATGCCTCCGTCGCCTGTTAGGTTTATGGTGCTTTGCCTGGGCGACACTACGCTTAACCTGTTACTGATTTCTGGTCCCATGGGGTGAATAATCTGATTTTATTTGACTACAAATTAACCACTCGAACCTATTTAATGCTGAGAATTGTCAGTCGGTTGATTTTGCGTGCTTTAGCATTCACATCTATCCAGACGATGCAGTGAAAATTGGGTAATCCCCAGCAACCGCTGCGTAATGTCGTCTATCTTGTCGCGATCCTGGCATCCCTACATTATTTGTGGTCTGTGAAGATTATCTCATTGCAGCCCCTCATCTTCGCAGGGCTGGCTTTACAGCTTTTCACCTTACGTTATAAGAAGTTCCGTCGATGATGGCGCTAATTTCGTGAATTGTGCGGCTTGTTGCAAATTACACGGTGTTGAAGGTTATTTACATGTTAGCTGTTGATTATCTTCCCTGATAAGACCAGTATTTAGCTGCCAATTGCTACGAAATCGTTATAATGTGCGACCTCGTCCTCCCTGACGCAGTTTTTGCGCTGCGGAAAAGGTGACATTGGCGCAACGAAGGTATATTTTGTTTTTTGCCGGAGGATAGCAGCAGATCGCTGCACAATGTCCGTCAAGTCTAACATTGACACTCTGGGGCAAAATAGACCGGCGTCCCGGCCTGCTGGAATTTATCGCTATGCATACAGCTGTCGGGGCATACGCTTTACAGACGGCGGTGAAACGCCTGTCACAATCACACTAAACAAAGAGTACGGAACCCACTCATGGATATTCGTAAGATTAAAAAACTGATCGAGCTGGTTGAAGAATCAGGCATCTCCGAACTGGAAATCTCCGAAGGCGAAGAGTCAGTACGCATCAGCCGTGCAGCTCCTGCCGCAAGTTTCCCTGTGATGCAACAAGCTTACGCTGCACCAATGATGCAGCAGCCAGCTCAATCTAACGCAGCCGCTCCGGCGACCGTTCCTTCCATGGAAGCGCCAGCAGCAGCGGAAATCAGTGGTCACATCGTACGCTCCCCGATGGTTGGTACTTTCTACCGCACCCCAAGCCCGGACGCAAAAGCGTTCATCGAAGTGGGTCAGAAAGTCAACGTGGGCGATACCCTGTGCATCGTTGAAGCCATGAAAATGATGAACCAGATCGAAGCGGACAAATCCGGTACCGTGAAAGCAATTCTGGTCGAAAGTGGACAACCGGTAGAATTTGACGAGCCGCTGGTCGTCATCGAGTAACGAGGCGAACATGCTGGATAAAATTGTTATTGCCAACCGCGGCGAGATTGCATTGCGTATTCTTCGTGCCTGTAAAGAACTGGGCATCAAGACTGTCGCTGTGCACTCCAGCGCGGATCGCGATCTAAAACACGTATTACTGGCAGATGAAACGGTCTGTATTGGCCCTGCTCCGTCAGTAAAAAGTTATCTGAACATCCCGGCAATCATAAGCGCCGCTGAAATCACCGGCGCAGTAGCAATCCATCCGGGTTACGGCTTCCTCTCCGAGAACGCCAACTTTGCCGAGCAGGTTGAACGCTCCGGCTTTATCTTCATTGGCCCGAAAGCAGAAACCATTCGCCTGATGGGCGACAAAGTATCCGCAATCGCGGCGATGAAAAAAGCGGGCGTCCCTTGCGTACCGGGTTCTGACGGCCCGCTGGGCGACGATATGGATAAAAACCGTGCCATTGCTAAACGCATTGGTTATCCGGTGATTATCAAAGCCTCCGGCGGCGGCGGTGGTCGCGGTATGCGCGTAGTGCGCGGCGACGCTGAACTGGCACAATCCATCTCCATGACCCGTGCGGAAGCGAAAGCTGCTTTCAGCAACGATATGGTTTACATGGAGAAATACCTGGAAAATCCTCGCCACGTCGAGATTCAGGTACTGGCTGACGGTCAGGGCAACGCTATCTATCTGGCGGAACGTGACTGCTCCATGCAGCGCCGCCACCAGAAAGTGGTCGAAGAAGCACCAGCACCGGGCATTACCCCGGAACTGCGTCGCTACATCGGCGAACGTTGCGCTAAAGCGTGTGTTGATATCGGCTATCGCGGTGCAGGTACTTTCGAGTTCCTGTTCGAAAACGGCGAGTTCTATTTCATCGAAATGAACACCCGTATTCAGGTAGAACACCCGGTTACTGAAATGATCACCGGCGTTGACCTGATCAAAGAACAGCTGCGTATCGCTGCCGGTCAACCGCTGTCGATCAAGCAAGAAGAAGTTCACGTTCGCGGCCATGCGGTGGAATGTCGTATCAACGCCGAAGATCCGAACACCTTCCTGCCAAGCCCAGGCAAAATCACCCGTTTCCACGCACCTGGCGGTTTTGGAGTGCGTTGGGAGTCTCATATCTACGCGGGCTACACCGTACCGCCGTACTATGACTCAATGATCGGTAAGCTGATTTGCTACGGTGAAAACCGTGACGTGGCGATTGCCCGCATGAAGAATGCGCTGCAGGAGCTGATCATCGACGGTATCAAAACCAACGTTGATCTGCAGATCCGCATCATGAATGACGAGAACTTCCAGCATGGTGGCACTAACATCCACTATCTGGAGAAAAAACTCGGTCTTCAGGAAAAATAAGACTGCAAAAGCGTCAAAAGGCCGGATTTTCCGGCCTTTTTTATTACTGGGGATCGACAACCCCCATAAGGTACAATCCTCGCTTTCTTCACCCATCAGGGACAAAAAATGGACACTCGTTTTGTTCAGGCCCATAAAGAGGCGCGCTGGGCGCTGGGGCTGACCCTTTTGTATCTGGCGGTATGGTTAGTAGCCGCTTACTTACCTGGCGTTGCCCCCGGTTTTACCGGCTTTCCGCGCTGGTTTGAGATGGCCTGCATCCTGACGCCGCTGCTGTTTATTGGACTGTGCTGGGCGATGGTGAAATTTATCTATCGCGATATTCCACTGGAGGATGACGATGCAGCTTGAAGTAATTCTACCGCTGGTCGCCTATCTGGTGGTGGTGTTCGGTATCTCGGTTTATGCGATGCGTAAATGGAGCACCGGCACCTTCCTTAATGAGTATTTCCTCGGCAGCCGCTCTATGGGCGGTATTGTGCTGGCGATGACGCTCACCGCGACCTATATCAGTGCCAGTTCGTTTATCGGCGGGCCAGGAGCTGCTTATAAATACGGGCTGGGCTGGGTATTGCTGGCGATGATTCAGCTTCCTGCAGTCTGGCTTTCACTCGGTATTCTCGGCAAGAAGTTTGCGATTCTTGCGCGCCGCTACAATGCAGTGACGCTGAACGATATGCTGTTTGCCCGCTACCAGAGTCGTCTTCTGGTGTGGCTGGCGAGTTTGAGTTTGCTGGTTGCGTTCGTTGGTGCGATGACCGTGCAGTTTATCGGCGGTGCGCGCCTGCTGGAAACCGCGGCGGGTATTCCTTATGAAACCGGGCTGCTGATTTTTGGTATCAGCATTGCGTTATATACCGCCTTTGGTGGCTTTCGCGCCAGCGTGCTGAACGACACCATGCAAGGGCTTGTGATGCTGATTGGCACCGTTGTGCTGCTTATTGGCGTGGTACATGCCGCTGGCGGCTTAAGCAACGCAGTACAGACCTTGCAAACCATCGATCCGCAACTGGTTACGCCACAAGGCGCTGACGATATTCTGTCGCCTGCCTTTATGACGTCGTTCTGGGTACTGGTGTGCTTTGGCGTGATTGGCCTGCCGCATACTGCGGTGCGCTGTATCTCTTATAAAGACAGCAAAGCAGTACACCGGGGGATCATCATCGGTACGATTGTAGTCGCAATCCTGATGTTCGGTATGCACCTGGCCGGAGCGTTAGGTCGTGCAGTGATCCCCGATCTCACCGTACCGGATCTGGTGATCCCGACGTTAATGGTAAAAGTGCTGCCACCGTTTGCTGCCGGAATCTTCCTGGCTGCACCTATGGCTGCGATCATGTCGACGATCAATGCCCAGTTGCTGCAAAGTTCCGCTACGATCATTAAAGATCTCTATCTGAATATCCGTCCGGATCAAATGCAAAACGAGACGCGTCTGAAGCGGATGTCGGCGGTAATTACGTTAGTTCTCGGCGCGTTGCTGCTGCTTGCCGCCTGGAAGCCGCCAGAAATGATCATCTGGCTGAATTTGCTGGCCTTCGGTGGGCTGGAAGCCGTTTTCCTGTGGCCGCTGGTGCTGGGTCTTTACTGGGAACGCGCCAACGCCAAAGGCGCGCTAAGTGCGATGATCGTTGGCGGCGTGCTGTATGCCGTACTCGCGACGCTGAATATTCAGTACCTGGGCTTCCACCCTATCGTGCCCTCGTTACTACTAAGTTTGCTGGCTTTCCTGGTCGGAAACCGTTTCGGTACATCCGTCCCGCAAGCTACCGTTTTGACTACTGATAAATAAAGAGTTTTGCCATGCCTTGGATCCAACTGAAACTGAACACCACCGGCGCGAACGCGGAAGATCTTAGCGATGCGCTGATGGAAGCGGGTGCCGTTTCTATCACTTTTCAGGATACCCACGATACGCCAGTATTTGAGCCGCTGCCGGGCGAAACGCGCCTGTGGGGCGACACCGATGTGATTGGTCTGTTTGACGCTGAAACCGATATGAACGACGTGGTGGCGATTCTGGAAAACCATCCGCTGCTCGGCGCAGGCTTCGCGCATAAAATCGAACAACTAGAAGATAAAGACTGGGAGCGCGAATGGATGGATAATTTCCACCCGATGCGCTTTGGTGAACGACTGTGGATCTGCCCTAGCTGGCGTGATGTGCCGGACGAAAACGCCGTCAACGTGATGTTAGATCCAGGGCTGGCGTTTGGTACGGGTACCCATCCAACCACCTCTCTGTGCCTGCAATGGCTCGACAGCCTCGATTTAACCGGTAAAACAGTCATCGACTTTGGCTGTGGTTCCGGCATTCTGGCGATCGCGGCGCTGAAACTGGGTGCAGCAAAAGCCATTGGTATTGATATCGATCCGCAGGCGATTCAGGCCAGCCGCGACAACGCCGAACGTAATGGCGTTTCTGACCGTCTGGAACTCTACTTACCGAAAGATCAGCCAGAAGAAATGAAAGCCGACGTGGTGGTCGCTAACATCCTTGCAGGCCCATTACGTGAACTGGCACCGTTAATCAGCGTCCTGCCGGTTTCAGGCGGTTTGCTGGGCCTTTCCGGTATTCTGGCAAGCCAGGCAGAGAGCGTTTGTGAAGCTTATGCCGACAGCTTCGCACTGGACCCGGTCGTGGAAAAAGAAGAGTGGTGCCGTATTACCGGTCGTAAGAATTAACCTTCGCATCGCCGTAGGGTGACGCGGGGCGAAGTGCGAGCAAGCTCACAAAAGGCACGTAAATTTGCCGATTATTTACGCAAATTTGCGTGCCAAAATTTTCATTCATAAAGAAAAATTGAGAACTTACTCAAATTTCTTTGAGTGTAAATTTTAGTCACTATTTTCTAATATGATGATTTTTATGAGTAATTATCGCACCACGCTCATTTTAAATGCAATTCTTTGATCCATCTCAGAGGATTGGTCAAAGTTTGGCCTTTCATCTCGTGCAAAAAATGCGTAATATACGCCGCCTTGCAGTCACAGTATGGTCATTTCTTAACTCATGCGCATCGGACAATATCAGCTCAGAAATCGCCTGATCGCAGCGCCCATGGCTGGCATTACAGACAGACCTTTTCGGACGTTGTGCTACGAGATGGGAGCCGGATTGACAGTATCCGAGATGATGTCTTCTAACCCACAGGTTTGGGAAAGCGACAAATCTCGTTTACGGATGGTGCACATTGATGAACCCGGTATTCGCACCGTGCAAATTGCTGGTAGCGATCCGAAAGAAATGGCAGATGCAGCACGTATTAACGTGGAAAGCGGTGCCCAGATTATTGATATCAATATGGGTTGCCCGGCTAAAAAAGTGAATCGCAAGCTCGCAGGTTCAGCCCTCTTGCAGTACCCGGATGTCGTTAAATCGATCCTTACCGAGGTCGTCAATGCAGTGGACGTTCCTGTTACCCTGAAGATTCGCACCGGCTGGGCACCGGAACACCGTAACTGCGAAGAGATTGCCCAACTGGCTGAAGACTGTGGCATTCAGGCTCTGACCATTCATGGCCGTACACGCGCCTGTTTGTTCAATGGAGAAGCTGAGTACGACAGTATTCGGGCAGTTAAGCAGAAAGTTTCCATTCCGGTTATCGCGAATGGCGACATTACTGACCCGCTTAAAGCCAGAGCTGTGCTCGACTATACAGGGGCGGATGCCCTGATGATAGGCCGCGCAGCTCAGGGAAGACCCTGGATCTTTCGGGAAATCCAGCATTATCTGGACACTGGGGAGTTGCTGCCCCCGCTGCCTTTGGCAGAGGTTAAGCGCTTGCTTTGCGCGCACGTTCGGGAACTGCATGACTTTTATGGTCCGGCAAAAGGGTACCGAATTGCACGTAAACACGTTTCCTGGTATCTCCAGGAACACGCTCCAAATGACCAGTTTCGGCGCACATTCAACGCCATTGAGGATGCCAGCGAACAGCTGGAGGCGTTGGAGGCATACTTCGAAAATTTTGCGTAAACAGAAATAAAGAGCTGACAGAACTATGTTCGAACAACGCGTAAATTCTGACGTACTGACCGTTTCTACCGTTAACTCTCAGGATCAGGTAACCCAAAAACCCCTGCGTGACTCGGTTAAACAGGCACTGAAGAACTATTTTGCTCAACTGAATGGTCAGGATGTGAATGACCTCTATGAGCTGGTACTGGCTGAAGTAGAACAGCCCCTGTTGGACATGGTGATGCAATACACCCGTGGTAACCAGACCCGTGCTGCGCTGATGATGGGCATCAACCGTGGTACGCTGCGTAAAAAATTGAAAAAATACGGCATGAACTAATTCAGGTTAGCTAAATGCTTGATTAAAAAGGCGCTACTCGGCATGGGGAAGCGCCTTTTTTATAGGTGTCACAAAGGGAGTGACCATGAGAACAGGATGTGAACCGACCCGGTTTGGTAATGAAGCTAAGACCATTATTCACGGTGATGCGCTTGCCGAACTTAAAAAGATCCCCGCCGAAAGTGTCGATCTGATCTTTGCCGACCCACCATATAACATCGGTAAAAATTTTGATGGTCTGATCGAAGCCTGGAAAGAAGATCTGTTTATCGACTGGCTGTTTGAAGTGATTGCAGAGTGCCACCGCGTTCTGAAAAAGCAGGGCAGCATGTACATCATGAACAGCACGGAAAACATGCCCTTTATCGATCTCCAGTGCCGCAAGCTTTTTACCATCAAAAGTCGCATCGTCTGGTCATATGACAGTTCTGGAGTACAGGCGAAAAAACACTACGGCTCCATGTACGAACCCATCCTGATGATGGTGAAAGACGCAAAGAACTACACATTCAACGGTGATGCTATTCTGGTAGAAGCCAAAACCGGATCGCAGCGCGCGTTGATCGATTATCGCAAAAATCCTCCACAGCCATACAATCATCAAAAAGTACCGGGTAACGTCTGGGATTTTCCGCGCGTGCGTTATTTGATGGATGAATATGAGAACCACCCGACGCAAAAACCGGAAGCCTTACTGAAACGCATTATTCTCGCCTCTTCCAACCCAGGCGATATCGTTCTCGACCCGTTTGCCGGTAGCTTTACTACCGGTGCCGTAGCCGTCTCCAGCGGGCGAAAATTCATTGGTATTGAGATCAACAGCGAGTACATCAAAATGGGGCTTCGACGGCTGGATGTCGCGTCGCATTACTCTGCGGAAGAACTGGCGAAAGTGAAAAAAAGAAAGACCGGCAACCTGTCAAAACGAAGCCGGTTAAGCGAAGTTGACCCCGATCTCATTGCAAAGTAAAGGAAGTGTAAGCCTGGTTTTCAGATTATTCATTTCGTGTATATTTCCTGCCAGACTTGGTTAAACATACACAGGCTCAGGTAATGATTCGCAAGTATTGGTGGCTCGTCGTTTTCGCTGTCTTCGTTTTTCTGTTTGATACTTTACTGATGCAGTGGATTGAACTGCTGGCAACAGAAACAGACAAATGCCGCAATATGAACTCAGTTAATCCACTAAAACTGGTTAACTGTGACGAACTGAATTTTCAGGACAGAATGTGAATTTACATGACACTTAATTCATTCGTTTGATGAATTAATTTCGTTATGTTTTCATCTGGCATGAACATTCTTAATACGTTATCGACCAGAGCGGGGGCTTGTTTATAAAGATCATAACCCGCCATATTCATTAACCAGTTTTGAACAATTCCGCTGAAGGCACCATTAATAATAATCATCACAACATCTAAATCGAGGTTATTTGCTACACAACCTTGTTGCTGACACGCCTGCAATACTTCGCGGAGAGTCTGCGGATTGAAGCCCATCTTTTCGCGTATCACTCCCTCGGCCAGCATCTCATCATTAAATTCACATTTGTGATATAAGATTTTCAGCAACGCCTGCTGGCGGGGAATTTTGGCAATATATTGCAAGCCGACAATCAATTTTTCACGCAATTGTTGAAACGGGTCATGCTCTAATCCAGCCGTCAAGTGTTCCTGGATTAACTCCCGCAATGAAGGCTGTTGCAACCACATCTCATTAAACAGTTGAGTCTTGTTTTCGAAGTGCCAGTAGATAGCGCCACGCGTAACGTTAGCAGCGTCGGCAATGTCGTTGAGTGTCGTCTTGCTTACGCCATGCTGCGCAAACTGGGCGATGGCAGTTTCAATCAGTTCTTGCCGGGTCTTCAGAGCTTCGGCTTTGGTTCTTTTTGCCATGATTAATTATTCAGGAAATAAATATATTCGACACAGAGTGAGAAAATAGCGAAGGTTAATCTATCACCTAATGTGTATTTATACGAGAGGCTAATATTGAGTTGCTATAAATCGTCAAATAAATAATATATATTATTTACCTAAAATACATTCGCCACATGAATATATATTTCAATTTACGAGGTTTTAATTCTGCCTCTTTCAACCCGCGTCAAAATAAAACAGTAGAATATTAATCTTTTTTTGTGTTTATGTGCCTTGAGACGCCAGTATTCATAACTATTCCTTACATCGACGAATGATAATTTGTAGGATAGCAAACTGTATTTTTCTTTCTGCGAGTTAACGCGTTGCCTTTCTGGGTAAATAACGCGCTTTTGGTTTTTTGAGGAATAGTAATGACGAAACATGCCAGGTTTTTCCTCCTGCCCTCCTTTATTCTGATCTCCGCGGCTTTAATCGCCGGTTGTAACGATAAGGGAGAAGAGAAAGCTCACGTCGGTGAACCGCAGGTTACCGTTCATATTGTGAAAACGGCCCCGTTAGAAGTTAAGACTGAATTACCAGGCCGCACCAATGCTTACCGTATAGCCGAAGTTCGCCCACAGGTTAGCGGGATCGTACTGAATCGTAATTTCACTGAAGGCAGCGATGTACAAGCAGGCCAGTCCCTGTACCAGATCGATCCCGCGACCTATCAGGCAAATTATGACAGCGCGAAAGGCGAACTGGCGAAAAGTGAAGCCGCCGCCGCCATCGCGCATTTGACGGTAAAACGTTACGTTCCGCTCGTGGGTACGAAATACATCAGCCAGCAGGAGTACGACCAGGCCATTGCTGATGCTCGCCAGGCCGATGCCGCCGTGATTGCCGCAAAAGCCACAGTCGAAAGCGCTCGCATCAATCTCGCTTATACCAAAGTGACTGCGCCAATTAGCGGACGTATCGGCAAATCGACCGTGACCGAAGGCGCTCTTGTCACTAATGGGCAAACGACTGAACTGGCGACTGTCCAGCAGCTCGATCCTATCTACGTTGATGTGACCCAATCCAGCAACGATTTTATGAGGCTGAAGCAATCCGTAGAGCAAGGAAATTTGCATAAGGAAAACGCCACCAGCAACGTAGAGTTGGTCATGGAAAACGGTCAAACCTATCCCCTGAAAGGTACGCTGCAATTCTCTGATGTGACCGTTGATGAAAGCACCGGCTCCATAACCCTACGTGCCGTCTTCCCTAACCCGCAACATACGCTTTTGCCGGGTATGTTTGTGCGCGCACGGATTGATGAAGGCGTCCAACCTGACGCCATTCTTATCCCGCAACAAGGCGTTAGCCGCACACCGCGTGGTGATGCAACCGTGCTGATTGTTAACGATAAAAGTCAGGTGGAAGCGCGCCCTGTCGTTGCCAGTCAGGCGATTGGCGATAAATGGTTGATTAGCGAAGGTCTGAAATCTGGCGATCAAGTCATTGTCAGCGGCCTGCAAAAAGCGCGTCCGGGAGAGCAGGTTAAAGCCACTACCGATACCCCCGCAGATACTGCATCGAAGTAAGGTAATCTGACATGGCAAACTTTTTTATTCGACGACCGATATTTGCATGGGTGCTGGCCATTATTCTGATGATGGCGGGCGCACTGGCGATCCTACAATTACCCGTCGCTCAGTATCCAACCATTGCACCGCCTGCGGTTTCTGTTTCAGCAAACTATCCGGGCGCTGATGCGCAGACCGTGCAGGATACGGTGACGCAGGTTATCGAACAGAATATGAACGGTATCGATAACCTGATGTATATGTCCTCCACCAGCGATTCCGCCGGTAGCGTGACAATTACCCTTACCTTCCAGTCCGGGACCGATCCTGATATCGCGCAAGTGCAGGTGCAGAACAAACTCCAGCTCGCCACGCCGTTGCTGCCGCAGGAGGTTCAGCAGCAGGGGATCAGTGTTGAAAAGTCCAGTAGCAGCTATTTGATGGTGGCGGGCTTTGTCTCTGATAACCCAGACACCACACAGGACGATATCTCGGACTATGTGGCCTCTAACGTTAAAGATACGCTTAGCCGTCTGAATGGCGTCGGTGACGTACAGCTTTTCGGCGCACAGTATGCGATGCGTATCTGGCTGGACGCCGATCTGCTAAACAAATATAAACTGACACCGGTTGATGTGATTAACCAGTTGAAGGTACAGAACGATCAGATCGCTGCCGGACAGTTGGGCGGAACGCCAGCGTTACCAGGGCAACAGTTGAACGCCTCAATTATTGCTCAGACGCGGTTAAAAAATCCGGAAGAATTCGGCAAAGTAACCCTGCGCGTAAACAGTGACGGCTCGGTGGTACGCCTGAAAGATGTCGCACGAGTTGAACTTGGCGGTGAAAACTATAACGTTATCGCTCGTATCAACGGAAAACCGGCGGCGGGCCTGGGGATTAAGCTGGCAACCGGCGCGAATGCTCTCGATACCGCGAAAGCCATTAAGGCAAAACTGGCGGAATTACAGCCATTCTTCCCGCAGGGAATGAAGGTTCTCTACCCTTATGACACCACGCCATTCGTCCAGCTTTCTATTCACGAAGTGGTAAAAACGCTGTTCGAAGCCATTATGCTGGTGTTCCTGGTGATGTATCTGTTCTTGCAGAATATGCGAGCAACGCTGATCCCCACCATTGCGGTACCCGTGGTGTTATTAGGGACGTTTGCCATCCTCGCCGCTTTTGGTTACTCCATCAACACACTAACGATGTTCGGGATGGTGCTTGCCATCGGGCTGCTCGTCGATGATGCGATAGTGGTGGTGGAGAACGTCGAGCGCGTGATGATGGAGGATAAGCTCCCGCCAAAAGAAGCGACGGAAAAATCGATGTCGCAAATTCAGGGCGCACTGGTGGGTATCGCGATGGTGCTGTCAGCGGTATTTATTCCGATGGCATTCTTCGGCGGTTCTACTGGGGCAATTTATCGCCAGTTCTCTATCACCATCGTTTCGGCAATGGCGCTTTCTGTTCTGGTGGCATTGATTCTTACCCCTGCGTTATGTGCAACACTGCTCAAACCCACCTCAGCTGAGCATCACGAAAATAAGGGTGGTTTCTTCGGCTGGTTTAATACCACCTTCGATCATAGCGTTAACCACTACACCAACAGCGTCGGCAAAATCCTCGGTTCCACAGGACGATATTTACTGATCTATGCGCTGATTGTTGCAGGAATGGTGGTGTTGTTTTTACGTCTTCCGTCTTCCTTCTTACCTGAAGAGGATCAGGGTGTCTTTCTGACCATGATTCAGTTACCCGCTGGCGCGACGCAAGAGCGGACGCAAAAAGTGTTGGATCAAGTGACGGATTACTATCTGAAGAACGAGAAAGCGAACGTTGAAAGTGTCTTTACGGTTAACGGCTTTAGCTTCAGCGGCCAGGCACAAAACGCCGGTATGGCCTTCGTCAGTCTGAAACCGTGGGAAGAGCGTAATAGTGATGAAAACAGTGCGGAAGCGGTAATCCATCGTGCCAAAATGGAATTGGGCAAGATCCGCGACGGTTTTGTCATTCCATTCAATATGCCAGCCATTGTTGAACTGGGCACGGCAACGGGTTTCGACTTTGAGTTAATTGATCAGGCTGGGCTGGGTCACGATGCCCTGACCCAGGCCCGTAACCAGTTGCTTGGCATGGCGGCGCAACATCCTGCCAGCTTAGTCAGCGTGCGTCCTAATGGCCTGGAAGACACCGCGCAGTTTAAACTGGAAGTTGACCAGGAAAAGGCGCAGGCATTAGGTGTTTCACTTTCTGACATCAATCAGACCATTTCAACGGCGTTGGGTGGGACTTACGTTAACGACTTCATCGACCGTGGTCGCGTGAAAAAGGTGTATGTTCAGGCGGATGCCAAATTCCGTATGCTGCCAGAAGATGTCGATAAACTTTATGTCCGCAGCGCCAACGGCGAAATGGTGCCATTCTCGGCCTTTACCACTTCACATTGGGTGTATGGCTCTCCGCGACTGGAACGCTACAACGGTCTGCCGTCAATGGAGATTCAGGGGGAAGCCGCGCCAGGAACCAGTTCCGGCGATGCCATGGCGTTGATGGAAAACCTTGCGTCAAAATTACCTGCGGGCATTGGTTATGACTGGACGGGTATGTCGTATCAGGAACGCTTATCGGGAAACCAGGCTCCCGCTCTGGTAGCAATTTCCTTTGTGGTTGTTTTCCTGTGCCTTGCTGCACTCTATGAAAGCTGGTCAATTCCTGTCTCGGTTATGTTGGTAGTGCCGTTAGGGATTGTCGGCGTGCTACTGGCGGCAACACTCTTTAATCAAAAAAATGACGTCTACTTTATGGTGGGCTTGCTAACGACAATTGGCTTGTCGGCCAAAAACGCTATTTTGATTGTTGAGTTCGCTAAAGATCTCATGGAGAAAGAGGGTAAAGGTGTTGTTGAAGCGACACTGATGGCAGTACGTATGCGTCTGCGTCCTATCCTGATGACCTCTCTCGCCTTTATTCTCGGCGTATTACCGCTAGCTATCAGTAACGGTGCCGGCAGTGGCGCGCAGAACGCTGTGGGTATCGGGGTAATGGGAGGAATGGTCTCTGCAACGTTGCTGGCAATCTTCTTCGTACCGGTGTTCTTTGTGGTGATCCGCCGTTGCTTTAAAGGATAAATCAGAAACATAAAGGCGCTTTCGGGTGCCTTTATTATTTCCAGTGAAACCCATAAAAATTAATAAGATATTCTTCTGCTCACTCTTTAAAAGCTTTCTATAGTTCCCGCTCCCTTCACTATTTTTACAATTCACATAATTTGTCATTATTCATTCCGCAAGATTTATAACCTCCGGTGATAAAATGGCATTCAGCTCGTTAATAAGAGAGTTAACTTATTAAGCGTTAGCGTTTATTACTGAGGTAACACCATGAAAAGATTAATTCCTGTGGCATTGCTCACCGCATTGCTGGCGGGCTGTGCTCACGATTCGCCCTGCGTTCCGGTTTATGACGATCAGGGTCGTCTGGTTCACACCAATACCTGTATGAAAGGCACGACTCAGGATAACTGGGAAACGGCTGGGGCTATTGCTGGCGGGGCAGCGGCTGTTGCTGGCCTGACGATGGGGATCATCGCTCTGTCGAAATAACTGAACAGGGCGCGGAGTTTCGCGCTCTGTTTAACGATACAGTATCTTTACATAAGATAAAATATTGCTATATTCTGCTGGCTAATTCTCTGCTGATTTAGCATGTTATATCGCGTTATTTCGCTGCTTTCGAAATAACGCATCAATTTAACTTTCACACTTCCCACCAGAAATATACTCACGCTAACAATCATTATTCTGCTTAGTAAAACACGCGTAAATATTTTGCGCCAAAATGTGGCGCATGTTTCATTTTCGCACCATTGCGGGGCGCTGTTTTTATTATTTCCTGTCTACACTCAGCTTATTGCGACGCGAAATCGGGCGCAAAAGCTGGCACTACTTTTGCTTATAAGAGGATGGCCACAGACAGGTAAAAGACGTTTCCCAAACGTCCTATAACGATAATTTTCGCCTCACAGGAAGCATTATGAAAAAGATGATGATAGCCACACTGGCTGCCGCCAGCGTGCTGCTTGCCGTTGCAAATCAGGCGCATGCTGGCGCGACGCTTGATGCCGTTCAGAAAAAAGGTTTTGTGCAATGCGGGATCAGTGATGGATTACCTGGGTTCTCTTATGCCGATGCAGACGGTAAGTTTTCAGGTATTGATGTTGATGTTTGTCGTGGTGTTGCCGCTGCTGTATTTGGTGACGACACGAAAGTGAAATATACCCCACTCACAGCAAAAGAACGCTTCACCGCTTTACAGTCAGGGGAAGTGGATTTGCTCTCCCGTAATACGACCTGGACTTCATCTCGCGATGCCGGGATGGGAATGGCATTTACCGGCGTCACTTATTACGACGGCATTGGCTTCCTGACGCACGATAAAGCGGGGCTAAAAAGCGCGAAAGAACTGGATGGCGCTACCGTCTGTATTCAGGCGGGTACTGATACCGAACTCAACGTTGCCGACTATTTCAAGGCAAACAATATGAAGTACACACCGGTGACTTTCGATCGCTCTGACGAATCAGCGAAGGCACTGGAATCTGGTCGCTGCGATACGCTGGCCTCGGATCAGTCGCAACTGTATGCCCTGCGCATCAAATTAAGCAACCCAGCTGAATGGATTGTCTTACCGGAGGTTATCTCTAAAGAACCGCTTGGGCCGGTAGTTCGTCGTGGCGATGATGAATGGTTCTCGATTGTACGCTGGACGCTTTTCGCCATGCTGAATGCTGAAGAGATGGGCATCAATTCCCAGAACGTCGATGAAAAAGCGGCTAATCCAGCAACGCCTGATATGGCACATCTGCTGGGTAAAGAAGGCGATTACGGCAAGGATCTGAAGCTGGATAATAAATGGGCCTATAACATCATCAAACAGGTGGGTAACTACTCGGAAATTTTCGAGCGTAACGTAGGTTCAGAAAGCCCGCTGAAAATTAAACGTGGGCAAAATAATCTCTGGAATAACGGCGGTATTCAGTACGCGCCGCCCGTGCGTTAAGTCGGTGTGAGGTAACGGGCGTCGCTACGGCGGCGCTCTCTTCAGCGTTATGCTTTCCGAGGTTTCTATGTCTCATCGCCGCTCAACCGTTAAAGGCTCACTCTCTTTTGCCAACCCTACGGTTCGCGCCTGGTTATTCCAGATCCTTGCCGTTGTTGCTGTTGTCGGCATTGTTGGTTGGTTATTTCACAACACTGTAACGAATCTCAATAATCGTGGCATTACTTCAGGTTTTGCCTTTCTGGATCGCGGCGCTGGCTTCGGTATTGTCCAGCATTTGATCGATTACCAGCAGGGCGACACCTACGGACGCGTTTTTATTGTCGGCTTACTCAATACGCTACTGGTTTCTGCATTGTGTATTGTGTTCGCTTCTGTTTTAGGCTTCTTTATCGGTCTGGCGAGACTTTCGGATAACTGGCTGCTACGAAAACTATCCACAATTTATATTGAGATCTTCCGTAATATTCCCCCGCTGCTGCAAATCTTCTTCTGGTACTTTGCCGTGTTGCGCAATTTGCCCGGACCACGCCAGGCTGTGAGCGCGTTTGATCTGGCCTTTTTGAGCAATCGTGGGCTTTATATTCCGTCACCGCAGCTGGGAGACGGATTTATTGCGTTTATCCTGGCTGTTGTTATGGCTATAGTCCTTTCTGTTGGGCTATTCCGCTTTAATAAAACATACCAGATAAAGACCGGACAACTGCGCCGCACCTGGCCGATCGCCGCAGTGTTGATCATTGGTTTGCCTTTACTGGCGCAATGGCTTTTTGGCGCAGCACTACACTGGGATGTCCCAGCCCTACGAGGCTTTAACTTCCGCGGCGGGATGGTTTTAATTCCTGAACTGGCAGCCTTAACGCTGGCACTTTCGGTTTATACATCTGCATTTATCGCCGAGATTATCCGCGCTGGGATCCAGGCAGTGCCTTATGGTCAACATGAAGCGGCTCGGTCACTGGGATTACCCAACCCGGTTACGCTACGCCAGGTCATTATTCCCCAGGCACTGCGAGTGATTATTCCGCCGTTAACCAGCCAGTATCTCAACATCGTCAAAAACTCCTCTCTTGCCGCCGCTATTGGCTATCCCGATATGGTTTCGCTGTTTGCTGGCACCGTGCTGAACCAGACGGGGCAAGCCATCGAGACGATAGCCATGACCATGTCGGTCTATCTGATTATCAGCCTGACTATCTCGCTGCTGATGAATATCTATAACCGCCGCATCGCGATCGTTGAACGCTAAGGAGTCATGATGACAAAAGTATTGCTGTCTCAGCCCTCGCGCCCAGCGAGCCATAACTCAAGCCGCGCGATGGTGTGGGTGCGAAAAAATCTGTTCTCCAGCTGGAGCAATAGCCTGCTGACTATTGGCTGCATATGGTTGATGTGGGAACTGATCCCACCGTTGCTGAACTGGGCATTTTTGCAGGCTAATTGGGTTGGCTCAACGCGTGCCGACTGCACAAAAGCCGGTGCCTGTTGGGTCTTCATCCACGAACGATTTGGTCAGTTTATGTATGGACTTTACCCACACGACCAACGCTGGCGAATTAACCTGGCATTACTGATTGGCCTTGTGTCAATCGCACCAATGTTCTGGAAAATACTCCCGCATCGCGGTCGCTATATTGCGGTCTGGGCGGTGATTTACCCACTGATTGTCTGGTGGCTGATGTATGGCGGTTTTTTTGGTCTGGAGCGGGTTGAAACCCGGCAATGGGGCGGGCTGACGCTAACTTTAATTATTGCATCCGTTGGGATTGCGGGGGCGCTACCGTGGGGGATCTTACTGGCGTTAGGTCGCCGCTCCCATATGCCGATTGTGCGTATCTTATCGGTCATTTTTATCGAGTTCTGGCGCGGCGTACCGCTGATTACCGTATTGTTTATGTCTTCGGTCATGCTGCCTTTGTTTATGGCAGAAGGCACCAATATCGACAAACTGATCCGCGCGCTGGTTGGCGTGATCCTGTTTCAGTCAGCATATGTTGCGGAAGTCGTGCGAGGCGGATTACAGGCGCTGCCTAAAGGGCAATATGAAGCGGCAGAGTCGCTGGCGTTGGGTTACTGGAAAACTCAGGGGCTGGTTATTCTGCCACAGGCGTTGAAGCTGGTAATTCCTGGGCTGGTAAATACCATCATCGCACTCTTCAAAGATACCAGCCTGGTGATCATTATCGGGTTGTTCGATCTTTTCAGTAGCGTTCAGCAGGCAACCGTTGATCCCACCTGGTTGGGTATGTCGACGGAAGGGTATGTTTTCGCCGCGCTGATCTACTGGATCTTCTGTTTCAGCATGTCGCGCTATAGCCAGCATCTGGAAAAACGTTTTAACACCGGGCGTACACCGCATTGAGGACACTATGAGCCAAATTTTACTGCAACCTGCTAACGCGATGATTACGCTGGAAAACGTCAATAAATGGTATGGACAATTCCATGTTTTGAAAAATATAAATTTAACCGTGCAACCGGGAGAACGGATCGTTCTGTGTGGCCCTTCAGGTTCCGGTAAATCGACAACCATTCGTTGTATTAATCATCTGGAAGAACATCAACAGGGACGGATCGTGGTAGATGGCATCGAACTTAATGAAGATATCCGCAATATTGAGCGCGTCCGGCAGGAAGTGGGAATGGTCTTTCAGCATTTCAATCTCTTCCCTCATCTGACCGTTCTACAGAACTGTACCCTGGCACCGATTTGGGTACGCAAGATGCCAAAGAAAGAGGCTGAAGCTCTGGCGATGCATTACCTTGAGCGGGTGAGAATTGCCGAACATGCGCATAAGTTTCCCGGACAAATTTCTGGTGGTCAGCAGCAACGCGTTGCCATTGCGCGTTCGCTGTGTATGAAGCCGAAAATTATGTTGTTTGATGAGCCAACGTCGGCGCTCGATCCGGAGATGGTGAAAGAGGTGCTGGATACGATGATTGGGCTGGCGCAATCGGGTATGACAATGTTGTGTGTAACGCATGAGATGGGGTTTGCGCGAACCGTCGCTGACCGGGTGATTTTTATGGATCGTGGGGAAATAGTGGAGCAAGCTGCACCTGATGAATTTTTTACGCATCCTAAATCAGAGCGTACGAGGGCATTTTTATCGCAGGTAATCCATTAATTGAATGTTAGTTCGAAAAGCAAAAAGGCCATCCTTTCGGATGGCCTTTTTGCTTGATTTGATGTCTGGCAGTTTATGGCGGGCGTCCTGCCCGCCACCCTCCGGGCCGTTGCTTCGCAACGTTCAAATCCGTTCCCGGCGGATTTGTCCTGGTTGGGAGAGTGTTCACCGACAAACATCAAATAAAACAAAAGGCCCAGTCTTCCGACTGAGCCTTATGTTTTATTTGATGTCTGGCAGTTCCCTACTCTCGCATGGGGAGACCCCACACTACCATCGGCGCTACGGCGTTTCACTTCTGAGTTCGGCATGGGGTCAGGTGGGACCACCGCGCTACTGCCGCCAGACAAATTCTTTTCTAATCTGCCGAACTTTAACCTAAAAAGTGGTGCTGATACCCAGAGTCGAACTGGGGACCTCACCCTTACCAAGGGTGCGCTCTACCAACTGAGCCATATCAGCACGCTAAATTTGATGCCTGGCAGTTCCCTACTCTCGCATGGGGAGACCCCACACTACCATCGGCGCTACGGCGTTTCACTTCTGAGTTCGGCATGGGGTCAGGTGGGACCACCGCGCTAAGGCCGCCAGGCAAATTCTGTTTTATCAGACCGCTTCTGCGTTCTGATTTAATCTATATCAGGCTGAAAATCTTCTCTCATCCGCCAAAACACCTTCGGCGTTGTAAGGTTAAGCCTCACGGTTCATTAGTACCGGTTAGCTCAACGCATCGCTGCGCTTACACACCCGGCCTATCAACGTCGTCGTCTTCAACGTTCCTTCAGGACTCTCAAGGAGTCAGGGAGAACTCATCTCGGGGCAAGTTTCGTGCTTAGATGCTTTCAGCACTTATCTCTTCCGCATTTAGCTACCGGGCAGTGCCATTGGCATGACAACCCGAACACCAGTGATGCGTCCACTCCGGTCCTCTCGTACTAGGAGCAGCCCCCCTCAGTTCTCCAGCGCCCACGGCAGATAGGGACCGAACTGTCTCACGACGTTCTAAACCCAGCTCGCGTACCACTTTAAATGGCGAACAGCCATACCCTTGGGACCTACTTCAGCCCCAGGATGTGATGAGCCGACATCGAGGTGCCAAACACCGCCGTCGATATGAACTCTTGGGCGGTATCAGCCTGTTATCCCCGGAGTACCTTTTATCCGTTGAGCGATGGCCCTTCCATTCAGAACCACCGGATCACTATGACCTGCTTTCGCACCTGCTCGCGCCGTCACGCTCGCAGTCAAGCTGGCTTATGCCATTGCACTAACCTCCTGATGTCCGACCAGGATTAGCCAACCTTCGTGCTCCTCCGTTACTCTTTAGGAGGAGACCGCCCCAGTCAAACTACCCACCAGACACTGTCCGCAACCCGGATCACGGGTCCACGTTAGAACATCAAACATTAAAGGGTGGTATTTCAAGGTCGGCTCCATGCAGACTGGCGTCCACACTTCAAAGCCTCCCACCTATCCTACACATCAAGGCTCAATGTTCAGTGTCAAGCTATAGTAAAGGTTCACGGGGTCTTTCCGTCTTGCCGCGGGTACACTGCATCTTCACAGCGAGTTCAATTTCACTGAGTCTCGGGTGGAGACAGCCTGGCCATCATTACGCCATTCGTGCAGGTCGGAACTTACCCGACAAGGAATTTCGCTACCTTAGGACCGTTATAGTTACGGCCGCCGTTTACCGGGGCTTCGATCAAGAGCTTCGCTTGCGCTGACCCCATCAATTAACCTTCCGGCACCGGGCAGGCGTCACACCGTATACGTCCACTTTCGTGTTTGCACAGTGCTGTGTTTTTAATAAACAGTTGCAGCCAGCTGGTATCTTCGACTGATTTCAGCTCCATCCGCGAGGGACTTCACCTACATATCAGCGTGCCTTCTCCCGAAGTTACGGCACCATTTTGCCTAGTTCCTTCACCCGAGTTCTCTCAAGCGCCTTGGTATTCTCTACCTGACCACCTGTGTCGGTTTGGGGTACGATTTGATGTTACCTGATGCTTAGAGGCTTTTCCTGGAAGCAGGGCATTTGTTGCTTCAGCACCGTAGTGCCTCGTCATCACGCCTCAGCCTTGATTTTCCGGATTTGCCTGGAAAACCAGCCTACACGCTTAAACCGGGACAACCGTCGCCCGGCCAACATAGCCTTCTCCGTCCCCCCTTCGCAGTAACACCAAGTACAGGAATATTAACCTGTTTCCCATCGACTACGCCTTTCGGCCTCGCCTTAGGGGTCGACTCACCCTGCCCCGATTAACGTTGGACAGGAACCCTTGGTCTTCCGGCGAGCGGGCTTTTCACCCGCTTTATCGTTACTTATGTCAGCATTCGCACTTCTGATACCTCCAGCATACCTCACAGTACACCTTCACAGGCTTACAGAACGCTCCCCTACCCAACAACGCATAAGCGTCGCTGCCGCAGCTTCGGTGCATGGTTTAGCCCCGTTACATCTTCCGCGCAGGCCGACTCGACCAGTGAGCTATTACGCTTTCTTTAAATGATGGCTGCTTCTAAGCCAACATCCTGGCTGTCTGGGCCTTCCCACATCGTTTCCCACTTAACCATGACTTTGGGACCTTAGCTGGCGGTCTGGGTTGTTTCCCTCTTCACGACGGACGTTAGCACCCGCCGTGTGTCTCCCGTGATAACATTCTCCGGTATTCGCAGTTTGCATCGGGTTGGTAAGTCGGGATGACCCCCTTGCCGAAACAGTGCTCTACCCCCGGAGATGAATTCACGAGGCGCTACCTAAATAGCTTTCGGGGAGAACCAGCTATCTCCCGGTTTGATTGGCCTTTCACCCCCAGCCACAAGTCATCCGCTAATTTTTCAACATTAGTCGGTTCGGTCCTCCAGTTAGTGTTACCCAACCTTCAACCTGCCCATGGCTAGATCACCGGGTTTCGGGTCTATACCCTGCAACTTAACGCCCAGTTAAGACTCGGTTTCCCTTCGGCTCCCCTATTCGGTTAACCTTGCTACAGAATATAAGTCGCTGACCCATTATACAAAAGGTACGCAGTCACACAGATTGCTCTGTGCTCCCACTGCTTGTACGTACACGGTTTCAGGTTCTTTTTCACTCCCCTCGCCGGGGTTCTTTTCGCCTTTCCCTCACGGTACTGGTTCACTATCGGTCAGTCAGGAGTATTTAGCCTTGGAGGATGGTCCCCCCATATTCAGACAGGATACCACGTGTCCCGCCCTACTCATCGAGCTCACAGCATGTGCATTTTTGTGTACGGGGCTGTCACCCTGTATCGCGCGCCTTTCCAGACGCTTCCACTAACACACACACTGATTCAGGCTCTGGGCTGCTCCCCGTTCGCTCGCCGCTACTGGGGGAATCTCGGTTGATTTCTTTTCCTCGGGGTACTTAGATGTTTCAGTTCCCCCGGTTCGCCTCATTAACCTATGGATTCAGTTAATGATAGTGTGACGAATCACACTGGGTTTCCCCATTCGGAAATCGCCGGTTATAACGGTTCATATCACCTTACCGACGCTTATCGCAGATTAGCACGTCCTTCATCGCCTCTGACTGCCAGGGCATCCACCGTGTACGCTTAGTCGCTTAACCTCACAACCCGAAGATGTTTCTTGCGATTCATCATCGTGTCGCGAAAATTTGAGAGACTCACGAACAACTTTCGTTGTTCAGTGTTTCAATTTTCAGCTTGATCCAGATTTTTAAAGAGCAAAACTTCGCAGTGAACCTTTGCAGGTACACTCTGAAGTATTTTTTATTTAATCACTACAGAGATGGTGGAGCTATGCGGGATCGAACCGCAGACCTCCTGCGTGCAAAGCAGGCGCTCTCCCAGCTGAGCTATAGCCCCATAACATGTAGTTAAAACCTCTTCAAATTTGCGGTGCAAATTTGGTAGGCCTGAGTGGACTTGAACCACCGACCTCACCCTTATCAGGGGTGCGCTCTAACCACCTGAGCTACAAGCCTGTAGAGGTTTTACTGCTCATTTTCATCAGACAATCTGTGTGAGCACTGCAAAGTACGCTTCTTTAAGGTAAGGAGGTGATCCAACCGCAGGTTCCCCTACGGTTACCTTGTTACGACTTCACCCCAGTCATGAATCACAAAGTGGTAAGCGCCCTCCCGAAGGTTAAGCTACCTACTTCTTTTGCAACCCACTCCCATGGTGTGACGGGCGGTGTGTACAAGGCCCGGGAACGTATTCACCGTGGCATTCTGATCCACGATTACTAGCGATTCCGACTTCATGGAGTCGAGTTGCAGACTCCAATCCGGACTACGACGCACTTTATGAGGTCCGCTTGCTCTCGCGAGGTCGCTTCTCTTTGTATGCGCCATTGTAGCACGTGTGTAGCCCTGGTCGTAAGGGCCATGATGACTTGACGTCATCCCCACCTTCCTCCAGTTTATCACTGGCAGTCTCCTTTGAGTTCCCGGCCGGACCGCTGGCAACAAAGGATAAGGGTTGCGCTCGTTGCGGGACTTAACCCAACATTTCACAACACGAGCTGACGACAGCCATGCAGCACCTGTCTCACGGTTCCCGAAGGCACATTCTCATCTCTGAAAACTTCCGTGGATGTCAAGACCAGGTAAGGTTCTTCGCGTTGCATCGAATTAAACCACATGCTCCACCGCTTGTGCGGGCCCCCGTCAATTCATTTGAGTTTTAACCTTGCGGCCGTACTCCCCAGGCGGTCGACTTAACGCGTTAGCTCCGGAAGCCACGCCTCAAGGGCACAACCTCCAAGTCGACATCGTTTACGGCGTGGACTACCAGGGTATCTAATCCTGTTTGCTCCCCACGCTTTCGCACCTGAGCGTCAGTCTTCGTCCAGGGGGCCGCCTTCGCCACCGGTATTCCTCCAGATCTCTACGCATTTCACCGCTACACCTGGAATTCTACCCCCCTCTACGAGACTCAAGCTTGCCAGTATCAGATGCAGTTCCCAGGTTGAGCCCGGGGATTTCACATCTGACTTAACAAACCGCCTGCGTGCGCTTTACGCCCAGTAATTCCGATTAACGCTTGCACCCTCCGTATTACCGCGGCTGCTGGCACGGAGTTAGCCGGTGCTTCTTCTGCGGGTAACGTCAATGAGCAAAGGTATTAACTTTACTCCCTTCCTCCCCGCTGAAAGTACTTTACAACCCGAAGGCCTTCTTCATACACGCGGCATGGCTGCATCAGGCTTGCGCCCATTGTGCAATATTCCCCACTGCTGCCTCCCGTAGGAGTCTGGACCGTGTCTCAGTTCCAGTGTGGCTGGTCATCCTCTCAGACCAGCTAGGGATCGTCGCCTTGGTGAGCCGTTACCCCACCAACAAGCTAATCCCATCTGGGCACATCCGATGGCAAGAGGCCCGAAGGTCCCCCTCTTTGGTCTTGCGACGTTATGCGGTATTAGCTACCGTTTCCAGTAGTTATCCCCCTCCATCAGGCAGTTTCCCAGACATTACTCACCCGTCCGCCACTCGTCAGCGAAGCAGCAAGCTGCTTCCTGTTACCGTTCGACTTGCATGTGTTAGGCCTGCCGCCAGCGTTCAATCTGAGCCATGATCAAACTCTTCAATTTAAAAGTTTGATGCTCAAAGAATTAAACTTCGTAATGAATTACGTGTTCACTCTTGAGACTTGGTATTCATTTTTCGTCTTGCGACGTTAAGAATCCGTATCTTCGAGTGCCCACACAGATTGTCTGATAAATTGTTAAAGAGCAGTTGCGACGCGCTTTAGCGCACTGTCGCGAGGTGGCGTATATTACGCTTTCCTCTTTCAGAGTCAACCCTGAATTTCAGGATTTTTTCTCTTCGTTGTTCCGACCATCCTGTGAAGTGTTTCACGTTGTCGTCTCAACGGAGGCGCATTATAGGGATCCCAATTTTTTGCACAAGTATTTTTTTGATCTTTTTTTCTGTTTGTTGTTTTTTCACCCTTTTTGCTGCAATCGCACACAAAACGGTGCTTTTTTGCATACTAAAAGACTTGCACAAGGCCAATAATGCCCCCAAAGTCATTAGTAAATCATTTATTGCTGAGGTAAGTATGTCTGATGTTTTACGCCCATACCGCGATCTTTTTCCACAAATCGGTCAGCGCGTAATGATCGACGATAGCAGTGTCGTGATTGGTGACGTTCGTCTGGCTGATGATGTGGGGATCTGGCCGCTCGTTGTGATTCGTGGAGATGTACATTATGTACAGATCGGAGCACGCACCAATATCCAGGATGGCAGTATGTTGCATGTCACTCATAAATCCTCGTACAACCCAGATGGCAACCCATTAACCATTGGCGAAGATGTCACTGTTGGTCACAAGGTGATGCTCCACGGCTGCACCATTGGCAATCGAGTTTTGGTTGGGATGGGCTCAATTTTACTTGATGGCGCAATAGTAGAAGATGATGTGATGATTGGTGCGGGTAGTCTGGTCCCACAAAATAAACGGCTGGAGAGCGGATATCTGTATCTCGGTAGCCCCGTCAAACAGATCCGCCCGTTAAGTGATGAAGAGAAGGCTGGGTTACGCTATTCCGCGAATAATTACGTGAAATGGAAGGACGAATATCTGGATCAGGGTAACCAGACCCAGCCTTGATCATCTTCACTTTGTTCCTGAATTAAGTTTTCCGCTTCTTCTTCCAGATCCCAGCGATGCTGACGAAAACTCGCTAACCACTGTTCTGGCGTATCTCCAGTAAAACGATACGCCAGACTCTCGCCAGAGATCGCACATGTCAGTTGCATGCCATTCACGAGAGCGGGAAAACATACACATTTTTTATTCTCGTCCCACTCTTCTCTGTCCGGAAACTGGATGGCCTGATTCACGCGGACAATTCCTCCTGCAATTGCTTTATAACTGGTTCTACGTCAGGCAGAACACCGTGCCAGAGAAGAAAGGCATGAGCCGCCTGTGCCACCAGCATTCCTAAACCATCAGCATTACGCTTTGAGCCTCGCTGCTCACACCATGCCAGAAAAGGAGTTTTTCCTTTCTGATAGAACATGTCATAGCAATAAATGCCTGGATGAATGAGAGATGACGGGATCGCCGGAATATCACCACTGATGCCACTGGATGTTGCATTAATAATGAGATCAAACTCATGACCTTCCAGTTCGTCCATACCCAACGCCTGAATACTGCCAGTGTGCGCAAACAATTTAGCCAACTCTTCCGCGCGGGATACCGTCCGATTAGTGATTGTCACCGCACAGTCCAGGGAAAGGAGTGGTAGTAGTACGCCGCGAGATGCTCCACCAGCGCCGATAAGCAGAATACGTAAACCCGGACGGATAAAAGACAGACGTTCCAGATCGCTTAACAAACCTATACCATCGGTATTGTCACCCTGCAAGCGTCCATCTTCTAACCGCTTGAGGGTATTAACAGCACCAGCCAACGCTGCCCGTTCAGTAAGCTCATCCGCTCTGGCAAAAGCCTCTTCTTTAAAAGGTACCGTCACATTCGCACCTTTACCACCAGCACTAAAGAAAGCGTTCAGTGTGTTGATGAAATCATTGATGGGTGCCAACACGCGCCCATAGGGATGTTCAATATTCAGTTGTTGAGCAAATTGCTGATGAATGAATGGCGATTTGCTGTGGGCTATCGGATTACCAAAAACAGCATAGGTTTCCATTATGTTACCCCTGTCGAAACAGTTCACCCGTCAGGGCATCGCGGATTTCTGAAGGATTTAAACGCCCCCCCGTTTCACCAGGCACAACCGGGAACGCCGCGCCAAATTGTGCGCGAACTTCGTCTACTGTTCGACAAGGTGGCAATCCACTCAAGTTGGCACTGGTAGAAACCAGCGGTTTACCATAAGCCTGGCACAAAGCAACCACCAACGGATGGTCGGTGACTCGTACAGCAAGCGAATCAAAGCGGCCCGTCAACCAGCGCGGTGTTGTCGCAGGCGCGGGAAAGACAAAGGTGACAGGACCTGGCCAGCGGGAAAAAATGGTTTCACGCTGCGCATCAGTCAGCATGGTGTCATCAATATAGGGTTTAAGCTGCTCGTAATTTGCCGCGATTAAAATCAGCCCCTTATCAACCGGACGCTGTTTTAACTCCAACAGTCGCATCACTGCTGTTTCGCTATCAGGATCGCACCCGACACCGAAAACGGCTTCCGTTGGATAGGCGATGACACGTTCTTCATTGAGGACATCTATCGCAGCTGCGATAGCGTCTCCTTGCAGGTTATTATTCACGTTATTATTCCGCCGAAACCGGCTTTCCACATTGTTTACTGGCACAAAAGTGTTTTACACCCTGCGCGGTTTTCTTTTCGATGAGTAGTGGATAATGACACTCAGGGCATTCTCCAGCTATGGGTTTGAAGTTAATGGCAAATTGACACTCCGGGTAGCGATCACAGGAGTGAAATGTTTTGCCATAACGGGAGCGGCGCTGGACCAGATGGCCCGTCCGGCATTGGGGGCATGTAATTGCTGTTTCGTCCGGTTTATCGATAAGTTCGGTATGTTCGCATTCAGGGTAGTTACTGCAACCAATAAACATACCAAAGCGTCCCTGGCGTAATACCAGATTTTCGCCACATGCAGGGCAAACCTGCCCCTCCAGAACTTTGACAATATGTCCATCCGCTGAAGATTTCAGAGGACGGACGTAGTCACACGCCGGATACTGTGAGCATCCAAGAAACGGACCGTGTTTCCCGGATCGAATAACCAGTTCAGCCCCGCACTTTGGGCAGGACTCATTATTACGCACCGTGAACAGTGCTGATTTCGCCATAACAACTTATGCTGAATTAAAGAAATGATTAATGCAGCATACCTTCATTCACTTCAAAGAGTAATTCTTCCATTTGCTGGTACGCATTTTCGCAGCCCGGAATATTGAACAACACCATCAGGATTACCCATTTCAGATCATCCAGTTCGAACTCTGCGTTATCCAGCGCGAGCACTCGCTCTATCACCATTTCACGAGTTTCAAGGTTGAGCACCTGAATCTGCTCAAGGAAAAGCAGAAAACCACGACAGCTGGCATCCAGTCTTTCACACTCCTCAGGGGTATAAATACGCATGGAGAGTGGATCAGAGGCCAGTTGCATCGGTTCTGCCAGTCCTTCCTGATAATCCGCAAGCTTTTCCAGCCAAAGCAGGGCATTGTAAATATCTTCTCGATCAAATCCTGCGTCGGTAAGATCCTGTTCAAGTTTGTCTTGATCCACACGCAACTCAGCTTCTGTGTGAATATAGGTTTCAAACAAATACATTAGTACGTCGAACATGGCATGCCCTCCTCAATCGGACATAGCCGCCGGGTACAGCTGCGATCCATCCTGCTAACTCCAGTTCGAGTAGTTGAGTAACTACCTCTGGCACAGGTTGGCCGGCACGTTCAGCGACGACGTCAACAGGTGTTACCTCATCTCCTACGTTAGCCAGGAGCTCAGGAAATGGCAATGCCACGTCTTGCTGATCTGGTGAATAAAATGAATTTTCAGGGGCGTCTGGCAACCAGTGCAATCCAAATTGCAAGTTTTCCAGAATTTCTTCCGGTTCCGTCACAAGAATCGCACCTTGTTTTATTAACCAGTGAGGCCCTTCGCTTCCCGGATTCCCTATTGGACCTGGCAAGGCAAAAACTTCACGCCCCTGCTCAAGCGCACAACGTGCTGTCACTAGCGAACCACTGCGCAAAGCCGCTTCCACCACCAGTACACCTTTACTTAGACCACTGATAATGCGATTTCTTCGTGGGAAATTGTAAGCAAGGGGTGGAACATCGAGGGGAAATTCCGAGACGAGAGCTCCGCCATGTTCAAGCAAACTGGCAGCCAGTCGGGCATGGCGGCGGGGATGAATGGTATTAAGTCCATTCCCCAATACAGCAATGCTGACGCCATTTACCTGTAAGGCCGCTTTATGCGCCACACCATCGATTCCACGCGCCAGTCCACTTGTAATTGTCACTCCACGCGTCGCCAGAGTTTCGCAAAATAATCGTCCCCATCGCTCGCCATACCATGAATGCGCCCGACTCCCCACTATGGCAAGCTGAAATGAATGCAGCGCGTGCAGTTCTCCTTCAACAAACAGTGCGCCGGGGTAATCTGTCGTCGCCTGAAGTTGAGGAGGATAAAATTCGCTGTCCGCAGGGATTAAATGATGGTTGGGTTGCTCCAACCAACAAAGTGAGCTTTCGATACTCTTTCGCGGAAATGAAAGAAAGCGTTGTGCTGCCGCAATGTAAGCCCTGTTTGCTGCAATCCAACCGCATCAATTTGCGACTGTTTTGCCAGCCAGTGAGCTATACGGACCATATCATCGCCGTACAAGCTGCTGATACTCATTAAACGCAGCCAAATTTCTGTATCGACCATCCTTATCTCCCTGCCATAAGCAGCCTTAGCAATCTTTGCGATTGGTCAGTGATGCTGTCAATCAGAGGGGGATTTGTCTAGAATAGAAGAAATAATCTTTCTAACTCCTGAACACATCTCTGGAGATTTATGTCAGTTTTGCAAGTGTTACATATTCCGGACGAGCGGCTTCGCAAAGTTGCTAAACCGGTAGAAGAAGTGAATGCAGAAATTCAGCGTATCGTCGATGATATGTTCGAGACGATGTACGCAGAAGAAGGTATTGGCCTGGCGGCAACCCAGGTTGATATCCATCAACGTATCATTGTTATTGATGTTTCGGAAAACCGTGACGAACGGCTGGTGTTAATCAATCCGGAGCTTTTAGAAAAAAGCGGCGAAACAGGCATTGAAGAAGGTTGCCTGTCGATCCCTGAACAACGTGCTTTAGTGCCACGCGCAGAGAAAGTTAAAATTCGCGCCCTGGACCGCGACGGTAAACCATTTGAATTGGAAGCAGACGGTCTGTTAGCCATCTGTATTCAGCATGAGATGGATCACCTGGTCGGCAAACTGTTTATGGATTATCTGTCACCGTTGAAACAACAACGTATTCGTCAGAAAGTTGAAAAACTGGATCGTCTGAAAGCCCGGGCTTAAGGATAAGAACTAACGTGTCAGAATCACTACGTATTATTTTTGCGGGTACACCTGACTTTGCAGCGCGTCATCTCGACGCGCTGTTGTCTTCTGGTCATAACGTCGTTGGCGTGTTCACCCAGCCAGACCGACCGGCAGGACGCGGTAAAAAACTGATGCCCAGCCCGGTTAAAGTTCTGGCTGAGGAAAAAGGTCTGCCCGTTTTTCAACCTGTTTCCCTGCGTCCACAAGAAAACCAGCAACTGGTCGCCGATCTGCAGGCTGATGTTATGGTCGTCGTCGCCTATGGCTTAATTCTGCCTAAAGCAGTGCTGGAGATGCCGCGTCTTGGCTGTATCAACGTTCATGGTTCACTGCTGCCACGCTGGCGCGGTGCTGCACCAATCCAACGCTCACTATGGGCGGGTGATGCAGAAACTGGTGTGACCATTATGCAAATGGATGTCGGTTTAGACACCGGTGACATGCTCTATAAGCTCTCCTGCCCGATTACTGCAGAAGATACCAGTGGTACGCTGTACGACAAGCTGGCAGAGCTTGGCCCACAAGGGCTTATCACCACGTTGAAACAACTGGCAGACGGCACGGCGAAACCAGAAGTTCAGGACGAAACTCTTGTCACTTACGCCGAAAAGTTGAGTAAAGAAGAAGCGCGTATTGACTGGTCACTTTCGGCAGCACAGCTTGAACGCTGCATTCGCGCTTTCAATCCATGGCCAATGAGCTGGCTGGAAATTGAAGGACAGCCGGTTAAAGTCTGGAAAGCATCGGTCATTGATACGGCAACCAACGCTGCACCAGGAACGATCCTTGAAGCCAACAAACAAGGCATTCAGGTTGCGACTGGTGATGGCATCCTGAACCTGCTCTCGTTACAACCTGCGGGTAAGAAAGCGATGAGCGCGCAAGACCTCCTGAACTCTCGTCGGGAATGGTTTGTTCCGGGCAACCGTCTGGTCTGATAGTCCACTCTTCTAAGCCCGGTCTTGCCGGGCGTTTTTATACTTATGAAAAAACAACGTAATTTACGTAGCATGGCGGCCCAGGCCGTTGAACAAGTCGTCGAGCAAGGGCAATCATTAAGCAACATTCTGCCACCGCTCCAGCAAAAAGTTTCCGATAAAGACAAAGCACTTCTTCAAGAGTTGTGCTTTGGCGTACTGCGTACGCTTTCGCAGTTAGACTGGCTGATTAATAAGTTAATGGCCCGTCCGATGACCGGCAAACAGCGGACCGTGCATTACCTGATTATGGTTGGTTTGTATCAACTGCTTTATACCCGCATTCCACCTCATGCTGCGCTGGCTGAAACGGTTGAAGGCGCTATCGCAATTAAGCGTCCGCAACTTAAAGGGTTGATAAACGGTGTATTACGCCAGTTCCAGCGTCAGCAAGAAGAGTTATTAGCCGAGTTTAATGCCAGTGATGCACGTTATCTGCATCCTTCCTGGTTGCTGAAGCGTCTGCAAAAAGCGTATCCAGAGCAGTGGCAATCCATCGTCGAAGCCAATAACCAGCGTCCGCCAATGTGGCTGCGCGTTAATCGTACGCATCATTCCCGCGACAGCTGGCTTGCATTGTTGGATGAAGCAGGAATGAAAGGTTTCCCGCATGCGGATTACCCTGATGCTGTACGGCTGGAAACACCTGCACCTGTTCATGCGCTACCTGGTTTTGAAGACGGATGGGTTACCGTTCAGGATGCATCAGCACAAGGTTGCATGACCTGGCTTGCGCCACAAAACGGTGAACACATTCTGGATCTTTGTGCCGCCCCCGGCGGTAAAACAACGCATATCCTTGAGGTGGCACCAGAAGCGCAGGTTGTTGCGGTTGATATTGACGAACAGCGCCTCTCTCGCGTTTACGACAATTTAAAACGCCTTGGTATGAAAGCGACCGTGAAACAAGGTGATGGCCGCTACCCTTCCCAATGGTGTGGCGAGCAACAGTTTGATCGCATTTTATTAGATGCGCCTTGTTCAGCAACCGGTGTGATTCGTCGCCATCCGGATATTAAATGGTTACGTCGCGATCGCGATATCCCGGAACTCGCGCAATTGCAGTCTGAAATTCTCGACGCCATTTGGCCGCATTTAAAATCCGGTGGAACCCTGGTCTATGCCACCTGTTCGGTGTTACCGGAAGAGAATAGCCTGCAGATTAAAGCCTTTTTGCAACGTACCGCTGATGCCGAACTTTGCGAAACAGGAACACCAGAGCAACCGGGTAAACAAAATCTGCCTGGTGCCGAAGAGGGCGACGGCTTCTTTTACGCTAAGCTAATCAAAAAGTGATGAGATAACGGGTCGCGACTGATGAAAATTATCATTCTGGGTGCCGGCCAGGTTGGCGGCACACTGGCGGAAAACCTGGTTGGCGAGAACAACGATATCACTGTTGTCGATACCAACGGTGAGCGTCTGCGGACCTTGCAGGATAAATTTGACCTGCGAGTCGTGCAGGGGCATGGCTCTCATCCACGCGTATTGCGGGAGGCAGGTGCCGACGACGCCGATATGCTGGTTGCTGTAACCAGTTCAGATGAAACCAATATGGTTGCCTGCCAGGTAGCCTACTCACTTTTCAACACCCCTAATCGCATCGCTCGCATCCGCTCACCAGACTACGTGCGCGATGCCGATAAGCTATTTCATTCAGATGCTGTACCGATTGATCATCTGATCGCACCAGAGCAGTTGGTTATCGATAATATTTACCGACTGATTGAGTATCCCGGCGCATTGCAGGTGGTGAACTTCGCTGAGGGTAAAGTCAGCCTCGCTGTGGTTAAAGCCTATTATGGCGGCCCGCTGATTGGTAACGCACTTTCGACCATGCGCGAACATATGCCACATATCGATACTCGTGTGGCAGCAATTTTCCGCCACGATCGCCCCATTCGTCCACAAGGTTCGACCATTGTGGAAGCTGGTGATGAAGTGTTCTTTATTGCCGCTTCACAGCATATCCGTGCGGTGATGAGTGAATTACAGCGACTGGAAAAACCGTATAAGCGGATCATGCTGGTTGGTGGCGGTAATATCGGTGCAGGGCTGGCGCGTCGTCTGGAAAAAGATTACAGCGTTAAACTCATCGAACGTAATCAGCAGCGCGCTGCCGAACTGGCGGAAAAGTTGCAGAATACGATCGTCTTTTTTGGTGATGCGTCGGATCAAGAACTGCTGGCCGAAGAACATATCGATCAAGTTGATCTGTTTATTGCCGTCACCAACGATGACGAGGCCAATATCATGTCCGCCATGCTTGCCAAACGTATGGGTGCGAAAAAGGTGATGGTATTGATCCAGCGTCGCGCTTATGTGGATCTGGTTCAGGGGAGCGTGATCGATATTGCGATTTCACCACAACAAGCAACTATTTCTGCGTTGCTTAGCCATGTGCGAAAAGCAGATATTGTTGGTGTTTCCTCATTGCGCCGCGGCGTAGCAGAAGCTATTGAAGCCGTTGCTCACGGTGATGAAAGCACCTCACGCGTTGTCGGCAGAGTCATTGACGAAATCAAGCTACCGCCAGGAACGATTATTGGAGCGGTGGTACGTGGAAACGACGTGATGATTGCCAATGACAATCTGCGCATTGAGCAAGGCGATCACGTAATTATGTTCCTCACAGATAAAAAGTTTATTACCGACGTCGAAAGACTCTTCCAGCCAAGCCCTTTCTTCTTGTAATTAATAAGGCGTCTAATGACGCCTTATTATTTCCCTTTGATTATCAAGGATTAATTAAATTCATTCCTGGCAGGAAAATGGCTTAACATTTGTTAGACTTATGGTTGTCGGCTTCATAGGGAGAATAACATGAGCATTATTAAAGAATTTCGCGAATTTGCGATGCGCGGGAACGTGGTGGATTTGGCGGTGGGTGTCATTATCGGTGCGGCATTCGGGAAGATTGTATCTTCACTGGTTGCCGATATCATCATGCCACCTCTGGGCTTATTAATTGGCGGGATCGACTTTAAACAGTTTGCTGTCACGCTACGCGATGCGCAGGGGGATATCCCTGCTGTTGTGATGCATTACGGTGTCTTCATTCAAAACGTCTTTGATTTTCTGATTGTGGCCTTTGCCATCTTTATGGCGATTAAGCTAATCAACAAACTGAATCGGAAAAAAGAAGAACCAGCAGCCGCACCAGCACCAACTAAAGAAGAAGTATTACTGACAGAAATTCGTGATTTGCTGAAAGAGCAGAATAACCGCTCTTAACAAACGCCTGAAAGCAGAAGGCCAGTGGTAAAAAAGTGATTTACTTTCTTGCCACTGGCCTCCCAGTTCCCCCGATTGCCATGTTTTCCTTTTCGCATGTAACTGCCTTTCCCTTTCTTATTTTTCTCTACTCGCTGTCGGAATAAGGGATCATGTAGTAATGCTTCTATCGCATTATCCTTTATCTGCCCTTTAGTATGCTGATATCGGCTCATAAAAACTCCAGTTGGTTATTTAACGGCGCGAGTGTAATCCTGTCAGTGCAAAAAATCAACAGCCACTCTTAACGCCACTCGCCCCTTGTTCAAGAGCTTCAAGAATCGAGCAATAAACACTGCTATGGGCGGTCCCACAACAGGCATCGTTAAGGCGTTGCAAGGAACGCTGCATACTCTGCAACTCGGCTATCCGTGCTTCGACTTCCTGCAATCTTTCCTGCACAATGCCTTTTGACTCCTGACAGGTATGGTGTTCAGGATCGATACGGATCGACAGCAACTCGCGGATCGACTCCAGACTGAAACCTAGTTGTCTGGCATGGCGGATAAATTTCAATCGCTGGAGATCGCTTTCGGTATACAGGCGAAACCCACCTTCAGTACGCACTTCATGCTCCATCATCTGCTGTTTTTCGTAATAACGAATCGTGTCGGGTGTTACTTCCGCCATTTTTGCCAGCTCACCAATGCGATACATACATACTCCACTAGTTATCGTTGATTTTATTCAACAACTTGTCAGCATAATCGCCGCGTAAAAAATCGGTACTCAGTCCAGCTTGTCGCAGCTTCAATTCCAGTAATGACAATCGACGGCTAACCTCTTGATATTGCGGATCATCGTGACGGATACCTTTGAGAATATCCAGAAGCTGAATTGCTTCCCTCCGTTGCTCAAGTTCTGGCGGTAAGCAACCGGCATTCTTCAACAAGCGATACCCCGCACGTAATTCCGGTGGCACGTGAGAATCATCATCCAGTATCAATGGTTCGCCGCTACCTGCCAGGTTATCAAACTCACCTTTCGCTTGCGCTTCTGCTATATGACGCTCTGCCCACTGGTCAAGTAACCACATATATACTCCAGGGGATGAACAAAAAGAGTACAGCTATTGTAGATAAGTGGGGATGCTACGGGTATAAAAAAACCCGCCGGGGCGGGTTTTTTTACGTTGCTTCAGATTACTCTGCAGCAGCTTCTGCTTTCTCTGAACGATCAACCAGCTCGATGTAAGCCATCGGCGCGTTGTCGCCTGCACGGAAGCCACACTTCAGAATACGAGTGTAACCACCGGCACGGCTCGCGAAACGCGGGCCCAGTTCGTTAAACAGTTTTGCCACGATCTCGTTATCACGAGTACGGGCGAATGCCAGACGACGATTAGCAACGCTATCAGTCTTGGCAAGAGTAATCAGCGGCTCAACTACGCGGCGCAGCTCTTTCGCTTTAGGCAGAGTCGTCTTGATGATTTCATGACGAACCAGTGAACCTGCCATATTGCGGAACATAGCCTGGCGATGGCTGCTGTTGCGGTTCAGTTGACGACCACTCTTACGATGGCGCATGACCTTATCCTTCTCAGTAAAACCTTAACCTGTGATCCGGTTACTCGTCAGCGATGCTTGCCGGTGGCCAGTTTTCCAGGCGCATGCCCAGAGACAGTCCACGGGAAGCCAGCACGTCTTTAATCTCAGTAAGAGATTTTTTACCAAGGTTAGGCGTTTTAAGGAGCTCAACCTCGGTACGCTGTACCAGATCACCGATATAGTGGATAGCTTCTGCTTTAAGGCAGTTAGCAGAGCGGACAGTCAATTCCAGATCGTCAACAGGGCGCAGCAGGATCGGATCGAACTCTGGTTTCTCTTCTTTCACTTCAGGCTGACGTACATCACGTAAGTCAACGAAAGCTTCCAGTTGTTCAGCCAGAATGGTTGCCGCACGACGAATCGCCTCTTCAGGATCGATTGTGCCGTTGGTTTCCATTTCGATGACCAGCTTGTCCAGGTCGGTACGCTGTTCTACACGCGCTGCTTCAACATTGTAGGCAATACGCTCCACAGGGCTGTAGCATGCGTCGACCAGCAGACGGCCGATTGGGCGCTCATCTTCTTCCGAATGAATTCGGGTAGAAGCCGGCACATAACCACGACCGCGCTGAACTTTGATACGCATGCTAATAGACGCGTTCTCATCGGTCAGGTGGCAGATCACGTGCTGCGGCTTGACGATTTCG
Organism: Escherichia sp. SCLE84; assembly: GCF_012584495.1. NCBI lineage: Bacteria > Pseudomonadati > Pseudomonadota > Gammaproteobacteria > Enterobacterales > Enterobacteriaceae > Escherichia > Escherichia sp. SCLE84. The sequence goes on along the minus strand of NZ_CP051430.1, from coordinate 3,730,051 downwards.
ACATCACCGTCGTGGGTGATATCGGCTGCAGTCACAGGGCCAATGCCAGATTTATTCAAGGTAAGAATAACTTCATCTTTGCCCTGAACTCTCACCGCCAGCCCTTTCAGGTTGAGCAGGATTTCCAGGATATCTTCCTGAACGCCTTCTTTGGTGCTGTACTCATGTAGTACACCATCAATCTCAACCTCGGTCACCGCGCAACCCGGCATCGATGAGAGCAGAATACGGCGCAGTGCGTTACCCAGAGTATGGCCAAAGCCACGCTCTAAAGGCTCAAGGGTCACCTTGGCGTGCGTCGAACTCACTTGCTCGATATCAACCAGGCGCGGTTTTAGAAACTCTGTCACAGAACCCTGCATTGTGTCCTCTCTTTGGTACTAAGCTTTACTTGGAGTAAAGCTCGACGATCAGGTGTTCGTTAATGTCCGCAGACAGATCAGAACGCTCCGGCTTACGCTTAAACGTACCTTCCATCTTGCCAGCATCAACTTCCAGCCAGGTTGGCTTTTCACGCTGCTCAGCCAGCTCCAGAGCGGCTTTCACGCGAGACTGCTTCTTCGCTTTCTCACGAATGCTTACAACGTCATTCGGACTAACCTGATAAGAAGCGATGTTAACAACACGACCGTTTACCATAATTGCTTTATGGCTAACCAGCTGACGTGCTTCTGCACGAGTGGCACCGAAGCCCATACGGTATACAACGTTGTCCAGACGACCTTCCAGCAGAGCCAACAGGTTTTCACCGGTGTTGCCTTTCAGACGTGCTGCTTCTTTGTAGTAGTTACGGAACTGACGCTCCAGCACACCATAGATACGGCGAACTTTTTGCTTTTCACGCAACTGCACACCATAGTCAGACAGACGCGGTTTACGCGCACCGTGCTGGCCAGGAGCTTGTTCAATTTTACACTTGGTATCGATCGCGCGAACGCCAGACTTAAGGAATAAGTCGGTGCCCTCACGACGGCTCAGCTTGAGCTTAGGACCCAAATATCTTGCCATTTTCTTTCTCCAACAAACCTGGAAAACGAGGCGTTATACGCGACGTTTTTTCGGCGGACGACAACCGTTATGAGGGATCGGAGTCACATCAGTAATATTAGTGATGCGGAAACCTGCGGCGTTCAGAGCACGAATAGTAGATTCGCGGCCTGGACCCGGACCTTTAACCATAACTTCCAGATTCTTGATGCCGTATTCTTTCACGGCGTCAGCGCAACGCTCTGCTGCAACCTGAGCTGCAAACGGAGTGGATTTGCGAGAACCACGGAAACCGGAACCACCGGCTGTTGCCCAACCCAACGCGTTACCCTGACGATCAGTGATAGTCACGATGGTGTTGTTGAAAGAAGCATGGATATGAGCCACGCCGTCAGAGACTTGTTTTCTTACACGTTTACGTGCACGAATTGGTGCCTTTGCCATTATTCAATCACCCCGATTATTTCTTGATCGGTTTGCGCGGACCCTTACGGGTACGTGCGTTGGTCTTGGTACGCTGACCGCGAACCGGGAGACCACGACGATGACGCAAACCGCGATAGCAACCAAGATCCATCAGGCGCTTGATGCTCATGCTGATTTCACGGCGCAGATCACCTTCAACGACAAATTTGGCAACTTCGTCACGCAGCGTGTCGATTTGTCCTTCAGACAGCTCACTGATCTTAACATCTTCAGCGATACCCGCTGCAGCCAGGATGGCTTTAGAACGGGTCTTGCCGACGCCATAAATCGAAGTTAATGCGATTACGGCATGCTTATGATCAGGAATGTTAATGCCTGCTATACGGGCCACTATGCACTCCTACTATTTAATATGTACGTTCCATGCTGAAAAGCCCGTTTTCAGGATACTCAAATGGAAACGCACAGACATACAAAAGATTGGCTGGCTAATCTAGCCAGCTCAACCCAACTTTGCAAGAAAAATATGCGAAAAAATCAGCCTTGGCGCTGTTTATGCTTCGGCTCGGCACTGCAAATCACACGGATGACACCATCACGCTTAACGATTTTGCAGTTACGGCATAATTTCTTGACGGAAGCACGAACTTTCATTTTTACTCTCCGTAACTTCTCGGGCGACCAATTATCGGCCGTAGCCTTTCAGGTTCGCCTTCTTCAATGCAGACTCATACTGACTGGACATCATCAGAGTTTGCACTTGAGCCATAAAGTCCATAATCACGACAACAACGATAAGCAGTGAGGTCCCACCGAAGTAGAACGGTACTTTCATTGCATCACGCATGAACTCCGGGATCAGGCAGATAAAGGTAATATACAGCGCACCAACCAGGGTCAGGCGGGTCATTACTTTATCGATATACTTCGCCGTTTGCTCTCCCGGACGAATTCCTGGTACAAATGCACCGGACTTCTTCAGGTTATCTGCTGTTTCACGCGGGTTGAAAACCAACGCCGTGTAGAAGAAACAGAAGAAGATGATTGCAGACGCATAGAGTAACACATAAAGCGGTTGCCCAGGCTGCAAATACAGCGAAATTGTTGTCAGCCAGTTCCAACCAGTACCGCCCCCGAACCATGACGCGATGGTCGCCGGGAACAGAATAATACTGGAAGCGAAGATTGCCGGGATTACCCCCGCCATATTCACTTTCAGCGGTAAATGTGTGCTCTGTGCAGCATAGACACGACGACCTTGCTGACGTTTCGCGTAGTTTACCACAATGCGGCGTTGACCACGCTCAACAAATACAACAAAGAACGTCACTGCAAATACTAATACTGCAACCAACAGCAACACGAGGAAGTGCAGGTCGCCTTGACGCGCTTGCTCGATAGTATGGGCAATGGCTGGCGGGAGTCCCGCGACAATACCGGCGAAGATAATGATTGAAATACCGTTGCCGATACCTCGTTCAGTAATCTGTTCGCCCAACCACATCAGGAACATCGTTCCTGTGACCAGACTTACAACAGCGGTGAAGTAGAATGCAAAGCCTGGGTTAATCACCAGGCCTTGCATACCAGGCATATTCGGCAGACCGGTAGCAATACCGATCGACTGGAATATTGCCAGCACCAGAGTACCGTAACGGGTGTACTGGCTGATCTTACGACGACCAGACTCCCCTTCTTTCTTAATTTCTGCCAACGTTGGGTGAACCACCGTCAGCAGCTGGATAATGATCGACGCCGAAATATACGGCATGATCCCCAGAGCAAAGATAGAAGCACGGCTGAGAGCACCACCAGAGAACATGTTAAACATCTCAATGATGGTGCCTCGCTGTTGCTCAAGCAGTTTGGCAAGTACAGCGGCATCAATACCAGGGATCGGAATAAAAGAGCCAATACGGAACACAATCAGCGCACCGATAACAAACAGCAGTCTGCGTTTCAGCTCGCCTAAGCCACCTTTGGCACTTTGAAAATCTAATCCCGGTTGTTTAGCCATCTGCTACTTATTCCTCGATTTTACCGCCAGCAGCTTCGATAGCAGCACGAGCGCCTTTAGTAACACGCAGGCCACGAACAGTTACCGGAGTCGTTACTTCGCCAGCCAGGATCACTTTCGCGAACTCGATCTGGATACCGATAATGTTAGCCGCTTTCAGCGTGTTCAGGTCTACAACACCGCCTTCTACTTTAGCCAGGTCAGACAGACGAACTTCGGCTGTAATCGCTGCTTTACGAGAAGTGAAGCCGAATTTCGGCAGACGACGGTACAGAGGCATCTGACCACCCTCGAAACCGCGACGTACGCCACCGCCAGAACGAGATTTCTGACCTTTGTGACCACGACCACCGGTTTTACCGAGGCCAGAACCGATACCACGACCCAGGCGTTTACCCGCCTTTTTGGAGCCTTCGGCCGGAGACAGAGTATTTAAACGCATCTCTTACTCCTCAACTTTAACCATGAAGGAAACCGCGTTGATCATACCGCGAATAGCAGGAGTATCCTCGCGCTCTACGGTGTGACCAATACGACGCAGACCCAGGCCAAGCAGCGTTGCCTTGTGTTTCGGCAGACGACCGATTGCACTGCGGGTTTGAGTAATTTTAATAGTCTTTGCCATGGTTTATTTCCCCAGAATTTCTTCAACGGATTTACCACGCTTGGCAGCGACCATTTCTGGAGAATTCATATTTTCCAGGCCATCAATAGTTGCACGAACCACGTTGATCGGGTTGGTGGAACCATATGCTTTAGCCAGAACGTTATGAACCCCAGCGACTTCCAGAACGGCGCGCATTGCACCACCGGCGATGATACCGGTACCTTCGGAAGCCGGCTGCATGAATACGCGAGAACCCGTGTGAACACCTTTAACAGGGTGTTGCAGAGTGCCGTTATTCAGCGCGACGTTAATCATATTGCGACGGGCTTTTTCCATCGCTTTCTGGATCGCTGCTGGAACTTCACGCGCTTTACCGTAACCAAAACCAACGCGACCGTTACCATCGCCAACTACAGTCAGAGCTGTGAAGGAGAAAATACGACCACCTTTAACGGTTTTAGATACGCGGTTTACCGCGATCAGCTTTTCCTGCAGTTCGCCAGCTTGTTTTTCGATGTGAGCCATCTTACACCTCTACCTTAGAACTGAAGGCCAGCTTCACGGGCAGCATCTGCCAGTGCCTGGACACGACCATGATATTGGAACCCGGAACGGTCAAAGGATACATCTTTGATGCCTTTTTCCAGAGCGCGTTCAGCGACAGCTTTACCCACAGCTGCAGCCGCGTCTTTGTTACCGGTGTACTTCAGTTGTTCAGCGATAGCTTTTTCTACAGTAGAAGCAGCTACCAGAACTTCAGAACCGTTCGGTGCAATTACCTGTGCGTAAATGTGACGCGGGGTACGATGTACCACCAGGCGAGTTGCGCCCAGCTCCTGGAGCTTGCGGCGTGCGCGGGTCGCACGACGGATACGAGCAGATTTCTTATCCATAGTGTTACCTTACTTCTTCTTAGCCTCTTTGGTACGCACGACTTCGTCGGCGTAACGAACACCCTTGCCTTTATAAGGCTCAGGACGACGGTAGGCGCGCAGATCCGCTGCAACCTGGCCGATCACCTGCTTATCAGCGCCTTTCAGCACGATTTCAGTCTGAGTCGGACATTCAGCAGTGATACCCGCAGGCAGCTGATGGTCAACAGGATGAGAGAAACCCAGAGACAGGTTAATCACATTGCCTTTAACCGCTGCACGGTAACCTACACCAACCAGCTGCAGCTTCTTAGTGAAGCCTTCGGTAACACCGATAACCATTGAGTTCAGCAGGGCACGCGCGGTACCAGCCTGTGCCCAACCGTCTGCGTAACCATCACGCGGACCGAAGGTCAGGGTATTATCTGCATGTTTAACTTCAACAGCATCGTTGAGAGTACGAGTCAGCTCGCCGTTTTTACCTTTGATCGTAATAACCTGACCGTTGATTTTTACGTCAACGCCGGCAGGAACAACGACCGGTGCTTTAGCAACACGAGACATTTTTTCCTCCGATTAGGCTACGTAGCAGATAATTTCGCCACCAAGACCAGCCTGGCGCGCTGCACGATCAGTCATAACACCTTTAGAGGTAGAAACAACTGCGATACCCAGACCCGCCATAACTTTCGGCAGCTCATCTTTACGTTTATAGATGCGCAGACCTGGGCGGCTGACACGCTGAATGCTTTCTACAACAGCTTTGCCCTGGAAATACTTCAGAGTAAGTTCCAGTTCAGGCTTGGTGTCGCCTTCAACTTTAAAATCTTCAATAAAACCTTCTTCCTTCAGCACGTTGGCGATTGCCACTTTCAGCTTGGAGGAAGGCATGGTGACCGCAGCTTTGTTCGCGGCCTGACCGTTACGGATACGGGTCAGCATATCCGCGATCGGATCTTGCATGCTCATCTGTCTTTACTCCCGTGATTCAATTGGTGACAATTACCAGCTAGCCTTTTTCAGACCCGGGATTTCACCGCGCATAGCGGCTTCACGGACCTTAATACGGCTCAACCCGAACTTCCGCAGGAAACCATGCGGACGACCTGTTTGACGGCAGCGGTTACGCTGACGAGACGGGCTGGAATCACGCGGCAGAGTCTGCAGCTTGAGAACAGCGTTCCAACGATCTTCGTCGGAAGCGTTCACATCAGAGATGATCGCTTTCAGTTCAGCGCGTTTCGCGAAGTATTTATCAGCTAAAGCTACGCGTTTTACTTCGCGTGCTTTCATTGATTGCTTAGCCATTTAGTAACCCTACCTTACTTGCGGAACGGGAAGTCAAAGGCAGCCAGCAGAGCGCGGCCTTCTTCGTCAGATTTCGCAGTAGTGGTAATGGTAATATCCAAACCACGAACGCGGTCGACTTTATCGTAGTCGATTTCTGGGAAGATGATCTGCTCACGGACACCCATGCTGTAGTTACCACGACCGTCGAAAGACTTAGCGGACAGGCCACGGAAGTCACGGATACGAGGTACAGCAATAGTGATCAGGCGCTCAAAGAACTCCCACATGCGTTCGCCACGCAGAGTTACTTTACAGCCGATCGGATAGCCCTGACGGATTTTGAAGCCTGCAACAGATTTGCGTGCTTTGGTGATCAGCGGTTTTTGACCGGAGATTGCTGCCAGGTCTGCTGCTGCGTTATCCAGCAGTTTTTTGTCAGCGATCGCTTCACCAACACCCATGTTCAGGGTGATCTTCTCGACCCGAGGGACTTGCATGACAGAATTGTAGTTAAACTCAGTCATGAGTTTTTTAACTACTTCGTCTTTGTAGTAATCATGCAGTTTCGCCATCGTACTACTCCAAATTACTTGATAGTTTCGCTGTTAGACTTGAAAAAACGGACTTTTTTGCCGTCTTCGAATCTAAAGCCTACACGGTCAGCCTTGCCGGTTGCCGCATTGAAGATTGCTACGTTGGAAACCTGAATAGCGGCTTCTTTTTCAACGATGCCACCCGGTTGGTTCAGGGCCGGAACCGGCTTCTGATGTTTCTTAACCAGGTTGATACCTTCAACAATGACCTTGCCGGAAGACAGGACATTCTTAACTTTACCGCGTTTACCTTTATCTTTACCGGTTAACACGATAACTTCGTCATCACGACGGATTTTCGCTGCCATGATTCGCTCCTTAGAGTACTTCTGGTGCCAGAGAGATAATTTTCATGAACTTCTCACTACGAAGCTCACGAGTTACCGGCCCAAAAATACGCGTACCGATAGGCTGCTCGCTGTTGTTGTTCAGAAGAACACAAGCATTACCATCGAAGCGAATGACAGAACCGTCCGGGCGACGAACACCCTTCTTGGTGCGCACCACTACCGCCTTCAGCACATCACCTTTTTTGACCTTACCACGCGGAATTGCTTCTTTGATGGTGATCTTGATGATGTCGCCTACGCCTGCGTAGCGACGGTGCGAGCCACCCAGAACCTTGATACACATTACGCGACGTGCACCGGAGTTGTCGGCGACGTTCAGCATAGTCTGTTCTTGGATCATTTTAGTGCTCCGCTAATGTCAACTACTACTGAGACCCGAAAATCAGGTCGTTAAAAATCCCCATATCGAGGGCGCGGCATTATAACACCGCTTCAAGGATATGGGTAGAAAAAATAAACGGCTCATTTCTGAGCCGTTTATTCGTATCGAGAGAGTGTACTGTATTACAGAACCGCTTTCTCTACAACGCGAACCAGCGTCCAGGATTTAGTCTTGGACAGCGGACGGCATTCGCGGATTTCAACCACGTCACCGATACCGCATTCGTTGTTCTCGTCATGTACGTGCAGTTTGGTCGTACGCTTGATGAATTTACCGTAGATCGGGTGTTTCACAAAACGTTCGATAGCAACAACAATGGATTTCTCCATTTTGTCGCTAACAACGCGACCTTGCAGAGTACGGATTTTATCGGTCATTACGCACCCGCCTTCTCGTTCAGTAAAGTCTTAACGCGTGCGACATCGCGACGCACTTGCTTCAACAGGTGAGACTGTTGCAGCTGGCCACTTGCAGCCTGCATACGCAGGTTGAACTGCTCACGCAGCAGGTTCAGCAGCTCGGTGTTCAGCTCTTCAACGCTCTTCTCACGCAGCTCTTTTGCTTTCATTACATCACCGTCTTAGTTACAAAGGTGGTTTTAATCGGCAGTTTCGCTGCTGCCAGCTTGAATGCTTCACGGGCCAGCTCTTCCGGAACACCGTCCATTTCATACAGGACTTTACCCGGCTGAATCAAGGCAACCCAATACTCCACGTTACCTTTACCTTTACCCATACGCACTGCCAGCGGCTTTTCAGTGATCGGTTTGTCCGGGAACACACGGATCCAGATCTTACCTTGACGCTTAACTGCACGGGTCATAGCACGACGTGCTGCTTCGATCTGACGGGCAGTCAGACGACCACGGCCAACAGCTTTCAGACCGAAGCTGCCGAAGCTAACATCCGTACCCTGCGCCAGACCGCGGTTACGGCCTTTGTGCATTTTACGGAATTTTGTACGCTTTGGTTGTAACATCAGCGACGCTCCTTATTTACGGCCTTTACGCTGCTGCTTTTTAGGCTGAGCAGCCGGTTTTTCCGGTTGTTCAACAGCAGCCATACCACCCAGGATCTCGCCTTTGAAGATCCACACTTTAACGCCGATTACACCGTAAGTGGTGTGCGCTTCAGAGGTGTTGTAGTCGATGTCAGCACGCAGAGTGTGCAGCGGTACGCGACCTTCGCGGTACCATTCGGTACGTGCGATTTCCGCGCCGCCCAGACGGCCGCTAACTTCAACTTTAATACCTTTAGCGCCCAGACGCATTGCGTTCTGTACAGCACGCTTCATAGCACGACGGAACATAACGCGACGTTCCAGCTGAGAAGTGATGCTGTCAGCAACCAGTTTTGCGTCCAGTTCAGGCTTACGAACTTCGGCGATGTTGATCTGTGCAGGAACGCCAGCGATGTCCGCTACGACCTTACGCAGTTTTTCTACGTCTTCACCTTTTTTACCGATAACGATACCCGGGCGAGCAGTGTGAATGGTTACACGGATGCTCTTAGCCGGACGCTCGATAACGATACGAGATACGGACGCTTTAGCCAGTTCCTTAGTCAGGTACTGACGTACTTTAAAATCGCTGTCCAGGTTGTCAGCGAATTCTTTGGTGTTCGCAAACCAGGTAGAGTTCCATGGTTTTACAATACCCAGGCGAATACCATTAGGATGTACTTTCTGACCCATTGCTAGTCTCCAGAGTCTCAGCGATCGGACACAACCACAGTGATGTGGCTGGTGCGCTTCAGGATGCGATCTGCACGACCTTTTGCACGCGGCATAATGCGCTTCATGCTCGGGCCTTCGTCTACGAAAATTTTCGTAACTTTCAGATCGTCAATGTCAGCGCCATCGTTGTGTTCAGCGTTAGCAATGGCAGATTCCAGAACTTTCTTGACCAGTACAGCCGCTTTCTTGTTGGTGTAGGTCAAAATATCCAGAGCCTGCGACACTTTCTTACCGCGAATCAGGTCAGCAACAAGGCGAACCTTCTGAGCAGAAGAACGAGCATGGCGATGTTTAGCGATAGTTTCCATCTCTTCCTCCTACCTTATTTCTTCTTCGCTTTTTTATCAGCAGCGTGGCCGCGATAAGTACGAGTCGGTGCGAATTCACCCAGTTTGTGACCGACCATTTCGTCGGTTACAAATACCGGAACGTGCTGACGACCATTATGGACAGCGATGGTCAAACCGATCATGTTAGGAAAGATCGTTGAACGACGGGACCAAGTGCGCAGGGGCTTCTTGTCTCCGCTTTCCACCGCTTTCTCTACCTTCTTCAGCAAGTGCAGGTCAATAAAAGGACCTTTCTTGAGAGAACGTGGCATGGCTTATCCTCTAAAATTATTTGCTACGGCGACGTACGATGAATTTATCAGTACGCTTGTTGCTGCGGGTCTTCTTACCTTTGGTCTGAACGCCCCACGGAGTTACCGGGTGCTTACCAAAGTTACGACCTTCACCACCACCATGTGGGTGGTCTACCGGGTTCATCGCGGTACCGCGAACGGTCGGACGAACACCACGCCAGCGTGCAGCACCTGCTTTACCCAGAACGCGCAGCATATGCTCAGCATTGCCAACTTCGCCCAGAGTTGCACGGCAGTCTGCTTCTACTTTACGCATTTCACCAGAACGCAGACGCAGGGTGACATAAGCACCATCACGAGCAACGATCTGAACGTAAGTACCAGCGGAACGTGCCAGCTGACCGCCTTTACCTGGTTTCATTTCTACGTTATGAACAGTAGAACCAACCGGGATGTTGCGCATCGGCAGGGTGTTACCTGGTTTGATTGCAGCATCAACGCCAGACTGAATCTGGTCGCCAGCTTTCAGGCCTTTAGGGGCCAGGATGTAACGGCGTTCACCGTCTTTGTACAGAACCAGCGCGATGTTCGCGGAACGGTTCGGATCGTACTCAAGACGTTCAACAACTGCCGGGATACCGTCTTTGTTGCGTTTGAAGTCAACAATACGGTAAGCCTGCTTGTGGCCACCACCGATATGACGAGTGGTGATACGGCCATTGTTGTTACGACCACCGGATTTGCTGTTTTTTTCCAGCAACGGAGCAAAAGGTTTGCCCTTGTGCAGCTCAGGGTTAACCACTTTAACTACGTGGCGACGACCCGGAGATGTCGGTTTACATTTAACAACTGCCATTGTATTACTCCTCCGACTTACTCAGCGCCGCCAACGAAGTCCAGATTCTGGCCTTCTTTCAGGGTGACGTAAGCTTTTTTCCAGTCGCTACGACGACCGATACGCTGTCCGTGACGTTTAACTTTCCCTTTAACTACCAGGGTGTTAACGACTTCGACTTCGACTTCAAACAGTTTCTGCACAGCAGCTTTGATTTCTGCTTTGGTCGCGTCTTTAGCAACTTTGAGTACGATGGTGTTGGATTTTTCCATCGCAGTAGACGCTTTTTCAGAAACGTGCGGTGCACGCAGCACCTTCAGCAGACGTTCTTCACGAATCATGCCAGCATCTCCTCAACTTGCTTAACAGCATCAGCAGTCATTACGACTTTGTCGAAGGCGATCAGGCTAACCGGGTCGATACCAGTTGCATCGCGTACGTCAACCTTGTGCAGGTTGCGCGCAGCCAGGAACAGGTTTTCGTCCAGCTCACCGGTGATGATCAGCACATCTTCCAGAGCCATGTCTTTCAGTTTCTGTGCCAGCAGCTTAGTTTTCGGCGCTTCTACAGAGAACTTCTCGACAACGATCAGACGATCCTGACGTACCAGTTCGGACAGGATGCTTTTCAGCGCGCCGCGGTACATCTTCTTGTTAACTTTTTGACTGTGGTCCTGCGGACGAGCAGCAAAGGTCACGCCACCAGAACGCCAGATCGGGCTCTTGATAGAACCAGAACGCGCACGGCCGGTGCCTTTCTGGCGCCACGGTTTTTTACCGGAACCAGTTACTTCAGCACGAGTCTTCTGAGCACGAGTACCCTGACGAGCACCAGCTGCATAAGCAACAACAACCTGGTGAACCAGCGCTTCGTTGAAATCACGACCGAAGGTAGTTTCGGAAACAGTCAGCGCGCTCTGCGCGTCTTTCAATACTAATTCCATTGCTATCTCCTTACGCCTTCACAGCTGGTTTAACGATCAGGTCGCTACCGGTTGCACCCGGGACAGCACCTTTAACCAGCAGCAGGTTGCGCTCAGCGTCAACGCGTACTACGTCAAGGCTCTGAACGGTTACACGTTCGTTACCCATCTGACCTGCCATTTTCTTGCCTTTGAACACTTTGCCCGGAGTCTGGTTCTGACCGATAGAACCCGGAACGCGGTGAGACAAGGAGTTACCGTGAGTAGCGTCCTGGGTACGGAAGTTCCAGCGCTTAACGGTACCTGCGAAACCTTTACCTTTAGAGGTGCCAGTTACGTCAACTTTTTTAACGTCAGCAAACAGTTCAACGCTAATGCTCTGACCTACAGTGAACTCTTCGCCTTCAGCCAGGCGGAATTCCCACAGACCACGGCCAGCTTCTACGCCAGCTTTAGCGAAGTGGCCAGCTTCAGGCTTGGTCACACGGTTAGCTTTTTTAGCACCGGTGGTCACCTGAATAGCACGGTAGCCATCGTTAGCCAGGTCTTTAACCTGAGTAACGCGGTTTGCTTCAACTTCGATTACGGTTACTGGGATAGAAACGCCGTCTTCTGTGAAGATACGGGTCATACCCACTTTTTTACCGACTAAACCAATCATTGTTTCAACCTCTCAATCGCTCAATGACCTGATTAACCCAGGCTGATCTGCACGTCTACACCGGCAGCCAGATCCAGACGCATCAGAGCATCAACGGTTTTCTCGGTTGGCTCAACGATGTCAACCAGACGCAAGTGAGTACGGATTTCGTACTGATCGCGCGCGTCTTTGTTGACGTGCGGGGAGATCAGAACAGTGAAGCGCTCTTTGCGTGTCGGCAGCGGGATCGGACCACGGACCTGCGCACCAGTGCGCTTGGCAGTCTCGACGATTTCCGCGGTTGCTTGATCGATCAGACGATGATCAAACGCTTTCAGGCGGATACGGATTCTTTGGTTCTGCATGAGACCAGAGCTCCAATTATTTTATAAACGAAAATGATTACTCCTCAGACCCATTACGATTGATGGGAGAGTGTAACCGTTCTTACGTAGCTCCCCGATTGGGAGCATTGTTAGGTAGCCAAATTCGGCTAACTGAGGTTCAGATTGAACCTGCTGTCAACTACGACAAGCCCGCGCATTATACGCAAATCTGAGCCTGACGCAAGCATCGGGTAGAAATTAATCGCAACGCGCAGATTGCGAGCTGTATTCCACGAAATTTGTAAGGTTGTGAAGATAGCGTTTTTCACCGGAACCAGGTTAACAAATCAGCGATTTCTCTGTTGCTGAGCATCCGGAGTTATTCGATGGTGATACTCCAATTACAGAGGATGTTTTATGGACGCTAACCTTCCCTTTCTGATTTTGTACGCTTGTTTATCTGTCCTACTTTTTTTATGGGATGCAAAGCATGGCTTGTTACCTGACAGATTTACCTGCCCGTTACTCTGGTCAGGTCTTTTGTTCTCTCAGGTTTGTAATCCTGACGGTTTAGCCGATGCGTTATGGGGGGCGATTATTGGTTACGGCACATTCGCTGTCATTTACTGGGGGTATCGCATACTGCGTCATAAAGAAGGATTAGGCTATGGTGATGTGAAGTTTCTCGCCGCCCTTGGTGCCTGGCATACCTGGACCTTCTTGCCACGACTGGTTTTCCTTGCTGCCTCATTCGCTTGCGGAGCCGTAGTTGTTGGTCTGCTCATGAGAGGAAAAGAGTCATTAAAAAACCCGCTGCCGTTTGGGCCATTTCTGGCGGCTGCGGGTTTCGTTGTAGGTTGGGATAGTTTGCTAGCAGGCCGTTAATCTTTAACTTTTATTTGTGATTGCAGGTAATTTTGTAAACCGATTTTACCGATGAGATCCAGCTCAGTTTCGAGCCAGTCAATATGACCTTCTTCATCGGCAAGGATCTCGATCATCATATCACGGCTAACATAGTCATGAACGCTGTCGGCATACGCGATAGCCTCACGGAGATCCTTCGCGCCTTCCAGTTCTAATCGCAGGTCGGATTGCAGCATCTCCTCGACATCTTCACCAATCCCCAGTTTGCCTAAATCCTGTAAGTTGGGGATTCCTTCTAAAAACAAAATACGCTCGATATATTTATCAGCGTGTTTCATCTCATCGATGGATTCATGGTATTCGACGTCATTGAGACGCATCAGGCCCCAGTTTTTAAACATCCGGGCATGGAGAAAATACTGATTGATTGCGACAAGCTCATTTCCCAATAGTTTATTGAGATAATTTATGATTTTAACATCACCTTTCATTTTATAGTCCCTCCGCTTCCACTATTAGAGCGTAGATGGGGCTAGCGGGATGTCAAAAAATAAGCGTGGTCTTCAGGCAATCTCTTTAAATTCTGGCATCTGCATCAACTCGTCCTGCATCACTTCGCGCGCGGCGCGAATGCACTTACCGCATTGATTTCCCACAGGAATAAACTTACGCAATTGTTGGAAAGATTGCGGATGAAACTGACGGACTGCCTGGCGAATTTTTTTGTCACTTACACCATTACACAAACAAACGTACATGATTGCTCCCGTTCAAATTCTGCGCAAAGTGTAAATGAGAATGGTTATGATTACAATAGCACAGTTTTATTTGCGCCATAGTTCAGCGAGCAAAATTACGACTAAATATTTCGAGCTCAAATTACGGGCAGCAAAAAGGGCGCCGAAGCGCCCTTTTCAATTCAAAACTAATTAACGTGTAATTAGCCCAGAACTTTAGCAACAACGCCCGCGCCAACGGTACGGCCGCCTTCACGGATTGCGAAACGCAGACCGTCGTCCATCGCGATCGGGTGGATCAGGGTAACAACCATTTTGATGTTGTCGCCCGGCATTACCATCTCTACGCCTTCCGGCAGTTCGATGGTACCAGTCACGTCAGTAGTACGGAAGTAGAACTGCGGACGGTAGCCTTTGAAGAACGGAGTATGACGGCCGCCTTCATCTTTGGACAGAATGTACACTTCAGATTCGAACTTGGTGTGCGGCTTGATGGTGCCCGGCTTAGCCAGTACCTGACCACGTTCGATTTCTTCACGTTTGATACCACGCAGCAGAACACCTACGTTCTCACCAGCACGGCCTTCGTCCAGCAGTTTGCGGAACATTTCAACGCCAGTACAGGTAGACTTCTGAGTCTCTTTGATACCAACGATTTCAACTTCTTCACCAACTTTGATGATACCGCGTTCTACACGACCGGTAACAACGGTACCACGACCGGAGATGGAGAATACGTCTTCGATCGGCAGCAGGAACGGCTTGTCAATCGCACGCTCTGGTTCCGGAATATAAGAATCCAGGAAGCCAGCCAGTTCCAGGATTTTCGCTTCCCACTCTGCGTCGCCTTCCAGCGCTTTCAGAGCAGAACCACGAACGATCGGAGTGTCGTCGCCCGGGAAGTCGTACTGAGACAGAAGTTCACGAACTTCCATTTCAACCAGTTCCAGCAGCTCTTCGTCATCAACCATGTCGCATTTGTTCAGGAACACGATGATGTACGGAACGCCTACCTGACGACCCAGCAGGATGTGCTCACGAGTCTGCGGCATCGGGCCGTCAGTCGCAGCAACTACCAGGATCGCGCCGTCCATCTGAGCAGCACCGGTGATCATGTTTTTAACATAGTCGGCGTGCCCCGGGCAGTCTACGTGTGCGTAGTGACGGGTCGGGGTGTCATATTCAACGTGAGAAGTGTTGATGGTGATACCACGAGCTTTTTCTTCCGGCGCGTTATCGATCTGGTCGAATGCACGAGCAGCACCGCCGTAGGTTTTAGCCAGTACGGTGGTGATTGCAGCGGTCAGAGTAGTTTTACCGTGGTCAACGTGGCCGATAGTACCAACGTTAACGTGCGGTTTTGTACGTTCAAATTTTTCTTTAGACACGGCTATATTCCTTACTATAGTGCTCTCCCCTTCAGGAGAGAGCACGGGACTTTGGTATTAACCCTTAGGCTTATTTACCACGGGCTTCAATTACGGCCTGAGCAACGTTACTCGGCGCTTCATCATACTTCAGGAATTCCATAGTGTATGATGCACGACCTTTGGTCAGAGAACGCAGCTGAGTTGCGTATCCGAACATTTCAGACAGCGGTACTTCAGCGTGGATCTTAACGCCAGTAACTTCAGATTCCTGACCTTTGAGCATACCACGACGACGGCTCAAGTCACCGATAACGTCACCGGTGTTCTCTTCCGGAGTTTCTACTTCAACCTTCATGATCGGCTCAAGCAGAACTGGTTTCGCTTTCTTAAAGCCTTCTTTAAAGGCGATAGAAGCAGCCAGTTTAAACGCCAGTTCAGAGGAGTCAACGTCATGGTAAGAACCGAAGTGCAGACGAATACCCATGTCTACTACCGGGTAGCCTGCCAGCGGACCTGCTTTCAGCTGTTCCTGGATACCTTTATCAACGGCCGGGATGTATTCGCCAGGGATTACACCACCTTTAATGTCGTTGATGAACTCGTAGCCTTTCGGGTTTGAACCCGGCTCCAGCGGGTACATGTCGATAACAACATGACCATACTGACCACGACCACCAGACTGTTTCGCGTGTTTACCTTCAACATCGGTAACTTTCTGGCGGATAGTTTCACGGTAAGCAACCTGCGGTTTACCTACGTTCGCTTCAACGTTGAATTCACGCTTCATACGGTCAACGATGATGTCGAGGTGCAGTTCGCCCATACCCGCGATGATGGTCTGGTTAGATTCTTCGTCAGTCCATACACGGAAAGACGGGTCTTCTTTAGCCAGACGGCCCAGAGCCAGACCCATTTTTTCCTGGTCAGCTTTGGTTTTCGGTTCAACTGCGATGGAGATTACCGGCTCAGGGAATTCCATACGTTCCAGAATGATCGGCGCATCCGGGTCACACAGGGTGTCACCAGTGGTTACGTCTTTCAGACCGATAGCAGCAGCGATGTCGCCCGCGCGAACTTCTTTGATCTCTTCACGTTTGTTAGCGTGCATCTGAACGATACGACCGAAACGCTCACGTGCAGCTTTCACGGAGTTCAGTACGGTATCACCAGAGTTAACCACACCGGAGTAAACACGGAAGAAGGTCAGGTTACCAACAAACGGGTCGGTAGCGATTTTGAACGCCAGTGCAGAGAACGGCTCGTCATCACTTGCGTGACGTTCAGCCGGAGTGTCTTTACCGTCGTCCAGGATACCGTTGATCGCAGGTACGTCAACCGGGGATGGCAGGTAATCAATTACCGCATCCAGCATCGCCTGAACACCTTTGTTCTTGAACGCAGAACCACAGGTTACCAGGATGATTTCGTTGTTCAGAACGCGCTGACGCAGAGCACCTTTGATTTCTGCTTCAGTCAGTTCTTCACCACCCAGGTATTTTTCCATCAGCTCTTCAGAAGCTTCAGCTGCGGATTCGATCAGGTTCTGGTGCCATTCGTTAGCCAGTTCAACCATGTCTGCCGGGATATCTTCGTATTCGAAGGTTACGCCCTGGTCAGCGTCGTTCCAGTTGATAGCTTTCATTTTCACCAGGTCAACAACACCGGTGAAATGTTCTTCAGCACCAATCGCCAGCTGCAGCGGAACCGGGTTCGCGCCCAGACGGGTTTTGATCTGGTTAACAACTTTCAGGAAGTTCGCACCCATGCGGTCCATTTTGTTAACGAACGCAATGCGCGGAACTTTATATTTGTTTGCCTGACGCCATACGGTTTCAGACTGCGGCTGAACACCACCAACTGCGCAGTAAACCATTACCGCACCATCGAGAACACGCATGGAACGTTCTACTTCGATTGTGAAGTCAACGTGCCCCGGGGTGTCGATGATGTTGATGCGATGCGGCTCATACTGCTTAGCCATACCAGACCAGAATGCAGTAGTCGCAGCGGAAGTGATGGTAATACCACGTTCCTGCTCCTGCTCCATCCAGTCCATGGTTGCAGCGCCGTCATGAACTTCACCGATTTTATGGTTTACACCGGTGTAGAACAGAATACGTTCGGTAGTAGTGGTTTTACCGGCGTCGATGTGCGCACTGATACCGATGTTACGGTAGCGTGCGATGGGTGTTGTACGAGCCATTTGTTTCCTCGTTTATCTTTTAGGCGTTCAATTTAAGTAGCCCAAAGCGGGCTGCTTACTGGAAGCGCCCGCCTGGTGACTAAAACTCCGAAGGGATTACCAACGGTAGTGTGCGAACGCCTTGTTGGCTTCGGCCATACGGTGAACGTCTTCACGTTTCTTAACTGCAGTACCTTTGTTTTCTGCAGCATCAGAAAGTTCGTTCGCCAGGCGCAGAGCCATGGATTTATCACCGCGTTTACGAGCAGCTTCAACGATCCAACGCATTGCCAGAGCATTACGACGAACCGGACGGACTTCAACTGGTACCTGATAAGTAGAACCACCAACGCGGCGAGACTTAACTTCTACAGTCGGGCGCACGTTTTCGAGAGCTACTTCGAATGCTTCCAGTTCAGATTTACCAGAGCGCTGAGCCAGGGTCTCCAGCGCGCTGTATACGATAGATTCAGCAGTAGATTTTTTACCATCTACCATCAGGATATTTACAAATTTAGCCAGCAGTTCTGATCCGAACTTCGGATCCGGCAGAATTTTACGCTGACCAATGACGCGACGACGTGGCATGGAAATACTCCGTTGTTAATTCAGGATTGTCCAAAACTCTACGAGTTTAGTTTGACATTTAAGTTAAAACGTTTGGCCTTACTTAACGGAGAACCATTAAGCCTTAGGACGCTTCACGCCATACTTGGAACGAGCCTGCTTACGGTCTTTAACGCCGGAGCAGTCAAGCGCACCACGTACGGTGTGGTAACGAACACCCGGGAGGTCTTTAACACGACCGCCACGGATCAGGATCACGGAGTGCTCCTGCAGGTTGTGACCTTCACCACCGATGTAGGAAGTCACTTCGAAACCGTTAGTCAGACGAACACGGCATACTTTACGCAGCGCGGAGTTCGGTTTTTTAGGAGTGGTAGTATATACACGAGTACATACGCCACGTTTTTGCGGGCATGCTTCCAGCGCAGGCACGTTGCTTTTCGCAACTTTGCGAGCACGTGGTTTGCGTACCAGCTGGTTAACTGTTGCCATTAAATAGCTCCTGGTTTTAGCTTTTGCTTCGTAAACACGTAATAAAACGTCCTCACACAATATGAGGACGCCGAATTTTAGGGCGATGCCGAAAAGGTGTCAAGAAATATACAACGATCCCGCCATCACCAGGCCATCTGGCTGGAGTGCTTAACCGTAAGTCTGACGAAATCAGTATAGTCAATGGGAATGATGTCGTTCGAAATTTGACCAGTCAAACCGCGGGCAATAAGGTCTTCGTTCAGGGCATAGACCTTAATGGGGGCATTACGCAGACTTTCAAGGTAGCGGTTACCGTCAACTGCGGCAGTTACGCCATCTTGCAATAATAGCAGTTCGTCTCCTTCACTGAGCAGACGCAGCAGCGCAGCAAAATCCGTCAGCCAGGGTGAACGATGTAACGTGTACAGCATAAACGCCTCAAAACCTCAAAATAACATCGTAGTTGGCGAGTTCGCGGCGTAAGGCATCTGCTTCGAGCGGCGTGGCTTCGACAACAAAGGGTGTCTGCGGATCTAACCCGCGTTCGCGCAGTGAAGCCGCACAAACCCAGCACTGTTCAATGTCGTACAGACCCAACAATTTAAAAGTGGCAATGTAATCACGCGCCAGCACTGCATCGGGCTTTTGTCCTGACAGCAGCTGAAAAACGCCATCAGCAATAAAGAAGACGGCCAGATCGTCAGTTAATGCGGAAGTTGCCAGTAAAGCATCTAAACCTTCCCGGCCAGCAGCTGTACCATGAGGTGCAGTAGAAAAAACAAACGCAATTCGTTTCATCAGAACTGTACCACCCTGTCACAGGTCAGCGAGGCTTCCGCCAGCGCGCCAAGTCCGCTTAAGGTAAATCCCGGCTGAAGGTTTGACGAAGCCAGCCCCAGCCTTCCTGCTTCAGTTTCATCGACGATACCGCGGCGTAACGCTGCCGCTACGCAGATATTCAGCGCCACACCATGTTGCGCATTCAACTGTTGCCAGCCGCGCACAAGGTCAAATTCGTCACTTGCCGGTGAGGTCAATTGGTTAGCGTTATAGACCCCTTCCCGATAGAAAAAGACGCTGCTTAACTCATGGCCTTCTACTATCAGCGCCTGCGCAAACTGAAAAGCACTACTCGCCTGTTGCGTACCGTATGCTGGCCCGGTCACCACGATGGCAAAACGCATTACTTATCTTGCCCCTGGAAATCACCGCTTTTGAACTGGCGGATGTAGAGATAGACAGTGTGTTTGGAGATGTTCAGGCGGTCAGCAACCTGGTTGATCGCGTCTTTAATATCGAAGATCCCTTTCTCGTAGAGATTCAGCACGATCTGACGATTTTTGGCGTTATTAGAAACATTGCGATCGGCATTCACTTCTTCGATGGTGAACTCCAGCGTTTGGGTAACCAGATCTTCAACAGAAGAGGCAAAGTTGACGCTTGAACCGACATCCGGGGTTTCTGGCGGCACAAAAGTGCTCATAATCTGCGAGAAGGGAACATCAAGATTCATATTGATGCACAGCAGACCAATTACACGCTGTTCGCGGTTACGAATCGCGATAGTCAGGGACTTCATTAATACGCCGCTTTTGGCGCGAGTAAAGTAGCATTTAGAAACGCTGCTATCCGCTCCCGTCATATCGTGCAGCATACGTAGCGCCAGGTCAGTAATTGGCGAACCAATCTTCCGGCCTGTATGTTCACCGTTAGCAATGCGAATGGCTGAACATTTTAGATCCTGCAAAGAGTGCAAAACGATTTCACAGTGGGAGCCAATAAGCATCGCTAACCCGTCCACCACCGCTTCGTAGGATTTCAGAATATCAAAATCGGTCTGGTCGAAAGGACGTTGATCCAGTAAATCCAACTCACTGGTTTCGTTGGTTAAAAGCGACCTGGACATGAAAAAAAACACTCCTTTTCAGGAGCCTGTCGTTAACTTTTCAGGGCAGGCTCATTAATGATGCGGGTAACTAAATTAATACAGCGGAGGTTCCGCTTTCCAGCACTAATTATATCCGGCCTGTAATAAAAAAACCGCCGCCTGGTCAGGCGGCGGTTCTTAATGCTTATTTTTTAGCAGAATCTGCGGCTTTCGCATCAGCTTCCGGCTTTGCATCAGCCTTCGGCGCTGGTTTCACATCCAGCAGCTCTACGTCAAACACCAGGGTAGAATTCGGTGGGATCCCCGGAACACCCGCTTTGCCGTAAGCCAGTTCTGGTGGAATAACCAGTTTGATCTTACCGCCTTTCTTGATGTTCTTCAGACCTTCTGTCCAACCCGGGATAACACCGTCCAGACGGAAAGAAAGCGGTTCACCACGGGTGTAAGAGTTGTCGAACTCTTTACCGTCGATCAGCGTACCTTTGTAGTTCACTACAACAGTATCGCTGTCTTTCGGTGCTTCGCCTTTACCGGCTTCTACTACCTGATAAACCAGACCAGTTGAAGAGGTTTTCACACCTTTCTCTTTGGCAAATTTCTCGCGGTACTCTTTACCTTTTGCTTCGTTATCAGCCGCGTCTTTTTCCATCTTCGCCTGAGCAGAAGACTTCACGCGAGCTTCGAATGCTTGCAGAGTCTGTTCGATCTCTTGGTCGGAGAGTTTGCTCTTATCAGCAAATGCATCCTGAACACCAGCGATCAGCTGATCTTTATCCAGTTTGATGCCCAGTTTTTCTTGTTCTTTAAGAGAGTTTTCCATGTAACGACCCAGCGAAGCACCCAGTGCATAAGCTGATTTCTGATCGTCATTTTTGAACGCTGCTTTGCTGTCAGCAGTTGTAGCAGGTTTTGCAGCTTCAGCAGCAAAAGTGATTGGTGCATGCAGGGCAACGGCCATTGTGGTCGCCAGCAGCGTTACTTTAAACAGTGATTTCATCCATATCTCCAGGATCGGGGCATCTCACCCCAGGGTTAACTATTATCAGAAGGGTACTATAAAGCGTTGTCGAACAAATCTACATACAGACACGCCCTATTATCATCTATTTTCAGACTCTTTTTGTTTAAATTAGTTTCGATGACCGCGAAATGAGTGCTGTCTCGGGCAGCAAAGTTAAGTAGAATCCGCGGCGACCATTCGACAAAAGAGGTGAATCATGCAGGATTTATCATTGGAAGCACGCCTGGCAGAGCTGGAGAGCCGACTGGCTTTTCAGGAAATCACCATTGAAGAACTGAACGTCACGGTGACCGCTCATGAAATGGAGATGGCGAAACTGCGCGATCATCTGCGTCTGCTGACCGAGAAGTTAAAAGCCAGCCAGCCGTCGAACATCGCGTCGCAGGCTGAAGAAACGCCACCGCCACATTATTGAGGCGTAAAAAAAGCGGGGATTCCCCGCTTTTTTGTCACCTTTTCGGTATTAGTGGCAACCACAACCGCCGTTGCCTTTACCGCCACAGCAGCCTTCGCCACCGTGTTCATGACCGTGATCGTGGCCATGACCGCCGCAGCAACCGTCGTGGTCGTGATCGTGGTGATGATCGTGCGCGCCGTGAACGTGGCCATGAGCCAGTTCTTCTTCGGTCGCTTCGCGAATCGCCACAACTTCAACGTTGAATTTCAGGTTCTGACCGGCCAGCATGTGGTTACCATCAACCACGACGTGATCGTCTTCAACCGCAGTGATTTCAACCGGTACCGGACCCTGGTCAGTTTCAGCCAGGAAACGCATACCTACCTGCAGTTCATCAACGCCCATAAATACGTCTTTAGGAACACGTTGCACCAGGTTTTCGTCGTACTGACCGTAAGCGTCGTTCGCGCCAACAGCGACATCAAATTTGTCGCCAACTTCATGACCTTCCAGCGCCGTTTCCAGGCCAGAGATCAGGGAACCGTGACCATGCAGGTAGTCCAGCGGCGCACTCACCGGAGACTCATCAACCAACACACCGTCTTCTGTACGTACCTGATAGGCCAGGCTGACCACCAGGTCTTTTGCTACTTTCATGATATCTCCTGAGCATGGGAAGAATAGTGGCGCAGATTGTAGCGGAATTCTGCAGCCGTGTACTCACTAGCTTAAAAAAACTCGGCGCATATCGCTAGTCCGGATGAAAAATCCCGATCACTTGCTCATCTTTGCGAACGTGATCGCGGGCTTCTTTGTCTGCTTCTCGCATCTGATGTCCGCACTTAACACATTCAACAATATCAATATTATTTTCGCGCCACATCGCCATTGAATCCTGCGCCTGACAGGCCGGGCATTTTGCGCCCGCAATAAAACGTTTTCGGATTGCCATCTTTACCCTCTACTCAAATTCATCCCAGCCGTCCAGCTGGCGTCGTTCTTGTTGCATTTCACGCTGGAAAATCTCTTCCAGTTCGCGTCGGGCTTCCCTGGCGCGAGAAATTTGTACGGTATCAGCATGCATCGGGATTAACTCCCGCAGCATTCGCATATCCAGGCGGCGAAAATGCAGTTGCGCCCGCTGTGCCTGATGCGGATGCATGCCAAGCGTGACCAGCGTCTTGCGCCCCAGCTCTAACGCACTGGAGAATGTTTCACGGGAAAACTGCGTCACCCCTGCCTGTAATAACTCATGCGCTTCCACACGTCCGCGCGCTCGCGCAAGAATATGCAAATGCGGAAAGTGCTGCTGGCATATTTCCACCAGCTTCATGGTGTCTTCCGGCTCGTTACAGGTAATGACGATAGACTCAGCGGCCTCTGCACCCGCAGAACGTAAAAGATCGACCTGCGTGGCGTCGCCGTAATAAACTTTGTAGCCATATTTACGCATCAGGTTAACGGCGCTGATATCCCGCTCCAGCACGGTAATGCGCATTTTATTTGCCATCAGCAAACGACCAATCACCTGACCAAAACGCCCGAAGCCCACGACAATGACCTGGGGTTTATCATCGTTGACCCACGGTTTTTCGTCTTCTTCTTCCGGTCCGTTAA
Source organism: Escherichia sp. SCLE84 (assembly GCF_012584495.1). NCBI lineage: Bacteria > Pseudomonadati > Pseudomonadota > Gammaproteobacteria > Enterobacterales > Enterobacteriaceae > Escherichia > Escherichia sp. SCLE84. The sequence goes on along the minus strand of NZ_CP051430.1, from coordinate 3,706,367 downwards.
ACTGGCGGGATAGCCATTTATCCACCAGCTTCATCAGCAACGGCGTGGTCATCATGGAAAGCGTCACCGTCACCAGCAACAGCGCCATCTGGTCGCCCTGGAATAAACGTTGTGAAGAAGCGGTAGAAAAGAGGACAAAGGCAAACTCACCGCCCTGACTCAACACGCCAGCAAACTGCATCCGCTCTGAGCTACGCACGCCATACAATCGCGCCAGCAGATACAACACGAGAATTTTCACCGCCACCAGCACAACCACGCTTATCACTACCCACAACAGATGGGTATAAAGCACCCCGAGATTGAGCGACATGCCGACAGAGATAAAGAACAAACCGAGCAGCAAGCCTTTGAAGGGATCGATAGCCGTTTCCAGTTCATGGCGATATTCACTTTCCGCCAGCAGCACGCCCGCAATAAACGTACCGAGCGCCATCGACAGCCCCAGCGCGTCCATAAACAATGCGGAACCCAACACCAACAGCAGCGTCGCGGCGGTGAACACTTCCCGCACGCCAGAAGCTGCAATAAAACGGAATACCGGACGCAGTAAATAGCGCCCGCCAATCAGCATGCCGACAAACGCCAGCACCTTCATGCCGATCTTCATCCAGTCGAAATGTTCGTCTGCCGAACCCGCCAACAACGGCACTAACGCCAGTGCCGGGATCACCGCCAGATCCTGAAACAGCAGAACCGAAAACCCGAGCTGCCCGGATTCGCTGCGATTCATCCCTTTCTCACGCATCAATTGCAACGCCATTGCAGTTGAAGACATCGCAAGGCCAATGCCACCGACAACCGCCGCCTGCCAGGCGAAATCCGTCAGCATCAATAATCCCGCCAGCAACGCCGCGCTTAACAGCACCTGTGCCGCGCCTACGCCAAAAATCGAACGCCGCAGTTGCCAAAGTTTGGAGGGATTCAACTCAAGACCGATGATAAACATCAGGAATACCACGCCGAGTTCCGAAAAGTGGAGGATCTCATCGACGTCGCTAATAAACCCCAGCCCCCATGGACCAATTGCAATTCCTGCCAGCAAATATCCCAACACAGCGCCAATACCCAGCCGCGATGCCAGCGGCACCGCAGCCACCGCCGCGAAGAGAAACAGCACTCCTGCGAGTAAAAAATCGGAACCTTCCATCAGCGGCCTCCTGGAGACAGCGGATTTGCCAGCCAGTCACCGTAGGCTCTGGCGTGACTCGCCAGCTCCTGTGCGCTTTGCCGTCTCGCCCAGTAAATAATGATGGGACTTAACCAATGCATCCGGCACATGCCCGCCGCCAGTTCAAAGGGACGCAGAACATCGCTCATCGGGTAGCGATTCAATGCGTCATAACGGTAAGCACTTTCCGGCTCGCCGGTGGTAATCACGCTACGCCAGTACTTTCCCACCAGTTGGTTTCCTCCCGGCCCGCTGGCAAAACCACGACTTAATACCCGGTCCAGCCACTCTTTCAGTAGCGCCGGGCAGCTATAGGTATAAAGAGGATGCTGAAAGACAATCACCTCGTGCTCGCGCAGTAATGCCTGCTCACGGGGGATATCAATAAAAAAATCGGGATAGTGCGCATAAAGGTCGTGCACGGTAACATTGCTGAGCTGCGTGGCCGGTTTAAGCAGTACCCGGTTTGCCACCGAGTCCTGAGATTCCGGATGGGCATACAGCAGCAAAACTTTCGCTGGCTGAGACATCATCCCCCTCCCGGTATGGTTTTTGTGTATAGTCGCTGTTTTGGGCTACCATTGCGCCCGGTGCGGCAGCTCGCCCATACATTACATTATCATAATGATAAGTTAACATAGTCTGAACATACGGCGCCTTATGATTGTTTTCTCCTCGTTACAAATTCGTCGCGGCGTGCGCGTCCTGCTGGATAATGCCACCGCCACCATCAACCCTGGGCAGAAAGTCGGCCTGGTGGGTAAAAACGGCTGTGGTAAATCTACCCTGCTGGCATTGCTGAAAAATGAAATCAGCGCCGACGGCGGCAGCTACACCTTTCCGGGAAGCTGGCAACTGGCGTGGGTGAATCAGGAAACGCCGGCGTTACCGCAAGCGGCGCTGGAATATGTCATTGACGGCGACCGTGAATATCGTCAACTAGAAGCGCAGCTACACGACGCCAACGAACGTAACGACGGGCACGCCATTGCGACCATTCATGGCAAGCTGGATGCTATTGACGCATGGAGTATTCGCTCCCGTGCCGCCAGCCTGCTGCACGGCCTCGGTTTCAGCAATGAACAACTGGAGCGCCCGGTAAGTGATTTCTCCGGTGGCTGGCGTATGCGTCTTAACCTTGCCCAGGCGCTGATTTGCCGTTCAGACTTGCTGCTGCTCGACGAACCGACTAACCACCTCGATCTCGATGCCGTTATCTGGCTGGAAAAATGGTTGAAGAGCTATCAGGGCACGCTGATCCTGATCTCTCACGACCGCGACTTCCTCGATCCGATCGTTGATAAAATTATTCATATCGAACAACAAAGCATGTTCGAGTACACCGGCAACTACAGTTCGTTTGAAGTACAGCGCGCCACCCGTCTGGCGCAGCAACAAGCGATGTATGAAAGCCAGCAGGAACGCGTAGCGCATCTGCAAAGTTATATCGACCGTTTCCGTGCCAAAGCCACCAAAGCGAAGCAGGCCCAGAGCCGCATTAAGATGCTCGAGCGTATGGAGCTGATTGCCCCCGCGCACGTCGACAACCCGTTCCGCTTTAGCTTCCGCGCGCCGGAAAGCCTGCCAAATCCGTTACTGAAGATGGAAAAAGTCAGCGCGGGCTATGGCGATCGCATTATTCTCGACTCGATTAAACTGAACCTGGTGCCCGGCTCGCGCATTGGTCTGTTAGGCCGCAACGGCGCGGGTAAATCGACATTAATCAAACTGTTAGCCGGTGAACTTGCGCCAGTCAGCGGTGAAATTGGTCTGGCGAAAGGGATCAAGCTCGGCTACTTCGCCCAGCATCAACTTGAATACCTGCGCGCCGACGAATCACCTATTCAACATCTGGCACGTTTAGCGCCGCAGGAGCTGGAACAAAAACTGCGTGACTACCTCGGCGGCTTTGGTTTCCAGGGCGATAAAGTAACCGAAGAAACGCGCCGCTTCTCAGGTGGGGAAAAAGCCCGCCTGGTGCTGGCATTAATTGTCTGGCAGCGTCCGAATCTGCTGCTGCTCGACGAACCGACTAACCACCTTGACCTCGACATGCGTCAGGCACTCACCGAAGCATTAATCGAGTTTGAAGGCGCGCTGGTTGTCGTTTCGCACGACCGTCATTTGCTGCGTTCCACCACTGACGATCTCTACCTGGTTCACGATCGTAAAGTCGAACCGTTCGATGGCGATCTGGAAGATTATCAACAGTGGTTGAGCGACGTACAAAAGCAGGAAAACCAGACCGACGAAGCGCCAAAAGAGAACGCGAACAGCGCCCAGGCACGTAAAGATCAGAAGCGTCGGGAAGCGGAGCTGCGTGCGCAAACCCAGCCGCTGCGTAAAGAGATTGCCCGTCTGGAAAAAGAGATGGAGAAGCTGAACGCGCAACTGGCGCAGGCGGAAGAGAAACTCGGCGACAGCGAACTGTATGACCAGAGCCGTAAAGCGGAGTTGACCGCCTGCCTGCAACAGCAAGCCAGCGCCAAATCCGGCCTGGAAGAGTGCGAAATGGCGTGGCTGGAAGCCCAGGAGCAGCTTGAGCAGATGCTGCTGGAAGGCCAAAGCAACTGATGGCGCAGATAACGACGACCGATGCCAATGAATTTAGCAGCAGTGCTGAATTCACCCCTATGCGCGGCTTTAGCAATTGTCATCTACAAACTATGCTGCCGCGTTTGTTTCGTCGTCAGGTGAAATTCACCCCGTACTGGCAGCGGCTGGAGTTGCCCGACGGCGATTTTGTCGATCTCGCGTGGAGTGAAGACCCCGCACAGGCGAAACATAAACCGCGTTTAGTGGTGTTTCACGGGCTGGAAGGCAGTCTCAATAGCCCTTACGCCCACGGTCTGGTTGAGGCGGCGCAAAAGCGCGGCTGGCTGGGCGTGGTGATGCATTTTCGCGGATGCAGCGGTGAACCAAACCGTATGCACCGCATTTACCATTCGGGCGAAACCGAAGACGCCAGTTGGTTTTTACGCTGGCTGCAACGCGAATTTGGTCATGCGCCAACGGCTGCCGTCGGCTATTCGCTCGGCGGTAATATGCTGGCCTGTTTGCTGGCAAAGGAAGGCAATGATCTCCCGGTTGATGCGGCGGTGATTGTCTCTGCGCCGTTTATGCTGGAAGCCTGTAGCTATCATATGGAAAAGGGCTTTTCCCGCGTTTATCAGCGTTACTTGCTGAACCTGTTAAAAGCCAATGCCGCGCGCAAGCTGGCAGCCTACCCCGGAACGCTGCCGATTAATCTCGCGCAGTTAAAATCGGTACGTCGCATCCGTGAATTTGACGATCTCATCACCGCCAGAATTCACGGCTACGCCGACGCTATCGACTATTATCGTCAGTGTAGCGCCATGCCGATGCTGAACCGGATCGCCAAACCGACGCTGATTATTCACGCCAAAGACGATCCGTTTATGGATCATCAGGTGATCCCGAAACCGGAAAGTCTCCCCCCGCAGGTGGAGTATCAACTGACTGAACATGGCGGTCATGTTGGCTTTATTGGCGGTACATTACTTCATCCGCAAATGTGGCTGGAGTCACGCATTCCTGACTGGTTAACAACGTATCTGGAGGCGAAATCATGTTGATTCCGTGGCAAGACCTCTCCCCCGAAACGCTGGAAAATTTAATTGAAAGCTTTGTGTTACGTGAAGGCACCGATTATGGTGAACATGAGCGTACACTTGAACAGAAAGTCGCCGACGTCAAACGCCAGCTACAGTGCGGAGAAGCGGTGCTGGTATGGTCGGAGCTGCACGAAACGGTCAATATTATGCCGCGCAGTCAGTTTCGCGAATAACCTGCAACCGTCGGCGGACGAGATAATAATGATAGCTAAGTCATGGAGTTACTATGTCTGCCAAACATCCGGTCATTGCGGTAACAGGATCCAGCGGCGCGGGGACCACCACCACCAGCCTCGCGTTTCGTAAAATATTCGCGCAGTTAAATCTGCATGCAGCTGAGGTGGAAGGCGACAGTTTTCACCGTTACACCCGCCCGGAAATGGACATGGCGATCCGCAAAGCGCGCGACGCCGGGCGGCATATCAGCTACTTCGGCCCCGAGGCTAACGACTTCGGCCTGCTGGAACAAACCTTCATTGAATACGGTCAGAGCGGCAAAGGGAAATCTCGCAAATATCTGCATACCTACGACGAAGCCGTACCGTGGAATCAGGTACCGGGGACATTCACCCCCTGGCAACCTTTACCGGAACCCACTGATGTACTGTTTTATGAAGGTTTACACGGCGGCGTAGTCACGCCACAGCATAACGTTGCGCAGCATGTGGACTTACTGGTCGGCGTGGTGCCTATCGTTAACCTTGAGTGGATTCAAAAACTGATCCGCGACACCAGCGAGCGCGGGCACTCACGAGAAGCAGTGATGGACTCAGTAGTGCGTTCAATGGAAGACTATATCAACTACATCACACCGCAGTTTTCCCGCACCCATCTTAACTTCCAGCGCGTTCCCACCGTCGACACTTCAAACCCGTTCGCGGCAAAAGGTATCCCGTCGCTCGATGAAAGCTTTGTGGTGATCCATTTTCGTAATCTGGAAGGGATCGATTTCCCCTGGCTGCTGGCGATGTTGCAAGGCTCATTCATTTCCCACATCAATACGTTAGTGGTACCGGGCGGCAAAATGGGTCTGGCAATGGAATTAATTATGCTGCCGCTGGTGCAACGATTGATGGAAGGAAAGAAAATCGAGTAACTCTGCTATTACGCCGGATAAAATACTATCCGGCTTCACAACGGGATAGTTAAATCACGCGGCAACCACTTCATACGAGTGAGTAATATTCACCGCTTTTTCCAGCATCAACGCCACTGAACAATATTTCTCAGCAGAGAGATCAACCGCACGCGCAACCGCTGCGTCTTTCAGGTCGCGACCGGTGACGATAAAATGCAGATTAATGTGCGTAAACAGGCGTGGTGCCTCTTCGCGGCGTTCAGAGGTCAATTTTACTTCACAATCGACCACATCCTGACGCCCTTTTTGCAGGATAGAAACCACATCGATGGCACTGCAACCCCCCGCCGCCATCAACACCATTTCCATCGGACTTGGTGCTTTATCGCCTGAGTTGCCGTCCATTAAAATCTGATGACCAGAGGCGGATTCGCCCAGAAAAATTAACCCTTCGACCCACTTCACTCGCGCTTGCATTTTTGCTACTCCACTGCGTCAATTTTCCTGACAGAGTACGCGTACTAACCAAATCGCGCAACGGAAGGCGACCTGGGTCATGCTGAAGCGAGACACCAGGAGACACAAAGCGAAAGCTATGCTAAAACAGTCAGGATGCTACAGTAATACATTGATGTACTGCATGTATGCAAAGGACGTCACATTACCGTGCAGTACAGTTGATAGCCCCTTCCCAGGTAGCGGGAAGCATATTTCGGCAATCCAGAGACAGCGGCGTTATCTGGCTCTGGAGAAAGCTTATAACAGAGGATAACCGCGCATGGTGCTTGGCAAACCGCAAACAGACCCGACTCTCGAATGGTTCTTGTCTCATTGCCACATTCATAAGTACCCATCCAAGAGCACGCTTATTCACCAGGGTGAAAAAGCGGAAACGCTGTACTACATCGTTAAAGGCTCTGTGGCAGTGCTGATCAAAGACGAAGAGGGTAAAGAAATGATCCTCTCCTATCTGAATCAGGGTGATTTTATTGGCGAACTGGGCCTGTTTGAAGAGGGCCAGGAACGTAGCGCATGGGTACGTGCGAAAACCGCCTGTGAAGTGGCTGAAATTTCGTACAAAAAATTTCGCCAATTGATTCAGGTAAACCCGGACATTCTGATGCGTCTGTCTGCACAGATGGCGCGTCGTCTGCAAGTCACTTCAGAGAAAGTGGGCAACCTGGCGTTCCTCGACGTGACGGGCCGCATTGCACAGACTCTGCTGAACCTGGCAAAACAACCAGATGCTATGACTCACCCGGACGGTATGCAAATCAAAATTACCCGTCAGGAAATCGGTCAGATTGTCGGCTGTTCTCGTGAAACCGTGGGACGCATTCTGAAGATGCTGGAAGATCAGAACCTGATCTCCGCACACGGTAAAACCATCGTCGTTTACGGCACTCGTTAATCCCGTCGGAGTGGCGCGTTACCTGGTAGCGCGCCATTTTGTTTCCCCCGATGTGGCGCAGACTGATTTATCACCCCGATATCAACTATGCACTTCGACAAACGCTGGTGCTATGTTTGCCCGTAGCCGTTGGGTTAATGCTTGGCGAATTACGATTCGGTCTGCTCTTCTCTCTCGTTCCTGCCTGTTGCAATATTGCAGGCCTTGATACGCCTCATAAACGTTTTTTCAAACGCTTAATCATTGGTGCGTCGCTGTTTGCCACCTGTAGCTTACTGACACAGCTGCTACTGGCAAAAGATGTTCCCCTGCCCTTTTTGCTGACCGGATTAACGCTGGTACTTGGCGTCACTGCTGAGTTGGGGCCATTGCACGCAAAATTGCTTCCCGCATCGCTGCTGGCAGCCATTTTTACCCTCAGTCTGGCGGGATACATGCCGGTCTGGGAACCGTTGCTCATCTATGCGTTGGGCACTCTCTGGTACGGATTGTTTAACTGGTTTTGGTTCTGGATCTGGCGCGAACAACCGCTGCGCGAGTCACTAAGTCTGCTGTACCGTGAACTGGCAGATTATTGTGAAGCCAAATACAGCCTGCTTACCCAGCACACCGACCCTGAAAAAGCGCTGCCGCCGCTGCTGGTGCGCCAGCAAAAAGCGGTCGATCTAATTACCCAGTGCTATCAGCAAATGCATATGCTTTCCGCGCAAAATAATACTGACTACAAGCGGATGCTGCGTATTTTCCAGGAGGCGCTGGATTTACAGGAACATATTTCGGTCAGTTTGCATCAGCCGGAAGAGGTGCAAAAGCTGGTCGAGCGTAGCCATGCGGAAGAAGTTATCCGCTGGAATGCGCAAACCGTCGCCGCTCGCCTGCGCGTGCTGGCTGATGACATTCTTTACCATCGCCTGCCAACGCGTTTTACGATGGAAAAGCAAATTGGCGCACTGGAAAAAATCGCCCGCCAGCATCCGGATAATCCGGTTGGGCAATTCTGCTACTGGCATTTCAGCCGCATCGCCCGCGTGCTGCGCACCCAAAAACCGCTCTATGCCCGTGACTTACTGGCCGATAAACAGCGGCGAATGCCATTACTTCCGGCGCTGAAAAGTTATCTGTCACTAAAGTCTCCGGCGCTACGCAATGCCGGACGACTCAGTGTGATGTTAAGCGTTGCCAGCCTGATGGGCACCGCGCTGCATCTGCCGAAGTCGTACTGGATCCTGATGACGGTATTGCTGGTGACACAAAATGGCTATGGCGCAACCCGTCTGAGGATTGTGAATCGCTCCGTGGGAACCGTGGTCGGGTTAATCATTGCGGGCGTGGCGCTGCACTTTAAAATTCCCGAAGGTTACACCCTGACGTTGATGCTGATTACCACCCTCGCCAGCTACCTGATATTGCGCAAAAACTACGGCTGGGCGACGGTCGGTTTTACTATTACCGCAGTGTATACCCTGCAACTATTGTGGTTGAACGGCGAGCAATACATCCTTCCGCGTCTTATCGATACCATTATTGGTTGTTTAATTGCTTTCGGCGGTACTGTCTGGCTGTGGCCGCAGTGGCAGAGCGGGTTATTGCGTAAAAACGCCCATGACGCTTTAGAAGCCTATCAGGAAGCGATTCGCTTGATTCTTAGCGAGGATCCGCAACCTACGCCACTGGCCTGGCAGCGAATGCGGGTAAATCAGGCACATAACACTCTGTATAACTCATTGAATCAGGCGATGCAGGAACCGGCGTTTAACAGCCATTATCTGGCAGATATGAAACTGTGGGTAACGCACAGCCAGTTTATTGTTGAGCATATTAATGCCATGACCACGCTGGCGCGGGAACACCGGGCATTGCCACCTGAACTGGCACAAGAGTATTTACAGTCTTGTGAAATCGCCATTCAGCGTTGTCAGCAGCGACTGGAGTATGACGAACCGGGTAGTTCTGGCGATGCCAATATCATGGATGCGCCGGAGATGCAGCCGCACGAAGGCGCGGCAGGTACGCTGGAGCAGCATTTACAGCGGGTTATTGGTCATCTGAACACCATGCACACCATTTCGTCGATGGCATGGCGTCAGCGACCGCATCACGGGATTTGGCTGAGTCGCAAGTTGCGGGATTCGAAGGCGTAATGCAGGCTAAACCATCGGATAAGGCATTCACGCCGCATCCGACATCTTTTGCCTGATGCTTCGTATTTACGCCCCAACCACCTTCGCCACCGCGTGGGCGAAACGTTGCATCCCTTCATCGATATCCGCATCTTCCACCACCAGCGACGGTGCAAAACGCATCACATCCGGTCCGGCATTCAGCACCATTACGCCAGCCCCTGCGCCCGCATACAGGAAATCACGCGCCCGACCTTTGAACTGTGGCTTAAGCTCCGCGCCAATCAACAGCCCCATACCGCGAATATCGCTAAACACATCGTACTGCTGATCGATCTTCTGCAGATGGTCAACAAAACGCTGGCGTTTCGCCTGAATGCCTTCCAGCACTTCAGGGGTATTGATGATATCAAACGCCGCCCCCGCTACTGCACAGGCCAGAGGATTACCGCCGTAGGTGGAACCGTGAGAACCAGGATGAAACGCAGAAGCAATTTCCGCCGTGGTCAGCATGGCGCTAATCGGGAAGCCGCCGCCTAACGCTTTCGCAGAGGTCAGAATATCCGGCGTAACGCCGTAGTGCATGTAAGCAAACAAATCGCCGGTCCGCCCCATCCCGCACTGCACTTCATCAAACACCAATAATGCCTGATGTTGATCGCACAGCTCGCGCAAGCCCTGCAAAAACTCTGGCGTCGCTGCCGTCACACCGCCCTCGCCCTGGATCGGCTCAACCACCACCGCACAGGTGTGATCATCCATCACCGCTTTCACTGCATGGAGATCGTTAAAGGGAACGTGGATGATGTCTGCCGGTTTCGGCCCAAAGCCGTCGGAATATTTTGGCTGCCCACCCACCGAAACGGTAAACAGCGAGCGACCATGAAAAGCGTTATGGAAGGCAATAATTTTGGTTTTGAACGGGCTATGACGCACACAGGCGTAATGGCGTGCCAGTTTAAAGGCGGTTTCGTTAGCTTCCGTGCCGGAGTTCATAAACACCACGCGTTCGGCAAACGTTGCCTCAATCAGTTTACGCCCAAGACGCAGCGCCGGTTCATTGGTGAAAACGTTACTGATATGCCACAGAGTTTCGCCCTGGGTTTTTAACGCGTTCACCAGCGCAGGATGGCAATGGCCCAACGCCGTAACTGCAATGCCACCCGCGAAATCGACATACTCCTTGCCTTGCTGATCCCAGATTCGGCTGCCCTGACCTTTTACCGGAATAAACTCTGCCGGAGCATAAATCGGCAGGATCACTTCATCGAAAGTCGCGCGTGTAATTGCTGTTTGTTCAATTGCCATCTCATGATCACCCTGTTACGCATAAACAAATGTGAAATTATAACCACAAAATATGCATAAAAAATCACTAAATGGCAATCAGAAATCAGCGATGCAGGAAATTAGCCAGCAGTTGATGTCCTTGTTCGCTAAGAATACTTTCTGGATGGAACTGCACACCTTCCAGATCCCACTGGCGATGGCGAATCCCCATAATCTCGCGGGTTTCGCTCCAGGCCGTCACGTCAAAGCACGCTGGTAATGAGTCAGGTTCCACCACCAGCGAATGGTAGCGTGTCACGGTAAGTGGATTTGCCAGCCCCCGAAATACGCCCTCACCGTTATGTGTAATCGGCGAGGTTTTGCCGTGCATGACCTTTGCGGCGCGCACAACTTTACCGCCAAATGCCTGCGCCATTGCCTGATGACCGAGGCAGACGCCAAGAATCGGCAAGCGCCCGGCATAGTGGCGAATAACGTCAAGGGAGATCCCGGCTTCATCTGGCGTACAGGGGCCAGGTGAGATGACAATTTTTTGTGGTTTAAGGGCGTCGATATCCGCCAGCGTCAACGCATCGTTGCGCTTAACCAGCACATCCGCCCCCAGTTCACAAAAGTACTGGTAGAGGTTCCAGGTAAAAGAATCGTAGTTATCTATAAGCAGGATCATGGCGGCTCCGGTACGAAAGAACCACGCTATTTTACTCAGATTCCCCGGCTTCGCTTACCACTTTGCTAAATATCATCTGCAGCGCGGTGAGATCCCCCATTGCCCCACTCTGATTTGCCTGATTCCAGGCTTCTTTTTCGATACCCTGCCAGCTCAGTTGATATCCGGCATGAATCGCCAGTTGCTCGAAGAAGATCCGCTGTGCCAGTCCGCTTCCCACACGGAAGGGATGCAGCACGTTGATTTCACAATAGTAATGCGCCAGCCGCTCGACGAACTTCGCTTTCTCCAGGCCAACCAGATAACCTTCTTCCTCCAGATCCTGCATCAGGGCATTGCCCTCTTTTTCGATATAAGCAAAGTGGCAGAACGGCGTATCGCCCTGATAAATATCAACTTCACGCAGTTGCCCCGCCCAGTCGAAAATATCCTGATACAGCTGGCGATGGATAGTGCGCAAATGCGGTAAACCGCGCACCAGCGGACCAAGCTCAATGGTCGCAGCACGCAACGCCGTCATTTCGTAAGCGGCCTGTTCCAGCCGCTGCTGCTGGTGGATGTTCAGCCGGTTACGCATGATATCAAGGCCAGGATAAAGATACGGATCGCGCCCTTCGCCGAATTTATCGCTCATAGTGCCTCCTCAGCTCTTCAAGGCGCGCTAAAGCCTCTGCGGCAGTAAGAGTGACTAAAGGCATCTCGACGCCTTCAAGACGGCGACTGGCCTGGAAATTACGATTACGCTGAAGCTCCCAGAGACGGGACTTTTGCTTATCGGTGAGTTTCTTCACTTGATGCCTCCCTGAACGTGTCCATTTGCCACAAGTATAAGCGGCAAATCCGGGTTACGCCGGGAGAGCAGAAGCGCGGGCAAGATTGCCCGCGCGAAAAATCATTACGGCAGGACTTTAGCGGAAAGGATAACTACCGGTTTTGACGGCACATTCTGGTACGGACCAACGTCATGAGTCGGCACCTGGGAAATCTTATCGGCAACGTCCATGCCTTTCACCACTTTACCAAATACCGCGTAACCGAAATCACGCTGACCATGGTCAAGGAAGGCGTTATCGGCAACGTTGATAAAGAACTGGCTGGTGGCGCTGTCTTTGTCAGCGGTACGCGCCATCGCGATGGTGCCACGCGTGTTGCGCAGGCCGTTATCGGCTTCATTTTTGATTGGCGGGTTTGGTTTTTTCTGCTGCATCTGCTCGGTGAAACCGCCGCCCTGAATCATAAAGCCAGGAATGACGCGGTGAAAGGTAGTGTTGTTATAAAAACCGCTGTTCACATAATCGACAAAGTTTTGCACAGACACTGGCGCTTTTTGTTTATCCAGCTCCAGTTCGATGTTACCAGCTGAGGTTGTCAACAATACGTGCGGGTCCCCTTTCGCTGCCATTGCTGCGGGAGAAAGAGCAGAAAGAGCGAAAACAGCAGCCATCGCCGCCAGGGTCGATTTGAACATGAGATTTCCTTAACAAACAGAGCAGAAAAAAAGCAAGTGAAGAGATTCTAAATAGCCTTCAAGAACAAGGCCATCCCTTTACCTAATTTTACGTATCTGAAATATATGTAACCTGACGATCACTTTTTATTCCGTGATCAAAATCACCTCTTAAAATGCAATTTAGCAACCGATTGCAATAAAACATTTAAACAGATCACAAAATCACCTAAAATCGCCCGCTCGCGGCATATCCCGCTATGCCATTTTATTTTTGAACGCAGGCCAATCATGACTAACAGCAATCGCATCAAGCTCACATGGATTAGCTTTCTCTCCTACGCACTGACTGGTGCGTTGGTTATTGTCACCGGGATGGTGATGGGAAATATCGCCGATTATTTCAATCTGCCTGTTTCCAGTATGAGTAACACCTTCACCTTCCTCAACGCCGGCATTTTAATCTCTATCTTCCTCAACGCCTGGCTGATGGAAATCGTCCCGTTGAAAACGCAGTTACGTTTTGGCTTTCTCCTGATGGTGCTGGCGGTTGCCGGTTTGATGTTCAGCCACAGCCTGGCGCTGTTCTCGACGGCGATGTTCATTCTCGGGGTGGTCAGCGGCATTACTATGTCGATTGGTACATTCCTGATAACACAAATGTATGAAGGGCGTCAGCGCGGTTCCCGCCTGTTATTTACTGACTCCTTCTTCAGTATGGCTGGGATGATTTTCCCAATGATCGCCGCGTTTCTACTGGCGCGCAGCATTGAGTGGTACTGGGTTTATGCCTGCATCGGGCTGGTGTATGTCGCTATTTTTATTCTGACCTTCGGCTGTGAGTTCCCGGCACTGGGCAAACATGCGCCAAAAACGGATGCTCCGGTAGAGAAAGAAAAGTGGGGGATCGGCGTACTGTTTCTCTCTGTTGCGGCGCTGTGCTACATCCTCGGTCAGTTAGGTTTTATCTCCTGGGTGCCTGAGTATGCCAAAGGCCTGGGCATGAGCCTGAACGACGCGGGCACGCTGGTGAGTAACTTCTGGATGTCATACATGGTCGGCATGTGGGCGTTCAGCTTTATTCTTCGCTTCTTTGATTTGCAACGCATTCTGACCGTACTGGCTGGTCTGGCTGCGATTCTGATGTACGTCTTTAACACCGGAACACCAGCACATATGGCGTGGTCAATTCTCGCTCTGGGCTTCTTCTCCAGCGCGATCTATACCACCATCATCACCCTGGGTTCACAGCAGACCAAAGTACCGTCGCCAAAACTGGTTAACTTTGTCCTGACCTGCGGAACCATCGGTACTATGTTGACCTTTGTGGTTACCGGCCCGATTGTTGAACATAGCGGTCCGCAGGCGGCACTGCTTACAGCAAACGGTCTGTACGCTGTCGTCTTTGTGATGTGCTTCCTGTTAGGTTTCGTCAGCCGTCACCGTCAGCATAACACCCTGACCTCTCATTAATTGCTAATGCCGGACGGCACTATCGTCGTCCGGCCTTTTCCTCTCTTCCCCCGCTACGTGCATCTATTTCTATAAACCCGTTCATTTTGTCTATTTTTTGCACAAACATGAAATATCAGACAATTCCGTGACTTAAGAAAATTTATACAAATCAGCAATATACCCCTTAAGGAGTATATAAAGGTGAATTTGATTTACATCAATAAGCGGGGTTGCTGAATCGTTAAGGTAGGCGGTAATAGAAAAGAAATCGAGGCAAAAATGAGCAAAGTCAGACTCGCAATTATCGGTAACGGTATGGTCGGCCATCGCTTTATCGAAGATCTTCTTGATAAATCTGATGCGGCCAACTTTGATATTACCGTTTTCTGTGAAGAACCGCGCATCGCTTATGACCGCGTACACCTCTCGTCTTACTTCTCTCACCACACCGCCGAAGAGCTGTCGCTGGTGCGCGAAGGCTTCTACGAGAAACACGGCATCAAAGTTCTGGTCGGCGAACGCGCTATCACCATCAACCGTCAGGAGAAGGTGATTCACTCCAGCGCCGGACGTACCGTTTTTTATGACAAGCTGATCATGGCAACCGGTTCCTACCCGTGGATCCCACCAATCAAAGGTTCTGATACTCAGGACTGCTTTGTCTATCGCACCATTGAAGACCTCAACGCCATTGAATCCTGCGCCCGTCGCAGCAAACGCGGTGCCGTTGTTGGTGGCGGCCTGTTAGGTCTGGAAGCCGCTGGCGCGCTGAAAAACTTAGGTATTGAAACCCACGTTATCGAATTTGCCCCTATGCTGATGGCGGAACAGCTTGATCAGATGGGTGGCGAGCAGCTGCGTCGCAAAATCGAAAGTATGGGCGTGCGCGTTCACACCAGCAAAAACACCCTTGAGATTGTGCAGGAAGGTGTCGAAGCGCGTAAAACCATGCGTTTTGCCGACGGCAGCGAACTGGAAGTCGACTTTATCGTCTTCTCTACCGGTATCCGTCCGCGCGATAAGCTGGCAACCCAGTGTGGTCTGGACGTTGCTCCGCGTGGGGGTATTGTCATTAATGATTCCTGCCAGACTTCCGATCCGGATATCTACGCCATCGGTGAATGCGCAAGCTGGAACAACCGTGTATTTGGTCTGGTAGCACCAGGCTACAAAATGGCGCAGGTCGCCGTTGACCATATTCTCGGTAGCGAAAACGCCTTTGAAGGTGCTGACCTTAGCGCCAAGCTGAAACTGCTGGGCGTAGACGTAGGCGGTATTGGTGATGCGCACGGTCGCACGCCTGGCGCACGTAGCTACGTTTACCTCGACGAAAGCAAAGAGATCTACAAACGCCTGATTGTCAGCGAAGACAACAAAACCCTGCTCGGTGCGGTACTGGTGGGCGATACCAGCGACTACGGCAACCTGCTGCAACTGGTGCTGAATGCTATCGAGCTGCCGGAAAACCCGGATTCTCTGATTCTGCCGGCGCACTCGGGTAGCGGTAAGCCGTCTATCGGTGTTGATAAACTGCCGGACAGCGCGCAAATCTGCTCCTGCTTCGACGTCACCAAAGGTGATCTGATTGCTGCCATCAACAAAGGCTGCCACACAGTTGCGGCGCTGAAAGCTGAAACCAAAGCGGGTACTGGCTGCGGTGGCTGTATCCCGCTGGTCACTCAGGTACTGAACGCGGAACTGGCGAAACAGGGCATCGAAGTTAACAACAACCTGTGCGAACACTTTGCTTATTCGCGTCAGGAACTGTTCCATTTGATCCGCGTTGAAGGCATTAAAACCTTCGAAGAACTGCTGGCGAAACACGGCAAAGGCTACGGTTGTGAAGTTTGTAAACCAACCGTCGGTTCGCTGCTGGCCTCCTGCTGGAACGAATACATTCTGAAGCCGGAACATACTCCGCTGCAGGATTCTAACGACAACTTCCTCGCTAACATCCAGAAAGACGGCACCTACTCGGTGATCCCGCGTTCTCCGGGCGGTGAAATCACCCCGGAAGGGCTGATGGCAGTGGGTCGTATCGCGCGTGAATTTAATCTCTACACCAAAATCACCGGCTCCCAGCGCCTGGCGATGTTTGGCGCACAGAAAGACGATCTGCCGGAAATCTGGCGTCAGCTGATTGAAGCTGGCTTCGAAACCGGTCATGCCTATGCGAAAGCACTGCGTATGGCGAAAACCTGCGTGGGTAGCACCTGGTGCCGCTACGGTGTTGGCGATAGCGTCGGCCTCGGCGTGGAACTGGAAAACCGCTACAAAGGCATCCGTACGCCGCACAAAATGAAGTTCGGTGTCTCCGGCTGTACCCGTGAATGTTCAGAAGCTCAGGGTAAAGACGTGGGTATTATCGCCACTGAAAAAGGCTGGAACCTGTATGTTTGCGGCAACGGCGGCATGAAACCGCGTCATGCGGATCTGCTGGCGGCGGATATCGATCGCGAAACGCTGATCAAATATCTCGACCGCTTCATGATGTTCTACATCCGTACCGCCGACAAACTGACGCGTACCGCGCCGTGGTTAGAAAACCTCGAAGGCGGCATCGATTACCTGAAAGCGGTGATCATTGACGACAAACTGGGGCTGAACGCTCATCTGGAAGAAGAGATGGCGCGCCTGCGTGAAGCGGTAGTGTGTGAGTGGACTGAAACGGTCAATACACCGTCCGCGCAGACT
Source organism: Escherichia sp. SCLE84 (assembly GCF_012584495.1). Classification (NCBI taxonomy): domain Bacteria; kingdom Pseudomonadati; phylum Pseudomonadota; class Gammaproteobacteria; order Enterobacterales; family Enterobacteriaceae; genus Escherichia; species Escherichia sp. SCLE84. The sequence continues at coordinate 3,689,399 of NZ_CP051430.1, read as the reverse complement.
CGCTTCAAACACTTCATCAACAGCGACAAGCGTGACCCGAACGTACAGATGGTGCCAGAGCGCGAACAGCACCGTCCGGCAACGCCGTATGAACGTATCCCGGTAACTCTGGTGGAGGACAACGCATGAGCCAGTGGAAAGACATCTGCAAAATCGATGACATCCTGCCTGAAACCGGCGTCTGCGCGCTGTTAGGCGACGAGCAGGTCGCGATTTTCCGCCCGTATCACAGCGACCAGGTGTTTGCGATCAGCAACATCGATCCGTTCTTCGAGTCCAGCGTGCTGTCACGCGGGCTGATTGCGGAACACCAGGGCGAGCTGTGGGTCGCCAGCCCGCTGAAAAAACAGCGTTTTCGCTTAAGTGATGGCTTGTGCATGGAAGACGAACAGTTTTCCGTCAAACATTACGAAGCACGAGTGAAAGACGGCGTGGTGCAGCTGCGCGGTTAATGTTTTAACGGGAGGCGCAATGCCTCCCCTTTTTGCATGGTCCTGTAATGACCTTCGGTATATTGCAGGACATTTTTTAAACTTTTTGTTTTATTTTTTTGTTTTTATTTTTTAAAGGATAATCAAATGTTTACAGACACTATTAATAAGTGTGCGGCTAACGCTGCGCGCATTGCACGCCTGTCGGCAAATGACCCGCTCGGCTTTTGGGTCAGCTCCGCCATGGCGGGCGCGTATGTGGGTCTTGGGATCATCTTGATTTTCACGCTCGGTAATTTGCTCGACCCGTCCGTACGTCCGCTGGTGATGGGCGCGACCTTTGGTATCGCCTTAACGCTGGTGATTATCGCCGGTTCTGAACTGTTCACCGGACACACCATGTTCCTCACCTTTGGGGTAAAAGCGGGCAGCATCAGCCACGGGCAAATGTGGGCAATCCTGCCGCAAACCTGGCTGGGTAACCTGGTCGGTTCCGTCTTCGTTGCCATGCTCTATAGCTGGGGCGGCGGTAGCCTGCTGCCGGTAGATACCAGCATCGTTCACTCCGTCGCGCTGGCTAAAACCACTGCACCGGCAATGGTACTGTTCTTCAAAGGTGCATTGTGTAACTGGCTGGTTTGCCTGGCAATCTGGATGGCGCTGCGCACTGAAGGGGCGGCGAAATTTATCGCTATCTGGTGGTGTCTGCTGGCATTTATCGCGTCTGGCTACGAGCACTCTATCGCTAACATGACGCTGTTCGCGCTCTCCTGGTTCGGCAACCACAGCGAAGCCTACACGCTGGCGGGTATTGGTCATAACCTGCTGTGGGTGACGCTGGGTAATACTTTATCAGGTGCCGTATTCATGGGATTGGGTTATTGGTATGCTACGCCGAAAGCGAATCGTCCGGTTGCGGACAAATTTAATCAAACTGAAACGGCTGCCGGTTAATTACTAAGGGGTTTTTACGTGGATCATTTGCCTATATTTTGCCAATTACGCGATCGCGACTGTCTGATTGTCGGCGGTGGTGATGTCGCGGAACGCAAAGCAAGGTTGCTGTTAGACGCAGGCGCTCGCTTAACGGTGAATGCATTAGCGTTTATTCCACAGTTCACCGCATGGGCAGATGCAGGCATGTTAACCCTCGTCGAAGGGCCATTTGATGAAAGCCTTCTCGACACATGCTGGCTGGCGATTGCAGCGACGGATGATGACGCGCTTAACCAGCGCGTCAGCGAAGCCGCTGAAGCTCGTCGCATCTTCTGTAACGTGGTCGATGCGCCGAAAGCCGCCAGCTTTATTATGCCGTCGATTATTGACCGCTCACCGCTCATGGTAGCGGTCTCCTCTGGCGGCACCTCTCCGGTTCTGGCACGCCTGTTGCGCGAAAAACTTGAATCACTGCTGCCGTTGCATCTGGGCCAGGTAGCGAAATACGCCGGGCAATTACGCGGGCGAGTGAAACAACAGTTCGCCACGATGGGTGAGCGTCGCCGTTTCTGGGAGAAATTGTTCGTTAACGATCGCCTGGCGCAGTCGCTGGCAAACAACGATCAGAAAGCCATTACTGAAACCACCGAACAGTTAATCAACGAACCGCTTGACCATCGCGGTGAAGTGGTGCTGGTTGGTGCAGGTCCGGGCGATGCCGGGCTGCTGACGCTGAAAGGACTGCAACAAATTCAGCAGGCAGATGTGGTGGTCTACGACCGTCTGGTTTCTGACGATATTATGAATCTGGTACGCCGCGATGCTGATCGCGTTTTCGTCGGCAAACGCGCGGGATACCACTGTGTACAGCAGGAAGAGATTAACCAGATCCTGCTGCGGGAAGCGCAAAAAGGCAAACGCGTGGTGCGGCTGAAAGGTGGCGATCCGTTTATTTTTGGCCGTGGTGGCGAAGAGCTGGAAACACTGTGCAACGCGGGTATTCCGTTCTCGGTGGTTCCGGGTATTACCGCAGCTTCTGGTTGCTCTGCCTATTCGGGTATTCCACTCACGCATCGCGATTATGCCCAGAGCGTACGCTTAATTACCGGACACTTAAAAACCGGTGGCGAGCTGGACTGGGAAAACCTGGCGGCAGAAAAACAGACGCTGGTGTTCTATATGGGGTTGAATCAGGCCGCGACTATTCAGCAAAAGCTGATTGAACACGGTATGCCTGGCGAAATGCCGGTGGCAATTGTCGAAAACGGAACGGCAGTCACGCAGCGCGTGATTGACGGTACGCTCACGCAACTCGGTGAACTTGCTCAGCAAATGAACAGTCCATCGCTAATTATTATTGGTCGGGTTGTTGGCCTGCGCGATAAACTGAACTGGTTCTCCAACCATTAATTTAACCCGGGCCAGAGAATTCTGGCCTTCTTAATGACTCTTTTTATATATTCAGCAAATAAAACATAACCCCTTAATAAATATTATCTGCTAATGGGTTATATTCACCGTTACAGCGACTTACAAAATTAAGTCATTCGCTCACTGACGCCAATTAAATATTCCTGTATCGTTCTTAACGAGCAGTCTGCTTATATTCATATAATCAATGAATATTAATTAATATATAATACATAGGGAATGTAAATGAACAAATTTATTAAAGTTGCACTGGTAGGTGCAGTACTGGCTACGTTAACTGCATGTACTGGTCATATTGAAAACCGTGATAAGAACTGCTCTTACGACTACCTGCTGCACCCGGCAATTTCTATTTCTAAAATCATTGGCGGTTGCGGTCCTACTGCACAGTAAGTCTCTGACAGAAATCGGCTAACACCGGTTTAATTGCCCGACGCCCTCTGGATTTTCCGAGGGCGTATTTGTTTCTATATCCTTCTTGCCCCCGCCCGTAAAAATATTTTCAATTTAAATTCAATTTGATAACTACATCCATTAGCCACAGCGCGATCCTGTGCGAAATTTTGTGATCTTCCTCCACATTACACAACATCATATGTTGTTATATTCATCATGTATTGTCATGTTACCTTTTAAATGACTGCAAACTCTCCCCTACAACGTATTGGACAAGAAAAAGGTATCGCTATGGGAAGCCAGGAACTCCAACGCAAGCTCGGATTTTGGGCCGTTCTTGCAATCGCCGTCGGGACAACCGTCGGCTCCGGTATTTTTGTATCTGTGGGTGAAGTGGCAAAAGCAGCGGGCACGCCGTGGCTTACGGTGCTCGCGTTTGTCATTGGCGGGTTAATTGTGATCCCGCAAATGTGCGTCTATGCGGAACTATCCACCGCTTATCCGGAAAATGGCGCAGATTATGTTTATCTGAAAAATGCCGGAAGCCGACCGCTGGCTTTCCTCTCCGGCTGGGCCAGCTTCTGGGCCAACGATGCGCCGTCATTGTCGATTATGGCGCTGGCGATTGTCAGCAATCTTGGCTTTTTAACGCCTATCGATCCGTTGCTCGGTAAATTTATCGCCGCCGGATTAATTATCGCCTTTATGTTGCTACACCTGCGCTCCGTTGAAGGCGGCGCAGCGTTTCAGACGCTAATTACCATCGCCAAAATTATCCCGCTCACTATCGTCATTGGCCTTGGGATCTTCTGGTTTAAAGCGGAGAATTTTGCCGCCCCTACCACCACTGCGATTGGCGCAACGGGCAGCTTTATGGCGCTGCTGGCGGGGATCTCTGCCACCAGTTGGTCGTATACCGGCATGGCCTCTATCTGTTATATGACCGGCGAAATTAAAAACCCCGGAAAAACCATGCCACGAGCGCTGATTGGTTCCTGTCTGCTGGTTCTGGTGCTCTACACCCTGCTGGCGCTGGTGATTTCCGGCCTGATGCCCTTCGACAAACTCGCCAATTCTGAAACGCCGATTTCCGACGCCCTGACCTGGATCCCCGCACTCGGCAGCACCGCTGGGATCTTTGTTGCCATCACGGCGATGATCGTCATTCTTGGTTCGCTTTCCAGCTGCGTGATGTACCAGCCGCGGCTGGAATACGCGATGGCGAAAGACAACCTGTTCTTTAAATGCTTCGGCCATGTGCATCCGAAATACAACACGCCGGATGTCTCCATCATCCTGCAAGGGGCGCTGGGGATCTTCTTCATCTTCGTTTCCGATCTCACCAGCCTGCTGGGTTATTTCACCCTGGTGATGTGTTTCAAAAATACCCTCACCTTCGGCTCCATCATCTGGTGTCGTAAACGCGACGATTACAAACCGCTGTGGCGTACTCCGGCTTTCGGGCTGATGACCACCCTCGCCATTGCGTCAAGCCTCATTCTGGTCGCCTCAACCTTTGTCTGGGCACCGATTCCCGGCCTTATCTGCGCCGTCATCGTTATTGCTACTGGTCTGCCTGCTTACGCCTTCTGGGCGAAGCGTAGCCGCCAGCTCAACGCTTTGTCGTAATGTTATCTGGAGAAAATAAAATGTTGGATATTGATAAAAGCACCGTGGACTTTCTGGTCACCGAAAATATGGTTCAGGAAGTGGAAAAAGTTCTCAGCCATGACGTTCCGCTGGTGCACGCCATCGTGGAAGAGATGGTGAAGCGCGACATTGATCGTATTTATTTCGTTGCCTGCGGCTCGCCACTCAACGCGGCGCAAACGGCGAAACATCTGGCGGATCGCTTTTCCGATCTTCAGGTCTACGCCATTTCCGGCTGGGAGTTCTGCGATAACACCCCGTATCGCCTCGACGATCGTTGCGCGGTGATTGGCGTTTCTGACTACGGTAAAACGGAAGAGGTAATCAAAGCGCTGGAGCTGGGCCGGGCCTGCGGCGCACTCACTGCGGCGTTCACCAAACGCGCGGACAGCCCGATTACCTCGGCGGCGGAATTTAGCATTGATTATCAGGCCGACTGTATCTGGGAAATTCACCTGCTGCTCTGCTACAGCGTGGTGCTGGAGATGATCACCCGCCTCGCGCCGAACGCGGAAATCGGCAAGATCAAAAACGATCTCAAGCAGTTGCCGAATGCGCTCGGTCATCTGGTACGCACCTGGGAAGAAAAAGGCCGCCAGCTTGGTGAACTGGCCAGCCAGTGGCCGATGATTTATACCGTTGCTGCGGGTCCGCTGCGTCCGCTGGGTTACAAAGAAGGCATTGTAACGCTGATGGAATTTACCTGGACGCACGGCTGCGTGATTGAGAGCGGAGAGTTCCGCCATGGCCCGCTGGAGATTGTCGAACCGGGCGTTCCGTTCCTGTTCCTGCTCGGCAATGATGAAAGTCGCCACACCACCGAACGCGCCATTAACTTTGTTAAACAGCGTACTGACAACGTGATCGTCATCGATTACGCCGAAATTTCGCAAGGGCTGCACCCGTGGCTGGCACCGTTCCTGATGTTCGTGCCAATGGAGTGGCTCTGCTACTACCTGTCTATTTACAAAGATCACAACCCGGATGAACGCCGCTATTACGGTGGTCTGGTGGAATATTAATCCCTCTCCCGGCCCGGCAACGGGCCGAATTTACGCAAGGAGTTACCCGATGAAAACAGGTATGTTTACCTGCGGCCACCAGCGGCTGCCTATTGAACACGCATTTCGTGATGCAAGCGAGCTGGGTTACGACGGCATCGAAATTTGGGGCGGTCGCCCGCACGCGTTCGCGCCGGACTTAAAAGCGGGCGGCATCAAACAAATCAAGGCGCTGGCGCAGACGTATCAGATGCCGATTATCGGCTATACGCCAGAAACCAACGGCTATCCGTATAACATGATGCTGGGCGATGAACATATGCGTCGCGAAAGCCTCGACATGATCAAGCTGGCGATGGATATGGCAAAAGAGATGAACGCGGGTTATACGCTGATTTCCGCGGCCCACGCGGGCTATCTCACGCCACCTAATGTTATCTGGGGACGGCTGGCAGAGAACCTAAGCGAACTGTGTGAGTACGCGGAAAACATCGGCATGGATCTGATCCTCGAACCGTTAACGCCGTATGAATCGAACGTCGTGTGTAATGCTAATGATGTGCTTCATGCGCTGGCGCTGGTGCCTTCGCCGCGCCTGTTCAGCATGGTCGACATTTGCGCGCCGTATGTCCAGGCGGAACCGGTGATGAGTTATTTCGACAAACTGGGTGATAAATTGCGTCATCTGCATATTGTCGACAGCGACGGGGCCAGTGACACACATTACATTCCCGGCGAAGGCAAAATGCCGCTGCGGGAGCTGATGCGCGATATTATCGACCGGGGCTATGACGGTTACTGCACGGTGGAACTGGTGACGATGTATATGAACGAGCCCAGACTCTATGCCCGCCAGGCGCTGGAACGCTTTCGCGCGCTGCTGCCGGAGGATGAGAGATGAAAACCCTGGCGACAATCGGCGATAACTGCGTCGATATCTACCCGCAACTGAATAAAGCGTTTTCTGGCGGTAATGCGGTCAATGTGGCGGTGTACTGCACTCGCTACGGCATACAGCCGGGATGCATTACCTGGGTGGGTGACGATGACTACGGCACAAAGCTGAAGCAGGATCTCGCCCGCATGGGCGTCGATATCAGCCATGTCCATACGAAACACGGCGTTACCGCACAAACTCAGGTGGAACTGCACGACAATGATCGCGTTTTTGGCGACTATGATGGCCGACTTTGCCCTGAGTGAAGAGGATTACGCCTGGCTGGCGCAGTATGACATTGTGCACGCGGCAATCTGGGGACATGCGGAAGACGCATTCCCACAGCTGCACGCTGCGGGCAAACTTACCGCTTTCGACTTCTCCGACAAGTGGGACAGCCCGCTCTGGCAGACACTGGTGCCGCATCTCGATTTTGCCTTTACCTCCGCACCGCAAGAAGACGAAGCGCTGCGTCTGAAGATGAAAGCGATTGTTGCCCGTGGCGCAGGAACAGTGATTGTCACGCTGGGTGAAAACGGCAGCATTGCCTGGGATGGCGCGCAGTTCTGGCGTCAGGCTCCTGAACCGGTGACGGTTATCGACACCATGGGTGCCGGAGATTCGTTCATTGCCGGATTCCTTTGCGGCTGGTCTGCGGGGATGACATTACCGCAGGCGATGGCGCAGGGAACGGCGTGCGCGGCGAAAACCATTCAGTACCACGGTGCCTGGTAGGTATAACGTTGGCGTGAGCATCTTCACGCCAACGTGCTGTTACTTGCCGGAAAACGACCCTATAATCCGAGTAATTCATTCTTTATTTCAGGGTCGATTATGTCAGCTACGGACCGCTACTCTCATCAACTCCTCTACGCTACCGTCCGCCAGCGACTGCTGGATGATATCGCGCAGGGGGTTTACCAGGCCGGGCAACAGATCCCTACCGAAAACGAGCTTTGTACACAATATAACGTCAGCCGCATTACCATTCGCAAAGCCATCAGCGACTTAGTGGCAGACGGCGTACTGATCCGCTGGCAGGGAAAAGGCACCTTTGTACAAAGCCAGAAAGTTGAAAACGCCCTGCTTACTGTCAGTGGTTTTACCGATTTTGGCGTCTCACAAGGCAAGGCGACGAAAGAGAAAGTGATCGAACAGGAACGGGTCAGCGCCGCGCCGTTTTGCGAAAAGCTGAACATCCCCGGAAACAGCGAAGTGTTCCATCTCTGCCGGGTGATGTATCTCGATAAAGAGCCGCTGTTTATTGATAGTTCATGGATCCCGCTGTCGCGTTATCCTGACTTTGATGAGATTTACGTCGAAGGAAGCTCCACCTATCAGTTATTTCAGGAGCGTTTTGACACGCGAGTGGTCAGCGACAAAAAGACCATCGATATCTTTGCCGCCACCCGCCCGCAGGCAAAATGGCTGAAATGCGAACTGGGCGAACCGTTGTTTCGCATCAGCAAAATCGCCTTTGATCAGAATGACAAACCGGTGCACGTCTCCGAACTCTTCTGCCGCGCCAATCGCATCACCTTAACTATTGATAATAAAAGACATTAACCGTAGGCCGGATAAGATGCGCCAGCATCGCATCCGGCGATGCTGGCGCGTTGAATTTTACATCCCGTACGTTCCTCTCACCCTAACCCTCTCCCCAAAGGGGCGAGGGGACCGTTCAGTACGGAATTTAGCTTGACGGTGCTATCCAGCATTAAATACTGGCAATACTCTCACGCAAAATCCGCAGCACCGTCTCTTCACCGCTGCGATTCGGGTTAATGCGAATCGCACAATGTTCTGATTGTGGATTCGCCTGGCGAAACGTTCCGGAAAGGCGATAAAAGAGCGGCGGGATTTCATATTTCGACTCTGCACCCACCGGGTAAGGCAAGGCACCGCGCTTTTGCGCCTCTTCCAGCACTCTGGCGGCAATCGGCTGATGAAACTCGACAATCAACACCTTCGACTGCGCATTAGCAATCACCGCGCTTTTCACTTCCGGCACCGCACCACCGTTAAGCAAAGCCAGCAACCGTTCAGATACCCCTGCCTGCACCGCGTGCATCACTGGCGCAAACACCAGACCACGCAAGACTTCCAGCGCCTGTGCGCCCTGGATCTGGCTACCGCCGGAGTAAAGCGTGGCGCGAATACGGTTGATAACATCAGCATCGCCGACCACTGCACCAACACCCTCTGGCCCAAATAGCTTGAAGCAGGAAAATGTCGAGACATTCGCGCCGCATTCACAGCCGATTCGCGCCACCTTCATCACCGCATAGTTGTCATCGGTTAACGCTGGAACACCTGCCGCGCGCAACGTTGCCAGCACATCTGCCAGCACGTAGCTGTCCTGCGGCTGCTGGCGCGTATGCTGCACCAGCGCCGCATCCGGTTGTTGCTCGTCGACGACCTGCTTCAGTGCCGACAGGTCATTGAAATCAACAGTAATAAGCGTCAGCCCCATCTGCTCAATAATAACCCGTGTCGTCGGGTAAACAGGCGCGTCATGCACCAGAAGACGCTGCCCCGGTTTGAGCAAAGCCGCCAGCCCGGCGCGAATCGCGCCAGTCCCCGCGCCCTGCACCAGCGCCGCAGCCTGTGCGTGAAATGCATCAGCCAGCACCTGTTCCACACGCTGGGTAACGCGCGGTTGATTCAGTCCTGGCGTTAAGCCTAAATCACCGCCAGTAAGAAACTCGCTGCCGGGGAAATGGCGACAAATGCTATCCACCAGCGCAAACTGCTTTTGCTGCGCCTCAATAATCGTCAGGCTTTGCAGAGGAAACGTCTTCATAGGTGCCTTCCTTAAGCCGGAACGAACAGGCCAAGCCAGTAAAGAACATTCAGCAGAATACCGGTGATCATTACTGCCACGACCGGTGCCGCCATTTTCTGTACCGGACGGCCCAGGGATTCGTTGAGGAAGTAAATGGCAACCGCGATAGAGAATCCGGTATAACCCGCCATCTTAATTGCTGCGAAAATCGAACCGACCAGCAGCGCCACTTCCATCAGCATATTCATGGCGTTACGGATGTTATCCGACGCATTACGCACCGACGGGTAGCGTCCCAGCCATTTGCCGATCGAACGAAGCAGCAAGACTTCCGCCGAAATAACCACTGCGCCTAATACCGCTGCAACCATCGGATTCGGCGAGAGATAGCCCACCGCATAAACAAAGGTAAAGCCCGCAACTGCATACACACCCGTTGCTAAGGCGGTGGTGGCAATCAACGGTACAAAACCCAGCCCGCGCATAAATTCTGCCAGTGCCGCCTGGTTGATCAGCGTTTGCGATTGTTCCGGCGTTACGCCTGCGGAGTACGCTTTCTCCAGAGTGAAGATCGACACTTCACTGCCGGCGAAAATCTTCATGCTGGCAACGGCGGCAATCAATGCTCCCACGATGGCGATATAGGGTAAGTTTTTGATAATCCGCGACGTGCGTTCTTCAAACACCGAAAGCCCGCTGGCATCGATGTCATTTTCATCACGATGACGCAGGTCGTGAGTTATCGCGATCCCCAGCAGCATCACCATGCCAATAAAGATTTCGATGGATTCAGGGTTAAGATGTGGGAAATAGCGCACGACTACCACACGGGTCATCAGAACAACCACGGCGGCGACCAGACTTTGCTTCCAGCCAAACTGGTAGAAAATCGCCACCAGCGGGAACAGTGCAAAAGCAGAAACCACCGGCGAGCTTAATTCCCCGAGGCTACCTAATACATCCACCGGCAGCGCGGTCAGCAGCTGGTTTACTGGCAACAGGCAAGTAAGGATCAACACGCCCCAGATAGCGCCAAGACCAAACGCCATCAGGCTGTTTATCGCCAGTACGCCGAGGATATCGGTAGGAAGAAAGAGTAACCATGCGTTGAGCAGCCCGGTTTTCAGGGTAAAAGAGATCCCCACCGAGGCCACAAAACCAATGCTCAGACCAAAAGCGATACTCCCCGCCTCGCGACGATTCATATAGCCTTCAATCAGTTGCGGCAGGATCGGGCGGATGCCGTCATGAAAAACAGCCGCCGAGCGATGCGCCAGAAGCGATGTCATACCCGTCAGGCACGCCACCACGATAATCTGAATATACAGATCCATAGTCGTGCCTTTTATTTCAGATGGTTAATCAGCATCGGAATCGCGTGTTCGACGTGCTCAACGGAAAGGCCAAACGCCACTTTCCCTTCAGCGATCATTTTGGCGATATGCTCGTCTTTCGCTTTAATGCCTGGTTTGGCAATGGTGCAACTTTTGTTATAGCCAATCACCGCGATGGCAATCGACAATGCCGCGCCCGCACCGGTATTACACGCACCGATGTAGTAATCCAGTTGCCCGGATTTCACTTTCATTGCCGCTTCCATGTCGTTGTGAATGAAAACTTCAAAACTGCCAGGAGCCGTCGCTTCAATGGTTTTTTTAATCTGCTCACGCTGTAAGCCTGCAACGCCAATCTTTTTCATGAGTCTGTCCTTATTGGAAAAATTGAGAGGGATTTTCACGTAACATCACATCCACATCGGCCTGACTGAATCCTGACTGGCGCAATTGCGGAATAAAGGTGGTCAATAAATAGTCATAGCCATAACCACCATTGGCTTTTAAATGGGAGCGGCGCGTAATATCCATCGACAGCATGACGCGGTTCAGCAACCCACGGTCACGTAGCGCGTGGAGCATCGCAATGCGCTTTTCGTCCGGGTAGTAACTGTTCTTACCAATGGTGTCGAACTGCACGTACGCGCCGAGATCGATCATCTTCAAAATGTTGTCGAGATTGTCTTTCAGATCGCAGTGACCAACGGTGACGCGCGAAAGATCAACTCCGTGGGCTTGCAACAGAGCCAGTTGTTCCAGCCCCATGGTGCTGAACGACGTATGCGTGGAGATCGGGCGTCCGGTCTGGTTATGCGCCAGCGCAGCGGCAATAAATACCTTCTCTTCCAGCGGCGTAATCTTTCCTTCGCTGGAGCCGATCTCCGCGATGATCCCGGCTTTCAGCTTCGTGCCATCGATACCCTGTTCAATTTCATCGACCATCTCCTGCGCCAGTTCCTGCACGCTGCGGGTCACCACATGTTCCGGGAAAAACGCATCCTGGTAATAACCAGTACAGGCCACCACGTTGATCCCGGTTTCGCGCATTACATCGAGCATAAATTGCGCATTGCGCCCCATGTAACGGTTGGTCATCTCAATCACATTACGTACACCCCGGGTCATCAGGTCGTTCATCTCCTGGCAAATGAACGCATACTGATCAAGGCGGCAGTCCACGTTGTTTTTAAAGCCGGAGAGATCAATATGCAGATGCTCATGGGCCAGGGTGTAACCCGTCGGATCAAAACTCATAGGGTGTCTCCTGCAAACCGGAGGGAGGAAAGAAAAGAGCGACCATTTTGTGGCGGTGGCGCACGGAAAAATTCACACACGGTAGCCCCCACATCTGAAAGCGTGGTGCGTACACCGAGTTGCGTGTGGACCAGCCCTTGCTGATAAACCAGCACTGGCACCACTTCACGGGTATGGTGGCTGTGACCAATGGTCGGATCGTTACCGTGATCCGCCATCACGACCAGGCAATCATCTGGCTGCATCGCCTCAACAAGCCGGGCAAGGTTACGGTCAACGACCTGCAAACGTTCGGCATAACGTGCGACGTCTTCTGCATGACCAGCGAGGTCGGTTTCCTGGATATTGATGCAAATAAACGCCGTCGGATGCGTGTTAAATTCGTCGAGGGTGATATCCATAATCCGCTGGCTATCCACCAGGTTTTGCCAGCTCACGCCATAAGGATTGCTGACGATATCTGCCACCTTACCTACCAGCACGGTTGGCACGCCCGCCTCATACAGTTTTTGCGGCACCTGCACTTTTTCATCAACACCGTAGCCCATATGCACGACCTGGAAACCGTTGTCATAAGCGCCAGAACGCGGCGCATTGATACCAATAAAGCGCCCTTCTTTGCTTTCTGCGGCATCGAGAATGCGTTGACTGTCGGTTAACAGGCCACCAAATGTAATGACCCGACCGACCTGTACCTGCTCACGCACGATACGACCAATTTTGATTGCGTCGTCAAAAGAGATCACAGAGAGATTGGCGGTAATGTTATAGACCTGGCCTAAATCCGCCTCGAGATTTTCGCCAATCGCAACCGCCTGATTGACCCACAGAAATTGCAGTTCATCGCCACGGCGCTCCACCTGCCAACCGGCGGATACTAATGCCTGCTCAACACGGTCAATCACATCGCAAAAAGGCATCCGCAGCGGCGGTAACGGGCGCGTGCCTAAAATTTCCTGATGCCCCATAAAGGTATCGCCACCTTCATGTTGCAGCTCTGCCACGCCCCAGGTTGCGGAATCTGACGGCTGCATATCGCCTGGCGCATAACCCAATGCGTTGATTAGCCCCAGCTTCTCCAGCGTTGGTAGCTGCAAATGCGGCAACTGGCTCAGGATGTGACCACTGGTATTCGCTCCCGCATCTTGCGGACGCACCAGCGTGACATCTTTCATTGCCCCTACGCCAAAGCTATCAATCACTAACACCACAAATCGCGCCATTACGCCCCCAGAGAGTTTCCAAGACTGTCATAACGACCAACGATTTTCGGTTCGCCACGGTGAATACCGGACACCAGCACCACATCGCTACGGGTGACAAAAATCTGCGTGCGGAAACAGAGCACCACTGCACTGCTCACCGGATACTCGCCTGCCAGCGGCAGGGTGTAGTCGATACTGCTGTCATCCACAGTTTTGAGATTGGTTTCAGTAATCTTTTGATTTTCTGGCGTAAACACCAGCGCATGTTGCGCATGACCACGACGGTAGTAACCGCCGCCGTAGCAGTAGCTGTCGCCACGGAAATGATGGGAGATTTCACTTAACCAGAGCATCGCGATACGTTCAGGCTGATCGCCCTGCTGGTTTGCCGGAATAGTGCCCGTCAGCGCATGACCGGGTTCGGCATGAGTCACACCGTATTCCGCCAGCAATGGCAGCGAAGTGCAGCTGGTCGCTGAAGGCGCGTTCAGTTGCTCAAGTGCAATACCAGATTTCGCCAGTTGATCCCGTGCCTGTATCAGCGTGTGAAGATTCGGTGTCGGCAAAACTTTTCCGGCAGCCTCATCCCAAAGCAGGCAAGGGAAATGGGTAAGTCCGGCTAAATGCAGCCCCGGCAGTTTCTTAATTTCAGCAACCACCTCGTGCAGCGAATGCTGTACAAAACCGCTCTCCTGCCCCGGATAAAGAAAATCATCGTCGCTATAAACTTTGAGCAGCACAAACTGCACACGTCCGGCCTTCACCGCTGCCGCAGAAACTTCCCGCGCTTTGTCGAGAGTAAACACGGTGATGACGTCGGTGCCCTGTTCAACGGCGTCAGCAACCTGATGACAAGGGATTTGTACCAGATGCCCCTGATGCGCCACCGACAAACCAGCGCGGCGCATGACTCGCGCCTCTTTGTAATCCACCGCCACAATGCCGCTGTAACCTAATGCCAGCAATTTTTCCGCCAGCCATGGGTTACGGCCAAACTGCTTGGTCATCAGATACAGTTCAATGCCGTAAAGCCGCGCCGTCTCAATCAGTCGCTTACCGTTTTCCAGTACCTGATCCACGTCGATCACCCAGCTGTCCGGGGCGATCTTGCCCTGCTGCCACAAACTTAGTGCGGCGGAAATCAGCGCCGGGTTCTGGCGTTTCAATGCTTCTACAAACATCTTGTTGCCTCGTTTCTGTTCCTTGAATTAAATATTCATTTTTTTGAATATTTAGGTTGTGCGACGTGGATTTGTCGGGAGCTTCAAACCTCTTCGTTAGCAGCCATCCATAATCCATAAAGGTTGGCCAGCAAATAGCCTTCTTCACACGGGTTAACTTCCAGTGCGAATTCCTTCAACAATACCTGATGCAATTGCACAACAGCTTGCCAGTGGCTGGATTGCGCCAGCTCTGCCAGCAATTCGTTATCCAGCGGCTCTATTTCTTCACCACGGCGACTGCGCATCAGTGCACTCGCCATATGTGTAATCGCCATCGTTCCTTGCTCACTGCGCACTGGCAGATGGCACTCTGTTTCCAGTACGTTGACGACCTGCATCATGCCTTTGCAGATGTCCTTATCAATAACGCCTGCCTCGCAAAGCAGGTTGAGTCTGGTTTCCATATCAGATGCCTTTCGTTTAATAACTCGGTTCCTGTTCCCCACTCACCACGCGTTGTTGATGGGCGAGCAGGGCGTGTTTATCTACAACGGCACGCAGCAGTTGTTGCATTGGGTAATCATCGGCTCGCGTCAGGACCACGGCTTCGGTGGCCTGTAAAAATCGCGGATCGTCTGTGAGCGGCGTCGCCTCTAATCCCAGCATGGTCAGTTCGTTTTCCGCCACCACGTTCCAGATCACCGCATCGACATCGCCTTTAACAATGCGTTGTAAACTCTCGTGATAAGAGAGATCGACTCGTTCCACATCACTACCGCCAAAAAAAACATCGGTCATGATTTTCTGATCCGCCGAACGGTTATCCAGCCCCACGCGCTTCACGTTTGCGGACTCGCCTTTATGGCAAATCAACTGGTGCTCGCCAACGTAGGTGTGCGGCCCCAACTCCAGCGCGAGGCATAACCCTTTTTGCGTGAGATAACTTTCCGCCGCCAGTCGGGAAACCACCGCCATGTCATACACGCCGTTAAGTAAACACTCCACGCGAATATCCGCGCCGCGCATATGCGCATAGTAAAAAGGAATGCCATCAAACTGAGCTTTCAGCCCGCTCGCTAAACCTTCGTACAAGCGGGTATAGGGCAAAGGCATCGCACATACCACGTTGTTGATATCCACATGACTCAGCAATGCTTTGTTATCCATCTCGACCAGATAACTGCCATTGCGCCCACGGCGTTCAATCCGTATCGCTCCGCTTGATTCCAGCGTTTTCAACGCGGCCTGCGTCAGGCCAACCGATGAACGGCATTCAGTTGCCAGCTCATCTATGGTTTTCAACCTATTACCGCATTTTTCACCCAACAAATAACGGGCCAGCGTCGTGATAACGACGCCTTCTTTTTTGATAAACGTTCGACGCATAATATATTTTCAATAAAATGAATGTTTATATCTTCATTAAAATGAAGATAAGTGGCAACTGTGAGATGTGGAAACGGCGAGGCGCTTCACATTTTTTCGGATTATTGCAAATGAGGATAAAAAAACCGGGTTTCCCCGGTTTCAGAGTGATGACGAAGTGATTTATTCGACAATGCGAGCAAAGGGTAATTCCCACTGGCGCTTGCCTGCTCCCCTCACCCTAACCCTCTCCTCAAAGGGGCGAGGGGACCGTCCGAGCGTTTTGATATTAAGGCTTCGCCACAAAACCAATCGCTTCGTACACCGCTTTCAGCGTACGGGAAGCGTGTACACTGGCTTTTTCTGCGCCGTCTTTCATCACCTGTTGCAGGAAGGCTTCATCGTTGCGGAAACGGTGATAGCGTTCCTGCAATTCAGTCAGCATACCGGAAACGGCATCAGCCACTTCACCTTTCAGATGACCATACATCTTGCCTTCGAACTGTTTTTCCAGTTCTGGGATGCTCTGGCCCGTTACCGCAGAAAGGATATCCAGCAGGTTGGAAACGCCCGCTTTGTTCTGCACATCGTAGCGAACTACCGGCGGCTCGTCGGAGTCAGTGACCGCGCGTTTGATTTTCTTCACTACCGATTTCGGATCTTCCAGCAGGCCGATAACGTTATTGCGGTTATCGTCAGACTTGGACATCTTCTTGGTCGGCTCCAGCAGCGACATTACGCGCGCGCCAGATTTCGGAATAAACGGCTCCGGCACCTTAAAGATCTCGCCATACAGCGCGTTGAAACGCTGGGCGATATCGCGACTCAGTTCCAGGTGCTGTTTCTGGTCTTCACCCACCGGTACCAGATTAGTTTGATACAGCAGGATGTCCGCAGCCATCAGCACCGGATAGTCAAACAGACCAGCGTTGATGTTCTCGGCATAACGCGCAGATTTATCTTTAAACTGCGTCATGCGGCTCAGTTCGCCGAAGTAGGTATAGCAGTTCAGTGCCCAGCCTAACTGCGCATGTTCTGGTACGTGGGACTGAACAAAAATGGTGCTTTTCTCAGGATCGATACCACAAGCCAGATACAAGGCCAGCGTATCCAACGTCGCTTTACGCAGCTTCTGTGCATCCTGGCGCACGGTGATCGCGTGTTGGTCAACGATACAGTAAATGCAATGGTAGTCATCCTGCATGTTTACCCACTGACGCAGCGCACCCATGTAGTTACCAATGGTCAATTCACCTGAGGGCTGTGCGCCACTAAAAACGATGGGCTTAGTCATTTTTCGATTCCTGATTTTCGCTATGCGGAAGCCCTAATGCGGGCAGAAGGTCATTTATAGACTGATAAATTACATCAGGCTGGCTGAGATCGATAGCCTCGCCGTAGTTATATCCGTAGGTTAAGCCAACTGATGGGCAACCTGCCGCTTTTGCCGCCTGAATATCATTGCGTGAGTCGCCGACAAACAGCATCTGTTGTGGGGCAATTCCCATCCGCTCAGCCACCAGTAACAGCGGGTCCGGATGCGGTTTTTTGTTTTGCACATCATCGCCGCCGATAACCACGCTAAAGTATTTGGCAATATCTAAGGCTTCGAGCAGCGGCGCGACGAACGGCGTCGGTTTGTTGGTGACCAGGCCTAGCGGCAGGCCTTTAGCCTGCAACGCGCCCAACGTATCGGCAACGTGCGGGAACAAAAACGTCCCCTCTTCGGCAACCTCGCCATAGTAGCGATCGAACAGTTTACGCAGAATACGTACCTGTTCTTCTGCCGGAATGTCGTCATCAACGGGCGGTTTACCCATTGTTTTACGCTGAGTCGCACGTTCCTGACGCGCCCAGGTCAATGCGCGCTCCATCAGAACATCTGCGCCGTTACCAATCCAGGTAATAACGCGTTCTTCACCTGCGACGGGCAACTCCAGCGCATACAGCGCCATATCTACCGCAGCAGCAAGACCGGGAGCACTGTCGACCAGCGTACCATCAAGATCAAAAGCGACGCCGCGAATATCTTCAAACTTATTCATGACTTACCTTTGCCAGTTCACTGCGCATTTCATCAATGACTTTTTTGTAGTCTGTCTGGTCGAAGATTGCCGAACCGGCGACGAACATATCCGCGCCCGCCGCAGCGATTTCGCCAATGTTGTTCACCTTCACGCCACCGTCTACTTCCAGACGAATGTCAAAGCCAGACTCGTCGATACGACGACGTACTTCGCGCAGTTTATCCAGTGTTTGAGGAATGAACGACTGACCGCCGAAACCAGGATTGACGGACATCAGCAGGATCACATCCAGCTTATCCATCACGTAATCCAGATAGCTCAGCGGTGTCGCCGGGTTAAATACCAGTCCCGCTTTACAGCCATTTTCTTTAATCAGTTGCAGCGTGCGGTCAACATGCTCGGAGGCTTCTGGATGAAAGGTAATGATGCTGGCACCAGCGGCAGCGAAATCAGGCACAATGCGATCGACAGGTTTCACCATCAGGTGTACGTCGATAGGGGCGGTAATGCCGTAGTTACGCAAGGATTTCAGCACCATTGGCCCAATCGTCAGATTGGGAACATAGTGGTTATCCATGACGTCAAAATGCACGACATCAGCGCCAGCTGCCAGGGCTTTTGCGGTATCTTCACCCAGGCGGGCAAAATCAGCCGACAGAATTGAGGGGGCAATCAAATACTGTTTCATCCGCTTCTCCTTGAGAATTATTTTTTCGCGGGTGAAACGACTCCTGGTTTGTACAAAGCCAGCAGTTCGTCCACCTTTTTACGTGTGCCGCCGTTGCTGCTTATACTGCGTCGAACTTTGACGACATGCAATTTTGCGCGCTGATACCACTCACGCGTTAACATCGTATCGTGATTGGAGATCAGCACTGGAATATGGCGCTCAACCAGACCTTCGGCGATCTCCGCCAGATGCGCTTGTTGTTCAAGCGTAAAACTGTTTGTGTGATACGCCGTAAAGTTGGCGGTCGCAGACAGCGGTGCATAAGGCGGATCGCAATAGACGACGGATGCATCATCTGCGCGCGCCATGCTATCGGCGTAAGACTCACAATAGAAAAAGGCATTCTGCGCTTTTTCAGCGAAGTGATACAACTCTGCTTCCGGGAAATAGGGTTTTTTGTAGCGGCCAAACGGCACGTTAAACTCACCGCGCAGATTGTAACGACACAGGCCGTTGTAACCGTAGCGGTTCAAATATAAAAACAGTACCGCCCGACGGAACGGATCCTGGCTTTTGTTGAACTCTTCGCGGAACTGATAGTAAACCTCGGCGCAATTTGTTTCGGGAACAAACAGCTCGCGTGCGGCCTGTACGTACTCATCAGTACGCATCTTCACAATGTTATAGAGACTGATCAGGTCGCTATTGATATCGGCAAGGATATAACGAGAAAAGTCGGTGTTGAGAAACACCGACCCGGCACCTACAAAAGGCTCAACCAGACATTCGCCCTTGGGCAAATGCCGTTTAATATCATCAAGCAGGGGATACTTGCCCCCTGCCCACTTCAAAAAAGCGCGATTTTTCTTCATGCTGACTAACTAATTACACCTTCTCCGGCTGTGGAGAAAGCTCCGACAGCATCCAGCGCTTCAGGCAACTCCCGCAACGATAAACCATTGCGGGAGATAACCTTGATTACTTCAGATCGGCCTGTACCTGACGCAGCGGTTTCGCCCACGGGTTTTTGGCCTGGACATCTGCTGGCAATGTAGATACCGCTTTTTTCGCCTCTTCTTTCGAAGCGTACACGCCAGAAACCAGGACATACCACGGCTGACCATTACGCGTCGTTTCATAGACAACGTAGTTTTTCAGATTCTCTTTCTTCGCCCAACCGTTCAGGTTGTCGTAGTTAGAGGAACTGCTCAGCTGCAGAGTGTAATGGCTGGACGGTGCCGATTTCAACGAACCAACATTACCTGCGGTCTTCCCTCCAGCGGCTGGTGTTGCCGTGGTTTGCGCCGGGGATGCCGTCTGTACTGGAGCCGTAGTCGCCGTCTCTTTTGGTGCTGGCGTAGAAGTCGCAGCCGGTGCCTTCGTGCTCGCCACAGGGGCAGCTGGTTCAGTACGCTTCGGCGTCTGTGCTACCGGCTTCGGCTCCGTTTTCACGGTTGCTTGCGGTTTTTTCGGTTCAATCACCGCCTGCTGACGAGCTGGGCGCGTAGTGGACGGACGTTCAGCGGTTTGCGTTTTCGCCGTGTCACGCGATGCATTGCCATTGCGAACAGGCGCGACAGTCGCGGGTTCGGTCGGCAATGTGGAATTGACCGCCACATTGTTCAACTGTTGCTGATTTTGTGGCTGGGTCAGCGCATTGTTCAGGTCACCCTGCACTTCAACACGTTGTTGACCATCCGTTGCCGCCGGGGTTTGCCCTTGAGTCGGCGTAGAAGAGATCGGTGGCAGAGAAACATCCTGCTGAGTATTTTCCGCAGACGTGGTTCCCGGCGCTGGCTGCACGCCATTCGCCTGATCGGTCGCATTGCCTGCAAGATCAATACTCTTCTCGCCAGACGCGGTTTGATCGCTGGAAGAGGTCGAGGGGGCTTTTAGCGCAGAACCGATACCGATGATCAACAGCAGTAGAACCAGAATGCCGACGCCCATCATCATATACTGACGAGAAGCGGGTTTACTGGCTGCTTTTTTGCGCTTACGCGGACGACGCTCTACGCGCTCTTCATCCACGGTTTCATCTTCGGATTCGTCAATTTCTTCTTCGATTTCCGGTTCCTCATTGCGCTCTTTTTGCGCACGAGTCGGACGGCGATCGTCAGTGTCATCAAGTTCAATATCATCAAAATTGATCTGCGGTTCGCCACGTTCAGTACGCTCAGAACGTTCAGAAGATTGACGAGAACGACCAGTACGACGATCGCTGGGATCGGGTTTCAGCTCGTCTTCTGGTTTGAATTCATCCATTTAACACCCCACTAAAAGGTTAATGCTTACCACGTTGCAATTAACCTGAAGCTAATAGACCGCTTGATAAGCGGCCTGACCTTTCTTGTTGTTACGCTGATTGACAATCGGCAATGGCGTTAAGAACAAGCTCGTGCGAAACGCCGCTGCGAACTTCACTCTTACCAATTGCCAACGGAAGAATTAAGCGTATCTCTCCCGCAAGGACTTTCTTGTCACGCAGCATATGCGGTAAATACGCCTGCGCGGACATTTCGCGCGGCCCATTGACCGGTAACCCAGCCCGCTTGAGCAGGGTTATAATACGCTGCGTTTCGGCAGAACTAAACTGCCCGAGACGTTCCGACGTCCGCGCCGCCATCACCATACCCGCAGCGACCGCTTCACCATGTAACCAATTGCCATACCCCATTTCAGCTTCAATGGCATGACCAAAGGTGTGTCCCAGATTCAGTAAAGCACGTAACCCGGTTTCGCGCTCGTCGGCGGCGACAACTTCTGCCTTCAGTTCACAACAACGGCGAATACAGTACGCCATTGCCGGACCGTCCAGACGCAACAACGCATCCAGATTCTCTTCCAGCCAGTTAAAAAACGCACCGTCAAGAATAATGCCGTATTTGATGACTTCTGCCAGCCCCGACGCTAACTCACGCGGGGGAAGCGTTTTCAGACAGTCGAGATCCACCACCACTGAAGCAGGCTGGTAGAACGCGCCAATCATGTTTTTACCGAGGGGATGGTTGACCGCAGTTTTGCCGCCAACGGAGGAATCGACCTGCGACAGTAACGTCGTCGGGACTTGAATGAAACGAACACCGCGCTGATAACTCGCCGCCGCGAAGCCGGTCAGATCGCCCACTACGCCGCCGCCAAGCGCCACCAGCGTAGTATCGCGACCATGCGGCTTTTGTAACAACGCCGTAAAGACGGTATCGAGTACAGCCAGGCTTTTATACTGCTCGCCGTCAGGGAGGATAACGCTATCGACGTTAACACCCGCCTGTTCAAGTACGCCGCGGACCTTATCGAGATACAGAGGAGCCAGGGTTTCGTTGGTGACCAACATGACCTGCTCGCCCGATTTCAGCGGTAAGAATGAAGCTGGTTCATTAAACAAACCAGATGCGATGGTAATTGGGTAACTACGTTCCCCGAGAGTAACGACAATCCTCTCCATAACGCGACATCCACCTTAATTACTGTACCCGCAGACGAGTGTATATAAAGCCAGAATTAGTTGCTTTCCAGCATGTGAATAATCTGGTTTGCAACCACTTTAGCGCTTTGATCATCAGTACGAATGGTCACGTCGGCAATCTCTTCATACAGCGGATTGCGTTCATTGGCCAACGCTTCCAGAACTTCACGCGGCGGTGTTTCAACGTGCAGCAACGGGCGTTTTTTATCACGCTGCGTGCGTGCAAGTTGCTTTTCGATGGTCGTTTCAAGATAAACGACAACGCCACGAGCGGAAAGACGGTTACGCGTTTCACGGGATTTCACAGAGCCGCCGCCAGTAGCCAGCACAATACCCTGTTTCTCGGTCAACTCATTGATGACCTTTTCTTCGCGATCGCGGAAGCCTTCTTCGCCTTCTAAATCGAAAACCCAGCCCACATCAGCTCCGGTTCGTTTCTCAATCTCTTGATCGGAATCGTAAAATTCCATATTGAGTTGTTGAGCTAACTGGCGCCCAATAGTGCTTTTTCCGGCACCCATAGGCCCAACCAGAAAGATATTGCGTTTCTCTGCCATTTTTTCGGTACTACTAAGACTATTCGTTAATGATAAACCCGCTTCGCTCAGAGAGCGCCGCAGGACATGAACTGAAACCTCATAAGATATTGCGAGAGTCAGACTGAAAATTATCTCAATACTCCAGCGGGTTTGGCAACTGAATAAATCACCCATCCCTCTGCATATCTGGTCGCTGCAAGCGCGCTGCCTTGCTACCACCGCTCTGGCGATAAATCACCGGGTAAGATTAGCGTAAAAAAGACAGCAAAATGCCGCCTGAATGATAAATCATCATCATGGAACGCAGGCAGCGAAGAGCACCAACTCTCAAATCGGTACTCCTTGTATGCTAAATACCTGCGCGCGTCAAATAGATGAAACACGTTCAGCATAAAAACATTACCGCTTTTACGGCTGTTTACTCACTGGAAACCAGTCGTGGCGTGATAAACACCACTAACTCGCGTCGTTCATCTTCTTTTCCGTCATGACGAAATAATTGCCCGAACCAGGGAATGTCGCCAAGCAACGGTACGCTATCCTGACCCGATTTATTTTTACGGGTAAAAATGCCGCCCAGCGCCAACGTTTCTCCGCTTTTGACCTCGACCTGCGTTTCGATCTCCTGCTTATCAATCGCCAGCACTTCGCCATCGGCCTGCTGTAGCACCTGCCCCGGAACGTTCTGGCTGATGTGTAATTTCAGCCGGATGCGACCTTTTTGTAACACCGTGGGCGTGACCTCCATCCCCAGGACGGCCTCTTTAAATTCCACCGACGTCGCGCCACTTTCCCCGCTGGAAACCTGATATGGAATTTCGCTCCCCTGTTTAATGCTGGCAGGCTGAAGATGTGAGGCCAGCAGACGCGGACTGGCGATAATATCCAGCTGCTGTTTTTGTTCGAGCGCAGAAAGCTCAAGATCCAGCAAGCGTCCGTTGATGCGCCCAATGTTAAAACCGACATGCGTTGTCGCCGTCGCTACGGAGAGGTCGCTACCAAGCGTGGTGACTTGCCCAACGCCACCAGCGTGTTGCGCATCGGCCAGCGTCCATTTCACGCCTAACTCACGCAAACTTTTTTCATTAATGGTGACAATATGCGCCGACAGCTCAACCTGCCCGACCGGCAGATCCATTTGCGCTACCCACTGTTCAAGCGCGCTTAACGCCGTTTTGTTATCTCGTAGCAAAAGGCGATTGGTGCGTTTATCGACGGTCATACTCCCTTTGGCACTCAGTAGCTTCTCCCCCGCTTTCGCCAGTTCTCCCGCGTCGGCGTATTGCAGGGTTATACTGCGATTTTCCAGCGGCAGATTTGCCTGCGCCCGCGCCTGCTCCGCCTCCTGGCGGGCGATATTGTTATTCTGCCAGGCAATGGAATGCACTGAGAGAATGTTGTCTTCCTGCCGCGTTATCAGTCCGGCGCTTTTCACTACAGTTTGTAGTGCCTGCTTCCAGGGAACATCTGTTAGATGTAACGACACCGTACCGCTGACGTCTGGCGACACGACCAGGTTCAACTTCTCCTGTTCAGCCAGCGCCTGCAACACCTGAGCTACCGGAACGTCATCCACCATCAGCGTCACTTTTTGCGGCTTTGCCGCCTGTACGCCGGGTATCAGCATCAACAGTAGTGCGGCTATCCATTGCTTCATTTGTATCTCCTTGCCGTTGCCACAACCATTGTGGCGGTTCGCAGTTTGTCCCGGTACCCAGCGTTAGTACGTCTGGCGTCAGCTGTAAAATTGTCCAGCCGTTTTCCAGCACATCGTTTTGCTGCACCCGTCGCCATTTCTTTTGCCCGTCTTTTATTACACCGATGATGCGCTCGCCTCGCCCTACCATCCCCTGATAGCGCCACTGGCTAAGTTCGCTAATCCGGCATAGATCTTCCGGCGGTTTAAAAGGGTCACGCATACCGGTTAAAAGGCACAATGCAATACCTGCCAACAACCAGCGTTTAACCCTCATGCGGCGTCTCCAGTTGTAACGTGAACAAAAGATCATCACCTTCCACGCTTAACGAAAAACGGCTCACGCTGACGTTGCGCTCTGCCAGCCGTGTAAATGCCGACGGCACTGCTTCCCACAGCGTTTTCAACGCCAACTCGCCTCCCTGCGCGGATGGATGCCAGGAAACCAGTTGCGCGCCGGATAACTGAAAATCCAGTGGCGAAAAGGGCAGCGTTTTTTCCTCGCTGAAGGGAGTGGTGTCTACCAGGCGATACAGTGCGGCCCACTGCTGGTGATGACTTGCCCGTAGTCGAATTAATGCGTCGCGCTCTTCATGGTGTGTCGATGATAGAAAAATGAGCGTAACTAACATCAGCAACCAGAATGCCCAGCAAAGCTGGCGGAGGCGGGGTGATGTGGCGAACCACCAGTCAAAGAACATGTTCATCGCTAACCTTCCTTGTTAACTGATACTCAAATTGCCAGCGTCCCTGCGCATCCTGCTGCGTGGCTCCCCGCTGATTGAGATGAAAAGACGCATCCTGGCGGAGTAACGTTTCTAGTGCGTTTAACGCGGTAATGCTTGTTGTCAGCCCCTTGATCTCCAGCGTTCCCTGCTGCCAGCTTATCGTTGTCAGCCAGGCGTGCTCGGGTAAAAGCGCCGCCAGTGCTTCCAGCGCAGATTGCCAGTCGCGGGTAAATTGTCGCTGGCGCTGCCGTTGCGAACGCTGTTCGCGTAACTGCTGTTGCTCCAGCAAACGTGGCTTCGTTATCTGTAAGCTGCGGGCGAGTTGTTGTTCCGCCTGAAGCAAAACTGCGTCTATGCGCGCTTCGGCGCTGCCTGTCAGACGCAGTATTAGCGTTATCCCGACGGCCAGCAGCAGAGGCGCAACGAACATCAGCAACCAGAAACGCAGAAAAGCGGTCCGGCGTTGCTGTCGCCAGGGCAAAAAATTAATTGGCGGGTTCATCAGTACGCCTTCCCAAGCGCCAGCCCCAGCGCGATGGCAAAGTCTCCACCTGGCGGCGGTAGCGGCGGCTGACGAACAGAAACGGCCTCCCAGGGATCAAATCCGCCTTCGCCACATATCGCGACGCTTTCGGGATCAACGGATAACGCTGCCGCCAGCTCCTTCGCGCTAGTCATCCCCACCGCCAGTTTGCGCCCCCAGCGACAGCGTGTCGCCCACAGCCACTGTTCGTTATCACGCCAGGCCAGACATTGCTGATGAGAAGGTAAAAAAGGCAGGAATTGCTGTAATGCACTGGCATCCGGGGTGATCGCGCTCACATGAACACGCAACCTTTCTGCCAGAGTAAGTAGCGTTGCCAGCTCTTTGCTTTGCGCGGCAGTCACGTTATAGGCGGGGCTGAGTGAGTCTTCGCTGTAATCGAAGCGCAGGGAGTCCGGATCCATATCCAGCTCGCGGGCCATCGTCCCTGACAGCCAGGCCGTTTGCTCCCGCTCACCAAGGGACATCGACGGGCGCGGAAATGACCGCTGTAATGTGCGACTGGCGGGAAACGCCAACATAATGTGATGACGCTGCGGCAGTTCGCGACTCCACGGTAACAACGTTTTAGCCAGCTGCTGCGCATCAACAATCCGCCCATCTTTGATAATGTCGTTCTCCAGCGGCAACCGCCACCAGCGTTGCAAAAAGCATTCTTTTGCTCCCCGCACGATCGCAACCGCTACCGCTTCTTGCTGTTGTAAATGCAAACCAATTTGCCAGATCTTAAATGCCATTGTGATGATCTCCTTATCACCCGTCACTCTGACGGGTATATCAATGCGTCTGGCTTGCCTTTATACTACCGCGCGTTTGTTTATAAACTGCCCAAATGAAACTAAATGGGAAATTTCCAGTGAAGTTCGTAAAGTATTTTTTGATCCTTGCAGTCTGTTGCATTCTGCTGGGAGCAGGCTCGATTTATGGCCTATACCGCTACATCGAGCCACAACTGCCGGATGTGGCGACATTAAAAGATGTTCGCCTGCAAATTCCGATGCAGATTTACAGCGCCGATGGCGAGCTGATTGCTCAATACGGTGAGAAACGTCGTATTCCGGTTACGTTGGATCAAATCCCACCGGAGATGGTGAAAGCCTTTATCGCGACGGAAGACAGCCGCTTCTACGAGCATCACGGCGTTGACCCGGTGGGGATCTTCCGTGCGGCAAGTGTGGCGCTGTTCTCCGGCCACGCGTCACAAGGGGCGAGTACCATTACCCAGCAGCTGGCGAGAAATTTCTTCCTCAGTCCAGAACGCACGCTGATGCGTAAGATTAAGGAAGTCTTCCTCGCGATTCGCATTGAACAGTTGCTGACGAAAGACGAGATCCTCGAGCTTTATCTGAACAAGATTTACCTCGGTTACCGCGCC
Source organism: Escherichia sp. SCLE84 (assembly GCF_012584495.1). Classification (NCBI taxonomy): domain Bacteria; kingdom Pseudomonadati; phylum Pseudomonadota; class Gammaproteobacteria; order Enterobacterales; family Enterobacteriaceae; genus Escherichia; species Escherichia sp. SCLE84. The sequence goes on along the minus strand of NZ_CP051430.1, from coordinate 3,662,466 downwards.
TATGGTGTCGGTGCTGCGGCACAAGTCTATTTCGGTAAAACGGTCGACCAACTGACGCTGAACGAAATGGCTGTGATCGCCGGGCTGCCGAAAGCGCCTTCCACCTTTAATCCGCTCTACTCAATGGATCGTGCCGTCGCGCGGCGTAACGTCGTACTGTCGCGGATGCTGGATGAAGGGTATATCACCCAACAACAGTTCGATCAGACACGCACTGAGGCGATTAACGCTAACTATCACGCGCCGGAGATTGCTTTCTCTGCGCCGTACCTGAGCGAAATGGTGCGCCAGGAGATGTATAACCGTTATGGCGAAAGTGCCTATGAAGACGGTTATCGCATTTACACCACCATCACCCGCAAAGTGCAGCAGGCCGCACAGCAGGCGGTACGTAATAACGTGCTGGACTACGACATGCGCCACGGCTATCGCGGCCCGGCAAATGTGCTGTGGAAAGTGGGCGAGTCGGCGTGGGATAACAACAAGATTACCGATACGCTGAAGGCGCTGCCAACCTATGGTCCGCTGCTGCCTGCCGCAGTCACCAGCGCCAATCCTCAGCAAGCGACGGCGATGCTGGCGGACGGGTCGACCGTCGCATTGAGTATGGAAGGCGTTCGCTGGGCGCGTCCTTACCGTTCGGATACTCAGCAAGGACCGACGCCGCGTAAAGTGACCGATGTTCTGCAAACGGGTCAGCAAATCTGGGTTCGTCAGGTTGGCGATGCATGGTGGCTGGCACAAGTGCCGGAAGTGAACTCGGCGCTGGTGTCGATCAATCCGCAAAACGGTGCCGTTATGGCGCTGGTCGGTGGCTTTGATTTCAATCAGAGCAAGTTTAACCGCGCCACCCAGGCACTGCGTCAGGTGGGTTCCAACATCAAACCGTTCCTCTACACCGCGGCGATGGATAAAGGTCTGACGCTGGCAAGTATGTTGAACGATGTGCCAATTTCTCGCTGGGATGCAGGTGCCGGTTCTGACTGGCAGCCGAAGAACTCACCACCGCAGTATGCTGGTCCAATTCGCTTACGTCAGGGGCTGGGTCAGTCGAAAAACGTGGTGATGGTACGCGCAATGCGGGCGATGGGCGTCGACTACGCTGCAGAATATCTGCAACGCTTCGGCTTCCCGGCGCAAAACATTGTCCACACCGAATCGCTGGCGCTGGGTTCAGCGTCCTTCACCCCAATGCAGGTGGCGCGCGGCTACGCGGTCATGGCGAACGGTGGCTTCCTGGTGGACCCGTGGTTTATCAGCAAAATTGAAAACGATCAGGGCGGCGTGATTTTCGAAGCGAAACCGAAAGTAGCCTGCCCGGAATGCGATATTCCGGTGATTTACGGTGATACGCAGAAATCGAACGTGCTGGAAAATAACGATGTTGAAGATGTCGCTATCTCCCGCGAGCAGCAGAATGTTTCTGTACCAATGCCGCAGCTGGAGCAGGCAAATCAGGCGTTAGTGGCGAAGACTGGCGCGCAGGAGTACGCACCGCACGTCATCAACACTCCGCTGGCATTCCTGATTAAGAGTGCTTTGAACACCAATATCTTTGGTGAACCAGGCTGGCAGGGTACCGGCTGGCGTGCAGGTCGTGATTTGCAGCGTCGCGATATCGGCGGGAAAACCGGTACCACTAACAGTTCGAAAGATGCGTGGTTCTCGGGTTACGGTCCGGGCGTTGTGACCTCGGTCTGGATTGGCTTTGATGATCACCGTCGTAATCTCGGTCATACAACGGCTTCCGGAGCGATTAAAGATCAGATCTCAGGTTACGAAGGCGGTGCCAAGAGTGCCCAGCCTGCATGGGACGCTTATATGAAAGCCGTTCTTGAAGGTGTGCCGGAGCAGCCGCTGACGCCGCCTCCGGGTATTGTGACGGTGAATATCGATCGCAGCACCGGGCAGTTAGCTAATGGTGGCAACAGCCGCGAAGAGTATTTCATCGAAGGTACGCAGCCGACGCAACAGGCGGTGCACGAGGTGGGAACGACCATTATCGATAATGGTGAGGCACAGGAATTGTTCTGATTAAAAAGGCGCTTCGGCGCCTTTTCAGTTGGCTGACAAAGTGCATTTGTTTATGCCGGATGCGGGTGAACGCGTTATCCGGCTAACAAAATCGTGAAAAATCAATATATTGCAGGAAACCCATAAGCCTGATAAGCGTTGTGCATCAGGCAAACTTCACGCATTTACACTCGCCCCTGCCCTTTCAACCATTCGCGCACGAGGAACAGCGCGCTGACATTACGCGCTTCGTTGAAGTCAGGGTCTTCCAGCAAATCCATCATATGCGCCAGCGGCCAGCGCACCTGTGGTAGCGGCTCTGGCTCATCGCCTTCCAGCGATTCCGGGTAGAGATCTTGCGCGACCACGATATTCATTTTGCTGGAAAAGTAAGACGGTGCCATGCTGAGCTTCTTCAAAAAAGTCAGATCGTTCGCACCAAATCCAACCTCTTCTTTTAGCTCGCGGTTAGCGGCTTCGTAGACGCTTTCACCCGGATCAATTAATCCTTTCGAAAAACCTAATTCGTAGGATTCAGTTCCCACTGCGTATTCGCGGATCAGGATCAGGTGATCGTCCACAATCGGCACAATCATCACTGCTTCCCGGTTGGTTGGACGCATTCGTTCATAAACACGCCGCACGCCATTGCTGAACTCCAGATCCACGCTCTCGACGGTAAACAGTCGGGAACGGGCTACAGTTTCAACATTCAGAATGGTGGGTTTTTGTAATGATTTGCTCATCGTGGGATCTATGCTGTGAAATCAGCGGTTATTGTGCGATATCGGACACGCTTTCGGCAATGTGAATTGCATGTTATTTACATTTATGTAACTTAATAAATAATCGTCCTCAAATCAAATTAAAAGTCAATAGGTTGAAATAACTCCAGGAATTTGCTGATATTCCGCCTTCAGAGGGTTTGCTATGATCAGCGGTTACTGTGATGTGCTTAATGATGCTCAAGTTAAACTCCACGCTTGCCGATAGCCAACCGCAGAATCATGTATTGTGTCTGGTGCGACTGACCACGCCTGACAGACTAAGTAAGATGGGGAAAGCATGAGCACCATTGTGATTTTTTTAGCTGCTTTGCTGGCCTGCTCACTACTTGCGGGATGGCTGATAAAAGTGCGATCCAGACGGCGTCAGCTGCCCTGGACCAACGCCTTCGCGGATGCGCAAACGCGTAAACTCACACCTGAAGAACGTAGCGCCGTTGAAAATTATCTTGAGAGCCTGACGCAGGTATTACAGGTGCCTGGCCCAACGGGAGCTAGCGCGGCACCGATCTCTCTGGCGCTGAATGCCGAAAGCAACAACGTCATGATGCTGACACACGCTATCACGCGTTACGGCATCTCTACCGACGATCCGAATAAATGGCGTTACTACCTCGATTCGGTAGAAGTCCACCTGCCCCCTTTCTGGGAACAATACATCAACGATGAGAATACCGTTGAACTGATTTATACCGATTCGCTGCCGCTGGTTATTTCACTCAACGGTCATACGCTGCAGGAGTACATGCAGGAAACGCGCGGCTATGCCTTGCAACCTGTTCCGTCCACGCAGGCGTCGATTCGCGGGGAAGAGAGTGAGCAAATCGAGCTACTCAATATTCGCAAAGAAACGCATGAAGAATATGCGCTGAGTCGTCCGCGCGGGCTGCGTGAAGCGTTGCTGATCGTCGCCTCCTTCCTGATGTTCTTTTTCTGCCTGATTACCCCGGATGTATTTGTTCCGTGGCTGGCAGGCGGCGCATTACTGCTGCTGGGCGCAGGTCTGTGGGGGCTATTCGCGCCCCCGGCAAAATCCTCCCTGCGAGAAATTCATTGTCTGCGCGGTACACCCCGTCGTTGGGGATTGTTTGGCGAAAACGATCAGGAACAGATCAACAATATTTCACTCGGTATTATCGACCTGGTCTATCCCGCACACTGGCAGCCATACATTGCTCAGGATCTCGGTCAACAAACCGATATTGATATCTATCTCGACCGCCACGTAGTGCGTCAGGGGCGATATCTTTCGCTGCATGATGAAGTAAAAAACTTTCCGTTACAGCACTGGCTGCGCAGTACGATTATCGCTGCGGGCTCGCTGCTGGTGCTGTTTATGCTGTTATTCTGGATCCCGCTGGATATGCCGCTGAAATTCACTCTCTCATGGATGAAAGGCGCGCAGACCATTGAAGCCACCAGCGTAAAACAACTGGCTGACGCTGGCGTGCGGGTAGGCGATACATTGCGTATTAGCGGTACGGGAATGTGTAATATTCGCACTTCCGGAACCTGGAGCGCGAAAACCAATTCACCTTTTTTACCGTTTGACTGCTCGCAGATCATCTGGAATGACGCCCGCTCATTACCATTACCAGAATCTGAACTGGTCAACAAAGCGACGGCATTGACTGAAGCAGTTAATCGCCAGCTGCACCCTAAACCGGAAGATGAATCTCGCGTCAGTGCCTCATTACGTTCAGCGATTCAAAAATCCGGCATGGTATTGCTTGATGATTTTGGCGACATTGTACTGAAGACAGCGGATTTATGTTCTGCCAAAGATGACTGTGTGCGACTGAAAAATGCGCTGGTCAATCTCGGCAACAGTAAAGACTGGGACGCGCTGGTAAAACGCGCCAACGCCGGGAAGCTCGATGGCGTGAATGTGTTATTACGCCCGGTGAGTGCGGAATCGCTGGATAACCTGGTGGCAACCTCCACCGCGCCGTTTATCACGCATGAAACGGCGCGAGCGGCACAATCACTAAACAGTCCGGCCCCCGGCGGATTCCTGATTGTCAGCGACGAAGGCAGCGATTTTGTTGATCAGCCCTGGCCTTCGGCATCACTTTACGACTACCCGCCGCAAGAACAGTGGAACGCTTTCCAGAAACTGGCACAAATGCTGATGCATACGCCGTTTAACGCCGAAGGTATCGTCACAAAAATCTTCACTGACGCCAATGGTACGCAGCATATTGGCCTTCATCCGATCCCGGATCGTTCCGGCCTGTGGCGCTATCTCAGCACCACATTGCTGCTACTGACGATGCTGGGTAGCGCCATTTACAATGGCGTACAGGCCTGGCGTCGTTACCAGCGTCATCGCACTCGCATGATGGAGATTCAGGCCTATTATGAAAGCTGCCTGAACCCGCAACTGATCACCCCTTCAGAAAGCCTTATCGAATAACACGTTTGCGCGGCAGGTTATGCTACCCTGTCGCGCAAATTGCTTCACTCTGGAGATTTCCCTCATGCATATCAACATTGCCTGGCAGGACGTAGATACCGTTCTGCTGGATATGGACGGCACATTGCTCGACCTCGCCTTCGATAACTATTTCTGGCAAAAGCTGGTGCCTGAAACATGGGGCGCGAAAAACGGGGTTACGCCACAGGAAGCGATGGAATATATGCGCCAGCAATATCACGACGTACAGCATACGCTAAACTGGTACTGTCTTGATTACTGGAGTGAGCAACTGGGTCTGGATATCTGTGCGATGACCACCGAGATGGGACCGCGTGCCGTACTGCGTGAAGATACCATTCCGTTTCTTGAGGCACTGAAAGCCAGCGGTAAGCAGCGAATTTTGCTCACCAATGCGCATCCGCACAACCTGGCGGTAAAACTTAAGCATACCGGTCTGGACGCACACCTTGATTTATTACTTTCCACCCACACATTTGGTTATCCGAAAGAGGATCAGCGGTTATGGCATGCGGTGGCCGAAGCTACGGGTCTGAAAGCTGAAAGAACGCTGTTTATTGATGACAGCGAAGCGATTCTCGATGCTGCCGCGCAATTTGGTATTCGTTACTGCCTCGGCGTGACTAATCCTGATTCCGGGATTGCCGAGAAACAGTATCAACGCCATCCGTCACTGAATGACTACCACCGCCTGATCCCCTCGCTAATGTGAAGGAGACGCCATGAAAGAAAAACCTGCTGTTGAGGTTCGACTGGATAAATGGCTATGGGCTGCCCGTTTTTATAAAACCCGCGCGCTGGCCCGTGAAATGATTGAAGGCGGTAAGGTGCATTACAACGGGCAGCGCAGCAAGCCGAGCAAAATCGTCGAGCTGAATGCCACGCTCACTCTGCGCCAGGGAAATGACGAACGCACGGTGATTGTAAAGGCGATTACTGAACAGCGTCGCCCCGCCAGCGAGGCAGCCTTGCTGTATGAAGAGACTGCGGAAAGTGTAGAGAAACGCGAAAAAATGGCGATGGCACGTAAACTTAATGCCTTAACCATGCCGCACCCGGACCGACGCCCGGACAAAAAAGAGCGCCGCGACCTGTTACGATTTAAACACGGCGACAGTGAATAACTGTCACCTGCAAGAGAGATGATTATGCCGCAACATGACCAATTACATCGCTATCTGTTTGAAAATTTTGCCGTTCGCGGCGAACTGGTAACCGTTTCGGAAACCCTGCAACAGATCCTTGAGAACCACGATTATCCGCAGCCCGTTAAAAACGTGCTGGCAGAACTGCTGGTTGCGACCAGCCTGTTAACCGCTACGCTGAAGTTTGATGGTGATATCACCGTACAGCTGCAAGGCGACGGTCCGATGAATCTGGCGGTTATTAACGGTAACAATAACCAGCAAATGCGCGGTGTGGCGCGCGTGCAGGGCGAAATTCCAGAAAATGCCGACCTGAAAACGCTGGTCGGCAATGGTTACGTGGTGATCACCATTACCCCGAGCGAAGGCGAACGCTATCAGGGCGTGGTTGGTCTGGAAGGTGATACCCTGGCGGCCTGCCTGGAAGATTACTTTATGCGTTCTGAACAGCTGCCGACGCGCCTGTTTATTCGCACCGGCGACGTAGACGGCAAACCGGCTGCAGGCGGTATGTTGTTGCAGGTAATGCCTGCGCAAAATGCCCAGCAGGACGACTTTGACCACCTGGCGACGCTAACCGAAACCATCAAAACCGAAGAACTGCTGACCTTACCGGCAAACGAAGTGTTGTGGCGTTTGTATCACGAAGAAGAGGTGACGGTTTACGATCCGCAGGATGTGGAGTTCAAATGCACCTGCTCGCGTGAACGTTGCGCCGATGCGCTGAAAACGCTGCCTGATGAAGAAGTTGATAGCATCCTGGCGGAAGATGGCGAAATTGACATGCATTGTGATTACTGCGGTAACCACTATCTGTTCAATGCGATGGATATTGCTGAAATCCGCAACAACGCGTCTCCGGCAGATCCGCAAGTTCATTAATGAGTATGTCCGGCAGAGAGGGCTCTGCCGGATTTTACGACGTAATGGCCTGATGTGCTGCGCTTACCAGGCCTGTGAAATAAATCGCAAATTATTGTTGGTCAGATACAGCGTCGTATCCGTTAAAAGAGTTGTCACTTACTTAAGTTTATTTCCAGCGTTTCACCATCTACCGTCAGATCGCGCCACGCTTTCGGCCTCGTCCCCAGTTTTCCATCCTTCGCAGCTGTGAGTAATTTTTCTTTCGTTATTTCGTTCGGAAGTAAACTCATATCAAGCGCGTCCCATTCTTTTCTGTCTGAGTCAAAGCCATAGACAATGACTCTGTCATCATTAAAAGCAAACAGGATCCGCTCCGCCTGACCATCACTATTCAGATCTTGCTCGACCAGGACGCAGGCGTCTTTTTCAATACAGGTCATCACGTTATAGCGATCCTGGATTAAGGCCGACCAGAATGTCGCATCCGGTTTAACAGAACCAGGGGCAATTAACACATTTTCGGCTAATACTTTTTCCGATACCTGTTCCTGAAGATGTTGCTCTCCATCTAACGCCATCAGCAGATCCCGCGCGCGTTTCGGGTCTTTCATAAACCCGGCATCGCTTTTCAGCGACTCAAGCGCCGCACGTCCATAGCGACCGCTCTGTTCGAGCATGTAGATAGTTACCTGGTCTGGCGTGTTTTTGCCGCTCTGATAACGCGCCATATGACTGTTCACGCTAATACGCATACTGTCCAGCACCGGCGAATTAAGAAGCACCAGTATCACCAACACCAATAACGAAACCGCAAGGTTCACTTTGCCCTGAAGAACAAGGGGATTTTGCCCATTACGCCAGACGATACTGACAAAATACCCCAGCGACCACACCAGTAACACCAGCACCGCCAGCGCGCCCTGCAAGCGGTCGACAGTCCAGCCGTACTGAGCGACCCGCAGCCATAACGCCCAGGCGGCGACGAACACATACAGCGGAGCAACCAGCAAAGCGGTTTTAATCAGGCAACGCAACGGCCCCGTCCAGGGAAGTGACGCTTTTTGCGGATCGCGGACAATAGCCATTAAGATCAATTGCAAAAAGGCCAGCGTTAACAGCAACCCGGCGGCGGAGATGTGGCGAGAAATCGCGCTCAGGCCCGTAAACGGCAGAGTGATGATAAACATCAGGGTTAGCAATGATACTAACGGCAGCAACCCCGTGGCGATTAACGTGAACAACTTTTGAATAGAGTCGATTAAACGTGACTGTGTGCGCGCGAGAATCACCGCCAGTGCGGTAACCAGACCTAATGTAAGATACATAAACCAGTCGGTTGCAAAAAAGAGCGTATTGAAAAACTTGATGCCAACAAGTTTAAACAACTCACCCCACAGTAAAAGCACCAGCCACGTCAGGCCATTGGCGAGAAAAATCACCAGTAATATAAGTACGTTATGCCATACTGACTGGTAAAAGTAGCTATAGCGGCTACTGCCATTGCGGATACGAAGGCTTTGTTGTATCCACGGTAGCAACAACATTGCCATCAACAGCAGATAGCAGCCAAAATCCCAAATCGCCTTTTCAGCTCTCCAGGGGTTCATGCCATCAGTTTGCCACTTCAGCCAACCGCTCATCCCTGTCGTGGCAATAAACACCAGCGCCAGCCATCCCCAAAGGCGCTTCTGTTTAAAAGAGATCACGGAGAAGAGTAAAACGGATGAAAACGCAACGGTCGCAGGCACGCCATAAACAATCCAACTGTGATTTTTTCCGGCAAGCCAGGCGATCAACAGGTAGCAAACCAGCCCCTGAAGTAATCCGGTAGCAATCATCCCCCAGCGTGTTGCCGGTGAAAGTTCAACGTTATCCATGTTGGTTATCCAGAATCAAAAGGTGGGTTAATTATCGCATCCGGGCAGTAGTATTTTGCTTTTTTCAGAAAATAATCAAAAAAAGTTAGCGTGGTGAATCGATACTTTACCGATTGAATTTGCATCAATTTCATTAAGGAATGCGATTCCACTCACAATATTCCCGCCATATAAACCAAGATTTAACCTTTTGAGAACATTTTCCACACCTAAAATGCTATTTCTGCGATAATAGCAACCGTTTCGTGACAGGAATCACGGAGTTTTTTGTCAAATATGAATTTCTCCAGATACGTAAATCTATGAGCCTTGTCGCGGTTAACACCCCCAAAAAGACTTTACTATTCAGGCAATACATATTGGCTAAGGAGCAGTGAAATGCGCGTTAACAATGGTTTGACCCCGCAAGAACTCGAGGCTTATGGTATCAGTGACGTACATGATATCGTTTACAACCCAAGCTACGACCTGCTGTATCAGGAAGAGCTCGATCCGAGCCTGACAGGTTATGAGCGCGGGGTGTTAACTAATCTGGGTGCCGTTGCCGTCGATACCGGGATCTTCACCGGTCGTTCACCAAAAGATAAGTATATCGTCCGTGACGATACCACTCGCGATACTTTCTGGTGGGCAGACAAAGGCAAAGGTAAGAACGACAACAAACCTCTCTCTCCGGAAACCTGGCAGCATCTGAAAGGCCTGGTGACCAGGCAGCTTTCCGGCAAACGTCTGTTCGTTGTCGACGCTTTCTGTGGTGCGAACCCGGATACTCGTCTTTCCGTCCGTTTCATCACCGAAGTGGCCTGGCAGGCGCATTTTGTCAAAAACATGTTTATTCGCCCGAGCGATGAAGAGCTGGCAGGTTTCAAACCAGACTTTATCGTTATGAACGGCGCGAAGTGCACTAACCCGCAGTGGAAAGAACAGGGTCTGAACTCCGAAAACTTCGTGGCGTTTAACCTGACCGAGCGCATGCAGCTGATTGGCGGCACCTGGTACGGCGGCGAAATGAAGAAAGGGATGTTCTCGATGATGAACTACCTGCTGCCGCTGAAAGGTATCGCTTCTATGCACTGCTCCGCCAACGTTGGTGAGAAAGGCGATGTTGCGGTGTTCTTCGGCCTTTCCGGCACCGGTAAAACCACCCTTTCCACCGACCCGAAACGTCGCCTGATTGGTGATGACGAGCACGGCTGGGACGATGACGGCGTGTTTAACTTCGAAGGCGGCTGCTACGCAAAAACTATCAAGCTGTCGAAAGAAGCGGAACCTGAAATCTACAACGCTATCCGTCGCGATGCGCTGCTGGAAAACGTCACCGTGCGTGAAGATGGCACTATCGACTTTGATGATGGTTCAAAAACCGAGAACACCCGCGTTTCTTATCCGATCTATCACATCGATAACATTGTTAAGCCGGTTTCCAAAGCGGGCCACGCGACTAAGGTTATCTTCCTGACTGCTGATGCTTTCGGCGTGTTGCCGCCGGTTTCTCGCCTGACTGCCGATCAAACCCAGTATCACTTCCTCTCTGGCTTCACCGCCAAACTGGCCGGTACTGAGCGTGGCATCACCGAACCGACGCCAACCTTCTCCGCTTGCTTCGGCGCGGCGTTCCTGTCGCTGCACCCGACTCAGTACGCAGAAGTGCTGGTGAAACGTATGCAGGCGGCGGGCGCGCAGGCTTATCTGGTTAACACTGGCTGGAACGGCACTGGCAAACGTATCTCGATTAAAGATACCCGCGCCATTATCGACGCCATCCTCAACGGTTCGCTGGATAATGCAGAAACCTTCACTCTGCCGATGTTTAACCTGGCGATCCCAACCGAACTGCCGGGCGTAGACACGAAGATTCTCGATCCGCGTAACACCTACGCTTCTCCGGAACAGTGGCAGGAAAAAGCCGAAACCCTGGCGAAACTGTTTATCGACAACTTCGATAAATACACCGACACCCCTGCGGGTGCCGCGCTGGTAGCGGCTGGTCCGAAACTGTAATGATTTGAAGCTGGAGAATATCTATCCAGTATCTTATAGAAAGCAAAACGGGAGGCACCTTCGCCTCCCGTTTATTTACCCTTCTTTTGTCGTGCCCTGCGCCCGCGTTACCGGCACTGGCAGCCAGGCGCGAATGGAAAGCCCGCCCCGCTCGCTGGTGCCAAGCTCCAGCATCCCGTTATGGTTATCCACGATACGCTGCACAATTGCCAGCCCTAATCCCGTGCCGCTAATGGTGCGCGCACTGTCGCCGCGGACAAACGGCTGGAACAGGTGCTTACGTTGTTCCGGCGCAATTCCCGGACCGTCATCTTCCACCTGGAACCAGGCGCGATTCGGCTCCGTTCCGCTGCTGACTTTGATCCAGCCATTGCCATAACGGGCGGCGTTGACCACCATATTCGCCACCGCGCGTTTGATCGACAGCGGGTGCATTTTCACTTCAATGCTGCCGGGGTAAAGCGCGGTTTCAATTTCCCGCTCATAGCCACTTTCGGCAGCAATCACCTCACCGAGTACTGCATTAAGATCCGCCATTTCCATCGGCATCTCCTGCCCGGTGCGCAGGTAGTCGATAAACTGCTCAATGATGGCGTTGCACTCTTCGATATCTTTATTGATCGATTCTGCCAGATAGCCATCCTGCTCGCTCATCATCTCAGTCGCCAGGCGAATACGCGTCAGCGGCGTGCGCAAGTCGTGACTTACCCCCGCCATCAGCAGCGTGCGGTCATCCGCCAGTTGCTTAACACCAGCCGCCATATGGTTAAAGGCACGGGTAACGGAACGCACCTCCGAAGCGCCATATTCACGCAGCGGCGGCGGAATAATCCCTTTACCAACCTGCAAGGCTGCGTGTTCGAGATCGACCAACGGTCGGTTCTGGATACGAATAAACAGCCACGCCCCGCCTATCGCCAATAGCATAATCGCCAGCGTATAGCGGAACAGCGGAGAGAAATCGCCCTGATGAATTTCGGTCAGCGGCACGCGTACCCAGATATTGGGCGACAGCCAGGTTTTCAGCCAGACGACAGGCGAACTTTTGTTGACCTCAACGCGCACTTCCGTCGGGCCGCCCAGTTGCTGTGCCATCTGATGGCTTAAGAATTCATAGTGTTGCGCCCAACGCAGACCTGCCTCTTCGGCAGCCTCGTTGGAGTAGAGAGAGATCCCCAGCTCACGGTAGATCTCCCGACGGAAAGCGGGAGGCACAACCAACTGCGTGCCGTCCTCCAGTTGCAGTTTGTCGGTCATCAACATACGCACTTCGTACGCGAGGACTTTATTAAACTGCTGGAGGCTCGGCAAAATCGCGAAGTTCAGCACCACCAGATAAGTCGTCACCAGGCTGGCGAACAGCAAGGTGACGATGAGCAATAACGTACGGGCAAATGAACTTCGTGGCGAGAAGCGCAATCGCCTCATGCTTTAGAGCCGTCCGGTACAAAGACGTAGCCCAGGCCCCAAACGGTCTGAATGTAACGCGGATGCGCTGGATCTTCTTCTACCATGCGGCGCAGACGCGAAATCTGCACGTCGATGGAGCGTTCCATTGCGGAATATTCACGACCACGGGCAAGGTTCATCAGCTTATCGCGGGAGAGCGGCTCACGCGGATGGCTGACCAGTGCCTTCAGTACCGCAAACTCACCGCTGGTGAGCGGCATCGGCTCATCTTCGCGGAACATTTCGCGCGTACCGAGGTTAAGTTTGAACTTACCGAAAGCAATTACCGCCTCTTCCTGTGACGGTGCGCCTGGCAGTTCGTTCGCCTGACGACGCAGCACCGCACGAATACGGGCCAGCAGTTCACGCGGGTTAAACGGTTTTGGAATGTAGTCGTCAGCGCCAATCTCCAGGCCTACGATACGGTCCACTTCTTCCCCTTTCGCCGTCACCATAATGATCGGCATCGGGTTGCTCTGACTACGAAGACGTCGGCAAATCGACAAGCCATCTTCACCAGGTAACATTAAATCCAGTACCATAAGATGGAAAGATTCACGAGTCAGCAGGCGATCCATCTGTTCTGCATTAGCGACGCTTCGAACCTGGAAGCCTTGTTCGGTGAGATAACGTTCCAGCAGCGCACGCAGGCGCATGTCGTCATCGACCACCAGAATCTTGTAGTTCTCTTGCATTGTTTGTACTCCCAAAGGTTCGCAACAATTTGTAAGCGTGTATTCTTAAAAAAGCTCACGTTCGTCACCAGCTAAATCTGGTATGAATTTCAGCCTAAATTGTTACAAAGCATATTAAACAGCAGCTTAAGTATACAATTTATTCGGCGAAACATTATTGATTCTGTTGATATGATCACGTTATACCCAATGTGCGCATTATCAAACAGACAAAGGGAATCAACGAGATGAAAACGCCCCTGGTTACCCGGGAAGGGTATGAAAAACTCAAACAAGAGCTTAATTATCTCTGGCGTGAAGAACGCCCGGAGGTCACAAAAAAGGTGACCTGGGCCGCAAGTCTGGGCGACCGCAGCGAAAATGCTGACTATCAGTATAATAAAAAGCGTCTGCGTGAAATCGACCGTCGCGTGCGCTATCTCACTAAATGCATGGAAAATCTCAAAATCGTCGATTACTCCCCTCAGCAGGAAGGCAAAGTCTTTTTTGGCGCGTGGGTGGAGATTGAAAACGACGATGGCGTGACTCACCGTTTCCGTATTGTCGGCTACGATGAAATTTTTGGCCGTAAAGATTACATCTCTATCGATTCCCCGATGGCCCGCGCATTGCTGAAAAAAGAAGTCGGCGATCTGGCGGTGGTGAATACCCCTGCCGGGGAAGCGAGCTGGTATGTTAATGCTATCGAGTACGTGAAACCGTAAGGAAGAGTCTTAACCTCCTGCCGATGGCTGGCATTTTTGCCAGCCAGTCCGTATAACTATCCCCTGATTTTTGATCCGAAAAGATGAACTCAAACCATGATGAATGATTCGTTCTGCCGCATTATTGCGGGTGAAATTCAGGCGCGCCCGGAACAGGTTGACGCTGCCGTTCGCCTGCTTGACGAAGGGAATACCGTGCCGTTTATCGCACGTTATCGTAAGGAAATCACCGGCGGTCTGGATGACACGCAGCTGCGTAATCTGGAAACGCGTCTGAGCTATCTGCGCGAGCTGGAAGAGAGACGTCAGGCGATCCTCAAATCCATTTCCGAGCAAGGCAAACTCACCGATGATCTGGCGAAGGCCATCAACGCCACCCTAAGCAAAACCGAACTCGAAGACCTCTACCTGCCCTACAAACCTAAACGCCGCACCCGCGGGCAAATCGCCATTGAAGCAGGGCTTGAGCCGTTGGCTGACCTGCTGTGGAGCGATCCGTCACACACGCCAGAAGTCGCCGCTGCACAATATGTTGATGCCGATAAAGGCGTGGCAGATACCAAAGCCGCGCTGGATGGCGCGCGCTATATCCTGATGGAACGGTTTGCCGAAGATGCCGCGCTGCTGGCGAAAGTGCGTGATTATCTGTGGAAGAACGCGCATTTGGTTTCTACGGTGGTGAGCGGTAAAGAAGAGGAAGGGGCGAAATTCCGCGACTATTTCGATCATCACGAACCGTTGTCCACGGTGCCTTCTCACCGCGCGCTGGCGATGTTCCGTGGGCGTAACGAAGGCGTACTCCAGCTTTCGCTGAATGCCGATCCGCAGTTCGATGAGCCGCCCAAAGAGAGCTATTGCGAGCAAATCATCATGGATCACCTTGGCCTGCGCCTGAACAATGCCCCGGCGGATAGCTGGCGCAAAGGCGTAGTGAGCTGGACCTGGCGCATCAAGGTGCTGATGCATCTGGAAACCGAACTGATGGGTACCGTGCGCGAACGCGCGGAAGATGAAGCAATCAACGTCTTTGCCCGTAACCTGCACGATCTGCTGATGGCGGCCCCTGCCGGACTGCGTGCAACGATGGGCCTCGATCCGGGTCTGCGTACTGGGGTAAAAGTGGCGGTGGTCGATGCCACTGGCAAACTGGTGGCGACCGATACCATTTACCCGCACACCGGACAAGCCGCAAAAGCAGCGATGACCGTTGCTGCCTTGTGTGAAAAACATAACGTTGAACTGGTGGCGATCGGCAACGGTACAGCTTCCCGCGAAACTGAACGTTTCTATCTCGACGTGCAGAAGCAGTTCCCGAAAGTGACCGCACAGAAAGTGATCGTCAGCGAAGCTGGCGCGTCGGTTTACTCAGCTTCCGAGCTGGCAGCGCAGGAGTTCCCGGATCTCGACGTTTCGCTGCGTGGTGCGGTATCTATCGCCCGCCGTTTGCAGGATCCGCTGGCGGAGCTGGTGAAAATCGATCCGAAATCTATCGGCGTAGGTCAGTATCAGCATGACGTCAGCCAGACGCAACTGGCCCGCAAACTGGACGCAGTAGTAGAAGACTGCGTAAACGCCGTTGGCGTCGATCTCAACACTGCTTCTGTTCCGCTGTTAACCCGCGTGGCGGGCCTGACGCGCATGATGGCGCAAAACATCGTGGCCTGGCGCGATGAGAACGGTCAGTTCCAGAACCGTCAGCAACTGCTGAAAGTGAGCCGTCTGGGGCCGAAAGCCTTCGAGCAGTGCGCGGGCTTCTTGCGCATTAACCATGGTGATAACCCGCTGGACGCGTCTACCGTCCACCCGGAAGCCTATCCGGTGGTGGAACGCATTCTGGCAGCAACACAGCAGGCACTGAAAGATCTGATGGGTAACAGCAGCGAACTGCGTAACCTGAAAGCGTCTGACTTTACTGATGAAAAATTCGGTGTGCCGACAGTAACTGACATCATCAAAGAGCTGGAAAAACCGGGTCGCGATCCGCGTCCGGAATTTAAAACCGCTCAGTTTGCCGATGGCGTCGAGACAATGAACGACCTGCAACCGGGTATGATCCTCGAAGGTGCGGTGACCAACGTCACCAACTTTGGCGCGTTTGTCGATATCGGCGTGCATCAGGACGGCCTGGTTCACATCTCTTCATTGTCGAACAAGTTTGTAGAAGATCCGCATACCGTGGTGAAAGCGGGCGACATTGTGAAGGTGAAAGTGCTGGAAGTGGATCTTCAGCGTAAACGTATCGCCCTGACCATGCGTCTGGACGAGCAGCCTGGCGAAACCAACGCCCGTCGCGGCGGCGGTAATGAACGCCCGCAAAACAACCGCCCGGCAGCCAAACCGCGCGGACGTGAAGCGCAGCCTGCCGGTAACAGCGCGATGATGGACGCGCTGGCGGCAGCAATGGGCAAAAAACGTTAAACGCCCTGATTGACCCCTAAACCTGCGCGATAAGGTGTCCACGCCGCATCTGGCAACGAACGCCTTGTCTGACATAAAAGTGCCGGAGAATATCTCCGGCATTTTTATTCCACAGCCAAACTCACAATATATTCCGGCAACATTTATCACTTCATTAACAACTGAAACCTTAATTAAACATTAGCCAGTCCTGGTAATTCGCTATTCGAATTATATTTTCGCTGCGATATAACCTTGAGCCACATCAACATTGAGTCAGATTATTATTCAAACCAACATTCGCACACATTTTAAGTATTGCTGATAGAAACCATTCTCATTATCATTGTGCTGTTGATTATTTAATCTCTCCTTCGTTGGCAAATCATCTGGTCTCATGTCGCTGTCAAACGCCCCATGAGGTAGTTATCCAGTTAATGAGAAACAAGTAGGCACCTATGCAATACACTCCAGATACTGCGTGGAAAATCACTGGCTTTTCCCATGAAATCAGCCCGGCATATCGCCAAAAACTGCTTTCTCTTGGCATGTTACCTGGCTCCTCTTTTAATGTGGTGCGCGTCGCTCCACTCGGCGACCCCATTCATATCGAAACCCGTCGTGTGAGCCTGGTATTACGCAAAAAAGATCTGGCCTTATTAGAAGTGGAAGCGGTTTCCTGTTAATACGGTGATAACAACAATGAAAAAATTAACCATAGGCTTAATTGGTAATCCAAATTCTGGCAAGACAACCTTATTTAACCAGCTCACTGGCGCACGTCAGCGTGTAGGTAACTGGGCTGGCGTTACCGTCGAACGTAAAGAAGGGCAATTCTCCACCACCGATCATCAGGTCACGCTGGTGGACCTGCCCGGCACCTATTCTCTGACCACCATCTCATCGCAGACCTCGCTCGATGAGCAAATCGCCTGTCACTACATTTTGAGTGGCGACGCCGACCTGCTGATTAACGTGGTGGATGCGTCTAACCTTGAGCGTAACCTGTACCTGACGCTACAACTGCTGGAACTCGGCATTCCCTGCATCGTGGCACTGAACATGCTCGACATTGCCGAGAAGCAAAATATTCGTATTGAAATTGATGCTCTGTCGGCGCGTCTTGGCTGCCCAGTGATCCCGCTGGTTTCAACCCGTGGTCGCGGTATTGAAGCGCTCAAGCTGGCGATTGATCGCTATAAAGCTAACGAGAATGTGGAACTGGTGCATTACGCACAGCCGCTACTCAACGAAGCAGATTCACTGGCAAAAGTGATGCCTTCCGACATCCCGCTGAAACAACGTCGCTGGCTGGGCCTGCAAATGCTGGAAGGCGATATCTACAGCCGCGCCTACGCCGGTGAAGCGTCGCAGCATCTGGATGCCGCCCTCGCCCGTCTGCGTAATGAGATGGACGATCCGGCGCTGCACATTGCCGATGCGCGTTACCAGTGCATTGCTGCCATCTGTGATGTGGTAAGCAACACCCTGACGGCAGAACCCAGCCGTTTCACCACTGCGGTAGATAAAATCGTGCTCAACCGTTTCCTCGGTCTGCCGATTTTCCTCTTTGTGATGTACCTGATGTTCCTGCTGGCTATCAACATCGGCGGGGCGTTACAGCCGCTGTTTGACGTCGGCTCCGTGGCGCTATTTGTGCATGGTATTCAATGGATTGGCTACACGCTCCACTTCCCGGACTGGCTGACTATCTTCCTCGCCCAGGGCCTGGGTGGCGGCATTAACACCGTGCTGCCACTGGTGCCGCAGATTGGCATGATGTACCTGTTCCTCTCCTTCCTTGAGGACTCCGGGTATATGGCGCGTGCGGCGTTTGTGATGGACCGTCTGATGCAGGCGCTGGGCTTGCCGGGGAAATCCTTTGTGCCGCTGATCGTCGGTTTCGGTTGTAACGTACCGTCGGTAATGGGTGCACGTACGCTTGATGCACCGCGTGAACGTCTGATGACCATCATGATGGCACCGTTTATGTCCTGCGGCGCGCGTCTGGCTATCTTCGCAGTATTCGCGGCTGCCTTCTTCGGGCAGAACGGTGCGCTGGCGGTCTTCTCGCTGTATATGCTGGGTATTGTGATGGCGGTGCTGACTGGCCTGATGCTCAAGTACACCATCATGCGCGGTGAAGCGACGCCGTTTGTCATGGAGTTGCCGGTCTATCATGTACCACACGTTAAAAGCCTGATTATCCAGACCTGGCAGCGTCTGAAAGGCTTCGTTCTGCGTGCTGGTAAAGTGATCATCATCGTCAGCATTTTCCTGAGCGCTTTCAACAGCTTCTCGCTGAGCGGGAAAATCGTCGATAACATCAACGACTCGGCGCTGGCGTCCGTCAGCCGGGTGATCACCCCGGTCTTCAAGCCAATTGGCGTGCATGAAGATAACTGGCAGGCAACGGTTGGCCTGTTTACAGGTGCCATGGCGAAAGAAGTGGTAGTGGGTACGCTCAACACCCTCTACACCGCAGAAAATATTCAGGACGAAGAGTTCAATCCGGCAGAATTTAACCTCGGTGAAGAGCTGTTCAGTGCGGTAGATGAAACCTGGCAGAGCCTGAAAGACACCTTCAGCCTTAGCGTACTGATGAACCCCATTGAAGCTAGCAAAGGCGACGGCGAAATGGGTACCGGGGCGATGGGCGTGATGGATCAGAAATTCGGTAGCGCAGCTGCCGCATACAGCTACCTGATTTTCGTCCTGCTGTATGTACCGTGTATCTCGGTGATGGGGGCTATCGCCCGTGAATCAAGCCGTGGCTGGATGGGCTTCTCCATCCTGTGGGGGCTGAATATCGCTTACTCACTGGCAACATTGTTCTATCAGGTCGCCAGCTACAGTCAGCATCCAACTTACAGCCTGGTGTGCATTCTGGCGGTTATCCTGTTTAACATCGTGGTTATCGGTCTGCTGCGCCGCGCGCGTAGCCGGGTGGATATCGAACTGCTGGCAACCCGCAAGTCGGTAAGCAGTTGCTGCGCAGCCAGCACCACCGGTGATTGCCATTAATGGCTTCACTTATTCAGGTGCGCGATTTGCTGGCGTTACGGGGCCGTATGGAAGCGGCCCAGATAAGCCAGACATTGAACACTCCACAGCCAATGATTAACGCCATGCTGCAACAACTGGAAAGTATGGGCAAAGCCGTGCGGATTCAGGAAGAACCTGACGGCTGCCTCTCTGGCAGTTGTAAAAGCTGCCCGGAAGGAAAAGCCTGTCTGCGCGAGTGGTGGGCGCTGCGTTAACCTTACTCCATCGCCTGTTTTGGAAAGCCCGGTATGCGTCTGCATCCGGGCTTTTTTGCGTGCGGCTTTCCATAAAAATGCAACTCTTGCAGCACGGCGTAAGTTCCTTTGAAAGCATCTCGCAGGGATGAAAACTCGCTAATACACAGGAGTGAAGTGGCGCGTAGAGTCGCGGCATTCAAACAACAGGTGAAGGAACGCCATGAGCAAAAAGCAGAGTTCCACCCCACACGATGCGCTGTTCAAACTCTTTTTACGCCAACCGGACACGGCTCGTGATTTTCTTGCGTTTCATTTACCGGCACCCATTCACGCGCTTTGTGATATGAAAACCCTCAAGCTGGAGTCGAGCAGCTTTATTGATGACGATCTGCGTGAAAGCTATTCCGATGTGCTGTGGTCGGTGAAAACGGAACAAGGACCAGGATACATCTATTGTCTGATTGAACATCAAAGCACCTCAAACAAACTGATCGCATTTCGCATGATGCGTTACGCTATTGCCGCAATGCAAAATCACCTTGATGCCGGATACAAAACGTTGCCGATGGTGGTGCCATTGTTGTTTTACCACGGTATTGAAAGCCCCTATCCCTATTCGCTGTGTTGGCTGGATTGTTTCGCCGATCCCAAACTGGCAAGGCAGCTTTATGCCTCCGCATTTCCGCTGATTGATGTCACCGTCATGCCTGATGATGAAATCATGCAGCACCGACGTATGGCGCTGCTGGAGTTAATTCAAAAACATATTCGTCAACGCGACCTGATGGGGCAGGTAGAGCAAATGGCCTGCTTATTAAGTAGTGGATACGCTAATGACAGACAAATCAAAGGGCTGTTTAATTACATACTGCAAACCGGCGACGCGGTACGTTTTAACGATTTTATCGACGGCGTTGCCGAACGTTCACCGAAACACAAGGAGAGTTTAATGACAATTGCGGAAAGATTGCGGCAGGAGGGGGAACAATCCAAAGCCCTGCATATAGCCAAAATAATGCTTGAATCCGGAGTCCCTCTTACAGACATCATGCGCTTTACCGGGGTGTCAGAAGAAGAGTTGGCTGCGGCGAGCCAGTAAATTTCTGTCTCGCCATTTCAAAAGTTGCCTACACCCTCTGCTTCAACGCCACCAGCAGGTGACAAAACTCGACCGGATGCGAAATAAACGGCGCATGGGCCGCTTTGGCGAAGATATATGATTCGCTGTGAGGCCAAAGTTTATCCAGCATCGGCACCACTTTGCGCGGCACCAGACCGTCGAGATAGCCATACAATCGCAAAAACGGCATGGGCACGTTTTGCAGCGGCTGACGGAGATCGACCGTTTTCAGGATTTCCAGCCCGCCATTAAGCACGTCAACCTCCGGCATCGGTAACGCCAGAACGGTTTTCTTCAACGCCCGCGCATCCTGGCGCGCCGTTTCAGTCCCCATGGTTTGTAACGCCAGGAACCGCTCCACTGTACGCTGAAAATCATCACTGAGTTGCTGCTGAAATCCCGCCAGCACGTCCGGTTTTATCCCCGGCCACTCGTCACGAGCACTAAAACAAGGTGACGACGCCACGGTGACCAGCGCCTGAACACGCTCGGGATGGGTTAACGCAATCTGGCTTGCCACCAGCCCGCCCAGACTCCAGCCTAACCAAATGGCTTTATCAGGTGCCTGTTGCAGCACGGCTTCGGCCATATCAGCAAGTGACAGCGCACCAAATCCCCGGCTACGCCCGAAGCCGGGCAGGTCAACAAGGTGCAGCGTAAAATGCGAGCTAAGTTCCTCGTCAATGCAACGCCACACTTCGGCATTCAGTCCCCATCCGTGCAGCAGCACAAGATGAACATTCCCCTGACCTTTGGTCTGCCACCAGATGTTATTCATCCGCTATTGTTCTCTTTTGACTTACAAGGATGAACATATGCTAACAGTACCGGGATTATGCTGGCTATGCCGAATGCCACTGGCGTTAGGTCATTGGGGGATTTGTTCGGTCTGCTCACGCGCTGCCCGTACAGATAAAACGTTATGCCCACAATGTGGATTACCCGCCACACACTCACATCTTCCCTGCGGTCGCTGCCTGCAAAAACCACCGCCCTGGCAAAGACTGGTCACGGTTGCCGACTATGCGCCGCCGTTAAGTCCGCTTATCCACCAGCTTAAATTTTCCCGGCGCAGTGAAATCGCCAGCGCCCTGTCACGTCTGTTACTATTGGAAGTCTTACACGCTCGTCGCACCACCGGGTTGCAATTGCCGGATCGCATCATCAGCGTTCCGTTATGGCAGCGGCGTCACTGGCGTCGGGGATTTAATCAGAGCGATTTGCTGTGTCAGCCGTTATCACGCTGGTTGCACTGCCGATGGGATAGCAAAGCCGTCACACGAACACGGGCCACTGCGACCCAGCATTTTCTCAGTGCCCGGCTACGCAAGCGCAACCTGAAAAATGCCTTTCGTCTTGAATTGCCCGTGCAAGGTCGCCATATGGTGATTGTGGATGATGTCGTTACCACCGGAAGTACCGTCGCAGAGATTGCGCAGTTGCTTTTACGCAATGGTGCGGCGACTGTCCAGGTCTGGTGCCTTTGTCGAACCTTGTAGAGCCTCGATGATGGGCGTATTATAACCAACTAAAATAGTCAACTATTAGGCCATTACTATGATCCGTATTTCCGATGCTGCACAAGCGCACTTTGCCAAACTGCTGGCAAATCAGGAAGAAGGGACACAAATCCGCGTATTTGTGATTAACCCTGGCACGCCTAACGCTGAATGTGGTGTTTCTTATTGTCCGCCGGATGCCGTGGAAGCCACCGACACTGCCCTGAAATTTGACCTGCTGACCGCGTATGTTGATGAGTTAAGCGCACCATACCTGGAAGATGCAGAGATCGACTTTGTTACCGACCAGTTGGGTTCTCAGTTAACGCTGAAAGCCCCGAACGCCAAAATGCGTAAAGTGGCAGACGATGCACCGCTGATGGAGCGCGTGGAGTATATGCTGCAGTCGCAGATCAACCCACAGCTTGCTGGTCACGGTGGTCGCGTTTCGCTGATGGAAATCACCGAAGACGGTTACGCCATTCTGCAATTTGGCGGCGGCTGTAACGGTTGTTCCATGGTCGATGTGACGCTGAAAGAAGGGATCGAGAAGCAGCTGCTGAACGAATTCCCGGAGCTGAAAGGTGTGCGCGATCTCACCGAACACCAGCGCGGCGAACACTCCTACTACTAAGTTATCCCCTCTTTTGTAGATTGCCCGATGCGACGCTAAAGCGTCATTTCGGGCCTACGTTGAACATGTGCCAGACGTTGGCACAGCATTGCTTTGGCAAATCCCTCCCTTCGTTTCCCCGCGATAATATGACCAACCTCTCATAATTTAAATTTACCCCGCTCTGGTGATTCTCAAACGCCAGATGTTACCCGTATCATTAACATGGGTACCAAACATACTCCTGACATCTGACTACAATAATTAGTTTTAGTGGGTATCAGTCGTGGTGCCGCAATATCTCTGTTCCCGATTGGGATAATTAGAGTTTGTCGTCAGAAAATTGACGTTACCCATAACAAATGAAAGGCCAGGTAAATCATGCCATTAGTCATTGTTGCTATCGGTGTAATCTTGTTGTTGCTCCTGATGATCCGCTTCAAAATGAACGGCTTCATCGCTCTCGTCCTCGTGGCGCTTGCTGTTGGATTAATGCAAGGAATGCCGCTGGATAAAGTTATTGGCTCCATCAAAGCCGGTGTCGGCGGGACGCTCGGTAGCCTTGCCCTGATCATGGGTTTTGGCGCAATGCTGGGCAAAATGCTGGCAGACTGCGGTGGCGCACAACGTATCGCCACCACGCTGATTGCCAAATTTGGTAAAAAACACATCCAGTGGGCGGTGGTACTGACCGGTTTTACCGTTGGTTTTGCCCTGTTCTATGAAGTGGGCTTTGTGCTGATGCTGCCGCTGGTGTTTACCATCGCGGCTTCTGCGAATATTCCACTGTTGTATGTTGGTGTACCAATGGCAGCTGCACTGTCTGTGACCCACGGCTTCCTGCCACCGCATCCGGGTCCGACTGCGATTGCCACCATTTTCAATGCCGATATGGGTAAAACCCTGCTGTACGGTACTATTCTGGCAATCCCGACCGTGATTCTCGCCGGTCCGGTTTACGCTCGCGTGTTGAAAGGTATCGATAAGCCAATTCCGGAAGGTCTCTACAGCGCGAAAACCTTCAGCGAAGAAGAGATGCCGAGCTTTGGCGTCAGCGTCTGGACCTCTCTGGTGCCGGTAGTACTGATGGCGATGCGTGCGATTGCCGAAATGATCCTGCCGAAAGGTCACGCTTTCCTGCCGGTAGCGGAGTTCCTCGGTGACCCGGTAATGGCTACGCTGATTGCCGTGCTGATTGCCATGTTCACCTTTGGTCTGAACCGTGGTCGTTCAATGGATCAGATTAACGACACGCTGGTTTCTTCCATCAAAATCATTGCGATGATGCTGTTGATCATCGGTGGTGGCGGTGCGTTCAAGCAGGTGCTGGTAGACAGCGGCGTGGACAAATACATTGCTTCCATGATGCACGAAACCAACATTTCTCCGCTGCTGATGGCCTGGTCGATTGCTGCCGTACTGCGTATCGCGCTGGGTTCCGCAACCGTTGCGGCAATCACTGCGGGTGGTATCGCGGCACCGCTGATTGCAACGACGGGTGTTAGCCCGGAGCTGATGGTTATTGCGGTGGGTTCCGGTAGTGTGATTTTCTCTCATGTGAACGATCCGGGCTTCTGGCTGTTCAAAGAGTACTTTAACCTGACTATCGGCGAGACCATCAAATCCTGGTCGATGCTGGAAACCATTATCTCGGTGTGCGGTCTGGTAGGCTGTCTGCTGCTGAATATGGTGATTTGATAACACTGACTGCCGGATGCATCGCATCCGGCATCAACCGCACTCTACTTCTTCTTCGCTGCAGCTCTGCGCCGTCTGTCCAAATCCTTCAGCAACTTGTTCACGCCATCATCGGCAAACATCGACTCAAGCGTTGCGGAAAGCTTGCGTCGCCAGTTTTTATACTGGTAACTGGTGCCAGGAATATTCACCGGTTCGGCCATATCCAGCCAGTCTTCCGGCTGTAGTCCTAACAGAGCACTGTTACTGTCGGCAATGTAGCGCTGCAAACCACGGTTCAGCGTCGGCGTCATCGACATCAACGATGCCTTATGCCCGGCACGTTTTGGCAGACAACCATATTTATGCAGTGCATCCAGCAGCCCTTGCTTCGCCAGTTCGCGATCCTGATACAGACCGCGCAGTACCACTTCATCCGGATACAGCCCCAGGGTTTTGCCCAACGTTAGATCCCCGCTCTCCCAGTAACCGCGCAGCGTAGGCAGGTCATGTGTCGCCGCAACCGCCATCGACTGCTCCGGATACGCTTTCGGTGCACGGAACGTCTTCTCGTGGTCGTTTTCGAAATAGAGCACTTTGTAGGAGTACACACCGCTGCTGCGCAGCTTACCGACAATCTCTACCGGTACGGTACCGAGATCTTCACCAATCACCATACAGCGATGACGTTTACTTTCGAGTGCCAGAATCGAGAGCAGATCATCCACCGGATAGTGAACATACGCGCCCTGATCTGCCGTCTCGCCATACGGTATCCACCACAAACGCAGCATCGACATCACATGGTCAATTCGTAATGCGCCGCAGTTTTGCATATTGGCACGCAACAGCTCGATAAACGGTTCATAGGCACGCGCGGTGATGATATGCGGGTCCATTGGCGGTAATCCCCAGTTCTGCCCCAACGGGCCGAGGATATCCGGCGGCGCGCCA
This sequence comes from Escherichia sp. SCLE84, assembly GCF_012584495.1. NCBI lineage: Bacteria > Pseudomonadati > Pseudomonadota > Gammaproteobacteria > Enterobacterales > Enterobacteriaceae > Escherichia > Escherichia sp. SCLE84. The sequence goes on along the minus strand of NZ_CP051430.1, from coordinate 3,636,994 downwards.
ACCGACGCTTTCAGGCAATATAGTTCACGATCACACCAGGTTTCCGCCCCACCTTCCGCTACGCCAACCGCCAGATCACGATACAAGCCAATCGGCATTTCATAGCCCTGGCTTATCTCCCAGCAGGCGGCAAACTGGCTGTAAGCCAGCCACTGCAACCAGAGATAAAAATCGACGTCATCACGATGTTCTTCGCAGAACTGACGCACTTCTGGTGAATCCACGTTCTGATACATCTCTGGCCATGCAGGCCAGCCCCAGCGCATTTCGTCCTCTTTCACTTGCTGGGCATGTAGCGCATCAAAGGCTGCCTGCCAGAACAGGCTGTCGCCCTGCTCTGCAACAAACTGGCGAAACGCGGTCATCTGCTCATCATCACGTTGCGCGAAACCTTTCCACGCCATTCGTAATGCTGTCATTTTTAGGGCGGTAACCGTGGAGTAATCGACCCAGTCGGCATCGCGCGCCTGTTGCAGCGTCTGTTGCGTGGTCGGCAACTGCCACCAGGCCTGAGCCTCTTCGCTAAGATGGAAATCTTCAACGGCGTTAACGTCGATATAAATCACATTCAGCCAACGGCGAGAAGACGGGCTGTATGGGCTGGCACTCTCCGGATTTGCCGGATAGAGCGCATGAATCGGGTTCAGGCCGATGAACGACCCGCCACGTTTTGCCACATCCACCAGCATCGCTTTGAGATCGCCAAAATCCCCAATACCCCAGTTTTTTTCCGATCGCAGCGTATAAAGCTGAACGCAGGCACCCCACAGCTTTTGTTTATTCAGCAACGCCTGCGGTTCGTAACAGCGTTTCGGGGCGACAATCACCCGGCAATGCGCGCGCTGGTCGTCCTGGGTGAGTGTCAGCGTGTGATAACCTTCCGGCAGCTTCGTCGGTAGATTGAACGCTTTGCCCCCCGTTACATGGCCTTTGTACTGTGTTCCTTCTTCGGTGGTCAGCAGCCAGCTATATTCGCCGCTGCCCTCCACCACCATCGGCATTTTTTTGCCGCTGGTATAAACCATGACATTCGGGACTGGCGTTACCGCCACTTTCGTGGCGGTACGTTGATGCATCGCGTCAAGCAAACGCCGTTTGGTTTCGGCGCTAATCGACTGCGGTTTACCGTGGGCATTGATGTAATTGGGGCTAATCCCCGCCGCCAGCGCGGCATTATCCAGACGTTTGCTTTCCATCGAGCTTCCTTAGCGTTTTGCCTGCCAGATACGAGCCTGATAATCGCGAATAGAGCGATCCGAGCTAAACATACCGCAGCGGGCGGTATTGAGGATCGCCGCGCGAGTCCAGGCCTCCTGGTCGCGGTACAGCACATCCACCTGCTTTTGTGCCTCAACATAGGCTGCGAAATCCGCCATCACCAGATACGGATCGCCGCCTTGTTTGCCGATACTGTGCAGCATCTGGTCGAAGGCATGCTTATCGCCGTCGCTGTATTTACCGCTTTCCAGCTCTTTCAATACTGCGTCCAGCACCTTATCTTTCTTCCGCCATTTCACCGGGTCGTAGCCTTTGGCCAGAATTGCCTTCACTTGTTCCACGGTATGACCAAAAATAAAGATATTTTCTTCACCGACTTTCTCGGCGATTTCAACGTTCGCACCATCCAGCGTACCGACAGTAAGCGCACCATTGAGCGCCAGTTTCATATTGCCGGTACCGGAAGCTTCTTTACCTGCAGTCGAAATTTGTTCGGAGATATCCGCCGCCGGGATCAGTTTTTCCGCCGCCGAAACGCAATAATCCGGCAGGAACACCACCTTCAACTTATCGCCAACCAGTGGATCGTTGTTGATCACGTCAGCCACTTTGTTGATCGCAAAGATAATATTCTTCGCCAGGTAGTAGCCCGGTGCCGCTTTCGCGCCGAAGAGGAAGACGCGCGGTACGCGATCAGCCTGCGGGTTTTCACGAATTTCTTTGTACAACGCCAGAATATGCAGCAGATTCAGGTGCTGGCGTTTGTACTCATGCAGACGTTTGATCTGAATATCGAAAATCGCCTGTGGATTGATCTCAATACCGGTACGAACTTTCACAAACTCCGCCAGACGGACTTTATTCGCCTGCTTGATCTCGCGATATTGCTGACGGAATTTCGCATCATCAGCGAATTTTTCCAGATTGATCAGCTGATCGAGATCGTTAGCCCACTCTTTTTGCAGTGATTTATCCAACAGAGCCGCCAGTGCAGGGTTGCACTGTTTGATCCAGCGACGTGGGGTAATACCGTTGGTGACGTTATGGAATTTGTTCGGCCATAGCTGGTGATATTCCGGGAACAGATCTTTCACCACCAGATCCGAGTGCAGCGCCGCAACACCGTTCACCGCGAAACCGCCAACCACACACAGGTTCGCCATATGCACTTGTTTATCGTGCACCACCGCCAGTTTGGCCCACACTTTTTCATCGCCCGGCCAGGTTTTCTCCACCAGCGTTTTAAAGCGAGTATTAATTTCGTTAATAATCTGCATATGGCGCGGCAGTAAGCCTTTCACCAGTTTCACATCCCAGCGTTCCAGCGCTTCTGGCATCAGGGTATGGTTGGTGTAAGCGAAAGTTTTGCTGGTAATGGCCCAGGCGTCATCCCAGCTCATCTGGTGCTCATCGATCAGCACGCGCAGCAGTTCTGGAATCGCGATAGTTGGGTGGGTATCGTTCAGCTGAATAACTTCGTAATCCGCCAGTTCGTGCAGTTTACGCCCCGCCAGATGATGGCGACGCAAAATATCCGCTACCGAACAGGCACACTGGAAGTACTGCTGCATCAAGCGCAGCTTTTTACCGGCAGTATGGTTGTCGTTTGGATAGAGAACTTTGGTCAGTTTTTCTGCATTGATGCCCTGCTGTTCGGCACGCAGGAAATCACCGTCGTTAAATTTAGTCAGATCAAACGGATGCGCGTGCGTCGCCTGCCACAGACGCAGCGGCTGCGCCACGCCATTACGATAGCCGACAACGGGGAGATCCCACGCTTGACCGGTAATGGTAAACTCCGGCTCCCAGCGTCCGTCTTTCGTCACTTTACCGCCAATCCCTACCTGCACATCCAGTGCTTCGTTGTGGCGGAACCACGGGTAGTTACTGCGATGCCAGTCATCCGGCGCTTCAACCTGTTTGCCATCGACAAAAGACTGGCGGAACAAACCATATTGATAGTTCAGACCGTAACCCGTCGCAGACTGACCGACAGTTGCCATTGAGTCGAGGAAGCACGCCGCCAGACGTCCCAGACCACCGTTACCCAGCGCCGGGTCGATCTCTTCTTCCAGCAGGTCCGTCAGATTGATGTCATAAGCCTTCAACGAATCCTGTACATCCTGATACCAGCCGAGATTCAACAGGTTGTTGCCCGTCAGGCGACCAATCAAAAACTCCATTGAGATGTAGTTAACATGTCGCTGATTCGCCACCGGCTTGGCGAATGGCTGAGCACGCAGCATTTCGGCCAGTGCTTCACTCACTGCTAGCCACCACTGGCGAGGAGTCATTTCAGCCGCAGAATTTAAGCCATAACGCTGCCACTGACGTGAAAGCGCTTCCTGAAATTGCTTATCGTTAAAAATAGGTTGTGACATAGGAGTTCCACTTTTCTTAGATTTTCAACACAACGTTATCGCTAGTTTGCCAGGCTCGATGTTGACCTTCCTCATCCTGCGGGGGATTAGGCAGGGAGGAGTTGCGGGGATGAGCAAGGAAATGTGATCTCAACCACTTAAAGCTAGTGCAAACCACAGGATTAGCAGCAAATCAATGCAATACAGCGCAGAAAATCTGTATCTAAGTGCAAAAAATGGCCGTTGCGTATTTTCAAAAAGCGGAAGGTAACTCTATAAATTAAGTAAAGGAGTGAAACAGTTTCATAAGTAAAATATCCAGTGTGCTCCATCTCATTCTTAATAGATTTATTAAGATCATCTTTTTAGATGGCACTTTCATCAGGAATGAAGAAGAAACCCTTGCTTAAATGAATCTGATGAACATAAGGGAAACCAGTATTCACGCTGGATCAGCGTCGTTTTAGGTGAGTTGTTAATAAAGATTTGGAATTGTGACACAGTGCAAATTCAGACACATAAAAAAACGTCATCGCTTGCATTAGAAAGGTTTCTGGCCGACCTTATAACCATTAATTACGAAGCGCAAAAAAAATAATATTTCCTCATTTTCCACAGTGAAGTGATTAACTATGCTGATTCCGTCAAAACTAAGTCGTCCGGTTCGACTCGACCATACCGTGGTTCGTGAGCGCCTGCTGGCTAAACTTTCCGGCGCGAACAACTTCCGGCTGGCGCTGATCACGAGTCCTGCGGGCTACGGAAAGACCACCCTCATTTCCCAGTGGGCGGCAGGCAAAAACGATATCGGCTGGTACTCGCTGGATGAAGGTGATAACCAGCAAGAGCGTTTCGCCAGCTATCTCATTGCCGCCGTGCAGCAGGCAACCAACGGTCACTGTGCGATATGTGAGACGATGGCGCAAAAACGGCAATATGCCAGCCTGACGTCACTCTTCGCCCAGCTTTTCATTGAGCTGGCGGAATGGCATAGCCCACTTTATCTGGTCATCGATGACTATCATCTGATCACTAATCCAGTGATCCACGAGTCAATGCGCTTCTTTATTCGCCATCAACCAGAAAATCTCACCCTGGTGGTGTTGTCACGCAACCTTCCGCAACTGGGCATTGCCAATCTGCGTGTTCGTGATCAACTGCTGGAAATTGGCAGTCAGCAACTGGCATTTACCCATCAGGAAGCGAAGCAGTTTTTTGATTGCCGTCTGTCATCGCCGATTGAAGCTGCAGAAAGCAGTCGGATTTGCGATGACGTTTCCGGTTGGGCGACGGCACTACAGCTAATCGCCCTCTCCGCCCGGCAGAATACCCACTCAGCCCATAAGTCGGCACGCCGCCTGGCGGGAATCAATGCCAGCCATCTTTCGGATTATCTGGTCGATGAGGTTTTGGATAACGTCGATCTCGCAACGCGCCATTTTCTGTTGAAAAGCGCCATTTTGCGCTCAATGAACGATGCCCTCATCACCCGTGTGACCGGCGAAGAAAACGGGCAAATGCGTCTCGAAGAGATTGAGCGTCAGGGGCTGTTTTTACAGCGGATGGATGATACCGGCGAGTGGTTCTGCTATCACCCGCTGTTTGGCAACTTCCTGCGCCAGCGCTGCCAGTGGGAACTGGCGGCGGAGCTGCCGGAAATCCACCGTGCCGCCGCAGAAAGCTGGATGGCCCAGGGATTTCCCAGCGAAGCGATTCATCATGCGCTGGCGGCAGGCGATGCGCTGATGCTGCGCGATATTCTGCTTAATCACGCCTGGAGTTTGTTCAACCATAGCGAACTGTCGCTGCTGGAAGAGTCGCTTAAGGCCCTGCCGTGGGGCAGTTTGCTGGAAAATCCGCAGTTAGTGTTATTGCAGGCGTGGCTAATGCAAAGCCAACATCGCTATGGCGAAGTTAACACCCTGCTAGCCCGTGCTGAACATGAAATCAAGGACATCAGAGAAGGCACCATGCACGCAGAATTTAACGCTCTGCGCGCCCAGGTGGCGATTAACGATGGTAATCCGGATGAAGCGGAACGGCTGGCAAAACTGGCACTGGAAGAGCTGCCGCCGGGCTGGTTCTATAGCCGCATTGTGGCAACCTCGGTGCTGGGTGAAGTGCTGCACTGCAAAGGCGAATTGACCCGCTCACTGGCGCTAATGCAGCAAACCGAACAGATGGCACGCCAGCACGACGTCTGGCACTACGCCTTATGGAGTTTAATCCAGCAAAGTGAAATTCTGTTTGCCCAAGGGTTCCTGCAAACCGCGTGGGAAACACAGGAAAAAGCGTTCCAGCTGATCAACGAGCAGCATCTGGAACAGCTGCCGATGCATGAGTTTCTGGTGCGCATCCGAGCACAACTGTTATGGGCCTGGGCACGGCTGGATGAAGCCGAAGCGTCGGCGCGTAGCGGGATTGAAGTCTTGTCGTCTTATCAGCCACAGCAACAGCTTCAGTGCCTGGCAATGTTGATTCAATGCTCGCTGGCCCGTGGTGATTTAGATAACGCCCGTAGCCAGCTGAACCGTCTGGAAAACCTGCTGGGGAATGGCAAATATCACAGCGACTGGATCTCTAACGCCAACAAAGTCCGGGTGATTTACTGGCAAATGACCGGCGATAAAGCCGCCGCTGCCAACTGGTTGCGTCATACGGCTAAACCAGAGTTTGCGAACAACCACTTCCTGCAAGGTCAATGGCGCAACATTGCCCGTGCACAAATCTTGCTGGGCGAGTTTGAACCGGCAGAAATTGTTCTCGAAGAACTCAATGAAAATGCCCGGAGTCTGCGGTTGATGAGCGATCTCAACCGTAACCTGTTGCTGCTTAATCAACTGTACTGGCAGGCCGGACGTAAAAGTGACGCCCAGCGCGTGTTGCTGGACGCATTAAAACTGGCGAATCGCACCGGATTTATCAGTCATTTTGTCATCGAAGGCGAAGCGATGGCGCAACAACTGCGCCAGCTGATTCAACTCAATACGCTGCCGGAACTGGAACAGCATCGCGCACAGCGTATTCTGCGAGAAATCAATCAACATCATCGGCATAAATTCGCCCATTTCGATGAGAATTTCGTTGAACGTCTGCTAAATCATCCGGAAGTGCCAGAACTGATCCGCACCAGCCCATTGACCCAACGTGAATGGCAGGTCCTGGGGCTGATTTACTCCGGTTACAGCAATGAACAAATTGCGGGCGAACTGGAAGTGGCGGCAACCACCATCAAGACGCATATCCGCAATCTGTACCAAAAACTCGGCGTCGCCCACCGTCAGGCTGCCGTGCAGCACGCGCAGAAACTGCTGAAGATGATGGGTTATGGGGTGTGAGTTTAGCCGGATAATGCATTGGATCCGGTTTACATCTTTACATCATTCAATACTCACCCGCGTTACGCCATCTGTTTCTATCAAACCAAACCGCACCGGCAAGAAACGCTCCACCACCGCGATATTGGTCAGCAGATGGCATGAAGGATGGGCGACCTTAAATTCTCCCGCGCCCGCCAGCGCCATCGGCAGTACCAGTTGGTCGGCGAGATATTCCCCCACCGCCGCTGGGCTTGCCAGGTAGCGTTTCACCTCTTTCACTAACTGCGCGGCTACCACCTCGGCACTGACGCGCTTTTCACCGACGACGAAAAAGCGTTCAGTGATATTTTCACTTTCGACTTCCAGCGAGACGGTATTACCCGGCCCCTGGTCGCGCGGCAGGTTATGAATATTCTGTTCATGCAGGGAAAAACTCCCCGCCAGTGTAGCGATTTCACGCTCAGCAACATGGCGCGGCACACCAGCTAATAGAACTTCTCCACACATCTGCACAATGTTCCCGCGCTCGCCAAGTTGCAAGGTGTTAAACGATGCCACGGGCGAGACTTCCGTTGCCACCACACCGCCTCCGGCAGGATAAAAACCGTGACGTAACAGCGTGGTTTGCTGATGAATTCCTATTTTCGCCAGCAGCGGCTCCAGCACCCGGCGGATAAAATCCGCAGGCGGGGCCGACGGGTTATCGGTGCCTCCGCTCACTTCAACACGCGAAGGTCCATCGGCAAACCACAGCGCGGGCAGCACCGTTTGCAGCACCAGCGTACAGCTTCCGGCACTACCGATAGCAAAGCGGTACTCGCCGCCGCGCACGGTGCCAGGCCGGAAGACCAGACGCTGCGACCCCAGCTCCGCGCCTTCCACCGTTGCCCTACAAATTTCCGCAGCCGCTTTTACCGCGGTCAGATGCTGGCGCAACAGCCCCGGTTTCGCTCGCCCGGCACGAATGCTGGTGATGGTAAATGGCTGGCCGGTTATCATCGACAGGCTCAGCGCCGAGCGCAGGATCTGCCCGCCACCTTCGCCCTGTGCGCCATCCAGCGCAATCATCCTTTTCATCATTTATCCTTTTACGCACACCACCTGACGCAGGGTATAGATAACTTCCACCAGATCGCTTTGTGCCGCCATCACCGCATCAATATCTTTATACGCCATCGGGATTTCGTCGATCACTTCGGCATCTTTACGGCATTCCACATGCGCGGTGGCACGAATTTGATCTTCCACGCTGAACAGTTTTTTCGCTTTAGTACGGCTCATTACCCGCCCGGCACCGTGGCTGCACGAACAGAACGACTCTTCATTTCCCAGCCCACGGACGATAAAGCTTTTCGCTCCCATCGAACCGGGAATAATTCCATATTGACCAGCACGCGCAGACACCGCGCCTTTACGCGTCACGTAGATCTCTTCGCCAAAGTGCTGTTCTTTTTGCACATAGTTGTGGTGACAGTTGATCTCTTCCATCGCCAGCGTTTGCTGTTGTCTTACCGTTTTCTGCGTAACGCTCTGCAACGCTGTTACTACGTTTTCCATCATTGCATCGCGGTTAAGGCTGGCAAAAAGCTGCGCCCAGGCCACCGCTTTCAGGTAATCATCAAAGTATTCCGTACCTTCCATAAAGTACGCCAGATCACGCGACGGCAACGTTTCAAGCTGGTCCTGCATCTCTTTTTGCGCCAGATCGATAAAGTAAGTCCCGATGGCGTTACCAATTCCGCGTGAACCGGAGTGCAGCATAATCCACACCTGATCCGACTCATCAAGACAGATTTCAATAAAATGGTTACCCGTTCCCAGCGTTCCCAGATGTTTATAGTTATTGGTATTCAGGAAACGCGGATATTTTTGCGTTAACCACTGATAACCGGCTTCCAGCTCAGCCCATTTAGCATCGACGTTAACAGGTGGATTTTCCCAGGCACCTTTATCACGTTTACAACGGCCAGTGGTACGCCCGTGCGGCACGGCCGTTTCAATCGCCTGACGCAGCTCTGCCAGGTTTTCAGGCAGGTCTTCCGCCGTTAACGCGGTACGCAGCGCGTTCATTCCACAGCCAATATCCACGCCCACCGCCGCCGGAATAATCGCCCCTTTGGTCGGGATCACGCTACCAATGGTGGAACCTTTACCCAGGTGTACATCAGGCATTACCGCAATATGTTTGAAAATAAACGGCATCTTCGCCGTATTAATAAGTTGCTGACGCGCATCGGCTTCTACCGGCACGCCTTTGGTCCACATTTTTACCGGGGCATTTTCAGTGGGCAGTAATTCGTAATTCATTTTGTTTTTCTCTTTTCGTTGTTTGCTGTCGTGATAATTGCAACCGTCGTGCCAGAAAATTAAATAAGCAGATTAATTTTTTAATTCATTGTTTTTAAATAGGTTAAATCTTTACGTCCGTAAACGGAGATTTTCCACAAAACCAATTCACCGATAATGAAATATCGTCTTTTATAAGGATATCTAAGATGCGTAAAACAGTGGCTTTTGGCTTTGTCGGTACCGTGCTGGATTATGCCGGACGCGGCAGTCAGCGCTGGTCGAAATGGCGTCCGACGCTTTGTTTATGCCAGCAAGAATCGTTAGTCATCGATCGGCTGGAATTGTTGCACGACACCCGCTCGCGCTCGCTATTCGAAACGCTTAAACGCGATATCGCCAGCGTTTCGCCAGAAACAGAAGTCGTGGGCGTTGAGATTGAACTGCATAACCCGTGGGATTTCGAAGAGGTTTACGCCTGCCTGCATGATTTCGCCCGTGGTTACGAGTTTCAGCCAGAAAAAGAAGACTATTTAATTCACATCACCACCGGCACCCACGTCGCGCAGATTTGCTGGTTTCTGCTGGCGGAAGCGCGTTACCTGCCCGCCCGGCTGATACAATCTTCACCTCCGCGCAAAAAAGAACAGCCGCGCGGCGCAGGTGAAGTGACGATTATCGATCTCGATTTAAGCCGTTATAACGCCATCGCCAGCCGCTTTGCCGAGGAACGCCAGCAAACGCTTGATTTTCTTAAGTCCGGCATTGCCACGCGTAACCCCCACTTCAACCGCATGATTGAGCAGATCGAAAAAGTGGCGATCAAATCCCGCGCGCCGATTCTGCTTAACGGTCCAACCGGCGCGGGCAAGTCATTTCTGGCGCGACGCATCTTCGAGTTAAAACAGGCGCGGCATCAGTTTAGCGGCGCGTTTGTGGAAGTGAACTGCGCCACCCTGCGCGGCGATACCGCCATGTCGACGCTGTTTGGTCATGTAAAAGGCGCGTTTACCGGGGCGCGGGAATCTCGTGAAGGTTTATTACGCAGCGCCAACGGCGGAATGTTGTTTCTTGATGAGATTGGCGAACTGGGCGCAGACGAACAGGCAATGCTGCTAAAAGCCATTGAAGAGAAAACCTTTTACCCGTTTGGCAGCGATCGCCAGGTGAGCAGTGATTTTCAGCTTATCGCCGGAACGGTGCGCGATTTGCGCCAGCTGGTTGCCGAAGGCAAATTTCGCGAAGATCTGTACGCGCGGATCAATCTCTGGACCTTCACCCTGCCGGGTCTACGCCAGCGCCAGGAAGATATTGAACCGAACCTTGATTATGAAGTGGAGCGCCACGCCACACTCACTGGCGACAGCGTGCGTTTTAACACCGAAGCGCGGCGCGCCTGGTTGGCTTTTGCGACCTCTCCCCAGGCAACATGGCGCGGTAACTTTCGCGAACTTTCTGCCAGCGTCACGCGGATGGCCACCTTTGCCACTAGCGGACGCATCACTCTGGACGTGGTTGAAGATGAGATAAACCGTCTGCGCTATAACTGGCAGGAGAGCCGCCCCTCCGCGCTTACGGCGTTGCTGGGCGCAGAGGCAGAAAACATCGACCTTTTTGACAGGCTGCAACTGGAACACGTGATAGCTCTCTGTCGCCAGGCAAAGTCGCTTTCCGCTGCCGGACGCCTGCTTTTTGATGTTTCGCGCCAGGGCAAAGCCAGCGTCAATGACGCGGATCGGCTACGCAAATACCTGGCGCGTTTTGGTCTGACGTGGGAAGCCGTGCAGGATCAGCACAGCTCCAGTTGAATATGATGGTCCGTCAGCACCTGCATTACGCTTACTGGCGGCGGGGCGTCGGTGTAGACGGCATCTACCATGCTGATGCTGCCCATATTGACCATCGCGTTACGGCCAAATTTCGAGTGATCGACAACCAGCATAACGTGGCGCGAGTTCTCAATAATGGCGCGCTTGGTGCGAACTTCGTGGTAATCGAACTCCAGCAGCGAGCCGTCGCTATCGATGCCGCTTATCCCCAGAATGCCGAAATCAAGGCGGAACTGGGAGATAAAATCGAGCGTCGCTTCGCCAATGATCCCGCCATCGCGGCTGCGTAATTCGCCACCGGCGAGAATAATGCGGAAATCTTCTTTTACCATCAACGTGTTAGCAACATTGAGATTGTTGGTGACAATACGCAAATTGCTGTGATTAAGCAGCGCGTGCGCCACCGCTTCCGGCGTGGTGCCGATATCGATAAACAGTGTCGAGCCGTTGGGGATTTGCTCCGCCACTTTGCGGGCAATCCTCTCTTTTTCTTCGGTCTGGGTGGCTTTGCGATCGTGCCACGGCGTGTTAACCGAACTGGAAGGCAGCGCCGCACCGCCATGGTGACGCAGGATCAGGTTTTGCTCCGCCAGCTCATTGAGGTCGCGGCGAATAGTCTGCGGGCTGACGGAGAAATGCTCTACCAGCTCTTCAGTACTGACATAACCCTGCTGTTTAACCAGTTCGATAATACCGTTGTGACGTTGTGTTTGTTTCATTTATAAATCCCTGGAATTATTTTCGTTTTCGCGCATTGAGCGAATCAACAAAAGCCATCGCTAAACCCACGGCTAACCCGGCGATGTGTGCTCCGTTCGCCATCGACATCCCAAACAAATCAAACCATCCGGCGACAATCCAGATCAGCGCAAAGATAATTAACCCACGTTGCAGGTAAATGCCACTTTGCGGATCGCGTTCACCACGTAGCCAGACGTAGCCCATCAGCGCATACACCACGCCAGAAAGCCCGCCAAACCACGGCCCGCTGAATTTTTGCTGCACATAGCCGCTTAACAGGGCGCTAATGAGAGTAATAACAATTAGCTTACCGCTACCGAGGCGTTTTTCCACCGCACCGCCGAGATACCACCACCAGAGCAGGTTAAAGAGGATATGCATCAGCGAGAAGTGCATTAACGCGTGGGTGAAGTAACGCCAGAACTCAAATTTCAGTGTTGGATCGAATGGCCAGGCCAGCCATAACATCACTTCCTGATCGCCGAGAATTTGCATGGCGATAAACACCACCACGCAGGCGATCATCACCACCCAGGTTACCGGACCTGCGCGTTCACGCAAGGCGGCAAAGAAAGGATAACGGCGATAATGCAGGCCACTGCCGGTATGGCCTGCCTGCCAGCTGGCCGCCAGATAACGCGGATCTGCCGGGTTTTCGAGAAAACGCGCCAGCTCCGCCCGTACGCGCTCGGCCTGGGACTCATCCGCCAGCCAGACATCGCTTTGGTTATGTTGTTGAATCGTGAGGATAACACCCTGCGTCGCCATGTAATCAACAAACGCCTGCGCCACGCGGGGGTTAGCAAAAGAGGTAATCATCAACATCGTTGCTGTCGCTTATTCCACACAAAAGGGGACAGTATAAAGCGTTACGCGCCGTACGCCACCTCTGCGGGAAACTGACGTTGCCAGGCTTCAAAGCCGCCGTCAATGCTATAGACCACATCGTAGCCCTGTTGCAGCAGATACTGCGCCGCGCCTTTGCTGCTATTGCCGTGATAACACATCACCATCACCGGAGTGTCAAAGTCGTTATCACGCATAAACGCGCCCAGCGTGTCGTTGGTTAAATGGAAAGCCTGCACCGCATGCCCCATAGCGAAACTCTGTGGATCGCGAATATCGACCAGCACCGCCTCTTTTTCCTGCAACTTCTGGTGCGCGTCGGCAACGTTAATACATTCGAACTGATCCATGCGTCTCTCTTTCTTTACAAACAAGTGGGCAAATTTACCGCACAGTTTACGTCGAAGCGGCAGATAAACGCCATAATGTTATACATATCACTCTAAAATGTTTTTTCAATGTTACCTAAAGCGCGATTCTTTGCTAATATGTTCGATAACGAACATTTATGAGCTTTAACGAAAGTGAATGAGGGCAGCATGGAAACCAAAGATCTGATTGTGATAGGTGGCGGCATCAATGGTGCTGGTATCGCGGCAGACGCCGCTGGACGCGGTTTATCCGTGCTGATGCTGGAGGCGCAGGATCTCGCTTGCGCGACCTCTTCCGCCAGTTCAAAACTCATTCACGGTGGCCTGCGCTACCTTGAGCACTATGAATTCCGCCTGGTCAGCGAGGCGCTGGCTGAACGTGAAGTGCTGCTGAAAATGGCTCCGCATATCGCCTTCCCGATGCGTTTTCGCCTGCCACATCGTCCGCATCTGCGCCCGGCGTGGATGATTCGGATTGGTCTGTTTATGTACGATCATCTGGGTAAACGCACCAGCCTGCCGGGATCAACCGGTTTGCGTTTTGGCGCAAACTCAGTGTTAAAACCGGAAATTAAGCGCGGATTCGAATATTCTGACTGTTGGGTAGACGACGCCCGTCTGGTACTCGCCAACGCCCAGATGGTGGTGCGTAAAGGCGGCGAAGTGCTTACTCGGACTCGCGCCACCTCTGCTCGCCGCGAAAACGGCCTGTGGATTGTGGAAGCGGAAGATATCGATACCGGCAAAAAATATATCTGGCAAGCGCGCGGCTTGGTTAACGCCACCGGCCCGTGGGTGAAACAGTTCTTCGACGACGGGATGCATCTGCCTTCGCCTTATGGCATTCGCCTGATCAAAGGCAGCCATATTGTGGTGCCGCGCGTGCATACCCAAAAGCAGGCCTACATTCTGCAAAACGAAGATAAACGCATTGTGTTCGTGATCCCGTGGATGGACGAGTTTTCCATCATCGGCACCACCGATGTGGAATACAAAGGCGATCCAAAAGCGGTGAAGATTGAAGAGAGTGAAATCAACTACCTGCTGAAAGTGTATAACGCGCACTTTAAAAAGCAGCTAAGCCGTGACGATATCGTCTGGACCTACTCCGGTGTGCGTCCGCTGTGTGATGATGAGTCCGACTCGCCGCAAGCCATTACCCGTGATTACACCCTTGATATCCATGATGAAAACGGCAAAGCACCGCTGCTGTCGGTATTCGGCGGTAAGCTGACCACCTACCGCAAACTGGCGGAACATGCGCTGGAAAAACTGACGCCGTATTATCAGGGCATTGGCCCGGCGTGGACGAAAGAGAGCGTGCTGCCGGGTGGTGCCATTGAAGGCGACCGCGACGATTACGCCGCTCGCCTGCGCCGCCGTTACCCGTTCCTGACTGAATCGCTGGCGCGTCATTACGCACGCACTTACGGCAGCAACAGCGAGCTGCTGCTCGGCAATGCGGGGGCGATAAGCGACCTCGGGGAGGATTTCGGTCATGAGTTCTACGAAGCGGAACTGAAATACCTGGTGGATCACGAATGGGTCCGCCGCACCGACGATGCCCTTTGGCGTCGCACAAAACAAGGCATGTGGCTGAATGCGGATCAACAATCTCGTGTGAGTCAGTGGCTGGTGGAATATACGCAGCAGAAGTTGTCGCTGGCGTCGTAAGGATGATGCCCGGTTGAAGTGCAACCGGGCTATTTGGATTCCTTAGACTATTCATTGTAAATAATTGAATAACGGCCCCTGAGCTAAAATCGCCAAACTTAAGCACGTTACCCAATCGCCCCACTTCTTCCTCTGGTTTCTATTTTTTCTGCACCAATGGCAATAATATCCCCATGCAAAACCAAGCTGTGCACTAATCGGGCCGACAAAATCAGTCCAAGGCTGCGGCCAAAAAGGGGAAAAATTCAGGGGAGGCCAGACAAACGTCAGAAAGAAATTTCGGATATTTTCCAGCAACGCTGATTTCTCTGGAGAAATATAAAGAATGAAATTCGAGAGAATTAACCAGAAATAGACCGGCGAAAAGACCAGCCAGCAATGCAGTCTGTTTTTTAATTCAGGAGGCGTTCTGCGGGAGAATTGCCAACCGATGCCAGCCATTACACTGAAAAAAAGTGCATATTCAACCATTAACTCAAGTTGTAATTCCTGAAGAGAAATACGCACAACCAGGAGCGGAAAGGAGAATATTATTTCTGCCAGAAAAGTTAACGTGAATATAAGTACGGCTAAGACAATAACCGTCGGCCATACCAATAATGGCACGATAACAAAACCGAGAATTACAGGGGGAATATAAAGCCGGAATTTAATCATTTTTATTTTCCTGGTGATTCGGATGATGCGTCATACATCGCGCATAAACACTCATCAATTATCCAGTCATCTTCCCAGACCTGATATTCTGTCATTGGTTCGGGCTGTTTTAGCGGATTCTCAATCGCTTGCCGCGCTCTTTCTTTCAGTAAAGGATGATTATTTCTAGCCCAGGCATTGATTTGGGTGGTAATGACGTTATCGATATCGTCCTGGTTATCTCTGATATAATCCTCACAATATCTGTTCAATAAACAGGCAAGAGAAACGGTCGACCAAAAGCCGGGAACTGAATTAATGGCATCCAGCAATGGCGCAAGAGCGATATCGGCACGGAAAAACATTTCCAGCATATACTGTAATTCGACAGCTTCATCGCCGGATACCCAATCAGTCATATACTGGCAGGCAAATCGCTGTAAAATTGCCCGTTCATCCGCACGCCAGTTTTCTTTACTGGCAAGGTTTATACGCCGTAGAGAAAAAACTACGTGAATATTGTCAAAATGCCCCTGTGCAACAAATTCCAGTAAACGCGGCAGAAAATAGCGGACCTCATCGCTATTTTGCGGATCAGGCCCTGGGCTACTATTCCAGGCATTGATTAAGGAATACGGGATCGCTCGTAACGATGTACTCCGTAATGCCTTTTGTTCCTGCTGACTCAGGCAATATTCACAACAAACCACAAATTTCTGCGGCACCTGATAACGACGAAAGGTGTGATAAATCTGCTCAATTAATGCCTGCATGGCGGGGCTGGGTTGCATAGTTACCCCCTCGCCCGCTGATCGCGTGTAAACGGTTGATAGACAAAACGAGCATTCGCCGCGTTCAGGCGAATAAGGGCGCTACGCGAAAGGGAAAAGCTGGGGCGAATGCAACTATTGCAGTCTCGACAGCTTTCCTCTGCGCAATTTTCCACTGAGTAATGACGCGTGTAGAGTTTCAGTTCGGCCTGCTTATCGCGAAATCCGCGTAAACTGTTATTGTTATGAAATTTCCAGGCATCTTTTAAGACCTGAAAGATATAGACATCCTCAATCCAGGAGTCACATTTTTTAAGCGGGCGCTTTGCTATTATCACCCGCTCATCCGGATTTAGCATCGCCGTAAATTGTACGGTGACGTCATTTGTCGTGTTCAGGTCACATTGAACATCTGGTACATCACTGATATAGGGGTCAAATCCAAAATCAGCACCACAGGCACAAAGACGGCTAATGGTGGCGGTATCGAGGGAAAATCCCGGCCATACCTTGCTGGAGGTTAAGCCAATATTTAATGTGACATTATATCGAAGCAATCCCTCAAGACCGTCAGCACCGACGAACTTTTCCCCTTCATCCAGGGCCTGGTTAATGAGTTGCTGAACAATGCCTTCATCCCAGTATGCCGATTTGCAGTTGGCAATCGTAATATCCACGCCTGTGAATGGATCAGTACCGACAAGGCTTGCAAATAATGTATTAACTAATTCCATTTTTATTATCCGCCTTAATGCAACGTTTTATACATCGGCACATAACCTACATCTTCCACCAGGCTCTGCCCCTGCGGCGTTAAAAACCACTCCACCAATTTTTGTGTTTCTGACGTCATATTTTCCCGCGTTACCATAAAGGCATCGACGATATAGGGATATTTGCCGTTGCGAATGTTTTCGGCAGTCGGTGCAATACCGTTAATCGCTAGCAGTTTTATATTTTTATCGGCGTTCATTTGTGTTGCGTAATAACGGAAGGTGTAACCTATTGCGTTGTTTGTATTACGGTATTCGGCAACGACTTTAATCATTCCCTCCATCATACTTGCCACTTCTGTTTCCTGCGGCGAGATCATGCGGACATTTGTCATGACCTGGGATTGCATCACCGTCTGGCTACCAGAGTCTTCCGGGCGTTGCCAGGTCTGGATCTCCTGATCGTTACCGCCAACCGTGCGCCAGTTGGTAATTGCACCACTGAAGATGTCACGCACTTGTTGTTCGGTCAGGGAATTAACCGGGTTATCTACATTGACGATGAAAACAAACGCTTCACGGGCAAAAGGCGTGTAAATCAAAGTGACGCCCGATTCCTCCGCGCGTTTTTTCTGCCCACCGGAAGGTTGAGCCACAAAGATAATATCGGCATTACCTTTAACAATCTTGTTATATGCTTCGGGAGTACGAGAGTTCGCCAGATATTCCCATTCGTGAAAATCTTCCGGCAAAACGCTTAGTGCATAAAAGGCAGAGGCATAAATGGGGTACGCCGCCGTTGCGCCATCAAGTCGCGGCCAGTTTTGCGTGAACTGAATTTGCGGTTTACCACGCAGTGGTGTCAGTTGATTATTGAGTTTATCGGGTCGCCAGGCCCAGGTATCAATATTTTCACGCACACCGACGCCGGGATTAAGCTGTTTATATAAATAAGCCTGGTAACCGGCGACAAAACCAAGCATGAGAAGGATAAACAAGAGAGAATTACGGCAACGTAACCCGGACGTGCCCGTTAAAGGATATCTGGTCGGCCAGCCGTACCCCAGCGAAAAACTGATATGCGCGCCAACAGGTATAATGACTAACCACCAGTACTCACCACCGACTAATGAGGCTAACAAAACGCCCAGCCAGGGGAGCATAAGATCAGCCAACCAACCCGCTCCCATCTGGCGAAATTGATAATCTGCCAGATGCAGCGCGATTATCCAGACCCCCAGGGTTAATAATGCGGGTACTAAAAAAAGACATTGTCGCCAGACGGCTATTTCTCTTTTTTCTGGTGCACTATCGTCCGCCCACACTCGCCCCGAGAAAAATAGCATTAATGCGCCCAGCGCCAGCATAAAAATGTTGAGCAGAAGGTAAATTGTTGGCGTGATAAAGATATTACAAACTTCAATAATACCGGCAAGTCCGACACCCAGCATGGCAATAACCGCCGCCAAAAACTGCGCCAGAATGGGGATGCCGAAAAAAGTCATTACCAGCGAGGTCAAAATCCATTTTCTGTTTTGCATTATTCTTTCCATTCTTTCTGAATGGCGAAATTATACTCCCCGAGTCCCCTTGCCCCTTCTGGACACTTTTCCGAAATGATGGCGAAAAAAACGGGACCCTTTGGCCCCGTTCTATTTATTAGTGAAATTACAATCTCACCGGATCAATATGCCAGATATGATCGGCGTACTCTTTGATAGTACGGTCAGAAGAGAAGTAGCCCATATTGGCAATGTTCAGCATCGCTTTTGCGGTCCACTCTTCCTGAAGCTCGTAGAGTTCGTCGACTTTATCCTGACAATCGACATAGCTGCGATAATCCGCCAGAACCTGATAGTGATCGCCGAAGTTGATCAGCGAATCAACCAGATCGCGATAGCGACCCGGATCTTCCGGACTGAATACACCGCTGCCGATTTGCGTCAGCACCTGATGCAGCTCCTCATCTTTCTCGTAGTATTCACGCGGTTTGTAGCCCTGACGACGCAGTTCTTCCACTTCTTCCGCAGTGTTACCAAAGATAAAGATATTGTCAGCACCGACATGATCCAGCATCTCGACATTCGCACCGTCCAACGTACCGATAGTCAGCGCACCGTTAAGCGCAAACTTCATGTTACTGGTGCCGGAAGCTTCCGTCCCCGCCAGCGAAATCTGTTCAGACAGATCGGCCGCCGGAATGATCAACTGCGCCAGGCTAACGCTGTAGTTCGGGATGAACACGACTTTCAGCTTGTCGCCAATCTGCGGATCGTTGTTGATCACTTTCGCTACGTCATTGATCAAATGAATAATGTGCTTCGCCATGTAATAGGCCGAAGCCGCCTTACCGCCAAAAATATTCACGCGCGGTACCCACTTCGCATCCGGGTCGGCCTTGATGCGGTTATAGCGGGTAATCACATGCAACACATTCATCAATTGACGTTTGTATTCGTGAATACGTTTGATTTGTACATCGAACAACGCCTTTGGATTCACCACCACATTCAGCTGCTGGGCGATATACTCTGCCAGACGCTTTTTGTTCTCCAGCTTCGCCTGATGCACAGCGTGATTAACCATTGGGAAATCACAGTGTTGTTGCAGCTCATTAAGCAGGCTAAGGTCGGTGCGCCAGTTACGGCCCAGGTGTTCGTCCAGCACGGCTGAAAGCGATGGGTTCGCTACCGCTAGCCAGCGACGCGGCGTCACACCGTTGGTGACGTTGGTGAAACGACCCGGGAAGATTTTCGCAAAGTCGGCAAACAACGATTGCACCATCAGATTAGAGTGCAGTTCCGATACACCGTTAACTTTGTGGCTCACAACAACCGCCAGCCAGGCCATACGCACACGACGACCGTTGGATTCATCAATGATCGACGCCCGTCCCAGCAGATCGGTATCGTTCGGATACTGTTCCTGCAAGGTTTTCAGGAAATAGTCGTTGATTTCAAAGATGATCTGCAGGTGACGCGGCAGAATTTTACCCAGCATATCAACCGGCCAGGTTTCCAGCGCCTCGCTCATCAGCGTGTGGTTAGTGTAGGAGAAGACCTGACAACACACCTCAAACGCGTCGTCCCAGCTAAATTGGTGCTCATCGATCAGCAGACGCATCATCTCAGGAATCGACAGTACCGGATGGGTATCATTGAGATGAACCGCGATTTTATCCGCCAGGTTATCGTAGGTTTTATGCAACTGATAATGGCGGCTTAAAATGTCCTGAATGGTCGAGGAAACCAGGAAGTATTCCTGACGCAGGCGCAGCTCACGCCCGGAGTAGGTGGAGTCATCCGGATACAGTACGCGAGATACGTTCTCGGAGTGGTTTTTATCTTCCACTGCCGCGAAGTAGTCACCCTGGTTGAATTTACCGAGGTTAATTTCGCTACTGGCTTGCGCACTCCACAAACGCAACGTGTTGGTCGCGTCGGTATCGTAACCAGGGATTATCTGATCGTAAGCGACTCCCAGAATCTCTTCGGTTTCAATCCAGCGCGTTTTTTTACCTTCCTGCTGAATGCGACCACCAAAACGGACTTTATAGCGCGTGTTGTGGCGTTTGAATTCCCACGGGTTACCGTATTCCAGCCAGTAGTCTGGCGACTCTTTCTGGCTACCGTTAACGATGTTCTGCTTGAACATACCGTAGTCATAGCGGATGCCGTAACCGCGCCCCGGCAACCCTAACGTCGCCAGAGAATCAAGGAAGCAAGCCGCCAGACGTCCCAGGCCACCGTTACCGAGGCCCGGATCATTTTCTTCATCAATCAGCTCTTCGAGATTTAACCCCATCGCTTCCAGTGCGCCCTGTACATCTTCGTAAATTCCTAGCGACAACATGGCGTTGGAGAGCGTACGGCCAATCAAAAACTCCATCGACAGGTAGTAAACCTGACGAGTTTCTTGCGACAACTGGGCACGGTTTGAACGTAACCAGCGCTCCACGAGACGATCGCGCACAGCAAATAACGTTGCGTTCAGCCATTCATGTTTATTGGCGACGACCGGGTCCTTTCCAATCGTAAACATCAGCTTGTAAGCGATAGAGTGCTTAAGAGCTTCTACGCTAAGCGTGGGCGATGAATATGTAAACGGAGCATTCATATAGGCGTTTCCTGAAAACTATTTCAAGCGATAGTAAAGCTCACGGTACGACTTCGCCGCGACCTGCCAGCTAAAATCCATTGCCATAGCCTGACGTTGCACAAACCGCCACAGTGAAGGACGGGACCACAGTACAAAAGCACGCCGAATAGCCCGTAACAGCGACCAGGCATTACTATCTTCAAAGACAAACCCACTGGCGACGCCATCTGCAAGGTTCTCAAGAGAACAGTCAGAAACCGTATCAGCAAGCCCACCGGTGCGCCGCACTAACGGCAGCGTACCGTACTTCAATCCATAAAGTTGCGTTAAGCCGCACGGTTCAAAACGGCTGGGCACCAGAATGACGTCCGCGCCGCCCATAATGCGATGCGAAAATGCTTCGTGATAGCCAATCTGAACGCCCACCTGACCGGGGTATTCCGCTGCCGCCGCAAGGAAACCTTCCTGCAGCACCGGATCGCCCGCGCCGAGTAGCGCCAGCTGCCCGCCCTGCTCCAGAAGACCCGGTAAGGCTTCCAGCACCAGGTCGAGACCTTTCTGGCTGGTCAGACGGCTCACCACTGCAAAAAGCGGCACTTTATCGTCAACCTTAAGCCCCATTGCGATTTGTAACTGGCGCTTATTTTCCGCTTTATCTTCCAACGTATCGCGGGTGTAACGCGAGGCCAACAGTAAGTCCGTCTCTGGACTCCAGATTTTCTCGTCCACGCCGTTCAGTACGCCGGAAAGACGCCCTTCACGGTGACGCTGTTGCAACAGACCTTCCATACCGTAGGCAAACTGCGGTTCGGTGATCTCGCGAGCGTAGGTTGGACTGACCGCCGTAATGTGATCGGCATAGTACAGACCGGCCTTCAGGAAAGAGATTTGTCCGTTGAATTCCAGCCCATGAATATTAAAGAATGACCATGGCAATTGGATGTCATTCATATGATGTGCATAAAACATGCCTTGATAGGCCAGGTTGTGCACAGTAAACACCGACTTCGCCGGACGCCCGCGCGCCGCCAGATACGCAGGCGCAAGGCCTGCATGCCAGTCGTGCGCATGCACCACATCAGGACGCCAGAATGGGTCAAGCCCGCTGGCCATTTCTGCCCCAACCCACCCCAGCAGCGCAAAACGCAATACGTTGTCGGTATAGGCAAATAAGTTGGTATCGTGATACGGGCTTCCCGGACGATCATAGAGATGCGGCGCGTCAATCAGGTAAATGCCAACCCCGTTGTAATGACCGAACAACAGCGTGATATGTCCGGCGAAGGTATCACGACGGGATACTACCTGCGCATCGGTCACGCCACGGCGAATATCGGGAAATGCAGGCAACAGTACGCGAGCGTCAACGCCGTCTGCGATTTGTGCTGCGGGTAATGCCCCAATAACATCAGCCAGACCGCCGGTTTTAAGCAGCGGGAACATCTCTGAACATACATGTAAAACCTGCATTATCGCTCCTGTTTATGCCCTAACTTCCGTAGCATTTCGCGCGTTACCAGCACGATGCCTTCTTCTGAACGATAGAAACGACGTGCATCTTCCTCTGCGTTTTCACCAATCACCATGCCTTCCGGAATAACACAAGCACGATCGATGACGCAGCGGCGCAGACGGCACGAGCGACCTACCCATACTTCCGGTAACAATACGGCGGAATCAATGTTGCAGAATGAATTCACGCGAACGCGCGAGAACAGAACGGACTGCACCACCACCGAACCGGAGATCACACAACCGCCGGAAACCAGTGAGTTAAGGGTCATCCCGTGGCTACCGGAGCGATCCTGCACGAATTTCGCTGGCGGTAATGATTCATTGTAGGTGCGAATTGGCCAATTGCGATCGTACATATCCAGTTCCGGCACCACAGAGGCCAGATCGAGGTTCGCTTTCCAGTAAGCTTCCAGCGTACCCACATCGCGCCAGTACGGCTCGGCATCCGGGTCGGATTGTACGCAAGAGAGCGGGAACGGGTGCGCATAGGCCAGACCGGCTTCGGTGATCTTGGGAATCAAATCTTTGCCAAAGTCGTGGCTGGAGTTCTCATCGCGATCGTCTTCTTCCAGCAGTTCATACAGATAGTCGGCGTCAAAGACGTAGATACCCATACTCGCCAGAGATTTGCTCGGATCGTTCGGCATTGACGGCGGGTTAGCAGGTTTTTCAACGAATTCGATAATTTTATCGTTCTCATCAACCGCCATAACGCCAAATGCGGAGGCTTCTTCAATCGGTACTGGCATACAAGCAACGGTGCAACGTGCGCCTTTTTCGACGTGGTCGATAAGCATACGCGAGTAGTCTTGCTTGTAGATATGGTCGCCCGCCAGGATCACCACGTATTCCGCTTTATAACGGCGGATAATGTCGAGGTTTTGGGTGACCGCATCTGCGGTGCCGCGATACCAGTTTTCCCCTTTCATTCTCTGCTGTGCTGGCAGCAGATCGACAAACTCGTTCATTTCTTCATTGAAGAATGACCAGCCGCGCTGAATGTGCTGCACCAGAGTGTGGGACTGGTACTGGGTGATCACGCCCATACGACGGATCCCAGAGTTGATGCAGTTAGACAGCGCAAAGTCAATAATGCGGAACTTACCGCCGAAGTGTACGGCCGGTTTTGCTCGCTTATTGGTTAAATCCTTCAGGCGGGTACCACGTCCTCCCGCCAGTATCAGGGCAACAGATTTCAATGGCAGCTGGCGCGCCAACATTAAGTGATCGTTCTTCTCTAAACTAACCATGACTAACTCCTTTTTTATCATCTCTGGAACACACACAATCCGTGTGCAGGTCCCTGCCAGACAGCCGTAATCACTGGGTTATCCTCTCCAGCGAATGGGGGAATGGCGTGCCACTCCCCAGCAGGTAAAACAATCGCTGTTACCTCAAGCGTGGCGTTAATTGCGATCAAAAAGCGATCCGAGAGCAGAATTTGCAGCTGTTTCGGCCCGTTTTGCCACTCATCCGTGCTTAAAGGTTGAGCATATCGATTTAGCCAACGGACATTGCCGTCGCCTTCTTCCCACCAGCGATTCTCCACCAAAGCGGGAATGCGCTTGCGCAGATGGATTAACGCGGCGGTAAATGCGGTTAAACCACTGCTTGCCTGCGACCAGTCCAACCAGGTTAATTGGTTATCCTGACAGTAGGCATTGTTATTGCCATGCTGGCTGTGACCATGTTCGTCACCGGCCAGTAACATCGGCGTACCCTGGGAGAGCAACAACGTTGTTAACAGGGCGTGAATGCTGTCGCGCCGCCGTTCAACCAGGTCAAGAGAACCGCCTAACCCTTCTTTACCATGATTGTTACTGTAATTGTTGTTGGTCCCGTCGCGATTTTCTTCTCCGTTTGCTTCATTGTGTTTATGGTTGAAGCAAACGCAGTCGCGAAGCGTAAAACCGTCATGCGCGGTGACGAGATTAATCGCGGCACTCGGCAGACGACCATTACGTTTAAAAACATCGCTGGAGGCAGCAAAACGCCCGGCAAACGCCCCCAGAGGCAAATCATAATGTAGCCAGAAACGACGGGCAGCATCGCGGAAATGATCGTTCCACTCGGCAAACAGCGGCGGGAAATTTCCCACCTGATAACCACCAGGAGCGATATCCCACGGTTCAGCAATTAACTTCACCTGCGAGAGCACCGGGCAGTTCTGGATAGCGGTAAACAACGGCGCATCCTGACGGAACTCTGGCGTACGGCCCATGACTGCCGCCAGATCAAAGCGGAAACCATCGACGTGGCAGGTTTCTACCCAATAACGCAGGCAGGCGCTGGCATAATCCACCACCGCCGGATGACTCAAATTGAGCGTGTTGCCGCAACCGGTCCAGTTGTGATAATCGCCGTCTTCTCTTATCCAATAATAGCTACGGTTATCGATCCCACGCAGCGAGAATAACGGGCCGTCGAGGTCCAGTTCCGCACTATGGTTGAGCACGATATCAAGAATGACTTCGATACCCGCTTTATGCAGTGCTTTGATTGCATCGCGAAACTCATCCAGCGCCGTTTCTGGCGAGCAGGCATACGCCGGATGCAGCGCAAACATCGCCACCGGGTTGTAACCCCAGTAGTTACTTAGCCCCATGCGTTGCAGACGTGGTTCACTGGCAAACTGCGCCACTGGCAGCAGTTCCAGCGCGGTAATGCCCAATTGTTTCAAATAGTTGATCATCACCGGATGCCCGAGGGCTTTATAAGTGCCACGGATCTCGACCGGGATCTCCGGGTGCAAGTACGTTAATCCTTTGACATGGGCTTCATAAATGATGGTGCTGCCCCACGGCGTGCGCGGCGGGGCATCATCTTCCCAGTCATAGTGATCAACCACCACTACGCATTTCGGCGCAATGGCGGCGTTGTCGCGATAGTCAGGTTCATTATGACCGGCGTGCAGCAGCGGGTTATCTTTAAACTCCCCGTCAATTTGCCGCGCGCAAGGATCAATCAACAACTTCGCCGGGTTAAAGCGATGCCCCTCGGCGGGTTGCCAGGGGCCATGAACGCGATAACCATAACGCAAACCCGGGCGCGCATCCGGCAGATAACCGTGCCAAATGTCGCCACTGTGCCCTGGCAAGTCATAGCGATGTTCCTGGCCATTGGCGTCAAAGACACACAGTTCTACCCGCTCGGCATGAGCGGAGAAAAGTGTGAAGTTGACGCCCTGACCGTCGTAATGCGCGCCGAGGGGAGCGGGTTTGCCAATGGCGAGTTGTGTCATTCTGCCTCCCGAACCAGCCAGATAGTGGCCAGCGGTGGTAGCGTCAGGCTTAGTGAATGCTGACGACCGTGGCTGGCAATCTCATCGCTGTGTACCGTGCCGCCATTGCCTGCATTACTGCCGTGATAGTGCATGGAATCGGTATTGAGGATTTCACGCCATTTGCCCGGCTGGTTTATGCCGAAGCGATAATCATGACGCGGTACCGGCGTAAAGTTACTGGCAACGATGATTTCGTTACCCTCTTTATCGCGACGCACAAAGATCAGCACCGAGCGTTCTTTGTCATCCACCACCAGCCATTCAAAGCCGTACGGGTCAAAATCCAGTTCATGCATTGCTTTATGGTGGCGGTAGGTGAGGTTCAGATCGCGCACCAGACGCTGGACACCGTGGTGCCAGTTATCGCCGCCTTCCAACAGATGCCAGTCGAGGCTGGCGTCATGGTTCCACTCGCGGCCCTGGGCAAATTCGTTACCCATGAACAGTAGTTTCTTGCCCGGGAATGCCCACATCCAGCCATAGTAGGCGCGCAGGTTCGCGAATTTCTGCCATGCGTCGCCCGGCATGCGGTCGAGAATCGATTTTTTACCGTGGACCACTTCATCATGCGACAACGGCAGGACGAAGTTTTCAGTGTAGTTGTAGAGAATCCCGAAGGTCAGTTTATCGTGATGATACTGACGATAAACCGGGTCGAGCTTCATGTAGTCCAGGGTGTCATGCATCCAGCCGAGGTTCCACTTGTACCAGAAGCCCAGACCGCCCATATCCTGCGGACGAGAAACGCCAGGGAAATCGGTAGACTCCTCAGCCATTGTCACCGCACCGGAAACCTGCTCACCAAGAATACGGTTGGTATTACGCAAGAATTCAATCGCTTCAAGATTCTCGCGCCCGCCAAATTCGTTCGGGATCCACTCCCCCTCTTTACGGCTGTAGTCGCGATAAATCATTGACGCCACCGCATCGACGCGCAGCGCATCAATACCAAAACGTTCAATCCAGTAAAGCGCGTTACCGACGAGGAAGTTACTGACTTCACGGCGACCATAGTTGTAGATCAGCGTGTTCCAGTCCTGATGATAGCCTTCACGCGGATCGCTGTGTTCATACAAGTTCGTGCCATCAAATTCGGCAAGCGCAAAGTCATCAGTCGGGAAGTGGCCTGGCACCCAGTCGAGAATCACGTTCAGACCAGCTGCGTGTGCGGCATCAATGAAATAACGGAAGTCGTCGCGAGTACCAAAACGGCGGGTTGGTGCATACAGGCCGGTTGGCTGATAACCCCAACTGCCATCGAAGGGATGCTCGTTAATGGGCAGTAGTTCGAGGTGGGTAAAGCCCATCCATTTAGCATAAGGCACCAGTTGATCGGCCAGCTCGCGGTAGCTCAACCAGAAATTGTTGTCGGTGTGGCGACGCCAGGAACCCAGGTGAACTTCATAAATAGAGATTGGCGCATCAAACTGATTCGCTTTTTTGCGCTCTTCAGTCTGTACAACCTTTTCCGGCAGCCCGCAAATAAGAGACGCGGTTTCCGGGCGCATTTGCGCTTCGAAGGCATAAGGGTCGGACTTCAGACGCAAGTTGCCATTGGCATCAATCATCTCGTATTTATAGAGCTGACCGTTATGCGCCCCAGGGATAAACAGTTCCCAGATGCCGCTCTCTTTACGCAGGCGCATCGGGTGACGGCGACCGTCCCAGTAGTTAAATTGCCCAACCACCGAGACCCGACGGGCGTTTGGAGCCCAGACAGAGAAACGCGTACCTGTGACGCCATCCATAGTATCTGCATGCGCGCCTAAGGTTTCATACGGGCGCAGGTGAGTACCTTCAGATAATAGCCAGGCATCCATTTCCTGGATTAGCGGACCAAAACGGTAAGGATCATCAATCAGGTTTTGCTGACCATGCCAGACAACAGCCAACTGATAGCGGAAAAAATTCTTACGTCGCGGAATGACGCCGCTAAAGAATCCCCGTGAGTCGAGACACTCCAGTTTTGCGAGTTTGCGCCCGGTTTTCGGTTCAATCACCCACACATCGGTAGCGTCGGGTAAAAGGGCACGGACTTCCAGTCCCGCGGTGGTTTTATGCATTCCCAGTACGGAAAAAGGATCCGCAAAATGGCCTGCAATTAGCGCGTTAATCACGTCTCTATCGATACGATCGGACATGCTTGTCTTCCTGTTTTATTGTGTCACCCCATCCAATTGGATTTTTGACTTCTGGTTGTGACATTTTTTTGACCTGAACGGCGCAGCACTCTGTGCATCCTCTCTGCGTCGTCCTCACTTCAGGTAAGGCTGTGAATACTCATGTATTCAGCCACCCTTAAAGAATAGCCAATGCTCTATTTAACTCCCGGTAAATCATGAAACATCTGCGCTTACTCCTGTATTACGCACTAACAGGGGCGGCATCGCGCCCCAGATTTAATGAATAAAGATTACGCCAGTTGACGAAGCATCCGACGCAGCGGCTCCGCGGCCCCCCACAGCAGCTGGTCGCCCACGGTAAAGGCTGACAGGAACTCTGGTCCCATATTCAGCTTACGCAGGCGGCCTACCGGCGTGGTCAGCGTGCCGGTAACGGCAGCTGGGGTTAGCTCACGCATAGTGATTTCCCGATCGTTCGGAACGACTTTCGCCCACGGATTGTGCGCAGCCAGCAGTTCTTCCACGGTCGGAATAGACACATCTTTTTTCAATTTAATAGTGAATGCCTGGCTGTGGCAGCGCAATGCCCCGACACGCACACATAAACCATCTACCGGAATTACGGAAGATGTGTTGAGGATCTTGTTGGTTTCCGCCTGCCCTTTCCACTCTTCGCGGCTCTGACCGTTATCGAGCTGTTTGTCGATCCACGGAATCAGGCTACCCGCCAGCGGCACGCCAAAGTTATCCACCGGCAGCTCACCGCTACGGGTTAAGGTTGTGACTTTGCGTTCGATATCGAGAATAGCAGAGGACGGGGTCGCGAGTTCATCTGCCACATGGCCATACAGATGGCCCATCTGGGTTAATAACTCACGCATATGTCGCGCACCACCGCCGGAAGCGGCCTGGTAGGTTGCAACGGACACCCAATCAACAAGATCATTGGCGAATAAACCACCCAACGACATCAACATCAGGCTTACGGTACAGTTACCGCCAACAAAAGTCCTGATGCCATTATTTAATCCGTCGGTAATGACGTCCTGATTGACGGGGTCAAGAATGATGATGGCGTCATCTTTCATGCGCAGAGACGATGCTGCGTCAATCCAGTAACCTTGCCATCCGCTTTCACGAAGCTTTGGATAGATTTCGTTGGTATAATCGCCGCCCTGACAGGTCACAATGATATCGAGGGCCTTTAGCGCCTCCAGATCAAAGGCATCCTGAAGTGTGCCAGTGGTTCCGCCAAAAGACGGCGCAGCCTGGCCAAGCTGAGAAGTAGAAAAGAAGACAGGGCGAATGGCGTCGAAGTCGCGCTCTTCAACCATGCGTTGCATGAGAACGGAGCCGACCATACCGCGCCAGCCGATAAAACCAACATTTTTCATAAGCGTTTTTTTCCTGCAAAGATGTGTGCTGTATAAATGTGCCGGTCTCCTCTTGGCACATCTTTCACCATACAAAAAGCAGCCAAAGTCGCAAGTGAAATTAATCAATGATAGCGAAGCCATCAGTAATGCGACTTATCCTGCTTTGTTAGCACGCAGAAAGTCCGCGGCAATTATCAGGGAATTTGAGTTATGAATGAAATCATTTCTGCAGCAGTTTTATTGATCCTGATTATGGATCCGCTCGGAAACCTACCTATTTTCATGTCCGTACTGAAACATACTGAACCGAAAAGACGGCGGGCAATCATGGTGCGAGAGTTGCTTATTGCTCTCCTGGTGATGCTGGTGTTCCTGTTTGCGGGTGAGAAAATTCTGGCATTTCTCAGCCTGCGAGCAGAAACCGTCTCCATTTCTGGCGGCATCATTCTGTTTCTAATCGCCATTAAGATGATTTTCCCCAGCGCTTCAGGAAATAGCAGCGGGCTTCCGGCAGGTGAAGAGCCATTTATCGTGCCGTTGGCAATTCCGTTAGTCGCCGGGCCGACTATTCTCGCCACGCTGATGTTGCTGTCTCACCAGTACCCAAATCAGATGGGACATCTGGTGATTGCTCTGCTGCTGGCCTGGGGCGGCACCTTTGTCATCCTGCTACAGTCTTCGCTATTTTTACGTCTGCTGGGCGAGAAAGGGGTGAACGCACTTGAACGCCTGATGGGATTGATTCTGGTGATGATGGCAACCCAGATGTTCCTCGACGGCATTAGAATGTGGATGAAGGGGTAAGGTTCAAACAGGTGCTGCACACAACCAGACGCGGCACCTGTTTTATTACCTGAACTGATAATGACCTTCGCCCAATCGGATAACCCTTCCCTCTTCTTCTGCGCGGTTCAGCCACACACTAATTTGTTCGATGGTTAAACCAGTACAAGACGACAGCCTTTCAATACTTATCGATTCCTTTGCAAAGATCGCCAGTTCCGCCACAAAGAGTTGATAAAAATCGACAGGCGTATGCGCGGGCATTACTGCGTAATTTGCGTCATTTTCATGCAGCGAAAACAGTTCTGGTTGAGCGTTACGGAGTGCTCTGTCATACATCAGCCCAGGAACGTCTGACAGTCTGATCGGCACATTCTCAGCCTGTTCAGCACTCCATGACGCCCCATTTTCTACTAATCGTGAATTGGCTGATTGCATATCCTGATTTGGTTTAACCTGCACAGGCAGCCACTGATGTTTTAATGCCTCTATCGCCCCGGTTATCGTTCCACCGGTCATTCCCGCACGTACAACCATTGCGCTTTCAGCAAGGCAATAAATATATTTATTTCGCGCCATCGCATTGCCGACGGTGAAACGCACCTCTGGGTAAAACGGCGAAATCAACACCAGGTTGCCTGCTATAAGCCCTTCACGCCATTTCACTAACGTACTCGTTTTTAACAAGCTATCAGCTAATACGCCAACGGCAGTTCCCCCGGCCTCCAGTGCCGACGCCATTGCACATTCATCAATACCTCGCGCACCACCAGAGATAACGCAAATCCCCTGTTGGGCCAGTTTCGCGGCCAGTTGTTGGGTATAGCGCAAATCGTCAGTCGGAGCATCTCGCGAGCCAACAATCGCCATACCTTCCGCTTGCAGTAATGCTTTATTCCCGCAGCCAAATAAAACGGGAGGTGCATCCGTTCGCAATCGGTTTTTCAAGCGAACGGGATAATCAGCATCTCCTCGGGTTATGATCCATAAACCGGCGCGTTGCCACTTATCTACCGCCAACGCCAGACTATGACCGCGCGCCAGCAAGCCAAGAATACGCTCCTGAGAAATACGCGGATCGCTCCAGCCTGTAAGTTTCTCTTGCGGTTGCGGCACCAGAAGCTCGGCGGGACTGATACGTTGGTGCTTCAGCCATAATGCAAACTTCCCCCATTCACTATTACTAAGAGGTTTATGCTCACTCGCCGCCGCGCGAGAAAAATCGCTGGTTAGCAGGAGAGTCGCTTGTGCATTGGCTGAAAGATTCATCAATTTTTTACCGAGGTAGAAGCAAGGGCAAGAGGATAAACCGTCGGGCAACCTGCCTGGCGTAACAGTGCTGTCAGAACTGTCAGCGTCCATGCAGAATCCACGATATCGTCAACCAGCAACGCCGGACCTGGCATCAAAGGAGGGGTAATCACAAACGCCCCGTCGAGATTTTGACACTGGTGAAAACGGTTTTGCTGCATTTTCTGCGGTGGATTGTCCACGACTTTTTCAATGGCATCAATAAAAGGTAAGCCAAGTTTCGCCGCCAGTCGCCGGGCAAAATCAGGAACCAGGTCGAGGTGCCTTAATGAAGGAACGCAGCATACCCAGGTTGGTTCAGGATGCGGATTCCAGCGTTGGCGAACCATTTCCGCACATGCCTCCACCAGCTCATCACTGAATCGCCCCGTTTTTTTCTCCTGTGCTACCTGCTTTCCCCATCCGGAATCTCCCCAACGAGAAAGGACTCGCCCCGTAGATCCTTGTAAACCCGCAGGCAAGTTCCCTTTAAATCCGTATTGCGTAAAAGCTCCAGATGCTACCTGTTTATTGAGATTTAATGGCAGGTCAGCGTGTTTAATAAATAAATTTGCCGCATGGAGTAAGCCGCTATCAATATCGGGCGACAACAACGGATGCTGAAGACAACTGCTACATTTACCACAACGTTCGGCACTTGGCTCATCGAGTGCGCGGCGCAGAAATTGCATTTTGCACTCCTTGGTCGTGATATAGCTTTCAACATCTGCCAGCTCATTTTTTCTCTGATTCATCAAATGGTTAATTCGTTCATGGTCAGGAGAGAAACTGACGATAGTTCTGCGCCATAATTTCTCGGTATACACCACAGGCGATGGATTTTCAGCTACCAATAATTTCAGTGCTTTTTCTATTTGCCCATAACGGAGATTCGTCCGTTGTTCAATGCCTCGTAGGGTAAGACCGTCATTCTCGCTAAGTACGTTGAGTATTTCATGAATTTGCGCCTCCGCAGGAAAGGCGCTTTCACGGAAGAATTTATGAATAGCGCGGTCTTCACCACCACAAAGCAATATGCCAACAGCGGAATCTATAGCACGCCCGGCACGCCCTACCTGTTGGTAGTAACCGACAATAGACCCCGGCATCTGGTAATGAATAACAAACCCCAAATCCGGTTTGTCAAAGCCCATTCCCAGCGCCGTCGTCGCGACCAGAACTTTAATTTTATTTGCCAGCAACGCCTGCTCCAGATATTCCCTGGCAGTATTAGAATCTTCCGCGCCTTCACAAGTCACGCCGCTGTAGTAAGCAAATGCACTGATACCATTTGTCCTTAACCACTCGGCGACAAGGTCGGCATCGCGAGTAGTCAGGGTATAAACAATTCCCGATTTGGAAAACTGAGGGATAACCGTTGCTAACCATGCCAGACGGGATGACTGTTCACCTAAGACTAAGGCATCAAGCGCCAAACTTTCGCGAGCCAGCGTTCCACGCTGAATCACAATGTCACCCAATTGCTGACGGATATCCTCAACGACACGGTTATTCGCTGTCGCGGTTGTACCCAGAACTGGGGTATTCGCAGGCAGTTGGCGCAAAATATCTAATATACGTCGGTAATCCGGGCGAAAATCGTGGCCCCAATCAGAGATGCAGTGCGCCTCGTCGACCACAAGCAAGCCAATACGATCGGCTATAGGATATAAAACCGTTTCGATAAAGTCTTGGTTTGCCAAACGTTCCGGGGAAACCAGCAAGCAATCGACCTCACCTTGCAGCAACTTATCGCTAATACGCTGCCATTCTTCCCTGTTTGTAGAATTCAACGTTTCAGCCGTAATACCTAACCGTTCAGCGGCGGCAACCTGGTTACGCATCAGGGCAAGCAAAGGAGAGATGATAATTGTCGGGCCAGCACCGCGATCGCGGAAGATTTTACTGGCGATGAAGTACACGGCACTTTTCCCCCAGCCAGTGCGTTGGACAACCAGCAGTTTTCGTCGTTGGTTCACCACCGCGTCTATGGCTTCCCATTGCCCTTCCCTGAAAGTAGCGGTGGTATTTCCTAACATCCGCTGTAAAAGCAATTCAGCTGCGTGCTTTTCCATCTTTATCTCCTGCGATCTTTAGGCAGTGATTAGAACGGATTATTAGCAGGTAAATTTGCGAGAGGGATCAAAAAGATGAAGAGAGGAGATAAGAGAAATGAATTACTGCGAGCAAGCTCGCAGTAATTTGTCGCAGTAATTAACTCAACAGCTGGAACGCAATCATCCCAACGATGGCACCGACAGTGCCGAGGATGGTTTCCATCATGGTCCAGGTTTTCAGCGTTTCGGCTTCGGTCGCGCCGGTAAATTTACCGAACAACCAGAAACCGGCGTCGTTAACGTGGCTGACAACAATCGAACCACCAGCGATACAAATCGACAGCGCCGCCATTTGCGCACCGGAGTAGTTCAGTTGTTCAATAACCGGCATCACCAGTCCTACCGCCGTTAAACAGGCTACGGTGGCAGAACCCTGAATGATGCGCACTGCAGCTGCCAGCACGAAGCAGGTGATAGCAATCGGCAGGCCCATGCCGGTTAACGCTTCGCCCAGTGCCGGACCTACGCCAGAGTCAACCAGCACCTGTTTGAACACGCCGCCTGCACCAATCACCAGCAGAATGATCCCCGCCGGTTGCAGCGCGTGACCGCAAATCTCCATCACTTTGTCTTTTGGCATGCCCTGACGCATTGCCAGGCCATAAATCGCTACCAGACAAGCAACCAGAATCGCGGTAAACGGATGACCAATAAACTCGAACCATTCGTAAGCGGTAGAGCCTTCTGGCACAAAACGCGCGGCAATGGTTTTCAGCCCCACCAGCACCAGCGGCAACAGGATCAGCGACAGGCTGAATCCGAAAGATGGCATTTTGCCTTCGCCGAGATGCGGTTCGCTGATGTCGTCAGGAATATGCAACTCCACGTAGCGGCTGATGAAATTACCCCACAGCGGCCCGGCAATAATCATTCCCGGAATTGCCGCACACAGGCCAATCAGGATCATCCAGCCAAAATCGGCGTTCATCTGCGATGCCAGCAGCATTGGCGCTGGCCCTGGCACCAGGAACGCCGCCGCTGCCGCCACGCCTGCGAATAATGGGATTACCAGCTTCACCAGGTTCGTACCGGTGTGGCGCGCCATTGAGAAAGCAACGCTAATCAGCAGAACAATCGCCACTTCAAAGAACAGCGGTAGCGCACAGACCAGCCCCGCAAGGCCGATGGCATAATGCGCGCGGCTGTGACCGAAGGATTTAAGCATTTTGACGGCAATCTGATCGACTGCGCCGGTTTCATGTAAGATCTTGCCAAACATAGCTCCCAGGGCGACAACCACCGCCAGGAAGCCGAGGGTGCCTCCCATCCCTTTTTCCATCGTCGCTGCGATTTTATCGAGCGGCATACCGGAAAAAAGGCCAGCCCCCATGGACACCACCATCAAAGCCAGGAAAGCGTGCATACGCGCCTTCATGACTAAAAACAGCAGCAGTAAAACAGACCCTACTGCTGTTAAAACAAGCGTTAATGTAGTCACTACTTATTTGCCTTTTTTAATAACCTCAATGGTGCTTGCCACAACACCTTCCAGCGGTTGATCGATATCCACCACCAGTACATCAGTTTCGTCCGCACCCGGCTCCTGCAGCGTTTCAAACTGCGTCACCAACATTTGGGTTTTAAAGAAATGGCCTTTGCGCGCTTTCAGGCGGCTTTCAATCACGTCAAAATCGCCTTTCAGGTAGATGAAAGAGAGATTCGGATTACCTTCACGCAGCAAGTCGCGATAGTGTTTTTTCAATGCAGAACAGACGATCAGTGACACTTTATTAGTGCGCTGCATAGCAAACGCGGCGTCGTTCAGCGCCTGCAACCACGGTTTGCGATCGTCGTCATTCAGCGGTTCGCCAGACGCCATTTTTTCGATATTGCGCCGTGGATGGAGGAAATCGCCATCAAGAAACGCGGCATGAAGTTGATGCGCCACTTCACTGGCGACCGCAGATTTGCCGCTGCCTGAGACGCCCATCAAGACGTAAATGTGGTGATCATGGTTAGTCGTGCTCAAAGTGGTGCCCCCACAATACAAGAATTAAAAATGTTACGGGTAACTGTTATCGGTAACATTGTCCGGCCGGACAATATCAGAAGCAATATCCATCCGTGCCTTAAGTGTATAAGTGTGAGCTACTTCAAATTTGTGGGCTTAAATAGATCCGCCCGGTGACAAGGTGAAACCTAAATCTAACATTTTCGGTGTCACAGATTCGCCACGAATACGCGCCAGCAGGCGTTCAGCGCCAATACTGCCCATCCGCTCACGCGGCGTCAGCACGCTCGCCAGTCGTGGCTCCATCACCTGACCAATGTCATGACCGTGGAAACCGGCAATCGCCATATCGTCAGGAACTTTTAACCCCAGACGCTGACATTCAAACGCCGCGCCGACCGCCAGATCATCATTAGTACAGAACACGCCATCCAGCTGCGGATATTCCCGCCGCGCCTGGCGAATCAGTTCAATACCGGAAGAGTAAGAAGAAGATTGCTCAACCATCACGCTATACGGCACCAGGCCTGCATCCAGCATCGCCTGTTCGTATCCCTTCTGTTTGATGATAGTACGTTCGTCGAGACGTGCGCCGAGATAGGCAATGTGGCGATGCCCGCGCGCAATAATGGCGGTAGTCATCTGGCGTGCCGCTTCAAAGTTATCAAAACCGACGGCGATATCGAGGCACGGCGACTGGCTGTCCATCAACTCCACCACCGGGATCCCCGCCACTTCAATCATCTTTAAGGTGCGCGGCGTGTGGGTACGTTCGGTGAGGATCAGGCCGTCGATATTCCAGGACAGCATGGATTCGAGACGTTCTTGCTCCATTTCCGGTTTATAGCCGTAGTGCGCCAGCATCGTCTGATAACCGTGCGCGTCGGTGACGCTTTCGATTCCGCGTAATACTTCCGCGAAAACCTGGTTGGTGAGAGAAGGTAACAGGACGCCAATCGCCCGGCTGGTAGCGTTAGAGAGGATATCGGGCGCACGATTGGGAATATAGCCCAGTTCATCAAGAGCGGCGGCAATCTTGCCGCGTAGAGCGACGGAAACCTGCTCCGGGTTACGCAAAAAGCGGCTGACCGTCATTTTGGTCACGCCTACACGGTCAGCCACATCCTGAAGTACGGGTCTTTTCTTTTTCATCGTCCTGAAGGTACAAAAGAGATAGATTCTCTTAGTTTAACACGGACGCATCAGAACCTTCCCGGGGAAAACAGTGCTTGTTTACAATTATTAGATATACACTAAATCAATTGCATCGCATTGTGCTAACGACGCGGCAAAACCCCGGAAGCGTGCATCAGCACGCGACCGGAGCGAGCGAGGAAGCCTGCAAAAAGGCAGGCTTCAAAGATGCCGTTGAGTTTTAAACCGGCGGCAGATCGAACAGTAACACTTCGCTGTCGCTATCCGCATGGATGGAGATTGCCTGCTCATCCCAGATTGCCAGACCATCGCTGGTCGAGGCTTTCACGCCGTTAATGGTGACATTGCCTTTCACCACCTGGATCCAGACGCGGCGTTCAGCGGCAATCTGATGCACCGACTGCTCATCTTTCAGCAACGCCCAACGATACAGTTCCATATCCTGATGCACTTTCAGCGAACCATCTCGCGCATCCGGCGAGAGCACCAGCTGTTTGCCCTGCACGGCATCGAAGCGACGCTGTTCATAACGCGGCGTAATGCCATTTTCTTCAGGCATGATCCAGATCTGATACAGATGCAGACGCTCGGTGCTGCTTGGGTTGTACTCTGAGTGACGAATACCCGTACCCGCACTCATAATCTGGAACTCACCCGCCGGAACCTGCTCTTTATTGCCCATGCTGTCCTGATGCTCAACAGTACCTTCCAGCACGTAGGTCAAAATTTCCATATCTTTATGCGGGTGAGTGCCGAAGCCCTGCCCTGCTTCAATCACGTCGTCGTTAATCACGCGCAGCGCGGAAAAGCCCATAAAGTTCGGATCGTAATAGTTGGCAAAAGAGAAAGTATGCCAGGAGTCCAGCCAGCCATGATTTGCATGACCACGTTCATTTGCTTTGCGTAAGTAGATCATTTGTATTCGCCCCATGAATGATTTCGATGGGCTTAGTGTGGACCCGATCTGCCTGGGATGATAGAGGGTGAAAATTGACCCCTCTGTTCAAAAAAATTGAACTATTCGAGGGGCCATCAAACTTACTTAGCGAGAGTTACTGTGGAGGGAGAGGCTTGCTCAAATCCGCGTTCAAGGATTTCCAGATTCGTAAGAACTTCAGATTCCTTGACGTAATTTGGCGCACCGTGGGTGATGGTTTGATACAACGCATCATAAACGCGCCCGTAATCGCCCATCTCCGGCTTCATCTCTTCTCTGACCGTCACGCCCTCGTCATTGACATACTCCAGCACACCGACCGAATCATCCGCTGCGAATCCCGGTTCGCCCGGCATAATATTAGCCTGCAGGCTGGTTTCCTGCTAGTCGATACCGTATTTAATAAACGAACCTTTCTTACCGTGAACGATAAATTTCGGATAATCGATTTTCACCAGATGGCTGGTTTTGACGATGGCTTTCAGGTCGCCATAAAACAGTTGCGCTTCAAAGGTGTCGTCAGGATTGGCTTTATTACGCAGGCTGCGGATGTCATAAGCGACGTGATCCGGGCGACCGAACAGAGAAATAATCTGGTCCATCGTATGCACACCAAGGCCATAAAACGCGCCATCCTGCGGCAGCCCAGGTTTGGTCTCTGCCACCGGGCGGTAATAGTCAAAATGGCTTTCCACTTCAACAATCTCTCCCAACTTGCCACTTTCAATCGCTTTTTTCGCTGTCAGGAAGCAGGAGTCAAAGCGACGATTCTGATACGGCGTGACGGTCAGCCCTTTGCTTTTCGCCAACGCAAACAGCTCCTTCGCCTGGGCAAGCGTCGGGGTGAACGGTTTTTCGACCAGCACATTTTTCCCGGCTTCCAGCGCGCGTTTCGCGTACTCGAAATGGCTGTCCGCGTGGGTGCAGACAACAACCAGCTTAACATCGGGATCGTTTAGTACTTCGTCGAGATCGCTGGTGAAATGGATATGGGAATAAATGGGAGCCTGTTCTTCCGGCTTCGCATGGCGACGAAAAATATGCGCGACATGCCAGCTATCCTTGCGGTTAAGTACATACGGCAGATGGTAACGGGTGGTGCTTTTGCCGAAGCCAATAAAGGCGCAGTTGATGACCATGATTTCGTCCTTTTTAAGGTGGTTATTTACACCTTAGCGCAAAGCGGACGTGGTTCCTACTGGAGTGCGCATAACGAACACAAGCACTCCCGTGGATAAATTGAGAACGAAAGATCAAAAAAAAGCCAGCACCCGGCTGGCTAAGTAATACTGGAAGCAATGTGAGCAATGTCGTGCTTTCAGGTTCTCCGCGAGGGTCTTCCTGATCGCGAGACAATAATAATCATTCTCATTCGCACTTGTCCAACACTTTTTGCAAAAAAATGCATTTGACTCGCATTTGAAAGTCAATGATGTTGAAAGGGACATTTACCCCAAAGAGGACAAAGGAATGAGTGAGATAGTAATACGCCACGCAGAAACACGGGATTACGAGGCCATCAGGCAGATTCACGCCCAGCCGGAGGTGTATTGCAACACACTACAGGTGCCTCATCCTTCCGATCATATGTGGCAGGAGCGACTCGCCGATCGTCCCGGCATCAAGCAACTCGTCGCCTGTATTGATGGAGACGTCGTGGGCCATCTCACCATTGACGTGCAACAGCGCCCACGCCGCAGTCATGTTGCCGATTTTGGTATCTGTGTCGACTCTCGTTGGAAGAACCGCGGCGTCGCCAGCGCCCTGATGCGAGAGATGATTGAAATGTGCGACAACTGGTTGCGGGTAGATCGCATTGAACTAACCGTGTTTGTCGATAACGCCCCGGCAATTAAGGTCTATAAAAAATACGGCTTTGAAATTGAAGGGACTGGTAAGAAGTACGCATTGCGTAATGGTGAATATGTCGATGCATATTATATGGCGCGGGTGAAGTAAGATAGTGCCCTTTTTCTGAGATGGAAAAAGGGTGTCATTCAAAATCGACATACCTTCCTTTAAGGTATTTATTTGCCCAATACATATATTGAGATTTAACTCATAATTACTTCCTAAAGTGTAATATTTTATTTTTTAATATATACGCCTACAATTTCCTGGAGTAAATAAATAACAATTAACAAGCATAATATTGCCATTGATAAAATAGCATGCCATAAAAGGACTTTTCAGGGATGAGTAATATTGTTTACCTGACAGTAACGGGAGAACAACAAGGAAGCATCTCCGCAGGTTGTGGGACTTCTGAGTCTACAGGTAATCGTTGGCAGAGCGGGCATGAGGATGAAATATTTACATTCTCACTCTTAAATAATATTAATAATACGGGGCTTGGTTCACAGTTCCATGGTATAACATTTTGTAAATTAATTGATAAAAGCACTCCATTATTTATTAATTCCATTAACAATAATGAACAATTATTTATGGGATTTGACTTCTATCGAATAAATAGATTTGGTAGATGGGAAAAGTATTATTATATACAACTAAGAGGCGCTTTTTTATCGGCTATTCATCACCAGATCATTGAAAACCAACTGGATACAGAAACAATAACTATTAGTTATGAATTTATCCTCTGTCAACATCTTATCGCAAATACCGAGTTCAGCTATTTGGCACTCCCTGAAAATTATAACCGTTTGTTTTTACCAAATTCAAAAAACCAAACAAATAATCGTTTCAAAACGTTAAACAGCAAAGCTATTGGCAGGCTACTTGCTGCTGGTGGCGTATACAATGGGAACATTGAAGGATTCAGAGATACTGCGGAAAAACTGGGTGGAGATGCAATAAAAGGCTATGATCAAATACTAAATGAAAAAACAGCGGGCATAGCGATAGCAACAGCATCTATTCTTTTAACAAAGCGTTCTAATGTTGATACATATACAGAAATAAATAGTTACTTAGGCAAACTTAGAGGTCAACAAAAACTTCTTGATGGTATAGACATAATAGAAATAATATACATTAAGAGACCTTCAAAAGACTTAGCTAACTTACGAAAGGAGTTTAATAAAACTGTAAGAAAAAATTTTCTTATCAAACTTGCAAAAACCTCCGAAGCATCTGGAAGATTCAACGCCGAAGACCTTTTAAGAATGAGAAAGGGCAATGTTCCTCTAAATTATAATGTTCACCATAAACTATCTCTAGATGATGGTGGTACTAATGATTTCGAAAATTTAGTATTAATCGAAAACGAACCATATCATAAAGTTTTTACTAACATGCAATCACGAATAGCTAAGGGAATATTAGTAGGTGAAAGCAAAATCACTCCCTGGGCCATTCCATCTGGCTCAATTTATCCTCCCATGAAAAATATTATGGACCACACAAAATGATGACTAAAACCCAAATAAATAAATTAATAAAAATGATGAATGATTTAGACTATCCATTTGAAGCACCGCTCAAGGAATCATTTATTGAAAGTATAATCCAAATAGAATTTAATTCTAATTCAACTAATTGCCTGGAAAAGTTATGTAATGAAGTTAGTATTCTTTTTAAGAATCAACCTGATTATCTTACTTTTTTAAGAGCAATGGATGGATTCGAAGTTAATGGATTACGATTATTTAGCCTCTCGATTCCAGAACCTTCAGTTAAAAACCTTTTTGCCGTAAATGAATTTTATAGAAATAATGATGATTTCATAAACCCTGATCTACAAGAACGGTTAGTGATCGGGGATGATAGCATTTCAATATTTACTTATGACATTAAAAGTAACTTTTTTGAAATTAGAGATAATATTGGCACAGAAAATATATTCAGTTCGTTTAGTGATTTCTCTTCATTCTTAAACGAAATCATGGACAGTTGTTCATAATAATCAAAAGGAAACAAAAATCATTGTAAACCATGCCATCTTTTTAGAGATTACCAGCAGAAAATTCCTTGTTCGAAATTTAGCAGTGCAAGCTATGGAAAAACTTACAACGGAACTACACTCCTTAAGTGAGATGGACCGAAGACATGTAGTCTCTATTTTAGCCGAAATAGCTAATGGCTATGATGATTTTAATGACATGTTGATTTATTTAGAATTTTACCCGAATCATAAGATTCTGATATCTTAAATAAGAAAATCCCGTTCGACGTTCTGAAAAAGAAATCATAAAATATTAGCAGATACTTATTTCGTGACTATATCTTATCCGATGAACTTTTTTCAAAACCAGCATTTAATAATATCTTTGACGAAGATGAACGCGTCTTTGCTCAATGTATCACACAGGAATAATAATATAACACTCAACAATAATATTTATTATAATTATGATTACTTATCACGACGCATTCGCGAAAGCGAACCATTACCTTGATGATGCAGATCTCCCGGTCGTCATTACTCTACATGGACGCTTTAGCCAGGGCTGGTATTTCTGTTTCGAAGCACGAGAATTTCTCGAAACTGGAGATGAGGCCGCGCGCTTAGCTGGTAACACACCTTTTATTATTGATAAAGACAGTGGTGAAATTCATTCTCTGGGAACGGCAAAGCCGCTGGAAGAATATCTACAGGATTACGAAATAAAAAAGGCTACCTTCGGCTTGCCCTGACAAAATAGCCCTCTTCCCACGAAGAGGGCCGCTAACCTTAGTACCCCGCCGTTAAATCATCCACCGAGCGCGGGTCGGATGCGCCGTACAACTCACCGTCCGGCCCAACCATAATGCTTTGTGTACTGCCCATCGCCTCTTTCAGCGCCACTTTCTGACCTTTTGCTTCCAGCAGCTTGAGCGTATCCGGGCTAAACCCTTTTTCGACACGCAGCTCGTCCGGCAACCATTGATGGTGGAAACGCGGTGCATTGGTCGCTTCAGCGACATTCATGCCATAATCGATGCTATTCACCACCATTTGCAGCACGGTGGTAATAATCCGACTCCCGCCAGGGCTACCGGTAACCAGCCAGGTTTTACCGTCTTTCACCACAATGGTTGGTGACATCGACGACAGCGGGCGTTTATTCGGCCCGACCGCGTTGGCATCACCGCCCACCAGCCCGTAAACGTTCGGTACGCCCGGTTTGGCGGAGAAATCATCCATCTGGTTATTAAGCAGAATACCGCTCTCGCCCGCGACAATACCCGTACCGAAGGTGGTGTTCAGCGTATAGGTCACCGCCACCGCGTTACCATCTTTATCCACCACT
Source organism: Escherichia sp. SCLE84 (assembly GCF_012584495.1). Lineage (NCBI taxonomy): Bacteria > Pseudomonadati > Pseudomonadota > Gammaproteobacteria > Enterobacterales > Enterobacteriaceae > Escherichia > Escherichia sp. SCLE84. The sequence continues at coordinate 3,594,407 of NZ_CP051430.1, read as the reverse complement.
GAGTAATGGGTAGTTTGATTACTCTCATAAGGCGCAAGCTTGCCAGGGCGAATCTCGCTGGACGGTTTCGCTTTATTGATATCGATTTGCTCGGCAATAGATTTGGCATAGGCTTTATTGGTCAGCGCCTGCCACGGGACTTTGACAAAATCCGGGTCGCCAAGATATTCCGAGCGGTCGGCGTAGGCATATTTCTCAGCCTCTGCCATGATTTGCATCGCATCGGCGCTGCCAAAGCCGTATTTCTTCATATCGAAGTTTTCCAGAATATTGAGGATTTGTACGATATGGATCCCGCCGGAGGATGGCGGTGGCATGGAGTAAACCTGATACCCGCGATAATCGCCGCTTATCGGAGTGCGTTCGACCGCTTTATAGGCCGCTAAATCTTCTTTAGTGATCAAGCCACCGTTTTTCTGCATCTCCTGGGCGATCTGTTCCGCAATCGTGCCTTTATAGAATTCGTCCGGGCCGTTTTCAGCAATCATCTCCAGGCTCTTTGCCAGGTTCGCCTGCACCAGCGTGTCGCCCTTTTTCAGCGGCTCGCCCTCTTTCCAGAAGATAGCTTTACTGTTTTCGTGATTCGGCAACACTTCGCTACCGTAGGTTTTGAGATCGTCAGCCAGCGCGTCGTTAACGATAAAACCATCGCGTGCCAGTTTAAACGCGGGCTGCACGACTTTGTTCAGCGGCATGGTGCCGTATTTATCCAGCGCCAGCGAGAAACCTGCTACCGTACCCGGTGTGCCGGAAGCCAGATGCGAAGTGAGTGATTTTTTGCTGTCCGGGTTGCCCTGATCATCGAGGAACATATCGCGGGTCGCTTTGGCGGGTGCCATTTCGCGGAAATCGATAGCCGTGGTATTGCCATTTTTCGAGCGGATTAACATAAAACCACCACCGCCCAGATTCCCTGCCTGCGGATGCGTTACCGCCAGCGCGTAGCCCACCGCCACGGCGGCATCAACGGCATTCCCGCCCTCCTTGAGAATATCCACCCCCACCTGAGTGGCAGTGGCGTCCACAGACGCTACCATTCCCTGTTTCGCGCGTACCGGGTGGAAGACATCTTCCTCCACACCATACGAGACGGGCGGCGCAGGAGGCGCGGCGGCGGCGCTAAAACAACTTCCTGAGAGCAGAGCAGCAATGGCCACCCGGCGTAAAAACGTCGGTTTTATCATCGTTATTCTCCAGAGATTAAGGGGCAACCCCAGCTAAGCCTGGTATATAACTCTGAATTAATCATCGTTTTGTCGGGAAGCGAGTAAACTTAAAGGATATCTTCAGAGGAGGATACGCGATGAAACGACTTCTGATTCTTACGGCACTCCTGCCGTTTGTCGGCTTTGCACAGCCCATTAATACTCTGAACAACCCTAACCAGCCGGGGTATCAGATACCCAGCCAGCAGCGGATGCAAACCCAGATGCAGACTCAGCAAATCCAGCAAAAAGGGATGCTGAATCAGCAACTGAAAACGCAAACTCAGTTGCAACAGCAGCATTTAGAAAACCAGATAAACAATAATTCTCAGCGGGTGTTGCAGTCACAGCCGGGGGAGCGAAATCCCGCCCGGCAGCAAATGCTGCCCAACACCAACGGCGGGATGTTAAACAGCAACCGTAATCCGGATAGTTCGTTGAATCAGCAGCATATGCTGCCGGAGAGGAGAAACGGCGACATGCTGAATCAGCCCAGCACGCCGCAGCCTGACATTCCGTTGAAAACTATTGGGCCGTAAAGTTCGGACCAATCACGTCAATCGCATCGGTACAGATGCAATCCACGCCCCAGCGCAGCAACTCTGCCGCGCGCTGGGGTTTATTGACGGTATAAACCAGAATCCGCAGTCCGGCGTCTTTCAACTGCATCACTCGCACTTTATCGAGTAACTTATGATTGAGATGAATAGAGACGCAGCCCAGCCGCGCGGTCAGTTCGCGCCAGTCGTCGCGCCACTCATCAAGCAATAAACCACGCGGCAGTTCCGGTGCCGCCAGCTGTGCAGCTTCTAAAGCATCAATCTCAAACGATGACAGCAGCGGCGGCGTCATACCGGCCCACAGTTGGCGTGCCGCCAGCGCCACCATTTTGCCCGTTAATGGTCCAGTGCCAGTGGTGGGTTTGATTTCGATATTCGCCATCATCCCGTGTTCGCGACAGCGTTCCGCCACCTGCGAAAGCAACGGCAGCGGCTCACCTTTAAACGCTTTGCTGTACCAACTGCCCGCATCCACGCGCAGTAAATCCTGCCAGTTCAGTTCACCCGCGACGCCCCAGCCGTTGCTGGTGCGTTCGAGATTGTCGTCATGGAGCAGGAAGATCTCGCCATCTTTCGATAACTTCGCGTCAAATTCGATCATCTTATGACCGTATTTTGCCCCAACGTCGATTGCCGCCAGGGTGTTTTCGGGGGCCAGCTTACCGCCGCCACGATGAGCGACGATGCGGGGATAAGGCCAGTTACTCATACTCGTTGTCCTGTTTCACCATCAAAAAGATGCAGCTGATTTTCCGCCAGATGCAGCCACAGCGTGCTGCCTGCCGTCGGGCGCTCCTGATGCGCCAGTCGCACCACCAGCTTCTGCTCGCCCCAGCGTCCGTGCGCCAGGTTATCTGCGCCGAGGATCTCCAGCGTATCCATCACCAGCGGTACGCCACCTTCTGCTTGCGAGCTTAGCGCAATATGTTCCGGGCGAATGCCGAGAGTCATTTTACGCCCGGCATACTGACGGTAGCCACCGTTTAGCGGTAGCACGATACCGCCGTCCAGTTCGAAATGCGTGCCTTCGGTATTCACGCGGCCTGTCAGCAGGTTCATCGCCGGACTGCCGATAAAACTCGCTACAAACAGGCTGGCGGGCTTTTCGTAGACTTCAACTGGTGTGCCAATCTGTTCGGCAACGCCGCCGTTCATCACCATTACTCGCTGGGCGAGCGTCATCGCTTCAACCTGATCGTGAGTAACGTAGAGTGAAGTCGTTTTCAGGCGACGGTGCAACTGTTGCAGTTCAAGACGCATCTGCACGCGCAGCTTGGCATCGAGGTTAGAGAGCGGCTCATCAAACAGGAACACCGCCGGATCGCGCACAATCGCGCGGCCCATCGCCACACGCTGGCGCTGACCGCCGGAAAGCTCGCGCGGGCGACGTTTGAGCAGACCGTCCAGCTCCAGAATGCGCGCCGCTTCTTTAACGCGCTCGGCAATTTGCTGCTTGCCCATGCCGCGAATTTTCAGCCCCCACGCCATGTTTTCTTCGACACTCATATGCGGATAAAGCGCGTAGTTCTGGAACACCATCGCAATCCCGCGATCTTTTGGCTCCATTTCAGTCACGCGCTGGTCGTTGATCCAGATATCGCCTTCTGTCACCCGCTCCAGCCCGGCAACCATGCGCAGCAGCGTCGATTTCCCGCAGCCAGACGGCCCGACCATCACGATAAATTCGCCATCCGCCACATCAAGGGTCAGCGGTTTAATGACCTGGGTTTTACCATCCCAGCTTTTGGTTACTGCCTGTAATTTCAGTCCTGCCATCTTATTTCTCACTATCGACCAGGCCGCGCACGAAGGCACGCTGCATCACTAAAACAATCACCACCGGAGGGATAAGCGTTAACAACATCGCCGCCATCACTGAGTTCCATTCCGTGGTGCCTTCGCCTGTAGCGATCATCCCTTTGATCCCTGCCACGGTGGTGCCGAGATCCACATCGGTAATAATCAACAACGGCCACAAATACTGATTCCAGCCGTAGATAAAGGTGATCACAAACAGCGCCGCCAGATTAGTTTTGGAGAGCGGAAAAACGATGTCGCAAAAGAAGCGCATTGGCGATGCGCCGTCGATCCGCGCGGCTTCCACCAGCTCATCCGGCAGCGTCATAAAGAACTGGCGGAACAGGAAAGTAGCGGTCGCCGAGGCCATCAGCGGCAGCGTTAAACCGGCGTAGCTGTCGAGCATCTGCAGGTTGGCGATGACTTCCACCGTCGGGAAGATACGTACTTCAACCGGCAGCATCAGGGTGATAAAAATCATCCAGAAGAAGAGGTTACGTAGCGGAAAACGAAACCAGACAATGGCAAATGCCGAGAGCATCGAGACGGTAATTTTGCCGAGCGTAATGCTGAACGCCATCACAAAGCTGTTAAGCAACATCCGCCAGAACGGCGCGCTATTCGTGCCTACCCCGTTCACCCAGATGTTGTGGATGTTTTCCAGCAGATGTGTGCCGGGGATGAGCGTCATCGGCGCGGCATAGACGGCCTGTTTATCCAGCGTCGCCGCGACAAACGCCACGTACAGCGGGAAGAGGATCACCGCGATCCCGAGGATCAGCATGGTATGGCTGAATATCGTCAGCCACGGACGGTTCTCAATCATTGGTAACGCACCTTGCTTTCAACATAGCGGAACTGCACCACCGTCAGCACGATGACGAGGAACATCAACACCACCGACTGTGCGGCAGACGAAGCCAGATCCAGTCCGGTAAAACCTTCGCGGTAGATCTTATAAATCAGCGTCGTGGTGGCCTGAACCGGCCCGCCGGACGTGGCGGCGTCGATCACCGGGAAGGTGTCGAAGAAGGCATACACCAGGTTCACTACCAGCAGGAAGAAACTCACCGGGGCGATAAGCGGCAGCGCAATCTTAAAGAAGCGGCGAATCGGCCCTGCACCGTCGATGGCTGCGGCTTCGATCAACGAACGGGGAATGGATTGCAGCGCGGCATAGAAGAACAGGAAGTTGTAGCTGATTTGCTTCCATACTGAGGCAAACACCACCAGAAACATTGCCTGACCGCTGTTTTGCGCGTGGTTCCAGTCGTAGCCGAACTCCGCGAGAAAATGGGTGATCAGCCCGCGACCGGGGTTAAACAGGAAGATCCACAATACGGCGGCAACGGCGGGAGCCACGGCGTAAGGCAGCAACATTAAGGTTTGATAGAAACGGCTGCCGCGCACGATGTACTCCACCAGCGCCGCAAAGAACAGCGATACCAGCAAACCGCTGACGGTGACAAAGGTGCTGAATTTTATCGTCGTCCAGAAGGAGTCGAGATAGTAGCTGTCATGGAACAGCGTGACGAAGTTATCCAGGCCGACAAACTGGCTGGAGAAACCAAACGGATCGACGCTTTGTAGCGAGTACCACAACGCTTCGCCCGCAGGCCAGATAAAAAAGATAACGGTGATGATGAGCTGCGGCGCGACCAGCAGATAAGGCAGCCAGCGCGAGCGGAACACCGGACGGGATGATGACATTACGGTTAATTCCTGAACTGTGCCGGATGCGCTTCGCTTATCCGGCCTACACGCGATGCCAGGTCAGATAAGCGAAACGCATCCGACATTACACTGATTAAGACTTCGTCGATTTCTCAAAGCGGCGCAGCAACTGATTTCCACGCTCAACGGCGGTATCCAGTGCCTGCTGTGGTGTCTTCTTACCGGTCCACACGCTCTCCAGCTCTTCATCCACAATCACGCGGATCTGCGGCATGTTGCCCAGACGCAGCCCTTTGGTGAACGGCAACGGCGGCTTATTCAGCATCTGACGCGTCGCGGTATCCGCCCCTGGGTTTTTCTCGTAAAAGCCCTGCTCACGGGTCAGGTCATACGCTGCTTTGGTGATTGGCAGATAACCGGTTTTCTGATGCCACTCGGCAGCGTTTTCTGGCTTCGCGAGGAAGTCGAGGAACTTCGCCACGCCGGTATACGTTTCTTTATTTTTGCCCTGCATCACCCACAGGCTGGCCCCGCCGATAATGGCGTTTTGCGGTGCATCTTTCGCATCGGCGTCGTAAGGCATCATGCCTACGCCATAGTTAAATTTGGCGTACTCACGAATATTAGCGAGAGAACCGGAAGAGGCGGTGGTCATCGCGCAATCACCGTTATAGAACTTCTCGGTGGATTCATCCTTACGACCGACGTAGCTGAAGTCGCCCTTCTTGTTCATCTCCTCGAGCATGGCGATGTGTTTCACCTGCTCCGGCTTGTTGAACTCCAGCACCGCGTCCGTGCCGTCAAAGCCGTTGTTTTTGCTGGCAAACGGCAGACCGTTCCAGGCGCTAAAGTTTTCCAGTTGGATCCAGCCCTGCCAGCCGCTGGCGTAGCCGCACTTCATACCGGAGGCTTTCAGTTTCGCGGCATAGTCCGCCAGATCCTGCCAGGTTTTCGGCGGTTGTTCCGGGTCTAATCCTGCTTTCTTGAAGGCGTCTTTGTTGTAATAGAGAACGGGGGTCGAGCTGTTGAATGGCTGGGAGAGTAAGTGGCCCGTTTTGCTGTCGGAGTAGTAACCGGAAACCGTCGGCACAAACTGCGACTCATCGAATTGAATCCCCGCCTCTTTAAACACGTCATATACCGGTTTAATGGCTTTCGATGCCATCATGGTGGCGGTGCCAACTTCATAAACCTGCAAAATAGCCGGAGCGTTGCCGGTACGAAATGCGGCAATCCCCGCGCTTAAATTCTGTTCGTAGTTGCCTTTATAGGTCGGTACAATTTTGTAATCCGGATTTTCGGCGTTAAAACGTTGGGCCAGAGAATCCACCTCTTTACCCAGTTCCCCTTCCATAGAATGCCAGAACGGAATGGTCGTCACTGCCTGTGCATTCCCCATTAACGCCAGTCCGAGCGCCAGTGCTGAAGCTGTATAATGTAACGGTTTCATCGTTTATCTCTCTTGTTGTACCGAATGCGCGAATTCACGCGTTTTATGCTCGCGGGGTAACATGACATGCTCGAATTACAGAAAAATAACTTTTTTGTTACATTTGTAAGATAGTAAGGTGTCAGAAAGATGACAAGGCGGTGACGGCGTGGGTGAGGGAAAATGGGAGATGGGGCACGGATAAGCGGAAAATAGAAGGTCTGAATCAAACTCTACAGATTACTCATCGTTTCATGCCGGATGCGGCGTAAACGCCTTATCCGGCCTACAAGATCGTGCAAATTCAATATATTGCAACTCACCCAGTAGGCCTGATAAGCGCAGCGCATCAGGCAATTTTACATTTGTCACCTGTCTCAAAGGAGTCTTTTGACTCCTTATCAATCAACGTGTTATTACCCGCCTAAATACGCACTTCTCACTGCTTCGTTCGCCAGCAGCGCGTCGCCGGTATCGGAGAGCACCACATGGCCGTTTTCCAGCACGTAGCCGCGATCCGCCAGCTTTAGCGCCTGGTTGGCGTTCTGCTCGACGAGGAAGATAGTCATCCCCTGCTCGCGCAGCTGCTCGATGGTGTCGAAAATTTGCTGGATGATAATCGGCGCAAGACCGAGCGATGGCTCATCAAGTAGCAGCAAACGCGGGTTGCTCATCAGCGCGCGACCAATCGCCAGCATTTGTTGCTCACCGCCGGACATGGTGCCTGCCCGCTGAACACGGCGCTCATGCAGACGTGGAAACAGTTCATACACCCACTTTATGCGCTCCTGGAACTGGTCGCGTTCGGCAAAAAAGCCGCCCATCGCCAGGTTCTCTTCCACCGTCATCCGCGAGAAGACGCGACGCCCTTCCGGGACAATCGCTACCGCTTCGCGCATGATTTTCGCCGTCTGCCAGTCGGTAATGTCTTTATCATCAAACACAATTCGCCCGCTGGTAGCGCGCGGATCGCCGCATAACGTGCCGAGCAAGGTGGTTTTCCCCGCCCCGTTCGCGCCAATGAGGGTGACAATCTCGCCCTGATTGATATGCAGGCTCACCTCATGCAGCGCCTGGATTTTGCCGTAGTGGGCGCTGACTTTGTCAAAGGACAACATGACTTTTTCCATCTTATGCCTCACCTAAATAGGCACGGATCACGTCCGGGTTATTACGGATTTGCTCCGGCGTACCGTTTGCCAGTGGCGTCCCCTGATTGACCACATAAATTCGGTCTGAAATCCCCATCACCAGCTTCATATCGTGTTCAATCAACAAGATAGTGGTGTTGTGATGATTGCGCAGTTCGGCAATCAGCTCATCCAGCTCTTTGGTTTCTTTTGGGTTAAGACCTGCCGCCGGTTCGTCGAGCATTAAAATCTCCGGCTGCGTCACCATGCAGCGGGCAATCTCCAGACGGCGTTGGTCACCATAGGCCAGGTTACTCGCCTGACGGTTGGCGTGTTCCAGCAAACCAATGCGCTCAAGCCAGGTGGCGGCGCGGTCGAGCGCTTCGCTCTGGGCGCGACGGAAAGAAGGCGTTTTCAACAGGCCAGAGAACAGCCCGGTTTTCAGTTGCTGATGCTGCGCCACCAGCAGGTTTTCAATTACCGTCATTTCACGGAACAGACGCACATGCTGGAAGGTGCGCACCACGCCCATGCGGGCAATTTGCTGCCCCGGTAAACCTTCAAGATGCTGATCGCGCAGTAAAATGGTGCCGCCGGTGGGTTTGTAGAAACCGGTCAGGCAGTTAAAAACCGTGGTTTTTCCGGCACCGTTAGGGCCGATTAACGAGACGATCTCCTGCGGGTACAGTTCAAGATTGACGTTGTTCACCGCCAGCAGGCCGCCGAAGCGCATCATCAGGCCGTTCACAGATAATAATGGCTGACTCATGCCTGCTCTCCTTTCGCTGCGCCGTTTTTCAGCTTCAGTTGCGGGCGCGTCATGGGCAGCAAGCCCTGCGGACGCCAGATCATCATCAGCACCATCAAACCACCGAGCATTAACATGCTGTATTCGTTGAAATCACGCATCAACTCGCGCGACACCACCAGCAAAATTGCCGCCAGAATCACCGCAAACTGCGATCCCATACCGCCGAGCACCACTATCGCCAGTACAAACGCCGATTCAGCAAAGGTGAAGGATTCCGGGCTGACAAAGCCCTGGCGCGCAGCAAACAGCGTTCCGGCAAAACCGGCAAACGCGGCACTGATGGTAAAAGCGGTCAGCTTGATACGACGCGGGCTTAAGCCCAGCGAACGGCAGGCGATCTCATCTTCACGCAACGCTTCCCACGCACGCCCCAGCGGCATCCGCAGCAGGCGGTTAATGACAAACAGGCTTAGCACCACCAGCAGCAACGCCACCAGATACAGGAAGATGACGCGATCGGAGGGATCGTATTTCAGGCCAAAGAAATTACTGAACGTGTCCCAACCGCCTTCACGGGCGGTACGGCTGAACTCAAGGCCGAAGAAAGTCGGTTTCGGGATCTGACTGATTCCGTTCGGGCCGCCGGTAATTTCGGTGTTATTGAGCAGCAATATGCGCACAATTTCGCCGAAGCCGAGGGTAACGATCGCCAGATAATCACCACGCAGACGCAGCACCGGAAAGCCGAGCAGGAAGCCCGCCGCCGCTGCCATTAACCCGGCAATCGGCAGACAGGTCCAGAAGCCCAAGCCGTAATAGTGATTGAGCAGCGCAAAAGTGTAAGCGCCGATGGCGTAAAAACCGCCGTACCCCAGCACCAGCAGGCCGGAAAGCCCTACCACCACGTTCAGCCCGAGGCCGAGGATAATGTAGATCATGGTCAGGGTGGCGATATCCACCGTCCCGCGTGAAACCATAAACGGCCACGCCACCGCAAGCACCAACAGCGCCACGAGGAACAGTTTCTGCTTCACCGTGGAGCCATCAATCGCGGGCAGAATAAACTTCGGCCCGGAAACGCTTTTCAACCCTTTCTGGAAAGCAGGTCGCAAAATCTGGAAGAAAAAGACCACCGCCGTGCCGATAAACACCCACTGCCAACGGACATCCGAAGCCGTGTCGACCACCAGTTTGGTGCCGTCCAGCTCCAGCTGTACGCCCATAAAGACGCCAGCGAGGATAAAGAACATCGCGGCAGAGAGCAGCGCCATTGCAATATGCATCGGTTTCATACTTTCTCTACCTCCGGGCGCCCCAGAATACCGGTCGGCATCACCAGCAGTACCAGGATCAGCAGGGCAAATGAGACCACATCTTTATATTCCGTACTCAGATAGGCAGAAGAGAGCGCCTCCGCAATCCCCAGGATCAGCCCGCCAATCATCGCCCCCGGAATGCTGCCAATCCCGCCGAGCACCGCCGCGGTAAAGGCTTTCATCCCGGCCATAAAGCCGATGTAGGGGTTAATCACACCGTAGAACTGACCGAGCAGCACACCCGCCACCGCCGCCATCGCCGCGCCAATCACAAAGGTCAGCGCAATCACCCGGTCGGTGTTGATGCCAAGCAGGCTCGCCATTTTCAGATCTTCCGCGCAGGCACGACAGGCGCGCCCCATACGGGAATAGCGAATGAAAATCGTCAGCGCCAGCATGGCGAGGAAGGTAACAATCCAAATCACCGCCTGCATGGTAGTAATAGAGGCAGAGAAGTTTTCGCTATGGCCCACCACCCACTGCCCGTTAAACAGACTGGGCAGCGCCACGTCACGCGAACCTTCGGTCAGGCTAACGTAGTTTTGCAGGAAGATGGACATGCCGATTGCCGAGATGAGCGCAATCAGGCGCTTAGAGTTACGCACCGGGCGATAGGCTACCCGTTCGATACTCCAGCCGTAGGCGCTGGCAATGACGATTGCGCCGACGAATCCCGCCGCCACCAGCAGCCAGCCGGTATCAATGCCCATCATCATCAGCGCGGCGATGATCATAAATGAGACGTAGCTGCCAATCATATAAACCTCGCCGTGGGCGAAGTTGATCATGCCGATAATGCCGTAAACCATGGTGTAGCCGATGGCTATCAGCGCGTAGGTACTGCCCAGCGTGACGCCGTTAAACATCTGCTGCAAGAAATACAAAAACTGCTCAGACATAAGGTAACCTTTCTAAACCCGCCCGCATTTTACGGGCGGTGGGATGATCACTTGGCTGCCGTGGATGAACCGTCGGCGTGCCACTGGAAGACACCAAAATCAAATCCCTTAAGATCGCCTTTTTCATCCCAGTTCAGCGGCCCAATCACGGTGTTTGCACCGTTAGCTTTTAAATCTTTCACCAGCGCCAGCGGCTCATCGCTGCCAGTACGCTCAAGGGCAGTCGCCAGAGATTGCACCGCCGCGTAGGTGATCCAGACATAAGGCCCGGACGGATCTTTCTTGTCTGCTTTCAGCGCATCAACGATGCCCTGGTTTGCCGGATCCTGGTCATAGCGTTTTGGCATAGTGACCAACATGCCTTCGGCAGCATCACCGGCAATATTCGACAATGATGCGTTACCCACACCTTCCGGCCCCATAAACTGAGTTTTCAGGCCAACGGAACGGGCCTGGCGCAGCATCTGCCCCATTTCCGGGTAGTAACCGCCGTAGTAAACGAAGTCGATGTTTTCTTTTTTCAGGCGGGCGATCAGCGCGGAGAAATCTTTCTCCCCGGCGGTAATACCGTCGAAGAAGACGACGTTGGCGTTAGCCGCTTTTAGCCCGTCCTGCACCGAACGCGCCAGCCCTTCGCCATACTGTTGTTTGTCGTGAATGATGGCGATGCGCTGGGGCTTCACCGTCTCAAGAATGTATTTTGCCGCCGTAGGCCCCTGGGAAGAGTCCAGCCCGGCAGTACGCATAATGTGTTGATAACCGCGTTGGGTCAGCTCCGGGTTGGTCGCTCCCGGCGAGATCATCAGAATACCTTCGTCTTCGTAGATATCTGACGCAGGTTGGGTAGAAGAAGAACACAGATGACCAATAACGTATTTAATGCCGTCGTTAACGATTTTGTTGGCGACCGCAACGGCTTGTTTCGGGTCGCAGGCGTCGTCATATTCCACGCCCACCAGCTTATCGCCTTTAATTCCCCCTTTGGCATTAATGTCTTTAATCGCCTGACGCGCGCCGTTAAATTCCATATCGCCCCACTGGGCAATCGGGCCGGACATCGCGCCGACAACGGCAACTTTAATATCGTCAGCCATAGCGGTGTGTGAAATTGCCAGTGCAATCATCCCTGCGATGATAGTTTTCGCATTCCGTTTCATAGTCAAAAATCCCCATTCGTGATGTTGTGTTGCTTTGTTTTTATGTGTTAACAAATCAGACTGTTCTTTTTTTATACTGCACTGTTTTTGCCTGTCTGATTAAGGGTTTAGCGCAGTATTTTGTGATAATAGTGATTAAAATCCCTATTTTTCAGTCGATTAAGAACAGATAATATTCTGAATTTATTGATAGATAAACAGAAAAAAGTGCCTTTGTCAGCATAAAATAACGGCACAAAGGGCGGAATAATTCACTATCATTCAGGGGATTATGCTGGGTATTTTTCATTCTATAATGTTTTAACTTTGTAATTATTGCTGTTAAAAAATTAATCACCTGCCAAAAGAAATAAAAAAGAGAAAGCCTCCGATTAAATTATTTCGCTACACTGGTTCCACTTTTGTGATTTACACGGGTTACCCATGAAGCTGACCATCATTCGATTAGAAAACTTTAGCGACCAGGACCGGATTGACCTGCAAAAGATCTGGCCGGAGTATTCCCCTTCCTCTTTACAGGTTGACGATAACCACCGCATCTACGCCGCGCGTTTTAACGAGCGCCTGCTAGCGGCCGTGCGGGTAACCTTAAGCGGCACCGAGGGAGCACTGGATTCCCTGCGCGTGCGGGAAGTCACCCGCCGTCGCGGTGTGGGGCAATATCTGCTGGAAGAGGTTTTGCGTAACAATCCTGCCGTTTCATGCTGGTGGATGGCGGATGCAGGCGTGGAAGATCGCGGTGTGATGACGGCGTTTATGCAGGCGCTGGGGTTTACGGCGCAACAGGGCGGCTGGGAGAAGCGTTAATCGTCAAGTTGATTTCAAAAGTGATGACCAACGAGAAATTGCCTGATGCGCTACGCTTATCAGGCCTACAATGTGTGTTGCAATTTACTGATTTCTTTGGATCTTGTAGGCCGGATAAGGCGTTTACGCCGCATCCGGCATGAAGCAACGTACTCGATATTAGCAATTTGGCGGCAACCCAAAGTTGCCGATTAATGATTACTTCGCATCGGTCGCCGTGCCGTTGGCGTGCCAGTCAAATACGCCGAACTCAAAGCCTTTCAGATCACCTTTCTCATCCCACGTCAGCGGCCCCATCACGGTATCCACGGAGTTCGCTTTCAGGTATTTGGCGATCTCAGCCGGATCGTCAGACTGATTCAGGCCCGCCTGCAAAGATTGCAGCGCGGCGTAGGTGGTCCAAACGAATGCGCCGCTTGGGTCCTGTTTTTTCGCTTTGATGGCGTCAACAATGGGTTTGTTCGCCGGAACCTGATCGTAGTTCTTCGGCTTGGTCACCAGCAGCCCTTCCGCTGATTCGCCCGCAATGTTAGACAGCGAAACGTTAGCCACACCTTCCGGCCCCATAAACTGAGTTTTCAGCCCTGCCGCGCGTGCCTGACGCAGGATTTGCCCCATTTCCGGGTGATAACCGCCGTAGTAAACGAAGTCGATATTCTCTTTTTTCAGACGGGCCACCAGCGTTGAGAAATCTTTTTCCCCGGCGGTGATACCATCAAAGAACACCACGTTAGCATTGCCTTTCTTCAGGCCGTCCTGCACCGCTCGCGCCAGACCTTCGCCGTATTGCTGTTTGTCGTGAACGATAGCAATACGCTGCGGTTTCACTTTCTCAAGAATATATTTCGCCGCCGTCGGCCCCTGGTCGGAGTCCAGGCCGGTGGTGCGCAGGATCAGCTGATAGCCACGGGCGGTCAGCTCCGGCGCGGTTGCCGCTGGGGTGATCATTAAAATGCCTTCGTCTTCGTAGATGTCAGACGCAGGCTGCGTTGATGAAGAACAGAGGTGACCAATCACATATTTAATGCCGTCGTTAACGACTTTGTTCGCCACCGCAACCGCCTGTTTCGGGTCACAGGCATCGTCATATTTTACGATTTGCAGTTTGTTGCCTTTAATGCCGCCTTTAGCGTTGATATCCGCAACCGCCTGCTCTGCGCTGGTAAACTCCTGGTCACCGTACTGCGCAACCGGACCGGACATTGCGCCCACGACCGCGACTTTAATATCTTCTGCCAGAGCCATATTGCTGAATGCCAGCGCGATACATCCTGCCAGTAACGCTTTACCCTTTATGTTCATCCTGAGAATCCCCATTCTTCTGGTTATTACGTGTGTTGTGGTGTTGTGATTCAGCACTTTATTTCGTTTTATGCATGACTACCCGTGCTTTAGCAGCATACTCTGCTAAAACATACCCCATTTTTATGATATTGGAATAGCTATTTTGACAGTTTATTAACAATCTGCGTGGGGATTGACGTTTTGCCGGAGGGGGAATTGATTATTGTAGAGGCCCAAAAAACAAAAACCCCGGACTCTCATCCAGGGTTCTCTGCTTAATAGCGGAAATTACGCTTCAATAGCGGCGCGAAGTTTTTTCATCGCGTTCTTTTCCAGTTGGCGCACACGTTCAGCGGAAACACCGTAACGGTCAGCCAGTTCCTGCAACGTGGACTTGTTGTCTTCGTCCAGCCAGCGCGCGCGGATGATGTCCTGGCTGCGTTCGTCCAGACCTTGCATCGCGTCGGTCAGACGGTTTGCCGCCTGCTCTTCCCAGTTATCATCTTCGATGCCGTCGGCAAAGTTAGATGATTTATCCTGCAGATAGAGCACCGGTGCCATCGGCTGGCTGTCGGAATCGTCGTCGGAAGACAGGTCAAAGGTCATGTCCTGTGCCGCCATACGTGATTCCATCTCACGAACGTCTTTGCTGGTTACGCCCAGTTCACGGGCCACCATTTCGACTTCATCCTGGTTAAACCAGCCCAGACGCTGCTTAGTTTTACGCAGGTTGAAGAACAGTTTGCGCTGCGCTTTGGTGGTCGCAACTTTGACGATACGCCAGTTACGCAGAACGTATTCGTGGATCTCTGCTTTGATCCAGTGAACGGCGAAGGAGACCAGGCGCACACCCACTTCCGGGTTGAAACGGCGCACTGCTTTCATCAGGCCGATGTTACCTTCCTGAATCAAATCCGCCTGTGGCAGGCCATAGCCCGCATAATTACGAGCAATATGAACAACAAACCGCAGGTGAGACAGGATCAGCGTTTTAGCTGCTTCCAGATCGCCATGGTAATGCAGCTTTTCAGCCAGCGCCCGCTCCTCGTCAGCCGACAACATCGGCCACGCGTTAGCTGCCCGGATGTAGGAATCCAGGTTGCCAACTGGGGCTAAAGCTAAACTTTGCATTTTGTCAGTCATTCAAATCCTCTCAATCGATATCTTCTGGCGCTTCAGTGGTAGCAACAACTGTGCCAGAGCTTAAGAGCAACGAGGTTATCATTCACTGTTTTATCAGACCGTGATTTTATCCACAAGTTCAATGCAAGCTTGTGAATAAATTACGCACAAAATGTGACATAGAGATGAAATACCGGGAAGAGACAACGGGATCTCTTTCCCTGCTACGGAACCCATTGCAGGGAAAGAGTATAACACGCTTTTATTATTCAGGCGTAAAGTGGCGTAAATGTTGTACCGTGGCAAGCCACGCTGCCACCCAGCCAATCATCGAGCATACCAGCAGCAATAGCAGGCATTCATCGAACGATAAACCATTGATATCAAACTTCGTTCCGAAAACCTGTGCCACTTCTGCAACCGCCGATGACAAACGCAGTACCAGAATTTCTGACAAAATTAATGACAGCAATGCGCCAGAAAATCCCAGCAATGCGCCTCCGTACAGGAACGGGCGCAGGATGAAACCATCCGTCGCACCAATCAGTTTCTGCACGTTAATGGAGTCACGGCGAGCAAAGATGCTCAGACGCACACTGTTGCCGATGACGAGGAACACTGCTGCCACCATCAACACGCCGATCATCGCGGAAACGCGCCCGACCAGCCCGGTCAACGCCGCCAGACGGGCAAACCAGCTGTCATCCATCCGCACTTCGTCAATGCCGTTAATCTGGGTGATACGATCACGCAGCGTATTCAGTGATTCCGTCCCCTGAAAATCGAGTTTCGGGATCACCACCGCCACTGCCGGAAGCGGGTTTTCTTCCAGCATATCCAGCGCACCACCAAAACCAGACCAGTTACGGAACTCGCCCAGTGCGTCTTCACGAGAAAGATAGTTCACTTTCTCCACGCCCTGCTCGGCCTGTAGCTGTGCTACCACGCCTGCTGCGGCGTCATCGTCCAGCGTTTTTTGCAAGTAAACAGTGATTTGCGGTGACGGATAATATTGCGTCGCCGCCTGGTTAACGTTTTTGTACACCATATAACAGACGCTGGGCAGCGTCAGGGAGATGGCGATAACCATCACCGTTAAAAACGTGGCGAACGGTTTGCTTTTCAGATCCTGCAATGCGCCGTGGAAGGCATAGCGCACCTGTTCGTTGAAAACGTTGGTTTTGCGATTTACCGGTTTTGGCGAGGATTTCGCGCGTTTTGGCGCGTTACGACCGCCGTCGCCAGAGCCGCCGACCGATTTACGGAAGCGATCCAGACGCCCGCCAAACTGCCGAATATGATTGATTGCATCGCGCTTATTCATGGCCCACGCCTCCATGCAAGTGACCATCGCTCAGGGTGAGCATGCGATAGGAACGCCGCGAGATCAGGTTGATGTCGTGCGTTGCCATCAATACGGTTACCCCAACGCGGTTAAACTCTTCAAACAGACGTAGAATCCCTTCCGACAACGCGTCGTCCAGGTTACCAGTCGGTTCGTCCGCCAGCAGTACCGCGGGCTTGTTCACCACCGCGCGGGCAATGCCAACACGCTGTTGTTCACCGCCAGAAAGCTGAATAGGGAAGTTCTTCGCTTTGTCCAGTAGCCCGACTTTATCCAGTGCCGCCGACACCCGGCGACGAATATCGTCACCGCTGGCACCGGCGATAATCAGCGGGATTGCCACGTTATCGTAGACAGTACGGTCCATCAGTAGATGGTGATCCTGGAAAATCATGCCAATCTGGCGGCGCAGAAACGGAACTTCACGGTTTTTCAGACGCGTGATGTCATGGCCGCTAAACCAGATTTTCCCGGCGCTGGGCCGCTCAATCCCACAGATCAGCTTCAGGAGGGTACTTTTCCCTGCGCCGGAATGACCGGTCAGAAACGCCATCTCACCCGGCTGCATATGGAACGTAACGCCCTGCAGCGCCTGTCTCCCACCGAGATAAGCCTTGCTGACATGTTCAAAGCGAATCATTGTTAATCCTCTCGGGCAAAAAGTGCCTCTATAAAGTCGTCCGCCTTAAACGGACGCAAATCCTCAATACGTTCGCCGACACCAATGTAGCGGATAGGGATACCAAACTGGTCAGCCACCGAGAAAATTACCCCGCCTTTCGCCGTGCCGTCCAGTTTCGTTAGCGTGATGCCGGTTAAGCCAACAGCTTCATGGAACAGTTTGGCCTGGCTTACCGCGTTCTGCCCGGTGCTGGCATCGATAGTCAGCATAACTTCATGCGGCGCTTCAACGTCGAGTTTCTTCATCACGCGGACGATTTTCTTCAACTCTTCCATCAGGTGCGATTTGTTCTGCAGGCGTCCGGCGGTATCGGCAATCAGTACGTCAACATTACGCGCCTTCGCAGCCTGAATGGCGTCGAAGATAACCGAAGCGGAATCCGCACCAGTATGCTGGGCAATCACCGGGATATTGTTACGCTGACCCCAGACCTGAAGCTGTTCAACCGCAGCTGCACGGAAAGTATCGCCCGCCGCCAGCATCACCGATTTACCCTGCTGCTCAAACTGACGCGCCAGCTTACCAATCGTCGTGGTTTTACCCACACCGTTGACGCCCACCATCAGGATCACGAACGGCGTTTTACCTTCAACATTCAGCGGCTCATCGACTTTCGCCAGAATCTCGCCCATCTCTTCTTTCAGCAGGCCATAGAGCGCCTCGGCATCACGAAGCTGCTTGCGGGATGCGCCTTCCGTCAGATTGGTGATAATTTTACGTGTGGTTTCCACGCCCACATCGGCGATCAACAGCTGTTCTTCCAGCTCCTCAAACAGATCATCGTCGATTTTTTTACCGCGGAACAGGCTGATAAATCCGGAACCGAGATTTTCTTTGGTTTTTAACAGGCTGCGTTTCAGGCGCGCGAAGAAACCTTCTTTGGTCGGTTTTTCCTGCTCCTGAGCGATTTCTTCCACCGGCTGCTCTTCTACCGGAGGAACCACCATCACCGCCTCTTCTGCCGCTTCGGCAGCCAGCGCCTGTGCTTCCAGCTCTTCGTCGGTGATTTCTTCTTTAGCCGCTTCTTCTTCCGCCGCTTCGACAATCTCTACGGTTTCCGCTTCAGCCTGCCACTCTTCTGGCGAAACCTCTTCGGCGTTGACGTCTTCCGGCAACGGCAGCTCTTCACGTTCGATAGCCACTGGCTCCGCCGTTTCTTCTACGACCGGTTCCGGCTGTGCAACGACTTCCGCTTCAGGCTGCGCTTTTTCACTTTCAGCAACCTGTTCAGTGACTTCCACAACGTCGGCAGCAAAAGTTTCCGCCTCGGCTTCAGTATGCGCCTGCGGTTGCTCTTCGACGGCTTGTTCAGAAGCCTTCGCAGGCTCTTGCGCCTGAACGATTTCTTCTACAACCGGTTGTTCATTCTGAACTTCTGTCTCTTTTTCCGGGGTCTGCTCTTTTTGACCAAAGCCCAGCCAGGAAAAAAAGCCACGTTTTTTTTCTTTCGCCATTTGCGACTACACTCCTCGCTGTTGCTTCATGGCACAGCGTTAACGCTATGTACATAGCAGCTAAAAAAATGATGAAATAGTCTATCACTTAACTTAATTCACATCACCGCCTGCAAGTATGTGTTATCTGGCGGATTGAGCAATTTATCATGAAAAAACCGAATCATTCCGGCAGCGGCCAAATCCGCATTATTGGCGGGCAGTGGCGAGGCCGTAAACTCCCGGTTCCTGATAGCCCAGGTCTGCGCCCCACCACCGACCGCGTACGCGAAACGTTGTTTAACTGGCTGGCTCCGGTCATTGTTGACGCCCAATGTCTGGATTGCTTCGCCGGGAGCGGCGCGCTGGGACTGGAAGCGTTATCGCGCTACGCTGCGGGGGCCACGTTGATTGAGATGGATCGCGCGGTTTCTCAGCAGTTAATTAAGAATCTGGCGACACTAAAAGCAGGCAATGCACGCGTGGTGAACAGCAACGCGATGTCATTCCTGGCGCAAAAAGGTACACCGCATAATATCGTGTTTGTCGATCCACCGTTCCGCCGTGGCTTGTTAGAAGAGACGATAAATTTACTGGAAGATAACGGCTGGCTGGCTGACGAAGCCCTGATTTATGTCGAAAGCGAAGTCGAAAACGGTCTGCCCACTGTTCCGGCAAACTGGTCATTACATCGGGAAAAAGTGGCGGGTCAGGTGGCTTATCGGCTGTATCAACGCGAAGCACAAGGAGAAAGTGATGCTGATTAATATTGGTCGTTTGTTAATGCTCTGCGTTTGGGGATTTTTAATCCTCAATCTGGTGCATCCCTTCCCGCGCCCGCTGAATATTTTCGTTAACGTGGCGCTGATTTTTACCGTGCTGATGCATGGTATGCAACTGGCGCTATTGAAATCCACTTTACCGAAAGATGGCCCGCAGATGACCACCGCCGAAAAGGTGCGGATTTTCCTTTTCGGCGTGTTTGAACTGCTGGTCTGGCAGAAGAAATTTAAAGTTAAAAAATAACCTTATTGTTCGCCTACAAAGCTGACAAAGCGCGTTCCTTTATAGCTCAGCGTACCTTTATCGCCCACTGTCAGGGCGTGGTACTGCTGGGCCTCGAGGCGAAACGTCTGCTCCATTCCTCCGCTTTGCGGTTTGAAGCTTGCCTCATAGCGCATACTGGTGCCTGCCGGAGTCACTTCCTGCTGGCGCGAACGGCGATCGTTAATCGGTTTTTCCCGCTTGTTGCTCACCACCACCAGCTTTTGCTGGAGCGGAGCCATATCATTATCAGCTTTTTCCCGTCGCTGTTGCATAAAACGAAACGATGCGGCGACGACAATTAAGCCAATGATAACAATAAAGAAAAGAGGTGGTTTGCTCATCTTTATCCCTCATCGGAAAATGCGGAAATAAGCATACCCTGCCAGTTATGGTGTTGTCATCCGTCCACCCTCGCCACTAAACTGGAAGCAAGACCGTAGGCATTCCGCTTACGAAAAAATAACGAATTCAAGGAACTAAGATGCTTTGGTCGTTTATCGCTGTCTGTCTTTCCGCATGGCTATCTGTGGATGCATCGTATCGTGGGCCAACCTGGCAACGCTGGGTGTTTAAACCGTTAACCCTTCTTCTCCTGCTGTTACTGGCCTGGCAAGCGCCGATGTTCGACGCCATTAGCTATCTGGTGCTGGCAGGGCTGTGCGCCTCACTGCTGGGCGATGCGCTAACCCTGTTGCCACGTCAACGTCTGATGTACGCCATCGGCGCGTTTTTCCTCTCGCACCTGCTGTACACCATCTATTTCGCCAGTCAGATGACGCTCTCTTTCTTCTGGCCTCTGCCACTGGTGTTGCTGGTTCTGGGCGCGCTGTTACTGGCGATTATCTGGACGCGGCTGGAAGAGTATCGTTGGCCTATCTGCACGTTTATCGGCATGACGCTGGTGATGGTGTGGCTGGCAGGTGAACTGTGGTTCTTCCGTCCGACCGCTCCGGCACTCTCTGCGTTTGTTGGCGCTTCATTGCTGTTTATCAGTAACTTTGTCTGGCTGGGTAGCCACTATCGCCGCCGCTTCCGGGCAGATAACGCGATTGCTGCGGCCTGCTACTTTGCCGGTCATTTCCTCATCGTCCGCTCGCTGTATCTCTGATAAAACTTGACTCTGGAGTCGACTCCAGAGTGTATCCTTCGGTTAATGAGAAAAAACTTAACCGGAGGATGCCATGTCGACTCCTGACAATCACGGCAAGAAAGCCCCTCAATTTGCTGCGTTCAAACCGCTAACCACGGTACAGAACGCCAACGACTGTTGCTGCGACGGCGCATGTTCCAGCTCGCCAACGCTCTCTGAAAACGTCTCCGGCACCCGCTATAGCTGGAAAGTCAGCGGCATGGACTGCGCCGCCTGTGCGCGCAAGGTAGAAAATGCCGTGCGCCAGCTTGCAGGTGTGAATCAGGTGCAGGTACTGTTCGCCACCGAAAAACTGGTGGTCGATGCCGACAATGACATCCGTGCCCAGGTTGAATCTGCGGTGCAAAAAGCGGGCTATTCCCTGCGCGATGAGCAGGCCGCCGACGAGCCACAAGCATCGCGCCTGAAAGAGAATCTGCCGCTGATTACGCTAATCGTGATGATGGCAATCAGCTGGGGTCTGGAGCAATTTAATCATCCGTTTGGGCAACTGGCGTTTATCGCGACCACGCTGGTTGGGCTGTACCCGATTGCTCGTCAGGCATTACGGCTGATCAAATCCGGCAGCTACTTCGCCATTGAAACCTTAATGAGCGTAGCCGCTATTGGTGCACTGTTTATTGGCGCAACGGCTGAAGCTGCGATGGTGTTGCTGCTGTTTTTGATTGGTGAACGACTGGAAGGCTGGGCCGCCAGCCGCGCGCGTCAGGGCGTTAGCGCGTTAATGGCGCTGAAACCAGAAACCGCCACGCGCCTGCGTAACGGTGAGCGGGAAGAGGTGGCGATTAACAGCCTGCGGCCTGGCGATGTGATTGAAGTCGCCGCAGGTGGGCGTTTGCCTGCCGACGGTAAACTGCTCTCACCGTTTGCCAGTTTTGATGAAAGCGCCCTGACCGGAGAATCCATTCCGGTGGAGCGCGCGACGGGCGATAAAGTTCCTGCAGGAGCCACCAGCGTAGACCGTCTGGTAACGCTGGAAGTGCTGTCAGAACCGGGTGCCAGCGCCATTGACCGGATTCTGAAACTGATCGAAGAAGCCGAAGAGCGCCGCGCCCCCATTGAGCGGTTTATCGACCGTTTCAGCCGTATTTATACGCCAGCGATTATGGCCGTCGCCCTGCTGGTGACGCTGGTGCCACCGCTGCTGTTTGCCGCCAGCTGGCAGGAGTGGATTTATAAAGGGCTGACGCTGCTGCTGATTGGCTGCCCGTGTGCGTTAGTTATCTCCACGCCTGCGGCGATTACCTCCGGGCTGGCGGCGGCAGCGCGTCGTGGGGCGTTGATTAAAGGCGGAGCGGCGCTGGAACAGCTGGGTCGTGTTACTCAGGTGGCGTTTGATAAAACCGGTACGCTGACCGTCGGTAAACCGCGCGTTACCGCGATTCATCCGGCAACGGGTATTAGTGAATCTGAACTGCTGACACTGGCGGCGGCGGTCGAGCAAGGCGCGACGCATCCACTGGCGCAGGCCATCGTACGCGAAGCACAGGTTGCTGAACTCGCCATTCCCACCGCCGAATCACAGCGGGCGCTGGTCGGGTCTGGCATTGAAGCGCAGGTTAACGGTGAGCGCGTATTGATTTGCGCTGCCGGGAAACATCCCGCTGATGCATTTGCTGGTTTGATTAATGAACTGGAAAGCGCCGGGCAAACGGTTGTGCTGGTAGTACGTAATGATGACGTGCTGGGTATCATTGCATTGCAGGATACCCTGCGCGCCGACGCAGCAACTGCCATCAGTGAACTGAACGCGCTGGGGGTTAAAGGAGTGATCCTCACCGGCGATAATCCACGCGCAGCGGCGGCAATTGCCGGGGAGCTGGGGCTGGAGTTTAAAGCGGGCCTATTGCCGGAAGATAAAGTCAAAGCGGTGACCAAGCTGAATCAACATGCGCCCCTGGCGATGGTCGGTGATGGTATTAACGACGCGCCAGCGATGAAAGCTGCCGCCATTGGGATTGCAATGGGCAGTGGCACAGACGTGGCGCTGGAAACCGCCGACGCAGTATTAACCCATAACCACCTGCGCGGCCTGGTGCAAATGATTGAACTGGCACGCGCCACTCACGCCAATATCCGCCAGAACATCACTATTGCGCTGGGGCTGAAAGGGATCTTCCTCGTCACCACGCTGCTAGGGATGACCGGACTATGGCTGGCGGTGCTGGCAGATACCGGTGCGACCGTGCTGGTAACAGCGAATGCGTTAAGATTGTTGCGCAGGAGATAAGGCAAACCGATCGCAACATTGAGCGCGATCGGTCCCCTCGCTCCTCTGGGGAGAGGGTTAGGGTGAGGGGAAAAGGCGGCATCGAAGCCAATCTTTCCCCATCAACCGCCTTTACGAATCAAATAACGATAAGGCAGTCCATCCGTCTCTTTCGCAACCAGTTCGTGTTCCATAAAGGTACAAAACCCAGGAATATCGCGGGTCGTCGCCGGATCGTCGGCGATAATCAGTAAAGTTTCGCCAGGCTGCATATTGCGCACGGTTTTGCGCACCATCATCACCGGTTCCGGGCAGCGCAGGCCAAGCGCGTCGAGTGTGTGGTCAGGGCTGGAAAAGAGATCGGTCATTTTCTTCTCATCACTTAAAAAAACGGCGCTAGTTTACGCCCTGTGAGTCCGTAAGCAAACCAGGTTAACGATTGCGTGAAAATTAACCATTGCATTGTCAACGTAAAGCAGTATCATGCGGCGGCTCGAAAAAAGGGTAAGCACGTTATTATGTTAAGATAACAGACGTGTCGTACGTATTGGGTTCCCTCACCCCAATGGTTAATCAAAAAGGTACAATATGAACGTTTTCTCGCAAACTCAACGCTATAAGGCGTTGTTCTGGTTATCGTTATTTCATCTGCTGGTGATCACCTCCAGTAACTATCTGGTCCAGCTTCCGGTCTCCATTTTTGGTTTTCATACCACCTGGGGCGCGTTTAGTTTTCCGTTTATCTTTCTCGCGACCGACCTGACCGTGCGTATTTTTGGCGCACCGCTGGCCCGACGCATTATCTTCGCGGTAATGATCCCTGCGTTATTAATCTCCTATGTCATCTCGTCGCTGTTCTATATGGGTTCATGGCAGGGATTCGGCGCACTCGCCCACTTCAACCTGTTTGTCGCCCGTATCGCCACCGCCAGTTTCATGGCCTACGCGCTGGGGCAAATCCTCGACGTGCACGTTTTTAACCGCCTGCGTCAAAGTCGCCGCTGGTGGCTGGCACCGACAGCGTCCACACTGTTCGGTAACGTCAGTGACACGCTGGCCTTTTTCTTCATTGCCTTCTGGCGTAGCCCGGATGCCTTTATGGCTGAACACTGGATGGAAATCGCGCTGGTCGATTACTGTTTCAAAGTGTTAATCAGTATCGTTTTCTTCCTGCCAATGTATGGCGTATTACTCAATATGCTGTTGAAAAGACTGGCAGATAAATCCGAAATCAACGCTTTGCAGGCGAGTTAAAGGTTCGTTATCAGAGTTGTGATAAGATGGATGAATGAGCCGTTATGGCCGTTTATCGAAAGGAAGAAGTCAATGCGCAATCTGGTTAAATATGTCGGAATTGGCCTGCTGGTTATGGGGCTTGCGGCCTGTGATGATAAAGACACTAACGCTACGGCGCAGGGTTCGGTCGCGGAAAGTAACGCTACCGGGAATCCCGTCAACCTGCTTGATGGCAAGTTAAGTTTCTCGCTGCCAGCGGATATGACCGACCAGAGCGGTAAGCTGGGAACGCAGGCCAATAACATGCATGTCTGGTCCGACGCCACCGGGCAGAAAGCAGTCATCGTCATCATGGGCGATGATCCGAAAGAAGATCTGGCGGTGCTGGCGAAGCGTCTGGAAGATCAGCAACGTAGCCGCGATCCGCAGCTGCAAGTGGTAACCAATAAAGCCATTGAGCTGAAAGGTCACAAAATGCAGCAGTTAGACAGTATTATCTCCGCGAAAGGCCAGACGGCGTACTCTTCCGTTATTCTGGGTAACGTGGGTAATCAACTGCTGACCATGCAAATTACGCTGCCCGCTGACGATCAGCAAAAAGCGCAGACCACCGCAGAAAACATCATTAATACGCTGGTTATTCAGTAAGTTTTAAGATGATGAGGCGGCCTCAGGGACGTGTTCCGGAGGCCGTTTTTTTAATCGCCACGTCAGTAATAACGCGATTGCGACCAGTCCCGCCGCCGCCAGATAAATCACCGGTACGCCCGCCCAGCTCATCACCAGCCCAGCCAGTGGTCCAGTCACACCAAGCGATAAATCCATAAATACGGTGTAAGTTGCCAGCGCCGCCCCCTGATTTTGCTGCGGAACCGCTTTTACCGCCACTACACCCAATGCCGGGAACACCAGCGAAAACCCGGCCCCCGCCAGTAAGACGCCGATTTTCGCCATCCACGGCATAGTCGCCACGCCAACCAGTAGCAGGCCGATTATCTCAACGCTAAAGCAAATCATCGCTACGTTTAAGCCACCGATACGGTTAATGCCGTTAGGGAATAACAAACGCGTACCGACAAACGCACAGCTAAACAGCGTCAGCGCGAAAGCCGCACCGTCCCAACCTTTAGCGTCATAAAACAGCGTGATAAAGGTGGCGATGACGCCAAATCCGGCGGAAGCCAGTGCCAGCGCCATACCGTACAGCCAGACGCTCCCAAGCACCGCGCGAAACGGCAGCGGTTTGCCTTTACTGGCTTTTACCGTCGGACGCGGGATCGCCAACAAAATGGCCACCAGCGCCACGCCCATAATGATTAACGCTAACGCCTGCAAGCCGCCCCAGTGATAAAACACGACGCCTAACGGCGCACCCATCGCCATCGCCCCGTAAGTGACAATGCCGTTCCACGAAATCACCCGCCCGATATGCAGCGAGCCAACCACGCCAACGCCCCACAGGGTCGATCCCGTTCCGGCAAAACTTTGCCCAATCCCAAGGATGACGCGCCCCAGGCAAAGTAATAACAGGCTGATGACAGGCAGACTGGCGGTTAATCCTGCCGTCAGATACCCCAGACCGCTCAAAAAGCAGCCGCATAAACCGAAGACGACAATCTTTTTGGGTCCCAGCAAATCGGCATAACGTCCGGCATGAGGGCGGCTCAGCAAGGTGGCGAAATATTGCAGGCTGATAACCAATCCTGCCCAGAAAGCGCTAAAGCCCATCACATCATGGACATAGCCCGGTAATACAGCGAGCGGCAACCCGATGGTGAGGTAGCTGGCGAAGTTAAACATGACAATGGAGACAATGCGCAAATTCAGGCGCAATCCGTTTAGCGCGGGTTCGGCTACGGGTTCGGGCATGAGGATCACCACATTTTTACAACAGTGTTTCATTTTTACCATGTGCTGACGTGAAAATCAGCAGTAAGAATCAGAATATTGCTGGCGTGACTCCCGCTACACTTAATACAAAAAGTCACAAGGAAGCCCCAATGGAAACCCCTCAACCCGATAAAACGGGCATGCACATTCTGCTCAAGCTGGCCTCGCTGGTAGTGATCCTCGCGGGCATTCACGCAGCGGCAGATATCATTGTGCAGCTGTTACTGGCGCTGTTTTTTGCCATCGTCCTCAACCCGCTCGTCACCTGGTTTATTCGTCGGGGAGTACAACGCCCCGTTGCCATTACGATTGTAGTGGTGGTGATGCTGATCGCACTAACCGCGCTGGTCGGCGTACTGGCGGCATCGTTTAACGAATTTATCTCTATGCTGCCGAAGTTTAATAAGGAGCTGACGCGCAAACTTTTTAAATTGCAGGAGATGTTGCCTTTTCTTAATTTGCATATGTCGCCGGAGCGAATGCTGCAGCGGATGGACTCGGAAAAAGTGGTTACCTTCACCACAGCGCTAATGACCGGGCTTTCCGGGGCAATGGCGAGCGTGCTTTTGCTGGTGATGACCGTAGTTTTTATGCTGTTTGAAGTGCGCCACGTCCCTTACAAAATGCGTTTTGCGCTGAATAATCCACAGATTCACATCGCGGGATTACACCGCGCACTTAAAGGCGTTTCGCACTATCTTGCATTGAAGACGCTACTCAGTTTATGGACAGGTGTCATCGTCTGGCTGGGGCTGGAGCTGATGGGGGTACAGTTTGCGCTGATGTGGGCAGTACTGGCGTTTTTGCTTAACTACGTGCCCAATATCGGCGCGGTAATTTCCGCCGTACCGCCAATGATTCAGGTGCTGCTGTTTAATGGTATTTACGAATGTATTCTGGTCGGCGCATTGTTTTTAGTTGTCCATATGGTCATCGGCAATATTTTAGAGCCACGGATGATGGGCCATCGCCTGGGGATGTCCACCATGGTGGTATTTCTTTCATTGTTAATCTGGGGATGGCTGCTCGGCCCGGTAGGGATGCTACTTTCGGTGCCATTAACCAGCGTGTGTAAAATCTGGATGGAAACGACGAAAGGTGGCAGCAAACTGGCGATTTTACTGGGGCCGGGCAGACCGAAAAGTCGGTTACCGGGATGAGGCGACAAGTGATACGATACGCACTTTCATTTTCCATTAAACGTTGGCCCTGATATGTATCGGATAGTTCTGGGGAAAGTTTCGACCTTAAGCGCAGCTCCACTGCCACCGGGTTTACGCGAGCAAGCACCGCAAGGTCCACGACGCGAACGCTGGCTGGCGGGGCGTGCATTGCTTTCGCACACGCTTTCCCCGCTACCGGAGATCATCTATGGCGAACAAGGCAAACCTGCATTCGCGCCGGAAACGCCGCTATGGTTCAACTTAAGCCATAGCGGTGACGATATCGCTCTGCTGTTGAGTGATGAAGGCGAAGTCGGCTGCGATATCGAAGTGATTCGCCCGCGCGCCAACTGGCGCTGGCTGGCGAACGCCGTATTCAGCCTCGGGGAACACGCTGAGATGGACGCCGTGCATCCTGATCAGCAACTGGAAATGTTCTGGCGCATCTGGACGCGCAAAGAAGCCATCGTTAAACAGCGTGGCGGCAGCGCCTGGCAAATCGTCAGCGTAGACAGCACCTATCACTCCTCGCTGTCAGTCAGCCATTGTCAGCTTGAAAATTTAAGCCTGGCGATCTGCACCCCCACCCCCTTTACGCTCACCGCCGACAGTGTGCAATGGATCGATTCAGTTAACTGATCCGCCCACCCGACTGCCCATCTATTGATCCAGAACAGGTAATCAGTATGACGAATACTTAAAATCGTCATACTTATTTCCGCCATCTATTTTAATCCATTGGGGTTATCATGCTCTCCACACTCCGCCGCACTCTATTTGCGCTGCTGGCTTGTGCGTCTTTTATCGTCCATGCCGCTGCACCAGATGAAATCACTACCGCCTGGCCGGTGAATGTCGGGCCACTAAACCCGCACCTTTACACGCCTAACCAGATGTTCGCCCAGAGCATGGTTTATGAACCATTGGTGAAATATCAGGCAGACGGTTCGGTGATCCCGTGGCTGGCAAAAAGCTGGACTCATTCAGAAGATGGTAAAACCTGGACCTTCACCCTGCGTGATGACGTGAAATTCTCCAACGGTGAACCGTTCGATGCCGAGGCGGCGGCAGAAAACTTCCGCGCAGTGCTCGATAACCGTCAACGTCACGCCTGGCTGGAGCTGGCAAACCAGATTGTTGATGTTAAAGCACTCAGTAAAACAGAGCTGCAAATTACCCTGAAAAGCGCCTACTATCCTTTCCTGCAAGAACTGGCCCTGCCCCGTCCTTTCCGTTTTATCGCTCCCTCGCAGTTTAAAAACCATGAAACCATGAACGGAATTAAAGCGCCGATTGGCACCGGACCATGGATTTTGCAGGAATCGAAACTGAATCAGTACGATGTCTTCGTCCGTAACGAAAACTACTGGGGCGAAAAGCCAGCGATTAAAAAGATCACCTTTAACGTCATCCCGGACCCGACTACCCGCGCGGTGGCGTTTGAAACTGGCGATATCGACCTGCTGTACGGAAACGAAGGGTTATTACCGCTCGATACCTTCGCCCGCTTTAGCCAGAATCCGGCTTACCACACCCAACTGTCACAGCCGATCGAAACCGTGATGCTGGCGCTCAATACCGCCAAAGCCCCCACCAATGAGCTGGCAGTACGTGAAGCTCTTAATTACGCGGTAAACAAAAAATCGCTGATTGATAACGCGTTGTATGGCACCCAGCAGGTCGCCGACACCCTGTTTGCCCCTTCTGTGCCCTACGCCAACCTCGGCCTGAAACCGCGCCAGTACGATCCGCAGAAAGCGAAAGCGTTGCTGGAAAAAGCCGGTTGGACGCTGCCTGCGGGCAAAGACATCCGCGAGAAAAATGGTCAGCCGCTGCGCATTGAACTGTCGTTCATCGGCACCGATGCGTTAAGCAAATCGATGGCGGAAATCATTCAGGCTGATATGCGCCAGATTGGCGCAGATGTCTCGCTGATTGGCGAAGAAGAGAGCAGTATCTATGCTCGTCAGCGCGACGGTCGTTTTGGCATGATTTTCCACCGCACCTGGGGCGCGCCATACGATCCACACGCCTTCCTCAGTTCAATGCGCGTACCGTCACACGCTGACTTCCAGGCACAGCAAGGATTAGCCGACAAACCGCTGATTGATAAAGAGATCGGCGAAGTGCTGGCGACCCATGACGAAACGCAACGTCAGGCGCTGTATCGCGACATTCTGACCCGTCTGCATGACGAGGCGGTTTATCTGCCTATCAGTTACATCTCAATGATGGTGGTATCAAAACCGGAGCTGGGTAACATCCCCTACGCGCCGATCGCCACTGAAATTCCGTTCGAACAGATTAAACCGGTGAAACCTTAATGTTGCGTTACGTATTACGCCGCTTTCTGCTGCTGATCCCGATGGTGCTCGCCGCCTCGGTGATCATTTTTCTGATGCTGCGCCTCGGTACCGGCGACCCGGCGCTCGATTATCTGCGTTTATCTAACCTGCCGCCGACGCCGGAGATGCTGGCCTCTACCCGCACCATGCTCGGGCTGGATCAGCCGCTGTACGTCCAGTACGGCACCTGGTTGTGGAAGGCGCTGCATCTTGACTTTGGTATCTCATTCGCCAGCCAACGCCCGGTGCTGGACGATATGCTGAACTTCCTGCCCGCCACGCTGGAACTTGCAGGTGCGGCGCTGGTATTAATTCTGCTCACTTCCGTACCGCTCGGTATCTGGGCGGCGCGCCATCGCGACCGTCTGCCGGATTTCGCCGTACGTTTCATCGCGTTTCTTGGCGTGTCGATGCCTAACTTCTGGCTGGCGTTTTTACTGGTGATGGCGTTTTCGGTGTATCTGCAATGGCTACCCGCGATGGGTTACGGCGGCTGGCAGCACATCATTTTGCCTGCGGTTTCCATTGCCTTTATGTCGCTGGCGATTAACGCGCGTTTACTGCGCGCCAGTATGCTGGACGTCGCCGGTCAGCGTCACGTCACCTGGGCGCGTCTGCGCGGCCTGAACGACAAACAGACCGAACGTCGCCACATCCTGCGCAATGCCTCGCTGCCGATGATCACCGCCGTGGGGATGCACATCGGCGAACTGATTGGCGGGACGATGATTATCGAAAACATCTTTGCCTGGCCGGGCGTCGGGCGCTATGCGGTGTCGGCGATTTTTAACCGTGACTATCCGGTGATCCAGTGCTTTACGCTGATGATGGTGGTGGTTTTTGTGGTCTGTAATTTGATTGTCGATTTGCTCAACGCCGCGCTGGACCCGCGCATTCGTCGTCATGAAGGAGCGCACGCGTGAACTTTTTCCTCTCTTCCCGCTGGTCGGTACGCCTGGCGCTGATCATTATCGCCCTGCTGGCGCTGATTGCGCTCACCAGCCAGTGGTGGCTGCCGTATGACCCCCAGGCGATTGATTTGCCGTCGCGCCTGCTTTCGCCGGATGCGCAGCACTGGCTGGGCACCGATCACTTAGGTCGCGATATTTTCTCGCGGCTGATGGCAGCGACCCGCGTGTCGCTCGGTTCGGTAATGGCCTGCCTGCTGCTGGTGCTGACATTAGGGCTGGTTATTGGCGGCA
This sequence comes from Escherichia sp. SCLE84, assembly GCF_012584495.1. NCBI lineage: Bacteria > Pseudomonadati > Pseudomonadota > Gammaproteobacteria > Enterobacterales > Enterobacteriaceae > Escherichia > Escherichia sp. SCLE84. The sequence goes on along the minus strand of NZ_CP051430.1, from coordinate 3,563,574 downwards.
GCGCCGGGTTGATTGGCGGGCGCGTTGATCAGGCCACCATGCGCGTCGCCGATATGTTTATGACCTTCCCGACCTCGATTCTGTCGTTCTTTATGGTTGGCGTGCTCGGCACCGGGCTGACCAACGTAATTATCGCCATCGCCCTGTCGCACTGGGCGTGGTATGCACGCATGGTGCGCAGCCTGGTGATTTCACTACGCCAACGCGAGTTTGTGCTGGCGTCACGGCTTTCTGGCGCGGGCCATGTGCGGGTGTTTGTCGATCATCTGGCAGGCGCGGTGATCCCTTCGCTGCTGGTGCTGGCAACGCTGGATATCGGCCATATGATGCTGCACGTCGCGGGGATGTCTTTCCTTGGCCTCGGTGTGACCGCGCCGACCGCCGAATGGGGCGTGATGATTAACGACGCGCGCCAGTATATCTGGACCCAGCCGCTGCAAATGTTCTGGCCGGGGCTGGCGCTGTTTATCAGCGTGATGGCCTTTAACCTGGTGGGTGACGCACTGCGCGATCATCTGGACCCTCATCTGGTGACGGAGCACGCACACTAATGCCGCAACAGATTGAACTACGTAATATCGCGCTACAGGCCGCGCAGCCGCTGGTACACGGTGTATCGTTAACCCTGCAACGCGGGCGCGTGCTGGCGTTAGTCGGCGGTAGCGGCAGCGGGAAATCATTAACCTGCGCCGCGACGCTGGGCATTTTGCCCGCTGGCGTTCGCCAGACGGCGGGGGAAATTTTAGCCGATGGCAAACCGGTTTCGCCTTGCGCCCTGCGCGGCATCAAAATTGCCACCATCATGCAGAACCCGCGCAGCGCCTTTAATCCACTGCACACCATGCACACCCACGCGCGGGAAACCTGCCTGGCGTTAGGGAAACCCGCCGATGACGCTACGCTTACCGCTGCCATAGAAGCGGTGGGGCTGGAAAACGCCGCGCGCGTGCTGAAGCTGTACCCGTTCGAGATGAGCGGCGGCATGTTGCAGCGCATGATGATTGCGATGGCGGTGCTGTGTGAATCACCGTTTATCATCGCCGATGAACCGACCACCGACCTCGACGTGGTAGCACAGGCGCGCATCCTCGATCTGCTGGAAAGCATTATGCAAAAACAAGCGCCGGGAATGCTGCTGGTCACCCATGATATGGGCGTTGTGGCGCGTCTGGCGGATGACGTGGCGGTGATGTCACAAGGTAAAATTGTCGAACAGGGCGATGTAGAAACGCTGTTTAACGCCCCCAAACATACGGTGACGCGCAGCCTGGTTTCCGCTCATCTCGCCCTCTACGGTATGGAGCTGGCATCATGACCTTACTTAACGTCTGCGGCCTTTCCCATCACTATGCCCACGGTGGATTTAGCGGAAAACATCAACATCAGGCGGTGCTGAATAACGTTTCCCTGACCCTGAAAAGCGGCGAAACCGTCGCCCTGCTGGGACGCAGCGGCTGCGGAAAAAGCACCCTCGCGCGGCTGCTGGTAGGCTTAGAGTCTCCCTCACAAGGGAATATTAGCTGGCGCGGCGAACCGCTGGCGAAACTCAATCGCGCCCAGCGTAAAGCGTTCCGCCGCGATATTCAGATGGTATTTCAGGACTCCATCAGCGCCGTGAATCCGCGCAAAACCGTGCGCGAGATCCTGCGTGAACCGATGCGCCACCTGCTATCACTGAAAAAATCCGAACAACTGGCGCGCGCCAGCGAAATGCTGAAGGCGGTCGATCTCGATGACAGCGTTCTCGACAAACGCCCACCGCAGTTAAGCGGCGGCCAGCTCCAGCGCGTCTGCCTGGCTCGCGCGCTGGCGGTCGAACCGAAACTACTGATTCTGGATGAAGCCGTTTCTAACCTTGATCTCGTGTTACAGGCGGGCGTCATTCGCCTGCTGAAAAAGCTACAACAACAGTTTGGCACCGCCTGCCTGTTCATCACCCACGACTTACGCCTGGTGGAACGCTTCTGTCAGCGGGTGATGGTGATGGACAACGGACAAATCGTCGAAACCCAGGTGGTGGGAGATAAATTAACCTTTTCCTCTGACGCCGGACGTGTGCTACAAAACGCGGTATTACCCGCATTCCCCGTGCGCCGTCGCACCACAGAAAAGGTTTAACGCAAATGCAACGAGTCACCATCACGCTTGATGACGATTTACTGGAGACGCTGGACAGCCTGAGCCAGCGTCGTGGTTATAACAACCGTTCCGAAGCTATCCGCGATATTCTGCGTAGCGCCCTGGCGCAAGAAGCTACCCAGCAGCACGGCACACAAGGTTTCGCGGTGCTGTCGTATGTGTATGAACACGAAAAACGCGACTTAGCCAGCCGTATTGTTTCCACCCAGCATCATCACCACGACCTCTCCGTCGCCACGCTGCATGTGCACATCAACCACGACGACTGTCTGGAAATCGCCGTGTTGAAAGGTGACATGGGTGACGTGCAGCATTTTGCCGATGACGTTATCGCCCAGCGCGGCGTGCGGCACGGGCATTTGCAGTGCTTGCCGAAGGAAGATTAACACCGACCAACGCGCCGTTATTTCCTTACGGCGCAGTAAACTTCTGACAAATATCGACTCACGTCACATTTTTTTGATCACGATTTGGTCCCTCAAAATGTGAGACGCTTCGATCCTCTTTTTCTCCCGTTCACCTACTATACGCTTGAAGTTGTCCATGATTGTCCATAGACAACTGTAAATGTTCAGGTGCGCGCCATGAAATCATTAAGTAAGTCGTCACAAATACCGCTCTATCAACAAGTGGTGGAGTGGATAAGAGAAAGTATTTATACCGGAGATCTGGTGGAAGACGATCGCATTCCTTCGGAATACCAGATTATGGATATGCTGGAAGTGAGTCGGGGAACCGTTAAAAAAGCGGTCGCCCAACTGGTAAAAGAAGGCGTGTTAATACAGGTCCAGGGTAAGGGAACATTTGTCAAAAAAGAGAACGTGGCATATCCGTTAGGTGAAGGATTATTGTCATTCGCGGAATCGCTGGAAAGCCAGAAAATACATTTTACCACTGAAGTTATTACGTCACGGATTGAATCGGCTAATCGTTATGTGGCAGAGAAATTAAGAATAACGCCCGGTCAGGATATTCTTTACCTTGAACGCTTACGCTCAATTGGTGATGAAAAAGCGATGCTGATAGAGAACCGTATCAATATTGAGCTATGCCCCGGTATTGCGGAAATCGATTTTAATCAACACAATTTATTTCCAACAATAGAAAGTTTGTCGCAAAGAAAAATTCGTTACTCGGAAAGTCGCTATGCCGCGCGATTAATTGGTAATGAACGTGGTCATTTTTTAGATATCAGTGAAGACGCACCCGTTTTGCATCTGGAGCAGTTAGTCTTTTTCTCCCGAGGATTACCCATTGAGTTTGGCAACGTCTGGTTAAAAGGAAATAAATATTATCTTGGCACCGTACTGCAACGGCGGGAAGTGAGTTAAGTACACTTTTTTAAGAGGAATAAAATGCAAGGCATACATTTTCAGGAAAATTATATTCAACGACTTCCGGCAGGGTTAAGCGTTGAACAGATCATCCGTCAGTTAGCGCAACCGTTGGTTGCCGCCGAGCTGGTCGTCCCTGATTTTGCCGATCACGTACTGAAACGTGAGGCGACGTACCCAACGGGGCTGCCTACCGAACCACCGTGCGTCGCTATTCCGCACACGGACCATAAACATGTCAGGCACAATGCAATTGCCGTCGGCATCCTGCCGGAACCGGTAGAGTTTGCCGATATGGGCGGCGATCCTGACCCCGTACCTGTCAGGGTGATTTTTTTGCTCGCCTTAAGCGAAAGTAATAAACAATTAAATGCCCTGGGCTGGATTATGGAAATGATTCAGGATACGCCCTTTATGCAAGCCCTGCTTGCGATGGAAACAACAGAAATACACACAGTAATCTTAAACAAAATGAAAGAACGAGGTGAAATATGAGTCAAACCATTTTATTTGTCTGCGCCACGGGTATTGCCACATCCACGGCGGTAACAGAAAAAGTCATGGAATATTGTAAAGAGCACGGTCTTAACGTCAATTATTCCCAAACCAACGTTGCCTCTTTACCTGGAAATACTGATGGCGTAGCACTGGTAGTCTCAACGACTAAAGTGCCTTATGAACTCGACGTCCCGGTAGTTAACGGCTTGCCGATTATTACCGGTATTGGCGAAGAGAAAGTACTGGCGCAAATTGTTTCGATCCTTAAAAATTAATTAATAATAATTAATTTCAACCCACTCCATCAGGCGCTAACGCGAGGTGCGCTCTCGCCTGAAAAAGAGGTTTATTATGAACGATATCGCGCATACCCTCTATAATATTGTGCAATATATATTGGGATTTGGCCCGACGGTAATGTTGCCGTTGGTGTTATTTATTCTTGCTCTCTGTTTTAAAGTAAAACCCGCTAAAGCCTTACGTTCGTCATTAACAGTCGGCATTGGTTTTGTCGGTATTTATGCCATTTTCGATATTCTGACCAGCAATGTCGGGCCAGCGGCCCAGGCGATGGTTGAACGCACCGGAATTAATTTACCGGTGGTAGATTTAGGCTGGCCGCCGCTTTCCGCTATTACATGGGGTTCGCCAATTGCCCCGTTTGTTATCCCCCTGACCATTCTGATTAACGTGGCGATGCTGGCGTTAAATAAAACCCGTACCGTTGACGTAGATATGTGGAACTACTGGCATTTTGCCCTTGCTGGTACGTTGGTTTATTACAGCACCGGCAGCCTGTTCTTTGGTTTGCTGGCGGCGGCGATTGCTGCGGTGGTAGTACTTAAACTCGCCGACTGGTCTGCGCCACTGGTACAAAAATACTTTGGACTGGAAGGGATCTCATTGCCGACGCTCTCTTCGGTGGTGTTCTTCCCGGTCGGTCTGCTGGTCGACAAAATCATCGACCATATCCCCGGCCTCAATCGTATTCATATCGACCCGGAAACCGTACAGAAAAAGTTTGGCATCTTCGGCGAACCGATGATGGTTGGCACTATTCTGGGCATACTGCTCGGCGTGATTGCAGGATACGATTTCAAAAAAGTGTTGCTGCTTGGCATCAGCATTGGCGGTGTGATGTTCATCCTGCCACGCATGGTACGCATCCTGATGGAAGGTTTATTACCGCTGTCTGAAGCCATTAAAAAGTATCTCAATGCCAAATACCCTGACCGTGACGATCTCTATATCGGCCTGGATATCGCCGTTGCCGTAGGTAACCCGGCGATTATCTCCACCGCCCTGCTGCTGACGCCTATCTCGGTCTTTATCGCGTTTGTCCTTCCGGGTAATGAAGTCCTGCCGCTTGGCGACCTTGCCAACCTGGCGGTAATGGCGTCGATGATTGCTTTAGCCAGCCGTGGCAATATTTTCCGCACCGTTCTGGCGGCGATCCCGGTGATTATTGCCGACCTGTGGATTGCGACTAAAATCGCACCGTTTATTACCGGCATGGCGAAAGACGTTAACTTCAAATTTGCCGAAGGCTCCAGTGGCCAGGTTTCCAGTTTCCTTGATGGCGGTAACCCGTTCCGCTTCTGGCTGCTGGAAATCTTCAACGGCAATATCATCGCCATTGGTCTGGTGCCGGTTATCGCCCTGGTACTGTATGGCATTTTCCGAATAACGCGGAGCACGGTTTATGCCTGATAACAGCGCAGCTATCGTTATCGATATTGGCACCACCAATTGCAAAGTCACCTGCTTTTCCTGCCTGGACGCAACGACGTTGGGCGCGCATAAATTCGTGACGGCAAAGCAGATCTCCCCACAGGGCGATGTCGATTTCGATATCGACGCCCTCTGGCAGGAGGTCCGCCAGGCGATAGCGCAACTGAACGCCGCTTCGCCGCTGCCAGTCAGACGGATCAGCATTGCCAGTTTTGGCGAATCAGGCGTGTTCCTTGACGAGCATGGCGAGATCCTGACGCCAATGCTGGCATGGTATGACCGTCGCGGTGAAGAGTATCTGGCAACGCTTAGCGAGGCAGACAGTGCAGCACTTTATGACATCTGCGGTCTACCACTACACAGCAATTACTCTGCCTTCAAAATGCGCTGGTTGCTGGAACATTACCCGCTGCGTAATCGCCGCGGCCTGCGCTGGCTACATGCGCCGGAAGTGCTGCTCTGGCGGCTGACTGGCGAACAGCGCACGGATATCACCTTAGCCAGCCGCACGCTGTGTCTGGACGTGCGCAAAGGCGAATGGTCAGCGAAAGCGGCGGCGTTGTTACACGTTCCCTGTACGGCATTTGCGCCATTGGTGCAGCCAGGCGAGCACGCCGGATGGGTCAGCGAGTCACTTTGCAAGACGCTTGGGTTCTCGCAACCGGTCAGCGTGACGCTGGCCGGACATGACCATATGGTGGGTGCGCGAGCGTTGCAGATGATGCCAGGCGATATCCTTAACTCGACGGGGACCACGGAAGGCATTCTGCAACTGGATACACAACCGACGCTGGATGAACAGGCCAAACGTGACAAGCTGGCAAACGGCTGTTACTCACTTGCCAACCAGTTCACCCTGTTTGCGTCGCTGCCCGTGGGCGGTTTCGCGCTGGAGTGGCTGCGCAACACGTTCCGGCTAACCGATGAGGAGATCGCCGCATCACTTACTCGCGGACATGCTGATTATCTGGCGGGGAATTGGTTGCTCGATGACATTCCCGTCTTTATTCCACATCTTCGCGGTTCGGGTTCGCCCTATAAAAATCGCCATACCCGTGGATTATTTTATGGGCTTGGCGATACGTTAAGTATCGACATGTTAATTGCCAGCGTATCACTGGGATTAACCATGGAATTTGCCAACTGCTTCGCCTGTTTTAACGTGCCTGGCACCAGCGCGTTAAAAGTGATCGGTCCGGCAACCCATAATCCTCTTTGGCTGCAATTAAAGGCGGATATTTTACAGCGTCCGGTTGAAGCAATTGCATTTAACGAGGCGGTTTCTGTCGGAGCATTATTAACCGCCGCACCGGATATTCCACCGCCGCCAGTCGCTATAGCCCAACGTTTGTTACCGAATCGGGCGAGATACCATCAATTACAGCGTTATCAGCACAAATGGAAAAGCTGGTATCAGTTGAAATTACAACAAGAAGGCGTGATGCCATTACATCATCGGGAGGAACACTATGTTGAATAAAACCGTGGAGGTCAGAAACAGTACTGGCCTGCATGCACGTCCGGCGGCCTGTCTGGCGAAAGCCGCCAAAAAATATAGCTGTAAAGTGACGCTGCACTATGAGGGTAATGATATTAATGCCACCAGCATGATGAATATTATGCGCGCCGGAATAAAAGGCGGAAAAACGGTGGAAATACGCTGCGACGGTGATGATGAAAACGAGGCCATACAGACTCTCACCGACTTATTTCGCGACCGCTTCGGTGAAGCTGAATAATTAACTGATATTAAAAGATGAGGTTTTCAATATGCCATTAGTTAATGGACGGATACTGCTCGACCGCATTCAGGAAAAACGGGTATTAGCGGGCGCATTTAATACCACCAATCTGGAGACGACAATTTCAATTTTAAACGCTATTGAGCGTTCGGGATTACCCAACTTCATTCAGATTGCGCCAACCAATGCACAACTCTCGGGATACGATTACATTTATGAAATCGTGAAACGTCACGCCGATAAAATGGATGTTCCGGTCAGTCTTCATCTGGATCACGGGAAAACTCTGGAGGATGTGAAACAGGCGGTGCGCGCGGGCTTTACCTCGGTCATGATTGACGGTGCCGCATTCTCTTTTGAAGAGAATATCGCTTTCACCCAGGAAGCTGTCGATTTCTGTAAATCCTATGGTGTACCGGTTGAAGCGGAGCTGGGGGCGATTCTCGGCAAAGAAGATGATCATGTCAGCGAAGCCGATTGCAAAACGGAACCGGAAAAGGTGAAGACCTTTGTCGAGCGTACCGGTTGCGACATGCTGGCAGTTTCTATTGGCAACGTTCATGGCCTGGACGATATACCGCGTATCGATATCCCCCTGCTGAAGCGCATTGCCGAAGTCTGTCCGGTGCCGTTGGTTATTCACGGCGGCTCCGGTATCGCCCCGGAGATATTACGCAGCTTTGTTAATTATCGCGTCGCTAAAGTAAATATCGCCAGCGATCTGCGCAAAGCGTTTATCACCGCCGTCGGCAAAGCGTATGTGAATAATCACAACGAGGCGAATCTGGCACGAGTCATGGCATCAGCAAAAAACGCCGTCGAGGAAGATGTGTATAGCAAAATCCTGATGATGAATGAGGGGCATCGGTTGGTTAGAAAGGCATCTTAAGAGCCACAAAAATATAGCGGCGCAACAGAAATTGTTGGGCCGCTATAAGTTATAAATGATTCAAACGCTCATTCAGTGTTTCAATAATATAGGTATTAACAGAGACTTGTTGCTGCGCAGCCGCATTATTAAGGCGTTCACTCAGCGATTCTGGATAGCGTAACGTAAAGGTCTTAATCTTTTCTGTACGCGCATACGGCTCAATACCCGCAGCTTTACAATCCTCAAGATACTCTAGCAGGGAAAGTTCCCCTTCTTTTTGCAGCCCCTGAATGCTGTCAGAGACAAAATCACAATAACCTGACAAGCCCAGGAATTTGCCACGAAATGCATTCAGTTCTGGCACGTAAGTGATAACTGCAGGTTGCCCGGCAATCTCCATAGAGTTTGGCGTCTTCAGTTTGATCATGGTTTTACCCCTATACTTAGTAACCAGTCACGCACGCTTTCTACAGCGCCTTTATCGGTATCTGGCGACGGATGAGGCCGATGGAAACACGCAACGCTCATATTTAGTATGAACTTACAACGCGAACCTCTTCCTTCCTTAATTTCTCCGCCTAATGCTTTAACCAGTGACTCTATATCAGACCACTTGATCCCTTGAGGAACAGGAGTTTTAAATATTTGATCCAATGTATTTTTTTGTTTCTTCCGTAAAGCCTGTACCTTGGTTCTCATGGCATGTCCTTATGACTTCACTTTATGACATCAATAGTATGACATCACAGTATGAAGTCAAGTTTCCCTTCCTTACGCCATTGTCCCAATCGTCTTCCTGAATCGCAGCAGTGCGATGGTGAAAAACGCGCCGCCAATTGCCATCAGCGTCAGGAACTGCGGCCAGACGATTTCGAATCCGGCACCCCGGTAGAGGATGGCCTGCGCGAGGCTAACAAAGTGTGTCGTCGGCATGGTCAGCATAATGTCCTGCACCATCTGCGGCATACTTTCGCGCGGCGTGGATCCACCAGAAAGCATTTGCAACGGTAGCAGCACCAGAATCACCAGCAGCCCCAGTTGCGGCATTGAACGCGCTATCGTCCCCATAAAAATGCCGATTGACGTGGTGGCAAACAGACTGAGCGCCACGCCCAGCATAAACAGCGGGATCGAGCCTTCAATCGGTACGCCCAGTACACCTTTCACCATCAGCACCAGCGATAATCCCGATACCACCAGCACCACCAGCCCCATCGACCAGATCTTCGCCATCATGATCTCAAACGGCGTTATCGGCATCACCAGTAAATGTTCCACCGTGCCGTGTTCACGCTCGCGGATCAGCGCCGATCCGGTCAATACAATCGCCAGCATGGTAATGTTGTTGATGATCGCCATCACCCCGCCAAACCACGCGGGATCAAGGTTCGGGTTAAAGCGCATCCGGGTTTCCAGCGATACCAACGGTTCGCTGTTATCACGGTAGCGCGCGACAAAGCTGTTCACTTCACCGTTGATAATATTCTGGATATACCCATTGCCGGTAAATGCCTGGCTCATGCGCGTGGCATCGACGTTCACCTGAATATCCGGCTGGCGTCCGGCGAGGACATCACGCTGAAAATTAGGCGGAATATTTATCGCGAAGGTATAGCGTCCGGCGTCCAGTCCGGCATCCATCTCATCGGCGGTGATCATCTCCGGTGGCAAAAACCACGGGCGATAGAAGCTGTTAACGATCCGGTTCGATAACTGCGATTGATCCATATCGGCAATGGCGATCGGCGCGAGGTTCAACGATCCAGGCGTAACGGTCGCTGACGAATACACCGACACCGTAAACGAGAAGACAATCAGCGTCAGCATCGCTTTATCACCGAGCAGACTGCGCAACTCTTTGATACCCAGATTAAAAATATTGCGTAAATGGCGCATCATCCCTCCTGTTTTTTCAGCAGCAGGATACTTAAGCCCATCACCAGCGGGATGGCTATCAGCAACGGGATAAAAAGTTGCCACAAATCAGTCAGATCCAGCGCCTTCGAGAACGTCCCGCGGGCGATAGTCAGAAAATGACTGGTCGGGTAAACCTCGCCGATCCAACGTCCAGGCCCTTCCAGCGAAGCTACCGGATCGATCATCCCGGAAAACTGTGTCGCCGGGATCAATGTGATAATCGCCGTTCCGAAAATGGCGGCAATCTGGCTTTTCATAAAAGTGGAGATCAGCAGCCCCATTCCGGTGGCAATGATGATATACAGCAGCGCCGCCAGGGTGAGCGTCAGGAAACTGCCTTTATGCGGTACGCCAAACACAAACACCGACAGGCCGCAGAGCAGGAAAAAGTTCAGCATCCCCAGCGCGATGTACGGCAGCTGTTTGCCAAGCAAAAATTCGCTACGGGTGGTGGGGGTCACGTAAAGGTTGATAATCGACCCTAGCTCTTTTTCCCGCACCACGCTAAGGGCGCTTAGCATTGACGGGATCATCATCAGCAGAAGCGGGATCACCGCCGGAACAATCGCTGGCAGGCTTTTTACGTCCGGGTTATAGCGATAACGCGTCTCAATGTTCATCAGCCCGCTTTGGCTGGCGGGTGTCGATTGTCGGCTCGCCACATCCTGAAGCCAACTCTGGTGCATTGCCTGCACGTAACCTTTTACCGTTTCGGCACGACTGGGCATCGCTCCGTCGATCCAGACGCCGAGTTCCACAGGCGTACCACGCGCGATATCGCGCCCGAAATTGGGCGGGATCTCAATCGCCACCGTGATATCGCCCGCACGCATCCGACGATCAAGCTCGTCATAACTGGTGAGCGGCGGCTGTTCGATAAAGTAACGGGAACCGGAGAGATTGAGCGTCCACGCCTGGCTACTGACGGTCTGGTCGCGGTCGAGCACAGCAAAGCGCAGGTTTTCCACATCCATACTGATGCCGTAACCCATTATCAGCATCAGGATCACCGTTCCCATCAGCGCCAGCGTCGAACGTACTGGATCGCGTCGCAGTTCCAGCGCTTCGCGGCGGCTGTAGCTAAACAGACGGCGCAGGCTAAATCCCTGACGCGGCGCGTGGGTGGTGTCGTGTACCACGGGCGGCGCTTCGGCTTCGTTGCTCTGCCCTGCCGCTTCCTGCAAATAGGCGATAAATGCCTCTTCCAGACTGGCGGCTCCGCGTTTCTCAACCAGTTCCTGCGGTGTACCGCTGGCAAGCACTTTTCCGGCGTGCATCAGTGAGATGCGGTTGCAACGTTCCGCTTCGTTCATGAAGTGGGTGGAGATGAAGATAGTCACTTTGTCCTGGCGCGAGAGATCGACCATCAACTGCCAGAACATATCCCTCGCCACCGGATCGACACCAGAAGTAGGCTCATCGAGGATTAACATCTCCGGGCGATGAATCACCGCCACCGCCAGCGAAAGCCGCTGGCGAATGCCGAGCGGCAATGACTCCGGCAGAATATCTTCAACGTCGTTGAGCTTAAAACGCTCGCTCATTTCAGCCACTCTTGCGGGAATTTCCGCTTCCGGGATGTGAAACAAACGGGCATGTAACTCAAGGTTTTGCCGCACGGTGAGTTCGTTATAGAGCGAAAACGCCTGCGACATATAGCCCACCCGACGGCGGGTATCGATATCTTTTGGATCAACCGGTTGCCCGAACAGCCACGCCTCACCTTCGCTGGCGGGCAGCAGTCCGGTGAGCATTTTCATGGTGGTGGATTTACCGCAGCCGTTCGAACCAAGGAATCCAAAAATCTCCCCGCGTGGAATGCGGAAATTAACGTGATCAACGGCAACGAAGGAACCAAAACGCATGGTCAGATCGCGCGCTTCGATGGCAATCTCTGCGTTTTCAGGTTGATACGGTGGGATCACTACCGCCTGATGCGCCTGGCGTTGCGCTTGCGGTAACAGATTTATAAATGCTTCTTCCAGCGTAGCGCTTTGCGTTTGCTGCCGTAGCTCTTCGGCGCTGCCAGTTGCCAGCACTTCTCCGGCATTCATCGCTACCAGCCAGTCGAAGCGTTCGGCCTCTTCCATATAGGCGGTGGCGACCAGCACGCTCATATTGCTCTGCCGCTGACGAATACTGTCGATCAGATCCCAGAACTGGGCGCGGGAGAGCGGGTCAACCCCCGTTGTTGGCTCATCAAGGATCAACAGTTCCGGGTCGTGGATTAACGCGCAGCACAGCCCAAGTTTTTGCTTCATCCCGCCGGAGAGTTTCCCTGCCGGACGATCGCGAAACGGTGCTAACCCCGTGCTGGTCAGCAGCTCATTAATTCGCACTTCCCGCTCCGCTTTGTCGTGACCGAACAGGCGAGCGAAAAAATCGACGTTTTCATACACCGACAAGGTGTGGTAGAGGTTTTTGCCCAGCCCCTGCGGCATCCAGGCGATGCGCGGGCAGACGTCGCGGCGATGCCTCGGGTCGCGCATATCGCCGCCCAGCACCATCACATTGCCCTGCTCAATGACGCGGGCACCGGAAATCAACGACAATAAGCTCGACTTCCCGACGCCATCCGGACCAATCAGCCCGACCATACAGCGGGCCGGAATATCGAGAGTAATATTGTTCAGCGCAACGGTTTTTCCATAATGCTGGCTCACGCCCGCCAGTTGCGCGACAGGCGGGACGGGAACCAGTTCCAGATGCGTCATTGCGGCAACCTCACCACGAGGTCGTCAGGCCACGGAAGTTCTTCATTCACCCGCACCCACGCTACGCCCGGTAAACCGGTTTTGACATATTCCAGATGCTGCTGGAGTAATTCCGGTGGGATACGCGCTTTGACGCGGAACATCAGTTTCAGCCGTTCATCGCTGGTTTCGACGGTTTTTGGCGTGAACTGGGCGACACTGGCGACAAAACTGATGGTCGCCGGAATACGCAGATCTGGCGCGGCATCGAGGATCAGCCGGGCTTCACCACCCAGTTTCAGCGTGCCCGCCTGTTCGGTTGGCAGGAAGAAGGTCATATAGACGTCGCTGAGATCGACCATATTCAGCACCCGACCGCCTGCCGCCAGCACTTCCCCTGGCTCGGCAACCCGATACTGCACGCGTCCGTCACGCGGGGCTTTCAGTTCGCTGTCATCGATATCTGCGGCAATGCGCCGTTCAGTGGCTTGTGCCGCTTCGACGCGGGTTTGCGCCTGAATGATATTGGTACGTGCCGCCTCTATAGCGGCTTTAGAAGCAGAAACCTGAGCTTTTGCCGATTCCAGCGCAGCTCGGGCGCTCTCAGCGGCGGCGCGGTCGTCATCCAGCTGTTGCGCAGAAATAGCCCCTCGTTGGGCCAGTGAACGGGAACGCATATGACGTTTTGCTACGGAGTCCAGTTCTGCCTGGCGTTGATTAACCAGCGACTGCGCGGCGCGAGTTTCGCTTTGTCGTTGCTCCAGCAAAGCCTGCGCGGCGGCAACGGCGCTTTGTGCCTCTTTGATTTGCGCGATGGCTTCCAGTCGCTGTTCCTGCAACACGCGAGTATCCATCTTCGCCAGCACTTCACCTTCGCGAACAAACTGGCCTTCTTTCACCAGAATGGTGTCGATACGCCCGGCAATTTTGCTGGCGATATCCACTTCCGTCGCTTCAATGCGCCCATTGCTGACAGCAAAGCCTTCCGGCACACCCGCCGGGCGCAACAGCCACCACGCCACGACGGCAGCCACCGCCAGTGCCCCGACAACCCACCACGCCAGATGGCGCTTACTCTTATCCATAATCGGCCCGCCATAATCCCTGTAAGCAAACGACGCGTGTTACAACTGCCGCCGAACGACGTTCAGCGGATTCTTCCATCCGGGATAAGAAGGAAACGACAAATACGACCAGCGCGCAGAGCATTGAGCGCCAACGGGGAAGGCTTAGTGAAAACGGGTAGTAATGTTGTCATCATCAGCATTCCTGGCCGTAAATGAAACACGCATACTCATAAGTGTGATCTATAAAACTGGCTGACAAAACGGTATCCATCCTGTTGGATCGCGTTTCACGCCTGTTCAGTTGCAGGAACAGAGCATTCCTTTTTACGTTTTATCAACAGTCTCAACCAGATAGTAACATTAATATTCATGTTGTCTATGGTTCAGAGCTGTAACATTGTGCGCCTTCTAATCAAAGGCATAAGTCCATTTCTGTTTTTTTCATGCTGGTAAGACTTCCAGGGAGTGGTTATCTCAGGCCCTGCACCAGGGTTAATTTGGCAATTATGCATGCTGAACATTCTTCCAGCATGTTTACTGTCACGGGCGTTAAGACCTAAAACTGTCCCCGTTTCACCTATACATTCTCTTCCACCATTACCGTTATGTGCAACAACTTGATTTATACCTAACATTTGTGAGCATGCTAATAGTGCTTCAAGTTTAGGTCTGTAATCTGTCGAAACAGAAAAATAACGATTAAAGGATCGACAAGAGATAGCCCGGCTATTTTTAAACTTTTTGCCATTAATTACAGCATGGTGCTTTTTATTGATAATTGCCGCTAATTCGACCGGATCGAGAGCATTGGTCATTTCATCACTAGAGACTGTTATCGGTCCTATAATGTAACGTTTTCGCTGATCATCAAAAGTTATCCCATGATGATTTGCCATTATTTTGTATTTGGGGCCATAGAAACATACAGGATAATCTTTTATCCCAGCGTAGGTATCCTCATCAAGTGGTTTCATGCGCGTGAAGTTCTGCATATAGTTACCATTGCAATTCGTTTCATGATTTCCAGCTAATACATGAACATTTTCATTGATACTCATTATGCGTTTTAACAAATCGATGATAAATTGATCGCCACAGATATTACTAAATCGATCGCCGGTTTGGTCGCCAAGAAACGTACATGGCGTCACAGCGTCTTTATTAATAACTAAATAAGGCTGAAGACTTTCTAAAACTATATCTCTTCTGTTCAGAATACTGATTATTGTATTAACATTAGTGTCAAGTTGCTCATTAAAGTTCTCCCTTAGCAATACGTTGAGAACTTCATCTTCTATATTAAGCAACTGGCTAAGGAAATTTTCTCCTTCAGCCATGATTCTCAAATGTCCCGTTGCAAAAAGCGCGTACAAAACTGCACCGACTGAGCCATCGGTATCGCCAAAATAGGTTGGTCTGGTACTTGTGGGATCAACAGGTGAACAATTGGAGAAATAGGTTCTGTCAGCGAACTGGGGGTTTATCATTGTTTCGAATTTAATATCAGATACATTGAATTGCGATATTTTCCAGTCCCAGACGGGTTTGTACGACTCAGTAACTGCAACATCATTAGCATCATCATTTACTGTCATATTATTAAGTAAATAAACAATGCTGCACCAATTAATATCGGTATTATCAAGATAGCAGCCGTAATTTTTACTATTAATTGTCACAATAAACTGATAATTATTATCCCTACGTAGAATATGAGCGCGCATGTCCGATAGCATACTATATTTTTCTGAATGATTCGTTTGTATGGTAAATGATATTTTGTCATCTCGAATAGATTGTTGGAAACGTTCTATTTGCCAATCATCAATTTTTTCCACAACTTCACCGAGCATTGTCCTGGCAATACTTGATATATCATCACCTATACCATTTGCAATATACCCAAACAGTTCTTTAGTGAAGTTAGTAACATGCTCTTGCACCATATCATTTGTTGCGATTGTCGTTGTACTGTCGTTAGTGCCTGCCACAGTTCCAATTTTCATCTTTTACCTCATATAATTCACCGCGAGGAATGCATAGTTAACATTTAATCTTATGACATACACCTCATGTTCGATGGAAAAATAATTATATTTTGCACAAATCATTCAGCCTTAAAGCATAATATGAAATTTCTTATCTCATAGCAGAGAAAGTCCCTAAAGATTGTAGAGGCGTCATCAGAACATGCCTCTACAATCGATTAAGAAAACCTATGAAATACTGGCAGGATTAAAAAGACATACCACCGTATTCATGGAGTTTTAATGAGATTGAAAACAACTAAGCCCTGAGGAATAAATTATTTTATTATTTTTATCACGTGCTTCCTTCAGGGAATTTAGCCCCATAATACCATTATCAAATTGTTGATTCTGATCTACCCCGACCCCATGATGCCCATATTTTTGTCTAATGTATTTGCTGGGGTCTTCACCTTTGAGTGTCTCCCCATATATGAAGATACGTTTACGTGCTGGTCTGAAATCAGTAGTGTTATCAAAATAATTAGCATATACAGGTGTGGGTTTCAAAGTATTGCTTCGGATTAGATGGAATAGAGGATCATCCATGTGTTCTTTATGTTTTTTATTAAAAATATTGGCTAATTCCTCAGGATCAGTAGGATTTTTCATCTGATTAAATGGAACCTGCAAAGCACCGAGACAATAACATTTTTTTCTTCATCTCTTATTATTCCGTGATGACTGGTTAAAACTTTCCTTTCTGAGTCATAATGACAAACATCGAGCGTTTTAATTAAGTTATACGTATCACCGGCAGAGAGTTTATAATTTTCTAGTCATGCAGTATAGTTACCATTAAAATTGATTTCATGATTTCTAGCCAGAACGATGACATTTTTATTAATACGGCTATCTTTATTACCCTCCATATTTCGCATAGAATTTAGCAAAGTAAGGATATATTTATCACCAAAAATAGTACTAAATCTATCGCCTGTATGATCCCCAAGGAAGATACAAGGGGTTATCGCATCGTCCTTTAAAAAAACATGTTGATGCAACTCATTCAATATCATGTCTCTCGTATTTAATAAATTGTAGAGCAATTTATTATTTTTATGTATGTATGCAGATGAAGCCATGTTTTCGTGTTTTAATAATTCACATAATAAACTCCAACCCTTTTCCCTGATGCCTATATGCCCTGAAACGAGCAATGCATAAAGTACAGCGCCTACTCTTCCATCTGTATCGCCAAAATAAGCCGTGTTGGCATTTTGTGGGTTAATCACACCACAGTGTTTATAAAAGTCTATTTTAGAAAACACAGATTTAACATAGCTATCAAACTTATCCTTAGGAAACGTCTCTTTAGAGACATCCCAACGCCAGTCAGCTTTAAAATTACCGCTAAGAAGAGTAAAGAAATTTTCAGGTATGATAGAAAGGCCATTAACTTTATAAATTATGTCTGATTTATCTCCGGAGAAATTAATAAAATAATAACCATCCTTACACTCAATCGTAACGGTAATGGGAGACGATAATTTTATCACATAGTTATTGTCTGGTATAATTGTAAAGATAAACGTGTTAGTAGTATTCTTGGCGAAACTATTATATTCTTGAATATCTATAGATGGCTCACTATTGTAAAACCATATTTTCTCCATCTGAAGACTATGTTCATTTACCCTCCAGTGACCATGTTGCAGGAAATAGATGATATTCAGGCCTAAATCGTTATCTATTTGCGAAAAGTCATTCAGCATATTAACTTAAACTGTGTTTGATCGATATTTTTTATCAACCTTGCCATGGTGTTGATGACTGTTAACTTTATCTGAATGCTTATCTTGATGGTTTGAAGAGAAGTGCTTAAATATATTGTGAAATACTTTCATAAATAACCTGTAATATTTTTACTTGTTAGTAACAAAATAAACAATACATGTCTGAAAGACATATTTACGATGATACAAAGCAATAATACTTATATGTTCGATGATTTTAAGCACCGAGACTATCCGGTCTTTTACTAAATAATGGAAAACAATCCATCCCTGGAGGATAATTGTAAAAAAAACAACAGAATAAGAATTAATCTTAGGATAAATATTTATTTATCATGGCCTTTTAACCGGTAAAAAATGGCACTCGGCACAGTAAACCCCGCTATAGTTATGCTATGCATTTGTCTTTAATGATATCTCGTCGTTATATTAACAGGCTGAAATTATCATTAATGCACATTTCATTATTAGCAGGGATACCTGAGGAGTTTAAAGTGAACATATATATCGGGTGGCTTTTCAAATTAATCCCTTTGATTATGGGATTAATTTGCATCGCGTTAGGTGGCTTTGTGCTGGAAAGTTCAGGGCAAAGCGAGTATTTCGTCGCGGGTCATGTGCTGATTTCTCTGGCGGCCATATGCCTGGCATTATTCACTACCGCATTTATTATCATTTCGCAGCTCACACGCGGCGTTAATACGTTTTACAATACATTGTTCCCCATTATTGGCTATGCGGGGTCAATTATCACCATGATATGGGGTTGGGCACTGTTAGCAGGCAATGATATGATGGCAGACGAGTTTGTCGCCGGCCATGTTATTTTCGGCGTTGGTATGATTGCCGCCTGTGTATCGACGGTGGCAGCGTCATCCGGTCACTTTCTGCTCATTCCCAAAAATGCAGCGGGGAGCAAGAGCGATGGAACGCCGGTACAGGCTTATTCTTCATTAATCGGTAATTGCCTCATTGCCGTTCCCGTTTTACTCACCCTGCTCGGTTTCATTTGGTCTATTACGCTGTTACGTAGTGCTGACATAACTCCGCATTATGTCGCGGGTCACGTATTGCTTGGGTTAACCGCAATCTGTGCCTGTCTAATTGGCCTTGTTGCCACAATTGTCCATCAAACACGTAATACGTTTTCAACTAAAGAACACTGGCTGTGGTGTTATTGGGTTATTTTTCTCGGCTCAATCACGGTACTGCAGGGGATATACGTCTTAGTCAGTTCCGATGCAAGCGCCCGACTGGCTCCCGGCATTATTCTTATTTGCCTCGGAATGATCTGTTACAGCATATTCTCAAAAGTCTGGCTACTGGCACTGGTATGGAGACGTACCTGTTCGTTAGCCAACAGAATACCGATGATTCCCGTCTTCACCTGCCTGTTTTGCCTTTTCCTGGCATCGTTTCTTGCGGAAATGGCGCAGACCGACATGGGATATTTTATTCCTTCGCGGGTTTTGGTCGGTTTAGGAGCGGTATGCTTTACGTTGTTCTCAATCGTTTCAATATTAGAAGCAGGTTCTGCTAAAAAATAATTGCAACGTACCGGATAAAACCAGCGTTGACCATTTGCGTAACGCTGGTTTTTCTTAGGCATCATGAAATAACGCAGCATTAATGCATAGTGGTTAAGGATAAAAAAACAACAAAGTTACTGTTTTTTTCAACCTGTTCATATTTTATAAAGATCTGGCCACTGGGTGAGTTTTCAATCACCTTTCCTTCCACCTTATATTAAGCCTGGAGGGTTTCAGTTCACGGGCTCATTAGAAAATAATCACAAGATAGCCACTATCAAAATTAGCTCATTTTTAATACGGCTCTAATAATTTTCATCTTTAGGTAACAGGTCAGGACGACTTCGCTGCAATCAAATCCTGCGCACAAGCCCACGCACTCGACCACGCCCACTGGAAGTTATAGCCCCCCAGCCAGCCGGTAACGTCCATCACTTCGCCGATGAAGTACAGCCCAGGCACTTTGCGCGCTTCCATCGTCCGTGAAGAGAGTTCGTTGGTGTCCACGCCGCCGAGCGTCACTTCGGCAGTGCGATAGCCTTCAGTGCCGTTGGGTTGTACGCGCCAGTCGGTCAATGTGCTAATCAGTGCCTGTTGGTCACGCACGTTGAGCTGTTTTAGCGAAACATCCGGGATTTGCCCGAGTTGCTGTAAGCGTTCAACCAACCGCTTCGGTAGATGAACCGCCAGTGTGTTTTTCAGGCTCTGATTCGGATGTGCGTTACGCTGCTCATTCAGGAAGGTTTCGAGATCCACATCCGGTAGCAGATTGATACTGACAAATTCACCCGGTTGCCAGTAGCTGGAAATCTGCAACACCGCCGGTCCAGACAAGCCGCGATGGGTGAAGAGTAAGTTCTCACGGAAAACGATGCCGTTTTCAGCGGTAATCACGGAAGGCACCGCCACGCCCGCCAGCACCTGTAACTCTTCGAGCAACGGTTTATGCAGAGTGAATGGCACCAGACCCGCGCGGGTCGGCAGCACGTTGAGGCCAAATTGTTCGGCAATCTTATAACCAAACGGCGACGCGCCCAGCCCCGGCATTGACAGCCCACCGGTCGCGATGACCAGCTTTTCGCAACCGACAGTCATGCCGTTCAGTTCAAGCGTGAAGCCTGTTTCATCCTTCGCCACACTCAGCACTTCGCTACGCAATCTGAAGGTTACATTGCCCTTCTCGCACTCATCCACCAGCATGTCGACAATCTGCTGCGCGGAGTCATCGCAGAAGAGTTGTCCTAACGTTTTCTCGTGCCAGGCGATGCCGTGTTTATTGACCAGATCAATGAAATCCCACTGGGTAAAACGCGCGAGTGCAGACTTACAAAAATGCGGATTCTGGCTCAGATAAGCGCCTGGTTCGACATAAAGGTTGGTAAAGTTGCAGCGCCCACCGCCAGACATAAGGATTTTGCGCCCTGGTTTTTTACCATTATCGATCAGCAGAACCCGGCGTCCTGCCTGACCTGCCAGCGCAGAACAGAACATACCCGCCGCACCAGCGCCTATAATAATGGCATCAAACCTTTCCACGTTGCGCTCCTCTTAGAAAAAACGGGCGTGAATTGTAAAGATTCCTCAGTGGTCGCACCAGCATCAATATTACTAAAAGGAAGTATTTGCCTGAATTATATAAGATAATTATTTTTTGAGTGAAATCCATACAGGAGGCAAATCAAAAAAAGTCTATATTTCACTTTGCCCGCGCCGCGAAAGTCACTGATAATGCGCCGCGTTCATGTCCTCAAAATGGCGTAACGTCCTATGCTACATTTGTTTGCTGGCCTGGATTTGCATACCGGGCTGTTATTATTGCTTGCACTGGCTTTTGTGCTGTTCTACGAAGCCATCAATGGTTTCCATGACACAGCCAACGCCGTGGCAACCGTTATCTATACCCGCGCGATGCGTTCTCAGCTCGCCGTGGTTATGGCGGCGGTGTTCAACTTTTTGGGTGTTTTGCTGGGTGGTCTGAGTGTTGCCTATGCCATTGTGCATATGCTGCCGACGGATCTGCTGCTTAATATGGGATCGTCTCATGGCCTTGCCATGGTGTTCTCTATGTTGCTGGCGGCGATTATCTGGAACCTGGGTACCTGGTACTTTGGTTTACCTGCATCCAGCTCTCATACGCTGATTGGCGCGATCATCGGGATTGGTTTAACCAATGCGTTGATGACCGGGACGTCAGTGGTGGATGCACTCAATATCCCGAAAGTATTAAGTATTTTCGGTTCTCTGATCGTTTCCCCTATTGTCGGCCTGGTGTTTGCTGGCGGTCTGATTTTCTTGCTGCGTCGCTACTGGAGCGGCACCAAGAAACGCGCCCGTATCCACCTGACCCCAGCGGAGCGTGAAAAGAAAGACGGCAAGAAAAAGCCGCCGTTCTGGACGCGTATCGCGCTGATCCTTTCCGCTATCGGCGTGGCGTTTTCGCACGGCGCGAACGATGGTCAGAAAGGCATTGGTCTGGTTATGTTGGTATTGATTGGCGTCGCGCCAGCAGGCTTCGTGGTGAACATGAATGCCACTGGCTACGAAATCACCCGTACCCGTGATGCCATCAACAACGTCGAAGCTTACTTTGAGCAGCATCCTGCGCTGCTCAAACAGGCTACCGGTGCTGATCAGTTAGTACCGGCTCCGGAAGCTGGCGCAACGCAACCTGCGGAGTTCCACTGCCATCCGTCGAATACCATTAACGCGCTCAACCGCCTGAAAGGTATGTTGACCACCGATGTGGAAAGCTACGACAAGCTGTCGCTTGATCAACGTAGCCAGATGCGCCGCATTATGCTGTGCGTTTCTGACACTATCGACAAAGTGGTGAAGATGCCTGGCGTGAGTGCTGACGATCAGCGCCTGTTGAAGAAACTGAAGTCCGACATGCTTAGCACCATCGAGTATGCACCGGTGTGGATCATCATGGCGGTCGCGCTGGCGTTAGGTATCGGTACGATGATTGGCTGGCGCCGTGTGGCAACGACTATCGGTGAGAAAATCGGTAAGAAAGGCATGACCTACGCTCAGGGGATGTCTGCCCAGATGACGGCGGCAGTGTCTATCGGCCTGGCGAGTTATACCGGGATGCCGGTTTCCACTACTCACGTACTCTCCTCTTCTGTCGCGGGGACGATGGTGGTAGATGGCGGCGGCTTACAGCGTAAAACCGTAACCAGTATTCTGATGGCCTGGGTGTTTACCCTTCCGGCTGCGGTACTGCTTTCCGGCGGACTGTACTGGCTCTCCTTGCAGTTCCTGTAATCGTACACACCAAAACGAGCGGGTCAGTTTACTGGCCCGCTTTTTTTATGCGTTATTATTGCTGAAGTGCTTAATGCCAAATCATCAATGCAATCAGGCTGACCACCACCAGACCACACAATGCGCTGGTCAGAATAAACTGCCGACGCACCCGCTCACAGCGGCGAATAAATTCATCATCGTGATGATCGCGATAACGTTGGGCATAGATATACCAAACGAGACGCACCTGTTTGTTGGGTTGGCCATGTGAGGTAAAAAAGCCCCCTCCATCAACATATTGATAGAGCAATGGATCGCAGTTACGCAGTACCACTAACAACGCGCGTAGTGATGAGAAATAGCGCGCCATGTTAACAATGCAAACGACACATAAAGCCCAAAATAATGCGACGGTGCTTATCATACCTCCTCCCCGGCGACCTGCCCGCGGAGTTCCACCCCGGGGCTACCGCTCCCGATACGCTGCCAATCAGTTAACACCAGGTCCTGGAGAAACCGCTTTTGTGGTGACCAACATCCGAGCGGCTCTATAGATAGTGTAGGAGATCAGGTTGTTTTTTTTCCAGAAGGTTAACCACTATCAATATATTCATGTCGAAAATTTGTTTATCTAACGGGTAAGCAAGGCGGATTGACGGATCATCCGGGTCGCTATAAGGTAAGGATGGTCTTAACACTGAATCTTTACGGCTGGGTTAGCCCCGCGCACGTAGTTCGCAGGACGCGGGTGACGTAACGGCACAAGAAACGCTAGCTGGCCAGTCATCGACAACTTTATGGAAGGAGTAACACTATGGCTTATAAACACATTCTCATCGCGGTCGATCTCTCCCCGGAAAGCAAAGTTCTGGTAGAGAAAGCAGTCTCTATGGCTCGCCCCTACAATGCGAAAGTTTCTCTGATCCACGTAGATGTAAACTACTCTGACCTATACACCGGGCTTATTGATGTGAATCTGGGTGATATGCAGAAACGCATCTCTGAAGAGACACATCATGCGCTGACCGAGCTTTCCACTAATGCAGGCTACCCAATCACTGAAACCCTGAGCGGCAGCGGCGACCTGGGCCAGGTTCTGGTCGATGCAATCAAGAAATACGATATGGATCTGGTGGTTTGTGGTCACCACCAGGACTTCTGGAGCAAACTAATGTCTTCCGCACGTCAGCTGATCAACACCGTTCACGTTGATATGCTGATTGTTCCGCTGCGCGACGAAGAAGAATAATCATCCCCCCACGACGTGTTCCTGAACGCCCGCATATGCGGGCGTTTTGCTTTTTGGCGCGCCTTGTTACCTGATGCAGCGTAAACCCCTTATCTGGCCTACGATCTGCGTACGCAATCAAAATCTCCTGCCAATACAACATTTAACACCATCATATTTTCCATCATTAGTGTGATCAGCTGGTTATTTTCTGTTGTAATAGTGTATTAATCTATTCACCGCATCAATATTAAGAATCTCTGACAGATGTAAACTTTTTCGCGCGTTATCCCTTACGCGTTCATACTTTTCAGGATGGTATTGGAAGGTTAATAAATATGAATACAACAACACCCATGGGGATGCTGCAGCAACCTCGCCCATTTTTCATGATCTTTTTTGTCGAGTTATGGGAGCGATTCGGCTACTACGGCGTGCAGGGCGTACTGGCGGTTTTCTTCGTTAAACAGCTTGGATTCTCGCAAGAGCAGGCTTTTGTCACTTTTGGTGCTTTTGCTGCGCTGGTCTATGGCCTCATTTCCATTGGCGGCTATGTCGGCGACCACCTGCTGGGGACCAAACGCACCATTGTTCTCGGAGCACTTGTGCTGGCGATTGGCTACTTCATGACCGGCATGTCGCTACTTAAGCCTGACCTGATTTTCATCGCCCTGGGGACTATCGCTGTCGGTAACGGCCTGTTTAAAGCTAACCCAGCCAGCTTGCTTTCGAAGTGCTATCCGCCGAAAGATCCGCGGCTTGATGGCGCATTCACCCTGTTCTATATGTCGATCAATATCGGCTCGTTGATAGCGTTATCGCTGGCCCCTGTGATCGCTGATAGATTCGGTTATTCAGTCACCTACAACCTGTGCGGGGCGGGGTTAATTATCGCATTACTGGTTTACATCGCCTGTCGTGGAATGGTGAAAGACATTGGTTCTGAACCCGACTTCCGGCCAATGAGCTTCAGCAAACTGTTGTACGTGTTACTTGGCAGCGTGGTGATGATCTTCGTCTGTGCATGGCTGATGCACAACGTAGAAGTCGCCAATCTGGTGCTGATTGTTCTCTCCATCGTCGTCACCATCATCTTCTTTCGTCAGGCATTCAAGCTGGATAAAACCGGGCGCAATAAAATGTTTGTCGCCTTTGTCCTGATGCTCGAAGCGGTGGTGTTTTACATTCTCTACGCCCAGATGCCAACGTCGCTGAACTTCTTTGCCATCAACAACGTGCATCATGAAATTCTCGGCTTTTCCATCAACCCGGTCAGCTTCCAGGCGCTTAACCCGTTCTGGGTGGTACTCGCCAGCCCAATACTGGCAGGCATTTACACGCATCTGGGTAACAAAGGCAAAGACCTCTCGATGCCGATGAAATTTACTCTCGGCATGTTTATGTGCTCACTGGGCTTTTTGACGGCGGCAGCTGCGGGAATGTGGTTTGCTGATGCACAAGGACTGACATCGCCGTGGTTTATCGTGCTGGTTTACTTGTTCCAGAGCCTGGGTGAATTGTTTATTAGCGCCCTGGGTCTGGCGATGATTGCTGCCCTGGTGCCGCAGCATTTGATGGGCTTTATTCTCGGGATGTGGTTCCTGACGCAGGCTGCCGCGTTCTTGCTGGGCGGCTATGTGGCAACATTTACCGCGGTGCCGGACAACATTACCGATCCGCTTGAGACGTTGCCCGTCTATACCAACGTGTTTGGTAAGATTGGTCTGGTCACGCTGGGCGTTGCAGTAGTGATGCTGTTGATGGTGCCGTGGCTGAAACGCATGATTGCGACGCCGGAAAGCCATTAATTATTCTTGCAGAAAGCAGGGTAGCGTTATCGCTACCCTGCTTTACTTTTACACCGGCGTTCCGGCATAAATATCAAACCTATGCCCTTTAGTGACTACCGCGTTTGGCGTGGCGACATTCGCCAGCGGTGGCGCGTAGTCCGGGCGCTTTACCACCACGCGTTTGGTCGCCAGCAGCCGCGCAGGCTCCAGCAATCCATCGGCATCAAGATCCGGCCCCACCAGCGACTGAAAGACACGCATCTCTTTTTTCACCAGCGCGCTTTTCTGCTTATGCGGGAACATCGGGTCGAGATAAACCACCTGCGGGCGCGGGGTAATATCAGTCAGCGCCGTCAGGCTGGAGGCGTGAATTAACTGCAACCGCTCCTGCAACCAGCCGCCGATTTCCGCATCCGCATAACCACGCGCCAGGCCGTCGTCGAGCAATGCGGCAACGACTGGATTACGCTCCAGCATCCGCACGCGGCAACCGACTGAAGCCAGCACAAAGGCATCGCGCCCCAGCCCTGCGGTGGCGTCCACCACATCCGGCAAATAATCGCCTTTAATGCCCACCGCTTTCGCCACCGCCTCACCGCGACCACCGCCGAATTTGCGTCGGTGCGCCATCGCTCCGCCAACAAAATCAACAAATATGCCGCCAAGTTTTGGCTCATCACGCTTGCGCAATTCCAGATGTTCCGGCGTTAACACCAGCGCCATCAGGTTGTCTTCATCGTGCTCCAGCCCCCAGCGGGCCGCCAGAACAGATAAGGCGCCGTCTCCGGCGCCTGTTTCATCAATTAAGCAGATTTTCACTGAATGATCAGCCCTTAATGCCGTAATGCTCCAGCATCGCATCCAGCTGCGGTTCACGACCACGGAAGCGTTTGAACAGATCCATCGGCTCTTCTGAACCGCCACGGCTCAGAATGTTGTCGAGGAACGACTGCCCGGTTTCACGGTTGAAAATGCCCTCTTCCTCAAAGCGCGAGAAAGCATCTGCCGCCAGTACGTCAGCCCACAGGTAGCTGTAGTAACCTGCCGCATAACCACCGGCGAAAATATGGCTGAAAGCGTGCGGGAAACGGCCCCAGGACGGAGATGGCACCACGGCAACCAGTTTCTTGATTTCTGCCAGAGTTTCGAGGATTTTTGCCCCCTGATCCGGGCGGAACTCGGCATGAAGGCGGAAATCAAACAGGCCGAACTCCAGCTGACGCAGAATAAACAGCGCCGCCTGGTAGTTCTTCGCCGCCAGCATTTTATCCAGCAACTCTTTCGGCAGCGGTTCGCCGGTTTCATAGTGACCGGAGATAAACGCCAGCGCCTCCGGCTCCCAGCACCAGTTTTCCATAAACTGACTCGGCAGTTCGACCGCATCCCACGGCACACCGCTGATACCGGAAACACCAGCGGTTTCGATGCGGGTCAGCATATGGTGCAGGCCGTGACCGAACTCGTGGAACAGGGTGATCACTTCGTCGTGAGTGAACAGCGCCGGTTTACCATTTACCGGGCGGTTGAAGTTACAAGTCAAATACGCGACCGGTTTTTGCAGCGAACCATCAGCTTTACGCATCTGGCCTACGCAGTCATCCATCCACGCCCCGCCGCGCTTGTTTTCACGGGCATACAGATCGAGGTAGAAGCTGCCGCGCAGTTCGTTATTTTCGTCATACAGTTCGAAGAAACGTACATCCGGATGCCAGACATCAACATCTTTACGCTCTTTAGCGGTGATGCCGTAAATACGTTTCACCACTTCAAACAGGCCGTTAACCGCTTTGTTTTCTGGGAAGTACGGACGCAGCTGCTCGTCGCTGATGCTGTAGAGGTGCTGTTTTTGTTTTTCGCTGTAGTACGCGATATCCCACGGCTGCAACTCATCGACGCCAAATTCCGCTTTGGCGAAGGCGCGCAGTTGTGCCAGCTCTTTTTCGCCTTGCGGACGCGCGCGTTTTGCCAGATCGGTTAAGAAATCCAGCACCTGCTGCGGGTTTTCTGCCATTTTAGTGGCAAGGGATTTAAAGGCGTAGTTTTCAAAGCCCAGCAGTTGCGCCAGTTCGTGACGCAGAGCGAGGATCTCTTCCATCACCTTGCTGTTATCCCATTTACCGGCGTTCGGGCCTTGATCGGAGGCGCGGGTGCTGTAAGCGCGATACATCTCTTCACGCAAGGCCTGGTTGTCGCAGTAGGTCATTACCGGCAGGTAGCTTGGGATATCCAGCGTCAGCAGGTAGCCTTCCAGCTCTTTCGCTTCGGCCTGGGCTTTTGCCGCAGCCAGCGCGCTTTCAGGCATCCCCGCCAGCTCCGCTTCGTCGGTAACGAGTTTGGTCCAGCCCATCGTCGCATCGAGGACGTTGTTGCTGTACTGGTTGCCCAGCTCGGAAAGACGAGTGGCAATCTCACCGTAGCGTTGTTGTTTCTCTATTGGCAGACCGATGCCAGAGAGTTCGAAGTCGCGCAGTGCGTTATCAACCGCTTTTTTCTGAGCCGTGTTCAGCGTGGCGTAATGATCGCCATCGCGCAGGTCGCGATACGCTTTATACAGCCCTTCATGTTGCCCTACCCAGGTGCTGTATTCCGACAGCAGCGGCAGGGTTTGTTCGTACGCTTCACGCAGTTCCGGGCTATTTTTCACCGAGTTCAGGTGGCTGACCGGGGAGAAGATACGCCCCAGCACATCGTCCACTTCCGCCAACGGCTGGCAGAGATTTTCCCAGGTGTACGGTGCTCCTTGCGCTACTACGCGCTCCACATTTTCGCGGCAGTCGTTCAGCGCCTTAGTCACGGCTGGAACGACATGTTCCGGGAGAATTTTAGAAAACGGAGGCAATTCAAAGGGAGTCAGTAACGGATTCGTCATTCGCGCAGTCCTGGTTAAAGAGGTTAAGGAAGCGCTCAACAGGCGCTTTACATAATGTGTGTAGCATGGGGTTAAGTGTAGTGAATTTCAATGAGAAACGTTACGCTTTCGCGGCGGCGGCCTCTTTTCGGTATACTGTCCTGATACGCTTTTGTGCGCCCCGAATACGGGCCGATTTTTACTTACCGGAACACCTTTACCCATGCTCAGTTATCGCCACAGCTTTCACGCTGGCAACCACGCCGACGTCCTTAAACATACCGTTCAGAGCCTGATCATCGAGTCGCTGAAAGAGAAAGATAAACCGTTTCTCTATCTCGACACCCACGCAGGGGCCGGGCGTTATCAGTTAGGCAGCGAACATGCCGAGCGTACCGGCGAATATCTCGAAGGCATCGCCCGTATCTGGCAGCAGGACGATTTGCCCGCAGAACTGGAGGCGTACATCAATGTGGTAAAACACTTCAACCGTAGCGGTCAGTTGCGTTACTACCCCGGTTCGCCATTGATTGCTCGCCAGCTACTGCGCGAACAAGACAGCCTGCAACTGACCGAACTGCACCCGAGCGATTACCCGTTGCTGCGTTCTGAATTTCAGAAAGACAGCCGTGCGCGCGTCGAAAAAGCCGATGGTTTCCAGCAGCTTAAGGCCAAACTGCCGCCGGTTTCCCGCCGTGGTTTAATCCTTATCGACCCGCCGTATGAAATGAAAACCGACTATCAGGCGGTGGTCAGCGGGATAGCAGAAGGTTACAAACGTTTCGCCACTGGTACTTACGCACTGTGGTATCCGGTGGTGCTGCGTCAGCAAATTAAGCGCATGATCCACGATCTGGAAGCGACCGGTATTCGCAAAATTCTGCAAATTGAACTGGCGGTACTGCCAGACAGCGATCGCCGTGGCATGACCGCTTCCGGCATGATTGTGATTAACCCGCCGTGGAAACTGGAACAGCAGATGAATAACGTGCTGCCGTGGCTGCACAGCAAACTGGTTCCGGCAGGCACCGGGCACGCCACCGTAAGCTGGATCGTGCCGGAGTAATTGCAGCCATTGCTGGCACCTATTACGTCTCGCGCTACAATCGCGGTAATCAACGATAAGGACACTTTGTCATGACTAAACACTATGATTACATCGCCATCGGCGGCGGCAGCGGCGGTATCGCCTCCATCAACCGCGCGGCTATGTACGGCCAGAAATGTGCGCTGATTGAAGCCAAAGAGCTGGGCGGCACCTGCGTAAATGTTGGCTGTGTGCCGAAAAAAGTGATGTGGCACGCGGCGCAAATCCGTGAAGCGATCCATATGTACGGCCCGGATTATGGTTTTGATACCACTATCAATAAATTCAACTGGGAAACGTTGATCGCCAGCCGTACCGCCTATATCGACCGTATTCATACTTCCTATGAAAACGTGCTCGGTAAAAATAACGTTGATGTAATCAAAGGCTTTGCCCGCTTCGTTGATGCCAAAACGCTGGAGGTAAACGGCGAAACCATCACGGCCGATCATATTCTGATCGCCACAGGCGGTCGTCCGAGCCACCCGGATATTCCGGGCGTGGAATACGGTATTGATTCTGATGGCTTCTTCGCCCTTCCTGCTTTGCCAGAGCGCGTGGCGGTTGTTGGCGCGGGTTACATCGCCGTTGAGCTGGCGGGCGTGATTAACGGCCTCGGCGCGAAAACGCATCTGTTTGTGCGTAAACATGCGCCGCTGCGCAGCTTCGACCCGATGATTTCCGAAACGCTGGTCGAAGTGATGAACGCCGAAGGCCCGCAGCTGCACACCAACGCCATCCCGAAAGCGGTAGTGAAAAATGCCGATGGTAGCCTGACGCTGGAGCTGGAAGATGGTCGCAGTGAAACGGTGGATTGCCTGATTTGGGCGATTGGTCGCGAGCCTGCCAATGACAACATCAACCTGGAAGCCGCTGGCGTTAAAACTAACGAAAAAGGCTATATCGTCGTCGATAAATATCAAAACACCAATATTGAAGGTATTTACGCGGTGGGCGATAACACGGGTGCAGTGGAGCTGACACCGGTGGCAGTTGCAGCGGGTCGCCGTCTCTCTGAACGCCTGTTTAATAACAAGCCGGATGAGCATCTGGATTACAGCAACATTCCGACCGTGGTCTTCAGCCATCCGCCGATTGGTACTGTTGGTTTAACGGAACCGCAGGCGCGCGAGCAGTATGGCGACGATCAGGTGAAAGTGTATAAATCCTCTTTCACCGCGATGTATACCGCCGTCACCACTCACCGCCAGCCGTGCCGCATGAAGCTGGTGTGCGTTGGATCGGAAGAGAAGATTGTCGGTATTCACGGCATTGGCTTTGGTATGGACGAAATGTTGCAGGGCTTCGCGGTGGCGCTGAAGATGGGTGCAACCAAAAAAGACTTCGACAATACCGTCGCCATTCACCCAACGGCGGCAGAAGAGTTCGTGACAATGCGTTAAATGTTAAAGGGCTAAGAGTAGTGTGCTCTTAGCCCTTAATTACGTTTCCGCTATCAGTTCAGAAGCTGAAGCAGAAAGCGGATCAGTTCCAGCAGCGCAATTAACGCCCCAAGAACGATGATTGCTTTATCAATCACCCGTTTTCTCCATGCGATGGAGTGAGAATGCATCCGCTTACTCATCCACTGCCTGTCACGGCGCATGCCCTATTGTTAGATAATGGCATTCTCACTCCGGCCAGAGCATCAGTTAACGGCACCACCCGTACTTCTGACCAGGACTTTGAAAGCGTTTATGCGCATTACCAGAGTGAAAATGCCTCAGAGCTAACTGGATAATCATACAGTACATTCAGGTTATAAAACCAGCATGTCCTTGCAATAGTTTCAGTATGGTATTAGCATTGATGCGTTAGATAATGGCATTCTCACTCCAGCCAGTGCCACCAACTCAGGGCTGGAAAGTAAAAAACCGACGCAAAGTCGGTTTTTTTACATCCGGATTCGGACAAGGCTTAATATGACGATGACCCAGTGAAAGTATATAAATCGTCATTGCGATATATACCGAAGTGCCCCCTCCGCCAGCTGAAGAAATCGCTAATTCTTGCAATGTTAGCCACTGGCTAATAGTATTGAGCTGTTAGATAAGAACTCTCTCACTCCAGCCAGAGCCACCAACTCAGGGCTGGAAAGTAAAAAACCGACGCAAAGTCGGTTTTTTTACGTCCTGATTCAGACCTCCTTTCAAATGAATAGCCAACTCAAAATTCACACCTATTACCTTCCTCTGCACTTACACATTCGTTAAGTCATATATGTTTTTGACTTATCCGCTTCGAAGAGAGACACTACCTGCAACAATCAGGAGCGCAATATGTCATTTCTGTTACCCATCCAATTGTTCAAAATTCTTGCTGATGAAACCCGTCTGGGCATCGTTTTACTGCTCAGCGAACTGGGAGAGTTATGCGTCTGCGATCTCTGCACTGCTCTCGACCAGTCGCAGCCCAAGATCTCCCGCCACCTGGCATTGCTGCGTGAAAGCGGGCTATTGCTGGACCGCAAGCAAGGTAAGTGGGTTCATTACCGCTTATCGCCGCATATTCCAGCATGGGCGGCGAAAATAATTGATGAAGCCTGGCGATGTGAACAGGAAAAGATTCAGGCAATTGTCCGCAACCTGGCTCGACAAAACTGTTCCGCAGACAGTAAGAACATTTGCAGTTAAAAAATTTAGCTAAACACATATGTATTTTCGCATGTGTTTTATCCAGGAGGCATTATGTTACTGGCAGGCGCTATCTTTGTCCTGACCATTGTATTGGTTATCTGGCAGCCGAAAGGTTTAGGCATCGGCTGGAGTGCAACGCTCGGCGCAGTTCTGGCGTTAGTTACGGGCGTGGTCCATCCGGGTGATATTCCGGTGGTGTGGAATATCGTCTGGAACGCGACGGCTGCGTTTATTGCCGTCATTATCATCAGCCTGCTGCTGGATGAGTCCGGCTTTTTTGAATGGGCGGCGCTGCACGTTTCACGCTGGGGCAATGGACGCGGTCGCTTGCTGTTTACCTGGATTGTCCTGCTTGGTGCTGCCGTTGCCGCCCTGTTTGCCAATGATGGCGCGGCGCTGATTTTAACGCCAATTGTCATCGCCATGCTGCTGGCTTTAGGGTTCAGTAAAGGCACTACGCTGGCGTTCGTGATGGCGGCCGGATTCATTGCCGATACTGCCAGCCTGCCGCTTATTGTCTCCAACCTGGTGAATATCGTTTCCGCTGATTTCTTTGGCCTCGGCTTTCGCGAATACGCCTCGGTGATGGTGCCGGTGGATATCGCCGCGATTGTTGCCACGCTGGTGATGCTACATCTCTATTTTCGCAAAGATATTCCGCAGAACTACGATATGGCGCTGCTGAAATCTCCCGCAGAAGCGATCAAAGATCCTGCTACGTTCAAAACTGGCTGGGTTGTTTTACTGCTTCTGCTGGTGGGATTTTTCGTCCTGGAACCGCTCGGCATTCCGGTAAGCGCCATTGCGGCAGTGGGCGCACTGATATTATTTGTCGTCGCTAAACGCGGTCATGCGATTAATACGGGTAAAGTCCTGCGCGGTGCACCCTGGCAGATTGTCATCTTCTCGCTCGGCATGTATCTGGTGGTTTATGGCCTGCGCAATGCCGGATTAACGGAATATCTTTCTGGCGTACTCAACGTGCTGGCGGATAACGGCCTGTGGGCCGCGACGCTCGGCACCGGATTCCTCACCGCCTTCCTCTCTTCTATTATGAACAATATGCCGACGGTACTTGTTGGCGCGTTGTCCATTGATGGCAGCACGGCATCTGGCGTTATCAAAGAAGCGATGGTTTATGCCAACGTGATTGGCTGCGATTTGGGGCCGAAAATTACCCCGATTGGTAGCCTGGCAACGCTACTCTGGCTACACGTACTTTCGCAGAAGAATATGACTATCAGCTGGGGATATTACTTCCGTACAGGGATTATCATGACCCTGCCTGTGCTGTTTGTGACGCTGGCTGCGCTGGCGCTACGTCTCTCTTTCACTTTGTAATGAGATATTGATATGAGCAACATTACCATTTATCACAACCCGGCCTGCGGCACATCGCGTAATACGCTGGAGATGATCCGCAACAGCGGCACAGAACCGACCATTATCCATTATCTGGAAACTCCGCCAACGCGCGATGAACTGGTCAAACTCATTGCCGATATGGGGATTTCCGTACGCGCGCTGCTGCGTAAAAACGTCGAACCGTATGAGGAGCTGGGCCTTGCGGAAGATAAATTTACTGACGATCGGTTAATCGACTTTATGCTTCAGCACCCGATTCTGATTAATCGCCCGATTGTGGTGACGACGCTGGGAACTCGCCTGTGCCGCCCTTCAGAAGTGGTGCTGGAAATTCTGCCAGATGCGCAAAAAGGCGCATTCTCCAAGGAAGATGGCGAGAAAGTGGTTGATGAAGCGGGTAAGCGGTTGAAATAAAGCGGCGATATCCACTGCCCATAGTTGGTAAAGTGCGCTTTGTTTATGTCGGATGCGACGCTAACGCGTCTTATCCGACCTACAAAACCGTGCAAATTCAATATATGGCATGAAATATGTAGAGCGTAGCGCATCAGGCAATTTTGCTATTTACGCAGCACTCCTCGCGTAAGAATTCAATTATCGCTTCCAGCATTGCGTATTGCGAAACACACATCAGCGTCCGACTCTCACGGTTTTGTTTGACCAGTCCTACCGATACCAGTGCTGATATATGGTGGCTGAGTGTGGAGCCAGGTATCCCAAGCTGCTTTTGCAACTCACCGACCGGCAAACCTTGTTCCCCCGCTTTGACAAGATGTTTAAATATGAACAAACGGGTCGGGTGACCTAGCTCTTTCAGCGCTTTAGCGACTTCTTCCAACTGCATGTGACACCCCTCTGTCTGGTTGATATTTCGATAATACCAGAAATATCTTGATCTGAATCTCATTTCGATTATTCTGGAAATATAGATTTATTCAATGAGGTTACGTATGAGTAGTTGGCTTGAGATGCTGCAAGATGCCGCAGAGATGTTTGTGTTTCTCGCCGTCGAGCTTTCTTTGCTGTTTATAGTGATTAGTGCCGGTGTCAGCCTGATAAGACAAAAGGTGCCAGACCATAAAATCCAGCAGATGATGGGGGCCAGAAAAGGGAGAGGCTATCTCCTGGCTGCTCTGTTGGGAGCCGTTACCCCGTTCTGTAGTTGCTCGACAATACCCATGCTACGTGGATTGTTGTCAGCGAAAGCCGGGTTTGGTCCGACTCTCACTTTTTTATTTGTTTCACCATTACTTAATCCCATTATCGTCGGACTAATGTGGGTGACCTTTGGTTGGAAAGTCACCTTGTTGTACGCGATTATCGCCACCGGCGTCTCCGTTCTTGCCAGTATTATCCTGGATTCTCTGGGGTTTGAACGTCATATCATTGCCAGTAAAAGCTCATCAGCAAATTGTTGTGCTCCAGCCAAAGCGTCGGCAAAAACTTTGCCGGGGACGACATATACGCCAATAGAAGTGAGTTGCTGTAGTCCAACGGCTAAAGCCATTGAGAAACCCGTCGTTAACTGTTGCAATACCAAAGCAGTGGCAAGTATTAATCCCATAAAACTAGCCACCAAAGATGCGTTGCAACAGTTTAAAGATGTACTGCCATATCTTTTGTTAGGGGTATTAATAGGCTCTTTTATTTATGGCTTTATTCCCTCAGCGTGGATTGCCGCTCATGCAGGAGCAGATAATCCCTTCGCCATCCCATTAAGCGCCGTTGTCGGTATTCCGCTGTATATCCGGGCTGAGGCGGTTATCCCTCTGGCATCTGTTCTGATGACAAAAGGAATGGGTCTGGGAGCATTAATGGCATTAATCATCGGCAGTGCCGGCGCAAGCCTGACGGAAGTGATATTACTTAAATCAATGTTCAGAATGCCGATGATAGCTGCATTCCTGACGGTTATATTAGGTATGGCTATCTTGATGGGCTATTTGACTCAATTGCTATTTTAAATAGATGCCAGCAGTAAACTATAAGATGCATAGTTAGTGCCATATCCTTCTAAGTAGAAAATCATAGATAGGATAATCCTTAAAAATTACAAATGTTTTAACTAATGCATTGAGAATGATGACGGCTCGGTCAGTAAGTCATCAGCAGACAATAACCACGTAATCATGCTTCTCTGACATTTTATTGGAGAAGCAATGTCTCTTTGTCTCAGTACCATCCCCCCTTTTAAAGGGCAGATTTCAGTCGCCAATACAACACATTTTTAAATACACTTTAACCTGGTTCATTATTACACATCTAAAACATCACAAAAATATCACTTTACACACTATCGGAGAACATAATAACTTTTTAAAATGAGCGCTTTTTGATAGTTATTAACGTATTCTTTTACGATACTATCACTGCCCTTTTTTATACACAAATATTACCGGGTGGAGATAAAAGGGAAGTCAAAGGTAATTATATCAGGAAGATATGGCGCATTATATTTATTGTGTGTAGAAGAAAATCCATTCCTGTTCTAATTATCCAATTTAAAAATCCTAGCATAAACAGATGATGAATAAGGAATGTTATGTCAATTGACTTTACCCCAGGTATAATAAATACATATAACGGTGACATTTATAACCGCACAACAAATACCGACGATGTTAAAACGCCAGACACACCGAAGTGGCCTTGTGATAATCGGGAAGAACAACACCCCATTAATTCCACATTCTCTGGAGAAGGATACAACCCTGAACAATTTGATTTAGCGCAACAACAACTCCAACAAATTAATGCATGCCACACGAACACCACATATACAAATGCAGACTACTCAAAAGTTGTGGCTCAACTTGTAAGTCTTATTAATAACATTGAAACGATAAGTTCGACACCAATTACGCAACAGACACAATCAATACTTAATCAGATTCATAACATTAGATACGAAAAGGATAAGGATTCTGTATGTCAAATCATTGTTGTCGTTAATCCAGAACCCAACAATCCAATCATAACTAAAATTCTCGTAGAAGAAGGAATACCCGAAAGATTCAGTGTCCAAACCGTTTCTTCCGATAATAAAAATTTTGCTGGGCAACGAGCTGACTTACCAACTGATATAAGAGACATTCAAAGCCTGTACCTAAAAATGGCGAAGCTGTATATTGAGCACAGTGAAAATGAAAATAGGATGGAAGCCCTTGCTGGATGCGACTTTATTGATTTCAACATGACAGGGCAAGATATGTCCAGGCTAGTCCTAACCTTATCAAAATTTTATTTTGAAGATCTACTTAATATAAATTTCACTGACGCAAATTTATTTAACACTATTTTTTCACACAAGGAAAATCCAATCCCCAAACTACATGAATATGAACAGCATCTTGACAAACAAATCAATGGCTTGTTTTCTACATTGTTAACTATTAATGACAACTCTTTACGCGCGAAAGCGGAAATTGCTTCGAGAATAATTGATTTCTTAGAGGCAAAGGTAGTAAATCTTTCATTTGATGACATATTAAAATATAAGCAAGAGTTCAAAAAAATATGTTATAAACAACTTCAAGAGTTTACAACACCCTCTCTATACAATAAAATTCAAAAATGGGCAACAATGTCTAAAAATGAATTCATAGCATTTCATTACGAGACACTTCAACCCGAAAAGATTTCATACCCCTTTTATTTAAAGAGAGATCTGCCTAATGAAAAAGATATAAATTATGGGGTGGAAATAGAAATACCATCTGGTAAAAGAATTCGCTTATCAAATCATTATCAGAATATAATACCATAATATTGATTATTTGTACTTTATAATCATTGAATAATGATAGATTTTATGTAATTTTAAAACAAAGGGTTATATTATGGGGCGATGGATACTCATACCACGCCCCAAAATAACGGAATTGAACTAAACAGAAGGGATATAAACATTAGACAGGTTTACGTTACTATCAGGCATATCACCTCAGAATCAGATGAAAACTATAAAGAAATATCTATTATGGTTTTAATATTTGTTGATAAGGATAGTAACATGAACATGACAAAAGGTGCACTCATCCTCAGCCTTTCATTTTTGCTTGCCGCATGTAGTTCAATTCCGCAAAATATCAAAGGCAATAACCAACCTGATATTCAAAAAAGTTTTGTTGCTGTTCATAACCAGCCGGGGTTATATGTTGGTCAACAAGCGCGCTTTGGTGGGAAGGTTATCAACGTTATCAATGGCAAAACGGATACGTTGTTAGAAATCGCTGTATTACCGTTGGATAGCTATGCGAAGCCTGATATTGAAGCCAACTATCAGGGCCGACTGCTCGCCAGACAAAGCGGCTTCCTTGATCCAGTGAACTATCGTAATCACTTTGTTACCATCCTCGGTACCATTCAGGGTGAACAACCAGGCTTTATCAATAAAGTCCCGTATAACTTCCTGGAAGTGAATATGCAGGGCATCCAGGTGTGGCATTTGAGAGAAGTGGTTAATACCACCTATAACCTGTGGGATTACGGCTATGGTGCATTCTGGCCGGAACCGGGCTGGGGTGCGCCTTACTACACCAATGCGGTGAGTCAGGTAACACCTGAGCTGGTCAAATAACACCACCGAAAGATGCAGATGCTTTCTCAGCATCTGCATCATGTATTACATAAAATTAATATACAGTAAGCTAACTATTATTATTATAAGCCCTGTCCTGTTAATTACCTTTGGCAAACTGATTATAAAGTTAATGTCCGCACCAGGAGTCGGTTATGTTTCTTATAATTACCAGGGATACGATGTTCTTCACCGCGATGAAAAACATTCTGAGTAAAGGTAATGTCGTTCATATACAGAACGAAGAAGAGATCGACGTAATGTTGCATCAGAATGCCTTCGTCATTATTGATACATTAATGAATAATGTATTTCATTCTAATTTTCTCACTCAAATTGAACGATTAAAACCTGTCCATGTGATTATTTTCTCCCCCTTTAATATTAAACGCTGCCTGGGGAAAGTGCCGGTGACCTTTGTTCCGCGGACTATCACTATCATTGATTTTGTCGCACTCATCAATGGCAGTTACTGCTCTGTGCCTGAAGCGGCTGTGTCACTTTCGCGCAAGCAACATCAGGTTCTGAGCTGCATTGCGAATCAAATGACAACGGAAGATATTCTGGAGAAACTGAAAATATCGCTAAAAACGTTCTACTGCCATAAACACAATATCATGATGATCCTCAATCTTAAGCGGATCAATGAGCTGGTACGCCATCAGCATATTGATTATCTGGTGTGAATTTCAGGCTTACGGTGAGTCTGGCTACGCTGCCACACAGATTAGCTAATTGAAACGCCTTTCACCCCTGCCATACCTTTTAATAATCGCAACAGGTCTTCTATCGACGTTGTGGCATGAAGCTGGATATCAATGGCGACCACTTCATGATCTTCATTTTCCTGCAACGAAACTAAATCCGTTTTTATTTTTTGCTGCTTAAACCAGTCGAGCATTGATACCGTATTACCGTTCACTAATGTCAGCTGTAAATGGTAATTTTTGTTCATCAGGCGGAAGGTTAATTGATGGAAGACTTCCAGCACCAACAAGGTCATCACTGAACCATAAATACCCAGTTCGTACATACCGCTGCCAATAACCATACCTATGGCGGCGGTCACCCAGATATCCGCTGCCGTCGTCAGACCTACAATATTTTGGTTACGAACGAGAATGTTACCTGCACCGATAAACCCGACGCCCGTCACCACCTGAGCAGCAATACGGCTGGGGTCGAGTCCGACGTGATCTAAAGACAGCACGTCAGCAAAACCATATTTCGAAACAATCATAAACAGGGCGCTTCCCATGCCAATTAATACATGTGTGCGTAACCCTGCTCCTTTGCCGCGCATTTGCCTTTCCATGCCAATAGCGCCACAGGCAATTGCCGCGAGTATAAGACGTATAATAAATTCTGCTGTCATATAAAAATGCAAAAAGGAGCAGCAAGATGGCTCAACTTGCTACTCCTTTTTACTTGTACCTCATTAATTCGGCAAGTCATTAGATGCTTGATTTTTGAAGGTATACAAATTTTTCTGCGGGTTTTTCTTACAGTATTCGATCACTTTAGGAATTTGAGTGAGATCGGTTTCATTTAAAGTAACGGTATCGCCACCTTTATATACTGTTTCTTCATGCAGCATCCACCATGCAACCGGGGTCATTGCTTTTGGATTCAGATCAATAAATTCCTGGCAGGTCATATCTTTAGCGGATTCATTGGCTGCCAGCGCAGATTGTGCGTTCACCAGTGACAAAGCCGCTACAGCGCCCATAAAAATAAACGCTTTACGGAGAGATGAAATATTCATTTTGTAACCCATTCAATATAGAGATTATATATGAACAGGAGGAATAGCTGCTTTTAAAGAAGATATTCCGGCCTGTTCAATATGCAAGGAAGTACGATGTAACGCATTCCCGGAATTACATATCTTTCTTAATTTTGTCCCATTCGCCTTTAACTTTATCTTTAAAGTTGGCTTGTTTATCCTGAGTACAAGCCTGAACGATAGCTGGGGTTACGGTTGCAATACCCTGAACATCTAAAACCGCATCTTCTGGTTTATCTTTGTTGTTCAGCGCTTCAGCAAAACCAACTGCAGTTGGCTGGAAGGATTCGTCCACAGCCAGGAAATCTTCACAGGTCCAGGAGTTGACCGGTTTTTTGTTATCAGCTGCTTTTTGCGCATCCGCTGCATTGCTCACAACTGGCAGAAGAAGCAGACCACCAAGAATAACGCCTAATACTTTTTTCATCGTAATATCCTCAACTATAAAGTGAAAGAGCCGTCACGAATCAATTTCGACACTGAGGTTATAACCTGGTTTTCTGTATATGTCATGTTGATGGAAAATATCAAAATCAGATATTTTTATTTCAATACAATGAGTTACAGATGCATCAGATACTGCAATTAGGAAATTTTTATTAAATCGACTGCATTCTTAGACGCGTTTTTGGCATAGATTGATAGCAGGGGATTTTCTTCTTAATTTTATAGGGTGGTTCTATGTTATATATAGATAAGGCAACAATTTTGAAGTTTGATCTGGAGATGCTGAAAAAGCATCGCAGAGCAATCCAGTTTATTGCCGTGCTGCTGTTTATCGTCGGGTTGCTGTGTATCAGTTTCCCGTTCGTCTCTGGCGATATTTTAAGCACAGTAGTGGGTGCATTATTAATCTGCTCGGGTATTGCGCTTATTGTCGGGTTATTCAGCAACCGCAGTCATAATTTCTGGCCGGTATTATCCGGTTTCCTCGTCGCAGTCGCCTATTTATTGATCGGCTATTTCTTCATCCGCGCACCGGAGCTGGGCATTTTTGCCATTGCGGCATTTATTGCCGGTTTGTTCTGTGTTGCAGGGGTTATTCGCCTGATGAGTTGGTATCGTCAGCGTTCAATGAAAGGCAGCTGGCTACAGCTCGTTATTGGTGTGCTGGATATCGTCATTGCCTGGATATTCCTTGGTGCAACGCCGATGGTGTCTGTAACGCTGGTTTCCACACTGGTGGGAATTGAACTGATATTTAGCGCCGCCAGCCTGTTCAGCTTCGCCAGTTTGTTCGTTAAGCAGCAATAATTATCCCGGTTGTCACCCGGATCATAGTCACTTGATGTGACTATGATCCGATTAATACTCTCTCCGCTACGCAGTGTTGTAGATCAATTGCGCACTATCATTGAAATAATTACCTGCTAGTGATCATTTCAACCTACTGAATTTCATCTAATTTTTTTCACTCCATGGCAAATTAGCCATTTCAAACATTATCATGGCTGATATTTTCCGTAGTCAGGTTTAATGTTTTAAAAGTGCTGTGGGAAAGTGAACAAAGAGTTCCGTAAGCGTTGATGCTATGGGCGGTTAAATAAGTAATCCGGGTTCATTTTTTTGCAACTGGCGTTGATTACATTGCATAAATATCCGTGTCTCCAGACGCTATATAAAAACCTGAAGACATGAATGCGTTATTTACTCAGGTAATTTCAATGCGTTAAAAGAAAGCTGGCAATCCAATTGCCAGCTTAAGTCGAAACAAGGAGACTCGATATTTAAATCGGATTACATTTTAACTTTAGTAATATTCTTCAGAGATCACAAACTGGTTATTGATAACTTATTCTTGGGCAGTAATCCGCAAACGTTAACTTTTTGTTTACTATTTACAAGCTGATAACAACCAGGAATCTTACTTAGGATCAATATATGGAGTGCGTGATGGATAAATCTGAAGTATTGATTAGTGTTAATAGACGTATTAGTTCACGAAGGGTAAAGTTCTTATAGGCGTTTACTATATTGAACAACGATTCGGACAAGGATGTAAATAATGAAAAGGATGACATGTTCGAAACGATAACGGCTAAGGAGCAAGTTATGATTTTTCTCATGACGAAAGATTCTTTTCTTTTACAGGGCTTTTGGCAGTTGAAAGATAATCACGAAATGATAAAAATCAATTCCCTGTCAGAGATCAAAAAAGTAGGCAATAAACCCTTCAAGGTTATCATTGATACCTATCACAATCATATCCTTGATGAAGAAGCGATTAAATTTCTGGAGAAATTAGATGCCGAGAGAATTATTGTTTTGGCACCTTATCACATCAGTAAACTAAAAGCTAAAGCGCCTATTTATTTTGTTAGCCGCAAAGAAAGTATCAAAAATCTTCTTGAGATTACTTATGGTAAACACTTGCCCCATAAGAATTCACAATTATGTTTTTCACATAATCAGTTCAAAATTATGCAACTGATTCTGAAAAATAAAAATGAAAGCAATATCACGTCGACGCTCAATATTTCGCAACAAACATTAAAGATTCAGAAATTCAACATTATGTACAAGCTGAAACTAAGACGTATGAGCGACATCGTCACCCTGGGTATCACATCTTATTTTTAGTCAGGACATAAGCAACTGAAATTGATGGCTGGCATGACGAGGGATGCAGATGCTGATTTCATTACCCCCGGTGATTACTAAAGGAGAGGCTAAAACGACTTTATTCCCCTGGTATGTGTATCCACCAGTAGAACCCTTCGTTGCCCGA
The DNA here is from genome assembly GCF_012584495.1 of Escherichia sp. SCLE84. NCBI lineage: Bacteria > Pseudomonadati > Pseudomonadota > Gammaproteobacteria > Enterobacterales > Enterobacteriaceae > Escherichia > Escherichia sp. SCLE84. Next base: position 3,520,994 of record NZ_CP051430.1, on the reverse strand, counting down.
ATGCTGGCAGGAACTGTTGGCAGAACGGCAACATTTTTTTTGTCGTTGACCTCACCATGTCGATCACTGTGCCTGTATCCCACCTTACTGGCTGACAACCCCACTATGCCGCTGGTCTGTAAATCCCTCATATCTCTCCTCGCGCGCAATTTAAAGAACCGTTATTTCTCAAGAATTTTCAGGGACTAAAATGAACAGAAGAAGAAAGCTGTTAATACCGTTGTTATTCTGCGGCGCGATGCTCACCGCCTGCGATGACAAATCGGCGGAAAACGCCGCCGCCATGACGCCTGAGGTCGGTGTCGTCACACTCTCCCCCGGTTCGGTCAATGTGTTGAGCGAATTGCCCGGTAGAACCGTTCCTTATGAAGTTGCCGAGATACGTCCCCAGGTGGGCGGTATTATCATTAAACGCAACTTTATCGAAGGCGATAAAGTGAACCAGGGCGATTCGCTGTATCAGATTGATCCTGCACCTTTACAGGCCGAGCTAAACTCCGCCAAAGGCTCGCTGGCGAAAGCGCTCTCTACCGCCAGCAATGCCCGCATCACCTTTAACCGCCAGGCATCGTTGCTGAAGACCAACTACGTTAGCCGTCAGGATTACGACACCGCGCGCACCCAGTTGAATGAAGCAGAAGCCAATGTCACCGTCGCCAAAGCGGCTGTTGAACAGGCGACGATCAATCTGCAATACGCGAATGTCACCTCGCCGATTACGGGCGTCAGCGGGAAATCGTCGGTGACCGTCGGCGCACTCGTTACCGCTAATCAGGCAGATTCGCTGGTTACCGTACAACGTCTGGACCCGATTTATGTCGATCTCACGCAGTCGGTGCAAGATTTCTTACGCATGAAAGAAGAGGTCGCCAGTGGGCAAATCAAACAGGTTCAGGGCAGTACGCCAGTACAGCTCAATCTGGAAAATGGTAAACGCTACAGCCAGACCGGCACGCTGAAATTCTCCGACCCGACGGTGGATGAAACCACGGGCTCCGTGACGTTACGGGCGATTTTCCCCAACCCAAATGGTGACTTGCTGCCTGGCATGTACGTCACGGCATTAGTGGATGAAGGTAGCCGCCAGAATGTATTACTGGTGCCGCAGGAAGGCGTCACCCACAACGCCCAGGGTAAAGCAACGGCGCTCATTCTGGATAAAGACGATGTTGTGCAGCTACGCGAAATTGAAGCCAGCAAAGCCATCGGCGACCAGTGGGTTGTCACCTCTGGCTTGCAGGCTGGCGATCGGGTGATCGTTTCCGGTTTGCAACGCATTCGTCCGGGTATCAAAGCACGAGCAATTTCCTCCAGCCAGGAAAACGCCAGCACCGAATCGAAACAATAACGTTGCAGGCTTAAGGGGACTTTCATGGCTAACTATTTTATTGATCGCCCGGTTTTTGCCTGGGTACTTGCCATTATTATGATGCTTGCAGGTGGTCTGGCGATCATGAACTTACCGGTTGCGCAGTATCCGCAGATTGCGCCACCGACCATTACCGTCAGCGCTACCTATCCAGGTGCCGATGCGCAAACGGTAGAAGACTCGGTCACTCAGGTGATTGAGCAAAATATGAATGGGCTTGATGGCCTGATGTACATGTCTTCAACCAGTGATGCGGCGGGTAATGCCTCTATCACTCTGACCTTCGAGACTGGGACATCTCCTGATATCGCACAGGTTCAGGTGCAAAATAAACTGCAACTCGCTATGCCTTCATTACCTGAAGCGGTGCAGCAGCAGGGGATTAGCGTTGATAAGTCGAGCAGTAATATTCTGATGGTAGCGGCGTTTATTTCTGATAACGGCAGCCTCAACCAGTACGATATCGCGGACTATGTAGCGTCTAATATCAAAGACCCGCTAAGCCGTACCGCGGGCGTTGGTAGCGTACAGCTCTTTGGTTCCGAGTACGCCATGCGTATCTGGCTGGACCCGCAAAAACTCAATAAATACAATCTGGTACCTTCCGATGTTATTTCCCAGATTAAGGTGCAAAACAACCAGATTTCCGGTGGTCAACTGGGTGGCATGCCACAGGCGGCAGACCAGCAACTAAACGCCTCGATCATTGTGCAGACGCGTCTGCAAACGCCGGAAGAATTTGGCAAAATCCTGTTGAAAGTTCAGCAAGATGGTTCGCAAGTGCTGCTGCGTGATGTCGCCCGCGTCGAACTTGGAGCGGAAGATTATTCCACCGTGGCGCGCTATAACGGCAAACCTGCTGCCGGGATCGCCATCAAACTGGCTACCGGAGCAAACGCCCTGGATACCTCGCGGGCAGTCAAAGAGGAGCTGAACCGCTTATCAGCCTATTTCCCCGCAAGTCTGAAGACGGTTTATCCTTACGACACCACGCCGTTTATCGAAATTTCTATTCAGGAAGTTTTTAAAACACTGGTTGAGGCTATCATCCTCGTCTTCCTGGTCATGTATCTGTTTTTGCAGAATTTCCGTGCCACAATCATCCCGACGATTGCCGTACCGGTGGTTATTCTCGGGACGTTTGCGATCTTGTCGGCGGTCGGTTTCACCATCAACACGTTAACTATGTTCGGGATGGTGCTGGCGATAGGGCTACTGGTGGATGACGCCATCGTGGTGGTGGAGAACGTCGAGCGTGTCATTGCGGAAGATAAGCTACCACCGAAGGAAGCGACGCATAAATCGATGGGGCAGATCCAACGTGCGCTGGTCGGTATTGCTGTTGTTCTTTCCGCAGTGTTTATGCCGATGGCCTTTATGAGCGGCGCAACCGGGGAGATCTACCGCCAGTTCTCCATCACGCTGATCTCCTCCATGCTGCTTTCAGTATTTGTGGCAATGAGCCTGACCCCTGCCCTGTGCGCCACCATTCTGAAAGCCGCGCCGGAAGGCGGTCACAAACCTAACGCCCTGTTCGCACGCTTCAACACGCTGTTTGAAAAATCAACTCAGCACTATACCGATAGCACCCGCTCGCTGTTGCGTTGTACCGGTCGCTACATGGTGGTCTACCTGCTGATTTGCGCCGGGATGGCGGTGCTGTTCCTGCGTACACCGACCTCTTTCTTACCAGAAGAGGATCAGGGGGTATTTATGACCACCGCGCAGTTACCTTCCGGTGCCACCATGGTTAACACCACGAAAGTGCTGCAACAGGTGACGGATTATTATCTTACAAAAGAGAAAGATAATGTTCAGTCGGTGTTTACCGTTGGCGGCTTTGGCTTCAGCGGCCAGGGGCAAAACAACGGCCTGGCGTTTATCAGTCTCAAGCCGTGGTCTGAACGTGTCGGTGAGGAAAACTCGGTTACCGCGATCATTCAGCGGGCAATGATTGCGTTAAGCAGTATCAATAAAGCCGTCGTCTTCCCGTTCAACTTACCCGCGGTGGCTGAACTGGGTACCGCGTCAGGTTTTGATATGGAACTGCTGGACAACGGTAACCTGGGGCACGAAAAACTAACCCAGGCACGAAACGAGCTGTTATCACTGGCAGCGCAATCGCCTGACCAGGTCACCGGGGTACGCCCGAACGGCCTGGAAGATACGCCGATGTTCAAAGTGAACGTCAACGCCGCGAAAGCTGAGGCAATGGGTGTGGCGCTGTCTGATATCAACCAGACAATTTCCACCGCCTTCGGCAGCAGCTACGTGAACGACTTCCTCAACCAGGGGCGGGTGAAAAAAGTGTATGTCCAGGCAGGCACGCCGTTCCGTATGTTGCCGGATAACATCAACCAATGGTATGTACGCAACGCCTCTGGCACGATGGCACCGCTTTCTGCCTACTCGTCTACCGAATGGACCTATGGTTCACCGCGATTGGAACGCTACAACGGCATCCCGTCAATGGAGATTTTAGGTGAAGCGGCGGCCGGGAAAAGTACCGGTGACGCTATGAAATTTATGGCAGACCTGGTCGCTAAACTTCCGGCAGGCGTCGGCTACTCATGGACCGGACTGTCGTATCAGGAAGCGTTATCCTCAAACCAGGCTCCTGCACTGTATGCCATTTCACTGATCGTGGTGTTCCTCGCCCTCGCCGCACTCTATGAGAGCTGGTCAATTCCGTTCTCGGTGATGTTGGTTGTTCCGTTAGGCGTCGTTGGCGCATTACTGGCCACCGATCTGCGCGGCTTAAGTAATGACGTCTACTTCCAGGTTGGTTTGCTGACCACCATCGGGCTTTCCGCCAAGAACGCCATCCTGATTGTCGAATTTGCCGTTGAGATGATGCAGAAAGAAGGGAAAACGCCGATAGAGGCAATCATCGAAGCGGCGCGGATGCGTTTACGCCCAATCCTGATGACCTCTCTGGCCTTTATTCTCGGCGTGCTGCCGCTGGTTATCAGTCATGGTGCCGGTTCTGGCGCGCAAAACGCGGTAGGTACCGGCGTGATGGGCGGGATGTTTGCCGCAACAGTGCTGGCAATTTACTTCGTTCCGGTCTTTTTCGTTGTAGTGGAACATCTCTTTGCCCGCTTTAAAAAAGCGTAACGTGTAAATGAGAGTAAGGTTGAACGTGAAGGTTCAGCCTTACTCTTTCCTGCTAACCATTCACCACTCAACAACCAGCTAACCGTCAGGAATACCAGGCTTAGTACACAGCACTGAAAGTAGAAACCACTCCAGCCATTCGTCATCAATTTGAACAGCACAATACTGACCCACATTCCCGTAATCGTATGAATTGTCAGCTTAATAATCCCAAACATGCCGAGTCTTTTCCTCCTGAAAATACCTATACCGCCTGGCAAACTGCGAAAGAGAACTAGCCGGTAGCCCGGCAGAAATCATCAGGGAAGAGTTTCACATGAAGCAGGTGTGAGATCCTGACCAATATTCAAATGCAAAATATGTCAGGAAAAGGTACCTGGCGAATGTTGCGCAAACTGATGTGGCGTTACACCATAATATTGTCGAAATGTGTTTATAAAGTACGACGTACTGCTATAGCCACATTTTTCTGCAATAGTATGCAGAGGAATTTGACGTAACTCGAGTAATCGTCTGGCCATCGACATCCTGGAAGCGAGTAATATTTTACTGAAACAGGTATTTTCATCCTGCAACTTTTTTTTGATGAGACTCTCGCTGGTATACATTCTTTCCGCGATATCGCGCAGATACCAACGTTTGGCGATATCAAAGCTAATAAGGCGTTCAACTTTTCCTGAAACAGTGCTGATGCTATTGAAAAGTAAGGGGATCAGTTCTTTCTTATGAGAAAACATCGATAAACAGGAAAGGTAGAGCATATTGCTCAGTATCGGTGAATTTACCCCGGATTCATTGAAGCTATCAAAAATCGCCGTCACCAGCGGCATGGGGGGTGACTGGTTAATTAATAGACGGTCTTTGCTATGTAACCCTAAATTGCGTGGTAGCTGACGAATATTTTGTAAGTAATGGCAAACTGTCAGCTCATCGATATCCAGTCGTCGCGTATCCGGTGAACAAAACGCAAAATCGTCTGCCAAATTTTTCTCCAGCAGCACGATACTCTCGTTATGCAGCGATATTTTATGCTTTTCATGATAAATATCGAATGAACGACGAATGAGGATCACCGAGCAGACATGAGTCATGATTATCCCTTATATTTCATACTGCGATTATTTCAATTTCAGTATACTAATGAAATGTTGCCAGACTGTTTCTTAGCGAAAAAACTGCCAGATTTGGTAGGACCAAAATTTATCCACAAAGTAGTTTTGCATAACAGTTAATTGATAATAAGTAAATGCAGCACGAATATATTTTCGCACTGCGTATAGCTTATGTTTATAAAAAAATGGCTGATCTTATTTCCAGTAAAAGTTATATTTAACTTACTGAGAGCACAAAGTTTCCCGTGCCAACAGGGAGTGTTATAACGGTTTATTAGTCTGGAGACGGCAGACTATCCTCTTCCCGGTCCCCTATGCCGGGTTTTTTTTATGTCTGAGTAAAATTCTATAATCTTATTCCTTCCGCAGAACGGTCAGTGCCGTAAAAATTTCCTTGCGCAACAATACTTGCCGCCGAGTCACGGTTCGGCAATCCCTGCGCCGATCGCTCCTGATACTCTGTGGGCGTCATCCCATAATAATTTCGAAAGACGTAAATGAAATACGACACGCTGTGATATCCACAGGACACTGCGACTCGCTTAATTGAAAAGCCATGTATAACAATAAGTTGCAAAGCACGTTGCATTCTACACTCAGTAAGCAACTGTGAATATGATGTCTCTTCTTCGCGCAATTTTTTCTTTAACAGGCTTGGACTCATCAACAGCTCGCTGGCGATTCGGGCTAGTGTCCACTCATGGGCGATATTATTATTGATAACCGTACAAACTCGTGTTCGCATGTTCGGTTGCAAAACGTTCAAAAGCAGCGGTATAAAGTGCTCATCCTCAAGAAAAACAGATAACAACGCAAAGATTAATGCTCTTTTACGTAGCATTTCTGCATAGCGAAGATTCTTATTCTGCGATAGTTGCGCAACTTCCTGAAAAACAGGAATATCTCTGCTACAGTGATGAACGAGTAATGAAGAAATTTTTTTATGTGCATGAAGATTTAATGCCTCCTCCTTGAGCATCGGCAGAAATAATGAAAGCGTATCCCTTGATACTAATACAAAATTTTCAACACACTTATCTACTCGAATTTGGCTTGCATCCGCAAAAACCAGGTCACCGCCATTAAAATAGCGATATTCACCATTAACCATGGTGAGAATATATTTATGTCTTGCGTACGCAATTAGACAATTCCCATGTAATGATTGCATAGTTGACTTAATATTACATAAACATATTACTGTTAATTAATGTAGCACGCCGCCCTCTTAAGTCAAATTGATTGATAAATAAATTTAAACGAAGCGGGAGAACAGGATGATAATGTGTGATGTTCTACGGGCAGGATGACTGGATTTATAATACAAAAACGTGTTTAAGAACGAAGTGAAATTAATAGCAAGCAAATAATCCCTTTTCGTGACATTAAAGGCAATCGCTACATTTAATAAACATTCATATAACATATATCTTATCAACACGATTAATAGACAGCCAATATATTATTGCGATTAATAAGCAACCGAATGCCCAGCTGTTTTTTTAAAGGCTGGGCATTCGGTTTTTACAACGTTATGTTATCAGGTGTGTTTAAAGCTGTTCTGCTGGGCAATACCCTGCAGTTTCGGGTGATCGCTGAGATATTTCAGGGAGGCTTTGTAGTCTTCCAGCAACAGTTCAGCAAAGTCCATTTCGAAGCCGCGACGACACATAATGCGCATCACCACGATGTCGGTGGCTTCACCGCCGAGAGTGAAGGCCGGAACCTGCCAGCCGCGCAGACGCAGACGTTCAGAGAGGTCGTACAGGGTGTATCCCGGATCTTCACCATCTTTCAGTTTGAAGCAAACCGCCGGGATGCCTTCGTCCGGGCGACCCGTACAGATGAACTCATACGGCCCCAGTTTGGCGATTTCATCCGCCAGATAAGCGGCAACCTGGTAAGAGGCGTTCTGTACTTTGGTATAGCCTTCACGACCGAGGCGCAAGAATTCATAGTACTGTGCAATTACCTGACCCGCCGGGCGGGAGAAGTTGATGGCAAAAGTACCAATTTGACCACCCAGGTAGTCAACGTTGAACACCAGTTCCTGCGGCAGCGCTTCTTCGTCACGCCAGATAACCCAGCCGCAGCCCAGCGGAGCCAGACCGAATTTATGGCCTGAAGCACTGATCGATTTCACACGCGGCAGGCGGAAGTCCCAGACGATATCCGGGGCGACGAACGGTGCCAGGAAGCCACCGCTGGCAGCGTCGATGTGCATGTCGATGTCGATACCGGTGTCGGCCTGGAATTTATCCAGCGCATCGTGCAGCGGTTGTGGGAACTCATAGTTACCGGTGTAGGTCACGCCGAAAGTCGGCACCACGCCGATGGTGTTTTCGTCACAGGCTTCAATCATGCGTTTCGGGTCCATAAACAACTGACCGGGGCGCATAGGGATCTCACGCAGCTCCACATCCCAGTAGCGGGCGAATTTATGCCAGCAGATTTGTACCGGACCGCACACCAGGTTTGGTTTATCCGTTGGTTTGCCTGCAGCTTCCATACGCTTGCGCCAACGCCATTTCATCGCCATCCCGCCGAGCATACAGGCCTCGGAAGAACCAATGGTGTTGGTGCCAACGGCCTGACCATTTTTCGGCGCAGGCGCATGCCACAGATCGGCAACCATATTTACGCAACGCAGGTCGATGGCTGCGGATTGCGGATATTCTTCTTTGTCGATCCAGTTTTTATTGATCGACAAATCCATCAATTTATGGACGTTTTCGTCGTCCCAGGTCTGGCAGAAAGTGGCCAGGTTCTGACGAGCGTTGCCATCAAGATATAATTCATCATTGATAATCTGGAATGCGACATCATCGCGCATTTCGTGCAGCGGAAATCGTTTTGACTCCGCGATAGTAGAAATGGCCTTTGCGCCAAAACGTGAATCGAGTAGTTCTGAGCGGAAATCCGTTAACAGCTTCTGGTCCATTTCGAACTCCTTAAATTTATTTGAAGGCAATAAAAAAGTAGGATTTATCCGCAATGGAAGCAAGGCATTACAGGCTTAATTTAAATAACAAAATCCTAAGCAGAAAAACGACTTTTTATAATATAAACATTTAACATGATAATATTAAAAACAGACTTTATTATCGTAATAAAAATCGCCCAAACATTCCTGTTCGGGCGATCAAATTAATTATTGTTTATCCTGCATATACGGCGTGTACACCCCGTTCAGACTGTGCAGGAAAGCTACGATATCATCCACATCCTCCTGCGGCAGCTCTTTGCCTACCTGATAGCGCAGCATCAGTTTCACCGCCCCGTCCAGCGTCGGCACGTCACCGCGATGGAAGTACGGTGCCGTTAAAGCAACGTTACGTAAACCGGGTACTTTCTGACGCAATTTATCACGCTCTTCTTTAGTCACATTCATACGACCAATATCCGCCGCCGTAATTTCCCCAAAGTTAAAGTCTTTTTTCAGCCCCAACGGTTCAAAGGAACGTCCACCGAGAATAATACCACCATGACAAGTTGCACATTTATTATCTTTAAATAATTGATAGCCTTTTTTCTGTTGCGCCGTCAGCGCATTTTCATCTCCACGCAACCATTTATCAAATGGGGAATCCGGCGTAATTAATGTTTTCTCAAATTCAGCAATGGCATCAGTAATATTTTCGCCACTGAAACCTTGCGGATAGACGCCGAGGAACTGCGCTTTAAGCTGCGGATCTTTTTCCAGCTTAGCAATAATTTCGTCCCAGGATTTCGACGCCATTTCAATCGGGTTCAACGGCGGTCCACCAGCCTGATCCTGCAATGTTGCCGCACGACCATCCCAGAACTGCTCAACGTTAAATACTGAGTTAAATACCGTCGGCGCGTTAATCGGCCCAACTGCGCCACCAACACCAATCGATGTTTTTCTGCCATCGACGCCCCCCGCATTCAACGCATGGCAATGAGCGCATGAAATGGTGCTATCAGCCGATAAACGGGGATCGTGATACAGCGCAAAGCCCAACGCCACTTTTTGCGCATCGGTAGGCAATTTTTGCGGGATGGGCTGCACCGGTTCATTGCGATGCTCCGGAGCAGTATCATTGCTGGCGTAATATTCCGCGCGCTGTTTTGCAATCCAGGCCAGTATTTCCGCCCGCTCTTCATCACTCACCTTACCCGCCCAGTGTAGCGCGGTATAACGCGTTGGTGGCATAGTTTCATACTGCATCACCCATTCAATCTTATTCAGATCGCTTTGCGAAACGGGTTTATCAGCCAGCAGTGCCGCACGCACGGCCTCGAGGTTAAAAGATTTATATCCAAGCTTAATGTCGTAATCCATCAACTGTTTCGCGCCAGGAATATAATAATAGGCGGGTAATTCTGCCGAAGGCGTGTGGCAATAGTCGCATCCTTTTTCGCGGAGAAAGCCTAAAACCTTATTATTTTCACTGACAGCAGATGCCTGAACATCGGCCTGTTTACTGCGTTTATTATCGTGGTACCACACATAACCAGATAACCCTAAATAGCAAATCGCGACGCCAGCCAGGCCGATCGCGGTAATACGTGAGACCATTTTCATTATTCTTCCCTCACGGTGGTGAGTTATTGTGACCCAGAAAATTTTCCAGAATGCTGCAAACGTCTCTGCGAGACAAAGCCATCATAAAAAACAGTAAGATACGCTTTTTGATAGGAATCAATCAATTACATGAATATAAACTATCAATAAGATAGCCTGTGCCTATTACCCAGATCAGGAATGGCATATCATGATTGCGGCGAGAGCAGGATTGAATGTTCTGAAAATGAAAAACAACACGAAATCCGTATTTTTATAAATTCCATGGATATTAGTGCGTTATATTTTTTGACAGGTTAATAAACGTGATCCACCGCACGCTTTGTCGCCCACCAGGCGGAGCGAATGACTACCCTTAAAGAAAAGCCCGATAATTAGCGACGAATTTCGGAGGTTGGATCCTTATGCTCAATCAGAAAATTCAAAACCCTAATCCAGACGAACTGATGATCGAAGTCGATCTCTGCTATGAGCTGGACCCGTATGAATTAAAACTGGATGAGATGATCGAGGCAGAACCGGAACCCGAGATGATTGAAGGGCTGCCCGCCTCTGATGCGCTGACGCCTGCCGATCGCTATCTCGAACTGTTCGAGCATGTTCAGTCGGCGAAAATTTTCCCCGACAGTAAAACCTTTCCCGACTGCGCACCCAAAATGGACCCGCTGGATATTTTAATCCGCTACCGTAAAGTGCGCCGTCATCGTGATTTTGACTTGCGCAAGTTTGTTGAAAATCACTTCTGGCTGCCGGAGGTCTACTCCAGCGAGTATGTATCGGACCCGCAAAATTCCCTGAAAGAGCATATCGACCAGCTGTGGCCGGTGCTAACCCGCGAACCACAGGATCACATTCCGTGGTCTTCTCTGCTGGCGCTACCGCAGTCATATATTGTCCCGGGCGGCCGTTTTAGCGAAACCTACTATTGGGATTCCTATTTCACCATGCTGGGGCTGGCGGAAAGTGGTCGGGAAGATTTGCTGAAATGCATGGCCGATAACTTCGCCTGGATGATCGAAAACTATGGTCACATCCCCAACGGCAACCGCACCTATTATTTGAGCCGATCGCAACCACCGGTTTTTGCGCTGATGGTGGAGTTGTTTGAAGAAGATGGTGTACGCGGTGCGCGCCGCTATCTCGACCACCTTAAAATGGAATATGCCTTCTGGATGGACGGTGCAGAATCGTTGATCCCTAATCAGGCCTATCGCCATGTTGTGCGGATGCCGGACGGATCGCTGCTCAACCGTTATTGGGACGATCGCGACACGCCGCGTGACGAATCCTGGCTTGAGGACGTTGAAACCGCGAAACATTCTGGTCGCCCGCCCAACGAGGTGTACCGCGATTTACGCGCGGGAGCGGCCTCAGGTTGGGATTACTCTTCCCGTTGGCTGCGTGATACTGGTCGTCTGGCGAGCATTCGTACCACCCAGTTCATCCCCATCGATCTGAATGCCTTCCTGTTTAAACTGGAGAGCGCCATCGCCAACATCTCGGCGCTGAAAGGCGAGAAAGAGACAGAAGCGCTGTTCCGCCAGAAGGCCAGTGCCCGTCGCGATGCGGTAAACCGTTACCTCTGGGATGATGAAAACGGCATCTACCGCGATTACGACTGGCGACGCGAACAACTGGCGCTGTTTTCCGCTGCCGCCATTGTGCCGCTCTATGTCGGCATGGCGAACCATGAACAGGCCGATCGTCTGGCAAACGCCGTACGCAGCCGGTTACTGACACCTGGCGGGATTCTGGCAAGCGAGTACGAAACCGGTGAACAGTGGGATAAACCCAATGGCTGGGCACCGTTACAATGGATGGCAATTCAGGGATTTAAAATGTATGGCGATGACCTTCTGGGTGATGAAATCGCGCGCAGCTGGCTGAAAACGGTGAATCAGTTCTATCTGGAACAGCACAAAATGATCGAGAAATACCATATTGCCGATGGTGTTCCCCGCGAAGGCGGCGGTGGCGAGTATCCGTTGCAGGATGGGTTTGGCTGGACTAACGGTGTGGTACGCCGTTTAATTGGTTTGTACGGCGAACCATAATATTTTTACAGCCAGCCGCTAACTTCCTGCTGGCTGTAAAATTATCCTCTTCAGGAGGAGATATTTAACATCATTGCCGCCTGGGTGCGATTTTTCACTTCCAGACGGCGATACAGGGATTCCAGATGCGCTTTTACCGTTCCGGTACTGATATTCAGCGCTCTGCCGATCTCCTTATTTGATTCGCCCGCCGCTAACATGGTTAAAATCTCCCGCTGGCGGGCGCTTAACGATTTGAGATCTTTAATGTCCTTTTCCGGCGTCGTCCGCCAGTCTCCAGGCAGAAACATCATCCCCATCGCCGCACTATTTACCGCCAACGCAAATGTCTCGACGGTTGAATCACGAGGCACAATGGCCAGCACATTAAAATGAATAACTTCCTGTAACCACCGTTTATTGCAATCCGTCGCCGTGATTAACACCTTAACCTCAGGAAACTGCACCACGGTTTTTTGCAGCAACCAGTAGCAAAACTCACCATCCTGATCGCCATCGAGCATAACTAAGGCTTCAGGGTAACTTTCCAGCTTTTGCCATAACTCGTCTGCCTGACTGGCCCCCTGAATACTCACTCCTGGAATACGCTGCTGTAAACTGATTTTCATTCCATGAATAAATATTGACTGCCTGTCAAACATGACTATTTGCATAACTGAATCTCCACCTGAATACGTTAAAAAGACTTAAGTAGTGGAAGGGTATTACCCGCGAGAAAAAATAAGAATTCGCCATTTGGCGGTGGCCATTCTACAGAGATGACGCGTAGAAAATAGTTACCGATATAAATAGTTACAGCTAAACGCCTGAAATTACATGTCGAGGGCACTATTTAAAACAATTTTGAGGATTTCCTTATATTGGTGGTTAGTACGCATGCAATTAAAAATGAAACTCCGCGACCACAAGCAAAAATAACAAACGGCAATGAGACAAAAATAAGCACAAATAGCCAACACGTCCTCTATTCACTTTAAAGGGAATCGCTGAAAAATACGCTCTGTTTAGGGGGATTCACCTTTCTCAGAAAGCTATTCCGCCCTTTTCCTGCTGAGAAATCGCCACATTCGTCATGACAACATTGTGAAACCCGGCATTAGATGTTAGAAAAAACAATAAACAATGCGATATGCGCGTTACTGTTTCGCTGTGAACAACAATCGGTCAAAGAAATGGATAAAATTCACGCAATGCAGTTGTTCATCAAAGTCGCGGAGCTGGAAAGTTTTTCCCGCGCGGCGGATTTCTTTGCTTTGCCAAAAGGAAGTGTTTCGCGCCAGATACAGGCACTGGAACATCAACTTGGCACCCAGCTTCTCCAGCGCACCACGCGACGGGTCAAACTCACGCCAGAAGGCATGACCTATTATCAACGAGCAAAAGATGTGTTGAGTAATCTCAGCGAACTGGACGGTCTGTTTCAACAGGATGCCACCAGTATCAGCGGTAAATTACGCATCGACATCCCGCCAGGAATCGCGAAAAGCCTGTTACTGCCGCGCCTGTCGGAATTTCTCTATCTGCATCCGGGAATTGAGCTGGAACTGAGTAGCCATGACCGTCCGGTAGATATTCTTCATGATGGTTTTGATTGCGTGATACGCACTGGCGCGTTACCGGAAGATGGCGTTATCACCCGTCCCCTCGGCAAACTGACCATGGTCAACTGTGCCAGTCCGCACTATCTGACGCGCTTTGGTTATCCGCAAAGCCCCGATGATCTGACTTCACACGCAATAGTGCGTTATACACCGCACCTGGGTGTACATCCGTTAGGTTTTGAGGTTGCCAGCGTTAATGGCGTCCAGTGGTTTAAGTCTGGCGGCATGTTGACGGTAAACAGTAGCGAAAACTATCTCGCCGCCGGTCTTGCCGGTCTGGGGATTATTCAGATCCCGCGCATTGCCGTGCGCGAAGCCCTGCGTGCCGGGCGGCTTATTGAAGTGTTGCCAGGCTACCGTGCCGAGCCGCTCTCCCTTTCGCTGGTTTACCCGCAGCGTCGGGAGCTTTCCCGGCGTGTAAACCTGTTTATGCAGTGGCTGGCTGGCGTAATGAAAGAGCACCTGGACTGACCGACTATACTTTTTAAGAATGACCACGACAGAAGGACAAAAGAGCGGATGACGCAGGAAAACGAGATCAAACGTCCCACCCAGGATCTGGAGCACGAGCCGATTAAGCAGTTGGATAATAGCGAGAAAGGCGGCAAAGTTAGCCAGGCGCTGGAAACCGTCACCACCACTGCCGAAAAAGTCCAACGCCAACCGGTTATTGCGCACCTGATTCGCGCGACAGAACGCTTTAACGATCGGCTGGGTAACCAGTTTGGTGCGGCTATCACCTATTTCTCATTTTTATCGATGATCCCGATTTTGATGGTGTCGTTTGCCGCAGGGGGCTTTGTGCTGGCCTCCCATCCGATGTTGCTACAGGATATCTTCGACAAAATTCTGCAAAACATCAGCGATCCGACGCTAGCCGCCACGTTGAAAAACACCATCAACACCGCCGTTCAGCAGCGTACGACTGTAGGGCTTGTCGGCCTGGCGGTAGCGCTTTATTCCGGCATCAACTGGATGGGTAACCTGCGTGAAGCGATTCGTGCCCAGTCGCGCGATGTCTGGGAACGCTCGCCGCAAGATCAGGAGAAGTTCTGGGTAAAATATCTGCGTGATTTTATTTCGCTGATTGGTTTGTTGATTGCGCTGATTGTGACGCTTTCGATCACCTCGGTTGCCGGTTCGGCGCAGCAAATGATTATTAGCGCCCTGCACCTGAACAGCATTGAGTGGCTGAAACCGACGTGGCGGTTGATTGGCCTGGCGATTTCCATCTTCGCCAACTATCTGCTTTTCTTCTGGATCTTCTGGCGGTTACCGCGCCACCGTCCGCGCAAAAAAGCCCTGATTCGCGGAACATTTCTGGCTGCTATTGGTTTTGAAGTGATTAAAATCGTGATGACCTACACCCTGCCATCGCTGATGAAATCCCCCTCTGGCGCAGCATTTGGTTCCGTGCTGGGGCTGATGGCATTTTTCTACTTCTTCGCCCGTTTGACGCTGTTTTGCGCGGCGTGGATTGCCACCGCCGAATATAAAGACGACCCGCGAATGCCAGGGAAAACGCAGCCTTAAAATAGGCCGGATGCGGCGTAAACGCCTTATCCGGCATACGATTTTATTCGGCCTGGCTCCCCGTAGGCCGGATAAGATGCGCCAGCATCGCATCCGGCTATAATGCGCACATAACCTCTTGAAACTCTTCCCCAGAGCCTCTTCAGCCATCTATTTGGGAGCAAACAATTTCATTCCAACTCATAACCCCAGCATATAAATCCAGTTGGTAACTTTTATTTAACCTGAAACCAGTTTTATCCACTATTTATAAAATTATGTGAAGCATTTCATAGAAGAAAAATCACTGGCCTAAACATTATCCCCTTTTTGCCTGGTTTTTGACCATTTCCGCGATTTGTTACACATTGAAATATCACTTTTGCTGTGCGTAATATGGCTATTCGTTAGCCAAAAAATAAGAAAAGATTATGCAAGCAACAGCCACAACACTCGACCACGAGCAAGAATACACGCCGATCAACTCGCGTAATAAAGTCCTTGTCGCCTCTCTCATTGGCACGGCCATTGAGTTCTTCGACTTTTACATTTACGCCACTGCGGCCGTTATTGTGTTTCCGCATATCTTCTTCCCGCAGGGCGATCCAACGGCAGCAACGCTACAGTCGCTCGCCACCTTCGCCATCGCCTTCGTCGCGCGCCCCATTGGCTCTGCCGTTTTTGGTCATTTTGGCGATCGCGTTGGGCGTAAAGCGACGCTGGTCGCCTCGTTGCTAACGATGGGGATTTCGACCGTGGTGATTGGTCTGCTGCCGGGCTATGCCACGATTGGTATTTTCGCCCCACTGCTGCTGGCGCTGGCTCGATTTGGTCAGGGTCTGGGCTTAGGCGGTGAATGGGGCGGCGCGGCGCTGCTGGCGACTGAAAACGCCCCACCGCGCAAACGTGCACTGTATGGCTCCTTCCCACAGCTGGGCGCACCGATTGGCTTCTTCTTTGCCAACGGCACTTTCTTGCTGCTTTCCTGGCTACTGACCGATGAGCAGTTTATGAGCTGGGGCTGGCGTGTGCCATTTATCTTCTCGGCGGTGCTGGTCATTATCGGCCTGTATGTTCGCGTGTCGCTGCATGAGTCGCCGGTGTTTGAGAAAGTCGCTAAAGCGAAAAAACAGGTGAAGATCCCGCTGGGTACGCTGCTGACCAAACATGTTCGCGTAACCGTACTGGGTACGTTCATCATGCTGGCAACATATACGCTGTTTTACATCATGACGGTCTACTCTATGACCTTCAGTACCGCCGCCGCGCCAGTTGGGCTTGGCCTGCCACGTAACGAAGTGTTGTGGATGCTGATGATGGCAGTTATTGGTTTTGGCGTGATGGTGCCAGTCGCCGGATTACTGGCTGATGCCTTTGGTCGCCGTAAAAGCATGGTAATTATCACCACGCTGATCATCCTGTTCGCGCTGTTCGCCTTTAACCCGCTGCTCGGTTCTGGCAACCCGATTCTGGTTTTTGCCTTCCTGCTGCTGGGGTTAAGTCTGATGGGGCTGACCTTCGGGCCGATGGGCGCGCTGTTACCAGAGCTGTTCCCAACAGAAGTGCGTTACACCGGAGCATCGTTCTCTTACAACGTAGCGTCGATTCTCGGGGCTTCCGTTGCGCCGTATATCGCAGCCTGGTTGCAGACTAACTACGGGTTAGGTGCGGTGGGGTTATATCTGGCGGCGATGGCTGGCTTGACGTTAATCGCCCTGCTGCTGACCCATGAGACGCGACATCAGTCGTTGTAAGTATCGTGTGGGCAGCCACCCTCACCCCAGCCCTCTCCCTGAAAGGGAGAGGGAGAAAAGCGGAGCGAGATGTTATATCGCGAACATAACAGCCCTCCCCCAGAAAGTGAACGGAAAAGCGGTACTCGTTGTTTCAACACGCACAAAACAGTCCCCTCGCCCCTTTGGGGAGAGGGTTAGGGTGAGGGGAACACGCTGCTCCCGAACTCACCAGCAAACACAATCCAACCTCATCACTTCTTCATCTGCGACAATATCGTCCGACACTGATTAGCCTCCCCTTCGGAAGGTGAGATCAGTGCCAGTAACGCCGCCGCCGGTGTTACCAGCGTTGCCAGTGCCGCAGCAACAGCACCACGGGCAATCAACGGCCCGGCTTTCACCCCAGCCTGCGGATTTTTAAACGTCCCACGCACATACAGCGGCGAACGCAGTGTGATAATCCGAATCCCTTTACTCTCCGGATCAATAGTCAAATCCAGCTGTTCCGAAGCAAAACTTGCCGTGCCGGTAACATTAATCAACGCGTTCTCAGTATCGAAAGCAAAAATCTGCGGGCGCGCCACGCCGTTGGCAATATTCAGATTCGCCGCCGCGCAGTTCACCCGCACCTCATCGTCACCAAATATCGCACCGACAATGTAGTTGCCGACATTCAGCCCAACAATCTCCATCAGGTTGCGGCTCACCAGCCCGTTATTCATCAACAGTTTCAGGTTGCCGTTACTGTTGCCTAAAAGCGCCGCCACCGAGTTACCGCTACCGCGTAGTTCCGCGTCACCGTTCATTTCCCCCAGCGTCTTCTGCATCAGTTCCACATCGGGCATCAGTTCTTTCAGTTTCAGTCGACGAGCCTGAATATCTGCCCGCCCCTGCATCGGCTTTTTATCGCCTTCCAGATGGATATTCGCCGCAATGCTGCCGCCCGCCATGCCAAATTTCAGCGGTTGCAGGCGCAGGTCAGCATTTTTGAGGATGATATGAGTAGAAAGATCGCTAATCGGCAGGCTACTGCCATGCTCAATGCGCCGCCCTTTGAAGCGAACATCGGCATCCATAACGTCCCATTTATCGGTTTCGAAGCGGTCATAAGGCAGCACTTTGCCCGCAGGCTGAACGCTTTTTTCGCCCTTCTTCTGTTCAGACCGTTTCGACTTTTCTGCCCCTTTCCCGGAGTCAACGCCAATTAACGGTCCCAGGTCCGCCAGCCGCAATTGCCGCGACTCGACATCACCTTCCAGTTTTGGTCGTGGCTTTCCGGTGGTGTAGACCAGAGAACCGTGGATATCGCTATCGCCAATTCGCCCATTAAAACCGCGATAATCAAAGACCGACGATTTTTCAGTGTCGATTTTCGCTACCAGCCGACCATCCGTTTCAAACGGCGGGGTATCGGGCAGCAGAACGCCCGTCAGTTCATAGAGATCACCCAGTGAATCGCCAGAAAATTTAAGCCGTAAATCGACACCGCCCATCTTCATTGGGTCATTCACGACGCCATCAAAAGCAACACGGGTGTTACCAGAGCGGAAATCAGCCTGTACCGGAAACGGCGTTCCTTCGCCACGCAGCGCCAGCATACCGCCTATTTTTCCCGTACCCGTGAGCGGTTCACCGTTATAACGTCCCTGCGCCTTCAGGCCAAAAACGTAATCGCCCACCTTTTCTTTATCCGCTTTACCTTTCGATCCAGTAACTTCGCTGAACGGCAGCGGCTTGCCTAACGGATCAACAAAAATCTCCAGATCCGCTTTGCTTACTTTGTCATCAATAGCGATCCGCCCTTGATCGAAAAGAATATTATCCAGCCGAAACGACCATGCCGACGGCTTTGCATTCGCGTCTTTGTTATCATCGTTGGCGAGATTAAACGTCCAGTTATTGTTCTTTTCGGAGAGGCGAATCAGGCGCGCGTCGGGCTTTTCGAGCTTGATCCACGGCAGCCAGACCGTTTTGGTCAGCAGCGCCAGCGGGGCCAGCGTTGCCTCTACGCGTGGCAAATGCACCATCGTGACTTCGGGAATATCCGGTGGATTGCCAAGAATGATGTCTTCCGCGTGTACATGGGGCCACGGCACCCAGCTGCGCCAGCCAGTTTCTTGTTTTTGCCGCTCCCACACCACGCCCAGATCGCCACGGATAGCGAACGGACGATTCAACTCCGCAGAGACTTTCTGGTTGATGGTCGGTTTGAGTCGATTCCAGTCAAAAGTTGCAATCAAAATGATCGCCACGACAATCAACAACAAGAAAGCCACTGAAATCGCAGCGGTTATTTTGCCTGCCTTGCTCATCGTTCGCTTCCTCATATTCTTCCTGTGCCAGTCCTAAAGATAGTCCAGCCAGGCGGAAAATGAGGCAGCTTATAGCGCCAGAACCGCCGTATTCAGCGTTTCTATCGGTGCCGGGCGTGAAAGAAACCAGCCTTGTGCGGCGAATGCGGGCGAGTTCTGAACATCACGCCACTCTTCCGGCGTTTCTACGCCCTCGACAATCACCCCGCGACAATAGCGATTCATTAGATGTAAAAGCTGAGAAAAGAGTGTGCGTCCTTCCGGCGACTGACGCAGCATCACAAACAGTTCTCGCGCGATTTTGATGTAGTCATAACGCACTTCACTTAGTGCAGAGAAATTTGCCATCCCGGTACCAAAATCATCCAGCCACAGCGGGCCAAATTCACACATCGAGGCAAAGGTTGAATCTTTCGGCAGACGGATATGCTCCACCAGTTCGAAACGCAGCCAGGGAAGACGCTCAATCTGGCGCAGGATTTTTGGTTGCTGACGCAGGGCGATGAGCGTAGGGCCATCAATATTGACCGATGCCAGCAGGCCGTGCTCTATAAAGAAGTCGGCTTTTTGCGCCAGCAAATCAATCTGCTCTTTCACAACCTCCATCCGATGGCTGACGGTGATTTCAGTAAAATAGCGATCCGGCGGCAGGCGTTGCGAAGGGTTCAAGGGATGCGTGACCACCGTTAATAGCTCCACGGCCATTAACCGTCCGCATGTTTGATAGATCGGCTGCCAGGTGTAAGCACGCTCACACTGCAACCAAAAACGCCGTTCCTGCAAGCTCTCGATGCTTGCTTCAGGGTTGCTTATTCGCTGGATAACCTGCCTTATCATCAAAGATGTCCTGTGTTTAAAAGTGATGCTGCCCGGACTCGACAAAGATTATCGGCGCGCAAGGGCAGAACTTTACCGCCTGGCCGGGGTAAATTTCCTCACTCCACAACGGAATCTTTCAGGAATACGTTCTGGCTCAAAAAAATAATGGAACACTGTTTTAATATGGTTGACCAGCAAACCACCACAGCGCAAACTAACGCTAATTTTTTACAGATCAGGTTCACGACTATGTCCAAAAAGATTGCCGTGATTGGCGAATGCATGATTGAGCTTTCCGAGAAAGGCGCGGACGTTAAGCGCGGTTTCGGCGGCGATACCCTGAACACTTCCGTCTATATCGCCCGTCAGGTCGATCCTGCGGCATTAACCGTTCATTACGTAACGGCGCTGGGAACGGACAGTTTTAGCCAGCAAATGCTGGACGCCTGGCACGGCGAGAACGTTGATACTTCCCTGACCCAACGGATGGAAAACCGTCTGCCGGGCCTTTACTACATTGAAACCGACAGCACCGGCGAGCGTACGTTCTACTACTGGCGGAACGAAGCCGCCGCCAAATTCTGGCTGGAGAGTGAGCAGTCTGCGGCGATTTGCGAAGAGCTGGCGAATTTCGATTATCTCTACCTGAGCGGGATTAGCCTGGCGATCTTAAGCCCGACCAGCCGCGAAAAGCTGCTTTCCCTGCTGCGCGAATGCCGCGCCAACGGCGGAAAAGTGATTTTCGACAATAACTATCGTCCGCGCCTGTGGGCCAGCAAAGAAGAGACACAGCAGGTGTACCAACAAATGCTGGAATGCACGGATATCGCCTTCCTGACGCTGGACGATGAAGACGCGCTGTGGGGTCAACAGCCGGTGGAAGACGTCATTGCGCGCACCCATAACGCGGGCGTGAAAGAAGTGGTGGTGAAACGCGGGGCGGATTCTTGCCTGGTGTCCATTGCTGGCGAAGGGTTAGTGGATGTTCCGGCGGTGAAACTGCCGAAAGAAAAAGTGATCGATACCACCGCAGCTGGCGACTCTTTCAGCGCCGGTTATCTGGCGGTACGTTTGACGGGCGGCAGTGCGGAAAACGCGGCGAAACGCGGGCACCTGACCGCAAGTACCGTTATTCAGTATCGCGGCGCGATTATCCCGCGTGAGGCGATGCCAGCGTAAACGCAGCATATGCAAAAGGCTGGATAAAGTGTTACCCCTCTATCCAGCTCATCCATAAATACCTGATGGTTGTGCTAACTCATCACCATCAGGCATTACTGTGCAGGTGGAATATCCGTCACTTCAGGATGTACGTCATCCGTGGCGACAGAGGTGGCGGCAGCAGCAGTCGATGGGGCCATGATTTGATCCCAGGCCGCCTGCAACGCTTTCATGTTAAATTCCGGCTCGCCTTTCGGCTGCAGCAGTATTAACGCCATATCATTCGACAACTGCTGACGCAGATCCTGATTTAACATCTCCACCGTCAGGCTGTTAAGGAAATCCTGCCGCAGTTTCTGATACTGCTCCGGCGCGATATCGACGACCTGATTTTGCAACGAACGCATCCGCTGACCCATCAGAATATCGGTATCAGCCCGCGCATAGGCGGCAAACAGTTTCTGCAGCTCCAGTTTCTTTTGCGCCACTAACGCATTGAACTCTTCTTCCGGCAGACCTTTATCGCGAACCTTCGCCAGTTCACGCGCCACCAGATTAAGGTTGCTGTTCAGCTTGTCGTTTGGTGATTCGATGTTGATGGCACACTGCGCACGCAGATACAGCACACGGCAGTCAAATCCAAGACCGATGTCTTTGCTGTTACTGGCGCTTAACGCTTGCTGAACATGCCAGAACAGCGCCTCGCGGGCCAGGTCCGCACGCCAGTAGCGCAGCAGTGCGGCTGATTCACGAATCGGCTGCCACGGCGTATCCCACATGATAGATAACCGGTCCTGACGTACCGCGTCAGTCATAATACTCACCGCTTCCGCACGCAGCGGAGAAAGCGTCGGCACCGGAGCTGGCGTTTCACGTTTGCCTTTCAGTTCGCCAAACGTTTTGTTTATTTGGTCGACAACCGAGCGCGCATCCACGTTTCCCACCACCAGTAGCGTCATTGCATCCGGGGTGTACCATTTCTGATAGAAATCTTTAATTTTTTCCGCTTCAACGGGTTGTTTCAGCGGATCGGCAGGATCGTGACCTAACAAGGTTGATCCTTTCAGACGATAACGCCACCAGCCCTCTTTAGTATCGGCAGGCCAGGTTGCCACCATGTCCTGACTTTGCAGCGCGTGGTTGATGGTTTCTGGCGTGATAGTCAGTTTGCCAGTGGCATTTGCCAGGTAAGAGAGCGCCTCTTTCAGCAAATCGTTACGGTTATTGGGCAAACTCAGATTAAACAGCGTAGTGTCATACGAGACAATTACCGGCGGCATCGGGCGTTTAGGGTCGATCCCCTGCTGCCACAATGAACGCGCCTGTGCTGCGTCAAGGCCACCGCTTTGCGTTAGCGCAATACGAGGGATGGCGTGACTGTAACCGCTCTGTTGTGTACTTTCGGCGAGCGAACCGGTATTAACCAGCAGGCGAATTTCAACACGATCGCTGGGACGCTGGGGGGTGGTCAGCACTTGCCACTGTAAACCGTTGGAAAGCGTCCCCTGTTGCCATGCTGGATCAGGCTGGAGCGCATCTGCCTGCACATAGCCAGCAGTGGCCATCATCAGCAAACCGCCCGCTAAAAGTCGAATTTTTGTGCCCTGCATGTGAACCCCTGATCAACTATCCTGGTAATAAAAAAACTGCCCGTTGTCGGTCAGTCTAAATGACGTTAAAAACACTTCGTGTTAGACCGCAAGAACATGAAAATGTCACGGAAGAAGTGAAATAAACCTGAACTCACCCAGGTGGTAAGTTCAGGCACAGGGGTCAATTATGCGCAAACACCCGCACTCGGGGAAGGGAGTGCGGGCATAAGTGATGAGATTAAGAGGATAATTCGTGCGTTTTGCCATCCGGCGCACGATTATTCAGCACATCGTCCAGTTTTTTGTGGTCCAGTTCTTTCACCCACTTAGCAACGACAATGGTCGCTACGCCGTTACCGACCAGGTTAGTCAGCGCACGAGCTTCTGACATAAAGCGGTCGATACCGAGGATCAGCGCCAGACCCGCTACCGGCAAATGGCCCACCGCAGAGAGCGTCGCCGCCAGCACGATAAAGCCACTACCCGTTACCCCTGCCGCCCCTTTAGAAGAAAGCAGCAACACGATTAACAGCGTGATTTGGTGGACGATATCCATCTGACTGTTAGTGGCCTGGGCGATAAACACCGCCGCCATTGTCAGGTATATCGATGTGCCATCAAGGTTAAACGAGTAGCCTGTCGGGATGACCAGCCCCACCACCGATTTACGGCAG
The DNA here is from genome assembly GCF_012584495.1 of Escherichia sp. SCLE84. Classification (NCBI taxonomy): domain Bacteria; kingdom Pseudomonadati; phylum Pseudomonadota; class Gammaproteobacteria; order Enterobacterales; family Enterobacteriaceae; genus Escherichia; species Escherichia sp. SCLE84. Next base: position 3,497,386 of record NZ_CP051430.1, on the reverse strand, counting down.
CCGAGTTTCTCCATCTTGTCGAGCATACGCGGCAGCGCCGACTCGGAAGATGAAGTCCCCAGTACAATCAGCAGTTCTTCACGGATGTAGCGGATAAATTTGAAGATACTGAAACCAGTCGCTTTAGCGATTGAACCCAATACCAGCACCACAAACAGGATACAGGTAATGTAGAAACAGATAATCAGCTGCCCCAGTTGCACCAGTGTGCCGACGCCGTATTTACCGATGGTAAACGCCATTGCCCCGAACGCACCAATAGGTGCCAGACGCATGATCATATTGATGATGCCGAAGATGACCTGCGAGAAACTTTCGATGACGTTAAAAATCAGTTGGCCTTTGCTGCCCAGACGGTGGAGCGCAAAACCAAACAGTACGGCAAACAGCAGCACCTGCAGAATGTTACCGCTGGCAAATGCGCCAATGACGCTCGCCGGGATGACATCCATAATGAAGGCGACAATGCCCTGGTCTTTCGCCTGATCGGCGTAAACCGCTACCGCTTTCGCATCAAGCGTTGCCGGATCGACGTTCATTCCGGCACCAGGCTGCACGACGTTAACGATGATAAGACCAATAATCAGCGCGATGGTACTGACAATCTCAAAGTAAAGCAGTGCGACTGCGCCGGTACGACCGACCGCCTTCATGCTTTCCATGCCCGCAATGCCCGTTACGACGGTACAAAAGATGACAGGAGCGATGATCATCTTAATGAGCTTAACGAAGCCGTCGCCAAGCGGTTTCATTTGCTCGCCTATTTCAGGATAGAAATGGCCAAGGAGAATACCAATGGCTATCGCTGTCAGGACCTGAAAGTAAAGGCTTTTAAACAGAGAGGTTTTCATAGGGTGTCCTTTAGTAAAACCACAGGTCTTGTAAGGTTATGGGGTACCTGCGGCCTTAAAATAACACCCAGACAACATCACAGAAATGTACCTGGATCATAATTGAAACAAAAAGGTTAAAAAGTTTGAGCTGGCTCGCACAAACCAGCACTTTTTAAAGTTTTGTAATCAGTTTGGGGTAGCTACTTTTCTTCCAGGTAACTCTCTTCGAAGATTTCAATAGGGAGTGGTCGAGCAAAAAGGAAGCCCTGGGCAATACCAACGCCCGCTTTTGCCAGCCAGTCGCGTTGTGCTTCAGTCTCCACGCCTTCGGCAATCATTTGTAAGTTCAGGCTCTGCGCCAGCATGATAATTGCAGCAATCATGCTGCTATCTTCCGGCAAGCCTTCAACAAACATTTTGTCGATTTTCAGTACGTCGATTGGCAACGATTTCATATGCTGCAGCTGACGCAGCCCTGCGTAGCCCATGCCGAAATCATCCAGCGCCACCCGAACTCCGGCATTGCGCAGCGGACGGAGGATTGCCACCGCAGCATGAGGGTCGTCAATACGTCGGCTTTCTGTCACTTCCAGAATCAGTGTTCCCGGCTGAATGCGATAGCGGGTTAACAGTTCCAGCATATCCGCCACCATATTCGGGTGCATCAGTTGCAGCGCAGAGAGGTTTACCGACAAGGGCAGCATAATGCCGCGCTCTTGCCAGGCTGCAAGCAATCGACAGGACTCTTCCAGCACCCAGTGACCGACGGTAACCATGAGCCCACAGCACTCAATGCGATCGATTAAGCCATCCGGCAGGTCCCAACTGCCATCCGGTTGCTGGATACGCAGTAACACTTCCGCACTGACCAGTTTACCGCTGGTCATCTCGACCTGTGGCTGTAACCAAATTGCAAACTGATGATTTTCCAGTGCATTAAGGATATCGCTCTCTTCCGTCAACCGCTTCTGGGCGGCTTCCATCTGCTGCGGATCAAAGAACTGAATCTGATTCTTGCCTTTATGGCGAGCGGTAAATGCCGCAGAAATAGCGCGACTGTAAAGCTGTTCGGCGGTGAGATCGCCGTAGAACATCGCCACGCCAATGCTACAGTGCGGACGGAGTTGAATACGTTCAATCGGCAGGCGCTCGCTCATGATAGTGAGCACTTGCTGACCTAAGGTGATTGCGTGCCACGGTTCCTGTACACCGTTGGCAATGACAGCAAAGTCATAACCGCTAATCTGCGCGAGGATCATACGTGGCGACAGTACCGATTTGAGTTTTTCCACCAGCGTCAGCAGCAGAATTTCTCGTTGCGCCTCTTTCAGCACGCCCGCAGTATCACGCAGGGTTTCACAGGTGATGATCATCAGCGCGGTGGTTTGTTTACGCGCGACAACCTGCTCCAGCATCTCCATCAGCAAGGCTTTGTTCGGCAAATCCGACACCGGGAAGCGCATCGCATTTTCGTTCTGTTCTTCATAATGGCGCTGCAGCAATTGCTGGTTGAGGTTGTAACTGCGCACCAACATACCGATTTCATCGTCCTGATGCAGACGCGGTAATGCCAGTTGGTGACCAACAAGCTCCTGGGCTGGGATGGCGTTAAGTTCGCGAGCAATATTGCGTAACGGATGCAAAATCAGGCGGTTAATGCACCAGCTGATGGCGACGGTCAGGATAAGCGACAAAAGTAAGTAAATGGTCACTAACGTTGAGAGGGTGCTCATCACGAACTTATACATACGGAAGGAATCCGCCTGTAGTACCAGATAGGCAATTGGCTGCGGGTTTGCCGGACGTTCGAGCGAGTAAACGCCCAGCGAGATTTGAACCGGTAGCTCAAACAGGCGAGTAACCATTACCGGCACCGGGCGCTCTGGAATAAAACTTTTACGCAGCGCCTGGAACTGGTTAGGCAGCACTACATCGGCACGGCTGACCACGCCTGCCGGTTTAATGCTGGCAAGAATAGCTTCCGCTTCGGGAATATCGCCTTTCAAAATAGCTGAAGATAAGGGTTCGCGGACAGAGCGAGCAATGCTTTCCAGTTGCGTAGCCGTGTTATAGCGATTCTGTTGGACCAGATGGAACAGCAAAACGGTGCAAAAAATAAAAACGAACACCAGGACAACGGCTGCCACCATTGCCATCTGCTTGATTGTTAACGAGCGACTTACGCGCAAATTGTCTCCCCCCGGAAATCCCAGATTGCCGCCCGAGTATACCCGATCGCAGCGGCATTAAGAGAGGCGCTATCTGAAAACTTACCAGTCGGCGTAAGGTATCAGCGGCTGCGGCGGTAAATCCATGTCACCCTGCCATCCGGCGGCGGAATAACGTACGTAGAGCAGGAAATGGCTGGGTGCGTAATCTTTCGCCTGCTGGATATCAATTGCCGTGCCAACAAACCAGTTGGAAGTAACACGTCGTTCAAGTAATGCCCGCGCCGTGTAGCCGAAGCCCTGACTGCTGCCGCCATCGTTGGATTGCCGCGCAGCTTCTTCCTGCCAGTCGGTCGGGATCAGATTCATCAGCGGATAACGCGGCATGGTTTTGGTGCGTGAATGCGACCACGAGCCAGACGCCCCCAGCTCCCACGACCAGTTTTCCGTGCGCTCCCGCCACATCACCGGTATGGCAAACGACAGGTATTCCTGCGGACTGTAGTAACCGCCCTGACCGAGTGAGTAGCCACTCAGATCTTTGTCGTAATGCCAGATCATGTTGTTCAGGCCGATTGTGACGCGGCGATTGTTCTGGTTAATGACCTTATAGTAATAGCCCGTCATCCAGCGCACGCGCCAGTTATCTTCGACATTTTTACCGGTTAACTGGTCGCCACTAAGCGATGCCCAGACGCCGTTTGCTTCACCTTTATCGTAGCTCAGACTTAGCCCCACACCGTCGGCACGTACGCCACCCCATTTTTTCCCGGTATTGCTCGGGGAGTCTTTTTGCCCACCAAAGGCCAGCAAAGAACTGGAGATGGGCCGACGGTGGGCGTTAACGGTGTAACCCAGCGGCCCGATATCATCGCTGTAACTGATGCCGCCGACCACATCCACCACGTTGAAGCCCATCGGCGTGGTACCGATATCCCAGCTCCAGACGTCATTTCGCCAGCCGACCGCCACGCTGGCACCGGAATCCGACTGGCTGCGGTTGCCGCTACAGTCCTGTAATGTACAGGTGCCCCAGTTGTCATCCCATTTACCATCGGCATTAGTGGAGAAACTGCCGACGTTCATATTGACGAAATCACTGCGAAAGAACATCCGCCCGTCAGAATACGGCGCATCCACCTGCAACATGGTAGTGTGCGCTTTCAGATCGGAGTAACCACCGGTGCCGCTCGAACCCCAGTAATCATGCTCGAGGGTGACGTTAAGATCCTGCTGGCGATAGAGGTCCGCCGCATCGCTGCGCACGCCGCGTTTCAGCCAGTCATCTTTCTCGTCGTTACGGGTCAGTCGGGTAAAGGTGTCGTTATCCTGCGGACGCGTCGTGGTCACACCGGATGCGACCATGGCGTCTTTGTAGGTTTCCAGCGCCTGCGTTGGATCGCCCGCCTGCGCTTCAAACTTCGCACCGTCGCGCAGCACCATCGCGCTTTCCATCGACGGTGGCTGAGATTTTGCCTGCGGGATCAACTTATTAAACGTCCGCTGCGCTGCTGCGGTATCGCCAAGCTGCGCCTGTGCCAGCGCCACGCGCCGCTGTGTGTTCAGCGAGGCGTTATCGGTAGCGGGCAGTTTCGCCAGCTGGCTACGTGCCGCCGCTTTGTCACCGGCAGCAATATCCACTTCCGTCAGACCAAGAATGGCGTCGGCGTTAGCTGGCTCCCGCGTCAGGACATTCTGATATGCAGCACGGGCGGCGGTGTAATCACGTCGTTGTTGCGCCCAGTCAGCCAGCGTGAGGTCAATACGCGTGGAAGGTGGTTGCTGACGCAGCATCGCTTCCGCTTCAGCTTCTTTGCCGCTTTCTCGCAGGCGATTAGCGGTTTCCAGCACCTGATCGCTTTGCAGTCGATTAACCAGCTCCTGAATATTGCTGTTCCACTGCGCGCGCGGCAGGCTGTTGATATGCGCCAGCGCCGCTCTGTCCTGGTCATGACCAGAGAGGTACAGCCCGTAAGCGTAAACCTGCTCCGGGTCGTTCAGCTTATGCTGCGCCAGATTGCGCATTAACGTATCGGCCTGGCTGCGTTGTCCGGCCTGCCAGAGATCCTGCGAAAGTCGGTAAGTAATCCATACGCTGCCGGGGTCCAGCGCCAGTCGTTGCCGCTGAAGTGCTGCCGCCTGCGCCCATTTGCCCTGGTTTTCCAGTGCCTCTGCCTGCTGTGCCAGACGGTCGTTTTGCAGGCTGCGTTCGATATCATCAATGCTACGCCGCTGACTGGCAGAGAGCGAGGCGATAAACGCTTCAGCTTTTTCTGGCGATTGCTGGCGGTAAATATTTGCCAGCCCGCGCACGGCGTTAGTGTTGCCGCTGTCCATACGCAAGGTCTGCTGATAATAACGTTCGGCGGCGGGATAATCTTTTCGCGCCATCGCCACATCGCCCAGCCCCAGCACTGCATAACTGTCGGTGTTATCGACATTACGCGCCTGCTGGAACAGGCGTTCTGCCCGGTCAGGATTATTGGCTTTCAGCGCAGCATCGCCCTGCTGGATCGCCAGCCAGTAGCGGTTTACTTTCAGCAGACTGTTCCATTTGTCGTTGTTGCTGCTGTGCGGGTCCAGTGCGAGGGCTTTTTCCAGATTCGCCACTGCATTGGCGCGATCGCCTTTCTGAGAATACGCCTGGCCCAGCGCCCCCAGAGCTTCACTGTCTTTCGGGTTCGCCCGCACCGCCTGTTGTAGTTCGGGAATGGCTTTACCCGCCATACCAGAGTCCACCGCCGCTAAACCTTGCGCACGAGCGCGGAAAGCAGGATCGGCCAGCTGTTTTTGCTGTTCTGCCAGTTGCGATTGCGCAGCCGCCACGCTATCGCCATCACTAAAGATCGAGAGATATTTTTTCAGCGCCGACACACTGGCATCACTGACGGGCATGTCTTTAATCTGCCCGTACCAGATTTTAGAGGCCCCTTCGCGCCCGGCGTTCGATTTTGCCATCTGTTCCAGGACGGCAAAACCTTCGTCACGGCGATCGCTACTAAACAGCAATAGCGCCAGATTGTTTTGCAGGCCCGTATTGCCCGGTGCATCCGCATTGATGCGTTTTAACTGATTAATCGCTTCGCCACGGCGAGCCGGAATTTTCGCCACCGTACTCCAGTACTCGACAGCAATGTCACCTTCCGGCGGCGCACCGTTGAACAGTTTGTTGTAACTCGCCACAGCTTCTTCTGCATGACCGGTCGTCGCCTGCAATCGTGCCTGTTGCAGTGCCTGACGACCATCCGGCGTGGAAAGTAGCATCGTAGTCCGCGACGATTTATACGCATTTGAACTCGGCGCTAACTGCGACAGCCGATCGAGCTGTTTTTGCGCGCCATCAATATCGCCCTGACGTAACAAAGAACGGAAACGGGCGGCAACGACGTCCGGGTTATTCGGATCAATAAGTTCCAGCCGATATAACGACTGTTGCACCAGATCTTCACGATGGGTCGCTTCGCCTAACCGAACTTGCTCCAGCAACTGTTGCTGAGCGGTTGGTGCTGCCTCGACCATCGGCATGACGGCCAGACCGAGGGAAAGCGTGAATATGTTTAGTGTGAATTTGCGCATTCCTGGCCCCAGTCAGGTAATAACTCACCTTTTGTCGAGAAGCGGAAACGGTGTTGATCCCAGCCTTGTCCAAACAGGGTCAGCACATAGTTGTAATAGGCATCGCTGCCGGGAAAGTTATCGGCCACGCGCTGGCGCTGAACGGCCTGCGCATCGCGGTTTTGTAAAAAGGGCAGCATGGCGGCAGAAAAACCGACTGGTCCTTTACCCTGCGCTTTCCCCGTAGCCACATCCACTTTTTCCGGCGGATAACCGTTTTTCTCAGTGAATGTCGCCATCGGTTTAAACCGGTTGAGCATCCGCGCTTTCTGCGGATCGCTGTCAGGCATCATGCCTACCCACATGTAAACGCGGATGGCGTCGTAGCTGCTGATCAATGTTTTTTCGGCTTTTAGCTGCCAGCCTTTGTCTTTCTCATAGCGCACCCAGTCTGGCGAAAAACCTTTCGGGGCGGTTTCCAGCAATAAACGTTGATTGGTTTCGCGCAGCGTGGTCCACGGCGCGCCAAAGCGGGTGAAATACTGCGCCAGCGTCGGCGGCAGGTAGCTGGGGTTAAAACGCCAGCTGTTATCCTCAGCAAAACCCACTTTGCCCGGTAACAACATGGAACCCAGCCCAGGCACCGTCACCACTTCCTCCCGCGCAATACGTTTTAGCAACGCGCTGCCGATGTCGGTATAACGCTGCTCTTTCCACAAACGCCCCGCCTCCAGCAACGACCAGGCCATCCAGACATCACCATCGGAGGCCGAATTGCTGTCCAGCACTTCCCACTTACTGTTCTCTTTCTTGCCCCACAGCCAGGCGGGCAAACGTTCTTTTAAAGAGCCCTGAGCGAGATTGTTCTGCGTCCAGTCGAGAATATTATCGAAAGCTACACGGTCGTTAGCCGCCAGGGCAAAGAACATACCGTAACTTTGCCCTTCGGAGGTGGTGATTTTGCGCGCGTCGCTGGGGTCGATGACGCGCCCTTCCTGACTGATGTAATCCTTTTTAAACTGCTCCCAGGCAGGCCAGGTACAGGCTGCCTGAACACTAAAGGCAGCCAACAGCAGCATCGTCACGATTCCACTACGCAACACATTCATCTTCAATTACTCGTTATCCGGGTTAAGACGACGACGACTAATAATTCGCAGCAGACGCCACAGTACCCATGCCAGCAATATCACACTGATAGCCGCCAGCACCGCCAGCAGAATCGGATGGTTTGCCAGCGCATACCACAAGCGCTCGAACCACGGCAGATGACCTACGTAATAAACGTCGCCAACACGTAGGCTGTTGATACCGGACTCGCGGATCACCGCGACCGAACCGAACATGGTGGCGCGTTTGCCGCTATCGTTCACCGCATCGTTAAGCATTTCATAACCGCGTGGGCTATCTGCCAACAGCGCAATCACGCTGCGCTGGTCGTTATACGGCGACTGGAAGCCAATCACCGCCGCCATCGCACCGGAAGAGGTCAGCGTTGACCGGGTTTCTGCCGCGCGATCGCTCTCGTCCGGCACAATGCCGGGGAACGGGGTCTGGCGCATCGGTGTTTTCACCCAGCTTTCGGTCGCCTGCACCAATAGGTCGATCTGCTTATCGTCTTTCAGTTTGTCCGGGATACCACCGATGATCATGATGTCGGCATCTTTGCCCTGAATGGTGCTGCCATCATCGGTCACCGTCAGATTAATCGCCGGGAAGCCCGTCTGTGCGCCGATAAAACCAACAGTATTCAGCAACGTTTCCATCTGTGCTTCGTTAGGCGCTTTCGGCATCACGGTGATGGTTTGCGACAGATCCGCCATCCGGCTGAATGGGAAGCCCGCGTTAGCAAAGGCGCGTAGATCCGGCATCGGGATGAAGTGGTAATACTTCGAGAAGTCGATGGTGGAGTCGTCACCAATCACCACATGATTCTGCACCGGCTGGAAGGTAATACAGTTATCCACCGAACCGCCCGGCATCGGGTTCATATACTCAAAGTCGAAGCGCAGCTGGTTGGTCGCGCCCAGTTTCAGCGCCGGAATAGAGACATCTGTTTTGCCATCCAGCAAACCTTGTAATACCGGAATCCGCAGCAGCAGGCGGTTCGCCTCCTGTTTGCTGCTCAGGTTGAAGGATTGCAGGAACTGGTTATTCAGGCTGATATCCATCCGCGAACTGTCTTTCACCGGCGGCATGGTGTAGCGGTAATTAATATCCATATCAATGCCGGTACTGCGCATCAGGTAGAGATCCGGCGGCAGGTTTAGCGAAACGTTAATCGCTGCTGGCTCAAGACCGCTGGATTGTAACTGTTCTTCATAGGTTTTCAGTTCGCCAAATGTGACCGGACGATCGGTACGTACCCAGTTCGGCGCATCGTACGGCTTACGCGGTAGCAGCGGTTTCACTTCATTCACTACCACGCTTTCACCACGGAACAGAATGTTACCCTGAGCGATACCTTTCGCTGCCTGCAACAGGTCTTTGTCGTCACGACCAAACACCACCAGCAGTTTGACGTAAGGATTCTGCGGATGGTTAATCATCTCAATCACAGGGGCTTTTACCGCCGGATGATCGCGCAGGAAGTCCGGCCGTTTGTCGTTGGTTGCAAAGACAATGGCATTGCGATCCGGCAGTTGGTTATAGAGTACCGGGAAGTTCTGCCCACGCCAGCCAGAACGCGAACCAAACCACGAGGCGACAATGGCAGAGGCTTGTTGCAGCCCAACATCCGGCGCACCCGCAAAGACCATCGGCAAGGTGTTGGTGCGGTTATCACGCGGATCAAAGAATGGCACCGGGAAGTGTGACAGGTCATTCTTCACATTCAGGGTCTGATAGGTCAGATCCAGTCCACTGCTCCGCCCAACATCCAGCCAAAGCGTGGTGCTGGCCGGGTTTTCGCACACGTCCTGATAATGGCCGACAAACTCCAGCCGCACACGGTTGAAGTCGGTAATAAACAGTGGGTTAATGGGCATTTGCGCCAGCGTTTTTTTACCCAACTGTTCTTTGGTCACTGGCAGCACGCCCATCAGCTCATCATTGAGATAAACCTTTAACTGCGACTGGACAGGCAGTAACGATGGCGATGGCGTGTATTCGAGGTTGAGCATCGCCTTCGTCACCACTTCATCGCTGCGCATACCAAACTCAATGCTGCCGTTCGGGTTAATGCCACGTAGCACCATGCTGCCCGGCGGCGGCGCAATTTGCGCAAAGGTCAGCTTCACATCACGCGAAGGACCGTTCTGCGCCACGACTGGCGCATCAGCGCCCTGCACGCCCAGCATCACTTGCCCCACCTGCGGATTTTGTTCCGTCTGGGCGGCTACAGCTGGCTCAGCATTGATCAGTGGTTGCGTTGCTGGCGTCGCCTGCGTCATGAAAGAGGGGAACGCACTCATCCCCATAGCCACTGCACAAATCCAGAATAGTTTTCTTTTCATCGCGTTATCATCATTGTTGAGCCAAAGCCTGATCCGATGGTTGTGCCGTTTCGCTCCGCTCCGGGCGGCGCGGAATAAACGATACAACCCAGGAAACCAGAGAAGTCAGCACACGGAATATGCCCTTCACCGACGAAGGCGCAAACTCCGCCAGATGGCGGTAGCCACGGAAGCCGAGCTTCAGAATATCCAGCAGACTTTCCAGCGGCTTATCTTCCGGGTAGCTGTCCTGCCAGAGCGCCCATGTATCCGCACGGGCAAACGTACACTGCACAAAATCGATATGTTGCTGGGTGGTGAGCGGCATTAATTTCAGCCCAACTTCATTACCCATCACGCGCGCCACCTGGGTCGGGAAGACGTATTCCTGCTGACCGCGTTTAAGCAACAGATTCACTTTCTGCCCTTCCAGAATCTGCGCCTGACCGTTGATCTTGATCCCCAAACCACCGTCGGAGAAATCCTGAACGGTACACGAGAAGAGGTGACCATCTTCGCGGGCAATTGCCGCGGGCATCGTCATCTCCACGCGGTGCGATCGGCGTACCTGTTTGCTTTCTACCGATACCGCAACTGCGCCGCCAAGAACAATCAGGTTGTAGAACACCCACACCATACTGACGACCACGGTGAGCATCTCGGTTGGCGGGCCATAGAAGTAGCGCCAGATGCCTACCGCAACGCCCACCAGGTTGAGTAGAACAAGGAAGATGTAGGGCCGCGAGATCACCCAGTCGACGTACTCTTCTTCCACCAGTCCACCTTTGGCGGTGACGTTAAATTTGCCTTTGTGCGGGTTAATCAGCGCCACCAGCGTCGGTGGTGCGATATACCACGCCAGCACCGTTTCGTAGATTTCACTCCAGAAAGAGTGGCGATATTTGCCCTGGATCTTCGAGTTGGTCAGGCTGGCATGGATCATATGCGGCAGCACGAACAGGGCGATCATCAACGCTGGCGCATAGATGATGTAGGCATGAAGCAGCAGGAACGCCAGCGGCGCAGTCAGGAAGATCAGTCGTGGAATGCCCGACAAGAAGTGGAACATGGCGTTGACGTAGCACAGCCGCTGGGCGAATTTCAGCCCTTTACCGGTAAGCGGGTTATCGAGACGGAAGATTTGCACCATCCCGCGTGCCCAGCGAATACGCTGACCGATATGCGCCGACAGACTTTCGGTCGCCAGCCCCGCCGCCTGCGGAATACGCATATATGCAGAGGTGTAGCCACGACGGTGCAGGCGCAGAGACGTGTGCGCATCTTCGGTTACCGTTTCGACAGCAATACCGCCAATTTCATCCAATGGTTTGCGACGAATTACTGCACAGGAACCGCAGAAGAAAGTGGCGTCCCACATATCGTTGCCATCCTGCACCAGACCATAGAACAGCGTGCCTTCGTTCGGTGTTTTACGGAAACGCCCCAGGTTGCGTTCAAACGGGTCCGGCGAGAAGAAGTGGTGTGGAGTCTGCATCATCGCCAGCTGTTTCTCTTTCAGGAACCAGCCCATGGTCATTTGCAGGAACGATCGCGTTGGTACGTGGTCGCAGTCGAAAATCGACACGAACTCGCCTTTGGCATATTTCAGCGCATTGTTGATGTTGCCCGCTTTCGCATGTTCATGAGTGGTGCGGGCGATATATTTCACCCCCACGTTTTGCGCAAACTGGCGAAACTCTTCCCTGCCGCCGTCATCGAGGATCCAGATGTTCAGTTTGTCTTTCGGCCAGTCGATACCCAGCGAGGCGTAAATGGTATTTTTCACCACATTGAGATCTTCGTTGTAAGTCGGGACAAAGATATCCACCGACGGCCACAGCGACATATCCTTCGGCAATGGCACCGGCTGACGATTCAGCGGCCATACTACCTGGAAGTAGCCGAGCACCAGCACAATCCACGCGTACGTTTCAGCGAAGAGCAGAATAAGCCCGCACACCAGGCTGACCGGATCGTCCCAGTTCAGCGTAGAGGTGTAACGCCACCAGATATAACGGCAAGAAACGGTCAGCGACAGCACAATCAACATTAGCGCCGAGAAGCGCCCCGGCATCCGCCGTACGATCAGCGCTACCCCCCACAGCAGCATCAGGAAGATAAACTGCGCCAGCGGGTTAAACGGCTGAGTAACGCAGATTAACGCCAGAATCAGCGAGAAGGTGACGATGATACCGAGGATCAACCGCCGCGCCCCGGCACTCAAATGACCGAGCTCTTTTTTCTCATCCAGATGCTGTGTTTTATGGCTAACGCGCTCAGGCAGCTCGTTCATCCATTGATGGTAACGTCCACGAATATTTTGCAGACCTGAAAATGCCCGCCTGCGCGGTTTCGGCGTTTCTTTGCGCGATGCACCGATCAATAACCAGCATGTTTGAATGAGATAACGGACCGGGTCCAGCGGACGCGGACGCGAGGCGTTGATATGCGGATACAGGTTTTTATGTTCTGCGCGAATACGCTGCCAGCGCGGGTGCTCCAGCGGAATAAAAATCCAGGCCAGGATCATCCAGAAACAGCCGAGCGTCGCGCTGAAAGCCGACGCACCGTGGCGACGATAATCGCGATAACGCCCGATAAGCCGCGCGTTGACCGGCGGGATAAGCAACCACCGGGTCAGGATACTCATGATGCACTCCCGACTGGCGTTTTCAGCCCGGAATAGTTCAACAGGCACCAGTTCGCCAGCGTCAGTATCTCTTCTGCCGCCAGCGCATCACTGCGGTATTCACCGACTGGTTGCTTAGCCGCCAGGCATTCAGCCATCGCTTCATCACGATGAATGAGCATCGGCAGCAATCGGCGCTGGCTTTGCAACCAAAGCTGGTAAATATCGTCCTGAACCTGACTGCCAATACGGAAGTTATTAATCAAAATATGTGCGCCATCCGGCAGCGCTTGCTGATGCAGGCGGATATGGCAGTTGGCATCCACATTGACGATTGCCAGCGAGTGATCGCACAAACTCAGCAGCTGGTGGGTTATCTGCGAGGCATCACGCGGTAAGTCGATTAAAATCCACTGGTAACGCCCGCTGGCTTTTAGTTGCTGTAAGCCGGAGCAAATATCGCTCAGCCGGGTTTGCCAGTGCTGTGGATTTTCTTGTTCTTCAATGGATAACTGACCAAAAGGCAGCAAATCGAGCTGCGAGGTGTAGCGCAACCCAGCGTCACGCCAGTCCTGGCCATCCAGCATCGCTCTGGCCCAGCCCTGACGGTGGGTAAAATCAACATTAAATGACAGGCGCAACAAGTTGTCCGGGCAGGCATCGACCACCAGGACATTTTCTCCCAACATTTGTAATGACCAGGCTAATGCGGCGGTGATGGTTGTTGTCCCCACGCCTCCCCGCACCCCCTGCAATCCCAGTACGGCCATTCACCAATCCCCTACTTTTGTTGCGCAAACTCTGCCAGCAACGGCCAGCGTTTTAATGCCGCGGCCAACTGTTCGCGTTGGGAAATATCGGCATAATCAATATCAGGCAGTGAAAATGCCTGCTTTAACGCCACAATATCATTCTGGAAGATATAGCCTATCGCGGGATCAGGCAGAGTATCTGGTTCATTGTTATTCATTTTGCTTGATCCCTATGAAATAACTGTACCGTTCATGAGACAATTCTAACCGTGAGCATTTCGCCGGTTTATTGTTTACGGCGAGACGGGAATTTGCTCACTTTTTGACTTTCCGTTACGCAACAGAAAAAGTTAAAAACGAAAAGACTAAAATCACACGTCTTGTGACCTTCTAAATTGATTCACATGCTAAATCTGATAAGTTTTAATTTCAATGGTAGGTTTATTTCTTAGCTTTCGCTAGTAAACTGATAATCAGACAAAATGGTGACATGAGGGACATTGTGGACCCTGTATTCTCTATCGGTATCTCATCATTATGGGATGAGCTGCGACATATGCCAGCAGGCGGCGTCTGGTGGTTTAACGTCGATCGCCATGAAGATGCTATCAGTCTGGCGAATCAAACAATTGCATCCCAGGCTGAAACCGCACACGTCGCGGTCATTAGCATGGACAGCGATCCGGCGAAAATCTTTCAATTAGATGATTCTCAAGGGCCGGAAAAAATAAAATTATTTTCAATGCTAAATCATGAAAAAGGTCTATACTATTTGACCCGTGATTTGCAGTGTTCTATTGATCCCCATAATTACCTTTTTATTCTTGTTTGCGCAAATAACGCATGGCAAAACATTCCTGCCGAGCGGCTTCGCTCATGGTTGGATAAAATGAATAAATGGAGCAGGTTAAACCATTGTTCGCTTTTGGTAATTAATCCCGGAAATAATAACGATAAACAATTTTCATTGTTGCTTGAGGAATACCGTTCACTTTTTGGTCTTGCCAGTTTGCGTTTTCAGGGTGACCAACATTTGCTGGATATTGCCTTCTGGTGCAACGAAAAAGGGGTCAGCGCCCGTCAGCAGCTTAGCGTTCAGCAACAAAATGGTATCTGGACATTAGTTCAAAGCGAAGAGGCGGAGATCCAACCACGCAGCGACGAAAAACGCATTCTGAGTAATGTTGCTGTACTGGAAGGTGCGCCGCCGCTATCGGAACACTGGCAACTGTTCAACAATAACGAAGTCCTGTTCAATGAAGCCCGTACCGCTCAGGCGGCGACGGTGGTCTTTTCTTTACAGCAAAATGCGCAAATCGAGCCACTGGCCCGCAGCATTCATACCCTGCGTCGCCAGCGCGGTAGTGCGATGAAAATCCTCGTGCGGGAAAATACCGCTAGCCTGCGCGCCACCGATGAACGTTTGTTATTGGCCTGCGGTGCAAATATGGTTATTCCGTGGAATGCGCCACTCTCCCGTTGTCTGACGATGATCGAAAGCGTGCAAGGGCAGAAGTTTAGTCGCTATGTGCCGGAAGATATCACTACCTTGCTGTCAATGACCCAGCCGCTCAAACTGCGTGGTTTCCAGAAGTGGGATGTGTTCTGTAATGCCGTCAACAACATGATGAATAACCCTCTATTACCTGCCCACGGTAAAGGCGTTCTGGTTGCCCTACGTCCGGTACCGGGTATCCGCGTTGAACAAGCCCTGACGCTGTGTCGCCCTAACCGTACCGGCGATATCATGACCATTGGCGGTAATCGGCTGGTGCTGTTTCTCTCATTCTGTCGGATTAACGATCTGGATACCGCGTTGAATCATATTTTCCCATTGCCTACTGGCGACATTTTCTCAAACCGTATGGTCTGGTTTGAAGATGATCAAATCAGTGCCGAGCTGGTGCAGATGCGCTTGCTTGCCCCAGAACAATGGGGCATGCCGCTGCCTTTAACGCAAAGTTCTAAACCGGTCATCAATGCCGAGCACGATGGTCGCCACTGGCGACGAATACCAGAACCCATGCGACTGTTAGATGATGCTGTGGAGCGCTCATCATGATGACCATCAGCGATATCATTGAAATTATTGTCGTTTGCGCACTGATATTTTTCCCGCTGGGCTATCTGGCGCGGCACTCTTTGCGACGCATTCGCGACACCTTACGTTTGTTCTTTGCTAAACCTCGTTATGTTAAACCGGCCGGGACGTTACGCCGCACGGAAAAAGCCAGGGCAACCAAAAAATGACTCAATTTACGCAAAATACCGCCATGCCTTCTTCCCTCTGGCAATACTGGCGCGGCCTTTCCGGCTGGAACTTCTATTTTCTGGTTAAGTTCGGCCTGTTGTGGGCGGGATATCTTAACTTCCATCCGCTCCTCAATTTGGTGTTTGCCGCGTTTCTGCTGATGCCCATTCCGCGCTACAGCCTGCATCGCTTGCGCCACTGGATTGCCCTGCCGATCGGCTTTGCTTTGTTCTGGCATGACACCTGGTTGCCTGGCCCGGAAAGCATAATGAGCCAGGGTTCGCAGGTGGCGGGGTTCAGTACCGATTATTTAATCGACCTTGTCACACGCTTTATTAACTGGCAGATGATTGGGGCCATTTTTGTTTTATTAGTGGCCTGGTTATTCCTGTCACAATGGATTCGCATTACCGTTTTTGTGGTTGCCATACTGCTATGGCTGAACGTACTTACCCTGGCGGGACCAAGTTTCTCCTTGTGGCCAGCCGGACAACCGACGACCACTGTAACAACGACGGGTGGTAACGCAGCGGCAACCGTTGCGGCGACGGGTGGCGCACCGGTAGTGGGTGATATGCCCGCACAAACTGCACCGCCAACAACGGCGAACCTTAACGCCTGGCTGAATAATTTCTATAACGCGGAGGCGAAACGTAAATCGACCTTCCCGTCTTCGCTGCCCGCTGATGCTCAGCCATTTGAACTACTGGTGATTAACATCTGTTCGCTTTCCTGGTCGGATATAGAAGCCGCCGGGTTGATGTCGCATCCACTGTGGTCGCATTTCGATATTGAGTTCAAGAACTTTAACTCCGCCACCTCCTACAGTGGCCCGGCGGCGATCCGTTTACTGCGCGCCAGCTGCGGGCAGACTTCGCACACTAATCTGTATCAACCGGCAAATAACGACTGCTATCTGTTTGATAACCTTTCGAAACTGGGCTTTACCCAGCACCTGATGATGGGGCATAACGGCCAGTTCGGCGGTTTTTTGAAAGAAGTTCGCGAAAATGGCGGCATGCAGACTGAATTGATGGATCAAACAAATCTGCCGGTTATTTTGCTGGGCTTTGATGGTTCGCCGGTTTATGACGATACCGCCGTGCTTAACCGCTGGCTGGACGTTACCGAAAAAGATAAAAACAGCCGTAGTGCCACGTTCTACAACACGCTTCCACTGCATGACGGCAACCATTATCCGGGGGTCAGCAAAACAGCGGATTACAAAGCGCGGGCGCAGAAATTCTTTGATGAACTGGACGCCTTCTTTACTGAACTGGAGAAATCGGGTCGTAAAGTGATGGTGGTCGTGGTGCCGGAACACGGCGGCGCGCTGAAGGGCGACAGAATGCAGGTATCTGGCCTACGTGATATCCCTAGCCCGTCTATCACAGACGTCCCCGTTGGGGTGAAATTCTTCGGCATGAAGGCACCACATCAGGGGGCACCGATTGTCATTGACCAACCGAGCAGCTTCCTGGCTATCTCCGATCTGGTGGTTCGCGTTCTTGATGGCAAGATTTTCACCGAAGACAATGTTGACTGGAAAAAACTCACCAGTGGGTTGCCACAAACAGCACCGGTCTCCGAGAACTCAAATGCAGTAGTTATTCAATACCAGGATAAACCGTACGTTCGCCTGAACGGCGGCGACTGGGTGCCTTACCCGCAGTAAGCACGAAAAAGGCCGCAGAGTTTAACCTCTGCGGCCTGATCCGGGCGCAAATTGCCATTACGGCAGCCTGACGCCCGCATGACACGTTACTTCCGCTTATTCAGCCAGTTCACGATCATACTGGCAAGAATGCCAGCAATGACCGGAGCCGCTAAATCATGCCAGAAGGCCATGCCCAGCTCTGCGAGCGTCATATAGCCGCCTGTGTTGTAATGACAACGTTTCGCGGCTATTCTTGAGTTGTTTGGGTTCAAGATTAGCCCCCGTTATGTTGTCAGGTGCATACCTGCAACGTGCGGGGGTTTTCTCTCTCCAGCAACCAATGCCACCAGGGATAAAGCCCCCGCAACATTGCGCCTCACCGGAACCTTTCCGGCTTGCCGCTGATTCTACGACTGTTTTTCTGTTCCGAAATCCATCACTTACTCACTCTGTGCTGCGCATTCCGCAGAATATTATCCGCCTGCAACCGTTGCATTTTTCTTACGAAAAAGGCCGCAGAGTTTCATCCCTGCGGCCTGGTCCGGGCGCAAATTGCCATTACGGCAGCCTGACGCCCGCATGACACGTTACTTCCGCTTGTTCAGCCAGTTCACGATCATACTGGCAAGAATGCCAGCAATGACCGGAGCCGCTAAATCATGCCAGAAGGCCATGCCCAGTTCTGCGAGCGTCATATAGCCGCCTGTGTTGTAATGACAACGTTTCGCGGCTATTCTTGAGTGGTCTAGGTTCAAGATTAGCCCCCGTTATGTTGTCAGGTACATACCTGCAACGTGCGGGGGTTTTCTCTCTCCAGCAACCAATGCCACCAGGGATAAAGCCCCCGCAACATTGCGCCTCACCGGAACCCTTTCGGCTTGCCGCTGATTTTACGATTGCTTTTTACTGTCAGCACCCGGCAATCTTCCTCATTGCGCGATGCCTTCCAGCTTAATTTCTTTATTTGCAATAGTTGCAGTTCATATCCGGGCTGACTCCAGACTGGTAGTGAAATGCGCAATTTTGTAGAATTGCGCCTCCTCGCGACCTCCCCAGTGAATCTGTTGCCTCATTTTTTACATACTGCGTATTCGACTTCTCCACCTGTTGCGCAAGAGAAACTGGGTTTATTCATTTTTGCGAGGCCGACTTCTTTCTGGACAGGACTTTATGCAGCACAACACACTATCGAAACACAATCAGAAATTGCCGTTTACACGCTACGACTTCGGCTGGGTTTTATTATGCATAGGCATGGCGATTGGTGCCGGAACCGTGCTGATGCCAGTACAAATTGGCTTGAAGGGAATTTGGGTATTTATTACCGCAGCGATCATTGCTTATCCTGCCACCTGGGTAGTGCAGGACATTTATTTAAAAACCCTTTCTGAAAGCGATTCCTGTAATGACTACACCGATATTATCAGTCATTACCTGGGGAAGAACTGGGGAATTTTCCTCGGGGTTATCTACTTTTTGATGATTATCCACGGGATTTTTATCTACTCTCTCTCCGTGGTTTTCGACAGCGCCTCGTACCTGAAAACCTTCGGTTTAACCGATGCCGATCTTTCACAATCTCTACTTTATAAAGTCGCTATTTTCGCCGTACTGGTGGCGATTGCGTCTGGTGGTGAACGATTACTGTTTAAGATTTCCGGGCCAATGGTGGTGGTCAAAGTAGGGATTATTGTCGTGTTCGGTTTTGCGATGATCCCGCACTGGAATTTCGCCAATATAACCGCCTTCCCGCAAGCCTCCGTCTTTTTCCGCGATGTCTTGCTTACCATTCCATTTTGCTTCTTTTCTGCAGTATTTATTCAGGTACTTAACCCAATGAATATTGCCTATCGTAAACGGGAAGCGGATAAAGTACTGGCAACCCGGCTCGCGCTGCGTACCCACCGAATTAGTTATATCACGCTCATCGCGGTGATCCTGTTTTTTGCCTTTTCGTTTACCTTCTCAATTAGCCACGAAGAAGCCGTTTCTGCCTTTGAACAAAATATCTCGGCACTGGCGCTGGCCGCGCAGGTGATCCCTGGACATATCATTCATATCACCTCTACGGTGCTGAATATCTTTGCCGTACTGACCGCATTCTTTGGCATTTATCTCGGTTTCCACGAGGCTATTAAAGGCATTATTCTCAATCTGTTAAGCCGAATTATTGATACCAAGAAAATTAACTCACGCATGCTGACTCTGGCGATCTGCGCTTTTATCGTCATTACATTGACGATTTGGGTTTCGTTTCGTGTATCGGTGCTGGTGTTCTTTCAGTTGGGAAGCCCGTTATATGGCATTGTGTCGTGCCTCATTCCGTTTTTCCTGATCTATAAAGTCGCACAACTGGAAAAACTTCGCGGATTTAAAGCCTGGCTAATTCTGCTTTACGGCATTTTGCTATGCTTGTCGCCACTGTTGAAGCTGATTGAGTAAACCGGAGCGCATGGCCCCGGTTTTGTGAGTTAACGCTGCGGATTTTCATCCTGATCAACAGCAAAACAAGCTACCAGTTGACCGCCGTAGTCTTTTAGCTGCGGCTGCAACTGGGTGCAGGGGCCGAAGCGCCGACGACAGCGGGCGTTGAAGGCGCAACCCGGCGGTGGATTCAGCGGGCTTGGCAGTTCACCGGTGAGTTTGATGCGTTCGCGGCGATCGTCCGGGTTCAGGCGCGGCGTCGCGGAGAGTAGCGCCTGAGTGTACGGATGGCGCGGGTTATTGAAGATTTGGTCTTTCGTTCCCTTCTCCACGCAGCGGCCCAGGTACATCACCATCACTTCATCGGCAATGTGCTCCACCACCGACAGGTCGTGGGAGATAAAGACATAAGAAAGCCCCAGTTCCTGCTGTAAATCCATCATCAGATTCAGCACTTGCGCACGCACTGAGACGTCCAGCGCAGAAACCGGCTCATCGGCAATCACCACATCCGGGTCGAGCATCAGACCACGGGCAATAGCGATACGCTGACGTTGTCCGCCGGAGAACATATGCGGATAGCGGTCATAGTGCTCGGTTTTCAGGCCGACTTTCGCCATCATCGACAGGGCTTTTTCCCGACGCTGTTCTTTGCTTAAGCTGGTGTTAATAAGCAGCGGCTCTTCGAGAATTTGCCCAACTTTTTTACGCGGATTCAGCGAACCGTAAGGGTTCTGGAAGACGATCTGGATTTTCTGCCGACGCAGCTTCTGCGCCTGCGGATCGTGCTTAAGCAGATCCTGCCCCTGGTAATACAGCTCGCCACCGGTGGGCATTTCAATCATCGTCAGCAACCGACCGAGGGTCGATTTACCGCAGCCAGATTCGCCCACTACTGCCAGCGTTTTGCCACGTTCAAGGTTAAACGAAACGCCATCCAGCGCTTTAACCAGACGTTCCGGCGCGAACATGCCTTTCTTCACCGGATAATGTTTTTTCAGGTCGATAGCCTGCAACAGCGGTTGTTGCGAGGTGGCCTCTTGCGTACTCATAGTGTCGGCCTCCCGGCATCATCAAGTGGGTAATGGCATTTGGACTGACGCCCATCAGCGAGCATATTCAGCGCCGGTTCTTCAGCGCGACATCTGTCAGTGGCATAGGGGCAGCGCGGGTTAAGCAGGCAGCCGTTCGGGCGGTCGTACTTACCGGGAACGACACCTGGCAACGACGCCAGACGTTCTTTGTCCTGAGCAAATTCTGGCAGCGCACGCAGCAATGCCTGAGTATACGGGTGACGCGGCGCATGGAAGATGGCGTGCGCATCACCGGTTTCCACCACCTGGCCTGCATACATCACGATGATTTTATGTGCCGCTTCCGCCACCAGCGCCAGGTCATGGGTAATTAACACCAGCGCCATGTTCTCTTTCTGCTGTAGCTCCAGCAGTAGTTCGATGATTTGCGCCTGAATGGTCACGTCCAGCGCGGTGGTCGGTTCATCGGCAATCAGCAGTTTTGGCCGACAGGCAATCGCCATGGCGATCATCACGCGCTGGCTCATGCCGCCGGAAAGCTGATGCGGGTAAACATCCAGACGCGATGCCGGATCGGGAATACCGACCTGATTCAGCAGGTCAATCGCTCGCTGACGGCGGGTACTTTTGTTGCCGCCCTGATGCACCTTAATCGCTTCCATAATCTGGAAACCCACGGTGTAGCACGGGTTAAGGCTGGTCATCGGGTCCTGGAAGATCATCGCCACTTCGGCACCCACCAGGTTGCGGCGCTCTTTTTCTGAGATACGCTGCAAATCCTGGCCGTTAAACTCCAGTTTTTCTGCCATTACGCGGCCCGGATAATCAATCAGCCCCATAATCGCCAGTGAACTGACCGACTTACCGGAGCCGGACTCACCCACAATCCCGACCACTTCGCCCTGTTTTACGCTGTAGCTGATGCGGTCTACGGCGCGGAACGGCG
The DNA here is from genome assembly GCF_012584495.1 of Escherichia sp. SCLE84. Taxonomy (NCBI): domain Bacteria; kingdom Pseudomonadati; phylum Pseudomonadota; class Gammaproteobacteria; order Enterobacterales; family Enterobacteriaceae; genus Escherichia; species Escherichia sp. SCLE84. The sequence continues at coordinate 3,475,703 of NZ_CP051430.1, read as the reverse complement.
CGCTTTCGTCGCCGAAATGCACCGATAATTTATCTACATTTAATAACGCCATCTCGAACCTCTTACTGCTTCAGTTTGGGATCGAGCGCGTCACGCAGACCGTCACCCATCAGGTTAAATGCCAGCACCGTCAGCAGGATCGCCAGACCCGGGAAGGTCACGACCCACCAGGCGCTTTGCGCGAACTGCAACACGTCGGAGAGCATGGTGCCCCACTCAGGCGTTGGCGGCTGTGCCCCCATGCCGAGGAAACCAAGAGCAGCCATATCGAGAATGGCGTTAGAGAAACCGAGCGACGCCTGAACAATCAGCGGCGCAAGGCAGTTCGGGAAGATGTTAATAAACATCTGACGCATCGCCCCGGCACCCGCCACGCGAGACGCGGTGACGTAATCGCGGTTAACTTCCACCAGCACGGCGGCGCGGGTTAAGCGCACATAGTGCGGCAAGGCAACGAAGGTCAGTGCCAGCGCGGCGTTACCAATCGACGGGCCGAAAATTGCCACCAGCACCAGCGCCAGCAGCAGACTTGGCAGCGCCAGCATGATATCGACCACGCGCATAATGATGTTATCGACCAGGCCGCCAAAGTAACCGGCGATCAGGCCGAGAATAACGCCCATAATCAGCGATAACACAACTACCAGACAGCCAACCAGCAGCGACAGGCGCGCACCGTACATCAGGCGCGACAGCACATCACGGCCTACGTCATCGGTGCCCAGCAAGTGCGCCATGCTGCCGCCTTCCTGCCAGGCTGGCGGGGCGAGCAGTGCATCGCGGAACTGTTCCGCCGGGTTATAGGGTGCAATCCAGTTGGCAAAGATCGCGATGAACAGCACGATGACGACGTAAACCAGCCCGACGACCGCGCCTTTGTTGCGTTTAAAATAGTGCCAGAACTCCTGTAACGGGGTCATCGGCACCGGTGCGCTAATCACTTTATTTTCAGTAACCTGTGACATGATGTCCCCTTACTTCTTATGACGAATACGCGGGTTCACCACGCCGTACAGCAGATCGACCAGCAAGTTGACGAGGATAATCATCGTCGCCACCAGCAATACGCCGCCCTGCACTACCGGATAGTCGCGGCGTTGCAGTGCGTCAATCAACCAGCGTCCCAGACCGGGCCACGAGAAGATGGTTTCGGTCAGAATCGCCCCCGCCAGCAATGTTCCCACCTGCAGGCCGATAACGGTCACCACCGGCAGCATCGCGTTACGCAGCGCATGGACGATAATCACCCGCATGCGGGTTAGCCCTTTGGCGCGCGCGGTGCGGATGTAATCCTCGCCCAGCACTTCCAGCATCGAGGAGCGTGTCATACGCACAATGACCGCCAGCGGAATAGTACCCAGCACAATGGCAGGCAAGATCATATGGGCGACGGCATCGATAAAGTTGCCGTCTTCACCCCAGATGGCGGTGTCGATTAGCATAAAACCGGTTAACGGATTGGAGTCATCGAGGAACACCATATCGCTCACGCGACCGGAGACGGGCGTCAGGTTCCAGTGCACCGAAACCAGCATGATCAGCATCATGCCCCACCAGAAGATCGGCATCGAGTAGCCGGTCAGCGCCAGGCCAACCGCTGTGTGATCGAAAATGGAACCGCGTTTAACCGCAGCCAGCACGCCGACCGGAATACCGACCGCAGTCGCAAAAATCATCGCGCAGACGCCAAGTTCCAGCGTGGCCTGGAGGCGCGGCACGAACTCTTCCCAAACCGGGATGCGGCTTTTCATTGAAATGCCTAGATCGCCATGCATAACGCCCCAAATGTAATGGAGATACTGCTGCCACATCGGTTTATCTAAGCCGAGTTCAGCCAGCAGCTGCGCGTGACGCTCTGGGGAGATCCCACGTTCGCCCGCCATGATCATCACCGGATCGCCCGGGATCATGTGGACAAAGGCAAATGTGAGAAGGGTAATACCGATAAACGTGGGGATGACGAGTCCCAAACGTCGGAGAATAAACTGCAACATAACCCGGATTCTCTATAGTGACCCGCAGCCTGGAACTGCGTGTCTGTATTGCTCACAAATCAATTCCCGCCCAGGTCGGGCTGGGAATGAAGTATTGCTGCCGGATGGCGCTGCACGCAGAGGCACAGCGCCACCGGGTATGGCTTTTAATTATTCGATAGAGACGTTTTCGAAGTGATGTTTGCCTAATGGATCAACCACATAGCCTTTAACTTCTTTGCGTACCGGTTCAAACACGGTGGAGTGAGCGATGATCAGTGCCGGAGCCTGATCGTGCATCACCACCTGCGCTTGCTTGTACAGTTCAACGCGTTTGTTATGGTCGTCGGTAGCACGCGCCGGTTGAATCAGATCTTCAAACGGTTTGTAGCACCATTTTGAGTAGTTGGAGCCTTGTTCAGAGGCGGCGCAGCTGAACAGGGTGGCGAAGAAGTTATCCGGATCCCCGTTATCGCCAGTCCAGCCCATCATTACCGTCTGGTGCTCGCCATCTTTCGCACGCTTGAGGTACTCACCCCATTCGTAGGTGACAATTTTGGCCTGCACGCCGACTTTCGCCCAGTCAGCCTGAATCATCTCCGCCATGCGGCGAGCGTTCGGGTTATATGGGCGCTGTACCGGCATCGCCCACAGGTCGATGGAGAAACCTTTTTCCAGACCCGCTTCTTTCAGCAAGGCTTTCGCTTTTTCAGGATCGTAGGTGTAATCCTGAACGTCGTCGTTATAGCCCCACATGGTTGGCGGGATCAGGTTTTTCGCTGATACACCCGCGCCCTGATAAACCGCTTTGATGATCGCGTCTTTGTTCACCGCGTAGGTCAGTGCCTGGCGAACTTTCACGTCATCCAGCGGTTTTTTCTGCACGTTATAGGAGAGGTAGCCGACGTTCAGCCCCGGCATTTCCATCAGGTTGATGGATTTATCCTGCTTCATGCGAGCGATGTCTGCCGGGTTCGGGTACGGCATCACCTGGCATTCATTCTTCTGCAATTTCGCATAACGCACGGAAGCGTCAGGAGTAATAGAGAAGACCAGCGTATCGATCTGCGGTTTGGTGCCCCAGTAGCCATCAAACGCTTTGTAGCGGATACGGGAGTCTTTTTGGTACTGCTGTAACTGGAACGGACCGGTGCCGATTGGGTTGAGGTCCAGTTTTTCCGGTGTACCGGCTTTCATCATCGCGTCAGCATATTCTTTTGACAGAATAGAGGCGAAGTCCATTGCCAGGTCAGCGAGGAACGGCGCTTCCGGGCGAGTCAGCACAAACTGAACGGTGTTGTCGTCCACCTTTTTCACTTCGCTGATCAGCTCCGGCAAGCCCATGCCTTCGAAGTATTCGTAGCTGCCGCCAGAAACTTTATGGTACGGGTTTTGCGCGTTTTTCTGACGATCAAACGAGAACACCACATCATCGGCGTTCAGTTCGCGCGTCGGTTTGAATTCTTTATTGTCGTGCCACTTCACACCTTTACGCAGATGGAAGGTATAGGTTTTACCGTCTTCGCTGACTTCCCACTTTTCAGCGAGGCCCGGGATCACTTCAGTGGTGCCGATTTTAAATTCAACCAGGCGGTTATAAAGCGGTACGGAAGAGGCGTCATAGGTGGTGCCGGAGGTAAACAGCTGCGGGTTAAACCCTTCCGGAGATCCTTCTGAGCAATAAACCAGAGTTTTAGCCTGAACACTTGCTGCGACGGTCATAGCCACCAGGCTGAGACCAAGCTTCAGCATCCCTGACTTTTTCAAGGAAATACGCATTATTCTGCTCCAATTGTGATGTTTGTTGTTTTAACCCTTTGCAGTGGGTTGTCGCTGCCTGACCTTTTTTGTTTTTTGCCCGGTCGGGTCAACGTTATGAGGTGGGGATGCCGTACTAATTAACATCAGTGTAACAGTGCGGATCCTCCATAAAATGCCCCTCGTGACCTACAATCTGTCAACAGAATGTGAAAACGTCAATACAGCCAACCGGGATTTACACCAACGGTGAGAATCCACAAACAAAGATTAAAAAAACTTCAAACAGCTATTTGCAGCAGAGAAATTTGTGCTACTCCAACATGACCAGAACAATCAGCTTAATATTTAGCAACATTTGGTGATTAAGTTTTATGCATTTAGTGAAAAAAATCTGAGGAAAAGGTGGATATCTGAGCGATTAATACCATGAACGCTAAAACGCACAGCGGAAAATGCCAGCGCCAGCCATAAGTAACGCAAAAAAAGATTTAAGCAAATATAAAAAAAGACAATGGTTTCTGTCACAAATCCGTTAATGGATAGTGAGATATGGGGCGCAAATTTGGCAGGGAAATGTGTGGCGTGTAGGTCGAATAAGGCGTTCACGCCGCATCCGACAATAAGTGCGGTGCCATTGCCTGATGCGACGCTGACGCGTCTTATCAGGCCTACGTCGAGTCGAACCTCCCTGCCCCCGGAGGTTCTCATCCTCATGAGCTGCAGATGCAAAAAAGCCTGCTCGTTGAGCAGGCTTTTCGAATTTGGTCGGTGATAGAGGATTACTCGCCACTTCGTGGCTCGCCCTGCGGGCCGTTGCTGGCGCAACGTTCTCTCGCTTCGCTCGAGTCGAACCTCCCAGCCCCCGGAGGTTCTCATCCTCATGGGCTTCAAATGCAAAAAAGCCTGCTCGCTGAGCAGGCTTTTCGAATTTGGTCGGTGATAGAGGATTCGAACCTCCGACCCCTTCGTCCCGAACGAAGTGCGCTACCAGGCTGCGCCAATCACCGAATGCGGGGCGCATCTTACTGCGCAGATACGCCCTCGTCAATCCCTTAATAGCAAAATGCCTTTTGATCGGCGAGAAAGTCAGCAGGCCGCTTAGTTAGCCGCTGCCTCTTTTGCCTGCGGGATGTGACACCAGTTGTTGTTTTCGTTAATTCCACCATCCGGTGAAGTATAGCCAAGACAACCCATGATGGTATCGTACAGCTCTACGTGACGGCGTGGCACTTTCATGTCGGCTTCTTTTTTCAGCTGCGCAAATGCCTGCGCATTGGCCGGATTTTCCAGATATTTATCTGACATCCAGACCATCATCGGTACGCGGAACTGCTCCGGCGGTGCCAGTTCACGCGGCGTGCCGTGCAGGTGCTCGCGTTCATTAATTGACTCACCGTGGTCAGCTGCGTAGAACACAATCGCTTTCTTATCGCGAACCTGATCAATCACGCTGGAGATAAAGTGATCCACATAGGTCACCGAGTTGTCATAGGAGTTGATCATCTGCGCTTTGGTACAGCCGCTATCAACACCAATACATTCCGGCTTCCACTGCGCGAAGCTACGCGGATAACGCTGGGTGTAGTTAAAATGCGAACCTTTGGTATGCAGAATGATCAGATGCTTACCATCCGGGTTGCGCCCTAGCGATTGCTGCATTTCGTCTACCAGCAACATATCATCTACCGGCTTGCCACGATTACGTGGCTCCGCACCAATCTGCTCACGATAAGCAATGTTGTCCGCCATCGTGTTGCTGTAGAACCACATTTCGCTCTGCATAGCGTAGAGGTCAGAACTGAATCCTAACTGCTTCAGAACCGCGAAAATGTTCTGTTCTTTTAATGTGCGCTGCGGATTATCTTCCGCGCCCCCCTGACGTACAAACATGCAACGCAGTGAGAGTTTGGTTGCGGTATCACAGGAGTAACCACGGAACGCCGCCAGATTTTTCTCCTGGGCCAGTTTCGGCGTGGTATTACGCTCATAGCCGAAAATACCCATATGGTCCCAACGCGTGGTTTCACCGATGATAAACACGACATAAGTGTCATCAACGTTTTGCGGTGCCTGATAAGTGAATTTCTTCGCCGGATTAAGCAATGAATTATTATCGGAAGATTCATCGACCCGCGCCCAGGCATACAGCCCCAACGCAGAAAGCCAGTTTGATGGCAGATAAGAGTTCGCTACGACACCGCCATAACTCGGCAAATCAACGCCGGTCGCCCTCTCCACTTTCTTCTGCTGGATATCCAGCAAACGAATCGGTGCCCAAACCATAATACCCGCCAGTACGACGACCGCCAGGCTGCGAATACGCTGCCCTGGGGTTCGCAGTTGTCGGAGCAAGGTGTAGCGACAGCGGTTATTCCAGATAAGGATAAGAGGCAATGCACTAACGGCGATTAACCAGAGAATAAAGTTCAGACCAACAACTTCTTTTGACAGGTCGATATCGGTGGTCATGACGGAAGCGATGATGCCATAACCAATGACCACATTAAGGAAGGTCATGTAATAGCTGGCACCTGCGGAAAAGAGCACCACCAGCGACGCCAGAATACGCCAGCTGCGGCGGCCAAACAGCGATAGAAGACGTAGTAAAAAGAAGGTCACCAGTACGGTGGCGGCCAGTTCAACAACAGCAGAAACGCCTTTCCAGACGGTAAAATCGTGCGCATAGCTGCCGAAGCGGCGATAAAAAACCGCGCCATTCATAAAAAGGCCAATATAGATTGCAAGCAAAAAGCTCAGCTTCTGCTGTGTAATCGATTTGATGTATCTCATGCAAACAAACCCTGGACAAACAGGTGATAACACCCTGCTTAGCGGCTTTTCAGGCCCGGCAGGGGAAAAGTGCGGAGGTAGTCAGATAAGTAAAATCTACACGCGCGAATAAGTAGACCACAGCAAAGCGAAAAAGTGTGGGGAAAGAGTGTGCATGAAGCACAAATTTACAAAAATGCAAGTTTGAAAAGAGACTTTAGCGTTACAAAAAGCAGTAAAAAGGGCCAGTTAACTGGCCCTTAAGATGTGAAATTATTCGTACTGTACAGTAAAGTCGACCGTTGCATCTGCGCGACCAATAGTTGCATCGGCGCGAATAGGCACGTAGCTGGCGATATAGTTCAGTTGATGTGCGCCATCACCGTTAATTGCAAACTCAACCGGTGTCGGCGTTGTATTTTCCGGGAACTGTTGTACTCCAGCAGCGGTTTTGATTTTCAGCCCAACGCCTGTAGCGCCACCCGCATCCAGCGCAAAAAGATTTGAGTCGTCTGCATTGGGTGTACCGTCCATAGTCACGTAGGCTCTGACCACTTCGCTACAGTTTTTCAGGCCGATGGAAAAAGGAGTGGGATTAATTTCCGTTCCGATTCTTACCGGCTTTTTGAGAACCGCGGTGCCCATGTCAACCTCAACGCTGTCTTTCACCAGTTCGCAAGCACCCTGGCTGATTTTAAGGGTGAATTTCAATGTTCCTTTCGGCCCTAAATCCGTGGTTGCCGCGAATGACGAAAAGGAAAGAGGCAGCAGGCATAACGCAAGTATTGTTCGCTTCATGACTGTTACTCCAGTTCGACATGTATGGTAGCAATACCGCTATAATCCCCGGCAGCGGGTAATTTTCCGGTAGTGCTAACGGGATAAGCGGTAATTGTGGTTGTCGCTTTGCGTTTGACATCTTCATACAGCGAGCCTGGGTTCATTTCTAATAAGCTATTACTGTCATTCGGCTTAAGAATATTACCTTTACCGTCCTCAATGACTGCACCAACATCGGCGTTGCCTAAATCAATTGCGCTGGGATAGGCAGTATTTGGTGTTGCATCAATACTGAGATAAATTTTGACGCCATCTGAAATATTATTGCAGTCAAAGCTTAATTCTTTTTGTACCTTCTGAACATTTTGTGGTGGTTGTCCGGCACGCCCTTTAAAATCATGGGCCTGATATTCTCCGAATGGAATATCCAGTACGGTGCCAGCGGCAAGTTCACAGCCTTGAGTAACTGTAATACTCCCGGAAATACTGACATTGGCCATGGGCTGACTATCATTGTAAACACCTTTCTTTTTTGTCCCAAAGAGGGACGCAACTCGTGTTTTAGGAATAATCATTTGCCCAACAAAAGGATGTGAAATATAAATACTGATACTTCCTTTACCACCTGTCCCCCAATTGTTAGCAGTATAGGGCGTACATTCTTTCTGTGCCGTGCCATTGCTTCGATCGGTAAAAGGCACCGGGATATCTAATTGTGTGTAGACATATATTTTGGTGAGAATATCAATGTAATTATTGAATTTATAGTACCCATCTACAGTTCCAGGCTCAGGCAGAAGCGTTACACCTTTAAAATAAGTCACAACTCCATTATCTGGAATGGGATCCGGGCATTCACAATAAGCGGAATATTTTGTACCTAAAGCAAAGGGCTGAGTTAATATTTTCCCAGCCTTATTTTCTGAAGGTACCTGGATAGTCTGTACGAAATCAAAACTATACTCATGGGCCACCCCATTTGATGTCTGACATGGTCCCCAATCCGCAGCCCATATATTTCCAGCAAAAGTGCTCGTCCCTAACAGCACCATACCTGCCAACAAATTTTTAATTTTCATCTAAATATCCTTATTTCTCGCATACCGCATTAACCATCACGATAGCCGCATTGTCCTTGTTCTCTGGCAAGCGGAATGGCACACGGCAACGTTGCGCCTGCTCGTTCCCCCAGCTCACCTGCAATTCGCCCTCTTCTGGCATCCCGCTGATATAAAGCTGTCCTTCTTCACCCACAATGCTGCTGGCAGGTTTGCTCTCATCAATTAACGCTGCGGTTGCACCAAACGGTACTGCGTTGCCATTCGCCTGTTTTAAGCTCATCAGCACACGGTAACCGACGCGGGTATCAAAGCGGGAACGCACAACTGCACCACGAGTAGGCACGACTTTCTGGAACGCTTCCTGTAGTTCAACGTTTTGCCCCAACGTGTCGCTACGCAATTCCACAATGGTTTCACGATATGGTGTGAGATAAGGCACCACGGCGTTGCCCATCCAGTCAACTTCTACGCCGCTGCTGTTAACCACATGTCCACCACGCGCGCCCGGTGCAGAAACAATCGCCAGACTTTCGCCTAAAGGCTGCGAAAGCGTTATACCTTCACTGTGAACGATGACACCGCCGCGCACGCCATAGTTAACCTGTTGGTTATCTTTAGAATAGTTATAGCCTACGTCAATGTTACCAGAGCCACCCATATACCCCATGTTGACGCTGCCACTGTAGCCTACGCCATTACTGGTGTAACCCTGCTGAACGTTATAGCTCAGGTTACGATCTTCCAGTAACGTGCCGCTAACAGAGGCCTGTTGCGACGTCTTGCCATTCTGGTCGGTAGTCATGCGATAACTGCTCCACGCGCCCCCCAGAGGGATGGAAACACTGAATGACCACAAGCGATCGTCTTCTTCCCATTCCGGACTTCTCGTCCAGGTATAGGCCACGCTGTAATTCACCCGACCAATGTGACCGTGATAACCGGCGCTTAAGGAGTTTTCCTTACCGTCAACGTTCCAGTAATCCTGCTGCGTCATATTGAAATAAACCGAGCCGTAGTCTCCCAGTTGCTGGGTAATATTGCCCTGTATCTGGCTGCGCTTGTGATAACGGCGGTAATCACTGTCGGCGTCACTGCGAACATCAGTTGCTTCCTGGAAGGTGTAGTAGCCGCTGGTTGAGTATTTGTAGCCCAACAGACGCAGGTCAGTGCCACCCTCAAAACTTTTCGAATAGAGGAAGCGATAAGACTGGCCTTCCTCTTTTTCATTGTTGCGTAACTGACTTTTCGCCTGAGTGACATCCACCGATACTGCGCCAATGGTACCGAAGTTTTTCCCCAGGCCCAGAGCTAAAGCGTTGTAATCTGCCGACAACAATGCACCACCGTAGGCGGTCATACCCCACGGCAAGCCGTACATGGCGGTAAACTGCCCGAAATGTGGTTTATCGCTGTCGTAATTACCAGCACGATATTCACCGGCAGCCAGACTGTATTTCAGATACCCTTCACGCTGGAAAATCGCCACCGCCGAAAACGGCTGGATAAAACGTTGTTCACTTCCGTCGGCTTCTTTAATGATCACCGTCAGGTCGCCGCTGCCGGAGGTTGCGTAGAGATCGTTAATCTCAAATGCACCCGGCTGAACAAAAGTGCGATAAATGACATAGCCGTTCTGTTCGATACTCACTTCAGCGTTGCTTTTGGCGATGCCGCGCACTACCGGAGCAAAGCCACGCTGGCTGTCCGGCAACATTTCATCGTCGGATGCCAGTAACGCCCCACGCATTTGTACGCTATCAAAAATCTCGCCAGGCGTGGCGGTATCACCCAGAGTTATCTGTGATTTAAGTGGAATAATTGCCCGGTTTAACGATGTACCAACGTTATCCCATTGGTTTTTGCCATCGGTACGGTTCCAGATACTGTTATTACGTAAACGCCACGGACCAACGTTCAAACCGCTGCGCAGGTTCAGGTAATAACTGTCACTGGTCGAATCTGAAGATGAACCTGTACCTTCATTGCGTCCATTGCTGCCACTAAAGCTGTAATCCAGCAACAGCGCAGGTATTCCTTCGTCCCAGCGAGAAGGATCAACCGTGCCGCGAGCGGTCATCATCATTGCCGCCTGTGGAAAGGAAAGATGCAGCGTCTGAGTATTAAAATCAAAGCGGCTGGTGGCCTGGGGAATGATTTCATCAAACGCTACGCAGGCTTCTGGTGGTGACATCTTCAGCGCCGGAAAGCTGTCAACGCGCACGCCCATTTCTTCCAGTTGCACCCGGCTAAGGCAAGGCATAAGCGACTCACCGCTGGCTTTGCGTTTCGCTTCGCTGGCGGTACTAAAATCCAGCGTCCGGGAAGCCATTTTTTCTTCGTTTACAAACACCGAAACCCGGTATTTACCGGGGATTTGCTGGCCGACAGGTGAGTCGTATACCGACAAGTCGATGTGTTGATCGATACCCTGAACGTTTTCGAGAAATTTAGGGTTAAATTTTCCGCCATACGCAGGTAACGAGCTGGCAATCGTTAATGCCAGCAGAGAGAAGGAAAAATGCGCTCTGTAGTGATAGAGAGGTAAATGCATCCAATGCATAGTAAAAGCGCCTTGTAAAAGGATCAGTTAATCGGCTTCGTCAGCATTTCGCCAGCAACACCGAAATCATTAATAATGCTGTATTTCACTTCGTGCGCGTTGCCTGTACCGGCTGGAAGGTTAATGTTTAACTTTCCTTTCGCGAGAACCATTCCCGCCCGTTCAATCTTTTGTCCATTAATGGAAAACTGATTAAAGGTCAGGTTATAAGCGGAGTCGTTATTAACCACAATTTGGTTATTTTGACACTGGAAACGTAACTGTTTCATGGCCTCGAGGTTGCTTCCCGGCAAACCTTTTGGACGATAGAACAACTTCAAACGGGTGCGAACGGCTATCTGTAAGACGTTTTTATTTTCATTTTCAGCACTTTTCGCAGGAATGGCCTTTACATTAATCCAGTAAACGGATTCACGATCTTTAGGTAAGGTATCTTCAATATTGACGATACGTAAGACGTTATTTTTATCAGGATCAAGTTTGAATAATGGCGGTGTAATAATAAACGGTGTTTTTTTATTGCCATTCACATCATCAATCCATGACTGGATCAAAAACTCTTCATTTTTATTATGGTTTTCAACGGTCAGCGACGCTTCTTTCTTGCCGCCATCATAAATAACACGCGTCGTGCTTAAGGCTACGCCACCAGCAAAACACTGTTGTGCGGTCATTAAAAGTGCCAGCACAGCAAAGCTAATACGTTTCATGATTCGGTCCCTGAGTCATTGGTGTGAATAATGGCAACACAGTCTCTGTTGCCATTGAGAGATGATCGTTCCGTCAGGATCGATTAGTTGTAAGTCAGGTTGAAGTCGACTTCAGCGTTACCGTAACCCGTGGTTACTGCATCTTTGGTAGAGACATAGTTAGCGGTGAAATACAGAACGGTCTGACCTTCTTTCAGGACAGTAGCAGATTTACCAGTATTCAGGTCAACCAGGGTATTGGTGTTATCATAAATACCGATACCTACGCCAGTTGCGGCACCTGGTTCAGTGCTTACAGAAACCAGTTTGCTGTTGTCTGCATCGCCAACGCCGTTAAAGCTGATTTCCACATTTTTGAAAGTGGAGATATCGCAGTTTTCCAGTTTGATTTTGAACGGCGTTGCTGTGGATTTATCACCCATAGCAGTAAATACAGACTTGTTCACCTGACCCAGAACAACTTCTTGTTTTTGAGTGTCTGGAGACACAACACAAGCGGCGTCAACAATCTCACCGGTGAATTTAACAGTACCGTCGCCCGCATCAGCTGCGAATACGGAAGTAGAGGTCAGCGCAAGCGCAGATAAGGCAAACAGAACCTTTTTCATTTATAACTCCATTTATATAGATAAATATGCTTGATGTTGTTCATACAACGGGGCGCAGATTATACAAATGGTGCTAAAAAAGAAAATTATTTTTACTGAAGATTAGTTTTTGCAATAAATTGAAATGTACTTCAACTTCAATTAATTGCACACAAAAACGCTTCCAACGACTATTTTTTTAGGAATATATTTATATTTACATGATATATAAACAAATAAAATATATTTGTGGTGTAAATATTATTGTTCTTTTAATATGCGTCCATAAAAAAAGGGAGACTTTGAAGTCTCCCTCCTCGCATTTATTTCAGTAGCAACATATTTCTAAATATGCGCCTCACGCAATACTTTCTGCTCTGGCTGACGAATTGTCGTAGAAAGCGCCAATGACAGAATCAGCAGGGCGAAAATCACGTAGAAGGTCACATAGAAGCCGCCAAACAGTGAGGCGATAATCGAACCACAAATGCTACCGATACCGAAACCGAGGTAAATCACACCGTAGTTTTTCGCCAGGTTATTGAGGCCGAAGAACTCACTGACCAGTGACGGAAAGACGGTAATAGTGCCGCCAAAGTTAAATGCCACGCAGGCAATCGCTGCAAAGAACGTCACTGCATTTAATGGTGCAAACAGCAGGGCCGCCATACCCACCAGCGAAATCACCTGACCAATGGTGATAACACGGATACGGGCAATTTTGTCAGACAGTATCCCCAGCACCAGACGACCTGAAAGGTTAGCGATGGAAATAACCGTTACTGCATTGGCTGCGGAAACCACATCAAGGTGTGCCAGACTTTGGGCGATATCTTTCGCTACCCCAATCACGTACAGGCCGCTCATGCAGGCAGTCAGGAACATTACCGCTAACATCCAGTACTGCGGTTTACGCATCGACTCTGCCAGCGTGTAATCTTTCTCCACCACACCATTGCTGGTTTTCACTTCCTGTTTTGGTGCGTCTTTCATTAACGTTGCGCCGAAAACAATCATCACCAGCGCAATCGCTCCCCAAATCACAAATGTTTTTTCCAAACCCACCGTTTCGAGCAGCTGCGTGTCGATAAATTTGAAACCCAGGCTACCCAGACCATAAGAACCGATAGCGAACGCGGAGATCAGACCTTTACGCTCCGGGAACCACTTCACGCAGTTAGAGAGCGTCAGCAGGTAACCCGCGCCATCCGCCAGACCGACCAGCACACCGGCGCTTAACCACAGCATCATCAGGTTGTTGGAATGCGCGGTCAGGAAGAAGCCTAATCCCAGCAAAATGCCGGAAGCCATGGTGACGCGTTTAACGCCAAAACGTTCCTGCAATTTGCCCGCAACAGAAGACGAAATTGCCAGCCCCAGACTTAACAAGCCGAAAGAGAAAGCGACCTGGCTTACCGGCGCATCCAGCTTGGCAGAAAGCGCGCCATTAAACAGGCTCCAGGTATAAACCGACCCCAGTGCAAACTGGGTAATGATAGTACCGATGAGTGTCAGCCAGCGGGTACGCTGATAATTTGAAGGTGTCATGGCAGTATTCCTGCAGTAATAAAAAGGAAAAATCTCTGCCGACAACCATAACGAAGTGCATTTTATGCCTGGGGAAAAACGGCATGAAATGCCATCAGAACGGAATGAAATGCCTTAGTTCAGGAATGAATGACGCGACAATTATTCACCAAATTTATTATTTAGTAAGTTAGCACCCACTATCGCCACAACTGTTGTTATCCAATGGTTTCAATTGTGATTTTTACGTTAAAATCTGGCACTAACCCCCATCGTATACAGATAGTCGCTATTGTTAGTGGTATTTTCTGCCTGAGATAGCGCGGCATAGGCGGCAATATTTTGATTGAGCAACATATCAGCGCCTACGGTGACATCCAGCCAGTTGCCGTTCTGGTTTGTCGCCGTCATCCGGCTCAGGCCTGATTGCGCCTTCCAGATATTCTCGCCAAATTGCTGGTTATAGCTGATTTGCGCCCAGGGTCGGAGATCGCCAAGCCGGGAGTCAACACGCCAGCCTAAGCTACTCACGCTGGCATGCCATAACGGATCGGTCAGCGTGGTAGTACTGTCGCCAAACTCGTTATACATCGAGGTGGTTGTGCCATCGTAATGTAATGCCGCGACCGGGCCGGTTGTAACCTGTTCATATAAAGGAAAATTCCAGCCCATACTCATACTGCTGGTCACATCCACAGGAGTTTCTTCCGCCAGATTGACTTCCAGTCCCAGCGCCCTTTGGCTACTTTGAATACGTTGCGACAAAATATCGTTGTAATCAGGTTGATGATCACTATCCCAGGTGTAACGCTCTGTGGAATGTCCGGGTTGCGTATCAACGATATATTCTTGTTGCCAGGCGTAAGCTGTGTTGAGAAAAAAGGCACTGATTACCACGCTCGCCAGCAGGCTTAGCTGCCAGCGACCACCGCTTTTTTTTATGATCATTAACACGACTCCAGGGAAGAGCCGAATTCGGCAATATTATTGTCATTGTATGAAGGATATCGGGCATAGTAGCCCTGTATTAAATATTGACTTTTTCACCGATGCGTCAAGAAAAGCGGCTGAAATTTTTACGATCGGGTACATAGCGAGGGAAAGTATGGAACGTTGCGGCTGGGTGAGTCAGGACCCGCTTTATATTGCCTACCATGATAATGAGTGGGGCGTGCCTGAAACTGACAGTAAAAAACTGTTCGAAATGATCTGCCTTGAAGGGCAGCAGGCTGGGTTATCGTGGATCACCGTCCTCAAAAAACGCGAAAACTATCGCGCCTGCTTTCATCAGTTCGATCCGGTGAAGGTCGCAGCAATGCAGGAAGAGGATGTCGAAAGACTGGTACAGGACGCCGGGATTATCCGCCATCGAGGGAAAATTCAGGCAATTATTGGTAATGCGCGGGCGTACCTGCAAATGGAACAGAACGGCGAACCGTTTGTCGACTTTGTCTGGTCGTTTGTAAATCATCAGCCACAGGTGACACAAGCCACAACGTTGAGCGAAATTCCCACATCTACGTCCGCCTCCGACGCCCTATCTAAGGCACTGAAAAAACGTGGTTTTAAGTTTGTCGGCACCACAATCTGTTACTCCTTTATGCAGGCATGTGGGCTGGTGAATGATCATGTGGTTGGCTGCTGTTGCTATCCGGGAAATAAACCATGATTCGGGAAGCGCAACGTTCAGAACTCCCCGCGATCCTCGAACTGTGGCTGGAAAGTACAACCTGGGGGCATCCCTTTATAAAAGCGAATTACTGGCGTGACTGCATTCCGCTGGTGCGGGATGCCTATCTTGCCAACGCGCAAAACTGGGTCTGGGAAGAAGACGGTAAGCTTCTCGGTTTTGTCAGCATTATGGAAGGCCGATTTCTGGCAGCGATGTTTGTCGCACCGAAGGCCGTCAGGCGCGGTATTGGTAAGGCGCTGATGCAGTATGTGCAGCAGCGCCATCCCCACCTGATGCTGGAGGTTTATCAAAAAAATCAACCGGCGATAAATTTTTACCAGGCACAGGGTTTTCACATTGTCGATTGCGCATGGCAGGATGAAACCCAACTACCCACATGGATTATGAGCTGGCCGGTGGTTCAAACGCTGTAAGTGTCAGTTCCGGACCGTTGTATTTTTCCAGCCATGCCAGCGCCGTATTACCCGCACAGCCATTCCCCAGCCGCGAGCTGGGGAGATCTTTGGTCAGCACGTTCACTGCGCCGTTTTTACAAATACCGTCAGCGGTTAAATCCAGATCCGGCCATGCCCCTTCGTGAATGCAAATCACGCCAGGTTTAATTCCCTCGCTAATGACCGCTCCGGCAAGAATTTGCCCGCGTGCGTTCCACAACCGAACAGTATCGCCATCTTGTATGCCGCGCTCCTGGGCATCGTCAGGATGAATGGTGACAGGCTCACGATTTGCCACCGCGTACAATTCGCGCAGAGAACTGTAATTCAGCTGGCTGTGCAGGCGGTGCGCCGGATGGGCAGAAAGTACCTGCAACTGTTCTGGTTCGGCATTGCCCTGCCATTCGTCCGGCTCCAGCCACATTGGATGCCCAGGGCAATCCGGGTAACCGTAATCGGCAATACGCTGTGAGAAGATTTCAATCTTGCCGCTGGCGGTTTTTAACGGATGCGCCAGCGGATCGCGGCAAAAATCAGCGAAGCGAATAAACCGCTCGCTGTCCGGGTTTTCCGGCATCTCAATTAACTGGTTGGCTTGCCAGAACTCAGCAAATGGCGGCAATTCAACCTGCTGGCTTGCCCCGCGCTGCCGGGCAACGTTATAAAACGTTTCCAGCCATTGCAGCTGACTTTTTCCTTCCGTAAACCGCGCATAGCCGCCCTTCTCCCAACGTTCACTCAACTCGGCAAAAACATCAAAATCATTACGCGCTTCATAGCGTGGCGGCACCACTTGCTTCATCGGCACCAGATGCTGATTACTGTAATCACCGGTCATGGTGAGATCATTACGCTCAAAAGAGGTAGTCGCAGGCAGAACGATATCCGCGTGTTTCGCCGCCGCCGTCCAGAAGCATTCAGAGATCACCACCAGCTCCGGTTTTTGCCAGGCACGGATCAGACGATTGGTATCCTGATGATGAGTAAAGTTAGCACCGCCCGCCCACCAGATAAAACGAATATCCGGAAAATGTCGGTCCATACCGTTGTGTTGATATGCGCCACCAGGGTTTTCCAGTGCTTCAACAATGCGGGCCACAGGGATTTTATCTACCGCATCGCAGCCACCCGGCAAGCTGCCCTGCATGGAAGAGAGCACCGCAGAACGCCGCGTGGGGTTACCACCATTGGCAAAATGGTAAGAAAGACCAAAACCGCCGCCGGGTGTGCCGATTTGCCCCAACATTGCTGCCAGCGTGACGATCATCCAGTGTTTTTGCTCACCAAACTGTTGGCGCTGCATTCCCCAGCCTGCCATCAGCATGGTGGTATTTTGGTGGAAAATAGCCGCCAGCTCGCGGATTTTCGCTGCGCCAACACCACAAATCTCTGCTGCCCATTCGGCGGTTTTCGCTATTCCGTCACTCTCGCCCAGCAAATAAGAGGCGAAGACGGCATAACCTGTGGTGCAACGCGCCAGAAACGCTTCGTCGTGCCAACCATTTTCCACCAGCGTATGGGCGATCCCCAGCATCAGCGCAACATCGGTGCCCATGTGCGGTGCCACCCACTCCATTTTATCGCCAAAGAAATCGACGGTTTCCGATCGCATTGGATCAATGCAGATCAGCTTTTTCCCACTGTCACGCAGTGCAGAAAAGTAAGAAAGCCCCTGCTCATCGGATGCATTCCACGCAATTTTCAGCGTATTGAGTGGATTAGCACTCCACAGCACCACGACATCGCTATGTTCCAGCACCAGCGGCCAACTGGTCTGCTGTTGATAAACTTCGCTACCACCCACGACATACGGCATGATCGCCTGTGCCGCGCCGGTCGAATAATCCCCCAGATGCCCGGTATAACCGCCTGCCAGCGCCATATAGCGTTGTAATAATGTCGAGGCCTTATGCAGCACGCCGTTTGAACGCCAGCCGTAGGAACCAGCAAAAATCGATGCCGGACCATAAGCCTCACGAATGCGTTTATGTTGTTGGTGAATAAGATCCAGCGCCTCATCCCAACTCACGCGAACAAATTCATCCTGCCCACGAATGCCTTGCGGGTTTTCCGGTGACGCGAGAAAGCCTTTGCGCACCATTGGAAATCGTACCCGCGTATTGCTGTGAACCTGGTCGCGAACCGCGCTCTGCAAGGAGTTTTCCATTCCTGTGGCTAACGCGCCACGCGAGCTAAACACGGTTTCGCCGTCGGTTTCAACCAGCATGGGCCCCCAGTGGGCGGCAGTCAGAACGGAATATCGTGAGGATGAGTTGGCCAAACCGAAGACTCCTGAAAGGTTAGATGTATTGAGCAGTTAAATATTACTTACAAATTTCCGAGTATTCCCAGGAATAATCTTCATGTTCACGCGGCATAATCTCCCGCCACGGAACCCGTGGCAAAGAATAAAAAGGTTATTAAGGATTAACAATGAAGAAACGTGTTTATCTTATTGCCGCCGTAGTGAGTGGCGCTCTGGCGGTATCTGGCTGCACAACTAACCCTTACACCGGCGAACGCGAAGCAGGCAAATCTGCTATCGGCGCAGGTCTGGGCTCTCTCGTGGGCGCGGGTATTGGTGCGCTCTCTTCTTCGAAGAAAGATCGCGGTAAAGGCGCGCTGATTGGCGCAGCAGCAGGCGCAGCTCTGGGCGGCGGCGTGGGTTATTACATGGATGTGCAGGAAGCGAAGCTGCGTGACAAAATGCGCGGCACTGGTGTTAGCGTAACCCGCAGCGGGGATAACATTATCCTCAATATGCCGAACAATGTGACCTTCGACAGCAGCAGCGCGACCCTGAAACCGGCAGGCGCTAACACCCTGACCGGCGTGGCAATGGTGCTGAAAGAGTATCCGAAAACGGCGGTTAACGTGATTGGTTATACCGACAGCACGGGTGGTCACGACCTGAACATGCGTCTCTCCCAGCAACGTGCGGATTCCGTTGCCAGCGCGTTGATCACCCAGGGCGTGGACGCCAGCCGCATCCGTACTCAGGGCCTTGGCCCGGCTAACCCAATCGCCAGCAACAGCACCGCAGAAGGTAAGGCGCAAAACCGCCGTGTAGAAATTACCTTAAGCCCGCTGTAATCCCTTTCATGCCAGGTGATGCAGAAATCACCTGGCATTCTTCAGTTTTCCTTCATCATATTTCAGGCTAAGGTGATCGCCTTATCAGTGAATGGAGAGAAGCATGAAGCCGTCCGTTATCCTCTACAAAGCCTTACCTGATGATTTACTGCAACGCCTGCAAGAGCATTTCACCGTTCACCAGGTGGCAAACCTCAGCCCACAAACCGTCGAACAAAATGCAGCAATTTTTGCCGAAGCTGAAGGTTTACTGGGTTCAAACGAGAATGTTGATGCCGCATTGCTGGAAAAAATGCCGAAACTGCGTGCCACATCAACGATCTCCGTCGGCTATGACAATTTTGATGTCGATGCGCTTACCGCCCGAAAAATTCTGCTGATGCACACGCCAACCGTATTAACAGAAACCGTCGCCGATACGCTGATGGCGCTGGTGTTGTCTACCGCTCGTCGGGTTGTGGAGGTAGCAGAACGGGTAAAAGCAGGCGAATGGACCGCGAGCATAGGCCCGGACTGGTACGGCACTGACGTTCACCATAAAACACTGGGCATTGTCGGGATGGGACGGATCGGTATGGCGCTGGCACAACGTGCGCACTTTGGCTTCAACATGCCCATCCTCTATAACGCGCGCCGCCACCATAAAGAAGCAGAAGAACGCTTCAACGCCCGCTACTGCGATTTGGATACACTGTTACAAGAGTCAGATTTCGTTTGCCTGATCCTGCCGTTAACTGATGAGACGCATCATCTGTTTGGCGCAGAACAATTCGCCAAAATGAAATCCTCCGCCATTTTCATTAATGCCGGACGTGGCCCGGTGGTTGACGAAAATGCACTGATCGCAGCATTGCAGAAAGGGGAAATTCACGCCGCCGGGCTGGATGTCTTCGAACAAGAGCCACTGTCCGTAGATTCGCCGTTGCTCTCAATGGCCAACGTCGTCGCAGTACCGCATATTGGATCTGCCACCCATGAGACGCGTTATGGCATGGCCGCCTGTGCCGTGGATAATTTGATTGATGCGTTACAAGGAAAGGTTGAGAAGAACTGTGTGAATCCGCACGTCGCGGACTAAGCCGCGACTGCGTAGAGTAAAGCCCGATAATCGCTCGGGCTTTTACTCTTTATTGGGTTGCAGTAACTGCTGTAGTCCAGGCCTGATTAAACGCCTGATGCTGTGCCGGTAATGGCGCAATCAGTTTGTTATATTCACTTGCCTGCTGTGAAGTCGGGAACTGGATGCCATTTGCGACAAAGCTCACCTGAGTACCTTGCTGAGCAATGTAGTCTCCAACCATCACCAGTTGTTGCGTGAAAGTTTGTGCCGCCGGAATCAACGGTTGCAATGCATCAGCTGGCGTCGTTACCACTTTGGTGAATGCCTGATCAAAGACCGGTTTCAGGTCATCGCTCTGTTTTAGCGCAGAGTGCGCAGCATCGGCCTGCAACTTCGCATTTTGCAGTTGTTGCGCCAGCACACCTAGCGAACCGTTCATTTCACGCAGCGGACCGCTTTGCGTAACGTAATCCTGCGGTACGCGAATTGCGTTAACGCTGTCTACGACCGGGCGCAGACCGGAATCCATCGCCTGATTCACCTGCTGAGAATAACCATACAGAATCGCGTAATCAGAGACAAAAGGACCAAACTGTTTTTTCTGATCGGCAGTCAGGGTTGGTAGACGTTCACCGCTACGCATCACTGTATTCTGCAGGAAGTCGATAAACGCTTTACGCTGATCGCCTTCTTTATCAAAACACCCACTCAGGCTAACTACCATTAATAACGCCGCAAGAGGCGCAAACCAGCGAGAGCAGGACTTTCCTGTCGCCATTTTCTTACTCCTTTCACCCAAAAAAAGCGCACAACGACACACGCGTGTCTGACGTGACAAGGATAGTCCAGGACAGGCTTGCAGGATACCCTTTCTACGTAATCTTCCTGGTAAAATCATGGAGAAAATGAAACAAGGTTAATTTGTTGTTTCATTGTTAAAAAATGATAGTGCCGTTGCTTTTTTTGTAGCCAGAGATTTACGCCTTCGCAGAAGGTTAGATTTTCGAAATCTTTACAAACCAGGAGTGGTAAGAGATATATCGGCATTTATCAGATCGTTAGGTGGCTATAAGTCACGCTAAATGACTGGCTGAATCGAATCATAGCCAGAGCATGCCCTGACTTCACCCCGCTGTGTCTGCTTTTCCCGACTATTCTTAATGAGCTTCGATGCAATTCACGATCCCGCAGTGTGATTTGAGGAGTTTTCAATGGAATATAAAGATCCAATGCATGAGCTGTTGAGCAGCCTGGAACAGATTGTTTTTAAAGATGAAACGCAGAAAATTACCCTGACGCACAGAACAACGTCCTGTACCGAAATTGAGCAGTTACGAAAAGGGACAGGATTAAAAATCGATGATTTCGCCCGGGTTTTGGGCGTATCAGTCGCCATGGTAAAGGAATGGGAATCCAGACGCGTGAAGCCTTCAAGTGCCGAACTAAAATTGATGCGTTTGATTCAAGCCAACCCGGCATTAAGTAAGCAGTTGATGGAATAGACTTTTATCCACTTTATTGCTGTTTACGGTCCTGATGACAGGACCGTTTTCCAACCGATTAATCATAAATATGAAAAATAATTGTTGCATCACCCGCCAATGCGTGGCTTAATGCACATCAACGGTTTGACGTACAGACCATTAAAGCAGTGTAGTAAGGCAAGTCCCTTCAAGAGTTATCGTTGATACCCCTCGTAGTGCACATTCCTTTAACGCTTCAAAATCTGTAAAGCACGCCATATCGCCGAAAGGCACACTTAATTATTAAAGGTAATACACTATGTCCGGTAAAATGACTGGTATCGTAAAATGGTTCAACGCTGACAAAGGCTTCGGCTTCATCACTCCTGACGATGGCTCTAAAGACGTGTTCGTACACTTCTCTGCTATCCAGAACGATGGTTACAAATCTCTGGACGAAGGTCAGAAAGTGTCCTTCACCATCGAAAGCGGCGCTAAAGGCCCGGCAGCTGGTAACGTAACCAGCCTGTAATCTCTGCTTAAAAGCACAGAATCTAAGATCCCTGCCATTTGGCGGGGATTTTTTTATTTGTTTTTCAGGAAATAAATAATCGATCGCGTAATAAAATCTAGTATTATTTTTGTGAAAAATAAATTTGGGTGCAATGAGAATGCGCAACGCCGTAAGAAAGGCGGGAATAACTTCCCGCCGAAGACTCTTACTCTTTTAAATTGCAGGCTAAAAATGCCGCCAGCTCATAACTCCCCTGTTTAATATGCAATTCACACAGTGAATCTCTTATCATCCAGGTGAAAAATAAAAGCGTGAAACAAATCACTATTAAAGAAAGTAATCTATATTTCTGCGGCATTCCCAGCCCCCTGTGTTGATTTCCAACGAGTAAGAGGCTAACCTTATGGTGTTCAGGCATAGGGTAGCCTCACTTTGTACTGACCCCAGAAAGTTGGACAGTTAAACACGAGGCATATAGGTCTGATTCCGATATTCAATTGGAGTCAGACCTTTTAATTTCAGGCTAATTCTTCTGCTGTTGTAGTATTCAATATATTCCGTAACAGCATCCTTCAGCTCGCTTATATTACTGAACTCATCAAGATAAAAACACTCCGACTTTAAGGTTCCAAAGAAACACTCCACCACAGCATTATCCAGACAATTGCCTTTTCTGGACATGCTTTGTTTAATACCATGTTCTTTAAGGATATTTTGATATCTTCTCATACGATACTGCCATCCCTGGTCAGAGTGCAGAACAGGATGCTCGTGAGGATTAAGCTTTTTGAATGCCTGATCGAGCATATTCTCGACCATGTTCATCACTGGTCTTTCCGAAAGGCTGTAAGAAATAACTTCGTTGTTGAAGAGATCTATTACTGGAGACAAATACAGCTTGCGCCCATTGACTGCAAATTCAGTAACATCGGTAACCCACTTCTCGTTTGGCCGCGTAGCCTTGAAATCTCTTTGGAGAACATTGGGGGCGGTTTGCCCTACCTCTCCTCTGTAAGAGCGGTATCGCTTGACCTTAATCGCTGCCTTCAGTGAGAGGATTCCCATCAGGCGCTGAACAGCTTTATGGTTAATCTGTTTCCCTTCTCGATGAAGAGACAGCGTTACCCTACGGTATCCGTATCGGCCTCTATTCTCATGATAAATCTCACCAATACGCTTTTTAACGTCCGCATACTTGTCAGGCTTGCTGAGAGCCTTTAGATGGTAATAAAACGTACTGCGCGGTATCTCCGCAGCCCTGAGAAGCTCATCAAGAGGATAAAACTGCCTTAGCTCGTTGAGTACTTTCACTTTTTCGTGGGATGAGCTAAGGCTTTCAGCTTTTTTAGATACACAAGCCGCGTTTCAAGAAATCGAACTTGCCTTTCAAGATCCTCAATGCGTCGGTCTTTTGACAGCTCCAATGCTGATGCCGCTTTTTCTGGATCAACTGATATTGCAATGTTTCTTTTGGTGCCAATCTTGAGCGCGCGTAAACCAGCTTCTCCGCGCTCTTCATAAACCTTCAGCCACCTGGCTACAGAACCACTACCAGCAAGCATAAAGTGAGCAGCAGCCTGATTAAGGGACATGTGCTGCTCGATCACCGCTTTCACGACCTTAATACGCAACTCAGGATCAGCACTAACACCTTTAGGTTTGGGAATTAAACCTTTTTCTCCATGTTTTTCATAGAGGGCAACCCATGTCCTGACCTGGGTTCGGGGGACACCAAAACGTGCCGAGATGATCCTGTAACCATCATCAGTAGTGAAGTAGTGATTCACGACTTCAAGGCGCTTTTCAAAAGGGTATTTTGGCTTTGACATATCAGGGGCTATTCCATTTCATCGTCCAACAAAATGGGTGCAGTACACTTTGATTTATAGTCAGGTGGGGCTTTTCTCTGTCTGCCTTTCGGTGAATACCTGAGACAAACAGTCTCAAGCACCCGTGGCTATTCTAGCTTAATAAGTTTGTTTCTTCTCCTTGATATAATCCTAAAAAAACCTCATAAAATTAATATATGAGATAATCTTTATTCAGCAGAAGATTATTAAAGGTTGCTGTATTATTTAGCGATAATAAAAAAAGCCTGCCAGATGGCAGGCTTTTTAATAACGGCGTTATTACTGCAACAGCGAAATATCCGCAACGCGCAGGAACAGTTCGCGCAGTTTCTCCAGCATGGTCAGACGGTTGAGACGCAATTCTTTGTCATCAACCATGACCATCACTTTATCGAAGAAAGCATCAACCGGCTCACGCAGCTCTGCCAGTTCGACCAGCGCATCCTGGTAACGACCTTCCGCAAAGTACGGCTCCAGCTTGTCACGTAGCACCACAACCTGCATCGCCAGTTTAATTTCTTCCGGCTCTTTCAGGGTAGAGGCATTCACGCGGTCGCTCAGCACTTCGTCAGATTTCGCCAAAATGTTGGAGACACGCTTGTTCGCCGCCGCCAGTGCAGCAGCTGCTTCAAGGGTACGGAAGTGCGATACCGCTTTCATGCGGGCATCGAAATCAGCCGGACGAGTCGGACGACGCGCCAGTACCGCCTGGATGGTGTCAACGGTGTAACCTTCGTCCTGATACCAGGCGCGGAAGCGACCGAGCATAAAGTCGATAACATCATCAACCACGTTGGCGTTAGTCAGCTTATCGCCATACAGACGCACTGCTTCTTCGGTCAGCGTTTGCAGATCAAGGTTGAGGTTCTTCTCAACGATAATTCGCAGCACGCCAAGTGCGGCACGACGCAGCGCAAACGGGTCTTTGTCGCCTTTCGGATGCTGGCCGATACCGAAGATACCCGCCAGAGTATCCATCTTGTCAGCAATCGCCAGCGCACAGGCTACCGGGTTAGACGGCAGGTCATCACCGGCAAAGCGCGGCTGATACTGCTCATTCAGCGCCACCGCGACATCTTCCGCTTCGCCATCGTGACGCGCATAGTGCATCCCCATAACGCCCTGGGTGTCGGTGAACTCGAAGACCATGTTGGTCATCAGGTCACACTTAGACAGCAGGCCCGCACGGGTTGCGTGGTTAACGTCAGCGCCAATCTGTTCAGCAATCCAGCCAGCCAGCGCCTGGATGCGGTCAGTTTTGTCGCGCAGCGTACCCAGCTGTTGCTGGAACAGCACGGTTTGCAGGCGCGGCAGGTTATCTTCCAGACGTTTTTTACGGTCGGTATTGAAGAAGAACTCGGCATCCGCCAGACGTGGACGAACGACTTTCTCGTTACCAGAGATAATTTGCTGCGGATCTTTCGATTCGATGTTGGCAACGAAGATGAAGTTCGGCAGCAGTTTGCCATCGTTCGCATACACCGGGAAGTATTTCTGGTCACCTTTCATGGTGTAAACCAGGGCTTCAGCCGGCACCGCGAGGAATTTCTCTTCGAATTTTGCGGTCAGAACGACCGGCCACTCCACCAGCGAAGCCACTTCTTCCAGCAGGCTTTCGCTTAAGTCAGCGTTACCGCCAATCTTACGCGCTGCTTCTTCGGCATCGGCTTTAATCTTCGCTTTACGTTCTTCGTAATCGGCGATGACTTTCCCGCGCTCACGCAGAATTTCCGGATACTGATCGGCGTTGTCGATGGTGAATTCCGGTTCGCCCATAAAGCGGTGGCCGCGAATCACGCGATCGGACTGAATGCCCAGAATGGTTGCCGGAATGACTTTGTCGCCCAGCAGCAGGGTCACGGTGTGCACCGGACGCACGAAGTGCACGTCGCTTGCGCCCCAACGCATCAGTTTCGGGATCGGCAGTTTCGCCAGAGAAGTCGCAACCATATTCGGCAGCAGTGCTTCGGTGCTTTCGCCCTTCACATGGGCGCGATACAGCAGCCATTCGCCTTTATCGGTAGTCAGACGCTCAGCCTGGTCAACGGTAATACCGCAACCACGCGCCCAACCTTCTGCCGCTTTGCTCGGTTTGCCTTCAGCGTCGAACGCCTGGGCAATCGCCGGGCCGCGTTTTTCGATTTCACGATCCGGTTGCGCTTCCGCCAGGTTAGCTACTTTCAGCGCCAGACGACGCGGAGCAGCAAACCATTGAACGGTGCCGTGTGCGAGGCCAGCGTTATCCAGCTCCGCAGTAAAATTCGCAGCAAAGGACTCAGCCAGGCTGCGCAGTGCTTTTGGTGGCAGCTCTTCAGTGCCGATTTCCACCAGAAAAGTTTTCTCAGACATAGCCGCCTCTTACTTATCTTTGTTGCACATCGGGAAGCCGAGGGCTTCACGGGAAGCGTAGTATGCTTCTGCCACTGCTTTGGTCAGGGTGCGAATGCGCAGAATGTAGCGCTGACGCTCGGTGACGGAGATGGCTTTACGCGCATCCAGCAGGTTGAAGCTGTGGGCGGCTTTCAGAATACGCTCGTAGGCTGGCAGCGGCAGCGGATTTTCCAGCGCCAGCAGCTGCTGCGCTTCTTTCTCGTACTGCTCAAAGCAGGTGAACAGGAAGTCCACATCCGCGTATTCGAAGTTGTAAGTGGACTGCTCCACTTCGTTCTGATGGAACACGTCGCCGTAGGTGGTTTTACCCAGCGGGCCGTCGCTCCAGACCAGGTCGTAAACGCTGTCTACGCCCTGAATGTACATGGCCAGACGTTCCAGACCGTAGGTGATCTCGCCGGTAACCGGTTTACACTCCAGACCACCAACCTGCTGGAAGTAAGTGAACTGCGTCACTTCCATGCCGTTTAGCCACACTTCCCAGCCCAGTCCCCAGGCACCCAGAGTCGGGTTTTCCCAGTTATCTTCCACGAAACGGATGTCGTGAATAGTCGGGTCCATGCCCAGCTCTTTCAGAGAACCGAGGTACAGCTCCTGAATATTGTCCGGCGATGGCTTAATGACCACCTGGAACTGATAGTAGTGCTGTAAACGGTTGGGGTTTTCGCCGTAGCGACCATCGGTCGGGCGACGAGAAGGCTGAACATAAGCAGCCGCCATCGGTTCTGGCCCCAGCGCGCGCAGACAGGTCATTGGGTGAGAGGTTCCCGCGCCGACTTCCATGTCCAATGGTTGAACAATGGTGCAGCCCTGGCGAGCCCAGTAATCCTGTAAGGTCAGGATCAAGCCCTGGAAGGTCCTGGTATCAAACTTTTGCATATTATTTCGTGCTGGATACGTGTGGATTTAAAGGAAGGGATCAGTATACCCGCTGGATGGAAGATATACAGTACGAAACGGGAAAAAGCAGGGCTTAACGCATGGAAAGATGCAAAAAATGGCCATCTGCGTCAAAAGAACAGACAAACTGCTCTTTACGGAAGGTATAACCGCGCATTTCATAGCTTCCCTGGAACTGTTCGAAGGCGGTGACGTCGATTTTTTGCTCGCCGGTGTTATAACGTTTTGCCGCCTGATCCTTGCATAACGCTTCCATATTCAACGAACGCAGAGGATCAACCTTTACCCGTTGTGCTTTCTGCACGGGTGACGGTGTAGAACAACCCACTAGCACCATAAGCGCCATTGCCGGAAAGAAAGCGTTCATCATCATTAAATTACCGTCTGGTTTGCAGGTGAGTCTTATTATTTATATCGGTATAGTGGCTGATATCTTACGAATTTCCTTAAGCCTCTATAAGCTGTAGTGATAAAACTCAGATTATTCCAGTGCGCCAACTGAATGATTTATCGGTCAGACTTTTTTTAACCAGATACAGAGACACAGATGCAGCCCAAAATTTACTGGATTGATAACCTGCGAGGGATAGCGTGTTTAATGGTGGTGATGATTCACACCACTACCTGGTATGTGACCAATGCTCATAGTGTTAGCCCCGTCACCTGGGATATCGCCAATGTTCTGAATTCTGCCTCTCGTGTCAGCGTGCCGCTATTTTTCATGATTTCCGGCTATCTCTTTTTTGGCGAACGCAGCGCCCAGCCGCGCCATTTCTTGCGTATCGGCTTATGTCTGATTTTTTATAGCGCAATCGCACTGCTCTACATTGCGCTGTTTACCTCCATCAATATGGAGTTAGCGCTGAAAAACCTGCTGCAAAAGCCAGTGTTTTACCACTTGTGGTTTTTCTTCGCGATTGCGGTGATTTATCTGGTTTCACCGCTGATTCAGGTGAAGAACGTCGGCGGAAAAATGTTGCTGGTGCTAATGGTGGTGATTGGCATTATCGCTAACCCAAACACAGTGCCGCAGAAAATTGACGGTTTTGAATGGCTGCCAATTAACTTATATATCAATGGCGATACTTTTTACTACATTCTGTATGGCATGTTGGGCCGCGCTATAGGGATGATGGACACACAGCATAAAGCACTGTCGTGGGTGAGCGCCGCGCTGTTTGCGACGGGGGTTTTTATTATCTCTCGCGGGACATTATATGAATTGCAGTGGCGCGGAAATTTTGCCGATACCTGGTATCTTTACTGTGGGCCGATGGTTTTTATCTGCGCAATCGCGCTATTGACTCTGGTTAAAAACACGCTGGATACGCGTACCATTCGCGGACTTGGCTTAATCTCCCGCCATTCATTGGGTATATACGGATTCCACGCCTTGATTATCCATGCGCTGCGCACCCGGGGAATTGAGCTTAAAAATTGGCCAATACTGGATATTATTTGGATCTTTTGCGCGACGTTGGCAGCGAGTTTGTTACTTTCTATGCTGGTACAACGAATCGACAGAAACAGATTAGTGAGTTAAGTAAAAGCCCGTTCACATTGGACTGACCGGGCTTACGTGAATTATTCGCTGTATTCTTCCTGGGTAACCTGTGTTTCTTTTGGCGGGTTTATTCCGGTATCACGAATATTCTTCTGCACCGCTACTGCACCAAACAAGCTTAAGAAGAAAGCCAGTCCATAAAAACCTTTTTCACTGAGTAATAATGTCGCATTCCACAGACCTACCATCAGTAATGCAACAGAGATAATAAAGACAGTCAGGCAGGTCATATAATAAATGGAAGTGGTCGGTATGCCTTCATACTTGTCCCGAACGGTCTTTTGATAAGACGCAGCAGAAAACAGTCCTAACACCAGTACGGCAAAATAATACCCTTTTTCATTTAACTGCATCTCTGCATTCCATAGCCCTAACAGATAGGTAACGATACCACCAACGAGAGCTATCCATGACACAATACTAAAGGCCGGTGAATAGGTTGATATTTTGTTGTCCATCACAGTATTCCTTTCATTCCTGAATGTGTAAGAGCTTTATGTTGCTCATACCGAGCGAAACAAACGCATTTGACCAAACAAGCAGACAAAAAAGGCGATGGGGTAGATCACCATTTCATAAGCATTGATAGGTGCATTTAAAACACCGATAAACAAGAGACCGATAGTGATTAACGCAACTAACTGGCAGATATGGGTAAAAAAATTATCCAGTTGCCCGAGTTTCTCTGCGCGAAGATATGCATAGTTACCAAAAGTTGCTGTCATTAACACGCCAAGAAAATAGCCTTTTCCACTTAGCAATGGGCATGAGATCCATAGCCCAACCAGATAAACCAGCGCCCCGACAACAAATAATAGTTTTGCCACAGTTTTTGAGGTTTTCATAACGATCTCCATATCTACCAGCGATACATTACGAGTAACCAACGAAAGACAAAACTGAAAAATGCCATTAACAAATGATTTTCAGAATAAATTCATACTAAATATTAATTAATTAGTGAGATATATAGATGTGAATTATCCCCCACCCGGTCAGGCAGGGGATAACGTTTACGCCATTAATGGCAGAAGTTGCTGATAGAGGCGACGGAACGTTTCACGTCGTGGCTGATAAGCGGCATAACGCTGCGCATCTGGTAGATGCGACTGTTCTAACGGTAGCTGCGGCAACAACTCAATGAGCGATTTCTCTGGATTCGCCGCAATCTGCGCCAGCCTTGCTGCGCCCAGTGCTGGCCCCACATCCCCCCCCGTACGGTAATCGAGCTGCTGACCGCTGATATCCGCCAGCATCTGACGCCAGTACTCACTACGCGCCCCGCCACCAATCAACGTAACACTTTGCGGTTTAATGCCGCAGGCATGCACGACATCCATGCCATCTGCCAGCGCATAACCCACGCCTTCCAGCACTGCTCGCGCCAGTTCATTGGGGCCATGTTGATGAGTCAAACCAAAGAAAACCCCCTTCGCCTGGGGATTATTGTGTGGTGTACGCTCGCCGGAAAGATAAGGCAGAAACCAAACTGGCTCGGCACTTTCATCAGCCTGTTGAGCTGCAGCGATTAAAGCTGGGACATTGCACAGGCCGGTTAATTTCGCGACCCAATCCAGACACGATGCTGCACTCAGCATTACAGACATTAAATGCCAACGCTGCGGTAGCGCATGGCAAAAGCTGTGTACAGCGCTTTCTGGCTTGCTTAAGAACCCTTCGCTGACAGCAAAATAGACCCCCGACGTCCCCAGCGATAACATTGCCTGATTAGCATCAACCATTCCCACACCAACTGCACCAGCTGCATTGTCGCCACCGCCTGCGACAACTGGCACCGTCGCCATACCCCACGCTTTCGCAACTTCAGGTAACAAAGCACCAGTAATTTCGCTGCCTTCATATAATGCGGGCATCTGGTCACGAGATAAGTCGCAAGCCTGCAGCATGACGTCACTCCAGTCACGCTTTGCGACATCCAGCCACATGGTGCCAGCTGCGTCAGACATATCGCTGGCAAACTCCCCCGTCATACGCAGACGCAAGTAATCTTTCGGTAATAATACTTTGTCGATTTGACGGAATATCTCCGGCTCATGCCGCTGAACCCATAGCAATTTAGGCGCAGTAAATCCGGGCATCATCAGGTTGCCGGTAATCACTCGTGATTGCGGAACTCTCGCTTCCAGCAAAGTGCACTCTTGCGCACAGCGCCCGTCGTTCCACAAAATGGCAGGGCGCAATACCCGTTGTTGAGCATCCAGTAAGGTTGCTCCATGCATCTGGCCGGCAATACCCAATGCTTTAACGTCCTGCAGAGAATGCTGATCGCCCAGAGCTTTCATTGCGCGATCAGTTGCCTGCCACCACTGTTCCGGGTCTTGTTCCGACCAGAGTGGATGCGGGCGCGAAACGGTCAGCTTTTCCGTTTGCGAAGCAACCACCTCACCCTGCTCGTTGAGCAAAATAACTTTTACGCCCGAGGTGCCAAGATCTATCCCGATATACATATCGATCGTTCCTTAAAAAAATGCCCGGTATCGCTACCGATAACCGGGCCAACGGACTGCACAGTTAGCCGTTATTTGTCGAACAGATAATGATTTACCAGATTTTCCAGTTGCTCCTGGCGACCACTCTGATGCACCGGAGACAAATTATGTTCCTGAGCATATTTGGCTAAATCTGCCAGTGACATTTGGCCTTTCAGGATTTGCTGGCCCAATTCGCTATTCCAGCCGGAATAACGCTGCGCGATGCGTTTATCCAGCTCGCCATCTTCAATCATGCGCGCTGCAATTTTCAGCGCCAGTGCCATCGTATCCATCGCGCCGATATGACCGTAAAACAGATCATATTTATCAGTACTTTGACGACGTACTTTGGCATCGAAGTTCAGACCACCGGTGGTGAAACCGCCTGCTTTGAGAATTTCATACATCACCAGCGCATTCTCTTCCACACTGTTCGGGAACTGGTCGGTGTCCCAGCCCAGTTGCGCATCGCCACGGTTGGCGTCGACAGAACCGAACAGGCCAAGCGCAATGGCGGTGGCAATTTCATGATGGAAAGAGTGACCTGCCAGCGTCGCGTGGTTAGCTTCAATGTTCAGTTTAATCTCTTTTTCCAGACCAAACTGTTTCAGGAAGCCATAGACCGTCGCGGCATCGTAATCATATTGATGTTTGGTCGGTTCTTGCGGTTTCGGTTCGATAAGCAACGTGCCCTGGAAACCGATTTTATGTTTATGCTCAACCACCATCTGCATAAAGCGGCCCAGCTGTTCACGCTCCTGACGCAAGTCGGTATTTAACAGCGTTTCGTAACCTTCACGACCGCCCCACAGGACATAGTTTTCACCGCCCAATTTATGGGTTGCTTCCATCGCTGTAACAACTTGCGTTGCCGCCCAACTGAAGACTTCAGGATCTGGGTTCGTCGCCGCACCCGCGCCATAGCGAGGGTTTGTAAAGCAGTTAGCGGTTCCCCACAGCAGCTTCACGCCGCTCTCTTCTTGCTTGCCTGCCAGGACATCAACCATTTGCGCAAAATTATTGATGTACTCTTTTAACGACGCGCCCTCAGGGGAAACATCCACATCGTGGAAGCAATAAAATGGCACATGTAACTTGTGGAAAAACTCAAATGCGACATCTGCTTTACGCTTCGCCAACGCCAGTGCCTCACCAGGCTGCTGCCACGGACGATTAAACGCCCCCACACCAAACATGTCCGCCCCGTTCCAGCAGAATGTGTGCCAGTAGCAGGCGGCAAAACGCAAGTGCTCTTCCATACGCTTGCCCAACACCAGTTCGTCGGGATTGTAGTGACGGAATGCTAACGGGTTTGAGGATTTTGAGCCTTCATAACGAACGCGATCGAGCTGGTCAAAATAGGCTTGCATATTGAACTCCATAATCAGGTAATGCCGCGGGTGATGGATGATGTCGTAATATTGGGCACTCCCTTTCAGTTGCTCAATTATGTTATTTCACACTGCTATTGAGATAATTCACAAGTGTGCGCTCGCTCGCAAAATAAAATGGAATGATGAAACTGGGTAATTCCTCGAAGAGAAAAATGCAATAAGTACAATTGCGCAACAAAAGTAAGATCTCGGTCATAAATCAAGAAATAAACCAAAAATCGTAATCGAAAGATAAAAATCTGTAATTGTTTTCCCCTGTTTAGTTGCTAAAAATTGGTTACGTTTATCGCGGTGATTGTTACTTATTAAAGCTGTCCTCTAACTACAGAAGGCCCTACACCATGAAAATAAAGAACATTCTACTCACCCTTTGCACCTCACTTCTGCTTACCAACGTTGCGGCACACGCCAAAGAAGTCAAAATAGGTATGGCGATTGATGATCTCCGTCTTGAACGCTGGCAAAAAGATCGAGATATTTTTGTGAAAAAGGCAGAATCTCTCGGCGCGAAAGTATTTGTACAGTCTGCAAATGGCAATGAAGAAACACAAATGTCGCAGATTGAAAACATGATAAACCGGGGTGTCGATGTTCTTGTCATTATTCCGTATAACGGTCAGGTATTAAGTAACGTTGTAAAAGAAGCCAAACAAGAAGGTATTAAAGTATTAGCTTACGATCGTATGATTAACGATGCGGATATCGATTTCTATATTTCTTTCGATAACGAAAAAGTCGGTGAACTGCAGGCAAAAGCCCTGGTCGATATTGTTCCGCAAGGTAATTACTTCCTGATGGGCGGCTCGCCGGTAGATAACAACGCCAAGCTGTTCCGCGCCGGACAAATGAAAGTGTTAAAACCTTACGTTGATTCCGGAAAAATTAAAGTCGTTGGTGACCAATGGGTTGATGGCTGGTTACCGGAAAACGCATTGAAAATTATGGAAAACGCGCTAACCGCCAATAATAACAAAATTGATGCTGTAGTTGCCTCAAACGATGCCACCGCAGGTGGGGCAATTCAGGCATTAAGCGCGCAAGGTTTATCAGGGAAAGTAGCAATTTCCGGCCAGGATGCGGATCTCGCAGGTATTAAACGTATTGCTGCCGGTACGCAAACTATGACGGTGTATAAACCTATTACGTTGTTGGCAAATACTGCCGCAGAAATTGCCGTTGAGTTGGGCAATGGTCAGGAACCAAAAGCAGATACCACACTGAATAATGGCCTGAAAGATGTGCCCTCCCGCCTCCTGACACCGATCGATGTGAATAAAAACAACATCAAAGACACGGTAGTTAAAGACGGATTCCACAAAGAGAGCGAGCTGTAAGCGTTACGCCCCGGCGCGGAGCGGGGGCGTGATTTCTCTCCATGCCGCGTGAATGAATTGGCTTAGGTGGAGTCGTTATGCCTTATCTACTTGAAATGAAGAATATTACCAAAACCTTCGGCAGTGTGAAGGCGATTGATAACGTCTGCTTGCGGTTGAATGCTGGCGAAATCGTCTCACTTTGTGGGGAAAATGGGTCTGGTAAATCAACACTGATGAAAGTGCTGTGTGGTATTTATCCCCATGGCTCCTACGAAGGCGAAATTATTTTTGCGGGAGAAGAGATTCAGGCGAGTCACATCCGCGATACCGAACGCAAAGGTATCGCCATCATTCACCAGGAATTGGCCCTGGTGAAAGAATTGACCGTGCTGGAAAATATCTTCCTGGGTAACGAAATAACCCACAATGGCATTATGGATTATGACCTGATGACGCTACGCTGTCAGAAGCTGCTCGCACAGGTCAGTTTATCCATTTCACCTGATACCCGCGTTGGCGATTTAGGGCTTGGGCAACAACAACTGGTTGAAATTGCCAAGGCACTTAATAAACAGGTGCGCTTGTTAATTCTCGATGAACCGACAGCCTCATTAACTGAGCAGGAAACGTCGGTTTTACTGGATATTATTCGCGATCTACAACAGCACGGTATCGCCTGTATTTATATTTCGCACAAACTCAACGAAGTCAAAGCGATTTCCGATACGATTTGCGTTATTCGCGACGGACAGCACATTGGTACGCGTGATGCTGCCGGAATGAGTGAAGACGATATTATCACCATGATGGTCGGGCGAGAGTTAACCGCGCTTTACCCTAATGAACCACATACCACCGGAGATGAAATATTACGTATTGAACATCTGACGGCATGGCATCCGGTCAATCGTCATATTAAACGAGTTAATGATGTCTCGTTTTCCCTGAAACGTGGCGAAATACTGGGTATTGCCGGACTCGTTGGTGCCGGACGTACCGAGACCATTCAGTGCCTGTTTGGCGTGTGGCCCGGACAATGGGAAGGAAAAATTTATATTGATGGCAAACAGGTAGATATTCGTAACTGTCAGCAAGCCATCGCCCAGGGGATTGCGATGGTACCCGAAGACAGAAAGCGCGACGGCATCGTTCCGGTAATGGCGGTTGGTAAAAATATTACCCTCGCCGCACTCAATAAATTTACCGGTGGCATTAGCCAGCTTGATGACGCGGCAGAGCAAAAATGTATTCTGGAATCAATTCAGCAACTCAAAGTTAAAACGTCGTCCCCCGACCTTGCTATTGGACGTTTGAGCGGCGGCAATCAGCAAAAAGCGATCCTCGCTCGCTGTCTGTTACTTAACCCGCGCATCCTCATTCTTGATGAACCTACCAGGGGTATCGATATTGGCGCGAAATACGAGATCTACAAATTAATTAACCAACTCGTCCAGCAGGGTATTGCCGTTATTGTCATCTCTTCCGAATTACCTGAAGTGCTCGGCCTTAGCGATCGGGTACTGGTGATGCATGAAGGGAAACTAAAAGCCAACCTGATAAATCATAACCTGACTCAGGAGCAGGTGATGGAAGCCGCATTGAGGAGCGAACATCATGTCGAAAAGCAATCCGTCTGAAGTGAAATTGGCCGTACCGACATCCGGTGGCTTTTCCGGGCTGAAATCACTGAATTTGCAGGTCTTCGTGATGATTGCAGCTATCATCGCAATCATGCTGTTCTTTACCTGGACCACCGATGGTGCCTACTTAAGCGCCCGTAACGTCTCCAACCTGTTACGCCAGACCGCGATTACCGGCATCCTCGCGGTAGGAATGGTGTTCGTCATAATTTCTGCTGAAATCGACCTTTCCGTCGGCTCAATGATGGGGCTATTAGGTGGCGTCGCGGCGATTTGTGACGTCTGGTTAGGCTGGCCTTTGCCACTTACCATCATTGTGACGTTGGTTCTGGGACTGCTTCTCGGTGCCTGGAACGGATGGTGGGTCGCGTACCGCAAAGTCCCTTCATTTATTGTCACCCTCGCGGGCATGTTGGCATTTCGCGGCATACTCATTGGCATCACCAACGGCACGACTGTTTCCCCCACCAGCGCCGCGATGTCACAAATTGGGCAAAGCTATCTACCTGCCAGCACTGGCTTCATCATTGGCGCGCTTGGCTTAATGGCTTTTGTTGGTTGGCAATGGCGCGGAAGAATGCGCCGTCAGGCTTTGGGTTTGCAGTCTCCGGCCTCTACCGCAGTAGTCGGTCGCCAGGCTTTAACCGCTATCATCGTATTAGGCGCAATCTGGCTGTTGAATGATTACCGTGGCGTTCCCACTCCTGTTCTGCTGCTGACGTTGCTGTTACTCGGCGGAATGTTTATGGCAACGCGGACGGCATTTGGACGACGCATTTATGCCATCGGCGGCAATCTGGAAGCAGCACGTCTCTCCGGGATTAACGTTGAACGCACCAAACTTGCCGTGTTCGCGATTAACGGATTAATGGTAGCCATCGCCGGATTAATCCTTAGTTCTCGACTTGGCGCTGGTTCACCTTCTGCGGGAAATATCGCCGAACTGGACGCAATTGCAGCATGCGTGATTGGCGGCACCAGCCTGGCTGGCGGTGTGGGAAGCGTTGCCGGAGCAGTAATGGGGGCATTTATCATGGCTTCACTGGATAACGGCATGAGTATGATGGATGTACCGACCTTCTGGCAGTATATCGTTAAAGGTGCGATTCTGTTGCTGGCAGTATGGATGGACTCCGCAACCAAACGCCGTTCTTGATTTTGATAAAAATTTTCTCAAAGCCGGTTACGTATTACCGGTTTTGAGTTTTTGCATGATTCAGCAGGAAAAGAACCATGTTTACTAAACGTCACCGCATCACATTACTGTTCAATGCCAATAAAGCCTATGACCGGCAGGTAGTAGAAGGCGTAGGGGAATATTTACAGGCATCACAATCAGAATGGGATATTTTCATTGAAGAAGATTTCCGCGCCCGCATTGATAAAATCAAGGACTGGTTAGGAGATGGCGTCATTGCCGACTTCGACGACAAACAGATCGAGCAAGCGCTGGCTGATGTCGACGTCCCCATTGTTGGGGTTGGCGGCTCGTATCACCTTGCAGAAAGTTACCCACCCGTTCATTACATTGCCACCGATAACTATGCGCTGGTTGAAAGCGCATTTTTGCATTTAAAAGAGAAAGGCGTTAACCGCTTTGCTTTTTATGGTCTTCCGGAATCAAGCGGCAAACGTTGGGCCACTGAACGCGAATATGCATTTCGTCAGCTTGTCGCCGAAGAAAAGTATCGCGGAGTGGTTTATCAGGGGTTAGAAACCGCGCCAGAGAACTGGCAACATGCGCAAAATCGGCTGGCAGACTGGCTACAAACGCTGCCACCGCAAACCGGGATTATTGCCGTTACTGACGCCCGGGCGCGGCATATTCTGCAAGTATGTGAACATCTACATATTCCCGTACCGGAAAAATTATGCGTGATTGGCATCGATAACGAAGAACTGACCCGCTATCTGTCGCGTGTCGCCCTTTCTTCGGTCGCTCAGGGCGCGCGGCAAATGGGCTATCAGGCGGCAAAACTGTTGCATCGATTATTAGATAAAGAAGAAATGCCGCTACAGCGAATTTTGGTCCCACCAGTTCGCGTCATTGAACGGCGCTCAACAGATTATCGCTCGCTGACCGATCCCGCCGTTATTCAGGCCATGCATTACATTCGTAATCACGCCTGTAAAGGGATTAAAGTGGATCAGGTACTCGATGCGGTCGGGATCTCGCGCTCCAATCTTGAGAAGCGTTTTAAAGAAGAGGTGGGTGAAACCATCCATGCCATGATTCATGCCGAGAAGCTGGAGAAAGCGCGCAGTCTGCTGATTTCAACCACCTTGTCGATCAATGAGATATCGCAAATGTGCGGTTATCCATCGCTGCAATATTTCTACTCTGTTTTTAAAAAAGCATATGACACGACGCCAAAAGAGTATCGCGATGTAAATAGCGAGGTCATGTTGTAGCGATGATGAGAATTGTCGGCGTCACATCAGGGAACTCAGCACAGCCACCTGATGCGAGCAAAAGCCTTATCCGACCGACAAATCAGATAAGGCTCAAGGAAATGCAATTACATATGCGCCGCGATTAACCGTTGGTTATCCTGGTACATTGCGAACAGGTAGTTGTTATAACTCTTCCCTTTGGTCGAGTAGCCCTTCAGCTTGTGAATCATCGCTGTGGCAGTCACTTCCTGATCCGCTTTACGCAGCTGCGCACGCGATTTACGGAACGAAGAGTAAGCCGGGTGCGTATTCAGGTTAGTGACATAGGCGCTCACCGATTCTTTGACAGAACTAAACTGTGAGTACCCTTTCACTTTACCCGGCGCATTGGTACAACGTCCTTTCATGCATTTCATGCCGAACAGATTGTTATTGTTGCGCGCCAGCTTCGACGTTCCCCAACCGCTTTCTGCTGCAGCCATCGTCGCCACCATACTGGTAGGGATAATGTCTACGCGTTCAAGCAAGGTATTCCACGGGATTTTTCGCGTATTACCAGACCACTTCACCTTGTAGCGTTTGGCGATGTCTTTCAGACGCGCACGCTCAGCAGGTGACCATTGGCCCTGATACTGTTTTGAAATCAGCCAGTTACGTTCTGCAGTAATGGCTGCATTTTGGCTGGTAATGTAAGGCATTACGGTCCGGAGAAACGCCTTTTTCCTTGGTGTTCCGGAAGGGTATTTTCGCAAATCAGGAAGTGAACTACTCTTTGCACTATTGCGAGAATACTCTTGTTTACTGCTTACCTGTTTATTACTAGCTTTAGTTAAGTGGGACTTTTGACTCGCTGTTGTTGTGTGCGTCTTCGCTAACACCTCACTCGAAAACACCAGAGTGAGTAACATAAGAATCATCGCCCCATATCGTCGTATGGGAGTCAAAATCATCAGGTCTCCTG
The DNA here is from genome assembly GCF_012584495.1 of Escherichia sp. SCLE84. NCBI lineage: Bacteria > Pseudomonadati > Pseudomonadota > Gammaproteobacteria > Enterobacterales > Enterobacteriaceae > Escherichia > Escherichia sp. SCLE84. The sequence goes on along the minus strand of NZ_CP051430.1, from coordinate 3,436,816 downwards.
GTCGGATTTAATCATTCCAACACCTTATATTTTTCACAAATTTGAGAGTTGAATCTCAAATCATATCAAAAATAGCTGTCAAGAGCACCCCAAGGAATAGTCCAAATCTGAAACTATGTCACGTGTTAACGATTCAGATTGGCGCTAAATCGCAGAAAATGTGGGGTTTATCGCAAAATTCAGCCGTTTTTTGCGCGAGATCGCTCACCCTTGCTTCTCATCCTGTGGACTTACCGCTCAGGGATGAGTTTTGTCTGGCTTATCGCTGGCAAACTGTCTGAAATCGCAGCAATAAGGACTCATCCACCATGAAACTCGCCGCCTGTTTTCTGACACTCCTTCCTGGCTTCGCCGTTGCCGCCAGCTGGACTTCTCCGGGGTTCCCTGCCTTTAGCGAACAGGGAACGGGAACATTTGTCAGCCACGCGCAGTTGCCCAAAGGTACGCGTCCACTCACGCTAAATTTTGACCAACAGTGCTGGCAGCCTGCAGATGCGATAAAACTCAATCAGATGCTTTCCCTGCAACCTTGTAGCAACACGCCGCCTCAATGGCGATTGTTCAGAGACGGCAAATATACGCTGCAAATAGACACCCGCTCCGGTACGCCAACATTGATGATTTCCATCCAGAACGCCGCCGAACCGGTAGCAAACCTGGTCCGTGAATGCCCGAAATGGGATGGATTACCGCTCACGCTGGATGTCAGCGCCACTTTCCCGGAAGGAGCCGCCGTACGGGATTATTACAGCCAGCAAATTGCGATAGTGAAGAACGGTCAAATAACGTTACAACCCGCTGCTACCAGCAACGGTTTACTCCTGCTGGAACGGGCAGAAACTGACGCCCCTGCCCCTTTCGACTGGCATAACGCCACGGTTTACTTTGTGCTGACAGATCGTTTCGAAAACGGCGATCCCAGTAATGACCAGAGTTACGGACGTCATAAAGACGGTATGGCGGAAATTGGCACTTTTCACGGCGGCGATTTACGCGGCCTGACCAACAAACTGGATTACCTCCAGCAGTTGGGCGTTAATGCTTTATGGATAAGCGCCCCATTTGAGCAAATTCACGGCTGGGTCGGCGGCGGTACAAAAGGCGATTTCCCGCATTATGCCTACCACGGTTATTACACACAGGACTGGACGAATCTTGATGCCAATATGGGCAACGAAGCCGATCTACGGACGCTGGTTGATAGCGCACATCAGCGCGGTATTCGTATTCTCTTTGATGTCGTGATGAACCACACCGGCTATGCCACGCTGGCGGATATGCAGGAGTATCAGTTTGGCGCGTTATATCTTTCTGGTGACGAGGTGAAAAAAACGCTGGGTGAACGCTGGAGCGACTGGAAACCTGCCGCCGGGCAAACCTGGCATAGCTTTAACGATTACATTAATTTCAGCGACAAAACAGGCTGGGATAAATGGTGGGGAAAAAACTGGATCAGAACGGATATCGGCGATTACGACAATCCTGGATTCGACGATCTCACTATGTCGCTGGCCTTTTTGCCGGATATCAAAACCGAATCAACTACCGCTTCTGGTCTGCCGGTGTTCTATAAAAACAAAACGGATACTCACGCTAAAGTCATCGAAGGCTTTACACCTCGCGATTACTTAACCCACTGGTTAAGTCAGTGGGTCCGCGACTATGGGATTGATGGTTTTCGGGTCGATACCGCCAAACATGTTGAGTTGCCCGCCTGGCAGCAACTGAAAACCGAAGCCAGCGCCGCGCTTCGCGAATGGAAAAAAGCTAACCCCGACAAAGCATTAGATGACAAACCTTTCTGGATGACCGGTGAAGCCTGGGGCCACGGCGTGATGCAAAGTGACTACTATCGCCACGGCTTCGATGCGATGATCAATTTCGATTATCAGGAGCAGGCGGCGAAAGCAGTCGATTGTCTGGCGCAGATGGATACGACCTGGCAGCAAATGGCGGAGAAATTGCAGGGTTTCAACGTGTTGAGCTACCTCTCGTCGCATGATACCCGTCTGTTCCGTGAAGGGGGCGACAAAGCAGCAGAGTTATTACTATTAGCGCCAGGCGCGGTACAAATCTTTTATGGCGATGAATCCTCGCGTCCGTTCGGTCCTACAGGTTCTGATCCGCTGCAAGGTACACGTTCGGATATGAACTGGCAGGATGTTAGCGGTAAATCTGCCGCCAACGTCGCGCACTGGCAGAAAATCAGCCAGTTCCGCGCCCGCCATCCCGCAATTGGCGCGGGCAAACAAACGACACTTTCGCTGAAGCAGGGCTACGGCTTTGTTCGTGAGCATGGCGACGATAAAGTGCTGGTCATCTGGGCTGGGCAACAGTGACTTTTCCGGCTTCCCGTTCGTCAGTACCTCGGGAAGCCGCCAACCAGGATAAAATGTCAGCCCTAATCAGCGTTGCAGGATAAAGCACCGCTCACTCTCCAACAGACCGATTTGCACCCCAGCAAATGTAGCGTTATTGTTACCTTCCTTGCTACAGAGTTCGACAGATATCCCGCTATGACATTCTCCCTTTTTGGTGACAAATTTACCCGCCACTCCGGCATTACGCTGCTGATGGAAGATCTGAACGACGGTTTACGCACGCCTGGCGCGATTATGCTCGGCGGCGGTAATCCGGCGCAGATCCCGGAAATGCAGGACTACTTCCAGACGCTACTGACCGACATGCTGGAAAGTGGCAAAGCGACTGATGCACTGTGCAATTACGACGGTCCACAGGGGAAAACGGAGCTACTCACACTGCTTGCCGGAATGCTGCGCGAGAAGTTGGGTTGGGATATCGAAGCACAGAATATTGCACTAACAAACGGCAGCCAGAGCGCGTTTTTCTACTTATTTAATCTGTTTGCCGGACGCCGTGCCGATGGTCGGGTCAAAAAAGTGCTGTTCCCGCTGGCACCGGAATACATTGGCTACGCTGACGCCGGACTGGAAGAAGATCTGTTTGTCTCTGCGCGTCCGAATATTGAACTGCTGCCGGAAGGCCAGTTTAAATACCACGTCGATTTTGAGCATCTGCATATTGGCGAAGAAACCGGGATGATTTGCGTCTCCCGGCCGACGAATCCAACAGGCAATGTGATTACTGACGAAGAGTTGCTGAAGCTTGACGCGCTGGCGAATCAACACGGCATTCCGCTGGTGATTGATAACGCTTATGGCGTCCCGTTCCCGGGTATCATCTTCAGTGAAGCGCGCCCGCTATGGAATCCGAATATCGTGCTGTGCATGAGTCTTTCCAAGCTGGGGCTGCCTGGCTCCCGCTGCGGCATTATCATCGCCAATGAAAAAATCATCACTGCCATCACCAATATGAACGGCATTATCAGCCTGGCACCTGGCGGTATTGGTCCGGCGATGATGTGTGAAATGATTAAGCGTAACGATCTGCTGCGCCTGTCTGAAACAGTCATCAAACCGTTTTACTACCAGCGTGTTCAGGAAACTATCGCCATCATTCGCCGCTATTTACCGGAAGATCGCTGCCTAATTCATAAACCAGAAGGAGCCATTTTCCTCTGGCTATGGTTTAAGGATTTGCCCATTACGACCGAGCAACTCTACCAGCGCCTGAAAGCACGCGGCGTGCTGATGGTGCCGGGGCACAACTTCTTCCCGGGACTGGATAAACCGTGGCCGCATACGCATCAATGTATGCGCATGAACTACGTACCAGAGCCGGAGAAAATTGAGGCGGGGGTGAAGATTCTGGCGGAAGAGATAGAAAGAGCCTGGGCTGAAAGTCACTAAAAATTGCCTGATGCGCTACGCTTATCAGGCCTACATGATTTCTGCAATATATTGAATTTGGAAGAATTTGTAGGCCGGATAAGGCGTTTACGCCGCATCTGGCATAAACAAAGCGCACTATTCCGGCGTTGAGAAACGCCGGAAAACGTTTCAAACAGGCTGCTGCCGTAGCCGATGCCGCTGCACTTTCTCGACATCCATGCACTGCAACGCCTTTGTCGGGCAGGCTTCAACACAGGCCGGCCCCGTCTCCCGATGCCAGCACAGATCGCACTTAATCGCCCTCGCCTTTTTGCGCGAAGAAACGACCTCCATCGCACCAAACGGGCAAGCCAGCATACAGCTTTTACAGCCAATGCAACGTGTTTGTTCAACGAAAATATGCCCATGTTCGCGGCTTATCGCGTCAACAGGGCAGACATTCGCGCACGGTGCATCTTCACACTGATGACAGGCTACTGCCGTGGTCCAGCTGTGGTCTTTAATGACACGAATACGGGAAATAAACTCGTCTGGTGACAACGCAGCGCAATCCTGATTATCCTGATGCGACACTGCGCAAGCCACTTCACAGGTACGGCAACCGATACATTTCGTCGCATCCGCAATAATAAACCGGTTCATGATCACTCCTTTGCACTAAAACAGCAGAGTGCCAGAGAGCGCGTCCCTACTGCTTTGATCCAACGAAGGAAATGTTAAAGTTTTGGCACTTGTCCAAAGCGTTATGTGATCGCGCCCTGGTCGTCCCTGACAGTAAATCCCAGTTCATTAGAAATAGCCTGCGCGGTTTCACGCAGTGGTTTCAGGAGATTTTTCTCCCCCACCTGTTTCAGACGTGATGTCGAAAGCGAAATCGACACGGCGTACGGCACCCGCCCATGAATATTAAACACCGGAACAGCAATACAGGAGACGCCGAGTTCGTTTTCTTCTCTGTCCATCGCCGCTCCGCTTTCACGAATGTGCGCCAGTTCGTCGAACATCGCGGGCAGCTCGGTAATGGTATTGCGGGTTAACGGCTGGATCTCATGCTGATGGTTTTCCCAGTATGACTTCACGTAGTCCGGGTGACCAAACGCCATGTAGATCTTGCCCATTGCGGAACAGTAGAGCGGCATATGCTGGCCAATATAGGCACGGGTTCGCAGCATCCCGGTTGTGGGTTCCAGCTTATAAATCAAAATAGCGTGATCGTCTTCGCGGCTGGAGAAGTTAATGGTTTCACCAGTGGCGATGTTCAGTGCCTCAAGATGCGGAGCGGCGATATGAATGATATTCAGCGAAGACAGCGCCTTCTGCCCGACGGCAATAAATTTGGTAGTCAGGCGGTAACTCCCTGCGGCGGGCGCGGTGGTCACATAGCCGCAGGACTGTAATCCCTGCAATAAGCGATGGACGGTACTCTTATTTAAACCAGCCAGCTCCGAAAGATGCGCCAACGGACAACCGTTTGGATAGTTGCTCAAAATCTCAATCAGCATCAACCCGCGAAACAGACTCTGGCTTCCGGCTGGACGCTCTTTTTCCTGCGCCATCTCGTTCTCTTTTTTTCCCATCACTTCTTTCCCCATTTTGTCGCGTCCTGATGGTAGCGCAAAGTGTGCCGTAGTTCACGATCTCGACAGATAATTTATAACCACTTGATTTTTATGTATTTTGAAATTCATCAATCAGATTGCTTTGTTAAAAAGTGATCGATATATTTGAAATCAAGTTTCGCATATTGAAATTTTAAGCCAAAAAAGCGATCAAAAAAACAAGGAAGCCTGGGATGAAAGTGACATTTGAGCAGTTAAAAGCAGCCTTTAATCGGGTCTTAATTTCACGCGGCGTTGACAGCGAAACGGCTGACGCCTGTGCAGAGATGTTCGCCCGCACCACCGAATCCGGCGTTTATTCTCACGGCGTTAATCGTTTCCCTCGTTTCATTCAACAACTGGAAAACGGCGATATCATTCCTGATGCCCAACCCAAACGTATAACCAGCCTCGGCGCAATTGAACAGTGGGATGCCCAGCGTTCGATCGGCAACCTGACGGCGAAAAAGATGATGGATCGCGCCATTGAACTGGCTGCCGATCACGGTATTGGTCTGGTGGCACTTCGTAATGCCAACCACTGGATGCGCGGCGGCAGCTACGGCTGGCAGGCGGCGGAAAAAGGCTATATTGGCATTTGCTGGACCAACTCCATCGCCGTAATGCCGCCGTGGGGCGCAAAAGAGTGTCGCATTGGCACTAACCCGCTGATCGTCGCCATTCCTTCCACGCCGATCACCATGGTCGATATGTCGATGTCGATGTTCTCTTACGGCATGTTAGAAGTTAACCGCCTGGCGGGCCGTCAGCTCCCGGTCGATGGTGGCTTTGATGATGAGGGCAATTTGACCAAAGAACCTGGTGTTATCGAGAAGAATCGCCGCATTTTGCCGATGGGCTACTGGAAAGGTTCTGGCATGTCGATTGTGCTGGATATGATCGCTACTCTCCTTTCCGACGGCGCATCGGTTGCCGAAGTCACCCAGGACAACAGCGACGAATACGGCATTTCACAAATTTTTATTGCCATTGAAGTGGACAAGCTTATCGACGGTCCCACCCGCGATGCCAAGCTGCAACGTATCATGGATTACGTTACTACCGCTGAACGCGCTGACGAAAACCAGGCCATCCGCTTACCCGGCCACGAATTTACTACCCTGCTGGCCGAAAACCGCCGTAACGGTATTACCGTTGATGACAGCGTGTGGGCCAAAATCCAGGCGTTATAAGGAGATAAGTCATGATTTTTGGACATATCGCGCAGCCCAATCCGTGCCGTTTGCCCGCCGCCATTGAAAAGGCGCTCGATTTTCTGCGCGCTACCGATTTCAACGCCCTGGAGCCGGGCGTTGTCGAAATCGACGGCAAAAATATTTATGCGCAAATTATCGATTTAACCACACGCGAAGCGGTGGAAAACCGTCCGGAAGTGCATCGTCGGTATATCGATATTCAGTTTCTGGCGTGGGGTGAAGAGAAAATCGGCATTGCTATTGATACGGGAAATAATAAAGTCAGCGAATCACTATTAGAGCAGCGCGATATTATTTTTTATCATGACAGTGAACATGAATCATTTATAGAAATGATACCGGGCAGCTACGCAATTTTCTTTCCGCAGGATGTTCACCGACCAGGTTGTATTTTGCAAACAGCCTCTGAGATACGAAAAATTGTGGTTAAAGTCGCATTAACGGCGCTGAATTAATCGAATAATCGTCTACGCCAGAACGACTGGGTAATGTTATTGCTCTAACTATATTAATAATTTAGGTTGCTGCACATGCAACTTGAATTATGACAGACATAGCCTCAAGGAATAGCTATGAAAAAAATACTTGAAGCAATACTGGCAATTAATCTCGCCGTACTTTCCTGTATTGTGTTTATAAACATTATTTTAAGATATGGTTTTCAGACAAGCATTTTATCTGTAGATGAATTGTCACGTTATTTATTTGTCTGGTTAACATTTATTGGCGCGATTGTGGCTTTTATGGATAACGCCCACGTTCAGGTCACCTTTCTGGTGGAGAAACTCTCCCCCGCATGGCAACGACGAGTCGCTCTGGTTACCCATTCCTTAATCTTATTTATTTGTGGCGCACTGGCCTGGGGCGCAACGCTAAAAACAATTCAGGACTGGAGCGATTATTCACCGATCCTCGGTTTACCCATCGGCCTGATGTATGCCGCTTGTCTGCCCACCAGCCTCGTTATCGCATTCTTTGAACTGCGTCATTTATATCAACTCATCACGCGTAGCAATTCTCTAACGTCGCCACCGCAAGGAGCTTAATCATGGCTGTGCTGATTTTTCTGGGCTGTCTGTTGGGTGGTATTGCTATCGGTTTGCCTATTGCCTGGGCACTGTTGTTGTGCGGGGCGGCGTTAATGTTCTGGCTGGACATGTTTGATGTCCAGATCATGGCACAAACGCTGGTGAACGGAGCCGATAGCTTCTCCCTGCTGGCGATTCCGTTCTTTGTGCTGGCGGGTGAAATCATGAATGCGGGCGGCTTGTCAAAACGCATTGTTGACCTGCCGATGAAACTGGTGGGGCATAAACCAGGCGGGCTGGGCTACGTCGGCGTGCTGGCAGCTATGATTATGGCGAGCCTTTCTGGTTCTGCCGTTGCGGATACCGCCGCCGTTGCCGCTCTACTGGTGCCGATGATGCGCAGCGCCAACTACCCGGTCAACCGGGCGGCGGGGCTGATTGCCTCTGGCGGCATTATCGCGCCAATTATTCCCCCTTCCATTCCGTTTATTATCTTCGGCGTTTCCAGCGGATTATCCATCAGTAAGCTGTTTATGGCGGGCATTGCCCCTGGCATGATGATGGGCGCAACGCTGATGCTTACCTGGTGGTGGCAGGCCAGTCGCCTTAATTTACCCCGCCAGCAAAAAGCAACGATGCAGGAAATCTGGCACTCTTTTGTCTCCGGTATCTGGGTGCTGTTTCTTCCAGTCATCATTATTGGCGGGTTTCGCTCCGGTCTGTTTACCCCTACCGAAGCCGGGGCCGTTGCTGCTTTCTATGCGCTGTTTGTCGCCACAGTTATTTACCGTGAAATGACCTTCGCCACACTTTGGCATGTACTCATTGGCGCGGCGAAAACCACCTCAGTGGTTATGTTTCTGGTGGCCTCGGCACAAGTTTCCGCCTGGCTGATTACCATTGCTGAACTGCCGATGATGGTTTCTGATTTACTGCAACCGTTGGTCGATTCACCGCGTCTGCTGTTTATCGTCATTATGGTGGCTATCCTGATTGTCGGCATGGTCATGGATTTAACGCCGACGGTATTAATTCTTACCCCGGTATTAATGCCTTTAGTTAAAGAGGCAGGAATCGATCCGATTTATTTCGGTGTCATGTTTATCATTAACTGCTCAATCGGCTTAATTACACCGCCTATCGGTAATGTACTTAACGTTATTTCAGGGGTGGCAAAACTCAAATTCGATGATGCAGTCAGAGGCGTTTTCCCTTACGTCCTGGTTTTATATTCATTATTAGTCGTATTTGTTTTTATTCCCGATCTCATCATCCTCCCTTTGAAATGGATTAATTAAAAGGAAAATATTATGAAATTACGCTCTGTAACCTACGCATTATTCATTGCTGGCCTGGCTGCATTCAGCACATCTTCTCTGGCGGCGCAATCTTTACGTTTCGGTTATGAAACCTCACAAACCGACTCGCAACATATTGCGGCGAAAAAATTCAATGATTTATTGCAGGAGAGAACCAAAGGCGAGCTGAAATTAAAATTGTTTCCGGATAGCACCCTCGGTAACGCGCAGGCGATGATCAGCGGCGTACGTGGCGGCACCATCGATATGGAAATGTCCGGCTCGAATAACTTTGCCGGGTTATCACCAGTGATGAACTTGCTTGATGTCCCTTTCCTGTTCCGCGATACCGCTCACGCGCATAAAACGCTCGACGGCAAAGTCGGTGATGATCTGAAAGCCTCACTTGAAGGTAAAGGACTAAAAGTACTGGCCTACTGGGAAAACGGCTGGCGCGATGTCACCAACTCGCGCGCACCGGTTAAAACCCCCGCCGACCTGAAAGGGCTGAAAATTCGCACCAACAATAGCCCGATGAATATCGCCGCATTCAAAGTCTTTGGCGCTAACCCGATCCCGATGCCATTTGCCGAAGTCTATACCGGGCTGGAAACGCGCACTATCGACGCTCAGGAACACCCGATCAATGTCGTCTGGTCAGCAAAATTTTTCGAAGTGCAGAAGTACCTTTCTCTGACGCACCACGCCTATTCCCCGCTTCTGGTGGTGATCAACAAAGCGAAGTTTGATGGCTTAACCCCGGAGTTCCAGCAAGCGCTAATTTCATCTGCGCAGGAAGCGGGTAACTACCAGCGCAAACTGGTTGCCGAAGATCAGCAAAAAATCATCGACGGCATGAAAGAAGCGGGCGTGGAAGTCATCACCGATCTCGACCGCAAAGCCTTTAGCGACGCACTGGGTACTCAGGTCCGCGACATGTTTGTAAAAGATGTTCCGCAGGGTGCTGATCTACTGAAAGCCGTGGATGAGGTGCAATAAACCATGACGCAATACTGGCTGGGGTTAGATTGTGGCGGTAGCTGGCTGAAAGCCGGGCTGTATGACCGCGAAGGCCGGGAGGCAGGCGTGCAGCGCCTGCCGCTGTGCGCATTAAGCCCGCAGCCAGGTTGGGCAGAGCGCGATATGGCAGAACTGTGGCAATGCTGCATGGCTGTCATTCGCGAACTGCTTACCCATTCCGGCGTTAGCGGGGAACAAATTGTCGGTATCGGTATCTCCGCACAAGGAAAAGGCTTGTTTTTGCTGGATAAAAACAACAAGCCGCTCGGTAACGCCATTTTGTCCTCGGATCGCCGGGCGATGGAAATCGTTCGTCGCTGGCAGGAAGATGGCATCCCGGAAAAACTCTACCCGTTGACCCGACAAACCTTGTGGACCGGGCATCCGGTGTCGCTGTTACGCTGGCTGAAAGAGCACGAACCGGAACGCTACGCGCAAATTGGCTGCGTGATGATGACGCACGACTACCTGCGCTGGTGTTTAACCGGCGTCAAAGGCTGTGAAGAGAGCAATATTTCCGAGTCCAACCTCTACAACATGAGTCTTGGGGAATATGACCCGTGCCTCACCGACTGGCTGGGGATTGCTGAAATCAATCACGCCCTGCCGCCTGTTGTCGGATCTGCCGAAATCTGCGGGGAGATCACCGCTCAGACAGCCGTACTGACCGGTCTGAAAGCGGGTACGCCCGTTGTCGGCGGCCTGTTTGATGTGGTTTCCACCGCACTCTGCGCCGGGATCGAAGACGAATTTACCCTTAATGCGGTGATGGGCACCTGGGCGGTGACCAGCGGCATAACCCGCGGTTTACGTGACGGTGAAGCGCATCCGTATGTCTATGGTCGCTACGTTAACGATGGTGAATTTATCGTTCACGAAGCCAGCCCCACCTCTTCCGGCAACCTCGAATGGTTTACCGCACAGTGGGGAGAAATCTCGTTTGATGAGATCAATCAGGCCGTTGCCAGCTTGCCGAAGGCTGGGGGCGATCTCTTTTTCCTGCCGTTCCTGTACGGCAGCAACGCCGGACTCGAGATGACCAGTGGTTTCTACGGGATGCAGGCCATTCACACCCGCGCGCACCTGTTGCAGGCCATCTATGAAGGGGTGGTGTTCAGCCATATGACCCACCTCAACCGAATGCGCGAACGTTTTACTGATGTTCACACCCTACGCGTCACTGGCGGCCCGGCGCACTCCGATGTCTGGATGCAAATGCTGGCGGACGTCAGCGGTCTGCGTATCGAGCTGCCGCAGGTGGAAGAAACCGGCTGCTTTGGTGCGGCCCTTGCCGCCCGCGTCGGCACCGGGGTTTATCACAACTTCAGCGAAGCCCAACGTGACTTGCGACACCCGGTGCGCACCCTGCTGCCAGATATGACCGCCCATCAGCTTTACCAAAAAAAATATCAACGTTATCAGCATCTCATTGCCGCACTTCAGGGCTTTCACGCCCGCATTAAGGAGCACACATTATGAGCCGACCACTTCTGCAACTGGCCCTCGACCACTCATCACTTGAAGCCGCGCAGCGCGACGTGACGCTGTTAAAAGACAGCGTCGATATCGTCGAAGCGGGCACCATTCTCTGTTTAAACGAAGGGCTTGGCGCGGTGAAAGCCTTGCGCGAACAGTGCCCGGACAAAATCATCGTTGCTGACTGGAAGGTCGCCGACGCTGGTGAAACGCTCGCGCAACAGGCGTTTGGCGCAGGCGCTAACTGGATGACCATCATCTGCGCCGCTCGCGACGGTAGAAAAAGGCCACGCAATGGCGCAACGCTGCGGGGGTGAAATTCAGATAGAGCTGTTCGGTAACTGGACGCTGGACGACGCCCGCGACTGGCATCGTATTGGCGTGCGGCAGGCCATTTATCATCGCGGTCGTGATGCACAGGCCAGCGGGCAACAGTGGGGCGAAGCCGATCTGGCACGCATGAAGGCGCTTTCAGATATCGGCCTTGAGCTTTCCATTACTGGCGGGATTACCCCTGCTGACCTGCCGCTGTTTAAAGATATCCGCGTGAAAGCGTTTATTGCCGGGCGGGCACTGGCAGGCGCGGCAAATCCGGCGCAAGTGGCTGGCGATTTCCATGCGCAAATCGACGCTATCTGGGGAGGTGCGCGTGCGTAATCATCCGTTAGGGATTTATGAAAAAGCGCTGGCGAAAGATCTCTCCTGGCCGGAGCGGCTGGTGCTGGCAAAAAGCTGCGGTTTTGATTTTGTCGAAATGTCGGTGGATGAAACCGACGAACGGCTCTCACGTCTTGACTGGAGCGCCGCACAAAGGACTTCGCTGGTTGCCGCGATGATCGAAACAGGTGTTGGGATCCCGTCGATGTGCCTGTCCGCACATCGTCGCTTTCCCTTTGGTAGCCGTGACGAGGCAGTGCGCGAACGGGCGCGGGAAATCATGAGTAAAGCGATTCGCCTGGCGCGCGATCTCGGCATTCGCACCATCCAGCTGGCAGGTTATGACGTCTATTACGAAGACCACGACGAAGGCACCCGGCAACGTTTTGCTGAAGGGCTGGCGTGGGCAGTCGAACAGGCGGCGGCATCACAAGTAATGCTGGCGGTGGAGATTATGGATACAGCGTTTATGAACTCCATCAGCAAATGGAAAAAATGGGACGAGATGCTCGCCTCGCCGTGGTTCACCGTCTACCCGGACGTCGGCAACCTCAGCGCCTGGGGCAATGATGTTCCCGCCGAACTGAAACTGGGCATTGACCGTATCGCCGCGATCCACCTGAAAGACACCCAGCCAGTCACCGGGCAAAGCCCCGGACAGTTCCGTGATGTGCCGTTTGGCGAAGGCTGCGTCGATTTCGTTGGCATCTTCAAAACGCTGCATGAACTGAACTATCGCGGTTCTTTCCTGATTGAGATGTGGACCGAAAAAGCCAAAGAGCCGGTGCTGGAGATCATTCAGGCGCGGCGCTGGATTGAAGCGCGTATGCAGGAGGCTGGATTTATATGTTAGAGCAACTGAAAGCCGACGTGCTGGCGGCGAATCTGGCGCTTCCCGCTCACCATCTGGTGACGTTCACCTGGGGCAATGTCAGCGCGGTAGACGACACGCGGCAATGGATGGTAATCAAACCTTCCGGCGTCGAGTACGACGTGATGACCGCCGACGATATGGTGGTGGTTGAGATAGCCAGCGGCAAGGTGGTGGAAGGTAGCAAAAAGCCCTCGTCCGATACGCCAACGCATCTGGCACTTTACCGTCGCTATGCCGAAATTGGTGGCATTGTGCATACCCACTCGCGCCACGCCACCATCTGGTCACAGGCCGGGCTGGATCTCCCCGCCTGGGGCACCACGCACGCTGATTACTTCTATGGTGCCATCCCCTGCACACGCCTGATGACCGCAGAGGAGATCAACGGCGAGTATGAATACCAGACCGGCGAAGTGATCATTGAAACTTTCGAAGAACGCGGCAGGAGTCCGGCACAAATCCCGGCGGTACTGGTACATTCTCACGGCCCGTTCGCCTGGGGAAAAAATGCCGCCGATGCGGTGCATAACGCCGTGGTGCTGGAAGAGTGTGCCTATATGGGCCTGTTCTCGCGCCAGCTTGCGCCGCAGCTCCCTGCGATGCAAAACGAACTGCTGGATAAACACTACCTGCGTAAGCATGGAGACAATGCCTATTACGGGCAGTAATCCCTCACGCCGGGGCTTCATCGCCCCGGCACTACGAATTGATATGTTCCTTGCTGTAACGCCGCTTCCACGCTGCTGGCGTTAAACCGGTGTGCTTGCGAAAAATCTGCCGGAAATAGCCAACCTCATTAAACCGTATTGCATGGAGCAGGCCGACAACGTCGAGTCACTGCATAACCTGTTGCTGCCCGCCGATGCGCCATTTACGACATTTGAAGGCAAGGGATTGTTCAGCCATAAGATCCTGATTCAGACGCCAGGTTCCCGGTATGAACAGAGCAATCCAGAGCAACAACCTTTGTGGCATTACGACGGAGCACCAGCCGCACCGACATCCACCGGTGAATTAAAAACGCCAGCTCACGCCGGTGACAAAGGTAAAACTCTCATTACGATCAATCATCGGGCTGTCGGTAATCTCTTCCGGCAGCTCGCTGTATCCGGCGCTCGCCATCAATACTACGTGCTCTCCTATCGGGTATTTTGCCGTCAGGCTGACATAGGGCACCCAGGCATCCTGCGCGGAATAACTTGCCAGACCGCTACGACGGGACTCACTCTCTGAAATGCCATAGTAATAGTCACTGAAATTCTCGTCATAATAGAGAACGCCCAGCGCAGGTGTCAGCGACAGGCGACCTATCTGCATTTTGTGGAAAACCGATAGCTCCCCCACCCAGCCGTTGCTGTTATCCAGAACGTCCGCAGCTGCAGAGGCTTTCACGGTTCCCCAACGCTCGTGGTGATACCAGGCAACCCCCGCCATAGCCGTACTATCACGCTTATCAAGTTGTTGCATGGCATGATCGTCATTATCGGCAGGGTCAAATTCCAGCGGCATCCAGGATGCGGTCAGGCTAAGTTCATTTTTTTCACTTTGCGACAGAATAAAACCTAACGTGGTCTGACGAACATAAAAAGAATCACCTTCATAACTAATCAGGGGAATTGCCTTTGTATTTTCATTATAACCGCGATAAGGCGATTCATTATAAGCCGCACCGGCACCAATGGATAATTCAGAAGCAGTTGCGCTTGCCATAAAAGGCAACGCAAATAACGCCACAATATTGCGGTTAATTAACATGTCCGGTATTCCATTTTAAAATAAGATAAAAAAGAGTCGGCATAGTAATGCTTACAATTTCTCCGGTGCAAGATTCATATTTATATAGTAATATATAAAATTATATATAATTGGGCTGTTGCGATGACAAAATTACAACTTAAGTACCGGGAGTTAAAAATTATCTCGGTAATCGCTGCCAGTGAAAATATCAGCCATGCCGCGACTGTACTTGGCATCGCACAGGCCAACGTCAGCAAATATCTTGCTGATTTTGAATCAAAAGTGGGTTTAAAAGTCTTTGACCGAACCACCCGGCAGCTGATGCTCACACCTTTTGGCACCGCGCTGTTACCGTACATCAACGACATGCTGGATAGAAACGAGCAACTTAATAATTTTATTGCAGATTATAAGCATGAGAAACGTGGTCGGGTCACTATCTACGCCCCAACCGGCATAATTACCTATTTATCCAAACATGTAATCGATAAAATTAAAGATATCGGTGATATCACCTTATCGCTAAAAACCTGCAATCTTGAGCGTAATGCCTTTTATGAAGGCGTCGAATTTCCTGATGATTGTGATGTTTTAATCAGCTACGCTCCACCAAAAGATGAATCGCTGGTTGCCAGTTTTATTACCCAATATGCCGTAACCGCTTATGCCAGCCAGCGCTATCTTGAGAAACATCCTATTAGCCGTCCTGACGAACTCGAACATCACTCCTGTATTTTGATCGACTCGATGATGATTGACGACGCGAATATCTGGCGCTTCAACGTCGCCGGGAGTAAAGAGGTGCGGGATTATCGCGTGAAGGGAAATTACGTTTGCGATAACACGCAATCGGCGCTGGAGCTGGCACGAAATCACCTGGGGATTGTGTTTGCGCCAGACAAAAGTGTGCAGAGCGACCTGCAAGACGGCACGCTGGTGCCCTGCTTTCAGCACCCGTATGAATGGTGGCTGGATCTGGTGGCTATCTTCCGTAAACGGGAATACCAGCCCTGGCGGGTCCAGTATGTGCTGGATGAAATGCTGCGTGAAATTCGCCACCAGCTTGCTCAGTCGCAGCAACTGCGGCCTGAACAAGCGGCGGAAAGCGAAGATTAATGATCGAGATAAAGGTAATGCACCCAACTGGTCATGCGTAACAGCACTTTGCGCATCACCGAGACATGGCTGAAATGATCAGAGTAGACCGCCACCTGGGCGTAAATACCGTCTGGTAAAGCGCTCAAATCAGTGTGCTCATCCAGTTCAATGGTCGCGATAACGCCATCTGAACCCGGCGCTGTGTTTAACGTCTGTAAGGTGCCGGTCGACTGATAAGCTCCGCCGGGAACAGCTGGACTAATGGCTGCCAGCTTGCCGCTGAATACCTTACCTGGCAGAGCGTTAAATACCACTTCCGCATCATCGCCAGGGGCCAGTCGCAGCAAGGAGTTCTGACGGAACTGCGCCACAATTTGTCGTTTCTGATCGGGTATAAACACCATCACCGGACGTAGCGGCAGCGACGCGGCATAGGTACCCGGACGAATCAGCACCTGGGTCACATAACCATCGCTCGGCGCACGCACTATCGTCTGCTCAAGGTTATATTTTGCTTCCGCGAGCTGCGCTTTCAGGCTGGCGATTTGAGAATGTTCACCCAACACCAGGCTATCCAGCTGGCTCTGGATCTGTTTTTGTTCCGCCGCCGATGACTTTACGGAGGCTTCCTGCGCCAGATAATTTTGCCGCGCCACATCAATATCGCGTTCTGAAAACGGGTTTACTTTCGCCTGGCTGCCGCGTGCGTAACGCTGATACTCTTTAGCGAATTTATCCCGCGTGGCCTTTGCCTGCTGAGTATTCGCCGCCATCTCATCTAACTCTGCGCCCAACGCCCGCTGTTTATGTTCTGCGGTAACGATATCCGCCATCAGCCGATCCACCCGCGCCTGATAACGCGTCGGGTCCAGTCGAAATAGCACCTCACCTTTTTTAATCAGCGTATTTTTCTTATCCGTCACTTCGATCACCACGCCTGTCACCTGTGGGACAACAGGAATAGAAATAACCGCTTTTTGCGCTTTGAAGGTATACGGATGGTTATAGTTCATTAACAGAATTAAACCACTGACAATAAATATGCCACCCAGGGCCGCTGTGGGAATGGTCCATTTATTTACAGGAATTTTGAAGATCTTAAACATTGCCCATGCGAAAGCCACATAGGTCAAAATAATCAGTAAATCCATAAGTATTACTCGGCAGAAGAGGATTTGATGTCGGCGAGCTGTTTCTCCAGCCCGGCAATACGCTGTTGTAGCTGCACAACGGAGGAGTCATGGTTTTGCATTCCCCATCCCCGCTCCGGGCGGTAAAGCGTGGCCCAAATCCACAAAAATGGCCAGATAACATGTAACGTAAAAAGACTCACCCAACCAGCAACATGAATGGCGTCGGCATGAGGATGATTACGTTTTTTAGCAATCAGGTAGGGAATATCATGTAAAATAATAATCCCATAGAAGATCACCAGAAATACAAAAATAAGCACTCCCAGTGCAAAATAGTCCAGGAACATATTTCCCTCAGAGAATATAAAAAAGAACAATTAACGCATATTATGAAATGCCATGATGCAGTGCAATTTCCTTATTTATATAACGACATATTGTTTTTTATATACTTTCTGAAGTGTGCTACCTGGCTTTTCAACAGGTCGAGACTTATCATATTGAAATAATGGAACTATTGGCCAAACTAATGAATAACTCCAGTAAAACATCCACAGTACAGATTAAGCGTATTAAACCTTCAATTATCTACCGTTTATTGCTGATTGGCCTCGGATCACCAATGGTGATTTACGGCCTGATTCGCCCGCTCACCATCGAAACGCGAGATTAAACTCCTGACAAAACACGCCCCAGAAACGCACTTCTGTTGGCGTAGTCTGGGTTATTGCGCACGTAGGTTTAAAACGTAAATTGTAACAACGTGCGCTTTGTTTATGCCGGATGCGGCGTGTACGCCTTATCCGGCCTACGGTCAGGTTCCCGTAGGCATGATAAGACGCGTAAGCGTCGCATCAGGCAATGAATACCCAATGCGACCAGCTTCTTATATCAGAACAGCCCCAACGGTTTATCCGAGTAGCTCACCAGCAGGCACTTGGTTTGCTGGTAATGCTCCAGCATCATCTTGTGGGTTTCGCGACCGATACCTGATTGTTTGTAGCCACCAAACGCAGCATGTGCCGGGTAAGCGTGATAGCAGTTGGTCCACACGCGCCCGGCCTGAATGCCGCGCCCCATCTTATAGGCCAGATTACCGTTACGACTCCAGACGCCTGCGCCCAGGCCATATTGCGTATCGTTCGCCAGCTCCAGCGCTTCTTCCATCGTTTTGAAGGTGGTCACCGCCAGCACCGGGCCAAAAATCTCCTCCTGGAACACCCGCATATTGTTCTGACCAAACAGAATCGTCGGTTCGAGGTAGTAGCCGTCTTTCAGTTCACCTTCCAGCAGCTTGCGCCGCCCGCCGGTGAGCACGTCTGCGCCCTCTTTTTTACCGATATCAATGTAGTTGAGGATGGTTTCCAGTTGCCCGTGAGAAACCTGCGCGCCCATTTGCGTCACGCTGTCGAGTGGGTTACCGCTGCGAATGCTTTCGACACGGCGGATGGCGCGTTCCATAAAGCGTTCGTAGATTGACTCCTGCACTAAGGCACGACTCGGACAGGTGCAAACTTCACCCTGGTTAAAGGCAAACAGTGCAAAGCCTTCCAGCGCTTTATCGAAAAAGGCATCTTCTTCATCCATCACATCAGCAAAGAAGATATTTGGCGATTTGCCGCCCAGCTCCAGCGTCACCGGAATAATGTTTTGCGTGGCGTATTGCATAATTTGTTGGCCCACTTCCGTTGAGCCGGTAAACGCCACTTTGGCGATGCGTTTCGAGGTCGCCAGATATTCGCCAATTTCCCCACCTGCGCCGTTGACCACGTTCACCACGCCCGGCGGCAGTAAATCACCGACGATTTCCATTAGCAGCAGTACAGAAAGCGGGGTAAGACGTGCGGGTTTCAGCACCACACAGTTGCCCGCCGCCAGCGCGGGAGCCATTTTCCAGCTCGCCATCAGCAGCGGGAAGTTCCACGGGATAATCTGCCCCACCACGCCTAACGGTTCATGGAAATGATAGGCCACGGTTTCGCTATCAACTTCACTGATCCCACCTTCCTGCGCCCGAATACACGAGGCGAAATAGCGGAAATGGTCAATCGCCAGCGGTACATCCGCAGCACTGGTTTCGCGAATGGGTTTGCCGTTATCCCAGGTTTCAGCTGTCGCTAACAGCTCGAGGTTTTGTTCCATTCGATCGGCAATCTTAAACAGAATCGCCGCGCGATCCTGCACCGAGGTGTGCGCCCATTTATCTTTCACTTTGTGCGCAGCATCCAGCGCCAGATCGATGTCTCGTTTGCCCGAAGACGCCACTTCGCACAGCAGCTGCCCGGTCACCGGCGTCAGATTCTGGTAATACTCGCCGTCGGCAGGGGCTACCCATTCGCCGCCAATAAAGTTGTCATAGCGGGCTTTTAACTTGAGGGGGAAACCATACTCGCCGGGCTTAATCTGTGCTGAAGGGGGATTATTGGTCATGATCGTCTCCTTGCGGTGTGAGGTATAACAAGGGTAGACGTGACTGGCGAAATCTTCGCCAGTCGGTAACAGCTTTACGACAGCTATCACGAATTTACGGGCAAGGGTTACAGAGATAGTTGAAAAAGCGGCTGACAATTTGCCAGCCGTTGTGGAAATGATGATTACATCGCTGCGCGATAAATCGCCACAATTTCTTCGTGAGTTGCCTGGATCGGGTTAGTAAAACCACAGGCATCTTTCAGGGCATTAGTCGCCAGAACCGCGAAATCTTCTTCTTTCACGTTCAGGTCGCGTAGGCCTGCCGGGATATCCACTTTCTTCGCCAGTTCACGGATGGCGTTAATGCAGGCTTCAGCACCTTCCGCATCGTTTTTACCTGTCACGTTCACGCCCATTGCAGCGGCACAGTCACGCAGACGTGCGGCGGCGACTTTGCTGTTGAATACCTGAACATGCGGCAGCAAAACGGCGTTACATACACCGTGTGGCAGGTTGTAGAAACCGCCCAGCTGGTGCGCCATCGCATGAACATAACCCAGAGAAGCATTATTGAACGCCATACCGGCGAGGAACTGGGCATAAGCCATTGCTTCACGCGCTTTCGCATTACTGCCATCTTCAACGGCTAACGGCAGGTTTTCGGCAATCATGGTCACGGCTTTCAGTGCACAAGCGTCAGTGATCGGCGTGGCGGCAATAGAAACATACGCTTCGATAGCGTGCGTTAAGGCATCCATACCCGTTGCGGCGGTCAGTGACTTCGGCATACCAATCATCAGAGAGGAGTCATTGACAGAAAGCAGCGGAGTGACATGTTTATCAACAATCGCCATTTTGATATGACGCGCTTCGTCAGTGATGATGCAGAAACGGGTCATTTCAGAGGCCGTACCCGCCGTGGTATTGATGGCGATCATCGGCAGCTGCGGTTTTGCAGAGCGGTCAACGCCTTCGTAATCGCGAATATCGCCGCCATTGGCTGCCACCAGCGCAATACCTTTTGCGCAGTCGTGTGGAGAACCACCGCCTAAGGAGATCACGCTATCGCAATTATTCTCTTTAAGTAATTTCAAACCTGCGGCGACGTTTTCCGTGGTGGGGTTAGGTTGGGTGCCATCATAAATAACGCTAAAAATATTGCGTTCTTCCAGTGCTTTTTGCACATCGCCCGCCATACCTAATTTCGTTAACATACTGTCAGTGACAATTAAGGTACGGGTAAATCCATAATCTGCCATCATATTCATTGCATCAGTCAATGAATCAGCGCCGATGACATTCACAGAAGGAATAAAGAAAGTTGAAGATGCCATAACACACTCCTGAAAGTGTAAAAAAGGGTGGGCAGCTTACTGAGGATTTTCATTCGAAAACATGATCATTATTATTGATTATCAAAATTAATCTAATAAAAAGCACATTGTATTCATTAAACAATGTGCTTTTTTTAAAATCATAAGAAATTTGTATTAATTTATTTTAAAAATTAATTAATCATTTCCTTATTTTTCCGGAAATAATAATGCGTCGCGCAATAAATGATCATTTCCACGACGACGCGTAAAGCCAATGCGGTCAAAATATTCCAGAATCTGAATTGCCAGCTTTCGGCCTACGCCTAAGCGATCGCGGAAATCCGCCGCGCAGGTTGAACCACACTCCTGATCGAGATCGCGGATCATATTGGCAAATTCGACAATCCGATCGTTACGGTAATAACGATCTTTGACGATCGCGGTAATTATTCCTTGCTGCGCCGCCTGGCGTAGCGTCAGGCGCATTGCCTGCTCGTCGGTACCCGTCTCTTTTGCCAGATCACGCACCCACCACGGCTCGTCACCAAACAGCGGCTCTGCTTTTTGCCAGATGGCCTGCTGCTCTTCGCTGAAGCCCGCTTTGTGATCCGGCAGATGCAGCCAACCGTGATGACTGAGGATGTCGCCGCTTTCGCGCATCTTTTCAATCAGCAACAGTACTAGCGCTTCATCTTCCATTGGCAACGCCATACGTCGCAGACGTTCGCGCCCAGGCCCAGGTTCATCGCGATGTTGCTCATGATAAGTCGCTAATGTGTCGAGAATTTTCCGTTGCCAGCGAGCGGCAACCGGCGCATTCAACAAGCTATAACCAGCCTGAATATAGCCAGGCTGTTGCAGCAATTCGCGCATCCCTTCGCCGTTGAGCTGGCGCGCCCAGGCGAAATCCGCAAGGTTAACCGCGCCGCGTTCCAGATGAACAGATAACGCATCGGCATCGCTCTGCGCCCGTGCAAGAGACGCCAGCCATTGCAGATATTCCGGCTTACGTTTACCGCGACGCGGCGGGTTAAGCATCACCACACGCGCCCCCGCCAGCGTGTTGCGGGCCGAGATATCGCGCAGCACTAAGCGATCGTTATCCGCCAGCCACAGCGGCGTGTCGAACACCAGCTCGGCAAGGTTATCTTCCAGCAGCGAAACGCGTCCCGTAACGTGGCTGGCGGCGTGGTGAATATGCAGCGGCTGCCACTGGGTCAGCGGTGTATGGGTTTGAAGCTCGACAATCACCCGTGTGAACGGCTCTGGCGGCACATCGGCAAGCAGCCAGTCGCCACGGTTAATCTGCTCTTTTTCCGCATCACCCGCGATGTTAAGCGCGATACGCTGCCCGGCATTGGCGGTTTCTGTTGGCTGGTTTTGCGCATGCAGCGCACGTACACGCATCGGTTTATTTACACCAGTCAGCCAGAGTGAATCGCCTACCTTCACTTCCCCGCTTAACGCCGTACCGGTGACGACCAGCCCGGCACCTTTTACGGTAAATGCGCGGTCAATAGCGAGGCGGAAACTATGTTGGCTGGCGTGCTCGCGTTCCGGCAACTGAAGCAGATGCTCGCGCAGGGCATCAATTCCCCGACCTTCGGTTGCTGCGGTGATAAACAGTTTTGCCTCAGCAAAACCGTATTCCCGCAGCACCTCCTTTACCTGGCGTTCAACCTCATTAACACGCGCTTCGTCCACGCGATCGGCTTTGGTCAGCGCCACTGTCAGCATCGGGTTACCGGTCAGCTGCAAAATCGCCAGATGCTCACGGGTCTGTGCCATCACGCCGTCATCGCACGCCACCACCAACAGCGCGTGATCGATACCACCAACGCCCGCCAGCATGTTGGAAAGAAACTTTTCATGACCGGGTACGTCGATAAAACCAGGCACGCGACCATCCGGCTGCGGCCAGTAGGCATAGCCGAGATCGATGGTCATGCCGCGCTTTTTTTCTTCCGGCAGACGGTCAGCATTTACGCCAGTAATCGCCTGCAATAAGGTTGTTTTGCCGTGGTCAACGTGTCCGGCAGTCGCAATAATCATTTCAACAACATCTCCAAAAACCGTTGCTCATCTTCAAGGCAGCGTAAATCCAGCCACAATCGTCCGTCATAAATACGACCAATCACCGGCACTGGCAATTCACGCCAGCGGGCGGCTAATGACTCAAGGTGGCTACCGCGTCCATCATGGGGTGTAAACGTTAATGCCGCGCTCGGCAGGCGATCAACCGGCAGCGAACCACTGCCAATCTGCGAAAGACATGGCATAACCTGTACCGCAAACTCCGCGCCGTAATGTGCGGCAAGGGGGGCCTGTAAACGTTGTGCCTGGATTAGAATGACCTCTGCGCTGCGGGTAAGCAGGCGCAGGGTCGGTAATTTTTCACTCAGAGCTTCAGGGTGTAAATAAAGACGCAACGTGGCTTCCAGCGCCGCGAGGGTCATTTTATCCGCGCGTAATGCACGCTTCAGCGGGTGGCTTTGCAGGCGGGCGATCATCTCTTTTTTACCAACAATAATTCCTGCCTGCGGCCCGCCTAACAACTTGTCGCCGGAGAAACTCACCAGACTGACGCCCGCCGCAATCAACTCCTGCGGCATTGGCTCTTTCGGCAAACCGTACTGGCTAAGATCGACCAGCGAGCCACTGCCTAAATCAGTCACTACGGGAACATCCAGCTCTTTGCCGAGCGCCACCAGTTCCGCTTCATCTATCGCTTTGGTGAACCCCTGAATGCTGTAGTTACTGGTATGTACTTTCATCAACAGTGCGGTATTTTCATTCACCGCCTGACGATAATCATTCGCGTGCGTGCGGTTGGTGGTCCCTACTTCGTGTAGGGTGCAGCCTGCCTGACGCATAACATCGGGAATACGAAACGCGCCGCCAATCTCCACCAGTTCGCCGCGAGAAACCACCACCTCTTTCCCGCTGGCAGTGGCCGCCAACATCAATAACACCGCCGCCGCATTGTTATTAACGATACAGGCATCTTCCGCCCCCGTAATGCGGCACAGCAACTGCGCCAGCGCACGATCGCGATGTCCGCGTCCAGCGTCGTCCAGATCGTACTCGAGGGTCACTGGCGAACGCATAGCCTGCGCAACGGCTTCCACCGCGGCTTCCGCCTGTAAAGCTCGCCCAAGGTTGGTATGCAGCACGGTTCCCGTCAGGTTGATCACCGGACGCAGCGCGCTCTGCGCTTCTTTCGTCAACCGGGCATCGACTTCTTGCGCCCAGTTTTCACACCACGCAGGCAGCGTCTGGCTGCCACGAATCACTTCTCGCGCTTCGTCGAGCATCTGACGCAACAATTCCACCACGCGGGTGTGACCATAAGTATCACGCAAAGAAAGGAAGGAGCTATCGCGCAATAAGCGATCAATAGCCGGAAGTTGACTATAGAGGGAACGCGTTTCGGTTGTCATAGGAAACCTGGCTGATCAAGGCCCTCTCACACGGAGAAGGGCGTTTAACATAACCACGGATTGTAACGTGAGATGGGTCAGGAGGACATATCGCGCATCAAGCCTTTGGCGGTTCGGTGCGAGCAAAACTTTCGCGGCTAAACAGGTTTTCGACCAGTTTGACTAAGTGTGGGCGATCGACACACCAGCCTGGCGCAACGCGGCGGAAATTGAGATATCCGACGGCACAGGCAATGGCGATAGTCGCCAGATTGACCGTATCGGTTTTGAGTGTGCCATCGACCAGATATCCTTCCAGCACATCCAGACTGCGGTTGATTTTCTCCCGCTGGCGTAACAATTCATCTTCAGACTGCTGCGCCGCTGGACGCGCCTGTTCACGCACCGATACCAGCCCGGCATCCATAATGCCATCCGCCAGTGCCTCAATTTTGCGCACCCGCAACGACTCCAGCGGATCGCGCGGCAACATCGCCGGAGCGACATTCATTAATTCAATATATTCAGCGATGATCGGCGAATCAAACCAACATTCGCCCTCTTCGGTCACCAGCACCGGCACTTTTCCTAACGGGTTAAATTGCGCCACGCCGTTGTCCGCGTTATAGGGCAGTTCATTAATAAATTCGAAAGTTATGCCCTTTTCTAACAACAGAATAGAAAGTTTGCGTACAAACGGGCTGGTGTAGCTACCGACGAGTTTCATGCCGAGTCCTTTGTGCGAGGAAAAATATCAGTATGGCCTGGTGATGGGAAAAAGGGCAGAAAATGTTGATGGTTTGTTACTTCCAAATAAATCACATATTTATCATGGTGATATAAATATTTTCCTAATTGTTTCTATCTGATGGATATCTCACTTAAGGCTTTCTTATAAATCTGTAGGGTTTTGCCTGGAAGCAGACAAATAACCCGATAAAACAAGGATGAGCAGATGAGCGGAAAACCGGCAGCGCGTCAGGGCGACATGACGCAGTATGGCGGTAGCATTGTTCAGGGTTCAGCCGGGGTGCGCATTGGTGCCCCCACCGGTGTGGCCTGTTCGGGGTGCCCCGGCG
Organism: Escherichia sp. SCLE84; assembly: GCF_012584495.1. Lineage (NCBI taxonomy): Bacteria > Pseudomonadati > Pseudomonadota > Gammaproteobacteria > Enterobacterales > Enterobacteriaceae > Escherichia > Escherichia sp. SCLE84. The sequence continues at coordinate 3,411,702 of NZ_CP051430.1, read as the reverse complement.
GGGTGACGTCCGGCCATCCGGTCAATCCGCTGCTCGGTGCAAAGGTCCTTCCCGGTGAAACCGACATCGCCCTGCCCGCCCCGCTGCCGTTCATCCTCTCCCGCACCTACAGCAGTTACCGGACAAAAACGCCCGCGCCGGTGGGGAGCCTCGGCCCCGGCTGGAAAATGCCTGCGGATATCCGCTTACAGCTGCGCGATAACACACTGATACTCAGTGATAACGGCGGCAGAAGCCTGTATTTTGAGCACCTGTTTCCCGGTGAGGACGGTTACAGCCGCAGCGAGTCACTGTGGCTGGTGCGCGGCGGCGTGGCGAAACTGGATGAAGGTCACCGGCTGGCCGCACTCTGGCAGGCGCTGCCGGAAGAACTCCGCTTAAGTCCGCATCGTTATCTGGCGACAAACAGTCCGCAGGGGCCGTGGTGGCTGCTCGGCTGGTGTGAGCGGGTGCCGGAAGCGGATGAGGTGCTGCCTGCGCCGCTGCCGCCGTACCGGGTACTGACCGGGCTGGTGGACCGCTTCGGGCGCACACAGACGTTCCACCGCGAAGCCGCCGGTGAATTCAGCGGCGAAATCACCGGCGTGACGGATGGTGCCGGGCGTCACTTCCGGCTGGTACTGACCACGCAGGCGCAGCGGGCAGAAGAAGCCCGGCAGCAGGCCATTTCCGGCGGGACGGAACCGTCCGCTTTTCCTGATACCCTGCCGGGTTACACCGAATATGGCCGGGACAACGGCATCCGTCTGTCTGCCGTGTGGCTGACGCACGACCCGGAATACCCGGAGAATTTACCTGCCGCGCCGCTGGTGCGCTATGGCTGGACGCCGCGCGGCGAACTGGCGGCAGTGTATGACCGCAGCAATACACAGGTGCGCAGCTTTACTTACGATGATAAATACCGGGGCCGGATGGTGGCGCACCGTCACACGGGCCGACCGGAAATCCGTTACCGTTACGACAGCGACGGGCGGGTGACAGAACAGCTAAACCCGGCAGGCTTAAGCTACACGTATCAGTATGAGAAAGACCGCATCACCATCACCGACAGCCTGGACCGCCGTGAAGTGCTGCACACGCAGGGCGAAGCCGGGCTGAAGCGGGTGGTGAAAAAGGAACACGCGGACGGCAGCGTCACGCAGAGTCAGTTTGACGCCGTGGGCAGGCTCAGGGCACAGACGGATGCCGCAGGCAGGACAACAGAGTACAGCCCGGATGTGGTGACGGGCCTCATCACGCGCATAACCACGCCGGATGGCAGGGCATCGGCGTTTTACTATAACCACCACAACCAGTTAACGTCAGCCACCGGGCCTGACGGGCTGGAATTGCGCCGGGAATATGATGAATCCGGCCGTCTGATTCAGGAAACCGCCCCTGACGGCGATATCACCCGCTACCGTTATGATAATCCACACAGTGACCTCCCCTGCGCAACGGACGATGCCACCGGCAGCCGGAAAACCATGACGTGGAGCCGTTACGGTCAGTTGCTGACCTTCACTGACTGTTCCGGTTATGTAACCCGCTATGACCATGACCGTTTTGGTCAGGTGACGGCGGTGCACCGCGAGGAAGGCCTGAGCCAGTACCACGCATACGACAGCCGTGGACAGTTAACTGCGGTGAAAGACACGCAGGGCCATGAAACGCGGTATGAATACAACGCCGCCGGTGACCTGACCACCGTCATTGCCCCGGACGGCAGCAGAAACGGGACACAGTACGATGCGTGGGGAAAAGCCATCTGTACCACGCAGGGCGGTCTGACGCGCAGTATGGAATACGATGCTGCCGGACGGGTCATCCGCCTGACCAGTGAAAACGGCAGCCACACCACCTTCCGTTACGATGTACTCGACCGGCTGATACAGGAAACCGGCTTTGACGGCCGCACACAGCGTTATCACCACGACCTGACCGGCAAACTTATCCGCAGCGAGGATGAGGGGCTGGTCACCCACTGGCACTATGACGAAGCAGACCGCCTCACGCACCGCACCGTGAATGGCGAAACCGCAGAGCAGTGGCAGTATGACGAACGCGGCTGGCTGACAGACATCAGCCATATCAGCGAAGGGCACCGGGTGACGGTGCATTACGGGTATGATGAGAAAGGCCGGCTGACCGGTGAGCGTCAGACGGTGCATCACCCGCAGACGGAAGCACTGCTCTGGCAGCATGAGACCAGACATGCGTACAACGCGCAGGGGCTGGCGAACCGCTGTATACCGGACAGCCTGCCCGCCGTGGAATGGCTGACCTACGGCAGCGGTTACCTGGCAGGCATGAAACTCGGCGACACACCGCTGGTGGAGTACACCCGCGACCGCCTGCACCGGGAAACGCTGCGCAGCTTCGGCCGTTATGAACTCACCACCGCTTATACCCCTGCCGGGCAGTTACAGAGCCAGCACCTGAACAGCCTGCTGTCTGACCGCGATTACACCTGGAACGACAACGGCGAACTCATCCGCATCAGCAGCCCGCGCCAGACCCGGAGTTACAGCTACAGCACCACCGGCAGGCTGACCGGCGTTCACACCACCGCAGCGAATCTGGATATCCGCATCCCGTATGCCACAGACCCGGCAGGTAACCGCCTGCCCGACCCGGAGCTGCACCCGGACAGCACCCTCAGCATGTGGCCGGATAACCGTATCGCCCGTGACGCGCACTATCTTTACCGGTATGACCGTCACGGCAGGCTGACAGAGAAAACCGACCTCATCCCGGAAGGGGTTATCCGCACGGATGATGAGCGGACTCACCGGTACCATTACGACAGTCAGCACCGGCTGGTGCACTACACGCGGACACAATATGCAGAGCCGCTGGTCGAAAGTCGCTATCTTTACGACCCGCTGGGCCGCAGGGTGGCAAAACGGGTGTAGCGGCGTGAACGGGACCTGACGGGCTGGATGTCGCTGTCACGGAAACCGCAAGTGACCTGGTACGGCTGGGACGGCGACCGGCTGACCACGATACAGAACGACAGGAGCCGCATCCAGACGATTTATCAGCCGGGGAGCTTCACGCCACTCATCAGAGTTGAAACCGCCACCGGTGAGCTGGCGAAAACGCAGCGCCGCAGCCTGGCGGATGCGCTTCAGCAGTCCGGCGGCGAAGACGGTGGCAGTGTGGTGTTCCCGCCGGTGCTGGTGCAGATGCTCGACCGGCTGGAAAGTGAAATCCTGGCTGACCGGGTGAGTGAGGAAAGCCGCCGCTGGCTGGCATCGTGCGGCCTGACCGTGGAGCAGATGCAAAACCAGATGGACCCGGTGTACACGCCGGCGCGAAAAATCCACCTGTACCACTGCGACCATCGCGGCCTGCCGCTGGCGCTCATCAGCACGGAAGGGGCAACAGCGTGGTGCGCAGAATATGATGAATGGGGCAACCTGCTGAATGAAGAGAACCCGCATCAGCTGCAGCAGCTTATCCGGCTGCCGGGGCAGCAGTATGATGAGGAGTCCGGCCTGTATTACAACCGCCACCGCTATTATGACCCGCTGCAGGGGCGATATATCACTCAGGATCCGATTGGACTGAAGGGGGGATGGAACCTGTATGGATATCAATTGAATCCGATATCAGACATCGACCCCCTGGGTTTATCTATGTGGGAGGATGCAAAATCGGGGGCATGTACTAATGGTCTTTGCGGCACACTATCCGCTATGATAGGTCCAGATAAATTTGATTCTATAGATAGCACCGCATATGACGCCTTAAATAAAATAAATAGCCAATCTATTTGCGAAGATAAAGAGTTCGCTGGTTTAATATGTAAGGATAATAGTGGCAGATATTTCTCAACAGCACCTAACCGAGGAGAAAGAAAAGGATCATATCCATTCAATAGCCCTTGCCCTAATGGTACTGAGAAAGTATCAGCTTATCATACTCATGGTGCAGATAGTCATGGAGAATATTGGGACGAAATATTTTCAGGTAAAGATGAGAAAATAGTTAAAAGTAAAGACAACAATATCAAGTCATTTTATTTAGGTACGCCCAGTGGTAATTTTAAAGCAATAGATAACCACGGGAAGGAAATAACAAACAGAAAAGGATTACCTAATGTCTGCAGAGTTCATGGTAATATGTAAAAAAATATTGTTTAGGAACTGTGTCATTGTATCTTTGTTTGTTTTTACATACAACACATGGGCACAGTGTAATAATAATATTAAAATAATGCGCAAGTATGAAAGTGAAGGTAAATATACCGTTAGAAATTTGGTTAAAAATAAAGCTATAGCATTGGAATTAGCTGAGATATATGTTAAGAATCGTTATGGACAGGATGCCGCAGAAGAAGAAAAACCATACGAAATCACTGAGTTAACAACAAGTTGGGTTGTTGAAGGTACCATTCACTCAGACCAAATTGCTGGTGGGGTTTTTATTATAGAAATAGGCAAAAATGATGGGAGAATTCTGAATTTTGGCCACGGAAAATAAGTATGTAAGGATAATCAAACATCGTGTGCGCTGATGGCAGAGTAGGTGGAGGACTCCAGACAGTCAAACGATAGAAAAAGATAGCCTTTATGGAGGTTCCTGCAATGTCAAATACATACCAGAAAAGAAAGGCAAGTAAAGAGTATGGTTTATATAATCAATGTAAGAAACTAAATGATGATGAATTATTTCGCTTACTTGATGATCACAATTCCTTGAAAAGGATTTCATCTGCCAGAGTATTACAGTTAAGAGGTGGGCAAGACGCTGTTAGATTGGCAATTGAGTTCTGCTCTGATAAAAATTATATCCGTAGAGATATCGGAGCATTTATACTCGGGCAAATAAAAATTTGCAAAAAATGCGAAGATAATGTTTTTAATATTTTGAACAATATGGCATTGAATGATAAGAGCGCTTGCGTTCGAGCTACGGCAATCGAGTCAACGGCTCAGCGATGCAAGAAAAACCAAATTTATTCACCTAAAATAGTAGAACAATCTCAAATTACTGCTTTTGATAAATCGACTAATGTCAGACGTGCTACAGCATTTGCTATTTCTGTTATCAATGATAAAGCAACAATTCCACTATTGATTAATCTGTTAAAAGATCCAAATGGAGATGTCAGAAACTGGGCCGCATTTGCAATAAATATCAATAAATATGATAATAGTGATATTAGGGATTGTTTTGTGGAGATGCTTCAGGATAAAAATGAGGAAGTCCGTATTGAAGCAATAATCGGACTTTCCTACAGAAAAGATAAAAGGGTTTTATCTGTTTTATGCGATGAGTTAAAAAAAAATACTGTTTATGATGATATCATTGAAGCTGCGGGTGAATTAGGTGATAAAACGCTACTTCCTGTTTTAGATACTATGTTGTACAAGTTTGATGACAATGAAATTATAACTTCCGCTATTGATAAGCTGAAGCGTTCATAGCGTGAGTTGCCTATGCACAGTGGGGGATTCCCGCCGGCACGGTGCAGATGCTCGACCGGCTGGAAAGTGAAATCCTGGCTGACCGGGTGAGTGAGGAAAGCCGCCGCTGGCTGGCATCGTGCGGCCTGACCGTGGAGCAGATGAAAAACCAGATGGACCCGGTGTACACGCCGGCGCGAAAAATCCACCTGTACCACTGCGACCATCGCGGCCTGCCGCTGGCGCTCATCAGCACGGAAGGGGCAACAGCGTGGTGCGCAGAATATGATGAATGGGGCAACCTGCTGAGTGATGAGAACCCGCATCATCTGCAGCAGCTCATTCGCCTGCCGGGTCAGCAGTATGATGAGGAGTCCGGCCTGTATTACAACCGCCACCGCTATTATGACCCGCTGCAGGGGCGGTATATCACTCAGGATCCGATTGGGCTGAAGGGGGGATGGAATTTTTATCAGTATCCGTTGAATCCGGTCATAAATGTAGATCCGCAAGGTTTGGTTGATATAAATTTATACCCCGAAAGTGATCTTATCCATTCTGTAGCTGATGAGATTAATATCCCAGGCGTTTTCACAATCGGGGGGCATGGTACCCCCACATCTATTGAATCCGCAACGCGCAGTATCATGACAGCTAAAGATCTAGCATATCTAATTAAATTTGATGGGAATTATAAAGATGGGATGACAGTTTGGTTATTTTCTTGTAATACAGGTAAAGGACAAAATTCATTTGCTAGCCAATTAGCTAAAGAGTTACATACAAATGTAATAGGACCTGACACGCTATGGACGTGGTGGGGGCGAGGAACTAATGGTAAGTTAAAAATGGATACAGTGCTAACAGCACCAACGAACCTTAATTCAAATAAGGATCTAATGGCTATAACAACAAAAGACCTTGGTAATTGGATAACATATGGGCCATCTGGGCACCCCATTTCTAATATGCAAGGTACGCCAGAAAAACCCAGTGATATAAGATAGGTTGTAGATGTATGAAAGCATGCTTGTTACTATTTTTTTATTTTCCTTTTATTTGTCAATTGCATGGTGCTGATGTGAAAATAAAAGAAAACGAAAGTGTGATGGGATCTACAGCAATGACCTATGATTTAAGTGAAGAAAAGCTGATGAAACTGAAGTATAAATCACAACATGGTGATTCAGAGGCATCATTTCGACTATATCAATATTACTGCTTTACTAAAAATAATATTGATAAACAATTGCGATTCTTGGAAAGATCAGCATCTCAGGGGAATGTTACAGCGCAGTTTAATTATGGGGTCTTTTTATCAGATACAAATCCAACATTATCAGAATATTATAATTTGAATAGAGCTATTTATTGGATGGAATTCGCTGTAAATAACGGTAATATTGATGCAAAGAGCAAACTTCAAGAGCTCAAAAAGCTAAAGCGAATGGATAGAAGGAAGAATAAGGAGAATCCGTAAAAGCAATAGTTCATCAGACTGCCGCAGCAGTAGTATGATGATGAATCAGGGCTGTACTATAACTATTATCGGTAACATTAACCGCAGCAGGGGCGGTATAACACTCAGGCTCCGATTGGGATGGAAGGTAGGTGGAATTTTTATCAGTATCCGTTGAACCCGATTTCTGGAATCGATCCCCTTGGGATTAGCCACCTGTTTATACAGTATAACTTTAGGTATGCTTTCGTGTGTTTCAGATATACCATGTGATGATAATTTTTATGATGTGCTTAGTATTCCAGTCGCTTCTGGTAATAATATGCAATGTAAAAATAATCCCCGTTGTACACATTTATAAATAGATGGCCAATACCTCAAGGCCTATGGAGTTGGAATGTTAATGACCCGGGAGCAAGCAATAGAAAACCTGACGGCATACGATTAGTACCGTCAGTTAATACAGGAACTTATAATCGCAATGGATTTTCAATACATAGTTGTTTAAACGCTTTTGGTCCGTCTTTAGGACCTCGATTCTGTTCCGAGGGTTGTATAACTGGTTTATCTAATGACATGCAAAAATTAAATGAGTTAATATTTTCAGAGCCAGATAGCACATTAACAGTTACGGACTAAAAAATATGGCAAGGTTATTAACAATTGTATTTTTTTCTCTATTTCTGCGAGTGCAGTTACTGCAAGACAATTTCAGAGAGAGTTAGATTTGGCAGACAAAGCAATATTATGGGCACTAATATCAGCCAGTAATAAAGAGGGACGAAAAGCGTGTTCACTAAGCTATTTTGCCTGTAAGGCCGCAGAGGCTGAACTCGGACTGGCATATATGGCTGCGAATGATAACAAGGAATTTCTCACATCCTTATCTAATATAATGAGGTACAAAATAGATGCTGGACTTTCCGAATCCTATACATGCTATTTATTAAGTAAGGGAAAGATCATAAGACCATATCTGAAAAATCTAAATCCACTCCAACTTGCCGCTGATTGCATTGAAACAGTAAATAAAATAAAAGATAAGAATAAAAAAATCATTGATATAAATTCAGTTAATATTTGTAGTGATGATAAAAATATAAAATTGAGAGTTAATAGTACTATTATGGCCATTGATGATTCTATAAAGTGCATCGATGAATGATAACTTAATTTTATTTAAAAATATATTAATAACTCACTCTCCAGGAGTTTTTTTAACTTAGTTTTATAATGAATACGATAATTAAAAGTGAAGAAGAAAATAGTTGTATACATATATTCCATGACCCTACATTGTGATCTATAGATTAAATATTTTTTAAATGTGACTGTCATCCTTCAGATAATAAAGCCATCATCGCAATAGATGGAAAAGCACTCCTGCTCTTTTTTGATTAGAGCCGTCGCAGGAGGAACAACTCATATCATCATTGCGATCTCGACGATGTATAGTCTCATCCTGCGGCAGAACAAGACGGATAAAAAATCCAATGAGAGCACACTCGTCCAGAACTTATTAACATAATGAATATTAAAGAAAAATCATCGCAGCTAATGAAGTAATATGCAAAAATAATTAGTCCTTACAAGGAGCAAAGTTCCATAATCTCCCCCCTCCCCCTCAATGATCCAAATAAAGATAATGCATCCAGCTGGTCATTCTTAGCAGCACTTTCCGCATCACCGAAACATGGCTGAAATGGTCGGAGTAAACCGCCACCTGGGCGTAGATGCCGTCGGGTAAGGCATCGATATCATCGTTAGGGTCCAGTTCAATGGTTCCCAGCACACCGTCCGTGCCGGGCACGACCGTTAATGATTGCAATACCCCCTGCGCCTGATAAGAACCGCCTGGCACGACAGGTAAAATACTGGTCAGTTTGCCGTGGAACACCTGCCCAGGTAGCGCGTTAAACACCACTTCCGCATCATCGCCGGGTTTCAGACGTAACAGCGAGTTTTGCCGAAATTGGGCGACAATTTGCCGTTTTTGCTCGGGGATGAAAACCATCACCGGACGCAACGGCAAGGCAGCTGCGTATGTGCCTGGGCGGATCAGTACCTGAGTGACGTAGCCATTGCTTGGTGCGCGAATGACAGTCTGCTCAAGATTATATTTTGCTTCAGTAAGTTGCGCTCTTAAGCTCACAATCTGCGATTGCTCGCCGTTAACCATACTGTCGAGCTGGCTCTGGATCTGCGCCTGCTCCGCCACCGAGCCTTTCACCAGCGCATCCTGCGCGAGGAAATTTTGCCGCGCATCGTCGATGTCACGTTCCGAGAACGGATTCACCGCCGCCTGGCTGCCTTTCAGATAACGTTGATAATTTTTAAACAGACGGTCGCGCTCCGCTGAAACCTGGGTGGTGTTGGCCTGCGCTTCTGTGAGCTGCGCGCGCAGAGTCTTTATATTATGCGTCGCCGTCATCAGGTCAGCCTGAAGCCTGTCAACTCGCGCCTGGTAACGAACCGGGTCGAGCTTAAAAAGCACCTCGCCCTTTTGAATAAGCTGATTATTCTTGTCAGTGACTTCAGTAACAATTCCCGTCACCTGTGGCGTGATGGGGATCGCTATCACTGCCTTTTGCGCGGTAAAAGTGTAAGGGTGGTTGTAGTTCATCAACAAAATCAAACCACTCACCAGAAACACGCCACCCAGCGCCGCCGTCGCCAGCGTCCACTGATTCACCGGAATACGAAAGATTTTAAAGACCGCCCACGCCAGCGCCACGTAAGTTAAAACAATCAATAGATCCATAATTAGATCTCCGGGAACGTGGAATAGTCAGTCTTTTTCTCGGCGGCGAGTTGATGCTCCAGCCGGGAAATTCGGTCAGAAAGTGCGGCGATTTCCGGGTCAGTCGCTTTCTCCTGCGACGCAACATGTGACTGCATACCCCAGCCACGCTCCGGTTGATAGAGCGTCGCCCAGATCCACAGAAACGGCCAGATAACATGCAGAGTAAACAGGCTCACCCAGCCCGCCGTATGAATAGCGTCGGCATGGGGATGGTTGCGCTTTTTGGCAATCAGATAAGGGATGTCATGTATCGCGATGATTCCATAAAAAATCACCAGAAAGACGAAGATCAGCACTCCCAACGCGAAATAGTTTAGAAACATATCTGCCTCGGATTCACGTTTATCAGTGTTGTTTTTGGGCTGGCAGCCAGAAGGGAGTCAGGCTGATATTTTGACAATAATCCGGGTTCGCGATTCTCGCCATAACACCAAAGAATAATTTTTAGAGGTGATGAGTTGCTTAGTTACATAACGATTGTATGACGAAGGCATAACATGCTGTAGATCACATCAGGTGAACGCCGTAAGAAAATATCTTGTGATTCAGATCACAAAGATTCAACAAACCATCAAAACAAAAATGTGACACTACTCACATTTAAATGCCATTTTTAGCGAAAATCGCCGCCTTGTTGCTTTTTTACACAAGCGTTTTGTGATGAACGTCACGTCAATTACCTCTCTACCCCCTATATTTATGTGATTGATATCACACAAAAGGCCGTCGACTGGACAGTTAACCGATTCAGTGCCAGATTTCGCAGTATCTACAAGGTCCGGCTACCTCTGCCGCCACATTAACAAAAAACCTCGGGCTTCCAGCCTGCGCGACAGCAAACATAAGAAGGGGTGTTTTTATGTCATCCGATATTAAGATCAAAGTGCAAAGCTTTGGTCGTTTCCTCAGCAACATGGTGATGCCAAATATCGGCGCGTTTATCGCGTGGGGTATCATCACCGCGTTATTTATTCCAACAGGGTGGTTACCGAACGAGACGCTGGCGAAGCTGGTCGGGCCGATGATCACTTATCTCCTGCCGCTGCTGATCGGTTATACCGGTGGTAAGCTGGTAGGCGGCGAACGTGGCGGCGTAGTCGGTGCCATCACCACCATGGGCGTTATCGTCGGCGCAGACATGCCGATGTTCCTCGGTTCTATGATTGCAGGTCCGCTGGGCGGCTGGTGCATTAAGCACTTCGACCGCTGGGTAGACGGTAAGATCAAATCCGGTTTTGAGATGCTGGTGAATAACTTCTCCGCAGGCATCATCGGGATGATCCTCGCTATTCTGGCATTCCTCGGCATTGGCCCGATTGTTGAAGCCCTGTCCAAAATGCTGGCTGCGGGCGTTAACTTCATGGTTGTCCATGACATGCTGCCGCTGGCGTCTATCTTTGTTGAACCGGCGAAAATCCTGTTCCTCAACAATGCCATTAACCACGGTATCTTCTCGCCGCTGGGTATTCAGCAGTCCCATGAACTGGGTAAATCAATCTTCTTCCTGATTGAAGCTAACCCAGGTCCAGGTATGGGCGTGCTGCTGGCGTACATGTTCTTTGGTCGTGGTAGCGCTAAACAGTCTGCGGGCGGTGCGGCAATCATCCACTTCCTGGGTGGTATCCACGAAATCTACTTCCCGTATGTGCTGATGAATCCGCGTCTGATCCTCGCAGTCATCCTCGGCGGTATGACTGGCGTGTTCACGCTGACTATCCTGGGCGGTGGTCTGGTTTCTCCGGCATCTCCGGGTTCTATCCTTGCTGTACTGGCGATGACACCAAAAGGTGCTTATTTCGCTAACATCGCGGGTGTGTGTGCGGCGATGGCTGTCTCCTTCGTTGTCTCTGCTATTTTGCTGAAAACCAGCAAAGTGAAAGAAGAAGATGATATTGAAGCAGCAACTCGTCGTATGCAGGACATGAAAGCTGAGTCTAAAGGCACATCTCCGCTGTCTGCGGGCGATGTGACTAACGACCTGAGCCACGTACGTAAAATCATCGTTGCCTGTGACGCCGGTATGGGTTCAAGTGCGATGGGCGCAGGCGTGCTGCGTAAGAAAATTCAGGATGCAGGTCTGTCACAGATTTCGGTCACTAACAGCGCGATCAACAACCTGCCGCCAGATGTGGACCTCGTCATCACTCACCGTGACCTGACCGAACGCGCTATGCGCCAGGTTCCGCAGGCGCAGCATATTTCGCTGACCAACTTCCTCGACAGCGGCCTGTACACCAGCCTAACCGAACGTCTCGTTGCTGCCCAGCGCCATACTGAAAACGAAGTGAAAGTGAAAGACAGTCTGAAAGACAGCTTTGACGATTCCAGTGCTAACCTGTTCAAACTGGGCGCGGAGAACATCTTCCTCGGTCGCAAAGCAGCAACCAAAGAAGAAGCGATTCGTTTTGCTGGCGAGCAGCTGGTGAAAGGCGGTTACGTTGAGCCGGAATACGTTCAGGCGATGCTGGATCGTGAAAAACTGACCCCGACTTATCTGGGTGAGTCTATCGCGGTGCCACACGGTACGGTTGAAGCGAAAGATCGCGTACTGAAAACGGGCGTGGTGTTCTGCCAGTACCCGGAAGGCGTGCGCTTCGGTGAAGAAGAAGATGACATTGCCCGTCTGGTGATTGGTATTGCAGCCCGTAACAACGAGCACATTCAGGTTATCACCAGCCTGACCAATGCACTGGATGATGAGTCCGTCATCGAGCGTCTGGCACACACCACCAGCGTGGATGAAGTGCTGGAACTGCTGGCAGGTCGTAAGTAATCCAATCCCACCCTCTCCACATGGAGAAGGTGGGGTTAATTGCCTGATGCGCTACGCTTATCAGGCCTACAGGATGCATCACAATTTGTTGAATTTGCACGTTCTTGTAGGCCGGATAAGGCGCTTACGCCGCATCCGGCGCTGCCCCTCTCCTCACGGAGAGGGTTTGGGTGAGGGAAAAGCCTCACCCCAGCCCTCTCGGGTAAAAACATTGATGAAGGTTAATACTATGAAAGCATTACATTTTGGCGCAGGTAATATCGGTCGTGGCTTTATCGGTAAACTGCTGGCAGACGCGGGTATCCAACTGACGTTTGCCGATGTCAATCAGGTGGTACTTGATGCCCTGAATGCCCGTCATAGCTATCAGGTTCATGTGGTTGGTGAAACCGAGCAGGTAGATACCGTTTCCGGCGTCAATGCTGTCAGCAGCATTGGTGATGATGTCGTTGATCTGATTGCTCAGGTCGATTTAGTCACTACCGCCGTTGGCCCGGTTGTGCTGGAACGTATTGCTCCGGCTATCGCCAAAGGGCTGGTGAAACGCAAAGAACAAGGTAATGAATCCCCGCTGAACATCATCGCCTGTGAAAACATGGTACGCGGTACCACGCAGCTGAAAGGCCATGTGATGAACGCCCTGCCGGAAGACGCCAAAGCGTGGGTAGAAGAACACGTTGGCTTTGTCGATTCCGCCGTTGACCGCATCGTACCGCCTTCGGCTTCGGCAACTAACGATCCGCTGGAAGTGACGGTAGAAACTTTCAGCGAATGGATTGTCGATAAAACGCAGTTCAAAGGCGCACTGCCGAACATCCCAGGCATGGAGTTAACCGACAACCTGATGGCATTTGTCGAACGTAAACTCTTCACCCTGAACACGGGTCATGCTATAACCGCGTACCTCGGAAAACTGGCCGGTCATCAGACCATTCGTGACGCTATTCTCGACGAGAAAATCCGCGCGGTGGTAAAAGGTGCGATGGAAGAAAGTGGTGCGGTACTGATCAAGCGCTACGGCTTTGACGCAGACAAACATGCGGCGTACATCCAGAAAATCCTCGGTCGTTTTGAGAACCCGTATCTGAAAGATGATGTAGAGCGCGTAGGCCGTCAGCCGCTGCGTAAACTGAGTGCTGGCGACCGTCTGATCAAGCCACTGCTCGGTACGCTGGAATACAGCCTTCCGCACAAGAATCTGATTCAGGGGATTGCTGGTGCAATGCACTTCCGCAGTGAAGATGATCCGCAGGCTCAGGAACTGGCAGCACTGATCGCTGACAAAGGTCCGCAGGCGGCGCTGGCACAGATTTCCGGTCTTGATGCCAACAGCGAGGTTGTATCCGAGGCGGTAACCGCTTATAAAGCAATGCAATAATGGTGGACCAGGCGCAGGACACCCTGCGCCCGAATAACAGATTGTCAGATATGCAGGCAACAATGGAACAAACCCAGGCCTTTGAAAACCGTGTGCTTGAGCGTCTGAATGCTGGCAAAACCGTGCGAAGCTTTCTGATCACCGCCGTCGAGCTTTTGACCGAGGCGGTAAATCTTCTGGTGCTTCAGGTATTCCGCAAAGACGATTACGCGGTGAAGTATGCTGTAGAACCGTTACTCGACGGCGACGGTCCGCTGGGCGATCTTTCTGTGCGTTTAAAACTCACTTACGGGTTGGGCGTCATTAACCGCCAGGAATACGAAGATGCGGAGCTGCTGATGGCATTGCGTGAAGAACTAAATCACGACGGCAACGAGTACGCCTTTACCGACGACGAGATCCTTGGACCCTTTGGTGAACTGCACTGCGTGGCGGCGTTACCACCGCCGCCACAGTTTGAACCAGCAGACTCCAGTTTGTATGCAATGCAAATTCAGCGCTATCAACAGGCTGTGCGATCAACAATGGTCCTTTCACTGACTGAGCTGATTTCCAGAATCAGCTTAAAAAAAGCCTTTCAAAAGTAAGCAACGTCTGCTTACTGCCCCTCTACCTGCTTCGGCCGATAAAGCCGACGATAATACTCCAGACGTTGTAGATATAACGGCACGCTTTCATCGGGTATTCCGGACGGAATCGCGTTACGGGGAGGAAGTTTTTTCAGATACTCCCGGAACGCCTGGCTTGATGCCATGAAATCTACGGCTTTATCGATAAGAAGCGGAACGTTTTCACCTAATTTGCCCATGATGATATCTCCGTATTACCCCGCGCCGGGAATGCGCGGCCGCCAATTTTAGTTTAGGTTCCCGGTAAAGATGACATTAAGGAAAACGTGCTGAATCCTCAATAATCATCCGCTGCTGTTTATTATCTTTTTTCTATAGATTTCTTAATTAATCAACGAATTGCGTAGTTTTTGAGCATGTTAATGATTACGTTGCAGAACTATTACAATGTCATCAGTTGTGAACAAAGCACCTGGTCGCGCATACTAGGGGCTATAAATTTATCTTTATCAGAAGCCATCACATGAAAGAAGTCGAAAAAAACGAAATCAAACGTCTCAGCGATCGCCTGGACGCCATCCGCCACCAGCAGGCCGATCTATCGCTGGTTGAAGCCGCAGACAAATATGCCGAGCTGGAAAAAGAGAAAGCCACGCTGGAAGCAGAAATTGCTCGCCTGCGTGAGGTTCATAGCCAAAAACTGAGTAAAGAAGCACAGAAGCTGATGAAGATGCCGTTTCAGCGCGCAATTACCAAAAAAGAGCAGGCTGATATGGGCAAGCTGAAGAAAAGTGTTCGCGGACTGGTGGTTGTGCACCCAATGACCGCGCTGGGCCGTGAAATGGGCCTGCAGGAGATGACTGGATTCTCTAAGACTGCGTTTTAAGCGCCTCAGACGACTGGTTCGATCATATCAACCCGCATCTGGCTTGCCTTAGCTGGTCAATGCGGGGACTCTCCTGTCTACTCGCCTAATTACCAAACAATTCACTCCCTTTACGTCGATTTACCGCTGGTTGATATTCTGAAAATGCATTTTTACCGAAATAGCCACCTATAAACAATAAAAATATATAGAAGATATCATTTATTAATTAACAAGCATTTACGTCTCTTTTTTTCGGATTTAATTGTGAAATTTTAATCATCATATTCATACAATAAATTATCTGTAAATTTTTTCCCAGACATGGTTTCTTTCATATTTGACATTTATTAATAATCATCATTAGAATCCACGAAAATAATATATTCATACAAACACAGACATCTTTTGAAACGAATGATACATTTTTATGATGAATGCTTAAAACAATATTTAATCGACACACATCACTGTCATTAATATAAAGCAACATAGATCACCAATAATACAATGGACAACTCTACCGGCATTGATCGCTGGTCGGAGGAAATAAGGATTTTTACATGAACTTGAAGAAGATTTTTTTCAGTGCTGTCACTGTTTCAGTTCTCTGCGCATTAACGGGATGTGACTACATTGAAGAAGGCAAGCCAGAAAGTAGTTTATTGAAACAACAAGAAGAACATAACAATAAAATTGATCTACTTGAAAAACAACAAGCACAGCTAAAGAGTCAACTGGAAACTATTCAAAAACAACAAACTGGCATAATAAGCAGTACAAAGACTTTAACTCACGTAATTAAATCCGTTAAAGATCAACAAAACACTTTTATTTTTACCGAGTTTAACCCAGCAAAAACGAAGTATTTCATCCTGAACAATGGTTCGGTGGCTTTAGCGGGTCGAGTGTTATCCATTGACGCCACAGAGAATGGCAGTGTTATTCATATTTCACTGGTCAACTTATTAAGTACACCTATCTCAAATATTGGTTTTAATGCGACATGGGGTGGTGAAAAACCTGTCGATGCCAAAGAGTTTGCCCGGTGGCAACAATTACTTTTCAACACATCAATGAAATCCACATTGAAATTATTACCAGGTCAATGGCAAGACATTAATTTGACCCTGAAGGGTGTATCGCCCAATAACCTGGGATATCTGAAGTTAGCCATCAACATGGAAAATATTCAGTTCGACAATCTTCCCTCTGCTGAAAATCGGCAGAAAAGAAGCAAAAAATAAATGCAGTTAGTACGCTTATAACAAGGAATAGCGAGCATCATTAATGAACAAAATATTTAAAGTTATCTGGAACCCTGCGACAGGGAATTATACTGTTACCAGCGAAACGGCAAAAAGCCGTGGCAAGAAATCTGGGCGCAGTAAGCTGTTAATTTCTGCGCTGGTTGCGGGTGGAATGTTGTCGTCGTTTGGGGCATTGGCGAATGCCGGGAATGACAACGGTCAGGGTGTTGATTACGGTAGTGGATCAGCTGGCGACGGCTGGGTTGCTATAGGCAAAGGGGCGAAAGCAAATACTTTTATGAACACCAGTGGTTCCAGTACTGCTGTGGGTTATGACGCTATAGCTGAAGGCCAATATAGCTCTGCCATCGGGTCAAAAACCCATGCGATTGGCGGTGCATCAATGGCCTTTGGGGTTAGTGCAATATCAGAAGGCGATAGAAGTATAGCACTGGGTGCCTCTTCGTATTCATTGGGCCAATACTCAATGGCCCTCGGCCGTTATTCAAAAGCATTGGGTAAATTGTCTATTGCTATGGGGGACTCTTCCAAAGCGGAAGGAGCAAACGCCATTGCCCTGGGAAATGCCACTAAAGCTACTGAGATTATGAGTATTGCTCTTGGCGACACCGCCAATGCGTCAAAAGCGTATTCAATGGCGCTGGGAGCAAGTAGCGTCGCATCTGAAGAAAACGCAATTGCCCTGGGGCGTAGCAGTGTAGCTAGCGGTACTGACAGCCTCGCATTTGGCAGACAATCACTTGCCAGCGCAGCGAACGCTATTGCGATAGGTGCTGAGACCGAAGCCGCTGAAAATGCAACTGCTATTGGCAATAATGCGAAGGCAAAAGGGACTAATAGCATGGCAATGGGGTTCGGAAGCCTTGCCGATAAAGTCAATACTATCGCATTAGGAAATGGCAGCCAGGCTCTGGCAGATAATGCAATCGCCATAGGCCAGGGCAACAAAGCTGATGGCGTGGATGCCATCGCTCTGGGTAATGGTAGCCAGTCGAGAGGCTTAAACACCATTGCCTTAGGCACAGCCAGTAATGCAACTGGTGATAAGAGTCTTGCGCTTGGTAGTAATAGCAGTGCCAACGGTATTAACTCTGTCGCACTGGGCGCAGATTCCATTGCGGATTTAGACAATACCGTCTCTGTCGGCAATAGTTCATTAAAACGCAAGATCGTTAATGTGAAAAATGGCGCGATCAAGTCTGACAGTTACGATGCCATTAATGGTTCACAGCTTTATGCCATTAGCGACTCGGTAGCAAAAAGGCTTGGAGGAGGGGCTGCAGTAGATGTTGATGACGGTACTGTTACAGCACCAACCTACAATTTAAAAAATGGTAGCAAAAATAACGTAGGGGCTGCGCTCGCTGTACTTGATGAAAACACCCTGCAATGGGACCAAACCAAAGGCAAATACAGCGCTGCTCATGGTACTAGTAGCCCAACTGCCAGCGTAATCACCGATGTTGCGGATGGCACGATTTCAGCCTCCAGTAAGGATGCGGTTAACGGTTCCCAACTGAAAGCTACCAATGACGATGTCGAAGCCAACACCGCCAATATCGCTACTAATACCAGCAACATTGCCACGAATACGGCAAATATTGCCACCAATACCACCAATATCACCAACCTGACGGATTCCGTTGGTGACCTTCAGGCTGATGCCCTGCTCTGGAACGAAACTAAAAAGGCATTCAGTGCAGCTCACGGCCAGGATACCACCAGCAAAATCACCAACGTTAAAGATGCCGACCTGACGGCTGACAGCACTGATGCTGTTAACGGCTCTCAGCTGAAAACCACCAACGATGCTGTGGCGACGAATACCACCAATATCGCCAATAACACTTCCAATATTGCCACTAACACCACCAACATCTCTAACCTGACTGAGACGGTGACTAATCTTGGTGAGGATGCGCTGAAATGGGATAAGGACAATGGTGTATTCACGGCAGCTCATGGCACCGAGACCACCAGCAAAATCACCAACGTTAAAGATGGCGACCTGACGACTGGCAGCACCGATGCCGTTAACGGCTCTCAGCTGAAAACCACCAACGATGCCGTGGCGACGAATACCACCAATATCGCCACTAACACCACCAACATCTCTAATCTGACTGAGACGGTGACTAATCTTGGTGAGGATGCGCTGAAATGGGATAAGGACAATGGTGTCTTCACTGCAGCTCATGGCAACAATACCGCCAGCAAAATCACCAATATCCTGGACGGCACAGTCACTGCAACCAGTTCCGATGCCATTAACGGTAGCCAGCTTTATGACTTAAGCAGCAATATCGCCACCTACTTCGGCGGCAATGCTTCTGTGAATACTGACGGTGTGTTTACCGGTCCAACCTACAAAATCGGTGAAACAAATTATTATAACGTCGGCGATGCACTGGCTGCGATTAACTCCTCATTTAGCACGTCTCTCGGCGATGCTCTGCTTTGGGATGCCACCGCAGGTAAATTCAGTGCCAAACACGGTACTAATGGTGACGCAAGCGTGATCACTGATGTCGCAGATGGTGAAATTTCAGACTCCAGTTCTGACGCAGTAAACGGCTCACAACTCCACGGCGTGAGCAGTTATGTTGTTGATGCGCTGGGGGGTGGTGCCGAAGTCAATGCAGACGGCACCATCACTGCGCCGACGTACACCATTGCTAATGCTGATTACGATAATGTCGGTGATGCCCTGAATGCTATCGATACCACTCTTGACGACGCTCTGCTCTGGGATGCGGACGCCGGTGAAAATGGTGCATTTAGCGCCGCTCACGGAAAAGATAAAACTGCCAGTGTAATCACTAACGTCGCTAACGGTGCAATCTCTGCTGCCAGCAGCGACGCGATTAACGGCTCACAACTCTATACCACCAATAAGTACATCGCTGATGCGCTGGGTGGTGACGCAGAAGTCAACGCTGACGGCACCATCACCGCACCGACTTACACCATTGCGAACGCCGAGTACAACAACGTCGGTGACGCCCTGGATGCGCTTGATGATAACGCCTTGCTGTGGGATGAGACTGCCAATGGCGGTGCTGGAGCCTACAATGCCAGCCATGACGGTAAAGCCAGCATCATCACTAATGTCGCTAATGGCAGTATTAGTGAGGACAGTACCGATGCAGTGAACGGTTCTCAGTTGAATGCGACGAATATGATGATTGAGCAGAACACCCAAATTATCAATCAGCTCGCTGGTAACACCGACGCAACCTATATCCAAGAAAACGGTGCGGGTATTAACTATGTGCGTACTAACGACGACGGCTTAGCGTTCAACGACGCCAGCGCACAGGGTGTTGGCGCTACAGCTATAGGTTATAACTCTGTCGCCAAAGGCGATAGCAGCGTAGCTATTGGTCAGGGCAGCTACAGCGACGTTGATACGGGTATCGCCCTGGGTAGCAGCTCTGTTTCCAGCCGAGTGATTGCCAAAGGCTCCCGTGACACCAGCATAACGGAAAATGGCGTTGTTATTGGTTACGACACCACGGATGGCGAACTGCTCGGTGCATTGTCTATCGGTGATGACGGTAAATATCGTCAAATCATCAACGTAGCCGATGGTTCCGAAGCCCATGACGCCGTTACGGTTCGTCAATTGCAGAATGCGATTGGTGCGGTCGCAACCACGCCGACTAAATACTTCCACGCTAATTCAACGGAAGAAGATTCACTGGCAGTGGGAACTGACTCGCTGGCAATGGGTGCGAAAACCATCGTGAATGGCGATAAAGGTATTGGTATCGGTTATGGTGCCTACGTGGACGCGAATGCACTTAACGGCATTGCCATTGGTAGCAATGCGCAAGTCATTCATGTCAACAGTATTGCGATAGGTAATGGTTCTACGACCACTCGTGGCGCTCAAACCAATTATACCGCCTACAACATGGACGCACCGCAGAACTCTGTCGGTGAATTCTCAGTCGGTAGTGCGGATGGTCAACGTCAGATCACTAACGTCGCAGCAGGTTCGGCTGATACCGATGCGGTCAACGTGGGTCAGTTGAAAGTAACGGATGCGCAGGTTTCCCAGAATACCCAGAGCATTACTAACCTGAACAATCAGGTCACTAATCTGGATACTCGCGTTACTAATATCGAAAACGGTATTGGCGACATTGTCACCTCCGGTAGCACCAAGTACTTCAAGACCAACACCGATGGCGTAGATGCCAACGCCCAGGGTAAAGATAGCGTTGCTATTGGTTCTGGTTCCATTGCTGCCGCTGACAACAGCGTCGCACTGGGTACCGGTTCCGTTGCAGAGGAAGAAAATACAATCTCTGTAGGTTCTTCTACTAACCAACGCCGTATCACCAACGTAGCTGCCGGTGTTAATGCCACCGATGCGGTTAACGTGTCGCAGCTGAAATCTTCTGAAGCAGGCGGCGTGCGCTACGACACCAAAGCTGATGGTTCTATCGACTATAGCAATATCACCCTCGGTGGTGGCAACGGCAGTACGACTCGTATCAGAAACGTCTCCGCTGGCGTCAACAACAACGACGCGGTGAACTACGCGCAGTTGAAGCAAAGCGTGCAGGAAACGAAGCAATACACCGATCAGCGGATGGTTGAGATGGATAACAAACTGTCTAAAACTGAAAGCAAGTTGAGCGGTGGTATCGCTTCTGCAATGGCAATGACCGGTCTGCCGCAGGCTTATACACCGGGTGCCAGCATGGCTTCTATTGGTGGCGGTACTTACAACGGTGAATCGGCAGTTGCTTTAGGTGTATCGATGGTGAGCGCCAATGGTCGTTGGGTCTACAAATTACAAGGTAGTACCAATAGCCAGGGTGAATACTCCGCCGCACTCGGTGCCGGTATTCAGTGGTAATGATCCATTAAGTTAGTGTGACTAAGGGCAAACGCCAAATTGCCTGATGCGTTACGCGCATCAGGCAAGATAAGGCGCTCCGGGTCAACAATCTAAGGGCAATTCTCTGATGAGGATTGCCCTTTTCTTTACCAGACATCTCCCCCCCACAAGAATTGGCCCTACCAATTCTTCGCTTATCTGACCTCTGGTTCACAATTCCCCAATTAAAACTCACATCAATATTGCCAATACATAACATTTAGTTAACCATTCATTGTCATTATCCCTACACAACACAATTGGCAGTGCCACTTTTACACAACGTGTGACAAGGAGATGAGCAACAGACTCATTACACGATGTGCGTGGACTCCAGGAGACCTGCAATGAATCTCTGGCAACAAAACTACGATCCCGCCGGGAATATCTGGCTTTCCAGTCTGATAGCATCGCTTCCCATCCTGTTTTTCTTCTTTGCGCTGATTAAGCTCAAACTGAAAGGATACGTCGCCGCCTCATGGACGGTAGCAATCGCCCTTGCCGTGGCTTTGCTGTTCTATAAAATGCCGGTCGCTAACGCGCTGGCCTCGGTGGTTTATGGCTTCTTCTATGGTTTGTGGCCCATCGCGTGGATCATTATTGCAGCAGTGTTCGTCTATAAGATCTCGGTGAAAACCGGGCAGTTTGACATCATTCGCTCGTCTATTCTTTCGATAACCCCTGACCAGCGTCTGCAAATGCTGATCGTCGGTTTCTGTTTCGGCGCTTTCCTTGAAGGAGCCGCAGGCTTTGGCGCACCGGTAGCAATTACCGCCGCATTGCTGGTCGGCCTGGGTTTTAAACCGCTGTACGCCGCCGGACTGTGCCTGATTGTTAACACCGCGCCAGTGGCATTTGGCGCGATGGGCATTCCAATCCTGGTTGCCGGACAAGTAACAGGCATCGACAG
The DNA here is from genome assembly GCF_012584495.1 of Escherichia sp. SCLE84. Taxonomy (NCBI): domain Bacteria; kingdom Pseudomonadati; phylum Pseudomonadota; class Gammaproteobacteria; order Enterobacterales; family Enterobacteriaceae; genus Escherichia; species Escherichia sp. SCLE84. Next base: position 3,389,390 of record NZ_CP051430.1, on the reverse strand, counting down.
CTTTGAGATTGGCCAGATGGTGGGGCGGCAGCTACCGTTTATGACCATTATCGTGCTGTTCTGGATCATGGCGATTATGGACGGCTGGCGCGGTATCAAGGAGACGTGGCCTGCGGTCGTGGTTGCGGGCGGCTCGTTTGCCATCGCTCAGTACCTTAGCTCTAACTTCATTGGGCCGGAGCTGCCGGACATTATCTCTTCGCTGGTATCACTGCTCTGCCTGACGCTGTTCCTCAAACGCTGGCAGCCAGTGCGCGTATTCCGTTTTGGTGATTTGGGGGCGTCACAGGTTGATATGACGCTGGCCCACACCGGTTACACTGCGGGTCAGGTGTTACGTGCCTGGACACCGTTCCTGTTCCTGACAGCTACCGTAACACTGTGGAGTATCCCGCCGTTTAAAGCCCTGTTCGCATCGGGTGGTGCGCTGTATGAGTGGGTGATCAACATTCCGGTGCCGTACCTCGATAAACTGGTTGCCCGTATGCCACCAGTGGTCAGCGAGGCTACAGCCTATGCCGCCGTGTTTAAGTTTGACTGGTTCTCTGCCACCGGCACCGCCATTCTGTTTGCTGCACTGCTCTCGATTGTCTGGCTGAAGATGAAACCGTCTGACGCTATCAGCACCTTCGGCAGCACGCTGAAAGAACTGGCTCTACCCATCTACTCCATCGGCATGGTGCTGGCGTTCGCCTTTATCTCGAACTATTCCGGACTGTCATCAACACTGGCACTGGCACTGGCGCACACCGGTCATGCATTCACCTTCTTCTCGCCGTTCCTCGGCTGGCTGGGGGTATTCCTGACCGGGTCGGATACCTCATCTAACGCCCTGTTCGCCGCGCTGCAAGCCACCGCAGCACAACAAATTGGCGTCTCTGATCTGTTGCTGGTTGCCGCCAATACCACCGGTGGCGTCACCGGTAAGATGATCTCCCCGCAATCTATCGCTATCGCCTGTGCGGCGGTAGGCCTGGTGGGCAAAGAGTCTGATTTGTTCCGCTTTACTGTCAAACACAGCCTGATCTTCACCTGTATGGTGGGCGTGATCACCACGCTTCAGGCTTATGTCTTAACGTGGATGATTCCTTAATGATTGTTTTACCCAGACGCCTGTCAGACGAGGTTGCCGATCGTGTGCGGGCGCTGATTGATGAAAAAAACCTGGAAGCGGGCATGAAGTTGCCCGCTGAGCGCCAACTGGCGATGCAACTCGGCGTATCACGTAATTCACTACGCGAGGCGCTGGCAAAACTGGTGAGCGAAGGCGTGCTGCTCAGTCGACGCGGCGGCGGGACGTTTATTCGCTGGCGTCATGACACATGGTCGGAGCAAAACATCGTCCAGCCGCTAAAAACGCTGATGGCCGATGATCCGGATTACAGTTTCGATATTCTGGAAGCCCGCTACGCCATTGAAGCCAGCACCGCATGGCATGCGGCAATGCGCGCCACACCTGGCGACAAAGAAAAGATTCAGCTTTGCTTTGAAGCAACGCTAAGTGAAGACCCGGATATCGCCTCACAAGCGGACGTTCGTTTTCATCTGGCGATTGCCGAAGCCTCACATAACATCGTGCTGCTGCAAACCATGCGCGGTTTCTTCGATGTCCTGCAATCCTCAGTGAAGCATAGCCGTCAGCGGATGTATCTGGTGCCACCGGTTTTTTCACAACTGACCGAACAACATCAGGCTGTCATTGACGCCATTTTTGCTGGTGATGCCGACGGGGCGCGTAAAGCAATGATGGCGCACCTTAGTTTTGTTCACACCACCATGAAACGATTCGATGAAGATCAGGCTCGCCACGCACGGATTACCCGCCTGCCCGGTGAGCATTATGAGCATTCGAGGGAGAAAAACGCATGATTATTTCCGCAGCCAGCGATTATCGCGCCGCAGCGCAACGCATTCTGCCGCCGTTCCTGTTCCACTATATGGATGGTGGTGCATATTCTGAATACACGCTGCGCCGCAACGTGGAAGATTTGTCAGAAGTGGCACTGCGCCAGCGTATTCTGAAAAACATGTCTGACTTAAGCCTGGAAACGACGCTGTTTAATGAGAAATTGTCGATGCCGGTAGCACTGGCACCGGTGGGTTTGTGTGGCATGTATGCGCGTCGTGGCGAAGTTCAGGCAGCCAAAGCGGCGGACGCGCATGGCATTCCGTTTACTCTCTCGACGGTTTCCGTTTGCCCGATTGAAGAAGTCGCGCCAGCCATCAAGCGCCCAATGTGGTTCCAGCTTTATGTACTGCGCGATCGCGGCTTTATGCGTAACGCGCTGGAGCGAGCAAAAGCAGCGGGTTGTTCGACGCTGGTTTTCACCGTGGATATGCCGACACCGGGCGCACGCTACCGTGATGCGCATTCAGGTATGAGCGGCCCAAATGCGGCAATGCGCCGCTACTTGCAGGCGGTGACGCATCCGCAATGGGCGTGGGATGTGGGCCTGAACGGTCGTCCACATGATTTAGGTAATATCTCAGCTTATCTCGACAAACCGACCGGACTGGAAGATTACATCGGCTGGCTGGGGAATAACTTCGATCCGTCCATCTCATGGAAAGACCTTGAGTGGATCCGCGATTTCTGGGATGGCCCGATGGTGATCAAAGGGATCCTCGATCCGGAAGATGCGCGCGATGCAGTACGTTTTGGTGCTGATGGAATTGTGGTTTCTAACCACGGTGGCCGCCAGCTGGACGGTGTACTCTCTTCCGCTCGTGCGTTGCCCGCTATTGCAGATGCGGTGAAAGGTGATATCGCCATTCTGGCGGATAGCGGAATTCGTAACGGGCTTGATGTCGTGCGTATGATTGCGCTCGGTGCCGACACCGTACTTCTGGGTCGTGCTTTCCTGTATGCGCTGGCAACAGCGGGCCAGGCGGGTGTAGCTAACCTGCTAAATCTGATCGAGAAAGAGATGAAAGTGGCAATGACGCTGACTGGCGCGAAATCGATCAGTGAAATTACGCAAGATTCGCTGGTGCAGGGGCTGGGTAAAGAGTTGCCTACGGCACTGGCTCCGATGGCGAAAGGGAATGCGGCATAGTCGTTTGAGCCCCCTCACCCTAACCCTCTCCCTCAGGGAGTGGGGACCGTTCGGCGCTGTATGTACTCCCTCACTCTGAAACGACACCGCACTCTTTTTTTCTCCCTCGCCCCTCCGGGGTGAGGGGAAAAGGCCGCACTGCTCACCAATTTTCTGCTATCCTGCCCCCGCACTAAGGGGGCAGTATGCTAAACATCGTACTTTACGAACCAGAAATTCCGCCAAATACTGGCAATATCATCCGTCTTTGCGCTAATACCGGCTTTCGTCTGCATATCATCGAACCGATGGGATTTGCCTGGGACGATAAGCGCCTGCGCCGCGCGGGGCTGGACTATCACGAGTTTACCGCCGTTACGCGTCATCATGACTTTCGCGCGTTCCTCGAAGCAGAAAATCCCCAGCGCCTGTTTGCCCTCACCACGAAAGGTACGCCTGCTCACAGCGCCGTAAACTATCAGGATGGCGATTATCTGATGTTCGGCCCGGAAACACGCGGCCTGCCAGCGAGCATTCTTGATGCCCTGCCCGCTGAACAAAAAATTCGCATTCCGATGGTGCCGGACAGCCGCAGCATGAACCTGTCCAATGCGGTGTCAGTTGTGGTGTATGAAGCCTGGAGGCAGCTGGGATATCCGGGAGCGTTGTTGAGAGATTAGTTACTGTATGCCGGATAGATGATTACATCGCATCCGGCACGATCACAGGACATCAGATCCCATCCCCATACTCAAATGTATGGTTAATACCGTTGAAATGCTGGTCCATATCCATTGATGGCTTATCGCTGTCTGGTTTACCGACAATACGAGCCGGAACGCCAGCGGCGGTTGTATGCGGCGGCACCGGTTGCAGCACCACGGAACCTGCGCCAATCTTCGCGCCGCGACCAACTTCAATATTGCCGAGGATTTTCGCGCCCGCGCCAATCATCACACCTTCACGAATTTTCGGGTGACGGTCACCACCAGATTTACCCGTACCGCCAAGCGTCACAGATTGCAGAATCGATACGTCGTTTTCAATTACCGCCGTTTCACCCACAACGATGCCCGTGGCGTGGTCGAGCATAATGCCACGGCCAATTTTTGCTGCCGGGTGAATATCGACCTGGAACGTCACAGAAACCTGGTTTTGCAGAAAGATTGCCAATGCGCGACGCCCCTGATTCCACAACCAGTGACCGATGCGATAGGCCTGCAAGGCATGAAAACCCTTCAGGTATAACAACGGGGTTGAGTATTTATCGACTGCCGGGTCGCGGGTACGCACCGCCTGAATATCACAGGCCGCAGAGGCGATCATTTCCGGGTCAGCGGCGTAGGCTTCTTCCACCACTTCACGGATAGCAATAGCAGGCATAATTGGCGATGACAGCTTGTTCGCCAGCATGTAGCTCAGTGCACTACCAAGGTTTTCGTGCTTGAGTAGCGTCGCGTGGTAAAAACTGGCCAGCATTGGCTCACAGTCCGCCAGCGTTCTGGCTTCGGCTTTAATATTGTTCCAGACAATTTCCAGTTCTTCACACGACATTGCTTACTCCACACGATGAGATAATGACCGGCCCGTTCTGCGCGGGCCGGGTCATAGCGGTAACAAAGGTTCCCTGGGGTTAGTGGCTGCTGCGCTCGTCCTTGCGTGCACGACCTAATAACGTCAATGCTGCCTCGCGCGCGTTTTTTCCGCAATATAATACTTGATAAATTTCCTCGGTTATTGGCATTTCAACGCCGAAGCGATGCGCCAGTTCGCGGACTTCTTTCGTATTGCGGTAGCCTTCCACCACCTGACCAATCTTCTCCTGCGCGCTTTGTACATCCATGCCCTGACCGAGCATCATGCCAAAACGGCGGTTACGCGACTGGTTGTCGGTACAGGTAAGCACCAGATCGCCCAGCCCCGCCATGCCCATAAAGGTGGCAGGATCGGCACCCAGCGCCGCACCAAGACGCGACATTTCAGCCAGCCCACGGGTGATCAGCGCCGTACGCGCATTCGCACCAAAACCGATACCGTCGGACATCCCCGCACCAATGGCAATGACGTTTTTCACCGCGCCGCCAAGCTGCACGCCAATGAAATCCGGATTGCTGTAAACGCGGAAACTTTTGCCACAGTGCAGCAGCTGCTGGAGATCATCGGCAAAGGTCTGATCGGTCGAGGCCAGCGAAATAGCTGTCGGTAAACCTGCCGCCAGTTCTTTCGCAAACGTTGGGCCAGAGATAACCGCCAGCGGAATTTGATCGCCTAACGCCTCGCGCGCCACGTCCTGTAACAGACGTCCGGTTTCCGCTTCCAGCCCTTTGGTCGCCCACACCAGACGCGCATCAGGACGCATCAGCGGTTTAATCTGGCGCAGCACTTCACCAAAGACATGGCTGGGTACGACGACAAGAATATTACGGCTGGCGGCCAGTGCGGTGGCGAGATCGCTTTCAAGATGGAGCGTATCGGGGAAAGGCACATCGGGGAGAAACGCGGCGTTACAGCGGTCGCGTTCAAGCGTTGCGATATGTTCAGGGTCATGGCCCCAGAGGACAACCTCGTGGCCATTTCTTGCCAGGGTAATGGCAAGAGCGGTGCCGTACGAGCCGGCACCGATCACAGTCATTGAAGCATTACGTTGGTTCATCAGGCATCCTGATGTTCTTCAGTACCTTCGCCAGCCTGCTGCTGCAAATAGTTCATGAACAGCGCATCGAAGTTAACCGGCGCAAGGTTCAGTTGCGGGAATGTACCGCGGGATACCATGCTGGTGATGCACTCACGAGCATACGGGAACAGAATGTTCGGGCAGTATGCGCCCAGGCAATGTGCCATCTGGGTGCCTTCGATACCCGCGATGGAGAAAATACCGCCCTGCTGAACTTCACACAGGAACGCGGTTTCTTCGCCCAGGGAGGCCGTTACGGTAACACGCAGTACCACTTCGTATACGTCATCTGCCAGTTGGGAAGATGCCGTATCCAGATCAAGTTTAACTTCTGGTTGCCAATCTTTCTGGAAAACGTGCGGCGCGTTCGGCGCTTCGAAAGAGATATCCTTGGTATAAATACGTTGGATCTGGAAAGTCATTTCAGTGTTGTTTTGTTCTGACATGTGTAGAAAACCCTTAAGTGTTGTCCTTAAATACTGCGCAATGTAATGCCAACGTTCACACGTTATTTCAGCAGGGGATCCAGTCCACCACGTGCATCCAATGCATACAAGTCATCACAGCCGCCAATGTGCTGTGCGTCAATAAAAATCTGGGGAACCGTGGTGCGACCGCTGCGTTTGATCATCTCTTCACGCTTGGCGGCATTGCCATCGATCGGCAACTCCTGAAAACTCACGCCCTTGCTGCTCAGCAGTGCTTTTGCACGATGGCAATACGGGCAGGTTTCTTTGGTATAGATTTCAACATTGGCCATAATTTAGCTCCTGTTTTTTTACCCTGAAATTTCATGTTGCAGGGCGGCTGCAAAATGGAGTGTCCCCAGAAGCTTATAACAATAAGTCGCTGGGGGCCTAATTGCAGCTAACGGCCTGCATCATGAAAGACGACAGGTAAATTATTTGCCGCGCACCAGAGGCAAGTTTTCGCCAGCCCAGCCAGCAACGCCCTCTTTCAGCACGAATACTTGCGCAAAACCAGCTTTCGTCAGCGCGTTTGCAGGCTCCTGGCACTGCATGCCAGAACCGTCTACCACGATAACCGGTTTGTCTTTGTGCTTCTCAAGCTCACCAACATTGTTGGCTTTGATTTCACTCGGCAACAGATTGATAGAACCTGCGATATGGCCTTTACGGAAGTCATCACGCTGACGTAAATCCACAACCACAGCGTCTTCTTTGTTGATCAGACGCGTAGCTTCACCACGAGTAATCACCTTCACTTTCGAGGTCAGGCTCTTAAACGTAGTCACAAGAACCGCCACCAGTAACGCGATCCAGGCGATACTCAGTATGGGATGACGGCCAACAAATTGCATAATTTCTTGCATGGGGGGTAACAACTCCCGACGTAGTGATTAAAAAAACCAGGAAAGGAGTATACCTGCGCGGTGCGGCAAATACAGCCAGCGCGTTAACTGGAATGCAATTTTGCGGGGCACGACGAAAAAAAAGCGCAAATCTGGCATCGGCTTGCCGCGAGCGGTCGTATATTTTGATCTTCAGAGGCTATTTTATCGATTCAGCTGTAGTAAAATTACGCAAATTTTGACTCTTGAGTATGAGGTTGTCGCAATGTCGGTTTCTAAAAAACCTATGGTACTGGTGATTCTGGATGGCTATGGCTATCGTGAAGAACAGCAGGATAACGCCATTTTTAGTGCTAAAACCCCGGTAATGGATGTACTGTGGGCCAATCGTCCGCATACCCTGATCGACGCTTCCGGTCTGGAAGTCGGTCTGCCTGACCGTCAGATGGGTAACTCCGAAGTAGGCCACGTTAACCTGGGTGCCGGCCGCATCGTGTATCAGGACCTGACTCGTCTGGACGTTGAAATCAAAGATCGCGCTTTCTTTGCTAATCCAGTGCTGACTGGCGCGGTAGATAAAGCGAAAAACGCAGGTAAAGCAGTACACATTATGGGTCTGCTCTCCGCAGGCGGCGTACACAGCCACGAAGATCACATCATGGCGATGGTAGAACTGGCAGCTGAACGCGGCGCAGAAAAAATCTACCTGCACGCATTCCTTGACGGTCGCGACACCCCGCCGCGCAGTGCTGAATCCTCGCTGAAAAAATTTGAAGAGAAATTTGCTGCGCTGGGTAAAGGCCGCGTAGCGTCCATCATTGGTCGTTACTACGCGATGGACCGCGATAACCGTTGGGATCGCGTTGAAAAAGCCTATGACCTGCTGACTCTGGCGCAGGGTGAGTTCCAGGCCGATACTGCCGTTGCTGGTTTGCAGGCAGCTTATGCTCGCGACGAAAACGACGAGTTCGTGAAAGCGACCGTTATTCGTGCAGAAGGTCAGCCAGATGCGGCAATGGAAGACGGCGATGCGCTGATTTTCATGAACTTCCGTGCTGACCGCGCGCGTGAAATCACTCGTGCATTCGTGAACGCTGATTTCGATGGCTTCGCGCGTAAGAAAGTGGTTAACGTCGATTTCGTGATGCTGACCGAATACGCCGCTGACATCAAAACTGCGGTTGCTTACCCACCCGCTTCCCTGGTTAACACCTTCGGCGAGTGGATGGCGAAAAACGACAAAACTCAGTTGCGTATTTCCGAAACCGAAAAATATGCCCACGTTACTTTCTTCTTCAACGGTGGCGTAGAAGAGTCGTTCAAAGGCGAAGATCGCATTCTGATCAACTCACCGAAAGTGGCTACCTACGATCTGCAACCGGAAATGAGCTCCGCAGAGCTGACCGAAAAACTGGTTGCGGCCATCAAGAGCGGCAAATACGACACCATTATCTGTAACTATCCGAACGGCGACATGGTAGGTCACACCGGGGTGATGGAAGCGGCGGTTAAAGCGGTTGAAGCACTGGATCACTGCGTGGAAGAAGTCGCGAAAGCGGTTGAGTCCGTGGGTGGACAACTGCTGATCACCGCTGACCACGGTAACGCTGAACAGATGCGCGATCCGGCAACGGGTCAGGCACACACGGCACACACCAACCTGCCAGTTCCGCTGATTTATGTTGGTGATAAGAACGTGAAAGCGGTTGAAGGCGGCAAACTTTCTGACATCGCGCCGACCATGTTGTCGCTGATGGGTATGGAAATCCCGCAAGAGATGACTGGTAAGCCGCTGTTCATCGTGGAATAATCCCTCCCCATGAGGGGAAAGGCGATTAATACCATGACACGGGCCGTGAAACCGCGCAGGTTTGCAATCAGGCCCATCATCTACGCCAGCGTTCTTAGCGCTGGCGTATTGTTGTGCGCCTTTTCCGCCCACGCGGATGAGCGTGACCAACTCAAATCTATTCAGGCCGATATCGCCGCAAAAGAGCGCGCGGTACGCCAAAAGCAACAACAACGCGCAAGCCTGCTCGCACAATTGAAAAAGCAGGAAGAAGCGATCTCTGAAGCCACCCGTAAGCTGCGCGAAACGCAAAACACGCTCAATCAACTCAATAAACAGATTGATGAGATGAACGCGTCGATTGCCAAACTGGAGCAGCAAAAAGCCGCCCAGGAGCGCAGCCTCGCCGCGCAACTGGATGCCGCATTCCGTCAGGGCGAGCATACCGGTATTCAGCTAATTCTCAGCGGTGAAGAAAGCCAGCGTGGACAGCGTTTACAGGCTTATTTCGGCTATCTCAACCAGGCGCGACAAGAAACCATTGCCCAGTTGAAGCAAACGCGTGAAGAAGTCGCCATGCAGCGTGCTGAACTGGAAGAGAAACAAAGCGAGCAACAAACGCTGTTATATGAACAGCGCGCCCAACAGGCGAAACTGACTCAGGCGCTGAACGAGCGTAAAAAGACGCTGGCAGGGCTGGAGTCTTCCATCCAGCAAGGTCAGCAACAGTTGAGCGAGCTGCGCGCCAACGAATCCCGTCTGCGTAGCAGCATTGCCCGTGCGGAAGCCGCGGCGAAAGCGCGTGCAGAACGAGAAGCACGTGAGGCCCAGGCGGTTCGCGACCGCCAGAAAGAAGCGACGCGTAAAGGCACCACCTACAAACCGACTGAAAGCGAAAAATCGCTGATGTCCCGTACCGGTGGTCTGGGCGCGCCGCGTGGTCAGGCATTCTGGCCGGTTCGCGGGCCGACGCTGCATCGCTATGGCGAACAGCTACAGGGTGAATTACGCTGGAAAGGGATGGTGATTGGTGCCTCTGAAGGTACTGAAGTTAAAGCGATTGCCGACGGTCGGGTGATTCTGGCTGACTGGCTGCAAGGCTACGGTCTGGTGGTGGTGGTTGAGCATGGTAAAGGCGACATGAGTCTTTACGGCTATAATCAGAGCGCACTGGTGAGCGTTGGTTCGCAGGTTCGCGCGGGCCAGCCAATTGCACTGGTGGGCAGCAGTGGCGGTCAGGGTCGGCCTTCACTCTATTTCGAAATTCGCCGCCAGGGTCAGGCGGTCAATCCACAGCCGTGGTTGGGAAGATAAGTTTTGTTTCCATTTCGTCGTAACGTTCTTGCATTTGCCACTCTGTTGGCGCTCTCCTCCCCCGTACTTGCTGGCAAACTTGCCATCGTCATTGATGATTTTGGGTATCGCCCGCACAACGAAAACCAGGTGCTGGCGATGCCTTCCGCTATCTCCGTCGCTGTATTACCCGATTCACCGCACGCCAGAGAGATGGCGACCAAAGCGCATAACAGCGGTCACGAAGTGTTGATTCATCTGCCAATGGCACCGTTGAGTAAACAGCCGCTGGAGAAAAATACGCTGCGCCCGGAGATGAGCAGCGACGAAATTGAGCGCATTATTCGTAGTGCGGTCAATAACGTGCCCTATGCCGTGGGGATCAACAACCACATGGGTAGCAAGATGACCTCTAACCTGTTTGGTATGCAGAAAGTGATGCAGGCGCTGGAGCGTTACAATCTTTACTTCCTCGACAGTGTAACCATTGGTAATACCCAGGCGATGCGCGCCGCGCAAGGCACTGGCGTGAAGGTTATTAAACGGAAGGTGTTCCTCGACGATTCACAGAACGAAGCGGACATCCGTGTGCAGTTCAATCGCGCAATTGATCTGGCGCGTCGCAACGGTTCAACCATTGCCATTGGGCATCCTCACCCTTCAACGGTACGCGTGCTACAACAGATGGTTTATAACCTGCCGCCAGACATTACGCTGGTGAAAGCCAGCAGCTTGCTGAATGAACCGCAGGTTGATACGTCTACACCGCCGAAAAACACTGTGCCCGACACACCGCGTAATCCGTTCCGTGGCGTGAAGCTGTGCAAACCGAAGAAACCGATAGAACCTGTTTATGCTAATCGCTTCTTTGAAGTATTAAGCGAAAGCATCAGCCAGAGCACGCTGATCGTTTACTTCCAGCATCAGTGGCAAGGCTGGGGCAAACAGCCCGAAGCGGCGAAGTTTAACGCTAGCGCAAATTAAAGGCGCTACGCGTAATGCGATGGTGCGACCGCGTTTTGTCGCGCCATTGCCATAAGCGGAAAGACCACAGTAACGCCTGGTAACCGACCTTCACGCTGCGCACATTGGTAATCAGGCGCTTATACATACCGGAAGTAAATATCTCGGCAATCATCCGTTGGCGGGTAAGAATATCCGGCTCTTTGCGCACCGCATGGCAAACACGCAATGCCTCGTAAGTTATTTGCTGATGAAATTCCGGATAAATCATAATTTTGTCGGCATAATTTCGATTTAATTTCTCCAGCAGGCGGGTAATCTTAATATAGTGACGTTGATAATTAAGGTTTTTATTCCCTTGTCTATGCAACCGACTCACTGACGTATTATGCAGATAATATTTATATAATGATTGCTCGGTATATCGCGCACGCAGCGCGTTAAACATGAATTCTGTTGTCCAGACAATATCCTGATGATGTAATCCGGCAATAAATTTAATGTTATTTTTAACAATAACATCACGGCGATAAACCCCCATCCAGACAACGTGAGTCCAACGGCGCGAAGAAAGCCCCATCCGCAGCCAGTCCGGGCCGGTTAATACGCCGGTTGAGCGAAGGCGATCGCTGGGGATGGATTGCCAGGTTTCTCCCGTTTCACGAAAACACCAGTCAGCGTTGCACTGCGCCACGTCGAGGTCATCCTCTAACGCCATGGTCATCAGCGTTTCGTACATGGTGGGATAGACCTCATCGTCAGCATCGACAAAAGCGACATATTTGCCCGTCGCCACCTCGATCCCACGATTACGCGCTACCGATGCGCCAGCATTCGCCTGATGCAACAAACGAACGTGCGGATAGTTTTCTGCGTAATGCTTTGCTATTTCAACAGAATTATCCGTTGAACCATCGTTAATAATAATGATTTCCAGAGCAGTCCAGGTTTGCGTAATTAAAGATTCCATACAAGTGCGGAAATCATCGCCCGCATTATATAACGGAATAATAACACTAAGTTTATTGGTGCTGTTCATCATAAATTACCGACGACCTCTGAAGTTATCCTGACGTTTTACAGGCTTTGTATTAAGAAACTATTAAGCCTGTGAGATATTATTTTTACAGGTGAGAGAGTCACTTCAGGGTAGAGAGATAATGAGAGCAGCTATATAAGAGATCAGCGCAATTACGATATCTTTATTACACTGACAGGATTTTACATATTTAACGGATTATCCTCAGGCAAAAGGGCTGGAATACCAGCCCTTGTTCGTGTTAATCCCAACTCAGAATTACTTTCCCGGACTGGCCCGAACGCATAGCGTCAAAGCCCTTCTGGAAATCATCGATAGAGAAACGATGGGTAATGATCGGCGAGAGATCCAGACCTGACTGAATCAGCGCCGCCATCTTGTACCAGGTTTCAAACATCTCACGACCGTAAATACCTTTAATGAACAAGCCTTTAAAGATTACTTTGGTCCAGTCGATAGACATATCGGACGGTGGAATACCCAGCATCGCAATGCGACCGCCGTGGTTCATGGTGTCGAGCATGGTACGAAACGCTGGCGGCGCACCGGACATTTCCAGACCGACATCAAAGCCTTCGGTCATGCCCAGTTCTGCCATCACATCATTAAGGTTTTCTTTAGCGACGTTGACCGCACGGGTGATACCCATTTTGCGCGCCAGCTCAAGGCGGTATTCGTTAACATCGGTGATCACCACATTGCGTGCACCAACGTGTTTCGCCACCGCCGCAGCCATAATACCTATCGGACCTGCACCAGAAACCAGCACATCTTCGCCCACCAGATCGAACGACAGCGCGGTATGCACGGCGTTACCGAAGGGATCAAAAATGGAAGCCAGGTCGTCGGAGATATTGTCGGGGATTTTGAAAGCGTTGAACGCCGGAATCACCAGATATTCGGCGAAGCAGCCCGGACGGTTAACACCGACACCAATGGTGTTGCGGCACAGATGGGTACGACCGCCACGACAGTTGCGACAGTGACCGCAGGTGATATGGCCTTCGCCAGAAACGCGATCACCGATTTTGAAGCCTTTCACTTCCTGACCAATACCTACCACTTCACCGACATATTCATGGCCTACGACCATCGGCACCGGGATGGTTTTTTGCGACCACTCATCCCAGTTATAGATGTGAACGTCAGTCCCGCAGATGGCTGTTTTACGGATTTTAATCAGCAGATCGTTATGCCCGAGTTCCGGTACAGGAACGTCGGTCATCCAGATGCCCTCTTCCGCTTTCAGTTTGGATAACGCTTTCATCTCACATCCTCAGGCGATAACGCCCAGTTGTTTACCAATACGCGTGAATGCTTCTACTGCACGCGTAATTTGCTCAGGGGTATGCGCCGCAGACATCTGGGTACGAATACGCGCCTGACCTTTCGGAACGACCGGATAGAAGAAACCGGTGACGTAAATGCCCTCTTTTTGCAGCTCACGGGCAAATTTCTGTGCCACTACTGCATCGCCAAGCATGACCGGAATAATGGCATGATCGGCTCCCGCCAGGGTAAAGCCCGCCGCCGACATTTGCTCACGGAACTGGCGCGCGTTCGCCCACAGACGGTCACGCAGTTCGCTGCCCGCTTCGACCATCTCCAGTACTTTGATGGACGCGGCAACAATGGCCGGTGCCAGCGAGTTGGAGAACAGGTACGGACGAGAACGCTGGCGCAGCCACTCAACCACCTCTTTGCGCGCCGCGGTATAACCACCAGAAGCCCCGCCCAGCGCTTTACCAAGCGTACCGGTGATAATATCGACCCGGCCCATCACATCGCAGTATTCATGGGAACCACGACCATTTTCACCGACAAAACCGACCGCGTGGGAGTCATCCACCATCACCAGGGCATCGTATTTATCTGCCAGATCGCAAACGCCTTTCAGGTTGGCAATCACGCCGTCCATTGAGAACACACCATCGGTGGCAATCAGCACATGACGCGCACCGGCTTCACGCGCTTCTTTCAGACGTGCTTCCAGCTCCTGCATATCGTTGTTGGCATAGCGATAGCGTTTAGCTTTGCACAGACGCACACCATCAATAATAGACGCGTGGTTCAGTGCGTCGGAGATAATGGCGTCTTCCGCACCCAGCAGCGTTTCAAACAGTCCACCGTTAGCATCAAAGCAGGAAGAGTAGAGAATCGCATCTTCCATCCCCAGGAATGCCGCCAGTTTTTGTTCAAGCTCTTTATGGCTGTCCTGAGTGCCGCAAATAAAACGCACCGAAGCCATGCCGAAACCGTGAGAATCCATTCCCGCCTTTGCTGCCGCAATCAGATCCGGATGATTCGCCAGCCCGAGATAGTTGTTGGCACAAAAGTTAATGACGTGGCTTCCATCAGCCACAGTGATATCTGCTTGCTGCGCAGACGTAATAATGCGCTCTTCTTTAAACAACCCTTCCGCCCGTGCGGTTTCCAGATCGTTGGTTAACTGCTGATAAAATTCTCCACGCATTGCGATTCTCCAGACAGGGCAAATTCCAGCACATATTACCCAAACTTATAGGTCGCGACGAGATGACGCGTTAACACTTCTGCAAAATTCAGGATAAATAACGTGTAACTTGATGTCTCTCAACACCTACAGATAGTAGAAAAACTGTACAGTTTTGGCTGGGCATAATGATGATTGATTTTACTGCATTGATATAAAAAGAAAAAATGATGCCAAAGCATCATTTTTCCTATCTCAGTTGGTATCAAAACGCTACCCACTAATGGAGGGAAACCTATTTTCTTGAAAGGAAAATTCTCAGCGCCTGCATTTTTGCCCCTAAAGTGTTACTCCTGAAGCAGCGAAACAAATCGAACCATTTTCCTCTCCCCAGATAGTTTAGGTTGAAGAGATCGGGGCGTTTGTAATAGCACATGACAAAAATGCCCTGGTCATCATCCACAATGTTATTATTTAGTGTTATTTTTTGACTTTCCAGAACTAATTTATAGAATTCTTTCCATTTATGCTGTGAACCAACAATTGCGCCCCCAATAATATATACATGATTGCCAATCATGAAATCAAAAACCTGTTGTTGAGATGTGACAGTAAGCCCTTTTTTTATAGTGAAAAGATGCATCTTACTTTCATCAAATGGGAAATCCCAAATTTTCAATCCTCGAGTTACATTTGGCTTACGGCAATAGCCAAAATCTATCCACGCAACAAGAGGCGTTTTCACTAAGCCCATGTTGATAGCTTTATTTACAAAATAGGCCTTAAGGTTACATACCAAAACATACTCTGGTGACCAGTACTCTGGGTTTTTTAATTGTCGAGGCTCAAGTCTATTTGTAAACGACTCATCTTTTTGAATTTTTTCGATACGACTTCTGATATATCTAAATTTCTTTTTTATATCGATAACGATAACCGTTGTTGGTTTTCCGTTGCGAATCGCTTCAACCCTTGGTTTCAAATCGGGAGAAGTGAAAATAATCATCTCATTTTCAAGTGCGGCCAGACGCTCAAAGTAACTAAAATAAACATCAACTGAACGAGCTAGTTTTTCACGGAACCCTTTATTAGCAGTCCAATCCCCTCTACCAATGTCAAAATATGCAGTGATAATTGTGGTGGATGATTTCATTACTAATAAGACCATTAATATAAAAAAAGAATTATATCATAAATATTAACAGAATGTATACTGTATATTATCCATTCAAATGCTTCCGTTATTTATCATACATCGGAATATTGATACTAAAGCACTATTCACATGCAAAACCAACATCCGCCATGAAGGACTAGCTAAAACCCAAACTAGTTTGTTGCAATTAGCATCCTTGCACCTCTATGTAAAGGGCTGAAGGGATTCGGATGTGATGGTATGATTACAGACATTCGTGTCTGAGATTGTCTCTGACTCCATAATTCGAAGGTTACAGTTATGATCATCGTTACCGGCGGCGCGGGCTTTATCGGCAGCAACATCGTTAAAGCCCTGAATGATAAAGGCATCACCGATATTCTGGTGGTGGACAACCTGAAAGACGGCACCAAGTTTGTGAACCTGGTGGATCTGAATATCGCAGACTATATGGATAAGGAAGACTTCCTGATCCAGATTATGGCTGGCGAAGAGTTCGGCGATGTCGAAGCGATTTTCCACGAAGGCGCGTGCTCTTCCACCACCGAGTGGGACGGCAAGTATATGATGGATAACAACTATCAATACTCCAAGGAGCTGCTGCACTACTGCCTGGAGCGTGAAATCCCGTTCCTGTACGCTTCTTCCGCAGCCACCTACGGCGGACGCACCTCCGACTTTATTGAATCCCGCGAGTACGAAAAACCGTTGAACGTCTACGGTTACTCAAAATTCCTGTTTGATGAATATGTTCGTCAAATCCTGCCGGAAGCGAACTCGCAGATTGTTGGCTTCCGTTATTTCAACGTTTATGGACCGCGTGAAGGCCATAAAGGCAGCATGGCGAGCGTCGCTTTCCATCTCAACACCCAGCTTAACAACGGTGAATCACCGAAGCTGTTTGAAGGTAGCGAGAACTTCAAACGCGACTTCGTCTATGTGGGCGACGTGGCTGATGTGAATCTGTGGTTCCTGGAAAATGGCGTTTCCGGCATCTTCAATCTCGGTACTGGTCGTGCGGAATCCTTCCAGGCGGTAGCTGATGCTACGCTGGCTTATCACAAGAAAGGCCAGATCGAATACATTCCGTTCCCGGATAAACTGAAAGGCCGCTATCAGGCGTTCACTCAGGCAGATCTGACGAATCTGCGCGCGGCGGGTTACGACAAACCGTTCAAAACCGTTGCTGAAGGTGTAACGGAATACATGGCCTGGCTGAATCGCGACGCATAAGAGCTCTGCATGAAAATACTGGTGATCGGCCCGTCTTGGGTTGGCGACATGATGATGTCGCAAAGTCTCTATCGCACGCTCCAGGCGCGCTATCCCCAGGCGATAATCGATGTGATGGCACCGGCATGGTGCCGTCCATTATTATCGCGGATGCCGGAAGTTAACGAAGCTATTCCTATGCCTCTCGGTCACGGAGCGCTGGAAATCGGCGAACGCCGCAAACTGGGTCATAGCCTGCGTGAAAAGCGCTACGACCGCGCCTACGTCTTACCCAACTCCTTCAAATCTGCATTAGTGCCTTTCTTCGCGGGTATTCCTCATCGCACCGGCTGGCGCGGCGAGATGCGCTACGGTTTACTCAACGATGTACGCGTGCTCGATAAAGAAGCCTGGCCGCTAATGGTGGAACGCTATATAGCGCTGGCCTATGACAAAGGCATTATGCGCACAGCACAAGATCTGCCGCAGCCATTGTTATGGCCGCAGTTGCAGGTGAGCGAAGGTGAAAAATCATATACCTGTAATCAATTTTCGCTTTCATCAGAACGTCCGATGATTGGTTTTTGCCCGGGTGCGGAGTTTGGTCCGGCAAAACGCTGGCCACACTACCACTATGCGGAGCTGGCAAAGCAGCTGATTGATGAAGGTTATCAGGTGGTTCTGTTTGGCTCGGCGAAAGATCATGAAGCGGGCAATGAGATTCTTGCCGCTTTGAATACCGAGCAGCAGGCATGGTGTCGGAACCTGGCGGGGGAAACACAGCTTGATCAAGCGGTTATCCTGATTGCAGCCTGTAAAGCCATTGTCACTAACGATTCTGGCCTGATGCATGTTGCGGCGGCGCTCAATCGTCCGCTGGTTGCCCTGTATGGTCCGAGTAGCCCGGACTTCACACCGCCGCTATCCCATAAAGCGCGCGTGATCCGTTTAATTACCGGCTATCACAAAGTGCGTAAAGGTGACGCTGCGGAGGGTTATCACCAGAGCTTAATCGACATTACTCCCCAGCGCGTACTGGAAGAACTCAACGCGCTATTGTTACAAGAGGAAGCCTGACGGATGCGGGTTTTGATCGTTAAAACATCGTCGATGGGCGATGTTCTCCATACGTTGCCCGCACTCACTGATGCCCAGCAGGCAATCCCAGGGATTAAGTTTGACTGGGGGGTGGAAGAAGGGTTCGCACAGATTCCTTCCTGGCACGCTGCCGTTGAGCGAGTTATTCCTGTGGCAATACGTCGCTGGCGTAAAGCCTGGTTCTCGGCCCCCATAAAAGCGGAACGCAAAGCGTTTCGTGAAGCGCTACAAGCAGAGAACTATGACGCAGTTATCGACGCTCAGGGGCTGGTAAAAAGCGCGGCGCTGGTGACGCGTCTGGCGCATGGCGTAAAGCATGGCATGGACTGGCAAACCGCTCGCGAACCTTTAGCCAGCCTGTTTTACAATCGTAAGCATCATATTGCAAAACAGCAGCACGCCGTAGAACGCACCCGCGAACTGTTTGCCAAAAGTTTGGGCTATAGCAAACCGCAAACCCAGGGCGATTATGCTATCGCACAGCATTTTCTGACGAACCTGCCTACAGATGCTGGCGAATATGCCGTATTTCTTCATGCGACGACCCGTGATGATAAACACTGGCCGGAAGAACACTGGCGAGAATTGATTGGTTTACTGGCTGATTCAGGAATACGGATTAAACTTCCGTGGGGCGCGCCGCATGAGGAAGAACGGGCGAAACGACTGGCGGAAGGATTTGCTTATGTTGAAGTATTGCCGAAGATGAGTCTGGAAGGCGTTGCCCGCGTGCTGGCCGGGGCTAAATTTGTAGTGTCGGTGGATACGGGGTTAAGCCATTTAACGGCGGCACTGGATAGACCCAATATCACGGTTTATGGACCAACCGATCCGGGATTAATTGGTGGGTATGGGAAGAATCAGATGGTTTGTAGGGCTCCGGGGAATGAGTTGTCTCAATTGACAGCAAATGCTGTTAAGCGGTTCATTGAAGAAAACGCTGCCATGATTTAAATTACAACTCTTTAATAGATAATTTTGAAATAAAATCAGCTTCCTTGCTGATTTTATTTCACATATTCATTACTTCTCTAATAAACATTGGTCCGATTGTGCTTTAAAATAAGCACAAAGCAATATTATGGTGATAAACACAGCAGTCGGAACCGGTTTAGAAAAGAGTATTACATCACTTAGTCCTACTACCAGTAGTGAAAAAAGCAAGATTAAAATATAAGGTTCTTTAGCAGTTCTTAAGGCATATATGAGTATTGCTGAAAATGCTAAAATTGTTAATACAACTCCAGGAATACCACGCGTTGATAACGTATCTATGAGATCGTTATGCAAATGAGAATCTACATAGGGTAAAGCGCCACTCAATCTAGGCTCTTTTTCTTCTAGTTCATGTATTTTTTCCGCACGTTTTTCCAGTGATTGTCCTATTGGAGAATATGTTTTTAAGCCAACTTCATACATTGCCAGACGGGCACCGACTGAAGTTCTGGTGTTATCATGCGAATAATTAACTAAATCGTTATTTAAGTCATTCATTCTCATAAGCAATGTATCTTTAAAAGAAAATACACCTGCTAATAATGCAATCGTAATAAAACAATATAACTTATAATTAATTCGCTTATTAATATAACTATCCATTACGATTAATATTAACGCAAAGAATGGAAACACTAATATGGCTGCACGCGTCTCAGTTACTATGACAGCACATAAGCTAAGCATGAAGTTAATTGTATATAATGTTGTTTTATGTCTAAAGTCGGATTTTAAAATGAGAATTGATGCCAGTAAAGAAGGAAAAAGGATGATGTAGCCTGCTGTTGTAGCGTGGGAAGCTGATAATGCAACACGGTCGACGTTTAAATAGAAATGTTGCCACATGGCATGCGCAAAAAAAAGTAACTGCGTTGCCAGGGATGCGAACAGAATTAGTTTCCCAAATTTTATTTTTGTTCTCATCTCATTTTTAGCAAAAAGAACTAATAAAATAAAAGCGCTACACAAGGCAATTTTTCCAGTTTCCATTGGGCCACGATATGCATTGGTATAAACAGAGCCTGAAACTTTATAATGTGAATACCAGATGATATTTACGATACCCAAAAGACATAATGAGATGAAAATTAACAAAGTAGGATTATTAGTTATTGTTTTTTTTGGTGTCGCAAGAAAATACAATGCAGATATAATTCCAGCTGCATGAAGAAACTTTGTTGCAACATCATCCCATAAAGACAAAGTCATTAAAGAAAAAATACATAATATGAGAATTAAAGACTTTATACCAGAATTAATTTCATTCCAACAAAACGACATATAGTTTCAACCTATGCTACGAGGATGGGTTATTTAATGCAAGATCTAACGTTTATTCTTTTTTCTATTTACCAGTCTTACCATCCTCCAGAGAATATAATTTTTTGATGCTAATATTTTTGCTCGTCTCTTATCTCTCTTGCCAGGAAGATTACAATCTCTTAATTCTTTTTCATTGCTTTCAACTAATTGATTCAATAGTTTAAAATCACCATTAAGTAGAACATTCCATAAATAACGAGTTTTATGATAAGCTCTATTTTGACTCAATAATGTATGAATTTCTTCTTTCCGGTTACCTTTGTATAACTGCATCACAGAAGAGTAGATTCTTTCGTGCGCAAATGACTCATGTCGATAATGAGTGATGGTTCTACATGAGTTCATTAAGGAATTTTCTCTATAGTTATGCTTATACATATAATATGGAACCGCATACATATCGCATGTAATTAGCAGTCGATAGATAAAATCAAGATCTTCTCCTAGTCGTAAATCTTCATCAAAAAAAAGATTATTCTCTTCCAGAAGTTGTTTTCTTATAAACAAGCACCCTATATGGAATCTAACCTTTTTATAAAAAAAGTCGAAAAGTAAAGATCCTTCATTAAACTCTGTATTTATAGGTGAGTAAGTAACACCATCTTTTATATAATGGCCATAAAGCCCACAATAAATCGCATCCCCTCCCGTCTCATGTTGTCTGGTATACATCTTCAGCAGATAGTTAGGATCTATCTCATCATCATCATCCATAAAACATATAAACTGTCCTTGCGCCTTGCGGATACCTGTATTCCTGGCAGACGAAACACCGCCATTTTCTTTATTGATAATAATTAATCGAGAGTGGGTTAACCCATACTCTCTCAAAACGTTTGATGTGTTATCTTTAGAACCATCATTAACAATAACAATTTCAAAATTTGGGTAAGTTTGTTTTTCTAATTTCGTTAGAGTTTCAGTAATGTAATCAGATGAATTATACGTCGGTATTATTATGGATACTAAAGGGTAATCATTGCTCATCGTGTTCTCTTGCCTGAACTAATAAAATATGATAGTACTCATCCTTAATTATTATTGTAACTCAGACATCCATGATTTTTATTATTATCCAAATAGTTTTCTTTTATACTTATTTAATTTAAATTTAATGAAGTAAATAAAAGCGTTAAACGTATCACCATTTTTCTTTGCATGTTGATATTTTACTTGATGCTGCTTTTCATTCGTGGCTGGAATAAACGCCACATCATTCCAGCAAGAAGCCTGATAAGCCTCATTAAAATACTTCTGGCAGGGATAATTCGTCCAGTCGTTCCAGGGCTTCGTTACGCCAACATAATGAATCAGCTTAGTATCATCGGTAATGGTCTTTTTATAATCTTCATCGCTTTTATTTTTTAACTCATAGTCAATGCCATAAAAGCAATCATAATCGCCGCTAATAAAAATACAATGACCAAAGAACAGAATATTTAAAATATCCTGATCAAGGCATTTATACTTCGTGTGCTGCGGGTCACTTGCCAGCATAGCAATGGCTTTATTCATAAAATCATTTTTCGCCCATGCTTCAAGCTGCAGATATACTACACCGGCGTTGAAATAATTCCCTGGAAGTCCCTCTATAGCCAGACGCTTCGCTGGTTTTTCCTGCATAAAAGGCACATCTTTAATAACAGCTGCGAACTTATCCTCATCAAAATTAATATCAAGCAATCCAGCTAATGAGCCTTTACAGATGACATCAGCATCGATATATAACAGATTTTCAATAGTTTCACTCAAATACTGGAACGCAACTAAACGGAAGAATGTTGCATAAGACCACTGTTTCAGGCTGGGGAAGATATCAATAAAGGCATTGGAGACTTTATAAATTATTACTTCAACGTTAGCATTTTTGCTGGTAAAAGCATTAACACGTTGTAGATAATCTTCATCAATGTAGTCGGTAAAGAGATGAAACTTAACCGCAAGATCCGGGTTATGCATAACAACTGATTGCATAGATACTGCCGCACCAAATAAAAAGTTACGGTCAATACCGTAAGCGATATTTAACACACGATCGGTGTTAGCAATTTCCCCAGAGACAGCGACTTCAGTAATACTCTCAGCTAATAAATCCATGTTGGTTCCGTTTTGACTGTGTGGTTTACGCTTTGCCTTTTAATTTTTTAATAAATTTGCGTAGTTTGGTTCTGTAGATTACTGAATAGTAGCCATAATCTTTTATTTCGTTGACAATACCCAGGTGACGTTCCATGGCCAGACGATCACGAGCTTTACGCTCTGCCGTACAGCTTTTACCGGATAGGTCAATTATCCTGACACCATCTTTACTAACGATAAAGTTACCCCGGTGTGGGTCGCCCGATAGCATATTTAAGGCATGCAATTTTTCCATTGAAGCCTTAATTTCTGCTTTAACATTTTCTGGAATAATCGGCATATCATTGAGCTCTACGCCCTCGACATACTCGATAAGCATGATAAAAACACTGGCATAGTTGAAAATTTTACGCTCAGCCAGAAAATAAAAATCATTAGGAAAAGTAAGACCTGCACTTCTGACACGATCGGTTTCAACGATCAAATTCTGATAGTAGTCACCTTTTACAAAAGATTTTAAAAAACGTTCATTCCTTTTCGTTTTCGGAGCAAAGACTTTAAAAACATAGCGACCATATTTCGTATCAATCAAAGATACTTTGGTATCATCAATATTACGTAATACTTTTACTGTTTTAAAATTATAGGCCAGTATTTCATCAAAGATTTCTTTATATTTATTATCATTATCTTTGTAATAAAATGAGAAGCCGCGATAACGTATACTTGTAATCATAAGAGTAATTTATTTCTTAAGCTTGTACTTAATTAATGAAGTTATGCCTTTTATATACTCACCATGGGCAAACAGATGCTTATATTGTTTCTGCATTTCTGCAACAGTCCGCGCCTCTTTAAGAGGATATTTCTTCCAGGGAGATTGTTCACGCGCGATATTAAAGTATGATGCAGACGGATATCCAGCCCAGCTATGCCATGGTTTAGTTATCCCTGTATAGTGAATCAACACTGTTTTATCGGTAATGGTTTGCTGATACTTTCGATGACTACGATCATAAAGTTCGTTTTTCAGGGTATAAATAGTATCAAAATCCTTCGCAAGGTAGATATTATTCATATTAAATGCGATATTCAACGCATCCTGATCTAAATATTTAAGAGAGCCATATTTAGTTTCCCCTCGTAAAAGTTTGAGTAAATACGGTGTCAAATTTGCTTCATGCCATTTTTTAAGATTGACATAGATAACGCCTGCATTGAAATAACGTCCATTCATTTCGGGAATGTTGAGGCGTTTTGCACATGCCGCCTGAGTACTATCATTGTCAGGAATGACCGCAGCAAACTCATCTTTAAATATAATTTCTGTGAGAGGTTTCAGGCTTCCTTTACAAACAACATCGGCATCCAGATACAGCAGTGTGGAAATACTTTCACTCAGATATTCAAAAGACAATACCCTGAAGTATGTCGCGTACGACCAAAACTGTGACGTCGGCAGATCAGCAAAGTATTTGGGGTCAATTAAATATACAATAATTGAGGTATTAAATTGTTTTGCTGTTTCATTAAATGACTTTAAATAATCATCATCCACATAATCAGTGAAAACATGAAAGACAAAATTAATATCTGAATTATTAATCAAAACGGAAGAAATTGAAACGCCAGCACCATACAAAAAATTCTTATCGATACCGTAGGAAACATTTAGCTCTGGGGCGTTTTCTTTTTTATTATCTGCTAAATACGAAAACCGTTCTTTTATAAATTCATTCATTTAACTTTTCTCAATTTCATTTTATTATCTTTAAATAAAAATAATAAATATAATTCATTATCCCGTTAATTGGTTTGTTTTGTTTAAAATTATGCTTGGCGCAATAACGAGCATAGTTTGAGTTAACTGGCCGCATTAACGGTTCATTTTTCCAGGGCGATGCTTCTTTGGCTTTGATAAAAGGTTGCGCACTTGGATAACCGGCCCAGTAATGCCAGGGTTTTGTCGGGCCGACATAATGAATTAATACGGTTTCATCATTAATTGGACAAACAAATGATTTTTTTAATTCATAATTTAAACTAAATTGCGTATTGTATTTAGCATCAATGAATTTAACTTTCCCTAACAGGATAAGATTAAGGATATCTTGATCCATATAGGTTAAACGGGAAACGATGGCTTTATCAGCAAGCATCGACATCGCTTTAGCAGAAACGGACTCCTGCGCCCACGCTAGTGTATTAATTAACAGGACACCTGAATTAAAGTAACCCTTTTCAAGTTCATTACACTGCAGACTTTGACCCCGTAACGACCACCAGTTAGCATCGCGTTCAGTAACAACAGCAGCAACGTTATTGGCAAGATCCATTGTTATCAGCGGCTTTAAGTTTCCCTGACAGGCGATATCAGCATCCAGGTAAAGGATCTTATCTTGTTGATCAATAAAGTAATCTGCAATTACAAAACGGAAATACATGGCAATAGACCAATTTTTGGTCGTCGGTAATGCCTTAAGCCGTTCACAATTTACCAGATGGATCTGGATACAGGTACGATAGCTTTTCGCCAATTGGGCTAAACGCTGGATATCGGCTTCAGGGATATCATCAATAAAAACGTGGAAAACAAAACTCACGTCGTTGTTATGTAACAAAACTGACGTGATTGAAACACCACAACCAAAAAGAAAGTTTTTATCAATGCCATAAGCAACATGGAATGATGATGCCACTGACGCCGCTGGCCTTTCATCGAAGATGATTGTCTTATTGATCATCTCTTGTGGATTAAAATAGTGGGCACTCATATTTCTCTCCGGAAATTACAACGATTTTCGAATCGTTCTTTCCCTGATTTTTGTGGCTTTTGCTTCTGCTTGCGACAGCAGTCCTTGTTCCTGCTTGAGAATGTCTTTAAGCGGGGCGGCAAAATACACTTTCATAAACCGCCAGATATCCCGCTGAGTCAGGCCGATATTCATCGAAGAAAAATAAAGCCCAATAAGATCTTTATCCCGCCAACGACGTGGAACGCGCGTGCGAAGCTGCGCCCGGTGCAGGTCAATTACCGAAATTTTTAACTCCTCTTCCTTACCGGAAAAAGGCAAGTGCAGCAGGAAATGACAGATATAACAGTCACGGTGGTTAATGCCCGCAGCATGCATATCGCGCACCATCGTCGCGACACGCTTAATAAGCATACGCTTTACGCGAACATCTGGAGGGTTAGTCGCCCAGTCAGCACAGTAATCTTCAAGACTTATGGTTGGTGTCAGATCTTCGGTAATAATAAATGAAGTTCTGGTCAGCGGATTCATGCCTTTTTCGCCGAATGCCACCCCATACATAGTATCAACGCCGACATCCCGCAGTCGATGAATCGCATTCCATTCGCGGTCTGCGCCTAATACTGGCATCCGCAATGAGAGTAAATTTTTGATTATCTCTTTCAGGGTCGTGCCGCGATGCCATTTGAGAAAATAGCTTTTGCCCGCCATTTCAAAGCGCAGAGTACGGCGAGTTTCCAGTTCACGAAATACCTCACCCTGCAAGGTTTTAACTTCCTCAAAAGGATCTTTGCCGCGCCATAACGTGGCAAACGGCTCTTTAAGTTCAACCATCCAGACCACCCGTTATGATATCCGCCGCTTTCTCTGGCAGACTGTATAAATCTTGTGTATCAGCATAATGTCGCGCATTTTCCGCCCAGGCCTGGCGCAATGAAGATTGCGTTAACGCTTTGCGTAAAATCTCATTCAATGTTTCCTGGCGGAATGGCTCAGCAATAGCCTCGCCGCAATTAGCGTCGACAATATAATGCGCATAGCCACAAACGGCAGTTGTTAGTACCGGTAATCCTGCAGTAATCGCTTCCAGCAGCACAATTCCCGCCGCTTCCTGGTAGGCAGGATGCAGTAATAAATCCGCCGCCGCCATTAATTCCGAGACATCGTTGCGCCCCGAGAAGAAGTGAACATTACTGCGCACGCCGCGTTTTTCTGCCAGTGCCTCAAATTTTCGCGGTTTATCCTGCCCAACAACATATAGCAATGTGTTGTGGCGCAGCGAATCCGGTAACGAAGCAAGTGCTTCAATGGAACGATCGACACCTTTACGCGTGAAGTCTGAACCGACCTGCAACAATAAATATTGTTGTTCGGTTATTCCATTCTTCTTACGGAAGATTTCACGGCTATTGGCTGGCTGCTGGCTATATTTACGATCAGGATAAATCCCCGGTGGCAGAATATGAAAACGCTCCGCTTCAGTCTGATAATGTTTCTGGAAATCGGCGATTTGCTTATCTGTCAGCATCAGCAGCTGTGTCGGCTTGCCCTGTTCGAAGGTTGCCCGCTCAAAGGCGGCATAATGGCGATAACGTGACGTCAGGCGATAGAAAAAGCCTTTTTCCTGCGCTACTTTCTCGGCATAACAAACATCAGCGGCATAATAAACGTCCAGCCCCGGCATTTTGTTGAATCCAACGACTTTATCGACGGGATGTTCGCGTAAATGTTTTTGCACCCAGGCAAAATACTCCGCATTGCGCCCGTGATTGGTATGCGATTTAACCGGCGCTTTGATCAGTTCAAATACATCAGGGCATTCGCCTTCCCACGACTGGGTATAAACCCGAACATGATGACCTCGGGCGGCGACTGTCTGAGCAATACGCATAAAATCGCGCTGCAAACCGCCAAAGGGAAAATATTTATATAAACAAAAAGCAACGATCATAACGACGTACCTGTCGTGGAGGAGGGCAGTAATTTATCGACAGCAGCAATGACATCTGCCGCCGGAATAACCGAAAGATACATCTCATTTCGGTCACGCTGATCGCGCGTTGGCATTTCCCGGTAATCTCCCGCCCAGAATTGAATCATGTTATTTGACCAGGGACGCCAGAAAATATGATCTGTTGCGCCAAACAGCGATATCAGCGGCGTATTAACTGCAGCGGCAATATGCGCCGGTGCGGAATCAACGCCAATAAACAGCTGCGCATGATCGATTAACGCACCAAGTTCCGGGAAGGTCACCTTTCCAGCCAGCGCCGTTACTGGTGGCGTCTGGCATCCCTGCGCAATTTCATTGACGCAGGCCAGATCGTCTTTATCTGGGCCGGACGTCAGAACGACTTCATAACCACGAGCATGTAAGGCATCAATCACAGCGGAAAACTTGGCGTTGTCCCAGCATTTGAAGATTTGCCGCGCCGTAGGTTGGATAACCACATAATTTTGTCCAACACCAGCGTGATCAAGTTCGCGACGCATACGTTTCCAGCTTGCAGGCGGGTAACTCATGGTTGTCTGCTTCACCAACGAATCAAGTCCCAATGGTGTCAGCACGGATAAGTTACTTTCCACCACATTTCCACCCTGCAACGGCACCAAATGGGTGAAACTTTTACGCCAAAAAGCAGACTGCCGATGATGATAATCCTGGGAAATTTTCACACGGGCATTTAATAAGCGAACCAGTATAGCAACCATCCATTGATCGGTAAGATTGACGATAAGGTCATACTTATTGGCACGTAATACCTTGATGAGATGAAAAAAGTTGGCAATTTTTTCTGAGGCTTTTGCTTTTTTATTTTTTATGCCGTAGAGCGCGTTAATCTCTGGATTTTCAGACAGGATCGGGATGGTGTCCTGATAAAGCAGCACATCGATTTTTGCGTCAGGGTAATTTTTTTTCAGCGAACTAATGACGGGAGTAGTTAATAACATATCCCCATGAAAACGCATCTTAATGAGCAAAATTCTTCGAAATGGCTTATCCACAAGTAACTCTTTTTGTTGAGATTATCCGATTAAGGTGAAGCAGAAAAAGCACGCTACCGCCCCAGGCTCAACAGCTACCTGAATACTGATACCGCACTGATATTGACGCGCTAGTGTATCACTTCTTTCGCGGCAATCCGACCCGAATGATTTTTAAGCACATTGTTGATTTTCAATAAAGAAATCAATCAAATAAAATCATTAGCAACCATATTCTTTCACTGTTGCTCTGCGATTCCTTCCTGCACGTACAGCAGAAATCAATGAATCGCATAAAAATACAAAAAAAGTATAGATGTTCAGCAAGAATTGGCGGGTAAATTGCTATTTAAGTCAAAAACGGGAAAAGTAATGGTAAAGCCACAGCTAAATACATAGAATCCCCAGCACATCCATAAGTCAGCTATTTACTATGCTCGAATTGCTTTACACCGCCCTTCTCTACCTTATTCAGCCGCTGATCTGGATACGGCTCTGGGTGCGCGGACGTAAGGCTCCGGCCTATCGAAAACGCTGGGGTGAACGTTACGGTTTTTACCGCCATCCGCTAAAACCAGGCGGCATTATGCTGCACTCCGTCTCCGTCGGTGAAACTCTGGCGGCGATCCCGTTGGTGCGCGCGCTGCGCCATCGTTATCCTGATTTACCGATTACCGTTACAACCATGACGCCAACCGGTTCGGAGCGCGTACAATCGGCTTTCGGGAAGGATGTTCAGCACGTTTATCTGCCGTATGACCTGCCCGATGCACTCAACCGTTTCCTGAATAAAGTCGACCCTAAACTGGTGTTGATTATGGAAACCGAACTATGGCCTAACCTGATTGCGGCGCTACATAAACGTAAAATTCCGCTGGTGATCGCTAACGCGCGACTCTCTGCCCGCTCGGCCGCAGGTTATGCCAAACTGGGTAAATTCGTCCGCCGCTTGCTGCGTCGTATTACGCTGATTGCTGCGCAAAATGAAGAAGATGGTGCACGTTTTGTGGCGCTGGGCGCAAAAAATAACCAGGTAACCGTTACCGGTAGCCTGAAATTCGATATTTCTGTAACGCCGCAGTTGGCTGCTAAAGCCGTGACGCTACGCCGCCAATGGGCACCACACCGCCCGGTATGGATTGCCACCAGCACTCACGAAGGTGAAGAGAGCGTGGTCATTGCCGCACATCAGGCATTGTTACAGCAATTCCCGAATTTATTGCTCATCCTGGTACCCCGTCATCCAGAACGCTTCCCGGATGCGATTAACCTTGTCCGCCAGGCTGGACTAAGCTATATCACACGCTCTTCAGGGGAAGTCCCCTCCACCAGCACGCAGGTTGTAGTTGGCGATACGATGGGCGAGTTGATGTTACTGTACGGCATTGCCGATCTCGCCTTTGTTGGCGGTTCACTGGTTGAACGTGGTGGGCATAATCCGCTGGAAGCTGCCGCACACGCTATTCCGGTATTGATGGGGCCGCATACTTTTAACTTTAAAGACATTTGCGCGCGGCTGGAGCAGGCAAGCGGGCTGATTACCGTTACCGATGCCACTACGCTTGCAAAAGAGGTGTCCTCTTTACTCACCGACGCCGATTACCGTAGTTTCTATGGCCGTCATGCCGTTGAAGTACTGTATCAAAACCAGGGCGCGCTACAGCGTCTGCTTCAACTGCTGGAACCTTACCTGCCACCGAAAACGCATTGAGGTTGTTATGCAAAAACGGGCGATTTATCCGGGTACTTTCGATCCCATTACCAATGGTCATATCGATATCGTGACGCGCGCCACGCAGATGTTCGATCACGTTATTCTGGCGATTGCCGCCAGCCCCAGTAAAAAACCGATGTTTACCCTGGAAGAGCGTGTGGCACTGGCACAGCAGGCAACCGCGCATCTGGGGAACGTGGAAGTGGTCGGGTTTAGTGATTTGATGGCGAACTTCGCCCGTAATCAACACGCTACGGTGCTGATTCGTGGCCTGCGTGCGGTGGCGGATTTTGAATATGAAATGCAGCTGGCGCATATGAATCGCCACTTAATGCCGGAACTGGAAAGTGTGTTTCTGATGCCGTCGAAAGAGTGGTCGTTTATCTCTTCATCGTTGGTGAAAGAGGTGGCACGCCATCAGGGCGATGTCACCCATTTCCTGCCGGAGAATGTCCATCAGGCGCTGATGGCGAAGTTAGCGTAGCGTTTATGCCGGATGGTATGCCATCCGGCGCGCATGAATTACTTCTGGCACTGCCGACAATAAAACGTTGCCCGCTGCGCATGTTTAGTCGCCACAATCGGCGTACCGCACACCCGACACGGCTCACCTTTTCGCCCGTAAACCTGCAATTCCTGAGCGAAATAGCCCGGTTTACCATCACTTTGCAGAAAATCTTTCAGCGTTGTACCACCCTGCTCAATCGAACGCAGCAACACCGCTTTAATCACCCGAGCTAACAATTCACACTCTGCCAGCGACAGTGATGACGCCAGCCGATCCGGATGGATCCCCGCCGCAAACAGTGATTCGCTGGCATAGATATTCCCTACCCCTACCACCAGCTTGTTATCCATCAGCCACGGTTTAATCGCCGTTTTTTTCTTCGCGCACTTCTGATGCAGATACTCACCATTGAAATCGTCGCTAAGCGGCTCCGGTCCAAGATGAGCCAGCACGTTGTGCCCTTCCAGCTCTTTGGTCCACAGCCAGACACCAAAGCGGCGCGGATCGGTGTAGCGCAGCACTTTGCCGTTGCTCATCACCAAATCCACATGGTCATGCTTTTCAGGGGGAAGTTCTTCTGGAAGGATGCGCAGGCTGCCAGACATCCCTAAATGAATGATAATCCAGCCCTCAGGCAGCTCCAGCAGCAGATATTTAGCCCGCCGCTGCACGCTAAGCACTGGTTGGTCGCTTAAACGGTAGATCTCTTCTGAAACCGGCCAGCGCAAGCGTCCGTTGCGCACCACTGCATGAAGAATGGTTGCACCAACGAGATGCGGTTCTATGCCGCGGCGGCTGGTTTCAACTTCGGGTAATTCAGGCATAGCATCTCCAGGAATGAACAGATGCAGTCAATATGGGGGCAAGCAGATAACAAAAAACCCCGCCGGAGCGAGGTTTTTTGTTACATCAAAGCGAGAATTATTTGATTTTCGCTTCTTTGTAGATCACGTGCTGGCGAACAACTGGATCGAATTTTTTCAGTTCCAGTTTTTCCGGCTTAGTACGTTTGTTCTTCGTAGTGGTATAGAAGTGACCAGTACCAGCAGAAGAAACCAGCTTGATTTTCTCACGAATACCTTTAGCCATGATTTATTTCCTCTAAGTACTTAGTACTTTTCGCCACGGGCACGCAGTTCAGCCAGAACTGTATCGATGCCTTTTTTATCGATTACACGCATACCTTTAGCAGATACGCGCAGGGTGACAAAACGCTTCTCGCTCTCAACCCAGAAACGGTGAGAGTGCAGGTTCGGCAGGAAACGGCGTTTAGTCGCGTTCAGTGCGTGGGAACGGTTGTTACCGGTCACCGGACGCTTGCCAGTAACTTGGCAGACTCGGGACATGTCTATTCTCCAAAAATCAAATTAGCTCGAGCTTCGTATGGGGTATTGGCGCCTCGTCAGGCTTTACAGCCCGGTCATCGCAGTTCTATGTGAACTCTCGATTGCCAGGCCCAAATGCCAAACCCGAGATTCTCAAAGGTGGCGTAGTATACGCTGACTCAGCGATGTGCTCAAGTCCCGAACAGACAAAGATCCCGAAGGATCGCGCATAGCGGGTTAAATCCAGCCGCGTTCGGCAAAAGAAACATACTCTCCACGCCCAATCACGATATGGTCGAGCACGCGTAAATCCATGAACTGACAACTCTTTATTATCCGTTCAGTAATGAGTTTATCCGCTTTACTGGGTTCAGCACAACCCGAAGGGTGATTATGTGCAAGGATCAGCGCCGAGGCGTTTATTTTTATCGCTTCGCGGATAATTTCCCGAGGATGGACTTCAACATGGTTTAGCGTGCCGGAAAAAAGACGGCTATGCGTTATAACCCGGTGTTGGGAGTCGAGAAAGATCACCATAAAGATCTCCCGCTCCTCACCCGTGAGCTGGCTTTGTAAAAATTCCCTCGTCATCTCCGGGCTGAGTAAAGGGCTTTCTTCACGCATCCGCACGTTGTAGTAACGCCGCGCCAGTTCAGCAATCCCCTTTAACTGGGCAAATTTCGCCACGCCAATTCCATGAACGCCACTAAATTGTTCATATTCAGAGGTTAACAAGCCATAAAGAGAGCCGAAATTCTCCAGCATCTCTTTTGCCAGGGTTAATACATCTTTACCGCGCGTTCCGGTACGCAGAAATAGCGCCAGCAGCTCGACATCCGTTAAGGCGCTAATACCAAACTTCAGCATTTTTTCGCGCGGCATCAACAGCTGTGAATTGTTTTTCACCTTCACCTCCTTTGTGGTGCTCGCATCCTGTCATAGCCGTTCCGTTAAATCGACGGCCAGTTTTCAATCCTGGAAAGCGCCTCGCAAAGTGATTCTCAGGTGAAGGCACGACAACAAAAGTATTGTGATAAAATCGCCAACTTCTGGTGTCACCCAACAGGAAAAATCATCATGAGCCTGGCCGGTAAAAAAATCGTTCTCGGCGTTAGCGGCGGTATTGCTGCCTATAAAACCCCTGAACTGGTGCGTCGTTTGCGCGATCGCGGGGCCGACGTCCGCGTAGCCATGACCGAAGCGGCAAAAGCCTTTATCACCCCACTTAGCTTGCAGGCGGTTTCTGGTTATCCCGTTTCCGACAGTCTGCTGGACCCGGCAGCCGAAGCCGCTATGGGCCATATTGAGCTGGGTAAATGGGCTGATTTAGTGATTCTCGCCCCTGCCACGGCAGATTTGATTGCCCGTGTTGCTGCCGGAATGGCGAATGACCTGGTATCGACGATTTGTCTGGCTACACCTGCGCCTGTAGCCGTGCTCCCCGCCATGAACCAGCAGATGTACCGTGCCGCTGCCACGCAGCATAATTTAGAGGTGCTTGCTTCCCGTGGTTTGCTCATCTGGGGGCCAGACAGTGGCAGTCAGGCTTGTGGTGATATCGGTCCTGGGCGAATGCTCGATCCGTTAACCATTGTGGATATGGCGGTAGCGCATTTTTCGCCCGTCAACGACCTGAAACATCTGAACATTATGATTACCGCCGGCCCGACGCGTGAACCGCTCGATCCCGTGCGTTATATCTCTAATCACAGCTCCGGCAAGATGGGTTTTGCTATCGCCGCCGCCGCTGCCCGTCGTGGCGCGAACGTCACGCTGGTATCAGGTCCGGTTTCACTACCGACGCCACCGTTTGTTAAACGTGTTGATGTGATGACCGCGCTGGAAATGGAAGCCGCCGTGAATGCTTCTGTACAGCAGCAAAATATTTTTATCGGCTGCGCCGCCGTGGCGGATTATCGCGCAGCTACCGTGGCCCCAGAGAAAATCAAAAAGCAGGCCACGCAGGGTGATGAATTAACAATAAAAATGGTTAAAAACCCCGATATCGTCGCAGGCGTTGCCGCACTAAAAGACCATCGACCCTACGTCGTTGGATTTGCCGCCGAAACAAATAATGTGGAAGAATACGCCCGGCAAAAACGTATCCGTAAAAACCTTGATCTGATCTGCGCGAACGATGTTTCCCAGCCAACTCAAGGATTTAACAGCGACAACAACGCATTACACCTTTTCTGGCAGGACGGAGATAAAGTCTTACCGCTTGAGCGCAAAGAGCTCCTTGGCCAATTATTACTCGACGAGATCGTGACCCGTTATGATGAAAAAAATCGACGTTAAGATTCTGGACCCGCGCGTTGGGAAGGAATTTCCGCTCCCGACTTATGCCACCTCTGGCTCTGCCGGACTTGACCTGCGTGCCTGTCTCGACGACGCCGTAGAACTGGCTCCGGGTGACACTACGCTGGTTCCGACCGGGCTGGCGATTCATATTGCCGATCCTTCACTGGCGGCAATGATGCTGCCGCGCTCCGGATTGGGACATAAGCACGGTATCGTGCTTGGTAACCTGGTAGGATTGATCGATTCTGACTATCAGGGCCAGTTGATGATTTCCGTGTGGAACCGTGGTCAGGACAGCTTCACCATTCAACCTGGCGAACGCATCGCCCAGATGATTTTTGTTCCGGTAGTACAGGCTGAATTTAATCTGGTGGAAGATTTCGACGCCACCGACCGCGGTGAAGGCGGCTTTGGTCACTCTGGTAGTCAGTAACACATACGCATCCGAATAACGTCATAACATAGCCGCAAACATTTCGTTTGCGGTCATAGCGTGGGTGCCGCCTGGCAAGTGCTTATTTTCAGGGGTATTTTGTAACATGGCAGAAAAACAAACTGCGAAAAGGAACCGTCGCGAGGAAATACTTCAGTCTCTGGCGCTGATGCTGGAATCCAGCGATGGAAGCCAACGTATCACGACGGCAAAACTGGCCGCCTCTGTCGGCGTTTCCGAAGCGGCACTGTATCGCCACTTCCCCAGTAAGACCCGCATGTTCGATAGCCTGATTGAGTTTATCGAAGATAGCCTGATTACTCGCATCAACCTGATTCTGAAAGATGAGAAAGACACCACAGCGCGCCTGCGTCTGATTGTGTTGCTGCTTCTCGGTTTTGGTGAGCGTAATCCTGGCCTGACCCGCATCCTCACTGGTCATGCGCTGATGTTTGAACAGGATCGCCTGCAAGGGCGTATCAACCAGCTGTTCGAGCGTATTGAAGCGCAGCTGCGTCAGGTATTGCGTGAAAAGAGAATGCGTGAGGGTGAAGGTTACACCACCGATGAAACCCTGCTGGCAAGCCAGATCCTGGCCTTCTGTGAAGGTATGCTGTCACGTTTTGTCCGCAGCGAATTTAAATACCGCCCGACGGATGATTTTGACGCCCGCTGGCCGCTAATTGCCGCGCAGTTGCAGTAATATGACGCCGGATGACTTTTCATCCGGCGAGTTTCTTTAAACGCCAAACTCTTCGCGATAGGCCTTAACCGCCGCCAGATGTTCCGCCATTTCCGGCTTCTCTTCCAGGTAAGCAATCAGGTCTTTCAGGGTGATGATAGAGATCACTTTGCAGTTGTAATCACGCTCAACTTCCTGAATCGCCGAAATCTCGCCGCGCCCCCGTTCCTGACGATCAAGCGAAATCAACACGCCAGCAAGCGTCGCGCCATTAGCCTGAATAATCTCCATCGATTCGCGAATCGCCGTTCCGGCGGTGATCACATCATCTACCAGCATTACGCGTCCTTGTAACGCGCTACCAACCAGATTGCCGCCTTCACCGTGGTCTTTTGCCTCTTTGCGGTTAAAGCAGTACGGCAGGTCAAGGTCATGATGCTCCGCCAGCGCCACGGCGGTAGTGGTGGCAATCGGGATCCCTTTGTAAGCAGGGCCAAACAGCAGATCGAACTCAAGGCCGGAATCCACCAACGCTTCAGCGTAAAAACGGCCTAACAGTGCCAGATCGCGCCCGGTATTAAACAGCCCGGCGTTGAAGAAATAGGGGCTTTTGCGCCCGGACTTCAACGTAAACTCGCCAAACTTTAACACCTGCTTGCCAAGCGCAAATTCAATAAACTGGCGCTGATATGGTTTCATGCCTTCGCTCCTCATCTTACTTTTCTACAGACAAAAAAAAGGCGACTCATCAGTCGCCTTAAAAATCAGTTTGCCAGCGCCGCCTTCTGCGTCGCTACAATGGATTCGATTCCCCCTCGGGCCAGCGCCAACAAGGTGAGTAGCTCTTCATGGGTGAACGGCTCGCCTTCTGCCGTCCCCTGCACTTCAATGATGCGCCCGTCTTCGGTCATCACTACGTTCATGTCGGTCTCTGCGGCTGAGTCTTCAACGTATTCCAGATCGCAAATTGCTTCACCGTTTACAATACCGACAGAAACTGCGGCTACCATCCCTTTCATCGGGTTGGTTTTCAGCTTGCCGTTTTCCACCAGCTTCTGTAGCGCATCTGCCAGCGCCACGCAGGCACCCGTAATCGACGCGGTACGCGTGCCACCATCAGCCTGAAGCACGTCGCAGTCCAGCGTAATGGTGAACTCACCCAGCGCTTTCAAATCTACTGCCGCGCGAAGAGCACGGGCGATCAGACGCTGGATTTCCATTGTGCGTCCACCCTGCTTACCTTTCGCCGCTTCACGAGCGTTACGGGTGTGGGTAGAACGTGGCAGCATGCCGTACTCTGCGGTGATCCAGCCCTGGCCCTGACCTTTCAGGAAGCGCGGCACGCCTTCTTCAATAGAGGCGGTACACAACACTTTGGTATCGCCAAATTCGACCAGCACCGAGCCTTCTGCATGTTTTGTATAGTTACGAGTCAGGGTAACGGGACGCACCTGATTATTGCTACGGCCTGCTGGACGCATATTGAAATCTCCGGCTTGAAACAAATGTGGCTGCGCATTATACGGACTTCCGGCGGTTATTCCTATCCTGACAAGGCATCGATGGCTATAATCCTTCCACCTCTCCTTTTATAAACAGGAACGTCTATGATCCGCAGTATGACCGCCTACGCCCGGCGTGAAATCAAGGGTGAATGGGGGAGCGCAACCTGGGAAATGCGCTCGGTAAACCAGCGTTATCTGGAAACTTACTTTCGTCTGCCGGAGCAGTTCCGTAGCCTTGAACCTGTCGTTCGCGAGCGTATTCGTTCTCGCCTGACGCGCGGTAAAGTGGAATGTACCCTGCGCTATGAGCCAGATGTTAGCGCACAAGGTGAGCTGATCCTCAATGAAAAACTGGCTAAACAGCTGGTAACTGCCGCGAACTGGGTAAAAATGCAGAGTGACGAAGGGGAAATCAACCCGGTTGATATTCTGCGCTGGCCGGGCGTGATGGCAGCCCAGGAGCAGGATCTCGACGCCATTGCCGCTGAAATTCTCGCGGCGCTGGATGGTACGCTGGACGACTTTATCGTCGCACGTGAAACCGAAGGTCAGGCACTGAAAGCATTGATCGAGCAGCGTCTGGAAGGCGTCACCGCCGAAGTGGTCAAAGTCCGCGCCCATATGCCGGAAATCCTGCAATGGCAGCGTGAGCGTCTGGTCGCGAAGCTGGAAGATGCTCAGGTTCAGTTGGAAAACAACCGTCTGGAGCAGGAGTTGGTTCTGCTGGCACAACGAATTGACGTTGCCGAAGAACTGGACCGCCTGGAAGCGCATGTCAAAGAGACCTACAACATTCTGAAGAAAAAAGAAGCCGTTGGTCGTCGTCTGGACTTTATGATGCAGGAATTCAACCGCGAGTCGAACACTCTTGCGTCGAAATCTATCAATGCCGAAGTGACAAACTCCGCCATCGAGCTGAAAGTGTTGATTGAGCAGATGCGCGAGCAGATTCAGAATATCGAATAAGCTATCAGTAAAAATCACCAAGCAGCAAAAAACCACAAAGCCCGCGAAATGTCGGGCTTTTTTGTTATCATGAGCTATCATAACAACGCAACAAAGCGCACAATATGCGTGTACATAGAGGTGTACATAATGACTTTCATGTACATTGCTTTATGTACACCCCCATATTCGATATTCAGGTATTCGCAATGCCAAAACTCACAGATATGCAGATCCGCGCATGGATAAAGGCGGGAGACAGATTTGATGGCAAGGCAGACGGCAACGGCCTTTATATTTGCTACCCCAAAAACTACACAGTCCCGTTCTGGCGATTCCGCTATAAGCTCGCAGGAAAGCAGCGGGCTATGGTTATAGGCTCTTACTCCGAACTGTCACTATCAAAAGCCAGAGAAACAGCAAAAGAGCTGTCAGCCAGAGTTGCTCTTGGCTATGACGTAGCAGCAGAGAAACAGGAACGAAAAGCTGAAGCACTGGCAAAAATGGAGGCTGAGAAAAACGCCATGCGTGTTTCAGATCTGGCCTCCGAATACTTCGAGCGCCAGATACTTCCGAGATGGAAACATCCCGATATCCTTCGCCGGAGAATTGATAAGGATATTAACCCCTGCATTGGGCATATGAAGGTAGAGGACGTTAAGCCACGCCACATTGACGACATGTTGAAAGGTATCGTTGACCGAGGAGCACCAACGATAGCAACAGATGTATTACGCTGGACACGCCGTATCTTTGACTATGGGATAAAACGCCACGCTCTGGAGATAAACCCTTGTTCAGCGTTTGAAGTATCTGATGCTGGTGGTAAAGAGGTTTCCCGCGACCGTTGGCTAACTCGCGATGAGCTTATCAGGCTATTCGAGGCTATGCGCACCGCAAAAGGATTCAGCCGCCAGAACGAACTGACATTTAAGCTATTGCTGGCACTATGCGTTCGTAAGATGGAGTTATGCGCCGCACGATGGGAAGAGTTTGATTTAGATGGTGCGGTATGGCATTTGCCGGAAGAACGCAGCAAAAACGGAGACCCTATTGATATACCTCTACCTTCCCCAGCCGTTGAATGGTTGAGAGAGCTACACACCTTTTCATGTAATAGCGCATGGGTGCTTCCGGCCAGGAAGATGCAAAACAGAATGATCCCACATATTCAGGAAAGCACTTTACCCGTAGCACTGGCTAAGGTTCGCGCCGAAATGCCGGATGTGCCTAATTTCACGATTCACGACTTCCGACGCACCGCACGTACTCATTTAGCAGCGTTGGGTGTTGATCCTGTTGTGGCGGAACGATGCCTCAATCATCGCATTAAGGGCGTAGAGGGGATTTATAACCGCCATCAGTATTTTGATGAGCGTAAAGCAGCACTGGCACAGTGGGCTGATCTGCTGGTGGCACTGGAAAGCGGAAAAGACTACAACGTAACGCCTCTCAGAAGGGCGAACTAACTGAATAGATTGAGCCTAGCTCGACGGGGCGAAAAGCGGGAAGCCTTACCGCCTGGCTCAATCACAAAATAAGGCGCAGCGTAAAAGGTGACGCAATGAACGACTCTCATGAAACAACTGCGGTGCATAGAAATTTATGGCAGGAATCAGGTATTCCACCTTTGGACTACTGCACGATAGAGCGAGCATCAAAATTATTAAATTGTGAAATTGATGATATATGGCATTGGAAAGATAGACTACATATAGACTTTTATGTCTATGCTGACTTTCTTGATTTCATTGAAGCTGATGCCGCCATCCACTTCAAAAAAGATGCTGATTTTATAACTGATTTATTACTTATGTACCCAGAAGAAGTAAGGTTTACATTTCCTTTTCTTATTACCAGCGCAAGCAACGAAGTTTATATCCCAGCATCTGAAAGCGGTGCTTATGAGCTATTTTATGCACATAAACCACTGACAGTTGAAGACAGAGACAATAAAAATGTTTTTGAACAAATTGGCAAAAACTCTTTTATTGTAAGAAAATCAATTGCATGCGGATTGTTGCGTGTACGCGGTAGTACAACACGACATTATCATTCACAAGAATGTGGAGAGCCATATGTGCGACTTGAAGCAACATTTGATTGTGATCTATATAAATTCAAAATGCAAAGTTCCCAGATTCACCTGAGTAGCCTGTCAGATAAAAACATTTATATAACAAAGGCTGATTTAGAATATCTTCACGACGCAAAGGTTAATGGAAGTTTTGACGCAGCTAAGAGCAAAAAACGATACGAAATGGCGGTAGAACAGGAACTAATACCTGAAATAAAAAATAGCAACCATAATGCCGAGAGACATGCTGAAAACAGGGAAAAACTTTTCAAATCAGCAATATATCTTTTGTCAAAGTATCCTGATGAATGCCGTGGCAAAAAGAAAGAAATAAGCCCTGAGAAGTGGCGGGATTGCATAGTGGCTCATAAAGACGAAATTCCACCGTTAGCAATCACAAATGAAGATGTGATTTTGAGACACTTACGTGCTGCCGCCAACGGTAAGGGGTAGAGTAGCTAACTATTCAGGCACAGTATCATTACTGTGCCTTTTTATTGTTCATATATGTACAGATACTTCCTCCCGTAACGAAGCAACAACTATCGCTAAGAGGTTACGGGAAGCATGAACACCGACACTATTCCTACAAAAGGCTATATCAGACGCTTCCGCCTGGCTGAATTGCTGGGCGTTAGTGTATCCACCATCGACCGTAAAGTAAGAAACGGTTCACTACCACGTCCGGTAAAGCTGGGAGAAAAAATAACTGCGTTTGATGCGGTTGAGATTCACAACTGGCTAGCAGAACGCCGCGGGAAGGTGGCCTGATGGAAAAGAAAAACCGCCCATTACAGGCGGCTAATTCAGATATTCGCGTATCTGATGTTACGCCCCTGACAAAATCCCTTCAAGCACCAAAGCGCACACCGAAAAAGCATCGTGCCAGAGTCTATATGCTGCGTACTGGTATAGAGGGATGGACAGAAAATGACATTCTTCGCTACTGCCGTCTGTCTTCTGGTCGTAACTATGCAACAGAGTTAGAACGCCAGCTTGGAATCACTCTGGAGCGTATCGACGAAAAGAATCCTGATGGTATCGGAACACACCTTCGCTACCGTTTCTCCTGCCGTGGTGATGTTCTGAAAGTGATCACTCATATTAACCATCTTGCGAACATAAATGATCACAACGGACTTTCTCAGCAGGAAATTGCCGACATTCTGAAACTCTACCCGGACGCGTTTAACGCCGCCTAACGGAGACTGAAAATGAACATCGAAAAAAGCAGATTAATTTCTGAGGCCGCCCCTCATCTGAACGCCTCTCTGGGCACAATTAACGGTAATGAATTTGCCGCAATTGTCCCGGTTATTCCTGGTCATATCGGTGGGCGTGAAACCAATATTGTTAGCGCAAAAGCGTTGCACAAAGCGTTGGGCGTGGGAAAAGACTTCTCTACATGGATCACTGATCGCATCTCTGAATATGACTTCACCATTGGGCACGATTACTCAGTCCATAAAACAATTTCCCCAAATTTGGGGAAAAGCCCGAATGGCGCGGCTTACAGCAAGATTAAGCACTCTGGCAGACCCGGCAAAGACTATCTGTTAAGTGTCGGAATGGCGAAAGAACTGGCAATGATCGAACGCAATGATCAGGGTCGCGCTATCCGCCGTTATTTCATCCAGTGCGAGGAAGAATTACAGCGTAGCGTTCCTGAAATCGCCGCCCGCTATCGTCGCCAGCTAAAAGCCCGTCTCAGTGCCGCAAACAACTTTAAGCCAATGTGCGATGCGCTGAACATGGCCCGTGCCGAGCAGGGGAAAACGACGCAGCAACACCACTACACAAACGAGAGCAATATGATTTCTCGTATCGTTCTTGGTGGGCTAACTGCTAAGCAGTGGGCGCGGATAAATGGCTATTCTGGCGAACCTCGCGACCATATGAACGCAGAACAGCTTGAGCACCTCTCATATCTCGAAAGCACCAATATCACGTTAATTGATATGGGCATGGAATATGAGCAGCGCAAAGGAGAACTCACCCGCCTGTCGCAACGCTGGCTCGCCAAGCGTCTGGAGGCGCTCAATGTCTAAGCCAACAGGAACACCACAACCACAAAAACGCTACAAAGATGCCCACGGAGCACTCGTTACTGTCGAAAGCGTGTCTCACAACCGAGTGACGTTTTATCGCGACGGGTATCAATCGCCATGCGTACAACCGCTGGCGCGTTTCATGAAGGAGTTCGCGGAGGTTAACCAATGATACCCGTCCAGAAGAAGACATTTTCACTGGCTGGCATGTCGCCAAAATCCAGAAATATGACGGCAAAGTCAGGCATTAATACAGCAGATACAAGCAAAGTTTATCATTTGCTGGTGGTCGGAACGGATGCCTTAACCATACCAGAAATCTCGGGCGATGATATTAGCATTGAGAAGGTCAGCGGCTGCGCCAGAAAATTTCTGGTCGTAGATGATGTCTTCAGCTCGTGTAGTGACTCCACAAAAACATTCGTCCACGCGCGTGACGTTAACGAAATGAGCGCGATGTACTGTGCTTCTGGTTCTTCCAATAGTGAGTTTTCGGAGTCCATAAAAAAGAGCTTGCCGTTATGCGGCAACACGGTTTATGGTTATAAGGCACCTCATAAAACGGGTGCCGGGATTGGCGTCCTGGTAAATCGAATGGCGACATATGACGCGCCGAGCGTCTTTTTTTATGTCGTAGGTCTGACTCACCCATTTTTTGGGCGTTGGTGTATAATCCAGCGCCTTTGTCAATCAATGGTGGCTCAGGCAGGGGCTTCTTCGGAAGCGCCGGTATCCATTCGAGCCGGTTACGCCAACCCTGTCTGGGCTACCACCAGCGAAATTGGCGTTTCCGGTGGTAGCGTTACATGCTATCGAATGGAGGCTGCCACATGCTGGCTACTACCCCTACCCAAAAACCGCAATTTATCTGGATTATCGCCGCAGTTCGCCGCGATTGCCCGACAATTACCGCCAAAATTCATCATATTGCTGCCGAGTCTGAACGCGATGCTCGCCGTTCTCTGGTGCGCGATCACATCTGCTTTTTTGCTGGTCGTATCCGCATGGAGGTGGCACATGATTAAAACCTACGATGTGCATATGGATCCCCTCGAACGCA
Source organism: Escherichia sp. SCLE84 (assembly GCF_012584495.1). Taxonomy (NCBI): domain Bacteria; kingdom Pseudomonadati; phylum Pseudomonadota; class Gammaproteobacteria; order Enterobacterales; family Enterobacteriaceae; genus Escherichia; species Escherichia sp. SCLE84. The sequence goes on along the minus strand of NZ_CP051430.1, from coordinate 3,346,633 downwards.
CAAGCCAGATCATCACACTGACAGAAGTGATTAACGACATTCTGGTGAGCAACTCTCCCTCACGAGACGAAAGACTGAAGGCGTTACTCGCGATATTGGATCTCGCCGTTCGTGACGTTCATTTCCTGCTGGAAGGTGGCGAAATGCCAGGAAAAACGGGGGCAACCAATGAATAACTCAATTAATACCCCTCGCCTTACGTCCGCACTTCAATTAATCGAGCAAGCAGCGGCTGTCCTGGTTGCTGTCAGTCTTTCGGCTGAAGAAATGGACGCTGCTGATGTCGTGGATGCGATTAAAGCGTGCTCATCTTTGGTTAACGATGCCCGTGCCGAGCTGGTAATTCTTGGGGGTGAAAAATGAATATCAACTTAATTTATCGTCATCCGTGTGAGCTGGAAATTGAATCATTGCTGGGGCGTGAAGAGCCATATCCAGACACATTCACTCCCGCAGATTGCGCGACTGAACGGCTTACCAGAGCGCGCACAGGTCTGGTTCATGTGATGAATGAGATTGTTCCCTCGGTGGGAGGGGAACAGGCGACAGTAATCAATAGCTGGCTACAAAAAGTTACCTCCCTGATAGATATCGGTTTAATCGATGTGGAGAGTGCGAAATGACCAACATCCAGCTCATTGAAGCGCAATGTCGCATCGAACAGGTTCAGACTGTTTTAGGGTTCTGGCTTGAAGGGGCCAGCCCCAGCAACAGAGACAAGTTAATGATTGGCGCGGTTATGTCACTGCTCAATGGCGTACCAGAAGCTATTCAGGAAGCGGACGAATTGTTGGGCAAATATGAGTTACAGAATCATTCAGGCGAGGCGAAACATGAATAATTTCTTAACTTTCCATGCAGAAGCAACGCCTGACGGCGTAAACATCATGTACCGCAGCAACGATGGCATGACAGAACGCGTTGAGGCCGTCTCATATATTGATGCCGTAAATCGTCTGGATGCCGGGGATTATGACGATAAACCAGATGAAGGTATGTCAATACATCTCGCTATTGCCGATGGCGGCAACCAGGGATATTTCGATTACACATCACAGCATAACGTCATTATGTGGAGATGGCTGATCGCAACAGTATTCATGCTGGAAATGAGAGAGGAAAACGGCACTGTCAGCATCATTGATGATACTGGCAATCCTTCCGAAGTGGCTGTTTATTCCAACGGCATCGTCGCCATGCCGCTGTATCCAGTAGCAGAGCGCCTCGCTATGGCAAACAACATTGAGGGAGCGATGATAGAACGTTTTGGCATCGAGTCTGGCACAGAACGCGCCATCATTTTCTACAGAGCCATGATGGATGTGGAACAAGGAGCACTGACTCCATTTGGTCGTGAAACGCTTGCTGAACTTCACAACAGCTTTATAGCTGAACTGAATGAAAACGGCATGCCAGCGGAACCAGTGACGCACTGAGGATGGAGCCATGATTACTAAAAATTTCCGACTGAATGCGCTGGCAAATAAGTATGCGTCGGCACTGTATAACCACATTACCTCCACCAGCGGCGGGGACTATTTCATGGTTGATGCGGACGGCGAGGCCGTACGTGTGGAAATCGTCAATGGAGTAAAAGGCGTTCGCAGCCTGATCGATAGCTACACACTGGCAGCCATGAAAGTGTTCTACCCGCAGTGGGAAACCGTGGGGATCGAGCTTCTTGAGCGTTGCGTCACTAAGGACGGATTGACTGGCGTCGGGCGTGAGATATGGCAAAGCATGGTTAATGACATGGGCGCAACTGTAGCGGGAGGTTCTCATGCGTGAAAATGCAGAAATGGCGCTTAGCTCCGCAATCGGAGAGCAGGTGGCAAAGATTGCTGGTGCTGTGTGGATTCATAACCTTCATTCTACTGGTGAAGAGAAAATGGCAATTCAGACGCCAGAGGGACGCACCATTACTACATCTCTGAAGCCGTCAGATGTTTGTGATCTGATTTGCGCATTCATGTACCCAGCAATGAGGACTGTCCACGGCGATAAGTGGAAACTTGCGACAACCGCTGAATTTGATATGTGGCTAAACAATGATGGCATGATGACTGATTACGGAATAACCAAGTGGCAGATGCTGGTTAGCCATATCGCAAACGCTATAGACCACGTGGGGTACGGTGATGCGAAACATTGATCTTATCCGTCAGGTTATCAGTGCGTCTGAAAACAACTGGCCTCATGTGCTGGGCTGCCTGAACATAAATGTCCCTGACTCTCCGCGCCGTCATGCTCCCTGCCCTGCATGTGGGGGCAAAGATCGATTCCGGTTCGATGACAACGGGCGCGGTAGCTTCATCTGTAATCAGTGCGGCGCTGGTGATGGGCTGGATTTAATTAAACGCGTAAATAACTGCGACACAACAGAGGCGGCGCTTCTTGCCGCTGATGTTCTGGGTATTGATTACCGGACAACGGAAACACCAGAAGCCACCAGCCAGAAACGGGAACAACTGGAAACCGAGCGCCAGCGACGCGAACAGGAGCGCCTGAAAAGGGCAGAGAAGGACGAACAACAAAGACGGGATACGTTTTCCCGTCAGTTTGATGACATGCGCAGAAAGGCTGTAAACGGCAAATCTGATTATCTGGTTGCGAAAGGGGTAGGTGATTTTACATTCCCCGTGTTGCCCGATGGATCTCTGTTGCTGGCGCTGGTGGATAAATCCGGCGCAGTCACAGCAGCACAGACTATTACATCACATGGTGAAAAAAGACTCCTGACAGGTTCAGCAAAGCGGGGGGCATATCACGCCATAAACGCGCCAGAAACAACACATAGCATCTTAATCGCAGAAGGGCTGGCAACGGCATTATCTGCCCATTTAATTCGTCCAGAGGCGCTGACAGTGGCGGCGATTGATGCCGGGAACCTGTTATATGTCGCCCAGGTACTGCGGGATAAATTTCCTTCAGCACAAATCATCATTGCTGCGGATAACGACCACAGCGAAGGAAGACAAAACACGGGGAGAATAGCAGCAGAAAAAGCAGCTTTATCTGTTTCTGGATGGGTGGCATTACCCCCGACAGATCACAAAGCAGACTGGAATGATTACCACCAAAAACACGGCATTAAATGCGCCACAGAAGCGTTCAATAAGTCAATGTACCAACCACAGGGTAATGGCGTGAAACAGGAGCCACAGACCATTGAGGGAAGCGATTTTAAGGTTATGGATACCGACCCACTGAAACCAAGAATAGAAAGCCGCGAGGATGGTATTTATTGGGTATCTCCGAGAGCTGACAGCCAGAGTGGAGAAATCATCAATAACGAAAGCTGGTTATGTTCTCCGTTAAGCGTTATCGGTACTGGCAGAGACGATAAAGACCAGTATCTCATTCTTCGCTGGCTGTCGTTTGGTTCTGAAACGCCGACAACCGCTGCCATTCCACTGGCTGATATTGGTGAACGTGAAGGATGGCGCACACTTAAAGCTGGTGGGGTAAATGTCACGACCAAAAGCAGCCTCAGAGCAATACTGGCAGACTGGCTACAACGCAGTGGCTCTCGTGAATTGTGGCGTGTTGCTCATGCCACTGGCTGGCAATGCGGAGCGTACATCATGCCTGATGGGGAAATCATCGGAACACCTGAAAATCCTGTGCTGTTCAGCGGGAGAAGCTCAGCCGCAGCCGGATATACCGTCTCAGGGAGCGCGAAAAGCTGGCGTGATAACGTGGCGCGTCTGGCCTTTGGTAACTATTCAATGATGACCGGGATCGGCGCAGCACTGGCAGCGCCATTGATTGGGCTGGTGGGCGCTGACGGGTTCGGCATTCATTTCTATGAGCAGTCGAGCGCAGGTAAGACCACCACGGCAAACGTGGCGAGCAGCTTATACGGCAACCCTGATTTACTGCGGCTGACGTGGTACGGAACCGCGCTGGGGCTGGCAAATGAGGCCGCCGCCCACAATGACGGACTAATGCCGCTTGATGAAGTTGGTCAGGGCGCTGATCCTGTCAGCGTTTCACAGTCTGCCTATGCGTTATTTAACGGTGTAGGGAAACTGCAAGGCGCTAAAGATGGTGGAAACCGGGATCTAAAACGCTGGCGTACAGTGGCAATCAGCACCGGAGAAATGGATTTAGAAACATTTATCGCTACTTCCGGGCGAAAAACCAAAGCCGGGCAACTGGTGCGACTGCTGAATATTCCGTTGAGTAAAGCAGTACGCTTTCACGATTACCAGAACGGAAAACAGCACGCAGACGCACTGAAAGACGCTTACCAGCATCACCATGGCGCAGCCGGGCGTGAGTGGATTAAATGGCTGGCAGACCACCAGCAACAGGCTATTAAAACTGTTCGTGATTGCGAAAGCAGATGGAGAAGCCTGATCCCACCCGATTATGGTGAGCAGGTTCACCGTGTAGCCGCGCGATTTGCCATTCTGGAGGCCGCATTGCTGTTAGGCGAGGTTGTAACAGGCTGGGATGCTCAGACATGCCGTGATGCGATACAGCACAGCTATAACGCATGGTTGCGCGAGTTCGGCACAGGTAACAAAGAACATCAGCAGATTATTGAACAAACGGAGGCATTTCTTAATGCCTATGGGCTTAGCCGTTTTGCACCATTTCCATACAGCCCGGCAGATTTGCCCATCAAAGATTTAGCCGGATACCGTCAGCGTGGAGAACATGACGAAAGCCCAATGATTTTCTACACATTCCCGGCCACATTTGAAAAGGAGATCGCATGTGGTTTCAACGCAAAACAGTTTGCTGAAGTGTTGAAAAAAGCCGGGATGCTAACCCCACCAAACAGCGGTCGTGGATACCAAAGAAAATCACCACGTATTCAGGGACGACAAATAAACGTTTATGTACTCAATTACCAGCCAGGAGATTATAACTCATCTGAAGAATGAGCTTCTTCATGTGCGTAGAAAAGGTGTTGGTTCAGTTGGTTCAGTTGGTTCAATTTGTAAAGAGTATTGTTTTATAAGGATTTTATTCTTTTTATTGAACCAACACTGAACCAACAACACGGTATTTTGAACCAACACAATGTGACTGAATTGATGCGCACAACACCTGGCTGGCATCAGAGAGTGTTTTACGAGACTTTCGTAAAATCCTGTGTACAAGGGCGTGACGTTTTTGAAAGTGAGCACTACGAAATTTTCGTAGTTCAAAAAACAGCCTCTGAGAAGTTATTATGCCTGTTCAGCAAACCATCCGCATAGCTGATCGCGAATCAAATTACCAATGGAGCCAGAAGCAAGGGCAGAACTGAAAAGCGCCTGCCGTGAAGAGTAATGCGATACCATAAATATAGTTTTTAGAGTCCATAAAAAACCTGTCAAAACCTGACACACAGAACGATGCCACCAGCTACTGAGCGGTGGCATTTTTTTGTGCTATTTGTTTCATATTTTGCAATTACGATGATGAATATTGCGATTTGTGAAACTATAATAACTGTTGTTTTATACAGTTCTAAGGGGGCGTTATGGCTATTTCAGTAAAGCCGGTATTGATAAGTGAGAAGCAAATGGAAGCGATAAAGAAAATTCAGGAAGAGCAGCGTAAAAAATCAGGAATTGGAGTAGCGCCAACTCTGCATGAAATTGCACGAGGGTTAATAGATAAGGCGCTGGCAGGCTGTATGTGAAAATGGATGGCATCGCATGGAACTAAAATTTATTGATAACCCTGTGCGATTACAGGCCTTTCTTAACGAGCCAGGCAATACCGAAAATATTGTTGAGCCGGGGCACACGTACTACATCAAGCCTGATGCGGTATATCTCGGCATCTACGAAGGATTAGTGCTGGCTGGCGTTCATGAAGTGCGTAACTTCTGGCATAGCGTTGTTGAATGCCATGCGGTGTACGACCCCGGATTCCGTGGTGAATATGCACTGCAAGGGCATCGATTATTCTGCAAGTGGCTTCTCGAAAACTCACCATTCCTTAACAGCATCACTATGGTTCCTGACACCACAAAATATGGACGGGCAATTATCCGTTTGCTTGGCGCTACCCGTGTTGGTCACCTTGATGATGCTTATATCAGATGTGGTAAACCCGTCGGCGTAACGCTTTATCAGTTAACTCGGCAACAATATAAGGAATTCAGCGAATGTTAATTACCCATATAGCTCATAAACATCTCAATCGTGCCGTATACGAAAAAGGCGGTGATGGTGGTGCCTCTAAAGCTCAGGCGAAGGCCCAGCAGCAGGCAATTGATTTGCAGCGCGAGCAGTGGAATACGGTGATGAATAATCTCAAGCCGTATGCAGAAGTCGGATTGCCTGCTTTACAACAACTGCAAGGACTGATGACTCTGGAAGGGCAGAATAAAGCCGCGAATGATTTCTTTGGTTCTGGTTTATATAAAACACAGGCAGATCAGGCCCGTTATCAGAACCTTGTCTCAGCAGAAGCTACCGGGGGGCTTGGCTCAACAGCTACCAGTAACCAGTTATCTTCCATTGCGCCCATGCTTTATAACAATTGGCTCAGTGGGCAAATGCAAAATTATGGAAACCTGCTAAATGTCGGGATGAATGCGGCATCAGGGCAGGCAACGGCAGGGCAAAACTACGCCAATAATACCGGACAACTCTTGCAGGGGCTTGGCGCTATTCGTGCAGGTCAGGCGCAGCAGCCATCCAGTCTTGCGCGTGGTATTGGTGGGGCAGCATCAGGCGCTTTAGCGGGTGCGCAACTTGGTTCCGTTGTTCCTGGAATAGGAACTGCGGCCGGCGCTATTGGTGGTGGGCTTATTGGTCTTGTTGGGGGGCTTGGATTCTAATGGCGACATGGCAACTTGGCGGGCTGCCTAGCATGGCACCGCAAAATGATAATGCTCCTCGTTCTTCCGTTCCTCAGCCTGTGCAGTATCAGCAGCAGCCAAACGTAGGTTTAATGGCGCTACAGGGGCTAAGAGGCGTTGCTGAGATTAATCAGCAGGCGCAAATTTCCCAGCAGTTAAAAGAATATCAGGCACGGTTGGGTAGTGCGGTAGCTAATAATGATCGTGTTGGCGTGCAGAAGTTAATGGCCCAGTATCCCCAGTTTATGGCTGATTCTCAAAAACAGATGGGATTCATTGATGCTGAGCAAAATCGACAGACCGCTGACGCTGCCATGAATCTGCGTCTTGCGTCACAAACTGGAGATCCACTGATCATGCAGAAGGCCATTCAGCAGGCAAATCCAGTATTACAGCGATTTGGTCTTCCTGCTGAAGAGGTTTATCAGTCTTGGCAGAATGACCCACAGGAATTCAACAGAATCACTGACCTCATCCACCTCCATGCTGATCCAAATAGTTACTTTAGTGTTCAAGAGAAGCAGCAAGGGCAGAGCATTGCACAGCAGAACGCAGATACATCCGCATATAATGCTCAGGTTAATGCGGAACAGGGTAATCGACGTCTCGATATGGAGCAGTTCAAAGTCCTATCCGATAACCAACTACGCACGAGAGAAATGGTTCTGAAAGCACGACTTGGACGTGCTCAAAATGACATCGAGAGAGACAAGCTCAATGCTGAACTGAGCAAGGTACAGCAGGCGAAAGTGGAGAAGATGAACGATAAAATTAATACTGTTGCAGGTAACATCGACTCCTTGAACTCTGCGCTTGAAGTGGGTCATGAACTGGCGGGAATTGTAGGGAAACATCCTTCGGCCGTTACCCGCTCGCAGAACTATAACCCCCTGACGCTGGGGTTTGGATTCCTTCCTGATGTAGCAGAAGACACACGAAGCCTACGCGCCAAAGCTGATGAATACAACCTAAAGGTTATTCTGCCTAGCCTCAAAGGGACTTTTGGCTCTAACCCAACCGAAGGGGAAAGGGCTGCCCTTATGCAATCTCAAAATGGCATTAAGTCAGCAACCAGCAATGAGGCATTTTTGCGAGAGTTGAATAAAGCGCAGGACGTAATTATTCGAATGCAGAAACGACAGATTGCCGGGCTCGGTATTCCTGTAACCAAATCTAAGGACGAAGAAACTGATACCAAAATGCTGTTGCAGGATCCTTCACTGGTTAAGGATTATGTGACCGCACATGGCTATCTGCCGGAAAGTTACTATCAGGCAAAACTTAAGGGATGGCAATGATGGCACAACTGACAGAAAAACAGAAAGCCTATTCCCGTCATCTCGATGAAAAATATGGTTTCCCATCAGGGACGATGGAAACATTAGTTGGCAATGAATCTAGTGGTAACGGAAGTGCCGAGTCACCGAAAGGAGCTAGAGGATTTGCTCAACTGATGCCCTCAGTAATGAGTGATGCTGGTTATCGTGGAACAGATCCGCGCTCACTGCCATTTGAAAAGCAAATGGATATCGCAGCAAACCATCTCAATAAAGGAATGAAGCGATTTGGTGATATAGGTATGGCATTGGCTGGGTATAATTCTGGCTATGCTCGTATTAATGCCGTCAGAAACGGTAAATCTACACTGCCAGATGAAACGGCTAATTACGTAAGTAAATTTGCAGATGCCGGAATAATCCCTGATGACAGTGAAATCTTGCAGTTTGCACAAACCAGTCAACATCGCAATCTTCAGCAGCCTGACTACTCAGAGCTTGATAAAGAAATCTCTCAGGTGGGAGATATTTCTGCATGGGAAGCAAAACGTCAGCAATTTAAGAACATAGAAGCAGGACTACCAACAGCCAGTTCATGGGAGCAGAAAAGAGCTCAGTTTCTCGCCGATGAAAATGCCGGGGAACCGCAGCAGCAAGTAGCCAAGTCTAACCTTAATCCTGAGATGGAATATCTTTCGCCAGGACTGAAAGCTGCGCCAGAGCAGATGGCCAGAGGGATTGCTAATATACCGTTTGATGTAATGGACGCAGGCGTGGGGGTAGTCAATGCGGCGCAATCAGCCGGAGCATGGGCAGCTCAGAAGCTTGGTGTGGGTGATGGCACATACACGCCCATATCACCTGTCTTTCGCCCAGTAGACCAACCTACAGATCCATACGCGCAGGCTGGTGAGCAGCTAGCACCTTACCTTATTACAGGATTAGGTGCAGGAAAGGCAGCTACCGCAGCTTCTTCAATTGCCAACGCTCCACGTGCTGAACGTGCGGCCACAAAGGTGGCTAGTATGTTGGCAGAAAACCTGCCAGGTACATTGGTGAACGCCCAAAAGAACGGGCAGATCAGCCCAGAAGACCTAGCAAAAGAGACAGGTATTGGCCTAGCAGGATCGCTAGGAGCACGCGCTTTAATAAAGAGCGGACAGACAGCCAGTGACGTAATGCGAGATGTATTGCGGAGTAATACAAATCAATCAGGCCATGTGTTAGGGGCAGCAAATACTCTGGAAACCGCCAATGATGTATCGAAAGCAGCGCGTTCTGCCGTAGGCCGAGAGCATATCGCATCGCAGGCATCAAACGTCAGAGATGATGTCGCTAAGGCGGCGAAAATCACTGGTATTAATATCAACACCCTGACGCCTGGAATGCGCTCAGGTAGTCGTGGAATTGCCCAAGCAGAAGGTGTTCTGGCATCAACTCCTGGGAATGTTCAGGATGCTCACCTTACGGCCTTCAATGAAATATCCTCAAAGTTGAATAAGCAGTTGTCTGATTTCGGTGCTGAGTCTGGAAGCGCATCAGAAAAAAGCGCAGCAATTAAAGAGCGCATCATCGCGAGCCTCAGTGATATGAAAACAGCAGAGAATATGGCATGGGCAGAACTGCGAAGCACGATGCCACGCGAAAGGATGAAAATGAGTAATGGGATGGCTGTCGTCCAAGCAGAAAAAGCAGCCAATGTTCCACTCAGCCCGGAGATGAAACAGTTTCAGGCTGCCAACAACCAAGGTGGCGGCATAACCTTCGACGGGATGAAGGCATGGCGTGCTAAGTTTGCTGATGCTGAACAAGCAAACACCCGGGCAGGTAAGGCCAATGCCGCCCGGATTGCCGGAGAAATGCGCAGAGCTATCACTGATGACATGCGCATCATGGCTGAAAAAGGAAACTTCCTCACAGAATGGCAGAAAGCTAACGATCTCTCTAAAAGTTACATTATCGCCAAACAAAATGCCGAATCTGTTTTTGGTCGAGATCTCGCATCAGACGCTATGGTAAGAAAAGGTGCCGATACGCTTAAGGCATCCGCAAACACTGGAACGGGAGCTTTTCACCGTCTTATCTCCGCGCTGCCGGAAGCAGAACGCCAACCTGCAATAGCATCTATTCTTCAGCATGCTGTGGCGCAGGGAGAGAAGGGAGGAATCGGTGAAGAGTCAGGTATCCAGTATTTTGCCAAGCTCATGACCCAGCAGAATGTAAACGCCATCAGTCGTCATGCGCCAGATCTCGGTAGAATGATGAAAGAGTTCGGTGTACTCGCTAAAGCCAGTACCAGACCGCAGCGATACGTAGAGCGCACGGGAAGAACAACTGAGGCTCTCAAAACGCTCGATTCAGGCCTTCCAAAGATCGTCGGCGTGATTATGAACGGAGTTCAACAGTCAGGTGCGATCGCTGGAGGCTTTGGCGGTGGTGTAATTGGTTCGATTAGTGGTTTGGTTGCTGGTGGCGCGCTAAGAAATACTGTGGCTAAGATTGGGGCGACAAGAAGTGGTCGATATGCGATAGAGAAAGCCGTTCAGGAAGCTACAAAAGCAGTGCGCGCAGGGGCATCACCAGCAGCGATCGCCGCAGCAGAGAAACGATTTTCGGCCAATAAAATTGCCATGAAAGCAATTCGTGATGCCGTTGGGGCTGAAGAATTCGTGAAACTGACAAGGGCCGGGATTGTAGCTACCCTCAGTGGCATGAAAGATGTTAGCGAATGGGAATAGACGCTCTAACTAACAAAACCATAATAGCCAAGGACGGCATACTGATATTGAGCCAACTATCAAAATTCCATATCACATTACGAGCCTGTGGCTTACATTCGCTTACAGTGATGATAATTTATAACCACGCAATTCTTAGGTGAGATTATCATGATTAAAAATCTTCTTTTAATATTATCCCTGTCATTATTGGCTGGATGCGTACAAAAACCGTTAGTAACGGTCAATGCTTTATCTTCCGGGCAATCTGTCGGTAAGAAGTTCTTGATCATCCCCGCAAGCCAAGAACTTTGGAACACCAAACAGATTGAATACACTCAAATAGCTACGGTAGTAGCCGCCAGTTTATCAAGCCAAGGATATACACAAGTTAAAGATGAAAAATTGGCTGACCAGGTAATTCTCTTGAACTTTTTGAGAAGCGGGGCCATTTCAAATACTCGTAATGTAACCATCCCAATATACGGGCAAACTGGTGTGAGCTCAGCAACAACGTACGGAAACTCGAACACCACGTTCAATAGTTATGGTGGTGGCTACGGTACAGCTAATACCACTGGAACGGCAACAACAGTTTATACGCCTACTTATGGAATTACTGGCGCGTATAACACAACTGTGACGGACACGTTCTACGGCGCAGGGGTGATACTCCAGTCGTTTGATGCCAAGGCTTATCTCAATAATAGGCAGATTAATATGTTATGGAAAGTTGGTAGCTCAGTCGTCTCGCAACAGTCTGATGGAATTGCTGATTACAAGGGGTTGGCGAGAATAGCCGCTAGCTATGCCGGGAAAAATACAGAAGGTGATATAACTTTTAATGTTGACCCTAAAGCACCAAATTAACTAATAAGCCCGGTACGCCGGGCATTTATGCCCCTATTATTCATGAATCGCTTTTTCTAGAAGGTATGCGACAAACGTTAAGTGACATTGCCTACACATTCGGGGCGGGATTTCAAATCCGCTCCCAGTTGATGGGGCCATTACAGTACGCGCATATCCGCTTTATGTGAAACAGGAAGATTTTTCTGATATCACTGCCACAGCAAAACACCAATTTCGTGACCAGTACGCGCGCGAGGGGTATCAGTTGCAAAATTTTTTGCAACTGCGTCCGACCAGTACGCACACGATGGCGGGGGATACCATGAAACTGTTCTCTACACGAGACAGAGTGGTGGTGATGTGTTGATTATCGGCGTATATGCGCACAGGACGCGCTATGACGATGTTTTATGCGGGTACACCAATCACATGTATCTGGTGTGATAAATCGCGTTACATGACCTCTCTGTTGTGCTGGTGGTTATCACGACGTTCTGAATCTGGCTTTTGTCTGATATTTTGCGACAAGTACGTGCGCGTAGCATCGACAGCATACACATTGGATATTCATTTTGTGACCAATGCGATAAGTAGCGGGATAAGCATTGATAAAATCAACAGGCCGATGATCCACTTTTGATTTTCACTGGCCTTATCTCTATTTTCATCAATCTTATCCATAATTCGACGCTCCAAGCCGTGCATATCACCGCGAATGGCAATTATCTCATTGCGAACATCCGAGAAGTGGTTGGCTTGATGTTCCATGTGTGGCGTTCTGCCTTTCATGCCTGATCCTCACCTATCGTCACCACCTGCTGGTGTATAAAGGTATTGGCCCAAGCAGCTTTCCAATGGGCACTCATGTTTATACGCTGACCTTACAATCAATCACCGCTTTTAACTTTTCAGCATTGCTTCCCTGACGCTTCCACGCGCTGTAAATATCTTTATCCCACGCTTTACCAGCTTTTGTTTGATAGCCTGCTTCATTGATCCGTTCAGCTATCACACGCCCATTATCAAATCCCTGTTGGATGGTATCGGCAATGATCTTTATAACTGCCGTTTCGTTATATGGTTTTGGTGGGATGTTCGGCTTTCCGGCAATAAGCGACGCAGCGGCTTTTTCCATGCGATCCACCAGCCCAAGCATTCGTGAATCAATAGACTTTTCCGGCTGCCCCAGCTTCATGCGAATCGCATCAACAAGCCAGGAGGTTTTATCCCCTCCAGAAGCGAGAACAGACCGATTAAACTCATCCTGCAATTCAGATGGGATGCGGAACGCGATCAGATTAGATTTGCTCATTGCAAAGACCATATCAGTGAGTAATATCCATACAGTATACCACTGTATAACACTGTTATACGCTCAAATATCAGCCAGAAAATAACAGACCAATCACAAATCTATCGCTGTGTTGTTGGTTCAGAGCTGGGCTGTGTTGGTTCAAAATGAGTTGATGTTGGTTCAATATTTTAGAAAAAACACAATAAAAACAATACTCTTTACAAATTGAACCAACTGAACCAACTGAACCAACACCTTTTTGCTTATCTATATAATCTGAGAGGCAGAAATGATAAAGGACAGGAAAGCTGAAGAGCTGGAGTCAAAAGGGCTATACCGGAGAGCTGCCGCACGATGGGCAGAAGTCATGATGCTGGCAGATGGCGATAAAGAACGTGAACATGCAGCAAACAGACGCTCTGAATGTATCCGTAAGGCGGCACGCCCACCAGCAACTACAGACAGATTCGGAGATTTAAGACAGGCAGTTAAGCGGACTCATTCGGCTCTTGGTATGGATGAGGAAGCGAGAGGGTACTTCAGGCGTTATCGCGATAAAGATTGCCAGAGACAGTAATGCTCTCTCTGTTTTGGCAAATTACCCCTCACTTTGAAGGGATCGGAGCTATAAAAATGGTGTTATCCGGCTTCCTCAAATTGAGGATTGTGGAAGAATCAATGGGTTAGGTCATCGTGCAAATTTGCACTCTGCCAGCCAACGCAATTTCTCGTTGGCAGAAATATCAGGTATTTACTGAACGAACGATCTACCAGTCTGTTCAGTTACCAGTTGCACATGGCTGTTTCATGTGAGAACGGAGGTTTTTTTCGGACATCGCTATTGGGTACAGCAATTTCACGAGCAATACGCGCGCGCAGGACAACAAGCCTGAATATGGTTACACACCTCGATCCTGAGGGATGTAGACAATGGCTTCTGACCAAAGCACCCGAAAAAACCGTGTACATAAGGGTGTACATAATCAAAAATCGCATTAGAAAGAAACCAGCCACAATGCGCCATTGAAGCCAACACTCTACAAACAGATTCAGTAACTCGTAACACTAATTCTTACTTTTCAGCCTTCACAAATGCCGCCCACTCAAACAGAGCGGCATTTTTCTTCCCCGCAACTTCAATTCTGTTTTGCGTGCCTGCTCCAGATTTTGCGATGTTTTTTTGCCCAGCACACTGAGAACGTGAGATACTCACAACTGTATATAAATACAGTTACAGATTTACTTTCTTTGCAATCGATATCACATGGAGTGGGCAATGAACGAACATCATCAACCTTTTGAAGAAATACGGCATTATGGCACTGAAGGGCAAGAATTTTGGTCAGCTAGAGAATTGGCACCGTTACTGGATTATCGGGACTGGCGCAATTTTCAAAAGGTACTGGCCCGCGCGACTCAAGCGTGCGAAGCCAGCAATCAAGCTGCATCTGACCATTTCGTTGAAACCACCAAAATGGTTGTATTAGGTTCAGGGGCTCAACGAGAACTTGAAGATGTTCATCTCTCCCGCTATGCCTGTTACCTGGTAGTACAAAACGGCGACCCTGCGAAACCGGTTATTGCGGCAGGGCAAACTTATTTTGCTATCCAGACCCGACGGCAGGAGCTGGCTGACGATGAAGCTTTCAGGCAACTTCGTGAAGACGAAAAGCGTCTTTTTCTGAGAAATGAATTGAAAGAACATAACAAACAATTGGTTGAGGCAGCGCAGCAAGCTGGGGTAGCGACAGCTATCGATTTCGCCATATTTCAGAATCATGGTTACCGGGGGCTGTATGGTGGATTAGATCAGAAAGCCATCCATCAGCGGAAGGGGCTGAAAAAGAGTCAGAAGATCCTGGATCATATGGGTTCAACAGAACTGGCGGCTAATCTCTTTCGAGCTACCCAAACAGAAGAAAAACTCAAGCGGGATGGCGTGAATTCAAAACAGCAAGCTAATACCACACACTTTGACGTGGGTAGCAAGGTGAGGCAAACCATTCAGGAACTTGGCGGAACCATGCCTGAGGAGTTGCCGACCCCGCAGGTCAGCATCAAGCAGTTGGAAAACAGTGTAAAAATTACAGAGAAGAAATAGCAGAAACTAAAAACTCTTTTTGTTGATTGAGATACCCGATGCGTAAGCCAAAGTCCAGGTGCGGTGAACACAATGGCTAAACATTGCACCTTTCTTTTCCACCCCTCAATTTTAACCTATTTTTTCTTATGCATTTTCTCAGACAAGAAGTCAGAAGAATGCATCTACGCTACAGAAAATAGCGATTTCACATAACTACAAGTTATCAATTTCCTCTCACCTTAAAAAATCTCAATCGTGACAATACGCACAAATCGCTACCCTGCCAGACAGATTTTTAGGGAGAGAACCATGCTGTTACACATTTTGTATTTGGTTGGCATTACTGCCGAAGCCATGACGGGGGCTCTGGCGGCCGGGCGACGCCGCATGGATACATTTGGCGTAATTATTATTGCGACCGCCACCGCAATTGGCGGAGGGTCAGTGCGCGATATTCTGCTGGGCCACTATCCGCTCGGCTGGGTCAAACACCCGGAATATGTGATTATCGTCGCTACCGCCGCAGTACTCACCACTATCGTTGCTCCTGTAATGCCTTACCTGCGCAAAGTGTTTCTGGTGCTCGATGCGCTTGGACTGGTGGTCTTTTCTATCATCGGCGCACAGGTTGCACTGGATATGGGGCACGGCCCAATTATTGCCGTTGTCGCGGCGGTAACCACCGGCGTGTTTGGCGGCGTTTTGCGCGATATGTTCTGTAAACGTATCCCACTGGTATTCCAGAAAGAGTTGTATGCCGGTGTCTCATTTGCCTCCGCCGTGCTGTACATCGCGCTGCAACACTATGTTTCTAACCATGATGTGGTAATTATCTCCACCCTGGTATTCGGCTTTTTTGCCCGCTTACTGGCGCTACGCCTTAAGCTGGGATTACCGGTCTTTTACTACAGCCACGAAGGACACTAAGGTTCAAAACCTGTGATCTGCTGGGCAGCCAGCCAACTGCCCAGCTTCTTGATTTGCGCATTTTCCTTCCATTCAATAACCTGTCTGGCGCGCCCCGATCCAGTCCCCGGCAGCTGCTGCCAGAACTGCTCCGTGCTAAATAAAAGTTGCGACCAGGACCGTTCATCACTGGCATTAAGCGCCGCCCGGGTTAGCGGTATTCCCATTGCCATCACCCAGCGAGTAAAAGGCTGCTTACGAGCCAGATTAAACCGATGCCATAGCTGCGCACTTTTACTTTTCGCGATCCCCGGCGTGTTCTGTAATTGCTCTGGCGTTAATAAAAGCCAGGAAAAGATATGCTCAAAGCGATGAGTCTGATGCAGCGCGCGCCAGCCGGCCTCACCAATACCATCCAGCCCCAGAACCTGTTTTGACCCCAGCCAGACTAAGCGTGAAATGAACTGTTCCTGACAAACATCAGAAGCAAAGTAGCAGGTCAACGAGTTAAAGCGGTTTTCTGGTGGTGTCGGTTTTGTACGTTCTGCACCGCGCCAGACCACATCATCAATGCGAGGAATACCCTGACCGGCAAGGCTGACGAGGATCTGATCACCAGGCGCAATATCCCACTCCTGCCAGCGCCTGACGGAACCAATATTCACCCGCTGGACTTTTTTATCATCCAGCATGACAGGTGCGAGTGACGCAACCACCGATATTTTACCGCTCTTACCCACCGCAAACTGAATCGCCTTCACTTCGGCAACCTGAGCTACAGGTTGATATTTCCAGGCCACCAGCCATTCTGCCTGGCCTGGTAGCCAATGGCGGGATTCGGGTTCTTTCGCCCCTCGCACAACCACGCCATCGGTGACGAAGGGTAATTTCGCTTTCCACCACTCATTGCGTACGCGCGCAACCTCATCAGCATTTTTAACCGCACGGGTATACCTCTGCGTTAGAGTAAAACCTGCGGTAGCCAGCTCCTTTAAACGATCGGTCATTAACTGCGGTCCATCCGGCCATGCCCAGACAAAAACGCCCAGAGAATTCAGCGTGTCGCTATCGTCCTGGCGCATCATCAGGCCAGCAACTTTTGCGCGGGCATTTATTCCCCCCATTTGTTGTTGGATATGCCCCTCGCGCTGGAGAAATATTTCCCCCTGAAGCGTACTGTTGGCTAAAGGCCCGCTAACGGTTTGCGGCACAGCGGAAATTAAGCTAACTTTCTGCGTCCAGTCCTCGCCTTTCAGGCCATTACCGCGACTGATTGCTTTGTTCAGTTTCCCGTCCCGATAAACCAGGGTTACCGCAACGCCATCAACTTTTGGCTGCACCCAAAGATCGCTACGTTCTCGCATCCACAGACTTAATGCGTTTTTATCCACCATTTTGCGTACACCCGTATGGGCAACCGGATGCATAACCGCACCATTTAAAGGCGGCATCATCACGTCGCGGGGCTCGCTCCCAAAGCAGCGTTGCCACTGCGTAAGACGGGCGCTTAACTGATCGTAAACACCGTCTTCCACCTCACTTTTTCCTTCCTTCCAGTAGTCATCGTCCCACTGTTTTATTTGCTGTTGCAGGCGGGAAATTTCTTCCTGTGCTCTGGCTGGCGACCAGGCCGGACAGACCGCCCACACAGATGATTGCCAGCACAAGATACTTATTAATATCGCCATCCATACTTTCATCATCACCTCCGCTGTAGGTAGTCAGGCAGATATACAACGTGATGAAAGCAAAGCCGAGTGGCAAAAACGGAGTCTGCGAGGACGCTTCCTGAAAATCGTCTTTATTGCAGTGAATGACAGGCAAATGCGGAAGCAGCTACGCAAAACGCAACAACTTTGCGCAAAAAGTGTGAGCAAGGGCTACGTCACATGGCCGCGCCGTGTATAATAAGCTCGTATGTAGGCTTTATTTCGCTAATCACATACGAAAGATACTCATGGCTCAAGGCACGCTTTATATTGTTTCTGCCCCCAGTGGCGCGGGTAAATCCAGCCTGATTCAGGCTTTATTAAAAACCCAACCGTTGTATGACACCCAGGTTTCTGTTTCACACACCACACGCCAACCGCGTCCTGGTGAAGTCCACGGTGAACATTATTTCTTTGTTAATCATGATGAATTTAAAGAAATGATTAGCAGAGATGCGTTCCTCGAACACGCAGAAGTTTTTGGTAATTACTATGGCACTTCGCGTGAGGCCATTGAGCAAGTACTGGCGACCGGTGTCGATGTTTTTCTCGATATCGACTGGCAGGGCGCGCAGCAAATTCGCCAGAAAATGCCGCACGCGCGGAGTATCTTTATTTTACCGCCGTCCAAAATTGAACTGGACCGCCGTCTACGCGGTCGCGGTCAGGACAGCGAAGAGGTCATTGCAAAGCGTATGGCGCAAGCTGTTGCAGAAATGAGCCATTACGCCGAATATGATTATCTGATTGTGAATGATGACTTCGATACCGCGTTGACCGATTTGAAGACCATTATTCGCGCCGAACGTCTGCGCATGAGCCGCCAAAAGCAGCGTCATGACGCTTTAATCAGCAAATTGTTGGCAGACTGAACCTGATTTCAGTATCATGCCCAGTCATTTCTTCACCTGTGGAGCTTTTTAAGTATGGCACGCGTAACTGTTCAGGACGCTGTAGAGAAAATTGGTAACCGTTTTGACCTGGTACTGGTCGCCGCGCGTCGCGCTCGTCAGATGCAGGTAGGCGGAAAGGATCCGCTGGTACCGGAAGAAAACGATAAAACCACTGTAATCGCGCTGCGCGAAATCGAAGAAGGTCTGATCAACAACCAGATCCTCGACGTTCGCGAACGCCAGGAACAGCAAGAGCAGGAAGCCGCTGAATTACAAGCCGTTACCGCTATTGCTGAAGGTCGTCGTTAATCACAAAGCGGGTCGCCCTTGTATCTGTTTGAAAGCCTGAATCAACTGATTCAAACCTACCTGCCGGAAGACCAAATCAAGCGTCTGCGGCAGGCGTATCTCGTTGCACGTGATGCTCACGAGGGGCAAACACGTTCAAGCGGTGAACCCTATATCACGCACCCGGTAGCGGTTGCCTGCATTCTGGCCGAGATGAAACTCGACTATGAAACGCTGATGGCGGCGCTGCTGCATGACGTGATTGAAGATACTCCCGCCACCTACCAGGACATGGAACAGCTTTTTGGTAAAAGCGTCGCCGAGCTGGTAGAGGGGGTGTCGAAACTTGATAAACTCAAGTTCCGCGATAAGAAAGAGGCGCAGGCCGAAAACTTTCGCAAGATGATTATGGCAATGGTGCAGGATATCCGCGTCATCCTCATCAAACTTGCCGACCGTACCCACAACATGCGCACGCTGGGCTCACTTCGCCCGGACAAACGTCGCCGCATCGCCCGTGAAACTCTCGAAATTTATAGCCCGCTGGCGCACCGTTTAGGTATCCACCACATTAAAACCGAACTCGAAGAGCTGGGTTTTGAGGCGCTGTATCCCAATCGTTACCGCGTAATTAAAGAAGTGGTGAAAGCCGCGCGCGGCAACCGTAAAGAGATGATCCAAAAAATCCTCTCTGAAATCGAAGGGCGTTTGCAGGAAGCGGGAATACCGTGCCGCGTCAGTGGTCGCGAAAAGCATCTTTATTCGATTTACTGCAAAATGGTGCTCAAAGAGCAGCGTTTTCACTCAATCATGGACATCTACGCTTTCCGCGTGATCGTCAATGATTCTGACACCTGTTATCGCGTGCTGGGCCAGATGCACAGCCTGTACAAGCCGCGTCCGGGTCGCGTGAAAGACTATATCGCCATTCCTAAAGCGAACGGCTATCAGTCGTTGCACACCTCGATGATTGGCCCGCACGGCGTGCCGGTTGAGGTCCAGATCCGTACCGAAGATATGGATCAGATGGCGGAGATGGGTGTTGCCGCGCACTGGGCTTATAAAGAGCACGGCGAAACCAGTACTACCGCACAAATCCGCGCCCAGCGCTGGATGCAAAGCCTGCTGGAGCTGCAACAGAGCGCCGGTAGTTCGTTTGAATTTATCGAGAGCGTTAAATCCGATCTCTTCCCGGATGAGATTTACGTTTTCACACCGGAAGGGCGCATTGTCGAGCTGCCTGCCGGTGCAACGCCCGTCGACTTCGCTTATGCAGTGCATACCGATATCGGCCATGCCTGCGTGGGCGCACGCGTCGACCGCCAGCCTTACCCGCTGTCGCAGCCGCTTACTAGCGGTCAGACCGTTGAAATCATTACCGCTCCGGGCGCTCGCCCGAATGCCGCTTGGCTGAACTTTGTCGTTAGCTCGAAAGCGCGCGCCAAAATTCGTCAGTTGCTGAAAAACCTCAAGCGTGATGATTCTGTAAGCCTGGGCCGTCGTCTGCTCAACCATGCTTTGGGTGGTAGCCGTAAGCTCAATGAAATCCCGCAGGAAAATATTCAGCGCGAGCTGGATCGCATGAAGCTGGCAACGCTTGACGATCTGCTGGCAGAAATCGGACTTGGTAACGCAATGAGCGTGGTGGTCGCGAAAAATCTGCAACATGGGGACGCCTCCATTCCACCGGCAACCCAAAGCCACGGACATCTGCCCATTAAAGGTGCCGATGGCGTGCTGATCACCTTTGCGAAATGCTGCCGCCCTATTCCTGGCGACCCGATTATCGCCCACGTCAGCCCCGGTAAAGGTCTGGTGATCCACCATGAATCCTGCCGTAACATCCGTGGCTACCAGAAAGAGCCAGAGAAGTTTATGGCTGTGGAATGGGATAAAGAGACGGCGCAGGAGTTCATCACCGAAATCAAGGTGGAGATGTTCAATCATCAGGGCGCGCTGGCAAACCTGACGGCGGCAATTAACACCACGACTTCGAATATTCAAAGTTTGAATACGGAAGAGAAAGATGGTCGCGTCTACAGCGCCTTTATTCGTCTGACCGCCCGTGACCGTGTGCATCTGGCGAATATCATGCGCAAAATCCGCGTGATGCCAGACGTGATTAAAGTCACCCGAAACCGAAATTAATGTTTTATGAACCCAACACGTTATGCACGCATCTGCGAAATGCTCGCCAGGCGGCAGCCTGATCTGACCGTCTGCATGGAGCAGGTCCACAAACCTCATAACGTTTCTGCGATTATTCGTACCGCAGATGCCGTTGGCGTACATGAAGTTCACGCCGTCTGGCCTGGTAGCCGCATGCGCACCATGGCTTCGGCAGCGGCGGGTAGTAACAGCTGGGTACAGGTGAAAACACACCGCACCATTGGCGATGCCGTCGCTCATCTCAAAGGCCAGGGCATGCAGATTCTGGCAACCCATCTTTCTGATAACGCTGTCGATTTCCGCGAAATTGATTACACTCGCCCGACCTGCATTTTGATGGGACAGGAGAAAACGGGCATCACGCAGGAAGCATTGGCCCTGGCGGATCAGGACATCATCATTCCGATGATCGGCATGGTGCAGTCGCTGAATGTTTCCGTTGCCTCAGCCCTCATTCTTTACGAAGCCCAGCGTCAGCGGCAAAATGCAGGCATGTACCTGCGTGAAAACAGCATGTTGCCGGAAGCAGAGCAACAACGCCTGTTGTTTGAAGGCGGCTATCCGGTGCTGGCGAAAGTCGCAAAACGCAAAGGCCTGCCTTATCCCCACGTCAATCAGCAAGGCGAGATCGAAGCTGATGCCGACTGGTGGGCTACTATGCAGGCTGCAGGGTAAGTGCCATGAAAGGTCGCCTGTTAGATGCTGTCCCACTCAGTTCCCTAACGGGCGTTGGCGCAGCACTTAGTAACAAACTGGCGAAAATCAACCTGCATACCGTGCAGGATCTACTCTTACACCTTCCCCTGCGCTACGAAGATCGCACCCATCTCTACCCCATCGGAGAACTACTGCCGGGCGTTTATGCCACGGTGGAAGGCGAAGTGCTGAACTGCAATATCTCCTTCGGCGGTCGGCGGATGATGACCTGCCAGATCAGCGACGGTTCCGGCATCCTCACCATGCGCTTTTTCAATTTCAGCGCGGCAATGAAAAATAGCCTGGCGACGGGCCGCCGTGTACTGGCTTATGGCGAAGCAAAGCGCGGTAAATATGGTGCGGAGATGATCCACCCGGAATACCGCGTGCAGGGCGATCTCAGCACGCCAGAATTACAGGAAACGCTCACGCCGGTTTATCCAACAACGGAAGGCGTAAAGCAGGCCACGCTGCGTAAATTAACCGACCAGGCGCTGGATCTGCTCGACACCTGCGCCATTGAAGAACTCCTGCCGCCGGAACTGTCACAAGGAATGATGACGCTACCGGAAGCGTTGCGCACTTTGCACCGCCCGCCACCGACGCTACAGCTTAGCGATCTGGAAACCGGGCAGCATCCGGCGCAACGTCGTCTGATTCTGGAAGAACTGCTGGCGCACAACCTCAGCATGTTAGCCTTACGTGCCGGAGCACAGCGTTTTCATGCCCAGCCGCTGAGCGCCAATGACACGCTGAAAAATAAACTCCTCGCCGCCTTACCGTTCAAGCAAACGGGCGCACAGGCACGCGTAGTGGCGGAGATCGAGCGCGATATGGCGCTGGATGTGCCGATGATGCGTCTGGTGCAGGGCGATGTAGGTTCCGGTAAAACGCTGGTCGCCGCCCTCGCCGCGTTGCGTGCGATTGCCCACGGCAAACAGGTAGCATTGATGGCACCAACCGAATTACTCGCCGAGCAGCACGCCAATAACTTCCGCAACTGGTTTGAACCGCTCGGTATCGAAGTGGGCTGGCTCGCCGGTAAGCAGAAAGGCAAAGCGCGACTGTCTCAGCAGGAAGCCATCGCCAGCGGTCAGGTGCAGATGATTGTTGGTACGCACGCCATCTTCCAGGAACAGGTGCAGTTTAACGGTCTGGCGCTGGTGATTATCGACGAACAACATCGCTTTGGCGTGCATCAGCGTCTGGCGTTATGGGAGAAAGGCCAGCAGCAAGGCTTCCATCCGCATCAGTTGATCATGACCGCCACGCCGATCCCCCGCACGCTGGCAATGACTGCGTATGCCGATCTCGATACCTCGGTGATAGATGAGCTGCCGCCAGGCCGCACGCCAGTGACTACGGTCGCTATTCCTGATACCCGCCGTACCGACATCATTGACCGCGTGCGCCACGCCTGCATAACTGAAGGTCGTCAGGCGTACTGGGTTTGTACGTTGATTGAAGAGTCGGAATTGCTGGAAGCGCAGGCGGCGGAAGCTACCTGGGAAGAGTTGAAACTGGCGCTACCAGAGTTGAACGTTGGCCTGGTACACGGGCGGATGAAACCTGCCGAGAAACAGGCGGTGATGGCGTCGTTTAAACAAGGTGAGCTACACCTGCTGGTTGCCACAACCGTTATTGAAGTCGGCGTTGATGTGCCTAACGCCAGTCTGATGATTATCGAAAACCCGGAGCGTCTGGGTCTGGCGCAGTTACACCAGCTTCGCGGGCGTGTAGGTCGTGGTGCGGTGGCTTCTCACTGCGTGCTGCTCTACAAAACGCCGCTCTCCAAAACCGCGCAAATTCGGCTGCAAGTGCTGCGCGACAGCAACGACGGTTTTGTGATTGCACAGAAAGACTTAGAGATTCGCGGACCGGGTGAACTGTTAGGTACGCGTCAGACGGGTAATGCTGAGTTTAAAGTGGCGGATTTACTGCGCGATCAGGCGATGATCCCGGAAGTTCAGCGCCTGGCGCGACATATTCACGAACGTTACCCACAACAAGCAAAAGCCCTGATAGAACGCTGGATGCCGGAGACGGAACGTTACTCCAACGCATGACCAGACTCATCACAAGACAAGTCACGCAGTAAATCTTCAATCTGGATAGTGAGGATATCCATTGCCTCATACGCATCCTGTGCAATTCGCGCCGCCATTGCGCCTTCCGGTTCACCACGCAGAATTTCAGCCGCTGCCTGTACGCCAGCCACAATCATTTCAGGTGTTAACATTTGGCGAAGAAAAGCGCGATTATCAGAGGACCAGCCATCTTTATGGCCTAATGGATGCCCCCAGCCTATCCATTCTTGCGACCATAACGGATTGGCTTCTATGGGATAAATTAGATGCGCGGCATACTGAATAGCACACACCGCTTTTCCTGGCGTATCCAGCGCCCACCAGCGCGACCAGAGAGAACGAATTAACGGCGCGGCCCCACCCAGAGTATTGAACACCGCCAGCCAGCAAAGAACGTTATTGAAACCACGCTCGTTATCCATACGCTGCAACGCGGTGTCCAGTAAAAATTGCCGTACCTGCTGGCGTTGGGAAGCATTCATCATCTCCTGCCAGAGATAGGGCCGACACAATGCCTTCATTAAGGATTCTTCGAAGTGATCACCATAACCGCCAGCTAAAACGGTTTCATGCCATTGCGCCAGGCAGAGCGGAAACAGATAGCGAAACAACTCTATTTGCATCGGTTCGTTATAAACGAGATTGAGTACATAGTAAGCACTCAAATCCCATTCGCTGATCTGCTGCCACTCTTTAGCCGCCAGCGCCTTGAGTTCGGCATCTGCGTAATCAAATTCCGTTTCCCATACACAGAGCACTGGCGGCTCATCACCAAAAATATGGCGACAGTGTTCACGTAGCGTTTCCGGTTCCTTCCGACGCTTTTTCATTTTTAACCGGCAAAAATCGGCAACATTAAATACAGCTTAATCACCAGCGCATTGACGATATCGATAAAGAACGCACCGACCATCGGCACCACCAAAAACGCCATGTGCGACGGGCCAAAGCGTTCAGTGATCGCCTGCATGTTGGCGATTGCCGTTGGCGTTGCACCGAGGCCAAAACCACAGTGACCCGCAGCCAGCACTGCCGCATCGTAGTTTTTGCCCATCATGCGCCAGGTAACGAAGATGGCATACAACGCCATGAAGATGGTCTGTACCACCAGAATCGCCAGCATCGGCAGCGCCAGCGAAGCCAGCTCCCACAGTTTCAGCCCCATCAGCGCCATCGCCAGGAACAACGACAGGCTTACGTTACCCAGCACGGATACCGCACGCTCAAAGACGCGGTAAAAGCCCATCATTGACAGACCGTTGCTCAGAATCACGCCAACAAACAGTACACAGACGAAGGTCGGCAGTTCAAAAGCAGTGCCAGCCAAAAGTTGCGCAACAATTTTCCCCACCGTCAGGCAGATAGCAATCAGCGCGATAGTTTCAATCAGCACCAGCGAGGTGATCATGCGTCCCACATCCGGCTTTTCAAACGCCGTCGGGACTTCCTGGTCATCCGGAATACCGTTCGGCGTGGTGGAGTGTTTCACCAGATAGCGCGCCACCGGACCGCCAATCAAGCCGCCCAGCACCAGACCGAACGTTGCACAGGCCATCGCCACTTCCGTCGCATTGGTGAAGCCATAACGTTCAATGAACAATTTACTCCACGCAGCGCCCGTACCGTGACCGCCGGAAAGCGTAATAGAACCGGCCAACAGCCCCATCAGCGGATCAAGCCCTAACAGGCTAGCCATACCAATGCCAATGGCATTTTGCATCACCAACAGACCAACAACCACAATCAAGAAGATGCCAACCACACGCCCACCGGCACGCAAACTGGCAATGTTGGCGTTCAGGCCAATGGTGGCGAAGAAAGCCAGCATTAACGGATCGCGCAGGGACATATCAAAGTTGACTTCCCAGCCCATGCTTTTTTTCAGTACTAGTAGCGCCAGCGCCACCAACAAACCACCCGCAACAGGTTCCGGTATGGTGTATTTCTTCAAAAAGGAGACGGAATGGACCAACTTACGCCCGAGCAGCAACGTCAGCGTTGCGGCAACAAGCGTTGCTAAAGTATCGAGATGAAACATAGTTACTCCTTTGTATCCGCATCACTCTTTCATACTCGTCATACTTCATCGCGCAGTGGCAACTTCATGAACTATGACGGGTATCGAGTTATGCTTTCCTGGGTCAAATTCTCAGCTGTTAATGAACAAATGGCATGGATTTTAAGCAGAAAAATACCAAAAGTTATATAAAAAAGTGCATTTATCTCATTTAAATATTTAGATGAGGATGTGGCAAACGTTTGCTTTTCTCTTTCGGTCAGCTAAAATGCCCGCTTTGCTACCACGGGATTGTTTTCGATGTCTGTTTCCACCCTCGAGTCAGAAAATGCGCAACCGGTTGCGCAGACTCAAAACAGCGAACTGATTTACCGTCTTGAAGATCGTCCGCCGCTTCCTCAAACCCTGTTTGCCGCCTGTCAGCATCTGCTGGCGATGTTCGTTGCGGTGATCACGCCAGCGCTATTAATCTGCCAGGCGCTGGGTTTACCGGCACAAGACACGCAACACATTATTAGTATGTCGCTGTTTGCCTCCGGTGTGGCATCGATTATTCAAATTAAGGCCTGGGGTCCGGTTGGCTCCGGGCTGTTGTCTATTCAGGGCACCAGCTTCAACTTTGTTGCCCCGCTGATTATGGGCGGTACCGCGCTGAAAACCGGTGGTGCTGATGTTCCTACCATGATGGCGGCTTTGTTCGGCACGTTGATGCTGGCAAGTTGCACCGAGATGGTGATCTCCCGCGTTCTGCATCTGGCGCGCCGCATTATTACGCCGCTGGTTTCTGGCGTTGTGGTGATGATTATCGGCCTGTCGCTAATTCAGGTTGGGTTAACGTCCATTGGCGGCGGTTACGCAGCCATGAGCGATAACACCTTCGGCGCACCGAAAAATCTGCTGCTGGCAGGCGTGGTCTTAGCCTTAATTATCCTGCTTAACCGTCAACGTAACCCTTACTTACGCGTGCCCTCACTGGTGATTGCGATGGCGGCCGGATATGCGCTGGCGTGGTTTATGGGCATGTTGCCAGAAAGCAACGAACCGATGACGCAAGAACTGATTATGGTGCCAACGCCGCTCTATTACGGTCTTGGCATTGAATGGAGTCTGCTGCTGCCGCTGATGCTGGTCTTTATGATCACTTCGCTGGAAACCATTGGCGATATCACGGCGACCTCTGACGTTTCCGAACAGCCAGTGTCCGGTCCGCTGTACATGAAACGCCTGAAAGGCGGCGTGCTGGCAAACGGCCTGAACTCGTTTGTTTCGGCGGTGTTTAACACCTTCCCGAACTCCTGCTTCGGGCAAAACAACGGAGTGATCCAGTTGACTGGTGTTGCCAGCCGCTATGTCGGTTTTGTCGTCGCGCTGATGTTGATCGTGCTGGGTCTGTTCCCGGCAGTGAGCGGTTTTGTACAACACATTCCAGAACCGGTTCTGGGCGGCGCAACGCTTGTAATGTTTGGCACCATCGCCGCCTCCGGTGTGCGTATCGTTTCTCGTGAGCCGCTGAACCGTCGGGCGATTCTGATTATCGCGCTGTCGCTGGCGGTTGGTCTGGGCGTGTCTCAGCAGCCGCTGATTTTGCAGTTTGCCCCTGAATGGCTGAAAAACCTGCTCTCCTCCGGGATCGCCGCGGGCGGTATTACTGCCATCGTGCTGAATCTGATTTTCCCACCAGAAAAACAGTAATTCACTGGCGGCGGTAAGATAATTACCGCCGCAGTCTCACCTCTTTCACCATTCCCGCCTTGAGGATTGCGCGTAAATCGTGCATAACTCCCTTATGTGCATTTCACGGGATGGAAGACCATGAAATTTATTGGGAAGCTGCTTCTCTACATTCTCATCGCTCTGTTAGTGGTGATCGCTGGCCTCTATTTTCTTCTGCAAACCCGCTGGGGAGCAGAACATATCAGCGCATGGGTTTCCGAGAATAGCGACTATCATCTGGCCTTCGGGGCGATGGATCACCGTTTTTCCGCGCCATCTCATATCGTGCTGGAGAACGTCACGTTTGGTCGTGATGGTCAGCCCGCGACCCTGGTGGCAAAAAGTGTCGACATTGCGCTAAGCAGTCGGCAACTGACCGAACCACGCCATGTCGATACCATCCTGCTGGAAAACGGGACGCTGAATCTCACCGACCAGACCGCGCCGCTACCGTTCAAAGCCGATCGTCTGCAACTGCGTGATATGGCGTTTAATAGCCCGAATAGCGAATGGAAACTGAGCGCGCAGCGGGTAAATGGCGGCGTGGTTCCGTGGTCACCAGAAGCCGGTAAAGTGCTGGGTACGAAGGCGCAGATTCAGTTTAGTGCCGGATCGCTTTCGCTCAATGATGTTCCTGCCACCAATGTACTGATTGAAGGCAGTATTGATAACGATCGCGTTACGCTGACTAACCTGGGTGCCGACATCGCCCGCGGGACATTAACCGGAAACGCGCAGCGTAACGCCGACGGCAGCTGGCAAGTGGAAAATCTGCGCATGGCGGATATCCGTCTACAAAGCGAAAAATCGCTAACCGACTTCTTTGCGCCATTACGCTCTGTCCCGTCGTTGCAGATTGGTCGCCTGGAAGAGATCGATGCTCGTTTGCAAGGTCCGGACTGGGCGGTGACCGACCTCGATCTCAGCTTGCGCAACATGACCTTCAGTAAAGATGACTGGCAGACACAAGAAGGCAAACTGTCGATGAACGCCAGCGAGTTCATTTATGGTTCGCTGCATTTATTTGACCCGATTATAAACGCGGAATTTTCCCCGCAGGGCGTAGCGCTGCGCCAGTTCACCAGCCGCTGGGAAGGGGGTATGGTCAGAACGTCAGGGAACTGGCTGCGTGACGGGAAAACGTTGATCCTTGATGATGCGGCAATTGCCGGGCTGGAATATACCTTGCCGAAAAACTGGCAACAGTTGTGGATGGAAACGACACCCGGTTGGTTAAACAGCCTGCAACTGAAGAGATTTAGCGCCAGCCGCAATCTGATCATTGATATCGACCCTGACTTCCCGTGGCAGCTCACCGCGCTCGATGGTTACGGTGCCAACCTGACGCTGGTTACCGATCATAAATGGGGCGTCTGGAGTGGCTCGGCGAATCTGAATGCCGCCGCCGCGACATTCAATCGTGTTGATGTTCGTCGCCCGTCGCTGGCGCTGACCGCCAACAGCAGCACGGTGAATATCAGCGAACTGAGTGCATTTACTGAAAAAGGCATTCTGGAAGCCACCGCCAGTGTTTCACAAACGCCACAACGTCAGACACATATCAGCCTGAATGGACGCGGTGTGCCGGTGAATATTTTGCAACAGTGGGGATGGCCTAAATTACCGTTGACTGGCGACGGCAATATTCAGCTTACCGCCAGTGGCGATATTCAGGCCAATGTCCCGTTGAAACCTACGGTTAGCGGGCAATTGCATGCCGTGAACGCCGCAAAGCAGCAAGTGACTCAAACCATGAATGCTGGCATCGTTTCCAGCGGTGAAGTTACATCGACGGAGCCGGTGCGGTAAACATCAATCTCGCCGGGTACGACTCAGACGTACCCGGCATTCCATCAATAGATTACAACGTAATTGTCAGCGCATTCCCTTGAGGCTTCACCACCAGCCCCTGCTCACTTTCAGCCTGCGAACCGTCTTGCAGACCATTTACTTTCACAACATTGCGCAGGCACAGCGTCCAGTTCTTCGCCTCGCCCGCACCAGTCACAGTAATCGTGTTGCCAGTACGTGCTGCTTTTAAAGTAAAGATCACCGATCCGTCAGTAGCGGGCACTTCACAGACGGCTTCATGCCCGTCTTGCAGATTAAAGAGGTGGAATGCCGTGCCTTCGTGCCACACGTAATCGGGACGTTGATCGTTGTTGCCCAGCGCCAGTAGAGTGTTATCACGCACATAAACGGGCAGACTCAGGAAGCCGTGCTGCTGTTTATGCCAGCGACTACCGTCGAGTTCATCGTTGTGCCACAGGTGTGTCCAGCGACCTTCCGGCAGGTAGAACTGCACATCGCCCGCTTCAGTGAACACCGGCGCAACCATCACGTTGTCGCCTAACATGTATTGACGGTCAAGGTAATCACAAGCCGGATCGTCCGGGAACTCCATCATCATGGCCCGCATCATCGGCGTACCCCGCGCGTTCGCACGCGCAGCTTCACGATACAGATACGGCATCATGCGGCATTTCAGTTGCGTGAAGAAGCGCACCACATCACAGGACTCATCATCGTAGGCCCACGGCACACGATAAGATTTGCTACCGTGTAAACGGCTATGGCTGGAGAGCAAACCAAACGCGCACCAGCGTTTGTAAACGTGCGCCGGAGCGGTATTTTCAAAGCCGCCGATATCGTGGCTCCAGAAGCCAAAACCTGAAAGGCCAATAGACAAACCACCGCGCAGGCTTTCCGCCATTGATTCGTAGTTAGCGTAACAATCGCCACCCCAGTGTACCGGGAATTTCTGCGCACCGACGGAGGCCGAGCGGGCAAACAAGACAGCTTCTTCCTCACCAACGGTGTCCTTGAGCACGTTCCACACCAGTTCGTTGTAGATGTACGCATAATGGTTATGCATTTTCTGCGGATCGGAACCGTCAAACCACTGAACATCAGTTGGGATACGTTCGCCAAAGTCGGTCTTAAAGCAATCAACGCCCATCGCGACCAGACCTTTCAGTTTGTCGGCGTACCATTTGCAGGCATCCGGATTGGTAAAGTCATAAATCGCCAGACCTGGCTGCCATTTATCCCACTGCCATAGCGAACCGTCCGGGCGTTTGAGTAAATAGCCTTTCTCTTGTAACTCTTTAAAGACGGGGGATTTTTGACCGATATAGGGGTTAATCCAGACGCAGATTTTCAGTCCTTTCGCTTTCAGGCGGCGGATCATCCCTTCCGGGTCAGGGAAAGTCAGCGGGTCCCACTCAAAATCGCACCACTGGAAGGCTTTCATCCAGAAACAGTCAAAGTGGAAAACATGCAGCGGCAGATTGCGTTCCGCCATACCATCGATAAAGCTGTTTACCGTCGCTTCGTCGTAGTTGGTGGTAAATGAAGTGGTTAGCCACAGGCCGAAGGACCACGCGGGCGGCAGCGCCGGACGACCAGTAAAGCGGGTATAACGATCAAGTACCGCTTTCGGCGTCGGGCCGTCGATAACAAAGTATTCGAGATATTCACTCTCAACGCTGAACTGCACTTTGGAGACTTTCTCCGATCCCACTTCAAAAGAGACACACTGGGGATGATTGACCAGTACCCCATAACCACGGTTAGTCATGTAGAACGGGATATTTTTATACGCCTGTTCAGTACTTGTGCCGCCGTCCCGGTTCCAGGTCTCTACCGTCTGGCCATTGCGCACCAGGGCAGTAAAGCGCTCTCCCAGACCGTAAACTGTTTCGCCAACGCCAAGATCAAGCCGCTCAAACATATAATTGCGTTGATTATTCGTGTCCTGCACGTAGCCATTATTTTTCACCTGACTACCGGTAATACGTTCGCCGTTGCGCAGAAAATCCAGTGACCAGAACTCACCTTTGCTGACACGCGCGCTTAAGTTGCCACTTTTAAACTCAGCATAACGTTCTGTGTTTTCGATTGTGACCTTCACGTCCTGCAAAATATTGAGCGGATAATGAGGACCGTTATTCAGCGCCCCCTGAAAATGCTCAATCCGCACACCGACAATACCTTCCTGTGGGGAGAAAAAGCGCAACGTAAATAAAGGCGTATCAAGCTGCCAGGTACGTTCACGCACATCACGGGGGGCAGCATAGACCACCATTTCATTATCCTGCTGTTCAACCTCGAACACCTGAAGCGGGTGAATCAAATTGAGGCCAGGTTGAATCAACCAGTTTCCATCGCTAATTTTCATTGCCGTTCCTTAGTTCTGCACTTCTTGAGAGGTGAATTGTTGCTGGCAACGGCGTTTACCCTGAGCCAGCTGTTCCATAACGGTTTTCAGATTGTGCGTCGTGAGTGAGTAGTAGCGTTTAGCGATAATCGCGCTCAGCAAATAACAGATCGCCGGAACAATCGTGAATAGCGCAATAATGATGCTAATCGTGGCGCTGTTCTGCGCTTTTTCTGCCGCATCATATCCGCCATAAGCCAGCATCCAGCCGATAAGAGCGCCGCCGAAGGCCAACCCCAGTTTGAGCACAAACAGCGTGCCAGCAAAACTGATCCCGGTCAGGCGTTTACCATTGCACCACTCGCCGTAGTCGACGGTATCGGACATCATTACCCACTGGATAGGTGTCACCAGTTGATGCAACACACCAATCACGAAGATGAAGACAAACATAGTGATGCTGGCCTGCATGGGAACAAAGAACATCGCGAGGCTAATCACTGCCAGCAGGGCGTTCGTCCACCAGAAGATAGTGACTTTACATTTCCAGTCGGTCAGAGGTTTTGCCAGTGCGGAACCAATCAGGTTACCCACGCAATAAGTGGTGAGAAAAGCGACAAACACTTCCGGCGTGCCCAAAATCCATGTGACGTAATACATCATCGCCCCACCGCGTACGCACACCGCCAGGATATTGAAAATGGTTAGTAAACCGACAATCCGCCACTGGTCGTTTTGCCAGATATCACGTAAATCTTCCCGCATAGACGTTGTTGTAGGTGGTGCTTCAACGCGTTCTTTAGTGGTGAAGAAACAAAATGCCAGCATCATGAATGCCACCACGGAAAGGACCGCGATACCGCCCTGGAAACCGAGTGGTTTATTATCACCGCCAATTAAATTAACCAGTGGCATCATCAGAACAGTAGAAAGCATGCCTCCCGCGGTCGCCAGCACAAAACGCCAGGATTGCAGCGAGATACGCTGAGTCGGGTCATTGGTGATTACACCACCCAATGCGCAGTAAGGGATATTGACGACGGTATAAAGTAAGGTAAGTAGGGTGTAAGTAATTGCTGCATAGATCATTTTGCCGTTCATACTGAGATCTGGCGTGCTATAGGCCAGTACACAGACGATCCCGAATGGCAGTGCGCCAAACAGTACCCACGGACGAAATTTACCCCAGCGAGAGCGCGTTCGATCGGCCAACAACCCCATGCAAGGATCGGAAATCGCATCCAGTGCACGAGCGACCAAAAACATGGTTCCGACAAAACCGGCAGGAATGCCAAAAATATCGGTATAAAAGAACATCATATATAACATTACGTTATCGAAAATAATGTGGCTGGCGGCGTCTCCCATGCCATAACCAATTTTCTCTTTAACGGACAACACTTCACTCTTCATCTGCTTTTCCTTGATGCTATAGGGGTGCTGAGACCGATAACGCATTTTGTAAACCATCCCTGTGAGAGCGAATATTCCGATATCTGGTTATTAATTTATGATTCTTGTTTTATGTGATCGTGGTAGCGTTAATTTCGCTCATATATCATTGTAAAATATAGGTTTTATATGAACTATAATGCTTTCGTGATAATACGCTGCGTGTATTAGGCGGAAAAAACTGATCTGGGGGATGTAGAAACTCAAGGAAGTAGCTATAATGCGCCCCGCCTCCATGTAGCAATCGAGGCGCGGAAGATCGTCGTCTCCGGTGAGGCGGCTGGACTTCAAATCCAGTTGGGGCCGCCAGCGGTCCCGGGCAGGTTCGACTCCTGTGATCTTCCGCCAAAATGCCTCTCCTGACGTTCTCCAACCCCTTGTAATACTGTCAATCCAGATATTTTCTACTGCTCAATATTCAATCGGCTTCAGGAATACCTGGTCTAAGGTTTTGTGATGGACGATGAGCGGCTGAAGAATCCGCCTGTCGGTTCTTCTGTCCTCGAACGCATCCGCGATATTCACGCCAGTATGCGCCGTGTTTATTTGCAGGTGATTTGCCCCCCTGCTGACTCTCAGCCAACTGTATCGCCATTAAGGTGAAGATGTTGTTTTACTCGCCCCAGAACACCCTTTTTTATACGACTATTCTATTTCTTTAACCGCTGGCGAAAAAAACTGACTATAAACTTCACCAATAATCAGACTGCCATCAAGATTAATTTGTTCATTTAATATATCAAATCAACTTGTTTTATTTTTACTATCAAAAATAGCTCATTGCCTTACTATAATTAATATATAAATTCGGTAATTAATTCTTAACATGCTTTTGCTAATAATCTCAATTGCTGGCCCTATAATATTGCGCTAGCATTGCTTTCTGGTTGTATCAGCGATACTCAAAAATTCTTAATACAATACTCA
The DNA here is from genome assembly GCF_012584495.1 of Escherichia sp. SCLE84. Taxonomy (NCBI): domain Bacteria; kingdom Pseudomonadati; phylum Pseudomonadota; class Gammaproteobacteria; order Enterobacterales; family Enterobacteriaceae; genus Escherichia; species Escherichia sp. SCLE84. The sequence continues at coordinate 3,312,583 of NZ_CP051430.1, read as the reverse complement.
TTCGACTGGTACTTATTTGTAACTCAGTTATATTTTTTCGCCCGGTGATTCAGAAGAATGCAAAAAACGGCTACCACTCCATCAAAAATACTTGATCTCACTGCCGCGGCATTTTTACTTGTCGCCTTTCTGACGGGTATTGCGGGCGCTCTTCAGACTCCTACCCTAAGTATATTCCTCGCAGATGAACTGAAAGCCCGTCCTATAATGGTAGGTTTTTTCTTCACCGGTAGCGCTATTATGGGAATTCTGGTCAGTCAATTTCTGGCAAGGCACTCCGATAAACAAGGCGACCGTAAATTACTGATTCTGCTATGTTGCTTATTTGGAGTGCTGGCCTGCACGCTTTTTGCGTGGAATCGCAACTACTTCATTCTGCTCTCAACGGGCGTACTTCTGAGTAGTTTTGCTTCTACCGCAAACTCGCAAATGTTCGCCCTCGCCCGTGAACACGCCGACAGAACAGGCCGTGAGACGGTTATGTTCAGTACATTTTTACGTGCTCAGATCTCGCTTGCCTGGGTTATCGGGCCACCGCTTGCTTATGAACTGGCAATGGGATTTAGTTTTAAAGTGATGTATCTCACCGCTGCCATCGCATTTGTTGTTTGCGGACTGATAGTCTGGTTGTTTTTGCCATCAATACAAAGAAATATTCCTGTCGTTACCCAACCCGTAGAAATTTTACCCTCCACCCACAGGAAGCGGGATACGCGGCTACTTTTTGTGGTCTGTTCAATGATGTGGGCGGCGAATAATCTCTACATGATAAATATGCCGCTATTTATTATTGATGAACTGCATCTAACCGATAAACTGGCTGGAGAAATGATTGGTATCGCTGCCGGTCTGGAAATTCCGATGATGTTAATCGCAGGCTATTACATGAAACGTATTGGCAAGCGGCTATTAATGCTCATTGCTATCGTGAGTGGAATGTGTTTTTACGCCAGCGTACTCATGGCGACGACTCCGGCGGTTGAGCTGGAATTGCAAATTCTTAATGCCATCTTCCTTGGTATTCTCTGTGGTATCGGCATGCTTTATTTTCAGGACTTGATGCCTGAAAAAATAGGCTCTGCGACAACGTTATATGCAAATACTTCACGCGTCGGCTGGATTATCGCCGGCTCTGTTGACGGAATTATGGTTGAAATCTGGAGCTACCATGCGTTGTTCTGGCTGGCGATAGGGATGTTGGGTATTGCGATGATTTGCCTGCTGTTTATTAAAGATATTTAGCTCACCAGTCTGGGCTAAGAAAAATCGGCGTGGCGCAAACAGAGCCATCCTCGCCATTTTTGCTATCATGCCTGCATACATAAACGACAAAACAGTATGCAGAGGGAAAAATGGGTTCCACCAGAAAGGGGATGCTGAACGTTCTGATTGCCGCCGTGTTGTGGGGAAGTTCAGGGGTCTGCGCGCAATACATCATGGAGCAAAGCCAGATGTCGTCGCAGTTTTTGACTATGACGCGTTTGATATTCGCCGGTTTGATTCTACTGACGCTGTCATTTGTTCATGGCGATAAAATCTTTTCTATTATTAACAATCATAAAGATGCCATTAGCCTGCTGATTTTTTCCGTGGTTGGCGCGCTAACTGTACAGCTCACTTTTTTGCTAACCATCGAAAAATCGAACGCAGCCACGGCAACGGTGCTGCAATTCCTCTCACCGACGATTATCGTCGCCTGGTTCTCACTGGTGCATAAATCGCGCCCGGGCATTCTGGTTTTCTGCGCTATTTTGACATCGCTGGTCGGGACTTTTTTATTGGTGACACACGGTAATCCGACGTCATTATCGATCTCTCCTGCCGCGTTGTTCTGGGGCATTGCCTCGGCATTTGCTGCTGCATTCTATACCACCTATCCCTCAACGCTAATTGCCCGCTATGGCACGTTACCAGTCGTCGGCTGGAGTATGCTGATTGGCGGTCTGATTCTGTTGCCTTTTTATGCCAGACAAGGAACAAACTTTGTCGTTAACGGCAGTTTGATTCTGGCGTTTTTTTATTTGGTGGTCATTGGTACGTCCCTGACATTTAGTCTGTACCTGAAAGGAGCACAATTAATTGGCGGTCCAAAAGCCAGCATTTTGAGCTGTGCAGAACCATTAAGTAGCGCGCTACTCTCTTTGCTGTTGCTGGGGATCACGTTCACATTACCGGACTGGCTGGGAACGCTGCTGATTCTGTCATCGGTGATTTTGATTTCAATGGATTCCCGTCGCCGCGCCAGAAAAATAAATCGTCCGGCGCGGCATGAGTGAGAATTACCAGCCAGGCACCGCGCCACCGTTAAAAATGGTTTCTGCCGCTTTAGCGACTTCGGGTGATTGATAAGATTGCAGAAATTCCTTCACGTTTTCTGCATTCTTATTATCTTCCCGTGCCACCAAAATATTCACATACGGCGAATTCTTATCTTCAATAAATACGCTGTCGTGCACCGGAGAAAGCCCTGTCTGCTGAATGTAAGTGGTACTGATAATCGCTACATCAACTTTGGGATCATCCAGTACGCGCGGAAGCTGCGCCCCCTCGAGTTCCATAATCTGCAAATGACGAGGATTATCGGTTATATCCAGCGCGGTAGGTAATAACCCTTTTCCCTCTTTCAGAGTAATTAGCTTCTCTTTTTGCAACAGTAAAAGTGCGCGACCAAGGTTGGTCGGGTCGTTGGGGATCGCCACTGTCGCGCCTTCTTTTATTTGCGCCACGGTTTTGATTTTTTTGGAATAACCCGCCATAGGGAAGACAAACGTATTTCCCACCGCTACCAGTTTATAACCATGCGCCTGATTATCTTGTTCAAGAAAGGGTCGATGCTGGAAGACATTCGCATCAAGTTCGCCATGATTTGTCGCATCGTTCGGTAGCAACGAACCGCTAAATCCTACCAGTTCAACATCGAGGCCATATTTCTCTTTTGCCACCTTTTTAGCGACTTCCGCGACATCTTGTTCTGCGCCATTTATAACGCCAACTTTAATGTGTTTTGCATCGCTGCTACTCTGGTCGCAACCTGCCAGCAGAATTCCGGCCAGCAATAATGCGGCCCCTGTCCGTAGATGATGTGTTGTCAGTTTCATTTTTTTATCCTTTTATTAATGATTACCTGACTATAGCGGTAAGGTCGCTGCGGTTTAAAAAACGAAACGCTATCGATAAGAATAAAAAGGAATAAAAGTGGAATATAAAGTCTGGCACTTCTTACTGACCACGCAAGCGCGTTTCGTACAGCATGATGAGAGCGATGAAAGCAAACTACACTTATGCTTCATTCGATACACATTTGTAAAAGGTTGAATCCATGAAACCAACGACACTACTGCTTATTTTCACTTTTTTCGCTATGCCAGGCATCGTATACGCCGAGTCGCCTTTTAGCTCACTGCAGTCCGCAAAAGAGAAAACCACGGTATTACAAGATTTACGTAAAATTTGCACGCCACAGGCGTCATTATCAGATGAAGCGTGGGAAAAGTTAATGTTGTCAGATGAAAACAATAAACAACATATACGCGAGGCCATCGTGGCGATGGAACGTAATAATCAGAGCAATTATTGGGAAGCGTTGGGTAAGGTAGAATGCCCGGATATGTAAGAACAGCAACAACTACTGACCAACGCTTCTTTACCTGATATCAGGATTTCTTCATTTTCACCTTTGCAGTAACCAACAATGCAGTCAGCAACATCAATGTGCCGGACAACATCAACGGCGAAGTCAGACCAATATTATCCAGCGCATAACCGCCGATTGCCGCGCCACAGGTATTAGCAAGCTGAATAACCGCCACCTGAATAGACCCGGCTTTTTCTGCCTGATCGGCCAGCGAGCGGGTGATCCACGTTGACCAGCCGACGGGAACCAATGCAAAAGTTAGCCCCCAGATAATCGCCACGCCGGTAGCAACGATTTTATCGCTTCCCCACAACGTCAGTACCAACGCACTCACAGCCAGTATTAACGGCGCGCCTGCTAAGGCCAGTTTTACCGAACGTTTAAGAATGAACGACGAAAGCGACGTACCAATAAAGCTGGCGATACCAAAACTCAACAGCACCAGCGTTAAGCCATCCACGCCGAATCCCGCCAGGTTCATATACACCGGGCGAATATACGTGAAGAAAGCAAACTGCCCGGCGAAAGACATGAAGATGGCGATCATCCCTGCCATCACACCCGGACGTTGTAATAAGCGGAAAGTATTTTGTTTCTGATGCGAGGGTTCGCCTGGCAGTGAAGGCAATGATTTGATAATCCAGAAAATACACAACACGCCCATCACCGCCGCCGCATTAAAGACATTGCGCCAACCGATAAGCTCGCCTAAAAAACTGCCCAACGGCGCGGCAATCACCAGCGCAATAGAAACCGCGCCGAAGATCACCGACAGCGCCTTCGGCACCGTACGCGGCGGTACCAGACGCATGGTCAGCGACGCCGACATCGCCCAGAACCCGCCCAGCGCCAGCCCCAGACAGGCACGACCGATTAAAAGCAAACTGAATGAGTTGGCAAAGGAAACCAGCAAACAGGAGAGCGTCAGCAAAACGGCAAACAAAATAACAACGTAGCGGCGGTCAGTGGCCTGAATTGTCTGGGTAATAAACAAACTGGCAAACATTGCCACAAAGGCGGTCACGGTCACCGATTGCCCGGCAACCCCTTCCGAAATGCCTAAATCCTGGGCCATAGGCGTCAACAAACTGACGGGCAAAAACTCAACGATAATCAGACAGGCGACGCAAAACGCCACCGAGAAAACGGCTGACCAGTTCGGTCGGGTGATGGCATCCGCGCCGCGGTTTTCGGCAATAAATTCACTCATGGTGTTACCCGTGGCATGTTTCAGGGGAAAAGCCGACCACTTTAACATTGAAATGTGTGACGCATTTAACGTTTTTGCAACTTTTACGGTGTTGCTTGAGCTGGAGTTAAGATCGAAACGGAACAGGGCAAAGATTACCGGATGCGGCGTGAACGTCTTATCCACCCGACAGGTCAGGCGCGGTCTGTAGGCTGATAAGACGAAGCGGTTTTAATGCAGCCAGTGAACGCCCTCGGCAGGCTGAAAGAACGCGTTATAGCGCATCTGAAAAGCATTAATATCCTGCATTTCAGGTTCGGTTTCGCGCAGAAAACCCAGCGCCAGCCTGACCTGAGCATCGGTAATCGGCGCGGCAAGACGGGCTTTTTGTAAAATCCGATGCCATTGCAGCAGGTTCTGTTCGCTACCATCGACAATGACAATTTGCCAGATGAGCAACACCTGCGCGGCGTTTTGCAGGTGCGACTCATCCGGGCGATGCAAATAACGTAAAAATTCGTCACCGGCTGACTTTCCCATTTGATCGACCATCGACTCCACGGGTACGACATCGATATTCAGCCGATCGCTGAGACGGCGAATCGCTTTTCTGGCCCCGGATGTCAGCACCCGAAAACCAACCACAAACACTACCGCCAGCGTGGCGAGCATTATCCAGATCATGAGTTCTCCTGCGTAATCAGAACTCATGATATCTGGAAACCCTCGCCAGTTACTAATCCACCAGAATAATCTTCAGTGCAAACAGAGCTGCGACCACCACCACACACAGGTTCAGATCGCGCCAGCGCCCGGTGCACACTTTCATGATGCAGTACGACATAAAGCCGAGTGCAATCCCTTCGGTGATCGAGAAAGTAAAGGGCATCATCACCGTGGTAATAAACGCAGGCACCGATTCGGTAAAATCATCCCAGTTAACGCGCGCCAGGCTCGAAGTCATCAGCACGCCAACAAAGATTAACGCTCCGGCGGTTGCGTAAGGAGGAACCATCGCCACCAGCGGTGAGAAGAACATAACCAACAGGAACATAACGCCAACCACAACCGCAGTCAGCCCCGTGCGGCCACCGACTGCCACACCAGAAGTACTTTCAATATAGGCAGTAACAGACGAGGTGCCGATAAACGCACCCGCCACCGAACTGACGCTATCAACATACAGCGCCTTATTCATATTGGGGAATTTACCGTTACCATCTATTAAGCCCGCTTTATCAGTTACACCAATTAATGTTCCTGATGAATCAAATAGGTTGATCAGCATAAAGGAGAAAATGATACCGGCGAGTTCAAGTGTTAACGCGCCGCTCAAATCTACTTCACCAATGACGCCGCTAATATCAGGCGGAATGGAATAGACGCCGCTAAAATGAACATCACCGAAAAATAATCCACAGCAAGACGTCACCACAATAGAAACCAGCACCGCGGCATGAAAATGACGTGATGACAACACGGTTATAATAAAAAACCCTAAAATACCTAACAACACGCCGTGAGAACTTAAATCGCCAATCATCACCAGCGTGTCTTTATTGGCGACAATAACGCCAGTATTTTTTAATCCCATTAAGGCGATAAATAATCCAATTCCGCTGGTGATACCAATACGTAAACTTAAGGGAATGTTGGAGATCATCCAGTACCGGATACGAAACAGCGTGAGCAAAAATAGTCCAACTGCGCCCCAGAATATTGCGCCCATCCCGGTCTGCCAGGAGATGCCCATCGCCCCCACGACCACGAAGGCAAAGAAGGCGTTCAGCCCCATTGCCGGAGCCAGCGCCACGGGTAAGTTAGCAAATATCCCCATCGCAATACTGCCGATACCGGCAATCAAACAGGTGGTAACAAACACCACTTTCGGGTCCATTTGTGCCGCGCCGAGGATTTGCGGGTTCACAAAAACGATGTACACCATGGTTAAAAAAGTGGTCATCCCCGCAATCAATTCTGTGCGGACGGAGGTCCCATGCTGAGGTAGTTTAAATAATCGCGAAAGCGTCCCTGATTCATTACTCACGTAATCGGTATTGTCATTATTCATTTTTTTGTCCATTGGAGGAGATTTAATCCCTTGCTTTTGTAAAACAAATGACAACAACGGTTCAGTGATAATTATCACATTTCAATTGCACATTAATGGATATTCTTTAATAATCTCGCGACGTTTCTTTATGATAAATAATAATCAAATTGATAAAATCAAAATGAGAAAAATATGAATAATTCTATTAACCATAAATTTCATCACATTAGCCGGGCTGAATACCAGGAATTGTTAGCCGTTTCCCGTGGCGACGCTGTTGCCGATTATATTATTGATAATGTCTCTATTCTCGACCTGATCAATGGCGGAGAAATTTCCGGCCCAATTGTGATTAAAGGACGTTACATTGCCGGTGTTGGCGCAGAATACGCTGATGCTCCGGCTTTGCAGCGGATTGATGCTCGCGGCGCAACGGCGGTGCCAGGGTTTATTGATGCTCACCTGCATATTGAATCCAGCATGATGACGCCGGTCACTTTTGAAACCGCTACCCTGCCGCGCGGCCTGACGACCGTTATTTGCGACCCTCATGAAATCGTCAACGTGATGGGAGAAGCCGGATTCGCCTGGTTTGCCCGCTGTGCCGAACAGGCAAGGCAAAACCAGTACTTACAGGTCAGCTCTTGCGTACCCGCCCTGGAAGGCTGCGATGTTAACGGTGCCAGTTTTACCCTTGAACAGATGCTCGCCTGGCGGGACCATCCGCAGGTTACCGGCCTTGCAGAAATGATGGACTACCCTGGCGTAATTAGCGGGCAGAATGCGCTGCTCGATAAACTGGATGCATTTCGCCACCTGACGCTGGACGGTCACTGCCCGGGTTTGGGTGGTAAAGAACTTAACGCCTATATTACTGCGGGTATTGAAAACTGCCACGAAAGTTATCAGCTGGAAGAAGGACGCCGGAAATTACAACTCGGCATGTCGTTGATGATCCGCGAAGGGTCCGCTGCCCGCAATCTCAACGCGCTGGCACCGTTGATCAACGAATTTAACAGCCCGCAATGCATGCTCTGTACCGATGACCGTAACCCGTGGGAGATCGCCCATGAAGGACACATCGATGCCTTAATTCGCCGCCTGATCGAACAACACAATGTGCCGCTGCATGTGGCATATCGCGTCGCCAGCTGGTCGACGGCGCGCCACTTTGGTCTGAATCACCTCGGCTTACTGGCACCCGGCAAGCAGGCCGATATCGTCCTGTTGAGCGATGCGCGTAAGGTCACGGTGCAGCAGGTACTGGTGAAAGGCGAGCCGATTGATGCGCAAACCTTACAGGCGGAAGAGTCGGCGAGACTGGCACAATCCGCTCCGCCATATGGCAACACCATTGCCCGCCAGCCAGTTTCCGCCAGCGACTTTGCCCTGCAATTTACGCCCGGAAAACGCTATCGGGTCATTGACGTCATCCATAACGAATTGATTACGCACTCCCACTCCAGCGTCTACAGCGAAAATGGTTTTGATCGCGATGATGTGAGCTTTATTGCCGTACTTGAGCGTTACGGGCAACGGCTGGCTCCGGCTTGTGGTTTGCTTGGCGGCTTTGGACTGAATGAAGGTGCGCTGGCTGCGACGGTCAGCCATGACAGCCATAATATTGTGGTGATCGGTCGCAGTGCCGAAGAGATGGCGCTGGCGGTCAATCAGGTGATTCAGGATGGCGGCGGGCTGTGCGTGGTACGTAACGGCCAGGTCCAAAGTCATCTGCCGTTGCCCATTGCCGGCCTGATGAGCACCGACACGGCGCAGTTGCTGGCGGAACAAATTGACGCCTTGAAAGCCGCCGCCCGTGAATGCGGTCCGTTACCCGATGAGCCGTTTATTCAGATGGCGTTTCTTTCTCTGCCAGTGATCCCCGCGCTAAAACTAACCAGTCAGGGGCTATTTGATGGCGAGAAGTTTGCCTTCACTACGCTGGAAGTCACGGAATAATAAAAAAGCCCGGCGTCATGCCGGGCAAAAGTCACCAGTTACGTTTATGCCACTGTCAACTGCTGAATTTTTTTCTCGCGGCGGATTTTGCGTTCTTCCATCACCGCCACTATCGCCATCAGGCAGATACAACCAATCGCGGCGATATCAAGTGCGGCGAAGGTGCCTGCCCAGCCGGTAAGGCCGAATACCGGCGTCCCATCGGCAATCATTCCCAGACCTAACTTGGCAAAGCTGTCACCAATCAGGTAAGCAAAGGTGCCTTTAATACCATCGGCAGCGCCAATCGCTTTTTTAGGTACAAAGCCAACAGCAGCCACACCAATCAACAATTGCGGGCCAAAGACCAGGAAACCCAACGCAAAGAGAGAAGCCAGATAGATATATTCGTTGCTGGCATGTTGATACACACCGAGCGTGGCGATAATCAGCGCCAGCGCGATGCAGGCCACCAGGCCACGGCGACCGTTCGCCAGGTCAGAGAGCCAGCCCCACAGCAGCGTACCGACCAGCGCACCAGCTTCAAACAGCGTAAAGCCCTGAATCGCCACCGCTTTAGAGAGTTTCAGTTCCTGGAACGCGTATACGGTTGACCACTGGTCGATACCAATACGTACCACATAGAGGAAAATGTTGGCGAAGCACAGCAGCCAGATCACTTTGTTTTTCAGCACATACTCAACAAAGATCTGCCACTTGGTCATATCGGTAGATTCTGTCTCTTTGTCCTCTTCGCTGATCTCCTCGCCGAACAGTTCTTCAGCTTTGCCGAGGCCATAAGATTCCGGGGAGTCGCTGCCGTAACGCAGGCCGATAAAACCGACAATCAGCGCGATAATCGACGGGAAGATAAACATGCCGATGACATGGCCATCGAACAGGTAATTTGCCCCGAACAGCGCCACACCTGCTGCGCCTGCACCGCCAAGGTTGTGAGAAATATTCCAGAAACCGAGGAATGTCCCGCGTTTACGACGCGGCGTCCATTTGGTGATGGTGGAGTAACTGCACGAACCGCCGGTACTCTGGAAAAAGCCGCTTAAGGCGTAGAAGGCAATCATCAGGAACAGGCTAACCGAGCCGCTGCCCATACTGGCACTGAAGCCCAGCATACAAATGGCAGACAGGATCAGCATGAACGGCAGGAATTGTTTGGTGTTTTTGCCGTCGGCGTAGTAGGAAACCAGCGTTTTACCCACGCCATAAGTGATGGAGAAACCCAGGCCGATCATCCCCAGCTGCGTCATGCTCAACCCGTAGGTCGAGATCATGTCGTTCTGCGCGATGTTAAAGTTCTTGCGAATCAGGTACATCGTCAGGTAGCCGATAAAGACCACCAGGTAGGATTGCATGAACGGTTTGAACCACATTTTGCGCCGCACTTCGAGCGGAAGGTCCAGGGTCGGCTTGCGAACCTGGTTTAAGAAAGCCAGCATGGGTTACTCCTGAAATGAATACCTGCGTGAGGCATGCATTGTAAAAATCAGCAGCAAATCAGGCCTGAGATAGCGTCCAGGCAAAACCTGGAAAATTTCTTAGTTTTGCCGGATATGAAGTGAAAAGGTGAGATGCATCACGCTTCGCGCGGTGCCTGGGCGTTCAAAAAGGGCAGTAACAGCAGTGCGGAAATCCCGGCGGCGATAGAGATAACCACAAAAAATCCGCTCCAGTGCCAGGTATCGAGTACTTTCGCCAGCGGCCAACCAGCAAGCGACGCCCCCAGATAAGCAAACAAGCCGACAAACCCCGTCGCCGCCCCTGCCGCCTCTTTGTGGGAACACTCTGCCGCCGCCATACCGATTAACATCTGTGGGCCAAAGACAAAAAAACCAATGGTGAAGAAGCAGGTTGCCTGCATCACGTAGCTGGCAAATGGCATCAGCCACAGGGAGCCGACTGAAAGCAAAATTCCGGCGGCGAAAATCAAATTCATCGGCCCTCGGTTGCCGTTAAACAATTTGTCCGAGCCCCAACCGGCTACCAGCGCACCGATAAATCCGCCCAGTTCAAACATCGTCACTGCCGTATTCGCCGTGACCAGATCGACGCCCAGTGTCTCGGACATATACAAATTGCCCCAGTCGTTGATCGCCGCCCGGACCACATAGACCAGCACATAGCAAAACGAAAGCAGCCAGATATACGGATTCAGCAACACATATTTGGTGAGGATCTCTTTACGCGTCAACCCTGCCCCTTCTTGTTGTTGAGCAATTTCCAGCGCGTCGTGTCGCCATTCACCGACCGCCGGTAAACCTAACGCCTGCGGGCGATCGCGTAGCCGCCAGCAGAGAAAAATCCCCACGACTATCGCCATACAACCAGCAATCATCATCCCGGCACGCCAGCCGTAATGCAGCGCAGCCGCTGCCATCACAATGGGAATGAGTGCGCCGCCGACGTTATGCGCCGTGTTCCATAATGCCCACCAACCGCCGCGCTCGGTACGTGAATACCAGGCCGTTAACAGACGCGCACACACCGGTGAACCCCAGCCCTGGAAAAAGGCGTTCAGCACCCAGAGCACGGCAAACGCCCATAGCGACGTCGAGAAGCCAAACAGAATGTTGATAATGCCCGTGGCGATAAGCCCTATCCCCATAAAATAACGGGCATTTGAGCGATCGCTGACAATGCCGGAGACAAACTTCGACACGCCATAGGTAATGTAAAACAGGGTCGCTAACAGGCCGATATCGCTACGGCTGAGCACGCCGTTAGCAAGGATTTCTGGTACGGCGGCGTTAAAACTTTTCCGCGTGAAGTAAAACAGCGCATAACCCAGCCAGATGGTCAGCAGAATATGCCGACGCCAGTAGCGATAGCGGGCATCAATTTCATATTTATCAGTCATTAATGGCGCATCGGCAGGCGCTTTCAGAAACGGCAACATCATCAAACCTTAGACATAGCGTTGAGGTAGAGAAACGCTGACACGCGTGCCGTGCAGACAGGAAATGTGTAATGTGCCACCCAGCGCCGTTACGCGCTCGCGCATTCCGGTGAGGCCAAAACCTTGTTGCCCGGAACCCGGCGGCAAACCGCTGCCATCGTCTTCAATAACCAGCATCAACCGTTCATCCTGCTGCCAGCCTTGCAGCGTGACCGCGCTGGCATCAGCATGTTTCACAATGTTGTTCAGCCCTTCCTGGCAGACACGAAACAGCGTCACGCGCTGGTTTTCACTTAATGCTGATTCATCGATTCGCCATTCGAGATGGCTGACAATACCGCGCCCTTCCAGCTCCATTTCCCGCATCAGTGAGCGGATGGCCTGCTCCAGGGTGAGATCATCCAACTGGCGCGGACGTAACCGACCCAACAAACGGCGCACCGCGTCGTAAACGCCCAGCGATAGTTGTTCGATGAGCTGCCCGCTCTGCTTCACGCTGGCGTTATCTGCCGCCAGCCGCTGAACAATGCCCGCCTGAGTACGAATAGCAGTGATGGTCTGACCGATATCATCATGCAGCTCACGCGCCACATCACGACGCACGCTCTCTTCGGTTTCCAGCAACCGTTCAGCCAGATGCTGATTGCGCGCCAGTTCCTTTTGCAGCGACTGGTTAAGTTCACGCAACCGCTGGATGCCAGCGCCCAGTAACAACCCTGTCAGACTTTGCACCAGCAACGAGAGCAATAAATCCACCGGATGATCGCGCCAGGTTTGACTGGCGATCAGCGCGATGGCGTTCATCAACGTCGCGATCAGCGCCCCTTGCCAACCGTAGTGCCAGGCCAGCGCGATAATCGGCAGCGCCAGGCAGAATGGCGTAAAGCGCGACAGTTCGTCCGGCAATCCCAACTGGAGCCAGAGACTAATAACAAACAACAGCAAGTACCAGACCAGATGCCGCCCGCGCCAGTTGATCGGTTGAGAAACCAGTGACGGGCCGAGCGGCAGCCAGGTGTTATTGGCGAGATAGTGCCAGAACACCAGACATATCGGGGCCAGCATCAGGCCGCCAGTTAAAGTCAGCAACAGCGCATTCCACGACTCTTTGCCGTGCCAAAGCCAGGGCAGCGACTGCAACAACGCCGCCGCCGTTAACGCCGCACCCTGTAACAGCAAGGTGCGCCAGTCACGCTGATGGCGATAGCGCGAGATCAGCGCCACGGGCAGTAACGTCAGTAAACTACCGATCATCAATAACGGAAAATGGGTTAAACCGACCGCCTGCGTTAGCCAGTAAATCAGCAGCCACTCCGCGCCCAGCAGCACCGGCCAGTATCCGCGCGGGCATTGCAGCATTAGCCCCAGACGCAGACCAAACGGAAATAACAGCACCGCCATATCAGGGCGCTCAACCAGGTGCAGGCTGATACTCCACAGGCAAAACCATGCGGCAGAGAAGATAAAAAAGCAGGCAATAACGGTAATTAAGCGGGAGAACAACGTCTTCATCACCAGCCATCAAACATGCGGCGCGCCAGCTCTACGTCGTTACTGACACCCAGTTTTTCCATCAGGTTGGCGCGATGGACGTGCACCGTTTTCGGCGACAAGCCCAGTTCGGCAGCAATCTCTTTCACCGCCATTCCTTGCGCCAGTTTTTCCGCCACCTGCCGTTCGCGTTTGGTTAGCGGGTCCTGACGACCGGATGCCAGTTTAATGGCAATATCCGGCGTCAGATAACAGCCGCCCGTGGCAACCGTATGCACCGCCGCAATCAGTTCGTCAGGGCTACAGCGTTTGGAGAGAAAGCCGCGTGCCCCCGCGTTAAGCGCCTGCTCAACCAGCGCCGGACTGTCATGAACAGAGAGCATTATTGTCGCCATACCTTTCGGCAGCTGGCTTAGCAGTTCCAGACCGGAGATATCGGGCATGGAGATATCGCAAATACACACCTGCACACCGCGCCCCGGCAGCCCCGCCAGCGCCTCGCGCCCCGAACCAAACTCGGCAACTACCTGCAAATCAGGTTCCAGCCCCAGCAGCTGCGCAAAGCCGGAGCGGACGATGAGGTGATCGTCTATAAGGGCAACGGTGATCATGGTCTTGTCCTGGCGGGTAAAAAAAAACGCGCTTACCTTAACGATAAGCGCGATGTTGTTCAAGCCTTGAGCGGTTACTGAAAAAACACCGCAATCTTGTTAAACATAGTCGGATCGGACTGATTACGCTGCACTTTCACCACATCTTCCAGCTTATCGATTTGGCTTATCATCTGCTCCAGACGCTGGTCGTCATTGACCAGTAGCCAGATATGGCTTTTGTCGCTGTCCTGAATCGGCAGACAAAGAATGCCTTCAACGTTAAAAGCGCGGCGGGCAAAAAGGCCACAAACGTGGGTCATTACGCCCGGATGGTTGCGAACGGTGAGCTCCAGAATCACGTTGTCATGAGTTGTGTTTTGCATGGCTTATTCCCCCACCATTTCAGTATTCGCCGCACCTGGCGGCACCATCGGGTAAACTTTTTCTTCGGCATCAATGCGCACATGGATCAGCGCCGGGCCAGGGCGATTGATGATTTCCTGCAATGCAGCCTGCGGATCGGCTTCGTTATTCAAATCACAGGTTTCGAGGCCGAATCCGGCGGCAATCTGCATAAAGTTGATTTTTCCCGGATAGGTGGCGGCAAAAACGCCTTGCTCGTAGAACAGACTCTGTTGCTGATGCACCAGCCCCAGCGCTTCGTTGTTCATCAGAATGATTTTGACATCCAGCTGATTTTCACTGGCGGTCGCCATCTCCTGAATATTCATCATCAGGCTGCCGTCGCCGGAGAAACACAACACTTTGCGATCCGGGTTCGCCAGCGCCGCGCCAATCGCCGCAGGCAGGCCAAAACCCATCGTGCCCAGCCCACCGGAGGTCAGCCACTGGCGTGGGCGATTGAGCGGATAAGCTTGCGCGGTCCACATCTGATGCTGACCCACATCGGTGGTGATAATCGCATTGTCATCGACACAGGCGGCAACGGCGTTGATCAGGCCGTAATGGCTTAATGGATCGCACGCTTTCGGGATTGGACACGGGAATTCGCGCTGCAAATCCGCTACCAACTGGTGCCACTCTGCACGCGGTTGCGCTTCCACCTGCGGGATCAATTGCGCCAGCACGTCATCAACATCCGCCTGAATCGCCACATGCGGCTGCTTGATTTTACCCAGCTCTGCGCGATCGATATCGACATGAATAATTTTGGCATTCGGACAGAACTGCTCGGTTTTGCCAATCGCCCGGTCATCAAAACGCGCACCGAGCACTATCAACAAATCCGCCTCCTGCAAAATATAGTTGGTGCTGCGCACGCCGTGCATCCCCAGCATACCCAGCGACAACGGATGCGCTTTTGGCAACATGCCCAGCGCCATTAAAGTCATGGTGGTAGGCAGTTGCGCTTTCTCCGCCAGTTCACGCACCCGTGCGGGCGCATTGATCACACCGCCGCCCAGATAAAGCACCGGGCGTTTGGCAGCGTTAATCATCGCCGCTGCGTCACGAATGCTTTCTTCGCTAAAGGCGGGGGCGGCGGCTTTTTCTGCCATAGCGGGCTGTGTTTCAATCTCAAAAACTGCCGTTTGCACATCCTTAGGAATGTCTATCCACACCGGGCCTGGGCGGCCTGATTGCGCAATGCGGAAGGCATCGCTCATGACCTGCGGGAGTTCTTCGATATGTCTGACCAGATAGTTGTGTTTGGTGATGGGGATAGAGATGCCGTAGGTGTCCACTTCCTGGAAGGCGTCGGTGCCGATCATCGAGGCGGGAACCTGACCGGTGATGCAAATCAGCGGGATGGAGTCCAGCCGCGCATCGGCAATGGCGGTCACCAGGTTAGTCGCACCCGGTCCGCTACAGGCCATACAGACCGCCGGTTTACCGTCGGTGCGCGCCATCCCCTGAGCGATAAATCCCGCGCCCTGTTCATGACGGGCCAGAATATGGCGGATTTGCGTGCTTTGGCTTAAGGCATCGTAAACAGGCAGGATAGAACCGCCCGGAATGCCCGTCACAATCTTAATGCCCTGCTGTTCCAGGAAATGAACGATAAATTCTGCGCCGGTAAAGCGCTTACGCGTCGATGTTGTGCCCGAACTTGCCATGCTCCAGTCCTTTTCTTCTGGGCCGACTTTCCGGGAGGTGCTTAAACGAAAAACCCCGCCCGGTTTGCGCCGGCGGGGTTTTGGAATCGTGTGTTGTTCCAGTCCCTACGGCGCATTGCCGACGACCACCACCACACGCACGACGACCACTGCGGCGGATAGCGCAGTTGGTAGTAGTTTTGCGTTGAACATGGAAGTAGTCATTGGGGACCTTGTTGGTTTTGTGTTTAACAATATTTATACAAGCACAGCTTTACAGGGGAGACAATGGAAAATTTTTCAGCAAGGGAAAATTGAGGGGCTGATCACGTTTTGTACTGAATTGCAGGTAACAAAAAACCCCGCCGGAGCGAGGTTTCATCAGCCGCCTGCGGCTGGTAACCGCAAAGCACACTGTATTATGTCAACACTGAAAGTATACGTGTTCCGCGCAGAACGCGCAATTTCGGCACGAATTTTGACGTATTTAGGGCATAGTTGAGTATCGATCACAGTTTGCGTTTTGTCCAATATTACTGTTTATTTATACAGTAAACTTCTATAATATCACTGTACGCAATGTGTTATGCGGGGGCCGCATCGTTACCCGGCGCACTAAGTCCTGGCTGAAACGGGTGGTGCCGTCAGCGCCTTAACCCCGCGTGAGCACACTGTGTTATGTCAACAAGCACAACGTTTCTCCTTAAGATACCGCGTGCACAACAGCTGGCAACAGGCAGCGGAAAGGTACGTCAGCTGGCAGTGCTCCTGAACCACAGGAGACGCGTATGAGCCTGGTGGATATCGCCATTCTTATCCTCAAACTCATTGTTGCAGCACTGCAACTGCTTGATGCTGTTCTGAAATACCTGAAGTAATTCAGATTCAAGTCGCACCAAAGGGGAGCGGGTAACCGCTCCCCTTTTATATTTAGCGTGCGGGTTGGAGTTGGGGGCTTCTTCTACCAGCAGAATGTTTGCACCTGCGCTGCCTGTGCCCCTCACCCTAGCCCTCTCCCCAAAGGGGCGAGGGGACCGTCCCGTGCAATGTTTAGCTCATTTTCTGAAAGGGAACGGTGGTTTCCCCCTCGCCCCTTTGGGGAGAGGGTTACAGTTCGCACGTAATCCCTCCCGGCAACATTTATTGCCGCTTTTGTTTACATATTCTGCCGCTAAACAATTCCCCATTCCTGGCGTATATCTGGCTAACATTCATCAATGTGATAGATTCCTCTCCCGCATTTATGGGAATGCGTAGTGACTTATTCTAATTATTTTTATAAAAGCATCCGTGATAATGAAAAGGCAAAGAAACGTCAATTTGTTATTGATGTTGGTATTACTCGTGGCCGTCGGTCAGATGGCGCAAACCATTTATATTCCAGCTATTGCCGATATGGCGCGCGATCTCAACGTCCGTGAAGGGGCGGTGCAGAGCGTAATGGGCGCTTATCTGCTGACTTACGGTGTCTCACAGCTGTTTTATGGCCCGATTTCCGACCGCGTGGGCCGCCGACCGGTGATCCTCGTCGGAATGTCCATTTTTATGCTGGCAACGCTGGTCGCGGTCACGACCTCCAGTTTGACGGTGTTGATTGCCGCCAGCGCGATGCAGGGGATGGGCACCGGCGTTGGCGGCGTAATGGCGCGTACTTTGCCGCGAGATTTATATGAACGGACACAGTTGCGCCATGCTAACAGCCTGTTAAACATGGGGATTCTCGTCAGCCCGTTGCTCGCACCGCTAATCGGCGGTCTGCTGGATACGATGTGGAACTGGCGCGCCTGTTATCTCTTTTTGTTGGTTCTTTGTGCTGGTGTGACCTTCAGTATGGCCCGCTGGATGCCGGAAACGCGTCCGGTCGATGCACCGCGCACGCGCCTGCTTACCAGTTATAAAACGCTTTTCGGTAACAGCGGTTTTAACTGTTATTTGCTGATGCTGATTGGCGGTCTGGCCGGGATTGCCGCCTTTGAAGCCTGCTCCGGCGTGCTGATGGGCGCGGTGTTAGGGCTGAGCAGTATGACGGTCAGTATTTTGTTTATTCTGCCGATTCCGGCAGCGTTTTTTGGCGCATGGTTTGCCGGACGTCCCAATAAACGCTTCTCCACGTTAATGTGGCAGTCGGTTATCTGCTGCCTGCTGGCTGGCTTGCTGATGTGGATCCCCGACTGGTTTGGCGTGATGAATGTCTGGACGCTGCTCGTTCCCGCCGCGCTGTTCTTTTTCGGTGCCGGGATGCTGTTTCCGCTGGCGACCAGCGGCGCGATGGAGCCGTTCCCCTTCCTGGCGGGCACGGCTGGCGCGCTGGTCGGCGGTCTGCAAAACATTGGTTCCGGCGTGCTGGCGTCGCTCTCTGCGATGTTGCCGCAAACCGGTCAGGGCAGCCTGGGGTTGTTGATGACCTTAATGGGATTGTTGATCGTGCTGTGCTGGCTGCCGCTGGCGACGCGGATGTCGCATCAGGGGCAGCCCGTTTAAGCGCACGTCACCGCAGCATCGTCATCAGCTCCATGGGAGAACGATGCTGCTTTATCAGATCACGCATCACCCGCATATGCGGTGCGGAGTAAGAATAAAACGCCTGATAGCCCGCACAAAGCACGCTGTCTGGCGTCTCCTGGCGAGCGTGCGGGCACAGGCGATGCCAGTCGCACGCCTGGCAGTCACGGCGCGGTTGCGGGTTTTCGCTGCCACACCATTTTTGTAAGGTGGCGTCAAAAAGCTCAATCGAGATACGACTGATATCTGCCCGCACCCAACACTCGAACAGGGCAATTAAAAATTTCCCCCACAGCTCTGCTGTCACCGAAGCGGCCGTCAGATCGCCCCGGTCATCAAATTCAAGATAGGGAATGAGCTGTACGGAGCGGATGCCCCGCTGTTTGAAATTGTGATAAAAATCGGCAGGTTGCAGAGCATCCTTGTACTCTACAACCAGTTTATGCCTGTCCTCTTCAGCATCAATGACCTGACTTCCTGTCATGCGACTCTCTCAATAAATACGATAAGTTGATGTATATGCGTTACAGCAAACAGTATTGCGAGAGATAACACCGCGAGGGAGATCAAAAATTTGTCACGGACTACGTGAAATTGGGAAAAATCGCTATTCGTGACATCCATTAAATTGCGATTACGGGTGTAGTGCCAGAGGATCAGCGCCACGATGGCGAGAATGCCAATCGAAATCCAGAATAACATGCCCGCCTGGTGCCAGTTGTGTTTGATAGCCAACGCCATCAACGCGCCGTAGCCCAGCATGGTACGAAACCACGCCAGTGATGTGCGCTCCGGCTGCAGTCCTGGGTCGGCAATGCGTCTGGCTTTGCGGCTATCCGGCATACAACACCAGTCCCATAACGATCACCGCCACGACCATCAATATTAAGCTAATGATTAATAAGCTGTTGGTGTAGGGCAGGTCCTCTTTCAGACGCATCGCTTTTTCATTGCGTAACCAGCGCAGGTAGCCATACATCGCTAACCCGCCGGAAAACAGACACAACAACAACGCCAGCAGTTCACGAATGACGGGCGTGGCGAAATCTGGCGCAAGTTGATCAAGCCCAACCCCCGCCGCCAGAAATCCTAGTGCGGTACGGATCCACGCCAGAAAAGTACGCTCATTAGCCAGCGAGAAGCGGTAATCGGGCGCTTCTCCAAGGCGGGAAATTTTCATTGTTGCTCCTTTGCAATTTCACTAACGCTCTACCTTTAGCGGTTTTTTTTTAAGAATTTCGTCCGCCCGTTTCCTGATATGCTTTCGCCATCCGCTACAAGGAGGTCAGATGGGTATCATAGCTCAAAATAAAATCAGTTCATTGGGCATGCTGTTCGGTGCCATCGCTTTAATGATGGGGATTATCCACTTTTCATTCGGCCCTTTTTCCGCACCACCGCCAACGTTTGAAAGCATCGTGGCGGACAAAACGGCTGAAATTAAAAGAGGTCTTCTCGCCGGAATAAAAGGCGAAAAAATTACCACCGTGGAGAAAAAAGAGGACGTAGATGTCGATAAAATCCTCGATCAAAGCGGTATCGCACTGGCCATTGCTGCGCTACTTTGCGCATTTATTGGCGGTATGCGTAAGGAAAATCGCTGGGGCATTCGCGGCGCGCTGGTTTTTGGCGGCGGGACGCTGGCTTTCCATACCTTGCTTTTTGGTATCGGCATCGTGTGCAGCATTTTGCTGATATTCCTGATTTTTTCCTTCCTGACCGGCGGTTCACTGGTTTAAGCAGCCTGAATAATGCCCGCCGGGTGTTCATCAGCGGGCATTATCGTCAGAACTTCTGTTTTTTCTCTTCCACTTTCACTCCTTGCGTCGGTAGGCCGGTGTCATAGTCACGTACCACCGGCGAATAGCCATCTTGTGGGCGTGGACGAAATGCCCCCATCCAGCGCGGCAGTGCATCTTTACGCCACGGACGCAGGCTCCATTGGTAACTGCGGAACGGATCGCGAATTTTGTCCATGTAATCCAATAAGGCGTCATGCATTTTGCTGCGAACGTCTGCAAAACGGATATCATCGATCAGGTTATGCATTTCATTTGGGTCATTACGGCGATCGTAAAGTTCATCACTGGTGAAGAGGTTGAGTACCAGTTTAAAGTCATCCGTCACCCAGCAACGCACCGGAATAAAACCGCCAAAGCTGTCATGCTCAATCTCGTAGCGGTTAAATTCCACCATTACACCGCGTGGCTCTTTCACGGCAAGGATATTTTCCCCCGGCAGAATCTCTGGTTTTTCAATATCTGCCAGCGCCATCATTGTCGGCAGTAAATCGATATGACTGACTGGCGTATCGACCTGTCGCCGCTCCCCTTGCGGCGAACGGATGATCAGCGGAATACGGGTGATGTCGTCATACATCGCCGCTCCTTTACTGATCAGCTTATGTGCGCCCATCATTTCGCCGTGATCGGAAGTATAAATGACCCACGTATTTTCACGTTGCTCTGGCGTTAAGGCATTGATGACCCGTCCGATTTGGTCATCAACAAAGTCATTACAGGCAAAATAGAGCGGATGGTGATAAAGCCCGTCATCACCGACTGGCGATGGCATCGCCTGCGCCCATAAGCGGTGATGTTCCGGTTTGTTCGCCAGGTCATCCTGAGCTTTCTCGCCCAGATCGTAGTAAAAATCAGCGTATTTCTCTAAATACTCCACCGGACAGGTGAACGGGTGATGCGGCTCATCATACGAAACCACCATCAGGAAGGGTTCCTCGGCGCGCGCGGGCTGTTGCAGAAAATCTACCGCCCGATTGCTGATGCGGTGCGCCCAGGTGAAGGTTTCGTCGATATGGTTCGCCTGTAAATCCTCAACGCTGTTTAGGCCATTGCGCCACAGGCTGATCTCTTTTTCCGTCAGTTCGCTAAGGTAGTTCGCCCCATCGAACCAGTAATCAGCGTCCCACTCCGGCGGACACTCGCCAGTGCCGAAATAGTCATGACCGTCGAGATGCCATTTGCCGATGTAACAGGTGTGATAGCCGGCATCCTTAAAGTAGCGCCCCATAGTGGAGATGTTTTTGCCTGGCGCGACGTTGTTGGTCCACGGGCCGGACTGGTTAGCGTAGATACCGGTAAATAGTCCGGCGCGTGCAGGCGTACAAACCGGTGAACAGGTGTAGGCGGAATTAAAGCGAATACCTTCCGCCGCCAGACTATCAATATTTTGCGTATTCAGCGGTTTACCGCTATAGCAACCGACCATATTGGTGGCCTGGGTATCGGTCATGATGAACAGAAAATTGGGGCGTTTCATAGGCTATCCTTCGCGTCGGGAGTAAAGGTTACGGCTGGGTCGTGACGATGCCGCCAGCTGTCAAAAATCAGGTAGACAATCACTACGGCGGCAATGAAATAACTGATCATCGCTAACCAGCGCGTACCGTAGCCGCCGAATTCAGCCAGCCCGGCATAGACGCCAATCATCGCGAACAGGATGCCAATTGACGCGATCTTGACGTTTCTCCACGGTTTCATGTCCACCGCAAACGCATCTTTGAAGGTGAACGGCGTGGCGCGCGGTTTGATAAAACCGATCACCAGCATCACGACCACGTTGATGCAGAACGTACAGGCCAGCACATAGAGGAAATGGAAGTCGAACTTCACCAGATAGTTGATGGTGATGTAGCTGATTATGCCAATCCCCATCGCCACTTTTGCCGCCAGCGCCGGGATGCGCGGGAAGAAAAAGCCCATAATGATGATGGTAACCAGCGGCACGTTGTAAATGCCGTTGAGCTGTTTCATCCAGCTATACAGCCCCTGCGGCGCGTTGGCGATCCACGGCGCGACCAGCACCGAAACGATAGCGATAAAGAAACCAAATTTGCGCCCGACGGTGACCAGCTGCTGCGGCTCGGCATTCTGGTTAATGATGCGACGGTAAATACCCATACTGAATAACGTACTGGCGCTATTCAGAAAGCCGTTGAAGGTACTGATCACCGCACCAAATAACACCGCGCCGAAGAAACCCACCATTGGCACTGGCAGAACGTTATTGACCAGCGTCGGGTAGGCCATGTCGGCTTTCGGTAAATCCTGATACAGATGAAACGCAATCAACCCTGGCAGCACCAGTACCAGCGGGTCGAGCATTTTCAGCACCGCCGTTAACAGCGCCCCCTTTTGCCCTTCCGCCAGGCTTTTTGACGCCAGCGTGCGTTGCACGATGCCCTGATTTGTACACCAGTAAAAGGTGTTCACCAGAATCAAACCGGTAAATGCCGCGCCAATCGGCAAGGGATCGGTCGGGCCACCGATTGAGTTTAATTTCTCGGCGTGAACGGTGGTGAGTTGCTCAATGCCCTGCATAAAGCTGCCCTTGCCTATCGCGATCAGGCCAAATACCGGCACCATCAACCCGCCGATAACCAGCCCAATACCGTTGATGGAGTCCGCCACTGCCATTGCGCGCAGTCCGCCGATCACCGCATACAAAATTCCCGCCAGACCAAGCAAAATTACCAGTAGCCAGATAGCCGCACCGTGAGAAATCTGTAGCGATTCCCCGACGTGAAACAGGCTGTTGAGCGCCAACGCGCCGGAGTAGAGAACAATCGGCAGAAAGCAGACGCCGGTGGCAATGAGGAAGCAGAAGTCGATGATAATACGCGTCGTTTTATCATAACGTTCCTCCAGAAAATCGGGGATGGTGGCAATGCCGCGCTTCAGATAGCGCGGTAAAAAGATTAGCGCGAGGAAGATCAGCGTCACCGCTGAAGTCACTTCCCAGCCCATCACCGACATGCCGCTTTTGTAGGCCTGCCCGGAAAGGCCGACCAGTTGTTCCGTGGAAAGGTTGGTTAGCATTAACGAAGCGGCAATAACCGGCGCTTTTAGTGAACGTCCGGCAAGAAAATAGCCTTGTTGCGATCCGGTATCTGTTTTGCGGACCTTCCACCAGGTGATCACCGCCACCAGCAGCGTAAAACCGACAAAACTCAAGATTTGTAACGAATTCATCTCATAGCCCTTATTTATGTTTATGTCCCGGACGCATGAATATAGGGAGAGGTAAAATGCGTCGGGTCAGGCAGTCAGATTCTTAAAATACAAACGTCGTATCCCTGAACGGATTGTTTTCTGTTAAGTTCAGGTTGTGAGCATAATTCGCCGGAGGGATATTAAAATGAATGGAAAATTGCAAAGTTCAGATGTAAAAAACGAAACTCCGTACAATATTCCCTTATTGATTAACGAAAATGTGATCTCCAGCGGAATTTCTCTGATCTCGCTCTGGCATACCTACGCCGACGAGCATTACCGGGTGATCTGGCCGCGGGACAAGAAGAAACCGCTTATCGCCAACTCATGGGTTGCGGTGTATACCGTACAAGGATGTGGGAAAATTCTTTTAAAGAATGGCGAACAAATAACACTGCATGGCAACTGTATTATATTCTTAAAGCCAATGGATATTCACTCTTATCACTGTGAAGGTTTAGTCTGGGAACAGTACTGGATGGAATTTACCCCCACCAGTATGATGGATATTCCCGTTGGTCAGCAAAGCGTTATTTATAATGGCGAAATTTATAATCAGGAACTCACCGAAGTTGCTGAGTTAATAACTTCACCAGAAGCAATAAAAAATAATCTGGCAGTCGCTTTTCTGACGAAAATTATTTATCAGTGGATTTGTCTTATGTACGCAGATGGTAAAAAAGATCCACAACGGCGGCAAATTGAAAAATTAATTGCCACTTTACATGCCAGTCTGCAACAACGCTGGAGCGTAGCTGATATGGCTGCCACGATCCCCTGTAGCGAAGCCTGGTTGCGTCGTCTGTTTTTACGCTATACCGGCAAGACGCCGAAAGAATATTACCTCGATGCGCGTCTGGATCTGGCGCTATCGCTATTAAAGCAACAAGGAAACTCGGTTGGCGAAGTCGCTGATACGCTCAACTTCTTCGACTCCTTTCATTTCAGCAAAGCCTTTAAACATAAATTTGGTTATGCGCCGTCAGCCGTGCTAAAGAATACGGACCAGCACCCAACGGATGCCAGTCCACACAATTAACGTAACTCTGGCCAGTACGCTTTGTTGGCCTCCAGCAACTCATCCAGAATAGCTTTGGCGACCGAGGCGCTCGGTACCGTTTTCGACAACGTAATCGCCTGCCACAGGTGCTGATATGAACGCTGTTCCCAGGCGTCCACGACCAGTTTTTCCACCGCCACTTGCTGACTCATTAACCCTTTCTGAAACTGCGGGATATCGCCGACCACCAGTGGTTCAGGCCGTAGTAGCGCACGCGCATCTGTTTGCGATCTTGCAGCCCAACAATTTGCGCCATCCGGCTTTCAATACCGATTGGCATGTCACAGATGTTGAGGATTTTCGCATTCGGGCGCAGACGACGCGTGGCTTCTGCGACAATGGCTGCCGGGTTGGAGTAGTTGAGCATCCAGGCATTTGGTGAATATTTTTCCATATAATCCACCAGTTCCAGGACGCCGCCAATGGAACGCATGCCGTACGCTATTCCGCCGGGTCCGCAAGTTTCCTGACCAACAACACCGTGGCGCAGTGGGATTTTTTCATCCAGTTCGCGCATCGGGTACTTGCCGACGCGGATGTGCGCCATGACAAAATCAACGTCGCTGAACGCCACTTCAGGATCGGTGGTGTAACTAAACGCAATGTCCGGCGCTTTCTCTTTAAGGATGACTTTACAGGCTTCGGCAATCACTTCCTGCCGCGCGCCATCGTTATCATAAAATTTCAGTGCACGAAGCGGGAAACGCTCCTGATTCGCCAGGAGCATCAACACGATGCCTGGCGTAAAGGTGCTTCCACCGCCTGCGACAACCACTGAGAATTTGGTCATTATACTGCCTCCGTAATGGCAACATTTTCTGCTGATTGATGAGAATTAATTAAGCTATCGAGCTGTTCACGCAGCTGGGATACATGCAGACCAATGATCACCTGAATGGCATCGCCACTACGGAAGACGCCGTGCGCTCCCAGCTTTTTAAAGACTTCGTCATCCAGCGTTTGTGACATGTCATGCAGTGCAATGCGTAGACGCGTCGCACAATTGTTAATGCTGGAGATATTGCCGACCCCGCCCAGGGCTTGCAGGATACCGGCAGCCTGATCCAGCTCTTTTTTTGGCTCTGCCGCGGTGGTTTGGCCTCGCGAGGCTTTGTATTCGGCTTTTGAGTAGAGTTTCACTTCCGCATCTTCACGTCCCGGCGTGCACATGTTGAACTGCAGAATCAGTGTGCGGAAAACCACGAAGTACAGCAGGGTAAAGCACAACCCAATGGCGATTTGGGTCAGCATCATATCCGCGTGGTTGCTGAACATCGGGATCCAGTTTTGCGGTAAAACCTGGTCAATCAGACCTCCGCCCATGTTGCCCACCACACCAAAGAGATACATCACGGTCGACATTGAGGCCGCAAGCACAGCGTGTACCGCAAACAGCAACGGTGAAATGAACAGGAAGGTAAATTCCAGCGGTTCGGTAATTCCCACCAGCATGGCGGTTAAGGTTGCGGGAATCAGCAAGCCCGCCACTTTTACCCGATTTTCCGGTGCGGCAGTGAAGTACATCGCTAAAGAAATGCCCACGGCACCAAAGATTTTTGAGTTACCGTGCAGGGCAAAACCGCCTTCCGGGAACAACGATTTCAGCGGCTCGGCGCTCAGACTGAACTCTTGCAGATGCTGCGCCCAGTACATCTGAATGCCGCCTTCAACAGCTGCCGGACCAAAGATAAACTGTCCGTAGATGAAGTGGTGTAAACCGGTTGGGATCAGAATACGTTCGAGGAAGGTGTAAACCCACACCCCAAGCGCACCCGCCGAACGCAGGAACGCTTGCAGAGATTCAATCCCCATTTGTACTTTTGGCCAGCCGAGCAACGTCAGCCAGGCACAGGGGATCATCACCAGGAAGGCGATAATCACCACATAAGACGTCCCCTGGAAAATGCCGAGAAAAACCGGCAGTTTTTTATCGAACAGACGGTTATGCAGCGCCGTCACAATGCCGGAAATGATAATTGCGCCGATAATGCTGGTATCGAGGGTTTTAATCCCGGCCATCATTGTCAGACCGCTACCTGCCACCGCGTCCTGAGTGAAATCGACGCCGAAGTAGCTTCCCCAGGTCATTCCCATCGCGTTGATGAAATAGTTCCAGGTCAGGAAACTCACCATCACCGCCAGACAAGCACGCCCCTGCGCTTGCTTAGCAAGGCCAATGGGTAAACCGACAGCAAAAATCAGCGGCATATTACGGAACACCGTCCAACCGCCCTCTTCAATAATGTGTACGATTTGCGCGAATAAACTGTTCGGATCGGTCAGTGATTCCCCGACAAACATCGGGTTTTGCAGCAAGATGGCAAGACCCGCCACAATCCCGGCGAAGGGAAACAGCAGCACTGGCGTGAACATCGCGCCGCCAAAGCGTTGAATTTGACTGAGCATTTCCACATCCTCTTTTCTCAATTCTGTAAGTAGGAAGCCTGATTGGTTATGCGGCAGGCCTGGAGCGAGGATAGGAAGATGCGATCGGCAGAACATGACGACCCAATGGGATTCGTGATCGCTTTCATGCTTTTCGTTGGGCGGTAGAGATCTACGTTTTCGCGAAAAAGTAGACATCTGTGAGCACAGGTACACAGCATCGAACACATCTTTAAAAAAAAGATGTTTTTTCAATCGATTAAGCAGAACTTGTGGGCGCATTACCCGTGCTTGCAGGCAAAAAAGAGATCTAGAGATGATCTACAAAAGCATTGCGGAGCGGTTAAGAATTCGACTTAATTCCGCAGATTTCACGCTAAATAGCCTTCTTCCCGGTGAAAAAAAGTTGGCGGAAGAATTTGCGGTATCGCGGATGACCATCCGTAAAGCCATTGACCTGCTGGTAGCGTGGGGATTGGTGGTCCGCCGCCACGGCAGCGGCACTTACCTGGTGCGCAAAGATGTACTGCATCAAACCGCCAGCCTGACCGGGCTGGTGGAGGTGTTAAAACGGCAGGGAAAAACGGTCACCAGCCAGGTGCTGATTTTTGAAATCATGCCTGCGCCTCCGGCCATTGCCAGCCAGTTACGGATTCAAATCAACGAGCAGATCTACTTCTCCCGTCGCGTTCGTTTTGTGGAAGGGAAACCGCTGATGCTGGAAGACAGCTATATGCCGGTAAAACTGTTCCGTAATCTTTCGCTGCAACATCTGGAAGGGTCGAAGTTTGAATATATTGAACAAGAGTGCGGGATTTTGATTGGCGGTAATTATGAAAGCCTGACGCCAGTGCTCGCCGATAGACTGCTGGCGCGGCAAATGAAGGTAGCGGAACACACGCCACTGCTGCGGATCACCTCGTTGTCATATAGCGAGAGCGGGGAGTTTTTGAATTATTCAGTGATGTTCAGAAATGCCAGCGAATACCAGGTGGAGTACCATTTACGGCGACTCCACCCGGAAAAGAGTTAACCGATACTCCAGAAGAGCACCGCCAGTAATTGGGGGGTGATAATGCGCAGGAACATCACTAACGGATAGACAGTGGCGTAAGAGAGCGCCGCCGCACCGCTGGTTGGATGAAGATTATTAGCAAACGCCAGCGCCGGAGGATCGGTCATGGAACCTGCCAGCATCCCGCACATGGTCAGGTAATTCATTTTGGCTAACATCCGCGCCAGAATGCCAACAGTAATCAGCGGAACGGCGGTGATCAGGGCACCATAACCAATCCAGCTTAGCCCTTCGCCATTGACCAGGGTATTTACAAAATCCCCACCAGATTTCAGACCAACGACCGAGAGGAACAGCACGATCCCCAGCTCCCGCAGCGCGAGGTTGGCACTTGGCGGCATAAACCAGTACAGCTTGCCGATACTGCCGATACGCCCGAGGATCAACGCCATAATCAGCGGACCGCCCGCCAGCCCCAGTTTCAACGCGGCCGGGAATCCTGGCACAAAGACGGGAATAGAACCTAACAATACGCCAAGCCCGATGCCAATAAACACTGGCAGCATCTGAACCTGTTGCAGTTTTTGCTGCGCATTCCCCAGCACATTGGCAACGGCATCAATTGCGGACGGACGCCCCACCAGGTTGAGGATATCGCCGAACTGCAGGCTGATATCGCCACTGGCGACCAGTTCGACCCCGGCACGGTTCAGGCGCGAGATAACAACGTCATAGCGTTCTTTAAAGTGCAGGTCGCGAATACGTTTTCCGAGCACGTTTTCATTGGTGACCACCACACGCTCGACGCGCAAATCAGTGCCTTTCGTGGACAGCGAAGTATCGACCTCCTGACCAATCACCAGTTGCGCATTATGTAAATCCGCTGGCTGCCCCACCAGATGCAGCAAATCGCCCAGTTGGATAATGGTATCTGGCGAAGGAACTTTTAGGGTTTCTTCGCGTTTCAGACGCGAGCAGATAATTTTGTCGCCGTTGAGAATCGGTACATCTTTAATGGCTAAATCATGCAGGTTAGGGTTCTCAACGCGAATATTGATAGTCTTGATCAGCGCGCCGCCATTGGTGCGTGAAGACTCGTGCTGCTGAGCTTCTGTCTCGACATTGACGCGGAAAATAACCCGCAACATCCACATGGTGAACAAAATCCCGCAAATGCCGAATGGATACGCCATCGCGTAACTCATCCCCATCTGATCGACCATTTCCATTGGTGTACCCAAGTCGCGCAAAATCTGCTGCCCTGCCCCCAGCGCTGGCGTATTGGTAACCGCACCGGAGAAAATCCCCAGCACTACCGGCAGTGGAATATCAAACAGTTTATGCAGGATGGCGGTAACCAGACCACCGATGATGACGATCAGAACAGCAAACAGGTTGAGGCGTAATCCGGAGACGCGCAATGAGGCAAAGAAGCCCGGCCCTACCTGAATCCCGATAGTATAAACGAACAGGATCAGGCCAAATTCCTGAATAACATGCAGCATATCGCTACTTAATGTCATCCCCGCCTGAGAAACAAAATGGCCGACGATGATCCCACCAAACAGCACGCCGCCAATACCTAATCCTATGCCGCGAAATTTGACATTGCCGATAAACAAACCGACGACTGCCACCAAAGCCAGAATACTGACCGTTAATGCTATATCACTCATCGTCCATTTCTCTTGAGATAACATTTTTAATTGCTACGGATTATGGCTGAATCGGTGAAGCAGATTTGCCTTATAGCGCACATTATCACGGGAAAGAACGTGCCGAAATATCTTAAACAGTCGAAATTTAACGCATTGTTGAGTAAGTAAGACAAAAAAAGCCCCACCAGAATGGCGGGGCAAAGAGAATAGCTAGTTAGCTATTTAACGCGGGACGTTCGCTGATAGCGATACGCTGCGCTGCGATGGGTTCAGGCTCATTACGAATTAAATCAATATGCAGTAAACCGTTTACGAAGGTTGCGCCAGAGACTTCCATATTTTCAGCCAGCGTAAAGCTCAGGCTAAATGGCTGATTCATAAGCCCTTGATGCAGCCATTTTTTCTCTTCTTTTGGCTGCTCCGGCGTGCCTTTTACGCTCAGGCGCGTACCTTCCAGTTGAATCTCTAAATCTTCCTGACGGAAACCTGCCAGCGCAAGGGTAATGCGGTAGTGGTTATCGTCGCTTTTCTCAATGTTGTACGGCGGGAAGCTCTGGCTTTCACCGGCGTTTTGCAGTGCGTTGGCCAGTTTGTCAAAACCGATCCATTGACGCATCAGTGGGGATAAATCGAAGTTACGCATAGTCATTTCTCCTTCTAAGAAGCGAGTAAGTACCTGCAAATCCGAAGATTCGCATATGCTCCCTGACGGCGAGCATGGAGATGTCAGGCCGCGCCAGGCGGCCTTAGGGAATTAGTTGATTTCGATACGGCGCGGTTTTTTCGCTTCCGGAATCACGCGTTCGAGATCGATATACAGCAAACCATTTACCAGGTTAGCGCCACGAACATGAATGTTCTCAGCTAACTGGAATTTGCGTTCAAAGTTGCGTTCAGCGATGCCCTGGTACAGATAGGTGCGCTCTTTTTGTTCGTCGGCGTGAGCACCTTTCACCACCAGCAGATTATCCTGGGCGGTAATTTCCAGT
This sequence comes from Escherichia sp. SCLE84, assembly GCF_012584495.1. Lineage (NCBI taxonomy): Bacteria > Pseudomonadati > Pseudomonadota > Gammaproteobacteria > Enterobacterales > Enterobacteriaceae > Escherichia > Escherichia sp. SCLE84. Next base: position 3,282,096 of record NZ_CP051430.1, on the reverse strand, counting down.
TCGCTCTCAGCAAAACCAGCCACAGCGATAGCAATGCGGTAATGGTTTTCGTCTACCAGTTCAACGTTATACGGAGGGTAGCCGCCATTACTCTGGCTCTGGTTGTTTTCTAAGTGGTTAAACAAACGGTCAAATCCAATAGCAGAACGGTAAAGCGGGGATAAATCAAAGTTACGCATAATCAATAGCTCCTGAAATCAGCGAGAATGTAAGACCTTCCACAATGGACAGGTCAGGTAGCCAGAACACCCATCAGGCGCGTCCTCATCGGCTACGATGTAAAAATGGGTCTGGAAATGAACTTTTCAAGCCTTATCAGCGGACTTTTTTTTGCAGTTTATGGTCTATTGCATAGACTGAGGGGGCAGCACGAAACGTTAAAGTGCGATAGCCGCCACAGTGCGACGTAATGATGATGTTATTTTCAGCAAGGGATCGCTATAACTCATCAGGCCAACACCCACGATCAACAGATGAATTTATTATGATAAGAAATGTGTTGTTAGCGTTCATGATATGCAGCGGAATGACATTACTCGGAGGATGCTCCAGCGTGATGTCCCATACCGGGGGGAAAGAAGGAACGTATCCCGGCACCCGCGCCAGCGCCACCATGATTGGCGACGATGAAACCAACTGGGGCACTAAGTCGCTGGCGATTCTCGATATGCCGTTTACCGCTGTGATGGACACGCTTTTACTGCCGTGGGATGTGTTCCGCAAAGACAGCTCGGTGCGCTCGCGCGTTGAAAAAAGCGAAGCCAACGCGCAAGCCACCAATGCGGTTATTCCACCGGCCAGAATGCCTGATAACTGATTTAGCGATCAGTTTCGGTGATCCACAGCTGGCCGCCTTCCATCCACGCCAGCCACTGACCATCCGGCGAGAAGACCACGGCGTCCGCAGAAGGTGGATTGGCGTGGTTTTCGGTTAAATACTCAACCTCGCCGCTTTGCGCATGGGCACAAGCAATTCGATTATCCAGCACAAAGCCCAACCATTCTCCTGACGGATGCCAGTTAAATGCAGACTGAATATCCGTTTTGTTATGGGTTAACTGGCGCGGCTCGCCGCCCTGTGGCGAGATAAGCCACAGTTGCACAATGCCGTTATCATCACGCATTAAAAACGCGATTTGCGTACCCTGCGGATTACAGCGCACCCAGTGGCGCGGGACGTTGACTAACCCCGGATAAGCCCGATGGTGGGTAAAGGTTAAACGTCGCTGCACGACGCCGCGCGGTGGCGCGGGCAGGGTGGTTTCCGTTCCACTTAACGGCGCATCACCTGCCGCTTTCCAGCCAGCTTCATCTTGCGGTAACTCAACGATAAACAGCTCCGGCACTTTCTCGCCCTTTGGCGAAAGTGTGTCGCCAATAAACGCCAGCGCGTGATTTCCTACCCATCCTTCTTCATAAGCACGATTGATTTCATCGCTGCCAGGCTGCGGCGTGGGCGTGGTTTTACTCACCAGCACGCACCAGTGGCTACCGCTGTATTCACGCGGATGCTGCTTTTGTACGTTGACCGGGCCAAACGGCGCAGCAACACCGACGTTTCGCAAATCCAGCGCCGGATCGAGTTCATGCATTACATGGTCGTTATAGGTAAAGCTCACCCTTTCACCGTTCGGGCTAAAGACATGCACATGGCTGCCGCCGCGCAGCGCTCCTGGCGTATACGGCGCGGTAATATCCATTGCATCGAGATTGCTCACCTTGCCGCCTTCAGCAATGACTCCGCGTCGATGATGGAAATCGTAATGCCATGTTTCATCAGGATTTTCCGGGCCATGGATGAAAACATATTTCTCTGACTTCGGATGAACGGTCACCACGCCGACGTGTGCGCCCTGTGACGCGCGATAGATAACCTCGACCTCGCCGGTATGGATATTCACACGCTCAATGGTCTCGCCGGTAAACGACGCCCCAGAAGGACGCACGTCAAATACCAGCCACTGGCTGTCGGGCGTCCAGGTATTGGTATTGGTGAGCAGGTGATTACGGGGAGCAAAGGTTATCTGTTTCATGGCGCGGTCCTGATACAAAACGGGTCCCACCATCATACTTCACAAGGACTTCACTTTCAGACAATAGTCTTTTGCCATCGTGATGAATGTGAGTGAAAAGATGGAACATTTCGACGTGGCGATTATTGGCCTCGGCCCGGCAGGATCGGCGTTGGCGCGAAAATTAGCAGGCAAAATGCAGGTGATCGCGCTGGATAAAAAGCACCAGTGTGGTACTGAAGGTTTCAGCAAACCTTGCGGCGGTCTGCTGGCACCGGACGCGCAGCGATCTTTTATTCGCGATGGACTGACGCTTCCTGTCGATGTGATCGCCAATCCACAGATTTTCAGCGTCAAAACTGTCGACGTCGCCGCATCGCTCACGCGTAACTACCAGCGAAGCTATATCAATATTAATCGCCATGCTTTCGACTTGTGGATGAAATCGCTGATCCCCACCAGCGTTGAGGTTTATCACGATAGCCTGTGCCGAAAAATCTGGCGTGAGGATGATAAATGGCATGTCATTTTTCGTGCAGACGGCTGGGAGCAACATATTACCGCCCGCTATCTGGTCGGTGCCGATGGCGCAAACTCGATGGTGCGGCGACATCTCTACCCGGATCATCAAATCCGTAAATATGTCGCTATCCAGCAGTGGTTCGCGGAGAAACATCCGGTGCCGTTCTACTCCTGCATCTTTGATAATTCGATAACTAACTGTTATTCATGGAGTATCAGCAAAGACGGTTATTTTATCTTTGGCGGTGCTTATCCAATGAAAGACGGTCAGACGCGTTTCACGACGCTGAAAGAGAAAATGAGCGCCTTTCAGTTCCAGTTTGGTAAGGCGGTGAAAAGCGAAAAATGCACGGTGCTGTTTCCCTCACGCTGGCAGGATTTTGTCTGCGGTAAGGACAACGCCTTTCTGATTGGCGAAGCGGCAGGATTTATCAGCGCCAGTTCGCTGGAGGGGATTAGCTATGCGCTGGATAGCGCAGACATTCTGCGTGCGGTGTTACTGAAGCAGCCAGAGAAGCTCAATACCGCTTACTGGCGCGCCACCCGCAAACTGCGTTTAAAACTCTTCGGCAAGATAGTAAAAAGCCGATGCCTGACCGCACCGGCTTTAAGAAAGTGGATTATGCGCAGTGGTATGGCGCATATTCCACAGTTGAAAGATTAGCCAACGCGCTTCACATCGCCCACCAGCAGGATGTAAGAGAGCGCGCCAATCAACGCGACGGCGGAGATATAAACCAGTGCAGGTGCGAAACCGTAACCCTGCGCCAGGTACCCCACCACCAGCGGAACGGTGATGCCGCCCAGACCACCGGCGAAGTTAAACACGCCGCCGGTTAAACCAATCAGGCGCATCGGTGCCAGAGAAGAGACCAGCGACCAGGTAATCGAAGCAAAACCGTTGCCGAAGAATGCCAGCGCCATCAGGCACATAATCATCATCGGATCGTTGGTGTAGTTAGCGCCCATAATGCAGGTGGAGATCAGCAAGCCGCAGATAATCGGCGTTTTACGCGCAAAGCCCAGTGAAAAGCCCTTACGTACCAGCAGATCCGCGACCCAGCCAGAGAGCAGGACGCCGACAAACGCCGCGAGGAATGGCACCGTGGTCATAAAGCCTGCTTTCAGCGCCGTGATTCCTTTTTCCTGGGTTAAATAGTTCGGGAACCAGGTTAAGAAAAACCACAGTGTAGAAGCCACCGCAAATTGCCCAAGATAAACGCCGATCAGTTTACGATGGAACACCAGTTTCCAGTCTTTGGCTGTTAACGGCTGACGCGCCTCTTTCTTCACCGGCGCATCACCATCCACCAGACCGCCGCCATCACGAATGTAATCCAGTTCAGCTTTGCTGATACCTTTGGTCAGGCGCGGCGGCTGATAAACCTTAAACCAAATCAGCGACCAGATAATGCCGATACCACCAGTGACAATGAACACCCAGTGCCAGCTCAACATCTCCTGAATCCAGATCAGCAGCGGAGTCAAAAACGCCAGACCGACAAACTGACCAGACGTATAAAAACCAACGGCGGAAGCGCGTTCATGTTCCGGGAACCAGCTGGTCACCATCCGGTTATTGGTCGGGAAAGCGGGCGCTTCGAAAATACCGGTTATCGCACGCAGACCAATTAATGACATTAATCCCGTGGCAAAGCCCTGGAATAAAGTCGCCACTGACCAACCAAATATCGCAATAAAATAAGTCACGCGAGAACCTACGCGATCTAAAAACCAACCGCCGGGGATCTGGCATAGCGTATAAAGCCAGGCGAAGGCCGAAAATACATAGCCCATTTGCGCTTTGGTAATACCGAACTCTTCCTGAATATGGGCGGAAGCCACGGCCAGGTTAGCGCGGTCAACATAACAAATGACCACCGTAATAAAGATCATCACCAGCGTCAGATAACGCCGACGCCCCGGTTTTGCTGCATTAACGGGAATATCCATAGCGAGCTTTCTCCAGATTTTGGGCATAGCGAAGCCGCTCACCATGCCCTGTAATTTACAGAGGGTTATATTTTTGTATTGCTGTTTTAGTGCCCGATGAGGGGCTTACGTGGCAGGAATTACCACTCTGCTACGCTGTTATCTTCATGACGCCAGAGCGGATTACGCCAGTCCGGGGCATTTTTACTGAACTCAATAACTTTAGCTTCGTCGATTTCCACGCCTAAGCCCGGTTTCGTTAGCGGTTTAAAGAAGCCGCCAACCATGCTGAAGTCTTCTTTGTTTTTCACAAAGTCGAGTAACTCCGCGCCTTTGTTGTAATGAATGCCCATACTTTGTTCCTGAAGTACGGCGTTATAGGAAACAAAGTCGATATGCAGGCAAGCCGCCAGTGCAATCGGTCCGAGCGGACAGTGCGGCGCAAGGGTCACATCATAGGCTTCTGCCATTCCGGCAATTTTGTAGCATTCGGTAATACCGCCTGCATGGGAGAGGTCCGGTTGCAGAATCGAAATACCACCTGCCTCCAGCACGCGTTTAAAATCGAAACGTGAGAACATGCGCTCACCCGCCGCCAGTGGAATATGCGTTTGTGCCGCCAGTTTCGGGTAGTATTCGGCTTGTTCCGCCAGCACCGGCTCTTCAATAAACAGCGGGCGATACGGCTCCAGTTCTTTAATCAGCACTTTCGCCATTGGCGCGCTGACGCGACCGTGGAAATCAAGACCAAACTCAATCTGATTGCCAAAAGCTTCACGAATTTGTGCCACGGTGTTGACTGCCGCATCTACCGCGCGGGAGTTATCAATTAGCCCCAGTTCTTCACAACCGTTCAGTTTAAAGGTATCGAAGCCGATTTCGCGCAGGGTTTTAATGCCGTCGATAACATCCGCCGGACGATCGCCGCCGACCCAACTGTAGGCTTTAATTTTGTCGCGAACCAGGCCGCCCATCAGTTGCCAGACCGGCGCATTCAGCACTTTACCTTTGATATCCCATAACGCCTGGTCGATCCCGGCGATGGCGCTCATCAGGATTGGACCGCCACGATAAAATCCGGCGCGATACATCACTTGCCATAAGTCATTGATGCGCGATGGATCCTGACCAATCAAATAGTCACCCAGCTCGTGAACTGCCGCTTCCACCGTGCGGGCGCGGCCTTCAATCACGGGCTCGCCCCAACCGACCACGCCTTCATCGGTTTCAATTTTCAGGAACATCCAGCGGGGAGGTAAACGATACGTGGTAATTTTGGTGATTTTCATTGCACTGCCTCTCGATACGCCTTAACAAATGCTGCTGCCTGCTGCGCGGTGCGTTCTACGGACTGCCCGGCGCGATAGAGATCGCTGCCTAAGCCCGCCCCAGCACAACCTGCGTCTATCCACTGCGCCAGGTTTTCTGGCGTCACGCCGCCAACGGCAAAGACTGCGATGTCCGATGGCAATACCGCTTTTAACGCTTTGATGTATTGCGGACCAAAAGCCGATGACGGAAATATTTTCAGCGCCTGCGCGCCCGCTTCGAGCGCGGTAAAGGCTTCGGTCGCCGTCGCGCAGCCGGGGCAGACGGTCATGCCGTAGCCCACCGCACGGCGGATCACTTCACTATGGATATTGGGCGTAACGATGAGCTGACAGCCCATCCTGGCGAGCGCATCGACCTGTTCAGGTTTCAGTACCGTACCTGCGCCAATCAACGCCTTGTCGCCATACGCATCAACGATGGCGGGAATGCTTTGCTCCCATTGTGGGGAATTCAGCGGGATTTCAACCGCGTCGAACCCGGCGTCAATCACCGCGCCAACATGCGCCAGCGCCTCGTCGGGCTTAATGCCGCGCAAAATGGCGATCAGCGGAAGTTTAGTTTGCCACTGCATGAGCGATGCTCCTTATACCAGCCTGAAATGCCGTGTCGCCCGCCACCGCCGTCACGTCGCAACCCATCGCCTGAAAGGCTTGCTGGTAGCGCGCGGTCAGCGATGTTCCGGCGACAAGGGTGATGGCGTGTTGATGGGTCACATAGTCGCGCATACTGGCAACCTCTGCGCCAATCAACAAACCAGAGAGAAATTCGCTGACCTGTTCGCGGGGAAGTGTTCCCAGCACATGCGAGGCGCGAACTTCAAAAAGCTGCGGCAATATGGCGGGCGCATTAAGGCCGCGCTCAAGGCCAGCCGCGAAGGCATCGGCAGAGTTTTCCTGCGGCGGCAAACCTGCGCCAATCAATGAGTGATTTAACAGTAAATGATGTAATTCACCGGTCATCACGGTGCGAAAATCGTTGATTTGCTGGCTATCGGCCTGCACCCATTTGCAATGCGTACCGGGCATAACATAAAGAGAGGAAGGAGCCAGAGTTCGCGCGCCGATCAATTGTGTTTCTTCGCCGCGCATCACATTGTGGTTATCGTCATGAGAGACGCATAATCCGGGAATAATCCAGATATTGTCGCCAACAGACGTTAATTGTTCGCCAATAGACGAAAAACGGGCAGGAACAGATAAATACGGAGCAACTTTCCAGCCGACATTGCTGCCGACCATTCCTGCCATCACCACTGGCGTATTTTCTTCACGCCAGTCGGTCGTGACTTCTGCTAACACCGCAGCCGGAGATTTTCCGTTCAGGCGCGTGACGCCTGCTTCTGATTGCCTGCTCTCCAGGCAGTGGTCGCCCTGATAAAGCCAGGCGCGCAGATTGGTCGATCCCCAGTCAATTGCGATGTAGCGAGCTGTCATGTGATTTCCTTTAACCTTCGTGTCGAGCTGGCGATCATGGTAAGCGCCGCCTGCTCTGCCGCATCGCCGTCCTGATGCCGTATTGCATCGAACAGCGCCTTATGTTCCTGGAGCGTTTGCGGCATGTTGGCCTCATCGCCCATCCAGGTTCGTTCAAAAACCGCCCGCTGCAGCGAACTGATCGCAATGCTAAGTTGCTGTAACACCGGGTTATGCACCGACTGCAGCACCGCCTCGTGGTAGCGAATATCCGCTTCGTTAAACGCTTCGCGGTCCTGATTGTTGGCAATCATCTCGTTCAGCGCCGATTCAATCTGCGCCAGATCGCTGGAGGTCGCGCGCTCTGCTGCCCAACGGGCAATCGCCGGTTCCACCAGATTTCGCACTTCGCTCATGGCACTGATAAGCCGTGGGTCGTAGTCGTTTTCCAGCACCCATTGCAGTACGTCAGTGTCGAGGTAATTCCACTGGTTACGCGGTGCCACAAACGCGCCGCGATAACGTTTCATTTCAATCAGCCGCTTCGCCATCAACGAACGGAACACCTCACGGATGATGTTGCGCGAGGTTGCAAACTCTTCACAGAGCTCCGCCTCAGCCGGAAGTGGCGAGCCAGGTACGTATTTGCCGTGAACGATCTGTTTACCCAGCGTAATGACAATGCGATCGGTTTTATTGAGAGTCATGGAGAGTCCTTGTGCTCTGTATGTTCTTCTCTACTTTACCCCGATCGATGCATAACGCGGCAACTTTGTAGTACCAGCGTGATGACGTTCGCGTTTGCCGTGTGCGTAATGTAGTACAAACTTATATTGTTGTACTACAATTTAGATCACAAAAAGAACAATGCATAAAAAAATGACATGCGTCGGGCAGAAATCTGAAAAGGGATATCAGGCGCTAAACAGGAGGGAAAGAAGAGTATGCTTTCAACGGCTTAGCTACTCGTTTAAAGGATTAATCATGAAGTTGAATTTTAAGGGATTTTTTAAGGCTGCCGGTTTATTCCCACTGGCGCTGATGCTTTCAGGCTGTATCTCGTATGCTCTGGTTTCCCATACCGCAAAGGGTAGTTCAGGAAAGTATCAATCGCAGTCAGACACCATCACTGGGCTATCGCAGGCAAAAGATAGTAATGGAACAAAAGGCTATGTTTTTGTAGGGGAATCGCTGGATTACCTTATCACTGATGGTGCCGATGACATCGTTAAGATGCTCAATGATCCAGCACTTAACCGGCACAATATTCAGGTTGCCGATGACGCAAGATTTGTTTTAAATGCGGGGAAAAAGAAATTTACCGGAACAATATCGCTTTACTACTACTGGAATAACGAAGAAGAAAAGGCACTGGCAACGCATTATGGTTTTGCCTGTGGTGTTCAACACTGTACCAGGTCACTGGAAAACCTAAAAGGCACAATCCATGAGAAAAATAAAAACATGGATTACTCAAAGGTGATGGCGTTCTACCATCCATTTAAAGTGCGATTTTATGAATACTATTCACCCAGAGGCATTCCGGATGGTGTTTCCGCAGCATTACTGCCAGTGACTGTTACGCTGGACATCATTACTGCACCGCTGCAATTTCTGGTTGTATATGCAGTAAACCAATAATCAGTAAGCGGGCAAACGCATTCATGCTGTTTGCCCGCCCACAGATTAATTCAGCACATACTTCTCAATAGCAAACGCCACGCCATCTTCAAGGTTAGATTTGGTGACAAAGTTCGCCACTTCTTTCACCGAAGGAATAGCGTTATCCATCGCCACACCGACGCCTGCATATTCAATCATTGCGATATCGTTTTCCTGATCGCCAATCGCCATGATTTCTTCCGGTTTAATACCTAACACGTCGGCCAGTGATTTCACCCCCGTACCTTTGTTAACGCGTTTATCGAGGATTTCGAGGAAGTACGGCGCACTTTTCAGCACGGTATATTTCTCTTTCACTTCCTGCGGAATACGCGCGATAGCCTGGTCGAGGATGGCGGGTTCATCAATCATCATCACTTTCAGGAACTGGGTATTGGGGTCCATTTTCTCCGCTTCGCAGAACACCAGCGGAATGGTGGCAACGAAGGATTCATGCACCGTGTAGTAGCTGATATCACGGTTGGCGGTGTACAGCGTGGTGCGGTCCAGGGCGTGGAAATGAGAACCGACTTCGCGAGAGAGTTTTTCCAGGAAACGATAGTCGTCATAGCTGAGAGCAGTTTGCGCCACGGTGCTACCATCAGCGGCCTTCTGTACTAGCGCGCCGTTATAAGTAATGCAGTAGTCGCCCGGCTGTTCCATATGCAGCTCTTTCAGGTAGTTGTGCACACCTGCATACGGGCGACCCGTCGTTAGCACGACATTCACGCCACGGGCGCGAGCTGCGGCAATCGCATTTTTAACGGCGGGTGAAATGGTGTGATCGGGCAGCAGAAGGGTGCCATCCATATCGATAGCAATGAGTTTGATAGCCATGAGTTCCCCAGGTAGATTGGTTCCTGACCCATGCTAACGCGATTCCGCTCAAAAATCAGTACAACACCCGAGGGAAAAGGGGGATGCAACGCGGGTTGCATGCTCCCCATTTGCTTAGCGGAAGAGTTTCCCTTTCAGCAGTTCCATACCTGCGGAAAGCAGATCGTTATTGGCTTGTGGTGACACTTCACCTTGCGGTGAGAGCGCATCAATAATCTTCGGCAATTGCTCTGCCAGTAAACTGGAAGCTGTACTGGTATCCACGCCAAGTTTTTGCCCGAGATCGGACACCGCATTTGTGCCGAGCGCCGATTCCAGTTGCTCGCCACTAACCGATTGATTGCCCTGTTGATTACTCAGCCAGGTTGAGAGAATGGCCCCTAAGCCGCCACTTTGCAGTTTTTCCAGCAGCACCTGAATGCCGCCCTGCTCCTCAACCCAACTTAAAATAGCCTGATATTTCCCCGCATCGCCTTTCAGAAAGGCACCGACAACTTCATCAAAAAGCCCCATGATAATCACCTGTAAAGCGTTACGTGTTGACCCAAAAAGTATAGATTTGCGGGATGATAATTGCGGATTGCAGAAATAAAAAGGGCGGAGATGATCTCCGCCCTTTTCTTATAGCTTCTTGCCGGATGCGGCGTGAACGCCTTATCCGGCCTACAAAATTATGAAAATTCAATACATTGCAAGATTTTCGTAGGCCTGATAAGCGTAGCGCATCAGGCACGCTCGCATGGTTAGCGCCATTAAATATCGATATTCGCCGCTTTCAGGGCGTTCTCTTCAATAAACGCACGGCGCGGTTCAACGGCGTCGCCCATCAGCGTGGTGAACAACTGGTCGGCAGCAATCGCATCTTTAACGGTAACGCGCAGCATACGACGGCTTTCCGGGTCCATGGTGGTTTCCCACAGCTGTTCCGGGTTCATCTCGCCCAGACCTTTATAACGCTGGATGGAGAGACCGCGACGAGACTCTTTCACCAGCCAGTCCAGCGCCTGCTCGAAGCTGGCTACCGGCTGACGACGCTCGCCACGTTCGATAAATGCATCTTCTTCCAGCAAGCCACGCAGTTTCTCACCCAGCGTGCAGATACGACGATATTCGCCACCAGTGATAAATTCGTGATCCAGCGGATAGTCAGTATCCACACCGTGGGTACGCACGCGAACAATCGGCTCGAACAGGTTTTGTTCGGCATTGGTGTGGACATCAAACTTCCACTGGCTGCCGTGCTGTTCTTTGTCGTTCAGTTCGCTGACCAGCGCGTTCACCCAGCGGGTAACGGTCTGCTCATCAGAGAGGTCGGCTTCCGTCAGCGTCGGCTGATAGATAAGCTCTTTCAGCATTGCTTTCGGATAACGACGCTCCATGCGGTTGATCATTTTCTGCGTCGCGTTGTACTCAGACACCAATTTCTCTAACGCTTCGCCAGCCAATGCCGGTGCGCTGGCGTTGGTGTGCAGCGTTGCGCCATCCAGCGCGATAGAGATCTGGTACTGATCCATCGCTTCGTCGTCTTTAATGTACTGTTCCTGCTTGCCTTTCTTCACTTTGTACAGCGGCGGCTGAGCGATGTAGACGTGACCGCGTTCAACGATTTCCGGCATCTGACGATAGAAGAAGGTCAACAGCAGCGTACGAATGTGCGAGCCGTCGACGTCCGCATCGGTCATGATGATGATGCTGTGATAACGCAGTTTGTCCGGGTTGTACTCGTCACGACCGATACCACAGCCAAGCGCGGTGATAAGCGTCGCCACTTCCTGAGAAGAGAGCATCTTATCGAAGCGCGCTTTCTCAACGTTGAGGATTTTACCCTTCAGCGGCAGAATCGCCTGGTTCTTGCGGTTACGCCCCTGCTTCGCAGAGCCGCCCGCGGAGTCCCCTTCCACCAGGTACAGTTCGGAAAGCGCCGGATCGCGTTCCTGGCAGTCTGCCAGTTTGCCCGGCAGGCCCGCTAAGTCGAGCGCACCTTTACGGCGGGTCATTTCACGCGCGCGACGCGCCGCTTCACGGGCACGGGCAGCATCGATAATTTTGCCAACCACGATTTTCGCGTCGGTTGGGTTTTCCAGCAGGTATTCTGCCAGCAGTTCGTTCATCTGCTGTTCAACCGCTGATTTCACCTCAGAAGAAACCAGTTTGTCTTTGGTCTGGGAGGAGAATTTCGGGTCCGGCACTTTCACGGAAACGACCGCAATCAGGCCTTCACGCGCATCGTCACCGGTGGCGCTAACTTTGGCTTTTTTGCTGTAGCCTTCTTTGTCCATGTAGGCGTTCAGGGTACGGGTCATTGCCGCACGGAAGCCTGCCAGGTGAGTACCACCGTCACGCTGCGGAATGTTGTTGGTAAAGCAGTAGATGTTTTCCTGGAAGCCATCGTTCCACTGCAACGCCACTTCGACGCCAATACCGTCTTTTTCGGTGGAGAAGTAGAAGATATTCGGGTGGATCGGCGTTTTGTTCTTGTTCAGATATTCAACGAACGCCTTGATGCCGCCTTCATAGTGGAAGTGGTCTTCTTTGCCGTCACGCTTGTCGCGCAGACGAATGGAAACGCCGGAGTTGAGGAACGACAACTCACGCAGACGTTTCGCCAGAATTTCATATTCGAACTCGGTCACATTGGTGAAGGTTTCGAGGCTAGGCCAGAAACGCACCATGGTGCCGGTTTTTTCAGTCTCGCCGATAACCGCCAGCGGGGCCTGCGGTACACCGTGTTCGTAGATCTGACGGTGAATTTTACCCTCGCGCTGGATAACCAGCTCCAGTTTTTGCGACAGGGCGTTTACTACCGAAACACCAACGCCGTGCAGACCGCCGGACACTTTATAGGAGTTATCGTCAAATTTACCGCCTGCATGCAGAACGGTCATGATCACTTCCGCCGCCGATACGCCCTCTTCCGGGTGAATACCGGTCGGAATGCCGCGCCCGTCATCCTGTACAGAGACAGAGTTGTCGGCGTGAATGGTGACGATAATTTCTTTACAGTGACCCGCGAGCGCTTCGTCGATAGCGTTATCTACCACCTCGAATACCATGTGGTGCAGACCGGTGCCGTCATCCGTGTCGCCGATATACATACCCGGGCGCTTACGCACCGCATCCAGCCCTTTCAGGACTTTGATACTGGAGGAGTCATAAGAATTCGACATCAACGTTTCTCGCTCATTTATACTTGGGTTAATCCGTTATTTTACCCTTTTCCACGGTAAACATCTTCGAATTTTCGTCCGACATGTCTATAACGTGTTCAGCACTGATCGCGCTGACAAAGACCTGTGATTGCGTCGCTTTTAAGCGGCTGGCAAGCAGCCCGCGACGCTCATCATCAAGCTCAGAGGCAAAATCATCTATCAGGTAGAGACACCGCCGCCCGCTTTCACGGGTGAGGAACTCTCCTTGCGCCAGACGTAAGGCGCACATCAACAGCTTAAGCTGCCCACGCGATAAGGTATCTTCCACCGGCGCACCGTCGGCGCGAATGCGTAAGTCCGCTTTATGCGGGCCATGCGCGGTGTAGGTTAGCTGGCGATCGCGTTCAAAATTACGTTCCAGCACCTCAGCATATTCTGTCTCTTTCTCCCAGCCGCGCTGGAAAGAGAAAGTCAGAGAAAACTCAGGGAGAAATTGCTTACAAGTATCGGCCATATCAGCCGCGATACCGGCGCTATACTCCGCGCGCCAGGTGCTGATTTGCTCCGCCAGCGGGATCAGTTCTTTATCCCACGGGCGTAGCTGTTCGTAACGTGTCACCTGGCGCAGCGCCGCATTGCGCTGCTTGAGCAATCGCTTGAGATTGCTCCAGGCGGTGAAAAATCCGGGTTCGTTGTGAAAGCATCCCCAGTCGAGGAATGCTCTTCTGTATTTGGGGCCGCCGTTGAGTAAAGTAAACCCTTCTGGCGTTATCAACTGCATTGGCATCAGGTGCGCCAGTTCCGCGACCTTATGCCCGTCTGTACCGTCGATGCGGACTTTGCTGTCGCCCTGTTTGTCTTTGGTTAAGCCAATCGCTGTCTCGCGCTCTTCGCCCTGTAATCGCCCGTGGAGAACAAACGCCTCCTGCTCATGGCGAATGACGCGACCAATCTGCAAACTGCGAAACGCCCGACCATGGCCGAGCGTATAGATGGCTTCCAGCACGCTGGTTTTGCCACTGCCGTTGGCACCTACCAGAAAGTTAAAGCCGGGAGATAAAGCGAGATCCGCGGTTTCAATGTTGCGGAAATCGCGGATCAACAAGCGGGTGAGGGACATTACAGTCTCATTGGCATGACAACATAGGCAGCCGACTGTGATGCGGCATCTTCAATCTGCACGCTGGAAACCGAATCGGTCAGCATCATGCGGACGTTTTCGCATTTCAGCGCGTTCAGAACATCCAGCACATAGCTGACGTTGAAGCCGATTTCCATCTCCGCACCGCTATAGGTAACGTCGAGGATCTCTTCCGCTTCTTCCTGTTCCGGATTGTTGGCGGTGATTTTCAGCTGGTTTTCGCTGACATACAGGCGCACGCCGCGGAATTTCTCGTTAGAGAGAATTGCCGCACGGGCAAACGCCTGCTTGAGCAGATCGCAGCCAGCTTCCAGATGTTTGTCCGGATTCTTCGGCAGAACGCGGCGGTAATCCGGGAAGCGACCATCCACCAGTTTGGAGGTGAAGATAAAGTCGCCAACGTGGGCGCGAATATTGTTGCTGCCAATCTGCACGCGCAGCGGATTGTCGCCGCCGTCGAGCATACGCATCAGTTCAATCACGCCTTTACGCGGTACGATCACCGAATGGCTTGGCAAAGATTGACCAATTGGCATTGAACAGACCGCCAGACGGTGGCCGTCGGTTGCCACGGTGCGCAGTTCTTCACCTTCGGTTTCAAACAGCATACCATTTAAGTAATAGCGAACGTCCTGATGCGCCATCGAAAACTGGGTCGCTTCAATCAGACGCTTCATCGTTGCCTGCGGCAGGGTAAATTCGACTTCACTCTGCCAGTCATCGAGGTTCGGGAAATCCGCCGCTGGCAGGGTAGACAGCGAAAAACGGCTACGCCCGGAGCGTACCAGCATCCGTTCACCTTCCAGCTGCACGGCAATTTCCGCGCCTTCAGGCAGACCACGGCAGATATCAAAGAATTTGCGCGCCGGAACGGTCGTCGCTCCTGGCTCGTGTGGCTGAACCAGCGCAACACGTGCCACCATTTCCATCTCGAGATCAGTACCGGTCAGCGACAACGTACCGTCAGCAACCTGTAACAGCAGATTACCGAGAATCGGTAGCGTAGGACGACCACCTAACGGACCGCTCACCTGTTGTAGCGGTTTTAATAAATGCTCACGTTCTACGGTAAATTTCATAGGTTTACGATGACAATGTTCTGATTAAATTTGAAAAATCTTCTTTGATATCGTGGCTCTCTTCACGCAACTGCTCGATCTTACGGCAGGCATGAAGCACCGTCGTGTGGTCACGACCACCAAACGCATCGCCAATCTCCGGCAGACTGTGGTTAGTCAGCTCTTTCGCCAGCGCCATCGCCATCTGGCGCGGACGCGCCACCGAGCGGGATCGACGCTTGGAAAGGAGATCCGCGACTTTGATCTTGTAGTACTCCGCCACCGTCTTCTGAATATTGTCGATGGTGACCAGTTTTTCCTGCAATGCCAGCAAGTCGCGCAGCGCCTCACGCACGAAGTCGATGGTGATCGCCCGTCCGGTAAAGTTGGCATTGGCAATGACGCGGTTCAGCGCCCCTTCCAGCTCACGTACGTTAGATCGTAGACGCTTGGCGATAAAGAACGCCACTTCGCCCGGCAAACGAATGTCGTTTTCGTCGGCCTTTTTCATCAGGATCGCCACACGGGTTTCCAGCTCTGGCGGTTCGATCGCCACAGTCAGTCCCCAACCGAAGCGGGATTTCAAACGATCCTCAACGCCGTTGATCTCTTTCGGATAGCGATCCGAGGTGAGAATG
Source organism: Escherichia sp. SCLE84 (assembly GCF_012584495.1). Classification (NCBI taxonomy): domain Bacteria; kingdom Pseudomonadati; phylum Pseudomonadota; class Gammaproteobacteria; order Enterobacterales; family Enterobacteriaceae; genus Escherichia; species Escherichia sp. SCLE84. Next base: position 3,266,401 of record NZ_CP051430.1, on the reverse strand, counting down.
ATCTGTTGATTACCTTCCAGCAGGGCGTTGAAGGTATGGAAAAACTCTTCCTGAGATCGTTCTTTATTAGCAAAAAACTGAATATCGTCGATCAGCAGTGCATCTACGGAACGGTAGTAGCGTTTAAACTCTTCGATCGCGTTGTTTTGCAGGGCTTTAACCATGTCCTGAACAAAGCGCTCGGAGTGCATATAAACCACTTTGGCATTCGGCTTGCGCGCCATAATGCCGTTACCCACCGCATGCAGCAGGTGAGTTTTACCCAGACCCGTGCCGCCATAAAGGAACAACGGGTTATAGGCACCGCCAGGGTTATCCGCCACCTGGCGAGCCGCCGCGCGCGCCAGTTGGTTAGATTTACCTTCAACGAAGTTATCAAACGTGTGTTTGACGTTTACGTTAGAACGATAGGTCGGTTCTGCCGGGGCCGGGACGTTATCCCAACCTGAGCGCGTAGAAGGCGCAGCACGTTGCGGCTGCGTTTGCGCCACCTGTGCAGGGGCCGCGACGTTGCTCGTCACTGCCGCTTGTGGCGTTTGCGTCACCGGTTTGGTGCCGACTTCAAAACGCAGCTGTGGGGCATCCGCTCCGCAGAAACTGGTTAGCAGTCCATTGATATTATTAAGGTACTTGTCCCGTACCCAATCGAGGACAAAACGGTTTGGCGCGTACAGGGCCAGCGTGTTATCGCTCAGTTCCGCCTGCAATGGGCGTATCCACATACTGAATTCTGTGGCTGGTAACTCATCCTGCAATCGGGCAAGACACTGCTGCCAAAGCGAAAGTGACACGGCGGACTCCACTCGAACAAAAGTCGATAATGACTAAGGCTGAAACATTCATGATTGTTGACGTACGTCGAAAAGACCCTGCTTGAGGGTGACGCACGAACCGCTGTCTGCGGTTATATGCCCGATCAAGATCCTGCAAAACGATCGGGACCGCGGATCATAGCCTAAACTGCGCAAGAGATCTTCTGTTTCTCACAGATTTTCCCGATTTATCCACAGGACTTTCCAGAACTCGCTAAGTGTAAACGATCCTGCCGCGAGGCGGGCACGATTTACGCCGCATATTGGAAAATTTAATGACCATAGACAAAAATTGGCTTAATCGATCTAATAAAGATCCAGGACGATCCTTGCGCTTTACCCATCAGCCCGTATAATCCTCCACCCGGCGCGCCATGCTGGTTTCCACTGGTGTGAGGTCGTACATTTTCCCTGCGAAAAGGTGCGGAAAAGCGCGGTAAATAAGGAAAGAGAATTGACTCCGGAGTGTACAATTATTACAATCCGGCCTCTTTAATCACCCATGGCTTCGGTGTCCATCGTTTCATTTTTCGGCGGATATCCAATAAAGCCATTGAATTTATTCAAGTTTAGGTAGAAATCGCCATGAAACGCACTTTTCAACCGTCTGTACTGAAGCGCAACCGTTCTCACGGCTTCCGTGCTCGTATGGCTACTAAAAATGGTCGTCAGGTTCTGGCACGTCGTCGTGCTAAAGGCCGCGCTCGTCTGACCGTTTCTAAGTAATAAAGCTAACCCCTGAGTGGTTAAGCTCGCATTTCCCAGGGAGTTACGCTTGTTAACTCCCAGTCAATTCACATTCGTCTTCCAGCAGCCACAACGGGCTGGCACGCCGCAAATTACCATTCTCGGCCGCCTGAATTCGCTGGGGCATCCCCGTATCGGTCTTACAGTCGCCAAGAAAAACGTTCGACGCGCCCATGAACGCAATCGGATTAAACGTCTGACGCGTGAAAGCTTCCGTCTGCGCCAACATGAACTCCCGGCTATGGATTTCGTGGTGGTGGCGAAAAAAGGGGTTGCCGACCTCGATAACCGTGCTCTCTCGGAAGCGTTGGAAAAATTATGGCGCCGCCACTGTCGCCTGGCTCGCGGGTCCTGATAGCCCTCATTCGGGTCTATCAACGCCTGATTAGTCCGCTACTCGGGCCGCATTGTCGTTTCACTCCAACCTGTTCAAGCTACGGAATTGAGGCATTGCGCAGGTTTGGAGTGATAAAAGGCAGTTGGTTGACGGTGAAACGCGTATTAAAATGCCACCCTTTACACCCTGGTGGTGACGATCCCGTCCCGCCCGGACCATTTGATACCAGAGAACACTAACGATGGATTCGCAACGCAATCTTTTAGTCATCGCTTTGCTGTTCGTGTCTTTCATGATCTGGCAAGCCTGGGAGCAGGATAAAAACCCGCAACCTCAGGCCCAACAGACCACGCAGACAACGACCACCGCAGCGGGTAGCGCCGCCGACCAGGGCGTACCGGCCAGTGGCCAGGGGAAACTGATCTCGGTTAAGACCGACGTGCTTGATCTGACCATCAACACCCGTGGTGGTGATGTTGAGCAAGCTCTGCTGCCTGCTTACCCGAAAGAGCTGAACTCTACCCAGCCGTTCCAGCTGCTGGAAACTTCACCGCAGTTTATTTATCAGGCACAGAGCGGTCTGACCGGTCGTGATGGCCCGGATAACCCGGCTAACGGCCCGCGTCCGCTGTATAACGTTGAAAAAGACGCTTATGTGCTGGCTGAAGGTCAAAACGAACTGCAGGTGCCGATGACGTATACCGACGCGGCAGGCAACACGTTTACCAAAACGTTTGTCCTGAAACGTGGTGATTACGCTGTCAACGTCAACTACAACGTGCAGAACGCTGGCGAGAAACCGCTGGAAATCTCCACCTTTGGTCAGTTGAAGCAATCCATCACTCTGCCACCGCATCTCGATACCGGAAGCAGCAACTTCGCACTGCACACCTTCCGCGGCGCGGCGTACTCCACGCCTGACGAGAAGTACGAGAAATACAAGTTCGATACCATTGCCGATAACGAAAACCTGAACATCTCTTCGAAAGGTGGTTGGGTGGCGATGCTGCAACAGTATTTCGCGACGGCGTGGATCCCGCATAACGACGGTACCAACAACTTCTATACCGCTAATCTGGGTAACGGCATCGCCGCTATCGGCTATAAATCTCAGCCGGTACTGGTTCAGCCTGGTCAGACTGGCGCGATGAACAGCACCCTGTGGGTTGGCCCGGAAATCCAGGACAAAATGGCAGCTGTTGCTCCGCACCTGGATCTGACCGTTGATTACGGTTGGTTGTGGTTCATCTCTCAGCCGCTGTTCAAACTGCTGAAATGGATCCATAGCTTTGTGGGTAACTGGGGCTTCTCCATTATCATCATCACCTTTATCGTTCGTGGCATCATGTACCCGCTGACCAAAGCGCAGTACACCTCCATGGCGAAGATGCGTATGCTGCAGCCGAAGATTCAGGCAATGCGTGAGCGTCTGGGCGATGACAAACAGCGTATCAGCCAGGAAATGATGGCGCTGTACAAAGCTGAGAAGGTTAACCCGCTGGGCGGCTGCTTCCCGCTGCTGATCCAGATGCCAATCTTCCTGGCGTTGTACTACATGCTGATGGGTTCCGTTGAACTGCGTCAGGCACCGTTTGCACTGTGGATCCACGACCTGTCGGCACAGGACCCGTACTACATCTTGCCGATCCTGATGGGCGTAACGATGTTCTTCATTCAGAAGATGTCGCCGACCACAGTGACCGACCCGATGCAGCAGAAGATCATGACCTTTATGCCGGTCATCTTCACCGTGTTCTTCCTGTGGTTCCCGTCAGGTCTGGTGCTGTACTATATCGTCAGCAACCTGGTAACCATTATTCAGCAGCAGCTGATTTACCGTGGTCTGGAAAAACGTGGCCTGCATAGCCGCGAGAAGAAAAAATCCTGATTCGGTGAGTTTTCGCTAAAATAAGGGCGGTCAGTTGACCGCCTTTTTTCTTTTCGTAGGGCGGATAAGCACCGCGCATCCGCCACACAAAGCAACAGGAACATCATGAGCGATAATGACACTATCGTAGCCCAGGCCACGCCTCCGGGACGTGGCGGCGTTGGCATCCTGCGCATCTCCGGCTTCAAAGCCCGTGAAGTTGCCGAAACCGTGCTGGGTAAACTACCTAAGCCGCGCTACGCCGATTATCTTCCGTTTAAAGACGCCGACGGCAGCGTGCTCGATCAGGGGATTGCGCTATGGTTCCCTGGCCCGAACTCGTTCACCGGCGAAGATGTGCTGGAACTGCAAGGTCATGGCGGTCCGGTGATCCTCGACCTGCTGTTAAAACGCATTCTGACCATTCCCGGCCTGCGGATTGCTCGCCCTGGTGAGTTTTCCGAACGCGCGTTTCTTAACGATAAACTCGACTTAGCCCAGGCCGAGGCGATTGCCGATCTTATCGACGCCAGTTCGGAACAGGCGGCCCGTTCGGCACTTAACTCGCTGCAAGGCGCATTCTCCGCACGGGTCAACCATCTGGTGGAAGCCCTCACCCACTTGCGCATTTACGTCGAAGCGGCAATTGATTTCCCTGATGAAGAGATCGATTTCCTCTCCGACGGCAAAATTGAAGCCCAGCTTAATGACGTGATTGCCGATCTCGATGCAGTGCGTGCTGAAGCACGTCAGGGTAGTTTGTTGCGCGAAGGGATGAAGGTGGTGATTGCCGGACGTCCTAACGCCGGTAAATCGAGCCTGTTAAACGCGCTGGCGGGCCGTGAAGCAGCAATCGTAACTGATATCGCCGGAACCACACGTGACGTGCTGCGTGAGCATATCCACATTGACGGAATGCCGCTGCATATCATCGATACCGCTGGGCTACGTGAAGCCAGTGACGAAGTGGAACGTATTGGTATCGAGCGCGCGTGGCAGGAAATTGAACAGGCCGACCGCGTGCTGTTTATGGTCGATGGCACCACAACAGACGCCGTGGATCCGGCAGAGATCTGGCCGGAATTTATTGCCCGTCTGCCAGCGAAACTGCCGATCACCGTGGTGCGCAATAAAGCCGATATCACCGGCGAAACGCTGGGAATGAGTGAAGTGAACGGTCACGCGTTAATTCGTCTCTCGGCAAGGACTGGTGAAGGCGTGGACGTGCTGCGTAACCATCTCAAACAGAGCATGGGCTTTGACACCAACATGGAAGGCGGCTTCCTGGCGCGTCGTCGCCACCTACAGGCGCTGGAACAGGCAGCGGAACATCTACAACAGGGCAAAGCGCAACTGTTGGGAGCCTGGGCAGGTGAACTGCTGGCGGAAGAGTTGCGTCTGGCACAGCAGAACTTAAGCGAAATCACCGGGGAATTTACTTCAGACGACCTGCTGGGGCGGATTTTCTCCAGCTTCTGTATTGGTAAGTAACCGCGCTTACGAAGCCGTATTCTGACTGTCAGATGCGGCTTCGCTTCATTGTTAGCACTCCTGTTATTCCTCAACCCTTTTTTTAAACATTAAAATTCTTACGTAATTTATAATCTTAAAAAAAAGCATTTAATATTGCTCCCCGAACGATTGTGATTCGATTCACATTTAAACAATTTTAGAATAGACAAAATTCTTGAGTATTATACTGTAGCCTCGTGTCTTTCGAGGATAAGTGCATTATGAATATCTTACATATATGTGTGACCTCAAAATGGTTCAATATCGACAATAAGATTGTCGATCACCGCCCTTAATTTACCCTTCTGTAGCCATCACCAGAGCCAAACCGATTAGATTCAATGTGAACGATTAGTTTGCTATATCTTAATTTTGCCTTTTGCAAAGGCCATCTCTCGTTTATTTACTTATTTTAGTAAATGATGGTGCTTGTATATATACATGGCGAATTAATGGATATTGCAGATGTAATATTCACAGGGATCACTGTAATTAAAATAAATGAAGGATTATGTAATGGAAAACTTTAAACATCTCCCTGAACCGTTCCGCATTCGTGTTATTGAGCCAGTAAAACGTACTACTCGCGCTTATCGTGAAGAAGCAATTATTAAATCCGGTATGAACCCGTTCCTGCTGGATAGCGAAGATGTGTTTATCGATTTACTGACCGACAGCGGCACCGGGGCGGTAACCCAAAGTATGCAGGCAGCGATGATGCGCGGCGACGAAGCCTACAGCGGCAGCCGCAGCTACTATGCGTTAGCCGAGTCAGTGAAAAATATCTTTGGTTATCAATACACCATTCCGACTCACCAGGGCCGTGGCGCAGAGCAAATTTATATTCCGGTACTGATTAAAAAACGCGAGCAGGAAAAAGGCCTGGATCGCAGCAAAATGGTGGCATTCTCTAACTATTTCTTTGATACCACGCAGGGCCATAGCCAGATTAACGGCTGTACCGTGCGTAACGTCTATATCAAAGAAGCCTTCGATACTGGCGTGCGTTACGACTTTAAAGGTAACTTTGACCTTGAGGGATTAGAACGCGGTATTGAAGAAGTTGGCCCGAATAACGTGCCGTATATCGTTGCAACCATCACCAGTAACTCTGCAGGTGGTCAGCCGGTTTCACTGGCAAACTTAAAAGCGATGTACAGCATCGCGAAGAAATACGATATTCCGGTGGTAATGGACTCCGCACGCTTTGCTGAAAACGCCTATTTCATCAAGCAGCGTGAAGCAGAATACAAAGACTGGACCATCGAGCAGATCACCCGCGAAACCTACAAATATGCCGATATGCTGGCGATGTCCGCCAAGAAAGATGCGATGGTACCGATGGGCGGCTTGCTGTGCATGAAAGACGACAGCTTCTTTGATGTGTACACCGAGTGCAGAACCCTTTGCGTGGTGCAGGAAGGGTTCCCGACATATGGCGGCCTGGAAGGCGGCGCGATGGAGCGTCTGGCGGTAGGTCTGTATGACGGCATGAATCTCGACTGGCTGGCTTATCGTATCGCGCAGGTACAGTATCTGGTCGATGGTCTGGAAGAGATTGGCGTTGTCTGCCAGCAGGCGGGCGGTCACGCGGCATTCGTTGATGCCGGTAAACTGCTGCCGCATATCCCGGCAGACCAGTTCCCGGCACAGGCGCTGGCGTGCGAGCTGTATAAAGTCGCCGGTATCCGTGCGGTAGAAATTGGCTCTTTCCTGTTAGGCCGCGATCCGAAAACCGGTAAACAACTGCCATGCCCGGCTGAACTGCTGCGTTTAACCATTCCGCGCGCAACATATACTCAAACACATATGGACTTCATTATTGAAGCCTTTAAACATGTGAAAGAGAACGCGGCGAATATTAAAGGATTAACCTTTACCTACGAACCAAAAGTATTGCGTCACTTCACCGCAAAACTGAAAGAAGTTTAATTAATACTACAGAGTGGCTATAAGGATGTTAGCCACTCTCTTACCCTACATCCTCAATAACAAAAATAGCCTTCCTCTAAAGGTGGCATCATGACTGATCAAGCTGAAAAAAAGCACTCTGCATTTTGGGGTGTTATGGTTATAGCAGGTACAGTAATTGGTGGAGGTATGTTTGCTTTACCTGTTGATCTTGCCGGTGCCTGGTTTTTCTGGGGTGCCTTTATCCTTATCATTGCCTGGTTTTCAATGCTTCATTCCGGGTTATTGTTATTAGAAGCAAATTTAAATTATCCTGTCGGCTCCAGTTTTAACACCATCACCAAAGATTTAATCGGTAACACCTGGAACATTATCAGCGGTATTACCGTTGCCTTCGTTCTCTATATCCTCACTTATGCCTATATCTCTGCTAATGGTGCGATCATTAGTGAAACGATATCAATGAATTTGGGCTATCACGCTAATCCACGTATTGTCGGGATCTGCACAGCCATTTTCGTTGCCAGCGTATTGTGGATAAGTTCGTTAGCCGCCAGTCGCATTACCTCATTGTTCCTCGGGCTGAAGATTATCTCCTTTGTGATCGTGTTTGGTTCTTTCTTCTTCCAGGTCGATTACTCCATCCTGCGCGATGCCACCAGCACCACTGCGGGAACGTCTTACTTCCCGTATATCTTTATGGCTTTGCCGGTGTGTCTGGCGTCATTTGGTTTCCACGGCAATATTCCCAGCCTGATTATTTGCTATGGAAAACGCAAAGATAAGTTAATCAAAAGCGTGGTATTTGGTTCGCTGCTGGCGCTGGTGATTTATCTCTTCTGGCTCTATTGCACGATGGGGAATATTCCGCGCGAAAGCTTTAAGGCGATAATCTCCTCAGGCGGCAACGTTGATTCGCTGGTGAAATCGTTCCTCGGCACCAAACAGCACGGCATTATCGAGTTTTGCCTGCTGGTGTTCTCTAACTTAGCTGTTGCCAGTTCGTTCTTTGGTGTCACGCTGGGGTTGTTCGATTATCTGGCGGACCTGTTTAAGATTGATAACTCCCACGGCGGGCGTTTCAAAACCGTGCTGTTAACCTTCCTGCCACCTGCGTTGTTGTATCTGATCTTCCCGAACGGCTTTATTTACGGGATCGGCGGTGCCGGGCTGTGCGCCACCATCTGGGCGGTCATTATTCCCGCAGTGCTTGCAATCAAAGCTCGCAAGAAGTTTCCCAATCAGATGTTCACGGTCTGGGGCGGCAATCTTATTCCGGCGATTGTCATTCTCTTTGGTATAACCGTGATTTTGTGCTGGTTCGGCAACGTCTTTAACGTGTTACCTAAATTTGGCTAAATCCTTCAAGAAGCCAGCCATTCGCTGGCTTCTTGCCTCTCAGGAAATCACTTATGTCCAAATGGCAACTCGCCTGATTCTCCTTCACCACGTATGCTTTGCGTCACCTTACTATTAGGACGCTTTAGCCCATGTCCCGCTTTTTAATTTGTAGTTTTGCCCTGGTTTTACTTTATCCCGCCGGGATTGATATGTACCTCGTTGGTTTACCGCGCATCGCCGACGATCTCAATGCCAGCGAAGCGCAGTTGCATATTGCGTTCTCCGTTTATCTGGCGGGCATGGCAGCTGCGATGTTATTTGCCGGTAAAGTGGCCGATCGTTCAGGGAGAAAGCCTGTCGCCATCCCCGGCGCGGCGCTATTTATTATCGCTTCGGTGTTCTGTTCACTGGCTGAAACCAGCACGTTATTTCTTGCAGGCCGATTTCTACAGGGGTTGGGCGCAGGCTGTTGTTACGTAGTGGCGTTCGCCATTTTGCGCGACACGCTGGATGATCGACGTCGGGCTAAAGTGCTGTCATTACTCAACGGTATTACCTGCATCATTCCGGTGTTAGCGCCAGTGCTCGGACATCTGATTATGCTTAAATTCCCGTGGCAGAGTCTGTTCTGGGCGATGGCAATGATGGGCATCGCGGTACTGATGTTGTCTTTGTTTATTTTAAAAGAAACGCGCCCAGCGTCCCCCGCTGCTTCGGACAAACCACGAGAAAATAGCGAGTCGCTGCTTAATCGGTTTTTCCTCAGCCGTGTTGTTATCACCACCCTCAGCGTTTCGGTGATCCTCACTTTCGTCAATACATCGCCGGTATTGCTGATGGAAATCATGGGTTTTGAGCGCGGAGAATACGCCACCATTATGGCGTTGACTGCTGGCGTCAGCATGACCGTTTCATTCTCCACGCCATTTGCGCTGGGAATTTTTAAGCCACGTACGTTGATGATCACCTCGCAGGTGTTATTCCTTGCAGCGGGGATCACCCTTGCCGTTTCACCTTCCCATGCGGTTTCTCTGTTTGGTATCACGCTGATTTGCGCCGGTTTCTCGGTAGGTTTTGGCGTAGCGATGAGTCAGGCGTTAGGACCATTTTCATTACGCGCGGGCGTAGCCAGCTCGACCTTAGGTATTGCGCAGGTTTGCGGTTCGTCACTGTGGATTTGGCTGGCAGCGGTGGTTGGTATCGGCGCATGGAATATGCTGATCGGGATTCTGATTGCCTGTAGCATAGTGAGCCTGTTGCTGATTATGTTCGTCGCGCCTGGACGCCCCGTTGCCGCTCATGAAGAAATCCATCACCACGCTTGATCTCAATCTGCTGCTCTGTCTGCAACTGCTGATGCAGGAGCGCAGCGTGACCAAAGCGGCGAAGCGGATGAACGTGACCCCTTCAGCGGTGAGTAAGTCGCTGGCAAAGTTAAGAGCGTGGTTTGACGACCCGCTCTTTGTGAACTCACCGCTGGGCCTGTCGCCCACACCGCTAATGGTCAGCATGGAGCAAAATCTGGCGGAATGGATGCAAATGAGCAATCTGCTGCTGGATAAACCGCACCACCAGACACCGCGCGGCCTGAAGTTTGAGTTGGCGGCGGAATCGCCGCTGATGATGATCATGCTTAATGCGCTGTCGAAACGGATCTACCAACGTTACCCGCAGGCGACCATCAAACTACGTAACTGGGATTACGATTCCTTAGATGCCATTACTCGTGGTGAAGTGGATATTGGTTTTTCCGGTCGCGAAAGCCATCCTCGCTCGCGGGAGCTGTTAAGCTCGCTACCGTTAGCCATTGATTATGAAGTGCTGTTTAGTGATGTACCCTGCGTCTGGTTACGCAAAGATCATCCGGCACTGCATGAAACGTGGAATCTGGACACCTTTTTACGTTATCCGCATATCAGCATTTGCTGGGAACAGAGCGACACCTGGGCGCTGGACAATGTGTTACAGGAGCTGGGGCGCGAACGCACGATTGCTATGAGCCTGCCGGAATTTGAGCAGTCACTGTTTATGGCAGCGCAACCCGACAATCTGCTACTGGCGACCGCGCCGCGCTACTGTCAGTACTACAATCAACTCCATCAACTGCCGTTGGTTGCTCTTCCTCTCCCGTTTGACGAAAGCCAGCAAAAAAAGCTGGAAGTTCCTTTTACCCTGCTGTGGCATAAACGGAACAGCCATAATCCGAAGATCGTCTGGTTACGGGAAACCATTAAAAACCTTTACGCGTCGATGGCATAACCGAATCGTATGAAACGCGACCCAATTTCACAATAAAATGTAAAAAAGTTGTAATAAGCTTGTCTGAATCGAACTTTTAGCCGCTTTAGTCTGTCCATCATTCCAGTAAATGATTACTCTTGTATTCATAATGGACCATTAAGCATGGAGCGAAAAATGGCGACTCACTTTGCCCGAGGGATTTTAACGGAAGGACATCTGATTTCTGTTCGTCTCCCCTCCCAGTGTCATCAAGAAGCCCGAAACATTCCCCCTCATCGTCAAAGCCGTTTTCTGGCGTCTAGAGGTTTACTCGCAGAACTGATGTTCATGCTGTATGGCATTGGCGAATTGCCGGAAATCGTCACCCTGCCGAAAGGTAAACCGGTTTTCAGTGATAAAAATTTGCCTTCGTTTTCTATTTCCTATGCCGGGAATATGGTTGGCGTGGCGTTAACAACCGAAGGTGAATGTGGTCTCGATATGGAACTACAGCGTGCGACGCGCGGGTTTCATAGCCCACACGCGCCCGATAACCACACCTTTTCCAGCAATGAATCGCTATGGATCAGTAAACAAAACGATCCTAACGAAGCGCGGGCGCAGCTCATCACGCTGCGCCGAAGCGTGCTAAAACTAACCGGTGATGTTTTGAATGACGATCCGCGCGATCTGCAGCTGCTGCCCATTGCCGGACGCCTGAAATGTGCTCATGTAAATCATGTAGAAGCGTTATGCGACGCGGAGGACGTGCTGGTGTGGTCCGTGGCGGTCACGCCCACGATTGAAAAGCTCAGTGTCTGGGAGTTCGATGGCAAACACGGCTGGAAAAGCCTGCCGGATATTCACAGCCGCGCCAACAATCCTACCAGCCGGATGATGCGTTTTGCCCAGCTCTCTACCGTGAAGGCTTTTTCGCCAAATTGATAGACAACCACAGGAGTCATCATGTCTGAAAAATTGCAGGTGGTTACGTTACTGGGGAGCCTGCGCAAAGGCTCATTTAATGGCATGGTTGCACGTACCCTGCCGAAAATTGCTCCGGCGAGCATGGAAGTCAATGCGTTACCTTCCATTGCCGACATTCCCTTGTATGACGCTGACGTACAGCAGGAAGAAGGTTTTCCAGCAACGGTTGAAGCTCTGGCGGAACAGATCCGTCAGGCTGACGGTGTGGTGATCGTCACGCCGGAATATAACTACTCGGTACCGGGTGGGCTGAAAAATGCCATCGACTGGCTTTCCCGCCTGCCGGATCAACCGCTGGCCGGTAAACCGGTGTTGATTCAGACCAGCTCAATGGGCGTGATTGGCGGCGCGCGCTGTCAGTATCACCTGCGCCAGATTCTGGTTTTCCTCGATGCAATGGTGATGAACAAGCCGGAATTTATGGGCGGCGTGATTCAGAACAAAGTTGATCCGCAAACCGGAGAAGTGATTGATCAGGGTACGCTGGACCACCTGACCGGGCAATTGACCGCATTTGGTGAGTTTATTCAGCGAGTTAAGATCTAAATAAAAAACCCGCCAGCAATCATGCATGGCGGGTTTTTAACGCGCTATCGATTTTAGTGAGCGTCGATAAAGACAATCTTCAGGATAAACAGCAGCGCAACGATGATTACGCACGGGCTTAGATCACGCAGACGTCCGGTACCGATTTTCATCACGCAGTAGGAGATAAAGCCCAGCGCGATACCTTCGGTAATCGAGAAGCTGAACGGCATCATCACGGCGGTAATAAACGCCGGAACAGATTCAGTAAGATCCTGCCAGTTCACGCGTGCCAGACTGGAAGTCATCAGCACGCCAACGTAAATCAGCGCACCAGCTGCAGCGTAGCCTGGCACCATCCCCGCCAGCGGCGACAGAAAGATAACCAGCAGGAACAGCAGACCAACAACCACTGCCGTCAGACCGGTACGACCGCCAACCGATACGCCGGAAGAGGACTCAATATAAGCCGTAACGGAAGAAGTACCGATAAACGAACCGGTCACGGAAGAGATACTGTCGACATACAGCGCCTGCTTCATGCGCGGGAATTTACCCTTCTCATCCGCCAGGCCTGCTTTATCGGTCACGCCAATCAGCGTACCGGAGGAGTCAAACAGGTTGACCAGCATGAAAGAGAAAATCACCCCTGCCAGCCCGAGGTTAAACGACCCGGCTAAATCTACATGACCCACAACTGTCATTACGCTCGGCGGCGCAGAAACGATGCCATTGTAGTGCACATCACCCAGCATCCAGCCCAGCAGCGTCGTCACCACGATAGAAACCAGCACCGCTGCGTGAATGTTGCGCGAGGCCAGAATAGCAATGATGAAGAAGCCGAGGATCCCCAGCAGCACGCTGTGAGAAGTCAGGTTACCGATGCTGACCAGCGTTTCCGGGTTAGCGACAATCACACCTGCATTCTTCAGTCCCATCATACCAATGAACAGACCGATACCGCTGGTGATGCCCACACGCAGACTTACCGGAATGTTGGCAATCATCCAGTAGCGAACGCGGAAAATCGTCAGTAACAGCAGACCAATCGCACCCCAGAAGATTGCGCCCATCCCGACTTGCCACGGCAAGCCCATCGCCTGTACAACGACAAAAGCGAAGAACGCATTCAGGCCCATAGCGGGTGCCAGTGCAACTGGCAGGTTAGCAAACAGTCCCATCATAATACTGCCGAATGCAGCGATCAGACAGGTAGTGACGAAGACGGCGCTGGTATCCATGCCAGCAACGCCAAGAATTTGCGGGTTAACAAAAACGATGTAAACCATCGTCAGGAAGGTGGTAAAACCGGCGATCACTTCGGTCCGTGCCGTCGTGCCATGTTCGCGCAGTTTAAACACGCGTTCCAGCATCCCCTGGCCAGAAGCCTGGGTTGTGTGTTGTTGACTCATTATCTATTTCCGAACAAGGAGGGAAAATCCGTCGCTATCGTATACCAAAATGAGACAATATGGACGGCTGAAGATAACTTTTTTTCATTGTATTTGCTTATACGGCAACGATTGCGTCATGCGAATTGGCATGACGAAAACGTTAAACTAACGATAAAGGAAAGACATGTCCCAGATAGAAGCGGTATTTTTCGACTGCGACGGTACGCTGGTCGACAGTGAAGTCATTTGCTCCCGCGCATATGTAACGATGTTTCAGGAATTTGGTATTACGCTCGATCCTGAAGAGGTATTCAAACGTTTCAAAGGTGTAAAACTGTACGAAATTATCGATATTGTTTCCCTTGAACATGGTGTTACGTTAGCGAAAACAGAAGCTGAACACGTTTACCGTGCAGAAGTCGCTCGGCTGTTCGATTCAGAACTGGAAGCCATCGAAGGGGCTGGAGCGCTCCTGTCAGCGATCACTGCGCCAATGTGTGTGGTATCTAACGGCCCAAATAACAAAATGCAGCATTCTATGGGCAAGCTGAATATGTTGCACTACTTCCCGGATAAACTGTTCAGCGGCTACGATATTCAGCGCTGGAAGCCAGACCCGGCGTTAATGTTCCATGCGGCAAAAGCGATGAATGTAAATGTAGAAAACTGCATTCTGGTTGATGACTCAGTTGCCGGTGCGCAATCTGGTATCGACGCAGGTATGGAAGTGTTCTACTTCTGCGCCGACCCGCACAATAAGCCGATCGTTCACCCGAAAGTCACCACCTTTACCCATCTTTCGCAGTTACCGGAACTGTGGAAAGCGCGTGGTTGGGATATTACGGCATAGTTCTTCACACTCCCTTCACTTACCCCGCTTAAATTGGCGCTCAAAGGTAAGTAAAGGGAGTTTGATATGTCTGTTTCACGTCGGGTAATACATCACGGACTTTATTTTGCGGTTTTAGGACCGTTAATTGGTGTTCTGTTTCTTGTCCTCTACATATTCTTCGCAAAAGAACCGCTGGTTCTTTTGCGAAGAATACAGGTACTTCCATTGTTTCTCTTATTGTCGATTACTACGGGAGTTATTCCTGCATTGTTAACCGGCGTGATGGTCGCCTGTCTGCCGGAAAAGATCGGGTCACAGAAAAATTATCGTTGTCTGGCTGGTGGCATAGGTGGCGTCGTTATCACCGAAATCTATTGTGCAGTTATTGTACATATTAAGGGCATGGCTTCCTCGGAGTTGTTTGAAAACATTCTTTCTGGTGACAGTCTCGTTGTCCGCATCATTCCTGCATTGCTGGCAGGTGTGGTGATGAGCAGAATCATTACCCGTCTGCCCGGATTGGATATTTCATGTCCTGAAACAGACTCTTTAAGTTAAGCGGGATACTTTATCTTTGGGCTACTCAAAAGCAGACAGGATGTTACTATGACTCAAAATATCAGGCCGTTACCCCAATTCAAATATCATCCCAAGCCACTGGAAACAGGCGCATTT
Source organism: Escherichia sp. SCLE84 (assembly GCF_012584495.1). Classification (NCBI taxonomy): domain Bacteria; kingdom Pseudomonadati; phylum Pseudomonadota; class Gammaproteobacteria; order Enterobacterales; family Enterobacteriaceae; genus Escherichia; species Escherichia sp. SCLE84. Next base: position 3,251,241 of record NZ_CP051430.1, on the reverse strand, counting down.
GAACAGGATAAAACCGTAGAGTGCGATTGCTGTGAACAACAGACGTCAGTTTATTACTCGGGTCCCTTTTATTGCGTTGATGAAGTTGAACATCTCTGTCCGTGGTGTATTGCGGACGGTTCTGCTGCTGAAAAGTTTGCAGGTAGTTTTCAGGATGATGCCAGCATAGAAGGTGTTGAATTTGAGTATGATGAAGAGGACGAATTTGCCGGTATTAAGAACACATATCCTGATGAAATGCTGAAAGAGTTGGTTGAACGCACGCCAGGTTATCATGGATGGCAACAGGAATTCTGGCTTGCGCATTGTGGCGATTTCTGTGCTTTTATCGGCTATGTGGGCTGGAATGATATAAAAGATCGCCTCGATGAATTTGCCAACCTTGAAGAAGATTGTGAGAATTTCGGTATTAGAAATTCTGATCTAGCTAAATGCCTGCAAAAGGGTGGTGATTGTCAGGGTTATCTCTTCCGCTGTCTCCACTGCGGCAAGCTGAGACTGTGGGGTGATTTTTCGTAGTTATTTAAATAATGAGAACAGGCCGGAGCGTAATTCATACATCCGGCCTTATTTCTTCAGCTTAACCGAGCGCTAATTCTGCGGCAGCGGCTTTATCAGCGATTACCATCAGCGAAGGATGCAGCTGCAACACGGAAGCTGGAACATCTTCGGTAACCGGACCTTGCAGAACATTTTTCAGTGCCTGCGCTTTACCTGCGCCACTGACAATTATCAGCAAGTTTTTCGCCGCCATGATGCTTTTCGGCCCCATCGTCACGTAGCTGTCAGGCACTAACGAAAAGTCGCCGCCCAACTCACCATGCGCCACAATATCAACCATCTCTCCCTGGATCGGGAACTCCACGGTTTGCTCATGGAAATGGGTCGTATTCGGCAAATTGCCACAAAAATGACCATCTGCACCTAATCCCAGCACCACCAAATCCAGGCCGCCTTCACGCGCCAGTTTCTGATCATGCTCGCGGTAGTTATCAATAGTGAGCTTCTGGATATTCTCTTCTTTGATCCCCGCAGGGGTGAAAAACAGATTACGCAGATTGGTAATCGTTACACCTTCTCCCTCTTTGCCGCGAAAGGGAATTTCATCGAAATTATAGAAATAGCAGTTATCGTACCAGGGCTTACCTTTAACCAGGGTGGTGAGGTATTCATACATGCCTTTGGGCGTGCTACCGGCGGTAATTGCCAGGTTAACACGACGCGTCTTCGACATATAACCAAGCAGATGGTGTGCCGCGACACGGCTCATTTCCTGGTAATCTTCGGTAATGATTAATTTCATCTTAGTGCCTTATTTTATTTAAATAATTTCTGTATGAAGGCTGCATAGGCAGGCCGCCAGACATCCATTTCATGGTTCAGGCCGGGATATTCCTGGTAATCAAACTTAATTTTTTTCTGCTCAAGCTCAGTTTTCAGCCCGGCGATATCCTTGCCGGTTACGACATCTTTATCACCAACGACCACAGTAAAATTACGTAGTTGCTGGTTAATAGCTGCCGGATCGTTCAGCCGGGCCGCGACACCTTCATCCGGTACGGTTGTCGTGGTAACACCACTGAATGTGGCCAGCCAGCCAAAGCTTTCCAGATGATTCATTCCCGATACCAGCGCCTGATACCCACCTTGTGAAAGCCCTGCCAGTGCGCGACCATCGGCATCTTTACTGACGTTAAAACGCTTGCTAATCAGCGGGATAATATCGTTCATCAGTTCGCGATCTGCCGCTTTAGCATTCAGCGGATAAAAGACTTTACGTCTTTCCTGAGGCACGAAATCTTCGGGAATAATGCCCTTCGCATCGGTTTCGGTATCCGGGATCACCACCAGCATCGGTTTAATTTTCCCTTCAGCCAGCAGGTTATCCATGATTTGCGGGATACGCCCCTGATCGATAGCGGAACGTCCGGTATCACCAAAACCGTGATAGAAATAGAGCACTGGCAAAGGCTCGCCCATGCCGGTGTATCCTGGCGGGGTCCAGACATACATCTGACGTTCAGATTGCAATGCGTTGGAGTGGTAAGTTATGGCGATCAAATCACCATGCGCAACAGAACGCGTATCCAGATAACTGCCTGGCACCAGAATCATACTGGAGTTAACCTGGCGCTGAGGCTTAGTCATTGCGGTGCCTGTATCAATGCTGCGTACACCATCAACATTGAAAAAATACTCGTACAGGTTGCCTTTCAGGATAGGTGTGCGCCACGACCAGACTCCTGCTTCGTCTTTGGTCATCGGGTGAATATTGTCCAGAACCGGAACACCCACCACTACAGAGACATTTTTTGCCCCAGGGGCAAAGTAGCGAAAGGTCACGCTGTTATCGGCATTGACCTGAGTCACATACTGTTTCACCGGGATAGTGGGTGCCGGGCTGGCTGGCATATCCGCTGCTATGGCCCACTGAGCAGAAATACCGCTGGCAATAGCCAGCGTTAAAGCAGCAATTTTTATATTCATCGTAATATTCCTTTCATTAAGTTCCATTACCACCAGATTTCAGCCTGGGCACCGACAGCAAACTGGTCGTCTTTATTGTCTTCGAAGGTGAAGCCATCCAGTTCGTTTTCCAGGGCTTTGATATACGTGGCGTAGAAACGAATTTCCGGACGCGAGGTCAACATACTGGTATTGACTTTAAAGGTATGGAAGAGCGTGGTTTTATAACCAGACTCATTAAATTTATTACTATTCGCATCTTTGTTTTGCTGGGTGAAATAGCCCAGTTCAACACCTGTCTGGTTATATTGGTCCCAAATATAGGCCGGGCGAACAACCGCACGAATAGATTCGAAATCAGAGTGTGCGCCTGTTTCGTAGCTATAAATATCGTTACCGAAGGAGTAAACAATCGCGTTAGCCACAATGAAATGATCGCCGATATAGGCTTCGCCCTGTGAAGTCAGACGAACTGCTGTTCCGCCGGTGTGATCACCATAATAACGACCATTAAAGGTGGTAAATGGACTTGCGCCAGCATAACGGCCAAAGTTACTGGCGATAGAGTTATTCGCAACCAGGAAGGAGAATTCGTTGAAGCCACCTTTATCAAATTTCTGCGTTAAAGATGTGCCAAACATCCAGGTATCTTTCCAGTCATAATAGCCGTTATTATCCTGATTATCTTTTTCCGATGCGCTTTCGTTTGCCGTGACATAACGACCACTCACCATTAAGGTCGCTTTATCCCATAACGGGATATCTTTATAGCGTAAATCAATAGTATTGGTATTAATCTGCTGTTTGTTTTGCAGGCTGCGATCGTAATCATCGACATCTTCGCGAACCAGCGCGATATCAATTTTACCCGGACCGACTTTCCAGTTTTCCAGACCTACACCCGCTGCGGCATCAGTACGCTGCGTTTTCCAGTCCAGCATCTGGATTTCAATTTTCGGCGCACCGTGTTTACCCACCCAGAAATCAGCCTCTGGCGCAAAGGGCAGGAAACCTTTGGTGGTAACGTACATATCGGAGAACTGCATAAAGTTCTCGCCACCGGCGTTATCGCCAAACCAGCCGGTAGAGTACTGCTGACCAACGTTACCATCCATCATCACAACGGCATCAACCCGTTTGCCGTTTTCGTTGTAGACACGTTGTTTTAACTGCAAATCAAACCAGCCGGAGTATTCGTTACCAAAGCGGCCCAGAGAACCAATCGCCCATGATTTAGGTGAACCATGAGAGGCGGTCCCCCAACCAGAACGGTAATAGCCGTTGTAACTAAAGCCAATTTCATCTTTCACAAACTTACTGAAATCTTTCAGAGTCATGGAAGAATAAATCGAGCCTGTCTCACTGGCATTTTTCTCTTCATTTTTGACCAGTACAGCATCAGGTTTTGCGGCACTACTGGTCGGGAACGGATTGGCGGCATACCCTTGATCATTCGTACTTACGCTACGATTCACCGTCGCTGGCGTATATTTTTTCTTCTCTTCATCTTTATACTTTTTGAGTTCGCTTTGCGTTTCTCTTAACGCTTTTTCTAATAACTCAAGGCGATGTTCCACCGTTAATGATTCAGCCAATGATTGTGCAGAAAAGGCTAACGGTGCCATTAATAAGATGGCAGAGGTAATAAGATTTCGTCTAAACATAATATCCCTTTATGGTGCAAAGAAAGAATTAACGTATCGCATCCAGACTGTTCTGAATGCGACGATAATTAAGGTGCTTTATTGGTTATTTTTTTAATGACAGCCCCCGCGTTTTGATCACTTCTGCATACCATCCGAAGCTTTTCTTACGCGTTCTTGTGAGGCTTCCTTCGCCATTATCATCACGATCCACATAAATAAAGCCGTAGCGCTTAGACATTTGTGAATGAGATGCACTGACTAAATCAATTGGCCCCCAACTGGTGTACCCCATAATATCCACACCATCGGCAATCGCTTCATTTACCTGTACCAGGTGATCGTTTAAATAGGCAATTCGATAATCGTCCTGTATCGAACCATCCGCTTCAACGCTGTCTTTTGCGCCTAATCCGTTCTCGACAATAAATAACGGTTTTTGATAACGATCCCAAAGCGTATTTAACAGAACCCGTAATCCAACCGGATCAATTTGCCACCCCCACTCTGAACTTTTCAGATGCGGATTGGGGATCATATTCAGTATGTTGCCCTGCGCATTTTTATTAATGCTTTCGTCGTGGGAAACACAACCAGTCATGTAATAACTAAAAGAGATGAAATCTACGGTATGTTTTAAATCTTCTGCGTCACTTTCAGTCATCTCAATGGTGATATTGTGGTCGCGGAAGAAACGCTGCATATAGCCGGGATACTGACCACGCGCCTGAACATCACCAAAGAACATCCAGCGCCGGTTCTCTTCCATGGCCTCCAACATATCCTGTGGCTGGCAGGTGAGGGGGTAAACCAGCCCGCCGAGAAGCATATTGCCGATTTTCGCTTCGGGGATCAGGCTATGACAGGCTTTAACTGCCCGCGCACTGGCAACCAGTTGATGATGGATCGCCTGATAAACTTCCGCCTCGCCACTCTCTTCTGCCAGCCCCACGCCCGTGAATGGCGCGTGTAACGACATATTGATTTCATTAAACGTCAGCCATAACGCTACTTTATGTTGGTAGCGGGTAAAGACCGTGCGGGCGTAATGCTCGAAGTGATCGATGACCGCCCGATTAGCCCAACCGCCGTAGTTTTTCACCAGCCCATATGGCATTTCGTAATGGGATAACGTTACCAGCGGCTTGATCCCCGCCTGCGCCATTTCATCAAACAGCCGATCGTAAAACGCTAACCCCGCTTCATTCGGTTCGGCTTCGTCGCCCTGAGGGAAAATTCGCGCCCAGGCAATGGAAATACGCAGACAGGTGAAGCCCATCTCGGCAAATAACGCGATATCTTCCGGGTAACGGTGATAAAAATCGATGGCGACATCTTTGATATTCTCTTTCCCCAGGATGCGCGGTTCCATTTTTCCCATTACGCCATGAGGCTGTAAATCTGAGGTCGTGATCCCTTTGCCATCTTCCAGCCAGGCACCTTCCACCTGATTGGCAGCTGTTGCGCCACCCCAAAGAAATGTTTCTGGAAATGCTTTCATAATTAACTCCTTTTATCGTTAGCGAATGATGGATAACAGCGGCTCACCAGCGCTTATCTGCGCCGTGCCGTGGGGTAATACGTCTGTAAAATCATCGCTATTACTGATTAATACCGGCGTCGTCAGATCAAATCCGGCCTCGCGAATAGCAGGGATATCAAAAGAAATCAGCCGATCGCCTGTATTGACCTTGTCACCCACGTTGACGTGAGCGGAAAAGAATTTGCCGTCCAGTTTTACGGTGTCGATACCGACATGAATCAGGATCTCCACACCATCATCTGACTCAATGCCAATAGCGTGTAATGTGGCGAACAACGAAGCAATTCGACCCGCAACCGGAGAACGCACTTCACCAACCGAGGGCAGAATGGCGATACCTTTACCCAACAGGCCACTGGCAAACGTGGTATCAGCGACGTGAATGAGCGGCACAATCTCTCCCGTCATCGGTGAACAGATACCGCCCTGCTCAGGTGGTGTAATAACCTCTGGTGTTTTCTCTTGCGGGGCACCCTGCGCTGGCTGACGTTTAGCGGTGATGAAATGAAGCATCACCGTACCGACAAATGCGCAACCGATGGCAATGACACCGCCAATAACGCTGGCCCAGACGGTGAAATCAATTCCCGTTGACGGGATGGTTTGCATGAAGGTGAAAATACTTGGCAAACCAAAGGAGTACACTTTCGTTTGCGCGTAGCCAATGATGGTGGCCCCCAAAGCCCCACTGATACAGGCGATAACAAAGGGGTACTTACGCGGCAGATTAACGCCATATACCGCTGGTTCGGTGATACCAAACAGGCCCGTCAACGCCGCTGATCCCGCCACCACTTTTTTCTGCGCATCGCGTTCGCAGAGGAAGACGCCGAGCGCCGCCCCGACCTGCGCCATAATGGCGGGCATTAACAGCGGGATCATGGTGTCGTAGCCCAGCACGGTGAAGTTATTGATACACAGCGGCACCAGGCCCCAGTGCAGTCCGAACATGACGAAGATTTGCCAGAAGCCGCCCATTACCGCGCCCGCAAATGCAGGAACCGCCTGATAAAGCCAGAGATAACCGGCGGCAATCAGTTCGCTTATCCAGGTTGATAGCGGCCCCACCAGCAGAAAGGTGACGGGTGTGATAACCATCAGACATAGCAATGGTGTGAAGAAATTTTTGATTGCCGACGGTAACCACGCATTAAGTCGGCGTTCCAGAATGCTGCACAACCAGGCAGAAAAAATAATGGGAATAACCGATGACGAGTAATTCAACAATGTGACCGGAATACCCAGGAAATCCAGCCCCAGCTCATCCGCTTTTTGCCCGTTCTCGAAAGCAGTCAGAATTAATGGATGCACTAACGCTCCACCAATCACCATGGCAGTAAATGGATTACCGCCGAAGCGTTTCCCCGCGGTGTATCCCAGGATTATCGGGAAGAACCAAAACAAGGCATCACTGGCGCTGAATAAAATTAAATAAGTACCACTTTGTTCGGTCGTCCACTGAAAAGTGAGCGCCAGAGCCAGCATACCTTTCAGGATCCCGGTTGCCGCCATCAAACCGATCAGAGGCGTAAAAATACCTGAAATAACATAAACAAAGCGGTTTAGCAGATTACCTTTCTCATCATTTTCCGGTGCCTGTTGCGCTTTTTCGCCAAGGCCTGCCACGCTGTTGACCGCCAGGAAGACATCGGCCACATGGTTACCTATGACCACCTGAAACTGGCCACCGCTTTCCACCACCATAATAATACCGGGGGTGTTTTTCAGTACCTCAGCTTGCGCTTTGCTTTCATCCTTTAACTTAAAACGTAATCGCGTTGCGCAATGCATCAGACTAACAATGTTATCTGCGCCCCCGACTCCTGCGACTATTTTTCTGGCTAACTCCGTCATAACTTGCCCTCTACCGCTTTGCGGCAAAACTCCAAAAAAAACCTGAAAAAAACGGCCTGACGTGAATCAAGCAATTTTTTTCAGGTTTTGCCCGCTTAGTGCGGTAACAATCCTTTACTCAGTAATAATATTTCAGTGTTCTTTGCGCACGCGCTCTATATTTATGGCTAAAAACATAATCTCTGCGGGTGAAATTTTACGTTGATACTGCAAACCAATAAAAATGGCGATCCGTTCCGCACATTGCCATGCTTGCGGGTAATTTTGTTTTACTGCTTGTTGTAATGATTCATCACTATCGTTAATTGAAGCATGTTCAAGAATACGCCAGGATAAAAACTTCAGATGTGTAACCAGTCGCTGATAACTCAAGCTTTCTTCCTGGTAATTAAGGCTGAACTGAAATTTTATTAATTGCAGCATTTCGCGCATTAACTGCGTGACACCTGCAACATCCTCCATATTTCCGCTCATTTGGGCACTGACCAGATGCATGGCAATAAAGCCCACTTCATCTTTCGGTAACTGCACGCCCAACCGTTTATCAATAATGGTTAACGCTTCTTCCCCTAGCTGGAACTCTTTCGGGTAAAGCCGCTGGATATCCCACAGCAACGGGTTGGGCAGCAACACGTTTTGCTGAAAGCGTTTAATCGCAAACTGGCAATGGTCAGTTAGCGAGATATAAATACTGTCCTGTAATTTTCCCAAGCGCTCCTGCGCTAAAGAGATAATACGATCACAGGTTGCCATCACCTCAAGAGGAATATGACTTAAGAGTTCGCTTAATCACCCGTTCAGTTCATGACTGCTCAAGGCATACTCTTTTTCTATTCCACTTGAGTTAATTCTTTCGCCAGCGCGTTTTTGAAAGCCAATTCCTCGCCCCATGACGACTTTTTCCCGCTGTTGATCATCAATAACCACCACAACATTATTGTTGAGAATTTTGGTGATTTGCATGTTCATAGCAAGGACCTTTTTTATAAACAAAAAAACCCGACTTCACCAGTATTCTCTGGTTATGTCAGGTTTTGCCTGCGAATGCAGTAACAATCCAGTCATTTATTAATGGTTTTTATAACGAACATCCAGGTTCGGAAATTAATTTAATTGCGTGCAGAGAAAATAGCAATGCGCTATTGATAAAAATATGACCATGCTCGCAGTTATTAACTTTGTGTAATTTTAGGAATTTATAAAGTTATATATAACAAATCCCAATAATTAAGTTATTGGGATTTGTCTGGTGAATTATTTGTCGCTATCTTTTCCCGCCAGCAGTTTATCCAGCTCATCACCGCCTACATGACGGAAATCCTGCCCCTTCACGTAGTAGAAGATAAACTCACAAATATTCTGGCAGCGGTCGCCAATACGTTCGATAGAACGCGCGCAGAACAGCGCAGTAAGTACGCTCGGAATGGTACGCGAATCTTCCATCATGTAGGTCATCAGTTGACGAACAATACCTTCGTATTCCTGATCGACTTTTTTATCTTCACGATAAATACGTACCGCTTCGTCAATGTCCATCCGCGCGAACGCGTCCAGCACGTCGTGCAGCATCTGGATGGTATGACGGCCCAGCGACTCCAGACTTACCAGCAACGGCTGATGCTGCTGGGAGAATTTCTCCAGCGCAGTACGGCAGATTTTGTCCGCCACGTCGCCAATACGCTCCAGCTCGGCAATGGTTTTACTGATCACCATAACCAGTCGCAGGTCGCTCGCCGTCGGCTGACGTTTGGCGATAATGCGCACGCAGGCTTCATCGATCGCCACTTCCATCATGTTGACGTTCTTGTCGCCTTCGATCACGCGCTTCGCCAGATCGCTGTCCTGGTTATGCATCGCGGTGATTGCATCAGAAAGCTGCTGCTCCACCATGCCGCCCATGGTCATCACCTGCGTGCGGATACTTTCCAGTTCGGCGTTGAACTGGCCGGAAATATGTTTATTAAGATTGAGACTGTCCATAACGCACTCCTGAATCAACCGTAACGACCGGTGATGTAGTCTTCTGTTTGTTTCTTCGCTGGCTTGGTGAACAGATCGTCCGTGTTGCTGAACTCAATCAATTCGCCCAGGTACATAAACGCCGTGTGGTCGGAACAACGCGCAGCCTGCTGCATGTTGTGGGTGACGATCACCACGGTGTAATCCTGCTTCAGTTCGGTGATCAGCTCTTCAATACGCCCGGTAGAGATAGGGTCGAGCGCCGAACACGGTTCGTCGAGCAGCAGCACTTCCGGGCGAATGGCGATACCACGCGCAATACACAGACGCTGTTGCTGACCACCAGAGAGAGAGTAACCGCTCTGGTGCAATTTATCTTTGGTTTCGTTCCACAATGCGGCTTTGGTCAATGCCCACTGCACGCGCTCGTCCATGTCGGCACGGGAGAGCTTCTCAAACAGACGAACGCCAAAAGCGATGTTGTCGTAGATGGACATCGGAAACGGCGTCGGTTTCTGGAACACCATGCCCACTTTCGCACGCAGCAGGGCGATATCCTGAGAGTTGGTCAGGATGTTGTCGCCATCAAGCAGAATTTCACCTTCCGCACGCTGCTCCGGGTACAGTTCAAACATTTTGTTGAAGGTACGCAGCAGCGTCGATTTACCGCAGCCGGACGGCCCGATAAACGCCGTTACCTGGTTTTTAGCGATATCCAGGTTGATGTTTTTCAGGGCATGGAATTTGCCGTAGTAGAAGTTCAAATTACGAACCTGAATTTTACTCGGGGCAGTTTCAACCATACTCATTGCAATCTTTTCCTCATCGTGCCTGATGCACTTCGCGAATCAGGCTTACCGTAGGCCGGATAAGGCGTTCACGCCGCATCCGGCAAAGTGTTAACCGTGTTTATTCTTCGCAAAAACAACGCGCGCCAGAATGTTCAGCAGCAGTACGCACAGGGTAATAATCAACACCCCGGCCCAGGCCAGTTGCTGCCATTCTGCAAACGGGCTCATCGCAAACTTAAAGATCGTCACCGGCAGGTTGGCGATCGGCTGCATCATGTCCGTGCTCCAGAACTGGTTGGAGAGCGCGGTAAACAGCAGCGGCGCGGTTTCACCGGCAATACGGGCAATCGCCAGCAGGATACCGGTCATGATCCCGGACACCGACGCTTTCAGCGTAATCGCGGAGATCATTTTCCACTTCGGTGTACCCAGCGCATAAGCCGCTTCACGCAGGCTGTCCGGCACCAGTTTCAGCATGTTCTCGGTGGTGCGGATAACAATCGGCACCTGCAACAGCGCCAGCGCAATTACACCCGCCCAGCCAGAGAAGTGCTCCATCTGCGCCACCACGATGGTGTAAACAAACAGACCAACCACAATCGACGGCGCGGAGAGCAGAATGTCGTTAATGAAGCGAATCACTTCTGCCAGCCAGGATTTACGACCATATTCCGCCAGATAAATCCCCGCCATAATGCCCAGCGGCGTACCGAATACCGTGGCCCACAAAATTAACAGCCCGCTACCCGCCAGGGCGTTCGCCAGACCACCACCTTCCGTATTGGGCGGCGGCGTCATTTCAGTGAACAGCGCCAGCGACATACCGTCGATACCGCGAGTGATGGTGGACATTAAAATCCAGATCAGCCAGAACAGGCCGAAGGCCATCGTCGCCATCGAGAGCGTCAGCGCAATACGGTTTTTGAGGCGGCGACGCGCCTGCATTTTGCGGCGAGATTCAGCCAGCGCCGCAGTGGTTTGCATTTCAACCATAGCCATTAGCGTGCCCCCTCATTCTTAGCCAGGCGCATAATCATAAACTTCGATGCGGCGAGGACGATGAAGGTAATCACAAACAGGATCAGGCCCAGTTCCATCAGTGCGGCAACGTGCAGACCGGATTCCGCTTCCGCAAATTCGTTCGCCAGCGCAGAGGTGATACTGTTGCCCGGCATATACAGCGAGGCGCTGTCGAGCTGGTAGGTGTTACCGATGATAAAGGTCACCGCCATGGTTTCACCGAGCGCGCGGCCCAGCCCCAGCATGATGCCGCCGATAACACCATTTTTGGTGAACGGAAGAACGATACGCCAGATAACTTCCCAGGTGGTGCAGCCAATACCGTAGGCCGACTCTTTCATCATCACCGGGGTTTGTTCGAACACATCACGCATTACCGCCGCAATGTACGGAATAATCATGATGGCGAGGATCACGCCTGCCGCGAGGATACCGATACCAAATGCGGGGCCAGAGAACAGCGCGCCAACAATCGGGATATTCGACATGATATTGCCGACCGGCTCCTGAAAGTAAACGGCGAACAGCGGCGCAAAGATAAACAGGCCCCACATGCCGTAAACGATACTTGGAATGGCTGCCAGCAGCTCAATGGCGATACCCAGCGGGCGTTTCAGCCAGCCAGGCGCAAGCTCAGTCAGGAACAGGGCGATACCGAAACTCACCGGGACGGCGATCAGCAGCGCGATAAACGAAGTCACCAACGTACCGTAGATCGGCACCAGCGCCCCGTAGATATCGTTCGGTGCATCCCACTCTTTGGTCCATAGGAAAGCCAGACCAAATTTCTGAATGCTCGGCCAGGAGGAGATGATCAGAGAGACAATAATGCCACCCAACATCAATAGCACAATCAGCGCCGCCAGTTTTACCAGCACGCTGAAAATTATGTCGCCCTTTTTACCCGGTGGGTTAAAAGCAGGCTTGGTTGCAGCCATAAGTTACTCTTCAGTTAAACGCGTTTACAAAGTCATTTTGTAATGCCGGATGCGGCGTAAAACACCGTACCCGGCCTGGAGTTTTATTAGTACAGCGGCTTACCGCTACTGTCTTTAATATTGGTCTTCCACGCAGCGCGAACCTGTTCAACTACGCTATCCGGCAGGCTGGCGTAATCCAGGTCGTTCGCCTGTTTAGCCCCGGTTTTGTAAGCCCAGTCGAAGAACTTCAGCACTTCTGTGCCTTGTTCTGGTTTCTTCTGATCTTTGTGGATCAGAATGAACGTGGTAGAGGTAATAGGCCATGCATCTTCGCCTTTCTGGTTGGTCAGATCCTGAGCGAAGGTTTTGCTCCAGTCTGCACCTTTTGCTGCATTAGCGAAGTTTTCTTCGGTCGGACTAACCGGTTTACCATCAGCGGAGATCAGTTTGGTGTACGCCAGGTTGTTCTGCTTCGCGTAAGCATATTCAACATAACCAATTGCACCCGGCAGACGCTGAACGAACGCGGCGATACCGTCGTTACCTTTACCGCCCAGACCGATCGGCCATTTTACGGTAGAGCCAGTACCAACGTTGTTTTTCCACTCTTCGTTCACTTTCGCCAGGTAGCTGGTGAAGACGAAGGAAGTCCCGGAGCCATCTGCGCGGCGTACTACAGCAATGTTTTGTGAAGGCAGTTTCAGACCCGGATTCAGTTTGGCGATGGCTTCATCATCCCACTTCTTGATTTTGCCCAGGTAGATGTCGCCGAGGGTTTTACCATCCAGCACCAGTTCGCCAGACTTCAGCCCTGGAATGTTAACCGCCAGCACCACGCCGCCAATCACGGTCGGGAACTGGAACAGACCTTCCTGAGCCAGTTTTTCGTCAGACAGCGGCGCGTCAGAGGCACCAAAATCAACGGTATTAGCGATAATCTGTTTTACGCCACCGGAAGAACCGATACCCTGGTAGTTAACTTTATTACCGGTTTCTTTCTGGTAAGTGTCAGCCCATTTGGCATACACCGGCGCAGGGAAGGTTGCACCTGCACCTGTCAGGCTTGCTTCTGCAAACACAGAGAAAGCGCTCATCGATAAGGTCGCGGCGACAACAGTTGCGACGGTGGTACGCATAACTTTCATAATGTCTCCTGGGAGGATTCATAAAGCATTGTTTGTTGGCTACGAGAAGCAAAATAGGACAAACAGGTGACAGTTATATGTAAGGAATATGACATTTTTATGACAGAAAGGAATTATCAAATAACTTACTGATTTTAAATGTGAAGATGAAAATCCCACATGTCATCTTTTTGTCATGATGCATTTAAAAGTGATAAAGAAATGGGTGAGATGACAACGATGTGATGAACAATCGTTGTCAGACCTATTAGCGCACAATCTCAACAGTTATCGTCGCTGTTGCAGTAAATTGCCCCGGGGCTGGGCGAGCTCCAGTAAGGCTCGCAGGAGCAGCTGAAAAAGTTACACTACCTGATTTTTCACCATACACTGTTGATTTACCCATGTCTGTTGGCAACTCACCACCGTTCACTTTGATTTCCTTATTATTTTTGTCGTAAATTTTTATCCCCACGTTAGAGTTTGAAGTTACGACCATTGAATTGTCCGTATTGGGTTCGGTAGCATAAAAAGACGTACTGATATCATCGGTATTCAGTATCCCCAGGTTTTCACACTCAATAGTGACCGTTTTAGTAATTTTATGTGTTGTTACCGCACTTCCAACAACAGATGAAAAATCTGCAGCTGGTATTTCTTTAAAATCAAAATAAACTGGCTGTAAATTATTTATTTCGCAACTTTGCGGAGCTGTAATATCGCCCCGAATATAAACATCAGCCATCGGCTGTGAGTAATCCACCGGGGGGTCACGGCTAATTGTTCCATACAATGTCACTATCTTTGTTTCAGGAATAATCAATTTTCCTGCAAATGTCTTCTTGATATAAAAATATACTATCGCTTTAGCCCCACTAGATATACTTAAAGGTTCAATGCGGTTGCAATTGTACTTTGTATTACCAGACGGGTTGTTAGCATGATATTCAAAAGGTGCATTCACATACCCAACCCCAAGAATATCTATAGCAATCCCAACATCAAGGTTCGGATTAAGATCATAATAATTAATATTAGAGTGAACCCCAGCATAAGTTAATGCCAGGTTTATTTTTGACGTATAATAGATATAGGGGAATTCTCCTACGTTACCAGTATCACAATGACAGCGTCCAGGATATGAGGATCCATTAGTTACAGTGGTGTTAAATGTCGTTCCAACCTTATTTTCGTTCGCGGTAATAAGATATCCCGAGAAATCAAGCGTACTGTGAAATACGCCATTATCAGGGGTACAGATACCTTTAGGAGCTGCAAGTGCTACACTACTTAACGAGAGCATAAACACAGCAAAGCACCACTGTTTGATATACTTGTTCATAAAAATCCTTTTAATGACATGTCACACCCTGTTCAATTAATCCGCTCTCACTTTCTGGTGTCGAAAGTGAATAATTGAAGATGCATTTTGTTGAGGCGTTTTCTCCCCAGGATAACGTAACCTGTCCTTTTTCTGGTAGACCAGAAAGATAAAGTTCGCCACGGTCACCGACAATTCCTGAATCTGCCAAACTTGCATCTTGTATCGCAGCAATGGCTCCAAAAGGTACCGGTTTACCATTTGCATTTAACACTCTGAAGAGAACGCGATAACCCACATGAGTCACAAACTCCGCTTTAACCACTGCACCACGCGTGGGAACCATCGTAACGACGGTATTATCAAGTTCTATATTCGACTTCGAGAAATAGTTATCGCTGATTGCTACCCGATTTTCATCATAAGGGTTTAGCTGTGTCTTGACCGTATAGCCGCGCCAGTCCGTCGCAGCACCGCGCATATTATCTATTTCTAACCCGGCGGCCCCAGGTGCTTTAACAAGAGCAATAGTTTCACCTAACTCCTGACTTAACGTTACCCCTTCGCTGTGTGCCAGAATTCCCCCTCTGATACCATAATTCAGCCTCTGGGAATTTTGGCTGTAGTTATAGCTGCCGTTCACCGTGCCATAAGAGCCATCATAGGTCAGGGACATATTACCGCCAACCTCATCATCATGACTGTTATAGGACTGCATTAAATTCCATGAAAGGTTATTTCTTTCCAGCGCCGTACCGCTGAGTCCGAGTTGATGTGAGCTACCGGAATTATCGTTTTGCGAAACAGAATAGGTGGCGTAACTATTACCCCACCAGCCCGATAAAGGAACAGATAAAGAGAGCATGTAGATCTGCTCACTGGTGTTATCACTGGCATGGTTGTTCCCCGTCCCCTGTCTGGCAGTATTGGAATAACTCCAGGAGACGTTCCACGAGAGACGCTTCCAGCTACTGCTGTAGCCAAATTGCATTAATCGTTCGACATCATCGGTATGCCAGTATTGTTGCCGGCTTAATGTCAGGTATAAATTGCCATAATCTCTCCCCAACGACTGCGTTAGCGTTCCCTCCACGCGACTACGTCGGTTACCTGTTTCCCAAAAGTCTTCAGGGCTGTTGCGCCGCGATGCCCACTCATTGAGGGTATAGTAGCCCTCGGTGGAGTAACGATAGCCAACCAGGCGCAAGCTAGTGTCTGTGTCGTCAAATCGTTTTGAATAGAGAAAGCGATATGACTGACCCGTTTCTGTATCATCATGGCTAAAATTCGCACGAGCATGTGTCACATCGAAAGAAATTGCGCCCAAAGCGCCAAGATCTTTACCGACACCCAGAGCTGCAGAACCATAATTTTCAGCAGCCTGCATACCTCCATATAAAGTGATCCCGTGGGAAAAACCATGAAGTATTTGCGCCTGAAGGACGTCCGGTGTAAATCCGTCTTCATCGCGCAATTCACCCACGCTGACATCAACATCTGTCTGACCTTCACGTTTAAGAATCGCCAATGAAGCATAAGGTTGGGTGAATCGTTGTTCGCTACCGTCTTCTTCTTTGATGGTTACGTCCAAATCGCCACCTGTACTGGCGGTGTTGAGATCGGTGATCTCAAAAGCACCTTGTGGAACGGCAGACTGATAAATCACGTAGCCATTCTGCCGAATGATGACGGTGGCGTTGGACTTTGCAATCCCACGAACCACAGGAGCAAAGCCATTCTGGCTGGCGGGTAGCATATCGTTATCAGTATACAAACGCGCGCCGCGAATTTGCGTACTGTCGAAAATATCGCTCGCCGTCCACGTATCACCAATCATAATCTGGCTTCTTAACGCGGCAATATCGCGCTGTATCCAGGTACTAATGGAGTTGTATTCCGCACGGCCATCGCTGGTGTTTAAAGTACTGTAATTACGTAGCCGCCACGGTCCAATATTCAGTCCATTGCGCAGATTGAGATAACTGGTATCTGTCTCTTGTGAACCATAATCTGAACGTAGTGTATGTGAACCAGAAAAATCGTAGTTGATGGTGAGCGCGTTAATCCCCTCATCCCAACGCGTGGGGCTGATGTAATCATAAGCCATCGCGTCCATGTAGATTTGGGGAATGGATATATTCAGCTGCAATTTATCACTGTCAAACTGCCAGGATGAGCCTTCAATACGTGGAGCAGGATCGAGGCAAACCGTCTCATCCACATCATTGAACGATTTGAGCGCATCAACTTTTATGCCAAAGGAGGACAGTGTTTTTTTAATGGCAATAAAGCATGCGTGCAGATCAGCATCTGGATTATCCTGAACAAATGTCACATCCTGACGTTCAAACATTTTACCGTTGATAAAAATATCAACGCTATAAACACCTGGGGGCATCAGGTTTGCCCGATTAAACTGGCGAATATCGACTCCGGATTGATGGTCGATTTCCAGAAGCGCCGGATTGAATACACTGACCTCGGCCATCAGGTTTTGCGAGAAAATCAGACACGTCCCTGCCGTGAGGCCAACCACTATTCTGGTCGTCATCATAATACGCCTATCCTTATCCCTTGCTTACAGCGTCATTTTTATCGGGTCACTGACTGCGCCGTAATCATTAATAAATCGCCAGGTCATTTGGCCTCCCGCAGAATTAGCAGGTAAAGGTAACGTGAGCGTTTCAAAAGGACGGATCATATTGAGGGGCACATCATGGCCATCAACGATGACATCCATCACACTGATATGAATTGGGTTGGGATTCTCTGCTATCAGATTTCGCCCTTCCCGGCGCCATTTCACTTTCGGCGCAGCATCTTCGGGAATAAGGCGGATATTTGCTGGTCGCCAGAACAGCTTGATACGCGTTTTTACTGCTATTTCCAGCGAGTTCGTCGCTTTGTTGCTCGCTGATGGCGGAATATTTTTAATATTCAGCCAGAAGACTGACTCGCGATCATCAGGCAATGACACACCTTTGGTGTGAATAATGCGTAATATTTTTTCTTGCGAAGGTTCTAATCGTGATACTGGCGGAATAACGGTAAACGGCGCTTTGCTTTTATCCTCTTTATTAAATGGATCTACCCAAGCCTGGATGAGATAAGGTATTTTTTCTTCTTTGCTAAATACAGAAATAGATTTATCAGCATTATTACTTAAGTAAACCACCCGCGTACCACCAATGACAACGCCTGCATAAGTTAATGCTGGTTGGCCTAAAAAAACGCTGAGTATAATCGCGGTAAATAACTTACATGAAACTGTTGTTTTAAAGAGCCTGATTAAACAACTTTTTCTGGACATAACGACTCCCTGGCCAAAGCCAACTGAATAAAAAGGCCCTTGATAAATTATTTCTTATATTCGACAGTAAATTGTGAATCAGCGTTCGCCGTACCAGCCGTTACGGTCGCATTGGTTGCCACATAGCGTGCAATAAACTTCATTTCAGCCTTGCCTTCAGCATCGATAGCGGTATAAGCAGAGTCGTTATAAAGTTTAACCTGCGAATTATCGGACTGGTTAAAAATACGAATACCAACGCCGGTTGCCGCAATCGCTTGTCCTGTACCGGTAAAATCACCAGGGTTGCCTGCTGTAAGCGGCGTACCCACTTTCAGGTCGCCGTCGCCGCCAGGCGCTTCTGTACCATCAAAACGAACGGCTGCTTGAGTGTACGTTGCCGGGCAATTTTCAAGCTTAATACTGAACTTCTGTGGCGACGCCAGACTACCTACACCTGAAAATGCATTTTTACTGACTTTACCCAGTGGGACAATTTGATCGGCTGTATCGGAGGTAACTTCACAAGTAGTGTCGACAATTTCACCGACGAAGTGAACAACACCATCTTCTGCCAGTGCATGCCCGGCCAGCATTAGAGATGCCAGAGTGAATGCACCGCCTATAATATTACGCTTCATAAAAACTCCATTGATATAATATATCCTTTACCATGAATCATCACTTATATTAATAAGTGTATTTTTGATTCAAAGGAATAGTACACCAAAGAGACGGCTTTATCTAAAAATAATATTAATTACGCAAAAATAAAATATAAATTTATTGTTTAAATATTATTTAAACAGTAAAAAATCAAGTTTGTTATCAGACATTAATGATAATTCAGAATATATTTATATAGAAAGATAGATGAATTTATTGATGTCAGTTATAAAAAAGGGCCACCGGTCGGCAGCCCTTTTTTATCTATGATAGTGATTACTCAACCGTAACCGATTTTGCCAGGTTACGCGGCTGGTCAACGTCGGTGCCTTTGATCAGCGCGACATGGTAAGCCAGCAGCTGCAGCGGAACGGTGTAGAAGATCGGTGCAATCACCTCTTCCACATGCGGCATCTCGATGATGTGCATGTTATCGCTACTTACAAAACCCGCATCCTGATCGGCGAAGACATACAACTGACCGCCACGCGCGCGAACTTCTTCAATGTTGGATTTCAGTTTTTCCAACAGTTCGTTGTTCGGTGCAACGACGATAACCGGCATATCCGCGTCAATCAGCGCCAGCGGGCCGTGTTTCAGCTCGCCTGCAGCGTAGGCTTCAGCGTGAATGTAAGAGATCTCTTTCAGTTTCAATGCGCCTTCCAGCGCGATTGGGTACTGATCGCCACGGCCCAGGAACAGCGCGTGATGTTTGTCAGAGAAATCTTCTGCCAGAGCTTCAATGCGTTTGTCCTGAGACAGCATCTGCTCAATACGGCTCGGCAGCGCCTGCAGACCATGCACGATGTCATGTTCAATGGAGGCATCCAGACCTTTCAGGCGAGACAGCTTCGCCACCAGCATCAACAGCACAGTTAACTGAGTGGTGAATGCTTTAGTGGATGCCACGCCGATTTCCGTACCCGCGTTGGTCATCAGCGCCAGATCGGATTCGCGCACCAGAGAAGAACCCGGAACGTTACAGATTGCCAGCGAACCAAGGTAACCCAGCTCTTTCGACAGACGCAGGCCCGCCAGGGTATCCGCGGTTTCGCCAGACTGTGACAAGGTTATCATCAGGCTGTTACGACGCACGGCAGATTTGCGATAGCGGAATTCAGAGGCGATTTCGACGTCGCACGGAATACCTGCCAGCGATTCAAACCAGTAACGGGAAACCATACCGGAGTTATAAGAAGTACCACAGGCGAGGATCTGAATATGCTCAACCTTCGACAGCAGTTCGTCGGCGTTCGGTCCCAGCTCGCTTAAATCAACCTGACCGTGGCTGATGCGCCCGGTAAGGGTGTTTTTTATCGCGTTCGGCTGTTCGTAGATCTCTTTCTGCATGTAGTGACGGTAAATACCTTTATCGCCCGCGTCATATTGCAGATTGGATTCGATATCCTGACGTTTTACTTCCGCGCCAGTTTTATCGAAGATGTTTACCGAACGGCGAGTAATTTCCGCAATATCGCCCTCTTCAAGGAAGATAAAGCGACGGGTCACCGGCAACAGCGCCAGCTGGTCAGAAGCGATAAAGTTTTCGCCCATACCCAGGCCAATCACCAGCGGACTACCAGAACGTGCCGCCAGCAGGGTATCCGGGTGACGGGAGTCCATGATCACTGTACCGTACGCACCACGCAGTTGCGGGATAGCACGCAGAACAGCCTCACGCAGAGTACCGCCCTGTTTCAGCTCCCAGTTCACCAGATGGGCAATTACTTCGGTGTCTGTTTCAGAAACGAAGGTATAGCCACGCGCTTTTAACTCTTCGCGCAGCGGTTCATGGTTTTCGATGATGCCGTTATGCACCACCACAATGTGTTCAGAAACATGCGGATGCGCATTCACTTCTGAAGGTTCACCGTGGGTCGCCCAGCGAGTATGAGCAATACCCGTACCGCCATGCAGAGGATGTTCTTCCGCTGCCTGAGCCAGCATCTGGACTTTACCGAGGCGACGCAGGCGGGTCATATGACCTTCCGCATCAACAACGGCCAGACCGGCAGAGTCATATCCGCGGTATTCCAGACGACGTAAACCTTCAAGAAGGATTTCTGCTACATCACGTTGCGCGATCGCGCCAACAATTCCACACATAGTTTTTGATTCCGATTTATATCGTTGTCGGTCAACCTGTATGCCCGTTTTTTCGGGCGCCCCGAGCCTTGTAGAGAGTGGGGTTATTTTTATAGTTACTGCTTGTGGGAGGGAGATTATGTTATCTCCTCATCCCATGTGACCGGATTACCCGGCCAGAATCACTTTTTCTTTACCGGACGACGCCAGCCTTCTTTCTGAGTCTGCGGCACACGGCTGATAGCTAATGCATTTTCGCCGACATTACGCGTCACAGTTGTACCCGCAGCAATGGTCGCGCCTTTGCCTACTGTTACCGGGGCCACCAGCTGAGTGTCGGAACCGACAAACACATCGTCGCCGATAATGGTCTTAAATTTATTCGCACCATCGTAGTTGCAGGTAATGGTTCCCGCGCCGATGTTAACGTTATCGCCAATTTCCGCATCGCCCAGGTAAGTCAGATGACCAGCTTTCGAGCCTTTACCCAGACGCGCTTTTTTCATCTCAACAAAGTTACCGACGTGTGCACCTTCCAGCAACTCAGCACCAGGACGCAGTCGGGCAAACGGGCCAATAGTACAGGCCGCTGCCAGATTCGCGTCTTCCACAACGGTATACGGACTGATTTCGCAATCATCGCCAATCACGCTGTTTTTAATCACGCAACCGGTGCCGATTTTCACGCGATGACCGAGAGTCACGTTGCCCTCGATGATAACGTTAGTATCAATTTCAACATCGCGCCCGTGAGTAAGCGTACCGCGCAAATCAAAACGCGCCGGATCGCGCAGCATAACGCCTGCTAACAGCAGTTTTTCAGCCTGTTCGGACTGGTAAACGCGCTCCAGACGGGAGAGTTGCAGGCGGTTATTCACACCTTCTACTTCGCTTAAACGTTGCGGATGAACGGCGACGATTTCACGCCCTTCCTGATACGCCAGCGCAATAATGTCGGTGATGTAGTATTCGCCCTGAGCATTATTGTTGGTCAGCTTCGCCAGCCAGCGTTTCATATCTGCGCCGTTAGCGATCAGAATGCCGGTGTTGATCTCCTGAATCTGACGCTGCTCGTCGGTGGCATCTTTGTGCTCAACAATGCCGGTAACTTTGCCATTTTCACGGGTGATACGTCCATAACCGGTCGGATCATCCAGTTTCACCGTCAGCAGACCAATGCCACCCTGCGGTTTAGCATCACGCAGGCGCTGGAGTGTTTCGACAGAGATCAGCGGCACGTCGCCGTAGAGCATTAAAATGTCTTCATCATCGGCAAAGAAAGGTGCGGCCTGCTGCATTGCATGACCCGTACCCAGCTGCTCTGCCTGAAGCACCCAGTTAAGGTTGTCGTCTTTCAGCGCCTGTTTAAGCAGATCGCCGCCGTGACCGTACACCAGGTGAACGTGCGCTGCGCCTAATTCATTCGCAGCATCAATGACATGCTGAACCATCGCTTTCCCGGCAAGGGTATGCAGCACTTTCGGAAGATCGGAATACATGCGCGTGCCTTTGCCTGCGGCAAGGATCACTACGCTCATAGCATTATTCAACATACGCGTCCTGACTGTAATT
Organism: Escherichia sp. SCLE84; assembly: GCF_012584495.1. Taxonomy (NCBI): domain Bacteria; kingdom Pseudomonadati; phylum Pseudomonadota; class Gammaproteobacteria; order Enterobacterales; family Enterobacteriaceae; genus Escherichia; species Escherichia sp. SCLE84. The sequence continues at coordinate 3,228,988 of NZ_CP051430.1, read as the reverse complement.
TGAGAACGAATTTAAACCGCTTCACCTTGAAAAAACTACATTTTTTTCATCGTGAAATGGACAGAGGATAAATTGTTCAATAACGGATTATCCCCGCTGACGAAAGTGCCATTTTCGACCATCGTCACGCCTTTTGTCTGCAGAAAATTAAGGCAGTACCTTCATTTAAGCGTCAGGTGGATGTTTTTGCTCTTATTTCGATCAATGAATAAACGGGAAAACAGGGGTGTTTTATATCAGCAGGATCTATGTGAACGCTCTTCAGGACGGATCACGCGTAAAAAAAAGCCAGCCTGTTTCCAGACTGGCTTTTGTGCTTTTCAAGCCGGTGTTACATCGCTTTTTTGGTCAACTCGATAACGCGCAGCTGCGCGATCGCTTTGGCCAGTTCCGCAGACGCCTGAGCGTAATCTACGTCGCCGTGAGAGCTGCTAATGTGCTCTTCAGCCTTACGTTTCGCTTCCATGGCTCGCGCTTCGTCGAGATCCTGGCCGCGAATTGCGGTGTCGGCCAGAACGGTCACGTTGCCAGGCTGCACTTCAAGAATGCCGCCAGACAGATAGATAAACTCTTCGTGACCGTGCTGTTTCACGATGCGAATCATACCAGGCTTAATGGCGGTGAGCAGCGGTGCGTGGCCAGGGTAGATCCCCAGTTCACCTTCGCTACCCGTTACCTGGATTTTCTCGACCAGATCAGAGAACATTTGTTGCTCTGCGCTGACGACGTCCAGGTGGTAAGTCATTGCCATATCACCCTCCGATTAAGGCGTTAAAGTTTTTTGGCTTTTTCCACAGCTTCTTCGATGGAACCGACCATGTAGAACGCCTGCTCCGGCAGGTGATCGTATTCGCCTTCCATGATGCCTTTAAAGCCACGGATGGTGTCTTTCAGGGAGACGTATTTACCCGGAGAACCGGTGAATACTTCTGCCACGAAGAACGGCTGGGACAGGAAGCGCTGGATCTTACGAGCACGCGCTACCACCAGTTTGTCTTCTTCAGACAGTTCATCCATACCCAGGATGGCGATGATGTCTTTCAGTTCCTGATAACGTTGCAGGATGGACTGAACGCCACGCGCGGTGTCGTAGTGTTCCTGACCAACCACCAGCGGGTCCAGCTGACGGCTGGTGGAGTCCAGCGGGTCAACGGCCGGGTAGATACCCAGAGACGCGATCTGACGGCTCAGTACCACGGTTGCGTCAAGGTGCGCAAAGGTGGTTGCCGGAGACGGGTCAGTCAAGTCATCCGCAGGTACGTATACTGCCTGTACGGAGGTGATAGAACCAGTTTTGGTGGAGGTGATACGTTCCTGCAGAACGCCCATCTCTTCCGCCAGGGTCGGCTGATAACCTACCGCTGAAGGCATACGGCCCAGCAGTGCGGATACTTCCGTACCTGCCAGGGTGTAACGATAGATGTTGTCAACGAACAGCAGAACGTCACGACCTTCGTCACGGAATTTCTCAGCCATGGTCAGACCGGTCAGAGCAACGCGCAGACGGTTTCCCGGCGGCTCGTTCATCTGGCCATACACCAGGGATACTTTGTCGATAACGTTGGAGTCGGTCATTTCGTGGTAGAAGTCGTTACCCTCACGAGTACGTTCACCTACGCCCGCAAACACAGAGTAACCGGAGTGCTCGATCGCGATGTTACGAATGAGCTCCATCATGTTTACGGTTTTACCTACACCCGCACCACCGAACAGACCAACTTTACCGCCCTTAGCGAACGGACACATCAGGTCGATAACTTTGATACCGGTTTCCAGCAGTTCCTGAGAGTTTGACAGCTCTTCGTAGGAAGGTGCTGCGCGGTGAATCGCCCAACGCTCTTCTTCACCGATCTCGCCTTTCATGTCGACCGGTTCACCCAGTACGTTCATGATACGGCCCAGAGTCGCTTTACCTACCGGGACTTCGATCGGGTGTTCGAGGTCTTTTACATCCAGACCGCGACGCAGACCGTCGGAGGAACCCATTGCGATGGTACGCACGATACCGCCGCCGAGCTGCTGCTGAACTTCCAGCACCAGACGCTCATTACCATTTTGCACCTCAAGAGCATCGTACACGCGCGGTACGGCATCCTGAGGGAATTCGACGTCAACTACGGCGCCGATTACCTGGACAATCTTTCCAGTAGCCATCTTAAATCCTCTACGAAATAACCTGTTTAAACCGCGGCGGCCCCCGAGACGATCTCGGTGAGTTCCTGAGTAATGCTGGCCTGACGAGCTTTGTTGTATACCAACTGCAGCTCTTTAATCAGGCTGCCGCCATTGTCGGTCGCGGCTTTCATCGCCACCATACGGGCGGCCTGCTCGCTGGCCAGGTTTTCAACCACGCCCTGATAAACCTGAGATTCGACATAACGACGCAGCAGGGTATCCAGCAACGCCTTCGGATCGGGTTCGTACAGGTAATCCCAGGATTTATGTTTCAGATCATCATCATCTGATGCCGGTAACGGCAGCAGCTGGCTGATGGTCGGAACCTGAGACATGGTGTTAATAAATTTGTTGCTGACAATGTAAAGCTTGTCCAGACGGCCTTCGTCGTAGGCCTGCAACATCACTTTTACCGGACCGATCAGTTCGGACAGGGAAGGGTTATCCCCCATGCCGGTGACCTGGGCAACAACATTGCCGCCCACGGAGTTGAAGAACGACACGCCTTTCGAGCCGATCATTGCGAGGTCGCATTGAACGCCTTTGTCGGTCCAGGTCTTCATTTCCGCCAGCAGTTTTTTGAACAGGTTAATGTTCAAACCACCGCACAAACCACGGTCGGTCGACACCACCAGGTAGCCCACGCGTTTAACGTCGCGGTCTTCCAGGTAAGGGTGCTTATATTCCAGATTACCGTGTGCAAGGTGACCAATCACTTTGCGCATGGTTTCTGCATAAGGACGGCTGGCCGCCATGCGATCCTGCGATTTACGCATTTTGGAAGCGGCGACCATCTCCATCGCTTTAGTGATCTTTTGCGTGTTCTGGACGCTTGCGATCTTACTACGTATCTCTTTTGCGCCGGCCATGAGCTTCTCCTCAATGCCTTGCGGCCTGCCCTAAGGCAAGCCGCCAGACGTTACCAGGATTGGGTTGCTTTGAAGGAATCGAGGATGCCTTTCAGCTTGCCTTCGATTTCGTCGTTGTAGCCACCGGTCTGGTTGATCTCTTGCATCAACGGAGCGTGATCACGGTCGACGTAAGCCAGCAGAGCGGCTTCGAAGCTGCCAATTTTCGACAGTTCAACATCCGCCAGGTAACCACGTTCTGCTGCGAACAGAACCAGAGACTGCTGCGCAACGGACATCGGCGCATACTGTTTCTGTTTCAGCAGTTCGGTCACTTTCTGACCGTGGTCAAGCTGCTTACGTGTTGCATCGTCAAGGTCGGATGCAAACTGAGAGAACGCTGCCAGTTCACGATACTGTGCCAGAGCGGTACGGATACCACCGGACAGTTTTTTCATGATCTTGGTCTGTGCTGCACCACCAACACGGGATACGGAAATACCCGGGTTAACCGCAGGACGAATACCGGCGTTGAACAGGTTGGTTTCCAGGAAGATCTGACCATCGGTAATGGAGATTACGTTGGTCGGAACGAACGCAGAAACGTCACCCGCCTGAGTTTCGATAATCGGCAGTGCGGTCAGAGAACCGGTTTTCCCTTTCACTTCACCTTTGGTGAAGGCTTCAACGTATTCGGCGTTAACACGTGCAGCACGCTCCAGCAGACGAGAGTGGAGGTAGAAAACGTCGCCCGGGAATGCTTCACGTCCTGGCGGACGACGGAGCAGCAGGGAGATCTGACGGTAAGCAACAGCCTGTTTAGACAGGTCATCGTAAATGATCAGCGCATCTTCACCGCGGTCACGGAAGTATTCGCCCATTGCGCAACCGGCATACGGTGCCAGGTATTGCAGTGCAGCGGATTCAGACGCGGTTGCTACCACAACGATGGTGTTAGCCAGTGCGCCGTGCTCTTCCAGTTTACGTACCACGTTAGAAATGGTGGACGCTTTCTGGCCGATAGCGACATAGATACATTTGATACCGGAATCGCGCTGGTTGATGATGGCATCGATAGCCAGTGCGGTTTTACCTGTCTGACGGTCACCGATGATCAATTCACGCTGACCACGACCGATTGGGATCATGGAGTCAACGGCTTTATAACCGGTCTGTACCGGCTGATCTACGGACTGACGTTCGATAACGCCCGGAGCGATTGCTTCTACAGCAGAGAAGCCGTCGTGATCCAGCGGACCTTTACCGTCGATTGGTGCACCCAGAGTGTTAACCACACGGCCCAGCAGGCCACGGCCAACCGGAACTTCCAGGATACGGCCAGTACACTTAACTTTCATGCCTTCGGCAAGGTCAGCGTACGGACCCATAACAACCGCACCTACAGAGTCGCGCTCGAGGTTCAGTGCGATAGCGTAACGGTTACCCGGCAGGGAGATCATTTCACCCTGCATACAATCGGCCAGGCCGTGAATGCGGATAACACCGTCACTTACAGAAACAATAGTACCTTCGTTGTGAGCTTCACTCACAACATTGAACTGAGCAATGCGCTGCTTGATCAGTTCGCTGATTTCGGTGGAATTCAGTTGCATGCTCCAGTCCCCTTAAGACTGCAAGACGTCTGCAAGGCGCTCAAGACGACCGCGTACGCTGCCATCAATGACCATATCACCCGCTCGGATGATAACGCCTGCCATTACAGACTTATCGATTTTGCAATTCAGCTTAACTTTGCGTGACAGACGTTTTTCCATCGCAGCAGAAATTTTCGCGAGCTGTTGTTCACTCAGTGCGGCAGCGGAAATGACGTCTACCTCAGCGGTAGCCTCACTCACGGCACGAAGGTGAATAAACTGCTCCAGAACATCCGGGAGCGCGTTAAGACGACCATTTTCAGCCATTACCCGAATCAGGTTCTGACCGTTTTCGTCCAGTTGCTCACCACAAACTGCGATAAACGACTCGGCGAGCGTTTCTGGCGCAAGCGCGCCAGAGAGAAGCTCTGCCATTTGTTCGTTTTTGGTTACCTCGGCGGCAAACGCCAGCATGTCCTGCCAGCGTTCTACACTTTGGTGTTCGACGGCAAAGTCAAAAGCTGCTTTGGCGTAGGGGCGAGCTACCGTAATAAATTCAGACATCAGCCCCTCCCTCCTTACAGTTCAGCGACAAGTTTATCCACGATGTCGCTGTTAGCAGCTTCATCCACGGAACGTTCGATGATCTTCTCGGCGCCAGCAACAGCCAGGATAGCAACTTGCTTACGCAGCTCTTCACGGGCACGTTTACGCTCGGCTTCAATTTCTGCCTGCGCCTGGGCCACGATTTTAGTACGTTCCTGTTCTGCCTCAGCTTTCGCTTCGTCCAGAATCTGCGAGCGGCGTTTGTTCGCCTGCTCGATGATTACCTGGGCTTCCGCTTTCGCTTTTTTCAGCTGGTCGGTCGCGCTGGCCTTTGCAAGGTCAAGGTCCTTATGTGCTCGTTCTGCGGAAGCAAGGCCGTCAGCAATTTCTTTTTGACGTTTTTCGATGGCTGCCATTAATGGCGGCCATACGTACTTCATGCAGAACAGAACGAACAGGACAAACGCGATGGCCTGGCCGAGGATTGTTGCGTTAAGATTCACAGCACAATGCCTCTATTTAGTTAACGTTCTGATATTGCTCTTTAAATAAAAGCAACGCTTACTACGCGACAGCGAACATCACGTACAGACCCAGACCTACAGCGATCATCGGGATAGCATCCACCAGACCCATAACGATAAAGAACTGAGTACGCAGCAGAGGAATCAGATCAGGTTGACGCGCTGCGCCTTCCAGGAATTTACCCCCGAGGATGCCGATACCGATCGCAGCACCGATTGCCGCCAGACCCATCATCACAGCGGCAGCCATGTACAGCAGATCCATATTCAGGTTTTCCATGACAGTCTCCAGTTTGTTTCAGTTAAAACGTAGTAGTGTTGGTAAATTAATGTTCTTCAGACGCCATCGACAGATAGACGATCGTCAGAACCATGAAGATGAAGGCTTGCAGCGTAATGATCAGGATGTGGAAAATGGCCCACGGCACATTCAGGATCCACTGTGACCACCACGGCAACAGACCAGCAATCAGAATGAAAATCAGCTCACCGGCATACATGTTACCGAACAGTCGCAAACCAAGTGAAACTGGTTTGGACAGCAGGCTTACCCCTTCAAGGATTAAGTTGACAGGAATGAACGCCCAGTGATTGAACGGCTGCAGCGTCAACTCTTTCGTGAAGCCGCCGATGCCTTTCATTTTGATGCTGTAGAACAGAATCAGGATAAATACGCCCAATGCCATAGACAGCGTTACGTTCACGTCCGCAGACGGAACCACACGCAGTGCAGGCAGACCCAGTACATGTTCAGCAATGTACGGCAGCAGGTCGATAGGCAGTAAATCCATCAGGTTCATCAGGAATACCCAGACGAAGATCGTCAGGGCCAGCGGAGCAATCAGCTTGCTTTTGCCATGGTACATGTCTTTCACGCTACCATTAACAAAGCCGATCACCAGCTCAATCGCGGTCTGAAACTTACCTGGCACACCGCTGGTCGCCTTTTTGGCTACGCTACGGAATAAAACCAGGAACAACAGACCCAGCACCACCGAGAAGAACATGGAGTCAATATTGATTGTCCAGAAGGTGGCTGGGGGGTTTTGTGGATCCACCAGCGAGAATGTACGCAGGTCCAGCTGAAGGTTATTCAGGTGGTGTCCTATGTAATCCTGCGGCGTCATATTTTCTGAAGCCATGATGCCTTTTACCCTTTGTTGTTAATTACAGCCGGTGCCAGTATCTGAACCACCAGCACCAAAACCCACGTAACGATCAGCGGCAAGAATACCGCCTTTAAAACCGCCAACGCCACCACCAGTAACACCAACATCGCCAGAACTTTGAAAGCTTCGCCAAATGCGAATGTCCAGGCCACCCGGCCTTTCGCTGGTGTATGCGCCTGGTGACGCCAGGCAAATATCATAAACAAAACGTTAGGCAGAAAGACTGCCAGGCCCCCGCTTATTGCAGAGACGCCCCAGAAGGGGTCTTTGAGGCTGAACAGCAATCCACTTGCTATCACCACCAGTAACTGAACGAGCAGAAGCTTCCGAGCAACGTTTCGACTCACGAGCGACACAGACATCACGTTTTTCACTCCTGCTCCCTTCGAGGTATGCCGCGTGTCGTATAAAACTTTCTTTAAGGCTTAGAGTCAAGCATCAAAAAGCGGTCAAATTATACGGTGCGCCCCCGTGATTTCAAACAATAAGTAGCCAAAAGGTGAATAAATGTTTAAATATTTTTCCAGTGCATACAATTGCGACTTTTCTGCTAACCCTGTTCGATCATGAAAAACTGTAAATAACGCGTAAACACTGGTGATAAAGCGTGCTTCAGATCACATATTGCGCATGTTCGCGCACAGCATATTTATTTACTTGGCAAATGATGCCTTTGCAAGTTTATGATATTTAAGTCTAAAAACAGATACTGTTTTAATAAATGACATTTACACAACAAAAACCACCCATTGACATTTTTAATAATGTTTTAACAGCCAATGATGATTCTTAGCGCCGATTTTTAGCAGACTGATATTTTCACTAATGACTTATTTTCTGCTTACCAAAAAAAGCCACGTTATCTTGTTGATGCAAAAGAGTGAACGTGGCGTTAAATGTAACCAGTTATATCAGTAGAAAACCTGGTTGTTGTTAACAGTCTAACCGGTCAATTTTTTATGATTTTTTTGATAAAAATTAAATTTTATTTGCTTTAATCACCACCAGATGGCGTTCGCCATCCAGGGCAGGAACCTGAAGTTTAACCACTGATTCAACCTGATATTCTTCGGGCAACAAAGCGATTTCATCTTCCGGCATTTGCCCTTTCAGCGCGTAGAAACGGCCTTGCTCACCAGGAAGATGGTGACACCAGCTCACCATATCGTTCAGAGAGGCAAAAGCGCGGCTAATTACGCCATCAAATGGCGGCTCTGAAGGAAACTCTTCTACCCTGCTCTGTACTGGCTCAATATTCTCCAGTTTAAGCTCATGTTGCACCTGACGAAGGAAACGCACGCGTTTACCAAGGCTATCCAACAGAGTGAAATGGGCTTCAGGACGCACGATAGAGAGTGGAATGCCAGGCAGTCCAGGACCGGTGCCGACATCGATAAACCGTTCACCTTGCAGATACGGTGCCACCACAATGCTATCGAGAATATGGCGTACCAGCATCTCATTAGGATCGCGGACCGAAGTCAGGTTGTACGCTTTGTTCCATTTATGCAGCATATTCACGTAGGCAATAAGCTGGTTTTTCTGGTGATCGGTAAGCGAAATACCTGCGTCTTTCAGCAGTAAGGAGAGTTTGTTGAGCACGGTGATTACCTGTTCTTGATGCGTTGCCTGGTAAGCGGGTGCTTACCAGGCATTTTTAATGCGTTATGCGCTACGACGCAGCATACCCTGTTTTTTCAGCCACACCAGCAGAATGGAGATGGCCGCAGGCGTGACGCCAGAAATACGTGAAGCCTGGCCGATAGAGGCCGGTTTGTGATCGTTAAGTTTGGCGATCACTTCGTTAGAAAGACCGGATACCTGGCGGTAATCCAGTGTCGCTGGTAGCAGGGTGTTCTCGTTACGCAGCTGCTTTTCGATCTCATCTTGCTGGCGCGCGATATAACCTTCGTATTTAACCTGAATCTCAACCTGTTCCGCCGCCTGTTCGTCTGTCAACGCAGGGGCAAACGGCGTCAGCGTGGTTAATTTTTCATAAGTCATTTCCGGACGACGCAGCAGATCTTCACCACTGGCTTCACGGGAAAGCGGCGCAGTCAGGTGAGCATTCACTTCGGCTGCAGCTTCCGCCGACGGGGTTACCCAGGTCGATTTCAGACGCTGACGCTCACGCTCGATATTCTCAAGTTTCTCGTTAAAGCGCGCCCAACGTTCGTCATCCACCAGGCCCAGTTCACGACCGATTTCAGTCAAACGCAGATCCGCATTATCTTCGCGCAGCATCAGACGATATTCTGCGCGCGAAGTAAACATACGATACGGTTCTTTGGTTCCTAAAGTGCACAGGTCATCAACCAGTACGCCGAGATAGGCCTGAGAACGCGCCGGAGCCCAACCTTCTTTGTCAGCAGACAGACGGGCAGCGTTAAGACCGGCCAGCAAACCTTGCGCAGCGGCTTCTTCGTAACCGGTAGTGCCGTTAATCTGACCAGCAAAGAACAGCCCCTGGATAAACTTGCTCTCCAGCGTCGGTTTCAGGTCGCGAGGATCGAAGAAGTCATACTCAATGGCATAACCCGGACGCACGATCTTCGCGTTTTCCATCCCCTGCATAGAGCGGACGATTTGCATCTGCACATCGAACGGCAGGCTGGTGGAGATACCGTTCGGATAAATTTCGTTAGAAGTCAGCCCTTCCGGTTCAAGGAAGATCTGATGCTGATTTCTGTCGGCGAAGCGCATGACTTTGTCTTCGATCGACGGGCAGTAGCGTGGGCCGACACCTTCGATCACCCCTGCATACATTGGGCTACGATCGAGGTTACTGCGGATCACATCATGGGTTTTCTCGTTGGTATGAGTGATATAACACGGCACCTGCTGGGGATGCTGGGACGCATTGCCCATAAACGAGAATACCGGCATTGGGTTATCGCCATGCTGTTGCGCCAGCACACTAAAGTCGATAGTTCGAGCATCAATACGCGGTGGTGTCCCGGTTTTCAGACGACCAACGCGCAGCGGCAGTTCACGCAAACGGCGAGAAAGCGGAATGGACGGCGGATCACCAGCACGGCCACCGCTGTAATTATCCAGACCGATATGAATTTTACCGTCGAGGAACGTCCCAACGGTGAGCACGACGGCTTTGGCACGGAACTTCAGTCCCATTTGGGTAACAGCACCGACCACGCGATCGTTTTCGACAATAAGATCTTCAACCGCCTGCTGGAAGATCATCAGGTTCGGTTGGTTCTCCAGCGCCGTACGTACCGCCTGACGGTAGAGCACACGATCCGCCTGAGCTCGGGTAGCGCGAACCGCCGGTCCTTTGCTTGCGTTTAGTATCCTAAACTGGATACCCGCTTGATCGATCGCTTTCGCCATCAGACCGCCGAGTGCATCCACTTCTTTTACCAGATGTCCCTTCCCAATACCGCCGATCGCCGGGTTGCAGCTCATCTGCCCCAGAGTGTCGATATTGTGTGTCAAAAGCAGAGTCTGTTGACCCATACGCGCCGCGGCCATCGCGGCCTCGGTGCCTGCATGACCCCCGCCAATGATGATGACGTCAAAAGGATCCGGATAAAACATGGTGATTGCCTCGCATAACGCGGTATGAAAATGGATTGAAGCCCGGGCCGTGGATTCTACTCAACTTTGTCGGCTTGAGAAAGACCTGGGATCTTGGGTATTAAAAAGAAGATCTATTTATTTAGAGATCTGTTCTATTGTGATCTCTTATTAGGATCGCACTGCCCTGTGGATAACAAGGATCCGGCTTTTAAGATCAACAACCTGGAAAGGATCATTAACTGTGAATGATCGGTGATCCTGGACCGTATAAGCTGGGATCAGAATGAGGGGTTATACACAACTCAAAAACTGAACAACGGTTGTTCTTTGGATAACTACCGGTTGATCCAAGCTTCCTGACAGAGTTATCCACAGTAGATCGCACGATCTGTATACTTATTTGAGTAAATTAATCCACGATCCCAGCCATTCTTCTGCCGGATCTTCCGGAATGTCGTGATCAAGAATGTTGATCTTCAGTGTTTCGCCTGTCTGTTTTGCACCGGAATTTTTGAGTTCTGCCTCGAGTTTATCGATAGCCCCACAAAAGGTGTCATATTCACGACTGCCAATACCGATTGCGCCAAAGCGGACCGCAGAAAGATCGGGCTTCTGTTCCTGCAATGCTTCATAGAAAGGAGAAAGGTTGTCCGGAATATCTCCGGCACCGTGGGTGGAGCTGATAATCAGCCAGATCCCCGAGGCAGATAAATCTTCCAACAGCGGACCGTGCAGCGTTTCGGTGGTAAAACCCGCCTCTTCCAGCTTTTCAGCCAGGTGTTCTGCTACATATTCGGCACCGCCGAGGGTGCTGCCGCTGATAAGAGTGATATCTGCCATAAACCGCCACCTTTATTAAGAGTGGCGTATTGTACGCTGTGAACGCGTTGGGATCTACCTGTGGAAAAGTATGGGATTAAAAAAGCCGATTATGGCTTGATGGTACGCATGATCGGGTTTTGCAGGACGATCAATGTCTCGGTGGACTGAATTTCATCAATTGTTTGGATCTTGTTGATAAGTACATGCTGGAGAGCGTCGATCGAACGGCACATCACTTTTATAAAGATGCTGTAGTGGCCGGTTGTGTAATAGGCTTCAGTGACTTCATCAAGGCTTTCCAGCTTTGCCAGCGCGGAAGGGTAGTCTTTGGCGCTCTTTAATATAATGCCGATAAAGCAGCCTACGTCATAACCGAGCTGCTTCGGGCTGACATCAATACGCGCCCCGGTAATGATCCCCGCCTGCTTCATTTTCTCTACTCGAACGTGAATCGTCCCCGGACTGACGCCAAATTGTTTCGCCAGTTCGGCGTAAGCGGTGCGCGCATTGCCCATTAATGCTTCCAGGATGCCACGGTCCAGATTGTCGATCAGATAATTTTCCATAGGATTTTCTTATGCAGATTGATGATTCATTCTATTTTAGCCTTCTTTTTTAATGAATCAAAAGTGTGTTAGGCTTTTTATTGAATGATTATTGCATGTGTGTCGGTTTTTGTTGCTTAATCATAAGCAACAGGACGCAGGAGTATAAAAAATGAAAACCGCTTACATTGCCAAACAACGCCAAATTAGCTTCGTGAAATCTCACTTTTCTCGCCAACTGGAAGAACGTCTGGGGCTGATCGAAGTCCAGGCGCCGATTCTTAGCCGTGTGGGGGATGGCACGCAGGATAACTTGTCGGGCTGTGAAAAAGCGGTGCAGGTAAAAGTGAAAGCTCTGCCTGATGCCCAGTTCGAAGTGGTTCATTCACTGGCGAAGTGGAAACGTCAGACCTTAGGGCAACACGACTTCAGCGCGGGCGAAGGGCTGTACACGCACATGAAAGCCCTTCGCCCCGATGAAGAGCGTCTTTCTCCGTTGCACTCGGTCTATGTTGACCAGTGGGACTGGGAACGCGTAATGGGCGACGGTGAGCGTCAATTCTCGACTCTGAAAAGCACGGTAGAGGCGATCTGGGCGGGAATTAAAGCAACCGAAGCTGCAGTTAGCGAAGAGTTTGGTTTGGCACCGTTCCTGCCGGATCAGATCCACTTCGTACACAGCCAGGAGTTACTGTCTCGTTATCCGGATCTCGATGCCAAAGGGCGTGAGCGGGCGATTGCGAAAGATCTTGGCGCGGTATTCCTCGTCGGGATTGGCGGCAAGCTGAGTGATGGTCATCGTCACGACGTGCGCGCACCGGATTATGATGACTGGAGCACCCCGTCAGAGCTGGGCCATGCGGGTCTGAACGGCGATATTCTGGTATGGAACCCTGTACTGGAAGATGCGTTTGAGCTTTCTTCCATGGGGATCCGCGTGGATGCCGACACGTTGAAGCATCAGTTGGCGCTGACCGGTGATGAAGATCGTCTGCAGCTGGAATGGCATCAGGCGCTGCTGCGCGGTGAAATGCCGCAGACCATCGGCGGCGGTATCGGCCAGTCTCGTTTGACCATGCTGCTGCTGCAACTGCCGCATATCGGCCAGGTTCAGTGTGGTGTATGGCCAGCTGCTGTTCGCGAGAACGTCCCTTCTCTGCTGTAATAATTTATCGCCGCCAGCGTCTGAGCAGGCGGCTTCGCATCCCGGTATCAAAGCGCCAGATATGATCGAAAATGCGCATGATGCCGGGTTTGCCGTGTGCCGACATCGCCACGGCATGAAAGCGATGCTGATGTACCCGCTGCAGCTCTTTCACTTTACTCGTCACGTCGTCAGGCAACCGCTGAGCGATAAAATCAGAAATCACCACCGCGTCGGCATCAAACCATTCCCTGCTTTGCAAGCGTTCCATAATGGCGCGAAAACAACTGGCAAGATCGGTGCCGCCACGAAACTGCTGGCTTAAAAAACGGATTGCTTGTTCGATGCCTTGTGGGCCTGAAAGCTCATAACGGACGATCTCGGTGGAAAATAGCATAATATAGCAGCGCCGGTTTTCAGCGAGAGCAATGCGCATCAAGGCCAGGCAGAACGCTTTCGCACACTGTTCATTAAAGCCGCCCATTGAGCCGGAAGTATCCACACAGACAATAAACGGCCCGCGCGGCTGTTCATCGTAATCTTTATGTACCACCGGACGTTCGATCACTTTTTCACGCCACGACTCACCGTGCAGGCGATAGGTGAGCAACTGTTTTTCCACCAGCCGACGGTAAAACTCATACTCCAGTTCCGTTATCCCTAGTGTCGCCAGTTCTGGCGGCAGGAGACGTAAAATATCATCGCTTTGTTGCAGACCATCAACCTGCTCAGGAACAGTTGCCGGTTCGCGCACCATGGTGCGGAAGGCTTCCATCTGCGCATCGTTACGCGGTATTGATTTGGCTTCCCGGGAACGCCCCAGCTGTTCTGCCAGGCGTTTCAGTTCCGGCTGTTCGTTAAGAAATTCACCGTATTTCACAATCAACTGATAGTCGCCACGTTTAAGCTGACCGGCGCTCATATCCCACAGACGACCAGCTGCGGTATTGTTATCTGCGAGAATCGGTTCAAGTTGTCCGCTCAGCGTCATGCGTTCCTGAACTTCACTTAACAGTTGTTCGCGTTCTTCTTCTAATAGCTGTTGATTTAACGTCGTTGCTTGCACGATCAGACTTAAACGCCAACGCTGGAGGAAAAGCGTATGTAACGCTGAAGTGATCGTGCTGTTAGCATCAACCAACTGTCGGGCTTGTTCTGCCCATGGGGAATTCAGACGATGCAGTAAGTCCAGGATCTGTGGTAGCTGCACAATAAACTGCGGCGTGGAGAGGAGCTGGCTTTGCTGATAGCACATCACCTCTTCGGTGAGTTCCGGCGGGACTCGGGCATCTTTCAGCCGACTGCGCAGCGCCTCACGCCAGCGGGGAACATCATCAGTGATTGCCGCCTTCAGTCGTGGGAATTTTTCAAAGAAGACTGCCAGCTGCGGTGAGGCCAGCAGCGCGATGATCATCTCTTCGATCAATCCCTCTTCGCTGACGGCCAGCATCACATTAAGCGTATCCAGCGTTAGCATTGTTGTGCCTGGCGAATCTGTGCGCCGACATCCTGTAGGCTGGCTTCAATGCGACCTAACCAGTCGCCAGGGATAAACAGACATTTTTGCTGTTCGCTGAATAAAGCGTGTTGCTTGCGCCAGTCACTTTCAAGCTCTTCCAGTTGTTGTTTTATTTCACCTGGCAGACCTTCAGCCGATGAACCGGGAAGTGCCAGCGTACTGCCTTGTAAACTTACATCGCGTACAACAAGATGTTGGGCGCTATCCACTTCCAGATTCAATTTCTGGGCAAAGCCGATACCGTTCAGTTTGCCGCGAATTTCACCACCTTTACTCAGCCACTGTTCCAGCGCGTTACGCTCAAAGGAGATATGAACCACTTCCATATCATGCAATTTTAACGGTTTTTGCAGCAGCAGAGTCAGAGTGGAAGCAGTAACGTTAACAGGAAGTTGATACTGCTGACGACGGCTGAAAATGCCGCCCAGACGAATTACCGTTAAGGCTGTTTTATCGCTTTGTTGCTGCTGGAGTTGCAGGTGACGTTGCACAATCGCGCCAAGGCGAGTCAACATCCCTTGCTGTTGCCAGGCGTGACCGGTCATCAATACATCAATTTGTTGTTGTATCAAATTCAGGCTTTGCGCGTCATACCACAGGCAATCTTTCAGCAAAATGAGATCTACCGGGGCAACAGCACTGCGACCGCTAAAAAAGGCGCTGGCCTGCAATAATCGGATCGCTTTTTTCCAGCGACGATCCGAGACATAAGGCGCATCCGGTAATTTATCCAGTTGCTGGCGCAGCATAAAAATCAGCTCAAATACATGATCGGGCAGCGTAATTTCACCAATCTCTTTCTGCCAACGTTCATATTCTTCATCTGTGACCTGCAAGGCATCAGGAACCGGATTGTCGTTTTCATCCTGTTGACTGGTCAGCATGGAGCGGAAATTCGCTTTATCCTGCACTTTATCTAACCACAGACGAATCAGCATGCGGTCATATAACGCTTCCAGACTGCTGTCTGCTTCCGGCAGCTCGTTGGAGGCCGCCACCAGCAGACGCATCGGGATTTTTTCTACGTGTGCACCGTTGCGGAACTGGCGCTCGTTAATGGCGGTGAGCAAGGTATTAAGAATTGCCGGGCCCGCTTTCCAGATCTCATCCAGAAAGACAATTTCTGCTTCCGGCAGGTAACCGCTGGTTAAACGTTCATAGCGCCCTTCATCTTTTAGCGCCTGAATAGAAAGGGGACCAAAAACTTCTTCCGGCGTGGAGAAGCGGGTCATCAGATATTCAAACGCGCGGGCATTCTGAAAGGCGAATTTTAAGCGCCGGGCGATCAAACTTTTGGCAATACCTGGCGGGCCAAGGAGGAACACACTTTCACCACTTAATGCCGCTAATAAACACAAGCGGATGGCGTGGCTACGTTCATAAAGCCCCTTTTCCAACGAACTGCTCAGGCGGGAAATTCTTTCCGCTAATAAATGAGGGTGAGCCATAATGAAGTGGCGTCCTTTCGTCAAAAGTTCTGCGTAAATTGCGAGTATAGACGTTTCTTGCTGGTGGCTAAAATAGTCTCAAAGGGGGGGTATTTTTCTTTGAGCCAGGTTAATGTGGCCGCATTTAGGAGTACGATTTTGCCGTTAATCGTGCATACTGTGCGCTTTTTTGTGGGCCAAGGGACTAAGCACACATTTCATATTTCAACGAAAGACTAGTCTATGAGCACTGATAATAAGCAATCATTGCCCGCGATTACCCTCGCGGCGATTGGAGTTGTCTACGGCGATATTGGTACCAGCCCGTTATATACACTTCGTGAATGTTTGTCCGGCCAGTTTGGTTTTGGCGTTGAACGCGATGCCGTGTTTGGCTTTTTATCGCTGATCTTCTGGCTGCTAATCTTTGTGGTTTCCATTAAATATCTCACCTTCGTGATGCGGGCAGATAACGCCGGTGAGGGGGGGATCCTGACGTTGATGTCGCTTGCCGGGCGTAATACGTCGGCGCGAACCACATCAATGCTGGTGATTATGGGGCTAATCGGCGGCAGCTTTTTCTATGGTGAAGTCGTCATAACACCCGCTATTTCGGTGATGTCAGCCATTGAAGGTCTGGAAATCGTCGCCCCGCAGCTGGATACCTGGATAGTTCCCCTCTCAATTATCGTTCTCACTTTATTATTTATGATTCAAAAACATGGCACGGCTATGGTCGGTAAGCTGTTTGCGCCGATCATGCTGACCTGGTTTTTGATTCTGGCAGGACTGGGGTTACGTAGCATTATTGCTAACCCGGAAGTGCTGCATGCGCTGAATCCAATGTGGGCGGTGCATTTCTTCCTTGAATACAAAACGGTTTCTTTTATTGCATTAGGGGCAGTGGTGTTGTCGATTACGGGGGTCGAGGCGCTGTATGCTGATATGGGGCACTTTGGTAAGTTCCCTATTCGCCTGGCGTGGTTCACCGTCGTATTACCTTCCTTGACCCTTAATTACTTCGGTCAGGGAGCGCTGTTGTTAAAGAACCCGGAAGCGATTAAGAACCCGTTCTTCCTGTTGGCACCGGACTGGGCGCTGATCCCGCTGCTGATCATCGCCGCACTGGCGACGGTAATCGCCTCGCAGGCTGTCATCTCTGGCGTCTTCTCATTGACGCGTCAGGCGGTACGTCTGGGATATTTGTCGCCGATGCGCATTATTCACACCTCCGAAATGGAGTCAGGGCAAATCTATATTCCGTTTGTGAACTGGATGCTCTATGTCGCGGTCGTGATTGTGATTGTCAGCTTTGAGCACTCCAGCAACCTGGCGGCGGCGTACGGGATTGCGGTGACCGGAACCATGGTGCTGACGTCTATTCTCTCGACTACTGTGGCACGTCAGAACTGGCACTGGAATAAGTATTTTGTTGCGCTGATCCTGATTGCTTTCCTTTGTGTCGATATTCCATTGTTCACCGCTAACCTCGATAAACTGCTCTCCGGCGGCTGGTTGCCATTGAGCCTCGGTACTGTGATGTTTATCGTGATGACCACCTGGAAGAGCGAGCGTTTCCGCTTGCTGCGGCGGATGCATGAACATGGTAACTCTCTGGAAGCGATGATTGCTTCGCTGGAGAAATCACCGCCTGTTCGCGTGCCCGGGACCGCGGTGTATATGTCGCGTGCAATCAACGTCATTCCCTTTGCGCTGATGCATAACCTTAAACATAACAAGGTATTGCATGAGCGGGTGATTCTGTTAACTCTGCGCACCGAAGACGCGCCATATGTCCATAACGTCCGTCGGGTACAGATAGAACAACTGTCGCCCACTTTCTGGCGCGTGGTGGCAAGTTATGGTTGGCGAGAAACGCCAAACGTGGAAGAAGTTTTCCACCGCTGCGGTCTGGAAGGATTAAGTTGCCGGATGATGGAAACCTCCTTCTTTATGTCGCATGAGTCGTTGATCCTCGGCAAACGCCCGTGGTATTTGCGTCTGCGCGGCAAGCTGTACTTGCTGCTGCAACGTAATGCGCTGCGTGCACCAGATCAATTTGAAATTCCGCCAAACAGGGTTATCGAACTGGGTACTCAGGTCGAAATCTAACGCCAGACGCCTCCTTTCTCCATAAGGGGGCGTTTTTGTTTTCATGGTTAATCACCATGTAAAACGTTTCGAGGTTGATCACATTTCCGTAACGTCACGATGGTTTTCCCAACTCAGTCAGGATTAAACTGCGGGTCAGCGAAACGTTTCGCTGATGGAGAAAAAAATGAAAAAAGGCACCGTTCTTAATTCTGATATTTCATCGATGATCTCCCGTCTGGGACATACCGATACGCTGGTGGTGTGTGATGCTGGTTTACCCATCCCCAAAAGTACAACGCGTATCGATATGGCATTAACCCAGGGTGTACCTTCTTTTATGCAGGTGCTGGGCGTCGTCACAAATGAAATGCAGGTCGAGGCTGCCATTATCGCGGAAGAGATCAAACAACATAATCCGCAACTCCACGAAACGTTGCTCACTCACCTTGAGCAGCTGCAAAAACACCAGGGAAATACCATTGAAATTCGTTACACCACGCATGAACAATTCAAACAACAAACCGCAGAAAGTCAGGCGGTAATTCGCAGCGGAGAATGTTCTCCGTATGCGAATATCATTCTCTGTGCTGGCGTGACGTTCTGAGGCCGTCATGGAAGCATTACTTCAGCTTAAAGGCATCGATAAAGCCTTCCCGGGCGTAAAAGCCCTCTCGGGCGCAGCGTTAAATGTCTATCCGGGCCGCGTGATGGCGCTGGTGGGCGAAAACGGCGCGGGTAAATCCACCATGATGAAAGTGCTTACTGGTATCTATGCTCGCGATGCCGGCACGCTTTTATGGCTGGGGAAAGAAACGACATTTACCGGGCCGAAATCTTCCCAGGAAGCCGGGATTGGGATTATCCATCAGGAACTGAACCTGATCCCGCAGTTGACCATTGCCGAAAACATTTTCCTCGGTCGTGAGTTTGTTAATCGCTTTGGCAAAATTGACTGGAAAACCATGTATGCCGAAGCGGATAAATTGCTGGCTAAACTTAACCTGCGCTTTAAAAGCGACAAGCTGGTGGGCGATCTTTCCATCGGTGACCAGCAAATGGTTGAAATCGCCAAAGTGCTGAGCTTTGAGTCGAAAGTCATCATTATGGATGAACCGACCGATGCGCTGACCGATACCGAAACCGAATCCCTGTTCCGCGTCATACGCGAGCTGAAATCGCAAGGCCGCGGTATTGTCTATATCTCCCACCGCATGAAAGAAATCTTCGAGATTTGCGATGACGTTACCGTTTTTCGTGACGGGCAATTTATTGCTGAGCGCGAAGTGGCATCACTGACCGAAGATTCGCTGATTGAGATGATGGTGGGCCGCAAGCTAGAAGATCAATATCCACACCTGGACAAAGCGCCGGGAGATATCCGCCTGAAAGTCGATAATCTCTGCGGACCTGGCGTTAACGATGTCTCTTTTACTTTACGCAAAGGCGAAATTCTTGGCGTCTCTGGTTTGATGGGCGCAGGTCGTACCGAACTGATGAAAGTGCTCTACGGCGCACTACCGCGCACCAGCGGTTACGTCACCCTGGATGGGCATGAAGTCGTTACCCGTTCACCGCAGGATGGCCTGGCAAGCGGCATTGTGTATATCTCCGAAGACCGTAAACGTGACGGTTTAGTGTTGGGCATGTCAGTAAAAGAGAACATGTCGCTGACAGCGCTGCGCTACTTCAGCCGCGCTGGCGGCAGTTTGAAGCATGCCGATGAACAGCAGGCTGTGAGTGATTTCATTCGTCTGTTTAATGTGAAAACACCGTCGATGGAACAGGCAATTGGTCTGCTTTCCGGTGGCAATCAGCAAAAAGTGGCGATTGCCCGCGGTCTGATGACACGCCCCAAAGTGTTGATCCTTGATGAACCTACCCGTGGCGTAGATGTCGGCGCGAAAAAAGAGATCTATCAACTGATTAACCAGTTCAAAGCCGATGGCTTGAGCATCATTCTGGTGTCATCGGAGATGCCAGAAGTATTAGGCATGAGCGATCGCATCATCGTCATGCATGAAGGGCATCTCAGCGGGGAATTTACTCGTGAGCAGGCCACCCAGGAAGTGTTAATGGCTGCCGCTGTGGGCAAGCTTAATCGCGTGAATCAGGAGTAAAAAAATGACAACCCAGACTGTCTCTGGTCGCCGTTATTTCACGAAAGCGTGGCTGATGGAGCAGAAATCGCTTATCGCTCTGCTGGTGCTGATCGCGATTGTCTCGACGTTAAGCCCGAACTTTTTCACCATCAATAACTTATTCAATATTCTCCAGCAAACCTCGGTGAACGCCATTATGGCGGTCGGGATGACGCTGGTGATCCTGACGTCGGGCATCGACTTGTCTGTAGGTTCTCTGTTGGCGCTAACCGGCGCAGTTGCTGCATCTATCGTCGGCATTGAAGTCAATGCGCTGGTGGCTGTCGCTGCCGCTCTCGCGTTAGGTGCCGCAATTGGTGCGGTAACCGGGGTGATTGTAGCGAAAGGTCGCGTTCAGGCGTTTATCGCTACGCTGGTTATGATGCTTTTACTGCGCGGCGTGACCATGGTTTATACCAACGGTAGCCCAGTGAATACCGGCTTTACTGAGAACGCCGATCTGTTTGGCTGGTTTGGTATTGGTCGTCCGCTGGGCGTACCGACGCCAGTCTGGATCATGGGGATTGTCTTCCTCGCGGCCTGGTACATGCTGCATCACACGCGTCTGGGGCGTTACATCTACGCGCTGGGCGGCAACGAAGCGGCAACGCGTCTTTCTGGTATCAACGTCAATAAAATCAAAATCATCGTCTATTCTCTTTGTGGTCTGCTGGCATCGCTGGCCGGGATCATTGAAGTGGCGCGTCTCTCCTCCGCACAACCCACGGCGGGGACTGGCTATGAGCTGGATGCTATTGCTGCGGTGGTTCTGGGCGGTACGAGTCTGGCGGGCGGAAAAGGTCGCATTGTTGGGACGTTGATCGGCGCATTAATTCTTGGCTTCCTTAATAATGGATTGAATTTGTTAGGTGTTTCCTCCTATTACCAGATGATCGTCAAAGCGGTGGTGATTTTGCTGGCGGTGCTGGTAGACAACAAAAAGCAGTAATAACGACTACAGGACATCTTGAATATGAACATGAAAAAACTGGCTACCCTGGTTTCCGCTGTTGCGCTAAGCGCCACCGTCAGTGCGAATGCGATGGCAAAAGACACCATCGCGCTGGTGGTCTCCACGCTTAACAACCCGTTCTTTGTATCGCTGAAAGATGGCGCGCAGAAAGAGGCGGATAAGCTTGGCTATAACCTGGTGGTGCTGGACTCCCAGAACAACCCGGCGAAAGAGCTGGCGAACGTGCAGGACTTAACCGTTCGCGGCACCAAAATTCTGCTGATTAACCCGACCGACTCCGACGCAGTAGGTAATGCTGTGAAGATGGCTAACCAGGCGAACATCCCGGTTATCACTCTTGACCGCCAGGCAACGAAAGGTGAAGTGGTGAGCCACATTGCTTCTGATAACGTACTGGGTGGCAAAATCGCCGGTGATTACATCGCGAAGAAAGCGGGTGAAGGTGCCAAAGTTATCGAGCTGCAAGGCATTGCTGGTACATCCGCAGCCCGTGAACGTGGCGAAGGCTTCCAGCAGGCCGTTGCTGCTCACAAGTTTAATGTTCTTGCCAGCCAGCCAGCAGATTTTGATCGCACTAAAGGTTTGAACGTAATGCAGAACCTGTTGACCGCTCATCCGGATGTTCAGGCTGTATTCGCGCAGAATGATGAAATGGCGCTGGGCGCGCTGCGCGCACTGCAAACTGCCGGTAAATCGGATGTGATGGTCGTCGGATTTGACGGTACACCGGATGGCGAAAAAGCGGTGAATGATGGCAAACTAGCAGCGACTATCGCTCAGCTACCCGATCAGATTGGCGCGAAAGGCGTCGAAACCGCAGATAAAGTGCTGAAAGGCGAGAAAGTTCAGGCTAAGTATCCGGTTGATCTGAAACTGGTTGTTAAGCAGTAGTTTTAATCAGGTTGTATGACCTGATGGTGACATAAATACGTCATCGACAGATGAACGTGTAATATAAAGAAAAGCAGGGCACGCGCCACCCTAACACGGTGGCGCATTTTATGGACATCCCGAATATGCAAAACGCAGGCAGCCTCGTTGTTCTTGGCAGCATTAATGCTGACCACATTCTTAATCTTCAATCTTTTCCTACTCCAGGCGAAACCGTAACCGGTAACCACTATCAGGTTGCATTTGGCGGCAAAGGCGCGAATCAGGCTGTGGCTGCTGGGCGTAGCGGTGCGAATATCGCGTTTATTGCCTGTACGGGTGATGACAGCATTGGTGAGAGCGTTCGCCAGCAGCTCGCCACTGATAACATTGATATTACTCCGGTCAGCGTGATCAAAGGCGAATCAACAGGTGTGGCGCTGATTTTTGTTAATGGCGAAGGTGAGAATGTCATCGGTATTCATGCCGGCGCTAATGCTGCCCTTTCCCCGGCGCTGGTGGAAGCGCAACGTGAGCGTATTGCC
This sequence comes from Escherichia sp. SCLE84, assembly GCF_012584495.1. NCBI lineage: Bacteria > Pseudomonadati > Pseudomonadota > Gammaproteobacteria > Enterobacterales > Enterobacteriaceae > Escherichia > Escherichia sp. SCLE84. Next base: position 3,206,517 of record NZ_CP051430.1, on the reverse strand, counting down.
AACGCGTCAGCATTATTAATGCAGCTGGAATCACCACTCGAAAGTGTGATGGCAGCGGCGAAAATCGCCCATCAAAATAAGACTATCGTTGCGCTTAACCCGGCTCCGGCTCGCGAACTTCCTGACGAACTGCTGGCGCTGGTGGACATTATTACGCCAAACGAAACGGAAGCAGAAAAGCTCACCGGTATTCGTGTTGAAAATGATGAAGATGCAGCGAAGGCGGCGCAGGTACTGCATGAAAAAGGTATCCGTACTGTACTGATTACTTTAGGAAGTCGTGGTGTATGGGCTAGCGTGAATGGTGAAGGTCAGCGCGTTCCTGGATTCCGGGTGCAGGCTGTCGATACCATTGCTGCCGGAGATACCTTTAACGGCGCGTTAATCACGGCGTTGCTGGAAGAAAAACCATTGCCAGAGGCGATTCGGTTTGCCCATGCTGCCGCTGCGATTGCCGTAACACGTAAAGGCGCACAACCTTCCGTACCGTGGCGTGAAGAGATCGACGCATTTTTAGACAGGCAGAGGTGACGCTTGGCTACAATGAAAGATGTTGCCCGCCTGGCGGGCGTTTCTACCTCAACAGTTTCTCACGTTATCAATAAAGATCGCTTCGTCAGTGAAGCGATTACCGCCAAAGTTGAAGCGGCGATTAAAGAACTCAATTACGCGCCATCAGCCCTGGCGCGTAGCCTCAAACTCAATCAAACACATACCATTGGCATGTTGATCACTGCCAGTACCAATCCTTTCTATTCAGAACTGGTGCGTGGCGTTGAACGCAGCTGCTTCGAACGCGGTTATAGTCTCGTCCTTTGCAATACCGAAGGCGATGAACAGCGGATGAATCGCAATCTGGAAACGCTGATGCAAAAACGCGTTGATGGCTTGCTGTTACTGTGCACCGAAACGCATCAACCTTCGCGTGAAATCATGCAACGTTATCCGACAGTGCCTACTGTGATGATGGACTGGGCTCCGTTCGATGGCGACAGCGATCTTATTCAGGATAACTCGTTGCTGGGCGGAGACTTAGCAACGCAATATCTGATCGATAAAGGTCATACCCGTATCGCCTGTATTACCGGTCCGCTGGATAAAACTCCGGCGCGCCTGCGGTTGGAAGGTTATCGGGCGGCGATGAAACGTGCGGGGCTCAGCATTCCTGATGGCTATGAAGTCACTGGTGATTTTGAATTTAACGGCGGGTTTGACGCCATGCGCCAACTGTTATCACATCCGCTGCGTCCTCAGGCCGTCTTTACCGGAAATGACGCTATGGCTGTTGGCGTTTACCAGGCGTTATATCAGGCAGAGTTACAGGTTCCGCAGGATATCGCGGTGATTGGCTATGACGATATCGAACTGGCAAGCTTTATGACGCCACCATTAACCACTATCCACCAACCGAAAGATGAACTGGGGGAGCTGGCGATTGATGTACTCATCCATCGGATAACCCAGCCGACCCTTCAGCAACAACGATTACAACTTACTCCGATTCTGATGGAACGCGGTTCGGCTTAGATTTACGCTGTCTTTTGATCAAATTATTACCATCGGTTGTTTTCAGAAGCATGAACATTGCTGCTGAAGCAACAGTAATAATGCCCATCGTGATAAACGTATAGTGGAATTGTTCGACAGTCGTTGTGCCTTCCATCCCTTCATAAACGCGAAGGACGGCCGCACTTACAGCAACGCCTAAACTAATCGACAGTTGCTGCGTGACCGCCAGAACACTGTTACCGCTGCTGGCGTTGTCATCGGTCAGATCGGCAAGTGTGATGGTATTCATCGCGGTAAATTGCGTCGACATAGCCATCCCTAATATAAACAACGGCAAGATCAGCATCCATATCGCCATTGCCGGTGATTGCAAAGAGAACTGAGCGATCATTAGCCCAATAATCACCGTGATCCCCACTAACGTATGGCGATAGCCCAGACGACGTAAGACTTGGGTAACCATCGATTTTGCAATAATGGAACCTAACGCTGTCGGTGCCATCATACAGCCGGCAATAAACGCCTGATAACCAAATCCTACCTGTAACATCAATGGCATAAGGAACGGTACACAACCGGTCCCCAGACGGGTTGCAATATTGCCTACGATACCGATCGAGAAAGTGCGGGTTTTAAATAAATCTAATGAAATTAATGGGTTTGGCGTGTGTCGCGCATGGAGAATATAGAGAAGCAGTAACCCGATGCTGGTGACAATTACCGTCAAGGCAATCCAGCTGGCGACAATCTTTTCCCCGAATAGCTCTATTCCGCTTGAGAAGAGAACAAGGCTGAGGCCAAACAGCAAAAAGCCAGTGATATCGAATCTGCGTCGTGCGGTGGTGAAATTGGGCATATGTTTGCGCGCGTAAAGAAGGCCCGCAATACCTATGGGGATATTGATTAAAAATATCCAGTGCCAGGTTGCCCAGGTGACCAGCACGCCGCCAAGAACGGGGCCTAAAATTGGCCCCACCAGACCCGGCATGGCGACAAAATTCAATACTGGAAGAAGTTCATTACGAGGATAAGCGCGCAGTAAGGCCAGCCGAGCAACAGGCATCATCATTGCGCCGCCTATCCCCTGAATAACCCGGAAGACAACCAGCTGTGGTAGCGAATTAGAAAGTGCGCAGGCCAGAGAACCCAATGTGAACAGACTCACGGCAAGGGTAAAAATGCGACGCGTACCGAAGCGATCGGCTAGCCATCCGCTTACCGGAATAAGCATCGCCACCGTCAGCGTATAACTGATGATGGCTGATTGCATCGCGAGAGGAGAACGATTAAGGCTATGAGCAATTGCGGGTAAGGCGGTATTCAGAATAGTGGCATCAAGTGCCTGCATGAAGAAGGCCATCGCCGCGATCCACGGCAAACCCGCCATACTGCGCTTCTTTTTATCGCTCATTCAATGTCCTGTTATCGGGTTGTCACTTATCAGGTGAGCGTAGCAGCGCCTGACAAGCTTTAAATGCCGCGTCGCCATCGCTTTGGACAATCGCATCGACAATCGCCTGGTGCAGATCCAGCTTTATCACTGTGTCGCTGGTAATTGACGTGAAGTAAGTGTGATAAACCGAATGGAATAGCGAGGCGAATGAGGTCAAAAACGGATTGGCGCTCATTTCATAGATATGCTCATGCCAGGCCATATCGACTTCGATCCAGCGTTCACGGCGAAAGTTCTCTTTTAATGCCGCCATTTCGGCCATTAACGTATTGAGATGCGCCTTCTGTTCCGCGGTGCCAACCGTTGCAGCCAGTAGGCAAGCTTGCGGCTCCAGACAGATACGCATAACCAGAAAGTGATCGATGACCTGATGAAAGTTCTCTTCTGTCATCCACCAGGTAAGCAATTCCTGATCAAGAAAATTCCAGTTTGATTGTGGCATGACCCGGGTACCAATTCGCGGTCGCGGTAAAACCATCCCTTTTGCCGTTAACGTTTTGACCGCTTCGCGTACCGCTGTACGACTCACTCCAAATTGCTCGCCCAGCTCAATCTCACCAGGCAAAATGGTGCCGGGTTCATATTCACCTTTTAAGATGCGTTGCGCCAGCTTCTCAGCCAGAACATACGAAAGGTTTTTCTGTGCAGCTAACTGTTGTGCGCTTAAAGGCATTACTAATCTTCCTTTTTCTTTTTATTCCTCCTTAGTATGCCACCAGGAAGTGTGATTACGGTTGCAAAAACGGCAAATTGCTTGTTTTATGGCACATTAACGGGGGTTTTGCTGAAAAAATGCGCGGTCAGAAAATTATTTTAAATTTCCTCTTGTCAGGCCGGAATAACTCCCTATAATGCGCCACCACTGACACGGAACAACGGCAAACACGTTGCCGGGTCAGCGGGGTTCTCCTGAGAATCTCAACAGAGAAAAGCAAAAAATGCTTGACTCTGTAGCGGGAAAGCGTATTATGCACACCCCGCGCCGCTGAGAAAAAGCGAAGCGGCACTGCTCTTTAACAATTTATCAGACAATCTGTGTGGGCACTCGAAGATACGGATTCTTAACGTCGCAAGACGAAAAATGAATACCAAGTCTCAAGAGTGAACACGTAATTCATTACGAAGTTTAATTCTTTGAGCATCAAACTTTTAAATTGAAGAGTTTGATCATGGCTCAGATTGAACGCTGGCGGCAGGCCTAACACATGCAAGTCGAACGGTAACAGGAAGAAGCTTGCTTCTTTGCTGACGAGTGGCGGACGGGTGAGTAATGTCTGGGAAACTGCCTGATGGAGGGGGATAACTACTGGAAACGGTAGCTAATACCGCATAACGTCGCAAGACCAAAGAGGGGGACCTTCGGGCCTCTTGCCATCGGATGTGCCCAGATGGGATTAGCTTGTTGGTGGGGTAACGGCTCACCAAGGCGACGATCCCTAGCTGGTCTGAGAGGATGACCAGCCACACTGGAACTGAGACACGGTCCAGACTCCTACGGGAGGCAGCAGTGGGGAATATTGCACAATGGGCGCAAGCCTGATGCAGCCATGCCGCGTGTATGAAGAAGGCCTTCGGGTTGTAAAGTACTTTCAGCGGGGAGGAAGGGAGTAAAGTTAATACCTTTGCTCATTGACGTTACCCGCAGAAGAAGCACCGGCTAACTCCGTGCCAGCAGCCGCGGTAATACGGAGGGTGCAAGCGTTAATCGGAATTACTGGGCGTAAAGCGCACGCAGGCGGTTTGTTAAGTCAGATGTGAAATCCCCGGGCTCAACCTGGGAACTGCATCTGATACTGGCAAGCTTGAGTCTCGTAGAGGGGGGTAGAATTCCAGGTGTAGCGGTGAAATGCGTAGAGATCTGGAGGAATACCGGTGGCGAAGGCGGCCCCCTGGACGAAGACTGACGCTCAGGTGCGAAAGCGTGGGGAGCAAACAGGATTAGATACCCTGGTAGTCCACGCCGTAAACGATGTCGACTTGGAGGTTGTGCCCTTGAGGCGTGGCTTCCGGAGCTAACGCGTTAAGTCGACCGCCTGGGGAGTACGGCCGCAAGGTTAAAACTCAAATGAATTGACGGGGGCCCGCACAAGCGGTGGAGCATGTGGTTTAATTCGATGCAACGCGAAGAACCTTACCTGGTCTTGACATCCACGGAAGTTTTCAGAGATGAGAATGTGCCTTCGGGAACCGTGAGACAGGTGCTGCATGGCTGTCGTCAGCTCGTGTTGTGAAATGTTGGGTTAAGTCCCGCAACGAGCGCAACCCTTATCCTTTGTTGCCAGCGGTCCGGCCGGGAACTCAAAGGAGACTGCCAGTGATAAACTGGAGGAAGGTGGGGATGACGTCAAGTCATCATGGCCCTTACGACCAGGGCTACACACGTGCTACAATGGCGCATACAAAGAGAAGCGACCTCGCGAGAGCAAGCGGACCTCATAAAGTGCGTCGTAGTCCGGATTGGAGTCTGCAACTCGACTCCATGAAGTCGGAATCGCTAGTAATCGTGGATCAGAATGCCACGGTGAATACGTTCCCGGGCCTTGTACACACCGCCCGTCACACCATGGGAGTGGGTTGCAAAAGAAGTAGGTAGCTTAACCTTCGGGAGGGCGCTTACCACTTTGTGATTCATGACTGGGGTGAAGTCGTAACAAGGTAACCGTAGGGGAACCTGCGGTTGGATCACCTCCTTACCTTAAAGAAGCGTTCTTTGAAGTGCTCACACAGATTGTCTGATAGAAAGTGAAAAGCAAGGCGTCTTGCGAAGCAGACTGATACGTCCCCTTCGTCTAGAGGCCCAGGACACCGCCCTTTCACGGCGGTAACAGGGGTTCGAATCCCCTAGGGGACGCCACTTGCTGGTTTGTGAGTGAAAGTCACCTGCCTTAATATCTCAAAACTCATCTTCGGGTGATGTTTGAGATATTTGCTCTTTAAAAATCTGGATCAAGCTGAAAATTGAAACACTGAACAACGAGAGTTGTTCGTGAGTCTCTCAAATTTTCGCAACACGATGATGAATCGAAAGAAACATCTTCGGGTTGTGAGGTTAAGCGACTAAGCGTACACGGTGGATGCCCTGGCAGTCAGAGGCGATGAAGGACGTGCTAATCTGCGATAAGCGTCGGTAAGGTGATATGAACCGTTATAACCGGCGATTTCCGAATGGGGAAACCCAGTGTGTTTCGACACACTATCATTAACTGAATCCATAGGTTAATGAGGCGAACCGGGGGAACTGAAACATCTAAGTACCCCGAGGAAAAGAAATCAACCGAGATTCCCCCAGTAGCGGCGAGCGAACGGGGAGCAGCCCAGAGCCTGAATCAGTGTGTGTGTTAGTGGAAGCGTCTGGAAAGGCGCGCGATACAGGGTGACAGCCCCGTACACAAAAATGCACATGCTGTGAGCTCGATGAGTAGGGCGGGACACGTGGTATCCTGTCTGAATATGGGGGGACCATCCTCCAAGGCTAAATACTCCTGACTGACCGATAGTGAACCAGTACCGTGAGGGAAAGGCGAAAAGAACCCCGGCGAGGGGAGTGAAAAAGAACCTGAAACCGTGTACGTACAAGCAGTGGGAGCACAGAGCAATCTGTGTGACTGCGTACCTTTTGTATAATGGGTCAGCGACTTATATTCTGTAGCAAGGTTAACCGAATAGGGGAGCCGAAGGGAAACCGAGTCTTAACTGGGCGTTAAGTTGCAGGGTATAGACCCGAAACCCGGTGATCTAGCCATGGGCAGGTTGAAGGTTGGGTAACACTAACTGGAGGACCGAACCGACTAATGTTGAAAAATTAGCGGATGACTTGTGGCTGGGGGTGAAAGGCCAATCAAACCGGGAGATAGCTGGTTCTCCCCGAAAGCTATTTAGGTAGCGCCTCGTGAATTCATCTCCGGGGGTAGAGCACTGTTTCGGCAAGGGGGTCATCCCGACTTACCAACCCGATGCAAACTGCGAATACCGGAGAATGTTATCACGGGAGACACACGGCGGGTGCTAACGTCCGTCGTGAAGAGGGAAACAACCCAGACCGCCAGCTAAGGTCCCAAAGTCATGGTTAAGTGGGAAACGATGTGGGAAGGCCCAGACAGCCAGGATGTTGGCTTAGAAGCAGCCATCATTTAAAGAAAGCGTAATAGCTCACTGGTCGAGTCGGCCTGCGCGGAAGATGTAACGGGGCTAAACCATGCACCGAAGCTGCGGCAGCGACGCTTATGCGTTGTTGGGTAGGGGAGCGTTCTGTAAGCCTGTGAAGGTGTACTGTGAGGTATGCTGGAGGTATCAGAAGTGCGAATGCTGACATAAGTAACGATAAAGCGGGTGAAAAGCCCGCTCGCCGGAAGACCAAGGGTTCCTGTCCAACGTTAATCGGGGCAGGGTGAGTCGACCCCTAAGGCGAGGCCGAAAGGCGTAGTCGATGGGAAACAGGTTAATATTCCTGTACTTGGTGTTACTGCGAAGGGGGGACGGAGAAGGCTATGTTGGCCGGGCGACGGTTGTCCCGGTTTAAGCGTGTAGGCTGGTTTTCCAGGCAAATCCGGAAAATCAAGGCTGAGGCGTGATGACGAGGCACTACGGTGCTGAAGCAACAAATGCCCTGCTTCCAGGAAAAGCCTCTAAGCATCAGGTAACATCAAATCGTACCCCAAACCGACACAGGTGGTCAGGTAGAGAATACCAAGGCGCTTGAGAGAACTCGGGTGAAGGAACTAGGCAAAATGGTGCCGTAACTTCGGGAGAAGGCACGCTGATATGTAGGTGAAGTCCCTCGCGGATGGAGCTGAAATCAGTCGAAGATACCAGCTGGCTGCAACTGTTTATTAAAAACACAGCACTGTGCAAACACGAAAGTGGACGTATACGGTGTGACGCCTGCCCGGTGCCGGAAGGTTAATTGATGGGGTCAGCGCAAGCGAAGCTCTTGATCGAAGCCCCGGTAAACGGCGGCCGTAACTATAACGGTCCTAAGGTAGCGAAATTCCTTGTCGGGTAAGTTCCGACCTGCACGAATGGCGTAATGATGGCCAGGCTGTCTCCACCCGAGACTCAGTGAAATTGAACTCGCTGTGAAGATGCAGTGTACCCGCGGCAAGACGGAAAGACCCCGTGAACCTTTACTATAGCTTGACACTGAACATTGAGCCTTGATGTGTAGGATAGGTGGGAGGCTTTGAAGTGTGGACGCCAGTCTGCATGGAGCCGACCTTGAAATACCACCCTTTAATGTTTGATGTTCTAACGTGGACCCGTGATCCGGGTTGCGGACAGTGTCTGGTGGGTAGTTTGACTGGGGCGGTCTCCTCCTAAAGAGTAACGGAGGAGCACGAAGGTTGGCTAATCCTGGTCGGACATCAGGAGGTTAGTGCAATGGCATAAGCCAGCTTGACTGCGAGCGTGACGGCGCGAGCAGGTGCGAAAGCAGGTCATAGTGATCCGGTGGTTCTGAATGGAAGGGCCATCGCTCAACGGATAAAAGGTACTCCGGGGATAACAGGCTGATACCGCCCAAGAGTTCATATCGACGGCGGTGTTTGGCACCTCGATGTCGGCTCATCACATCCTGGGGCTGAAGTAGGTCCCAAGGGTATGGCTGTTCGCCATTTAAAGTGGTACGCGAGCTGGGTTTAGAACGTCGTGAGACAGTTCGGTCCCTATCTGCCGTGGGCGCTGGAGAACTGAGGGGGGCTGCTCCTAGTACGAGAGGACCGGAGTGGACGCATCACTGGTGTTCGGGTTGTCATGCCAATGGCACTGCCCGGTAGCTAAATGCGGAAGAGATAAGTGCTGAAAGCATCTAAGCACGAAACTTGCCCCGAGATGAGTTCTCCCTGACTCCTTGAGAGTCCTGAAGGAACGTTGAAGACGACGACGTTGATAGGCCGGGTGTGTAAGCGCAGCGATGCGTTGAGCTAACCGGTACTAATGAACCGTGAGGCTTAACCTTACAACGCCGAAGCTGTTTTGGCGGATGAGAGAAAGATTTTCAGCCTGATACAGATTAAATCAGAACGCAGAAGCGGTCTGATAAAACAGAATTTGCCTGGCGGCCGTAGCGCGGTGGTCCCACCTGACCCCATGCCGAACTCAGAAGTGAAACGCCGTAGCGCCGATGGTAGTGTGGGGTCTCCCCATGCGAGAGTAGGGAACTGCCAGGCATCAAATTAAGCAGTAAGCCGGTCATAAAACCGGTGGTTGTAAAAGAATTCGGTGGAGCGGTAGTTCAGTCGGTTAGAATACCTGCCTGTCACGCAGGGGGTCGCGGGTTCGAGTCCCGTCCGTTCCGCCACCCTAATTAGGGGCGTAGTTCAATTGGTAGAGCACCGGTCTCCAAAACCGGGTGTTGGGAGTTCGAGTCTCTCCGCCCCTGCCAGAAATCATCCTTAGCGAAAGCTAAGGATTTTTTTTATCTGAAATAACCCTCTCCGAAGTAAATCCTTCTACCGGCATCCTTGCCAGCCATTCATATTAATACACTTCATCCAGCACGTTAATTTTCAAAAGATCGCGAATCAACGTATTTTTATCGCTATTTTGCAGCCATATGGCATAAAGCGGCCGTGAAAGTGTTGTGCTATCGACAACGGTATGCAGGCCGCCTTTTTTACGCGCCCAGCTGACGGGTAGCCAGGTGCAACCATTAAGCATCGCAATCTGTTGCTGTGCCAGTTCAGCAGAACTGGTTGTCAGAATGGGCACTTCGTCAGCACCGATCAAACCTGCCTCATGCTGTTGAAAATCTGGCCCCCACTCAAGTCGCAGATAATTAAGATCTCCCTTTAGTTTTGAAGGGGCACTGGTATAAAGCGCTAAAGTGAAATATCCCAGCAACTGACTACTAAATTCGTCCATTTTGGGCGCTTCAGTGGTAATAAGAAGATCAAGCTGGCGTTCATGCAGCTGTTTTACCAGAGACTGCCGTTGGGCAATTCGCGCTTCGAACTGTAAGCCTGTATGGGCATCCTGATTTTGATACAAACGTCCCAGCCACTGATTAAGCATACATTCCCACAACGAGGCGCTGGCACCGATAGAAAACTCGTTATGTCGTGAGGTATGCGCCACCTCCTTACGGGCGGCCTGCCAGGTGCTCATGAGCGTTTCTGCATAAGGCAGTAGTTTTTCACCGGCAGCGGTTAAACGGATATTGTTTCTGTGGCGGGTGAAAAGGTTCACACCCAGTTGATTTTCCAGTTGTCTGATTCGAAAGCTCACTGCTGACTGGGTCAGATAGAGCGATTCAGCCGCTCGACCAAAGTGACGCGTTCGGCTAACTTCCAGGAAAGTTTTTAACAATTCCGTATCCACAGTGCTCTCCGCAAAATTATTTGTCGTTATGATTTAAATGTTTTGTTTTACACTCTGTCAAGCGTAACTAATACTCCGCGCCATAACTAGCTCGGTCAAAGAATTAGGAGCGTGCAGGATGGCGGAAAGCTTTACGACGACTAATCGATATTTCGACAATAAACATTATCCACGTGGATTCTCTCGTCATGGTGATTTCACCATCAAAGAGGCACAACTGCTTGAGCGTCATGGTTATGCCTTCAATGAGTTGGATCTTGGCAAACGCGAGCCGGTTACCGAGGAAGAGAAACTCTTCGTAGCAGTATGCCGTGGCGAACGTGAGCCAGTGACAGAAGCAGAACGCGTGTGGTCCAAGTATATGACGCGTATTAAGCGTCCAAAACGTTTTCACACCCTTTCCGGCGGTAAACCGCAGGTTGAAGGTGCTGAAGACTACACCGATTCTGATGATTAATAAAAAGGGCGAAATGCCCTTTTTTTATGTCAGTAGTTTTTGCAGATGGATGAGCAAACGGTCAATCGCACGATAGCTAACTGCCTCCTGCAAATGCTGACGTGTGATAATGTCAGACTGATCAATATCAGCAATGGTTCGTGCAACTTTCAATAACCGCTGCCAGGCACGAATCGATAACCCCAGATGGATCAGTGTTCCTTCCAACCACATCGCATCTTCGCTCTCAAGTTTGCAGAATTGGCGTATTTCCGGACTATCCAGCCAGGCATTCAGTTTATTCTGCCGCTTAAATTGGCGCTCTCTGGCGGCCATTACGCGTTGTTTAACGGTGGCGCTGCTTTCTCCCGGCACTACCGTTTTACTCAAAATGCCGGGGGGTGGTAATGGGATCTCCAGTGAGAGATCGAAGCGGTCGAGAAAGGGCCCCGAGAGCCGGTTGAGATAACGTAATGTCTGTTCTGGCGTGCAGCGGTTATGGTTTCCCTGATAATGTCCGGTAGGGCTGGGATTCATCGCCGCAACAAGCTGGAAACGGGCTGGATAGGTTATTTTTGCTCGTGTGCGTGAAAGATGGATCTGCCCGGATTCAATCGGCTCTCGCAAGGCATCCAGTGTACGCCGTTCAAATTCAGGTAGCTCATCAAGAAAAAGCACGCCGTTATGCGCCAACGAAATTTCACCTGGCCCTGGAATTGCACCACCGCCCACCATCGCAGTTAACGACGCACTGTGATGAGGTGAGCGGAACGGGCGCTGCCGCCATTGTTTTTGTACTGATTCAGCATTTACCAGACTTAATATCGCAGCGCTCTCCAGTGCCTCTTCATTGCTTAAATCTGGCAACAGGCCATTAATACGGCTGGCGAGCATTGTTTTACCTGTTCCCGGCGGCCCAATCAGTAAAAGGTTGTGCCCGCCAGCGGCGGTAATTTCCAGTCCTCGCTTTCCTTGTTCCTGACCGACAACATCACTGAGATCATGTTGTAGCGCCCGGGATACTGCATCAGTTGGTTTCGGGCGTTCGAGAGCGTGCTTACCTTCCAGAAACGCACAGACAGCTTGCAGATGATCGGCTATCAGGCATCCTTCACCGTTAATTAGCCCCACTTCATCTTCGTTATCTTTCGCGACGATAATTTTTCTGCCCGACTTAATAGCTTCAGTTGCACTGGAGATTGCACCGGGAACGCCACGCAGAGCGCCTGTAAGAGCCAGTTCTCCGACTAATTCATATTCATCTAACTTATTGGCTGTAAGCTGTTCTGAGGCCGCCAGCAACGCAATGGCGATAGGTAAATCATATCGTCCCCCTTCTTTTGGCAGATCGGCTGGAGCCAGGTTGATGGTGATTTTTTTCGCCGGATATTCATATCCGCTATTGATAATGGCGCTGCGCACGCGATCGCGAGCTTCTTTTACCGTTGTTTCTGGTAAGCCCACCATCGTTAAGCCGGGTAGACCTTTACTGATATGTACCTCAACAGTGATCGGGGGCGCATTTACTCCCAGGGCTGCGCGGGTATGAACAATTGACAGTGACATAAGCCCTCCTTGAGTCACCATTATGTGCATAAGATATCGCTGCTGTAGCCCGCTAATTCGTGAATTTTAGTGGCTGATTCCTGTTTATTTGTGCAAGTGAAGTTGAGTTGTTCTGGCGGTGGAATGATGCTCGCAAAAATGCAGCGGACAAAGGATGAACTACGAGGAAGGGAACAACATTCATACTGAAATTGAATTTTTTTCACTCACTATTTTATTTTTAAAAAACAACAATTTATATTGAAATTATTAAACGCATCATAAAAATCGGCCAAAAAATATCTTGTACTATTTACAAAACCTATGGTAACTCTTTAGGCATTCCTTCGAACAAGATGCAAGAAAAGACAAAATGACAGCCCTTCTACGAGTGATTAGCCTGGTCGTGATTAGCGTGGTGGTGATTATTATCCCACCGTGCGGGGCTGCACTTGGACGAGGAAAGGCTTAGAAATCAAGCCTTAACGAACTAAGACCCCCGCACCGAAAGGTCCGGGGGTTTTTTTTGACCTTAAAAACATAACCGAGGAGCAGACAATGAATAACAGCACAAAATTCTGTTTCTCAAGATTCAGGACGGGGAACTAACTATGAATGGCGCACAGTGGGTGGTACATGCGTTGCGGGCACAGGGTGTGAACACCGTTTTCGGTTATCCGGGTGGCGCAATTATGCCGGTTTACGATGCATTGTATGACGGCGGCGTGGAGCACTTGCTGTGCCGACATGAGCAGGGTGCGGCAATGGCGGCTATCGGTTATGCCCGTGCTACCGGTAAAACTGGCGTATGTATCGCCACGTCTGGTCCGGGCGCAACCAACCTGATAACCGGGCTTGCGGACGCACTGTTAGATTCCATCCCTGTCGTTGCCATCACCGGTCAAGTGTCCGCACCGTTTATCGGCACCGACGCATTTCAGGAAGTGGATGTCCTGGGATTGTCGTTAGCCTGTACCAAGCACAGCTTTCTGGTGCAGTCGCTGGAAGAGTTGCCGCGCATCATGGCTGCAGCATTCGACGTTGCCAGCTCAGGTCGTCCTGGTCCGGTTCTGGTCGATATCCCAAAAGATATCCAGTTAGCCAGCGGCGATCTGGAACCGTGGTTCACCACCGTTGAAAACGAAGTGACTTTCCCCCATGCCGAAGTTGAGCAAGCGCGCCAGATGCTGGCAAAAGCGCAAAAACCGATGCTGTACGTTGGTGGTGGCGTGGGTATGGCGCAGGCAGTTCCTGCTTTACGAGAATTTCTCGCTACCACAAAAATGCCTGCCACCTGCACGCTGAAAGGGCTGGGCGCAGTTGAAGCAGATTATCCGTACTACCTGGGCATGCTGGGAATGCATGGCACCAAAGCGGCGAACTTCGCGGTGCAGGAGTGCGACTTGCTGATCGCCGTGGGTGCACGTTTTGATGACCGGGTGACCGGCAAACTGAACACCTTCGCACCACACGCCAGTGTTATCCATATGGATATCGACCCGGCAGAAATGAACAAGCTGCGTCAGGCACATGTGGCATTACAAGGTGATTTAAATGCTCTGTTACCAGCATTACAGCAGCCGTTAAATATCAATGACTGGCAGCAATACTGCGCGCAGCTGCGTGATGAACATACCTGGCGTTACGACCATCCCGGTGACGCTATCTACGCGCCATTGTTGTTAAAACAACTGTCGGATCGTAAACCTGCGGATTGCGTCGTGACCACAGATGTGGGGCAGCACCAGATGTGGGCTGCGCAGCACATCGCCCATACTCGCCCGGAAAATTTCATCACCTCCAGCGGCTTAGGCACCATGGGTTTCGGTTTACCGGCGGCGGTTGGCGCGCAAGTCGCGCGACCGAACGATACCGTCGTCTGTATCTCCGGTGACGGCTCTTTCATGATGAATGTACAAGAGCTGGGCACCGTAAAACGTAAGCAGTTACCGTTGAAAATCGTCTTACTCGATAACCAACGGTTAGGGATGGTTCGACAATGGCAGCAACTGTTTTTCCAGGAACGATATAGCGAAACCACCCTTACCGATAACCCCGATTTTCTCATGTTAGCCAGCGCCTTCGGCATCCCTGGCCAACACATCACCCGTAAAGACCAGGTTGAAGCGGCACTCGACACCATGCTGAACAGTGATGGGCCATACCTGCTTCATGTCTCAATCGACGAACTTGAGAACGTCTGGCCGCTGGTGCCGCCTGGTGCCAGTAATTCAGAAATGTTGGAGAAATTATCATGATGCAACATCAGGTCAATGTATCGGCTCGCTTCAATCCGGAAACCTTAGAACGTGTTTTACGCGTGGTGCGTCATCGTGGTTTCCACGTCTGCTCAATGAATATGGCCGCCGCCAGCGATGCACAAAATATAAATATCGAATTGACCGTTGCCAGCCCACGGTCGGTCGACTTACTGTTTAGTCAGTTAAATAAACTGGTGGACGTCGCACACGTTGCCATCTGCCAGAGCACAACCACATCACAACAAATCCGCGCCTGAGCGCAAAAGGAATATAAAAATGACCACGAAGAAAGCTGATTACATTTGGTTCAATGGGGAGATGGTTCGCTGGGAAGACGCGAAGGTGCATGTGATGTCGCACGCGCTGCACTATGGCACTTCGGTTTTTGAAGGCATCCGTTGCTACGACTCGCACAAAGGACCGGTTGTATTCCGCCATCGTGAGCATATGCAGCGTCTGCATGACTCCGCCAAAATCTATCGCTTCCCGGTTTCGCAGAGCATTGATGAGCTGATGGAAGCTTGTCGTGACGTGATCCGCAAAAATAATCTCACCAGCGCCTATATCCGTCCGCTGATCTTCGTCGGTGATGTTGGCATGGGAGTAAACCCGCCAGCGGGATACTCAACCGACGTGATTATCGCTGCTTTCCCGTGGGGAGCGTATCTGGGCGCAGAAGCGCTGGAGCAGGGGATCGATGCGATGGTTTCCTCCTGGAACCGCGCAGCACCAAACACCATCCCGACGGCGGCAAAAGCCGGTGGTAACTACCTCTCTTCCCTGCTGGTGGGTAGCGAAGCGCGCCGCCACGGTTATCAGGAAGGTATCGCGCTGGATGTGAACGGTTATATCTCTGAAGGCGCAGGCGAAAACCTGTTTGAAGTGAAAGATGGTGTGCTGTTCACCCCACCGTTCACCTCCTCCGCGCTGCCGGGTATTACCCGTGATGCCATCATCAAACTGGCGAAAGAGCTGGGAATTGAAGTACGTGAGCAGGTGCTGTCGCGCGAATCCCTGTACCTGGCGGATGAAGTGTTTATGTCCGGTACGGCGGCAGAAATCACGCCAGTGCGCAGCGTAGACGGTATTCAGGTTGGCGAAGGCCGTTGTGGCCCGGTTACCAAACGCATTCAGCAAGCCTTCTTCGGCCTCTTCACTGGCGAAACCGAAGATAAATGGGGCTGGTTAGATCAAGTTAATCAATAAATACAAAAAATGGGACGGCACGCACCGTCCCATTTACGAGACAGACACTGGGAGTAAATAAAGTATGCCTAAGTACCGTTCCGCCACCACCACTCATGGTCGTAATATGGCGGGTGCTCGTGCGCTGTGGCGCGCCACCGGAATGACCGACGCCGATTTCGGTAAGCCGATTATCGCGGTTGTGAACTCGTTCACCCAATTTGTACCGGGTCACGTCCATCTGCGCGATCTCGGTAAACTGGTCGCCGAACAAATTGAAGCGGCTGGCGGCGTTGCCAAAGAGTTCAACACCATTGCGGTGGATGATGGGATTGCCATGGGCCACGGGGGGATGCTTTATTCACTGCCATCTCGCGAACTGATCGCTGATTCCGTTGAGTATATGGTCAACGCCCACTGCGCCGACGCCATGGTCTGCATCTCTAACTGCGACAAAATCACCCCGGGGATGCTGATGGCTTCCCTGCGCCTGAATATTCCGGTGATCTTTGTTTCCGGCGGCCCGATGGAGGCCGGGAAAACCAAACTGTCCGATCAGATAATCAAACTCGATCTGGTTGATGCGATGATCCAGGGCGCAGACCCGAAAGTTTCTGACTCCCAGAGCGATCAGGTTGAACGTTCCGCCTGCCCAACCTGCGGTTCCTGCTCCGGGATGTTTACCGCTAACTCAATGAACTGCCTGACCGAAGCGCTGGGCCTGTCGCAGCCGGGCAACGGCTCGCTGCTGGCAACCCACGCCGACCGTAAGCAGCTGTTCCTTAATGCTGGTAAACGCATTGTTGAATTGACCAAACGTTATTACGAGCAAAACGACGAAAGTGCACTGCCGCGTAATATCGCCAGTAAGGCGGCGTTTGAAAACGCCATGACGCTGGATATCGCGATGGGTGGATCGACTAACACCGTACTTCACCTGCTGGCGGCGGCGCAGGAAGCGGAAATCGACTTCACCATGAGTGATATCGATAAGCTTTCCCGCAAGGTTCCACAGCTGTGTAAAGTTGCGCCGAGCACCCAGAAATACCATATGGAAGATGTTCACCGTGCTGGTGGTGTTATCGGTATTCTCGGCGAACTGGATCGCGCGGGGTTACTGAACCGTGATGTGAAAAACGTACTTGGCCTGACGTTGCCGCAAACGCTGGAACAATACGACGTTATGCTGACCCAGGATGACGCGGTAAAAAATATGTTCCGCGCAGGTCCTGCAGGCATTCGTACCACACAGGCATTCTCGCAGGATTGCCGTTGGGATTCTCTCGATGACGATCGCGCCAATGGCTGTATCCGCTCGCTGGAACACGCCTACAGCAAAGACGGCGGCCTGGCGGTGCTCTACGGTAATTTCGCAGAAAACGGCTGCATCGTTAAAACCGCGGGCGTCGATGACAGCATCCTCAAATTCACCGGCCCGGCGAAAGTGTACGAAAGCCAGGACGACGCGGTAGAAGCGATCCTCGGTGGCAAAGTTGTCGCGGGCGATGTGGTGGTGATCCGCTATGAAGGCCCGAAAGGCGGCCCTGGCATGCAGGAAATGCTCTACCCAACCAGCTTCCTGAAATCAATGGGTCTCGGTAAAGCCTGTGCGCTGATCACCGACGGTCGTTTCTCTGGCGGCACCTCTGGTCTTTCCATCGGCCACGTCTCACCGGAAGCGGCAAGCGGCGGCAGCATTGGTCTGATTGAAGATGGTGACCTGATCGCTATCGACATCCCGAACCGTGGCATTCAGTTACAGGTAAGCGATGCCGAACTGGCGGCGCGTCGTGAAGCGCAGGAAGCTCGGGGTGACAAAGCCTGGACGCCGAAAAACCGTGAACGTCAGGTTTCCTTTGCCCTGCGCGCCTACGCCAGCCTGGCAACCAGCGCCGACAAAGGTGCGGTGCGCGATAAATCGAAACTGGGGGGTTAATAATGGCTGACTCGCAACCCCTGTCCGGTGCTCCGGAAGGTGCCGAATATTTAAGAGCAGTGCTGCGCGCGCCGGTTTACGAGGCGGCGCAGGTTACGCCGCTACAAAAAATGGAAAAACTGTCGTCGCGTCTTGATAACGTCATTCTGGTGAAGCGCGAAGATCGCCAGCCAGTGCACAGCTTTAAGCTGCGCGGCGCATACGCCATGATGGCGGGCCTGACGGAAGAACAAAAAGCGCACGGCGTGATCACTGCTTCTGCGGGTAACCACGCGCAGGGCGTCGCGTTTTCTTCTGCGCGGTTAGGCGTGAAGGCCCTGATCGTTATGCCAACCGCCACCGCCGACATCAAAGTCGATGCGGTACGTGGATTCGGCGGCGAAGTGCTGCTTCATGGCGCGAACTTTGACGAAGCGAAAGCTAAAGCGATCGAACTGTCACAGCAGCAGGGGTTCACCTGGGTGCCGCCGTTCGACCATCCGATGGTGATTGCCGGGCAAGGCACGCTGGCGCTGGAACTGCTCCAGCAGGACGCCCATCTCGACCGCGTATTTGTGCCAGTCGGCGGCGGCGGTCTGGCGGCGGGCGTTGCGGTGCTGATCAAACAACTGATGCCACAAATCAAAGTGATCGCCGTAGAAGCGGAAGACTCCGCCTGCCTGAAAGCAGCGCTGGATGCGGGTCATCCGGTTGATCTGCCGCGCGTAGGGCTATTTGCTGAAGGCGTAGCGGTAAAACGCATCGGTGACGAAACCTTCCGTTTATGCCAGGAGTATCTCGACGACATCATCACCGTCGATAGTGATGCGATCTGTGCGGCGATGAAGGATTTATTCGAAGATGTGCGCGCGGTGGCGGAACCCTCTGGCGCGCTGGCGCTGGCGGGAATGAAAAAATATATCGCCCAGCACAACATTCGCGGCGAACGGCTGGCGCATATTCTTTCCGGTGCCAACGTGAACTTCCACGGCCTGCGCTACGTCTCGGAACGCTGCGAACTGGGCGAACAGCGTGAAGCGTTGTTGGCGGTGACCATTCCGGAAGAAAAAGGCAGCTTCCTCAAATTCTGCCAACTGCTTGGCGGGCGATCGGTCACCGAGTTCAACTACCGTTTTGCCGATGCCAAAAACGCCTGCATCTTTGTCGGCGTGCGCCTGAGCCGCGGCCTCGAAGAGCGCAAAGAAATTTTGCAGATGCTCAACGACGGCGGCTACAGCGTGGTGGATCTCTCCGACGACGAAATGGCGAAGTTGCATGTGCGCTATATGGTCGGCGGGCGTCCGTCACATCCGTTGCAGGAACGCCTCTACAGCTTCGAATTCCCGGAATCACCGGGCGCGCTGCTGCGCTTCCTCAACACGCTGGGTACGCACTGGAACATTTCTTTGTTCCACTATCGCAGCCATGGCACCGACTACGGGCGCGTACTGGCGGCGTTCGAACTCGGCGACCATGAACCGGATTTCGAAACCCGGCTAAATGAGCTGGGCTACGATTGCCACGACGAAACCAATAATCCGGCGTTCAGGTTCTTTTTGGCGGGTTAGGGAAAAATGCCTGATAGCGCTTCGCTTATCAGGCCTACCCGCGCGACAACGTCATTTGTGGTTCGGCAAAATCCTCCAGAACGCCTCAATCAGCGGCTCATGCAGCCGCTTTTTTTGTGCACACACGCCCAGTTCAAACGGCGTTTTCTCATCGCTGCGATCTAAAATCATTACCCGGTTGCGTACAGGCTCCGGGCTGTTTTCCAGCACCACTTCCGGCAACAGCGCCACACCACAGCCGAGCGCCACCATCGATACCATCGCTTCATGCCCGCCAACCGTGGCGTAAATCATCGGGTTGCTGATTTTATTGCGTCGAAACCACAGTTCAATGCGGCGGCGTACCGGCCCCTGATCGGCCATAATAAACGGCACCGTTGACCAGTCGGGCTTTTCGACAGATACCTGATTACGCACCGGGCAGGGCAGCGCGGGGGCAATCAGCACTACTGCCAGATTCTCCAGCATCGAAAACGCCACAGCGCCGGGTAGCGTCTCCGGTTTCCCGGCAATCGCCAGATCCGCTTCTCCCGTGACCACTTTTTCCATTGCATCTGCCGCATCACCAGTGGTGAGTTTGATCTCCACCGACGGGTGTTCCGCGCGGAAGCGGTCGAGAATCGGCGGTAGATGGCTGTAAGCGGCGGTCACCGAGCAGAAAATATGTAACTCGCCAGAGAGCGACGGCCCTTGCTGATCGATGGTGTGGCGCAGTTGCTGATACTGCAACAATGTTTGCTGGGCGAAAACGCGTAACTCTTCGCCCGCTTCGGTCAGCGTTACCGTGCGGTTATCGCGCACAAATAGCGGCTGACCAAGATCTTCTTCCAGGCGCTGAATCTGCCGTGAGAGCGTGGATGGGCTAACGTGCATCGCCCGCGCGCTGCGGCCAAAATGGCGGCTTTCCGCCAGATGCAGGAAGGTTTTCAGATCGCGTAAATCCAATGGCGCAGCCCTCAATGTTGACGTTGCAGAAATTGCAATGTGACGTTGTGAATATATCAATTTCCGCAATAAATTTCCTGTCATATAGTGAATTCAATCTCGCAAACGCGAACCGAACAATAAGAAGCACAACATCACGAGGAATCACCATGGCTAACTACTTCAATACACTGAACCTGCGCCAGCAGCTGGCACAGCTGGGCAAATGTCGCTTTATGGGGCGCGACGAATTCGCCGACGGCGCGAGCTACCTTCAGGGTAAAAAAGTGGTTATCGTCGGCTGTGGCGCACAGGGGCTGAACCAGGGCCTGAACATGCGTGATTCTGGTCTCGATATCTCCTACGCTCTGCGTAAAGAAGCGATTGCCGAGAAGCGCGCGTCCTGGCGTAAAGCGACCGAAAACGGTTTTAAAGTTGGTACTTACGAAGAACTGATCCCGCAGGCGGATCTGGTGGTTAACCTGACGCCGGACAAGCAGCACTCTGATGTAGTGCGCACCGTACAGCCACTGATGAAAGACGGCGCGGCGCTGGGTTACTCGCACGGTTTCAACATCGTCGAAGTGGGCGAGCAGATCCGTAAAGATATCACCGTAGTCATGGTTGCGCCGAAATGCCCTGGCACCGAAGTGCGTGAAGAGTACAAACGTGGATTCGGCGTACCGACGCTGATTGCCGTTCACCCGGAAAACGATCCGAAAGGCGAAGGTATGGCGATCGCTAAAGCATGGGCGGCAGCAACCGGTGGTCACCGTGCGGGCGTGCTGGAATCGTCCTTCGTTGCGGAAGTGAAATCTGACCTGATGGGTGAGCAAACCATCCTGTGCGGTATGTTGCAGGCTGGCTCGCTGCTGTGCTTCGACAAGCTGGTGGAAGAGGGCACCGATCCGGCATACGCAGAAAAACTAATTCAGTTCGGTTGGGAAACCATCACCGAAGCGCTGAAGCAGGGCGGCATCACCCTGATGATGGACCGTCTCTCTAACCCGGCGAAACTGCGTGCTTACGCGCTGTCTGAACAGCTGAAAGAGATCATGGCACCCCTGTTCCAGAAACATATGGACGACATCATCTCCGGCGAATTCTCCTCCGGTATGATGGCGGACTGGGCCAACGATGATAAGAAACTGCTGACCTGGCGTGAAGAGACCGGCAAAACCGCCTTCGAAACCGCGCCGCAGTATGAAGGCAAAATCGGCGAGCAGGAGTACTTCGATAAAGGCGTACTGATGATCGCGATGGTGAAAGCGGGCGTTGAACTGGCGTTCGAAACCATGGTCGATTCCGGCATCATTGAAGAGTCTGCATATTATGAATCACTGCACGAGCTGCCGCTGATTGCCAACACCATCGCCCGTAAGCGTCTGTACGAAATGAACGTGGTTATCTCTGATACCGCTGAGTACGGTAACTATCTGTTCTCTTACGCTTGTGTGCCGTTGCTGAAACCGTTTATGGCAGAGCTGCAACCGGGCGACTTGGGTAAAGCTATTCCGGAAGGCGCGGTAGATAACGCGCAACTGCGTGATGTGAACGAAGCGATTCGCAGCCATGCGATTGAGCAGGTAGGTAAGAAACTGCGCGGCTATATGACAGATATGAAACGTATTGCTGTTGCGGGTTAAGTGCGCGCTGATGCCCTCACCCCGACCCTCTCCCACAGGGAGAGGGAGAAAACACCCAAGGCCTTCTCCTGGAGAAGGCCTTGCTATTAGTTGCGGTACAGCACCTTAATGATGTGGTAACCGAACTGGGTGTGCAGCGGGCCGGTCGGCTCCAGTACCGGACAAGAGAACACAACTTTATCGAACGCCGGAACCATCTGACCCTGGCGGAATTCACCTAAATCACCGCCGCGTTTGCCTGATGGGCAAATGGAGTGTTTCTTCGCCAGCTTGCCGAAATCGGCACCGTTCTTAATCTGCTCGAGAAGATCCAGAGCCAGTTTCTCTTCTTTTACAAGGATATGCAGTGCTGCTGCTGTTTTTGCCATGATCGTGCCTTGAGTGAATAATTGTCAGGCGGCGATTTTAGCATGATCCGCAGATGCTAACGTAATTGTCAGTCAGGGAGGGGCTGGTACATATATGGCAAAAGCCCGGAAAATCCGGGCTTCGCAGGTCCCTCAAGGGGAGAAAACTTAGGGCCTCTATGGGCTACAAAGTCATTATCGGGGATGGTGATTTTATTGTCAATTTATGAGCGATATGGCATTGATTGACTTGATGACCGCCCTCTGTATGTCTGCAACCAACTCATGTGGCAAACATTGATTAAGATACCCTCTGTAAGTCCTTGCTCTATTTAATCGGTTTCGACTGACTTGTTGTACCAGGTCGGCTTTGGCCCAACGAATCTGCTGATCAAAGAATTGCAGGCCATTGATAACATTACTGGCTATTTCAACATGCATTCCACGATTTAACTTGTCATGATCGCGAGTGGTTGATAATGGAATGACGATACATGCGTTGCCATTAATTTTTCCGTTGAGCACGACAACTAACCTGTTTTTTATCATTTCAGGAGGAATGCGGCCATCGTAATACGTGGTGCTGAACTGTCCATTCTGGCTAACAGGATAGTTACCAAAGTTGCATTCCAGTATTTCACCAACCTTAGGACTGAAATTAATCGCCACGAGTACACCTCTCCTTAGTAAACTCTGAAAAAGTAATAACACAACGTTACGACCCGATATTTTCTAAGTCTAATGGATTCACGATGAACTCCGGTTTCGGTCTTCTCTCTCTGATTTAAACATCCGCAGCCAACCGGTTAGCGGCTTACACGCGGTCACATTCAAATGCGATTCTGCTACAATCCTCCCCCCGTTCGAAGATTGAGCAATACACCTATGCGTCTAAACCCCGGCCAACAACAAGCTGTCGAATTCGTTACCGGCCCCTGCCTGGTGCTGGCGGGCGCGGGTTCCGGTAAAACTCGTGTTATCACCAATAAAATCGCTCATCTGATCCGCGGTTGCGGTTATCAGGCGCGACATATCGCGGCGGTGACCTTTACCAATAAGGCGGCGCGCGAGATGAAAGAGCGTGTCGGGCAGACGCTGGGTCGCAAAGAGGCGCGTGGGCTGATGATCTCCACCTTCCACACGCTGGGGCTGGATATCATCAAGCGTGAGTATGCGGCGCTGGGGATGAAGGCGAACTTTTCGCTGTTTGACGATACCGATCAGCTGGCGTTGCTCAAAGAGTTGACCGAAGGGCTGATTGAAGATGACAAAGTTCTCCTGCAACAGTTGATTTCGACCATCTCTAACTGGAAGAACGATCTCAAAACACCGTCCCAGGCGGCAGCCAGTGCGATTGGCGAGCGGGACCGTATTTTTGCCCATTGTTATGGGCTGTATGATGCACACCTGAAAGCCTGTAACGTTCTCGACTTCGATGATCTGATTTTATTGCCGACGTTGCTGCTGCAACGCAATGAAGAAGTCCGCGAGCGCTGGCAGAACAAAATTCGCTATCTGCTGGTGGATGAGTATCAGGACACCAACACCAGCCAGTATGAGCTGGTGAAACTGCTGGTGGGCAGCCGCGCGCGCTTTACCGTGGTGGGCGATGACGACCAGTCGATCTACTCCTGGCGCGGCGCACGTCCACAAAACCTGGTGCTGCTGAGTCAGGATTTTCCGGCGCTGAAGGTGATTAAGCTTGAGCAGAACTACCGCTCTTCCGGACGTATTTTGAAAGCGGCGAACATCCTGATCGCCAATAATCCGCACGTCTTTGAAAAGCGTCTGTTCTCCGAACTGGGTTACGGCACAGAGCTAAAAGTTTTAAGCGCGAATAACGAGGAACATGAAGCCGAGCGCGTTACTGGCGAGCTGATCGCCCATCACTTCGTCAATAAAACGCAGTACAAAGATTACGCCATTCTTTATCGCGGTAACCATCAGTCGCGGGTGTTTGAAAAATTCCTGATGCAAAACCGCATCCCGTACAAAATTTCTGGTGGTACGTCGTTTTTCTCTCGTCCTGAAATCAAGGACTTGCTGGCTTATCTGCGCGTGCTGACTAACCCGGACGATGACAGCGCATTTCTGCGTATCGTTAACACGCCGAAGCGAGAGATTGGCCCGGCGACGCTGAAAAAGCTGGGTGAGTGGGCGATGACGCGCAATAAAAGCATGTTTACCGCCAGCTTTGATATGGGCCTGAGTCAGACGCTTAGCGGACGTGGTTATGAAGCATTGACCCGCTTCACTCACTGGTTGGCAGAAATCCAGCGCCTGGCGGAGCGGGAGCCGATTGCTGCGGTGCGTGATCTGATCCATGGCATGGATTATGAATCCTGGCTGTACGAAACATCGCCCAGCCCGAAAGCCGCCGAAATGCGCATGAAGAACGTCAACCAACTGTTTAGCTGGATGACGGAGATGCTGGAAGGCAGTGAACTGGATGAGCCGATGACGCTCACCCAGGTGGTGACGCGCTTTACTTTGCGCGACATGATGGAGCGTGGTGAGAGTGAAGAAGAGCTGGATCAGGTGCAACTGATGACTCTGCACGCGTCAAAAGGGCTGGAGTTTCCTTATGTCTACATGGTCGGTATGGAAGAAGGGTTTTTGCCGCACCAGAGCAGCATCGATGAAGATAATATCGATGAGGAGCGGCGGCTGGCCTATGTCGGCATTACCCGCGCCCAGAAGGAATTGACCTTTACGCTGTGTAAAGAACGCCGTCAGTACGGCGAGCTGGTGCGCCCGGAGCCGAGCCGCTTTTTGCTGGAGCTGCCGCAGGATGATCTGATTTGGGAACAGGAGCGCAAAGTGGTCAGCGCCGAAGAACGGATGCAGAAAGGGCAAAGCCATCTGGCGAATCTGAAAGCGATGATGGCGGCAAAACGAGGGAAATAATCAAGGCCGGAAAAGATGCGTCAGCATCGCATCCGGCACTTACTCATTAATGCACTTCCAGCGGCCAGTGGACATAGCTCTGCCACTGGCTTTCCTGAGCAATAATCTCTTTACCCAGCGGATTTTGGGTTAGCCAACCTTGCGGAAGCGTCAAGGTCAACAGTTCATGGTTAGCCTGTAATGTCATCTCTGGCACTAAATCGTCACGACGACGGCTGGCAAAAATGATGGCCAGGCGGAGTAAACGGCAGAGTTGTTCTGCGACGCGCGGTGGTACGGCATTTTGCTGATGCAGCGATGAGAGATCGACCGGGTTAGTCTGGTTGAGCAGTAGCGTCGCCAGCAGTTTTTTCTGTGCAGGGGTAAAACCGGGAAGATCCAGGTTACGCACCAGATAAGCAGCGTGTTGCGGCGCTTGTTTGAAGTCAACGCTCAGGCCGATTTCATGAAGCTGACAAGCGCTGATGAGCAAATCGCGGCTTATTGCTTCAAGATACCATTCGTTTTCCACCTGATCGAAGAAGTTAGCTGCAACTTTGGCTACGCGCTGCGCCTGATCAATATCGATCATAAAGCGGCGCTGAATATTACGCAGCGTACGGCTGCGAATATCCTGCTCGACGGCCAGATGCAACATGCCGTAGACCAGGCCTTCACGCAGCGCACCGCCCGCCAGGGTCATACACTGAATATTCAGTTCGGTAAAAATGGCGATCAGGATCGCCAGACCACTCGGGAACACTAACGCACGTTCCAGCGTCAGCCCGTCAATCTCCAGTTCCTCCAGCCGACCGCAATGAATGGCTCGCTGTTTCAATTGCTGCAACTTTTCCAGGGTAATGCGTTCATCCATCCCCTGTGCCATCATGATTTCCTGTAACGCCTGCACGGTGCCGGAAGCACCAACGCACACTTTCCAGCCGTGATACCGTAATTCATCGGCAACCGGACGTAACACTTCGCGTGCCGCTTTTTCTGCAGCATCAAAATTTTCCTGCCCCAGATTACGATCGGCAAAATAGCGTTCCAGCCAGGTGACGCAGCCCATCGACAGGCTGAACAACGAGGTGGTTTGTGCACCCGTGCCGGTTACCAGTTCAGTACTGGCACCGCCTATATCCACCACCAGGCGCTGATCGGCACCGCCAGTTGTGTGAGCAACGCCCTGATAAATCAGACGTGCTTCCTCTTCACCGCTGATTACCTGTACCGGACAACCGAGGATTTCCTGCGCTTTGGCAATAAAATCACCCGCATTGACGGCAAGACGTAATGTCGCCGTAGCGACAACGCGAATTTGCGAGGGAGGGATATCTTGCAGACGTTCAGCAAACAGGCGCAGACATTGCCAACCGCGCTCCATTGCTTCATTAGACAGGGCATTTTCGCTATTCAGGCCAGCAGCCAGACGCACTTTGCGTTTTATTCGCGTCAGCGTCTGGATGCTTCCAGCCACCTCGCGCACAACCAGCATATGAAAACTATTCGAACCGAGATCAATGGCTGCATACAGCGACGAGGTGGAACCCATACTCTTCATCCTTCAATCTGTCTCTGTGTTGGCTGCATTCTTTCACCTGAATCACTTACTACAGTATGCTCATCGGGATTCATTCTCTTGCCATCTTGATACAGTTTGAATGATTTTGAGTATGACATTTTATTTAACCTGAACGACGACGATTACGCGGAGCGCCAGTACGACGCGGACCATTGCCTGTACGTGGGCGCGTGAGGCGCAGCGGTTTTGGCAGATCGGTCATCAATGCGTCCGGATTGTATTTGCTTACCGGAATTGAGTGACCAATATAGGTTTCAATAGCAGGTAAATTCAATGCATACTCTTCACACGCCAGGCTGATAGAGTGACCGCTTGCGCCTGCGCGACCTGTACGACCAATACGGTGAACGTAATCTTCACAGTCATCGGGTAAATCGTAGTTAAAGACGTGCGTCACTGCCGGAATATGCAAACCACGCGCGGCAACGTCGGTGGCAACCAGAATATCCAGATCGCCACGGGTAAATTCATCAAGAATACGCAGACGTTTTTTCTGCGCGACATCGCCTGTCAACAAACCAACACGATGACCATCTGCCGCCAGGTGGCCCCAGATCTCTTCACAACGGTGTTTGGTATTGGCGAAAATAATCGCTCTGTCTGGCCACTCTTCTTCGATCAGCGTTTGCAGCAAACGCATTTTTTCTTCGTTAGAAGGGTAGAAAAGCTCTTCTTTAATACGGTGGCCCGTTTTCTGTTCCGGTTCCACTTCAATATATTCGGCATTGTTCATCTGCTCGAACGCCAGTTCACGTACCCGGTACGAAAGCGTGGCGGAGAACAGCATGTTGAGGCGCTGGTTTGCAGGCGGCATACGGCGGAACAGCCAGCGGATATCTTTAATAAAGCCCAGATCGTACATGCGATCGGCTTCGTCCAGTACCACTACCTGAATGGCACCGAGGTTAATGTGGTTCTGCTTGGCGTAGTCAATTAAACGACCCGTGGTGCCAATCAGAATGTCAACGCCGCTTTCCAGCACTTTCAGCTGTTTGTCGTAGCCATCACCACCGTAAGCCAGACCCAGCTTCAGGCCGGTAGCTTGCGCAAGTGGCTCCGCGTCGGCGTGGATCTGCACGGCAAGTTCACGCGTCGGTGCCATAATTAAGGCACGCGGCTGATTCACCTTGCGATCGGCAATCGCAGGATGAGAGAGAAGATAATGAAACGTTGACGTAAGAAACGCCATCGTTTTCCCGGTACCGGTTTGCGCCTGCCCGGCTACGTCACGACCCGCCAGCGTCAGCGGAAGGGCCAGTGCCTGAATGGGCGTACAGTTATGAAACCCTTTTTTTTCAAGGGCTTCTACAACCTTCGGATGCAGGGCGAAGTCGGAAAACTTCTGTTCTGTTAAATGTGTTTTGCTCATAGTGTGGTAGAATATCAGCTTACTATTGCTTTACGAAAGCGTATCCGGTGAAATAAAGTCAACCTTTAGTTGGTTAATGTTACACCAACAACGAAACCAACACGCCAGGCTTATTCCTGTGGAGTTATATATGAGCGATAAAATTATTCACCTGACTGACGACAGTTTTGACACGGATGTACTCAAAGCGGACGGGGCGATCCTCGTCGATTTCTGGGCAGAGTGGTGCGGTCCGTGCAAAATGATCGCCCCGATTCTGGATGAAATCGCTGACGAATATCAGGGCAAACTGACCGTTGCAAAACTGAACATCGATCAAAACCCTGGCACTGCGCCGAAATATGGCATCCGTGGTATCCCGACTCTGCTGCTGTTCAAAAACGGTGAAGTGGCGGCAACCAAAGTGGGCGCACTGTCTAAAGGTCAGTTGAAAGAGTTCCTCGACGCTAACCTGGCGTAAGGGAATTTCATGTTCGGGTGCCCCGTCGCTAAAAACTGGACGCCCGGCGTGAGTCATGCTAACTTAGTGTTGACTTCGTATTAAACATACCTTATTAAGTTTGAATCTTGTAATTTCCAACGCTTCCCATTTTATCTTAAATGCGAAGTGAACAGATTTCTGGCTCGTCACTCAATCCGTCTTGTCGTTTCAGTTCTGCGTACTCTCCTGTGACCAGGCAGCGAAAAGACATGAGTCGATGACCGTAAACAGGCATGGATGATCCTGCCATACCATTCACAACATTAAGTTCGAGATTTACCCCAAGTTTAAGAACTCACACCACTATGAATCTTACCGAATTAAAGAATACGCCGGTTTCTGAGCTGATCACTCTCGGCGAAAATATGGGGCTGGAAAACCTGGCTCGTATGCGTAAGCAGGACATTATTTTTGCCATCCTGAAGCAGCACGCAAAGAGTGGCGAAGATATCTTTGGTGATGGCGTACTGGAGATATTGCAGGATGGATTTGGTTTCCTCCGTTCCGCAGACAGCTCCTACCTCGCCGGTCCTGATGACATCTACGTTTCCCCTAGCCAAATCCGCCGTTTCAACCTCCGCACTGGTGATACCATCTCTGGTAAGATTCGCCCGCCGAAAGAAGGTGAACGCTATTTTGCGCTGCTGAAAGTTAACGAAGTTAACTTCGACAAACCTGAAAACGCCCGCAACAAAATCCTCTTTGAGAACTTAACCCCGCTGCACGCAAACTCTCGTCTGCGTATGGAACGTGGTAACGGTTCTACTGAAGATTTAACTGCTCGCGTACTGGATCTGGCATCACCTATCGGTCGTGGTCAGCGTGGTCTGATTGTGGCACCGCCGAAAGCCGGTAAAACTATGCTGCTGCAGAACATTGCTCAGAGCATTGCTTACAACCACCCGGATTGTGTGCTGATGGTTCTGCTGATCGACGAACGTCCGGAAGAAGTAACCGAGATGCAGCGTCTGGTAAAAGGTGAAGTTGTTGCTTCTACCTTTGACGAACCCGCATCTCGCCACGTTCAGGTTGCGGAAATGGTGATCGAGAAGGCGAAACGCCTGGTTGAGCACAAGAAAGACGTTATCATTCTGCTCGACTCCATCACTCGTCTGGCGCGCGCTTACAACACTGTTGTTCCGGCGTCAGGTAAAGTGTTGACCGGTGGTGTGGACGCCAATGCCCTTCATCGTCCGAAACGCTTCTTCGGTGCGGCGCGTAACGTGGAAGAGGGCGGCAGCCTGACCATTATCGCGACGGCGCTTATCGATACCGGTTCTAAAATGGACGAAGTTATTTACGAAGAGTTTAAAGGTACAGGCAACATGGAACTGCACCTCTCTCGTAAGATCGCTGAAAAACGCGTCTTCCCGGCTATCGACTACAACCGTTCCGGTACCCGTAAAGAAGAGCTGCTCACGACTCAGGAAGAACTGCAGAAAATGTGGATCCTGCGCAAAATCATTCACCCGATGGGCGAAATCGATGCAATGGAATTCCTCATTAATAAACTGGCCATGACTAAGACCAATGACGATTTCTTCGAAATGATGAAACGCTCATAAATTTGTCTTATGCCAAAAACGCCACGTGTTTACGTGGCGTTTTGCTTTTATATCTGTAATCTTAATGCCGCGCTGGCGATGTTAGGAAAATTCCTGGAATTTGCTGGCATGTTATGCAATTTGCATATCAAATGGTTAATTTTTGCACAGGACTGGTGGGTTCGGAACGGACTTTCCCTTCTGAATAAAGGTCTTCGTGGTTATACTTCTGCTAATAATTTTCTCTGAGAGCATGCATTGTGAATTTACTGACAGTGAGTACTGATCTCATCAGTATTTTTTTATTCACGACACTGTTTCTGTTTTTTGCCCGTAAAGTGGCAAAAAAAGTCGGTTTAGTGGATAAACCAAACTTCCGCAAACGTCACCAGGGATTGATACCTCTCGTTGGGGGGATTTCGGTTTACGCAGGGATTTGCTTCACGTTCGGAATTGTCGATTACTATATTCCGCATGCATCTCTCTATCTCGCTTGTGCCGGTGTGCTTGTTTTCATTGGCGCGCTGGATGACCGTTTTGATATCAGCGTAAAAATCCGTGCCACCATACAGGCCGCTGTTGGCATTGTTATGATGGTGTTCGGCAAACTTTATCTCAGTAGCCTGGGTTATATCTTTGGCTCCTGGGAGATGGTGCTCGGACCGTTTGGTTACTTCCTGACGCTATTTGCCGTCTGGGCGGCCATTAATGCGTTCAACATGGTTGATGGCATTGATGGCTTGCTGGGCGGGTTGTCCTGCGTCTCGTTTGCAGCAATCGGTATGATTTTGTGGTTCGACGGGCAAACCAGCCTCGCAATCTGGTGCTTTGCGATGATCGCCGCCATCCTGCCATACATCATGCTTAACCTTGGTATCCTGGGTCGCCGCTACAAAGTCTTTATGGGTGATGCGGGCAGTACGCTGATTGGTTTTACCGTTATCTGGATCCTGCTCGAAACGACCCAGGGCAAAACCCATCCCATCAGCCCGGTTACCGCTTTGTGGATAATCGCCATTCCGCTAATGGATATGGTGGCGATTATGTACCGTCGCCTGCGTAAAGGCATGAGCCCATTCTCTCCTGACCGTCAGCATATTCACCATTTGATCATGCGTGCCGGGTTTACTTCCCGTCAGGCGTTTGTGCTGATTACCCTTGCCGCAGCACTGCTCGCTTCCATTGGCGTGCTGGCAGAATATTCTCATTTTGTCCCGGAGTGGGTCATGCTGGTGCTCTTTTTGCTAGCATTCTTCCTCTATGGATATTGCATTAAGCGTGCCTGGAAAGTTGCTCGCTTTATTAAGCGCGTAAAACGCAGACTGCGTAGAAATCGTGGTGGCAGCCCCAATTTAACCAAATAAATGAGGATGTGATGACACAACCAATGCCTGGGAAACCGGCCGAAGACGCTGAAAATGAACTGGATATTCGTGGGTTGTTTCGTACCTTGTGGGCTGGGAAGCTATGGATTATTGGCATGGGGCTGGCGTTTGCGTTAATCGCGCTGGCGTATACTTTTTTTGCTCGTCAGGAGTGGAGCTCGACGGCGATTACCGATCGTCCAACGGTGAATATGCTGGGGGGATATTACTCGCAGCAGCAATTTTTGCGTAACCTGGATGTCCGTTCAAACATGGCTTCTGCCGATCAACCATCGGTCATGGACGAAGCCTATAAAGAGTTTGTTATGCAACTGGCCTCGTGGGATACCCGCAGAGAGTTCTGGCTGCAAACCGACTATTACAAACAGCGGATGGTGGGCAACAGCAAAGCCGATGCGGCGTTGCTGGATGAAATGATTAACAACATCCAGTTTATCCCCGGAGACTTTACCCGCGCGGTCAATGACAGCGTGAAGCTTATTGCCGAAACCGCGCCTGACGCTAATAACCTGTTACGTCAGTATGTTGCTTTTGCCAGCCAGCGTGCAGCCAGCCATCTGAATGATGAGCTGAAAGGCGCATGGGCGGCACGCACCATCCAGATGAAAGCTCAGGTGAAGCGTCAGGAAGAGGTGGCGAAAGCCATCTACGACCGCCGGATGAACAGCATTGAGCAGGCGCTGAAAATTGCTGAGCAGCATAATATTTCGCGCAGTGCGACAGATGTGCCTGCCGAGGAATTACCTGATTCAGAAATGTTCCTGCTTGGGCGTCCAATGCTCCAGGCTCGACTGGAAAATTTACAGGCCGTCGGTCCGGCCTTTGATCTCGACTATGATCAGAATCGGGCCATGTTAAACACCCTGAATGTTGGTCCAACCCTGGATCCGCGTTTTCAGACCTATCGCTATTTGCGTACGCCGGAAGAACCGGTAAAACGCGATAGCCCACGTCGTGCCTTCCTGATGATTATGTGGGGCATTGTCGGGGGGCTGATCGGGGCTGGTGTCGCATTAACCCGCCGTTGCTCGAAATAGCAACACTGCTGCTGCGAGCGCAAAGGCGCTCGCCGCTTATTCGAAGAGAATCGATGTGAAAGTACTGACTGTATTTGGTACGCGCCCGGAAGCCATCAAGATGGCTCCGTTGGTGCATGCGTTGGCAAAAGATCCTTTTTTTGAGGCTAAAGTTTGCGTCACTGCGCAGCATCGGGAGATGCTCGATCAGGTGCTGAAACTCTTTTCCATTGTACCTGACTACGATCTCAACATAATGCAGCCAGGACAGGGCCTGACAGAGATAACCTGTCGGATTCTGGAAGGGCTAAAACCTATTCTTGCCGAGTTCAAACCAGACGTCGTGCTGGTTCACGGCGACACAACAACGACGCTGGCAACCAGCCTGGCGGCGTTTTATCAGCGTATTCCTGTTGGTCACGTTGAGGCTGGTTTACGCACGGGCGATCTCTATTCGCCGTGGCCGGAAGAGGCTAACCGTACATTGACCGGGCATCTGGCGATGTATCACTTCTCTCCAACCGAAACTTCCCGGCAAAACTTGCTGCGTGAAAACGTTGCGGATAGCCGAATCTTCATTACTGGTAATACAGTCATTGATGCACTGTTATGGGTGCGTGATCAGGTGATGAGCAGCGACACGCTGCGTTCAGAACTGGCGGCAAATTACCCGTTTATCGACCCCGATAAAAAGATGATTCTGGTGACCGGTCACAGGCGTGAAAGTTTCGGTCGTGGCTTTGAAGAAATCTGCCACGCGCTGGCAGACATCGCCACCACGCACCAGGACATCCAGATTGTCTATCCGGTGCATCTCAACCCGAACGTCAGAGAGCCGGTCAATCGCATTCTGGGGCATGTGAAAAATGTCATTCTGATCAATCCCCAGGAGTATTTACCGTTTGTCTGGCTGATGAACCACGCCTGGCTGATTTTGACCGACTCAGGCGGCATTCAGGAAGAAGCGCCTTCGCTGGGGAAACCGGTGCTGGTGATGCGCGATACCACTGAGCGTCCGGAAGCGGTGACGGCGGGTACGGTGCGTCTGGTAGGCACGGATAAGCAGCGAATTGTCGAGGAAGTGACGCGTCTTTTAAAAGACGAAAACGAATATCAAACTATGAGCCGCGCCCATAACCCGTATGGTGATGGTCAGGCATGCTCTCGCATTCTGGAAGCGTTAAAAAATAATCGGATATCACTATGAGTTTTGCGACCATTTCTGTTATCGGACTGGGTTACATCGGGCTGCCTACAGCAGCAGCGTTTGCCTCACGGCAAAAACAGGTGATTGGTGTCGATATCAACCAACACGCGGTTGATACCATCAATCGTGGCGAAATCCATATCGTCGAGCCTGATTTGGCGAGCGTAGTAAAAACTGCCGT
Source organism: Escherichia sp. SCLE84 (assembly GCF_012584495.1). Lineage (NCBI taxonomy): Bacteria > Pseudomonadati > Pseudomonadota > Gammaproteobacteria > Enterobacterales > Enterobacteriaceae > Escherichia > Escherichia sp. SCLE84. Next base: position 3,172,763 of record NZ_CP051430.1, on the reverse strand, counting down.
AGAAGGCGGTTTTTTACGAGCGAGCACGACGCCAGTTGAAGCGGATGCCTGGCTGATTGCTGTACCCACGCCGTTTAAAGGCGATCATGAGCCAGATATGACCTACGTTGAATCGGCTGCTCGCTCCATTGCGCCAGTGCTGAAAAAAGGCGCGCTGGTGATCCTTGAATCCACCTCGCCGGTGGGGTCAACCGAGAAGATGGCAGAATGGTTAGCAGAGATGCGTCCGGATCTCACTTTCCCACAGCAGGTGGGCGAGCAGGCGGACGTCAACATTGCTTACTGCCCGGAACGCGTGTTACCGGGCCAGGTTATGGTCGAGCTGATTAAAAACGATCGCGTGATTGGTGGTATGACGCCGGTTTGTTCGACCCGCGCCAGCGAACTGTACAAAATTTTCCTCGAAGGTGAGTGTGTCGTCACTAACTCGCGGACGGCGGAAATGTGTAAGCTCACCGAAAACAGCTTCCGCGATGTGAATATCGCTTTTGCTAATGAATTGTCGCTGATTTGTGCCGATCAGGGGATTAACGTCTGGGAACTGATTCGCCTGGCGAATCGTCACCCTCGCGTTAATATTCTTCAGCCTGGCCCTGGCGTGGGCGGTCACTGCATTGCTGTTGATCCGTGGTTTATCGTGGCACAGAACCCCCAGCAGGCGCGGCTTATCCGTACCGCGCGCGAAGTTAACGATCACAAACCGTTCTGGGTTATCGATCAGGTGAAAGCGGCGGTTGCCGACTGCCTTGCTGCTACCGATAAACGCGCCAGTGAACTGAAAATCGCCTGCTTTGGTCTGGCGTTTAAACCGAATATTGATGACCTGCGCGAAAGCCCGGCGATGGAAATCGCTGAACTGATCGCCCAGTGGCACAGCGGCGAAACGCTGGTTGTTGAGCCTAACATCCACCAGTTGCCGAAAAAACTGACCGGGCTTTGTACTCTGGCGCAGCTTGACGAGGCGCTGGCAACGGCAGACGTGCTGGTGATGCTGGTCGATCATAGTCAGTTCAAAGTTATCAATGGCGACAATGTCCATCAGCAGTATGTCGTCGATGCCAAAGGAGTCTGGCGCTGATGAGAAAAATTCTGATAACAGGTGGTGCCGGGTTTATTGGCTCGGCGCTGGTGCGTTATATCATCAACGAAACGAGCGATGCGGTGGTAGTGGTCGATAAGCTGACCTACGCCGGAAACCTGATGTCGCTGGCACCGGTCGCGCAAAGCGAGCACTTTGCCTTTGAGAAAGTTGATATCTGCGATCGGGCAGAACTGGCACGCGTATTCACTGAGCATCAGCCAGACTGTGTCATGCATCTGGCAGCCGAAAGCCATGTTGACCGTTCTATTGACGGCCCGGCAGCGTTTATTGAAACCAACATTGTCGGGACTTATACATTGCTTGAAGCGGCGCGGGCTTACTGGAATACGCTGACGGAAGATAAAAAATCAGCGTTCCGTTTTCATCATATCTCCACCGACGAAGTATATGGTGACCTGCACTCGACGGATGATTTCTTCACCGAAACCACGCCGTATGCGCCGAGCAGCCCTTATTCCGCGTCAAAAGCCAGCAGCGACCATCTGGTGCGCGCCTGGCTGCGGACCTACGGTCTGCCGACGCTGATCACCAACTGCTCGAATAACTACGGTCCTTACCACTTTCCGGAAAAACTGATCCCGCTGATGATCCTCAACGCGCTGGCGGGTAAACCGCTGCCGGTATATGGCAACGGGCAGCAAATCCGTGACTGGCTGTATGTGGAAGATCACGCCCGCGCGCTGTATTGCGTGGCGACCACCGGGAAAGTCGGTGAAACCTATAATATTGGTGGTCACAACGAGCGTAAGAATCTCGATGTTGTGGAAACCATTTGCGAGCTGCTGGAAGAACTGGCTCCGAACAAGCCGCACGGCGTGGTGCACTATCGTGACTTGATCACCTTTGTCGCTGACCGTCCGGGGCATGATCTGCGTTATGCCATTGATGCTTCGAAAATTGCCCGTGAACTTGGTTGGCTGCCACAGGAAACCTTTGAAAGTGGAATGCGTAAAACGGTGCAGTGGTATCTGGCTAATGAAAGCTGGTGGAAGCAGGTGCAGGACGGCAGCTATCAGGGCGAGCGTTTAGGTCTGAAAGGCTAATTTTCAGCGGAGGCAAACATGAAAGGTATTATCCTGGCGGGCGGTTCCGGCACCCGATTGCATCCGATTACGCGCGGCGTATCGAAGCAACTGTTGCCGATTTACGATAAGCCAATGATTTACTATCCGCTGTCGGTGCTGATGTTGGCCGGTATCCGCGAAATTCTCATCATCACTACGCCGGAAGATAAAGGTTATTTCCAGCGCCTGCTGGGCGATGGTAGTGAGTTCGGTATCCAGCTGGAATACGCCGAACAGCCCAGCCCGGACGGTCTGGCGCAGGCCTTTATCATCGGTGAAACCTTCCTCAACGGTGAACCTTCTTGTCTGGTGCTGGGCGATAACATCTTCTTCGGTCAGGGCTTCAGTCCGAAGCTGCGTCATGTTGCGGCGCGCACGGAAGGGGCGACGGTATTTGGCTATCAGGTGATGGACCCGGAACGCTTTGGCGTGGTGGAGTTTGACGACAATTTCCGCGCTATCTCGCTGGAAGAAAAGCCAAAACAGCCGAAGTCAAACTGGGCGGTGACCGGGCTTTATTTCTACGACAGTAAAGTCGTGGAGTACGCAAAGCAGGTGAAGCCGTCGGAGCGTGGTGAACTGGAGATTACCTCCATCAACCAGATGTACCTCGAGGCGGGCAACCTGACCGTTGAACTGCTCGGGCGCGGATTTGCCTGGCTGGATACCGGCACTCACGACAGCCTGATTGAAGCCAGTACCTTTGTGCAGACAGTAGAAAAACGCCAGGGCTTTAAGATTGCCTGCCTGGAAGAGATCGCCTGGCGTAACGGCTGGCTCGATGACGAGGGTGTGAAGCGTGCTGCCAGTTCATTAGCGAAAACTGGCTACGGCCAATATCTGCTGGAGTTACTTCGTGCCCGTCCGCGCCAGTATTGAGCCACTAACCTGGGAAAACGCCTTCTTTGGTGTTAACAGCGCCATCGTGCGCATTACGTCTGAAGCACCGCTCCTGACGCCAGACGTGTTAGCGCCGTGGTCACGGGTGCAGGCCAAAATTGCGGCATCAAATACGGGTGAACTGGATGCCCTGCAACAGCTGGGATTCTCCCTGGTAGAAGGTGAAGTTGATTTGGCACTACCCGTGAACAATGTCAGTGATAGTGGTGCTGTAGTGGCACAAGAGACCGATATTCCCGCATTACGTCAGTTAGCCAGCGCCGCATTTGCGCAAAGCCGTTTTCGTGCGCCGTGGTATGCGCCTGACGCCAGCGGACGCTTTTATGCACAGTGGATTGAAAATGCCGTGCGCGGCACCTTTGATCATCAATGTCTGATTTTACGTGCGGCGTCCGGCGGTATTCGCGGTTATGTCTCTTTACGGGAACTCAATGCGACAGATGCGCGAATTGGCCTGCTGGCTGGACGCGGTGCAGGTGCTGAGCTGATGCAAACGGCGCTAAACTGGGCGTATGCTCGCGGTAAAACAACTTTGCGGGTGGCGACCCAAATGGGCAACACCGCCGCGCTTAAACGATACATACAAAGTGGTGCGAATGTAGAAAGCACCGCGTACTGGTTATACAGGTGATCACATGATTCCATTTAACGCACCGCCGGTGGTGGGAACCGAACTCGACTATATGCAGTCGGCAATGGGTAGCGGCAAACTGTGTGGCGATGGCGGTTTTACCCGTCGCTGCCAGCAGTGGCTGGAGCAACGTTTTGGCAGCGCCAAAGTGTTACTGACGCCGTCCTGCACCGCTTCGCTGGAGATGGCGGCGCTGCTGCTCGATATCCAGCCTGGCGATGAAGTGATCATGCCGAGCTACACCTTTGTCTCCACCGCCAATGCCTTTGTGCTGCGTGGCGCAAAAATCGTTTTTGTGGATGTTCGCCCGGACACCATGAACATCGACGAAACGCTGATTGAAGCGGCGATCACCGACAAAACGCGCGTTATCGTGCCGGTCCATTACGCGGGTGTGGCCTGCGAAATGGACACCATTATGGCGTTGGCGAAAAAGCATAATCTGTTTGTGGTAGAAGATGCCGCTCAGGGCGTGATGTCCACTTACAAAGGGCGTGCACTGGGAACCATTGGTCATATTGGCTGCTTTAGCTTCCATGAAACCAAAAACTATACGGCGGGTGGTGAAGGCGGCGCGACGCTGATTAACGATAAAGCGTTAATCGAACGAGCCGAGATCATCCGTGAAAAGGGCACTAACCGCAGCCAGTTCTTCCGTGGTCAGGTCGATAAATATACCTGGCGCGATATTGGCTCCAGCTATTTGATGTCCGATCTGCAAGCTGCGTACCTGTGGGCGCAACTGGAAGCAGCGGATCGTATCAACCAGCAACGTCTGGCGCTGTGGCAAAACTACTACGATGCGTTAGCGCCTCTGGCGAAAGCCGGGCGTATCGAGCTGCCGTCGATTCCCGATGGCTGCGTGCAGAACGCGCATATGTTCTACATTAAACTGCGGGATATTGATGACCGGAGCGCGTTGATTAACTTTCTGAAAGAAGCGGAAATCATGGCGGTGTTCCATTACATTCCGCTGCACGGTTGCCCTGCGGGGGAACGCTTTGGTGAGTTCCACGGTGAAGATCGCTACACCACCAAAGAGAGCGAGCGCCTGCTGCGCCTGCCGCTGTTCTACAACCTGTCGCCCGTCAATCAGCGTACGGTAATTGCGACTTTGTTGAACTACTTCTCCTGATATGTCGTTGGCAAAAGCGTCCTTGTGGACGGCGGCCAGTACACTGGTCAAGATTGGTGCCGGGTTACTGGTCGGTAAGTTGCTGGCTGTGTCATTTGGTCCGGCGGGGCTTGGGCTGGCGGCAAATTTCCGCCAGTTGATTACCGTGCTCGGCGTGCTTGCCGGAGCTGGCATCTTTAACGGTGTAACCAAATACGTTGCCCAGTACCATGATAATCCGCAACAGCTGCGCCGCGTGGTCGGCACTTCATCAGCGATGGTACTTGGTTTCTCTACGCTGATGGCGCTGGTTTTTGTGCTGGCAGCTGCGCCAATCAGCCAGGGATTGTTTGGTAATACCGACTATCAGGGGCTGGTGCGTTTAGTGGCGCTGGTGCAAATGGGGATCGCCTGGGGCAACCTGTTACTGGCGCTGATGAAAGGCTTTCGCGATGCCGCAGGTAATGCGTTATCGCTGATTGTCGGCAGCTTGATTGGCGTTCTCGCGTACTACGTCAGTTACCGTTTGGGCGGTTATGAAGGGGCGTTGCTGGGTCTGGCGCTGATTCCCGCGCTGGTGGTAATTCCTGCCGCTATCATGTTGATCAAACGTGGTGTCATCCCGTTAAGCTATCTGAAACCCAGCTGGGATAACGGTCTGGCAGGGCAGTTGAGCAAATTTACGCTCATGGCGTTGATTACGTCGGTGACCTTGCCTGTTGCTTACATCATGATGCGTAAACTGCTGGCGGCGCAGTATAGCTGGGATGAAGTGGGGATCTGGCAAGGGGTGAGCAGTATTTCCGATGCCTACCTGCAATTTATTACGGCATCGTTCAGCGTATATTTGCTGCCCACGTTGTCGCGGCTAACGGAAAAGCGCGATATCACCCGGGAAGTGGTTAAATCGCTGAAATTCGTCTTACCGGCAGTGGCGGCGGCGAGTTTTACCGTCTGGCTGCTGCGTGATTTTGCTATCTGGCTGCTGTTGTCGAATAAATTTACCGCTATGCGCGATCTCTTTGCCTGGCAGTTAGTGGGTGATGTGTTAAAAGTGGGCGCTTATGTCTTTGGTTATCTGGTGATCGCCAAAGCGTCATTGCGGTTTTATATTCTGGCGGAAATCAGCCAGTTCACTTTATTGATGGTATTTGCCCACTGGCTAATCCCTGCGCATGGTGCACTGGGCGCGGCGCAGGCATATATGGCAACTTATATCGTCTATTTTTCTCTTTGTTGTGGCGTGTTTTTACTCTGGCGTAGGCGGGCATGACTGTACTGATTCACGTACTGGGATCGGATATCCCTCACCATAACCGAACCGTTTTGCGGTTTTTCAATGACGCGCTGGCTGCGACGAGCGAGCACGCGCGCGAGTTTATGGTTGTTGGCAAGGACGACGGCTTAAGTGATAGCTGTCCGGCGCTTTCTGTGCAATTTTTCCCTGGGAAAAAATCGCTGGCGGAAGCGGTCATCGCGAAAGCAAAAGCTAACCGTCAGCAGCGATTTTTTTTCCACGGTCAGTTCAATCCCACACTGTGGCTGGCTCTGCTGAGTGGTGGCATTAAGCCCAGCCAGTTTTTCTGGCATATCTGGGGGGCAGACCTGTATGAGCTTTCCAGTGGCTTGAGATATAAGCTTTTTTACCCACTACGTCGCCTGGCGCAAAAGCGAGTCGGCTGTGTATTTGCCACCCGCGGCGATTTGAGCTTTTTTGCCAAAACGCACCCAAAGGTGCGGGGAGAACTGCTGTACTTCCCGACGCGGATGGACCCTTCTCTCAATACGATGGCGAACGATCGGCAACGTGAAGGAAAAATGACCATTCTGGTGGGGAACTCCGGCGACCTCAGCAATGAGCATGTCGCCGCTTTACGTGCCGTTCATCAGCAATTTGGCGATACGGTAAAAGTGGTGGTGCCGATGGGATATCCGCCTAATAACGAAGCGTACATTGAGGAAGTTCGTCAGGCGGGGCTGGAGTTATTCAGCGAAGAAAATCTGCAAATTTTGAGCGAAAAACTGGAATTTGACGCCTATCTGGCGCTACTTCGTCAGTGCGATCTTGGTTACTTTATTTTTGCTCGCCAGCAGGGCATTGGTACGCTGTGCTTACTGATTCAGGCGGGCATTCCTTGTGTGCTTAACCGGGAAAATCCGTTCTGGCAGGATATGACGGAACAGCATTTGCCAGTGCTGTTTACTACCGACGATCTCAACGAGGATATTGTGCGTGAAGCGCAGCGCCAGTTGGCGTCGGTGGATAAAAACACCATTGCCTTCTTTAGCCCTAACTATCTACAAGGCTGGCAGCGGGCGTTGGCGATTGCCGCCGGGGAGGGCGCATGAGTCTGCTGCAATTCAGTGGCCTGTTTGTGGTCTGGCTGCTCTGCACGCTGTTTATTGCCACGCTGACCTGGTTTGAGTTTCGCCGTGTGCGCTTTAACTTCAATGTCTTCTTTTCATTGCTGTTTTTGCTCACCTTTTTCTTCGGCTTCCCGCTGACCAGCGTGCTGGTATTTCGCTTTGATGTTGGTGTCGCGCCGCCAGAAATCTTGTTGCAGGCGTTGCTTTCTGCGGGCTGCTTCTACGCGGTTTACTATGTCACCTACAAAACCCGCCTACGCAAACGCGTTGCTGATGTACCGCGCCGTCCGCTGTTTACCATGAACCGCGTGGAGACCAATCTTACGTGGGTGATCCTGATGGGCATCGCGCTGGTAAGCGTCGGCATCTTCTTCATGCACAACGGCTTTTTGCTGTTCCGGCTTAACTCCTACAGTCAGATCTTCTCCAGTGAAGTCTCCGGCGTGGCGTTAAAACGCTTCTTTTACTTTTTCATCCCGGCGATGCTGGTGGTCTACTTTCTGCGCCAGGATAGCAAAGCGTGGCTGTTTTTCCTCGTCAGCACGGTCGCCTTTGGCTTGCTGACTTATATGATTGTCGGCGGCACTCGCGCCAATATCATCATCGCATTCGCTATCTTCCTGTTTATTGGCATTATTCGCGGCTGGATTTCGTTGTGGATGCTGGCGGCGGCGGGCGTGCTGGGGATTGTGGGCATGTTCTGGCTGGCGCTAAAACGCTATGGAATGAATGTGAGCGGCGATGAAGCGTTCTATACGTTTCTCTATCTCACTCGCGACACCTTCTCGCCGTGGGAGAATCTGGCGTTGCTGTTGCAGAACTACGACAACATCGACTTCCAGGGCCTGGCTCCAATTGTCCGCGATTTCTATGTCTTTATCCCTTCCTGGCTGTGGCCGGGTCGCCCGAGTATGGTGCTGAACTCAGCCAACTACTTTACCTGGGAAGTGCTGAATAACCACTCCGGACTGGCGATCTCGCCTACGCTTATAGGCTCACTGGTGGTGATGGGCGGCGCGTTGTTCATCCCGCTCGGGGCGATCGTGGTTGGTCTGATCATCAAATGGTTCGACTGGCTGTATGAGCTGGGCAACCGCGAGCCTAATCGCTATAAGGCTGCGATATTGCACAGTTTCTGCTTTGGGGCGATCTTCAATATGATCGTGCTGGCACGTGAAGGGCTGGATTCGTTTGTCTCACGCGTAGTCTTTTTTATCGTGGTCTTCGGCGCATGTCTGATGATCGCAAAACTGTTGTACTGGCTTTTTGAAAGCGCCGGACTCATTCATAAACGTACAAAATCATCGCTCCGGACGCAGGTTGAAGGATAACAATGAATAACAACACCACGGCACCGACCTATACGCTGCGTGGCTTACAGTTGATTGGTTGGCGTGATATGCAGCACGCCCTCGATTATCTGTTTGCTGACGGGCAGCTTAAGCAGGGAACGCTGGTTGCCATTAATGCCGAAAAAATGCTGACCATTGAAGATAACGCCGAGGTCAGGGAGTTAATTAACGCTGCCGAATTTAAATATGCGGATGGCATCAGCGTTGTACGTTCAGTACGTAAAAAGTACCCGCAGGCGCAGGTTTCCCGCGTTGCCGGTGCCGATCTCTGGGAAGAGCTGATGGCGCGCGCAGGCAAAGAAGGGACGCCGGTATTTCTTGTGGGCGGTAAACCTGAAGTGCTGGCGCAAACTGAAGCTAAACTGCGCAACCAATGGAATGTGAATATCGTTGGCAGTCAGGATGGTTATTTTAAACCCGAGCAGCGTCAGGCGCTGTTTGAACGCATTCATGCCAGCGGAGCGCAAATCGTCACCGTTGCGATGGGATCGCCAAAGCAGGAGATCTTCATGCGCGACTGCCGTCTGGTGCATCCAGATGCGCTGTATATGGGCGTTGGCGGGACTTACGATGTTTTCACCGGTCACGTAAAACGCGCACCGAAAATCTGGCAAACGCTGGGACTGGAGTGGCTCTACCGCCTGCTTTCGCAGCCGAGCCGCATTAAGCGTCAGCTTCGTTTGCTGCGTTATTTACGCTGGCACTACACCGGCAACCTCTGATTTTCCTCTCTTTGTAAAGCGACGGAGTGGTCACTCCGTCGCCTGTCTGCTTTTTTATTACACAAAGCATTCAAATTTTTAATGCTTTATTTGCCATTTCTCCTGAATTACGAAAACATTCGCAACACTCGATGTACCCATAACGATAACCGGTAACACCGGAAAGCATGCAAACACAACACGAGGATTTATGGCAGATAACAAACCAGAGCTACAGCGTGGGCTGGAAGCTCGACATATCGAACTCATCGCCCTGGGGGGCACCATTGGCGTCGGCCTGTTTATGGGGGCCGCCAGTACCTTGAAATGGGCCGGGCCATCCGTATTGTTGGCCTATATCATCGCCGGGCTATTCGTCTTTTTCATCATGCGTTCAATGGGCGAAATGTTGTTCCTCGAACCGGTTACCGGTTCGTTCGCCGTTTATGCGCATCGTTATATGAGCCCGTTCTTTGGTTATCTCACCGCCTGGTCTTATTGGTTTATGTGGATGGCCGTGGGGATCTCAGAAATCACCGCCATTGGCGTTTATGTCCAGTTCTGGTTCCCGGAGATGGCGCAGTGGATACCCGCATTGATCGCAGTGGCGCTGGTGGCGTTGGCGAATCTGGCGGCGGTGCGGTTGTACGGCGAAATCGAGTTCTGGTTCGCGATGATCAAAGTCACCACGATTATCGTGATGATTGTCATTGGCCTGGGCGTGATTTTCTTTGGCTTTGGCAATGGCGGGCAGTCGATTGGTTTTAGCAATCTCACAGAGCATGGCGGTTTCTTTGCGGGTGGCTGGAAAGGGTTCCTGACCGCGCTGTGTATTGTGGTGGCGTCCTACCAGGGCGTGGAGTTGATTGGCATTACTGCCGGTGAAGCGAAGAATCCGCAGGTGACGCTGCGCAGTGCCGTAGGCAAAGTGCTGTGGCGGATCCTGATTTTCTACGTAGGCGCGATTTTCGTTATCGTCACCATCTTCCCGTGGAATGAAATTGGCAGCAACGGCAGCCCGTTCGTACTGACTTTTGCCAAAATCGGTATTACCGCAGCGGCGGGCATTATCAACTTTGTGGTGCTGACGGCTGCGCTCTCTGGCTGTAACAGCGGCATGTACAGTTGCGGACGTATGCTCTACGCACTGGCGAAAAACCGTCAGTTACCGGCGGCGATGGCGAAAGTTTCCCGTCACGGCGTACCAGTTGCGGGTGTGGCAGTATCTATTGCTATTCTGCTAATTGGCTCATGCCTGAACTACATCATTCCCAATCCGCAGCGTGTGTTTGTCTACGTCTACAGTGCCAGCGTGCTTCCGGGGATGGTGCCATGGTTTGTGATATTGATAAGCCAGCTGCGTTTTCGGCGTGCACATAAAGCGGCGATTGCCAGCCATCCGTTCCGCTCAATCCTGTTCCCGTGGGCCAACTACGTAACAATGGCATTCCTGATTTGCGTTTTGATCGGCATGTACTTTAATGAAGATACGCGTATGTCGCTGTTTGTTGGCATCATCTTTATGCTGGCGGTGACGGCGATTTATAAAGTTTTTGGCCTTAATCGCCACGGGAAAGCGCATAAACTGGAGGAATAAGCAGCAAAACGCACAAACCGTAACCAAACGCGCAATTTATTTAAAAAGGGACTAGACAGAGGGGTGGGAAGTCCGTATTATCCACCCCCGCAACGGCGCTAAGCGCCCGTAGCTCAGCTGGATAGAGCGCTGCCCTCCGGAGGCAGAGGTCTCAGGTTCGAATCCTGTCGGGCGCGCCATTTAGTCCCGGCGCTTGAGCTGCGGTGGTAGTAATACCGCGTAACAAGATTTGTAGTGGTGGCTATAGCTCAGTTGGTAGAGCCCTGGATTGTGATTCCAGTTGTCGTGGGTTCGAATCCCATTAGCCACCCCATTATTAGAAGTTGTGACAATGCGAAGGTGGCGGAATTGGTAGACGCGCTAGCTTCAGGTGTTAGTGTCCTTACGGACGTGGGGGTTCAAGTCCCCCCCCTCGCACCACGACTTTAAAGAATTGAACTAAAAATTCAAAAAGCAGTATTTCGGCGAGTAGCGCAGCTTGGTAGCGCAACTGGTTTGGGACCAGTGGGTCGGAGGTTCGAATCCTCTCTCGCCGACCAATTTTGAACCCCGCTTCGGCGGGGTTTTTTGTTTTCTGTGCATTTCGTCACCCTCCCTTCGCAATAAACGCCCGTAATAACTCATTGCCCCACGGTATGATTTCGCCCTTAACGTATTGAAGGATGACTTCAGGCAAGGAGTGACCATGCTGCAACAGGTTCCAACGCGTGCTTTTCATGTGATGGCGAAACCGAGTGGTTCCGATTGTAATCTGAACTGTGACTACTGTTTTTATCTCGAAAAACAATCCCTTTACCGCGAAAAGCCAGTCACGCATATGGACGATGACACGCTGGAAGCGTATGTCCGTCACTATATCGCTGCCAGCGAACCGCAAAACGAAGTGGCTTTTACCTGGCAGGGCGGCGAACCAACGTTACTCGGGCTGGATTTTTACCGCCGTGCCGTAAAGTTACAGGCGAAATACGGTGCTGGCAGGAAGATAAGTAACAGCTTCCAGACTAACGGCGTGCTGCTCGATGATAAATGGTGTGCATTTCTGGCAGAAAATCATTTTCTTGTTGGGTTATCGCTGGACGGTCCGGCTGAGATCCACAATCAATATCGCGTGACCAAAGGTGGCAGACCAACGCATAAGCTGGTGATGCGTGCCCTGACGCTGCTGCAAAAACATCATGTCGACTATAACGTGCTGGTCTGCGTCAACCGCACCAGCGCGCAGCAACCGTTGCAGGTTTATGATTTTTTGTGCGATGCGGGAGTCGAATTCATCCAGTTTATTCCGGTGGTCGAGCGCCTGGCTGATGAAACAGCTGCCAGCGATGGACTGAAACTACATGCGCCTGGTGATATTCAGGGGGAACTGACGGAATGGTCGGTGCGCCCCGATGAATTTGGTGAATTTCTGGTGGCGATATTCGACCACTGGATCAAACGCGACGTCGGCAAGATTTTCGTGATGAATATCGAATGGGCGTTTGCCAATTTTGTCGGTGCGCCGGGTGCGGTTTGCCATCATCAGCCAACCTGTGGGCGCTCGGTGATTGTTGAGCACAACGGCGACGTTTACGCCTGCGATCACTATGTTTATCCGCAATATCGGCTGGGGAATATGCATCAGCAAACAATTGCAGAAATGATCGATTCCCCGCAACAGCAGGTGTTTGGTGAAGATAAATTTAAGCAATTACCGGCGCAGTGTCGCAGTTGTAACGTGTTAAAAGCGTGCTGGGGAGGCTGCCCGAAACACCGCTTCATGCTCGATGCCAGCGGCAAACCGGGGCTGAATTATTTGTGTGCCGGGTATCAGCGTTATTTCCGCCATCTACCGCCATATCTTAAAGCAATGGCTGATTTGCTGGCGCACGGTCGCCCGGCCAGTGACATTATGCAGGCACATTTGCTGGTGGTGAATAAGTAAAAAAGCGGCCATTTTGTGGCCGCCTGCGGTTGATTGCCGGATGCGGCGTAAACGCCTTATCCGGCCTACATGATCGTGCAAATTCAATAAATTGCAGCGTTCTGTGGATACTGGTTTGGGTGATCGTATCCGGCAAAGCCTTTGCGTGCGGTGGCAGTTGACGGGGTATCTGCTGCGCTGGCCATGAGAGGAAGAGCGGCGGCGACAGCAACAACAAGAAGTTTGGGTGAAAACGAAAATTCCATGCAAAATGCTCCGGTTTCATGTCATCAAAATGATGACGTAATTAAGCATTGATAATTGAGATCCCTCTCCCTGACAGGATGATTACATAAATAATAGTGATAAAAATAAATTATTTATTTATCCAGAAAATGAATTGGAAAATCAGGAGAGCGTTTTCAATCCTACCTCTGGCGCAGTTGATATGTAAGGCAGGTTTATTATATCACGTTGATTATTGATGCTTTTTTAGTTTTAACGGCAATTAATATATGTGTTATTAATTGAATGAATTTTATCATTCATAATAAGTATGTGTAGGATCAAGCTCAGGTTAAATATTCACTCAGGAAGTTATTACTCAGGAAGCAAAGAGGATTACAGAATTATCTCATAACAAGTGTTAAGGGATGTTATTTCCCGATTCTCTGTGGCATAATAAACGGGTAGATGCTCATTCCATCTCTTATGTTCGCCTTAGTGCCTCATAAACTCCGGAATGACGCAGAGCCGTTTACGGTGCTTATCGTCCACTGACAGATGTCGCTTATGCCTCATCAGACACCATGGACACAACGTTGAGTGAAGCACCCACTTGTTGTCATACAGACCTGTTTTAACGCCTGCTCCGTAATAAGAGCAGGCGTTTTTTTATGCATCAGAAAGGTCCCGGAGGTGCTTGCCTCCGGGTGAGAAGGAACTACTGTGGTGGGTTGTTCTGCAACGTTAACATCAAACCGTCGCGACGCATCGCTGCAGCTTCTTCCGGCTTGTGCAGTCTGTCCAGCGCGTCGGCAAGCCATGCGTAATCGTAGGCGTCCGGACGTTGTTTCAGCGCCGCGCGGAAGGCGAGCGATGCTTCCTGCCATTCTCCGTGCTTCATCAGTGACTGGCCCAGTGTGCTCCACAACAGCGGGCGATCGCCGACGTTTTTGATCTGCTGGCGCAGCACTTTTTCCAGCTGTTCCGGATTGTTGGTTTTCAGTCGAGGAATCGGCAGCAGTAGGCGATCGTCGTACTGGCGTTTCAGGCCATCGATGATAATTTGCTGGGCAGTATCATGATCGTCACATTCAATAAGATGTTCCGCCATTGCCACCTGCAACGCTACCTGATGACGCGTTTTCCGGCTTTGGTTTTTCCACCAGTTACGCAAACCTTCACTACCGTTATCGGCACGCGCCTGATCCATCAGGCCAATCCATGCCTGTTGTTCCAGCATTGCACGATGTTCTTCATCACCAACATGGGCTTTCGCCATTGATGGGATGATATCCAGCAGAGAACTCCATGCACCTGTGCGGATATACGCCTGTTCCGCCAGACGTAATACTTCCGGATGGCGTGGCGTAACTTCCAGCAGCTTATCCACGCCGTGGCGTGCAGCATGGTTTTCATTACGGGCCAGTTGCAGACGTACACGGGTGATTTCTACCGGAATGGTGTCATTGCCGGCCAGCTCTGCTGCGCGTTCCAGATGTTGGTTGGCGCGTGCTTCATCACCACGTTGTTGCGCGGCTTCGGCAGCCAGTAGATAGTTCACCACCGGTTGTTCCGCGTGATCGGCATTTTTCGCCATCAGCTTTTCAACTTGCTGATAATCGCCTTCCGCCAGTTTCAGCAGCGCCTGTTCGGTCTGCTTACGGGCACGGCGACGCTTACGTCCGACAAACCACCCACGGGTGTGTGCGCCTGTGCGGAAGATCCGCCGCAGTAGCCACTCAATGGCAAACAGCACTACCATCGCCAGAATCAAAATAATCGCCAGGCCCGTGACGCTGGTTTCGATATTGTAGTTGTCAGTCTGGATCAGCACGTAACCCTGATGACCGGCAATCATCGGGCCAACCACTATCCCCGCAATCAGCAAAACAAAGAGTAATAACACTTTTAGCATGGTTATTCTCCTTGCGGCGCGGCTGCCGGAGTATCACCTTGCGGTGCAGGTGCAGGTGCAGGTGCAGGTGCAGGTGCAGGTGCAGGTTTAGCTTCCGTTGTCCCCGCTGCCGGTTGTGCCAGCAGGTTACGCACGCGGGTCTGCATCAGTTTTTCCAGCATCGCCTGGCTTTGCAGGGTTTCCGGAAGATCCATCGAGATATTTTGCTGGCTTAACTGGTCCACCTCGTCGAGGAACGCTTTGGTGGTGGCATCATCAGTATCGTAGTAAGCTCGTACCCAGGTGGAGACGTTCTCCAGCGCCTGGCGATAAGTCTCTTCCTGGTGACGCGGTACAGCTTGTGCTGCGACCAGCAGGCGAGAGCGAATATTTTCGCGCAGATAGATATCCTGATTTGGCGCTAACAGCGGTACGGCGGTGTCATCACGACGGCGAATCGCAATGAAGTTGTCCATAAAGTTCTGCCAGCTTTTTTGCAGATTGATACGCCATTCGCTGATGGAACTGGAAAGCTCTTCACCGTCGGAATCCATCGGCGAACCATCGCTGTCATTATCGGCCAGACGCAGGTTATCTACCTGATTTGAAAGCTGATTAAGCTTAAGGATGATGCCGTCATAATCCACCTGCGAAACTGCAGAAAGGCTGGCGATATCATCGGTAATTGCCCGACGAACGGTAATCAGACTCGGGTCATTCATATCCGCCAGGCTGGCATCTGCACTTTTCAGCAACGCTGCAGCGGTCGTGACGTCCTGATCGCTCCACAGCTTCCGTCCGGCGAGTTTCACCAGAAAATCGGCCTGAGCCAGCAGCCAGGTTTTAGCATCGCTGCCGGAAATGGTGGCGACCTTTTGTTGGACTTCATCCAACTGTTTTGCCAGCGTTTCTTGCTGACGATTCGCCTGCTTAAGCTGTGCAGCTTGTTGCTTAATAATGCCTTCCAGCTCGGCTTTTTGGCTCTCCTGGGCTTTTTGCAATGCCGTCAGTTGGTTAGCCAGGGCATCGCTGGTGGCGGTCTGATTGACGGCCTGTTGTTTACCCCAGCCATACAAACCGACACCCGCCGCCAGAGCAATAGCGATAGCCACCGCGCTGAGAATCAATGCAGTATTGTTCTTACTCTTTTTTTCTGTTGCGACAGGTTGTGACGTGGTGTCCACGGCCTCCCTGGTCTCTTCAACCACGGCGGAGGTTTTTTCTTGTTCCGTCATTATGGCTTCCTGTTATGAGAGTTATTGTAATGCCCGTAAAAGCGCATCGTTGTCAGCGTTATCGGCGACCTTAATGTCTTGCCAGCCCAGTTCCCGGGCGAGTTTCGCCAAACGCTCACTGACGACCAATAGTCGACAGTGTAGTAACCAGTGCTCACGATACCATTGTGGGATCAGCGACCAGAGTTGCTGCAACATTTCACCGCTGGTAACAACGACCATCGTCACCTCGCAGGATTGCCAGCGCATCGCTTCTTCTGCACCATCGTAATGGATTGCGCATCGTTGATAACATTCACAAAAAGTGACCTCAGCACCGCGCGCTGTCAGGGTATCCCCAATTAGCTCACGACCGCCATTGCCACGTAATATCAGCGCACGTTTGCCCGCAATATTTTGTAATTCAGGTAATTGTAGCAAGACTTCGCTGATTTCCCGATCCTGCGGGTAGAGAATCTTCTGTCCGCTTACGGTATGTAGCGCCAGTGCGGTGGTGCGTCCAATGGCGAAATAATCAGGTAGTCGGGGCCATTTACGATCTTGCTGATGCAGCTGTGATTGGGCAAAAGCAACCGCGTGTTGCGAGAGGGCAAACAACAGATCGCTCTCCCCCAGCGCCGCCAGTTGATCAGCAAGTTGCGGTAATTGTCGACCCGGAGAAAACTCAATCAGCGGAAAATGCCAGGCCACCTGCCCCAGTGTGCGCAGACGGCTCACTAACTCTTCTCCAGCGGGAGACGGGCGGGTGACCAGGATACTCATGCCGGGGCGTCTCCGTTATAGACTTCAGCGAGGATCTCGCGCGCGCCGTTATTCAGTAGCTCTTCTGCCAGCGAAATCCCCATTTGTTCGGCATTTTGCGGCGCACCGCGGCGTTCACCGCGAATAATCTGCGAACCGTCCGGCGCGCCGACCAGCGCACGCAGCCAGATTTCACCATCAATAAGCTCGGCGTAGCTACCAATTGGCACCTGACATCCACCTTCGAGACGGGTATTCATGGCGCGTTCTGCGGTAACGCGCAGTGCAGTTTCGTGGTGATTCAGCGCGGCAAGCAGCTCGCGAGTGCGCGTATCATCAAGGCGGCATTCAATACCGACTGCACCTTGTCCTACCGCCGGAAGAGAAATCTCGGGTGGTAACGCGGCGCGAATGCGGGACTCCAGACCTAAACGTTTTAGTCCGGCTACGGCAAGAATGATGGCATCGTATTCGCCGTTATCTAGTTTGCTCAGGCGAGTGCCGACGTTGCCGCGCAGGGAGCGGATAATCAGATCCGGGCGGCGTTCAGCCAGTTGGCACTGGCGACGTAAACTGGACGTCCCGACGATACTGCCTGCCGGTAACGCATCCAGACTGTCATAATTATTGGACACAAAGGCATCGCGAGGATCTTCACGCTCACAAATAGTGACCAACCCCAGACCTTGCGGGAATTCAACCGGCACATCTTTCATTGAATGTACGGCGATATCGGCGCGATTCTCCAGGAGCGCGACTTCCAGCTCTTTTACAAATAAGCCTTTTCCGCCTACTTTCGCCAGCGGCGTATCAAGAATCACATCGCCGCGCGTCACCATCGGTACCAGTTCAACCACCAGGCCCGGATGGCTCGCCATCAACTTGTCTTTGACATAGTGTGCCTGCCAGAGTGCAAGTGGGCTTTGGCGTGTGGCAATTCTTAAAACATTGTCTAACATGCTTGTTACCGTCATTATCATCCGTGGTCCATCCTAACATCCTTGCCAGAGTGATGTCAGTGTTGTGGTGAAACGTAGACGCCTGCGCAAACCGTAAAATGAGGTCTGGCAGTGGATCCTGACAGGCGTTTCACGCCGTCGTAATAAGGAATTTACAGAGAATAAACGGTGCTACACTTGTATGTAGCGCATCTTTCTTTACGGTCAATCAGCAAGGTGTTAAATTGATCACGTTTTAGACCATTTTTTCGTCGTGAAACTAAAAAAACCAGGCGCGAAAAGTGGTAACGGTTACCTTTGACATACGAAATATCCCGAATGCCGCGTGTTACCGTTGATGTTGGCGGAATCACAGTCATGACGGGTAGCAAATCAGGCGATACGTCTTGTACCTCTATATTGAGACTCTGAAACAGAGACTGGATGCCATAAATCAATTGCGTGTGGATCGCGCGCTTGCTGCTATGGGGCCTGCATTCCAACAGGTCTACAGTCTACTGCCGACATTGTTGCACTATCACCATCCGCTAATGCCGGGTTACCTTGATGGTAACGTTCCCAAAGGCATTTGCCTTTACACGCCTGATGAAACTCAACGCCACTACCTGAACGAGCTTGAACTGTATCGTGGAATGTCAGTACAGGACCCACCGAAAGGTGAGCTTCCAATTACTGGTGTATACACCATGGGCAGCACCTCGTCCGTAGGGCAAAGTTGTTCCTCTGACCTGGATATCTGGGTCTGTCATCAATCCTGGCTCGATAGCGAAGAGCGCCAGTTACTACAACGTAAATGTAGTCTGCTGGAAAGCTGGGCCGCCTCGCTGGGTGTGGAAGTCAGCTTCTTCCTGATTGATGAAAACCGCTTCCGTCATAATGAAAGCGGCAGCCTGGGGGGCGAAGATTGTGGCTCCACCCAGCATATACTGCTGCTTGACGAATTTTATCGTACCGCCGTGCGTCTCGCCGGTAAGCGTATTCTGTGGAATATGGTGCCGTGCGACGAAGAAGAGCATTACGACGACTATGTGATGACGCTTTACGCGCAGGGCGTGCTGACGCCAAATGAATGGCTGGATCTCGGTGGCTTAAGCTCGCTTTCTGCTGAAGAGTACTTTGGTGCCAGCCTTTGGCAGCTCTACAAGAGTATCGATTCCCCATACAAAGCGGTACTGAAAACACTGCTGCTGGAAGCCTATTCCTGGGAATACCCGAACCCACGTCTGCTGGCGAAAGATATCAAACAGCGTTTGCACGACGGCGAGATTGTATCGTTTGGTCTCGATCCATACTGCATGATGCTGGAGCGTGTTACTGAATACCTGACGGCGATTGAAGATTTTACCCGTCTGGATTTAGTACGTCGCTGCTTCTATTTAAAAGTGTGCGAAAAGCTCAGCCGTGAACGCGCCTGCGTAGGCTGGCGTCGCGCAGTGTTGAGCCAGTTAGTGAGCGAGTGGGGTTGGGACGAAGCTCGTCTGGCAATGCTCGATAACCGCGCTAACTGGAAGATTGATCAGGTGCGTGAGGCGCACAACGAGTTGCTCGACGCGATGATGCAGAGCTACCGTAATCTGATCCGCTTTGCGCGTCGCAATAACCTTAGCGTCTCCGCCAGTCCGCAGGATATCGGCGTGCTGACGCGTAAGCTGTATGCCGCGTTTGAAGCATTACCAGGTAAAGTGACGCTGGTAAACCCGCAGATTTCACCCGATCTCTCGGAACCGAATCTGACCTTTATTTATGTGCCGCCGGGCCGTGCTAACCGTTCAGGTTGGTATCTGTATAACCGCGCGCCAAATATTGAGTCGATCATCAGCCATCAGCCGCTGGAATATAACCGTTACCTGAACAAACTGGTGGCGTGGGCATGGTTTAACGGCCTGCTGACCTCGCGCACCCGTTTGTATATTAAAGGTAACGGCATTGTCGATTTGCCTAAGTTGCAGGAGATGGTCGCCGACGTGTCGCACCATTTCCCGCTGCGCTTACCTGCACCGACACCGAAGGCGCTCTACAGCCCGTGTGAGATCCGCCATCTGGCGATTATCGTTAACCTGGAATATGACCCGACAGCGGCGTTCCGCAATCAGGTGGTGCATTTCGATTTCCGTAAGCTGGATGTCTTCAGCTTTGGCGAGAATCAAAATTGCCTGGTAGGTAGCGTTGACCTGCTGTACCGCAACTCGTGGAACGAAGTGCGTACGCTGCATTTCAACGGCGAGCAATCGATGATCGAAGCCCTGAAAACTATTCTCGGCAAAATGCATCAGGACGCCGCACCGCCAGATAGCGTGGAAGTCTTCTGTTATAGCCAGCATCTGCGCGGCTTAATTCGTACTCGCGTGCAGCAACTGGTTTCTGAGTGTATTGAATTGCGTCTTTCCAGCACCCGCCAGGAAACCGGGCGTTTCAAGGCGCTGCGCGTTTCTGGTCAAACCTGGGGGTTGTTCTTCGAACGCCTGAATGTATCGGTACAGAAACTGGAAAACGCCATCGAGTTTTATGGCGCGATTTCGCATAACAAACTGCACGGCCTGTCAGTGCAGGTTGAAACCAATCACGTCAAATTACCGGCGGTGGTGGACGGCTTTGCCAGCGAAGGGATCATCCAGTTCTTTTTCGAAGAAACGCAAGACGAGAATGGCTTTAATATCTACATTCTCGACGAAAGCAACCGGGTTGAGGTGTATCACCACTGCGAAGGCAGCAAAGAGGAGCTGGTACGTGACGTCAGTCGCTTCTACTCGTCATCGCATGACCGTTTTACCTACGGCTCAAGCTTCATCAACTTCAACCTGCCGCAGTTCTATCAGATTGTGAAGGTTGATGGTCGTGAACAGGTGATTCCGTTCCGCACAAAATCTATCGGTAACATGCCGCCTGCCAATCAGGATCACGATACGCCGCTATTACAGCAGTATTTTTCGTGATGAACGTGCCGGAAAGCGAGGCTTATCCGGCATGCAATCTTAGCGGAAACTGACTGTTTCACCCGCCTGCTGCGTCGCCGCCTGTTCCAGCAAATCCCAGAAGGTTTCGCCGCTGCGATCGCAAATCCACTCATCGCCTTTCAGATCAAAATGGTAGCCGCCTTGTTTGGTTGCCAGCCATACCTGGTGCAGCGGTTCCTGTCGGTTGATAATGATTTTGCTGCCGTTTTCAAAGGTAATGGTCAGTACGCCGCCGTTGATTTCGCAGTCGATATCGCTGTCGCCATCCCAGTCGTCCAGGCGTTCTTCAATGGTCAGCCAGAGTTGATCAGCCAGGCGATGAAATTCACTGTCGTTCATTGTTGTATCCTGTTTTTAAGTGATGGCGGCAGTATAGCGGCATGGGGTCAGGGCTTCAAAGTTTGCACCTCTGCGGCTGCGTTCCGGCACGATTCATCCGTCACCGGAATAATGATGTCTCAGTGTAGCGAAAGATTTGTCTCTTCATTAGGGCGCAGTTACACCACGCCTTTCCCTGTTTCTGGTAAACATTATGATCAGGTTTACCGAGCGAGCATCCTCACGCTGACGGAACTAAAAAAGCCAACAAACAAACCACATTGCGATAGTGCATAAAGCCATCCTGGCGCGAGGTGCCGATCACGAAACTACCAGCAAAACATAAATCCCCACGTGTAAGCGTTATACTCGCAGCATTTCCTCACTTTTCAGACTTCATAAAGAGTCGCTAAACGCTTGCTTTTACGCCTTCTCCTGCGATGATAGAAAGCAGAAAGCGATGAACTTTACAGGCAATCCATAATGAAAAACGTGTTTAAGGCACTCACTGTATTAATTACTCTCTTCAGCCTGACGGGCTGCGGTCTGAAAGGTCCGCTCTATTTCCCGCCTGCAGATAAAAAGGCACCGCCGCCGACCAAACCGGTAGAGACGCAAACGCAATCCACGGTGCCGGATAAAAACGATCGCGCCACTGGCGATGGTCCATCCCAGGTGAATTACTAAAAGTCAGTTTCTGTACCCGCGTGATTGGAGTAAATGATGCAGTTCTCGAAAATGCATGGCCTTGGCAACGATTTTATGGTCGTCGACGCGGTAACGCAGAATGTCTTTTTTTCACCGGAGCTGATTCGTCGCCTGGCGGATCGGCACCTGGGGGTAGGGTTTGACCAACTGCTGGTGGTTGAGCCGCCGTATGATCCTGAACTGGATTTTCACTATCGCATTTTCAATGCTGATGGCAGTGAAGTGGCGCAGTGCGGCAACGGTGCGCGCTGCTTTGCCCGTTTTGTGCGTCTGAAAGGGCTGACCAATAAGCGTGATATCCGCGTCAGCACCGCCAACGGGCGGATGGTTCTGACCGTCACCGATGATGATCTGGTCCGCGTAAATATGGGCGAACCCAACTTCGAACCTTCCGCCGTGCCGTTTCGCGCTAACAAAGCGGAAAAGACCTATATTATGCGCGCCGCCGAGCAGACAATCTTATGCGGCGTGGTGTCGATGGGAAATCCGCATTGCGTGATTCAGGTCGATGATGTCGATACCGCGGCGGTAGAAACGCTTGGTCCTGTTCTGGAAAGCCACGAGCGTTTTCCGGAGCGAGCCAATATCGGTTTTATGCAAGTGGTTAAGCGCGAGCATATTCGTTTACGCGTTTATGAGCGTGGGGCAGGAGAAACCCAGGCCTGCGGCAGCGGCGCGTGTGCGGCGGTGGCGGTAGGGATCCAGCAAGGTTTGCTGGCCGAAGACGTACGCGTGGAACTCCCCGGCGGTCGTCTTGATATCGCCTGGAAAGGTCCGGGTCACCCGTTATATATGACTGGCCCGGCGGTACATGTCTACGACGGATTTATTCATCTATGAAGCAACCAGGGGAAGAACTGCAGGAAACACTCACGGAGCTTGATGACCGGGCGGTTGTCGATTATCTGATTAAAAATCCTGAGTTTTTTATCCGCAATGCGCGCGCAGTAGAAGCGATACGTGTGCCGCATCCGGTACGCGGCACCGTTTCGTTGGTCGAGTGGCACATGGCCCGCGCACGTAATCATATTCATGTTCTGGAAGAGAACATGGCGTTGTTGATGGAGCAGGCTATCGCCAACGAAGGGCTGTTTTATCGCCTACTCTACCTGCAGCGCAGTCTCACCGCCGCCAGCAGTCTCGATGATATGCTGATGCGCTTTCACCGCTGGGCGCGCGATCTCGGCCTGGCTGGTGCGAGTCTGCGCCTGTTTCCGGATCGCTGGCGCTTAGGTGCGCCGTCGAACCACACTCATCTGGCATTAAGCCGTCAGTCTTTCGAACCGCTGCGTATTCAGCGTCTGGGGCAGGAACAGCACTATCTTGGGCCGCTTAACGGACCGGAGCTGCTGGTGGTGCTACCGGAAGCGAAAGCGGTGGGATCGGTGGCGATGTCGATGCTGGGAAGCGATGCTGATTTGGGTGTTGTGCTGTTTACCAGTCGCGATGCCAGTCACTATCAACAAGGGCAGGGAACGCAGTTACTTCATGAAATTGCGCTGATGTTGCCGGAGCTTCTGGAGCGTTGGATTGAACGCGTATGACCGATTTACACACCGATGTAGAACGCTACCTACGTTATCTGAGCGTGGAGCGCCAGCTTAGCCCGATAACCCTGCTTAACTACCAGCGTCAGCTTGAGGCGATCATCAATTTTGCCAGCGAAAACGGCCTGCAAAGCTGGCAGCAATGTGATGTGACGATGGTGCGCAATTTTGCTGTACGCAGTCGCCGTAAAGGGCTGGGAGCAGCAAGCCTCGCGTTACGGCTTTCTGCGCTACGTAGCTTTTTTGACTGGCTGGTCAGCCAGAACGAACTCAAAGCTAACCCGGCGAAAGGTGTTTCGGCACCGAAAGCGCCGCGTCATCTGCCGAAAAACTTCGACGTGGACGATATGAATCGGCTGCTGGATATTGATATCAACGATCCCCTCGCTGTACGCGACCGTGCAATGCTGGAAGTGATGTACGGCGCGGGTCTGCGTCTTTCCGAGCTGGTGGGGCTGGATATCAAACACCTCGACCTGGAGTCTGGTGAAGTGTGGGTAATGGGGAAAGGCAGCAAAGAGCGCCGCCTGCCGATTGGTCGCAACGCTGTGGCGTGGATTGAGCACTGGCTTGATTTGCGCGACCTGTTTGGTAGCGAAGACGACGCGCTTTTTCTGTCGAAACTGGGCAAGCGTATCTCCGCGCGTAATGTGCAGAAACGCTTTGCCGAATGGGGCATAAAACAAGGGCTGAATAATCACGTTCACCCACATAAATTACGTCACTCGTTCGCTACGCATATGCTGGAGTCGAGCGGCGATCTTCGTGGTGTGCAGGAGCTACTGGGTCATGCCAACCTCTCCACCACGCAAATCTATACTCATCTTGATTTTCAACACCTTGCCTCGGTGTACGATGCGGCGCATCCACGCGCCAAACGGGGGAAATAATGCGTTTTTACCGGCCTTTGGGGCGCATCTCGGCGCTCACCTTTGACCTGGATGATACCCTTTACGATAACCGTCCGGTGATTTTGCGCACCGAGCGAGAGGCGCTTACCTTTGTGCAAAATTATCATCCGGCGCTGCGCAGCTTCCGGAATGAAGATCTGCAACGCCTGCGCCAGGCGGTACGGGAAGCGGAACCCGAGATTTATCACGACGTGACACGCTGGCGTTTTCGTTCGATTGAACAAGCGATGCTCGACGCCGGGCTGAGTGCCGAAGAAGCCAGTGCCGGCGCACATGCAGCAATGATCAACTTTGCCAAATGGCGCAGCCGAATCGATGTCCCGCAGCAAACCCACGACACCTTAAAACAGCTGGCGAAGAAATGGCCGCTGGTGGCGATCACCAACGGTAACGCCCAGCCGGAACTGTTTGGTTTGGGGGATTATTTTGAGTTTGTGCTGCGCGCTGGCCCGCACGGGCGCTCAAAACCGTTCAGCGATATGTACTTTCTGGCTGCGGAAAAACTCAACGTGCCGATCGGCGAGATCTTACATGTTGGGGACGATCTCACCACTGACGTGGGTGGGGCAATTCGCAGCGGAATGCAGGCTTGTTGGATCAGACCGGAAAATGGCGATCTGATGCAAACCTGGGACAGCCGTTTACTGCCGCATCTGGAAATTTCCCGGTTGGCATCTCTGACCTCGCTGATATAATCAGCAAATCTGTATATATACCCAGCTTTTTGGCGGAGGGCGTTGCGCTTCTCCGCCCAACCTATTTTTACGCGGCGGTGCCAATGGACGTTTCTTACCTGCTCGACAGCCTTAATGACAAACAGCGCGAAGCGGTGGCCGCGCCACGCAGCAACCTTCTGGTGCTGGCGGGCGCGGGCAGTGGTAAGACGCGCGTACTGGTGCATCGTATCGCCTGGCTGATGAGCGTGGAAAACTGCTCGCCGTACTCGATTATGGCGGTGACGTTTACCAACAAAGCGGCGGCGGAAATGCGTCATCGTATCGGGCAACTGATGGGCACCAGCCAGGGCGGCATGTGGGTCGGCACCTTCCACGGGCTGGCGCACCGCCTGCTACGTGCGCACCATATGGACGCCAATCTGCCGCAGGATTTCCAGATCCTCGATAGCGAGGACCAGCTGCGCCTGCTTAAGCGTCTGATCAAAGCCATGAACCTCGACGAGAAGCAGTGGCCGCCGCGCCAGGCAATGTGGTACATCAACAGCCAGAAAGATGAAGGCCTGCGTCCGCATCATATTCAAAGCTACGGTAATCCGGTGGAGCAGACCTGGCAGAAGGTGTATCAGGCGTATCAGGAAGCGTGCGATCGCGCGGGGCTGGTGGACTTCGCCGAGCTGCTGCTGCGCGCTCACGAGTTGTGGCTTAACAAGCCGCATATCCTGCAACACTACCGCGAACGTTTTACCAACATCCTGGTGGACGAATTCCAGGATACCAACAACATTCAGTACGCGTGGATCCGCCTGCTGGCGGGCGACACCGGCAAAGTGATGATCGTCGGTGATGACGACCAGTCAATCTACGGCTGGCGCGGGGCGCAGGTGGAGAATATTCAGCGTTTCCTTAATGATTTCCCCGGTGCCGAAACTATTCGTCTGGAGCAAAACTACCGCTCTACCAGCAATATTCTGAGCGCCGCTAACGCCCTGATTGAAAACAATAACGGGCGTCTGGGTAAAAAACTGTGGACCGATGGCGCGGACGGTGAGCCTATTTCCCTCTATTGCGCTTTTAACGAACTCGATGAAGCGCGTTTTGTGGTTAACCGCATCAAAACCTGGCAGGACAACGGCGGGGCGCTTGCCGAGTGCGCCATTCTCTACCGCAGCAACGCCCAGTCGCGTGTACTGGAAGAAGCACTGTTGCAGGCGAGTATGCCGTACCGTATTTACGGCGGGATGCGCTTCTTCGAACGCCAGGAAATCAAAGACGCACTCTCATATCTGCGTCTGATTGCCAACCGTAACGACGACGCGGCGTTTGAGCGCGTGGTGAATACGCCAACGCGGGGTATTGGTGACCGGACGCTGGACGTGGTGCGTCAGGCATCGCGTGATCGCCAGTTAACGCTGTGGCAAGCGTGCCGTGAACTGTTGCAGGAAAAAGCCCTCGCCGGACGTGCTGCCAGCGCCTTACAGCGGTTTATGGAACTGATCGACGCCTTAGCGCAGGAAACTGCCGATATGCCGCTACATGTACAGACTGACCGGGTAATTAAAGACTCCGGCCTGCGCACCATGTACGAGCAGGAGAAGGGCGAAAAAGGTCAGACGCGTATCGAAAACTTAGAGGAACTGGTGACGGCAACGCGCCAGTTCAGCTACAACGAAGAAGACGAAGATTTAATGCCGCTGCAGGCATTCCTCTCCCATGCGGCGCTGGAAGCGGGCGAGGGGCAGGCGGATACCTGGCAGGATGCGGTGCAGTTGATGACGCTACACTCGGCGAAAGGTCTGGAGTTTCCTCAGGTGTTTATCGTTGGTATGGAAGAGGGCATGTTCCCAAGCCAGATGTCGCTGGATGAAGGCGGGCGTCTGGAAGAAGAACGCCGTCTGGCCTACGTTGGTGTAACCCGCGCGATGCAGAAACTGACGCTGACCTACGCGGAAACCCGCCGTCTGTATGGTAAAGAGGTTTACCATCGCCCGTCGCGCTTTATCGGCGAGCTGCCGGAAGAGTGTGTGGAAGAGGTGCGCCTGCGCGCTACGGTAAGTCGTCCGGTCAGCCATCAACGGATGGGGACGCCGATGGTCGAGAACGACAGCGGCTACAAGCTCGGTCAGCGTGTACGCCACGCTAAGTTTGGTGAAGGCACCATCGTCAATATGGAAGGCAGCGGTGAACATAGCCGTTTGCAGGTGGCGTTCCAGGGCCAGGGAATCAAATGGCTGGTGGCGGCTTACGCCCGGCTGGAGACGGTATAACGTTGCGGGATGCGGTGCGCCACACCGCATCCCGCATCAGTAACTTACTTAGCGCACTTCTTCACATCAATATTCCAGTCAGCACCAGACGCAACCTGATGTTTCTGCGCGAAATTATCCATATTCAGCGCCACGGAAACATTCAATAAGCTGTTCAGATACACCATCGGCTGGCCTTCAGGCACATCGCCGAAGCTTGCGACATACGGCATTTTCCCTACGTATTTTTGCTGGGAACCTTCGGAAATGGTCACACACAACGTGTCGTTGAGTTTGATTCCTGCCTGATTCAGCAACTCGTCGCTGATATTGCTCCAGACGTTGCCGTACTGAATATCGAGAATCGGGATATTGCCCTTCACTTCACCTTTTGTTGCTTTGGCTTTCTGATAAGAAAGTTCGACAACTTTTGCAGGAAGCTCTGGCCCCACCTGTTCGAACGTGATCGCTCCGGAAGCCAGGCGTGCACCGGTGTAGGCATACACGTCACGACCGTGGAAGGTATATGACTTTTCGGAACCTTTCAGGCGGTTGGTTTTTTCATCGATTTGCCGGACGCTCTCAATACCCAGCGATTCCGCCACCAAAGTGAGCGTACCGTTATCTGGTGAAACGAAGTATTGACCGTTTTTGGTTTTCAGCACTACCGATTTACGGTCTGTACCAACACCTGGATCGACCACACTGACAAATACCGAACCTTGCGGCCAGTAACTGGCGGTCTGATACAGGCGGTAAGCGCCTTCCCAGATGTTATAAGGTGGAATTTCGTGTGTTAAATCAAATATTTTAAGATTATGGTCAACGCCGAAAGCGACCCCTTTCATCGCCGAGACGGCGCCATCTTTCAGGCTAAAATCCGTTTGTAAAATCAATGCGTTATCCGCATAAGCGGATGATGACCCTATACACGCTAATAAAAACAACGCTGAAACCGTTTTTTTCATCTATATTTCCTTAAGTTATCTGATGTTGTCCTGTGTTGTGCCAGACGAAGAGCATCTGGAACTCATAAGTTTAACGCTCTCTATTTTGTTTACCCAGAGCACGCCTGATGGATTCAGATTTTAACCACAAAATTTAAGTGTTCCGGGGAACGTAAACAGGAGGAAGCAGGAAAAAAATGTGTCGCCGTTGCGTGTTGACGGCAAAATTTTGCTGGCGTAACATGCGCGCACGATCACTCTAAGAGGACATTCGCCTTGGACACACCCAGTAGATACTGGCTCACTATCCTGTCATTCAGGATCAACTCCTAAGGCTATCCCTTTTTGCTGATAGCCTTAGCGGTTGTCAGCGACCTCATTTTTTCCCGTCGCGCTGAGTCAGGCTGTTTAATGGTCTGAAACCCAATTTGTTTCTGTGTGCCCACCGAACTGTCCGATATTTTAAGCATTGGGAGTCCCGGTCATGCTGAGCGCATTTCAACTGGAAAATAACCGACTGACCCGGCTGGAAGTCGAAGAGTCACAACCCCTTGTAAATGCAGTATGGATTGATCTTGTCGAACCGGACGACGACGAGCGACTGCGCGTACAATCTGAACTTGGCCAGAGCCTGGCAACCCGCCCGGAACTGGAAGACATCGAAGCATCGGCACGTTTCTTTGAAGACGATGACGGCCTGCATATTCACTCCTTCTTCTTCTTTGAAGATGCGGAAGATCACGCCGGTAACTCCACTGTGGCATTTACCATCCGTGATGGTCGTCTGTTTACTCTGCGTGAGCGTGAACTGCCTGCATTCCGTCTGTATCGTATGCGCGCCCGTAGCCAGTCAATGGTGGACGGTAACGCCTACGAGCTGCTGTTGGATCTGTTCGAAACCAAAATCGAACAGCTGGCAGATGAAATTGAAAATATCTACAGCGATCTGGAGCAGTTGAGCCGGGTGATTATGGAAGGGCATCAGGGCGATGAGTACGATGAGGCGCTCTCCACGCTGGCGGAACTGGAAGATATCGGCTGGAAAGTTCGCCTGTGTCTGATGGATACCCAGCGTGCGCTCAACTTCCTGGTGCGTAAAGCGCGTTTACCGGGTGGGCAACTGGAGCAGGCGCGTGAAATCCTGCGAGATATCGAATCCCTGCTGCCGCATAACGAATCCCTGTTCCAGAAGGTGAACTTCCTGATGCAGGCGGCAATGGGTTTTATCAACATCGAGCAGAACCGCATCATCAAAATTTTCTCGGTGGTATCCGTCGTGTTCCTGCCGCCAACGCTGGTTGCTTCCAGCTATGGGATGAACTTTGAGTTTATGCCAGAACTGAAGTGGAGTTTCGGCTACCCTGGCGCGATTATCTTTATGATCCTCGCGGGCCTGGCACCGTATCTGTACTTTAAGCGGAAGAACTGGTTGTAAAAAACGAGAGCGGTGGCTTAGTCTGGCTAAGCCACCTGTTATTCAAAGGCTCCAGGTATTTAACCCTTTTACCTCTTTCTCATAGAACCATTTGTTCGTGTTAACAGCAACATAGGCTGCTACGGCAATTCCCAGAATGTTAACGCCAATTAATGCACCAACAAATAGAGATAGAATGCCAAGTAATAGAACTATAATTGCTTTTTTCCATAAGCCCAGAACAAATAAATAGATCCAGGAACAGAAGAAAGCAATGAAATTCATTTGAATAGTTAATCGTTGTCTTACTTTTAATGCTTTAAATGCTGCTTTATATTCTGGTGTTGCTCCCCAGAATCCAGGAAAGCCATGTTGATCATAAAAATTAAATCGGTATTTCCATTTTTCACTTAATGAACCATCGTTCATATATTCCTTACTCATAAATACTCCATAACTATTGTTTTGATGAATCAGTAGGTGCAAGCATTAGCATACTGAAAGTGGAAAAATAACAAATCAAAAAAATCATCGAACCATTGCCTGAACAGGCAAAATCTTCGGCTATCATTGTGATGATAGAGATGATATATACTGCTAATGTACCAAAAACATAAGTTTTTATATAGATGAAACCACTATCACGGAGTCGCTGGCAATTCATGTTGATGACGAGATAATGGAGTACGATGGTAGAGACTATAACAAGAAAACCTGCTTCCCCATCGTTAAAAAAGATAATAAGAAAGGCAAAAATGAAATTTATTAAAATAAATGAAAATATATATCGGCGTCTGGAAATCTTACCGTTAGATGTTGGGATAAACATACGTAACATAAATTTTACATCCTTGTGTGAGTCTCCTGTCAGCATGGCAATATGCCCACTCTCATACAAGAGTCGGCATATTTTTTCAGAATATATTTATTTTTTATTTGGACGTTCTACGCTGCGTATAAATCGCATCCATCACAAAAATTGCCAGCGCCACCCAAATAAAGGCGAAAGTCACCATCTTATCGGCACCCGGTTTTTCACCATAAAACGTCACAGCCAGCAGGAACATCAGCGTCGGGCCAATGTACTGGAAAAAGCCTAACGTTGAGAGACGCAGGCGCGTGGCAGCGGCAGTAAAACACAACAGCGGTACGGTAGTGACAATACCGGCGGCGATCAGCAGTAAATTCAGCGACATCGGGTTTTGCCCCATATGGCTGGTTGAGCTGTCGGCAATAGCAAACAGGTAAATCGCCGCCACGGGCAGCAGCCACATGGTTTCAATTAACATGCCGGTTTGTGCTTCTACCGCAATCTTCTTGCGCACCAGGCCGTAGAAGGCAAAACTAAATGCCAGCCCCAGCGCGATAATAGGTAGCGAACCAAAAGTCCACAGCTGGACTAACACGCCACATATCGCCAGAATCACCGCCAGCCATTGCATCCGGCGGAATCGCTCGCCGAGGAAAATCATCCCCAGCACAATGTTCACCAGCGGGTTAATAAAGTAACCAAGGCTCGCTTCCAGCATATGGTGATTGTTCACCGCCCAGATAAACAGTAGCCAGTTGCCACCAATCAGCACGGCAGAGACTGCCAGCATAAAAATTTTCTGTGGCGTCTGAATCAGCGTTTTTAAATAGGACCACTGGCGGCAAATGCTCATCAGCACCACCATAAAGAAAAACGACCAGATCACGCGATGCGTCAGGATTTCATCGGCGGGCACGTAGTAAATCAACTTGAAGTACGCTGGCGCTATACCCCAAATAAAATAAGCGGCAAGAGCGAGTAATACGCCCTGCCGCGTTTGTTTTGCATCCATCGGGAATACTCATTTTTAATTGGTAACAGCAGTTTACCTGCTTTTATGTCTTCAACCTACCATATAGGTGGCGGTGGCACTGGCAATATAAAGCTGTTCTTCATTGTGTAATTCAACGCGGGCGACGGCGACTTTATTGCCTGCACGCAACAGGCTACTGGTAGCAGTAAAACGCTCGCCCCTGCCTGGGCGCAGATAATCAACGCGAAGATCAATGGTCCCCATCCGCGATAGCCGCTGGCGTAGTTCATCTTCACTGATGGTTTCGTGGCGGGTTAAGGTACTTCCCACGCACACCAGACCGGCGGCGACATCCAGCGCCGACGCAATGACTCCGCCGTGCAAAATGCTTTGCGCCCAGTTACCCACCATCATCGGCTGATTTTTAAAGGCCAGCTGTGCGAACTCTTTTTCGTAACGCTCCAGCTCCATCCCTAACGCGCGGTTAAATGGCATGTGATAAACAAACATCTCACCCACTAATTTCAGGGCTTGTTCAGCGGTCAGTACGGCAGACATATCATCCTTATACTTCATTGGTTAATGAAATGTTGATTTTATGCTTCTTTGTTGTTGGTTTCTACTTTAGGAAGGGATAACTAACGGCAATGGAGTTAAGTATGTAAAATAGCCCGCAGAAAAACATTCACCTTATCAATAATTCGTTACGGAGAACACGACCGATGCGGACTCTGCAGGGCTGGTTGTTGCCGGTGTTTATGTTGCCTATGGCAGTATATGCACAAGAGGCAACGGTGAAAGAGGTGCATGACGCGCCAGCGGTGCGTGGCAGTATTATCGCCAATATGCTGCAGGAGCATGACAATCCGTTCACGCTCTATCCTTATGACACCAACTACCTCATCTACACCCAAACCAGCGATCTGAACAAAGAAGCGATTGCCAGTTACGACTGGGCGGAAAATGCGCGTAAGGATGAAGTAAAGTTTCAGTTGAGCCTGGCATTTCCACTGTGGCGTGGGATTTTAGGCCCGAACTCGGTGTTGGGTGCGTCTTATACGCAAAAATCCTGGTGGCAACTGTCCAATAGCGAAGAGTCTTCACCGTTTCGTGAAACCAACTACGAACCGCAATTGTTCCTCGGTTTTGCCACCGATTACCGTTTTGCAGGTTGGACGCTGCGCGATGTGGAGATGGGGTATAACCACGACTCTAACGGGCGTTCAGACCCGACCTCCCGCAGCTGGAACCGCCTTTATACTCGCCTGATGGCAGAAAACGGTAACTGGCTGGTAGAAGTGAAGCCGTGGTATGTGGTGGGTAATACTGACGATAACCCGGATATCACCAAATATATGGGTTACTACCAGCTTAAAATCGGCTATCACCTCGGTGATGCGGTGCTCAGTGCGAAAGGACAGTACAACTGGAACACCGGCTACGGCGGCGCGGAGTTAGGCTTAAGTTACCCGATCACCAAACATGTGCGCCTTTATACTCAGGTTTACAGCGGCTATGGCGAATCGCTCATCGACTATAACTTCAACCAGACCCGTGTCGGTGTGGGGGTTATGCTAAACGATTTGTTTTGATGAACGGTTGAGTGGTTGGCAAATCTGGAATCCAGCATCCAGGATTACCCTCTCAGAGACTAAAAGCATTGCAGTTTCTCGCGCAGGCGCTGAAAATAGCGCCTGTTTTTATTTCAGGCAATCGGGGTGAATGTGGCGCAGGCGGAAGTGTTGAATCTGGAGTCCGGAGCTAAACAGGTTTTACAAGAAACCTTTGGCTACCAACAGTTTCGCCCCGGCCAGGAAGAAATTATCGACACTGTGCTTTCCGGTCGCGATTGCCTGGTCGTCATGCCCACCGGTGGCGGAAAATCCCTTTGCTATCAAATTCCTGCCTTATTGCTAAACGGCCTTACCGTGGTTGTTTCACCGCTGATTTCGTTGATGAAAGATCAGGTGGATCAACTGCAAGCCAACGGCGTGGCGGCGGCGTGCCTTAACTCGACGCAAACCCGCGAGCAGCAACTTGAAGTGATGACAGGCTGTCGCACCGGGCAAATCCGCCTGCTTTATATCGCGCCGGAACGCCTGATGCTGGATAACTTTCTTGAGCATCTGGCGCACTGGAATCCGGTGTTATTAGCCGTTGATGAAGCGCACTGTATCTCCCAATGGGGCCACGATTTCCGCCCGGAATATGCCGCGCTCGGTCAGTTGCGCCAGCGGTTCCCGACGCTGCCGTTTATGGCGCTGACCGCCACAGCCGACGACACCACGCGCCAGGATATCGTGCGCCTGCTGGGGCTGAACGATCCGCTGATTCAAATCAGCAGTTTTGACCGTCCGAATATTCGCTACATGCTGATGGAGAAATTCAAACCGCTCGATCAGTTGATGCGCTACGTGCAGGAACAGCGCGGTAAGTCCGGCATTATCTACTGCAACAGCCGGGCGAAAGTAGAAGACACCGCTGCGCGCCTGCAAAGCAAGGGTATTAGCGCGGCGGCCTATCATGCCGGGCTGGAAAATAATGTCCGCGCCGACGTGCAGGAGAAATTCCAGCGCGATGACCTGCAAATTGTGGTGGCGACGGTGGCGTTCGGCATGGGCATCAATAAACCAAACGTTCGCTTCGTGGTCCACTTTGATATTCCGCGCAATATCGAATCCTATTATCAGGAAACCGGTCGCGCCGGGCGTGATGGCCTGCCTGCGGAAGCGATGCTGTTTTACGATCCGGCTGATATGGCGTGGCTGCGCCGTTGTCTGGAAGAGAAGCCGCAGGGGCAGTTGCAGGATATCGAGCGCCACAAACTCAATGCGATGGGCGCGTTTGCCGAAGCGCAAACTTGCCGTCGTCTGGTATTGCTGAACTATTTTGGCGAAGGGCGTCAGGAGCCGTGCGGAAACTGCGATATCTGCCTCGATCCGCCGAAACAGTACGACGGTTCAACCGATGCTCAGATTGCCCTTTCCACCATTGGTCGTGTGAATCAGCGGTTTGGGATGGGTTATGTGGTGGAAGTGATTCGTGGTGCTAATAACCAGCGTATCCGCGACTATGGTCATGACAAACTGAAAGTCTATGGCATGGGCCGTGATAAAAGCCATGAACATTGGGTGAGCGTGATCCGCCAGCTGATTCACCTCGGCCTGGTGACGCAAAATATTGCCCAGCATTCTGCCCTACAACTGACAGAGGCCGCGCGCCCGGTGCTGCGCGGCGAATCCTCTTTGCAACTTGCCGTGCCGCGTATCGTGGCGCTCAAACCGAAAGCGATGCAGAAATCGTTCGGCGGCAACTATGATCGCAAACTGTTCGCCAAATTACGCAAACTGCGTAAATCGATTGCCGATGAAAGCAATGTCCCGCCGTACGTGGTGTTTAACGACGCAACCTTGATTGAGATGGCTGAACAGATGCCGATCACCGCCAGCGAAATGCTCAGCGTTAACGGCGTTGGGATGCGCAAGCTGGAACGCTTTGGTAAACCGTTTATGGCGCTTATCCGCGCGCATGTTGACGGCGACGACGAAGAGTAGTCAGCGGCATAAAAAAGTGCCAGGATGAAGACTCCGTAAACGTTTCCCCCGCGAGTCAAATGTATGTTGATGTTATTTCTCACCGTCGCCATGGTGCATATTGTGGCGCTTATGAGCCCCGGTCCCGATTTCTTTTTTGTCTCTCAGACCGCTGTCAGTCGTTCCCGTAAAGAAGCGATGATGGGCGTGCTGGGCATTACCTGCGGTGTAATGGTTTGGGCTGGGATTGCGTTGCTTGGCCTGCATTTGATTATCGAAAAAATGGCCTGGCTGCATACGCTGATTATGGTTGGCGGTGGCCTGTATCTCTGCTGGATGGGTTATCAGATGCTGCGCGGCGCGCTGAAAAAAGAGGCGGTTTCTGCACCTGCGCCACAGGTCGAGCTGGCGAAAAGTGGGCGCAGTTTCCTGAAAGGTTTACTGACCAATCTCGCTAATCCGAAAGCGATTATCTATTTTGGTTCGGTATTCTCATTGTTTGTCGGTGATAACGTTGGCACTACCGCGCGCTGGGGCATTTTTGCGCTGATCATTGTCGAAACACTGGCGTGGTTTACCGTCGTTGCCAGCCTGTTTGCCCTGCCGCAAATGCGCCGTGGTTATCAACGTCTGGCGAAGTGGATTGATGGTTTTGCCGGGGCGTTATTTGCCGGATTTGGCATTCATTTGATTATTTCGCGGTGATGCCAGACGCGTCTTCAGAGTAAGTCGGATAAGGCGTTTACGCCGCATCCGACATTATTTTTCACGCATGCCTCGCCGATGCTAACAGTACTCCCACCAGCATAAACAACGAGCCGAAAATCTTATTCAGCGCCTTCATCTGCTTTGGTCCTTTAATCCATAGAGCAATCCGTTGAGCAAGGGTGGCGTAACCGATCATCACAATAATATCGACCACAATAGTGGTGACGCCGAGCACGATATACTGCATCAGTTGCGGCTGTTGCGGCATGATGAATTGCGGAAATAGCGCCGCCAGAAACACAATACTTTTGGGATTGGTGAGATTCACAAAAACTGCGCGCTGGAACAAATGTCGACGCGATTGAGTAGAGGCCAGCGATTTAAGGTCAATTGCACCAGCGGCGCGCCACTGCTGGATTCCCAGCCAAATCAAGTAAGCCGCGCCTGCCCACTTCAACACTTCAAACGCAATCACTGAGCGGGAAAATAGCGTCCCCAACCCCACGCCAACCAGCACAATATGAATCGCCAGTCCGGTCTGAAGCCCAGCAATAGACGCCACCGCGCCGCGATAACCGTGGTTGAGCGAGGTGGTCATAGTGTTGATTGCACCAGAGCCTGGCGACAGGCTTAAAATGATCGATGTCAGCAGGTAGGCAAACCACCATTCTAAGGTCATGATGAACTCCCGGTGTGTCTATTTTTGTGCCACAATACGCTACTGTCGCAGCGTTGTGTCAGGCACGCTAAAAAAAACGATTTTACGTGGTTTAAGAGGCAGATTACCCGATGTTTCAGCAGCAAAAAGACTGGGAAACAAGAGAAAACGCGTTTGCTGCTTTTACCATGGGACCGCTGACTGATTTCTGGCGTCAGCGTGATGAAGCAGAGTTTACTGGTGTGGATGACATTCCGGTGCGCTTTGTCCGTTTTCGCGCACAGCACCATGACCGGGTGGTAGTCATCTGCCCGGGGCGTATTGAGAGCTACGTAAAATATGCGGAACTGGCCTATGACCTGTTCCATTTGGGGTTTGATGTCTTAATCATCGACCATCGCGGGCAGGGACGTTCCGGTCGCCTGTTAGCCGATCCGCATCTCGGGCATGTTAATCGCTTTAATGATTATGTTGATGATCTGGCGGCATTCTGGCAGCAGGAGGTTCAGCCCGGTC
Organism: Escherichia sp. SCLE84; assembly: GCF_012584495.1. NCBI lineage: Bacteria > Pseudomonadati > Pseudomonadota > Gammaproteobacteria > Enterobacterales > Enterobacteriaceae > Escherichia > Escherichia sp. SCLE84. The sequence continues at coordinate 3,136,063 of NZ_CP051430.1, read as the reverse complement.
CGTGGCGTAAACGCTATATACTGGCACATTCGATGGGCGGTGCGATCTCCACATTATTTCTGCAACGCCATCCAGGTGTATGTGACGCCATTGCGCTAACTGCGCCAATGTTTGGGATCGTGATTCGTATGCCGTCATTTATGGCACGGCAGATCCTCAACTGGGCCGAAGCGCATCCACGTTTCCGTGATGGCTATGCAATAGGCACCGGGCGCTGGCGCGCGTTGCCGTTTGCTATCAACGTACTGACCCACAGCAGACAGCGATATCGACGTAACTTACGCTTCTATGCTGATGACCCAACGATTCGCGTCGGTGGGCCGACCTACCATTGGGTACGCGAAAGTATTCTGGCTGGCGAACAGGTGTTAGCCGGTGCGGGTGATGACGCCACGCCAACGCTTCTCTTACAAGCTGAAGAGGAACGCGTGGTGGATAACCGCATGCATGACCGTTTTTGTGAACTCCGCACCGCCGCGGGCCATCCTGTCGAAGGAGGACGACCGTTGGTAATTAAAGGTGCTTACCATGAGATCCTTTTTGAAAAGGACGCAATGCGCTCAGTCGCGCTCCACGCCATTGTTGATTTTTTCAACAGGCATAACTCACCCAGCGGAAACCGCTCTACAGAGGTTTAAATTTCTTATGTACCAGGTTGTTGCGTCTGATTTAGATGGCACGTTACTTTCTCCCGACCATACGTTATCCCCTTACGCCAAAGAAACCCTGAAGCTGCTCACCGCGCGCGGCATCAACTTTGTGTTTGCGACCGGTCGTCACCACGTTGATGTGGGGCAAATTCGCGATAATCTGGAGATCAAGTCGTACATGATCACCTCCAACGGCGCGCGCGTTCACGATCTGGATGGCAATCTGATTTTTGCTCATAACCTGGATCGCGACATTGCCAGCGATCTGTTTGGCGTAGTCAACGACAATCCGGACATCATTACTAACGTTTATCGCGACGACGAATGGTTTATGAATCGCCATCGCCCGGAAGAGATGCGCTTTTTTAAAGAAGCGGTGTTCAAATATGCGCTGTATGAGCCTGGATTACTGGAGCCGGAAGGCGTCAGCAAAGTGTTCTTCACCTGCGATTCCCATGAACAACTGCTGCCGCTGGAGCAGGCGATTAACGCTCGCTGGGGCGATCGCGTCAACGTTAGTTTCTCTACCTTAACCTGCCTGGAAGTGATGGCTGGCGGCGTTTCAAAAGGCCATGCCCTGGAAGCGGTAGCGAAGAAACTGGGCTACAGCCTGCAAGATTGTATTGCCTTTGGCGATGGAATGAACGATGCCGAAATGCTGTCGATGGCGGGTAAAGGCTGCATTATGGGCAGCGCGCATCAGCGCCTGAAAGATCTGCATCCCGAGCTGGAAGTGATTGGTACTAACGCCGAAGACGCAGTGCCGCATTATCTGCGTAAACTCTATTTATCGTAATCGTTCTTTATTTGGTTAGTTGTCAACCTGATACTTCGCTACAATGGATACTCGTTAATCAAAGAGTTTTCCATTGTGGCGCTACTTATCATCACCACGATTCTGTGGGCCTTCTCCTTTAGCTTTTATGGCGAGTACCTTGCGGGGCACGTCGATAGCTATTTTGCGGTGCTGGTGCGCGTTGGCCTGGCGGCACTCGTTTTTCTGCCGTTTCTGCGTACCCGTGGCAATAGCCTGAAAACAGTCGGCCTGTATATGCTGGTGGGCGCGATGCAGCTTGGCGTGATGTATATGCTGAGTTTCCGCGCTTATCTCTATCTGACGGTTTCCGAACTGCTGCTGTTCACCGTACTGACGCCGCTCTACATCACGCTGATTTATGACATCATGAGTAAGCGCCGTCTGCGCTGGGGATATGCTTTTAGTGCCTTGTTGGCGGTGATTGGTGCCGGGATTATTCGCTATGATCAGGTCACCGACCATTTCTGGACTGGCTTGTTGCTGGTGCAACTCTCCAATATCACTTTTGCCATCGGCATGGTGGGTTACAAACGCCTGATGGAAACTCGCCCGATGCCGCAGCATAACGCCTTTGCGTGGTTCTATCTTGGCGCGTTCCTGGTGGCGGTAATTGCATGGTTCTTGCTGGGAAATGCGCAGAAAATGCCGCAAACCACGTTGCAATGGGGCATTCTGGTGTTTCTTGGCGTGGTGGCTTCCGGGATTGGCTACTTTATGTGGAACTACGGCGCGACGCAGGTGGACGCCGGAACGCTGGGAATTATGAATAATATGCACGTTCCGGCAGGGCTGCTGGTAAACCTGGCTATCTGGCACCAACAGCCGCACTGGCCAACGTTTATTACAGGCGCGCTGGTGATCCTGGCCTCACTGTGGGTGCATCGTAAGTGGGTCGCTCCGCGCTCTTCACAAACGGCAGATGATCGCAGGCGTGATTGCGCGCTGAGCGAATAAACGCTTCCGTAACTGGCTGACGCTGCTCGCCATCGCGCACGGCGGCGTACAGTCGGCTCCACAAGCCTTCGCCCAGGGTTTTGGTCACCACCAGACCCTGGCGCTCAAAACTCTCTACTACCCAATGCGGTAGCGCGGCAATACCCATCCGCGCGGCAACCATCTGAATCAACAATAAGGTGTTATCGACGCTTTTTAGTGACGGACTGACGCCTGCCGGCTGAAGAAAATGCCGCCAGACATCCAGTCGACTACGCTGCACCGGATAAATCAACAGCGTCTCGCTGGCGAGATCTTCCGGTGTAATTCGCGTTTTCGCCGCCAGTGGATGGTCAGGTGCTAACACCAGACGCACTTCATAGTCGAACATCGGCGAATAATGCAGGCCACTGCGCGGCAGGATATCGGAGGTCATCACCAGATCCAGCTCGCCCTGTTGCAACGCGGGCTGCGGGTCAAACGTCACGCCCGATTTAAAATCCATCTCTACCTGCGGCCAGTTCTTATGGAAATTTTCTAACGCGGGCGTCAGCCACTGAATACAGCTATGGCACTCAATGGCAATGCGCAGACGCGTCTGCTGCGGTTCATTGCAGGCTTGCAGTGCCTGGCTAATTTGCGGCAGCACCTGGTTTGCCAGTTGCAACAGGATTTCTCCCTGCGGTGTAAAGCGTAGCGGCTGGCTCTTACGCACAAATAGCCGGAAGCCAAGGCGTTGTTCCAGATCGCTAAACTGGTGAGACAGGGCGGATTGCGTCTGATGCAACGTCGCCGCAGCGGCTGCGAGAGAGCCGCAGTTCCGCAACGCTTGTAGCGTTTTCAGGTGTTTTACTTCGATCATGAAAGTCCTTCACTTCGGCATGAATAATTTGCGCTTGAGGAATATACAGTAACCGCCAATTATGGATGTGTAAACATCTGGACGGCTAAATACTAAAAATTCCATAAGGGGCATATCATATAATGACAATTCTTAATCACACCCTCGGTTTCCCTCGCGTTGGCCTGCGTCGCGAGCTGAAAAAAGCGCAAGAAAGTTATTGGGCGGGGAACTCCACGCGTGAAGAACTGCTGACAGTAGGGCGTGAACTGCGTGCTCGTCACTGGGATCAACAAAAGCAAGCGGGTATCGACCTGCTGCCGGTGGGCGATTTTGCCTGGTACGATCATGTTCTGACCACCAGTCTGCTGCTGGGTAATGTTCCGCCACGTCATCAGAACAAAGACGGTTCGGTAGATATCGACACCCTGTTCCGTATTGGTCGTGGACGTGCGCCGACTGGCGAACCTGCGGCGGCAGCGGAAATGACCAAATGGTTTAACACCAACTATCACTACATGGTGCCGGAATTCGTTAAAGGCCAACAGTTCAAACTGACCTGGACGCAGCTGCTGGAGGAAGTGGACGAGGCGCTGGCGCTGGGCCACAACGTTAAGCCTGTGCTGCTGGGGCCGGTTACTTACCTGTGGCTGGGGAAAGTGAAAGGTGAACAGTTTGACCGCCTTAGCCTGCTGAACGACATTCTGCCGGTTTATCAGCAAGTGCTGGCAGAACTGGCGAAACGCGGCATCGAGTGGGTACAGATTGATGAACCCGCGCTGGTACTGGAACTACCACAGGCGTGGCTGGACGCATACAAACCCGCTTACGACGCGCTCCAGGGACAGGTGAAACTGCTGCTGACCACCTATTTTGAAGGCGTAACGCCAAATCTCGACACGATTACTGCGCTGCCTGTTCAGGGTCTGCATGTTGACCTCGTACATGGTAAAGATGACGTTGCTGAACTGCACAAGCGCCTGCCTTCTGACTGGTTGCTGTCTGCGGGTCTGATCAATGGTCGTAACGTCTGGCGCGCCGATCTTACCGAGAAATATGCGCAAATTAAGGACATTGTCGGCAAACGTGATTTGTGGGTGGCATCTTCCTGCTCGTTGCTGCACAGCCCCATCGACCTGAGCGTGGAAACGCGTCTTGATGCAGAAGTGAAAAGCTGGTTTGCCTTCGCCCTACAAAAATGCCATGAACTGGCACTGCTGCGCGATGCGCTGAACAGTGGTGACACGGCAGCTCTGGCAGAGTGGAGCGCCCCGATTCAGGCACGTCGTCACTCTACCCGCGTACATAATCCGGCGGTAGAAAAGCGTCTGGCGGCGATCACCGCCCAGGACAGCCAGCGTGCGAATGTCTATGAAGTGCGTGCCGAAGCCCAGCGTGCGCGTTTTAAACTGCCAGCGTGGCCGACCACCACGATTGGTTCTTTCCCGCAAACCACGGAAATTCGTACCCTGCGTCTGGATTTCAAAAAGGGCAATCTCGACGCCAATAACTACCGCACGGGCATTGCGGAACATATCAGGCAGGCCATTGTTGAACAGGAACGTTTGGGACTGGATGTGCTGGTACATGGCGAGGCCGAGCGTAATGACATGGTGGAATACTTTGGCGAGCACCTCGACGGGTTTGTCTTTACGCAAAACGGTTGGGTACAGAGCTACGGTTCCCGCTGCGTGAAGCCACCGATTGTTATTGGTGACGTTAGTCGCCCGGCACCGATTACCGTGGAGTGGGCGAAGTATGCGCAATCGCTGACCGACAAACCGGTGAAAGGGATGCTGACGGGGCCGGTGACCATACTCTGCTGGTCGTTCCCGCGTGAAGATGTCAGCCGTGAAACCATCGCCAAACAGATTGCGCTGGCGCTGCGTGATGAGGTGGCCGATCTGGAAGCGGCAGGGATTGGTATCATCCAGATTGACGAACCGGCGCTGCGCGAAGGTTTACCACTGCGTCGTAGCGACTGGGACGCCTATCTCCAGTGGGGCGTAGAGGCCTTCCGTATCAACGCCGCCGTGGCGAAAGATGACACACAAATCCACACTCACATGTGTTATTGCGAGTTCAACGACATCATGGATTCCATTGCGGCGCTGGATGCAGACGTCATCACCATCGAAACCTCGCGTTCCGACATGGAGTTGCTGGAGTCGTTTGAAGAGTTTGATTATCCGAATGAAATCGGTCCAGGCGTCTATGACATTCACTCGCCAAACGTACCGAGCGTGGAATGGATTGAAGCCCTGCTGAAGAAAGCGGCAAAACGCATTCCGGCAGAGCGCCTGTGGGTCAACCCAGACTGTGGCCTGAAAACGCGCGGCTGGCCAGAAACCCGCGCGGCACTGGCGAACATGGTGCAGGCGGCGCAGAATTTGCGTCTGGGGTAAATCCAAACCGGGTGGTAATACCACCCGGTCTTTTCTCATTACAGCGACTTCTTCCCACCATACTGCTTAAACCATTCCAGCATACGCTGCCAGCCATCTTTCGCAGATTCGGCATGATAGCTCGGGCGATAATCAGCGTTGAATGCATGCCCGGCATCCGGGTAGACGATAATCTCTGCTTTCGCATTAGCAGCCCGCAGCGCCTGGCGCATCGTTTCAACGCTCTCCTGCGGAATGCTGTTATCCTGACCGCCATATAAGCCGAGAACCGGCGCGTTAAGATCGGTTGCGATATCAACAGGTTGTTTCGGTGAATTCAGCGACTTATCGCCCGTCAGTTTGCCGTACCACGCCACTGCGGCTTTTAGCTGTGGATTATGCGCGGCATACAGCCAGGTGATACGTCCACCCCAGCAGAATCCGGTGATCATTAAACGATGAACATCGCCGCCGTTGCGGGATGCCCAACTGGCGACATGATCGAGATCGGCCAGCACCTGCGAGTCAGGCACTTTTGCTACCAGACCGCTAAGCAACGTGGGGATATCGGCAAAATCATTCGGATCGCCCTCGCGGAAGTAAAGTTCAGGTGCGATAGCCAGATACCCCTCCAGCGCCAGACGGCGACAAATGTCGCGGATATGTTCATGCACGCCAAAAATTTCCTGCACTACAATGACCACTGGCAGTGGGCCATCGCTTTGCTTTGGTCTGGCATGGTAAGCAGGCATGTTATCCCCTTGTGAAGGGATAGAGGTGAAGCCCGCCACAATCGCGTCGTCCGGGGTCTGAACGATGGTCGAAGCGAGAGGCGATGCAGCAGGTGCAAATCCAGATTGTTGTGTTGTTGCCATGGTATTCTCCGTACCCTTATAAAAATGTTGCGCAATGTTAACTATAGTCAGCATGCAACAAATCACATTGCCTGAATCGGCTCATCTTTTATGCAGTCCTGCAGAATGAAGAGTGATTTATGTGATTTGAATCACTTTTGGTGGGTAAATTTATGCAACGCATTTGCGTCATGGTGATGAGTATCACGAAAAAATGTTAAACCCTTCGGTAAAGTGTCTTTTTGCTTCTTCTGACTAAACCGATTCACAGAGGAGTTGTATATGTCCAAGTCTGATGTTTTTCATCTCGGCCTCACTAAAAACGATTTACAAGGGGCTACGCTTGCCATCGTCCCTGGCGACCCGGATCGTGTGGAAAAGATCGCCGCGCTGATGGATAAGCCGGTTAAGCTGGCATCTCACCGCGAATTCACTACCTGGCGTGCAGAGCTGGATGGTAAACCTGTTATCGTCTGCTCTACCGGTATCGGCGGCCCGTCTACCTCTATTGCTGTTGAAGAGCTGGCACAGCTGGGCATTCGCACCTTCCTGCGTATCGGTACAACGGGCGCTATTCAGCCGCATATTAATGTGGGTGATGTCCTGGTTACCACGGCGTCTGTCCGTCTGGATGGCGCGAGCCTGCACTTCGCACCGCTGGAATTCCCGGCTGTCGCTGATTTCGAATGTACGACTGCGCTGGTTGAAGCTGCGAAATCCATTGGCGCGACAACTCACGTTGGCGTGACAGCTTCTTCTGATACCTTCTACCCAGGCCAGGAACGTTACGATACTTACTCTGGTCGCGTAGTTCGTCACTTTAAAGGTTCTATGGAAGAGTGGCAGGCGATGGGCGTAATGAACTATGAAATGGAATCTGCAACCCTGCTGACCATGTGTGCAAGTCAGGGCCTGCGTGCCGGTATGGTAGCGGGTGTTATCGTTAACCGCACCCAGCAAGAGATCCCGAATGCTGAGACGATGAAACAAACTGAAAGCCAAGCGGTGAAAATCGTGGTGGAAGCGGCGCGTCGTCTGCTGTAATTCTCTTCTCCTGTCTGAAGGCCGACGCGTTCGGCCTTTTGTATTTTTGCGTAGCGCCTCGCAGGAAATGCCTTTCCAACTGGACGTTTGTACAGCACAATTCTATTTTGTGCGGGTAAGTTGTTGCGTCAGGAGGCGTTGTGGATTTCTCAATCATGGTTTACGCAGTTATTGCGTTGGTGGGTGTGGCAATTGGCTGGCTGTTTGCCAGTTATCAACATGCGCAGCAAAAAGCCGAGCAATTAGCTGAACGTGAAGAGATGGTCGCGGAGTTAAGCGCGGCAAAACAACAAATTACCCAAAGCGAGCACTGGCGTGCAGAGTGCGAGTTACTCAATAACGAAGTGCGCAGCCTGCAAAGTATTAACACCTCTCTGGAGGCCGATCTGCGTGAAGTAACCACGCGGATGGAAGCCGCACAGCAACATGCTGACGATAAAATTCGCCAGATGATTAACAGCGAGCAGCGCCTCAGTGAGCAGTTTGAAAACCTCGCCAACCGTATTTTTGAGCACAGCAATCGCCGGGTTGATGAGCAAAACCGTCAGAGTCTGAACAGCCTGTTGTCGCCGCTACGTGAACAACTGGACGGTTTCCGCCGTCAGGTTCAGGACAGCTTCGGTAAAGAAGCACAAGAACGCCATACCCTGACCCACGAAATTCGCAATCTCCAGCAACTCAACGCGCAAATGGCCCAGGAAGCGATCAACCTGACGCGCGCGCTGAAAGGCGACAATAAAACCCAGGGCAACTGGGGCGAGGTAGTATTGACGCGGGTGCTGGAGGCTTCCGGTCTGCGTGAAGGGTATGAATATGAAACCCAGGTCAGCATCGAAAATGACGCCCGCTCGCGGATGCAGCCGGATGTCATCGTGCGGCTGCCGCAGGGAAAAGATGTGGTGATCGACGCCAAAATGACGCTGGTCGCCTATGAACGCTATTTTAACGCCGAAGACGACTACACCCGCGAAAGCGCGCTACAGGAACATATCGCGTCGGTGCGTAACCATATCCGTTTGCTGGGACGCAAAGATTATCAACAGCTGCCGGGGCTGCGAACTCTGGATTACGTGCTGATGTTTATTCCCGTTGAACCCGCTTTTTTACTGGCGCTTGACCGCCAGCCGGAGCTGATCACCGAAGCGTTGAAAAACAATATCATGCTGGTTAGCCCGACTACGCTGCTGGTGGCGTTGCGTACTATTGCCAACCTGTGGCGTTATGAGCATCAAAGCCGCAACGCCCAGCAAATCGCCGATCGTGCCAGCAAGCTGTACGACAAGATGCGTTTGTTCATCGATGACATGTCCGCGATTGGTCAAAGTCTCGACAAAGCGCAGGATAACTACCGCCAGGCAATGAAAAAACTCTCTTCAGGTCGCGGAAATGTGCTGGCGCAGGCAGAAGCGTTTCGCGGTTTAGGAGTAGAAATTAAACGCGAGATTAATCCGGATTTGGCTGAACAGGCGGTGAGCCAGGATGAAGAGTATCGACTTCGGTCGGTTCCGGAGCAGCCGAATGATGAAGCTTATCAACGCGATGATGAATATAATCAGCAGTCGCGCTAGCCCATTAGGGGTAGTTAAGCCGGGTAGAAATCTAGGGCATCGACGCCCAATCTGTTACACTTCTGGAACAATTTTTTGATGAGCAGGCATTGAGATGGTGGATAAGTCACAAGAAACGACGCACTTTGGTTTTCAGACCGTCGCGAAGGAACAAAAAGCGGATATGGTCGCCCACGTTTTCCATTCCGTGGCATCAAAATACGATGTCATGAATGATTTGATGTCATTTGGTATTCATCGTTTGTGGAAGCGATTCACGATTGATTGCAGCGGCGTACGCCGTGGGCAGACCGTGCTGGATCTGGCTGGTGGCACCGGCGACCTGACAGCGAAATTCTCCCGCCTGGTCGGAGAAACTGGCAAAGTGGTCCTTGCTGATATCAATGAATCCATGCTCAAAATGGGACGCGAGAAGCTGCGTAATATCGGTGTGATTGGCAACGTTGAGTATGTTCAGGCGAACGCTGAGGCGCTGCCGTTCCCGGATAACACCTTTGATTGCATCACCATTTCGTTTGGTCTGCGTAACGTCACCGACAAAGATAAAGCACTGCGTTCAATGTATCGCGTGCTGAAACCCGGCGGCCGCCTGCTGGTGCTTGAGTTCTCGAAGCCAATTATCGAGCCGCTGAGCAAAGCCTATGATGCATACTCCTTCCATGTGCTGCCGCGTATTGGCTCACTGGTCGCGAACGACGCCGACAGCTACCGTTATCTGGCAGAATCCATCCGTATGCATCCCGATCAGGATACCCTGAAAGCCATGATGCAGGATGCCGGATTCGAAAGTGTCGACTACTACAATCTGACGGCGGGGGTTGTGGCGCTGCATCGTGGTTATAAGTTCTGACAGGAGACCGGAAATGCCTTTTAAACCTTTAGTGACGGCAGGAATTGAAAGTCTGCTCAACACCTTCCTGTATCGCTCACCCGCGCTGAAAACAGCCCGCTCGCGTCTGCTGGGTAAAGTATTGCGCGTGGAGGTAAAAGGCTTTTCGACGTCATTGATTCTGGTGTTCAGCGAACGCCAGGTTGATGTACTGGGCGAATGGGCAGGCGATGCTGACTGCACCGTTATCGCCTACGCCAGTGTGTTGCCGAAACTTCGCGATCGCCAGCAGCTTACCGCACTGATTCGCAGTGGTGAGCTGGAAGTGCAGGGCGATATTCAGGTGGTGCAAAACTTCGTTGCGCTGGCAGATCTGGCAGAGTTCGACCCTGCGGAACTGCTGGCCCCTTATACCGGTGATATCGCCGCTGAAGGAATCAGCAAAGCCATGCGCGGAGGCGCAAAGTTCCTGCATCACGGCATTAAGCGCCAGCAACGTTATGTGGCGGAAGCCATTACTGAAGAGTGGCGTATGGCACCCGGTCCGCTTGAAGTGGCCTGGTTTGCGGAAGAGACGGCTGCCGTCGAGCGTGCTGTTGATGCCCTGACCAAACGGCTGGAAAAACTGGAGGCTAAATGACGCCAGGTGAAGTACGGCGCCTATATTTCATCATTCGCACTTTTTTAAGCTACGGACTTGATGAACTGATCCCCAAAATGCGTATCACCCTGCCGCTACGGCTATGGCGATACTCATTATTCTGGATGCCAAATCGGCATAAAGACAAACTTTTAGGTGAGCGACTACGACTGGCCCTGCAAGAACTGGGGCCGGTTTGGATCAAGTTCGGGCAAATGTTATCAACCCGCCGCGATCTTTTTCCACCGCATATTGCCGATCAGCTGGCGTTATTGCAGGACAAAGTTGCTCCGTTTGATGGCAAGCTGGCGAAGCAGCAGATTGAAGCTGCAATGGGCGGCTTGCCGGTAGAAGCGTGGTTTGACGATTTTGAAATCAAGCCGCTGGCTTCTGCTTCTATCGCCCAGGTTCATACCGCGCGATTGAAATCGAATGGTAAAGAGGTGGTGATTAAAGTCATCCGCCCGGATATTTTGCCGGTTATTAAAGCGGATCTGAAACTTATCTACCGTCTGGCTCGCTGGGTGCCGCGTTTGCTGCCGGATGGTCGCCGTCTGCGCCCAACCGAAGTGGTGCGCGAGTACGAAAAGACATTGATTGATGAACTGAATTTGCTGCGGGAATCTGCCAACGCCATTCAGCTTCGGCGCAATTTTGAAGACAGCCCGATGCTCTACATCCCGGAAGTTTACCCTGACTATTGTAGTGAAGGGATGATGGTGATGGAGCGCATTTACGGCATTCCGGTGTCTGATGTTGCGGCGCTGGAGAAAAACGGCACCAACATGAAATTGCTGGCGGAACGCGGCGTGCAGGTGTTCTTCACTCAGGTCTTTCGCGACAGCTTTTTCCATGCCGATATGCACCCTGGCAACATCTTCGTAAGCTATGAACACCCGGAAAACCCGAAATATATCGGCATTGATTGCGGGATTGTTGGCTCGCTAAACAAAGAAGATAAACGCTATCTGGCAGAAAACTTTATCGCCTTCTTTAATCGCGACTATCGCAAAGTGGCAGAGCTACACGTCGATTCTGGCTGGGTGCCACCAGATACCAACGTTGAAGAGTTCGAATTTGCCATTCGTACGGTCTGTGAACCTATCTTTGAGAAACCGCTGGCCGAAATTTCGTTTGGACATGTACTGTTAAATCTGTTTAATACGGCGCGTCGCTTCAATATGGAAGTGCAGCCGCAACTGGTGTTACTCCAGAAAACCCTGCTCTACGTCGAAGGGGTAGGACGCCAGCTTTATCCGCAACTCGATTTATGGAAAACGGCGAAGCCTTTCCTGGAGTCGTGGATTAAAGATCAGGTCGGTATTCCTGCGCTGGTGAGAGCATTTAAAGAAAAAGCGCCGTTCTGGGTCGAAAAAATGCCAGAACTGCCTGAACTGGTTTACGACAGTTTGCGCCAGGGCAAGTATTTACAGCACAGTGTTGATAAGATTGCCCGCGAGCTTCAGTCAAATCATGTACGTCAGGGACAATCGCGTTATTTTCTCGGAATTGGCGCTACGTTAGTATTAAGTGGCACATTCTTGTTGGTCAGCCGACCTGAGTGGGGGCTGATGCCCGGCTGGTTAATGGCAGGTGGTCTGATCGCCTGGTTTGTCGGTTGGCGCAAAACACGCTGATTTTTTCATCGCTCAAGGCGGGCCGTGTAACGTATAATGCGGCTTTGTTTAATCATCATCTACCACAGAGGAACATGTATGGGTGGTATCAGTATTTGGCAGTTATTGATTATTGCCGTCATCGTTGTACTGCTTTTTGGCACCAAAAAGCTCGGCTCCATCGGTTCCGATCTTGGTGCGTCGATCAAAGGCTTTAAAAAAGCAATGAGCGATGATGAACCAAAGCAGGATAAAACCAGTCAGGATGCTGATTTTACTGCGAAAACTATCGCCGATAAGCAGGCGGATACGAATCAGGAACAGGCTAAAACAGAAGACGCGAAGCGCCACGATAAAGAGCAGGTGTAATCCGTGTTTGATATCGGTTTTAGCGAACTGCTATTGGTGTTCATCATCGGCCTCGTCGTTCTGGGGCCGCAACGACTGCCTGTGGCGGTAAAAACGGTAGCGGGCTGGATTCGCGCGTTGCGTTCACTGGCGACAACGGTGCAGAACGAACTGACCCAGGAGTTAAAACTCCAGGAGTTTCAGGACAGTCTGAAAAAGGTTGAAAAGGCGAGCCTCACTAACCTGACGCCCGAACTGAAAGCGTCGATGGATGAACTACGCCAGGCCGCGGAGTCGATGAAGCGTTCCTACGTTGCAAACGATCCTGAAAAGGCGAGCGATGAAGCGCACACCATCCATAACCCGGTGGTGAAAGATAATGAAGCTGCGCATGAGGGCGTAACGCCTGCCGCTGCACAAACGCAGGCCAGTTCGCCGGAACAGAAGCCAGAAACCACGCCAGAGCCGGTGGTAAAACCTGCTGCGGACGCTGAACCGAAAACCGCTGCACCTTCCCCTTCGTCGAGTGATAAACCGTAAACATGTCTGTAGAAGATACTCAACCGCTTATCACGCATCTAATTGAGCTGCGTAAGCGTCTGCTGAACTGCATTATCGCGGTGATCGTGATATTCCTGTGTCTGGTCTATTTCGCCAATGACATCTATCACCTGGTATCCGCGCCATTGATCAAGCAGTTGCCGCAAGGTTCAACGATGATCGCCACCGACGTGGCCTCGCCGTTCTTTACGCCGATCAAGCTGACCTTTATGGTGTCGCTGATTCTGTCAGCGCCGGTGATTCTCTATCAGGTGTGGGCATTTATCGCCCCAGCGCTGTATAAGCATGAACGTCGCCTGGTGGTGCCGCTGCTGGTTTCCAGCTCTCTGCTGTTTTATATCGGCATGGCGTTCGCCTACTTTGTGGTCTTTCCGCTGGCATTTGGCTTCCTTGCCAATACCGCGCCGGAAGGGGTACAGGTATCCACCGACATCGCCAGCTATTTAAGCTTCGTTATGGCGTTGTTTATGGCGTTTGGTGTCTCCTTTGAAGTGCCTGTGGCAATTGTGCTGCTGTGCTGGATGGGGATTACCTCGCCAGAAGACTTACGCAAAAAACGCCCGTATGTGCTGGTTGGTGCATTCGTTGTCGGGATGCTGCTGACACCGCCGGATGTCTTCTCGCAAACGCTGTTGGCGATCCCGATGTACTGTCTGTTTGAAATCGGTGTCTTCTTCTCACGCTTTTACGTTGGTAAAGGGCGAAATCGGGAAGAGGAAAACGACGCTGAAGCAGAAAGCGAAAAAACTGAAGAATAAATTCAACCGCCCGTCAGGGCGGTTGTCATATGGAGTACAGGATGTTTGATATCGGCGTTAATTTGACCAGTTCGCAATTTGCGAAAGACCGTGATGATGTTGTAGCGCGCGCTTTTGACGCGGGAGTTAATGGGCTACTCATCACCGGCACTAACCTGCGTGAAAGCCAGCAGGCGCAAAAGCTGGCGCGTCAGTATTCGTCCTGTTGGTCAACGGCGGGCGTACATCCTCACGACAGCAGCCAGTGGCAAGCTGCGACTGAAGAAGCGATTATTGAGCTGGCCGCGCAGCCAGAAGTGGTGGCGATTGGTGAATGTGGTCTCGACTTTAACCGCAACTTTTCGACGCCGGAAGAGCAGGAACGCGCTTTTGTTGCCCAGCTACGCATTGCCGCAGATTTAAACATGCCGGTATTTATGCACTGTCGCGATGCCCACGAGCGGTTTATGACATTGCTGGAGCCGTGGCTGGATAAACTGCCTGGTGCGGTTCTTCATTGCTTTACCGGCACACGCGAAGAGATGCAGGCGTGCGTGGCGCGTGGAATTTATATCGGCATTACCGGTTGGGTTTGCGATGAACGACGCGGGCTGGAGCTGCGGGAATTGTTGCCGTTGATTCCGGCGGAGAAATTGCTGATCGAAACTGATGCGCCGTATCTGCTCCCGCGCGATCTCACGCCAAAGCCATCATCCCGGCGCAACGAGCCAGCCCATCTGCCCCATATTTTGCAACGTATTGCGCACTGGCGTGGAGAAGATGCCGCATGGCTGGCTGCCACCACGGATGCCAATGTCAAAACACTGTTTGGGATTGCGTTTTAGAGTTTGCGGAACTCGGTGTTCTTCACACTGTGCTTAATCTCTTTATTAATAAGATTAAGCAATAGCATGGAGCGAGCCTCACCATCGGGTTCGGTGAAAATGGCCTGAAAGCCTTCGAACGCGCCTTCGGTAATAATCACCTTATCACCCGGATAAGGGGTTGCCGGATCGACAATGTCTTTCGGTTTATATACCGATAGCTGATGAATCACCGCCGATGGGACTATCGCTGGCGACGCGCCAAAGCGCACGAAGTGGCTGACACCGCGGGTCGCGTTGATAGTCGTGGTATGAATCACTTCTGGATCAAATTCGACAAACAGGTAGTTGGGAAACAATGGCTCACTGACTGCAGTACGTTTTCCACGCACGATTTTTTCCAGGGTGATCATCGGTGCCAGGCAATTCACAGCCTGTCTTTCGAGGTGTTCCTGGGCACGTTGAAGTTGCCCGCGCTTGCAGTACAGTAAATACCAGGATTGCATAATGACTCTTATCCGTTTAATCGGGGCGCAAGGATAGCAAAAGCTTTACGCTAAGTTAATTATATTCCCCGGTTTGCGTTATACCGTCAGAGTTCACGCTAATTTAACAAATTTACAGCATCGCAAAGATGAACGCCGTATAATGGGCGTAGATTAAGAGGCTACAATGGACGCCATGAAATATAACGATTTACGCGACTTCCTGACACTGCTTGAACAGCAGGGTGAGCTAAAACGTATCACGCTCCCGGTGGATCCGCATCTGGAAATCACTGAAATTGCTGACCGCACTTTGCGTGCCGGTGGGCCTGCGCTGTTGTTCGAAAACCCTAAAGGCTACTCAATGCCGGTGCTGTGCAACCTGTTCGGTACGCCAAAGCGCGTGGCAATGGGCATGGGGCAGGAAGATGTTTCGGCGCTACGTGAAGTTGGTAAATTATTGGCGTTTCTGAAAGAGCCGGAGCCGCCAAAAGGTTTCCGCGACCTGTTTGATAAACTGCCGCAGTTTAAGCAAGTATTGAACATGCCGACAAAGCGGCTGCGTGGTGCGCCCTGCCAACAAAAAATCGTCTCTGGCGATGACGTCGATCTCAATCGCATTCCCATTATGACCTGCTGGCCGGAAGATGCCGCGCCGCTGATTACCTGGGGGCTGACAGTGACGCGCGGCCCGCATAAAGAGCGGCAGAATCTGGGCATTTATCGCCAGCAGCTGATTGGTAAAAACAAACTGATTATGCGCTGGCTGTCGCATCGCGGCGGCGCGCTGGATTATCAGGAGTGGTGTGCGGCGCATCCGGGCGAACGTTTCCCGGTTTCTGTGGCGCTGGGTGCCGATCCCGCCACGATTCTCGGTGCAGTCACCCCCGTTCCGGATACACTTTCAGAGTATGCGTTTGCCGGATTGCTGCGCGGTACCAAGACCGAAGTGGTGAAGTGTATCTCCAATGACCTTGAAGTGCCCGCCAGTGCGGAGATTGTGCTGGAAGGGTATATCGAACAAGGTGAAACGGCGCTGGAAGGGCCGTATGGCGACCACACCGGTTACTATAACGAAGTCGATAGTTTCCCTGTCTTTACTGTGACGCATATTACCCAGCGTGAAGATGCGATTTACCATTCCACCTATACCGGGCGTCCGCCTGATGAACCTGCGGTACTGGGCGTGGCGTTGAACGAAGTGTTTGTGCCGATTCTGCAAAAACAGTTCCCGGAAATTGTCGATTTTTACCTGCCACCGGAAGGCTGTTCTTATCGTCTGGCGGTAGTGACGATCAAAAAACAGTACGCCGGACACGCGAAGCGCGTCATGATGGGCGTCTGGTCGTTCTTACGCCAGTTTATGTACACTAAATTTGTGATCGTTTGCGATGATGACGTCAACGCACGCGACTGGAACGATGTGATTTGGGCGATTACCACCCGTATGGACCCGGCGCGGGATACTGTTCTGGTAGAAAATACGCCTATTGATTATCTGGATTTTGCCTCGCCTGTCTCCGGGCTGGGTTCAAAAATGGGGCTGGATGCCACGAATAAATGGCCGGGGGAAACCCAGCGTGAATGGGGACGTCCCATCAAAAAAGATCCAGATGTTGTCGCGCATATTGACGCCATCTGGGATGAACTGGCTATTTTTAACAACGGTAAAAGCGCCTGATGCGCGTTTGTTTTGCCCTATTTATCGATCCGACAGAGAAAGCGCATGACAACCTTAAGCTGTAAAGTGACCTCGGTAGAAGCTATCACGGATACCGTATATCGTGTCCGCATCGTGCCAGATGCGGCCTTTTCTTTTCGCGCTGGTCAGTATTTGATGGTAGTGATGGATGAGCGCGACAAACGTCCGTTCTCAATGGCTTCGACGCCGGATGAAAAAGGGTTTATCGAGCTGCATATTGGCGCTTCTGAAATCAACCTTTACGCGAAAGCAGTCATGGACCGCATCCTCAAAGATCATCAAATCGTGGTCGATATTCCCCACGGAGAAGCGTGGCTGCGCGATGATGAAGAGCGTCCGATGATTTTGATTGCGGGCGGCACCGGGTTCTCTTATGCCCGCTCGATTTTGCTGACAGCGTTGGCGCGTAACCCAAACCGTGATATCACCATTTACTGGGGCGGGCGTGAAGAGCAGCATCTGTATGATCTCTGCGAGCTTGAGGCGCTTTCGTTGAAGCATCCTGGTCTGCAAGTGGTGCCGGTGGTTGAACAACCGGAAGCGGGCTGGCGTGGGCGTACTGGCACCGTGTTAACGGCGGTATTGCAGGATCACGGTACGCTGGCAGAGCATGATATCTATATTGCCGGACGTTTTGAGATGGCGAAAATTGCCCGCGATCTGTTTTGCAGTGAGCGTAATGCGCGGGAAGATCGCCTGTTTGGCGATGCGTTTGCATTTATCTGAGATATAAAAAAACCCGCCCCTGACAGGCGGGAAGAACGGCAACTAAAACTTTATTCAGTGGCATTTAGATCTATGTCGCATCCGGCATTCGGCACACGATGCCTGATGCGACGCTGGCGCGTCTTATCAGGCCTACATTGGTGCCGGATCGGTAGACCGGATAAGGCGTTCACGCCGCATCCGGCAAGTGGTTAAACCCGCTCAAACACCGTCGCAATACCCTGACCCAGACCGATACACATCGTCGCCAGACCAAACTGGACGTCTTTGCGCTCCATCAGATTTAGCAGCGTGGTGCTGATACGCGCACCGGAACAGCCCAGCGGATGACCCAGCGCGATCGCGCCACCGTTGAGGTTGATCTTCTCGTCAATCTGCTCCATTAGCCCCAGATCTTTAATACATGGCAGGATCTGCGCGGCAAAGGCTTCATTCATTTCAAACACGCCGATATCACTGACAGAAAGCCCCGCTTTTTTCAGCGCCAGCTTCGAGGCCGGAACCGGGCCGTAACCCATAATCGATGGGTCACAACCAACGACCGCCATCGAACGCACGCGGGCGCGCGGCTTAAGACCTAATTCATGGGCGCGGCTTTCACTCATCACCAGCATGGCAGCTGCGCCATCGGAAAGCGCAGAAGATGTACCCGCCGTTACCGTACCGCTTACTGGATCAAACGCCGGACGCAGCGTGGCGAGGGCTTCCACGGTGGTTTCCGGGCGAATCACTTCGTCGTAATTAAACTGCTTCAGGACGCCGTCGGCATCGTGACCACCGGTCGGGATAATTTCATTTTTAAATGCACCCGACTGCGTGGCGGCCCAGGCGCGGGCGTGTGACCGCGCGGCAAAGGCATCCTGCATTTCACGGCTGATACCGTGCATACGCGCCAGCATTTCTGCCGTTAAGCCCATCATGCCCGCCGCTTTGGCGACATTGCGGCTCAGGCCGGGGTGAAAATCGACGCCGTGGCTCATTGGCACATGGCCCATATGCTCCACGCCGCCGACAAGACATGCCTGCGCATCGCCAGTCATGATCATTCGTGCTGCGTCATGCAATGCCTGCATGGATGAACCACACAAGCGATTGACGGTCACCGCCGGGACAGAGTGTGGTACTTCTGCCAGCAGCGCCGCGTTACGGGCGATATTAAAACCCTGCTCCAGCGTCTGCTGCACACAACCCCAGTAAATATCGTCGAGGGCCGCCGCTTCCAGCGCCGGGTTACGCGCCAGCAGGCTACGCATTAAATGAGCGGAGAGATCTTCTGCACGCACGTTACGAAAAGCACCGCCCTTCGAACGGCCCATCGGGGTGCGAATTGCATCGACAATGACAACCTGTTCCATTGTGACTCCTTAAGCCGTTTTCAGGTCGCCAACCGGACGGGCTGGCTCAACCGGAGGATAGTACGGTTCGTTATGACGCGCTTTATTACGCAGACCTTCCGGCACTTCATACAGCGGGCCGAGGTGCTGATATTGCTGTGCCATATCGAGGTATTTTGCGCTACCGAGGGTGTCCAGCCAGCGGAACGCGCCGCCGTGGAACGGAGGGAAGCCCAGGCCGTAGACCAGCGCCATATCCGCTTCCGCCGGAGTGGCGATAATGCCTTCCTCCAGACAGCGCACCACTTCGTTGACCATCGGGATCATCATGCGGGCGATAATCTCTTCTTCGCTGAAATCGCGCTTCGGCTGGCTCACTTCTGCCAGCAGGTCTTCAACGGCGGCGTCTTCTTCTTTCTTCGGCTTACCTTTGCTGTCTTCTTTATAACGCCAGAAACCGAGGCCGTTCTTCTGACCAAAGCGGTTGGCATCAAACAGCGCGTCGATGGCATCGCGGTAATCTTTCTGCATCCGCTGCGGGAAGCCTGCTGCCATGACAGCCTGAGCGTGATGCGCGGTATCAATGCCCACGACATCCAGCAGATATGCCGGACCCATAGGCCAGCCAAACTGTTTTTCCATCACTTTGTCGATCTTGCGGAAATCCGCGCCGTCGCGCAGCAGCTGGCTGAAACCGGCGAAATACGGGAACAGCACGCGGTTAACAAAGAAGCCGGGGCAGTCGTTAACCACAATCGGCGTCTTGCCCATCTTGCTCGCCCAGGCGACAACTTTCGCGATGGTTTCGTCGGAGCTTTTCTCGCCGCGAATAATTTCTACCAACGGCATCCGGTGTACCGGGTTAAAAAAGTGCATTCCGCAGAAGTTTTCCGGGCGTTCCAGCGCGTTGGCCAGTTCGCTGATAGGAATGGTTGAAGTGTTAGACGCCAGCACGGTATCCGGGCGTACTTTTTGTTCGGTTTCTGCCAGTACGGCTTTTTTCACTTTCGGGTTTTCGACAACCGCTTCTACCACAACATCCACGCGGTCAAACCCGGCGTAGTCGAGCGTTGGGTGGATTGTGGAGATCACGCCAGCCAGTTTCAGACCATCGATCTTGCCGCGCTCAAGCTGCTTGTTCAGCAGTTTCGCGGCTTCGGTCATGCCGAGGGTTAACGACTTGTCGTTGATATCTTTCATGACAACCGGCACGCCTTTCCACGCAGACTGGTAAGCGATGCCGCCGCCCATAATGCCTGCACCCAGCACCGCGGCCTGTTTCGGGGTTTCAACGTCTTTGGTGAGTTTCTTCGCTTTGCCTTTTACATATTGATCGTTAAGGAAAATGCCGACCAGTGCGCGGGCTTCGTTGGTATGCGCCAGCGGGACAAAACTTTTGTTTTCCAGGTTTAAGGCTTCTTCACGACCAAAACGGGCCGCAGCTTCAATGGTTTTTACTGCGGTGATGGGGGCCGGATAATGTTTCCCCGCTGTTTGTGCGACCATCCCTTTAGCGATGGTGAAGCTCATGGTGGCTTCAATCTTGCTCAGTTTTAGTGGTTCCAGCTTCGGCTGACGTTTTGCTTTCCAGTCGAGGTCGCCGTTAATGGCCTGGCGTAAAACCGCCTTTGCGCCTTCAACCAGTTTTTCTGCTTTGACTACGCCATCCACCAGACCGATTTTCAGCGCCTGATCCGCGCCGACATCTTTACCGGCGGCAATGATTTCCAGCGCACTGTCAGCGCCCAGCATACGTGGCATACGTACAGAACCGCCAAAGCCCGGCATGATGCCCAGTTTGGTTTCCGGCAGACCGATGCGCAGATCCGGCGTCGCCAGACGATAATCGGTCGCCAGCACGCATTCGCAGCCACCGCCCAGCGCATAGCCGTTGGCGGCAGCAATGGTCGGCACCGGCAGATCTTCCAGGCGATTAAACACGCTATTGGCAAAGTGCAGCCACTGACTTAACTGTTCTTCAGGAACGAGGAACAGGGACAAAAATTCGGTGATATCAGCACCGACGATAAAGGCTGCTTTGTTCGAACGCAGCAGCAGCCCTTTTAGATCTGATTGCTGTTCCAGCACGCCGATGGCCTCGCCGAGGCTGGCGACGGTCGCAGTGTCGAGTTTATTAACTGAACCTGGGGCATCAAATACCAGTTCGGCAATGCCATCTTCCAGCCAGTCAAGGTACAGGGTGTCGCCTTTGTAAAGCATGTCAGTCTCCTGAATCCGCAAGGTGATCTGGTCGTACCAGATGAGTCGAAGTGTGTATTTTGTGTTAAAAATATGCAAATAAAAGATTAAAGAAATGCCGATCTGATCACGCTCGGCAGAAATCACGCTCTGGATGAACGATGTGCTAAGATGCGGAGACTTAAGGTCAAAAAAACAGAAGGGTAAAAAATGGAATCACTGGCCTCACTCTATAAAAATCATATAGCTACCTTACAGGAACGGACTCGCGATGCGCTGGCGCGCTTCAAGCTGGATGCGTTACTTATTCACTCCGGCGAACTGTTCAACGTTTTTCTCGACGATCATCCCTATCCGTTTAAAGTGAACCCGCAATTCAAAGCGTGGGTGCCGGTAACTCAGGTGCCAAACTGCTGGCTGCTGGTGGATGGCGTGAACAAGCCGAAACTGTGGTTCTATCTGCCGGTTGATTACTGGCACAACGTCGAACCGCTGCCGACCTCTTTCTGGACTGAAGACGTGGAAGTGATCGCGCTGCCGAAAGCCGATGGCATTGGTAGCCTGCTGCCTGCTGCGCGCGGGAATATCGGTTATATCGGTCCGGTGCCGGAACGTGCGCTGCAACTGGGTATTGAGGCCAGCAATATCAACCCGAAAGGGGTGATCGACTACCTGCATTACTACCGCTCCTTCAAAACCGAGTACGAACTGGCCTGTATGCGTGAAGCGCAGAAAATGGCGGTCAACGGTCATCGCGCGGCAGAAGAAGCGTTCCGTTCTGGCATGAGCGAGTTCGATATCAACATTGCCTATCTGACCGCGACCGGTCATCGTGATACCGACGTACCTTACAGCAACATTGTGGCGCTCAACGAACACGCTGCGGTGTTGCATTACACCAAACTGGACCACCAGGCACCGGAAGAGATGCGCAGCTTCCTGCTGGATGCCGGGGCCGAATATAACGGCTATGCGGCTGACCTGACCCGTACCTGGTCGGCAAAAAGTGACAACGACTACGCACAGCTGGTGAAAGACGTAAATGATGAACAACTGGCGCTGATCGCTACCATGAAAGCAGGCGTCAGCTATGTGGATTACCACATCCAGTTCCATCAGCGCATCGCCAAACTGCTGCGTAAACATCAAATCATCACCGATATGAGTGAAGAAGCGATGGTCGAAAACGATCTCACCGGACCGTTTATGCCGCACGGTATTGGCCATCCGCTGGGCCTGCAGGTGCATGACGTAGCCGGTTTTATGCAGGATGATAGCGGTACGCACCTCGCGGCACCGGCAAAATATCCGTACCTGCGCTGCACCCGTATTCTCCAGCCGGGCATGGTGTTAACCATCGAACCGGGTATCTACTTCATTGAATCGCTGCTGGCACCGTGGCGTGAAGGGCAGTTCAGCAAGCACTTCAACTGGCAGAAAATTGAAGCACTGAAACCGTTCGGCGGCATTCGTATCGAAGACAACGTGGTGATCCACGAAAACAACGTGGAAAACATGACCCGGGATCTGAAACTGGCGTGATGGAAAGCTGGTTAATTCCTGCGGCACCGGTCACGGTCGTTGAAGAGATCAAAAAAAGCCGCTTCATAACGATGTTGGCGCATACCGATGGCGTTGAGGCGGCGAAAGCGTTTGTTGAATCGGTGCGGGCAGAACACCCCGATGCCCGCCACCATTGCGTGGCGTGGGTGGCGGGTGCGCCGGATGATTCTCAACAGCTGGGTTTCTCTGACGACGGGGAGCCGGCGGGAACGGCAGGTAAACCGATGCTCGCCCAGCTAATGGGCAGCGGCGTCGGGGAAATTACCGCTGTGGTAGTGCGCTACTACGGCGGCATATTGCTTGGCACCGGTGGGTTAGTGAAAGCGTATGGCGGCGGCGTGAATCAGGCGCTGCGCCAGCTAACGACCCAACGCAAGACGCCATTAACCGAATATACTTTGTAATGTGAATATAGTCAGTTAACCGGCATTGAAGCGTTGCTGGGGCAGTGTGACGGCAAAATTATCAACAGTGATTATCAGGCATTCGTTCTGCTGCGGGTGGCGCTTCCGGCGGCGAAAGTGGCTGAATTTTCCGCAAAGCTGGCGGATTTTAGCCGTGGTTCATTG
This sequence comes from Escherichia sp. SCLE84, assembly GCF_012584495.1. Classification (NCBI taxonomy): domain Bacteria; kingdom Pseudomonadati; phylum Pseudomonadota; class Gammaproteobacteria; order Enterobacterales; family Enterobacteriaceae; genus Escherichia; species Escherichia sp. SCLE84. The sequence continues at coordinate 3,112,839 of NZ_CP051430.1, read as the reverse complement.
CAATTGTTAGCGATTGAAGAATAATCCCCACTTCGTTTTGCAGAACTAAGGAAGCGGCAGAGATGCATTTTCGCGCCATTACCCGAATCGTTGGACTACTGGTCATCTTATTTTCAGGGACCATGATTATCCCTGGGCTGGTAGCACTCATCTACCGGGATGGAGCGGGCCGCGCTTTTACCCAGACCTTTTTTGTCGCCCTCGCCATTGGCTCTATGCTGTGGTGGCCGAACCGCAAAGAGAAGGGCGAACTGAAATCCCGTGAGGGGTTTCTGATAGTGGTGCTGTTTTGGACCGTGCTGGGTAGCGTCGGTGCGCTCCCTTTTATCTTCTCGGAAAGCCCGAACCTCACGATTACCGATGCGTTTTTTGAATCTTTCTCTGGCCTGACCACCACCGGGGCCACTACGCTGGTGGGGCTGGATTCGCTCCCTCATGCCATCCTCTTTTATCGCCAGATGCTGCAATGGTTTGGCGGGATGGGGATCATCGTGTTAGCGGTTGCGATACTGCCTATCCTCGGCGTGGGTGGGATGCAGCTCTATCGCGCAGAAATGCCCGGCCCGCTGAAAGATAACAAAATGCGCCCGCGAATTGCGGAAACGGCGAAAACCCTGTGGTTGATTTATGTCTTGCTGACCGTCGCCTGTGCGCTGGCGTTGTGGTTTGCCGGAATGGATGCCTTTGATGCCATCGGCCATAGCTTTGCGACTATCGCTATTGGCGGCTTCTCGACACATGATGCCAGTATCGGTTATTTCGACAGCCCGACTATTAACACTATCATTGCTATCTTCCTGCTGATCTCCGGCTGTAACTACGGTCTGCACTTTTCACTGTTAAGTGGGCGTAGTCTGAAGGTTTATTGGCGCGATCCGGAATTTCGCATGTTTATCGGCGTACAGTTTACGCTGGTGGTTATTTGTACACTCGTACTGTGGTTTCATAATGTCTACAGTTCGGCGCTGATGACAATTAACCAGGCGTTTTTCCAGGTGGTATCGATGGCGACAACCGCCGGGTTTACGACTGACAGCATTGCCCGCTGGCCGCTCTTTTTGCCGGTACTGCTTTTATGTTCAGCTTTTATCGGCGGTTGCGCCGGGTCAACGGGCGGTGGCCTGAAAGTGATCCGCATCCTGCTGCTGTTTAAGCAGGGGAACCGTGAGCTGAAACGACTGGTGCATCCGAACGCCGTCTATAGCATTAAGCTGGGGAATCGCGCACTGCCGGAACGTATCCTCGAAGCCGTTTGGGGATTTTTCTCCGCCTATGCATTGGTGTTTATTGTCAGTATGCTGGCGATTATCGCCACGGGCGTGGATGACTTTTCTGCCTTTGCCTCAGTTGTTGCGACATTGAATAACCTGGGGCCAGGGCTTGGCGTGGTTGCTGATAACTTTACCAGTATGAACCCGGTGGCTAAATGGATCCTGATTGCCAACATGCTGTTTGGTCGTCTCGAGGTCTTTACATTGCTGGTGCTCTTTACCCCGACTTTCTGGCGTGAATGATGGAGTAATACGTGAAAACATTAATTCTTTTCTCAACAAGGGACGGACAAACGCGCGAGATTGCCTCCTACCTGGCTTCGGAACTGAAAGAACTGGGGATCCAGACGGATGTCGCCAATGTGCACCGCATTGAAGAACCACAATGGGAAAATTATGACCGTGTGGTCATTGGTGCTTCTATTCGCTATGGTCACTACCACTCTGCGTTCCAGGAATTTGTCAAAAAACATGCGACGCGACTGAATTCGATGCCGAGCGCCTTTTATTCCGTAAACCTGGTGGCGCGCAAACCGGAGAAGCGTACTCCACAGACCAACAGCTACGCGCGGAAGTTTCTGATGAACTCGCAATGGCGTCCCGATCACTGCGCGGTCATTGCCGGGGCGCTGCGTTACCCACGTTATCGCTGGTACGATCGTTTTATGATCAAGCTAATTATGAAGATGTCAGGCGGTGAAACGGATACGCGCAAAGAAGTTGTCTATACCGATTGGGAGCAGGTGGCGAATTTCGCCCGAGAAATCGCCCATTTAACCGACAAACCGACGCTGAAATAAGCATAAAGAATAAAAAATGCGCGGTCAGAAAATTATTTTAAATTTCCTCTTGTCAGGCCGGAATAACTCCCTATAATGCGCCACCACTGACACGGAACAACGGCAAACACGCCGCCGGGTCAGCGGGGTTCTCCTGAGAATCTCAACAGAGAAAAGTAAAAAATGCTTGACTCTGTAGCGGGAAAGCGTATTATGCACACCCCGCGCCGCTGAGAAAAAGCGAAGCGGCACTGCTCTTTAACAATTTATCAGACAATCTGTGTGGGCACTCGAAGATACGGATTCTTAACGTCGCAAGACGAAAAATGAATACCAAGTCTCAAGAGTGAACACGTAATTCATTACGAAGTTTAATTCTTTGAGCATCAAACTTTTAAATTGAAGAGTTTGATCATGGCTCAGATTGAACGCTGGCGGCAGGCCTAACACATGCAAGTCGAACGGTAACAGGAAACAGCTTGCTGTTTCGCTGACGAGTGGCGGACGGGTGAGTAATGTCTGGGAAACTGCCTGATGGAGGGGGATAACTACTGGAAACGGTAGCTAATACCGCATAACGTCGCAAGACCAAAGAGGGGGACCTTCGGGCCTCTTGCCATCGGATGTGCCCAGATGGGATTAGCTTGTTGGTGGGGTAACGGCTCACCAAGGCGACGATCCCTAGCTGGTCTGAGAGGATGACCAGCCACACTGGAACTGAGACACGGTCCAGACTCCTACGGGAGGCAGCAGTGGGGAATATTGCACAATGGGCGCAAGCCTGATGCAGCCATGCCGCGTGTATGAAGAAGGCCTTCGGGTTGTAAAGTACTTTCAGCGGGGAGGAAGGGAGTAAAGTTAATACCTTTGCTCATTGACGTTACCCGCAGAAGAAGCACCGGCTAACTCCGTGCCAGCAGCCGCGGTAATACGGAGGGTGCAAGCGTTAATCGGAATTACTGGGCGTAAAGCGCACGCAGGCGGTTTGTTAAGTCAGATGTGAAATCCCCGGGCTCAACCTGGGAACTGCATCTGATACTGGCAAGCTTGAGTCTCGTAGAGGGGGGTAGAATTCCAGGTGTAGCGGTGAAATGCGTAGAGATCTGGAGGAATACCGGTGGCGAAGGCGGCCCCCTGGACGAAGACTGACGCTCAGGTGCGAAAGCGTGGGGAGCAAACAGGATTAGATACCCTGGTAGTCCACGCCGTAAACGATGTCGACTTGGAGGTTGTGCCCTTGAGGCGTGGCTTCCGGAGCTAACGCGTTAAGTCGACCGCCTGGGGAGTACGGCCGCAAGGTTAAAACTCAAATGAATTGACGGGGGCCCGCACAAGCGGTGGAGCATGTGGTTTAATTCGATGCAACGCGAAGAACCTTACCTGGTCTTGACATCCACGGAAGTTTTCAGAGATGAGAATGTGCCTTCGGGAACCGTGAGACAGGTGCTGCATGGCTGTCGTCAGCTCGTGTTGTGAAATGTTGGGTTAAGTCCCGCAACGAGCGCAACCCTTATCCTTTGTTGCCAGCGGTCCGGCCGGGAACTCAAAGGAGACTGCCAGTGATAAACTGGAGGAAGGTGGGGATGACGTCAAGTCATCATGGCCCTTACGACCAGGGCTACACACGTGCTACAATGGCGCATACAAAGAGAAGCGACCTCGCGAGAGCAAGCGGACCTCATAAAGTGCGTCGTAGTCCGGATTGGAGTCTGCAACTCGACTCCATGAAGTCGGAATCGCTAGTAATCGTGGATCAGAATGCCACGGTGAATACGTTCCCGGGCCTTGTACACACCGCCCGTCACACCATGGGAGTGGGTTGCAAAAGAAGTAGGTAGCTTAACCTTCGGGAGGGCGCTTACCACTTTGTGATTCATGACTGGGGTGAAGTCGTAACAAGGTAACCGTAGGGGAACCTGCGGTTGGATCACCTCCTTACCTTAAAGAACTGTGCTTTGCAGTGCTCACACAGATTGTCTGATGAAAATGAGCAGTAAAACCTCTACAGGCTTGTAGCTCAGGTGGTTAGAGCGCACCCCTGATAAGGGTGAGGTCGGTGGTTCAAGTCCACTCAGGCCTACCAAATTTGCACGGCAAATTTGAAGAGGTTTTAACTACATGTTATGGGGCTATAGCTCAGCTGGGAGAGCGCCTGCTTTGCACGCAGGAGGTCTGCGGTTCGATCCCGCATAGCTCCACCATCTCTGTAGTGATTAAATAAAAAATACTTCAGAGTGTACCTGCAAAGGTTCACTGCGAAGTTTTGCTCTTTAAAAATCTGGATCAAGCTGAAAATTGAAACACTGAACAACGAGAGTTGTTCGTGAGTCTCTCAAATTTTCGCAACACGATGATGAATCGAAAGAAACATCTTCGGGTTGTGAGGTTAAGCGACTAAGCGTACACGGTGGATGCCCTGGCAGTCAGAGGCGATGAAGGACGTGCTAATCTGCGATAAGCGTCGGTAAGGTGATATGAACCGTTATAACCGGCGATTTCCGAATGGGGAAACCCAGTGTGTTTCGACACACTATCATTAACTGAATCCATAGGTTAATGAGGCGAACCGGGGGAACTGAAACATCTAAGTACCCCGAGGAAAAGAAATCAACCGAGATTCCCCCAGTAGCGGCGAGCGAACGGGGAGCAGCCCAGAGCCTGAATCAGTGTGTGTGTTAGTGGAAGCGTCTGGAAAGGCGCGCGATACAGGGTGACAGCCCCGTACACAAAAATGCACATGCTGTGAGCTCGATGAGTAGGGCGGGACACGTGGTATCCTGTCTGAATATGGGGGGACCATCCTCCAAGGCTAAATACTCCTGACTGACCGATAGTGAACCAGTACCGTGAGGGAAAGGCGAAAAGAACCCCGGCGAGGGGAGTGAAAAAGAACCTGAAACCGTGTACGTACAAGCAGTGGGAGCACAGAGCAATCTGTGTGACTGCGTACCTTTTGTATAATGGGTCAGCGACTTATATTCTGTAGCAAGGTTAACCGAATAGGGGAGCCGAAGGGAAACCGAGTCTTAACTGGGCGTTAAGTTGCAGGGTATAGACCCGAAACCCGGTGATCTAGCCATGGGCAGGTTGAAGGTTGGGTAACACTAACTGGAGGACCGAACCGACTAATGTTGAAAAATTAGCGGATGACTTGTGGCTGGGGGTGAAAGGCCAATCAAACCGGGAGATAGCTGGTTCTCCCCGAAAGCTATTTAGGTAGCGCCTCGTGAATTCATCTCCGGGGGTAGAGCACTGTTTCGGCAAGGGGGTCATCCCGACTTACCAACCCGATGCAAACTGCGAATACCGGAGAATGTTATCACGGGAGACACACGGCGGGTGCTAACGTCCGTCGTGAAGAGGGAAACAACCCAGACCGCCAGCTAAGGTCCCAAAGTCATGGTTAAGTGGGAAACGATGTGGGAAGGCCCAGACAGCCAGGATGTTGGCTTAGAAGCAGCCATCATTTAAAGAAAGCGTAATAGCTCACTGGTCGAGTCGGCCTGCGCGGAAGATGTAACGGGGCTAAACCATGCACCGAAGCTGCGGCAGCGACGCTTATGCGTTGTTGGGTAGGGGAGCGTTCTGTAAGCCTGTGAAGGTGTACTGTGAGGTATGCTGGAGGTATCAGAAGTGCGAATGCTGACATAAGTAACGATAAAGCGGGTGAAAAGCCCGCTCGCCGGAAGACCAAGGGTTCCTGTCCAACGTTAATCGGGGCAGGGTGAGTCGACCCCTAAGGCGAGGCCGAAAGGCGTAGTCGATGGGAAACAGGTTAATATTCCTGTACTTGGTGTTACTGCGAAGGGGGGACGGAGAAGGCTATGTTGGCCGGGCGACGGTTGTCCCGGTTTAAGCGTGTAGGCTGGTTTTCCAGGCAAATCCGGAAAATCAAGGCTGAGGCGTGATGACGAGGCACTACGGTGCTGAAGCAACAAATGCCCTGCTTCCAGGAAAAGCCTCTAAGCATCAGGTAACATCAAATCGTACCCCAAACCGACACAGGTGGTCAGGTAGAGAATACCAAGGCGCTTGAGAGAACTCGGGTGAAGGAACTAGGCAAAATGGTGCCGTAACTTCGGGAGAAGGCACGCTGATATGTAGGTGAAGTCCCTCGCGGATGGAGCTGAAATCAGTCGAAGATACCAGCTGGCTGCAACTGTTTATTAAAAACACAGCACTGTGCAAACACGAAAGTGGACGTATACGGTGTGACGCCTGCCCGGTGCCGGAAGGTTAATTGATGGGGTCAGCGCAAGCGAAGCTCTTGATCGAAGCCCCGGTAAACGGCGGCCGTAACTATAACGGTCCTAAGGTAGCGAAATTCCTTGTCGGGTAAGTTCCGACCTGCACGAATGGCGTAATGATGGCCAGGCTGTCTCCACCCGAGACTCAGTGAAATTGAACTCGCTGTGAAGATGCAGTGTACCCGCGGCAAGACGGAAAGACCCCGTGAACCTTTACTATAGCTTGACACTGAACATTGAGCCTTGATGTGTAGGATAGGTGGGAGGCTTTGAAGTGTGGACGCCAGTCTGCATGGAGCCGACCTTGAAATACCACCCTTTAATGTTTGATGTTCTAACGTGGACCCGTGATCCGGGTTGCGGACAGTGTCTGGTGGGTAGTTTGACTGGGGCGGTCTCCTCCTAAAGAGTAACGGAGGAGCACGAAGGTTGGCTAATCCTGGTCGGACATCAGGAGGTTAGTGCAATGGCATAAGCCAGCTTGACTGCGAGCGTGACGGCGCGAGCAGGTGCGAAAGCAGGTCATAGTGATCCGGTGGTTCTGAATGGAAGGGCCATCGCTCAACGGATAAAAGGTACTCCGGGGATAACAGGCTGATACCGCCCAAGAGTTCATATCGACGGCGGTGTTTGGCACCTCGATGTCGGCTCATCACATCCTGGGGCTGAAGTAGGTCCCAAGGGTATGGCTGTTCGCCATTTAAAGTGGTACGCGAGCTGGGTTTAGAACGTCGTGAGACAGTTCGGTCCCTATCTGCCGTGGGCGCTGGAGAACTGAGGGGGGCTGCTCCTAGTACGAGAGGACCGGAGTGGACGCATCACTGGTGTTCGGGTTGTCATGCCAATGGCACTGCCCGGTAGCTAAATGCGGAAGAGATAAGTGCTGAAAGCATCTAAGCACGAAACTTGCCCCGAGATGAGTTCTCCCTGACTCCTTGAGAGTCCTGAAGGAACGTTGAAGACGACGACGTTGATAGGCCGGGTGTGTAAGCGCAGCGATGCGTTGAGCTAACCGGTACTAATGAACCGTGAGGCTTAACCTTACAACGCCGAAGCTGTTTTGGCGGATGAGAGAAAGATTTTCAGCCTGATACAGATTAAATCAGAACGCAGAAGCGGTCTGATAAAACAGAATTTGCCTGGCGGCCGTAGCGCGGTGGTCCCACCTGACCCCATGCCGAACTCAGAAGTGAAACGCCGTAGCGCCGATGGTAGTGTGGGGTCTCCCCATGCGAGAGTAGGGAACTGCCAGGCATCAAATTAAGCAGAAGGCCCAGTCGGAAGACTGGGCCTTTTTGCGCTGGTGCAGAAAAAGGTCGGATGCGACACTGGCTGCGTCTGATCCAGCCTACTCTTGCTTATCCGTTCTGCTTTTGCATCCACTCCACCACAAAATCAGCCAGCCCCTCAACATCATTAATATCCAGTAATGCGACATCAAGATTAAGCGGCACATCACTGGCTACAGCAATAACATGCCTGTCTATCACTAATTCTTCAGGTCGATGTCCGGCTCCATCGCGAAACAGCACAATCTTTGCGATCTCTTCATGCTTAAACCCTTCGACCAGAATCAAATCCAGCTTTGAGGTATCCATTCGACTTGCGAGAAACTGTAGATCCAGCTCTTCTTCGTCTGGTGTTTCCGTCATCAAGGCCCATCGTTGCTGGCTGGCAACGATGGTTTGTGCCGCGCCAGCCTTGCGCAGCTCATAGCTATCTTTGCCTGGCTTATCAACATCCATATCATGGTGCGTATGCTTAATCAGCCCTGGACGGATCCCTCTGGCGCATAATGCCGGGATCAGTTGTTTCAAAAGCGTAGTTTTTCCGGTACCACTCCACGCGGCAAAGGCGAGTAACGGTATCATCGTTTTTCCTGCCATCGGGCAAGCTCCTCTGGCGTATTCACGTTAATAAATGCATCTTTATTATCGCTGAAATCAACCGCATGACCGCCAGCCAGACGCATAAATGCCATTACCCGGCGTTCTCCTGCTTGCAGATATTCCAGTAATAAAGGCTCAATTGCGCGGTTTACCAGAGCAATAGTCGGGTGATCGCGTTCACCGTCGTGGACCCACACGACAGGCGCATCTTTGCGCTGATGATTAAGCCGGGCTGCTAAATCCTCGGGAATATAAGGAGTATCGCACGGACAAAACAAAAACCACTCGCCTGCTTCCTGCTGCATTACTGAAAGCATTCCTGCCAGAGGGCCTGGGTAATCCGCCAGTGAATCTTCAATCACTTTCAGACCGCTTGCCTGATAGATTTCCTGATGGCGATTGGCATTAACCACGACGTGAGAGAGCTGCGTCATAAGCGCGTCAGCGACATGTTGCCATAATGGTTTGCCGTTTAATTCAAGCAATCCTTTATCTACGCCGCCCATTCGTCTGGCTTTACCGCCTGCCAGCACAACGCCTGTTATCGTCGTCATCAGATTCACCGATATCGCCTCTTTTATTGTGGGATTGACCCTGCTAACGTGTCTGTCTCAAGAGTAAGGAGCATTACTATGAAATGTAAACGTCTGAATGAAGTTATTGAACTCCTCCAGCCAGCCTGGCAAAAAGAGCCAGACCTTAACCTGTTGCAATTTTTGCAGAAACTGGCGAAAGAGTCAGGTTTTGACGGCGAACTGGCGGATTTGACGGATGACATTCTGATCTATCACCTGAAAATGCGTGATTCCGCGAAAGATGCGGTGATCCCGGGTTTGCAGAAAGATTATGAAGAAGACTTCAAAACGGCGCTGTTACGCGCTCGCGGCGTAATTAAAGAGTAAAAGCTTGTAAGCGGTGCCACCAAAATCATCGTGAAATGATATCCTTCATCATTCGTAATGTTTTCCGGATGATGGGATGAACAACAGCGCTTTTACTTTCCAGACACTACACCCGGATACCATCATGGATGCTCTATTTGAGCAAGGGATCCGGGTGGATTCCGGTCTTACCCCGCTTAACAGCTATGAAAACCGTGTCTATCAATTTCAGGACGAAGATCGTCGACGTTTTGTCGTCAAATTTTATCGCCCTGAACGTTGGACAGCCGATCAAATCCTCGAAGAACATCAATTTGCGTTGCAGTTGGTAAATGATGAAGTTCCGGTCGCAGCACCTGTGGCCTTTAACGGTCAGACTTTATTGAATCATCAGGGATTTTATTTCGCTGTTTTTCCAAGCGTCGGTGGTCGCCAGTTCGAAGCTGATAATATCGATCAGATGGAAGCGGTTGGGCGTTATTTAGGGCGTATGCACCAGACGGGGCGCAAACAGCTTTTTATCCATCGCCCGACCATCGGTCTGAATGAATATCTCATTGAGCCACGCAAGCTGTTTGAGGACGCTACACTGATGCCTTCCGGGTTGAAAGCGGCATTCCTGAAAGCGACAGATGAGCTGATCGCCGCCGTTACAGCACACTGGCGGGAAGACTTCACCGTTCTGCGGCTACATGGAGACTGCCACGCCGGGAATATTCTCTGGCGCGATGGTCCAATGTTTGTTGATCTGGATGATGCACGTAATGGTCCAGCTATTCAGGATTTGTGGATGTTGCTCAATGGCGATAAAGCCGAGCAGCGGATGCAACTGGAAACTATTATTGAAGCTTATGAAGAATTTAGCGAGTTCGACACCGCTGAAATCGGACTGATTGAACCTTTACGCGCCATGCGTTTGGTTTATTATCTTGCCTGGCTAATGCGGCGTTGGGCTGATCCCGCGTTCCCGAAAAATTTCCCGTGGTTAACCGGGGAAGATTACTGGCTGCGACAAACGGCGACTTTTATAGAACAGGCAAAAGTTCTACAAGAACCCCCTTTACAATTAACACCTATGTATTAATCGGAGAGAGTAGATCATGAAAAAGATTTGGCTGGCGCTGGCTGGTTTAGTTTTAGCGTTTAGCGCATCGGCGGCGCAGTATGAAGATGGTAAACAGTACACTACCCTGGAAAAACCGGTAGCTGGCGCGCCGCAAGTGCTGGAGTTTTTCTCTTTCTTCTGTCCGCACTGCTATCAGTTTGAAGAAGTTCTGCATATTTCTGATAATGTGAAGAAAAAACTGCCGGAAGGCGTGAAGATGACTAAATACCACGTCAACTTCATGGGTGGTGACCTGGGCAAAGATCTGACTCAGGCATGGGCTGTGGCGATGGCGCTGGGCGTGGAAGACAAAGTCACTGTTCCGCTGTTTGAAGGCGTACAGAAAACCCAGACCATTCGTTCAGCATCTGATATCCGCGATGTATTTATCAACGCAGGTATTAAAGGTGAAGAGTACGACGCGGCGTGGAACAGCTTCGTGGTCAAATCTCTGGTCGCTCAGCAGGAAAAAGCTGCAGCTGACGTGCAATTGCGTGGCGTTCCGGCGATGTTTGTTAACGGTAAATATCAGCTGAATCCGCAGGGTATGGATACCAGCAATATGGATGTTTTTGTTCAGCAGTATGCTGATACAGTGAAATATCTGTCCGAGAAAAAATAATTCAATGTAAATTACATAAGGCCCGTGAATATTCACGGGCTTTTTTTATTATTTAATAAATATAAATACATTCTGATAATGCGTCCTGCCGATGGACATTATTTCAGCATAAGCGGATATTTAAAGTTTTGCTGTTTTATCAGGGAATATTTATATGATACATAAGTCAGCTACAGGTGTTATTGTTGCGTTAGCCGTAATCTGGGGTGGTGGCACATGGTACACAGGTACGCAAATTCAGCCTGGTGTCGAAAAGTTTATTAAAGATTTTAACGATGCGAAAAAGAAAGGTGAACATGCCTACGATATGACGTTAAGTTATAAAAACTTTGACAAAGGCTTTTTTAATTCCCGTTTTCAAATGCAAATGACATTCGATAACGGTGCACCCGATCTCAATATCAAGCCAGGCCAGAAAGTTGTATTTGATGTGGATGTTGAGCACGGTCCGTTGCCCATCACAATGTTAATGCATGGTAATGTCATCCCAGCACTGGCAGCGGCAAAAGTGAACTTAGTGAATAATGAACTGACACAACCGCTATTTATCGCCGCGAAAAATAAATCGCCCGTGGAAGCGACATTGCGATTCGCGTTTGGTGGCTCATTCTCTACGACATTAGATGTTGCCCCTGCAGAGTATGGAAAGTTTTCTTTTGGTGAGGGCCAGTTTACTTTTAATGGTGATGGTAGTTCATTGTCTAACCTGGATATTGAAGGCAAAGTCGAAGATATTGTTCTGCAATTATCACCAATGAACAAAGTAACGGCAAAAAGTTTTACCATTGATTCTCTGGCGCGATTAGAAGAAAAGAAATTTCCGGTTGGTGAAAGCGAGTCGAAATTTAATCAGATTAACATTATCAATCACGGGGAAGACGTTGCCCAAATCGATGCTTTCGTTGCAAAAACCAGGCTGGATCGCGTTAAAGACAAAGATTATATCAATGTCAATCTCACCTACGAACTTGATAAGTTAACAAAAGGGAATCAGCAACTCGGTAGTGGTGAGTGGTCATTGATTGCTGAATCTATTGATCCCTCAGCAGTGCGCCAATTTATCATCCAGTATAACATTGCGATGCAGAAGCAGCTTGCTGCACACCCTGAGTTAGCAAACGATGAAGTTGCTCTGCAAGAAGTGAATGCTGCATTGTTCAAAGAGTATTTACCGTTATTACAAAAAAGTGAGCCGACCATTAAACAACCGGTAAGATGGAAGAACGCACTCGGCGAACTAAATGCCAATCTGGATATCAGTATTGCCGACCCAGCCAACTCTTCATCATCCACAAACAAAGATATCAAATCGCTCAATTTTGATGTGAAGTTACCGCTTAATGTCGTCACAGAAACCGCAAAACAGCTTAATTTATCTGAAGGAATGGATGCGGAAAAAGCGCAAAAGCAGGCTGATAAACAAATCAGCGGGATGATGACATTAGGTCAGATGTTTCAGTTAATCACGATTGACAACAATACCGCCTCGCTGCAGCTGCGTTATACACCGGGTAAAGTTGTTTTTAACGGACAGGAGATGAGCGAAGAAGAATTTATGTCTCGTGCCGGACGTTTTGTTCATTAAAATACTCACTCGCCTCTGCTCATTCAGAGGCGAGTAAAACTTACTTATTCTGACGCTGTGATGACATGAGAGACGTCAGAAGCCGGTCTTTTTCCTGCCACAATGAGTTCAGCCATTGCTGAAAATGGCGCTTAAAGCTTTTGTCATTGATGTAGTCGCCATGTAACTCATCGGCAATAGGCTGTAAATCCACATGTACGACAATCCGCGTCAGTTTACCGCTTAACATATCGAAGAACGGCTGACGGTTATTGTCCGGATAACACAGCGTAACATTAAGCAGTTTATCGAATTGTTTACCCAGTACATTTAGCGCCATCGCAATGCCTGCCGCCTTTGGTGGCAACAAGTTTTGAAAAGTGGAGTGGGTTTGCTGATGTTTTTCTTGCGTGAAACGGGAGCCTTCAACGAAATTGACAATGGTGGTGGGATGCAGGCGAAACTTTTCACAAGAACGCCGAGTGGTTTCAACATCTTTACCACGTCGCTCCGGATGACGTAATAAATAAGCGCGGGAATAACGCTTCATAAACGGCATATCCAGCGACCAGCACGCCAGGCCAAGAAATGGCACCCAGGCCAGCTGTTGCTTGAGGAAATATTTATTCATCGGAATGTGCTTACGAAACAGCACGCACAGTACGACAATATCTGCCCAACTACGGTGGTTACAAATAAGCAGATACCAGTTCTTCTTACTTAACCCTTCCAGCCCGTGAACTTCCCATTGCAGGTGTGGGTTCAGATGCAGTAATACCGCCAGACCTTCACACCAGCAATACATCATAAAATCACAAAAACGCGAAACCTTTCGCCAAATGACTGGCACAGGTAGCAATAGTTTTACAATCCCGGCAATGATGATCGGGACGGAACAAAAAATAGTGACCAAAATGGTCAATACGATACTCAGCAAAAGGGTTATCGCAGCGAGTATTCTCGTCATAATGAATTTATTCAAAAGGTTAGCCATAGACAGTGCGCTAAAGAAGCGCAAGGCGCAGATTTTAGCAGAAAACGACCCAAATAACGGATGATCCTTAAGGAGAAAAATAATTCATATCTATCCACATTAGAAAAAATCCCATTATCTCAATTATTAGGGATGGATTTATTTTTAACTGCATGAAAAACAAAGACAAACATCATGCTGTAAAAAGCATGATAATAAATTAAAAGCGATGTAAATAATTTATGCACAAAGTTATCCACATGACGATTTGCGAGCGATCCAGAAGATCTACAAAAGATTTTCACGAAAAGCGGTGAAAAACTCATGTTTTCATCCTGTCTGTGGCATCCTTTACCCATAATCTGATAAACAGGCACGGACATTATGGTTCAGATCCCCCAAAATCCACTTATCCTTGTAGATGGTTCATCTTATCTTTATCGCGCATATCACGCGTTTCCCCCGCTGACTAACAGCGCAGGCGAGCCGACCGGTGCGATGTATGGTGTCCTCAACATGCTGCGCAGTCTGATCATGCAATATAAACCGACGCATGCAGCGGTGGTCTTTGACGCCAAGGGAAAAACCTTTCGTGATGAACTGTTTGAACATTACAAATCACATCGCCCGCCAATGCCGGACGATCTGCGTGCACAAATCGAACCCTTGCACGCGATGGTTAAAGCGATGGGACTGCCGCTGCTGGCGGTTTCTGGCGTAGAAGCGGACGACGTTATCGGTACTCTGGCGCGCGAAGCCGAAAAAGCCGGGCGTCCGGTGCTGATCAGCACTGGCGATAAAGATATGGCGCAGCTGGTGACGCCAAATATTACGCTTATCAATACCATGACGAATACCATCCTCGGACCGGAAGAGGTGGTGAATAAGTACGGCGTGCCGCCAGAACTGATCATCGATTTCCTGGCGCTGATGGGTGACTCCTCTGATAACATTCCTGGCGTACCGGGCGTCGGTGAAAAAACCGCGCAGGCATTGCTGCAAGGTCTTGGCGGACTGGATACGCTGTATGCCGAGCCAGAAAAAATTGCTGGGTTGAGCTTCCGTGGCGCGAAAACAATGGCAGCGAAGCTCGAGCAAAACAAAGAAGTTGCTTATCTCTCATACCAGCTGGCGACGATTAAAACCGACGTTGAACTGGAGCTGACCTGTGAACAACTGGAAGTGCAGCAACCGGCAGCGGAAGAGTTGTTGGGGCTGTTCAAAAAGTATGAGTTCAAACGCTGGACTGCTGATGTCGAAGCGGGCAAATGGTTACAGGCCAAAGGGGCAAAACCAGCCGCGAAGCCACAGGAAACCAGTGTTGCAGACGAAGCGCCAGAAGTGACGGCAACGGTGATTTCTTATGACAACTACGTCACCATCCTTGATGAAGAAACACTGAAAGCGTGGATTGCGAAGCTGGAAAAAGCGCCGGTATTTGCATTTGATACCGAAACCGACAGCCTTGATAACATCTCTGCTAACCTGGTCGGGCTTTCTTTTGCTATCGAGCCAGGCGTAGCGGCATATATTCCGGTTGCTCATGATTATCTTGACGCGCCCGATCAAATCTCTCGCGAGCGTGCACTCGAGTTGCTAAAACCGCTGCTGGAAGATGAAAAGGCGCTGAAGGTCGGGCAAAACCTGAAATACGATCGCGGTATTCTGGCGAATTACGGCATTGAGCTGCGTGGGATTGCGTTTGATACCATGCTGGAGTCCTACATTCTCAATAGCGTTGCCGGGCGTCACGATATGGACAGCCTCGCGGAACGTTGGTTGAAGCACAAAACCATCACTTTTGAAGAGATTGCGGGTAAAGGCAAAAATCAACTGACCTTTAACCAGATTGCCCTCGAAGAGGCCGGACGTTACGCCGCCGAAGATGCTGATGTCACCTTGCAGTTGCATCTGAAAATGTGGCCAGATCTGCAAAAACACAAAGGGCCGTTGAACGTCTTCGAGAATATCGAAATGCCGCTGGTGCCGGTGCTTTCACGCATTGAACGTAACGGTGTGAAGATCGATCCGAAAGTGCTGCACAATCATTCTGAAGAGCTCACCTTGCGTCTGGCTGAGCTGGAAAAGAAAGCGCATGAAATTGCAGGTGAAGAATTTAACCTTTCTTCCACCAAGCAGTTGCAAACCATTCTCTTTGAAAAACAGGGTATTAAACCGCTGAAGAAAACGCCGGGTGGCGCGCCGTCAACGTCGGAAGAGGTACTGGAAGAACTGGCGCTGGACTATCCGTTGCCAAAAGTGATTCTGGAGTATCGTGGTCTGGCGAAGCTGAAATCGACCTACACCGACAAGCTGCCGCTGATGATCAACCCGAAAACCGGGCGTGTGCATACCTCTTATCACCAGGCAGTAACTGCAACGGGACGTTTATCGTCAACCGATCCTAACCTGCAAAACATTCCGGTGCGTAACGAAGAAGGTCGTCGTATCCGCCAGGCGTTTATTGCGCCAGAGGATTATGTGATTGTCTCAGCGGACTACTCGCAGATTGAACTGCGCATTATGGCGCATCTTTCGCGTGACAAAGGCTTGCTGACCGCATTCGCGGAAGGAAAAGATATCCACCGGGCAACGGCGGCAGAAGTGTTTGGTTTGCCACTGGAAACCGTCACCAGCGAGCAACGCCGTAGCGCGAAAGCGATCAACTTTGGTCTGATTTATGGCATGAGTGCTTTCGGTCTGGCGCGGCAATTGAACATTCCACGTAAAGAAGCGCAGAAGTACATGGACCTTTACTTCGAACGCTACCCTGGCGTGCTGGAGTATATGGAACGCACCCGTGCTCAGGCGAAAGAGCAGGGCTACGTTGAAACGCTGGACGGACGCCGTCTGTATCTGCCGGATATCAAATCCAGCAATGGTGCTCGTCGTGCAGCGGCTGAACGTGCAGCCATTAACGCGCCAATGCAGGGAACCGCCGCCGACATTATCAAACGGGCGATGATTGCCGTTGATGCGTGGTTACAGGCTGAGCAACCGCGTGTACGTATGATCATGCAGGTACACGATGAACTGGTATTTGAAGTTCATAAAGATGATGTTGATGCCGTCGCGAAGCAGATTCATCAACTGATGGAAAACTGTACCCGTCTGGATGTGCCGTTGCTGGTGGAAGTGGGGAGTGGCGAAAACTGGGATCAGGCGCACTAAGATTCGCCTGAACATGCCCTTTTTTCGTAAGTAAGCAACATAAGCTGTCACGTTTTGTGATGGCTATTAGAAATTCCTATGCAACAACTGAAAAAAAATTACAAAAAGTGCTTTCTGAACTGAACAAAAAAGAGTAAAGTTAGTCGCGTAGGGTACAGAGGTAAGATGTTCTATCTTTCAGACCTTTTACTTCACGTAATCGGATTTGGCTGAATATTTTAGCCGCCCCAGTCAGTAATGACTGGGGCGTTTTTTATTGGGCGAAAGAAAAGATCCGTAATGCCTGATGCGCTATGTTTATCAGGCCAACGGTAGAATTGTAATCTATTGAATTTACGGGCCGGATACGCCACATCCGGCACAAGCATTAAGGCAAGAAAATTATTCGCCGTCCTGCGTTTCTTCTACAGGCTGCATCTCGCTAAACCAGGTATCCAGTTTCTGCCGCAGCTTGTCCACGCCTTGTTTCTTCAACGAAGAAAACGTTTCAACCTGCACATCACCGTTAAACGCCAGTACAGCTTCACGCACCATATTCAATTGCGCTTTACGTGCGCCGCTTGCCAGTTTGTCCGCTTTGGTCAGCAGCACCAGAACGGCGATATTGCTGTCTACCGCCCACTCAATCATCTGCTGATCCAAATCTTTCAGCGGATGGCGAATATCCATTAGCACCACCAGACCTTGCAGGCTCTGACGTTTTTCGAGGTATTCGCCGAGCGCACGCTGCCATTTGCGCTTCATCTCTTCCGGGACTTCCGCATAACCGTACCCAGGCAAGTCAACCAGACGCTTGCCGTCAGCCACTTCAAACAGGTTGATAAGCTGGGTGCGCCCTGGGGTTTTTGAGGTACGAGCCAGGCTTTTCTGGTTAGTCAGCGTGTTCAGCGCGCTGGATTTACCTGCGTTGGAACGGCCTGCAAAAGCCACTTCAATTCCGGTATCGGAAGGTAGGTGGCGAATATCAGGCGCACTCATCACAAAATGCGTCTGTTGATAATTCAAATTAGTCAAAGCGGTCGTCTCCGTCAGTCAAAGCTTTGTGGCGATTATACCTGAACCATAATAAAAGGCGGATTTTTCGGCGTGAGCGTTGTAAGTAAAAGCCATACGCTTTGTGAGACATTGCCGATAGTCTTTATGCGAAATAGCAGAGAAAATTCTGCGATGCATGTCAAATAAGCTATATAAATCAGTGAATTGCTTTTATATAAAACTCTGAAAATGTGCAAATACTGATGGCGGTTGATTGTTTGTTTAAAGCAAAGGCGTAAAGTAGCACCCATAGAGCGAGGACGCTAACAGGAACAATGACTCAGGATGAGGGTCAGGAGCGCCAGGAGGCGAAGACAGAGGATTGTCAGGAAGACAAACGTCCGGAGACGTAATTAAACGGAAATGGAATCAACACGGATTGTTCCGGCTAAAGGAAAAACAGGGTGTGTTGGCGGCCTGCAAGGATTGTAAGACCCGTTAAGGGTTATGAGTCAGGAAAAAAGGCGACAGAGTAATCTGTCGCCTTTTTTCTTTGCTTGCTTTCTGTTAGATTCCGCCGCAAATCTATACTGAATAAAACGGCTAAAAGACGAACCATTATGAAACCATCATCTTCAAACTCACGCAGCAAAGGTCATGCAAAAGCGCGTCGAAAAACACGCGAGGAGCTGGATCAGGAAGCTCGTGATCGCAAGCGTCAGAAAAAACGTCGTGGTCATGCGCCGGGCAGCCGCGCAGCGGGCGGAAACACCACGTCAGGCAGCAAAGGCCAGAACGCACCAAAAGATCCACGTATTGGCAGTAAAACCCCTATTCCATTGGGCGTGACTGAAAAAGTCACCAAACAGCACAAACCGAAGAGTGAGAAACCTATGCTTTCACCGCAGGCGGAGTTGGAATTACTGGAAACGGATGAGCGTCTGGATGCGCTGCTGGAACGTCTGGAAGCAGGCGAAACCCTGAGTGCCGAAGAGCAATCCTGGGTGGATGCTAAACTGGATCGTATTGATGAGTTGATGCAGAAACTCGGCCTCTCTTATGACGATGACGAAGAAGAGGAAGAAGACGAGAAGCAAGAAGACATGATGCGTCTGCTGCGGGGCAACTAACGGATTGCCGCCGTGGGCCTTCCCGTTCTGCTGATAACCCTTCCGGTTATATGTTATCTGGTGTGGTTATTCGTTAAACTACAGCGGTTGTCGCGGCGACAAAAGTGGCTGCGCAACCGGCTAATGACCCGAAACGGGCATCCGCCGGTACGCCGTAGCCGCCAGAGACGCCATCGGAAGGAGTGAGCATGTCTGTACAGCAAATCGACTGGGATCTGGCCCTGATCCAGAAATATAACTATTCCGGGCCACGATACACCTCGTACCCGACCGCGCTGGAGTTTTCAGAAGACTTCGGCGAACAGGCGTTTTTACAAGCCGTGGCGCGCTATCCTGAGCGTCCATTATCTCTCTACGTACATATCCCGTTCTGCCATAAGCTTTGTTACTTCTGCGGTTGCAATAAGATTGTTACTCGCCAGCAGCACAAGGCCGATCAGTATCTGGACGCGCTGGAGCAAGAAATCGTCCATCGTGCACCGCTGTTCGCCGGGCGTCACGTCAGCCAATTGCACTGGGGCGGCGGAACGCCGACGTATCTGAATAAAGCGCAAATCAGCCGCCTGATGAAGCTGCTGCGCGAAAACTTCCAGTTCAATGCCGATGCGGAGATTTCGATCGAAGTCGATCCGCGGGAAATCGAACTGGATGTACTCGATCATTTACGCGCCGAAGGCTTTAATCGCCTGAGCATGGGCGTGCAGGACTTCAACAAAGAAGTGCAACGTCTGGTTAACCGCGAGCAGGATGAAGAGTTCATCTTTGCACTGCTTAACCATGCGCGTGAGATTGGTTTTACCTCCACCAACATCGACCTGATTTACGGCCTGCCGAAACAGACGCCGGAGAGTTTCGCCTTTACCCTGAAACGTGTGGCGGAGCTGAACCCCGATCGTCTGAGTGTCTTTAACTACGCGCATCTGCCGACCATTTTTGCTGCTCAGCGCAAAATCAAAGATGCTGACCTGCCGAGTCCGCAGCAAAAACTCGATATCCTGCAGGAAACCATCGCCTTCCTGACGCAATCGGGCTATCAGTTTATCGGTATGGATCACTTTGCCCGTCCGGATGACGAGCTGGCGGTGGCCCAGCGTGAAGGCGTGCTGCATCGTAACTTCCAGGGCTACACCACTCAGGGCGATACCGATCTGCTGGGGATGGGCGTTTCCGCCATCAGCATGATTGGCGACTGCTACGCGCAGAACCAGAAAGAGTTGAAGCAGTACTATCAGCAAGTGGATGAACAAGGCAATGCGCTGTGGCGTGGTATTGCGCTAACGCGTGATGACTGTATTCGCCGCGATGTGATTAAGTCGCTCATCTGCAACTTCCGTCTGGATTACGCCCCTATTGAGAAACAGTGGGATTTGCACTTCGCTGATTACTTTGCGGAAGATCTCAAGCTGCTCGCCCCGTTAGCAAAAGATGGGCTGGTGGATGTGGATGAGAAGGGAATACAGGTGACGGCGAAAGGTCGCTTGCTGATCCGCAACATTTGCATGTGCTTTGATACCTATCTGCGCCAGAAAGCGCGGATGCAGCAGTTCTCACGGGTGATTTAAATAGTGAATGGCGCTTCGTTTACAAAGTAGAAAACGAAAGCGCCATCAATGTGCTGAGAACAAGATTGCCTGATGCGCTACGCTTATCAGGCCTACAAAACCTGTTGAAAATATTGCTTTTGTAGGCCGGATAAGGCGTTCACGCCGCATCCGGCATGAACAAAGAGCACTTCATCAGCAATCTGAAACTCAACTAAACAGCCCAATCATTGCGGCACACAGCACGGCAGCAACGGCAGTTTGCGGTGTGTGGCTGTCAACTGCGCCACTCGATACCAGATTAATTATTGATTCCAGCATAATGACTCTCCCCGTTTTCCGGGCAAGATCATACTGAACTTATCGGAACAGTAAAGCGCAAAATACCAGCAATTTGCGCTCAATAATCAATCTTTACACACACGCCGTGAATCACTCCATCCCCAGCTCTTTTAACTTACGCGTCAGAGTGTTGCGGCCCCAGCCGAGTAGCCGCGCCGCTTCCTGTTTATGCCCCTGCGTATGTCGCAACGCGGTCGTCAGTAACGTCCGCTCCAGCTCTGGCTGCGCTTCGGAAAGCAGATTTTGATGACCGGAACGCAGCGCTCTGTCTGCCCACTGCGCAAGAAGCGTCGCCCAACTGTCCGGTTGCATTTGCGAAGTACTCTCCGCAACCGTTGATTCAAACAGTTCGCCGGGCAAATCCTGAATCAACACTTCCTGCCCGGCGGCCATCACCGTTAGCCAGCGGCAGGTGTTTTCCAGCTGGCGCACGTTGCCTGGCCACGCCAGACGCGTCAGAGCAGCTTCGGTTTCCGGATGCAGTAACTTCGCTTCTACGCCCAGTTCGCGCGCGGCAACCTGTAAAAAATGGCGCGCCAGACGGGGAATATCTTCCCGACGTTCGCGCAGCGGCGGCAGATGAACGCGGATAACGTTCAGGCGGTGGAACAGATCCTCACGGAACTTACCTTCCTGCACTCGCTGTTCGAGATTCTGGTGAGTGGCAGCGATAATCCGCACATCCACTTTCACCGGCGCATAGCCGCCAACGCGGTAAAACTGACCGTCTGCCAGCACGCGCAGCAAACGCGTCTGCACATCCAGCGGCATATCACCAATTTCGTCGAGGAATAATGTACCGCCATCGGCCTGTTCAAAACGCCCCTGACGAATGGTATTCGCGCCAGTAAACGCGCCTTTCTCGTGGCCAAACAGTTCTGATTCGATCAAATCTTTTGGGATAGCTGCCATATTCAGCGCGATAAACGGCGCTTTGGCGCGCGGACTGTGGCGATGCAGGGCATGAGCGACCAGTTCTTTACCGGTGCCGGATTCGCCGTTAATCAGCACGCTAATAGAAGAACGCGAAAGCCGACCGATAATACGGAACACGTCCTGCATGGCTGGCGCTTCGCCGATGATATCGGTCGTTGGGCCGTTAAGCTGAACATTACGCGGCTGCTGCTGTTCCTGGTAATGACTGATAGCGCGCTCAACCAGCGCCACTGCTTCGTCGATATCAAACGGTTTGGGCAGATAATCAAACGCCCCTTGTTGATAGGCGCTGACGGCAGCATCCAGATCGGAATGTGCGGTCATAATGATGACCGGAAGCATTGGATGGCGCTGTTTAATCTGCTTGAGCAGCGCCAGCCCGTCCATTCCCGGCATACGGATATCTGAAAGCAGCACATCCGGCGTTTTGCTCGCCAGCGCCTCCAGCACTTCTGCGCCGTTCTCAAACGTCGTACAGGTTAAACCTGCCCCAGCGAGCGCACGTTCAAGCACCCAACGGATGGAACTATCGTCATCGACTACCCAGACTATCCCTCGTTGCATAAACGTCACCTTTATTTCCTGATAGGCAGGTAAACCGAGAACTCGGTATGCCCTGGCCAACTGGTAAATTCAATTTTGCCTGAATGCTGATCAATCAAATTACGAGCGATGGATAAGCCAAGCCCGGTGCCACCTTCGCGGCCGCTGACCATCGGGTAAAACAGCGTATCCTGCAAATGAGGCGGAATGCCCGGCCCGTTATCTTCCACATCAATCCGCGCCGCCAGCCGGTAGCGCTCGCCGTGTAAGGTCAGTTGAAACGCGGTGCGGGTACGCAGAATGATTTCACCGCCTTCCGGCCCCAGCGCCTGTAGCGCATTGCGCACAATATTCAGCAAGACCTGTTCAATTTGATCCGGGTCGTGCGCCAGTTCCGGCAGGCTGGGATCGTAATCACGAATCAACCGCACGTTGTCCGGCAGTTCCATCGACACCAGCGTTACCACGCGTTCAGCCACTTTGTGAATACTTTCGGTAACGCGCGTACCGGGCAGCTGCGGCCCCAACAGACGGTCGACCAGATTTCGCAGCCGGTCCGCCTGTTCGATAATCACTTTGGTATATTCGAGTAGTGATGGGTCAGGTAACGCTTTGCTGAGCAGCTGCGCCGCGCCACGTAAACCGCCAAGCGGATTTTTAATCTCATGTGCCAGGCCGCGCACTAAATCACGGGCAGCAACCTGCTGGGCGTGCTGTAGCTGTTCCTGACTTAAGCGGCGCTGGTTATCCATCGGAGCCATCTCCAGCAGGATCATGCCGTCCGGCATACGCTGGGCCGTCACAGAAAGGATATGCGAGCGCCCGTCGATGACCAGCGTCACTTCGTTATCGGTAAAACCTTGCCCCGCCTCCAGACTTTCTTGCATCAGCTCGATATTTAATGAGAAGTAGCTCAACAGTTCCGGTAACGGTGTACCAAACAATTTGCGGGAGCTTTGGGCGAGCAGTTGTTGCGCGGCAGGGTTGGCGTAATGGATCGCCAGGTTGTCATCGATTAACAAAATACTGTTAATCAGCGAGTTGAGGATCTGCCCAGCATCGGGCTGCGTGCCTGTTGCCATAAAGCAGTCTCCTGAACAGGTTGCACCATTTTAGTGCATTATAGCTTTTTACGGATAAAAAGCGCGAAGCATCAGAGAATTGACGGAGAAAAAAGCCCATGCAGAGATGGGCTGAAATTTCCACGGCAACTAAAAACCAGTCCCATCAGGCTATTTTATTTGCCATTTTGAACCTGGGCAGTGCTCGAACTCCTCACGTACCAGTGTACGCTCCGGGTTCTGCGCGCTGTCCGTGTTCAAACTGGCTGCAACAATTACGCCAGATGGGCCTGGTTTGAACCTCCGGCGTTGTTGCGCCGGGTAGTACAACTTCAACTATTAGACGCTGTAGTACAGCTCAAACTCTACCGGATGCGGAGTCATACGCACGCGGTCATCTTCTTCGCGACGCAGAGCGATGTACGCATCAATTGCTTCGTCAGTGAACACGCCACCGGCTTTCAGGAACTCGCGGTCCAGATCCAGTTCGTTCAGTGCTTCTTCCAGAGAGCCTGCAACCTGTGGGATCTCTTTCGCTTCTTCTGGCGGCAGGTCATACAGGTTTTTGTCCATGGCTTCGCCCGGATGGATCTTGTTCTTGATACCATCAAGACCGGCCATCAGCAGGGCAGCAAAGCACAGGTACGGGTTAGCTGCCGGATCCGGGAAACGTACTTCGATACGACGTGCTTTCGGAGAAGAAACCACCGGAATACGGATAGACGCAGAACGGTTACGCGCAGAGTAAGCCAGCATTACCGGTGCTTCATAGCCCGGGACCAGACGCTTATAAGAGTTGGTGGTCGGGTTTGCCAGGGCGTTAATCGCTTTAGCGTGTTTGATTACGCCGCCAATGTAGTACAGCGCCTGCTCAGACAGACCTGCGTATTTGTCGCCTGCGAACAGGTTAACGCCGTTTTTAGACAGAGACATGTGGCAGTGCATACCGGAGCCGTTATCACCGAACATCGGTTTTGGCATAAAGGTCGCGGTTTTACCGAAGCGGTGCGCTACGTTGTGCACAACATATTTGTAGATCTGAATTTCGTCAGCTTTTTTGGTCATGGTATTGAAGCGGGTAGCCACTTCGTTCTGACCAGCAGTCGCTACTTCGTGGTGATGGGCTTCAACCACCAGACCCATCTGTTCCATCACCAGACACATTTCAGAACGAATATCCTGAGCCGAGTCTACCGGTGGAACCGGGAAGTAACCGCCTTTCACTGCCGGACGGTGACCTTTGTTACCACCTTCGTATTGGGTGGAGGAGTTCCATGCGCCTTCGATATCGTCGATAGCAACGTGGGAACCGGAGATAGATGATCCGAAACGGATGTCATCGAACAGGAAGAATTCAGGTTCTGGCCCGAACAGTACGGTGTCGGCAATGCCAGTGGAACGCAGGTAATCTTCGGCGCGCTTCGCAATGGAGCGCGGGTCACGGTCATAGCCTTGCAGGGTGCCAGGTTCAAGGATGTCGCAACGGATAATCAGGGTGGAGTCGGCGAAGAACGGGTCAATCACTGCGGTGGATGCGTCTGGCATCAGCACCATGTCGGACTCGTTAATGCCTTTCCAGCCGCCAATCGAGGAGCCGTCAAACATTTTGCCTTCTTCGAAGAATTCAGCATTCACCTGATGAGCAGGGATAGTGACGTGCTGTTCTTTACCTTTAGTATCGGTGAAGCGCAAATCAACAAACTTCACTTCGTGCTCGTTCAGCATCGTCAGTACGTGTTCAGCGGACATACTTTAACTCTCCTGGATTGGTCATGGTCGTCGTGGTAACGAAATCTGCAATTATTTTGGCCGTGTCGCCGTAAAAAAGATAAAGCGAAATCTGTGCCAACTTTTAAATTGCCCCTAAAAGGCGTTATCATGCGCACCATCGTGCAAAAGGGCTGCACCACGATGTGAATGTTGCACCAATATAGTGCTTCAATGGAAACATTAAGCACCATGTTGGTGCAATGACCTTTGGATAACCCTTTTTATGCTCCGTGAAAGCGATCACAAAGGGACTCTGCAATACTTGTTTGCGGAGGATGTTTGTGATCCTGTTTTGTAGTGCGATTAATCCGTGTACAATAACGCGCTATTTCTAATGCCTGAGGCAAAGTTGTGATCGAAAAATTGCGTAATATCGCCATCATCGCGCACGTAGACCATGGTAAAACCACCCTGGTAGACAAGCTGCTCCAACAATCCGGTACGTTCGACTCTCGTGCCGAAACCCAAGAGCGCGTGATGGACTCCAACGATTTGGAGAAAGAGCGTGGGATTACCATCCTCGCGAAAAACACCGCTATCAAATGGAATGATTACCGTATCAACATCGTTGATACCCCGGGGCACGCCGACTTCGGTGGTGAAGTTGAACGTGTAATGTCCATGGTAGACTCAGTGCTGCTGGTGGTTGACGCATTTGACGGCCCGATGCCGCAAACGCGCTTCGTAACCAAAAAAGCGTTTGCTTACGGCCTGAAGCCGATTGTTGTTATCAACAAAGTTGACCGCCCTGGCGCGCGTCCTGATTGGGTTGTGGATCAGGTATTCGATCTGTTCGTTAACCTCGACGCGACCGACGAGCAGCTGGACTTCCCGATCGTTTACGCTTCTGCGCTGAACGGTATCGCGGGTCTGGACCACGAAGATATGGCGGAAGACATGACCCCGCTGTACCAGGCGATTGTTGACCACGTTCCTGCGCCGGACGTTGACCTTGACGGTCCGTTCCAGATGCAGATTTCTCAGCTCGATTACAACAGCTATGTTGGCGTTATCGGCATTGGCCGCATCAAGCGCGGTAAAGTGAAGCCGAACCAGCAGGTCACTATCATCGATAGCGAAGGCAAAACCCGCAACGCGAAAGTCGGTAAAGTGCTGGGCCACCTCGGTCTGGAACGTATCGAAACCGACCTGGCGGAAGCTGGCGATATCGTTGCGATCACGGGCCTTGGCGAACTGAACATTTCTGACACCGTTTGCGACACGCAAAACGTTGAAGCGCTGCCGGCACTCTCCGTTGATGAGCCGACCGTTTCTATGTTCTTCTGCGTTAACACCTCGCCGTTCTGCGGTAAAGAAGGTAAGTTCGTAACGTCTCGTCAGATCCTGGATCGTCTGAACAAAGAACTGGTACACAACGTTGCGCTGCGCGTAGAAGAAACCGAAGACGCTGATGCGTTCCGCGTTTCTGGTCGTGGCGAACTACACCTGTCTGTTCTGATCGAAAACATGCGTCGTGAAGGTTTCGAACTGGCGGTATCCCGTCCGAAAGTTATCTTCCGTGAAATCGACGGTCGTAAACAAGAGCCATATGAAAACGTGACTCTGGACGTTGAAGAACAGCATCAGGGTTCTGTAATGCAGGCGCTGGGCGAACGTAAAGGCGACCTGAAAAACATGAATCCAGACGGTAAAGGCCGCGTACGTCTCGACTACGTGATCCCAAGCCGTGGTCTGATTGGCTTCCGTTCTGAGTTCATGACCATGACTTCCGGTACTGGTCTGCTGTACTCCACCTTCAGCCACTACGACGACGTACGTCCGGGTGAAGTGGGTCAGCGTCAGAACGGCGTACTGATCTCTAACGGTCAGGGTAAAGCGGTCGCGTTCGCGCTGTTCGGTCTGCAGGATCGCGGTAAGCTGTTCCTCGGTCACGGTGCAGAAGTTTACGAAGGTCAGATTATCGGTATTCATAGCCGCTCTAACGACCTGACTGTAAACTGCCTGACCGGTAAGAAACTGACCAACATGCGTGCTTCCGGTACTGACGAAGCCGTTGTTCTGGTTCCGCCTATCCGCATGACTCTGGAACAAGCTCTGGAGTTCATCGATGATGACGAACTGGTAGAAGTGACCCCGACCTCTATCCGTATTCGTAAACGTCACCTGACGGAAAACGATCGTCGTCGCGCCAACCGCGCACCGAAAGACGATTAATTTCGTTTTTTAGTCATAAAAAACCTGCCAGCGATGGCAGGTTTTTTTTTGCCTGTCGTGAGCACTCAGCAATGCGAGTATCTCCCTTATAAGTCTGTGGTTACGTCAATAGAGAGCTTTGTCACAATTATCTGCAAAGTCATACGCCGTTAATTGCTTTCTTTTTTGGCGTAAGCGTAAGATGCCTCATCTGGTTTAAACCAAAAGGATTAAACAATGACGGGAAATCAATCCACCGTAGAAAATGCAAAAGAGAAACTGGATCGGTGGTTAAAAGATGGCATCACTACGCCGGGTGGAAAACTCCCTTCAGAAAGAGAGCTGGGAGAGCTGCTGGGCATTAAACGTATGACGCTGCGCCAGGCGTTGCTGAACCTCGAGGCAGAATCCAAAATCTTCCGTAAGGATCGTAAAGGGTGGTTCGTGACTCAGCCGCGATTTAATTACAGCCCGGAGCTGTCGGCGAGCTTTCAGCGGGCCGCAATTGAGCAAGGGCGGGAACCTTCCTGGGGGTTTACCGAGAAAAACCGTACCAGCGATATTCCCGAGACGCTCGCGCCACTGATTGCAGTGACACCATCAACTGAACTCTATCGCATCACCGGCTGGGGGGCGCTGGAAGGACATAAAGTTTTCTATCACGAAACATATATTAATCCTGAAGTTGCTCCGGGTTTTATTGAACAACTTGAAAACCACTCATTTTCTGCAGTCTGGGAAAAGTGCTACCAAAAAGAGACGGTAGTAAAAAAATTGATTTTCAAACCCGTCAGAATGCCGGGCGATATCAGCAAGTATCTTGGCGGTTCTGCGGGTATGCCAGCGATCTTAATTGAAAAGCATCGCGCCGACCAGCAAGGCAATATTGTCCAGATAGATATTGAATATTGGCGATTTGAGGCCGTAGACCTCATCATTAATCTGTAGGTGTTTTATGGTGACAATAAATAACGCAAGAAAGATTCTACAACGTGTCGACACTCTTCCTCTTTATTTACATGCTTATGCCTTTCATTTAAATATGCGGCTGGAAAGAGTGTTGCCTGCTGATTTACTTGATATCGCAAGTGAAAATAATCTACGTGGCGTCAAAATCCATGTTCTGGATGGCGAGCGTTTTTCTCTTGGTAATATGGACGATAAAGAACTCTCTGCCTTTGGGGATAAAGCCCGCCGTCTGAACCTTGATATTCATATTGAAACCAGCGCTTCAGATAAGGCATCTATTGACGAAGCCGTCGCCATTGCGTTGAAAACTGGGGCATCGTCCGTACGTTTTTATCCACGTTATGAAGGTAATTTGCGCGACGTATTATCGATCATCGCTAACGACATTGCCTATGTACGGGAAACGTATCAGGACAGCGGCCTGACTTTTACGATCGAACAGCATGAAGATTTAAAAAGCCATGAGCTGGTGTCGCTGGTCAAAGAAAGTGAGATGGAATCTCTTTCCTTACTGTTTGATTTTGCGAACATGATCAATGCAAATGAGCATCCCATCGACGCTTTAAAAACGATGGCGCCGCATATTACCCAGGTCCATATCAAAGATGCCTTGATCGTTAAAGAACCGGGTGGCCTGGGTCATAAAGCCTGTATTTCAGGTCAGGGTGATATGCCGTTCAAAGCGTTATTAACGCACCTTATATGCCTGGGTGATGATGAGCCGCAGGTGACGGCATATGGCCTGGAAGAAGAGGTTGATTACTATGCGCCGGCGTTCCGCTTTGAAGACGAAGATGATAATCCGTGGATCCCTTATCGCCAGATGAGTGAAACACCATTGCCAGAAAATCATTTACTGGATGCGCGGTTACGTAAAGAAAAAGAAGATGCAATTAATCAGATAAATCATGTGCGTAACGTACTACAACAAATCAAACAAGAGGCAAACCATCTTCTGAACCACTAATAAGTTTTAACTCATACGCAGTTAATAAAACCATTCCATATGAATGGTCGGTATCTTATTGCCTTTAAAACAGTGATTTTAAAAATCGCTTAGGGGATGTTATGCTCACGAAAAAGAAATGGGCGTTATTTAGTCTATTAACATTGTGTGGCGGTACAATTTATAAATTACCGTCGCTGAAAGATGCGTTTTATATCCCGATGCAGGAATATTTCCATTTGACCAATGGTCAAATTGGTAATGCTATGTCGGTAAACTCATTTGTCACGACAGTGGGTTTTTTTCTGTCTATTTATTTTGCCGATAAACTACCGCGCAGATACACCATGTCATTCTCACTCATTGCGACAGGATTACTGGGTGTTTATTTGACGACAATGCCGGGGTATTGGGGCATCCTCTTTGTCTGGGCGCTATTTGGCGTTACTTGCGACATGATGAACTGGCCGGTCTTGCTCAAGTCGGTGAGTCGATTGGGCAATAGCGAACAACAAGGTCGGTTGTTTGGCTTCTTCGAAACAGGGCGTGGCATTGTCGATACCGTGGTGGCATTTTCTGCGTTGGCAGTATTTACCTGGTTTGGCAGTGGCTTATTGGGTTTTAAAGCAGGCATCTGGTTCTATTCCCTTATTGTGATTGCCGTAGGCATTATCATTTTCTTTGTTCTGAATGACAAAGAAGAGGCACCGTCCGTCGAGGTGAAAAAAGAAGACGGAGCATCGAAAAACACCAGTATGACCTCGGTGCTGAAAGACAAAACTATCTGGCTTATTGCTTTTAACGTCTTCTTCGTTTACGCGGTTTACTGTGGCCTGACATTCTTCATTCCATTCCTGAAAAACATCTATCTATTGCCCGTTGCGCTGGTGGGGGCTTACGGCATCATTAACCAATACTGTCTGAAAATGATTGGTGGACCGATTGGTGGCATGATTTCAGATAAGATCCTGAAATCGCCGAGTAAATATCTATGCTACACCTTTATCATCAGTACCGCTGCGCTCGTACTGTTGATTATGCTGCCGCACGAAAGTATGCCGGTCTATTTAGGGATGGCATGTACGCTGGGCTTTGGCGCGATAGTCTTTACACAGCGAGCCGTATTTTTTGCACCTATCGGCGAAGCAAAAATTGCTGAAAATAAAACAGGCGCGGCGATGGCGTTGGGTAGCTTTATTGGTTACGCTCCGGCGATGTTCTGCTTCAGTCTGTATGGCTACATTCTGGATTTAAATCCGGGGATTATTGGCTACAAAATCGTGTTTGGCATTATGGCCTGCTTCGCATTCTGTGGTGCGGTGGTTTCCGTAATGCTGGTTAAGCGAATTAGCCAACGTAAGAAAGAGATGCTGGCGGCTGAAGCTTGATTAATGGCCGGATGTGCTTAATCCGGCCAACGAAAACCGTATCAACCGTAGGCCGGATAAGGCGTTTACGCCGCATCCGGCAGTTTCACATCAGAAGAAATACTTCGTCCCGATACGAATCTGGTTTTGCTCGCGGTGGTACGGTTCGACATTACGATCTAACCAACGTAATTCGAAATAAGGCAGCCAGTGTTCATTAATGCGATAACGGAAGGTATTAGTGATTTCCCAGTGATGATCTTTTCCATTGCTGCTATTAAAGTCATTTACGCGTATGAAATAATGTGGCTCAAATGTATAGGAAAATTTATCGGTGATTTTAAAATTCCAGTAGGTGCCAATTTCATAGGTGTCATTATTATCCAGTTCCCCGCTCAAATCTGTTGAACTATAGTTATTATGGTTATAGCGATTTCGTACTGTCAGATTAAACCATGGTACAAATTTATAGTTGACGTCCAGATACACTGCACCACCCGAACCGATACTCTTATCATTAATTAAGCCACCGGGCTGGATGGTTAATTTATCGGTTGGTTTGAATAAAGGATACCAACCTTCAATTTCATTATAGCCATGTTTTAGTTCATCTTCTCGCTGAAAGGTGTAGGTATTGGTTAACATAATACCCGCGCCCATATCGAAGTTATAACCCACACGTAGCATAACCTCGCCCTGATCGGAGGCAAGATTATATGCCTCCCTGTTTTCGACGTATGCGCCAGCAAATACCGAGGCAGAGGTCAGAGAAGATAATAAAATTATTGCATTAATCTTTTTCATAATAAGTCCATTTTTTAAACGTAGGGAGGCCGCCACCCACCAGAATGGAAATAGCGGCTATTGACATTTATAACGTTACGGAAGCCGTTTTTTCTTCTGTCGCCATCTCTTTATTTTTGCGTTGGTTGATTTCCTCAATAATCAATGCAAACCGTTTTTCATTGAGTGTGTAAAAGAATCCCATCGTCAATGCAGCAATAATTGCCAGTGCACAAGGCCAGATAAAAATGAGCTGACGCAAACCCTGTAATGTCGCATCGCTTTGCGCGATGTTGGGAACATAACCAATTTGCGTCAGCATAATGCCTGGCAAGAAGCCAGCAAGTGCGGCAGAAATTTTACGAAAGAAGGTATAACCGGTATAAACAGAACCTTCGGCACGAATACCGGTTTTCCATTCACCGTAATCTACGGTATCTGGTACCAGTGCCCAGTTCAGGCTGTTTACAAAGGCCGTGCCAAAAAAGGCGACACAAGAGAACATGACGAAAGTGAAAGAGTTACTTCCCCAGAAATAATTCAGTATATCACCCACCGCCCACAGCACCATGCCAGCTAAATAAACCT
This sequence comes from Escherichia sp. SCLE84, assembly GCF_012584495.1. Classification (NCBI taxonomy): domain Bacteria; kingdom Pseudomonadati; phylum Pseudomonadota; class Gammaproteobacteria; order Enterobacterales; family Enterobacteriaceae; genus Escherichia; species Escherichia sp. SCLE84. The sequence continues at coordinate 3,081,232 of NZ_CP051430.1, read as the reverse complement.
GTTTTTTACCAAAACATTTTACAGTTACTGGCACCAGTAATACGCCGACGAGGATGCATCCCATACTGAAGAATCCCATCCACGACAATAAATTAATATCATTCAGCACATACTGGGTGTAATAGACCTGAATCGCCAGTTTGATATTAAATGCCGCCAGAGTACACAGGTTAGCAATGCATAAAACCAGCAATGGTGGATTACGAAATATCGCGCAAAAAGATTTGAGAATACTGGCTTTATGTCCGGTTGGCGCTGTGTCCACATAATGCTCTTTGACGCCTCTGTAGCACAGCATCATAAAAATAAAGCCGCCAATGGAGAACATAAGTGCCGCACAGGCATAACCGACGGTTGAGTCAGAAAAAAGCGACTGCAACGGAATAAACGCCACGGTACAAATCAATAGCCCTATGGTTGCACCACCCTGGCGGTAAGCCGCGAGCTGCGCGCGCTCATTCGGGTTTTTGGTAATTGCCGGGATCATCGCACCATACGAGCAGTTCATCAGACTGTATGAAAGTCCAAACATCATAAACAGCGCGGTGGCAATCGTCGTTTTAACCGGCAAACAAAAGGTGGTGGCGATAAACTGGAGCGTTGCAATTAACGCCGCCGGAACTGCTGCATATAAAATAAAGGGACGAAATTTGCCTTTAGGCCCAATATTTTTCCGCGAGTCGAGTAAAAATCCGGTGAGCATATCGGTAAACGCGGTAAAAAACTTCGCCACCAGAAAGATAATCCCGCCATAGTAAGCAGGCATCCCTAATTCATCGGTATAAAATTTGAGGAGATACAGAGTACCGATGCAGAGCATTAAATTCGAACCGACGTCGCCCATACCATAGGCGATTTTTTCCCGCAGATTCAGTTTTAATGTCAGTGGATTATGGTCAGACATAATCACTCCTTATAACGCCCCGCAGGGCGTCGTTTATTATTATTACGCCGTGCGTTTACGGGCTTCTATCTCTTCCACAATGCGGACATACATCTTCTCGTTCAGGCTGTAGAAGCAACCCATCGCCACAATGGTGACTACCGCCAGTGCGCTTGGGTAGATGAAGATCAACTGGCGTAACCCTTCAATGGTGTGGTCAGCCTGTGCGACGTTCGGCACATAGCCAATTTGCGTCAGCATCCAGCCGGGGAAGAAACCAGCCAGCGCCTGAGACACTTTGCGAAAGAAGGTGAAGCCGGTGTAGACCGTGCCTTCCGAACGCACGCCGGTGCGCCACTCGCCGTACTCGACGGTGTCGGAAACCAGCGCCCAGTTCAGGCTGTTAACAAACGCTGAGCCGAAGAACGCCAGGCAGGAGAACGCCACAAAGCTGACCGAGCCGCCGCCGAAGAAATAGTTGAGCAGATCGCCCAGCACCCAAATCAGCAGGCCGCCGATATAGACCTTCTTCTTACCAAAACGTCTGACTGCGCCAGGCATCAGGAACACGCCGATGAAAATACAGCCCATGCTGAAAAATCCCATATACGACAACAGGATGGGATCGTTAAGTACGTACTGGGTGTAATAGACCTGAATGGCGAGCTTGACGTTAAACGCCCCTAAGGTGCAGAGGTTGGCAATACACAGAATGAACAGTGGGCGGTTACCGGCAATTGCGCGGAAAGATTGCAACAGGCCAGGCTTTTGCGCCGGATTGGTTGGTTGGGTTTCGACATAACGCTCTTTCACGCCTGAGTAGCAGATCCACATAAACAGCAGGCCGAACAGTGAAAACAGCGTGGCGGCGAAGATATAGCCAAGTTGCTGATTACCCTCGATAAGATTCATCACTGGCACGAATCCCACCGTGCACAGCAGCAGGCCCAGCGTAGCGCCGCCCTGACGCCATGCCGCCAGTGAGGCGCGTTCGTTGGGGTTTTTGGTGATAGCGGGAACCATTGCGCCGTAGGAGCAGTTCATCATGCTGAAAAACAGTCCGTAAAGCATAAACAGAATAGTGGCCATCACCGTTTTACCGGTGACATCAAACGGTGTGCCGACAAAGTTGGCGATCGCCAGTAAGGTGACCGGGAATGACGCATACAGAATAAAAGGACGGAACTTACCTTTTGGACCGATCTTGCGTCGGGAATCCAACATAATGCCGGTACCCATATCGGTAAACGCAGTAAAGAATTTTGAAATCAAAAAGATAATGCCGCCATAGGTGCCTGGCAGCCCCAGAACGTCGGTATAAAACTTCAAAAGATAAAGTGTACCGATATCCAGCAGGATGTTAGAGGCCAGGTCGCCAATACCGTAAGAGAGTTTCTCTTTAAAGGGCAGGCGTAAAGTTGCTGGATCTTCCGTTGTGATGTGACTCATCGATGTTCTCCCTTTGCCCATGAGTTTCCCCACGGGCGGATGTGATTAGATGCTTTTTAACGACGCGAACAGTGCCGCCCATTCGCTATCGGCGCGATAAAAGACCGGCGGCTTGCCGATGGGCGCATTAACGGTAACTTCCCCGCCCCGGAACGCTTCACCCGTCCAGGCGTGGACCCAGTTATCCTCCGGCAGATAGAGCGTCCAGTCGCTACGGCCTTCTTCATGCACCGGAGCGATCAGAATGTCGCGACCTAACAGGTACTGATATTTCAGGGTGTAAGTGTGCGCATCGTCTTCGTAATGCAGGAACAGCGGGCGCATAACCGGCAGGCCGGACTTCGCATTCAGCGCGACAGCCTCTTTCAGGTAAGGTTTCAGGGTGGTGAAGACGGAGGTCATACGGGCAAAATGGGCGATAGTTTCTGCGTCGCCGTCAAACTGCCAGTTGTCGCCAGGACGGTTACCTTCGTGGGTGCGCATCATCGGCGTGAAGGCGCTGAAATCGCACCAGCGCAGCAGCAGCTCTTTGCTGCGCTTCATCTCAAACAGGGTGGTGTAACCGCCAATGTCGCTGTGGTGCAGGCCATGTCCGGTCATTGCCAGCGACAGCGCCGCCGGGACAACCGACGCCAGGCCATCGTCGAGACTCCAGTCGACGTTCTGGTCGCCCGCCCACATCATGGTGGAGTATTTCTGGCTACCGGTAGAACCGGCGCGCATAAAGAAAAGGATCTCGCCGAGCTTGCCCGTTTCTTCAAGGGCTTCGTAGTTACATTTCGCCCACAGCGCGGGCCAGGCGTTATGCATAATTTCGGCGCTGATGCCGTTATGCAGGTAAGTGTCGGTGGGCAGATACTCGCCGAAGTCAGCCATCCAGCCGCCGCAGCCGAGTTCAATCATGTTCTTTTTGATCACTTCCTTGAACCAGGCGTAGGCTTCTGGATTAGTGAGATCGACAACGCCGCCGTAAAACTCGCCAAACTCCACCAGATAGTCACCGCCAGAGGCATCTTTTGCCAGATAGCCGTGTTGTGCCGCTTCTTCGCAGAGATCTTTATCGCTGGCAACATACGGGTTGATATAGGCCAGGAACTGCACGCCCTCCTGATTCCACTGCTTAATGCGTGAATCCAGTTGCGGGTAGTTTTCGCTGTTCCACTTCCAGTTCCACATCACGCGTTTGCCAAAAGAGGTCATACGAATACCGGACCAGTCCTGCGCCCAGATGCCGTTGACCTTCACGCCCGCGTTACGCATGGTGTCCAGTTTCTTCTGGCACACTTCCGTCCCGCCCTGAATGCCGAGCGTTACTCCGTCATAAATCCAGTCGGGCAGTTCTGGCTGGCGTCCCAGCAGGGCGGTTAATTTTTCCAGCAGGGAAATGTATGTGTCAGCACATTCAAAACGCAGCGTTGCTTTGTCTTCCCACAGCGCCAGTTCATGGTATTCCGGGGCACTAAAGTCGAAGTTCATATAGCAACTGTTATCAACATGGCAGTAATACTTCTGCGTGCTGACAAACGTAGGCTGTGGGAAGAAAGTCCAGTAATAGTCGCCGCCCGCATTTTCTTTGCAGTCGGCCTGCCAGGTGACATAGGTTTGTTTGTTGCGACCAACGCCTTGTTCACTGGTCCATAGCGGGAACGGTTTGCCACGCAGATCGAAGTAGGAAAACTGTTCGCCGCAGCCGTAGATATGGTCCTCTGGTTGAGCGGCAAGGCGCAGCCAGATACGGTTGTGGTTAAGGTTGTCGTTTTGTAGTTCCAGCAATAAACGGCCCTGATCGTCGGCAGAGATATTCAGCGTGGCGCTAATGTCAGAACCACGGCTGAAATGAATTAACCAACCATCCGGTGACTGGCTGACGATGGCGTCGGTAAGCGCAATTTTCTCCTGTAGTTTATCTTTAATGCTGAAATTACCGCGGAACATATCGATATCCGCTATACCTGAGCCAATCCATAAACAAGGATTATCTTTGCTATGGGTTAAAATAAGACGTTGTTGAAAATGTAGGGTAAAACTGTCGTTATTCTGATGAAATTGAAAATCTAATAACTGTGGACGTGGCGTATCCATAACTAATCTCCATAGAGTTGAGAACGAGATTGTTGCCTTCCTGTTATTACAGGCTTATGTAAAATGATTCTCATAAAACTGATATATAAAAACTTTACAGAAGCTGAGCTGTTTTTAACTTAATAAATTGAAGATACATAATGTTGCCTTTAGCGAGTGAAATGTTCTTCAATGATTTTGACTGCTAATCAATACAAGTTATTTTCTCTGTCCGTAAATGTTAAAAAACAGGCGGTGCGGTTTTCCTGGTTCCAGTAATAATAAGTCGATACCTGAATTAAAGGCGTTAGGCGGGCAACTCATAGGTTCAACTGCCAGTCCCTGACGCTGTAATTTTTCACCGCTATAAATTTGTACCCAGGGTTGATCGCAACAAAGGCTAACCGAAAGCGCCTGTTGTGGATGGGTAATGGTTATTTCCCACAGATCATTAGCGGTTTTAAAGGTGTGGTCGATTTTTGTCGCGGCTATTGTTTTCGCCTGCGTGAAATTTAAATCCAGCTCATCAACGTGGTGAAGCGTTGTCGGATTTACGTGTTCATCAACGGCATAAACCTGGTTTGCCGGAAGCTGGAACAGATATTCATCAACAGATGTTAAGTTGCAGGTTAAATAAGTATGAATACCCACGCCATAAGGCGCTGCGACAGTGCCGATATTCTGGCTTGCGATCTCAACGGAAAGACCCGTGTGTGCGTTGAGCGAATAAACAACTTGTGAAGCCAGCATAAACGGATAGCCGTAACTGGGCGGCAGAAAAGCTGTCAGGGTAACGCTGGTGGCGGTTAATTCACTAATTTGCCAGTCTCGCCAGGCAAGCAGCCCGTGAATAGCGGCTTTTGAACTATGTTCATTAATGGGTAACTGATATTCCTGCCCCTGATAGCGGTAACAGCCGTTGGCGATCCGGTTCGGCCACGGAATAAGCACTTTACCCAGATGCGCCAGCGGCATCTCTTCGGGTTTGTGCGGGATGACTAAATGACAACCCTGAAAGGTTAATTCAGCCAGACCAGCACCGACGGTCACAATGGTCGCGTGATAATCCCCCGCGGCAAGTGAAACGGTCTGTCCACTGCAATGCATATTGGTGATTTGCATACAAGGCACCTTAATTAACGACATACAGCCTCCCGTGAGGCTGATGTCAAACCCAAAAACTGCACCGGACGGTCCCCTCGCCCCTTTGGGGAGAGGGTTAGGGTGAGGGGAAAACCCGCACCCTATTTTCAGATCAGTTATTTCGCATTAATATCCAGCAGACCCGCTGCAACCGCTGGAGCCATGCCGGGCGCTAACGGGATACGCGGGATCACCAGGCAATGCAGCAGGTGATAAATATCCTGTTTGCCGTCCCAGACTTTGGTGGTGACCTTATTGTCCGCATCCAGCTCCTGCCACCAGGAACCATTTTCATAGTCCATCAGGTACTTAATGCAGTACTCCCACCATGTTTGATACCAGGTTTCATACTGGCGATCGCCAGTGACGGTGTAGAGCGCGTAGGCCGTACCCATTGCTTCGACGATAGGCCAACGTACACGTTCGCGGACCACCGGTTTTCCTTCCCAGTCAACGGTATAAACAATCCCGTCCGCGCCATCGGGTGCCCAGGCATCGCGCACGGTGGCGTTAAACAGACCTTTGGCATCTTCTAGCAGCCATGCTGGTGGTTGTTCGCAACGGGCTTCCAGGGCAGCATGGATGTGCAGCATTAAACGGCCCCATTCGATCCAGTGGCCTGGTGTACCTCCAAACGCGCGGAAGCGATGCGCCGGGTTATCTTTGTTGTAATCCGGCAGCGGATTCCACTGGGTATCGAAGTGTTCGTTAACGCGATAATGATTATTTCTGGCGACGTCGTGGATAATCACGGAAGCCACGCGAATCGCGCGATCCAGCCATTTTTTGTCGTGAGTGACGTCATAAACAATCAAGAAAGCTTCCACCGCGTGCATATTGGCATTGCCGCCGCGGTACTCTTCGGTTTTGCTGAAGGCTTCGTCCCAGGATTCCAGGCACATCTGCTCTTCTTCGCTCCAGAAATATTTCTCGATAATTTCAATGGTGTAATCGAGCAGCTTGCGCGCTTCCGGGTGACCCGTTGTGACGGCGCTGGCGGCACCCAGCAGAGCAAAGAAGTGTTGATAGCCCTGTTTGGAGGCATCCACCACGCCCTCGTCATTCACGCAGGCATACCAGCCGCCATATTTTTTATCACGCAGTGCGCCGTTCATGGCTTTGATACCGTGATCAACCAACGAGTAAGCGCCAGGTCGACCCATCGCCGCAGCAACGGAATAAACGTGCAACATACGAGCGGTGATCCACAGATGGGTGCCCATCTCTTCTTTGATTTGCCCTTTATTGCCTAACCAGCCAAAACCAGTCGGCACTACGGAATTTTTACCAAAATCAAAGATGCGGTCGGTTTCCTGTTCCAGCCAACGGTTGTGGCTTAGGGTGTTAAACCATTTCATTCCTTTTATCCTCATCTTAGCGGCGTTTAGCCATCATTTCGTCGACGATATCGCCAAGTTGTTGTAATTTCGGTGCGCAAACGTCACGCAGCATCAGCTCGTTGTCTGGTAAACCGACGACCGATGCCCAGACTGCACGGCCTGCCAGGAATCCCGATGCGCCCGCCGTCATTGCCACGCGTACGGCACGCGGGAACAGTTTTTCGTCGACACCGGAAGAGAGGATCACCCATGGCATATTGATATGGTCATTCAGACGTTGTGAAGCACAGAGAAGCTCTTGTTGCGGACCTTTGCCATAAAGCGGCATTTCAACTTTGTAGAGGTCAGCGCCACTGTCGCCCAGCTCTTTGGCGGCATCGATGATCGCTTGTTCGCGATCGAATTTATCGCCACGACGCGGTGGGCGGACGACTGGCTCAATGATGCTTACCAGACCGTGTGAGTGGCACAGTTCGTTGAACTCTTTCACCATATCCAGACGTTGCTGCGCATCTTCATCACTACGCCACAGCACCAGCAGTTTTAAGGCTTTGCCACCGTCTTGTTTGATCTGTAGCGGATTGATTTTGCGGTCAATAACCACGCTATCGACCGGAATACCGTTGCCAGGAATGAACTCATCGGCGGCGACAATCATGGCGCAACTTTTGGCAATCGCGTTTTGCTCAACCACCTGGCGGTAGCAGAATTGTTGATCTACCAGAATCGCCGAGGCATAAGGCGAGAGGGCCTTTGCAGCGTTAACTTTGAAATCAGTTAAAACGCTATCGGCTACCGGAGCGGGTGCCCCAGCCGCGGCAAACATCATGCGCATGGCTTCGCGCTGATCGACCGCCAGCATGGCAAAACCGCCCGATGCGCGCGTAATGTCGTTGATGGTGTACTTATTCATTCATTTATTCCTTTATCCAGTCGTTACATTTTTACTTTGGCAGTCATCCCGGCACTGACACGGACCTGTTCCAGAATGGCGGACCAGTCCTGGCGACCGCGACCCGCTGCGCGCGCCTGGCTATAAACCTCCCGTGAGGCGGCCCCCAGCGGCATTGGCACATGCAGCTGGTTGGCGACATCAAGGGCGATGCCAAGATCCTTATGGGCAAGATCGATCATGAAGGCGGGAGAAAGATCTCCGCTGAGGACTTTGTTTGGCCAGGAAGTGGTGAAGTGACCTTTACCGGCGGCGGTACCGCTCATCACTTTGACGGCAACATCGAAGGGAAGATTCAGGGCTTCGCACAAAACGGCGGCTTCTGCCGAAAGCGCATTGAGCGCGATGCTCATGTAGTTGTTGATGAGCTTAACGCGGATCCCCATGCCCGGACCGCCAGAGTTGATCAACTCACTGCCCATCGCCATCAGGATCGGTGTGGCACGTTCAACTTGTTCAGCGGTGCCGCCAGCCAGCAGTAACAGAGTACCGGTAATGGCATTTGCAGAAGTACGGCCTACCGGAACATCCATCATGCTGAAGCCTTTGGCTTGCATATCGGCAATCAATTTATCGGTTTGCAGCGGATGGATGGTGGACATATCAATGACCAGCGCATCGGTAGATAAGCCTTCGCAAACGCCGTTTTCACCGAACAACACGTTGCGCACCAGATCGCCATTCGGCAACATGGTAATGATAAATTCGGCATCTTTAGCGGCCTGCGCCGGGTTGGCGGCGGGAGTCGCACCTTTGTCTACCAGATGCCGCACAGCTTCGGCGTTCACATCAAAGACGCGAAGTTGATGCCCTTGCTGCAATAAATTGCTCGCCATTGGCGAACCCATTTGTCCTAAACCGATAAACGCGATTGCTGCCATAACCCTCTCCTGAATACAGTGATGTCACTTTTTGTCATTTATGACATGCTTTGCTTGTCTGTTTTTGATCGTATTTGTAATTTATCGTCAAAAAATTGACAGCCGTCACTTTTTAAACAATTGGTGAAATTAAAATGAACGCATCCCAAAATGTTTAAGGAATGACCATGATTCGTGTTGCTTGTGTAGGTATAACCGTGATGGATCGCATCTATTACGTGGAAGGGTTACCGACGGAGAGCGGTAAATACGTGGCGAGAAATTATACGGAAGTTGGTGGCGGGCCAGCGGCGACGGCAGCGGTTGCGGCGGCAAGGCTGGGGGCGCAGGTCGATTTTATTGGTCGCGTAGGTGATGACGACACGGGCAACAGCCTGCTGGCAGAGCTGGAATCCTGGGGCGTTAACACCCGTTACACCAAACGGTATAACCAGGCGAAATCTTCGCAATCCGCCATCATGGTGGATACCAAAGGCGAGCGGATAATCATTAACTACCCCAGCCCGGATCTGCTGCCTGACGCAGAGTGGTTGGAGGAAATTGATTTCTCTCAGTGGGATGTTGTGCTGGCAGATGTACGCTGGCACGACGGCGCTAAAAAAGCCTTCACCCTGGCCCGTCAGGCGGGTGTGATGACCGTTCTGGACGGGGACATTACGCCGCAGGATATCAGTGAGCTGGTGGCATTAAGCGATCACGCGGCCTTTTCAGAACCGGGTCTGGCGCGCTTAACGGGCGTGAAAGAGATGGCCAGTGCGCTAAAACAGGCACAAACGCTCACAAATGGTCATGTCTATGTGACCCAGGGTAGCGCAGGCTGCGACTGGCTGGAAAATGGTGGGCGTCAGCATCAACCGGCCTTCAAAGTTGATGTGGTAGATACCACAGGTGCGGGTGATGTTTTTCACGGCGCTTTGGCGGTGGCGCTGGCAACAAGTGGGGATTTAGCGGAGTCAGTCCGCTTCGCCAGCGGTGTAGCGGCGTTAAAATGCACACGTCCCGGTGGACGAGCCGGGATCCCTGACTGTGATCAAACCCGATCTTTTTTGTCACTTTTTGTATAAAATGCCAGGGTGATGGTTTTTCGAGGAATTTTCATGAGCCTTACCGAACTAACCGGTAACCCGCGGCACGACCAACTCCTCATGCTGATCGCCGAGCGTGGGTATATGAATATTGATGAGCTGGCAAATCTGCTGGATGTCTCCACGCAGACGGTCCGCCGGGATATTCGTAAATTAAGCGAGCAAGGCCTGATTACGCGCCATCACGGTGGCGCGGGTCGGGCTTCCAGCGTCGTTAATACGGCGTTCGAGCAGCGTGAGGTTTCGCAAACCGAGGAAAAAAAAGCGATTGCCGAAGCGGTGGCAGACTATATTCCTGATGGTTCAACAATATTTATCACCATTGGTACGACTGTTGAGCATGTTGCCCGGGCGTTACTTAACCATAATCATTTGCGGATAATCACCAACAGCCTGCGTGTGGCGCATATTCTTTACCACAACCCGCGCTTTGAAGTGATGGTGCCCGGCGGTACGTTGCGCTCTCATAATAGCGGGATCATTGGCCCTTCAGCGGCGTCCTTTGTGGCTGATTTTCGTGCTGATTATCTGGTAACAAGCGTTGGGGCGATTGAGAGCGATGGCGCGTTGATGGAGTTTGATGTAAACGAAGCTAACGTGGTGAAAACGATGATGGCGCACGCGAGAAATATTCTGCTGGTCGCCGATCACACTAAGTATCATGCTTCGGCGGCGGTTGAAATTGGTAACGTGGCACAGGTCACTGCGCTCTTTACCGACGAGCTGCCGCCCGCTGCGCTAAAATCACGCTTACAAGACAGCCAAATTGAAATCATTCTTCCCCAGGAAGACGCGTAGATTTTTGTGACCGTTAACCTGGCTTCATACCTTGCCACATAGCCAAACCCATCCTTTCCCGCTACAGTTAATTTCTTGTGGCGCGAAAGGAGGCAAAAATGCTCTATATCTTTGATTTAGGTAATGTGATTGTCGATATCGACTTTAACCGTGTGCTGGGAGCCTGGAGCGATTTAACGCGTATTCCGCTGGCATCGCTTAAGAAGAGTTTTCATATGGGGGAGGCGTTTCATCAGCATGAGCGTGGGGAAATTAGCGACGAAGCGTTCGCAGAGGCGCTGTGTCATGAGATGGCTCTACCGCTAAGCTACGAGCAGTTCTCTCACGGCTGGCAGGCGGTGTTTGTTGCGCTGCGCCCGGAAGTGATCGCCATCATGCATAAACTGCGTGAGCAGGGGCATCGCGTGGTGGTGCTTTCCAATACCAACCGCCTGCATACCACCTTCTGGCCGGAAGAATACCCGGAAATTCGTGATGCTGCTGACCATATCTATCTGTCGCAAGATCTGGGGATGCGCAAACCTGAAGCTCGAATTTACCAGCATGTTTTGCAGGCGGAAGGTTTTTCACCCAGCGATACGGTCTTTTTCGACGATAACGCCGATAATATAGAAGGAGCTAATCAGCTGGGCATTACCAGTATTCTGGTGAAAGATAAAACCACCATCCCGGACTATTTCGCGAAGGTGTTATGCTAAAAACCATTCAGGACAAAGCCAGGCACCGTACCCGTCCACTATGGGCCTGGCTAAAACTACTCTGGCAACGTATTGATGAGGACAACATGACAACCCTGGCAGGTAACCTTGCCTATGTGTCGTTGCTCTCATTAGTGCCGCTGGTTGCCGTTGTTTTTGCGCTTTTCGCCGCTTTTCCCATGTTTTCCGACGTCAGCATTCAGTTGCGTCACTTTATTTTTGCCAACTTTCTGCCTGCTACTGGCGATGTTATTCAGCGGTATATCGAACAATTTGTTGCCAATTCCAACAAGATGACCGCCGTTGGCGCGTGCGGGCTGATCGTCACCGCGTTATTGTTGATGTACTCCATCGATAGCGCGTTGAATACCATCTGGCGCAGTAAACGAGCGCGACCAAAAATTTACTCGTTTGCCGTGTACTGGATGATTTTAACGCTGGGGCCGCTGCTGGCAGGGGCTAGTCTGGCGATCAGTTCCTATTTGCTCTCCCTGCGCTGGGCGAGCGATCTCAATACTGTCATCGACAACGTGCTGCGTATTTTTCCGCTGCTGTTGTCGTGGATCTCCTTCTGGTTGCTGTACAGCATTGTTCCTACCATCCGCGTACCTAACCGCGACGCGATTGTCGGCGCGTTTGTTGCTGCACTCCTGTTCGAAGCAGGAAAGAAAGGTTTCGCGCTTTATATCACCATGTTCCCGTCATATCAGCTCATTTACGGTGTGCTTGCGGTGATCCCCATTCTCTTTGTCTGGGTCTACTGGACATGGTGTATCGTCTTGCTTGGCGCGGAAATTACTGTCACTCTCGGGGAATACCGCAAACTAAAACAAGCTGCTGAACAAGAAGAAGACGACGAACCATGATTGCATTAATTCAACGCGTAACCCGTGCCAGCGTCACCGTGGAGGGAGAAGTGACGGGCGAAATTGGCGCGGGACTTTTGGTGTTATTGGGTGTCGAAAAGGATGACGACGAACAGAAAGCAAACCGTCTGTGCGAGCGTGTGCTCGGCTACCGCATCTTTAGCGATGCCGAAGGCAAGATGAATCTCAACGTGCAACAGGCGGGCGGCAGTGTGCTGGTGGTTTCCCAGTTTACCCTCGCCGCAGATACCGAACGGGGGATGCGCCCAAGTTTCTCCAAAGGTGCATCACCGGATCGCGCAGAGGCGTTATATGACTATTTCGTCGAACGCTGCCGTCAACAAGAGATGAACACGCAAACAGGACGCTTCGCTGCGGATATGCAGGTATCGCTGGTCAATGATGGCCCCGTGACATTCTGGTTGCAGGTATGAGCCAGCTTCCAGGGTTGTCACGGGAAACAAGAGAGAGTATCGCTATGTATCACCTTCGGGTTCCACAAACAGAAGAAGAATTAGAGCGTTACTATCAGTTTCGCTGGGAAATGTTGCGTAAGCCCCTGCATCAACCAAAAGGTTCGGAACGCGACGCGTGGGATGCGATGGCGCATCATCAGATGGTCGTCGATGAGCAGGGTAATCTGGTGGCGGTAGGCCGACTGTATATTAATGCCGACAATGAAGCGTCCATTCGCTTTATGGCCGTTCACCCGGACGTGCAGGACAAAGGGTTAGGCACGCTGATGGCTATGACCCTGGAGTCGGTGGCGCGTCAGGAAGGCGTTAAGCGCGTGACCTGTAGCGCCCGTGAAGACGCGGTGGAGTTTTTCGCCAAGCTGGGATTCATTAATCAGGGGGAGATCACCACGCCAACCACCACGCCGATTCGCCATTTTTTGATGATTAAGCCCGTCGCCACTCTGGATGATATTTTGCATCGCGGCGACTGGTGCGCGCAGCTGCAACAGGCGTGGTACGAACATATCCCGCTTAGTGAAAAAATGGGCGTGCGTATTCAACAATATACCGGGCAAAAATTTATCACCACCATGCCGGAAACCGGCAATCAGAATCCGCACCATACGCTGTTTGCCGGGAGTTTATTCTCGCTGGCGACGCTCACCGGTTGGGGGCTTATCTGGCTGATGCTGCGTGAACGCCACCTCGGCGGAACGATTATTCTGGCGGATGCGCATATCCGCTACAGCAAGCCGATTAGCGGTAAACCTCATGCGGTAGCCGACCTTGGTGCCTTAAGCGGCGATCTCGACCGTCTGGCGCGCGGACGAAAAGCACGGGTGCAGATGCAAGTTGAAATCTTTGGCGACGAGACGCCGGGAGCAGTGTTTGAAGGCACGTATATCGTTCTGCCCGCGAAGCCATTTGGCCCGTATGAAGAGGGCGGGAACGAAGAAGAGTAGGGGCGTTTTACTTGACTGAAAAGGTTTTCAATCTGAAAACCTTTTCAGGGCCCAGGTCCGAAGTTACCTTCCCGCTCTCCAGGCAACATCCCGTAGTGCCGATCGCGCGGCCTCGCTGATACCACCTAACTGAAAAAATCCGTGGATAACGCCAAGGTAGCGTTGGCAGGTGCATTGCACTCCTTGCCCTGTCATGCGGTGATACAACGCTTCACCTTCATCGCAAAGTGGGTCGTATTCAGCGGTAATGATATGTACAGGTGGCAAGCCATTGAAATCATCGCGCCATAGAGGACTGGCTTCAGGATGCTTGCGATCAATATCTGGTAGGTACATCTCAAAGCCGCTCAGTAGAGTATCGCGTGTGATGATGTAATCGTGACCATTGCGGATATAGCTTTCGAAATGCGCAGTCGCATCAAGCATGGGATAAATTAATATGAGTTGTGCAGGTTGCCACTCGCCAGCACGCTTTAATCGCAAAGCAGTTACCAGCGCCAGATGTCCGCCCGCACTGTCACCGGCAAGAGTTATCCGCTGTTTATCAACGCCAAGTCGTTCGGCGTGTTGCAAGACTAATTCTGCACCTCGTTGCGCATCATCATGGGCGGCGGGGAAAGTATGTTCCGGTGCCAGCCGATACTGGACGGCAATAACCCGACATTGCCCGTAATAGGCTAACTGGCGCAGCTGGTTGTCGTGAGTTGCGAACCCGCCGCTAACAAAACAGCCACCGTAGTAATAAATTATCGTCGGGAGTAATGTCGGGGCATTCAGCGGCGACACTATTCGTAAGGTCATCCCTTCAAGTTCGATAGTCTGAATATCTACCCGCGTTTCTGTCTCACCCGCAAGGACAGCGCTGGCGATATAGCCCTCCCTGCGCTGCGCAATACTTTGTTGACGCGATGAGGGGCGACCCGCAGCGATAAACTTTTCGACTAACTCTGCAATTCCTTTTTCCAGTGCCATAGTAGAACTTATTTTGCTGTATGAATGTACAGTCTTATACACCCGTTTTTGCTGGATGGATACAGGGAAATTCACGGGCGTGAAAAATCTGGAAAGCGCCTCGCAAATCTAAAGACAAACCCGGCAGAGACGTGGTTTTGCTGGAGCACTATCAGTAAGCTAGTGGTTTCAAGGGTACGTCAATGACGTACAAAAAGGATTGTTACTCTAAGCCAATGGCGTATAATTATGCTCTTCATCGAAACGGAAATTTTTACTGAAGATGTTCAAAAACTGCTGACCGACGATGAATTCAGTCGTTTTCAGTTTTTCCTGCCTTGAATCCTGACTATGGTGAGGTAATACCTGAAACTGGTGGGTTAAGAAAGGTTCGATGGGTTTCAGGAGGAAAGGGGAAACGTGCTGGTGTCAGGGTTATTTACTTTCATCAGGTTAAACATTATGAGATCAGATTACTGCTTATTTATCGTAAGGGTATTAAAGATGATCTGTCTCCCCAGGAAAAAGCAATGCTCCGGTTGTTAAATACGAGGTGGTAAATGGATAAGGCACTTTTTGAGCGGTTGACTCACAGCATGGCCCAGATGAATGAAATTATTGAAGGAACGCGACAGCCTTCGCGGACTTTTGAAGTTGATGCTATGAAAATCAAAGAAATACGCCGCGCTTCAGGGTTGTCACAATCTAAATTTGCCGATCTTATTTCTGTAAGCGTAGACACGTTGCGTAACTGGGAGCAGGGGCGACGTTCACCGACCGGGCCTGCAAAGGCTTTGCTGCGAGCGATTGCCAATGATCCGCAACATGTGCTGCAAGCACTTAACCGTTAGAGGCATGGTTATGCCATACAGAAAGCACTAGCATTCAGAACTCCTGTGAAAGCGGCATAGTGGTCGCCTGCCCAGGAGTTTTGCTATGACCCGTAATCGTGCTGAACGTCGCCACCCTATGATGCGATTAAAAAAACTCATCGTCGCGCTGATGATTGACGTCAATGCTATCGGATGATACCGGGGGGTTCCGGAAGGAATTCCTTGTTTCCCGAACTGTTACCAACAAAATTATAACGATGAACAAGTAAAGACCGGTTGGTGGCAGTACTGACCGGTCTGTGATGGATGATTAATTTCACCTTAAATCCGGGTGCTGTTAGGATGCTGACATTTTTCGGGTACACCATTCAGATTATGCAAATAAAGATCCAATCAAAAAATAAACATCCCTGAATATAATATATTCATAGTATCCATAACTCATCCTGGGCGATAACTAAACCATTTTTGAGTAATAAATGAAACAACTGCAACGCTCTTATTATTTCTGGAAAACGCCTCGCAAAAACAAAACGACATGCAAAAATCCGCTTTTTTTAAATGATTTTCCGGCGTAATTTTCGCACATACATTAATGAGTAATATATGTAAGGTGGTGGTAATGGCGATGAATACGGTTTTTCTTCATTTATCAGAAGAGGCAATTAAACGGCTGAACAAGCTTCGGGGCTGGCGTAAGGTTTCACGATCTGCAATTTTACGCGAAGCGGTTGAGCAATATCTGGAACGTCAGCAATTCCCGGTGCGTAAAGCAAAGGGAGGCAGGCAAAAGGGGGAGGTAGTTGGTGTTGATGATCAGTGTAAGGAGCATAAGGAATGAAAAAAATTTTTCATTCTTGAATATAAAAAAACAGATGCCCTTATTCTGGTATTAATACAAGGCTGTTTTACTTGAACTTATAATAACTGCAACTGTTACATCGTATCTGGAAAACGCCTCGCAAAAATAAAAAATGATGCGTAAATGAGCTTTCTTTAAAGATTCGGCAAGGGTACTTTTCTCTCCATAGATTCAAAAATGATATTGGCGAGATATTTATGAACTCTCTGGCAGGTATAGATATGGGCAGAATTTTACTCGATTTATCGAATGAGGTGATTAAGCAACTTGATGATCTCGAGGTGCAGCGTAATCTTCCTCGTGCGGACCTATTAAGGGAAGCGGTAGATCAATACCTGATAAATCAATCGCAAACAGCAAGAACCAGTGTTCCTGGCATCTGGCAAGGGTGTGAGGAAGATGGTGTCGAATATCAGCGTAAGCTGCGCGAGGAATGGTAATGGGAAAAAATGATGTCAATCAGATTGCTGACAACGTGCGCGTTGTTCATGCCGGATGCGGCGTGAACGCCTTATCCGGCCTACAAAGTCGTGAAAATTCAATATATTGCAGTTTATTGGTAGATACTGTTATGGCCTGCAAGTTTTTTCCTGGTCCGGTTTCCCGGATTGCAGGCATGCCAGACACAGCGCCGTCAGGCGCTGTTTTTTTCATCCCTTCCGCGATTTTTACGCCGCTACCGGATTATGCCGTGACGCATCGAACGGCACGCCTGACTTCAGCACTCCATACGCCACCTGTGCCAGCTTGCGCATCATCGCGCCGAGAATCACCTTTCCTTTCTTGCCATTAGCCGCCAGACGGTCGCGGAACGCCCGTCCCCACTCAGTCTTACTGGTGGCTACCATTGCGGGCATATACAACGCCCTGCGAAGCGACACATGTCCGGCCTTACTCATCCGGCTCGCCCCTCTCACACTGCTACCTGATTCATAACGCCGTGGTGTCAGACCCGCAAAAGCGGCGAACTGTCTGGCATGGGCGAAGCGGTCCTTCAGACCGATATAAGCCAGCAATACCGCAGATGTTTTCTCTCCGATACCCGGGATGCTTTCCAGCAGTTTCCTGCGGTGTTTCATATCCGGATCATCGTCTGTCAGGTCTTTTATCTGCTTCTCAAGACGCTTCAGCTCTGCTTCAAGCCACAGAAGGTGAGCATCAATGCTCGGTCTCTGGACTTCCCGCGCCGTTTCAGTGCGATTCAGTTCCTGCGTGTGCATATCTGTCAGCGCCTGGTGGCGGACTACCAGGGCACGCAACGCGCGTTCAAGCGGGTGAGGCGCTTCCCAGGCTGCAGGGCGCTTCTGACGACAGAACTCTGCCAGCATGCGCGCATCCACGGTATCAGTCTTGTTACGCAGTCCTTCACTCTGAGCGAAAGCTTTACCCAGCGCAGGATTAATGACTGACACTATGTAGCCAGCATCGTAAAGGCACTCAGCGACAGGTTCCATATAGGTGCCGGTCGCTTCGATGCAGATATGCGCATGGTCAATCTTGTGACCTTTCAGCCAGCTCACCAGCTCATCGTGCCCTTTAGTGGTGTTAGCGAATTTTTTGGTGCGATGACGACCATCAGGACGCAACACATCGACATCCAGTTTCTCTTTAGCGGTGTCGATACCGATATAATGAAGTTCATGTTCCATAGTGAAACCAACCTTGCAAATACGGATTACCGGGAAAACCGGTCCATGATACTGTCCGGTTTATCACTTTGGGAGAAAGGCAGTCCGCTGCATAAATCTACGCAACAGGTTAGAACCCAAGGCCCGATACGGCATGCGGACTGCAGGCAGAGAAAACTGGCCGATTTTCTCTGCACTGGAGGGATAATACAAGGCCTGATAAGCGCAGCGCATCAGGCAATCTTACGCTTGTTATCAGTGACATACCAATAACCTTATCGATGTGTTGGAGGGAAGAACGAGGCAAACAGGCACTGGCGGCATAGCTTGAGGTGGTAACGCGGAATACGGGAGATGGTGTCGTCACACCCTATGAGCTGTAATCCGGGCGACCAGCGCCACCCGGAAAACGTCAGAGATTACTCCCCTTCACCCGGAAACAGGAACGGGTTGATGGAACTGCGGGCATAGCCTTCTTGCTCCATTCGCGCGTCCAGTACCAGAGAGGCGAGGTCATCTGCCACGGCTTCAACTTTCGGTTCTTTTTCCTGATAAAGAATCTTCAGGTAAGTGCCGCAGTCATCGCAGCTTTCGGCTTTAATCGCGGCCTGTTCGTCATCCAGCGACCAGTAATGCAGTTTGCCGCTCTGCTCGCAGTTGCTGCATTTTACGCGCACTACGTGCCATTCGGTTTCACACAGGTTGCAGTGCAGGTAACGCAGACCCTGAGTGGTGCCAATTTGCACCATGCTGGACACCGGCATAGAACCACAAACCGGGCAATATTGACGTTGCTCGCCGTATTCAGCGCGGGCTTTGCCGGGGATCAGATTGGCCATCTGCGCCCAGTAGAGCGACAGTGCAGCCCAGATAAACGGCGCTTTATCGCTGCTGACGGATGAGAAATCAGAGGCAAACAGTGCGCTGGCCATATCTTCCAGCTCCTGAGTCGATGCCTTCTCCAGATTCTCAATCACTGCCAGCGCCGGGCCGCTCATTTCAGGTTTCAGCTCAGCAATCAGCGCCATCAGCAGCTTTTGCCAGTGCTTATCACGCGGCAGAACGTGAATATCCAGCGGGGGCTTGCCCTGTGCGCTGGCTTCTTTAATGCGCGCGGTCAGATCCATCTCCAGCGGATGGTCGTACAGCACCACTTCCTGGGCGTGGGCGATAAGCGCAGCAAAGCGCAGGTAATCACCCAGCGGATTATTTTCTGCCAGCTCGCGCAGACGCTCGGCGCGGCGGTTGTATAAATTCTTGAGCCGAGGGAACAATAACGGCGGAATCATATCCGCCGTACGTTTCTCGCTCGAACCCAGCTCATCTTGCGGGATTATGCGAATACTCATTCAGCTTTCTTTTCCGTTGTCTTGCGGACCTCACGGTACCAGCGCGGGTGATGTTTCTTCGCCCAGGCGCTGGTAACCCATCCTTCCACCATGGCGGTAATCGTGCCTTTCACCCAAAGGGCGGCGTAGATATGCACCATGATAACCACAATTAACGCCACTGCGGCAAATGAATGCAGCATTAACGCGAATCGGATCACCGGGATTGAGAAAGCAGGCGCAAAATAAGGACGCCAGATAATCACGCCGCTCACCAGCAGCAGAACCAGGAAAATAATCGCCGCCCAGAAAACGCATTTCTGACCGAAGTTATAACGCCCGGTGTCACCTACTTCCTCGTTGACGACGATCTTACGAATATTCTTCGCCCAAAAGATATCATCCCGATTGATTAGGTTGTGATGCCAGTAACGGAAAAACATGATGATGAACGAGGCAAACATAACCACGCCGACAAACGGGTGCAGAATTCGCGCCAGCTGCGGTGTGCCCATGATTTGCATCAACCAGTTGAAGGACGGGAACAAAAAGCCCAGCCCGCTCACCGCCGCCAGGATGAAGCAGAAGGCGGTGATCCAGTGGTTGATACGTTCCGGCGCGGTGTAGCGCACGATGGTGTCACGTCGTTTCATTTGCGCTCCTCGTCTTTCTCTTCGTGCAGATTATTCTCTTCCTCATCCGCACGGTTCGGACCGACACCCACGTAGTGGAAGATACTGGCCGCAAAGGTAGCCGCAAAGCCAACAGCCGCGAGCGGTTTCCAGATGCCTTTCCAGAATTTCACGGTTTCGCTGATTTCCGGGTTCTCCGGCAAGCCATGATACAGATTTGGCTTGTCAGCATGGTGCAGCACGTACATGACGTGTGTACCACCGACGCCTGCCGGATCGTACAGACCCGCATTGTCGTAACCGCGGGTTTTCAGCTCAGCAACGCGCTCGCTCGCCAGCGTTTTCATCGACTCTTTCGTACCGAAGTGAATCGCGCCCGTTGGGCAGGTCTTCACGCAGGCTGGTTCTTGCCCAACCACCACGCGGTCAACGCACAGCGTACATTTGTAGACGCGGTTGTCTTCCGGGTTGAGGCGCGGAATGTCGAACGGACAGCCCGCAATGCAATAACCGCAGCCAATGCACTGCTCGGACTGGAAGTCGACGATACCGTTGGCATACTGAATAATTGCACCTTCCGCCGGGCACGCTTTCAGGCAGCCTGGATCGGAACAGTGCATACAGCCGTCTTTGCGGATCAGCCATTCCAGTTTGTCGTTCTGCTCCACTTCCGAGAAGCGCATTACCGTCCACGATTTGGCGCTTAAATCATTGGGGTTGTCGTACACCCCAATGTTATTGCCGACGGTATCGCGAATGTCGTTCCACTCTGAACACGCCACCTGACAGGCTTTACAGCCGATACAGGTGGTGACGTCGATGAGTTTCGCCACTTCTTCCTGGAAGTCCCGCGCCTGAGGCGCGGGGGTCAGACCGTTAGTCGCGGAACGACGAATGATATCTTGAGATTGATAAGCCATATGTCGTCTCCGTTACACCTTTTCCACATTCACAAGGAAGGACTTAAACTCCGGCGTCTGCGTGTTCGCATCACCAACGAATGGCGTTAACGTATTGGCAATAAAGCCTTTTTTAGCTACGCCTTCATAACCCCAGTGAATCGGAATACCGATGGTATCGATATCTTTGCCGTTCGCTTTCAGCGTACGAATACGTTTGGTCACCACCGCTTTGGCTTTGATATAGCCACGGTTGGAGGAGACTTTCACGGTATCGCCCTGGGCAATGCCAAGTTTATTCGCCAGCGACTCCCCGATTTCCACAAACTGCTCTGGTTGCAAAATCGCGTTCAACAGCGCGTGTTTGGTCCAGTAGTGGAAGTGCTCGGTCAGACGATAGGTGGTTCCGACATACGGGAACTTATCGGCTTTACCCAATGCTTCGGCGTCGTCTTTAAAGATACGTGCAGCCGGGTTCGAGATAACGTTTGGATGCAGCGGGTTAGTTCCCAGCGGCGTTTCAAACGGCTCGTAGTGTTCCGGGAACGGACCTTCCGCCATCTTATCGAGGGCAAACAGACGCCCCATGCCTTCCTGCTGCATGATAAACGGCCCGACGCCGCTACCCGGAGGCGCTGCGCTGTAGTCCGGAATATCCCAGCCGGTCCACTTAGTGCCGTCCCATTTCAGCAACTGACGCTTCGGATCCCACGGGTTACCCTGCGGATCTGCGGAGGCGCGGTTATACAGAATGCGGCGGTTAAGCGGCCATGCCCATGCCCAGCCCAGCGTGTTACCGAGGCCAGACGGATCGGCGTTATCACGACGCGCCATCTGGTTGCCTTCCGGCGTCCAGCTACCGGCGAAAATCCAGCAGCCACAGGAGGTTGTACCGTCATCGCGCAATTGGGCGAACGAGCTAAGTTGTTGGCCTTTCTTGACGATAACCGCACCGGTTGCCGGATCGGTAATATCGGCCAGCGCCTTACCGTTGCTCTCCATCGCTACTTCTTCCGACTTCGGCTCATGCGGAATGGCGTAGTTCCAGGTCATGTTCAGCACCTGGTCCGGGTTCGCGCCACCCTGTTCGGCATACATCTTGCGCAAGCGCAGGAAGATACCGGAGAGGATCTCGCCATCAGTCAGCGCAATCCCCGGGGCGTCCGCACCTTTCCAGTGCCACTGCAACCAGCGACCTGAGTTAACGATTGAACCGTTCTCTTCTGCGAAGCAGGTCGATGGCAGACGGAACACTTCGGTCTGGATCTTCGACGAGTCAACTTCGTTCAGCTCACCGTGGTTCTGCCAGAAGTTAGAGGTTTCAGTGTTCAGTGGGTCGATGGTGACGAGGAACTTCAGTTTCGACAGACAACCGATCACTTTGTTTTTGTTCGGGAATGAGGCAACAGGGTTAAAGCCCTGGCAGATATAGCCATTGACCTTGCCCTCTTTCATCATCTCGAAGTACTGCAGGACGTCGTAGCCTTTATCCCACTTCGGCAACCAGTCAAAGCCCCAGCTATTTTCCGCCGTCGCTTTATCACCAAAGAAGGCCTTCATCATAGAGACGAAGAATTTCGGGTAGTTGCCCCAGTAGTTTACCTGGCCTTCCAGCAGCGGTTTTGGCGTGTTGGCGGTAAGGTAGGTTTGCAGATCGGTCTGCTTCTCGCTTGGCAGCGTCATGTAACCTGGCAGACTCTGCGACAGTAGCCCCAGGTCCGTCAGCCCCTGAATATTGGAGTGACCGCGCAGGGCGTTAACGCCGCCGCCGGCCATCCCCATATTGCCGAGCAGCAGCTGGATCATCGCCATCGTACGAATGTTTTGCGCACCAACGGAGTGTTGCGTCCAGCCGAGGGCATACAGGAACGAGGCAGTTTTATCGTGAGCACTGGTTTCTGCGATGTATTCGCAGACTTTCAGGAACGCGTCTTTTGGCGTACCACAGATGTTTTCAACCACATCTGGCGTGTAGCGGGAAACGTGCTGTTTCAGCAAGTTCCACACGCAGCGCGGATGTTGCAGCGTGGTATCGCGTTTGGCGAAGCCGTTTTCGTCCAGTTCATAAGTCCAGGAGGATTTATCGTACTTGCGTTTTTCCGCGTCGTAGCCGGTGAACAGGCCATCTTCAAAGCCGTAATCCTCACGCACTATCAGGCTGGCGTTGGTATAGGCTTCGGTGTATTCGCGGTTGAATTTTTCATTGTTCAGCAGGTACAGCAATACGCCTGACAGGAAAGCAATGTCAGTACCGGAACGAATAGGGGCATAGTAGTCAGCTACCGCCGCCGTACGCGTAAAGCGAGGATCGATCACAATCAGCTTCGCGCCGTTGTGAATTTTGGCTTCCATCGCCCAGCGGAACCCGACCGGG
Organism: Escherichia sp. SCLE84; assembly: GCF_012584495.1. NCBI lineage: Bacteria > Pseudomonadati > Pseudomonadota > Gammaproteobacteria > Enterobacterales > Enterobacteriaceae > Escherichia > Escherichia sp. SCLE84. Next base: position 3,058,149 of record NZ_CP051430.1, on the reverse strand, counting down.
TGAGCTTCAGCGGCGTTACCGCCCATCACCACGACGAGGTTGGCGTTCTTGATGTCGACCCAGTGGTTGGTCATCGCACCGCGACCAAATGTTGGAGCAAGACTTGCTACCGTTGGTCCGTGTCAGACACGCGCCTGGTTGTCGACCGCGAGCATACCCAGCGCGCGGGAGAATTTTTGCGTTAAATAGCCGGTTTCGTTACTCGACGCGGAAGCACACAGCATCCCGGTGGAGAGCCAGCGGTTAACAGTCACGCCTTCGGCGTTTTGCGCAATGTAGTTAGCATCGCGGTCTTCTTTCATCAGTTTGGCGATGCGATCAAACGCCTCTTCCCAACTGATTTGCTGCCATTTATCAGAACCTGGCGCACGGTATTCCGGAAACTTCAGACGGCTTTCGGAGTGGATGAAATCCACCAGGCCAGCGCCTTTCGGACAAAGTGCACCGCGGTTGACCGGGTGATCCGGATCGCCTTCGATATGGAAGATAGATGCTTTGGCGTTTTTTGCTCCGTCACCGAGGCTGTACATCAACAGCCCACAGCCTACGGAACAATAGGTGCAGGTATTACGGGTTTCGCGGGTGCGCAGCAGTTTATACTGCCGGGTTTCCGCGAGCGCTACGCTGGGTGCAAAACCCAGTGCCGCTGCCGTGGTGCCTGCCATACCGCCAGCGCAGATCTTAAAGAACTGCCTTCTGCTGACCTGCATGGATTGCTCCTTGTTTCGACATTGTCACGTCCCATTTACATTCGCTTGCTGCGTGTGCAGGGAGTGGGAGTTATTTTTCTTTGCGGAAGGGGCCGCAAAGGTCCAGAATTGGCTCAATTTCCCTCCATCCAGGAAGGGTTTGTAACAGAATACCATAATGTTGGTGTGTGTGTTCTTATCTGGTTAAGAGAAAGTGAAAAAAACACAGCAAAAAGAAATCGAAAATGTGACAAATATCACAGGTGTTCGTCAAATTGAGTTATGGCGGCGTGATGATTTACAACACCCACGGTTAGATGAGGTCGCGGAAGAAGTTCCCGTTGCGCTGGTCTACAACGGCATTTCGCATGTGGTGATGATGGCGTCGCCCAAAGACCTTGAGTACTTTGCGCTCGGTTTTTCGCTTTCCGAGGGGATAATAGAAAGTCCGCGCGATATCTTCGGCATGGATGTCGTTCCTTCCTGTAATGGTCTTGAAGTACAAATTGAGCTTTCCAGCCGCCGCTTTATGGGGTTGAAGGAGCGCCGCCGGGCGCTGGCGGGACGTACGGGCTGTGGCGTATGCGGCGTGGAGCAACTTAATGACATCGGAAAACCGGTGCAGCCGCTACCGTTCACCCAGACGTTTGATCTCAACAAACTGGATGATGCATTACGTCATCTCAACGATTTTCAGCCAGTGGGGCAACTGACTGGTTGTACTCACGCCGCTGCCTGGATGTTGCCATCTGGCGAACTGGTCGGCGGGCATGAAGACGTGGGTCGCCATGTGGCGCTGGACAAACTGTTAGGCCGCCGGTCACAAGAAGGGGAAAGCTGGCAGCAAGGTGCGGTACTGGTTTCCAGTCGTGCCAGTTATGAAATGGTGCAAAAGTCGGCGATGTGCGGCGTAGAGATTTTGTTTGCGGTGTCTGCCGCGACCACGCTTGCTGTAGAAGTGGCTGAGCGTTGTAATCTGACGCTGGTGGGTTTTTGTAAGCCGGGTCGGGCAACGGTTTATACCCATCCGCAGCGTTTGAGCAATTAATTAAAATAAGTCCTGCGATATATATTAAATTGCAGGACTTATTCATTTCGTGAATTTTATTATTTTATTTATAAATAAAACGCGTGTAGTGGCGTTTTCTTTTTTCATTTATTATGTTCACTCTCTTATCTATATATTTATAAGGCAATTAAATGAAAAGGAATTTATTATCTTCCGCTATTATAGTCGCCATCATGGCCCTCGGTCTGACGGGTTGTGATGATAAAAAAGCCGAAACAGAAACGCCCCCGCCTGCCAATAGTCAACCTGCCGCACCAGCTCCTGAAGCTCCCGTTGCAAAAGCAGAAGCTAAACCTGAAACACCTGCGCAACCGGTGGTCGATGAACAAGCGGTTTTCGACGAAAAAATGGATGTCTATATCAAGTGCTATAACAAGTTACAGATCCCTGTACAGAGCAGTCTGGCGCGTTATGCTGACTGGCTGAAAGATTTTAAACAGGGGCCTACCGGTGAAGAGCGTACTGTTTATGGCATCTACGGCATTAGTGAATCCAACCTCGCTGAGTGTGAAAAAGGCGTAAAAAGTGCTGTGGCGTTAACGCCTGCGCTGCAACCTATTGATGGCGTGGCGGTGAGTTATATCGATGCTGCCGTGGCGTTGGGTAATACCATTAACGAAATGGATAAATATTACACCCAGGAAAATTATAAAGACGATGCGTTTGCGAAAGGGAAAACGCTGCACCAGACATTCTTAAAAAATCTGGAAGCCTTTGAAGCTGTAGCAGAATCTTATCATGCGGCGATTCAGGAAATTAACGATAAGCGCCAGCTTGCGGAACTGAAAAATATTGAAGAAAGAGAAGGGAAAACATTCCACTACTACTCTCTGGCAGTCATGATTTCAGCGAAACAAATTAATAATCTGATATCGCAAGAGAAGTTTGATGTTGATGCGGCAATGAAGAAAGTGTCTGAACTGGAAACGCTAGTGGCGCAGGCCAAAGAAGCGGATAAAGGCGGCATGAATTTCTCGTTTATTAATTCGGCAGGCCAGTATCAACTCGAGGCTAAAAAATACGTTCGCCGCATCAGAGATAAAGTCCCGTACTCTGACTGGGATAAAGAGCAACTTCAGGACGCAAACTCAAGCTGGATGGTCGAAGACTCTTTCCCGAGAGCATTACGCGAGTACAACGAAATGGTTGATGACTATAATAGCCTGCGTTAAACGTTTTTGATGATAAATGCAGTGTCGGATGCGGCGCATCCGACACAGTTCACCCCTTGTGAAGTAACTCCATAAATGCCTCATATCCTGTTAACCCGGCAATAATCTCCGCCGGATGCTGACACAATATGCTTGCCAGATAGCTAAATATTTTTAGCTCATGACGCGCATCGGCGGCGGCGCAGGCGATCAAGACATGGTTAATGACTTCGTTATTCACCTCAACTGGTTGGGCGAGGGTAATAAAAAATCCACGAAAACGTCGCTCCTGTTCGCTCCAGCAATGTGGGATGGCGAGGCGATTAACAATCAGGTTTTCACCTTCGCCTTCGCGGGCGATGATGCGTTGTGCTTCATCGGCGGTAATATGGTGTTGTGCGACTAATTGCGCACAAATTTGCCGGGTAATATGTTGCCAGCTTTCACCGCGTACATTCGAATAATGAAAACTTCCGGGGGCAGAGAAAAAACGCTCCGGCTGTTGGCGAATAAATGCCGTCGCCAGAAAATGTTTTATTTGTTCGATACCGGCAGCCGTAATGATATTTTTTACGGTGATGTAATTATTTACCGCGTCATCCAGTAAATAATGGCTGTTGTTAATGATCAATAACGGCTCAATCTCTTCGCGAATGGCAACAAGTTCGCTTAAGCTACGGGCAATAATCACCCGACAATGTAAAACATCGCGCTCAATGGCGAGCTGATTAATAGTGGCAATCGCGTTCTGGTCCGAGAGCAAAATGATCGGCTGGCGTTCGTTTTGATGCCGTTCCAGCGCACAGGCAAAATACAAACCGATCAGATCGCTGTCGAAAAGGGGAATATCGAGCTGTTCACGCAGTAGCGTAATAAAGTGCAGACTCATATCAAAGGCCGCAGGCCAGGCGGCTTTCAGGTTATTCATGCTGCTTTGGCGGTGCTCAGCAATCCACACCGGTGCGGCAAGGCAACGTAATAAATGCCCGGTAATGTTCTCAACCAGCTGCGTATCAATAATATTCAATGACGCGATGCCCGGCACCCTTTGCAGCAACCGCTGCACATTATCGGCAGAAATTATCTGCGCTTGCTGATGCTGTTTCTCTATCAAACCTGTCAGGGTTCTTACAGCGTTATCACCAAGAAACAGACCGCTATGTTCAACGATTTGTTTTATCTCGTCACCGGGATATTGCGGCCACTCATCGGTCAGTTGATTACGCAGGGCGTAAATCGCCAGAATCAGGCTGGAGAGATAATCACCCTGCATGAGCGGCCAGCGGTGTTGGTTGTCGCAGGCCGTGGATAAATGCTGAAGGTTGTCTCGTGTTACGCCCGCCAGCGGAATTAAAAACGGATCTTTGCGCAGCAAGTTCGCCAGCAAGATAACGCGCTTCTCTTCTGTCTCATCAATGAAATGGCCCAAACCGGGGCGGCTGGCCAGGCAACAAGCGCGTTCATAACGCTGTTTTAACCGGGGCAGACGCTCTGCGACCCACGTTTCTGGCAAATTAAGCGCCGAGGCGAGTTGCGCACGGGGAGTAAAGGTATTCAGTAATAACAGTGCCAGCAGCCGATCGTCGTTATCGTGCTTTTGCAGCAACTGAAAAAAGCTGCGGCGCTCGAAGATTTCCAGCTGATAGCCCGCACTACCACTGGCGGAAATGCGGGCTTTGCCGTTAAGGGTAAAGTTGAGATAGTCAATATCACGCAGGATGGTCCTGCCTGAAACGCCAGTCTGTTGCGCCAGCTCACCAGGCGTGCGCGGCTGTTGCTCCAGCAGATCGACAATCTTTAACTGGCGTTCGTTTAGCATTAATCCACCTGACGGAACTGGCTAAACGCGTTGACTTTCTCCGCAGTTAAGGTGGTCAGAAAACCCCGTATCAGCGTGAGCAGAGCATCGTAATCGGCTTTTGAAATCATACCGCTGTTGGCGTGCAGATAACGAGTTGGCAGACACAGCGCGACAACCGGACGCCCGCCGCCCATCACGTTGTAGCGCCCGCCATCCGTCGCTCCGGTTTTCATGGTGGAAAATTGCAGCGGTAAATCATTCTGCGTGGCACAGTTTTTAAACGCTGCTACCAGTTTCTGGTTGGGGAAGTAGCGCTTGTCAAACAGCATCAGCCCCGGCCCCTGGCCCAGTTTCAGCGGGTATTTAATGTTATCAATGCCCGGAACATCACCTGCGACAGCGGTATCCAGCACGATCACCACATCCGGTTTAATGTGTTCCGCCGAGGTTTGTGCCCCGCGTAGCCCAACTTCTTCTTCCACACTGCCAACGCCATACAGCGTAATTTCTGGGTTATTTACTGTCTGTAGTAGCTCCGCCATCATCGCGCAGCCGATGCGGTTATCCAGCGCCTTGCCGACTACTTTATCTTCGCCCCAGCAGGCAAAATTGGCTTCCGGGCTAATAAAATCGCCAATTTCCACGCCGCGTTTTTCCACCTCTTCGCGACTGTTCGCGCCAATATCAATGAACATCTCATCAAATGACAGCGGTTGTTGCTTTTGCTTTTCCGTTAACGCATGAGGCGCGACGGAACCAATCACACCAGGGATTTTCACTCCCTTGTGTGTGCGTATGGTTACCCGGTGGTTGAGCATCGACTGATTCCACCAGCCACCAATGGTGGTGAAGCGCAGAAAACCGCTCTCGTCGATGTGGGTGACCATAAAGCCGACTTCATCCATATGCCCAACAACGGCAACTTTTGGACCTTTATTTCCCTTACGGGCAACAAAGCTGCCCAGACCATCAAAGGTGATCTCATTAACGCAAGGTTCCAGCGTGTTTATCAGGATGTTGCGAACTTCCTGTTCATCGCCGCTAACGGCGCTGGCTTCGCACAACTGTTGCAGTAACTCAATGTTCATGGACAAGCTCCTGTTGCGCGGCTTTCGCTTTGCGGCGTAACCACAATCCTTTCAGGACGATAATGAATGAAATGTTCAGCGCGAGGCCAATCGCCAGCACCAGATAAAACGAACCTACCGGCGACATCAGGCCGATCAGCGGGTCAAAGATACCCAAACCAGGCGCCAGACGTTTGATTCCGAAAGCGATCACCAGCACGCCGGTAATGCCGCCCGCCAGCGTATTGGCGGTAATCATCGGCAACGGAGCTGCCAGAGCGTAAGGAATAGCCGGTTCGGTTGCGACTGTGGCACCGACCACAATGGCACTACTGGCAGCCTCTTTTTCCTGTCGGGTAAACAGTTTGGGCGCAATGAACGTCGCAAGACCCGCCGCGACGGGCGGCATCAACGCGACAACGCCGACGATGGCGTACCAGTCATAAATGTGTTTTTCCAGCAGTGAGAAGCAGAAGAACCAGGCGGTTTTATTGATGGGGCCGCCCATATCGAACGCCAGCATCGCACCGACCAGAAACGCTGCCGCAAACTTCATTGATGGAGGAATGGTGTTCAGGAAGTGGAGCAGCCCGCCCATGAGGTCGGACATCACCGGCCCGATAACGTAGTAAGTGAGCACGCCGAAAACCAGCAGAGTAACGAACGGGATCAGCATTGAACCGAGCAGCGGTTGTAATGCTTTGCCAAGGCGCACTTTGCGGAACCAGAAGACGAAATAGCCAATCGCCAGCCCCAGCACCACCGCGCCGAGGAATCCCGCACCCGACTGGGTGCCGAGCAGCGCTTTGTCGTTCGCCAGATAGCAAACCAGAAACGCCGGAGCGAAAGCCGGTTTATCGGCAATCGACGAGGCAATATAAGCGCCCATGATGGGGATCATAAAGGTGAAGCCGAGGTAACCGATGGATTCAACTACCCAGGTAAACGACGGCGCACCTTTCGACATATCGGTATATGGCAAACCGAACTGCACCAGCATGTTGGCAAGCGCCACCAGAATACCGCCGCCGATGACAAACGGCAGCGCCGCAGAGACGCCCGCCATCAGGTGGCTCATCACGCTGCCGCTTTGCACTTCCTGTTTGCCAAGCTTCACGCCGCTATCTGCAGCAAAAAGATGCGAGTTTGTTGGTAATTCACTGAAAATCTGATCGATATTTTTCAGCGCCTGGGAGATGGCAATCTCATAAACCTTCTTCCCGGCAAACCGCGCGCGATCGTCACCGCTCAGGCCACGCCCGGTAGCGAGAATGACGTAATCGGCAGCGGCAATCTCTTCGCTGGATAAGCGGTTTTCGACGCCGCTTGATCCTTGAGTTTCAACTTTAATGGTATGACCGAGAGAACGGGCTTTCTGTTCCAGGGCTTCCGCCACCATGTAGGTGTGAGCGATCCCGGCGGGGCAGTTGGTGATCGCGACAATACGTAAGGATGACTCCATCGCCACTTCCTTATGAGCTGAGGGTTTGATTTAACAAGGCAAGCACCTGGTCGGTATCGCCCTGTTGCAGTTGATGAATAAATTCCTTGTGAATAATTTTGCGACACAGTGTGCCGATGATTTTGACCTGATCCTCTTCGCCGCTTTGCGGCACGCCGAGGCAGATCCAGCAATTGACGTCTTCGCCATCGCTGGCTTTCCAGTCAATAGCCTGCGCTTTGCGGGCGAATAATACGAACGGTTGTTTAACGCAGGCGCTTTTACCGTGCGGCACGGCGACACCGGAACCAAATCCAGTAGAGTGCATTTTTTCGCGCAGCAGCAGGGTTTGCAGGAACTGGTGTGAGTCGGTGATAAAACCGTTTTGTAACGCTATTGTCGCCAACTGCTTCAGAACGGAATAAGCGCCATTGCCCTGAATATTCAGGTCAATACAGCTTGCAGTAAGAGCTGCCATTAATCGGACTCCATAAAATATATTTTAATCAATTGTAATGGTGGAGCGATTAAGTGATGAGAGGCGATATGTCGGTAAACAATGACAATTTGAGACAGAGTGAAAGGTCAGATTTGCGGAGTAATGCACATAATGGTTATTTAAATAAACCACATGAATCATTAATGGGTTATTCATTATTTTTGTGATTTACTCACAATGTATCAGGGAAATATAACTTACCGGGAGATGTAATATGTTTAATTTTTCAAATCGAAATTTAAAATATTGTGCCGGAGGCATCTCTGGCACATTGGGCAATTACGGCAGGTAAAACACTTCTTGCAGCTCGCTACTCACCGGGCTGTTATCCGGGTTAGCGGGCATAACATCGGTCATATATTTCCACCAACGTTGGCAAACATCAGTGCTGGCTACCGCATTCCACCGTTCTTCAGATTCAATCTCTACCGTGGCAAACAGCAGATTACGCGCTTTGTCGAGGTAAATGGCGTAGTTATGCGCACCGTGAGATTTCAACACTGCTTCCAGTTCCGGCCAGATGGGGTTATGCCGACGCTGATACTCTTCGTGGGCGTCGGGGTTAACCTGCATGACAAAGGCTTTGCGGATCATGTTTGCTCCTTACAGCGCCAGCGCACTAGCTAGTGGTGTAACGCCGAAGCGCTTGCCGAGCGCTATCAACTCTTCACGGCTGATGGTCTGTTTCATGCCGCCCATCGAATAAACCTTCACTAATACTTGTGCTGATTTTTCTGCGGTGTCGATTAAACCGAATGTTTCATCCAACGTCGACCCGCTGCCGAAGACGCCGTGGAAGGGCCACAACACCAGCGAATGTTTTTGCATCTCTTGTGCGGTCGCCTGGCCGATTTCGTCCGTGCCGGGCACCATCCACGGCAAAATGCCAACGCCATCCGGGAACACTACCAGACACTCGGTGCTGCCTTCCCACAGTTGGCGAGTAAAGACCGCGGTGTCGTTTTCCAGTACATAGGTGAGGGCGATCAGGTTGGTGGCGTGGCAGTGCATGATCACCCGATCTTTACCGTTGGTGGCTTTAATGCGCTCGCAGTGGGAGAGAAAGTGAGCCGGAAGTTCAGAAGTTGGAACGGCTTCGTTGGTTAACCCCCAGAGAATATGGTAGCCCGCGCCGTCGCTGTCGACTTTTACGACGCCTAAGTTAGCTGCAGGATCAAGCTGGACGTTACGGAAGAATTTGCCGGAGCCGGTGACAATAAACGGTGTATTTGCCAGTAAAGGCATGGGTTGGCTGAGCGGGATATAGCGCGGTTGTGCATGGAAGTTGTCTTTATAAGGCGCGATATCGGCGTCATCCAGGCGCAGCGTCAGGTTACCGCCGTTGCGCTCGTCCCAGCCTTTCAGCCAGGCATCGGTGGTGGCTTTGATCATTCCCTGGACAAACCAGGACTGGGTAATGTTTTGCATGTTCTGTGTTCCTGTAAATTAGGTTGCCTTGTTTAGACATGGTGCTGCTTGTTCCCTTCACCCTAACCCTCTCCCCGTAGGGGCGAGGGGACTGTCCGGAGCAGTGTTCAGCTCCGTTGCCGCACGAGGCTATGTTTTTCTCCCTCGCCCTTTCAGGGAGAGGGCCGGGGTGAGGGTGACAGCCCGCATGGACATTCGACCTGTAGGCCGGATAAGGCGCTCGCGCCGCATCCGGCAGTGTTTACCCACGCTGGCTCAAAATCGCTTTCTCATAAGCCCGCACGCTCTCCAGCCATTCGCTACCTGCTGGCGTATCGTGACGTTGGCAATACATTTCCCAGACCGCCTGCCACGGCAACGATTTCTGCTCTTCCAGCAGTGCCAGACGCGCAGTGTAATCGCCCGCCGCTTCCAGCTTGCGCAGCTCAGCGGTAGGTTCCAGCAACGCACGCAGCAGGGCTTTTTTCATATTGCGTGTACCAATGACCCACGCGGCAATGCGGTTGATAGAGGCATCGAAGAAGTCAAGGCCGATATGCACCCGGTCAAACAGATCGTGACGCACAATCTCACTGGCAATTGCCTGGGTTTCATCATCCAGCAGCACTACGTGATCGCTGTCCCAGCGAACCGGACGGCTGACGTGCAGCAGCAACTGCGGCACATACAGCATGGCGGCGGAAATCTTGTCGGAAATCACTTCAGTCGGGTGGAAGTGCCCGGCGTCCAGGCACAGCGCAGTCTGGCGGCTGGTGGCATACCCCATGTAAAACTCATTGGAGCCAACCGTGTAGCTCTCTGCGCCAATGCCAAACAATTTGCTCTCAACGGCGTCGATATGGTGCGCAGGGTTTAGCTTCTCGCTGATCACCTCATCCAGTGCTGCCAGCAGACGCTGACGCGGGGCGAGACGGTCAACGGTGATATCTTTCATACCATCCGGGATCCAGATGTTCATCACCGATGGTGTGCCGAGTTGCTCGCCAAAATAGGCCGAAACGCGACGGCTGGCTTTGCAGTGATCAATCCAGAACTGGCGAATGCTGTCGTCGGCATGGGAAAGCGTAAAGCCATCGGCGCTTAGCGGATGCGAAAAGCAGGAGGGGTTAAAATCCAGACCGAGCTGATTGGCTTTCGCCCATTCAACCCAGTTTTTGAAGTGCTCTGGTTTGATCTGATCGCGCGAGACTGGCGTATCTGATTCCAGATAGATGGCATGTAAATTAAGCCGTTTCGGCCCCGGAATCAGCCGCATAGCCTGTTCCAGATCGGTACGTAGCTCACTGGCATTACGCGCTTTGCCCGGATAATTACCAGTAGCTTGAATCCCACCGGTCAGCGAACCTTCCGGGTTTTCAAAACCGGAAACATCATCGCCCTGCCAGCAGTGCATTGAAACGGGTAAACGATCAAGTTGGCGCAGCGCCTCCTCGACATCAATCCCCACCGCCGCGAAACGCTGTTTCGCCAGCTCCCAGGCCTGTTCCAGTTGAGTGGTCATGCGCAAAGCTCCTTTGTCTGTCGTGTAGAGTGAATCTGCGCCACATAGTGGGCAATTTCACTGTCAGGATTAGGGGTAAAGGTGGTCAGATTCGCGGTGGTGCTGACGACCTGACGGAAATCATCCACATTGTTGAGTTCATCCAGCGTCATTAACTGGATGCCGATATTGCCGAGCGTTGAGGCTTCAACAGGCCCGGCGATCACCCGAATACCGCAGGCATCGGCGCATAGCTGGTTGAGCAGCGTGTTCTGGCAGCCGCCGCCGACAATATGCAGTTGCGAGAAATCTTCACCGCGCAGCTGCGCCAGCTCATGCAACACATCGGCATACAGCAGCGCCAGACTGTCGAAAATACAGCGCGCCAGTTCAGCATCACTTTCCGGGATCGGTTGCGCCGTTTCCCGACACGCAGCCTGAATTTCGCTGCACATCGCTTCAGGATTAATAAAGCGATCGTCATTGGGATTGATGATGAAGCGACAGGCCGGAAGTGCCTGTGTCGCGGCGATAAGCGCCGGGAGATCGTTGATTTGCCGTTCCTGAAGCACCCGCTGAAGCAGCCATAAGCCCATAATATTTTTCAGCACCCGATAGCGACCTTCCGCCCCGCCTTCATTGGTGATGTTGGCTGCCAGCGCCGTGTCATTGGTAAATGGCGTCTGGCTTTCGAAGCCCATCAATGACCAGGTACCAGAAGAGAGATAAGCGGCGCGTGAACCGTTTAACGGCGAGGCGATAACCGCGCTGGCGGTATCATGGCTGGCAACGGCGACCACCGGAATCTCATTACCCTGCGGGCAAATCCAGTGACCTATGACATTACCCGGATGCGTCGGGCGACCAAACCAGGCTTTGTTGGCACCGCTCCACGCCAGTAGCGACTCGTCCCAGTCGTCGCTATTGATATTGACCAGTTGCGTGGTTGTGGCGTTGGTGTACTCCCAGTTCATCTTGCCGGTAAGGCGATAACTAAAATAATCCGGCATTAGCAGAGCGTGAGCAATGTGTGGAATAAGTTCAGGTTGTTGCTCCGTCAGCGCCCGTAACTGATAAAGCGTATTGAAGGGCAGAAACTGGATGCCGCTACGTTGATAAATATCGCGTTTGCCGAGTTGTTGTTGTGCCTGCGCCATCAGGCCATTGGTGCGGCTATCGCGATAAGCAACGGGCAGGCCCACACGCTGACCCTGTTGGTCGAGCAGCACAAAGTCCACGCCCCAGGTATCAATCCCAATGCTATCGATACGAATCCCTTCCTCGCACACCTTGTTTAATCCAAGGCGAATGGCACTTTCCAGGCTATCCACATCCCAGGTGACATAGCCGTTCTGACTATGCAGCCCATTGTTAAAACGATGGATTTCGCGCAGCGTCAGGCTGCGGCATTCACGCTCGTAACGCGCCAGCATCACGCGCCCACTGGATGCGCCGAGATCGACGGCGACACAATTGCGAAAGGTCATAATGTGATCCTGCTGAATTTCATTACGACCAGTCTAAAAAGCGCCTGAATTCGCGACCTTCTCGTTACTGACAGGAAAATGGGCCATTGGCAACCAGGGAAAGATGAACGTGATGATGTTCACAATTTGCTGAATTGTGGTGATGTGATGCTCACCGCATTTCCTGAAAATTCACGCTGTATCTTGAAAAATCGACGTTTTTTACGTGGTTTTCCGTCGAAAATTTAAGGTAAGAACCTGACCTCGTGATTACTATTTCGCCGTGTTGACGACATCAGGAGGCCAGTATGACCGTATTACATAGTGTGGATTTTTTTCCGTCTGGTAACGCGTCCGTGGCGATAGAACCCCGGCTCCCGCAGGCGGATTTTCCTGAACATCATCATGATTTTCATGAAATTGTGATTGTCGAACATGGCACGGGTATTCATGTGTTTAATGGGCAGCCCTATACCATCACCGGTGGCACGGTCTGTTTTGTGCGCGACCATGATCGGCATCTGTATGAACATACCGATAATCTGTGTCTGACTAATGTGCTGTATCGCTCGCCGGATCGATTTCAGTTTCTCGCCGGGCTGAATCAGTTGCTGCCACAAGAGCTGGATGGGCAGTATCCTTCCCACTGGCGCGTTAACCACAGCGTATTGCAGCAGGTGCGACAGCTGGTTGCACAGATGGAACAGCAGGAAGGGGAAAATGATTTACCCTCGACCGCCAGTCGCGAGATCTTGTTTATGCAATTACTGCTCTTGCTGCGTAAAAGCAGTTTGCAGGAGAACCTGGAAAACAGCGCATCACGTCTCAACTTGCTTCTGGCCTGGCTGGAGGACCATTTTGCCGATGAGGTGAATTGGGATGCCGTGGCGGAGCAATTTTCTCTTTCGCTGCGTACGCTACATCGGCAGCTTAAGCAGCAAACGGGACTGACGCCTCAGCGTTACCTGAACCGCCTGCGACTGATGAAAGCCCGACATCTACTACGCCACAGCGAGGCCAGCGTTACTGATATCGCCTATCGCTGTGGATTCAGCGACAGTAACCACTTTTCGACGCTTTTTCGCCGAGAGTTTAACTGGTCACCGCGTGATATTCGTCAGGGACGGGATGGTTTTCTGCAATAACGCGAATCTTCTCAACGTATTTGTACGCCATATTGCGAATAATCAACTTCGTTCTCTGGCCGAGGTAGCCACGGTGGCGCATCAGTTAAAACTTCTCAAAGATGATTTTTTTGCCAGCGACCAGCAGGCAGTCGCTGTGGCTGACCGTTATCCGCAAGATGTTTTTGCCGAACATACACATGATTTTTGTGAGCTGGTGATTGTCTGGCGCGGTAATGGTCTGCATGTACTCAACGATCGCCCTTATCGCATTACCCGTGGCGATCTCTTTTACATTCATGCTGACGATAAACACTCCTACGCTTCCGTTAACGATCTGGTTTTGCAGAATATTATTTATTGCCCGGAGCGGCTGAAGCTGAATCTTGACTGGCAGGGAGCGATTCCGGGATTTAGCGCCAGCGCAGGGCAACCACACTGGCGCTTAGGTAGCGTGGGGATGGCGCAGGCGCGGCAGGTTATCGGTCAGCTTGAGCATGAAAGTAGTCAGCATGTGTCGTTTGCTAACGAAATGGCTGAGTTGCTGTTCGGGCAGTTGGTGATGTTGCTGAATCGCCATCGTTACACCAGTGATTCGTTGCCGCCAACATCCAGCGAAACGTTGCTGGATAAGCTGATTACCCGGCTGGCGGCTAGCCTGAAAAGTCCCTTTGCGCTGGATAAATTTTGTGATGAGGCATCGTGCAGTGAGCGCGTTTTGCGTCAGCAATTTCGCCAGCAGACTGGAATGACCATCAATCAATATCTGCGGCAGGTCAGAGTGTGTCATGCGCAATATCTTCTCCAGCATAGCCGCCTGTTAATCAGTGATATTTCGACCGAATGTGGCTTTGAAGATAGTAACTATTTTTCGGTGGTGTTTACCCGGGAAACCGGGATGACGCCCAGCCAGTGGCGTCATCTCAATTCGCAGAAAGATTAATTCGCCATGCCGATGCCGACGATGTTGGCGGCGACAATAATCACCACACAACCGAGGCTCAACACCGTTACCGGACGGCGACCTGCATTGTTCCACTCTTTCAGCACCAGCCCGACGATACCGCCGCACAATACATAGAAACTCATATGCAGCATCCAACTGATGTAGTCATACTGCGCCGGAATGCGGGCGTGGCCCCAGGCATAGAAAAAGAATTGCAGATACCACATCAACCCGCCCAGTGCTGAGAGTAACACATTGTGAATGATCAGCGGTTTTGCCAGCGAGAAGTCGGCTTTTAGCGACAAATCCTTCACTTTTGCCAGACGAATGAAGCAGAAACCGAGGTTGATGATCGCGCCGCCGCCCATGATGATGACATAGCTTGGCAGAGCGACATACAGTGGATCGACGCCCAGTGCGGCAGCGGCTTCATGCATCGGTTTTGCGGCGTTCATCGCAAAAGACATACCGGCAGAGAAAATGCCGCACATCACCGCCAGCACCAGCCCTTTTTTCAGGTTGAACTCTTCGGCTTTAATGCCCATTTTGCGCTCTTTCAACTGCCCGGCGCGAGTCACAATCCCTACGCCAATCAGCGCCACCAGAACGCCGAGCAACGTCATGCGTCCGCCTTCGGTGTTAATCAGCACATCGAAATTGCCGTTGATAATTGGCGTCATCAGCGTACCGACAATCAACGTAATGCCAATGGCGATGCCAATTCCCATCGACAGGCCGAGATAACGCATGGTCAGGCCATAGTTGATATTACCGATCCCCCACATAGCGCCGAACAGAAAAACAGGCAGCAGCGTAGAGAGACTAAACGAGCTGTAATACGCCCAGAAATCCGGTAGTAACAGGGCGCTGATGGCCCACGGCAGAATAATCCACGAAACAATCCCACCGACTGACCACATGGTTTCCCATGACCATTTTTTTACTTTTTTGAACGGAGCGTAAAAACAGGCTGCACTGGCCGCGCCGATCAAATGCCAAAATATCCCCATCGTAATCGCGTTACTCATCTTCTTATCCTCATCATTTTTCGTCGCTTCACATCTCCGACGAGATGAGTGTAAAAATCGTGCTGTCGATTAACCTTTCGCCTGTTGCCGCCGTTGTCGATTTACTGGCAATCACGGCATTAAGTGGGTGATTTGCTTCACATCTCGGGCATTTTCCTGCAAAACCATACCCTTACGAAAAGTACGGCATTGATAATCATTTTCAATATCATTTAATTAACTATAATGAACCAACTGCTTACGCGGCATTAACAATCGGCCGCCCGACAATACTGGAGATGAATATGAGCTATACCCTGCCATCCCTGCCGTATGCTTACGATGCCCTGGAACCGCACTTCGATAAGCAGACCATGGAAATCCACCACACCAAACACCATCAGACCTACGTAAACAACGCCAACGCGGCGCTGGAAAGCCTGCCAGAATTTGCCAACCTGCCGGTTGAAGAGCTGATCACCAAACTGGACCAGCTGCCAGCAGACAAGAAAACCGTACTGCGCAACAACGCTGGCGGTCACGCTAACCACAGCCTGTTCTGGAAAGGTCTGAAAAAAGGCACCACCCTGCAGGGTGACCTGAAAGCGGCTATCGAACGTGACTTCGGCTCCGTTGATAACTTCAAAGCAGAATTTGAAAAAGCGGCAGCTTCCCGCTTTGGTTCCGGCTGGGCATGGCTGGTGCTGAAAGGCGATAAACTGGCGGTGGTTTCTACTGCTAACCAGGATTCTCCGCTGATGGGTGAAGCTATTTCTGGCGCTTCCGGCTTCCCGATTCTGGGCCTGGATGTGTGGGAACATGCTTACTACCTGAAATTCCAGAACCGCCGCCCGGACTACATCAAAGAGTTCTGGAACGTGGTGAACTGGGACGAAGCTGCGGCGCGTTTCGCGGCGAAAAAATAATCATTTGCCGCCTGCTGCAATGAGGCGTATAGGCCGCATATCAGCTTAAAAAATGAACCATCGCCAACGGCGGTGGTTTTTTTGTGATCAATTTCAAAATAAAAACAATGATCCGATAAAAATAAAACAGTGTTTCAATTGATGTGGTTTTGATCACTTTTATTGATTAAATGAATGTCTATCTTCGTTTCCATCAACACTGATGCTCCATTGAGGAATGACGCATCAGCCCTTAAAAATATGCCGACAGGTGATGGAAATGCAGATAAAACGCTCGATTGAGAAAATCCCGGGGGGGATGATGCTCGTCCCGCTATTCCTTGGCGCACTGTGCCACACCTTCTCGCCGGGGGCGGGGAAATATTTTGGATCATTCACCAACGGGATGATTACCGGTACGGTGCCCATTCTGGCGGTGTGGTTTTTTTGCATGGGGGCGTCAATAAAATTAAGCGCGACGGGAACGGTATTGCGTAAATCCGGTACGCTGGTGGTAACAAAAATTGCCGTCGCGTGGGTGGTTGCGGCAATTGCCTCGCGCATTATTCCGGAACATGGTGTTGAAGTTGGATTCTTTGCCGGACTTTCAACGCTGGCGCTGGTGGCGGCGATGGATATGACCAATGGCGGACTTTACGCTTCCATCATGCAGCAGTACGGCACAAAAGAAGAAGCTGGGGCATTTGTGTTGATGTCGTTGGAGTCCGGGCCGCTCATGACGATGATTATTCTGGGCACTGCAGGGATTGCCTCGTTTGAACCGCATGTTTTCGTCGGCGCAGTATTACCGTTCCTGGTGGGCTTTGCCCTGGGGAACCTTGACCCTGAATTACGAGAATTTTTCAGCAAAGCGGTGCAAACGCTGATTCCATTCTTTGCCTTCGCGCTGGGCAATACCATTGATTTGACTGTGATTGCCCAGACTGGTTTGCTGGGGATCCTGTTGGGTGTGGCAGTAATTATCGTGACCGGTATTCCGTTGATTATCGCCGATAAATTGATTGGCGGTGGCGATGGCACTGCCGGAATTGCCGCTTCCAGTTCCGCAGGGGCCGCGGTAGCGACACCTGTGCTGATTGCAGAAATGGTGCCTGCGTTTAAACCGATGGCTCCGGCAGCAACTTCGCTGGTAGCGACGGCGGTCATTGTGACTTCGATTCTGGTGCCAATTCTTACCTCTATCTGGTCACGTAAAGTCAAAGCCAGAGCAGCGAAAATCGAAATTTTAGGTACGGTGAAATAAACCTGCTTCCTTAATCCCCACAGCCGGATGAACTAACGTTCGTCCGGTTTGCTATTGAGTTCCTGCCTGGATACTTACCGCGAAAACAGCACGCCTGACATAAAATAAATATGGTCTAATGGGGAAATTTCTCGTGGAGAGGGAACAGATGCGATATCCGGTTGATGTATACACAGGCAAGATTCAGGCTTATCCCGAAGGCAAACCCAGCGCAATTGCCAAAATCCAGGTTGATGGTGAGTTGATGCTGACGGAGCTGGGGCTGGAAGGTGACGAGCAGGCGGAGAAAAAGGTTCACGGCGGGCAAGACAGAGCGCTGTGTCATTATCCTCGTGAGCATTATCTCTACTGGGCGCGGGAATTTCCGGAACAGGCGGAGTTGTTTGTTGCGCCTGCGTTTGGTGAAAACCTCTCAACCGACGGCCTGACGGAAAGTAATGTTTATATGGGCGATATTTTCCGCTGGGGAGAGGCATTAATTCAGGTCAGCCAGCCGCGCTCGCCTTGCTATAAACTCAATTACCATTTTGATATCAGCGATATAGCGCAGTTGATGCAAAACACAGGTAAGGTGGGGTGGTTGTATAGCGTGATAGCGCCAGGGAAAGTGTCTGCGGACGCGCCGCTGGAGTTGGTTTCCCGTGTCAGCGATGTGACCGTGCAGGAGGCTGCCGCCATCGCATGGCATATGCCGTTTGATGACGATCAATATCACCGTTTACTCTCCGCCGCCGGGTTATCGAAAAGCTGGACGCGGACGATGCAAAAGCGCCGACTGAGCGGCAAGATCGAAGATTTTTCCCGCCGGTTGTGGGGAAAATAACCCCCGGAGTGTAGGCCTGATAAGACGCTATCAGCGTCGCATCAGGCATCCTGCTCAAATGCCGGATGCGGCGTAAACGCCTTATCCTGCCTACAAATGCGGAGTTTAACTCCGCTTATACAGCGGCAACCAAATCACCAGCCGTAAACCGCCCAGCGGGCTGTCTTCTGCCTTCACCCAGCCACGATGCTGCTGAATGGCGGTTTCAACAATCGCCAGCCCCAATCCTGTACCGCCAGATTCACGATCGCGTGCTTCATCGGTCCGATAGAACGGACGGAAAATCTGTTCGCGATCTTCCGGGCTAACGCCAGGACCATCGTCGTCCACCGTAATGGTGATACCGTCTTTATCTACCGCAAAGCCCACTTCAATCTTCGTATGGGAATAACGCAGAGCATTACGAACAATATTTTCCAGCGCACTTTCCAGGGCGTTCGGATTGCCGTACAGCGGCCACGGCCCAGGCGGGAAGTTAACCGTCAACGACTTGCCCATCTGCTCGGCTTCGAACGCCGCGTTATCCAGCACTTCACTCCACAACTGGTTGGCTTTGATGGTTTCGCTAACCAGCGCGTTTTTTTGCTGATTACGGGACATCACCAACAGATCGTTGATCATGCTGTCCAGACGTTGCGCTTCGGTTTCAATACGCTCCAGTTCCTTGCTTTCACCACTACGACGGCGCAGTAACGCCGTACCCAGTTGCAGACGCGTCAGCGGGGTGCGCAGCTCGTGAGAGATATCAGAAAGCAGACGCTGCTGAGAGGTCATCATGCGCTCCAGCGCGGTGACCATCTGGTTAAAACTGGCACCAGCGGCAAGGAATTCCTGTGGCCCCGCTTCAAGTTCCGGGTGCTGGCGTAAGTTTCCCTGGGCAACTTCATCGGCAGCGTTTTTCAGCTTACGCGCCGGTTTTGCCAGACTCCAGGCCAACCACAACAGCAGCGGCGTACTGACCAACATGGTGACAATCAGCAGTAATAGCGGGCGGTCAAACAGTAAGTTAATGAAATCGGATTGAGAACTGCTGGCCGGACGAATCAGATAAAGTTGGTAATTATCTTCGCCATCACGCACGGAGAACGGACCGACCAGTTCCACGCGGCCATACTTTTTCTTCTGCGGATGATCGGCATTATCGGCCTGACCAATAAAGTTACGAATGATCTGCATTTCGCTGCGTTCAGCGCCGATCACGCGGCCTTCGGTGGTCACCAATAACAAACGCTGTCCTGGCGGTGCCCACTTATCAATCGCCCGGAACAGACGTCGCCACCACATTAAATCGTTGGGCGGATCGTTCGCCAGTTCCGCTTCAACATGCTGCTCAATCATCAGCCCCTGACGCTGTTCGCTATCCAGAAGCTCGGTCATCTGGCGTGAATCGAGCTTGGGTAACATCAAAACCAACATCAACACCAGCGCCAGCGTCAGCCAGAAGATGGCGAAGATGCGCGCGGTTAAGCTGCCTATCATGAAGCAGAAACCATCAGATAGCCGCGACCACGCAAGGTTTTAAACCACGGGTGACCATCTTTACGATCCGGCAGTTTACGACGCAGGTTGGAAATGTGCATATCGATAGCGCGGTCGAAAGGCGTCAGGCGTTTGCCCAGCACTTCCTGGCTTAAATGTTCACGGGAAACCACCTGACCCAGATGCTGTGCCAGCAAATAGAGCAGGGTAAACTCAGTGCCGGTTAACTCCAGCGTTTGCCCGTCGAAGCTGGCTTCCTGACGGCCTGGATTCAGCACTAAGGCATCAACTTCCAGTGTCGGTGAACCGTTGTCGTTGTTTTGCTGTTGCTCGCTCCAGTGCGAACGGCGCAGGATCGCGCGAATACGTGCCACCAGCTCACGATCATTAAATGGTTTCGGGAGATAGTCATCTGCGCCCAGCTCAAGGCCGAGAACGCGATCAAGTTCACTGCCGCGCGCCGTCAACATAATGACAGGCGTCTGGTGTGTCTGGCGAAGTGCTTTTAATGTGTCGATACCATTTTTCTTCGGCATCATTACGTCAAGCAAAAGTAAATCAATGCTGTCGTCCAGAAGATCAAGCGCCTGTTCCCCATCGTGGGCAACAATCACGTTGAAGCCTTCCATCTCGAGCAGCTCCTTTAATAGGGAAGTCAGCTCTCGGTCATCATCAACTAACAGGATTTTATTCATTGTTTAAATACCTCCGAGGCAGAAATTACGTCATCAGACGTCGCTAATCCATGACTTTACGTTGTTTTACACCCCCTGACGCATGTTTGCAGCCTGAATCGTAAACTCTCTATCGTTGAATCGCGACAGAAAGATTTTGGGAGCAAATGATGCGCATAGTTACCGCTGCCGTCATGGCCTCAACGCTGGCAGTCAGTTCATTAAGCCACGCTGCTGAAGTCGGTTCAGGCGATAACTGGCATCCGGGTGAAGAACTTACGCAGCGCAGTACGCAGAGCCATATGTTCGACGGCATAAGTTTAACCGAACATCAGCGTCAGCAGATGCGAGATCTTATGCAACAGGCCCGGCACGAACAGCCTCCTGTTAATGTTAGCGAACTGGAGACAATGCATCGCCTTGTCACCGCAGAAAATTTTGATGAAAACGCTGTGCGCGCACAGGCAGAAAAAATGGCGAATGAGCAAATTGCTCGTCAGGTTGAGATGGCAAAAGTCCGCAACCAAATGTATCGCCTGTTAACGCCGGAGCAGCAAGCGGTTTTAAACGAGAAACATCAACAACGAATGGAGCAGTTGCGTGACGTGACGCAATGGCAAAAAAGTTCATCGTTGAAGCTATTGAGTAGTAGCAACTCACGTTCCCAGTAGTAAACCCTGTTTTCCTTGCCATAGACACCATCCCTGTCTTCCCCCACATGATGTGGGGTTTTTTTTTATCCTCAATTTGCCTGCTGCTTAATGCATTGCAGATGATTTGCTTCCGTTATACTAGCGTCAGTTGATAGCGGGAGTATTTATGAATCAATCTTATGGACGGCTGGTCAGTCGGGCGGCGATTGCTGCGACGGCGATGGCTTCGTTGCTATTGCTGATTAAAATTTTTGCATGGTGGTATACCGGGTCGGTGAGTATTCTCGCCGCGCTGGTGGATTCGCTGGTGGATATCGGCGCGTCGTTGACGAATTTACTGGTGGTGCGATATTCCCTGCAACCTGCCGACGATAATCACTCGTTTGGTCACGGTAAAGCAGAGTCCCTCGCGGCGCTGGCGCAAAGTATGTTTATCTCCGGTTCGGCACTATTCCTGTTTTTGACGGGTATTCAACATCTGATATCTCCAACACCGATGACAGATCCAGGCGTCGGGGTTATCGTGACAATTGTGGCGCTAATTTGTACGATTATCCTTGTCTCGTTTCAGCGTTGGGTGGTGCGCCGGACGCAAAGCCAGGCGGTGCGGGCTGATATGCTACATTACCAGTCTGATGTTATGATGAACGGCGCAATTCTGCTGGCGCTGGGGTTGTCCTGGTACGGCTGGCATCGCGCCGATGCTCTGTTTGCATTGGGAATCGGCATCTATATTTTATATAGCGCGTTACGCATGGGATATGAGGCGGTACAGTCATTACTGGATCGCGCATTGCCTGATGAGGAACGGCAAGAAATTATTGATATCGTGACTTCCTGGCCGGGTGTTAGCGGCGCTCACGATCTTCGCACGCGGCAGTCAGGGCCGACCCGCTTTATTCAGATTCATTTGGAAATGGAAGACTCTCTGCCTTTGGTTCAGGCACATATGGTGGCGGATCAGGTAGAGCAGGCTATTTTACGGCGTTTTCCGGGATCGGATGTAATTATCCATCAGGACCCCTGTTCCGTCGTACCCAGGGAGGGTAAACGGTCTATGCTTTCATAATCAGTATAAAAGAGAGCCAGACCCGCATTTTGTGTATAAAATACCGCCATTTGGCCTGACCTGAATCAATTCAGCAGGAAGTGATTGTTATACTATTTGCACATTCGTTGGATCACTTCGATGTGCAAGAAGACTTCCGGCAACAGATTTCATTTTGCATTCCAAAGTTCAGAGGTAGTCATGATTAAGAAAATCGGTGTGTTGACAAGCGGCGGTGATGCGCCAGGCATGAACGCCGCAATTCGCGGGGTTGTTCGTTCTGCGCTGACAGAAGGTCTGGAAGTAATGGGTATTTATGACGGCTATCTGGGTCTGTATGAAGACCGTATGGTACAGCTAGACCGTTACAGCGTGTCTGACATGATCAACCGTGGCGGTACGTTCCTCGGTTCTGCGCGTTTCCCGGAATTCCGCGACGAGAACATCCGCGCCGTGGCTATCGAAAACCTGAAAAAACGTGGTATCGACGCGCTGGTGGTTATCGGCGGTGACGGTTCCTACATGGGTGCAATGCGTCTGACCGAAATGGGCTTCCCGTGCATCGGTCTGCCGGGCACTATCGACAACGACATCAAAGGCACTGACTACACTATCGGTTTCTTCACTGCGCTGAGCACCGTTGTAGAAGCGATCGACCGTCTGCGTGACACCTCTTCTTCTCACCAGCGTATTTCCGTGGTGGAAGTGATGGGCCGTTATTGTGGCGATCTGACCCTGGCTGCGGCCATTGCCGGTGGCTGTGAATTCGTTGTGGTTCCGGAAGTTGAATTCAGCCGTGAAGACCTGGTAAACGAAATCAAAGCGGGTATCGCGAAAGGTAAAAAACACGCGATCGTGGCGATTACCGAACATATGTGTGATGTTGACGAACTGGCGCATTTCATCGAGAAAGAAACCGGTCGTGAAACCCGCGCAACTGTGCTGGGCCACATCCAGCGCGGTGGTTCTCCGGTGCCTTACGACCGTATTCTGGCTTCCCGTATGGGCGCTTACGCTATCGATCTGCTGCTGGCAGGTTACGGCGGTCGTTGCGTAGGTATCCAGAACGAACAGTTGGTTCACCACGACATCATCGACGCTATCGAAAACATGAAGCGTCCGTTCAAAGGCGACTGGCTGGACTGCGCGAAAAAACTGTATTAATGATTTCGGAAAAAGGCAGATTCATTTAGCCTGAAACCGATGACAGAAGCAAAAATGCCTGATGCGCTTCGCTTATCAGGCCTACATTAATTCTGCAATTTATTGAATTTGCAAACTTTTGTAGGCCGGATAAGGCGTTCGCGCCGCATCCGGCATGGACAAAGCGCACTTTGTCAGCAATATGAGGCGGATTTCTTCCGCCTTTTTAATCCTTCAACATATACCCGCAAGTTATAGCCAATCTTTTTTTATTCTTTAATGTTTGGTTAACCTTCTGGCACGCTTTGCTCATCACAACACAACATAAGAGAGTCGGGCGATGAACAAGTGGGGCGTAGGGTTAACATTTTTGCTGGCGGCAACCAGCGTTATGGCAAAGGATATTCAGCTTCTTAACGTTTCATATGATCCAACGCGCGAATTGTACGAACAGTACAACAAGGCATTCAGCGCCCACTGGAAACAGCAAACTGGTGATAACGTGGTGATTCGTCAGTCACACGGTGGTTCAGGTAAACAAGCGACGTCGGTAATCAACGGTATTGAAGCTGATGTTGTCACGCTGGCTCTGGCCTATGACGTGGACGCAATTGCGGAACGCGGGCGGATTGATAAAGAGTGGATCAAACGTCTGCCGGATAACTCCGCACCGTACACTTCCACCATTGTTTTCCTGGTGCGTAAGGGCAATCCGAAGCAGATCCATGACTGGAACGATCTGATTAAACCGGGTGTTTCGGTGATCACGCCTAATCCGAAAAGCTCTGGTGGCGCACGCTGGAACTACCTGGCTGCCTGGGGCTACGCGCTGCATCACAACAACAACGATCAGGCAAAAGCACAGGATTTTGTTCGGGCACTGTATAAAAACGTCGAAGTTCTGGATTCTGGCGCGCGCGGCTCCACTAACACCTTTGTCGAGCGCGGGATTGGCGATGTACTGATCGCCTGGGAAAACGAAGCTCTGCTGGCAGCGAATGAACTGGGGAAAGATAAATTCGAAATCGTCACGCCGAGTGAGTCTATCCTCGCAGAGCCAACCGTGTCGGTGGTCGATAAAGTGGTCGAGAAAAAAGGCACCAAAGAGGTGGCGGAAGCCTACCTGAAATATCTCTACTCGCCAGAAGGTCAGGAAATTGCCGCGAAAAACTACTACCGTCCGCGCGACGCTGAGGTGGCGAAAAAGTACGAAAATGCGTTTCCAAAGCTGAAGTTATTCACCATTGATGAAGAGTTCGGCGGCTGGACGAAAGCGCAAAAAGAGCATTTTGCTAACGGCGGTACGTTCGATCAGATCAGCAAACGCTGATTTCCCCAGGATAATTATCAAACCCGGTGGTTTCTCGCGACCGGGTTTTTTATTTGTCACGATTTTGCGTTACCCTTGCATCTCTTTGAGGTACAGGGAAAAAAAGATGAAAAAAGCGGGTCTTCTTTTTTTGGTGATGATAGTTATCGCCGTTGTGGCTGCCGGTATTGGTTACTGGAAATTAACCGGTGAAGAGTCGGATACATTACGTAAGATTGTCCTTGAGGAATGTTTGCCCAATCAGCAGCAAAATCAAAATCCTTCGCCATGTGCGGAAGTCAAACCCAATGCCGGATACGTGGTTTTAAAAGATCTTAATGGTCCACTGCAATATCTGTTGATGCCAACGTATCGTATTAACGGTACTGAAAGTCCTTTGTTGACCGATCCTTCAACGCCGAACTTCTTTTGGTTGGCCTGGCAGGCGCGTGATTTTATGAGCAAAAAATACGGCCAGCCGGTTCCCGATCGCGCGGTTTCTTTGGCGATCAACTCCCGCACCGGGCGTACGCAAAACCATTTTCATATTCATATCTCTTGTATTCGTCCTGATGTGCGCGAACAACTGGATAACAATCTGGCGAACATCAGCAGCCGCTGGTTGCCACTGCCAGGTGGTTTGCGCGGGCATGAATACCTGGCGCGTCGGGTAACGGAAAGCGAACTGGTACAACGCAGCCCATTTATGATGCTGGCAGAAGAAGTACCTGAGGCGCGGGAACATATGGGAAGCTACGGGCTGGCGATGGTACGGCAGAGTGATAACTCATTTGTATTGCTGGCGACACAACGAAATCTACTGACGCTTAACCGTGCTTCAGCCGAGGAAATTCAGGATCATCAGTGTGAGATTTTGCGTTAAGGCGAAGAGTTAAGGAAAGTAAGTGCCGGATATGAAATCCGGCACCTGTCAGACTTAAGCCTGTTTAGCCGCTTCTGCAGCTTTAACGATCACTGCGAAAGCGTCAGCTTTCAGAGAAGCACCGCCAACCAGCGCGCCGTCGATATCTGGCTGAGCAAACAGTTCTGCAGCGTTAGACGCGTTTACAGAGCCGCCGTACTGAATGATCACTTGTTCAGCGATGTTAGCGTCAACTTTAGCGATGTGGTCACGGATGAATTTGTGAACAGCCTGTGCCTGAGCCGGAGTTGCAGATTTGCCAGTACCGATTGCCCATACAGGTTCGTAAGCGATAACCGCACCTTCGAATGCCGCAGCACCCTGAGTTTTCAGTACCGCGTCGATCTGACGTGCGCAAACTTCTTCAGTTTTGCCCGCTTCGTTTTCAGCTTCGGTTTCACCGATGCACAGAACCGGAGTCAGGCCCTGCTCTTTCAGCACCGCGAATTTTTTCGCGATCAGTTCGTCAGACTCTTTGTGGTAAGTACGACGTTCAGAGTGGCCGATGATGATGTACTGAGCGCCGATGTCTTTCAGCATAGCGGCAGAAGTTTCACCGGTGAATGCGCCGGACAGGTTCAGGTCCACGTTTTGCGCACCCAGCATGATGTGGCTGCCTTCAGCTTCGCGCTTCGCCATATCGATGTACATTTCCGGTGGTGCGATTGCAACCGCACAGCCAGCAACACCTGCCAGCTCTTTACGCAGGTTAGAAACCAGCTCGTGAACCATGTGGCGGCTGCCGTTCAGTTTCCAGTTACCCATCACTAAAGGATGTCGCATTTTAATTCTCCACGCTTATAAGCGAATAAAGGAAGATGGCCGCCCCGCAGGGCAGCAGGTCTGTGAAACAGTATAGAGATTCATCGGCACAAAGGCTTTGCTTTTTGTCATTTATTCAAACCTTCAAGCGATTCAGATAGCGCCAGCTTAATCGGTTCAACAGCGAAGGTCAGCCCCTTTTCGCCGTTGTCCGCGACAACATAACGCAGTGCACCTTCTGTCTCGGTGTAATAACGTTTGTTTTTCCCCGCCGTTAGCAGCGACTGCAGTTTTTTCTGGCTTTGTGTTTTGGTCATTAATGGGGTGAGTGTGCGGATCACTGCTGCCATGTATTCCTGAGCTTTCGCTTTCGCTGCTTTTTGCTCTGGCCCCTGGATGGGTAGCCAGGTCATTTGAATGCTTTTGATTTTTAAGGTACCGCGCTCCAGCGCTGTAGAAGCATACAAGTTCTCGTTAATTTTACTTGCAGCACGAGTGAGATTGGCTTTGTCGGGACTGCTGTCGATGGCACGAAATTCGTTCAGTGGCAGGCTGGGATTCTGGCTGTTAAAGTCTTCTCGAAACTGGCTGATGGAGAGATCGAAAGTAGGGGCTCCAGCCAGCAGATAAGGCGCGGTCGTTGCCGTATCCGGTGTTTGTGCATGCGCCGTTGTTGTAACGGTTAATGCAGAACATAAGAGAAAAAACAGCGTACACCCTGGCTTCATTGACAGTACCTTTTGTTATGACTGGCTCCGATTAAAACGATATCTGTCGCCCTTGTCAAAAGGGTAGAATCCTGGAAAAGACAACCATCAAGGAACTTACATGACCATACAGCAATGGTTATTCTCATTTAAAGGGCGTATTGGACGCCGTGATTTCTGGATTTGGATAGGCCTGTGGTTCGCAGGCATGCTGGTGCTTTTCTCACTGGCGGGTAAAAATTTACTCGATATTCAGACCGCGGCGTTTTGCCTTGTGTGCTTGCTTTGGCCAACAGCGGCAGTAACTGTTAAGCGCTTGCATGATCGCGGGCGTTCCGGCGCATGGGCATTTCTGATGATTGTGGCGTGGATGCTGCTGGCGGGTAACTGGGCGATTTTACCGGGTGTCTGGCAATGGGCGGTGGGGCGTTTTGTCCCGACGTTGATTCTGGTGATGATGCTTATCGATCTTGGTGCGTTTGTTGGCACACAAGGCGAAAATAAATATGGTAAAGATACTCAGGATGTGAAGTATAAAGCCGACAATAAATCAAGTAATTAACCTTTAATATATCTCTTACTGCTATTTTTTTCCGGGATTGTTATTTCCACGATGCAAATGACAATACCCGGAAAATCCTTCTGAACTCTTCACCTTAAGCAATATCAAAAAAAATGGTAATCCATAAGATCATTACTTGTTTGTTCTTCCCTTAACGGCGCATTATTCTTAAGTCGTAATCGACAGAGAGGCGAATATACAGAGGTGCCCTATGAAAGATGTCGTAGATAAATGCAGTACTAAAGGATGTGCGATTGATATCGGTACGGTGATTGATAACGACAACTGTACCAGTAAGTTTTCGCGCTTTTTTGCCACCCGCGAAGAAGCAGAGTCTTTTATGACCAAACTGAAAGAGCTTGCCGCCGCTGCATCCTCTGCAGATGAAGGGGCCAGCGTGGCCTACAAGATTAAGGATCTGGAGGGGCAAGTTGAGCTTGATGCGGCCTTCACTTTCTCATGCCAGGCCGAGATGATTATTTTTGAGTTATCACTGCGTTCGTTAGCTTGATGGAGTTGCTTTAGAAGGAGTTAAACATGGCTTATAAACACATTGGCGTGGCAATTTCCGGGAATGAAGAAGATGCCTTACTGGTGAATAAAGCTCTGGAGCTCGCCAGACATAATGACGCTCACCTGACGTTAATTCATATTGATGATGGCTTAAGCGAGTTGTATCCGGGTATCTACTTCCCTGCAACAGAAGATATTCTTCAATTGTTGAAGAATAAGTCGGATAACAAGCTGTATAAACTGACGAAAAATATTCAATGGCCGAAGACAAAACTGCGTATTGAACGCGGAGAAATGCCGGAAACACTGCTGGAAATTATGCAAAAAGAGCAGTGCGACCTCCTTGTCTGTGGTCATCATCACTCATTTATCAACCGTTTGATGCCGGCATATCGCGGGATGATCAATAAGATGAGTGCGGATTTGCTCATCGTGCCGTTTATCGATAAGTAACCGCTTACCAGTAATGCTCCGCTGTCATATGGCCCGGTCGGCGACGTAAATGTTTCGTCATCTGCCGGGTCTCTTTCAGCAACTGTTGTGTATCGCGCACCATCTGTGGATTGCCGCACAGCATCACATGGCTGGTTTCTTTATTCATCGGCAGGCCAATCGCGCTTTCCAGTTCCCCACTTTCAATTAACGCCGGTATCCGCCCGGTGAGCGACCCCGCTGCCGTTTCCCGACTGACCACCGTCTGAATGCGCAGTTTCCCTTCGTAGCGTTTTTCCAGTTCTTGCATCAGTGGCAAATAGCTTAAGTCGGCGGCATAACGTGCGGCGTGAACCAGGACCAGATTTTTGAAGCGATCTAAATCTTTGCCTAGTTGCAGAATCGATAAATAAGGGCCAATCGCTGTACCGGTTGCCAGCATCCATAGCGTTTCGCAGTCCGGTACTTCATCCAGAACAAAGAAGCCAGCTGCTTCGCTAACCACCTGCACTTCATCGCCTGGTTTCAGTGCCGCCAATCGTGGGCTTAATTTGCCATCGGGGACGGTGACCAGGTAAAACTCCAGATCGGGATTATCGGGCGAGTTAACATAGGAGTAGGCGCGCTGGACGCGTTCGCCGTCGATTTCAAGGCCAAGCTTGGTGAATTGCCCGGCGGTAAACGGAAGCACGGGGGCGTGAACGGTGAGACTAAACAGGGCGTCGGTCCAGTTCTGCACTTTAGTGACTTTGCCTGTTACCCAATCAGCCATGTTTTTCTCCTGTTTTGATTAACTTGCCTTATCTTCGTTCTCCGAACAAAAAAATTCCAGTCCCGAAGGACTGGAAGGCTCAATCGATCAAATCAATCAGAGGATGTGCACCTGCATTTCCGGGTCTTTGCGATCCAGATAGTGGATGGACTGAATGCGGCGAATGGTGCGTGACTTGCCGCGGATCAGCAGCGTTTCGGTAGTCGCGATATTGCCTTTGCGGCTAATGCCTTCCAGCAGATCGCCTTTGGTAATACCGGTGGCAGAGAAGATGACGTTATCGCTGCGCGCCATATCGCCCAGGCGCAATACTTTACCGGCTTCGATGCCCATCGCTTTGCAGCGTGCCAGCTCCTGCTCGCCAATGCGACGATTCTCTTCGTTGTCGCCTTTGACGTCATGACGCGCCAGCAGACGACCGTTCATGTCGCCATCTAATGCGCGGATCACCGCCGCAGAAACTACGCCTTCCGGCGCGCCACCAATACCGTACAGCACGTCAACTTCGCTGTCTGGCATACAGGTGAGAATTGAGGCCGCAACGTCGCCATCCGGAATAGCAAATACGCGTACGCCGAGTTGCTGCATTTCAGCGATAACGGCATCGTGGCGTGGTTTAGCTAGAATCGTTACCGTCAGTTCGCTCAACGGTTTGCCGAGCGCCGCCGCTACATTGCGCAGGTTATCTGCCAGCGGCAGGTTCAGATCAATGGTGCCTTTGGCTCCCGGCCCGACAATCAGCTTCTCCATATACATATCCGGCGCATTGAGGAAGCAGCCTTTATCGTCTACTGCCAGCACCGCCAGCGCGTTAGCCTGGCCCATCGCCGTCATGCGCGTGCCTTCAATCGGATCAACAGCAATATCTACCGCGTCGCCGCGACCAGTACCGACTTTTTCACCAATGTAGAGCATCGGTGCTTCGTCGATTTCACCTTCACCAATGACGATGGTGCCGTCAATGTTGACCTGGTTGAGCATAATACGCATGGCGTTTACCGCCGCGCCGTCCGCGGTGTTTTTATCGCCGCGTCCTAACCATTTGTAGCCAGCCAGCGCCGCAGATTCGGTGACGCGGGAAAATTCGATGGCAAGTTCTCGTCTCATAGCAAACTCTAAGCAGTAAGGAATGGCGCGAAGTGTAGCACAGGGGAAGGGTGGGATTATTGATGTGTGCGGGGTTGCCCCCGCACGGTTTCAGGACTACCGGATGCGGCATAAACGCTTCATCCGGCATTTACATTACTCGTCGTGTTCTTCCCACGCCATCGCGCGTTTGACCGCTTTTTTCCAGCCTGCGTAACGGTAATTACGCTCAGTGGTTTCGATGCCTGGACGGAACTCGCGTTCAATCACCGCTTTCTCTTGCAGCTCGTCGAGGTTCTGCCAGAAACCGACCGCCAGACCAGCAAGATAGGCCGCACCCAATGCAGTCACTTCGCGAACTTCCGGGCGCTCAACGCGGGTGCCGAGAATATCGGACTGGAACTGCATCAGGAAATTGTTTGCTACTGCGCCACCATCCACGCGCAGGGCGTGCAGACGGATACCAGAGTCGGCCTGCATCGCTTCCAGCACGTCACGCGTCTGATAAGCAATAGACTCCAGCGTCGCGCGTATAATGTGGTTAGCGTTCACCCCACGAGTCAGACCGAAAATCGCCCCGCGCGCATACGGGTCCCAGTACGGCGCACCCAGCCCGGTAAATGCCGGAACCACATACACACCATTGGTGTTTTGCACTTTGGTGGCGAAATATTCGGAATCGTAGGCGTCGTTAATCAACTTCATCTCATCGCGCAGCCACTGAATGGATGCGCCTGCCATAAACACCGCACCTTCCAACGCATAGTTCACTTCGCCAGTCGGGCCGCAGGCGATGGTGGTCAGCAGGCCGTTTTCTGATTTCACCGCTTTCTCGCCAGTGTTCATCAGCATAAAGCAGCCAGTGCCATAGGTGTTCTTCGCCATCCCTTCTTTCACGCACAACTGACCAAACAGCGCGGCCTGCTGGTCACCGGCGATCCCGGAGATTGGAATACGCGTGCCGCCTTTGCCGCCAATGTTAGTCTGACCGTATACTTCGGAAGAACGACGCACTTCTGGCAGCATCTCGCGCGGAATATCCAGCACTTCCAGCATTTTGTCGTCCCAGTCCAGGGTATGGATGTTGAACAACATGGTACGAGAGGCGTTGGTGTAATCGGTCACATGGACACGGCCCTGAGTCATTTTCCAGATAAGCCACGTATCAACCGTACCAAACAGCAATTCACCACGACGTGCACGCTCGCGAGAGCCTTCCACATGGTCGAGGATCCACTTCACTTTGGTGCCAGAAAAGTACGGGTCAATCACCAGACCGGTATTGCTGCGGATATAATCTTCTAAACCGTCACGTTTTAAATGCTCGCAGATTTCTGCGGTACGACGGCACTGCCAGACAATGGCGTTATAGATAGGCTTGCCGGTTTCTTTTTCCCAGACAATAGTGGTTTCACGCTGGTTCGTAATACCGATAGCTGCAATTTGATCGGAACTGATATCGGCTTTCGCCAGCACTTCTACCAGCGTGGAGCTTTGGGTGGCCCAGATTTCCATTGGGTCGTGTTCTACCCAACCTGGTTTTGGGTAGATTTGCTCAAATTCGCGCTGCGACACGCTAATGATATTGGCATCGTGATCCATTACGACCGCGCGGGAGCTGGTGGTGCCCTGGTCGAGCGCAACGATATATTTTTTTTCAGTCATGTTTAATTGTCCCGTAGTCATATTACAGCGAAGCTTTTTGTTCTGAAGGAGTTGTGGTTTCCTTTTCTTCCACAACACAGATATCGCAAGGCAAATGGCGACCAATCAGTTTGCGGTAGGCAAATGCACCTACAATCGCGCCAACGATAGGGCCGAAAAGCGGCACCAGGAAGTAAGGAATGTCTCTGCCGCCGGTAAAGGCGACATTGCCCCAGCCCGCCAGCCAGGCAAAGACTTTCGGACCGAAGTCACGCGCTGGGTTCATGGCAAAACCTGTCAATGGGCCCATAGATGCGCCAATGACCGCAATCAGTAGACCAATCAGCAAGGGAGCCAAAGGGCCGCGTGGTACACCGTTGCCATCGTCCGTTAACGCCAGGATCAGCCCCATCAGAATAGCGGTAATCACCATCTCAACTGCGAAAGCCTGCACAAAATTGATATGAGGATTAGGGTAAGTAGAGAAAGTGCCAGCCAGATCAACACTTTCAACGCTGCCGCGAACAATGTGATGAGTCTGCTCGAAGTCGAAAAATAAATTGTAGTAAAGCCCGTAAACTAAAGCCGCAGCACAGAAAGCGCCGGCAACTTGTGAAACGATAAAAGGAATAACTTTGCGCTTGTCGAAACAGGCAAACAGCCACAATGCAATGGTAACAGCGGGATTAAGATGCGCGCCGGAAACCCCTGCGGTCAGGTAGATGGCCATTGCCACCCCCAGTCCCCAAATGACACTGATTTCCCACTGACCAAAAGACGCACCAGCGACTTTTAGTGCTGCAACGCAACCCACACCGAAGAAAATCAACAACCCGGTACCGAGGAATTCAGCAATGCACTGGCCTTTCAAGGTTGATGTTTGACTCATAATCGGATCCTGAAGAGTTAATGTTTGTTGTATGCGTGAAAGTCACGGACCTCCACGATGCTTGTAGGCATGCTGTAAACTTATCGTTAACGAGCAAAAACGAGAAATATCGAACTTAAAATGTGTGTGCTTCGTCATAAAATGAGCGTTATCGCGCCATTTATTCCATCTGATTGTACATGATGCATGTTTGTTAGATCATTCGCGCAACAAATTTATTAACATTTTCGATTGATGTGGATTATGTCACCAGGAGAAGGATGAAAAGTGTGGCAAACCGTAATCTGCAAGGCGTGCCGCTGGACAGCGATGGCGCGGCTTCATACAATCGGAGCTAACTAAAGTGCGCTCGTATTTATTAAGGCGTCACCGGTAATCGGGACGAGGATTTTTATCCATCAACGCCTTGCAATTCAGGAGAGGTATGACAATGTCATTAGAAGTGTTTGAGAAACTGGAAGCAAAAGTACAGCAGGCGATTGATACCATCACTCTGTTGCAGATGGAAATCGAAGAGCTGAAAGAAAAAAACAACTCACTGTCGCAGGAAGTTCAAAATGCCCAGCATCAGCGCGAAGAGCTGGAGCGTGAGAACAACCATCTGAAAGAACAGCAGAACGGCTGGCAGGAACGTCTGCAGGCCCTGCTGGGTCGCATGGAAGAGGTCTGATTACGCTTCATCTTCCGCGTAATTTCTTTACTGTGTAGGCCAACAGGTAACGCAGAAAAAAGGCACCTTGCGGTGCCTTTTCTATCATTCAATATCCAGCGGATCTTCAGAAAGAATAATCCCGGTATTGTCGGCATAAAGATGGTCGCCGGAGAAGAAGGTGACACCGCCAAAATTGACGCGGACATCGCTTTCGCCAATGCCTTCGCCAGCGGCACCAACCGGAATTGCCGCCATCGCCTGGATGCCGATATCCAACTCTTCCAGGTCATCTACCTGACGCACCGCGCCGTAAATGACCAGACCTTCCCATTCATTTTGTACTGCCAGACGCGCCAGTTCAGCATCGACCAGTGCGCGACGAACAGAACCACCGCCATCGACGACAAGAACACGACCACGGCCATTCTGTTCGAGCAGATCGTACAGCAACCCGTTGTCCTCGAAACATTTTACCGTGATTATTTGTCCGCCAAACGACGCCCGTCCGCCAAAGTTGGAGAACAGCGGTTCCACGACGTTAACATCTTCTTGATAGATGTCACAAAGCTCGGAAGTATCGTATTTCATAGGCTTAACATTCAGTTGCTGCGAGAATTTTCAGTATATCGCGCTATGTGGGCTGTTGGCAAAATCATCAATTGTTAATTGATATTTGTCAGTTATGCTGCCCACTGGCTTAGGAATATCCCTAAAACAAACAGCAGGTTAGTCAGTAACGCTCCCTTGACAGTACGTTCCAGCATTGGTCGCATCGCCACCGGGTCCATTTCCCGCATCACATAACGGGCTTGCTTCACCAGTAATGGTGCCGCCAGCAGGAACAGCCAGCCCCACAGGCTATGCAGCGAAAAGAGATTAAACAGCGCCAGACACACCAGCGAGCCCATCAGCAGGCAGGCATGATAACGACGCGCGTTCACTTCACCTAAGCGCACCACCAGCGTGTTTTTGCCATTTTCGCGGTCGCTATTGATATCACGCAGGTTATTAATATTCAGTACTGCCGTTGCCAGCAGGCCGCATGCGGTCGCCGGAAGGATCAGTGCCGGAATCAATGTATGAGCCTGTAAATACCAGCTCCCCATGACACTCAACCAGCCAAAGAAAACCAGTACGGAAATATCACCCAGACCGATATAACCATAAGGACGATTGCCCACGGTGTAGGTGATAGCGGCAATGATCGACAACCCGCCAAGAATCAGGAAACCGACAAAATCGGCCAGCGTATGGCATGCCACTGCAACCAGTGCCAGCCCGGAGAGACAGATGAGCACGACGGTAATAATGAGCGCCCGTTTCATCTCTTGCTGGGTAATGACCCCTTTTTGCATGCCGCGTAGCGGCCCAATGCGGTCAGGTTTATCGCTGCCTTTTACCGCATCGCCGTAATCATTGGCGAGGTTAGAAAGGATCTGTAATAGCCCGGCGGTAATCAGTGCCAGCAGGGCGACCAGCGGATCGAAGTGACCTTGCCACCATGCCAGCGCTGTCCCGACGATAATTGCAGCAAAGGCGAGGGGGAGGGTTTTAGGTCGTAAACTTTCCAGCCACGCCTGAGTTCGGCTAATTTGTTGTTCAGTCATAATACGCGCCAATAAAAATGGGGCCTTTCAGCCCCATCAAACAATGATGAAAATGATTGAACGCGATTATAGGATAAAACGGCTCAGATCTTCATCTGCCACCAACGCATCCAGATGTTTGCTCACATAATCTGCGTCAATGATGATAGTTTGACCGCTTAAATCGCTGGCGTCGTAGGAAATCTCTTCCATTAAACGCTCCAGAACAGTGTGTAAACGACGAGCACCGATGTTTTCGGTAGATTCGTTCACCTGCCATGCCGCTTCCGCGATGCGCTTAATACCGGAGTCGGTAAACTCGATATTTACGCCTTCAGTCGCCATCAGTGCTTTGTACTGCACGGTGATAGAGGCATTCGGCTCGGTCAGAATACGCTCGAAGTCGCTGGTGGTCAGCGCCTGCAGTTCAACGCGGATTGGCAGACGACCTTGCAGTTCCGGGATCAGGTCAGACGGTTTCGCAATCTGGAACGCGCCAGAAGCGATAAACAGAATGTGGTCAGTTTTGACCATCCCGTGTTTGGTGGAAACGGTGCAACCTTCTACCAGCGGCAGCAGGTCACGCTGAACGCCTTCACGAGAAACATCCGGACCGGAAGACTCGCCGCGCTTACAGATTTTGTCGATTTCGTCGATAAACACGATCCCGTGCTGCTCAACAGCGTCGATAGCGTCTTGCTTCAGCTCTTCCGGGTTCACCAGTTTCGCCGCTTCTTCTTCAATCAGCAGCTTCATGGCGTCTTTGATTTTCAGCTTACGCGCTTTTTGCTTCTGGCCGCCCAGGTTCTGGAACATGGACTGCAGCTGGCTGGTCATCTCTTCCATGCCTGGAGGAGCCATAATTTCAACGCCCATCGGTGCTGCGGCAAGATCGATCTCGATTTCTTTGTCATCAAGCTGGCCTTCACGCAGTTTTTTGCGGAATGCCTGACGAGCAGCGGACGGTTCCTGCTGCTGTTCGGTCTGTCCCCAGTTGTTTTTAGCAGGTGGGATCAGCACGTCGAGAATACGTTCTTCTGCCAGTTCTTCAGCGCGATAACGGTTTTTCTCGATAGCCTGGACGCGTACCATTTTCACGGCGGCATCGGTCAGATCGCGAATAATAGAATCCACTTCCTTACCGACGTAGCCCACTTCGGTGAATTTGGTCGCTTCAACTTTGATGAACGGCGCATTCGCCAGCTTAGCCAGACGACGGGCGATTTCAGTTTTACCGACACCGGTCGGGCCGATCATCAGGATATTTTTCGGGGTCACTTCATGGCGCAGCTCTTCGTTGAGCTGCATGCGACGCCAGCGGTTACGCAGAGCAATCGCCACAGAACGCTTGGCGTTGTCCTGGCCGATGATGTGCTTATCCAGTTCGCTGACGATTTCGCGTGGGGTCATTTCAGACATGGGAGATCCTTACGCTTTGTAGCTTAATTCTTCGATGGTGTGGAAATGGTTGGTATAGATGCAAATGTCGCCTGCAATATCCAACGCCTTTTCAGCAATTTCACGAGCACTCAGTTCAGTATTTTCTAACAGTGCACGCGCCGCAGCCTGGGCGTAAGGGCCGCCGGAGCCGATAGCAATAAGATCGTTTTCTGGCTGCACCACGTCACCGTTACCGGTGATGATAAGCGATGCAGTTTCATCCGCGACTGCCAGCAGTGCTTCAAGTTTGCGCAGCATGCGATCGGTACGCCAGTCTTTCGCCAGCTCAACGGCGGCTTTGACCAGATGGCCCTGATGCATTTCCAGTTTACGTTCAAACAGTTCGAACAGCGTAAAAGCATCCGCAGTACCGCCCGCAAAGCCCGCGATGACTTTGTCGTTGTACAGACGGCGGACCTTTTTCACGTTGCCTTTCATTACGGTATTGCCCAACGTGGCCTGACCATCACCAGCGATGACCACATGGCCGTTACGGCGTACGCTTACTATAGTTGTCACGAGCTGACCCCTTGGTTACGAATACAGAGTACAAACCCCGTACAAAAGTACGGGGCATAATGCAATTATAGATGGGGGGGATTTTGAGGGTTTCAACCCCCGGCGGCGAGCCGAATGCAGTTTGTATGACCCGCCATCTTCAACCGATTGAGGGTGCTGTCTGCGTTCTCTTTGCCTTTCACCGGGCCAATGACCACACGATTCCAGCCATTGTTGGTGGTGATTTTCGAGTCAAATCCTTCGAACGCCAGCTGAGCACGTACCGTCTCTGCCTGTTCCGCGCCTCTGAACGAACCGCACTGCACCATCCAGCGGCGTTCGTCTTTTTTCTCCGCCGTCGGTTTTGGCGCGTCAGCGGCACGAGCAACCGGCGCAGCTTGCTGCGGCTTCGACTGCGCGGTCGTGTGCGCAGGGGTTTGCAGCAGATCCTGGTACGGCTGCTGAGTAGAAGCCGGTTTAGACTGGCGCGGTTGCGCCTGTACCGGCGCGGCTTGCGACGTACGCGTCTGCTGCTGCCAGCTTTGTTCAGTCGTACGCGACTGCTGA
Organism: Escherichia sp. SCLE84; assembly: GCF_012584495.1. Taxonomy (NCBI): domain Bacteria; kingdom Pseudomonadati; phylum Pseudomonadota; class Gammaproteobacteria; order Enterobacterales; family Enterobacteriaceae; genus Escherichia; species Escherichia sp. SCLE84. The sequence goes on along the minus strand of NZ_CP051430.1, from coordinate 3,020,651 downwards.
GCCAGGCGTTGCTGCTCCGCTAATTGCTGCGCCTGACGCTGGCGTTGTAGCGTTTGCTGACGCTGTTCCGGCGTCTGTTCATTCCACGGAACTTCAACCAGCTGCGTTGGCTGCTGGCGCATATCAGCCTGCATTTGTTCAAGAAGCTGACGTTGTTCTGGTGTCAGTTGCTCCGGCGTTTTCACTTCACCACCGGCAGAAGGTTCTGTGGGCGCACGCACACCCGGCTGGCGACTTTCCAGCTCTTTAATGTAGCGCCAGCGTTCTTCTGGTTTTGGTGGTAGTCCGTTACCGGTCACTTTCTGGCTTTGCAGCGTCTCGGACTCTTCTTTCTTGTGATGCGTAATGAAGTACAGACCACCGATAAAGGTCACAAGAACGGCGGCAGCAATAGCGACCATAGCGGGAGAAACCGCAGGCAGATTTCGTTGCTTTTTCCGTGAGGTGCTCTTTTTTCGCCGCGAAGGTGCCGGTTGGCTGCGGCGTACATAATCTCGTTGTGCCACTATCGTTTCGATGTATTTATTCGTTCGTCAGCCCGCCATGTTACTTAAGCGGCGGGCCTTTGACCAGTCACGGCAGTCTTAAAGGTTTACTTTAAGGTAACGCGCGTGTTGATCCCCGGATGATAAGTTCGCAGTCCATTAAACGAGAGCCACTGCCAACGTGTTGCCCCTGCATTTGATCAAGCAATAACAGCATAGCTTCCCGACCGATTTCGTAACGCGGCTGCGCGATGGTTGTCAGCGGCGGATCACAAAATTGCGTCAGGTCGATGTTATCAAAACCGATTATGGAAAGGTCTTCCGGGACTTTCAGCCCCTGGCGTTTTGCCTGAGAAAGTGCGCCGAGCGCCATCACATCGCTATGGCAGAAGACAGCAGTAGGCGGTTGTGGAAGATCAAGCAGCTGCTGCATCGCTTTGCTTCCGGCTTCGAAGGTGAAGTCGCCACGGGCGATGTATTGCGGATCAACCATAATGCCGCAGCGACGCAGCGCCTGAACGTAACCTTGCAGGCGGTAGTGACACAGCGGCATCTCTTCGGGACCGGCTATACAGCCAATCCGTTTATGCCCTTGCTCATATAGATAATTTACTGCATCAAATGCGGCGGTCAGATTGTCGATATGAACTGTAGGTAGCTCCAGTTCCGGTGCGAATTCGTTCGCCATCACCATCGGCGGCAGATTACGCTGTTCCTCAATGCTGGCATCAAACGGCAGCCTTGAACCCAGCAGCAACATGCCATCAATTTGCTTGGTGATGATCAAATCGATAAAGGTTTTTTCCTGCTGATTTTGATGCGCACAGTCGCCAATCAGCACCAGATATCCGTGATTTGCCGCCGTAACTTCGATACCGCGAATAATTTCGCTAAAGAATGGATCGCAGATATCCGGGACAATCACCAGAATGGTGCGGGATTCATTACGCTTGACGTTGCGCCCCATAGGCTGCGGTAAATAACCCACTTCCCGGGCCGCTTTTTCAACCCGATTACGGGTGGCCTGGGAGACTTTATCGGGATTCATTAATGCTCGGGAGACAGTCGCTGTAGAGACTTTTGCCTTGAGGGCAACGTCTTTCATGGTCGCGGCAGTTTCCTGCTTCTTCGCTTTCACACTCACTCCTCGCCTGGCACGTCAGGCGTACTACATCCATGTTTACTTCACATCGGCAACATTTTTAGCAGATAGCGCGTGAAAACGGTTACAGAATTTTCATGAAAAGTGTGATGAATATTGAATTTTTCGATCCGCCTCGCATCGTAAGCGGTTTAACCCTCAATCGGATCAACATCCAGTACCCATTTCACCTTGCGGGAATCCGGTATTGTATTGATGAGCGCCAGCGTACCACTAATGATGTGTTGCAAGCGCACGCGGGAAGGGTGCTGCAACAATATCTGCCAGCGCCAGCGACCGCCACGTTTAGGTGCCAGTGCCGGAACCGGACCGAGAACCCACAGTTTGTCGTCTGCCAGCGGGCTGGAGAGGATCAGATTACGCAGTTGTTGCAGGAACAGCGGCGCATGCTGATTGTTATGATCTTCCGCACGCACAATCACATGGCTGGTCCATGGCGGCAGTTGCATCATCCGTCGCTCAGCCAGCGCCTGTTCGGCAAAGGCGTCGTAGCCTTTATAGAGCAACGTTTGCAACAGAGGATGTTCTGGATGGTGCGTTTGCAGCACCACTTCGCCTTGTTTACCCGCACGCCCGGCACGACCAGCGACCTGGGTGTAAAGCTGAGCGAAACGCTCTGCCGAGCGAAAATCGGCAGAAAACAGCGCGCCGTCCACATCCAGTAACGCCACCAGCGTCACATCCGGAAAGTGGTGACCTTTCGCCAGCATTTGTGTGCCGATCAAAATCCTCGCACCGCCGCGATGTACTTCCGCCAGTTGCTGTTCCAGCGCCCCTTTGCGGCTGGTGGTATCGCGGTCGATACGAGAAATGGGCACATCAGGGAACAGCGGCGCAAGCGTCTGTTCAAGCTGTTCGGTGCCCAGCCCCACGGGTACCAGGTGCGTGGAACCGCAGGAAGGGCACTGGCGCGGCACCGGACGCTGACTGTCACAGTGGTGACAGCGCAAATGCTGTTGCGCCTGATGCAGCGTGTAGTAGTGATCGCAACGTGGGCATTCGGCAATCCAGCCGCAGTCGTGGCACAGTAGCGCAGGCGCAAAACCCCGACGATTAAGAAAGAGGATAACCTGATTGTTGGCCTGTAAATGCTGGCGCATACGGGTGATTAACGCCGGAGCCAGACCTGCCTGCACCTTCTGACCTTTTAAATCCAGCACGTGTTGAATTGCCGGACGCGCATTCCCCGCCCGGCGCGTCAGGCGCAGCAGGCGGTATTTTTTCTGCTGGACGTTGCACAACGTTTCCAGCGCGGGCGTTGCGGAGCCAAGAATAATCGGGATTTGCTCGCTATGCGCACGATACACCGCCAGGTCGCGGGCATGATAGCGCCAGCCTTCCTGCTGCTTGTAGGAGCTGTCGTGCTCTTCATCAATGACAATCACGCCGAGATTTTTAAACGGCGTAAACAGCGCGGAGCGGGTGCCGATCACAATCGCCGCCTCGCCATTTTTCGCTTTCAACCACGCCGAAAGCCGCTCGCTGTCGTTCAGGCCGGAATGCAGAACTTCCACGGGGGCATTAAAACGTTCACGAAAACGGGCGATAGTTTGCGGTGTCAGGCCGATTTCCGGCACCATCACCAGCGCCTGTTTGCCCTGAGCGAGCACGTTTTCCAGTACACTGAGATAAACCTCCGTTTTACCGGAACCGGTAACGCCCGCCAGCAGCCAGGCAGAAAAAGTATCTGCCGCGCTATGAATTGCGCCAACGGCGGTGGCCTGTTCGGTATTCAATCGCAACCGCTCACCAGAAACGGCATAGTTCGTTTGCCAGTCGCTAAACTCTGGTGTTTCACTTGCTAAATCACACAGACCTTTTTTGCGTAGCGCCTGCAACGCGGCATCATTAAATTCGAGCGTGGCGACCTGGTCGCGCCAGATTTTGCCTTGCCGTAACGCCGCCAGCGCCTGTTGTTGCTTGGGGGAGCGTTTCAGGCTGTTCAGATCCACCGCCTGGCCTTGTTCAGTGGCAAACCAGTACCACATCGGCGCGTTCGCCGCAGGCCGCCCCTGGCGCAGTAAAATCGGCAAGGCATGAAACAGCACATCGCCAATCGGATGATGATAGTAATCTGCCGCCCAGAGCAGTAACCGCCAGACGGAGTGAGTAAATACCGGCTCAACGTCCAGCACTTCCACTACCGCTTTCAGCTCGTTAAGCGGCAGCTCACTGACATCGCTAACTGACACCACAACCCCGATGCGCTCCTGCTGTTTGCCAAACGGCACGCGCACGCGACACCCGGCTTTAACCGTCATGCCTTCTGGCAGCAGATAGTCAAAGGTACGAGGAAGCGGAACGGGCAAGGCAACGTGGGCAACGGGCATAGCATCATCCTGACTTGAAATTCGGTGGGTTAGTATACACATTGCCGTAGAAGAGTGCGGATCAGTTTGCATACGCTGGTTAATTTCTGTATGATTTCGCGCCTTCGTACGAAATGATCGTATTGAAGCTATACTTTTAACATCGCGTGGTGTCTGGCGTTAGGGCTGGAAGAGCGACGCGGCCTTAAACCGAGGTTTTCCCATGAAAAAAGATATTCACCCGAAATACGAAGAAATTACTGCTAGCTGCTCTTGCGGTAACGTAATGAAAATCCGCTCCACCGTTGGTCATGACCTGAACCTCGACGTGTGCAGCAAGTGCCACCCGTTCTTCACTGGCAAACAGCGTGATGTTGCTACCGGTGGCCGTGTTGACCGCTTCAACAAGCGTTTCAACATCCCGGGCAGCAAATAAGACCGGATTTCCGAAAAAAGCGCCGCACGGCGCTTTTTTTGTGCCTGTAATTTGCCTTTTATAAATTCTGAAAAATTCCGGGGTGTTAACTCATTATCATTTCCTGTTGTTGACTGGCGCTAGGCTTCTGGTTCTTATTTATTTCAAAAGGATTTTACGATGAGCGGAAAACCGGCGGCGCGTCAGGGCGACATGACGCAGTATGGCGGTAGCATTGTTCAGGGTTCAGCCGGGGTGCGCATCGGTGCCCCAACCGGTGTGGCCTGTTCGGGGTGCCCCGGCGGGGTGACGTCCGGCCATCCGGTCAATCCGCTGCTCGGTGCAAAGGTCCTTCCCGGTGAAACCGACATCGCCCTGCCCGCCCCGCTGCCGTTCATCCTCTCCCGCACCTACAGCAGTTACCGGACAAAAACGCCCGCGCCGGTGGGGAGCCTCGGCCCCGGCTGGAAAATGCCTGCGGATATCCGCTTACAGCTGCGCGATAACACACTGATACTCAGTGATAACGGCGGCAGAAGCCTGTATTTTGAGCACCTGTTTCCCGGTGAGGACGGTTACAGCCGCAGCGAGTCACTGTGGCTGGTGCGCGGCGGCGTGGCGAAACTGGATGAAGGTCACCGGCTGGCCGCACTCTGGCAGGCGCTGCCGGAAGAACTCCGCTTAAGTCCGCATCGTTATCTGGCGACAAACAGTCCGCAGGGGCCGTGGTGGCTGCTCGGCTGGTGTGAGCGGGTGCCGGAAGCGGATGAGGTGCTGCCTGCGCCGCTGCCGCCGTACCGGGTACTGACCGGGCTGGTGGACCGCTTCGGGCGCACACAGACGTTCCACCGCGAAGCCGCCGGTGAATTCAGCGGCGAAATCACCGGCGTGACGGATGGTGCCGGGCGTCACTTCCGGCTGGTACTGACCACGCAGGCGCAGCGGGCAGAAGAAGCCCGGCAGCAGGCCATTTCCGGCGGGACGGAACCGTCCGCTTTTCCTGATACCCTGCCGGGTTACACCGAATATGGCCGGGACAACGGCATCCGTCTGTCTGCCGTGTGGCTGACGCACGACCCGGAATACCCGGAGAATTTACCTGCCGCGCCGCTGGTGCGCTATGGCTGGACGCCGCGCGGCGAACTGGCGGCAGTGTATGACCGCAGCAATACACAGGTGCGCAGCTTTACTTACGATGATAAATACCGGGGCCGGATGGTGGCGCACCGTCACACGGGCCGACCGGAAATCCGTTACCGTTACGACAGCGACGGGCGGGTGACAGAACAGCTAAACCCGGCAGGCTTAAGCTACACGTATCAGTATGAGAAAGACCGCATCACCATCACCGACAGCCTGGACCGCCGTGAAGTGCTGCACACGCAGGGCGAAGCCGGGCTGAAGCGGGTGGTGAAAAAGGAACACGCGGACGGCAGCGTCACGCAGAGTCAGTTTGACGCCGTGGGCAGGCTCAGGGCACAGACGGATGCCGCAGGCAGGACAACAGAGTACAGCCCGGATGTGGTGACGGGCCTCATCACGCGCATAACCACGCCGGATGGCAGGGCATCGGCGTTTTACTATAACCACCACAACCAGTTAACGTCAGCCACCGGGCCTGACGGGCTGGAATTGCGCCGGGAATATGATGAATCCGGCCGTCTGATTCAGGAAACCGCCCCTGACGGCGATATCACCCGCTACCGTTATGATAATCCACACAGTGACCTCCCCTGCGCAACGGACGATGCCACCGGCAGCCGGAAAACCATGACGTGGAGCCGTTACGGTCAGTTGCTGACCTTCACTGACTGTTCCGGTTATGTAACCCGCTATGACCATGACCGTTTTGGTCAGGTGACGGCGGTGCACCGCGAGGAAGGCCTGAGCCAGTACCACGCATACGACAGCCGTGGACAGTTAACTGCGGTGAAAGACACGCAGGGCCATGAAACGCGGTATGAATACAACGCCGCCGGTGACCTGACCACCGTCATTGCCCCGGACGGCAGCAGAAACGGGACACAGTACGATGCGTGGGGAAAAGCCATCTGTACCACGCAGGGCGGTCTGACGCGCAGTATGGAATACGATGCTGCCGGACGGGTCATCCGCCTGACCAGTGAAAACGGCAGCCACACCACCTTCCGTTACGATGTACTCGACCGGCTGATACAGGAAACCGGCTTTGACGGCCGCACACAGCGTTATCACCACGACCTGACCGGCAAACTTATCCGCAGCGAGGATGAGGGGCTGGTCACCCACTGGCACTATGACGAAGCAGACCGCCTCACGCACCGCACCGTGAATGGCGAAACCGCAGAGCAGTGGCAGTATGACGAACGCGGCTGGCTGACAGACATCAGCCATATCAGCGAAGGGCACCGGGTGACGGTGCATTACGGGTATGATGAGAAAGGCCGGCTGACCGGTGAGCGTCAGACGGTGCATCACCCGCAGACGGAAGCACTGCTCTGGCAGCATGAGACCAGACATGCGTACAACGCGCAGGGGCTGGCGAACCGCTGTATACCGGACAGCCTGCCCGCCGTGGAATGGCTGACCTACGGCAGCGGTTACCTGGCAGGCATGAAACTCGGCGACACACCGCTGGTGGAGTACACCCGCGACCGCCTGCACCGGGAAACGCTGCGCAGCTTCGGCCGTTATGAACTCACCACCGCTTATACCCCTGCCGGGCAGTTACAGAGCCAGCACCTGAACAGCCTGCTGTCTGACCGCGATTACACCTGGAACGACAACGGCGAACTCATCCGCATCAGCAGCCCGCGCCAGACCCGGAGTTACAGCTACAGCACCACCGGCAGGCTGACCGGCGTTCACACCACCGCAGCGAATCTGGATATCCGCATCCCGTATGCCACAGACCCGGCAGGTAACCGCCTGCCCGACCCGGAGCTGCACCCGGACAGCACCCTCAGCATGTGGCCGGATAACCGTATCGCCCGTGACGCGCACTATCTTTACCGGTATGACCGTCACGGCAGGCTGACAGAGAAAACCGACCTCATCCCGGAAGGGGTTATCCGCACGGATGATGAGCGGACTCACCGGTACCATTACGACAGTCAGCACCGGCTGGTGCACTACACGCGGACACAATATGCAGAGCCGCTGGTCGAAAGTCGCTATCTTTACGACCCGCTGGGCCGCAGGGTGGCAAAACGGGTGTAGCGGCGTGAACGGGACCTGACGGGCTGGATGTCGCTGTCACGGAAACCGCAAGTGACCTGGTACGGCTGGGACGGCGACCGGCTGACCACGATACAGAACGACAGGAGCCGCATCCAGACGATTTATCAGCCGGGGAGCTTCACACCACTCATCAGAGTTGAAACTGCCACCGGTGAACTGGCCAGAACGCAGCGCCGCAGCCTGGCGGATGCGCTTCAGCAGTCCGGCGGCGAAGACGGTGGCAGTGTGGTGTTCCCGCCGGTGCTGGTGCAGATGCTCGACCGGCTGGAAAGTGAAATCCTGGCTGACCGGGTGAGTGAGGAAAGCCGCCGCTGGCTGGCATCGTGCGGCCTGACCGTGGAGCAGATGCAAAACCAGATGGACCCGGTGTACACGCCGGCGCGAAAAATCCACCTGTACCACTGCGACCATCGCGGCCTGCCGCTGGCCCTTATCAGCAAGGAAGGGACAACAGAATGGTGCGCAGAATACGATGAATGGGGCAACCTGCTGAATGAAGAGAACCCGCATCAGCTGCAGCAGCTTATCCGCCTGCCGGGGCAGCAGTATGATGAGGAGTCCGGCCTGTATTACAACCGCCACCGCTATTATGACCCGCTGCAGGGGCGGTATATCACTCAGGATCCGATTGGGCTGAAGGGGGGATGGAACCTGTATACATATCCGCTGAGCCCGGTGAATAGCATGGATCCATTAGGATTATATGAATTTAAATCAAAAAATATAGATGATATTGGAATATTTGCATTGGCAATGTGTAATGGAGAATCAATTAACGAGAATAAAGAATATGGTGGACTAATATGTAAGAAGCAAGGTGAATATTTCCCCATGAATCCGATAAGTTCAAATGATAATGATAGTGTAGACTTGCGAAATATAAAATGCCCTGAAGGTTCAGAGAGAGTAGGCGATTATCACACTCACGGTTTTTACTCTGACGATAAAGGAAATAAAGTAACAAAAGAAAATGATGTTTATGATAGTCTAAATTTTTCAAGCAAAGATTTAACGAATTCTTATATGAATGGAATGGGAAAAAAAGAATACAGTAGTTACTTGGGAACACCAAATAACACCTATCTAAAATATAATCCCAAAGCTAAAGGGAATGGAGTTACAATTATCAGGCAAGGGAGTAATTAAAATGAAGGCAATACAATGTTGTTATTTCCTTGCTTTAGTCTCCAGTCATTTAATGGCTGGAGTTATGGGTGATGATAATATATTTTTAAGTAATTCGGATTCAGCTGCTTTATATTGTGTGGCTAAAATATTTCCAGATGGAGAAAATATTTTAATATATAAAGTAAATATAATTAATGCTAGTTCAAAAAAAGATGTTTTTTTTTATGAAAGCCCAACATCAACCCACAATGACATAATGGGGGGCGGGGGAATGTCATATGCCTATGAATATGATGTAAAATATAATATATGTCATTTGAGAAAAAAGAGCAGAATGAGGTAAAAATCTTTGGCTGTGTATTCAGTCTGGTAATCATCCAAGGAAAGCTTATCAGAAGGGTGATGACTCCAATTAGTAGAACATATATTTTCGATAAAAGCACCGATGACTTTTTCATGAAGTTCTACAGAACGCGAGAAACAGATGGTTCTGCGGGCCAGACGTTTGATTCGGGTTCTCAGGGTCAGATTGTTACGCTCAATGTGCTGAGTAAAAATCTTACCAGTCAGATGCTTCTCCTTCGGTAACTCTCTAGCGTAACTACCCCATTCGTCAGTGGTCAACATGCCGATGGTAAAAGGGTAAGCAGCGCCCGCAATTCACGACAGGTTTCGTCAGTCCGGGGGCCAAAAGTGTAGGCCAGAACACCACCAGTTTTCGTGTTGTACACGTACCAGAGCCAGTGCTGTCGCGCTTTACTGCCGACAAAGCTCCATTGCTGACTAAGTTTGCAGATGAGTGCCACATCAGCATGAGCGACCGGGGATGACGTTATTCTTCGTGGCGAGAGTTTTTTAAAGTTCGGATGACTGTATTAATGCCGATTTTCAGCGTACGGGCAGTATCGCGAACCCCGGCACCGTTGAAAGTCATTTCAGCGATTTGGTCTTTAACTCCCGGTTTACGGGGCTCGTAACAGTAACTGAGCTGAAATACCCGGTGACAGTCACGGCCGCGGAATCGATCATGTCTTTTTGGGTTCTGCCCGTGACGGTAAACCTGAACGGACTGGCAACGGGGGCAATGAAGGTTAACTGTGACCATGAAACAACCTTAAAAGCGAGTATTATATCCTTAATTCAACTAATTGGAGGCATCACCGTTTACCGGAGCGACAGCTTGCGGAAAGGTCGTGCAACTACAAAGCAACAAACAGACTACGGCGGGAATTATTTTTTTCATCATCCATTACCACGAAAACAGCGGCCACTCTTTGGCAACCGTGGTGAGTTGTGGCGCGTCGAAAACGGCTTGTGGTGAAACTACCGTTTCCTCAAGCGGAATATTTTTACCGTAGCGTTCTTTGAGCTTCGCCTGGACCAGCGGGTTGCTGAGATCAAACTCTTTCAACTTCTGCTGTTCGCCCACGCGCATTCCCAGCGCGTTCTGGTAAACCTTCCACACCACTTCCGAACAGTACTGGCGATCGTCGCTCCATGAGAAGCTGAAATCATACGGTTTACCGAGATAACGTTTTGCCGTTTGCGCCAGTTTTTGCTGTTGTTCAACACTCAGTCCGCCTTCAACGCGGCGAACGACGTATTTGCCCTTTTCACCATGGGCAATCCACTGCTTGAGCGGGGTGTATTTCACCGGGCCGACCGCTTCAAAAACGTAGGGCTTTTTGTTACGCATCACCAGCATACCGGTGTGGCTGTAATCGGAATGGGTCGCCAGTTGGATCGCTTTACTTTGCGATGAGCGAGAGATCTGAAAGATGATGTCGCCAGTTTGCGGCTGCCAGGCAAAGGCAGGCACAGAAACCAGCAGGCTGAGGATCAGTAGCCTGATTTTCATCGTTAAACGTCCTTGTATGAAAAAAGCGGCTGGTTAACTCCGCGCCGCTCTTTTCCGCTTTAGTATTCCCACGTCTCCGGGTTAATCCCCATCTCACGCATGATCTCTTTTGCCGCTTCCGGGATTTCGTCGCTGCGCTCTTTACGCAGATCGGCATCATCCGGCAAAGGTTGCCCGGTAAAGGCATGCAGAAACGCTTCGCACAGCAGCTCGCTGTTGGTAGCGTGACGCAGGTTGTTCACCTGACGACGCGTGCGTTCATCGGTGAGGATTTTTAACACCTTAAGAGGAATGGAAACCGTAATCTTTTTGACTTGTTCACTCTTCTTGCCGTGCTCAGCGTATGGGCTGATATATTCGCCGCTCCATTCAGCCATGAGATACTTAATCCTCTTCGTCAATAAATTGAGACCAGACCACACAATTTATGTGGGTACTGACCGTAAACCCGCATAGTTTACCGTACAGGCGTTACCGTGACATCGTGTAATGCACCTGTCGGCGTGATAATGCATATAATTTTAACGGCTATTTGGGATTTGCTCAATCTATACGCAAAGAAGTTTAGATGTCCAGATGTATTGACGTCCATTAACACAATGTTTACTCTGGTGCCTGACATTTCACCGACAAAGCCCAGGGAACTTCATCACATGACGCGTAAACAGGCCACCATCGCAGTGCGTAGCGGGTTAAATGACGACGAACAGTATGGTTGCGTTGTCCCACCGATCCATCTTTCCAGCACATATAACTTTACCGGATTTAATGAACCGCGCGCGCATGATTACTCGCGTCGCGGCAACCCAACGCGCGATGTGGTTCAGCGTGCGCTGGCAGAACTGGAAGGCGGTGCTGGTGCAGTACTTACTAATACCGGCATGTCCGCGATTCACCTGGTAACGACCGTCTTTTTGAAACCTGGCGATCTGCTGGTTGCGCCGCACGACTGCTACGGCGGTAGCTATCGCCTGTTCGACAGCCTGGCGAAACGCGGTTGCTATCGCGTGTTGTTTGTTGATCAAGGCGATGAACAGGCATTACGGGCAGCGCTGGCAGAAAAACCCAAACTGGTACTGGTAGAAAGCCCAAGTAATCCATTGTTACGCGTCGTGGATATTGCGAAAATCTGCCATCTGGCAAGGGAAGTCGGGGCGGTGAGCGTGGTGGATAACACCTTCTTAAGCCCGGCATTACAAAATCCGCTGGCATTAGGTGCCGATCTGGTGTTGCATTCATGCACGAAATATCTGAACGGTCACTCAGACGTGGTGGCTGGCGTGGTGATTGCTAAAGATCCGGACGTTGTCACCGAACTGGCCTGGTGGGCAAACAATATTGGCGTGACGGGCGGCGCGTTTGACAGCTATCTGCTGCTACGCGGGTTGCGAACTCTGGTGCCGCGTATGGAGCTGGCGCAGCGCAACGCGCAGGCGATTGTGAAATATCTGCAAAGCCAGCCGTTGGTGAAAAAACTGTATCACCCGTCGCTGCCGGAAAATCAGGGGCATGAAATTGCCGCGCGCCAGCAAAAAGGCTATGGCGCAATGTTGAGTTTTGAACTGGATGGCGATGAGCAGACGCTGCGTCGTTTCCTGGGTGGACTGTCGTTGTTTACGCTGGCGGAATCATTAGGGGGAGTGGAAAGTTTAATCTCTCACGCCGCAACCATGACACATGCAGGCATGGCACCAGAAGCGCGTGCTGCCGCCGGGATCTCCGAGACGCTGCTGCGTATCTCCACCGGTATTGAAGATGGCGAAGATTTAATTGCCGACCTGGAAAATGGCTTCCGGGCTGCAAACAAGGGGTAAAAATGAGTGTGATTGCGCAGGCAGGGGCGAAAGGTCGTCAGCTGCATAAATTTGGTGGCAGTAGTCTGGCTGATGTGAAGTGTTATTTGCGTGTCGCGGGCATTATGGCGGAGTACTCTCAGCCTGACGATATGATGGTGGTTTCCGCCGCCGGTAGCACCACTAACCAGTTGATTAACTGGTTGAAACTAAGCCAGACCGATCGTCTCTCTGCGCATCAGGTTCAACAAACGCTGCGTCGCTATCAGTGCGATCTGATTAGCGGTCTGCTACCCGCTGAAGAAGCCGATAGCCTCATTAGCGCTTTTGTCAGCGACCTTGAGCGCCTGGCGGCGCTGCTCGACAGCGGTATTAACGACGCAGTGTATGCGGAAGTGGTGGGGCACGGTGAAGTGTGGTCGGCACGCCTGATGTCTGCGGTACTTAATCAACAAGGGCTGCCAGCGGCCTGGCTTGATGCCCGCGAGTTTTTACGCGCTGAACGCGCCGCACAACCGCAGGTTGATGAAGGGCTTTCTTACCCGTTGCTGCAACAGCTGCTGGTGCAACATCCGGGCAAACGTCTGGTGGTGACCGGATTTATCAGCCGCAACAACGCCGGTGAAACGGTGCTGCTGGGGCGTAACGGTTCCGACTATTCCGCGACACAAATCGGTGCGCTGGCGGGTGTTTCTCGCGTAACCATCTGGAGCGACGTCGCCGGGGTATACAGTGCCGACCCGCGTAAAGTGAAAGATGCCTGCCTGCTGCCGTTGCTGCGTCTGGATGAGGCCAGCGAACTGGCGCGCCTGGCGGCTCCCGTTCTTCACGCCCGTACTTTACAGCCGGTTTCTGGCAGCGAAATCGACCTGCAACTGCGCTGTAGCTACACGCCGGATCAAGGTTCCACGCGCATTGAACGCGTGCTGGCCTCCGGTACTGGTGCGCGTATTGTCACCAGCCACGATGATGTCTGTTTGATTGAGTTTCAGGTGCCCGCCAGTCAGGATTTCAAACTGGCGCATAAAGAGATCGACCAAATCCTGAAACGCGCGCAGGTACGCCCGCTGGCGGTTGGCGTACATAACGATCGCCAGTTGCTGCAATTTTGCTACACCTCAGAAGTGGCCGACAGTGCGCTGAAAATCCTCGACGAAGCGGGATTACCTGGCGAACTGCGCCTGCGTCAGGGGCTGGCGCTGGTGGCGATGGTCGGTGCAGGCGTCACCCGTAACCCGCTGCATTGCCACCGCTTCTGGCAGCAACTGAAAGGCCAGCCGGTCGAATTTACCTGGCAGTCCGATGACGGCATCAGCCTGGTGGCAGTACTGCGCACCGGCCCGACCGAAAGCCTGATTCAGGGGCTGCATCAGTCCGTCTTCCGCGCAGAAAAACGCATCGGCCTGGTATTGTTCGGTAAGGGCAATATCGGTTCCCGTTGGCTGGAACTGTTCGCCCGTGAGCAGAGCACGCTTTCGGCACGTACCGGCTTTGAGTTTGTGCTGGCAGGTGTGGTGGACAGCCGCCGCAGCCTGTTGAGCTATGACGGGCTGGACGCCAGCCGCGCGTTAGCCTTCTTCAACGATGAAGCGGTTGAGCAGGATGAAGAGTCGTTGTTCCTGTGGATGCGCGCCCATCCGTATGATGATTTAGTGGTGCTGGACGTTACCGCCAGCCAGCAGCTTGCTGATCAGTATCTTGATTTCGCCAGCCACGGTTTCCACGTTATCAGCGCCAACAAACTGGCGGGAGCCAGCGACAGCAATAAATATCGCCAGATCCACGACGCCTTCGAAAAAACCGGGCGTCACTGGCTGTACAATGCCACCGTCGGTGCGGGCTTGCCGATCAACCACACCGTGCGCGATCTGATCGACAGCGGCGATACTATTTTGTCGATCAGCGGGATCTTCTCCGGCACGCTCTCCTGGCTGTTCCTGCAATTCGACGGTAGCGTGCCGTTTACCGAGCTGGTGGATCAGGCGTGGCAGCAGGGCTTAACCGAGCCTGATCCGCGTGACGACCTCTCCGGCAAAGACGTAATGCGCAAGCTGGTAATTCTGGCGCGTGAAGCGGGTTACAACATTGAACCGGACCAGGTACGTGTGGAATCGCTGGTGCCTGCTCATTGCGAAGGCGGCAGCATCGACCATTTCTTTGAAAATGGCGATGAACTTAACGAGCAGATGGTGCAACGGCTGGAAGCGGCCCGCGAAATGGGGCTGGTGCTGCGCTACGTGGCGCGTTTCGATGCCAACGGCAAAGCGCGTGTGGGCGTGGAGGCGGTGCGTGAAGACCATCCGCTGGCATCACTGCTGCCGTGCGATAACGTCTTTGCCATCGAAAGCCGCTGGTATCGCGACAACCCGCTGGTGATCCGTGGGCCTGGCGCGGGGCGCGACGTCACCGCCGGGGCGATTCAGTCGGATATCAACCGGCTGGCACAGTTGTTGTAATTTCAGAAATTTAATAATGCCCGGTACTCATGTTTTCGGGTTTATGGTTTCTAATGAAATATATTGAATTATCATAGGATTAGGCCGGATTAAGCGTTTACGACGAATCCGGCAAGAAGCAATAAGTACATGGTTAGTTTATATTTGCAGTCCGGTTTGCTTTGCATACCGGATTTTCTTTTTCTTACCATCCTGAAGTTTTTTCATCTTCCCTGATTTTTCCTCACCATCATTGGTCATTTTTCGGTTGACGCCCTTCGGCTTTTCCTTCATCTTTACATCTGGACGTCTAAACGGATAGATGTGCACAACACAACATATAACTACAAGCGATTGATGAGGTAAGGTATGAGCTTTTTTCACGCCAGCCAGCGGGATGCCCTGAATCAGAGCCTGGCAGAAGTCCAGGGGCAAATTAACGTTTCGTTCGAGTTTTTCCCGCCGCGTACCAGTGAAATGGAGCAGACCCTGTGGAACTCCATCGATCGCCTTAGCAGCCTGAAACCGAAGTTTGTATCGGTGACCTATGGCGCGAACTCCGGCGAGCGCGACCGTACGCACAGCATTATTAAAGGCATTAAAGATCGCACTGGTCTGGAAGCGGCACCGCATCTTACTTGCATTGATGCGACGCCCGACGAGCTGCGCACCATTGCACGCGACTACTGGAATAACGGTATTCGTCATATCGTGGCGCTGCGTGGCGATCTGCCGCCGGGAAGTGGTAAGCCGGAAATGTATGCTTCTGACCTGGTGACGCTGTTAAAAGAAGTGGCAGATTTCGATATCTCCGTGGCGGCGTATCCGGAGGTTCACCCGGAAGCAAAAAGCGCTCAGGCGGATTTGCTCAACCTGAAACGCAAAGTCGATGCCGGAGCCAACCGCGCGATTACTCAGTTCTTCTTTGATGTCGAAAGCTACCTGCGTTTTCGTGACCGCTGCGTATCGGCGGGTATTGATGTGGAAATTATTCCGGGAATTTTGCCGGTCTCGAACTTTAAACAAGCGAAGAAATTTGCCGATATGACCAACGTACGTATTCCGGCGTGGATGGCACAAATGTTTGACGGGCTGGACGACGATGCCGAAACCCGCAAACTGGTGGGAGCGAATATTGCCATGGATATGGTGAAGATTTTAAGCCGTGAAGGAGTGAAAGATTTCCACTTCTATACGCTTAACCGCGCTGAAATGAGTTACGCGATTTGCCATACGCTGGGTGTTCGACCTGGTTTATAAATAGTGTGGCTTTTGTGAAAATCACACAGTGATCACAAATTTTAAACAGAGCACAAAATGCTGCCTCGAAATGAGGGCGGGAAAATAAGGTTATCAGCCTTGTTTTCTCCCTCATTACTTGAAGGATATGAACCTAAAACCCTTTTTTATAAAGCATTTGTCCGAATTCGGACATAATCAAAAAAGCTTAATTACGATCAATTTGATCTACATCTCTTTAACCAACAATATGTAAGATCTCAACTATCGCATCCGTGGATTAATTCAATTATAACTTCTCTCTAACGCTGTGTATCGTAACGGTAACACTGTAGAGGGGAGCACATTGATGAGCACGTCAGACGATATTCATAACACCACAGCCACTGGCAAATGCCCGTTCCATCAGGGCGGTCACGACCAGAGCGCGGGGGCGGGCACAACCACTCGCGACTGGTGGCCAAATCAACTCCGTGTTGACCTGTTAAACCAACATTCTAATCGTTCTAACCCACTGGGTGAGGACTTTGACTACCGAAAAGAATTCAGCAAATTAGATTACTACGGCCTGAAAAAAGATCTGAAAGCCCTGCTGACAGAATCTCAGCCGTGGTGGCCTGCCGACTGGGGCAGTTACGCCGGTCTGTTTATTCGTATGGCCTGGCACGGCGCGGGTACTTACCGTTCAATCGATGGACGCGGCGGCGCGGGTCGTGGTCAGCAACGTTTTGCACCGCTGAACTCTTGGCCGGATAACGTAAGCCTCGATAAAGCGCGTCGCCTGTTGTGGCCAATCAAACAGAAATATGGTCAGAAAATCTCCTGGGCCGACCTGTTTATCCTCGCAGGTAACGTGGCGCTGGAAAACTCCGGCTTCCGTACCTTCGGTTTTGGTGCCGGTCGTGAAGACGTCTGGGAACCGGATCTGGATGTTAACTGGGGTGATGAAAAAGCCTGGCTGACTCACCGTCATCCGGAAGCGCTGGCGAAAGCACCGCTGGGTGCAACCGAGATGGGCCTGATTTACGTTAACCCGGAAGGCCCGGACCACAGCGGCGAACCGCTTTCTGCGGCAGCAGCTATCCGCGCGACCTTCGGCAACATGGGCATGAACGACGAAGAAACCGTGGCGCTGATTGCGGGTGGTCATACGCTGGGTAAAACCCACGGTGCCGGTCCGACATCAAACGTAGGTCCTGATCCAGAAGCTGCACCGATTGAAGAACAAGGTTTAGGCTGGGCGAGCACTTACGGCAGCGGCGTTGGCGCAGATGCCATTACCTCTGGTCTGGAAGTAGTCTGGACCCAGACGCCGACCCAGTGGAGCAACTATTTCTTCGAGAACCTGTTCAAGTATGAGTGGGTACAGACCCGCAGTCCGGCTGGAGCAATCCAGTTCGAAGCGGTAGACGCACCGGAAATTATCCCGGATCCGTTCGATCCGTCGAAGAAACGTAAACCGACGATGCTGGTGACCGACCTGACGCTGCGTTTTGATCCTGAGTTCGAGAAGATCTCTCGTCGTTTCCTCAACGATCCGCAGGCGTTCAACGAAGCCTTTGCCCGTGCCTGGTTCAAACTGACGCACAGGGATATGGGGCCGAAATCTCGCTACATCGGGCCGGAAGTGCCGAAAGAAGATCTGATCTGGCAAGATCCGCTGCCGCAGCCGATCTACAACCCGACCGAGCAGGACATTATCGATCTGAAATTCGCGATTGCGGATTCTGGTCTGTCTGTTAGTGAGCTGGTATCGGTGGCCTGGGCTTCTGCTTCTACCTTCCGTGGTGGCGACAAACGCGGTGGTGCCAACGGTGCGCGTCTGGCATTAATGCCGCAGCGCGACTGGGATGTGAACGCCGCAGCCGTTCGTGCTCTGCCTGTTCTGGAGAAAATCCAGAAAGAGTCTGGTAAAGCCTCGCTGGCGGATATCATCGTGCTGGCTGGTGTGGTTGGTGTTGAGAAAGCCGCAAGCGCCGCAGGTTTGAGCATTCATGTACCGTTTGCGCCGGGCCGCGTTGATGCGCGTCAGGATCAGACTGACATTGAGATGTTCGAGCTGCTGGAGCCAATTGCTGACGGTTTCCGTAACTATCGCGCTCGTCTGGATGTTTCCACCACCGAGTCACTGCTGATCGACAAAGCCCAGCAACTGACCCTGACCGCGCCGGAAATGACCGCGCTGGTGGGCGGGATGCGTGTACTGGGTGCCAACTTCGATGGCAGCAAAAACGGCGTCTTCACTGACCGCGTTGGCGTATTGAGCAATGACTTCTTCGTGAACTTGCTGGATATGCGTTACGAGTGGAAAGCGACCGACGAATCGAAAGAGCTGTTTGAAGGCCGTGACCGCGAAACCGGCGAAGTGAAATACACTGCCAGCCGTGCGGATCTGGTATTTGGTTCTAACTCTGTCCTGCGTGCGGTGGCTGAAGTTTACGCCAGCAGCGATGCTCACGAGAAGTTTGTTAAAGACTTCGTGGCGGCATGGGTGAAAGTGATGAACCTCGACCGTTTCGACCTGCTGTAATCTGACCTTCTTCAGCGACTGCCTTTCAGGCAGTCGCTGAAGTTTCTTTACCGGCGTATAGTGTCCACAGGAAAACTACACACTGGATCTCTCATGTCTGTCGCAGGAAAGAGCAACCCACTGGCAATCAGTGGCCTGGTTGTGCTCACACTTATCTGGAGTTATAGCTGGATTTTCATGAAGCAAGTCACCAGCTACATCGGTGCCTTCGACTTTACCGCCTTACGCTGCATTTTCGGCGCTCTCGTTTTATTCATCGTCCTTTTATTACGTGGTCGCGGAATGCGCCCGACACCGTTTAAATACACCTTAGCCATTGCCCTGTTACAAACCTGCGGGATGGTTGGCCTGGCGCAGTGGGCGCTGGTCAGCGGCGGAGCGGGGAAGGTGGCGATCCTAAGCTATACCATGCCGTTCTGGGTGGTGATTTTCGCCGCGTTGTTTCTCGGTGAACGCCTGCGACGTGGGCAATATTTCGCGATACTGATTGCCGCTTTCGGCTTATTTTTGGTGTTGCAGCCGTGGCAACTCGATTTCTCTTCGATGAAAAGTGCCATGCTGGCAATCCTCTCCGGCGTCAGTTGGGGGGCGAGCGCGATTGTTGCTAAACGTCTGTATGCCCGTCATCCGCGCGTGGATTTATTGTCGTTAACATCCTGGCAGATGCTCTATGCGGCGCTGGTGATGAGTGTGGTCGCTTTACTGGTGCCGCAACGTGAAATTGACTGGCAGCCCACCGTGTTCTGGGCGCTGGCCTACAGTGCGATTCTGGCGACGGCGCTGGCGTGGAGCTTATGGTTGTTTGTATTGAAAAACTTGCCTGCCAGTATTGCCAGCTTAAGCACGCTGGCCGTTCCCGTTTGCGGCGTACTCTTTTCCTGGTGGCTGCTCGGTGAGAATCCGGGGGCCGTTGAAGGTAGCGGTATTGTGCTGATTGTGCTGGCACTGGCGCTGGTGAGCCGTAAGAAAAAAGAAGCTGTCAGTGTAAAAAGCATCTGAATTTTTTCTTCATGTGGGGCGATCGCTTATTTAACAAAATAACGATAATGCCCCACCATCCGCCAGCTAAACAGCACATCTTCTTCCTGCGCGCCTGCGCCAATGTTATGTATCACCAGCGGCGTACCGTCGCGGGCGAAGCCATCTGACACCACCCCAATATGTGCCAGTCCGTTATCCAGTCGCCAGGAGACAATATCGCCCGCTTGATAGTCACTGGGGTTCTTGCTGATGGGGCGTGTTTTATCGTGGCGGGTAAACCAGGTTTCCAGATTAGGCACCCGACGGTGATCGATGTTGCTGTCCGGGCGCTTTAACTGCCATTTTTGCGGGTACTCGGCAAAATTCTTCGCCATATCTTCGTGCACCAGTTTCTGCAAATCGACCTTCTGGCTGCGCAATGCACGGATCACCACATCGGAACATACCCCGCGTTCTTGCGGGACATCACCGCCAGGATAGGTAAGCTGCATATACGCCGGATCGTAAAATAGCGTGCTGCCAATTTGCTGTCTGGCACCGTCTGCGATGGCAAGGTTGGTATTGGCCTGGATTTGTACCACGGTTGGTGGAACGGCGGGAGATTTTAAGGAGTGGCTGGTAAATGCCGTTAGCAGGCTGAGCAGCGCCAGTGAAGCTTTCATCTGGTTCGTCCGTGAAAATAAGAGTCACAGATTCGACCTTCCGGGCTAACGATTGTTCTGTGGAGAAAATGTCCAGAAGCGGATAAAAAACTCCTGAACAACGTGGGAGTTTCAGATTACTGGCACAGAGTGCCGGATGCGGAGTGAACGCCTTATCCGGCCTACAAAAGCACGCATATTCAATATATTGCAGAGATTTCGTAGGCTTGATAAACGTAGCGCATCAGGCAATTTTGCGTTCAAACTCCCGGACAAGCCGGGAGTTTGGAGTAGGTTATTCCCACTCTTGCAGGAAACGCTGACCGTACTGGTCGGCTACCAGCAGAGCGGCGTAAACCTGATCTGGCGTCGCGCCGCCAGGCATGTTGTGAATGGTTTCACCTTCTGCACATGCCGCTTCTGCCACAATTCGCATTTTCGCCGGGACATCTTCTTTAATATCCAGTTGAGCGAGAGTTATTGGCAAACCTACCGCATGGCTAAGTGCAGCTACGGTTTCGATTTCCTCAACCGGTGCGTTTTCCAGAACCAGCTGCGTCAGCGTACCAAATGCCACTTTTTCACCGTGATAATAGTGATGCGCGTCCGGGATAGCGGTCAGGCCGTTATGCACCGCGTGAGCCGCCGCCAGCCCGCCGCTTTCAAAACCAACGCCGCTCAAATAGGTGTTCGCTTCAATCACGCGCTCCAGCGCCGGGGTTACTACATGCTGTTCGGCGGCAAGCATCGCTTTTTCGCCTTCTTCCAGCAGGGTGTTGTAGCACAGTTCAGCCAGTGCCAGCGCCGCCTGGGTGCACTTGCCGCCCGCCATGGTGGTCGCGCCGCTACGAGAGCAAGCACGCGCTTCAAACCAGGTTGCCAGCGCATCGCCGATACCCGCTGCTAACAGACGTGCAGGTGCGCCCGCGACGATTTTGGTGTCGACAATGACCATATTCGGGTTATTTGGCAACAGCAGATAGCGGTCAAACTCACCCTCATCGGTGTAGATAACAGACAATGCGCTGCACGGTGCATCGGTAGAGGCGATAGTCGGTGCGATCGCTACCGGAACACCCATGAAATGTGCCAGTGCTTTGGCAGTATCGAGGGTTTTTCCGCCACCGATACCGAGAATTGCGCCACACTGCGCAGTCTCCGCGATGCCACGCAGACGGTCGATCTCATTTTGCGAACATTCACCGCCAAACGGCGCAATTTCTACTACCAGTCCAGCATCTTTAAAGCTTTTCTCGACAGTGGATTGAGCAAAACCTAAAACAAATTTGTCACCCACCACTAACCAGCGTTCTGCCAGCGGCTTCAGGTATTCGCCCAGACGATTAATCACATCAGCGCCCTGGATGTATTTACCCGGTGATTGAATAATGCGGTCCATAATTGCTCCTTTAGAGATGAGTAGTGCCAAATGCGGCATTCCAGTCGTATTCAAACTTCTCTATAGCTGACTCTACCGCAGGCGTATTGAGCATTTGTTGCGCTACATCTAAAGGCAGGGTGATGGACTCACATCCTGCCAGCAAACAATCCAGTGCCTGACGCGGCGTTTTAAAGCTGGCTGCAAGCACCATGCTTTCTGGCGCGTGCATTTCTAACAGCGCTTGCAGCTCATGAACCGTACGAATACCGTCTCCGCCCTGGGCGTCTACGCGGTTAACATACGGAGCAACGTATTTTGCTCCTGCCAGTGCGGCTAATAACCCTTGTGCGGCGCTATATACAGCGGTGCCAAGTGTAGTAATACCCTCTTTTTTCAGTATTTTAATTGCTGCCAGACCTTCGGAAGTCACCGGGATTTTCACCACAATGCCCGGAATGGCGTCGCGCAGACGCTTCGCTTCTTCCACCATCCCCTGCGCGTCGCGGCTCATGGTCTGAGCAAACAGAATGCCCTCATCACCAATCGCTTTTTGCAGACGCGGCAGCACTTCCCAGATGGACTCCTTGCTGGCAGCGATAATGCTCGGGTTAGTTGTCACCCCGGCAATCGGGAATATGCGTGCCAGACGTTCGACTTCTGCGACGTTAGCGGTGTCCAGATACAGTTCCATGATGTTTCCTTTTACAGTTCCAGTTCATGTTGCAGCAGGCTGGCGATAGCGTCGGTAGAGGCGGCGTTAACCAGCGCGTTACGGAATTCTTCGTGCATGATGCGGCGAGCGAGGCGCGAGAAAATGCGCATGTGCTGATCGCCCGCAGCGTGTTTGTTCAGGGTTAACATAATGATGAATTGCGCTTCATCATCGCCCCAGCGCACCGGCGCTTGCAGACGCGCTACGCTGATGGTGGATTGCTCAATGTGTTCTGATTTGCTGTGTGGAATGGCAAAACTAAAGCCCAGACCGGTAGAGAAAACGGCCTCGCGCGCCCACAAGTCGGCTTCCAGTTTACGCGGATAGCGGCAGCGCCCTGCCAGCAGCAGGTTATCGGTCATGCCTTTGAGCACTTCTTCTTTGCTGCGCCAGTCGCTTTCCAGCGTGATGCACTCGGCGGTGACCAGTGGTGCGTCCTGTTGGGTCATGCGGAATTGCGCCAGCAGATGTTCCACTTCCAGCGAAGTACGGCAGGCCATTGCCTGGTTGAGCAACTGGCGGCACTCACGGCTATCAAGTTGCGCCATTCGCGCTTTCGCCGCCGGAATTGACGGTGCGCTCATGCTGAGTTCATCCAGCCCTAAACCGACCAGCAACGGCAGCACGGAACCTTTCGCTCCCAGCTCACCGCACAGACCAATCCATTTGCCCTGGCGATGCACCGCTTGCACGGCGTAATCGAGCGCCCGCAAGAATGCCGGATTCAGGCTGTTGTAGTGACGAGTAACCTTAGCGTTATCGCGATCCACCGCCAGCAGATATTGCGTCAGGTCATTACTACCAATACTAAAGAAATCAATCTCTTCGCAGCATTGATCGATGATGAACATCACCGACGGCACTTCCAGCATAATGCCGAGCTGGATCTTCTCATCAAACGGAATGTGTTCGTTACGCAGTTGCTGTTTGGCTTCCGCCAGTTTTTCTTTCACCCATAAGATCTCTTCCATTGAAGAGATCATCGGGATCATGATTTTCAGGCTGCCGTGAGCGGAGGCGCGCAGGATCGACCGTAGTTGTGTGGTGAACAGCGAGGCGTATTCTTCATAAATACGCACAGCGCGATAACCGAGGAACGGGTTAGCTTCTGCCGGAATGTTCAGATAATCAACGGGTTTGTCGCCGCCAATGTCCATAGTGCGCACAATAATGCTGCGTCCGTTGGCAGACTCCAGCGCCTGACAAAAAATGTTGTACAGCTCGCTTTCGCCCGGTGCACTGGTGCGATCCATATAGAGCATTTCAGTGCGGAACAAACCAACGCCTTCCGCACCATTGCCGAATGCGGCCTGCGCTTCCACGGAGTGAGCGATGTTAGCGGCAATTTCAATGCGGATACCGTCAGCGGTACGGGCTTGTTGGGTCAGCCAGACACGCTGTTGCTCACGAAGGGCGTCCTGTACGCGGGCTTCTTGCTGATAATAACGAGCTACGGCTTCCCCTGGCTCAACCACAGTCGCCCCAGCGTTGCCGTCGATATAAATCGTTTGATGCTGCCACGGAGTGAGAGCATCAATATCCACACCAACCAGCGTCGGAATGTTGAACGAACGGGCAAGGATCACCGTATGTGAGGTGGTGCCGCCGCTTTTCAGTAACAATCCTTTGAGGTGATTTTTATCCAGTTCGAGGAACTGGCTGGGAGTCAGTTCATCAGCCATACAAATGGCGGGCTGCGTCAGTTTGCCCGGTGCCGGGAAGCGTTGCTCACCGTAGATTTGCTGGAGTAACTGGAAGCAGACGTCGCGTACGTCCAGGGCACGTTCTTGCAGGTAGCTGCTGCTGGAACGGGCGAACTCTTCGCAAAAGTGATTCGCGCTGGCAACAATTGCTTCGGCGCAGCTTAATCCGGCGCTGACGCCTGCCAGTAAATGTTCGCGCAGGGAAGTATCGCCAGCCAGGGATCGGTGAGCTTCCAGAATCGCGCTGGTAGCACCGTCGCTATCCAGCAGACGAAACTCAATGTTTTTCAGTACCAGCGTCAGGCCGTTTTCCAGTGCGGATTGCTCGGCGTCAACGCTTTTGGCTGCGGGAAGATTACTCAGCGCATTGAGATCTAAAGAAGAGATCGACGTCAGAATGCCGCCTGCGCTACCGCTGCACACGGTGCGGGCGCGGATAATTTGCGGATTCAGATTGGTCAATGAAACCGGCAGTGGTTCCAGTTCGTCAGATTTTACTTCCGCCAGCGGTGCGTCGCAGTGGGGGAATTCATCGCGCAGCCATTGGCTTAAACGCTGGTGCGCTTCCTGTTCGTCGGCCCCGGAAATCAGTAACTGGCAGTTATCGCCCACCAGCGTATCGGTGCCAATCAGCGCAAGGGCGCTTTTGGCGTTGCCCTTGCGGTCAGTGCGCAGGTTATGCCACTCAATTTGTGATGAAAAAGTATTACACAGCGTTTCAACGTGGCTTGCCGGACGCGCATGTACGCCGTTAGGTAGCTCACAAATAAATTCCACAATCAGGGCCATTGCCTTTCTCCCGGTACGGTTTTCTGTTTACAGGATAAGAGCGCACGGCAACGGCCTGCCATGTGACAAATCTGCCAAAAGCTGGACAAATGTAATGTAACCGTCAATTTGCGACGCGTCTCACAAGACGCCGTTTTGCAGCATGCTTCCGGGTTATCGCAAGTTATGAGGCGGATCGCATTTTTGTACTGATATTACAAAAGTCCAGTAAATGGCCTTTTTATCCACTGTTTGCTCCGCCTGCGATTGCCTATTGTTTCCTCCATCAAAAATATGGACATGGGCTTTCGCAAGCCCGGGAGCAGCTTATGAATGAGTTGGTGCAGATCCTGAAAAATACCCGTCAGCATTTAATGACGGGCGTTTCACACATGATTCCCTTCGTGGTATCGGGCGGTATTTTGCTGGCGGTTTCCGTCATGTTGTATGGCAAAGGCGCAGTGCCGGATGCCGTAGCCGATCCGAATCTGAAAAAACTGTTTGATATCGGCGTTGCAGGTTTGACGCTGATGGTGCCTTTCCTCGCCGCTTACATCGGTTACTCCATTGCAGAGCGTTCTGCGCTGGCCCCGTGCGCTATCGGTGCCTGGGTTGGTAACAGCTTTGGTGCGGGCTTCTTTGGTGCGCTGATCGCCGGGATTATCGGCGGCATCGTGGTGCATTACCTGAAGAAAATTCCGGTGCATAAAGTTCTGCGCTCGGTGATGCCCATCTTCATTATTCCTATCATCGGCACACTGATTACCGCAGGCATCATGATGTGGGGCTTGGGCGAGCCTGTAGGGGCGTTGACCAACAGCCTGACTCAGTGGCTTCAGGGGATGCAGCAGGGCAGCATTGTTATGCTGGCGGTGATCATGGGGCTGATGCTGGCGTTCGATATGGGCGGTCCGGTTAACAAAGTGGCCTATGCCTTCATGCTGATTTGCGTTGCTCAGGGTGTTTATACCGTGGTGGCCATTGCTGCCGTGGGTATTTGTATCCCGCCGCTGGGGATGGGGCTGGCGACGCTGATTGGTCGTAAAAATTTCTCCGCAGAAGAGCGCGAAACCGGCAAAGCGGCGCTGGTGATGGGGTGCGTTGGGGTTACTGAAGGGGCGATTCCTTTCGCCGCTGCCGATCCGCTGCGTGTCATTCCTTCCATCATGGTCGGTTCTGTTTGTGGTGCGGTAACTGCGGCGCTGGTCGGTGCGCAGTGCTATGCAGGCTGGGGTGGTCTGATTGTGCTGCCGGTGGTTGAAGGCAAGCTGGGTTATATCGCAGCAGTGGCTGTCGGAGCAGTGGTGACGGCTGTTTGCGTGAACGTGCTGAAAAGTCTGGCGCGTAAAAATGGGTCTTCGACTGATGAGAAGGAAGACGACCTGGATTTGGATTTTGAAATTAATTAATTGAGGAACGAGCCATGACGAAAATTATTGCAGTAACCGCGTGTCCATCTGGTGTTGCCCATACCTATATGGCGGCAGAGGCGCTGGAAAGCGCCGCGAAAGCGAAAGGCTGGGAAGTGAAAGTAGAAACTCAGGGGTCAATTGGTCTGGAAAACGAACTGACTGCGGAAGACGTGGCGAGCGCCGATATGGTGATTCTGACCAAAGATATCGGCATCAAGTTTGAAGAGCGTTTTGCTGGCAAGACCATCGTGCGCGTCAACATTAGCGATGCGGTAAAACGTGCTGACGCCATTATGAGCAAAATTGAAGCTCACCTGGCGCAAACCGCTTAAGTTCTTCTCCCGCTCGCAAGGGCGGGTTCGCTTTCCCACAGGAGTTCCTCATGACGAATCGTATCTCTCGCCTCAAAACTGCACTGTTTTCCAATACCCGTGAAATCTCGCTGGAGCGGGCGCTGCTTTATACCGCCAGCCATCGGCAAACCGAAGGCGAACCGGTGATATTGCGCCGGGCGAAGGCAACAGCGTATATCCTTGAACATGTTGAAATTTCGATTCGTGATGAAGAACTGATTGCCGGTAACCGCACCGTAAAACCGCGCGCCGGGATTATGTCGCCGGAAATGGACCCTTACTGGCTGCTGAAAGAGCTGGATCAATTCCCGACGCGTCCGCAGGACCGCTTTGCTATCAGCGAAGAAGATAAACGTATCTACCGCGAAGAGTTGTTCCCGTACTGGGAAAAACGTTCGATGAAAGATTTCATCAACGGGCAGATGACAGATGAAGTAAAAGCCGCGACCAGCACGCAGATTTTCAGCATCAACCAGACAGATAAAGGCCAGGGGCACATTATTATTGATTACCCACGCCTGTTGAATCACGGGCTGGGGGAGCTGGTGGCACAGATGCAGCAACATTGTCAGCAACAGCCGGAGAATCACTTTTATCAGGCAGCGCTGTTACTGCTGGAAGCCTCGCAGAAACACATTTTGCGTTACGCCGAACTGGCGGAAACGATGGCGGCAAACTGCACAGATGCCCAGCGTCGCGAAGAGCTGCTGACTATTGCGGAGATCTCCCGCCATAACGCGCAACATAAGCCGCAGACGTTCTGGCAGGCGTGCCAGTTATTCTGGTACATGAACATCATTCTGCAATACGAATCCAACGCCAGTTCGCTATCGTTGGGGCGCTTCGACCAGTATATGTTGCCGTTCTATCAGACATCATTAACCCAGGGCGAAGATGCGGCGTTCCTGAAAGAACTGCTCGAATCTTTATGGGTGAAATGCAACGACATCGTGCTGTTGCGCTCCACCAGTAGCGCGCGTTATTTCGCCGGTTTCCCGACCGGCTATACCGCACTGCTCGGCGGGTTAACCGAGAACGGACGTAGCGCGGTGAACGTGCTTTCGTTCCTTTGCCTTGACGCCTATCAAAGCGTGCAATTACCGCAACCGAACCTCGGCGTGCGCACTAACGCCTTGATCGACACGCCGTTCCTGATGAAAACCGCCGAAACCATTCGCCTCGGCACCGGTATTCCGCAAATCTTTAACGATGAAGTGGTGGTGCCAGCGTTCCTCAACCGTGGCGTTTCGCTGGAAGATGCGCGCGACTATTCCGTAGTGGGCTGTGTGGAATTATCTATTCCCGGCAGAACCTACGGCTTGCATGACATCGCGATGTTTAATCTGCTGAAAGTGATGGAAATCTGCCTGTATGAAAATGAAGGCAATGCTGCGCTGACTTATGAAGGTTTACTGGAGCAGATCCGCGCCAAGATCAGCCACTACATCACCCTGATGGTTGAGGGCAGCAATATTTGTGATATCGGCCATCGCGACTGGGCACCTGTACCGCTGCTCTCGTCTTTTATCAGCGATTGTCTGGAAAAAGGCCGCGATATTACCGATGGCGGCGCGCGTTATAACTTCTCCGGCGTACAGGGGATCGGTATCGCCAACCTGAGCGATTCTCTCCATGCGTTGAAAGGGATGGTTTTTGAGCAACAGCGTTTAAGTTTTGACGAATTGCTGTCGGTATTAAAAGCCAACTTTGCAACGCCAGAAGGCGAAAAAGTCCGTGCTCGCTTAATTAACCGCTTCGAGAAATACGGTAACGATATCGACGAGGTGGATAACATCAGCGCCGAACTGTTACGCCACTACTGCAAAGAAGTGGAAAAATACCAGAACCCGCGCGGCGGTTACTTCACGCCGGGATCGTATACCGTTTCTGCTCACGTCCCGTTGGGATCGGTGGTTGGCGCGACGCCAGACGGTCGTTTTGCCGGGGAACAACTGGCAGACGGCGGCTTGTCACCTATGCTGGGCCAGGACGCACAAGGGCCAACAGCGGTACTGAAGTCAGTCAGTAAGCTCGATAACACGCTGCTGTCTAACGGTACGTTGCTGAACGTGAAATTCACTCCGGCGACCCTGGAAGGTGAAGCGGGATTACGCAAACTGGCCGACTTCTTACGGGCGTTTACCCAGCTTAAGTTGCAGCATATTCAGTTTAACGTGGTGAACGCCGACACGTTGCGGGAAGCGCAACAGCGCCCACAAGATTATGCCGGGCTGGTGGTGCGCGTTGCCGGATACAGCGCCTTCTTTGTCGAACTGTCGAAGGAGATCCAGGATGACATCATCCGCCGGACAGCGCATCAGCTGTAACGTTGTGGAAACGCGCCGCGATGATGTGGCGCGCATTTTCAACATTCAGCGTTATTCACTGAATGACGGCGAGGGCATTCGTACGGTGGTCTTTTTTAAAGGCTGTCCGCATCTTTGCCCGTGGTGTGCTAATCCGGAGTCGATCTCCGGCAAAATCCAGACGGTACGCAGAGAGGCGAAATGTCTGCACTGTGCGAAATGTTTGCGTGATGCGGATGAATGCCCCTCCGGGGCGTTTGAACGGATTGGCCGCGATATCAGCCTTGACGCGCTGGAACGGGAAGTGATGAAAGATGACATTTTCTTTCGCACGTCCGGCGGCGGCGTCACGCTTTCTGGCGGCGAAGTGTTAATGCAGGCGGAGTTTGCTACCCGTTTTTTACAGCGACTGCGGCTGTGGGGTGTCTCATGTGCCATTGAAACTGCCGGAGACGCGCCGGCCAGCAAGCTGTTACCACTGGCGAAATTGTGCGATGAAGTGTTGTTCGATTTAAAAATTATGGATGCGACTCAGGCGCGGGATGTGGTGAAGATGAACCTGCCACGCGTGCTGGAGAATCTGCGTTTGCTGGTGAGTGAGGGCGTCAACGTGATCCCGCGTTTACCGTTGATCCCTGGTTTCACGCTCAGCCGGGAGAATATGCAGCAGGCGCTGGATGTACTGATCCCGCTGAAAATCAGGCAGATCCATCTGTTACCGTTTCATCAGTACGGCGAACCGAAATACCGCCTGCTGGGGAAAACATGGTCGATGAAAGAGGTGCCTGCGCCGTCGTCAGCCGATGTGACAACGATGCGCGAAATGGCAGAACGGGCCGGATTTCAGGTTACCGTGGGAGGTTAAAATGGCATACCTGGTGGCAGTAACCGCCTGCGTCAGTGGCGTGGCGCATACTTATATGGCGGCGGAACGGCTGGAAAAGTTGTGCCTGTTAGAGAAGTGGGGAGTCAGCATTGAAACTCAGGGCGCGCTGGGAACGGAGAATCGTTTAGCGGACGAGGATATCCGTCGGGCGGATGTTGCTCTGTTGATTACGGATATCGAGCTTGCCGGTGCCGAGCGATTTGAACATTGCCGCTATGTGCAATGCAGCATCTACGCATTCCTGCGTGAGCCGCAGCGGGTAATGAGCGCGGTGCGCAAAGTGCTTTCTGCGCCGCAGCAAACCCATCTTATTCTGGAGTAGTCGGTTTTTCTGTCAGTTGGCTGTGGTACTGCCGACGATATTCCGACGGCGAGCGTTCGGTGTTTTTACGAAACAGACGGCAGAAGTAGTTGCTGTCGACAAAGCCGCAGGCGTGCGCCACTTCTTTTACCTTCAGGTCATAGCCTTTCAATAACGTCTTAGCGTGCTCCAGTCGCGTGTGATTCAGGTATTCGTTAAAACCAATGGCCCCCGTTTTTTGAAACAGGTGCGAGAGGTAATTTGGCGAAATATAAAACGCCTGCGCAACAGATTCGCGGGTAAGCGCGGAGGCATAGCGTTCGTCGATATAATCGCGAATAGCTTCAAATAGTGCCTGGCTGCGTGAGGCGGTCTGGATTTGGCTGCCAAGCAAATCGCGGCAGTGGCTAAGCAGGCTGGCGACGATAAGCCTTGCCGTTTGCTGCTCCTGCGGCTGCATTTGCATTTCATTGAGCGTTTGTAGCAGAAAAGAACCTATGCGTGGGCCGCGCCGGGCGACGTGTTGCTTCGCCAGATTTTGATATTGTTTGCCATCCCATTGCACGACGCTGAAGCCGAGTTGCTGTTTGCCAAACAGCACGCTAAAGGTGGTAGCGGGTGTTTTCCATTGTGGGAAATTCCAGCCACCAGCGGCAACGTACAGCACATCGCCGGGAACTAACGTTGCTCCAGCGCCGGTATCAACAAACTCACCTTCCAGCACAATTTCCAGCCGTGGAAAATCGACCTGATACGCAAGATCGGGCACCGGGCCGTTACTGCTGGCAAAGTAAATCTGGCGCAGGGACAGCGGGCCGTTGATCAGGCGGGAGAGCAGATAGCTGACGTCGTGATACATGTTATTCCCTTAGGTATGTAGACGGGAAAACAGTAACTGGCATTATTAAAAAAGGCCACCTGAAAAGTGTGGCCTGAGGGGAGTTCGATGTAAACATTGCGGCAGTTGTATTGCCGGATGTGGCGTAAACGCCTTATCCAGCCTACCGCCGCGATCTGTAGGCCGGATAAGACGCGTCAAGCGTCGCATCCGGCAAATAGCGCCTGGCTGATAATTACTGATTACCCACCTGATCGCCATACGGCAGTGTGTCGTAATCGATCAGCGCGTTTTTCTTGTACGGGTTACCAATCCAGCGGGTAGTTTCTTTGAACTGCGGATTCACCACTGAACGGGTTGGATCGTAACCGTCGTAAGATAAGCCCGCCAAATCTGACCAGGTGTGGATCAGTTCCGCCAGGCTGTATTTACGATCGACATCCTGTGAGAAATCACGGGGATGAGTCGCTTGCCATTTTTCCGACGTCCACAGCAGGAACGGAATGGTGTACATATGACGCGTCGGGTTGTCCTCATTACGCCCCTGGGTTTTATGAGGCGGCGTGTCGTAAACCTCTTCACCGTGGTCAGAGAAATAAACCAGGAAACCGTTCGGGTTTGCTGCTTTAAAGTCTTTAATCAGGCTGGCAACCACATGATCGTTATACAGGTTAGCGTTGTCATAATCGTTATATGACTCCAGCTCTTCCGCGTTTAATCCAGGCGGAACATGATCGGTATTGCCATCAAACTTGCCCTGATTTTCCGGGTAGCGGTATTTGTATTTGATATGCGTACCCAGCAGATGAACGATGATCAGTTTCTTCGGCGCAGGGTCATTCAGCACATCCTGGAACGGCTTCAGCACGTTGGTGTCGTATTCACGCGCACTCTGCGTACGTTGCTGGTTCATGTAGTACTGCTTGTCGGTCTGGCGCGAAAATACCGTCAGCATGGTATTGCGGGCGGTCATCGTCTGCTGGTTGGTGATCCAGAAGGTTTTATAACCCGCCTGTTTCATCATGTTCATCAGCGACGGCTGCGTCAGATACAGGTCCGGGTTCTTTTCATTGGCAAAGGTCAGCGCCTGTTGCAGGATTTCAATGGTGTACGGACGAGACGTAACCACGTTATTAAACACGGTCAGATTCGGATCGGTTTTATGCAGCGCATCCAGCTCCGGCGTGGTTTCACGCGGATAACCGTACAGACTCATGCGTCCACGCTGGGTTGACTCGCCAATCACCAGCACTAAGGTGCGCGGTTCGTTACCCGATTCATCTTTGAAATTAGCCAGCGGCGGCAAGGCATTATTTTCATTCAGTAGCTTTGTTAGCGAGTTTAGTTGCTGACGATACTGATAATAGCCGGTCAGGAATTGCCACGGTGCGGCAGGCTCCATACGCGAGGCCAGGTTATCCAACGTTTTCTCAAACGGCTTGTTTTTGATAAACGTATTCATGGCGATTGGATGCAGAATCAAGCCATAAAGCAGGGCAAAAGAGACAATATAACGCCACGGCTTTGGAATATAGACCGGGCGCAGACGTGTCCACAGCAGAACTGCCATTGCCGTATAGGCCAGCGCGATAAGCACAATTTTCAGGCTGAAATACTGGCTTAAATACTCGCTGGCTTCGTTGGTGTTGGTTTCGAACATCACAAACAGAACGCTCTGCGAGAACTCCTGCCCGTAGATGACGTAGTAGCATAGCGCCGCCAGAGAGGCCGCCCATAGCACCACGCCGATTACTGCGGCAATAATTTTAATCCGCTTCGGAAAGAGGAATACCGGGATCAACCACAGCGAGCTGAATAACAGCGAGTCGCGAATGCCGTTGGTGCCACTATAACCACTGATGTAAATAATGGCCTGTAGCAGAGTAGAGAAAAACCAAAAGTAGAGCAGTGCCCAACCCAGGGCTTTCCAGCTAAAAAGGGGTTTAGCCTGGACTTCTGTGGAATGCATAGTAAGAACCTGTCTTGAAAAAAATATCGCCGAATGTAACGACAATTCCTTAAGGATATCTGAAGGTATATTCAGAATTTGAATAAAATGCAGACAGAAATATATTGAAAACGAGGGTGTTAGAACAGAAGTATTTCAGAAAACCCTCGCGCAAAAGCACGAGGGTTTGCAGAAGAGGAAGATTAGCCGGTATTACGCATACCTGCCGCAATCCCGGCAATAGTGACCATTAACGCTTGTTCGACGCGAGGATCCGGTTCCTGGCCTTCTTTTTCTGCCTGGCGGGAGCGGTGCAGTAACTCGGCCTGCAATACGTTCAGCGGGTCGGTGTAAATATTCCGTAGCTGAATAGACTCTGCAATCCACGGCAGATCGGCCATTAGATGGGAATCGTTGGCAATCGCCAGCACCACTTTGATGTCTTCTTCTTGCAGGTTGCGTAACTCTTTACCTAACGGCCACAGTGCTTTGTCTACCAGGCGTTGGTCATAGTATTCCGCCAGCCACAGGTCTGCTTTGGCGAAGACCATCTCCAGCATGCCGAGACGCGTCGAGAAGAATGGCCAATCGCGGCACATGGCTTCCAGCTCGCTCTGTTTGCCATCTTCGACCACTTTTTGCAGCGCCGTACCTGCACCCAGCCAGGCGGGGAGCATCAGGCGGTTTTGCGTCCAGGCAAAAATCCACGGTATGGCGCGCAGCGACTCGACGCCGCCGGTTGGGCGACGTTTCGCCGGACGTGAACCCAACGGCAGTTTGCCCAATTCTTGTTCCGGCGTAGCGGAGCGGAAGTAAGGCACAAAATCTTTGTTTTCACGTACGTAGCCACGGTAGAGATCGCAGGAGATGACTGACAGTTCATCCATAATGCGACGCCAGCTCTCTTTCGGCTCAGGTGGTGGCAGCAGGTTGGCTTCCAGAATCGCCCCGGTGTACAGCGACAGGCTGCTGACGGTGATTTCTGGCAGACCATATTTAAAGCGGATCATCTCGCCCTGTTCAGTCACGCGCAGGCCACCTTTCAGGCTTCCTGGCGGTTGTGACAGCAGCGCCGCATGAGCAGGTGCGCCGCCGCGACCAATGGAACCGCCGCGACCGTGGAACAACGTCAGCTCAATACCCGCTTTTTCGCAGGTTTTGATTAATGCATCCTGTGCCTGATATTGCGCCCAGGAAGCTGCCATCACTCCCGCATCTTTTGCTGAGTCGGAATAGCCAATCATCACCATCTGTTTGCCCTGAATCAGGCCACGATACCAGTCAATATTGAGCAGCTGGGTCATGACATCGTTGGCGTTGTTCAGATCATCGAGGGTTTCAAACAGCGGAGCAACCGGCATCGCAAACCCGATACCCGCTTCTTTCAGCAGCAGGTGGACAGCCAGTACGTCGGACGGCGTTTTCGCCATCGAGATCACGTAGGCGGCAATGGAGCCTTGCGGCGCTTCGGCAATCACCTGGCAGGTATCGAGCACTTCGCGCGTTTCGGCGCTTGGTTGCCAGTTGCGCGGCAGAAGCGGACGTTTGGAGTTCAGTTCGCGGATCAGGAACGCCTGTTTGTCGGCCTCTGACCAGCTTTCGTAGTCGCCGATACCGAGGTAGCGGGTCAGCTCGCCCAGCGCTTCGGTATGGCGGGTGCTCTCCTGACGGATATCAATACGGACCAGCGGTACGCCGAAACATTTCACGCGGCGCAGGGTGTCGAGCAGATCGCCGTTGGCGATAATACCCATGCCACACGCCTGAAGTGACTGGTAGCAAGCGTAGAGCGGTTCCCACAGTTCTTCGTTTTGTGTCAGCAGCCCTTCTGGTTTTGGCAGTTCTTCGCCTTTCAGGCGCGCTTCCAGCCATGCCTGTGTCGCCATCAGGCGAGAACGCAGGTTTTTCATCAGATAGCGATACGGTTCTGCGGCACCTTCTTCGCCAACCAGCGCCAGCAGTTCAGGGGTCGCTTCAACCATCGACAGTTCAGAAACCAGCACCTGAATATCTTTCAGGAACAAATCGGTGGCTTTCCAGCGGCTGAGTAGC
Source organism: Escherichia sp. SCLE84 (assembly GCF_012584495.1). Lineage (NCBI taxonomy): Bacteria > Pseudomonadati > Pseudomonadota > Gammaproteobacteria > Enterobacterales > Enterobacteriaceae > Escherichia > Escherichia sp. SCLE84. Next base: position 2,985,796 of record NZ_CP051430.1, on the reverse strand, counting down.
AGGACGTGGCGGGTGATATCGGCAGTGACGTTCGGGTTGCCGTCGCGGTCGCCGCCCATCCACGAAGTAAAACGGACCGGAACAAATTCGACGGGCAGTTTGTAGCCGAGGTTCTCTTCCAGTTGTTCGTTCAGTTCGCGCAGGTAATTTGGTACGCCTTGCCACAGGCTGTTTTCCACTACGGCAAAGCCCCATTTGGCTTCATCTACCGGGCTTGGACGCAGCTTACGGATTTCATCGGTATGCCATGACTGGGCGATTAACTGGCGCAGGCGACGCATCAGCTGGTTGTGTTCGTAGTCAGCGATATCTTTGTTATCGAGCTGTTTTAAGCAGGCGTTCACTTCCACCATTTTGTGGATCAGTGTACGACGGGTAATTTCGGTAGGGTGAGCCGTGAGGACCAGTTCCAGCGACAGCGATTCCACTGCTTTTTTGATGGTGTCTTCGCTCAGTTCCGGCTGGTTTTTCAGTTTACGCAGGGTGCGGGCGATCACTTCCGGGTTGCTGGCAGCTTCGCCTTTCGGCGAAATGCTGTGGTATTGCTCGGCGGTGTTGGCCAGGTTCAGGAACTGACTAAACGCACGCGCAACGGGCAGCAGCTCGTCGTTCGACAAATTTTGTAAGGTGGTGAGTAACTCCTGGCGGTTAGCATCATTGCCAGCGCGTGAAGATTTGGACAACTTACGGATAGTTTCTACGCGTTCAAGAATGTGTTCTCCCAACGCATCCTTGATGGTTTCTCCCAGCACTTTGCCGAGCATACTGACATTACTACGCAATGCGGAATATTGTTCGTTCATATTACCCCAGACACCCCATCTTATCGTTTGATAGCCCTGTATCCTTCACGTCGCATTGGCGCGAATATGCTCGGGCTTTGCTTTTCGTCGTCTTTTATAAAGCCACGTAAAAGCGGTGACGTCAAATGCTGCGAAATCGCTTCAGCAAACGAATAAATAGCAGGAATTTACGTCATTAAATTCACGACGCTTTAAATAAGCGTAACTTATGGAAATGTTAAAAAATCGCCCCAAGTAACACCAAAGGTGTAGGTCGGATAAGATGCGCAAGTATCGCATCCGACATTATTGCGGCACTGGAGTTTGACAACAGTGCCGGATGCGGCGCGAGCGCCTTATCCGGCCTACGTTTTAATGCCAGCAAAAATGGTGAATTACCTGGGTTATCAGTTCGCGGGTGGGCTTGATAAACCGTGTTTCCAGATATTCATCAGGTTGATGAGCCTGATTAATTGAGCCAGGCCCCAACACCAGCGTCGGGCATAACGTTTGAATAAACGGCGCTTCGGTACAGTAGTTCACCACTTCGGTCTTTGCTCCGAGCAATTTCTCAACTACTTCAACCAGTTGATGATTCGGTGGGCATTCATAGCCAGGGATCGGCGGATGCAGCTCGTCGACCGTCAGACGACCCGGCCAGCGTTCGCTCACCGGAGCCAATGCATCGTTGAGCAAACCATTAAGTTCATTGAGTGTCATGCCAGGCAGCGGACGAATATCCATATGCAACTCACAGCAAGCGCAAATACGGTTAGAAGCGTCGCCACCGTGAATATGCCCGAGGTTGAGCGTAGGGTATGGCACGGTAAACGCTTCGTAGTGATAACGTTCTTTCAGGTTATCGCGCAATTGCAAAATATGCCCGATGGCGTCGTGCATTAGTTCGATAGCGTTAACTCCGCGTGCTGGATCGCTGGAGTGCCCCGACTGGCCCTGAATACGGATGGCGTTAGAGATATGACCTTTATGTGCGCGTACCGGTTGTAGTGACGTCGGTTCGCCAATGATGGCGCAATCCGGGCGCAGGGCGGTAGTTTCGGCAAAATAACGCGCTCCGGCCATACTGGTTTCTTCATCAGCAGTCGCCAGAATGTAGAGCGGTTTTTTCAGTTTCGTGACGTCGACATCGCGTAGCGCATCAAGGATAAACGCAAAAAAGCCTTTCATGTCGGCGGTGCCTAAGCCGTAAAGCTTGCCGTCATGCTCCGTCAGTGTAAACGGATCGCGCGTCCAGCGACCGTCATCAAATGGCACCGTATCGGTATGCCCCGCCAGCAACAAGCCGCCAGCCCCCTGTCCGCAACTGGCCAGCATATTAAATTTGTTGCGAGTTCCTGGAACAGGCTGCACTTCCACATTGAAGCCCAAATCTTTAAACCAGTCCGCCAGCAGAGTGATTAAATCTGCATTGCTTTGATCGAGTGCCTCTTCCGTGGCGCTTATTGAAGGTGTGGCAATCAGAGCGCGGTAAATCTCGATAAATGGCGGTAATTTGTTTTTCATTGTTGACACACCTCTGGTCATGATAGTATCAATATTCATGCAGTATTTATGAATAAAAATACACTAACGTTGAGCGTAATAAAACCCACCAGCCGTAAGGTGAATGTTTTACGTTTAACCTGGCAACCAGACATAAGAAGGTGAATAGCCCCGATGTTGAATACGCTGATTGTGGGTGCCAGCGGCTACGCTGGCGCAGAGCTAGTGACCTATGTAAATCGCCATCCGCATATGAACATAACCGCTTTGACTGTTTCAGCGCAAAGCAATGATGCGGGAAAGTTAATCTCCGATTTGCATCCGCAGCTAAAAGGCATCGTTGATCTGCCGTTGCAGCCGATGTCGGATATCAGCGAGTTTAGCCCAGGGGTGGACGTAGTGTTTCTCGCCACCGCCCATGAAGTTAGCCACGATTTAGCGCCGCAGTTTCTTGAAGCGGGCTGCGTGGTGTTCGACCTTTCCGGCGCGTTTCGTGTTAACGACGCCACCTTCTATGAAAAATATTACGGCTTTACCCATCAATACCCGGAACTGTTGGAACAGGCAGCCTACGGTCTGGCGGAGTGGTGCGGTAATAAATTAAAAGAAGCGAATTTGATTGCGGTGCCGGGCTGTTATCCGACGGCGGCACAGCTGGCGCTGAAACCGTTGATTGATGCCGATCTTCTTGACCTCAATCAGTGGCCGGTGATCAACGCCACCAGCGGCGTGAGCGGTGCAGGGCGTAAAGCGGCCATTTCAAACAGCTTTTGTGAAGTTAGCCTGCAACCGTATGGCGTCTTTACTCATCGCCATCAACCAGAGATCGCCACACACCTCGGTGCTGACGTTATCTTCACCCCACATCTGGGCAATTTCCCGCGCGGCATTCTCGAAACCATTACCTGCCGCCTGAAATCGGGTGTGACCCAGGCGCAAGTCGCGCAAGTGTTACAGCAGGCGTATGCCCATAAACCGCTGGTGCGGCTGTATGACAAAGGCGTTCCGGCGCTGAAAAATGTCGTTGGGCTGCCATTTTGCGATATCGGGTTTGCCGTTCAGGGCGAGCATCTGATTATTGTGGCGACCGAAGACAACTTACTGAAAGGCGCGGCGGCACAAGCGGTACAGTGCGCCAATATTCGTTTCGGCTATGCGGAAACGCAGTCTCTTATTTAAGGGTGCAATGATGAATCCATTAATTATCAAACTGGGCGGCGTACTGCTGGATAGTGAAGAGGCGCTGGAACGTCTGTTTAGCGCACTGGTGAATTATCGTGAGTCACATCAGCGTCCGCTGGTGATTGTGCACGGCGGCGGTTGCGTGGTGGATGAGCTGATGAAAGGGCTGAATCTGCCGGTGAAAAAGAAAAACGGCCTGCGGGTGACGCCTGCTGATCAGATAGACATTATCACCGGAGCACTGGCGGGAACGGCAAATAAAACCCTGTTGGCATGGGCGAAGAAACATCAGATTGCGGCCGTAGGTTTGTTTCTCGGTGACGGCGACAGCGTCAAAGTGACCCAGCTTGATGAAGAGTTAGGTCATGTTGGACTGGCGCAGCCAGGTTCGCCTAAGCTTATCAACTCCTTGCTGGAGAACGGTTATCTGCCGGTGGTCAGCTCCATTGGCGTAACAGACGAAGGGCAACTGATGAACGTCAATGCCGACCAGGCGGCAACGGCGCTGGCGGCAACGCTGGGCGCGGATCTGATTTTGCTCTCCGACGTCAGCGGCATTCTCGACGGCAAAGGGCAACGCATTGCCGAAATGACCGCCGCGAAAGCAGAACAACTGATTGAGCAGGGCATTATTACTGACGGCATGATAGTGAAAGTGAACGCGGCGCTGGATGCGGCCCGCACGCTGGGCCGTCCGGTAGATATCGCCTCCTGGCGTCATGCGGAGCAGCTTCCGGCACTGTTTAACGGTATGCCGATGGGTACGCGGATTTTAGCTTAAGTTTTGTTGGCCGGAGGCGCAGCTTTCCGGCATTGAATTTCAAAATAAGGAAACAGAGTTATGGCACTTTGGGGCGGGCGTTTTACCCAGGCAGCAGATCAACGGTTCAAACAATTCAACGACTCACTGCGCTTTGATTACCGTCTGGCGGAGCAGGATATTGTTGGCTCTGTGGCCTGGTCCAAAGCCCTGGTCACGGTAGGCGTGTTAACCGCAGAAGAGCAGGCGCAACTGGAAGAGGCGCTGAACGTGTTGCTGGAAGATGTTCGCGCCAGGCCACAACAAATCCTTGAAAGCGACGCCGAAGATATCCATAGCTGGGTGGAAGGCAAACTGATCGACAAAGTGGGCCAGTTAGGCAAAAAGCTGCATACCGGGCGTAGCCGTAATGATCAGGTAGCGACTGACCTGAAACTGTGGTGCAAAGATACCGTTAGCGAGTTACTGACGGCTAACCGGCAGCTGCAATCGGCGCTGGTGGAAACCGCACAAAACAATCAGGACGCGGTAATGCCAGGTTACACTCACCTGCAACGCGCCCAGCCGGTGACGTTCGCGCACTGGTGCCTGGCCTATGTTGAGATGCTGGCGCGTGATGAAAGCCGTTTGCAGGATGCGCTTAAGCGTCTGGATGTCAGCCCGCTAGGCTGTGGCGCGCTGGCGGGAACGGCCTATGAAATCGACCGTGAACAGTTAGCAGGCTGGCTGGGCTTTGCTTCGGCGACCCGTAACAGTCTCGACAGCGTTTCTGACCGTGACCATGTGTTGGAACTGCTTTCTGCTGCCGCTATCGGCATGGTGCATCTGTCGCGTTTTGCTGAAGATCTGATTTTCTTTAACACCGGCGAAGCGGGGTTTGTGGAGCTTTCTGACCGCGTGACTTCCGGTTCATCATTAATGCCGCAGAAGAAAAACCCGGATGCGCTGGAGCTGATTCGCGGTAAATGCGGTCGGGTGCAGGGGGCGTTAACCGGCATGATGATGACGCTGAAAGGTTTGCCGCTGGCTTACAACAAAGATATGCAGGAAGACAAAGAAGGTCTGTTCGACGCGCTCGATACCTGGCTGGACTGCCTGCATATGGCGGCGCTGGTGCTGGACGGCATTCAGGTGAAACGTCCACGTTGCCAGGAAGCGGCTCAGCAGGGTTACGCCAACGCCACCGAACTGGCGGATTATCTGGTGGCGAAAGGCGTACCGTTCCGCGAGGCGCACCATATTGTTGGTGAAGCGGTGGTGGAAGCCATTCGTCAGGGCAAACCGCTGGAAGATCTGCCGCTCGACGAGTTGCAGAAATTCAGCCCGGTGATTGACGAAGATGTCTATCCGATTCTGTCGCTGCAATCGTGCCTCGACAAGCGTGCGGCAAAAGGCGGCGTCTCACCGCAGCAGGTGGCGCAGGCAATTGCTTTTGCGCAGGCGCGGTTAGAGTAATTTGTTTATATTGCTCCCCTGAAAATGGGGAGCTTACCACGCCTACAAAGTGCGACACTTCGTAGGCGGATAAGGCGTTTACGCCACATCAGGCAGAAATTTGTCAGCATTCTGGTGAGCTTAAATTTAACGCCCAACCAGAACCATTATTTGTCACATTCCTTTTTATCATTGTGTCTTCTTTACCTTCACACTCCCCATAAAAATCATATTTTCAATACATCAATCAATACATATTTTAATTAATTGAATATAATTCATTTCTATTGTTGTGCTTATTTTTAATGATTAATGGAGTTTGTTATGTGATTATTTAACGTGTTGTTTTAACGATGGTGGTTAATTATTCAGGTGGTTTTTGAGGGTATTTTTTCTCCTCGGCGGAAATTTTTATTTTTAATGTGATCACGGTTGAATAATCGCTCTTTCTCTCTTGTATGGTAGTAGGCGTAAAATTAAGTTTGAAGCGTCTATTTACAACACAGGAGATTGCAATAATGAAAATTATTGCTGCAGATGTTTTTGTTACTTGCCCAGGGCGTAATTTCGTTACGCTTAAAATAACCACTGAAAGCGGACTTTGTGGATTAGGAGATGCCACGTTAAATGGTCGCGAATTGTCGGTCGCTTCTTATCTGAAAGATCATCTTTGTCCACAACTAATTGGCCGCGATGCCAGCCGTATCGAAGATATCTGGCAATTCTTTTATAAAGGTGCTTACTGGCGACGTGGCCCCGTCACGATGTCAGCCATTTCTGCCATTGATATGGCGTTGTGGGATATCAAAGCTAAAGCGGCAAATATGCCATTGTATCAACTGCTTGGTGGTGCTTCTCGTGAAGGCGTGATGGTTTATTGCCACACCACCGGGCGGACGATTGATGAAGTCCTTGAAGACTATGCAAAGCACCAGCAGATGGGCTTTAAGGCGATTCGTGTGCAGTGCGGTGTACCGGGTATGCAAACTACTTATGGCCTGGCGAAGGGCAAAGGCCTGGCGTATGAACCGGCAACCAAAGGCCTGTGGCCAGAAGAGCAGTTGTGGTCTTCAGAAAAGTATCTCGATTTTACGCCGAAGTTATTTGAAGCGGTGCGTAATAAGTTCGGTTTTAACGAACATCTGTTGCATGACATGCACCATCGCCTGACCCCCATCGAAGCGGCGCGCTTTGGGAAGAGCATTGAGGATTACCGCCTGTTCTGGATGGAAGATCCGACGCCTGCAGAGAACCAGGAATGTTTTCGTCTGATTCGCCAGCATACCGTGACGCCGATTGCGGTCGGTGAAGTGTTTAACAGTATCTGGGACTGCAAGCAGTTAATCGAAGAGCAGCTGATTGACTATATTCGCACGACGATCACCCATGCAGGCGGCATTACCGGGATGCGGCGGATTGCCGATTTTGCATCGCTTTATCAGGTACGTACCGGTTCGCATGGCCCTTCAGATTTATCGCCTGTTTGTCATGCGGCGGCGCTGCATTTTGACCTATGGGTACCAAATTTTGGCGTTCAGGAGTACATGGGCTATTCCGAACAAATGCTTGAAGTTTTCCCGCACAGCTGGCGCTTCGAGGAAGGTTATATGCACCCAGGCGATGAACCGGGGCTGGGTATTTCTTTCGATGAGAAACTGGCGGCGAAATATCCGTATGACCCGGCGTATCTCCCCGTCGCACGACTGGAAGATGGCACATTGTGGAACTGGTAATAACGGTTCGCTTAATGATTTTCTGAATAGTCATCAAATCGATTAATTCCGCTCAAGGAGCTAAAAATGGACGTTGATGTGTCAACCAGTGTTGCGGGTAATAAACCGCAACGGATTCGTCGTATTCAGACAGTGACCCTGGTTTTATTATTTATGGCGGGGATCGTTAATTTTCTCGACCGTTCGTCATTGAGCGTGGCAGGTGAAGCGATTCGTGGCGAGTTAGGATTATCGGCGACAGAGTTTGGTGTTTTGCTTTCTGCATTTTCTCTGTCTTATGGTTTTTCACAACTACCTTCCGGTATTTTGCTAGACCGCTTTGGCCCACGAATTGTTTTAGGCGCAGGCTTAATATTCTGGTCATTAATGCAGGCATTAACAGGAATGGTTAATTCTTTTAGCCACTTTATTTTAATGCGTATCGGTCTGGGTATTGGCGAAGCGCCATTTATGCCTGCGGGAGTAAAGTCGATCACCGACTGGTATGCACAAAAAGAACGCGGCACGGCGCTGGGGATTTTTAACTCATCTACCGTTATCGGTCAGGCTATCGCGCCTCCTGCTCTTGTATTGATGCAGCTGGCATGGGGCTGGCGGACGATGTTCGTTATCATCGGCGTGGCAGGGATTCTGGTTGGGATCTGTTGGTACGCGTGGTATCGCAACCGGGCGCAGTTTGTCCTGACTGACGAAGAACGGACGTATCTCTCCGCGCCGGTTAAACCGCGTCCACAGCTGCAATTTAGCGAGTGGCTGGCGCTGTTTAAGCATCGGACAACCTGGGGGATGATTTTAGGTTTCTCTGGCGTCAATTATACCGGTTGGCTCTACATCGCGTGGTTACCCGGTTATTTGCAAGCCGAGCAAGGTTTCAGTCTGGCGAAAACCGGTTGGGTGGCGGCGATTCCTTTCCTCGCGGCGGCAGTCGGGATGTGGGTTAACGGTATTGTTGTCGATCGACTGGCGAAAAAAGGCTACGACCTGGCGAAGACGCGTAAAACGGCTATTGTCTGCGGTTTGATGATGTCGGCATTAGGCACGTTGCTGGTCGTGCAATCTTCCTCGCCAGCCCAGGCGGTAGCGTTTATCTCAATGGCGCTATTCTGCGTGCATTTCGCTGGAACGTCTGCATGGGGGCTGGTGCAGGTGATGGTGTCAGAAACAAAAGTGGCTTCCATCGCCGGGATTCAAAACTTTGGCAGTTTTGTTTTTGCTTCCTTTGCTCCGATCGTAACCGGTTGGGTAGTGGATACCACACACTCGTTTAATCTGGCGTTGGTTATCGCGGCCTGTGTGACGTTCACCGGGGCGCTGTGTTACTTCTTTATTGTCAAAGATCGCATTGAGTAATCGTTACTATCAGGCTCTCTTGCTGTGGGCCTGTAGAATAAAAAAAAGCGGATCCTGGAGATCCGCAAAAGTTCACGTTGGCTTTAGTTATTCGAGTTGAGAAACTCTCGAAACGGGCAGTGACTTCAAGGGTTAAAAGAGGTGCCGCTCCGTTTCTGTGAGCAATTATCAGTCAGAATGCTTGATAGGGATAATCGTTCATTGCTATTCTACCTATCGCCATGAACTATCGTGGCGATGGAGGATGGATAATGAATATTCGTGATCTTGAGTACCTGGTGGCATTGGCCGAGCACCGCCATTTTCGGCGTGCGGCAGATTCCTGCCACGTTAGCCAGCCGACGCTTAGCGGGCAAATTCGTAAGCTGGAAGATGAGTTGGGCGTGATGTTGCTGGAGCGGACCAGCCGTAAAGTGTTGTTCACCCAGGCGGGAATGCTGCTGGTAGATCAGGCGCGTACCGTACTGCGTGAGGTGAAAGTCCTTAAAGAGATGGCAAGCCAGCAGGGCGAGACGATGTCCGGGCCGCTGCACATTGGTTTGATTCCCACAGTTGGACCGTACCTGCTACCGCATATTATCCCTATGCTGCACCAGACCTTTCCAAAGCTGGAAATGTATCTGCATGAAGCACAGACCCACCAGTTACTGGCGCAACTGGACAGCGGCAAACTCGATTGCGTGATCCTCGCGCTGGTGAAAGAGAGCGAAGCATTCATTGAAGTGCCGTTGTTTGATGAGCCAATGTTGCTGGCTATCTATGAAGATCACCCGTGGGCGAACCGCGAATGCGTACCGATGGCCGATCTGGCAGGGGAAAAACTGCTGATGCTGGAAGATGGTCACTGTTTGCGCGATCAGGCAATGGGTTTCTGTTTTGAAGCCGGGGCGGATGAAGATACACACTTCCGCGCGACCAGCCTGGAGACGCTGCGCAACATGGTGGCGGCAGGTAGCGGGATCACTTTACTGCCAGCGCTGGCTGTGCCGCCGGAGCGCAAACGCGATGGGGTTGTTTATCTGCCGTGCATTAAGCCGGAACCACGCCGCACTATTGGCCTGGTTTATCGTCCTGGCTCACCGCTGCGCAGCCGCTATGAGCAGCTGGCAGAGGCCATCCGAGCAAGAATGGATGGCCATTTCGATAAAGTGTTAAAACAGGCGGTTTAAACCGTTTAACGCAGCTACCCGATAGGCTTCCGCCATGGTCGGGTAGTTAAAGGTGGTGTTGACGAAGTACTCAATAGTGTTGCCGCCACCTTTCTGTTCCATAATCGCCTGACCGATATGAATAATTTCGGCAGCGCGCTCGCCAAAGCAGTGAATACCCAGAATCTCTTTTGTTTCCCGATGGAACAAAATTTTCAGCGTGCCCACGTTCATGCCGACGATTTGTGCGCGTGCCAGATGTTTAAACTGGGCGCGGCCCACTTCATATGGCACTTTCATCGCGGTCAGCTGCTGTTCGGTTTTGCCCACAGAGCTGATTTCCGGGATGGTGTAAATGCCGGTAGGGATATCTTCAATCAGATGCGCGGTGGCTTCGCCTTTTACCAGCGCCTGCGCGGCAATGCGCCCCTGGTCATAGGCCGCTGATGCCAGGCTCGGATAACCAATCACGTCGCCCACCGCGTAAACGTGCGGCTGTGCGGTCTGATACATGCTGTTGACCTTCAGCTGTCCGCGACTGTCAGTTTCCAGCCCAATGTTCTGTAACGCCAGCGAATCGGTATTACCGGTACGACCGTTGGTATAGAGCAGGCAGTCAGCTTTCAGTTTTTTACCCGACTTCAGATGCATGATCACACCGTCGTCACAGCCTTCGATCTTCTCGTACTCTTCGTTGTGACGAATCACTACGCCACTGTTCCAGAAGTGATAGGAGAGAGAATCTGACATCTCTTGATCGAGAAATGCCAGCAGGCGATCGCGGGTGTTGATCAGATCCACTTTTACATCCATACCGCGGAAGATCGACGCATATTCACAGCCGATCACTCCAGCACCATAGATAAGTACATGGCGCGGTTCGTGGTGCATGCTAAGAATTGAGTCGCTGTCGTAAATGCGTGGATGGGTGAAATCAACATCTGTTGGATGATATGGACGAGAGCCGCAGGCAATAACAAATTTTTCAGCGGTTAGTGTTTCAACGCTGCCGTCCGGGCAATCCAGCGCCAACGTATGCTCGTCAACAAAGCGAGCGTTTCCCTGCAATATTTCACAGTGATTACGTTCGTAAAATCCCTGACGCATGCGCGTTTGTTGATTAATCACGTTATCGGCATGGTTAAGGATATCGGCAAAAGAAGAGCGGAGCAGTCGGGAATGGTCGCTGTAAAGTGGGTTTTGATTGAATTCTATAATGCGGCTGACGGCGTGACGGAGAGCTTTCGACGGGATGGTGCCCCAGTGGGTGCAACCGCCGCCAACATTTTGATAACGCTCGATAACTGCGACGCGCGCACCTTGCTTAACCAGGCCCATTGCAGCGCCTTCGCCGCCGGGGCCGGAACCTATTACTATGGCATCGTAATCGTAGGAATGTGGCATGGTAGGGCTTACCTGTTCTTATACATAAAAGCAACAGAATGGTAACATTTTATCGCGGGTAAGCCAATTGATCCCCGTCATTTATCTGGCTATATCCTGAGCGGCCTTTGCTTTGTCTGTTTCTTACTTTTGCCCTGACGTTTTATTGGATTTTTATCGACGATACTCTCCGTTTAAGCGGCAGGTTTCCGCTGTACGTAAAAGAACCGGCCAAAGAATTGCAGTAAATATGTTTTATTGCGTTACCGTTCATTCACAATACTGGAGCAATCCAGTATGTTCATTCTCTGGTATAGTGCCAGCAGTACTTTTGGCAAGGATTCAGACATCGTGATGGGCGTAAGAGCGCAACAAAAAGAAAAAACCCGCCGTTCGCTGGTGGAAGCCGCATTTAGCCAATTAAGTGCTGAACGCAGCTTCGCCAGCCTGAGTTTGCGTGAAGTGGCGCGTGAAGCGGGCATTGCTCCCACCTCTTTTTATCGGCATTTCCGCGACGTAGACGAACTGGGTCTGACCATGGTTGATGAGAGCGGTTTAATGCTACGCCAACTCATGCGCCAGGCGCGTCAGCGTATCGCCAAAGGCGGGAGTGTGATCCGCACCTCGGTCTCCACATTTATGGAGTTCATCGGTAATAATCCTAACGCCTTCCGGTTATTATTGCGGGAACGCTCCGGCACCTCCGCTGCGTTTCGTGCCGCCGTTGCGCGTGAAATTCAGCACTTCATTGCGGAACTTGCGGACTATCTGGAACTCGAAAACCATATGCCGCGTGCGTTTACTGAAGCGCAAGCCGAAGCAATGGTGACAATTGTCTTCAGTGCGGGTGCCGAGGCGTTGGACGTCGGCGTCGAACAACGTCGGCAATTAGAAGAGCGACTGGTACTGCAACTGCGAATGATTTCGAAAGGGGCTTATTACTGGTATCGCCGTGAACAAGAGAAAACCGCAATTATTCCGGGAAATGTGAAGGACGAGTAATGAAACAAGCAAATCAAGATAGAGGTACGCTGCTGCTGGCGTTAGTTGCTGGCTTATCGATTAATGGTACTTTCGCAGCGCTGTTTAGCTCCATTGTGCCATTTTCTGTATTCCCGATTATTTCCCTGGTGCTGACGGTTTACTGCCTGCATCAACGTTATCTTAATCGCACTATGCCGGTAGGCTTGCCGGGTCTGGCAGCTGCCTGTTTTATTCTCGGCGTACTGCTGTACAGCACGGTAGTTCGTGCGGAATATCCGGATATCGGCTCTAACTTCTTCCCGGCAGTACTCTCCGTCATTATGGTGTTCTGGATTGGCGCGAAGATGCGTAACCGTAAGCAGGAAGTTGCTGAGTAATCGGTATTATGCCGGATGCTGGCGCATCCGGCATGGGTTTTACTTCGCGGTCAGTAATACGCCGCACTCCATATGGTGCGTGTAGGGGAACTGATCAAACAGAGCCAGACGTTCGACCTTGTGCGTCTGGCTTAATGCTTCCAGATTCTTGCATAACGTTTCCGGGTTACAGGAGATGTACAAAATACGCGGATACGCCTGCACCATTTTCTCGGTTTCACTGTCCAGACCGCTGCGCGGTGGGTCGACAAAAATGGTTTCGCACTGATAACTCTTTAAGTCGATCCCTTGCAGGCGGTTAAACTCGCGCACACCATTCATCGCCTGAGTAAATTCTTCTGCCGCCATACGAATAATTTGTACGTTATCAATATGGTTAGCTGCGATGTTGTATTGCGCAGCAGCAACCGACGGCTTAGCGATTTCGGTGGCTAATACCCGATCAAAATTGCGCGCCAGCGCTAATGAAAAGTTACCGTTGCCGCAGTACAGCTCCAGTAAATCGCCTTTTGAGCCTTTGGTTACGTCCAGCGCCCATTCCAGCATCTGAATATTCATCGCCGCGTTCGGCTGGGTAAAACTGTTTTCTACCTGACGGTAGATCATCTCTTTCCCTGCGACCGGCAGACGTTCATCGATGTAATCTTGATCCAGCTCGATTTTGGTTTTCGTTGCCCGACCAATCAGATGCACATTCAGATTCTGCGCGCGCAGTGCATCGCGCAGGGCCTCCGCTTCCTGACGCCACTCATCATCCAGCTTCTTATGGTATAGCAGGGAAACCACCGCCTGATTACTCAGCGTGGTGAGGTAATCAATCTGGAACAACTTGTGGCGCAGAACGGGATTATTACGCACACCCGCAATCATCGCCGTCATCAACTGGTTGATAAGTTCACTGGCGGCGGGGAAGCTATCCACGCGGATGCGGCTTTTGGTTTGTTGATCGAAAATGATGTGATACAGGTCATCGCCATCGTGCCAGATGCGGAACTCCGCGCGCATCCGGTAATGACTGACCGGCGAGCGAAACACTTCCGGAACCAGGTCAGAAAACGGTGCCATCATACTTTGCAAACGTACCACTTTTTCGGCTAACTGCGCTTCATACTGTTCTGTTGGAAGGTGTTCGGGGGTCATGATGTATCCTGAAAAATTAAAGTACGCGGCGATTGTAGGGATTGCTCATCAGATGTCCAGATCTTGATGAATTCCTATTTGTGAGCTACGTCTGGACAGTAACTTGTTACAACCTGTAGCATCCACTTGCCGGTCCTGTGAGTTAATAGGGAATCCAGTGCGAATCTGGAGCTGACGCGCAGCGGTAAGGAAAGGTGCGATGATTGCGTTATGCGGACACTGCCATCCGGTGGGAAGTCATCATCTCTTAGTATCTTAGATACCCCTCCAAGCCCGAAGACCTGCCGGCCAACGTCGCATCTGGTTCTCATCATCGCGTAATATTGATGAAACCTGCGGCATCCTTCTTCTATTGTGGATGCTTTACAATGATTAAAAAAGCTTCGCTGCTGACGGCGTGTTCTGTCACAGCCTTTTCCGCTTGGGCACAGGATACCAGCCCGGATACTCTCGTCGTTACTGCTAACCGTTTTGAACAGCCGCGCAGCACTGTGCTTGCACCAACCACCGTTGTGACCCGTCAGGATATCGACCGCTGGCAGTCGACCTCGGTCAATGATGTGCTGCGCCGTCTTCCGGGCGTCGATATCACCCAAAACGGCGGTTCAGGTCAGCTCTCATCTATTTTTATTCGCGGTACAAATGCCAGTCATGTGTTGGTGTTAATTGATGGCGTACGCCTGAATCTGGCGGGGGTGAGTGGTTCTGCCGACCTTAGCCAGTTCCCTATTGCGCTTGTCCAGCGTGTTGAATATATCCGTGGGCCACGCTCCGCCGTTTATGGTTCCGATGCAATAGGCGGGGTGGTGAATATCATCACGACGCGCGATGAACCCGGAACGGAAATTTCAGCAGGGTGGGGAAGCAATAGTTATCAGAACTATGATGTCTCTACGCAGCAACAACTGGGGGATAAGACACGGGTAACGCTGTTGGGCGATTATGCCCATACTCATGGTTATGATGTTGTTGCCTATGGTAATACCGGAACGCAAGCGCAGACAGATAACGATGGTTTTTTAAGTAAAACGCTTTATGGCGCGCTGGAGCATAACTTTACTGATGCCTGGAGCGGCTTTGTGCGCGGCTATGGCTATGATAACCGTACCAATTATGACGCGTATTATTCTCCCGGTTCACCGTTGCTCGATACCCGTAAACTCTATAGCCAAAGTTGGGACGCCGGGCTGCGCTATAACGGCGAACTGATTAAATCACAACTCATTACCAGCTATAGCCATAGCAAAGATTACAACTACGATCCCCATTTTGGTCGTTATGATTCGTCGGCGACGCTCGATGAGATGAAGCAATACACCGTCCAGTGGGCAAACAATGTCATCGTTGGTCACGGTAGTATTGGTGCGGGTGTCGACTGGCAGAAACAGACTACGACGCCGGGTACAGGTTATGTTGAGAATGGATATGATCAACGTAATACCGGCATCTATCTGACCGGGCTGCAACAAGTCGGCGATTTTACCTTTGAAGGCGCAGCACGCAGTGACGATAACTCACAGTTTGGTCGTCATGGAACCTGGCAAACCAGCGCCGGTTGGGAATTCATCGAAGGTTATCGCTTCATTGCTTCCTACGGGACATCTTATAAGGCACCAAATCTGGGGCAACTGTATGGCTTCTACGGAAATCCGAATCTGGACCCGGAGAAAAGCAAACAGTGGGAAGGCGCGTTTGAAGGCTTAACCGCTGGGGTGAACTGGCGTATTTCCGGATATCGTAACGATGTCAGTGACTTGATCGATTATGATGATCACACCCTGAAATATTACAACGAAGGGAAAGCGCGGATTAAGGGCGTCGAGGCGACCGCCAATTTTGATACCGGACCACTGACGCATACTGTGAGTTATGATTATGTCGATGCGCGCAATGCGATTACCGACACGCCGTTGTTACGCCGTGCTAAACAGCAGGTGAAATACCAGCTCGACTGGCAGTTGTATGACTTCGACTGGGGTATTACTTATCAGTATTTAGGCACTCGCTATGATAAGGATTACTCATCTTATCCTTATCAAACCGTTAAAATGGGCGGTGTGAGCTTGTGGGATCTTGCGGTTGCGTATCCGGTCACCTCTCACCTGACAGTTCGTGGTAAAATAGCCAACCTGTTCGACAAAGATTATGAGACAGTCTATGGCTACCAAACTGCAGGACGGGAATACACCTTGTCTGGCAGCTACACCTTCTGAACCACGTCCCACCGTGCTGGTGTTTGACTCCGGCGTCGGTGGGTTGTCGGTCTATGACGAGATCCGGCATCTCTTACCGGATCTCCATTACATTTATGCTTTCGATAACGTCGCTTTTCCGTATGGCGAAAAAAGCGAAGAGTTTATTGTTGAGCGAGTGGTGGCAATTGTCACCGCAGTGCAAGAACGTTATCCCCTTGCGCTGGCTGTGGTCGCTTGCAACACCGCCAGTACCGTTTCACTTCCTGCATTACGCGAAAAGTTCGACTTCCCGGTTGTTGGTGTCGTGCCGGCGATTAAACCTGCTGCACGTCTGACGGCAAATGGCATTGTCGGATTACTGGCAACCCGCGGAACTGTTAAACGTTCTTATACTCATGAGCTGATCGCGCGTTTCGCTAATGAATGCCAGATAGAAATGCTGGGCTCGGCAGAGATGGTTGAGTTGGCTGAAGCGAAGCTGCATGGCGAAGATGTTTCTCTGGATGCACTAAAACGTATCCTACGCCCGTGGTTAAGAATGAAAGAGCCGCCAGATACCGTTGTATTGGGTTGCACCCATTTCCCTCTACTACAAGAAGAACTCTTACAGGTGCTGCCAGAGGGAACCCGGCTGGTGGATTCTGGCGCAGCGATTGCTCGCAGAACGGCCTGGCTGTTAGAACATGAAGCTCCGGATGCAAAATCTGCCGATGCGAATATTGCCTTTTGTATGGCAATGACGCCAGAAGCTGAACAATTATTGCCCGTTTTACAGCGTTACGGCTTCGAAACGCTCGAAAAACTGGCAGTTTTAGGCTGATTTGGTTGAATGTTGCGCGGTCAGAAAATTATTTTAAATTTCCTCTTGTCAGGCCGGAATAACTCCCTATAATGCGCCACCACTGACACGGAACAACGGCAAACACGCCGCCGGGTCAGCGGGGTTCTCCTGAGAACTCCGACAGAGAAAGCAAAAATAAATGCTTGACTCTGTAGCGGGAAAGCGTAATATACGCCACCTCGCGACAGTGCGCTAAAGCGCGTCGCAACTGCTCTTTAACAATTTATCAGACAATCTGTGTGGGCACTCGAAGATACGGATTCTTAACGTCGCAAGACGAAAAATGAATACCAAGTCTCAAGAGTGAACACGTAATTCATTACGAAGTTTAATTCTTTGAGCATCAAACTTTTAAATTGAAGAGTTTGATCATGGCTCAGATTGAACGCTGGCGGCAGGCCTAACACATGCAAGTCGAACGGTAACAGGAAGCAGCTTGCTGCTTCGCTGACGAGTGGCGGACGGGTGAGTAATGTCTGGGAAACTGCCTGATGGAGGGGGATAACTACTGGAAACGGTAGCTAATACCGCATAACGTCGCAAGACCAAAGAGGGGGACCTTCGGGCCTCTTGCCATCGGATGTGCCCAGATGGGATTAGCTTGTTGGTGGGGTAACGGCTCACCAAGGCGACGATCCCTAGCTGGTCTGAGAGGATGACCAGCCACACTGGAACTGAGACACGGTCCAGACTCCTACGGGAGGCAGCAGTGGGGAATATTGCACAATGGGCGCAAGCCTGATGCAGCCATGCCGCGTGTATGAAGAAGGCCTTCGGGTTGTAAAGTACTTTCAGCGGGGAGGAAGGGAGTAAAGTTAATACCTTTGCTCATTGACGTTACCCGCAGAAGAAGCACCGGCTAACTCCGTGCCAGCAGCCGCGGTAATACGGAGGGTGCAAGCGTTAATCGGAATTACTGGGCGTAAAGCGCACGCAGGCGGTTTGTTAAGTCAGATGTGAAATCCCCGGGCTCAACCTGGGAACTGCATCTGATACTGGCAAGCTTGAGTCTCGTAGAGGGGGGTAGAATTCCAGGTGTAGCGGTGAAATGCGTAGAGATCTGGAGGAATACCGGTGGCGAAGGCGGCCCCCTGGACGAAGACTGACGCTCAGGTGCGAAAGCGTGGGGAGCAAACAGGATTAGATACCCTGGTAGTCCACGCCGTAAACGATGTCGACTTGGAGGTTGTGCCCTTGAGGCGTGGCTTCCGGAGCTAACGCGTTAAGTCGACCGCCTGGGGAGTACGGCCGCAAGGTTAAAACTCAAATGAATTGACGGGGGCCCGCACAAGCGGTGGAGCATGTGGTTTAATTCGATGCAACGCGAAGAACCTTACCTGGTCTTGACATCCACGGAAGTTTTCAGAGATGAGAATGTGCCTTCGGGAACCGTGAGACAGGTGCTGCATGGCTGTCGTCAGCTCGTGTTGTGAAATGTTGGGTTAAGTCCCGCAACGAGCGCAACCCTTATCCTTTGTTGCCAGCGGTCCGGCCGGGAACTCAAAGGAGACTGCCAGTGATAAACTGGAGGAAGGTGGGGATGACGTCAAGTCATCATGGCCCTTACGACCAGGGCTACACACGTGCTACAATGGCGCATACAAAGAGAAGCGACCTCGCGAGAGCAAGCGGACCTCATAAAGTGCGTCGTAGTCCGGATTGGAGTCTGCAACTCGACTCCATGAAGTCGGAATCGCTAGTAATCGTGGATCAGAATGCCACGGTGAATACGTTCCCGGGCCTTGTACACACCGCCCGTCACACCATGGGAGTGGGTTGCAAAAGAAGTAGGTAGCTTAACCTTCGGGAGGGCGCTTACCACTTTGTGATTCATGACTGGGGTGAAGTCGTAACAAGGTAACCGTAGGGGAACCTGCGGTTGGATCACCTCCTTACCTTAAAGAAGCGTTCTTTGAAGTGCTCACACAGATTGTCTGATAGAAAGTGAAAAGCAAGGCGTCTTGCGAAGCAGACTGATACGTCCCCTTCGTCTAGAGGCCCAGGACACCGCCCTTTCACGGCGGTAACAGGGGTTCGAATCCCCTAGGGGACGCCACTTGCTGGTTTGTGAGTGAAAGTCACCTGCCTTAATATCTCAAAACTCATCTTCGGGTGATGTTTGAGATATTTGCTCTTTAAAAATCTGGATCAAGCTGAAAATTGAAACACTGAACAACGAAAGTTGTTCGTGAGTCTCTCAAATTTTCGCAACACGATGATGAATCGCAAGAAACATCTTCGGGTTGTGAGGTTAAGCGACTAAGCGTACACGGTGGATGCCCTGGCAGTCAGAGGCGATGAAGGACGTGCTAATCTGCGATAAGCGTCGGTAAGGTGATATGAACCGTTATAACCGGCGATTTCCGAATGGGGAAACCCAGTGTGATTCGTCACACTATCATTAACTGAATCCATAGGTTAATGAGGCGAACCGGGGGAACTGAAACATCTAAGTACCCCGAGGAAAAGAAATCAACCGAGATTCCCCCAGTAGCGGCGAGCGAACGGGGAGCAGCCCAGAGCCTGAATCAGTGTGTGTGTTAGTGGAAGCGTCTGGAAAGGCGCGCGATACAGGGTGACAGCCCCGTACACAAAAATGCACATGCTGTGAGCTCGATGAGTAGGGCGGGACACGTGGTATCCTGTCTGAATATGGGGGGACCATCCTCCAAGGCTAAATACTCCTGACTGACCGATAGTGAACCAGTACCGTGAGGGAAAGGCGAAAAGAACCCCGGCGAGGGGAGTGAAAAAGAACCTGAAACCGTGTACGTACAAGCAGTGGGAGCACAGAGCAATCTGTGTGACTGCGTACCTTTTGTATAATGGGTCAGCGACTTATATTCTGTAGCAAGGTTAACCGAATAGGGGAGCCGAAGGGAAACCGAGTCTTAACTGGGCGTTAAGTTGCAGGGTATAGACCCGAAACCCGGTGATCTAGCCATGGGCAGGTTGAAGGTTGGGTAACACTAACTGGAGGACCGAACCGACTAATGTTGAAAAATTAGCGGATGACTTGTGGCTGGGGGTGAAAGGCCAATCAAACCGGGAGATAGCTGGTTCTCCCCGAAAGCTATTTAGGTAGCGCCTCGTGAATTCATCTCCGGGGGTAGAGCACTGTTTCGGCAAGGGGGTCATCCCGACTTACCAACCCGATGCAAACTGCGAATACCGGAGAATGTTATCACGGGAGACACACGGCGGGTGCTAACGTCCGTCGTGAAGAGGGAAACAACCCAGACCGCCAGCTAAGGTCCCAAAGTCATGGTTAAGTGGGAAACGATGTGGGAAGGCCCAGACAGCCAGGATGTTGGCTTAGAAGCAGCCATCATTTAAAGAAAGCGTAATAGCTCACTGGTCGAGTCGGCCTGCGCGGAAGATGTAACGGGGCTAAACCATGCACCGAAGCTGCGGCAGCGACGCTTATGCGTTGTTGGGTAGGGGAGCGTTCTGTAAGCCTGTGAAGGTGTACTGTGAGGTATGCTGGAGGTATCAGAAGTGCGAATGCTGACATAAGTAACGATAAAGCGGGTGAAAAGCCCGCTCGCCGGAAGACCAAGGGTTCCTGTCCAACGTTAATCGGGGCAGGGTGAGTCGACCCCTAAGGCGAGGCCGAAAGGCGTAGTCGATGGGAAACAGGTTAATATTCCTGTACTTGGTGTTACTGCGAAGGGGGGACGGAGAAGGCTATGTTGGCCGGGCGACGGTTGTCCCGGTTTAAGCGTGTAGGCTGGTTTTCCAGGCAAATCCGGAAAATCAAGGCTGAGGCGTGATGACGAGGCACTACGGTGCTGAAGCAACAAATGCCCTGCTTCCAGGAAAAGCCTCTAAGCATCAGGTAACATCAAATCGTACCCCAAACCGACACAGGTGGTCAGGTAGAGAATACCAAGGCGCTTGAGAGAACTCGGGTGAAGGAACTAGGCAAAATGGTGCCGTAACTTCGGGAGAAGGCACGCTGATATGTAGGTGAAGTCCCTCGCGGATGGAGCTGAAATCAGTCGAAGATACCAGCTGGCTGCAACTGTTTATTAAAAACACAGCACTGTGCAAACACGAAAGTGGACGTATACGGTGTGACGCCTGCCCGGTGCCGGAAGGTTAATTGATGGGGTCAGCGCAAGCGAAGCTCTTGATCGAAGCCCCGGTAAACGGCGGCCGTAACTATAACGGTCCTAAGGTAGCGAAATTCCTTGTCGGGTAAGTTCCGACCTGCACGAATGGCGTAATGATGGCCAGGCTGTCTCCACCCGAGACTCAGTGAAATTGAACTCGCTGTGAAGATGCAGTGTACCCGCGGCAAGACGGAAAGACCCCGTGAACCTTTACTATAGCTTGACACTGAACATTGAGCCTTGATGTGTAGGATAGGTGGGAGGCTTTGAAGTGTGGACGCCAGTCTGCATGGAGCCGACCTTGAAATACCACCCTTTAATGTTTGATGTTCTAACGTGGACCCGTGATCCGGGTTGCGGACAGTGTCTGGTGGGTAGTTTGACTGGGGCGGTCTCCTCCTAAAGAGTAACGGAGGAGCACGAAGGTTGGCTAATCCTGGTCGGACATCAGGAGGTTAGTGCAATGGCATAAGCCAGCTTGACTGCGAGCGTGACGGCGCGAGCAGGTGCGAAAGCAGGTCATAGTGATCCGGTGGTTCTGAATGGAAGGGCCATCGCTCAACGGATAAAAGGTACTCCGGGGATAACAGGCTGATACCGCCCAAGAGTTCATATCGACGGCGGTGTTTGGCACCTCGATGTCGGCTCATCACATCCTGGGGCTGAAGTAGGTCCCAAGGGTATGGCTGTTCGCCATTTAAAGTGGTACGCGAGCTGGGTTTAGAACGTCGTGAGACAGTTCGGTCCCTATCTGCCGTGGGCGCTGGAGAACTGAGGGGGGCTGCTCCTAGTACGAGAGGACCGGAGTGGACGCATCACTGGTGTTCGGGTTGTCATGCCAATGGCACTGCCCGGTAGCTAAATGCGGAAGAGATAAGTGCTGAAAGCATCTAAGCACGAAACTTGCCCCGAGATGAGTTCTCCCTGACTCCTTGAGAGTCCTGAAGGAACGTTGAAGACGACGACGTTGATAGGCCGGGTGTGTAAGCGCAGCGATGCGTTGAGCTAACCGGTACTAATGAACCGTGAGGCTTAACCTTACAACGCCGAAGGTGTTTTGGCGGATGAGAGAAGATTTTCAGCCTGATACAGATTAAATCAGAACGCAGAAGCGGTCTGATAAAACAGAATTTGCCTGGCGGCCGTAGCGCGGTGGTCCCACCTGACCCCATGCCGAACTCAGAAGTGAAACGCCGTAGCGCCGATGGTAGTGTGGGGTCTCCCCATGCGAGAGTAGGGAACTGCCAGGCATCAAATAAAACGAAAGGCTCAGTCGAAAGACTGGGCCTTTCGTTTTATCTGTTGTTTGTCGGTGAACGCTCTCCTGAGTAGGACAAATCCGCCGGGAGCGGATTTGAACGTTGCGAAGCAACGGCCCGGAGGGTGGCGGGCAGGACGCCCGCCATAAACTGCCAGGCATCAAATTAAGCAGAAGGCCATCCTGACGGATGGCCTTTTTGCGTTTCTACAAACTCTTCCTGTCGTCATATCTACAAGCCATCCCCCCACAGATACGGTAAACTAGCCTCGTTTTTGCATCAGGAAAGCAGCTATGAACCACTCCTTAAAACCCTGGAACACATTTGGCATTGATCATAATGCTCAGCACATTGTATGTGCCGAAGACGAACAACAATTACTCAATGCCTGGCAGTATGCAACCGCAGAAGGACAACCCGTTCTTATTCTGGGTGAAGGAAGTAATGTACTTTTTCTGGAAGACTATCGCGGCACGGTGATCATCAACCGGATCAAAGGTATCGAAATTCATGATGAACCTGATGCGTGGTATTTACATGTAGGAGCCGGAGAAAACTGGCATCGCCTGGTAAAATACACTTTGCAGGAAGGTATGCCTGGTCTGGAAAATCTGGCATTAATTCCTGGTTGTGTCGGCTCATCACCTATCCAGAATATTGGTGCTTATGGCGTAGAATTACAGCGAGTTTGCGCTTATGTTGATTGTGTTGAACTGGCGACAGGCAAGCAAGTGCGCTTAACTGCCAAAGAGTGCCGTTTTGGCTATCGCGACAGTATTTTTAAACATGAATACCAGGATCGCTTCGCCATTGTAGCCGTAGGTCTGCGTCTGCCAAAAGAGTGGCAACCTGTACTAACGTATGGTGACTTAACTCATCTGGATCCTACAACAGTAACGCCACAGCAAGTATTTAATGCGGTGTGTCATATGCGCACCACCAAACTCCCTGATCCAAAAGTGAATGGCAATGCCGGTAGTTTCTTCAAAAACCCTGTTGTATCTGCCGAAACGGCTAAAGCATTACTGGCGCAATTTCCAACAGCACCAAATTACCCCCAGGCGGGTGGTTCAGTAAAACTGGCAGCAGGTTGGCTTATTGATCAGTGCCAGCTAAAAGGGATGCAAATGGGTGGGGCTGCGGTGCACCGTCAACAGGCGTTAGTTCTCATTAATGAAGACAATGCAAAAAGCGAAGATGTGGTGCAACTGGCACACCATGTAAGACAAAAAGTGGGTGAAAAATTTAATGTCTGGCTTGAGCCTGAAGTCCGCTTTATTGGTGCATCAGGTGAAGTGAGCGCAGTGGAGACAATTTCATGAAGGATAACACCGTGCCACTGAAATTGATTGCCCTGTTAGCGAACGGTGAATTTCACTCTGGCGAGCAGTTGGGTGAAACGCTGGGAATGAGCCGGGCGGCTATTAATAAACACATTCAGACACTGCGTGACTGGGGCGTTGATGTCTTTACCGTTCCGGGTAAAGGATACAGCCTGCCTGAGCCTATCCAGTTACTTAATGCTAAACAGATATTGGGTCAGCTGGATGGCGGTAGTGTAGCCGTGCTGCCAGTGATTGACTCCACGAATCAGTACCTTCTTGATCGTATCGGAGAGCTTAAATCGGGCGATGCTTGCATTGCAGAATACCAGCAGGCTGGCCGTGGTCGCCGGGGTCGGAAATGGTTTTCGCCTTTTGGCGCAAACTTATATTTGTCGATGTTCTGGCGTCTGGAACAAGGCCCGGCGGCGGCGATTGGTTTAAGTCTGGTTATCGGTATCGTGATGGCGGAAGTATTACGCAAGCTGGGTGCAGATAAAGTTCGTGTTAAATGGCCTAATGACCTCTATCTGCAGGATCGCAAGCTGGCAGGCATTCTTGTGGAGCTGACTGGCAAAACCGGCGATGCGGCGCAAATAGTCATTGGAGCCGGGATCAACATGGCAATGCGTCGTGTTGAAGAGAGTGTTGTTAATCAGGGGTGGATCACGCTGCAAGAAGCGGGGATCAATCTCGATCGTAATACGTTGGCGGCCATGCTAATACGTGAATTACGCGCGGCGCTGGAACTCTTCGAACAAGAAGGATTGGCACCTTATCTTTCGCGCTGGGAAAAGCTGGATAATTTTATTAATCGCCCAGTGAAACTTATCATTGGTGATAAAGAAATATTTGGCATTTCACGCGGAATAGACAAACAGGGCGCTTTATTACTTGAGCAGGATGGAATAATAAAACCCTGGATGGGCGGTGAAATATCCCTGCGTAGTGCAGAAAAATAAGAAAGGGGAGTATTCGCTCCCCTGCAAATTATTTGCGTAGTCTGACCTCTTCTACCGCATGATTTGCACTTTTCGTCAGGATTAAACTGGCGCGCTCACGAGTAGGTAGAATATTTTGCTTTAAGTTCAGCCAGTTGATCTCTTTCCACAATGTCATGGCAGTCTTAATCGCTTCTTCTTTAGTTAATTTCGCGTAGTTATGAAAATAGGAATCCGGGTCGGTAAAAGCCCCTTCGCGGAATTTCAGAAAACGGTTGATATACCATGTCTGAAGTAAGTCTTCCGGTGCATCAACATATATCGAAAAATCGACAAAATCAGAAACAAATACATGATGTGGATCGTGTGGATAATCCATCCCGCTCTGTAAGACATTTAACCCTTCAAGAATTAAAATATCAGGCTGAACAACCGTTTTATCTCCATCCGGGATCACATCATAAATAAGATGTGAGTAAACAGGTGCTGTAACGTTTGGCACGCCGGATTTGAGATCGGAAACAAACTTCACCAGGCGATGCATATCATACGATTCCGGGAAGCCTTTCTTCTTCATCAGACCACGTTCTTTCAGAACCTGATTAGGGTGAAGGAAGCCATCTGTAGTGATCAGTTCAACACGACGATGTTCCGGCCAACGGCTTAATAGCGCCTGCAATACACGGGCGGTTGTACTTTTCCCCACCGCGACACTGCCAGCAATACTGATAATGTAAGGAATGCGTTGCCCGTTAGTACCAAGAAACTGTTCCAGAACTGCCTGACGGCGCAGATTCGAGCTTATATAGAAGTTCAGCAAACGTGACAAAGGTAAATAGATCTCGGCAACTTCTTCTAACGAGAGATCTTCATTAATACCTTTGAGACGGGCGATCTCATCTTCCGATAACGTCATAGGTACGGAATCACGCAGAGCTGCCCACTGGTTGCGGTCAAACTGTAGGTAAGGCGTCATTAACGTTTGCTCTTTTATACTCATAAGCATGTTTCTGGCGGTCATAGCTCTATCGGCAAAGCGATATTTGCCATGGCGCGTCACAGTTCTGTTGAATGGGTTAATGGGCAGGAGGGTAACACCAGATGGGGAGGAATAATAAGAAAAAATCTCTGCCAGGAAGCTATCGTTGAAAAGCAATGTGACAGATATTCCATCTGATAAAAAGAATTATGGTTTAGCAGGAGCGCATTGTTGAGCACAATGATGTTGAAAAAGTGTGCTAATCTGCCCTCCGTTCGGCTGTTTCTTCATCGTGTCGCATAAAATGTGACCAATAAAACAAATTATGCAATTTTTTAGTTGCATGAACTCGCATGTCTCCATAGAATGCGCGCTACTTGATGCCGACTTAGCTCAGTAGGTAGAGCAACTGACTTGTAATCAGTAGGTCACCAGTTCGATTCCGGTAGTCGGCACCATCAAGTCCGGTGGGGTTCCCGAGCGGCCAAAGGGAGCAGACTGTAAATCTGCCGTCACAGACTTCGAAGGTTCGAATCCTTCCCCCACCACCAATTTCGGCCACGCGATGGCGTAGCCCGAGACGATAAGTTCGCTTACCGGCTCGAATAAAGAGAGCTTCTCTCGATATTCAGTGCAGAATGAAAATCAGGTAGCCGAGTTCCAGGATGCGGGCATCGTATAATGGCTATTACCTCAGCCTTCCAAGCTGATGATGCGGGTTCGATTCCCGCTGCCCGCTCCAAGATGTGCTGATATAGCTCAGTTGGTAGAGCGCACCCTTGGTAAGGGTGAGGTCGGCAGTTCGAATCTGCCTATCAGCACCACTTCTTTTCTCCTCCCTGTTTTTTCCTTCTGTTTATTGCATTCAACAAGTCGGGCATGTTGCCTGGTTGATGTGGTGATATCACCGATTTATCCGTGTCTTAGAGGGACAATCGATGTCTAAAGAAAAGTTTGAACGTACAAAACCGCACGTTAACGTCGGTACTATCGGCCACGTTGACCATGGTAAAACAACGCTGACCGCTGCAATCACTACCGTACTGGCTAAAACCTACGGCGGTGCTGCTCGCGCATTCGACCAGATCGATAACGCGCCGGAAGAAAAAGCTCGTGGTATCACCATCAACACTTCTCACGTTGAATACGACACCCCGACCCGTCACTACGCACACGTAGACTGCCCGGGGCACGCCGACTATGTTAAAAACATGATCACCGGTGCTGCTCAGATGGACGGCGCGATCCTGGTAGTTGCTGCGACTGACGGCCCGATGCCGCAGACTCGTGAGCACATCCTGCTGGGTCGTCAGGTAGGCGTTCCGTACATCATCGTGTTCCTGAACAAATGCGACATGGTTGATGACGAAGAGCTGCTGGAACTGGTTGAAATGGAAGTTCGTGAACTTCTGTCTCAGTACGACTTCCCGGGCGACGACACTCCGATCGTTCGTGGTTCTGCTCTGAAAGCGCTGGAAGGCGACGCAGAGTGGGAAGCGAAAATCCTGGAACTGGCTGGCTTCCTGGATTCTTATATTCCGGAACCAGAGCGTGCGATTGACAAGCCGTTCCTGCTGCCGATCGAAGACGTATTCTCCATCTCCGGTCGTGGTACCGTTGTTACCGGTCGTGTAGAACGCGGTATCATCAAAGTTGGTGAAGAAGTTGAAATCGTTGGTATCAAAGAGACTCAGAAGTCTACCTGTACTGGCGTTGAAATGTTCCGCAAACTGCTGGACGAAGGCCGTGCTGGTGAGAACGTAGGTGTTCTGCTGCGTGGTATCAAACGTGAAGAAATCGAACGTGGTCAGGTACTGGCTAAGCCGGGCACCATCAAGCCGCACACCAAGTTCGAATCTGAAGTGTACATTCTGTCCAAAGATGAAGGCGGTCGTCATACTCCGTTCTTCAAAGGCTACCGTCCGCAGTTCTACTTCCGTACTACTGACGTGACTGGTACCATCGAACTGCCGGAAGGCGTAGAGATGGTAATGCCGGGCGACAACATCAAAATGGTTGTTACCCTGATCCACCCGATCGCGATGGACGACGGTCTGCGTTTCGCAATCCGTGAAGGCGGCCGTACCGTTGGCGCGGGCGTTGTAGCAAAAGTTCTGAGCTAATTGCCGATAACATTTGACGCAATGCGCACTAAAAGGGCATCATTTGATGCCCTTTTTGCACGCTTTCGTACCAGAACCTGGCTCATCAGTGATTTTCTTTGTCATAATCATTGCTGAGACAGGCTCTGTTGAGGGCGTATAATCCGAAAAGCTAATACGCGTTTCGATTTGGTTTGCCTCGCGATCGCGGGGTGAAAATGTTTGTAGAAAACTTCTGACAGGTTGGTTTATGAGTGCGAATACCGAAGCTCAAGGAAGCGGGCGCGGCCTGGAAGCGATGAAGTGGGTCGTTGTGGTGGCATTGCTCCTGGTGGCGATTGTCGGCAACTACCTTTATCGCGACATTATGCTGCCGCTGCGTGCGCTGGCCGTAGTAATTCTGATTGCTGCAGCGGGTGGTGTCGCGCTGTTAACGACAAAAGGTAAAGCTACCGTTGCTTTTGCCCGTGAAGCGCGTACCGAAGTCCGTAAGGTCATTTGGCCGACTCGCCAGGAAACATTGCACACCACGCTGATTGTGGCTGCGGTTACCGCAGTAATGTCACTGATCCTGTGGGGACTGGATGGTATTCTGGTTCGCCTGGTATCCTTTATCACTGGCCTGAGGTTCTAAGATGTCTGAAGCTCCTAAAAAGCGCTGGTACGTCGTTCAGGCGTTTTCCGGTTTTGAAGGCCGCGTAGCAACGTCGCTGCGTGAGCATATCAAATTACACAACATGGAAGATTTGTTTGGTGAAGTCATGGTACCAACCGAAGAAGTGGTTGAAATCCGTGGCGGTCAGCGTCGCAAAAGCGAACGTAAATTCTTCCCTGGCTACGTCCTCGTTCAGATGGTGATGAACGACGCGAGCTGGCACCTGGTGCGCAGCGTACCGCGTGTGATGGGCTTCATCGGCGGTACTTCCGATCGTCCTGCGCCAATCAGCGATAAAGAAGTCGATGCGATTATGAACCGCCTGCAGCAGGTTGGTGATAAGCCGCGTCCGAAAACGCTGTTTGAACCGGGTGAAATGGTCCGTGTTAATGATGGTCCGTTCGCTGACTTCAACGGTGTTGTTGAAGAAGTGGATTACGAGAAATCTCGTCTGAAAGTGTCTGTTTCTATCTTCGGTCGTGCGACCCCGGTAGAGCTGGACTTCAGCCAGGTTGAAAAAGCCTAACCCAGCGATCAAAAAAGCGGCGATTTAATCGTTGCACAAGGCGTGAGATTGGAATACAATTTCGCGCCTTTTGTTTTTATGGGCCTTGCCCGTAAAACGATTTTTTATATCACGGGGAGCCTCTCAGAGGCGTTATTACCCAACTTGAGGAATTTATAATGGCTAAGAAAGTACAAGCCTATGTCAAGCTGCAGGTTGCAGCTGGTATGGCTAACCCGAGTCCGCCAGTAGGTCCGGCTCTGGGTCAGCAGGGCGTAAACATCATGGAATTCTGCAAAGCGTTCAACGCAAAAACTGATTCCATCGAAAAAGGTCTG
Source organism: Escherichia sp. SCLE84 (assembly GCF_012584495.1). Classification (NCBI taxonomy): domain Bacteria; kingdom Pseudomonadati; phylum Pseudomonadota; class Gammaproteobacteria; order Enterobacterales; family Enterobacteriaceae; genus Escherichia; species Escherichia sp. SCLE84. The sequence goes on along the minus strand of NZ_CP051430.1, from coordinate 2,956,768 downwards.
CCGATTCCGGTAGTAATCACCGTTTACGCTGACCGTTCTTTCACTTTCGTTACCAAGACTCCGCCGGCAGCAGTTCTGCTGAAAAAAGCGGCTGGTATCAAGTCTGGTTCCGGTAAGCCGAACAAAGACAAAGTGGGTAAAATTTCCCGCGCTCAGCTGCAGGAAATCGCGCAGACCAAAGCTGCCGACATGACTGGTGCCGACATTGAAGCGATGACTCGCTCCATCGAAGGTACTGCACGTTCCATGGGCCTGGTAGTGGAGGACTAAGAAATGGCTAAACTGACCAAGCGCATGCGTGTTATCCGCGAGAAAGTTGATGCAACCAAACAGTACGACATCAACGAAGCTATCGCACTGCTGAAAGAGCTGGCGACTGCTAAATTCGTAGAAAGCGTGGACGTAGCTGTTAACCTCGGCATCGACGCTCGTAAATCTGACCAGAACGTACGTGGTGCAACTGTACTGCCGCACGGTACTGGCCGTTCCGTTCGCGTAGCCGTATTTACCCAGGGTGCAAACGCTGAAGCTGCTAAAGCTGCAGGCGCAGAACTGGTAGGTATGGAAGATCTGGCTGACCAGATCAAGAAAGGCGAAATGAACTTTGACGTTGTTATTGCTTCTCCGGATGCAATGCGCGTTGTTGGCCAGCTGGGCCAGGTTCTGGGTCCGCGCGGCCTGATGCCAAACCCGAAAGTGGGTACTGTAACACCGAACGTTGCTGAAGCGGTTAAAAACGCTAAAGCTGGCCAGGTTCGTTACCGTAACGACAAAAACGGCATCATCCACACCACCATCGGTAAAGTGGACTTTGACGCTGACAAACTGAAAGAAAACCTGGAAGCTCTGCTGGTTGCGCTGAAAAAAGCAAAACCGACTCAGGCGAAAGGCGTGTACATCAAGAAAGTTAGCATCTCCACCACCATGGGTGCAGGTGTTGCAGTTGACCAGGCTGGCCTGAGCGCTTCTGTAAACTAATGCCTTTACGTGGGCGGTGATTTTGTCTACAATCTTACCCCCACGTATAATGCTTAATGCAGACGTATATCCGAGATATTCGGGTTGTGGCAAGGCGGCAACTGAGTGAGTCGCCAGGAGCATAGCTAACTATGTGACTGGTGCGAATGAAGGAAGCCAACGCCGCCACAAGTTGAATAGCGACGGATAGAAAAGATTTGTTCGTTGGAGCCTGGCCTATCCAGGCCTCCGTCGAAGACCGCAGGAGTTTCGCAAGAAACTTAATCCCCTGCGTAGACGGTGACAGAACGCTAAGATTATTCTTTTATATTCTGGCTTGTTTCTGCTCACCGTAATTAAGACGCTCTCTCCGTTTGGAGGAGTGAAGTGAGTTCCAGAGATTTTCTCTGGCAAACATCCAGGAGCAAAGCTAATGGCTTTAAATCTTCAAGACAAACAAGCGATTGTTGCTGAAGTCAGCGAAGTAGCCAAAGGCGCGCTGTCTGCAGTAGTTGCGGATTCCCGTGGCGTAACTGTAGATAAAATGACTGAACTGCGTAAAGCAGGTCGCGAAGCTGGCGTATACATGCGTGTTGTTCGTAACACCCTGCTGCGCCGTGCTGTTGAAGGTACTCCGTTCGAGTGCCTGAAAGACGCGTTTGTTGGTCCGACCCTGATTGCATACTCTATGGAACACCCGGGCGCTGCTGCTCGTCTGTTCAAAGAGTTCGCGAAAGCGAATGCAAAATTTGAGGTCAAAGCCGCTGCCTTTGAAGGTGAGCTGATCCCGGCGTCTCAGATCGACCGCCTGGCAACTCTGCCGACCTACGAAGAAGCAATTGCACGCCTGATGGCAACCATGAAAGAAGCTTCGGCTGGCAAACTGGTTCGTACTCTGGCTGCTGTACGCGATGCGAAAGAAGCTGCTTAATCGCAGTTATCTTTTTAACGCATTCGCTTACGTATAAACTTATTCTGATATTCAGGAACAATTTAAATGTCTATCACTAAAGATCAAATCATTGAAGCAGTTGCAGCTATGTCTGTAATGGACGTTGTAGAACTGATCTCTGCAATGGAAGAAAAATTCGGTGTTTCCGCTGCTGCTGCTGTAGCTGTAGCTGCTGGCCCGGTTGAAGCTGCTGAAGAAAAAACTGAATTCGACGTAATTCTGAAAGCTGCTGGCGCTAACAAAGTTGCTGTTATCAAAGCAGTACGTGGCGCAACTGGCCTGGGTCTGAAAGAAGCTAAAGACCTGGTAGAATCTGCACCGGCTGCTCTGAAAGAAGGCGTGAGCAAAGACGACGCAGAAGCACTGAAAAAAGCTCTGGAAGAAGCTGGCGCTGAAGTTGAAGTTAAATAAGCCAACCCTTCCGGTTGCAGCCTGAGAAATCAGGCTGATGGCTGGTGACTTTTTAGTCACCAGCCTTTTTGCGCTGTAAGGCGCCAGTAGCGTTTCACACTGTTTGACTACTGCTGTGCCTTTCAATGCTTGTTTCTATCGACGACTTAATATACTGCGACAGGACGTCCGTTCTGTGTAAATCGCAATGAAATGGTTTAAGCGTGATAGCAACAGGCATTGCGGAAAGTGTTCCATTTTCCGGTCAACAAAATAGTGTTGCACAAACTGTCCGCTCAATGGACAGATGGGTCGACTTGTCAGCGAGCTGAGGAACCCTATGGTTTACTCCTATACCGAGAAAAAACGTATTCGTAAGGATTTTGGTAAACGTCCACAAGTTCTGGATGTACCTTATCTCCTTTCTATCCAGCTTGACTCGTTTCAGAAATTTATCGAGCAAGATCCTGAAGGGCAGTATGGTCTGGAAGCTGCTTTCCGTTCCGTATTCCCGATTCAGAGCTACAGCGGTAATTCCGAGCTGCAATACGTCAGCTACCGCCTTGGCGAACCGGTGTTTGACGTCCAGGAATGTCAAATCCGTGGCGTGACCTATTCCGCACCGCTGCGCGTTAAACTGCGTCTGGTGATCTATGAGCGCGAAGCGCCGGAAGGCACCGTAAAAGACATTAAAGAACAAGAAGTCTACATGGGCGAAATTCCGCTCATGACAGACAACGGTACCTTTGTTATCAACGGTACTGAGCGTGTTATCGTTTCCCAGCTGCACCGTAGTCCGGGCGTCTTCTTTGACTCCGACAAAGGTAAAACCCACTCTTCGGGTAAAGTGCTGTATAACGCGCGCATCATCCCTTACCGTGGTTCCTGGCTGGACTTCGAATTCGATCCGAAGGACAACCTGTTCGTACGTATCGACCGTCGCCGTAAACTGCCTGCGACCATCATTCTGCGCGCCCTGAACTACACCACAGAGCAGATCCTCGACCTGTTCTTTGAAAAAGTTATCTTTGAAATCCGTGATAACAAGCTGCAGATGGAACTGGTGCCGGAACGCCTGCGTGGTGAAACCGCATCTTTTGACATCGAAGCTAACGGTAAAGTGTACGTAGAAAAAGGCCGCCGTATCACTGCGCGCCACATTCGCCAGCTGGAAAAAGACGACGTCAAACTGATCGAAGTCCCGGTTGAGTACATCGCAGGTAAAGTGGTTGCTAAAGACTATATTGATGAGTCTACCGGCGAGCTGATCTGCGCAGCGAACATGGAGCTGAGCCTGGATCTGCTGGCTAAGCTGAGCCAGTCTGGTCACAAGCGTATCGAAACGCTGTTCACCAACGATCTGGATCACGGCCCATATATCTCTGAAACCTTACGTGTCGACCCAACTAACGACCGTCTGAGCGCACTGGTAGAAATCTACCGCATGATGCGCCCTGGCGAGCCGCCGACTCGTGAAGCAGCGGAAAGCCTGTTCGAGAACCTGTTCTTCTCCGAAGACCGTTATGACCTGTCTGCGGTTGGTCGTATGAAGTTCAACCGTTCTCTGCTGCGCGAAGAAATCGAAGGTTCCGGTATCCTGAGCAAAGACGACATCATTGATGTTATGAAAAAGCTCATCGATATCCGTAACGGTAAAGGCGAAGTCGATGATATCGACCACCTCGGCAACCGTCGTATCCGTTCCGTTGGCGAAATGGCGGAAAACCAGTTCCGCGTTGGCCTGGTACGTGTAGAGCGTGCGGTGAAAGAGCGTCTGTCTCTGGGCGATCTGGATACCCTGATGCCTCAGGATATGATCAACGCCAAGCCGATTTCCGCAGCAGTGAAAGAGTTCTTCGGTTCCAGCCAGCTGTCTCAGTTTATGGACCAGAACAACCCGCTGTCTGAGATTACGCACAAACGTCGTATCTCCGCACTCGGCCCAGGCGGTCTGACCCGTGAACGTGCAGGCTTCGAAGTTCGAGACGTACACCCGACTCACTACGGTCGCGTATGTCCAATCGAAACCCCTGAAGGTCCGAACATCGGTCTGATCAACTCTCTGTCCGTGTACGCACAGACTAACGAATACGGCTTCCTTGAGACTCCGTATCGTAAAGTGACCGACGGTGTTGTAACTGACGAAATTCACTACCTGTCTGCTATCGAAGAAGGCAACTACGTTATCGCCCAGGCGAACTCCAACCTGGATGAAGAAGGCCACTTCGTAGAAGACCTGGTAACTTGCCGTAGCAAAGGCGAATCCAGCTTGTTCAGCCGTGACCAGGTTGACTACATGGACGTATCCACCCAGCAGGTGGTATCCGTCGGTGCGTCCCTGATCCCGTTCCTGGAACACGATGACGCCAACCGTGCATTGATGGGTGCGAACATGCAACGTCAGGCCGTTCCGACTCTGCGTGCTGATAAGCCGCTGGTTGGTACTGGTATGGAACGTGCTGTTGCCGTTGACTCCGGTGTAACTGCGGTAGCTAAACGTGGTGGTGTCGTTCAGTACGTGGATGCTTCCCGTATCGTTATCAAAGTTAACGAAGACGAGATGTATCCGGGTGAAGCAGGTATCGACATCTACAACCTGACCAAATACACCCGTTCTAACCAGAACACCTGTATCAACCAGATGCCGTGTGTGTCTCTGGGTGAACCGGTTGAACGTGGCGACGTGCTGGCAGACGGTCCGTCCACCGACCTCGGTGAACTGGCGCTTGGTCAGAACATGCGCGTAGCGTTCATGCCGTGGAATGGTTACAACTTCGAAGACTCCATCCTCGTATCCGAGCGTGTTGTTCAGGAAGACCGTTTCACCACCATCCACATTCAGGAACTGGCGTGTGTGTCCCGTGACACCAAGCTGGGGCCAGAAGAGATCACCGCTGACATCCCGAACGTGGGTGAAGCTGCGCTCTCCAAACTGGATGAATCCGGTATCGTTTATATTGGTGCGGAAGTGACCGGTGGCGACATACTGGTTGGTAAGGTTACGCCGAAAGGTGAAACTCAGCTGACCCCAGAAGAAAAACTGCTGCGTGCGATCTTCGGTGAGAAAGCCTCTGACGTTAAAGACTCTTCTCTGCGCGTACCAAACGGTGTATCCGGTACGGTTATCGACGTTCAGGTCTTTACTCGCGATGGCGTAGAAAAAGACAAACGTGCGCTGGAAATCGAAGAAATGCAGCTCAAACAGGCGAAGAAAGACCTGTCTGAAGAACTGCAGATCCTCGAAGCGGGTCTGTTCAGCCGTATCCGTGCTGTGCTGGTAGCCGGTGGCGTTGAAGCTGAGAAGCTCGACAAACTGCCGCGCGATCGCTGGCTGGAGCTGGGCCTGACCGACGAAGAGAAACAAAATCAGCTGGAACAGCTGGCTGAGCAGTATGACGAACTGAAACACGAGTTCGAGAAGAAACTCGAAGCGAAACGCCGCAAAATCACCCAGGGCGACGATCTGGCACCGGGCGTGCTGAAGATTGTTAAGGTATATCTGGCGGTTAAACGCCGTATCCAGCCTGGTGACAAGATGGCAGGTCGTCACGGTAACAAGGGTGTAATTTCTAAGATCAACCCGATCGAAGATATGCCTTACGATGAAAACGGTACGCCGGTAGACATCGTACTGAACCCGCTGGGCGTACCGTCTCGTATGAACATCGGTCAGATCCTCGAAACCCACCTGGGTATGGCTGCGAAAGGTATCGGCGACAAGATCAACGCCATGCTGAAACAGCAGCAGGAAGTCGCGAAACTGCGCGAATTCATCCAGCGTGCGTACGATCTGGGCGCTGACGTTCGTCAGAAAGTTGACCTGAGTACCTTCAGCGATGAAGAAGTTATGCGTCTGGCTGAAAACCTGCGCAAAGGTATGCCAATCGCAACGCCGGTGTTCGACGGTGCGAAAGAAGCAGAAATTAAAGAGCTGCTGAAACTTGGCGACCTGCCGACTTCTGGTCAGATCCGCCTGTACGACGGCCGCACTGGTGAACAGTTCGAACGTCCGGTAACCGTTGGTTACATGTACATGCTGAAACTGAACCACCTGGTCGACGACAAGATGCACGCGCGTTCCACCGGTTCTTACAGCCTGGTTACTCAGCAGCCGCTGGGTGGTAAGGCACAGTTCGGTGGTCAGCGTTTCGGGGAGATGGAAGTGTGGGCGCTGGAAGCATACGGCGCAGCATACACCCTGCAGGAAATGCTCACCGTTAAGTCTGATGACGTGAATGGTCGTACTAAGATGTATAAAAACATCGTGGACGGCAACCATCAGATGGAGCCGGGCATGCCAGAATCCTTCAACGTATTGTTGAAAGAGATTCGTTCGCTGGGTATCAACATCGAACTGGAAGACGAGTAATTCTCGCTCAAACAGGTCACTGCTGTCGGGGTAAAACCCGGCAGCGGATTGTGCTAACTCCGACGGGAGCAAATCCGTGAAAGATTTATTAAAGTTTCTGAAAGCGCAGACTAAAACCGAAGAGTTTGATGCGATCAAAATTGCTCTGGCTTCGCCAGACATGATCCGTTCATGGTCTTTCGGTGAAGTTAAAAAGCCGGAAACCATCAACTACCGTACGTTCAAACCAGAACGTGACGGCCTTTTCTGCGCCCGTATCTTTGGGCCGGTAAAAGATTACGAGTGCCTGTGCGGTAAGTACAAGCGCCTGAAACACCGTGGCGTCATCTGTGAGAAGTGCGGCGTTGAAGTGACCCAGACAAAAGTACGCCGTGAGCGTATGGGCCACATCGAACTGGCTTCCCCGACTGCGCACATCTGGTTCCTGAAATCGCTGCCGTCCCGTATCGGCCTGCTGCTCGATATGCCGCTGCGCGATATCGAACGCGTACTGTACTTCGAATCCTATGTGGTTATCGAAGGCGGTATGACCAACCTGGAACGTCAGCAGATCCTGACTGAAGAGCAGTATCTGGACGCGCTGGAAGAGTTCGGTGACGAATTCGACGCGAAAATGGGTGCGGAAGCAATCCAGGCTCTGCTGAAGAGCATGGATCTGGAGCAAGAGTGCGAACAGTTGCGTGAAGAGCTGAACGAAACCAACTCCGAAACCAAGCGTAAAAAGCTGACCAAGCGTATCAAACTGTTGGAAGCGTTCGTTCAGTCTGGTAACAAACCAGAGTGGATGATCCTGACCGTTCTGCCGGTACTGCCGCCAGATCTGCGTCCGCTGGTTCCGCTGGATGGTGGTCGTTTCGCGACTTCTGACCTGAACGATCTGTATCGTCGCGTCATTAACCGTAACAACCGTCTGAAACGTCTGCTGGATCTGGCTGCGCCGGACATCATCGTACGTAACGAAAAACGTATGCTGCAGGAAGCGGTTGACGCCCTGCTGGATAACGGTCGTCGCGGTCGTGCAATCACCGGTTCTAACAAGCGTCCTCTGAAATCTTTGGCCGACATGATCAAAGGTAAACAGGGTCGTTTCCGTCAGAACCTACTCGGTAAGCGTGTTGACTACTCCGGTCGTTCTGTAATCACCGTAGGTCCATACCTGCGTCTGCATCAGTGCGGTCTGCCGAAGAAAATGGCACTGGAGCTGTTCAAACCGTTCATCTACGGCAAGCTGGAACTGCGTGGTCTTGCTACCACCATTAAAGCTGCGAAGAAAATGGTTGAGCGCGAAGAAGCTGTCGTTTGGGATATCCTGGACGAAGTTATCCGCGAACACCCGGTACTGCTGAACCGTGCACCGACTCTGCACCGTCTGGGTATCCAGGCATTTGAACCGGTACTGATCGAAGGTAAAGCTATCCAGCTGCACCCGCTGGTTTGTGCGGCATATAACGCCGACTTCGATGGTGACCAGATGGCTGTTCACGTACCGCTGACGCTGGAAGCCCAGCTGGAAGCGCGTGCGCTGATGATGTCTACCAACAACATCCTGTCCCCGGCGAACGGCGAACCAATCATCGTTCCGTCTCAGGACGTTGTACTGGGTCTGTACTACATGACCCGTGACTGTGTTAACGCCAAAGGCGAAGGCATGGTGCTGACTGGCCCGAAAGAAGCAGAACGTCTGTATCGCTCTGGTCTGGCTTCTCTGCATGCGCGCGTTAAAGTGCGTATCACCGAGTATGAAAAAGATGCAAACGGTGAATTAGTAGCGAAAACCAGCCTGAAAGACACGACTGTTGGCCGTGCCATTCTGTGGATGATTGTACCGAAAGGTCTGCCTTACTCCATCGTCAACCAGGCGCTGGGTAAAAAAGCAATCTCCAAAATGCTGAACACCTGCTACCGCATTCTCGGTCTGAAACCGACCGTTATTTTTGCGGACCAGATCATGTACACCGGCTTCGCCTATGCAGCGCGTTCTGGTGCATCTGTTGGTATCGATGACATGGTCATCCCGGAGAAGAAACACGAAATCATCTCCGAGGCAGAAGCAGAAGTTGCTGAAATTCAGGAGCAGTTCCAGTCTGGTCTGGTAACTGCGGGCGAACGCTACAACAAAGTTATCGATATCTGGGCTGCGGCGAACGATCGTGTATCCAAAGCGATGATGGATAACCTGCAAACTGAAACCGTGATTAACCGTGACGGTCAGGAAGAGAAGCAGGTTTCCTTCAACAGCATCTACATGATGGCCGACTCCGGTGCGCGTGGTTCTGCGGCACAGATTCGTCAGCTTGCTGGTATGCGTGGTCTGATGGCGAAGCCGGATGGCTCCATCATCGAAACGCCAATCACCGCGAACTTCCGTGAAGGTCTGAACGTACTCCAGTACTTCATCTCCACCCACGGTGCTCGTAAAGGTCTGGCGGATACCGCACTGAAAACTGCGAACTCCGGTTACCTGACTCGTCGTCTGGTTGACGTGGCGCAGGACCTGGTGGTTACCGAAGACGATTGTGGTACCCATGAAGGTATCATGATGACTCCGGTTATCGAGGGTGGTGACGTTAAAGAGCCGCTGCGCGATCGCGTACTGGGTCGTGTAACTGCTGAAGACGTTCTGAAGCCGGGTACTGCTGATATCCTCGTTCCGCGCAACACGCTGCTGCACGAACAGTGGTGTGACCTGCTGGAAGAGAACTCTGTCGACGCGGTAAAAGTACGTTCTGTTGTATCTTGTGACACCGACTTTGGTGTATGTGCGCACTGCTACGGTCGTGACCTGGCGCGTGGCCACATCATCAACAAAGGTGAAGCAATCGGTGTTATCGCGGCACAGTCCATCGGTGAACCGGGTACACAGCTGACCATGCGTACGTTCCACATCGGTGGTGCGGCATCTCGTGCGGCTGCTGAATCCAGCATCCAGGTGAAAAACAAAGGTAGCATCAAGCTCAGCAACGTGAAGTCGGTTGTGAACTCCAGCGGTAAACTGGTTATCACTTCCCGTAACACCGAACTGAAACTGATCGACGAATTCGGTCGTACCAAAGAAAGCTACAAAGTGCCTTACGGTGCGGTACTGGCGAAAGGCGATGGCGAACAGGTTGCTGGCGGCGAAACCGTTGCAAACTGGGACCCGCACACCATGCCGGTTATCACCGAAGTAAGCGGTTTTGTACGCTTTACTGACATGATCGACGGCCAGACCATTACTCGTCAGACCGACGAACTGACCGGTCTGTCTTCGCTGGTGGTTCTGGATTCCGCAGAACGTACCGCAGGTGGTAAAGATCTGCGTCCGGCACTGAAAATCGTTGATGCTCAGGGTAACGACGTTCTGATCCCTGGTACCGATATGCCTGCGCAGTACTTCCTGCCGGGTAAAGCGATTGTTCAGCTGGAAGATGGCGTACAGATCAGCTCTGGTGACACCCTGGCGCGTATTCCGCAGGAATCCGGCGGTACCAAGGACATCACCGGTGGTCTGCCACGCGTTGCGGACCTGTTCGAAGCACGTCGTCCGAAAGAGCCGGCAATCCTTGCTGAAATCAGCGGTATCGTTTCCTTCGGTAAAGAAACCAAAGGTAAACGTCGTCTGGTTATCACCCCGGTAGACGGTAGCGATCCGTACGAAGAGATGATTCCGAAATGGCGTCAGCTCAACGTGTTCGAAGGTGAACGTGTAGAACGTGGTGACGTAATTTCCGACGGTCCGGAAGCGCCGCACGACATTCTGCGTCTGCGTGGTGTTCATGCTGTGACTCGTTACATCGTTAACGAAGTACAGGACGTATACCGTCTGCAGGGCGTTAAGATTAACGATAAACACATCGAAGTTATCGTTCGTCAGATGCTGCGTAAAGCTACCATCGTTAACGCGGGCAGCTCCGACTTCCTGGAAGGCGAACAGGTTGAATACTCTCGCGTCAAGATCGCAAACCGCGAACTGGAAGCGAACGGCAAAGTGGGTGCAACTTACTCCCGCGATCTGCTGGGTATCACCAAAGCGTCTCTGGCAACCGAGTCCTTCATCTCCGCGGCATCGTTCCAGGAGACCACTCGCGTGCTGACCGAAGCAGCCGTTGCGGGCAAACGCGACGAACTGCGCGGCCTGAAAGAGAACGTTATCGTGGGTCGTCTGATCCCGGCAGGTACCGGTTACGCGTACCACCAGGATCGTATGCGTCGCCGTGCTGCGGGTGAAGCTCCGGCTGCACCGCAGGTGACTGCCGAAGACGCATCTGCCAGCCTGGCAGAACTGCTGAACGCAGGTCTGGGCGGTTCTGATAACGAGTAATCGTTAATCCGCAAATAACGTAAAAACCCGCTTCGGCGGGTTTTTTTATGGGTGTTATTCAGAGGGCAAATTCTTCACGGAATTTTTAAGAAAGGCAGGGCGAAACGAGGAAGAAGCTTTTCGCCCTGGACAACATTCCTGCTGACGGAACTACCATAAAAAAACAGAACGCTTTCAACAACCTTGCGTTTTTCATCTTCCGTAGCGGCTCGGAATAAATTTACGTTGTTACATTCTGTCTCATGGCCTTTGCGAGGCGTGTCCCAGATAGCTGTCCCAGTCTTTCCATACCGGCTGCAAACCCTGAGCGGTTAACGCGGCCGCAACTGCTTCTGGTCTGCGATCGTCGTGCGGTGAGAACTGTTCCAGCTCGGGGTGATTGTCGGCATAGCCACCTGGCTGCGTTTTCGAAAAAGCGCTGACGTTATTAATTGCCAGCGGAATCACGCGATCGCGAAACCACGGTGATTCCCGCGTGGAGAGTGAGAGTTCAATCTCCGGTGCAAGCAGTCGGAAGGCGCAGATGGTTTGCACTAACTGGCGTTCATCCATAATCGACGCAGGCTCAATGCCGCCAGTACACGGGCGCAGGCGCGGAAAGGAGACAGAGTAACGGCTTTGCCAGTAATGCTGTTGCAGCCATAGCAAATGTTCGGCAACCATATAGCAGTCAACGCGCCAGTTGTCGGAAAGGCCAATTAGCGCGCCGAGGCCTATCTTATCAATCCCCGCACGCCCCAGCCGATCCGGCGTTTCCAGCCGCCAGAAGAAGTCCTGTTTTTTGCCTTTCAAATGATGGCGGGCATAAGTCGCCTCGTGATATGTCTCCTGATAAACCATCACGCCATCCAGACCAAGCTGCTTTAACTCGGCGTATTCCGTCTCCGCCAGCGGTTGCACTTCCATTTGTAGTGAAGAGAACTGTTCACGCAGGGCGGGGAGATGACGACGAAAGTAATCCATCCCCACTTTCGCCTGATGTTCACCAGTGACTAATAGCAGATGTTCAAAGCCCATCTCCCGTATAGCGGCGCTTTCCCTGGCAATATCCGCTTCATCCAGCGTTTTGCGCTTGATGCGATTACTCATGGAAAATCCGCAGTACGTGCAGTCGTTAGCGCAAAGATTGGAAAGATAAAGCGGGACGTAGAAACTAACTGTGTTGCCAAATCGCTGACGGGTCAGACGCTGCGCCCGTTGGGCCAGTTGTTCCAGATAGCCACTGGCGGCTGGCGATAACAGCGCCATCATATCGTCGCGGGTGAGTTGCGAGGCATTTAGCGCCCGTTCTACGTCAGCAGCCGTTTTGCCGTTGATACGCAGGCGGATGTCGTCCCAGTCCAGTTGTCGCCAGCGATCGCTGAAGGTTTTCATGCCGATGCCTCCAGAAATCCAGTCAGCGGGCTGGTGGCATGAGCAAAATGACTGCGGCTGCCCGGTCCGGACTGACGTGCCAGCAGGCCTGCTTCTACCGCCAGACGAAATGCCTTCGCCATGTTGACGGGATCGTCCGCGACGGCAATTGCCGTATTCACTAACACCGCGTCGGCCCCCATTTCCAGCGCCTGCGCGGCATGGCTGGGAACGCCGATGCCAGCATCGACAACCACCGGCACTGTGGCCTGCTGGATAATAATCTCCAGCATGGCGCGGGTTTCCAGTCCCTGATTCGAGCCAATCGGCGCGCCGAGCGGCATCACCGCTGCACAGCCGACTTCTTCCAGACGTTTACACAATACCGGATCGGCCCCGCAGTAAGGCAGCACGACAAATCCCTGTTGTACCAGCGTTTCGGCGGCTTTCAGGGTTTCGATGGGATCGGGCAACAGCCAGCGGGCGTCAGGGTGAATCTCTAATTTTAACCAGTTTGTGCCTAACGCTTCACGAGCCAGATGGGCGGCGAAAATGGCTTCTTCCGCTGTTTTCGCCCCGGATGTATTTGGCAGCAGGGTCACACCCGCCGCGATAAGCGGTTCGAGGATAGCGTCGTTGTGCTGGCGCAAGTCGACACGTTTCATCGCCAGTGTCACCAGCTGGCTGCCGGAAGCGCGGATCGCCTCCACCATCAGTTGTGAAGAAGCGAATTTCCCTGTGCCGGTAAACAGATGTGAATCAAACGTTTTGTCCGCAATACGTAACATTTCAACCCCCTGCAATAACCTGAAAAAGCAGGATCTGGTCGCCATCCTGCACGATATGTTGCGCCCACTGCTCACGCGGGACGATTTGCTGATTAATCGCCAGAGCCGCGCCCGCTTGTCGTTGGTCGAGTTGCTCCAGTAGTTCGTGAACAGTTTGCCCGGCGGCGCACTGCATCGGTTGATCGTTAAACAGGATCTGCATTGCTTCCTCCGCATACCGGGCAACCACTGGCGCGGCGCAACGCCAGGCTGCGCCACTGGCTCGATTTACCGTCGAACAGTCGGAGTTCTCCCGCAGGTGTCTCTATACCGCTTAATAACTTAATGGCTTCCAGTGCCTGCAAAGTGCCCATAACCCCGACCACCGGGCCAACCACGCCCGCCGTGCGGCAGTTGCGTTCTGGCTCCTGGTTATCTGGCCACAGGCAGCGGTAACACCCCTGCTCCCAGGGCGGCGTCAGTACCATCAACTGACCGCCAAATCCGACCGCGCTGGCGGTGATAAGCGGCGTGTTGAGTGCCACGCAGGCGGCATTAATCTCCTGGCGAGTCGCCATATTGTCGGTACAGTCGAGCACCACATCGGCCCGTGCAACCGCATCTTTTAACGCCTCACCCGTTAACCGTTGTTGTAATGCTGTCAGTTGAATGTCGGGATTCAACTGTGTCAGTCGCTGTTGGCTGACCTGCGATTTCGGGCTGTTGATATCTTCAGTGGTAAAGAGGATTTGTCGTTGCAGATTGCTTAAATGCACATCGTCGTCATCTGCCAGTACCAGCGTCCCGACGCCAGCGCCCGCCAGGTACAGCGCAGCAGGTGTACCCAGCCCGCCCAGACCGATAATCAGCACCTGGCTGTCGAGCAGTTTTTGCTGCCCGTCCAGAGCGATATCGTCGAGCAGGATTTGGCGGCTATAACGCATAAAGTCACGGTCATTCATCGCCAACTCCTGCAATTTCCAGCAACTGTGCCGTTGCCAAACGCCAGTCTGCAGCTTGAGTAATGGCGCTGACGACGGCGATACTGCCGACACCCGTTGCTATCACCGCAGGCGCGCGTGCCAGACTGATACCGCCAATCGCCACGGTGGGATACTCCGCCAGTCGCTCAACATGCCGTGCCAGCTGTTCCAGCCCCTGCGGTGCAGAAGGCATCTGTTTGGTTTGCGTCGGGAACACATGTCCCAGCGCGATATAAGAGGGGCGTGCTGCCAGCGCGACGTCGATTTCCATATCGTCATGTGTCGAAACGCCCAGCCGCAGGCCTGCCGCGCGGATGGCATTGAGATCGGTGGCTTGCAAATCTTCCTGCCCCAAATGGACGCCATACGCCTGATGCTTGATCGCCAGCCGCCAGTAATCGTTGATAAACAATCGCGCGTTATAGCGGCGGCCCAGCGCAATTGCCGCCACGACATCGGCTTCCACCTCTTCATCGCGCCGATCTTTGATGCGTAGCTGGAGAGTACGTACGCCTGCATCCAACAGACGTTCGATCCACTGTACGCTGTCCACCACCGGGTACAGTCCTAAACGAAAAGGTACAGGAGGAAAATCAGGCTGATACATCACGCTTCCTCCTTACGCAGGTAGATTTCTCCGCCTCTGGCACGGAAGTTCTCCGACATATCCGCCATTCCCATTTCAATAGTTTGCGTGGCGGCGTAATCACGCACTTCCTGGCTGATTTTCATCGAACAGAATTTCGGCCCACACATGGAGCAAAAATGGGCGACTTTACCTGACTCTTGCGGCAGGGTTTCATCGTGATAAGCGCGGGCGGTAAACGGGTCGAGGGCCAGATTAAACTGGTCTTCCCAGCGAAATTCGAAGCGGGCTTTCGACATGGCGTTATCGCGAATTTGCGCGCCCGGATGCCCTTTCGCCAGGTCAGCGGCGTGGGCGGCAATCTTATAGGTGATAAGCCCCTGCTTAACATCTTCTTTATTAGGCAGACCCAGATGCTCTTTTGGCGTTACGTAACAGAGCATCGCGCAGCCAAACCAGCCAATCATCGCCGCACCAATCCCCGACGTGAAGTGGTCATAGCCCGGCGCAATATCGGTAGTTAGCGGCCCCAGAGTGTAAAACGGCGCTTCGTGGCAGTGCTCTAACTCCTCGGTCATATTGCGGCGGATCATCTGCATCGGCACGTGACCTGGGCCTTCAATCATCACCTGCACGTCATATTCCCAGGCAATTTTGGTCAGTTCGCCCAGCGTATGCAGCTCGGCAAACTGCGCTTCATCGTTGGCGTCCTGAATAGAACCGGGGCGCAGACCGTCGCCCAGCGACAGCGAAACGTCATAAGCGGCACAGATTTCACAAATTTCGCGGAAGTGTTGATAGAGGAAATTTTCCTGATGATGGGAGAGGCACCATTTCGCCATAATCGAACCGCCGCGAGAGACGATACCGGTCAGGCGTTTCGCGGTCATCGGCACATAGCGCAGCAGTACGCCCGCATGGATAGTGAAGTAATCCACACCTTGCTCGGCCTGTTCCAGCAGCGTGTCGCGGAACGCTTCCCAGGTAAGATCTTCGGCGATCCCGTTAACCTTCTCCAGCGCCTGGTAGATCGGCACTGTACCGATCGGCACCGGGCTGTTACGCAAAATCCACTCGCGGGTTTCGTGAATATAGCGACCGGTGGAGAGATCCATCACCGTATCCGCTCCCCAGCGCGTGGACCATACCAGCTTTTCCACTTCTTCTTCGATGGAAGAGGTGACCGCCGAGTTGCCGATATTGGCGTTAACTTTTACCAGGAAATTGCGACCAATAATCATCGGCTCCGATTCCGGATGATTAATGTTGGCCGGGATAATCGCACGTCCGGCAGCAACTTCATCACGGACAAATTCCGCAGTGATATTTTCCGGCAGATGTGCGCCAAAGCTCATTCCCGGATGCTGGTGGCGTAAAACCTCGCTACGGATGCGCTCGCGGCCCATATTCTCGCGGATGGCGATGAATTCCATTTCCGGCGTGATGATGCCCTGGCGGGCGTAGTGCAGTTGGGTGACACGGCGTCCTGCTTTGGCGCGTTTTGGTGTTAGTACACCGCTAAAACGCAGTTCGTCGAGGCCATCATCTGCCAGCCGCGCTTTAGTGTAATCGGAACTGCGCACGGTAAGTTCTTCGGTATCGCCGCGCGCATCGATCCACGGCTGGCGTAGTTTTGCCAGCCCTTGCTGCACGTTAATGGCAATCTGCGGATCACCATACGGGCCGGAGGTGTCGTAGACCGGAATCGCTTCGTTTTCTTCGTACTGCGGCTGTTCTTTGCTACCGCCAATTAGCGTCGGGCTAAGCTGGATCTCACGCATCGGCACGCGCACGCCGGGGTGTGTGCCAGTGATATAAATGCGTTTTGAGTTGGGAAAGGCGGTGCCTTCCAGGGTGTCGATAAAATGTTGGGCCCGGGCGCGTTGTTCGCGGCGGGTCAGTTTTGTTGCAGACATAGCTCATTCCAAAAAGTTAAGGACGTGGCTTGTCAGACGACGGATGAAGCAAGAGACGATCGCCGCAGGGGCGATGCGATAGCAGATTAACTCTTGTTCCCTTCGCAGGTATTAGCCTGATCAGGTTCCGCGGATCCCGAATAAACGGTCTCAGCCAGTTAAGGCACTCCGACAAGAAATTAGCCCCGCAAATGGGGCATTGAATGTAAATTACGCGTTAACAGCGCAGAACTCAAGCAGGATGTTTGACGCGGGCGGCGTCAAGCACCAGCAGAATCAGCTTATCTTCCAGCACAAAGCGCGCTTCCAGCGCCTCGCCGATGTCAGATAAAACCTGTTGAAACTCAAGGTAATTATCATGATCGATGGCGGTTTCCAGACTGGAATCGTAGTAATCCATAATCTGTTGAGTATTGGCTTCGAGTTGCGGCCAAATCTTCGCGGCGCGCGCGAGTTGCCCGTTGCCTTCCAGCTTATGAAGAATGCGCTCATAAATACTGAAATGTCCGGCAGACAAGTAATCGACCAGGCTCTGACAAAAATCATCAAGGGCTTTTTCGTTTAGCCTCATGTACGATTCTTTGCCAGGCTTAATGCCAACCAGATTGTAGTAAGCCACGAGCAGATGCTTACGTACATGTAGCCAGCGATCAACCAGTTTGTTACTTCCTCTGACGCGCTCCGTCAGGTTATCGAGCTGGTTAAGCATGATTGACTCCGCAAGTTTGTATTCAAAAACTGCTCAGTGAGAAATGTAAAAACCATGTTAAACATGCCAGTGATGCAAAGGTAGTGCAAGAGCTATGGATCGTATAATTGAAAAATTAGATCACGGCTGGTGGGTCGTCAGCCATGAACAAAAATTATGGTTGCCGAAGGGAGAATTGCCATATGGCGAAGCGGCAAATTTCGATCTTGTGGGTCAGCGCGCACTACAAATCGGCGAATGGCAGGGGGAACCTGTTTGGTTAGTACAACAGCAGCGGCGTCACGATATGGGGTCGGTACGTCAGGTCATTGATCTCGATGTTGGGCTGTTTCAACTGGCCGGACGAGGCGTACAACTGGCGGAGTTTTACCGATCGCATAAATACTGTGGTTACTGCGGGCATGAAATGTATCCGAGCAAAACCGAATGGGCGATGCTGTGCAGCCATTGCCGTGAGCGTTACTACCCGCAAATCGCCCCCTGCATTATTGTTGCTATCCGTCGCGATGATTCGATCCTCCTCGCCCAGCATACCCGCCATCGTAACGGTGTCCATACAGTACTTGCCGGATTCGTCGAAGTGGGCGAAACCCTCGAGCAGGCAGTCGCGCGGGAAGTGATGGAAGAGAGCGGAATTAAAGTTAAAAACTTGCGTTACGTGACTTCTCAGCCGTGGCCGTTTCCTCAGTCTTTAATGACCGCGTTTATGGCGGAATATGACAGCGGCGACATCGTGATCGACCCGAAAGAATTGCTCGAGGCGAACTGGTATCGCTATGACGATTTGCCGTTACTCCCGCCGCCCGGCACCGTAGCGCGCCGTCTGATAGAAGATACGGTGGCGATGTGTCGGGCAGAGTATGAGTGATGATACACTGACCGCCTGACGCACTAAGGAACAGCCAAAATGACCGAACTTAAAAACGATCGTTATCTGCGGGCGCTGCTGCGCCAGCCCGTTGATGTCACTCCAGTATGGATGATGCGCCAGGCGGGTCGCTATCTACCGGAATATAAAGCCACGCGCGCCCAGGCGGGCGATTTTATGTCGCTGTGCAAAAACGCCGAGCTGGCGTGCGAAGTGACTTTGCAACCGCTGCGTCGCTACCCGCTGGATGCGGCGATCCTCTTTTCCGATATCCTCACCGTGCCGGACGCGATGGGGTTAGGGCTCTATTTTGAAGCCGGAGAAGGTCCGCGTTTTACCTCGCCAGTCACCTGCAAAGCCGACGTCGATAAACTGCCAATTCCGGACCCGGAAGATGAGCTGGGTTACGTGATGAACGCGGTGCGTACCATTCGTCGCGAACTGAAAGGCGAAGTGCCGCTGATTGGTTTTTCCGGCAGCCCGTGGACGCTGGCAACCTACATGGTGGAAGGCGGCAGCAGCAAAGCCTTCACCGTGATCAAAAAAATGATGTATGCCGATCCGCAGGCGCTGCACGCTCTACTCGATAAACTGGCGAAAAGCGTCACTTTGTATCTGAATGCGCAGATTAAAGCCGGTGCTCAGGCTGTGATGATTTTCGACACCTGGGGCGGCGTGCTTACCGGGCGCGATTATCAACAGTTCTCGCTTTATTACATGCATAAAATTGTTGATGGTTTACTGCGTGAAAACGACGGTCGCCGCGTACCGGTCACGCTGTTTACCAAAGGCGGCGGACAGTGGCTGGAAGCCATGGCAGAAACCGGTTGCGATGCGCTGGGCCTCGACTGGACAACGGACATCGCCGATGCGCGCCGCCGTGTGGGCAATAAAGTCGCGTTGCAGGGTAATATGGATCCGTCGATGCTGTACGCGCCGCCTGCCCGCATTGAAGAAGAAGTAGCGACTATACTTGCAGGTTTCGGTCACGGCGAAGGTCATGTCTTTAACCTTGGTCACGGCATTCATCAGGATGTGCCGCCAGAACATGCTGGCGTGTTCGTGGAGGCAGTGCATCGACTGTCTGAACAGTATCACCGCTAAGGAGTGATTATGGATCTCGCGTCATTACGCGCTCAACAAATCGAACTGGCTTCTTCTGTGATCCGCGAGGATCGACTCGATAAAGATCCACCGGATCTGATCGCCGGAGCCGATGTCGGGTTTGAGCAGGGCGGAGAAGTGACGCGAGCGGCGATGGTGCTGCTGAAATATCCCTCGCTTGAGCTGGTGGAGTATAAAGTTGCCCGCATCGCCACCACCATGCCTTACATTCCAGGTTTTCTTTCCTTCCGCGAATATCCTGCGCTGCTGGCAGCGTGGGAGATGCTGTCGCAAAAGCCGGATTTAGTGTTTGTCGATGGTCATGGGATCTCGCATCCTCGCCGTCTTGGCGTCGCCAGCCATTTTGGTTTGATGGTGGATGTGCCAACGATCGGCGTGGCGAAAAAACGGCTCTGCGGTAAATTCGAACCGCTCTCCAGCGAACCGGGCGCGCTGGCCCCACTGATGGATAAAGGCGAGCAGCTGGCCTGGGTCTGGCGCAGCAAAGCGCGCTGTAACCCGTTGTTTATCGCTACCGGCCATCGGGTCAGCGTGGACAGCGCGCTGGCGTGGGTACAACGCTGCATGAAAGGCTATCGTCTGCCGGAGCCAACGCGCTGGGCGGACGCGGTGGCCTCGGAACGTCCGGCGTTCGTGCGCTATACAGCAAATCAGCCCTAATTCAGGTAAACTGCGGATAATTTCCGTATTTGAGAACTCAACATGTTACAAAACCCAATTCATCTGCGTCTGGAGCGCCTGGAAAGCTGGCAGCATGTCACTTTCATGGCTTGCTTATGCGAACGCATGTACCCCAATTACGCCATGTTCTGCCAGCAAACCGGTTTTGGTGATGGGCAAATTTACCGTCGTATTCTCGATCTCATCTGGGAAACGCTGACCGTTAAAGACGCAAAAGTAAATTTCGACAGCCAACTGGAGAAATTTGAAGAAGCGATTCCTTCAGCCGACGATTTCGATCTGTACGGCGTTTATCCGGCAATCGATGCCTGCGTGGCGTTAAGTGAACTGGTCCATTCGCGTTTGAGTGGTGAAACGCTCGAACACGCGGTGGAAGTGAGTAAGACCTCCATCACGACCGTTGCGATGCTGGAAATGACTCAGGCTGGTCGCGAAATGAGCGATGAAGAGCTTAAAGAAAACCCAGCTGTAGAGCAAGAATGGGACATTCAGTGGGAAATATTCCGACTTTTAGCTGAGTGCGAAGAACGCGATATCGAGCTGATAAAAGGCCTTAGGGCAGACCTGCGTGAGGCGGGTGAGAGCAATATTGGTATAATTTTTCAGCAATAAGACCAGAAAACGTGATTTAACGCCTGATTTGTCGTACCTGGAGTCTTCCCTTTCGCCCCCCGTCTGGTCTACATTTGGGGGGCGAAAAAAAGTGGCTATCGGTGCGTGTATGCAGGAGAGTGCTATTCTGGCATTTCCGTCGCACTCGATGCTTAGCAAGCGATAAACACATTGTAAGGATAACTTATGAACAAGACTCAACTGATTGATGTAATTGCAGAGAAAGCAGAACTGTCCAAAACCCAGGCTAAAGCTGCTCTGGAGTCCACTCTGGCTGCAATTACTGAGTCTCTGAAAGAAGGCGATGCTGTACAACTGGTTGGTTTCGGTACCTTCAAAGTGAACCACCGCGCTGAGCGTACTGGCCGCAACCCGCAGACCGGTAAAGAAATCAAAATTGCCGCAGCTAACGTACCGGCATTTGTTTCTGGCAAGGCACTGAAAGACGCAGTTAAGTAAGATTGCGTGGCAGTGAACAGTTTTAACGAAGGGGTGGTTTCACCCCTTTTGTCTTTCTGGCGTCGATCATTGATGCTGGCAGGCGCTCTGTTTCTCACTGCCTGTAGTCACAACTCTTCACTTCCTCCCTTTACCGCCAGTGGATTTGCTGAAGACCAGGGCGCGGTACGCATCTGGCGAAAAGACAGCGGCGATAATGTGCATCTGCTTGCCGTGTTTAGCCCGTGGCGCAGTGGCGATACCACGACGCGAGAGTATCGCTGGCAGGGCGATAACCTCACGCTCATCAATATCAATGTTTACAGCAAACCGCCGGTGAACATTCGCGCGCGTTTTGACGATCGCGGTGATCTGAGCTTTATGCAACGTGAATCCGATGGGGAAAAGCAGCAGCTTTCTAACGACCAAATCGATTTATACCGTTATCGTGCTGATCAGATCCGCCAGATTAGCGATGCCTTACGTCAGGGGAGAGTCGTGCTGCGCCAGGGGCGCTGGCATGCGATGGAACAGACCGTGACCACCTGCGAAGGGCAAACCATTAAACCTGATTTAGATTCGCAGGCGATAGCGCATATCGAGCGCCGCCAGAGCCGCTCTTCTGTTGATGTCAGCGTGGCATGGCTGGAAGCGCCCGAAGGTTCGCAATTACTGTTAGTGGCAAACTCTGATTTCTGTCGCTGGCAACCCAACGAGAAAACGTTCTGATTTACCAGTGGCCCATACCCATATGACCGCCACCACCGCAGCCGCCGTAGCCCATGCCCATTCCGGCTCCGCGCGGAATACCCGCTTCAGCCATCGCAATATCTCGTTTCACCCGTAACTCATCTAACGACTGACGCAAATTCTCCATCTCTTTGGCGACCGCGTTAATTTTGCTGCTATCCGGTGGGTTCGCGGCTAACAGGGCATTGTATTCATAACGCTTCGTCACCAGTTGCTGTTGCAGTGCGCTGCTTTGAGCGTAAAAGTCATTATGGATTTTCTGCCACGCTGTCTGTTGTTCGCTGGTCAAAGGCGCGGCATTTTGCTGCCACATACCGTGTCCGCCGTGAGCAAATGCAGATGTCGATCCCATCGCCATTGCTGAAAGCGCCATCATTACCAGGGCAATTTTCGTGTTCCGTTTCATGGTTAATCCTCCAGTGGTTGTCTTACTTCGGGTATTGCATCTTCCGTGCCAACGATGAAACGCTGATATGACGGGTAATCTGGCATGATAAACGAGTAAAAATGACTCGCCTGCTGCGGGTAGCGAGTCATTTTTACTCATTGAAACTTAAGCCTTTGTGTTACAGCGCAGGGTAAGCGCTGATAAAAGATGGCATGATTTCTGCTGTCAGAAAGGGATGAGCAGGCAAAGAAGAAGATGCGTTTTATGCAACGTTCTAAAGACTCCTTAGCTAAATGGTTAAGCGCGATCCTCCCCGTGGTCATTGTTGGGCTGGTAGGGTTGTTTGCGGTGACGGTGATTCGCGATTATGGGCGCGAGACTGCCGCCGCCAGACAAACGCTGCTGGAAAAAGGCAGTGTACTTATTCGCGCTCTTGAATCCGGCTCGCGCGTCGGCATGGGGATGCGCATGCATCATGCGCAGCAGCAGGCCTTACTGGAAGAAATGGCCGGGCAGCCTGGAGTACGTTGGTTTGCGGTCACGGATGAACAAGGAACAATCGTGATGCATAGCAACTCCGGCATGGTGGGAAAACAGCTTTATTCCCCGCAGGAAATGCAGCAGTTACATCCTGGAGATGAAGAAGCGTGGCGGCGGATCGATAGCGCAGACGGCGAGCCTGTTCTGGAAATTTATCGCCAGTTTCAACCGATGTTTGCTGCTGGAATGCACCGGATGCGCCATATGCAGCAGTATGCCGCAACACCACAAGCAATTTTCATCGCTTTCGACGCCAGTAATATTGTGAGTGCCGAAGATCGTGAGCAGAGAAACACCCTGATTATCCTCTTCGCCCTGGCGACGGTCTTGCTGGCAAGCGTATTGTCATTCTTCTGGTATCGCCGCTATCTGCGCTCGCGCCAGCTTCTACAAGATGAAATGAAGCGCAAAGAGAAGCTGGTGGCGCTGGGGCATCTTGCGGCAGGCGTTGCCCACGAAATCCGTAATCCACTTTCCTCAATTAAAGGGCTGGCGAAATACTTTGCCGAACGCGCGCCAGCAGGGGGAGAAGCGCATCAATTGGCGCAGGTGATGGCGAAAGAAGCCGACCGTTTAAACCGCGTGGTAAGCGAGTTGCTGGAACTGGTTAAGCCAACGCATCTGGCTTTGCAGGCGGTGGATCTCAACACGCTGATTAACCACTCATTACAGCTGGTAAGCCAGGATGCAAACAGCCGGGAGATCCAGTTACGCTTTACCGCCAACGACACATTACCGGAAATTCAGGCCGATCCGGACAGGCTGACTCAGGTCCTGTTGAATCTCTATCTCAATGCTATTCAGGCGATTGGTCAGCATGGCGTGATTAGCGTGACGGTCAGCGAAAGCGGCGCGGGCGTGAAAATCAGCGTTACCGACAGCGGTAAGGGAATTGCGGCAGATCAGCTTGAAGCCATCTTCACTCCGTACTTCACCACCAAAGCCGAAGGCACCGGATTGGGGCTGGCGGTCGTGCATAATATTGTTGAACAACACGGTGGTACAATTCAGGTCGCAAGCCAGGAGGGAAAAGGCTCAACGTTCACCCTCTGGCTTCCGGTCAATATTACGCGTAAGGACCCACAAGGATGACGCACGATAATATCGATATTCTGGTGGTGGATGATGACATTAGCCACTGCACTATTTTGCAGGCTTTACTGCGCGGCTGGGGCTATAACGTCGCGCTGGCGAACAGCGGGCGACAGGCGCTGGAGCAGGTGCGGGAACAGGTTTTTGATCTTGTGCTTTGCGATGTGCGAATGGCGGAGATGGACGGCATCGCCACGCTGAAAGAGATCAAAGCGTTAAACCCGGCAATTCCGGTGCTGATTATGACTGCGTACTCCAGCGTCGAGACGGCGGTAGAGGCACTGAAAACTGGGGCGCTGGATTATCTCATCAAGCCGCTGGATTTCGATAACCTACAGGCGACGCTGGAAAAGGCGCTCGCGCATACGCACAGTATTGATGCTGAAACACCTGCGGTGACTGCCAGCCAGTTCGGTATGGTCGGTAAAAGCTCGGCGATGCAACACCTGCTCAGTGAAATCGCCCTCGTCGCGCCATCGGAAGCCACGGTACTGATCCACGGCGATTCCGGCACCGGTAAAGAGCTGGTCGCCAGGGCGATTCACGCCAGTAGCGCACGTAGCGAAAAACCGCTGGTAACGCTCAACTGTGCGGCACTCAACGAATCCTTGCTGGAATCTGAATTGTTCGGTCACGAAAAAGGGGCGTTTACTGGAGCCGATAAACGCCGGGAAGGGCGCTTTGTTGAGGCGGACGGCGGCACGCTGTTTCTCGATGAAATTGGCGATATCTCGCCGATGATGCAGGTGCGTCTGCTGCGTGCGATTCAGGAGCGCGAAGTTCAGCGTGTCGGTAGCAACCAGACTATCTCGGTTGATGTCCGGCTGATTGCGGCGACCCATCGCGATCTTGCCGCAGAGGTGAATGCCGGGCGTTTTCGCCAGGATCTCTACTATCGCCTGAATGTGGTGGCGATTGAAGTACCATCGCTGCGGCAACGGCGGGAAGATATCCCTCTGCTGGCTGGCCATTTTCTGCAGCGCTTTGCCGAGCGTAATCGCAAGGCGGTAAAAGGTTTTACGCCCCAGGCGATGGATCTGTTGATTCATTACGACTGGCCGGGAAATATTCGTGAGCTGGAAAACGCGGTGGAACGGGCAGTGGTGCTGCTGACCGGGGAATATATTTCCGAACGCGAGCTGCCGCTGGCGATTGCCAGTACGCCGATCCCGCTGGGGCAAAGTCAGGATATTCAGCCGCTGGTGGAAGTGGAAAAAGAGGTGATTCTGGCGGCACTGGAGAAAACGGGCGGCAACAAAACTGAAGCCGCCCGTCAGTTAGGGATCACGCGTAAAACGTTATTGGCAAAACTGTCGCGTTAGTTCTGCTCGCGTTCGATAGCACGCCAGCCGATATCTTTCCGGCAGAAGCAGTCGTCCCAGTGGATATCGGTCATTAAGGCATAGGCGCGTTTCTGCGCTTCTGCCACGGTATGACCCAGCGCGGTGACGCACAGTACGCGCCCGCCGCTGGTCACTACCTGCTCGTTATCCGCCAGTTTCGTGCCCGCGTGGAACACTTTGCCGCCTGCCACTTCTTCCAGCGGCAGGCCGTGGATCACGTCACCGGTGCGGTAATCACCCGGATATCCACCCGCAGCCATCACCACGCCGAGAGAAGCGCGTTCATCCCACTCTGACGTTTTCTCGTCCAGTTTGCCTTCACAGGCCGCCAGGCAGAGCTCAACCAGATCGGACTTCATGCGCAGCATAATCGGCTGGGTTTCTGGATCGCCAAAGCGGCAGTTAAATTCGATAACCTTCGGATTGCCCTGTTTGTCGATCATCAGGCCCGCGTAGAGAAAACCGGTGTAGGTGTTGCCTTCCGCCGCCATGCCTTTCACGGTTGGCCAGATGATACGTTCCATGGTGCGCTGATGAACTTCATCGGTTACTACCGGCGCGGGGGAGTAAGCGCCCATCCCGCCCGTGTTTGGTCCGGTATCTTTATCGCCTACGCGTTTGTGATCCTGGCTGGTGGCCATCGGCAGCACATGCTCGCCGTCTACCATCACGATAAAGCTCGCTTCTTCGCCATCGAGGAACTCTTCGATAACGATGCGATGACCCGCGTCGCCAAAAGCGTTGCCCGCCAGCATATCGTGAACAGCCGCTTCCGCTTCTTCCAGCGTCATCGCCACGATAACGCCTTTCCCGGCAGCCAGACCGTCCGCTTTAATGACGATTGGCGCGCCTTTCTCACGCAGATACGCCAGCGCAGGTTCTACCTCGGTGAAGTTCTGGTATTCCGCCGTAGGGATCTTATGGCGGGCCAGGAAATCTTTGGTAAACGCTTTTGAGCCTTCCAGTTGGGCCGCACCTGCGGTTGGGCCGAAGATTTTCAGCCCGGCGGCGCGGAAGGTATCGACCACGCCTTTCACCAGCGGCGCTTCCGGGCCGACGATGGTCAGATCAATCTTTTCGTTTTGTGCGAAATCCAACAGCGCCGGGATATCGGTCACGCCAATAGCAACGTTTTGCAGCGCGGGTTCCAGTGCAGTGCCTGCATTACCCGGAGCAACAAAAACAGTCTCAACCAGCGGCGACTGGGCCGCTTTCCAGGCCAGCGCGTGCTCGCGCCCGCCGTTACCAATCACTAATACTTTCATCTATTGCTCCATTAATGGCGGAAGTGGCGCATGTCGGTGAAGAGCATCGCAATACCGTGCTCGTCGGCGGCGGCAATCACTTCGTCATCACGGATGGAACCGCCAGGCTGGATTACGCAGGTCACGCCCGCAGCGGCGGCGGCATCAATACCGTCGCGGAACGGGAAGAACGCGTCAGAAGCCATCGAGGAACCTTTCACTTCCAGGCCTTCATCGGCAGCTTTAATACCGGCGATTTTCGCGGAGTACACGCGGCTCATCTGGCCCGCGCCAATACCGATGGTCATATTGTTTTTGGCATAGACGATAGCATTGGATTTCACGAACTTCGCCACTTTCCAGCAGAACAGCGCATCGCGCAGTTCCTGTTCGGTCGGCTGACGTTGGGTGACGACGCGCAGTTCTTCCGCACCGACCATCCCCAGGTCACGATCCTGAACCAGCAGACCGCCGTTCACGCGTTTGAAATCAAGACCCGGAACACGCTCGCCCCACTGACCGCAGGTCAGAACGCGTACGTTCTGCTTGGCGGCGGTGATTTTCAGGGCTTCTTCGCTGGCGGAAGGCGCAATAATCACTTCGACAAACTGACGAGAAATGATGGCCTGTGCGGTTTCCGCATCTAGCTCGCGGTTAAAGGCAATGATGCCGCCGAATGCGGAGGTTGGGTCGGTTTTGTACGCGCGATCGTAAGCATCAAGAATGGAATTGCCGATAGCTACACCGCAAGGGTTGGCGTGCTTCACAATCACACATGCCGGCTCGGCGAACTCTTTCACGCACTCCAGCGCCGCATCGGTATCGGCGATGTTGTTATAAGAGAGGGCTTTACCCTGAACCTGGGTTGCGGTAGCAACGGAGGCTTCTTTCACATTCTCTTCTATATAGAAGGCAGCCTGCTGGTGGCTGTTCTCGCCGTAACGCATATCCTGCTTCTTAATGAAGTTCAGGTTCAGCGTGCGTGGGAAGCGACCAGCGGCTTCTTTGCTTTCACCGTGGTACGCCGGAACCATGCTGCCGAAGTAGTTGGCAATCATGCTGTCGTAGGCGGCAGTGTGTTCGAAGGCTTTGATGGCGAGGTCGAAACGGGTTGCAAGCGTCAGCGATCCTTCGTTGTCATCCATCTCTTTAATAATGGCGTCGTAGTCGCTGCTCTTCACCACGATTGCGACATCTTTATGGTTCTTAGCGGCGGAGCGCACCATGGTCGGGCCGCCGATATCGATGTTCTCAACCGCATCTTCCAGCGAGCAACCTTCACGGGCCACGGTCTGGGCGAACGGATACAGGTTAACAACCACCATATCGATAGGCTGGATCTGATGTTCTTCCATAATGGCATCGTCCTGGCCGCGACGGCCCAGAATGCCACCATGTACTTTCGGATGCAGGGTCTTCACGCGTCCATCCATCATCTCCGGGAAACCGGTGTAATCGGAAACTTCGGTTACCGGCAGACCTTTTTCTGCTAACAGACGGGCAGTGCCCCCTGTAGACAGCAGCTCCACACCGCGTGCGGAAAGTGCCTGGGCGAATTCGACGATACCGGCTTTGTCAGAAACACTGAGCAGAGCGCGGCGGACTGGACGACGTTGTTGCATGGTAAATCCCCTGGATTTGACTATTACAGAGAGCGTTAGCTGAATTTTTCGCGAAAAACTCAGCTAACGCCCCTAACGGGGCATCCTTATTTTTCGCCCGCATTGTAACGAAAACGTTTGCGCAACGCTCGCGAATTTTTCTCTTTCAATGGTGATCACAATTTTGACAGTGGTTACCGTGGGAAAAATACAGAAATTACATTGATGATTGTGGATAACTCTGTGCGTAAAAAGGTATAAAGCGGGGTTTTGCTGGGGAATGCAGCAGTCAGTCATTTTTCTGCAATTTTTCTATTGCGGCCTGCGGAGAACTCCCTATAATGCGCCTCCATCGACACGGCGGATGTGAATCACTTCACACAAACAGCCGGTTCGGTTGAAGAGAAAAATCCTGAAATTCAGGGTTGACTCTGAAAGAGGAAAGCGTAATATACGCCACCTCGCGACAGTGCGCTAAAGCGCGTCGCAACTGCTCTTTAACAATTTATCAGACAATCTGTGTGGGCACTCGAAGATACGGATTCTTAACGTCGCAAGACGAAAAATGAATACCAAGTCTCAAGAGTGAACACGTAATTCATTACGAAGTTTAATTCTTTGAGCATCAAACTTTTAAATTGAAGAGTTTGATCATGGCTCAGATTGAACGCTGGCGGCAGGCCTAACACATGCAAGTCGAACGGTAACAGGAAGCAGCTTGCTGCTTCGCTGACGAGTGGCGGACGGGTGAGTAATGTCTGGGAAACTGCCTGATGGAGGGGGATAACTACTGGAAACGGTAGCTAATACCGCATAACGTCGCAAGACCAAAGAGGGGGACCTTCGGGCCTCTTGCCATCGGATGTGCCCAGATGGGATTAGCTTGTTGGTGGGGTAACGGCTCACCAAGGCGACGATCCCTAGCTGGTCTGAGAGGATGACCAGCCACACTGGAACTGAGACACGGTCCAGACTCCTACGGGAGGCAGCAGTGGGGAATATTGCACAATGGGCGCAAGCCTGATGCAGCCATGCCGCGTGTATGAAGAAGGCCTTCGGGTTGTAAAGTACTTTCAGCGGGGAGGAAGGGAGTAAAGTTAATACCTTTGCTCATTGACGTTACCCGCAGAAGAAGCACCGGCTAACTCCGTGCCAGCAGCCGCGGTAATACGGAGGGTGCAAGCGTTAATCGGAATTACTGGGCGTAAAGCGCACGCAGGCGGTTTGTTAAGTCAGATGTGAAATCCCCGGGCTCAACCTGGGAACTGCATCTGATACTGGCAAGCTTGAGTCTCGTAGAGGGGGGTAGAATTCCAGGTGTAGCGGTGAAATGCGTAGAGATCTGGAGGAATACCGGTGGCGAAGGCGGCCCCCTGGACGAAGACTGACGCTCAGGTGCGAAAGCGTGGGGAGCAAACAGGATTAGATACCCTGGTAGTCCACGCCGTAAACGATGTCGACTTGGAGGTTGTGCCCTTGAGGCGTGGCTTCCGGAGCTAACGCGTTAAGTCGACCGCCTGGGGAGTACGGCCGCAAGGTTAAAACTCAAATGAATTGACGGGGGCCCGCACAAGCGGTGGAGCATGTGGTTTAATTCGATGCAACGCGAAGAACCTTACCTGGTCTTGACATCCACGGAAGTTTTCAGAGATGAGAATGTGCCTTCGGGAACCGTGAGACAGGTGCTGCATGGCTGTCGTCAGCTCGTGTTGTGAAATGTTGGGTTAAGTCCCGCAACGAGCGCAACCCTTATCCTTTGTTGCCAGCGGTCCGGCCGGGAACTCAAAGGAGACTGCCAGTGATAAACTGGAGGAAGGTGGGGATGACGTCAAGTCATCATGGCCCTTACGACCAGGGCTACACACGTGCTACAATGGCGCATACAAAGAGAAGCGACCTCGCGAGAGCAAGCGGACCTCATAAAGTGCGTCGTAGTCCGGATTGGAGTCTGCAACTCGACTCCATGAAGTCGGAATCGCTAGTAATCGTGGATCAGAATGCCACGGTGAATACGTTCCCGGGCCTTGTACACACCGCCCGTCACACCATGGGAGTGGGTTGCAAAAGAAGTAGGTAGCTTAACCTTCGGGAGGGCGCTTACCACTTTGTGATTCATGACTGGGGTGAAGTCGTAACAAGGTAACCGTAGGGGAACCTGCGGTTGGATCACCTCCTTACCTTAAAGAAGCGTTCTTTGAAGTGCTCACACAGATTGTCTGATAGAAAGTGAAAAGCAAGGCGTCTTGCGAAGCAGACTGATACGTCCCCTTCGTCTAGAGGCCCAGGACACCGCCCTTTCACGGCGGTAACAGGGGTTCGAATCCCCTAGGGGACGCCACTTGCTGGTTTGTGAGTGAAAGTCACCTGCCTTAATATCTCAAAACTCATCTTCGGGTGATGTTTGAGATATTTGCTCTTTAAAAATCTGGATCAAGCTGAAAATTGAAACACTGAACAACGAAAGTTGTTCGTGAGTCTCTCAAATTTTCGCAACACGATGATGAATCGCAAGAAACATCTTCGGGTTGTGAGGTTAAGCGACTAAGCGTACACGGTGGATGCCCTGGCAGTCAGAGGCGATGAAGGACGTGCTAATCTGCGATAAGCGTCGGTAAGGTGATATGAACCGTTATAACCGGCGATTTCCGAATGGGGAAACCCAGTGTGATTCGTCACACTATCATTAACTGAATCCATAGGTTAATGAGGCGAACCGGGGGAACTGAAACATCTAAGTACCCCGAGGAAAAGAAATCAACCGAGATTCCCCCAGTAGCGGCGAGCGAACGGGGAGCAGCCCAGAGCCTGAATCAGTGTGTGTGTTAGTGGAAGCGTCTGGAAAGGCGCGCGATACAGGGTGACAGCCCCGTACACAAAAATGCACATGCTGTGAGCTCGATGAGTAGGGCGGGACACGTGGTATCCTGTCTGAATATGGGGGGACCATCCTCCAAGGCTAAATACTCCTGACTGACCGATAGTGAACCAGTACCGTGAGGGAAAGGCGAAAAGAACCCCGGCGAGGGGAGTGAAAAAGAACCTGAAACCGTGTACGTACAAGCAGTGGGAGCACAGAGCAATCTGTGTGACTGCGTACCTTTTGTATAATGGGTCAGCGACTTATATTCTGTAGCAAGGTTAACCGAATAGGGGAGCCGAAGGGAAACCGAGTCTTAACTGGGCGTTAAGTTGCAGGGTATAGACCCGAAACCCGGTGATCTAGCCATGGGCAGGTTGAAGGTTGGGTAACACTAACTGGAGGACCGAACCGACTAATGTTGAAAAATTAGCGGATGACTTGTGGCTGGGGGTGAAAGGCCAATCAAACCGGGAGATAGCTGGTTCTCCCCGAAAGCTATTTAGGTAGCGCCTCGTGAATTCATCTCCGGGGGTAGAGCACTGTTTCGGCAAGGGGGTCATCCCGACTTACCAACCCGATGCAAACTGCGAATACCGGAGAATGTTATCACGGGAGACACACGGCGGGTGCTAACGTCCGTCGTGAAGAGGGAAACAACCCAGACCGCCAGCTAAGGTCCCAAAGTCATGGTTAAGTGGGAAACGATGTGGGAAGGCCCAGACAGCCAGGATGTTGGCTTAGAAGCAGCCATCATTTAAAGAAAGCGTAATAGCTCACTGGTCGAGTCGGCCTGCGCGGAAGATGTAACGGGGCTAAACCATGCACCGAAGCTGCGGCAGCGACGCTTATGCGTTGTTGGGTAGGGGAGCGTTCTGTAAGCCTGTGAAGGTGTACTGTGAGGTATGCTGGAGGTATCAGAAGTGCGAATGCTGACATAAGTAACGATAAAGCGGGTGAAAAGCCCGCTCGCCGGAAGACCAAGGGTTCCTGTCCAACGTTAATCGGGGCAGGGTGAGTCGACCCCTAAGGCGAGGCCGAAAGGCGTAGTCGATGGGAAACAGGTTAATATTCCTGTACTTGGTGTTACTGCGAAGGGGGGACGGAGAAGGCTATGTTGGCCGGGCGACGGTTGTCCCGGTTTAAGCGTGTAGGCTGGTTTTCCAGGCAAATCCGGAAAATCAAGGCTGAGGCGTGATGACGAGGCACTACGGTGCTGAAGCAACAAATGCCCTGCTTCCAGGAAAAGCCTCTAAGCATCAGGTAACATCAAATCGTACCCCAAACCGACACAGGTGGTCAGGTAGAGAATACCAAGGCGCTTGAGAGAACTCGGGTGAAGGAACTAGGCAAAATGGTGCCGTAACTTCGGGAGAAGGCACGCTGATATGTAGGTGAAGTCCCTCGCGGATGGAGCTGAAATCAGTCGAAGATACCAGCTGGCTGCAACTGTTTATTAAAAACACAGCACTGTGCAAACACGAAAGTGGACGTATACGGTGTGACGCCTGCCCGGTGCCGGAAGGTTAATTGATGGGGTCAGCGCAAGCGAAGCTCTTGATCGAAGCCCCGGTAAACGGCGGCCGTAACTATAACGGTCCTAAGGTAGCGAAATTCCTTGTCGGGTAAGTTCCGACCTGCACGAATGGCGTAATGATGGCCAGGCTGTCTCCACCCGAGACTCAGTGAAATTGAACTCGCTGTGAAGATGCAGTGTACCCGCGGCAAGACGGAAAGACCCCGTGAACCTTTACTATAGCTTGACACTGAACATTGAGCCTTGATGTGTAGGATAGGTGGGAGGCTTTGAAGTGTGGACGCCAGTCTGCATGGAGCCGACCTTGAAATACCACCCTTTAATGTTTGATGTTCTAACGTGGACCCGTGATCCGGGTTGCGGACAGTGTCTGGTGGGTAGTTTGACTGGGGCGGTCTCCTCCTAAAGAGTAACGGAGGAGCACGAAGGTTGGCTAATCCTGGTCGGACATCAGGAGGTTAGTGCAATGGCATAAGCCAGCTTGACTGCGAGCGTGACGGCGCGAGCAGGTGCGAAAGCAGGTCATAGTGATCCGGTGGTTCTGAATGGAAGGGCCATCGCTCAACGGATAAAAGGTACTCCGGGGATAACAGGCTGATACCGCCCAAGAGTTCATATCGACGGCGGTGTTTGGCACCTCGATGTCGGCTCATCACATCCTGGGGCTGAAGTAGGTCCCAAGGGTATGGCTGTTCGCCATTTAAAGTGGTACGCGAGCTGGGTTTAGAACGTCGTGAGACAGTTCGGTCCCTATCTGCCGTGGGCGCTGGAGAACTGAGGGGGGCTGCTCCTAGTACGAGAGGACCGGAGTGGACGCATCACTGGTGTTCGGGTTGTCATGCCAATGGCACTGCCCGGTAGCTAAATGCGGAAGAGATAAGTGCTGAAAGCATCTAAGCACGAAACTTGCCCCGAGATGAGTTCTCCCTGACTCCTTGAGAGTCCTGAAGGAACGTTGAAGACGACGACGTTGATAGGCCGGGTGTGTAAGCGCAGCGATGCGTTGAGCTAACCGGTACTAATGAACCGTGAGGCTTAACCTTACAACGCCGAAGGTGTTTTGGCGGATGAGAGAAGATTTTCAGCCTGATACAGATTAAATCAGAACGCAGAAGCGGTCTGATAAAACAGAATTTGCCTGGCGGCCGTAGCGCGGTGGTCCCACCTGACCCCATGCCGAACTCAGAAGTGAAACGCCGTAGCGCCGATGGTAGTGTGGGGTCTCCCCATGCGAGAGTAGGGAACTGCCAGGCATCAAATTAAGCAGAAGGCCCAGTCGGAAGACTGGGCCTTTTTGCGCTGGTGCAGAAAAAGGTCGGATGCGACGCTGGCGCGTCTTCTCCAGCCTGGGCAGGCACGGCAGGGGCGGCTTATTCCCCCACATACGCCAGATTCAGCAACGGATACGGTTTCCCCAAATCGTCCACCTCAGAGCGTCCCGTAACCTTAAAACCCACCTTCTTATAGAACCCAACCGCCTGCTCATTTTGCTCATTAACGTTGGTTGTCAGTTCCGGTGCCATCGAGAGCGCATGCTCCACCAGCATCCGACCCACGCCGCAGCCGCGCACATCAGGATCGATAAACAGCGCATCCATATGCTGCCCACTTAACAACATAAACCCAACCGGCTGATCCCGTTCATTAACCGCGACCCACAACGGTGCTTCCGGCAGAAAGGAACGAACCAGCTCTTCCAGCTCGGCCCGATACTCTGCTGATAAAAAATCGTGGGTGGCATCGACAGATCGACACCAAATCGCAACGAGTTCCTCCCCTTCCTCATGCTGTGAGCGGCGAATACTAATAACCATTTTCTCTCCTTTTCGTCATTCTTATATTCTAACGTAGCCTTTTCCTTGAAACTTTCTCACCTTCAACATGCAGGCTCGACATTGGCAAATTTTCTGGTTATCTTCAGCTATCTGGATGTCTAAACGTATAAGCGTATGTAGTGAGGTAATCAGGTTATGCCTATTCGTGTGCCGGACGAGCTACCCGCCGTCAATTTCTTGCGTGAAGAAAACGTCTTTGTGATGACAACTTCTCGTGCGTCTGGTCAGGAAATTCGTCCACTTAAGGTTCTGATCCTTAACCTGATGCCGAAGAAGATTGAAACTGAAAATCAGTTTCTGCGCCTGCTTTCAAACTCACCTTTGCAGGTCGATATTCAGCTGTTGCGCATCGATTCCCGTGAATCGCGCAACACGCCCGCAGAGCATCTGAACAACTTCTACTGTAACTTTGAAGATATTCAGGAACAGAACTTTGACGGTCTGATTGTAACCGGTGCGCCGCTGGGCCTGGTGGAGTTTAATGATGTCGCTTACTGGCCGCAGATCAAACAGGTGCTGGAGTGGTCGAAAGATCACGTCACCTCGACGCTGTTTGTCTGCTGGGCGGTACAGGCCGCGCTCAATATCCTCTACGGCATTCCTAAGCAAACTCGCACCGACAAACTCTCTGGCGTTTACGAGCATCATATTCTCCATCCTCATGCGCTTCTGACGCGTGGCTTTGATGATTCATTCCTGGCACCACATTCGCGCTATGCTGACTTTCCGGCAGCGTTGATTCGTGATTACACCGATCTGGAAATTCTGGCAGAGACGGAAGAAGGGGATGCATATCTGTTTGCCAGCAAAGATAAGCGCATTGCCTTTGTGACGGGCCATCCCGAATATGATGCGCAAACGCTGGCGCAGGAATATTTCCGCGATGTGGAAGCCGGACTAGGCCCGGAAGTACCGTATAACTATTTCCCGCACAATGATCCGCAAAATACACCGCGAGCGAGCTGGCGTAGTCACGGTAATTTGCTGTTTACCAACTGGCTCAACTATTACGTCTATCAGATCACGCCATACGATCTACGGCACATGAATCCAACGCTGGATTAATCTTCTGTGATAGTCGATCGTTAAGCGATTCAGCACCTTACCTCAGGCACCTTCGGGTGCTTTTTTATTTCCGAAACGCACCTCAGGAGGTGAATAAATTTTATTCATATTGTTATCAATAAGTTATCAAGTATTTTTAATTAAAATGGAAATTGTTTTTGATTTTGCATTTTAAATGAGTAGTCTTAGTTGTGCTGAACGAAAAGCGCACAACGATCCTTCGTTCACAGTGGGGAAGTTTTCGGATCCATGACGAGGAGCTGCACGATGACTGAACAGGCAACAACAACCGATGAACTGGCTTTCATAAGGCCGTATGGCGAGCAGGAGAAGCAAATTCTTACTGCCGAAGCGGTAGAATTTCTGACTGAGCTGGTGACGCATTTTACGCCACAACGCAATAAACTTCTGGCAGCGCGCATTCAGCAGCAGCAAGATATTGATAACGGAACTTTGCCTGATTTTATTTCGGAAACAGCTTCCATTCGCGATACGGACTGGAAAATTCGTGGTATTCCCGCGGACTTACAAGATCGTCGAGTCGAGATAACTGGCCCGGTTGAGCGCAAGATGGTGATCAACGCACTGAACGCCAATGTGAAAGTCTTTATGGCCGATTTCGAAGATTCACTGGCACCAGACTGGAACAAAGTGATCGACGGGCAAATTAACCTGCGCGATGCGGTTAACGGCACCATCAGCTATACCAATGAAGCAGGCAAAATTTATCAGCTCAAGCCCAATCCAGCGGTTTTGATTTGTCGGGTACGCGGTCTGCACTTGCCGGAAAAACATGTCACCTGGCGTGGTGAGGCAATCCCCGGTAGCCTGTTTGATTTTGCGCTCTATTTCTTCCACAACTATCAGGCACTGTTGGCAAAGGGCAGCGGTCCCTATTTCTATCTGCCGAAAACCCAGTCCTGGCAGGAAGCGGCCTGGTGGAGCGAAGTCTTCAGCTATGCAGAAGATCGCTTTAATCTGCCGCGCGGCACCATCAAGGCGACGTTGCTGATTGAAACGCTGCCCGCCGTGTTCCAGATGGATGAAATCCTTCACGCGCTGCGTGACCATATTGTTGGTCTGAACTGCGGTCGTTGGGATTACATCTTCAGCTATATCAAAACGTTGAAAAACTATCCCGATCGCGTCCTGCCAGACAGACAGGCAGTGACGATGGATAAACCATTCCTGAATGCTTACTCACGCCTGTTGATTAAAACCTGCCATAAACGCGGTGCTTTTGCGATGGGCGGCATGGCAGCGTTTATTCCGAGCAAAGATGAAGAGCGCAATAACCAGGTGCTCAACAAAGTAAAAGCGGATAAAGCGTTGGAAGCCAATAACGGTCACGATGGCACATGGATTGCTCACCCAGGCCTTGCGGATACGGCAATGGCGGTATTCAACGACATTCTCGGCTCCCGTAAAAATCAGCTTGAAGTGATGCGCGAACAAGACGCGCCGATTACTGCCGATCAGCTGCTGACACCTTGTGATGGTGAACGCACCGAAGAAGGTATGCGCGCCAACATTCGCGTGGCAGTGCAGTACATCGAAGCATGGATCTCCGGCAACGGCTGCGTGCCGATTTATGGCCTGATAGAAGATGCGGCGACGGCTGAAATTTCCCGTACCTCAATCTGGCAGTGGATCCATCATCAAAAAACGTTGAGCAATGGCAAACCGGTGACCAAAGCCTTGTTCCGCCAGATGCTGGGTGAAGAGATGAAAGTCATTGCCAGCGAACTGGGCGAAGAACGTTTCTCCCAGGGGCGTTTTGACGATGCCGCACGCTTGATGGAACAGATCACCACTTCCGATGAGTTAATTGATTTCCTGACCCTGCCAGGCTACCGCCTGTTAGCGTAAACCACCACATAACTATGGAGCATCTGCACATGAAAACCCGTACACAACAAATTGAAGAATTACAGAAAGAGTGGACTCAACCGCGTTGGGAAGGCATTACTCGCCCATACAGCGCGGAAGATGTGGTGAAATTACGCGGTTCAGTCAATCCTGAATGCACCCTGGCGCAACTGGGCGCGGCGAAAATGTGGCGTCTGCTGCATGGCGAGTCGAAAAAAGGCTACATCAACAGCCTCGGTGCACTGACTGGCGGTCAGGCGCTGCAACAGGCGAAAGCGGGTATTGAAGCAGTCTATCTGTCGGGATGGCAGGTAGCGGCGGACGCTAACCTGGCGGCCAGCATGTATCCGGATCAGTCGCTCTATCCGGCAAACTCGGTGCCAGCTGTGGTGGAGCGGATCAACAACACCTTCCGTCGTGCCGATCAGATCCAATGGTCCGCAGGCATTGAGCCGGGCGATCCGCGCTATGTCGATTACTTCCTGCCGATCGTTGCCGATGCGGAAGCCGGTTTTGGCGGTGTCCTGAATGCCTTTGAACTGATGAAAGCGATGATTGAAGCCGGTGCAGCGGCAGTTCACTTCGAAGATCAGCTGGCGTCAGTGAAGAAATGCGGTCACATGGGCGGCAAAGTTTTGGTGCCAACTCAGGAAGCTATTCAGAAACTGGTCGCGGCGCGTCTTGCAGCTGACGTGACGGGCGTTCCAACCCTGCTGGTTGCTCGTACCGATGCCGATGCGGCGGATCTGATTACCTCCGATTGCGACCCGTATGACAGTGAATTTATTACTGGCGAGCGTACCAGTGAAGGCTTCTTCCGTACTCATGCGGGCATTGAGCAAGCGATCAGCCGTGGCCTGGCGTATGCGCCATATGCTGACCTGGTCTGGTGTGAAACCTCCACGCCGGATCTGGAACTGGCGCGTCGCTTTGCACAAGCTATCCACGCGAAATATCCGGGCAAACTGCTGGCTTATAACTGCTCGCCGTCGTTCAACTGGCAGAAAAACCTCGACGACAAAACTATTGCCAGCTTCCAGCAGCAGCTGTCGGATATGGGCTACAAGTTCCAGTTCATCACCCTGGCAGGTATCCACAGCATGTGGTTCAACATGTTTGACCTGGCAAACGCCTATGCCCAGGGCGAGGGTATGAAGCACTACGTTGAGAAAGTGCAGCAGCCGGAATTTGCCGCCGCGAAAGATGGCTATACCTTCGTATCTCACCAGCAGGAAGTGGGTACAGGTTACTTCGATAAAGTGACGACTATTATTCAGGGCGGCACGTCTTCAGTCACCGCGCTGACCGGCTCCACTGAAGAATCGCAGTTCTAAGCAACAACAACCGTTGCTGACTGTAGGCCGGATAAGGCGTTCACGCCGCATCCGGCAATCGGTGCACGATGCCTGATGCGACGCTTGCGCGTCTTATCATGCCTACAGCCGTTGCCGAACGTAGGCCGGATAAGGCATTTACGCCGCATCCGGCAATCGGTGCACGATGCCTGATGCGACGCTTGCGCGTCTTATCATGCCTACAACCGTTGCCGAACGTAGGCTGGATAAGGCGTTTACGCCGCATCCGGCAATTCTCTGCTCCTGATGAGGGCGCTAAATGCCGCGTGGCCTGGAATTACTGATTGCTCAAACCATTTTGCAAGGCTTCGACGCTCAGTATGGTCGATTCCTCGAAGTGACTTCCGGGGCGCAGCAGCGTTTCGAACAGGCCGACTGGCATGCTGTCCAGCAGGCGATGAAAAACCGTATCCATCTTTACGATCATCACGTTGGTCTGGTCGTGGAGCAACTGCGCTGCATTACTAACGGCCAAAGTACGGACGCGGCATTTTTACTGCGCGTTAAAGAGCATTACACGCGGCTGTTGCCGGATTACCCGCGCTTCGAGATTGCGGAGAGCTTTTTTAACTCCGTGTACTGTCGGTTATTTGACCACCGCTCGCTTACTCCCGAGCGGCTTTTTATCTTTAGCTCTCAGCCAGAGCGCCGCTTTCGTACCATTCCCCGCCCGCTGGCGAAAGACTTTCACCCCGATCACGGCTGGGAATCTCTACTGATGCGCGTTATCAGCGACCTGCCGCTGCGCCTGCGCTGGCAGAATAAAAGCCGTGACATTCATTACATCATTCGCCATCTGACGGAAACGCTGGGGACAGACAACCTCGCGGAAAGTCATTTACAGGTGGCGAACGAACTGTTTTACCGCAATAAAGCCGCCTGGCTGGTGGGCAAACTGATCACGCCTTCCGGCACGTTGCCCTTCTTACTGCCGATCCACCAGACGGACGACGGCGAGTTATTTATTGATACCTGCCTGACGACGACCGCCGAAGCGAGCATTGTTTTTGGCTTTGCGCGTTCTTATTTTATGGTTTATGCACCGCTGCCCGCAGCGCTGGTCGAGTGGCTACGGGAAATTCTGCCAGGTAAAACCACTGCTGAATTGTATATGGCTATCGGCTGCCAGAAGCACGCCAAAACCGAAAGCTACCGCGAATATCTCGTTTATCTACAGGGCTGTAATGAGCAGTTCATTGAAGCGCCGGGTATTCGTGGAATGGTGATGTTGGTGTTTACGCTGCCGGGCTTTGATCGGGTATTCAAAGTCATCAAAGACAAGTTCGCGCCGCAGAAAGAGATGTCTGCCGCTCACGTTCGTGCCTGCTATCAACTGGTGAAAGAGCACGATCGCGTGGGCCGAATGGCGGACACCCAGGAGTTTGAAAACTTTGTGCTGGAGAAGCGGCATATTTCCCCGGCATTAATGGAATTACTGCTCCAGGAAGCAGCGGAAAAAATCACCGATCTTGGTGAGCAGATTGTAATTCGCCATCTCTATATCGAGCGGCGGATGGTGCCGCTCAATATCTGGCTGGAACAAGTGGAAGGTCAGCAGTTGCGCGACGCCATTGAAGAATACGGTAACGCTATTCGCCAGCTTGCCGCTGCTAACATTTTTCCTGGCGACATGCTGTTTAAAAACTTCGGTGTCACCCGTCACGGGCGTGTGGTTTTTTATGATTACGATGAAATTTGCTACATGACGGAAGTGAATTTCCGCGACATCCCGCCGCCGCGCTATCCGGAAGACGAACTTGCCAGCGAACCGTGGTACAGCGTCTCGCCGGGCGATGTTTTCCCGGAAGAGTTTCGCCACTGGCTATGCGCCGACCCGCGTATTGGTCCGCTGTTTGAAGAGATGCACGCCGACCTGTTCCGCGCTGATTACTGGCGCGCACTACAAAACCGCATACGTGAAGGGCATGTGGAAGATGTTTATGCGTATCGGCGCAGGCAAAGATTTAGCGTACGGTATGGGGAGATGCTTTTTTGAGTAAAGCTTCCATATAATTTTTCTCCGCAATGTATCGAGGGTTATCCGTAAAGCCAAAGCTTTCAGCCATCTTATTTAATGTATTAAGGATTAATTCAGCAATAACCCGGTGACCAAATTCAAAAGCCAACTCAAAGGCAGAGTATTTTTGTGGCGCTTTGTGTTGCCAAAAATCCATAATATCTTCAGCGGTAAATCCAAACAGGCGTGCATGGTCAGATAAAGCAAGATAAACCGTCTCTACAACGTTTTGTTGTTTATGCTGTATCGCTGAAAACAAACCGGGATATTCATTAGAATTATTTGCCAGGAGGAGGGGCTTCATATTTTTTTATCGAATTTAAACGTATTAAAAAGAGTGGGTAATGCGTTAAAAATAGTATTAATAACGTTCATATGTCCACTATTATAGGCAGTCAACATTTCTGTTCTATGTAGTTCTGGCATTTTCTGGAGCTGAATCATCAGTTGCGTAAGTTGGTGATTCTGACCAATTGCCATTAGCAAATTCATCGTTGCTGGTGATAATGGAGGGGTTATTTCATCCACAGATCCTTTTAACATCAATAGCTGTTCTTTCGGAAGTGCTGGAATTATTGCAACAGATTGGTTAATAACATGATCATTTGACCATTTCAGGAGGCTATAATCTACATTCATAAAATCCATCAGAGAATAGTGTTTAATATCCTCTTTGCTTTCGCTCATAATTCTTATTTTATCGTTAGTTACATTAGGATCATAAACCGAAACCACGTAATGGGTACATCCTTCAGTTGTGTTCTTTATTCTTAGCCGGACCGTCAAAGCATGGTTATCCACCAGTAATATGGCTGCCATAACACTGATGCCATTTGATTCCATCTTGTCAAAATATGCTTTCATAACTAGCCCGAAATCACCGCAGGCAGCAACGCAACGCCCCTCAGGACGGCTGGAAACCAACGCCAAAGTCTGGTTTTTGCATTTTTTGTTGAAGTGCGTGAGAAATTTTTCAGCTGAAGAGTAATCATCTTGATGGGGTTTGTAATCAACATTCTGATAAATATCATTAATATATTGTGCAGCAATGTGTCGGCATACTATACGGTTTTGGGGTCGCCCCGGAAAATAACATTGACCATTAAGTTTAATTCTTGGGAATTCTTTTTCTTTTCTATCTGATTTTAGGTTTAATTCTTGTTTATCAAGAGTGTCTGAGCGTTGAGGTAAAATTTCCATTAGGTATTCTTCAAATATTGGGGCAATGGTTTGAGTAAGTGTCGTGTTTTCGTTTTTATTAATTATCGTAATTTCTTTCTTATCAGCTTGTAAGACGGACGTGGAAAATTTAATGACAAAATCCTTGTTACTAAAGATATGACGACCATTTTGTCTACAGTTCTCTGAGAAGCTTTTTAATAGAGGCGTCGCCAGCTCTTTGCCAGAAAATTTATCCTCGAGTTCTTTATAAAACAATTCACTCAGGGTTTGGTGTTCATTTGTCTGGGCTGTATTATTAATATTTGCAGAGAAAGAACTACGAGGGATACGAGTAATCATTTAAATATCTCATTGTTTATTGATGTCTTGAATTTTAACTATCAGAACAGTGAAAAAATTTAATATGATTACAACTAAAGAAATATCATAAATCGCTCAATCTCATAATGCAGCCGTAAAAGTTTCGGTGGAATGAGATCTTGCGATTTTGTTAATGATTAAGTGGTTTGATGTTTAAAAATAATGCTGAGTTAATAAAAGTGTGTGAAGTGTATGACATTAAGTTATTTTGGCGTCAATGCGATTAACAGACACCCTTATTCTATTGCCACTCAGGTATGATGGGCAGAATATTGCCTCTGCCCGCCAGAAAAAGTCAGCGCATTCCACCGTACGCCAGCGTCACTTCCTTCGCCGCTTTAATCACCATCGCGCCAAACTCGGTCACGCTGTCATCGGTAATGCGTGAAATCGGTCCGGAAATTGAAATTGCGGCAAACGGTTCGCGGTGCTCATCGAAAATACACGCTGCAAGGCAACGTAGCCCCAGTGCATGTTCCTCATCGTCAAATGAATAACCCCGTTTGCGCGTTTGGGCGAGATCTTCTTTTAAATGTACAGGAGACACCAGCGTTGCGTGGGTATAGGCATGTAACCCTTTGCGGTGCAGCAGCTTCGTCACCTGTTCTTCGCTCAGTTGGGCTAAAAAGGCTTTACCCGCACCGGAAGCGTGCATCGGCAATTTACCGCCGATAGGCGCGGACATTCGCATCAGATGCGTACACTGTACCTGGTCGATAATAATCGCTTCGTGATCGCTTTGATCAAGCACCGCCATATTGACCGTTTCGCCAGACTCTTCCATTAAATTGCGCAGGATAGGGTGAACAATCGCTAACAAATTACGGCTCTGGAGAAAGCTGCTGCCGACCATAAAGGCATGTGCGCCGATTGCCCAATGTCCCAGTTCGCCGACCTGACGCACGAAACCCTGCTGTTGCATCG
Organism: Escherichia sp. SCLE84; assembly: GCF_012584495.1. Lineage (NCBI taxonomy): Bacteria > Pseudomonadati > Pseudomonadota > Gammaproteobacteria > Enterobacterales > Enterobacteriaceae > Escherichia > Escherichia sp. SCLE84. The sequence goes on along the minus strand of NZ_CP051430.1, from coordinate 2,913,803 downwards.
TGGTTAGCAGGCGGTGGGTCGTGGAATTGGGTAACCCGGCTTGTTGCGCCAGCTCTGTGAGTGCCACACTGCCATTGGATTCGGCAATCCACTCCAGTAATTTCAGGCCACGCGTTAAAGACTGAACCTGTCCAGTCGCTGGTGCGGTGGCAACGGCGGGTTTTCTGCCGCGTTTCGCGGGAATGGGTGCGACCATGACAGCCTCCTTTTTCTGTATCGTGGAAATCATTTTCATTTTTATTGTTAGCTAATGCAATAGTTGCTGAACTGATCCGATGAGTTAATGTTGAACAAATCTCATGTTGCGTGGTGGTCGCTTTTACCACAGATGCGTTTATGCCAGTATGGTTTGTTGAATTTTTATTAAATCTGGGTTGAGCGTGTCGGGAGCAAGTGTGAGCAGCAAAGTGGAACAACTGCGTGCGCAGTTAAATGAACGTATTCTGGTGCTGGACGGCGGTATGGGCACCATGATCCAGAGCTATCGACTGAACGAAGCCGATTTTCGTGGTGAACGCTTTGCCGACTGGCCATGCGATCTCAAAGGCAACAACGACCTGCTGGTGCTCAGCAAACCGGAAGTGATCGCCGCTATCCACAACGCCTACTTTGAAGCGGGCGCGGATATCATCGAAACCAACACCTTCAACTCCACGACCATTGCGATGGCGGATTACCAGATGGAATCCCTGTCGGCGGAAATCAACTTTGCGGCGGCGAAACTGGCGCGAGCTTGTGCTGATGAGTGGACCGCGCGCACGCCGGAGAAACCGCGCTACGTTGCCGGTGTTCTCGGCCCGACCAACCGCACGGCGTCTATTTCTCCGGACGTAAATGATCCGGCATTTCGTAATATCACTTTTGACGGGCTGGTGGCGGCTTATCGAGAGTCCACCAAAGCGCTGGTGGAAGGTGGCGCGGATCTGATCCTGATTGAAACCGTTTTCGACACCCTTAACGCCAAAGCGGCGGTTTTTGCGGTGAAAACGGAGTTTGAAGCGCTGGGCGTTGAGCTGCCGATTATGATCTCCGGCACCATCACCGACGCCTCCGGGCGCACGCTCTCCGGGCAGACCACCGAAGCATTTTACAACTCATTGCGCCACGCCGAAGCTCTGACCTTTGGCCTGAACTGTGCGCTGGGGCCCGATGAACTGCGCCAGTACGTGCAGGAGCTGTCACGGATTGCGGAATGCTACGTCACCGCGCACCCGAACGCCGGGCTACCCAACGCCTTTGGTGAGTACGATCTCGACGCCGACACGATGGCAAAACAGATACGTGAATGGGCGCAAGCGGGTTTTCTCAATATCGTCGGCGGCTGCTGTGGCACCACGCCACAACATATTGCAGCGATGAGTCGTGCAGTAGAAGGATTAGCGCCGCGCAAACTGCCGGAAATCCCCGTAGCCTGCCGTTTGTCCGGCCTGGAGCCGCTGAACATTGGCGAAGATAGCCTGTTTGTGAACGTGGGTGAACGCACCAACGTCACCGGTTCCGCTAAGTTCAAGCGCCTGATCAAAGAAGAGAAATACAGCGAGGCACTGGATGTGGCCCGCCAGCAGGTGGAAAACGGTGCGCAGATTATCGATATCAACATGGATGAAGGGATGCTCGACGCCGAAGCGGCGATGGTGCGTTTTCTCAATCTGATTGCCGGTGAACCGGATATCGCTCGCGTGCCGATTATGATCGACTCCTCAAAATGGGATGTCATTGAAAAAGGTCTGAAGTGTATCCAGGGCAAAGGCATTGTTAACTCTATCTCGATGAAAGAGGGCGTCGACGCCTTTATCCATCACGCGAAGCTCTTGCGTCGTTACGGTGCGGCAGTGGTGGTAATGGCCTTTGACGAACAGGGACAGGCCGATACCCGCGCACGGAAAATCGAGATTTGCCGTCGGGCGTACAAAATCCTCACCGAAGAGGTTGGCTTCCCGCCAGAAGATATCATCTTCGACCCGAACATCTTCGCGGTCGCAACCGGCATTGAAGAGCACAACAACTACGCGCAGGACTTTATCGGCGCGTGTGAAGATATCAAACGCGAACTGCCGCACGCGCTGATTTCCGGCGGTGTATCTAACGTTTCTTTCTCATTCCGTGGCAACGATCCGGTGCGCGAAGCCATTCACGCGGTGTTCCTCTACTACGCTATTCGCAATGGCATGGATATGGGGATCGTCAACGCCGGGCAACTGGCGATTTACGACGACCTACCCGCTGAACTGCGCGACGCGGTGGAAGATGTGATTCTTAACCGTCGCGACGATGGCACTGAGCGTTTACTGGAGCTTGCCGAGAAATATCGCGGCAGCAAAACCGACGACACCGCTAACGCCCAGCAGGCGGAGTGGCGCTCGTGGGAAGTGAATAAACGTCTGGAATACTCGCTGGTTAAAGGCATTACCGAGTTTATCGAGCAGGATACCGAAGAAGCCCGCCAGCAGGCTACGCGCCCGATTGAAGTGATTGAAGGCCCGCTGATGGACGGTATGAACGTGGTCGGCGATCTGTTTGGCGAAGGGAAAATGTTCCTGCCACAGGTGGTCAAATCGGCGCGCGTCATGAAACAGGCAGTGGCGTATCTCGAACCGTTTATTGAAGCCAGCAAAGAGCAGGGTAAAACCAACGGCAAGATGGTGATCGCCACCGTGAAAGGCGATGTCCACGACATCGGTAAAAATATCGTTGGCGTGGTGCTGCAATGTAACAACTACGAAATTGTCGATCTCGGCGTTATGGTGCCTGCGGAAAAAATTCTCCGTACCGCTAAAGAAGTGAATGCTGATCTGATTGGACTTTCGGGGCTTATCACGCCGTCGCTGGACGAGATGGTTAACGTGGCGAAAGAGATGGAGCGTCAGGGCTTCACCATCCCGCTATTGATTGGCGGCGCGACGACCTCAAAAGCGCACACGGCGGTGAAAATTGAGCAGAACTACAGCGGCCCGACGGTGTATGTACAGAACGCATCGCGCACCGTTGGTGTGGTGGCGGCGCTGCTTTCCGATACTCAGCGTGATGATTTTGTCGCTCGTACCCGCAAGGAGTACGAAACCGTACGTATTCAGCACGGGCGTAAGAAACCGCGCACACCACCGGTCACGCTGGAAGCGGCGCGCGATAACGATTTCGCTTTTGACTGGCAGGCTTACACGCCGCCGGTGGCGCACCGTCTCGGCGTGCAGGAAGTTGAAGCCAGCATCGAAACTCTGCGTAATTACATCGACTGGACACCGTTCTTTATGACCTGGTCGCTGGCCGGGAAGTATCCGCGCATTCTGGAAGATGAAGTGGTGGGCGTTGAGGCGCAGCGGCTGTTTAAAGACGCCAACGACATGCTGGATAAATTAAGCGCCGAGAAAACGCTGAATCCGCGTGGCGTGGTGGGCCTGTTCCCGGCAAACCGTGTGGGCGATGACATTGAAATCTACCGTGACGAAACGCGCACCCATGTGATCAACGTCAGCCACCATCTGCGTCAACAGACCGAAAAAACGGGATTCGCTAACTACTGTCTCGCTGACTTCGTTGCGCCGAAGCTTTCTGGTAAAGCAGATTACATCGGCGCATTTGCCGTGACTGGCGGGCTGGAAGAGGACGCACTGGCTGATGCCTTTGAAGCGCAGCACGATGATTACAACAAAATCATGGTGAAAGCGCTTGCCGACCGTTTAGCCGAAGCCTTTGCGGAGTATCTCCATGAGCGTGTGCGTAAAGTCTACTGGGGCTATGCGCCGAACGAGAACCTCAGCAACGAAGAACTGATCCGCGAAAACTACCAGGGCATCCGTCCGGCACCGGGCTATCCGGCCTGCCCGGAACATACGGAAAAAGCCACCATCTGGGAGCTGCTGGAAGTGGAAAAACACACTGGCATGAAACTCACAGAATCTTTCGCCATGTGGCCCGGTGCATCGGTTTCGGGTTGGTACTTCAGCCACCCGGACAGCAAGTACTACGCTGTAGCACAAATTCAGCGCGATCAGGTTGAAGATTATGCCCGCCGTAAAGGTATGAGCGTTACCGAAGTTGAGCGCTGGCTGGCACCGAATCTGGGGTATGACGCGGACTGATTCACAAATCTGTCACTTTTCCTTACAACAAACAGGGCGCTCAATGAGTGCCCTGTCTCTTTATTAATATGAAACACTTATACTGGAATCAGGCTGGAATAATCTTAGCCGGAAAAACGAAGGTCAAAAGGCACAGTAAAGATGCCAGTCAGCGTGTTTCCGGTCCTTTGGTCATTCAATTGCTTCAGGAACATATAACGATAAGGAGAACCTGAACTCGTGTTAACGCTGCTTCACCTGCTTTCTGCCGTCGCCCTGCTGGTCTGGGGGACTCATATTGTTCGAACCGGCGTAATGCGCGTCTTCGGCGCGCGTTTGCGTACTGTCCTTAGCCGGAGCGTCGAAAAAAAGCCGCTCGCCTTTTGCGCGGGGATCGGCGTTACCGCACTGGTACAGAGCAGTAATGCCACCACCATGCTGGTGACCTCGTTTGTCGCTCAGGATCTGGTAGCCCTCGCACCGGCTCTGGTCATTGTGCTGGGTGCAGATGTCGGGACGGCGCTAATGGCGCGTATTCTCACCTTCGACTTATCCTGGCTGTCACCGTTACTTATTTTTATCGGCGTGATTTTTTTCCTCGGACGCAAACAGTCACGCGCCGGGCAACTGGGCCGCGTCGGTATTGGTCTTGGGCTGATTTTGCTGGCGCTGGAGTTGATTGTGCAGGCCGTAACGCCGATCACCCAGGCAAACGGCGTTCAGGTGATCTTTGCCTCGCTGACCGGCGATATTCTGCTGGATGCGCTGATTGGCGCGATGTTCGCCATTATCAGCTACTCCAGCCTTGCTGCTGTACTGCTGACCGCGACTCTGACCGCCGCAGGCATTATCTCCTTCCCCGTGGCGCTCTGTCTGGTGATTGGTGCTAACCTCGGTTCCGGTCTGCTGGCGATGCTCAACAACAGTGCCGCCAATGCCGCAGCCCGCCGTGTCGCGCTGGGTAGTCTGCTGTTTAAGCTGGTGGGTAGCCTGATTATCCTGCCGTTTGTCCATTTGCTGGCAGAGACAATGGGGAAGTTGTCATTGCCAAAAGCGGAACTGGTGATCTATTTCCACGTCTTCTACAACCTTGTACGTTGCCTGGTCATGCTGCCATTTGTTGACCCGATGGCACGGTTTTGCAAAACGATTATTCGCGATGAACCGGAACTGGATACCCAGCTACGGCCCAAACATCTGGATGTCAGCGCGCTGGATACGCCCACGCTTGCTCTGGCGAACGCCGCGCGCGAAACCCTGCGCATTGGCGACGCCATGGAACAGATGATGGAAGGGCTAAATAAAGTGATGCACGGCGAGCCACGGCAGGAGAAAGAGCTGCGTAAGCTGGCAGATGATATCAACGTTCTCTACACCGCCATTAAGCTGTATCTGGCGCGGATGCCAAAAGAAGAGTTGGCGGAGGAAGAGTCGCGCCGCTGGGCGGAGATCATCGAAATGTCGCTCAACCTTGAACAGGCCTCCGATATCGTCGAGCGCATGGGCAGCGAAATTGCCGATAAATCGCTGGCAGCACGGCGGGCATTTTCGCTTGATGGCTTGAAGGAACTGGATGCGCTCTATGAGCAATTGCTCAGTAATTTAAAACTGGCAATGTCGGTGTTCTTCTCTGGCGATGTCACCAGCGCTCGTCGTTTGCGCCGTAGTAAGCATCGCTTTCGCATTCTTAATCGCCGCTATTCCCACGCCCACGTCGATCGCCTGCATCAGCAAAACGTGCAGAGCATTGAAACCAGTTCGCTACATTTAGGCTTACTGGGAGATATGCAGCGCCTGAACTCGCTGTTTTGTTCGGTGGCTTACAGTGTGCTGGAACAGCCGGATGAAGATGAAGGACGGGACGAGTATTAATATTGTGAATCCTGTAGGCCTGATAAGACGCGTCAAGCGTCGCATCAGGCACTATGAACAAGATGCCGGATCATGCATCCGGCAATTTACTTAAAAACGGTGACCAGCTTCTAGCGGCACCGCTTCTTCACCAGCCTTAAACACATAAGTGGTGTTCGGGCCACCCAGCGTAGCGTGACCTTTACTCACTGTGATCCAGTTACCTTCCGGTAGACCAATAATCGTCAGTTCTGGCGCGACGACCAGCAGTTCGCGAATACGCTGCTCACGGGTTTCACCTTTATGGCCTTCCGGCAGCGCGTTGGTGAAGTGCGGGTTGATTTGCAACGGGAACAGATTTAGCGCATCGAAACCTTGCGGATCGACAATCGGCATATCGTTGGTGGTACGAATGGTTGGGCAAGCAAGGTTAGCGCCTGCGCTCCAGCCAATATACAGAGCGCCACGTTTAACCACGTCAGTAATTGGTGCCAGCAGCCCGCGCTCGCGGCACTGTTTCAGCAACTGGAAAGTATTCCCGCCGCCGACAATCACGATCTCAGCATTTTCAATCGCGGCAACGGGATCGACAACGCTATGAATACCGGTGACAGAAACACCCAGCGGAGCGAGAACCGCAGCCGTTTTCGCTGTGTAATCATCCCAGGTCTGCGTTACGCCAGCGAAAGGGATAAACACCGCTGAGCGGCGACCCTGCAACTGTTCAGCAATTAGCGGCAGTGCATGTTCCAGCCAGGCTTTACCCGGCAGCGTCGAGTTACTCAATAAAAGCAGTTCCATTACTTCTCCGGTTAGTAAGAAATCACGGGAGGCATGCTACCACTGCGAATTTAACCACTTACTGACATGGCTCACGATGTCGCACATTGCTTCTGGAAAGTGATTTGAGCAGGTAACGAATTCAAGCCAATGGAAATAACAAATAGTTCGCTCATGACTATTTTTTATCAACCCAAAGGTACGGTATATTCCGTTTTTTACAGGAGAATTTATGCTGCCCGACTCATCAGTCCGTTTAAATAAATACATCAGCGAAAGCGGAATTTGCTCACGCCGCGAAGCGGATCGCTATATCGAGCAAGGCAATGTGTTCCTTAATGGCAAGCGAGCCACCATTGGCGATCAGGTGAAACCCGGCGACGTTGTGAAAGTAAACGGTCAGTTGATTGAGCCTCGGGAAGCCGAAGATTTGGTACTTATCGCCCTGAACAAGCCCGTCGGTATTGTCAGCACCACCGAAGATGGCGAGCGCGATAACATTGTCGATTTCGTTAACCACAGCAAACGCGTGTTCCCGATTGGCCGCCTGGATAAAGACTCCCAGGGGCTGATTTTCCTCACCAATCACGGCGATCTGGTGAATAAGATCCTCCGTGCGGGTAACGATCATGAGAAAGAGTATCTGGTGACGGTCGATAAACCGATTACCGATGAATTTATTCGTGGTATGGGGGCGGGGGTGCCGATCCTCGGGACGGTGACGAAAAAGTGCAAAGTCAAAAAAGAAGCGCCGTTTGTCTTCCGCATTACCCTGGTGCAGGGGCTGAACCGTCAGATCCGGCGCATGTGCGAGCATTTCGGCTATGAAGTGAAAAAGCTGGAACGTACGCGCATTATGAACGTCAGCTTAAGCGGCATTCCGCTGGGTGAGTGGCGCGATTTAACTGACGATGAGTTAATCGACCTGTTTAAGCTCATCGAAAATTCCTCTTCCGAGGCAAAACCTAAAGTGAAGGCCAAACCGAAAACGGCGGGCATCAAACGCCCGTTGGTGAAGATGGAAAAAACATCAGAAAAAGGTGGCCGCCCGGCGTCAAATGGTAAACGTTTCACATCGCCGGGGCGTAAAAAGAAGGGGCGTTAATCAGCGCCTGCCGTGCGTTGGTGTATTAGCCGACCAGTTAAACGATGCTTCAGTATCTGGTTTATAAGCCTGCTTTTTCTTCAACTGGCGGGCTTTTTTTGCAGCTGCTTCACGCTCAACCATCAGCTTATCGATGTACTCTTTTTTAATGCTGTTGGTTTCGGAGTTGGTCAGTACGCGACCATGCGCAATCCGCGCGTGGTCCAGCAGCGTTTTTAGCTCGCGTTGCTCGCGCTCTGTCATCTCTTTTTGGGTAATACGCGGGAGTGCCATGATGTTGCCCTCAGTTAGCCGATGGATTCAGTGTACGGGAATTCATTTGCAAGCAGAACTGATAATATTCCTTTGTTCTCTTCTTAAATATTTATCTTTCTTGATAATTGACGATAAATACAGATACACATTTAGCGAAAAGTTTTCCCCCTACAAACAAAAGTAATTCACTAACTCTTTATTTTTCATTTGGTTAAGAATTTTTCTCAATTCTGGCACGCTTCTCGCAATAACACTTTTGCGTTGATACTGAATTTCAAAGGGGGTTAAACCCCGTCGGCACACCAGGAACGGTCAGGCTGTTTTCCGGGCGTGTTCCGTCAGCCTTTGACGCCAATTATGGGTTCGATTCCCACATTCATTCCTGAAATGAATACTGGTTGTAACTTATTAAATAAAAAATGAGGGATTGCGCAGTCAGCGATCCCCGATAACGTCGCCGATAAAGACGCCGGGTAACAGGCAAAAGGGAATTCCCCTGTCGCTTCGTGTCCGCTTCCGCGACGGCTGTTAAGCAAGGAATAGATAATGATTAAGAAAATAAGCGTAAGAAAAGATCAGCTGGCATTACTCTCCAGAAACGGCGATTACTACAAAGTGCTACATGCAGGCGAGCATATTTTACCCTGGTTTACTACCCCGGAAGTGTTGCTGATTACGCTGGATGGTAGCGAAGTGCCCGACGTGCTGGCGGATTATTTGCGCCGCTTTCAGCCTGATTGGGTGGAAAGATATTGCGTGGTGGCCGACTTGTCGGAGACTGAAGCCGGGGCGTTGTATATGGACGGTATTTTGCAGGAGATCCTGCCGCCATCAACGCGCCGTTTGTACTGGCGTGTAGAGGATGATTTGACACTGGTGCGGATGAATACGCAGCAAGTCCAGGTACAAACGGAGGTGATGAATGCGGTATTGCAACCACGGCGCAAAGGGGCAGTTAAAGGCCGCGATGCAATACTAACGGTGCAGGTTCCGGCCTGGCATGTAGGCGTGCTGAAAATCGATGGTGAAACGCAGGCGCTGTTACCGCCGGGGCTGACCGCATACTGGAAAATTAACCATCTGGTTGACGCTGAAGTGGTTGACACCCGCTTGCAGGTACTGGAAGTCAGCGGGCAAGAAATCTTAACGAAAGATAAGGTCAATCTGCGGATTAACCTCGCCGCTAACTGGCGCTACAGCGACGTGTTATTGGCATTTAGCCAGTTAACGAAGCCGATTGATCATTTGTATCGGGAATTACAATTTGCCCTGCGTGAAGCGGTAGGTACGCGTACGTTGGATGAATTGCTGGAAGATAAACAGGTCATTGATGACGTTGTCAGCGAACAGGTGAAATCGCGCATGTTGCCATTTGGTATGGAGATTGCCTCGTTAGGGGTGAAAGATATCGTCCTGCCTGGCGATATGAAAAATATCCTTGCGCAGCTGGTTGAGGCGGAGAAATCCGCGCAGGCCAATGTGATTCGCCGACGTGAAGAAACGGCAGCGACGCGTTCGTTACTCAATACCGCTAAAGTCATGGAAAACAACCCGGTAGCGTTACGCTTAAAAGAACTGGAAACGCTGGAGAGAGTGGCTGAACGGATCGATAACATCTCTGTATTTGGCGGTCTGGATCAGGTTCTGCATGGGTTGGTTAATATCAAAGGGTGAGTAACATGCCATTAAATGGAGTCAGTGCTGCGATGCGAGAAAGGGTATCGCAGCAGTTAAGAGAAATTGAACGGCGGTATGATGTGAAAGTACTGTACGCCTGTGAATCAGGGAGCCGCGGCTGGGGATTTGCCTCGCCCGACAGCGACTACGATGTACGGTTTTTGTATGTTCACCCGCTGGAATGGTATCTGCGAGTAGAGGCGCCGCGCGATGTTATTGAGTTGCCTATTGACGACGAGTTAGATGTTTCAGGCTGGGAGTGGCGCAAGGCGCTGGGATTATTGAAAGGTGCGAATCCGACGCTGATAGAATGGCTGGATTCTCCTGTGGTCTATCAACAAGATGAAGAAACGATAACGGCGCTTAAGGCAATGGTGCCGAAGTGGTTTTCTCCGCTGCGTGCGCGTTGGCATTATTATTCGATGGCGCGGAAAAACTTTCGCGGTTATTTACAAGGCGACGAAGTGCGGCTGAAAAAATACTTTTACGTGCTGCGTCCGCTGCTGGCCGTGCGTTGGGTTGAAGCGGGAAAAGGCGTACCGCCAATGCGCTTTGCTGAGCTACTGGCGGGAAGCGAACTTGATGCGCCGTTACGTGCAGAAATAGACGAATTACTGGAACGTAAACAGCGCGCAGGAGAAGCGGAATATGGTCCGCGCCGTCCATTGTTACATGCGTTTATTCGTGCGGAACTGGCGCGTGGGGAAATTCCACCGCTGTTACCGGATAGCAGAGAAGGGGACGTTAAGGAACTGGATAGCTTAATGTACCAGACGGTAATGCGCCGGGCGTGATGCCCGGCGTTATTTCACGCCATCAGCTCTTATTATTATTGTGTATTCCCGCTGATTTCATTCTGTATAAGCGTTGCAATATCGTCATTCGTTGCCGCTTGTGAACTAAATATCATCTTCTCACGCGAATACACCGCAAACTTATCTGCCAGGTTTGAAGCAAACACCTTGCGGGCATTTTCTGCCAGCAAACCGGTGACGATATCATGGTGGTTTTTATCCACTTTTCGGGCAATATTTCCCGCCTCTTTGTCCTTATTATACCGTTCATTGGTGCTTTCCCAGCTTAATGCCGCTGAGGTTGTTTTTATCATGACTTCTGTTTGGTAGCCTGCATCTTTGAGTTTTTTTAATGTTTGTAACGGCGTAGCGGCATTACGAAATGTTCCTTCGACAACAATGTTGAGTTTACTGACTATCGCTCTCTCAATTGCACGTTCGACCGTTTCGCCGGAAAATTTCGCTGTATGGGTAACAAAATCATCCCCATAATTTTGGTAGATATGATTAAAATCAGGGTGTAGAAATCGAAAATCATCACCGTTAATAATCATTATATTATCTTTTGTCTCTCTTTTGGCTAATTCAATCAGAGATGATTTACCTGCTCCGGGTTGCCCACCTAAAACAAAACCAATGGGATGCTGTTGCGGTGTGACTTCATGATTTGTCAGACGCTGCCAAATAGAATCAAAAGATGCTTTATTTTCTGAATGCGTAGTATTGTTGAATTCATGCTGATATTGAGTTCTTACCTGCTGAAGGAGAATCTTACCTTGTGTAAAATCAACAAGTTCAGCGGGGGTAGAATAAAGATAATCGCGATAGCTGACTAATCGCTTGAGAGCATCGCCTGAATCCTGATGCGACGAAACTGAGCAATTATCAATGATATTTGATAAAAACGCGATGCACTGACTGGCTCCGTTTAAAAGTGCATCTTTTTCCATTAAAGTAGCCATTAACACTCCTGTTAAATGATATTTTTCGGTGATTATAATACTGTTCTACAGGAGTGATTTTGCTTTTCAGATATTATTTAATCTATGTTTTCAGTGAGGATGGCGTATAACAATCGGTGAGCGTTATACGCCAGTAGGGAAATATTACTCAAACAAATTAAAATGCAGCTTCTGCACCACCTGCTCGGCATCTTCGCCGGGCACCAGGAAGCACAGGTTATGGCTGGATGCGCCGTAACAAATCATGCGAATGTTGAACGGTTCCAGTACGCCGAATACCTCTTTGCCAACGCCGCAGGCTTTTGACAGGTCATTGCCAATCAACGCGACCAGCGCCAGACCTTCTTCCACCTCCACCCGGCACAGTGCGGAAAGCTCCATCAGCAGAGATTGCGTCAGCAACGTATCGCCAGTGGAGGTTGAACCGGTGGTATCAAGGGTTAATGCCACGCTCACTTCTGACGTGGTGATTAAGTCTACCGAAATATTATGCCGCGCGAGGATGCCGAAAACTTCCGCGAGGAAGCCGCGAGAATGCAGCATATTCAGGCTGTGCAAAGTGAGCAGAGTCTGATTGCGACGAAGCGCCAGCGCGCGGAACAGCGGCGGATTTTCAGTTTTATTGCACACCAGCGTACCACCTGCGCGTGGGTCTTTGCTGGAGCCGACAAAGACCGGGATATCGCTGCGTACTGCGGGTAGCAACGTTGCCGGATGCAGTACTTTTGCACCAAAAGTTGCCATCTCTGCCGCTTCGGCAAACGCGATTTCATCAATGCGTTTTGCTGCGGAAACTACGCGTGGATCGGTGGTGTAGATGCCCGGGACGTCGGTCCAGATATCAACACGAGATGCGTGTAAAGCCTCCGCCAGCAAGGCTGCCGTATAATCGCTGCCTCCACGGCCAAGCGTCGTTGTACGACCTTTATTTTCGCTACCGATAAATCCCTGGGTGATCACTAAGCCGTCATTGAGGCGTGGGAGCAGCTGCAGCGCGGCCAGTTCCGCCAGCGCGGCTACATCTGGCTCTGCACGACCAAATCGGTCGTTGGTACGCATCACTTTACGTACATCAAACCACTGTGCCTGAACATCGCGTTCGCGCAGGATTTCGACAAACAGCAGGGTCGACATCAGCTCGCCGTGGCTGACCAGCTCATCTGTCAGCGCCGGAGACGTTGCCAGCGCCGCCGCTTCTGCCAGAACAGTAATGTTCTCCAGCAGACGTTCAATCTCTTCACGGATAACGTTCGGGTAACGCAGACGTTCCAGAATGGCAAACTGGATGTTGCGAATAGCGTCGAGTTTTTCGAATCGCTCGCCAGGTTCCAGCCCTTCCGCTAAAGCGACCAGCAGATTAGTGATACCAGCAGAAGCCGAGAGGACTACTAAACGCACGTTGGCATCAGAAAGCACAATATCAGCGCTGCGGTTCATGGCGTCAAAATCAGCTACGCTGGTACCGCCAAATTTGGAGACAACAATTTCAGACATAACTACCTCGTGTCAGGGGATCCATTTTCAGCCTTGGCACAAGGGAAGAGCGGAAGACGGGTGGGCGCAGAGCGATACTTCGCTACTATTTTCACCCAGAAGTGCTCCACCACTTGCGAAACGCCCGACTGCGAACGCTTCTGGTGACAACCCAGGGGATTCAGCCCCTGTAGCCGATGATGAACGTGGCCAGCCGTTCAATCACCTCGGCGATGCACCCCCTCAGGTGTTATCACAGGACTGGCTCCTCCAACACCGTTACTTGGGCAACGCGCCTCTTCTGGCCTGCGCTAGCGCAGGTAGTACATTTATAAATAAAGGGTGAGCGGGGCGGTTGTCAACGACGGGGTCATGCGGATTTTTCATCCACTCCTGGCGGTCAGTAGTTCAGCTAATAAATGCTTCACTGCGCTAAGGGTTTACACTCAACATTACGCTAACGGCACTAAAACCATCACATTTTTCTGTGACTGGCGCTACAATCTTCCAAAGTCACAATTCTCAAAATCAGAAGAGTATTGCTAATGAAAAACATCAATCCAACGCAGACCGCTGCCTGGCAGGCACTACAGAAACACTTCGATGAAATGAAAGACGTTACGATCGCCGATCTTTTTGCTAAAGACGGCGATCGTTTTTCTAAGTTCTCCGCAACATTCGACGATCAGATGCTGGTGGATTACTCCAAAAACCGCATCACTGAAGAGACGCTGGCGAAATTACAGGATCTGGCGAAAGAGTGCGATCTGGCGGGCGCGATTAAGTCGATGTTCTCTGGCGAGAAGATCAACCGCACTGAAAACCGCGCCGTGCTGCACGTAGCGCTGCGTAACCGTAGCAATACCCCGATTCTGGTTGATGGCAAAGACGTAATGCCGGAAGTCAACGCGGTGCTGGAGAAGATGAAAACCTTCTCGGAAGCGATTATCTCCGGTGAGTGGAAGGGGTATACCGGCAAAGCAATCACTGACGTAGTGAACATCGGGATCGGCGGTTCTGACCTCGGCCCGTACATGGTGACCGAAGCACTGCGTCCGTACAAAAACCACCTGAACATGCACTTTGTTTCTAACGTCGATGGGACTCACATCGCGGAAGTGCTGAAAAAAGTAAACCCGGAAACCACGCTGTTCCTGGTAGCATCTAAAACCTTCACCACTCAGGAAACCATGACCAACGCCCATAGCGCGCGTGACTGGTTCCTGAAAGCGGCAGGTGATGAAAAACACGTTGCGAAACACTTTGCGGCGCTCTCAACCAATGCCAAAGCCGTTGGCGAGTTTGGTATTGATACTGCCAACATGTTCGAGTTCTGGGACTGGGTCGGCGGCCGTTACTCTTTGTGGTCAGCGATTGGCCTGTCGATTGTTCTCTCCATCGGCTTTGATAACTTCGTTGAACTGCTTTCTGGCGCACACGCGATGGACAAGCATTTCTCCACCACGCCTGCCGAGAAAAACCTGCCTGTACTGCTGGCGCTGATTGGCATCTGGTACAACAATTTCTTTGGTGCGGAAACTGAGGCGATTCTGCCGTATGACCAGTATATGCACCGTTTCGCGGCGTACTTCCAGCAGGGCAATATGGAGTCCAACGGTAAGTATGTTGACCGTAACGGTAACGTTGTGGATTACCAGACTGGCCCGATTATCTGGGGTGAACCAGGCACTAACGGTCAGCACGCGTTCTACCAGCTGATCCACCAGGGAACCAAAATGGTACCGTGCGATTTCATCGCTCCGGCTATCACCCATAACCCGCTCTCTGATCATCACCAGAAACTGCTGTCTAACTTCTTCGCCCAGACCGAAGCGCTGGCGTTTGGTAAATCCCGCGAAGTGGTTGAGCAGGAATATCGCGATCAGGGTAAAGATCCGGCAACGCTTGACTACGTGGTGCCGTTCAAAGTGTTCGAAGGTAACCGCCCGACCAACTCCATCCTGCTGCGCGAAATCACTCCGTTCAGCCTGGGGGCGTTGATTGCGCTGTATGAGCACAAAATCTTTACTCAGGGCGTGATTCTGAACATCTTCACCTTCGACCAGTGGGGCGTGGAGCTGGGTAAACAGCTGGCGAACCGTATTCTGCCAGAGCTGAAAGATGGCAAAGAAATCAGCAGCCACGATAGCTCGACCAATGGTCTGATTAACCGCTATAAAGCGTGGCGCGGTTAATTTAAAAACCTTAATAACAATGCCGACGTTATGTCGGCATTGTTTTATCAGATAAATCCCCTTGTCTGTGATTTAACGGAAATCATACCGTGAGGTTAATCCTAAAATAGATTTTTAATCGTGATTGATTTCGGAAAATACTCAGATTAATTACTTTTACTTTTATTTTAACATTATGATTTTTAATGTTATTTATATATAAGTTGTAGCTTATATTTGATATTCATTCCAATTATCCTAAAACCCCATCTCTAATTCCCCGCGCCGTAATTCGCATGCTTTAGTTGTGTATACTCGATCCCGCCCGAAATGTTTTTGGGTAAATCTCCATTCATTCAATGAAGGGAAATTGTTATGAAAAAAGTTCTGTATGGCATTTTTGCCATATCTGCGCTTGCGGCGACTTCTGCGGGGGCTGCACCTGTACAGGTGGGCGAAGCGGCAGGGTCGGCAGCAACGTCGGTTTCGGCGGGGAGTTCCTCCGCGACCAGCGTCAGCACCGTAAGCTCGGCGGTGGGTGTCGCGCTCGCGGCAACCGGTGGCGGTGATGGTTCTAATACCGGGACCACCACAACCACGACCACCAGTACCCAGTAATAAAGTATGTATCCCCAAAATAATTTGAGTCATTGCATCTGTGGCTTGAAGTATGAAGGGATTTACCATAACCACACTCCGGTGTGGTTATTCTGCCCCTCTGGAGAAGAGTCGTGAAGCGACCTGCACTCATTCTTATCTGCCTGCTATTACAGGCCTGTTCAGCCACGACTAAAGAGCTGGGCAATTCACTGTGGGACAGTCTGTTCGGCACGCCAGGCGTACAGCTGACGGACGATGATATTCAAAATATGCCCTACGCCAGCCAGTACATGCAGCTTAATGGCGGGCCGCAATTGTTTGTGGTGCTGGCCTTCGCTGAAGACGGACAACAAAAATGGGTCACTCAGGATCAAGCCACTCTTGTCACACAACATGGTCGTCTGGTGAAGACTTTGCTTGGCGGCGACAACCTGATTGAAGTGAATAACCTTGCCGCCGACCCGCTGATTAAACCCGCACAAATTGTTGATGGTGCAACATGGACGCGCACGATGGGCTGGACCGAGTACCAGCAGGTACGCTACGCCACCGCACGCTCAGTCTTCAAATGGGATGGCACCGATACCGTCAAGGTCGGCAGCGATGAAACCCCGGTTCGCGTGCTGGACGAAGAAGTCTCCACCGACCAGGCGCGCTGGCATAACCGCTACTGGATCGACAGCGAAGGGCAAATTCGCCAGTCGGAACAGTATCTCGGCGCGGATTATTTCCCGGTGAAAACCACTCTCATCAAGGCGGCAAAACAATGATTAAACAAACTATTGTCGCATTGATTTTGAGTGTGGGGGCGTCATCGGTCTTCGCGGCGGGAACCGTCAAGGTATTCAGCAATGGCAGCAGTGAGGCCAAAACGCTGACGGGCGCAGAGTATTTAATCGATCTGGTAGGCCAGCCGCGGCTGGCAAACAGTTGGTGGCCTGGTGCGGTGATTAGCGAAGAGCTGGCAACGGCGGCAGCATCGCGGCAGCAGCAGGCGTTGCTGACACGGCTGGCAGAACTGGCTGCAGATTCCAGCGCCGACGATGCCGCCGCGATTAACGCCTTACGCCAGCAAATTCAGGCGTTGAAAGTGACGGGCAGGCAAAAAATCAATCTTGATCCTGATATCGTCCGCGTTGCCGAACGCGGTAACCCACCGTTGCAGGGCAACTACACGCTGTGGGTCGGGCCACCACCGTCCACGGTCACGCTGTTCGGGCTTATCAGCCGTCCTGGCAAGCAGCCATTCACTCCAGGTCGCGACGTGGCGAGCTATCTCTCCGGGCAGAACCTGCTTAGCGGTGCGGATCGCAGCTACGCGTGGGTGGTTTACCCGGACGGACGCACGCAAAAAGCGCCGGTGGCTTACTGGAACAAGCGTCACGTAGAGCCGATGCCCGGCAGCATTATTTATGTTGGCCTCGCGGACTCCGTCTGGAGTGAGACGCCTGATGCCCTTAACGCCGACATTCTTCAGACTCTGACGCAGCGGATACCCCAATAATGAAAAAAAGACATCTGCTTAGCTTACTGGCGCTGGGCATTAGCACAGCTTGCTACGGCGAAACATATCCTGCGCCCATTGGTCCGTCGCAGTCGGATTTCGGTGGCGTAGGATTATTACAAACGCCCACCGCGCGCATGGCGCGGGAAGGGGAGTTGAGCCTGAACTATCGAGATAACGATCAGTACCGTTATTACTCAGCTTCAGTGCAACTCTTCCCGTGGCTGGAAACAACGCTGCGCTACACCGACGTGCGCACCCGGCAGTACAGCAGCGTCGAAGCGTTCTCTGGCGATCAAACGTATAAAGATAAAGCCTTCGATCTCAAACTGCGTTTGTGGGAAGAGAGTTACTGGCTGCCGCAAGTGGCGGTTGGTGCGCGGGATATCGGCGGTACGGGGCTGTTTGATGCGGAATATCTTGTTGCCAGCAAAGCCTGGGGGCCGTTCGATTTTACGCTCGGCCTGGGCTGGGGATATCTGGGCACCAGCGGTAATGTGAAAAATCCGCTCTGTTCAGCCAGTGATAAATATTGCTATCGCGATAACAGCTACAAACAGGCGGGATCTATCGACGGTAGCCAGATGTTCCACGGTCCTGCCTCACTGTTTGGCGGCGTGGAATACCAGACGCCCTGGCAACCGCTGCGCCTGAAACTGGAGTATGAAGGCAATAATTATCAGCAGGATTTTGCCGGGAAGCTGGAGCAAAAAAGTAAGTTTAACGTCGGTGCGATTTATCGCGTTACCGATTGGGCCGACGTTAACCTTAGCTATGAACGTGGCAACACCTTTATGTTTGGCGTCACGCTGCGCACCAACTTTAACGATCTGCGCCCGTCCTACATCGATAACGCCCGCCCGCAATATCAACCGCAGCCGCAGGATGCCATTTTGCAGCATTCGGTGGTGGCGAATCAGTTAACGCTGTTGAAATACAATGCCGGACTTGCCGATCCGCAGATCCAGGCGAAAGGCGATACGCTGTATGTTACCGGCGAGCAGGTGAAATATCGTGATTCGCGCGAAGGGATCATCCGTGCTAATCGGATCGTGATGAATGATCTGCCGGATGGGATCAAAACGATCCGCGTTACGGAAAATCGCCTTAACATGCCGCAGGTGACGACGGAAACCGATGTCGCCAGCCTGAAAAATCATCTCGCCGGAGAGCCGTTGGGCCACGAAACGACGCTGGCGCAAAAACGCGTCGAGCCAGTGGTTCCGCAGTCCACCGAGCAGGGCTGGTATATCGACAAATCACGCTTTGATTTCCATATCGATCCGGTGCTGAACCAGTCGGTCGGTGGCCCGGAAAACTTTTACATGTATCAGCTGGGCGTGATGGGAACGGCAGATTTGTGGCTGACGGACCATCTACTGACCACCGGCAGCCTGTTTGCAAATCTTGCCAACAACTACGACAAGTTTAACTACACCAATCCACCGCAGGACTCGCACTTACCGCGCGTTCGTACCCATGTGCGCGAGTATGTGCAGAACGATGTCTATGTGAATAACCTGCAAGCCAACTACTTCCAGCATCTGGGCAACGGCTTCTACGGTCAGGTCTACGGTGGTTATCTCGAAACCATGTTTGGCGGTGCGGGGGCAGAAGTGTTGTATCGCCCGCTGGACAGCAACTGGGCGTTTGGTCTGGATGCCAACTACGTTAAACAGCGCGACTGGCGTAGTGCAAAAGATATGATGAAATTCACCGACTACAGCGTGAAAACCGGACATCTGACCGCCTACTGGACGCCATCTTTCGCTCAGGATGTGTTAGTTAAAGCCAGCGTCGGGCAGTATCTGGCAGGGGATAAAGGCGGCACGCTGGAGATCGCCAAACGCTTTGATAGCGGCGTGGTGGTGGGTGGCTATGCCACGATCACTAATGTTTCAAAAGAGGAGTACGGCGAAGGGGACTTCACCAAAGGCGTGTATGTCTCGGTACCGTTGGATCTCTTCTCGTCTGGCCCGACACGCAGCCGTGCGGCGATTGGCTGGACGCCGCTGACGCGTGACGGTGGTCAGCAACTTGGGCGTAAGTTCCAGTTGTATGACATGACCAGCGACCGTAGCGTCAATTTCCGCTAAGTCATGGGAAAGGTGCCAGTTTTCGCAATCACTGGCACCCTCATTCTTAATGGCCTGTTGAGCCATCAGGAACGCAGTTCACCCCCGGTTTGCGATCTGGTGTGTAAAGGCGAAAACATTCTGTCTTCCTGTCCGTCGATATCGGTTGCAGATCTGGTTGCCTGAGCGACTGGGCCATCATTGGGCTGGAGACATTGCTTTGCGGTAGGTCGGCTTTATCAGCAGTACCGAGCGGACCAGCATAAGCAGGAAGAACAGAGACTGATAACATCAAAGCAGCAAAATAAGGCTTCATTTTTACCACCTTTATCAGGTTACGTTTCATTTGTTCCAGAGGAACATGGTCGATTTTTCGCGCATTGCTGGTGGCTGGGAATCACCTGAATGGGTGATTTTTGAATTACCGGCTTTGGTGCGGTTTGTCTTGCCGGATGCGCCGCCAGGCGCGGCTTATCCGGCCTACGGGTAGGTATATCCGGCTTTGGTGGAGGCGCGCTCCAAATCCAGGTTGAACAAAACATACACAAAAAATATAGATCTCCGTCACATTTTTGCGTTATACAGGAAGCTCGCCACTGTGAAGGAGGTACTGCTATGACGTCACTCTCTCGTCCGCGCGTGGAGTTTATCTCCACCATTTTGCAGACCGTACTCAATCTTGGCCTGTTGTGCCTCGGCCTGATTTTGGTTGTCTTCCTCGGCAAAGAAACGGTGCATCTGGCAGATGTGCTGTTCGCGCCAGAACAAACCAGCAAATATGAGCTGGTAGAAGGACTGGTGGTTTACTTTCTCTATTTCGAATTTATCGCGCTGATTGTGAAATACTTTCAGTCCGGTTTTCACTTCCCGCTACGTTACTTTGTCTATATTGGGATCACCGCCATTGTGCGCTTGATCATCGTCGATCATAAATCGCCACTGGATGTGTTGATCTACTCGGCTGCGATCCTGTTACTGGTGATCACTCTGTGGTTGTGTAATTCGAAACGGCTGAAGCGGGAGTAAAAAGACAGCACGCCGAACTGGCGCGGCGTGCTGGACAGGAAGATTACAGCGTAGCAGTTTGTTGTGTTTTCTTCGTTTCCGGTTCCCAGAGGGCTTCCAGCTCCTCAAGGGTTTTACCTTTGGTTTCCGGGACAAATTTCCACATAAATAGTGCTGCCAGAACGCCCATACACCCGTAAATCCAGTAGGAGAAACCGTTGTGGAAATGGGCCACCAGCCAGGAGTTTTTGTCCATCATCGGGAAGGTCCAGGAGACGAAGTAGTTCGCCAGCCACTGGGCCGCCACCGCGATTGCCAGCGCTTTACCACGAATGGCATTCGGGAAGATTTCCGACAGCAGAACCCAGCATACCGGACCCCAGGACATGGCAAAGGCGGCAACATAGAACAGCATCGACAGTAGCGCCACAATACCCGGTGCCTGAGTGTAAAACGCGGTACCGAGGCTAAACATACCGATTGCCATTCCGAGCGCGCCGATAATTTGCAGTGGCTTACGACCAAATTTATCCACCGTCATAATTGCCAGAACGGTGAAGGTGAGGTTGATAACTCCGACAATAATGGTCTGCAACAGCGCGATATCCGTGCTGGCCCCCAGCGTTTTGAACACTTCCGGCGCGTAGTACAACACCACATTGATGCCGACAAATTGCTGGAAGATGGAGAGCATAACGCCGATTACAATCACGCCCACGCCAAACATCAGCAGACGACCACCGGTTTTGCGGCCATGATCCAGGGAGTGTTTAATTTCCTGTACTGCCTGAGTTGCAAGCGTGTTGCCCATAATTTTGCGCAGGATACTTTCCGCCTGTTCTTGCTTGCCGCGTGACATCAGCCAGCGAGGACTTTCTGGCACGGTATACAGCAGCATTAAGAACAGCAGTGCAGGGATACATTCCGAGGCAAACATATAACGCCAGCCGTCAGTATTCAGCCAGCTGGCATCACCGGAACGGGCAATAAAATAGTTTACGCAGTAAACTAAAAGTTGCCCGAAAATAATCGCAAACTGGTTAAATGAAACCAGTTTCCCGCGAATATGAGCTGGAGCCAGTTCCGCAATATACATTGGTGAAAGCATTGAGGCTAAACCAACGCCAATACCGCCAATAATGCGATAAATAACAAATTCCGGGACATAACCTGCCAGATAAACAGGCACTGTGTTGTCCGGGTTTATAGAGGTAAAACCAAGTTCTGGCCAGGCAGAACCTACACCAGAAATAAAAAACAGGACAGCAGCAATCTTAAGTGAATCACGACGACCGAAGCGGTTACTGCAATAACCACCGAGGGCACCGCCGATGATGCAACCAATCAGAGCGCTGGCTACGCAAAACCCTAACAGGGAGTTGGCAGCGGATTCATTTAAGTTTTGTGGAGCAACAAAGACGGTATTGAGTGACTCAACAGTACCGGAAATAACGGCGGTGTCGTAGCCAAATAATAAACCACCTAATGTAGCGACTAAGGTAATCGAAAATATATAACTGGAATTATACTGGGTATTCATTCAGACCTGCCTTAGATCATTCTGATCTTTTATCAGTGCATTGATGTTGGAATTGTCAGGCAGTTAAGGCAATTATCATTTTTTACAATGCGTTTACGTAATGTCTTTTCTGTGATCTTAATTGTGATAATTATCCAAAATTGATAAAAACAATACTATTGCCGTGATTCAGAGCACGAAAGAGAATTATCGTAAGTGGGAAAACAAATAACGTAAAAATAATAAGTTCTATGATGGGAATATTAACCGGCGAACGATTCAGATTGCAGACGAAAGAAAAAAAGGCGCTCCGTGGAGCGCCGAATAATAGTCACAAGTTGGGATAACGTAAGTTGAGGGTGCAGCGGCATAACATTGGCAGAACAACATCTTTAACCTTTCACACCACCTGCCGTCAGGCCGTTGACCAGCCAGCGTTGAGCCAGCAAGAAGACGATGGTGATCGGTAATGCAGACATCACGGCAGCGGCGGCAAAGTCACCCCACAGGTAGTTTTGCGGGTTGAGGTATTGCTGCATCCCCACGGCCAGGGTGTAGCTATTTACGTCACGCAGTAACAGCGACGCGACCGGAACTTCAGTAATGGCAGCGATAAACGACAGGATGAACACCACCGCCAGAATCGGTACTGACAGCGGCAACAGGACAAGGCGGAAGGCCTGCCACGGTGTCGCACCATCCAGCGCCGCCGCTTCTTCCAGCGAACTGTCGATGGTTTCGAAATAGCCTTTGATGGTCCAGACATGCAGCGCAATCCCACCCAGATACGCGAAAATTACGCCGCCATGAGTATTCAGACCAATGAATGGAATGTACTCACCCAGACGATCAAACAACGCATACAACGCGACCAGTGAAAGTACTGCCGGGAACATCTGGAAAATCAGCATTCCTTTCAGCAGCGTCGCTTTGCCTGGAAAGCGCATACGGGCGAAAGCGTAGGCGCAGGTGGTGGAGAGCGCCACAATGCCAATCGCGGAAATCCCGGCGACCTTTACCGAGTTCCACAGCCACAGCAGTACCGGGAATGGCGGTGGCGTAATGCGACCATCAGCCTGTTCAACGCTAAAACCTAACGCCAGTTTCCAGTGATCCCAGGAGATTTGCTCCGGGATCAGGCTACCGGTCGCGAAGTTTCCCTGACGCAGCGAGATAGCGACGACCATCAGCAGCGGGAACATAATCGCCGCGATAAAAAGTAGCAGTAGCAGGTGAGTAATAAACAAACGTGCTTTTTGCGATTTCGGTTGGACCATTGCCATTTTTGTTATCTCCCTTAATCAAACTTCATTCGCGTGGCTTTCAGGTTCACTATCGCCAGCGCACCCACCAGCAGGAAGATCAGCGTGGCAATTGCTGCCGCCAGACCGAAGTCCTGACCCCCGCCGCCTTCAAAAGCGATACGGTAGGTGTAGTTAACAAGCAGGTCGGTATAACCGGCTGGCGTGGTCGTGCCAAGACGATCCGGGCCGCCGTTGGTTAACAGCTGAATCAGCACGAAGTTGTTAAAGTTAAAGGCGAAGCTGGCGATCATCAGCGGCGTCAGCGGTTTAATCAGCAGCGGCAGCGTAATCTTAAAGAAGTTCTGGAACGGACCTGCGCCATCCATTGCTGAGGCTTCATACAAATCGTCCGGAATCGCTTTCAGCAAGCCCATGCAGAGGATCATCATGTACGGATAACCCAGCCAGGTATTGACGATAATCAGCATCGTGCGGGCGGTGGTCGGATCGCTGAACCAGGCGGGCTTCACGCCAAACAGCGCGCTCAACATCATGTTGATTTCACCGAAGCTCTGGTTAAACAATCCTTTGAAAATCAAGATTGAAATGAACGATGGCACCGCGTAGGGCAGAATCAGCAGGACGCGATAGACCGCTTTGCCGCGCAACGCTTCCCACTGCACCAGACATGCCAGAACCATGCCGACCGCCACCGTTAAAAAGACAGTGATCAGCGAGAACACCACGGTCCAGACGAAAATGGCGAGGAACGGTTTCTGAATGCCTTCGTCGGTAAAGACGCGGGTAAAGTTTTTCCAGCCGGTGGTCACGGTGTAACCGGGGCTTAGCTTTTCATCACCCCAGTTGCCGTCGGCGGTAATGGACTGGTAAAAGCCAATTTGGTTATTCGGACGATATTTCACGCCGCTCTGATTATTCGTCAACGTGCCGTCACCGTCGAGTGTGTAGAGCGGCTGCGTGCCAGAAAACTGGCGCAGGGAGCTCATCATCACTTTGTTGCCATCCGGCAGAATGGCGGTAATGTCACTCAGCGCCTGACGATTCTGGGTAATCACGCGCAGATTCGCGCGTTCGCCTTCGGGCTGGGCGGTCGTTTCTTTCAGTTGCAGTTTTTGCTCGCCGCCAAATTTAAACGCGTCGGAGAGGTAATTTTTGCCGGTTTCGCCGTCGCTGAGCGCCAGTTGCCACTCATCGCCCGCCGGGTAAAGACCAAAGTTATAGGTTTTGCCTGCTTGCCAGGAGCGATCTAACAACACTTCCTGCGCACGTTCAAAAGTCAGCTGGTTAGTGCTGCTGTAGTTGGTGAAGGCAATGGCGATGGTGCAGACCAGAGGGAAGAGGACGAATAATCCCATTCCAGCCATTCCCGGGTAAACATAGCGCCAGGCGTAGGCTTTACGATTGGCGAAAATATACAGCCCCGCTGAACTCAATATCAGCGTGGTAATGGCGAACAGGTATTCCCCTTGTGCGTACATTAAAACAACAAGGTAACCCACCAGCAGGCCGAGCAGACCTAGCACTGACCATTTCAGCGCGTCGCTTTGCCACCAATGTTTCTTTTTAATGACATCCATGGGGTTCTTCCTCATTCCAGGACGGATAAGGCTTTCACGCCTTATCCGACAACAACTGCCTGATGCGACACTGATGCGTCTTATCAGGCCTACATGCGTTTCAGTTTTGTAGGCCGGACAAGGCGTTCACGCCGCATCCGGCATTTCACAGCATTACTTGGTGATACGAGTCTGCGCGTCTTTCAGGGCTTCATCGACAGTCTGACGACCGCTGGCGGCGTTGATCACCGCAGTACGCACGGCATACCAGAAAGCGGACATCTGCGGGATGTTCGGCATGATTTCACCTTTCTGGGCGTTTTCCATGGTGGCGGCAATACGTGGATCTTTCGCCAACTCTTCCTCGTAAGACTTCAGCGCCACTGCACCCAGCGGTTTGTCTTTATTGACCGCTTCCAGACCTTCGTCAGTCAGCAGATAGTTTTCGAGGAACTCTTTCGCCAGCTCTTTGTTCGGACTGGCGGCGTTAATACCGGCGCTCAGCACGCCAACGAACGGTTTAGATGGTTGACCCTTGAAGGTCGGCAGTACCGTTACACCATAATTCACTTTGCTGGTGTCGATGTTGGACCATGCCCACGGGCCGTTGATGGTCATCGCTGTTTCGCCTTTATTAAAGGCAGCTTCTGCGATGGAGTAATCGGTGTCTGCATTCATGTGTTTGTTTTTAATAAGGTCAACCAGGAAGGTCAGACCCGCTTTCGCGCCAGCGTTATCCACGCCCACGTCTTTAATATCGTACTTGCCGTTTTCATACTTGAACGCATAACCCCCGTCAGCAGCAATCAGCGGCCAGGTGAAGTACGGTTCTTGCAGGTTGAACATCAGCGCGCTCTTACCTTTCGCTTTCAGTTCTTTATCCAGCGCCGGGATCTCTTCCCAGGTTTTTGGTGGGTTCGGCAGCAGATCTTTGTTATAAATCAGCGATAACGCTTCAACAGCGATCGGGTAAGCAATCAGCTTGCCGTTGTAACGTACGGCATCCCAGGTAAACGGATACAGCTTGTCCTGGAACGCTTTGTCCGGGGTGATTTCAGCCAACAGGCCAGATTGAGCGTAGCCACCAAAGCGGTCGTGTGCCCAGAAGATAATGTCAGGGCCATCGCCAGTTGCCGCAACCTGAGGGAATTTCTCTTCCAGTTTATCCGGATGCTCAACGGTGACTTTAATTCCGGTATCTTTCTCGAATTTCTTACCGACTTCAGCGAGACCGTTATAGCCTTTATCGCCGTTAATCCAGATTACCAGTTTACCTTCTTCGATTTTGGCGAGAGCCGAGGCGGAAAACATCATCGTCGTTAATGCGGATAATGCGAGGATGCGTGCACCTGTTTTTATTTTCATAATCTATGGTCCTTGTTGGTGAAGTGCTCGTGAAAACACCTAAACGGACTCTAGTTTCTTTATACGGCAACCTCTTTCCATCCTCCTTGCCCCTACGCCCCACCGTTGCTTTGTGTGATCTCTGTTACAGAATTGGCGGTAATGTGGAGATGCGCACATAAAATCGCCACGATTTTTGCAAGCAACATCACGAAATTCCTTACATGACCTCGGTTCAGTTCACAGAAGCCGTGTTCTCATCCTCCCGCCTCCTCCCCCATAAAAAAGCCAGGGGGTGGAGGATTTAAGCCATCTCCTGATGACGCATAGTCAGCCCATCATGAATGTTGCTGTCGATGACAGGTTGTTACAAAGGGAGAAGGGCATGGCGAGCGTACAGCTGCAAAATGTAACGAAAGCCTGGGGCGAGGTCGTGGTATCGAAAGATATCAATCTCGATATCCATGAAGGTGAATTCGTGGTGTTTGTCGGACCGTCTGGCTGCGGTAAATCGACTTTACTGCGCATGATTGCCGGGCTTGAGACGATCACCAGCGGCGACCTGTTCATCGGTGAGAAACGGATGAATGACACTCCGCCAGCAGAACGCGGCGTTGGTATGGTGTTTCAGTCTTACGCGCTCTATCCCCACCTGTCAGTAGCAGAAAACATGTCATTTGGCCTGAAACTGGCTGGCGCAAAAAAAGAGGTGATTAACCAACGCGTTAACCAGGTGGCGGAAGTGCTGCAACTGGCGCATTTGCTGGATCGCAAACCGAAAGCGCTCTCTGGCGGTCAGCGTCAGCGTGTGGCGATTGGCCGTACGCTGGTGGCCGAGCCAAGCGTATTTTTGCTCGATGAACCGCTCTCCAACCTCGATGCTGCACTGCGTGTGCAAATGCGTATCGAAATCTCCCGTCTGCATAAACGCCTGGGCCGCACAATGATTTACGTCACCCACGATCAGGTCGAAGCGATGACGCTGGCCGACAAAATCGTGGTGCTGGACGCCGGTCGCGTGGCGCAGGTTGGGAAACCGCTGGAGCTGTACCACTATCCGGCAGACCGTTTTGTCGCCGGATTTATCGGTTCGCCAAAGATGAACTTCCTGCCGGTAAAAGTGACCGCCACCGCAATCGATCAAGTGCAGGTGGAGCTGCCGATGCCAAATCGTCAGCAAGTCTGGCTGCCAGTTGAAAGCCGTGATGTCCAGGTTGGAGCCAATATGTCGCTGGGTATTCGCCCGGAACATCTACTGCCGAGTGATATCGCTGACGTCATCCTTGAGGGTGAAGTTCAGGTCGTCGAGCAACTCGGCAACGAAACCCAAATCCATATCCAGATCCCTTCCATTCGTCAAAACCTGGTGTACCGCCAGAACGACGTGGTGTTGGTAGAAGAAGGTGCCACATTCGCTATCGGCCTGCCGCCAGAGCGTTGCCATCTGTTCCGTGAGGATGGCACTGCATGTCGTCGACTGCATAAGGAGCCGGGCGTTTAAGCACCCCACAAAACACACAAAGCCTGTCACAGGTGATGTGAAAAAAGAAAAGCAATGACTCAGGAGATAGAATGATGATTACTCTGCGCAAACTTCCTCTGGCGGTTGCCGTCGCAGCGGGCGTAATGTCTGCTCAGGCAATGGCTGTTGATTTCCACGGCTATGCACGTTCCGGTATTGGCTGGACAGGTAGCGGCGGTGAACAACAGTGTTTCCAGACTACCGGTGCTCAAAGTAAATACCGTCTTGGCAACGAATGTGAAACTTATGCTGAATTAAAATTGGGTCAGGAAGTGTGGAAAGAGGGCGATAAGAGCTTCTATTTCGACACTAACGTGGCCTATTCCGTCGCGCAACAGAATGACTGGGAAGCTACCGATCCGGCCTTCCGTGAAGCAAACGTGCAGGGTAAAAACCTGATCGAATGGCTGCCAGGTTCCACCATCTGGGCAGGTAAGCGCTTCTACCAACGTCATGACGTTCATATGATCGACTTCTACTACTGGGATATTTCTGGTCCTGGTGCCGGTCTGGAAAACATCGATGTTGGCTTCGGTAAACTCTCTCTGGCAGCAACCCGCTCCTCTGAAGCTGGTGGTTCTTCCTCTTTTGCCAGCAACAATATTTATGACTATACCAACGAAACCGCGAACGACGTTTTCGATGTGCGTTTAGCGCAGATGGAAATCAACCCGGGCGGCACATTAGAACTGGGTGTCGACTACGGTCGTGCCAACCTGCGTGATAACTATCGTCTGGTTGATGGCGCATCGAAAGACGGCTGGTTATTCACTGCTGAACATACTCAGAGTGTCCTGAAGGGCTTTAACAAGTTTGTTGTTCAGTACGCTACTGACTCGATGACCTCGCAGGGTAAAGGTCTGTCGCAGGGTTCTGGCGTCGCGTTTGATAACGAAAAATTTGCCTACAATATCAACAACAACGGTCACATGCTGCGTATCCTCGACCACGGTGCGATCTCCATGGGCGACAACTGGGACATGATGTACGTGGGTATGTACCAGGATATCAACTGGGATAACGACAACGGCACCAAGTGGTGGACCGTTGGTATTCGCCCGATGTACAAGTGGACGCCAATCATGAGCACCGTGATGGAAATCGGCTACGACAACGTCGAATCCCAGCGCACCGGCGACAAGAACAATCAGTACAAAATTACCCTCGCACAACAATGGCAGGCTGGCGACAGCATCTGGTCACGCCCGGCTATTCGTGTCTTCGCAACCTACGCCAAGTGGGATGAGAAATGGGGTTATGACTACAACGGCGATAGCAAGGTTAACCCGAACTACGGCAAAGCCGTTCCTGCTGATTTCAACGGCGGCAGCTTCGGTCGTGGCGACAGCGACGAGTGGACCTTCGGTGCCCAGATGGAAATCTGGTGGTAATAGCAAAACCTGGGCCGGATAAGGCGTTTACGCCGCATTCGGCAACCAACGCCTGATGCGACGCTTGCGCGTCTTATCAGGCCTACAACGGCTGTCAAATGTAGGCCGGATAAGGCGTTTACGCCGCATCCGGCATAAAAACAGGTTGTCATTATCTGAAAGGGGCGAAAGCCCCTCTGATTATCGGGTTTAGCGCGCTATTGCCTGGCTACCGCTGAGCTCCAGATTTTGAGGTGAAAACAATGAAAATGAATAAAAGTCTCATCGCCCTCTGTTTATCAGCAGGGTTACTGGCAAGCGCGCCTGGAATCAGCCTTGCCGATGTTAACTACGTACCGCAAAACACCAGCGACGCGCCAGCCATTCCATCTGCTGCGCTGCAACAACTCACCTGGACACCGGTCGATCAATCTAAAACCCAGACCACCCAACTGGCGACCGGCGGCCAACAACTGAACGTTCCCGGCATCAGTGGTCCGGTTGCTGCGTACAGCGTCCCGGCAAACATTGGCGAACTGACCCTGACGCTGACCAGCGAAGTGAACAAACAAACCAGCGTTTTTGCGCCGAACGTGCTGATTCTTGATCAGAACATGACCCCATCAGCCTTCTTCCCCAGCAGTTATTTCACCTACCAGGAACCAGGCGTGATGAGTGCAGATCGGCTGGAAGGCGTTATGCGCCTGACACCGGCGTTGGGGCAGCAAAAACTTTATGTTCTGGTCTTTACCACGGAAAAAGATCTCCAGCAGACGACCCAACTGCTCGACCCGGCTAAAGCCTATGCCAAGGGCGTCGGTAACTCGATCCCGGATATCCCCGATCCGGTTGCTCGTCATACCACCGATGGCTTACTGAAACTGAAAGTGAAAACGAACTCCAGCTCCAGCGTGTTGGTAGGACCTTTATTTGGTTCTTCCGCTCCAGCTCCGGTTACGGTAGGTAACACGGCGGCACCAGCTGTGGCTGCACCCGCTCCGGCACCGGTGAAGAAAAGCGAGCCGATGCTCAACGACACGGAAAGTTATTTTAATACCGCGATCAAAAACGCTGTCGCGAAAGGTGATGTTGATAAGGCGTTAAAACTGCTTGATGAAGCTGAACGCCTGGGATCGACATCTGCCCGTTCCACCTTTATCAGCAGTGTAAAAGGCAAGGGGTAATTACGCCCCACAGTGCTGATTTTGCAACAACTGGTGCGTCTCCTGGCGCACCTTTTTTTATGCTTCCTTCCTGGGATATGAGCGATTTTTTATAGTAACTCACTTCTTCTTCACTAAGAATATCCATTATCTCAATGCCTTATCAGAGATTCTTTTCCTTTCGCCGGTAGTGTCTGGACATTCAGGCTACTTTTCCAGGTTATTTTATTTCTGTTATGCAGAGGTTTTATGATAAGTCATATCCTAAATTCTGGCGGCAATAACTCTTTGATGAAACATGATGTGGTGCAAGGAAATAATATAGTAGATCTTGATTTACTACGTAATTTCAATGGGGTGCCAGGTTTAAACAGAGATAACTTTATTTATATCAGCAATATTTTTTCAAATATAAAACAACGGAACGAAAAAATCATGCAATAAATATGTTTCGTGAAGTCTCAATCAGTAATGATACTATAAGTGTAAAATTCTACAGAAATGAAAAAAATTGAATGCGCTTGCAATTTTCTGATGGATAAAGATGCGCAGGGGTATATCGACCTGTCTGATTTGGATTTAACAAGTTGTCATTTTAAAGGTGACGTTATATCGAAGGTGTCTTTTTTATCATCAAATCTACAACATGTAACATTCGAATGTAAAGAAATTGGGGATTGCAATTTTACTACTGCAATAGTTGATAATGTCATATTTAGATGTCGACGTTTACACAATGTGATTTTTATCAAAGCGAGTGGTGAATGTGTCGATTTCAGCAAAAATATTCTTGATACAGTTGACTTCTCGCAGAGTCAACTTACTCAGAGTAATTTTCGCGAATATCAGATTAGAAATTCAAACTTCGATAATTGTTATCTTTACGCTTCGCACTTCACCAGAGCAGAGTTTCTGTCTGCCAAAGAAATATCATTTATTAAATCGAATATGACAGCTGTTATGTTTGATCATGTGCGAATATCGACAGGGAATTTTAAAGATTGCATTACAGAACAATTGGAATTAACTATTGATTATTCAGATATATTTGGGAATGAAGATCTCGATGGTTATATCAATAACATTATAAAAATGATTGATACATTGCCAGATAATGCAATGATATTGAAATCCGTTCTGGCAGTAAAACTGGTTATGCAATTAAAAATTCTTAATATTGTTAATAAAAACTTTATTGAGAATATGAAGAAAACATTTAGCCATTGTCCTTATATAAAAGATCCAATTATACGCAGTTATATCCATTCTGGTGAAGATAACAAGTTCGATGATTTTATGCGTCAACATCGATTCAGCAAGGTGGATTTCGATACCCAACAGATGATCCATTTTATTAACAGGTTTAATATGAATAAAGGGCTGATTGATAAAAATAACAATTTTTTTATCCAACTTATCGATCAGGCCTTACGATCAACGGATGATATGATCAAAGCAAATGCCTGGTATCTTTATAAAGAGTGGATTCGTAGTGATGATGTTTCACCTATATTTATAGAAACTGAAGAAAAGTTAAGAACCTTTAACACTAATAAATTAACACGAAACGATAATATATTTATCCTGTTCTCCTCTGTCGATGATGGGCCTGTTATGGTGGTAAGCTCCCAGCGCTTACATGATATGTTGAATCCTACAAAAGATACCAATTGGAATTCCACGTATATCTACAAATCCAGACATGAGATGTTGCCTGTTAATCTTACTCAGGAAACACTTTTCAGCTCCAAATCTCAGGATAAACATGCGCTTTTCCCCATTTTTACTGCGAGTTGGCGAGCTCATCGTATAATGAATAAGGGTGTTTAAGTAAAGGAAAACATCACCGTTCCTGGCATCCTGGGCGGTGATGCCCCTATGGTTGCCCTCTCCAGCGCGGGCATCGGCAAAGCGTAAGGTTCAACAGCGTTTTACCACTTCATGCGATTGTTGCGTTTTTGTTGCGTATTAGATCACTTAATTTGCTTTACATCTCCCGTAAACACTTTTCTGCGATACAATGCCTTTACGTTATGTAACGGAGAGTTCGGCATGTCACACCCCGCGTTAACGCAACTGCGTGCGCTGCGCTATTTTAAAGAGATCCCTGCCCTGGAACCGCAACTGCTCGACTGGCTGTTGCTGGAGGATTCCATGACAAAACGTTTTGAACAGCAGGGAAAAACGGTAAGCATGACGATGATCCGCGAAGGGTTTGTCGAGCAGAATGAAATCCCCGAAGAACTGCCGCTGCTGCCGAAAGAGTCTCGTTACTGGTTACGTGAAATTTTGTTATGTGCCGATGGTGAACCGTGGCTTGCCGGTCGTACCGTCGTTCCTGTGTCAACGTTAAGCGGGCCGGAGCTGGCGTTACAAAAATTGGGTAAAACGCCGTTAGGACGCTATCTGTTCACATCATCGACATTAACCCGGGACTTTATTGAGATAGGCCGTGATGCCGGACTGTGGGGGCGACGTTCCCGCCTGCGATTAAGCGGTAAACCGCTGTTGCTAACAGAACTGTTTTTACCGGCGTCACCGTTGTACTAAGAGGAAAAAAATATGGAGTGGAGTCTGACGCAGAATAAGCTGCTGGCGTTTCATCGCTTAATGCGTACGGATAAGCCAATTGGCGCGTTACTGCTGCTCTGGCCAACATTATGGGCGTTGTGGGTGGCGACACCGGGCGTTCCTCAGCTCTGGATCCTGGCGGTATTTGTCGCGGGTGTCTGGCTGATGCGCGCTGCTGGATGTGTGGTGAATGATTATGCTGACCGAAAGTTTGATGGTCATGTTAAGCGCACGGCGAACCGACCACTTCCCAGCGGCGCGGTAACAGAGAAAGAGGCGCGCGCGCTGTTTGTAGTGCTGGTACTGATTTCGTTTTTACTGGTACTGACGCTGAATACGATGACCATTCTGTTGTCGATTGCCGCTCTGGCGTTGGCGTGGGTGTACCCGTTTATGAAGCGGTATACCCATCTCCCGCAAGTGGTGCTGGGCGCGGCGTTTGGCTGGTCGATTCCAATGGCTTTTGCCGCTGTGAGTGAGTCGGTGCCATTGAGTTGCTGGTTAATGTTCCTCGCCAATATTCTCTGGGCGGTGGCTTACGACACGCAGTATGCGATGGTTGACCGCGATGATGATGTGAAGATTGGCATTAAATCCACGGCAATCCTGTTCGGCCAATACGATAAATTGATTATTGGTATTTTGCAGATTGGCGTACTGGCACTGATGGCGATCATCGGTGAGTTAAATGGCTTAGGCTGGGGATATTACTGGTCAATTGTGGTGGCTGGCGCGCTGTTTGTTTATCAACAAAAACTGATTGCCAACCGCGAGCGTGAAGCCTGCTTTAAAGCATTTATGAATAATAACTATGTTGGTCTGGTACTGTTTTTAGGACTGGCAATGAGTTACTGGCATTTCTGATGATGTAAAAAAGCCGGATGATCATCCGGCTTTCTTCTGGGTTGCCTTATGCGCGGCGCTTCTCAGGCCTACACAACACATCGCAATTTATTGAATTTGCAGATTATGGAAGGCCGGATAAGGCGTTTTCGCCGCATCCGGCAATTCTCTCTGATTACCCTTCGCCCTGCGTCGCACTCTCAATCGTCAAACGCACGTCTGATGTAATCAACTCCGCCAGCAACTGATAAACCTTCATCGTTTCTGCCGGTTCGGCGTCGCCGCTATCGCTGATATACCCTTCATCACGCAGCGTCAGCACCAGAGAACTGAACACCGCCTTGTCGAAGAACTCCGGCGCGTTGATGCCGTGCAGCACGGAGAGACGTTGCGCGACGGTGCGGCTCTCTTTCTCCAGCGTACCGCGGTTGATCGACGGGTTGGCACTCAACAACCAGAAGGTGATGGCATAACGTTGCAGCGTTTCGCGCGCGCCTGCGGCCAGCAGCTGTAGGGTGCGAGAATGCGCCGGGTTGATATGCAACTCATCATCTTGCAGGGTAATCAGCCCCTGACGTTGCATCTCATTTGCCAGCGCATCAATAACGTCCGGCAACTCGTCGCGATCCCAGCGCAGGAACAGCTCCGCTTTCAGCATTGGGTAAAGCACATTGACGTGCTCCATCAATACGTCGCGGGAGATGTGGCGATGCTGGGTGACAATTGCCGCCATCAGCGAAGGCAGCACCAACATATGCGCAATGTTGTTGCGATAGTAGGTCATCAGCACCGCTTGCTCGCGTGGCAGAATGATGATGTCGCCGATAGTGTCTTTCTCGACTTCAAACTTGTTCATTTGCAGCGCGTGATCGATAAGCTCGCTGGCGCTGGCTGAAGGAACGGTAGAGTCCGTGGAGTAAGGTACGTTGCGCATCAGATCCAGGTAGCAGTTGAGTTGCTCGGTTAACTGCTCGCGGGTGAGTGAGCGCTGACGTGATGCCAGAAGCGCAGTACAACACAGGTTCATGGCGTTTGCCGCGCCTGCGTTGTTAATGCGTACCATCAGATCGGCAGCAATATTATTGACCGTCGGCGTTAACCAGGCCGGACGCACCGCTTCGATGGGATCGATAGATTCACGCCAGTCTGGTACGTGCTGGTTAAGGTAGGTCATCAACGGCATTGGTTCACCGAAGTTGACGTAACCCTGACCGAGATTACGCAGCTTGCTTAAACCGCGCAGCATCTGCGGCAGGCTCTCTTTCTCTTTCGTCGCGCCGCGCAGTTCTTTGGCGTAAGTACCCACTTCCATGACGTGCTCATAACCGATATAGATCGGAATCAGCGTAATCGGACGCGTGCCGCCACGCAGCATCGCCTGAATGGTCATCGACAGCGTACCGGTTTTCGGATCCAGCAAACGCCCCGTGCGGGAACGACCGCCTTCCACGAAGTACTCGACGGAATAACCACGGCTGAACAGTTCGCCGAGATACTCACGGAAAACGGTGGAATAAAGTTTATTGCCTTTAAAAGTACGGCGAATAAAGAACGCCCCCAGACGGCGGAAAATCGGCCCGGCCGGCCAGAAGTTCAGGTTGATCCCGGCGGCGATATGCGGCGGCACCAGCCCCTGGTGGTACAGCACGTAAGAAAGTAGCAGGTAGTCCATGTGACTGCGGTGGCAAGGCACATACACCAGCTCATGACCGTCGTGGGCCAGCTGGCGAACGCGCTCGGCGTTATGGACGTTGATGCCCTGATAAAGTCGGTTCCAGGTGAAGCCCAGAATGCGGTCAGTCAGGCGGATCATCTCGTAAGAGAAATTCGCCGCAATCTCTTCCATCAGCGCAATCGCGTTCTGCTGCGCTTTTTCATGGGAGATTTTTTTGCTGCGCGCTTCATCTTCTACCGCTTTGGCAATGGCGCGGGAGGCGAGCAGCTTATTAAACAGATCCTGACGAGCAGGCAGACGTGGGCCCACAGCAGCCAGACGTTGACGGGCAAAGTGCATACGCGCCACGCGCGCCAGTTTCTGTGCGATAGTTTTATCCGTGCCGTGTTCATCCGCCATACGGCGCAGCGAAACTGACGGCGAGAAACGCACAAAACTGTCGCGACCGAGCCACAGTACGGCGAAAAATTTCTGTACGCCGTTAAGCATACGCAGCGGCGGGTTTACTTCGCCTTTTTCACGCCCCGGCGCGCGACCAAACATCACCGATACTGGCACCATCTGCACATCCAGATTTGGGTTGCTGCGGTGCAAATCAAGATAGTCGTGGAACAGCTTAATAGACTCTTCTTTCGGCGTGTAATAGGTGAACACACGCGGCCCGCCGTGAATGAACACATAGCGCGGCAGTAGCGTGCCGTCGATTTCCAGCGGCTCTAACGGGTCAGGCAAGTCATGAGCCAGACACTGGGCGCGCAACGTCAGCAAATCTGCTTTCGAGTTGTACGGTAAAACGTACATAATTGGACGAGAGGTATCCAGCCCCAGTTCCGGGGCAGGATCTGCCGGAATAGACTTGCTTTTTACCAGGATGCTTAATGGTAAATTCAGTAATTTGTAGTAAATTCGTGGCCAGCCGGACATAAACGATGTAAAGCCTCTGGTTAATAATGCAAATGCGCGGCAAGGATAGCAGAAAGTCATGGGAAATTCTGTGGTATCCGCTCATGTTTCGCGCGGCGTTACGCAAACCCGAATCATCGGATTTAACGGTACACTGATATTGACGCTCATAATGTAAAAAGGTTCTTTCAATGGCCAATAATACCACTGGATTCACCCGAATTATCAAAGCTGCTGGCTATTCCTGGAAAGGTTTACGCGCTGCATGGATCAACGAAGCGGCATTCCGTCAGGAAGGCGTAGCGGTATTGTTGGCGGTGGTCATCGCCTGCTGGCTGGATGTGGACGCAATTACCCGCGTGCTGCTTATCAGCTCCGTGATGCTGGTGATGATTGTGGAAATCCTCAATAGCGCCATCGAAGCAGTGGTTGACCGAATTGGCTCTGAATACCATGAGCTTTCCGGACGCGCAAAAGATATGGGATCCGCCGCGGTGCTGATTGCCATTATCGTCGCCGTGATTACCTGGTGCATCCTGTTATGGTCGCATTTTGGATAACCCTTCCAGATTTCGATAAATCTCTGGTTTATTGTGCAGTTTATGGTTCCAAAATCGCCTTTTGCTGTATATACTCACAGCATAACTGTATATACACCCAGGGGGCGGAATGAAAGCGTTAACGGCCAGGCAACAAGAGGTGTTTGATCTCATCCGTGATCACATCAGCCAGACAGGTATGCCGCCGACGCGTGCGGAAATCGCGCAGCGTTTGGGGTTCCGTTCCCCAAACGCGGCTGAAGAACATCTGAAGGCGCTGGCACGCAAAGGCGTTATTGAAATTGTTTCCGGCGCATCACGCGGGATTCGTCTGTTGCAGGAAGAGGAAGAAGGGTTGCCGCTGGTAGGTCGTGTGGCTGCCGGTGAACCGCTTCTGGCGCAACAGCATATTGAAGGTCATTATCAGGTCGATCCTTCCTTGTTCAAGCCGAATGCTGATTTCCTGCTGCGCGTCAGCGGGATGTCGATGAAAGATATCGGCATTATGGATGGTGACTTGCTGGCAGTGCATAAAACTCAGGATGTACGTAACGGTCAGGTCGTTGTCGCACGTATTGATGACGAAGTTACCGTTAAGCGCCTGAAAAAACAGGGCAATAAAGTCGAACTGTTGCCAGAAAATAGCGAGTTTAAACCAATTGTCGTTGACCTTCGTCAGCAGAGCTTCACCATTGAAGGGCTGGCGGTTGGGGTTATTCGCAACGGCGACTGGCTGTAACATATCTCTGAGACCGCGATGCCGCCAGGCGTCGCGGTTTGTTTTTCATCTCTCTTCATCAGGCTTGTCTGCATGGCATTCCTCACTTCATCTGATAAAGCACTCTGGCATCTCGCCTTACCCATGATTTTCTCCAATATCACCGTTCCGTTGCTGGGACTGGTCGATACGGCGGTAATTGGTCATCTTGATAGCCCGGTTTATTTGGGCGGCGTGGCGGTTGGTGCAACGGCGACCAGCTTTCTCTTTATGCTGTTGCTGTTTTTACGCATGAGCACCACCGGGCTGACTGCGCAGGCTTATGGTGCCAAAAATCCTCAGGCATTAGCCCGTGCGCTGGTGCAACCGTTGCTGTTGGCGTTGGGGGCTGGGGCGTTAATTGCGCTGCTGCGTACACCGATTATCGATCTGGCGCTGCATATTGTTGGCGGTAGTGAAGCGGTCCTGGAACAGGCGCGGCGCTTTCTTGAAATCCGCTGGTTAAGCGCTCCGGCGTCGCTGGCGAATCTGGTATTACTCGGTTGGTTACTCGGCGTGCAATATGCCCGTGCGCCAGTAATTTTGTTAGTGGTCGGCAATATCCTCAACATTGTGCTGGATGTCTGGCTGGTGATGGGGCTGCATATGAACGTGCAGGGCGCGGCGCTGGCGACGGTTATTGCGGAATATGCAACATTGCTGATTGGTCTGCTAATGGTGCGTAAAATCCTCAAACTACGCGGAATTTCCGGCGAAATGCTGAAAACTGCCTGGCGAGGAAACTTCCGTCGCTTGCTGGCGCTTAACCGCGATATCATGCTGCGTTCGCTGTTGTTGCAACTCTGTTTCGGCGCGATCACCGTACTTGGTGCGCGACTGGGGAGTGACATTATCGCTGTTAACGCGGTTCTGATGACGCTACTCACCTTTACCGCCTATGCGCTGGATGGTTTTGCCTACGCGGTTGAAGCACATTCCGGTCAGGCATACGGTGCGCGCGACGGTAGCCAGTTGCTGGATGTCTGGCGGGCAGCGTGCCGCCAGTCGGGGATCGTAGCGCTACTGTTTTCGGTGGTTTATTTGCTGGCAGGGGAACACATCATTGCGTTACTGACGTCGTTAACCCAGATTCAGGAGCTGGCCGACCGCTATCTTATCTGGCAGGTGATTTTGCCGTTGGTTGGCGTCTGGTGTTATCTGCTGGACGGCATGTTTATAGGCGCAACGCGTGCCGCCGAAATGCGTAACAGTATGGCGGTGGCCGCCGCAGGTTTTGCGCTGACGCTCCTTACGCTGCCGTGGCTGGGTAATCATGGTTTGTGGCTGGCATTAACCGTCTTTCTGGCGTTGCGCGGGCTTTCTCTGGCGGCTATCTGGCGGCGTCACTGGCGCAACGGTACCTGGTTTGCCGCAACGTGACGGTTAAAAATTCTGAATAAATAATCCTAAGCCAAATTGCTGACTACACTTAATCTCACGTTCAGAAGAAAAGTGAACGTACTCTCATTCACAACCTAACGATGAGGTCTTGATTATGAATAAAGATGAAGCCGGCGGTAACTGGAAACAGTTTAAAGGTAAAGTGAAAGAGCAATGGGGCAAACTGACCGATGATGATATG
The DNA here is from genome assembly GCF_012584495.1 of Escherichia sp. SCLE84. Lineage (NCBI taxonomy): Bacteria > Pseudomonadati > Pseudomonadota > Gammaproteobacteria > Enterobacterales > Enterobacteriaceae > Escherichia > Escherichia sp. SCLE84. The sequence goes on along the minus strand of NZ_CP051430.1, from coordinate 2,874,881 downwards.
ACGATCATTGAAGGTAAACGTGATCAACTGGTCGGTAAAATCCAGGAACGTTATGGTTATCAGAAAGATCAGGCAGAAAAAGAGGTCGTGGATTGGGAAACCCGCAATGAATATCGCTGGTAATTAATCCCTCCTGCCCGACGTGTACAAGGATGTACGCCCTCTTAACGCGGTTTCTTTTTCACCTGCACAGAGTGATCATGCTGGCACTGTTCAGGATGACGACACGCTTCCACTTCCACGCATGCCGCACAGAGCCCATGTGCTTCAATCACATTATGCCGCAGGGCAAACCCCATTTTTGCCGCCAGCGTATGCATAATGTCTTCCACGCCTTCTGCACACTCTTCTTTCACCGCGCCGCAGCGATCGCAAATAAACATGGCTGACGTATGCGTGGGCTGGTCGAACAGATGACAGAGCACATAACTGTTGGTGGATTCCACCTTATGCACAAAACCTTGCTCAAGCAGAAAATCCAGCGCGCGATAAACCGTTGGCGGCTTGGCTTGCGGTTCAGCTTCGCGCAGCAAATCAAGCAGATCATAAGCGCTGATAGCGCCATCCTGCAGACTCATCAGGCGCAACACTTCCAGGCGCTGTGGGGTCAGGCGCACATTACGCTGCGCGCAGATTTTTTCAGCCTGCGCTAATAACTCCTGCGTTGTGGTCTTTTCCATCGGGCACCTCAAAGTGGGGGTTAAGAATGTCCTTACTTTACCATGTTCCAGGAAAAACACCGAGAACCCTTATTGTTGCCGTAATGTTGATTTTCTGTTTTGTACGTAAGGTGTTGTGTTGCTTGGTCGTACCATTATCAACACGATAATAATTAATAATTCATTTTTAAATAAATTGCTTCAAGTTAACTCGCTATTTATTTAACTGGGTTTGATCGCATACCTGTAGTTCAGAAATTATGAGCGATTTTTGATAGTGACCAGATGGCAAAACACTTATAAGGAGGACACGGTACGACAAAAAAGGTAGATGAATCATGTTGAAGATAATACCCGGTGCAACTGGATACTTTAATAAAACACTCAATTCAAATCAATTCGATAATAAAGATGCAAACAAAGATAAATTAGATAATATAGATGCAACCAAAGATAAATTAGATAATAGAGGTACAATCAAAGGTAAATTAAATAATATATATGGTAAGTCTATTGATTATTCAGCGCTGCGTCATCGGGATATAATTATTGCAAAAATAGATTTGTTTATTCAAAGAATCACTCATAATTTATGGCATGCACGTAAAAAAATGTGTTTTTAATTGAGCAAATAACTAATCTCAAAGTGTGGGTCAATAAGTATATTGACGATTGCACTGATGAGGATTTAAACGATCGTGACTTTATTGCATCAGTTGTTGACCGGGCTATTTTTCATTTCGCGATTAATAGTATATGTAATCCTGGGGATAATAAAGATGCGACTCCCATTGAACGATGTACTTTTGATGTAGAAACTAAGAATGGCCTTCCCTCCACGGTTCAGCTATTTTATGAGGAATCTAAGGATAATGAACCTTTAGCGAATATACATTTTCAAGCAATAGGTTCTGGTTTTTTAACGTTTGTTAATGCCTGCCAGGAACATGATGACAACAGCTTAAAATTATTTGCTTCGCTGTTAATTTCACTTTCATATTCTAGTGCCTACACAGATTTAGCCGGAGCAGAAAAAGTGAATATTAATGAATATAATGAGAACTATCTGACAGCTCAGTTTGAAGAATTATCTCAACGTGATATGAAGAAGTACCTGGGAGAGATGAAGCATCTGGCGGACCGGGGGGGGGATGAAATTTGATGACTATCTGGATAAAATGTCACTTCTGGTGAATGAAGGAAAGCTCGAACCTGATATTTTAAGCAAAATGCGAGATTCTGCACCGAAATTAATTGACTTTGCTAAGTCGTTTGACCCAAACTCAAAGGAAAAGATTAAAATACTTACAGATACTTCTAATTTAATTTATGATTTATTCGGGGTTAAATCGGCGAAATAATATGTGAAGTTCTTCGATGGTATGGAAGGCATTACATAAAAGAACCTAATACTTATTGGGTTCTTTTTTCTTCTATCAGTGCCATTAGCAGGAAGAGATATCACCGGAGTTTAATGTGTGATTTTTTATTTATCGTCGAACCTGGATTGTTTATCATTGTCCTTAACAAGGCTAACGGCTAATAAGATTATTTCCATCACTTCGTGAGAGCTTCATGCCTTGATTTGATCTCAATTTTCTTTTGCAATGAGACAGGCGCTTCCTGTTGTTATGGTATAGTACCCCGCTATTGAGCCTCCTGAACAGTGATGCTGAATAACATAACCCAATGATATATCGATAAAATAATCTCTACATTTGAAAATGCACGGTAATTCTGAAATGCAAAAAATCAACCAAACCAGCGCAATGCCTGAAAAAACTGACGTTCACTGGAGTGGTCGGTTTAGCGTTGCACCAATGCTCGATAGGATGTACCGTTGTTGAAAAACAAGTAGTTATACACTCTGTGGGAGCCTATTGGGAACCTGTTATTTTTAGAAAGCATCATTTGCTCATCACTTCAATTGACCATGGTTAAAGCCAGCTATAAACTTGACAAACGAGGTAACTGGTTGCTTAGGCCCAAGTGGGCACACCATAAGAAGCTCGTGTTGGTGATGAAGCAACCCATGAAGTATCGAGAATAATTATAAAGTTCACTATCTTTGAGGTTTCTTATATGTTTTGCGAAGAAAAAGTAGCTCAAATGGCTGCATACCTACTTCTTAAGCGAGGTGGGCGCATGGCATATCTGAAATTGATGAAGTTGCTCTATCTGTCTAACCGCCAGTCGATTTTGAAGCATGGCAGGATGATCGGCGAAGATAGCCTTTACTCTATGAAATTTGGACCAGTCATGTCGAATACGCTGAACTTGATTCGCGGTAAGGCTGAAGGCATTGGTGACTACTGGTACAACTTGATAGAGACGAACGGGCATAATGTATCGTTGCGTTCAGATCCGAGGGAAATGGATGCAGACGAGGTCTTTGATGAATTGAGTCGTGCAGATATCCGGATTTTAGATGAAATCTATTCTCGGTATGGGCATATGAACCGATTTGATCTCGCAAATATGACGCATTTAGAAAGCGTTTGTCCAGAGTGGCACGATCCTGGCAATTCTCGTAAGCCTATAGACCTGAAAGAAATGCTGATCAGTGAGGGTAAAAGCGAGGATGAGGCTAATCGCATAATTGGCAAAATGGAAGAATCTCAGAAACTTAAGGAATTTTCTTTGCAATTATCATGACGGATTATCAGCCATACAGGAAAGGAACTGTGCTTGCCCCAACTGGGCCATGCAATCATCTTCATGTGATTTGTAATGATCCTGTTTATTACCCCGTTAACGATTGTTATTGTGTTTTAGTTGTTAATATTTCTAGTATCAAGGATGGTGTCCCCCACGATCCGTCTTGCGTCTTGAATTCTGGTGATCATCGCTTTATCAAGCATCCAAGTTATGTTGTTTACGCTGAAGCTATAATTTGGCGAGTGGATAACATGGTTAGAAAGCAGCGATCGGGTGAGATTTCTGTTCATGATGATATGCCAGAAGCTACATTCAATAGAATTCTGGACGGTTTTGATATCTCTGATGAAGTTACGCCAAAGAACCTTAAATTTAAAAATAAATATTGCGTATCATCTATTGATGATGAGTAAACAACAGGAATTGTTTCGGTATAACTTCAGGAGTTTTCTATGGAAGATCAAAAAGCAACCAAGCCACAGGTTAAGTTCGACACAATGAAAGCATTCGCAGGTATGGGTGCTGCTGTTGAAGTTCTGATGAAGGCTGCTCCTAATGCGTTCACTCACGCTACTGTCTCTGGTAAAGAGCAGCAGGGTAAGCTTCGTCGTCGCAAAGCAGCATGATCATAGCTGGTGCTTTTTGAAAACCCGCCTTTAGGCGGGTTTTTTATTTAGTGATGTTCTTTGCCCTTCTGTTTGCTTGTTCTGACCTGTTCCCACTCGATACGTCCTTCTTCTCGTCTTTTGTCTATGTATTCCGCAAGATCCTGAATATTGATGCAACGTTTTGCTTTTTGTGATGTGCCGATGCGATATGTTGGAACGGGCAACTTACAAGCGTTTGCTTTTGCTTCTGCCGTGGCTGGACTCATGCCAAAGTACTTTTGGCTAACTGCTGAGAGTTCAATGTTAGGGGTATTGAATTCAGCCATCAGTAAAAACAAGGTGTTCATAATTTTCTCCATCAAAACCGGCTGCACCCGGGAAAATCATAATTCTGTGCTGGTGGCAGGAATTAATTTCTGCCAGATAGCGGAAACATATTTTGCCTGATGACGGGCATCAGCCATGGCGTTGTGCCGTTCGCCATCGAAAGGCATGTCCATTTTGGGGTCGAATCCGATGGAACGCCCAAGCGTAACGATCGTGCGTACATCGTGGTCATTCCAGTATGCCCACGGACAGATTTGTCCTGCTCGCTCATAAGCTCCACGTAAAATTACGTTGTCGAAGGTGGCTCCGTTACCCCAGACTTTTAAATATTTCGTATTGTCTGCGTGCCGGTTAATGAAATGATTTAGTTCTGAGAGAGCATCGCTGATCGACAAAGTATCATCAATACAGATTGCAGCTCGTGCTTCAGGGCTTTGTTTCAACCACCACAGGATGGTATCGCCGTCAGGTGTAGCTCCTTGCCCCATAGCACTTTCCAGGCTAACAACCGTATAGAATTCTTGTCCGATGTCTCCGGTTTCTGGAGTGAAGAACACCGCGCCAATGGAAACGATCGGTGCATCCTTATTTTTCCCCATCGTCTCAAGGTCGATCATTAAGTTGTTCATCACTTCACCTCCTGCGGCGGTTCTGGTAGCGGAATCCAGTGGGTTACCTCTTTGAGATACAGGTCTTCGCCATCACCGTCAACCCAAGTGGGATCGCCATCATTAAACCAGTCGCCATATACGCCGACCTGAGTGTTGGGGATGTGTGGCGGGTAGTTGTTTTTAAAGTCAGCCGCTAACGCATAGCATTGTCGCTCTCCCATTTCTGGCATTCGATCACTACAGCTTATCCAACTATCCGGAGTTACCGGATAGTTGCGCATTGCGACCTTTAATGCCTCATAGAAGCAACCTTTCAGATTGTTGAACTGACGCCCATTAAGAGGACCGTGTTCAGTAAGCATGTTGCGTAATTTCCATGCCGCGTCGTTTACTTCGTTGGATGACAGGGGAGGCAACTTGTAAGTTTGGCTTACAGGTTCGGCACCATGAAGCATGGCGCCGCTCCGCTCTATGCCATCCAGCGCGATTCGCAGTGCCTGAATTGTGGTAGAGCTATCGTTTGGGGCTATTCCATATCGCTCGAATACAGCTAAATGGTTGCGCATAATCTCAGGCGTAAGCTCTTTGTAAGCATAAGCAAGAGGCTCTGATGCATTATCCGGCACAACCGACGCAGGCGCGGCAGCATAAACAGGAATAACGTCAGCTTGCTCTTTATTGCTTTCATCAGTTAAAGCCCAGAATAATTTCCCGGCCGGATGTTTGAAAATATAAGCAACTGGATCTGCTTCCAGCGATGCCAGTGCAATTTTAAATGCGGTAAGTATGTTGTTAACCACACCTATTTCGAATGCTATTTCACTACATACAAACGATTTATCGTCTATTATCGACTCAATTCCGGTAATCGTGTTCTGTAACCATTCTTTGGTAAGAGTATTCATAACTATTTCACTTTAATCTCAATATTTCGCAGCTTTAGCTCTACTGGCAGGTCTGACTTTCCTGTTAACGCTAATGCGAGATTTTCAGGAGTAATGAGAGCAGTTATTGTTTTCCCTATTGCCAGACGAATAATCATTCGTATCTCGCGATCGTCACATGCTCCCGGTCGAACAATTGATATTTGTCCGATCATCTCACTCTCCTTTGATGCGAATGCCAGCAAGCCAGTTTCTTATGCCGATATATTCAGCGTTCCTGAAACCGCTTTTTACATATATAAATGGCAAGCGAAGATTGTGACCATTGGCTGCCAGGTAGTCTTTACAACCCTGTTCGGTGAAACAGCAGGTAACGAATTCATCAATATCTTTCACAGCAACGCGCCGCCATTTTTCTGGTGGTTCCCGAAAGTTTTCATGAAGTAGTTCGAGACGACGACTTTGGAGTTTATTGGCTTCATTGCTATCTTCATCAACCCAGACAATCCGGTCATAGTCATAATCAGCATCAACAACAATTTCGCGCTTTTGATACACACAAAACATAGGGTCTGACGTTATTCGATTATCCTGTGTTCGAATGTTTTCACCGATGATGCCAAACGAATCTGGCGTAGGTTTTGTCTGTAACTCTTCGATACGTTCAGCCAGCGCCGCGCACTTGGCCTCAGCTTCAGCAAATTTACGCACCAGGTACTCAGCGTTTGTTTCGTTCACTTTCAGATCTCGCGGTACACATTTCCCGCGAAGAAACCCTTCCATTTCGAAAACATTCATGCGCATTTGCGTAACCCCGATAACTCGTTAAAACGTTCCATAAACATCCCGTAGGCATGGCCTGGTGACAGTGGAATAACTTTGAACATCTCTGTCGCCGGGATACCTTCCAGTACAGGCCAGAAAGAACCATCATCAAGCCCGAGATCGCGGCGTTCGGTTGCCAGCATAATGAGATCGGCATATTTCACTGGCGTGCTCATAACAGGAGGTAACCCGTATTTCTCACGGATTACGGCGTCTATTTTTTCTTCCATCCGTTTATAGTCAGGAAGAAGGCGTTTCAGTGGTGCGGGGATGTCCTGACAATATGCTTCTGTTGCATCATGCATTAACGCTTCAAAAGCAAATTCCTGCGGTACCAGCTGGCTGCAAAGCACCGCATGTTGGGCGACGCTGTAGAAGTGTGAAAGATGTCCTGCAAAGCGACAGATATTTGAAAGGGAAACCGCGATATCGTTAATAACGATGTCGTCTTTATTTATCTTGTCATAATAAAAATGCTTCCCGGAAAAAGTTTTAATAAATGACATTTTGTTCTCCACGTATATGCACTGCACCGCGCTGAATTCTGGTAAAAGGAAGCCCTCACCATTCGGTGATTATTGAGTTAATTACGTTTCCATAAATGCCCCCGCAGGGGCATTTGCAGTAATGAAATCAGGCGGTGAAAGTACCAATAAAGGTTTCTACTTTGCTGTCTTTGAATTTCTCAACAAGCAGATCACGAAATTCGTTAGCCATTTCTTCCTGCACCGCTTCCAGCTGAATAATGCGCAGAACCAGTACAGGACGATCGCCAGTGATAATGCTGAGGCGTAATTTAAATGGACGTTCTTTCAGGCCTTCAAACGGAACGCATTTAAATTCAAATGCCACTGGCATAATGTCTTTGGTCTTCGCTTCGACAGACTCCATCAGGGAGCGTTTGCCGCTGAAGTCATTATCTTCAAAATCAGCGGTCTGGTTTGCTTCAATCGTGATTTTACGGACCGCCGCAGCCGCTTTTGTTGCCTGAATGGTGTCACCATTAGCATCAAAGCCCACAAGGTAGTCGGCCCAGTCTTCAATCCATTCTGCCAGTGACTTCTGGGAGTTACGCTCGCCGTTAACAGACAACAGAGCAGAGAACGGTGCTGTCTTTTTCAGTTTGAGTGTGGCGGTGTTATCTGCGTGACCTGGTTCATCAATAGTACCCAGGTTAAGCACACTGACGGCACGCATATTATCAGCATCGATAAAGCAGCGGGTGCCTTCATCTGCAAGATCTTTAGAATAACGGGTAAAGTCATCGATGCTGGCAGTGGAAAGCGCACCACGGAAACGGAAGCGATTTAAATTAAATTTTTCCAGATCATGAATGCGGAAATTTTCAGGTAATGCCACTGCGTCGGCACCAATCTTACTGATAATTTCATTAACACCCTGAGCGGAAATAAGGGCATGGATTTGATTAATTGCGGTTGCGTCTAAGTTCTGAGACATAATAAGTCCTCACTATATAAAGATATTCAGTGATGAGATAAATAATCAGTTAATTAAGAACGATATTAATGACCTGCTGCGCGGAGTTTTCCGTCAGGTTCACCGGCAAGAGTCAGTAATTGTCCCTGGTCTTCCTGCAGAATAGTCAGGCGACCACCGCGATTGACATACATCGGCGTTTCGGTGGTGTCTTCTTCGGAAATTTTCCCGCGGTTAGTCGGGCGAACATATAAGAGTTTGTGTTTGATTTTCACACGGTTCTCATCAAATGGTTCGATTTCCAGGTTGAGTGAGACCTTACCTTTGGTTTTCGTGTTCATCACACCGGAAGCGACTTCACTGAGAACTGCGCCGATTTTGGTTCAAATACGCCGCCGTCCAGCTCCCCGATAAATGCCTGTACATCAGTACTGCGTTCGCTAGCCATTTTGCTGCTCCTCATCATATCGACCCTGCAAGGTCGGTTGGTTTCTCCACAAAACAGAGAAGAACACCTGCGGTGGCAGCCGCCCGGATGGATTGGGTTATGGGCCCGTCGTCCGGTGATGCTCTTCTCTGTTTTGTAAAAAGAGCGGTACCAGCCGGAAGCAAGTGTACAAACTGGTACCGCCAAAGCAGTGGCTGTTGTGGTGACCGGTGCTGATCTCCGGTTTGCGGTTATTTCAGACTCTCACGGGCGTTTAATTGCCCCGCCGAACAGCTCTTTTCCGCAATAGCTGCAATGTCTTTCGCGCATCAGCCTGCGCATTCACCACAACTCTAAAAACAAATGTAGGATATCCAACATGTAAGTGTCAAGAGTTTATGTTGGTTATCCTACATAAAAAGATAGGCTCATAAAAAAACCGGGGATACCCCGGTTTTGCGATAGTGAGGAAGATGTGTCAAAAATCCATTATTACTTGTTTGACAAGACCAACTATTCTGCAGTTTTCACCGCATTCAATAGTTTTATAGTTAGGATTTAGTGGGACGAGATACCTGTTCGGCCAGTCCTCAACAAATTTTTTGAGTGTCGCTTCTTGCCCACCATTGATATGGGCAACAACGATTTTTCCGTTAATACACTCTGTATCAATAATATCTGGCTCTACGATAACGATAGAACCTTCTGGTATCGATGGTGAGCCGAGGGGATTGGTCATTGAATCACTACGGACCCGTAGTGCAAATGCCATTTCTGATACAAGGGCGGTAGTATAAACCCACTCTTCAGCATCTTCTTTCCTGACACCAGGCTCCGTCATTGTCCATGAACCCGCCTGAACCCACGAGATGAGGGGGACTTTTTTAACTGCGAATATTTCAGGTTTTAGATTTATCTTTGGTTCAGGCGAGCCTTTTCCGCTAACAAGCCACAGAGGATCGCATTTAAGTGCGTTGGCTAGGGCTTGAAGGTTGGCTCCATTTGGTTGGTAGTCGTCCTTTTCCCATCCAGTAACCGTGACACGGTTCACACCAGTCAAATCAGCCAGTGCTTGTTGTGTCAGGTTCAGTTCTTTTCGCCTTTGGCGAATACGATCACTCATGTTCATCATGTAGGCAATCCTACCACATGCCCATGTAGGATTCTTGACATTGGCATGTTTGATATCCTACATTTCTGCTTAACGTAATTTAACGGGAGACAGAAATGCGGAAATCCGACGTGATTAATTATTTCGGCGGAGTTTGTAAAACCGCCGAAGCCCTAGGTATTAAGCATCCGTCTGTTTCAGAGTGGCCTGAGATTATTCCTGAAGGCCGAGCGTACCAGTTAGAAAAAATTACTAACGGGAAACTGAAAGTTGACGTGTCTTTATATCAAAAGACTAACAGTGCTGCGGCATAAAAACACCACAGAAATGAGGAATTAACCGTGGGTAAAGAACCTGAATGGAAAGTTGATAAACAACCAGCATGGCTGGTGGCAGCAATACGAAGAACGATTGCTGATTTACCTCATGGCTATGAGGAAGCAGCAGAAATTCTTGGTTTGTATAAATCTGATGATATCACCCCAGCAAAAGATCAATTGCATAACAGACTGCGTAGCGGTGGGGATCAAATTTTTCCACTTGAGTGGGCCATGGTTTTACAGGATGCCAGTGGTACCAGGCATGTAACAGATGCAATAGCCCGTCGTAGTAATGGGGTGTTTGTGCCGCTGGTGGTCATTGATGACATTGACAATGGTGACATTAATCAGCGGCTGATGGAGTCAATAGAATGGATTGGCAAGCATTCCCAGTACTTACGCAAGGCAACTGCTGATGGAGTTATTGACCAGGCTGAGCGTGAGCAAATCGAAGAGAACAGCTACCAAGTAATGGCGAAGTGGCAGGAGCATTTAACACTGTTATTTCGTGTTTTTTGTGCGCCGGAAAAGAGTAACGCCCGCGAGTGTGCAGCTCCGGGCGTCGTGGCGTCGATTGCTTCTGGTTGTGGAGAAACTAACGCATGAACAGTTTAACAACACACTACCGTCGCTCGCAACTGATTGCGCTTCCTGTACCGGGTGGAAAAGCGAAGGTGGAGTATTGCTATGCAGTGAATGTACCAGGTGACAGGGAAATTGTAACCCACAGATTTGCAGAGTGGGCTGTGGGTGATTTCAACCGGCAGAAGGAGACAGTCCTTTGCAACAAGTTAACCGCTGGTTCAAAGATCACTACGGAGTGCCCGTCAGAGTCATTCGTTGGGAACCGGAAACACAACGGGTTATCTACCTCCGCGAAGGCTATGAGCATGAGTGCTTCAGCCCGCTCGAACAGTTTCGTCGTAAATTCAGGGAAATAGAGGTCGGTCATGAGCACTAAATTAACCGGCTATGTATGGGATGGTTGCGCTGCGTCAGGCATGAAGTTATCCAGCGTGGCAATTATGGCCCGCCTGGCTGATTTCAGTAATGACGAAGGTGTGTGCTGGCCATCAATTGAAACCATTGCCCGCCAGATTGGCGCGGGGATGAGTACCGTCAGAACGGCTATCGCACGGCTGGAAGCAGAAGGCTGGTTAACGCGTAAGGCGCGTCGCCAGGGTAACCGCAATGCGTCGAATGTTTATCAGCTTAACGTTGCGAAGCTTCAGGCAGCGGCATTTTCTCAACTGTCAGATTCTGACCCGTCAAAATCTGACGCATCAAAATCTGACCCGTCAAAATTTGATGCGTCGAAATCTGGCAAAAAAGCGGGTTTTCACCCGTCAGAATCTGGCGGGGATCCGTCAGTAAAATCAAAACATGATCCGTCAGATAAAAAACCTTCTCGTCCGGACGCTTCGCAACCGGACACGCAGACGGATGAACAGGATTTTTTAACTCGCCATCCTGATGCGGTTGTATTCAGCCCTAAAAAGCGCCAGTGGGGAACGCAGGATGATTTGACCTGCGCACAGTGGCTCTGGAAAAAAATCATCGCCCTGTACGAGCAGGCCGCCGAATGTGACGGCGAGGTGGTTCGTCCCAAAGAACCGAACTGGACAGCCTGGGCAAATGAAATTCGCCTGATGTGTGTGCAGGATGGTCGTACTCACAAACAAATCTGCGAGATGTACAGCCGCGTCAGCCGCGATCCGTTCTGGTGCCGTAACGTGCTCAGCCCGTCGAAGTTGCGGGAAAAATGGGATGAGCTTTCCCTGCGCTTATCGCCGTCCGTCAGCACGCACACAGAAAAACGCGAAGACCCGTACTTCAAAGCCAGTTACGACAATGTGGACTACAGCCAGATCCCGGCAGGATTCAGGGGGTGATCATGAGTCTTTTGAATGAAGTTCAGAAATTCATTGAAGCCCATCCGGGGTGTACTTCCGGAGACATTGCGGATGCTTTTGCAGGTTACTCACGGCAGCGCGTTCTGCAGTCAGCAAGCAAGTTACGTCAGGGTGGGCGTGTGGCTCACCGTTGTGAAGGAGATACACGCAGACATTTCCCGCGCCTGACTGAGAGAGCACAGGAGCCGGAACCACAACCAGTTCGTGAAACCAGACCTGTGCGCAATTTCTATGTTGGCACTAACGACCCGCAGGTGATTTTGTGCCTGACTCGCCAGGCGGAAGAACTGGAGTCCAGGGGCTTATACCGTCGAGCTGCAACGGTGTGGATGGAGGCATTCCGTGAAAGCCACTCCCAGCCAGAACGAAACAATTTTCTGGCGCATCGTGAGCGGTGCTTACGGAAAAGCAGCAAGCGCGCTGCATCGGGTGAAGAGTGGTATCTGTCAGGGAATTACGTGGGGGCTTAATGAGTAATAAATATTGCCAGGCGCTGGTGGAGCTGCGGAACAAACCAGCCCATGAACTGAAGGAAGTGGGCGATCAGTGGCGCACGCCGGACAACATTTTCTGGGGAATTAACACCCTGTTTGGCCCGTTTGTTCTGGATCTGTTTACTGATGGTGATAACGCCAAATGTGCCGCTTATTACACTGCGGAAGACAACGCGCTGGCGCATGACTGGTCAGAACGTCTTGCGGAGCTTAAAGGTGCTGCCTTTGGTAATCCCCCGTACAGCCGCGCCAGTCAGCATGAGGGGCAATACATCACCGGCATGCGTTACATCATGAAACATGCCAGTGCTATGCGTGATAAAGGCGGGCGCTATGTTTTCCTGATCAAAGCTGCCACCAGCGAAGTGTGGTGGCCGGAAGATGCAGACCATATTGCTTTTATTCGCGGGCGTATTGGTTTTGAACTGCCTGCCTGGTTTATCCCGAAGGATGAGAAGCAGGTGCCGACAGGCGCTTTCTTCGCTGGTGCTATTGCTGTTTTCGACAAGACCTGGAAGGGACCAGCAATCAGCTACATCGGGCGCGATGAACTTGAGGCATGTGGTGAGGCGTTTTTGGCGCAGGTTCGCCAGCAGGCAGAAAAACTTGTCAGGGAGATGGCGGCATGACGACGTTAACTCAATGCCAGCAGCAGGTGCTGGATATGCTGATTTCTTACCAGCAAGAGCGTGGCTTTCCGCCAACCAATCAGGAGGTGGCAACCATGCTGGGATACCGTTCAGTGAATGCAGCGGTGGAGCATCTTCGCGCACTGGAGAAAAAAGGCGTCATCACGATAAAGCGTGGCGTGGCCCGGGGGATCACGCTTCATACCGCAGTGAAGGACGACGACAGCGAAGCGGTCGGTATCATCCGCGCACTGCTTGCCGGTGAGGAGAACGCTAGGTTGCGTGCAGCCCACTGGTTACATGAGAGGGGCCTGAAAGTATGAAGTTGATCCTTCCTTTCCCGCCCAGTGTGAACACGTACTGGCGACACCCCAACAAAGGGGCATTTGCTGGTAAGAGCCTGATAAGCGAGGCGGGGCGAAAATTTCAGAGCGCGGCGTGCGCAGCAATAGTTGAGCAGTTACGTTGTCTGCCGAAACCAACGTCGGCACCTGCTTCAGTGGAGATCGTGTTGTTTCCTCCGGATAACCGGATCCGCGATCTGGACAACTATAACAAGGCTCTGTTTGACGCCCTGACCCACGCGGGTGTGTGGGAAGACGACAGACAGGTGAAAAGAATGCTGGTGGAGTGGGGACCGGTTATCCCGAAAGGGAAGGTCGAGATCACTATCAGTAAGTATGAGAAACCGGCGGGTGCAGCCGCCTGATTAAGAGGAGAAACGAAGTATGAATAATCTGATGGTCATTGATGGTATTGAAGTTCGTCGTGATGCTTATGGGCGTTACAGCCTGAACGATCTGCATCGCGCAGCAGTAGCATATGGTGCAAATGCCAGAACCAAGGAGCCAGGAAAGTTTCTTTCCAGCCAACAAACTGTTGAGCTTGTTCATGAATTGACCAACACCCAGAATTTGGGTGTTGACCCGGTGAGTGTGATTCATGGGGGAAATGAACGGGGAACGTATGTCTGCAAGGAACTGGTGTATGCCTATGCAATGTGGATCAGCCCGTCATTCCATCTGAAGGTGATCCGTACTTTCGACATGGTAACCAGCGCACCGGAAAAATTATCCGGACAGGCTGCTGACAAGATGCAGGCTGGCGTGATCCTGCTGGACTTTATGCGCCGGGAGTTAAACCTGTCTAACTCTTCAGTGCTTGGTGCCTGTCAGAAACTCCAGGAGGCTGTTGGCTTACCGAATCTGGCACCGCGCTATGCCATTGATGCTCCTGCTGATGCACACGATGGCTCAAGTCGCCCGACACTGTCACTGAGTGCACTGCTGAAACAGTATGGTATACGCCTGACGGCTAATCAGGCATATCACCAGATGGTGAAACTGGGGATCGTCGAGCAGCGCGAACGATACAGCCGTACCGCGATTAACAACATCAAAAAATTCTGGTCGCTGACAGCGAAAGGTTGCATGTTCGGCAAGAACATCACCAGTCCCGCAAATCCGCGCGAGACGCAGCCGCATTTCTTCGAATCCCGATTCCCTGAGCTGTTAAAGCTGCTCGATACCGTTCATTGAGGTGACCGTGAGAGCACTACTGACCCCTGAAATTGCCCCGCGTATGGGGATCGTATTGTTCAGGCCAGGTTCAGAGCTGATGCCCCTGTTTATGCAGGGGCGTGTCCTGCTGGAGCCTGAGCCGGAACGTTATTCATCTTTCGCCAGTGGTGCCGTTCCGGCGGCATCACAACCGCTGGCGGATGATCCTGCCGTTCGGGCCGTGTTCCGCAATGAGGCAGTGATCCGTCGTGCTGGTGGCGTGGAATGTCTTGAAAGCTGGTTACTTCGTGAAAAAGGCTGCCAGTGGCCTCATTCCGACTGGCACAGCGAGAACATGACCACAATGCGACACGCGCCGGGCGCAATCCGTCTGTGCTGGCACTGCGATAACCAGCTGCGCGATCAGTTCACGGAACGGCTGGAATCAATGGCAACGGATAACTGTGCCCGCTGGGTGTTGTCTGTTGTGCGTCGGGATCTCGGTTTTGATGATAGTCACGTTGTGACAATGCCGGAACTGTGCTGGTGGCTGATTCGTAATGACCTGGCGGATGTCTTACCGGAAAGTGCAGCCCGTAAGGCACTGAGATTACCAAAGCCTGTTGTGCCGTCTGTCACCCGGGAAAGTGACCTTGTGCCTTCGGTTCCTGCCACCAGCATCATCCAGGATAAGGCAAAAAAGGTGCTGGCGCTGAAAGTGGATCCGGAGTCGCCGGAGTCTTTTATGTTACGCCCAAAACGTCGCCGCTGGGTTAATGAAAAGTACACGCGCTGGGTTAAGACGCAGCCGTGCGCATGTTGTGGAAAGCCTGCTGATGATCCCCACCACCTGATAGGTCACGGTCAGGGTGGAATGGCTACAAAAGCGCATGACCTCTTTGTGTTGCCTTTGTGCAGAAAGCATCACGACGAGCTGCATGCGGATACCGTGGCATTTGAAGAGAAGTATGGCTCCCAGCTGGAGCTGATATTTCGTTTTATCGATCGTGCGCTGGCAATAGGCGTGCTGGCCTGATTTTGTGGAGAAAGTTGATGCGTGATATTCAAATGGTTCTTGAACGTTGGGGGGCATGGGTGGCAAATAATCACGAGGATGTGGAATGGTCATCTGTTGCTGCAGGTTTTAAGGGATTAATTCCTTCGAAAGTAAAATCCCGCCCGCAATGTAGCGATGACGATGGCCTGATCATTAGCTCTGCGATGACAGTTCTTAAGAAAAAGGAACCGTATCAATACGAATTACTGGAAATGTATTATGTGTATGGGGTTACATTACGGGCGTTGGGGGTAAAACTGGGGATATCACTTAATCAGGTTGTTATCAGACTGCAGAAAGCTGAAGGGTTTATTGACGGTTGTCTGGCAATGTTGGGGGTATCTTTAGAAATTGATTGTTACATATAGTAATAAATTCAATCAAAGTAAATAATCATATTTTATTATAACCTCCTGATGATACCTGTTCATCGGGAGGTTATTATGGATAAAAATGTAGAGCATGTATTAGTTGATGCAATTGAAAATAAGCAATCTTTAACAGTCGTTTACTTAGGAGGGAGCCAGCCCGGAACATTAAGGAATATTTCTCCGATTAGTATAAATGGGGATAAATTGCGGGCAAGATGCCATAGTTCTGGAGCAGTAAAGGTTTTCAATCTTGGGAAAATACAGTTACCCAGTGACTCCTGCGCGGTATCTATGCACTATGGAGATTTAGAAGTTAAAGCTTATGAGACGATGCAGAGCGTAAATGACAACTTTCATGCCCTTTATCCTGAAGGACGATGGGGTGTTGATTTTAATGAGCATCGCTTTGCTTTATTTGATTTTTTTAAAAACGGGAAACGAAAAAAAACGGCATTTATGGCAATTGAGTTCAGGGAAAGAGATGAAGAGAAAATAATAACAGGTGTAACAATTGATATTGGTATATCTGGAACAGTGATTTCTGAGAAGTCCCGAATCCCAAAAAGACGACCATGGGTAGTGGTTGGTCCCGAACACGGAGAATACAGTACTTATTCAACTTTGGACAAGGCTGCTACAGCGTTTTTTGAGAGGCTTTCGTTGATAGCATCCGGCCTGGAAGATAATTGATTTTATGTTTGGTATTCAGAGTTCGCCGTGCTTAAGAAAGTCAAGATTCTAAAAATACTGAATGAGCTACTTGTGTTATAACAAAAATGCTATTAGTGTGTTAAGAGTGGTTACTTCGCCACACAACTTAAACCCGCCACTGAGCGGGTTTTTTGTACCTGTAAACTTGGTGCAGTACAGTAAACACGCTGGTGGTCGTGAATACTGACTTTTTATCTTGCTGGCTTTTTAGACAAGAGTTATTGGTATGTCATGTTAACCAGAAGGGAAAAAGACATGCTAAAACAGCAAGATATGACAGAAACCGCCGCCGCAGTCCTTCATTTCTTACCTGCTGACAAGTGGGTAACGCCACGCATGATGACGAGAACTACCGGAGTAAGCGAAGCCCGGTGCCAGTTAATACTGACTCAGTTAGTTCTGGCGGGTCTGGCGAAGGATAACGGCGGGTACGGGAATAAATTCAGACGCTGCCAGTAATGGCGGTTTCCTGCTGTGAAAATGGGCGGCTGGTGGGTGTTGGTAGCACCTGCCAGCCATTCGCTCATGCTTACTGGTCACAAGCGAACCTCGGCCCACTGCTTTAGCGCAAAAGCAGAGTGAGCCTACCAGAGTTACGCTTACTGATCCATGAAAAATACTGTAAAAATAAACAGTGCTGATTTAATCAACGCTGATTGCCTGCATTTTATTCAGTCCCTGCCTGATGATTCCATTGACCTGATTGTTACCGATCCGCCGTACTTCAAGGTGAAACCCAACGGCTGGGACAATCAGTGGAAAGGGGACGAAGATTACCTTAAGTGGCTGGACCACTGTCTGGCCCAGTTCTGGCGGGTGTTAAAACCTGCCGGAAGCCTTTACCTGTTCTGTGGGCATCGCCTGGCATCTGATATTGAGATCATGATGCGTGAACGTTTCAACGTGCTTAACCATATCATCTGGGCGAAGCCGTCCGGACGTTGGAATGGGTGTAATAAAGAAAGTTTGCGCGCATATTTTCCTGCCACAGAGCGCGTTCTGTTTGCTGAACATTACCAGGGGCCATATCGCGGCAAAAGTGACGGCTATGCAGCAAAAGAAAGGGAACTCAAACAGCACATAATGGCACCGCTGATATCGTATTTCAGGGATGCTCGTGCCGAACTGGGTATAACGGCAAAACAAATTGCCGAAGCCACAGGTAAGAAAAATATGGTTTCCCACTGGTTTGGTGCCAGTCAGTGGCAGTTGCCGAATGAGGCTGACTATCGGAAGTTACAGGCACTGTTTTCCCGTATAGCGGCAGAGAAGTTTCAGGAACAACAACTGGAACAACCACACCACCAGCTGGTGGCATCTTATGATTCACTGAATCGCAAATATTCTGAATTGCTGGATGAGTTTAAATCTCTCCGGCGCTATTTCTCCGTATCAGTCTCCGTGCCTTATACCGATGTCTGGATGCATAAACCCGTTCAGTTCTACCCGGGGAAACATCCGTGTGAGAAACCGGCGGATATGCTCAGGCAAATAATCAATGCCAGTAGTCGACCAGGTGATCTGGTTGCTGATTTTTTTATGGGATCCGGTTCCACAATAAAAGCAGCAATGGCGCTGGGGCGTCGGGCCTTAGGTGTTGAGCTTGAGTCAGAGCGGTTTAACCAGACAGTGAAAGAGATAAACGAGCTGGTGGGGAAATAATCTGGTGGCCACGTCAGGTGGCCTTTTTATTTCCATTACACAGCACCCGCATCTGCGAGGTGGGGTTATGAAATCCATGGATAAGTTAACAACGGGTGTCGCCTATGGCACCTCAGCAGGTAGTGCCGGGTACTGGTTTTTACAGTTGCTCGATAAAGTCACGCCCTCACAGTGGGCGGCAATAGGTGTGCTGGGTAGTCTGGTATTTGGCCTGCTGACGTACCTGACAAACCTTTATTTCAAGATTAAAGAAGATAAGCGCAAGGCTGCGAGAGGTGAATAATGCCTCCATCATTACGAAAAGCAGTTGCTGCTGCTATTGGTGGCGGAGCAATTGCTATAGCATCAGTGTTAATCACTGGCCCAAGTGGTGACGATGGCCTGGAAGGTGTCAGCTACATACCATACAAAGATATCGTTGGCGTATGGACTGTATGTCACGGACACACCGGAAAAGACATCATGCTCGGTAAAACGTATACCGAAGCAGAATGCAAAGCCCTCCTGAATAAAGACCTTGCCACGGTTGCCAGACAAATTAACCCGTACATCAAAGTCGATATACCGGAAACAACGCGCGGCGCTCTGTACTCGTTCGTCTACAACGTGGGTGCTGGCAATTTCAGAACATCGACGCTTCTTCGCAAAATAAACCAGGGCGATATCAAAGGCGCATGTGACCAGCTACGTCGCTGGATATACGCTGGCGGTAAGCAATGGAAAGGCCTGATGACTCGTCGTGAGATTGAGCGTGAAGTCTGTTTGTGGGGGCAACAATGAGCAGAGTAACCGCGATTATCTCCGCTCTGGTTATCTGCATCATCGTCTGCCTGTCGTGGGCGGTCAATCATTACCGTGATAACGCCATCGCCTACAAAGAACAGCGAGATAAAAAAGTCAGTGAGCTGAAGCAGGCGACCGCCACCATTACTGACATGCAGCAGCGCCAGCGTTCTGCTGATGCACTCGATGCTAAATACACGAAGGAGTTAGCTGATGCGAAAGCTGAAAATGATGCTCTTCGGCGCAAGCTTGATAATGGTGGTCGGGTGTTCGTCAAAGGAAAATGCCCTGTGCCATCCTCAGCCGAAACCTCCAGCGCCTCCGGCATGGGCAATGATGCCACCGTCGAACTCTCTCCAGTTGCTGGACGAAACGTTCTCGGTATCCGGGACGGAATTATCCGCGACCAAACAGCACTGAGAACGCTTCAGGAATACATCAGGACGCAATGCCTTCGATGATAGCGATAATTTTACTCATCATCCTTCACATCTGGCTCTGTAGACAGGATGGTGATCACTTCTGGAGTGAATCCAGATTAAACATCTCATTGCTGATGCTTGATATTGAGCATCTTGCGCGCGGTAAGGGGCTGCGTTGAGATAAGAGCCAGTCATTACAAATACCAGGATTTAGCCTCGCATTCGCGGGGCTTTTTATTGCCATTACAAAAGCCACTCCCTACAGAGTGGCTTTGATAATGGCTTATACCCTACACGGGATAGCTTAACTGATATCCCTTTTAACGGATAAAGGTATTCAAGCCTGACACATCATGCGCTGTATCGTCGCCGTATTCCCGTATTAACAGAGACCGTAGCCCGACGGGGAACTCCTTCTGCGCGAGTGTGCGGGAATAATCAAAAACGATGCACACCGGGTTTTTACCGCGTTTATGGTTCGCGGGTTTGTCCCTCATGCTCGCCAGTCCTGTGCGGGGGTGGAAGAAACAGGACACTTACACAGATTCTTGTGGGCACGATGCTATGCCTTTCTGGATTATCCCGATGCCATTCATGCAAGGCGTTGTATCAGACATTCGTCAGAGCTGTCAGGCTGACGGGTCCTCCCGGTGGGGGGGCCTGCCACGGGGCGGGAGCGTCGCGGAAAAAGGCTAGTTTTTGCATTTCCATGGCGGCGGCAGCATGTTTGGTAATTTATTGATAATTAAAAGTTATTTCTCTTTTCACCTGTACAATATTTTTTTCTCCCTGTCATTAGACCAGTTTGCAATTAATTGAAATATATAAATAAACCTGATTTTCACCTGCCAGATGGAGTTGCTTATGTCAAATGTGAGCGGGATCGGTGATGCTTATTACTGGAGTGTTTTTAAAATCGCCGAGGCCTTTGGGCTTCACCGGGACACAGTAAAAAAACGGCTCCTCGCGGCCAACACTCCTGTGGCTGCGACTGTCAGGGGGAACCCCGTTTACGCCCTGCAGCATGTCGGGCCTGCCCTGTTTAGTGTGAAGCATGAGGCAGCAGACTCTGTTCATGATCCATCCCGTATGGAGCCGAAAGAGAGAAAGGACTGGTACCAGTCTGAAAATGAAAGGATCAAGCTGGAAAAGGAGCAGCGAAAACTCATCCCCGTTGATGAAGTAGTCATCGTCTATTCGTCCATGAGAAAGGCTGTCGTCCAGGTTCTGGAGACAATTCCGGATGTTCTTGAACGCGATTGCGCCCTGACTCCTCAGGCCGTCGGCGTTGTACAGCAGGCCATTGATGACCTGCGATACACTCTTCAGGAAAAATCCTACGAGGCTTGTGCTGCTGAAATAATTCTTGATGAGGAAGGAGAGAGTCTCTAGGAGGAATAATGGGTTTTTCATCAGCCCGAAATTTGGGAAGGGACATATCGGCAGGATTTTCCCCACCACGTCGCATGCCGATTTCGGAGGCTGTTAAAAAATTCATGCGTGTTCCCAAGGGGGCTGGTAACTCGGTGCCATGGGATCCTGAACTGACACCCTACATCATTGAGCCCATGAACTGCCTGGCATCGCGTGAATACGATGCGGTGATTTTTGTTGGTCCTGCGCGAACAGGGAAGACCATTGGTCTGATCGATGGATGGATTGTCTATACCATCGTTTGCGATCCTTCGGACATGCTCGTTGTGCAGATGACCGAAGATAAGGCCCGCGAGCATTCTAAAAAGCGCCTCGACAGAACGTTCAGAAGCAGTGCGGCGGTAAAGAAAAGAATGAGTCCACGTCGTAACGACAATAATGTCCATGATAAGACGTTCAGGGATGGCTCGTTCCTTAAAATTGGTTGGCCCTCGGTCAACATTATGTCGTCGTCGGATTACCGGTTTGTCGCCTTAACCGATTACGACCGTTTTCCGGAGAATATCGACAGCGAGGGTGATGGTTTCTCCCTGGCCTCAAAACGTACCACCACATTTATGTCCGCCGGGATGACTCTGGTGGAGAGCTCGCCGGGACGTGACATCTGCGACAGCAAATGGCGACGTAAGTCGCCTCATGAAGCGCCACCGACGACTGGTATTCTTTCCCTTTACAATCGTGGTGACCGCCGCCGCTGGTACTGGCCATGTCCGCACTGCGGTGAATATTTTCAGCCAGCTATGGATGCCATGACCGGCTACCGTAATGAACCGGATCCCTTTAAAGCCAGTGAGGCGGCGTATCTACTTTGCCCGCACTGCAGCGGCATTATCACTGCGGAGAAAAAGCGTGAGCTCAATAGTGCAGGAGTCTGGTTGCGTGAAGGTCAGGTCATTGATCGTAACGGCAACGTTTCCGGTGAACCGCGCCGCTCCCGTATCGCCAGTTTCTGGATGGAAGGGCCAGCTGCTGCGTATCAGACCTGGGCGCAACTGGTTTACAAATTACTGACTGCAGAACAGGAGTATGAAGCGACAGGAAGCGAAGAAACACTCAGGGCGGTTATCAACACCGACTGGGGATTGCCTTATCTTCCTCGTGCCAGCATGGAGCAACGAAAAAGTGAATTGCTTGAGCAGCGGGCAGAGCCAGTTCCTTCCCGCAGTGTGCCGGATGGCGTTAATTTCCTTGTGGCGACAGTGGATGTGCAGGCGGGACGTCATCGCCGTTTTGTGGTTCAGGTAACGGGCTATGGCAGCCGTGGCGAACGCTGGATTATTGATCGTTACAACATCACGCAGTCATTGCGCGGTGACAGCGACGGGGAGAGCCAGCGAATTGATCCAGCCAGCTATCCGGAAGACTGGGATGTCCTGCTGACGGATGTTTTTCATAAAAGCTGGCCGCTGGCCTCCGACCCTTCTCAACAAATGCGACTGATGGCAATGGCGGTGGACTCCGGCGGTGAAGACGGGGTCACTGATAATGCCTATAAATTCTGGCGTCGTTGCCGTCGTGATGGCCTTGGTAAACGTATTTACCTGTTTAAGGGCGACAGCATCCGGCGCGCAAAACTGATCACCCGTACATTCCCTGATAACACCGGACGAACGGGCCGACGGGCGCAGGCCGCAGGTGATGTGCCGCTCTGGCTTCTTCAGACGGATGCCCTGAAAGACCGGGTGAATAACGCGTTATGGCGTGACTCGCCAGGTCCCGGCTATGTGCATTTCCCTGACTGGCTGGGGAGCTGGTTTTACGACGAACTGACGTATGAAGAGCGGAGCAGTGACGGGAAATGGAGTAAGCCGGGTCGCGGTGCCAACGAAGCTTTTGACCTGATGGTGTATGCCGAGGCTCTGGTCATTCTGCATGGATACGAAAAGATCCGCTGGCCGGATGCACCGGAGTGGGCGAGCCGGGAAACCTGGCTGGAGTGTGTCCCGGACAGTACCGAACCGTCACCCACACCGGAACCGGTATCCACGCCTGTTAAAAAACAAAAACGGAAGAAAACAGTAACTGACGATGTTAACCCCTGGCTGACTTCCGGAGGATGGTTATGAATCAGAATGATATTGAAGCCATGATTCAGCGTTATACGGAAGCTGAAATGGCGGTGCTGGACGGAAAATCCGTCACTTTTAATGGTCAGCAGATGACCATGGAAAACTTATCTGAGATCCGGCAGGGGCGGCAGGAGTGGGAGCGCCGCCTTGCGGCTCTGATTACACGACGACGTGGGCATCCCGGGTACCGGCTGGCGAGGTTCTGATGGCAATTCTTGATGATGTGATTGGCGTTTTTTCACCAGGATGGAAAGCGGCAAGGCTGCGTTCCCGTGCGGTGATCCAGGCTTATGAGGCCGTAAAAACGACGCGGACACACAAAGCCCGACGGGAGAACCGAACTGCCGACCAGTTAAGCCAGTACGGGGCCGTGTCGTTACGTGAGCAGGCCCGTTACCTTGATAACAACCACGATCTGGTCATTGGTGTATTTGACAAGCTGGAAGAACGGGTGGTGGGGAAAAACGGGATTATTGTCGAGCCACATCCGGTATTACGCAATGGGGCCATTGCCCGTGATCTGGCAGCGGAGATACGTACCCGATGGAGTGAATGGTCTGTCAGTCCGGAGGTCACCGGGCAGTTTACCCGTCCGATGCTGGAACGTCTGATGCTGCGTACCTGGCTGCGCGATGGTGAGGTGTTTGCCCAGATGGTTTCCGGGCGCATAAACAGCCTGACGCCTTCTGCCGGTGTTCATTTCTGGCTGGAGGCGCTCGAGCCGGACTTTATTCCCATGACCAGTGATGAGAGCAACAGGCTGAATCAGGGCGTGTTTGTTGATGACTGGGGGCGTCCCGAAAAATATCTGGTGTATAAAAGCCGTCCCGTATCCGGGCGGCAGATGGAAACCAAAGAAGTGGATGCAGAGCGAATGCTGCATCTTAAATTTGTTCGCCGTCTGCACCAGATGCGCGGGACGTCTTTGTTGTCCGGTGTGCTGATCCGCCTCAGTGCCCTGAAAGAGTATGAAGATTCTGAGCTGACTGCAGCAAGGATCGCCGCTGCTCTGGGGATGTACATCCGGAAAGGCGACGGGCAGAGCTATGAACCGGATGGTAATGGCAGCAAGGAGAATGAACGCGAGCTTACCATTCAGCCAGGCATTATTTACGACGATCTGAAACCCGGCGAAGAAATCGGAATGGTGAAGTCGGATCGTCCCAATCCTAACCTTGAAACTTTTCGTAATGGTCAGTTGCGTGCCGTGGCGGCGGGCAGTCGTCTGAGTTTTTCCAGTACGGCACGCAACTATAACGGCACTTACAGCGCCCAGCGTCAGGAACTGGTTGAGTCTACTGATGGCTACCTGATCCTGCAGGACTGGTTTATTGGTGCCGTCACCCGCCCGATGTATCGTGCCTGGCTGAAACAGGCTGTGGCATCCGGTGTTATCAGGCTACCCCGCGATCTTGACCGTTCTTCACTGTATACCGCGGTGTATTCCGGACCAGTGATGCCGTGGATTGACCCTGTTAAGGAGGCTGAGGCCTGGAAAATCCAGATTCGTGGTGGAGCGGCGACAGAATCAGACTGGGTACGTGCTGGTGGTCGTAATCCGGATGATGTCAAACGTCGGCGCAAGGCCGAAATTGATGAAAACCGCAAGCTGGATCTGGTATTTGATACCGATCCGGCCAGTGATAAAGGAGGCAGCAGTGCCGCAACGAAACGACAGGAGCCGCAGCACACCGACGACCAGTCCGAAGAATAATTCCTGGTTCAGGATGCAGGCTGGTCACCAGAGTGACGCGGATATTTATATTTATGACGAGATTGGTTTCTGGGGTGTTACAGCGAAGCAGTTTATCAGTGATCTGAATGCACTGGGCGATATCACCCACATTAATCTCCATATTAATTCACCGGGTGGCGATGTCTTTGAAGGCATCGCCATTTTTAATGCGCTGAAAACACATGGTGCGTCCATTACCGTTTATGTCGACGGTGTGGCGGCGTCAATGGCGTCGGTCATTGCGATGGTGGGAAACCCGGTCATTATGCCGGAAAACACCTTCATGATGATTCATAAACCATTTGGCTTTACGGGCGGTGATGCGGAGGACATGCGCACCTATGCCGACCTGCTCGATAAGGTTGAGGCGGTTCTGTTACCCGCTTATGCACAGAAAACCGGGAAAACCACCGATGAAATTGCTGCCATGCTGGCGGATGAGACCTGGATGTCCGGTGCCGAATGTCTGGCACATGGATTTGCTGATCAGGTAACGCCAGCCGTTAAGGCAATGGCATGTATTCAGTCAAAACGTACAGAGGAATTTAAAAAGATGCCGGAATCCATTCGAAACATGATTACTCCGCCACGCAACAGTGCTCCACGCGTACAGGATGATGAACCTGCAGCCTCCCGGACGCCAGTGCAGGCAGCAGCACCCGTGGTGGATGAAAACAGTATCCGTGCGCAGGTACTGGCAGAGCAAAAAGCGCGTGTAAACGGTATTAATGATCTGTTTGCCATGTTTGGCGGGCGTTATCAGACGCTGCAGGCTCAGTGTCTTGCCGATCCTGAATGTTCGCTGGAGCAGGCCCGCGAAAAGTTGTTGAACGAGATGGGGCGCGAGTCCACGCCATCCAATAAAAATACCCCGGCTCATATTTATGCCGGTAACGGTAATTTTGTGGGGGACGGGATCCGCCAGGCGCTGATGGCGCGTGCCGGATTTGAAAAAACCGAACGTGATAATGTCTACAACGGGATGACCCTGCGTGAATATGCCCGTATGTCACTGACTGAACGGGGTATTGGGGTTTCCAGTTATAACCCGATGCAGATGGTCGGTGCGGCGTTCACACACAGTACGTCTGACTTCGGTAATATTCTGCTGGATGTTGCGAACAAAGCCATTCTGCAGGGCTGGGAAGATGCCCCTGAAACCTATGAACAGTGGACGCGGAAAGGTCAGTTGTCTGATTTTAAAATTGCCCATCGTGTGGGTATGGGGGGCTTCAGTGCTCTGCGTCAGGTGCGTGAAGGGGCGGAATATAAATACGTCACCACCGGAGATAAACAGGCCACTATTGCACTGGCGACCTATGGCGAGCTGTTCAGTATCACCCGTCAGGCCATTATCAATGATGATCTGAATATGCTGACCGATGTCCCGATGAAACTGGGCCGTGCGGCGAAATCCACTATTGCCGATCTGGTTTATGCCATTCTGACGTCTAACCCGAAAATCTCCACAGATAATGTAAGTCTGTTCGATAAAGCAAAACATGCAAACGTACTGGAGAGCGCTGCAATGGACGTGGCATCGCTGGATAAAGCCCGCCAGTTGATGCGCGTTCAGAAAGAGGGGGAGCGTCATCTGAATATTCGTCCTGCGTTCGTACTGGTACCGACGGCGATGGAGTCTGTTGCTAACCAGGTCATTCGCTCCTCAAGTGTCAAGGGGGCTGACATTAACGCCGGTATTATTAACCCGGTGAAAGATTTTGCGACCGTTATTGCAGAGCCTCGTCTTGATGATAACAGCCAGACCACCTTCTACCTGGCTGCGTCAAAAGGCTCCGATACGATTGAAGTGGCTTATCTCAACGGTGTGGATACGCCATATATTGATCAGATGGAGGGCTTCAGTGTGGATGGCGTGACAACGAAAGTGCGTATTGACGCCGGTGTCGCGCCAGTTGATCACCGCGGTCTGGTGAAATGTACGGCGTAAACGTCGCAGACAACAACTCTGATGGCCCGTAAGGGCTTTTTTTGTACCTGAAATCAGCCCCTGAATGGGGCTGTGCGGAGACAGTTATGGCAAAGAATTTTGTAGAAGAAGGAAAAACGGTGGCGATTGTTGCCAGTGCAGCCATCAGCAGCGGAGATCTGGTGCAGGTGGGTGATGTTTTTGCGGTGGCACTGACCGATATTCCACAGGGTGAAACAGGCGACGGCCTGACCGAAGGTGTGTTTATGCTGCCTAAGCTGAAAACGGATGACATGAAAACGGGTAAGAAGGTTTATCTGAAGTCCGGAAAAGTTCAGCTGACTAACAGCGGCTCTGATCCGCTGGTCGGGGTTGTCTGGGCAGATGCCGGAACCAGTGCAGAAGAAGTGCCGGTAAAACTCAATGTCTGATCCCTTTTCCCGGCTGGCAGCGCGTATGGATGCGATCACGGTCAGAAAGATGGGAAAGACAGCCTCGATTAATGATGTCGATATGACTGTGATCCCGGGAGAAACACTGGCAGAGCTGAATGCTCTGTCCGGACCTGCGGTATCTCTGGTGGTGTTTTCTTCGGGATACCGCCCACGGCGCGGGGATCGCGTTGTTTATGACGGACAACAATGGACGGTCACACGGCATGAACGCTTTAACGGTAAGCCAATGATCTTTATTGAGTAAAGAGGTGTGGGATGAAGGGGCTTGAGAATGCCATCCGCAATCTGAACAGCCTTGATACCCGTATGGTGCCACAGGCCAGCGCATGGGCGATAAACCGTGTGGCACAGAAAGCGGTCTCGGTTGCCACCCGGCAGGTTGCCGGGAATACCGTTGCGGGAGATAACCAGGTGAAAGGGATCCCCCTGAAACTGGTACGTCAGCGTGTCCGGGTGTTTAAAGCCAGTCCGTCAGGAAAAATGACGGCCAGGATCCGCGTTAACCGGGGCAATCTGCCCGCCATTAAGCTGGGGACAGCCCGGGTCAGACTGGCCCGGCGTGGTGGAAAACTGCAGTACCGTGGCAGTGTGCTGAAGGTGGGTAAATATCTTTTCCGGGATGCGTTTATTCAGCAACTGGCGAATGGTCGCTGGCATGTGATGCGGCGTATTGATGGCAAAAATCGTTACCCCATTGATGTGGTGAAAATCCCGCTGTCCGGACCGCTGACACAGGCATTTGAAGATGCCCGCGACCGCATCATTGCTGCGGAAATGCCGAAACAGCTGGGGTATGCACTGAAACAACAACTGAGGTTATGGCTGACCCGATGAACCGACATACACAAATCCGCCAGGCCGTACTGGCACGCCTTCGGGAACAGTGTGGAGACAGCGCCACGTTTTTTGACGGGCTTCCGGCATTTGTTGATGCGCAGGAACTGCCTGCCGTGGCGGTGTGGCTGAGTGATGCTCAGTACACCGGAAAAATGACGGATGAAGATGACTGGCAGGCTGTTCTGCATATTGCTGTCTTCATCCGGGCACAGGCACCGGATTCAGAGCTGGATATGTGGATGGAGAGCACCATTTTCCCGGCCCTGAATGATGTACCGGCACTTTCCGGACTCATCGACACCCTGATCCCACTCGGTTTTAACTATCAACGTGATAATGAGATGGCCACCTGGGCGATGGCGGAAATCACGTACCAGATCACGTACACGAATTAAGGAGGTGGCAATGACCACACCAAATCCACTGGCAAAGACGAAAGGTGCGGGGACGACGTTCTGGATGTATACCGGCAACGGCGACGCATTTGCGAACCCTTTGTCGGACACTGACTGGCTGCGTCTTGCGATGGTGAAGGATCTGCAACCTGGCGAAATGACCGCTGATGCAGAAGATGACACTTATCTCGATGATGAAGATGCAGACTGGAAAACGACAACCCAGGGGCAGAAATCCGTTGGTGATACTTCGGCGACGCTGGCCTGGCGTCCGGGTGACAGCGGGCAGAAAAAACTGGTTCAGTTGTTCGACTCCGGTGAAGTCTGCGCGTTTCGTATCAAATATCCCAACGGCACTGTTGATGTTTTCCGTGGCTGGCTGAGCTCACTGGGTAAAACCATTGCCTCAAAAGACGTGATGACCCGCACTGTGAAAATCAGCGGTGTGGGGCGTCCGTATCTGGCAGAGGAAGGCACTGAAACCGTGAGCGTTACCGGGCTGACAGTATCACCGGCATCTGCCAGTGTAAAAGTGGGAGCAACCACCACGCTGACCTTTACAGTAAAACCTGACGGAGCCAGTGACAAAGCGATCAGTGTGCATTCGTCAGATCCACAGACTGCCACGGTTACCCTGAACGGACTTGTGGCCACGGTAAAAGGCGTGAAGCAGGGCAGTGTCAGCATTGTGGGCATGACCGCTGACGGGAATTTTGTGGCTGTGGCTGCGGTGACTGTCAGCGCAGCAGGTTAACAGGACGATACTCATCATTTGCCCCGGTTATTCGGGGCTTTTTTGCAGGTGGAGAACATGATGTTTCTGAAACAGGACACGTTTAATTATGAAAAACAGTCCGTGGTGCTCAGTGAGCTGTCCGGGCTGCAGAGAATTGAATATCTGACGTTTGTTCAGCAGCGAACGGCAAAGTTTGATGCCGGGGAGGGAGAACTGCCGGAGGCTGAACGACAGATTGCTTTTCTGCGGATGGGGATGGATATCAATGCCTGGCTGGTTTCCCGCTCACTGTGGAATGCGGAACAGTCTCAGGATGTTGAGACGCTTTACGCATCCGTTATTACAACATGGTCGTATGATGCCCTGGGTGCGGGGGCGGAGATGGTTCTGTCGCTGAGCGGTATGGGGGCCATTGATAATGCCGGGGATTTGGAGCATGAGGTGCTGACGCCGGAAAAGTCCTGACGCGGGAAATGCAGTTTGTCATGCGGCTTGCCCGGGAGTTCCGGCGGGCAGACTGGCGGCGGATGCTGTCGGAAATGTCGGCCACTGAGCTTGGTGAGTGGGGCGATTATTTCCGGATGCAGAGCTTCAGTGATGTGTGGATGGATGCGCAGTTTGCCTCGCTGAAGGCATTGATCGTGAGAATGGTGTCCGGCAGCAGTGATGCTGCGGTGGCTGATTTCAGCCTTTTACCGGAAGAGAACGGGATACCGGAGCGAACGGACGAAGAACTGATGCATCTTGGGGAAGGTATTTCCGGAGGTGTGCGTTATGGACCAGATAGCCAACCTGGTCATTGATTTGGGGATTGATGCGGCAGAGTTTAAAAATGAAATTCCCCGTATCAAAAACCTTCTGAATGGTGCAGCCAGCGATGCAGAACGGTCTTCTGCCCGTATGCAGCGTTTTATGGAGCGTCAGACTCAGGCCGCCCGGCAGACAACGCAGGCAGCTTCTTCGGCTGCAACAGCCGCATCCGTCCATGCGCAGACGGTGGAGAAGAACGCACAGGCTCATGAACGCATGGCCCGCGAGGTGGAGAAAACCCGCCAGCGCATGGAGGCACTGAGCCAGAAAATGCGCGAGGAACAGGCGCAGGCCATGGCTCTGGCGGAGGCTCAGGATAAAGCGGCTGCTGCGTTTTATCGTCAGATTGACAGTGTGAAACAGGCCAGTGCGGGGCTGCAGGAATTACAGCGTATTCAGCAGCAGATCCGACAGGCCAGAAACAGTGGCGGGATTGGTCAGCAGGATTATCTGGCGCTGATTTCTGAGGTTACTGCGAAAACCCGTGTTCTTACACAGGCTGAGGAAGAGGCTACCCGACAGAAAGTGGCGTTTATCCGTCAGCTTAAAGAGCAGGCAACCCGCCTGAATCTTTCATCTTCTGAGTTGCTTCGTGCTAAGGCAGCCCAGCTGGGGGTAAGCAGTGCTGCAGAAGTGTATATCCGCAAAATGGAGCAGGCAGGAAAAGCCACGCATTCGCTGGGTCTGAAAAGTGCAGCAGCCCGCCAGGAGATAGGCGTTCTGATAGGTGAACTGGCCCGCGGCAATTTAGGGGCGCTGAGGGGATCCGGGATAACGCTGGCTAACCGTGCCGGATGGATAGACACACTGATGTCACCGAAAGGCATGATGCTTGGCGGGGTTATTGGCGGTATTGCCGCGGCCGTCTATGGTCTGGGTAAAGCCTGGTATGACGGTCAGAAGGAGGGAGAAGAATTTAACCGCCAGTTGTCGCTGACGGGGCATTATGCCGGAGTCACTGCCGGGCAGCTGTGGACGCTCAGTCGTGCTATTTCCGGGAATGGTATCACGCAACATACTGCAGCCGGTGCGCTGGCTCAGGTGGTGGGGAGTGGTGCATTTCGTGGAAACGATATCGGTATGGTGGCGAGAGCTGCCGCACAGATGGAGCGATCGGTTGGCCAGTCGGTCAGCGATACCATAAATCAGTTTAAGCGGCTGAAGGATGATCCTGTAAATGCCGCGAAGGCTCTGGACAATGAGCTGCATTTTCTTACTGCCACTCAGCTTGAGCAGATACGCGTCCTTGGGGAGCAGGGGCGGTCCAGTGATGCTGCACGGATAGCCATGTCTGCACTGGCAGAGGAAACCGGTCGGCGTACTGCGGATATTGATAATAACCTCAATGCGCTTGGCAGTACGCTGAAGTATCTGTCTGATTTGTGGAGTCGTTTCTGGGATGCGGCCATGAATATTGGTCGTGAAGACTCGCTGGATGAACAGATTGCCGCTTTACAGGAGAAAGTGTCGCGGGCGAAAAGACTCCCCTGGACGGCATCATCTTCTCAGGTTGAATACGATCAGCAGCGTCTTAACGATCTTCAGGAGAAAAAACGCCAGAAGGATTTGCAGGATGCAAAAGAGCAGGCAGAGCGGAATTATCAGGAGCAACAGAAACGCCGTAATGCTGAAAATGCTGCACTGAACCGGATGAATGAAACGGAAGCAGCACGACATCAGCGTGAAATTGCGCGTATTAATGCCATGCAGTACGCCGATCAGGCTGTCAGGGATGCGGCGATACAACGTGAAAATGAACGTTACGAGAAAGCCCTGGCATCCGGTAAGAAAAAAACACGCGAAACCCGTAATGATGAGGCCACCCGGTTATTGCTGCAGTACAGTCAGCAACAGGCACAGGTGGAAGGACAGATTGCTGCTGCCAGACAGTCAGCAGGCATTGCCACGGAAAGGATGACAGAAGCGCATAAACAGCTTCTGGCTCTGCAGCAGCGCATCAGCGACCTGGACGGGAAAAAACTTACGGCAGATGAAAAGAGTGTGCTGGCCCGTAAAGATGAACTGATTCAGGCACTGACGCTGCTGGATGTAAAACAGCAGGAGCTTCAGAAACAGACGGCACTCAACGAGCTGAAGAAAAAAACAATTCAGCTGACCAGTCAACTGGCTGAAGAAGAGCGCGCTCAGCGTCAGCAACATGACCTGGATATCGCCACGGTGGGTATGGGTGATCAGCAGCGACAGCGATATCAGGTACAACTGAGTCTTCGCCAGAAATACCAGCAACAGCTGGAGCAGTTGAGGCGGGATAGTGAGCAGAAAGGGACATATAACACGGATGACTACAGAAAGGCCGAGCAGGCGCTGACGGAGAGCCTGAACCGACAACTGAATGAGAATCGCCGTTACTGGCAACAGCTTGAAGTTGTGCAGGGTAACTGGAAAAACGGAGTCCTGCGTGCATTTCAGGATTTTACCGTGGATGCAGATAATACGGCAGAAACAGCAGAACAGGTGTTCTCGTCAGCCTTCAGCAACATGGGAAATGGCCTGGCAACTTTTGTCACTACCGGCAAACTCAATTTCAAATCCTTCACCTCTTCTGTGCTGTCAGATATGGCGAAAATCCTGGCGCAGGCAACCATGATGAAATCGATAAAAGGGATTGGCAGTGTACTGGGATTTGATCTCAGCAGCCTTTCCCTGAATGCCAATGGGGGGATTTATCAGTCTGCTGATTTGAGTCGTTACAGTGGCACGGTGGTTAACCGTCCGACGTTTTTTGCTTTTGCAAAAGGCGCGGGTGTGATGGGGGAAGCTGGACCTGAAGCCATTCTGCCACTGCGTCGTGGTGCTGACGGTAAGCTGGGGGTTGTGGCGGATATTGGTGGTTCAGGTATGGCGATGTTTGCCCCGCAGTACAACATCGAGATCAATAACGATGGCACGAACGGGCAGATAGGTCCGGCTGCCCTGAAGGTGGTTTATGACCTTGGGAAAAAAGCAGCAGCGGACTTTATGCAACAGCAGGCCCGTGATGGTGGTCGGTTAAGTGGAGCATATCGGTAATGGAGACGTTTCACTGGAAAGTGCGCCCGGATATGAATGTGGTATCAGAGCCGAAAGTGGTGACAGTGAAGCTGGGCGATGGTTATGAACAGCGTCGTGCGGCGGGACTGAATAACCAGTTGTCGACTTACAGCGTGACGATACGTGTTCGTAAATGTGAACACCCATCTTTAAAAGCCTTTCTGGAACGGCACGGTGGCGTCCGCGCATTTCAGTGGACGCCACCTTATGACTGGAAGCCGATCAGGGTGGTTTGTCGTAAATGGTCGGCAAGCGTGGGGGCGTTGTGGGTAACCATAACGGCAGATTTTGAACAGGTCGTGGCATAGGAGTCTCTGATGCAGGATATTCCACAGGAAACACATCATGAGACGACACGCCTCACTCAGTCAGCCCAGGTGGTGCTCTGGGAAATCGATCTGACAGTGGTCGGTGGAGAACGTTATTTTTTCTGTAATGAGCAGAACGAAAAAGGTGAGCCGGTCACCTGGCAGGGGCGACAGTATCAGGCGTATCCCATTCAGGGGACGGGATTTGAACTGAACGGCAAGGGCAGTGCTGCCCGTCCGACACTGACGGTTTCTAACCTGCACGGCATGGTCACCGGGATGGCGGAAGACCTGCAGAGTCTGGTCGGAGGAACGGTGGTCCGGCGTAAGGTTTACGCCCGTTTTCTGGATGCGGTGAACTTCGTCAACGGAAACAGTGACGCCGATCCGGAGCAGGAGGTGATCAGCCGCTGGCGCATCGAGCAGTGCAGTGAACTGAGCGCGGTGAGTGCCTCTTTTGTACTGTCCACGCCGACGGAAACGGACGGTGCCGTTTTTCCGGGACGTATCATGCTGGCCAACACCTGCACCTGGACCTATCGCGGTGATGAGTGCGGTTATCACGGTCCGGCGGTCGCGGATGAATATGACCAGCCAACGTCCGATATCACGAAGGATAAATGCAGCAAATGCCTGAGCGGTTGTAAGTTCCGCAATAACGTCGGCAACTTTGGCGGCTTCCTTTCCATTAACAAACTTTCGCAGTAAATCCCATGACACAGACAGAATCAGCGATTCTGGCGCACGCCCGGCGATGTGCGCCAGCGGAGTCGTGCGGCTTCGTGGTAAGCACGCCGGAGGGGGAAAGATATTTCCCCTGCGTGAATATCTCCGGTGAGCCGGAGGAGTATTTCCGGATGTCGCCGGAGGACTGGCTGCAGGCAGAAATGCAGGGTGAGATTGTGGCGCTGGTCCACAGTCACCCCGGTGGTCTGCCCTGGCTGAGTGAGGCCGATCGGCGGCTGCAGGTGCAGAGTGATTTGTCGTGGTGGCTGGTCTGCCGGGGGGCGATTTACAAGTTCCGCTGTGTGCCACATCTTACCGGGCGGCGCTTTGAGCACGGGGTGACGGACTGTTACACGCTGTTCCGGGATGCTTACCATCTGGCGGGGATTGAGATGCCGGATTTTCATCGCGAGGATGACTGGTGGCGTAACGGTCAGAATCTCTATCTGGATAATCTGGAGGCCACAGGGCTGTATCAGGTGCCGTTGTCAGCGGCGCAGCCGGGCGATGTGCTGCTGTGCTGTTTTGGTTCATCGGTGCCGAATCATGCCGCCATTTACTGTGGTGACGGCGAGCTGCTGCACCATATTCCTGAACAACTGAGCAAACGAGAGAGGTATACCGACAAATGGCAGCGACGCACACACTCCCTCTGGCGTCACCGGGCATGGCACGCATCTGCCTTTACGGGGATTTACAACGATTTGGTCGCCGCATCGACCTTCGTGTGAAAACGGGGGCTGAAGCCATCCGGGCGCTGGCCACGCAGCTTCCGGCGTTTCGCCAGAAACTGAATGAGGGCTGGTATCAGGTGCGCATTTCCGGGCGTGATGCAGGCGAAAACGAATTATCTGCCCGTCTTAATGAGCCGCTGGCAAATGGTGCCGTGATCCACATCGTGCCGCGTCTGGCGGGAGCTAAAAGTGGCGGTGTGTTTCAGGTGGTGCTTGGGGCGGCGCTGATTGCGGTGGCATGGTGGAACCCTGTGGGCTGGCTGGGGGCCGCGGCTGTATCGGGCATGTATGCGGCAGGGGCCAGTATGATCCTGGGCGGAGTGGCGCAGATGCTGGCACCGAAAGCCAGGACGCCCACGGCAGCCAGTACAGATAACGGCAAACAGAACACCTATTTCTCCTCACTGGATAACATGGTTGCCCAGGGCAATGTTCTGCCTGTTCTGTACGGTGAAATGCGCGTGGGGTCACGTGTGGTTTCTCAGGAGATCAGCACGGCAGACGAAGGGGATGGTGGTCAGGTTGTGGTGATTGGTCGCTGATGCAAAATGTTTTATGTGAAACCGCCTCCGGGCGGTTTTGTCGTTTATGGAGCGTGAGGAATGGGTAAAGGCAGCAGTAAGGGGCATACCCCGCGCGAAGCAAAGGACAACCTGAAGTCCACGCAGTTGCTGAGTGTGATCGATGCCATCAGCGAAGGGCCGATTGAAGGTCCGGTGGATGGATTAAAAAGCGTGCTGCTGAACAGTACACCGGTGCTGGACAGTGAGGGGAATACTAACATCTCCGGTGTCACGGTGGTGTTCCGGGCCGGTGAGCAGGAACAGACACCGCCGGAGGGATTTGAATCATCAGGTTCCGAGACGGTACTGGGTACGGAAGTGAAATACGACACGCCGATCACCCGGACCATCACGTCGGCAAACATTGACCGTCTGCGCTTTACCTTCGGTGTGCAGGCACTGGTGGAAACCACCTCAAAGGGGGACAGGAATCCGTCGGAAGTTCGCCTGCTGGTTCAGATACAACGTAACGGTGGCTGGGTGACGGAAAAAGACATCACCATTAAGGGCAAAACCACCTCGCAGTATCTGGCCTCGGTAGTGGTGGATAATCTGCCGCCGCGCCCGTTCAACATCCGGATGCGCAGGATGACGCCGGACAGCACCACAGACCAGCTGCAGAACAAAACGCTCTGGTCGTCATACACCGAAATCATCGATGTGAAACAGTGCTACCCGAACACGGCACTGGTCGGCGTACAGGTGGATTCGGAGCAGTTCGGCAGCCAGCAGGTGAGCCGTAATTATCATCTTCGCGGGCGTATTCTGCAGGTGCCGTCGAACTATAACCCGCAGACGCGGCAATACAGCGGTATCTGGGACGGAACGTTTAAGCCAGCATACAGCAACAACATGGCCTGGTGTCTGTGGGATATGCTGACCCACCCGCGCTACGGCATGGGGAAACGTCTTGGTGCGGCGGATGTGGATAAATGGGCGCTGTATGTCATCGGCCAGTGTTGCGACCAGTCGGTACCGGACGGTTTTGGCGGCACGGAGCCGCGCATCACCTGTAATGCCTGGCTGACCACACAGCGTAAGGCGTGGGATGTTCTCAGTGATTTCTGCTCGGCGATGCGCTGTATGCCGGTATGGAACGGGCAGACGCTGACGTTCGTGCAGGACCGACCATCAGATAAGGTGTGGACCTATAACCGCAGTAATGTGGTGATGCCGGATGATGGCGCGCCGTTCCGCTACAGCTTCAGCGCCCTGAAGGACCGCCATAATGCCGTTGAGGTGAACTGGATTGACCCGGATAACGGCTGGGAGACGGCGACAGAGCTTGTGGAGGACACGCAGGCCATTGCCCGTTACGGTCGTAACGTCACGAAGATGGATGCCTTTGGCTGTACCAGCCGGGGGCAGGCGCACCGCGCCGGGCTGTGGCTGATTAAAACGGAACTGCTGGAAACGCAGACCGTGGACTTCAGCGTGGGTGCGGAAGGGCTTCGCTATGTACCGGGGGATGTCATTGAAATCTGCGATGATGACTATGCGGGTATCAGCATCGGCGGGCGCGTGCTGGCGGTGAACAGCCAGACCCGGACGCTGACGCTCGACCGTGAAATCACGCTGCCATCCTCCGGTACCACGCTGATAAGCCTGGTTGACGGAAGTGGCAATCCGGTCAGCGTGGAGGTCCAGTCCGTCACCGACGGCGTGAAGGTGAAAGTGAGCCGGGTTCCTGACGGCGTTGCCGGATACAGCGTGTGGGGGCTGAAGCTGCCGACGCTGCGCCAGCGCCTGTTCCGCTGTGTGAGTATCCGTGAGAACGACGACGGCACGTATGCCATCACTGCCGTGCAGCATGTACCGGAGAAAGAAGCCATCGTGGATAACGGGGCGCACTTTGACGGTGACCAGAGCGGCACGGTGAATGGTGTCACGCCGCCAGCAGTGCAGCATCTGACCGCCGAAGTCACCGCAGACAGCGGGGAATATCAGGTGCTGGCGCGATGGGACACGCCGAAGGTGGTGAAGGGCGTGAGCTTTATGCTTCGCCTGACCGTGGCAGCGGATGACGGCAGTGAGCGGCTGGTCAGCACGGCCAGGACGACGGAAACCACATACCGCTTCACGCAACTGGCGCTGGGGAACTACAGGCTGACGGTCCGGGCGGTAAATGCGTGGGGACAGCAGGGCGATCCGGCGTCGGTATCGTTCCGGATCGCCGCACCGGCAGCACCGTCGCGGATTGAGCTGACGCCGGGCTATTTTCAGATAACCGCAACGCCGCATCTTGCGGTTTATGATCCGACGGTACAGTTTGAGTTCTGGTTCTCGGAAAAGCGGATTACCGATATCAGGCAGGTTGAAACCACAGCCCGCTATCTTGGCACGGGGCTGTACTGGATAGCCGCCAGTATCAATATCAAACCGGGCCATGATTATTATTTTTACGTTCGCAGTGTGAACACCGTTGGCAAATCGGCATTTGTGGAGGCCGTCGGTCGGGCGAGCGATGATGCGGAAGGTTACCTGGATTTTTTCAAAGGCAAGATAACCGAATCCCATCTCGGCAAGGAGTTGCTGGAAAAAGTCGAGCTGACGGAGGATAACGCCAGCAGACTGGAGGAGTTTTCGAAAGAGTGGAAGGACGCTAACGATAAATGGAACGCCATGTGGGGCGTCAAAATTGAGCAGACCGAAGACGGTAAGCATTATGTCGCGGGGCTTGGCCTCAGCATGGAGGATACAGAGGAAGGCAAACTGAGCCAGTTTCTGGTTGCCGCCAATCGTATCGCGTTTATTGACCCGGCAAACGGGAATGAAACGCCGATGTTTGTGGCGCAGGGTAACCAGATATTCATGAACGACGTGTTCCTCAAACGCCTGACGGCCCCCACCATTACCAGTGGTGGAAATCCACCGGTATTTTCCCTGACACCGGACGGAAAGCTGACCGCTAAAAATGCGGATATCAGTGGCAGTGTGAATGCGAACGCCGGGACGCTCAACAATGTCACGATTAACGAGAACTGTCGGGTTCTGGGAAAACTGTCCGCGAACCAGATTGAAGGCGATCTCGTTAAAACAGTGGGCAAAGCTTTCCCCCGGGACTCCCGTGCACCGGAGCGGTGGCCATCAGGGACCATTACCGTCAGGGTTTATGACGATCAGCCGTTTGACCGGCAGATTGTTATTCCCGCGGTGGCGTTTCGTGGCGCTAAACATGAGCGGGAGAATAACGATATTTATTCGTCATGCCGCCTGATAGTGAAGAAAAACGGTGCTGAAATTTATAACCGTACCGCGCTGGATAATACGCTGGTTTATACAGGTGTTATTGATATGCCTGCTGGTCGCGGTCACATGACGCTGGAGTTTTCGGTATCAGCGTGGCTGGTAAATGACTGGTATCCCACAGCCAGTATCAGCGATTTGCTGGTTGTGGTGATGAAGAAATCCACAGCAGGTATCACGATTAGCTGAATTTTCATAACCCCAATACGGGCGCCAGAAATGGCGCCTTTTTTATTGCAGAAAAGCGAGAGGTAATTATGCGTAAAGTTTATGCAGCCATTTTGTCCGCAGCCATCTGTCTGGCCGTATCCGGTGCGCCTGCATGGGCGTCTGAACATCAGTCCACACTGAGCGCGGGGTATCTTCATGCCTCGACGAACGTTCCCGGTAGTGATGATCTGAACGGGATTAACGTGAAATACCGTTATGAGTTTACGGACACGCTGGGGCTGATTACGTCATTCAGTTATGCCAACGCTGAAGATGAGCAAAAAACGCATTACAGCGATACCCGCTGGCATGAGGATTCCGTGCGTAACCGCTGGTTCAGCGTGATGGCGGGGCCGTCTGTACGCGTGAATGAATGGTTCAGCGCGTATGCGATGGCGGGTGTGGCTTACAGCCGTGTGTCGACTTTCTCCGGGGATTATCTCCGCGTAACTGACAACAAGGGGAAAACGCACGATGTGCTGACCGGAAGTGATGACGGTCGCCACAGCAACACGTCTCTGGCGTGGGGGGCTGGCGTGCAGTTTAACCCGACCGAATCCGTGGCCATTGATATTGCTTATGAAGGCTCCGGCAGTGGCGACTGGCGCACTGACGGTTTCATCGTGGGTGTCGGTTATAAATTCTGATTAGCCAGGTAACACAGTGTTATGACAGCCCGCCGGTTCAGGCGGGCTTTTTTGTGGGGTGAATATGGCAGTAAAGATTTCAGGTGTACTGAAAGACGGTGCAGGTAAACCGGTACAGAACTGCACAATCCAGCTGAAAGCAAAACGTAACAGCACCACGGTGGTGGTGAACACGGTGGCATCTGAAAATCCGGATGAAGCAGGGCGTTACAGCATGGACGTTGAGTACGGTCAGTACAGCGTTATTCTGTTGGTGGAAGGCTTCCCGCCATCGCATGCCGGGATCATCACCGTGTATGAAGACTCACAACCGGGTACGCTGAATGATTTTCTCGGTGCCATGACGGAGGATGATGCCCGTCCGGAGGCACTGCGCCGCTTTGAACTGATGGTGGAAGAGGTGGCGCGTAACGCGTCCGCAGTGGAACAGAACACGGCAGCCGCGAAGAAGTCAGCCAGCGATGCCGGCACATCAGCCCGTGAGGCGGCAACCCATGCGACTGATGCTGCAGGCTCAGCACGTGCAGCCAGCACATCAGCCGGACAGGCCGCGTCGTCGGCTCAGTCAGCTTCTTCCAGCGCAGGAACGGCATCAACAAAGGCTACTGAAGCATCAAAAAGTGCTGCCGCTGCAGAGTCCTCAAAAAGCGCGGCGGCTACCAGTGCCGGTGCGGCGAAAACGTCAGAAACGAATGCTGCAGCGTCACAAAAATCAGCAGCCACTTCTGCATCCACCGCGACCACGAAAGCGTCAGAAGCTGCCACCTCAGCCCGGGATGCGGCGGCCTCAAAAGAGGCAGCGAAATCATCAGAAACGAACGCATCATCAAGTGCCAGTAGTGCAGCTTCCTCGGCAACGGCGGCAGGAAATTCCGCGAAGGCCGCAAAAACGTCTGAGACGAGTGCGGATAACAGCGCACAGGCGGCAGCAGACTCACAAACTGCATCAGCAAACTCCGCGACAGCAGCCAAAAAATCAGAAACCAACGCGAAAAATAGCGAGGCAGCAGCAAAGAGCAGCGAAACCAACGCTAAAGCCAGCGAAACTAATGCTAAATCCAGTGAAACCAATGCGGCAAAATCAGCAGCAGATGCGCTTAACTATCGCAACCAGGCGCAAGTAATTGTTGGCGATAATATCGGTCTTGGCTCAGCCCCGCGTGATTGTCCTGATATTTCCGGCAACCCATCAGGGTATATCGGATTTATGCGCATTATGAGTAATGCAAAAGGCTTTCCATCGATTGCATCCGGTGAAAGCAGTCTTACGGGGTTTATTAGTCAGGTAGATGGAACACCAGCGTATACAGGTGTATTTCAGGGATGGACTACGCGCTCGCTTTATACTTATCGCTGGAATCCGACAATAGGCCCGCAATGGACACGCCACGCAAGAAAAGATGAGGTTATCCGATTTCAGCGTTCAAGCGACACAAGAACCATCATTTTATCTACTGACGTTCAGGCGGACGGCTGTTACTTACAGGTTGATGCTGACGGTCAGTGGGGCGCATTTAACCCTAAAGCTGGTAGATAGCAACCGCTCGCAGTTGCGCAAGGTGGCACTGGGGCGAATGATGCAAGTACAGCGCGCTCTAAACTTGAAGTCATGTTTGAAGCAAAAACTGGCCTTGATGCGAATACGAACTTAAACGATATAAAAGGTACTACAGCCGGTTTTTATTACCAACCAATGTCTGCCAACGCAAAGCCAGAACTAAATTACCCGATACAGCTTGCTGGTGCATTGTTAGTGCAAAGAACTGGTGCTAATGGTAGTGATGGTTGTATCCAGAGCTATTTTGTATATAACAATTCATCAATTCTTTATAGAAGGATATATACCAGCACACAAGGTTGGAGTGTATGGAAAAAAATAGTATTAACAGAAAGAATTGAAGAAGGCGAATCGACAACTTACGTTTATTCGAATTACTCACCATCAGCGCCACGACTTCAGGTGTCAACATCTGGATTGTGGGGTTGCCATAACGGATCGTCATGGGTTCCATTACCTATTGGACAAGGAGGCACTAATGCGGCAACTGTTGATGGTGCCAGAACGAATCTTGGCTTAGGTAGGAACAACAGCCCTCAACTTAACAGTCTATTTCTTGATAGATATAGTGATTCGACCAATACATACACATCTAGTGGAATTCTCCATACAAGACTGTTAGCAACTGACAGCACTGTGCGTCTTGGTGCTGATATGTATGTTGAAACTTTATCAAATGAGCCAGGTCAATTAACAATAAGGTTTACATACGATGGTTCAACTGGTGCTTCAAAATATCTAAACCTTAACTCAGAAGGTAATTTAATTGTAGATAGTGCGATACTGAAATCAACGGTTGAAAAACCTTTACAAATAAGGAGCGCTAACCCAGCAATAAGATTTAATGAAACAGATCGCCCGGCTAACACGCCTACTTATACTCTCATTGCTAATGCTGGCGACTGGTTTATTCAGAAACGCGATTATGATGATGCCGGAAGCGTTAGTAACGCAATTGCATATAATTTCGCAAACGACAGAATTGATGTGCAGAATCTTAAAGCGTCTGGGTTAATTACAGCTAACTCAGTAACAACATCATCACCAGTTAAATCCGGTGGAGGTAGGGTAGAGATACTTGGTAGCGTTGCAGATTTTTCTACAATGTCATGCTATGTTCGCGGCCTTAACAGTACAGGTAGTTCCGCTGCGTGGGTGTTAGGTATGCACTCAGGCGAAAGCAAAATGGTGTCACTTAAGAACTACCATAGTAATGCAGAGATTCTACTTAATGGCAGTGATGGAGCAGTTCAACTCAAAACAGGTGCTGTTAACGGTGCTAAAGCGCAGGCGCTCACTATCAACAAGGATGAGGTTAACTCAACTGTTGATTTAACCCTTACAAAACAATCAGGGACTGGCAATCGTTTTGTTTTACAGAACTTAGGTAATACAGAACTATCATTTGCCGCAAAAGTATGGGGATCAAGTGATCGACAAAACGTTTTTGAGGTTGGAACGTCTGCTGCATATCTGTTTTATGCGCAAAAAACATCAGCAGGCCAGTTGTTTGATGTAAATGGCGCTATTAATTGCACAACGCTGAATCAGTCATCAGACCGCGACCTTAAAGACGATATTCGCGTTATCAGCGACGCGACGAAAGCAATCCGTAAAATGAACGGGTACACCTACACGCTCAAGGAAAACGGAATGCCTTATGCTGGCGTTATTGCACAGGAAGTAATGGAGGCGATACCTGAAGCTGTGGGATCGTTTACTCATTATGGTGAAGAGTTGCAAGGTCCGACCGTTGACGGCAACGAGCTACGCGAAGAAACTCGCTATCTTAATGTTGACTACTCCGCCGTGACGGGGTTACTTGTTCAGGTCGCCCGTGAAACAGATGATCGCGTTACTGCGCTGGAAGAGGAAAACACAACGCTACGTGAAAATCTGGCAACAGCAGACACCCGGATCACCACTCTGGAAAATCAGGTAAGCGAACTGGTTGCACTTGTCCGGCAGTTAACAGTAAGCGAACATTGATATCCTTCAAGCCCTGAAGGAGGCTGTTCCTGGTACGTTCAGACTGTTGTTGAGCTGGAGATCGCAACGGAGGAAGAGAAAGCGTTACTGGCCGCATGGAAAACATATCGGGTGTTGCTGAACCGTGTTGATACATCAACTGTACCTGATATTGAGTGGCCGGAAGAACCAGACACAATGTAAGCGAAAAAGAAAAACCGCAGACACGACGTATGCAGGACGTGCTGCGGTTGGCTGGTGAACTTTCGATAGTGCGAGTATTGAATGATTTCCAGCCGTTACCGATTTTACGTGTTAATTAG
Organism: Escherichia sp. SCLE84; assembly: GCF_012584495.1. Lineage (NCBI taxonomy): Bacteria > Pseudomonadati > Pseudomonadota > Gammaproteobacteria > Enterobacterales > Enterobacteriaceae > Escherichia > Escherichia sp. SCLE84. The sequence continues at coordinate 2,831,738 of NZ_CP051430.1, read as the reverse complement.
TGAACAAACCACTCGTCAGCAGATTCCCAGGTATCTTTCAGAGTCTCCTGAACAAAAGTTTTTGCAGAATCCTTATCTGCGGTGCGTGTAACAGAAAGGCCATCGTTGCTGGTGGCTTTTACGATCACCTCTACATCGTCATAACGTTTACTGATGCGTCGGGTTAATTCTTCCTTTAACGCATCCACAGCACCGGTTGGCATTTTAGTCATTTTTTCTTTGGCTATGCAGATTTCAATACGCATAAAAGTCCCTCTATACTGTGTTTGTATACAGTATTATTTTTAACTGTATGGATAAACAGTGTCAAGAGGTCTTATTTCTGCTCCTTTGGAGCTCTTCAAAACGATTATGTAAAGATTTCGGATACAGTTCGGTATATACCTGCCATAGCACGTTTAATGAACGATGTCCTGTAACCTGGGCGACTTCCTCAATACTAAAACCAGCCTCAAATAAGCGACTTGCCCCTTCTCTACGTAAATCATGGTATCGCAGATCTTTAATACCTAATTTGCTTCTTACCCTCTGGAATCCCGCAGTAACAGAAGTGCTGTTATATGGAAAAATGAATTCCGATTTTTGGGGCTGTCGTTGGACGATATCCCAGGCTTCCCCAAGCAAGGCTACTTTCATGTGGTTGCCTTCCTTTTTGCGTGGATCTTTCCTGTCTCTTACGAGTATAGATTTTTGTTCCTGGTCGAGATCTTCCCATCGTAACCGGCATACTTCTCCGATTCGCATACAGGACCACACAGAAAATTTGAGGATATCAACGAACGGAATTTTTGAGCATTTATGAGTAGATCGTTGTTGAAGGCCTTCAATGAGCATGTCCAGTTCATCAGATGCTGGTCTACGATTACGACGGTTTGATTTACCAATCAAACCAAGTTTAAGTAGATATGGACGAGCACTTTTCGCCGGGTTTGATGTGTAATTAATGCCGTATACAGGTTTGGCCGCATCCAGAACACTGCCAAGATAACTAACATCGTGGCTGACTGTTGCTGGACCTGCACCAGCGTTGTTTCTTAGCCTGCAATGTTCAATTACGTCATTTTCTGTCAGTTCGGATAGTTTGATCGCGGAGATGTCACTATCCATAAGCAGTTCCAGCACATATCTTTTAGTACGGCCTGCTTTACCTCCGGCATTTGGGTCATTTAAATATTTGTGTAGTAAGTCACGGACTGTAAGTCCGTCAACTGCATTTGATGATGGAATGCCATATAGATCTAATTCCATCACTTTCTGTGTGCCCCATGTTTTGGCATGAGCATGTTTAGGGAATGTTTTGCTTTCCCTGTAAGTGATAACACCTTTTTCTTTGATAATCACATTACAGCGATAGCGTGGTGTGCCATCGGATTTTAGTCGTTTCTCTATGTTATAGTACGCCATTACACGACCTCGTTATTTCGGGTTCCCATAAAACGTGGGAACCTGTGCGGGAACCTAACGCGAGAAAAATAGCCTGAAATGTTCAAAAATGCACGATAATCATGAAACACAAAAAATTAATCAAACCAGCGTGATGCCTGAAAAAACTGGTGTTTACTGGAATTCTCGGTTTAGCATTGCTCCTATGCTCGACTGGACGGACAGACATTGCCGCTATTTCTTGCGTCTGCTTTCCCGCAATACGTTGCTGTATACCGAAATGGTGACCACAGGGGCGATTATTCACGGTAAAGGTGATTACCTGGCGTACAGTGAAGAAGAACATCCGGTAGCGTTGCAACTCGGCGGTAGCGATCCGGCGGCGCTGGCACAGTGTGCGAAGCTGGCAGAAGCGCGTGGATATGATGAGATCAACCTGAATGTCGGCTGCCCGTCTGACCGGGTGCAGAACGGCATGTTTGGTGCGTGTCTGATGGGTAATGCGCAGCTGGTTGCCGACTGTGTGAAAGCGATGCGCGATGTGGTGTCGATTCCAGTGACGGTGAAAACGCGTATTGGCATCGATGACCAGGACAGCTATGAATTTCTCTGCGATTTCATCAACACTGTTTCCGGCAAAGGCGAGTGTGAGATGTTTATCATCCACGCACGTAAAGCCTGGCTTTCGGGGTTAAGCCCGAAAGAAAACCGTGAAATCCCGCCGCTCGATTATCCGCGTGTGTATCAACTGAAGCGTGACTTTCCGCATCTGACAATGTCGATTAACGGTGGTATCAAGTCGCTGGAAGAGGCCAAAGCACACCTGCAACATATGGATGGCGTGATGGTCGGGCGCGAGGCGTATCAGAATCCGGGTATTCTGGCGGCAGTAGACCGGGAGATCTTTGGTTCCTCGGATACCGATGCCGATCCGGTGGCGGTAGTGCGCGCCATGTATCCGTACATTGAGCGTGAACTCAGCCAGGGGACGTATCTCGGCCATATTACCCGGCATATGTTGGGCTTGTTCCAGGGTATTCCTGGCGCGCGGCAGTGGCGGCGTTATTTAAGTGAAAATGCCCATAAAGCGGGTGCAGACATTAATGTGCTGGAACACGCGCTCAAACTGGTGGCGGATAAGCGTTAACTTTTCACCAAAAAGTAGTCAAATTCACCACGCCCTGCGCACCGTCGCGGGGCGTTTTGCTGTTAAATCAATAGATTATTTTTGGCATGATTCTTGTAATGCCAGCAAGAGATTTCATATTTGGGAGAGCATCATGCTGGAACTACTTTTTGTGATTGGCTTTTTTGTCATGCTGATGGTCACCGGCGTTTCGTTGCTGGGCATTATCGCCGCGCTGGTTGTGGCGACGGCCATTATGTTCCTCGGCGGTATGCTGGCATTGATGATTAAGTTGCTGCCGTGGTTACTACTGGCGATTGCGGTGGTGTGGGTTATTAAGGCGATTAAAGCACCAAAAGTGCCGAAATATCAGCGTTATGACCGCTGGCGTTACTAAGGGATTGTGCGGATGATCACAACCTAAGGTTTTATCCTTAGAACAAAATAGGAATTGATAATCAAATCTGTCACTATTGCGCCTCTAACAGATTCATCGTGCTGTACCCTACATACAGCCGAACTATAAAAAGAAAGGGCTTCCCAGGTGGAAGCCCTATTTCTTTTATGGAATCAACAGGCTGGAACCTTGCGTCGCCCGGCTTTCCAGAATCTCATGCGCACGCTGCGCATCCTTCAGCGGATATTTCTGCTGCTCGGCGACATCGACCTTAATCACACCGCTGGCAATTAAAGAGAACAGTTCATTACTGGCCTCGGTTAATTCCTCCCGCGTGGTGATATAGCCTTGCAGGGAAGGGCGTGTCACATACAACGAGCCTTTTTGATTGAGAATGCCTAAGTTCACACCGGTAACCGCACCTGATGAGTTGCCAAAACTGACCATTAAGCCGCGGCGTTGCAGGCAATCCAGCGACCGTTCCCAGGTGTCTCTGCCCACGGAATCGTACACCACGCGCACTTTCTTACCGCCGGTGATCTCTTTTAACCGCTCGACCAGATCCTCTTCACGATAGTTAATAACCTGCCACGCGCCCGCTTTTAGCGCGCTCTGCGCTTTTTGCGCGGTTCCTACGGTGCCGATAAGTTTCGCGCCCAGGGCTTTTGCCCACTGGCAGGCAATCAAGCCAACGCCGCCAGCTGCTGCGTGGAACAGGAACTGCTCATCGGGTTTAATTTCATAGGTTTTGCGCAGCAGATAATAAACCGTTAAGCCTTTCAGGAAAGATGCTGCAGCTTGCTCAAAAGAAATTGCCGCAGGCAGAATCGCCGCTTTATCCGCATTAATGTTATGCACAGAGCTGTAAGCGCCTAACGCCGACTGCGCATAGACTACACGATCGCCTGCCTTAATATGCTTTACACCACTGCCGACTTTACTCACGATGCCTGCCGCTTCGGTACCTAATCCGCTGGGTAGTGATGGCGGCGGGTAAAGGCCGCTGCGGATATACGTGTCGATAAAATTGATGCCGATGGCTTTATTTTCGACCTGGATTTCATTCTCTGCCGGATCGGCAGGAGTGAACTCTACGGCTTGAAGTACTTCCGGGCCACCGTGCTTGTGAAATTCAATTCGTGTTGCCATGTGTCCTCCAGAACGTATCGTCAGGGTCTGCTTCATATGGTAAAGTTTCGACCCATTCTTTATCTCGGTAACTCCATTCACTATGGCAGGAAATAAACCCTTCAACAAACAGCAGGCTGAACCCCGCGAACGCGATCCACAAGTTGCCGGGCTGAAAGTGCCTCCGCACTCGATCGAAGCGGAGCAGTCGGTGTTGGGCGGTTTAATGCTGGATAACGAACGCTGGGACGATGTAGCCGAGCGTGTGGTGGCAGACGATTTTTACACCCGCCCACACCGCCATATCTTTACTGAAATGGCGCGTTTGCAGGAAAGCGGTAGTCCTATCGATCTGATTACCCTTGCGGAATCGCTGGAACGCCAGGGGCAACTCGATAGCGTCGGTGGTTTTGCTTATCTGGCAGAGCTGTCAAAAAATACGCCAAGTGCGGCGAACATCAGTGCTTATGCTGACATCGTGCGTGAACGTGCCGTTGTCCGTGAGATGATCTCGGTTGCGAATGAGATTGCTGAAGCCGGTTTTGATCCGCAGGGGCGTACCAGCGAAGATCTGCTGGACCTTGCTGAATCCCGCGTCTTTAAAATTGCCGAAAGTCGTGCAAACAAAGACGAAGGGCCGAAGAACATCGCCGATGTGCTCGACGCAACCGTGGCGCGTATTGAGCAGTTGTTTCAGCAGCCACACGATGGCGTTACCGGAGTAAACACCGGTTATGACGATCTCAACAAAAAAACCGCTGGCTTGCAGCCGTCGGATTTGATCATCGTCGCCGCGCGTCCGTCGATGGGTAAAACAACATTTGCGATGAACCTCGTCGAAAACGCGGCGATGTTGCAGGATAAACCAGTACTTATCTTCTCGCTGGAGATGCCATCAGAACAGATCATGATGCGTTCTCTGGCGTCGCTGTCGCGCGTTGACCAGACTAAAATCCGTACCGGGCAGCTCGATGATGAAGACTGGGCGCGCATTTCCGGCACCATGGGTATTTTGCTCGAAAAACGCAATATTTATATCGATGACTCCTCCGGCCTGACGCCAACGGAAGTGCGTTCCCGCGCACGCCGTATTGCCCGTGAACACGGCGGCATCGGGCTTATCATGATCGACTACCTGCAACTGATGCGCGTACCGGCGCTTTCCGATAACCGTACGCTGGAAATTGCAGAAATCTCTCGCTCGCTGAAAGCACTGGCGAAAGAACTGAACGTGCCGGTGGTGGCGCTGTCCCAGTTGAACCGTTCTCTGGAACAACGTGCCGACAAACGCCCGGTCAACTCCGACCTGCGTGAATCTGGCTCTATCGAGCAGGATGCGGACTTGATCATGTTTATCTATCGTGATGAGGTGTATCACGAAAACAGTGATTTAAAAGGCATCGCGGAAATTATTATCGGTAAACAACGTAACGGCCCAATCGGGACGGTACGCCTGACCTTTAACGGTCAATGGTCGCGCTTCGACAACTATGCGGGGCCGCAGTACGACGACGAATAATAATTATTTTATGAATTAGGTAATTAAAGCAAACACTTATCAAGGAACACAAATGCAAGCGGCAACTGTTGTGATTAACCGCCGCGCTCTGCGACACAACCTGCAACGTCTTCGTGAACTGGCCCCTGCCAGTAAAATGGTTGCGGTGGTGAAAGCGAACGCTTATGGTCACGGTCTTCTTGAGACCGCGCGAACGCTCCCCGATGCTGACGCCTTTGGCGTAGCCCGTCTCGAAGAAGCTCTGCGACTGCGTGCGGGGGGAATCACCAAACCTGTACTGTTACTCGAAGGCTTTTTTGATGCCAGAGATCTGCCGACGATTTCTGCGCAACATTTTCATACCGCCGTGCATAACGAAGAACAGCTGGCTGCGCTGGAAGAGGCTAGCCTGGACGAGCCGGTTACCGTCTGGATGAAACTCGATACCGGTATGCACCGTCTGGGCGTAAGGCCGGAACAGGCTGAGGCGTTTTATCATCGCCTGACCCAGTGCAAAAACGTTCGTCAGCCGGTGAATATCGTCAGCCATTTTGCGCGCGCGGATGAACCAAAATGTGGCGCAACCGAGAAACAACTCGCTATCTTTAATACCTTTTGCGAAGGCAAACCTGGTCAACGTTCCATTGCCGCATCGGGTGGCATTCTGCTGTGGCCACAGTCGCATTTTGACTGGGTGCGCCCGGGCATCATTCTTTATGGCGTCTCGCCGCTGGAAGATCGCTCCACCGGTGCCGATTTTGGCTGTCAGCCAGTGATGTCACTAACCTCCAGCCTGATTGCCGTGCGTGAGCATAAAGCCGGAGAACCTGTTGGTTATGGTGGAACCTGGGTAAGCGAACGTGATACCCGTCTTGGCGTAGTCGCGATGGGCTATGGCGATGGTTATCCGCGCGCCGCGCCGTCCGGTACGCCAGTGCTGGTGAACGGTCGCGAAGTACCGATTGTCGGGCGCGTGGCGATGGATATGATCTGCGTAGACTTAGGTCCACAAGCGCAGGACAAAGCCGGGGATCCGGTCATTTTATGGGGCGAAGGTTTGCCCGTAGAACGTATCGCTGAAATGACAAAAGTGAGCGCTTACGAACTTATCACTCGCCTGACTTCAAGGGTCGCGATGAAATACGTGGATTAATCGTTCTGTAATATTTGATTGTCTGTGCCGGATGCGGCGTGAATGCCTTATCCGGCCAATAAAATCCTAAAAATTCAATAAGTTGATGTTCTTTCATGCTCTTATAAAGGTCGTGCCTCTGGCGGATGTACGTTTGTCATGAGTCTCACTCTGTTGCTAATTGCCGTTCGCTCCTGAACATCCACTCGATCTTCGCCTTCTTCCGGTTTATTGTGTTTTAACCACCTGCCCGTAAACCTGGAGAACCATCGCGTGTTTCAAAAAGTTGACGCCTACGCTGGCGACCCGATTCTTACGCTTATGGAGCGTTTTAAAGAAGACCCTCGCAGCGACAAAGTGAATTTAAGTATCGGTCTGTACTACAACGAAGACGGAATTATTCCACAACTGAAAGCCGTGGCGGAGGCGGAAGCGCGCCTGAATGCGCAGCCTCATGGCGCTTCGCTTTATTTACCGATGGAAGGGCTTAACAGCTATCGCCATGCCATTGCGCCGCTGCTGTTTGGTGCGGACCATCCGGTACTGAAACAACAGCGCGTAGCAACCATTCAAACCCTTGGCGGCTCCGGGGCATTGAAAGTGGGCGCGGATTTCCTGAAACGCTACTTCCCGGAATCAGGCGTCTGGGTCAGCGATCCTACCTGGGAAAACCACGTAGCAATATTCGCCGGGGCTGGATTCGAAGTGAGTACTTACCCCTGGTATGACGAAGCGACTAACGGCGTGCGCTTTAATGACCTGTTGGCGACGCTGAAAACATTACCTGCCCGCAGTATTGTGTTGCTGCATCCATGTTGCCACAACCCAACGGGTGCCGATCTCACTAATGACCAGTGGGATGCGGTGATTGAAATTCTCAAAGCCCGCGAGCTTATTCCATTCCTCGATATTGCCTATCAAGGATTTGGTGCCGGTATGGAAGAGGATGCCTACGCTATTCGCGCCATTGCCAGCGCTGGATTACCCGCTCTGGTGAGCAATTCGTTCTCGAAAATTTTCTCCCTTTACGGCGAGCGCGTCGGCGGACTTTCTGTTATGTGTGAAGATGCCGAAGCCGCTGGCCGCGTACTGGGGCAATTGAAAGCAACAGTTCGCCGCAACTACTCCAGCCCGCCGAATTTTGGTGCGCAGGTGGTGGCTGCAGTGCTGAATGACGAGGCATTGAAAGCCAGCTGGCTGGCGGAAGTAGAAGAGATGCGTACTCGCATTCTGGCAATGCGTCAGGAACTGGTGAAGGTATTAAGCACAGAGATGCCAGAACGCAATTTCGATTATCTGCTTAATCAGCGCGGCATGTTCAGTTATACCGGTTTAAGTGCCGCTCAGGTTGACCGACTACGTGAAGAATTTGGTGTCTATCTCATCGCCAGCGGTCGCATGTGTGTCGCCGGGTTAAATACGGCAAATGTACAACGTGTGGCAAAGGCGTTTGCTGCGGTGATGTAATGCAGGAAAGCAGGCTGGAGCTACCCAGCCTGCAGTGAAATTAAACTGTCGTCGCTTTCACTCTTTCTTTATAGATGATTTTTTTGATGCCATCGTTCTACGTGAGAGATAATAAACGTTGTTAGTTCTTTTATTGTTAAGCTTATCCCAATTATCTGGAATTCCTTATCCTGTTTTTTTGGGTGGAGTAATAATTTCTGCACATCTAACCATTATTAAATTTAATAATAAGTATCGGGTTTGTTACGATAGAATATTTCTATATCCTCAAGAATATGCTTTGCCTTATTGCCTGTGACTTTCTGAGATTCAATTATAGTATCGTTAAATTCTAATGTTAAAGAGACTCTTTTTTCCGCTTTGTGTAAGTTTAACCTTATATTGATTACCAATATCAAATAAAAAGGTCCTGTAATGAGAATAATCACCTTTAACCTCCTCGGCAAAACAGCAAAGCGTGCAAATATACATAAAGTCTTTCTTACCCCTGATTTTGTTAACTAAATCAATAAATGCGTGAAAAACTTTACTTGCAATAGAACTTGATACTTCTTCTCCAGGTCTACAAAAATCTTTTGCAATTTTTAACTGTGTTTCTATGTATAAAAAGAAATCTTTGGCATAAGAGATATCTTTATTATTTAGTGCATCTAGCTCAACAGGTAAAGATGTCGTTTTGTTGCTATTCACATATGATATATTCATATCATCATCTCCATCGCGAGTAATAAAATTAGTCACCATTGTAGGGTAGGGGGGCTGGTCAATCAGAAATCATCTTTATAAACTTCGATTGTTTTTGTAATGCTGTATCATTAAGTTCATTAAATCGTACAGCAGATAAATGTTCTATCAAATTTCGCTCATTTGCCGAGGATTCATCATAATAAACGTAAAATTAATGTATCCTTACATCGAGTAATAAACATTTTTTATACAAAAAAAGACAGGAACGTATTTACTGGGTTAAATATAATCATCCTGCTTTTCATCACAAAAACCGCAGATAATCCTTCCTTTCCCCGGCAGCTGGCGTTATGGTCAGATGGTTTTTGCAACAAATCTCACAATAAAAAGTTTCAACATACTGACTATTTAGGGAAAAATATGCGCAAGATCACACAGGCAATCAGTGCCGTTTGCTTATTGTTCGCTCTAAACAGTTCCGCTGTTGCCCTGGCCTCATCTCCTTCACCGCTTAACCCTGGGACTAACGTTGCCAGGCTTGCTGAACAGGCACCAATTCATTGGGTTTCGGTCGCACAAATTGAAAATAGCCTCGCAGGGCGTCCGCCAATGGCGGTGGGGTTTGATATCGATGACACGGTACTTTTTTCCAGCCCGGGCTTCTGGCGCGGCAAAAAAACCTTCTCACCAGAAAGCGAAGATTATCTGAAAAATCCTGTGTTCTGGGAAAAAATGAACAATGGCTGGGATGAATTCAGCATTCCAAAAGAGGTCGCTCGCCAGCTGATTGATATGCATGTACGCCGCGGTGACGCGATCTTCTTTGTGACTGGTCGTAGCCCGACGAAAACAGAAACGGTTTCAAAAACGCTGGCGGATAATTTTCATATTCCTGTCACCAACATGAATCCGGTGATCTTTGCGGGCGATAAACCAGGGCAAAATACAAAATCGCAATGGCTGCAGGATAAAAATATCCGAATTTTTTATGGCGATTCCGATAACGATATTACCGCTGCACGCGATGTCGGCGCTCGTGGTATCCGCATTCTGCGCGCCTCCAACTCTACCTACAAACCCTTGCCACAAGCGGGTGCGTTTGGTGAAGAGGTGATCGTCAATTCAGAATACTGACAGAGCGGGAGAGCGTGACACTCTCCCGAATGCTGTTTTTTTAATCACACCTTTATCCTTTCGCTGTCTTGCTGCAAACTGATTAAGAGAGTTTTATCAAGGAGCAGCACATGTGGTATCAAAAGACGCTCACGCTTAGCGCCAAATCTCGTGGGTTTCATCTGGTAACGGATGAAATTCTGAATCAGCTGGCTGATATGCCGCGCGTTAACATCGGCTTACTGCATCTGTTGCTGCAACATACCTCCGCCTCTCTGACACTTAATGAGAACTGCGATCCCACCGTACGCCACGACATGGAGCGTTTTTTCCTCCGCACCGTTCCCGACAACGGAAATTATGAGCATGACTATGAGGGAGCAGACGATATGCCTTCTCATATCAAATCCTCAATGCTGGGAACATCGCTTGTATTGCCGGTACATAAAGGGCGTATTCAGACCGGCACCTGGCAAGGCATCTGGCTGGGGGAACATCGCATCCACGGCGGATCGCGTCGCATCATCGCGACACTACAAGGGGAGTAAAAAATGACCATTTCGGAGTTGCTACAATATTGCATGGCAAAACCAGGCGCAGAACAGAGCGTGCATAACGACTGGAAAGCGACGCAGATCAAAGTGGAAGATGTACTGTTTGCGATGGTGAAAGAAGTAGAAAATCGCCCAGCTGTTTCGCTGAAAACCAGCCCGGAGCTGGCGGAGCTGCTACGTCAGCAGCACAGCGATGTGCGTCCTAGCCGCCATCTGAATAAAGCGCACTGGAGCACCGTGTATCTCGACGGTTCGCTGCCGGATTCGCAAATCTATTATCTGGTGGATGCGTCTTATCAGCAGGCAGTGAATTTACTACCGGAAGAAAAGCGTAAATTGCTGGTACAACTCTGAAAGGAAAAGGCCGCTCAGAAAGCGGCCTTAACGATTACAGCATCGGCTTGAGGAAGCGTGCCGTATGCGAAGCTTCGCACTCCGCGACGGTTTCTGGCGTACCGGAGACGAGGATTTCGCCGCCGCCACTGCCGCCTTCTGGTCCCAGGTCGACAATCCAGTCAGCGGTTTTGATCACGTCGAGATTGTGCTCAATCACCACAATGGTATTGCCCTGATCGCGCAGTTTATGCAGCACGTCGAGGAGTTGCTGAATATCGGCGAAGTGCAGACCGGTGGTCGGCTCGTCGAGAATATACAGCGTCTGCCCGGTGCCGCGTTTTGACAGCTCACGCGCCAGCTTCACGCGCTGGGCTTCACCACCAGAAAGTGTGGTTGCGGACTGCCCCAGGCGAATGTACGTCAGACCAACGTCCATCAACGTTTGCAGCTTACGCGCCAGAGCTGGCACCGCATCAAAGAACTCACGCGCCTCTTCGATGGTCATATCCAGCACTTCGTGGATGGTTTTGCCTTTGTACTTAATTTCCAGCGTTTCACGGTTATAGCGTTTACCTTTGCACTGATCGCACGGCACGTAGATATCCGGCAGGAAGTGCATCTCCACTTTGATCACACCGTCGCCCTGACAGGCTTCGCAGCGCCCGCCACGGACGTTAAAGCTGAAACGTCCTGGCGTATAACCACGCGCACGGGATTCCGGTACGCCCGCAAACAGTTCGCGCACAGGTGTAAACACGCCGGTATAGGTCGCCGGGTTAGAACGTGGAGTACGACCAATTGGGCTTTGGTCGATATCGATCACTTTATCGAAATGCTCCAGCCCCTGAATATCGCGATACGGTGCCGGTTCGGCGATGGTCGCACCATTCAACTGGCGTTGGGCAATCGGGAACAGTGTGTCGTTAATCAGCGTCGATTTACCGGAACCTGAAACCCCTGTGATGCAGGTAAACAGACCGACTGGCAGCGTGAGCGTCACGTCCTTCAGGTTGTTGCCGCGTGCGCCTGTCAGCTTCAGCACTTTTTCCGGATTTGCCGGAACGCGTTTCTTCGGCACTTCAATCTTGCGTTTACCGCTCATGTACTGTCCGGTTAACGACTCCGGCACCGCCATAATCGCTTCCAGTGGACCTTCCGCGACCACTTCACCGCCGTGAACACCCGCACCAGGACCGATATCGATCACATGGTCAGCGGCGCGAATTGCGTCTTCGTCATGCTCCACCACAATCACGGTATTACCGAGATCGCGCAGATGGATAAGCGTACCCAACAGGCGCTCGTTATCGCGCTGGTGCAGGCCGATAGACGGCTCGTCCAGTACATACATAACGCCAACCAGGCCCGCACCAATCTGGCTCGCCAGACGGATACGCTGGGCTTCACCGCCGGAAAGTGTTTCTGCCGAGCGGGAAAGTGTCAGGTAATTCAGGCCGACGTTAACGAGGAATTTCAGACGATCGCCGATCTCTTTAAGGATTTTTTCTGCAATCTTCGCCCGCTGACCAGCTAGTTTGAGATTGTTGAAGAATTCCATCGCATGACCGATGCTCATGTCGGAGATAGCAGGCAGCGGCGTATTCTCGACATAAACGTGGCGCGCTTCCCGACGCAGACGCGTCCCTTCGCAGCTGGCGCATGGGCGATTGCTGATAAACTTGGCTAATTCTTCACGTACCGCACTGGATTCTGTCTCTTTATAACGGCGCTCCATATTGTGCAGCACGCCTTCGAACGGATGACGACGGATGGAGGTATCGCCACGATCGTTCATGTATTTGAATTCAATGTTTTCTTTGCCAGAACCGTACAACACCACTTTATGCACGTTCGCGCTCAGGCTGCCCCACGGCGCTTCGACGTCGAACTTATAGTGATCTGCCAGCGATTTCAGCATCTGGAAGTAATAGAAGTTGCGGCGATCCCAGCCACGGATCGCACCGCCAGCCAGTGACAGCTCGGGGTTTTGGATCACGCGGTCAGGATCGAAATATTGCTGTACGCCAAGGCCGTCACAGGTTGGGCAGGCACCTGCCGGGTTGTTAAACGAAAACAGTCGCGGCTCCAGTTCACGCATACTGTAGCCGCAAATTGGGCAGGCGAAGTTGGCGGAGAACAGCAGCTCTTCCGCTTTCGGGTCGTCCATATCCGCCACTACCGCTGTACCACCGGAAAGCTCCAGCGCGGTTTCAAACGACTCCGCAAGACGTTGGGTAAGATCGTCACGCACCTTGAAGCGATCAACCACCACTTCAATAGTGTGTTTCTTTTGCAGTTCCAGTTTCGGCGGATCGGAAAGATCGCAGACTTCGCCATCAATACGAGCACGGATGTAACCCTGGCTTGCCAGGTTCTCCAGCGTTTTGGTGTGTTCGCCTTTGCGCTCTTTAATGATTGGCGCGAGTAGCATCAGACGCTTGCCTTCCGGCTGCGACAGCACGTTATCCACCATCTGGCTGACGGTTTGCGCCGCCAGCGGGACGTCGTGGTCCGGACAGCGCGGTTCGCCGACGCGGGCGAACAACAAACGCAAATAGTCGTGGATTTCGGTGATTGTCCCCACCGTAGAACGCGGGTTATGAGACGTCGATTTCTGCTCAATTGAGATGGCAGGAGAAAGCCCCTCAATATGATCGACGTCCGGCTTTTCCATCAGTGACAGAAACTGCCGCGCGTAGGCGGAAAGGGATTCAACGTAACGGCGCTGCCCTTCGGCATATAAGGTGTCGAAAGCGAGCGAGGATTTGCCAGAACCCGAAAGCCCGGTCACGACAATGAGCTTGTCGCGGGGGATAACGAGGTTGATGTTTTTGAGATTATGGGTGCGGGCGCCCCGAACTTCGATCTTATCCATTCACCTTTCCCGGATTAAACGCTTTTTTGCCCGGTGGCATGGTGCTACCGGCGATCACAAACGGTTAATTATGACACAAATTGACCTGAATGAATATACAGTATTGGAATGCATTATCCGGAGTGTTGTGTAACAATGTCTGGCCAGGTTTGTTTCCCGGAACCGAGGTCACAACATAGTAAAAGCGCTATTGGTAATGGTACAATCGCGCGTTTACACTTATTCAGAACGATTTTTTTCAGGAGACACGAACATGGCCAGCAGAGGCGTAAACAAGGTTATTCTCGTTGGTAATCTGGGTCAGGACCCGGAAGTACGCTACATGCCAAATGGTGGCGCAGTTGCCAACATTACGCTGGCTACTTCCGAATCCTGGCGTGATAAAGCGACCGGCGAGATGAAAGAACAGACTGAATGGCACCGCGTTGTGCTGTTCGGCAAACTGGCAGAAGTGGCCAGCGAATATCTGCGTAAAGGTTCTCAGGTTTATATCGAAGGTCAGCTGCGTACCCGCAAATGGACCGATCAATCCGGCCAGGATCGCTACACCACAGAAGTCGTGGTGAACGTTGGCGGCACCATGCAGATGCTGGGTGGTCGTCAGGGTGGTGGCGCTCCGGCAGGTGGTAATATCGGTGGTGGTCAGCCGCAGGGCGGTTGGGGTCAGCCTCAGCAGCCGCAGGGTGGCAATCAGTTCAGCGGCGGCGCGCAGTCTCGCCCGCAGCAGTCCGCTCCGGCAGCGCCGTCTAACGAGCCGCCGATGGACTTTGATGATGACATTCCGTTCTGATTTGTCATTAAAACAATAGGTTATATTGTTTTAAGGTGGATGATTAAAGCATCTGCCAGCCATAAAAAAGAAGCCTCCGTTATGGAGGCTTCTACGTATCAGGTCAAAATCATTGGCCATTGTGGCGGTGTCTGATTCATCTCTTCTATCATCACCGACTCGATGTTGTGCCAGATAGCGGTGATGTCCGCCATTGTGATGCCAAGCAACCCCATTGCGAACCAACAGGCGGAAACAACGCCCAGACCGCTGCTGATCACCGCAAGCCCGACATAATCAGACCGACGAAAACGGATGTTGAGTGTGCTGGCCAGAAACATCATTACGGCACTAAGAAGTTGCCAGCGAAGAAGAACCACGCCAGTGGTGAGGGTAGCCATCAAACAATTCCTCTGAAAAGAGCCGATGCCCTGGACAGCGCGGCGTTGTTCACGGGAGGCGTGGTACACTCTGGCTATCGCGGGGCTTGCAGAACACAAAAATGAAACACTCTGTTTGTTTCATTAATTTTGTGAACTATATCACAATTGATTGTTTGTTAGCCATATTAGGCCGTGACTTTTATTGCTGTACAGATTATGTGGTTTTTCAGTGGCATTAAGGGCATATCTTCCCGCCGCCTCTGCATTCCTGTAGGAAATTAATTTTGAATATCAATGAATTATTTTCATCCAGGTGACGATTAGAAAGGTATCAATTTCAAATCAGGCAAAAGTGCTATTTATACCGTAAGATTTATCTAAAGACGTCGGTACCCAGGGTTTTCACCTTGCAATGGCCGGGTATAAACAGGCAGGAAATTGATAGCAATGAGTCATCGTGCACGACACCAATTACTGGCGTTGCCGGGCATTATCTTTTTAGTTCTCTTTCCCATCATTCTTTCGCTATGGATTGCCTTCCTTTGGGCAAAATCAGAAGTGAATAATCAGCTCCGAACCTTTGCTCAACTGGCACTGGATAAATCCGAGCTGGTCATTCGCCAGGCAGATTTAGTGAGCGATGCAGCTGAACGCTATCAGGGGCAAGTTTGCACTCCAGCCCATCAAAAGCGAATGTTGAATATTATTCGTGGCTATCTTTATATTAATGAATTGATCTATGCCCGTGATAACCATTTTTTATGCTCATCGCTGATAGCGCCTGTAAACGGCTATACGATTGCACCGGCCGATTATAAGCGTGAACCTAACGTTTCTATCTATTATTACCGCGATACGCCTTTTTTCTCTGGCTATAAAATGACCTATATGCAGCGGGGAAATTATGTGGCGGTTATCAACCCTCTCTTCTGGAGTGAAGTGATGTCTGATGACCCGACATTGCAATGGGGTGTGTATGATACGGTGACGAAAACCTTTTTCTCGTTAAGCAAAGAGGCCTCGGCAGCAACGTTTTCTCCGCTGATTCATTTGAAGGATTTAACCGTACAAAGAAATGGCTATTTATATGCGACAGTTTATTCGACAAAACGCCCAATTGCAGCCATTGTTGCGACTTCATATCAACGTCTTATAACCCATTTTTATAATCATCTTATTTTTGCGTTGCCCGCCGGTATTTTGGGGAGTCTTGTTCTGCTATTACTCTGGCTACGTATTCGACAAAACTATTTATCTCCCAAACGTAAATTGCAACGCGCCCTCGAAAAACATCAACTTTGTCTTTATTACCAGCCAATAATCGATATCAAAACAGAAAAATGTATCGGCGCTGAAGCGTTGTTACGTTGGCTTGGTGAGCAGGGGCAAATAATGAATCCGGCAGAGTTTATTCCGCTGGCAGAAAAGGAGGGGATGATAGAACAGATAACTGATTATGTTATTGATAATGTCTTCCGCGATCTGGGCGCGTACTTGGCAACACATGCCGATCGCTATGTTTCTATTAACCTGTCGGCCTCCGATTTTCATACGTCACGGTTGATAGCGCGAATCAATCAGAAAACAGAGCAATACGCGGTGCGTCCGCAGCAAATTAAATTTGAAGTGACTGAGCATGCATTTCTTGATGTCGAAAAAATGACGCCGATTATTCTGGCTTTCCGCCAGGCTGGTTACGAAGTGGCAATTGATGATTTTGGTATTGGCTACTCTAACTTGCATAACCTTAAATCATTGAATGTCGATATTTTGAAAATCGATAAATCGTTTGTTGAAACGCTGACCACCCACAAAACCAGTCATTTGATTGCGGAACACATCATCGAGCTGGCGCACAGCCTGGGGTTAAAAACGATCGCTGAAGGCGTCGAAACTGAGGAGCAGGTTAACTGGCTGCGCAAACGCGGCGTGCGCTATTGCCAGGGATGGTTTTTTGCGAAGGCGATGCCGCCGCAGGTGTTTATGCAATGGATGGAGCAATTACCCGCGCGGGAGTTAACGCGCGGGCAATAAAACTACAGGCGGTGGCGATAATCGCTGGGAGTGCGATCAAACTGCCGACGGAAAACGCGGGAGAAGGTCTGCTGCGAGACATAACCCAGGTCCATTGCGATATCAAAAATCGGACGCTCGGTGGTGCGCAACTCAACGGCGGCCAGTAACAGGCGACGTTGGCGAATGTAATCGCCAAGCGTCTGATGCGTCACCGTGCGGAACATTCGTTGCAAGTACCACTTTGAATAGCCTGATTTTTTTGCGACTACATCAATGTTAAGCGGCTGGTCAATATGCTCGTCAATCCATGCGATAAGATCCTGAATAATTTTCTGATGGGACATAAATCTGCCTCTTTTCAGTGTTCAGTTCGTTAATTCATCTGTTGGGGAGTATAATTCCTCAAGTTAACTTGAGGTAAAGCGATTTATGGAAAAGAAATTACCCCGCATTAAAGCGCTGCTAACCCCCGGCGAAGTGGCGAAACGCAGCGGTGTGGCGGTATCGGCGCTGCATTTCTATGAAAGTAAAGGGTTGATTACCAGTATCCGTAACAGCGGCAATCAGCGGCGATATAAACGTGATGTGTTGCGATATGTTGCAATTATCAAAATTGCTCAGCGTATTGGCATTCCGCTGGCGACCATTGGTGAAGCGTTTGGCGTGTTGCCCGAAGGGCATACGTTAAGTGCGAAAGAGTGGAAACAGCTTTCGTCCCAATGGCGAGAAGAGTTGGATCGGCGCATTCATACCTTAGTAGCGCTGCGTGACGAACTGGACGGATGTATTGGTTGTGGCTGCCTTTCGCGCAGTGATTGCCCGTTGCGTAACCCGGGCGACCGCTTAGGAGAAGAAGGTACCGGCGCACGCTTGCTGGAAGATGAACAAAACTAAAGCGCCACAAGGGCGCTTTAGTTTGTTTTCCGGTCTTTGTCTTTCTCTCTATCCCGCTGGTACACAGGAGGGTTTCCCCCGACGTCAACACACCCCATTCGAGCACGTGGTGGAGGTTCCGGTTGGTGTTGATGCTTTAATTGTATGTCACCGGCATTTCTTCGCCAGTGTAAAAGTATACTTTTTATCCGCAATATTTTTGTCATCTCAGACGATTTTTTATCGCAATCCTGAACGGTATACGGCTCGATAACGCTGCAATCTTGCGCACCGACGATAACGTTTGCGCATCAATTGCCTGGTTTTTCATCGTCAAGACAATAAAAGAGAAAAAAGCAGCAAACTTCGGTTGAAAAAGCCGCTATGATCGCCGGATAATCGTTTGCTTTTTTTACCACCCGTTTTGTATGCGCGGAGCTAAACGTTTGCTTTTTTGCGACGCAGTAAATTGTCGCAAACCTGGAGCAGGAAGATAACGTTTCGCTGGCAGGGGATTGTCCGCCACGCATCTTGACGAAAATTAAACTCTCAGGGGATGTTTTCTTATGTCTACGCCATCAGCGCGTACCGGCGGTTCACTCGACGCCTGGTTTAAAATTTCACAACGTGGAAGCACTGTCCGTCAGGAAGTGGTTGCCGGGTTAACAACGTTTCTGGCGATGGTCTACTCGGTCATCGTCGTTCCAGGTATGTTGGGTAAAGCAGGCTTCCCGCCTGCGGCAGTTTTCGTTGCAACCTGTCTGGTTGCCGGACTCGGTTCTATCGTGATGGGTCTGTGGGCTAATCTGCCGTTGGCGATTGGTTGCGCCATCTCCCTGACGGCGTTTACCGCATTCAGCCTGGTGCTGGGGCAACATATTAGCGTACCTGTCGCGCTGGGTGCCGTGTTCCTGATGGGTGTGCTGTTTACGGTAATTTCTGCCACGGGTATCCGTAGCTGGATTTTGCGCAACTTGCCGCACGGTGTGGCGCACGGCACGGGGATTGGTATCGGTCTGTTCCTGCTGCTCATTGCCGCTAACGGTGTCGGTCTGGTGATTAAAAACCCGCTTGATGGTCTGCCCGTTGCGCTGGGTGATTTCGCGACCTTCCCGGTGATTATGTCACTGGTAGGTCTGGCGGTGATCATCGGCCTGGAAAAACTGAAAGTCCCTGGTGGCATTCTGCTGACCATTATCGGTATCTCAATTGTCGGTTTGATCTTCGATCCTAACGTCCATTTCTCCGGCGTTTTCGCCATGCCTTCATTGAGCGATGAAAACGGCAACTCACTGATTGGCAGCCTGGACATTATGGGCGCGCTGAATCCTGTAGTCCTGCCAAGCGTTCTGGCGCTGGTAATGACGGCAGTATTTGATGCCACCGGAACTATCCGTGCCGTCGCCGGCCAGGCGAACCTGCTGGATAAAGATGGGCAAATTATCGACGGTGGGAAAGCACTGACCACTGACTCCATGAGCAGCGTTTTCTCTGGCCTGGTGGGTGCAGCTCCGGCAGCGGTATACATCGAGTCTGCGGCGGGTACGGCGGCGGGCGGTAAAACCGGTTTGACGGCTATCACCGTTGGCGTGCTGTTCCTGCTGATTCTGTTCCTCTCTCCGCTCTCTTACCTCGTTCCGGGGTATGCAACGGCTCCGGCGCTGATGTACGTTGGCCTGCTGATGCTGAGCAACGTGGCGAAAATCGACTTTGCTGATTTTGTTGATGCGATGGCGGGTCTGGTTACGGCGGTATTCATCGTGCTGACCTGTAACATCGTAACAGGCATCATGATCGGCTTCGCGACTCTGGTGATTGGTCGTCTGGTTTCCGGCGAATGGCGCAAGTTGAACATCGGTACGGTCGTTATCGCCGTGGCGCTGGTGACCTTCTATGCGGGTGGCTGGGCTATCTAATCTTTCATCGGATTCTGAAAACGGGTGGCAATGGCTGCCCGTTTTTATTTTCTCCGCACATTGTGTGAGCTTTTGCGATATTCTGAAAAAATGAGAATTCAGGCATAACGTCTTTCTCAGATCATAAAAAACATCGCAAACAGGGAACGCATGGAAATCTTCTTCACCATACTGATAATGACCCTCGTGGTCTCGCTGTCCGGGGTGGTCACTCGTGTCATGCCCTTTCAGATCCCGCTTCCGCTTATGCAAATCGCCATCGGTGCGCTACTGGCGTGGCCGACGTTTGGTTTGCATGTGGAGTTTGATCCTGAACTCTTTTTAGTCTTGTTTATCCCGCCGTTGCTGTTCGCTGATGGCTGGAAAACGCCGACCCGTGAATTTCTCGAACATGGTCGAGAGATTTTCGGCCTCGCGCTGGCGCTGGTGGTGGTCACCGTGGTCGGCATTGGCTTCCTTATTTACTGGGTGGTGCCGGGCATTCCGCTGATCCCCGCCTTTGCGCTGGCGGCGGTACTTTCTCCGACCGATGCTGTGGCGCTCTCCGGGATTGTTGGCGAAGGGCGCATCCCGAAAAAAATCATGGGCATTTTGCAGGGCGAAGCGTTGATGAATGACGCTTCCGGCCTGGTGTCGTTGAAGTTTGCCGTGGCAGTGGCGATGGGGACGATGATCTTCACCGTCGGCGGTGCGACGGTCGAATTTATGAAAGTAGCCATTGGCGGTATTCTTGCCGGTTTTGTGGTGAGCTGGCTGTATGGTCGCTCGCTGCGATTCCTCAGCCGCTGGGGCGGTGATGAACCCGCGACGCAGATTGTTCTGCTGTTCTTGCTGCCATTCGCTTCTTATCTGATTGCCGAACATATTGGCGTTTCCGGCATCCTCGCTGCGGTTGCCGCCGGGATGACCATCACCCGCTCCGGTGTGATGCGCCGTGCGCCGCTGGCAATGCGCCTGCGTGCAAACAGCACCTGGGCGATGCTGGAATTTGTCTTTAACGGCATGGTGTTCCTGCTGTTAGGTCTGCAGCTGCCGGGTATTCTGGAGACGTCGCTGATGGCAGCAGAAATCGACCCTAACGTCGAAATCTGGATGCTGTTTACCGATATTATTCTGATATATGCGGCGCTGATGCTGGTCCGTTTCGGCTGGCTGTGGACGATGAAAAAGTTCAGCAACCGCTTCCTGAAGAAGAAGCCGATGGAGTTTGGTTCGTGGACCACACGAGAAATCCTGATCGCGTCTTTCGCCGGGGTGCGTGGGGCGATCACTCTGGCCGGTGTGCTCTCAATCCCGCTGCTCTTGCCGGATGGTAACGTCTTCCCGGCGCGCTATGAGCTGGTGTTCCTGGCGGCTGGCGTCATTCTCTTCTCGCTGTTTGTCGGCGTGGTGATGTTGCCTATTCTGCTACAACACATTGAAGTCGCGGACCATTCGCAACAATTGAAAGAAGAACGTATTGCGCGAGCGGCAACGGCAGAAGTGGCGATTGTGGCGATCCAGAAAATGGAGGAGCGTCTGGCGGCGGATACCGAAGAGAATATCGATAACCAGCTGCTTACGGAGGTCAGTTCTCGCGTCATTGGTAACCTGCGTCGTCGCGCCGATGGACGTAACGACGTTGAAAGTTCCGTGCAGGAAGAGAACCTTGAGCGTCGCTTCCGTCTGGCGGCATTGCGTTCTGAACGTGCTGAACTTTACCACCTGCGCGCCACGCGGGAGATCAGCAACGAAACGCTGCAAAAATTACTGCACGATCTCGATTTGCTTGAAGCGTTGCTAATTGAGGAAAATCAGTAAGCCGAAAGCGACGTAACCAGGCCCGAGGTAATCTGAAAAAGGTGCAATCTTTTGCACCTTTAACAGGTTAGCTCGGGCTAACATTCATGATTCTAAAACAAATAAGTTATCTCTCTTGTAAAGTCAATTCATTGGCTGTTCTTCGACTTAACCTCAATCTGCGTGTTGCATAATATCTGCAGTAATCTTCATAGCGACTGCATTAATATTATCCTCAGTTTGTGACATGCCAGTATGAGAGGTACAATCTTCTTCAAAGAATTTCTGTAGTGTTACCAGGGTATCACTATCAATGGGGATATTTTCCTCCCCACGGAGAATGGAAATGCCCATTCCCTGGACGCTAGCCTCATCAAAATTAACCCGATAGAGACGGGTATTAAACATACAGGCTTTTGTTAAAATAGAACAGTTGAAATGGCAGTTGCTTAAATTGGCATTATTAAAATTAACATTAGCCATATTAGAGCCGGTACATATAACCATTTCGAGGAATGTATTTGTCAGCCACGTACAAAAGAGTTTGCTATCAATTAAGTTTATATTCTGGAGGATTGCTTTGTTCAGATTGACGCGAGACAGATCAGCATATTCAAAGTTAATTAAATCGAGTTTAGAGAAACTAAGGTCGGCTTTAAATAAATTAACATATGGCGCTATTACTTTATAAAGATTTACCTCAGCCATGTACGCCATATAAAAATTTGAATAGTCAAGGAAGGTGTTTTTAATATTGGCTCTATTCATTGCTGCATTGTAGAATTGAACATGCATAGCGGAGCATGCATTTAGAGTTCCGTCGGCCATTTTTATCTGAGCGAAATTTGAGTCATCGAGAATACAATTATCAAAAAGTATTTTTTCCATTATGGCGTAATAAAAATTCGTTTTATACATATTACAGTCCTGGAAAATAGCGTTTTGTAGTCTGCAACCTGCAAAATTCGAATTGGATAAATCTTCATCTTTAATCACGATACCTTTCAGGCTAAGGTGTGAAAAATCGTAACCACCATTTACTGTCTGTGGAATTTCGATAGTATTATTATGGACGGCGACATTATTTATAAAATATACCACCTTAATGGATACTTCCTTTTCTTTACTAAGGTAAACTCTTCTCGTAATTCTATCGTCACATTTATTATTTGCATATAAAGCTATATCTATAAAATGTTTATGTATTTTCCTGTCCGTTTCCTTCGTGATTTTTCCTGATGGTAAACTATCATAAATTCTTTTCATTTTCTGAATCAAACCTATCACTTTTTCATGATCATCCATCTTGAAAAGAGAGAGGGCTTTATTGTCAATTAACGTGTTTTTATGATGTTTGCTGTAATTATATGATTTTGTTTTCTTTGTATGTGATGAACTTGTGAAAGAGTGGTTATCGTTAATCTGGCAAAGAGAGAAAAACATATTATTTAAACCATTATAGCGCATAAAATATCCTTATAATTAACAAGAAAGAAAAGGCATATTCTCTGCATTATCATTTTCTACGACTGTCAAAAATCGCTCATTTTTTAATGAGTTTATTTGTTTAATATTATGGGAAAAGGTGATGCATGCTGGAGAGGAAGAGTATTCCCCGGTCAGGCGACCGGGGAAGGGGAGAGATTAATGTGCGCGGCCTTGCTCAACGCCAAAGCCGGTCTGGGAGCGGATAAACTGTGCACGGAACAGTTCACGCTCGCGCGCACCTTCCGCTGAGTTATCGGTTGCCGAGAAGAACCAGATGCCGAGGAATGCCACGCTGATAGAGAACAGCGCCGGGTATTCATACGGGAAGATGGCTTTTTCGTGACCAAGGATCTGTACCCAAATCGTCGGGCCGAGGATCATCAGTACTACTGCGGTAATCAGCCCCAGCCAGCCACCCATCATCGCGCCACGCGTGGTCAGTTTCGACCAGTACATAGAAAGCAGAATGATCGGGAAGTTACAGCTCGCCGCGATGGCAAACGCCAGCCCCACCATAAAGGCGATGTTCTGATTCTCAAACAGCACGCCGAGGATAATGGCAATCACACCCAAAATCAGCACGGTGATTTTCGATACCCGCAGTTCTTCACGTTCGGTCGCGCCTTTTTTGAAGACGTTAGCGTACAGGTCATGCGAAACCGCTGATGCGCCCGCCAGCGTCAGACCCGCAACCACCGCGAGGATAGTGGCGAAAGCAACCGCTGAAATAAAACCGAGGAACAGGTTGCCGCCCACTGCATTCGCCAGGTGAACGGCCGCCATGTTGTTACCACCAATCAGATGGCCCGCCGCGTCTTTATATTCCGGATTCGCACCAACAAGCATGATCGCGCCGAAGCCGATAATAAAGGTCAGAATATAGAAGTAGCCCATAAATCCGGTGGCGTAGAACACGCTCTTACGTGCTTCGCGGGCATCGCTGACTGTAAAGAAGCGCATCAGAATGTGCGGCAAGCCCGCCGTACCAAACATCAGTCCCAGCCCCAGAGAGAGCGCGGAGATCGGATCTTTCACCAGTCCGCCCGGTTTCATGATGTCGACACCTTTCGGGTGTACCGCCATCGCTTCGCTGAACAGATTGTTGAAGCTAAAGCCGACGTGTTTCATCACCATAAAGGCCATAAAGCTGGCACCGAACAGCAACAGCACGGCTTTGATAATCTGTACCCAAGTGGTCGCCAGCATGCCGCCGAACAGGACGTACATCATCATCAGCACGCCGACCAGCACCACCGCAATGTGATAGTTAAGGCCAAACAGCAGCTCGATCAGTTTACCTGCGCCCACCATCTGGGCGATAAGGTAAAGCGCCACCACCACCAGAGAACCACAGGCCGAAAGAATACGAATCGGCCCTTGTTTCAGACGGTAAGAGGCCACATCGGCAAAGGTGTAGCGCCCCAGGTTACGCAGACGTTCGGCAATCAGGAACAAAATGATCGGCCAGCCCACCAGGAAGCCCAGCGAGTAAATTAAGCCGTCATAGCCGGAGGTAAACACCAGCGCGGAGATCCCCAAGAATGAGGCGGCGGACATATAGTCCCCGGCAATCGCCAGCCCGTTCTGGAAGCCAGTGATATTGCCGCCTGCGGTGTAGTAGTCGCTACGAGAACGTACGCGTTTTGATGCCCAGTAGGTAATGCCGAGCGTAAACACGACGAAAATCAGGAACATAATAATCGCCTGCCAGTTCGTTGGCTGGCGCTCTACGGCCCCGCTAATAGCATCCGCGGCGTTAGCTGCGAAAGGGAGTGTGGCGGCAAGCGCCGTCAGAACTCTTTTCATGATGCTTGTACCTCATGCAGGACTTCATTATTAAGACGGTCGAATTCGCCGTTCGCCCGCCAGATGTAGATACCGGTGAGAACAAAGGAGATCACAATCACTCCAACACCAATTGGAATACCGCGTGTGACGCTGGTGTTCGGATTCAGCGGCGTGCCCAGCCAGCCGGGCGCGAAGGCGATCAGTAAAATAAAGCCGATATAAACTGCCAGCATAATAATCGACAGGATGGTGGCAAACCGTTGCCGTTTTTCGACTAACTCCCTGAAATGCGCATTGTCTTCTATCCGCTGATAAATAGTGCCATTCATCACAGATTCTCCAGAGGTAATGTAGGGATTGTTTTAATTCCCGCTCCCTTATGGGAGAAGGTTAACGCTCGGGTAACCCTTGCCGAATGTAGGCCGGATAAGGCGTTTACGCCGCATCCGGCAATCAATGCCTGATGCGACGCTGTCGCGTCTTATCAGGCCTACAAACCGTTACCGACTCGCATCCGGCAATTGTGGGTTACGATGGCATCGCGATAGCCTGCTTCTCTTCAAGCAGCTTCTCGACTACGCCAGGATCGGCAAGCGTCGAGGTATCGCCCAGGTTGCTGGTATCGCCCGCCGCAATTTTGCGCAGAATACGGCGCATAATTTTGCCGGAGCGGGTTTTAGGCAGGGAGTCGGTCCAGTGCAGCACGTCTGGCGTCGCCAGCGGGCCAATCTCTTTACGCACCCAGTTGCGGACTTCTGCGTACAGTTCTGGTGACGGTTCCTCCCCGTGATTAAGCGTGACGTAGGCGTAGATCGCCTGACCTTTAATATTGTGCGGAATACCTACTACGGCGGCTTCGGCAATCTTCGGATGCGCCACCAGCGCCGACTCAATCTCTGCCGTCCCCAGACGGTGACCGGAGACGTTCAGCACGTCGTCCACACGCCCGGTGATCCAGTAATAGCCATCTTCATCGCGACGCGCGCCGTCGCCGCTGAAATACATATTTTTGAAGGTGGAGAAGTAGGTCTGTTCAAAACGTTCGTGATCGCCAAACAGCGTACGCGCCTGACCCGGCCAGGAGTCGGTGATTACCAGGCTACCTTCGGTGGCCCCCTCCAGCGGGTTACCTTCGTTATCGACCAGCGCCGGTTGCACGCCGAAGAACGGACGTGTTGCCGAACCGGCTTTCAGCTCGGTAGCGCCAGGCAGCGGGGTGATCATGAAACCGCCGGTTTCGGTCTGCCACCAGGTATCGACCACCGGACATTTCTCGTTGCCGATTTTTTTCCAGTACCACTCCCACGCTTCCGGGTTAATTGGCTCGCCCACGGAACCGAGAATGCGCAGCGACGAACGGTCGGTACCCTCGATCGCTTTATCGCCTTCCGCCATCAGCGCGCGGATCGCCGTGGGTGCGGTATAGAGAATATTGACCTGATGCTTGTCCACCACCTGCGCCATACGGGCAGGCGTCGGCCAGTTGGGTACGCCTTCAAACATCAGCGTGGTCGCACCGCAGGCCAGCGGGCCGTACAGCAAGTAACTGTGTCCGGTCACCCAGCCCACATCGGCGGTGCACCAGTAGATATCACCCGGATGATAATCAAAGACATATTTAAAGGTCAGCGCCGCGTACACCAGATAACCGCCGGTAGTATGCAGCACACCTTTTGGCTTACCGGTAGAACCGGAGGTGTAGAGAATAAACAGCGGATCTTCGGCGTTCATCTCTTCCGCCTGGTGCTGATCGCTCGCTTGCTCAACCAGGTCGTGCCACCACAGGTCGCGCCCTTCCTGCCAGTCAATTTTCCCGCCAGTACGCTTCAGTACCACCACATGCTCTACGCTGGTGACGTTCGGGTTTTTCAGCGCGTCATCAACGTTTTTCTTCAGCGGAATACTGCGCCCGGCACGCACACCTTCGTCGGAAGTGATCACCAGTCGTGAGTTGGAATCAATAATGCGCCCGGCAACGGCTTCCGGCGAGAAGCCGCCGAAAATCACCGAATGCACCGCGCCAATGCGGGCGCAGGCCAGCATCGCAACCGCGGCTTCCGGCACCATCGGCATATAAATCGCCACCACATCACCTTTTTTAATGCCCAGCTCGAGCAGGGTATTGGCGAAGCGGCAGACGTCGCGGTGCAGCTCTTTATAGCTGATATGTTTGCTCTGGCTGGCGTCGTCGCCTTCCCAGATGATGGCGGTACGATCGCCGTTTTCTTGCAGATGGCGGTCAAGGCAGTTTGCCGCCAGATTCAGCGTGCCGTCCTCGTACCATTTAATGGACACATTACCGGGGGCAAAGGAGGTGTTTTTCACCTTCTGGTAAGGTTTGATCCAGTCAAGAATTTTTCCCTGTTCGCCCCAGAAGGTATCAGGTACGTTAATAGATTGTTGATACATCGCCTCGTACTGCTGAGGGTTTATCAGGCAACGGTCTGCGATGTTGGCAGGAATGGTGTGTTTGTGAATTTGGCTCATGCTTTTGTTCTCCTTGTAGGATGTTAATAATATGTGGCATAAGCGTTAAATGTAGGGGTATTGGCAGTTTTGTTTAGTATTTGGGCGACAGATCACGCAAAAGTAGAATTGTGCAAATAAACGGCAGGGTAATTTTTGAAGGTCACCAACAAAAGTTGATTAATTCTTTGAGGAACATGCAGTTATGCATGCTGTTGAAAAAGAGGAAGATACTGACTAACTCTAAAGTGGTATTTTACATGCACTTACAATTGATTAAAGACAACATTCACAGTGTGGTTATTTGTTACACATAGGGGCGAGC
This sequence comes from Escherichia sp. SCLE84, assembly GCF_012584495.1. NCBI lineage: Bacteria > Pseudomonadati > Pseudomonadota > Gammaproteobacteria > Enterobacterales > Enterobacteriaceae > Escherichia > Escherichia sp. SCLE84. The sequence continues at coordinate 2,804,239 of NZ_CP051430.1, read as the reverse complement.
AATGTCATGACAGTGTAGGTGCGGTTACTGTCGTGAAAACAATAAAAACCGCCATTGCAACAATGGCGCAATTCGGATGAAGCCCCTATGACAAGGATAAAAATAAACGCACGCCGTATCTTCAGCTTATTGATTCCTTTTTTCTTTTTCACTTCTGTTCACGCTGAACAAACGGCAGCTCCCGCAAAACCTGTAACTGTGGAAGCGAAGAATGAAACCTTTGCCCCGCAGCATCCCGATCAATATCTCTCCTGGAAAGCCACCTCGGAACAGTCAGAGCGTGTTGACGCCCTGGCGGAAGATCCACGGCTGGTGATCCTGTGGGCGGGGTATCCCTTCTCGCGCGATTACAACAAGCCGCGTGGACATGCCTTTGCTGTGACCGATGTGCGTGAAACCCTGCGTACCGGTGCGCCGAAAAACGCTGAAGATGGTCCGCTACCGATGGCGTGCTGGAGTTGTAAAAGCCCGGATGTGGCGCGTCTGATCCAGAAAGACGGCGAAGATGGCTACTTCCACGGTAAGTGGGCGCGCGGCGGCCCGGAAATCGTCAACAACTTAGGTTGTGCCGACTGCCATAACACCGCCTCACCAGAGTTCGCCAAAGGCAAACCGGAGTTAACCCTTTCCCGTCCGTATGCGGCTCGCGCGATGGAAGCCATTGGTAAACCTTTTGAGAAAGCCGGACGTTTCGACCAGCAATCGATGGTTTGCGGTCAGTGCCATGTGGAGTATTACTTCGACGGCAAAAACAAAGCGGTTAAATTCCCGTGGGATGACGGCATGAAAGTCGAAAATATGGAGCAGTATTACGACAAAATTGCCTTCTCTGACTGGACTAACTCCCTGTCGAAAACGCCAATGCTGAAAGCGCAGCACCCGGAATATGAAACCTGGACAGCGGGCATTCACGGTAAAAACAACGTGACCTGTATCGACTGCCATATGCCAAAAGTGCAGAACGCCGAAGGCAAACTCTACACCGACCATAAAATTGGTAATCCGTTTGATAACTTCGCCCAGACTTGTGCGAACTGCCATACCCAGGACAAAGCTGCCTTGCAAAAAGTGGTCGCGGAACGTAAGCAGTCGATTAACGACCTGAAAATCAAGGTTGAAGATCAACTGGTTCACGCTCACTTCGAAGCGAAAGCAGCGCTGGATGCAGGCGCGACGGAAGCCGAAATGAAGCCGATTCAGGACGATGTCCGTCATGCCCAGTGGCGTTGGGATCTGGCGATCGCTTCCCACGGCATTCATATGCACGCACCGGAAGAAGGTTTACGGATGCTCGGTACTGCGATGGATAAAGCGGCGGATGCACGCACCAAACTGGCGCGCCTGCTGGCGACCAAAGGCATCACCCATGAAATCGAGATCCCGGATATCTCGACCAAAGAGAAAGCCCAGCAGGCCATTGGCCTGAACATGGAACAAATCAAGGCCGAGAAGCAGGACTTCATCAAAACGGTGATCCCGCAGTGGGAAGAACAGGCACGTAAAAATGGTCTGTTAAGCCAATAACCCCGTTCCGACTCGCAAGGGGCGGAAAACACAATGGAGTGAATATGAGCGTATTACGTTCGTTATTAACTGCTGGGGTGCTGGCGTCGGGCCTGTTGTGGAGCCTGAACGGAATTACCGCTACCCCTGCGGCGCAGGCATCTGGTGATCGCTACGAAGTTACCCAGCAGCGTAACCCGGATGCCGCCTGTCTGGACTGTCATAAGCCAGATATCGAAGGTATGCATGGCAAACATGCTTCCGTTATCAACCCGAATAACAAACTGCCGGTCACCTGCACCAACTGTCACGGCCAGCCATCACCGCAACACCGCGAAGGGGTGAAAGATGTGATGCGCTTTAACGAGCCGATGTACAAGGTCGGAGAGCAGAACAGCGTCTGTATGTCCTGTCATCTGCCGGAACAGTTGCAAAAAGCGTTCTGGCCGCACGATGTCCACGTAACCAAAGTGGCGTGCGCCAGCTGCCATTCCCTGCATCCACAGCAAGATACGATGCAGACGTTAAGTGACAAAGGACGGATTAAGATTTGCGTCGATTGCCACAGCGATCAGCGCACCAATCCGAACTTTAACCCGGCGTCTGTTCCGTTGCTTAAGGAGCAGCCATGACCTGGTCTCGTCGCCAGTTTCTCACCGGCGTCGGCGTGCTGGCAGCCGTCAGCGGCACCGCAGGGCGCGTGGTGGCGAAAACGTTGAATATCAATGGGGTGCGTTACGGCATGGTGCATGACGAGTCGTTATGCATCGGCTGTACCGCCTGTATGGATGCTTGTCGGGAAGTGAACAAGGTGCCGGAAGGCGTCTCGCGCCTGATGATTATTCGTAGCGAGCCGCAGGGCGAATTTCCTGATGTGAAATATCGCTTCTTCCGTAAGTCTTGCCAGCACTGCGATCATGCGCCGTGCGTTGACGTCTGCCCGACCGGTGCGTCTTTTCGTGATGCCGCTAGCGGGATTGTCGATGTTAATCCTGATCTCTGCGTCGGTTGTCAGTACTGCATCGCCGCCTGTCCGTACCGCGTGCGCTTTATCCATCCGGTCACGAAGACGGCGGACAAATGCGATTTCTGCCGTAAGACCAATTTGCAGGCCGGTAAGCTGCCCGCGTGCGTTGAGGCTTGCCCGACGAAGGCGCTGACGTTTGGCAATCTGGACGATCCTAACAGTGAGATTTCGCAACTGCTGCGCCAGAAGCCTACTTACCGCTACAAGCTGGCGCTGGGAACCAAACCGAAGCTGTACCGCGTACCGTTTAAATACGGGGAGGTGAGCCAATGACGCAGACTTCCGCATTTCATTTTGAATCGCTGGTGTGGGACTGGCCGATTGCCATCTACCTGTTTTTGATTGGTATTTCTGCCGGTCTGGTGACGCTGGCCGTGCTGTTACGTCGCTTCTACCCGCAGGCGGGCGGTGCAGACAGCACGTTGCTGCGCACCACGCTGATTGTCGGACCTGGCGCGGTGATCCTCGGTCTGTTGATCCTCGTCTTCCACCTGACAAGACCGTGGACCTTCTGGAAGCTGATGTTCCACTACAGTTTTACCTCGGTGATGTCGATGGGGGTGATGCTGTTTCAGCTCTACATGGTGGTGCTGGTGCTGTGGCTGGCGAAAATCTTTGAACATGATTTGCTTGCCCTGCAACAACGCTGGTTGCCGAAGCTGGGGATCGTGCAAAAGGTTCTGAGCCTGCTGACGCCCGTTCATCGCGGACTGGAAACGCTGATGCTGGTGTTGGCGGTGCTGCTGGGGGCTTATACCGGCTTTCTGCTGTCGGCGCTGAAATCGTATCCGTTCCTCAATAACCCGATCCTGCCGGTGCTGTTCCTCTTCTCCGGCATCTCGTCCGGTGTGGCGGTAGCGCTGATCGCCATGGCGATACGCCAACGCAAAAATCCGCATTCCACGGAAGCGCACTTTGTTCACCGTATGGAAATCCCCGTGGTATGGGGTGAAATCTTCCTGCTGGTGGCGTTTTTTGTCGGTCTGGCGCTGGGCGATGACGGTAAAGTGCGTGCGCTGGTGGCGGCATTAGGTGGCGGTTTCTGGACGTGGTGGTTCTGGCTTGGTGTCGCCGGGCTGGGGCTGATTGTGCCAATGTTGCTCAAACCGTGGGTCAATCGCAGTTCCGGCATTCCTGCCGTGTTGGCGGCGTGTGGGGCCAGTCTGGTCGGCGTGTTGATGCTGCGCTTTTTCATTCTCTACGCCGGACAGTTGACGGTGGCGTAAGCCAGAAAAGAGGTGGTTTCTGGACGTATTCCTTCCTGAAGTCGGTTTTCTGGCGTTGTTGTTAAGTCTCGGGGTCAACGTGTTGACCCCGTTGACGGCCTTTGCGGGAGTGCGGTTGCGCTGGCCTGCCATGATGCGACTCACTTGCATCGGCATTCTGGCGCAGTTCGCGCTCCTGCTGCTCGCCTTTGGCGTACTGACGTATTGTTTTCTCATCAGCGATTTCTCGGTCATTTATGTCGCGCAACATAGCTATAGCCTGCTGTCGTGGGAACTCAAGCTGGCAGCGGTGTGGGGCGGCCATGAAGGTTCGCTGCTGCTTTGGGTGCTGCTGCTTTCCGCCTGGAGCGCGCTGTTTGCCTGGCATTATCGGCAGCAAACCGATCCGCTATTTCCGCTGACGTTAGCCGTTTTATCTCTCATGCTCGCCGCACTGCTACTGTTTGTGGTGCTGTGGTCCGATCCCTTCGTGCGGATATTTCCACCAGCAATCGAAGGCCGCGATCTCAATCCGATGCTGCAACATCCCGGTCTTATCTTTCATCCACCGCTGCTTTACCTTGGCTATGGCGGTTTGATGGTAGCGGCGAGCGTGGCGCTGGCGAGTTTACTGCGCGGCGAGTTTGATGGTGCCTGCGCCAGAATTTGTTGGCGCTGGGCACTACCTGGCTGGAGCGCATTAACGGCGGGGATCATCCTCGGTTCCTGGTGGGCCTATTGCGAACTGGGCTGGGGCGGCTGGTGGTTCTGGGATCCGGTGGAAAACGCCTCTTTATTACCCTGGCTTTCTGCCACTGCGCTGCTGCACAGTTTGTCCCTGACACGCCAGCGGGAGATTTTCCGCCACTGGTCGCTGTTGCTGGCGATAGTAACTCTGATGCTGTCGCTACTGGGTACCTTAATTGTCCGTTCTGGCATTCTGGTTTCGGTTCATGCGTTCGCACTGGATAACGTCCGCGCCGTGCCGTTGTTCAGCCTGTTTGCACTGATTAGCCTTGCGTCTCTGGCTCTGTATGGCTGGCGAGCGCGGGACGGTGGCCCGGTGGTGCGTTTTTCGGGGTTATCGCGGGAAATGTTAATCCTCGCTACGCTGTTGCTGTTTTGCGCAGTGCTACTGATCGTGCTGGTGGGAACGCTTTATCCGATGATTTACGGTCTGCTGGGCTGGGGACGCCTCTCCGTTGGCGCGCCGTATTTTAACCGCGCGACGTTACCGTTTGGCCTGTTGATGCTGGTGGTGATTGTGCTGGCGACGTTTGTCTCTGGCAAACGCGTGCAGCTTCCGGCGCTGGTAGCTCATGCGGGCGTGCTGTTATTTGCCGCTGGGATCGTGGTTTCCAGCGTCAGCCGTCAGGAGATCAGCCTGAATTTACAGCCGGGTCAGCAGGTGACGCTGGCAGGATACACCTTCCGTTTTGAGCGCCTCGATCTGCAAGCCAAAGGCAATTACACCAGCGAAAAAGCGATAGTGGCACTGTTTGACCATCAGCAACGCATTGGTGAACTGATGCCGGAGCGGCGTTTTTACGAAGCACGTCGTCAGCAAATGATGGAACCGTCAATTCGCTGGAACGGCATCCATGACTGGTATGCGGTCATGGGTGAAAAAACCGGAGCGGATCGTTACGCTTTTCGCTTGTATGTACAAAGCGGTGTGCGCTGGATCTGGGGGGGAGGATTGTTGATGATTGCGGGCGCATTATTAAGCGGATGGCGGGGGAGGAAGCGCGATGAATAAAGGACTTCTCACGCTACTGCTGTTATTTACCTGTTTTGCGCGCGCTCAGGTTGTAGACACCTGGCAATTCGCCAATCCGCAACAACAGCAACAGGCGTTAAATATTGCCAGCCAGTTACGTTGTCCGCAGTGCCAGAATCAGAACTTACTGGAATCCAATGCACCGGTGGCGGTCAGTATGCGCCATCAGGTTTACAGCATGGTGGCGGAGGGGAAGAACGAAGTCGAAATCATTGGCTGGATGACCGAACGCTACGGAGATTTTGTTCGCTATAACCCACCGTTAACGGGTCAGACGCTGGTGTTATGGGCGCTGCCAGTGGTGTTGTTACTGCTGATGGCACTGATCTTCTGGCGAGTGAGGGCGAAGCGGTGAAACAGTCACAAATACCGGTGAAAATGCTGACAACACTCACGATTTTGATGGTATTTCTCTGTGTCGGCAGTTATCTGTTAAGCCCAAAATGGCAGGCGGTACGTGCGCAATATCAGCGTCAGCGCGATCCGCTACATCAGTTTGCCAGCCAGCAAACCCCGGAAGCGCAGCTTCAGGTATTGCAGGATAAAATCCGCGCTAATCCACAAAACAGCGAACAGTGGGCGTTACTGGGCGAGTACTATCTGTGGCAAAACGATTACAGTAATTCGCTGCTGGCGTATCGTCAGGCGTTGCAACTACGTGGTGAGAACGCTGAACTGTATGCGGCGCTGGCGACGGTGCTTTATTACCAGGCCAGCCAGCATATGACCGCCCAGACTCGCGCAATGATCGACAAAGCCCTCGCGCTGGACTCTAACGAAATCACCGCTCTGATGCTGCTGGCTTCCGATGCGTTTATGCAGGCGAATTACGCGCAAGCCATCGAACTATGGCAAAAAGTGATGGATCTCAACTCACCCCGGATCAACCGGACACAGCTGGTCGAGTCGATTAATATGGCGAAATTGTTGCAGCGGAGATCGGATTAATCATCTGGTGATGAAGATTATGTTATTGAGCTGCATAAAAAATAATCGAATGAACATATGCCAAAAATAATCACCAATCAGTATTATTGCAGATTAAACAAATAAAAATCTTTCCATAACAAATGGTTATTCATTAATCCTGCCATAAACTCGCGTTATTATGCATTAATGCAGCGAAAAGCTCTGTTGTTAAAGGGTTGCGCAACATACCGCGCAAATGATACTGATCATAAGCGTTAAAAAAATCTACAAACCAACGCAACACAATTCATGCCCTGGCAGTATGTCACGTTCTCGCGTTTCTGAACGGGGAACGGCGCTCCATTGAGGAAGTTATTCTGATGAAAAATATAAAATTCAGCCTGGCCTGGCAGATTCTGTTTGCTATGGTGCTGGGCATTCTCCTGGGAAGCTACCTGCACTACCATAGCGACAGCCGCGACTGGCTGGTCGTCAATTTGCTCTCTCCGGCGGGTGATATCTTCATCCATCTGATTAAAATGATTGTTGTGCCGATTGTGATCTCCACGCTGGTGGTGGGTATCGCGGGTGTTGGTGATGCCAAACAGCTCGGGCGTATTGGCGCGAAAACCATTATCTACTTCGAGGTGATCACCACCATCGCTATCATTTTGGGGATCACTCTGGCGAACGTCTTCCAGCCCGGTGCCGGGGTGGATATGTCGCAGCTGGCGACCGTCGATATCTCGAAATATCAGAGCACTACGGAAGCGGTACAAAGCAGTTCCCACGGCATTATGGGCACGATTTTGTCGCTGGTGCCGACGAACATTGTGGCGTCGATGGCGAAAGGCGAAATGCTGCCGATCATCTTCTTCTCGGTGCTGTTTGGTCTGGGGCTTTCCTCCCTGCCCGCGACGCATCGTGAACCGCTGGTGACCGTGTTCCGCTCCATCTCTGAAACCATGTTTAAAGTGACTCACATGGTGATGCGTTATGCACCGGTGGGTGTGTTTGCGCTGATTGCGGTGACGGTGGCTAACTTTGGTTTCTCTTCTCTGTGGCCACTGGCGAAACTGGTGCTGCTGGTGCATTTCGCCATTCTGTTCTTCGCGCTGGTAGTGCTGGGAATTGTGGCGCGCCTGTGCGGGTTAAGCGTCTGGATCCTGATTCGTATTCTGAAAGATGAGCTGATTCTGGCGTACTCCACTGCCAGCTCTGAAAGCGTACTGCCGCGAATTATTGAGAAGATGGAAGCCTACGGAGCACCGGCGTCGATCACCAGCTTCGTGGTGCCGACCGGTTACTCTTTTAACCTTGATGGTTCGACGCTGTATCAAAGTATTGCCGCTATTTTCATCGCTCAGCTGTATGGCATTGACCTGTCCATCTGGCAGGAAATCATTCTGGTGCTGACGCTGATGGTGACCTCGAAAGGGATTGCTGGCGTGCCGGGCGTGTCGTTTGTGGTGTTGCTGGCAACGCTGGGTAGCGTAGGTATTCCGCTGGAAGGCCTGGCGTTTATTGCTGGTGTTGACCGTATCCTCGACATGGCGCGTACTGCGCTGAACGTGGTGGGTAATGCGCTGGCGGTGCTGGTGATTGCCAAGTGGGAACACAAATTTGACCGCAAAAAGGCGCTGGCTTATGAGCGTGAAGTGCTGGGCAAATTTGATAAAACTGCGGATCAATAATTGAAGATTGCCGGGGTTATCCACCCGGCAATGTGTGGATGCCTGATGCGACGCTGGTGCGTCTTATCAGGCCTACCTTAACCGTTGGTTAATTTTTCAAACTCTTCACACCCGGTATCAAACCCTTCCATACAGCTCAGGTTCAACCAGTGCAGCGCCTTTTGTTTGTTCTTCTCGATAAAACCTTCCTCACCGTTTAAGAACATCATTCCCGCCCAGTACTCGGAATAACCGGTTCGGGAAATTGCAGAGCTGCGTTTGAAATACCAGGTTGCCTTGTCATCGTCGGCCTTAATGCCCACGCCGTTGGCGTAAATCAAACCAAGCAGCATTTGGGCATCGACGGCAGAGTCGTTCTCCAGATCTTCCGAGGCGTTTTCTAACAGCGAAATCGCCTTTGGATAATCCGGTTTACCCGCTTGAGTATTTACCAGAATATGCGCCAGCGTTACTTCACCTTCTTTACTGCCCGCTTGCGCCGCTTTCTCTGCAAGAACTTTTGCTTGTGGATAGTCCAGACTGACCGGATTGGTGATTTTGATCTGCGCCAGCAGCGCGCAGGCATCAGCATCACCGCTGTCGGCGGCTTTCTGTGCCCAATATTCGGCTTTGCTCAAATCGCCGGAGCTAAACCAGCTGTCGGCAAGAAAATATTGTGCGCGTCGGTCCCCGGCCTCTGCTGCCTTTAAATACTGGCTGCCAGGCTCGGAGTCGTTCGCGTGGGCAAAGAATGTCAAAAACAACATCAATGCGATAATTTTTTTCATTTTGATAATACGATTGGGTAGGGAGTAACCAGTATAAAGAGTTCGAATGGATAAAAAAACAGCCTCCGAAAGGAGGCTGTAGAAAGGACTGTATTACGCCAGTGCCGCTTCGCGCAGGCGAGTTTTCAACTTGTTGTACTCGTCAATCACGTACTGCTCGGCGGCGCGCTGATCGGCGATCGGCTCGACGCGCACGGCGCAGTATTTGTATTCCGGCGTTTTCGTAATCGGGCTTAAGTTTTCGGTAACCAGCTCGTTACAGGCACCAATCCACCACTGGTAGGTCATGTAAATCGCCCCTTTGTTCGGACGATCGCTGACCTGCGCACGGGTGATAATTTTGCCTTTACGCGAGTGCACCCAAACCAATGCCTCATCTTCAATACCCAGACGTTTGGCGTCTTCGGTATTGATTTGTGCGTAGCCAGGTTCATCAGCCAGCGCCGCCAGTGCCGCACAGTTACCGGTCATCGAACGGCAAGAGTAGTGACCAACTTCACGCACCGTTGACAGTACCATCGGGTACTCGTCGGTGAGTTTGTCGATTGGCGCTACCCAGTCGCAGGTGAAGAACTGCGCCAGACCGTTCGGGGTATCAAACTTCTCTTTAAACAGATAAGAAGTCCCCTGATCGGCATCTGAAGTATCGCGGCAAGGCCACTGAATGAAGCCCAGTTCGCCCATTTTCTCGTAAGTCGCACCGTAGAAATCCGGGCACAGATGACGCAACTCATCCCAGATCTCCTGGGTGTTGTTGTAGTGCATCGGATAACCCATACGGGTGGCGATTTCACTGATGATTTGCCAGTCCGTTTTCAGATCCCATTTCGGTTCAACTGCTTTGAAGAAACGCTGGAAGCCACGGTCAGCCGCAGTAAACACGCCTTCATGCTCGCCCCACGACGTTGACGGTAAAATAACATCCGCCGCCGACGCGGTTTTGGTCATAAAGATGTCCTGAACGATAACCAGTTCCAGATCTTCAAAGGCTTTACGTACTGCCGACAGCTCCGCGTCAGTTTGCAGCGGATCTTCGCCCATAATGTACGCGGCACGCACTTCGCCATGCGCTGCGCGGTGCGGCAGCTCGCTGATGCGATAACCGGTATGAGCAGGCAGGCTTTCCACGCCCCAGGCTTTGGCGAATTTCTCGCGGTTAGCCGGATCTTTCACGTACTGGTATCCCGGATACGTATCCGGCAGCGCGCCCATATCGCAGGCACCCTGCACGTTGTTCTGACCACGAACCGGGTTTACACCCGCATGCGGCTTACCGAGGTTACCGGTCAGCATCGCGAGGCTGGTCAGAGAACGCACGGTTTCCACGCCCTGGTAGAACTGGGTTACACCCATGCCCCACAGGATGGCGGCGCTTTTCGCCTGGGCATACATCCGTGCCGCCTGACGAATCTCACTGGCGCTGACGCCGGTGATATCTTCAACCGACTCCGGCGTGTAGCCTTCAACGATTTTACGATACTCTTCAAAGCCTTCTGTACGGGAAGCGACGAACGCTTTGTCGTACAGATTTTCTTCAATAATGACATGGCCCATCGCATTCAACAGCGCGATGTTCGAGCCGTTTTTCAGTGCAATGTGCATGTCAGCAATGCGCGCGGTTTCAATTTTGCGCGGATCGCAGACGATAATTTTCGCCCCGTTACGTTTAGCGTTAATTACGTGATTCGCCACGATTGGGTGGGAATCCGCCGGGTTGTACCCGAAAACGAACACTAAATCGGTATTATCAATTTCGTTAATAGCATTGCTCATTGCGCCATTACCGACCGATTGGTGCAGACCTGCAACCGATGGGCCGTGTCAGACACGAGCGCAGCAGTCAACGTTATTGGTACCAATAACGGCGCGCGCAAATTTTTGCATTACATAGTTGGTTTCGTTACCCGTACCACGCGAGGAGCCGGTCGTCTGGATGGCATCCGGACCGTACTTCTCTTTGATGGCGCTCAGGCGCTCGGCAACGTAATTCAGTGCCTCATCCCAGGAAACAGGTTCGAGTTTGCCGCCACGCTGGCGACGGATCATGGGGGTTTTCAGGCGCGGGGTCAGGATCTGGGTATCGTTAATGAAATCCCAGCCATAATAACCCTTCAGACACAGGGTACCCTGGTTGGTTTTCCCCTGCGCTGCCTCCGCCCGGACGATTTTGCCGTTATCGACGACCAGGTTGATTTTGCAACCTGATGCGCAATAGGGGCAAACCGTGACGACTTTTTTCATCGGTCTCGCTCCAGTTAATCAAATCACGCATACGCGCTCTCGACTACAGTATGCATCTTTTATGCCACATTTTATTTGGGGTCATTCCCTGATATTACGGGCACTATTTATTCAAAACTCTGACGAAAAACAGGCTGTCGTCAGTTTTGACGTGACGAAACGAAATACCGCGTGACAGCCATCACGCGGCAGACATTTTATTTTTTCTCGACGACGGGAGCCGCCTGATACCCGCCGCCCAGCGATTTCATCAACTGAATGCTTTGGATCACCCGGCGGCTGTCCAGCATCAGTAATGACATCTCTTCGGCAAGTACTGGCAACCGGGCTTCAGTGGCCTGTAAGCGGCTGGTTAAGCCGCGCTGATAGGCGGCCTCGGCAGCGCGCTGGGTGAAGCGCGTTGCTTCCACGCGTTCAGCCTGCATTTCTCGCTCGTCGTTGAGCGTTTGCAGACGCGTGCCGTTGACGGCAACGTCACGCACCGCGTTCAGTACTGACTGGTTGTAACGTTCAATCATCATGTTGCTGGCGGCGCGCGTGCCTTCGAGATTGGCATTCAACCGTCCACCGTCAAACAGCGGCAATTTCAGACCCGGGATGAAGTTGAACTGGCGACTGGTTTTTTTGAATAAGGTATCCAGGTGGATGGCATCAAGGCCGAAAAACGCTTTGATATCAAAGCTCGGGTAGAACAGCGCCCGCGCGGAATCCACCTGATCTAATGACGCCTGAACATACCAGCGCATGGCTTGCAGATCCGGGCGTCTGGCGAGCAACTCATAAGAGAGTGTCGCCGGAATGCCGGTCTGGACTCGTGGTAATGCCACCGGTTTGATCTCCGGCATATCGCTGGCCCCCGCGCCAATCAATGCACGCAGAGATTCTCGCGTTTCGGTGATTTGCCCTTTGACGGCAGCAATTTGTTTATCGACCGCCAGAATCTGTGCCCGCGCGCCGTGGAAAGGCACTTGTGCTTCCAGACCGTGCGCCACTTTACTCTGGTGCGCTTTCACCGCGTAATCAATCACATCGCGAGTTTGTTCTAACAGATCGAGCATCTGATAGCTGGCCTGCATACTGTAATAAAGCTGCGCTACGCCCGTGGTCAGCGATAGCTCTACTGCTGCGGTTTCTGCCAGCGCGGCATTATGCGCGCCAATGGCGGCGGCAACCGCTGAGCGATGCACACCCCACAAATCAAGATCCAGTCCGGCAAACAAACCTACTGTGGCTTCCGTATAGTACGGCCCGTCCATACCCAGTGCGGGCGCATCCATCGCATAAGGGCTTAAAAAGCCGTTCGCCGAGACGCGTTGGCGGTTGAGCATCCCTAACGCTGCGACCTGTAATTGTGAACCGGCATCTAACAAATCGGCCTGGGACTGCGCTTTTTCTTCCCGCAGTTTCGCTTCGGCGAGGGTGTGTGAACCACTTAGCGTCCGTTGGATCAGCGCATCCAGCTGCGGGTCATTGAGTTGTTTCCACCACTGCGCCTGCGGCCAGCCGGAGCTGGCAAGATGAATATCGTCGGCCAGTTTGATTTGTTCCGGTTTGAGCTGTTGATGAGGTGCAGAATCCTTACGTACCAGGGCACAGCCGGAAATCAGCGTCGTGCTGCCGAGAATGCTGCACAACAGCAGACGTGAAAGTTGACGATTGATCATTGCGTGGCTCCTTGTGCCTGTTCCGTGGCGGGCGTTAATGCCGGGGCTGTCCAGTCTGGCAAGCGGGCGAAAAGCTGGCAGACGTGTTGCTCCTGTTTTAATAAGGTGGGCAGGATGGCCTGCGAGGCGGGTGTCTCTTCAAGCGTTATTTGAGGAGAACGGCTGAGTGCGGTTGCCAGACCGGCAGCGTATTTCTCCAGGGCGTCGGCAAACTGAGCTGCTCTGTCCGGCTGTAGTGCGTTATCCAGCGCCTGCGCCGAGTTCCAGGTGGCATCCCAGGCGTGAAGAATATCGCGGCCCTGACGAATAACCGTTTGCGAACGTTCAATCAGTAAGGCGCGTTCTTCGCTGTCCAGTTGACGCTCCAGCGCCACGCGTTGGCACATCTCTTCACAGGCATTAAACGCCGCATGCAGACCGATACGAATTTGCAGATAAGTGCGCAGAGCCGTGACTTCCTGCTGGCGTGGGATCCGCATTACTTTACTTAACATACCCAGCGTGCCAGCCAGTTTTTGCGGCAGTGTGCGCGCTTCACTTTCAGGCCAGACAAAGGTGTAAATCACCGCGGACACCACGGAACCAATGATGATACCCATGGCGCGATCGCGAATTTCCACCAGGTCGTACACCGGGCCAAAAACGTTTTCGAGCGTGGCGAGCGCGAAGGTGACCACCATCTGTGTGCCGATATAAGAAGAGCGTTCAGAGCTGGTGGCAATCCATGCGCCCAACAGGAAAATCGGTGCCAGCACAAACAGCAATTCGACAATATTGTCCAGCCAGGGCATGACCAGTAGCGTGAATAACAGCGCCAGAATCGCGCCGCAAAAGGCCCCGCCAAAACGCAGCACCATCTTCTGGTACGACGAACCGACATTTGGGTTAGCGACGATCACGCATGTCAGCATACAGGTGTGAATGCCTTCCCAGTCCACGCCGCTGTAGAAGGTGTAACAGATCAAACAGGCGAGCAGTGTTTTTACCGCGTAGCGCATATAGTCTGGATTGGTAAAAGCATCGGCGACCATTGATGGCGGTTTGGCGGCGGGCGTTGGCGGCGTATTCGGGTCCATCTGACCCAGTTGTAACAACGTCTGGCAGATATTCTCCAGGTTACATTCCCGTGCCGCCATCGCTTCACTTTCAGTGATCCGCCAGTCGCTTTGCCAGCACTGACCTTCAGCAACGGCATGCTGCAGCTTATTGATTTCTGAGGCTAATTTTTGCCGAAATTCAATAATTGCCTGAGAATCAGCAAAAGAGGTGGGATCGTAGCGATTCAGCGTCGAGTAAATGTAGGTTACCGTTGCCACGCAGCTTTGCCACCATGCGCTTTGAGTTCGCCAGTTGGCATCGTCCGCGAGACAAAAGACATTCAGTTTTTGCAGCGCCAGCGCCTCTCTTTCAATCCGCGTTTCGGGTAGCGGTGCGAGGCTGTCCGTCAGGTGACTAATGGCATCATCAAGCCGATCATTAAGCGCTTGATGCATTTGCGTAATGGCACGACTGGGAAACCACAGCACGCCGATTAACGTCATCAGCAAGGTTGGATAGAGGCCAACAACGATACACCACAGCGTTAAGCGCACGACCACTTCCGGATAGTCGAGCATGGCGGGGAAGGTTTGCCCGTAAATGGCGACAATGGCGACAGCGAAAAAGACCAGTCCCAGCCGATGGGTGCGCATCAAAAACATACAGCCCATCAGGATCGGCCCGGCGATGATCAATCGGATCAACGGTTCGCCGTATGACCATTTGTAGATCAAAAACAGGCTGCCGATCTCCAGCACCGTGGCAACCACAAACAAGATCGCGACAAATTTGGTGTAAAACGCGTTCGACTGAATACCGTAAAACAGCACTGCCAGCGATAACGCCACAAAAGGGATCTCAAAAGTCATCGAGATCAGAATCACCAGCAGGCAGCCTACCCAGAGTTGCACGATCTGCGGCACGCGGCCGGGTCGCCGCTCGCTTAACTCTTCATGAAAGAACGCCAGCAGCCTGACCACCGGTAATGGCAGGGAGTTGAGCGCGCTCATTATTGCGGCTCAAGATTAGCGACTGCCGAAGCGCCGATGCGGAACATTTCCGGGTCAGGTTTATCGACCATGATTTTGACCGGAAAACGCTGGGCAACGCGGACCCAGTTAATAGAGCGAGAAACTTTCGGCAGGCCGCCCAGCACCAGGCCGCCGTCATCCGGTAGCACGCCGTAGCCAATCGAATCCACTTTACCCTCGAAGGTTTTGCCGCTGTCACTCATCAGGCGAATCGTTGCGGGTGTACCTGAGCGAATATTTTTCAGATCGGTTTCGCGGAAGTTGGCGATCACGTACCAGTGACGAGTGTCGATTAGGGTAAAAATAGGGCGCATGGCAGAAGCAAATTGCCCGACGGAGGTTTTGAGGGAAATGACCCGGCCATCAAACGGCGCGCGAACGGTCGCCATTTCCAGATGAAGTTTGGTCAGGGCAATATCCGCTTCGACCGCCGCACGTTGCGCCACCAGCGCATCGACGCCGCTGACGGCGCTGGCGGCTGACTGCGCCTGTAACAATACGGCATTAAGATCGGCTTCTGCGGCGCGCTGCGCAGTTCTTGCACGGTCAACGTCTTCCGCTGAGACAAAACCCTCTTTCAGTAATGGCTCGGTGCGGCGTAATGTATCTGTGGCCTGTTTCGCGGCGGCACGGGCTTTTTCTACCGTGGCATTAATCGAGTCGGCACCAAACTGTTGCGCATCAACGCTACGCTGGGTGAGCATAATTTGCTTATCCAGCGCCGCGAGGGAGGCTTCAGCTTTCGCCAGATTGGCTTCGTACGGGCGCGGGTCAATGCGGAACAGCAAATCGCCCTGTTTGACTGCCTGGTTGTCGGTGACCGCCAGTTCTACAATGCGGCCGCTGACTTCCGGCACCACATCAATGGTATCTGCTGACGCGTAAGCGTCATTAGTTGATGGCGCACTGTCTACGCGCCAGATAACGAAAACAAGGGCAACCAGCGCCAATGCAACCACTAACAGAGCAGGGAATTTACTGCGAGGAGCTTTTTTCGGCGTACTTTCCATGAGCGCGTCTCAAATAGATTAGAAAAATGCCAGCCAGAACAGCATGGCGTAGAGAGCAAAAAGGGCGGTATAAATAATTCCGACAAATGCCAGATTGATATTTGCCCGCTGAATAACTCGCCTCGTGATGAGCATCAAAATAAGGCTGGCAATGGCGCAGAAAAACCAGCTGGGATAATAAGCACCGATCACCGGGATTGCCGGAGATAATGAGCATCCCGAAACCATGAAGACGGGAATTATCCAGGCTGTTTTTTTGAGTTGCATCGCCATGCGAGAGAGAACTGTTGGCATATTAAATACATCCTGTCTGCTGCGAACAATATCTGTAGTGAATATCAATATCCATTGAAGGCGTCAGTATGGCTATTTTCTCGATGAATAAAAATAGCTTTATTCAGCCACCGCATTCATAACTTATATATTTTATTTATTAATTGGCTGTATATATTTTTAAAATAAATGCTTTTGGGGGCTTCAGCGCCCCCAAAAGCGAGTGACATTAATTTGGGGTTACGATATTCACCCACAAATCGAAATTATCCAGACAGGCGATAATTTCTTCCAGTTTCGCGCCATTGCCAATAATTTTGGCTTTCTTCGCTTTTACCAGATCCGCCATTTTGGCTTGCCCGGTCAGCACGGCGTGCAGATCTTCACGGCTGATGTAGAAAGAGGCGTCAGCTTGGGATTGCAGTGTTTTACGGTAGTTAAGCACGCTATCGTTCAGCGTCAGGTTGAGGTTATCGCCATTGCTCATATTGAAGTTCAGGCTGATATTTTTACCCGCGGCTTTCGCGCTATCGAGGCGAACGGACATAAAGTCGAACAGCATTTCGACCGACATCCCGCGAATGGTGTCCGGGGAACCGGTGGTGCCGTGGCTGAACTTATGCACCCCTTCGCGCAGCTCTTTCGCGCCGGTCAGGTAGAAACCGCGCCAGGTGGCGGACTCGGCCTGATAGCCCAGCTGTTCAAAGTTATTCGCTTGCAGATTCTTCGCGACCTGGTCACCCGGGTTGGCGGCAATCACCTGTTTCAGCAGTTCTGCCGACCAGCGGTAATCACCTTGCTTGTTCGCTTCTTGCGCCAGGTTGATGACACGGGCAGAACCGCCCAGCGCCTGCACGTAACGTTTACCCATCTCCACCTGACCATACGGATGCAGGTTAGCCGGGTTACCGTCGTAATAGCCAAGATAGAAGTTATACACCGCGCGGGCGTTGTGGCTGACAGAACCGTAATAGCCACGGCTGGCCCAGTTATTGGCAAGTGCAGGCGGCAGTTTAATCATGTCGCCGATTTCATTCATGGTGTAGCCCTGGTTCGCCAGGTGCAGGGTCTGGTCGTGAATGTACTTGATAGTATCGCGATATTTACCAATATAATCATTGATATGCTTATTGCCCCAGACCGGCCAGGTGTGCGGCATAAACAGGACTTCCGCGTCGTTACCCCACATATCCAGCGTTTCGTTCAGATACTCGGTCCACTTGCTGGTGTCGCGGGTTTTCGCGCCGCGTAGAGTGTAGAAGTTGTGCAGGGTATGCGTGGCGTTCTCGGCGGTACACAGCGCTTTCAGGGCCGGAATATAGAAGTGCATTTCGGCTGGTGCTTCGCTACCTGGGGTCATCAGGAAGTCAAACTCCAGGCCGTCGATAATCATCTTCTCACCGGTTTTGGTGATGGTTTTGTTCGGTGCGATGATGCTCGGGTAGCCCGATGCCAGCGTTACGCCAAGACCATTGCCGATGTTACCCTGAGGGTTATGCGCCAGCAGCAGGCCGTAGGAGTAAAGTGCACGGCGGCTCATAATATTACCCGCCAGTACGTTTTCGCTGATGGCTTCGTCCATAAAGCCAGCAGGGGCGATAACCTGCACTTTACCGGATTTCACATCGGCTTCAGAGATAATGCCTTTCACGCCGCCATAGTGGTCGGTATGGCTGTGGGTATAAATAACCGCAACAATCGGTTTTTGCGGGCGATTTTGGAAGTAAAGGTCAAGGGCGGCTTTTGCGCTCGGTGGCGTCACCAGCGGGTCGATGACAATAATCCCGGTATCACCTTCGATAAAGGTGATGTTGGAGATATCCTGACCGCGAACCTGGTACATTCTGTCGGTGACTTTAAACAGGCCGGAAATACCGTTTAACTGCGACTGACGCCACAGGCTAGGGTTAACGGTTTCGGGCGCGGGCGCATTGATATCAAATTTATAATCTTCCCCGCGATAATATGGTTTGCCATTAGCATCGCGCAGAATACCTTCATCCAGCAGCGGAGCGATAAATCCACGCTGAGCGTCGTCAAAATCCTGACGATCGCTAAACGGTAATGATTTGGCGTAATTCTGATTAACCTGTTGGGTATATTGAGTGGCGGCTTTCGCTTCATCTGTTGCGTAAGCGGTATTTACCATCATGCCGCTGGCGGCAGTTAACGCAATAATAATTCTGCTCAAACGGAATAACCGAGAGTTATTCATATAAATCTCCATTTATCATTTATGTCGTAAATATGTAATCCATGCAAAATACGTCATTTAAAGCTGGGGTTATCATAATTGGGAATTTGCGACTTTAATAAGTGGAAGTGTGAGCTGAACGATCCATTTTATTAGGCATTTGTGCTGAAGAGGAAAAGTTACAGTAAAACTATCATTGCAGAAAATAATATGAGCCGTTTTATGTGTTTATTATATATATTGTACCTGTCGTTGGCACAGCGGGACATTGCGCTACTGTGCCAACGCTTTACTCATGGGGCTTTAGCACAGGACTGTGGCAAAAAATGTTGATGCGCCAATATTGCTGCACCCTGAGCGCCATTAAAGTCAGAAGATGAGGCGGCAATAAAGCGCACGACCTGATGCGGCAGTGGACGGCGCAGGTACTTTTGGATCATGGCAATGAGAGTCTCGCGTGGGAAGGCGGGCATATCCATCACGCCACCGCCCAGAATCACCGCATCGGGATCGAACAGATTAATGCTGGTGGCAATGGCCCGTGCCGCGTTTTCAAGCAGACTCTGGACGAAAGGGGCGTTTTCCGCATGGACGAAAAGGTCGCTCAATGGGTAATTTCGGGGCTGTTGTTCGTACCAGCGTCTTAGCGCCATTCCAGAGCAATTGGTTTCCAGGCACCCAGGATTGCCACACGCGCAGTGTTGGGTCATATCTCCCAGGGGGATATGACCCAGTTCGCCTGCCACACCGTGTGCACCCGTCCACGGCGCACCGTTCATCCACACTGCGAACCCCATCCCCGTACCGAGATAGGCCGCCAGAACCAGTTGTTGCGTAAGGCGGTTTTCTACTACGTCCCAGGAGAGTTGCAGGTTAACGTCGCGGGAAAACTCAACCGGACAATTCAGCGTATTTTCGAGCTTATCGGCGAGATCATATAAATCCGCCGCTGTTAACGGCAGGTTAGGCGTAGAAATTATGGTGCGTTTATCTTTACTGACCAGCGCCGGAAATCCCATCACCAGACCATGACAGCGAGCGTTAAAGCGCCTGAGTTGCTCGTCAATCATTTCGCCGATACCCGACACCAGGCCGGGAGCAATGACTTCTGCGGTCCGCTTTTTTTCGCAGTGTAGCGTTTCACCTTCTGCTGTCCGCAGACAAAAGCGGATATGCGTTGCCCCCATATCCACGCCCGCTACGACGTTATGCTGTTTTTGCATGAGGCTGTACCTCGCTTTTTGCAGCCAGAATCTGCGTGGTCATAATTCTCCATGCTTCGTCGATATTTTCCGCATGATTAAACAGGCCGGAAGTGCCGACGATAAAGACATCCGCCCCTGCCGCCATCAGTTTTTCGTAAGTTGCCTGGTTGCAGGAACCGTCCACCTCAATTTCGTACTCCAGACCTTCTCGTTCACGCCATGCCTTCAGTTCGGCAAGTTTATCCAGCATTTCAGGAATGAACGGTTGTCCGGCAAAGCCGGGATCGACAGTCATGACCGTAATTTTATCGGCCTTATGGATATAGTATTTCATGGCCTCAACTGGTGTCTCCGGGTTAAGGATCAGCCCCACTTTCATGTCATGACAGCGGATTTCATCAATCAGGCGGAACGCCTGACCGTTGATAGTTTCCGGATGCAAAGTGATGAAATCAGCTCCCGCACGCGCCAGTTGAGCAATGTAATCCTGCGGCCGCGTCACCATCAGATGACAGTCGAGCGGTTTAGTTGCCAGTTTTTTAACCTGACTTACGAAGAACGGTGAGAGTGTCAGATTGGGGACAAAGTGACCATCCATGATATCGATGTGAAAGTAATCGGCATGGCTGTCGATAAATTCGATCTGTTCTTTAAATTTCAGCAGATCCATACACATTAACGAGGGGGAGATTTTCATGTTCAATTCCTTACTTACTGATAAGACGGTCAAGGGCGACAGCCGCGATAATTAATCCGCCCATCACCACCAGTTGGTAATAGGTTTGTACCTGCAAAATATTCAGACCGTTGTTGATGGTGCCGATGATCAACCCGCCAATCACCACAGAGAAAATGCGCCCCTTGCCGCCGAAGAAACTGGTGCCGCCAATGATGGCGCTGGCAATGGCATAGGTTTCAAAACCCATACCGGCAAGCGGTTCTGCGGCACCGAGTCGTGCAGTTGAGACGACGCCTGCCAGACCTGCACAAACACCGGAGATGATAAACACCACCAGGATGTGGAATTTCACGTCAATCCCGGAATAGAACGCCGAATTTTTGTTGCCGCCCAGTGCGTAGATGTTGCGCCCGAGCCGCATACGCGTTGTCAGAAACCAAAGGATGAGCGCGACAATTAGCGAGAAGATAACGGGGACAGGTATCCCAATTACGCTGGCGGCAAAGAAGTTCACGAAGTCAAAGGAGAAGCCGTATACCGAGTTGGCATCGGAGATCACCAGCGTGATCCCACGGAAAATCGCGTTGGTGCCAAGGGTGATGATGAACGGGTGTAGCCCCGTCCAGTTGACCAGGCAGCCGTTGATCGCCCCCAGTGCGCCGCCAACCAGTACACCGCCAATCATCGCTGCGAGAAACGGGTCAACACCTGCCAACATCAGTTTGGCGGTCACCATACCGGAAAGCGCCAGAATCGCGCCAACCGAGAGGTCGATACCAGCGACCAGGATAGCGAAAAACTCGCCCATGCCGATCAATACCGTCACGGAGCTTTGAACAAAAATCTGGGTAATATTATTGGTGGTCAGAAAATATTCTGGCGACAGCGAACCAAAAATGGCGACGATGATCGCCAGGATAAAAAAGGTGCCGTATTTATCCCAGAACAGCGCAAAGTTGAACGGTTTCTTCTCGCTCGCTTCGCTTTTTACTCTTGTGGTAAAGCCCATGCCATAATCTCCTCTTCGCTCATGTCATCGCGATTCGTCAGGATTTGCGTCAGTCGTCCTTCGCAGAACACGGCGATGCGGTCGCAGACGGTGATAATTTCAGGTAGTTCAGATGACACCATCAGGATGACTTTTCCGTCGTCCGCCAGTTGGCGCATCACTTTGTAAATTTCGGCTTTCGCGCCAACGTCGATGCCGCGGGTAGGTTCATCGAAAATAATCACTTCCGGGCAACAGCACAGCCATTTGGAGATCAGGACTTTCTGCTGATTTCCCCCGGAGAGTTCGGTGATATTCTGGTTTACCGAATGACATTTCAGCGCCAGCAGTTCGCGTTGATTTTCAGCGGTACGTTGCTCGTCAACTTCATGAAACAAGCCCATCGCGCCTTTATAGCCGCCGTCTTTCAGACTGCGGCTGATCGCCATGTTCTGAGCGATGGAAAAGTTGGGAAAAAAACCGTTATCCCGGCGGCTTTCAGTGATGTAAGCCATCCCTTTTTTCACTGCATCCAGGGGGGAACGTGGAGAGATATCTTTGCCATTAAGACGGATTTCTCCGCCAGCGCGTTTATCAACGCCAAACAGACAATTCATCAGTTCAGTACGTCCGGAACCGACCAGCCCGGCAAAGCCTAATATTTCTCCCCGGCAGACGCTAAATGAGATATCCCGGACCTTTTTTCTGTCACGGCTGGTGACGTTGCGCACCTCAAAAACCGTATCGTGCACAAGGTTGCTGACATTCTCCTTCATCGCGTTAAAACGGTTTTGCAGTTCGCGGCCTACCATCAGACGGACGATATCGTCATTTGACACATCGCTTACCATGCCGCTGCAAACGCTGCTGCCGTCTTTCATCACCGTATAGCGGTCGCAAATACGGCGAATTTCCGCCAACTTATGCGAGATATAGACGATGGCCGTACCCTCTTTACGCAACTGATTCATGATCAGAAACAGATAGTCCACCTCTTTATTGGTGAGTGAGGAGGTGGGTTCATCCATGATGATGACTTTGGCATCGAGCATCAGCGTTTTGGCAATTTCCAGCATCTGCTTGTGGCTGATAGATAGATTCGCCACTTTCTCATCTAAATCAACTTTCAAGCCCACGCGTAATAACATCATGGCGGCGCGGACACGCATTTCTCGCCAGTCGATAATATTGACGCCACAGATTTTTTTCGTCAGATGACGACCAATATATAAATTTTCCAGTACGGTTAATTCATCAATAACGCTGAGTTCCTGATAAATAATCCCGATACCGAGTTGTGCCGCTAATTTATGATCCAGCTTGTTATAGCTAATGTTATTAATGGTAATGGTGCCTTTGGTCGGCTCATGTATTCCGGATAAAACCTTCATTAGCGTGGATTTACCCGCGCCATTTTCTCCTAGTAATGCATGTATTTCACCAGGATAAACCGTTAAATTAACCGACTTTAATGCGTGAACCGGACCAAAGGACTTGCCGATCCCCGCCATCGATATATATGGCGTGGCCATAAATAACCTCTCTGCACGAAATATCGTATTATTGCCTGATGGCTACATTTATCAGGTCTACGTTCAGGTTATTTTGTTGGCCGGATAAGACACTTCATTAGCATCATCATCCGGCATCATTCAGTTTTATTGAGTGACCAGGATTGAATCGACCAGTTTAAATTCCGGTGCTTTATCCAGCGGGATAACCTTGCCGGATTTCTCAGCGTTAACCATCAGCTTCAGACCCGTTGCGCCAATATCTGCCGGGTTCTGCGCAACCGTCGCGGTCATTTGTCCGGCTTCCACCATTTTGCGGGCTTCCGGAATTCCATCTGTACCGACGACCAATATTTTGCCCGTTTTTCCGGCGTTTGCGACTGCCTGAGCAACACCCATTGCCATCGTGTCATTCGCGCAATAGATCGCTTTAATATTCGGATTACGTTGCAACACGTTAGTGGCGACATCCAGTGCTTTAATGCGGTCCCAGTCAGCGGGCTGGCTGGCGACAAGCTTGATCTGGCTTGCTTTTTTGAAGGCTTCGGTGGCACCATTACGACGCGCTTCACCGGAGGCGTTACCGGCTTTACCCTCAATGATTGCGACTTCACCACCTTCAGCGCCCAATTTGTCAATAATGAACGACGCGCCTTTCGCCCCGACAGCAACGTTATCGGTGGTGACAAAAGCTTCCACATTGCCGCCAGCTTTTTTCAGATTATCCATGTCGATTTTTTCATCGAGATTAACCAGATAAATGCCTTTTTTCCATGCGCGGGCGACAGGCATGACCAGATTCACTGAGGATAATGGAGCGAAGGCGATACCTTTGTAATTTTTATTACTGAGATCTTCAAATAACTGCAATTGAGATTGAAAATCGCCTTCTGAAGGAGAGGCAAAAATATCAACGCTGACGCCCAGTGTTTTTGCTTCATCTTCAATGCCTTTTTTCATATCTACCCAAAATGGGTTGGAGAGGGTTTTCAATACGACAGCATATTCGGCGGCAGCAAAAGCGCTGGTTGACAACATTAAGCCCACGAGTGTGCCGCTGAAATATTTCAGATATTTATTCATAATAATGTTCTCACGGTAAGGGGACAGGTAACTCCGCGATGGCGGAATTACCTTTTTCTTATTTCAGCGCGCCTGGTGAGAAGAAATCAACAATTGCGCCGGTTTTTTGCATATTAATATTAGCTTGTTCAATGTTGAGCTGGGCGACAGAGACAAAAAAAGCGTCCAGCAAAGTTAGTTGTAATATTCTTGCCGAGGCATTACGACCTAATAACGGCGTTTCCGGGGCTGGTGAGCAAATAATATAATCGGCCAGTTTCGCTATCGGTGAATGGTAGCTATGGGTTATACAAATAATCTTTGCCCCGTTCTTTTTTGCCAGTTCTACGGCCGCTTTTACATCACTGGTTCGCCCGGAATGGGTCACTACCAGCACAACATCTCCTTCCTGTAACAACGAAGCGGACATCATCATGATGTGAGCATCAGGATAGGCCTGACAGCGTACGCCAATGCGCAAGAACTTGTGCTGTACATCAGCACAGATAGCATTTGATCCTCCGGCACCGTACAAATCCCGCTGTCTGGCCTGATAGAAAAAGCGGGCGGCACGGTGGATCTCATCAACGTTGACGATCGACTGACCTTCCATAATGGTGCGTAAAGTGATGTTAAATACCTTATTCACCACATCCTGCGGCGCTTCATCAAAAGCCAACTCGGAAGGCAATACCTGTTCTGACTGAGAAAAATAATCTTCCAGCGCACTGCGTAAGTTACGAAAGCCGCTAAACCCCAGCAGCTTTGATACCTTAACTATCATCGCTTCAGATACCGCCAGAGCTTCTGCGACATCTTTAATTGCGGGTGCACAACTCAGGTTACCGGGTTTGAGTAACCACTCTACGATGCGGCTTTCATTTTCTGTCATTCCTTCCTGCTTCATTCGCAGGTAAGGCGCTAACCCTATACCGTTCGGAAGCGCTGAATCAAACTCTGACTGGCTCATCACGTTCTCTTGTCCTTGAATTGAAGACGCCACTATATCACCACAGCAAGAACAGAAAAGATGCTGGCGACTTCACAAAAAAATAAAATTTATAAAGTTTATTTTATTGTGAACAATGGCGAGTGGCTTAAAATTTTATTTCATTTAATTAGTTTAAAAACATGATGTTATTTGTTTTTCTGGTTTTTTAGATGATAGATGTTGCTGGATGGTGAGTGTCTTTAACGCTATTGCGCTGTCAGATGTAACTCTGTAAAACAGATCAGGAAGGCGTAATTCATCGATTTTGGGTGTTTTTAATTCATTAACATCACAAATGTTTTTTGATTGTGAAGTTTTGCACGGACGGGGAAGATGAATGAAAAAGATTGCATTTGGCTGTGATCATGTCGGTTTCATTTTAAAACATGAAATAGTGGCACATTTAGTTGAGCGTGGCGTTGAAGTGATTGATAAAGGAACCTGGTCGTCAGAGCGTACTGATTATCCACATTACGCCAGTCAAGTCGCACTGGCTGTTGCTGGCGGAGAGGTTGATGGCGGGATTTTGATTTGTGGTACTGGCGTCGGTATTTCGATAGCGGCGAACAAGTTTGCCGGAATTCGCGCGGTCGTCTGTAGCGAACCTTATTCCGCGCAACTTTCGCGGCAGCATAACGACACCAACGTGCTGGCTTTTGGTTCACGAGTGGTTGGCCTCGAACTGGCAAAAATGATTGTGGATGCGTGGCTGGGCGCACAGTACGAAGGCGGTCGTCATCAACAACGCGTGGAGGCGATTACGGCAATAGAGCAGTGGAGAAATTGAGATTCATCCACTACTTGCATGGATGAGTAATGACTAATGTGGATAGAGTTTCTTTTTGAGGTTGGCTAATGAAACGCTTTCCGCTATTTCTTTTATTCACCCTGCTCACGCTGTCCACCGTTCCGGCCCAGGCCGATATTATCGACGACACCATTGGCAATATTCAGCAGGCGATTAACGACGCTTATAACCCTGACCGTGGGCGAGACTATGAAGATTCGCGCGACGACGGCTGGCAGCGTGAAGTGAGCGACGATCGGCGCAGACAATATGACGACCGCCGCCGCCAGTTTGAAGATCGCCGCAGGCAGCTGGACGATCGCCAGCGCCAGCTTGATCAGGAGCGTCGGCAGCTAGAAGATGAAGAGCGGAGAATGGAAGATGAGTATGGGCGATGAGGTTGGGTATGGAGCAGGCATCGCCCCTCACCCCAATGGGGAGAGGGAGAAAACCAGCGCAATATTCAATATCGAGCACAATCGGTCCCCTCGCCCCTCTGGGGAGAGGGTTAGGGTGAGGGGGCCAGCGCGCACATTCCCTCTCATCACGCCACCCCAATCTCCATCCCATCAAACCCCGCCTCAAAACCCGGCGGCAGCGCATTCTCCATCAGCCACGCATCAAACTGGTGGCTGATATGGGTCAGAATCACCCGTGGCGAGTGGATAACCTGATTGAGCGCAAGCACGGTATTTAAATCACAGTGATTACGCGGCGCATCCTCGCGCGGCGGGTGGCTGCAATCAATCACCATCACCTGCGGATGATTATTGAGTAAAAATTTCTGTGTTTTTTCCGGCAGGCCAGCGGTGTCAGATAGCCACGCCACCCGGCTATGTGCCGTTTCCAGCAGATAACCGAAGGTCAGTTTTGAGTGGTTAAGCGGCAGCGGCGTGACCTGCAACCCCTGCAAATCAAATACCACAAACGGTTCCACTGTGTGGCTGAAATCAAGCAGGCCCGGATGTTTAAACAGATCGTCGCAACCCTGGTCATCCGGCGGGCCGTAAACCGGGATCGGATCGCCAACGCCCCAGCGCAGCGGAAACAGCCCCTGGACGTGATCCATATGATAATGCGTCAGCAAAAACTGCTGGAACGATCCGGGCGACCAGCGATCGGCGAGATCGTGCAGCCCGGCGTCGATCAGGGTGATTGCGTCGTTAAACTTCACTACGCCGCTGCATGGCTGGCGGCGATACTGCGGTGAGCGCCGCGCTCGGTCGCAGGCCGCGCACTCGCAGCCCCATGCCGGAACGCCCTGTGCGCCGCCGGTGCCGGTGAGCGTGAGGGTCAGACTCATGTTACAGCGCCTTGGTGAAGCGGAAGTGACTCTGCTCGTAGCCTTCTCGCAGATAGAAACGGTGCGCGTCGTGGCGCTTCACGTTGGTCGAAAGTTCGGTCATTTCGGCCCCGGCCTGGCGGGCTTCTTCTTCTGCCCACGCCAGTAACTTACTGCCGACGTTCAGACCGCGCGCCTGCGGCATTACCACCAACTCCTGAATTTCGCCGATCCAGTTGACATGATGCAGATGAAACTGCAAATGCAGGCCGATCATACCGACAACTTCGCCATCCAGCAGCGCCAGATGGTAGCGCATGTTCGGGTCGCGCAGGTTGGCGTTAAAGCCCACGCGAAACGCGTGGTGGTCAAACTCCGCCTGTTTTAGCTCGCAAATCAACGCGTAAACCGCGTCGGTGTCGTACTGCGTGGCCGGGCGAAGCTCACAAGCAGGCATGGTGTTTCTCCTTCTGATGGATTAGCGTCAGCAGCGTGTCGACCGACTGGCGCAGGCTGCCGTCATTATTGAGCGTATGGCAATCCTGTGGAGTATAGCGGGCGGCGCGCGCCAGCCGGGCGTTAATTTCACTGGCGTTTTCGCGGCCACGGTTTTCCAGGCGCTGGCGCAGGATCTCTGGCGAAACCTGTAAGCAAATGGGCAGCAGCGCCGATTGATAGCGCGCCCGCGCCTGCGGCAGATGGGCGCGTGAGCCGTTGACCAGCACGTCGAATCCAGCGTGCAGCCAGAGGTCAATCTCGACGCCGACGCCATAATACAGACCGTTAGCGTGCCAGCTTAAGGCCAGCAGATTTTGCCCCGCGCGGGTAAAAAACTCCTGCTCGCTCAGGGCGATATGGTTTTCGCTTCCAGCGCTGGCGTCGCGCGTGATGTAGCGATGCGCCACCAGTAGCTGAGTTTGTTCCCGCAGGCGGAGTTCCGCCAGCAGGCTATCTTTCCCGGAGCCGGACGGCCCCATTAACCAAATCAGTTTTCCCATCATCAGAACACCCTTTTACCCTGACGCCAGACGTGGTCGATATGAATGTGGTTGCCCTTGCGATGCGCCAGCACCAGGTCGGCGCGTTTACCCTCGCCAATCACCCCGCGATCCTGGAGATTAAGCGCTTGCGCCGGATTTTTGGTCACCAGCTTCACCGCCTGCGGCAGCGTAAAGCGGTTGCTCTCGTCATCGGCGACGCGGAACGCCGCATCCAGCAGGCTGGCGGGGTAGTAGTCGGAAGAGAGGATATCCAGCAGGCCAAGCTGCGCCAGTTCACTGGCCGCCACGTTGCCGGAGTGCGAACCGCCACGCACGATATTTGGCGCGCCCATCAGCACGTTCATGCCATGCTTGCGCGAGGCTTCCGCTGCTTCGAACGTAGTGGGAAATTCGGCGATCACGCTGCCAAGCTGGTGGGATTCGGCAACGTGGGCGTGCGTGGCGTCATCGTGGCTGGCGAGGGCAATTTGTCTTACGCGGCACAGGGCGGCGATAGTTTCGCGATTCGGCTGCGACCAGCGTGCGGCGAGCGCCAGTTGCTCTTCTTCGTACTGCTGCATCTGCGCATCGGTGAGCGAGTATTTGCCCTGATAATACTCGCGATACTTCTCGCGGTTGGCGAACTGGCGCTGGCCCGGCGAGTGATCCATCAGCGACACCAGCGTCACCGGCTCGCGCTGCACCAGTTTTTCAAACAGCGGCAGCGTAGTGTGATGCGGCAGTTCGCAGCGCAGATGCAGGCGGTGCTCGGCGCGGTTGACGCCGCGTTTCTGCGTCTCTTCGATGGCGTTGATCATCTTCTCCAGATTTTCCAGCCGATCGCCGCCGTCGCGCACGTCGCCAATTGCTACGGCATCCAGTACGGTGGTGATGCCGCTCGCCACCATCAGCGCGTCGTGGCTGCTCATCGCCGAATGGGCGGGCCAGTCGACTTTCGGGCGCGGGGTGAAGAATTTATCGAGGTTGTCGGTATGCAGCTCAATCAGGCCGGGTAGTAGCCAGCCACCTTCGCCGTCCATCGCTTCTGGCAGGCGGCTCTGGCTTTCGGCAAAGGCGCGGATTTCGCCATCCTGCACCTCCAGCGAACCGTGCACCACCTCGTTTTCCAGCACCAGCTTAACGTTATTGATAATCATGAAGAGGCTCCCATTGGGTGCAGGCGGTCGGCGACGTCATTACGTACAGCTTCGTCATGGAAGATGCCTACGATGGCTGCGCCACGGGTTTTGGCTTCGCGAATCAGTTCCACCACCGCGGCGCTGTTTTTGGCGTCCAGCGAGGCGGTAGGTTCGTCAAGCAGCAGAATGGGGTAGTCGACGATAAAGCCGCGGGCGATGTTGACGCGCTGCTGTTCGCCACCGGAAAATGTCGATGGTGCCAGGTGCCACAGGCGTTCCGGCACGTTCAGGCGGGTGAGAAGACGCGCGGCTTTAGCGGCGCAGGCTTCACGCGGAACGCCGGTATCGAGCAGCGGCTGCATCACCACTTCCAGTGCTGAGATACGCGGGATGACGCGCAGAAACTGGCTCACCCAGCCGACGGTGGTTTTGCGGATTTCCACCACTTTGCGCGCTGGCGCGGTGACCAGGTCTACCCACTCGTCACCGTGTTTGATCTGGATTTGACCTTCGTCGGGTAGATAGTTGGCGTACAGCGAGCGTAGCAGAGTTGATTTGCCGCTGCCGGAATGGCCGTGGAGCACCACGCATTCGCCCGCGTTGACGGTGAGCGAGGCGCGATTGAGGACGGGCAGGCGCACGCCGTTTTGCTGGTGCAGGATGAAGGTTTTACTGACGTTTTGTACGTTAATCATTTTTCGCCTCGTGGTTCGGGTGTCGGATGCGACGCTGACGCGTCTTATCCGACCTACGGGGAGCGCATTTGTAGGCCGGATAAGGCGTTTACGCCGCATCCGGCACCGGCTCAATTCTGCAAAACCGATGACACCAGCAGCTGTGTATACGGATGATGCGGGTCGTCGAGCACGCGGTCGGTTAACCCACTCTCCACCACTTGCCCCTGCTTCATCACCAGCAAACGGTCCGCCAGCAGGCGGGCGACGCCTAAATCATGGGTGACAATCACCACCGCGAGGTTCAGCTCCACCACCAGGCCGCGCAGCAGGTCGAGCAGGCGGGCCTGCACCGACACATCCAGCCCGCCGGTCGGTTCATCCATAAACACCAGCTTCGGATGCGTCACCAGGTTGCGGGCAATCTGCAAACGCTGCTGCATACCGCCGGAAAAGGTGGTCGGCAGGTCGTCGATCCGGTTGGCGGGAATCTCCACCTCTTCCAGCCACTTCTGCGCGGTGGCGCGAATGTCGCCGTAATGACGCGCCCCGGTCGCCATCAACCGCTCGCCGATATTGCCGCCTGCCGAGACCTGACGGCGCAGGCCGTCGAGTGGATGCTGATGCACTACGCCCCATTCGGTGCGCAGCAGGCGACGGCGGTCGGCCTCGCTCATTGCATACAGCGAACGGTTCTCGTAGTGAATCTCCCCCTGCTGCGGCGTCAGACGCGCGGAGATCGACTTCAGCAGCGTGGTCTTCCCGGAGCCGGATTCTCCGACAATGCCCAGCACTTCTCCCGGCCATAAATCAAAAGAGACATCGCTAAAGCCTTTGCCCGGCGCGTAAAGGTGGGTCAGGTTATTGACCGAAAGTAACGGTTTATTCATTGGCTTTTCGCCTCGCTCTGTTGGCGGCAATAATCGGTATCGGAGCAGACAAACATGCGGTTTCCGGCGTCATCCAGCACCACTTCATCAAGATAGCTGTGGGTCGATCCGCAGATGGCGCATGGCTCATCCCACTGCTGAACGGTGAACGGGTGATCGTCGAAATCGAGACTTTCCACGCGGGTAAACGGCGGCACCGCATAGATGCGCTTCTCGCGCCCTGCTCCGAACAGCTGCAGGGCGGGCATCATGTCCATTTTCGGGTTATCGAATTTCGGGATCGGCGACGGGTCCATCACGTAGCGCCCGTTCACCTTCACCGGATAAGCATAGGTGGTGGCGATATGACCGAAGCGGGCGATATCTTCATACAGTTTCACCTGCATCACGCCGTACTCCTCCAGCGCGTGCATAGTGCGGGTCTCCGTTTCGCGCGGCTCGATAAAGCGCAGCGGTTCCGGGATTGGCACCTGGAAGATAATGATCTGATCTTCGGTCAGCGGCGTTTCGGGGATGCGGTGACGCGTCTGGATAAGCGTCGCATCGTCCGTACGTTCAGTGGTGTTTACCCCGGTCACGCGCTTAAAGAAGTTGCGAATCGACACGGCGTTGGTGGTGTCATCCGCACCCTGGTCAATCACCTTCAACACGTCGCTTTCGCCAATCACGCTGGCGGTGAGCTGAATGCCGCCGGTTCCCCAGCCGTAGGGCATCGGCATCTCGCGCCCGCCAAACGGCACCTGATAACCGGGGATAGCCACCGCTTTTAAGATGGCGCGGCGGATCATGCGTTTGGTCTGCTCGTCGAGGTAGGCAAAGTTGTAGCCGCTCAGATTAGCCATGGTTCTGCTCCTGTTGCAGACGTTTGAGTAGCTCCAGTTCGGCCTGGAAATCGACGTAGTGCGGGAGTTTGAGGTGCGAGACAAAGCCTGCGGCTTCGACGTTGTCGGCATGCGCCAGCACGAACTCTTCATCCTGCGCCGGGCCTGTCGCGTGCTCGCCGTATTCCGGGGCTTGCAACGCACGGTCAACCAGCGCCATTGCCATCGCTTTGCGCTCGCTCATGCCGAATACCAGCCCGTAGCCGCGCGTGAAGTGCGGCGGCTCATCCGGCGGGTCGATAAAACCGTTGACCATTTCACATTCGGTCATCAGCAGTTCGCCGACGTTCACCGCAAATCCCAGCTCTTCCGGCACAATCGACACGTCGATGTAACCACTGCGGATCTCGCCCGCGAACGGGTGATTGCGCCCGTAACCGCGTTGGGTGGAGTAGGCCAGCGCCAGCAAATAGCCTTCGTCGCCGCGCATCAACTGCTGCAAACGGGAAGAACGTGAGCAGGGGTAAACCGGCGGCGTGCGGGTGATATCATCCGGCTGTGCGCCGCTATCCTCTTCAAACTTCGCCAGCCCCTGACGCGCCAGCAGGCTGAAAACGTGCGGCGACGGCTGTTGTTCGCTGTCGGCGGTGGTCAGCGTCGGCGCTTCACCGTTTGCCAGCAGGGTGAAATCGAGCAGGCGATGGGTGTAGTCGTAGGTTGGGCCAAGCAGCTGGCCGCCGGGAATGTCTTTATAAACCGCCGAAATACGCCGTTCGAGACGCATCTCTGTGGTGTCGAGCGGCTCGCTTACCGCGAGCTTCGCCAGCGTGGTGCGGTAGGCGCGCAGCAGGAAAATTGCTTCGACGTTATCGCCGCTGGCCTGTTTCAGCGCCAGCGCCGCCAGTTCGCGGTCGGCAATGCCGCCTTCGGTCATCACGCGATCCACCGCAAGATTAAGCTGCTGTTCAATCTGGGCGACGCTCAGTTCAGGCAAATCGGTATCGCCCCGGCGTCGGCTCTCTTGCAGGGCGTGAGCGGCGTCGATCGCCTTCTCGCCCCCTTTCACGGCAACGTACATCAGCACACCTCCACATGAGTGGTTCGCGGAATAGCCAGCAGGCGCTCGCCGCAGGTCAGGATCAGGTCGATGCCGAGCGGGAACGGGTGCGGGCGCTCGGTGAGTTCGTGCAGAATGCACTCCGGCAGCTGCGGAGCGATCATTCGTTCTTCGGCAATGCCCGCGCCGGTGAGACGTAACATGCGCCCGCCGCTCAGGCTGGCGACCTGTAAAATCAGCGTTGCACCCGCTTCCGGCGCAACGGCGGTGCCGGTGGGAAGGGCGTTAAGCTGTTCGCTGGAAATCGCCTCATCCGTCACCGCGAAGGTCGCCTGTTCCGGCTGGCTGACCAGCGGCGCGTTGGTATGAAAACGCAGGCTCTGGCTGACGATATCGTTACTCAATGGCGCGGCAAGCCACACCGGCGTGTCGTTATCGGCCAGCGTCAGCAGCACGCTGGTGGTGGCGATATTCAGCGGCTGCCAGCCGCGCTTGAGCTGATGCAGGGCGACAATCACGCCCGGCTCGCTCATGGCCTTTAACAGGCGACGAAAACTGTGCTGGGCATCCTGCACGGGAAGCATAAAAGCGGTTTCCAGGGTCATGCGTTGTCTCCGCGAACCATCGTAAAGAAGTCGACCCGGCTGGCGTTCACTTCGGCCTGGCGTGCGGCAATGCGTGCCATACGGTCAGCGTCCAGCGGGGCAATAAGGGTTTCTGATAAGTTTTGAAAATAGCGAGATTGCTGCATCAGCGCGTCAATCAGCGCGCAGCGTTCGGCGTGCTGTTTGTCGCGCCCCAGCACCCAGCTGTAGCCGAGCGTGCCGTCAGTCAGGCGTACGGCGGCGCGGGTGAGCGTGGCGTCGCCGGCAAAAAAGCGTTCGCCGGTGCCGCCCATCCGCGCCTGAATCTGCACCAGGCCGGTTTCGGCGGCGCGGATAACCTCATAGTCGGCGGTGATGTTCAGTGCTTTCAGGCGGGCTGCCAGTTCAGCCGGTTGGCTGTGCGCCAGTACGGACATCCAGTGCTGGCGGGTCGCGGTATCTGCGTGCATTCAGTGCTCCATAGTGAATTCAATCATGTCGGCGCGCGTCAGGCTGACGGAGTACTCCGCCGGGCTGCTTTCACCGTCACGGTGGTTAAGGGTGCGCACGCACAGCAGCGGCGACATATTCGGAATTTCAAGACGCTGGCACTCTTTGGCCTGGGCGCGACGGGCGCTGATCCGCGTCTGGCTGCGGCGCAGCGCAATTCCGGTTTGCTCGCGCAGAAAATCGTGCAGCGAACCGCTGTCGAAGCGTTGCAGCGTCGGCCAAAGGGTGAGGTCCGCAAAGTAGTGGTCGATTAAACAGAGCGCGACGCCGTTGACGCGACGCAGGGTGCGCAAATGGATAACGTTCTCGCCCTCGGTAATCCCCAGCGCGTCAGCGACGTGACCGGACGCGGGGCGCAATACCGACAGCAGTTTTTCGCTGGTGGGATGGCTACCCTGGTCCAGCAGGTTCTGGCTAAAACGCGCCTGGGCGTTGAGCGGGTAATCGAACGGGCGCATCAGCACCAGCACGCCGACGCCCTGACGGCGCTGTACCCAGCCTTTTTCCACCAGTTGGTCGATGGCGCGGCGCAGGGTGTGGCGGTTCACCTCAAAGCGCGCCGCCAGTTGCTGCTCGGCGGGAAGATAGTCGCCGCAGCGGTAGTGTTGACGAAGCTCCTGCTCAAGTTTTGCGGCTATCTCCTGATAGCGTGTTGGGTAGCTGGTCGGATGTGTAGACAAGTGCATAGATATCAATGCCTCGCTTATCAGATAAAGTGCTTACGCAACCGTTGAGAGAGGAAATCCAGCAGGCTGACCGTGACGATGATAAGCACCATCAGGGCGCAGGTTTGTTGGAACTGGAAACCGCGAATCGCTTCCCACAGGGTGACGCCGATCCCGCCTGCACCGACCATGCCGACGACGGTCGCCGAGCGGACGTTGGATTCGAAGCGATAGAGGGAGTAGGAGATCAGCAGCGGCATCACCTGCGGCAGCACGCCGTAGAGGATCTCTTCGAGCTTGTTGGCGCCGGTGGCGCGAATGCCTTCCACCGGGCCGGGTTCAATCGCTTCCACCGCTTCGGAAAGCAGTTTGGAGAGCACGCCGGTGGTGTGGATAAACAGCGCCAGCACGCCAGCGAACGGGCCGAGGCCGACGGCGACCACGAACAGCATGGCGAAGACCATTTCGTTAATGGCGCGGCAGGCGTCCATCAGGCGGCGAACGGGCTGGTAAACCCACCACGGCACCAGGTTTTCGGCGCTCATCAGGCCGAAGGGGATGGAGAGAACCACCGCCAGCGCCGTGCCCCAGACGGCGATTTGCAGCGTGACGGCCATTTCGGTGAGGTAATCCTGCCACTGGCTGAAATCGGGCGGGAAGAAGTCGGCGGCGAACGTCGCCATGTTGCCGCCGTCTTTAATCAGCGTGAGCGGGGCCATTTCCGCGCCCTGCCACGAGACGACCAACACGGCGAGAACAACGGCCCAGCTCAGAAGCGAGAACCAGCTGCGCTTGGGTGGGGCGATGGTGATGGTTTGCATGTTTGGCTCCGGTCTGTAGGCCGGATAAGGTGCTTGCACCGCATCCGGCATCAACGCCTGCACATTGTCGGATGCGACGCCGGGGCGTCTTATCCGACCTACGATTTACTGCACCGCTTTACTCACCGAACTCATCGCGCTTAACGCGTTGTTCAGGCGGTCCAGGTCATCCAGCTGCGCCTGAATCTCGGTGGTTTTTGCCAGCTTGTCCTGCTCATTCAGTCCTTTATTGCTTTTCACGCCCTGCATCTCTTTAAACAGCGCGAGCTGGCGAATCGGCACCAGTTGCAGGTCGCTGGAAGCGCGGAACGGCGCCCAGCCCAGGCGTTCCAGCACCGCTTTTTCTTCCGGCGTTTTGCCGTAGTTCATAAAGAAGTCGTAGATCTTGTCTTTGGTGGTTTCGGAAAGGTTTTTACGCCAGACGATCGGATCGCCTGGGATCAGCGGCGACTTCCAGATCACCTTCAGTTCTTTCAGCTTCTCTGGCGCGGAGGTTTTCAGCTTGTCGAGGTTTTCGGTGTTGTTGGTGGCAACATCCACCTGCTTGTTGGCGACGGCCAGCGCGTTGGTTTCATGCCCAGCGTTGACGGTGCGCTTAAAGTCGCTGGCGGAGATATTGTTTTTGGCAAAGACGTAGTAACCGGGGACGAGGAAGCCAGAGGTGGAGTTAGGATCGCCATTGCCGAAGGTGAGATCTTTCCGCTTCGCCAGCAGATCGTTCAGGTTGTTGATCGGACTATCTTTGTTGACGATCAACACGCTCCAGTAACCTGGCGATCCATCCGCCGCGACCGTCTGGGCGAAGACCTGGCCGTTGGCGCGATCCACCGCTTCCATTGCCGACAGGTTGCCGTACCAGGCGATATCCACTTTATTGAAGCGCATTCCCTGGATAATGCCTGCGTAGTCTGGGGCAAAGAAGGCGTTCACCTTCACGCCCAGCTTCTTCTCCATATCCTGTAAGAATGGCGTCCATTGCGGTTTCAGGTTTTGCTGTGATTCCGTTGAAATAATGCCGAAATTCAGCGCCTTTTCCTGCTCTTCGGCGTGTGCCGGGCTTAACAGGGTGCTGAGGCTGAACATGCTGGTGAAGGCCAGCGAGGCAATTATCTTAGCGTTCATTCGTTTTCCTCAATGATGGGGATGTCAGGCAGCTTTCGCGTTCTCTTCGATGCGATTAATGCTGCGGTAGAGATGGTCAAAACGTTCGTTATCAAACTGTTGGCTGCTGCCGTCGTAGAAAACGTGCCCCTGGCGCAGGGCGACGATGCGTTCGCAGTAGCGCAGGGCGTAATCCACCTGATGCAGCGTGACGACCACGGTGATGCCGTCGTTCTGATTGATGTCGCGCAGGGTGTCCATCACGATGCGGGCGGATTCCGGGTCCAGCGAGGCGATGGGTTCATCGGCCAGAATCACCTTCGCCTGCTGCATCAGCGCGCGGGCAATCGCCACACGCTGCTGCTGTCCGCCGGAGAGGGTGGAAACGCGCTGATGGGCAAAATGCACCATGCCAACGCGGGTCAGCGCCTGTAACGCGCGCTGTTTCTGCTCGCCGGTGAACCAGCTAAAACAGGTGCGCCAGAACGGCGTGCTGCCGAGCGCGCCAATCAGCACGTTCTCCAGTACGCTCAGGCGGTTCACCAGGTTGAATTGTTGGAAGATGTAGCCGGTGTTGGCGCGGCTTTTGCGGATATCGCGCGCCAGACGGCCTTCGCGCTGGACTGTGCGGCCCAGCAGCTCGATATGGCTGCCGGCGGATTTATCGCCGGTAATCAAACCGCTTAAGTGACGTAAAAGGGTGGATTTGCCGGAACCCGACGGCCCAAGCAGAGCCACCATTTCACCGTGATGAATGTTCAGATCAACCGCATGCAGCGCCTGATGCTGATTGAAGGTTTTGGCGAGCTTCTCGACACGGATAATCGTTTGCATGATGCAGCCTCCCTAAAAAAGTGGCTCCATCGTGGCGGATTATTGTGACGATTTGGTTAATTAAAAGTGACTAACAGATGAAGAGTTAACGGGAATTCGATGACAGTGCGGGAGGGCGGGCCTCCCGGCGGGTTATTGCGTTGGTTGTTGTTTGACGACATTAATCATCCACGGTACGCCAAATTTATCGGTGACTTTGCCAAAGCCATGCGCCCAGAAAGTTTCCTGCCAGGCCATTTCGATTTTTCCGTTAGCGGCAAGATTGTCAAACCAGCGTTTTCCTTCTTCGACCTGTTGCGAATCGAGCACCAGCGTAAAGCCGGAGTAGCTGGCTTTTCCTGACGGTATAGCATCGCTCATCATGATGTCGCTTCCGGCAATGCGCACGTTGGCGTGGGCGATGGCGGTATCGGGAAATTGCATTCCGGAAGGGCAGTTCTCGGCGCTGTCCTGCGCTGATTTTGGCATTTCGCCGAAGCTGATTTTATAGAGCAGTTCAGCGCCCAACGTACGTTGATAATAAGCAATTGCGTCGGCACAGTTACCGGCAAAAGAGAGGTAGGGACTTAACGGCATGATGGTGACCTCAGTTAAGAGAAGCCAGTTAAGTGTAGTTCGAAATTTATACAGATGAGAGAGAAGCCTGATAAGACGCGGTCAGCGTCGCATCAGGCAGTCGGCATCGTTGCCGGATGCGGCGCGAGCGCCTTATCCGGCTTACCGATCACAATACAATCAGTTCTTTTTCACAAACTCAGATTTCAGTTTCATCGGACCAAAACCGTCGATTTTGCAATCGATGTTATGGTCGCCTTCAACCAGGCGGATGTTTTTCACTTTGGTGCCAATTTTCAGCATCGAAGAGCTACCTTTCACCTTCAGATCTTTAATGATGGTAACGCTGTCGCCGTCAGCCAGCAGATTGCCGTTAGCATCTTTAACGATCAGCTCGTCGCTTTCCTGTGCAGGTTCTGCGTCGTTCCATTCGTAGGCACATTCCGGGCAGATGTACATGCCGTTATCTTCGTAAGTGTATTCGGAGTTGCATTTTGGGCAGTGTGGTAATGACATGTGGATTTCCTCAAAAGTCAGCAGGGCAAAAGCGCCAAAAAACGGCAGATTGCCGAAAAAGGCCGCAATTATACACAAAATCCCTGAGTTTGTCGGGGGTACTGCTGATTTTAGACGACGATCGTTTTCATTTGAAAGGAAACGCAAAAAGAAAATAATCTTTTTGCCTCTATTTATTATTTAAGATAATGTTAATGCTCTACTTGTTCTTTTTTTTATTCACATGATATTTTTATCTTTCTGACGTTTTAAACGTATCAGAAGACGTTATTTATTCTGATAAAAAACAACACACTAAATATAAAATTATTTCTTGCAGTAATTATAAAAGCCGAAAACAGAACTCAAAAACAATCTGGCTAAATAAAAGTAACAAAATTTGCTTTAAGGAAGAATTTTCTATGTACACACAGACCCTGTATGAGTTAAGTCAGGAGGCTGAACGCCTGTTACAGCTTTCTCGCCAACAGTTGCAGTTACTGGAAAAAATGCCTCTCTCTGTACCCGGAGACGACGCGCCACAACTGGCTTTACCCTGGAGTCAGCCTAATATCGCCGAACGTCACGCGATGCTGAATAATGAGTTGCGTAAAATTTCCCGACTGGAAATGGTGCTGGCAATTGTCGGTACCATGAAAGCAGGGAAATCAACCACCATTAATGCCATTGTTGGTACGGAGGTTCTGCCTAATCGTAATCGCCCAATGACTGCGCTGCCGACGCTTATTCGCCATACGCCCGGGCAAAAGGAACCGGTACTGCATTTTTCACATGTCGCGCCAATCGATTGTTTAATTCAACAATTACAACAGCGCCTGCGTGATTGCGATATTAAGCATCTGACCGATGTGCTGGAAATAGATAAAGATATGCGTGCGCTTATGCAGCGGATCGAAAATGGCGTCGCTTTCGAAAAATATTATCTGGGTGCCCAGCCTATTTTTCATTGTCTGAAAAGTTTGAATGATTTAGTGCGACTGGCGAAGGCGCTGGACGTCGATTTTCCTTTTTCTGCTTACGCCGCCATTGAGCATATTCCCGTGATTGAAGTGGAGTTTGTCCATCTGGCGGGGCTGGAGAGTTATCCCGGTCAGTTGACGTTACTGGATACCCCCGGGCCAAATGAAGCCGGGCAACCGCATCTGCAAAAAATGCTTAACCAGCAGCTGGCACGCGCCTCGGCGGTACTGGCGGTGCTGGATTATACGCAACTGAAATCGATCTCCGATGAAGAGGTCCGTGAGGCGATTTTGGCGGTGGGGCAATCGGTGCCGCTGTATGTGCTGGTCAATAAGTTCGATCAACAGGATCGTAACAGTGACGACGCCGACCAGGTGCGGGCACTGATTTCCGGGACGCTGATGAAAGGCTGTATTACGCCACAGCAGATATTTCCGGTGTCGTCGATGTGGGGCTACCTGGCGAATCGGGCGCGCCATGAGTTAGCCAACAACGGTAAGTTACCAGCGCCAGAGCAACAACGCTGGGTGGAAGATTTTGCCCATGCCGCGCTCGGCAGGCGCTGGCGTCATGCCGATCTGGCGGACCTCGAACATATTCGTCATGCTGCCGATCAGTTGTGGGAAGATTCGCTGTTCGCCCAGCCAATTCAGGCGTTGCTTCATGCCGCTTACGCTAACGCCTCGTTGTATGCTTTGCGATCTGCTGCGCATAAACTGTTGAATTACGCGCAGCAGGCGCGGGAATACCTGGATTTTCGTGCGCACGGGTTAAACGTCGCTTGTGAACAATTGCGGCAAAATATCCATCAGGTCGAAGAAAGTTTGCAGCTATTGCAACTCAATCAGGCGCAGGTGAGCGGCGAGATTAAACATGAAATCGAGCTGGCCCTGACCTCCGCCAACCACTTTCTGCGTCAACAACAAGATGCGCTGAATGCGCAGTTAGCCGCCTTGTTTCAGGATGATTCGGAGCCGTTAAGCGAGATGCGTACCCGCTGTGAGACACTGTTACAGACGGCGCAGAACACCATCAGTCGCGACTTTACGCTGCGTTTTGCCGAGCTGGAATCCACCCTTTGCCGGGTGTTAACCGATGTTATTCGCCCCATTGAGCAACAAGTCAAAATGGAATTGAGCGAGTCAGGGTTTCGTCCTGGGTTTCATTTTCCTGTTTTTCACGGCGTAGTTCCCCACTTCAACACTCGCCAGCTGTTCAGTGCAGTCATTTCGCGCCAGGATGCAACGGACGAGCAGAGCACGCGTTTAGGCGTTGTGCGTGAGACTTTTTCGCGCTGGTTGAATCAGCCCGACTGGGGACGGGGAAATGAGAAATCCCCGACAGAAACGGTTGATTACAGTGTGTTGCAACGAGCATTAAGCGCAGAAGTCGATCTTTATTGCCAACAAATGGCTAAAGTTCTGGCAGAGCAGGTCGATGAATCTGTTACGGCAGGCATGAATACTTTTTTCGCTGAGTTCGCTTCATGTTTGACGGAATTACAGACGCGTTTACGCGAAAGCCTGGCTCTGCGTCAACAAAATGAATCGGTGGTCAGGCTGATGCAGCAGCAATTGCAGCAGACTGTGATGACTCACGGCTGGATTTACACCGACGCCCAGCTGTTACGCGATGATATTCAAACACTTTTCACGGCAGAACGATATTGACCAAGACGTTACTGGACGGCCCCGGTCGCGTGCTGGAGTCGGTTTATCCCCGCTTTTTAGTGGATCTGGCGCAGGGCGATGATGCCCGCCTTCCACAAGCCCATCAGCAGCAGTTTCGTGAACGACTGATGCAGGAACTTCTTTCGCGTGTGCAGCTTCAGACATGGACGAACGGCGGCATGTTAAATGCGCCGCTTAGCCTGCGACTGACAATGGTGGAAAAACTGGCGTCGATGCTGGATCCCGGTCATCTGGCGCTGACGCAGATCGCGCAGCATCTGGCGCTGCTGCAAAAAATGGATCACCGCCAGCACTCTGCTTTCCCGGAGCTCCCCCAGCAAATTGCCGCCTTGTATGAGTGGTTTTCAGCCCGTTGTCGCTGGAAGGAAAAGGCATTAACGCAACGAGGCCTACTGGTGCAGGCGGGTGAACAGAGCGAGCAAATTTTTACCCGCTGGCGTGCTGGGGCGTATAACGCCTGGTCGTTGCCTGGGCGCTGTTTTATCGTTCTCGAAGAGTTGCGTTGGGGGGTATTTGGCGATGCCTGTCGTCTGGGAAGCCCGCAAGCGGTGGCGTTGTTGCTGGGTGATTTGCGCGTGAAAGCGACACAACATCTGGCAGAGAGTATCAATGCGGCCCCGACCACGCGTCACTATTACCATCAGTGGTTTGCCTCTTCGACCGTTCCGACGGGCGGGGATCATGCTGATTTTTTAAGTTGGCTGGGAAAGTGGACCACGGCAGATAAACAACCCGTTTGCTGGTCAGTGACCCAACGCTGGCAAACTGTCGCGCTGGGGATGCCACGACTCTGTTCAGCGCAGCGTCTGGCGGGGGCAATGGTCGAGGAAATCTTCTCTGTAAATTTGGCGTAAATAATCAGTTACATCAATGAGTCCTAAACGAAATCCATGTGTGAAGTTGATCACAAATTTAAACACTGGTAGGGTAAAAAGGTCATTAACTGCCCAATTCAGGCGTCAACTGGTTTGATTGTACATTCCTTAACCGGAGGGTGTAAGCAAACCCGCTACGCTTGTTACAGAGATTGCATCCTGCAATTCCCGCTCCCCTTTTGCGGCCGTCGCGCTGATTTTTCTGGCGTTTGCGGAAATGGGCCAACTCTGCGAGGAAAGCTATGCTGAAAAGGAAAAAAGTAAAACCGATTACCCTTCGTGATGTCACCATTATTGATGACGGTAAACTGCGTAAAGCCATTACCGCAGCATCACTGGGTAATGCAATGGAATGGTTTGATTTTGGTGTTTATGGTTTTGTTGCTTACGCATTAGGTAAAGTTTTTTTCCCGGGGGCTGACCCCAGCGTGCAGATGGTTGCTGCACTTGCCACGTTCTCCGTTCCCTTTCTGATTCGACCGCTTGGCGGGCTCTTCTTTGGTATGTTGGGCGATAAATATGGTCGCCAGAAGATCCTCGCTATCACTATTGTGATTATGTCGATCAGTACGTTCTGTATTGGCTTAATACCGTCCTACGACACGATTGGTATTTGGGCACCGATTCTGCTGTTGATCTGTAAGATGGCACAAGGTTTCTCGGTCGGCGGTGAATATACCGGGGCGTCGATATTTGTTGCGGAATACTCACCTGACCGTAAACGTGGCTTTATGGGCAGCTGGCTGGACTTCGGTTCTATTGCCGGGTTTGTGCTGGGTGCTGGCGTAGTGGTGTTAATTTCGACCATTGTCGGCGAAGCGAACTTCCTCGACTGGGGCTGGCGTATTCCGTTCTTTATTGCTCTGCCGTTAGGGATTATCGGGCTTTACCTGCGCCATGCGCTGGAAGAAACTCCGGCGTTCCAGCAGCATGTCGATAAACTGGAACAGGGCGACCGCGAAGGTTTGCAGGATGGCCCGAAAGTCTCGTTTAAAGAGATTGCCACCAAACACTGGCGCAGCCTGTTGACATGTATTGGTCTGGTAATTGCCACCAACGTGACTTACTACATGTTGCTGACCTATATGCCGAGTTATTTGTCGCATAACCTGCATTACTCCGAAGACCACGGGGTGCTGATTATTATCGCCATTATGATCGGTATGCTGTTTGTCCAGCCGGTGATGGGCTTGCTGAGTGACCGTTTTGGCCGTCGTCCGTTTGTGCTACTTGGTAGTGTTGCCCTGTTTGTGTTGGCGATCCCGGCGTTTATTCTGATTAACAGTAACGTCATCGGCCTGATTTTTGCCGGGTTACTGATGCTGGCGGTGATCCTTAACTGCTTTACGGGCGTTATGGCTTCTACCTTGCCAGCGATGTTCCCGACGCATATCCGTTACAGCGCGCTGGCGGCGGCATTTAATATTTCGGTGCTGGTTGCCGGTCTGACGCCAACACTGGCGGCCTGGCTGGTCGAAAGCTCGCAGAATCTGATGATGCCTGCCTATTACCTGATGGTAGTGGCGGTGATTGGTTTAATCACCGGCGTAACCATGAAAGAGACGGCAAATCGTCCGTTGAAAGGTGCGACACCGGCGGCGTCAGATATACAGGAAGCGAAGGAAATTCTCGTCGAGCATTACGATAATATCGAGCAGAAAATCGATAATATTGACCACGAGATTGCCGATTTGCAGGCGAAACGTACCCGCCTGGTGCAGCAACATCCGCGAATTGATGAATAAGCTGAAACGGATGGCCTGATGTGACGCTGTCTTATCAGGCCAATTGAACTCTTAAGGTTCACTTAATCTCTGACGCGCATACTCTCCTCCAGGTTAACGGAGGAGAGTGCAATGAAAAACCGTGTTTATGAAAGTTTAACTACCGTGTTCAGCGTGCTGGTGGTCAGCAGCTTTCTTTATATCTGGTTTGCCACGTTCTGATCTTTCTTCAGCCGTACCCAGGCCCGCGTGCCGGAAGTCTCTTGCCGGTTTTGCAGGAAAAACTGCCCGTGATGCAACTGTGTAATGCGGCTGACAATACTTAACCCCAGACCAATCCCGCCATAACGGCTGTCCATACGTACAAACGCTTTACTCAACTCCCCGC
Source organism: Escherichia sp. SCLE84 (assembly GCF_012584495.1). Classification (NCBI taxonomy): domain Bacteria; kingdom Pseudomonadati; phylum Pseudomonadota; class Gammaproteobacteria; order Enterobacterales; family Enterobacteriaceae; genus Escherichia; species Escherichia sp. SCLE84. Next base: position 2,760,613 of record NZ_CP051430.1, on the reverse strand, counting down.
ATTTACTCTCATCAATACCTGGTCCTTCATCTTCAACTGCCATGACCGCTCCGCCATCTTCTTGCAGCTTAATCATAATGTTGCTGCCTTGCGGGCTGTAACGATGGGCGTTTTCTACCAGGTTTCGCAATAACATCCGCAGCAGGGTTGCATCACCCTGAACGGTGATGTCGGCGGCGCTCTCTGGCAATAGCAGGGTTTGCTGTCGCTGGTCGAGCATGGTACTGAGTTCGTCATACGAGGGGAGAATGACATCTTCCAGCAGTTTTACATGTTGATAATTACCGGAAGAAAATGACTGTCCGGCACGCGCCAGTTGCAGCAGCTGGGAGACGCTCTCCATCATCTGATCAAGCCGTGCCACTAACGGTGCTACATCAATGTGATGCGTTTTCGCCAGCAGTTCCAGATGCAAACGCACCCCAGCCAGTGGCGTTCGCAGTTCGTGCGCGACGTCAGCGGTAAACAACCTTTCGTTATCCAGCGTGCTGGTCAGGCGACTGACCAGATCGTTCAACGCCGAAACCACCGCTTCGATTTCGAGGGTGGCGCTGTGAATGGCAATGGGCGTTAAGTTGTCGGCGGTGCGCGCTTCCAGCTCTTTTTGCAGCTCCGCCAGCGGGCGGGTGATGCGGCGCACCGCCTGATAGCAGATAAATAGCGTCAGGCTGACCATAAAGACGCCGGGGACAATCAGGCTGGCGACCGCCTCGCGGATCTCACGCATGATGTGGCGATCGTTGTTGCGATTGTCGCGTAGCGCCTGCTCAAACAGCTGAATCTGCTCGGTACTTTCATGCCATAGCCAGAAGACGCTGATCAGCTCAAACACCAACAAAATGGCCCCGATGGTCAATATCAGCCGTTGGCGCAGCGATATTGGTCGGCGCAGAAAATGCATCAGATTCAATTAGTTTTCCTCATTCGCGACCAGCATATAGCCAAAGCCGCGCACGGTGCGGATACGGGCTTTGCCCACTTTGTCGCGCAGATTGTGGATATGCACTTCCAGGGTGTTGGTCGAGGGTTCATTGTCCCAGTTATAGATGTCGTTGTAGAGAATTTCCCGATGTACCGGACTGCCTGCTTTGAGCATTAACCGTGACAGCAGAGCATATTCTTTGGGCGTCAGAATCAACTCTTCACCGCCCATCCATACCTGACGGCGACCCATATTCAGCGTCAGATTGCCAACAATCAGCTCACTTTCGCCCTGATTATTATGGCGTCGTAGCAGGGCGCGGATACGGGCGTGTAACTCTTCCAGCGCAAAAGGCTTCACCAGATAGTCATCGGCACCGACATCCAGCCCGGCGATTTTGTCGGTCAGCGTATCGCGAGCGGTGAGGATCAGTACTGGCAGGGTGTATTTTTTCTGCCGGATACGGGCGAGAAAATGCAGTCCATCTTCGTCGGGTAACCCTAAATCCAGTACCACCAGGCTGTAATGACCGGCCTCAAGGCTTTGTTCCGCCATCCGCGCGGTTGTCACGCCATCGCACGCGTAGCCTTCGGTTTGCGCCGCCAGAATCAATCCCTGCAATAACAGCGTATCGTCTTCAACAATCAGAATTTTCATTCACTCACTCTCCTGCAAGTTTGCAGAATATCATCCGCAGCCTGGTAATACTTCGTCTCAACGCCAGTTAATCCCAATAGCGTGGAGAATAAATTGTCTTGTGAATAGTGTTGCGTTTGCGCCTGTTTTTGCAGGCAGTTCTGGTCAACCTGATACCGTTTTTGATAATCCTCCGACAGCCACAGCAGCATTGGCACCTGTTTTTGGCTATCCGGGGCGATGGCATAAGGCAGACCGTGCAGATAGATGCCATTTTCACCTAACGATTCACCGTGGTCAGAAAGATAAACCAGGCTGGTGGTAAATTTATCCTGATGTTCTTTCAGCAGATTAATCGCTTTATCAACAATATAGTCGACGTAAACCAGCGTGTTGTCGTAAGTGTTCACCAGTTGCTCTTTGCTACAGGTCTGGATCTCATTGGTGTCGCAGGTTGGGGTAAATTTCCTGAACTGCGGCGGATAGCGGTTGTAATAGGTCGGACCGTGGCTGCCGATGGTGTGTAAGACAATCACGCCATCACCCTGCAGGTTATTGATGTACTCTTCCAGCCCGTGGAACAGCACTTCGTCATAGCATTCGCCGTTGATGCACTGACCAGGCAGATTCAGCGCGGTGACGTTCTGGTGAGGCACGCGGTCGCAGGCACCTTTACAGCCGCCATCGTTGTCATTCCACAGCACGTTGATGCCCGCTCGCTGAATGATATCCAGCACGCCTTCCTGGTGCTGTGCCAGCTCTTCTTTGTAATGCTCACGCGGCATATCCGAGAACATGCACGGTACTGAAACTGCCGTTGCCGTGCCGCAAGATGCGGTATTAGGGAAATAGACCACGTTATCTTTCGCCAGCCGCGGGTTAGTTTCACGCGGGTAGCCGTTGAGGGAGAAGTTCTCCGCCCGCGAGGTTTCGCCGACAATCAGGATGGTCAAATTTTTACGTTTTTCGTTCTGCATTAACGGGTTGCGGTGGGCGTCTTCACCAATTCGCACCAGCGGTAGATTTGCTAGTCGCTGATGGGAGTACCATGACCAGCTGGCAACAATGCTGTTAGAGGGGCTTAAGGATTTCACCAGCTCTTTGTTATTGCGGAACAACGAGGCGTAGTCTTTATAAAACAGTGCGGCGACCAGCAAAATCAGTAGTACAGAAACCAGAATATTGGCTCCACGGAAAAGAACACTGCGCAGACGCGAGGTGGCAGGTTTGATTTTTATCCAGCAGGCAATCAGCGCAGCAAGCACGCCGCTGAATCCCAGCGTTAATAACATTTGCGGTGTCATCAGCGCATAACTTTCTGCCGGAGTGGTATCAATAATATTGGCAATCATCGAGCGGTCGATGACGATGCCGTAAGTCATTATGAAATATTGTGCAGCCGCGCCAACCAGAATAAACAGGCAGGCCAGTGGTCGATTAAGCCATAAGAAAGAGCTTAGTGTCAGGACAATATTAATCACGCTGAAAGCGACGACCGGCATCGACAAGAAAACCAGTACGTTATGCAGCGAATCCAGCGGCAGCGCCTGCAACACCTGTTTAAAAAAGGCAATATTCAGGCAGATAGAGATATAAAAAGCGGCCAACAATAGCCAGGCGAGTAAATTCAAAGAGGGTCTTTTTAGTAGGCGCTTCAACATCACGGTGTTTCCATCGAACAAAGTGCGCATATGCTCGCAAAGCAAAATTAAGCCAACCTTAAGTTCTTAAGGTTGGCTTTTATGTTTGCTGGATTAAGGGGAATTAATCTTTGCTTATTGGTGCATCTAAGGGATACGGGTTTTTATGTAGCCGGTTGTAATTCAGCGCATACATGGCGGTGATGACCATCAGGGTGACAAATGACCACATAACCTCTTTCGCTCCGGACCCCACCACGGCCCAGATGCAGTAGAGGAAGGCAATGGTAGTAACTGCCAGATATGCCGGGCGTGCTTTACCAAAGTGACCGTGTCCGAGCAGCAGTAACGCCGCACAGGTGTAAAGATATGGCACCAGTGTAAAGATGACCGAGACGGAAGAAACCAGACCGAACTCTTTGGTCGCGTTTGGTGAAATGCTGCTGAGCTGGAAGATGGTCATCAAAATACCGACGATAATCAGCCCCGCCACTGGCGTACCCGCTTTATTTACACGGGCAAAAATTGGTGGGAACAGTCCGTCATCGGCAGCGGCTTTCGCCGTTTGACCCGCCAGCAACGTCCAGCCGCCCAGTGAACCTAAGCAACCCGCAGCTGCGCAGAAGGAAACAATGGCCCCGGCGGTGTCACCCAACGCCATCCGTGCGGCATCACCGAATGGCGAAGCAGAAACGCGCAGTGCGGCATTAGGGATCATCCCCATAATCGCGGTGGTAGAAAGTACATAGCAAACGGCGGCAATCAATACCCCACCAATGGTGGCGATAGGGACATTGCGTTTCGGGTTTTTCACCACACCTGCGGCAACGGAGGCACTTTCCACACCGATGAACGACCACAGCGTAACGTTAAGGGTACTTTGAATTGCACCGAAGGTGCCCAGGCCGCTGACGTTCCATGCCGCCATATAGGTTTCACCACGGAACCAGAACCAGCCAAATACGGCAATCCCGACGATGGGGATCAGCGCCAGCACGGTGGCAACTGCCTGCACACGGGTGATCATTTTCGGACCGACAATGTTCAGCAGGACGAAGATCCACAGCACCACGACGCAGGTGATGGTTAATACCAATGGATCTTTCAGAATCGGGAAGAAGTAACTTAAATATCCTACGCCAATGACCACCATGGCGATATTGCCGATCCAGCAGGCCAGCCAGTAGAGGACGTTGGTTTGATAACCGAGAAACGGGCCAAAGCAGCGGCGGGCGTAAGCGTAAGAACCACCAGGACTTGGGTCGAGGAACGACATTTTGGCGTATACCATCGAGAGCCCCAGTGCACCGATAATCGTCACCAACCATCCATAAATGGCAATCCCGCCAGTAGAGGCCAGGTTTGCAGGTAACAGAAAAACACCTGACCCCATAATATTCCCCGACACCATCAGGGTGACGGGGATTAAGCCCACTTTGTGAGCATCAGCATCCGAAGACATAATTAAACTCCTGCGAAGGCGAGCTTCGTGACAATAAATTACGTCATATCATACGCCTGCATTCGATAGTTGAATTATTATCGACCGGGTTATCGCTGATGCCGTTATTAATATAGCTCTTCGTTAAGGTTAAAAATCAGGCGACAGTGCGTTCTCTGTGCTGACTAACATAATGCAGCGGCGTCATACCGTAGAAGTCTTTAAAGACAGAAATAAAGTACGACGTACTGTTGTAGCCGCAGGACTGTGATACCTGAGAGATATTTTTACCGTCCATCATTAATTCATTTACGGCATAACGCATGCGGCAGGTGGTGATTATTTGGCTATAACTGGTGTTTTCGCTTTTCAACTTTTTCTTTAACAGACTTGGGCTAAGACATAAACAACTGGCTACCATACTAAGATTCCAGTCTTTGTGAATATCGCTTTCAATAATTTGATAAACGCTGTCACTTACACAATTACGTAACATATACATCATTAATGAAAGGAATTTTTTACTGTCGAGAAAACGGGATAGCACCGTGAATAATAATGCGCGTGTTCGTTCCTTTTCTGACTCAGTTTCTGCGGGCATCATGCTGTGTTGCGCGGCAACGCGAAAGACGTCTGGCGTCAGGCATGGCAGGGTGAGTATGGGCGTAGCGCTACGTTGCCATACTGGTATTTGCGAGAGATCTTTATTCAGAAACCGGAGGTAATCTTTGATGATGTCGTGACTAATATGAGCAACCAAAGTGTTGTTAAGAGAGGAGACGTCGATAATATTATTTTCACAATTTAATAACGCCATATGGTTAGCTTTAAGGCTAATAGGTTCTTTCCCATTCACCCTTATCCAGACATCTTTTTCAGTCAATAAAACAATACAAGGTTGGTCGCTGCAAATCCTCATACATGTACTCCTGAGTGCAAATAAAAGACCAGTTCTCGCTAAAGCAAAGCGATACCGGGAAATGGTTATATAATTGTATGATGAATATAAACATGCATAAAAATAACGAGTTTTACTAATATTACAAATTTTTATAGTAATTTCTCATGTACATATTTTTTTACAGGATAAATAACAGGCAAAAAAAAGCGCGGGGTGGGGCCGCGCAAAAAGTATGACATTTTTGTTTGCAGCAATTTTTATGAAAACGTTGCCATACTCAAAAGGCCTAAGGCCAGGCGGCGTAATGTTATTTAAACAATTACGCCTTCAGCGGAATAGTGGTTACGCTTTCACGCACATAACGTGGTAAATACCGTCAATAATTTCAGTCCCTTCAGTTTCGTGTTCAAATCCAGGGAAATGGTGGTCCCAGGATTGCAGCGAGCGTAAATAACTTACTTGCGGACTGTTTTTATCGCCGAAGTTTTCACCAGACAGCAGCATCGGGATTCCTGGCGGATACGGGATAACTGAGTTTGCCGCGATGCGTCCTGGCAGATTTTCAATGGATACCAGTTCGACATTGTTGTCGACAATCGCGTTGTACGCTTCACGCGGGGTGATTTCCGCCATCGGCAGGCCGGAATAGGCTTCGTTCAACCGTGCGCCAGGGTTGTTTTCTTTCAGCCAGGCAAACATGGTGTCACCCAGATCGTGAATCCCCATGTTCGCGTAAGTGTCAGGATATTGTTCAACAAGTTCCGGCATCACCTGCGCCAGCGGTGTGTTGGCGTCATAGTGGCGTTTGAAGGAGCAAAGGGTGTTAACCAGAGTCCCCCATTTCCCACGGGTTACGCCCATAGAGAACAGGAACATAATTTGGAAGTCAGTGGTGCGGGTAGGCACAATGCCGTGGCGACCAAGCCAGGCAGTGACCAGCGCCGCCGGAACACCGGTTTCTTCCAGTTCACCATCTTCACCCATTCCCGGAGCAAGGATGCTGACTTTAATTGGGTCGAGCATACTCCAGTTATCCGGAATATCTTTGAAGCCGTGCCAGCTTTCGCCCGGATGCATTACCCAGCAGTCCTGAACGGTGGTCAGCAGTTTGGTTGGTGCGTCAGCAAAGTCATAGGTTTTGCCGGTTTGTGGGTCGGTGACGACTTCTTTGTTCCACGGTTTGAAGAACCAGCTACCGTCAGCGGTGAACTCTTTATATAGCCGCGCCATCGCCTGACGGAAATCAACCGCTTCGTCAATCACTTCCTGTGTCAGTGACAGGCCGCTGTTGCCGTCCATCATCGACACCGCCACGTCGTTGGATGCGCAGATGGCATACAGCGGGGAGGTGGTGGCATGCATCATGTAGGCCTGGTTGAAGCGGGAGAAGTTAATCGCCCCACGACCTTCACGTACATGAATATAAGAAGCCTGTGACAGCGCATTCAGCAGTTTGTGGGTGGAGTGGGTGGCGAAAACGGTAGGACCGTTGTGATCGCCTGGTTCGCCGCGCATGGCATAGTGATCGGCATAGATCGGGTTGAAACGTGCATAGCCGTACCAGGCTTCGTCAAAGTGCAGACGATCGGAGGTTTTTTCCAGCAGATCCTGCGCTTCTTTAGCGTTATAACACACGCCGTCATAGGTGCAGTTGGTCACCACGCAGTAAGACGGTTTTTGCCCGGCTTTGTCTTTGGTCAGCGGGCTTTCACTGATTTTCTTCTGCAAGGTTTCAGGTTGCATTTCCTGCGGATAGATTGGCCCGATAATGCCGTAGCGGTTGCGGCTTGGCACCATATAGACCGGTTTCGCGCCTGTCAGCATCAAACCTTGTTCGATGGATTTATGGCAGTTACGGTCAACGACCACGACATCGTTATCGGTCATGCAAGCCTGCATGATGGTGCGGTTAGAGCCGGAAGTACCGACGACTACCGACCAGGAGCGATCGGCACCAAATACGCGTGCGGCATATTTTTCGCTTTCGCCAAATGCGCCAGTATGGTCAAGCAAAGAACCGAGGGAAGTTCGTTCGATGCCCATGTCGGTGCGGAACAGATTTTCACCATAGTAGTCATGGTAGAAACGTCCGGCGGGTGTTTTGGTAAAACCAACGCCGCCCTGGTGGCCTGGCGCTGCCCAGGAATATTCATGGATGTCACTATATTTCATCAGCGCGCTGAACAGTGGCGGCAACAGCTGCTGGCGGTAGCGGGTCATCGCGGCAACGGCGCGTCCGGCGATAAAGTCGGCGGTATCTTCCAGAATCCAGGCGAATTCATCGACAAGCTCCAGCAGATCCCGGTCCATTGCGGCGAGGGCTTTTTCCCGATCGCCCAACAGGAAGACCGGCACGTTTTGTTGGCGCTCATGAAGCTTACCGATCAATTGTCTGAGGTTTTGATGTTCGTCCGGATGTTCCATTTGATAGCTGAACATCAGGCAGTCAATGGCTTCGTTTGAAGAGAGAATGGCAAAACCATCATCAAAGGAGGTGGATTTAATCACGGTAACATTTTGCTGGCTTAAAGCATCTGCCAGACGCTCAACGGCGTTACCGACCCAGGTGTCTTGATGGAGAAACTCGCTTTCAACAATTAATACTTTCATCATTGCTTACCCGGTTATGAAGGAATCTTCGTTGCGGGCAAGTATCTTCCGGCCTTTTCGGGCTGTAAAGCGCGTGAAAAACAAACATTTTTGAAATATTTAGTTTTATAAACAATACGTTATGTGATTATTTTAAATTATTTTCACTGCTTATTATCGACGGCTAAACTATTTTTTTGGCTGATACTGATATCGTCTTTAGCCGGGAAACGTCTGGCGGCGCTGTTGGCTAAGTTTGCGGTATTGTTGCGGCGACATGCCGACATATTTGCCGAACGTGCTGTAAAAACGACTACTTGAACGAAAGCCTGCCGTCAGGGCAATATCGAGAATACTTTTATCGGTATCGCTCAGTAACGCGCGAACGTGGTTGATGCGCATCGCGGTAATGTACTGTTTCATCGTCAATTGCATGACCCGCTGGAATATCCCCATTGCATAGTTGGCGTTAAGTTTGACGTGCTCAGCCACATCGTTGATGGTCAGCGCCTGATCATAGTTTTCGGCAATAAAGCCCAGCATCTGGCTAACATAAAATTGCGCATGGCGCGAGACGCTGTTTTTGTGTGTGCGCGAGGTTTTATTGACCAGAATCGGTTCCCAGCCAGAGAGGCTAAATCGCTTGAGCATCAGGCCAATTTCATCAATGGCGAGCTGGCGAATTTGCTCGTTCGGACTGTTTAATTCCTGCTGCCAGCGGCGCACTTCAAACGGGCTAAGTTGCTGTGTGGCCAGTGATTTGATCACCATGCCGTGAGTGACGTGGTTAATCAGGTCTTTATCCAGCGGCCAGGAGAGAAACAGATGCATCGGCAGATTAAAAATCGCCATGCTCTGACAGGTTCCGGTATCTGTTAGTTGGTGCGGTGTACAGGCCCAGAACAGCGTGATATGACCCTGATTGATATTCACTTTTTCATTGTTGATCAGGTATTCCACATCGCCATCGAAAGGCACATTCACTTCGACCTGACCATGCCAGTGGCTGGTGGGCATGATATGCGGTGCGCGAAACTCAATCTCCATCCGCTGGTATTCCGAATACAGCGACAGCGGGCTGCGGGTCTGTTTTTCGTCGCTGCTGCACATAAACGTATCTGTATTCATGGATGGCTCTCTTTCCTGGAATATCAGAATTATGGCAGGAGTGAGGGAGGATGACTGCGAGTGGGAGCACGGTTTTCACCCTCTTCCCAGAGAGGCGAGGGGAGCGTCCGAGCATCATGAGGCCGAAAACTCTGCTTTTCAGGTAACTTATTACCATAAACTCAGATTTACTGCTGCTTCACGCAGGATCTGAGTTTATGGGAATGCTCAACCTGGAAGCCGGAGGTTTTCTGCAGATTCGCCTGCCATGATGAAGTTATTCAAGCAAGCCAGGAGATCTGCATGATGACTGCACCCAAAATTACATTTATCGGCGCTGGTTCGACGATTTTCGTTAAAAATATTCTTGGTGATGTGTTCCATCGCGAGGCGCTGAAAACGGCGCATATTGCCCTGATGGACATTGATCCCACCCGCCTGGAAGAGTCGCATATTGTGGTGCGTAAGCTGATGGATTCAGCAGGGGCCAGCGGCAAAATCACCTGCCACACCCAACAGAAAGAAGCCTTAGAGGATGCCGATTTTGTCGTGGTGGCATTTCAGATTGGCGGTTATGAACCTTGCACGGTGACTGATTTCGAGGTCTGTAAGCGGCATGGTCTGGAACAAACCATTGCCGATACGTTGGGGCCGGGCGGTATTATGCGCGCGCTACGTACCATTCCGCATCTGTGGCAAATTTGCGAGGACATGACGGAAGTCTGCCCCGATGCCACCATGCTCAACTATGTTAACCCCATGGCGATGAATACCTGGGCGATGTATGCCCGTTATCCGCATATCAAACAGGTCGGGCTGTGCCATTCGGTGCAGGGAACGGCGGAAGAGCTGGCGCGTGATCTCAATATCGACCCAGCTACGCTGCGTTACCGCTGCGCAGGTATCAACCATATGGCGTTTTACCTGGAGCTGGAGCGCAAAACCGCCGACGGCAGTTACGTGAATCTCTACCCGGAACTGCTGGCGGCTTATGAAGCAGGGCAGGCACCGAAGCCAAATATTCATGGTAATACTCGCTGCCAGAATATTGTGCGCTATGAAATGTTCAAAAAGCTGGGCTACTTCGTCACGGAATCGTCAGAACATTTTGCCGAATATACGCCGTGGTTTATTAAGCCAGGTCGTGAGGATTTGATTGAGCGTTATAAAGTACCGCTGGATGAGTACCCGAAACGCTGCGTCGAGCAGCTGGCGAACTGGCATAAAGAGCTGGAGGAGTATAAAAACGCCTCCCGGATTGATATTAAACCGTCACGGGAATATGCCAGCACAATCATGAACGCTATCTGGACTGGCGAGCCGAGTGTGATTTACGGCAACGTCCGTAACGATGGTTTGATTGATAACCTGCCACAAGGATGTTGCGTGGAAGTAGCCTGTCTGGTTGATGCTAATGGCATTCAGCCAACCAAAGTCGGTACGCTACCTTCGCATCTGGCCGCCCTGATGCAAACCAACATCAACGTACAGACGCTGCTGACCGAAGCTATTCTTACGGAAAATCGCGACCGTGTTTACCACGCCGCGATGATGGACCCGCATACTGCCGCCGTGCTGGGCATTGACGAAATATATGCTCTTGTTGACGACCTGATTGCCGCCCACGGCGACTGGCTGCCAGGCTGGTTGCACCGTTAAAACGCGACTAAACGCTACTGCGCCGGGGGATTTATTCCGGCGCACACCTCTGACGATACCAATAACAGAAGGCGGGCGTTGGTAACAGCGACCCGATACCCTATGAGCATTTCAATGACTACAAAACTCAGTTATGGATTTGGAGCGTTCGGGAAGGATTTTGCGATCGGCATTGTGTATATGTACCTCATGTATTACTACACCGATGTCGTCGGGCTGTCTGTGGGTTTGGTCGGTACTTTGTTTCTGGTGGCGAGGATCTGGGATGCTATTAACGATCCGATTATGGGATGGATTGTAAATGCTACGCGATCGCGATGGGGTAAGTTCAAACCCTGGATCCTGATCGGTACGTTGGCAAACTCTGTAATCTTATTTCTCCTCTTTAGTGCGCATCTGTTTGAAGGTACTACTCAGATTGTCTTTGTTTGCGTGACCTACATCCTCTGGGGCATGACTTACACCATTATGGATATTCCCTTCTGGTCGCTGGTTCCAACCATCACGCTCGATAAACGTGAGCGCGAACAACTGGTTCCTTATCCGCGTTTTTTTGCCAGTCTGGCAGGCTTTGTTACGGCAGGTGTGACGCTACCATTTGTTAATTATGTCGGCGGTGGCGATCGGGGATTTGGCTTTCAGATGTTCACTCTGGTACTGATCGCCTTTTTTATTGTTTCAACCATCATCACTCTGCGCAATGTGCATGAAGTCTTTTCGTCAGACAATCAACCGTCTGCTGAAGGAAGCCATCTGACACTTAAAGCCATCGTTGCGCTAATTTATAAAAACGATCAGCTTTCATGCCTCTTGGGTATGGCTCTTGCTTATAATGTAGCCAGCAACATTATTACCGGATTTGCTATCTATTATTTCTCATATGTTATCGGTGATGCGGATTTGTTCCCCTATTATCTGTCGTATGCGGGAGCTGCTAACCTGGTGACGTTAGTATTCTTCCCACGCTTAGTTAAATCATTATCCCGACGCATTTTATGGGCCGGAGCATCTATTCTTCCGGTGTTAAGCTGTGGTGTTCTCCTGTTAATGGCATTAATGAGCTATCACAACGTCGTCCTCATTGTGATTGCGGGTATTTTGCTGAATGTGGGAACGGCGCTTTTCTGGGTATTACAGGTCATCATGGTGGCAGATACCGTTGATTACGGTGAATATAAACTGCACGTACGCTGTGAAAGTATCGCTTACTCCGTGCAGACTATGGTGGTGAAGGGCGGTTCAGCCTTTGCGGCTTTTTTCATTGCGGTTGTGTTAGGGATGATTGGCTATGTACCGAATGTTGAACAGTCTACGCAAGCCCTATTAGGTATGCAGTTTATTATGATTGCTCTACCAACTCTGTTTTTCATGGTAACGCTGATTCTCTACTTCCGTTTCTATCGCCTCAATGGCGACACGCTGCGCAGGATCCAGATTCATCTGCTGGATAAATATCGCAAAGTACCGCCCGAGCCTGTTCATGCTGATATTCCGGTCGGTGCAGTGAGTGATGTGAAAGCCTGACGTGGACAATAGCTAACGAAAATGGCCTGATGCGATATGTTTATCAGGCCACGTCTTAATGTAATGCTTTGGATTTGCAAATTTTGTAGACCGGATAAGGAATTCACGCCGCATCCGGCATCAACAAAGCGCACGTTGTTATCCGGTTATCAAGCCAAAGCGCCGTAGCTGGCGGCAATGAAAGCGAGCGAGGAATATCACCGTCGTTAATGCGCCAAGCAGCGCGCAGAACATATCGGATTGCGTGTCCCACTGGTCGCCCTGGGTGCCGAGAAAATCATCCGCTCCCTGGCCCATTGCCAGCGCCGCCCACCACTCGATTAATTCATACATCGCGCTTATCGCCAGCGCCACGCAGCAGACCAGGAACGCCACCATTTTACGTCCGCGCACGTACATCCCGCGAACGAGAATTTCTCGTGCCACCAGTGCAGGCACCAGCCCCTGGAAAAAATGCCCCAGCTTGTCATACGGATTACGGCTCAACCCTAACCATTCCTGCACCTCAAAACCAACGGGGACTTTCGCGTAGGTGTATTGTCCGCCGACCATCAGGATGATGGCGTGAAAGAAAATGAGCGTATAGAGCAGCGGCGTTAACGGATAACGTTTCGCGGTGGCAAGGAGTAGCGGCACGACAATAATCACCGGTGTCACTTCCATCAGCCAGGTGAGTTTGTCATGGGCCGAAATGCCGGTATAAATCAGGATTAACGTTAGCGCCAGTGCGCCGGTGTTAAGAATTAACGGCTTGAGTGTGCGGGTCATGGTGAGTTCGCAAGTCAGGGAAAATACTGACTATTCACCAGCAAGCGTGAAATTACAATCGCAAAAGAGGTGGCCCAGGGGGATCACCTGGCAGCATGCTGCCAGGCGCTGGGCCGAAGAGGTTACTTAGTGCAGTTCGCGCACTGTTTGTTGACGATCTGCTGGAAGAAGTCGTTACCTTTGTCATCGACCAGGATAAACGCCGGGAAATCTTCTACTTCGATTTTCCAGATAGCTTCCATACCCAGCTCCGGATAAGCGACGCATTCCAGATGCTTGATGCTCTGCTGCGCCAGTACCGCCGCCGGACCGCCGATGCTACCGAGGTAGAAGCCGCCGTGTTTATGACACGCGTCGGTAACCTGCTGACTGCGGTTACCTTTCGCTAGCATGATCATGCTGCCGCCGTGGGATTGCAGCAGATCCACGTAGGAGTCCATACGACCTGCGGTGGTTGGGCCAAGTGAACCTGATGGATAACCGGCAGGGGTTTTCGCCGGACCCGCGTAGTAGATCGGGTGATCTTTGATGTACTGCGGAAGTTCTTTACCGGCGTCAATCAGCTCTTTCAGCTTGGCGTGTGCAATATCTCGGCCCACGATAATGGTGCCGGTGAGCGACAAACGAGTGGATACCGGGTATTGCGAAAGCTGGGCGAGGATCTCTTTCATCGGGCGGTTAAGGTCAACTTTCACCGCTTCGCCTTCACCGGCCTGGCGCAGTTCTTGTGGAATGTACTGGCCTGGGTTGTGTTCCAGTTTTTCGATCCAGATACCTTCGCGGTTGATTTTCGCTTTAATGTTACGGTCAGCGGAGCAGGAGACGCCCATGCCGACCGGGCAGGATGCGCCGTGACGTGGCAGACGGATAACGCGAATGTCGTGCGCGAAGTATTTACCGCCAAACTGCGCGCCAAGACCGAGTTTCTGGGCCTCTTCCAGCAGTTCCTGTTCCAGCTGGACATCGCGGAACGCCTGACCATGTTCGTTCCCTTCCGTCGGCAGTTCATCGTAATAGTGAGCGCTTGCTAACTTGACGGTTTTCAGGTTGGTTTCCGCAGACGTACCGCCAATCACAAACGCGATATGGTACGGCGGGCAGGCTGCAGTACCGAGGGTACGCATTTTCTCGACGAGGAAGTTTTTCAGTTTGCCGGGAGTCAGCAGGGCTTTGGTTTCCTGGTAGAGATACGTTTTGTTGGCAGAGCCGCCGCCTTTCGCAACGCAAAGGAATTTGTACTCATCGCCATCTACCGCGTACAGGTCGATTTGCGCAGGCAGGTTAGTGCCGGTGTTGACCTCTTTGTACATGTCCAGCGCCGCATTCTGTGAATAGCGCAGGTTATCTTCGATATAGGTGTTATAGACGCCTTTCGACAGCGCTTCTTCATCACCGCCACCGGTCCACACGCGCTGGCCTTTTTTACCGACGATGATCGCGGTGCCGGTATCCTGGCAGGTCGGCAGCACGCCTTTGGCGGCGATTTCGGAGTTTCTTAAGAATTGCAGCGCCACGTACTTGTCGTTTTCGCTGGCTTCTGGATCGTGAAGAATAGCCGCAACCTGTTTCTGGTGTGCCGGACGGAGCATGAAAGAAGCGTCGTGAAAGGCTTGCTGCGCCAGTAGGGTCAGGGCTTCTGGTTCCACTTTCAGGATGGTTTCGCCGTCGAAGTCGGCAACGCTAACGTAATCGGAAGTGAGTAGATAGTATTCGGTATTGTCTTTCCCCATCGGGAAAGGTGCCTGGTAGATAAAGGGTTTGTTTGACATAGCTTCCAGCCTGTAACTCTGTATTTGTTATTCGAAAATGGCGTGCCGCGTAGTCACGGGCGGCACGCAAAGTGCATTTATAAGAACCCGTACATCGCGGCGAAGATCCAGCCGAAGACGCACGATACGCTAACACCAATCAACCCCGGCAGAATAAAACTGTGGTTGATGACGAAGCGACCGATGTGGGTGGTGCCGGAACGGTCAAACTGAATCGCTGCCAGATCGCTCGGATAAGTCGGCAGGATGTAATAACCGTAGCAAGCCGGTGCTGAAGCCACGATGTATGCCGGATCAACGCCGATCGCCAGCGCGACCGGAACAATCGCCGCCAGCGCCGCAGCCTGAGAGTTTACAAACTTGGAAACCAGCAGCAGAACAATGGCATACGCCCACGGATACTCTTTCACCATTTCACCCAGTACGCCCTGAATTTCAGACATATGCGCACCGAACATGGTTTCTGCCATCCATGCGATACCGTACACCGCCACGATGGCGATCATACCGGAACGGAAGACTTCGTTTTTTGAGATAGACGCGGGATTGGTTTTGGTCAGGATAATAATCAGCGCCCCGGTCAGCAGCATAAACATCTGAATAACCAGTACCATCGACAGCGGTTTGCCGCCGAAGGATGGACGCAGGTCCGAATCAGCACCAAGAAGGGCGACTACAGCGATTGCCCCGAGGAAAATCCACATTGCCAGCCAGTTGCTTTTCGGCAGTTTTTTATCGAGCAGCGTCGCGGTATCACCGTAAACATACTCACGGTTTTCCGGTACGGAGATGAATTTCTGGAACTCTTCGTCTTTATCCAGATCTTTACCGCGGAACCAGCTGAAGATACCGATCGCCAGGATACCGATTAACGTCGATGGAATGGTGATTGCCAGCAGGTCGAGGAACTCAAGATGGCGACCATCAAAGGTGACATTACCCAGCATTGCAACCAGAGACACGACCGCAACCGACACCGGACTGGCGATAATCCCCATCTGTGCACCGATAGAACTTGCCGCCATCGGACGTTCCGGACGGATGTTGTTCTTAATGGCGACGTCGTAGATGATCGGCAGAATGGTGTAAACCACATGACCCGTACCGCAAAGAATGGTCAGTGTACAGGTCACAAACGGCGCGACAATTGAGACATATTTCGGGTTGCGGCGCAGCAGCTTCTCGGCAATTTGCAGCATGACATCAAGACCGCCCGAAGCTTGCAAGGTCGCCGATGCCGCCACCACCGCAATGATAACCAGCATGACATCAACCGGTGGTTTACCTGGCTGAAGGTGGAAGACGAAGACCAGAATGACCAGACCGATACCGCCTAATAAACCCAGCGCGATACCACCCTTTCTGGCACCATAAAACAGACATATCAGTATTATGATAAGTTGGATAGTAAATAACATGTGTGAACCCTCGCGATAATCCTATTTAAATTTTTGCTGAATAGATCACAGTCACGTTCTGTTTTGTATGAACTGTTTTCAGAGCCTGACTAAATATCCGTTTGGTCGTTACCGGCTTTAGCAAATACCTCACAGTAAATATTGGCTGATTAAAGCAGCGGCAAATTTATGCACTGTGATAAGCGGCTTTTTCAGAGAGAAAAACTCTCTGGCGATGGGTTTATAGTTTGTACTGCGCAGATGTTAATGTTTTGTTTGCTGTTATCTTATTGATATTTATCGGTCTATTTTTTGTTCTCAGGGCAGATATCATTAGGTTTAAAGATTAATCTGATCTACCCATTTGTGGGTAAAAATACACATAATGCGGGTGACATAATAGTTAATTAACTTTTGTTATCGTTTTGAAATTAAAAACACCGTTCACCTGAAGAGATATTAATTTTTAGCGATGATGGAGGGATAATTATATTTGATCTGGCACAAGTTTTACTGATGAAGGATGTAACTTGTGCCAGGGGTATTTTGTATTACGGTAATAATTATTACTTACAGATAACCAGCGATCCGTTATTGGCAATATTGTTTCAGTAGTGAGTAGTGTTCTGCCTGAATACGGTAACGGTAAACCGGACGCCCCGTGACGCCATAATGGATACTGGTGAACAAGATGTGGCAGTTGACCAGCCAGATGAGGTATTTACGGCAGGAAACACGCGAGATGTTAACCTCGTTAGCCAGCTCGTCGGTTGAAAACTCATAGTCCTGATGCGCGTCAATCCACTGGCACAGCGTGCGTAACGTCTGCGGCGTTAAGCCTTTTGGCAAGCGACGAGGATCCTGTTCGTTGGAGCTGCTGCCGTGGATTAGCTGATCAAGCTCGGCCTGGTCATAATACTGATGTTTTTCCAGCGCCATTTTCTTTTGCCGCCAGCCGGTGAGCGCCTCTTCAAAGCGGGAAGCCTGGAAGGGTTTGATCAGGTAATCCACGACACCGTAATGCAGCGAATCTTTAATGGTTGCCGCATCGGCTGCGGAGGAGATGACAATCACATCACTTTTGCAACGCGCGTTATGCAGGACAGGCAGTAAATCGAGCCCGTTCTCTTTTTGCATATAGATATCGAGCAATATCAGGTCGATAGGCGTATCGCTATTGAAGATAATCTCTTTGGCTTTCTCCAGCGTCGAGGCTGTTCCACAGCATTGAAAGCCTGGGATTTGTGCTACGTATCGGCGATTCAGCTCCGCGACCATTGCGTCGTCATCGATAATTAATACATTGATCATCTGTTCGACCTCTCCCCGTCCCAGGGTATCTGGACAAAAAATTGTGTGAAAATCCCGGGTTCCGATTCCACGGCGATGCTGCCGCCGAGATTTTCTACCTGTTGTTTGACAAGTGCTAAACCGACGCCTCGCTCGCTTCCTTTTGTCGAGACACCTTTGTCAAAAATGTGATCGATTTTGTCGGGTGCGATCCCCGGTCCATCATCGTTAACTTCGCAGTGCAGCCAGCCGTGACGGTAGTGCAATGTTACGCTAATTTCGCCACCGGGTTCCGGCCCTAATGCTTCCAGCGCGTTTTCTATCAGATTTCCCAATGTGGTAATCAGCGTCGCGACCTGGTCCTCACTGCCGCTGTCTGGCAGCTGGCTTTCACTGTTTAAAATCAGCGTATGGCCTAAATCGGTCGCGCGGTTAATCTTGCTGATTAAAAAACCAGCGATAACCGGAGATTTGATCTTACCCAGCAGAGAGCCAATCTCTTCCTGATAGTTATTGGCTGTTTTGAGAATGTAATCTTCCAACTGCTTATAACTCTTCAGATGCAATAATCCGAGAATCACATGCAATTTATTCATAAATTCGTGGGATCGTTCACGAAGTGCGTCAGCATAGTTGACCAGACCATCGAGTCGCTGCATCAGTTTACGTACTTCAGTTTTGTCCCTGAAGGTTGAAATGGCACCGATGATAACGCCATTACTGCGCACCGGAACGGTGTTGATCAGTAATAGCCGATCTTTAATCGTAATCTCTTCGTCGCGGCGCGGCGTACCGTCGCGTAACACTTCCGAGACATCTACCACCTGTGACCATGAGTGGCTGAGCGTCGACAGTTTCTCATCGTCCTGCGACTTACGGTAATTCAGCAATTCTTGTGCGGCATCGTTGATCAGCGTGACCTCGCCGCGATCGTCCACGGCAACGACGCCTTCTTTGATAGACTGCAACATGGCCTGGCGCTGCTCAAACAGCGTGGAGATTTCGTAGGGTTCCAGGCCGAAAAGGATTTTTTTCAGTACCTTAACCAGAATGCAGGTGCCAATCAGTCCGACCAGCATGCCAAATAATACCGACCAGATAATGCTCCAGCGACTGTCATTGATTTGTTGGGTCACGCGGCTTAACTCAAGGCCGATCGCCACCACGCCAATTTGTTTATGATTTTCATCGTAGATGGGGGTAAATACGCGTAAAGCCTGCGCCAGAAAACCGCGATTGATAGCGACATTTTCTTTGCCATTCAGCGCTTTAAGGATGTCATCACCTTTAAATGGCTGACCAATACGCTGGGCTTCAGGATGCGAGTAGCGAAGACTTTGCATATCGGTAACGACAATAAACAGCAGATCGTTGCGTTTGCGCACGGCTTCCGCGATGGCCTGGATTCCGCTCTCCTGCGGTTTTTTCTGCAAGCCCTGACGGATTTCCGGCGAGTCGGCGAGGGTACGCGCCACTGCCAGTGCCTTGTTGGCTAGCCCGTCTCGCGTCATATCACTGATTTGCGAGAAGTAAATCAGATGCACCACCAATAGCACCGAGAACAGTACCGCACTGACCATTAAGATCACTGTGGTACTCAATTTCATCGGACGTTTGCGTAACATGCGGTAGGGCAATGAATGTCTCATCAGCTTCCTTGTGTGACAAATTTCTTAAGCATTATCTCTGATGAGGCGGGTAATTCAAAGGGAGTAAGAATGATTGGCTATATAGGGGAAGAGACTCTGGCAACGGAAACTGCCAGTGCTGTATGAAGATTCCAGGGCTATGCTTATAGCGATAATCATACTGATGAGAGAGGGAAAGTCATGGATCAGGCGCTACTGGACGAGGGTTATCGCTGTTATACCGGCGAAAAGATCGATGTCTATTTCAACACTGCGATATGTCAGCATTCTGGCAATTGCGTACGTGGCAACGGCAAGTTATTTAATCTCAAACGAAAGCCGTGGATCATGCCGGATGAAGTCGACGTCGTCACTGTGGTTAAAGTGATTGATACGTGCCCGAGCGGCGCGCTGAAATACCGTCATAAATAAGCGAGGGTAAAATGGAAATACGCGAAGGCCACAATAAATTTTACATTAATGACGAACAAGGCAAGCAAATCGCTGAAATTGTCTTTGTGCCGACCGGAGAGAATTTAGCGATTATCGAACATACCGATGTCGATGAAAGCCTGAAAGGGCAAGGGATTGGTAAACAGCTGGTTGCGAAAGTCGTGGAAAAAATGCGTCGGGAAAAACGAAAAATTATCCCATTATGTCCATTTGCGAAACACGAATTTGATAAAACGCGGGAGTATGATGATATTCGCAGTTGATGGGAGAGTACAGAGTCACGATATTTTTCTTGCTCTCCGCGGAGTGATGCAGGAGAGCATCTGAAGGGTAGGGGGATGCACAAAGAATGGGCAGAGAGCGCGTTTTTTTGTCCCAAGTCATCCCCTTTACTGAGCAAAAAAAAGAATATCTCCTATATGAGAATCATCAATCGGGGTTAATAAGTTTTGCGTCCCCAGAGCATTCAATATTGATAGGAGTCATATTATGGAAGGTAAAAACAAGTTCAATACTTATGTTGTTTCTTTTGATTATCCATCATCTTATTCCTCAGTGTTCTTAAGGTTAAGATCATTGATGTATGATATGAATTTCTCCTCTATCGTGGCTGATGAATATGGGATACCACGACAATTGAATGAAAACTCCTTCGCAATAACGACATCGTTAGCCGCAAGTGAAATCGAAGATTTAATCAGGCTTAAATGCTTAGACTTACCGGATATTGATTTTGACCTCAACATTATGACAGTTGATGACTATTTCCGTCAGTTTTACAAGTAGCCAGGAAGGATAAGAAGAACATAAAAAATGGCACTATTCTCTAAAATATTAATTTTTTATGTGATTGGTGTGAACATATCCTTTGTCATTATCTGGTTTATCTCACATGAGAAAACACATATTCGTTTACTTAGTGCATTCCTGGTCGGAATAACCTGGCCAATGAGTCTGCCTGTGGCATTACTTTTTTCTCTCTTTTAGGAGCTGTAGTTGAGTGGACCCGCTGGTTATCGTGAAACGAAGCGTCTCTCCTCAAAACTGGATTTGCGGAACGACGAACGAAGCAGTCGCCTGACTGCTTCGTTCATTAAAGTGAAATTTATTTCTGTGGGCGCATCGCCGGGAAGAGAATAACGTCGCGAATAGTATGACTGTTTGTAAACAGCATAATCATTCGGTCGATACCAATACCCAGACCAGCGGTTGGCGGCAGACCATATTCCAGCGCAGTCACGTAATCTTCGTCATAGAACATGGCTTCGTCGTCACCTGCAGCTTTAGCGTTAACCTGTTCCTGGAAACGTTCAGCCTGATCTTCTGCGTCGTTTAATTCGCTAAAACCATTACCGATTTCACGACCACCGATGAAGAATTCAAAACGGTCGGTGATTTCCGGGTTAACATCATTACGGCGCGCCAGCGGTGACACTTCTGCCGGATATTCCGTAATAAAGGTTGGCTGAATCAGATGTGCTTCTGCCACTTCATCAAAGATCTCCGTGACAATACGTCCCAGCCCCCAGCTTTTCTCTACCGTAATTCCGATAGATTCAGCTAATGCTTTAGCAGCATCAAAATTATCCAGGTCGGCCATATCGGTTTCTGGACGATATTTTTTGATTGCTTCGCGCATGGTGAGTTTTTCAAACGGTTTGCCGAAATCAAACACATGCTCGCCATAAGTGACTTTAGTGGTACCCAGAACCTCTTGTGCCAGGGTGCGGAACAGGGACTCTGTCAGTTCAATCAAATCGTGGTAATCCGCATACGCCATGTAGAGTTCCATCATTGTGAACTCAGGATTATGGCGAACAGAAATACCTTCATTACGGAAGTTACGGTTGATTTCGAATACCCGTTCAAAACCGCCTACAACCAGACGTTTCAGATACAGCTCCGGCGCGATACGCAGGTACATATCTAAATCCAGAGCGTTATGATGGGTAATAAACGGGCGAGCAGATGCCCCACCTGGAATTACCTGCATCATCGGGGTTTCTACTTCCATAAAGCCGCGCGCGACCATGAACTGGCGGATAGCGGCCAGAATTTTTGAACGGACAACAAACGTTTGACGGGATTTATCGTTAGCGATGAGGTCCAGATAACGTTGACGATAACGGACTTCCTGATCCTGCAGACCATGGAATTTATCTGGTAAAGGACGTAGTGCTTTTGTCAGCAGGCGCAACTCAGTACAGTGAATGGAAAGCTCACCGGTTTGCGTCTTAAACAGCGTACCGCGGGCACCGATAATGTCACCCAGATCCCATTTTTTAAACTGATCGTTATAAACACCTTCTGGCAGGCTATCTCTTGCAACGTACAGTTGAATACGGCCACCGACATCCTGCAACGTTACAAAGGAGGCTTTCCCCATGATACGACGGGTCATCATTCGGCCAGCAACCGAGACTTCAATGTTTAAGGATTCCAGTTCCTGGTTATCCTTCGCATCAAACTCTTCGTGCAGCTGGTCAGAGGTATGGTCGCGGCGAAAATCATTGGGAAACGCCACACCTTGCTGACGTAGTGCCGCCAGTTTTTCGCGGCGATTTCTCAGTTCATCG
Source organism: Escherichia sp. SCLE84 (assembly GCF_012584495.1). Lineage (NCBI taxonomy): Bacteria > Pseudomonadati > Pseudomonadota > Gammaproteobacteria > Enterobacterales > Enterobacteriaceae > Escherichia > Escherichia sp. SCLE84. The sequence goes on along the minus strand of NZ_CP051430.1, from coordinate 2,738,313 downwards.
TTAAAATCAATAGCCTCATTGGCTCCCCGTGTTTCTTGTTCAGACATTTTGGTTCCTCTAAATCCAGCTTTCAATTTAGCGTAGATAAAGAGACAGATCGGTACACTGTATTATCTGCCTCGACTATTAATAACTCAGTTTATCTTATCGAAACTAACGCTTACCTCAAGTTGATATCACTAATAAATAACCATCAAAATGGTTTAAATGACTTATTAATCTAGATTTGCTAGTGTTATAAACTGAAAGTTAATTTATTCATAACCAATTGTTTTTACGACAGTTAATCGTTGCTCTCCTGTATCATATTCGTCGGCGTGCTAAACAGAAAACGGGTAGCAAAGGCCAATACGACGATGATCGCGACACAAGCCAACGTCCACTCTCCCATCTGAGAAAAGAATCGCTGGTAAGCTGCAATTGCCATACCGCTAATTTGCGACTCTGTCGTCTGCTGTGCCACGACGCCTGCCAGCCAGTTGGCGACCGCGCCTGTTGCCAGCATATAAATACCGGTTAATACGCCAGACATTTTCAGACGCGTGATTTGCGCAATCGCCACCGGGTCAATAAAGAGTTCGGCAAAGCCCATTAGCGCCAACCCGGATATCATCACGCCCATTGACGCTTGACCGTCAGCCGCTGCATGTCGGGCATCAAATGCCAACAACATAAAGCCACAAGCCATCAGCAGTAAGCCAAAGGCAAACTTCAGCCAGACGCGCAATGTTGAGTTGCCGCGGCTTTCTGGCGACGCCAGCCAGGCCAGTACAACCCCAGCGAGCATCACCGCAATTGCATTCACCGACTGGAATAGTGCTGTAGGTACTTCAATATTGAATGCCTGACGATTCACAAAGCGATCGATAAACAAGCTGATGGTACTGCCGCCCTGTTGTGCCAGTACCCAGAACAATGTCCCGACAAACATCAACAATACAATTTGCCAAAGAGCACGGCGGTGTTCGGGGAATTTGACCATCATGCGGGCAATGATTTGTGCGGCAATGAGGCAAACGATCGCCAGCAAATATCCGGACCAGTCGTTCTCCAGCAGCAGGGTAAAAAATACTGGGGCTAAACAGAGCATCACCACTAACCAGCTCCATACCGGTAAGGCAAATTTGACGCTAGTGAGCGCTTTTTTATCCATACTACGCGTGGACTGGAAATGACGATGCCCGCTTAAGAAAATCAACAAACCGATAAACATGCCGCCACCCGCAAGGGCAAAGCCAACATGCCATCCATACCACTGAGCAGCCAGGCCGCAGGCGATTGGGGCGGCGATAGAACCGATATTGCCTGCAGCATACAGCAGCGAAAAACCGCCATCACGTCGATGATCGTTCTCGTCGTAAAGCTCGCCAAGCAAACAGCTGATGTTTGATTTGAATAAACCGTAGCCACAAATAATGATTGCCAGCGCCAGATACAGGCTAAAGGTTGAATTTGTATCAATGCCCAGCACCACATGGCCAAGGGTCATTAACAGCGCGCCGGCAATCACTGCAGTGCGGTTGCCGAGCAGGCGGTCGGCAAGCCAGCCGCCGAGAATAGGGGTAACGTAAACCAGAGAAGCATATGCGCTGAACAGGCTGATGGCATGGTTATCATCAAAACCAAGCTGATGGGTGAGATAGAGAATGAGTAAGGCACGCATGCCGTAAAAACTGAAGTACTCCCAGATTTGGATCGCCACGATATAGTATATCGCGCGCGGCTGTGAGGGTGTTTTCATGTGTTCTCCTTATGAGCAAAAAAGGGAAGTGGCAAGCCACTTCCCTTGTACGAGCTAATTATTTTTTGCTTTCTTCTTTCAATACCTTAACGGTATAGCGGCCATCAGCCTGACGGTATGCACCGTGAATATCGGTTTCAAAGCCCGGATAGTGAGCGCCGATTTCACACAGCATCTGCAGGAACTCCAGAACCGGACGGCTTTCTTCGGTGATCATTTCACCCGGCATTACCAGAGGAACTCCCGGCGGATATGGAAGGATCATATTGGCGTTAATACGACCTACCATTTCGTCGAGGTAAACTTCTTCGGTCATACCGTGCAGCTCTTTCTGGAACGCAGCATACGGAGTCATTACCATCGTCGGCAGCACTTCAAATGCGCGATACATCAGATCCGGCAGATTGTGGTGAACAATCAGTTTGTGGATATTCTGAGCCAGTTCCTGAATACGCATGTTTTCATAGAATTCAGGATCTTCACGATACAGAGACGGCAGCATGTTTTTCACACGCAGGTTCAGGTCGAACGCACGTTTGAAGTCAGTCAGAGCACGCAGCAGGCTCAGTGCTTTGGTCTTATCGATACCGATGCTGAACAGGAACAGCAGGTTATACGGACCGGTTTTCTCAACAACGATGCCATGTTCGTCGAGGTATTTCGCCACGATGCTGGCCGGAATACCAAAGTCGCTCATGGTGCCGTCTTTTTCCATCCCCGGAGTCAGCAGGGTGACTTTGATCGGGTCAAGATACATGTGCTCGTTATCGATGTTTTTGAAGCCGTGCCAGGTGCTGTCAGAACGCAGCGGCCAGCATTCAGTCGTATCGATATGATCCGGCTGCCATACATCAAAGAACCAGCCATCAGATTCCGTTCTCAGACGTTTGATCTCTTTACGGAATTTGATCGCACGTTCAATGGAACCGTTGATCAGACGTTTACCTGCATTGCCTTTCATCATCGCCGCAGCGGTTTCAGTGGACGCCACGATACCGTAGTGCGGAGAAGTGGTGGTGTGCATCATGTAGGCTTCGTTAAAGGTTTCTTCGTTTACGTCACCTTTAACGTGGATCATGGAAGCCTGAGAGAACGCCGCCAGCAGTTTGTGAGTGGACTGGGTTTCGTAAATCACTTTCCCTTCTACACGGCCACCGCTCATACCGCATTTACCTTCGTAAATCGGTGAGAAGTTGGTGTAAGGCACCCACGCGGAGTCAAAGTGGATGGATTTCACATCCAGTGTTTTCTTGATGAAGTCGGTGTTGTACAGCAGACCATCATAGGTAGAGTTGGTAATTACAGCATGTACCGGCCAGGTTGCGTTTGGTGTTTCTTTCACGCGCTTAGCAATGGTAGCGTGCTGGAATTCACTCTGTGGGATACCACCAAGAATACCGTAAGCGTTACGGGTCGGGCGGAAATAGATTGGCGTAACATCGCTCATCATCATCAGGTGGGTCAGCGATTTGTGGCAGTTACGGTCAATCAGAATGGTGCTGCCTGCCGGAGCAGAGTACATGCCAACAATTTTGTTCGCAGTGGAAGTACCGTTGGTCACCATGTAGCTGCGGTCTGCGTTAAAGACGCGAGCGATATACTGTTCTGCTTCTTTGTGTGGACCACTGTGATCCAGCAGAGAACCCAGTTCAGATACTGAAATGGAAATATCAGATTTCATGGTATTCGGACCAAAGAAATCATAGAACAGGCTACCTACCGGGCTTTTCTGGAATGCAGTACCGCCCATGTGACCAGGAGTACAGAAAGTATATTTACCTTCACGAACATATTTAAACAGTGCTTTAGTCAGCGGAGGCAGAATAGTGTTGATATATTCGTCAGTGGTCTGCTTGATCTTATTAGCAATATCTTCAGCAGCACCCAGCGCATATTCAAAGAAGCTAATCTGTAAACGCAGGTCATTCAGGCTTACATCGAGAGTGGAATACGTATTAGCGAACGCGTACAACGGCAGGTTCTCGTTCATTTTGCTAATTTCTTCGCACAGCTCGAGATTATATTTATCCCAGTCAAAAATAACGCCGCACAGACGCGCATTGTTTTCGATCAGTTTTAATAAGTCGTCACGGTCGTTCGGGTAAACAATCTGGAAGTTCAGACGTTCAAGCGCGCGATGAAGTTCACGGATGGGTTCTTCTTTAAAATAAACCCCCATGTGATTCAATATTGCAATAACGTTCATAGTCATATCTCCAGGTAAAAAAGGCCCCTCCCAACACATGGGACAAAATGAAAGGAGGAGCCTCGGAAAATACTTTTAATTAATGTGCGTTAGACGCGGTGTGGTTATCCATTGAGTGGCTCTGGCGCTCGTGCATTTTGCGAGCGTAGAACATCAGGATAATCAGGCTGACGATGAAGGTACCTGCCAGCTCGAAGGAGCTTGCGCCCATCAGCGCGATGAAGCAGAACACGCAACCCAGTACAGAGCAGATCAGGCTGACAAAGTTGCGGATGTTAACGCCTTCAAAACGAATCAGGTCAACGCAAGAGTAGAAGTACGGCAGCATAGTCAGCAGTACTGCGATACCGGTCAGTTCACCGAACAGGTCAGATGCTTTACCACCGGCAGAGTTCATCAGAGTGATGAGGATCATCAGGGCAGTCATTTTCACTGCAGCCAGCAGCAGACCTTTTTTCGGAATACCGTTGCTGTCGACTTCACCATAAACTTTCGGGAAGTTACCGTCGTTAGCGGCACGTACACCTGCCTGGCCTACCAACATCATCCAGGAGCCCAGAGAAGTCAGGCACGCAAAGGCGGTGAATGCAGAAACCAGCGGCGCAGCCCAGTTACCGAGGATAGTTGAAGCACTGATTGCAAACGGAGCACCGGAAGCCGCCATTACAGAAGACGGATACATACCGGAAAGCACCTGAGTCGCAGCGATATAAACAATACCTGCTAAACCAGTACCCAGCATGGTTGCCAGCGGAACGGTACGTTTCGGGTTTTTAACCATACCAGTACTTACTGCTGCGGATTCAACACCCACGAAGGCCCACAGGCAGAGCAGAATACTTTTAATGATCGCATGACCATCAGTGGTATCCGCAGTATTCCAGTTAGCTGCATAAGTTGCCGCATCAAACCAATGCCAGCCAACAATAGCAGTCATCACCACAGGAATAAGAACCAGCACCAGACCAATAGTGGTTAAACGGCTTACCCAGGTACCGCCGAGCATATTTACAAAGGTAAATACCCAGACGATAGCAATACAGGCGATACCCGCCGGAACAGGATCATTTAATACTGGGAAGAAGGTGGAAAGATAAGATACAGCGGTAATACCAATCGCCAGGTTACCAATCCAGTTAGCATGGTAATAAAGAACACCTGTCTGAAAACCAAATGCAGGGGAAATTTCTCCGGCATAAGCAATTGGGCCACCTTGTTGCGGGTTTTTTGTTGCCAGTCGGGCATATACATACGCCAGCGACATTGCACCAATAATAGAGATAATCCAACCCCAGATAGCAATACCACCGATACTTGCTAGGTTCGCAGGTAATAATGCAATACCGCTCCCCATCATATTACCGGCAACAACACCGGTACAGGCAAATAGCCCGATCTTCTTGGCAGAACTCATGCTCTTCTCCTAATTTCATTTTTGAATTTGGAGTCCGGGTCATGATGTATAACTATTTCCTGACCAGACCAAACTGGCGCTAAGAATACTCACGAAAAAAGGATTAATCCTAAAGATTAGGTGAAATAACACAAAAGTTTCTGTAAGTGAGAACTTGAGGTTTTTTATTAACACATCAGGATCGCAAGTTGATATCATGAAAAGATAAACATTCAATGTTTACAATAGATTGCGTGACGTCTTCTGGTTAAATTTATGTAATAAAAATTATGCGGCAAATAAATTGCCGCAACATATTATACCAACAGGAACATACAAAAACTCAACAACAAATATTCCCGAGCATGAATCAACCCGGGGGTTACTTATTCTGAAGCGAGAAATTTGTCGAGATAAGGTACAACATAAGGAACAGAAGTCTGGAATATACCATTTTCAATCCAGTAAAGGGTGTTTGCCCCTGGGCGTAAATTAAAGGCGGTGAGATATGCATCAGCCGCTTCCCGGTTCATCCCCTTCATTTCATAAACCTTGCCAAGCAATACATAATTTAGCCAGGACATTTCAAGATCAATGCCAGTATTTATCGCCTGGTAAGACTCATCTGTTTTACCTTTTACCAGAGCACTGACCGCTTTTATTTGATATATAATGGACAGGTTATTCAATTCCGGTAGTGTAACAATGTTATCTATTTCTGTGTTCAGTGCTGCTAATTGTTTTTCATCTAAAGGATGTTGAGAATGGCGCACGATATCAACTAATGCTTTTTCTGCTCTCGCGTAGGTAAATTCTGGGGATGATTGAACAATCTCACCTAATAATTCACTGGCACGGTTCAATGATTTATCATCGCCATGCAGTAAATAATCATGTGCCTGATAAAAATTAGTTAATAACGCACCACGATGAGGCAAAATTTGCTGGAGCGTCTCCTGCATTCGTTGTGGCCACGGTTGGTTTAACGCTTTTGATAAACTCTCCAGTAAATCATTTTGAATCGCCAGCTGATTACCGTTAGTGATGACATAACGTTTATCCAGCATGGTTGAACCATCTGCATTGTCTACCAATTTTATCGACATAAAGCATTGTTGAGCACGGTATTGGCGCTGATTAACAAACGCAATAGATAATGTTTTACCGGAACTGCTCGGTTCATCAATGTTGTAGTTGATTTTGTCATGCACCATAAAGGTGGAGAAGGTGTTAAGTGATGTCGCCACCAAATCACCCACTCCTATCGCGTAAGAGAGCTGATACGGGGAACTCCAGCTATTACAACTTTTATTTACCATATTAATGTCAATATCGCGTGGATTGAGCAAAATACGCGATTTGCTCATCGGAAGACGTGTATCAAGACTTGAAAACGCTACCAGTGCTACACAGATACCTAAGGACAACAGGAAAAAAAACCATACCCAAAAGGTAGTGAATCGTTTGCTTTTAACTGGGGATTGTTCAGGTGGCGTTGCGGTGTTTTGAATGTTAAGACTGTGGGAGGGAGAATCTGTGGCAGGAACCGCCTCTGGTATAGGGGGAGGCGAAGATAGCATTATTTCCTCTCCCTCTTCTTCGCTGTACCAGATAACCGGCACCATTAATTTATAGCCGCGCTTTGGTACAGTAGCGATATAGACAGGACTATCTTCATCATTATCTTTTAATGACTTACGTAGTTCTGAGATACTCTGCGTCACAACATGATTGGTGACAATACTTCTCTTCCAGACATTATCGATAAGTTCATCCCTGCTAAGTACTTCGCCACTGTGTTGAGCAAAGAAAACCAGAAGGTCGATTAATCTCGGCTCAAGGGTAAGTTGACGCCCATTGCGGCTAATTTGGTTTATGGACGGAGTAACAAGCCATTCGCCAACGCGAACTACAGGTTGTTGCATAATAGAAACTCATTCGAAAAGGGAATGATGCAATGATAATTGCCACAACCTATTTTTACCATCTATAGATGGGTTTATTTACATATTATTGGTGAATGCAAGACGTTATTTTTACCAGCCATAAACTTCTTGATTACATGGTATTAAGAAAGGATTTTACTGAGAACCAGAAGTAATATTCCTTACCATCAAAATTCATCATCTTTGCCAAAGAAAAATGTTCAGAAAATAATCCATGGAAAATTGTCCGGAGCGCTTACTATTTTAATGGATTGTTAGTCTTTGCATGAGCAAGCGGACTGATACATTTCTCTTTGTTCTCATTCAGAAAATCTCATCAGTCGGCGTTCAGACCGGTGTTGTGCTTTATGGATGCGTTACGCTCCTGATGACGTCATTTGACGTTCAACAACATCACGGGGCCGCACGACATTTCACGTCAGTTAGTGCTATCGCTCAGGAACAAATTTTCCCGAATTGGGATATGCCCGCAAATTGCTGGTGATGTGGGGAGAATCTGGTTGAGTTCGGGAGAATTGATTTGGAGGCAGAACGCTTAAATCGTGGCGTCCTGAAACGAAAAACGGACCTCCGTGGAGGTCCGTTTATATGAATTTGGTGCCCGGACTCGGAATCGAACCAAGGACACGGGGATTTTCAATCCCCTGCTCTACCGACTGAGCTATCCGGGCAACGGGGCGCATTAAACCGTAATCTGTACATCTCGTCAACCTAATTTCAGTAAAAGCGATTCAACTGCTTAAGATTGCGGCAAATCGCTTCTTTTCTGTGTTTCTGTCAGGTCAATGCACCACCCTGGCGGCAGCGGGCGAAGCGCAGGATATCTTCCGCCAGCCGATGTGCAGTGTCGACATCCGCCTGGCTACGATTCACCAGCATTCGGCTTAAACAGCCTTCCAGCACCAGTTCCATCTGCTTTGCTACCATCGCCGGATCGTCAACTTCCAGTGTGGTTAACAGTTCGTGGGTGAAATCGTAGGCCGCGCTTTTTTGCTGATCGGCCAGTTGATGAATAGGGTGGCCAGGATCGGGATAAAACGTACAGGCAGCGATAAATAGACAGCCCGGATAGCGGTTGTTTTTAACGCACTCCGATAACGCCTGATAACGTGCCAGCAGCTTTTGTTCGGCGGTTTGCGTTTCGTCCAGCATCAGCTGACGACGCCAGACATCTATCTGTTGGCTAAGATAACGCAGCGCATCGTAGAGGATTGCCTCTTTGTCTGGCCAGAAGCGGCGTAGCTCGTCCAGTGGATAATCCACACGTTCAGCAACCATCTCCAGCGTGGTGTTGGCAATCCCTTGTAATTCTAATAATTTCAGGGCTTCTCCCAGTACATCTTCACGTTGCACGCTATTTTCCTCCGTCTTTCCCACTGCAAGTGTCGTTCACGGTTGGCGATCGCGCAAATGTGCGCTGAAGGTTTCAGCATCCATAAAGCCCGTGACGCGTGCTTGTGGATGCTCCTGGCCTTGTCCGTCAAAAAAGAGAATTGTCGGTAGGCCAAGGACATTAAGATGCTTTAACAGCGCCACATCTTGTGCGTCGTTGGCCGTGACGTTGGCCTGAAGTAAGACCGTGTCTGCTAACGCTTTTTGCACCTGCGGGTCGCTGAAGGTGTATTTCTCAAACTCTTTACAGGCGACGCACCAGTCGGCATAAAGATCTAACATCACCGGTTTGCCTTTGGCTTCAACGAGCGCCTGATTTAACTCATCTACCGTTTTGATTTGTGTAAAGTTGAGATGCGTCTGAGTTTGCGCGGTATGCGTCGCACCAAATGCCCAATCCTGAAGTGGGCGCACGCTAACCAATGCCGCTGCAAGCAGGATTATTTGCACCACGCGCATCCAGCCGCGTTTGGCCTGTAGGCTGGTGATAAAGGCCCAGCCAAAGAATGCGACACCCAGCGCCGACCACAAGCGTAATCCCCATACATCACCAATCACTCGCTCCAGCAGGAAGACCGGCAGTGCGAGGATCACAAAACCAAACGCGGTTTTGACTTGTTCCATCCACGGGCCGCTTTTCGGCAGCAAGCGGTTACCAAAGACGGTAATTAGCATCAGCGGCAGGCCCATGCCCAACGCATAGAGATAAAGCGTGCCGCCGCCCAGCCACATGTTCCCGCTTTGGGCGATATACAGCAGAATCGCGCTAAGCGGTGCGGTGGTGCATGGTGAACAGATCAGTCCGGCAATCGCCCCCATAACAAACACACCGCCAGGTGAGCCGCCCTGTTGGCGATTGCTCATCAACGTGAGACGTGTTTGCAGCGAAGAGGGGAGTTGTAGAGTAAACAAGCCAAACATTGACATCGCCAGCAAGGTAAAGACGATGGCGAGGCCAATGAGCACGTATGGGTGCTGTAGCGCCGCCTGGAACTGTAACCCTGCGGCGGCAACTACCAGACCCAGCGCCGTGTAAGTCAGTGCCATCCCCTGCACATAAATAAAGGTCAGCAACAATGCTCTGGCAGTGGAGAGCCGCTGTTTACCACCTAGCACGATGCCAGAAATCAGTGGGTACATTGGCAGCACGCATGGCGTAAAGGCGATACCAATACCGATCAACAACGCCCAGAGCGCGGAAAAGGGCAATTGCGCGGTGTGCTGCTCTTGCTGCGAAACAGACACAGGCTGTGACGCTGCGTTGTTGGCGACCACTTCGCTTAACGGAACGGTTTTGGTTTCTGGCGGATAACAGAAACCGGCATCAGCACAGCCCTGGTAGGTGACAGTTAACGTCGCTCCCGCACTCGCCTGGTTGATGGTTACGGGAAGCGTCAGCCGATCGCGGTAAATCTCGCTTTTGCCGTAAAACTCATCTTCATGCCAGACGCCTTGTGGCAGCTGCACGTCGGCAATTTTCGCGTGTTCCGGCGTAATGCGGATCTGTTTACGGTAGAGGTAGTAACCGTCTTTGATCTGCCAGGTCAGATTAAGGTCATGTTGGTTTTGCTGAAAATCAAAAGTAAAGGCTTGATCCGCGGGGACAAATTGTGAACGTCCCGGCGCGTCGAATAATCCGGCAAAAACGGAAGTGCTGCAAAGTAGCAGGATCAGCGTAAAGATGCGTTGAGCCATGAGAGGTAATCTGTGTCTCCGTGTGTAACAGGTAAAACCAGAAGTTCCGGGGTTTGATATGGATGATGAGACTTCAGGCATTCCAGCAGTGCCTGCTGGTGAGATACGGTAGTTTTTAAAATCATCTGCACTTCGTATTCTTGCTCCAGCTTACCTTCCCAGTAATAGAGAGAGGTAGCGCCGGGGATCAAGGTCGCGCAGGCCGCCAGTTTTTCCGCCAGCACTTTGGCGGCTAAATCCTGGGCTGTCGCTTCATCCGGTGCGGTACATAGCACCACGACAGACGCGGTATTCGAACTTTTTTCATCAAGCATAAACACCTCGCAAGAACAGATGGAACCGCAAGAGAGAGGTCACTATACAACGGACGGGGGAAGGATGTTAGTCGGCGGGAAAGAAAGCGGGGCGTGAACGCCCCGCGATTGGTCATTACAGCATGAAGCTACCCAGCACGAAGCCGAAGCAAACGGCCAGGGCAACACCCAGAGTACCCGGGATGAAGAACGGATGGTTGAAGACGAATTTACCGATACGGGTTGTACCCGTGTCATCCATCTGTACCGCAGCAACCAGCGTCGGGTAGGTCGGCAGAATGAACAGACCAGACACCGCAGCGAAAGAAGCAACAGCGGTCAGCGGTGAAACGTTCAGTGCCAGGGCCATCGGCATCAGTGCTTTTGCGGTTGCAGCCTGAGAGTACAGCAGAGCAGAAGCAAAGAAGAAGATGACGGCCAGCAGCCACGGATGACCCTGAATCACTTCACCAGCGGTATCTTTGATCCAGTCGATGTTGTTGGAAACGAAAGTATCGCCCAGCCACGCAACACCCAGGATACAAATACAGGCGCTCATACCTGCTTTGAAGGTGCTGGAGTTGAGGATGTTGTCGGTATCGACTTTACAGATAACGGTGGTCAGAGTTGCAACGCTGAGCATGATGATCAGGATTGCGTTGGTGGTGTTCATCAGCGGTTTTTCAACCAGACCCATGCTTGGGCTGTTGATGATTGCATAGATAACCACGCCAACTACGCCCAGCAGGAACAGCCAGACGGACGTTTTTGCACCGGATTTGATTTCAATCTGCTTTTCACCGCGCAGTTCAACCAGGCCCTCTTCCAGACGCTTGCGATAAATCGGATCGTCAGAGAGTTTGGAGTTGAATAGCATAGTGACCAGAAAGGACATCACCAGAACCGCCAGCAGGGTGGACGGGATGACCACGGAGAGCAGATGGAGGTAGCTGATGCCATGACCTTCCATCACGGAAGACATGTAAACCACTGCCGCTGAGATTGGCGATGCGGTGATCGCAATCTGCGCGGATACCACTGCAGTAGACAGCGGACGGCAAGGTTTGACGCCTTGTTCCTTCGCAACTTCAGCGATAACTGGCAGTGTCGCCAGAGATATGTTGCCAGTACCAGCAAAGATAGTCAGGAAATAGGTCACGATCGGTGCGAGGATCGTGATGTATTTCGGGTTACGGCGCAGCAGCTTTTCTGTCTGATGAACCAGATAGTCCAGACCGCCAGCAACCTGCATGGCAGAAATAGCGGCGATAACCGCCATGATAATGGAAATGACATCGAACGGGATGTTACCGGGTTTAACGCCAATAGCGGCAAGAACCAGCACCCCCAATCCGCCTGCAAAACCAATACCTATTCCCCCCAATCTGGCGCCCAAGAAGATCGCCAGCAAAACTATGATGAGTTCTACAACTAGCATATTAGCCTTCCTTGTTTTTTAACAAGTTGATATTAGGTTGTTATTTTTAAGTTACTGCTCACAAGAAAAAAGGCACGTCATCTGACGTGCCTTCTTTATTTGTACTACCCTGTACGATTACTGTTCGCTTTCATCAGTATAGCGTTTTGCTTTGTAAGCCGGGTGCATCAGATTCTGTACGGAGAAAATATCGTCAAGTTCCGCTTCAGTCAACAGACCGCGTTCCAGAACGACTTCACGTACACTCTTACCGGTTTCGGCACAGATTTTACCCACGATGTCACCGTTGTGGTGACCGATGAACGGGTTCAGGTAAGTAACGATACCGATAGAGTTGTAAACGTAACCTTCGCACACTTCTTTGTTAGCAGTGATGCCGTTAATGCATTTTTCCAGCAGGTTGTAGCAAGCGTTGGTCAGAATGTGAACGGATTCGAACATGGCCTGGCCAATGACCGGCTCCATAACGTTCAACTGCAGCTGACCTGCTTCTGCTGCCATGGTAACAGTGGTGTCGTTACCGATGACTTTGAAGCATACCTGGTTAACCACTTCCGGAACAACCGGGTTTACTTTAGCTGGCATGATGGAAGAGCCCGCCTGCAGTTCCGGCAGGTTGATCTCGTTCAGGCCGGCACGTGGACCAGAAGAGAGCAAGCGCAGGTCGTTACAGATTTTGGACATCTTCACAGCCAGGCGTTTCAGCGCGCCGTGAACCATAACATAAGCGCCGCAGTCAGAGGTCGCTTCGATCAGGTCTTCAGCCGGTACGCATGGGAAGCCAGTGACTTCAGCCAGTTTTTTCACTGCCAGCGGAGAGTACTCTTTCGGCGTGTTCAGACCAGTACCGATTGCTGTTGCGCCAAGGTTAACTTCCAGCAGCAGTTCAGCGGTACGTTGGATATTTTTCACTTCTTCTTTCAGCAGGATGCTGAAAGCGCGGAATTCCTGACCGAGGGTCATCGGTACTGCGTCCTGCAGCTGGGTACGACCCATTTTCAGGATGTCCTGGAATTCGACAGCTTTACGTTCAAAGCCTTCACGCAGTTGGTTAATCGCATCTACCAGCTTAATCAGGGAAGAGTAAACTGCGATACGGAAACCGGTCGGGTAGGCGTCGTTAGTGGACTGACATTTGTTAACATGGTCGTTCGGGTTCAGGTACTGATATTCACCTTTCTGGTGACCCATCAGTTCCAGACCGATATTGGCCAGCACTTCGTTGGTGTTCATGTTTACGGAAGTACCTGCGCCGCCCTGGTAGACGTCTACCGGGAACTGATCCATGCATTTTCCGTTGTTCAGGACTTCATCACATGCGGCAATGATGGCATTCGCTACACTTTTAGGAATGGTTTGCAGCTCTTTGTTTGCCATAGCTGCGGCTTTTTTAACCATTACCATACCGCGAACAAATTCAGGAATATCACTGATTTTGTTGTTGCTGATATAGAAGTTTTCAATCGCTCTCAGAGTGTGAACACCATAGTAGGCATCAGCTGGAACTTCCCTGGTACCCAACAGATCTTCTTCGATACGAATGTTGTTTGACATGTGAACCTTCTTTTTCAAGCTGCCAATGATTTGCTTTAAACACACAGAATATATGTGGTTTCGAATGTTTTTCGACCGACGATTATCCCCTGCATCGACCGAATACCCGAGATCATATGCTGCTTGAGGATTTCTACCGTAATCTGGATCACTTTAAGTGTCGGTTTTTACCCCTTAATTATTAATTTGTGAAATAGATCACCGCTTTGGGATTACTACCAAAAATAGTTGCGCAAACATCTTGAAATTTTGCTAATGACCACAATATAAGCTGAACGCGATTCGCAACCCATTCAGGTAGCCGGGTTTTACCGGCTGCTATTACAGGAGAAACCTTTGCGCTGGTTACCTTTTATTGCCATTTTCCTTTATGTCTATATTGAGATTTCAATCTTTATTCAGGTTGCCCATGTATTGGGGGTATTGCTGACCCTCGTGCTGGTTATATTCACGTCAGTTATCGGGATGTCACTGGTACGTAACCAGGGCTTTAAGAATTTCGTGCTGATGCAGCAAAAAATGGCGGCGGGTGAAAACCCAGCGGCGGAGATGATTAAAAGTGTTTCGCTGATCATTGCCGGTTTGCTGCTTTTATTACCGGGCTTTTTCACCGACTTCCTCGGTCTTCTGCTTTTATTACCGCCGGTGCAAAAGCATCTGACAGTGAAGTTGATGCCGCATTTGCGCTTTTCTCGTATGCCAGGCGGCGGTTTTAGCGCCGGGACCGGTGGCGGTAATACTTTTGATGGTGAGTACCAGCGAAAGGATGATGAGCGCGACCGCCTTGATCATAAAGACGATCGCCAGGATTAATGTCGAAACGCCGGATTATGTGGTTATGCCATTTTCCGGCGTTTTTCGTTTTGGCAGCAACAGCCATAACCCCGCCAGCATGATCAGCGCATAGAGACTTTTCCAGCCGACCATTGCCAGTAACAGAACGCATAACAGCCCGCCAACCACCGCCAGTAGTCGATAACGTCCTTGCAATAATTTACAGCCTGCCAGCATGCATAACAGATAAATCATAATAAAGATGCCATTGGCATAAATAATAAGAGCGTCCAGATTGATCTCTAAAGCATGAATCACCAACGTGCTCACCACACAGCAGCCGAGCACCGCATTGAGGGCATTATTCGGGATATGGCGAGAAGAGAGGCGTGCCAGGTAGTGGTCAGGATTATGTTGCGCCTGCGACCAGACCAGGCGGGCGAAGCTCTGTATATAAATGTTGAGACTGGCAAAGCAGGCCAGATAGCCAATCACGCAGGCAATCCATAACGCTCCTACACCGAACAACTGCACTACAATTTTTGGAAGCGATGCTGCCGCCGCCATTTTTTCACCATAGGCGTCGAAGTGTAAGACGACTACCGTACAGCCCCAGTAGACTAATCCTGCCAGCAGCAGACCAATCATCAATGCGCGAGGAAAATCACGCTCTGGATTTTTAAATTCCGAGGCAAGATGGGCAAATGCTTCCAGACCGACAAAACACCAGAACATCACTGATAACGCAGCAAATAACCCGGTAAGTTCGATATTACCAGGTGCCGGGAAGGGGATATTCGCAGGTTTGATATCGCCCGCCCACCAGATAGCGACAATCAGCGCGACGATAAGTCCGGCAATAACGGTTTGTAGATTAGCACTGGAACTGGCACCGCGAGTACCGATATACCACACCAGCGCCAGCGTACCGAGTTCTGCCAACAACAGTTGCCAGCTATGCCAGCCAAACATTGCCTGGCCGAACCCGGCGGCAATTTGTAGCGCGGCAGGCAAACCCACGGGAATGACCGATAAAAACAACCAGCCGGTGACTCGCTCAAGTCGCGAACCAAACGCCATACCGACGAAGTGCGCGACACCGCCTGCGCTGGGATAGTGGCGACCCAGAATCGCAAACACAATCGCAATCGGGAACACTAAGATAATCAAAACGGGCCACGCCCACAGGCTGTTATTGCCCGCTACCAGCGCAGCTAACGCAGGAACGGCAAACACGCCAGTGCCTAATAATGACGTCGATAGCAGGCCAATGCCTTGGGCCAGCCCCAGTTCTTGTTTGAGTCCACTCATGGGTTGATATCCGATTGCGCCCAAATTTTGGGCAACTGCGTAGATTTTCGATGGTAGCACAATCAGATTCGCTTATGACGGCGATGAAGAAATTGCGATGAAATGTGAGGTGAATCAGGGTTTTCACCCGATTTTGTGCTGATCAGAATTTTTTTTCTTTTTCCCCCTTGAAGGGGCGAAGCCTCATCCCCATTTCTCTGGTCACCAGCCGGGAAACCACGTAAGCTCCGGCGTCACCCATAACAGATACGGACTTTCTCAAAGGAGAGTTATCAATGAATATTCGTCCATTGCATGATCGCGTGATCGTCAAGCGTAAAGAAGTTGAAACTAAATCTGCTGGCGGCATCGTTCTGACCGGCTCTGCAGCGGCTAAATCCACCCGCGGCGAAGTGCTGGCTGTCGGCAATGGCCGTATCCTTGAAAATGGCGAAGTGAAGCCGCTGGATGTGAAAGTTGGCGACATCGTTATTTTCAACGATGGCTACGGTGTGAAATCTGAGAAGATCGACAATGAAGAAGTGTTGATCATGTCCGAAAGCGACATTCTGGCAATTGTTGAAGCGTAATCCTCGCACGACACTGAACATACGAATTTAAGGAATAAAGATAATGGCAGCTAAAGACGTAAAATTCGGTAACGACGCTCGTGTGAAAATGCTGCGCGGCGTAAACGTACTGGCAGATGCAGTGAAAGTTACCCTCGGTCCGAAAGGCCGTAACGTAGTTCTGGATAAATCTTTCGGTGCACCGACCATCACCAAAGATGGTGTTTCCGTTGCTCGTGAAATCGAACTGGAAGACAAGTTCGAAAATATGGGGGCGCAGATGGTGAAAGAAGTTGCCTCTAAAGCGAACGACGCTGCAGGCGACGGTACCACCACTGCAACTGTACTGGCTCAGGCTATCATCACTGAGGGTCTGAAAGCTGTTGCTGCGGGCATGAACCCGATGGACCTGAAACGTGGTATCGACAAAGCCGTTACCGCTGCAGTTGAAGAACTGAAAGCGCTGTCCGTACCGTGCTCTGACTCTAAAGCGATTGCTCAGGTTGGTACCATCTCCGCTAACTCCGACGAAACCGTAGGTAAACTGATCGCTGAAGCGATGGACAAAGTCGGTAAAGAAGGCGTTATCACCGTTGAAGACGGTACCGGTCTGCAGGACGAACTGGACGTGGTTGAAGGTATGCAGTTCGACCGTGGCTACCTGTCTCCTTACTTCATCAACAAGCCGGAAACTGGCGCAGTAGAACTGGAAAGCCCGTTCATCCTGCTGGCTGACAAGAAAATCTCTAACATCCGCGAAATGCTGCCGGTTCTGGAAGCTGTTGCCAAAGCAGGCAAACCGCTGCTGATCATCGCTGAAGATGTTGAAGGCGAAGCGCTGGCAACTCTGGTTGTTAACACCATGCGTGGCATCGTGAAAGTTGCTGCGGTTAAAGCTCCGGGCTTCGGCGATCGTCGTAAAGCTATGCTGCAGGATATCGCAACCCTGACTGGCGGTACCGTAATCTCTGAAGAGATCGGTATGGAGCTGGAAAAAGCAACCCTGGAAGACCTGGGTCAGGCTAAACGTGTTGTGATCAACAAAGACACCACCACTATCATCGATGGCGTGGGTGAAGAAGCTGCAATCCAGGGCCGTGTTGCTCAGATCCGTCAGCAGATTGAAGAAGCAACTTCTGACTACGACCGTGAAAAACTGCAGGAACGCGTAGCGAAACTGGCAGGCGGCGTTGCAGTTATCAAAGTAGGTGCTGCTACCGAAGTTGAAATGAAAGAGAAAAAAGCACGCGTTGAAGACGCCCTGCACGCGACCCGTGCTGCGGTAGAAGAAGGCGTGGTTGCTGGTGGTGGTGTTGCGCTGATCCGCGTAGCGTCTAAACTGGCTGACCTGCGTGGTCAGAACGAAGACCAGAACGTGGGTATCAAAGTTGCACTGCGTGCAATGGAAGCTCCGCTGCGTCAGATCGTCCTGAACTGCGGCGAAGAACCGTCTGTTGTTGCTAACACCGTTAAAGGCGGCGACGGCAACTACGGTTACAACGCAGCAACCGAAGAATACGGCAACATGATCGACATGGGTATCCTGGACCCAACCAAAGTAACCCGTTCTGCTCTGCAGTACGCGGCTTCTGTGGCTGGCCTGATGATCACCACCGAGTGCATGGTTACCGACCTGCCGAAAAATGATGCAGCTGACTTAGGCGCTGCTGGCGGTATGGGCGGCATGGGTGGCATGGGCGGCATGATGTAATTGCCCTGCACCTCGCAGAAATAAACAAACCCCCGGGCAGAAATGTCTGGGGGTTTTTCTTTTGGTCATCTTTCTAGTATAAGATTCAGACACGGACGACGCGAGTGGCGTCCAGCTCATTGATTATGGGGAATAACATGCACGTAAAATACTTAGCAGGGATTGTCGGTGCCGCGCTACTGATGGCGGGTTGTAGCTCCAGCAACGAATTGAGTGCTGCCGGTCAGAGTGTACGCATTGTGGACGAGCAGCCAGGCGCAGAGTGCCAGCTGATTGGTACTGCGACAGGTAAGCAAAGCAACTGGCTTTCCGGGCAACACGGAGAAGAGGGCGGTTCTATGCGCGGCGCAGCAAACGATCTGCGCAACCAGGCGGCTGCAATGGGCGGTAACGTGATTTATGGCATCAGCAGCCCGTCGCAGGGAATGTTGTCCAGTTTTGTCCCGACGGATAGCCAGATTATCGGTCAGGTTTATAAGTGCCCGAACTGATGTGATCCAGAGGCTGGGTGACAAACGTATCATTGCCTGATGCGCTTCGCTTATCAGGCCTACAGCAGGCATTGCAACTGATTGAATGCTTGAGAATTTGTAGGCCGGATAAGGCGTTTACGCCGCATCCGGCATGACCAACGATCACGTTATCAGTCATTTCAGGCTGGATGGCTCCAGCCTCGCATTAGCAAAGATGAGATTATTTCGCCTGTGGTGCAGTTTTGCTGGTGGATTGAACACGTAAGTGATGCAGCGCGCGTAAGCATTGATCCTGGGTTAGCGGTTGGGCGTTATTCGCCGCTACGGTGCGAACATAGACCTGACATGGCACACCCGCGAGTTTTTTCAGTCGTTGGCTGAAATCAAGCATTCGGCGAGTGATCGCCTCTATTTCTTTACCCGGCGTTGCTTCACGCGTTTTCACCACTGCGCCGCTAAATTGTTCTTTGCCACTTTCATCTTTAAAGCGGTAAAGCACCGCCAGATAATGGTCGAACAGGTTATGTTTCCATTCCGGTTGGGAATAGGTGTCATATTCCAGATTGCCATTTTCCTGGCAGTCAACGTCATATAACGGCAGGAAATCTAACAGTGAGGTAATACGTAATGCCAGTTCACGCATTTCCGCATTATTAATTGCATGAATGATTGCTCGCGCCAGCATTTCAATCTGCAACTCATTGACGACTAACTCACATTTGCTACCGTCATGTAGCGTTAATACGAAGGTAAGATTTTCGCCTTGATTATCGGTAAGTTCCAGCGTGTTAACCCGACGATTAATATCGGCATTTTTAAGCTCATCAACCAGAATTTCTGGGATGTTTTCTGCCATTTTCTTAATGACTTTATCGCGAGCTTGCTCATACTGAAGGCGTGCAGCAGCATCCAGTTTATGCTTTTGATGCATACGACTTTCCAGCGCAATCAGCAGGTCGCGCAGTTCCATGACAGACATAAAGAACAACGATTCTTTATTGCGAGGTTCTTTAATTTTCAGCGCCAGTGCAATGAAATTATTACTCTTGCGAATAACACCGGTATTAACACCCTTGATGCTTATGGCCATGTAGGTTCTCCCTAACCATTTCTCAATTAAATAATTAATTTTAATTTATAAGCCAGATAAATGGGCTTGGTAGTAATAGTTGTTAAAATAACATAAATAGCCGTACTCACTCTATATAAACAGAAAAGAAAGGTTAATTATTGGTGTTGGCTATATAAAGAGTAACAACAGCAATGTATATGAATAATTAAAGGTTATGCAACGGGCAAAGATTAAATTTCCCAGTTTAATGACAGGTTGCTGTACTTGCGTTTGTTGCTCTTGCCGGATGCGGCGTAAACGCCTTATCCGGCCTACAGTTCATTGCAAATCCATTCAATTTCAATGCACAATGTAGGCCTGATAAGCGTAGCGCATCAGGCTAATGTTTAACTTCCCTGTTTAATCAGTTACTGCTGGCGTAGCTGGAGATCCAGCGGCGTTTTGCTGGGTTCGCCGCCGATTTCTCGCGCCAGTTTCGGCACCAGATAACCCGACACCAGTGTCAGCAACTCACGCATAATCTGCCGTGCTTCGTCATCACTCACCATAAAATGCGCCGCGCCCTGTACTTTATCGAGCACATGCAGGTAATACGGCATTACGCCGGCATCGAACAACGCATTACTCAGGTTTGCCAGCGTTTGTGCGTTATCGTTCACACCACGTAACAGAACGCTCTGGTTAAGCAGGGTGACACCGACACGGCGCAATTTAGCCATCGCCTGACGGAACGTTTCATCTACCTCATTGGCATGATTGATGTGATTCACCAGCAAGATTTGCAGCGTAGAACGGGCAAAGCGTTCAACCAGCGCCTCGGTGATACGTGCCGGGATCACAATCGGCAGACGGCTGTGAATCCGCAGACGTTTGATATGCGGGATGGCTTCCAGTTGTGTGAGCAACCAGTCCAGCTCGTGATCTTTCGCCATCAGCGGATCGCCGCCGGAGAAAATCATCTCGTCCAGTTCCGGATGCGCAGCAACATACTCAAGAGCAGTCTGCCAGTTACGCTTGTTGCCCTGATTTTCGGCATAGGGGAAGTGGCGACGGAAGCAATAGCGGCAATTTACCGCGCAGCCGCCTTTGACCAGCAAAAGCGCCCGGTTGTGGTATTTATGCAACAAACCAGGCACTACGCTGTGCTGTTCTTCCAGCGGGTCGGTGGAGAATCCGGACGCGACGACAAACTCATCTTGCGAGGTAAGTACCTGACGCAAAAGAGGATCGTCCGGATTGCCTTTCTCCATGCGATCGATAAATGAGCGGGGCACACGCAGGGCAAACAGCTTTTTGGCGCTGCGTCCGGCCAACAGTTTTTCGTCCGCGTCTATATTCAAAAGACGCAGAAGTTCATCAGGATCGGTCACAACATCGGCAAGTTGCGTTAACCAATCTTCTCTGGATGGGGTATTTAGGGTTACAATATGCGCCATTTTGTGGCTTAGCTACCAATTAACAAATTTCAGAGGGCCTTATGGCAACGTACTATAGCAACGATTTTCGTGCTGGTCTTAAAATCATGTTAGACGGCGAACCTTACGCGGTTGAAGCGAGTGAATTCGTAAAACCGGGTAAAGGCCAGGCATTTGCTCGCGTTAAACTGCGTCGTCTGCTGACCGGTACTCGCGTAGAAAAAACCTTCAAATCTACTGATTCCGCTGAAGGCGCTGATGTTGTCGATATGAACCTGACTTACCTGTACAACGACGGTGAGTTCTGGCACTTCATGAACAACGAAACTTTCGAGCAGCTGTCTGCTGATGCAAAAGCAATTGGCGACAACGCTAAATGGCTGCTGGATCAGGCAGAGTGTATCGTAACTCTGTGGAATGGTCAGCCGATCTCCGTTACTCCGCCGAACTTCGTTGAACTGGAAATCGTTGATACCGATCCGGGCCTGAAAGGTGATACCGCAGGTACTGGCGGCAAACCGGCTACCCTGTCTACTGGCGCTGTGGTTAAGGTTCCGCTGTTCGTACAAATCGGCGAAGTCATCAAAGTGGATACCCGCTCTGGTGAATACGTCTCTCGCGTGAAGTAATGCGGTTGTGGTGCGGCCTGCAGGCTGCACCATCACTTATTCAGGTCAGAGATGATGAAACGCCTTATCGTTCTTGTTTTGCTTGCCAGCACGCTGCTCACGGGCTGTAACACCGCTCGCGGTTTCGGCGAAGACATCAAACATCTCGGCAACTCCATCTCTCGCGCTGCCAGCTAATTTTTCTTCTCTTCCGAAAAATCATCAGATTTCCGTCATTTTTGGCGATGTTGTCTATTATTAATTTGCTATAGGCAAACATAAATAACATTACCTAAAAGGAAGACGTTATGGTGAAGAAGACAATTGCAGCGATCTTTTCTGTTCTGGTGCTTTCAACAGTATTAACTGCCTGCAACACCACGCGTGGCGTTGGTGAAGACATTTCTGATGGCGGTAACGCGATTTCTGGCGCAGCAACGAAAGCGCAGCAATAGCAATAAGCAATAACGGTACGACAGGTATGTCGTGCCGTTTGTTTTTTCTGCGATAGTCACTAAGGTAATAGTTGAAATTCCCCTGCCACCTGGCAAAATATCCGTTCAACCATCAGCTTTGCAGGACGACCTGCAAACGCCTCTTTTCACCGGGGACGGCCCCAATTCTCCGGAGCCTGATATGTCCTGGATTATCTTAGTTATTGCTGGTCTGCTGGAAGTGGTATGGGCCGTTGGCCTGAAATATACCCACGGCTTTAGTCGTTTGACGCCGAGTGTTATTACCGTGACGGCGATGATTGTCAGTATGGCGCTACTTGCCTGGGCGATGAAATCGTTACCAGTAGGGACGGCTTATGCCGTGTGGACGGGTATTGGCGCAGTCGGCGCGGCTATCACTGGCATTGTGCTGCTCGGTGAGTCCGCTAACCCGATGCGCCTGGCGAGTCTGGCGTTAATCGTATTGGGGATTATTGGTCTGAAACTCAGCACTCACTAACTACCGGGCTGCTGTACCCAAATAAACTTACTGACATCAAACCCTTCCCGGGTCGCGACTGCCAGCATCTCCTGTTTCACTTCGTCAGAAATGGTTGGCGTGCGGGAGAGTATCCACAGGTAGTCGCGGTCCGGGCCGCAAACCAGCGCATGGCGGTATTCCCGATCGAGTGCAATAACGTTATAACCGCCATAGAAAGGACCAAAGAATGACACTTTCAGCGCAGCGCGAGTTGGTGCGCCGGTAAAGTACGCTTTCCCTTCACTCTGCTGCCACATTCCTCTGTCAGGGTTATAGCCTTTATTAATGACATTCAGGCCGCCGTCATCACGCAGGCTGTATGTTGCGGTGACTTTTTCCAGTCCACGTTCAAAACGGTGATCAAAACGGGCAATCTCATACCAGGTACCGAGATAACGTTTGGCGTCGAAATTATTCACTACTGTTACGCCACGCGGCGGCGTAGGAGAACTGCAGGCAACGACCAGAAATGCAGCTGTCGCTGCGGCAACGAGAGGGAGCAGGCGCATAAATGTTTCCTTACTGGTTTTTTTCTAAGTGTAGATGACAGCAAGGAAAAGCGCAGAAAAGGTCCGAAAATTCGGACCCGATGAAATTTTACTGTAGAGCGTTGAGAATCTGCCAGGCGGCGGCGACTCTCGCTGGATTGGGATAGTTTTTGTTAGCCAGCATCACTATACCCAGCTCTTTTTCTGGAATAAACGCGACATAGCTACCAAATCCGCCGGTTGCCCCTGTTTTATGTACCCATGATGCGCGTACTGCAGGAGTTGGGGGCGTAATCGCTTTTACGGGGTGTGCTGCCAGTGCAATTTTATTGCCACTGCCGTTAATGATGCTGTCAGGATTTACCGGCCAGTCCAGCATTTCCCAGCCCAGGCCCTGATACATATCGCCGGTTTGCCAGTAGCGAGATTGTGCCAGTTGTATCCCTTGCTGAAGTGTTTTGTCGTTGATATCACGGGGATTCATATTGCTTCGTACCCAGCAGGCCATATCTTCAATGGTCGACTTCACACCATAAGTTTCAGCATCTAACGCCCCTGGCGAAACATGAACTGCCTTGCCTTCGCGATATCCCCAGGCGTAATTCTTTTCTTCTGCGGGCGGTACATTAATCCACGTATGGTTGAGTTTGAGTGGCTGGAAGACACGTGTTTGCATCGCCTGCTCAAAACTCAAACCAGACGGCTTCACAGCCAGTGCGCCGAACAAACCGATACTGGAGTTGGCATACAGACGTTGTGTTCCTGGCGCCCATGCAGGCTGCCAGTTTTGATAGAAGCGCAGCAAGTCGCTTGAGGATTTCACCTCATCCGGCACCTGCAATGGCAGGCCGCCAGCAGTGTAGGTTGCGAGATGTAATAGTGTGATCCCATTCCACTGTTTAGCGGTAAGTTCAGGCCAGTATTTTGTTGTGGGATCGCTTAACTTGATTTCCCCTCGAGCAATAGCGTCGCCACCAAGCACGCCCGTAAATGTTTTGCTGACCGAACCTAACTCAAACAACGTTTGCTGTGTGACGGGCTGCTTTTTGGCGATGTCCGCATAGCCCCAGGTAAAGTAATAAGGTTTACCCTGATAAATTACCGCCACCGCCATACCGGGGATCTTTTGTTGCTCTATAAGCGGGGTAATTGTGCGATGCACAATATCGTTGATTTGTTGAGGGGCAGCAAATGTGGAGCAAGAGGCGGTAATTAATAAGGCGCAGAGCGTCGTTTTGAACATAAGGTCTGGTTTCCATACAAAACGGCCCGCCATAGGCGGGCCGGATTTACATTGGCGATACGTTAGATTGTAACGATACCAATCAGCGTGACAACTGTCAGGATAGCAGCCAGACCGTAGAAAAACCATTTGCCCGCAGGCACGTGAATTTTCAGATCGTGCATCGCGTGGTGCATACGGTGTAAACCACACCACAGCGGCAGAACGATCATCAGGAACAGGAATACGCGACCAATGAAGCTCTGCGCGAACGCCAGAACGCGCTCGTAGCTCAGCGCATCACCCGGAAACAGCCCCAGTGGCAGCAGAATACCCACCAGCAGGATCATCACCGGCGCAATAATTGCGCTCCACATACCACCGGCCCCGAAGAGGCCCCAGAATACCGGTTCGTCAGAACGCTTTGGATTTGGATTAATCATCTCAGGCTCCTTACCAGTACAGGGCAACAAACAGGATTACGATGGTGGCAACCACAGTTACCGCCCAGAGACTTTTGATAATTGGCTCTGGTCCCATTTTTTCGTCTTTTACAATGATATTGGCCGCTTTCGGTGCCAGTTCAAACCAGGTTTTGGTGTGCAGCAGAGCTGCCGCCAGAGTGATCAGGTTAATGATCACGATAACCGGGTTTTGTAAAAAGTCGACGAATCCCGCCCAGGCTTCCGGGCCATTTTTCAGGGCAAACAGCCCGAAAATCAGTTCAATGCTGAACCACACAGCCGGAACCGCCGTGCCTTCGCGCAGCATGTAAAAGCGATAAAACGGCAATTTTTTCCACCAGGTGGACGTCATTGGCCGTACATACGGTTTACGTTTAGTCGTCATGTTGCACTCCTTAGCGTGGTTTCAGGGTCGCGATAAGAAAGTCTTTCGAACTTTCTACTTTGCCCTGCTGAATGGCCGCAGCCGGATCGACGTGTTTCGGGCAGACTTCGGAGCAATAGCCCACGAAAGTACAGCTCCATACGCCGTTCTGGCTGTTCAACTGCGCCATACGCTCCTTCTTACCGTGGTCGCGGCTATCTTCGTTATAACGATGCGCCAGCGTAATGGCAGCCGGACCGATGAACTCTGGGTTCAGGCCAAACTGCGGGCACGCGGCGTAGCACAGACCACAGTTGATGCAACCGGAGAACTGGTGATACTTTGCCATCTGCGCCGGGGTCTGGATGTTAGTACCCTGATCCGCGGTGCGGGAGTTGCCGATGATGTACGGTTTGATCGCTTCCAGACTTTCGATGAAGTGGGTCATATCGACCACCAGATCGCGTTCAATCGGGAAGTTAGCTAACGCTTCAACCTTCATACCGTCGGTGTAATCACGCAGGAAGGTTTTACATGCCAGTTTTGGCACGTTGTTAACCATCATGCCGCAGGAACCACAAATCGCCATACGGCAGGACCAGCGGTAACTCAGGTCCGGTGCCAGGTTGTCTTTGATGTAGCCCAGCGCATCCAGTAATGAGGTAGTTGCGTCATAAGGCACTTCATAGAATGCGCTATGCGGTGCGGTATCGACTTCCGGGTTATAGCGCACCACCTCAATTTTCAGGTTTTTCATCTCAGCCATTCGCCTTCTCCTTCTTATTGGCTGCTTCCGCCTTATCGGCTGCATCCGCTTCGCCACCGTAAACGCGTTTAGCTGGCGGCAGCGTAGTAATCTTCACGTCGCTGTACTCCAGGCGAGTCGTGCCATCAGCATCGCGGAAGGCGAGGGTGTGTTTGAGGAAGTTGACGTCGTCACGCTCGGTGCAACCTTCGTCCAGACGCTGGTGTGCGCCGCGGGACTCTTTACGTGCCATTGCGGAGTGCGCCATACATTCAGCAACGTTCAGACCGTGGCCCAGTTCAATGGTGTAGAGCAGGTCGGTGTTGAACACGCTGGAGGTGTCGGTGATGCGCACGCGCTTGAAGCGTTCCTGCAGCTCTGCCAGCTTGTCGATGGTTTTCTGCATCAGTTCCGGCGTACGGTAGATACCGCAACCTTCTTCCATTGCCAGGCCCATTTCGTCGCGGATCTTCGCCCAGTTTTCGCCGCCATCCTGGTTAACCAGATCTTTCAGACGTTGTTCAACGCCAGCTGCCTGCGCTTCAATTGCCGCTTCGTTGCCATTACCGGCAGTTGCTGCACGCTCTGTCGCTTGTTCACCGGCCAGACGGCCGAAGACCACCAGTTCCGCCAGGGAGTTAGAACCCAGACGGTTTGCACCGTGCAGACCAACAGAGGAACATTCACCCACGGCGAACAGACCTTTAATGCGGGTTTCACAGTTCTGATCGGTTTCGATACCGCCCATGGTGTAGTGTGCGGTCGGACGTACCGGAATCGGTTCTTTAACCGGATCGACGCCAACGTACGCTTTCGCCAGTTCGCAGATGAACGGCAGACGTTCATGCAGTTTTTTCTCGCCGAGGTGACGCAGGTCGAGATAAACCACATCGCCACGCGGCGTGGAGATGGTGTTGCCTTTACGCCATTCGTGCCAGAAGGCCTGAGAAACTTTGTCGCGTGGACCCAGTTCCATATATTTGTTTTTCGGCTCGCCCAGCGGAGTTTCCGGGCCCATGCCGTAATCTTGCAGATAACGGTAGCCATTTTTGTTGACCAGAATACCGCCTTCACCGCGGCAGCCTTCGGTCATCAGGATACCGGAACCTGGCAGACCGGTTGGGTGATACTGAACGAATTCCATGTCACGCAGCGGAACGCCGTGGCTTAGCGCCATACCCATACCGTCACCGGTAACGATGCCGCCGTTGGTGTTGTAACGATAAACGCGACCCGCACCGCCAGTAGCCATAACGACCGCGTTAGCACGGATCTGCACCAGCGTGCCTTCCATCATGTTCATTGCTACCAGGCCGCGAACATGACCATCATCAACCAGAATATCCAGCACGAAATGTTCGTCAAAACGCTGGATCTGCGGGAATTGCAGAGAGGTCTGGAACAGCGTGTGCAGCATATGGAAGCCGGTCTTATCGGCGGCGAACCAGGTGCGCTCGATTTTCATGCCGCCGAAGCGACGTACGTTGACGCTACCATCCGGGCGACGGCTCCATGGGCACCCCCACAGTTCCAGTTGGGTCATTTCGGTTGGGCAGTGGTGGACGAAATAATCCACGACATCCTGCTCACACAACCAGTCGCCACCCGCTACTGTATCGTGAAAGTGATATTCGAAGCTGTCATGATCCTGCGCGACAGCGGCGGAGCCCCCTTCTGCAGCAACGGTATGGCTACGCATCGGGTATACTTTTGAGATTAGTGCGATTTTTGCATTTGGATTTGCCTGCGCGGCAGCAATTGCAGCACGTAATCCCGCGCCACCGGCGCCTACAATGGCAAGATCGGCTTGAAAGGTTTGCACGACATTCCTCCAGATTGTTTTTATCCCACAGCCCCGTACTTCAGGGTAAGTGCCTGAAAGTTACGGTCTGCGAACGCTATTCCACTGCTCCTTTATAGGTACAACAGTATAGTCTGATGGATAAGTCTGAAATTTGACGAGATCGATTTTTTTAGTGCGCAAGAGGGCTAAATTATCACTGAAGATGATTAATTTAATTACTAAACCATCAGATCGTGCTTTTTTTAGTCACTGCCCACCGCTGTTTGATTCCTGCGTAAAATTTGTCTCGCCGTCGCGTTGCGAGTAGACTTCGTGCCCTTGTCAAAAACTGGAGATTTAACTATGAGCGAAACGGCATCCTGGCAGCCGAGCGCATCCATTCCTAACTTATTAAAACGCGCGGCGATTATGGCGGAGATCCGTCGTTTCTTTGCCGATCGTGGAGTGCTGGAGGTGGAGACGCCTTGCATGAGCCAGGCGACGGTAACCGATATTCATTTGGTCCCGTTTGAGACACGTTTCGTTGGCCCCGGGCATTCGCAGGGGATGAATCTCTGGTTAATGACCAGCCCGGAATACCATATGAAACGCCTGCTGGTTGCCGGTTGTGGGCCGGTATTCCAGCTGTGCCGCAGCTTCCGTAATGAAGAGATGGGGCGTTATCACAACCCTGAGTTCACTATGCTGGAGTGGTATCGACCGCACTATGATATGTACCGGTTGATGAACGAGGTGGACGATCTCTTACAACAGGTGCTGGACTGTCCGGCAGCAGAAAGCCTTTCTTATCAACAAGCTTTCTTGCGTTATCTGGAAATTGACCCGCTCTCTGCCGACAAAACGCAACTGCGGGAAGTCGCAGCGAAACTGGATTTGAGCAATGTTGCTGATACCGAAGAAGACCGCGACACGCTGCTACAATTGCTGTTTACCTTTGGCGTAGAGCCAAATATTGGCAAAGAAAAACCGACCTTTGTGTACCACTTTCCAGCCAGCCAGGCATCACTGGCGCAAATCAGTACCGAAGATCATCGGGTCGCTGAACGCTTTGAGGTTTATTATAAAGGTATTGAGCTGGCGAATGGTTTCCATGAATTGACGGATGCCCGTGAGCAGCAACAACGCTTTGAACAAGATAACCGTAAGCGCGCGGCGCGCGGTTTGCCGCAGCACCCCATTGACCAGAATCTGATTGAAGCCTTGAAAGTCGGTATGCCTGACTGTTCCGGCGTGGCATTAGGTGTTGATCGTCTGGTGATGTTGGCGCTGGGCGCGGAGACACTGGCTGAAGTCATCGCCTTTAGCGTTGACCGGGCATAATTCTGAAAAATTACTGAATTAACAGCGAAGAATGGCGTGATAAGCGCCATTCTGTAGCATATGTTTTCATTTTTCCGTTAAAGGCCACAATTTAAGACTGGATATTTGATATCATCCAGGTATCAATTCTGTATTGGTTTTTACGCTGCCTGCTCAATGTTGCGCAGTGCAGTTCAGTGGGCACGTGTTATACACGCGCTGAAATGAAGGATGGTTTCATGCCTCACACGATAAAAAAGATGAGTCTGATAGGACTCATATTGATGATCTTTACTTCCGTATTTGGATTTGCCAATAGCCCATCGGCTTATTACTTAATGGGTTATAGTGCGATTCCCTTTTATATATTTTCTGCATTGTTATTCTTTATTCCATTCGCCTTAATGATGGCTGAAATGGGAGCTGCTTATCGCAAAGAAGAAGGCGGTATCTATTCCTGGATGAATAATAGTGTCGGACCACGTTTTGCCTTCATTGGTACGTTTATGTGGTTTTCCTCTTATATCATCTGGATGGTGAGTACCTCCGCGAAAGTTTGGGTACCGTTCTCAACATTCCTCTATGGTAGCGACATGACCCAGCACTGGCGTATTGCTGGACTGGAGCCTACGCAGGTGGTTGGTCTGCTGGCAGTGGCATGGATGATTCTGGTCACCGTCGTTGCTTCAAAGGGGATTAATAAAATTGCCCGCATTACTGCGGTGGGCGGTATTGCAGTAATGTGTCTGAATTTAGTATTGCTGTTAGTAAGCATTACTATTTTGTTATTAAATGGTGGGCATTTCGCGCAGGATATTAATTTCCTTGCATCACCGAACCCAGGTTATCAGTCCGGTCTGGCAATGCTATCGTTTGTGGTATTTGCTATTTTTGCCTATGGCGGAATTGAAGCGGTTGGTGGTCTGGTCGATAAAACGGAAAATCCAGAAAAGAACTTTGCCAAAGGTATTGTTTTTGCCGCTATTGTTATTTCAATCGGTTATTCGCTGGCAATATTTTTATGGGGTGTCAGCACAAACTGGCAGCAGGTATTAAGTAATGGTTCCGTTAACCTCGGCAATATTACCTATGTGCTGATGAAGAGCCTCGGGGTGACGCTGGGTAACGCACTGCATTTGTCACCTGAAGCGTCATTGTCGCTGGGTGTATGGTTTGCGCGTATTACCGGACTTTCGATGTTCCTCGCTTATACCGGGGCGTTCTTTACGCTTTGCTATTCACCGCTGAAAGCCATCATCCAGGGGACGCCGAAAGCGTTGTGGCCGGAACCGATGACGCGCCTGAATGCGATGGGGATGCCTTCTATCGCCATGTGGATGCAGTGCGGGTTGGTTACTGTCTTCATCCTGCTGGTTTCGTTTGGTGGCGGTACCGCATCGGCGTTCTTTAACAAGCTGACGCTGATGGCGAACGTGTCTATGACGCTTCCTTACCTGTTCCTCGCGCTGGCTTTCCCGTTCTTTAAAGCACGTCAGGATCTCGACAGACCGTTTGTGATTTTCAAAACGCATTTGTCGGCAATGATTGCGACAGTGGTTGTCGTACTGGTGGTGACATTTGCGAACGTCTTCACCATCATTCAACCTGTGGTTGAAGCCGGAGACTGGGACAGCACATTGTGGATGATTGGCGGCCCTGTCTTCTTCTCGCTGTTAGCGATGGCGATTTACCAGAACTATTGCAGTCGCATGGCGAATAAACCTGAGTTAGCTCTCGACTGATCATATGAAATCCTGCAACTCATCGTCTCTCCGGCGATGAGTTGTCAGGAAGTAATGCGTATGGATGATACTCTCCAGGGCCGGTGATAACTGAAGATGATGTTAAGCTGCTAAATGAGCCACGTTGACATCATTTGGCAGCTTCATGCATTACAAACTTCCCGCCTGACGACCTTTGCCCGCAGAAGTTAATGTTCTCCCCGTTTGCTTACCGTTGAGGCTTTCCAGACGCATCTGGAAGGGCGGGAATGGCATATCGATACCGTGGGCATGGAAGCCTGCCAGAATTAGCTGGTGGATCTCATGGCGTAGCGGCATACGGTGACCCATCTCAGCGGCGTAAATACGCAGCTCGAAAATCTGAATCCCTTGTTGCAGATCCACCAGGAAGACTTCCGGTGCCGGGTTGTCGATCACCAGCGAGCAGCGACGCGCTGCGGTGAGCAGGATTTCCGTCACTTCTTCACTGTTGGCATCAGCAGGGGCCGGAATCGTCAACACTACGCGCGTGACCGAGTCAGAGAGCGACCAGTTGATAAACTGCTCGGTAATAAACGCCTTGTTCGGCACGATTATCTCTTTACGGTCCCAGTCGCTGATGGTGGTGGCGCGGGTGTTAATTTTCGTCACGCTACCGGTGAGATCGCGAATTGTCACCGTATCGCCAATGCGAATCGGTTTTTCGAACAGGATAATCAGACCAGAGATAAAGTTGGCGAAAATTTCCTGCAAACCAAAACCGAGACCAACACCGAGCGCGGCGACCAGCCACTGCAATTTCGACCACTCAATACCAATCATCGAGAAGCCGACCAGCCCGCCAATCAGCATCAGCAGATATTTGGTGATGGTGGTGATGGCGTAGCCCGTACCCGGCGTTAAATCCAGGTGCTGCAAAATCGCCAGTTCCAGCAGCGCGGGCAGGTTGCGCACCAGCTGCGTGGTGATGATAAACACCAGAATGGCAATCAGCACCGCACCGAGGGTAATTGGCTCCAGACTTTCTACGCCCTGTACCGTGGAGGTGACATCCCACAGCGAAATATTTTCGAGGAAGCCGAAAGCGGAATGGATTTCTGACCACAGCACAATGACAGAAAGCAGGGCGATCAACATCAAAATTGAGCGCACCAGCCGCAAGGATTGCGCACTGATGGCATCGAGATCGACTTCGCTTTCATCGACTTCAATTGCCCCTTCCGGGCTACTGTGATGATGCGCTTCCTCTTCGCCACGCGCGCGTTGCGCTAACATCTCTGCCCGGCGATGCTTCGCCCGGTCAAACGCCAGCCTGCGACGCTGGATCAGCATCCAGCGGCGGATAACGTGATAAACCACCAGTAGCAGGAACCAGATGGCAACCGAGGTTTCAAGCCTCGCTAACAGTGCCTGCGCCGTTGCCAGATAACCCACCGCTGACGCCAGAATGGCAACCAGTGGTGCGCCAATCATCATGTTCCACAGCATATGGTTGGTAATGTTGTCGCCGCTGCCCTCTTTGTTGAGGTACAGCGGGATCCCGGCCTTTTTCAGGCTGAGGGTGACCACCGCCAGCGCACCGCAAATGAGGATAAAGCAAAGCCGTCCCAGCGAACCGGAGAATTCACGGTCGTCGAGGTTATCGAACATCATCAGCGCCATAATCAGCGGCACAATAAGCCCGATGCTCATCAGGTAGTAGCGCATCCCACGGGAAACACGTTCGCGCGGCCAGCCAAAATGAGCGATAAACAAGCCGTTCGGGCGGGCAAAGGTGGCGCAAATCATCACTACCCACAGCAGCGGCACGGTGGCCGTTACGCCATCGCCAATCGCGACCGCCAGCGGATAAGGCCACGCCTCGCGCAAGCCGTAACCCAGCGTCATCCACAGCACCGGCAGCGGTGACGCGACGAGAATCGACCAGAAAAGAGTGCGCAACGTCAGCCAGAAGTGATCCTGAGTCACTTTGCCGACTTTCGCCGCCGAACGTTCAAGAAAACGGGTGAAATAGCGGCGCGAGTAAATACTGCAACCGACCAGAATCAACGCGCCAAACAGCGGCAAAATCGTCTCTTTGCTGGTCAGCATCATCACACTGGCTTTGCCCAACTGACTGAAGGTGTCCAGCGAAATGAGACGACGCAGATCCTGGGCGATTTCCAGCGGCCAGGCGATGGTCATCGGGCGCACGTCAGAGGTCCAGAACAGATAGCGGTGCGTTGCTTCGTTCACCTCTTTCAGCGCATCCTCCAGTTGCCCGTTGGAGACTTTCAGCTTGGTCAGTTCCAGTAGTAGCGTGTCGCCACCCTGCAACAATGAGTTCAGCAACTCACGCTGAGTGCGCAGTTGTGCTTCCAGAATACGGTTTTGCTCGGCGGTCAGCGGCTGACCGTCGGCCTGATGGATTTGCCGTAGCAGCGGCTGTTTATTAAGCAGATCCTCATAACGTAACCGTTGCACACGCAACTGCGCCATTTCGGTATCAAGCTGTTGTGGTTTTGGCATTTCTGGTAGCCGTGCCACCTGCGCCCGCAGCGCTTCACCGAGCAGGTTGGACGATCCCAGCCATTGCGACTGTTCACGCAGCGTATTCAACGCCTGCCGGACCTGTAACGTCTGGCTGGCAGCCTGACGCTGTTGCGAGGCAACGAGATCCATCCGCTGCGCCTGTTGATTCAGTGCCGCCGATAGTTCGCGGTTAATTTTGAATTGCGCGACGATATCTTTCGGCAAATCGGCACTGTTTTCTGCCAGTAATTCGGTACTTTCCAGCGCCCGCTCCGCCTCAAGCTGACGTTGGCTATTCAACTGATTACGTAAGGCCTGCAAATACGCATCCAGTTGCTGGCTCTCTTTTTCCGCCAGCTCTGAGCGCAAGCGCGCTAATTCCTGACGGTTATTGGCAGACAGCTGCGCCAGTTCCAGTTCATCAACGAGCGCTTTCAGGCGTGCGGAGTCAGACTGCAACGCGAAATTTTGTGCCTGATTGAGCGGAGTATTGCCGGTAAGCGTTCCCAGGCGGCGCTCGATCTCATTTAACTGACGGCGGGCATCGGTTTGCTGTTGCGGCAGTTGATTCAGTGAATCGGCAATCTCGCGGGCGCGCTCCTGCTCTTGCTGGGCCTGACGGCTCTTATCCAGCAACTGACTGCTGACCTGGAGAATTTCCTGATTCAGCGCATCGGTAGACATTCCCGGCGACACGCTGCGCGGCTCGTCACGCATGTTGTTTAATTGTGCGCGCAGAGTAGCGGAGAGTTTCGGGTAATTATCGATAACTTGCTGATATTGTTTGATGCGCTCAAGGGAACCTTTTCGTTCCTCAAGCGCATTTAAGGCAGACTGGAGTGCCTCTATGACTTCTGGCTGCGCGGGTTTCGCCGCTTTTGCCTGCTCCAGTTCCTGGGTGATTTGTTTGCTATCGGGGGCCGTCGCGGCGTACGCCCCCCAACTGAGGCACCAGGCCATCAGAAAAGTGATAATCAGGCGCACGTCAGCGTTTCCTTTGATGGATTAGACCTGGTCTTTTTTGTCGTCAACCAATGGGCTGGCGTCGTGTTCTGCTTCGATCTCTTCAGCAGGAAGCGGGGCAGGTTCAGCGTCTGGCGTAACAAAGGTTTCGGTAGATACTGCCAGCGGCTGGCCAATTTTCGTGACAGACAGGCTTTCCAGTTGCTCAACCAGATTCACTTTACCCGGTGCAAACAGGTTGATAACGGTGGAACCGAGTTTAAAGCGACCCATTTCCTGGCCTTTAAGCAGTGCCACAGAACCGTCGTTTTCCCCGGCAGGCCAGGTCCAGCGCTTGATGATACCTTCGCGCGGCGGCGTAATGGTGCCCGCCCAGACCGTCTCAATGCTGCCAACAATCGTCGCTCCGACCAGAATCTGCGCCATTGGGCCAAATTCGGTATCGAAAAGGCAAATCACGCGTTCGTTACGGGCAAACAGATTCGGCACGTTCTGAGCGGTGAGATGGTTAACGGAGAAGAGATCGCCCGGCACGTAGATTATCTCACGCAGAATACCGTTGCACGGCATGTGTACGCGGTGGTAGTCACGCGGGGAGAGGTAAGTGGTCACAAACGTACCGTTGCGGAACAGGTCCGCCATCAGATAGTTGCCTGCCAGCAAGGCTTCGAGGCTGTAGTTGTGGCCTTTGGCTTGCAGGATTTTATCTTCTTCGATTTTACCCAACTGGCTGATAACGCCATCGGCAGGCATGACCAGGACATTCGGATCGGTATCGATTGGGCGTACTTCGTCACGCAGCGGACGGACAAAGAATTCGTTAAAGGTGCGGTAGCTGGCGGTGTCCGGCTTTTGCGCCTCTTTCATGTCGACCTTGTAGTATTTAACGAACAGATCGATAACCAGTTTTGTCAGCCATCCTGCCCGCTTGCTTGCGCCCCAACCCGCCAGGCGAGTAAGCCATAGTTTCGGCAGAATGTACTGTAGCGAAAGTTTAAATGAATTTAACAAGGTAGCCTCCAGGCCATTGTTTTGTCGTTCCTGA
The DNA here is from genome assembly GCF_012584495.1 of Escherichia sp. SCLE84. NCBI lineage: Bacteria > Pseudomonadati > Pseudomonadota > Gammaproteobacteria > Enterobacterales > Enterobacteriaceae > Escherichia > Escherichia sp. SCLE84. The sequence goes on along the minus strand of NZ_CP051430.1, from coordinate 2,703,142 downwards.
TCCGGCCTACATGCCGGATCCTGAAAAAAAGGGGACGATTCTAACGACGGTTAGCTTAATTGTCAGTCATCCGTATCAGAAAAGTTTTTACGCGTTTTTACCTGCGCCATGCTTTCCAGAATACGGTGATAGTTTTCGAAACGGGTTTCCGCGATTTTTCCTTCCTCAACCGCTTCCCGGATAGCGCAGCCCGGATCGGTATCGTGTTTGCAATCGCGATATTTACACAGACCTAAATAGTCATGGAATTCGACAAAGCCCTGAGTGATTTGTTCCGGCTCCAGGTGCCAGAGGCCGAACTCACGCACACCAGGGGAATCAATCACATCACCGCCGTGCGGGAAGTGATACAGTCGTGCGGCGGTCGTGGTGTGCTGACCGAGACCCGAGTTGTCAGAGACATCGTTGGTCAGGATCTCTTTTTGCAGCCCCAGCAACGCGTTCAGCAGGCTGGATTTGCCGACGCCAGACTGGCCGGCAAAAATGCTGATGCGCCCGGTCAACGCCTCTTCCAGCGGTTTTAGCCCATCCTGAGTATGGCTGGAAACCATCAATACGCGATAACCAATGTTGCGGTAGATATCCATCTGCTCGTTGACGAACGCCATGCCTTCGTCGTCCAGCAGGTCTATCTTATTGAGCACAATAATCGGCTCAATCTGCAAGGTTTCGCAGGCCACCAGGTAACGGTCGATAATATTGAGCGACAGCTCCGGCAAAATGGCGGAGACAATGACAATCTGGTCGATGTTGGCGGCAATAGGTTTCACGCCGTCGTAGAAATCCGGACGCGTCAACACTGAGGTGCGCTCATGCACCGCTTCCACGATCCCTTTGACATTTACGCCTTCCGCCGCCGGTTTACCCGGACGCCAGACTACGCGGTCGCCGGTTACCAGCGAACGGATGGTACGGCGAATATTGCAGCGGTGAACGTCGCCATCGGCGGATTCCACATCAGCGTGCATACCAAAGCGGCTGATGACGATACCTTCATCAGGCTCGCCAAACAGATTGTCGTCGTAGTCGGGCTTCTCCTTAGACGTTTTAAGACGACGCTGGTGATTGGCGTTCACGCGGCGCTGCTGGCCTTTGGAGAGTTTATTTTTACTCAATCGTACAGACTCCTGGTCGCCCCTGATGGGCAAAACATCTATGATACACGCAATTGTGGATCAATATAGTCACTGTGAATGGGTGGAAAATAGCATGAGTGCCAATGAAAACAACCTGATTTGGATCGATCTTGAGATGACCGGTCTGGATCCCGAGCGCGATCGCATTATTGAGATTGCCACGCTGGTGACCGATGCCAACCTGAATATTCTGGCAGAAGGGCCGACCATTGCAGTACACCAGTCTGATGAACAGCTGGCGCTGATGGATGACTGGAACGTGCGCACCCATACCGCCAGCGGGCTGGTAGAGCGCGTGAAAGCGAGCACGATGGGCGATCGGGAAGCTGAACTGGCAACGCTCGAATTTTTAAAACAGTGGGTGCCTGCGGGAAAATCGCCGATTTGCGGTAACAGCATCGGTCAGGACCGTCGTTTCCTGTTTAAATACATGCCGGAGCTGGAAGCCTACTTCCACTACCGTTATCTCGATGTCAGCACCCTGAAAGAGCTGGCGCGCCGCTGGAAGCCGGAAATTCTGGATGGTTTTACCAAGCAGGGGACGCATCAGGCGATGGATGATATCCGTGAATCGGTGGCGGAGCTGGCTTACTACCGCGAGCATTTTATCAAGCTGTAAAATTTTTCCTGGTCACGTAAGCGCCGGAATCCACTTGCGGCGGCGTGATTTTGACGCTAAATTGAACGTCTTGCTGATAATTTCAGCACTTGAGATAAAAACGCAAAAAAAACTTTTTTGGGGGGTTGCAGAGGGAAAGATTTCTCGTATAATGCGCCTCCCGTAACGACGCAGAAATGCGAAAATTACGAAAGCAAAATTAAGTAGTACGCGGGAATAGCTCAGTTGGTAGAGCACGACCTTGCCAAGGTCGGGGTCGCGAGTTCGAGTCTCGTTTCCCGCTCCAAAATTTGAAAAGTGCTGCAAAGCACAGACCACCCAAGCGGGAATAGCTCAGTTGGTAGAGCACGACCTTGCCAAGGTCGGGGTCGCGAGTTCGAGTCTCGTTTCCCGCTCCAAAATTTGAAAGTGCTGTAAGGCACAGACCACCCAAGCGGGAATAGCTCAGTTGGTAGAGCACGACCTTGCCAAGGTCGGGGTCGCGAGTTCGAGTCTCGTTTCCCGCTCCAAATTCTTCTCTCAATAAAATATCCACAGCGATGCGATGCGTTATTGCTGGTTTTCGTTGTCTCTGACAAACTCTTGTAAACAGAGTTATCCACAGCCTCAGGCTGTAATCTTAATTTCAAAGAAACTTCGCACGGTGAATAGTATTTTTTTAACCTATTGATAGATAAGTTAAAAATTAAGATTCCGTTTTGTCGAGTCGATCACTTGACGATTTTATTCGTCTTGAATTGCAATGCGTTTTTATTTTTATTCACAAGCTGTGGATGAATCAGGCGTCACGCGGTAACCCTTTTTCAATCACCCGAACCAGACGCTGTTTTTTCGGCAATTGCACTTCGACTATGCACGCATTTCGTCTCTCTATTTGCTGCGCAATCGCCCACGCTATGTGCTCATCGAGAAGTGGGTGCTCACCTTTACGACTTTCCAGCGCTGTCAAAATCGTTTCATCCCAAGGGGCATTGCCTAATGCTACGGCGATATTACGCAGCCAACGCAGGTGACCAATACGACGAATCGCCGATCCTTCCGTGACTTTTAAAAACTTCTCTTCGCTCCAGGCGAATAACTCAATGAGTTCCGGTGCGTGTAGCGGCTTACGCGGGCTGAAATCCTCTTCTGTGGTGAGTTGTGAATAGCGATTCCACGGGCAGATAAGCTGGCAGTCATCGCAACCGTAAATACGGTTTCCCATTAACGGTCGCAACTCTTCCGGGATCGCCCCTTCAAGTTCGATGGTGAGATAAGAGATACAGCGGCGAGCATCGACGGTATATGGCTCGACGATGGCACCGGTCGGGCAAATCGTCATACAGGCCACGCATTTACCGCATCCTTCCTCGACTGGTTGATCCACGGGCAGCGGAATATCGACCAGCAATTCGCCTAAAAAGAAGAAAGAACCGGCCTCGCGATTGAGGATAAGTGAGTGCTTACCTGTCCAGCCGAGCCCAGCTTTTTCAGCTAACGGGCGCTCGAGAATAGGCGCAGAATCGACAAACGGTCTAAAATTCAGCGAAACACAATGTTGCTGAATCATCTCGCCCAGCTTTTTGAGTCGGTTGCGCAGAAGTTTGTGATAGTCACGGCCCAGCGCATAACGGCTAACATAGCCGAGTTTGGGGTTTTTCAGCGTGCTGGCAAATGCGGCGTTAGCAGGAAGGTAATTCATCCGCACGCTGATCACGCGCAGCGTACCGGGCAATAACTCATGGGGGCGAGCGCGCAGCATACCGTGACGTGCCATCCAGTCCATTTCGCCGTGGTATTGTTTGTCCAGCCATGCTTGCAGTTTGGGCTCGGACTCGCTGAGATCGGTATCGGTAATACCTACCTGCTGAAAGCCCAGTTCCAGCCCCCACTGTTTAATTTTTTGCGCTAACTGATTGAGATCGAGGGGCTCTGACATGACGGACCATACAATGAAGAAAAACCCCGTAAGTATACCACACACCGTCTGGCACGCCGACGATATCCGCCGCGGAGAACGTGAGGCGGCAGATGCGCTGGGGCTTACACTCTATGAGCTGATGCTTCGCGCTGGCGAAGCCGCATTCCAGGTGTGTCGTTCGGCGTATCCTGACGCCCGCCATTGGCTGGTGCTGTGCGGTCATGGTAATAACGGCGGCGATGGCTACGTGGTCGCGCGGCTGGCCACAGCGGTCGGCATTGAGGTCACGCTGCTGGCCCAGGAGAGCGACAAACCGTTGCCGGAAGAGGCCGCGCTGGCACGCGAAGCATGGTTAAACGCGGGAGGCGAGATCCATGCTTCGAATATTGTCTGGCCCGAATCGGTAGATCTGATTGTTGATGCGCTGCTCGGTACCGGCTTGCAGCAAGCGCCCCGCGAATCCATTAGCCAGTTAATCGACCACGCTAATTCCCATCCTGCGCCGATTGCGGCGGTTGATATCCCTTCCGGCCTGCTGGCTGAAACCGGCGCTACGCCAGGCGCAGTGATCAACGCCGATCACACCATCACTTTTATTGCGCTGAAACCAGGCTTGCTCACTGGAAAAGCGCGGGATGTTACCGGACAACTGCATTTTGACTCACTGGGGCTGGATAGTTGGCTGGCAGGTCAGGAGACGAAAATTCAGCGGTTTTCGGCAGAACAACTTTCTCACTGGCTAAAACCGCGTCGCCCGACTTCGCATAAAGGCGATCACGGGCGGCTGGTAATTATCGGTGGCGATCACGGCACGGCGGGGGCTATTCGTATGACGGGGGAAGCGGCGCTACGTGCTGGTGCTGGTTTAGTCCGAGTACTGACCCGCAGTGAAAACATTGCGCCGCTGCTGACTGCACGACCGGAATTGATGGTGCATGAACTGACGATGGACTCTCTTACCGAAAGCCTGGAATGGGCCGATGTGGTGGTGATTGGTCCCGGTCTGGGCCAGCAAGAGTGGGGGAAAAAAGCACTGCAAAAAGTTGAGAATTTTCGCAAACCGATGTTGTGGGATGCCGATGCATTGAACCTGCTGGCAATCAATCCCGATAAGCGTCACAATCGCGTGATCACGCCGCATCCTGGCGAGGCCGCACGGTTGTTAGGCTGTTCCGTCGCTGAAATTGAAAGTGACCGCTTACATTGCGCCAAACGTCTGGTACAACGTTATGGCGGCGTAGCGGTGCTGAAAGGTGCCGGAACCGTGGTCGCCGCCCATCCTGACGCTTTAGGCATTATTGATGCCGGAAATGCAGGCATGGCGAGCGGCGGCATGGGCGATGTGCTCTCTGGTATTATTGGCGCATTGCTTGGGCAAAAACTGTCGCCGTATGATGCCGCCTGTGCGGGCTGTGTCGCGCACGGTGCTGCAGCTGACGTACTGGCGGCGCGTTTTGGAACGCGCGGGATGCTGGCAACCGATCTCTTTTCCACGCTACAGCGTATTGTTAACCCGGAAGTGACTGATAAAAACCATGATGAATCGAGTAATTCCGCTCCCTGATGAGCAGGCAACATTAGACCTGGGCGAGCGGGTAGCGAAAGCCTGCGATGGCGCAACCGTAATCTATCTGTATGGCGATTTAGGCGCAGGTAAAACCACCTTTAGCCGGGGCTTTTTACAAGCTCTGGGTCATCAGGGTAATGTCAAAAGCCCCACTTATACGCTGGTCGAACCCTATACGCTCGACAATTTAATGGTTTATCACTTTGATTTGTACCGCCTTGCCGATCCCGAGGAGCTGGAGTTTATGGGGATTCGCGATTATTTTGCCAACGATGCCATCTGCCTGGTGGAGTGGCCACAACAAGGTACTGGTGTTCTTCCTGACCCGGATGTCGAAATACACATTGATTATCAGGCACAAGGCCGTGAGGCGCGCGTGAGTGCGGTTTCCTCTGCGGGTGAATTGTTGCTGGCGCGTTTAGCCGGTTAACCTTTGAAAGGTGGCGGGATGATGTATCGCATCAGAAATTGGTTGGTAGCGACGCTGCTGCTGCTGTGCACGCCGGTGGGTGCCGCGACGCTCTCTGATATTCAGGTTTCTAACGGTAATCAACAGGCGCGGATAACGTTGAGTTTTATTGGCGATCCTGATTATGCGTTTAGCCATCAAAGCAAACGCACCGTGGCGCTCGATATCAAACAAACGGGCGTGATTCAGGGACTGCCGTTGTTGTTCAGCGGCAATAATCTGGTGAAGGCGATTCGCTCTGGAACGCCTAAAGATGCACAAACGCTACGGCTGGTGGTCGATCTTACCGAAAACGGTAAAACCGAAGCGGTGAAGCGGCAGAATGGCAGCAATTACACTGTCGTCTTTACGATTAACGCCGATGCGCCGCCACCTCCTCCTCCGCCGCCCGTGGTTGCGAAACGCGTTGAAACGCCTGCGGTTGTCGCACCGCGCGTCAGCGAACCGGCGCGCAATCCGTTTAAAACGGAAAGTAACCGCACTACGGGTGTTATCAGCAGTAATACGGTAACGCGTCCGGCAGCGCGCGCGACGGCTAACACTGGCGATAAAATTATCATCGCTATTGATGCCGGACACGGCGGTCAGGACCCTGGCGCTATCGGCCCCGGTGGTACGCGGGAGAAAAATGTCACCATCGCCATCGCGCGTAAATTGCGTACTTTGCTCAATGACGATCCGATGTTTAAGGGCGTTTTAACCCGTGACGGGGATTACTTTATCTCGGTGATGGGGCGCAGTGATGTGGCACGTAAGCAAAACGCCAATTTCCTCGTGTCGATTCACGCTGATGCCGCACCGAACCGCAGTGCGACTGGCGCTTCCGTATGGGTGCTCTCTAACCGTCGCGCCAACAGCGAAATGGCCAGCTGGCTGGAGCAGCACGAGAAACAGTCGGAGCTGCTGGGTGGGGCGGGTGATGTGCTGGCGAACAGTCAGTCTGACCCCTATTTAAGCCAGGCGGTGCTGGATTTACAGTTCGGTCATTCCCAACGGGTAGGGTATGATGTAGCGACCAGTATGATCAGTCAGTTGCAACGCATTGGCGAAATACATAAACGCCGACCAGAACACGCGAGTCTCGGCGTTCTGCGTTCGCCGGATATCCCATCAGTACTGGTCGAAACCGGTTTTATCAGCAACAACAGCGAAGAACGTTTGCTGGCGAGCGACGATTACCAACAACAGCTGGCAGAAGCCATTTACAAAGGCCTGCGCAATTATTTCCTTGCGCATCCGATGCAATCTGCGCCGCAGGGGGCAACGGCACAAACGGCCAGTACGGTGACGACGCCAGATCGCACGCTGCCAAACTAAGGACGATTGATGCCAATTCAGGTCTTACCGCCACAACTGGCGAACCAGATTGCCGCAGGTGAGGTGGTCGAGCGACCTGCGTCGGTAGTCAAAGAACTGGTGGAAAACAGCCTCGATGCAGGTGCGACACGTATCGATATTGATATCGAACGCGGTGGGGCGAAACTTATCCGCATTCGTGATAACGGCTGCGGTATCAAAAAAGACGAGCTGGCGCTGGCGCTGGCGCGTCATGCCACCAGTAAAATCGCCTCTCTGGACGATCTCGAGGCCATTATCAGCCTGGGCTTTCGCGGTGAGGCGCTGGCGAGTATCAGTTCGGTTTCCCGCCTGACGCTCACTTCACGCACCGCAGAACAGCAGGAAGCCTGGCAGGCCTATGCCGAAGGGCGCGATATGAACGTGACGGTAAAACCGGCGGCGCATCCTGTGGGGACGACGCTGGAGGTGCTGGATCTGTTCTACAACACCCCGGCGCGGCGCAAATTCCTGCGCACCGAGAAAACCGAATTTAACCACATTGATGAGATCATCCGCCGCATTGCGCTGGCGCGTTTCGACGTCACGATCAACCTGTCGCATAACGGTAAAATTGTGCGTCAGTACCGCGCAGTGCCGGAAGGCGGGCAAAAAGAACGGCGCTTAGGCGCGATTTGCGGCACCGCTTTTCTTGAACAAGCGCTGGCGATTGAATGGCAACACGGCGATCTCACGCTACGCGGCTGGGTGGCCGATCCAAATCACACCACGCCCGCACTGGCAGAAATTCAGTATTGCTACGTGAACGGTCGCATGATGCGCGATCGCCTGATCAATCACGCGATCCGCCAGGCCTGCGAAGACAAACTGGGGGCCGATCAGCAACCGGCATTTGTGCTGTATCTGGAGATCGATCCGCATCAGGTGGACGTCAACGTGCACCCCGCCAAACACGAAGTGCGTTTCCATCAGTCGCGTCTGGTGCATGATTTTATCTATCAGGGCGTGCTGAGCGTGCTACAACAGCAACTGGAAACGCCGCTACCGCTGGACGATGAACCCCAACCTGCACCGCGTTCCATTCCGGAAAACCGCGTGGCGGCGGGGCGCAATCACTTTGCAGAACCGGCAGCTCGTGAGCCGGTAGCTCCGCGCTACACTCCTGCGCCAGCATCAGGCAGTCGTCCGGCTGCCCCCTGGCCGAATGCGCAGCCAGGCTACCAGAAACAGCAAGGTGAAGTGTATCACCAGCTTTTGCAAACGCCCGCGCCGATGCAAAAACCAAAAGCGCCGGAACCGCAGGAACCTGCACTTGCGGCGAACAGTCAGAGTTTTGGTCGGGTACTGACTATCGTCCATTCCGACTGTGCGTTGCTGGAGCGCGATGGCAACATTTCACTTTTATCCTTGCCAGTGGCAGAACGTTGGCTACGTCAGGCACAATTGACGCCGGGTGAAGCGCCCGTTTGCGCCCAGCCGCTGCTGATTCCGTTGCGGCTAAAAGTTTCTGCCGAAGAAAAATCGGCATTAGAAAAAGCGCAGTCTGCCCTGGCGGAATTGGGTATTGATTTCCAGTCAGATGCACAGCATGTGACCATCAGGGCCGTGCCTTTACCCTTACGCCAACAAAATTTACAAATCTTGATTCCTGAACTGATAGGCTACCTGGCGAAGCAGTCCGTATTCGAACCTGGCAATATTGCGCAGTGGATTGCACGAAATCTGATGAGCGAACATGCGCAGTGGTCAATGGCACAGGCCATAACCCTGCTGGCGGACGTGGAACGGTTATGTCCGCAACTTGTGAAAACGCCGCCGGGTGGTCTGTTACAATCTGTTGATTTACATCCGGCGATAAAAGCCCTGAAAGATGAGTGATATCAGTAAGGCGAGCCTGCCTAAGGCGATTTTTTTGATGGGGCCGACGGCCTCCGGTAAAACGGCGTTAGCCATTGAGCTGCGTAAAATTTTACCAGTAGAGTTGATAAGCGTTGATTCTGCCCTTATTTACAAAGGGATGGATATCGGGACGGCGAAGCCGAACGCTGAAGAGTTACTCGCCGCGCCGCACCGATTGCTGGATATTCGCGATCCGTCGCAGGCTTACTCGGCTGCTGATTTTCGCCGCGATGCGCTGGCGGAAATGGCCGATATCACCGCGGCGGGGCGGATCCCACTGTTAGTGGGCGGTACGATGTTGTATTTCAAGGCATTGCTGGAAGGGTTGTCGCCGCTACCGTCGGCAGACCCGGAAGTGCGGGCCAGAATTGAGCAACAGGCGGCAGAGCAAGGTTGGGAGTCATTGCATCGTCAACTTCAGGAGGTAGATCCGGTTGCGGCAGCAAGGATTCATCCAAATGATCCACAAAGGCTTTCCCGGGCACTGGAAGTTTTTTTCATTTCGGGTAAAACTTTAACGGAACTGACGCAAACGTCAGGAGACGCTCTACCGTATCAGGTGCATCAGTTCGCCATCGCCCCGGCGAGCCGTGAACTGCTCCATCAACGCATTGAGCAGCGTTTTCATCAGATGTTGGCTTCAGGTTTTGAAGCAGAAGTCCGGGCGCTTTTTGCCCGAGGAGATTTGCATACGGACTTGCCTTCCATTCGTTGCGTGGGTTATCGCCAGATGTGGTCTTACCTTGAAGGCGAAATCTCATACGATGAAATGGTTTATCGAGGTGTTTGCGCCACGAGACAGTTGGCGAAGCGGCAGATAACCTGGCTGCGTGGTTGGGAAGGGGTTCACTGGCTTGACAGTGAAAAACCAGAACAGGCGCGCGACGAAGTATTACAGGTTGTTGGTGCTATCGCAGGCTGAATGTGTACAATTGAGACGTATCGTGCGCAATTTTTTCAGAATCGAAAGGTTCAAAGTACAAATAAGCATATAAGGAAAAGAGAGAATGGCTAAGGGGCAATCTTTACAAGATCCGTTCCTGAACGCACTGCGTCGGGAACGTGTTCCAGTTTCTATTTATTTGGTGAATGGTATTAAGCTGCAAGGGCAAATCGAGTCTTTTGATCAATTCGTGATCCTGTTGAAAAACACGGTCAGCCAGATGGTTTACAAGCACGCGATTTCTACTGTTGTCCCGTCTCGCCCGGTTTCTCATCACAGTAACAACGCCGGTGGCGGTACCAGCAGTAACTACCATCATGGTAGCAGCGCGCAGAATACTTCCGCGCAACAGGACAGCGAAGAAACCGAATAAGGTTTCGGGCTGTTTTTTTTACACGGGGAGCCAGCGATCCTGCGTTCCCCGCTGATCTATTTAGAGGGTTATACGCTTGTTTGACCGTTATGATGCTGGTGAGCAGGCGGTACTGGTACACATCTATTTTACGCAAGACAAAGATATGGAAGACCTCCAGGAGTTTGAATCTCTGGTCTCTTCCGCCGGTGTCGAAGCATTGCAGGTGATTACCGGTAGCCGTAAAGCGCCGCACCCAAAGTATTTTGTAGGTGAAGGTAAAGCAGTTGAAATTGCGGAAGCTGTCAAAGCGACGGGTGCTTCGGTCGTTCTTTTTGACCATGCCCTGAGCCCGGCGCAAGAGCGTAACCTGGAGCGTTTGTGCGAGTGTCGTGTTATCGACCGCACCGGCCTTATTTTAGATATTTTCGCCCAACGTGCGCGTACCCATGAGGGTAAGTTGCAGGTTGAGCTGGCGCAGCTGCGCCATCTGGCTACGCGCCTGGTGCGTGGCTGGACCCACCTTGAAAGACAGAAAGGCGGGATAGGTTTGCGTGGTCCGGGTGAAACCCAGCTCGAAACCGACCGTCGTTTGTTGCGTAATCGCATCGTGCAGATACAGTCACGCCTGGAAAGAGTTGAAAAGCAGCGTGAGCAGGGGCGGCAATCGCGTATCAAAGCCGACGTTCCTACTGTTTCGCTGGTGGGATATACCAACGCCGGTAAATCTACCCTTTTCAATCGCATCACCGAAGCGCGGGTCTACGCGGCAGACCAGTTGTTTGCCACCCTCGACCCGACGTTGCGGCGTATTGACGTTGCAGATGTCGGTGAAACCGTACTTGCAGATACCGTAGGGTTTATTCGCCACCTGCCGCACGATCTGGTGGCGGCATTTAAAGCCACGTTACAAGAGACGCGGCAAGCCACATTACTGCTGCACGTCATTGATGCGGCGGATGTGCGTGTACAAGAAAACATCGAAGCGGTGAATACGGTTCTTGAAGAGATCGACGCTCACGAGATCCCAACCCTGCTGGTGATGAACAAGATCGATATGCTGGAAGATTTCGAACCGCGTATTGATCGGGACGAAGAGAACAAACCGATCCGTGTCTGGCTTTCCGCACAGACCGGAGCGGGGATACCACAGCTTTTTCAGGCTTTGACGGAGCGGCTTTCCGGCGAGGTGGCGCAGCATACATTGCGTTTGCCGCCGCAGGAAGGGCGTCTGAGAAGTCGTTTTTATCAGCTTCAGGCAATAGAAAAAGAGTGGATGGAGGAGGACGGCAGCGTAAGTCTGCAAGTTCGTATGCCGATCGTTGACTGGCGTCGCCTCTGTAAACAAGAACCGGCGTTGATCGATTACCTGATCTAACGGCGTAGCGTCTGAAGCGTGGAGTCATATCCTCTGGCGTCGAAAGACAACAGGGATCACCGCATAACAAATATGGAGCACAAACATGGCGTGGAATCAGCCCGGTAATAACGGACAAGACCGCGACCCGTGGGGAAGCAGCAAACCTGGCGGCAACTCTGAGGGAAATGGAAACAAAGGCGGTCGCGATCAAGGGCCACCTGATTTAGATGATATCTTCCGCAAACTGAGCAAAAAGCTCGGTGGTCTGGGCGGCGGTAAAGGCACCGGATCTGGCGGTGGCAGTTCATCGCAAGGCCCGCGCCCGCAGCTTGGCGGTCGTGTCGTTACCATCGCAGCGGCAGCGATTGTCATTATCTGGGCGGCCAGTGGTTTCTATACCATTAAAGAAGCCGAACGCGGCGTGGTAACACGCTTTGGTAAATTCAGCCATCTGGTTGAGCCGGGTCTGAACTGGAAACCGACGTTTATCGACGAAGTCAAACCGGTAAACGTGGAAGCCGTGCGTGAACTGGCCGCTTCCGGTGTGATGTTGACGTCGGACGAGAACGTAGTGCGCGTTGAGATGAACGTGCAGTACCGCGTTACCAATCCGGAAAAATATCTGTATAGCGTGACCAGCCCGGATGACAGTCTGCGTCAGGCTACCGACAGCGCCCTGCGCGGGGTTATCGGTAAATACACCATGGACCGCATTCTGACGGAAGGTCGTACCGTGATTCGTAGCGATACTCAGCGCGAACTGGAAGAGACTATCCGTCCGTATGACATGGGCATCACTCTGCTGGACGTCAACTTCCAGGCTGCTCGTCCGCCGGAAGAAGTAAAAGCGGCGTTTGACGATGCGATTGCCGCGCGTGAAAACGAACAGCAATACATTCGTGAAGCAGAAGCGTATACCAACGAAGTTCAGCCGCGTGCGAACGGTCAGGCGCAACGTATCCTCGAAGAGGCGCGTGCGTACAAGGCCCAGACCATCCTGGAAGCTCAGGGTGAAGTGGCGCGCTTTGCTAAACTTCTGCCGGAATATAAAGCCGCGCCGGAAATTACTCGCGAGCGTCTGTATATCGAGACGATGGAAAAAGTGTTGGGTAACACCCGCAAAGTGCTGGTTAACGATAAAGGTGGCAACCTGATGGTTCTGCCGTTAGACCAGATGCTGAAAGGTGGTAACGCCCCTGCGGCGAAGAGCGATAACGGTGCCAGAAATCTGCTGCGTTTGCCGCCAGCCTCTTCCTCCACAACCAGTGGAGCAAGCAACACGTCGTCCACCAGTCAGGGCGATATTATGGACCAACGCCGCGCCAACGCGCAGCGTAACGACTACCAGCGTCAGGGGGAATAACGATGCGTAAGTCAGTTATCGCGATTATCATCATCGTGCTGGTAGTGCTTTACATGTCTGTCTTTGTCGTCAAAGAAGGTGAGCGCGGTATTACGCTGCGTTTTGGTAAGGTACTGCGTGACGATGACAACAAACCTTTGGTTTATGAGCCTGGTCTGCATTTCAAGATACCGTTCATTGAAACGGTGAAAATGCTCGACGCACGTATTCAGACCATGGACAACCAGGCCGACCGCTTTGTGACCAAAGAGAAGAAAGACCTGATCGTCGATTCTTACATCAAATGGCGCATCAGCGATTTCAGCCGTTACTACCTGGCAACGGGTGGTGGCGACATTTCGCAAGCGGAAGTGCTGTTGAAACGTAAGTTCTCTGACCGTCTGCGTTCTGAAATTGGTCGCCTGGACGTGAAAGACATCGTCACCGATTCCCGTGGTCGTCTGACCCTCGAAGTACGTGACGCGCTGAACTCCGGTTCTGCGGGTACAGAAGATGAAGTTACTACCCCGGCAGCGGATAACGCCATTGCCGAAGCGGCAGAGCGCGTAACGGCTGAGACGAAGGGCAAAGTTCCGGTCATCAACCCGAACAGTATGGCGGCGCTGGGTATTGAGGTTGTCGATGTGCGAATTAAGCAGATCAACCTGCCGACAGAAGTGTCTGAAGCGATCTACAACCGTATGCGCGCCGAGCGTGAAGCGGTAGCGCGTCGTCACCGTTCACAAGGTCAGGAAGAAGCGGAAAAACTGCGCGCGACTGCCGACTATGAAGTGACCAGAACGCTGGCAGAAGCTGAGCGTCAGGGCCGCATCATGCGTGGTGAAGGCGATGCCGAAGCAGCCAAACTGTTTGCTGATGCATTCAGTAAAGATCCGGACTTCTACGCATTCATCCGTAGCCTGCGTGCTTATGAGAACAGCTTCTCTGGCAATCAGGACGTGATGGTCATGAGCCCGGATAGCGATTTCTTCCGCTACATGAAGACGCCGACTTCCGCAACGCGTTAATATAACGACTGCGGTACAGGTCATTAAAGCCACCGCATCCTCAGGGATGTCGGTGGTTTTCTTTTTCTATAAGGATAATGAATGAATTCGACAATCTGGCTGGCGCTTGCCCTGGTTTTGGTACTAGAGGGTTTAGGGCCGATGCTTTACCCGAAGGCATGGAAGAAGATGATCTCTGCGATGACCAATTTGCCCGATAATATTTTACGTCGTTTTGGCGGTGGACTTGTGGTTGCGGGCGTTGTGGTCTACTACATGTTGAGGAAAACGATTGGCTGAACAAAAAACAGACTGATCGAGGTCATTTTTGAGTGCAAAAAGTGCTGTAACTCTGAAAAAGCGATGGTAGAATCCATTTTTAAGCAAACGGTGATTTTGAAAAATGGGTAACAACGTCGTCGTACTGGGCACCCAATGGGGTGACGAAGGTAAAGGTAAGATCGTCGATCTTCTGACTGAACGGGCTAAATATGTTGTACGCTACCAGGGCGGTCACAACGCAGGCCATACTCTCGTAATCAACGGTGAAAAAACCGTTCTCCATCTTATTCCATCAGGTATTCTCCGCGAGAATGTAACCAGCATCATCGGTAACGGTGTTGTGCTGTCTCCGGCCGCGCTGATGAAAGAGATGAAAGAACTGGAAGACCGTGGCATCCCCGTTCGTGAGCGTCTGCTGCTGTCTGAAGCATGTCCGCTGATCCTTGATTATCACGTTGCGCTGGATAACGCGCGTGAGAAAGCGCGTGGCGCGAAAGCGATCGGCACCACCGGTCGTGGTATCGGGCCTGCTTATGAAGATAAAGTAGCACGTCGCGGTCTGCGTGTTGGCGACCTTTTCGACAAAGAAACCTTCGCTGAAAAACTGAAAGAAGTGATGGAATATCACAACTTCCAGTTGGTTAACTACTACAAAGCTGAAGCGGTTGATTACCAGAAAGTTCTGGATGATACGATGGCTGTTGCCGACATCCTGACTTCTATGGTGGTTGACGTTTCTGACCTGCTCGACCAGGCGCGTCAGCGTGGCGATTTCGTCATGTTTGAAGGTGCGCAGGGTACGCTGCTGGATATCGACCACGGTACTTATCCGTACGTAACTTCTTCCAACACCACTGCTGGTGGCGTGGCGACCGGTTCCGGCCTGGGCCCGCGTTATGTTGATTACGTTCTGGGTATCCTCAAAGCTTACTCAACTCGTGTAGGTGCAGGTCCTTTCCCGACCGAACTGTTTGATGAAACTGGCGAGTTCCTCTGCAAGCAGGGTAACGAATTCGGCGCAACTACGGGTCGTCGTCGTCGTACCGGCTGGCTGGACACCGTTGCCGTTCGTCGTGCGGTACAGCTGAACTCCCTGTCTGGCTTCTGCCTGACTAAACTGGACGTTCTGGATGGCCTGAAAGAGGTTAAACTCTGCGTGGCTTACCGTATGCCGGATGGTCGCGAAGTGACTACCACTCCGCTGGCAGCTGACGACTGGAAAGGTGTAGAGCCGATTTACGAAACCATGCCGGGCTGGTCTGAATCCACCTTCGGCGTGAAAGATCGTAGCGGTCTGCCGCAGGCGGCGCTGAACTACATCAAGCGTATTGAAGAGCTGACTGGTGTGCCGATCGATATCATCTCTACCGGTCCGGATCGTACTGAAACCATGATTCTGCGCGATCCGTTCGACGCGTAATTCTGGTACGCCTGGCAGATATTTTGCCTGCCGGGCTAACAGTGTGATACATTGCTGTGTCGGTTAAGCCATTACGCTATCCGACACAGTGTTAAATCCTCGCTTTTTTCCTTCCCCGAACTGAAATAAATTAGCGACACAGCTTGTGGCTGGTTTATCATCAATATAAATGTATTTTTTCCCGATTTCCCTTTTGAGGTTGATGTGCAGTTAACGAGTTTCACTGATTACGGATTACGTGCGCTGATCTACATGGCGTCATTGCCAGAAGGGCGGATGACCAGTATTTCTGAAGTGACTGACGTCTACGGCGTCTCCCGTAATCATATGGTCAAAATAATCAATCAACTTAGTCGTGCCGGCTACGTGACTGCTGTTCGTGGAAAAAATGGCGGCATTCGCCTGGGTAAATCGGCGAGTGCGATACGTATTGGTGATGTGGTGCGCGAGCTGGAGCCCTTATCGCTGGTGAATTGCAGCAGTGAGTTTTGCCACATTACACCTGCCTGTCGGTTGAAACAGGCGCTTTCTAAGGCCGTGCAAAGTTTTCTTACGGAACTGGATAACTACACGCTTGCCGATTTGGTTGAAGAGAATCAACCGCTTTATAAATTATTGCTGGTGGAGTGACGAAAATCTTCATCAGAGATGACAACGGAGGAACCGAGATGTCACAAGATCCTTTCCAGGAACGCGAAGCTGAAAAATACGCGAATCCCATCCCTAGTCGGGAATTTATCCTCGAACATTTAACCAAACGTGAAAAACCGGCCAGCCGTGATGAGCTGGCGGTAGAACTGCACATTGAAGGCGAAGAGCAGCTTGAAGGCCTGCGTCGCCGCCTGCGCGCGATGGAGCGCGATGGTCAACTGGTCTTCACTCGTCGTCAGTGCTATGCGCTGCCGGAACGCCTCGACCTGGTGAAAGGTACCGTTATTGGCCACCGTGATGGCTACGGCTTTCTGCGGGTTGAAGGGCGTAAAGATGATTTGTATCTCTCCAGCGAGCAGATGAAAACCTGCATTCATGGCGATCAGGTGCTGGCGCAGCCGCTGGGCGCTGACCGTAAAGGTCGTCGTGAAGCGCGTATTGTCCGCGTACTGGTGCCAAAAACCAGCCAGATTGTTGGTCGCTACTTTACTGAAGCGGGCGTCGGCTTTGTGGTTCCTGACGATAGCCGTCTGAGCTTCGATATCTTAATCCCGCCCGATCAGATCATGGGCGCGCGGATGGGCTTTGTGGTCGTAGTCGAACTGACTCAGCGTCCGACTCGCCGCACCAAAGCGGTGGGTAAAATCGTCGAAGTGCTGGGCGACAATATGGGCACCGGCATGGCGGTTGATATCGCTCTGCGTACCCATGAAATTCCGTACATCTGGCCGCAGGCTGTTGAGCAACAGGTTGCCGGGCTGAAAGAAGAAGTGCCGGAAGAAGCAAAAGCGGGCCGTGTCGATTTGCGCGATTTACCGCTGGTCACCATTGATGGCGAAGACGCCCGTGACTTTGACGATGCAGTTTACTGCGAGAAAAAACGCGGCGGCGGCTGGCGTTTATGGGTCGCGATTGCCGACGTCAGCTACTATGTGCGTCCGCCAACGCCGCTGGACAGAGAAGCGCGTAACCGTGGTACGTCGGTGTACTTCCCTTCGCAGGTTATCCCGATGCTGCCGGAAGTGCTCTCTAACGGCCTGTGCTCGCTCAACCCGCAGGTAGACCGCCTGTGTATGGTGTGCGAGATGACGGTTTCGTCGAAAGGCCGCCTGACGGGCTACAAATTCTACGAAGCGGTGATGAGCTCTCACGCGCGTCTGACCTACACCAAAGTCTGGCATATTCTGCAGGGCGATCAGGATCTGCGCGAGCAGTACGCCCCGCTGGTTAAGCATCTCGAAGAGTTGCATAACCTCTATAAAGTGCTGGATAAAGCCCGTGAAGAACGCGGTGGGATCTCATTTGAGAGCGAAGAAGCGAAGTTCATTTTCAACGCTGAACGCCGTATTGAACGTATCGAACAGACCCAGCGTAACGACGCGCACAAATTAATTGAAGAGTGCATGATTCTGGCGAATATCTCGGCGGCGCGTTTCGTTGAGAAAGCGAAAGAACCGGCACTGTTCCGTATTCACGACAAGCCGAGCACCGAAGCGATTACCTCTTTCCGTTCAGTGCTGGCGGAGCTGGGGCTGGAGCTGCCGGGTGGTAACAAGCCGGAACCGCGTGACTACGCGGAACTGCTGGAGTCGGTTGCCGACCGTCCTGATGCAGAAATGCTGCAAACCATGCTGCTACGCTCGATGAAACAGGCGATTTACGATCCAGAAAACCGTGGTCACTTCGGTCTGGCATTGCAGTCCTATGCGCACTTTACTTCGCCGATTCGTCGTTATCCTGACCTGACGCTGCACCGCGCCATTAAATATCTGCTGGCGAAAGAGCAGGGGCATCAGGGCAACACCACTGAAACCGGCGGCTACCATTATTCGATGGAAGAGATGTTGCAACTGGGTCAGCACTGTTCGATGGCGGAACGTCGTGCCGACGAAGCAACGCGCGATGTCGCTGACTGGCTGAAGTGTGACTTCATGCTCGACCAGGTAGGTAACGTCTTTAAAGGCGTAATTTCCAGCGTCACTGGCTTTGGCTTCTTCGTCCGTCTGGACGACTTGTTCATTGATGGTCTGGTCCATGTCTCTTCGCTGGACAATGACTACTATCGCTTTGACCAGGTAGGGCAACGCCTGATGGGGGAATCCAGCGGCCAGACTTATCGCCTGGGCGATCGCGTGGAAGTTCGCGTCGAAGCGGTTAATATGGACGAGCGCAAAATCGACTTTAGTCTGATCTCCAGTGAACGCGCACCGCGCAACGTCGGTAAAACGGCGCGCGAGAAAGCGAAAAAAGGCGATGCAGGCAAAAAAGGCGGCAAGCGTCGTCAGGTCGGTAAAAAGGTAAACTTTGAGCCAGACAGCGCCTTCCGCGGTGAGAAAAAAACGAAGCCGAAAGCGGCGAAGAAAGACGCGAGAAAAGCGAAAAAACCATCGGCGAAAACGCAGAAAATAGCCGCAGCGACCAAAGCGAAGCGTGCGGCGAAGAAAAAAGTGGCAGAGTGATCAATACCCTCTTTAAAAGAAGAGGGTTAGATTGCTGACAAAATGCGCTTTGTTCATGCCGGATGCGGCGTGAACGCCTTATCCGGCCTACATAATCACGCAAATTCAATATATTGCAGAGATCATGTAGGCCGGATAAACGTAGTGCATCAGGCAAAACGTAAACAACGAGTACATTAATGAGCGAAATGATTTACGGCATCCACGCAGTGCAGGCCCTGCTGGAGCGCGCCCCTGAACGTTTTCAGGAAGTCTTTATTTTAAAAGGCCGTGAAGATAAACGTCTGTTACCGCTGATTCACGCCCTTGAGTCTCAGGGCGTGGTTATCCAGTTGGCAAACCGCCAATATCTCGACGAGAAAAGCGACGGTGCCGTGCATCAGGGCATTATCGCCCGCGTGAAGCCAGGACGTCAGTATCAGGAAAATGATCTGCCGGATCTGATCGCTTCGCTCGATCAACCGTTCCTGCTGATCCTCGACGGTGTAACCGATCCGCACAACCTCGGCGCGTGCCTGCGTAGCGCGGACGCTGCTGGCGTTCACGCGGTGATTGTGCCGAAAGATCGCTCCGCACAGCTCAACGCTACGGCGAAAAAAGTAGCCTGCGGCGCGGCAGAAAGCGTTCCACTGATTCGGGTGACTAACCTTGCGCGCACCATGCGTATGTTGCAGGAAGAGAATATCTGGATCGTCGGTACGGCAGGCGAGGCGGATCATACACTCTATCAGAGCAAAATGACCGGACGCCTGGCGCTGGTGATGGGCGCGGAAGGTGAAGGTATGCGTCGCCTGACCCGTGAACATTGCGATGAGTTGATCAGCATCCCAATGGCAGGAAGTGTTTCTTCCCTGAACGTTTCGGTTGCAACCGGAATTTGCTTATTTGAAGCGGTTCGTCAGCGCAGCTAGTTCGTCTGAATTATGAAAAGCCATCCAGATTTGGATGGTTTTTTTTTGTCTATAGCTGGTAAGATAATTACGTACTGCAAATATTCATTTTATTAATATTTAAACTAAATCTATATGGAATAATATATGACATGGAATCCGTTGGCGCTGGCGACGGCGCTGCAAACTGTACCTGAACAAAATATTGATGTGACAAATAGCGAGAGCGCATTAATTATTAAAATGAATGATTATGGCGATTTGCAAATCAATATTCTTTTTACTTCCCGCCAAATGATTATCGAAACCTTTATTTGTCCGGTAAGTAGTATCAGCAATCCAGATGAATTTAATACCTTCTTATTAAGAAATCAGAAGATGATGCCGTTGTCATCGGTAGGAATCTCCAGCGTGCAACAGGAAGAGTATTACATTGTTTTCGGGGCGTTATCGCTTAAATCTTCTCTTGAAGATATCCTGCTTGAGATAACCTCGCTGGTAGATAACGCATTGGATCTGGCTGAAATTACAGAAGAATATTCACACTAATTACAAGGACGGGTATTTATGGGAATTTTAAAAAGTTTATTTACGCTGGGGAAATCGTTTATCTCCCAGGCGGAAGAATCCATTGAAGAAACCCAGGGCGTGCGCATGCTGGAACAGCATATTCGTGACGCTAAAGCTGAACTCGATAAAGCCGGAAAATCTCGCGTTGATCTGCTGGCGCGGGTGAAATTAAGTCACGATAAGCTGAAAGATTTACGTGAGCGCAAAGCCAGTCTGGAAGCCCGTGCGCTGGAAGCGTTAAGCAAGAACGTTAATCCGTCGTTGATTAACGAAGTTGCTGAAGAAATCGCGCGCCTTGAGAATCTCATTACCGCTGAAGAGCAAGTGTTGTCGAATCTGGAAGTCTCCCGTGATGGCGTGGAAAAAGCAGTTACAGCGACAGCGCAGCGTATCGCTCAGTTTGAGCAGCAAATGGAAGTCGTTAAAGCCACTGAAGCCATGCAGCGTGCACAACAGGCTGTAACAACCTCTACCGTTGGCGCATCTTCCAGCGTTTCGACAGCGGCAGAATCCTTAAAACGCCTGCAAACGCGTCAGGCCGAACGTCAGGCTCGCCTGGATGCTGCTGCACAGTTGGAAAAAGTCGCAGACGGTCGCGATCTTGATGAAAAGCTGGCGGAAGCCGGAATTGGCGGTAGCAATAAAAGTAGCGCCCAGGATGTATTAGCAAGACTGCAACGCCAACAGGGCGAGTAATTTTTTTGCCAGCCTCGCTAAAAGGCTGGCAACTATTTTAAGGATAAAATATGTCTGGTTTTTTCCAGCGTCTGTTTGGCAAGGATAATAAGCCTGCTATCGCTCGCGGTCCGCTGGGACTTCATCTCAATAGTGGCTTTACGCTCGACACGTTAGCGTTTCGTTTGCTGGAAGATGAATTGCTGATTGCGCTGCCGGGTGAGGAATTTACGGTAGCCGCTGTCAGCCACATCGATCTGGGCGGCGGTAGTCAGATTTTCCGCTACTACACTTCAGGCGATGAATTTCTGCAAATCAATACCACCGGCGGCGAAGATATTGATGACATTGATGATATCAAGCTCTTTGTCTATGAAGAGAGCTACGGTATCAGTAAAGAGAGTCACTGGCGCGAGGCGATCAACGCCAAAGTGATGGGGGCAATGATCTTAAACTGGCAGGAAAAACGCTGGCAGCGATTTTTTAACAGCGAAGAACCGGGAAATATCGAACCCGTCTACATGCTGGAAAAAGTAGAAAATCAAAACCATGCCAAATGGGAGGTCCATAATTTTACCATGGGCTACCAACGCCAAGTAACCGAAGATACTTACGAATATTTGCTGTTAAATGGTGAGGAATCTTTTAACGATCTCGGCGAGCCAGAGTGGTTATTTTCGCGCGCGTTGGGTGTCGATATCCCGCTGACATCACTTCATATTATTGGTTAATTACAAGGACGTTTACAATGCATATACTGGATTCACTTCTTGCCTTTAGTGCCTATTTTTTTATTGGCGTGGCTATGGTGATTATTTTTCTGTTTATCTACTCCAAAATTACACCGCACAACGAATGGCAATTAATCAAAAACAATAATACCGCGGCGTCACTGGCATTCAGCGGTACATTGTTCGGTTACGTGATCCCCTTATCCAGTGCGGCAATCAATGCGGTGAGTATTCCAGACTATTTCGCCTGGGGCGGGATTGCACTGGTGATTCAGTTACTCGTTTTTGCTGGTGTCAGACTTTATATGCCCGCATTAAGCGAAAAAATTATTAATCACAATACCGCAGCAGGAATGTTTATGGGAACCGCCGCACTGGCTGGTGGTATTTTTAACGCAGCTTGTATGACATGGTAATGGACGATCATGGCCAGAAAACGCAAATCAAGAAATAACAGTAAAATTGGTCACGGAGCGATCAGTCGCATTGGAAGACCGCATAATCCTTTTGAGCCGCGCCGCAATCGCTACGCACAAAAATACTTAACGTTGGTGCTAATGGGCGGTGCCGTTTTTTTAATAGTCAAAGGATGGAGTGAAAGTGGCGATGTCGATAACGACGGCGACGGAACGTTTTATTCGACAGTGCAGGATTGTATTGATGACGGTAATAATGCCGACATTTGCGCGCGTGGCTGGAACAACGCCAAAGCGGCATTTTATGCCGATGTTCCGAAGAATATGACTCAGCAGAACTGTCAGTCTAAGTACGAAAATTGCTACTACGACAATGTTGAACAGAGTTGGATCCCGGTCGTTTCTGGATTTTTGTTAAGCCGAGTTATTCGTAAAGATCGCGATGAGCCGTTCGTCTATAACAGCGGCGGATCCTCATTTGCTTCCCGCCCCGTCTGGCGCAACACTTCCGGTGATTACTCCTGGCGCTCCGGTTCTGGCAAAAAAGAGTCTTACTCTTCAGGCGGCTTTACCACCAAAAAAGCGTCAACCGTTTCGCGCGGCGGCTATGGTCGTTCTTCCAGCGCCCGTGGGCATTGGGGAGGCTAATCATGCTGAGACACAACGTTCCTGTGCGACGGGATCTGGACCAGATCGCCGCTAACAACGGTTTCGACTTTCATATCATCGACAATGAAATCTATTGGGACGAGAGTCGGGCTTACCGTTTTACTCTGCGCCAGATTGAAGAGCAGATCGAAAAACCGACTGCGGAACTGCATCAGATGTGCCTTGAGGTGGTGGATCGCGCGGTTAAAGACGAAGAGATCCTGACGCAACTGGCGATCCCGCCGTTGTACTGGGATGTGATCGCCGAAAGCTGGCGCGCACGCGATCCTTCGCTGTATGGCCGGATGGATTTTGCCTGGTGTGGCAATGCGCCGGTGAAGCTGCTGGAGTACAACGCCGATACGCCGACCTCGTTGTATGAGTCGGCTTATTTCCAGTGGCTGTGGCTGGAGGATGCCCGGCGCAGCGGCATTATTCCGCGTGATGCCGATCAGTACAATGCCATTCAGGAACGCCTGATTTCGCGCTTTAGTGAGCTTTACAGTCGGGAACCGTTTTATTTTTGCTGCTGTCAGGACACCGATGAAGACAGGACTACCGTGCTGTACTTGCAGGACTGCGCCCAGCAGGCAGGGCAGGAGTCGCGGTTTATCTACATTGAAGATCTCGGTTTGGGCGTCGGCGGCGTACTGACCGATCTTGATGATAATGTCATCCAGCGTGCATTTAAGCTGTATCCGCTGGAGTGGATGATGCGTGACGATAACGGTCCGCTGCTGCGCAAGCGTCGCGAGCAATGGGTGGAGCCGTTATGGAAAAGTATCTTGAGTAATAAAGGGCTAATGCCGCTGCTTTGGCGCTTCTTCCCTGGTCATCCTAACCTTCTTGCATCCTGGTTTGAGGGTGAAAAATCGCAGATTGCCGCTGGCGAAAGCTATGTGCGTAAACCGATCTACTCGCGCGAAGGCGGAAACGTCACCATTTTCGACGGTCAGAATAACGTCGTTGACCACGCTGATGGTGATTACGCCGATGAACCGATGATCTACCAGGCGTTTCAACCTCTGCCGCGATTTGGCGATAGCTACACACTCATCGGTAGCTGGATTGTCGATGATGAAGCGTGCGGAATGGGGATCCGTGAAGATAACACGCTGATCACCAAAGACACCTCTCGTTTCGTTCCGCATTACATTGCTGGCTAAGAATGTTTTAGCAATCTCTTTCTGTCAGGAATCCATGGCAGTGACCATACTAATGGTGACTGCCATTGATGGAGGGAGACACAGTGCACTGGCAAACTCACACCGTTTTTAATCAACCTATACCATTAAATAACAGCAACTTATACCTGTCTGATGGCGCGCTCTGCGAAGCGGTAACGCGTGAAGGTGCTGGCTGGGATAGCGATTTTCTAGCCAGTATTGGTCAGCAGTTAGGAACGGCTGAATCCCTTGAACTGGGGCGGCTGGCGAATGTGAATCCGCCTGAATTATTGCGCTACGATGCGCAAGGACGCCGTCTGGACGATGTGCGTTTTCACCCCGCCTGGCACCTGCTGATGCAGGCGCTATGTACCAATCGGGTGCACAATCTTGCCTGGGAAGAAGACGCTCGCTCCGGCGCATTTGTGGCGCGCGCGGCGCGTTTTATGTTACATGCGCAGGTTGAGGCAGGGTCGTTATGTCCGATAACCATGACCTTTGCCGCCACGCCATTGTTGTTACAGATGTTACCCGCGCCGTTTCAGGACTGGACCACGCCGCTATTGAGCGATCGCTACGATTCTCACTTATTGCCAGGTGGGCAAAAACGCGGTTTGTTGATTGGCATGGGAATGACGGAAAAGCAGGGCGGTTCCGATGTTATGAGCAACACCACCCGTGCAGAGCGTCTGGAAGATGGCTCTTATCGGCTGGTGGGGCATAAATGGTTTTTCTCGGTTCCGCAAAGCGATGCGCATCTGGTGCTGGCGCAGACCGCGGGTGGTCTGTCCTGCTTTTTTGTGCCGCGCTTTTTGCCTGACGGGCAACGCAACGCGATTCGCCTCGAGCGGCTGAAAGATAAGCTGGGTAATCGCTCTAACGCCAGTTGCGAAGTGGAGTTTCAGGATGCCATTGGCTGGTTGTTGGGGCAGGAAGGGGAAGGAATTCGTCTGATCCTGAAAATGGGTGGGATGACGCGTTTTGATTGCGCCCTGGGTAGCCATGCCATGATGCGCCGTGCGTTCTCGCTGGCGATTTATCATGCGCATCAACGCCATGTTTTTGGTAATCCATTGATCCAACAGCCCCTTATGCGTCATGTCTTAAGTCGCATGGCACTTCAGCTTGAAGGGCAAACGGCGTTGCTGTTTCGTCTTGCGCGAGCGTGGGACCGGCGCGCCGATGCCAAAGAAGCTCTGTGGGCGCGTTTATTTACGCCTGCGGCAAAATTTGTGATCTGCAAACGAGGTATGCCGTTTGTGGCCGAAGCGATGGAGGTGCTGGGCGGCATTGGTTATTGCGAGGAGAGCGAGCTGCCGCGGCTTTACCGGGAGATGCCGGTAAACAGCATTTGGGAAGGTTCCGGCAATATTATGTGCCTGGATGTGTTGCGCGTTCTCAATAAGCAAGCGGGCGTATACGACTTATTGTCGGAAGCATTTGTGGAAGTGAAAGGGCAGGATCGCTATTTTGATCGCGCGGTTCGTCGTTTACAGCAGCAGCTGCGCAAGCCAGCTGAAGAACTGGGGCGAGAGATTACTCATCAGCTATTCCTGCTGGGCTGCGGTGCGCAAATGTTGAAATATGCCTCTCCGCCAATGGCGCAGGCGTGGTGTCAGGTGATGTTAGATACGCGCGGCGGCATACGGCTGTCAGAGCAGATCCAGAATGATTTATTGCTGCGGGCGACGGGGGGAGTGTGTGTGTAAGCGTATACGACTGATGCGACGCTGGTTTCGATTAACTCAATGAAATATGCGAAAATTGTAGGCCGGACAAGGCGCTCGCGCCGCATCCGGCATTGTTCATTTGCTGTAGATAACACTCATGCATACAGTATCGCCTGTACGCGCCAGTTATCAGGCTGCTGGTCTTCGTACATGGTAATAATGCGGTACCATGACGCACCTTGTTCATCGGCCTTTAACGCCACGATACGTTCCACGTCCTGCGGATCCCCTGAAATATTGCTAACTGAGATCTGACCTATTTCATTCAGGCCCGTCACGCAGTCAGCACTGGCGAATTCTGCAGACTGTGCCGTGGCGCTCGCAGGATAAGTCACTAATTGCAGCGAGGGTGAGGCAAGTAATTGTTTCATCGTCAGCTCCATTTTTCGTTTCCCCACATGTTGCAGGGCATTCCATCGCGGTAATAAACGCCCAGGCTTCCAGCCGGTAATTTATTGTGCACAGGTAAACGCATAGGGACGCAAAGCAATGTAAAGCTGACTATGTAAGTTGTCTGATTTATTTACGGTACAAAATGGCTTGTGAATACCACTGTCCTGTCACGATGGTTTCGTCCACCATGACGACAACGTAATAATCAGCTTTTGCAGCGACAGCTTTCGCTTTGATTTCTGCTAATGCGTCATCCGGAGAACCCCGAACCATCGTGCTTACGCTACCTATTCGCTGTAACCCTTGCGTCTGGTCGCGGCGAATCTCTTGCGGATGGTCCGTTACTGGCGGTGCTGGCTGTGGCGTACCTTGCAGTGCGCTACAGGCACTTAACATCAACACCAATAATAAACTGGCAAACCGGTAAATAACGCTATTACGTTTCCTGCTAACCATAGTGTAGTGCCTTATTAATTTAACTTTGGGGGAATGTTCCCGAATTGTTACCTGGTACGCGATTTTCGAATGAAAACGTGACGAAAGCGTAACCCACATCTCAACATTATGAACTAATACCGCCAGCAGAAACTTGTGCTAAGGATTTCTTCATGTCATACCAGACAAAAAGGAGAGACAGATGATTGAAATAGAATCACGCGAGCTGACAGATATTCCCGTTCTTCATGCTTATCCTGTCGGGCAAAAAGATACCCCGTTACCGTGCGTAATTTTTTATCACGGCTTTACTTCATCCAGTCTGGTGTATAGCTATTTTGCCGTTGCGCTGGCGCAGGCTGGTTTGCGGGTGATCATGCCGGATGCGCCCGATCACGGTAGCCGTTTTAGTGGTGACGCAGCGCGGCGGTTAAATCAATTCTGGCAAATCTTGCTACAAAGTATGCAGGAATTCACTACTTTACGTGCGGCAATAGCCGAAGAAAACTGGCTGCTTGATGACCGTCTGGCAGTCGGTGGCGCGTCGATGGGCGCGATGACGGCACTGGGAATTACCGCTCGCCACCCCACGGTGAAATGTACCGCCAGCATGATGGGATCGGGCTATTTTACATCGCTCGCCCGTTCACTGTTTCCACCGCTGATACCTGAAACGGCAGCACAGCAGAATGAATTCAATAACATTGTCGCGCCGCTGGCAGAGTGGGAAGCGACAAACCACCTGGAACAACTTGGTGACAGACCTCTACTGCTGTGGCATGGCCTCGACGATGACGTTGTGCCTGCCGATGAATCACTACGTTTGCAGCAGGCCTTAAGCGAGACGGGACGGGATAAACTGCTAACCTGTTCATGGCAGCCAGGCGTGCGTCACCGCATTACGCCTGAGGCGTTAGATGCTGCCGTGACATTTTTCCGCCAGCATCTTTAAACTCGCAGAATGCTGACCCCTTGCGCTTCCAGTTGTTGCAGGATTTCCGGGTTAGCATTTTTGCCGGTGATAAGCATATCGATTTGATCGGCACGGCTAAAAAGCATTCCCGCGCGTTCGCCAATCTTACTGCTATCAACCAGTACCACCAGTTTCCCTACCACGCTCAGCATCTTCTGCTCTGCCATTGCCGTCAGCATATCGGTTTTATACAACCCTTCTGCGGTCAGTCCTTTGCCGCTGGTAAACATCCAGTGCCCGGCATAGAGACTGTTTTCGCTGCCCTGCGGGCTTAAAGTGATGGACTGACTTTTGTTGTACTGTCCGCCCATAATGATCACGCTGTCATGTTCTTGATCGATCAGGTAATTTGCCAGCGGTAGATAATTAGTGATGATTTGCACTGGCTTGCCACACATTTCCCGCCCAAGCAGAAACGCGGTGGAGCCGCAGTTGATGACTACGCTTTCGCCCGGATTAACCAGCTGCGAGGCCGCTTTAGCAATACGTACTTTTTCATCGTGATTCTGCGCCTGATGCAGATTCATCGGCGTCCAGCGCGGGCGCTGCTGGGTAATAGCTTCTGCGCCATTGCGCACTTTTTTCAGTTTGCCGCTTTCGTCAAGTTTATTGATATCGCGTCGCGCAGTGGCAGGCGAAATTCCCAGACGCTCAACGACTTTCTCAACGGTCACAAAGCCCAATTGTGCGAGCATTTCCAGGAGGATTTGATGTCTTTGTGCTTCAGTCATGAGCTATTCCGATAAAATTTGATTTTTTTAGATGATATTTGAAATAGCCAGGAAATACTACGCCGGATAGCGCGAACTTCTCCACGCTATCCGGTATAAACGACAGATTACAGGAATGACTTGAACGGCAGATCCGGTTCAATAGTGAAGCAATCATCGAAACCGCGCGGATAGTGGTACTCGAAGTTGTCTTTATCCAGCGGCCAGGTAAATTTGCCGCCAACCTGCCAGATAAACGGCTTGAAGCCATACTTCAGACGATCTTTTTTCATCTCCCACAGCACGCGGATCTCTTGCGGATCGGCCTGGAAGTTTGACCAGATGTCGTGGTGGAACGGGATAACCACTTTCGCATTCAGGGCTTCACCCATACGCAGCATATCGGCGCTGGTCATTTTGTCGGTAATACCGCGCGGGTTCTCACCATACGATCCTAACGCCACATCGATCTGATGTTCGTTACCGTGCTTCGCATAATAGTTAGAGTAGTGGGAGTCGCCGCTGTGATACAGGGAGCCGCCAGGCGTTTTGAACAGATAGTTCACCGCGCGATCGTCCATGCCGTCCGGCAGTACGCCAGCCGCTTTTTGATCGGCAGGCAGGGTGATCAGTGCAGTACGGTCGAAAGCGTCAAGCGCATGAATTTCAATGTCTTTCACTTTTACAACATCGCCCGGTTTGACCACGATGCAACGCTCTTTCGGTACGCCCCAGCCAATCCACAAATCAACGCAGGTTTTCGGTCCAATGAATGGTACGTCATCAGCACAGTTCTGCATCACGGCAGCAGCGACGTTAACGTCGATATGATCGTTGTGATCGTGAGTCGCCAGTACCGCGTCGATCTGGCGAATCGCAAACGGATCAAGAACAAACGGGGTGGTGCGTAGGTTTGGCTGCAGTTTTTTCACGCCAGCCATGCGCTGCATCTGGTGACCCTGTTTCATTAACGGGTTACCGTGATTTTGTTTGCCAGTGCCGCACCAGAAATCAACGCAAACGTTGGTGCCACCTTCTGATTTCAACCAGATCCCGGTGCAGCCTAGCCACCACATCGCAAATGTGCCAGGGGCGACCTGCTCTTGTTCAATTTCTTCATTCAGCCAGCTACCCCACTCCGGGAAAGTGCTCAGGATCCAGGATTCTCGGGTGATACTTTTCACTTTACTCATCGCCATTTACCTTCATGATAGTTCAATTCGAATCAATATGTGATTGGTTTTGATTAATCCTGACACTATTTTTTCAGGAAGGCAATGACCATTTTTTGACTTTTTGCCAGGGAAGTGGTTGTTGATTTTGAGTGTGGAAAGATTTAATGGAATGTGTAATTCAATTAACTAAATGAATTTAAATGAATAGTTGTTTCGTTGTGTGAATCCCATTCTATCCATGTGGAATTATTTGCGGGTCGCGTCACATTTAATCATAAATAATCTTGTTGTGATTACTTTTGAAAATTAGAGTGAGTGCACAACATTCCGGGTGTGTGGAATACCCGGTTACCTCTTCTTCAGGAGATCGTTATGGAGATCCTCTACAACATCTTTACCGTGTTTTTTAACCAGGTCATGACCAATGCCCCGTTGTTGCTGGGTATTGTGACCTGTCTGGGCTACATCCTACTGCGCAAAAGTGTCAGCGTTATTATTAAAGGCACGATTAAAACCATAATTGGTTTCATGTTGTTGCAGGCAGGGTCCGGCATCCTCACCAGCACCTTCAAACCGGTGGTGGCGAAAATGTCCGAAGTCTACGGCATTAACGGCGCAATTTCCGATACTTACGCGTCGATGATGGCAACCATCGACCGCATGGGTGATGCCTATAGCTGGGTAGGTTACGCGGTGTTGTTAGCGCTGGCGCTGAACATCTGTTACGTGCTGCTGCGTCGCATTACCGGTATTCGTACCATCATGCTGACTGGTCATATCATGTTCCAGCAGGCGGGGCTGATTGCCGTTACGTTGTTTATTTTCGGCTACTCCATGTGGACAACCATTATCTGCACGGCGATTCTGGTTTCGCTCTACTGGGGCATTACCTCCAACATGATGTACAAGCCGACTCAGGAAGTGACGGACGGCTGCGGTTTCTCCATCGGTCACCAGCAACAGTTTGCATCATGGATTGCCTATAAAGTTGCGCCGTTCCTCGGCAAAAAAGAGGAAAGCGTTGAAGACCTCAAACTGCCAGGCTGGCTGAATATTTTCCACGACAACATCGTCTCCACGGCGATTGTGATGACCATCTTCTTTGGTGCCATTCTGCTCTCCTTCGGTATCGACACCGTGCAGGCGATGGCAGGCAAAGTGAACTGGACGGTGTACATCCTGCAAACTGGTTTCTCCTTCGCGGTGGCGATCTTCATCATCACTCAGGGCGTGCGCATGTTTGTGGCGGAACTCTCTGAAGCATTTAACGGTATCTCCCAGCGCCTGATCCCTGGTGCGGTTCTGGCGATTGACTGTGCGGCTATCTATAGCTTCGCGCCGAACGCCGTGGTTTGGGGCTTTATGTGGGGCACCATCGGTCAGCTGATTGCGGTTGGCATCCTGGTCGCCTGCGGTTCCTCGATCCTGATTATTCCCGGCTTTATCCCGATGTTCTTCTCCAACGCCACCATCGGCGTGTTCGCTAACCACTTCGGCGGCTGGCGTGCGGCGCTGAAGATATGTCTGGTGATGGGGATGATTGAAATCTTTGGCTGCGTCTGGGCGGTGAAACTCACCGGTATGAGCGCCTGGATGGGCATGGCGGACTGGTCGATTCTGGCACCGCCGATGATGCAGGGCTTCTTCTCCATCGGTATCGCCTTTATGGCCGTCATCATTGTAATTGCACTGGCTTATATGTTCTTCGCTGGCCGCGCACTGCGCGCAGAAGAAGATGCAGAAAAACAACTGGCAGAACAGTCTGCTTAATAAGGAGTTTTGATTATGACCGTACGTATTCTGGCTGTGTGTGGCAACGGACAAGGCAGTTCCATGATCATGAAGATGAAAGTGGACCAGTTTTTAACCCAATCAAACATTGACCACACGGTAAATAGCTGCGCGGTTGGCGAATACAAAAGCGAGTTGAGCGGCGCGGATATCATCATCGCTTCTACGCACATTGCGGGCGAAATCACCGTGACCGGCAACAAATACGTGGTTGGCGTGCGCAACATGCTCTCTCCTGCCGACTTTGGCCCGAAACTGCTGGAAGTGATCAAAGCGCATTTCCCGCAGGATGTGAAGTAAGGACGCGCCATGAAATTACGTGATTCGCTGGCGGAGAATAAATCCATCCGCCTGCAGGCTGAAGCTGAGACATGGCAGGACGCAGTAAAAATCGGCGTTGACCTGCTGGTGGCGGCGGATGTTGTCGAGCCGCGTTACTACCAGGCGATTCTGGATGCGGTTGAACAGCACGGTCCGTACTTTGTGCTCGCACCAGGCCTGGCAATGCCGCACGGTCGCCCGGAAGAGGGCGTTAAGAAAACCGGTTTTGCGCTGGTGACGCTGAAAAAGCCGCTGGAGTTCAACCACGAAGATAACGACCCGGTGGATATCCTCATCACCATGGCGGCGGTCGATGCCAACACGCACCAGGAAGTGGGCATCATGCAGATCGTCAACCTGTTTGAAGATGAAGAAAATTTCGACCGTTTACGTGCCTGCCGTACCGAGCAGGAAGTACTGGATCTCATTGACCGCACCAACGCGGCAGCTTAAGAAGGAATTGAAGATGTCATTACCGATGTTGCAAGTCGCGCTGGACAACCAGACTATGGATAGCGCCTACGAAACCACTCGCCTGATTGCCGAAGAAGTCGACATTATCGAAGTGGGTACCATTCTGTGCGTGGGCGAAGGCGTGCGTGCGGTTCGTGACCTGAAAGCGCTCTACCCGCACAAAATCGTACTGGCAGACGCTAAAATTGCTGATGCGGGCAAAATCCTTTCGCGTATGTGCTTCGAAGCCAACGCTGACTGGGTGACGGTAATTTGCTGTGCGGATATCAACACCGCCAAAGGCGCGCTGGACGTAGCAAAAGAGTTTAACGGCGACGTGCAGATCGAATTGACCGGCTACTGGACCTGGGAACAGGCGCAGCAGTGGCGTGACGCAGGCATTCAGCAGGTGGTTTATCACCGCAGCCGTGACGCGCAGGCCGCAGGCGTAGCGTGGGGCGAAGCGGACATTACCGCGATCAAACGTCTTTCCGATATGGGCTTCAAAGTCACCGTCACCGGTGGCCTGGCGCTGGAAGATCTGCCGCTGTTCAAAGGTATTCCGATTCATGTGTTTATCGCCGGTCGCAGCATCCGTGATGCCGCTTCTCCGGTTGAAGCCGCGCGTCAGTTCAAACGTTCCATCGCCGAACTGTGGGGCTAAGGAGCGGATATGTTGTCCAAACAAATCCCGCTTGGCATCTATGAAAAAGCGCTCCCCGCCGGGGAGTGCTGGCTGGAACGCCTGCGACTGGCAAAAACGTTGGGCTTCGATTTTGTCGAGATGTCGGTAGATGAAACTGACGAGCGCCTGTCGCGCCTCGACTGGAGCCGCGAGCAGCGTCTGGCGCTGGTGAATGCGATTGTTGAAACCGGCGTGCGCGTGCCGTCCATGTGCCTTTCTGCTCATCGTCGTTTCCCGCTGGGCAGTGAAGATGACGCGGTGCGGGCGCAGGGGCTGGAGATTATGCGTAAAGCTATCCAGTTCGCCCAGGACGTCGGCATTCGTGTGATCCAGCTGGCGGGCTATGACGTTTACTATCAGGAAGCCAATAACGAAACGCGTCGTCGTTTCCGTGACGGCCTGAAAGAGAGCGTTGAGATGGCGAGCCGCGCGCAGGTGACGCTGGCGATGGAGATCATGGATTATCCGTTGATGAACTCCATCAGCAAGGCGCTGGGTTACGCGCACTATCTCAACAACCCGTGGTTCCAGCTCTACCCGGATATCGGCAACCTGTCGGCGTGGGACAACGATGTGCAGATGGAGTTGCAGGCCGGAATCGGGCATATCGTCGCGGTACATGTGAAAGACACCAAACCTGGCGTCTTCAAAAACGTGCCGTTTGGCGAAGGTGTAGTGGATTTCGAACGTTGTTTCGAAACGCTCAAACAGAGTGGCTATTGCGGGCCGTACCTGATTGAGATGTGGAGCGAAACGGCGGAAGACCCGGCGGCAGAAGTGGCGAAAGCGCGTGATTGGGTGAAAGCGCGCATGGCGAAAGCGGGCATGGTGGAGGCGGCATAATGCAAAAGCTAAAACAGCAGGTATTTGAAGCCAACATGGATCTGCCGCGCTATGGGCTGGTGACCTTTACCTGGGGCAACGTCAGCGCTATCGACCGCGAACGCGGGCTGGTGGTGATCAAGCCCAGCGGCGTCGCCTACGAAACCATGAAAGCAGACGATATGGTGGTGGTCGATATGAGCGGTAAGGTGGTGGAAGGGGAGTATCGCCCATCTTCCGACACCGCGACGCATCTTGAACTCTACCGTCGTTATCCGTCGCTTGGCGGCATTGTCCATACCCACTCCACTCATGCTACCGCATGGGCGCAGGCGGGGCTGGCGATCCCGGCGTTAGGCACCACGCACGCTGACTACTTCTTTGGTGACATCCCGTGTACGCGTGGATTAAGCGAAGAAGAGGTGCAGGGTGAGTATGAACTGAACACTGGCAAAGTGATTATCGAAACGCTGGGCAACGCCGAGCCGCTGCATACGCCGGGAATTGTGGTGTATCAGCACGGACCGTTCGCCTGGGGGAAAGATGCCCACGACGCGGTGCATAACGCGGTAGTGATGGAAGAAGTGGCGAAAATGGCGTGGATTGCGCGCAGTATTAATCCACAACTCAATCACATCGACAGCTTCCTCATGAATAAACACTTCATGCGTAAGCACGGTCCTAACGCCTATTACGGGCAGAAGTAAGCAGTGCGCCCCGGAATTATTACCTCCTGCGGGATGTAATTGGTCTGATTCCGGGGCCGCTTCAGTTAAAAAATCGTATAAACAACAGGTGTTTTTATGGCTATCAATGGATTGTTTGTCAGAACGGATCCGCAACGTCGCCGCTATGGCGTTGCGTTACTTGTGGGTGTACTTTCAGGAATTATTTCAGCATTTGTTAAATGGGGAGCGGAAGTCCCCTTGCCACCGCGCACATTTTCCGGTGGTCGCGATGAATTTAACCCGCCGTATATCTTTCTACGGGATTATTTAGGTATCGACCCAACCCAAACTGTGTATACATTCTCGGAACATATTATCAACCCGGTGATGGTGACGCATATCATCTTCTCACTGGTTTTTGCGATAGGGTATTGTATTGTCGCGGAAATTTTCCCGAAAGTGAAATTATGGCAGGGGATATTAGCAGGGCTTATTGTGACAGTGGCAGTCCACGGTATATTTTGCCCGGCGCTGAATTTAACGCCGCCGCTCACTCAATTGCCTTTTGACGAATATGCCTCTGAAATCCTGGGGCATATTTTCTGGTTCTGGATAATAGAAATTATGCGCCGCGACTTACGTAATCGCATTACTCATGAGCCAGATCCGGAAGTCGCAATCCGGTGAATAACCGTATAAAAAAGCCCCCTGCGAAGGGGGCAAAGCAAACTATGGCAATGTTTCGTTGGTTATACCTGGTGCTAGCGATAAATATCCGCGCTGGCGTGCATATTGCCGTTACTCCCCGGTTCCCGCATCAGAATTACGTGGTAGTACGTTGCGCCCTGCGCATCTGTCTCTTCATTTAATGCCTGACGTGCTTCGCTTTCAGTGGCGAAATTATGATTGATATAAATCACGCCTAAGCTTTGCACATCGTCCATATTTCTGGCCTGGTGGTTATTGATTTCAATGGCTGCCCATGTATTTGCACTTAGCAAAAGCACAGCCAGAAGGGCTAAAACTCGACTGAACATAGATACCTCCTCGACGGCTGACTTTGTGTGCTCTCCTCTGTGATGATCTTCTGATTTAATTTTAATCAATGATAAAGAAGTTGATGGTGACCATTTCTGATGCAGTTGTTCAAAAAAACACCATGATGAAGTGTGATGAACTCCAAATCAGCGGTTTAGAGGTTAATTGCGAAAGGGGAGATTTATTTCGGCTCTGCCCTTGAGTTTAGCGGGGCATACAAGTACTATAACGCGTCATTTTTCAGCCGACCTTTAACACGTTCCTTGCCTCCCCGGGATTCGGCTGACCCAGACAGGAGGCTGAATAATCCGTAAGGAGCAATTCGATGCGTCATTACGAAATCGTTTTTATGGTCCATCCTGACCAGAGCGAACAGGTTCCGGGCATGATCGAGCGCTACACTGCTGCCATCACTGGTGCAGAAGGCAAGATCCACCGTCTGGAAGACTGGGGCCGCCGTCAGCTGGCTTACCCGATCAACAAACTGCACAAAGCACACTACGTTCTGATGAACGTTGAAGCTCCGCAGGAAGTGATCGATGAGCTGGAAACTACCTTCCGCTTCAACGATGCCGTTATCCGCAGCATGGTTATGCGTACCAAGCACGCTGTTACCGAAGCATCTCCGATGGTTAAAGCGAAAGACGAGCGCCGTGAGCGTCGCGATGATTTCGCAAACGAAACCGCTGATGATGCTGAAGCTGGGGATTCTGAAGAGTAATTTCTGATGACCAACCGTCTGGTGTTGTCCGGCACCGTGTGCAGGACTCCCCTTCGAAAGGTCAGTCCATCAGGAATTCCTCACTGCCAGTTCGTGCTTGAGCATCGTTCTGTGCAGGAGGAAGCCGGCTTTCACCGGCAGGCATGGTGTCAAATGCCCGTTATTGTTAGCGGACACGAAAACCAGGCCATTACTCACAGTATAACGGTCGGCAGTCGCATAACCGTTCAGGGGTTCATTTCATGCCACAAGGCAAAGAACGGACTGAGCAAAATGGTTTTGCATGCCGAGCAGATTGAATTGATAGATTCTGGAGACTAGCCATATGGCACGTTATTTCCGTCGTCGCAAGTTCTGCCGTTTCACCGCGGAAGGCGTTCAAGAGATCGACTATAAAGATATCGCTACGCTGAAAAACTACATCACCGAAAGCGGTAAGATTGTCCCAAGCCGTATCACCGGTACCCGTGCAAAATACCAGCGTCAGCTGGCTCGCGCTATCAAACGCGCTCGCTACCTGTCCCTGCTGCCGTACACTGATCGCCATCAGTAATCGGTCACGGTCCATTAATACGACTTTGAGAGGATAAGGTAATGCAAGTTATTCTGCTTGATAAAGTAGCAAACCTGGGTAGCCTGGGTGATCAGGTAAACGTTAAAGCGGGCTATGCTCGTAACTTCCTGGTACCGCAGGGTAAAGCTGTTCCAGCTACCAAGAAAAACATTGAATTCTTCGAAGCACGTCGCGCTGAACTGGAAGCTAAACTGGCTGAAGTTCTGGCAGCTGCTAATGCTCGCGCTGAGAAAATCAATGCACTGGAAACTGTTACCATCGCGTCTAAAGCTGGCGACGAAGGTAAACTGTTCGGTTCCATCGGTACTCGCGACATCGCTGACGCTGTAACTGCAGCTGGCGTTGAAGTGGCTAAGAGCGAAGTTCGTCTGCCGAACGGCGTTCTGCGTACCACTGGTGAGCACGAAGTGAGCTTCCAGGTTCACAGCGAAGTATTCGCGAAAGTGATCGTAAACGTAGTAGCTGAATAATTCGTTATTCAACGAGACGTAAAAACGCCGACCATTGGTCGGCGTTTTGCTTTCTATTTTTCGTCAGGTATTAGTTTCGCAAGTAGATCCATTCACCATTCTCTTGTGTCCATAAGTCAGGATGGTTTGCTGGCGTTAGATGCATACGATCACTCCTTATGTCTCGGTCCTGCGGAACTCGCTCGAAACCTAAACCCGAGTAGATTGCTGCTGAATTTGATAAGGAACGTAGACCAATTTTCAAATCATGGGGTAAATCAGAATACGCGTTTAGCAATGCAGCAATGATGAATCCGAGGGCATTAGAAACGCCTGTAACAGTGCGAAGTTGGTCGATATAAAGATCGATTGTTGGTAGTTCAGATGACCAGCAATTAGGCATTTGGGCAGGAAGGGTTACAACGTATCCTATCGTTTGGCCGGTATAGTCTGGAGTACCATAACCAGGTCCCAAAACCACTTCGTGTATTGTGTATTTACTGTTGGGTTCGAAGGATTCGACATCTTGCAATAAATATTTCAGTTCTGCGGTTAACCTCGCACCCGCGTGAGCTTTATTGTATTTCTGGGCGTGAATATTATCTAATGTAGCTTCATGGTTCCATCCAAAAGAATTATCACCATTCATTGTTACTCCATCGTAAGCATTACACTTCGTTGCTAACTTATTGAATGCTTGCCAGTCAGAGAGATCTAGTTTGTGGATCTCAACAGTACGTCTGCCATCGCAATTATGATCTCTTCCACGATTTGGCAGTAATGTAGCACGTGCATATTGATGAAATTTTAATTTTACTGGTTTGTCGGTGGACGAAAAATGGGGTGAATATGCAGGAAATGAATAAATAGTCGTTGGTAATGTCATTGTAATGTTACCTGTTTAATGTTTTTATAAATATCGCAGCTGATGTTCACAGAAAAAGAATCGATATTAATAAAAATAAGTTTGTTTTCTGAAGTAGTGAAAATAGCGGATGGTGAAAGATATTAATATCAAAAATCGCTCATTATGGATATAACGATGCCCCCGGGGAGAAAATGACTTCCACGCCTTCCACCATACATTCTTGTTGTGCGGTATGTAATTATTCTACGCTGTTGGTATCGGTGCGTTTGTTAATCATCTGGTTAACCAGCCACAAAAAGCCATTGAGAAAATTATTGATTTTACATGGGATTATTATATTGCTAACCCTTGGTTTTTAAAAATTGTGCATAGTGAAAATCAAAGTAAAGGTGTGCATTATGCAAAATCACAGCGTCTCTTAGAAATTAACCATGCGCACTTGCAGTTAATGGAATCCTTATTGGATGAAGGGAAGAAATACAATATTTTTAAGCCAGGTATCGACCCATTGCAGGTGAATATTAATATTGCTGCGCTTGGGGGATATTATTTGATCAACCAGCATACGCTTGGCCTGGTTTATCTGGTGCGCCGTAAAACCCCGTCCTTCAGGGCGGGGATATAAGGCGCGGTTTTCCACCTGACCAGGTGTTTGCTGTTGTTCAATGTATTGGCGGATGACGGATATTGGCGCACCTCCGCAGCTATTGGCAAAATAGCCAGGACTCCACAAAACGCCTTTGTAGTAATACCTGACTGCAATATCTGGTCGATCTCGTCGCAGTAACCTACCCGATACGCCTTTGAGGCTGTTTACCAGACTGGATATCGCCAGTTTGGGAGGATAGTTAATTAACAAATGGACGTGATCTGGTTCGCCATCCATTTCAACCAGTTCAGCTTCAAAATCAGCACATACATTTGAAAAGTAAGTGCGTAGTTTTTCTGTCGCGTCATGGTCAAAAATCTGGCGTCGGTATTTGGTGACAAAGACCAGGTGAACATGCATCAGGAAAACACAATGCCTTCCACGCCGGATATCGGTTTCTTTTTTCACAGACCAAAATATAATTTGACCTGTGGAACGACTACAGGCATTTAAATTCCAGTTAAGACCCGGTGGTCAACAGGAGCGTGAAATGAGGCGCTTCGCAGGCGCATGTCGTTTCGTTTTCAATCGTGCTCTGGCACGTCAGAATGAGAATCATGAGGCCGGTAATAAATACATCCCTTACGGGAAAATGGCTTCCTGGCTGGTTGAGTGGAAAAACGCCACTGAAACGCAATGGCTTAAAGATTCGCCCTCACAGCCATTGCAACAGTCACTGAAAGACCTTGAGCGGGCTTACAAAAACTTCTTCCAGAATCGGGCTGCTTTTCCCCGATTCAAAAAGCGGGGACAGAATGATGCATTCCGCTACCCGCAGGGCGTTAAGCTCGATCAGGAAAACAGCCGTATTTTTCTGCCGAAACTTGGCTGGATGCGCTACCGGAATAGCCGTCAGGTCACGGGAGTTGTGAAAAATGTCACTGTCAGCCAGTCCTGCGGTAAGTGGTACATCAGTATTCAGACAGAAAGTGAAGTATCCACTCCGGTTCACCCTTCAGCATCAATGGTCGGGCTGGATGCTGGCGTGGCTAAACTCGCCACACTGTCAGATGGCACAGTCTTTGAGCCTGTAAACAGTTTTCAGAAAAACCAGAAGACGCTGGCGAGACTTCAGCGACAGTTAAGCCGCAGGGTCAAATTCAGCAACAACTGGCAGAAGCAGAAACGCAAAATACAGCGACTGCATTCCCGTATCGCAAATATCCGCAGGGACTACCTTCATAAAGTCACAACGACCGTCAGCAAAAACCACGCAATGATAGTCATTGAGGATTTGAAGGTCAGCAACATGTCAAAGTCAGCAGCGGGTACGGTCAGCCAGCCGGGGCGCAATGTCCGGGCAAAATCAGGTTTAAACCGTTCGATACTGGATCAGGGCTGGTATGAAATGCGCCGCCAGCTTGAGTACAAGCAGCTCTGGCGTGGCGGTCAGGTGCTTGCTGTTCCGCCAGCGTACACAAGCCAGCGTTGCGCGTGCTGTGGTCATACAGCGAAAGAAAATCGCCTGTCACAAAGTAAATTCAGATGCCAGGTATGTGGATATACAGCGAACGCCGATGTAAACGGCGCTCGTAACATTTTAGCGGCGGGGCACGCCGTTCTTGCCTGTGGAGAGATGGTGCAGTCAGGCCGCTTGTTGAAGCAGGAACCCACCGAAATGATTCAGGCGACAGCCTGAACGAAGCAGGGATCCACGTCCTTCAGGGCGTGGAGGATGTCAACATATCAGTATGGTTTCCTCCCAGGCACTGGAAGCCAGACGTAAGGTCATCAAAGAGACAATCCTTAGCTGGCTTTTGGTTGACCCTTCATCTACCGCGCACGAATAAAACTGCCATCCGGCTGGCGGGTAAACAGGACCTGTTGATTATTCCCCGTATCAATGGTTAAGCCCGTCACCACGCCGCTGGCGTTCTGGCGGATTTTCACCATTTGCCCGTTTTGCAAATTACTCAGCGGCTTACCCGCGCCTTCTACCTGCGCCATTGCATAGACATCGGTAGCGGGCAGTCCGTGGTCGCGGAACAGCTGCGCCATCGTTTTACCGGGTTCGACACGGTAAGAGCGCCATTGATTATCAATTCCGCTATCTGGCTGGAATGGTTGCGTTTGGGTAGTTTGCGGCTGCTCTTCTGGCTGGCCTTCCTGTATAGGTTCTGGAGCGACCGGAGCCACCTGATCAGGATCATTTTGTGGGGTGACTAATTGCGCCCGCAGCTGTTCTTCTGTCGGCGGTTGTGATTGCGACTGAATATCTAACTGCGCTTCACGCGTCACCACCGGCGCGTTGGGCGTATCATCAGATGGAAGCAGAAATCCGACCACCAATACAATGGCGGCAATAATGATCCCCCGACGATGCATCGGCGGCAGCGGGTCCATGAAGCGAAAATTGTCCGGCGCGTGCCAGACTTTCTCCAGGGTTGGTTTTAGTTCAAAGCGCCCGGGCATGGTTTCCTCCTGCTCCGCGTCTTGTTCCTCAATCATAGCCTATGAATAAGCTAACGCTATGATGTCCGTGGTAAACCCGCCTTTATTATATTCATACGGGATATTGCTATTGTTTCTTTTTCCCCGGGATTTGTCATCATTCCTGCGACAAAGTTTTACCCAAAGAAGTGTGGCTGATATGCTGCCCGCTACTTTTATACCCTAAGAAAGGAAATACGATGACCACCCCAACTTTTGACACCATCGAAGCGCAAGCAAGCTACGGCATTGGTTTGCAGGTAGGGCAACAACTGAGTGAATCTGGCCTGGAAGGGCTGCTGCCAGAAGCACTGGTTGCAGGTATTGCCGATGCGCTGGAAGGCAAACATCCGGCTGTTCCGGTTGATGTGGTGCATCGCGCGCTGCGTGAAATCCACGAGCGCGCCGATGCCGTTCGTCGTCAGCGTTTCCAGGCGATGGCTGCTGAAGGTGTGAAATACCTGGAAGAAAACGCCAAAAAAGAAGGTGTGAATAGCACCGAATCTGGCCTGCAATTCCGCGTGATCAACCAGGGTGAAGGCGCAATTCCGGCACGTACCGACCGCGTTCGTGTTCATTACACCGGTAAACTGATCGACGGCACCGTGTTTGACAGCTCCGTTGCTCGTGGTGAACCCGCTGAATTTCCGGTTAATGGCGTGATCCCTGGCTGGATTGAAGCACTGACTCTGATGCCGGTAGGTTCTAAATGGGAACTGACTATCCCGCAGGAACTGGCATATGGCGAGCGCGGCGCAGGCGCATCCATCCCTCCGTTCAGCACCCTGGTGTTTGAAGTCGAACTGCTGGAAATCCTCTAAGCAGCGCATTCTGTTCCCCTCGAACCAGAGGGGAGCAGGCATTCAGCAATAAACCCTTCAGTTTGCCAAACGGCGCTATTTTGTGTTGCAAAGACCCCGTAAGCGTGTATTTTTGTGAGCTGTTTCGCGTTATCACCGTGATATGACACTCACTTTAAACATAAAATTAACATTAGATCTAAATCTTAGTATTCATCCCGCGTATTGTTACCTAATATCGATGAGTCCCGATACAGATTCGTCGTATCATAGACTGACTAAAGGCCGTAGAGCCTGAACAACACAGACAGGTACAGGAAGAAAAAAACATGGTAGATCAGGTAAAAGTCGTTGCCG
Source organism: Escherichia sp. SCLE84 (assembly GCF_012584495.1). Lineage (NCBI taxonomy): Bacteria > Pseudomonadati > Pseudomonadota > Gammaproteobacteria > Enterobacterales > Enterobacteriaceae > Escherichia > Escherichia sp. SCLE84. The sequence goes on along the minus strand of NZ_CP051430.1, from coordinate 2,661,302 downwards.
ATGATCAGGCTCCGGCTGAACAGTCGCTACGGCGCAATCTCACAAACCGACATATTCAGCTTATTGCCATTGGCGGTGCCATTGGTACGGGGTTGTTTATGGGGTCTGGCAAAACGATTAGCCTTGCCGGGCCGTCGATCATTTTCGTTTATATGATCATTGGTTTTATGCTCTTTTTCGTGATGCGGGCAATGGGGGAATTGCTGCTTTCGAATCTGGAATACAAATCTTTTAGTGACTTCGCTTCCGATTTACTCGGGCCGTGGGCAGGATATTTCACTGGCTGGACTTACTGGTTCTGCTGGGTTGTAACCGGTATGGCAGACGTGGTGGCGATCACGGCTTATGCTCAGTTCTGGTTCCCCGATCTCTCCGACTGGGTCGCCTCGCTGGCGGTGATAGTGCTGCTGCTGACGCTCAACCTTGCCACCGTGAAAATGTTCGGTGAGATGGAGTTCTGGTTTGCGATGATCAAAATCGTCGCCATCGTGTCGCTGATTGTCGTCGGCCTGGTCATGGTGGCGATGCACTTTCAGTCACCGACCGGTGTGGAAGCGTCATTCGCGCATTTGTGGAATGACGGCGGCTGGTTCCCGAAAGGTTTAAGTGGCTTCTTTGCCGGATTCCAGATAGCGGTTTTCGCTTTCGTGGGGATTGAGCTGGTAGGTACAACAGCTGCGGAAACCAAAGATCCGGAGAAATCACTGCCACGCGCGATTAACTCCATTCCGATCCGTATCATTATGTTCTACGTCTTCGCGCTGATTGTGATTATGTCCGTGACGCCGTGGAGTTCGGTAGTCCCGGAGAAGAGCCCGTTTGTTGAACTGTTTGTGTTGGTAGGTTTGCCTGCGGCTGCCAGCGTGATCAACTTTGTGGTGCTGACCTCTGCGGCGTCTTCCGCTAACAGCGGCGTCTTCTCTACCAGCCGTATGCTGTTTGGTCTGGCGCAGGAAGGTGTGGCACCGAAAGCGTTCGCTAAACTTTCTAAGCGCGCAGTACCCGCGAAAGGGTTGACCTTCTCGTGTATCTGTCTGCTCGGCGGCGTGGTGATGCTGTATGTGAATCCCAGCGTGATTGGCGCGTTCACGATGATCACGACCGTTTCCGCGATTCTGTTTATGTTCGTCTGGACGATTATCCTTTGCTCGTACCTGGTGTACCGCAAACAGCGTCCTCATCTGCATGAGAAGTCGATCTATAAGATGCCGCTCGGCAAGCTGATGTGCTGGGTATGTATGGCGTTCTTTGTGTTCGTGGTCGTGTTGCTGACACTGGAAGATGACACTCGCCAGGCGCTGTTGGTCACCCCGCTGTGGTTTATCGCACTGGGGCTGGGCTGGTTGTTTATTGGTAAGAAGCGGGCTGCTGAACTGCGGAAATAACCGCATTATCATGCTGGATGGCGCAATGCCATCCAGCTTTTAGATTACTCACCCGCCAGCGCGCGTGGGAACAGTACATTGTTTTCCAGGCTGATGTGATCCATCAGGTCATCAATCAGTTCATTAATGCCGTTATACATCGCTTTCCAGGTGGTGCAGGCTTCTGGCGGCGGTGTGACGTTATTGGTAGTGTGTTTGATCACTTCCAGCAGTTCGCCCGCTTCATCGTGCTCGCTTTCCATTACGCTGATTGGCCCCATTGCCTGGCTGCCCATGCCTTGTTTGATCATCGGGAAGAGGATCTGCTCTTCTTTCATCATGTGGCTGGAAAGCTCTTCATGCAGCATAGTCAGGTATTTTGTCAGCCCTTTTGGCACGCTCGGTTTGTCGGCGTGAACGCGCTCGACTTTAGTCGCTTGCAGGATCAGCTCCGGCAGCTGCTCGCGGTGACGATCGTGGTAGCGCACGATGATATGGTCAATGATTTCTGCCAGCGGGGCGCTACGCCAGTCTTTCTCAATCGGTTGTTCAGCAAGCTTTGCCAGTTCAGCTTCAATGACCTCAACATCCAGTTCTTTACGTGCCGCCGCGCGCGCCAGCGTCTGCTTACCGCCACAGCAGTAATCCATATCATATTTACGAAACAGAGCCGAAGCGCGAGGGATAGAGAGCGCCAGTTCACCTAAAGGTTGGTCGCGATAAGCCATAGCTGATACCTCATTCTTAATAAGATAAGATGTATTTTAAATGCATCTTTAAGGCAAAAGCTATAACCCTTACGTAGCAGAGGCTTATTTAACTCACTGCCAGCGTGTCAACTTTCTGAGACAGATTCAGTTAAAGGTTTTTCTGGTTTTGCTCTGACCGCAATGACCACGCCAATCACTAACAGCGCGATACCGCTCAGCGTCATTAGCGGCGGCATTTGCTGGCGGAGTAAAAAGGTGTACAGCAAACCTGCCAGCGTTTCGAAAACAATCAGCGGCCCGAGAATCACTGTCGGTAATCGCTGGCTGGCGACGTTCCAGCAGAGTGCGCCAACCCATGAGCAAAGCACGGCTATCGCAACCATCAGACTAATAAACACCAGCGGACGGGGGCCAAAAGGTAAGGAGAAGTCCGGCGTTTGTATATTCAGCCAGTAACAGGCGACGAGATAGCCGATGAGAGAAACCGGCAGCGTGACCAGCGCCTGCGCCGTCGCCCACATCATCGGATGTTTGTCGGGATTTTCCCGCAGCCAGCGGGCGTTGCGCAGGGCATACCATGCCCAGCAGACCACGGAAACTAACGCTAGCACGATGCCAGAGGTATAACGTGCCCAGTCAAAATCGGGGAGTCCGTGGTTTAACTCAGCAATATTCACACTCGCCAGGCCGATGCCAATACAAATCAGTGCCGGGGCGAGTTTTCCCCACGCGAGTTTGCCGTCGCGCTGGCTATAAAGCAGATTGGCAAAGACAGGAATGACCACCGGCAGGGTGCCGATAATCATCGTGGAAACAGGCGCGCCAGTACGTTGAATGGCACTGGCAAGGCAGAAGTAATAAATGAGGTTGCCCATCATAGTGAGCATCAAGGCGGTAAGCCAGTCCCGACGCGCCAACTGACGCAGACGCACGCGTCCCAGCCAGGCAATGGGCAGCGCAATTAACCCTAACGCCAGATAACGCCCCATCGACTGCAACATCGCCGGGTATTCCGGTACGATCAACGGCCCGACAAAAATAAGCCCCCACATCAACCCTGCTAACAGGGCGTACAGTACGCCGCTAATCATTACTGGCATCCATTGGTCTGTCGGAAGAAAGTTCAGGAAGCAGACATGATTGCTCCCGGCATCCCGTCATTATCAGAGAGGATGCGGGAGGATGCCACTTTAATTAACTAGTTATTAACATTAAAAAGATGGCTTACGCTTTCGGCTAACGTTGTCGTTGGGCGGCCAATCAATTTGCTAAGCGTTTTGCTGTTATCAAACAGACCACCTTTCGATGCGCCAACGTCAGAATCCGCCAGCATATCCGCCAGTCCGTCGGGCAGTCCGACGCTTTTCAGTGCCGCGGCGAAATCGGCTTCGCTCAGATTTTGATAGGTAACGGATTTTCCGCTCTGTTTGGTCAGCTCTGCCGCTAACTGTGTCAACGTCCAGGCACTATCGCCCGCCAGTTCGTAAACCTTGCCTTCGTGACCGGCTTCGCTAATCACGCGTGCCGCAGCTGCCGCATAATCTGCCCGCGTTGCTGAGGCGATTTTGCCATCGCCCGCCGCACCGATAAATACGCCGTGTTCCAGTGCTGCCGGGGCGCTGGCGAGGTAGTTTTCGGTGTACCAGCCGTTGCGCAGCAGGGTGTAAACGATGCCAGAATCAGCCAGCATTTTCTCCGTCTCGATGTGCTCATCGGCGAGGCCGAGCGGGGAGGTATCTGCATGTAGCAGGCTGGTATAAGCGATAAATTTCACACCAGCCGCCTTTGCGGCATTAATAACATTACGATGCTGCGGGGCACGTTGACCCACTTCGCTGGAAGAGATCAGCAGTAGTTTTTCCACTCCCTGAAGTGCAGATGTCAGTGCGGCTTCATCGCCGTAGTCAGCCTGACGCACGGTAATGCCTTGTGCTGCCAGAGCCTGGGCTTTTGCCGGATTACGAACGATAGCCACTATTTGGCTGACAGGAACCATTTTCTTCAAGGATTCAATAACATAGTGACCAAGTTGGCCAGTGGCACCAGTAATAGCGATCATGGGAAGTCTCCATCGTTTTGTCTTGTGTTTAAATACGCTAACACCTAAACTTACTTTTAGTAAGTACGCACAAAAAGGTAAGTATGAAATGAGTCAGGTTAGCCTGTCGCAACAACTGAAAGAGGGTAATCTCTTTGCGGAACAGTGCCCGTCGCGCGAGGTGTTGAAACACGTCACCAGCCGTTGGGGGGTATTGATTCTGGTGGCGCTACGCGAAGGTACTCATCGCTTTAGCGACCTGCGGCGCAAAATCGGTGGGGTGAGTGAAAAGATGCTTGCGCAGTCGTTACAGGCGTTAGAACAGGATGGTTTTCTTAACCGTATCGCGTATCCGGTGGTGCCGCCGCATGTGGAATACAGCCTCACGCCGCTGGGCGAGCAGGTGAGCGAAAAGGTTGCTGCACTGGCGGACTGGATTGAGTTGAATTTGCCCGAGGTGTTGGCGGTGCGGGATGAACGTGCGGCATAACTGCCGGATGCGCTGAGCTTATCTGGTCTACGGTGCATGGCTTGTAGGGCGGATAAGATGCGCCAGCATCGCATCCGCCAATAAATGCCGGATGCGGTTGATGATTTATAGGCCGAAAAAGAAGTGTTTTACTTACTCAAATCCACCTGATAAATCGCAAACCCGATATCATCGGTCGCGACTTTATTCATCGGATATTGCCCTTTCTCTTTAATAAACGCTGCGGCTTTATCTGACGGGGAAGTTTCGAAACGGATATCCAGTTTCTTATCGCCAGCAATCGGTGCTAAACGCCAGTTGTTATCTGCCGCCGGGTGAATTTCCCCCGCACGTTTCGACTCATCAGCAATCCACGCTGCCAGCACCGAGCGGTTCTCATCCGGTGAAGCAAAAGCGATATGGCTGTCGCCCGTACCGGCAAATTTGCCGCCGTAAGCGCGATAGTTATTGGTGGCAACGAGGAACATGGCGTTCGGATCAATCGGCTTGCCATTAAAGGTCAGGTTCTTAATCCTTTCCGCATTGGCATTAATCATCTGGCACTCGCCGTCATAACGGGCAGGCTGGGTAACATCAATCTGATAATTCACACCATCAATCACATCAAAGTTATAGGTGCGGAAACCATCCCAGTTGATGAGTGATTGCGGTTTCGTGCTGTTAGGATCAATCTGGTTAAACTGTCCGGCGGAGCACTCCAGCCACTCTTTCACCTCTTTACCGCTGGCTTTCACTACAATCAGCGTATTGGGGTAGAGATAAAGATCGGCGGCATTACGGAAGGTCAACTGGCCTTTTTCCACCTCCACATAGCTTGCCGGGTCATTTTTGCGACCACCAACTTTAAACGGTGCGGCAGCTGAAAGCACCGGCAGTTTTGCCAGATCCGGATCGCCCTGAATGTAATGTTCGACATACGCTTTTTGCGCGTTGTTCACTACTTGCACGGTCGGATCGTCCTGCACCAGCGCCAGATAGCTATACATATTGTCGGCAGATTTACCGATTGGCTTGCTGACGAACTGGCGTGTGGCATCGTGATCGGCTTTGAGTGTTTCTACCAGCTTGCTGTCTTCCGCCGCGAGGGATTTTTTATTGGCGATGTCGTAAATCGGCCGAGCTTCCGCTTTCGCCTGCGTCACCTGCCATTTACCGCTGTCATTACTGAGTTGTAAGTCGACCACCCCAAGATGATCGCCCCACATGCCCGGCATTACCGCCGGAACACCATTCAGCGTGCCTTTGGTGATATCAGCCCCTTCGATATCAGCAAAATCTTTACCCGGGAAAACGGCGTGAGCATGACCAAACATAATGGCGTTAACGCCCGGAATTTCACTGAGGTAATAAACTGAGTTTTCCGCCATCACTTTATACGGATCGGCAGACAGCCCGGAATGTGCCAGAACGACAACGACATCGGCACCTTTCTCGCGCATTTCAGGCACGTATTTGCGCACGGTTTCGGTAATATCATTCACCGTCACTTTCCCGGATAAATTAGCTTTATCCCAGCCCATGATTTGCGGCGGTACGACGCCAATATAGCCAATCTTCAGCGTCTGTTTTTTTCCGTCTTTATCGACCACTTCGGTGTCTTTAATTAAATACGGTGTAAACATTGGCTGTTTGGTTCTGGCGTCAATGACGTTGGCATTTACATAAGGGAATTTCGCTCCCGCCAGCGCATTTTTCAGGTAATCCAGACCGTAGTTAAACTCATGGTTGCCAAGCGTGCCGACGGTATAGTCCAGCGTATTTAATGCCTTATACACTGGGTGAATATCACCTGCTTTTAATCCTTTCGCCGACATGTAATCGGCCAGCGGACTCCCCTGAATCAAATCGCCGTTATCGACCAGTACGCTGTTTTTCACTTCATTGCGGGCATCGTTAATCAGGCTTGCCGTACGTACCAGTCCGAATTTTTCCGTGGCGGTGTCTTTGTAATAATCGAAATCCATCATGTTGCTATGCAGATCAGTGGTTTCCATGATACGCAGATCGACCGTCGCTGCATTCACACTGGCGGCAATCAGCGTGGCCAGGAGCGTTGCGCTAAACTTAATCATCAGGGACATCCTTTTATCATCGGGAATACGAAAGAAGAGGGAGAATAAACGTCTTACTTATAGAACAGTGAAGAATGCCACAATTTTACGCTTTGAAAATGATGACACTATCACAGTTGGCGCATTCATTAACGATAGGGTATAAGTAAAACAATAAGTTAACACCGCTCACAGAGACGAGGTGGAGAAATGTTAGATCAAGTATGCCAGCTTGCACGGAATGCAGGCGATGCCATTATGCAGGTCTACGACGGGACGAAACCGATGGACGTCGTCAGCAAAGCGGACAATTCTCCGGTAACGGCAGCGGATATTGCCGCACACACCGTTATCATGGACGGTTTACGTACGCTGACACCGGATATTCCGGTCCTTTCTGAAGAAGATCCTCCCGGTTGGGAAGTCCGTCAGCACTGGCAGCGTTACTGGCTGGTAGACCCGCTGGATGGTACTAAAGAGTTTATTAAACGTAATGGCGAATTCACCGTTAACATTGCGCTCATTGACCATGGCAAACCGATTTTAGGTGTGGTGTATGCGCCGGTAATGAACGTAATGTACAGCGCGGCAGAAGGCAAAGCGTGGAAAGAAGAGTGCGGTGTGCGCAAGCAGATTCAGGTCCGCGATGCGCGCCCGCCGCTGGTGGTTATCAGCCGTTCCCATGCAGATGCGGAGCTGAAAGAGTATCTGCAACAGCTTGGCGAACATCAGACCACGTCCATCGGCTCTTCGCTGAAATTCTGCCTGGTGGCGGAAGGACAGGCGCAGCTGTACCCGCGTTTCGGGCCAACGAATATTTGGGATACCGCCGCTGGTCATGCTGTGGCTGCGGCTGCCGGAGCGCACGTTCACGACTGGCAGGGTAAACCGCTGGATTACACTCCGCGCGAGTCGTTCCTGAATCCGGGGTTCAGAGTGTCTATTTATTAATTAATTTATGCAGCAGGTCCATCACTTGCTGCACCTCTTCCTGTGTGAGCGCCCCGTCTTTGGCCCATTGCACGCGACCGTCTTTATCCAGCACCACTACAGCGGAACTTTTTTCATCCAGCTGCCAGGCACCGCGTGCGACGCCATTGCTATCAACAATAAACTGCGACCAGGGATAAAGCTTTTTATTACTCTCCAGACTGCTGCGCACAAACATGCCGGAACCCGGAATTGCGTCGTCGGTGTTAACAATGGTGGTGGTCTGGTAACGATCGTGCGGTAACTTCGCTGATTTAATCGCTTCAATCAGCGTCGCGTTTTTCTCTTTTGCAGAGGTGCGACCAGCAATATGTTGCAGTACTCGCACTTTTCCCACTAACTGCGCGCTGTTCCAGGTTTTGTAGCTAAACTGATCTTTATCAAGCACCAACTCGCCACGATCGGTGATGCCAATCGGCGGCACTCGCTGACCGGTTTCGAACTGATGTGCGGAAGCCATCATCGGCAACAGCAGGCAGGTGAGTGCCAGAATCTTGCGTAGGGTCATGGTGTTTCCTTCTTATGATATGCAGGTGATCCGACCACTTGGGTCTGAGTTTTAATCATATGTGCTATTTATCGAATTTCCCGCAAGTGTGATGCCAGTTTGCGGTCAAGCGCACAAATCATATGAAAAATGAATGCTTATACTGAAGACCGCGCTTCGGTAAAAAGATAATTCTGAATAATTGTAACCTTTAGGTAAAAAAAGTTATACGCGGTGGAAACATTGCCCGGATAGTCTATAGTCACTAGGCATTAAAATTTGCGCCTCATAATAGTTGGGCCGATTGTGGCACCGCACAGGCGTAATACTCAGCAGGAGATAACAATGAAAATTTTCCAACGGTACAACCCACTTCAGGTGGCGAAGTACGTAAAGATCCTGTTCCGTGGACGGTTATACATCAAGGACGTTGGCGCTTTTGAATTTGATAAGGGTAAGATTCTTATCCCAAAAGTGAAGGATAAGCTGCATTTGTCAGTGATGTCCGAAGTTAACCGTCAGGTTATGCGTCTGCAAACAGAGATGGCTTAACCAAAGTGCTATGCAGTAATAAGACGGCTCCTGATTCAGGAGCCGTTGATGTTTCTGGGGGTTACGCGACGCTTTCTTCTTTATCTTTAGCGTCAGGCAGTTTTGGCGAAAGGGCGGTGGCCTTGCTGTCGATCCGGGTCACCAGCAGCTGGTCGATGCGGTAGTTATCGATATCCACCACTTCAAATTTGTAGCCGGCGAATTTCACCGAATCGGTGCGTTTCGGGATCTTACGCAGCATAAACATCATAAAGCCTCCGATGGTTTCGTAGTTGCCCGACTGCGGGAACTCGTCAATATCCAGCACGCGCATGACGTCGTCAATTGGGGTGCCGCCGTCAATCAGCCATGAGTTCTCATCACGGGCGACAATCTGCTCTTCCAGCCCCTGACCGACCAGATCGCCCATCAGCGTGGTCATCACGTCGTTGAGGGTGATGATCCCCACCACCAGCGCGTACTCGTTCATGATCACCGCGAAGTCTTCACCTGCGGTTTTAAAACTTTCCAACGCCTCTGAAAGGGTTAACGTATCCGGCACAATCAGCGTGTTGCGAATTTGTACGCCGCTGTTCAGTGCCAGGCTTTGGTTAGCCAGCACGCGGTTCAGCAGGTCTTTAGAATCGACATAACCGATGATGTGGTCAATATCTTCATTACAGACGAGGAACTTAGAGTGCGGATGTTCCGCCACCTTATTCTTCAGGCTTTGCTCATCTTCGTGGAGATCAAACCAAATCACGTTTTCACGCGGTGTCATTGAAGACGGAACGGTACGGGATTCCAGCTCAAAGACGTTTTCAATCAGCTCGTGTTCCTGTTTACGTAACACGCCCGCCAGCGCACCGGCTTCCACTACCGCGTAGATGTCATCAGAAGTGATGTCATCTTTACGTACCATTGGCAGTTTGAAAATACGGAAGATCATGTTCGCCAGGCCGTTGAAGAACCACACCAGCGGGGTGCAAACGTACAGGCAGAAGCGCATCGGGTTGATGATACGCAAAGCCACCGCTTCTGGCGCAATCATACCGATGCGTTTCGGGGTTAAATCCGCAAACAGGATAAACATGCCAGTCACTAACGAGAAAGAGAGAATAAAGCTCAGTTGCTCAGAGAGTTCTGCCGACATATAGCGGGAGAACAGGCTGTGAAAAGCTGGAGAAAATGCCGCATCACCGACGATACCGCCGAGAATCGCAACTGCGTTCAGACCGATTTGGACCACCGTAAAGAACATGCCGGGATTTTCCTGCATATTCAGAACGCGTTGGGCATTTATATTGCCTTCATCAGCCAGCAGTTTAAGTTTGATTTTGCGTGAGGCGGCAAGTGAGATCTCAGACATCGAGAAGAACGCACTTACAGCGATCAAGCAGAGTATGACTAAAATACTGTTTAACATATCTTATCCGACCTTTCAGGCCAGATCCTCGGAAGGGGAAGTTGATTAATTTGTGTGAAATACACATTGAAAGCCGATTCGAAGAAAGTGAACCGGCATTTTCAGTGGCTAGTATAGCGTAAGGTACTGTAAAGTCGCCAGAGGGTTAAAATTCAGACTGCTGATAAATGCAATACTGCCTGATGCGCTATGCCGATCAGGCCTACGCAGTCCCTGCAATATATTGAATTTGGACGATTTTGTAGGCCTGGTAAGGCATTCACGCCGCATCTGGCATAAATAAAGCGCACTTTATCAACAATCTACATTTGTACCCGTAACGCTATGCTTCCGGTGGCAGACAGACGCCAATTCCGCCAATTCCACAGTAACCATACGGGTTTTTATGCAGATATTGCTGGTGGTCATCTTCGGCATAATAAAACGGTGTGGCGTTAGCGATTTCCGTGGTGATGTGACGATCGTCATCGGCGGCAAGCATCGCCGCCTGAAAACGTTCCAGACTGGCGCGAGCTGCGGCATCCTGTTCTGGGGTCAGCGGATAAATCGCTGAACGATACTGCGTGCCGTGGTCATTGCCCTGACGCATTCCCTGGGCGGGATCGTGATTCTCCCAAAATACCTGTAGCAACTGCTCATAGCTGATGACGGAAGGATCGTAAACAATGCGTACCGCTTCGGCATGACCCGTATCACCGGAGCACACTTCCCGATAAGTCGGATTTGGCGTATAGCCTCCGGTATAGCCTGCGGCGGTGCTGTAAACGCCGGGTAACTGCCAGAACAGACGCTCCACTCCCCAGAAACAACCCATCGCAAAAATGGCAATCTCCATTCCGTCAGGTACATTGGTCATTGAGTGACCGTTGACCGCATGCAGCGTGGCTACGGGCATCGGGGTGTTACGTCCAGGCAGGGCATCGGCGGGGGAAACCAGATGCTTTTTATCAAATAAACTCATGGTGTCGCTCTCCCGAAAATCGGTCATTGGGGTTAAGGTTGTAACAAGAGGCGTATTTGCACACAATAACCACCGTGAATAGGTCTAAAGTAAAACATAAGAAATATTTGGGGTTTAGTCTGCTTTTTAATCCATATTACTGGATTTTTGTTAAGCCGTTTAACGGCGTTCCAGGGGCAGGAAAAAAGGATATTCAGGAGAAAATGTGCGCTATATCCGACAGTTATGCTGTGTAAGCTTACTCTGCTTAAGCGGATCTGCCGTCGCCGCGAACGTCCGTCTACAGGTCGAGGGGTTATCGGGACAGCTGGAAAAGAACGTTCGTGCGCAGCTTTCTACGATTGAAAGTGATGAAGTGACGCCAGACCGTCGCTTTCGCGCACGCGTCGATGATGCCATCCGCGAAGGTCTGAAAGCGCTGGGTTATTACCAGCCGACCATTGAATTTGATCTCCGTCCACCGCCAAAGAAAGGGCGGCAGGTATTGATCGCCAAAGTCACGCCAGGTGTGCCGGTGTTAATTGGCGGCACCGATGTGGTATTGCGCGGCGGCGCGCGGACCGATAAAGACTATTTGAAATTGCTCGATACTCGCCCGGCTATTGGCACGGTGCTGAACCAGGGCGATTATGAAAATTTCAAAAAGTCCTTAACCAGCATTGCGTTGCGTAAAGGTTATTTCGATAGCGAATTTACCAAAGCGCAGCTGGGCATTGCGCTCGGCCTGCATAAAGCCTTCTGGGATATTGATTATAACAGTGGCGAACGTTACCGCTTTGGGCATGTGACCTTTGAAGGATCACAAATCCGCGATGAATACCTGCAAAATCTGGTGCCGTTTAAAGAGGGCGATGAGTACGAATCGAAAGATCTGGCGGAACTGAACCGCCGACTTTCTGCTACCGGCTGGTTTAACTCGGTGGTGGTGGCTCCACAATTTGATAAAGCGCGCGAAACGAAAGTATTACCCTTGACGGGCGTGGTTTCGCCGCGAACTGAAAACACCATCGAAACCGGGGTCGGTTACTCTACGGACGTGGGACCGCGCGTGAAAGCGACGTGGAAAAAGCCGTGGATGAACTCTTATGGTCACAGTCTGACCACCAGTACCAGTATTTCCGCGCCGGAACAGACCCTCGACTTCAGCTATAAAATGCCGCTGCTGAAGAATCCACTGGAACAATATTATTTGGTGCAGGGCGGTTTTAAGCGCACTGACCTGAACGATACCGAATCTGACTCCACTACGCTGGTGGCTTCTCGCTACTGGGATCTCTCCAGCGGCTGGCAGCGTGCCATTAACCTGCGCTGGAGCCTCGACCACTTTACCCAGGGTGAAATTACCAACACCACGATGCTGTTTTATCCTGGGGTGATGATTAGCCGCACGCGTTCTCGTGGTGGCCTGATGCCAACCTGGGGCGACTCGCAACGCTACTCTATCGACTACTCCAACACGGCCTGGGGTTCAGATGTCGATTTCTCCGTTTTCCAGGCGCAGAACGTCTGGATCCGCACACTGTACGATCGCCATCGTTTCGTTACACGCGGCACGCTGGGCTGGATTGAAACCGGTGATTTCGACAAAGTACCGCCGGATCTGCGTTTCTTCGCCGGGGGCGATCGCAGTATTCGCGGCTACAAATACAAATCTATCGCCCCGAAATACGCCAACGGTGACCTGAAAGGGGCCTCGAAGTTGATAACCGGATCGCTGGAATACCAGTACAACGTGACCGGAAAATGGTGGGGCGCGGTGTTTGTCGATAGTGGCGAAGCGGTAAGCGATATTCGCCGCAGCGACTTTAAAACCGGTACCGGGGTCGGCGTGCGCTGGGAATCGCCGGTCGGGCCAATCAAACTCGATTTTGCCGTACCGGTCGCGGATAAAGACGAACACGGGTTACAGTTTTACATCGGTCTGGGGCCAGAATTATGAGTTTATGGAAAAAAATCAGCCTCGGCGTGGTTATCGTTATCTTACTGTTGCTGGGATCGGTGGCGTTTCTGGTGGGCACCACCAGCGGCCTGCATCTTGTATTTAAAGCGGCGGATCGCTGGGTGCCAGGACTGGATATTGGCAAGGTCACCGGCGGCTGGCGCGATCTCACCTTGTCTGACGTTCGTTATGAGCAGCCAGGCGTGGCGGTAAAAGCGGGTAATCTGCATCTGGCGGTCGGTCTTGAGTGCCTGTGGAACAGTAGCGTTTGTATTAATGACCTGGCGCTGAAAGACATTCAGGTCAACATCGACAGTAAAAAAATGCCTCCTTCTGAACAGGTTGAAGAAGAGGAAGATAGCGGTCCGCTGGATCTCTCCACGCCGTATCCCATCACCCTGACACGGGTGGCGCTGGACAACGTCAACATCAAGATTGATGACACCACGGTGTCGGTGATGGACTTCACCTCCGGCCTGAACTGGCAGGAGAAAACCCTGACCCTGAAACCGACGTCGCTGAAAGGCCTGCTGATTGCTCTGCCGAAAGTGGCGGAAGTGGCGCAGGAAGAAGTGGTCGAACCGAAAATTGAAAATCCGCAGCCGGAGGAAAAGCCGCTCGGCGAAACGCTGAAAGATCTCTTTTCTCGCCCGGTATTGCCGGAAATGACCGACGTGCATTTGCCGCTTAACCTGAACATTGAAGAGTTTAAAGGCGAGCAGTTACGCGTGACGGGCGACACGGACATCACCGTGCGCACCATGCTGCTGAAAGTGAGCAGCATTGACGGCAATACTAAACTGGACGCCCTGGATATCGATTCCAGTCAAGGGATCGTCAACGCCAGCGGCACGGCGCAGCTGTCAGACAACTGGCCGGTGGATATCACCCTCAACAGCACACTAAACGTGGAGCCGTTGAAAGGAGAAAAACTGAAGCTGAAAGTGGGCGGTGCGCTGCGCGAACAGCTGGAGATTGGCGTTAACCTTTCCGGTCCGGTGGATATGGATTTACGCGCCCAGACGCGACTGGCGGAAGCCGGATTGCCACTCAACGTGGAAGTGAACAGCAAACAGCTTTACTGGCCGTTCACCGGTGAGAAGCAGTATCAGGCGGATGATCTGAAACTGAAACTTACCGGCAAAATGACCGATTACACGCTCTCTATGCGTACGGCAGTGAAGGGACTGGAGATCCCGCCAGCCACCATTACCCTTGATGCCAAAGGTAATGAACAGCAGGTCAATCTCGACAAACTCACCGTCGCGGCGCTGGAAGGGAAAACTGAACTCAAGGCGTTGCTCGACTGGCAGCAGGCCATTAGTTGGCGCGGTGAGCTAACGCTTAACGGCATTAACACCGCCAAAGAGATCCCAGAGTGGCCGTCGAAACTCAATGGCTTGATTAAAACCCGCGGTAGCCTGTACGGCGGCACCTGGCAGATGGAGGTGCCAGAACTGAAGCTGACCGGTAACGTCAAACAGAACAAAGTGAACGTTGACGGCACGCTGAAAGGCAACAGTTATATGCAGTGGATGATCCCAGGGCTTCATCTGGAACTGGGGCCAAACAGTGCCGAAGTGAAAGGCGAGCTGGGGGTAAAAGATCTCAATCTTGATGCCACCATCAACGCGCCGGGGCTGGATAACGCGCTGCCGGGGCTTGGCGGTACAGCGAAAGGGCTGGTGAAAGTACGCGGCACGGTGGAAGCGCCACAACTACTGGCAGATATCACCGCGCGCGGCCTGCGCTGGCAGGAACTTTCCGTGACGCAGGTTCGCGTGGAAGGCGACATTAAATCCACCGATCAGATCGCCGGGAAACTCGACGTACGCGTTGAGCAAATTTCGCAGCCGGATGTAAATATCAACCTCGTCACCCTGAATGCCAAAGGCAGCGAAAAGCAGCACGAGCTACAGTTGCGGATTCAGGGCGAGCCGGTTTCCGGGCAGCTTAATCTGGCAGGAAGTTTTGATCGCAAAGAAGAACGCTGGAAGGGAACTCTTAGCAATACCCGCTTCCAGACGCCGGTCGGCCCGTGGTCGCTGACCCGCGATATTGCGCTGGATTACCGCAATAAGGAGCAAAAAATCAGCATCGGGCCACACTGCTGGCTTAACCCGAATGCGGAACTGTGCGTGCCGCAAACTATCGATGCGGGTGCCGAAGGGCGTGCGGTGGTGAATCTCAACCGCTTCGACCTCGCCATGCTGAAACCGTTTATGCCAGAAACCACTCAGGCCAGCGGTATCTTCACGGGTAAAGCGGATGTTGCCTGGGACACCACGAAAGAGGGGCTGCCGCAGGGCAGTATCACCCTTTCGGGGCGTAACGTGCAGGTAACGCAAACCGTCAACGATGCGGCGCTGCCGGTGGCGTTTCAGACACTGAATCTGACGGCGGAATTGCGTAACAACCGTGCCGAATTGGGCTGGACCATCCGCCTGACCAATAACGGCCAGTTTGATGGACAGGTGCAGGTGACCGATCCGCAAGGCCGCCGTAATCTTGGTGGCAACGTCAATATCCGTAACTTCAACCTTGCGATGATAAACCCCATCTTTACCCGTGGGGAAAAAGCAGCGGGGATGGTGAGTGCCAACTTGCGTCTGGGTGGTGATGTGCAAAGCCCGCAGTTGTTTGGTCAGCTTCAGGTTACGGGTGTGGATATCGACGGCAACTTTATGCCGTTTGATATGCAGCCGAGCCAGCTTGCGGTCAACTTTAACGGTATGCGCTCGACGCTTGCCGGTACAGTACGGACCCAGCAGGGTGAAATCTACCTGAACGGTGATGCCGACTGGAGCCAAATTGAAAACTGGCGGGCACGAGTAACGGCGAAAGGCAGTAAAGTGCGGATCACCGTGCCGCCGATGGTACGAATGGATGTATCGCCAGATGTTGTATTCGAGGCTACACCAAACCTGTTTACCCTCGATGGTCGCGTGGATGTCCCGTGGGCGCGCATCGTGGTGCACGATCTGCCGGAAAGCGCAGTAGGCGTCTCCAGCGATGTGGTGATGCTTAACGATAACCTGCAACCGGAAGAGCCGAAAACGGCGTCGATTCCGATTAACAGTAACCTGATTGTCCACGTTGGCAACAATGTGCGCATTGACGCCTTTGGCCTGAAAGCGCGGCTGACGGGCGATCTTAACGTCGTACAGGACAAACAAGGGCTGGGCCTGAACGGGCAGATCAACATCCCTGAAGGGCGCTTCCATGCCTATGGTCAGGATCTGATTGTGCGTAAGGGTGAGTTACTGTTCTCTGGTCCGCCGGATCAACCGTATCTTAATATTGAAGCTATTCGTAACCCGGATGCTACAGAAGACGACGTAATCGCCGGAGTTCGCGTCACTGGTCTGGCGGACGAACCGAAAGCGGAGATCTTCTCTGACCCGGCGATGTCGCAACAAGCTGCATTGTCTTATTTGCTACGTGGACAAGGGCTGGAGAGCGATCAGAGCGACAGTGCGGCAATGACCTCGATGCTGATTGGTCTGGGGGTTGCGCAAAGTGGCCAGATTGTGGGTAAAATCGGCGAGACGTTTGGCGTAAGCAATTTAGCGCTCGACACCCAGGGAGTAGGCGACTCCTCCCAGGTAGTAGTCAGCGGCTATGTATTGCCAGGTCTGCAAGTGAAATACGGCGTGGGTATATTTGACTCTATAGCAACACTCACGTTACGTTATCGCCTGATGCCTAAGCTATATCTGGAAGCCGTGTCTGGTGTAGACCAGGCACTGGATTTGCTCTATCAGTTCGAGTTTTAGCAATGCGAATATTTGTCTACGGCAGTTTACGCCACAAACAAGGCAACAGTCACTGGATGACCAATGCCCAGTTACTGGGCGATTTCAGTATCGATAACTACCAGTTGTATAGCCTGGGCCACTATCCAGGCGCAGTTCCGGGGAACGGAACAGTACACGGTGAAGTTTATCGTATTGACAACGCCACGCTGGCCGAACTTGATGCCTTGCGCACCAGGGGCGGTGAATACGCGCGCCAGTTGATTCAGACGCCGTACGGGAGTGCATGGATGTACGTTTATCAACGACCCGTCGATGGATTAAAGCTAATTGAAAGCGGCGACTGGTTAGACAGGGATAAGTAACCATATGCATACGCCACCTTCGGGTGGCGTTGTTTTTTGCGAGACGACTCGCATTCTGTTTTGTAATTCCCTCACCCTTTGCTTTTCTCTCCGAGCCGCTTTCCATATCTGTTAACGCATAAAAAACTCTGCTGGCGTTCACAAATGCGCAGGGGTAAAACGTTTCCTGTAGCACCGTGAGTTATACTTTGTATAACTTAAGGAGGTGCAGATGCGTATTACCATAAAAAGATGGGGGAACAGTGCAGGTATGGTCATTCCCAATATCGTAATGAAAGAACTTAACTTACAGCCGGGGCAGAGCGTGGAAGCGCAGGTGAGCAACAACCAACTGATTCTGACACCCATCTCCAGGCGCTACTCGCTTGATGAACTGCTGGCACAGTGTGACATGAACGCCGCGGAACTTAGCGAGCAGGATGTCTGGGGTAAATCCACCCCTGCGGGTGACGAAATATGGTAAAGAAAAGTGAATTTGAACGGGGAGACATTGTGCTGGTTGGCTTTGATCCAGCAAGCGGCCATGAACAGCAAGGTGCTGGTCGACCTGCGCTTGTGCTCTCCGTTCAAGCCTTTAATCAACTGGGAATGACGCTGGTGGCCCCCATTACGCAGGGCGGAAATTTTGCCCGTTATGCCGGATTTAGCGTTCCTTTACATTGCGAAGAAGGCGATGTGCACGGCGTGGTGCTGGTGAATCAGGTGCGGATGATGGATCTACGCGCCCGGCTGGCAAAGCGTATTGGTCTGGCTGCGGATGAGGTGGTGGAAGAGGCGTTATTACGCTTGCAGGCGGTGGTGGAATAAGGTGTGTTTATTTATCGCGGGCATAAAAAAACCCTTACTAACCGAAGCCCGGTGTTCAGGGTTATTGCGCCAGAAGAACTTATTTATTCTTTGCGCGCTCGAAGGAGGCAACGATTTCAGCTTTAGCGGCTTCTGCGTTTTCCCAACCTTCAACTTTCACCCACTTGCCTTTTTCGAGGTCTTTGTAGTGCTCGAAGAAGTGAGCGATCTGCGCTTTCAGCAGCTCTGGCAGATCGTTAACGTCTTTAATGTGATCGTATTCTTTGCTCAGCTTGGTGTGCGGAACAGCAATCAGTTTCGCATCTTCACCGGCTTCGTCGGTCATTTTCAGAACGCCAACCGGACGGCAACGGATCACAGAACCCGGCTGCAGCGGGTACGGAGTCGGGACCAGTACGTCAACCGGGTCACCGTCCAGAGACAGGGTGTGGTTGATGTAACCGTAGTTGCACGGATAGAACATCGCGGTGGACATGAAGCGGTCAACGAACAGTGCGCCGCTCTCTTTGTCGATTTCGTATTTGATCGGATCTGCGTTAGCCGGGATCTCAATAACCACGTAGATGTCTTCCGGCAGATCTTTACCCGCAGGGACGTTGAGTAAGCTCATGTCTGTTTCCTTTAAAAATATGTGGCAAACAAGTGCCGAGTATTATAGCCAACTCGCGCCGAATGTCTTCGCTTGTTTTCGTCTTCATTTTCCTTTTTCGCCAGTTTTAAGACGGTATGCAGAGCAGGAAAATCCATAACCGTAGCCGCATTTTTCATAGTGAGATGAAAGCGATTACAAACTTGTGATTAACGTTTTATTTACTTTTTTGAAGTGTGATGTAACGCAATCCGTTACATAACGAATTGTCTATAGTTTTTTCGCGAACATCTTTTCACCAATAATAATTACCCCGACGAGGACAACCCTATGTGGAAACGCTTACTTGTAGTCTCTGCAGTCTCGGCAGCCATGTCGTCTATGGCGTTGGCCGCTCCATTAACCGTAGGATTTTCGCAGGTCGGATCGGAATCCGGCTGGCGTGCCGCAGAAACCAATGTGGCGAAAAGTGAGGCCGAAAAACGCGGAATTACGTTGAAAATTGCCGATGGTCAACAAAAGCAGGAAAACCAGATTAAAGCGGTACGTTCCTTCGTTGCACAAGGGGTGGATGCGATCTTTATCGCTCCAGTGGTAGCGACGGGTTGGGAGCCGGTATTAAAAGAGGCGAAAGATGCCGAAATCCCGGTCTTCTTGCTTGACCGTTCCATCGATGTGAAAGACAAATCTCTCTATATGACCACTGTCACCGCCGACAACATCCTCGAAGGCAAGTTGATTGGTGACTGGCTGGTAAAAGAAGTGAATGGCAAACCATGCAACGTGGTGGAGCTGCAGGGCACCGTTGGGGCCAGCGTCGCCATTGACCGTAAGAAAGGCTTTGCCGAAGCCATTAAGAATGCGCCAAATATCAAAATTATCCGCTCGCAGTCAGGTGACTTCACCCGCAGTAAAGGCAAAGAAGTCATGGAGAGCTTTATCAAAGCGGAAAACAACGGCAAAAACATCTGCATGGTTTACGCCCATAACGATGACATGGTGATTGGTGCAATTCAGGCAATTAAAGAAGCGGGCCTGAAGCCGGGTAAAGATATCCTCACGGGTTCCATTGATGGCGTACCGGATATCTACAAAGCGATGATTGATGGCGAAGCGAACGCCAGTGTTGAACTGACGCCGAATATGGCAGGTCCCGCCTTCGACGCGCTGGAGAAATACAAAAAAGACGGCACCATGCCTGAAAAGCTAACGCTGACCAAATCCACCCTTTATCTGCCTGATACCGCAAAAGAAGAGTTAGAGAAGAAGAAAAATATGGGGTATTGAGGGTATCAATGCCTGATGCCGATTCGTAGGCCTGATAAGGCGCTCGCGCCGCATCCGGCGGTGGTGCGCTGAAGCCTGATGCGACGCTTACCGCGTCTTATCATGCCTACGAGTTCGGTGCTCTGTGTAGGCCGGATAAGGCGTTCACGCCGCATCCGGCAGTGGTGCAACACCGGACTTAACACCGTGCACAATCTGTCCCCTCGCCCCTTCGGGGAGAGGGTTAGGGTGAGGGGGACAAACGGCGCAGCTCTTAACATCAGGCACGATCTATTCCCAGACTTTTAGAGCGTGGCTAAGGAGGAAACCATGACGACCGACCAACACCAGGAAATCCTCCGCACCGAAGGATTAAGTAAATTTTTCCCCGGCGTCAAAGCGTTAGACAACGTTGATTTCAGCCTGCGCCGTGGCGAAATCATGGCGCTGCTCGGTGAAAACGGGGCGGGAAAATCGACGCTAATCAAAGCATTAACCGGTGTATACCACGCCGATCGCGGCACCATCTGGCTGGAAGGCCAGGCTATCTCACCGAAAAATACCGCCCATGCACAACAACTCGGCATCGGAACCGTTTATCAGGAAGTCAACCTGCTACCCAATATGTCGGTCGCTGATAATCTATTCATAGGTCGCGAACCCAAACGTTTCGGCTTTCTACGCCGCAAAGAGATGGAAAAGCGTGCCACCGAACTGATGACATCTTACGGTTTCTCCCTCGACGTGCGTGAACCGCTTAACCGTTTTTCGGTGGCGATGCAGCAAATCGTCGCCATTTGCCGGGCTATCGATCTCTCCGCCAAAGTGCTGATCCTCGATGAACCCACCGCCAGCCTCGACACCCAGGAAGTAGAGTTACTGTTTGGCCTGATGCGTCAGTTGCGCGATCGCGGCGTCAGCCTGATCTTTGTCACTCACTTTCTCGATCAGGTCTATCAGGTCAGCGATCGGATCACCGTCTTACGCAACGGCAGTTTCGTAGGCTGTCGGGAAACGCGCGAGCTACCGCAGATCGAACTGGTAAAAATGATGCTGGGGCGCGAGCTGGATACCCACGCGCTACAGCGTGCCGGGCGAACATTGTTGAGCGACAAACCCGTTGCCGCGTTCAAAAATTACGGCAAAAAAGGAACGATCGCACCGTTTGATCTCGAAGTACGCCCCGGCGAGATCGTCGGCCTGGCAGGCTTGCTGGGATCCGGACGTACCGAAACCGCCGAAGTGATCTTCGGTATCAAACCTGCTGACAGCGGCACGGCGTTGATCAAAGGCAAACCGCAAAACCTGCGATCGCCACATCAGGCTTCGGTACTGGGCATCGGCTTCTGCCCGGAAGACAGGAAAACCGATGGCATCATCGCCGCCGCCTCGGTACGGGAAAATATCATCCTCGCTCTCCAGGCCCAGCGCGGCTGGCTACGACCCATTTCCCGCAAAGAGCAGCAAGAGATTGCCGAACGCTTTATCCGCCAGCTTGGCATTCGCACACCTTCAACTGAACAACCGATTGAATTTCTCTCTGGCGGCAATCAGCAAAAAGTGTTGCTTTCACGTTGGCTACTGACCCGACCGCAATTTCTGATCCTCGACGAGCCAACCCGCGGCATTGATGTTGGTGCCCACGCCGAGATCATCCGCCTGATTGAAACGCTGTGTGCTGACGGTCTGGCGCTGTTGGTGATCTCCTCCGAACTGGAAGAGCTGGTGGGCTATGCCGATCGGGTGATTATCATGCGCGATCGCAAACAGGTGGCGGAGATCCCGCTGGCAGAGCTTTCCGTTCCGGCGATCATGAACGCCATTGCGGCGTAAGGAGAACAGTGTGATGCCTCAATCTCTCCCGGACACTACGCCGCCGAAAAGGCGCTTTCGCTGGCCAACGGGAATGCCGCAGCTGGCGGCGCTATTGCTGGTGCTGCTGGTCGATAGCCTGGTAGCCCCGCATTTCTGGCAGGTGGTGCTTCAGGATGGGCGTTTGTTCGGTAGCCCTATCGACATTCTTAACCGTGCAGCTCCCGTTGCGTTACTGGCGATTGGTATGACGCTGGTGATCGCCACCGGTGGGATTGATCTCTCCGTAGGGGCGGTGATGGCTATCGCCGGAGCCACAACGGCTGCGATGACGGTCGCGGGATTCAGCCTGCCGATTGTTTTGTTAAGCGCCCTGGGCACCGGCATCCTGGCGGGATTGTGGAACGGCATACTGGTAGCGATCCTCAAAATTCAGCCGTTTGTCGCCACCCTGATCCTGATGGTCGCCGGGCGCGGCGTGGCGCAACTGATCACCGCCGGGCAGATCGTCACGTTTAACTCGCCGGATCTCTCATGGTTTGGCAGCGGATCGCTGTTGTTCCTGCCAACGCCGGTCATTATCGCGGTGCTGACGCTTCTCCTGTTCTGGCTGTTGACCCGCAAAACGGCGCTGGGGATGTTTATCGAAGCCGTTGGTATCAACATTCGGGCGGCAAAAAATGCCGGGGTAAACACGCGGATCATCGTCATGCTCACCTACGTGTTGAGCGGGCTGTGTGCGGCGATTGCGGGCATTATCGTGGCGGCGGATATTCGCGGTGCCGATGCCAATAACGCCGGGTTATGGCTGGAGCTGGACGCCATTCTTGCGGTGGTGATTGGCGGCGGATCGCTGATGGGCGGGCGCTTTAACCTGCTGCTCTCAGTCGTGGGGGCGCTGATTATTCAGGGGATGAACACCGGAATTTTACTTTCTGGCTTTCCGCCGGAGATGAACCAGGTCGTAAAAGCGGTGGTGGTGCTTTGTGTGCTGATTGTTCAGTCGCAACGCTTTATCAGTCTGATTAAAGGAGTACGTAGCCATGATAAAACGTAATTTGCCACTGATGATCACCATCGGCGTCTTTGTGCTGGGCTATTTCTACTGCCTGACGCAGTTTCCCGGTTTTGCTTCCACAAGAGTGATCTGCAATATCCTGACAGATAACGCCTTTCTTGGGATAATCGCCGTTGGCATGACCTTTGTGATCCTCTCTGGCGGTATCGATCTCTCCGTCGGTTCGGTGATCGCCTTTACTGGCGTGTTTCTGGCAAAAGTGGTTGGCGATTTCGGCCTCTCGCCGCTGCTGGCGTTTCCGCTAGTGCTGGTGATGGGCTGTGCCTTCGGCGCATTTATGGGGCTTCTGATCGACGCCCTGAAGATCCCGGCATTTATCATTACGCTTGCGGGGATGTTCTTTTTGCGCGGCGTCAGCTATCTCGTTTCGGAAGAGTCGATTCCGATAAACCATCCCATTTATGACACGCTCTCAAGCCTTGCGTGGAAAATCCCCGGCGGCGGTCGCCTTAGTGCGATGGGGCTGTTGATGCTGGCGGTGGTGGTTATCGGTATTTTCCTTGCGCATCGTACCCGTTTTGACAATCAGGTGTACGCTATTGGCGGCAACGCGACGTCGGCGAACCTGATGGGGATTTCTACTCGCAGCACCACTATTCGCATTTATATGCTCTCCACCGGACTGGCAACACTGGCGGGGATTGTCTTCTCGATTTATACCCAGGCCGGATATGCACTGGCGGGCGTAGGTGTGGAACTGGACGCCATCGCGTCGGTGGTGATTGGCGGTACGTTGTTAAGTGGTGGCGTCGGGACGGTGCTTGGGACGCTTTTTGGCGTGGCAATTCAGGGACTGATCCAGACTTACATCAACTTTGACGGCACGCTGAGTTCCTGGTGGACGAAAATCGCCATCGGTATTTTGTTGTTTATTTTTATAGCATTACAGCGTGGGTTAACGGTGCTGTGGGAGAATCGTCAGAGTTCGCCAGTGACAAGAGTCAACATTGCGCAGCGATAAAAACGCCTCTCCGTGTGGAGAGGCGCAGGAGATTACGCGTCCGGGAACTCACGGATAAAGCGTTCGACATCTTCAACCATATGGTCGTTGCCGACAAAGAATGAACGGCGCTGGTGCAGGGTTTCCGGGATGATATCCAGAATACGCTCTTTGCCATCGCTCGCTTTACCGCCCGCTTGTTCCGCCAGGAATGCCATCGGGTTGCACTCATACAGCAAACGCAGTTTGCCGTCCGGGTGGCTGGCGGTGCTTGGGTAGAGATAAATACCGCCTTTCAGCAGGTTACGGTGGAAATCCGCGACCAGTGAACCGATATAACGTGAGGTATACGGGCGGTTGGTGGATTTATCTTCTTCCTGGCAGAATTTAATGTACTTCTTCACCCCGTTCGGAAACTTAATGTAGTTTCCTTCGTTGATGGAGTAGGTTTTGCCTTTCTCCGGAAAGCGCATCCGTTCCTGGCACAGGCAGAAAACGCCGAGCGAAGGATCGTAAGTAAAGGCGTGAACACCGCATCCGGTGGTGTAAACCAGCATGGTAGAGGAGCCGTATACCACGTAACCTGCCGCAACCTGTTTGTTACCAGGCTGGAGGAAATCTTCTTCCGTTACCGGCGTGCCGACGGGCGTAACGCGGCGGTAGATGGAGAAAATGGTACCGACAGAGACGTTAACATCGATGTTGGACGAGCCATCCAGTGGGTCCATCAGCACCACGTATTTTGCATGTTCACAGCCTTCAAAGACGACAATCTCATCTTCTTCTTCAGAGGCAATGCCCGCAACGATATCGCGTGCTTTCAGTGCGGATTTCAGTTTTTCATTAGCGAACAAGTCGAGTTTCTGCTGAACCTCGCCCTGCACGTTCTCAGCACCGCTGGCACCCAGGATATCAACCAGTCCTGCTTTGTTGATATCGCGATGGATAATCTTGGCGCCCAGTTTTATTGCCGACAGCAAAGCAGTGAGCTCACCGGTAGCATGAGAAAACTCGTGCTGCTTTTCGACAATAAATTCACCTAACGTTTTCATAAAACTTTCCCTGCAATGTTTATGGAGTAAAGCGACCGCAACAATCTTAACAAATAATCTCAATGTTGCGCTCAGGTGAATCGCGCCAGCAAATTGCGGATTATCCTGAAATGCGTTTCTCACTTGCCCGACATATGCGTAAAATGAGCGGCAGATTAAAAAAGGATAGTGACGTATGCGCATTCATATTTTAGGAATTTGTGGCACATTTATGGGCGGTCTGGCGATGCTGGCGCGCCAGTTAGGCCATGAAGTAACGGGTTCGGACGCCAATGTGTATCCGCCGATGAGCACCTTACTTGAGAAGCAAGGCATTGAGCTGATTCAGGGTTACGATGCCAGCCAGCTCGATCCGCAGCCGGATCTGGTGATTATTGGCAACGCCATGACCCGTGGAAATCCGTGTGTGGAAGCGGTACTGGAAAAAAACATCCCTTATATGTCAGGTCCACAGTGGCTGCACGATTTTGTGCTGCGCGACCGCTGGGTGCTGGCCGTTGCCGGTACACACGGCAAAACTACCACCGCGGGAATGGCGACCTGGATTCTGGAACAGTGCGGTTACAAACCGGGATTTGTGATCGGCGGTGTGCCGGGGAACTTTGAGGTTTCGGCGCGTCTGGGCGAAAGCGACTTCTTTGTTATCGAAGCGGATGAGTATGACTGCGCCTTCTTCGACAAACGCTCTAAATTTGTCCATTACTGCCCGCGTACGCTGATCCTCAACAACCTTGAGTTCGATCACGCCGATATCTTTGACGACCTGAAAGCGATCCAGAAACAGTTCCACCATCTGGTGCGTATCGTTCCGGGGCAGGGCCGTATTATCTGGCCGGAAAATGACATCAACCTGAAACAGACCATGGCGATGGGCTGCTGGAGCGAGCAGGAGCTGGTGGGTGAGCAGGGTCACTGGCAGGCGAAAAAGCTGACCACTGACGCTTCTGAATGGGAAGTCTTGCTGGATGGCGAAAAAGTGGGCGAAGTGAAATGGTCGCTGGTAGGCGAACATAATATGCACAATGGCCTGATGGCGATTGCAGCGGCTCGCCATGTTGGTGTAGCGCCGGCAGATGCCGCTAACGCGCTGGGTTCGTTTATTAATGCTCGTCGCCGTCTGGAGTTGCGTGGTGAAGCGAATGGCGTCACGGTATATGACGATTTTGCCCATCACCCGACGGCGATTCTGGCAACGCTGGCGGCGCTGCGTGGCAAAGTTGGTGGTACGGCGCGCATTATTGCTGTGCTGGAACCGCGCTCGAATACCATGAAAATGGGGATCTGCAAAGACGATCTGGCACCTTCATTAGGTCGTGCCGATGAAGTCTTCCTGCTGCAACCGGCGCATATTCCGTGGCAGGTGGCAGAAGTGGCAGAAGCCTGCGTTCAGCCTGCACACTGGAGTGGCGATGTGGATACGCTGGCAGATATGGTGGTGAAAACCGCTCAGCCTGGCGACCATATTCTGGTGATGAGCAACGGCGGTTTTGGTGGGATCCATCAGAAACTGCTGGATGGTCTGGCGAAGAAGGCGGAAGCTGCGCAGTAATTCGGCTTCAGCCTGATATAGCATTGCCGGATAAGGCGTTTACGCCGCATCCGGCATTTGAGCATAGTGCCTGATGCGACGCTTGATGCGTCTTATCCGGCCTACAGGTGCACCGCATCCGGCAAACCATACTCACATCAACAACGAAAATTACCCTTCATTCTCCGCCAGTTCGCGCAGATACTGGAAAATCTGGCGTGCGGATTTCGGCGGCTTATTCCCTTCTTTCTCTTTCTTCGCGTTACGGATCAGAGTACGCAGCTGCTGACGATCGGCATCGGGCCACAGATTCAATACTTCAGCGATGGCGTCATCACCTTGATCGATCAGACGATCGCGCAGGTTTTCCAGTTTATGGAACAGCACCACCTGCTGGTTGTGACGGTTTTTCAGCTTATCCAGCGCCTGACGAATAGGCTCTACGTCGCGCTGGCGCAGCATCTTACCGATGAGCTGCAACTGGCGGCGGCGACCTTCCATCTTAATACGCTGGGCGAGCTCAATAGCCGCGCGCAGATCCGCATCTAACGGGATCTTATCCAGCGCGTTTTTCCCCAGATCAACAATTTCCGCGCCAAGGCGTTTTAGCTCCTCGGCATCACGTTTAATTTCACTTTTACTGACCCAGATAATTTCATCGTCTTCGTCTTCGATGTCATCACCGGGAACGTCGTCGAGCCAGTCTTCGGGCTGCTTAGTCATCTCAGGCTCCTTAAAAAAAGAGGCTAATGTTACCAGTTAAGATGCGCACTGAAAAACGGTTCTCTGTTAGACTTCAGAGAAACTCTCTACATTATGGCACTTGCAATGAAAGTAATCTCTCAAGTTGAAGCGCAGCGCAAGATTCTGGAAGAAGCAGTTTCCACTGCGCTGGAGTTGGCCTCAGGCAAATCGGACGGTGCGGAAGTTGCCGTCAGCAAGACCACCGGCATTAGCGTAAGCACGCGTTATGGTGAAGTGGAGAATGTTGAATTCAATAGCGATGGCGCGCTGGGGATCACTGTTTATCACCAGAACCGCAAAGGTAGCGCATCATCCACCGATTTAAGCCCGCAGGCCATTGCCCGCACCGTACAGGCGGCGCTGGATATTGCCCGTTATACCTCGCCAGATCCCTGTGCCGGTGTGGCAGACAAAGAGCTGCTGGCCTTTGACGCACCAGATCTCGACTTGTTCCACCCTGCGGAAGTTTCCCCGGATGAAGCCATTGAACTGGCGGCCCGCGCAGAACAGGCGGCATTGCAGGCGGACAAACGCATTACCAATACCGAAGGCGGCAGTTTTAACAGCCACTACGGTGTCAAAGTTTTTGGCAACAGCCACGGCATGTTGCAGGGTTACTGCTCTACGCGTCATTCACTCTCCAGCTGTGTAATTGCCGAAGAAAATGGCGATATGGAGCGTGATTACGCCTACACCATTGGTCGTGCGATGAGCGATCTGCAAACGCCAGAGTGGGTTGGGGCCGACTGTGCTCGCCGTACTTTATCGCGCCTGTCACCGCGTAAACTCTCCACCATGAAAGCGCCAGTCATTTTTGCCAATGAAGTGGCAACCGGGCTTTTTGGCCATCTGGTGGGGGCGATAGCGGGTGGCTCGGTTTACCGTAAATCTACCTTTCTGCTGGATTCGCTGGGTAAACAAATTCTGCCGGACTGGCTGACCATTGAAGAGCATCCGCATCTGCTGAAAGGGCTGGCGTCGACGCCATTCGACAGCGAAGGTGTGCGCACCGAGCGTCGCGATATTATTAAAGATGGCATCCTGACTCAGTGGCTGCTGACCAGCTACTCGGCGCGGAAACTGGGGCTGAAAAGCACCGGACATGCGGGCGGTATTCACAACTGGCGGATTGCCGGACAAGGGCTAAGCTTCGAACAAATGCTCAAAGAGATGGGCACCGGGCTGGTGGTGACGGAGCTGATGGGCCAGGGCGTGAGTGCCATTACCGGTGATTATTCCCGTGGTGCAGCGGGCTTCTGGGTAGAGAATGGCGAAATTCAGTATCCCGTTAGTGAAATCACCATCGCAGGTAATTTAAAAGATATGTGGCGCAATATTGTCACCGTCGGTAACGATATTGAAACACGCAGTAATATACAGTGTGGTTCTGTGCTGTTGCCGGAGATGAAAATCGCCGGGCAGTAAAAAACTGGCGCGACCTGCCGCGCTATAAACTAAAAAATTACACAAAATCATTCGCACTGCATCGAGACGGAAAGTGAATGAGGGCCGGGGAGCGTACTCGCAGTACGTGACCCGGGCGAATGAGCGTAGCCGTCGATGAGGCAGTGTGAAGGATGAAGTGTAAATAAAAAAGGAAGTGAGCAATGCGTAAAAGCCTGTTAGCTATTCTTGCAGTCTCCTCGTTGGTATTCAGTTCTGCGTCGTTTGCCGCTGATCTTGAAGACAATATGGAAACCCTCAACGACAATTTAAAAGTGATCGAAAAAGCGGATAACGCGGCGCAAGTCAAAGACGCGTTAACGAAGATGCGCGCCGCAGCGCTGGATGCGCAAAAAGCAACGCCGCCGAAGCTCGAAGATAAATCACCGGACAGCCCGGAAATGAAAGATTTCCGCCACGGTTTCGACATTCTGGTCGGTCAGATTGACGACGCGCTGAAGCTGGCAAATGAAGGTAAAGTAAAAGAAGCGCAGGCTGCTGCAGAGCAACTGAAAACGACCCGCAACGCCTATCACCAGAAGTATCGTTAATTCCTCATTTCCCTGTTGCCTGCACTCAGGTAACAGGGAACTTATCATCGCAAATGATGCACCACCTGATTGCTGCTGCCGCGCCAGATCAGGGAAGGGTCTTTTAAATCCTGCACAAATTTGCCGTCGACCAGCACGTTAATCAAATCAACAACCTGCATTTGCGCAGCGTTGAGTTCGTCGAGTTTATAGCCTGTCCACACCCAGATGTCTTTACCCGGACACTCGGCGCGGATGCGTTTTACCAGTTTCAGAATATCCGGCACGTTTTGCGGATGCAGCGGATCGCCGCCGGAGAGGGAAATCCCCTGGCGTTTGATACGAGTGTCATTCAGATCTTTAATGATCTTGTCTTCCATTGCTTTGGTAAATGGCTGACCAGAATTTACCCGCCATGTGCTTTTGTTATAGCAACCGGGGCATTCATGAACACACCCGGAGACAAACAGGGTGCAGCGAGTGCCGGGGCCGTTGACGATGTCGACAGGATAGTACTGATGATAATTCATTATTTCGCCTGGCTTATCAGTCCGCGTGTAGGCTGCATCCGGTAATCAATGCCTGATGCGACGCTGTCGCGTCTTATCAGGCCTACAGCCGTTGCCAAATGTAGGCCGGATAAGGCGTTTACGCCGCATCCGGCATTTGCTTAGCGCAGAGTGAAGATTAACCTATCTGCCCATTCCCCAAATGTTTAACGCGGCGCTTAACTTCTTCCTGCTTACCAGCGTTAAATGGACGTGCATCCGGGCTACCTAAATATCCGCACACGCGGCGAGTCACCGACACACGGGAGGCGTCATGGTTACCACATTTCGGGCAAGTGAAGCCTTTGCTGGTGCACTCGAACTCACCGGTAAAGCCACACTCGTAGCACTCATCAATCGGTGTATTGGTGCCGTAATACGGTACATGCTGATAGCTGTAATCCCAGACATCTTCCAGCGCCTTCAGGTTGTGCTGAATGTTTGGATACTCGCCGTAGCAAATGAAACCACCGTTCGCCAGCGGCGGGTAAGGCGCTTCAAAGTCGATCTTGTCGTACGGGTTCACCTTCTTCTCCACATCGAGGTGGAAACTGTTGGTGTAGTAACCTTTATCGGTCACGCCCGGCACCACGCCAAACTCAGCAGTATCGAGACGGCAGAAGCGGTCGCACAGGTTTTCACTCGGCGTGCTGTAGAGACTGAAACCATAACCCGTTTCTTCTTTCCACTGATCCACTGCCTGGCGCAGACGTTCAACAATGGCGATACCTTTCGCGCGAAGCTGCTCGTTGTCGTAAACATGCTCGCCGCCGAACAGCGCGTTAATGGTTTCGTGGATGCCGATGTAACCCAGCGAAATAGACGCACGACCGTTTTTGAAGATTTCAGAAACATCATCGTCAGCATTCAGACGTACGCCACAAGCACCTTCCATATAGAGGATCGGGGCGACGCGCGCTTTCACGCCTTCGAGACGAGCGATACGGGTCATCAGTGCCTTACGTGCCAGCACCAGACGTTCATCCAGCAGCTTCCAGAAGGTGGCTTCATCGCCTTTTGCTTCCAGAGCAATACGCGGCAGGTTCAGGCTGATCACGCCGAGGTTGTTACGACCATCGTGGATCTGCTCGCCGTTTTCATTTTCCCACACGCCGAGGAAGCTGCGGCAGCCCATCGGGGTTTTAAACGAACCGGTGACTTTCACTACCTGATCGTAGTTCAGGATATCCGGATACATGCGCTTGCTTGCGCACTCCAGCGCCAGCTGTTTGATGTCGTAGTTCGGATCGCCTTTTTTATGGTTCAGGCCATCGCGAATCGCAAACACCAGTTTCGGGAACACCGCAGTTTTACGGTTTTTACCGAGGCCTGCGATACGGTTACGCAGGATCGATTCCTGAATCAGGCGCGATTCCCAGCTGGTGCCCAGACCAAAACCAAAGGTTACAAACGGCGTCTGACCGTTGGCGGTGTGCAGGGTGTTTACTTCGTACTCCAGCGACTGGAAGGCATCGTAGCACTCTTTGATGGTACGAGAGTTAGCGTAGCCTTCGGCGTCCGGGATGTTCCACTCTTCTGCGGTCTTGCGATGTTTGTTGTAGCTGGCGGTAACAAACGGCGCCAGCACTTCATCGATACGGTTAATGGTGGTGCCGCCATAAATATGGCTGGCGACCTGAGCAATAATCTGCGCAGTTACCGCGGTTGCCGTAGAGATCGACTTCGGCGGTTCAATCTCGGCGTTCCCCATTTTAAAGCCCTGGGTCAGCATGCCTTTCAGGTCGATCAACATGCAGTTGAACATCGGGAAGAACGGCGAGTAATCGAGATCGTGATAGTGAATATCGCCACGCTCATGTGCCTGCACCACGTCACGCGGCAGCAGGTGCTGGCGTGCATAGTGTTTAGCCACGATCCCGGCCAGCAGGTCGCGCTGGGTTGGAATCACCTTGCTGTCTTTGTTGGCGTTTTCGTTGAGTAACGAGGCGTTGGTCTGCTCGACCAGACCACGGATCTCCTGGTTCAGGCGACCGCGTTTTTCACGTTCAATGTCGCGATCGTGACGGTACTCGATGTAAGCACGAGCCAGTTGTTTGTATGGACCCGACATCAGCTGGTTTTCAACTGCGGTCTGGATCTCGTTGATATCCACCTGGTTGCGGCCCTGCATCTGCTCGCTGACAACCGCGGCAACAGTGGCGCAATAATCGGCATCATCGACTTCCGCTGCTTTAGCTGCACGCAGAATCGCTTCTTTGATGCGCTCTGATTTAAACGGCACTTTGCAGCCGTCTCGTTTCATCACATGCGGTGTCATGATCGCTCCATATTTTTAAGAACAGGTTATCCACAGAAATTGGGAAAGGCGTTTTCCGGTTTTTTCGTTTCGTTTTCCGGTGCTTTCCGCAATCGCCATCCGCTTATCCACAACGCCGCACCTTTTTCGTGGGGAGCTGTAGTAGCAATTATAGTCGATTAATACAACATATTGGGTTGGGACGCATTTTAAAGTCTATATATAGTGCTTTGCATCAAGGATGTTTGAACTTTTTTTGATGTAGCTCAAAGTAAAAAGCAGAGCGTACGGATGACGGGCGCTACAGCGTTATGTAAATTTTTTAATGAATTTGCTGGTTGAAAAATCAACAAAAACAACATGCTGACAGACAAAACCCCGGAATGACCGGCATTACCGGGGCTTAGGGAAGATTTACTTCTGTAACCACCAGACAGCCTCAAAAGGCCGTAAATTCATGGCACAGGGTTGTGGTGAGGCTTCTTCGTAGTTATGCATCACAAGCTGCCAGTTGCCGCGCATTTGCCCTGGCTGCCAGGGTTGGATCTCACGGCTAAGGTTGGCAATGACCAGCAAGGTTTGCCCCTTCCATTCACGGCGATAGCACCACAATACAGGGCTGTTTGGCAGCAGATCCTGGTAATTGCCCCATGTCAGGATGGCTTCTTGCTTACGCAGTGCGATTAACTTTTGGTAGGTGTAAAACACCGAGGACTCATCGGCCAGCGCGGCTTCTACGTTGATTTGTTGATAGTTATCGCCCAGGCCAATCCACGGTTCGCCAGCCGTAAACCCGGCATTATCGCCGTTGCTCCATTGCATGGGCGTGCGGCTGTTGTCACGGGATTTACTGGCGAGGATTGCCAATAACTCGTCGGCATCACGACCATCGTTGCGCAGCTCGGCAAACATATTGAGGCTCTCCACGTCGCGATAGTCAGTAATGCGCGTGAAATGCGGGTTGGTCATGCCAATCTCTTCGCCCTGGTAGATATACGGCGTTCCCTGCATGCCATGCAGCACCATCGCCAGCATTTTTGCCGCAGGCACGCGGTATTCACCTTCATCACCAAAGCGAGAAACAATGCGCGGCTGATCGTGGTTACACCAGAACAAGGCATTCCATGCCACGTTGTGCATTCCTTGTTGCCAGTGGCGGAACAATGTTTTCAACGCCACAAAGTCAGGTTTAGCCAGCGTCCATTTTTCACCACCGGGATAATCGACCTTCAGGTGATGAAAATTAAAGGTCATCGACAATTCACTGCCTGTCAGTGCCGCGTATCGCTGGCAATGCTCAAGGCTGGTGGAGGACATTTCACCTACGGTCATTAACCCGCGTGGCGTAAACACATCGCGGTTCATCTCGTGCAAAAACTCGTGTGCTCGTGGCCCGTCGGTGTAGAAGCGACGCCCGTCGCCATCCAGGTCTTCAGGGAAACGCGGGTCTTTGGAGATCAGATTCACCACATCCAGGCGCAACCCGTCGACCCCACGATCGGCCCAGAATTCACAGACTTTTTTCAGCTCTGCGCGTACCGCTGGATTCTCCCAGTTGAGATCCGCCTGTTCTGGTGCAAAGAGATGCAAATAGTACTGTTCGCTTTCCGCATGCCAGCGCCACGCACTACCGCCAAATTTTGAACGCCAGTTGTTCGGTGGCGTTTCTGGTTCGCCATCGCGCCAGATATAAAACTGGCGGTAAGGGCTTTCTTTGTTCAGCGCCTCGCGAAACCAGGCATGTTGGGTAGAGGTATGGTTAAACACCATATCGAGAATGATACGAATCCCGCGCGATTTTGCCTGCGTCACCAGTTCGTCAAAATCGTCCAGCGTGCCGTAGATGGGATCAATCGCCGTATAGTTCGCTACGTCGTAACCGTTATCGACCTGGGGAGAGATATAAAAGGGGGTTAGCCAGATGGCATCAACGCCCAGTTTATGCAGATAGTCCAGGCGTTGGATAACGCCACGTAAATCGCCGGTGCCGCTACCCGTGGTGTCCTGAAAACTCTTTGGATAAATCTGGTAGATAACGCCGTTTTGCCACCAGTGGGGAAGATTAGTCATTACGTTATTCCTGCAAATGCGAGGGGGCGCAATTGCGCCCCGAAGAAAATTAAACAATATCCAGCGTGCCCAGGCGGTATTTCCGCTGATAGATAAACGAGGTGAGTACAATCGGGATGATGATGGCGATAACCATTGCCAGCGCAAATACCTGCCAGTAGCTCGGTTGAATCGAGAGAATTCCCGGCAGGCCGCCTACGCCGATACCATTCGCCATAACGCCGTTCAGGCCGCATAGTAATCCTGCCAGACCAGAACCAATCATCGCGCACAGCATCGGGAAGCGATATTTCAGGTTGATGCCGTACATTGCAGGCTCAGTGACCCCAAGCCAGGCGGAGATAGCGGCAGGCACGGAGATCTCGCGTTCATTGTGCTTGCGGCTGGAAATGATAATGCCTATCACGGCGGAGCCCTGAGCGATATTCGACAGCGCAATCAGCGGCCACACTGGCGTGCCACCCATGCTTTGAATCATCTGCAAATCAATAGCAAGGGTGGTCTGGTGTACACCGGTGATCACCAGCGGGGCGTACAGGAAGCCAAACAATGCTGCGCCAATCGGAGCAAAGCTGCCGGTCATCAGGTGACGTACCGCAAAGGCAACGCCATCGCCAATCATGCGACCAAACGGACCAATCAGCGCATGGGCGAGGAACACCGCGAGGATCAGCGAACAGACGGGCACCACCACCAGATAGAGGTAATCCGGCACGATGCGTTTAAGGCGAGTTTCAATAACGCCCAGCGCCAGCCCGGCTAACAGTGCCGGGATCACCTGCGCCTGATAGCCTACTTTGGCGATGCTGAACATGCCAAAGTCCCACACTTCCGGCAGCTGCTGCCCGAGCAGATAAGCGTTCATCAGCTGGGGAGAAACCAGTGTCACGCCAAGCACGATACCAAGGATCGGCGTGCCGCCCATTTTTTCACCGCTGACCAGCAAATCCCGACCGGCAGGTAGAAGAAGATCGCTTCACCGATCAACCACAGAAAATCGTAGATCGTTTGCAGGGAAGGGTACATTTGCGCCAGCGTTTGACCGTTGCTCATGGGCAAATCGCCGATCACATTGCGAAAACCGAGGATCAAACCGCCGCTAATCAACGCGGGCAGCAACGGGAAGAAGATCTCCGCGAAATGAGAGATCAACTGCTCATGCCATTTCATATTCTGCCGGGCGGCTTTTTTTACCTGCTCTTTATCAACCTGCGCCTGTCCGGTTGACGCTATTAGTGCTTGATAGTAATCACCCACGTTGGTGCCAATCACCACCTGAAATTGCCCGGCATTGGTGAAACAGCCTTTCACCATGGGGAGTTGCTCAATTTCTTTCGGTCTGGCATTGGCCGGTTGGTTGAGGACAAAGCGCAGGCGAGTAATACAGTGGCTCACCGTCGCAATATTGCCGCGCCCGCCGACCAGTTCAATCAACCGATCGATATCCGTTTGGTTTATTTTGCTCATCATAAAGCCCCATGGCAGATGACATTTTTGGTTGGCTGCAGAATATATTGCGCGGAAAAATTTAAAAACGGGAACGTTCCCGAAACGCAGCGAAGATCACAATTTATCGTTCAGGAAACGATCAGGACAGGGTGGCGGGGATGATGATTTGTTGCGGTTCGCTGCGCCCGGTTACCTGTGCGATCAATTGGCAGGCCGCCTGGCGTCCAGCTTCGGCGTAACCAGGATCTACGGTGACGATCTCCGGATGAAGGAATTTCATTAATGGCGTATTACCGACGCTCGCCAGTTGCAAGGTGTCGATGCGTTGCTCTTGCAGGTATTTACTTGCGCCAAGTGCCAGCGTGTCGGTTGCGCACAGTAAGGCGGTAGTTTCAGGCGTAATCACTTTTGCTACGTTCTCATAGCCTTGCTTCATAGCAAGGCCTGG
Source organism: Escherichia sp. SCLE84 (assembly GCF_012584495.1). Classification (NCBI taxonomy): domain Bacteria; kingdom Pseudomonadati; phylum Pseudomonadota; class Gammaproteobacteria; order Enterobacterales; family Enterobacteriaceae; genus Escherichia; species Escherichia sp. SCLE84. The sequence goes on along the minus strand of NZ_CP051430.1, from coordinate 2,625,634 downwards.
CAGAGCGGCAACGGGATTCAGTTTATGCGCTTTGCAGAACGCCAGGTAGGCTTCGTGACGTCGCTTCCCGGTCGTCACGTCACTATGCGGCACGCCGAGATAACTGATATTACGATGCCCCTGGTCATACAGCCGTTGCATCAGGATCTTGATTGCCCCTTCGTCGTCATAACAGACCGAAGCAAAACCTTTTGCGTCACGCGCCAGCAGAACCAGCGATGACTGCCAGTGGGCTAACATTTCTTCTGTTATGCCAGTAAAACCGAACAGCACTACGCCGTCGATATTACGCCGTTTCAGCACCCCCAAATGTTCGGCAACTAATTGCGGGGAAAACTGACTTTCCATCATGATTGGGTCGTAACCTTGTTCATAGAACGCTGGCAGCATGGTTTGAACGGCGAGATTTTCTGACAACGAATCCAGGCGGGTAACAATGATGGCGACCACTTTATCGCTTTGCCCACGCATAGCGCGCGCAGAGCGGGAAGGGGAAAATCCATGCTGATTCATCACTGCTTCAACACGCTCGCGGGTGCGCTGGCTCACGCCGCTTTCGTTATTCAGCACCCGGGAAACTGTAGATTTCCCCACGCCGCTTAAGCGTGCGATGTCTTTGATGGTCAGCCGATTTTGCATCCTGTTGTCCTGTAACGTGTTGTTTAATTATTTGAGCCTAACTTTACCCGTGCATTCAGCAATGGGTAAAGTCTGGTTTATCGTTGGTTTAGTTGCCAGCAGGTATTATATCGCCATAGATGCTACGAATATTATTGGATTCTCCTTATTATTTGCGGCGCTTTTTTCACTTACCGGAGGTTATATGGAACCTGATCCCACGCCTCTCCCTCGACGGAGATTAAAACTTTTCCGGTAAGCCCGTCTTTTCACGGCGTTACCGGATGCGTAAGGCCGTGACGTTTTAACGTCCCTGCTCAGCTTTATTACCTTCAGGTAAGGCTTCGCCACGCCTGAAGACATTTCTGTACTGTTTCAGACAGTGCGGAGGGACTCCTTATGTTTAAAGAAATTTTTACCCGGCTCATTCGCCATTTACCTTCCCGTCTGGTTCATCGCGATCCATTGCCTGGCGCGCAGCAGACAGTGAATACGGCGGTCCCGCCGTCCTTAAGTGCGCATTGCCTGAAAATGGCGATGATGCCCGAAGAAGAATTATGGAAAACGTTCGACACCCATCCGGAAGGGTTAAATCAGGCGGAAGTGGAATCTGCCCGCGAACAACATGGTGAAAATAAATTACCCGCACAACAACCGTCGCCGTGGTGGGTACATTTATGGGTCTGCTATCGCAACCCCTTTAATATTTTACTCACCATTCTCGGCGCTATTTCTTACGCCACGGAAGATTTATTTGCCGCGGGCGTTATCGCGCTAATGGTCGCTATTTCTACGTTGCTGAACTTTATTCAGGAAGCACGTTCCACTAAAGCGGCAGATGCCCTGAAAGCGATGGTCAGCAATACAGCGACGGTTCTGCGCGTAATTAACGACAAAGGCGAAAATGGCTGGCTGGAGATCCCGATCGACCAGCTGGTGCCCGGCGATATAATAAAACTGGCGGCGGGGGATATGATCCCGGCAGATTTACGTATCTTGCAGGCGCGGGATCTGTTCGTCGCTCAGGCGTCGTTAACCGGTGAGTCTCTGCCCGTAGAAAAAGCCGCTACCACTCGCCAGCCGGAGCACAGCAATCCGCTGGAGTGTGACACCCTGTGTTTTATGGGCACCACCGTGGTGAGCGGCACGGCACAAGCAATGGTGATTGCTACAGGTGCCAATACCTGGTTTGGTCAACTGGCGGGGCGTGTTAGTGAGCAGGAAAGCGAGCCGAATGCCTTTCAGCAAGGGATCAGCCGCGTCAGTATGCTGCTGATTCGCTTTATGCTGGTGATGGCTCCGGTGGTGCTGTTAATCAATGGTTACACCAAAGGCGACTGGTGGGAAGCGGCACTGTTTGCGCTTTCGGTCGCGGTAGGCTTAACGCCGGAAATGTTGCCGATGATTGTTACCTCGACGCTGGCGCGCGGCGCAGTAAAGCTGTCGAAACAGAAAGTGATCGTCAAACATCTGGATGCTATTCAGAACTTTGGCGCAATGGATATTCTGTGCACTGATAAAACTGGCACCCTGACACAGGATAAAATTGTGCTGGAGAATCATACCGATATCTCCGGTAAAACCAGCGAACGCGTGCTGCATAGCGCGTGGTTGAACAGTCATTATCAGACCGGACTTAAAAACCTGCTCGATACAGCGGTGCTCGAAGGTACGGATGAAGAGTCAGCGCGCTCGCTGGCCAGTCGTTGGCAAAAAATTGATGAGATTCCGTTTGATTTCGAGCGTCGCCGGATGTCGGTGGTAGTGGCAGAAAATACCGAGCACCATCAGCTGGTTTGCAAAGGTGCATTGCAGGAAATCCTCAATGTGTGTTCGCAGGTGCGTCACAATGGCGAGATTGTGCCGCTCGATGACATCATGCTGCGTAAGATTAAGCGGGTTACTGATACGCTTAATCGTCAGGGGCTGCGCGTGGTTGCGGTGGCGACGAAATACCTGCCAGCGCGTGAAGGAGATTACCAGCGGGCGGATGAATCCGACCTGATCCTCGAAGGATATATTGCTTTCCTTGATCCGCCAAAAGAGACAACCGCTCCGGCACTGAAGGCATTAAAAGCGAGTGGAATCACCGTAAAAATCCTTACTGGCGACAGTGAGTTAGTTGCAGCGAAAGTGTGCCATGAAGTGGGGCTGGACGCGGGAGAGGTGGTCATTGGTAGTGATATTGAAACGCTATCTGACGACGAACTGGCAAATCTCGCACAGCGCACCACGCTGTTTGCCCGCCTGACGCCGATGCATAAAGAACGCATTGTGACCTTACTGAAGCGCGAAGGGCATGTGGTTGGCTTTATGGGCGATGGTATTAATGATGCGCCCGCCTTACGCGCTGCGGATATCGGCATTTCTGTGGACGGCGCGGTAGATATTGCCCGTGAAGCGGCTGATATCATCCTGCTGGAAAAAAGCCTGATGGTGCTGGAAGAGGGGGTTATTGAAGGACGTCGCACTTTCGCCAACATGCTGAAATACATCAAAATGACGGCGAGCTCCAACTTCGGTAATGTGTTCAGCGTGCTGGTGGCGAGTGCTTTCTTGCCCTTCCTGCCGATGTTGCCGTTACACTTGCTTATTCAGAACCTGCTGTATGATGTGTCACAGGTGGCGATCCCGTTTGATAACGTCGACGACGAGCAAATTCAAAAGCCGCAGCGTTGGAATCCGGCGGATCTGGGGCGCTTTATGATCTTCTTCGGACCGATCAGCTCGATCTTCGATATTCTGACGTTTTGCCTGATGTGGTGGGTATTCCATGCCAACACGCCGGAAACGCAAACGCTGTTCCAGTCGGGATGGTTTGTGGTGGGCTTACTGTCGCAAACGCTGATTGTGCATATGATCCGCACCCGCCGTGTGCCGTTTATTCAGAGCTGTGCATCGTGGCCGTTAATGATCATGACCGTGATCGTGATGATTGTCGGGATCGCATTGCCGTTTTCACCGCTGGCCAGTTATCTGCAGCTGCAGGCGCTGCCGTTAAGCTATTTCCCGTGGCTGGTTGCGATTCTGGCAGGGTATATGACATTAACTCAGTTGGTGAAAGGATTTTATAGCCGTCGTTACGGCTGGCAGTAAAGAATAAACTGGGCACGATAGCCCCGATTCAGATTGCAGACAAAGTAAGCTTTGTTCATGCCGGATGCGGCGTAAATGCCTTATCCGGCCAACAAATTCAATAAATTGCAGGAATCACGTAGGCCTGATAAGCGTAGCGCATCAGGCGATTTTGCGTTTGTCATCAGACTTAATCCGGGCATGATAGCCCGGATTTCCATCAAGATTAGCGACGAACAGCGATCGCTTCGATCTCAATCTTCACGTCTTTCGGCAGACGGGCAACTTCAACGCAAGAACGTGCCGGGAAGGTGGCGTTGTGTTCGGTGAAGAAGGCTTCGTAAGTGGCGTTTACGGTTGCGAAGTCGTTCAGATCTTTCACAAACACGGTGGTTTTAACGATGTCGCCCACTTTCAGGCCTGCGGCTTCGACGATCGCTTTTACGTTATCCAGCGACTGACGTGCCTGTGCAGCGACGTCTGCCGGTACTTCACCCGTTTTCGGATTTACCGGGATCTGACCGGAGGTGATGATCATATTGCCCAGATCAACGCCCTGTACGTAAGGACCGATAGCTGCCGGTGCATTTTCCGTCGCGATAGTTTTGCTCATGATTTCTCCTTTATTACAGCGGTAAAAAGTCTGGCTCATTATAGGGAGCCAGACTTTTATTACCAACCGCAATTAATTGGCCAGCACCACATTATGGGAAAACTCTTTTTCACAGTATTTGCATTTGAGCGCGATGTCATTGGCGCGTTTTCGCACGGCAAAGCTGGAAGAAACCGGTTCGGCATGGCTGATACAGTTGCTGTTCGGGCAGACCAGCACATTGTCGATGCGCTCTGGCAGACTGGGGCGCGATTTACCCACCACTTCATAGTTGTCGATACGGTTAACCGTGGCTTGCGGCGCATACAATGCCAGTTGATCTACCTGATCTTCACTCAAAAAGGTATTTTCGATTTTGATCAGATCTTTGCGGCCCATCTCGCCAGAAGGCAAGTTCAGACCGATGGTGATGCGCTGATCCGTTTCGGTCAGCTTGAACAGACTCAACAGCTTAAAACCGATCTGGGCGGGGATATGGTCAATTACCGTGCCGCGTTTAATAGCTTCAACCTGCAATTTATTATCGTGTGTCATCTCTATTTCCCCTTACAGTACCAGATCGCGATTCAGAACCAGTGCCAGTAACGCCTGGCGAGCGAAAATCCCGTTGCCTGCCTGCTGGAAGTACCAGGCGTGTGGCGTTTTATCAACATCTGTCGCAATCTCATCAACACGCGGCAGCGGATGCAGCACTTTCATATTGGCTTTGGCGTTGTGGAGATCGCTGGCGCGAAGAACAAACTGCGCTTTCACGTTGGCGTACTCGGACGGGTCCAGACGCTCTTTTTGCACGCGGGTCATGTACAGGATGTCTACTTCCGCCATCACTTCTTCAATAGAGCTGTGCAGACTCCATGCGATCCCTTTTTCATCGAGCATATCCAGAATGTATTGCGGCATTGCCAGCGCGTCCGGCGCGATGAAGTAAAAACGGTTGCCGTCGAACTTCGCTAACGCCTGAGTCAGGGAGTGAACGGTGCGGCCATATTTCAGGTCACCAACCATTGCGACGTGGAGATTGTCCAGACGCCCCTGGGTTTCCTGAATAGTGAATAAGTCCAGCAAGGTTTGCGTCGGATGTTGGTTGGAGCCATCACCGGCATTCAGTACCGGTACATTGCCGGAAAACTCGGTGGCCAGGCGCGCCGCACCTTCCTGCGGATGACGCATCACTATCGCATCGACGTAAGTGCTGATAACCGAAATGGTATCGGCCAGCGTTTCGCCCTTTTTACCCAGTGATGTATTGGCGCTGTCGGAGAAGCCCACCACGCTGGCACCCAGGCGGTGCATAGATGTTTCGAAAGAGAGGCGGGTACGGGTAGAGGCTTCGAAGAAACAGCTGGCAATGACTTTGTGCTTCAACAGCTCTGGTTGCGGGTTTGCTTTCAGTTTCGCCGCTGTCGCCAGCACCAGATTAAGGTCATCGCGACTAAGGTCGTTTATGGAAATGATATGTTTCTGATATAGCGGATTAGCCATCTTTTATCTCCTGACGCCTGGGCAAAAAAAAGCCCCTCGATTGAGGGGCTGGGAATGGGTGATCAACGGGAAGAAAAACGGCAGGCCAGCGTCTTTTTTCAGACGCGGTAAGACAAAATGTCGAACACACTGAACCATACATCCTCCCGGCAAATTGTCCGGCATTATACTCATCGTCAGAAGCGGTGCAAGCATTTGATGCAATATTTTGTCAGCGCAAACGGTTTATTTGAATTAAAAGTCAAGGTATATGCATTTTTATTTGATGTGATTCTGCAGGGGAACTGTCCTTCGGTATCAATAATTGCAGACATTCCCTGCTTTTTCCTTTTTCACTTTCACGCAATCAGATATGCATTTTATTCCATTCATCCGACTTATAGGGCGGAGTGTGAAAACGAACGGCTAACACTATTGCTTACTGCTCAGGGATGCGCGCTATCACTTTAATTTCAAAATCAAAGCCTGCCAGCCATGTAACACCCACCGCCGTCCAGTTTGGATAAGGTGGGGCGCTAAATATTTCATTTTTCACCGTCATGATGTCTTCGAATTGTTTTTCTGGATCGGTATGAAAGCTCGTAACATCAATGATATCGTCAAAAGTGCATCCCGCAGCAGCCAGGGTCGCATGCAAATTATCAAATGCCAGTCTGACTTGTTGCTGAAAATCGGGTTCTGGTGTTCCGTCCTCTCGACTTCCTACTTGCCCGGAAACAAACAGCAAATCGCCGGAACGAATAGCCGCAGAATAACGATGCTCAGCATACAGTGAATGTCGGCTAGCAGGGAAAACAGCGGTTCTTTCTACCATTTGGTTATCCTCAAGATTTACGACATGAACAGAAGATTTCTCTTTACCGGGAGCCGCTTTTAGCGGACGACGTGAGTAAACAAAACCCAGACATCATGGATAATGGCTGGGCTTAATTGAGCGTAGTCGGTTATGCGCCAAACGCGCCATCAATGGTATGCATCGCGCCGGTAACAAAACTGGCTTCTGGCCCTGCTAACCATGCGACCATACCAGCGACCTCTTCCGGTTGCCCATGTCTTTTGATAGCCATCAAACTATGCAACATATCGCGCATTGGCCCGTTGGCGGGATTAGCGTCGGTATCAATTGGCCCTGGCTGGACGACGTTAATGGTGATCCCACGCGGTCCAAAATCACGGGCCAGCCCGCGCGCCATGCCTTGCAGGGCAGATTTGCTGGCGGCATAAGCAGCCATGCCTGCAACAGGCATACGATCGCCATTCACGGAGCCGATGATTAAGATGCGCCCGCCTTCGGGCATCTGCCGGGCGGCTTCAACAGAGGCATGATAAGGAGCATGAATATTGATTTTGAAAAGGCGATCAATATCGTCGGCATTTAATTCCAGGGCCTCGCCAAAGACGCCAATACCTGCATTTACCACCAGGATATCCAATGCGCCGCTCTTACGAACGACATCAATGACAGCGTCTCTGTCAGCACTATCTGTGAATACTGCTGTCGCTCCAGTCTCTTGTGCCAGGCGTTTAGCGGCATCTTTCGACCCCGCATAGGTGAATCGTACATTGGCCCCATCGGTGACGAAACGACGTACGATAGCGGCACCGATACCACGACTGCCACCGAGGATGAGAACTGTCTTACCTGTAAAAGCGCCCATAAGGACTCCTTGATTTATTATGTAACATGCATTACAAAACTGTTTTAACTTTCTGTCAACAGGTTTTGTAATGGTCACTAAAAAACAATCTCGCGTTCCAGGTCGTCCCAGACGTTTCGCTCCTGAGCAGGCAGTCTCTGCGGCAAAAGTGCTTTTTCACCAAAAAGGTTTCGATGCTGTCAGTGTTGCTGAAGTTACTGATTATCTTGGTATTAACCCCCCGAGCCTCTACGCGGCTTTTGGCAGTAAAGCTGGGTTATTTAGCCGTGTACTCAATGAATACGTCGGTACGGAAGCTATTCCGCTTGCCGATATTCTTCGTGATGATCGTCCAGTAGGCGAGTGCCTGGTTGAGGTATTAAAAGAAGCGGCGCGCAGATATAGCCAAAATGGCGGCTGCGCTGGCTGTATGGTTCTTGAAGGTATTCATAGTCATGATCCACTAGCGCGTGATATTGCCGTTCAATATTATCACGCCGCAGAAACGACCATTTATGACTATATCGCCAGGCGGCATCCACAAAGCGCACAATGTGTGACTGATTTTATGAGTACCGTGATGTCAGGGCTTTCTGCGAAGGCACGAGAGGGGCACTCCCTCGAACAACTCTGTGCAACAGCTGCACTGGCGGGGGGAGCGATAAAAACTATTCTCAAGGAGTGATGCGGGCCTTGACCCGAAAGGCGGGAACGCGCCTGCCGATAAGTTGTGATAAGACAATAATTCACGCGTTAAGGCTAGCGGAATTGATCATCTTTTCGTATAACGATAGAAATGAAACGTTGTTTTAATTAAGGAGTGGAAAAGATGATCATCGGAAATATTCATAATCTTCAGCCGTGGCTACCCCAGGAGTTACGCCAGGCGATTGAGCATATCAAAGCACACGTTACGGTAGAAACGCCAAAGGGCAAGCACGATATCGAAGGCAATCGTCTGTTTTATCTTATCTCGGAAGATATGACCGAGCCGTACGAAGCTCGCCGTGCGGAGTATCATGCCCGCTATCTCGACATTCAGATTGTGTTAAAAGGTCAGGAAGGCATGACCTTCAGCACGCAACCTGCAGGCACGCCGGATACCGACTGGTTAGCTGATAAAGACATCGCATTTTTGCCGGAAGGCGTTGATGAGAAAACAGTTATCCTTAATGAAGGTGATTTTGTTGTGTTTTATCCGGGGGAAGTGCATAAACCGCTGTGCGCAGTGGGCGCGCCAGCCCAGGTTCGCAAAGCAGTAGTGAAGATGCTGATGGCGTGATGACTTTTCGCCGTAAATAACTCCAGGTTTACGGCGAGTTTGTGAAAAGAGCGTTTTTTGATATTTTTTTGTGAGTAGAATTTGTAATGCTTAGACGTTCTTATTAACTCAAGGAGTCCGTCATGAGCAAAATATCAGGTTGGAATTTTTCTCAAAACATTACATCAGCCGACAATTGTAAACAAAAAAATGAAGACTTAGATACCTGGTATGTGGGAATGAATGATTTTGCCCGAATTGCCGGAGGGCAGAATAGCAGAAGCAATATTCTTTCTCCCAGAGCATTTTTGGAGTTTTTGGCTAAGATATTTACCCTGGGTTATGTGGATTTTAGCAAACGCTCCAACGAAGCGGGTAGAAATATGATGGCTCATATTAAGTCCTCATCTTATATCAAAAATAATGATGGTAGTGAGATAATGAAGTTTGTTATGAATAATCCTGAAGGGGAGCGAGCGGATTTATCTAAGGTGGAAATAGAAATTACACTTGCCTCAGCTTTTAATAATGGGATTCGTGAAGGACATACAGTCATTATATTTCCACAACCTGATGGTTCGACTAATCGTTATGAAGGGAAGTCCTTTGAAAGAAAAGATGAGAGTTCATTACACCTGATTACTAACAAGATTCTGGCGTGTTACCAACGCGAAGCTAACAAGGAAATAGCTCGTCTATTAAATATTCCGCAGGAGTTAAATAATTCTCAGGACTTGAATAACTCGCAGGTGAGTTGTAAAGATTCAGTTGATTCTACGATTACGGATTTATTAGAAAAACCATTGAATAATGCATTATTAGCAATAAGGAAAGAACATCTGCTATTAATGCCTTATGTATGTAATGAATCGATTTCATACTTGCTTGGTGAAAAAGGGATACTGAAAGAAATAGATGACCTTAACGCAGTAAATAATTATCTTCTTAATAATAAGAAAGCTACTGACAATGAAATTAATGACATCAAAGTTAACCTGTCTCATATTCTTATTGCTTCCTTAGATGATGCAAAAGTTAACCTTACACCGGTCATCGATTCGATTCTGGAGATTTTTTTAAAATTCCCATATATTAATGATGTAAGAATACTGGATTGGTGTTTTAATAAAAGAATGCAATATTTTGGTGATTCTGAAAAGATAAAGTATGCATGCTCCGTGATAAATCATATTGATTTTAGCCGCGATCAATCTAAAGATTTTAGCTGCGATCAATCTAAAATTAAAATAGCTGAGACCTTATTTTTCAATCTCGATAAAGAACACTATAAAAATAGCCGTAAATTACAGGAATTGATTTGGGATAAGTTGGTTGCATATGTCAATGATTTTAACTTAAGCAATCAAGAAAAATCACGCTTAATACTAAGGTTATTTGATGATGTTAAGTTGCTATTTAATGAAGTGCCTGTCAGCATTTTAGTAAATGATATTTTTTTTGAAGGATTTTTTCATGAAGCAACCTGATTTTGCTAAGTGGTATTTCTATCAATTACTTAAAGATTATGAGGGCGAACAGCTGTATCTTAATGAGTTAGGATATGTTTATGGTAATGAAGAAAAAACAAATGAAATTGTAAAAAACAATCCGGGTTATGTCGTTAAGATTTTTGAAGAAAAGATGGTTAATGAATTAAAAATTAGAACAAGAATGATGAAAATCCTCCGGAAGATTTACGTATAGCAATAGAAAAATATGGATGGAATAATTGAACTATTACTGCATAAAATAATGTGATGCCGGGATGTTTTTGTATTTCCCGGCATCTTTATAGCGATATCAATTATTTACTGAGCGTCGCGACCATCACCGCTTTGATGGTATGCATGCGGTTTTCCGCCTGATCAAAAACAATGCTGGCGGCAGATTCGAAGACCTCATCAGTCACTTCCATTCCGCCATGTAGGCCAAACTCTTCCGCCATTTTCTTACCAAGCGTCGTCTGGTCGTCATGAAACGCGGGCAGGCAATGGAGGAATTTGACCTCCGGGTTACCGGTCAACTGCATCATCTTGCTGTTCACCTGATAATCACGCAGTAATGCAATCCGTTCTGCCCATTTCTCTTTTGCTTCCCCCATCGACACCCATACATCGGTATAGATAAAGTCAGCACCTTCAACTCCTTTGGCTACATCTTCCGTCAGCGTAATATTCCCGCCATTTTGCTGTGCCAGGGCGCGGCATTCCGTAACCAGCGCAGCTTCCGGCCAGCATGCCTGTGGCGCGACCAGACGCAAATCCAGACCGGTAAGCGCCGCAGCTTCGAGCATCGAATTGCCCATGTTGTTACGTGCGTCACCTGCATAGACCAGCGTCATTTCGTTGAATGCTTTACCGGGTAAATGCTCCTGCATGGTGAGGAGATCCGCCAGCAACTGCGTGGGGTGAAACTCATTGGTCAGGCCGTTCCATACCGGCACGCCAGCGTATTCCGCCAGTGTTTCGACAATCTCCTGACCATAGCCGCGATACTGAATACCGTCATACATGCGACCCAGCACGCGGGCAGTGTCTTTAATCGACTCTTTATGACCAATCTGACTGCCGCTTGGGCCGAGATAAGTAACGCGAGCACCCTGGTCATATGCGGCAACTTCGAAAGAGCATCGGGTACGGGTCGAGTCTTTTTCGAAGATGAGCGCGATGTTTTTACCAGTGAGTTTGGCTTCTTCTTTGCCGCTTTTCTTATCGGCTTTCAGTTTCGCGGCTAACTGCAGCAGGCTGTTGAGTTCAGCTGGCGTGAAATCGAGTAATTTCAGGAAATGCTTATGATAAAACCTGGACATAGATCCCTCCTGTGGCTAACGCCTCAATGAATTAAAATTCAATTTATATGGATGATTATTCATTTGCAAGTCTAAAGCATAAATCTTTGTCACAAAGGTGGAGGCAATGTCAGTGGTGTGTGACAATAAGAGTATCGGCAGGACATTAAGAGGAATGAGCCATGGCAAACCCGGAACAACTGGAAGAACAGCGTGAAGAAACACGTTTGATTATTGAAGAATTACTGGAAGATGGCAGCGATCCGGACGCGCTGTACACCATCGAACACCATCTTTCCGCAGACGATCTGGAAACCCTGGAAAAAGCAGCAGTTGAAGCGTTTAAACTCGGTTACGAAGTGACCGATCCAGAAGAGCTGGAAGTTGAAGATGGTGATATCGTGATTTGCTGCGACATCCTCAGCGAGTGCGCGTTGAATGCCGATCTGATCGATGCCCAGGTTGAACAACTGATGACGCTGGCGGAGAAATTTGACGTTGAGTACGACGGTTGGGGCACTTACTTTGAAGATCCTAACGGCGAAGACGGCGACGATGAAGATTTTGTCGATGAAGACGATGACGGGGTTCGCCACTAATTAATTGATTAAAATGCCCGATAGCACACACTAGCGGGCATTTTTTTAGAGTTCGCGTAGCATCCGCACTTCACAATCTACATGGCCCGTGCAGCCAAGTGCATAGTCGATATGTTGAAAACCTAAATGTTCATACAAACCAATCGCTTCTTTCAAAAAAGCGGTCGTTTCCAGATAGCAGCGTTTGAAGCCCATCTCTCGTGCCTGCTCCATCGCCATTAAGGCCAGTTTTTTCGCCAGCCCTTTACCGCGAATAGCCGGAAGAAAATACATCTTCTGCAGTTCGCAAATGTCCGACTCACTCCCGGTTAATGGCGCAATCCCACCGCCGCCGACCACTTCACCATCGTACTCAACCACCCAATATGCATGACCCGGCTGACTATACACTTGATACAACTCGTCCAGGTTCGGATCGGCGACGGTGTAGCCTTTATCAGCGGTAAGACCGTATTCGGCGGATACCTGACGAATGACGCGGGCGATGGCGGGATTATCCTGCTGCGTCAGGCGACGCATTACAGGTGATTGCGGCGCAATGTTATTCATAGTTTAACCCAATAAAAATAAAGTAATTATACATTTGTTTAATACCACTCTCTTCTTACGTGCGCAAGCGACTTATAAAGTAATAAAGTTTTTGCCAGCCTATTACTGATAAGAGTATTGTAACGTGGCAGAACATTTTGCTGTCTGTATATATAAATTATATCAATGGATTTTTTAATTCAGGGAATTTTTATGGCTCAAGTTATTAATAAAATGGATGTTCCGTCCCATTCGTTTGTTTTTCATGGTACAGGTGAGAGATATTTTATTATTTGTGTGGTGAATGTGTTGTTAACGATTATAACGCTAGGTATCTATTTGCCATGGGCATTAATGAAATGTAAGCGTTATCTCTATGCTAATATGGAAGTTAACGGACAACGATTTTCTTATGGAATTACTGGTGGGAATGTTTTTGTTAGTTGTCTTGTTTTTGTTTTTTGCTATTTCGCAATCTTAATGACAGTGTCAGCAGATATGCCACTTGTTGGCTGTGTTTTGACTTTGTTACTGTTGGTTTTGCTTATATTTATGGCAGCAAAAGGACTGCGTTATCAGGCCTTGATGACCAGTCTCAACGGCGTAAGATTTAGTTTTAATTGCTCTATGAAAGGGTTCTGGTGGGTAACCTTTTTCTTGCCGATTTTAATGGCCATTGGGATGGGGACTGTTTTCTTTATCTCGACAAAGATGCTACATGCCAATAGTTCAAGTAGTGTTATTATATCTGTGGTTCTGATGGCAATAGTTGGTATTGTTTCCATTGGTATTTTTAATGGTACTTTATATAGCCTGGTAATGAGTTTTCTCTGGAGCAATACCAGTTTCGGTATACATCGTTTCAAGGTGAAATTAGATACTACGTATTGTATAAAATATGCCATTCTCGCATTTTTAGCTTTATTACCTTTTCTCGCTGTTGCTGGTTATATTATCTTCGATCAAATATTAAATGCGTATGATAGTTCTGTGTATGCAAATGATGATATTGAGAATTTACAGCAATTTATGGAAATGCAACGTAAAATGATAATCGCGCAGTTAATCTATTATTTTGGGATTGCTGTTAGCACCAGTTATTTAACGGTGTCGTTGCGAAATCATTTTATGAGCAACCTGTCACTGAATGATGGGCGTATTCGTTTTCGCTCAACTTTAACGTACCACGGTATGCTTTATCGCATGTGTGCGTTGGTGGTGATATCCGGGATTACGGGCGGTCTGGCTTATCCACTGCTGAAAATATGGATGATTGACTGGCAGGCAAAAAATACGTATTTGCTGGGCGATTTGGATGACCTTCCTTTAATCAATAAAGAAGAACAACCAGATAAAGGCTTCTTAGCCAGGATTTCACGGGGAATTATGCCTTCTTTACCATTTCTGTAAGAGATAAAAAAGGCCGGAGCATGCTCCGGCCTTCGTTTTCATTACTGTGTTTTGATTACAGCGCGGCAATAACAGCCTGCTGTTCAATCAGCTTCGCTTTCGCTTCTGCATAGCCTTCCAGCTTCTCACGCTCTTTCGCGATGACCGCTTCCGGTGCGCGGGCGACAAAGCCTTCATTCGCCAGCTTGTTCTCGATACGGCTGATTTCGCCTTCGATCTTCGCCACTTCTTTCGCCAGACGCGCCAGCTCATCTTCTTTGTTGATGAGGCCAGCCATCGGGATCAGCAGCTCTGCGCCGTCGATGATCTTAGTAACGGAAACCGGACCTTTGTCATCGGCAGGCAGCACGGTGATGCTTTCCAGACGCGCCAGGGTTTGCAGGAAGCCACGGTTTTCATTTACGCGACGTTCTGCATCCGCGCTGCAACCACGCAGCAGCAGCTCCAGCGGTTTGCCCGGCGCGATGTTCATTTCTGCACGGATGTTACGTACCGCAACGATCGCCTGCTTCAACCACTCTGTGTCGGCCAGTGCGGCTTTATCAACCTGAGATGCATCGTACTGCGGGAACGGCTGCAGCATGATGGTGTCGGCAGTGATACCGCAAAGTACTTTCACACGCTGCCAGATGGTTTCGGTGATGAACGGAATGATCGGATGCGCGAGGCGCAGCAGACCTTCCAGCACGGTCACCAGCGTATGGCGAGTACCGCGCAGTTCGGCTTCGGTGCCACCGTTCATTACCGGCTTAGTCAGCTCCAGATACCAGTCACAGAACTGGTTCCAGGTGAACTCATACAGAATGCCTGCGGCGATATCGAAGCGGAAGCTGTCCAGCGCTTCGCGGTACGCTTTGATGGTCTGGTTGAACTCCGCCAGAATCCAGCGATCCGCCAGCGACAGCGTCATCTCGCCGCCGTTGAAGCCGCAATCCTGACCTTCTGTGTTCATCAGCACAAAGCGGCTGGCGTTCCACAGCTTGTTACAGAAGTTACGGTAACCTTCCAGGCGCTTCATATCCCAGTTGATGTCACGACCGGTAGACGCCAGTGCCGCCAGGGTGAAGCGCAGCGCGTCAGTACCGTGCGGTTCAATACCGTTCGGGAACTGCTTCTCGGTGCGCTTACGGATTTTGTCCGCCAGCTGTGGCTGCATCATATTGCCGGTGCGTTTTTCCAGCAGTTCTGGCAGCGAAATACCGTCAACCATATCCAGTGGGTCGATAACGTTACCCTTGGATTTGGACATCTTCTGGCCTTCGTCGTCACGAATCAGACCGGTCATGTAAACAGTGTGGAACGGCACCTGCGGTTTGCCATTTTCATCTTTGATGAAGTGCATGGTCATCATGATCATGCGGGCAATCCAGAAGAAGATGATGTCGAAACCAGATACCATCACGCTGGTTGGGTGGAACTGACGCAGGGCGTCGGTGTTTTCCGGCCAGCCTAGGGTAGAGAAGGTCCACAGCGCAGAAGAGAACCAGGTGTCGAGAACGTCTTCGTCCTGACGCAGGACAACATCAGCACCGAGGTTATTTTCTTTACGCACTTCGTCTTCGTTGCGGCCAACATAAACGTTACCCGCTTCGTCATACCATGCCGGGATACGGTGACCCCACCACAACTGACGAGAGATACACCAGTCCTGAATATCGCGCATCCAGGAGAAGTACATGTTTTCGTACTGCTTCGGTACGAACTGAATGTCGCCGTTCTCAACCGCTTCAACTGCCGGTTTCGCCAGGACATCGGCACGCACGTACCACTGGTCGGTCAGCATCGGTTCGATGACCACGCCACCACGGTCGCCATAAGGAACGGTCAGGTCATGTGGTTTAATTTCTTCCAGCAGGCCGAGTGCGTCAACCGCAGCAACGACCGCTTTACGTGCAGCAAAACGCTCCAGTTTCTGGAATTCTGCGGGGATCTCGCTGGAATAAACGTCAGATTCGTTACCTTTGGTATCGAACACCTGGGCACTTTCACGGATATCGCCGTCAAAGGTCAGGATGTTGATCATCGGCAGCGCGTGACGTTTACCCACTTCATAGTCGTTAAAGTCGTGCGCCGGAGTGATTTTCACGCAGCCGGTGCCTTTTTCCATGTCGGCGTGTTCGTCGCCAACGATCGGAATACGACGGTTAACCAGCGGCAGAATGACATATTTGCCAATCAGATCTTTGTAACGCGGATCTTCCGGGTTAACGGCTACGCCAGTATCGCCCAGCAGGGTTTCCGGACGGGTAGTCGCAACCACCAGATAATCTTTACCGTCTGCGGTTTTCGCGCCGTCAGCCAGCGGATAGCGGATGTGCCACATCGAACCTTTCGATTCGCGGTTTTCCACTTCCAGGTCAGAGATAGCGGTGCGCAGTTTCGGGTCCCAGTTTACCAGGCGCTTGCCACGGTAAATCAGGTCTTCTTTATACAGACGAACGAAAACTTCTTTCACCGCATTGGACAGGCCTTCGTCCATGGTGAAGCGTTCACGCTCCCAGTCCACGGAGTTGCCGAGACGGCGCATCTGACGGGTAATGGTGCCGCCGGATTCCGCTTTCCATTCCCAGATTTTGTCGATGAAAGCTTCGCGGCCGTAGTCGTGACGGGTTTTACCTTCTTCTGCGGCAATCTTGCGCTCAACGACCATCTGGGTAGCGATCCCGGCGTGGTCAGTACCGACCTGCCACAGGGTGTTTTTGCCCTGCATGCGCTGATAGCGGATCATGGTATCCATGATGGTTTGCTGGAAGGCGTGACCCATATGCAAACTGCCGGTGACGTTCGGCGGCGGGATCATGATGCAGAAACTTTCCTGGCTTTCATCGCCATTAGGCTTAAAGTAGCCCTGCTTTTCCCAGTGCTCGTAAAGCGGCTGTTCGATATCTTGTGGGTTATATGTCTTTTCCATTATTTCCAGGTTGCCGTATTCAGGTTGAAACCAGCCACGCGGTAGGCTTTATAGCGTTCGCGCGCCAGTTGTTTCAGAGAATCTTCATAAGGAACGAAGTCTACCACTTCTGTGAAAGCGGTGGCAAAATCTGCAAAGCTTGTTCGCAGACTAATCAATATATCGCGCGGGCTGCTGCTGCGTTTTTGCGGCCAGGCGATCTCCACCGGCGCACCGCCGCGCGGTCCTTCTCCCGCTAAATTATGCGGAACAAAGCTTTCTGCCGGACGCGCCCACAGGGCTTCATCCAGCCGGTAAGCCTGCTTTTCATCTTCACAGGCGATGAGCACGCGCTTACCACTGCGCCAACGTTCTGCGGCAATTTCACACACCAGCTGCTCAACGGCGCTTAAGCCATCGACGGTGGTGTCATTGTCCAGAAGGTAGAACGTCGCGTTTTTCATAAATGGGGCTTCTTGTGGTGGATTTAAATATTGCTGCATTCCTCACCCTAAAAGATGAGCAATGAATTTCTATTGCGCTCGATCGGTTCCCTCTCCCTTAGGGAGAGGGTTAGGGTGAGGGTAAAACGCAAACTTACTCTTCGCCGTTAAACCCGGCGCGGTTTAACAGGAACTGTGCCAGCAACGCTACCGGACGACCGGTTGCGCCTTTCGCTTTACCAGAACGCCAGGCGGTACCGGCGATATCCAGGTGCGCCCAGTTGTACTTACGGGTAAAGCGTGACAGGAAGCAACCTGCGGTAATCGCCCCACCAGGACGACCGCCAATGTTCGCCATATCGGCAAAATTGGACTCCAGTTGTTCCTGATACTCGTCACCCAGCGGTAAGCGCCATGCGCGGTCACCGGATTGTTCAGACGCGGCAATCAGTTCATGGGCCAGCGGATTGTGGTTCGCCATCAGACCAGTAATGTGATGACCCAGCGCGATCACGCAGGCACCGGTCAGCGTCGCCACGTCAATCACCGCTTCCGGCTCAAAACGCTCAACGTAAGTTAACACGTCGCACAGTACCAGGCGGCCTTCAGCGTCAGTATTCAGCACTTCAACGGTTTGACCGGACATGGTGGTTAACACATCGCCCGGACGATAGGCTCGTCCGCCAGGCATGTTTTCGCAGCCTGCCAACACGCCGATAACGTTAATCGGCAGTTGTAGCTCCGCGACCATCCGCATCACGCCGTAAACCGCCGCCGCGCCGCACATATCGTACTTCATCTCATCCATGCCTTCTGAAGGCTTGATGGAGATACCGCCGGAGTCGAAGGTTAAACCTTTACCCACCAACACGATTGGGCGTGCATCTTCCGACGCGTTGCCTTTGTACTCAATCACCGACATCAGTGATTCGTTTTGCGAACCCTGACCGACCGCCAGATAGGAATGCATCCCCAGCTCTTTCATCTGCTGTTCGCCGATAACGCGGGTGATGACATTCTTGCTGTAGCTGTCAGCCAGCTGGCGCGCTTGTGAAGCGAGGTAAGCGGCGTTACAGATATTCGGCGGCATATTGCCGAGATCTTTTGCTGCTTTAATCCCGGCGGCAATCGCCAGACCGTGCTGGATCGCGCGCTCACCGCTGGTCAGTTCACGGCGGGTCGGCACGTTGAACACCATTTTACGCAGCGGACGACGCGGTTCGCTCTTGTTCGTTTTCAGCTGATCGAAACTGTAGAGCGTCTCTTTTGCTGTCTCGACAGCCTGACGCACTTTCCAGTAGTTGTTACGGCCTTTAACGTGCAGTTCAGTCAGAAAGCAGACCGCTTCCATTGAGCCAGTATCATTCAGCGTATTAATGGTTTTCTGAATAACCTGCTTGTACTGACGCTCATCCAGCTCACGTTCTTTGCCGCAACCAATAAGGAGAATTCGCTCGGAAAGTACATTCGGAACATGGTGCAGCAACAATGTCTGCCCCGGTTTTCCTTCCAGTTCGCCCCGACGTAGCAGGGCGCTGATGTACCCATCGCTGATTTTATCGAGCTGTTCTGCAATCGGAGAAAGGCGACGTGGTTCGAAGACGCCCACGACGATGCAGGCACTCCGCTGTTTCTCCGGGCTACCGCTTTTTACACTAAACTCCATGCACTACGCTCCTGAATCTTAAAGACAACGGCGGTGGCTACAGATAGAATTGCAAGCTTTCGTAACTCATGTCCGCTGTTGCGATGACTTCGTGTTAATCTTAACGTTATTACGGCATTGGCACGTCAGAACAAAATCTGAGAGGTGAATCCGTTGAGTATAATTATCTTAGCGACGATTTCGACGACTCAAGAGAATAAATGACGTTTAAGCCATGAAACAAGCTAAAATCCTGCAAAAGACGAGTTTTTACGGGCGTATTTAAAGTGATAATCATAAGATATCTGGTGCGGGAGACGCTCAAAAGCCAGCTGGCGATACTCTTCATCTTGCTTTTGATCTTCTTCTGTCAAAAGTTAGTGAGGATCCTCGGCGCAGCGGTTGACGGCGATATTCCGGCGAATCTGGTGCTCTCCCTTCTCGGGTTGGGCGTGCCGGAAATGGCGCAGCTTATCCTGCCATTAAGCCTGTTCCTCGGGCTGCTGATGACGCTGGGCAAACTGTATACCGAAAGTGAAATTACGGTAATGCATGCCTGCGGCCTGAGCAAAGCGGTTCTGGTGAAAGCGGCAATGATCCTTGCGGTATTCACGGCAATCGTCGCGGCGGTTAACGTGATGTGGGCGGGACCGTGGTCATCGCGTCATCAGGATGAAGTGTTAGCAGAAGCGAAAGCGAACCCTGGCATGGCGGCGCTGGCGCAAGGGCAATTCCAGCAAGCGACTAATGGCAGTTCGGTGCTGTTCATCGAAAGCGTTGACGGCAGCGATTTCAAAGATGTGTTCCTCGCGCAAATTCGACCAAAAGGTAATGCACGTCCTTCTGTGGTGGTGGCCGATTCCGGACATTTAACCCAGCTGCGCGACGGCTCCCAGGTCGTCACTCTCAACCAGGGAACGCGCTTCGAAGGCACTGCACTGTTACGTGATTTCCGCATTACGGATTTCCAGGATTATCAGGCGATCATTGGTCACCAGGCGGTGGCGCTCGACCCGAACGATACCGACCAGATGGACATGCGCACATTGTGGAACACTGACACCGATCGTGCTCGCGCAGAACTGAACTGGCGTATCACGTTGGTGTTCACCGTGTTTATGATGGCACTTATGGTCGTACCGCTGAGCGTGGTTAACCCGCGTCAGG
Organism: Escherichia sp. SCLE84; assembly: GCF_012584495.1. NCBI lineage: Bacteria > Pseudomonadati > Pseudomonadota > Gammaproteobacteria > Enterobacterales > Enterobacteriaceae > Escherichia > Escherichia sp. SCLE84. Next base: position 2,605,478 of record NZ_CP051430.1, on the reverse strand, counting down.
GGCGCGTACTATCGATGCTGCCAGCCATGCTGCTGTATCTGTTGTTCTTCCTGATCCAGACCTCCCTGAAATCGAACGGCGGTAAAGGTAAGCTGGACCCGACGCTGTGGATGTGGACCGTTAACCTGATTTATCTGGCTTTGGCGATTGTTCTCAACCTTTGGGACACCGTGCCGGTCCGCCGCCTGCGCGCCAGTTTTTCGCGTAAAGGAGCGGTGTGATGCAACCTTTTGGCGTACTTGACCGCTATATCGGTAAAACTATTTTCACCACCATCATGATGACGCTGTTCATGCTGGTGTCGCTGTCGGGCATTATCAAGTTTGTCGATCAGCTGAAAAAAGCCGGGCAGGGGAGTTACGACGCGTTAGGCGCAGGAATGTATACCTTGCTGAGCGTGCCGAAAGATGTGCAAATCTTCTTCCCGATGGCAGCTCTGCTTGGGGCGTTGCTTGGTCTTGGGATGCTGGCGCAGCGCAGCGAACTGGTGGTGATGCAGGCTTCTGGTTTTACCCGTATGCAGGTGGCGCTGTCGGTGATGAAAACCGCCATTCCGCTGGTCTTGCTGACGATGGCGATTGGCGAATGGGTCGCGCCGCAGGGCGAACAGATGGCGCGTAACTACCGTGCGCAGGCGATGTACGGCGGCTCGTTGCTCTCTACCCAGCAAGGCTTATGGGCGAAAGATGGCAACAACTTCGTCTACATTGAGCGGGTTAAAGGTGACGAAGAGTTAGGTGGCATCAGCATTTATGCCTTTAACGAGAATCGTCGTCTGCAATCCGTACGCTATGCCGCTACCGCGAAGTTTGACCCGGAACATAAAGTCTGGCGTCTGTCGCAGGTTGATGAATCTGATTTGACCAATCCGAAACAGATTACCGGTTCGCAGACGGTGAGCGGCACCTGGAAAACCAACCTCACGCCAGACAAACTGGGCGTGGTGGCGCTGGACCCGGATGCACTCTCAATCAGCGGTTTGCACAACTACGTGAAGTATCTGAAGTCGAGTGGTCAGGATGCCGGACGTTATCAGCTCAACATGTGGAGCAAAATCTTCCAGCCGCTATCCGTGGCGGTGATGATGCTGATGGCGCTGTCGTTCATCTTTGGCCCACTGCGTAGCGTACCGATGGGCGTGCGTGTGGTCACCGGTATCAGCTTCGGTTTTGTCTTCTACGTACTGGACCAGATCTTCGGCCCGCTGACGTTGGTTTACGGCATCCCGCCGATTATCGGCGCACTGTTGCCAAGCGCCAGCTTCTTCTTAATCAGCCTGTGGCTGTTAATGAGAAAATCGTAACCAAGCAAGGGAGCGAAAGCTCCCTTTCACATTGTTGATAAAGTCAAATACGAGTTCGATCGGTCCCCTCGCCCCTTTGGGGAGAGGGTTAGGGTGAGGGGGACAGATCGCGCCTGACTTACCTTCTTCTCCCCCCCAGCAAACTCCCCAACATCCCGCGTACAATCTGATTCGTCACCTGGCGGGCGGCGCTTTTCGCCATTGTTTGCACCACACCATCTTTCTTACCGCCGCGTGGTCCGGTAGTGCCGAACAAAATATCCTTCAATCCACCAAGAATGCCGTCATCCACCGCTACCTCTTTCCCTTTCGCGGGGGGATTATTTTGCTGCTCGGTACTGGCCTGAAAGCCTTTTTGCAACATCTCATAGGCGGATTCCCGGTCCACCTCATCCTCGTACTTGCCATACACCGGAGAGTGATTAATCAAGCCATTACGCTCATCTTCCGTCACCGGTCCCATCCGCGAACAAGGCGCAATCACCATCGCCCGTTCCACCACTGAAGGACTTCCTTTCACATCAAGAAACGAGATTAACGCCTCGCCGGTCCCCAGTTCCTGGATTGCCTTTTCGGTATCAAATGCCGGATTGGCCCGCATGGTTTGCGCCGCAGCTTTTACCGCTTTCTGATCTTTGGGCGTAAAAGCACGCAAAGCGTGTTGAACGCGATTACCGAGCTGCCCGAGCACATTATCCGGAATATCAGACGGGTTTTGCGAAACGAACCAGACGCCTACGCCTTTTGAGCGAATAAGCCGTATCACCTGCTCAATCTTATCCAGCAGTACCTGCGGTGCATCGTTAAACAGCAGATGTGCCTCGTCGAAGAAAAACACCAGTTTTGGTTTCTCCAGATCGCCTGCTTCCGGCAATTGTTCATACAACTCTGAAAGCATCCACAGCAGGCTGGCGGCGTACAGTTTCGGCATCTGATAAAGCTTCTCGGCGCTGAGGATATTGATAACGCCTTTACCGTTGGTATCGGTGCGCATCCAGTCTTTGATATCCAGCATCGGCTCGCCAAAGAAGTGTGCTGCGCCTTGCTGTTCCAGCGACAACAGTCCGCGCTGGATGGCACCAACCGATGCGCTACTGATATTACCGTACTGATTCTGGAAAGATTTGGCGTTATCGCCGATGTACTGGGTAATCGCCCGCAGATCTTTAAAGTCGAGCAGCAACAATCCCTGATCGTCAGCAATACGGAAGATGATATTCAGCACGCCAGATTGCACATCGTTGAGATTCAACAGCCGCGCCAGCAACAGCGGCCCCAGATCCGAAACCGTCGCCCGCACCGGATGGCCTTTCTCGCCAAAGATATCCCACACCACCACCGGATTAGCATGCGGTTGCCAGTCATTGACGCCGATATTTTTAAGCCTTGCGAGTAGTTTTTCCGATGCCGTTCCTGCCTGCGCGATGCCGGTCAGATCACCTTTCACATCGGCCATAAACACCGGAACACCGATTTCCGATAGAGACTCCGCCAGTTTTTGCAGCGTGACAGTTTTACCCGTCCCCGTTGCGCCAGTAATCAGCCCGTGACGGTTAGCCATTCCCGGCAGTAAAAACAGTTCTGTGTCCGGCGTGCGGGCAATTAACAGGGGTTCGCTCATGAGATATCCTCCAGTTTCCTGCCTGGAGTATAGGCAACGTCCGGCAAAGAGAATACGTGTAATGAAGAGAAAATAACCTAAAGCGTGTTGCCTTGATAAATCTGATACCCGAGGTCAACAGTGTTGTGGTTGTGATCGTTATTTTTAATTTTGCTCAGCAACATTTGGGCGGCCATCCGACCAATATCAAAACGGGGAGTAATTACGCTGGCGAGGCTTGGGATCATTTGCCTGCCAATCTCCAGCCCATGAAAACCCGCAATGGAAATTTGTTCTGGCACGGCGAGGTTTCGCTCGCGGCACAGCAGAAGCGCACCCATCGCAATATCGTCATTGGTGCAAAATACACCGTCTAAATCCGGGTTTGCGCTAAGGGCATCACGCATTAACTGCATTCCTAAATGAATGGATGAGATGGCGCGTGGATTCATGCGTAATGGGGAAAGATTATGCAGCATCATCGCATCGCAATACCCCTGATAACGCTGTTCATCGCGGGTGTCATCTTTGGAACCGAGATACAGAATTTTGTGCCTGACTCGCTTCTCCAGCATGGTACACACCATGTCAAAAGCGGCCTGCCGATTATCAAAACCGACCTCCATATCCAGCCGTTCTCCCTGTACATCCATCAATTCCACGACCGGAATGGTGGCTGAACGCAGAAATTTCACCGTCCTGATGGTGTGATATTTTTCCGAAAGTATAATCCCGTCAATGTTATAAGAGAGCAGGTTAATCACCGACTCTTCTTCGGAATCGCGATCGTAATTGTAATTAGCAATAAGGGTCTGATAATTATGCTCAGAGGTGACGGATTCTATTCCCGCGAGAATGTCAGCGAAGAGTTGATTTTGAAATGACGGAATCAAGATACCAAGGGTATAACTTTGTGCATTCAACAACATGCCGGGAGCGCGATTAGGGATATAATTGATCTCTTCCATAATTTTGGCGATGCGCTCGCCTGTTTCCTTTGCCACCTTTTTCGGCGAGCGGATATAACGACTCACGGTCATTTTTGTTACGCCAGCCAGCGTAGCGATATCCTGTAAAGAAATTCTGTGATTGCGCATAACTTCTCCCAACGTCGGGGGAATCTTCAATCTTCCCCCGAAACTACATCACAATATTTTATTCTTTCAGTGCAATACGGCGTTAATGGCTAACACGCCCAGCAAACCCATAATAGAAATAAGGGTTTCCATCACCGTCCAGGTACGCAACGTTTCACCAACCGTCAGATTAAAATACCCTTTAAATAGCCAGAAGCCAGGGTCGTTTACGTGTGACGCGATCACGCTGCCCGCACCGGTTGCCAGTACCATTAAAGCGGGATCGGCATGGGTAACGTTGATAATCGGCAACACCACACCCGCGGTGGTAATGGCCGCGACGGTGGCAGAGCCCAGAGCGATACGCAACAGCGCCGCAACAGTCCAGCACATCAATAACGGCGAAAGCGTAGTTCCGGTCATTAAGTGTGAAATATAGTGCCCGACACCGCTATCTACTAATACCTGCTTAAACGCGCCGCCGCCAGCGATAATAAACACAATCATCGCGATAGCGCCTATAGAATCCCCAATGATATCCATGATTTGCTCGATGGTGCGTCCATTACGTCGGCCCAGTGTGAAAATCGCAATAACAATGGCAATAAACAGCGCAACGGCAGGGTTACCGACAAATTCAAAGAAGAGGCGCACGGTGTTAGTTTTCGGTAACGTAATTTCACAAACGGCGGCGATAGCCATCAGGATGACCGGGATCACGGCAGCGAAAATACTGTTCCAGAAGGAGGGCATCTCCTCTTCGCTAAACAGATGAGGATTAAATAAGCCTTCCGGTGGTGCTTTCTCAAAGCGAGTTAGCAGTTTAGAAAACAGCGGTCCTGCGACAATAACTGTCGGAATGGTAATGATAAATCCATACAGTAAAGTCGTTCCGAGATTAGCCTCAAAGATAGTCGCGATGGCAGTAGGCCCTGGATGTGGCGGCAGAAAACAGTGGGTTACAGAGAGCGCTGCTACCATTGGTACGCCAACATACAACAGGGGTAATCCTGATGATGCTACGATGGTAAATACCAACGGCAACAGCAGGACAAAACCCACTTCAAAAAACATGGCGAGGCCCACAACCAGACCGGTGATCACTAGCGCCCATTGCACGCGTTTTTTACCAAAAGTAGCAATCAGCGTAGTGGCGATACGTTGTGCCGCACCCGTATCAGAAATCAGCTTGCCTAACATGGCCCCGAAACCGAGAATCATTGCCAGCCCGCCGAGCGTGCTGCCGATACCATTTTGTATAGAGTGCAGGACGGCCTGTGCATCCATCCCTTCGGCAAATCCGACGACGGCAGCTACCAGAACGAGGGCAATAAAGCCGTTAACTTTAAAGCCGATCATCAGGATAAGAAGCAGCGCGACGCCTGCCGCAATAATGATTAATGGCATAGTCTTTATCTCTTATTAGTGCCAGAAAAGCAGCGCTTTCGCGCTGCACGTAGGGTAGTAGGTGTTAAACAGCCACTAACATGCCGCCATCAACAAACAACAGGTGGCCGTTTACGAAATCAGAGGCTTTTGAAGAAAGGAACACCGCAGCACCAATCAGTTCCTGCGGATCTCCCCAGCGTGCGGCGGGGGTCCGTTTGCACAACCAGGCGGTGAAGGCTTCGTCCTCAACCAGTGCTTTAGTCATTTCTGTTTTGAAATAGCCCGGCGCAATACCGTTGACCTGAATATTGTGGCGCGCCAGCTCGACGCACATGCCGCGGGTGAGCATTTTTACCGCCCCTTTCGATGCGGCATAAGGGGTGATGGTGTCACGTCCCAGTTCGCTTTGCATCGAGCAAATATTAATAACTTTACCTGCCTTGCGTTCAACCATGTGACGAGTTACCGCTTGCGATACCAGGAACACGGCGGTCTGGTTTACTGCGATCACATCATTCCACTCTTGTTCAGGGAACTCAGTAAAAGGATGACGGCGCTGGATACCGGCGTTATTCACCAGCACATCAATGGGGCCGATGTCCTTTTCGATATGTTCAACGGCGGCATCAATTTCATGTTTATGAGTAACATTAAAAGGTGCGGCAACGGCCTGAATACCCTCCTGGTGGAGTTTTTCTACAGCAAGTTCTGCGCGTTCGGCAGTAATATCATTAATAATTATTTGTGCGCCATATTTACCCAGGCCGGTTGCCAGTAAAAAGCCAATGCCCTGTGCTGAACCGGTAATCAAGATATTTTTTCCTGCCAGTGAAAATAGATCGTTCATTGTATTATTCCTTTATTTATCTCTTAGAAAACAAGCTGGACTTTTGCTGCCTGGGTTTTATCACCGGCGAAACGTAGCGCCTCTTCCAGGTCAGTGAAGGGATATTCAGCACTCAGTAAAGGCAGTGGATTGATAACGCCATTCGCCAGCCATGACACTGCGGTATTAAATTCGCTGGTAAAACGGAAAGAGCCTCTGAGTGAAATCTCCTTACCAATCAACGTCATCATTGGGAATTCTGCCATCGCGCCTCCCATACCTACCTGCACCATTACGCCGCGTGCACGAGTGACCTCCAGACAGGTATTCACTGATGAAGGATGACCGGACACTTCAAAGCTGACATCGAAATAGCCTTTTTCCGCTTTCCAGTGATCCATGTCGTCGTTTTGTGGGTTTACGAGCACATCCGCCCCCATCTCTTTGCCCAGCGAAAGGGAACGGGGACTCACATCAGCACAGACAATTTCCGCGGCCCCCAGTGTTTTCACTGCACTGACAATCAGGCAGCCAATGGGTCCAACACCGGAAATAAATACTCGCTTGCCCTGTAACTCGCCGGCCTGATGTGCGGCATGAATCGCGACGGCTAAAGGTTCGGCAAAAGCCATAACCTTTTCGTCAGCTTTGGCCGGATAAGGGACACATTGCGACGTTTCGACCATTTTATAACGGGTAAAACCACCATCAACATGAGGGAAATACATGGCACTGCCAAAAAAACGCATCTCTGTACACTGATTCTCGTTATGTTCAATGCAGTATTTGCAGTGACCGCACGGTTTAGACGGATTAATGGCTACCGTTTGCCCTTCATGTAATTCTGATGAGTCGCTATGAATAACTTTACCGATAACTTCATGACCTAACACCATCGGTGCCTTTATCATGAAATTACCTACTTTTCCTTCCTGATAATAATGTAAATCGGAACCGCAAATTCCACCTCGGGTTATTTGTACTAATGTTCCATTATTATTCCAATCTATCGTCTGCTCGGTAACGGCAACAGTTTTCTTGCCCGCAACAACGCAGGACTGTGTTTTCACTTGCATAAATTCCTCACTGGTCAGGTAGACACCTCGGAAGCATTTAAGCGGTTTTAATTGTCATTATTTGTGATGAAGATCACGTCAGAAAATTGTTACATTACTATGTTACGCATAACGTGATGTGCCTTGTAATTCTTATCAGCAGAAATAAAAAAACGTGAAATTATTATGCCACCAGGCGTAGTATCGCAGCAGGTAAGATGATTCAGGAGATTTTAAATGGCGGGTGAAAGCTTTATTTTGATGGGCGTTTCAGGGAGTGGTAAAACATTAATTGGTAGCAAGGTTGCCGCGTTATTATCTGCTAAATTTATTGATGGTGACGATCTTCATCCAGCCAAAAATATAGATAAAATGTCGCAGGGTATTCCATTATCTGATGAAGATCGACTTCCCTGGCTGGAACGCTTAAATGATGCTTCATACAGTCTTTATAAAAAGAATGAAACAGGATTTATTGTCTGTTCATCATTAAAAAAACATTATCGTGATATTTTACGCAAGGGTAGCCCCCATGTTCATTTCCTCTGGTTAGATGGCGACTATGAAACTATCCTCGCGCGAATGCAGCGTCGGGCTGGGCATTTTATGCCGGTAGCGTTACTAAAAAGTCAGTTTGAGGCGCTGGAGCGTCCACAAGCAGATGAACAGGATATTGTGCGCATTGATATCAACCATGATATTGCCAATGTCACCGAACAATGTCGGCAGGCTGTGCTGGCGATACGACAAAACAGAATATGTGCGAAAGAGGGCAGCGCCTCAGATCAGCGCTGCGAATGATTTTCAAAAATCGGCTTTCAACACCACGCGGTAACGCGCCTTACCGTCGCGCACATGCTGGATGGCGTCGTTAATTTTCGACATCGGGAACAGTTCGGTTGTCGGCGCAACCTTGCTGCGGGCGGCAAAGCGCATCAGCTTACGCAGTTCATAAGGCGTGCCGGTAGCAGAGCCAGAGACGCTGCGATCGCCCGCAATTAACGTAAAGGCCGGAACAGACAGCGGCGTGAGAACCGCACCGACAGTGTGGAAATTACCGCCGTACGTCAGCGCCTCAAAATAAGGCTGCCAGTCGAGGCTGACGTTCACGGTATTGATAATGAGATCAAACTGCCCCGCCAGTGCTTTCAGTGCCTGCGGATCGCGGCTATTCACCACTTTATCGGCACCCATCGCCAGCAATTCCTGCTCTTTCGCCGGATTAGAACTAAAGGCCGTCACCTCACATCCCATTGCGTGCAGAAGTTTTATAGCGATATGCCCCAGCCCGCCAATACCAATTACCCCAACGCGGCTGGTAGCAGTGATATGGTGCATCAACAGTGGTTTAAAGACCGTGATACCGCCGCACAACAGCGGCCCGGCAGATTCAATGTCGATATTTTCCGGCAGTGGAATAACCCATTGCCAGTCTACACGCAACTTCTCGGCAAAACCTCCGCGATTCATAATTGTTGGCACCGCACCTTGCTCACAGTTGATCTGATTTCCGCTAATACAGGCGTCGCAGTGACCACAGCTACGCGCTGTCCAGCCAATCCCGACACGCTGACCGACCTGCAAACCTTTATCCTGCGCGGCACTCCCGAGCGCCACCACGCGACCAATCACCTCATGCCCGGCAACCAGCGGATATTGTGAAAATCCCCATTCGTTATCGATCATCGACAGATCGGAATGGCAGATCCCGCAGTAATCCACCTGCACTTCAACATCTTGTGGCTTCAGCTCACCGGGATCGTACTCATAAACTTCCAGTTCGCCGCCCGCTTCTTTTGCGGCATAGCTTTTTATCATTGACATTTTTTGGTCCTTCTCTGGTGTGGTCTGGGAAGTGTAGAGCATGGCAGGGCGGGGTGCATGGAGTGTGACAAAGGTTACACATCGCTGTACGCAATGCTGAAAATTTCAGCACTTAGCGAGATGCGAGCAAGCTGGCGCTTGCATGGTGGCGTGCGACAGGTATAATCCACAACGTTTTCCGCATACCTCTTCAGTGCCGAAGTGGCGAAATCGGTAGACGCAGTTGATTCAAAATCAACCGTAGAAATACGTGCCGGTTCGAGTCCGGCCTTCGGCACCAAGACTCAATTAAATCCTTCTTTTTTAAGGATTTTTTGTTTCTAGACCTTAATATCGCGTTGCCCTACTACAAAAGGGTATACGAGGCGATGTCCCAGCGTTATAACCTCTATCGTCGAACCAGCGGCATTTATGTTGTCCGCATTAGCGTTCCCCAACGTTTTCGTCGATACGCAGGACAGTGTGAGATTCACACTTCAACAGGCACTCATGATCTTCATGAAGCAAAGCAGAAGTCCGCGCTCCTGTTGGCTGTCTGGTATCAGACCTTACAAGAGTATGAACAATTGGATTACCGAACTTTAAGTGACTGCGCCCCGCTGCTTGCTGGTGAGGGGATGATCTCGCTTTCTAACTTTGCTCAGTCAATCGAGTTGCCTATATCGCAATTGATTCGAGAGGTGATTAATCGTAACCTCCCGGTATTCTGGCTGGCGACTGGTCAGTTCGGTTTCTATGTTGATGAATTTAATGCAGTAGAGCGGGAACCCGGTGCAAAACGAGAAAAACAGTCTGATGATGAAAAGGATCAACCTAAAGAAGTCATCATTCTCAATAGCGCGTTTGAGCTGGGTATCGAGAGCTTCGCAAATGGTTATCTCCGCCCCTTCAATCCCCGGCATACTTTAGATTGTCTGTTGAGCGCTGGAGTATCCGAAGGAGAGGCTGCATTTCGAACTAGTGGTGATAACCAAAGTGGAGGTTGGTTCTTCGATTTACCCGGCGTAGATATAACTGCTGATAGCCTCTTGATTAGCAAAGTTCATGCTGAAGGCCTTCGACTTACATGGCTGGTTAAGACCACGCCACCAGCAGTTAGCATTCACCCTGCCGTGCCTCTTGTCGCCCCTGTTATCGCTAACGAATATGTTCACCGCAAACATTACAATGAAAACTTGTCATGGCTTCGTGAAGAGTATTTGAAACATCGGCGTAAGGGCAAGGTATCAGAAGCGGCGCTCCGCGATATTCGCTATTACTTCGATTTGATGATCGAAGTGATGGGGGATATTCAGTTGGAAGATTTCGACCGTGATTTCCTCCGGGCTTATGAGAGCAAGTTGCGCACAATTCCTGCTAACCGTAATTTGATGAAAGGTAAGCACGGGGTTAAGACGCTGGATGAGTTAATCGCCAAAGCGGCAGAATGTGGCGATAAACTGATGACAGAAGAGTCTGTCAAAAAGTATATCAACGGCCTTTATGGTGCAATGGAGTGGGCTGTTGATGACGGTAAGTTTCTGAAATCGCCATGCGACAACTTTTTCCCTCCCGATGACAAAGGTGAGCGAGAGCAGGATCACACTGACATATTTGAACCGCATGAAATTAAGGCAATTTTTTCGCAACCGTGGTTTGTGGCTGGAACTGTTGAACGTAATGCGCAAGGGCGATTCCATCAATATTGCCCGTTTCACTATTGGGCGCCGTTGTTGGGCTTGATGACGGGGGCAAGGGTTAACGAGATTGCACAGTTAATGCTGGACGATGTTCTGGCAGATGACGGCGTTTATTACCTGAACCTTGAAAGCGATAGCGAAAACGGAAAGAAACTAAAAAACGCCCAATCCCGCCGCAAGATTCCGGTTCATTCTACGCTGATTGAACTCGGTTTTATCGAGTATGTGGATGCGTTGAAAGCTGCCGGGTATGACCGTCTTTTTCCCGAGCTTAAACCACATAAAACTAAAGGCTATGGTAGGCCGGTTTCCGCATGGTTCAATGAATCATTGCTTGCGGGTCGATTAAAACTTGAAAGAGACAGAAGCAAATCTTTCCACTCTTTCCGGCATTCTGTTTCAACTTTGCTTAAAGAGAAGGGTGTTAGTTCGGAACTGCGTGGGCAGCTACTTGGGCATGTGCGCGGCAAAACAGAAACTGAAGTGCGATACAGCAAAGATTTAAAACCGGTTCACATGGTTGAGGTTGTCGAAAAGATTGATTTTTCTTTGCCCGAGATAGCGAGATTCAACATTCCTGATGGGCTGGATGCTGTAAGTGATGCGCTGCGAAGAAAGCGTGGCAAACAAACAGGTTGAGTCAGTTACTATTCAGTTGAGTGATGCTCCTGAATGCGCTGGGACGCTTCCTAGCGCATTTTTTATTAAAGATCGTGGATTTAATAGTGCCAAATTTGGAGACGCTTAAAATGCGTCTGGTGAGACTTGATTTGCATTAGCTCAGAATTGATCTGACAGTTTTCTCTGACAGCATACAATCAAGTCTATCAGTCCGCCTTGAGCGAGGAGCGGAAACTAAGCGCTTCGATAGGGCCGTAGCATGTTATGAAGGAGAAAGCTGCTTTACAGAAAGAATCTATCAAGCATTCTTTCTCAGCAACAATAACTGAATAAATTTTACTTCGAAGGAGCCAATATTATTCAATATTAATTTCTTCTTCCCACGCCAATCCATTTTCTATATGAGCAAGCTTCTCTGAAAATGATCTGATTATTTCAGATATGTCAGAGTCAACGGATGCAGTTTGAACAGAAATCATTAACTCTTGGCTGAGGCTTCTAATATATTCTTCGGTCGATAAACTTTGACAGTGCTCTACTATAGAACTCATTGCTAACTGAACATGTTTCCTAACGGATTCATGTTCAATTTTGAATGAGTCAATATTTTTAGGTATGTAACTTAATGGCGGGTTAAATAAAACGTTAAACCTTGAGGATTTTCCTGCTGTAGGATTTAAGCACAAGCATTTAGGTGATATACTCGAATGATTACCTAAAATAATAGAGAAATTAAATGCACCAAAAAGCTTTATATAAGCAACCAATTGGTGATTTACATTAGTTATAAATACAGTGTGTTCAAAACCACATTGAATGGCGTCTGGGGTTTTTTCGTGTGGGTGTAAATTTGTAATGACAGGAAAATCATTTGTATAGTCCCATCCGCAATATTTTGTAATGTCAGGTTCTCCACTTCGTATGGATCCCCTAAGGCTCTGATAGATATCGGTTCTTGCTCGCGAATTGCCATACAAAACAACATAGGAGACTACAGCAATTTTCGCTATAGCACGAAAAATCTTATTTCCTTCAAACTTAATGCTAGCTCTTATAACAGGAGCCTTAGTTGTAACATATTTTGCATTAATATCCCCTATATTAAGGCCGCGCTTCTTAAGAATTCCTACAATCCTATTAGCATCACCTACATCTTGAGCAACGAAATCAAAGACTGTATTGCTATCAGTTTCATCTTTTGAGGGTATTCTTGACTTAGACACAATAGGTGTCAAGTTTGGTGCGAGATCATACTTGATGCCATCATCAAACTGACCTGCTTCCTTTATTGTTGGTGGTGGGTTTCCTCTTCCAGACCAAACATTCAAAGCATTCCTGATATAAATAAAGTTATCAGCCAGAGCGATCTCAACCGCATCTGAACTCGCTTCTGAAAATAAATTGTTGCAACTTTTGCATGTCGCATGTGTTGTGGTAATTCTTCCACCTAACGCACTAGGGAATACATGCTCTAGGCTACCTTTATCAAAGGGAATATCACAAAAAATACACTTCTCTGGGTTTGTTTGCATGTTTATTTAACTTTTCTATTAAAATAAGAATGTTTTAACTTACCATCATTGAACTAATTTGCATCATTTTTTGTCGTTAATCCTAGCAACACAACTTGATACATGAAGGACCGTTCTTGGCACAAAGCTGCCTGTCAGATTAGGTTTGGCTATCTGCCTTAGCTGTTTTAGGTCAAATCTAAGCTAATACACTTGATTACCTACGATTGCACACGCAGCCCTTTCACGCTTTCTGATGGTAGGCTAATCACTGTTTTAATGCAGTTCTCTATGCTGCCAACGATGTCTTCGCGTGGGCCGCTGCGCCAGTCTGCGCTTGCGTAAAAAGCATTGAGAACCGCAGTCATGCTTTCAGCGCTGTCAAAGGCGCGAATCAAGTAGTAGCAATCCAGGTCATGAAGCGAGTTGCCAAACGAAACAACATCGATCCCGTTGCTTTGGTGTAGGGGAACACTGATTTCCTGCATTATGGCGTGAAAAGCGGCACCGCTGCCTTTGCGTAAGGTGTATTGCAGTATTTCGACGGTTCTCAAGCGTTATCTCCGTGTTGCCCTTGGGCGGCTCCTAGTTGATAGCAATAAAGTAAACCGGACTGGGCCATGAAGCTATTGCTAATCAGACAGTCATCCGTAAGCAGAAGCTGCGATATGCGGTTCAAACGCGCTGTAAGGCTCTCTGGCGAGTTTTTATAATGGGGTGTAAGTTTCACTGTTCAAAAGTTGCGGCGCTCTCTCTGCTTGACCGCTTGAGCTGGCATTAAACTTTTGCATACTGCCACCTGCTGAATATGTGGCATCGTGCTGAACAATATCAACCAGATGAGTATGGATGTTAATGGCGACCTACCGACAAATTGCTGATGATGTTAAATCCCGAACGGGGAAAGCAGTTAAAACATGCTGGATCGCTCATGTTAAATCATTGCATGGGCTGACCCGTCGCGTATCACCGAACCGGATCAGCACCGAAAGCCGAGTTTACCCTTGTCCTGAAAAATGGGTAGCGGAGATCGAGCAATCAATGAGAAATCTGGGTGAGCTTTAGCTTGACCGCGTTGCTTAACTTTGGAGACTGTTTGCCTCTATAAGGATAAGCCTGCCACATCCGAAGTTTTTGAACGCAATGCCTGATAGGAGGGCTGGCAAACCTAGGACATCCACTTTTCGACGCGACCAATTTTTGCGGTAGCTTTTGTCGTATTGGTTGGGGATTTGTGGGAGCTAAGCTGAAACTTAAAAACCACAAGAACATGGTTCTTGTGTTGTCTTTCTTTTTAACTTCTTGTTTTGTTTTATATGTTTTATAAACCTCTTTTCTGGGGAGCAAAACTAGCCCTAAGGACCAATGCGATGATTTGCAGTGAGGCCCTTGGCTAATCAGGCTTCCAGAGTTGTAACCTCTTTTCTGGGTCCCTGCTTGGATCGGCGATGTGAGCTACTCTGCTTTAAAAAAGGCTCACGACGTAAGCCCTTTGAAAAACATGATAACTCGCTATTCTTATTGGCTGTGCAAGTCCAAGACTCAGCACCTTACACAACCTCACGCACCCTGGCATACGCCGCCTTTCGGAACCAGACCAGTGGGTAACGGTGCGCCCGCTTTAAACCCCGGCTCCGCTAGCGGCAGAGCCTTGTTGATACGCCATTTTGGGTAAGCGTCTGTATACCAAAACCCCAGAATGTATACTGATAGTAACATTTTGAGGCTTTAATTCAAGTTGCTGTCATTGAAGACTGGGAGTAAAAAGTAATCTAGGTGAAGTAGGTTACATTAACCTTATGAAACCAATAGAGTTCATTAAAATAATACCTCAGGAGGAAGAAGTTATGTCGCTAAAGATTATTCGTGTTAGTGATGCTGGCGATGATCAAAGTGAACGGCTAGTTATGAAAGTGACTGATGAGTGTAATTTGAAAGACTTTATGGTAATGGATTGCACTTATGAAAATGGACAAGTATCTAATAAACATCGGCATGTCTACTTTTTCCCGGACAAAAGCGTTAAAAAAGGAGAGTATGTTATTTTGTTTACACGCTCAGGGAAAAATAAGACTGGAACATGGAATGATGATGATGACACTGTGACTCATCGTTTTTACTGGGGCTTGGATACTACAGTCTGGAATGAGGATGGAGATGAAGCCTTGGTTCTGAAATACCGAATAGTTGATAGGAAGAAGGTTTAATATCCACCAAATTGACTTTTGCCGGAAATCGACCGTTTTCCGGCACCCCTTCGCAGGTATCTTCCGGGATGTTGAAAAATTAGCCTTGGCAATTGTTGGCAGGCGTCCTATTGTTGACACCGTTTTCTGACAGGTATTGAGAGGTGTTGAGAATGGCGATTTTTGGCTACGGGCGTGTCTCTACCGCTCAGCAAGATACGGAGAACCAGAGGTTGGAGCTTGAGCAAGCTGGTTGGACGTTTGACTTTTGGTTTGCCGATATTGTTAGCGGGAAAGCTCAGGCAATTCAGCGTAAGGCGTTTGCTGAAATGCTTGGCAAAATTCGAACCGGTGAAACGCTGGTAGTGGCAAAACTCGACCGTTTGGGGCGTGATGCTATCGACGTGCTCCAGACAGTCCGATTGTTATCTGATCGCGGCATCAAGGTGATCGTCCACCAGCTTGGAACAACTGACCTCACTTCTGCTGCCGGTAAGCTTCTATTGTCGATGTTGGCAGCGGTTGCGGAGATGGAGCGTGATCTACTGATTGAACGCACTCAGGCGGGTTTGTCGCGAGCAAAAGCCGAAGGCAAGAAATTGGGTAGACCTTCTAAAATCGCACCAGAAGCCCGTAGAGCGATTATAGAGAAAAAGAGTAGCGGAATCAGTGTCAGTGCGTTAGCGCGTGAATACGGCGTTTCCAGAGCAACTATAGCCGCGTTGCTTTAAACGTTTATTGCTTCTCGAAGCTCTTGGGCGACAACTCGTTGTATAGCGGTTCTAACTTTCAGACCGCAGGGCTTATTTCAGAGAAAGATTGCCAATGCACTTAATCATTTGGGCATAACTACGCCTCATGGTGGAACTTGGCGATTGTCTCAGGTTCATGGAATAATCAGTAGGTTAGAAGAAAATGTGAAAGAAGAGACTCAGTTTAAAATGCTTTCGGTTGCGTTAAATGAATTCTTCACTTAAAACATAACGGTGTCGCATATGTCGATGTTTATGAGAGAGTTAAGTTAAATTGAAGAGCGTGTTCTTCTTTGTTCCAATGTCTTCGGTGGATGCGATACAGTCTAACCTTATGAATTGCTTATGAAATCTTCTATCAACGCTATTATATGAAAGATAGGAGGCAATTCTTATCTATAAAAATAACTGTTAGAGGCTATCATGGATGTCTTACAGGAAATATTGAAATGGTCTAGTTCCGAGCTACCCCTCTGGGCAAGAGACTGCTTAAGGAGACAATTGGCTTCTCCCTCATTGGAGGATAGTGATTATGAAGAATTATTGGAATTGATAAAGATTGAAAATAAAATATTGCCCTCCGATAAATTAGAATCTCTCCCCTTAAATAAGGATCATATTCCGGTTTCAGCGGTTAATGATCAAGTCATTAAGATTAAAGAACTAAGTAGTCTTGTTCACGTGAACAGGATTGCGCCTGACCAAAAAATTGCATTCTGTGATAATGGGATTACCATCATTTATGGTATGAATGGTGCGGGAAAATCAGGATACGGGCGAGTTCTCAAGCATGCATGTAGAGCACGAGATAAAGGTGGTGCGATACTCCCTAATATAAACCTGCCTGGCTATTCATCCAATATACCTAACGGGAAATTTAAAATTTCTCTGAATGGGAAAGAACACGATTTACAATGGTCTTATAATTCACCATCCCCAGAATTGTTGTCCTCAATTAGTGTTTTTGATACTCTTTGTGCATCATCATATCTGAAAGAAGGCGAGGCTGCTTATTTACCTCGCGGTCTCGATATTCTTGAAGGATTTGCAAATATAATAATTCCTAAATTAGCAGAGAAAGTTTTAGCCGAAGCTAAGGCTATAGATGTGAATAAAGAGATAACTCAAATTTTTACAGATGGCACTAGTGTATCTGATATATGTAAAGTATTGGACCATAAAACAGATGTCGTAAAATTAAGAGATTTAGCCACTTTAAGTGATTCCGAGCTAAGTAGAGATAAAGAGCTAGATAGAGTTCTGGCAGAAAAAAATCCTGAGGAAAAGTATAAAGAATTACTAAGAAGTGTATCGCACATAAAAGAGCTTTGCGTTAGGATCAATAATCAAAGTAAGTTTATAAATAACGCGGCCATGATAAAGCTTAAGTCGTTGATCGAAGGCGTTACTAATGCAGAAAAGGCATTAAATGAGTCAGCGCAAAAACTTGCGGCCGGAGATGATTTATTGCCTAACACTGGTGAAGGTATCTGGAGAGATTTGTTTCTGTCTGCTAAAAAATACTCGCTCAGTTGTGCTTACCCAGGCCATGATTTTCCCTCCGTTGGTCGTGATGCAAAATGCGTTTTATGCCAGCAACCTATATCCGAAGCAACTGACAGAATGTTACGCTTCAATGAGTTTATTAATGATGATATATCTAAATTATTAGATGAAAGAAAATCTTCTCTAAAAACAGCTAGAGAAAAAATATATACTGCTACCCTTGATTTTAGTTTTAATGCTGCAATACATATTGAGATTGGCAATGAGCATAGCGAATTAATTGAAAGAGTTAATAAGTATCAAGAAGATATTATCAATACAAAGACTGCGATGCTTTCAATGATTGATAGTAAGAACTTCGCGAATATCGAATTTGATTATAATCCAATTTCAGAGCTAAGACTTCTGGCTGCTAGCAAGTTACGTGAAGCAAGGTTATATAAGCAAGCATCCAAAAAAAGAAAGATTGACGCTCTAATAAAGGAAAGTAAAGAACTCAAAGCACGAATTATGCTTGCGGAAAAATTAGAAGGCTTAATTTCTTTAGTTGGTAGGTTGAAATTATATAACACTCTTAACTCAATTAGCTTTTCAGCATTATCAAAAAAAGTATCAGATAAATCTAAGTTGTTTGCAAATTCAATAATAAGTAATGCTTTAAAAAAAGATTTGGATGAAGAATTTTCTAAATTGGGTGTTTCTCATATAAAAACAGTTCTCAAACCAAGAGTTTCTAAGGGGAAGGTTTTTTATAGTTTGCTTTTGGATATACCTGTATCAAATAAGGTGGATTTAATTTTGAGTGAAGGGGAACAGAGGGCTGTATCGTTAGCATCTTTTTTAGCTGAATTAAAACTTGCCAACCATTCATGTGGGATCATTTTTGATGATCCAGTATCTTCTCTTGATCATCATAGAAGAAGACGGGTAGCAACAAGATTGGTTGAAGAAGCAAAAAATCGGCAGGTAATAATCCTCACGCATGATATCGCTTTTTTGAGCGAGTTAATATTTGCTACCGAGAAAAATAATGTCGATAGCTTAATACATCACCTGCAATGGACTGGGGATTTTTCAGGCTGCGTTTATGATGGTTTACCTTGGGACAAGGTCAGCTATAAAACCAGAGTTGAAAAGTTAAAACAAGAATCTCGGCAATTAGATCCTTGGCCTGTATATCCCAGTGCTGAGCAAGACAACTCGATGCGAAGATTATATAGCCGTATGAGATCAACGGTTGAGAAAATGGTTGAAGATGTGATATTCGCTGGGATTGTGGTTAGATTCAGTGAAATTATAGGCGTTGGCAATTTACATAAATTAAGTGGGCTTGAGCGAGAATGTTGTATTGCGATTTCTGAACTCTGGTCAAAATGCCATCGTATTACTGATGCTCATGATCAACCTGCATACAAACAGACAGCGTTACCAAGCCCTGATGAATTTCGGGCAGATTTAGAACTTATTTTAGATTTAGCAAAAAAAGCAGCAGCGACTCAGATTAAAAAATAGTTAATCTTTAAGCATTCAGGGAAGAATTCCCTGAATGCTTTCATTCAAATGAAGCCGCGATGACTTCCCCAGTGTTGGCGTTAAAAACACAAAAGTATTGCAATGGTATCAGCATATTCATGCTGTTAATGGCCTTAGCCTGTTGTCCAAATGCTTGAATCGTTTTCTTTTGCTCGTTGTGCCAAAGGTAAGTGTCGAAAACTGGCCGCGCTTCACTTTCCTGCCACACATGGCGAAACGCTGCTTTCTTGTCCATTACCTGCTTGCACTCTTTGACGGGGTTGTGGTGCGCTTTTGCATAGCATTCCGGGGCGCTACCTAAGCACAAGGTCTTGTGTTTCGCTGCCGGGTGTTCTGCGCTTACAGCGGAAAATGCACATGCGCCTAGCACCAATGAGAGGGTTCCAAGAATTCCCCATGAAACTGCGCGTAGCGTGCTGATCTGATGTTTTGAAACAATGCGAGCAACAAATCCATAGCTGACGCAACTAAGCGCGACACCCGCCACCATTGGTAATAAAAAACCTGATCCCGCCATGATTCCCTCATTTTCAAAAACACATCACGCCTACTAGCGAATGTTGGGGACGACCAACCGATGACGATCATAATACTTTGTGGATTTAAAATGTCACTATTGATGTTCATTATGAATCATTAAGGGTTGTCATGAGGCAGGCGGCTAATGCGAGTGACTCAGCCCGCTGAAGTTAGGATTGATTCAAAATGTCTCATGTAGAGCGTGGCCTTACAGTGGTCAAAACTGCACATTCAGTGCATGAAAAAGACCTTGAGAATACAGTTTGGCGAGCGGGTAAAAGAACTCCGCATAGCCACCGGATTGAGCCAGGAAGCCTTTGCTGATCGGTGTGGGTTTGCACGTAGCTATATGAGCAGAATTGAACGTGGTGGCTCTAATGCGTCTCTGGACGCGATTGAGGTGCTGGCTAACGCTTTGAGCGTTGAGCCGTGGCAGTTATTAGCGTCTGGCTCATCTGAAGATAACGACCCGGAACTGTTGGTTCCATACGCGGCCGATGGTTCCTGTTTTCACCCCGGTTTGGCGAGCACCCGTGATGGTTCGTTTGGTGTAGGTGATAAAGCGGCTCAGAAGCGTTTTGGCACCTTTTCCGAAGCGCTTGAGTATCTCCGTAGTATGGAGACGGCAAAATGGCGTAGGCCCAATGCCAGTGGCAACTGGGGCATTGTTTCGGCAGTGCGGTGGGACAAACTCAGAAAGTAGTTCAAATGTAAGTTTATGAATTTTTATGCTGTATGGATGAACAGCATTCATTAAATGCTGATAGTCTTATGTTTCATCAGCCCTTTGTTTCTATAAGAGTGAATAAAACAGCAAAATGCGGGTGCGTTACGTAGGCGTTGCAGTGGCGTTTCAATTTGACGCTGAATGGATTAATTCATATCAATAACATTGAGTTAAATGGTTTTTATGAACAAGGCCCGCCGGGTTTAGCTTGTTTCAAAATCCGAACGCAGTGGCGTTTTCTTAACGCCCACTTAGCTGACAAACGTTCTTTCCTCCCGACCCGGCAGACCTCCATAAACATCAAAAGGCAGGTATGGCACGTTGATGTTTTGTGCCCTCACGAACACTCGGTTTGATTCCGTCCACCGGATCAAACTTAAGATGTAGCCCCTAGAACAAAAAGGTCCTACGATTGTTCTTTTAAAGGCTAAAGGGAACGTGATTACAGCAGGTTATGGAGACTTAGGTTCGAGTCCGGCCTTCGGCACCAAAAGTATGTAAATAGACCTCAACTGAGGTCTTTTTTTATGCCTGAAATCCAGTATCCGCAAGGCTTTCCTCGCTTTTTCACTCAACCTAAGTCAACCTGATTCAATCTACATCAACTTACTGATGCGGGTACAACTGCGGGTATTTCCCGGTTCGATTATGTTTGTACCCACACAGGGCCCTTGAAAGGATACTCATCATGGCTCTGAGTGATGTGAAGGTCCGTTCGGCTAAGCCGGAAGCAAAAGCCTATAAACTTACTGACGGTGAAGGCATGGTTTTGTTGGTTCACCCTAATGGCTCCAAATACTGGCGACTTCGTTATCGTTTTGGCGGTAAGGAGAAGATGCTGGCGCTGGGGAAATACCCTGAAGTCTCGCTGGTCGATGCCAGAGGTCGCCGGGATGAAGCCCGTAAGTTGTTAGCTAACGGCGTCGATCCTAGTGAGAACAAGAAAGCTGTTAAGGTAGAGCATGAGCAAGAGGTGATAACATTTGAAGTGGTAGCCAGAGAGTGGCACGCCAGCAATCAGAAGTGGTCTGCATCGCATAGCGCTCGTGTATTGAAAAGCCTCGAAGATAATCTCTTTGCTGCTATCGGTAAGCGGAACATTGCTGATCTGAAGACTCGGGATCTGCTTGTCCCCATCAAAGCGGTGGAGTCGTCTGGGCGTCTCGAAGTCGCTGCTCGTTTGCAGCAGCATACTACCGCGATTATACGCTTTGCTGTACAGAGTGGATTAATCGACTACAACCCCGCTCAAGAGATTGCTGGTGCGGTAGCTACGGCGAAAAGACAGCATCGTGCTGCTCTGGAACTTAACCGCATTCCTGAATTGCTTCAACGCATCTATCACTATTCTGGCAGGCCGTTAACCCGACTGGCGGTTGAACTCACATTGTTAGTTTTCATCCGTTCAAGCGAGTTGCGTTTTGCTCGCTGGTCAGAAGTTGATTTTGATACTGCCATGTGGACGATTCCGGGAGAACGTGAGCCACTGGAGGGAGTTAAGCATTCTCAGCGTGGTTCGAAGATGCGGACTCCACATCTTGTACCCTTATCTCGACAAGCTCTCACCATTCTGGAAAAAATCAAAAGCATGAGTGGAAACCGTGAGCTGATCTTCGTTGGTGATCACGATCCGCGTAAGCCAATGAGTGAGAATACGCTTAACAAGGCCTTGCGAGTGATGGGCTATGACACGAAAACGGAAGTGTGTGGACATGGTTTCAGGACGATGGCGTGTAGTTCTTTGATTGAATCGGGATTGTGGTCGAGGGATGCAGTAGAGCGGCAGATGAGTCATCAGGAACGTAGCTCAGTACGGGCGGCTTATATCCATAAGGCGGAACATCTTGGGGAGCGAATGTTGATGCTGCAGTGGTGGGCTGATTATCTGGATGCGAATAGAATGGCGGCTATCACTCCATTTGACTATGCAAAGATTAATAGTTCTTTTCGATAATTCTAGCTAAGTATATGAATATTAACTTTTTTAATTAAAGGCTTATAACTGAGAAGCCTCCGCCCTAATGGGGAGAGGCTTTTGTCTTAACTCAATCAAGAAGGAAATCGTTATGTAAAACTTTATTTTTTTGTCCGGTATGTGAACGGAAGTGTTAAATATCCACTATGCCTTGTTCGCGCAATGGTCATCCTTTCAATCAAATAACTCCAAGCTTTGCATACAATTCTTTTTTCTCTTTCATGCTGTTATCCAATGGTGCTACTCGCAATGCCGCTTTCAAATAAGCCGCTGCACCAGAGTAATCACGCATTTGCTCGCAAACTAAAATGAGTTGGCTTAACACATGGAACTTCATTGGAGTTGTTTGGTTTACTTTCTCCAATAGTACTCTTGCTTCAGAATATTTCGCTTCAAGGCCAAGGATAGATGATTCTAAATACATGGTGGCCGCGTTTTCTGCTTCAGCTTGCTTTCGTTGCAACAGCCAGAAATTTGCTTGACTGATATTGCGTAACTGTAGGTTTGCCTTAACTATCAACTCGAACAAAGCTGCTGGTTGAGTCAATTTACCCTCAAGTAAGATCGCTTTATTATCTTCTACAACTTTTTCAAAGTCGAATAAGCGATTGGCGCGATACAAGGCAATAAGTTGCTGATGTAAAGCTTGTAGATCTTTACTGCGGCTATACTCCTGCGACGCTAATTGAGCAGCTTTTTGGTAAGATTGATCGGACATTGCTTCAAGTACCGCACTTGACCAGTCCTGAGCAGGTTTAGTTTGAAAAACGGGAGCAATAGCACCAACTTTTAATTGCTTAGTGGCAGCAGAATCAAATGCATGAATTAAGTCGGAAATAGTGGAAAAGCGATCCTCCGCTCGTTTTTGTAAACAAGTAAGAACCACTTGTTCCAGGTCCGTATGAATAGAGCTATTAATCTCTGTCGGAAGCTTGAAAGGTGCGTGGCGCTGAACTTGTGCTGGCGTATCATGGGGCAGCTTTCCTGTCAGCAGCTGGTATAGCAAAACACCTAAGCTATAGATGTCGCCCAATAGTAGCTCTTCCAGGCTGCCTCTACGGCTATCGACGTTGGAGAACTCTGGGGCCGAATACAGCACAGTCCCGCCATTTTCACGGGTACGAACGTAAATTTCTTCTGGTAAAGCTGAGCTGCCAAAGTCCGTCAACTTCACCAGGTCTCGCTCTCCAACCAAAATGTTATGTGGCTTAATATCTCCATGAGATATTGGTACTGGTAATTCGGCCAAATAATGCACAGCACAGAGCACTTGACGATATATTCTGAACAACCGTTCATAGGTCTGGCCAAAATTACGCTGCCTGTCATCGAGCTTTTGCGCCAGGGTTTGGCTGGGAAAATACTCCATTTCAATATAGAACCATTCATTATCTATACGGCCCATATCAAAAATTTGCACAATATTTTCGTGCGGCTCGACGTTTAAAAGCTCTTTACCTTCGGCAAGCTGACGGTCTTCCCGAGTAATATCCTTAGGGATTTTTACTGCGACAATTTTTCCATCTTTCAGGCGTTCCGCCCGCCATACCCAGCCATGGCTGCCATCACCAAGGCATTCAAGTAACAGGTATTTGTCACCAAGGCGTTTATTCGTCCCTGGCAAAAAATGTGCTGATTTTATATTCACATCAACACCTCATAGTGAATTCTGTCCAAAACAATCATGTTCAGGTTTTTGATAAATAAAAAGCGACTAAATACCACCTCAACATCAGGAGCGGCGATTACCTGGGTACCCGTGGACGAAGTAAAACCCATACGGCATATGTCTTTCAGTTTTTGAGTATCAGGTACACCTACTAAGCCCTGGCTCCAGGCACTGAGGACCAGGGTTTTGGGGCAATGATTCCAGCGCTGTGCTGCTTCCAGTAAGTTTTTTAATTTTTCTTCCAGCTTTTGCTGCCCCTTCGCTGAACCATCAAAGCGTTCAAATTCGATTAAACACACAGGCGATGCAGAAGATTTATGAAACCAGCCCGAGTCAGAGCGAATATCAGCACCAAATGTCCCTGGAGCCGGGCATTCCACTACCGCCATAAATGACTGTTCATGCCCGAATGTATTCCAAACGCTACAGCCCAGGCTGTGGACCAATACATCCTGGTCCAATAGCTTACCGCTTGCTAAAAGTGGAAATGTCTCATTTACCCAGGCAACTTCAGGCATAGGCACCTTAGCCACTGAAAGAGCCCCAAACACGCAGTACCTCTGGTGATTCACCACCGTGAATTAATGCCTTACTACCAACTTTAACAAGCAGTGGTGCAGGGATTGAACGACCACACACCAAAGCTTCACCGGTTGATAAACTCGGGAGTTCCTCCAGATCAGCTTTGCTCACCATATCTGATGCTTTAGCTATAAATCGTTGATCGTCAGGGTTCTTTAAGCGCATCGTAATTAGCGTATTGCACTGAGAGGTCACATCTGAATCTAATTTCGATGGACGCTGGCTCACAATGCCAAATCCAACACCAAATTTACGACCTTCACCAGCGATCTTTTTAATAATGCGGTGACTGACTGCGTTGCCGCCGGCCGGGGCAAAATTATGACCCTCTTCGTAAATGATAAAGCATGGGCGCAGCGGGTCCGTTTTGCTCGAGGCTGCTTTTAATATTTCACTAGATAACAGTGCACAAATGACTTGCTTAGCGGTATCACTCAAACCTTGTAAGTCAACAACGACTAAACGCCCCTGTTGATTGCTCGGGCGACCCACCATTTTGTAAATATCAGTTGGCTCAGCCATTGTTGCGCTGTAAAAACTTTTAGCTTCATTAAGCACACGTGAAAGCTTCATCGAGGCGACGGCGGCACTACGGCCTGATAACGCCTTCGCCTCAGCTTCAGAAAGGTCGTCCCACTCTTTTAACTCTTCAATACCATCACCTAATAAGAAGCGTAGGCGGTTAATATCTCGTGGCTCAGTCTTATCTGCATAGCGCCAATAACGAATTGCAACATCGAGTACTCGTTGCTGCGGTTCCGTTAAGCCAGGTAATATTTCAGCAATATCGTCCATTTCAAAATGGTCAAACTGAAGCGCTAATGGCGTATTCTTACTGGCGTATTTATGTTTAAAAGATTCATGCTGCGGCGAGTAAACCTGAATACCTGCACCGGCGGCTTGCAGCTTTTCAAAGGTCTGTTTTATCAGTGGCAGTGCTTCTTGATCACGCTTATCGTCAGTGGCTTCTAAGAAGCTTGAGAATTGCAGATTACCGCCAGCGAGGGCTTTACCGTATTCACCATGTGGGTCAAATACTACTACCGTACCGTTATTAACCGCAACTAAACGCTCAATAATGCGGCCAACTGTATAAGACTTACCTGAACCCGTCATTGCCAGAACAGCCAAATGCTCAGTGACCAACTTGTTCACGTCAATAAAAACAGGAACTGTATTCTCACCTTTGTCGTAGCCTACTAAGTTACCTAAGTGCAAACTGGAGTGTTCATTAAATTCGTAAAAATCACTCAAAAACTG
The DNA here is from genome assembly GCF_012584495.1 of Escherichia sp. SCLE84. Lineage (NCBI taxonomy): Bacteria > Pseudomonadati > Pseudomonadota > Gammaproteobacteria > Enterobacterales > Enterobacteriaceae > Escherichia > Escherichia sp. SCLE84. Next base: position 2,579,885 of record NZ_CP051430.1, on the reverse strand, counting down.
AAAATCGACGGTTTCAACAGCGGTACCCGGGTTAAGCGGGCGACGTGGAATTTTGATTTGACGAGTAACAGGATCGCGGTAACCAACCAGCTCGACCTGAGCAAACATATTCTCACCAGTTACATTCGCACCGGGCAAAAGCTCAAGCTCGGTTACACCATCGCCAAAGCCGGCGTTATAGAGCATATTAGTACGGCTTATCTTGGTCACTCGCCCCAGTACGGCGACTTGCCCCTCATCTTTGCGTTCCTGGTGCATAATGCGTACAAACTCACCACGGCGTACTGAAAACGAGTCTTGTACAACCATAGTTAACTGACTGGCATCACCAGTGTTACCGACTAATTTACCTAAAACTTTATAAGCCATTATTCAATCCCTCATCGAGGCCTGCCAACCACCCTGCCTCAATATCATTATTCTTTAGTGCCTGGTGTAAACCCTGGCGATAAAACGTAGCAAATTTAGGTAAAATACCAAGCTGTTGATAACCAAGTAATTGTGGCAACGGCATTGCATTACCTTTGTTTTGCATATCCAGCACCATCAGGCGAGAGGCAACTAAATCGAGATCAGCACTTTTCCATTCTGGTTCGTCACCCGCTAATTGCACCATTTTTATCTGTCCACCTCGGGCACTACGGAAGTGAAAACCAATTAGACCTTGCTTAGCTTCAATATTGGGTTCAATGCGCTTTTCTTGTTCAGACAAACGAAATGCGATGGTGCGCGAATAGTTGCCTAAAATGCCATTGATAAATCGCAAATCTCCCACGCCAACCAAACTTTCATCCAGTCCTTCCAGATTTTGCATCAACTCTTTAGAAAACCCATCAGATGCTAAAATTTGTTTGCGTCCTTGTTCGGTACGTAAATCTTGTTTGGCGATACTTACAATGGCACTAAAGCGCTCAGCCAAAATGCTCGCAAGTACTACACCATTTTGATTCCAGGGAAAAATTCTGGAGCGATGGTTTTGCCAAAAAGTTTCTATCACTTGTCTGGTTTTTTCGTACTCTTGTTTATGACGGACATTTCTCTCCAGCGGAGCCATATCCCGTGCTAAAAACAACGGCGTATCCAGCAAAATTAAATCGCCAGGCTCATAACCTAAAAGTTTTTTCTCAACTAACTGATAAGCCTGACGAATTTCAATTAAATCAAGCCGTTTACGCTGAGCTTCAAAATCAATATCATCCAGTTCTGATACCGAGTCGCTACCCACCGTGCTGACTTTATTGTCATCTATTAACAAATCTGTGCGCACTGCTGCACTGGCATAAATAAAACCACCCAATACCTTGTCTAAGCACGATTTAGTCGCAATACCGGCTACGCGTAAATTAACAATTGTGGGCTTGGGGACCGCTTTCACTAAGCCAGCATCACGGAATAGCGGCGCCACTTGCTCAATATCACGGACCTGTTTAAGCAAGCGTCCTGCACTTCCCGGTAAGCGAAGCTGGCTATCGATGGCGAGCGATTGCGCTAAATTCATCGTTTTGTTCTCATTCATGCTTATAGCGTTCCTGTGTGTAGCTGCTCGCCAAGTAATGGGGCATAAGCCCAATATTGCGAGGCTTGTAGGCATGTTTTACCGGTAGCTGTTATGCCCGCGTCGTCGATAAAATCGTGCTGCCGCAACATCTCACCCCGCTTGACAATATCAAGGCTATTAACATCAAACATCAGCTTAACCGCATTATGCTCAGACAACGCTTGTAAGTTCATGCCACCGCCAGCGTAGAGTAATAGCAATACAACCAGATCGTGCTTATCTGGCGTGTAGTCAGTTGATGGCGCTTTAGGTTCGATTATTCGTTCAGCAATGCCTGCATGGTCCACAAACCAATTCAACCAGCTCACCAGGAGCTCACTATGATCGAGTAAAGTCAGCGACCACAAAGGTAACGTGGTAAAGGCTAATAGCCCACTGTTGCTGTGTTTTCGTATGTAGCGGGTATGCACTACATCACCGGCCTGGTGCTGGTAGCGATCTGCGCTGCCAGTAAAGCCAGCAATAGCCTGGTCTGTTTCACTGGCTAGCAAAGCGGTTAGCCCCGGTTCCTGCCCCCTCAAGCTCGCTGGTACTAACTGCCAATCCAGTGGATAGGGCAATTGCGCTAATAAGGTAAATTGTTCTGCTTTCAGGTTTATTACCAAAGCGGCACAACCTGCCTGCATAGCCCAGTGATACAGGTGCTGCATAGTATTAGCGTCAGTCAACTCTTCTGCTTGCACTATTAACAAACCGCTGGCTGGCGGCGAGCTAATCCAATCCTTCATTAAGGGGGTAGCCCCCGCAACAGTTTGCAAAAAACGGCCTTTACGATTACTGGCCAGTGCCGCAGATAAATAACGACTCATCGCGTCACCTCTACAAACCAGTGGCAAAGGTAAGGCGCATTTTTACAATGCCTTTGTCTACAAGTCCTTTCTGTTGCTCAGGTGTTAACACGGGTTCCTGATTTTGGCTCAAAGCCTTATAAATCGGTTGCCAATCCGCCAGTGTTAAGCCTGTATCATTTAATATTTGCTCACCTTGACTCTGCCATTTGGCCTGGGTGCTTTCACACACCTGTTGAAGTTCTCTGACACCCAAATTGCTCACATCCTCCAGAGTCAACGCTGCTGGTTCCGCTTGCTTTTGAGAAGCCAATAGCGGTTTTAATAACGGCAGCCAGCTGTTTACCTGTGCGATGGAGTTGCGTCTTACTTGGTTTAGACGCTCTTCAATTTTAAGTAGCTGGCCTTGAATCGGTGTAAGTTGACCGCGTGCCGGTTTTAAAAGCTCTTCTGGTAAATCCCGTAACGATGAAAACTGCCCATTGCGCAAACTGTTTTGCATACTTTGACGCTTGCTCTCTGCATCACTGGGGAGATCGGCAATAGCATCTTCAATGAGCTGTAATTTCATTACCAGTTTTGGTAGCTCTGCAATGTCATCGGCGAACTGATACTCAGCCGTGGCGCTACTAAGCCATTCTTGCAGTTGTTGTGCACGTAGTTTTTGCTCTGTGAGGTTATTAACCAGCTTACTAAATCGTTCTTTGCAGTTGCGGTAGCTGGACAAAATATGCCCCTGAATCTCCGCTATCGGCAACTGTTGATCATTGTGCAGGTTTAAACCCACTTCTTGCGCTAAGGCTGAAAGCTTGTCATGCGCTCTACCTAAATCGAGTTTACGCAGGTAATGCAGTAAGGTATCGCTATCTGCTTGCTGCTCTTTTCGGCCAGTGGCACTGCTGGTATCGTCTTTTAACGCTCCATCTAAAATATGACCTATGGTGCGCAGCGTGTTGGTGTACAGACGTTTCGGAAAATTCGTCAGCGGGGCACACTCTGTTTCAACATCTATGATTAAATCAACGAGTCGGTTGTTGATACGCTCAGCGCTGCACTCAACAAACTCGGCAAATAAACAGGCCTGTTCAATCCGTTGATAAAGCGAGGTCGTTTTGTCTTCTAAGCTGAGAATATGGGCATCTTTTAGCATAGGCCTGGAACTATTAAGCGGTTTAACCTTTGCTACCAGCTCCAGCACTTCAGCGCGTTTGTGGATAAGCCCTGCCAATACTTTCGTGTCGTTGGCCTCGACCATATCAGCCAGTTGTTCTTCTTGCTGTTTGAGCACGTTAAATAGCGATTGTGCTTTTTCCAGCTGCTCTTTAGCTTCCACGGTGACGAAACCCAGCTTATTTTTACCCAGAGGCGCGAACATTTCATTAATGCGTGCATAACCATACACGCGGCTCATGACTCCCACATTGGCTGCATAGCTGCCCATATCGTTACCGCGGAACCAGTTTTGCGCTTCTCTAATGGCATTTTCTAAGCGGGAGCGCGGGTAGTGCTCCCAAATTGCCTGTTTTTCTGTTGGATTGGTTAAAGTGAGTAAGTTCAGCTCTCCACACCACCACATCCAGTCATTAAACACGCCTTTGGCGGTAACACTCGTTTCAGCCACATAGGCGAAATAAAACTGTTGCTTAAACCCTTCGAATTGCCACTTATGCTTTTTATTAGGGTGAGCAATACGGGCTAAAAATAATGGGATCTGCGCCTGGCTTCGCTGCACATTATTAAGTTCAGTAAATAGCCCGGCATGTTCATCGGCCGTGTAGCCTTTGGCAATATAGCTGCCCGGCACCTTAAGTTTATCCAACAAGCTGCTCAGCTCATTCACTGGCACGCCGTGTTGCTGCTGTAAATCGAGAATGCCATTTAACTCAGGGTGAGCAATGGCCAGCTGATACCAGCCTTTAAACAACAGGTCTCGGTCATTCGATGATAATTTACCATCTACCTTTAACGGCCAGGCAATTAAACCGCGCTGCTGCAAACGCTGGCGCCACTTGTGAATGGCGTCCGTGGCAAAGGTTGTCAAGGCATGCAGCTTGTTTTTGAATTTCGCGGTAAAGCTGTCGGCAGTTAAATTCACGCCGTGCAACTGACATGCTGCCAAACTTAAGCCAATACGCTCTAACTGGTCTGCTTCGCTTGGGTTGACATAATGCAGCAGTATCGCATCACGCAACTCATTTCTTTCATCCAGTCGGCTGTATTGCTCCATGAGATGTGCAGAAGCAGTTAACGCTAATACTGGCGTGCGACCATTTTGGTGGCTGTGGTTTGCCGCAAAGGTGTGAAGATTGTTCAGCTCAATTAGGTTGCTGACCCAGGCAAACAAGGCTTTACCTTCTGGGTGAAGCTTAAATCCATCCAGGGTAAGTAAACCACCCTGGCGGCCACGGGGCTCGGTTAAAATGGCCAAAGGTGCATCGTCGCTGCCCGCTTTATTACTCAGCAAGTTTTCATCATAGGTCCAGTTGTTATCAAGTAATCTCACAAAGCCCGTTACACGGGCTAATGCCTTGATGAGCGGCTTCTGGCTACTTTGTTTGCTAAGTTCACTCATTGCCTGTTCATGAGCGTCGCCCATGGCGGGATCTTTAAAAATCAGTGAGTTTTGCTGGGCACTGCGATAGCGCAAATCCAGGCGCAGTAACATCGCCACACTGGGGCCAATATGCGTTGCTTCGCTGGCGTCCAGTTCGGTAGTTTCACCCACTAGCTTGTGCCATAAGGCATCGGCAGCGAATTCAATCGCTGGGTGGTCATACAGCAAGCTGAGTAAGTATTTAAACTCACCTTTTGACAGAGGTAGTAATACCGCGCCTTTATCGCCGCTTGCGGCTTGTTCTTTAATTGAAAAAGTACGCAGGTTATCCAGCAAAGTATCTAAGTTCAGCGCTTGATCTACTGCAGGGTAGTACCATTCATCTTTATCGCGGCGGAATTTGGCTTGCTCCAGGGCTTGTCGGCACTGTAGGCGGTCAATGCTCAGTTTGCGGTAATGAGCGGCTATGGGTTCCAGATCTTCGTTTTTCAGCGCCAGCAATTCTGTGGCATAGGCCATTTCAGCTAAGCGCACGGGTAATTGGCCGTAGAGCAAACTACGACATTCGGTCAATAGTGCCTGGTCGCGAGTTTGAATGCCTTCTATCGCGCCTTTATCCAGCACATGCCTGGCTACGCGGCCAGAGCCTGCCAGCACAGCTTCAAATAAATCGCCCACATCCTTGATACTGCGGCCTGCTTGTTGGTATTGGCTCAGCACTGCATCCACATTAGCCATGACCACGTTAAACCAACCGAAGTTGGCACCACTCATGGCGTATGCAGCTTCCACTAAACCAGCAGGGTAATTAAAACCCAGCTTGCCGTCTTTTAAGAGGCTTGCCACATAGTCTGATACATCGGCAAAGGCATTATGCTCAAGTTCCACTAACTCAAAGCGGCGTGCGACCGATTGAATTTCGCGCAATTGCTGGCCAAGCAGTGGTGAACACAGCGCTACATAGCGCAACCATGGAAGTTTACGGCGAGGGTCTTCCTCTTTAATTGCTTTACCAATCAGGCGAATGGCCTGGCCATCGAGGCGTTTATTTTGTTCATCTTCCAAGCCAAAGGTGGCGGCTTCTGCAACGGTTTCCAGCTCATCCAGCACCACCAACATATACTGCACGCCAAAGCTCTTTAATACTTTATAGGCGGCTTGCACCAAACTGACTACCAGCGTTTGGTCAGTATAGAGGTCTTCTTCGCTGTGGTTGGCGTTCAGCTGTAAGGCATCTGCTAACAGTTCAGATTTAAAGCCAAATGGCATTAAGCGTTCATAGGCTTGTTTGGCAATTTCACTTTGAATCGATCCATCAAAGGTTTGGGTGGCCAGTGGTAATAGCGCCTGATATAAACCAAAAGCAAACCAGTTATCCGAGTTTTGATAATCTGATGCCACTTGCGAGTAGCGAATGTAGAGCGCCAGGTATTTGTCTTGCGTGTCGCGATTAAACAGCTGCTTATCGTGCAGTTGGCCTTGTTCGTCGCGGACAAACCAGCCCCTTGAACAGTCGTTAATTTGTGCGACCAATTCATGGCCTAAACGTGATTTACCCCGACCCCATTCGGCTTCGACGGCAAACACATGGGCAAAGCGATCATCGTCGTGATCCACCGTATGCAAAAAGGTTTGAAAGCGTTTAAAAAAGCGGCTCTGGCCCACTAACGGGTCGCGAGGTGGATAATCTGATACGCCCGTCGCCGCCCAGCGATGTTGTTTTGCCAGGCTATCAACCATCTGTTCGTTTAATTCAAAACTCATAACGACGATCCTTGAAGGTTTATTCTATTGGCGGCGCGTTTTTTATTGGCATAGCAGTTTTGCGCCAGTTGCTTAATGGTCCGTTGTAACGTTTGGCTTTTGTAGCCAAATAGTGGTGCTAACGGCAGGCTATAACAGGCATCGCTGAAGCTTGTATGAATTCGATATTGGCCGGCCTCTCCACGACCCGCCTCGGTAAATTGCCAGATTTTTTTTGCCAACAATTCGGCAATGAATGAGCTCAGGACGCGGTTTAGGCGGTTGATGCTTTCCGTGTTCGCATCGAGTGCCGGGTAGAGGGGTATATTGAGCTCACCGAGCAGAAGCACAAGAAACTCGGCCAAACTACCCAGACTCACCTCATCACCTTCAATGCCCTGTACCGCCACATTTATTTGACCGGGGGCAAAGGCATTTTGCCCGGCAGGTAAGGTGAGCAACAAACCGCCACGTTGCTCGGCAGCCCAGGCATCTTGCACAAAGATAATTAGACTGAGTAAAAATAACCAGGGCTGTTGGGCGAATAGCTCGGTAAGCGGCATGTTGTCATGACCCGAGCGGGACACCAATAACCAATCGGCATTGGGTTTAAGGTTATGTTCATCAAGCAAGGTATTAGGGAGTGCTAACAACCGCCCACTACACCAGTTATTTGTCAGTTGTTTTGCGGTGACATCCACCGCTTGTATAGGTGCCGGTGGTTCATTTTGTTCGCTCACGGTAAACAAGGTATAGCTGGTGCGCAAAATACGACATAGCGCGGGAATGGCAGCATTGTCGTTTAGGCTATGACCGAGCAAATCGCGTTCGGTTTGTGCCAGAGGGCCGGCAATGATTTGCGGCGTGGTGGCAGTGCTTTCCAGCTGGGCTAAGACCCATTCACTGGCATTGCCCAGTTGCTGAATGAGTTTAACCAATACCATTGTGTCACTCATCGTGCCTGCTTCCTGGCAGCGAGCGGCGGCTAAATTGATCCAATGTTGGCGAACATCTGGGTTTAAGCCCAACAACGCTAATTGCCATTCACCTGACTGGCTTAAATCGTTAAAGGCATCAAGCAATGGTGCAGTGAGGCTAAAGGCGCTAACGATATCCGTTTCAGCGTCGTTCTTTTTCGGCTGTATTATTGGTTGTAGCAGTGACCTAAGGGCAGGCACAGCCGCCAATAACAATGCTGCTTTGTTGGCGTTCAAACCACCTTGTTGCCAAAGCTGCAGGCAGAGGTTAAGTGCCGCTTCGCTATTTACGGGGTCGTTATATTGCCTGGTTGTACTGCTGTCCGTGCCCCTTGTCTCCATCTTTACTCTTCAGCCTCCGCTTGCGCCGCCTCTTCCAGCAAACTGTATAACTCATCCACATCGCTAAATAGCGGTGTGGCACCTTCAATGGCATAACCCTCAGCGCTCAGTTTGCTTAAAATCGCTTGATCAAAGCTGCTGTCGCCATCTTCCAGGGCTTGTTGGGCCTGGATTAGTTGTTGCTCAGTCAGTTGGCCTTCGATTAATGACTCAACTAGAGTTTTGGCAGATGCTGTTAACTTTTTTGCATATGCTGCCGTAGTAACGGCTAGTCTCAGCTTACTTCCTATTTCTCTATTCTTCGCTATGTCAATCGGAATCAGAATATTTAACAGGTTTTCTGAAGTCACTTTTGGTACAACGCTGCCAGTAGTCACACCTTTCCAACACGGAAAGTGTTTATCCAGGAACCTACAAATAGACTCAATATCATATTCATCTTTTACCTTTAAAACCCAAACATGGTTGTTTGCCCAAAACTTTCCATCAGCTACATTTGCACAGCCAATAGAGCCATCTTGCGCAATAATCAGATATTTACCGTTGAAATTGAATTCGGTATGAGTATCTATTGGACCTGATGCGCCATAGTAAAAATATGGTCCGGGTACTCTGTCTTCCGATTTAATAGGGTCGCCACATTTGCATTTACTAATGAAATTAGATAGTTTTGATGAATTCCTAAAGGTCATTTGACTATCGGCCGCACGTGCAAACTCAGGAGCTAAAGACACTGCTGATAATACCTGTTGTTTCATTCTTCTAGGTTTCAATGTTAATGAATCAACAAGGTTGAAGTGAAATAAATCTTTAATTTTTCTATCAGCCATTCCTTCAAGTCGTTTCGCCCAAGCGCGTAACTGCTCGGCTTGGCGAACTTTATCCCCGATGTATTTTTGGGCTAGAGGTAAAACTTTAGGAACCGCTAGCGAGCGGACACTTGGGAAGTCAATTGCAGGGCGAGTTGCGCCATATGCTTCCTTCCAGATCGCTACTTGTCCGGTTTTGCTATTCAAATATGCCACCAAGAAATAGGCGTCAACTTTTTTGGGATCGGGCTTGAATCTGACTGAGTGCTGACTAATGTTGGCCGGTAGATGTTTAGCTGACACAACAGCCGATTTACCAAATTTTGCACCAGTAATCGTAAGTAAAACGTCGCCATCCACTAATCGGCTGCGCTTTAATTTTTCATCATCTTCATCGTTAATAAAAACAGCTTCTTCAGCTTGCAAGAACATTTCTTCAACTTCAGAAGTGCGATAAAACTTAACACGGCCTTTTTCTAAATAATTTGCTCCTAAAGGTGTTGCGCCACTAGCCACCCCGCGCTTTGAATCAATTACCGCTTCTAGGGGCAAAGCACCTAGGTTGTCTTTTATCTTATTAATTTGTCTTTCAAATCGCGGTTGATAGTGCCAAGGATCAATCCGCCTTTCAGACAATTGTTCGGGTGTTCTTTTAAAAATAGTTGCCATCACTCACCCCGCTTATAAGCCGATACAATCTTATCCAGATCGTTTGCGACACCGGCGTTATAGTCTTCGATATTGTTTTTCACCACATAACCCAATGTTTCAGCCACTGCCATAAACACGTCGGTTTGTGGCTCGGGCAAAAATTGCTCTGGCTGGTTGGGGTTAGCATGGCGTTTTTGTAAATACAAAATCGAGGTTTTGGCCCCCGTACCGGAGAGTTTAAAACAGTCGCTCGGCAATGAAATTACTGCTTTTACAATAGCTTTACCGCCAACAAACTCGCCGGTTTTTTCGTCTTTTTTCCCCATAATGTACTCACGGACATAACGGTCGCCGGAGTTACATAAAATACCATCAGGCAGCACTATTAACAGGCGGCCACCGGGTTTAAGCAGTTGCAGGCAGCGGTCGATAAAAAGTACTGCTGGGTCAATAGTGGCACCTACCGGTTGCCAGTTGCCCTTGCTATCGGGCTTGCTGCCCAGCGCGAGCCCTGCGGTTGTAGGCTGCAGGCTGTAAAACGGCTTTTTATCAGTCCCGCCCGTTCTGCGCAAATCGGTACGGTAGCCCGCCCATTTAGGCTCGCCGTTTTCATCCAGCTCTAAATCACCGATATCCTGCCACTTCATTTTCACGTGGTCATACCAGGCGTTGTAGCTATCAACGACTTTTTTGGTCGGACGAAAACCACCGAGCACTTGCTCCATATTGGCTTCGTAATTGGCTTTTGAGTTTTGACCATTTTTGCCTTTATCAAATTTAGGCGTACCGAACGGCGGGTTGGTGCAAATCAGGTCAAAGCTATTCGGCTTCAGAGCGTTAGTAGTGAGTGAGTTGTCGGTATAAAAAATCTGCGCTTTGGGGGCACCTTGCAATGCCATATTCACGCGGGCCAGCATTACCATGCGTGGTGCAGCATCGGCACCGGTAAATGCACAGTCGCGTAATTTTTGTTTCAATGATTCTTTTTTATCGTCGGCCAGCACCAGCTTAAAATCGATCCATTTATCAATCTGGCTTAACGCCACCGAGCCAAAACCAAAGGAGCCACAGGTGGGGTCGCAGAAACGAAAATCGCCATTGGCTAAGCGCGATCGCATTTCATCGTCATCGTCGATGTCGTGCATAGCAATTTCTAGCATGGCCTGTTTTACTGGGTTTGGTGTTAAATAAACGCCAAGGCCACCTTTGGATTCAAAGTTAGCGCGTAGGAATACATCAAACACTCTGCCTAGTAAATCTCCTGACACATCAGCCAACGTGCCGTGTTCTTTCGCGATTTTACCGTCGTTGGTTTTTACCGGACCCAGGTTTTGTATTGCTTCCAGCAAATCCTGATAGTTTTTCGCAACAGACAGTCGCAGGTGTGTTTCTTTACTAAAGATGGGGTTACGTGAGCCATCATCTGAGATCACAACGTAGTTTTCGTGGCTTTTAAATTCCTCAAAGGCGGCTTTGATTTGGGCAACGGCTTTATCGCCGTGGCTCTCCACATATTGCCAATCAAAGACATCACGAAAACGCAGGGTATTTCCCTCATCATCTTTAAAGGTAAGGTCTTCATCGTGATGCAGGCGGAAAGTTTCTAAAAACAGAAGCTTAGCTACTTCTTCAATAATGTCGTTCTTGTCGTTTACCTTGTCTTTGGTAACGCGATAAACATTTTCATGGAAGGCATCAAATCGCTGCATTAAGCGTGTATAAACACGCATCGACCAGCGAAAGGTTGGATCACGCTCCATGCGATCAAAGCTACGTAATTCTTCCAGACCAGGCAGGGTATCTGCACCGTGGGTACCGTCAGATCCATCGGCACCGAACAAGGCCAAAATACGTTGGTTCAAGCCATCGTCCACAACGGCATATACTGGCCAGTCACCTTCGATATCACTTAACAGCTGATAGGCTAAATCATCAAACTTTGCAGTGTCAGCGGCGTATTCCCAATGGCCTTCTGTCAGCGCAATCAACATGACTGGTGGCGTTAAGTTGCCTTCAACCAGGCCTTGAATGAGACCAGCCTTGGCGAATTCATGCTCGGGTAATTCGACCAATGGCTGAGTAAACTCGGAGTGCTGTTTGACCAGTTTATTGAACAGTGCTTCTAGCTGCTGTTGCGGGTCTTGTTTTTTTGCTTCTTTTGCCATGATGTTTTCTAAAATCCTTTAATACAGCCAATGGTTACTACAAATGCCGGCTAATTTATCAGTACCAGCAAGGGGCCTTTAATCTCTATCTGCGCGTGCTTCTGTGCCAGTTTGCGTATCTGCTGTTCACTGGTCGTAATACCAGCAGGGAGCTTTTTCAGTACTTGTGCAAGGGGCATGCGCCCACCAGCTTGATGCAACAATGATACCAAATGTGCCGCGATATCAGGTATAACCTGGTACGTTGCCGTTGTGGGCCCTTTTAGATGATTACTTTGAGGCAATGAGGCAAGCCATAGCGAAACTTGAGACTGGCTAAAGCCAAGTGTTTGCCAGAGGGTTTGGTTCTCATTAAATACAACGGCGGCGCTTCTGGGAGTTGCTGTTTGCTGAGTTATTAGTTGTTCCAGGCTTTGTCGCAGGTATTCATGGGTCATCTCATGCCTCCACTATAGGATACTGAAGCAGCCATCCGATCCAGTTTGGGGCTCATTGTACAGGACACGTCATTCGGCCACATCATCCTCTCACCGCGTTTTGCCATTATCCGGTATGGCACAACCCATAATTTTAAAGTCTCCGAGAAAGCAAAATGCTGCGCTATAGGTTGGCTAAAGTCATCATGCGCAGGGTAAATCAGATACATTTCGCCATTCCCACCAAGATATTTTTGTCCGTAGGCAAACATTTGATAGAAGTCAGCTTGTGCCAGTCCATAGAGTGATTTTGTCTGCTGGCTGCTATTCACCAGCTTCCATTTTGTATCCATCACCATTTCGGTTTGAACTGGTTTGTGTGATTGAATCAGCAAGTCGGGGCGAAGCTTAAAGCAATCTTTAAGTCCATGCTTTACCAAAGAATAAGTTGCTGCTTGAGGTAAAACTTTGAGGTGAGGTGGTAACTCGTCGGGTAGGGTCTGTGCCACAAAGGATTCAAATACCGCTTCCATAGGGAACAAAAGTGATATCGCTTTGGTGTTTCCCTGCAAAGCACTCGGGCTCATTCCCCTCAGGATCAATTGCGCCCATGCCATTGGCTCGTTGTAATGAGCCATACCACGCTCGAGGCGTAAGTTGTTTATATCACGTTCAATATCCCGGCTAAGTGGAATACCGTCAAACGCAAAGCGCAGTTCGTAAAGCCAGCGTTGATTCTCTGATGACAGCTTTAGACTAAGAAGCTTATCTAGCGCGGAGTGTAAGAGCCGATTGGCTGCACAATCAGGCATGTAGTCATCATAATCGACAAAAAACTTATGGCGATTCAGCGCGTTATGTCGCAGCTGTGCAGAAAGCATCAGCTTGCCCTTCATAAAAGCCAGATTACCTTGCTTGCTCACATAGTCGGAGCGTAAACCCTGTTTAAGCAATTGGCTGACGCTATGCAAAAACTGGTTAATAAAAATCTCAAGCAAAGGCATACGCTGAGCCTGAAGAGTGGCTTGCTGGGTTTGAATATGTCGAAACCCAGGCAGATGGCTTAGCATCGTCAGCAATGTTTGACGTGCATTAGCCGCTGTGAGGTTTTTACCAACCTTGGGCAGTATCTCAAGCTGGAAACCGTGAGGTGTTGAAAGCATCCCTGCGTAGTTTTGAACCTGAAGCAATTTGAAGCCTGAGCGAGAGGTGAGTTTGAGGAACTGGCTCCCTTGATTACTTGCCAGGCTAAGCGCTTCTAAATAATTAAAGACCTGTGGAGGCACCGGTTTTGCGCCAACTGAAGCCGCTTTTCCACTCCCCAAGAGGTCATATTCAAAAACGGAGATAACTTCACCCATGATTTACTGCCTGCTCATCAAGGGGAGTCTGTTGGGGCTGATAAATTGAACGATAAGCCTGTGGAATATTCCAGATCTCTTGATCGAAATCTTTGAGCTCATAAGCTGTTGATTGCTGATCATGGCGTCGTAAACCATGGTTGTTACCAAAAAGCGTATCGAGATCGTCGGTTTTCTCAATCACGAATTGCAGGTTGTCGTCTTGCTTTTGATTGTCTGCCAGCACCAACCGGATCTTGTTCCAGTCATCGAAAAAGTATTCCTGTAAAAGCGGAATGATCTTTTTCTGGAATGCGATCTTCAATTGTTTAAACGCAGCTTCTTCATCACCGGCATCGAGTGCATTTTTTACCGGCATAAAGAACGCATGCCCCAGCGTATGTTCACGATCGTAAAGAGCCTCGATGCGGCTATTGAGTTTCTCTAACAACGACTCGAGCTCTATGCCTTTCACCTTAGCTTCACTCAGTAAAGAGAGATCAGGCATCATTTCGACAAAGTCAAAGCGACGGCGCAAAGCCGTGTCCATCAGAGCTAAAGAACGGTCCGCTGTATTCATGGCTCCGATGATATCGACATTGCCGGGTACGCTGAAGTGATCACCGCTATAAGCCAGTTGCAGGCTCATCGCATTGGGCATGCCTGCACGCTTGTCTACTTCAATGAGTGAGATTAGTTCACCAAAGATCTTGGATATGTTACCGCGATTGATCTCATCAATGAAAATGGCGTAGCGATGTCCTGGATCGGCATTCGCACGTTGGCAAAGGCGCATAAAGATACCCGGCTCAATGGGATAAGAGATATTGCCACTCTCGTCAGAGCGAGCGCGTATACCTTCAATAAATTCTTCATAGCCGTAAGATTGGTGGAACGTAACCACCGCAAAACGCTGGATGGCTTCGGCAGATTTAGGGCCACGTTTAAGTTCGGCGTAGAGCTCTACCAAATCCTCCACTTGCTCGAGCTGTGAATCAACTAGAAACCATTCGCTGTTATCTGTTTTGTTAAATACGGCAGGCTCACGCCGATTCTTATAATCAACGGTTAACGACTCGGGAACTGTATAGGATTGCAAAGCTGCCCAGGCAGTATTCGATAGATTGCCATTACGACCGTTTAATAATGCCTTACGTTGAAACCACATATGTTCAATAATTTGGCGAACTTTCGCTCGTTTCCCAAGATCGAGCAGCACCAGCGTTATAACCTGCATCCAGTTCAACGATTCAAGGCGAGAATCCAGCCAGGCATCACGATCAGCGGGAACAGCATGAGAAGTGTACTCTTTCATTTTTTGCTGCAACCTGAAGGTCTTGCCAGTGCCAGGGGGGCCAAAGAAGATCACGTTAGTTGGTGAATGTAGGATGATCTTGTTCTCGATGGGCTCACTGCGGGTTATGGATGTAGTGCTAGCTACTTTCTCCTGCTTTTGTTCATTATCGCGTTCACGGAGCAATTCATAGAGATGCCAGATGGCCATATTCACATAATAAGGATCTGTATCAGGAGATTGGGCGTGTATGGCTTGTTTCAATTCATAGTTTTTCTGTAACCAATTTCCGGTCAGTACCAAACCGAGATGGAAGTGCTGATTTAAGAATTCTGCTGCTTTATTAAAAGCATTCTCATCCACAGTACTGGTGTAGTTTTCTGGCGAGAACGCGGCAAAGACGCGATTTCTCAAACTCCAATACATACGCTTGAGAAGTCCGTTTTCTTTAGCTTGTTGAAGTGCATTGCCAACATATTGGTAAGTTTCTTCATCCGGCTGTTGCCGAATTCGTTCAGTTAGTTCTCTAAGCAGTGGCAGGCTTTGCTGATATTCTGCTAAGGATGGAACGCCCTGGCGAATACTTGCAATGCCGTTGTCACGCTCATACCAAAGCTGTTTGACCAGACCATCTGTTGCAGGCTCAGCAAAAGTTGAGGTTTGCTGTAGCAAAGTCGTAAATGCACGGTATCGCTGATACCATCTGGAAGCTGTGTAATTTTTATCTTTCGCCAGGGCATCAATCAATTCACTAATCGTTAGCCTACCTGCTTCGACACTATCTACAAGAGTCATCGTGACTTTTCCTCTGTTGTGACATTACTTATTTTTTAATTAATATGAGGTATTCTAACTATATTGAGTTAATCGTTGTGACAAGTGCCTGTTATATATACAACTATCTGTTAACTCAGCTCTAATTTAAATACAATGTAAGGTTGTAGGGTGAATGCTGTTATCAACCTCACCCCCTAAAAACCTCTTTCCGATGCCACTCCACAAACCCCTCATAAGGGTAATTTCTACGCACCTGCGGCAACGCAATAGTTTTCCCGTCAAAATCCCAGAATAATCTCTCAACGATCCCTCCGCCGTTAACCGCATCCGAGACCAGTACCCGCATATTTTCATCCAGGCCAATCGATCCTTTATCAAAGGCTTTATGGTGAATTGCGCAAAGCGCCAGGCCATTAGGAATTTCACAAGGACCTCCTTGCTGTTTCCATTTTATATGCGCCGCTTCCAACGCTACGGTGGTGTCGTCGTGGCGCATATTAAAGCCACATATCGCGCACTGGTAGTTATAAGCGCGTAATACATTTTTGCGAAATAAAGGGTCGCGCTGTTTACGGATTTGCTGGAGATCAAAACCCAGCTCGTCAGCGATTTCTTCCTGAATACTCTCGGTGAAGTGCGCTTCGAGTATCTGTTGCGCCAGAGTATTGATGAGTTTTTTATTGCCGGTTACCAGGGCGTAGTGCTGTTCATCGAAACCGCCTGCAACGTGGTATTCGTTCAGTTCCTTCACTGGCGGTTGTCGGCTGCTCCCTGCTGTTGAGCAAAGCTCGGCATTGTGTAATTGCCAGAATCCGTCGCCTTGTAATCGCCAGAACGGCATATCAGGTCGGTACTGTGAACGCTGTGGCCCAAAACGTTCCAGTAAACTGTGCAGAGGTTCGTAGATTTCCGATCCATAATCGAAAAGGCGTGGATGTCCATTCAGGTATCCCGCTAATACGTATAGCAATAACAATGGCTTATGCGGCGCGCGCTGTTCACCCTTGTGCCAGATTTTTATGTTGGCAATTGCCTGCTGTAGCGATTTACTGGAAGCCATTGATATCCCTGGCAGTGAAATAATTGCGATCATGCTCGCAAATTTTCTGCTGTTCAAGCCTGCAAGTGAAGATATATTACCTTGATCTCATTTGTTTTTTTGCTGCTTGTTCTGAGAACGTATAAGGACATTCTCCATGAATAAACTCCCCGATCATCTTCCTCGGCGGTATATCATCAAAGCTATTCATTTATGGGATGCGGGAGAAACTCATCAGTTCCAGCCTGCACGGTTGTATGAGATTGAATATCATGGCCGACGTTACCCCTCGAAGGCGATTGCTGGCATCGCAGCGACATTGATGACGGGGACGCAATTTACCCCTGCGGATTTCACCGGCGGAATAAAATCTAAATGCGTCAAGCTACTTATAGATCAGGGATTTCATATTCATCAGGATAAAGCCGCTGCGGCTCCCATAGCCGATGTTCTGTTCCCGGATGAGTTGCCGTCGCAGGGGACCTACGTTGAAGGTGCGGCGATAAAGGTGACGGTAAACCGCTATGAACGAGATAAAAAAGCTCGCGAGAAAGCAGTCGAACATCACGGATGCCAGTGCAACGTATGCGGCGTTGATCTGGTGAAGATCTATGGCGATATCGCTGAGGGTTTTATCCATATGCATCACCTGGTGCCGCTTTCAGCCATTAAAGAGGATTACCAGCTGGATCCAGTTAATGATTTACTTCCTGTGTGCCCTAATTGCCATGCGATGTTGCACCGACGCAAACCACCGTTTACGCCGGAGGAGTTAAAAGCGCTGATGGATGCGAATAAATCAAATTAATGAACGCTCACCTTTCGCGCCAAAACTGCAAAATTGCTTCTACAAACCTGTCAGAAATAATCCCCCGACGGGCTGCCGTGCTGAAATGACTGCTTCGCAGTGCCGTCGTCCAGTTCTCCGGTGACCGGTACGCTGAACCGTAATATCCCGTGCTTAAATCGTCCGGGTCTTCATCAGGCGCGTTCGTCAGTCCTCTTTCACCTTGTTGCTGGAAGTCGACGAAAATAATATTGGCTAAAACATTATTTTGATAATTGCCATAAATAACTTCATACGCATGAGGGAAATTTTCTTTCCAGTACCAGGTGGTATCGCCGCAAAACCATGGTGCGTCAGTAATATTATTAAGCTGAGAATGGTATTGTTTTAGATCCCTACGAAAGGCTTCGACCATATGATTAAAGTGTTGAGGGTGTGACGCGTAGTCACTGGTCATTAAGTCAAATTCGCCTTGCATCCAGCATACGCCGAGGAATTTGTTCTGCGGATTTTTTGCCAGTGCGGCTCGCGTTCTGCTGACTAAATCCTGGTACAGCGGAGTATCCGTTCCCCAACGACAAGCATCATGGCTGGCTCCGTGCCGTTCTGAATATGTCCCTTCGCTGCCCGCGGTAAAAGCCGATCCGCCACGGCAACATGGAACGATGAGAACCCCTGCATTATCAGGAATAAAGGGTAGTAATTTCCGTGCAATATGCAGTGCCTGGCCAACGGTGCCGTACTGTGTTTGATGATTCGTTGCCAGAGGATGGTGATAACCCTGCATATCCTGAACATCGTGTGGGCAGTGAGTCAGTGGAATAATGTCGTTAAAGTGACATGACGGGCCTCCGGGATGCGTATGCGCAAATCTCGCTAATTGTTTAATTCTGGGATGAGGCGCATCTTCCCTGTCCGGTAATGGCAGTCCTTCGCCATACGCCATGGCATTAGACTGACCAGCAACGGTAAGAACATAGTAATAATCGGGCGATATTATTGCGTTCATATAAATTTCGCGTAATTGAAATGACAAATTGATAGCAGGGCCCCTTTACCGGGGCCCTGAAGCGTTAATTTTGTACTGTGACTTTATTATCCTTCACAGAGATCAAAACTGAATCCGTCACCGCTTTGCCGCCTGCAGTTTCACCGCCAATAATCAATAGACTATTATTCCAGGGCAATGATACTCCGTAGGCCCGACCTTGCGATAATTCACCCGATTTATCCCATTTCCCGTTATGCCAAAGATGAATATCAGTGCTATATGATTTTTTTAGGCCTTCATGCGCATAGTTCTTACCGTTCTGGTAATTTTCTCGTGAACCTTTGAATCCGGCCCCTCCGGCAAATATAAGAGAATCATTGCTTATCCCCGCAAAACCGCCAGCGACGCCATCTGGTGATGAGACGGGAGCAAGCTTATTCCATTTTAAATTATTACCGGTGAAATCAAGTTCAAATACGGCATCCGTTCGCAATCCTGGTTTGGCTTCGCCATTAATAAGCCAGGTTTTATCACCTTTATTCACAAGCGCCGCACCAGCCGTTCCGTACCAGGGAGATTCGCCAGCGTAACTCCATTGCTGTGTTGAGGGATCAAAAGACAACAGAAACTTATTGAAGAAATAATCTTCTGCTTTTTTGTCAAAATAATGGGCATTGATCTTGTCTATAGTTGCTGAATCTTTTCCAGCCTCGTTGAGATCTTCAAAATAGCCATTGAATATATTCTGGTTAACACCGCCAGTAACATAAGCCTTGCCGTTGTGTACAAAAGTCACATGACCCGCCATGCCCATCGGTGCATGCGACATCAATTTAACCCAACTATTGGTTTTGGGGTTGTATTTGTGTACGTCATTAAATACCTGAGTCAAGCCCTTGCTATTTTTGCCAATGCCGCCAAACACATACAGATTGCCATCAATAAATGCCGAGGTTGCTTGATCTCTTGGTCCACCAGGGAATGCAGCTAACGCTGTCCATTTTTTATCTTTGGCCTGTGTATCCAGCTTGTACCATGCCGTACCTGCGCTACCTAAACCAATGTAGACAGTGTCGTTATCAATTGCTCCGGTACCACTTTTAAATGGCACAGGAGTTTCAGGTAATACAGACGCGTTTGCGGCAAATGAAGCCATCATGATAGCAAGCGCCGTTATTGTTTTATTCATTGTGACTGTCTCCTGTCTACTACAGTTTAAATGACACACCAATGCGATAACTGTTTTCCGATAAATTATCTCTGCCGTTGTAAACACCCTGACGGTCAAGGTAGTCATATTCTATGTATGGCGTAATATCGGGCGTCATATGGTATTGTAGAACAAATGCATTTTCCGTCGCCCATTTCTTATGGTTTGCATAGCGATAATCGTTCTGTTTGCTGTATAGCGTCGTTTGCCATGCGAAGGTGAAATCACTATTAATATGGTAAGTGACATATCCATCCCAACGATGAACGTTATCACGAGACATATCACCGGATAAGTCTTGTTGTCGGTAAGCTTTCCAGTCGTAACGATAGCGAATGCCAAAATTAAGATCTTTTGTCGCGTCCCAGGACAGTTTTACGTAGGGTCCGTAGCGTGTGCCGTTGCTGCTAAAATGTGTTAACATTCCCGGGCGCATCGTCCATTGATCATCAAGTTTAATTGCGTAATTAACTTCAACCTGAACATCATTGAGTGCGGCATTTTCCTTTTTATTATCATGAATGGTATTCCAGGTATTACTTTCCATGCTTGCCCACCATCCATTTTGCCATCCCTCACTGACTTTGAGTCGAGTCTCATAGGCGTGGCTTCCACTACGATATCCACCACGTACGTCCAGTGTCGCAGCCTGAGAAATTAATGGTGACGAAAAGCACAGTAATAATACGCCAGAAAGTATTTTAGCCTTTTTCATAAATTTCACTCATTTGTAGGATACAGAAAGCAATACAAAGCCCGCATAAACAATTAGCATTTATGTTGTGTAATATTTTTTTTGCCAGGCTTATAGTGTCTTTGGCAACCGGTAGCTGTATTTTATATTTTTTTGTATAAGGTCTCCTGTGAAAAATCTCTTTTCACATTATTTAAATAAACAGAGAGCCAGATTAAATACCTGAGTATAAAATCTCTTCTGATGTTTAATTGATTTGAATGTTCGTAAGCTATAACGCTTACTCAATCCATTTTACCCAGAGTCAAAAAATAGAGTGTCTGTTGATCTCATTTTCATATTCCTTTCAGACTGAAGTGCGTTTTCATCACCCGATGAGAAAGAACTGAAGTGATGTTTGCCATAGATTGCGAGATGCCCTGTCTCATTGATTATCTTGGTGCACCTTTATACCTGTTATACCAGATCAAAAATCACGCAATCCATACAACAAAACCAGATTTGCAATTCGTGTCACAAAATATGTCGATCTTTTTTAAGAGGCAGATGCCATGTGAAGCCAGACGAACACTTGCGGTGGTCTTCAAAAACTAAAGATCTTCTTTTAACTATCTGTTTTATAAATAGTTTATTTAGAATCTAAACAAAGAAAGCTTTGCAAGCTAACTCAGTGAGCTTGGTGAAAATAAGGGTTTACCCGCCATCAGGCTGAGCATAATTCTCATCATGAAATATGTTTCTTGGTTTGTGGCTTGTAACTGGTCACTCCTGATGTCGATCTGGAGAGGCTTGTTGATGTTGGTGTTTTCAGGATGATGTTTCACTTAGTTTGTTTGCCGTATCGCCCGGCGAATAGCTGTGATTGAGGAAGGTTTAAGTCGTAGTGACCAAAGCCATAGTTACCAACGGATGTAGATGAAAAAGCGTCGCCTGCGTTCCCCCATATCTCCAGGATAAAAAGGAATGTAACAATCTCATGGCCTAAACTGACGAACCAGCCAGGAATAATCGCTAGGGACCTAAGAATTAGCTTGATAATAGCCACTAAGAAATTACTGAGCTCCATGAAATAGCCATTTTGTGGCAAATGGAGTTGACTAATAATGTCATATGTGAGACGGCTAGTTGAACGAATATTAAATTTTGCTGAATTTTTTATGTTGATTTTACTTGTTACAGAACATATCACATGATATATAGATAAGATTAGTTGCATTAATGATGAGGGTTATTATTAGATTCGTATCCGATTGATAAATATATAAAGGTACATAGCATGCAAGAGCATGGCGTTTGTATGGCAACGTTATTATAATTAACTGTTGCTACTCTATTTAAGTTCACTCAGAAGAACTGGTCCACTTACGTTAGTTATTAAGCAAACGTTCGCTTTTATAAACATAATCAGGATTAAAATGTTGGATTATTGCTAACCCAGCACAGCTAGTGCGCGTCTGTAATTATAAGGGAAAACGATGAAGAATAAGGCTGATAACAAAAAAAGGAACTTCCTGACCCATAGTGAAATCGAATCACTCCTTAAAGCAGCAAATACCGGGCCTCATGCAGCACGTAATTATTGTCTGACTTTGCTTTGTTTTATTCATGGTTTCCGGGCGAGTGAAATTTGTCGATTGAGGATTTCGGATATTGATCTTAAGGCAAAGTGTATATATATCCATCGATTAAAAAAAGGCTTTTCAACAACGCACCCGCTATTGAACAAAGAAGTTCAGGCTCTAAAAAACTGGTTGAGTATCCGTACTTCGTACCCGCATGCTGAGAGCGAGTGGGTATTTTTATCGCGTAAGGGGAATCCGCTTTCTCGGCAACAGTTTTACCATATTATCTCGACTTCCGGTGGTAATGCCGGGTTGTCACTGGAGATTCATCCGCACATGTTACGCCATTCGTGTGGTTTTGCTTTGGCGAATATGGGAATAGATACGCGACTTATCCAGGATTATCTTGGGCATCGCAATATTCGTCATACTGTCTGGTATACCGCCAGCAATGCAGGGCGTTTTTACGGCATCTGGGATAGAGCAAGAGGACGACAGCGTCACGCTGTTTTATAGAGATAGTTGAGATACCAGGGATGGTGTTAAAAACTACATTATTCTTACGATATATCAAAAATGATTAACCATTTATTAATTGATGTTATTGTAAGTGTGATTCTTAATTATCATAATAAACATTAAGTTAACCATATCCATACAAAATACAATGGTTTATGTTCTTCAAAATAAATAAACAAAATCATTCATAAATTTACACATCACTTAAATTCTCCTGTTTCCGCACTTTTTTCTTTATTTTTTAAGCAACTGGAAGTTAATCCACTGCAATCTATTGTTATATTGAATCAAATCAATGAAAATAGATGTTGTCACATCAGTGATATTTTATTTTTGTATGATATTTAATGTAATTGACTGATAGCCACATCACTTCGTGTGTGGTTATCTTTTTATCTATTGGGCTAATTTTGACCGATTGAGGTTTCCTATAGGTATTCATTCAAATATATCTCAGTTAGGAGCACTACTATTGTGAGTAAACGTCGTTATCTTACCGGTAAAGAAGTTCAGGCCATGATGCAGGCGGTTTGTTACGGGGCAACGGGAGCCAGAGATTATTGTCTTATTCTGTTGGCATATCGGCATGGGATGCGTATTAGTGAACTGCTTGATCTGCATTATCAGGATCTTGACCTTAATGAAGGTCGAATAAATATTCGCCGACTGAAGAACGGATTTTCTACCGTTCACCCGTTACGTTTTGATGAGCGTGAAGCCGTGGAACGCTGGACCCAGGAACGTGCTAACTGGAAAGGCGCTGACCGGACCGACGCTATATTTATTTCTCGCCGCGGGAGTCGGCTTTCTCGCCAGCAGGCCTATCGCATTATTCGCGATGCCGGTATTGAAGCTGGAACCGTAACGCAGACTCATCCTCATATGTTAAGGCATGCTTGTGGTTATGAACTGGCGGAGCGTGGTGCCGATACCCGTTTAATTCAGGATTATCTCGGGCATCGAAATATTCGCCATACTGTACGTTATACCGCCAGTAATGCTGCTCGTTTTGCCGGACTATGGGAAAGAAATAATCTCATAAACGAAAAATTAAAAAGAGAAGAGGTTTGATTTAACTTATTGATAATAAAGTTAAAAAACAAATAAATACAAGACAATTGGGGCCAAACTGTCCATATCATAAATAAGTTACGTATTTTTTCTCAAGCATAAAAATATTAAAAAACGACAAAAAGCATCTAACTGTTTGATATGTAAATTATTTCTCTTGTAAATTAATTTCACATCACCTCCGCTATATGTAAAGCTAACGTTTCTGTGGCTCGACGCATCTTCCTCATTCTTCTCTCCAAAAACCACCTCATGCAATATAAAAATCTATAAATAAAGATAACAATAGAATATTAAGCCAACAAATAAACTGAAAAAGTTTGTGCGCGATGCTTTCCTCTATGAGTCAAAATGGCCCCAAATGTTTCATCTTTTGGGGGAAAACTGTGCAGTGTTGGCAGTCAAACTCGTTGACAAAACAAAGTGTACAGAACGACTGCCCATGTCGATTTAGAAATAGTTTTTTAAAGGAAAGCAGCATGAAAATTAAAACTCTGGCAATCGTTGTTCTGTCGGCTCTGTCCCTCAGTTCCGCAGCGGCTCTGGCCGATACTACGACGGTAAATGGTGGGACCGTTCACTTTAAAGGGGAAGTTGTTAATGCCGCTTGCGCAGTTGATGCAGGCTCTGTTGATCAAACCGTTCAGTTAGGACAGGTTCGTACCGCATCGCTGGCACAAGAAGGAGCAACCAGTTCTGCTGTCGGTTTTAACATTCAACTGAACGATTGTGACACTACTGTTGCAGACAAAGCAGCTATTGCCTTCCTTGGTACCGCAATTGATGGCACTCATCCTAACGTATTAGCTTTGCAGAGTTCAGCTGCGGGTAGCGCAACAAAAGTTGGTGTGCAGATCCTGGACAGAACGGGCGCTGCGCTGGCGCTGGACGGTGCGACATTTAGTGCACAAACAACCCTGAATAACGGAACCAACACCATTCCGTTCCAGGCGCGTTATTTTGCAACCGGTGCCGCAACCCCTGGCGCAGCTAATGCGGATGCGACCTTCAAGGTTCAGTATCAATAACCTACCCAGGTTCAGGGACGTCATTACGGGCAGGGATGCCCACCCTTGTGCGATAAAAATAACGATGAAAAGGAAGAGATTATTTCTATTAGCGTCGTTGCTGCCAATGTTTGCTCTGGCCGGAAATAAATGGAATACCACGCTGCCCGGCGGAAATATGAAATTTCAGGGCGTCATTATTGCGGAAACTTGCCGGATTGAAGCCGGTGATAAACAAATGACGGTCAATATGGGGCAAATCAGCAGTAACCGGTTTCATGCGGTAGGGGAAGATAGCGCACCGGTGCCTTTTGTTATTCATTTACGGGAATGTAGCACGGTGGTGAGTGAACGTGTAGGTGTGGCGTTTCACGGTGTCGCGGATGGTAAAAATCCGGATGTGCTTTCCGTGGGAGAGGGGCCAGGGATAGCCACCAATATTGGCGTAGCGTTGTTTGATGATGAAGGAAACCTCGTACCGATTAATCGTCCTCCAGCAAACTGGAAACGGCTTTACTCAGGCTCTACTTCGCTACATTTCATCGCCAAATATCGTGCTACCGGGCGTCGGGTTACTGGCGGCATCGCCAATGCCCAGGCCTGGTTCTCTTTAACCTATCAGTAATTGTTCAGCAGATAATGTGATAACAGGAACAGGACAGTGAGTAATAAAAACGTCAATGTAAGGAAATCGCAGGAAATAACATTCTGCTTGCTGGCAGGTATCCTGATGTTCATGGCAATGATGGTTGCCGGACGCGCTGAAGCAGGAGTGGCCTTAGGTGCGACTCGCGTAATTTATCCGGCAGGGCAAAAACAAGTGCAACTTGCCGTGACAAATAATGATGAAAATAGTACCTATTTAATTCAATCATGGGTGGAAAATGCCGATGGTGTAAAGGATGGTCGTTTTATCGTGACGCCTCCTCTGTTTGCGATGAAGGGAAAAAAAGAGAATACCTTACGTAT
Organism: Escherichia sp. SCLE84; assembly: GCF_012584495.1. Lineage (NCBI taxonomy): Bacteria > Pseudomonadati > Pseudomonadota > Gammaproteobacteria > Enterobacterales > Enterobacteriaceae > Escherichia > Escherichia sp. SCLE84. Next base: position 2,554,622 of record NZ_CP051430.1, on the reverse strand, counting down.
TCTTGATGCAACAAATAACCAATTGCCACAGGATCGGGAAAGTTTATTCTGGATGAATGTTAAAGCGATTCCGTCAATGGATAAATCAAAATTGACTGAGAATACGCTACAGCTCGCAATTATCAGCCGCATTAAACTGTACTATCGCCCGGCTAAATTAGCGTTGCCACCCGATCAGGCCGCAGAAAAATTAAGATTTTGTCGTAGCGCGAATTCTCTGACGCTGATTAACCCGACACCCTATTACCTGACGGTAACAGAGTTGAATGCCGGAGCCCGGGTTCTTGAAAATGCCTTGGTGCCTCCAATGGGCGAAAGCACGGTTAAATTGCCTTCTGATGCGGGAAGCAATATTACTTACCGAACAATAAATGATTATGGCGCACTTACCCCCAAAATGACGGGCGTAATGGAATAACGCAGGGGGAATTTTTCGCCTGAATAAAAAGAATTGACTGCCGGGTGATTTTAAACCGGAGGAATAATGTCATATCTGAATTTAAGACTTTACCAGCGAAACACACAATGCTTGCATATTCGTAAGCATCGTTTGGCTGGTTTTTTTGTCCGGCTCGTTGTTGCCTGTGCTTTTGCCGCACAGGCACCTTTGTCATCTGCCGAACTCTATTTTAACCCGCGCTTTTTAGCGGATGATCCCCAGGCTGTGGCTGATTTATCGCGTTTTGAAAATGGGCAAGAATTACCGCCAGGGACGTATCGTGTCGATATCTATTTGAATAATGGTTATATGGCAACGCGTGATGTCACATTTAATACGGGCGACAGCGAACAAGGGATTGTTCCCTGCCTGACACGCGCGCAACTTGCCAGTATGGGGCTGAATACGGCTTCTGTCTCCGGTATGAATCTGCTGGCGGATGATGCCTGCGTGCCATTAACCTCAATAATCCATGACGCTACTGCGCATTTAGATGTTGGTCAGCAGCGACTCAACCTGACGATCCCTCAGGCATTTATGAGTAATCGCGCGCGTGGTTATATTCCTCCTGAGTTATGGGATCCCGGTATTAATGCCGGATTGCTCAATTATAATTTCAGCGGAAATAGTGTACAGAATCGGATTGGGGGTAACAGCCATTATGCATATTTAAACCTACAGAGTGGGTTAAATATTGGTGCGTGGCGTTTACGCGACAATACCACCTGGAGTTATAACAGTAGCGACAGATCATCAGGTAGCAAAAATAAATGGCAGCATATCAATACCTGGCTTGAGCGAGACATAATACCGTTACGTTCCCGGCTGACGCTGGGTGATGGTTATACTCAGGGCGATATTTTCGATGGTATTAACTTTCGCGGCGCACAATTGGCCTCAGATGACAATATGTTACCCGATAGCCAAAGAGGATTTGCCCCGGTGATCCACGGTATTGCTCGTGGTACTGCACAGGTCACTATTAAACAAAATGGGTATGACATTTATAATAGTACGGTGCCACCGGGGCCTTTTACCATCAACGATATCTATGCCGCAGGTAATAGTGGTGACTTGCAGGTAACGATCAAAGAGGCTGACGGCAGCACGCAGATTTTTACCGTACCCTATTCGTCAGTCCCGCTTTTGCAACGTGAAGGGCATACTCGTTATTCCATTACGGCAGGAGAATACCGTAGTGGAAATGCGCAGCAGGAAAAACCCCGCTTTTTCCAGAGTACATTACTCCACGGCCTTCCGGCTGGCTGGACAATATATGGTGGAACGCAACTGGCGGATCGTTATCGTGCTTTTAATTTCGGTATCGGGAAAAACATGGGGGCACTGGGCGCTCTGTCTGTGGATATGACGCAGGCTAATTCCACACTTCCCGATGACAGTCAGCATGACGGACAATCGGTGCGTTTTCTCTATAACAAATCGCTCAATGAGTCAGGCACGAATATTCAGTTAGTGGGTTACCGTTATTCGACCAGCGGATATTTTAATTTCGCTGATACAACATACAGTCGAATGAATGGCTACAACATCGAAACACAGGACGGAGTTATTCAGGTTAAGCCGAAATTCACCGACTATTACAACCTCGCTTATAACAAACGCGGGAAATTACAACTCACCGTTACTCAGCAACTCGGGCGCTCATCAACACTGTATTTGAGTGGTAGCCATCAAACTTATTGGGGAACGAGTAATGTCGATGAGCAATTCCAGGCTGGATTAAATACTGCGTTCGAAGATATCAACTGGACGCTCAGCTATAGCCTGACGAAAAACGCCTGGCAAAAAGGACGTGATCAGATGTTAGCGCTTAACGTCAATATTCCTTTCAGCCACTGGCTGCGTTCTGACAGTAAATCTCAGTGGCGACATGCCAGTGCCAGCTACAGCATGTCACACGATCTCAACGGTCGAATGACCAATCTGGCTGGTGTATACGGTACGTTGCTGGAAGACAACAACCTCAGCTATAGCGTGCAAACCGGCTATGCCGGGGGAGGCGATGGTAATAGCGGAAGCACAGGCTACGCCACGCTGAATTATCGCGGTGGTTACGGCAATGCCAATATCGGTTACAGCCATAGTGATGATATTAAGCAGCTCTATTACGGAGTCAGCGGTGGGGTACTGGCTCATGCCAATGGCGTAACGCTGGGGCAGCCGTTAAACGATACGGTGGTGCTTGTTAAAGCGCCTGGCGCAAAAGATGCAAAAGTCGAAAACCAGACGGGGGTGCGTACCGACTGGCGTGGTTATGCCGTGCTGCCTTATGCCACTGAATATCGGGAAAATAGAGTGGCGCTGGATACCAATACCCTGGCTGATAACGTCGATTTAGATAACGCGGTCGCTAACGTTGTTCCCACTCGTGGGGCGATCGTGCGAGCAGAGTTTAAAGCGCGCGTTGGGATAAAACTGCTCATGACGCTAACCCACAATAATAAGCCGCTGCCGTTTGGGGCGATGGTGACATCAGAGAGTAGCCAGAGTAGCGGCATTGTTGCGGATAATGGTCAGGTTTACCTCAGCGGAATGCCTTTAGCGGGAAAAGTTCAGGTGAAATGGGGAGAAGAGGAAAATGCTCACTGTATCGCCAATTATCAACTGCCACCAGAGAGTCAGCAGCAGTTATTAACCCAGCTATCAGCTGAATGTCGTTAAGGAGGGCGTGATGAGAAACAAACCTTTTTATCTTCTGTGCGCTTTTTTGTGGCTGGCGGTAAGTCGCGTTTTGGCTGCGGATAGCACGATTACTATCCGCGGCTATGTCAGAGATAACGGCTGTAGTGTGGCCGCTGAATCAACCAATTTTACTGTTGATCTGATGGAAAACGCGGCGAAGCAATTTAACAACATTGGCGCAACGACTCCTGTCGTTCCATTTCGTATTTTGCTGTCACCCTGTGGTAACGCCGTTTCTGCCGTAAAGGTTGGGTTTACCGGCGTTGCAGATAGCCACAATGCCAACCTGCTTGCACTTGAAAATACGGTATCAGCGGCTTCGGGACTGGGAATACAGCTTCTGAATGAGCAGCAAAATCAGATACCCCTTAATGCTCCATCGTCCGCGATTTCGTGGACGACCCTGACGCCGGGTAAACCAAATACGTTGAATTTTTACGCCCGGCTAATGGCGACACAGGTGCCTGTCACTGCGGGGCATATCAATGCCACGGCTACCTTCACTCTTGAATATCAGTAACTGGAGATGCTCATGAAATGGCGCAAACGTGGGTATTTATTGGCGGCAATATTGGCGCTCGCAAGTGCGACGATACAGGCAGCCGATGTCACCATCACGGTGAACGGTAAGGTCGTCGCCAAACCGTGCACGGTTTCCACCACCAATGCCACGGTTGATCTCGGCGATCTTTATTCTTTCAGTCTGATGTCTGCCGGGGCGGCATCGGCCTGGCATGATGTTGCGCTTGAGTTGACTAATTGTCCGGTGGGAACGTCGAGGGTCACTGCCAGCTTCAGCGGGGCAGCCGACAGTACCGGATATTATAAAAACCAGGGGACCGCGCAAAACATCCAGTTAGAGCTACAGGATGACAGTGGCAACACATTGAATACTGGCGCAACCAAAACAGTTCAGGTGGATGATTCCTCACAATCAGCGCACTTCCCGTTACAGGTCAGAGCATTGACGGTAAATGGCGGAGCCACTCAGGGAACCATTCAGGCAGTGATTAGCATCACCTATACCTACAGCTGAACCCGAAGAGATAATTGTAATGAAACGAGTTATTACCCTGTTTGCTGTACTGCTGATGGGCTGGTCGGTAAATGCCTGGTCATTCGCCTGTAAAACCGCCAATGGTACCGCTATCCCTATTGGCGGTGGCAGCGCTAATGTTTATGTAAACCTTGCGCCTGCCGTGAATGTGGGGCAAAACCTGGTCGTGGATCTTTCGACGCAAATCTTTTGCCATAACGATTATCCGGAAACCATTACAGACTATGTCACACTGCAACGAGGCTCGGCTTATGGCGGCGTGTTATCTAATTTTTCCGGGACCGTAAAATATAGTGGCAGTAGCTATCCATTTCCGACCACCAGCGAAACGCCGCGGGTTGTTTATAATTCGAGAACGGATAAGCCGTGGCCGGTGGCGCTTTATTTGACGCCTGTGAGCAGTGCGGGCGGGGTGGCGATTAAAGCTGGCTCATTAATTGCCGTGCTTATTTTGCGACAGACCAACAACTATAACAGCGATGATTTCCAGTTTGTGTGGAATATTTACGCCAATAATGATGTGGTGGTGCCTACTGGCGGCTGCGATGTTTCTGCTCGTGATGTCACCGTTACTCTGCCGGACTACCCTGGTTCAGTGCCAATTCCTCTTACCGTTTATTGTGCGAAAAGCCAAAACCTGGGGTATTACCTCTCCGGCACAACCGCAGATGCGGGCAACTCGATTTTCACCAATACCGCGTCGTTTTCACCAGCGCAGGGCGTCGGCGTACAGTTGACGCGCAACGGTACGATTATTCCAGCGAATAACACGGTATCGTTAGGAGCAGTAGGGACTTCGGCGGTAAGTCTGGGATTAACGGCAAATTACGCACGTACCGGAGGGCAGGTGACTGCAGGGAATGTGCAATCGATTATTGGCGTGACTTTTGTTTATCAATAAAGAAATCACAGGGCATTGCTAATGCAGGTACGCAATATTACCTGAAGCTAAAAACCTGCACGTTAGCCCTTTGTAGGCCAGATAAGACGCGTTAGCGTCGCATCTGGCATAAACAAAGCGCACTTTGCTGGTCTTTTCCCCTCACCCTAACCCTCTCCCCAGAGGGGCGAGAGGACTGTCTGGGCACATTTTTAGACTTTGTCATCAGTCAGAGCCTGCCATTGGCAGGCTCTGGTGTCCTTTTACGCTACCATGCTAATAATCAGCACAATAATCAGCCCAACCACGGAGTTGACCAGCTCCAGCAGACCCCAGGTTTTCAACGTGTCTTTTACTGACAGGTCAAAGTAACCTTTGAACAACCAGAAAGATGCATCGTTAATGTGGGTGAGGGTGTTGGAACCCGCAGCCGTCGCCAGTACCAGCAGCGCCGGATTCACGCCAACCAGCTGACCAGTTGCTGGATCTAGGATTGCAGCACTTATAATCCCGGCGGCGGTCATCGCCGAAACGACACCCTGACCCGTCGCCAGACGAATTAGCACAGTGATCAGCCATGCCATGATGTAGGGCGAGATATTGCCGTGGGACATCAACATGCCGATGGTGTCGCCAATGCCGGTGTCGATGATAGTCTGCTTCAGCACGCCACCCGCACCGATGATCAGAATCACCATTGCAATACTCTTCACCGCGCTTTCAAAAGCGTTCATCACCCACTGCATGTCATGACCACGTGCGGTGCCAAAGAGTACGAATGCAACCACCATCGCAATAAACATTGCAATCGGCGAGGAACCGATAAAGTTAACCACTTCCCAGGCAGGGGTATCTTTTACCAGCCAGATATTGGTGATGGTGGTAGAGATCATAATGATCGCCGGGATCAGCGGCACCAGAATCGAAACGCCGAAAGAGGGCAGATTATTCATATCTACCGGTTGATCTGCTTTCAGGAATGATGGCGTTGGGCGCTCAAGATTGCCGAGGAACTTCGGCAGGATCAGACCTGCGCAGATTACACTTGGGATCGTCACCAGTACGCCATAGATATAAACCATCCCCATATCCGCGCCATAAGCATTCACCAGCGCCACCGGACCCGGCTGCGGTGGGAACAGTGAATGTGCGGTAGTGGCAGCTGCTACTGCCGGGATCGCCAGTTTCAGGAACGGAATTTTAGCTTCGGCGGCAATAACAATAACCAGCGGCGCTAACATGATAAAGGCCACTTCATAGAACATCGCCAGACCAAAAATCAAGCCGATGATAATCACCGACAGCTGTACATAGCGCAGACCGAGACGCGCCAGCAGCGTATGCGCTATCTGGTGAGCCGCGCCGGAGTCGACCATCAATTTACCGATGACCGCACCGAACACCACGATGATAGCCAGTTCCCCCAGCGTGTTGCCGAAGCCCGCTTTCATAGTGTGCAGCAGCGACATCAAATCCATGCCCGCCAGCATCCCGACGGACAGCGCCGCCACCAACAAAGCCACCATTGAATTGATTTTGAACTTCAAATTCAGTACCAGCATCAGGCCGATACCGAATACTACCCAGAGAATGTTAAGCACATGCATAACGTTTTACCTTACCTGGTTGAACCGTTGTTATTTTGGGCGACATGTTATGTAAATTGGTCAACCATTGTTGCGATGAATGTCACATCCTCTGATCAATAACCATCGATAACCTTTTGCTGCAATTTGCAGCAACAACCAGGAGAGTGAAATTCTTGTGATGTGGTTAACCAATTTCAGAATTCGGGTTGACATGTCTTACCAAAAGGTAGAACTTATACGCCATCTCATCCGATGCAACGCCACGGCTGCGGTCTGGTTGTTCATCCGGATACCTAAACAACTCCAGGGTTCCGCGTCTCTTTGCTGTGGAACCCACTATGTGAAAGAGGAAAAATCATGGAACAGACCTGGCGCTGGTACGGCCCAAACGATCCGGTTTCTTTAGCTGATGTCCGTCAGGCGGGCGCAACTGGCGTGGTTACCGCGCTGCACCATATCCCGAACGGCGAAGTATGGTCCGTAGAAGAGATCCTCAAACGCAAGGCGATCGTTGAAGACGCAGGCCTGGTGTGGTCTGTCGTAGAAAGCGTACCAATTCACGAAGATATCAAAACCCACACTGGCAACTATGAGCAGTGGATCGCTAACTATCAGCAGACTCTGCGCAACCTGGCGCAGTGTGGCATTCGCACCGTGTGCTACAACTTCATGCCGGTGCTCGACTGGACCCGTACTGACCTCGAATACGTGCTGCCAGACGGCTCCAAAGCTCTGCGCTTCGACCAGATCGAATTCGCTGCATTCGAAATGCATATCCTGAAACGTCCAGGCGCGGAAGCGGATTACACCGAAGAAGAAATTGCTCAGGCTGCTGTTCGCTTCGCCACTATGAGCGATGAAGACAAAGCGCGTCTGACCCGTAACATCATCGCTGGTCTGCCGGGCGCGGAAGAAGGGTACACCCTCGACCAGTTCCGTAAGCACCTGGAGCTGTACAAAGATATCGACAAAGCCAAACTGCGCGAAAACTTTGCCGTCTTCCTGAAAGCGATTATTCCGGTTGCCGAAGAAGTTGGCGTGCGTATGGCTGTTCACCCGGACGATCCGCCGCGCCCGATCCTCGGCCTGCCGCGCATTGTTTCCACCATTGAAGATATGCAGTGGATGGTTGATACCGTAAACAGCATGGCAAACGGTTTTACCATGTGCACCGGTTCCTACGGCGTGCGTGCTGACAACGATCTGGTTGATATGATCAAGCAGTTCGGTCCGCGTATTTACTTCACCCATCTGCGCTCCACCATGCGTGAAGATAACCCGAAAACCTTCCACGAAGCGGCGCACCTGCACGGTGACGTTGATATGTACGAAGTGGTGAAAGCGATTGTTGAAGAAGAACACCGTCGTAAAGCGGAAGGCAAAGAAGACCTGATCCCGATGCGTCCGGACCACGGTCATCAGATGCTGGACGACCTGAAGAAGAAAACCAACCCAGGTTACTCCGCAATTGGTCGTCTGAAAGGCCTGGCCGAAGTTCGCGGTGTCGAACTGGCGATCCAGCGCGCTTTCTTTAGCCGTTAATACCCACCGGCATGGCTGCGCGCCGTGCCGGTTCCTTCTTCCTTGCCGTCACTCTCTGAAGACGGATTCTGGAGTTTACGATGACTACTATTGTTGACAGCAATCTGCCGGTTGCCCGCCCGTCATGGGATCATTCTCGTCTGGAATCACGCATTGTGCATCTCGGTTGCGGGGCGTTTCACCGCGCGCACCAGGCGCTGTATACCCATCATCTGCTGGAAAGCACCGACAGCGACTGGGGTATCTGCGAAGTTAACCTGATGCCAGGCAACGACCGCGTGCTGATCGAAAACCTGAAAAAACAGCAACTGCTGTACACCGTAGCGGAAAAAGGCGCAGAAAGCACCGAGCTGAAAATTATCGGTTCGATGAAAGAAGCGCTGCATCCGGAAATCGACGGTTGCGAAGGTATTCTCAACGCGATGGCGCGTCCGCAGACGGCGATTGTCTCCCTGACGGTCACGGAAAAAGGCTACTGCGCTGATGCGGCAAGCGGTCAGCTGGATCTCAATAACCCACTGATCAAGCACGATCTGGAAAACCCGACTGCGCCGAAGTCCGCGATTGGTTACATCGTCGAAGCCTTGCGTCTGCGTCGTGAAAAAGGGTTGAAAGCGTTTACGGTGATGTCCTGCGATAACGTGCGTGAAAACGGTCATGTGGCGAAGGTCGCGGTACTGGGACTGGCTCAGGCACGCGATCCGCAGCTGGCGGCATGGATTGAAGAGAACGTCACCTTCCCATGCACCATGGTTGACCGCATCGTTCCAGCGGCGACGCCAGAAACCTTACAGGAAATTGCTGACCAGCTGGGTGTTTACGACCCGTGCGCCATTGCCTGCGAACCGTTCCGTCAGTGGGTGATTGAAGATAACTTCGTTAATGGTCGCCCGGACTGGGATAAAGTGGGCGCACAGTTCGTTGCAGACGTTGTGCCGTTCGAAATGATGAAGCTGCGTATGCTGAACGGCAGCCACTCTTTTCTGGCGTACCTCGGTTACCTCGGCGGCTATGAAACCATTGCCGACACCATGACTAACCCGGCTTATCGCAAAGCGGCCTTCTCCCTGATGATGCAGGAACAAGCGCCAACGCTGTCGATGCCGGAAGGTACGGACCTGAACGCCTATGCGACGTTGCTGATCGAGCGTTTCAGCAACCCGTCTCTGCGTCACCGTACCTGGCAGATTGCGATGGACGGCAGCCAGAAGTTACCGCAGCGTCTGCTGGACCCGGTGCGTCTGCACCTGCAAAACGGCGGCAGCTGGCGTCACCTGGCGCTGGGCGTGGCTGGCTGGATGCGTTACACCCAGGGCGTGGATGAGCAGGGTAATGCCATTGACGTGGTCGACCCGATGCTGGCGGAGTTACAGAAGATCAACGCGCAGTATCAGGGCGCAGACCGCGTGAAAGCGCTGCTGGGCCTGAGCGGTATTTTTGCCGATGATCTGCCGCAGAATGCCGACTTTGTTGGCGCAGTGACGGCGGCATATCAGCAGCTGTGCGAACGCGGTGCGCGCGAGTGTGTGGCTGCGCTGTAACTAACTGATTACCCTACAGACTTACTGGTCAATCAAACTGATATTTGGTTGACCAGTTTTCGTTTTTTTGCCCACCTGTACGTGCCAACTTCCAGTGCTAATGGTATAGTTTGAGATTAACGGGGGCCGTAAAATTGCCCGTTGTAGGCCGGATAAGGCGTTCACGCCGCATCCGGCAAAAATTTGATTAACCGCACCTAACGGACACAACACCATGAAATCTGCCACCTCTGCGCAAAGACCTTACCAGGAAGTCGGGGCGATGATCCGCGATCTGATCATAAAGACGCCGTACAACCCTGGCGAACGGCTGCCGCCGGAGCGTGAAATTGCAGAAATGCTTGATGTCACGCGGACGGTGGTACGTGAAGCGCTGATCATGCTGGAGATCAAAGGGCTGGTGGAAGTGCGCCGGGGTGCCGGTATCTATGTTCTTGATAGCTCAGGCAGCCACAACACAGACAGTCCGGATGCCAACGTCTGCAATGATGCGGGTCCTTTTGAGCTGTTACAGGCGCGTCAGTTACTGGAAAGTAACATCGCCGAGTTTGCCGCCCTGCAGGCTACCCGCGAAGATATCGTCAAAATGCGTCAGGCATTGCAACTGGAAGAGCGTGAACTGGCTTCCAGTGCGCCGGGCAGCAGCGAAAGCGGTGACATGCAGTTCCATCTCGCTATTGCCGAAGCAACGCATAACAGCATGCTGGTGGAGCTGTTCCGTCAGTCCTGGCAGTGGCGGGAAAACAACCCAATGTGGATCCAGTTGCACAGCCATCTGGATGACAGCCTGTATCGCAAAGAGTGGTTGGGCGATCACAAACAGATCCTCGCCGCGTTAATCAAAAAAGATGCCCGAGCGGCGAAGCTGGCAATGTGGCAGCATCTGGAAAACGTTAAGCAACGTCTGCTGGAATTCTCGAACGTTGACGATATTTATTTTGACGGCTATCTGTTTGATTCATGGCCGCTGGATAAAGTCGACGCCTGACTTATTATAATAAGCGCAAGGGTAAACGTTCCTTGCGCTTTCTTAAATTAAGAAGTCGCAATGAGTATTACTTTGTAAATTGCAGGGTATTGTTTAAATATCTGTATAACCTGAATATTAGTACTCATTCTTCTCAGTGGCTATTTACCAATATAATTCCATTCACCATTTTTTAATTCAAACAGTTCTGGAAGAGATGACGGTTGCAGAGTCATGCGTTTGAGTGGCGCATCTTCATCACCGGGGATAACGTTATATCCCATTTTTGCATGGATCTCCGCGGTACCGGGATAGGCTTCTATACCAATTATTGGGTCATTTCCCATTCCAATATTAGCATTAAGTAATGCGGCAAGGGCGAATCCGGAAGAATTTGCTACCCCTGAGACAGTTATTATCTGATCAATATAGATATCAATTCTTGGCTGCTCATTGGTCCATCTTTTTGCCTGAGAAACTGGAAGGGTTGAAATATATCCTATCGTGGTTCCGGCGTAACCTGGAACATTGCAACCAGGGCCTAATGTTATTTCATGAACTGTATAGTCCTCAACAGGATCGAAAGGGCTCTTCATAAATAAATTTAGCCGTAAACCTTCTGCTAATTCTGTAGCAGCATGCGCCTTTTTACATATACCACCATATATTTCGTCTAAAGCTGAGGTGATTTTCAAGTTTCGATAGAGCATACGTCCTGTTGTTGTAATACCATCGGATTCTCTGCATGCTTCTGTCACATAATTAAATGGCCAGGACTCTTTACTAATATCAAGTTTTCTAATTTCGACAACGCTTTTTCCATCGTAATTATGGTTATTGCCACGAGCAAGAGGCAGAAGATAGATATTTTCCGTATCCAGGCGAGCTCGTTCATATTTACGTGTTAACTCATTGTCGACTTTTGGGTGATGAAGGAAGTGATTATCTGTAATAATTTGACTCTGAAGGGCATTGCTTAATGGCATAGACATAATAGTTACCTTTTAGGAGTATTTCACTGATGTTTAGAAAAATAGATAAATTTTTCTGTAGTAAAAAGAGAAGTAAACAAATGACATGCATGTTTCTGTTGTAGTGATATCAACTCTACACGGTGATATTAAAGGGTAGGAAACACTCTAAAGTATCAAAAAACGCTCATTTGAAATTATTTTCATGCAATTAAAAAGCATATCTTATTACTAATTGGAATTTGATGTTGCTATATTGATGTCTATATTAATAATGCCTGTGAATGGTATTTTTGATGTATTTGATATGTTATCAATTTATATTATTTACAAACTAATTGTTTCAAATAATACATGACTGATTATGCGGAAATAAATAATTTCCCACCGGAATTAAGTAGCAGCGGTGACAAGTATTTTCATCTACGTAACTATTCGGAATATTCAGAATATACTAGCGGTTTTTTTTTGAGTTTGATGATTTTTATCAAATCATGACTTTTTTCCTGAAAAGTCAGTAGATATTCATAGGCAAGTAAGGTTTTATACTTTGCTGACAGGATTCAGGCCTGTCTCAGACTGACATGGATGTAATGAACAAAAGGGAATGGCTATGGAAAATGAGCATCAATACAGTGGTGCCCGGTGTTCAGGGCAAGCCGCATATGTTGCTAAACGTCAGGAGTGCGCAAAATGATGCGCCAATCACTTCAGGCTGTTTTACCTGAAATTTCAGGCAATAAAACGTCATTGCTGCGTAAATCGGTATGCAGCGATCTCCTCACTCTTTTTAATTCTCCTCATTCGGCATTACCGTCATTACTTGTTTCAGGCATGCCAGAGTGGCAAGTGCATAACCAGAGCGACAAACATCTCCAGAGCTGGTATTGCCGTCAGCTGCGTTCTGCACTGTTATTTCATGAGCCACGGATTGCGGCGTTGCAGGTTAATTTTAAAGAAGCGTACTGCCACACTCTGGCGATCAGCCTTGAGATAATGCTGTACCACGACGGTGAACCGCTAACGTTTGATCTGGTCTGGGATAATGGCGGTTGGTGTAGTGCGATGCTGGAGAATGTCAGCTAAGCACAATCTCCAGCTCGCGCAGTTCACGCCAGAAGCGTTCGGCAACTGGATTCATGCGGGTATTCATTCGGTATGCATAGGCCTGAATCGGGATCACCAGTTCGTCCCGATTCAGTACAACGAGCTTCCCGCTGCGAATTTCTTGTTGGATGGCGTACTCCGGCAGCCAGGCAATCCCACAGCCGTCGAGGGCAACCTGCTTTAAAAGCTCGCTCATCGAAGAGACAAAAAAGGTGCTGAAACTTAACTCACTGTGGCGCGTCAGGGTGCGATTAATCAATCGCCCCATGTAGGAGTTGCGGCTGTAATTCAGTAACGGAAAGTGTGGCTGCGCGAGGTTAAAAAGTGCTTCTCCGTGTTCGTCACTGGCGCAGACAGGGAACAATTGAGATTCAAATAAGCGAATGTGGTCAAACGGCGCTTCCAGCAAATCTTCGTCGTGAAAGGAAAAAATACAGTCACTTTGCCCTTCACGCAGTTTATCGACCGCTTCATCGACATCAATAGCTTCAATTGCCCAGGTAAAGAGCGGCGGCATCTGGCTGATAATGGACGGTAACAGCCCGAGGGAAAGAGAGTGTGCAGCGGCTATCTTGATTTTTCGTTGCGCGTAATCGCTGCCGCCACGCAGCTCTGCCAGATTGCTCTCTAACTGTTGCAACAGATGGCGGATCTGCGAATGGAAGATTTTCCCTTGTTCTGAGAGTTGCAGCGGCGTTACCTGGCGGTTAAACAATTCAACACCAATCGCCTGTTCCAGCGCACGGATGCGGCGGCTGAATGCCGGTTGCGAGACGTTGCGACTGACTGCCGCCTGGGAAAAATTGCGGCATTTTTCCAGGGTCAGAAAATCATAAAGCCATTTGGTTTCAATATTATGCAAAATCGCACCACAGTCATCCATTACGTTTTACTCTGTCAGCCGCCCTTGCGGGCATTCTACGTCCATTCGGGCGGCTGACAACCGTTTAAGCCGTTTCAAACGTTCCTTTCACGCAGGCTTTGCCGTCTTTGACCATCAGTTTGCCGCGAGCGTATACCTGCTCAATGCGCAGTTCTGGCGTCATGACCAGCAAGTCAGCATCATTGCCTGGCAGAATTTCGCCTTTCCCGGTCAGGTTAAGGAAACCGGCTACGCTACTGGTGAGCGGGCGCAGGGCATCGCTGATACTGAAATCATAGTCTTTGACCAGCACCTGCACGGTTTCCAGCAACGTTTCAAAACCGGCAACACCGATATGGGTTAAATTCCCTTCGTCATCGAAGAACGGCTGGCTACCGTTGCCGTCGGAGCTGAGGGTGACGCGTGCCAGCGGAATACCCGCCTGAACGGCGCGGGCAATACCTTCGGCAGGGGCGACCGGTTCGTCAATGCTGCTGGTGATATCGATAGTGCCGCCTTTGCGCGCGAACTCCAGCGCCTGCTCAAACAACGGAACGTTGCGGTTAACGTGGGTCGGCAGCAACTTGCTGATCGGCACATCGCAGTTTTCCAGCAGGTCATAGACAGGCTGTAACGCCTTTTTGCTGTCGCCCATGTGGAACACGGTGACGCCAGGTTTACCGCCGAGCAAACCGCCAACGCGGGATTCCGCCGCCATATTAGCCAGGTGATAAACGTCCGGTGCGGCAGAACGGTGATCAGAGATGGCGCATTTCACGCCAATCACACGATCGATAATCGCCACGTCTTTTTCCACGGAACCTGTAATGGTGCGGGAAGGGACATGATAAGCGCCGGTCAGCATCCAGGCGCTGATGCCTTCTTCATTGAGCGCACGGGTCTTGGCGAGCAGGGATTCCGGGTGGCGAGAGATAGAGTCGGTGCCCAGCAGACCAACCACTGACGTAACGCCCGCTTCCGTCAGGCGACTTAGCGCCACTTCTGGCGTGCGCGTCGTGGGACCTGCTTCGCCGCCACCACCAATCAAATGGACGTGTTGATCAATAAAACCAGGACAGAGGATCTGCCCGCTGAGATCGACAACCGTGCAGTCCGGTACAATGTCAGAAGGGATATTGCTGGCAACGGCGATAATTTTGCCGTTAGCGACGAGGACATCGCAAATTCCCCGATCTTCCGGCGCATACAAATGCGCTCCCTGCAGCAGGGTAAAACCGGCTGCGGTATAATCAATCATGGTAACTCCTTGTTAAACAATAAGCTGCATAACCCAGATCGACAGCAATGCGTTAATCACGCAGACCGTAATGATATGCGGGTAATATTTGGCATTCACTTCGGCTGTCCCCAGGCAGCGACCGACATTTTGCACCGGGTTGCCCATTAAATACATCGCGGGCAGTAAAACGGTGACATCGTGACCGGTTAATGCGCCAGCGGTTGCCAGACTGGCGGCAACACCGACTGCGCCACCCATACTCATTAATGCGGCTAAAAGGACGGTTGCCGATTCACCGGGTAATCCCCACAGCGCCATTACGGGTTCACAGATATGCCCCACCCAGTCGAGCAGGCCGGTAATTTTCAGCGCCTGAATGATGACAAACGCCATCACCACGTTTGGCAGCAGGTTGGTCGTGGCGATAGTAAAGCCACGGCGCGCACCATCGATAAACATATCCATGACGTTTTTGCGGACCTGAGTTGTCATGCTTGCGCTCCTTGCGTTGGGTTGCGACGTTCTTCGAAGTTAAGCCAGACGCGCAAAATGTTGGCTCCGACAAATTTAAACACCAGGATGACGGCTAAAGGTACGATTACGGACGTGCCCAGAAAGGCGAACACCGCGACGCCGGAAGAGAAGTAGTTGGTGATGATGGCGCTACCGCTGGTTTGATATGCGGCGAAAATCACTTTATCGCGTTCGGTAATTTCCCCTTCCTGCGCCAGCTCTTTGGTCATACCGGCGGCGGCATCAGTGTTTTGCAGGTTAGCGATCAGCGCCAGCGAGCAGATCCCTGGAATGCCCAACAACGGTTTTAGCACAGGTGTCATTAACTGCTGCGCGGCGCGTAATCCACCAAGACCATCGGTAATTGAAATAATCCCCAGAGAGAGAATGACTGACGGTGCCAGCTCCAGCGCAAAGAGAAAGCCATCTTTAGCCCCCGCGCCACCCGCCCCGCGAAATGAGGTGGTGGCTCCGTTCGCACCAGGCAGTTGCCCAAACGATCCGTTCAGAACGGAAAAATCAAAAACGCGCCACCAGCTGTCTGTCCCGGAAAAAACACCGGAAAAAAAGATTATGGTGAGAAAAAAAGCCAGATACCCTTTAATGCCCACTTTTTCTGTCGCCAGATCCCCGGCTACAGCATCCCCTTGTTGTGTCATAACAATCCCCATTGTTTTTTTGTGTTTGTGTGTTGCTTGAGCCAGGAAAATTCCTGGAACTGAAAAACCTTATCAGCCATGTGGGTATGGGGAAAATGCAAGTATGTTTCTGGCTATGCGTTTTTTGCATAGGGGAAACATTACGCTGTGTGGAAAAGGTTCTGCGCAGGATTGAGTTGCAGAAAATTCATAAACCCAGTGACAATGACATTGGTAAATAAAAACAGAAAACCCAGGGACGAAAACGCGATGGCAAAGTACAACGAAAAAGAGCTGGCGGATACGAGCAAGTTTTTAAGTTTTGTCCTCCGACACAAACCGGAGGCGATAGGTATCGTACTGGACCGTGAAGGATGGGCGGATATCGATAAGCTCATACTTTGTGCCCAAAAAGCGGGCAAGCGGTTAACCCGTGCATTGCTGGATACCGTGGTCGCTACCAGTGATAAAAAACGTTTTAGTTATTCCAGTGATGGTAGGTGCATCCGCGCGGTTCAGGGGCATTCGACTTCGCAGGTCGCCATTTCCTTTGCCGAAAAAACACCGCCACAGTTTCTCTACCACGGTACGGCAAGCCGTTTCCTTGACGAGATAAAAAAACAGGGGCTGATTGCAGGGGAGCGTCATTACGTACATCTCTCTGCTGATGAAGCAACGGCACGCAAAGTGGGAGCAAGACACGGATCGCCGGTTATCTTAACCGTCAAAGCACAGGAAATGGCGAAACGAGGCATCCCTTTCTGGCAAGCGGAAAACGGGGTCTGGCTGACATCAACGGTTGCTGTTGAGTTTCTTGAGTGGTAAGGGAAACACTCCTCATGAAGTGACCACTTGCAGCTTAAATAATTGTACTGTGCTGATAAGCGCAGCAATAAACAACGCCGCCGCGCCGCAGAGAGTGGCGCCGGCAAGCGCCGATGTTCCATTGCCGAGCATACTGGTCAGCGCCGGGCCGAGGATTTGTCCAATGCCGTAAATGAGCGTCACAAAGCCTAAAAGATTGAGATTTCCCGGAACGCTCAGTTGGCGGGCGATAGTCATCACCAGAGATGTCGTGCCCATAAAGGTACCGCCAAAACCGATACTACTAATGATAAGCAAGAGAGGAGAGTCGCTGGCGAGAGTAAGCAGCACACTGATAGCCTGCACCAGCAAATTCGCCGTCAGGCAAGGCAAAGCCCCCCAACGTTTTGCTGCCCATAGCCAGCCAAAGCAGCCTGGCACAATTGATAAGCCGACTAACGTCCAGAGATGGGCGGTTAACAATGGTGAGCCTGCATCTTTCGCCATGAGCGGCAGGAAAGTCGCGACGATGATATAACCAAATCCCGCCAGGCCGTACAGAATAGCCAGTAACCACCAGTTCATTATCTGTTGCTCCGTTTTTGCCAATGGCATTGGTGCGATGGCGTGTTTTTTCGAGGGCATTAAAAGCGTAAGTGCAATCAGCATCATGCCAGAAAGCGCCCCGGCGCCTTGCCATAACGTTTGCGAGGAGAAGGCAAAATGCAGGCCTGCCAGAACATATTCGTTGCCCAGTGCAATGCCAATGCCAACGCCAGAAAACAAAGCTGCCAGCACAAAAGGATGGCGCGTGTGCTGCATAATCAGCGTCGAACCAAAAATCAGCATACCGGCGCTGGCGACCCCCGCCAGGAAGCGAATCAATAACACCAGAATAAATGGCGGCAACCATGCCATTGCGAGGATCAACAACCCGCTCGCCAGGGCAGAAACCAACAGAAATGGGCGTAGGCGCGACGGCTGGTGAAATGCGCCAAACGAAAATAGCAGACTGCCAGCCAGATACCCCGCATAGTTGCCGCTGGCAATCCACGAGAGCTGGCTAAATGAAAACGCCCCTTCCGCCATCATGACGGGCAACATAGGCGTATAAAGGAAGCGACCTAATCCCATACCTAGGGTCAGAACCAGCATCCCGAAAAGCGCGGTGCTGAAAGAAAAGCGTTCTACGGGATGCGAGGACGAAGGCATGTTTAACCTTGTATGTCATTTTTGTTGTTAACAAGTTAATAACAAAAAGGTGAAATATGCCAGCCTGTTAATGCGATGATTTAGGGGTAAAGCGATAAAAACGATTTGGTTCGCTAACGATATAAATATTACCAGAGGCATCCATCGCAATCCCTTCGGCCTGTTTGATGTTATGCGACAAACCTCGACTACCTTTGGTTAGTGATATTTCACCGATAACCTCGCCAACCAGGGTTACTTCCTGGAGTGCGCGAGATTCATGAGACAGCACCAGAAGCGTATTTTTTTGCTGGTTAAATTCTGCGCCGGACACATCATCTAAAGTAAATTGCCGTTGTAGTGCCTCGTCTTTGCTGATGTGTAATTCATTGCTACTTAACAGCCCGTTAACTTTGTAGACCTCAATCGGATTTTTCTCTTTAAAAAACCAGAAAGTGTGATCCTGGCGAGAATAAGCCAACCCTTCAAAACCGCAATTGGTTGGGGAGTCTTGCAGCGGGATTTTTATTTTTTTGAGGATTTTTACTTCCGAGTTTGGGGTCAGTGAAATCACATAAATGGCGTAATCGCGCTCATCGCTAATGACAAACTGATTATCGCCAATGTATTCGATTGTCTCGAGATCCTTAACAAAATCCAGAGGAATTGTGCGGATAAAATCACCATTGGTGGTCATTTCAACAATGGCGGCAGGTTTGTTGATAGTGCTAAAAAGAGTATTGCTTTGTGCCGACCAGGTCAGCGAAGAGATATTATTCGTTATGCCTGCAATTTCTTTGCCGTCAATGGTGGCGTGGTAATTCTGAAATGATGCTGCATGATTGCTTTTACGGGCGCAAGATTGCACGAAGAAAGTACACACTGCCACAATGGCAAAAAGAATCACAATAACGGAGATGCGTTTACTTAACGAAATACTTTTTGTCACGGTAATCCCTTTAAGGCAAATCAATAAGATATCGAGAAGTATACGTAGCGACCTTAATGAATCCTTAACGCGGAGAAACCCGGTAATGTGCAATGCAGCGCCAGACACCATCCTGCTGACAATAAATTGACTCAGTCAGCCCAGGGATCACCCATTGTATTTCCTCGCCGGGGGGACAGGTCAGCCAAATGCATAACCCGCAGCCGCCGCGTAAATCACGGGGAATATCGCTGACGCGAAAAGTCATGCCCGCTGCCTGCAACGCTTTGCGGGTTTGTATGACGCCGACTGTGGAGTGAAATAAAAATAAAAACTCTTTCATCGGCGTGTCCTCACTCGTTGACCAATTACCGCCGCGCCAATTGCGCCAGCAAATTGCGCATCAGGATGGGTATTTACCGGCATTCCCAGATGAGATTCCAGCATCCGGGCAAACGTCTGGCAATGACTAACGCCACCAGTAAACAGAATCGGCGCTTCACAGGAGAGACGAGCAATGAAATTGGCACTCCTCCGCGCCATCGCGTTAATCACTCCGGCGAGAATCGCTTCTGGCGCGACGCCCGCTGAGCGCAGGCTGATCACTTCTGATTCGGCAAACACTGTGCACATACTCGTGATGGCGTGCGGCGTGACATTTTCGGTAATGCTGTCGAGTTGCTCGACGCTGGTGCCAAGCGTGCGCGAGATCACCTCCAGGAAACGCCCGGTGCCCGCCGCGCATTTGTCATTCATCAGGAAATCGCACAGGTTACCGTCATCATCAAGCTGAATCACTTTGCTGTCCTGACCACCGATGTCGATTACCGCGCGCGTTGCTGGCGCAAGAAACCGTGCGCCCAGCCCATGACAGGAGATTTCCGTCACTTGTTTATCGGCAAAATCCACCAGTTGCCGTCCATAGCCGGTGAGCGTCAGAAACGGCGTTGTCTCTAACCCTTCGCGCAGAGTTTCCCAGGCTTCAGTAATTGCTGTTGCCGGACGAAAGGGTGTTGGAACGAGGAAACGGCGCGTAATCACGCCGTCTGCCAGTAAGATCCCTTTGGTGGCGGTAGAACCAGAATCAATGCCAATCGAATATGTCACTGCCACTCCTTACAGCATCTCAATAAAGGCCGCGACACGGGTACTGAGCTGCCCGACATCTGAGGTGGAGTAGTCTGTTTCAATAGCGATATAAGGAATGTTGTGCTGCTGACGCACATGACGTTTAATCGCCAGCGATTCCACCGCGTAGGTATGGCACGCCTGCAAAATCACATCAACTACGCCATCGACCTGATATTCTTCCACCATCTGGCTGAGCATTTGCAGGCGCTGATCGTTCGGCGAAACACAGGAGCAGCCAATCGCCAGATATTTATCCGCCAGTGCGTCGTAGACATCGCCCGTTTCTGCCACGCATTGCTCGGTCGCTTTCGCCCCGGTGCAGTTTTCATAACCGACAACCCAGCCGCCATTCTCTTCAATCGCGCGCACCACTTTTTCTGCTGCGCCGCCAATCGGGCAGCCGGTGATTAAAATGCGTGGACGCGGGTCCAGTCGCTGGCCTTCTTCCCACTGCTGACGAACGCGGGCTGTCATCGCGTCCAGTTCATTGATCAACGCCTCTTTATCGAACCGGAATGTTGCGCCGTAAACCACTTTCAGAATGTCGCTGCCGCTAAGCGCCGGAGGATTTAACTGCCCAAGATGATAAAAATTAGCCAGTGCGCGACGTTCGCGGTTTTTCAGAGCAATGGCATCGCGCAGAGCATCTTCGCTAATCTCGTGCCCAAAACGTTCTTCTACCGTTTTTTGCAAGCGCAGCATCTCGGCTTTCCATAACGCACGCGAGGTATCGTCCTTAACGCTGTTCGGCAGCTGCATCACATGAACGGGCTTAAACTCCGCCATGTATTCATACATTTTCTTTTTGCCGTCGCAGGTGGTTTCACCGACCACCAGATCAGAAAAGTAGAAGTAGGGGCATTTATCGGTTTTGCCGAAGCCGTAGCTGCTTTTAATCAGCGGGCAGAGGTTGCGCGGCAGATCTTTCTCCGCTTCTTCAATGGTTTCATCAGAGGTGGAACAGAGCGAAACCACAACCGCACCGGCTGCCATCGGGATCTCTTGCGGCATAAAGGTGCAGTAAGTGCCAACCAGCGGAATGCCGCGCTCCTTGAGATCCATGACGGTGAGAAAGCCTTTCTGGCGAGCTTCAGAGAACTGATCGAAAATGGCGGGTAGATCGGTGACAAGTGACATGATTTTCCTTCCCCGTACCACGGGAGATAATGAAAAGAGGCCACATTATTACCATTCTTTTAGTGTGGTTTATTTGATCTCTCTCGCGGTTAGCTACTTAGTTTTTCATGGATTTCTAAAAATTGCCGAGGGGGAACAAGGCCGGGAGCTGCGACAACAAATATAAAATTAGCCCAATACAACCGCCAACCAGCGTACCGTTGACACGGATAAACTGCAGATCTTTGCCGATATTTAACTCTATTTGCCGCGACATATCCCGCGCATCCCAGCTTTTTACCGTATCGCTGATATGGCGCGTCAGGAATGCGGAAAACTCAGGCGCGACGCGGTGCGCGGCTTGTTCCAGATGACCATTTAACGACGCCCGCAAGGCATCATCGGCAATTAACGTTTCGCCAAACCATTGACCCGCCCGCGCGATACGTTCTTTCACACGAGAATCTTCACTGTTGATATCCGCTTTCAGCCATTCCCGTAAATCCCCCCACAATTCACTGAGATAGCGGTTAAAAGCTTCATCTTCTTTCAGATAGCTTTTTACGGCATCAGCTCGCGCTGCCATTTCAGGATCGTTTTTCAACTTGTCGATCAGGGCAAAAGTGGCGCGATCAAACGCATGGCGGATCTGATGCGCACGATCGCGGCTGATATCATCAAGCAAAGAATTCACCGCGTCAGAAACCAACTCCGCGCTATGTTCGCCCAGCCATTCGGTGGGGAGAATTTTGGCTTTTAGTGGATGCTCGCTCTCCAGCCAGCGAACAATTTGCTGGGCGATTAACTTGCGCGATTTATCGCGCTGGAGAAGGGCGATCAACTGTGCGATCAGCGTATCCAGCAGCACCTGATGACGATCGTTTTTGGTCATACTCTCCAGCATCAACGCACTGGTGCCGGAAAGATCTACCTTATCAATCGCCCGATGGACCGCGCGCTTAAGCAGGCGCTGAATACGCGCATCATCGGTCAGTTCAAGAAAACCGCTCATGATCTGCAACAGATGCTGACCAACGCGGCGGGCGTTTTCTGGCTGACTAAACCAGTTGCCAATCAACAACGCCGGTTCGTGACGTCGAATCAATGCCACCAGCGACTGGGTATCGAGAAATTTTTCCTGCACGAACTGGCCGAGATTTTCGCCAATCCGGTCTTTATTACGCGGGATAATCGCCGTATGACGAGAAATGATCGGAATCGGCACGCGGCGAAACAGCGCCACCACCGCAAACCAGTCCGCCAGCGCGCCGACCATCGCCGCTTCAGCAATCGCCTTCACGCCGCTCACCCAAAAATTGGGCGGCAAAAACAGCGTAACGACAAAGGTAGCAGCGGCGATAAGCAGTAAAGAGAGCGCCAACATTTTGGCGCGTCTGAGTTCAATGAGTTTATTCATAACGTTAAGAATAGAGCCTGACGGCAGGATCGCGCAAAAATCACCGCTCCTCCGCCAGCTCGGCAGCCTGATGTTGGCGCACGCGATTGAGCAATCCTGCCAGGGTGAAAACGACGATAACGCCCGCCACGACGGCTAACAGATGAAACGGCAAGCGACCGCCGTTAAACCACAGCCAGCGGCCGATTTCGACCGAGACAGACATCACCATCAGGATCACCATATTCAGCGATGCGGAGACGGTTCCTTTCGGTAAGTTATTGGAAAAAAGCGTAAAGCGGAATAAGGTCGGGAAGATCAAACCAATCCCGAAAGCATACAAACTGGTGCCCAGCACCGACCACAGCCAGACGTGCGGTGACAGCAGATTGCCGATAATCAACAGCGCGAGGCCGACCAGTTGAATGGGTACAGCACGCCAGATAAAGCGCGGTTCGGTCGGATCTTTAACGAAACGCGCCACGATGGCATTCGCGACAATCACCGCGCCGAACACCGGAACCTGTGTCCAGGCGAACTGCGAAGTTGTTAAGCCGCCTGCGTCAATCAGGATCACCGGCGAGACAGCCACCCAACTCATCATCGGGATATAGCTTAAAGAGATGGTTGCTGCGCCAAAGAGGAACAGCCGGTTGCAAAAGACATTACGAAAATCGCGCAAGACGCTTTTGGCGCTAAATGGAACCGCGCCGCGCTTCACCGTCTCTGGCATCGCCAGCAGTAAGCCAACAAATGAGATAAACCCCATAACCGCAATGATGGCAAAAAGGACTTTCCAGTGCACAAAGTGCATCAGAGCTGCGCCGGAAAGCGGGCCAATAATCGGCGCAATCAGTACGATGGAGGTGATAATCGCCATCAACTTAATCCCTTTTGTCTGTCCGAACGCCTCCTGCACCGTGACATAACCAACGGTAGCAATAAAACAGATACTGGTGCCCTGAATTGCACGCGCGATAAGAAACTGTGTCATAGACGTTGTGAACATTGTCGCAGCGCAGGCAAGGGTAAATATTAGCGCCCCGGTAATCAGCACCGGCCTGCGGCCAATCCTGTCGGAAAGCGGCCCCAGCAGCCACTGTAACGCCATACCCCCCGCGAGATAGAGACTGACGGCAGCCGGAGCCAGACTGACATCGGCATTAAAATCACGGACCACATTAATGATCCCCGGCTGGATCAGATCCGTCGAAAGATAGGCGGCAAAGTCATACAAAATCAACGCCATCGGGAAAAACAGCGTAGCGGCATGGCGGGCAAAAAAACGTGGCATAACAAACAACTCCTTGTCCGGAGAACCCCAACGGGGAAAACGAAATTCAATACCGTCGGTAATGACGAAAGGCAGGCGAGAAGGACAAATGTACTGAATTTCATGTAATCAACCACACTGCCTGTGAACACACAGACAGAGAAATACCTTCTGACTCCAGGTCAGAATGTATAACGATTACAAATAGTCATCAGCACATTACACCTCTTTAATTGATGGGTTGCATAGAAAATATACACCTTAAGTGTAATTAAAATTTGCGGTTAATCAAAAGAGCGCGGTGGAAAGGGGAATATCTGCCGGGTACAGGAAATGTAAAACGCGAGCCTGTTTCCGGAAAAATGTATCGTTTGCAGAGGAACACAAATAGCCTGGAAAGCGCCTCGGGGAACGAGAAATTGCCGGGTGAGAATGGTTTTGTTAGTCGCTACAGTCGGGCCATCTTATCTACAGGTGACGGATCGCCATGACAAACTTCACAACCAGCACGCCGCATGACGCATTATTTAAATCCTTTCTCACGCACCCTGACACCGCGCGGGATTTTATGGAGATCCACTTACCCAAAGATTTACGTGAACTGTGCGATCTCGACAGCTTAAAACTGGAATCCGCCAGCTTCGTCGATGAAAAATTGCGGGCGCTACACTCCGATATTCTGTGGTCGGTAAAGACCCGTGAAGGTGATGGTTATATTTACGTAGTGATTGAACATCAGAGCCGCGAGGATATCCATATGGCCTTTCGCCTGATGCGATATTCCATGGCGGTGATGCAGCGCCATATCGAGCATGATAAACGCCGGCCGCTACCGCTGGTCATCCCGATGCTGTTTTATCACGGTAGCCGTAGTCCTTATCCCTGGTCCCTGTGCTGGCTGGACGAATTTGCTGACCCGACCACCGCACGGAAGCTTTATACCGCAGCGTTCCCGCTGGTGGATGTCACTGTCGTGCCAGACGACGAGATTGTGCAGCACCGCAGAGTCGCCCTGTTGGAGTTGATCCAAAAGCATATTCGCCAGCGCGATCTGATGGGGCTTATCGATCAACTGGTAATATTACTGGTTACAGAGTGTGCTAATGACAGCCAGATAACTGCGCTGTTAAATTACATTTTACTGACTGGCGATGAAGCGCGTTTTAAGAAGTTTATCAGCGAACTTACCCGTCGAATGCCACAACACAGGGAGCGAATAATGACGATTGCAGAGCGAATTTATAATGATGGATGGCTGTTGGGGATGGAAAAGGGGAAAGAAGAAGGGGAACAACGCCTCCTTAGATTGTTGTTGCAGAATGGGGCAGATCCTGAATGGATACAAAAGATTACCGGACTTTCGACAGAGCAAATGCAGGCATTAGAGCAGCCCTTGCCTGAAATCAAGCGCGATCCATGGATCGAATACTAATCAGAGACGGATGACAAACGCAAAGCTGCCTGATGCGCTACGCTTATCAGACCTACATTTCCTCTGCAATCTATTGAATTTGCGCGGTTTGTAGGCCGGATAAGGCGTTCACGCCGCATCCGGTATGAACGAAGCACACTTTGCCTAAGCCATGCTGGAACGTGGCGATGACCCTGCAAAGATACAACGAGTTACAGGCGATTCGTGAGAGGAAATCAGGTGCTTCGCCACTAATTCGAATTTATTCCATTGCCCGATACACGGCCTCGCCAATTTGCTTTAGTGCTTCGCGATAGGTTTCGCTGAGCGGCAAAGCGCAGTTGATGCGTAGACAATTACGGTATTTGCCGGAAGCCGAGAAAATCGAGCCTGCTGCCACCTGGATATTCATGCGGCACAGCTGCCGCGCAACGCAGACCATATCGACCTGTTCAGGCAATTCTATCCACAGTAAAAATCCGCCTTTCGGGCGCGTAATACAGATTTCGCAGGGAAAATATTCCCGTATCCAGCAGGTATAAAGCGCCAAATTGCGCTGATAGCTCTGCCGCATCCGCCGGATATGGCGATGATAGTGACCTTCCAGCACAAACGTTGCCGCCGCCATTTGCGTGGACGGCACATTAAAGCTGCTGATGGCGTATTTCATATGCATCAGTTTATCGTGATAACGCCCCGGTGCGACCCAACCCACGCGCAGGCCTGGAGCAATACTTTTACTGAACGAGCTGCACAACAACACTCGCCCGTCGATATCCCATGAATGGATGGTCCGCGGGCGCGGATACTCCGTTGCCAGTTCGCCGTAGACATCATCTTCAAAAATCACAATATCATGACGCTGAGCGAGAGAGAGAACGGCCCGTTTGCGTGCGTCCGGCATAATAAATCCCAGCGGATTATTACAGTTTGGCACCAGAATGATGCCTTTAATCGGCCACTGTTCCAGCGCCAGTTCCAGTGCTTCAACGCTGATGCCAGTTTCTGGATCGGTTGGGATTTCAATCACTTTCACGCCCATGCCTCGCAGCATCTGCATCGAACCGTAATAACAGGGAGATTCGACCGCGACAATATCGCCCGGTTTACACACCGCCATTAACGCCAGCGACATCGAGTTATGGCAGCCGCTGGTGATGATGATGTCATCGGCGGTGACCACCGAGCCGCTGTCGAGCATCAGGCGGGCAATCTGCTCCCGCAACACTCGCTGACCGGCTAACAAGTCATAACCGAGAACGGTTTGCAGATTATGCTGCACCACCCGGCTTAGCTCACGCCACAGCGGTTTCAGGCTGGGCGTTTCGACATCCGGCGTGCTTTTGCTTAACGGAACAATGGAATTGTCGCTATGCGCCTCCAGCATATCCAGCACCTGATCCCACTGGGTAATTTCCACCGGGCGCTGCACCGGACGCGTCATCGGCGGTACAGGCGGCTGGGCTTTACGTTGTGCGACAAAATAACCCGAACGCGGCTGCGGAGTGATGAGCCTCATCGTTTCCAGCGTCTGATACGCCTGTTGCACGGTGCTGATGCTGACGCCGTGCTCCTGACTTAAGCTGCGCACCGACGGCAATTTCTCCCCGTGACGATACAGCCCTTGCTCAATCCGCTCGGCAAGTAGAGTCGCCAGATGTTGATAACGCGTCATGCTGTATTCCTTATTTGGCCCATACAGAAAGAAAAACCGGTACAGATGAGGCTAAAAAACCGGATGCAGATGCTGTTTTAACCTGTCTGTATGTTAAATAAAACTAATATTTGCATCTGTATTGTGAACTGCCAGAAGGCGGATGATGAAGCCTCTGAAAGATGAGGAGGCAGCAGATGGAATTTCACGAAAACAAAGCCAAAACGCCGTTTATCAGACTTGTGCAACTCTGGCATGCGGTGAGGCGTTGGCGGCGGCAAATGCAGACCCGACGAGTGTTACAGCAGATGAGTGATGAACGGTTGAGGGATATTGGGTTACGCAGGGAGGATGTGGAGTGAACTATGGGCGGCGTGTTGGCAAATGCTGCCTGTCTGCATTCAAAATTGCTACAAAATCCAACCATAAAAGTCGTTTACAACATATTTTTCTGATTTACATACAGATAATGACCTGAGCTGTCTCTCTGGGGGTCATCATCTATGCGTCCGGGGGATCTGTCACAAAAAGGAATAGAACAAAATCATCAGCGGTGAATAAAGCGATTCGTTTTAGATCACATTAATGAAATTTTTGTATCAAAAATTAGTTATCGCGCTCACAGTTCATAATGAAATAATTCTCTGCAAATAGATAACCGAAGCTTCGTTGCTAGTATCAATTCGCTAATTATACACCTGCCAGAGGATACAATGAAAAATAGAAATCGTATGATCGTGAACTGTGTTACTGCTTCCCTGATGTATTATTGGAGCTTACCTGCACTGGCTGAGCAGTCGTCAAGTGAGATAAAGATTGTTCGCGATGAATACGGCATGCCGCATATTTATGCCAATGATACATGGCACCTATTTTATGGCTATGGCTATGTAGTAGCACAAGATCGCCTTTTTCAGATGGAAATGGCACGTCGCAGTACTCAAGGGACTGTCGCGGAAGTGCTTGGCAAAGATTTTGTGAAATTTGATAAAGATATCCGTCGTAACTACTGGCCGGATGCTATCCGGGCGCAAATTGCTGCCCTTTCCCCAGAGGATATGTCCATTCTGCAAGGCTACGCTGATGGAATGAATGCCTGGATTGATAAGGTAAATACCAATCCAGAGACGCTCTTACCAAAACAGTTTAATACATTTGGCTTTACTCCTAAGCGCTGGGAACCGTTTGATGTCGCGATGATATTTGTGGGCACCATGGCAAACCGCTTCTCTGATAGCACTAGCGAAATTGATAATCTGGCACTGCTAACGGCTTTAAAAGATAAATATGGTGTATCACAAGGCATGGCGGTATTTAATCAGTTGAAATGGCTGGTAAACCCATCAGCGCCAACCACTATTGCCGTACAAGAGAGTAACTACCCACTTAAATTTAATCAGCAAAACTCGCAAACAGCAGCTCTGTTGCCACGCTACGATTTACCTGCACCAATGCTTGACCGACCAGCAAAAGGGGCGGATGGCGCACTGCTGGCGTTAACAGCAGGGAAGAACCGGGAAACTATTGCTGCACAATTTGCACAGGGTGGTGCCAATGGTCTGGCGGGGTATCCAACGACCAGCAATATGTGGGTGATCGGCAAAAGCAAAGCCCAGGATGCGAAAGCAATCATGGTAAATGGTCCGCAGTTTGGCTGGTATGCGCCTGCGTATACTTATGGTATTGGTCTGCACGGTGCTGGTTATGATGTCACTGGCAATACACCATTTGCCTATCCTGGGCTGGTTTTTGGTCATAATGGTGTGATTTCCTGGGGATCAACGGCAGGTTTCGGCGATGATGTCGATATTTTTGCTGAACGGCTGTCGGCAGAGAAACCAGGCTACTACTTGCATAATGGTAAGTGGGTGAAAATGTTAAGCCGTGAGGAAACCATTACGGTGAAAAATGGTCAGGCAGAGACCTTTACTGTCTGGCGTACGGTGCATGGCAACATTCTCCAAACTGACCAGACGACACAAACGGCTTACGCTAAATCCCGCGCATGGGATGGTAAAGAGGTGGCGTCTTTGCTGGCCTGGACTCATCAGATGAAGGCCAAAAATTGGCAGGAGTGGACACAGCAGGCAGCGAAACAAGCACTGACCATCAACTGGTACTATGCTGATGTAAACGGCAATATTGGTTATGTTCATACTGGTGCTTATCCAGATCGTCAATCAGGCCATGATCCGCGATTACCCGTTCCTGGTACGGGAAAATGGGACTGGAAAGGGCTATTGCCTTTTGAAATGAACCCTAAGGTGTATAACCCCCAGTCGGGATATATTGCTAACTGGAACAATTCTCCCCAAAAAGATTATCCCGCTTCAGATCTGTTTGCCTTTTTGTGGGGTGGTGCAGATCGCGTTACGGAGATCGACCGACTGCTTGAGCAAAAGCCACGCTTAACTGCTGATCAGGCATGGGATGTTATTCGCCAAACCAGTCGTCAGGATCTTAACCTGAGGCTTTTTTTACCTACTCTGCAAGCAGCGACATCTGGTTTGACACAGAGCGATCCGCGTCGTCAGTTGGTAGAAACATTAACACGTTGGGATGGCATCAATTTGCTTAATGATGATGGTAAAACCTGGCAGCAGCCAGGCTCTGCCATCCTGAACGTTTGGCTGACCAGTATGTTGAAGCGTACCGTAGTGGCTGCCGTACCTATGCCATTTGATAAGTGGTACAGCGCCAGTGGCTACGAAACAACCCAGGACGGCCCAACTGGTTCGCTGAATATAAGTGTTGGAGCAAAAATTTTGTATGAGGCGGTGCAGGGAGACAAATCACCAATCCCACAGGCGGTTGATCTGTTTGCTGGGAAACCACAGCAGGAGGTTGTGTTGGCTGCGCTGGAAGATACCTGGGAGACTCTTTCCAAACGCTATGGCAATAATGTGAGTAACTGGAAAACACCTGCAATGGCCTTAACGTTCCGGGCAAATAATTTCTTTGGTGTACCGCAGGCCGCAGCGGAAGAAACGCGTCATCAGGCGGAGTATCAAAACCGTGGAACAGAAAACGATATGATTGTTTTCTCACCAACGACAAGCGATCGTCCTGTGCTTGCCTGGGATGTGGTCGCACCCGGTCAGAGTGGGTTTATTGCTCCCGATGGAACAGTTGATAAGCACTATGAAGATCAGCTGAAAATGTACGAAAATTTTGGCCGTAAGTCGCTCTGGTTAACGAAGCAGGATGTGGAGGCGCATAAGGAGTCGCAGGAAGTGTTGCACGTTCAGAGATAATTAAGCCCGAAAGCCCTCATATTCTGGAGGAATATGAGGGTGATAAAGTCTCAGGTATTGTGATGTTGGAGGGCTGGTTACTTTTTGAGTCCCGCAAACGCCGCCCGAATCTCATCCTCCGGCAACTGAATCCCGATAAACACCATCGTGCTATGCGGTGTTTCATCGCCCCATGGCCTGTCCCAGTCGGCGCTGTAGAGGCGCTGGACGCCCTGGAACAGCAGGCGGTTAGGTTCGCCGTCAATCCACAGCATCCCTTTGTAACGCAGCAGTTTATCCGCCGATTCCAGCAGCAGGTTTTCCATCACCCGGGAAACTTCGCTGATATCTACCGGGTAATCCAGTTCCACCACAATCGACGAAATATCGTTTTGTTTGTCCGCGATAAAATGGAAACGCGGTTTGGTGCTGACGACGTTTTCTTCCAGCATAAAACCGTTGGTGTTGAACAGCAGACCCAGGTCGATGTCGCCGTGGGTGACGGTGTAGACCGGTGCACGGGCGTTGATGCGTGCCAGACGTTCACGCAGTTTTTCTGCTTCGCCTGCGACGTCGGTTTTAGTCAGCAGAATACGGTCGGCGTAGCCCACCTGGGACTGGGCGATGGTGAACTGGTTCATCTGCTCATCGGCATGTACCGCATCCACCAGCGCAATCACGCCGTCCAGCAGGTAGCGCTGGCATAAAATCTCATGGGAGAAAAAGGTTTGAATAATCGGGCCAGGATCGGCCATGCCGGTGCATTCAATGACCAGACGATCGAACTGAATATTGCCCTTGTCGAGATTATCCAGCAGGTCGAGTAGCGCGTCCTCCAGCTCGTTGGAGCGCGAACAGCAGATGCAGCCGTTGGTCAGCGTTTTGATCTGCGTTGCGCGATCACCAATCAATTGATCATCAACGGAGACTTCGCCGAATTCGTTTTCAATCACGGCAATCTTGTAGCCGTGTTGTTCATTAAGAATATGGCGCAGCAGGGTGGTTTTGCCCGCGCCTAAAAAACCGGTGAGTAGGGTAACTGCAATCGGGTTCATGCTCTCTCCATTAACAACAGCGCATACCGCCTTTACCATCGCTGCCGTAGCGTGCGTTCTGGCGTTCGCGGAAGAATTCTTCATAGCTCATGTACGGCTTGTCGGGATGGTTGGTCTTCATATGCTCGACGTAGTTGTCGTAGTCTGGAATGCCAATCAACATCTTCGCCGCCTGGCCGAGATATTTTTTTGCCTGTCCTAAGTTACCAAACATAGTTCACTCTGATAAGAACAAAGCCCCGCCGAAGCGGGGCTAAATACGGTTAGTGGTGCGAAGAGATCTTCACGCCGCCTTCCGGGATTGGAACGTACGGTGTTTCTTTGTCAGTACGTTTGTCGCTGTTACGCACATTCAGCCAGGTTTTGAAACCGTAGAAGATGATGCTGTACACCACAATCAGGAACAGAATACTCAGGCCTGCGTTGGTGTAGTTGTTCACAACGATGTGGTTCATGTTGGCAATCTGCTGCGCCGTCAGGTCAGTACCGTTAGCAATCTTCTCTTTGTACTGGCTTGCCATGTAGAAGAAGCCTTCCATCTGCGGGTTGGTGCTGAACAGTTTCAGACCCAGCGCCCAGGTGGTGCAGATAAGCAGCCATACAGCCGGAACAACAGTTACCCAGATGTATTGGGTGCGCTTCATCTTAATCAGCACAACGGTGCCCAGTACCAGCGCTACGGCTGCCAGCATCTGGTTGGAAATACCGAACAGCGGCCACAGGCTCTTAACGCCGCCCAGCGGATCGACCACGCCCTGATACAGCAGGTAGCCCCACAGACCCACACAGCCCGCAGTACCGATGATACCGGCAACCAGAGAGTCGGTTTTTTTCAGGAACGGGATGAAGTTACCCAGCAGGTCTTGCAGCATAAAGCGGCCAGAACGAGTACCCGCATCCAGCGCGGTCAGGATGAACAGGGCTTCGAACAGAATACCGAAGTGATACCAGAAGCCCATGTCAGCCATCGGCAGCACTTTGTGGAACACGTGAGCGATACCTACCGCCAGCGTTGGCGCACCACCTGCACGGTTCAGGACAGAAGGCTCACCAATGTCTTTCGCGGTTTGCAGGATCTGCTCTGGCGAAATCACGAAGCCCCAGGAGCTGACGGTCGCTGCCGCGTGTGCGGTAACGTCTTTCAGCTGCGCCATGATGATCGGCGCGTTCTCGCCACCCATTTCATGCAGGTTAGGCATGGTGATGCCAAGGCCAGCAGGCGGGGTATTCATCGCGAAGTAAAGACCCGGTTCGATGATGGACGCTGCAACCAGCGCCATAATCGCCACGAAGGACTCCATCAGCATTGCGCCGTAGCCAATGAAACGCGCGTCGGTTTCGTTAGCCAGCAGTTTCGGCGTCGTACCGGAAGAGATCAGCGCGTGGAAGCCAGATACCGCACCACAGGCGATGGTGATGAACAGGAACGGGAACAGAGCGCCTTTCCACAGCGGGCCAGTACCGTCAATGTACTGGGTCATCGCAGGCATTTTCAGTTCCGGGTTCAGCACCACGATACCCAACGCCAGGCCGACGATAACGCCGATTTTCAGGAAGGTTGCCAGATAGTCGCGCGGTGCGAGGATCAGCCACACCGGCAGCAGTGCGGAAACAAACGCATAGCCAATCAGCGCGAAGGTAATGGTGGTGTCTTTAAAGGTCAGTGCCGGACCCCAGTACGGATCGTGAGCAATCACGCCACCGAAGTAGATAGAGGCAACCAGCAGCACGATACCAATGACAGAGACTTCACCCACACGCCCCGGACGGATAAAGCGCATGTAGATACCCATAAACAGCGCAATCGGTACGGTTGAGCAAACGGTGAAGACACCCCACGGACTTTCGGCCAGGGCTTTAACCACAATCAGCGCCAGAACGGCGAGGATGATGATCATGATTAAGAAACAGCCAAACAGCGCGATAGTCCCCGGAACTGGCCCCATCTCTTCTTTTATCATCTCACCGAGAGATGCGCCGTTACGGCGAGAGGAGATAAACAGCACCATAAAGTCCTGAACCGCACCGGCCAGTACTACCCCCGCCAGCAGCCACAGCGTGCCAGGCAGGTAGCCCATCTGTGCGGCGAGAACCGGACCGACCAGCGGACCAGCACCGGCGATAGCGGCGAAGTGGTGACCAAACAACACGTAACGGTTGGTCGGAACGTAGTTCAGACCGTCGTTGTTAATAACCGCAGGCGTCGCGCGCGTGGGGTCGAGTTTCATCACCTTCTGGGCGATGTACAGACTGTAGTAGCGATACGCCACCAGATACACCGACACAGAGGCGACCACGATCCACAGGGCGCTGACGTGCTCCCCCCGACGTAATGCAACTACCGCGAGGCAGAATGCACCGATGATTCCGAGAATCACCCAGGGTATGTGCTTGAATAGTTTTTTCGTATCCATAGTAAAACCTGGCATTTTACTCGTCGTCTTTTAGCTTACAGGTGCGGCAGTTGCGTTCGTTCACCCCTGTCACTTACTGTTGTAAGCTCCCGGGGATTCACTCACTTGCTGCCTTCCTGCAAACCAAAATTCATAGAGTAATTTGTTAATCATAGGCCGAAGCCGTTCTAGGTTTGCGTTGCGTTTGAGGAGGTAAATTGACCGCTATCCTGCAGTGATGTTGCCAGAGTTACGCGCGCGTAAAGTAAGGTAAATAACTGAGTGGTTATTTTAGGGACGTAAGCGGTCAGGAATGGCGGTGAGCGGTTGGGCAAGAATTATTCATCGGGTGGATATGTGATTGAGATCACAATAAAAATGCCCCTTCGACGAATGCGTGAAGGGGCTGGAGCTTAAATCGCAGCTTCCATTTCCAGCATCACCGGATGGAAACGGCGTTTAAAGTAGATAAGTCCGTGACCTTCTGCACTGAGGATGATGTTTTTAATCTCCACCAGATACACCAGATGTGTGCCAATTGCCTGCACATCGCGGATCTCACCTTCAAGACTGGCCAGCGAACCTTTCAGCACCGGCTGCGCCAGCGGACCTTTTTGCCAGCATGAGAGGCTAAAACGCTCTTCCATCGCCATGCCTGTCATGCCCGCGAAGTGGCGTGCCATCAGTTCCTGCTCATGGTTGAGGACGTTGACGCACAACTTGCCGTTGCCCTGAAAAACCGGGTTCATCGCACTGTTGGCGTTAATGCACACCATCAGCGACGGTGGTGTATCCGTGACCGAGCAGACAGCCGTTGCCGTAATCCCGCATTGTCCGGCGTCGCCCTCGGTGGTGATAATATTTACCGCTGCCGACAGGCTGGCCATCGCGTCACGAAAGCGCAGGCGTTG
Organism: Escherichia sp. SCLE84; assembly: GCF_012584495.1. Taxonomy (NCBI): domain Bacteria; kingdom Pseudomonadati; phylum Pseudomonadota; class Gammaproteobacteria; order Enterobacterales; family Enterobacteriaceae; genus Escherichia; species Escherichia sp. SCLE84. Next base: position 2,520,077 of record NZ_CP051430.1, on the reverse strand, counting down.
TTCATCTAATTGCATCTTAACCTCCTGCTGCGTTATTTCAGCAGCTTATCCAGCATGTTGATATCGTCGTTGTTGTGCAGGTGAGGCACAGTCCAGCCGTTCTGGTCGTATTCCGACAGGCAGCGATCAACCATCGCCATCATCTTGTCCATATTGCCGGAGCTTTGTGCCTGGCGCAGACACTGCAGGCGAATCTCATCCTGGCTACCGGAGTAGTTGATTTCATACAGTTCGTGACGACCACCAAACTCGCTGCCAATGGCATCCCACATCAGTTTGAGGATCTTGATGCGCTGGACGTGATCCATCCCGTTCGAACCGCGCACATACTTCGCCAGATACTGGTCGATCTGCGGATTGTTCAGGTCACGGGCACTGGAAGGGAGATAGATCAGGCCACTGGTAACGTTGCGTTCGATAATGTTTTTGATCTTCGCGTAGGCCATTGGTGCCAGTACGCGATAGGTTTGTAGTGCGGCATGATCCGGTAAATAAGCCCCGTTGACCCACGGCGTCGCTTCAGAACACATCGAGTCACTCAATGCCCAGAAGGTGTTGCGCCACGCCACCACTTCACCGAGATCGGCCTGCACACCACGGAACTCCAGGGTGCCGGTACATTCGAGTGATTTTTTCAGCAGTGCCGTAATGAAGTCGAGTTTCACTGCCAGGCGCACACAGGCTTGCAGAGGATACATACGGGCGAAACCGCCTTCCATCGTCCAGCGACGGCAGCGATCAAAATCGCGGTAGATCAGTACGTTTTCCCATGGGATCAGCACGTTATCCATCACCAGAATCGCATCATTCTCATCAAAGCGGCTGGAGAGCGGGTAGTCGTACGGCGAGCCGGTAGCACCCGCGACCATCTCATAAGAGGCGCGGGAGATTAATTTCACGCCATCGGCATCCATTGGCGCAACGAACATCAGTGCGAAGTCCGGGTTTTCGCCCATCACTTGTGCCGAGCCGAAGCCAATCATGTTGTAGTGAGTCAGCGCCGAGTTGGTGGCAACCACTTTCGCACCGCTGACGATAATCCCGGCGTCAGTCTCTTTTTCCAGCTTGATGTAAACGTCTTTCACTTTATCGGTCGGCAAATGACGATCGATCGGTGGGTTAACAATCGCGTGGTTAAAGTAGAGGCCAGTTTCCTGAATACGGGTGTACCAGTTACGGGCGTTCTGCTCGAACTGACCGTAAAAGCCCGGATTCGCGCCCAGTGCGCAACCGAAAGCAGCTTTGTAGTCTGGGGTACGGCCCATCCAGCCATAGCTCAGGCGTGACCACTCAGCGATGGCGTCACGTTGCTGGCGCAGGTCGTCGGCACTTTTCGCCACGCGGAAGAATTTATGGGTATAGCCGCCGCTGCCGGTGTCGGTGTTCCAGCACAGAGAGTCCTGCATCTCCGGTTTGTGCAGCGCGTCGTACAGTTGGGCAACAGACGCTGCCGCATTACGAAATGCCGGATGAGTAGTGACGTCTTTCACTCGCTCGCCATAGATATAGATCTCGCGACCATCCTGCAGGCTTTTCAGATACTCTTCCCCGGTGAACGGACGTTGGGTACTGGCGCGGAAATCTTCTGGTTTCATGTCGACCTCTACAGTATTAATCGGAATACGATTGTTAATTTTGTGTGTTGTTTTTGTTATTCAATTGAAGCTTGCAGGGGCGATTACGGGAAGACACTTTTGGGACAATGGCTGGTACTTTTCAGGTCGGGTACGGTTTTGTGATCGAGGTCGCTTTTAGCGATTTTTGACGTTACTAAATCCCCTTGCTCCAGGCGGAGAAAGGGGAATAGCAGGTGGTGCCTGGTTTCCCGTTAAGGCTAAGGGATTTTCACGTCACAGGTACTTTTTTGGCACGATAAGCACTGGGCGAGCAACCGACTAAGCGATTAAAAAAGCGCGCAAAATAAGCTGGATCCTTAAAACCGAGTTGCCAGGCAATATTGTTCACGGCGTTATCAGAAAACAGCAGCAGCCGCTTGGCTTCTCGCAGCTGCCTGTCGAAAATCAACCGTTTTGGCGGACGGTTGGCAAAGCGGCGGCAGATGTCCGTGAGGCGTGATTCGGTGATATGCAGTTCGTTAGCGTAATCCGGTACTGTCCAGTGCTGATGAAAATGGCTTTCAATCAGCATATGAAAACGCTGGAACAGTTTTAATTCTCCGCGCATTCCGCTGGCGGCATGGTCGTCGAGTTTTGCGTTACGCAGCAGTAGGGTGAACACTGCCTGTGCCAGTAACGTCAGGGTGTGTTCCCGTCCAGGCAGTTGTTCTACCGATTCCCGCTCTATCAGTTGCCAATAGTGTTCCAGCGCCGCCAGTTCGTCGGGTTTATCTGCCAGTGACAGGCAAATCCCCGGCAGGCCGAAGGTTTCCCGAGTGCCTGGATAAAGAACTTCCAGCAGGGGCCAGATCAGATCTTCCCGTACCGTCAACACATGACCGTCGGCGTCAGACTCCGTAATAAACGCATGAGGTACTGACGGCGGCGTCAGGACAAACAGGGGCGCTTCCACCGAGTAGCGATGATCGTCAAGCTGTAGCTCAATCTGTCCGCTATTGAGGAAATGCATCTGAAAGTACTGTTCGTGGCGATGTGGCAGCATATGGCGGCCAAAAAATGCCGCCATGCGGGCGAAGGACTGATAATGCACATCGTCCGTGCCCAGGCTTTCATCGTACTCTTTGCTGATATCAATATTGGCAATCTGACGGTCACACATCGTCGTTCCTTACGGGGTCGCTCGCGGACGGGAGGACTGCATTGGAATTGCCCAGATAATCCCCGCACCAATCACCAGCAGCGCGGCAACAAACCACAATCCACTGTTAAAGCTGCCGGTCAGATCTTTCAACCAGCCGATCATAAACGGACTTAACGCTGAGCCAATGTTGCCAGTGGCGTTGATCACCGCAATACCGATCGCTCGTGCCCGCAGGCTGATGGACTGATCAGGTGTTGTCCAGAAAATCGCCATTGCGCTGAATGATCCGGTCGAAGCCATAATGATCCCCAGCATCTGGATCATGTTGTGATCAGTTGCCGAAGCCAGTAACCAACCCGCGGCAGCGAACAAATAAGGAAGGGCGGTGTGATGCCTTCGTTCCTGGCGGCGATCTGAGTGACGGCTCCAGTAGATCATCCCGAGAATGGTACAAATCTGCGGTACGGCGGCCAGCAGGCCGATGGTGATATTACTGCTGCCCTGATTAAAGCTTTGCAGGATCTGCGGTGTCCAGATGCTGATCGCACTAAGTGTGTTGGTCAGGCAGAAATACGCCAGGGTATACATCATCACCACCGGAGTGAAGATCTCCCGCCACATGCTGCGTTGTTGCATGGCGTGGTGGCTGATGGCTCCCTCTGGCTGAACCAGCGTCAGACGATCGTTATCCATCATCTCTTGCAGGCATTTTTTGTCTTCTTTCGTCAGCCACTTAGCTTTGTCCGGTGAGTCATCAAGCCAGAACCACACCATGACGCCGAGTAATACCGACGGGAAGCCTTCCAGCAAAAACAGCCACTGCCAGCCTTTTAATGCCATTACGCCATCCAGCGACAAAATGTAGCCGGAAACGAGCGATCCCAACGCTGTCGTTACCGGCATTGCAACCATAAACAAGGCGTTGGCACGGGCGCGGAAATAGGCTGGAAACCAGAAGGTTAAATACAGCAGAATGCCAGGCAGAAAGCCGGCTTCGGTAATGCCAACCAGTATACGCAGTACGTACAAGCTGGTGGGGCCAGTGGCAAACATGGTGGCAGTAGAGGCGATGCCCCAAAGCACCATGATGGTGGCGATCCAGCGCCGCGCACCGACAATACTCAGCATAATGTTGCTGGGAATGCCGAAGATGACATAAGCGGCGTAGAACAGGGTGGTAGCGAGGCCAAACATGGTGGCGCTCAGACCGAGGTCGCGTCCCATCGTGAGTCCGGCAAAGCCGATGTTGATGCGATCAAGGAACGAGAAGATAAACAGCACGAACAGAAAGACGATCAGGCGGCGAAATAGCTTCTTAATAACCGCCTGTTGTCCGGCAGTCAGCGCTTTATGCTGATTCGCCGGATCGATACTCTCCGGTATGGCAGGTGAGGTGTCGCTCATTTTTCTTCCTCTAATGGGATTTTTGTAGGGTACGACAAGGTTTTTGCTGGATGCGGCGTAACGCCTTATCCGGCCTACGATTTGGTGCGAGTGTAGGCCGGATAAGCGCAGCGCATCCGGCATTAATACACGCCGGGCTTCACGGCGGTAGCCTGCGCACCAAACCGTGCTGCCAGCGCTTCAGCGGCGCGGGCGAGCAGGGTGGTGTCAACGCCGACGGCGACAAACAGCGCGCCCAGTTCCAGATAGCGTTTTGCCAGTTGCTCATTGGCGATCAGGATCCCCGGTGCTTTGCCCGCTTCGCGGATCTGCACGATCGCCTGCTCAATGGCGGCCTGTACTTCCGGGTGCTGTGGATTACCGGCATAACCCATATCGGCGCTCAGATCCGCCGGGCCGATAAACACGCCGTCGACTCCTTCCACGTCCAGAATCTGCGGTAAGTTCTTCATTGCCTCACGCGTTTCGATCTGCACCAGCACGCACATTTGATCGTTGGCTTTTTGCAGGTAATCAGGAATACGATTCCAGCGCGAGGCGCGGGCCAGCGCACTGCCCACACCGCGAATACCGGCGGGGGGATAACGGGTGGCGCGTACCGCTTCACGGGCTTCGTCAGCGTTTTGAACCATCGGCACCAGTAAGGTTTGTGTGCCGACGTCCAGCAGTTGTTTGATTTGCACCGGATCGTTCCACGACGGACGTACTACCGGCTGGCTGGGGTAGGGCGCAATCGCCTGTAGCTGGGTGAGCACGGTTTGCACGTTATTCGGCGCGTGCTCACCGTCGATCAACAACCAGTCGAATCCTGCTCCGGCCAGTAACTCCGCGCTGTAGCTGCTGCTCAGCCCCAGCCATAATCCAATCTGCGGACGGCCTGCTTTCAGCGCCGCTTTAAAACTGTTTTCCATCGTTCTCTCCTTAAACAAAGCGGCAGCTAATGGAGCCCATGTTGCCGTAATCGACGTGGAAGGTGTCGCCCTTACGCGCTGGAACCGGGCGGGTGAACGAACCGCCGAGAATGATTTGCCCGGCTTCCAGTTGTACGTCATACGGTGCGAGTTTGTTCGCCAGCCAGGCCACGCCGTTTGCCGGATGATTCAGCACACCAGCGGCGACGCCGGTTTCTTCAATCACGCCATTGCGATACATCAGGGCGGAGATCCAACGCAGATCCAGTTCGTCTGGTTTGATCGGACGACCGCCGAGGATCACCCCGGCGTTGGCGGCGTTATCGGAAATGGTGTCGAACACTTTGCGCGGGCGCTGGGTTTCCGGATCGATGTTGTGGCAGCGAGCGTCGATCAGCTCCAGCGCCGGGATCACATAGTCCGTGGCGTTGTAGACGTCGAACAGCGTGCAGTTTGGCCCACGCAGCGGTTTTGCCAGCACGAAAGCCAGCTCCACTTCAATGCGCGGCACGATAAAGCGATCGGTCGGGATATCGCTGCCATCGTGGAAGAACATGTCATCCAGCAGGGCACCGTAATCCGGCTCGCTGATTTGTGAGCTGGCCTGCATCGCTTTCGAGGTCAGGCCGATTTTGTGGCCTTTCAGCGTGCGACCTTCGGCGATTTTCAGTCGAACCCATTCACGCTGCACCGCGTAAGCGTCTTCGATGGTGATCTCCGGGTAATCCAGCGAGATCGCGCGGATCTGTTCGCGCTGTTTTTCTGCCTGATCCAGACGCTGGGCGATCAGGGTGTGGGTGTGTTTATCGAACATAGCGATATCCTGTGGCATTGCCGGATGCGGCTGCGCCTTATCATCCGGCCTGGAAGCTGGTGCAAATTTATTTAAACAACGCGTGCACGTTGTTTTGTTTAAAATTCAGCGTCGGGTGCAGCTCTGCAATCTCAAATGAAAGCGCCAGGTAACGGCTCTCCATCAGTGAGGCGAAGTGCGTTTTAATCAGATCAAACAGCATTTCGCCCACTTCCTGACGGCTTTCCAGGCTGCGCCCGCTGCCGATTTTTAGCGTCATATGCACAAAGGCGTAATCGTGCTTGCCATCAGCCATTTGCCAGGTATCGATCCAGTGCGCCCGGCTACGTATTCCCCCAAGCGGAAAAATCCCCGTTGCCGCCAGTGCAGTGTTAACACTGGCAAACAGCTCAGGTAAGCGGGCTTCTTCACGAATATTTTCAGTACATTCCACGATAAAGTGCGGCATGGTGGTTCCTTACGCGGGAAGCGGGAAAACAGCGTTAACCTGACCGGTGCCAGAGCTTGGGAATAGCTCGGTGATAAACTCCACCTTGCCGTCGTATTTATCCCAGCCGAGCATCCCCAGCAGCATCACCGTGTCGTGCATATTGCCTTCGCCGTAGCAGTAGTCGGCGTACTCCGGCAGCATATTGCAGAACTCTTTGAACTGGCCTTCGCGCCACAACTTCACCACGCGCTCGTCCATCTGGCGGTCGAACTCGCGGGTGTAGCTGTTCATCCCTTCTTCTGCACGCTGATCGTCAATAAAGCGGTGCGATAACGAACCGCTGGCAAGGACCGCCACGGTGCCGTCGTACTGTTCGATCGCTTTCAGAATCGCTTCGCCCAGCTTGCGGCTGTCAGCAAAATCGTGAACCGTGCAGAAAGCCGAAATGGAGACCACTTTGAAGTGCTTGTCTTCATTCATGTAGCGCATCGGTACCAGCGTGCCGTATTCCAGTTTCAGGCTGGGAATGTTGTGCGCTTTTGCCCGCACGCCGAGCTTTAAGGCTTCATCGGCAATAAGCTGCCCCAACTCCGGGTTGCCCTCGTAGTTGTAGGTCATATCGCGGATAAAATGCGGCAGCTCGTTGCTGGTGTAGATGCCTTCAAAATGGTCTGCACAGTTGATGTGATAAGCACTGTTGACCAGCCAGTGGGTATCGAAAACGATAATGGTATCGACGCCCATTTCCCGGCAACGCTTGCTGATCTCTTTATGCCCGTCGATCGCGCCCTGGCGGCAACCGTGGTTTTTCCCTGGCAGTTCAGAGAGATACATCGACGGTACGTGCGTGATCTTGGCGGCTAACGCTAACTTACCCATATCAGACTCCCCATTTCGGAATTGGATGGTCGCCCATGGAAATGCAGACGTTCTTCATTTCCGCGAACACTTCGAAGCTGTACTCACCGCCTTCACGCCCGGTGCCGGAGGCTTTTACGCCGCCAAACGGCTGGCGCAAATCACGCACGTTCTGGGTGTTGACGAACACCATGCCAGCTTCAATGCCACGCGCCAGACGCAGCACTTTGCTGACATCCTGAGTCCAGATGTACGACGCGAGGCCGTACTCCACGTCGTTTGCCAGGCGTAAGCCTTCAGCTTCGTCTTTAAACGGCAGCAGGCAGGCGACCGGCCCGAAAATCTCTTCCTGGGCGACGCGCATACGGTTATCAACGTCTGCCAGCACGGTTGGGCGCAGAAAGTTGCCGCCTTTCAGGTGCGCAGGCAGGTCGGACGGTTTATCCGGGCCGCCCGCCAGCAGGGTTGCGCCTTCTTCAATGCCGAGACGGATATAGCCGGAGACTTTTTCCCAGTGCTGCTGGCTGATAAGCGCGCCAACCTGGGTATTCGGATCGTTCGGATCGCCCACGCGCAGACGGTTGGCGCGTTCGGCAAAGCGTTTAACGAATTCCGGGTAGATGCTTTGCTGAATAAAGATGCGCGAACCGGCGGTGCAGCGTTCGCCGTTGATCGAGAAGATGGTGAACAGGGCGGCGTCCAGCGCGCGTTCAATATCAGCATCTTCAAAAATCAGCACCGGCGATTTACCGCCCAGTTCCATGGAGTATTTTTTCAGCCCGGCGTTTTTCATGATGTTGCGCCCGGTCGCCGTACCGCCGGTGAACGACACGGCACGCACGTCATGATGACGGACCAGCGCATCGCCTGCGGTTGCGCCGTAGCCCTGTACCACGTTCAGCACGCCCGCCGGAATACCAGCTTCCAGCGCCAGCTCACCCAGGCGGTCGGCGGTCAGCGGGGAGAGTTCCGACATTTTCAGTACCGCGGTATTGCCCAGCGCCAGACACGGCGCGACCTTCCAGGTGGCGGTCATAAACGGCACGTTCCACGGTGACACCAGTGCACAAACGCCTACCGGCTGCACCAGCGTGTAGTTGAGCATCTTGTCGTCGACCGGATAAGTCTTGCCGTTCATCTGCTGGCAGACTTCCGCGAAAAATTCAAAGTTGTGAGAAGCGCGTGGGATCAACACATTTTTGGTCTGATGGATCGGCAGGCCCGTGTCCGCGGTTTCCATCGCGGCGATCTCCGGCACGTTCTGGTCGATCAGATCGCCCAGACGGCGCATCAGGCGCGCGCGCTCTTTCATCGGCAGATTGGCCCATTTCGGGAACGCCTCTTTCGCTGCCGCTACCGCCTGATTGATCTCCGCTTCACCGCCGGAGGCCACATCCGCCAGCACTTCACCCGTTGCCGGATTGGTAGTCTGGAAGTAGTCGTTACCTGCAACATTTTTACCGTTGATCCAATGATTTACTTTTTTCATTTCGCTGTTTCCTCACTCACAATTCGGTTCACCAGGCGGCCCACGCCTTCTACTTCCACCACCACTTCATCGCCAGGCACCACGTCAGATAAGCCTTTTGGTGTGCCGGTGGCGATCATGTCGCCCGGATTCAGGGTCATAAATTCGCTTAAGTAGGCGATCAGGAAGGGCACGCTGAAGATCAGATCGGCGGTGGTGCCTTGCTGGCGTAACTCGCCGTTGACGAAGGTGCGAAGGGTCAGATTATGCGGGTCCGGGATCGCCTCTTTCGGCACGATGGTTGAAAGCATCGGCGTCAGTCCGTCGCGGCTTTTGACCCGCAGGTTAGGGCGGTAGTAGTTTTCCAGATAGTCGCGAATGGCGTAGTCGTTACACACGGTGTAGCCCGCGACATAATCCATGGCATCGGCTTCGCTGACGTTACGCGCCTGTTTGCCAATAACTACCACCAGCTCCGCTTCATAGTGCATGTATTCAATATTGTTTGGACGCACGGAGGTCTGGTTATCGCCAGTGAGGGTATTTGGCGCTTTCAGGAACACCAGCGGTTCTTCCGGTGGCTTAAATTCCAGTTCGCTGGCGTGGTCGGCGTAGTTCAGGCCGAGGGCAAACAGCGTGCCGTGCGGGTGTGGCTGCGTTGGGAAGCTCTTGCGCGTGGTCACTTCACGTTCGTCCACTACCGGATTTTCCAGCGGCGGGAAACCTTCTGCGAGAACACGAACGCGATCGCCTGGCTGTATTTCCACGCGCGCCTGTGGCGTGCCGAGCAGAATGGCGTCGCCTGGATTCAGCGTGGCAAATTCGCTCAGGGCGCTCAGCAACTGCGCGGCGTTACGTTGTAAATCGGCGGTATTCCAGTGATCGGCAGGACGCCCGTTGATCTCGGTATAGATGGTCAGATTATCGACATTGCTGAGAGCCACGGTTTCGCCAATGGGGCAGAATCCATCACGACATTGTGCTTTGATTGCCGGGCGGTAAAAGCTCTCTTCCGGCAGGCTGACGTCGTTAGCCAGCGCATATCCGGCGATGTACTCTGCCGCATCTTCTTCACCTACTTTCGTCGCCGTTTTTCCCACAATCAGCGCAACAGTCGCACCGCTCAGTACCTTTTCACCCTGTGGAAAGGGAATCGGTTCACCGCAACCAATCACCGTATTGCGCGGTTTAATAAACCAGACCGCAGTTTTAGGCGGGGCTTTGTAGGGGGATTGCTGGAACGCTTCCTGCCATGCATCAAGTTGGCTGCGATGGTTCAACGCTACGGCGAAGATAGTGCCTTTCATTACCACTCCTCGGATTCGATCATTTTAATCATTAATATGTTAATGATTACTTTTATTCCCGATTGCGTAGTTTGGCAAAAGTAAGTGATGTAAATGTGATCTAATTAACAAACTATTTACATTTAAAGATAATAAAATATTAAATATCAGCAAGTTAACAAAACATGCTCAATTTTGATAAAATGAAGAATTGCAGGGGCAGCGCAGTCCCGGTAACGTGATGATTAACTGTTTCTATATTAATGATTTTGAATTTTTCAGGGGAAAGATAATGCACGACTCTCTAACCATTGCGTTGCTCCAGGCGCGAGAAGCGGCGATGAGTTATTTTCGCCCAATCGTTAAACGGCATAATTTGACTGAGCAACAGTGGCGCATCGTGCGTATTCTGGCGGAAAGCCCATCAATGGATTTTCACGATCTGGCGTATCGCGCCTGCATTTTGCGCCCAAGCCTGACCGGGATCCTTACGCGGATGGAACGCGACGGTTTAGTGTTGCGATTAAAGCCGATCAATGATCAGCGGAAGCTCTATATCTCGCTAACCAAAGAGGGGCAGGCGCTGTATAACCGCGCTCAGACACAGATTGAAGAAGCCTATCGGCAGATTGAAGCTCAGTTTACTGCCGAGAAAATGCAACAGTTAACCCATCTGTTAGAGGAATTTATTGCTCTGGGCAATTCCCGACAAGAAGACATCCCGGGCGATAATGAATAACTTTTTAGTATCTGATAACCAGCGCCTGGTTTTTCCATGGATGGCGGGTTACACCTTTTCATAAAGTTTTTGCTTTCCAGGCCGAAAATCTTGCATCGGTCCACAGGAAAGAGAAACCATGTTAAAACGTATCAAGATCGTGACCAGCTTACTGCTGGTTTTGGCTGTTTTTGGCCTTTTACAACTGACATCAGGCGGTCTGTTCTTTAATGCCTTAAAGAATGACAAAGAAAATTTCACTGTTTTACAAACCATTCGCCAGCAGCAATCCACGCTGAATGGCAGCTGGGTCGCGTTGTTGCAGACGCGTAACACCCTCAACCGCGCGGGTATCCGCTACATGATGGATCAGAATAATATTGGTAGCGGTTCAACCGTTGCTGAGCTGATGCAGAGTGCCAGTATTTCGCTGAAACAGGCGGAAAAAAACTGGGCGGATTACGAAGCGTTGCCGCGTGACCCGCGTCAGAGCACCGCCGCAGCGGCAGAGATCAAACGTAATTACGATATTTATCACAATGCGCTGGCGGAGCTGATCCAACTATTAGGTGCAGGCAAAATCAACGAGTTCTTTGATCAGCCGACCCAGGGATATCAGGACGGTTTCGAGAAGCAGTATGTGGCTTACATGGAGCAAGACGATCGGCTCTATGATATCGCCGTCAGCGATAACAATGCCTCCTACAGCCAGGCGATGTGGATTCTGGTGGGCGTGATGATCGTCGTACTGGCGGTCATCTTCGCCGTCTGGTTCGGTATTAAAGCCTCGCTGGTAGCGCCAATGAATCGCCTGATTGACAGCATTCGTCATATTGCAGGCGGCGATCTGGTGAAACCGATTGAGGTGGATGGCTCTAATGAGATGGGGCAACTGGCAGAGAGTTTGCGCCATATGCAGGGAGAGCTGATGCGTACCGTCGGTGATGTGCGCAACGGGGCCAATGCCATCTATAGCGGTGCCAGCGAAATCGCCACCGGCAATAACGATCTCTCTTCGCGCACCGAGCAACAGGCCGCTTCGCTGGAAGAGACGGCAGCCAGCATGGAGCAACTGACCGCAACGGTGAAGCAGAACGCCGAAAATGCGCGCCAGGCCAGCCATCTGGCGTTAAGTGCTTCTGAAACGGCGCAACGCGGCGGCAAAGTGGTAGATAACGTGGTGCAGACTATGCGCGATATCTCCACCAGTTCGCAGAAAATCGCCGATATTATCAGCGTAATTGACGGCATTGCCTTCCAGACCAATATTCTGGCTTTGAACGCGGCGGTTGAGGCTGCGCGTGCGGGTGAGCAAGGGCGCGGTTTTGCGGTGGTCGCGGGAGAAGTGCGTAATCTGGCCCAGCGCAGCGCCCAGGCGGCTCGTGAAATTAAAAGCCTGATTGAAGACTCGGTGGGGAAAGTGGATGTTGGCTCTACGCTGGTCGAAAGCGCCGGGGAAACAATGGCGGAGATTGTCAGCGCCGTGACCCGCGTGACGGACATTATGGGCGAAATTGCTTCTGCTTCTGATGAGCAGAGCCGTGGTATCGATCAGGTTGGCTTAGCGGTTGCTGAGATGGACCGGGTAACTCAACAGAACGCCGCGCTGGTGGAAGAATCTGCCGCTGCCGCCGCCGCGCTGGAAGAGCAGGCCAGTCGCCTGACCGAAGCTGTGGCAGTGTTCCGGATTCAGCAACAGCAGCAACAGCAGCGTGAAACATCGGCTGTGGTAAAAACCGTGACGCCAGCTGCGCCGCGTAAAATGGCCGTGGCAGATAGCGAGGAGAACTGGGAAACATTTTAATCGCCATGAAAATGCCCGATAAGCAAAATGTTATCGGGCATAAGGAGATTAATCTTTACGTGGGTCGTTGATCGGCTGACGAACCAGGAAGATGTACGCCAGTGCCCCCGCTGCGGTGACGCAACCGCAGATGATTAGTGCCAGACGGAATGAGTGGGTGGTATCAACAATAAAACCAGTAATGATCGGCGCAAAAGAGGCGCAGATGAAGCTGGCAAAGTTCTGGATACTGCCCACCGACGCAGTCATGCGAGAAGCAACTGCGACGTGGATCAAGCCCCAGCAGGATGTTCCGGCAAAGTGAATACAGAACAGTGCCATGCCAATCAGCAGAACCGCCGTCATGGATGTTGTCGCTTGTGGTACTATCAGCGTAAAGGCGGCAGAACAGAACATCCCGGCAATAATGCAGATCTTACGGCTTTTAATCGGAGCCATTCCCCCTTTGACCAGCCAGTCAGTAACGTAACCGTTGACCAGCATCCCGGCAGCCCCAAACAGGAAAGGGATAGCCGCCATCAACCCTGTGCTTTTTAAATCCAGGTTATAGGCTGTTTGCAGGTAACCAGGAAGCCAGGCCAGATACAGCCACGCAGTGTAGTTGATGCCACTGAATCCGAGCATCATTCCCCACATTGTACGGTTACGGAACAGGCTGCGCCATTCGGCAAAACTGAGCGGATCTCGGCGGGCATTGACGCTACCTGCATTGAGATAAGCTTGTTCAACGGCAGTCAGTTCTACGTGCTCGCGGTTGCGATAGAGCATATACCAGCCGATGGCGAGAAAAATCCCCAGTACACCAATGGTAATAAACATCCCGCGCCAGCCCATCACCAGCATCATCGCCGCCAGAATCGGTGGGCTTACGGCAACGCCAATGGTAGAAGCTGCGTTGAAGAAGCCCATCGGGCGTCCGCGCTCTTTGATGTTGAACCAGTCGTTAATGACTTTTACACCGCATGGGTTCATCGGCGCTTCACCAATCCCCATACCGATACGCACCAACACGAACTGCGTAAAGTTGTGCACCATGCCAGACATTGCCTGGAACAGTGACCAGAAGAACATCCCCAGTCCCAGCATCAGGCGTGGGCCTTTACGATCCAATAGTGGGCCGCAAGGAAGTTGCGCAATCCCGTAAGCGAGTGAAAACACGGAGAGCAAAGCGCCGATTTCGGTGGCACTTAATCCCAATTCTTCACGAATCGTTAAATTTGCTACCGACAGCGAACTGCGGTCGAGATAATTGATTACCGCCGCAAAAAATAATAACAACATGGCGGTGGTTTGAATGCGTTTAATTCGGGTACTGCGTTGAACTAATCCATCTGGTGGCACGGGAATATCTGCCGACGAAGATGGAGTAAATGAAGAACGCGGATCGAGGGTGATATTTTCTTTTTCCACGCCGGACTCCTGTATTTATAATTTTAATTGTTTACGTAATTGTGAATTACGCAAGGTTGACATTAACGGCAGGTTAAAGTTTTAGGACTTTACTACCGCTCACAAAAAAATTTTTAGTCGACTGATTGTGAGCATAGGTAAGCGGGAATTTCCCGGTATTTATCTTTTGATAAAACCGTGCACCCGCTAATAGTTTGCTGTTTTTAATCCGTACTTAATGAGCATAACGCGTGTTCTCATTAATGGATCGAATCATTGATTGTTTAGCTGAATTCAAATGGTTACGGAGCGCAAGGGTGGCATCAAGGTCACTGCGGCAAATCAGAGCGCTGAGAATGGTCATATGCTCATCGACGGCAATGATATTGCGCTGTTTAAGATCGCTTTCGTCCCATTGATAGTGAAAATGAAAGATGACTGAGATGATCTCAAGCGATTGATCAAAAAAGATATTGTCGGCAGCTGAAAGCAGTAAGGAGTGAAAATCTCTGTCAAGTTGCGAGAACATGCGAAAGCTATTGCCGATGTTGTCACGCAGTAGCCGATGACGTTCGAGCATGGTTTTCGCCTGCAGCCAGCGGGGATCATGATCAGGCAGGTTGAGAAAGTGCTGAAGTGAATGTGTTTCGAGCATTTCGCGTAGCTCAAACAGCTGCTCGGCGTAGGATTGATCGAATTGCTTCATGCTCCACTGGCCGCGTTTTTCGCTTTGAATAAGATTATAACGGCCGAATTTTAAAAGATATTCTCTTACAACCACCGGGCTGACACCCGCGGCCCGAGCCAGTTGCAGTTCAGAAAAAGTTTCCCCAGGGCGTAACTGACGCTGGTTTATCATCGTGAAAAAAGCCTGCTCAAACACTTTGTTTTGTTCACTCATTGAAGCGGTAGTACAGGCGAAACCGTCATCATGGTCAGGTTTACGCGCAATAACATAGTCGTTTCCAACCTGCGTTAAGACGCCGCATTCGCGTAAGTGGCTGAGAATATGACGCACTGTTGTGCGGCTGATGTTGTACATTTCCGCCAGCGCACTTTGCGATGGAAGTGGGGAAGGGATATGACCCCGCGCCATATCATCAATGACCTGGTTAATCACATTGTGGCGTAAATTTTGTGAACGACTCATATTTTCCTCCTTGTGAGTCCATTAAAACCCGATTTAAAACATTTTTATGCGTGTGTTTTCACAAAACAGATTTTCCGTTCCGCTGCCATTTTTCATTTTCATTGATATCTAAGGCAACAAAAAATGGAGAGCCGAATCATGTCTACGATGAATGTTTTAATTTGCCAGCAGCCGAAAGAATTAGTCTGGAAACAACGCGAGATACCTATTCCGGGTGACAATGAAGCATTAATAAAAATTAAGTCTGTCGGGATTTGCGGTACCGATATTCATGCCTGGGGTGGAAATCAACCATTTTTTAGTTATCCACGTGTTTTAGGCCATGAAATATGTGGGGAGATTGTTGGGCTGGGTAAAAATATTGCTGATCTTAAAAATGGTCAGCAAGTTGCTGTGATCCCTTATGTTGCCTGTCAGCAATGCCCGGCGTGTAAAAGCGGGCGTACCAATTGCTGTGAAAAAATTTCAGTCATTGGCGTGCATCAGGATGGCGGTTTTAGTGAGTATTTGAGCGTGCCGGTGGCGAACATTTTGCCCGCAGACGGTATTGACCCGCAGGCGGCCGCATTGATTGAACCTTTCGCTATTAGCGCTCATGCGGTGCGTCGCGCAGCCATTGCTCCCGGCGAGCAGGTGCTGGTGGTCGGGGCGGGGCCAATCGGTCTGGGCGCGGCGGCAATCGCTAAAGCCGATGGCGCACAGGTGGTGGTGGCGGATACCAGTCCGGCGCGCCGTGAACATGTGGCAACGCGTCTGGAATTACCTTTACTGGACCCGTCAGCCGAAGATTTTGACGCGCAGCTACGGGCGCAGTTTGGTGGTTCGCTGGCGCAGAAAGTGATCGACGCGACAGGTAATCAACATGCGATGAATAACACCGTGAATTTGATTCGTCACGGCGGCACGGTGGTATTTGTCGGCCTGTTTAAAGGTGAGTTGCAGTTCTCCGATCCGGAATTCCATAAAAAAGAAACGACGATGATGGGCAGCCGCAACGCCACGCCGGAAGATTTTGCTAAAGTCGGTCGACTGATGGCGGAAGGAAAAATCACTGCCGACATGATGTTAACCCATCGCTATCCGTTCGCCACGCTGGCAGAAACCTACGAGCGCGATGTGATTAACAATCGTGAGTTGATTAAGGGTGTAATTACTTTCTGATAAGGCGAGATTATTAAAGTTGCCATGCAGCGTCCGGGGAAGTGTTGGGCGCTGTTTTTTTTCTGTTTCTCAATGATGTTTTGTAGGCCGGAGAAGGTGTGTAGGTCGCACCTTATGCGACCTACACATCAGTCAGGAATTACCCTTCACGTTCCACAACTTTAATTTCCACCATGCCGATCCCGAGCTTACGCGGCGAGTGTCCGAGGATATTCCCTTCGTTGGTTGAGACAGGTTCCGGCGGCACAATTACCAGTGTGTCGGCATCGGTTGGGTTATCGAAATGCAGTGTGGTGGTGGTCACTTCATTGCCCAGCACAAGAGTTTGTTCTTCATTGCCTACGCGTACCGGAATAGGACGGCTGGCGTTATTGCCGTATGCTTTGGCGGTAATCACCAGGTCAAATTTCTTCGGCAGCGGATGCTTGTACTCGATTTTTACTTCATCGCCCAGCTGCGCGTTGGACCAGCGGCCCCACGACTCTGGACGGGAAATCCCACTAAACTGTTTCACCTCTTCAGGCGCACCGGCGACGTTGAAGATGAAACTGTCGGCTTTGTAGCGAATATCGTTATCAACAATTTTCAGCGTATCGACATTGCCTTTATAACGCGCCATGTCGATGACCGTATCTTTAAATGCCGTTTTGCCCTGCCATGTTGTTTTGTCAACATGCTGAACAATTTGCTGACCGCCAAGCTGCCCTTGCGAGACACACCAGTCGGTGGAGAGTGCCAGTTCCGGAGCCCAGAGTTGTGCCATCTTATAGCAACGGTCAACCCAGACGAAATTGTCGCGTGGAGCGAAATCGGCCAGCTGGAAACGCAGCGGTGCTGAGTATTCGCTTTCCGGCAGCGGTTCCACGCGTTTGTCTGAAACCCGCAACAGCAGCGGCAAACGGAAATGGCTACCCGAGAAGGCAATCATGTTTTTCTGCTGGTCGATGGTGAACTCTTTCATCTCTTTAGGGAATTTCCACAGGCGGATGATATCCGGCTTCCACGCCAATGTTTTCTCTTTGATATTGAGGAAGATTTCCGACATTGACTGCCCGGATAAACTGCTACGACCAAGTCCGAGATAGTTATCGCCACCGAGAATGTCCAGCACCGTCGCGCCGTTATCCATCGTGTTACGCTTCACTGCCAGCGTCTCTTGCTGCGGCTTGTCGCCACGAATGACAAAAAACAGGTTATTGCGATCCTGCTTATTAAGGTATTTCCACGCCGTGTTGTTCATCGCTAAATGGTCAGAAGAGACGACGATGACGGTATCTTTAAACCACGGTGACGCTTTGATTTTGTTGATAAACGCCGCGATATTCTCCTGGCTGCAACTTACCGCGCTGAATGACTGGTTCGGCTTACCGTCAAAATCATATTTTTTGCGGTTACAGGTACGCGAGATAAAACCATCCGGGTGATGGGTATCGACTGTCAGGGTAAACAGTGAGAATCGCTGACCTGAGCGGGAAAGCTCTTCAAACTTTTTCCACGCTTCATCGAGAACGGTATCGTCGTAGAATCCCCAGTCGTTGCGATAGTGCGGGTCGGCCACCACGCTTTTCAGCTCTTCTGAGCCGTATAAGTGGTCGAAGCCATGCGACTTCAGGAACACATCTTTACCGGCAAAACGCAGATTCGCGCCCTGCACGAAATAGTTCTGATAACCCGAGTTTTTCAGGATATCGCCCAGACAGATGTTCTGCGGGAAGAAGCTGGAGACAGAGGCGGAGGCGTTGCCTTCAAAGGGGGCAAACAGCGGTATGCCGCACTGAGAAGCCACCATGCCCGCAATCGTGTAATCCGTTCCTGGCAGCTGCTGCGTGTGGCTGAAATCCAGGCCTTCATTTTTCAACGCGCCCAGTTCAGGCGTGAGATCCGGGAAAGCTTCGTTATCAAAATAGGTCCGCTCGAGACTTTCGCCGTAGATATAAACCAGGTTGAGTTTCGGGTCAGGGATAGTTTTCGACGGCTCTTTATAATAAGCCGCAAAGTCCGGGTCGCCATCGCGTGACTGGGATTTCACCAGTTCCGTTATCTGACGAAATGCCGGGCTGGCGTCCACCGAACCCAGCGCCAGTAAGAGCGCCAGCAGGCTGTAACCAAAATGGTGCGGATGATGACGACGACGGCGCAGGATCCAGCCCAGCGCACCGAACACCGCCGTCAGCCCCAGCACAATGCCGATACCCGGCAGGATGTATTTGCTGACGCCAGCACCGGTCAGGCTGTTGGTTAAGGTATAGAGAACCGCGTCGTTAATACCATCGCCAGTAAAATAGTCGCTGGCAAACAGGGTGATATTTAAAACGACAAATAGCCCCAGCACCGTTAATGTGGCTGCAAACCACCAGGTGTTACGTCCCGCTTTCCATGCGTAAATCAGCACAGAGGCGAGAAAAAGGGCGAAAGAGAGTAGTTCTGACAACGGGCGATCCTCACTAAACCGGGCCGTTTAGCCAACGTTTAAGCTTTTTGAGAAGCACAATGTAATGGCGTCGCCATATTGCTGCAATTCTAGTGTCAAAAAAATGCGATGTTGTTAGGAATTAGTTTATAAACAGACTTTTTTGATCGCGGTCGCTTCCCGTGTAACAGGGGGAAAACCGTCCAGGAGCAGGGAAAAGGGCAGGAGAGAGCCGCGTCAGCCGGGTAACAGCTAAAACGCGGCGTTTCGCGGTTCAGGAAATGAAGTTCAGCCCCTGCTTTAACACCAGATCGCAGGCTTTGGTTTTCACCTTTTCTGCCAGCGGAGTCGTTCCGATGTTATCCAGATTGAGTTGCTGACCATCTTTGGTTTTCAGCAAACCCTGAATGCCATCCAGATAGTTGGTGTCTTCTTTTTGCTCTTCACTGTTCAGGCCCAGCTTTTCCAGCACCTGGTTCTTGATGTTTTCGGCATCGGTTACCGACGCCAGCTTTTGCTTCGCGCAGTATTGCAGAATGCCTGCGGCGTTGTTCATGTTATCTGCGCTTAAGGCCTGGTTCCCGCTGCTAAGCAAGTTAGTTAATGACGCGAGCGACCAACCGCCTTCCTGTGTCGTGCTGTTTTGGTTGCCAAGTTCGCTGGCGGCGCTGGAGAGCGCATCTTTCCAGGACGCAGCATGCACCCCGGTGGAAATTAATGCGCTGGCGGCAATGGCACAGCACAGAAGATGTTTAACAGTTTTCATCATCATTACTCAAGGTGGAATTGTGTCGCAGTATACCGCCAGAAACGGGGATTAATACTCTTTACCTGTTACCCGGCTACGGTAGCTATCCCAGTTGAAGATCACCCACAAACTGTTACCCAGGCGCATACGGTCCATCACGCGTTCGCCCAGCAACTTGGTCATCTCTTCCATATTACTGTTGGTCAGCATCCCGGTTGGGCGTTTGGAAGAAGAGCGGCGATCGACGATTTGGTTGATGATCACTTTTTCGTATTTCGATTCGGTCTGCACGCCGATCTCATCGATCACCAGCAGATCAACGTTGCTCAGATCGTTAAGCAGTTGTTCTTCACTGGTACCGCTATTCCTGAAGGTATCTTTCATCGCCGACATAATATCGGCCACGGTGATGATCAATACGGATTTACCGCGTAGCAGCAGCTCGTTGCAGATTGCCGCCGCCAGATGGTTTTTGCCGGTTCCTGGCTTACCAGAAAAGATGAAGCTGGCGATGTTGCCGTCAAACTCTTCGACGTACTGGCGCGCTTTGCTTAACGCATTCATCTGCCCTTCACACTCAACGCGATAGTTCTCAAAGGAGCAGTTCTGATGCAGTGGCCGAATACCGGAGCGGTTAAAGGTGCGCTGCATTTTCATCGCCCGATTTTCACGTTCGAGAGCGGCGGAGCGGATCGCTCCTTGTTCTTTCTGCCAGGCCAGTAGCTCTTCACCCGTTTTGAATGCAGGTTTGATATGGGCAGGCATCATTTTTTGCAGGCGTTGCATCAGGTCGCCAACGTTTTTCATCGTTACCCTCTGAATCCTGGTGGAATTTGGCTGTCAGGTTCGCTGACCGTATTCACATCTCGTTTCGGCAGTCCGCCGTTGCTGGCACGACCGATTTGCAGGCTGCGCGCCAGTTTTTGTTGCCACTGCACATGGTGAAAGACTTTACCTTCCGCCTGCCAGTAGGCAATGAATGAGGCCAGTTCTTCGGTAGTCACCGGCTCTCTTAGCGCCACACCCCATAGCGCCGCCAGGCGGATAAAATCGGCATCGGGTTGCCAGTCCGGATACATGGCGAATTTCCCCATGGGTACAGCAACGGGAGCGGCTTGCGGTTCCTGATAGAGTTGATCGTCCAGAGCGACATCGCTTCCCGGACGCGCCAGCTTTTCTTCCAGCGCCAGCAGTTCAGCCAGGCGTGCAGGCGTGACGGCATAAAACGCCGGGGTATTGTTAGCAAATACGGCAACCACACCGCCTTCAGCTTTTGCCAGAACGGTTTGGTGATCGTGTACCAGGGCGTCAATACCAACGACGTCCGGGGTCAAAACTCTGGAAGACATACTGTTTCTCAAATATGGAACGATGAACGAGAAGGGAGATAACTTTTATAGTAACACACGGAGGAGAGGCGGCTGTCTCTCATCCGCGTGCTTTAAGCGAGGCAATTTTATACGCGAGGGCGCTTGCGGTACAACCATAATCCAGGGATGGAAAGACCGATGGATAACGCACCAACAATCGATGAAGCTGTAAGAAAATTGGTTAACAGGGTAATCATCAATGACTCGCTGTAACCTAACTGGCTGATTTTTACGGCCGAAATCATTGCGGTATAAGCCGATATGCCAGGGAACATAGGGATAACAGCCGCCACGGTAAACACTTTCGGATGTGCCAGATACCAGCGCGACCATTGAATACCAATGGTGCCGACCAGCATAGAAGCCATAAAGGTTGACCACTCAATATTCAGCCCGCTGGTCATTAAGATCATTCGTGAACCATGACCAATCGCGCCAAGCAGCGCACACCAGCGTAATGCCCGAACGGGAACGTTGAACACCATCGCAAAGCCGACCGCTGGAATGGCGGCGAGGATCATATCCTGCGCCAATGCAAACAGAAACTCGATCACACCCATCCGCGTAGCCCCCAAATCGTCAGTGCCATCACCACGCCGACGCAGGTAGCCAGTGTCAGCAGACTGGCGATCGCCCAGCGTGCCAGTCCGGTATTGATGTGGCCTTTAAACATATCGGCGACGGCATTTATCAACGGAAATCCCGGCACCAGCAGCAGAACGCTGGCGGCCATCGCAATGGTGGGGGTATTGCTGAAAGTGGGGAGTTGCAAAAGCAATCCGGAAATGGTGGTGGCGGCGAAAGCGGTAAGGCAAAAGTTGATTTGTGGATGAAGATGACGTTGTGCCAGCAGCTGGCGGATATACATCGCGGCCGTACTGGCAAAGAAGGTGATGACGGCACCATCCCAGCCACCTTTATTGAGTTTACAGAAACAGGCACAAGAAAGGCCAACCATTAAGGCTACCAGCCATCTTGGGTAACGTAATGGCTGAATTTGGCTAAATCGTTTCTCTACGCCTTTGTAATCCAGCAGATGGTGCTCCGCCAGAATCACAATGTGCTGGACTTCAGTCACCACATGCATATTAATGCCGCGATCGTGATTTTTACGTGTCGATGTCAGGCATTGCCCATCTTTAATGGTTGTCAGCACTATGGCGTTCGAAGAGATAGAACTTTCGACGCTGTCCATCCCCAACGCCCGACCCAGTCGTGAGGAAAGCTCATCAACCAACGCGCTTTCCGCACCATGTTGCAAAAGAAATAATCCACACTGGATACAAAGCCGTGTTACGGCTCGCTGTTGCTCAGTTTGCATAACTCGCCCTTTGTCATAGACGTGCTGCGTATTGTTCAGATAATGAGAATCCATTTGTATCATGAAGCACGGTTGTTTTGCGGTAGGTTAAGATCAAAATTGCGCTGATTAATCCTGGTTATCGGGACAAGCTCGGTGATAAAAAGCGAATTATCTCTCGCCGCAAACAAACTATCACATGAATATTATCACTATAATGAATTTATTGTTTGGCCTTTACGAATCAGGATAATAGATAACCGGGCACGTTTTTTAATGTTAACAAGTTAAAACCATCAGATTTCATTGAATAAATATTGGTTGTGTGATTTTTCATTCTGCGGGAAGGAATATCATTTAATTATAAATTAAATGAATGTGATTTCTGTTTTTCATTAAGTATTCCTAACAACTTAATGTAGATATTTTAAATGTCTCCAGGCTATTTCACCAGGTTATCATTTGATGCTAACCTTCTGACACATGCAGTGGAGTTGTTGTGCAGCAGGAGTATGCTGATATGAAAGTGAATGCTAAGGATAATTTATTCGCTTAATCTATTAATTTGCTGGAAACATTTAAGGAATGAATATCCTGAATAAACCATCATGATTTTTAGACAGTGGATGTGGAGGAAATATGTTGCCAGGATGCTGCAAAAATGGAATTGTTATCAGTAAAATACCTGTTATGCAAGCAGGGTTAAAAGAGGTCATGAGGACTCACTTCCCTGAATATGAAATAATATCCAGCGCCTCTGCGGAGGACCTTACCTTATTACAATTACGTCGTTCCGGATTAGTCATTGCTGATTTAGCCGGTGAAAGTGAAGATCCTCGTTCTGTTTGTGAACATTATTATTCTTTAATCTCACAATATCGGGAAATTCACTGGGTTTTCATGGTGTCACGCTCCTGGTATTCCCAGGCAGTAGAATTGCTCATGTGCCCTACGGCGACGTTATTGTCTGATGTTGAACCCATTGAGAATCTGGTCAAGACCGTACGTTCCGGCAATACGCACGCAGAGCGTATCAGCGCCATGCTGACCTCTCCGGCAATGAATGAAACTCATGATTTTAGCTATCGCTCCGTCATTCTCACTCTTTCAGAGCGCAAGGTACTGCGGCTATTAGGTAAAGGATGGGGCATCAACCAGATAGCTTCGTTGCTTAAGAAAAGTAATAAAACTATCAGCGCCCAAAAAAACAGTGCGATGCGTCGACTGGCAATTCACAGCAACGCTGAAATGTATGCATGGATAAATAGCGCGCAGGGTGCAAGAGAACTTAACTTGCCTTCTGTTTATGGAGATGCCGCAGAATGGAACACAGCCGAATTAAGAAGAGAAATGTCGCACTCATAGAAAAATGCGTCATGAGCAGTATCGGTATTGAGAGTTTATTCAGAAAGTTTGCGGGTAACCCTTATAAGCTCCATACCTATACCAGTCAGGAGTCATTTCAGGATGCCATGTCGCGGATCTCATTTGCGGCGGTCATTTTTTCTTTTTCTGCCATGAGAAGTGAGCGCAGAGAGGGATTATCTTGCCTGACTGAACTGGCGATTAAGTTTCCGCGTACCCGGCGTTTAGTTATTGCGGATGATGATATTGAAGCTCGGCTGATTGGTTCATTGTCGCCATCACCGCTGGACGGTGTATTAAGTAAAGCGTCAACGCTGGAGATTTTTCATCAGGAACTCTTTTTGTCATTAAATGGTGTACGTCAGGCGACCGACCGACTGAACAATCAGTGGTACATTAACCAAAGCCGGACGCTAAGCCCGACGGAGAGAGAAATATTGCGCTTTATGTCGCGTGGCTACTCAATGACACAAATTGCCGAGCAGCTTAAACGCAATATCAAAACGATCCGTGCACATAAATTTAATGTGATGTCGAAACTGGGCGTCAGTTCTGATGCAGGGTTGTTGGAGGCCGCAGATATTCTGTTATGTATGCGGCATTGCGAAGCAAGTAATGTGTTGCATCCCTATTAATCCGCATGATGCCGGGTTTACTTCCCCGGCAGTGCTTTCATTTCAGCGTACAATCGCCACATTGCTGCACATCCGGTAAGCGATAACGCTGGCAGCAGGTCCGGCGCACCAGCAGGCCGTCGCGTAGCACCACGGTACGCCAGAGTGGATTATCTTCACCGGTAGTAAGCGTTTTCTCAAAAAAGAGGGCATGGCGCAGCGATTCAACCGTCGCCTCGCCGAGCAGTTGCTTCATCTCAGTAAGATACCAGTTGATCAAATAACCGGTATTACTCCAGATAAGTTTGCCGTTGATCTCTCCGGTCGCTTCTAGTGCCTGCACAACCGGAACCAGCGCCTGGCTGATTAACCTTTCCATTCGCTGCTGCGGCGAATGTGGTGTTGCGTTTTTATCTTCACACACATCGACCCAGAAACAGGCGGCACGGCCGGTTTCGTGAAACTCAGCATGGAAATGTTCCGGCGACACATCTAATGCCTTTTCCTGCGTCAGTAGCGCCAGCATTAATGGTGGCACCATCAGGCCGATATACCATTGTGCCCATAGTGAGATCAGCGGTTTGTTCTCGCGGATCATCGTTGGTTGGTTGCGATAGATATGATCGGAATAGACCGCGAGTAGAGAACTTAGCGCATTCGGTGATGACCATTGCGCCAGCGTCATGGCGTTAAGCGGAGCGGGTTCATCCAGGCGGATAAACTCCAGCAAATGTTCACGATGTTCGGCGATCGTCGCACGTACGGCTTGTGCAAGCCCAGCATCCTGTGGCTGGAGATGCGTTCGCCAGATAACATCTTCATAGAGCGGTGCGGAACGATAGGCCATAATCGGGATAGTAATCTAAATGATAATGATTGCTAATCCTAGCGATAGGTTTACCCGATAGCAAGGGATTTCTCTGGCTTGCAAATGATAAAAATTATCATATGATATTGTTTATCATTATCAATGAAAGAGATGAAACCATGTTGCAACGTACGCTGGGCAGTGGCTGGGGAGTGTTGCTGCCAGGATTGCTGATTGCAGGGCTGATGTATGCGGATTTATCACCGGATCAGTGGCGGATTGTCATTCTGATGGGATTAGTATTGACGTCGGTGATGCTGTATCACAAACAGTTACGGCATTACGTTTTGCTACCATCGTGCCTGGCGCTTATTGCTGCCATCATGCTGATGATAATGAATTTGAATCAGGGATGAAAAATCAAGGAAGAAACAAGAAAGGAAGTAAAGATAATTGGTGCGAGGGGGGGGACTTGAACCCCCACGTCCGTAAGGACACTAACACCTGAAGCTAGCGCGTCTACCAATTCCGCCACCTTCGCACAGTCATCTTACTTTTTTTGATATCGCCTCGTTTGGTGCGAGGGGGGGGACTTGAACCCCCACGTCCGTAAGAACACTAACACCTGAAGCTAGCGCGTCTACCAATTCCGCCACCTTCGCCCAGTGCGAGCAATATCAACGTGGTTTTTGGTGCGAGGGGGGGGACTTGAACCCCCACGTCCGTAAGGACACTAACACCTGAAGCTAGCGCGTCTACCAATTCCGCCACCTTCGCATACCATCAATTCTTAAAAAGAATTGCTACCACGGAGGCGCATTCTAGTGGTTTTCAGCTTTTCGTCAATAGTTAATTATCGCCGGAGGTGTAATTGCTGGAAAAATGTCCATCAGGAAACTAGCGTGCAGGTTTGGTAGGCATGCGGGGGCAGATGCCAGATGCGACGCTGGCGCGTCTTATCTGGCCTACGAAGGGCTAACGTGCAGGTTTTGTAGGTCGGATAAGGCGTTCACGCCGCATCCGACACGGTATTCGGCGAGATAATTAACCTTTCTTCGCCTGGCGGGTCATAATGGCGCGATACACCTTGAAACGCCCGGTTTGCGCAATCACTTCATGGAAGCCAAATGTCTCATCCAGCACGTCCGGGTAAGGCAGGAAGGCGTTCGCTACAATTCGCAGCTCGCCGCCGCTATTAAGATGACGCACCGCGCCGCGAATCAGCGTTTGCGCCGCATCCAGGCTGGTTTGCATCCCATCGTGGAACGGCGGGTTGGAGATGATCATATCAAAACGACCTTTCACCTCGGAAAAGACGTTGCTGGCAAAGACTTCACCTTCAACACAGTTGGCCGCAAGTGTTGCGCGGCTGGCTTCTACCGCTGGCGCAGAGACATCGCACAAGGTGAGACGAATTTTCGGCGAATGGCGCGCAAAGGCAACTGAAAGCACCCCCGCGCCACAGCCGACATCCAGCACTTTACCTTTCGTGTGCGGAGTTAACGTCGAGAGCAGCAACTGGCTACCGACATCCAGACCGTCGCGGCTAAACACGCCAGGCAGCGTTTTGACCGTCAGGCCATCGACGCTGTATTCGCCCCAGAATTTATCGGCATCAAATACCGGCTGTTTTTCCAGACGACCAAAATAGAGGCCACAGCGACGAGCGCTGTCGACTTTATTCAACGGCGCATAATCTGCCAGCATCTGCTCGGCGCTGCGCACGCCGCTGCGGTTCTCGCCAACGACAAAAATATCCGTCCCCACCGGCAGCAGAGAAAGTAAATTCATCAACTGGAACTGGGCTTCCGGTTTGTTCTTCGGCCAGTAGTAAATCAGCGTATCGCAATCTGCGACGTCATCCGCCGTGGCGACCAGACTGAAACGGGCGTTATCCCCCATCTGGCGGCTTAATACCTGCCAGTGGTGGAATTGCTGGGTATGAGCACGGCTGGCCGCGGTATCTAAACGCGCGGGCAGGTCATCCTGTAAGTCTCCGGCAAACAGAATACGGCTTTGTTCGAAATCATCACTGTGACGCAGCAAGACTTCACTTGCCGGGGTAAATGCAGACATGGAATGCTCCTCAATTGATACTGGCGGCGATTATAGCCATATGTTGGCGCGGTATCGACGAATTTGCTATATTTGCGCCCCTGACAACAGGAGCGATTCGCTATGACATCCCGACGAGACTGGCAGTTACAGCAACTGGGCATTACCCAGTGGTCGCTGCGTCGCCCTGGCGCGTTGCAGGGGGAGATTGCCATTGCGATCCCGGCACACGTCCGTCTGGTGATGGTGGCAAACGATCTTCCCGCCCTGACCGATCCTTTAGTGAGCGATGTTCTGCGCGCATTAACCGTCAGCCCCGATCAAGTGCTGCAACTGACGCCAGAAAAAATCGCGATGCTGCCGCAAGGCAGTCGCTGCAACAGCTGGCGGTTGGGTACTGACGAACCGCTATCACTGGAAGGCGCTCAGGTGGCATCACCGGCGCTCACCGAATTACGGGCAAACCCAACGGCACGCGCCGCGTTATGG
This sequence comes from Escherichia sp. SCLE84, assembly GCF_012584495.1. Taxonomy (NCBI): domain Bacteria; kingdom Pseudomonadati; phylum Pseudomonadota; class Gammaproteobacteria; order Enterobacterales; family Enterobacteriaceae; genus Escherichia; species Escherichia sp. SCLE84. Next base: position 2,492,807 of record NZ_CP051430.1, on the reverse strand, counting down.
CAACAAATTTGCACATATGAACACGATTTCTTCCCTCGAAACGACTGATTTACCAGCGGCTTACCACATTGAACAACGCGCCCACGCCTTTCCGTGGAGTGAAAAAACCTTTGCCAGCAACCAGGGCGAGCGTTATCTCAACTTTCAGTTAACGCAAAACGGCAAAATGGCGGCGTTTGCGATTACGCAAGTGGTGCTGGATGAAGCTACATTGTTCAATATTGCGGTCGATCCTGACTATCAGCGTCAGGGATTGGGAAGGGTGCTGCTGGAACATCTGATCGACGAACTGGAAAAACGCGGCGTGGCGACACTATGGCTGGAAGTCCGTGCCTCAAATGCTGCCGCCATTGCCCTGTACGAAAGTTTAGGCTTTAACGAGGCGACGATTCGCCGCAATTACTACCCCACCACGGACGGTCGCGAAGACGCCATCATCATGGCGTTGCCAATCAGTATGTAAGACAAGGTGGAATAATGAAGTGGGACTGGATTTTCTTTGATGCCGATGAAACGCTGTTTACCTTTGACTCATTCACCGGCCTGCAGCGGATGTTTCTTGATTACAGCGTCACCTTTACCGCTGAAGATTTTCAGGACTATCAGGCCGTTAACAAGCCACTGTGGGTGGATTATCAAAACGGCGCGATCACTTCATTACAGCTTCAGCACGGGCGTTTTGAGAGCTGGGCCGAACGGCTGAAAGTTGAAGCAGGCTTGCTTAACGATGCCTTTATTAATGCGATGGCGGAAATCTGCACGCCGCTGCCGGGCGCGGTTTCTCTGCTTAACGCCATTCGTGGCAACGCCAAAATCGGCATCATCACCAACGGCTTTAGCGCCTTGCAGCAAGTGCGTCTGGAACGCACGGGCCTGCGTGATTACTTCGATTTGCTGGTGATTTCCGAAGAAGTTGGCGTTGCCAAACCGAATAAGAAAATTTTCGATTATGCGCTGGAACAGGCGGGCAATCCTGACCGTTCACGCGTGCTGATGGTTGGCGACACTGCCGAGTCCGATATTCTCGGTGGCATCAACGCCGGGCTTGCGACCTGCTGGCTGAATGCGCACCATCGCGAGCAACCAGAAGGCATCGCGCCCACCTGGACCGTTTCTTCGTTGCACGAACTGGAGCAGCTCCTGTGTAAACACTGATTGCCTCCCCCCCGTTGATGGGTAAAATAGCCGCAATTTTTCGTTTTCAACAAGCGCGGCGCGATGCCGCTTACTCAAGAAGAAAGAATTATGACGTTGTCTCCTTATTTGCAAGAGGTGGCGAAGCGCCGCACTTTTGCCATTATTTCTCACCCGGATGCCGGTAAGACTACCATCACCGAGAAGGTGCTGCTGTTCGGACAGGCCATTCAGACCGCCGGTACAGTAAAAGGCCGTGGTTCCAACCAGCACGCTAAGTCGGACTGGATGGAGATGGAAAAGCAGCGTGGGATCTCCATTACTACGTCTGTGATGCAGTTTCCGTATCACGATTGCCTGGTTAACCTGCTCGACACCCCGGGGCACGAAGACTTCTCGGAAGATACCTATCGTACCCTGACGGCGGTGGACTGCTGCCTGATGGTTATCGACGCTGCAAAAGGTGTTGAAGATCGTACCCGTAAGCTGATGGAAGTTACCCGTCTGCGCGACACGCCGATCCTCACCTTTATGAACAAACTTGACCGTGATATCCGCGACCCGATGGAACTGCTCGATGAAGTTGAGAACGAGCTGAAAATCGGCTGCGCACCGATCACCTGGCCGATTGGCTGCGGCAAGCTGTTTAAAGGCGTTTACCACCTTTATAAAGACGAAACCTATCTCTATCAGAGCGGTAAAGGCCACACGATTCAGGAAGTCCGTATTGTTAAAGGGCTGAATAACCCGGATCTCGACGCTGCGGTTGGTGAAGATCTGGCACAGCAGCTACGTGACGAACTGGAACTGGTGAAAGGCGCGTCTAACGAGTTCGACAAAGAACTGTTCCTTGCGGGCGAAATCACTCCGGTATTCTTCGGTACTGCGCTGGGTAACTTCGGTGTTGATCATATGCTGGATGGCCTGGTGGAGTGGGCTCCTGCGCCGATGCCGCGTCAGACTGATACCCGTACCGTAGAGGCGAGCGAAGACAAATTTACCGGCTTCGTATTTAAAATTCAGGCCAACATGGACCCGAAACACCGCGACCGCGTGGCGTTTATGCGCGTAGTATCCGGTAAATATGAAAAAGGCATGAAGCTGCGCCAGGTGCGTACTGCGAAAGATGTGGTTATCTCCGACGCGCTGACCTTTATGGCGGGCGACCGTTCGCACGTTGAAGAAGCGTATCCGGGCGATATCCTCGGCCTGCACAACCACGGCACTATTCAGATCGGCGACACCTTTACCCAGGGTGAGATGATGAAGTTCACCGGTATTCCGAACTTCGCACCAGAACTGTTCCGTCGTATCCGCCTGAAAGATCCGCTGAAGCAAAAACAGCTGCTCAAAGGGCTGGTACAGCTTTCCGAAGAGGGCGCGGTGCAGGTGTTCCGTCCGATCTCCAACAACGATTTGATCGTTGGTGCTGTTGGTGTGCTGCAGTTTGATGTGGTGGTATCGCGCCTGAAGAGCGAATACAACGTTGAAGCAGTATATGAATCAGTCAACGTTGCCACTGCCCGCTGGGTAGAATGTGCGGACGCGAAGAAATTCGAAGAGTTCAAGCGTAAGAACGAAAGCCAACTGGCGCTTGATGGCGGCGATAACCTCGCTTACATCGCTACCAGCATGGTCAACCTGCGCCTGGCGCAGGAACGTTATCCCGACGTTCAGTTCCACCAGACCCGCGAGCATTAATTCTTGCCTCCAGGGCGCGGTAGCCGCTGCGCCCTGTCAATTTCCCTTCCTTATTAGCCGCTTACGGAATGTTCTTAAAACATTCACTTTTGCTTATGTTTTCGCTGATATCCCGAGCGGTTTCAAAATTGTGATCTATATTTAACAAAGTAATGACATTTCTGACGGCGTTAAATACCGTTCAATGCGTAGATATCAGTATCTAAAGCCGTCGATTGTCATTCTACCGATATTAATAACTGATTCAGAGGCTGTAATGGTCGTTATTCATCACCCATCGCTTTTGTGATGGCGACCATTGACTTCTGTAGAGGGTGAAGTCTCTCCCTATTCAGCAATGCAACCTCGTGTTGCCAGGCTCAAATTACGAGCAAACATACAGGAATAAATCGATGACTATGACAAGACTGAAGATTTCGAAAACTCTGCTGGCTGTAATGTTGACCTCTGCCGTCGCGACCGGCTCTGCCTACGCGGAAAACAACGCACAGACTACCAATGAAAGCGCAGGGCAAAAAGTCGATAGCTCTATGAATAAAGTCGGTAATTTCATGGATGACAGCGCCATCACCGCGAAAGTGAAGGCGGCGCTGGTGGATCATGACAACATCAAGAGCACCGATATCTCTGTCAAAACCGATCAAAAAGTCGTGACCCTGAGCGGTTTCGTTGAAAGCCAGGCTCAGGCCGAAGAGGCAGTGAAAGTGGCGAAAGGCGTTGAAGGGGTGACCTCTGTCAGCGACAAACTGCACGTTCGCGACGCTAAAGAAGGCTCGGTGAAGGGCTACGCGGGTGACACCGCCACCACCAGTGAAATCAAAGCCAAACTGCTGGCGGACGATATCGTCCCTTCCCGTCATGTGAAAGTTGAAACCACCGACGGCGTGGTTCAGCTCTCCGGTACCGTCGATTCCCAGGCACAGAGCGACCGTGCTGAAAGTATCGCCAAAGCGGTAGATGGTGTGAAAAGCGTTAAAAATGATCTGAAAACTAAGTAATTCGTCGTAATTCGTCCTCCCGAACTTTGTCGGGAGGCGCGATGTGCACCACACTAAAAATATCGCATTGAGTGATTTTCACGCTCATATCAAGCGGTGACATTAACTATGGTAAAGGAGACGCTTATGTTTCGTTGGGGCATCATATTTCTGGTTATCGCGTTAATCGCCGCCGCACTTGGGTTTGGTGGTCTGGCCGGTACCGCTGCAGGCGCAGCTAAAATTGTCTTTGTCGTCGGGATTATTCTGTTCCTGGTGAGTTTGTTCATGGGCCGAAAACGACCCTAGATTTCAGACCATTAAGAAAATTTTATCCAAAGCCAGTCCAGCGGACTGGCTTTTGCGGTTTTAGCGAATAATAAATTGCGTTACTTTGTCATTCTTTCACAACAAAAACAGGAAGGCAGAGGTGGGGCAGCGAATACCTGTAACGCTTGGTAATATTGCGCCGTTGTCGCTAAGGCCGTTCCAGCCTGGACGAATAGCTCTGGTGTGCGAAGGCGGCGGACAGCGTGGAATTTTCACGGCTGGCGTGCTGGATGAGTTTATGCGCGCGCAGTTTAATCCTTTCGATCTTTATCTCGGCACATCTGCCGGGGCGCAGAACCTCTCGGCGTTTATCTGCAATCAGCCCGGTTACGCGCGCAAAGTCATCATGCGCTATACCACAAAACGCGAATTTTTCGATCCATTGCGCTTTGTCCGTGGAGGAAATCTTATCGATCTCGACTGGCTGGTGGAGGCCACCGCAAGCCAGATGCCGTTGCAAATGGATACCGCCGCGCGGTTGTTTGACAGCGGCAAATCGTTTTATATGTGCGCCTGTCGTCAGGATGACTACGCGCCTAATTACTTTTTACCAACCAAACAAAACTGGCTGGATGTGATTCGCGCCTCCAGTGCGATACCTGGCTTTTATCGTAGCGGAGTGTCGCTGGAAGGCATTAACTACCTGGATGGCGGGATCAGTGATGCGATTCCGGTTAAAGAGGCGGCAAGGCAGGGCGCTAAAACGTTGGTCGTCATCCGCACTGTGCCGTCACAAATGTACTACACGCCGCAGTGGTTCAAACGCATGGAACGCTGGCTGGGTGACAGTAGCCTGCAGCCGCTGGTCAATCTGGTGCAGCATCATGAAACCAGCTATCGTGACATTCAGCAATTTATTGAGAAACCACCGGGCAAGCTGCGGATATTCGAAATTTATCCACCGAAGCCATTACATAGTATCGCGCTTGGCAGTCGGATTCCGGCGCTGCGTGAAGACTATAAACTTGGGCGTTTATGCGGTCGTTATTTCCTCGCCACGGTTGGCAAGCTATTAACTGAAAAAGCGCCGCTTACCCGCCATCTGGTGCCAGTGGTGACGCCGGAATCAATCGTTATTCCGCCTGCGCCAGTCGCCAACGATACGCTGGTTGCCGAAGTGAGCGATGCTCCGCAGGCGAACGACCCGACATTTAACAATGAGGATCTGGCTTGATTTGCCGTTTTATCGATACCCACTGCCATTTTGATTTCCCGCCGTTTAGTGGCGATGAAGAGGCCAGCCTGCAACGCGCGGCACAAGCGGGCGTAGGCAAGATCATTGTTCCGGCGACAGAGGCGGAAAATTTTGCCCGCGTGCAGGCGTTAGCGGAAAAATATCAACCGCTGTATGCCGCATTGGGGTTGCATCCGGGGATGTTGGAAAAACATAGCGATGTGTCTCTTGATCAGCTACAGCAGGCGCTGGAAAGGCGTCCGGCGAAGGTGGTGGCGGTGGGGGAGATCGGTCTGGATCTCTTCGGCGACGATCCGCAATTTGAGAGGCAGCAGTGGTTACTCGACGAACAGCTGAAACTGGCGAAACGCTACGATCTGCCGGTGATCCTTCATTCCCGGCGTACACACGACAAACTGGCGATGCATCTTAAACGTCACGATTTACCGTGCACTGGCGTGGTTCACGGTTTTTCCGGCAGCCTGCAACAGGCCGAGCGGTTTGTACAGCTGGGCTACAAAATCGGCGTAGGCGGTACTATCACCTATCCACGCGCCAGTAAAACCCGCGATGTCATCGCAAAATTACCGCTGGCATCGTTGTTGCTGGAAACCGACGCGCCGGATATGCCGCTCAACGGCTTTCAGGGGCAGCCTAACCGACCGGAACAGGCTGTGCGGGTGTTTGACGTGCTTTGCGAGTTGCGCCCGGAACCAGAAGATGAGATTGCCGAAGTGTTGCTTAATAATACGTATGCGTTGTTTAGCGTTAGTGGGTAGTTTACCCTTCGTAGGCAGCATCCGGCAGTCGGCGCATAATGCCTGATGCGACGCTTGTCGCGTCTTATCATGCCTACAGGTTTGTGCCGAACCGTAGGCCGTATCCGGCATGTCACAAATAGAGCGCCGGAAATATCAACCGGCTCACCCCGCGCACCTTTAACGCATCAGCCAACGGCTCAACGTCTTCCGGCGTGGCGCTCGCCCAGCTTTGCGCCTCGCCATACACGCCGTGGGCATGAAACGCATTCAGGCGAACCGGAACATCGCCAAGTCTCTTGATAAACGTCGCCAGCTCATCGATGTGATGCAAATAATCCACCTGGTCTGGAATTACCAGCAAACGCAGTTCCGCCAGCTTACCGCGCTCTGCCAGCAAACAGATGCTGCGCTTAATCTGCTGATTATCGCGTCCGGTTAATTGCTGATGACATTCGCTCCCCCACGCTTTGAGATCGAGCATCGCGCCGTCGCACACCGGGAGTAATTTTTCCCAGCCGGTTTCGCTCAACATACCGTTACTGTCCACGAGGCAGGTGAGGTGGCGCAGTTGCGGATCGTTTTTGATGGCTGTAAATAGCGCCACTACAAACGGCAGTTGGGTCGTGGCTTCGCCGCCGCTTACCGTTATCCCTTCAATAAACAGCACCGCTTTGCGGATATGGCTAAGCACCTCATCCACGCTCATGGATTGCGCCATTGGCGTGGCATGTTGCGGACACCTCTTCAGGCAGGTATCACACTGCTCGCAAACCACAGCGTTCCACACCACTTTGCCGTCAACAATCTGCAACGCCTGATGCGGACACTGTGGCACGCACTCCCCACAGTCATTGCAACGTCCCATCGTCCACGGATTGTGACAGTTTTTGCAGCGCAGATTGCAGCCCTGCAAAAACAGAGCCAGACGACTGCCTGGCCCGTCAACGCAGGAGAAGGGGATAATCTTACTGACTAAAGCGCATCTGCTGTTCATGGCTTATCACGCGCGGCTGGCGTTCCAGAATACGAGTGTTGCGTGCGGCTTCTTCGCCCAGCCAGGTGGTGTTGGTGCGTGAACCTTCGGCGCGATATTTTTCTAAGTCCGACAAACGCACCATATAACCGGTAACGCGAACCAGATCGTTACCGCTGACATTGGCGGTAAATTCACGCATTCCGGCTTTAAAGGCACCGAGGCAAAGCTGTACCAGTGCCTGCGGGTTACGTTTGATGGTTTCGTCGAGCGTCAGAATGTCGCTGATGCCGGAATAATAATAAGCATGATGCGGGGCGACAGTTTGCAGATGGGTGATCGGATCTGGCTCATCGCCATACGGCAAACGCGCGCCCGGCGTGGTGCCGATATCGGAACTGATCCCCGACTGTGCGTGTAACATGGCGCGTTTTTGCCAGCCATATTTCACGGGGGTATTGGCGACAAACTCCGCCAGTTGCGCGCTGATGCGATAACCCACTTCATTTGCGGCGGCTTCTTTACCGTAGCGCGCGGCAATCCCTTCTTTCTCACACAGCAAGTTAACCGCTTCCGCCAGCCCATACATGCCAAACATTGGCACAAAACGTTCAGGGTTAATCAGCCCTTCTTTCACCAGGAAGCTATTCTCAAAGAAGTGTGATTGTTGATAGAGGAATTCACACCGCGCATCGATGATGGCGATCTGCTGCTGGCAGTAGTGCGGTAGAGTGCGCGTAAAGAAGTCATCCAGCGATTCGCTGCGCTCGGCAATGGCTTTCAGGTTAAGGCGTACCAGCGTGCTGCCACCACCCGCCAGCGGCAGTGAGTTGTAACAGCTCACAATCCCGTAGCCCCCTTTTGTGAAAATTTTATCATGCACCGGACCGTTGGCGATGTGCGGTTTGCTACATTCACAGATGTTCTTCGCCACTTCCAGCAGCAGGTCATCAGGGGTGATTTCAGGATCGTAGATAAAGGTCAGGTTCGGTGAAACCTGCTTCAACTCTGCGTCTGCACGTAAGATCGCGCGGGTAATGGGCGAATCAGACGGGCCGATATTGGCGTGCATAAAGGCGTCTGGCAGGGTTCTGTCGAGGTAACGCCAGAAACGTTTTATTCGAACATCGATCTCGTCTTGTGTTAGAATTCTAACATACGGTTGCAACAACGCATCCAGTTGCCCCAGGTAGACCGGCATCGATGTGACCGACGGTACGTGGTGGTAAAGAATGGTCAGCAGAGAGAGTGCGTCATCAAGATCTTTCGCGCCTTCCAGCTCCAGCCATTCGGAACCGTTCGCCAGAAAACGGGCGTAATCGGGTAAGACATAGCGCGGTTTGTACGGCGCATGACCTTCAAACATATCGCAGATTACACCCTCATCCAGCGCGCGGCGGGCTTCGGCAGGAAGCTGCGGATAAGGCAGATTGTTTTCTGCTTCCAGAGCCAGAAAATGGCGCTTCTGCTCCGGGCTAAGCACTGGGCTGGTGACAATTTGCTGGCAACGTTGTTGCAGTGCATTTTCATGAGAAGTGGGCATCTTCTTTTCCTTTTATGCCGAAGGTGATGCGCCATTGTAAGAAGTTTCGTGATGTTCACTTTGATCCTGATGCGTTTGCCACCACTGACGCATTCATTTGAAAGTGAATTATTTGAACCAGATCGCATTACAGTGATGCAAACTTGTAAGTAGATTTCCTTAATTGTGATGTATATCGAAGTGTGTTGCGGAGTAGATGTTAGAATACTAACAAACTCGCAAGGTGAATTTTATTGGCGACAAGCCAGGAGAATGAAATGACTGATCTGAAAGCAAGCAGCCTGCGTGCACTGAAATTGATGGACCTGACCACCCTGAATGACGACGACACCGACGAGAAAGTAATTGCTCTGTGTCATCAGGCCAAAACTCCGGTCGGCAATACCGCCGCTATCTGTATCTATCCTCGCTTTATCCCGATTGCTCGCAAAACGCTGAAAGAGCAGGGCACCCCGGAAATCCGAATCGCTACGGTAACCAACTTCCCACACGGTAACGATGACATCGAAATCGCGCTGGCAGAAACCCGTGCGGCAATCGCCTACGGTGCTGATGAAGTTGACGTTGTGTTCCCGTACCGCGCGCTGATGGCGGGTAACGAGCAGGTTGGTTTTGACCTGGTGAAAGCCTGTAAAGAGGCTTGCGCGGCAGCGAATGTACTGCTGAAAGTGATCATCGAAACCGGCGAACTGAAAGACGAAGCGCTGATCCGTAAAGCGTCTGAAATCTCCATCAAAGCGGGTGCGGACTTCATCAAAACCTCTACCGGTAAAGTGGCTGTGAACGCGACGCCGGAAAGCGCGCGCATCATGATGGAAGTGATCCGTGATATGGGCGTAGAAAAAACCGTTGGTTTCAAACCAGCGGGCGGCGTGCGTACTGCGGAAGATGCGCAGAAATATCTCGCCATCGCAGATGAACTGTTCGGTGCTGACTGGGCAGATGCGCGTCACTACCGCTTTGGTGCTTCCAGCCTGCTGGCAAGCCTGTTGAAAGCGCTGGGCCACGGTGACGGTAAGAGCGCCAGCAGCTACTAAGTAAGATGCTTTACGCCTGATGCGCTGCGCTTATCAGGCCTACGAGACGTATCTACCCGTAGGCCGGATAAGGCGTAGACGCATCCGGCAAAAGCCGCCTCATACTCTTTTCCTCGGGAGGTTACCTTGTTTCTCGCACAAGAAATTATTCGTAAAAAACGTGATGGTCATGCGCTAAGCGATGAAGAAATTCGTTTCTTTATCAACGGTATTCGCGACAACACTATCTCCGAAGGGCAGATTGCCGCCCTCGCGATGACCATTTTCTTCCACGATATGACAATGCCTGAGCGTGTCTCGCTGACCATGGCGATGCGAGATTCAGGAACCGTTCTCGACTGGAAAAGCCTGCATCTGAATGGCCCGATTGTTGATAAACACTCCACCGGCGGCGTCGGCGATGTGACTTCGCTGATGTTGGGGCCGATGGTCGCAGCCTGCGGCGGCTATATTCCGATGATCTCCGGTCGCGGCCTCGGTCATACTGGCGGTACGCTCGACAAACTGGAATCCATCCCTGGCTTCGACATTTTCCCGGATGACAACCGTTTCCGCGAAATTATTAAAGACGTCGGCGTAGCGATTATCGGCCAGACCAGCTCACTGGCTCCGGCGGATAAACGTTTCTACGCGACCCGTGATATTACCGCAACCGTGGACTCCATCCCGCTGATCACTGCCTCGATCCTGGCGAAGAAACTGGCGGAAGGTCTGGATGCGCTGGTGATGGACGTGAAAGTGGGTAGCGGCGCGTTTATGCCGACCTACGAACTCTCTGAAGCCCTTGCCGAAGCGATTGTTGGCGTGGCTAACGGCGCTGGCGTGCGCACCACCGCGCTGCTCACCGATATGAATCAGGTACTGGCCTCCAGTGCAGGTAACGCGGTTGAAGTTCGTGAAGCGGTGCAGTTCCTGACGGGTGAATATCGTAACCCGCGTCTGTTTGATGTCACGATGGCGCTGTGCGTGGAGATGCTTATCTCCGGCAAACTGGCGAAAGATGACGCCGAAGCGCGCGCGAAATTGCAAGCAGTGCTGGACAACGGTAAAGCGGCAGAAGTCTTTGGTCGTATGGTAGCGGCACAAAAAGGCCCAACCGACTTCGTTGAGAACTACGCGAAGTATCTGCCGACAGCGATGCTGACGAAAGCAGTCTATGCTGATACCGAAGGTTTTGTCAGTGAAATGGATACCCGCGCGCTGGGGATGGCAGTGGTTGCAATGGGCGGCGGTCGTCGTCAGGCATCTGACACCATTGATTACAGCGTCGGCTTTACTGATATGGCGCGTTTGGGCGACCAGGTAGACGGTCAGCGTCCGCTGGCTGTTATCCACGCGAAAGACGAAAACAGCTGGCAGGACGCGGCGAAAGCGGTGAAAGCGGCAATTAAACTTGCCGATAAAGCACCGGAAAGCACACCAACTGTCTATCGCCGTATCAGCGAATAACGGTATACTGATCTGATCATTTAAATTTGAAGCACTGAGTACGGAGAACATATGAAACGTGCATTTATTATGGTGCTGGACTCATTCGGCATCGGCGCTACAGAAGATGCAGAACGCTTTGGTGACGTCGGGGCTGACACCCTGGGTCATATCGCAGAAGCCTGTGCCAAAGGCGAAGCTGATAACGGTCGTAAAGGCCCGCTCAATCTGCCAAATCTGACCCGTCTGGGGCTGGCGAAAGCACATGAAGGTTCTACCGGTTTCATTCCGGCAGGAATGGACGGCAACGCTGAAGTTATCGGCGCGTACGCATGGGCGCACGAAATGTCATCCGGTAAAGATACCCCGTCTGGTCACTGGGAAATCGCCGGTGTCCCGGTTCTGTTTGAGTGGGGATACTTCTCCGATCACGAAAACAGCTTCCCGCAAGAGCTGCTGGATAAACTGGTTGAACGCGCTAACCTGCCTGGTTATCTCGGTAACTGCCACTCTTCCGGTACGGTCATTCTGGATCAGCTGGGCGAAGAGCACATGAAAACCGGCAAGCCGATTTTCTATACCTCCGCTGACTCCGTGTTCCAGATTGCCTGCCACGAAGAAACCTTTGGCTTGGATAAACTCTACGAACTGTGCGAAATCGCCCGTGAAGAGCTGACCAACGGCGGCTACAACATCGGTCGTGTTATCGCTCGTCCGTTTATTGGCGACAAAGCCGGTAACTTCCAGCGTACCGGTAACCGTCACGACCTGGCTGTTGAGCCGCCAGCACCGACCGTGCTGCAGAAACTGGTTGATGAAAAACACGGTCAGGTGGTTTCTGTCGGTAAAATTGCAGACATCTACGCCAACTGCGGTATCACCAAGAAAGTGAAAGCAACTGGCCTGGACGCGCTGTTTGACGCCACCATCAAAGAGATGAAAGAAGCGGGTGATAACACCATCGTCTTCACCAACTTCGTTGACTTCGACTCTTCCTGGGGCCACCGTCGCGACGTCGCAGGTTATGCGGCGGGTCTGGAACTGTTCGACCGCCGTCTGCCGGAGCTGATGTCTCTGCTGCGCGATGACGACATCCTGATCCTCACTGCTGACCACGGTTGTGATCCGACCTGGACCGGTACTGATCACACGCGTGAACACATTCCGGTACTGGTTTACGGCCCGAAAGTAAAACCGGGCTCACTGGGTCACCGTGAAACCTTCGCGGATATCGGCCAGACTCTGGCAAAATATTTTGGTACTTCTGATATGGAATATGGCAAAGCCATGTTCTGATAATGGGTGCGGCTTGATGCCCTCACCCCGGCCCTCTCCCTCAGGGAGAGGGTGAAAACATGTAGATAAGGATAAAACAATGGCTACCCCACACATTAATGCAGAAATGGGCGATTTCGCTGACGTAGTTTTGATGCCAGGCGACCCGCTGCGTGCAAAGTATATTGCTGAAACTTTCCTTGAAGATGCCCGTGAAGTGAACAACGTTCGCGGTATGCTGGGCTTCACCGGTACTTATAAAGGCCGCAAAATTTCCGTAATGGGTCACGGTATGGGTATCCCGTCCTGCTCCATCTACACCAAAGAACTGATCACCGATTTCGGCGTGAAGAAAATTATCCGCGTGGGTTCCTGTGGCGCAGTTCTGCCGCACGTAAAACTGCGCGACGTCGTTATCGGTATGGGTGCCTGCACCGATTCCAAAGTTAACCGCATCCGTTTTAAAGATCATGACTTTGCCGCTATCGCTGACTTTGACATGGTGCGTAACGCGGTAGACGCGGCTAAAGCACTGGGCATTGATGCTCGCGTTGGTAACCTGTTCTCCGCTGACCTGTTCTACTCTCCGGACGGCGAAATGTTCGACGTGATGGAAAAATACGGCATCCTCGGCGTGGAAATGGAAGCGGCTGGTATCTACGGCGTCGCTGCAGAATTTGGCGCGAAAGCCCTGACCATCTGTACCGTGTCTGACCACATCCGCACTCACGAGCAGACCACTGCCGCTGAGCGTCAGACCACCTTCAACGACATGATCAAAATCGCACTGGAATCCGTTCTGCTGGGCGATAAAGAGTAATTGTGTTTCGCTGAAAGGCGATTGTCGTGTGAAGCCGGAGTGGGAGACTGCTCCGGCTTTTTAGTATCTATTCATCAATAGCAACTGATTTATAGATTTACTATTATTTTTCATATGGATAGAGAATAAAATCTATTCAAGTATCTATTCACGAATCTATTCATTTATGTTCAGCCGTCATCCAGGAAGGGCATATCAGCAACTCTGGTGGACAACCATAAATTTCTGCCATTTTGCTTTTGATGTTTGAGCTAAACCGTTCCGTCTTTTCGATCTATTTTAGAGAATTAATCGAGATACCTAACATTTTACTTACTTCAGCAAGCGATAATTTATGCCTGATACGCACGGCGGCTAGCCAGGAAATACGCTGGCTTAACATTATATTGATAATCTCCCGCTCCTGGTTTTCCAGATCGATCATATTCCCTTCCTTTGGTATTTTAATCAGCGAGTTACCTTACCGCCCCCGCTATCCACGTCGACAACTCCCGTAGCTCTTTTTCCTGGTCCGGGAAGTCAACCAACAGCGCTTCGCACTCTTGTTGCAGCATATCCGCGCGGTACAGGCCGCCTTGCAGTCGCCCGGCGAGGGCTTCCAGCGGCGCGGGGTTGAGGCTGTCGGTAAACACCTGGGCGCGGGTGATATGGCCTTTTTCAACGTCGAAATGCAGTTCCACGCCGCCCCAGCTAAAGCGTTCATCCAGCAGATGCGAGAATGCCGGAGCCTGACCGAAGTTCCATTCCCAGCTACTCTGACGGGCAAAGGTTTCGGCGAAGTTTGGCAAGTCTGGCGTTTTGTCCGGGGAGATGATTTCCGCTTCTACACGCTCGCCATAATGGGCGAAAAAGGCCTTGGTTATGGCCTCGCAAACCTGCTCATGGGTGATCCCCGGCAGCAGCTCGGTGAGGTTGGTCACGCGGGAACGCACTGAGGTAATGCCTTTCGCCGCCAGTTTCTTTTTATCCGGATTGAGATAGTTTGCCAGGCGGCTAAGGTCGGCATTGAGCAGCAAGGTGCCGTGGTGGAAGCCACGATCTTTGGTTTCGCGATAGGCCGATCCTGAGACTTTGCGGTCACCTTCGGCGGTTTTCACCACCAGATCGTTACGCCCGGACGCTTCGGCGCTGACGCCAAGCGCGTTCAGCGCATTGAGCACAATCGACGTGGAGATGGTTTTATCGTACTCCGGCTTGCCAGCCATAAAGGTAAAGCAGGTATTGCCGAGATCGTGGAACACCGCGCCGCCACCGCTACTGCGCCGTGCCAGGCGGACGTTATCTTCTTCCATCCGCCGGGTATTACACTCTTTCCACGGGTTCTGCGCGCGACCAATCACTACCGTGTCGGCATTGCGCCAGAGAAACAGAACGCGCTGCGTGGCGGGCATCTGGCGAAAAATACACTCCTCCACCGCCAGGTTAAACCACGGGTCGTAAGAGTCAGAGATGAGCAGGCGTAATGTGGACATAACGATTTCCTTTCTTGTAGTAATGGGTCACTCTTTTTTCTCGCTTTCTTCCTCTTCCGGCACCGGTTTGCTGGCGGTTAACAGGAAGGGCGATTGCTGCCAGCGGGTACGTTTACCCTGTAGCAGCGTGCGGGTCAGCACTACGCCGATTGCCAGTGAAAGCAGCAACATCAGGCGTAAAATGTTAGTGGTGTTATCCACCTGTTGGGCTTCGGTGGCGAGCGTATGGGTGTCGAGCGTCAGGCGCAGATAGCCGAGCGGTCCGTTTTTCCCGGCAATTGGTTCGACAATCTGCTGGTTAAAATAGCCGCCCGCTTTTTTACCGTCGAGCGCCAGCCGGTCGCGCACTTCGACGCTTTCGCCAGAACGTGCGATAAGATCGCCTTGTTCGTCATACACACCCGCGTCGAGGATACGGCTTTCATCCGTTAACTGATCGAGGATCGCCTGAATGCGTTTTTCATCCGGTGAGTCGGTACGCATCAGCGGTGCAACGTTCAGCGTTACCTGACGCGCCAGGGTGCGGGCCAGTTCTTCCAGCTGTGGATTACGTTGTCGCTGGTGGTTTTGACTAAACCATGACGCTCCCTGCATCAGCGCCACTAACAAGGCAAGACAGAACAGGACAATCACTGCCCGATGCAGCCGGAATTTCAGTTTTGTGCGAGCCATCTTCCACCCTTTGAAAATTTGAGACTTAATGTTGCCAGAAGCAATGGATACAAGGTAGCCTCATGCGTTATTTTCCCTGCTTCGAACGATTTTACAGGAGCCTTAATGCCTAACATTACCTGGTGCGACCTGCCTGAAGATGTCTCTTTATGGCCTGGTCTGCCTCTTTCATTAAGTGGTGATGAAGTGATGCCACTGGATTACCACGCAGGTCGTAGCGGCTGGCTGCTGTATGGTCGTGGGCTGGATAAACAGCGTCTGACCCAATACCAGAGCAAACTGGGTGCGGCGATGGTGATTGTTGCCGCCTGGTGCGTGGAAGATTATCAGGTGATTCGTCTGGCAGGTTCACTCACCGCACGGGCTACGCGCCTGGCCCATGAAGCGCAACTGGATGTCGCCCCGCTGGGGAAAATCCCGCACCTGCGCACGCCGGGTTTGCTGGTGATGGACATGGATTCCACCGCCATCCAGATTGAATGTATTGATGAAATTGCCAAACTGGCCGGAACGGGCGAGATGGTGGCGGAAGTAACCGAACGGGCGATGCGCGGCGAACTCGATTTTACCGCCAGCCTGCACAGCCGTGTGGCGACGCTGAAAGGCGCTGACGCCAATATTCTGCAACAGGTGCGTGAAAATCTGCCGCTGATGCCAGGCTTAACGCAACTGGTGCTCAAGCTGGAAACGCTGGGCTGGAAAGTGGCGATTGCCTCCGGCGGCTTTACTTTCTTTGCTGAATATCTGCGCGACAAGCTGCGCCTGACCGCCGTGGTAGCCAATGAACTGGAGATCATGGACGGTAAATTTACCGGCAATGTGATCGGCGACATCGTAGACGCGCAGTACAAAGCGAAAACTTTGACTCGCCTCGCGCAGGAGTATGAAATCCCGCTGGCGCAGACCGTGGCGATTGGCGATGGAGCTAATGACCTGCCGATGATCAAAGCAGCAGGGCTGGGGATTGCCTACCATGCCAAGCCAAAAGTGAATGAAAAGGCGGAAGTCACCATCCGTCACGCTGACCTGATGGGGGTATTCTGCATCCTCTCTGGCAGCCTGAATCAGAAGTAATTGCTCGCCCGCCATCCTGCGGGCGGCACAGCATTAACGAGGTACACCGTGGCAAAAGCTCCAAAACGCGCCTTTGTTTGTAATGAATGCGGGGCCGATTATCCGCGCTGGCAGGGGCAGTGCAGTGCCTGTCATGCCTGGAACACCATCACCGAGGTGCGTCTTGCTGCGTCGCCAACGGTGGCGCGTAACGAGCGTCTCAGCGGCTATGCCGGTAGCGCCGGGGTGGCAAAAGTCCAGAAACTCTCCGATATCAGCCTTGAAGAGCTGCCGCGTTTTTCCACCGGATTTAAAGAGTTCGACCGCGTACTAGGCGGCGGCGTGGTGCCAGGAAGCGCCATTCTGATTGGCGGTAACCCAGGTGCGGGGAAATCCACGCTGCTACTGCAAACGCTGTGCAAACTGGCCCAGCAGATGAAAACGCTGTATGTCACTGGCGAAGAGTCGCTGCAACAGGTGGCAATGCGCGCTCATCGCCTTGGCCTGCCGACTGACAATCTCAATATGTTGTCGGAAACCAGCATCGAACAGATCTGCCTGATTGCCGAAGAAGAGCAACCGAAACTGATGGTAATTGACTCGATCCAGGTGATGCATATGGCGGATGTACAATCATCGCCTGGTAGCGTGGCGCAGGTGCGTGAAACGGCGGCTTATCTGACGCGCTTCGCCAAAACGCGCGGTGTGGCGATTGTCATGGTTGGGCACGTAACCAAAGATGGCTCGCTGGCTGGCCCTAAAGTGCTGGAACACTGTATCGACTGTTCGGTGCTTCTGGATGGTGATGCCGACTCCCGTTTTCGCACCTTGCGCAGCCATAAAAACCGCTTCGGCGCGGTGAATGAGCTGGGCGTCTTCG
The DNA here is from genome assembly GCF_012584495.1 of Escherichia sp. SCLE84. Classification (NCBI taxonomy): domain Bacteria; kingdom Pseudomonadati; phylum Pseudomonadota; class Gammaproteobacteria; order Enterobacterales; family Enterobacteriaceae; genus Escherichia; species Escherichia sp. SCLE84. Next base: position 2,475,577 of record NZ_CP051430.1, on the reverse strand, counting down.
CGATGACCGAACAGGGGCTGCGTGAAGTCAGCAACCCTTCGGCAATTTTCTTAAGTCGCGGAGATGAAGTGACCTCCGGCAGCTCCGTGATGGTGGTGTGGGAAGGAACGCGTCCGTTGCTGGTGGAGATTCAGGCGCTGGTCGATCACTCGATGATGGCGAATCCGCGCCGCGTGGCAGTGGGGCTGGAACAAAACCGTCTGGCAATCCTGCTGGCTGTCTTGCACCGTCACGGTGGTCTGCAAATGGCCGATCAGGATGTATTTGTGAACGTGGTCGGCGGCGTGAAGGTAACCGAAACCAGTGCCGATTTAGCGTTACTGCTGGCGATGGTTTCCAGCCTGCGTGACAGACCGCTGCCACAGGATCTGGTGGTGTTTGGTGAAGTCGGGCTGGCAGGGGAGATCCGCCCGGTGCCCAGCGGTCAGGAACGAATTTCAGAAGCGGCGAAACACGGTTTTCGCCGGGCGATTGTTCCGGCGGCTAACGTACCGAAAAAAGCGCCGGAAGGGATGCAGATTTTTGGCGTTAAAAAACTCTCCGACGCGCTTAGCGTGTTCGACGACTTATAATGAGAGATACGGAGGGAGATATGTCGTCATTTGATTACCTGAAAACTGCCATCAAGCAACAGGGCTGCACGCTACAGCAGGTAGCTGATGCCAGCGGTATGACCAAAGGGTATTTAAGCCAGTTACTGAATGCCAAAATTAAAAGCCCCAGCGCGCAAAAGCTGGAGGCGTTGCACCGTTTTTTGGGGCTTGAATTTCCCCGACAGAAGAAAACCATTGGTGTCGTATTCGGTAAGTTCTACCCGCTGCATACCGGACATATCTACCTTATCCAGCGCGCCTGTAGCCAGGTTGACGAGCTGCATATCATTATGGGTTTTGACGATACTCGCGACCGCGCGTTGTTTGAAGACAGCGCCATGTCGCAGCAGCCCACGGTGCCGGATCGTCTGCGCTGGTTATTACAAACTTTTAAATATCAGAAAAATATTCGCATTCATGCTTTCAACGAAGAGGGCATGGAGCCGTATCCGCACGGCTGGGATGTGTGGAGCAACGGCATCAAAAAGTTTATGGCTGAAAAGGGGATTCAGCCGGACCTGATCTACACCTCGGAAGAAGCCGATGCGCCACAGTATATGGAACATCTGGGGATCGATACGGTGCTGGTCGATCCGAAACGTACCTTTATGAGTATCAGCGGTGCGCAGATCCGCGAAAACCCGTTCCGCTACTGGGAATATATTCCTACGGAAGTGAAGCCGTTCTTTGTACGTACCGTGGCGATCCTTGGTGGCGAGTCGAGCGGTAAATCCACCCTGGTAAACAAACTTGCCAATATCTTCAATACCACCAGTGCGTGGGAATATGGTCGCGATTATGTCTTTTCACACCTCGGCGGTGATGAGATCGCATTGCAGTATTCCGATTACGATAAAATCGCGCTGGGCCACGCACAATACATTGATTTTGCAGTGAAATATGCCAATAAAGTGGCGTTTATTGACACTGATTTTGTCACTACCCAGGCGTTCTGCAAAAAGTACGAAGGGCGTGAGCATCCGTTCGTACAGGCGTTGATTGATGAATACCGTTTCGATCTGGTGATCCTGCTGGAGAACAACACGCCGTGGGTGGCGGATGGTTTACGCAGCCTCGGCAGTTCGGTGGATCGCAAAGAGTTCCAGAACTTGCTGGTGGAGATGCTGGAAGAGAACAATATCGAATTCGTGCGGGTTGAAGAGGACGATTATGACAGCCGTTTCCTGCGCTGCGTGGAGCTGGTGCGGGAGATGATGGGGGAGCAGAGATAACCGCGATGAAACGGCTCAAAGGCGAGGTATAAAATAAGTTTTTTGATGAGTTGAAAACCTCTCTGGAAGAGGCTGTCGAGATTAAACAAGGTTTAAAAGAATCAGCACGGGTGACCCGCTACGAATTTGCGGATACTAAGGCTGTTGTAGGCCGGAAAAGGCGTTCACGCCGTATCCGGCATTCGGTGCTCAATGCCTGATGCGACGCTTACCGCGTCTTATCAGGCCTGGAGATTCACAACGTATTGAAATTTCTTGGTTTGTAGGCCGGATAAGGCGTTCACGCCGCATCCGGCATTTTACGCATTACTTCGCAATACGCTTGTACTTGATACGCTTCGGCTCCAGTGCGTCTGCGCCCAGCGTGCGTTTCTTGTACTCTTCGTACTCAGTAAAGTTACCTTCGAAGAACTCAACTTTACCTTCATCCTGGTAGTCCAGGATGTGCGTGGCGATACGGTCGAGGAACCAACGGTCGTGCGAGATAACCATCGCACAGCCCGGGAACTCCAGCAGGGCGTTTTCCAGCGCGCGCAGGGTTTCGATATCCAGGTCGTTGGTTGGTTCGTCGAGCAGCAGCATGTTGCCGCCAACCTGCAGCAGCTTCGCCAGATGCAGACGACCGCGCTCACCACCGGAAAGTTCACCAACGCGTTTACCCTGATCAACCCCTTTAAAGTTAAAGCGGCCAACGTAGGCGCGGCTTGGCATCTCGGTGTTGCCGATCTTCATAATATCCAGCCCGCCGGAAACTTCTTCCCAAACGGTTTTGCTGTTATCCATTGAGTCACGGAACTGATCAACCGATGCCAGTTTCACCGTTTCACCTAAAGTGATGGTGCCGCTGTCCGGCTGTTCCTGACCAGAGATCATACGGAACAGGGTCGATTTACCCGCGCCGTTCGGACCGATGATCCCGACGATTGCCCCTTTCGGGATCGAGAAGCTCAGGTCATCAATCAGCAGGCGATCACCGTAGGATTTACGCAGGTTGCTGACTTCCAGCACTTTATCGCCCAGACGCGGTCCAGGTGGAATAAACAGTTCGTTGGTTTCGTTACGTTTCTGATATTCGGTGCTGTTCAGCTCTTCAAAGCGTGCCAGACGTGCTTTACCTTTCGACTGGCGGCCTTTAGTTCCCTGACGTACCCACTCCAGCTCTTTCTCGATCGACTTACGACGCGCCGCTTCTTGTGAAGCTTCCTGCGCCAGGCGCTGATCTTTCTGCTCCAGCCAGGAGGAGTAGTTGCCTTCCCACGGAATACCTTCACCGCGGTCAAGTTCGAGGATCCAGCCTGCAACGTTATCGAGGAAGTAACGGTCGTGAGTAATCGCCACAACGGTGCCTTCGAAGTCGTGCAGGAAGCGTTCCAGCCAGGCCACGGATTCGGCATCCAGGTGGTTGGTCGGTTCGTCGAGCAGCAGCATGTCTGGTTTTTCCAGAAGCAGGCGGCACAACGCCACGCGACGACGCTCACCACCGGAGAGGTTAGCGATTTTCGCGTCCCAATCTGGCAGACGCAGCGCATCCGCCGCACGCTCCAGCTGTACGTTCAGGTTATGACCGTCGTGAGCCTGAATGATCTCTTCCAGACGGCCTTGTTCAGCGGCCAGCTTGTCAAAATCGGCATCCGGATCGGCGTACAGCGCATACACTTCATCCAGGCGTTTCAGGGCGTTAACCACTTCAGAAACCGCTTCTTCAATGGACTCACGCACGGTGTGTTCCGGGTTCAGCTGCGGTTCCTGCGGCAGGTAACCAATCTTGATGTCTGGCTGCGGACGCGCTTCACCTTCGATGTCTTTATCAATGCCCGCCATAATGCGCAGCAGGGTAGACTTACCCGCGCCGTTCAGACCCAGGACACCAATTTTTGCCCCAGGGAAGAAACTCAGAGAGATGTTTTTCAAAATATGACGTTTCGGCGGAACAACTTTGCCGACACGATGCATGGTATAAACGAATTGAGCCACGTTGGACTTCGCCTCTATGTTTATCGTGATGATGAGTTTTCAAAGGCGAAGTGTAGCCTTTTTCCCCGCCTAATCCCAGTTGGTCGATCACCTTCGCAGTAAAAGTAAAAAAGTGTCCGTAACGTGGCGTAAACGGCAATGACTGGTTAGCATAAATCTATTACGCGGCATGACGCTGCATTGATGTATTTACACTTAGAGGATGCGCTTGTGGAAAAAGCCAAACAAGTTACCTGGCGGCTGTTGGCTGCCGGTGTCTGTCTGCTGACGGTCAGCAGCGTGGCGCGAGCCGACTCACTGGATGAGCAGCGTAGCCGTTACGCGCAAATCAAGCAGGCCTGGGATAATCGACAAATGGATGTGGTCGAACAAATGATGCCTGGACTGAAGGATTATCCGCTTTATCCCTACCTGGAATACCGCCAGATCACCGATGATCTGATGAATCAACCGGCGGTGACGGTCACTAACTTTGTTCGCGCTAACCCCACGCTTCCTCCCGCTCGCACGCTGCAATCTCGTTTCGTCAATGAACTGGCGCGGCGTGAAGACTGGCGTGGCTTGTTAGCCTTTAGCCCGGAAAAGCCCGGAACTACCGAAGCGCAATGTAATTACTACTATGCGAAATGGAACACCGGGCAGAGTGAAGAAGCCTGGCAAGGGGCGAAAGAGCTGTGGCTAACCGGCAAGAGCCAGCCTAACGCCTGTGACAAGTTATTTAGCGTCTGGCGTGCGTCAGGTAAACAAGATCCGCTGGCGTATTTAGAGCGTATCCGTCTGGCGATGAAAGCGGGTAACACTGGCCTGGTAACAGTGCTGGCAGGGCAGATGCCTGCCGATTACCAGACTATCGCCTCGGCAATCATTTCACTGGCGAACAACCCTAATACGGTACTGACCTTCGCGCGTACAACCGGAGCGACCGATTTTACCCGTCAAATGGCAGCGGTGGCGTTTGCCAGTGTGGCGCGGCAGGATGCTGAAAATGCACGGCTGATGATCCCGTCGCTTGCCCAGGCGCAGCAGCTTAATGAAGATCAGATTCAGGAGCTGCGCGATATCGTCGCCTGGCGTTTGATGGGCAACGATGTCACCGACGAGCAGGCGAAATGGCGCGATGACGCCATTATGCGCTCGCAATCCACGTCGTTGATTGAACGCCGTGTGCGAATGGCACTTGGCACCGGCGATCGTCGCGGCCTGAATACCTGGCTGGCGCGTCTGCCGATGGAAGCAAAAGAGAAAGATGAATGGCGTTACTGGCAGGCGGATTTATTGCTGGAACGCGGACGTGAAGCTGAAGCGAAAGAGATTTTGCATCAACTCATGCAACAGCGTGGTTTCTACCCGATGGTTGCAGCACAACGCATCGGAGAAGAGTATGAGCTGAAGATTGATAAAGCGCCGCAGAATGTTGACAGCGCCCTGACTCAGGGGCCGGAGATGGCGCGCGTGCGCGAGTTGATGTACTGGAATCTCGATAACACCGCGCGTAGCGAGTGGGCCAATCTGGTGAAGAGCAAGTCAAAAACAGAGCAGGCTCAACTGGCGCGGTATGCTTTCAACAACCAATGGTGGGATCTTAGCGTTCAGGCAACGATCGCCGGGAAGCTATGGGATCATCTGGAAGAGCGATTCCCGCTGGCTTACAACGATCTTTTCAAACGCTACACCAGCGGTAAGGAGATCCCGCAAAGCTATGCGATGGCGATTGCCCGTCAGGAGAGCGCCTGGAATCCAAAAGTGAAATCACCGGTAGGGGCCAGCGGCCTGATGCAGATTATGCCTGGTACAGCGACCCATACGGTGAAGATGTTCTCTATTCCCGGTTATAGTAGCCTTGGGCAATTGCTGGATCCGGAAACGAATATCAACATTGGCACCAGTTATCTGCAATATGTTTATCAGCAGTTTGGCAATAACCGTATTTTCTCCTCAGCAGCTTATAACGCCGGACCAGGGAGGGTGCGAACCTGGCTTGGCAACAGCGCCGGGCGTATCGACGCAGTGGCATTTGTCGAGAGTATTCCGTTCTCCGAGACGCGTGGTTATGTGAAGAACGTGCTGGCTTATGACGCTTACTACCGCTATTTCATGGGGGATAAACCGACGTTGATGAGCGCCACGGAATGGGGACGTCGTTACTGATCCGCACGTTTATGATATGCTATCGTACTCTTTAGCGAGTACAACCGGGGGAGGCATTTTGCTTCCCCCGCTAACAATGGCGACATATTATGGCCCAACAATCACCCTATTTAGCAGCGATGGCAGAACAGCGTCACCAGGAGTGGTTACGTTTTGTCGACCTGCTTAAGAATGCCTACCAAAACGATCTCCATTTACCGTTGTTAAACCTGATGCTGACGCCAGATGAGCGCGAAGCGTTGGGGACTCGCGTGCGTATTGTCGAAGAGCTGCTGCGAGGCGAAATGAGCCAGCGTGAGTTAAAAAATGAACTCGGCGCGGGCATCGCGACGATTACGCGTGGATCTAACAGCCTGAAAGCCGCGCCTGTCGAGCTGCGCCAGTGGCTGGAAGAGGTGTTGCTGAAAAGCGATTGATTTTGTAGCCTGGTAAGACGCGTCAGCGTCGCATCAGGCGCTTAATACACCGCATTATGAAACGGACTCAGCGCCAGGATCACCGCCTGGTGATAGACGCTGGCGCGAGTGAGTTTCCCGGCGGTAAACACGCCGATCGCCCCTTCCTTACGACCAATCTCATCAATACCGGTATAACGCGACATTACGGGACCAAGTGCCTCACCTTCACGCACTTTTTCCAGAATCACCGCAGGCAACGGCAAAGTAGCCGAACGCGCCTCGCCGCGCTGGCTGGCGTTTTCAATCACCACCCAACTGAAAGTGCTGTCACCATCGATGCCAGCTTCAATCGCCACCCAAAAATCAGCCTCTGGAAGTAAACGGCGGGCATTTGCTACCCGATTTCGTGCGCCAGCGCGCGTTTCCTCACTGCCAAAGGGTTGTTCCGGTACACCGCTCTCGACGGCAACGGATGCAATATGGCAGGATCCTTCGCCGAAGATCTCGTGAAATGCCTGCAGAATGGCCTGAATTTTAGCGGGATTGGTGGTCGCACAGACAACTTGGTGCATAATCAGCATTACTCAGAAAATTAACGTTACAGCAGTATACGGAAAAAAAGCATGTTACAGGTATACCTAGTCCGCCACGGTGAAACGCAGTGGAACGCCGAGCGACGTATTCAGGGCCAGTCTGACAGCCCGCTGACCGCCAAAGGTGAGCAACAGGCGATGCAGGTGGCAACCCGTGCCAAAGAGCTTGGCATTACGCATATCATCAGTAGCGATTTAGGACGCACCCGGCGTACGGCGGAAATCATCGCCCAGGCCTGCGGCTGTGACATCATCTTTGATTCTCGCCTGCGTGAATTAAACATGGGTGTGCTGGAAAAAAGACATATCGATTCTCTGACCGAAGAAGAAGAGAACTGGCGTCGGCAGCTGGTCAATGGCACCGTTGACGGGCGTATTCCTGAAGGCGAGTCAATGCAGGAGCTCAGCGATCGCGTCAATGCGGCACTGGAATCTTGCCGGGACTTACCGCAGGGAAGCCGACCGCTGCTGGTGAGCCATGGTATTGCACTGGGATGTCTGGTGAGTACGATTCTCGGATTACCAGCATGGGCAGAGCGCCGCTTACGTCTGCGTAACTGTTCTATTTCGCGCGTGGATTATCAGGAAAGCCTGTGGCTGGCGTCTGGCTGGGTTGTTGAAACCGCAGGGGACATCTCGCATCTGGACGCCCCTGCATTAGATGAGTTGCAGCGTTAACGACGGATCGGAATCAGCAGTTCACAGCGCAGATTAATTGGGCGATCTCCCGCTTTGGCGTCTTCTGCCGGGTAGTATCGCTCAATATCCTGACCTTTACGGCGCGTCAGGTTGAGCATTGGCATGCACGTTCCGTATACCGTAAGGATAAACTCCTGCACGCCGGTTCCCAGACCTTCATAGGTAAACATCACATATTCGCCGCCCTGCAGCATCACCGGATGCCCCGTCAGTACATAGCCATCTGCCTGATCCTGGGCTAACGCGGTGGTATAGAATACCTCTTGTTCGTCGTCTTTATCCTGACTCGGACGCGTTTCATTCAGGCCGTAGAGCACTGGCGGAATGGTCGGCGCGTTGCCGAGAAAATCGTGCCAGAACTGATAACGCATTTCATGGCGGAAATCAGAGATTTGCTCCAGCGAACAGGAGTAGCTCTGGGTAACACCAATCAGCGGCGTATCTTCCAGGGTGACAAATTTGTGCTCTGGCATTGTGAATTCACCCAGACGTAGCGGCGGGCGAATACCAAAGGCACTCCATTCAGGAGAACGGCGGTAAAGTGCAGGAGTCTGGGCAAACTGCTTCTTGAATGCGCGGGTAAATGTCTGTTGAGAGTCGAAGCGGTATTGCAGCGCGATGTCCAGAATCGGACGCGCAGTCAGGCGTAGTGCGACCGCCGATTTCGACAAACGACGAGCACGAATATACGCGCCAATAGCATGGCCAGTGACATCTTTAAACATTCTCTGTAAGTGCCACTTGGAATAACCTGCTTTCGCCGCTACATTGTCGAGCGACAGGGGCTGATCCAGATGACCTTCCAGCCAGATTAAAAGGTCGCGAATAATGCCGGCCTGATCCATAAAATATCCTCATCCTTTCAACAACGAGCACCTGACATCAGGTAATTGGATAATAGCATTTTTTGCTGTTTTAGCATTCAGTGTTTTTTTCTTAGTAGAGTATGTTTTAGGGCTTGACGGAAATAAAAGTATTGAGATTTTGTTCTTAATCAATATGTTATTTACCGTGACGAACTAATTGCTCGTGTAATAGATAAAAATGGTAACAATATGAAATACAAGCATTTGATCCTGTCTTTAAGCCTGATAATGCTGGGGCCATTGGCTCATGCAGAAGAGATTGGTTCGGTCGACACCGTATTTAAAATGATCGGCCCGGATCACAAAATTGTTGTGGAAGCCTTTGACGATCCCGATGTGAAAAATGTCACCTGTTATGTGAGCCGGGCGAAAACCGGGGGTATTAAAGGGGGATTGGGCCTGGCGGAAGATACCTCCGATGCGGCCATTTCTTGTCAGCAAGTCGGGCCGATTGAACTGTCGGATCGTATTAAAAACGGCAAAGCTCAGGGCGAGGTAGTATTCAAAAAACGTACGTCCCTGGTCTTTAAGTCGTTACAGGTCGTGCGCTTTTATGATGCTAAACGCAACGCGCTCGCTTATCTGGCTTACTCCGACAAAGTTGTAGAAGGTTCGCCGAAAAACGCGATTAGCGCGGTTCCTGTCATGCCGTGGCGGCAATAACAGAGGCGATTTATGCAACGGGAAACGGTCTGGTTAGTGGAAGATGAGCAAGGGATAGCCGACACGCTGGTCTACATGTTGCAGCAGGAAGGTTTTGCCGTCGAGGTCTTTGAGCGAGGCTTGCCGGTGCTGGATAAAGCTCGCCAGCTGGTTCCCGACGTCATGATTCTCGACGTTGGTTTGCCTGATATCAGCGGCTTTGAATTATGCCGCCAGTTACTGGCGCTCCATCCGGCGTTACCTGTACTGTTCCTGACGGCCCGAAGTGAAGAGGTCGATCGCCTGCTTGGGCTGGAAATTGGCGCTGACGACTATGTGGCTAAACCGTTTTCACCCCGCGAAGTGTGCGCCAGGGTGCGCACCTTACTGCGTCGGGTGAAGAAGTTCTCGTCGCCGTCTCCCGTCATCCGTATTGGTCATTTTGAATTGAATGAACCCGCGGCGCAGATCAGCTGGTTTGACACGCCATTAACGCTGACGCGGTATGAGTTTTTATTGCTGAAGACGTTACTCAAGTCGCCAGGCCGCGTCTGGTCCCGCCAGCAACTGATGGATAGCGTGTGGGAAGATGCGCAGGACACCTACGATCGCACCGTTGATACCCACATTAAAACGTTGCGTGCCAAGCTGCGCGCCATCAACCCCGATCTTTCACCGATTAATACTCATCGCGGCATGGGATATAGCCTGAGGGGCCTGTAATGCGTATCGGCATGCGGTTGCTGCTGGGCTATTTTTTACTGGTGGCGGTGGCGGCCTGGTTCGTACTGGCTATTTTTGTCAAAGAAGTTAAACCGGGCGTGCGAAGAGCAACGGAGGGGACGTTAATCGATACCGCAACGTTGCTGGCGGAGCTGGCGCGTCCCGATTTGCTCTCTGGGGACCCAACGCATGGGCAACTGGCGCAGGCGTTTAATCAGCTACAACATCGCCCGTTTCGCGCCAATATCGGTGGCATTAACAAAGTGCGCAATGAATATCATGTCTATATGACCGATTCGCAGGGTAAAGTATTGTTCGATTCGGCAAATAAAGCCGTTGGGCAGGATTATTCGCGCTGGAATGACGTCTGGCTAACGTTGCGTGGTCAGTATGGTGCGCGCAGCACGTTGCAAAATCCTGCCGATCCCGAAAGTTCGGTGATGTATGTTGCCGCGCCGATTATGGACGGCTCGCGGCTTATTGGCGTTTTGAGCGTAGGCAAACCGAACGCGGCGATGGCTCCGGTCATTAAGCGTAGCGAGCGGCGAATTTTATGGGCCAGCGCCATTTTGCTGGGGATTGCACTGGTGATTGGCGCAGGCATGGTTTGGTGGATCAACCGCTCCATTGCCCGGCTCACTCGCTATGCCGATTCCGTCACTGACAATAAGCCCGTTCCTCTTCCTGAACTCGGCAGTAGCGAGTTGCGTAAGCTTGCGCAGGCGCTGGAAAGTATGCGCGTGAAGCTGGAAGGGAAAAACTATATTGAGCAGTATGTTTATGCGTTAACCCATGAGCTAAAAAGCCCACTGGCGGCGATTCGTGGCGCGGCGGAAATTTTACGCGAAGGTCCGCCACCGGAAGTGGTGGCTCGTTTTACCGACAACATTCTGACGCAAAATGCGCGAATGCAGGCACTGGTGGAAACGTTACTACGCCAGGCAAGACTGGAGAATCGTCAGGAAGTCGTTTTGACTGCTGTTGATGTGGCGGCATTATTCCGCCGCGTCAGCGAAGCGCGCACCGTGCAGTTGGCAGAAAAAAACATCACTCTACATGTTACGCCCACCGAGGTTAATGTTGCTGCTGAACCGGCGTTACTGGATCAGGCGCTGGGGAATTTACTGGATAACGCCATCGATTTTACCCCCGAGAGCGGTCGTATAACGCTAAGCGCCGAAGTGGATCAGGAACACGTCACGCTTAAGGTGCTGGATACCGGTAGTGGTATTCCTGACTACGCGCTGTCACGTATTTTTGAACGCTTTTACTCTTTGCCGCGTGCAAATGGGCAAAAAAGCAGCGGTCTGGGGTTGGCGTTCGTCAGTGAGGTCGCCCGTTTGTTTAACGGCGAAGTCACGCTGCGCAACGTGCAGGAAGGTGGCGTGCTGGCCTCGCTTCGACTTCACCGTCACTTCACATAGCTTCAAATTCTTCCCACATAGCCTTCGTATCCTGCTGCCATTGCAAAGGAGAAGACTATGTTGAAATCCCCCCTGTTCTGGAAAATGACCACCTTGTTTGGTGCAGTATTGCTGTTGTTGATTCCGATAATGCTGATTCGGCAAGTGATTGTCGAACGTGCCGATTACCGTAGCGATGTGGAAGATGCGATTCGCCAAAGTACCAGCGGGCCGCAAAAACTCGTTGGGCCGCTTATCGCTATTCCTGTGACCGAGCTTTATACGGTGCAGGAAGAGGATAAAACCGTGGAGCGGAAACGAAGTTTTATCCATTTTTGGTTACCTGAGTCATTGATGGTTGATGGCAATCAGAACGTGGAAGAACGCAAGATAGGGATTTATACCGGTCAGGTCTGGCACAGTGATTTAACGCTAAAAGCCGATTTCGATGTTTCGCGTCTTAGCGAGCTCAACGCGCCAAATATCATCTTAGGCAAGCCCTTTATTGTGATTAGCGTCGGGGATGCGCGTGGTATTGGTGTGGTGAAAGCGCCTGAAGTTAACGGAACGGCACTGACCATTGAACCCGGTACCGGGTTAGAGCAAGGCGGGCAGGGCGTGCATATCCCTTTACCCGAAGGGGACTGGCGGAAGCAGAACCTGCAGCTGAATATGGCACTGAATTTAAGCGGTACCGGCGATCTTTCTGTGGTGCCTGCCGGGCGTAATAGCGAAATGACCTTAACCAGCAACTGGCCGCATCCCAGTTTTTTAGGTGATTTTCTACCAGCCAAACGGGAAGTTAGCGAGTCAGGTTTTCAGGCGCAATGGCAAAGCAGCTGGTTTGCTAATAATCTCGGTGAGCGTTTTGCTTCAGGCAATGATACCGGCTGGGAAAACTTCCCGGCGTTTAGCGTCGCAGTAACGACGCCAGCCGATCAATACCAATTAACTGACCGGGCGACTAAGTATGCCATTCTGCTGATTGCGCTGACTTTTATGGCGTTCTTTGTTTTTGAAACGCTCACCGCGCAACGCTTACACCCAATGCAATATTTGCTGGTGGGGCTTTCATTGGTGATGTTTTATTTGCTCTTGCTGGCGCTTTCTGAACATACCGGTTTTACCGTGGCATGGATAATCGCCAGTCTGATTGGGGCGTTAATGAACGGTATTTATTTGCAGGCGGTATTGAAAGGCTGGCGCAACAGCATGTTGTTTACCCTCGCGCTGTTGTTGCTGGATGGTGTGATGTGGGGACTGCTCAACTCTGCCGATAGCGCGCTGTTGTTGGGAACCAGTGTGCTGGTGGTGGCGCTGGCCGGCATGATGTTTGTGACTCGTAATATCGACTGGTATGCGTTTTCACTGCCGAAAATGAAAGCCAGTAAAGAAGTTACAACGGACGATGAATTACGTATCTGGAAATAAGGTTGAAAAATAAAAACGGCGCTAAAAAGCGCCGTTTTTTTGACGGTGGTAAAGCCGATTAATCTTCCAGATCACCGCAGAAGCGATAACCTTCACCGTGAATGGTGGCGATGATTTCCGGCGTATCCGGCGTAGATTCGAAATGTTTACGAATACGGCGGATCGTCACGTCTACAGTACGGTCGTGCGGTTTCAGCTCACGGCCGGTCATTTTCTTCAGCAGTTCAGCACGAGACTGAATTTTGCCTGGGTTTTCACAGAAGTGAAGCATGGCGCGGAACTCGCTGCGCGGCAGCTTGTACTGCTCGCCATCAGGGCCGATCAACGAACGGCTGTTGATGTCCAGTTCCCAACCATTGAACTTGTAGCTTTCAACGCTACGACGTTCTTCGCTGACAGTACCCAGATTCATGGTACGGGACAGCAGGTTGCGTGCACGAATCGTCAGTTCACGCGGGTTGAACGGTTTGGTGATGTAGTCATCTGCACCGATTTCGAGGCCGAGAATTTTATCGACTTCGTTGTCACGGCCAGTCAGGAACATCAACGCAACATTCGCCTGCTCGCGCAGTTCACGCGCTAACAGAAGACCGTTCTTACCCGGCAGATTGATATCCATGATCACCAGGTTGATGTCATATTCAGAGAGGATCTGATGCATTTCCGCGCCATCTGTCGCTTCGAAAACATCATAGCCTTCCGCTTCGAAAATACTTTTCAACGTGTTGCGTGTTACCAACTCGTCTTCAACGATAAGAATGTGCGGGGTCTGCATGTTTGCTACCTAAATTGCCAACTAAATCGAAACAGGAAGTACAAAAGTCCCTGACCTGCCTGATGCATGCTGCAAATTAACATGATCGGCGTAACATGACTAAAGTACGTAATTGCGTTCTTGATGCACTTTCCATCAACGTCAACAACATCATTAGCTTGGTCGTGGGTACTTTCCCTCAGGACCCGACAGTGTCAAAAACGGCTGTCATCCTAACCATTTTAACAGCAACATAACAGGCTAAGAGGGGCCGGACACCCAATAAAACTACGCTTCGTTGACATATATCAAGTTCAATTGTAGCACGTTAACAGTTTGATGAAATCATCGTATCTAAATGCTAGCTTTCGTCACATTATTTTAATAATCCAACTAGTTGCATCATACAACTAATAAACGTGGTGAATCCAATTGTCGAGATTTATTTTTTATAAAATTATCCTAAGTAAACAGAAGGATATGTAGCATTTTTTAACAATTCAACCGTTAGTACAGTCAGGAAATAGTTTAGCCTTTTTTAAGCTAAGTAAAGGGCTTTTTCTGCGACTTACGTTAAGAATTTGTAAATTCGCACCGCGTAATAAGTTGACAGTGATCACCCTGTTCGCGGTTATTTGGTCAAGAAGAGTGGCAATATGCGTATAACGATTATTCTGGTCGCACCCGCCAGAGCAGAAAATATTGGGGCAGCGGCGCGGGCAATGAAAACGATGGGTTTTAGCGAACTGCGGATTGTCGATAGTCAGGCACATCTGGAGCCAGCCACCCGCTGGGTCGCACATGGATCTGGTGATATTATTGATAATATTAAAGTTTTCCCGACACTGGTTGAATCGTTACACGATGTCGATTTCACTGTCGCCACCACTGCGCGCAGTCGGGCGAAATATCATTACTACGCCACGCCAGTAGAACTGGTGCCGCTGTTAGAGGAAAAATCTTCATGGATGAGCCATGCCGCGCTGGTGTTTGGTCGCGAAGATTCCGGGCTGACTAACGAAGAGTTAGCGTTGGCTGACGTTCTTACTGGTGTGCCGATGGTGGCGGATTATCCTTCGCTCAATCTGGGGCAGGCAGTGATGGTCTATTGCTATCAATTAGCAACATTAATACAACAACCGACGAAAAGTGACACAACGGCAGACCAACATCAACTGCAAGCTTTACGCGAACGAGTCATGGCATTGCTGACGACTCTGGCAGTGGCAGATGACATAAAACTGGTCGACTGGTTACAGCAACGCCTGGGGCTTTTAGAGCAACGAGACACGGCAATGTTGCACCGTTTGCTGCATGATATTGAAAAAAATATCACCAAATAAAAAACGCCTTAGTAAGTATTTTTCAGCTTTTCATTCTGACTGCAACGGGCAATATGTCTCTGTGTGGATTAAAAAAAGAGTGTCTGATAGCAGCTTCTGAACTGGTTACCTGCCGTGAGTAAATTAAAATTTTATTGACTTAGGTCACTAAATACTTTAACCAATATAGGCATAGCGCACAGACAGATAAAAATTACAGAGTACACAACATCCATGAAACGCATTAGCACCACCATTACCACCACCATCACCATTACCACAGGTAACGGTGCGGGCTGACGCGTACAGGAAACACAGAAAAAAGCCCGCACCTGACAGTGCGGGCTTTTTTTTCGACCAAAGGTAACGAGGTAACAACCATGCGAGTGTTGAAGTTCGGCGGTACATCAGTGGCAAATGCAGAACGTTTTCTGCGTGTTGCCGATATTCTGGAAAGCAATGCCAGGCAGGGGCAGGTGGCCACCGTCCTCTCTGCCCCCGCCAAAATCACCAACCACCTGGTGGCGATGATTGAAAAAACCATTAGCGGCCAGGATGCTTTACCCAATATCAGCGATGCCGAACGTATTTTTGCCGAACTTTTGACGGGACTCGTCGCCGCCCAGCCGGGGTTCCCGCTGGCGCAATTGAAAACTTTCGTCGATCAGGAATTTGCCCAAATAAAACATGTCCTGCATGGCATTAGTTTGTTGGGGCAGTGCCCGGATAGCATCAACGCTGCGCTGATTTGCCGTGGCGAGAAAATGTCGATCGCCATTATGGCCGGCGTGTTAGAAGCGCGTGGTCACAACGTTACCGTTATCGATCCGGTCGAAAAACTGCTGGCAGTGGGGCATTACCTCGAATCTACCGTCGATATTGCTGAGTCCACCCGCCGTATTGCGGCAAGCCGCATTCCGGCTGATCACATGGTGTTGATGGCAGGTTTCACCGCCGGTAATGAAAAAGGCGAACTGGTGGTACTTGGACGCAACGGTTCCGACTACTCCGCGGCGGTGCTGGCTGCCTGTTTACGCGCCGATTGTTGCGAGATTTGGACGGACGTTGACGGGGTCTATACCTGCGACCCGCGTCAGGTGCCCGATGCGAGGTTGTTGAAGTCGATGTCCTACCAGGAAGCGATGGAGCTTTCCTACTTCGGCGCTAAAGTTCTTCACCCCCGCACCATTACCCCCATCGCCCAGTTCCAGATCCCTTGCCTGATTAAAAATACCGGAAATCCTCAAGCACCAGGTACGCTCATTGGTGCCAGTCGTGATGAAGACGAATTACCGGTCAAGGGCATTTCCAATCTGAATAACATGGCAATGTTCAGCGTTTCCGGCCCGGGGATGAAAGGAATGGTCGGCATGGCGGCGCGCGTCTTTGCCGCGATGTCACGCGCCCGTATTTCCGTGGTGCTGATTACGCAATCATCTTCCGAATACAGTATCAGTTTCTGCGTTCCGCAAAGCGACTGCGTGCGGGCTGAACGGGCAATGCAGGAAGAGTTCTACCTGGAACTGAAAGAAGGCTTACTGGAGCCGCTGGCGGTGACGGAACGGCTGGCCATTATCTCGGTGGTAGGTGATGGTATGCGCACCTTGCGTGGGATCTCGGCGAAATTCTTTGCCGCGCTGGCCCGCGCCAATATCAACATTGTCGCCATTGCTCAGGGATCTTCTGAACGCTCAATCTCTGTCGTGGTAAATAACGATGATGCGACCACTGGCGTGCGCGTTACTCATCAGATGCTGTTCAATACCGATCAGGTTATCGAAGTGTTTGTGATTGGCGTCGGTGGCGTTGGCGGTGCGCTGCTGGAGCAACTGAAGCGTCAACAAAGCTGGCTGAAGAATAAACATATCGACTTACGTGTCTGCGGTGTTGCCAACTCGAAGGCACTGCTCACCAATGTGCATGGCCTAAATCTGGAAAACTGGCAGGAAGAACTGGCGCAAGCCAAAGAGCCGTTTAATCTCGGGCGCTTAATTCGCCTCGTGAAAGAATATCATCTGCTGAACCCGGTCATTGTTGACTGCACCTCCAGCCAGGCAGTGGCGGATCAATATGCCGACTTCTTGCGCGAAGGTTTCCACGTTGTCACGCCGAACAAAAAGGCCAACACCTCGTCGATGGATTACTACCATCTGTTGCGTCATGCGGCGGAAAAATCGCGGCGTAAATTCCTCTATGACACCAACGTTGGGGCTGGATTACCGGTTATTGAGAACCTGCAAAATCTGCTCAATGCTGGTGATGAATTGATGAAGTTCTCCGGCATTCTTTCAGGTTCGCTTTCTTATATCTTCGGCAAGTTAGACGAAGGCATGAGTTTCTCCGAGGCGACTACTCTGGCGCGGGAAATGGGTTATACCGAACCGGATCCGCGAGATGATCTTTCTGGTATGGATGTAGCGCGTAAGCTATTGATTCTCGCTCGTGAAACGGGACGTGAACTGGAGCTGGCGGATATTGAAATTGAACCTGTGCTGCCCGCAGAGTTTAACGCTGAGGGTGATGTTGCCGCTTTTATGGCGAATCTGTCACAGCTCGACGATCTCTTTGCCGCGCGCGTGGCGAAGGCCCGTGATGAAGGAAAAGTTTTGCGCTATGTTGGCAATATTGATGAAGATGGTGCCTGCCGCGTGAAGATTGCCGAAGTGGATGGTAATGATCCGCTGTTCAAAGTGAAAAATGGCGAAAACGCCCTGGCCTTTTATAGCCACTATTATCAGCCGCTGCCGTTGGTGCTGCGCGGATATGGTGCGGGCAATGACGTTACAGCTGCCGGTGTCTTTGCCGATCTGCTACGTACCCTCTCATGGAAGTTAGGAGTCTGACATGGTTAAAGTTTATGCCCCGGCTTCCAGTGCCAATATGAGCGTCGGGTTTGATGTGCTCGGGGCGGCGGTGACACCTGTTGATGGTGCATTGCTCGGAGATGTAGTCACGGTTGAGGCGGCAGAGACATTCAGTCTCAACAACCTCGGACGCTTTGCCGATAAGCTGCCGTCAGAACCACGGGAAAATATCGTTTATCAGTGCTGGGAGCGTTTTTGCCAGGAGCTTGGCAAGCAAATTCCAGTGGCGATGACTCTGGAAAAGAATATGCCAATCGGTTCGGGCTTAGGCTCCAGCGCCTGTTCGGTGGTCGCGGCGCTGATGGCGATGAATGAACACTGTGGCAAGCCGCTTAATGACACTCGTTTGCTGGCTTTGATGGGCGAGCTGGAAGGACGTATCTCCGGCAGCATTCATTACGACAACGTGGCACCGTGTTTTCTTGGTGGTATGCAGTTGATGATCGAAGAAAACGACATCATCAGCCAGCAAGTGCCAGGGTTTGATGAGTGGCTGTGGGTGCTGGCGTATCCGGGGATTAAAGTCTCGACGGCAGAAGCCAGGGCTATTTTACCGGCGCAGTATCGCCGCCAGGATTGCATTGCGCACGGGCGACATCTGGCTGGCTTCATTCACGCCTGCTATTCCCGTCAGCCTGAGCTTGCCGCGAAGCTGATGAAAGATGTTATCGCTGAACCCTACCGTGAACGGTTACTGCCTGGCTTCCGGCAGGCGCGGCAGGCGGTCGCGGAAATCGGCGCGGTAGCGAGCGGTATCTCCGGCTCCGGCCCGACCTTGTTCGCTCTATGTGACAAGCCGGATACCGCCCAGCGCGTTGCCGACTGGTTGGGTAAGAACTACCTGCAAAATCAGGAAGGTTTTGTTCATATTTGCCGGCTGGATACGGCGGGCGCACGAGTACTGGAAAACTAAATGAAACTCTACAATCTGAAAGATCACAACGAGCAGGTCAGCTTTGCGCAAGCCGTAACCCAGGGGTTGGGCAAAAATCAGGGGCTGTTTTTTCCGCATGACCTGCCGGAATTCAGCCTGACTGAAATTGATGAGATGCTGAAGCTGGATTTTGTCACCCGCAGTGCGAAGATCCTCTCGGCGTTTATTGGTGATGAAATCCCGCAGGAAATCCTGGAAGAGCGCGTGCGCGCGGCGTTTGCCTTCCCGGCTCCGGTCGCCAATGTTGAAAGCGATGTCGGTTGTCTGGAATTGTTCCACGGGCCAACGCTGGCATTTAAAGATTTCGGCGGTCGCTTTATGGCACAAATGCTGACCCATATTGCGGGCGATAAGCCAGTGACCATTCTGACCGCGACCTCCGGTGATACCGGAGCGGCAGTGGCTCATGCTTTCTACGGTTTACCGAATGTGAAAGTGGTTATCCTCTATCCACGAGGCAAAATCAGTCCACTGCAAGAAAAACTGTTCTGTACATTGGGCGGCAATATCGAAACTGTTGCCATCGACGGCGATTTCGATGCCTGTCAGGCGCTGGTGAAGCAGGCGTTTGATGATGAAGAGCTGAAAGTGGCGCTGGGGTTAAACTCAGCTAACTCGATTAACATCAGCCGTTTGCTGGCGCAGATTTGCTACTACTTTGAAGCAGTTGCGCAGCTGCCGCAGGAAGCGCGCAACCAGCTGGTTGTCTCGGTGCCAAGCGGAAACTTCGGCGATTTGACGGCGGGTCTGCTGGCGAAGTCACTCGGTCTGCCGGTGAAACGTTTTATTGCTGCGACCAACGTGAACGATACCGTGCCACGTTTCCTGCACGACGGTCAGTGGTCACCCAAAGCGACTCAGGCGACGTTATCCAACGCGATGGACGTGAGTCAGCCGAACAACTGGCCGCGTGTGGAAGAGTTGTTCCGCCGCAAAATCTGGCAACTGAAAGAGCTGGGTTATGCAGCCGTGGATGATGAAACCACGCAACAGACAATGCGTGAGTTAAAAGAACTGGGCTACACCTCGGAGCCGCACGCTGCCGTAGCGTATCGTGCGCTGCGTGACCAGTTGAATCCAGGCGAATATGGCTTGTTCCTCGGCACCGCGCATCCGGCGAAATTTAAAGAGAGCGTGGAAGCGATTCTCGGTGAAACGTTGGATCTGCCAAAAGAGCTGGCAGAACGTGCTGATTTACCCTTGCTTTCACATAATCTGCCCGCCGATTTTGCTGCGTTGCGTAAATTGATGATGAATCATCAGTAAAATCTATTCATTATCTCAATCAGGCCGGGTTTGCTTTTATGCAGCCCGGCTTTTTTATGAAGAAATTATGGAGAAAAACGACAGGGAAAAAGGAGAAATTCTCAATAAATGCGGTAACTTAGAGATTAGGATTGCGGAGAATAACAACCGTCGTTCTCATCGCGTAATCTCCGGATATCGACCCATAACGGGCAATGATAAAAGGAGTAACCTGTGAAAAAGATGCAATCTATCGTACTCGCACTTTCCCTGGTTCTGGTCGCTCCCATGGCAGCACAGGCTGCGGAAATTACGTTAGTCCCGTCAGTAAAATTACAGATAGGCGATCGTGATAATCGTGGCTATTACTGGGATGGAGGTCACTGGCGCGACCACGGCTGGTGGAAACAACATTATGAATGGCGAGGCAATCGCTGGCACCCACACGGACCGCCGCCACCGCCGCGCCACCATAAGAAAGCTCCTCATGATCATCACGGCGGTCATGGTCCAGGCAAACATCACCGCTAAATGACAAATGCCGGGTAACAATCCGGCATTCAGCGCCTGATGCGACGCTGGCGCGTCTTATCAGGCCTTGTATTATCCCTCCAGTGCAGAGAAAATCGGCCAGTTTTCTCTGCCTGCAGTCCGCATGCCGTATCGGGCCTTGGGTTCTAACCTGTTGCGTAGATTTATGCAGCGGACTGCCTTTCTCCCAAAGTGATAAACCGGACAGTATCATGGACCGGTTTTCCCGGTAATCCGTATTTGCAAGGTTGGTTTCACTATGGAACATGAACTTCATTATATCGGTATCGACACCGCTAAAGAGAAACTGGATGTCGATGTGTTGCGTCCTGATGGTCGTCATCGCACCAAAAAATTCGCTAACACCACTAAAGGGCACGATGAGCTGGTGAGCTGGCTGAAAGGTCACAAGATTGACCATGCGCATATCTGCATCGAAGCGACCGGCACCTATATGGAACCTGTCGCTGAGTGCCTTTACGATGCTGGCTACATAGTGTCAGTCATTAATCCTGCGCTGGGTAAAGCTTTCGCTCAGAGTGAAGGACTGCGTAACAAGACTGATACCGTGGATGCGCGCATGCTGGCAGAGTTCTGTCGTCAGAAGCGCCCTGCAGCCTGGGAAGCGCCTCACCCGCTTGAACGCGCGTTGCGTGCCCTGGTAGTCCGCCACCAGGCGCTGACAGATATGCACACGCAGGAACTGAATCGCACTGAAACGGCGCGGGAAGTCCAGAGACCGAGCATTGATGCTCACCTTCTGTGGCTTGAAGCAGAGCTGAAGCGTCTTGAGAAGCAGATAAAAGACCTGACAGACGATGATCCGGATATGAAACACCGCAGGAAACTGCTGGAAAGCATCCCGGGTATCGGAGAGAAAACATCTGCGGTATTGCTGGCTTATATCGGTCTGAAGGACCGCTTCGCCCATGCCAGACAGTTCGCCGCTTTTGCGGGTCTGACACCACGGCGTTATGAATCAGGTAGCAGTGTGAGAGGGGCGAGCCGGATGAGTAAGGCCGGACATGTGTCGCTTCGCAGGGCGTTGTATATGCCCGCAATGGTAGCCACCAGTAAGACTGAGTGGGGACGGGCGTTCCGCGACCGTCTGGCGGCTAATGGCAAGAAAGGAAAGGTGATTCTCGGCGCGATGATGCGCAAGCTGGCACAGGTGGCGTATGGAGTGCTGAAGTCAGGCGTGCCGTTCGATGCGTCACGGCATAATCCGGTAGCGGCGTAAAAATCGCGGAAGGGATGAAAAAAACAGCGCCTGACGGCGCTGTGTCTGGCATGCCTGCAATCCGGGAAACCGGACCAGGAAAAAACTTGCAGGCCATAACAGTATCTACGTGAATTCTGCAATATATTGAATCTGCATGCTTTTGTAGGCCGGATAAGGCGTTCACGCCGCATCCGGCATTGACTGCAAACTTAACGCTGCTCGTAGCGTTTAAACACCAGCTCGCCATTGCTGGAGGAAGCTTCATCAAAGAAGTAACCTTCGCTATTAAAACCAGTCAGTTGCTCTGGTTTGGTCAGCCGATTTTCAATAATAAAACGACTCATCAGACCGCGTGCTTTCTTAGCGTAGAAGCTGATTATCTTAAATTTGCCGTTCTTCTCATCGAGGAACACCGGCTTGATAATCTCGGCATTCAATTTCTTCGGCTTCACCGATTTAAAATACTCATCTGACGCCAGATTAATCACCACATTATCGCCTTGTGCTGCGAGCGCCTCGTTCAGCTTGTTGGTGATGATATCTCCCCAGAATTGATACAGATCTTTCCCTCGGGCATTCTCAAGACGGATCCCCATTTCCAGACGATAAGGCTGCATTAAATCGAGCGGGCGCAGTACGCCATACAAGCCGGAAAGCATTCGCAAATGCTGTTGGGCAAAATCGAAATCGTCTTCGCTGAAGGTTTCGGCCTGCAAGCCGGTGTAGACATCACCTTTAAACGCCAGAATCGCCTGGCGGGCATTCTCCGGCGTGAAATCTGGCTGCCAGTCATGAAAGCGAGCGGCGTTGATACCCGCCAGTTTGTCGCTGATGCGCATCAGCGTGCTAATCTGCGGAGGCGTCAGTTTCCGCGCTTCATGGATCAACTGCTGGGAATTGTCTAACAGCTCCGGCAGCGTATAGCGCGTGGTGGTCAACGGGCTTTGGTAATCAAGCGTTTTCGCAGGTGAAATAAGAATCAGCATATCCAGTCCTTGCAGGAAATTTATGCCGACTTTAGCAAAAAAAGAGAATGAGTTGATCGATAGTTGTGATTACTCCTGCGAAACATCATCCCACGCGTCCGGAGAAAGCTGGCGACCGATATCCGGATAACGCAACGGATCAAACACCGGGCGCACGCCGAGTTTACGCTGGCGTAGATAATCACTGGCAATGGTATGAACCACAGGCGAGAGCAGTAAAATGGCGGTCAAATTGGTAATAGCCATGCAGGCCATTATGATATCTGCCAGTTGCCACATCAGCGGAAGGCTTAGCAAGGTGCCGCCGATGACCGTTGCGAAGGTGCAGATCCGCAAACACCAGATCGCTTTAGGGTTGTTCAGGCGTAAAAAGAAGAGATTGTTTTCGGCATAAATGTAGTTGGCAACGATGGAGCTGAAGGCAAACAGAATAACCACGAGGGTAACAAACTCAGCACCCCAGGAACCCATTAGCACCCGCATCGCCTTCTGGATAAGCTGAATACCTTCCAGCGGCATGTAGGTTGTGTCGTTACCCGCCAGTAATATCAGCATGGCGCTTGCCGTACAGATGACCAGGGTGTCGATAAAAATGCCAATCATCTGGACAATCCCTTGCGCTGCCGGATGCGGAGGCCAGGACGCCGCTGCCGCTGCCGCGTTTGGCGTCGAACCCATTCCCGCCTCATTGGAAAACATACTGCGCTGAAAACCGTTAGTAATCGCCTGGCTTAAGGTATATCCCGCCGCGCCGCCTGCCGCTTCCTGCCAGCCAAAAGCACTCTCAAAAATAGACCAAATGACGTGGGGAAGTTGCCCGATATTTATTACGCAAATCACCATGCTGGTCAGCACCCAGATTATCGCCATCAACGGGACAAACCCCTGCATGAGCCGGGCGACGCCATGAAGACCGCGAGTGATTGCCAGCAGAGCAAAGACAGCGAGAATAATGCCTGTCACCAGCGGGGGAAAATCAAAAGAAAAACTCAGGGCTCGGGCAACGGCGTTCGCCTGAACTCCGCTGAAAATTATGCCGTAGGCGATGAGCAAAAAGACGGCGAACAGAACGCCCATCCAACGCATCCCCAGCCCGCGCGCCATATACCATGCCGGTCCGCCACGAAACTGTCCATTGACGTCACGTTCTTTATAAAGTTGTGCAAGGGAACATTCGGCAAACGAGGTCGCCATGCCGATAAACGCGGCAACCCACATCCAAAAGACGGCTCCAGGTCCACCGGCGGTAATAGCCAGCGCAACGCCGGCCAGGTTGCCGCTACCCACGCGCGCCGCAAGACTGGTACACAATGACTGAAATGAGGTTAAACCGCCTGGCTGTGGATGAATGCTATTTTTAAGACTTTTGCCAAACTGGCGGATGTAGCGAAACTGCACAAATCCGGTGCGAAAAGTGAACCAACAACCTGCGCCGAAGAGCAGGTAAATCATTACCGATCCCCAAAGGACGCTGTTAATAAAGGAGAAAAAATCTGGCATGCATATCCCTCTTATTGCCGGTCGCGATGACTTTCCTGTGTAAACGTTACCAATTGTTTAAGAAGTATATACGCTACGAGGTACTTGATAACTTCTGCGTAGCATACATGAGGTTTTGTATAAAAATGGCGGGCGATATCAACGCAGTGTCAGAAATCCGAAACAGTCTCGCCTGGCGATAACCGTCTTGTCGGCGGTTGCGCTGACGTTGCGTCGTGATATCATCAGGGCAGACCGGTTACATCCCCCTAACAAGCTGTTTAAAGAGAAATACTATCATGACGGACAAATTGACCTCCCTTCGTCAGTACACCACCGTAGTGGCCGACACTGGGGACATCGCGGCAATGAAGCTGTATCAACCGCAGGATGCCACAACCAACCCTTCTCTCATTCTTAACGCAGCGCAGATTCCGGAATACCGTAAGTTGATTGATGATGCTGTCGCCTGGGCGAAACAGCAGAGCAACGATCGCGCGCAGCAGATCGTGGACGCGACCGACAAACTGGCAGTAAATATTGGTCTGGAAATCCTGAAACTGGTTCCGGGTCGTATCTCAACTGAAGTTGATGCGCGTCTTTCCTATGACACCGAAGCGTCAATTGCGAAAGCAAAACGCCTGATCAAACTCTACAACGATGCTGGTATTAGCAACGATCGTATTCTGATCAAACTGGCTTCTACCTGGCAGGGTATCCGTGCTGCAGAACAGCTGGAAAAAGAAGGCATCAACTGTAACCTGACCCTGCTGTTCTCCTTCGCTCAGGCTCGTGCTTGTGCGGAAGCAGGCGTGTTCCTGATCTCGCCATTTGTTGGCCGTATTCTTGACTGGTACAAAGCGAATACCGATAAGAAAGAGTACGCTCCGGCAGAAGATCCGGGCGTGGTTTCTGTATCTGAAATCTACCAGTACTACAAAGAGCACGGTTATGAAACCGTGGTTATGGGCGCAAGCTTCCGTAACATCGGCGAAATTCTGGAACTGGCAGGCTGCGACCGTCTTACCATCGCACCTACACTGCTGAAAGAGCTGGCTGAGAGCGAAGGGGCTATCGAACGTAAACTGTCTTACACCGGCGAAGTGAAAGCGCGTCCGGCGCGTATCACTGAGTCCGAGTTCCTGTGGCAGCACAACCAGGATCCAATGGCAGTAGATAAACTGGCGGAAGGTATCCGTAAGTTTGCTATTGACCAGGAAAAACTGGAAAAAATGATCGGCGATCTGCTGTAATCATTCTTAGCGTGACCGGGAAGTCGGTCACGCTACCTCTTCTGAAGCCTGTCTGTCACTCCCTTCGCAGTGTATCATTCTGTTTAACGAGACTGTTTAAACGGAAAAATCTTGATGAATACTTTACGTATTGGCTTAGTTTCCATCTCTGATCGCGCATCCAGCGGCGTTTATCAGGATAAAGGCATCCCTGCGCTGGAAGAATGGCTGACATCGGCGCTAACCACGCCGTTTGAACTGGAAACCCGCTTAATCCCCGATGAGCAGGCGATCATCGAGCAAACGTTGTGTGAGCTAGTGGATGAAATGAGTTGCCATCTGGTGCTCACCACGGGCGGAACTGGCCCGGCGCGTCGTGACGTAACGCCCGATGCGACGCTGGCAGTAGCGGACCGCGAGATGCCTGGCTTTGGTGAACAGATGCGCCAGATAAGCCTGCATTTTGTACCAACTGCGATCCTTTCGCGTCAGGTTGGTGTGATTCGCAAACAGGCGCTGATCCTTAACTTACCCGGTCAGCCGAAGTCTATTAAAGAGACGCTGGAAGGTGTGAAGGACGCTGCGGGTAACGTTGTGGTACACGGTATTTTTGCCAGCGTACCGTACTGCATTCAGTTGCTGGAAGGGCCATACGTTGAAACGGCACCGGAAGTGGTTGCAGCATTCAGACCGAAGAGTGCAAGACGCGACGTTAGCGAATAAAAAAATCCCCCCGAGCGGGGGGATCTCAAAACAATTAGTGGGATTCACCAATCGGCAGAACGGTGCGACCAAACTGCTCGTTCAGTACTTCACCCATCGCCAGATAGATTGCGCTGGCACCGCAGATCAGCCCAATCCAGCCGGCAAAGTGGATGATTGCGGCGTTACCGGCAATGTTACCGATCGCCAGCAGGGCAAACAGCACGGTCAGGCTAAAGAAAACGAATTGCAGAACGCGTGCGCCTTTCAGCGTGCCGAAGAACATAAACAGCGTAAATACGCCCCACAGACCCAGGTAGACACCAAGGAACTGTGCATTTGGCGCATCGGTCAGACCCAGTTTCGGCATCAGCAGAATCGCAACCAGCGTCAGCCAGAAAGAACCGTAAGAGGTGAATGCGGTTAAACCGAAAGTGTTGCCTTTTTTGTACTCCAGCAGACCAGCAAAAATTTGCGCGATGCCGCCGTAGAAAATGCCCATGGCAAGAATAATACCGTCCAGAGCGAAATAACCCACGTTGTGCAGGTTAAGCAGAATGGTGGTCATGCCGAAGCCCATCAGGCCCAGCGGTGCCGGATTAGCCAACTTAGTGTTGCCCATAATTCCTCAAAAATCATCATCGAATGAATGGTGAAATAATTTCCCTGAATAACTGTAGTGTTTTCAGGGCGCGGCATAATAATCAGCCAGTGGGGCAGTGTCTACGATCTTTTGAGGGGAAAATGAAAATTTTCCCCGGTTTCCGGTATCAGACCTGAGTGGCGCTAACCATCCGGCGCAGGCAGGCGATTTGCAGTACGGCTGGAATCGTCACGCGATAGGCGCTGCCGCTGACCGCTTTAACCCCATTTAGTGCCGCACCTACAGGGCCTCCCAGCCCCGCGCCGCGCAGCAAACCATGCCCAAGTACGCTCATTGCTGCGTGGGTGCGTAAAATGCGGGTCAGTTGGCTGGAAAGCAAATGCGACACGCCTTTTGCCAATAATTTGTCTTTCATCAGCAGCGGCAGCAGCTCTTTCAGCTCATTCACCCTGGCATCGATCGCGTGCAGAAACTCCTGCTTATGTTCCTCGTCCATATTCTTCCAGGTGTTACGCAGAAATTGTTCCAGTAACTGTTGCTCAATCTCAAACGTAGACATCTCTTTGTCGGCTTTCAGCTTCAATCGTTTTGAAACATCGAGCAAAATGGCCCGATACAATTTACCGTGTCCGCGCAGTTTGTTGGCGATACTATCGCCACCAAAATGCTGTAATTCTCCAGCAATCAGCTGCCAGTTGCGGCGATGTTGCTCGGGATGCCCTTCCATCGATTTAAACAGTTCGTTGCGCATCAGTACGCTGGAGAGGCGAGTTTTGCCTTTTTCATTATGGGTGAGCAATCGGGCGAAATTTGCCAACTGTTCCTCACTGCAATGCTGGAGAAAATCCAGATCTGAATCATTCAGGTAATTAACATTCATTTTTTGTGGCTTCTATATTCTGGCGTTAGTCGTCGCCGATAATTTTCAGCGTGGCCATATCCGATGAGTTCACCGTATGACCGGAAAAGGTGATTTTTGAGACGCAGCGTTTATTGTCGTTATCGCTGTTAATGTTGATCCAGTCAGTGGTTTGCCCTTCTTTTATTTCTGAAGGAATATTCAGGCTCTGACTGGCGCTACGGGCGGCTTTGAAATAAACCGATGCACCGCTTAACTGTAAATCGCCATGGTCGGCAGAGAGTTGTATGCTTTTCACAATGCGACAAACAGGAAGTTTCAGCGCCAGATCGTTGGTTTCGTTACGCGGCATTGCAATGACGCCGAGGAGTTTATGGTCGTTTGCCTGCGCCGTGCAGCACAGCATCAGGCTAATCGCCAGGCTGGCGGAAATCGTAAAAACGGATTTCATAAGGATTCTCTTAGTGGGAAGAGGTAGAGGGATGAATACCCACTAGTTTACTGCTGATAAAGAGAAGGTTCAGGTACGTAATCTTTTCTTTTTATTACAATTTTTTGATGAATGCCTTGGCTGCGATTCATTCTTTATCTGAATAAAATTGCTGTCAATTTTACGTCTTGTCCTGCCATATCGCGAAATTTCTGCGCAAAAGCACAAAAAATTTTTGCATCTCCCCCTTGATGACGTGGGTTACGACCCCATTTAGTAGTCAACCGCAGTGAGTGAGTCTGCAAAAAAATGAAATTGGGCAGTTGAAACCAGACGTTTCGCCCCTATTACAGACTCACAACCACATGATGACCGAATATATAGTGGAGACGTTTAGATGGGTAAAATAATTGGTATCGACCTGGGTACTACCAACTCTTGTGTAGCTATTATGGATGGCACCACTCCTCGTGTGCTGGAGAACGCCGAAGGCGATCGCACCACGCCTTCTATCATTGCCTATACCCAGGATGGTGAAACTCTGGTTGGTCAGCCGGCTAAACGTCAGGCAGTGACGAACCCGCAAAACACCCTGTTTGCGATTAAACGCCTGATTGGCCGCCGCTTCCAGGACGAAGAAGTACAGCGTGATGTTTCCATCATGCCGTTCAAAATTATTGCTGCTGATAACGGCGACGCATGGGTCGAAGTTAAAGGCCAGAAAATGGCACCGCCGCAGATTTCTGCTGAAGTGCTGAAAAAAATGAAGAAAACCGCTGAAGATTACCTGGGTGAACCGGTAACTGAAGCTGTTATCACCGTACCGGCATACTTTAACGATGCTCAGCGTCAGGCAACCAAAGACGCAGGCCGTATCGCTGGTCTCGAAGTAAAACGTATCATCAACGAACCGACCGCAGCTGCGCTGGCTTACGGTCTGGACAAAGGTACTGGCAACCGTACTATCGCGGTTTATGACCTGGGTGGTGGTACTTTCGATATTTCTATTATCGAAATCGACGAAGTTGACGGCGAAAAAACCTTCGAAGTTCTGGCTACCAACGGTGATACCCACCTGGGTGGTGAAGACTTCGACAGCCGTCTGATCAACTACCTGGTTGAAGAATTCAAGAAAGATCAGGGCATTGACCTGCGCAACGATCCGCTGGCAATGCAGCGCCTGAAAGAAGCGGCAGAAAAAGCGAAAATCGAACTGTCTTCCGCTCAGCAGACCGACGTTAACCTGCCGTACATCACTGCAGATGCGACCGGTCCGAAACACATGAACATCAAAGTGACTCGTGCGAAACTGGAAAGCCTGGTTGAAGATCTGGTAAACCGTTCCATTGAGCCGCTGAAAGTTGCACTGCAGGACGCTGGCCTGTCCGTATCTGATATCGACGACGTTATCCTCGTTGGTGGTCAGACTCGTATGCCAATGGTTCAGAAGAAAGTTGCTGAGTTCTTTGGTAAAGAGCCGCGTAAAGACGTTAACCCGGACGAAGCTGTAGCAATCGGTGCTGCTGTTCAGGGTGGTGTTCTGACTGGTGACGTGAAAGACGTACTGCTGCTGGACGTTACCCCGCTGTCTCTGGGTATCGAAACCATGGGCGGTGTGATGACGACGCTGATCGCGAAAAACACCACTATCCCGACCAAGCACAGCCAGGTGTTCTCTACCGCTGAAGACAACCAGTCTGCGGTAACCATCCATGTGCTGCAGGGTGAACGTAAACGTGCGGCTGATAACAAATCTCTGGGTCAGTTCAACCTGGATGGTATCAACCCGGCACCGCGCGGCATGCCGCAGATCGAAGTTACCTTCGATATCGATGCTGACGGTATCCTGCACGTTTCCGCGAAAGATAAAAACAGCGGTAAAGAGCAGAAGATCACCATCAAGGCTTCTTCTGGTCTGAACGAAGATGAAATCCAGAAAATGGTACGCGACGCAGAAGCTAACGCCGAAGCTGACCGTAAGTTTGAAGAGCTGGTACAGACTCGCAACCAGGGCGACCATCTGCTGCACAGCACCCGTAAGCAGGTTGAAGAAGCAGGCGACAAACTGCCGGCTGACGACAAAACTGCTATCGAGTCTGCACTGACTGCACTGGAAACTGCTCTGAAAGGTGAAGACAAAGCCGCTATCGAAGCGAAAATGCAGGAGCTGGCACAGGTTTCCCAGAAACTGATGGAAATCGCCCAGCAGCAACATGCCCAGCAGCAGACTGCCGGTGCTGATGCTTCTGCAAACAACGCGAAAGATGACGATGTTGTCGACGCTGAATTTGAAGAAGTCAAAGACAAAAAATAATCGCCCTATAAACGGGTAATTATACTGACACGGGCGAAGGGGAATTTCCTCTCCGCCCGTGCATTCATCTAGGGGCAATTTAAAAAAGATGGCTAAGCAAGATTATTACGAGATTTTAGGCGTTTCCAAAACAGCGGAAGAGCGTGAAATCAAAAAGGCCTACAAACGCCTGGCCATGAAATACCACCCGGACCGTAACCAGGGTGACAAAGAGGCCGAGGCGAAATTTAAAGAGATCAAGGAAGCTTATGAAGTTCTGACCGACTCGCAAAAACGTGCGGCATACGATCAGTATGGTCATGCTGCGTTTGAGCAAGGCGGCATGGGCGGCGGCGGTTTTGGCGGCGGCGCAGACTTCAGCGATATTTTTGGTGACGTTTTCGGCGATATTTTTGGCGGCGGACGTGGTCGTCAACGTGCGGCGCGCGGTGCTGATTTACGCTATAACATGGAGCTCACCCTCGAAGAAGCTGTACGTGGCGTGACCAAAGAGATCCGCATTCCGACTCTGGAAGAGTGTGACGTTTGCCACGGTAGCGGTGCAAAACCAGGTACACAGCCGCAGACCTGTCCGACCTGTCATGGTTCTGGTCAGGTGCAGATGCGTCAGGGATTCTTCGCTGTACAGCAGACCTGTCCACACTGTCAGGGCCGCGGTACGCTGATCAAAGATCCGTGCAACAAATGTCATGGTCATGGTCGTGTTGAGCGCAGCAAAACGCTGTCCGTTAAAATCCCGGCAGGGGTGGACACTGGAGACCGCATCCGTCTTGCGGGCGAAGGTGAAGCGGGCGAGCATGGCGCACCGGCAGGCGATCTGTACGTTCAGGTTCAGGTTAAACAGCACCCGATTTTCGAGCGTGAAGGCAACAACCTCTATTGCGAAGTCCCGATCAACTTCGCTATGGCGGCGCTGGGTGGCGAAATCGAAGTACCGACCCTTGATGGTCGCGTCAAACTGAAAGTGCCTGGCGAAACCCAGACCGGTAAGCTTTTCCGTATGCGCGGTAAAGGCGTCAAGTCTGTCCGCGGTGGCGCACAGGGTGATTTGCTGTGCCGCGTTGTCGTCGAAACACCGGTAGGCCTGAACGAGAAGCAGAAACAGCTGCTGCAAGAGCTGCAAGAAAGCTTCGGTGGCCCAACCGGTGAGCACAACAGCCCGCGCTCAAAGAGCTTCTTTGATGGTGTGAAGAAGTTTTTTGACGACCTGACCCGCTAACCTCCCCAAAAGCCTGCCCGTGGGCAGGCTTGGGTAAAATTAGGGTGCGTTGAAGATATGCGAGCACCTGAAAAGTGGCGGGGATCACTCCCCGCCGTTGCACTTACTCGGATTCGTAAGCCGTGAAAACAGCAACCTCCGTCTGGCCAGTTCGGATGTGAACCTCACAGAGGTCTTTTCTCGTTACCAGCGCCGCCACTACGGCGGTGATACAGATGACGATCAGGGCGACAATCATCGCCTTATGCTGCTTCATTGCTCTCTTCTCCTTGACCTTACGGTCAGTAAGAGGCACTCTACATGTGTTCAGCATATAGGGGGCCTCGGGTTGATAGTAAAATATCACTCGGGGCTTTTCTCTATCTGCCGTTCAGCTAATGCCTGAGACAGATAGCCTCAAGCACCCGCCGCTATTATATCGCTCTCTTTAACCCATTCTGTTTTATCGATTCTAATCCTGAAGACGCCTCGCATTTTTGTGGCGTAATTTTTTAATGATTTAATTATTTAACTTTAATTTATCTCTTTATCGCAATTATTGACGACAAGCTGGATTATTTTTGAAATATTGTCCTAACAAATAACGCCGACTGACAAGAAATTAATTATTACTTTTCCTAATTAATCCCTCAGAAATCCTGACCTTAAGCTATGATTATCAGGGCTTAGGGTCACCCGTTAGCGCTTACAGCCGTCAAAAACTCATCTCACCGCTGATGGCGCAAATCCTTTAATTGCTCGTAAAAAACGAGTTATTCCTACACTATAATCTGATTTTAACGATGATTTGTGCGGGGTAAAATAGTAAAAACGATCTATTCACCTGAAAGAGAAATAAAAAGTGAAACATCTGCATCGATTCTTTAGCAGTGATGCCTCGGGAGGCATTATTCTTATCATTGCCGCTATCCTGGCGATGATTATGGCCAATAGCGGCGCAACCAGTGGATGGTATCACGACTTTCTGGAGACGCCGGTTCAGCTCCGGGTTGGTTCACTCGAAATCAACAAAAACATGCTGTTATGGATAAATGACGCGCTGATGGCGGTATTTTTCCTGTTAGTCGGTCTGGAAGTTAAACGTGAACTGATGCAAGGATCGCTAGCCAGCTTACGCCAGGCCGCATTTCCAGTTATCGCCGCTATTGGTGGGATGATTGTTCCGGCATTACTCTATCTGGCCTTTAACTATGCCGATCCGATTACCCGCGAAGGGTGGGCGATCCCGGCGGCTACTGACATTGCCTTTGCACTTGGTGTGCTGGCGCTGTTGGGAAGTCGTGTTCCGTTAGCGCTGAAGATCTTTTTGATGGCTCTGGCTATTATCGACGATCTTGGGGCCATCATTATCATCGCATTGTTCTACACTAATGACTTATCGATGGCCTCTCTTGGCGTCGCGGCTGTAGCAATTGCGGTACTCGCGGTATTGAATCTGTGTGGTGTACGCCGCACGGGCGTCTATATTCTGGTTGGCGTAGTGTTGTGGACTGCGGTGTTGAAATCGGGGGTTCACGCAACCCTGGCGGGGGTAATTGTCGGCTTCTTTATTCCTTTGAAAGAGAAGCATGGGCGTTCTCCAGCGAAGCGACTGGAGCATGTGTTACACCCGTGGGTGGCGTATCTGATTTTGCCGCTGTTTGCATTTGCTAATGCTGGCGTTTCACTGCAAGGTGTCACGCTGGATGGCTTGACCTCCATTCTGCCATTGGGGATCATCGCTGGCTTGCTGATTGGCAAACCGCTGGGGATTAGTCTGTTCTGCTGGTTGGCGCTGCGTTTGAAACTGGCGCATCTGCCTGAGGGAACGACTTATCAGCAAATTATGGCGGTGGGGATCCTGTGCGGTATCGGTTTTACTATGTCTATCTTTATTGCCAGCCTGGCCTTTGGTAGCGTAGATCCAGAACTGATTAACTGGGCGAAACTCGGTATCCTGGTCGGTTCTATCTCTTCGGCGGTAATTGGATACAGCTGGTTACGCGTTCGTTTGCGTCCATCAGTTTGACAGGACGGTTTACCGGGGAGCCATAAACGGCTCCCTTTTCATTGTTATCAGGGAGAGAAATGAGCATGTCTCATATCAATTACAACCACTTGTATTACTTCTGGCATGTCTATAAAGAAGGTTCCGTGGTTGGCGCAGCGGAGGCGCTTTATTTAACTCCACAAACCATTACCGGACAGATTCGAGCGCTGGAAGAGCGCCTGCAAGGCAAATTATTTAAACGCAAGGGACGTGGTCTCGAACCCAGCGAGCTGGGAGAACTGGTCTATCGCTATGCCGATAAAATGTTCACCTTAAGCCAGGAAATGCTGGATATTGTGAACTATCGCAAAGAATCCAATTTATTGTTTGACGTTGGTGTGGCTGATGCACTTTCCAAACGCCTGGTCAGTAGCGTACTTAACGCCGCAGTGGTAGAAGGCGAGCCCATTCATCTTCGCTGCTTCGAATCCACCCACGAAATGCTGCTGGAGCAATTAAGTCAGCATAAACTGGATATGATCATTTCTGACTGTCCGATAGACTCTACGCAGCAGGAAGGCCTGTTCTCCGTGAGAATTGGCGAATGTGGCGTGAGTTTCTGGTGTACAAATCCACCACCAGAAAAACCGTTCCCGGCTTGTCTGGAAGAACGGCGACTTTTGATTCCTGGGCGACGTTCAATGTTAGGGCGCAAATTGCTTAACTGGTTTAACTCCCAGGGATTAAACGTAGAAATCCTCGGCGAGTTTGATGATGCCGCGTTGATGAAAGCTTTTGGTGCGATGCACAATGCAATCTTCGTTGCCCCAACGCTTTATGCATATGACTTTTATGCCGATAAAACTGTCGTAGAAATTGGTCGCGTCGAGAATGTGATGGAAGAGTACCATGCTATTTTTGCTGAGCGGATGATTCAGCACCCGGCGGTACAGCGAATCTGCAATACGGATTATTCTGCGCTTTTTAGTCCAGCGGCGCGTTAATCGGCACCTCCCCCCAAAGTTAAGGTGGGGGAGATAGATTAGTTGTACATAACCACGATTTTGACTCGGCTCATTATTTGCCCGCTTGAGACATTATTTCCATATGTACGCGGGCGAATAAATAGAGGAATCTGATTACTTCCTTCATGGGGATGCTGAAAAGAGTAGTAATTGCTTTTACCATACTGGATTTCATTCGTACCATCATTGGAGAGTTGAAAGCCTATTTGACCCGCACCGTCCTCACTGTTTTCTAACTCATTTTTTAATATGCTGGTTCCTGACTCCTGTATCGTCACTGGTTCAAAGTAATATTCAACATCACTGGGTTCAAAAACTAATTCACCTTGCTCGCCCTGGATGCAGTCAAATCTTATATGATGAAACTGATAATTTTCATTATTGATACGAGACAGTACAAATCGTCCAGTGTCGATGGATTGATCTTCAAAACCACAGGTCATTAAATTTACCTGTAAAATAGTATTTAAATTATAATTAAAGCGGACGCTATTACAATTAGTATTATTCCCTGTACATGAACTCACTTCAATTTCGAACAACAAAGGAAAAGGAGTTCCAGGAAAAATGTCTGCGGTGTTAGAACTATCTGATACAGATGCGATAGAATATGGAATGGTGAAATTTATCGCAGATAGCATTTCTTCTAAATTATAAGATGACTTCCCTGGAAGCTCTATTTTTTTACCGTCAGATTCAAAGGGGAAATTAATAATATAATGACGACTTCCGACTTTAAACCTTAAAGCGTTCTGTGTTAAAAAATGAACTTTAATGGCGTTGGTTGTCTCTTGCAAGTCTGTACACTCAATGATATTTCCGGTGTTTTCAATTTTTCGGCGGTTAGATTACCTTTCATACTCAGTGGCTTGAGTATATATGTTCCACGTTGTTCACCGACATTGGTCAATGCACAGGGAGCACTTTGCACAATAAAAGAATATAGACTCAAGGTGATTAATAAAAGCCACTTCATAGTAAACTCCTTTTACTGGCATATATATGTTTTGTTTTCATCGATAACGTGTTGAAAAGTAATAGTACAGAATAAGTTCTGTTCATCATTGAGAGCAACTTTTATTCCAGTGGGAATTTCATCTACGCGAATAAAAAGGCGACTACCCTGGCCAACGACTCCAATATTATTTTCCTGGAGATCCAGTACGTCATAGCCAAAGGTTAATGGCGAACCATCGGGACGCAGTGCCTGTATATACCAGGGCTTACGTTGGTCAGTTGTAAACTGCACATAAGAAACTGCTCCACGGTAAGGTGCAATAATTTGACGATTGCCCTGCAATTCTGTTTCACTTTCACTGTTTGCTATATCAAGTACCAGATGGTTTTCACGATGAGGTATTATCAGGTCGTAAACAACCTGGCCTTTGCTGTTTGTTCGATTGTATTTTTGTCCATTAATATGTGCACCTTCTAACCCAGGCGCATCCAGAATTGCAAATGTATCGGATAACTGGTTAGTGATATTAATACCACCGGGCCAGACAACTAATCCACTACTAATACTTCCACCACTTTGCTAGGCGTTTTTAGAATGACTATAGCTGCCATCTATTATGGCGATGGGAGTTCTCCAGCTTAAATTCGTACCAAGCGAGGTATCATTATTTTGTTGTTGCTGATTAACATATATACCATAATTTAACTGATCATGTTCACCGGCTATGCCAGTAATTCCAGTATTGTTGGAGGAATAGCCATCTTTGGAAAATGAGGTCGAATTCGATAAGTTAATTTGGTGACGTGTTTTGGCAATATCATCCCCCCAGTAGAAAGGAATGGAGATAAACAGATTAAAACGCTCCTCTTCTTTATTATTTTCATCATAAGATTGGCTGGCAGAGAAAGTATAACTAATGTGTTGCCAGTTATTGGAGTAACTGAATTGGTAATCTTTAGCATTTCCACTTCGCCCCCAGTAATTCCGCCAAAGCGCACTTAATGATACATTTCCCAGATTATTGGATAAAGGTTGCATAATATTAGCAGAAAGGCTATTTTTTCTGCCAATATCATAAAAATCATCATAATCACTCTGATGATAGTGTTTATCATTTTCGTAAAGATGGTCGCTGAATGTCCTGTAATCCTGCGAAGCATAACGCCAGGCGGCCACGCT
This sequence comes from Escherichia sp. SCLE84, assembly GCF_012584495.1. NCBI lineage: Bacteria > Pseudomonadati > Pseudomonadota > Gammaproteobacteria > Enterobacterales > Enterobacteriaceae > Escherichia > Escherichia sp. SCLE84. The sequence goes on along the minus strand of NZ_CP051430.1, from coordinate 2,439,047 downwards.
AAATCGAGTGGCTGTTTGCACTAGATATTTATTATAGGCGACCTGATAGCTCGTACCTTCGTGTGTTATATCATTATTTAACTTACTACTCGATCGGGTAGCGTCAAAAGAGATGGCACCCAGCGGTGTATTCCAACCATTTCCCAGAGTTATAGCATTATAGTTATCGGATAAAATCGTACCCGATTATGTGATCAGGTTGTTATTATTTAGATTAATGTTTAAATTTTTTAATTTCTTGATGTGAAGTTGATGAAAGTTTGAAGATTTAATATTCTTAATTTTTCCCTTCTTTATAAGAAGAGCAAGGTGCCATCATTAGAGTGACAGAGTAGGATGTTTCAGAGCATGCTTCAGATTGTTTTTTATTTCTCTGCAGTGTATTAATAATTATCACAGATAATTTCATTCTAAAATTACCTCTTTCTTTGAGTGTTTTAATCCTGATGAACTATATTTTTTATAAGGAGCATGCACTCGTTGATGCTTTTAAGGTATTTTCTCATTTCTGATGATGTTTTGTCGTAATCGTGCATAAACTTATTAAGTTCTTTATACACATCATTATTTAGCTTTACATTGTCGCGAACTAAAGTTTGTACCAATGGTATCAAAATTTCGAAACGGGACGGTTTGTCATCAATACTTGCCAGGGTTTTGAATACTCCTGTGTATCTGTAACCTAAGTGCTTATTGACAAGTTGAGTGGTCCATCGACCAGGCATAATATCTTCACAGAGCAAATTTTTTATCATGGTATTAGTGAACGATGTTCCAAATATGTTGCTTTTTTTAATGAAGAGGTTGTTTATTTCTCCATTTGAAAAGATGGTGTTTGATAAGTCGCTTTCAAAACATGATATATTGGATAATACACAACCAAAATAATACCCATATGAAAGGTCGCTCTTTTCTATTGTTATATTTGATAGCGACATTTTATGTATATTGATATTAGGGGCAGTCAAATACTGGATCTTTTGATCGTTAAGTTCATACATCTCCAGTGATTTATTATAGGGTAATAAAAGTATAAATTCCTTTATATTATCTCCGCAGTAAGAAAAGACGACATCAAATTTATTAGTGGCCATGTTTTCAGTTGAGCAGTAAGCTGATTTTTCTATTAACCGACTGGGCACGCTTTTAAATAAAGATAATTTTCCACATAGTTTTGAATATGCCGAATTGCTAGTTTTAAAATTCTGCCATGTTATTTCCTGGTTATCATCTTTCGATGAGGAGGGGATTTTATTGCATTGTTCATTATATAGCTCAGGGAAAATATTATTTTTAATAAGCTTTTTGATTTCCTGGTTAAGATGACTTTTTTTCTTGTCTATTGCACTGTATTTTGCGTTTTGTGACGTTTCCTGATGATCATAAAATGACTGGAGATTTCTGCAGGCCTCATAAAATATTTCAGGAGTATATAGCTGTGGGTATATTTCTTGGTTGAAGTTTGCCTTTAAAAAATTAACGAATTTTTCATGGCATTCTTGGTATATCTTAATCTCTTCAGAAAGACATTCGCTTGTTCTGTCATCAAAAACATCCAATCTAAGTAATGTGATACCTTTGTGTTTAAAAAAATAAAATTGAACTGTATGTTCTATGAGTTTACATCTATAAAAATATGCATCTCTCAGATGAGTATATTGAAAAAAATGATGAAGGACTGGAGATGGTTTAGGCAAGTTATGGCTTCTAAAAAAGTCATCAAACAAAATTAAGAACTCTGTTTTATACTCGCAAAATACTTTTACTAACTCATTTTGTCTTGTTTTATTTATTATTACATCATCTACTATATTTGATTTATAAAGACAATGTGGCGAAGTTGAGATACCATTTGTCATTATCAGTCCTTGAAGTTGATGAATTTTTATTAATTTAATTTATGAGTGAATGTGACTACTATCAAAAATAGCTCATTAATTTTATGAAGTAGAATATAAATAGGTATTTAACCTGTGTTGATTGTTGTTAATTATTTACAAGATCTAATAAGGAGATATTTATGAATGGTTAAAGTGTATAGGAATTTAATTCAAAAATAGAGTGGTCTTAAGTTTAATACCTCAATGTGTATCACAATATCCACATTCTTTGTAGGGGAGTCTGGAGATTGAGTAGATATTCTTGTTCAGAATGTATCAGCCGATGGTTCTACGATTCTTAAGCCACGAAGAGTTCAGAAAGTGTAACGGCATGTCTGCAAAAGCCAGCATCTTTTGACTATCTGGCAACCGGTAGTGTGTTCTCTCACGCATCATAAAAGCAGCAGGCATAAAAAAACCCGCTTGCGCGGGCTTTTTCACAAAGCTTCAGCAAATTGGCGATTAAGCCAGTTTGTTGATCTGTGCAGTCAGGTTAGCCTTATGACGTGCAGCTTTGTTTTTGTGGATCAGACCTTTAGCAGCCTGACGGTCCACGATCGGTTGCATTTCGTTAAATGCTTTCTGTGCAGCAGCTTTGTCGCCAGCTTCGATAGCTGCGTATACTTTCTTGATGAAAGTACGCATCATAGAGCGACGGCTTGCGTTGTGCTTACGAGCCTTTTCAGACTGAATGGCGCGCTTCTTAGCTGATTTGATATTAGCCAAGGTCCAACTCCCAAATGTGTTCTATATGGACAATTCAAAGGCCGAGGAATATGCCCTTTTAGCCTTCTTTTGTCAATGGATTTGTGCAAATAAGCGCCGTTAATGTGCCGGCACTCGTTACGTAGTGATGGCGCAGGATTCTACCAGCTTGCGGGGTGTGAATACAGCTTTTCCGCGATAAAAATTGCAGCAGGCGGTCACTTTCTTCCCGTGATTTGCGCCATGGCAATGAAAAGCCACTTCTTTCTGATTTCGGTACTCAATCGCCGGTTAACCTTGACCGCTGTACAAGGTATACTCGGACGATTTTCACTGTTTTGAGCCAGACATGAAGCTGATACGCGGCATACATAATCTCAGCCAGGCCCCGCAAGAAGGGTGTGTGCTGACTATTGGTAATTTCGACGGCGTGCATCGCGGTCATCGCGCGCTGTTACAGGGCTTGCAGGAAGAAGGGCGCAAGCGCAACTTACCGGTAATGGTGATGCTTTTTGAACCTCAACCACTGGAACTGTTTGCTACCGATAAAGCCCCGGCACGGCTGACCCGGCTGCGGGAAAAACTGCGTTACCTTGCAGAGTGTGGCGTTGATTACGTGCTGTGCGTGCGTTTCGACAGGCGTTTCGCGGCGTTAACCGCGCAAAATTTCATCAGCGATCTTCTGGTGAAGCATTTGCGCGTAAAATTTCTTGCCGTAGGTGATGATTTCCGCTTTGGCGCTGGTCGTGAAGGCGATTTCTTGTTATTACAGAAAGCTGGCATGGAATACGGCTTCGATATCACCAGTACGCAAACTTTTTGCGAAGGTGGCGTGCGTATCAGCAGCACCGCTGTGCGTCAGGCGCTGGCGGATGACAATCTGGCTCTGGCAGAAAGTTTACTGGGGCACCCGTTTGCCATCTCCGGGCGTGTAGTCCACGGTGATGAATTAGGGCGCACTATAGGTTTCCCGACGGCGAATGTACCGCTACGCCGTCAGGTTTCCCCGGTGAAAGGGGTTTATGCGGTAGAAGTGCTGGGCCTCGGTGAAAAGCCGTTACCCGGCGTGGCAAACATTGGAACACGCCCAACGGTTGCCGGTATTCGCCAGCAGCTGGAAGTGCATTTGTTAGATGTTGCAATGGACCTTTACGGTCGCCATATACAAGTAGTGCTGCGTAAAAAAATACGCAATGAGCAGCGATTTGCGTCGCTGGACGAACTGAAAGCGCAGATTGCGCGTGATGAATTAACCGCCCGCGAATTTTTTGGGCTAACAAAACCGGCTTAAGCCTGTTATGTAATCAAACCGAAACACGGAACCGAGAATCTGATGAGTGACTATAAATCAACCCTGAATTTGCCGGAAACAGGGTTCCCGATGCGTGGCGATCTCGCCAAGCGCGAACCGGGAATGCTGGCGCGTTGGACTGATGATGATCTGTACGGCATCATCCGTGCGGCTAAAAAAGGCAAAAAAACCTTCATTCTGCATGATGGCCCTCCTTATGCGAATGGCAGCATTCATATTGGTCACTCGGTTAACAAGATTCTGAAAGACATTATCGTGAAGTCCAAAGGGCTTTCCGGTTATGACTCGCCGTATGTGCCTGGCTGGGACTGCCACGGTCTGCCGATCGAGCTGAAAGTAGAGCAAGAATACGGTAAGCCGGGTGAGAAATTCACCGCCGCCGAGTTCCGCGCCAAGTGCCGCGAATACGCGGCGACCCAGGTTGACGGTCAACGCAAAGACTTTATCCGTCTGGGCGTGCTGGGCGACTGGTCGCACCCGTACCTGACCATGGACTTCAAAACTGAAGCCAACATCATCCGCGCGCTGGGCAAAATCATCGGCAACGGTCACCTGCACAAAGGCGCGAAGCCAGTTCACTGGTGCGTTGACTGCCGTTCTGCGCTGGCGGAAGCGGAAGTTGAGTATTACGACAAAACTTCTCCGTCCATCGACGTTGCTTTTCAGGCGGTCGATCAGGATGCACTGAAAGCAAAATTTGCCGTAAGCAACGTTAACGGCCCAATCTCGCTGGTGATCTGGACCACTACGCCGTGGACTCTGCCTGCGAACCGCGCAATCTCTATTGCACCTGATTTCGACTATGCGCTGGTGCAGATCGACGGTCAGGCCGTGATTCTGGCGAAAGATCTGGTTGAAAGCGTAATGCAGCGTATCGGCGTGACCGATTACACCATTCTCGGCACGGTAAAAGGTGCGGAGCTTGAGTTGCTGCGCTTTACCCATCCGTTTATGGGCTTCGACGTTCCGGCAATCCTCGGCGATCACGTTACCCTGGATGCCGGTACCGGTGCCGTTCACACCGCGCCTGGCCACGGCCCGGACGACTATGTGATCGGTCAGAAATACGGCCTGGAAACCGCTAACCCGGTTGGCCCGGACGGCACTTATCTGCCGGGCACTTATCCGACGCTGGATGGCGTGAACGTCTTCAAAGCGAACGACATCGTCGTTGCGCTGCTGCAGGAAAAAGGCGCGCTGCTGCACGTTGAGAAAATGCAGCACAGCTATCCGTGCTGCTGGCGTCACAAAACGCCGATCATCTTCCGCGCGACGCCGCAGTGGTTCGTCAGCATGGATCAGAAAGGTCTGCGTGCGCAGTCACTGAAAGAGATCAAAGGCGTGCAGTGGATCCCGGACTGGGGCCAGGCGCGTATCGAGTCGATGGTTGCTAACCGTCCTGACTGGTGTATCTCCCGTCAGCGCACCTGGGGCGTACCGATGTCACTGTTCGTGCACAAAGACACGGAAGAGCTGCATCCGCGTACTCTCGAACTAATGGAAGAAGTGGCAAAACGCGTTGAAGTTGACGGCATCCAGGCGTGGTGGGATCTTGATGCGAAAGAGATCCTCGGCGATGAAGCTGATCAGTACGTGAAAGTGCCGGACACATTGGATGTATGGTTTGACTCCGGATCTACCCACTCTTCTGTTGTTGACGTGCGTCCGGAATTTGCCGGTCACGCAGCGGACATGTATCTGGAAGGTTCTGACCAGCACCGTGGTTGGTTCATGTCTTCCCTAATGATCTCCACCGCGATGAAAGGCAAAGCGCCGTATCGTCAGGTACTGACCCACGGCTTTACCGTGGATGGTCAGGGTCGCAAGATGTCTAAATCCATCGGCAATACCGTTTCGCCGCAGGATGTGATGAACAAACTGGGCGCGGATATTCTGCGTCTGTGGGTGGCATCAACCGACTACACCGGTGAAATGGCCGTTTCTGACGAGATCCTGAAACGTGCTGCCGATAGCTATCGTCGTATCCGTAACACCGCGCGCTTCCTGCTGGCAAACCTGAACGGTTTTGATCCAGCAAAAGATATGGTGAAACCGGAAGAGATGGTGGTACTGGATCGCTGGGCCGTAGGTTGTGCGAAAGCGGCACAGGAAGACATCCTCAAGGCGTACGAAGCATACGATTTCCACGAAGTGGTACAGCGTCTGATGCGCTTCTGCTCCGTTGAGATGGGTTCCTTCTACCTCGACATCATCAAAGACCGTCAGTACACCGCCAAAGCGGACAGTGTGGCGCGTCGTAGCTGCCAGACTGCGCTGTATCACATCGCAGAAGCGCTGGTGCGCTGGATGGCACCAATCCTCTCCTTCACCGCTGATGAAGTGTGGGGCTACCTGCCGGGCGAACGTGAAAAATACGTCTTCACCGGTGAGTGGTACGAAGGCCTGTTTGGCCTGGCAGACAGTGAAGCGATGAACGATGCGTTCTGGGACGAGCTGTTGAAAGTGCGTGGCGAAGTGAACAAAGTCATTGAGCAAGCGCGTGCCGACAAGAAAGTGGGTGGCTCGCTGGAAGCGGCAGTAACCTTGTATGCAGAACCGGAACTGTCGGCGAAACTGACCGCGCTGGGCGATGAATTACGATTTGTCCTGTTGACCTCCGGCGCTACCGTTGCAGACTATAACGACGCACCTGCTGATGCTCAGCAGAGCGAAGTACTCAAAGGGCTGAAAGTCGCGTTGAGTAAAGCCGAAGGTGAGAAGTGCCCACGCTGCTGGCACTACACCCAGGATGTCGGCAAGGTGGCGGAACACGCAGAAATCTGCGGCCGCTGTGTCAGCAACGTCGCCGGTGACGGTGAAAAACGTAAGTTTGCCTGATGAGTCAATCGATCTGTTCAACAGGGCTACGCTGGCTGTGGCTGGTGGTAGTCGTGCTGATTATCGATCTGGGCAGCAAATACCTGATCCTCCAGAACTTTGCTCTGGGGGATACGGTCCCGCTGTTCCCGTCGCTTAATCTGCATTATGCGCGTAACTATGGCGCGGCGTTTAGTTTCCTTGCCGATAGCGGCGGCTGGCAGCGTTGGTTCTTTGCCGGTATTGCGATTGGTATTAGCGTGATCCTGGCAGTGATGATGTATCGCTCGAAGGCCACGCAGAAGCTAAACAATATCGCTTATGCGCTGATTATTGGCGGCGCGCTGGGCAACCTGTTCGACCGCCTGTGGCACGGCTTCGTTGTCGATATGATCGACTTCTACGTCGGCGACTGGCACTTCGCCACCTTCAACCTTGCCGATACTGCCATTTGTGTCGGTGCGGCACTGATTGTGCTGGAAGGTTTTTTGCCTTCTAAAGCGAAAAAACAATAATAAACCCTGCCGGATAAGGCCTACAGATTGCTGCGAAATCGTAGGCCGCATCCGGCAAAAATCCTCAAAATATAAGAGCAAACCTGCATGTCTGAATCTGTACAGAGCAATAGCGCCGTCCTGGTGCACTTCACGCTAAAACTCGACGATGGCACCACCGCCGAGTCTACCCGCAACAACGGTAAACCGGCGCTGTTCCGCCTGGGTGATGCTTCTCTTTCTGAAGGGCTGGAGCAACACCTGTTGGGGCTGAAAGTGGGCGATAAAACCACCTTCTCGTTGGAGCCAGATGCGGCGTTTGGCGTGCCGTCACCGGACCTGATTCAGTACTTCTCCCGCCGTGAATTTATGGATGCAGGCGAGCCAGAAATTGGCGCAATCATGCTTTTTACCGCAATGGATGGCAGTGAGATGCCTGGCGTGATCCGCGAAATTAACGGCGACTCCATTACCGTTGATTTCAACCATCCGCTGGCCGGGCAGACCGTTCATTTTGATATTGAAGTGCTGGAAATCGATCCGGCACTGGAGGCGTAACATGCAGATCCTGTTGGCCAACCCGCGTGGTTTTTGTGCCGGGGTAGACCGCGCTATCAGCATTGTTGAAAACGCGCTGGCCATTTACGGCGCACCGATATATGTCCGTCACGAAGTGGTACATAACCGCTATGTGGTCGATAGCTTGCGTGAGCGTGGGGCTATCTTTATTGAGCAGATTAGCGAAGTACCGGACGGCGCGATCCTGATTTTCTCCGCACACGGTGTTTCTCAGGCGGTACGTAACGAAGCAAAAAGTCGCGATTTGACGGTATTTGACGCGACCTGTCCGCTGGTGACCAAAGTGCATATGGAAGTCGCCCGCGCTAGTCGCCGTGGCGAAGAATCTATTCTCATCGGTCACGCCGGGCACCCGGAAGTGGAAGGCACGATGGGTCAGTACAGCAACCCGGAAGGGGGAATGTATCTGGTTGAATCACCAGACGATGTGTGGAAACTGACGGTCAAAAACGAAGAGAAACTCTCCTTTATGACCCAGACCACGCTGTCGGTGGATGACACGTCTGATGTGATCGACGCGCTGCGTAAACGCTTCCCGAAAATTGTCGGTCCGCGCAAAGATGACATCTGCTACGCCACGACTAACCGACAGGAAGCGGTACGTGCCCTGGCCGAACAGGCGGAAGTTGTGCTGGTGGTCGGTTCGAAAAACTCCTCTAACTCCAACCGTCTGGCGGAGCTGGCCCAGCGTATGGGCAAAAGCGCGTTTTTGATTGATGATGCGAAAGATATCCAGGAAGAGTGGGTGAAAGAGGTTAAATGCGTCGGCGTGACTGCGGGCGCATCGGCTCCGGATATTCTGGTGCAGAATGTGGTGGCACGTTTGCAACAGCTGGGCGGTGGTGAAGCCATTCCGCTGGAAGGACGTGAAGAAAACATTGTTTTCGAAGTGCCGAAAGAGCTGCGTGTCGATATTCGTGAAGTCGATTAAGTCATTAGCAGCCTAAGTTATGCGAAAATGCCGGTCTTGTTACCGGCATTTTTTATGGAGAAAACATGCGTTTACCTATCTTCCTCGATACTGACCCCGGCATTGACGATGCCGTCGCCATTGCCGCCGCGATTTTTGCACCCGAACTCGACCTGCAACTGATGACCACCGTCGCGGGTAATGTCTCGGTTGAGAAAACTACCCGCAATGCCCTGCAACTGCTGCATTTCTGGAATGCGGAGATTCCGCTCGCCCAAGGGGCCGCTGTGCCGCTGGTACGCGCACCGCGTGATGCGGCATCTGTGCACGGCGAATCGGGAATGGCTGGCTACGACTTTGTTGAGCACAACCGAAAGCCGCTCGGGATACCGGCGTTTCTGGCGATTCGGGATGCCCTGATGCGTGCACCAGAGCCTGTTACCCTGGTGGCCATTGGCCCGTTAACCAATATTGCGCTGTTACTTTCACAATGCCCGGAATGCAAGCCGTATATTCGCCGTCTGGTGATCATGGGTGGTTCTGCCGGACGCGGCAACTGTACGCCAAACGCCGAGTTTAATATCGCTGCCGATCCAGAAGCGGCTGCCTGTGTCTTCCGTAGCGGAATCGAAATCGTCATGTGCGGTCTGGATGTCACCAATCAGGCAATATTAACCCCTGACTATCTCGCTACTTTGCCGGAGTTGAATCGCACCGGAAAAATGCTTCATGCACTGTTTAGCCACTACCGTAGCGGCAGTATGCAAAGCGGTCTGCGAATGCACGATCTCTGCGCCATCGCCTGGCTGGTGCGCCCGGACTTATTCACCCTCAAGCCGTGTTTTGTCGCGGTAGAAACTCAAGGCGAATTTACCTCAGGCACGACGGTGGTTGATATCGACGGTTGCCTGGGCAAACCAGCCAATGTAAAGGTGGCATTGGATCTGGATGTGAAAGGCTTCCAGCAGTGGGTGGCTGAGGTGCTGGCTCTGGCGTCGTAACCTGTCACATGTTATCGGCATGCAGTCATTCATCGACTCATGCCTTTCACTGATATCCCTCCCTGTTTATCATTAATTTCTAATTATCAGCGTTTTTGGCTGGCGGCGTAGCGATGCGCTGGTTACTCTGAAAACGGTCTATGCAAATTAACAAAAGAGAATAGCTATGCATGATGCAAACATCCGCGTTGCCATCGCGGGAGCCGGGGGGCGTATGGGCCGCCAGTTGATTCAGGCGGCGCTGGCATTAGAAGGCGTGCAGCTGGGCGCGGCGCTGGAGCGCGAAGGATCTTCTTTACTGGGCAGCGACGCCGGTGAGCTGGCTGGTGCAGGGAAAACAGGCGTTACCGTGCAAAGCAGCCTCGATGCGGTAAAAGATGATTTTGATGTGTTTATCGATTTTACCCGTCCGGAAGGTACGCTGAACCATCTCGCTTTTTGTCGCCAGCATGGCAAAGGGATGGTGATCGGCACTACGGGGTTTGACGAAGCCGGTAAACAGGCGATTCGTGACGCCGCCGCCGATATTGCGATTGTCTTTGCCGCCAATTTTAGCGTTGGCGTTAACGTCATGCTTAAGCTGCTGGAGAAAGCAGCCAAAGTGATGGGTGACTACACCGATATCGAAATTATTGAAGCACATCATAGACATAAAGTTGATGCGCCGTCAGGCACCGCACTGGCAATGGGAGAGGCGATCGCCCACGCCCTTGATAAAGATCTGAAAGATTGCGCGGTCTACAGTCGTGAAGGCCACACCGGTGAACGTGTGCCTGGCACCATTGGTTTTGCCACCGTGCGTGCAGGTGACATCGTTGGCGAACATACCGCGATGTTTGCCGATATTGGCGAGCGTCTGGAGATCACCCATAAGGCGTCCAGCCGCATGACATTTGCTAACGGCGCGGTAAGATCGGCTTTGTGGTTGAGTGGTAAGGAAAGTGGTCTTTTTGATATGCGAGATGTGCTTGATCTCAATAGTTTGTAACCACAAAATATTTGTTATGGTGCAAGAATAACACATTTAATTTATTGATTATAAAGGGCTTTAATTTTTGGCTCTTTTATTTTTAGTGTTATGTTTTTAAATTGTCTATAAGTGCCAAAAATTACATGTTTTGTCTTCGGTTTTTGTTGTTTTAATGTAAATTTTGACCATTTGGTCCACTTTTCCCTGCTCGCTTTTATTTCATGCAATCTTCTTGCTGCGCAAGCGTTTTCCAGAACAGGTTATATGATCTTTTTGTCGCTTAATGCCTGTAAAACATGCATGAGCCACAAAATAATATAAAAAATCCCGCCATTAAGTTGACTTTTAGCGCCCATATCTCCAGAATGCCGCCGTTTGCCAGAAATTCGTCGGTAAGCAGATTTGCATTGATTTACGTCATCATTGTGAATTAATATGCAAATAAAGTGAGTGAATATTCTCTGGAGGGTGTTTTGATTAAGTCAGCGCTATTGGTTCTGGAAGACGGAACCCAGTTTCACGGTCGGGCCATAGGGGCAACAGGTTCGGCGGTTGGGGAAGTCGTTTTCAATACTTCAATGACCGGTTATCAAGAAATCCTCACTGATCCTTCCTATTCTCGTCAAATCGTTACTCTTACTTATCCCCATATTGGCAATGTCGGCACTAATGACGCCGATGAAGAATCTTCTCAGGTACATGCACAAGGTCTGGTGATTCGCGATCTGCCGCTGATTGCCAGCAACTTCCGTAATACCGAAGACCTTTCTTCTTACCTGAAGCGCCATAACATCGTGGCGATTGCCGATATCGATACCCGTAAGCTGACGCGTTTACTGCGCGAGAAAGGCGCACAGAATGGCTGCATTATCGCAGGCGATAACCCGGATGCGGCGTTGGCGTTAGAAAAAGCCCGCGCGTTCCCAGGTCTGAATGGCATGGATCTGGCAAAAGAAGTGACCACCGCAGAAGCCTATAGCTGGACACAAGGGAGCTGGACGTTGACCGGCGGCCTGCCAGAAGCGAAAAAAGAAGACGAGCTGCCGTTCCACGTCGTGGCTTATGATTTTGGTGCCAAGCGCAACATCCTGCGGATGCTGGTGGATAGAGGCTGTCGCCTGACCATCGTTCCGGCGCAAACTTCTGCGGAAGATGTGCTGAAAATGAATCCAGACGGCATCTTCCTCTCCAACGGTCCTGGCGACCCGGCCCCGTGCGATTACGCCATTACCGCCATCCAGAAATTCCTCGAAACCGATATTCCGGTATTCGGCATCTGCCTCGGTCATCAGCTGCTGGCGCTGGCGAGCGGTGCGAAGACTGTCAAAATGAAATTTGGTCACCACGGCGGCAACCATCCGGTTAAAGATGTGGAGAAAAACGTGGTGATGATCACCGCCCAGAACCACGGTTTTGCGGTGGATGAAGCAACATTACCTGCAAACCTGCGTGTCACGCATAAATCCCTGTTCGACGGTACGTTACAGGGCATTCATCGCACTGATAAACCGGCGTTCAGCTTCCAGGGTCACCCGGAAGCCAGCCCTGGGCCACACGACGCAGCGCCGTTGTTCGACCACTTTATCGAGTTAATTGAGCAGTACCGTAAAACCGCTAAGTAATCAGGAGTAAAAGAGCCATGCCAAAACGTACAGATATAAAAAGTATCCTGATTCTGGGTGCGGGCCCGATTGTTATCGGTCAGGCGTGTGAGTTTGACTACTCTGGCGCGCAAGCATGTAAAGCCCTGCGCGAAGAGGGTTACCGCGTCATTCTGGTGAACTCCAACCCGGCGACCATCATGACCGACCCGGAAATGGCCGATGCGACCTACATCGAGCCGATTCACTGGGAAGTAGTACGCAAGATTATTGAAAAAGAGCGCCCGGACGCGGTGCTGCCAACGATGGGCGGTCAGACGGCGCTGAACTGCGCGCTGGAGCTGGAGCGTCAGGGCGTGTTGGAAGAGTTCGGCGTGACTATGATTGGTGCGACCGCCGATGCGATTGATAAAGCAGAAGACCGCCGTCGTTTCGACGTAGCGATGAAGAAAATTGGTCTGGAAACCGCGCGTTCCGGTATCGCACACACGATGGAAGAAGCGCTGGCGGTTGCCGCTGACGTGGGCTTCCCGTGCATTATTCGCCCATCCTTTACCATGGGCGGTAGCGGCGGCGGTATCGCTTATAACCGCGAAGAGTTTGAAGAAATTTGCGCCCGCGGTCTGGATCTCTCCCCAACCAAAGAGCTGCTGATTGATGAGTCGCTGATCGGCTGGAAAGAGTACGAGATGGAAGTGGTGCGTGATAAAAACGACAACTGCATCATCGTCTGCTCTATCGAAAACTTTGATGCGATGGGCATCCATACCGGTGACTCCATCACTGTCGCGCCAGCCCAAACGCTGACCGACAAAGAATATCAAATCATGCGTAACGCCTCGATGGCGGTGCTGCGTGAAATCGGCGTTGAAACCGGTGGTTCCAATGTCCAGTTTGCGGTGAACCCGAAAAACGGTCGCCTGATTGTTATCGAAATGAACCCACGCGTGTCCCGTTCTTCGGCGCTGGCGTCGAAAGCGACCGGTTTCCCGATTGCTAAAGTGGCGGCGAAACTGGCGGTGGGTTACACCCTCGACGAACTGATGAACGACATCACTGGCGGACGTACTCCGGCCTCCTTCGAGCCGTCCATCGACTATGTGGTTACTAAAATTCCTCGCTTCAACTTCGAAAAATTCGCTGGTGCTAACGACCGTCTGACCACTCAGATGAAATCGGTTGGCGAAGTGATGGCGATTGGTCGCACGCAGCAGGAATCCCTGCAAAAAGCGCTGCGCGGCCTGGAAGTCGGTGCGACTGGATTCGACCCGAAAGTGAGCCTCGATGACCCGGAAGCGTTAACCAAAATCCGTCGCGAACTGAAAGATGCTGGCGCAGAGCGTATCTGGTACATCGCCGATGCCTTCCGTGCGGGCCTGTCTGTGGACGGCGTGTTCAACCTGACCAATATTGACCGCTGGTTCCTGGTACAGATTGAAGAACTGGTGCGTCTGGAAGAGAAAGTAGCGGAAGTGGGCATCACTGGCCTGAACGCTGAATTCCTGCGCCAGCTGAAACGCAAAGGCTTTGCCGATGCGCGTCTGGCAAAACTGGCGGGCGTGCGCGAAGCGGAAATCCGCAAGCTGCGCGACCAGTATGACCTGCACCCGGTTTATAAGCGCGTGGATACCTGTGCGGCAGAGTTCGCCACCGACACCGCTTACATGTACTCCACTTATGAAGAAGAGTGCGAAGCGAATCCGTCTACCGACCGTGAAAAAATCATGGTTCTCGGCGGCGGCCCGAACCGTATCGGTCAGGGTATCGAATTCGACTACTGCTGTGTACACGCCTCGCTGGCGCTGCGCGAAGACGGTTACGAAACCATTATGGTTAACTGTAACCCGGAAACCGTCTCCACCGACTACGACACTTCCGATCGCCTCTACTTCGAGCCGGTAACTCTGGAAGATGTGCTAGAAATCGTGCGTATTGAGAAGCCGAAAGGCGTTATCGTTCAGTACGGCGGTCAGACCCCGCTGAAACTGGCGCGCGCGCTGGAAGCTGCTGGCGTACCGGTTATCGGCACCAGCCCGGATGCTATCGACCGTGCAGAAGACCGTGAACGCTTCCAGCATGCGGTTGAGCGTCTGAAACTGAAACAACCGGCGAACGCCACCGTTACCGCTATTGAAATGGCGGTAGAGAAGGCGAAAGAGATTGGCTACCCGCTGGTGGTACGTCCGTCTTACGTTCTCGGCGGTCGGGCGATGGAAATCGTCTATGACGAAGCTGACCTGCGTCGCTACTTCCAGACGGCGGTCAGCGTGTCTAACGATGCGCCAGTGTTGCTGGATCACTTCCTTGATGACGCGGTAGAAGTTGACGTGGATGCCATCTGCGACGGCGAAATGGTGCTGATTGGCGGCATCATGGAGCACATCGAGCAGGCGGGCGTGCACTCCGGTGACTCCGCATGTTCTCTGCCAGCCTACACCTTAAGTCAGGAAATTCAGGATGTGATGCGCCAGCAGGTGCAGAAACTGGCCTTCGAATTGCAGGTGCGCGGTCTGATGAACGTGCAGTTTGCGGTGAAAAACAACGAAGTCTACCTGATTGAAGTTAACCCGCGTGCGGCGCGTACCGTTCCGTTCGTCTCCAAAGCCACCGGCGTACCGCTGGCAAAAGTGGCGGCGCGTGTGATGGCTGGCAAATCGCTGGCTGAGCAGGGCGTAACCAAAGAAGTTATCCCGCCGTACTACTCGGTGAAAGAAGTGGTGCTGCCGTTCAATAAATTCCCGGGTGTTGACCCGCTGTTAGGGCCAGAAATGCGCTCCACCGGGGAAGTGATGGGCGTGGGCCGCACCTTCGCTGAAGCGTTTGCCAAAGCGCAGCTGGGCAGCAACTCCACCATGAAGAAACACGGTCGTGCGTTGCTTTCCGTGCGCGAAGGCGATAAAGAACGCGTGGTGGACCTGGCGGCAAAACTGCTGAAACAGGGCTTCGAGCTGGATGCGACCCACGGCACGGCGATTGTGCTGGGCGAAGCGGGCATTAATCCGCGTCTGGTGAACAAGGTGCATGAAGGCCGTCCGCACATTCAGGACCGCATCAAGAATGGCGAATATACCTACATCATCAACACCACTTCAGGCCGTCGCGCGATTGAAGACTCCCGCGTGATCCGTCGCAGTGCGCTGCAATATAAAGTGCATTATGACACCACCCTGAACGGTGGTTTCGCTACCGCGATGGCGCTGAATGCCGACGCGACCGAAAAAGTAATTTCGGTGCAGGAAATGCACGCGCAGATCAAATAATAGCGTGTCATGGCGGATATTTTTCATCCGCTAATTTGATCGAATAAGTAATACGGTTCTCTGATGAGGACCGTTTTTTTTGCCCATTAAGTAAATCTTTTGGGGAATCGATATTTTTGATGACATAAGCAGGATTTAGCTCACACTTATCGACGGTGAAGTTGCATACTATCGATATATCCACAATTTTAATATGGCCTTGTTTAATTGCTTCAAAACGAGTCATAGCCAGACTTTTAATTTGTGAAACTGGAGTTCGTATGTGTGAAGGATATGTTGAAAAACCACTCTACTTGTTAATCGCCGAATGGATGATGGCTGAAAATCGGTGGGTGATAGCAAGAGAGATCTCTATTCATTTCGATATTGAACACAGCAAGGCGGTTAATACCCTGACTTATATTCTGTCGGAAGTCGCAGAAATAAGCTGCGAAGTTAAGATGATCCCTAATAAGCTGGAAGGACGGGGATGCCAGTGCCAGCGACTGGTAAAAGTGGTCGATATCGATGAGCAAATTTACGCGCGCCTGCGCAATAACAGCCGGGATAAATTAGTCGGCGTAAGAAAGACGCCGCGTATTCCTGCCGTTCCGCTCACGGAACTTAACCGCGAGCAGAAGTGGCAGATGATGTTGTCAAAGAGTATGCGTCGTTAATTTTATCTCGTTGATACCGGGCGTCCTGCTTGCCAGATGCGATGTTGTAGCATCTTATCCAGCAACCAGGTCGCATCCGGCAAGATCACCGTTTAGGCGTCACATCCGTCGTCCCCTGCAAACGGGGGCGATTTTCCTCCATTTGCCTCAGTGGCTGTGTTTCATGTAACGATGCATGACAGCGCCCGACAAGATCCTGATACTCTTTGGTATTCAACCGTTTCCAGTGTAACTCGTCGTCACTAACACTGCGTACAGCGCGGGCTGGCGTACCCATCAACAACTGGCGTTTCTCGCCGTGAAAGCCTGCTTTGACAAAGCTCATGGCGGCAACAATGCTCTCTTCGCCAATGACCGCGCCATCCATAATCACGCTGTTCATCCCGACCAATGCATCGCGACCAATCACACAACCATGCAGGATCGCTCCGTGCCCGATATGGCCGTTTTCCCCAACGATGGTGTCAGTGTCGCAGTAGCCATGCATAATGCAGCCATCCTGAATATTGGCTCCCGCTTGCACGATCAACCGCCCGTAGTCACCACGCAGTGAGGCGAGTGGGCCGATGTAGACACCGGCTCCCACAATCACATCGCCAATCAAGACGGCACTGGGATGGACAAACGCCGTCGGGTGAACCACCGGAATTAACCCCTCAAAGGCGTAATAGCTCACGGTTGTTAACGTCCTTTCCATACCGGATCGCGCTTCTCGGCAAACGCCAGCGGCCCTTCAACGGCATCTTCCGAATGCAGAACCGACGGATAGTGTTTCAACACGCCGCTGCGAATATAGCGATACGCTTCTTCTACCGGCATTTCGCTGGTGGTGCGGTAGATCTCTTTCAGCGCCGCAATCGCCAGCGGGGCGCTGTTAACCAGCTGCTGCGCCAGTTCGCGGGCGTTATCCATCAGTTCCGCCTGGCTAACCACGCGGTTGACTATCCCCCAACGCAGCGCCTCTTCTGTGCCCATTCGTCTGCCGGTCATCACCATTTCATTGACGATGGCAGGCGGCAGGATCTTCGGCAGACGCAGCACGCCGCCGCTGTCAGGAACGATGCCCAGTTTGGCTTCCGGCAGGGCGAAGCTGGCATTATCGGCACAAACAATAAAATCTGCCGCCAGCGCCAGTTCAAAGCCGCCGCCAAAGGCATAGCCGTTCACAGCTGCGATAACCGGTTTGTCGAGATTGAAAATTTCGGTTAATCCCGCAAATCCACCCGGGCCAAAGTCAGCATCCGGTGCTTCGCCTTCTGCTGCCGCTTTTAAATCCCAGCCCGCGGAAAAGAACTTCTCTCCGGCACCGGTAATAATGGCGACACGTAATTGCGGATCGTCACGGAAATTTAGAAATACTTCGCCCATTTCAAAGCTGGTTTTTGCATCAATAGCATTCGCTTTTGGACGATCAAGGGTAATTTCCAGAATTGATCCATTGCGGGTCAGATGTAATGATTCACTCATTCCTTTTCTCCATTTTTGCTTTTTCAGGGACGACAACATCCCTGCAAAAAATGCATATTGTTTTATAGCGTGATTATTAGCTGGCAGGGTAGTTCCCTGCTGTTTCATTTATTTCAGATTCTTTCTAATTATTTTCCCCGAGCAATTACGTGGCAGATCTTTTCTGATCTCCAGATAAG
The DNA here is from genome assembly GCF_012584495.1 of Escherichia sp. SCLE84. Classification (NCBI taxonomy): domain Bacteria; kingdom Pseudomonadati; phylum Pseudomonadota; class Gammaproteobacteria; order Enterobacterales; family Enterobacteriaceae; genus Escherichia; species Escherichia sp. SCLE84. The sequence goes on along the minus strand of NZ_CP051430.1, from coordinate 2,421,216 downwards.
AGGGCACTTTAAATTTCGCCATATTTTGTTCGCAGAAGCGGAAAAATTCCTCTTCGCTCAATGTTTCACCTTCATTCAGCACCACAAATGCTTTGATGGCTTCATCGCGAATCGAATCTTTAATACCCACAACCACGATATCCTGAATTTTTGGATGGGTGGCGATGATATTTTCCAGCTCCACGCAGGAGACATTCTCGCCACCGCGTTTGATCATATTGCAGCGGCGATCGACGAAATAAAAAAAGCCCTCTTCGTCGCAGTATCCGGTATCGCCGGTATGTAGCCAGCCGTCGGCTTCCAGCACTTTCGCAGTGGCTTTCGGGTTGAGAAAATACTCTTTGAAGATGGTTTTCCCTGGTACGCCTTTAATACAGATTTCACCGATCTCACCTGCCGGGAGCGGGCGATTGTGATCGTCGCGGATCTCCGCTTCGTAGCAAAACCCCGCCCGACCAATCGACGGCCAGCGTCGTTTATCGCCAGGGCGATCGCCGATAATGCCCACAATGGTTTCCGTCATCCCATAAGACGTCAGCAAGCGAACGCCGAAGCGTTCACAAAACGCATCTTTTTCCTGCTCCGACAAGTTGAGATAAAACATCACTTCCCGCAGGCGGTGTTGCCGATCGTTCGCTGAAGGCGGCTGCACCATCAACGTACGGATCATCATCGGAATACATTCGGTAATGGTGGCGCGGTACTTCTGCACCTGTCCCCAGAAGGCGCGGGCGCTGTATTTCTCGACCAGCACAAAGGTGGCCCCGGCAGAAAACGCCGCCATCGCCGCAGTACACTGGCAATCGATATGAAACGCAGGCATTACCGTCAGGTAGACGTCATCGTCACGCAGTGCACACTGCCAGGCGGAGTAATATCCAGCGAAGCGCAGGTTGTAATGGGTAATCACCACACCTTTCGGTCGGGAGGTGGTGCCGGAGGTGAAGAGAATTTCCGCCGTATCGTCAGTCGATAGCGGCGGTGCATAGCACAAGGTGGCAGGTTGTTGATTTTTCAGTTGAGTAAACGAACTCACGCCATCATCAGCGGGAAGTGCCACATCTGTCAGGCAAATGTGCCGCAATTGAGTGGCATCTTCCTGCTGAATCTGTTGATACATAGGATAGAATTGCGCACTGGTCACCAGCAGGCACGCCTGGCTTTTTTGCAGGATCCACGCGCTTTCCTCGCGTAACAGGCGGGCGTTAATCGGCACCATAATCGCGCCAATTTTTGCCAGCCCGAACCAGCAAAAGATAAATTCCGGGCAGTTGTCGAGATGTAGTGCAACCTTGTCGCCTTTGCGAATCCCCAGCGTATAAAACAGGTTTGCCGTGCGGTTAATCTCCTGATTTAACTCAAGATAACTATACCGGTTAACGACTCCGCCGCTGGATTCACAAATCAGCGCCGTTTTATGACCGTAAACGTCCGCAAGATCGTCCCACATTTGACGTAGATGTTGTCCGCCAATGATATCCATTGCACCTCTATCCATTTTTGTTCGTTTGTTATTGGGCGGGCGCTAGTCAGGCAAGCCGACTGACGCCACGCGTTTAGTCCTCAACTTTGGCCAGACCTTTGCTGACCAACTCCTGAATGTCGTTTTCGCTGTAGCCGATATTTTTCAAAATGGCAGCCGTGTCCATGCCATGTGAGGGCATTCCGCACCAGATTTGTCCGGGGTTATTTTTGAATTTCGGCATGATGTTCGGCCCTTTGCAGGTGCGACCATCCATCGTTTGCCACTGAGTGATTGATTCACGGGCAACATACTGTGGATTGCTTTCCAGTTCCGGTACGGTCAGTACTTTGGCACAGGCGATATTCAGTTCGGCAAAGCGTTCTTTAACTTCTGCGATGGTATGTGCCGCCAGCCAGGCATCGAGTTTTTCTTCTACCAGTGGGCCGTAAGGGCATTCGATACGGTGGATAAGCTGAGTGCCTTCCGGGATTTCCGGCGTACCGAGTAGATGTGCGAGGCCAATATCTTTAAAGCACTCTTCAATTTGGGTAATGCCCACCAGTTCCATCACGATGTAGCCGTCGGCGCATTTATACAGACCGCAACCGGCGTAGTAGGGATCTTTACCTTTGCTCATGCGCGGGCACATTTCGCCGCCGTTGAAGTAATCCATCATGAAGTACTGGCCCATACGCAGCATCACTTCATACATGGCGATGTCGATACTTTCGCCTTTACCGGTTTCACGCACTTTATGCAGTGCTGCCAGCGCCGCCGTGGTGGCGGTCAGGCCAGAAAAGTAATCGGCGGTATACGGGAAGGCAGGCATTGGCTGGTCAACATCACCGTTCTGAATCAGGTAACCACTAAAGGCCTGGGCGATAGTGTTATAGGCCGGAAGATTGGTGTACTCCTCGGTGCCGTACTGACCAAAACCGGACAGGTGAGCGATAACCAGTTTCGGGTTGTGCTGCCACAGTACTTCATCGGTAATGCCACGACGGGCAAAGGCCGGACCTTTACTGGCTTCGATGAAGATATCGGTGGTTTCCATTAATTTCAGAAACGCTTCGCGGCCTTCATCTTTGAAAATATTTAACGACAGCGCGTGCAAATTGCGGCGGGAGAGTTGCGGGTAGTTCGGTTGAACGCGAATGGTGTCGGCCCAGGCGACGTTCTCGATCCAGATAACTTCCGCGCCCCATTCTGCGAACATTTGCCCGGCAAACGGTCCGGCGATTTCGATACCGGAGAAGACAACGCGCAATCCGGCCAACGGCCCGAATTTCGGCATGGGTAGATGATCCATTATTTGCTCCTGAAAAATTTATGTAGCGCATGACTGCCGGATGCGGCGTAAACGCTTTATCCGGCCTACATTCGTGCTCCCGTAGGCCTGATAAGACGCATCAGCGTCGCATCAGGCAGCGCATTGACTTAGCGGTATTGCTTCAGCACCGCACGACCCAGCGTCAGGATCTGCATTTCGTCAGATCCCCCGGAGACGCGGTCTACACGCAGGTCACGCCAGAAGCGGCTGATGCGGTGGTTGCCCGCAATCCCGACACCGCCCAGCACCTGCATTGCGCTATCCACCACTTCAAATGCCGCATTGGCGCAGAAGTATTTGCACATCGCTGCATCGCCAGAGGTGATGGTGCCGTTGTCTGCTTTCCACGCTGCTTCATACAGCATGTTTTTCATGGAGTTTAATTTGATCGCCATGTGGGCGAATTTTTCCTGAATCAACTGGAAACGACCAATAGCCTCGCCAAACTGCACGCGCTGGTTGGCGTAGCGCGCCGCATCTTCAAAGGCGCACATCGCCGTACCGTAGTTGGTCAGGGCTACCAGGAAACGTTCATGGTCGAACTCTTCTTTGACGCGGTTAAAGCCGTTACCTTCCCGACCGAACATGTCTTTCTCGTCCAGTTCCACGTCGTCAAAGGTGATTTCACAGCAGCTATCCATACGCAGACCGAGCTTTTCAAGTTTGGTCACTTTGATGCCCGGTTTGCTCATATCAACAAACCATTCGGTGTAGACAGGTTTGTCCGGAGAAGCCCCGTCGCGCGCCATCACCACGATGTACGGGGTGTAGGCGCTGCTGGTAATAAAACACTTACTACCATTAAGATAAATCTTACCATTTCTACGGGTATAAGTCGTTTTCAGGCTACCCACGTCGGAGCCCGCGCCCGGTTCGGTAATCGCTGAGTTCCACATCTGCTTACCGGTGCCGCGGAAAGCCATAATCTTGTCGATCTGCTCTTGTGTGCCTTCGCGCAGGAAGGTGTTGAACCCGCCCGGCAACTGGTACAGTACATAGGTTGGTGCCCCCAGACGTCCCAGCTCCATCCACACGGCGGCGAGAGTAACAAACCCCGCGTCCAGACCACCGTGCTCTTCAGGGATCAGCAGACTGTCGATACCCATATCCGCCAGTGCTTTGACAAAACGTTCCGGGTAGACGCTGTCACGGTCGCACTCGGCAAAATAGGCCTCCCAGTTTTCGCTGGCCATCAGTTCGCGGATACCGGCGACAAACAGTTCCTGCTCATCATTTAAATTAAAATCCATCTTTCAACCTCTTGATATTTTGGGGGTTAATTAATCTTTCCAGTTCTGTTTCGCGTCTTTAATAAAGGAGAGCGTCACCATAATGTTGACGAAGAACAGCGGGCATCCTCCGGCGATAATGGCAGTTTGAATCGGTTTCAGGCCGCCGAGCGCCAGCAAAACAATACCGATAATGCCAACCAGAATTGACCAACCGATACGCACCAGCAGCGGTGGTTCTTCACCATCGCGTACTTCGCGGCAAGTGGACATCGCCAGGGTATAAGAGCAGGCGTTAACCAGCGTAACGGTGGCAATAAAGCAGAGGATGAAGAAGCCCCACATGGTGGCGGTGCTGAGTGGCAGAGCGGCCCAGGTTTCGATAATGGCGCGCGCCACACCGTACTGTTCGATCAGATTTGGAATGTTGATAATGTTTTTATCTATCAACAGCAGAGTGTTACTACCGAGTACAGTCCACAGGATCCAGGTTGACGCTGTCAGCCCCAGCACCATGCCGAAGCACAGTTCACGCACAGTACGACCACGGGAGATGCGGGCGAGGAAGATACTCATCTGGATAGCATAAATCACCCACCATGCCCAGTAGAACACGGTCCAGCCCTGCGGGAAGCCGCCTTTAGCGATGGGATCGGTATAGAACAACATGCGCGGCAGATACATCAGCAACATCCCCACCGAATCGGTGAAGTAGTTCATGATGAAGCTGGCACCGCTGACAATGAACACCCAACCCAGCATCAGGAAGCTCAAGTAACTACGCACGTCACTGGCGATACGTACCCCTTTTTGCAGACCGCAAGCGACGCAAATGGCGTTGAGGATAATCCAGCAGGTAATGATGATAGCGTCCAGTTGCAGGGTATGCGGAATGCCAAACAACCATTGCATACACTCGGTCACCAGCGGCGTGGCAAGGCCCAGACTGGTACCCATCGCGAAGATCAAGGCGACGAGATAGAAGTTGTCGACGATAGTGCCGAACAACCCTTTGGCGTGTTTTTCACCTACCAGCGGCACCAGTGTCGAGCTGGGGCGAATCACTTCCATTTTGCGGACAAAGAAGAAGTAAGCGAAGGCGACTGAAAGGAAGCTGTAAGTGGCCCACGGCAGAGGTCCCCAGTGGAACAAGCTGTAAGCCAGCCCCAACTCTTTCGCCCCTGTCGAGTTCGGTTCTAAGCCAAACGGCGGGGTGGAGATGTAGTAGTAGATCTCAATCGATCCCCAGAACAGTACGGCAGCAGACGTACAGGAGGCGAACATCATAAAGATCCAACTGGCGGTACTAAATTCAGGTGGTTCGTTACCTAAACGCTTTTTGGCATACGGGCCAAACACCAGCCAGAACCAACCGAAAAGCATCACCACCATATACCATTCAAATGCCCATCCCCATACATTGGTGACGTAACTGAATACAGCATTAATAACGACATTCGCTGCATCCAGATCTCTGACTGTAAGCCAACAAAGTATGCCGACGATTATTAACGGCGGAAAGAAAACCTTCGGTTCTATTCCCGTTTTTCTCTTTTCATTCTTCATGAGTTAATTCCACTGTGAAAACGAATATTTATTTTGCGTTCCCGTTTGTTTTATTTTTGTTAACATTTAATATAATTATTATTAACCTCGTGGACGCGTTAATGGCTAACTCATAATGGGTATTCAATAAGCTGCATTCTGTGATTGTTATCACATTTTTGTTTCGGGTGAATAGAGGGCGCTTTTCTCGTTAATTTTGATTATTAATCAGTTTGTTATGTTGTGTTGTGAGTAAAAAAATAGCATCTGACTTTCAATATTGGTGATCCATAAAGCAATATTGAAAATTTCTTTTTGCTACGCCATGTTTTCAATATTGGTGAGGAACTTAACAATATTGAAAGTTGGATTTATCTGCGTGTGACATTTTCAATATTGGTGATTAAAGTTTTATTTCCAAATTAAAGGGCGTGATATCTGTAATTAACACCACCGATATGAACGACGTTTCCTTCATGATTTCTGGAGATGCAATGAAGATTATTACTTGCTATAAGTGCGTGCCTGATGAACAGGATATTGCGGTCAATAATGCTGATGGTTCATTAGACTTCAGCAAAGCCGATGCCAAAATAAGCCAATACGATCTGAACGCTATTGAAGCGGCTTGCCAGCTAAAGCAACAGGCAGCAGAGGCGCAGGTGACGGCCTTAAGTGTGGGCGGTAAAGCCCTGACCAACGCCAAAGGGCGTAAAGATGTGCTATCGCGCGGCCCGGATGAACTGATTGTGGTGATTGATGACCAGTTCGAGCAGGCACTGCCGCAACAAACGGCGAGCGCACTGGCTGCAGCCGCCCAGAAAGCAGGCTTTGATTTGATCCTCTGTGGCGATGGTTCTTCCGACCTTTATGCCCAGCAGGTTGGTCTGCTGGTGGGCGAAATCCTCAATATTCCGGCAGTTAACGGCGTCAGCAAAATTATCTCCCTGACTGCAGATACCCTCACCGTTGAGCGCGAACTGGAAGATGAAACCGAAACCTTAAGCATTCCGCTGCCTGCGGTTGTTGCTGTTTCCACTGATATCAACTCCCCACAAATTCCTTCGATGAAAGCCATTCTCGGCGCGGCGAAAAAGCCCGTCCAGGTATGGTCGGCGGCGGATATTGGTTTTAACGCAGAGGCAGCCTGGTCAGAACAACAGGTTGCCGCGCCGAAACAGCGCGAACGTCAGCGCATCGTGATTGAAGGCGACGGCGAAGAACAGATCGCCGCATTTGCTGAAAATCTTCGCAAAGTCATTTAATTACAGGGGATGCTATGAACACGTTTTCTCAAGTCTGGGTATTCAGCGATACCCCTTCTCGTCTGCCGGAACTGATGAGCGGTGCGCAGGCTTTAGCTAATCAAATCAACACCTTTGTCCTCAATGATGCCGACGGCGTACAGGCAATCCAGCTCGGCGCTAATCATGTCTGGAAATTAAACGGCAAACCGGACGATCGGATGATCGAAGATTACGCCGGTGTCATGGCTGACACTATTCGCCAGCACGGCGCAGACGGCCTGGTGCTGCTGCCAAACACCCGTCGCGGCAAATTACTGGCGGCAAAACTGGGTTATCGCCTTAAAGCGGCGGTGTCTAACGATGCCAGCACCGTCAGCGTACAGGACGGTAAAGCGACAGTGAAACACATGGTTTACGGTGGTCTGGCGATTGGCGAAGAACGCATTGCCACGCCGTATGCGGTACTGACCATCAGCAGCGGCACGTTCGATGCGGCTCAGCCAGACGCGTCACGCACTGGCGAAACGCACACCGTGGAGTGGCAGGCTCCGGCTGTGGCGATTACCCGCACGGCAACCCAGGCGCGCCAGAGCAACAGCGTCGATCTCGACAAAGCCCGTCTGGTGGTCAGCGTCGGTCGCGGTATTGGCAGCAAAGAGAACATTGCGCTGGCAGAACAGCTTTGCAAGGCGATAGGTGCGGAGTTGGCCTGTTCTCGTCCGGTGGCGGAAAACGAAAAATGGATGGAGCACGAACGCTATGTCGGTATCTCCAACCTGATGCTGAAACCTGAACTGTACCTGGCGGTGGGGATCTCCGGGCAGATCCAGCACATGGTTGGTGCTAATGCATCGCAAACCATTTTCGCCATCAATAAAGATAAAAATGCGCCGATCTTCCAGTACGCGGATTACGGCATTGTTGGTGACGCCGTGAAGATCCTTCCGGCGCTGACCGCAGCTTTAGCGCGTTGATCCACTCTGGCAGGGCTGCATTTTGGCCCTGCCGCTGACAGGGAGCTCTTATGTCCGAAGATATCTTTGACGCCATCATCGTCGGTGCTGGGCTTGCCGGTTCGGTTGCCGCACTGGTGCTCGCCCGCGAAGGGGCGCAAGTGTTAGTTATCGAGCGTGGCAATTCCGCAGGTGCCAAGAACGTCACCGGCGGGCGTCTCTATGCCCACAGCCTGGAACACATTATTCCTGGTTTCGCCGACTCCGCCCCCGTAGAACGCCTGATCACCCATGAAAAACTCGCGTTTATGACGGAAAAGTCAGCGATGACTATGGACTACTGCAATGGTGACGAAACCTCGCCATCCCAGCGTTCTTACTCCGTTTTGCGCAGTAAATTTGATGCCTGGCTGATGGAGCAGGCCGAAGAAGCGGGCGCGCAGTTAATTACCGGGATCCGCGTCGATAACCTCGTACAGCGCGATGGCAAAGTCGTCGGTGTAGAAGCCGATGGCGATGTGATTGAAGCGAAAACGGTGATCCTTGCTGATGGAGTGAACTCCATCCTTGCCGAAAAGCTGGGGATGGCAAAACGCGTTAAACCGACGGATGTGGCGGTTGGCGTGAAGGAACTGATCGAGTTACCGAAGTCGGTAATCGAAGACCGTTTTCAGTTGCAGGGTAATCAGGGCGCGGCTTGTCTGTTTGCGGGATCACCCACCGATGGCCTGATGGGCGGCGGCTTCCTTTATACCAATGAAAATACCCTGTCGCTGGGGCTGGTTTGTGGTCTGCATCATCTGCATGACGCAAAAAAATCGGTGCCGCAAATGCTGGAAGATTTCAAACAACATCCGGCCGTTGCACCGCTGATCGCGGGTGGCAAGCTGGTGGAATATTCCGCTCACGTAGTGCCGGAAGCAGGCATCAACATGCTGCCGGAGTTGGTTGGTGACGGCGTATTGATTGCCGGTGATGCCGCCGGAATGTGTATGAACCTCGGTTTTACCATTCGCGGTATGGATCTGGCGATTGCCGCCGGGGAAGCCGCAGCAAAAACCGTGCTTTCAGCGATGAAAAGCGACGATTTCAGTAAGCAAAAACTGGCGGAATATCGTCAGCATCTTGAGAGTGGCCCGCTGCGCGATATGCGTATGTACCAGAAACTACCGGCCTTCCTTGATAACCCACGCATGTTTAGCGGCTACCCGGAACTGGCGGTGGGCGTGGCGCGTGACCTGTTCACCATTGACGGCAGTGCGCCGGAACTGATGCGCAAGAAAATCCTCCGCCACGGCAAGAAAGTGGGCTTCATCAATCTGATCAAGGATGGCATGAAAGGAGTGACCGTTTTATGACTTCTCCCGTCAATGTGGACGTCAAACTGGGCGTCAATAAATTCAATGTCGATGAAGAGCATCCGCACATTGTTGTGAAGGCCGATGCCGATAAACAGGCCCTGGAGCTGCTGGTGAAAGCGTGCCCCGCAGGTCTGTACAAGAAGCAGGATGACGGCAGTGTGCGCTTCGATTACGCCGGATGTCTGGAGTGCGGCACCTGTCGCATTCTGGGGCTGGGGTCGGCGCTGGAACAGTGGGAATACCCGCGCGGCACCTTTGGTGTGGAGTTCCGTTACGGCTGATGTTGGTTTGATACGTAACGCCGTACTGACTCTCATTGCAAAAAAACAGGAATAACCCATGCAACCGTCCAGAAACTTTGACGATCTCAAATTCTCCTCAATTCACCGCCGCATTTTGCTGTGGGGAAGCGGTGGTCCGTTTCTGGATGGTTATGTACTGGTAATGATTGGCGTGGCGCTGGAGCAACTGACTCCGGCGCTAAAACTGGACGCTGACTGGATTGGCTTGTTGGGCGCGGGAACGCTCGCCGGGCTGTTCGTTGGCACATCGCTGTTTGGCTATATTTCCGATAAAGTCGGACGGCGCAAAATGTTCCTCATTGATATCATCGCCATCGGCGTGATATCGGTGGCGACGATGTTTGTTTCATCCCCCGTCGAACTGTTGGTGATGCGGGTACTTATCGGCATTGTCATCGGTGCAGATTATCCCATCGCCACCTCAATGATCACCGAGTTCTCCAGTACCCGTCAGCGGGCGTTTTCCATCAGCTTTATCGCCGCCATGTGGTATGTCGGCGCGACCTGCGCCGATCTGGTCGGCTACTGGCTTTATGATGTGGAAGGCGGCTGGCGCTGGATGCTGGGTAGCGCGGCGATCCCCTGTTTGTTGATTTTGATTGGTCGATTCGAACTGCCTGAATCTCCCCGCTGGTTATTACGCAAAGGGCGAGTAAAAGAGTGCGAAGAGATGATGATAAAACTGTTTGGCGAACCGGTGGCTTTCGATGAAGAGCAACCGCAGCAAACCCGTTTTCGCGATCTGTTTAATCGCCGCCATTTTCCTTTTGTTCTGTTTGTTGCCGCCATCTGGACCTGCCAGGTGATCCCAATGTTCGCCATTTACACCTTTGGCCCGCAAATCGTTGGTTTGTTGGGATTGGGTGTTGGCAAAAACGCGGCGCTGGGGAACGTGGTGATTAGCCTGTTCTTTATGCTCGGCTGTATTCCGCCGATGCTGTGGTTAAACACTGCCGGACGGCGTCCATTGTTGATTGGCAGCTTTGCCATGATGACGCTGGCGCTGGCGGTTTTGGGGCTGATCCCGGATATGGGGATCTGGCTGGTAGTGATGGCCTTTGCGGTGTATGCCTTTTTCTCTGGCGGGCCGGGTAATTTGCAGTGGCTCTATCCTAATGAACTCTTCCCGACAGATATCCGCGCCTCTGCCGTGGGCGTGATTATGTCCTTAAGCCGTATTGGCACCATTGTTTCGACCTGGGCACTGCCGATCTTTATCAATAATTACGGTATCAGTAACACGATGCTAATGGGGGCGGGTATCTCGCTGTTTGGCTTGTTGATTTCCGTAGCGTTTGCCCCGGAGACTCGAGGGATGTCACTGGCGCAAACCAGCAATATGACGATCCGCGGGCAGAGAATGGGGTAAATTGTTCAGATTTCTCTCTTTTCTGAATCAATATTATTGACTATAAGCCGCGTGAATATATGACTACACTTTGTGGGAAAACAAAGGCGTAATCACGCGGGCTACCTATGATTCTTATAATTTATGCGCATCCGTATCCGCATCATTCCCATGCGAATAAACGGATGCTTGAACAGGCAAGGACGCTGGAAGGCGTCGAAATTCGCTCTCTTTATCAACTCTATCCTGACTTCAATATCGATATTGCCGCTGAGCAGGAGGCGCTGTCTCGCGCCGATCTGATCGTCTGGCAGCACCCGATGCAGTGGTACAGCATTCCACCGCTCCTCAAACTTTGGATCGATAAAGTTTTCTCGCACGGCTGGGCTTACGGTCACGGCGGCACGGCGCTGCATGGCAAACATTTGCTGTGGGCGGTGACGACCGGCGGCGGGGAAAGCCATTTTGAAATTGGTGCGCATCCGGGCTTTGATGTGCTGTCGCAGCCGCTACAGGCGACGGCAATCTACTGCGGGCTGAACTGGCTGCCACCGTTTGCCATGCACTGCACCTTTATTTGTGACGACGAAACCCTCGAAGGGCAGGCGCGTCACTATAAGCAACGTCTGCTGGAATGGCAGGAGGCCCATCATGGATAGCCATACGCTGATTCAGGCGCTGATTTATCTCGGTTCGGCAGCGCTGATTGTACCCATTGCGGTACGTCTTGGTCTGGGATCGGTACTTGGCTACCTGATCGCCGGCTGCATTATTGGCCCGTGGGGGCTGCGACTGGTGACCGATGCCGAATCTATTCTGCACTTTGCCGAGATTGGCGTGGTGCTGATGCTGTTTATTATCGGCCTCGAACTCGATCCACAAAGGCTGTGGAAGCTGCGTGCGGCAGTGTTCGGCGGTGGCGCATTGCAGATGGTGATTTGCGGCGGCCTGCTGGGGCTGTTCTGCATGTTACTTGGGCTGCGCTGGCAGGTCGCGGAATTGATCGGCATGACGCTGGCGCTCTCCTCTACGGCGATTGCCATGCAGGCGATGAATGAACGCAATCTGATGGTGACGCAAATGGGTCGCAGTGCCTTTGCGGTGCTGCTGTTCCAGGATATCGCGGCGATCCCGCTGGTGGCGATGATTCCGCTACTGGCAACGAGCAGTGCCTCGACGACGATGGGCGCATTTGCTCTCTCGGCGTTAAAAGTGGCGGGTGCGCTGGTGCTGGTGGTATTGCTGGGGCGCTATGTCACGCGTCCGGCGCTGCGTTTTGTAGCCCGCTCTGGCTTGCGGGAAGTGTTTAGTGCCGTGGCGTTATTCCTCGTGTTTGGCTTTGGTTTGCTGCTGGAAGAGGTCGGCTTGTCGATGGCGATGGGCGCGTTTCTGGCGGGCGTACTGCTGGCAAGCTCGGAATACCGTCATGCGCTGGAGAGCGATATCGAACCATTTAAAGGTTTGCTGTTGGGGCTGTTTTTCATCGGTGTTGGCATGTCGATAGACTTTGGCACGCTGCTTGAAAACCCATTGCGCATTGTCATTTTGCTGCTCGGTTTCCTCATCATCAAAATCGCCATGCTGTGGCTGATTGCCCGACCGTTGCAAGTGCCAAATAAACAGCGTCGTTGGTTTGCGGTGTTGTTAGGGCAGGGCAGTGAGTTTGCCTTTGTGGTATTTGGCGCGGCGCAGATGGCGAATGTGCTGGAGCCGGAGTGGGCGAAATCGCTGACCCTGGCGGTGGCGCTGTCGATGGCAGCAACGCCGATTCTGCTGGTGATCCTCAATCGCCTTGAGCAATCTTCTACTGAGGAAGCGCGTGAAGCCGATGAGATCGACGAAGAACAGCCGCGCGTGATTATCGCCGGATTCGGTCGTTTTGGGCAGATTACCGGACGTTTACTGCTCTCCAGCGGGGTGAAAATGGTGGTACTCGATCACGATCCGGACCATATCGAAACCTTGCGTAAATTTGGTATGAAAGTGTTTTATGGCGATGCCACGCGGATGGATTTACTGGAATCTGCCGGAGCGGCGAAAGCGGAAGTGCTGATTAACGCCATCGACGATCCGCAAACCAACCTGCAACTGACAGAGATGGTGAAAGAACATTTCCCGCATTTGCAGATTATTGCCCGCGCCCGCGATGTCGACCACTACATTCGTTTGCGTCAGGCAGGCGTTGAAAAGCCGGAGCGTGAAACCTTCGAAGGTGCGCTGAAAACCGGGCGTCTGGCACTGGAAAGTTTAGGTCTGGGGCCGTATGAAGCGCGAGAACGTGCCGATGTGTTCCGCCGCTTTAATATTCAGATGGTGGAAGAGATGGCAATGGTTGAGAATGATACCAAAGCCCGCGCGGCGGTCTATAAACGCACCAGCGCGATGTTAAGTGAGATCATTACCGAGGACCGCGAACATCTGTCATTAATTCAACGACATGGCTGGCAGGGAACCGAAGAAGGTAAACATACCGGCAACATGGCGGATGAACCGGAAACGAAACCCTCATCCTAATAAAGAGTGACGTAAATCACACTTTACAGCTAACTGTTTGTTTTTGTTTCATTGTAATGCGGCGAGTCCAGGGAGAGAGCGTGGACTCGCCAGCAGAATATAAAATTTTCCTCAACATCATCCTCGCACCAGTCGACGACGGTTTACGCTTTACGTATAGTGGCGACAATTTTTTTTATCGGGAAATCTCAATGATCAGTCTGATTGCGGCGTTAGCGGTAGATCGCGTTATCGGCATGGAAAACGCCATGCCGTGGAACCTGCCTGCCGATCTCGCCTGGTTTAAACGCAACACCTTAAATAAACCCGTGATTATGGGCCGCCATACCTGGGAATCAATCGGTCGTCCGTTGCCAGGACGCAAAAATATTATCCTCAGCAGTCAACCGGGTACGGACGATCGCGTAACGTGGGTGAAGTCGGTGGATGAAGCCATCGCGGCGTGTGGTGACGTACCAGAAATCATGGTGATTGGCGGCGGTCGCGTTTATGAGCAGTTCCTGCCAAAAGCGCAAAAACTGTATCTGACGCATATCGACGCAGAAGTGGAAGGCGACACCCATTTCCCGGATTACGAGCCGGATGACTGGGAATCGGTATTCAGCGAATTCCACGACGCCGATGCGCAGAACTCTCACAGCTATTGCTTTGAGATTCTGGAGCGGCGGTAATTTTGTATAGAATTTACGGCTAGTGCCGGATGCGACGCCGGTCGCGTCTTATCCGGCCTTCCTATATCAGGCTGTGTTTAAGACGCCGCCGCTTCGCCCAAATCCTTATGCCGGTTCGACGGCTGGACAAAATACTGCTTATCTTCCCAGCGCAGGCAGGTTAATGACCCACCCCAGCAGCAGCCGGTATCCAGCGCGTAAATACCTTCCGGCGTACCTTTGCCTTCCAGCGATGCCCAGTGACCAAAGGCGATGCTGTATTCTTCAGCGACAGGGCCAGGAATCGCAAACCACGGTTTCAGTGGGGCAGGGGCTTCTTCCGGCGATTCTTTGCTGTACATATCCAGTTGACCGTTTGGAAAGCAAAAACGCATACGGGTAAAGGCGTTGGTGATAAAACGCAGTCTTCCCAGCCCCCGCAATTCCGGTGACCAGTTATTTGGCATATCGCCGTACATAGCGTCGAGAAAGAAGGGATAGGAGTCACTCGATAGCACCGCTTCTACATCGCGCGCGCACTCTTTGGCGGTCTGTAGATCCCACTGCGGCGTGATCCCTGCGTGGGCCATCACCAACTTTTTCTCTTCGTCGATTTGCAGCAAAGGCTGGCGACGCAGCCAGTTAAGCAGCTCGTCGGCATCCGGCGCTTCCAGCAGCGGTGTCAGGCGATCTTTCGGTTTATTGCGGCTGATCCCGGCAAATACCGCCAGCAGATGCAGATCGTGATTGCCCAGCACCAGACGTACGCTGTCGCCTAAGGATTTCACATAGCGCAGAACATCCAGCGAACCCGGCCCGCGCGCGACCAGATCACCCGTCAGCCAGAGGGTATCTTTCCCAGGGGTAAATTCTACTTTATGCAGCAATGCGATCAGTTCATCGTAACAACCATGAACGTCGCCAATAAGGTATGTCGCCATATTCTTTTAATGAATGAGTGTGGGAACGGCGAGTCGGAATACGGGAATGTCGATGCTGAAAGGGACGCCATTTTCATCGATCATTTCGTAGTGACCCTGCATGGTGCCCAGCGGGGTTTCAATGATTGCACCGCTGGTGTACTGGTACTCTTCGCCAGGCGCGATAAGTGGCTGGACGCCAACCACTCCTTCGCCCTGGACTTCGGTTTCACGGCCATTGCCATTGGTGATCAGCCAGTAACGCCCCAACAACTGCACTGGCGCTCGCCCCAGATTGCGTATGGTTACGGTATAAGCAAAAACGTAACGTTCATTATCAGGTGAAGATTGTGCCTCAATGTAGACGCTTTGAACCTGAATACACACTCGGGGCGAATTGATCATCGTTAACTCTCCTGCAAAGGCGCGTTCTCCGCCAGATAGTTCGCCATCTGGCAATATTGCGCGACAGAGATATTTTCCGCTCGCATCGCCGGGTCGATCCCCATTCCCGTTAACACCTCGACGCTAAACAGGTTGCCGAGGCTGTTACGAATGGTTTTACGACGCTGGTTAAAGGCTTCGGTGGTGATGCGGCTCAACACACGAACATCTTTAACCGGGTGAGGCATCGTTGCATGAGGAACCAGGCGCACGACGGCGGAATCCACTTTGGGTGGTGGTGTAAAGGCTGACGGCGGAACTTCCAGTACCGGGATCACGTTGCAATAGTATTGCGCCATGACGCTTAATCGACCATACGCTTTGCTGTTCGGTCCTGCAACCAGACGATTCACCACCTCTTTTTGCAACATAAAGTGCATGTCGGCAATGGCATCAGTATAGCTAAACAGATGGAACATCAACGGCGTGGAGATGTTATAAGGCAGGTTGCCGAAAACACGCAGCGGCTGACCCATTTTCTCGGCCAGTTCGCCAAAGTTAAAGGTCATCGCATCCTGCTGATAAATCGTCAGTTTCGGGCCTAAGAATGGATGCGTTTGCAGACGTGCCGCCAGATCGCGGTCAAGTTCGATGACCGTCAGCTGGTCCAGACGTTCGCCGACCGGCTCGGTCAATGCCGCCAGACCGGGGCCGATTTCGACCATTGCCTGGCCCTTTTGCGGGTTAATGGCAGAAACAATGCTGTCGATCACGAACTGATCGTTGAGAAAGTTTTGCCCGAAGCGTTTACGGGCTAAGTGGCCCTGGTGGACTCGATTATTCATTGGGTGTTAACAATCATTTTGATGGCGAGATTAAGCGCCGTAATAAAACTGCCGACATCGGCTTCGCCACGTCCCGCCAGTTCAAGCGCGGTGCCGTGGTCCACTGATGTGCGAATAAAGGGCAGGCCCAGCGTAATGTTCACACCGCGCCCGAAGCCCTGGTATTTTAGCACGGGAAGACCCTGATCGTGGTACATCGCCAGCACGGCGTCGGCGTTATCGAGATATTTCGGCTGAAACAGGGTATCGGCAGGCAGCGGCCCGTTGAGTTTCATTCCCTGCGCCCGCAGCTCGTCGAGCACCGGAATAATGGTGTCTATCTCTTCCGTACCCATATGACCGCCTTCGCCCGCGTGCGGATTCAGCCCGCAGACCAGAATGCGCGGTTCGGCAATACCAAATTTTGTACGCAAATCGTGATGCAAAATAGCAATCACTTCGTGCAAAAGTGCAGGGGTGATAGCATCTGCGATATCGCGCAGCGGTAAATGCGTCGTTGCCAGCGCCACGCGAAGTTCTTCGGTCGCCAGCATCATCACCACTTTTTTCGCCTGCGAACGCTCTTCGAAAAACTCGGTATGACCGGTAAACGGAATGCCTGCGTCGTTAATGACGCCTTTATGCACGGGGCCTGTGATCAGCGCAGCAAATTCACCGTTCAGACAGCCATCACACGCTCGCGCCAGCGTCTCCACCACGTAATGTCCATTTTCAATCGCTAACTGCCCCGCAGTGACAGATTCACGTAGCGCGACAGGAAGTAGCGTTAATGTGCCCGTAGTTTGCGGTTGTGCAGGGGAGTTGGGGGAATAAGGGCGGAGGGTGAGCGGCAAACCGAGCATCGCTGCCCGGTCGGTAAGGAGAGTGGCATCGGCACAAACAACCAGTTCGACCGGCCACTCACGCTGTGCAAGCTGGACAACTAAGTCCGGGCCAATCCCGGCGGGCTCGCCGGGAGTGATCACAACACGTTGGGTTTTAACCATTAGTTGCTCAGGATTTTAACGTAGGCGCTGGCACGTTGTTCCTGCATCCAGCTTGCTGCTTCTTCCGAGAACTTACGGTTCATCAGCATGCGGTATGCACGATCTTTCTGCGCAGCGTCGGTTTTATCGACATTACGGGTATCCAGCAGTTCGATTAAATGCCAGCCGAATGAAGAGTGAACCGGTGCACTCATTTGACCTTTGTTCAGGCGAGTCAGGGCGTCACGGAAGGCCGGATCGAAAATATCTGGTGTAGCCCAGCCGAGATCACCGCCCTGGTTAGCAGAGCCTGGATCCTGAGAGAACTCTTTCGCTGCGGCAGCAAAAGTCGTTTTACCACTCTTGATATCAGCAGCAATCTGTTCCAGTTTCACACGGGCCTGTTCGTCAGTCATGATCGGCGACGGTTTCAGCAGAATATGGCGAGCATGAACTTCGGTCACCGAGATATTTTTGCTTTCGCCGCGCAGGTCGTTAACTTTCAGAATATGGAAGCCAACGCCGGAACGAATCGGGCCAACAATGTCGCCTTTCTTCGCGGTGCTTAATGCCTGGGCGAAGATCCCGGGCAACTCCTGAATACGGCCCCAGCCCATCTGGCCGCCGTTCAGCGCCTGCTGGTCGGCAGAATGAGCAATCGCCAGCTTACCGAAATCAGCGCCGTTACGCGCCTGATCGACAATGGCGCGCGCCTGGCTTTCCGCTTCGTTCACCTGATCAGAGGTCGGGTTTTCCGGCAGCGGGATCAGGATGTGGCTCAGGTTCAGCTCAGTGCTGGCGTCGTTTTGGTTACCCACCTGCTGCGCCAGGGATTCGACTTCCTGCGGCAGGATGGTGATGCGACGACGCACCTCGTTGTTACGCACTTCAGAGATAATCATCTCTTTGCGGATCTGGTTACGATAGGTGTTGTAGTTCAGTCCATCGTAAGCCAGACGGCTGCGCATCTGATCCAGCGTCATGTTGTTCTGTTTCGCGATGTTAGCAATCGCCTGATCCAGCTGCTCATCGGAGATTTTCACTCCCATTTTCTGCCCCATCTGCAGGATGATTTGATCCATGATCAAACGTTCCATGATTTGGTGGCGCAGCGTCGCGTCATCAGGAAGTTGCTGCCTTGCCTGAGCAGCGTTCAGTTTTACCGACTGCATTAATCCATCAACGTCGCTTTCCAGCACGACGCCGTTATTGACGACGGCTGCGACTTTATCGACTACCTGGGGGGCAGCGAAACTGGTATTCGCGATCATGGCGATACCGAGAAGCAGCGTTTTCCAGTTCTTCATACTTTTTCCATTTCAATTAACCGCACTGCGGATTACGTGGTAAATCAACAAATCACAAAGTGTTTTGATACGGCAGAATGTTCGAACGCAGCATCTCTTGCGTACCCAGACCGTAGTTGGAGCTCAGGCCGCGAAGTTCGATGTTAAAGCCGATTGCGTTGTCATATACCGCATGTTGTTTATCGTTATCCCAACCGTTCAGCTTCCGCTCGTAACCGACGCGAATTGCATAGCAGCAGGAGCTGTATTGCACACCTAACATAGAGTCGGCTTGCTTGTTCGCATTGGTGTCGTAGTAGTAGGCCCCAACAATGGACCAACGATCGGCAATTGGCCAGCTGGCGACAGCACCTACCTGCGAAATACCATTCTTATATTGCTCAGCAGTGGAATAGTACTTAGGCAGCGTAGCCTGAATATATTCCGGGCTGGCGTAACGGTAATTCAGCTGTACCAGACGGTCTTCATCCCGACGGTATTCAATGCTGGAGTTACTGGTCGCTACGTTATCCAGACGTGTATCGTACTGAATCCCGCCACGCAATCCCCAACGCTCGGAGATACGCCAGTAAGTATCGCCTGCCCACACCAGTGAACCCGTTTTGTCGTCATTCTCCCATGTTATGTTGTCATCGCCAGTGCGAGACTCCGTGAAATAGTAGATTTGACCAACGGAAATATTAAAACGTTCAACGGCAGCATCATCATATATGCGAGATGTGACACCGGTCGTCAC
Source organism: Escherichia sp. SCLE84 (assembly GCF_012584495.1). NCBI lineage: Bacteria > Pseudomonadati > Pseudomonadota > Gammaproteobacteria > Enterobacterales > Enterobacteriaceae > Escherichia > Escherichia sp. SCLE84. The sequence continues at coordinate 2,402,115 of NZ_CP051430.1, read as the reverse complement.
CTGGTTAGCGGAGGCAATACGGTCAAGACCGCCGTAAGTCCGGTCCCGGAACAGGCCAGAGTAGTCAGATTGCAGCAGAGACGAGTCGTAGTTATAGATGTCGCTCTGATCGCGATACGGCACGTACAAATACTGCGCGCGCGGTTCCAGCGTTTGGGTATAACCCGGAGCCAGCATTTCCATATCGCGTTCAAAGACCATTTTGCCGTCAACTTTGAATTGCGGCATTACGCGGTTAACGGATTCGTCCAGCTTGGTCGTGTTTCTGGAGTTATACCAGTCAAGATTGGTTTGCTGATAATGGGTTGCCAGCAACTTCGCTTCGGTATTGATGCTGCCCCAGTTATTAGAGAGCGGCAAATTGATGGTCGGTTCCAGGTGAACACGGGTTGCTTCAGGCATGTCGTCTCTGGTGTTAACAAAGTGCACTGCCTGGCCGTAAATACGCGTATCAAACGGACCAACATCATTCTGGTAGTAATTAACGTCTAACTGCGGCTCTGCCGAGTAGCTACTGGTGTTCTGTTCGCTGAAAACCTGGAACTGCTTGGTTGAAACGGTGGCATTGAAGTTTTGCACCGCATAGCCAACGCTGAATTTTTGCGTTGCGTAGCCGTCAGTACTGGAACCGTACTTGTTATCGAAATCATTGAAGTAGCTAGGATCGCTGACCTTGGTGTAGTCGACGTTGAAACGCCACACCTGATCCATGACCCCGGAGTGGTTCCAGTAGAATAACCAACGACGTGAACTGTCATCGTTCGGGTGTTCATCTTCATAGACTTTATCTGAAGGCAGATAGTCCAGTTCCATCAAGCCAGCGCCCGCCTGGGAGAGGTAGCGGAATTCGTTCTCCCACATGATGTTGCCACGACGATGCATATAATGCGGCGTGATGGTGGCATCCATATTTGGCGCGATGTTCCAGTAATATGGCAGGTAGAACTCAAAGTAGTTGGTGGTGGTGTACTTGGCGTTCGGGATCAAGAAACCAGAGCGACGTTTGTCACCCACCGGCAACTGCAAATAGGGGCTATAAAAGATCGGTACCGGACCCACCTTAAAGCGGGCGTTCCAGATCTCCGCAACTTGTTCTTCGCGGTCATGAATAATTTCGCTACCTACCACGCTCCAGGTGTCAGAACCCGGCAGACAGGAGGTAAAGCTACCGTTATCCAGAATGGTATAGCGGTTTTCGCCACGTTGTTTCATCAGGTCCGCTTTACCGCGACCCTGGCGACCCACCATCTGGTAATCACCTTCCCAGACGTTGGTATCTTTGGTGTTCAGATTCGCCCAGCCTTTCGGCCCTTTGAGGATCACCTGGTTATCGTCGTAATGGACATTACCGAGCGCATCAACGGTACGTACCGGCTCCGGTTGTCCTGGTGCCTCTTTTTGATGGAGCTGCACTTCGTCGGCCTGCAGACGGCTGTTACCCTGCATGATATCCACGCTGCCAGTAAACACGGCGTCATCCGGGTAGTCCCCTTTCGCGTGGTCAGCATTGATAGTCACGGGTAAGTCATTGGTATCGCCCTGTACCAGAGGACGGTCATAGCTTGGCACGCCCAACATGCACTGTGAGGCGAGGTCGGCTGCCAGTCCCTGTTGACTATAAAGGGCGGTGGCAATCATGGTGGCCAGGAGAGTGGGGATACGTTTTTTCATACGTTGATTTTATTGTTCCATCATCGGTAACGTTGCGCGTGACAAACGGTCAGAGACTAACGTACTCGTCATCTCTACGCTAGTGTTAATCCTGTCCGAATAGCGTCAGTGGTGTTAGGCACGGCATTGAATGACAGGTATGATAATGCAAATTATAGGCGATGTCCCACAATTGACCGCAGCCGGAAAACGGTAAAAGCACCTTTATATTGTGGGAGATAGCCCTGATATCCGTGTGTCGATTTGGGGAATATATGCAGTATTGGGGAAAAATCATTGGCGTGGCCGTGGCCTTACTGATGGGCGGCGGCTTTTGGGGCGTAGTGTTAGGCCTGTTAATTGGCCATATGTTTGATAAAGCCCGTAGCCGTAAAATGGCGTGGTTCGCCAACCAGCGTGAGCGTCAGGCGCTGTTTTTTGCCACCACTTTTGAAGTGATGGGGCATTTAACCAAATCCAAAGGTCGCGTCACGGAGGCTGATATTCATATCGCCAGCCAGTTGATGGACCGAATGAACCTTCATGGCGCTTCCCGTACTGCGGCGCAAAACGCGTTCCGAGTGGGAAAATCAGATAATTACCCGCTGCGCGAAAAGATGCGCCAGTTTCGCAGTGTCTGCTTTGGTCGTTTTGACTTAATTCGTATGTTTCTGGAGATCCAGATTCAGGCGGCGTTTGCTGATGGTTCACTGCACCCGAATGAACGGGCGGTGCTGTATGTCATTGCTGAAGAATTAGGGATCTCCCGCGCCCAGTTTGACCAGTTTTTGCGCATGATGCAGGGCGGTGCACAGTTTGGCGGCGGTTATCAGCAGCAATCTGGCGGTGGTAACTGGCAGCAAGCGCAGCGTGGCCCGACGCTGGAAGATGCCTGTAATGTGCTGGGCGTGAAGCCGACGGATGATGCGACCACCATCAAACGTGCCTACCGTAAGCTGATGAGTGAACACCATCCCGATAAGCTGGTGGCGAAAGGTTTGCCGCCTGAGATGATGGAGATGGCGAAGCAGAAAGCGCAGGAAATTCAGCAGGCATATGAGCTGATAAAGCAGCAGAAAGGGTTTAAATAAGTTTTAAACTGTAGGCCTGATAAGACGCGGCCCGCGTCGCATCAGGCAATCGGCGCACAATTGCCGGATGCGGCGTGAACGCCTTATCCGCCTACCGAACTGCGCCAGCGTGACGATTAAAAATCCGCTGGCGCTTTAAACGTCATACTATTGCCATACGCCGGATGGGTAATCGTCAACATCTCTGCATGTAGCAACAAACGTGGTGCCATCGCTCTCGCTTCTGGTGATGCATAAAAACGATCGCCGAGAATCGGATGACCCAGCGCCAGCATATGCACACGCAATTGATGCGAACGCCCGGTAATCGGTTTTAACACCACTCTTGCCGTGTTATCCGCCGCATACTCCACCACTTCATATTCCGTCTGCGCAGGTTTACCCGTTTCGTAACAGACTTTCTGTTTCGGGCGGTTTGGCCAGTCGCAAATCAGCGGCAGATCCACCAGACCTTCTGCGGGGGATGGATGCCCCCAGACGCGGGCCACATACTGCTTTTTCGGCTCGCGCTCGCGGAACTGGCGTTTTAACTCCCGCTCCGCGGCTTTGGTCAGCGCCACTACAATCACGCCGCTGGTAGCCATATCCAGACGATGCACCGATTCTGCCTGCGGATAATCACGCTGAATGCGCGTCATCACGCTATCTTTGTGCTCTTCCAGACGACCCGGCACAGACAACAAACCGCTCGGCTTGTTAACCACCATAATGTGGTCATCCTGATACAGGATAACCAACCAGGGTTCCTGCGGTGGATTGTAGTTTTCCATCCCCATTTTCGGCTCCGTTACTGATGCGTTACAACGATCAAACGCAGGGCATCCAGACGCCAGCCTGCCTGATCCAGGCTTTCCATTACCTGCTGACGGTTGCTCTCAATGGCGGTCAGTTCGTCGTCACGAATGTTCGGGTTCACTGCACGCAGAGCTTCCAGACGAGACAGCTCGGCAGACAGTTTTTCGTCGGCTTCGTTACGCGCTGCATCAATCAATGCACGGGCAGATTTCTCGATCTGCGCTTCACCCAGTTGAAGGATAGCGTGAACATCCTGCTGCACGGCGTTAACCAGTTTGCTGCCGGTGTGACGGTTAACCGCGTTAAGCTGGCGGTTAAAGGTTTCAAACTCTACCTGCGCCGCCAGGTTGTTGCCGTTTTTATCCAGCAGCATACGTACCGGCGTCGGTGGCAGGAAGCGGTTGAGCTGCAACTGCTTCGGAGCCTGGGCTTCAACCACATAAATCAGTTCCACCAACAGCGTACCTACCGGCAACGCTTTGTTTTTTAACAGTGAAATCGTGCTGCTACCGGTATCGCCAGAAAGGATCAGATCCAGACCGTTGCGGATCAGCGGATGCTCCCAGGTAATAAACTGTGCATCTTCACGCGCCAGTGCCACTTCACGATCAAAGGTGATGGTGATGCCATCTTCCGACAGGCCAGGGAAGTCCGGCACCAGCATATGATCGGACGGCGTCAGCACGATCATGTTGTCGCCGCGATCGTCCTGATTGATACCGATAATATCGAACAGGTTCATGGCGAAGGCGATCAGGTTGGTATCGTCATCCTGCTCTTCAATGCTTTCTGCCAGTGCCTGGGCTTTTTCGCCACCGTTGGAGTGGATTTCCAGCAGGCGGTCACGACCCTGTTCCAGCTGTGCTTTCAGCGCTTCATGTTGCTCGCGGCAGTTTTTGATCAGATCGTCAAAGCCTTCGGTTTGATCCGGTGAAGCCAGATAGTTAATCAGATCGTTGTATACGCTATCGTAAATAGTGCGTCCGGTCGGGCAGGTGTGCTCAAATGCATCCAGACCTTCGTGATACCAGCGCACCAGCACCGACTGAGCGGTTTTCTCCAGATAAGGCACATGGATCTGAATATCGTGCGCCTGGCCGATACGATCCAGACGACCAATACGCTGCTCCAGTAGATCCGGGTTGAATGGCAGGTCAAACATCACCATGTGGCTGGCGAACTGGAAGTTACGTCCTTCAGAACCGATTTCTGAGCACAGCAGTACCTGTGCGCCGGTGTCTTCTTCGGCAAACCAGGCGGCAGCGCGGTCACGTTCGATAATCGACATACCTTCGTGGAACACCGCAGCGCGAATACCTTCACGTTCGCGCAGTACCTGCTCCAGTTGCAGCGCAGTGGCAGCTTTGGCGCAGATCACCAGCACTTTCTGAGAGCGATGGCTGGTCAGGTAGCCCATCAGCCACTCAACGCGCGGATCGAAGTTCCACCAGGTGGCGTTATCACCTTCAAATTCCTGATAAATACGCTCCGGGTAGAGCATATCGCGAGCACGATCTTCCGCACTTTTACGTGCGCCCATAATGCCGGAGACTTTAATAGCCGTCTGATACTGCGTCGGTAGCGGCAGTTTAATGGTGTGCAGCTCGCGTTTCGGGAATCCTTTCACACCGTTACGCGTGTTACGGAACAGCACGCGGCTGGTGCCGTGGCGATCCATCAGCATCGAAACCAGCTCCTGACGGGCGCTCTGGGCATCTTCGCTGTCGCTGTTTGCTGCCTGCAACAGCGGCTCGATATCCTGCTCGCCGATCATCTCGCCGAGCATGTTCAGTTCGTCATTGCTCAGTTTGTTACCTGCCAGCAGCATGGCAACGGCGTCCGCAACCGGACGATAATTTTTCTGCTCTTCAACGAACTGCGCAAAATCGTGGAAACGGTTCGGGTCCAGCAGACGCAGACGGGCGAAGTGGCTTTCCATCCCCAGCTGTTCCGGGGTCGCGGTCAGCAGCAGAACGCCCGGCACGTGCTCTGCCAGTTGTTCAATGGCCTGATATTCACGGCTTGGCGCATCTTCGCTCCACACCAGGTGATGCGCTTCATCGACCACCAGCAGGTCCCATTCGGCTTCACAGAGATGTTCCAGGCGCTGTTTGCTACGACGGGCAAAATCCAGCGAGCAAATCACCAGCTGTTCGGTGTCAAACGGGTTGTAAGCATCGTGCTGAGCTTCGGCATAACGCTCATCATCAAACAGTGCAAAGCGCAGGTTGAAACGGCGCAGCATTTCTACCAGCCACTGATGCTGTAAGGTTTCCGGGACGATAATCAGCACACGTTCAGCAGCGCCAGAGAGCAGTTGCTGATGCAGGATCATCCCGGCTTCAATGGTTTTCCCTAAACCCACTTCGTCAGCCAGCAGGACGCGCGGCGCGTGGCGGCGACCAACATCATGAGCGATGTTGAGCTGATGCGGAATCAGGCTGGTACGCTGACCGCGCAGGCCGCTGTACGGCATACGGAACTGTTCGCTGGAATACTTACGCGCGCGATAACGCAGCGCAAAGCGGTCCATACGGTCAATCTGCCCGGCAAACAGACGGTCCTGCGGTTTGCTGAACACCAGTTTGCTATCAAGGAAAACTTCACGCAGGGCTACGCCGGACTCTTCAGTATCCAGGCGAGTACCGATATAGGTCAGCAAGCCATTTTCTTCTTTTACTTCTTCGACTTGCATCTGCCAGCCGTCATGGCTGGTAATAGTATCACCAGGGTTGAACATCACGCGGGTCACGGGGGAATCACTGCGTGCGTACAGACGGTTTTCACCAGTAGATGGGAAAAGTAAAGTGACAGTTCGCGCATCCACCGCGACAACGGTTCCAAGTCCCAATTCGCTTTCTGTATCGCTGATCCAGCGTTGACCAAGTGTAAAAGGCATATGTGTTCGGCTCTATATCTTTAATTGCAGGCAATAACCACCCGCTACCGTGCTTATGAGGTAGTGGTGTTATTCAGGTCCAGGAATGGAAAGGGCGCTATGGTACTGGATGGCAAAGCATTCGTCACGCATCAAAATGGTATCTGGCGAACTCTTTTTTTTGCTCAAAATAGCCCAAGTTGCCCGGTCATAAGTGTAGCAAAATTATCCTCAATAAAAGGGAGTATTCCCTCCGCCACGGGTTGTAGCTGGCGGGTCAGATAGTGTTCGTAATCCAGTGGTGAACGTTGGTAGTCCAGCGGCTCCGGGCCGTTGGTGGTCCATACGTACTTAATGGTGCCGCGATTCTGATATTGCAAGGGGCGACCGCGCTTTTGGTTTTCTTCATCGGCAAGGCGAGCGGCGCGTACATGAGGCGGCACATTACGCTGATACTCGCTCAGCGGACGGCGAAGGCGTTTACGGTAAACCAGTCGCGCATCCAGTTCACCCGCCATCAGTTTGTCGATGGTTTCGCGTACATATTCCTGATATGGCTCGTTGCGGAAGATGCGCAGGTATAGCTCCTGCTGAAACTGCTGGGCCAGCGGCGTCCAGTCGGTGCGCACGGTTTCCAGCCCTTTAAACACCATCCGCTGTTTATCGCCCTCCTGAATCAGCCCGGCGTAGCGCTTTTTACTGCCGGTATCGGCTCCGCGAATGGTTGGCATCAGAAAACGGCAGAAATGAGTTTCATACTCCAGTTCTAATGCGCTGGTCAGCCGTTGTTTTTGCAGCGTTTCCGCCCACCAGGCGTTAACGTGCTGCACCAGTACACGACCGATTTTCGCCGCCTCTTCTTCCGAATGTGCACCTTTTAGCCAGACAAAAGTCGAGTCGGTATCTCCGTAGATAACGTCGTAGCCCTGCGCTTCAATCAATGCTTTGGTTTGCCGCATGATCTGATGACCACGCATGGTGATCGACGATGCCAGGCGCGGATCGAAAAAGCGGCAGGCGGTGGTGCCAAGCACGCCATAAAAGGCATTCATAATGATCTTCAGCGCCTGCGAAAGTGGTTTATTACCCTGACGTTTGGCTTCATCGCGCCCGTGCCAGATGTTAGTCACAATCTCCGGCAGGCAATGTTTCTCCCGTGAGAACCAGGCATCGAGAAAACCTTCGGTACTGTGCTCTGGATCAGGCTGCGCCATGCCTTCAACCAGCCCGACGGGATCAATCAGAAAGGTGCGGATGATCGACGGGTACAGGCTTTTATAGTCCAGCACCAGCACTGAATCATAAAGCCCTGGCCGTGAATCCATCACGTAGCCGCCAGGGCTGGCGTGCGGTGGCACTTCGCCGAGATTAGGCGCGACATAACCAGCGCGATGCATTCGCGGAAAATAGAGATGACCAAACGCTGCCACCGAACCGCCGTGCCGATCCACCGGCAGGCCGTTCACCGTTGCTCGTTCGAGTAAAAATGGCATGATTTCAGTTTTGTGGAAGATCTGCGTCACCAGCTCGCAATCTTTCAGGTTATAAGTTGCCAGCGCAGGTTTATCTTCGGCGAAACGGCGGTCAATTTCGTCCATTCGATCCCACGGGTTATCGATAGATTTTCCTTCGCCTAATAGCTCCTGAGCGACAGTTTCCAGCGAGAATGAAGAGAAATTCCAGAACGCGGATTTCAGCGCCTCGATACCGTCGATAATTAGCCGACCTTTAGCCTGGGCAAAAAAGACGCCGTTTTTAAAGCCGTGCTCGCGCCACTCCAGCTCGCTATTATCGCGCCCAAGACGCAGCGGAAGACGGTAACGCTCGGCATGTTTTTGCAGCATTCGCAGATCGAACTGCACCACGTTCCAGCCGATGATCACATCGGGATCGTGGTTTGCAAACCAGGCGTTGAGTTTTTCCAGCAGCAGCGGGCGGCTGGCGACGTATTCCAGTTCGAAATCAAGCGAGGAGGCGTCGCCATTCTCCGGCCCCAGCATATAAACGATGCGCTGCCCGCAGCCTTCCAGGCCGATGCAGTACAGCTCACCGTGGCGGGTGGTTTCAATATCTATAGAAACCCACTTGAGCGGCGGACGATAGTCGGGATGCGGTTTCAGACGGGCATTAACGATAGTGCCATTGTGCATATCACCCTCGACCCACACCGGTGAGGTGATAAACCGCTCCATCAGATAGCGTTCTGGCGGGCGCACATCGGCCTCGTAGACGGTAACGCCACCTTCACGCAGGCGCTTTTCGTAATTCATCAATTGGCGATGGGCGCGACAGTAAAGGCCATACACCGGCTGGCGGTGAAAATCCTTTAACGCCAGCGGTGTCAGGCGAAAGCCTTGTTCACCCTGCAAAATATGCTGAGCGCGGGGAACCTGATCGGCAGGAATAAACGCCACGGACTCTTGCGGTGCAAGCGTAACCTGCAACGGCCCGTTGTCCGTCGCCAGCCAGAAGGAGACTTCTGTCCCTTGCGGGGTATCCCGCCAGTGTCGGGTTAAGATAAAACCTGCCTGCGCCACGTTGAAAATCCAATAAAAAACCAGGCTTGATTATAGCCTGGTTTCGTTTGATTGGCTGTGGTTTTATACAGTCATTACTGCCCGTAATATGCCTTCGCGCCATGCTTACGCAGATAGTGTTTATCCAGCAGCGTTTGCTGCATATCCGGTAACTGCGGCGCTAACTGACGGCAGAATATCCCCATATAAGCGACCTCTTCCAGCACGATGGCGTTATGCACCGCATCTTCGGCATTTTTGCCCCATGCAAATGGGCCGTGAGAATGGACCAGGACGCCGGGCATTTGCGCTGCATCGATACCCTGTTTTTCGAAGGTTTCTACGATGACGTTACCGGTTTCCCACTCATATTCACCGTTGATTTCTGCGTCGGTCATTTTGCGGGTGCAGGGAATGGTGCCGTAGAAATAGTCGGCGTGGGTGGTGCCGGTTGCTGGAATCGACTGACCCGCCTGCGCCCAGATGGTGGCGTGGCGCGAGTGCGTATGCACAATGCCGCCAATGGACGGGAATGCCTGATAGAGCAGCCGGTGAGTTGGCGTGTCAGAGGAGGGCTTTTTCGTACCTTCAACCACTTCACCGGTTGCGATGCTAACCACGACCATATCGTCAGCGGTCATGACGCTGTAATCGACGCCGGAAGGTTTGATCACAAAGACGCCGCGCTCGCGATCAACGGCGCTGACGTTGCCCCATGTGAGCGTGACCAGGTTGTGTTTTGGCAGCGCCAGGTTGGCTTCTAATACCAGGCGTTTGAGATCTTCTAACATGTTGACTCCTTCGTGCCGGATGCACTTTGCTTATCCGGTCTACAAAATCGCAGCGCGTAGGCCTGATAAGACGCGCCAGCGTCGCATCAGGCGTTGAATGCCGGATGCGCTTTGCTTATCCGGCCTACAAAAACACAGCGCGTAGGCCAGATAAGACGCGTCAGCGTCGCATCAGGCGTTACATACCTGATGTGGCTACTTAGCGACGAAATCCGTAATACACTTCGTTCCAGCGCAGTGCGTCTTTAAACGCTGGCAGGCGGGTGTCGTTATCAATCACCGTGATTTCAATGTCGTGCATCTCGGCGAACTGGCGCATATCGTTGAGGTTCAGCGCATGGCTGAAGACGGTATGGTGCGCGCCACCAGCGAGGATCCACGCTTCGGAAGCAGTTGGCAGATCCGGTTGCGCTTTCCACAGCGCATTCGCCACCGGCAGTTTCGGCAGGGAGTGCGGGGTTTTCACCGTGTCGATACAGTTAACCAGCAGACGGTAACGATCGCCGAGATCAATCAGGCTGGCAACAATCGCTGGACCGGTTTGGGTATTGAAGATCAGGCGGGCAGGATCGTCCTTACCACCAATACCGAGATGCTGAACGTCGAGGATCGGTTTCTCTTCTACTGCAATCGACGGGCAGACTTCCAGCATATGGGAGCCGAGCACCAGGTCATTGCCTTTCTCGAAGTGATAGGTGTAGTCCTCCATAAAGGAGGTACCGCCCTGCAGACCGGTTGACATCACCTTCATGATGCGAAGCAGGGCGGCAGTTTTCCAGTCGCCTTCGCCCGCAAAGCCGTAACCCTGCTGCATCAGACGCTGTACGGCCAGACCTGGAAGCTGTTTCAGACCGTGCAAATCTTCAAAGGTGGTGGTGAACGCGTGGAAGCCACCTTGTTCCAGGAAACGCTTCATCCCCAGCTCAATACGCGCCGCTTCCAGCACGTTCTGTCGTTTTTCGCCGTGGATTTGTGTTGCAGGCGTCATGGTGTAGCAGCTTTCGTACTCATCGACCAGCGCGTTAACATCGCCGTCGCTGATGGAGTTCACCACCTGCACCAGATCGCCAACCGCCCAGGTATTGACGGAGAAACCGAACTTGATCTGTGCGGCAACTTTATCACCATCGGTGACCGCCACTTCACGCATGTTATCGCCAAATCGGCAGACTTTCAGATGACGGGTATCCTGTTTAGAGACCGCCTGACGCATCCAGGAGCCGATACGCTCATGGGCTTGTTTATCCTGCCAGTGACCGGTAACGACGGCATGTTGCTGACGCATACGCGCGCCAATGAAGCCGAACTCGCGACCGCCATGAGCAGTCTGGTTCAGGTTCATAAAGTCCATATCGATACTGTCCCACGGCAGCGCCGCGTTAAACTGGGTGTGGAATTGCAGCAACGGTTTGTTGAGCATGGTCAGGCCGTTGATCCACATTTTGGCCGGGGAGAAGGTGTGCAGCCACACCACCAGACCAGCGCAACGATCGTCGTAATTCGCGTCGCGGCAAATAGCGGTGATTTCATCCGGCGTGGTGCCCAGCGGTTTCAACACCAGTTTGCAGGGCAGTTTCGCTTCCGTATTCAGCGCATTAACGACGTGCTCGGCATGTTGGGTGACCTGACGCAGGGTTTCCGGGCCATACAGATGCTGGCTGCCAATGACAAACCACACTTCATAATTATCAAAAATCGTCATTATCGTGTCCTTATAGAGTCGGAACGGCCTGGGCAGCCTGTGCCGGGGCGGAAGTTGGAAGATAGTGTTGTTCGGCGCTCATCGCCCATTGCTGATAGCGGCGATAAAGCTGTTCAAAGCGTTGTGCCTGTTCGCTGCACGGTTGCAGGGTTTTCTCTACCGCACTGGCCATTTTTTGCTGGGCTGAGGGGATGTCTGCGTGCACTTTCGCGGCGACGGCAGCAAAAATCGCCGCACCGAGCGCACAGCACTGGTCAGAGGCAACAATTTGCAGCGGGCGATTCAGCACGTCGCAGCAGGCCTGCATAATGACCTGGTTTTTCCGCGCGATGCCGCCCAGCGCCATCACGTTATTGACGGCGATCCCCTGATCGGTAAAGCACTCCATGATTGCGCGTGCGCCAAAGGCGGTGGCAGCAATCAAACCGCCGAACAGCAGCGGAGCGTCGGTAGCGAGGTTAAGATCGGTAATCACCCCTTTCAGGCGTTGGTTAGCGTTCGGTGTGCGGCGGCCGTTAAACCAGTCGAGCACCACCGGCAGGTGATCCAGAGACGGATTTTTGGCCCATGCTTCGGTCAGCGCCGGAAGCAGTTGTTTCTGGCTGGCGTTGATTTGCGCTTTCAGTTCCGGATGCTGGGCGGCAAGCTGTTCCAGCGGCCAGCCGAGTACGCGACCAAACCAGGCGTAGATATCACCAAACGCCGATTGGCCTGCTTCCAGACCGATAAATCCAGGCACCACGCTGCCATCAACCTGACCGCAAATACCTTTCACTGCCCGCTCGCCAACGCTCTGTTTGTCGGCAATCAGAATGTCGCAGGTGGAAGTACCGATAACTTTTACCAGTGCGTTAGGCTGTGCGCCTGCGCCAACTGCGCCCATATGGCAGTCAAACGCGCCGCCGGAAATCACCACGCTTTCAGGCAGGCCGAGACGCTGCGCCCATTCCGGGCATAAGGTGCCCACCGGAATATCGGCAGTCCAGGTGTCAGTGAACAGCGGGGAAGGCAAATGGCGATTGAGGATCGGGTCCAGCTCATCAAAGAAACTGGCTGGCGGCAGGCCGCCCCAGCTTTCGTGCCACAGAGATTTATGCCCGGCGCTGCAACGTCCGCGACGAATATCCTGCGGGCGGGTGGTACCGGAAAGCAGAGCTGGCACCCAGTCGCACAGCTCAATCCACGATGCGGCAGATTGCGCCACGGCGCTGTCCTGGCGAGTCACATGCAGGATTTTTGCCCAGAACCATTCGCTGGAATAAATACCGCCAATATAGCGGGAGTAGTCAACGTTGCCCGGCGCGTGGCACAAACGGGTAATCTCTTCCGCTTCTTCAACCGCAGTGTGGTCTTTCCACAATACGAACATCGCGTTCGGGTTTTCGGCAAACTCCGGGCGCAGCGCCAGCACGTTACCGTCGGCATCAATCGGTGCGGGCGTCGAGCCGGTACTGTCAACGCCAATCCCGACCACAGCTGCGCGCTGTTCGACGCTAAGCTCTGCAAGCACGGTTTTCAGTGCCGCTTCCATTGACTCAATGTAGTCACGCGGATGATGACGGAACTGGTTATTCGGGGCATCACAAAATTGCCCTTTTTGCCAACGGGGATACCACTCTACGCTGGTGGCGATCTCTTCACCGCTGGCGCAGTCCACCGCCAAAGCTCGCACAGAATCACTGCCAAAATCGAGGCCAATTGCAATCGCCATCGTTTCACTCCATCCAAAAAAACGGGTATGGAGAAACAGTAGAGAGTTGCGATAAAAAGCGTCAGGTAGGATCCGCTAATCTTATGGATAAAAATGCTATGGCATAGCAAAGTGTGACGCCGTGCAAATAATCAATGTGGACTTTTCTGCCGTGATTATAGACACTTTTGTTACGCGTTTTTGTCATGGCTTTGGTCCCGCTTTGTTACAGAATGCTTTTAATAAGCGGGGTTACCGGTTGGGTTAGCGAGAAGAGCCAGTAAAAGACGCAGTGACGGCAATGTCTGATGCAATATGGACAATTGGTTTCTTCTCTGAATGGCGGGAGTATGAAAAGTATGGCTGAAGCGCAAAATGATCCCCTGCTGCCGGGATACTCGTTTAACGCCCATCTGGTGGCGGGTTTAACGCCGATTGAGGCCAACGGTTATCTCGATTTTTTTATCGACCGACCGCTGGGAATGAAAGGTTATATTCTCAATCTCACCATTCGCGGTCAGGGGGTGGTGAAAAATCAGGGACGAGAATTTGTCTGCCGACCGGGTGATATTTTGCTGTTCCCGCCAGGAGAGATTCATCACTACGGCCGTCATCCGGAGGCTCGCGAATGGTATCACCAGTGGGTTTACTTTCGTCCGCGCGCCTACTGGCATGAATGGCTTAACTGGCCGTCAATATTTGCCAATACGGGTTTCTTTCGCCCGGATGAAGCGCACCAGCCGCATTTCAGCGACTTGTTTGGGCAAATCATTAACGCCGGGCAAGGGGAAGGGCGCTATTCGGAGCTGCTGGCGATAAATCTGCTTGAGCAATTGTTACTGCGGCGCATGGAAGCGATTAACAAGTCGCTCCATCCACCGATGGATAATCGGGTACGCGAGGCTTGTCAGTACATCAGCGATCATCTTGCTGACAGCAATTTTGATATCGCCAGCGTCGCACAGCATGTTTGCCTGTCGCCGTCGCGTCTGTCACATCTTTTCCGCCAGCAGTTAGGGATTAGCGTCTTAAGCTGGCGCGAGGACCAACGCATTAGTCAGGCGAAGCTGCTTTTGAGCACCACCCGGATGCCTATCGCTACCGTCGGTCGCAATGTTGGTTTTGACGATCAACTCTATTTCTCGCGAGTATTTAAAAAATGCACCGGGGCCAGCCCGAGCGAGTTCCGTGCCGGTTGTGAAGAAAAAGTGAATGATGTAGCCGTCAAGTTGTCATAATTGGTAACGAATCAGACAATTGACGGCTTGACGGAGTAGCATAGGGTTTGCAGAATCCCTGCTTCGTCCATTTGACAGGCACATTATGCAAGCATTGCTGGAACACTTTATTACCCAATCCACCGTGTATTCATTGATGGCGGTGGTGTTGGTGGCCTTTCTGGAGTCGCTGGCGCTGGTCGGTTTGATTCTACCCGGTACGGTGCTGATGGCGGGGCTGGGAGCGCTGATTGGCAGCGGCGAGTTAAGTTTCTGGCACGCCTGGCTGGCAGGGATTGTCGGTTGTCTGCTGGGCGACTGGATCTCCTTCTGGCTGGGCTGGCGTTTTAAAAAGCCGTTGCATCGCTGGTCATTTCTGAAGAAAAACAAAGCATTACTCGATAAAACTGAACATGCGTTGCATCAACACAGCATGTTCACCATTCTGGTCGGTCGCTTTGTTGGCCCGACGCGTCCGCTGGTGCCAATGGTGGCGGGAATGCTGGATCTGCCGGTGGCAAAATTCATTACGCCGAATATTATCGGCTGCCTGCTGTGGCCACCGTTTTACTTCCTGCCTGGGATTCTGGCGGGCGCGGCGATCGATATTCCAGCCGGAATGCAGAGCGGCGAGTTTAAATGGTTGCTGCTGGCGACGGCGGTATTTTTGTGGGTTGGTGGCTGGCTGTGCTGGCGGTTATGGCGCAGCGGTAAAGCAACCGATCGTTTAAGTCATTATTTGTCGCGCGGCCGTTTGTTGTGGCTGACGCCGTTAATTTCTGCCATCGGCGTGGTGGCGCTGGTGGTGTTAATTCGCCACCCGTTGATGCCGGTGTATATCGATATTTTGCGTAAAGTGGTTGGGGGTTAGGAGATAGTCTTGTGCGGGTTGCCTGATGCGACGCTGACCGCGTCTTATCAGGCCTACAAAACGCACTACCCGTAGGTCGGATAAGGCGTTCACGCCGCATCCGACAGTGCATACTAACCCGTAATCCCCAATAGTGCCGAAGCACTCGCCTTACCGCTCAACAACTCATTGGTCTTACCCTGCCAGGCGATGCGCCCGTCGGCGACCACCACCGAGCGTGTGGCGATCCGCGCCGCATCTTCCACACTGTGCGACACCATCAATAGCGTCATTTTTTGCTGCTGGCAGCTCGTGCTCACCAGCGTCAGCATCTCCTGACGTAACGCCGGATCGAGCGCAGAGAACGGTTCATCGAGCAATAAAATCGGCTGTTCGCGCACCAGACAACGCGCTAACGCCACGCGCTGTCGCTGACCGCCGGAAAGCTCGCCCGGTAACCGCGCCATTAAATTATCAATCCCCATCTGGCGGGCGATAGCGTGCATTTTCTCCTGCTGCGCCGCGTTCAGCTTCAATCCCGGATTAAGCCCCAGCCCGATGTTCTGCGCGACCGTCAGGTGGCTGAACAGGTTGTTCTCCTGAAACAGCATCGATACCGGACGGCGTGACGGCGGCGTCGTGGTGTGATCAACGCTGTCGATAGTCAGCGAACCGCTGGCTGGCGTCAGAAAACCGGCAATCAAATTCAGCAGGGTACTTTTACCCGCGCCGCTTGGCCCGAGGATTGCCACCTGCTCGCCGCGTTCTACCGTTAAGCTAAAACGCATCGGCAAATGGTGATAAAGCCAGGTGATATCAGTCAGTTTTAACATTTCGCCCCGGTAGTTTTTCAATCACGGTAAACAGCAGAAAACAGAGTAGTAGCAGAATTAACGCGGTGACCGCGCCGTCCTGGCTGCGATAGGAGCCAATTTGCTGGTAGAGATAAAACGGCAGGGTACGGAAATCATCGTTACCGAACAACGCCACTACGCCAAAATCACCAATCGACAGCACGCAGGCAAAAGCCAGCGCCTGCGCCAGTGGACGTTTCAGGGCGCGCAGCTCGACCACTTTTAAGCGCGACCAGCCTTCAATGCCCAGCGACTGACACAACATACTGTAGCGGGCGGTGATATCGCGCATCGGGTTTTCCAGTACTTTCAGCGCATAAGGGATCGCCATTAACGCATTGGTGAAAATCACAATGCCGTCAGCAGATTGTGGCAGGCCGATAGTGTTGTTGAGCAGTAAAAAGAAGCCGGTAGCCAGCACAATCCCCGGCATGGCGAGGATCAACATGCCGCTCATCTCCAGCGCCTGACCCGCCAGCATTTTCTGCCGCGCCCGCAGTTCGCGACTGCTCCATAGCAGCATCATGGTCAGCACTACGCACAATACACCTGCCGCCAGCGCAATACGCAACGAGGTCCACAGCGCCTGCCACAGCACCGGTTGTGCCAGCACTTCCGGCAACTGGCGATTTACCCCATCGACGATCACCGCCAGCAACGGTGGCAGCAACAGCAGCAGCGCCAGCACTATTAACACCGTGTCGCAAATGCGGCTATGCAGACGATCGTCCGGATCGCGCCAGCCTTGCAGCAGCGTGGTACCGGGCGCAATGGCCTTACTTAGTCGCTGACTCAACAGCACCAGCCCAAGGCAACACACCATCTGGAGCAGCGCCAGCATCGCCGCGCGGGCAGGATCGTAGTCGTAACTCAGCGCCTGATAAATAGCCAGCTCGATAGTAGTTGCCTGCGGACCGCCGCCCAGCGATAGCACGGTGGCGAAGCTGGCGAAACAGAGCATAAAGATAAGCGCGGCAACCGGCGGGATTTGTCGCCGTAGCCACGGCCATTCGACGAAGCGGAAAAAATGCCAGCCGCGCATCCCAAGCTGGGCGGCAAGCTGACGTTGTTCGCCGGGAATGTTTTCCAGTGCCTGGAGTAATAAGCGGCTCGCCATCGGCAGATTAAAAAATACGTGCGCCAGCAAAATGCCTTGCAGGCCGTAGGGCGAAAAGGTCCACTCCAGACCGAGCGATTGGCAGAGCGATGCCAGCCAGCCCTGACGACCATAGACGCTAAGAATGCCGAAAACAGCAACTAGCACCGGGAGGATCAAGGTCATTGCGCACAGACGCAACAGCGCCAGCCGACCCGGAAAGCGCCTGCGATAGAGGGCGCGGGCGAGGAATATCGCGGGTACGACAGAGAGTAGCGCCGAGAGAAACGCCTGCCAGAAGGAGAAGCGCACCACATGCCACAGGTAGCTGTCCTGCCAGACTGCCACCCAGTTACCCTGCGGCGCGTTCCACCACAGGGCGAGAAACGCCGCGAGCGCAACCGCTACCACCAGCGTGGCGGCGCTTACACCTGGAATTAACCAGCCGGGAATTAACGGCTGACGGCGCGTTGCCATTCGCTAATCCATGCCTGACGTTGTGCCGCCACTTCAGCTGGTGTGAACTCCAGCGTGGTGGCCGGTTTGGTCAATTGTTCAAACCCGGCAGGCAGCGTGACATTTGCCACCGGATACATCCAGTTACCGGTTGGGATCGCATTCTGAAAAGCCGGAGAAACCATAAACTGGAGGAATTTTTGCGCCAGCTCCGGCTGCTTGCTGGCAGCGGTGCGGGCGGCGACTTCCACCTGCAGATAGTGACCTTCGCTAAAGTTCGCGGCGGCGTAGTTATCTTTTTTCTCTTCGAGAATGTGATAAGCCGGAGAGGTGGTGTAACTCAGTACCAGATCGCTTTCACCTTTTAAAAACAGGCCGTAGGCTTCGCTCCAGCCTTTGGTGACCGTGACGGTTTTCTTCGCCAGTTTTTGCCAGGCTTGTGGGGCGTCATCGCCATAGACTTTTTGCATCCACAACAGCAGGCCCAGCCCCGGCGTACTGGTGCGCGGATCCTGATAAATCACCCGCCAGTTCTGATCGCTCTCAACCAATTCTTTCAGGCTTTGCGGCGGGTTTTTCAGTTTGTTCTTGTCATAGACGAAGGCGAAATAGCCGTAATCAAACGGGACGAAAGTGTCATTATTCCAGCCGCCGGGAACGTTAACGGCATCCGCTGCCACACCGCTTTTGGCAAATAGTCCGGTTTTACTGGCGGCGTCTAACAGATTGTTATCCAGCCCCAGCACCACATCGGCTTTACTATTTTTGCCTTCC
Organism: Escherichia sp. SCLE84; assembly: GCF_012584495.1. NCBI lineage: Bacteria > Pseudomonadati > Pseudomonadota > Gammaproteobacteria > Enterobacterales > Enterobacteriaceae > Escherichia > Escherichia sp. SCLE84. The sequence continues at coordinate 2,383,755 of NZ_CP051430.1, read as the reverse complement.
ATCCGTAGACGGTTGAGAAGCGAAACGCCATCTTCCAGCGCCACCAGTTTCAGTTCGCAGTTACAGTCGGCTTCAAAAGCTTTTTTGATCTTTGGACCAGGCCCCCAGTCGGCGGCGAAGGAATCGTAGGTATAAACAGTCAGAACGGGTTTAGCGAAAACGGGCGCTGTGCACAGCAACAGCAGGGGAAGACATTTTTTTAACACTTTGCACCTCAAAAAAGAGTGGCAAAGGACTTGAGAAGGAGCCTCAAATCCCTTCGCCGGCGTTATCCGGATCAGGTTCGACGGGTATTTTCTCAGCGCACGCGTTTGCGTGGCACCCCGTTGAGAACGGCGTTAGTGTAGTGATTTTGTTATCTACCAGCAATCATGGATCCGGCGGCGCAAACCACGCTGATTTAAAATCGAACCAGCCGAGGGTATTCATACGCAGGCCGCGCATACTGCGTTGTCCCTGAATGATCAGCCAGTGGTGGATAAGCGGCACCATTGCTTTACTGGCGACCAGTTGCTGGCACCAGTTCGCCAGGTTCATTTCGCCATTGCGCCAGCGGGCGGCGTCGGCTTGCCAGTCGATCGGAATACAGTGTTGGAGCAGCGGCACCTCGCACAAGTGCGCGAACAGCGAAAAATCCAGCGGCAGCGTAAAGTTGGCGCTGTTAAGCCAGATATCGCTCTCGATCTCTCCTTCATGCCACTGATCGTAGCTGATCTCTTTGATTTCCAGCGTGACCTGGTGACTTGCCAGAATCTGCTGCATGATCCCGGCAATCACCCGATGCTCACTGTGATCCTGATAAAAGGTCAGGATGAGGCTTTCCAGGCCAGCCGGTTTTTCGCTCTTTATGGTGCGGGCATGGTGCCAACGGGGGAGCAGTCCATAAGCCGGGAACCACAGTTGCTGGTACTGTTCCTCAGCGAAATAGACCAGATTAGTTGGAGAAAGCACATAGCTTACCCAGTCCCTGACTTGCTGATTCGCCCCGCGATGGGTGCGGCTGTCGAACAGTAAATAGTAGCAACCTTCCTCCAGGCGGCTTTCAATCTCTTTTTCCTCACCCTGTGGACCTTTTAGCATCAGACCTCCAGCTGGCTCGTCGGCAATTTCCGGCAGAACCCAGACGTTAACTTCATCGATTAATGCCCGGTAACCGAAGAAGTCATCGAATGCCTGAATTTTCAGTTGATTGGTGGTGTTGCGGATCACCGCATACGGACCGGTGCCGATGGGATGGCTGGCAAAGTTACTGAGGGTTTCCCATTCGCGCGGCAGGATCATCGCCGGAACTTGTCCCAGCAGTAACGGTAACCAGCGGTCCGGTTGCGTGAGATGGATATCCAGCGTCCAGGGCGTCGGCGACACAATGTCCGCAATATGCGAATAGAGCGGCAGCGTATTGATTCGTTTTAAAGAGGCGATCACGTCGTCCATTTCCAGTTCACGACCATGATGAAAATGGACTCCTGGACGCAAAAAGAAACGCCAGTGAAGCGGTGATATTTGCTGCCAGTGGTGGGCGATGTCTGCTTCCAGTTCCCCATTTTCCTCATTTATGCGCGTTAGCGAACTGAAGATTTGCCGGGCAATATGGGTTTCGGAACGGCGCAATGCGCTGCCAGGTAGCAGATTACGCAACGGACGATAGTAGAGCACGCGCAGGATGTGCCGCCCCTGGCGGAAGCTGCGGCCCAGATGAGAAACCAGCATTTGCCGCACAGTCGCTTTGTCGCCAACCAACTGCACTAGTTGGTCGATACGATCCTGCTCCAGCAGGTCTTCCGCCCGCTGTTGCTGAAGCGCCAGCCCGGTATAGAGGAATGTCAGACGCGAGCGTTTACCGCGCCCGACTTCCGCTTCCCACGTCAGCCAGCCGCGATCCTGCATGGTGTTGAGCAGGGTACGCATATGACGACGCGAGCAGCTCAATAACGCTGCCAGTTCGTTGAGCGTTGTGTCCTGCGATTTACCCTCGCAGCATTGCCACAGGCGGATGAACTGTTGTTGCAGACGAGCAGATGGCATAAAAGGGGAACTCCTGCGCAAAAGACAGCAATTTTATTTTCCCTATATTAAGTCAATAATTCCTAACGATGAAGCAAGGAGGTGCCCCATGCGTCAGTTTTATCAGCACTATTTTACCGCGACAGCGAAGTTGTGCTGGTTGCGTTGGTTAAGCGTCCCACAACGATTAACCATGCTTGAAGAACTGATGCAGTGGGATGACCGCAATTCTGAAAGTTGACTTGCCTGCATCATGTGTGACTGAGTATTGGTGTAAAATCACCCGCCAGCAGATTATACCTGCTGGTTTTTTTTATTCTCGCCGCGCTAAAAAGGGAACGTATGATCTGGATAATGACGATGGCTCGCCGTATGAACGGTGTTTACGCGGCATTTATGCTGGTCGCTTTTATGATGGGGGTGGCCGGGGCGCTACAGGCTCCTACATTGAGCTTATTTCTGAGTCGTGAGGTTGGCGCGCAACCTTTCTGGATCGGACTCTTTTATACGGTGAATGCTATTGCTGGGATCGGCGTAAGCCTCTGGTTGGCAAAACGTTCTGACAGTCAGGGCGATCGGCGAAAACTGATTATATTTTGCTGTTTGATGGCTATCGGCAATGCGCTATTGTTTGCATTTAATCGTCATTATCTGACGCTTATCACCTGTGGTGTGCTTCTGGCATCTCTGGCCAATACGGCAATGCCACAGTTATTTGCTCTGGCGCGGGAATATGCGGATAACTCGGCGCGAGAAGTGGTGATGTTTAGCTCGGTGATGCGTGCGCAGCTTTCTCTGGCATGGGTTATCGGTCCACCGTTGGCCTTTATGCTGGCGTTGAATTACGGCTTTACGGTGATGTTTTCGATTGCCGCCGGGATATTCACACTCAGTCTGGTATTGATTGCATTTATGCTTCCGTCTGTGGCGCGGGTAGAACTGCCGTCGGAAAATGCTTTATCAATGCAAGGTGGCTGGCAGGATAGTAACGTACGGATGTTATTTGTCGCCTCGACGTTAATGTGGACCTGCAACACCATGTACATTATTGATATGCCGTTGTGGATCAGTAGCGAGTTAGGATTGCCAGACAAACTGGCGGGTTTCCTGATGGGGACGGCAGCTGGACTGGAAATACCAGCAATGATTCTGGCTGGCTACTATGTCAAACGTTATGGTAAGCGGCGAATGATGGTCATAGCAGTGGCGGCAGGAGTACTGTTTTACACCGGATTGATTTTCTTTCATAGCCGTATGGCGTTGATGACGCTGCAACTTTTTAACGCTGTATTTATCGGCATTGTTGCGGGTATTGGGATGCTATGGTTTCAGGATTTAATGCCTGGAAGAGCGGGGGCAGCTACCACCTTATTTACTAACAGTATTTCTACCGGGGTAATTCTGGCTGGCGTTATTCAGGGAGCAATTGCACAAAGTTGGGGGCACTTTGCTGTCTACTGGGTAATTGCGGTTATTTCTGTTGTCGCATTATTTTTAACCGCAAAGGTTAAAGACGTTTGATGACGTGGACGATAGCGGAAAGCCCGGTCATTTGACCGGGCAAGGGGATTAATTCATAAACGCAGGTTGTTTTGCTTCATAAGCGGCAATGGCGTCGTCGTGCTGCAAGGTAAGCCCAATACTGTCCAGACCGTTCATCATGCAGTGGCGGCGGAAGGCATCGATGGTAAAGCGATAGGTTTTCTCTCCCGCTTTCACCTCTTGCGCTTCCAGATCCACGTCGAAATGGATCCCCGGATTGGCTTTCACCAGCGCAAACAGTTCGTCCACTTCTGCATCGCTTAATTTCACCGGCAGCAGCTGGTTGTTAAAGCTATTGCCGTAGAAGATGTCAGCAAAACTCGGCGCAATCACCACTTTAAAACCGTAGTCGGTCAATGCCCAGGGCGCGTGCTCACGCGAGGAGCCACAGCCGAAGTTTTCTCGTGCCAGCAAAATGGAAGCGCCCTGATACTGCGGGAAGTTCAGCACGAAGTCCGGGTTTGGCTGTTGGCCTTTTTCATCGAGAAAACGCCAGTCGTTAAACAGATGCGCGCCAAAACCCGTACGGGTCACTTTCTGCAAAAACTGTTTCGGGATGATTGCATCGGTATCGACATTGGCGGCATCCAGCGGAACCACCAGGCCTGTGTGTTTGATAAATTTCTCTGCCATGGTGTGCTCCTTATTTAATGTTGCGAATGTCGGCGAAATGTCCGGTCACAGCAGCAGCGGCAGCCATTGCCGGGCTGACCAGATGCGTGCGCCCGCCGCGCCCCTGGCGGCCTTCAAAGTTACGGTTGCTGGTGGATGCACAACGTTCGCCCGGATTCAGACGGTCGTTGTTCATCGCCAGACACATTGAGCAGCCAGGCAAGCGCCATTCAAAACCGGCTTCAATAAAGATTTTATCCAGACCTTCCGCTTCCGCCTGGGCTTTTACCGGGCCAGAGCCGGGAACCACCAGTGCCTGCACGCCTGGCGCGACTTTTCGCCCTTTGGCGATCTCCGCTGCCGCGCGTAAATCTTCAATGCGCGAGTTGGTACAGGAACCGATAAACACTTTGTCGATAGCCACTTCGGTCAGCGGAATGCCCGGTTTCAGCCCCATATAGGCCAGCGCTTTTTCTGCCGACGCGCGTTCAACCGGATCGGCAAACGAAGCCGGATCGGGAATATTGTCGTTCACGGAAATCACCTGGCCTGGATTGGTGCCCCAGGTGACCTGCGGTGAAATTTCTTCTGCTTGCAGAGTGACAACGGTATCGAAAGTTGCGCCTTCGTCGGTTTGCAGGGTTTTCCAGTAGGCAACGGCGTCGTCGAAATCTTTGCCTTTCGGCGCATGCAAACGGCCTTTGACATAGTTAAAGGTGGTTTCGTCCGGTGCAACCAGACCGGCTTTTGCGCCCATTTCGATTGCCATATTGCACAGGGTCATACGACCTTCCATGCTTAAATCACGGATTGCTTCGCCGCAAAACTCCACCACATGCCCGGTGCCGCCTGCGCTACCGGTTTTACCGATAATTGCCAGCACGATATCTTTTGCGGTAATGCCCGGCGCGGCTTTGCCCTGGACTTCAATTTTCATGGTTTTTGCGCGGCCCTGTTTCAGGGTTTGCGTTGCCAGTACGTGTTCAACTTCGGAAGTGCCGATACCAAAGGCCAGTGCGCCAAACGCGCCGTGGGTGGCGGTATGCGAGTCGCCGCAGACAATGGTCATCCCCGGCAAGGTGACGCCCTGTTCCGGCCCCATTACGTGGACGATCCCCTGATACGGGTGATTCAGGTCATACAGTTCGACGCCAAATTCTTTGCAGTTTTTAATCAGCTCCTGCATCTGGATGCGCGCCATTTCACCACAGGCATTAATGTCTTTCGTCTGGGTAGAGACGTTGTGATCCATAGTGGCGAAGGTTTTGCCCGGCTGACGTACCGGGCGACCGTGGGCGCGCAGACCATCGAACGCCTGCGGTGAGGTCACTTCATGCACCAGGTGGCGGTCGATATATAACAGCGGGGTTTCGTTTTCGGCTTCGTACACTACGTGAGCGTCGAATAATTTTTCGTATAACGTTTTAGCCATGATTACACCCCTTCTGCCACATAGCGGGCAATGATATCGCCCATTTCATCGGTACTAACGGCGGCAGCGCCACGGGCTAAATCCCCGGTGCGAATGCCTTCTTCTAATGCGCGGTTAATGGCGCGTTCAATGGCGCAAGCCGCATCATCGGCATCCAGGCTGTAGCGCAGCAGCAGTGCCAGCGACAGAATTTGCGCAATCGGGTTGGCGATGTTTTTGCCTGCGATATCTGGTGCTGAGCCGCCTGCCGGTTCATACAGACCAAAACCTTGCTCGTTCAGGCTGGCGGAAGGCAACATCCCCATCGAGCCAGTGATCATTGCGCACTCGTCAGACAGAATGTCGCCAAACAGGTTGGAGCACAGCAGAACGTCAAACTGTGATGGATCTTTAATCAGCTGCATGGTGGCGTTGTCGATGTACATATGCGCCAGTTCGACATCCGGGTATTCCGTGGCGATCTCGTTGACGATTTCACGCCATAAAATAGAGGATTGCAGCACGTTAGCTTTGTCGATTGAGGTGACTTTGTGGCGACGTTTACGAGCAGATTCAAACGCGATGCGGGCAATACGCTCGATCTCAAAACGGTGATACACCTCGGTATCAAACGCTTTTTCATATTGTCCGCTACCTTCGCGGCCTTTTGGCTGACCGAAATAGATGCCGCCGGTCAGTTCGCGCACGCACAGGATGTCGAAGCCGTTAGCGGCAATGTCTGCACGCAGCGGACAGAATGCTTCCAGCCCCTGATACAGTTTTGCCGGGCGCAGGTTGCTGAATAATTTGAAGTGCTTACGCAAAGGCAACAGCGCGCCGCGTTCTGGTTGCTGGTCTGGTGGTAAATGTTCCCATTTCGGACCGCCTACCGAGCCAAACAGCACGGCATCGGCTTGCTCACAACCTTCAACCGTCGCAGGCGGCAGTGGTTGCCCGTGGTTATCAATGGCTGCGCCGCCTACATCGTAATGGCTGGTGGTGATGCGCATCGCAAAGCGGTTGCGCACGGCATCCAGCACTTTCAGCGCCTGGGTCATCACTTCCGGACCAATACCGTCCCCCGGCAATACGGCAATATGGTAATTCTTCGACATCACACGGTTTCCTTGTTGTTTTCGTTGTGTTGAGCTTTGCGTTGCAACTCTTTTTCGACTTCTGCGGCACGCCAGATATTGTTCAGTACGTGCACCATGGCTTTGGCGGAGGACTCGACAATATCGGTGGCCAGGCCGACGCCGTGGAAGCGGCGACCGTTGTAGTTGGCGACAATATCCACCTGACCCAGCGCATCTTTACCGTGACCTTTGGCGGTCAGGCTGTATTTCACCAGTTCGACGTTATAGTCAGTGATGCGGTTAATTGCCTGATAGACGGCATCGACCGGACCGTTACCGTTGGCGGCTTCTGCTTTGACTTCTTCGCCACAGGCCAGTTTGACGGCGGCGGTGGCGATATCGTTAGAGCCAGACTGCACGCTGAAGTAATCCAGACGGAAATGCTCCGGCTCTTCTTGCTGCTTACCGATGAAGGCCAGCGCCTCCAGATCGTAATCAAACACCTGACCTTTTTTGTCCGCCAGCTTCAGGAAGGCGTCGTACAAATTGTCTAAATTATATTCACTTTCTTTATACCCCATCTCGTCCATGCGATGTTTCACCGCCGCACGCCCCGAACGAGAGGTCAGATTCAGCTGGATTTGGTTCAGACCAATAGATTCTGGTGTCATGATTTCGTAGTTTTCGCGGTTTTTCAGCACGCCATCCTGGTGGATACCGGAGGAGTGTGCGAATGCGCCGCTGCCAACAATGGCTTTGTTTGCCGGGATCGGCATATTACAAATCTGGCTAACTAACTGGCTGGTGCGCCATATTTCCTGGTGATTAATGGCGGTGTGGACGTTGAGAATATCCTTACGAACTTTAATCGCCATGATGACTTCTTCCAGCGAACAGTTACCGGCACGCTCGCCGATCCCGTTCATTGCACCTTCCACCTGGCGTGCACCGGCATGTACCGCCGCCAGTGAGTTGCCGACCGCCAGGCCTAAATCGTCGTGGGTATGTACGGAAATAATGGCTTTGTCGATGTTAGGTACGCGTTCATACAGGCCGCTGATGATTCCGGCGAACTCAAACGGCATGGTGTAGCCCACGGTGTCCGGAATGTTGATGGTGGTGGCACCGGCATTAATCGCCGCTTCGACCACTCGCGCCAGATCGGCAATGGGTGTACGCCCGGCATCTTCGCAAGAAAATTCAACATCATCGGTGTAATTACGGGCGCGTTTCACCATATAGATAGCGCGTTCGATCACCTCGTCCAGGGTGCTGCGCAGCTTGGTGGCGATGTGCATTGGGGAGGTAGCAATAAAGGTATGAATACGGAAGGCTTCGGCGACTTTCAGGGATTCGGCCGCCACGTCGATATCTTTTTCCACGCAGCGAGCTAACGCACATACGCGGCTGTTTTTAACCTGGCGGGCGATGGTTTGCACCGATTCAAAATCGCCCGGCGAAGAGACGGGGAAACCGACTTCCATCACGTCAACACCCATACGCTCAAGGGCCAGCGCAATTTGCAGTTTTTCTTTCACACTCAAGCTTGCCTGTAACGCCTGTTCACCGTCGCGCAATGTGGTATCGAAAATAATGACTTGCTGGCTCATGGTTTGGGTCCTTGTCTCTTTTAGAGCGCCTCGCTTCGGGCATAAAAAAACCCGCGCAATGGCGCGGGTTTTTTGTTTGACTGCGTGCTGGCTTAATGCTGGATGCCGCTCACTCGTCTACCGCGCAAAGAAGATGCGTTTAGTAGTAGTAGACCGATAAAGCGAACGATGTGAGTCATTAAATCAGCTCCAGATGAATGCGATATGCTTTTAGAGTTACTGGATACAAAAACGGATGTCAACCCTGACGCAATAAAAACGTCCCGCCAGCGTGAGTTCTGCACCCGTAAAATTAGCTAATTGTGCTGCGGTGGTTAAAGTAAGCGATATTAATTTCTGCTTAACTACCGACGCTTTTCATCGGTTGACATATTTCAGCATAAATTTTTGCATCTAATCAACGAGGAAAAAGGGGACAAAATGCACGCGTTGCAAAACCTATCCTGATGATTTGTATTGAATTATATGTTTTGCGATTTTTTTTGATATTGATTTGGTGAATATTATTGATCAATTAATGTTAAGAATTAATGCATTAAATATATAAATTAATTATTAAATAAGCACATTTAATCCATTTTGTAGATGATTGAGTATTCGCGGTAGTTATGATTAGATTGTTTTCGCAACAAAAACATTATGGATTATTATGCTGTGGTAAATGACTCATTCCACGGCAATGGATTCTGTTTTTATCAGAACCCGTATCTTTATGTTTTCCGAATTTTACTCATTTTGCTTTTTCTTATTTTATATGCATGATAAATCATATTCTTCAGGATTATTTCTCTGCATTCCAATAAGGGAAAGGGAGTTAAGTGTGACAGTGGAGTTAAGTATGCCAGAGGTACAAACAGATCATTCAGAGACGGCGGAGTTAAGCAAGCCACAGCTACGCATGGTCGATCTCAACTTATTAACCGTTTTCGATGCCGTGATGCAGGAGCAAAACATTACCCGTGCCGCTCATGTTCTGGGTATGTCGCAACCTGCGGTCAGTAACGCTGTTGCACGCCTGAAGGTGATGTTTAATGACGAGCTTTTTGTTCGTTATGGCCGTGGTATTCAACCGACTGCTCGCGCATTTCAACTTTTTGGCTCAGTTCGTCAGGCATTGCAACTAGTACAAAATGAATTGCCTGGTTCAGGTTTTGAACCCGCGAGCAGTGAACGTGTATTTCATCTTTGTGTTTGCAGCCCGTTAGACAGCATTCTGACCTCGCAGATTTATAATCACATTGAGCAGATTGCGCCAAATATACATGTTATGTTCAAGTCTTCATTAAATCAGAACACTGAACATCAGCTGCGTTATCAGGAAACGGAGTTTGTGATTAGTTATGAAGACTTCCATCGTCCTGAATTTACCAGCGTGCCATTATTTAAAGATGAAATGGTGCTGGTAGCCAGCAAAAATCATCCAACAATTAAGGGCCCGTTACTGAAACATGATGTTTATAACGAACAACATGCGGCGGTTTCGCTCGATCGTTTCGCGTCATTTAGTCAACCTTGGTATGACACGGTAGATAAGCAAGCCAGTATCGCGTATCAGGGCATGGCAATGATGAGCGTACTTAGCGTGGTGTCGCAAACGCATTTGGTCGCTATTGCGCCGCGTTGGCTGGCTGAAGAGTTCGCTGAATCCTTAGAATTACAGGTATTACCGCTGCCGTTAAAACAAAATAGCAGAACCTGTTATCTCTCCTGGCATGAAGCTGCCGGGCGCGATAAAGGCCATCAGTGGATGGAAGAGCAATTAGTCTCAATTTGCAAACGCTAACTGAATGCAGAATAGGTCAGGCATGAATGTCTGGTTTATTCTGTATTTTTTATTGAATGTAGAATTTTATTCTGAATGTGTGGGCTCTCTGTTTTAGGATTAATTAAAAAAATAGAGAAATTGCTGTAAGTTGTGGGATTCAGCCGATTTATTATCAATTTAATCCTTCGTAATGGAGGATTTTATCGTTTCTTTTCACCTTTCCTCCTGTTTATTCTTATTACCCTGCGTTTATGTCTCTGGCTGCCAATTGCTTAAGCAAGATCGGACGGTTAATGTGTTTTACACATTTTTTCCGTCAAACAGTGAGGCAGGCCATGGAGATGTTGTCTGGAGCCGAGATGGTCGTCCGATCGCTTATCGATCAGGGCGTTAAACAAGTATTCGGTTATCCCGGAGGCGCAGTCCTTGATATTTACGATGCATTGCATACCGTGGGTGGTATCGATCATGTTTTAGTTCGTCATGAGCAGGCGGCAGTGCATATGGCCGATGGTCTGGCGCGCGCGACCGGGGAAGTCGGCGTCGTGCTGGTAACGTCGGGTCCAGGGGCGACCAATGCGATTACCGGCATCGCCACCGCTTATATGGATTCCATTCCATTAGTTGTCCTTTCCGGGCAGGTAGCGACCTCGTTGATAGGTTACGATGCCTTTCAGGAGTGCGACATGGTGGGGATTTCGCGACCGGTGGTTAAACACAGTTTTCTGGTTAAGCAAACGGAAGACATTCCGCAGGTGCTGAAAAAGGCTTTCTGGCTGGCGGCAAGTGGTCGCCCAGGACCAGTGGTCGTTGATTTACCGAAAGATATTCTTAATCCGGCGAACAAATTACCCTATGTCTGGCCTGAGTCGGTCAGTATGCGTTCTTACAATCCCACTACTACCGGACATAAAGGGCAAATTAAGCGCGCTCTGCAAACGCTGGTAGCGGCAAAAAAACCGGTTGTCTACGTAGGCGGTGGGGCAATCATGGCGGGCTGCCATCAGCAGTTGAAAGAAACGGTGGAGGCGTTGAATCTGCCCGTTGTTTCCTCATTGATGGGGCTGGGGGCGTTTCCGGCAACGCATCGTCAGGCGCTGGGCATGCTGGGAATGCACGGTACCTACGAAGCCAATATGACGATGCATAACGCGGATGTGATTTTCGCCGTCGGGGTACGATTTGATGACCGAACGACGAACAATCTGGCAAAGTACTGCCCAAATGCCACTGTTCTGCATATCGATATTGATCCTACTTCCATTTCTAAAACCGTGACTGCGGATATCCCGATTGTGGGGGATGCTCGCCAGGTCCTCGAACAAATGCTTGAACTCTTGTCGCAAGAATCCGCCCATCAACCACTGGATGAGATCCGCGACTGGTGGCAGCAAATTGAACAGTGGCGCGCTCGTCAGTGCCTGAAATATGACACTCACAGTGAAAAGATTAAACCGCAGGCGGTGATCGAGACTCTTTGGCGGTTGACGAAGGGAGACGCTTACGTGACGTCCGATGTCGGGCAGCACCAGATGTTTGCTGCACTTTATTATCCATTCGACAAACCGCGTCGCTGGATCAATTCCGGTGGCCTCGGCACGATGGGTTTTGGTTTACCTGCGGCACTGGGCGTCAAAATGGCGTTGCCAGAAGAAACCGTGGTTTGCGTCACTGGCGACGGCAGTATTCAGATGAACATCCAGGAACTGTCTACCGCGTTGCAATACGAGTTGCCGGTACTGGTGGTGAATCTCAATAACCGCTATCTGGGGATGGTGAAACAGTGGCAGGACATGATCTATTCCGGCCGTCATTCACAATCTTATATGCAATCACTACCCGATTTCGTCCGTCTGGCGGAAGCCTATGGTCACGTCGGGATCCAGATCTCTCATCCGCATGAGCTGGAAAGCAAACTTAGCGAGGCGCTGGAACAGGTGTGCAATAATCGCCTGGTGTTTGTTGATGTTACCGTCGATGGCAGTGAGCACGTCTACCCGATGCAGATTCGCGGGGGCGGAATGGATGAAATGTGGTTAAGCAAAACGGAGAGAACCTGATTATGCGCCGGATATTATCAGTCTTACTCGAAAATGAATCAGGCGCGTTATCCCGCGTGATTGGCCTTTTTTCCCAGCGTGGCTACAACATTGAAAGCCTGACCGTTGCGCCAACCGACGATCCGACATTATCGCGTATGACCATCCAGACCGTGGGCGATGAAAAAGTGCTTGAGCAGATCGAAAAGCAATTACACAAGCTGGTCGATGTCTTGCGCGTGAGTGAGTTGGGGCAGGGCGCGCATGTTGAGCGGGAAATCATGCTGGTGAAAATTCAGGCCAGCGGTTACGGGCGTGACGAAGTGAAACGTAATACGGAAATATTCCGTGGGCAAATTATCGATGTCACCCCCTCGCTTTATACCGTTCAATTAGCAGGCACCAGCGATAAGCTTGATGCATTTTTAGCATCGATTCGCGATGTGGCGAAAATTGTGGAAGTTGCTCGCTCTGGTGTGGTCGGACTTTCGCGCGGCGATAAAATAATGCGTTGAGAATGATCTCAGTGCGCAATTTGCAGCCCAACATGTCACGTTGGGCTTTTTTTGCGAAATCAGTGGGAACCTGGAATAAAAGCAGTTGCCGCAGTTAATTTTCTGCGCTTAGATGTTAATGAATTTAACCCATACCAGTACAATGGCTATGGTTTTTACATTTTACGCAAGGGGCAATTGTGAAACTGGATGAAATCGCTCGGCTGGCGGGAGTGTCGCGGACCACTGCAAGCTATGTTATTAACGGCAAAGCGAAGCAATACCGTGTGAGCGACAAAACCGTTGAAAAAGTCATGGCTGTGGTGCGTGAGCACAATTACCACCCGAACGCCGTGGCAGCTGGGCTTCGTGCTGGACGCACACGTTCTATTGGTCTTGTGATCCCCGATCTGGAGAACACCAGCTATACCCGCATCGCTAACTATCTTGAGCGCCAGGCGCGGCAACGGGGTTATCAACTGCTGATTGCCTGCTCAGAAGATCAGCCAGACAACGAAATGCGCTGCATTGAGCACCTTTTACAGCGTCAGGTTGATGCCATTATTGTTTCGACGTCGTTGCCACCTGAGCATCCTTTTTATCAACGCTGGGCTAACGACCCGTTCCCGATTGTCGCGCTGGACCGCGCCCTCGATCGTGAACATTTCACCAGCGTGGTTGGTGCCGATCAGGATGATGCCGAAATGCTGGCGGAAGAGTTACGTAAGTTTCCCGCCGAGACGGTGCTTTATCTTGGCGCGCTGCCGGAGCTTTCTGTCAGCTTCCTGCGTGAACAAGGTTTCCGTACTGCCTGGAAAGATGATCCGCGCGAAGTGCATTTCCTGTATGCCAACAGCTATGAGCGGGAGGCGGCTGCCCAGTTATTCGAAAAATGGCTGGAAACGCATCCGATGCCGCAGGCGCTGTTCACAACGTCGTTTGCGTTGTTGCAAGGGGTGATGGATGTCACGCTACGTCGCGATGGTAAACTGCCTTCTGACCTGGCAATTGCCACCTTTGGCGATAACGAACTGCTCGACTTCTTACAGTGCCCGGTGCTGGCAGTGGCTCAACGTCACCGCGATGTCGCAGAGCGTGTGCTGGAGATTGTCCTGGCAAGCCTGGACGAACCGCGTAAGCCAAAACCTGGTTTAACGCGCATTAAACGTAATCTCTATCGCCGCGGTGTGCTCAGCCGTAGCTAAGCCGCGAACAAAAATACGCGCCAGGTGAATTTCCCTCTGGCGCGTAGAGTACGGGAATGGACATCAATATCCTTAAAGTAAATAAGACTATTCCTGACTATTATTGATAAGTTCTTTTAAACCCGCCCGTTAATTAACTCACCAGCTGAAATTCACAATAATTAAGTGATATCGACAGCGCGTTTTTGCATTATTTTGTTACATGCAGAGATGAATTGCCGATTTAACAAGCACTTTTCTTTGCTTTTGCGCAAACCCGCTGGCATCAAGCGCCACACAGACGCAACAGGGACTGTTAACCGGGGAAGATATGTCCTAAAATGCCGCTCGCGTCGCAAACTGACACTTTATATTTGCTGTGGAAAATAGTGAGTCATTTTAAAACGGTGATGACGATGAGGGATTTTTTCTTACAGCTATTCATAACGTTAATTTGCTGCGCACGTTGGACGTAAAATAAACAACGCTGATATTAGCCGTAAACATCGGGTTTTTTACCTCGGTATGCCTTGTGACTGGCTTGACAAGCTTTTCCTCCGCTCCGTAAACTCCTTTCAGTGGGAAATTGTGGGGCAAAGTGGGAATAAGGGGTGAGGCTGGCATGTTCCGGGGAGCAACGTTAGTCAATCTCGACAGCAAAGGGCGCTTATCAGTGCCTACCCGTTACCGGGAACAGCTGCTTGAGAACGCTGCCGGTCAAATGGTTTGCACCATTGACATTCATCACCCGTGCCTGCTGCTTTACCCCCTGCCTGAATGGGAAATTATCGAGCAAAAATTATCGCGTCTGTCGAGCATGAACCCGGTTGAGCGCCGTGTGCAGCGCCTACTGTTAGGTCATGCCAGCGAATGTCAGATGGATGGCGCAGGTCGATTGTTAATCGCGCCAGTACTGCGGCAACATGCCGGGCTGACAAAAGAAGTGATGCTGGTTGGACAGTTCAACAAGTTTGAGCTGTGGGATGAAACAACCTGGCATCAACAGGTCAAGGAAGATATCGACGCAGAGCAGTTGGCTACCGGAGACTTATCGGAGCGACTGCAGGACTTGTCTCTATAAAATGATGGAAAACTATAAACATACTACGGTGCTGCTGGATGAAGCCGTTAATGGCCTCAATATCCGTCCTGATGGCATCTACATTGATGGGACTTTTGGTCGCGGTGGTCACTCACGTCTGATCCTCTCGCAGCTTGGCGAAGAGGGGCGTTTGCTGGCGATCGATCGCGACCCGCAGGCTATCGCCGTTGCGAAGACTATTGATGATCCGCGCTTCTCCATCATCCACGGACCTTTCTCCGCGCTGGGCGAATACGTTGCCGAGCGCGATCTTATCGGCAAGATCGACGGCATTCTCCTCGATCTTGGCGTCTCTTCACCGCAACTTGATGATGCTGAGCGCGGCTTTTCCTTTATGCGCGATGGTCCGCTGGACATGCGTATGGACCCAACCCGTGGGCAGTCAGCCGCTGAATGGCTACAAACCGCAGAAGAAGCCGATATCGCCTGGGTATTGAAAACCTATGGTGAAGAGCGTTTTGCCAAACGCATTGCCCGCGCCATTGTCGAGCGTAACCGCGAACAGCCGATGACCCGCACCAAAGAACTGGCGGAAGTCGTGGCTGCTGCAACGCCGGTGAAAGATAAGTTTAAACATCCCGCGACCCGTACCTTCCAGGCGGTGCGCATTTGGGTAAACAGTGAACTGGAGGAGATAGAGCAGGCGCTAAAAAGCTCGCTCAACGTGCTGGCCCCGGGTGGGCGGCTTTCGATCATCAGCTTCCACTCGCTGGAAGACCGTATTGTGAAACGTTTTATGCGTGAAAACAGCCGCGGTCCGCAAGTTCCGGCAGGGTTACCGATGACTGAAGAGCAGCTCAAAAAACTGGGTGGCCGTCAGCTGCGAGCACTAGGCAAGTTAATGCCGGGCGAAGAAGAGGTGGCTGAGAACCCTCGTGCCCGTAGTTCAGTTCTGCGTATTGCAGAGAGGACGAATGCATGATCAGCAGAGTGACAGAAGCTCTAAGCAAAGTTAAAGGATCGATGGGAAGCCACGAGCGCCATGCATTGCCTGGTGTTATCGGTGACGATCTTTTGCGATTTGGGAAGCTGCCACTCTGCCTGTTCATTTGCATTATTTTGACGGCGGTGACTGTGGTAACCACGGCGCACCATACCCGTTTACTGACCGCTCAGCGCGAACAACTGGTGCTGGAGCGAGATGCTTTAGACATTGAATGGCGCAACCTGATCCTTGAAGAGAATGCGCTCGGCGACCATAGCCGGGTGGAAAGGATCGCCACGGAAAAGCTGCAAATGCAGCATGTTGATCCGTCACAAGAAAATATCGTAGTGCAAAAATAAGGATAAACGCGACGCATGAAAGCAGCGGCGAAAACGCAGAAACCAAAACGTCAGGAAGAACATGCCAACTTTATCAGTTGGCGTTTTGCGTTGTTATGCGGCTGTATTCTCCTGGCGCTGGCTTTTCTGCTCGGACGCGTAGCGTGGTTACAAGTTATCTCCCCGGATATGCTGGTGAAAGAGGGCGACATGCGTTCTCTTCGCGTTCAGCAAGTTTCCACCTCCCGCGGCATGATTACTGACCGTTCTGGTCGCCCGTTAGCGGTGAGCGTGCCGGTAAAAGCGATTTGGGCTGACCCGAAAGAAGTGCATGACGCTGGCGGTATCAGCGTCGGTGACCGCTGGAAGGCGCTGGCTAACGCGCTCAATATTCCGCTGGATCAGCTTTCAGCCCGCATTAACGCCAACCCGAAAGGGCGCTTTATTTATCTGGCGCGTCAGGTGAACCCTGACATGGCGGACTACATCAAAAAACTGAAACTGCCGGGGATTCATCTGCGTGAAGAGTCTCGCCGTTACTATCCGTCCGGCGAAGTGACTGCTCACCTCATCGGCTTTACTAACGTCGATAGTCAAGGGATTGAGGGCGTTGAGAAGAGTTTCGATAAATGGCTTACCGGGCAGCCGGGTGAGCGCATTGTGCGTAAAGACCGCTATGGTCGCGTAATTGAAGATATTTCTTCTACTGACAGCCAGGCAGCGCACAACCTGGCGCTGAGTATTGATGAACGCCTGCAGGCGCTGGTTTATCGCGAACTGAACAACGCGGTGGCCTTTAACAAGGCTGAATCTGGTAGCGCCGTGCTGGTGGATGTCAACACCGGTGAAGTGCTGGCGATGGCTAACAGCCCGTCATACAACCCTAACAATCTGAGCGGCACGCCGAAAGAGGCGATGCGTAACCGTACCATCACCGACGTGTTTGAACCGGGCTCAACGGTTAAACCGATGGTGGTAATGACCGCGTTGCAACGTGGCGTGGTGCGGGAAAACTCGGTACTCAATACCATTCCTTATCGAATTAACGGCCACGAAATCAAAGACGTGGCACGCTACAGCGAATTAACCCTGACCGGGGTATTACAGAAGTCGAGTAACGTCGGTGTTTCCAAGCTGGCGTTAGCGATGCCGTCCTCAGCGTTAGTAGATACTTACTCACGTTTTGGACTGGGAAAAGCGACCAATTTGGGGTTGGTCGGAGAACGCAGTGGCTTATATCCTCAAAAACAACGGTGGTCTGACATAGAGAGGGCCACCTTCTCTTTCGGCTACGGGCTAATGGTAACACCGTTACAGTTAGCGCGAGTCTACGCAACTATCGGCAGCTACGGCATTTATCGCCCACTGTCGATTACCAAAGTTGACCCCCCGGTTCCCGGTGAACGTGTCTTCCCGGAATCCATTGTCCGCACTGTGGTGCATATGATGGAAAGCGTGGCGCTACCAGGCGGCGGCGGCGTGAAGGCGGCGATTAAAGGCTATCGTATCGCCATTAAAACCGGTACCGCGAAAAAGGTCGGGCCGGACGGTCGCTACATCAATAAATATATTGCTTATACCGCAGGCGTTGCGCCTGCGAGTCAGCCGCGCTTCGCGCTGGTTGTTGTTATCAACGATCCGCAGGCGGGTAAATACTACGGCGGCGCCGTTTCAGCGCCGGTCTTTGGTGCCATCATGGGCGGCGTATTGCGTACCATGAACATCGAGCCGGATGCGCTGACAACGGGCGATAAAAATGAATTTGTGATTAATCAAGGCGAGGGGACAGGTGGCAGATCGTAATTTGCGCGACCTTCTTGCTCCGTGGGTGCCAGACGCACCTTCGCGAGCACTGCGAGAGATGACACTCGACAGCCGTGTGGCTGCGGCGGGCGATCTCTTTGTAGCTGTAGTAGGTCATCAGGCGGACGGGCGTCGATATATCCCGCAGGCGATAGCGCAAGGTGTGGCTGCCATTATTGCAGAGGCGAAAGGTGAGGCGACCGACGGTGAAATCCGTGAAATGCACGGCGTACCGGTCATCTATCTCAGCCAGCTCAACGAGCGTTTATCTGCACTGGCGGGCCGCTTTTACCATGAACCCTCTGACAATTTACGTCTCGTAGGCGTAACGGGCACCAACGGCAAAACCACGACTACCCAGCTGCTGGCGCAGTGGAGCCAACTGCTTGGCGAAACCAGCGCGGTAATGGGCACCGTTGGTAACGGTCTGCTGGGGAAAGTGATCCCGACAGAAAATACCACCGGTTCGGCAGTCGATGTTCAGCATGAGCTGGCGGGGCTGGTGGATCAGGGCGCGACGTTTTGCGCAATGGAAGTTTCCTCCCACGGGCTGGTACAGCACCGTGTGGCGGCATTGAAATTTGCGGCGTCGGTCTTTACCAACTTAAGCCGCGATCACCTTGATTATCATGGTGATATGGAACACTACGAAGCCGCGAAATGGCTGCTTTATTCTGAACATCATTGTGGTCAGGCGATTGTTAACGCCGACGATGAAGTGGGCCGCCGCTGGCTGGCAAAACTGCCGGACGCGGTTGCGGTATCAATGGAAGATCATATCAATCCGAACTGTCACGGACGCTGGTTGAAAGCGACCGAAGTGAACTATCACGACAGCGGCGCGACCATTCGCTTTAGTTCAAGTTGGGGCGATGGCGAAATTGAAAGCCATCTGATGGGCGCTTTTAACGTCAGCAACCTGCTGCTCGCGCTGGCGACACTGCTGGCACTTGGCTACCCGCTGGCTGATCTGTTAAAAACCGCCGCGCGTCTGCAACCGGTTTGCGGACGTATGGAAGTGTTCACTGCGCCAGGCAAACCGACGGTGGTGGTGGATTACGCGCATACGCCGGATGCACTGGAAAAAGCCTTACAGGCGGCGCGCCTGCACTGTGCGGGCAAGCTGTGGTGCGTCTTTGGCTGTGGTGGCGATCGCGATAAAGGTAAGCGTCCACTGATGGGCGCAATTGCCGAAGAGTTTGCTGACGTGGCGGTGGTGACGGACGATAACCCGCGTACCGAAGAACCGCGTGCCATCATCAACGATATTCTGGCGGGAATGTTAGATGCCGGACATGCCAAAGTGATGGAAGGCCGTGCTGAAGCGGTGACTTGCGCCGTTATGCAGGCTAAAGAGAATGATGTGGTACTGGTCGCGGGCAAAGGCCATGAGGATTACCAGATTGTTGGCAATCAGCGTCTGGACTACTCCGATCGCGTCACGGTGGCGCGTCTGCTGGGGGTGATTGCATGATTAGCGTAACCCTTAGCCAACTTACCGATATTCTCAACGGTGAACTGCAAGGTGCAGATATCACCCTTGATGCTGTAACCACTGATACCCGAAAACTGACGCCGGGCTGCCTGTTTGTTGCCCTGAAAGGCGAACGTTTTGATGCCCACGATTTTGCCGACCAGGCGAAAGCTGGCGGCGCAGGCGCACTACTGGTTAGCCGTCCGCTGGACATCGACCTGCCGCAGTTAATCGTCAAGGATACGCGTCTGGCGTTTGGTGAACTGGCTGCATGGGTTCGCCAGCAAGTTCCGGCGCGCGTGGTTGCTCTGACGGGGTCCTCCGGCAAAACCTCCGTTAAAGAGATGACGGCGGCGATTTTAAGCCAGTGCGGCAACACGCTTTATACGGCAGGCAATCTCAACAACGACATCGGTGTACCGATGACGCTGTTGCGCTTAACGCCGGAATACGATTACGCAGTTATTGAACTTGGCGCGAACCATCAGGGCGAAATAGCCTGGACTGTGAGTCTGACTCGCCCGGAAGCTGCGCTGGTCAACAACCTGGCAGCGGCGCATCTGGAAGGTTTTGGCTCGCTTGCGGGTGTCGCGAAAGCGAAAGGTGAAATCTTTAGCGGCCTGCCGGAAAACGGTATCGCCATTATGAACGCCGACAACAACGACTGGCTGAACTGGCAGAGCGTAATTGGCTCACGCAAAGTGTGGCGTTTCTCACCCAATGCCGCCAACAGCGATTTCACCGCCACCAATATCCATGTGACCTCGCACGGTACGGAATTTACCCTACAAACCCCAACCGGTAGCGTCGATGTTCTGCTGCCGTTGCCGGGGCGTCACAATATTGCGAATGCGCTGGCAGCCGCTGCGCTCTCCATGTCCGTGGGCGCAACGCTTGATGCTATCAAAGCGGGGCTGGCAAATCTGAAAGCTGTTCCAGGCCGTCTGTTCCCCATCCAACTGGCAGAAAACCAGTTGCTGCTCGACGACTCCTACAACGCCAATGTCGGTTCAATGACCGCCGCTGTTCAGGTACTGGCTGAAATGCCGGGCTACCGCGTGCTGGTGGTGGGCGATATGGCGGAACTGGGCGCTGAAAGCGAAGCCTGCCATGTACAGGTGGGCGAGGCGGCAAAAGCTGCTGGTATTGACCGCGTGTTAAGCGTGGGTAAACAAAGCCATGCTATCAGCACCGCCAGCGGCGTTGGCGAACATTTTGCTGATAAAACTGCGTTAATTACGCGTCTTAAATCACTGATTGCTGAGCAACAGGTAATTACGATTTTAGTTAAGGGTTCACGTAGTGCCGCCATGGAAGAGGTAGTACGCGCTTTACAGGAGAATGGGACATGTTAGTTTGGCTGGCCGAACATTTGGTCAAATATTATTCCGGCTTTAACGTCTTTTCCTATCTGACGTTTCGCGCCATCGTCAGCCTGCTGACCGCGCTGTTCATCTCATTGTGGATGGGCCCGCGTATGATTGCTCATTTGCAAAAACTTTCCTTTGGTCAGGTGGTGCGTAACGACGGTCCTGAATCACACTTCAGCAAGCGCGGTACGCCGACCATGGGCGGGATTATGATCCTGACGGCGATTGTGATCTCCGTACTGCTGTGGGCTTACCCGTCCAATCCGTACGTCTGGTGCGTGTTGGTGGTGCTGGTAGGTTACGGTGTTATTGGCTTTGTTGATGATTATCGCAAAGTGGTGCGTAAAGACACCAAAGGGTTGATCGCTCGTTGGAAGTATTTCTGGATGTCGGTCATTGCGCTGGGTATCGCCTTCGCCCTGTACCTTGCCGGCAAAGACACGCCCGCAACGCAGCTGGTGGTCCCATTCTTTAAAGATGTGATGCCGCAGCTGGGGCTGTTCTACATTCTGCTGGCTTACTTCGTCATTGTGGGTACTGGCAACGCGGTAAACCTGACCGATGGTCTCGACGGCCTGGCAATTATGCCGACCGTATTTGTCGCCGGTGGTTTTGCGCTGGTGGCGTGGGCGACCGGCAACATGAACTTTGCCAGCTATTTACACATACCGTATCTGCGACACGCCGGGGAACTGGTCATTGTCTGCACGGCGATAGTCGGGGCAGGACTGGGCTTCCTGTGGTTTAACACCTATCCGGCGCAGGTCTTTATGGGCGATGTAGGTTCGCTGGCGTTAGGTGGTGCGTTAGGCATTATCGCCGTACTGCTACGTCAGGAATTCCTGCTGGTGATTATGGGGGGCGTGTTCGTGGTAGAAACGCTTTCTGTCATCCTGCAGGTCGGCTCCTTTAAACTGCGCGGACAACGTATTTTCCGCATGGCACCGATTCATCACCACTATGAACTGAAAGGCTGGCCGGAACCGCGCGTCATTGTGCGTTTCTGGATTATTTCGCTGATGCTGGTTCTGATTGGTCTGGCAACGCTGAAGGTACGTTAATCATGGCTGATTATCAGGGTAAAAATGTCGTCATTATCGGCCTGGGCCTCACTGGGCTTTCCTGCGTGGACTTTTTCCTCGCTCGCGGTGTGACGCCGCGCGTTATGGATACGCGTATGACACCGCCTGGCCTGGATAAATTACCCGAAGCCGTAGAACGCCACACGGGCAGTCTGAATGATGAATGGCTGATGGCGGCAGATCTGATTGTCGCCAGTCCCGGTATTGCACTGGCGCATCCATCCTTAAGCGCTGCCGCTGATGCCGGAATCGAAATCGTTGGCGATATCGAGCTGTTCTGCCGCGAAGCACAAGCACCGATTGTGGCGATTACCGGTTCTAACGGCAAAAGCACGGTCACCACGCTAGTGGGTGAAATGGCGAAAGCGGCGGGGGTTAACGTTGGTGTGGGTGGCAATATTGGCCTGCCAGCGTTGATGCTGCTTGATGCTGAGTGCGAACTGTACGTGCTGGAACTGTCGAGCTTCCAGCTGGAAACCACTTCCAGCTTACAGGCGGTGGCGGCGACCATTCTGAACGTGACTGAAGATCATATGGACCGCTATCCGTTTGGTTTGCAGCAATACCGTGCGGCAAAATTGCGTATTTACGAAAATGCGAAAGTTTGTGTCGTCAATGCTGATGATGCCTTAACAATGCCGATTCGCGGTGCTGATGAACGCTGCGTCAGCTTTGGCGTCAACATGGGTGACTATCACCTGAATCATCAGCAGGGAGAAACCTGGCTGCGAGTGAAAGGCGAGAAAGTGCTGAACGTGAAAGAGATGAAACTTTCCGGGCAGCATAACTACACCAATGCGCTGGCAGCACTGGCACTGGCAGACGCAGCTGGTTTGCCGCGCGCCAGCAGCCTGAAAGCGTTAACCACCTTCACCGGTCTGCCGCATCGCTTTGAAGTGGTGCTGGAGCACAATGGCGTACGCTGGATTAACGATTCGAAAGCCACTAACGTCGGCAGTACGGAAGCGGCGTTGAATGGCTTGCAGGTAGACGGCACGCTGCATTTGTTGCTGGGCGGCGATGGTAAATCGGCGGACTTCAGTCCACTGGCGCGCTATCTGAATGGCGACAACGTGCGTTTGTACTGTTTTGGTCGTGACGGTGCGCAGCTGGCGGCGCTACGCCCGGAAGTGGCAGAACAAACCGAAACTATGGAACAGGCGATGCGCTTGCTGGCTCCGCGTGTTCAGCCGGGCGATATGGTTCTGCTCTCCCCGGCCTGTGCCAGCCTTGATCAGTTCAAGAACTTTGAACAACGAGGCAATGAGTTTGCCCGTCTGGCGAAGGAGTTAGGTTGATGCGTTTATCTCTCCCTCGCCTGAAAATGCCGCGCCTGCCAGGATTCAGTATCCTGGTCTGGATCTCCACGGCGCTAAAAGGCTGGGTGATGGGCTCGCGGGAAAAAGATACCGACAGCCTGATCATGTACGATCGCACCTTACTGTGGCTGACCTTCGGCCTTGCGGCGATTGGCTTTATCATGGTGACCTCGGCGTCAATGCCCATAGGGCAACGCTTAACCAACGATCCGTTCTTCTTCGCGAAGCGTGATGGCGTCTATCTGATCCTGGCATTCATTCTGGCGATCATTACGCTGCGTCTGCCGATGGAGTTCTGGCAACGCTACAGTGCCACGATGCTGCTCGGATCTATCATCCTGCTGATGATCGTGCTGGTAGTGGGTAGCTCGGTTAAAGGGGCATCGCGTTGGATCGATCTCGGTTTGCTGCGTATCCAGCCTGCGGAGCTGACAAAACTGTCGCTGTTTTGTTATATCGCCAACTATCTGGTGCGTAAAGGCGACGAAGTACGTAATAACCTGCGCGGCTTCCTGAAACCGATGGGCGTGATTCTGGTGTTGGCAGTGTTACTGCTGGCACAGCCAGACCTTGGTACGGTGGTGGTGTTGTTTGTGACTACGCTGGCGATGTTGTTCCTGGCGGGAGCGAAATTGTGGCAGTTCATTGCCATTATCGGTATGGGCATTTCAGCGGTTGTGTTGCTGATACTCGCCGAACCGTACCGTATCCGCCGTGTTACCGCATTCTGGAACCCGTGGGAAGATCCCTTTGGCAGCGGCTATCAGTTAACGCAATCGCTGATGGCGTTTGGTCGCGGCGAACTTTGGGGACAAGGTTTAGGTAACTCGGTACAAAAACTGGAGTATCTGCCGGAAGCGCACACTGACTTTATTTTCGCCATTATCGGCGAAGAACTGGGGTATGTCGGTGTGGTGCTGGCACTTTTAATGGTATTCTTCGTCGCTTTTCGCGCGATGTCGATTGGCCGCAAAGCGTTAGAAATTGACCACCGTTTTTCCGGTTTTCTCGCCTGTTCTATTGGCATCTGGTTTAGCTTCCAGGCGCTGGTTAACGTAGGCGCGGCGGCGGGGATGTTACCGACCAAAGGTCTGACATTGCCGCTGATCAGTTACGGTGGTTCGAGCTTACTGATTATGTCGACAGCCATCATGATGCTGTTGCGTATTGATTATGAAACGCGTCTGGAGAAAGCGCAGGCGTTTGTACGAGGTTCACGATGAGTGGTCAAGGAAAGCGATTAATGGTGATGGCAGGCGGAACCGGTGGACATGTATTCCCGGGACTGGCGGTTGCGCACCATCTAATGGCTCAGGGTTGGCAAGTTCGCTGGCTGGGGACTGCCGACCGTATGGAAGCGGACTTAGTGCCAAAACATGGCATCGAAATTGATTTCATTCGTATCTCTGGTCTGCGTGGAAAAGGTATAAAAGCACTGATAGCTGCGCCGCTGCGTATCTTCAACGCCTGGCGTCAGGCGCGGGCGATTATGAAAGCGTACAAACCTGACGTGGTACTCGGTATGGGCGGCTATGTATCAGGTCCAGGTGGTCTGGCCGCGTGGTCGTTAGGCATTCCGGTTGTACTTCATGAACAAAACGGTATTGCGGGCTTAACCAATAAATGGCTGGCGAAGATTGCCACCAAAGTGATGCAGGCGTTTCCAGGCGCTTTCCCTAATGCGGAAGTGGTGGGTAACCCGGTGCGTACCGATGTACTGGCGCTGCCGTTGCCGCAGCAACGTTTGGCTGGACGTGAAGGTCCGGTTCGTGTGCTGGTAGTGGGTGGTTCCCAGGGCGCACGCATTCTTAACCAGACAATGCCGCAGGTTGCTGCGAAACTGGGTGATTCAGTCACTATCTGGCATCAGAGCGGTAAAGGTTCGCAACAATCCGTTGAACAGGCGTATGCCGAAGCGGGGCAACCGCAGCATAAAGTGACGGAATTTATTGATGATATGGCGGCGGCGTATGCGTGGGCGGATGTCGTCGTTTGCCGCTCCGGTGCTTTAACGGTGAGTGAAATCGCCGCGGCAGGACTACCGGCGTTGTTTGTGCCGTTTCAACATAAAGACCGCCAGCAATACTGGAATGCGCTACCGCTGGAAAAAGCGGGCGCAGCCAAAATTATCGAGCAGCCACAGCTTAGCGTGGATGCTGTCGCCAACACCCTGGCCGGGTGGTCGCGAGAAACCTTATTAACCATGGCAGAACGCGCCCGCGCTGCATCCATTCCGGATGCCACCGAGCGAGTGGCAAATGAAGTGAGCCGGGCTGCCCGGGCGTAATTGTAGCGATGCCTTTTGCATCGTATGAATTTAAGAAGTTAATGGCGTAAAGAATGAATACACAACAATTGGCAAAACTGCGTTCCATCGTGCCCGAAATGCGTCGCGTTCGGCACATACATTTTGTCGGCATCGGTGGTGCCGGTATGGGCGGTATTGCCGAAGTTCTGGCCAATGAAGGTTATCAGATCAGTGGTTCCGATTTAGCGCCAAATCCGGTCACGCAGCAGTTAATGAATCTGGGAGCGACGATTTATTTCAACCATCGCCCGGAAAACGTACGTGATGCCAGCGTGGTCGTTGTTTCCAGCGCCATTTCTGCCGATAACCCGGAAATTGTCGCAGCTCATGAAGCGCGTATTCCGGTGATCCGTCGTGCCGAAATGCTGGCTGAGTTAATGCGTTTTCGTCATGGCATCGCCATTGCAGGAACGCACGGCAAAACGACAACCACCGCGATGGTTTCCAGCATCTACGCAGAAGCGGGGCTCGACCCAACCTTCGTTAACGGCGGGCTGGTAAAAGCGGCGGGGGTTCATGCGCGTTTGGGGCATGGTCGGTACCTGATTGCCGAAGCAGATGAGAGTGATGCATCGTTCCTGCATCTGCAACCGATGGTGGCGATTGTCACCAATATCGAAGCCGACCACATGGATACCTACCAGGGCGACTTTGAGAATTTAAAACAGACTTTTATTAATTTTCTGCACAACCTGCCGTTTTACGGTCGTGCGGTGATGTGTGTTGATGATCCGGTGATCCGCGAATTGTTACCGCGAGTGGGACGTCAGACCACGACTTACGGCTTCAGCGAAGATGCCGACGTGCGTGTAGAAGATTATCAGCAGATTGGCCCGCAGGGGCACTTTACGCTGCTGCGCCAGGACAAAGAGCCGATGCGCGTCACCCTGAATGCGCCAGGTCGTCATAACGCGCTGAACGCCGCAGCTGCGGTTGCGGTTGCTACGGAAGAGGGAATTGATGACGAGGCTATTTTACGTGCGCTGGAGAGCTTCCAGGGGACTGGGCGCCGTTTTGATTTCCTCGGTGAATTCCCGCTGGAGCCAGTGAATGGTAAAAGCGGTACGGCAATGCTGGTCGATGACTACGGCCACCACCCGACGGAAGTTGACGCCACCATTAAAGCGGCGCGCGCAGGCTGGCCGGATAAAAACCTGGTAATGCTGTTTCAGCCGCACCGTTTTACCCGTACGCGCGACCTGTATGATGATTTCGCCAATGTGCTGACGCAGGTTGATACCCTGTTGATGCTGGAAGTGTATCCGGCTGGCGAAGCGCCAATTCCGGGAGCGGACAGCCGTTCGCTGTGTCGCACAATTCGTGGACGTGGGAAAATTGATCCCATTCTGGTGCCGGACCCTGCGCAGGTAGCCGAGATGCTGGCACCGGTATTAACCGGTAACGACCTGATTCTCGTTCAGGGGGCTGGTAATATCGGAAAAATTGCCCGTTCTTTAGCTGAAATCAAACTGAAGCCGCAAACTCCGGAGGAAGAACAACATGACTGATAAAATCGCGGTCCTGTTGGGCGGGACTTCCGCTGAGCGGGAAGTTTCTCTGAATTCTGGCGCAGCGGTGTTAGCCGGGCTGCGTGAAGGCGGTATTGATGCGTATCCTGTCGACCCGAAAGAAGTCGACGTGACGCAACTGAAGTCGATGGGTTTTCAGAAAGTGTTTATCGCGCTACACGGTCGCGGCGGTGAAGATGGTACGCTGCAGGGCATGCTCGAGCTGATGGGCTTGCCTTATACCGGCAGCGGAGTGATGGCATCTGCGCTTTCAATGGATAAACTACGCAGCAAACTGCTGTGGCAAGGTGCCGGTTTACCGGTCGCGCCGTGGGTAGCGTTAACCCGCGCAGAGTTTGAAAAAGGCCTGAGCGATAAGCAGTTAGCAGAAATTTCTGCTCTGGGTTTGCCGGTTATCGTTAAGCCGAGCCGCGAAGGTTCCAGTGTGGGAATGTCAAAAGTAGTAGCAGAAAATGCTCTACAAGATGCATTAAGATTGGCATTTCAGCACGATGAAGAAGTATTGATTGAAAAATGGCTAAGTGGGCCGGAGTTCACGGTTGCGATACTCGGTGAAGAAATTTTACCGTCAATACGTATTCAACCGTCCGGAACCTTCTATGATTATGAGGCGAAGTATCTCTCTGATGAGACACAGTATTTCTGCCCCGCAGGTCTGGAAGCGTCACAAGAGGCCAATTTGCAGGCATTAGTGCTGAAAGCATGGACGACGTTAGGTTGCAAAGGATGGGGACGTATTGACGTTATGCTGGACAGCGATGGACAGTTTTATCTGCTGGAAGCCAATACCTCACCGGGTATGACCAGCCACAGCCTGGTGCCGATGGCGGCACGTCAGGCAGGTATGAGCTTCTCGCAGTTGGTAGTACGAATTCTGGAACTGGCGGACTAATATGTCGCAGGCTGCTCTGAACACGCGAAATAGCGAAGAAGAGGTTTCTTCTCGCCGCAATAATGGAACGCGTCTGGCGGGGATCCTTTTCCTGCTGACCGTTTTAACGACAGTGTTGGTGAGCGGCTGGGTCGTGTTGGGCTGGATGGAAGATGCGCAACGCCTGCCGCTCTCAAAGCTGGTGTTGACCGGTGAACGCCATTACACGCGTAATGACGATATCCGGCAGTCGATCCTGGCATTGGGTGAGCCGGGTACCTTTATGACCCAAGATGTCAACATCATCCAGACGCAAATAGAACAACGCCTGCCGTGGATTAAGCAGGTGAGCGTCAGAAAGCAGTGGCCTGATGAATTGAAGATTCATCTGGTTGAATATGTGCCGATTGCGCGGTGGAATGATCAACATATGGTAGACGCGGAAGGAAACACCTTCAGCGTGCCGCCAGATCGCACCAGCAAGCAGGTGCTTCCAATGCTGTATGGCCCGGAAGGCAGCGCCAATGAAGTGTTGCAGGGCTATCGCGAAATGGGGCAGATGCTGGCAAAGGACAGATTTACTCTGAAGGAAGCGGCGATGACCGCGCGGCGTTCCTGGCAGTTGACGCTGAATAACGATATTAAGCTCAATCTTGGCCGGGGCGATACGATGAAACGTTTGGCTCGCTTTGTAGAACTTTATCCGGTTTTACAGCAGCAGGCGCAAACCGATGGCAAACGGATTAGCTACGTTGATTTGCGTTATGACTCTGGAGCGGCAGTAGGCTGGGCGCCCTTGCCGCCAGAGGAATCTACTCAGCAACAAAATCAGGCACAGGCAGAACAACAATGATCAAGGCGACGGACAGAAAACTGGTAGTAGGACTGGAGATTGGTACCGCGAAGGTTGCCGCTTTAGTAGGGGAAGTTCTGCCCGACGGTATGGTCAATATCATTGGCGTGGGCAGCTGCCCGTCACGTGGTATGGATAAAGGCGGGGTGAACGACCTCGAATCCGTGGTCAAGTGCGTACAACGCGCCATTGACCAGGCAGAATTGATGGCAGATTGTCAGATCTCTTCGGTATATCTGGCGCTTTCTGGTAAGCACATCAGCTGCCAGAATGAAATTGGTATGGTGCCTATTTCTGAAGAAGAAGTGACGCAAGAAGATGTGGAAAACGTCGTCCATACCGCGAAATCGGTGCGTGTGCGCGATGAGCATCGTGTGCTGCATGTGATCCCGCAAGAGTATGCGATTGACTATCAGGAAGGGATCAAGAATCCGGTAGGACTTTCGGGCGTGCGGATGCAGGCAAAAGTGCACCTGATCACATGTCACAACGATATGGCGAAAAACATCGTCAAAGCGGTTGAACGTTGTGGGCTGAAAGTTGACCAACTGATATTTGCCGGACTGGCATCAAGTTATTCGGTATTGACGGAAGATGAACGTGAACTGGGTGTCTGCGTCGTCGATATCGGTGGTGGTACAATGGATATCGCCGTTTATACCGGTGGGGCATTGCGCCACACTAAGGTAATTCCTTATGCTGGCAATGTCGTGACCAGTGATATCGCTTACGCCTTTGGCACGCCGCCAAGCGACGCCGAAGCGATTAAAGTTCGCCACGGTTGTGCGCTGGGTTCCATCGTTGGAAAAGATGAGAGCGTGGAAGTGCCGAGCGTAGGTGGTCGTCCGCCGCGGAGTCTGCAACGTCAGACCCTGGCAGAGGTGATCGAGCCGCGCTATACCGAGCTGCTCAACCTGGTCAACGAAGAGATATTGCAGTTGCAGGAAAAGCTTCGCCAACAAGGGGTTAAACATCACCTGGCGGCAGGCATTGTATTAACCGGTGGCGCAGCGCAGATCGAAGGTCTTGCAGCCTGTGCTCAGCGCGTGTTTCATACGCAAGTGCGTATCGGCGCGCCGCTGAACATTACCGGTTTAACGGATTATGCTCAGGAGCCGTATTATTCGACGGCGGTGGGATTGCTTCACTATGGGAAAGAGTCACATCTTAACGGTGAAGCTGAAGTAGAAAAACGTGTTACAGCATCAGTTGGCTCGTGGATCAAGCGACTCAATAGTTGGCTGCGAAAAGAGTTTTAATTTTTATGAGGCCGACGATGATTACGGCCTCAGGCGACAGGCACAAATCGGAGAGAAACTATGTTTGAACCAATGGAACTTACCAATGACGCGGTGATTAAAGTCATCGGCGTCGGCGGCGGCGGCGGTAATGCTGTTGAACACATGGTGCGCGAGCGCATTGAAGGTGTTGAATTCTTCGCGGTAAATACCGATGCACAAGCGCTGCGTAAAACAGCGGTTGGACAGACGATTCAAATCGGTAGCGGTATCACCAAAGGACTGGGCGCTGGCGCTAATCCAGAAGTTGGCCGCAATGCGGCTGATGAGGATCGCGATGCATTGCGTGCGGCGCTGGAAGGTGCAGACATGGTCTTTATTGCTGCGGGTATGGGTGGTGGTACCGGTACAGGTGCAGCACCAGTCGTCGCTGAAGTGGCAAAAGATTTGGGTATCCTGACCGTTGCTGTCGTCACTAAGCCTTTCAACTTTGAAGGCAAGAAGCGTATGGCATTCGCGGAGCAGGGGATCACTGAACTGTCCAAGCATGTGGACTCTCTGATCACTATCCCGAACGACAAACTGCTGAAAGTTCTGGGCCGCGGTATCTCCCTGCTGGATGCGTTTGGCGCAGCGAACGATGTACTGAAAGGCGCTGTGCAAGGTATCGCTGAACTGATTACTCGTCCGGGTTTGATGAACGTGGACTTTGCAGACGTACGCACCGTAATGTCTGAGATGGGCTACGCAATGATGGGTTCTGGCGTGGCGAGCGGTGAAGACCGTGCGGAAGAAGCTGCTGAAATGGCTATCTCTTCTCCGCTGCTGGAAGATATCGACCTGTCTGGCGCGCGCGGCGTGCTGGTTAACATCACGGCGGGCTTCGACCTGCGTCTGGATGAGTTCGAAACGGTAGGTAACACCATCCGTGCATTTGCTTCCGACAACGCGACTGTGGTTATCGGTACTTCTCTTGACCCGGATATGAATGACGAGCTGCGCGTAACCGTTGTTGCGACAGGTATCGGCATGGACAAACGTCCTGAAATCACTCTGGTGACCAATAAGCAGGTTCAGCAGCCAGTGATGGATCGCTACCAGCAGCATGGGATGGCTCCGCTGACCCAGGAGCAGAAGCCGGTTGCTAAAGTCGTGAATGACAATGCGCCGCAAACTGCGAAAGAGCCGGATTATCTGGATATCCCAGCATTCCTGCGTAAGCAAGCTGATTAAGAATTGACTGGAATTTGGGTTTCGAGGCTCTTTGTGCTAAACTGGCCCGCCGAATGTATAGTACACTTCGGTTGGATAGGTAATTTGGCGAGATAATACGATGATCAAACAAAGGACACTTAAACGTATCGTTCAGGCGACGGGTGTCGGTTTACATACCGGCAAGAAAGTCACCCTGACGTTACGCCCTGCGCCGGCCAACACCGGGGTCATCTATCGTCGCACCGACTTGAATCCACCGGTAGATTTCCCGGCCGATGCCAAATCTGTGCGTGATACCATGCTCTGTACGTGTCTGGTCAACGAGCATGATGTACGGATTTCAACCGTAGAGCACCTCAATGCTGCTCTCGCGGGCTTGGGCATCGATAACATTGTTATCGAAGTTAACGCGCCGGAAATCCCGATCATGGACGGCAGCGCCGCTCCGTTTGTATACCTGCTGCTTGACGCCGGTATCGACGAGTTGAACTGCGCCAAAAAATTTGTTCGCATCAAAGAGACTGTTCGTGTCGAAGATGGCGATAAGTGGGCTGAATTTAAGCCGTACAATGGTTTTTCGCTGGATTTCACCATCGATTTTAACCATCCGGCTATTGATTCCAGCAACCAGCGCTATGCGATGAACTTCTCCGCTGATGCGTTTATGCGCCAGATCAGCCGTGCGCGTACGTTCGGTTTCATGCGTGATATCGAATATCTGCAGTCCCGTGGTTTGTGCCTGGGCGGCAGCTTCGATTGTGCCATCGTTGTTGACGATTATCGCGTACTGAACGAAGACGGCCTGCGTTTTGAAGACGAATTTGTGCGTCACAAAATGCTCGATGCGATCGGTGACTTGTTCATGTGTGGTCACAATATTATTGGTGCATTTACCGCTTATAAATCCGGTCATGCACTGAATAACAAACTGCTGCAGGCTGTCCTGGCGAAACAGGAAGCCTGGGAATATGTGACCTTCCAGGACGACGCAGAACTGCCGTTGGCCTTCAAAGCGCCTTCAGCTGTACTGGCATAACGACATTTATACTGTCGTATAAAATTCGACTGGCAAATCTGGCACTCTCTCCGGCCAGGTGAACCAGTCGTTTTTTTTTAAATTTTATAAGAGCTATAAAAAACGGTGCGAACGCTGTTTTCTTAAGCACTTTTCCGCACAACTTATCTTCATTCGTGCTGTGGACTGCAGGCTTTAATGATAAGATTTGTGCGCTAAATACGTTTGAATACGATCGGGATGGCAATAACGTGAGTGGAATACTGACGCGCTGGCGACAGTTTGGTAAACGCTACTTCTGGCCGCATCTCTTATTAGGGATGGTTGCGGCGAGTTTAGGTTTGCCTGCGCTCAGCAACGCCGCCGAACCAAACGCGCCCGCAAAAGCGACAACCCGCAACCACGAGCCTTCAGCCAAAGTTAACTTTGGTCAATTGGCCTTGCTGGAAGCGAACACACGCCGCCCGAATTCGAACTATTCCGTTGATTACTGGCATCAACATGCCATTCGCACGGTAATCCGTCATCTTTCTTTCGCAATGGCACCGCAAACACTGCCCGTTGCTGAAGAATCTTTGCCTCTTCAGGCGCAACATCTTGCATTACTGGATACGCTCAGCGCGCTGCTGACCCAGGAAGGCACGCCGTCTGAAAAGGGTTATCGCATTGATTATGCGCATTTTACCCCACAAGCAAAATTCAGCACGCCCGTCTGGATAAGCCAGGCGCAAGGCATCCGTGCTGGCCCTCAACGCCTCACCTAACAACAATAAACCTTTACTTCATTTTATTAACTCCGCAACGCGGGGCGTTTGAGATTTTATTATGCTAATCAAATTGTTAACTAAAGTTTTCGGTAGTCGTAACGATCGCACCCTGCGCCGGATGCGCAAAGTGGTCAACATCATCAATGCCATGGAACCGGAGATGGAAAAACTCTCCGACGAAGAACTGAAAGGGAAAACCGCAGAGTTTCGTGCACGTCTGGAAAAAGGCGAAGTGCTGGAAAATCTGATCCCGGAAGCTTTCGCCGTGGTACGTGAGGCAAGTAAGCGCGTCTTTGGTATGCGTCACTTCGACGTTCAGTTACTCGGCGGTATGGTTCTTAACGAACGCTGCATCGCCGAAATGCGTACCGGTGAAGGTAAAACCCTGACCGCAACGCTGCCTGCTTACCTGAACGCACTAACCGGTAAAGGCGTGCACGTAGTTACCGTCAACGACTACCTGGCGCAACGTGACGCCGAAAACAACCGTCCGCTGTTTGAATTCCTTGGCCTGACTGTCGGTATCAACCTGCCGGGCATGCCAGCACCGGCAAAGCGCGAAGCTTACGCAGCTGACATCACTTACGGTACGAACAACGAATACGGCTTTGACTACCTGCGCGACAATATGGCGTTCAGCCCTGAAGAACGTGTACAGCGTAAACTGCACTATGCGCTGGTGGACGAAGTGGACTCCATCCTGATCGATGAAGCGCGTACACCGCTGATCATTTCCGGCCCGGCAGAAGACAGCTCGGAAATGTATAAACGCGTGAATAAAATTATTCCGCACCTGATCCGTCAGGAAAAAGAAGACTCCGAAACCTTCCAGGGCGAAGGCCACTTCTCGGTGGACGAAAAATCTCGCCAGGTGAACCTGACCGAACGTGGTCTGGTGCTGATTGAAGAACTGCTGGTGAAAGAGGGCATCATGGATGAAGGGGAGTCTCTGTACTCTCCGGCCAACATCATGCTGATGCACCACGTAACGGCGGCGCTGCGCGCTCATGCGCTGTTTACCCGCGACGTCGACTACATCGTTAAAGATGGTGAAGTTATCATCGTTGACGAACACACCGGTCGTACCATGCAGGGCCGTCGCTGGTCCGATGGTCTGCACCAGGCTGTGGAAGCGAAAGAAGGTGTGCAGATCCAGAACGAAAACCAAACGCTGGCTTCGATCACCTTCCAGAACTACTTCCGTCTGTATGAAAAACTGGCGGGGATGACCGGTACTGCTGATACCGAAGCTTTCGAATTTAGCTCCATCTACAAGCTGGATACCGTCGTTGTTCCGACCAACCGTCCAATGATTCGTAAAGATCTGCCGGACCTGGTCTACATGACTGAAGCGGAAAAAATTCAGGCGATCATTGAAGATATCAAAGAACGTACTGCGAAAGGCCAGCCGGTGCTGGTGGGTACTATCTCCATCGAAAAATCGGAGCTGGTGTCAAACGAACTGACCAAAGCCGGTATTAAGCACAACGTCCTGAACGCCAAATTCCACGCCAACGAAGCGGCGATTGTTGCTCAGGCAGGTTATCCGGCTGCGGTGACTATCGCGACCAATATGGCGGGTCGTGGTACAGATATTGTGCTCGGTGGTAGCTGGCAGGCAGAAGTTGCCGCGCTGGAAAATCCGACCGTAGAGCAAATTGAAAAAATTAAAGCCGACTGGCAGGTACGTCACGATGCGGTACTGGAAGCAGGTGGCCTGCATATCATCGGTACCGAGCGTCACGAATCCCGTCGTATCGATAACCAGTTGCGCGGTCGTTCTGGTCGTCAGGGGGATGCTGGTTCTTCCCGTTTCTACCTGTCGATGGAAGATGCGCTGATGCGTATTTTTGCTTCCGACCGAGTATCCGGCATGATGCGTAAACTGGGTATGAAGCCAGGCGAAGCCATTGAACACCCGTGGGTGACTAAAGCGATTGCCAACGCCCAGCGTAAAGTTGAAAGTCGTAACTTCGACATTCGTAAGCAACTGCTGGAATATGATGACGTGGCTAACGATCAGCGTCGCGCCATTTACTCCCAGCGTAACGAACTGCTGGATGTCAGCGATGTGAGCGAAACCATCAACAGCATTCGTGAAGATGTGTTCAAAGCCACCATTGATGCCTACATTCCGCCACAGTCGCTGGAAGAAATGTGGGATATTCCGGGGCTGCAGGAACGTCTGAAGAACGATTTCGACCTCGATTTACCAATTGCCGAGTGGCTGGATAAAGAACCAGAACTGCATGAAGAGACGCTGCGTGAGCGCATTCTGGCGCAGTCCATCGAAGTGTATCAGCGTAAAGAAGAAGTGGTTGGTGCTGAGATGATGCGTCACTTCGAGAAAGGCGTCATGCTGCAAACGCTTGACTCCCTGTGGAAAGAGCACCTGGCAGCGATGGACTATCTGCGTCAGGGTATCCACCTGCGTGGCTATGCACAGAAAGATCCGAAGCAGGAATACAAACGTGAATCGTTCTCCATGTTTGCAGCGATGCTGGAGTCGTTAAAATATGAAGTTATCAGCACGCTGAGCAAAGTCCAGGTACGTATGCCTGAAGAGGTTGAGGAGCTGGAACAACAGCGTCGTATGGAAGCCGAGCGTTTAGCGCAAATGCAGCAGCTTAGCCATCAGGATGACGACTCTGCAGCCGCAGCTGCACTGGCGGCGCAAACCGGTGAGCGCAAAGTAGGACGTAACGATCCTTGCCCGTGCGGTTCTGGTAAAAAATACAAGCAGTGCCATGGTCGCCTGCAATAAAAGCTAACAGTTGAAGTAAAAGGCGCAGGATTCTGCGCCTTTTTTATAGGTTTAAGACAATGAAAAAGCTGCAAATTGCGGTAGGTATTATTCGCAACGAGAACAATGAAATCTTTATAACGCGTCGCGCAGCAGATGCGCACATGGCGAATAAACTGGAGTTTCCCGGCGGTAAAATTGAAATGGGCGAAACGCCGGAACAGGCGGTGGTGCGTGAACTTCAGGAAGAAGTCGGGATTACCCCACAACATTTTTCGCTATTTGAAAAACTGGAATATGAATTCCCGGACAGGCATATAACTCTGTGGTTCTGGCTGGTCGAAAGCTGGGAAGGGGAGCCGTGGGGTAAAGAAGGGCAACCCGGTGAGTGGATGTCGCTAGTCGGTCTTAATGCCGATGATTTTCCGCCAGCCAATGAACCGGTAATTGCGAAGCTTAAGCGTCTGTAGGTCGGATAAGGCGTTCACGCCGCATCCGACATTTGCACAAGATGCCTGATGCGACGCTGTCCGCGTCTTATCAGGCCTACGTGCGGCATCAGACAAATGTCACTGCTTTGGCTCTTCGCTCCAGTCATCGCTTTCGGAAAGATCGCCACTGCTGGGGATTCGTTTTTCTTCAGCAGCCCATTCTCCGAGGTCGATCAGCTGACAACGTTTGGAGCAAAATGGCCGAAACGGGCTGATTTCACCCCACACCACCGTTTTCCCGCAGGTTGGGCAATTCACCGTAATAGTTTCTGACATTTTCACTCCTTAGCAACAGGCCAGTTCGAAATCCAGACGTTCCGGTACCTGTCCGTTTTCAGTGTCCAGCGGCATAAAACGAATGGCAAAACGGCTCTTATGTCCGGAAATTTGCGGATAAAGCTGTGAATCGAGCGACAGATTCAGGCGCAGCAAGTCGGCATCGCCACCGTTATCCTGATAAAAACCATTCAGGCTGGTTTGTTTACGGAAGGGAGCCGACTGGCGAATTAAATCCAGCACCATGGTAAGTGCCTGGGTGAGCGGGTTCAGGCTGGCAATCCAGGTTTCTACCTGGCTGTCGCGCTGCGCCTGGGGTAGATGCAGCCAAATGTGCAATGTAGGTAAATCAAAGCTGCAACAGCCGCCTGGGATGCTCAGTCGCTGACGCACCAGAGCAATCAAACGATCTTCACGCAGAAATTGCCCGATACGCGGCGCGGAAATTAATACGCTCCCCGCCGCTTTTAACTGCTGAATTAATGCTTCAATACGGCTCTGGTCCACGCCAGGCACGCCAATCCAGGTCTGGAGTTTACGTTGCTGCCGGTCAAGTTCTTTCAACAGCTCAGTGCGGACTTCGCCGCGCTCGAAAACATCCAGTAATTCACTGACATTACGGAAGAAATGCAGCGCGCCAGCGTGGTCAACGATGGGTAAATTAACGGTGAGTTGCTGAATCAAAAACTCAATGCGCAGCCATGTACGCATTTTTTCATTTAGTGGATGTTCAAAAAGGACCTGGGTCTGCATTACGGTTTTTCCTGTGAGACAAACTGCGACGCAAGCTGCAAATAGTGTGCGTGCAGGCGGGCAACATCCGATGCGATAGCATCCGGTGCGCCGTTATTATCAATGACGTCATCTGCCACGGCAAGGCGGGCTTCGCGCGTTGCCTGAGCAGCAAGGATTTGTTCGACATGCTCGCGAGTTACATCATCGCGCTGCATGGTGCGCTTAAGTTGCGTTTCTGGGCTGACATCCACCACCAGCACTCGATTCGCTTTTTTATACAGTGAGTTTTCTACCAGCAATGGCACAACCCACAGTACATAGGGGGAAGTAGCTTGCTGGATCTGGTGTTGCGTCTCTTGCTGAATCAGCGGATGCAGCAGGGCGTTAAGCCAGTTTTTCTCTTCCGGGTTGGCGAAGATCCGCTCGCGCAAGGCCCGGCGCTGCAATGTTCCATCAGCAGCAATCATGTTAGCGCCAAAGTGATCAGCAATGGCATGTAGCGCAGGTGCACCTGGTTCAACCACCTGACGCGCAATAATATCGGCATCAATGACGTTAATTCCGAGATCAGCAAACGCATTGGCAACGGTACTCTTGCCACTGCCAATGCCTCCCGTTAAGGCAACTATATACCTCATAATTTATATTCCCGGGAATTCATCATGATTATCAAAACGTTAAAAATGAGTGCACGAAAGCGAAATTGATGAAACGTTCGCTCACTATTTACCAGGTAAATTTATGGGATTGTAGCGTAAAAAAAGACAATTTCGCAGTCTTGCGCCGCATTGATTAGTGCGTATGATAGCGTCACTGGAGTTGCGCTCTTACCCTTATAGCCATTAACCCCAGGAATCCGCACATGCGTATTGAAGAAGATCTGAAGTTAGGTTTTAAAGACGTTCTCATCCGCCCTAAACGCTCCACTCTTAAAAGCCGTTCCGATGTTGAACTGGAACGTCAATTCACCTTCAAACATTCAGGTCAGAGCTGGTCCGGCGTGCCAATTATCGCCGCAAATATGGACACCGTAGGTACATTTTCTATGGCCTCTGCGCTGGCTTCTTTTGATATTTTGACTGCTGTGCATAAACACTATTCTGTCGAAGAGTGGCAAGCGTTTATCAACAATTCTTCCGCTGATGTGCTGAAACATGTGATGGTTTCTACCGGTACGTCTGATGCGGATTTCGAAAAAACTAAACAGATTCTCGACCTGAACCCGGCATTAAACTTCGTTTGTATTGATGTGGCGAATGGTTATTCCGAACACTTCGTGCAGTTCGTTGCGAAAGCGCGTGAAGCGTGGCCGACCAAAACCATTTGTGCTGGCAACGTAGTGACTGGTGAAATGTGTGAGGAGCTTATCCTCTCCGGTGCTGATATCGTTAAAGTTGGCATTGGCCCAGGTTCTGTTTGTACAACTCGCGTCAAAACAGGCGTCGGTTATCCGCAGCTTTCTGCGGTAATCGAATGTGCCGATGCGGCGCACGGTCTGGGCGGAATGATCGTCAGCGACGGTGGCTGCACCACGCCGGGCGATGTCGCAAAAGCCTTTGGCGGCGGTGCCGATTTCGTCATGCTTGGCGGCATGCTGGCGGGCCACGAAGAGAGCGGCGGTCGCATCGTTGAGGAGAACGGCGAGAAATTTATGCTGTTCTACGGCATGAGCTCCGAGTCTGCGATGAAACGTCACGTTGGCGGCGTTGCGGAATATCGCGCAGCAGAAGGTAAAACCGTTAAGCTGCCGCTGCGAGGCCCGGTTGAAAATACCGCGCGTGATATTTTGGGCGGCCTGCGTTCAGCTTGTACATACGTTGGGGCTTCACGCCTGAAAGAACTGACCAAGCGCACCACATTTATCCGTGTGCAGGAACAAGAAAACCGCATCTTCAACAACCTGTAATCTTCCAACGCTGGTGTGGAGCAACACGCCAGCGTTATCCCATCCCACTCATCGCATCGCCTAAATGGAAAATTGGCAGATACATCGCCACCACCAGCGTACCGATAATTCCTCCCGTTATGATCAGCAACGCCGGTTCCAGTAAGGCTGCGAGGTTATCCGCCAGCGCCATTGTGTTATCCCGATGATGATGGGCGAGGTTGTCTAACATGAGGTCCAGCGAGCCGGATGCCTCTCCTGTTCTCACTAATTGCAAACAGAGCGGGCTAAACTCCCCGGTATTTTTTAGCGCCAGCCAGATGGGATGACCGTTACTGATATCGTGCTGGATTTGTGTCAGAAGTTGCACCCAGTACGGGCAGCGCATTGTTTCTCTGACGCTCTCTACGCCCTGCAAAAAAGTAATGCCTGCACTTTGTGTCAGCGCCAGAATCGTAAAAATCTGCGTGAGTTTTTGTCCCCGCATCAGTGAACCCATAATCGGGATGCGTAACAGCAATTTCTGCCGCACTATAAGCCAGGTCGGTCGGCGCATCAGCAACTTATTGGCTATCGCCAGCAGAAAGCCGAACAACACCAGCAGCCAGCTCCATTCGCCACTAAAGTCTGCCAGCGTCATGATCCCCTGCGTTAGTGCCGGTAGTGGGGTGTTGAAGGTCTTATAGATAGCGGCAAACTCCGGCAGAACAAAATGCAGCATTGCCACAACCACCATGATTGCCATCGCTAAAATGATGATGGGATAACGTAACGCTGATTTCACTTTGTCGGTCAACTGACGCTGGGCTTTTTGCTGACGCGCCAGTTCAAAGCAGCATTCATCCAGCTTACCGGTCAGTTCACCCGTGCGGATCATTGCCTGATAGAGTGGCGGAAATACCTCTGACCAGGGTAATAAGGCATTGGAAAAAGCAATGCCCTGTTCGAGATCGTGCGCCAGCGATTGCAGCAACGCTTGCCATTGCTTACTGGGATGCTGTTCCGCCAGCAGTGCCAGCCCTTCAGAAAGCGTTAACCCGGCTTTGAGTAGCGTCGCCAGTTGATGAATGACTTCCGCGCTTTTATCTCCTCGCCACTGCGCAGAATTGATGGCGATTCGCTTCAGGCTAAGTGGGGTAACCATCTGTTGCTGTAGTGCCATGAGCAGCAAAGCACGGCTCTCTGCCCATAGCATCCCATCTTGCGCATTGCCGTCGCCGGTTATGCCATGCCAGCGCCAGAGTTGCTTACTCGCCATGCGGCATCCCCAGTACGCGGATTAACTCTTCAAAGGTGGTTAAGCCTTGCTCCACGGCCAGGCAGCCGTTTTCAAAAAGCGTACGCATACCCGCCTGTCGTGCGTGCGTTTCCAGCGATTCAACGTCGGTATTAGCGGAAATAAGCTGACGAATGACCGGCGTTATGGGCAGAACTTCAAATAAGGCCGTACGACCATAAAAACCGTGGTAGCAATGTACACAACCGGGTGCCTGCCAGTGGGGCAGCGGCGATGGCCATACATTGTCTGGAATGTGGATGGGCTCCCCTTGCTGCCGGCGACAATGTGGGCAAAGTTTGCGTACCAGACGCTGGGCTATTACCAGCGTAAGCGCCGATGATAGCATCCAGCGGGCGACCCCCATTTGCTGTAAACGTACCAGCGTTTCGCAGGTGGAATTAGTGTGTAGGGTAGACAACACCAGGTGACCAGTTTGCGCCGCTTTAATAGCGATCTCTGCTGTTTCGCCATCGCGGATCTCTCCGATCATGATGACGTCAGGATCCTGGCGCAATAACGCACGCAACACGCCCTGAAAGGTGAGTCCGGCACGCGGATGGATTTGCGTCTGGTTTAGTCCGGCTATGGGGATCTCAACCGGATCTTCGACGCTACAAATATTAATGTCAGCGGTATTCAGCGTTTGCAGGGCACTATAAAGCGTGACCGTTTTGCCGCTGCCTGTAGGGCCAGTTACCAGCACCAGTCCCTGTGGTTGTTGCAAGGCATGAGCAAAGTCCGCCAGTTGTAACGGCTGCATTCCAAGCGTGTTGACATCCAGTGCCTGGCTCACCTGCTGTAACAACCTTAATACCACCTTTTCACCACCCCGACATGGTAAGGTCGCAATACGAAATGAGACGGCGTTTCCTGCCAGTTCGACAGTGAATTGCCCGTCCTGCGGCAGGCGATGTTCCGCAATATCCAGGTTTCCCAGCACTTTTAATCTGGCGGTTAATGCGACTCCGGCATCCGGTGAAACATCCGGTAAAGGATGCAATACGCCGTCGATACGCAAGCGGATGCGGTAGGCATTGTCCGCTGGTTCGATATGAATATCAGACGCGCGTTGTTCCAGCGCAGATTGTAACGTTCGAGTTAGCAACTCTGCTTTGGGCTGATGCTTCTCCTGAACAGCTACGGGCAATGTCTGTTGTGTGCGACTGGCGTGACCTTCCATTTGTTGGCGCGTCCAGCAGGTGATCTCAATACGTTTGGTGGTAGCGAAATGCAATGCGTCCAGTAGCTCATGCGAAGGTGCATCGACTACCGCAACATGAACCACCTCTTCGCTGGCATCCAGCAAGACTCCATGATAACGCAGACACAGGGCAGTGAGCTGTGGAATATTCATTGCCGCTCCTTAGTTGGCGTCATCAAAGCGGAAGACATCTTCGCAGGCTTGATGCAATGCGCTGTCACTTTGAATATTGCAGTTGCGCGTCCAGCCGGTGACGCCGTTTGCGTTATCCCAACCCGGTGTCATGACGACGCTTAGTCCATTGAGACTTTCTTGCCCGGTCAGCGACACCACGCCTTTTGCCACTCTCATGGCTGAAACATAGTGGGTGGTGGTAGGCGAGGGAATGCCATTGCTGCCACCGTCGCAGGTATCTAATCCACCATGTTCCAGCGCGCACAACTCTACGGCGGTACGGTAAGGCACAAAGGTTTGTAGCATGTCGGTGAGTGCGGCTTTGCGCAGGTAGTTTTGATAAGCGGGAATACCAATGGCGCTTAAAATGGCAATGATGCCAATAACCACCATCAGTTCGATAAGTGTAAAACCGCGTTGCTTGTCCATCTGTTTCGCTCCTTGATTTGGTTGGCGCTACTTTGGCAAACGCCATCAGCACAGGCGAGGGGCAAAAAACGAAACGGGAAAGCAGATTCCGAGGTTTTTTATTTCGTTGCAGCGAAAGACAAGAAATTTGCGAGGCGTTACGAAGAAAGTTGGGGAAGGGGAGATTATCCGCCCGCGATGGAGCGGATAAATCTGTCAACTATTAGCGAAAACGCATTGAAAGGTCGAGTGCTTGTACGTGTTTAGTTAGCGCACCGACGGAGATAAAGTCCACGCCCGTTTCGGCAAATTCACGCAGTGTTTTGTCAGTGACGTTGCCAGACACTTCCAGTAGCGCCTTGCCGTTGGTGCGTTTGACGGCTTCGCGCATCTGTTCTGTTTCGAAGTTATCCAGCATGATGATATCGGCTCCTGCTTTCAGGGCTTCATCAAGTTCTTCCAGATTCTCTACTTCGACTTCTACTGGCGCATCCGGGTGCAGCCAGGACGCTTTTTCGACCGCCTGGCGCACTGAGCCGGAGGCAATAATATGGTTTTCTTTGATCAGGAAGGCATCAGAAAGCCCCAGACGGTGATTCGCTCCGCCGCCGCAAAGTACCGCGTATTTCAGAGCTGAACGCAGGCCGGGTAAGGTTTTGCGCGTATCCAACAACTGCGTGTTGGTGCCTTCCAGCAATTCGACATAGTGGCGTACCTTACTGGCAACTCCTGAAAGGGTTTGCACAAAATTAAGCGCAGTGCGTTCGCCCGTTAACAGCACGCGGGATGGGCCTTCAAGTTCGAACAAGGATTGATTGGCATTGATGACATCGCCGTCATCCACATGCCAGATTATGGTGACATCGTCGCCTGCCAGTTGAATAAACACCTCTTCAACCCAGCGTTTGCCGCAAAAGACGCCATTCTCGCGGGTGATCACCGTGGCATGAGAGCGAGAATTTTCCGGTAAAAGTTTTGCCGTAATATCATTGTTGGCATCGACTGTTCCGCCTAAATCTTCCCGCAGCGCCTGGGCCACCGCGCCGGGGATATCGAGATTAATGCGTTCCAGCAGCTCGTCACGTCGGGTGTCAGGGTTATAGCGGCGAGGCGGCATGTTAAAACTCCAGATAGCTAACGAATCATAAGGTAGAAACATGCTACTCTGAACCGGGTATTAGCACCACATATAAGGAGATCCTGCATGTTGTTAGAACAGGGGTGGCTGGTTGGCGCGCGCCGCGTTCCCTCACCACATTACGATTGCCGCCCGGATGACGAAACACCCACCCTGCTGGTGGTGCACAATATTAGCCTGCCGCCAGGCGAGTTTGGCGGTCCGTGGATCGACGCATTATTCACTGGAACTATTGATCCGCAGGCACATCCTTTCTTTGCTGAGATCGCCCATTTGCGCGTCTCCGCTCACTGTTTGATTCGCCGTGATGGTGAAATAGTCCAGTATGTTCCTTTCGATAAACGTGCATGGCATGCGGGAGTCTCTCAGTATCAGGGGCGCGAACGCTGCAATGATTTTTCTATTGGGATTGAGCTTGAAGGCACCGATACGCTGGCGTATACCGATGCGCAGTATCAACAGCTTGCGGCGGTTACGCGGGCACTGATTGATTGCTATCCGGATATCGCTAAAAACATGACGGGCCATTGTGATATTGCGCCGGATCGGAAAACCGATCCCGGTCCTGCATTTGATTGGGCACGGTTTCGTGTGCTGGTCAGCAAGGAGACAACATGACGCTATTTACAACCTTACTGGTGTTAATTTTCGAGCGCCTGTTTAAGTTGGGCGAGCACTGGCAGCTTGATCATCGTCTTGAAGCGTTCTTTCGGCGGGTGAAACATTTTTCTCTCGGGCGCACGTTAGGCATGACCATTATTGCGATGGGCGTGACTTTTTTACTGTTACGCGCATTGCAGGGAGTATTGTTCAACGTTCCCACGCTACTGGTGTGGCTGCTGATTGGTTTGCTGTGTATTGGCGCAGGTAAAGTTCGTCTTCATTATCATGCTTATCTGACAGCTGCTTCACGTAATGATAGCCATGCCCGTGCCACGATGGCTGGCGAACTCACCATGATTCACGGCGTCCCGGCAGGCTGCGACGAACGTGAGTATTTGCGTGAGCTGCAAAATGCATTGCTGTGGATTAACTTTCGTTTTTATCTTGCACCGCTGTTCTGGCTGATTGTGGGGGGAACCTGGGGACCCGTTACGCTGATGGGGTATGCGTTTTTGCGTGCATGGCAATACTGGCTGGCGCG
Source organism: Escherichia sp. SCLE84 (assembly GCF_012584495.1). Taxonomy (NCBI): domain Bacteria; kingdom Pseudomonadati; phylum Pseudomonadota; class Gammaproteobacteria; order Enterobacterales; family Enterobacteriaceae; genus Escherichia; species Escherichia sp. SCLE84. The sequence continues at coordinate 2,339,335 of NZ_CP051430.1, read as the reverse complement.
ATATCAGACGCCGCATCATCGTTTACAGTCCGGCATTGATGCCGTGCTTCATGTACTGGATTGGGTGCCGGTTCGTCTTGCGGGTGTGGTATATGCCTTGATCGGTCATGGTGAGAAAGCGTTACCGGCCTGGTTTGCTTCGCTGGGTGATTTCCATACTTCGCAGTATCAGGTGTTAACGCGTCTGGCGCAGTTCTCTCTGGCGCGTGAACCGCATGTCGATAAGGTGGAGACGCCGAAGGCAGCGGTTTCAATGGCGAAGAAAACCTCGTTCGTGGTCGTGGTGGTGATTGCACTACTGACGATTTACGGGGCGTTGGTGTAAAGATTATTGCCCTCACCCTGTACGGGTGAGGGCGTAGAGAGATTAATGCGCTTTTACGGCTTTGGCGGTTTTCTCTTTAAACAGATAGCCGATACCTAACACGATCAGCCATACCGGGATCAGGTATACCGAAATCGCCATTCCTGGGGTCATCAGCATAATCACCAGTACCGCCGCCATAAACAGCAGGCAGATCCAGTTACCCAGCGGATAAAGCAGAGCAGGGAAGCGAGTTACCACGCCTTGTTCCTGCTTGGCGCGACGGAATTTCATATGCGCCAGGCTAATCATCGCCCAGTTGATTACCAGTGCAGATACCACCAGCGCCATTAACAGTCCGAAAGCGGACTCTGGGGCAAGGTAGTTAATCAGTACGCACAACGCCGTTACCAGTGCAGACACCAGAATGGTATTTACTGGTACACCACGTTTATCGACAGACGCCAGCGCTTTTGGCGCATTACCCTGTTGTGCCAGACCAAACAGCATACGGCTGTTGCAATATACGCAGCTGTTGTACACGGAGAGCGCCGCAGTCAGTACCACGATGTTCAGCGCATTCGCCACAAAGGTATCGCCTAACTCGTGGAAGATCAGCACAAACGGACTGGTATCGGCGGTAACGCGGGTCCACGGCATCAGTGAGAGCAGAACGGCTAACGAACCAATATAGAAAATCAGGATGCGGTAGATAACCTGGTTAGTTGCTTTCGGTATACTTTGCTCCGGGTTATCAGCTTCTGCTGCGGTGATCCCCACCAGTTCCAGACCACCGAACGAGAACATGATAATCGCCATCATCATCACCAGCCCGGTGAAGCCGTGCGGCAGGAAACCACCCTGATCCCACAGGTTGCTAACGGTCGCCTGCGGGCCGCCGTTGCCACTGAATAGCAGCCAGCCGCCGAAGATGATCATCGCTACCACCGCGATAACTTTGATAATGGCAAACCAGAACTCCATCTCGCCAAACACTTTAACGTTGGTCAGGTTGATGGCGTTAATCACCACAAAGAATACGGCGGCAGAAACCCAGGTGGGGATTTCCGGATACCAGAACTGAATGTATTTACCCACGGCAGTCAGCTCAGCCATGGCAACTAAAACGTACAGTACCCAGTAGTTCCAGCCAGAGGCGAAACCGGCAAAACTGCCCCAGTATTTATAAGCAAAGTGGCTAAAGGAGCCTGCGACAGGTTCTTCGACCACCATTTCACCCAGCTGACGCATGATCAGAAAGGCGATAAAACCAGCAATGGCGTAACCCAGGATAATCCCTGGCCCTGCGGACTGTATTACGGAGGCGCTACCCAGGAATAGCCCTGTCCCTATCGCGCCACCCAGCGCGATAAGCTGAATATGGCGGTTTTTAAGGCCGCGCTTTAGCTGCTCGCCGTGCTGTTGACCTTCCATCATGAAACCTCGTGCGGTGATTGTTTTTTTGATCTACGCAGTGATGCGTGTGTAAGTTTGCAATTCCGTTTGTTGTATTAATTTGTTTACATCAAAGAAGTTTGAATTGTTACAAAAAGACTTCCGTCAGATCAAGAATAATGGTATGCGGCAGCGAATGCACCCGCTTTATGCATGGTTGAAGATGAGTTGCTTAAAAAGAAACCGTTTGTAAAGCTCAGCCTCAACCCCTCTCAATATGTAGAATGAATTTAAATTCGTTTTAATTGAATTAAAAATCACAAAATTGGTAAGTGAATCGGTTCAATTCGGATTTTTATAGTTTAATAATCGTTAAAAAACTCCTTTCCTACGTAAAGTCTACATTTGTGCATAGTTACAACTTTGAAACGTTATATATGTCAAGTTGTTAAAATGTGCACAGTTTCATGATTTCAATCAAAACCTGTATGGACATAAGGTGAATACTTTGTTACTTTAGCGTCACAGACATGAAATTGGTAAGACCAATTGACTTCGGCAAGTGGCTTAAGACAGGAACTCATGGCCTACAGCAAAATCCGCCAACCAAAACTCTCCGATGTGATTGAGCAGCAACTGGAGTTTTTGATCCTCGAAGGCACTCTCCGCCCGGGCGAAAAACTCCCACCGGAACGCGAACTGGCAAAACAGTTTGACGTCTCCCGTCCCTCCTTGCGTGAGGCGATTCAACGTCTCGAAGCGAAGGGCTTGTTGCTTCGTCGCCAGGGTGGCGGCACTTTTGTCCAGAGCAGCCTATGGCAAAGCTTCAGCGATCCGCTGGTGGAGCTGCTCTCCGACCATCCTGAGTCACAGTATGACTTGCTCGAAACACGACACGCCCTGGAAGGTATCGCCGCTTATTACGCCGCGCTGCGTAGTACCGATGAAGACAAGGAACGCATCCGTGAACTCCACCACGCCATAGAGCTGGCGCAGCAGTCTGGCGATCTGGACGCGGAATCAAACGCCGTACTCCAGTATCAGATTGCCGTCACCGAAGCGGCCCACAATGTGGTTCTGCTTCATCTGCTAAGGTGTATGGAGCCGATGTTGGCCCAGAATGTCCGCCAGAACTTCGAATTGCTCTATTCGCGTCGCGAGATGCTGCCGCTGGTGAGTAGTCACCGCACCCGCATATTTGAAGCGATTATGGCCGGTAAGCCGGAAGAAGCGCGCGAAGCATCGCATCGCCATCTGGCCTTTATCGAAGAAATTTTGCTCGACAGAAGTCGTGAAGAGAGCCGCCGTGAGCGTTCTCTGCGTCGTCTGGAGCAACGAAAGAATTAGTGATTTTTCTGGTAAAAATTATCCAGAAGATGTTGTAAATCAAGCGCATATAAAAGCGCGGCAACTAAACGTAGAACCTGTCTTATTGAGCTTTCCGGCGAGAGTTCAATGGGACAGGTTCCAGAAAACTCAACGTTATTAGATAGATAAGGAATAACCCATGTCAGAACGTTTCCCAAATGACGTGGATCCGATCGAAACTCGCGACTGGCTCCAGGCGATCGAATCGGTCATCCGTGAAGAAGGTGTTGAGCGTGCTCAGTATCTGATCGACCAACTGCTTGCTGAAGCCCGCAAAGGCGGTGTAAACGTAGCCGCAGGCACAGGTATCAGCAACTACATCAACACCATCCCCGTTGAAGAACAACCGGAGTATCCGGGTAATCTGGAACTGGAACGCCGTATTCGTTCAGCTATCCGCTGGAACGCCATCATGACGGTTCTGCGTGCGTCGAAAAAAGACCTCGAACTGGGCGGTCATATGGCGTCCTTCCAGTCTTCCGCAACCATTTATGATGTGTGCTTTAACCACTTCTTCCGTGCACGCAACGAGCAGGATGGCGGCGACCTGGTTTACTTCCAGGGCCACATCTCCCCGGGCGTGTACGCTCGTGCTTTCCTGGAAGGTCGTCTGACTCAGGAGCAGCTGGATAACTTCCGTCAGGAAGTTCACGGCAATGGCCTCTCTTCCTATCCGCACCCGAAACTGATGCCGGAATTCTGGCAGTTCCCGACCGTATCTATGGGTCTGGGGCCGATTGGTGCTATTTACCAGGCTAAATTCCTGAAATATCTGGAACACCGTGGTCTGAAAGATACCTCTAAACAGACCGTTTACGCGTTCCTCGGCGACGGTGAAATGGACGAACCGGAATCCAAAGGTGCGATCACCATCGCTACCCGTGAAAAACTGGATAACCTGGTCTTCGTTATCAACTGTAACCTGCAGCGTCTTGACGGCCCGGTCACCGGTAACGGCAAGATCATCAACGAACTGGAAGGCATCTTCGAAGGTGCTGGCTGGAACGTGATCAAAGTGATGTGGGGTAGCCGTTGGGATGAACTGCTGCGTAAAGATACCAGCGGTAAACTGATCCAGCTGATGAACGAAACCGTTGACGGCGACTACCAGACCTTCAAATCGAAAGATGGTGCGTACGTTCGTGAACACTTCTTCGGTAAATATCCTGAAACCGCAGCACTGGTTGCAGACTGGACTGACGAGCAGATCTGGGCACTGAACCGTGGTGGTCACGATCCGAAGAAAATCTACGCTGCATTCAAGAAAGCGCAGGAAACCAAAGGCAAAGCGACAGTAATCCTTGCTCATACCATTAAAGGTTACGGCATGGGCGACGCGGCTGAAGGTAAAAACATCGCGCACCAGGTTAAGAAAATGAACATGGACGGCGTGCGTCACATCCGCGACCGTTTCAATGTGCCGGTGTCTGATGCAGATATCGAAAAACTGCCGTACATCACCTTCCCGGAAGGTTCTGAAGAGCATACCTATCTGCACGCACAGCGTCAGAAACTGCACGGTTATCTGCCAAGCCGTCAGCCGAACTTCACCGAGAAGCTTGAGCTGCCGAGCCTGCAAGACTTCGGCGCGCTGCTGGAAGAGCAGAGCAAAGAGATCTCTACCACTATCGCTTTCGTTCGTGCCCTGAACGTAATGCTGAAGAACAAGTCGATCAAAGATCGTCTGGTACCGATCATCGCCGACGAAGCGCGTACTTTCGGTATGGAAGGTCTGTTCCGTCAGATTGGTATTTACAGCCCGAACGGTCAGCAGTACACCCCGCAGGACCGCGAGCAGGTTGCTTACTATAAAGAAGACGAGAAAGGTCAGATTCTGCAGGAAGGGATCAACGAGTTGGGCGCAGGTTGTTCCTGGCTGGCAGCGGCGACCTCTTACAGCACCAACAATCTGCCGATGATTCCGTTCTACATCTATTACTCGATGTTCGGCTTCCAGCGTATCGGCGATCTGTGCTGGGCGGCTGGCGACCAGCAAGCGCGTGGCTTCCTGATCGGCGGTACTTCCGGTCGTACCACCCTGAACGGTGAAGGTCTGCAGCACGAAGATGGTCACAGCCACATTCAGTCGCTGACTATCCCGAACTGTATCTCTTACGACCCGGCTTACGCTTACGAAGTTGCTGTCATTATGCATGACGGTCTGGAGCGTATGTACGGTGAAAAACAAGAGAACGTTTACTACTACATCACTACGCTGAACGAAAACTACCACATGCCGGCAATGCCGGAAGGTGCTGAGGAAGGTATCCGTAAAGGTATCTACAAACTCGAAACCATTGAAGGTAGCAAAGGTAAAGTTCAGCTGCTGGGCTCCGGTTCCATCCTGCGTCACGTCCGTGAAGCGGCAGAGATCCTGGCGAAAGATTACGGCGTAGGTTCTGACGTTTATAGCGTGACCTCCTTCACCGAACTGGCGCGAGATGGTCAGGATTGTGAACGCTGGAACATGCTGCACCCGCTGGAAACTCCGCGCGTTCCGTATATCGCTCAGGTGATGAACGACGCTCCGGCAGTGGCATCTACCGACTATATGAAACTGTTCGCTGAGCAGGTCCGTACTTACGTACCGGCTGACGACTACCGCGTACTGGGTACTGATGGCTTCGGTCGTTCCGACAGCCGTGAGAACCTGCGTCACCACTTCGAAGTTGATGCTTCCTACGTGGTTGTAGCGGCGCTGGGCGAACTGGCTAAACGTGGCGAAATCGATAAGAAAGTGGTTGCTGACGCAATCGCCAAATTCAACATCGATGCAGATAAAGTTAACCCGCGTCTGGCGTAAGAGGTAAAAGAATAATGGCTATCGAAATCAAAGTACCGGACATCGGGGCTGATGAAGTTGAAATCACCGAGATCCTGGTCAAAGTGGGCGACAAAGTTGAAGCCGAACAGTCGCTGATCACCGTAGAAGGCGACAAAGCCTCTATGGAAGTTCCGTCTCCGCAGGCGGGTATCGTTAAAGAGATCAAAGTCTCTGTTGGCGATAAAACCCAGACCGGCGCACTGATTATGATTTTCGATTCCGCCGACGGTGCAGCAGACGCTGCACCTGCTCAGGCAGAAGAGAAGAAAGAAACAGCTCCGGCAGCAGCACCAGCGGCTGCAGCGGCAAAAGACGTTAACGTTCCGGATATCGGCAGCGACGAAGTTGAAGTGACCGAAATCCTGGTGAAAGTTGGCGATAAAGTTGAAGCTGAACAGTCGCTGATCACCGTAGAAGGCGATAAAGCTTCTATGGAAGTTCCGGCTCCGTTTGCTGGCACCGTGAAAGAGATCAAAGTGAACGTGGGTGACAAAGTGTCTACCGGCTCGCTGATTATGGTCTTCGAAGTCGCGGGTGAAGCAGGCGCGGCAGCTCCGGCGGCTAAACAGGAAGCGGCTCCGGCAGCGGCCCCTGCACCAGCGGCTGGCGTGAAAGAAGTTAACGTTCCGGATATCGGCGGTGACGAAGTTGAAGTGACCGAAGTGATGGTGAAAGTGGGTGACAAAATTGCCGCTGAACAGTCACTGATCACCGTAGAAGGCGATAAAGCTTCTATGGAAGTCCCGGCTCCGTTTGCAGGCGTCGTGAAGGAACTGAAAGTCAACGTTGGCGATAAAGTGAAAACTGGCTCGCTGATTATGATCTTCGAAGTTGAAGGCGCAGCGCCTGCGGCAGCTCCTGCGAAACAGGAAGCGGCAGCGCCGGCTCCGGCAGCAAAAGCTGAAGCTCCGGCAGCAGCACCGGCTGCGAAAGCGGAAGGCAAATCTGAATTTGCAGAAAACGACGCTTACGTTCACGCGACTCCGCTGATCCGCCGTCTGGCACGCGAGTTTGGCGTTAACCTGGCGAAAGTGAAGGGCACTGGCCGTAAAGGTCGTATCCTGCGCGAAGACGTTCAGGCTTACGTGAAAGAAGCTATCAAACGTGCAGAAGCAGCTCCGGCGGCGACTGGCGGCGGTATCCCAGGCATGCTGCCGTGGCCGAAGGTGGACTTCAGCAAGTTTGGTGAAATCGAAGAAGTGGAACTGGGCCGTATCCAGAAAATTTCTGGTGCGAACCTGAGCCGTAACTGGGTGATGATCCCGCATGTTACTCACTTCGACAAAACCGATATCACCGAGCTGGAAGCGTTCCGTAAACAGCAGAACGAAGAAGCGGCGAAACGTAAGCTGGATGTGAAGATCACCCCGGTTGTCTTCATCATGAAAGCCGTTGCTGCAGCTCTTGAGCAGATGCCTCGCTTCAACAGTTCGTTGTCGGAAGACGGTCAGCGTCTGACCCTGAAGAAATACATCAACATCGGTGTGGCGGTGGATACCCCGAACGGTCTGGTTGTTCCGGTATTCAAAGACGTCAACAAGAAAGGCATCATCGAGCTGTCTCGCGAGCTGATGACTATTTCTAAGAAAGCGCGTGACGGTAAGCTGACTGCGGGCGAAATGCAGGGCGGTTGCTTCACCATCTCCAGCATCGGCGGCCTGGGTACTACCCACTTCGCGCCGATTGTGAACGCGCCGGAAGTGGCTATCCTCGGCGTTTCCAAGTCCGCGATGGAGCCGGTGTGGAATGGTAAAGAGTTCGTGCCGCGTCTGATGCTGCCGATTTCTCTCTCCTTCGACCACCGCGTGATCGACGGTGCTGATGGTGCCCGTTTCATTACCATCATTAACAACACGCTGTCTGACATTCGCCGTCTGGTGATGTAAGTAAAAGAGCCGGCCCAACGGCCGGCTTTTTTCTGGTAATCTCATGAATGTATTGAGGTTATTAGCGAATAGACAAATCGGTTGCCGTTTGTTGTTTAAAAATTGTTAACAATTTTGTAAAATACCGACGGATAGAACGACCCGGTGGTGGTTAGGGTATTACTTCACATACCCTATGGATTTCTGGGTGCAGCAAGGTAGCAAGCGCCAGAATCCCCAGGAGCTTACATAAGTAAGTGACTGGGGTGAGGGCGTGAAGCTAACGCCGCTGCGGCCTGAAAGACGACGGGTATGACCGCCGGAGATAAATATATAGAGGTCATGATGAGTACTGAAATCAAAACTCAGGTCGTGGTACTTGGGGCAGGCCCCGCAGGTTACTCCGCTGCCTTCCGTTGCGCTGATTTAGGTCTGGAAACCGTAATCGTAGAACGTTACAACACCCTTGGCGGTGTTTGCCTGAACGTCGGCTGTATCCCTTCTAAAGCACTGCTGCACGTAGCAAAAGTTATCGAAGAAGCCAAAGCGCTGGCTGAACACGGTATCGTCTTCGGCGAACCGAAAACCGATATTGACAAGATTCGTACCTGGAAAGAGAAAGTGATCAATCAGCTGACCGGTGGTCTGGCTGGTATGGCGAAAGGCCGCAAAGTCAAAGTGGTCAACGGTCTGGGTAAATTCACCGGGGCTAACACCCTGGAAGTTGAAGGTGAGAACGGCAAAACCGTGATCAACTTCGACAATGCGATCATTGCAGCGGGTTCTCGCCCGATCCAACTGCCGTTTATTCCGCATGAAGATCCGCGTATCTGGGACTCCACTGACGCGCTGGAACTGAAAGAAGTACCAGAACGCCTGCTGGTAATGGGTGGCGGTATCATCGGTCTGGAAATGGGCACCGTATACCACGCGCTGGGTTCACAGATTGACGTGGTTGAAATGTTCGACCAGGTTATCCCGGCAGCTGACAAAGACATCGTTAAAGTCTTCACCAAGCGTATCAGCAAGAAATTCAACCTGATGCTGGAAACCAAAGTTACCGCCGTTGAAGCGAAAGAAGACGGTATTTATGTGACGATGGAAGGCAAAAAAGCACCCGCTGAACCGCAGCGTTACGACGCCGTGCTGGTAGCGATTGGTCGTGTGCCGAACGGTAAAAACCTCGACGCAGGCAAAGCTGGCGTGGAAGTGGACGACCGTGGTTTCATCCGCGTTGACAAACAGCTGCGTACCAACGTACCGCACATCTTTGCTATCGGCGATATCGTCGGTCAGCCGATGCTGGCACACAAAGGTGTTCACGAAGGTCACGTTGCCGCTGAAGTTATCGCCGGTAAGAAACACTACTTCGATCCGAAAGTTATCCCGTCCATCGCCTATACCGAACCAGAAGTTGCATGGGTAGGTCTGACTGAGAAAGAAGCGAAAGAGAAAGGCATCAGCTATGAAACCGCCACCTTCCCGTGGGCTGCTTCTGGTCGTGCTATCGCTTCCGACTGCGCAGACGGTATGACCAAGCTGATTTTCGACAAAGAATCTCACCGTGTGATCGGTGGTGCGATTGTCGGTACCAACGGCGGCGAGCTGCTGGGTGAAATCGGCCTGGCAATCGAAATGGGTTGTGATGCTGAAGACATCGCACTGACCATCCACGCGCACCCGACTCTGCACGAGTCTGTGGGCCTGGCGGCAGAAGTGTTCGAAGGTAGCATTACCGACCTGCCGAACCCGAAAGCGAAGAAGAAGTAATTGTTCGTTTGCCGGAACATCCGGCAATTAAAAAAGCGGCTAACCACGCCGCTTTTTTTACGTCTGCAATTTACCTTTCCTGTCGCCTTGCTCCGCGCTCAGAGAGACGTTCGCGTACTGCTGACCGTTGCTCGTTATTCAGCCTGACAGTATGGTTACTGTCGTTTAGACGTTGTGGGCGGCTCTCCTGAACTTTTTCCCGAAAAACCTGACGTTGTTCAGGTGATGCTGATTGAACACGCTGGCGGGCGTTATCACGTTGCTGTTGGTTCAGTGGGCGCTGCTGTACTTTTTCCTTAAACACCTGGCGCTGCTCAGGCGAGGCTGACTGAATACGCTCACGCGCTGCGTCTCTTCGCTGCTGGATCTGTGGGTTAGTCTGCATTTTCTCGCGGACTGCCTGGCGCTGCTCAGGCGAGGCTGACTGAATACGCTCACGCGCTGCGTCTCTTCGCTGCTGGATCTGTGGGTTAGTCTGCATTTTCTCGCGGACTGCCTGGCGCTGCTCAGGCGAGGCCGACTGATAACGCTGACGAGCGGCGTCCTTTTGTTGCTGGGTCAGTGGTTGGCGACGGCTGAAGTCGCGGAAGTCGTCATAGCTCCCATAGTTTTCAGCTTCATTAAACCGCTGTGCCGCTGCCTGACGTTGGGTATCTCGTGTAATGACGGGGGCGGCGTGTGTTCGTTGCTGAAACTGACTTGCTGCCGCCTGACGCTGGCTGTCGCGTGTTGGAGCAGGTAGCTGCGTGGCGCTCATTCCGCCGTTGACATCGGTTTGATGAAACCGCTTTGCCATATCCTGATCATGATAGGGCACACCATTACGGTAGTTTGGATTGTGCCGCCATGCCATATTCTTATCAGTAAGATGCTCACCGGTGATACGGTTGAAATTGTTGACGTCGATATTGATGTTGTCGCCGTTGTGTTGCCAGCCATTACCGTCACGATGACCGCCATCGTGGTGATGATAATCATCATCGTCATGATGATGATGGTCATGATCGTCGTCATCCCAGTCGATGCTGCTGAATAGTGCGTACGTGGTAGCAACACCCATGCTATAGCCGAATCCGCGCACAAAGCTGTCAATAAACGGTTCTCCGGCTGGTGGTGGCAGATAAACCGGCGGATACGCAGTATTGGCCCAGTTCCCGTAAACCACGGTTGGGTTGTAGTTGGGAATATAGACCACATCAGGATTGGCGGGCTCAATGGAAATGACGGTTGTTGCAGGCTCTGTAATGACGGGGCTGGCAGTTAAAACGGTATTGGATGGTATGACGGGTGCCGTGACTGTCTGTTTTACCGGTACAGCTTTCTTCGTTGTGGTAATAACTTTTTGTTCGGTTGATGACTTCAGCGAACCGGTTTGTTGCGCCAGTTGCCGCAATCGCTGTACCGAGTCCATCACGTCCTGCGGCTGCGCCAGAAAAGCATCGCCCAGGTTTTGCACCCATTGCGGGTTTTCGCCCATCAATGCCATCAATTGTGGAAAGGCCACCAGTGATTTAACGCTGGCGTCCCACGGCTGGTCAGATACCGCCTGAATAGCAGCATCGCCTTGTTTAAGTGGATTATCGTGCGACCATTGCACTGCTTGAGCAACGTTTGCCGGATAGGTTGATGCCATTAACACTTGTGAAAGCAGAGAATCGGGGTACAGCGCGACAGGCGCAACCCATTGATCGATTTGTGCAGTGCTGAATGCGGATTTGACGACGGCGGGCGTTACGGGCGGTGCGGAAACCGTTGCAGGAAGCGTAACTGCGGTGATGTCAGGCGCAGTCTGTTGTGTCGATTGCGGTTCCACAGGCGCTTCCACTGTGCGGCTTTTTATATATAGCCCGGTAGAGGCGGCACAAAGCCCGGCACTGCAAATTAGCGCCAGCACATGGGGTTTAAACGGCAAAGTCATTTTCATAATTCGGATCTCAAGGAAATCGCAATGGTCGGCGAACTGCCACCCGCAGGTGCTGTGAATCCGAGTATAAAGAGGCGGTAGTTTAAATTTTGACTAATCTTGGGATTCGCTGAGAAAGGTGATTATCACCATGCGAATTAACGAAGTTTTTACGGAGGGAAACAATCTCTAGACCATCCTTAACGATTCAGCCACTTTTTTATGTTGCTTTTTTGTAAACAGATTAACACATCGTCAAAATCCTGCTATTCTGCCCGTTGCGGTACTGGGCATTTACCCTACAAACTGCTGTCTCACAGGAGCGTGAAGAGAATCGCCTGCCGCACTATGACAATGAGAGCGAGGAGAACCGTCGTGCTAGAAGAATACCGTAAGCACGTAGCTGAGCGTGCCGCTGAGGGGATTGCGCCCAAACCCCTGGATGCAAACCAAATGGCCGCACTTGTAGAGCTGCTGAAAAACCCGCCCGCGGGCGAAGAAGAATTCCTGTTAGATCTGTTAACCAACCGTGTTCCCCCTGGCGTCGATGAAGCCGCCTATGTCAAAGCAGGCTTCCTGGCTGCTATCGCGAAAGGCGAAGCCAAATCCCCTCTGCTGACTCCGGAAAAAGCCATCGAACTGCTGGGCACCATGCAGGGTGGTTACAACATTCATCCGCTGATCGACGCGCTGGATGATGCCAAACTGGCACCTATTGCTGCCAAAGCACTTTCTCACACGCTGCTGATGTTCGATAACTTCTATGACGTAGAAGAGAAAGCGAAAGCAGGCAACGAATATGCGAAGCAGGTTATGCAGTCCTGGGCGGATGCCGAATGGTTCCTGAATCGCCCGGCGCTGGCTGAAAAACTGACCGTTACCGTCTTCAAAGTCACTGGCGAAACTAACACCGATGACCTTTCTCCGGCACCGGATGCGTGGTCACGCCCGGATATCCCACTGCACGCGCTGGCGATGCTGAAAAACGCCCGTGAAGGTATTGAGCCAGACCAGCCTGGTGTTGTTGGTCCGATCAAGCAAATCGAAGCTCTGCAACAGAAAGGTTTCCCGCTGGCGTACGTCGGTGACGTTGTGGGTACGGGTTCTTCGCGTAAATCCGCCACTAACTCCGTTCTGTGGTTTATGGGCGATGATATTCCACATGTGCCGAACAAACGCGGCGGTGGTTTGTGCCTCGGCGGTAAAATTGCACCCATCTTCTTTAACACGATGGAAGACGCGGGTGCACTGCCAATCGAAGTCGACGTCTCTAACCTGAACATGGGCGACGTGATTGACGTTTACCCGTACAAAGGTGAAGTGCGTAACCACGAAACCGGCGAACTGCTGGCGACCTTCGAACTGAAAACCGACGTGCTGATTGATGAAGTGCGTGCTGGTGGCCGTATTCCGCTGATTATCGGGCGTGGCCTGACCACCAAAGCGCGTGAAGCACTTGGTCTGCCGCACAGTGATGTGTTCCGTCAGGCGAAAGATGTCGCTGAGAGCGATCGCGGCTTCTCGCTGGCGCAAAAAATGGTAGGCCGTGCCTGTGGCGTGAAAGGCATTCGTCCGGGCGCGTACTGTGAACCGAAAATGACTTCTGTAGGTTCCCAGGACACCACCGGCCCGATGACCCGTGATGAACTGAAAGACCTGGCGTGCCTGGGCTTCTCGGCTGACCTGGTGATGCAGTCTTTCTGCCACACCGCGGCGTATCCGAAGCCAGTTGACGTGAACACGCACCACACGCTGCCGGACTTCATTATGAACCGTGGCGGTGTGTCGCTGCGTCCGGGTGACGGCGTCATTCACTCCTGGCTGAACCGTATGCTGCTGCCGGATACCGTCGGTACCGGTGGTGATTCCCATACCCGTTTCCCGATCGGTATCTCTTTCCCGGCGGGTTCTGGTCTGGTGGCATTTGCAGCCGCAACAGGCGTAATGCCGCTGGATATGCCGGAATCCGTTCTGGTGCGCTTCAAAGGCAAAATGCAGCCGGGCATCACCCTGCGCGATCTGGTACATGCCATTCCGCTGTATGCGATCAAACAAGGTCTGCTGACCGTTGAGAAGAAAGGCAAGAAAAACATCTTCTCTGGCCGCATCCTGGAAATTGAAGGTCTGCCGGATCTGAAAGTTGAGCAGGCATTTGAACTGACCGATGCGTCCGCCGAGCGTTCTGCCGCTGGTTGTACCATCAAGCTGAACAAAGAACCGATCATCGAATACCTGAACTCTAACATCGTCCTGCTGAAGTGGATGATCGCGGAAGGTTACGGCGATCGTCGCACCCTGGAACGTCGTATTCAGGGCATGGAAAAATGGCTGGCGAATCCTGAGCTGCTGGAAGCCGATGCAGATGCTGAATACGCGGCAGTGATCGACATCGATCTGGCGGATATTAAAGAGCCAATCCTCTGTGCACCGAACGACCCGGATGACGCGCGTCCGCTGTCTGCGGTACAGGGTGAGAAGATCGACGAAGTATTTATCGGTTCCTGCATGACCAACATCGGTCACTTCCGTGCTGCGGGTAAACTGCTGGATGCGCACAAAGGCCAACTGCCGACCCGCCTGTGGGTGGCACCGCCAACCCGTATGGACGCCGCGCAGTTGACTGAAGAAGGCTACTACAGCGTCTTCGGTAAGAGTGGTGCGCGTATCGAGATCCCTGGCTGTTCCCTGTGTATGGGTAACCAGGCGCGTGTAGCAGACGGTGCGACGGTGGTTTCCACCTCTACCCGTAACTTCCCGAACCGTCTGGGTACTGGCGCGAATGTCTTCCTGGCTTCTGCGGAACTGGCGGCTGTTGCGGCGCTGATTGGCAAACTGCCGACGCCGGAAGAGTACCAGACCTACGTGGCGCAAGTAGATAAAACTGCCGTTGATACTTATCGTTATCTGAACTTCAACCAGCTTTCTCAGTACACCGAAAAAGCCGATGGGGTGATTTTCCAGACTGCGGTGTAATAAGTAAGCGCACGCGCTGCGCATAAACGACACAATGCCCGGTGAATGAGATTCCCGGGCATTTTTTTATTTCTAAACCATCGCCGTTCCGCTGTTTTTCTCCGGTAAGGCTGCGATAATTACATCAATGGCGCAATGCGATTTCGGCGCATTGCCGGGAGCAGAGGAACACACTATGGATTACGAATTTCTGCGCGATATTACCGGAGTTGTAAAGGTGCGTATGTCCATGGGGCATGAAGTGGTCGGGCACTGGTTTAATGAAGAGGTGAAAGAAAACCTGGCCTTGCTTGATGAAGTGGAACAAGCGGCGCACGCACTGAAAGGTAGCGAACGTTCCTGGCAGCGGGCAGGGCATGAGTACACTCTGTGGATGGACGGTGAAGAGGTGATGGTTCGCGCCAATCAACTGGAATTCGCTGGCGATGAAATGGAAGAGGGGATGAACTACTACGACGAAGAAAGCCTGTCGCTATGCGGCGTTGAGGATTTTCTGCAGGTCGTGGCGGCTTACCGTAATTTCGTGCAGCAGAAGTAAATAAATCTGGCGGAGCCTGGGAGCTCCGCCCGAGACGTTAAACAGCTGGCATATTGCGCCCGTAATAAATCTCGCGCATTTCTTTCCACAGCGCAGCGGTAATTTCCTGGCGCTCGCTGTCGGTTAAATCTTCCGGTTTGGTGTGGAACATGTAGTGCTTAAGGTCGAACTCTTTAAGCAACATCTTGGTATGGAAGATATTTTCCTGATAGACATTTACATCCACCATGTCATACAGCGCCTTCATATCGTCAGACATAAAGTTCTGAATCGAATTAATCTCATGGTCGATAAAGTGTTTCATACCGTTAATGTCGCGAGTAAAACCGCGCACGCGATAATCAATGGTTACGATATCGGACTCAAGCTGGTGGATCAGGTAATTCAGCGCCTTCAGCGGAGAAATCACGCCGCAGGTAGAGACTTCAATATCGGCGCGGAAGGTACATAAACCGCCTTCAGGATGACTTTCCGGGTAGGTATGTACGCAAATATGACTTTTATCGAGATGGGCAACGACCGTTTCTGGCAGTGGGCCGGGGTGTTCTGTTTTGTCGATAAGTTTCGGGTCGACCGGTTCTTCACTCACCAGAATAGTGACGCTGGCACCCTGTGGTTCGTAATCCTGGCGGGCGATGTTAAGAATATTGGCCCCGATAATGGAACAGGTTTCTGACAGGATTTCGGTCAGACGGTTGGCATTATAGAGTTCATCGATATAAGCAATATAACCGTCGCGCTCTTCGGCAGTTTTGGC
Organism: Escherichia sp. SCLE84; assembly: GCF_012584495.1. Classification (NCBI taxonomy): domain Bacteria; kingdom Pseudomonadati; phylum Pseudomonadota; class Gammaproteobacteria; order Enterobacterales; family Enterobacteriaceae; genus Escherichia; species Escherichia sp. SCLE84. The sequence continues at coordinate 2,323,638 of NZ_CP051430.1, read as the reverse complement.
GTAGCAGATATCGTAAATACAAAAACTCAGACTTTTGGTCAGATTATTAAAGCCATGCAGTTTCAGTTTTTTCAATTTCTTATCTTCTCCTTAGGACGGCTGTGAAGCCAGTGCGTCTTGCAGATACTGAGGTAAGGCAAAAGCTGCCGTATGGATTGCCGGATTGTAATAACGGCATTTCAGGCCAGAAGCGAGAAAACGCGCCTGAATAATTTCGGTTGAGAGATGGCGTAAGGCGTCGTTATCTGTCGCCCATGCAAAAGTCATGATACCGCCGTAATAGGTCGGAATCGCCGCCTGATAAAAGCCAACGTCGCTGAAGTAATGGCTGAGTTTGCGATGGCTGTCGATGGCTTCTTCCTGCTGTAAAAAGCAGACGCCGTTTTGTGCGACGAAGATACCGCCAGGATTCAGGCAACGTTTGCAGCCTTCATAAAATGCCGAAGTGAAAAGGCTTTCGCCGGGACCGATAGGATCGGTGCAGTCGGAGATAATGACATCAAAGGTCTGGCTGGTTTGATTAACGAAATTGACGCCATCGTCGATCACCAGCTTAAAGCGCGGATCGTCGTAGCTACCGGCGTTATGGTTGGGTAGATACTGACGGCAGAACGATACGACACCCGCATCGATTTCCACCATCGTGATTGACTCAACGTTTTTATGTCGGGTTACTTCACGCAGCATGGCACCGTCGCCGCCGCCGATAATCAGCACATGTTTCGCGTGACCGTGGGCCAGTAGCGGAACATGGGTCATCATCTCATGATAGATAAACTCGTCGCGCTCGGTGGTTTGTACTACGCCATCCAGCGCCATTACGCGACCAAATGCAGCGTTCTCAAAAATGATCAGATCTTGGTGATCGGTCTTTTCATGATACAGAACGTTATCTACCGCAAAGTACTGCCCAAACTGGTCGTGTAGCGTTTCATGCCACTGTTTTTTTTCGGCCATGGGTTGATACCTCCTTTGTTAACACCCGTAAAAAAAGGGCGCAACATAATAGCTAACATTGACCGCGGATGCACGGTCAATATTTCTACAAAAAGGTATCAGGGATTATTTGACGTAGGCAAGCAGGCTTAAGGAATCGCGGGCCAGGGCTTTGCACTTTTTAGCGACGGGAATGCCAATGCCGCTGAGATCGCGGTAGCTGTCTTCACCGAGGGCTTTCATGTCGAAGGTGTCGTAATTACTGAGATCCCACTGGTTTTGCTGGGCGAAAAAGACCAGTGCGCGACGAATTTGCCCGTTAGGTAAGTTCTGGTAACCACAATCGTTCTTCAGAAAGACAAAAACTGCCGTTAAATCGGCCATATCTTCGGCTTCAGACTCGCTGAGCGCGTAACTGTTTGCGCAAACGGCCATCAGGCTGCCGAATAACACTGTTCTGAAAAACGTCTTCATTGCTTCTACCAGGGGCTTAAAGAAGATAAACGTTAGCACACTGCGAGCGAGGCGACGACCATTATTGTCGATTAAATTGTGTCTGCGGCTTGACCTTCCCGTAAGGGGAAGGACTATGCTCAACGTTTGATTTTGTTTCGCCTGCTTAAGAATAAGGAAATAACTATGCAACGTCGTGATTTCTTAAAATATTCCGTCGCGCTGGGTGTGGCTTCAGCCTTGCCGCTGTGGAGCCGCGCAGTCTTTGCGGCGGAACGCCCAACGTTACCGATCCCTGATTTGCTCACGACCGATGCCCGTAATCGCATTCAGTTAACTATTGGCGCAGGTCAGTCTACCTTTGGCGAGAAAACTGCAACTACCTGGGGCTATAACGGCAATCTGCTGGGGCCGGCGGTGAAATTACAGCGCGGCAAAGCGGTAACGGTTGATATCTATAACCAACTGACGGAAGAGACGACGTTGCACTGGCACGGGCTGGAAGTACCGGGTGAAGTCGACGGCGGCCCGCAGGGAATTATTCCGCCAGGTGGCAAGCGCTCGGTGACGTTGAACGTTGATCAACCTGCCGCTACTTGCTGGTTCCATCCACATCAACATGGCAAGACCGGGCGACAGGTGGCGATGGGGTTGGCTGGGCTGGTGGTAATTGAAGATGACGAGATCCTGAAATTAATGCTGCCAAAACAGTGGGGTATCGATGATGTTCCGGTGATTGTTCAGGATAAAAAATTTAACGCTGATGGGCAGATTGATTATCAACTGGATGTGATGACCGCCGCCGTGGGCTGGTTTGGCGATACGCTGCTGACCAACGGTGCAATCTACCCACAACACGCTGCCCCACGTGGTTGGCTGCGCCTGCGTTTGCTCAATGGCTGTAATGCCCGCTCGCTCAATTTCGCCACCAGCGACAATCGCCCGCTGTATGTGATTGCCAGCGACGGTGGTCTGCTACCTGAACCGGTGAAGGTGAGCGAGCTGTCGGTGCTGATGGGCGAGCGTTTTGAAGTGCTGGTGGAGGTTAACGACAACAAACCCTTTGACCTGGTGACGCTACCGGTCAGCCAGATGGGGATGGCGATTGAGCCGTTTGACAAGCCGCATCCGGTAATGCGGATTCAGCCGATTGCTATTAGTGCCTCCGGTGCTTTGCCAGACACATTAAGTAGCCTGCCTGCGTTACCTTCGCTGGAAGGGCTGACGGTACGCAAGCTGCAACTTTCTATGGACCCGATGCTCGATATGATGGGGATGCAGATGCTGATGGAGAAATATGGCGATCAGGCGATGGCCGGGATGGATCATAGCCAGATGATGGGCCATATGGGGCACGGCAATATGAATCATATGAACCATGGCGGGAAGTTCGATTTCCACCATGCCAATAAAATCAACGGTCAGGCGTTTGATATGAATAAGCCGATGTTTGCGGCGGCGAAAGGGCAGTACGAACGTTGGGTTATCTCTGGCGTGGGCGACATGATGCTGCATCCGTTCCATATTCACGGCACCCAGTTCCGTATCTTGTCAGAAAATGGCAAACCGCCAGCGGCTCATCGCGCGGGCTGGAAAGATACCGTTAAGGTAGAAGGCAATGTCAGTGAAGTGCTGGTGAAGTTTAATCACAACGCACCGAAAGAACATGCTTATATGGCGCACTGCCATCTGCTGGAGCATGAAGATACGGGGATGATGTTAGGGTTTACGGTATAAAAAGACCGTATTCGGAAATATGCCCGAATCTCTCCGGGCATTATGGTTATTTCACATCATCCGGCAGCGCATAAGCCACAATATAGTCGCCCATCTTCGTACCAAATGAACCGTGACCGCCTGCGGAGATCACCACATACTGCTTGCCATTCACTTCATAGGTCATTGGCGTCGCCTGACCACCCGCTGGTAAACGGCCCTGCCACAGTTTTTCACCGTTGCTCATGTTGTAAGCGCGCAGGTAGTTATCTGCCGTAGCAGCGATAAACAGCACGTTACCCGCCGTGGAGATTGGCCCGCCCAGCATCGGCATACCCATATTGAACGGCACCGGTACAGGCATCGGGAACGGCATACTGTCTTGCGGCGTACCAATACGTTTCTTCCACACCACTTCATTGGTTTTCAGATCCAGCGCCGAGATATAACCCCATGCTGGCTGTTTACACGGCAGACCAAACGGTGAGAGGAACGGGTTGAGCGTGACACCATACGGTACACCGTACTGTGGCTGAATGCCGGATTCCGTACCCGTGCCTTTGGCATCTTTCGGCTGCTCCATCGGGTTACCCGGACCGCGTGGGATCAGTTTCGAAACAAACGGCAGTGCCATTGGGTTGGCAATTGCCACTTCACGATTTGGATCAACGGAAATCCCGCCCCATTCAAACATTCCCAGGTTACCCGGGAAGACCAGCGTGCCCTGTTCAGATGGCGGCGTGAAAATGCCTTCATAGCGCATCTGGTGGAACATCACGCGGCACACCAGTTGGTCAAACATGGTGGCTCCCCACATATCCGCACCGCTCAAATCTTTCTTCGGACGGAAGCTCAGTTCAGAGAACGGCTGGGTCGGAGTAACGTAATCGCCTTTCGCAGCACCTTGCGGCACCGGTTTTTCCGGGGCCGGAACCACCAGTTCGCCATTGCGACGATCGAGCACAAAAATGTTGCCGGTTTTCGCCGGAGCGTAAATAACTGGCACTTTCTGACCATTAACGGTGATGTCCGCCAGCGTCGGCTGTGCCGGAAGATCCATGTCCCACAGGTCGTGGTGAACGGTCTGGTAGCTCCACGCCAGTTTCCCGGTAGTGGCATTCAGCGCCAGAATCGAGCTGGCATAACGTTCCTGTTCCGGTGTGCGGTTACCGCCCCAGATATCCGGCGTGGTCACGCCCATCGGCAGATAGACCAGATCCAGCTTCGCGTCATAGGCCGCTGGTGCCCAGGAGTTTGGCGAGTTAAAGGTAAAGGTGTGTTCGTCAGACGGGATTGCGTTCGGATCTTTCGCGCCGGGATCAAAAGCCCACAGCAGCTCCCCGGTGTTGACATCAAAACCACGGATCACGCCAGACGTTTCGCGGGTTGAGAAGTTATCGGTAACTGAACCGGCCATCACGATGGTTTTATCGGTGATAATCGGTGGCGAAGTCGGTTCATACAGACCCGGTTTGGTGTCTGGCATATTGCTTTGCAGATTGAGCACGCCTTTATTGGCGAAGGTTTCGCACAGTTTGCCGTTTTCAGCGTTAATCGCAATCAGTCGACCATCATTGACCGGAAGAATGATACGACGCGGGCAATCCGCCATCACTTCCGGCGAAGCCGTTTCTGCTTTGGCTTCATGATAAGAGACGCCACGGCAGGTTACGTGCTGGAAAGACTCGTTAGTTTTCAGCTCAGGATCGTAATGCCATTTCTCTTTGCCGCTGGCGGCATCGAGCGCAAACAGGCGCTGGTGAGCGGTACACAGGTAAAGGGTGTCGCCCACTTTAATCGGCGTCACTTCATTGGTGATTTCGCCCGGATCGTTCGGCTGCTTCACATCGCCAGTACGGAACACCCAGGCTTCTTTCAGATTATGGACGTTATCGGCGTTAATTTGTTTCAGAGGTGAAAAGCGTTGACCTTCCTGATTGCGACCATAGGCAGGCCAGTCCTGATCGGCAACGGGTGAGATAGCTTCCGCAGGTGTGGCATTGGCGCTTAAGGTGCCGTTGATTTCCTGCGGATCGTTAAATCCGGCCCAGGTCAGGATACCACCGCTAATCAGCAGTGCCACCACCAGTGCGGCAACTGCGCCGCTGGCAGGAATGACCAGGCGACGCCAGACAAACGGCAGGATCAGCCAGATGCCGAAGAAGACCAGAATGTCGCTGCGCGGAGTCAGCGCCCAGAAGTCGAAACCAACTTCCCAGACGCCCCAAATCATGGTGCCGAGCAGCAGGGCTGCGTACAGCCAAAGCGCGGCACGTTTACTGCGCCACAGCATCCAGGCGACGCCGAGCATCACAAGGCCAGCGATAGGGTAGTACCAGGAGCCGCCAATCGCGACCAGCCAGCCTCCGCCAATGAGTAGATACAGCCCGCAAAGCGCTGCAAAAAGGGCTGTTAGCGTGACGAGTAATCGTCGCGAGCCTGTATTGTTAATTGCCATAAAGAGACACCATTTCAATTCATTAATATTTTAGTAGCAATTAATTATAGGTTTTAACATGTGTGATCGTCATCACAATTCGAGCTTTATTAACAGATTCCGCGAATGAATAGTTTTACTGGTATACTGCGTGTCTTGCGCTTTGTTGCGGTGCCAAAACCTGCCCGTGCGAAGTGATTTGTTTTTAAATCATATGGTTAGAGATATGAAACATACTGTAGAAGTAATGATCCCCGAAGCGGAGATTAAAGCGCGTATCGCCGAACTGGGTCGTCAGATTACTGAGCGTTACAAAGACAGCGGCAGCGATATGGTGCTGGTGGGTCTGCTGCGTGGCTCATTTATGTTTATGGCGGACCTGTGCCGTGAAGTTCAGGTATCTCATGAAGTCGACTTTATGACCGCCTCCAGCTACGGTAGCGGCATGTCCACCACCCGTGATGTGAAAATCCTCAAAGATCTGGATGAAGATATCCGTGGCAAGGACGTGCTGATTGTTGAAGATATCATCGACTCGGGGAATACACTGTCGAAAGTGCGTGAGATCTTAAGCCTGCGCGAACCGAAGTCGCTGGCGATTTGTACGCTGCTGGATAAACCGTCCCGTCGTGAAGTGAACGTCCCGGTAGAATTTATCGGTTTCTCGATCCCGGATGAGTTTGTGGTGGGTTACGGCATTGATTACGCACAGCGTTACCGTCATCTGCCGTATATCGGCAAAGTGATTCTGCTGGACGAGTAAGTGTGAAGTTGCCGGATGTGTTGCATCCGGCATGGCATTTTTATTTGTGGTTGGCGTGTTTCAGCTTGAGGTTGGAAATCCCGTGACGGTAACGTTGCTCAAGGGTTTCGCGGTTGGTGGCGGTAACATCCAGATCACGCAGCAAGCCGTCGTGAATGCCGTAGGCCCAGCCGTGAATGGTAACTTTCTGCCCGCGTTTCCACGCTGATTGCATAATGGTGGAGTGGCCCAGGTTATACACCTGTTCCATGACGTTCAGTTCACACAAGGTATCCAGACGGCGCTCTTGCGGCATTTCGCCGAGCAATGAGCTATGTTTGAACCAGATATCGCGGATATGCAGCAGCCAGTTGTTGATAAGCCCCAGTTCCGGGTTTTCAACGGCGGCTTGTACGCCGCCGCAACCGTAGTGGCCACAGATAATAATGTGTTCAACTTCGAGTACATCCACTGCATACTGAACCACGGAAAGGCAGTTCAGGTCGGTGTGAATGACCAGGTTAGCAACATTACGGTGAACAAAGAGTTCGCCCGGCTCAAGACCGGTTAAACGTTCTGCAGGAACGCGACTGTCGGAACATCCAATCCATAGAAAGCGCGGTTTTTGCGCTTGTGCCAGTTTCTCAAAAAACCCGGGATCCTCTTCCACCAGCATTTTTGACCATAGTGCATTGTTGCTGATGAGTGTATCTATGTCTTTCATGGAGGTTAACGACCTGTAACCAAATAATTACGTTTGGCTAATATAGGGCAACTCCGGGACGATTTAAACCACAGATAAAGTGTAAGAACGTAAGGTAAGTAAAAATTTATGACCATTGCACTGGAACTTCAACAGCTTAAAAAAACTTATCCAGGCGGCGTTCAGGCGCTTCGTGGAATAGATTTGCAGGTCGAAGCGGGTGATTTTTATGCGCTTCTCGGGCCGAACGGGGCCGGGAAATCGACCACTATCGGTATTATCAGCTCTCTGGTAAATAAAACCTCCGGGCGGGTCAGCGTATTTGGTTACGATCTCGAGAAAGATGTCGTGAACGCTAAACGTCAGTTGGGACTGGTGCCGCAGGAATTTAACTTCAACCCGTTTGAAACCGTGCAGCAAATTGTGGTAAATCAGGCAGGGTACTACGGTGTGGAGCGCAAAGAGGCGTACATCCGCAGCGAAAAATATCTTAAACAACTCGATCTATGGGGAAAACGCAACGAACGTGCGCGTATGTTATCTGGCGGGATGAAGCGCCGTTTAATGATTGCCCGTGCGTTAATGCATGAACCTAAACTACTGATTCTCGACGAACCGACCGCAGGCGTGGATATTGAACTTCGCCGCTCAATGTGGGGCTTTTTGAAGGATTTAAACGACAAAGGCACCACCATCATTCTCACCACACACTACCTGGAAGAAGCAGAAATGCTGTGCCGCAATATCGGCATTATTCAACACGGTGAGCTGGTGGAAAATACCTCGATGAAGGCGCTGCTGGCTAAGCTGAAATCGGAAACCTTTATTCTCGATCTCGCACCGAAAAGTCCGTTACCGAAGCTCGATGGCTATCAGTATCGACTGGTCGATACCGCGACGCTGGAAGTTGAAGTGCTGCGTGAGCAGGGGATCAACAGCGTATTTACGCAGTTAAGTGAGCAGGGCATTCAGGTATTAAGTATGCGTAACAAAGCTAACCGTCTGGAAGAGCTGTTTGTTTCACTGGTTAATGAAAAACAAGGAGATCGCGCATGATGCATCTTTACTGGGTGGCGCTAAAAAGCATCTGGGCGAAAGAGATCCATCGCTTTATGCGTATCTGGGTGCAGACGCTGGTGCCGCCAGTCATCACCATGACCCTTTACTTTATTATCTTCGGTAACCTGATAGGTTCGCGTATTGGCGATATGCATGGCTTCAGCTATATGCAGTTCATCGTACCGGGGCTGATCATGATGTCGGTGATCACCAATGCCTACGCTAACGTCGCGTCATCATTTTTTGGTGCCAAGTTCCAGCGTAATATTGAAGAGCTGCTGGTAGCGCCGGTTCCGACTCACGTCATTATTGCCGGATATGTCGGCGGTGGCGTGGCGCGTGGTCTGTTTGTTGGCATTCTGGTGACGGCAATTTCACTGTTTTTTGTGCCGTTTCAGGTGCATTCGTGGGTATTCGTTGCCTTAACCCTGGTGCTCACGGCGGTGCTATTCTCCCTTGCGGGTTTGCTGAACGGCGTGTTTGCCAAAACGTTCGATGACATCAGCCTGGTGCCAACCTTTGTGTTAACGCCACTCACGTATTTGGGTGGGGTCTTTTACTCACTGACTTTGTTGCCGCCGTTCTGGCAAGGGCTGTCGCACCTGAACCCAATCGTTTATATGATCAGTGGTTTCCGCTACGGCTTCCTCGGTATCAATGATGTTCCGCTGGTCACTACCTTTGGCGTACTGGTGGTCTTTATTGTGGCGTTTTATTTGATCTGTTGGTCGCTGATCCAACGTGGACGTGGTTTGCGTAGCTAAGGCTATTTCCTCTCCTCTGGATTTGGGGGAGAGGAGTTTTGACGGCTATCACCCTTTATCAACAATGGTCAGGGTAGACTGATTTTCGGCTAAGGAGGAAGGCGATGTTAGGTTGGGTAATTACCTGTCACGATGACCGGGCGCAAGAGATACTGGATGCGCTGGAGAAAAAACATGGGGCGCTTCTTCAGTGCCGGGCCGTGAATTTCTGGCGTGGGTTAAGCTCTAATATGCTCAGCCGCATGATGTGCGATGCTCTGCATGAAGCGGACTCTGGTGAGGGTGTCATCTTCTTAACCGATATAGCCGGAGCGCCACCGTACCGCGTGGCTTCATTATTAAGCCACAAACACTCCCGTTGCGAAGTGATTTCTGGTGTCACGTTACCGTTAATTGAACAGATGATTGCTTGCCGTGAAACCATGACCAGTTCAGAGTTTCGCGAGCGTATTGTCGAACTGGGTGGGCCGGAGGTGAGTAGTCTTTGGCACCAACAACAAAAAAATCCGCCTTTCGTCCTCAAACATAATTTGTATGAGTATTAACCCACGATTCTTATAGCGCTTTTGCTACAATAAAAGCGTTGTTTCACCCTCGGTTATTTTTTCATGTACAAACAAGCTGTTATTCTCCTGCTGATGCTGTTTACCGCAAGTGTCAGTGCCGCGTTACCTGCCCGTTATATGCAAACCATCGAAAATGCTGCGATCTGGGCGCAAATTGGCGACAAGATGGTGACCGTGGGGAATATTCGGGCCGGGCAAATCATTGCCGTGGAGCCCACTGCCGCAAGTTATTACGCATTTAATTTTGGCTTTGGTAAAGGGTTTATCGATAAAGGGCATCTCGAGCCAGTTCAGGGGCGACAAAAAGTTGAAGACGGTTTGGGTGACCTCAACAAGCCGCTGAGTAATCAGAACTTAATTACCTGGAAAGATACGCCGGTCTATAACGCGCCGAGTGCGGGCAGTGCGCCATTTGGGGTACTGGCGGACAATTTGCGCTACCCGATTTTGCATAAACTGAAAGACAGGTTAAATCAAACCTGGTATCAGATCCGTATTGGCGATCGACTCGCCTATATCAGCGCGCTGGATGCCCAACCCGATAATGGCCTGCCGGTGCTAACCTATCACCATATTCTGCGCGATGAAGAAAACACCCGTTTTCGCCATACTTCGACGACCACCTCGGTACGCGCTTTCAATAACCAGATGGCCTGGCTGCGCGACAGGGGATACGCGACACTGAGCATGGCGCAGCTGGAAGGTTACGTGAAGAATAAGATCAATCTCCCTGCGCGAGCGGTGGTGATTACCTTTGATGATGGCCTCAAGTCGGTGAGCCGCTATGCGTATCCTGTATTGAAACAATATGGCATGAAGGCGACGGCGTTTGTTGTTACCTCGCGCATCAAACGTCACCCGCAGAAGTGGAACCCAAAATCGCTGCAATTTATGAGCGTTTCTGAGCTTAACGAAATTCGCGATGTTTTTGATTTTCAGTCACATACCCATTTTTTGCATCGGGTGGATGGCTATCGCCGACCCATATTACTGAGCCGTAGTGAGCACAATATTCTGTTTGATTTTGCACGTTCACGCCGCGCTCTGGCGCAATTTAATCCGCATGTCTGGTATCTTTCGTATCCGTTTGGCGGATTTAATGACAAAGCCGTGAAGGCAGCAAACGATGCCGGATTTCACCTGGCGGTGACAACCATGAAAGGCAAAGTAAAACCGGGGGATAATCCGTTGTTACTAAAACGACTTTATATCTTAAGAACGGATTCGCTGGAGACGATGTCGCGGCTGGTGAGTAACCAGCCGCAGGGATAACAATCAAGCAACCTGTACCGGAATCGCTTTCGCGGTACGTTTCATTTCATTGTCGCCTTCAAAATAGGCGACATTGGGTCGCCAGGTGCGAGCTTCTTCATCTGGCATGGTAACGAAGCTGGCGATGATGACAATATCGCCGACGCTGGCGCAGTGGGCCGCCGCACCGTTAACAGAAATAATTCTCGAACCGCGTTCTGCCGCGATGGCATAAGTGGAGAAACGCTTGCCGTTGGTGACATTCCAGATATCGATGGCTTCGTTTTCGAGAATACCGGCTGCGTCAAGAAAATCCTGGTCAATGGCGCAAGAACCTTCATAGTGCAGGTCCGCATGAGTCACTTTCACGCGGTGGAGTTTGCCCTGCAGCATCGTGCGAATCATAACTTCTACCTTTCTACCCTGTCGTTAACGAAGCAGGCGGTGCCTGCTTTGAGGAAATTCTCACGCAGTATTGCCCGATTTTTGATGAGTGTCTACTCATCTGATGGCATTTGCGTCAGCAGTTTGCGTACCGCGCCGAAGCGTGCCATGTATCGCCTGTAACGAATTGAAATTTCTCTGAACGCTGCTCGGTAAACACTAAAGAGGCGGCTGACGACGGCGCGCCTTGACTGGATACTGCCTTCACGCAAGACAACACGGAAGACAGGGAAGATGGATGCACCGAGTACCACACCGCATGACGCGGTATTTAAACAATTTTTAATGCATGCGGAGACGGCTCGCGACTTTCTGGAGATACATTTGCCAGTGGAATTACGAGAACTTTGTGACCTCAACACGCTTCATTTAGAGTCGGGGAGTTTCATTGAAGAGAGCCTGAAAGGACACAGCACGGACGTGCTCTATTCCGTGCAAATGCAGGGCAATCCCGGTTATCTGCATGTTGTGATTGAACACCAAAGCAAGCCGGATAAGAAAATGGCCTTTCGCATGATGCGTTATTCTATTGCTGCCATGCACCGGCATCTGGAGGCGGATCACGATAAGCTGCCGCTGGTGGTGCCGATACTGTTTTATCAGGGCGAGGCCACACCTTATCCGCTCTCAATGTGCTGGTTTGATATATTTTACTCGCCGGAGCTGGCACGACGCGTCTATAACAGTCCTTTCCCGCTGGTGGATATCACCATCACACCGGATGACGAAATCATGCAACATCGGCGGATTGCGATTCTCGAACTACTGCAAAAACATATTCGCCAGCGCGACTTAATGTTATTGCTGGAGCAACTGGTCACGCTGATTGACGAAGGGTACACTAGCGGAAGTCAGTTAGTTGCCATGCAAAACTATATGCTGCAACGCGGTCATACTGAACAAGCGGATTTGTTTTATGGTGTGCTGAGAGACAGGGAAACGGGAGGTGAGTCTATGATGACGCTGGCGCAGTGGTTTGAAGAGAAAGGGATTGAGAAGGGGATTCAGCAGGGAAGACAGGAGGAAAGGCAAGAATTCGCCCTGCGTCTTCTAAGTAAAGGAATGTCTCGGGAAGACGTTGCAGAGATGACAAATTTATCTCTTGCTGAGATTGATAAGGTAATTAACCTTATTTAAGTTACCTGTGTTATGACAGATGACGTGGGGTAAATTAATAACTGGCGCCATCAGCCGTAGCGCCAGTTAAGTATTACGCCAGCTCGACCATTTTGTTGTCGATCAGGCGAGCATCGCCAAGCCAGGCGGCTACCAGAATTACTGCCCGTTTGCTGGTTTCAGAAACTTCCAGCAATGTGTCGGCATCGCGAATCTGAATATCATCGGCGCGGAAGCCTTTTTCATTCAGTTCTTGCCCCGCAATGGTAATAATTTCATCGAGATCCCGTTCCCCAGCCTGCAATTTGTCAGCAATCGAACTTAAAACTTTGTACAGACCAGGCGCAATTTTGCGTTGTTCCGCCGTCAGATAACCGTTACGGGAACTTAGCGCCAGACCGTCTTTGGCGCGCATAATTGGCACACCGACAATCTCAATATCGAAGCCCATATCGGCAACCATTTTGCGGATCAGCGCCAGTTGCTGAAAGTCCTTTTCACCGAAGCAGGCGATGTCCGGCTGGACCAGGTTAAACAGCTTGCTGACGATAGTCGAAACGCCGCGAAAATGCCCCGGACGGCTCGCGCCTTCCAGCATGGTCGAAAGCCCGGGAACGTCAACGTAAGTATGGGTTTCAGTACCGTTCGGGTAGATCTCTTTTACCGAAGGGGCGAAAACTAAATCCACTTTACGTTTGTTTAGCTTCTCGCAGTCCTCCTGCAAGGTCCGTGGATAACGTGCCAGATCTTCCGGGCGGTCGAACTGCATCGGGTTAACGAAAATACTGACGACGACCACATCGGCGCGGGCTTTGGCTTCGTCGACCAGCTTCATATGGCCATCGTGCAGATTACCCATAGTAGGCACCAGCGCCACGCGCTTGCCTTCCATACGCAGGCGGCGAATTTGCTGACGCAGCAGCGGCAGGGTTTCGATAATTAACACAACGTGACTCCTTAATGGAAACTGTGTTCTTCGCCCGGATAAACGCCGGACTCCACTTCAGCCATATACTGCCGCACAGCCGCGCGGATGTCGCCCGTTTCGGCGAGGAAATTTTTAGCGAATTTAGGAATGTGACCGCCGGTAATGCCGAAGGCGTCGTGCATCACGAGGATCTGCCCGTCAGTGACGTTGCCTGCGCCAATGCCAATAACCGGGATCGCCAGTGCTTCGGTAATACGTTTTGCCAGTTCAACCGGCACGCATTCCAGCACCAGCAGCTGTGCCCCAGCGGCTTCTAAGGCTAATGCATCGCTGAGCAGTTGATCGCCCGCTTCATCGCCGCGCCCCTGAACTTTGTAGCCACCGAAAATATTCACTGACTGTGGGGTTAAACCTAAGTGACCACATACAGGAACGGCACGTTCGGTCAGCATTTTTACGGTTTCGACCAGCCACTCACCGCCCTCAATTTTGACCATATTGGCACCGGCACGCATAACCGTTGCGGCGTTTTCAAAGGCTTGTTCCGGCGTGGCATATGCCATAAACGGCAGGTCAGCCAACAGCAGGCAGTTTGGCGCGCCGCGACGTACGGCGGCGGTATGATAGGCGATATCCTCGACGGTAACGGGAAGGGTGGAGTCGTGGCCCTGAACCGTCATGCCCAGCGAATCGCCTACCAGCATGACGTTAAGTCCTTCATCAGCAAATAGTTTCGCGAAGCTGTAGTCGTAAGCGGTGATGGTCGCGAAACGCTTTTTATCCTGCTTACATTTCTGAAGTGAAGCAATGGTGGTCGGTTTCATAACGTGTCCTGATAAATGATGTCGTGTTGCCTGGCATTTTATCAGTCACATTGGTGGGGGCAATGATTTATCAATTACCGCACCGCCAGATGATGGCGGTGCGGTGGACTTATTAAGGGTAGGTTACCTGGAAAGTACTGGTGGCTTTAAACTCACCAGCTTCTATTGGTATAGTTCCATCCTGTTGTAGCGTGGCCTGGAAATGGAGAGGGTATGTTATACCTGTATCTTGATCCGGGTAAACTCCTCCTGTTGTATCGTCTTTGCCTCTCGGGTCGTAATCTTTATAAACAGAATTTGAATCATTAGGTTTCAATGTCATTAGAGGATTTTTACTAGTTGCTAAACCTTCTATGAGTACACCGACTCCTTTTGCTGCGTCATTACCTGTGAGAGTATTACCAAGGAGTTGCCCGTTTTCAGTACCAACCTTTGTTGAAACTAATTTTGTCTCAATATTAGTCACACGAACGCAGTTTTGAAGTGAAATATCAAAAGGAACCGGTGTGGCACCGTTTCTGATTTGTTCTGCACTATATTCACCCATTTTTACCGTAGAACCAGTCACAGAAGTTCCACTAAGCATAGCGGTAAAACAAGTGGGATTAGTCAACTTGACATTGAGCAGATCGAAATCGATTTTGATAAAATAACTATGCTCATTTATACCTTGGCCTGCGCCATAGGCTTTAAATGAATACAGATAATTTGATGAGCTGGATAATTTGATCTGTTGAGTTACTTTTGGATCAAAGTTTGTATCTGTATAGAATTCAATTGTAAGGGTCTGATAAATACCACCTACAGCCCAGTATTTACGGGTGCTATTCGCATTATTGCAACTCCAATATAACACGTCTTCGCTTGGATTATACCACGAAAAATATTGTTCTGCAGAGTCACCAATGTATATCCCAGGTGAACTAACGTTAGTTACGGTACCGTAAGCTGACCACATGTTTGAAATTAATAATGTGTAATACAAACCAGGAACTGATGTATTAAATAATTTATGGGAGCCATACATTTTACCTGAGTCAACCATTGCATTTTCAATACGCATTGCGCTACCACTTGTGCTATCACTTCTGTTGCAATAAAGAAAACCACCACCAGAAGCGGTATCTAACTGACTCCACTGTAATTTTACACCTGTAGGTCCAAGCTGCGTCGGTTTGTAGAAAACTAAATTATTTGTACTTGTTGCATATCTGAATATGACAGTAGCATCGCCATTCGGCCCCGTTTCTCTCCATTTTTGATCTGACGGACCAACGCCGTAACTATTCCCAACAATATATCCTACGTTATCATCAGTGCCAGCACTCGCGGTATAACAACTCAAGCACAGAATTAAAAAAAGAAAATGTCTGAAGAATTTCTTCATTATCACTCCACCATCTACTGCTGTAACAGTCGCAGTTATTTGTTTTGATCTATTATTCGTAGTACACATCAACTAATATATGACTCATTACCTGGCCAGATATGACATCCAGCGCGGGATCGATTTTTTGCATTCTGGCATAAAATTTCCATGAAGAATTATGCAGGGCAGAAGTCATTACTGGATACACGGAACGAGAATTTCCTGCTGAACTAATAACATTGAATATATTGGTCGGGTCCTGAATGGAAAAGAGAACGACACCGACATTTTTAGCCCCGGTTGCGACTTCATTGGCAAATATTTGCCTTGAACCTGCAGCCATGACACCGCTAAGGGCTCTAAAATCAATATGTAACTGATTAAGCACATCGCCAGTTCCCTGTAATGCACAGTCTGATACTGTGACAGTGAACTCTTTTCCACCTGGTTGATAGCTTTCAGGAGTAACATTATCTGAAAAATATCCCACCCCAACGACGCCAAGATCAATATTACCTTGGTTACTGATTCCGCTTTTGCAAGTGCTGTTTTTTACATTGGCAACAAGGTCAATATCCTGCCCAGCGATGGCTGGATAGGTAATGGGAAACTGTAGTGACAGAAACAGAATTATTCTCTTCATCAGCTTACGTTGAGTGGGATGCATATATAGTTCCTGGATCTGTCAGTCTGTTAGTTATAGGTTACTGTAAATGTGGCAGGTGCAGAAAATTTACCCGCAGTGACATTGCTTACGGTTTTATTTTTTTCGACGACCAGTCGAGCACTCATCGGATAATAAACAACCGCGTTGGCTGCATTGGAGATAGTGACCTCTTGAGATGCTGGTGTCACACAACTAAATTGTGTTGCGCTACCTGTTGCCGGAGTTTCGGTGCTCCAGACTTCAACGGCGACGGCACTTGCTTTATCTGCGGCTGTGGATCCATTTGCGAACCCCGCACCGTCATTAGCAGTACCTTCGCATGTGGCTCGCTTGGTTAATTTTATTTGTGCTTTTTTATTGGGGATACCCGCACAGTCTTTGAATTTGAGTTTGAATGTTTTAACTTTGGTCTTGGCATTGATTTCAGAAATATATACATCGCCAAAGTCAACAACAGAAATGTCCTGATCAGAGTCATTTACTAATGTAGCGGTACAAGTACCTATTTCTACGGTAGTAATCACGGTCAGCCCAATGCTGTCTGTTGCCGCATAAGAGGGTACGCTGAACAATGAGGCAGCCAAAACGACACTGCTGGATAATCCATAACGTAAATTTTTAAATGTCATCTTAATTATCCTTCTTATTGATAGATGAAATTAAACGTTGCCAGTGCACGAAAATTCCCCGGTACGCCTTGCCCTGCATCTGTTTCACGTAGCGCAACGGTCATTTCAAGACCCTTATCGGGCTGCATCTCGTCTGTGCTCCAGCGTATCTTTTCCGCACTGTTAGGTTTAAGGAAAGTGGCATCATCAGTAGTCCGTTTTTTGAAACCCATACCGATATTACTTGTCGTCGAAGATGAATCACCAGACTGCGGTATAATAAGCTTAGGTGAGCTTGATGATGCATTTCCGGTCAGAGTGGTATCAATCCAACTGATGCCACTGCTGCACCCACTAGCAACCAGTTTAAAATCAGCCTGAGATTCTGTCGTTTTATTCGCGATCTTATCCAGACCCATCTTAGGGATTCTCAATGTGTAGTTATTATTGCCATCATTCGTGACGTTATTACCAGTAAGTGTGATGTTACAGGTTGTCGCTTTGACAGTGGCTGTAAACTCTACATTAATATCCGTTGCAAATACTGATGGTGATAATAATATTCCCATCAGTATCGCTATTTTATGTGGCGTTATTTTTATCATTTGACGTCCCTTGTAGTTACTGAATCTGACACCGAATTCCATTCAGAATAATAGATTGCGCTATTTTTTCTGCTTCTGAACTTTGTTGATAATGCGCAAGACAACTTACGGGTTTACTTTCTTCGAGCCATTTAATGCTGATATTTCCCTGCTGCTCAATACCACGAACAAATGCTTGTCCACCCTGTCCAACATTACCAATGACATTGCCTTGCTCATCATAAATATCTGCAGCAAATGGAATATTTTTACCATCACTTCGTGTGATGTTCATAATGGCTGATTGCCCTTGCACGGTTTCAAAATCAGCAAAGACGACTGAACCCTGACGCGGTACAGCTACTGCACTGGTACTTTTTAATTCAACATCGTTCTCAAGATCGTTGATATCCAGCGCGATACGGTTTTCATGATAAGGAGAAAGAGCGCTGGTGACACCATAACCCCATCGATCGATAGTACTGTTGCCATAATTTATTCGCGCTCCTTGAGCACCTGGAGCCTGAACTACCGCCAGTGTATCGGAGTCGCTAAAACTGTCATTACTGAAGGTCAGGCCGCCGCTATGCAATACAAAACCACCGTCGGTGCTGAGAGACACTTGACGACTGTTATCGCTATTTGCAGAAACTGAACCTGCCAGGGTTCCCCACGGTGATTCATAGCTGGCATAACCCCCAACATAACTCAAATCTTTGCTGGCTTTATTCATCGTATAGCCAGTATTTACGCTATAACTGAGGCGAGCGTTATCACTATAGCCACTGCTACTGACGTTGAGTTGGTTATTACCCTTAAAGTCACTGCTCATTTGAGTATCAATACTCTGGAAACCTGAAGTCCGTTGTTCAGTGCCAAGTAATTTTTCAATAGGAATGGTGAAACTGAGATAAACGCTATCGTCAGTGTCGCCGTCTTCATTCCATGAACGCTGGGCACTGACACTGTAGCTGCCCCAGGATGCACTGTTACTGTAGCCAATAGAGTAATTGCTACGATTTTGTCCGGAAGCCCAGTAATCGGACCAACTTCCGGAAAGATAAAATGAACCGTAATCTTTTTTCTCAAATTTTAGCGGTTGGTTAATACTGACCGTAACCTGATTTTTCATGCGCGAGTAATTACGCATGGATTTCGGTTCAAGATCTTGTTCGGGATGTTTCACTTCATCAATTAGAGTTAGTGCATCATTAAGACCAAGGTAATTCTGTGTCGAATAGCGATAGGCCGCGATATTCAGTGAAGTACTTGTTTCTTCGAATAACTTGTTCCAGGAAACACGATAACTTTGTCCCTGATATGTTTTATCATCCGGTATACGAACATTGGAGTGAGTCACATCGAAAGAAAATGCACCGACTGAAGTATTCAGACCAAGACCTAACAAACCAGCGGTATAGTTATTATCGGTAATCTGAATACCAGTATAACCCGTTAGATAGTTATTCAGACCGTAGTAGTAGCTGGCCTGAAATAAATTAGGCTCATCCTGAATATCATCTTTTAAGACCTGGCCGCCGCTAATATCCCAACGTCCAACGCCAGGGCGTAACATTTGAACGACCGATGAAAAAGGTTGCGAGAATGTCCGCTTTGAGCCATCGGATTCTTCGACAGTAACAATAAGATCGCTGCCGTAACCTGACGGACTCAGATCATCAATGACGAAAGCGCCTGGCGGCACAGTCGTTTCATAAATCTTATAGCCACCTTGCGTAATAGTGACTTTGGCGTTGGTATTAGCAACGCCATGAATGATAGGCGCAAAACTCGCTAATGTCGGAGGCAACATGCGGCTGTCGCTGTATAAACGAATGCCGCGTATACTGACAGAATCAAAGGTTTCGCCCGTTGTATAAGACTCACCAAGAATGAGTTGAGAACGCAGCGAGGCGATATCACGCTGTATATACCGATTCTTAAAATCATAATTACTGCCAGAATCGGTCATCCAGTTGTAGTTGCCTGAGGCACGCAGTCGCCATGCACCTAAATTCATCCCACCGTTAAAAGCAGCATAAATGCTGTCATTTCTTCGACCAGGAGTTTCACTATGATATCCGTTGAGGTTGTATGACAACATGGCCGCATTAATGCCATTTTCCCATAACGATGGATCAACATAGTTTTGGTAATTTTTCATTACCCATGCCTGAGGAACGTCTATATCCAGACGTTGCTCGTTAACGTCATAACGAACAGAAGCCTGAGGGATAATTTCCGTCAAATTAAGGCAATTGCCGAGTGTTTCATCCCTGGCAAGCAGAACGGCTTTTTCGTTATTTATATCGGGAGAATTTATATGAAACTGCAATAAATTCTTAAGTGTGATACAGGCTTGTGCGTTTTTTTTTCCTTCAATTTCAATAAATGTAATGCTTTGGTTAATAATAGGTTGATCGTTGACATAAACACTGACGTCGTACATACCCGGTATAGCAGGGTTACCTTCACTATACCGGCTGAGATCAATATTTGAGGCATTCTGCCCCATCAGGAAGGTATGGTCATATTCAACAAGTTCAGCACAGAAAGCACTATTGCAATACAGCAGCGCGCAAAACGTAGCGATACGGGTCAGATGATTATGATAATTTTTAGTTGGTTTTATAGTCACGTTATGCTTCCTGCGGAATTATATCCTTGCCTGATTACAGACTGGCATTACCTTCAATGGCGCCACCAAAATCATTAATGGCGTAAAAATGTACTTTTGCAGAACTTGCTTTGCCATTAAGGCCAGTGACTTTCATGACCTCATCACTAAATGGTGCAATCATTTTCACATCAATCGGATAGCGTTTACCGCTAGCTTCTAAATCACCACTGCTAAAAGAGACGTAGTAAGGGGTTGGATTGGTCACTCGCAATGACGCCTTACCTTCTGAACCTGACCAGAACCACTTCAGGGCTAACGGGGCTTCAGAGGGATTTCCCTTCAATCCATCCGGGCGATAGAAAAGTTTTATACGTGTGCGAAATGCCAGTTGCAGCAGACTTTGATTCGCGACCTTTTCTGCATCTGGTTTTGGTGGAACTTCCAGTACGTTAAACCAGAACACGCTCTCTCTGTCTTTAGGCAGTGAGGTGCTGGCTGTGTACATTAATTTGATTGTTTGCCCACGTTTGGCATCAATACGCGATACTGGCGGCGTGGCAGTAAAAGGGACTGTAAAACTGCCAGGCTCAGCGTTGTCATCGCCAGTATCTAACCAACTCTGGACAAGCAACGGGTTATTCCCTTTATTTTCCAGACGTACGTTGACACTTTTTTGATCGCTTTTATATATTACGCGAGTACCCGAAATGACAATGTCCGCAATAGACGATGAACTAAAAGCCATACAGGTTACGAAGCATAAAGCTGTTGTATGTTTGGTGTTAAAAAACATAAACCATCCCTGACAGAGTTAATTAAAACAGGGAATAATATAAAAATAGAAATTATTAACACTATTCCCTGTATATTCATTCAATCAATTTAATTGGTGAATACTTACTGATAAGTAATGGTGTATGCAGTGTTAGTTTTTACATAACCAGCAGTTGCTGTTTGGTCTGCGACGGCACGAACGTAAGACGCTTTAAAATCATAAACAGCAGATTTTGTCGTTGCATCCAGGGCTTTAGTATACACATCGCCAGGGTTGTTAATTTGAACCTGTTTGATAGTGGAACCATCAATATTGTGCAGAGCGATATTCACGCCGTCAGACGGGTTGTTAATAGACATGTCGTTGTTCAGCGTTCCTTTGCTATTACCAAAGAAAACAGAACCGAAGGTCATTTTAGCTGTACTACCTGGATTCGGATTTGCTTTGCTGCAGTCAACGGTGATGCTGAAAGGTTTGGCTTTAGCGCCAACGGTGTCATTCAGCACGCCAGCATCGATTTCACCAACAGTTGCAGTTTGCAGCAGGATCAGACCATCTTTATTACCGCCGTCAACGCGGGTTTCACAGGTGTTATCAACAACCAGACCACTGATATTTAACTGACCACCATCCATATCAGCAGAAGCAGTACCTGCAACCATTGCCAGCATAAGACCAGACAGGGCAAAACCTAATTTTTTAGACATAAAAATCCTTGAATAAAATTCCATTAGTCAGACTACTGGTTTGAAGAATGACTATTCATGACACAAATGTTATAAGCAGATGCTAGATGTTAATGAGCAATGATATTTGTTACCAAAATTTACAACCATTGTTCATTAGGACGCCTATTGTGCACTTTAAGGGCTTTTGAACAAATTAAATTTTCTTAATTCAAAATTAAGCAAAAATAAATTCACAAGTGCAATTGGTTAGGGTATGGCGATGGGATTGATATTTATCTGCGGGAATTTATATTATGTTTCTGCAAAAATGTTTAAACTAAAATTTTTATTAAGGAAAGAGAGGATGTATGATTTTCAGAAAATATTTATATTCGTAATATAAATAAATTACCATTTGCTTAATTTGTCAAATGCTCTTGTATGTAAGACTTCACGCAACGTCTCCCCATCAGGAAACGCCAGCTCCGGTGCAATCTCAAACAGCGGCCACAGCATAAATCCACGATTCTTCATATCGTAGTGCGGAACGGTCAGGCGTTCGGTATTTATCACTTCATTACCAAACAGCATGATATCGAGATCCAGCGTGCGTGGTCCCCAGCGTTCAGCTTTACGAACACGACCCTGTTGCAGTTCTATGCGCTGTGTATGGTTGAGTAACTCTTCCGGGGCGAGCGAAGTTTCAAGCGCCACGGCGGCGTTGAGGTAATCGGGTTGATCTTGCGGCCCCAGCGGTGGGGTGCGGTAAAACGAAGAAACGGCAAGAATGTGGCTTTCAGGGATATCGCCTAATGCTTTCAGGGCAGCATTGACCTGCTCCAGCGGAGAGGCCAGATTGCTGCCTATGGCAATATACGCCACTGTCATGCGGTACCCTCACGACGTGGTGCGCGTTTGCGTGGACGACGAGTGCGACGACGCGGTGACGGTTCTTCATCCAGCTCGTTGAGCATCCCTTTTTGGTCTGGTGGCGCGGAAACCTGGAACTCACCCCACCATTTCACCAGACGCTGCAGTTCAGCGTTACGTTCAACTTCAGCTCGCAAGGCCAACAGGTCATAAGCCGCACGGAACTTAGGATGCTCCAGCAGTTTCCATGCACGTTTACCCTGACGTCGGGACATACGCAACTGCAACTGCCAGATATCGCGGGTTAACGTCGTCAGACGTTTCGGGATTGCCAGTGAACGGCAGGCTTCGTCCAGCACGTCGTTCATCGCCAGCGCGAAAGCGTCGTGATAGGTCAGGCCGCTTTCCTGGGCGATCTTCTGTGCCGTCTCCAGCAGTGGGTACCAGAACATGGCGGCAAACAGGAACGCCGGGTTCACGCGCATATCGTTATGGATACGCGTATCGGTATTCTTCAGCACCTGTTCAATGATCCGCTCCATCGGGCTGTCGCCATTTTCCGTGAAGTAGCGGGTAATGGTCGGGAACAGCGGCTGGAACAGATGATATTCACACAGCAGCTTATAGGTTTCGTAACCGTAGCCCGCTTGTAGCAGTTTAAGCGATTCTTCAAACAGGCGTGCCGGTGGGATATCGTTCAGCAGGGTAGCGAGGCGAGGGATCGGTTCTGCGGTTTCCGGGCTGATGCGCATACCCAATTTGGCGGCAAAACGTACCGCGCGCAGCATACGTACCGGATCTTCACGGTAGCGCGTTTCCGGGTTACCAATCAGACGGATAACGCCGTCCTTCAGATCCTTCATACCGCCAACGTAATCACGGACGGTAAAATCCGCTACGCTGTAATAGAGGCTGTTGATAGTGAAATCGCGGCGCTGGGCGTCTTCTTCGATGGAGCCGAAAATGTTGTCGCGCAGCAACATGCCGTTTTGCCCGCGTTGGGAGGTCGTGCGGTCGCTGACGTTACCTTCGTGGTGTCCACGGAAGGTCGCAACTTCGATAATCTCCGGGCCAAACATCACATGAGCCAGACGGAAACGGCGACCCACCAGGCGGCAGTTACGGAACAGTTTGCGCACCTGCTCAGGCGTGGCGTTAGTGGTTACGTCAAAATCTTTCGGCTTTTTGCCGAGTAACAGGTCGCGCACGCCGCCGCCAACCAGCCAGGCTTCGTATCCCGCTTTATTGAGCCTGTACATTACCTTCAGGGCATTTTCACTGATATCTTTGCGGGAAATAGCATGCTGCTCACGCGGGATCACCGTCACCTGTGGACGGGCGACTGCCTGTTCAGCCTCGCTTTCCTCGCGGCTTAGCACCTTGCGGCAAAAATTAGCGACTCGGGTAAAAATAGTACACCTCGGTAGTGTCAAACATCATTCAGGACAAAAAAATAGCGGCTAATCATAGCTCAGCATGACGCATTTGAGAATGTTGAATTTACAATTGCCGACTCGGGCACGGCGGTAAGCCGCCAGTTTTTGACGGCTGACTGAAGGATTTGCTCGACGCTGAAATCCTGCCAGTGTGCTTCTGCCTGCTGCCCCAGAAATTGAAGTGCCGCGATTAGTACCGGGCGTGGATCGCCTTTCGGCAACGCAGGCGCATGATTCTGCTTGGAAAGTTTAGCGCCTTGTGGACTAAGCGCCAGCGGCAGATGAATGTAATCTGGCACTTTCCAGCCAAAAAGCTGGTACAGCGAGATTTGCCTTACTGTTGGTTCAATCAGATCAGCCCCACGCACTATTTCTGTAACGCCCTGGAAATGATCATCAACCACAACAGCCAGGTTGTAGGCGAACAACCCATCACGGCGATGAATGATAAAATCTTCCCGTGCCAGTTTTTCGTCGGCGTGAATAATGCCGCGCAGCTGGTCAGTAAATTGCGTGACCGGATGCTGCTGGCGGATACGCACTGCGGCATTGTCTGGTCCATGATGCAACACCCGGCAATGACCGTCGTAAATACCGCCAATGCTTTGAATACGCGCACGCGTACAGGTGCAGTAATAACTTAGTCCTTGTTCATGTAACCAGGCGAGTGCTTCACGATAGGCGTGGTGACGTTGCGATTGCCAGAGAACATCGCCGTCCCAGTGCAGACCGTAATGTTCCAGCTGGCGCAGGATAGTTTCTGCGGCACCGGGAACTTCACGAGGCGGGTCGATATCTTCTATGCGTACCAGCCAGCGACCTTGCCGGGCGCGAGCCTGCAAATAGCTGCCGAGCGCGGCGATCAGAGAGCCAAAATGAAGCTCGCCGGAAGGAGAGGGGGCGAAGCGGCCAATATACTGTGTGTCTGTCATCTCTTTGAACAAAAAATAAGGCGGGAGCATTTCCCGCCTGTGGTAAACGTGATGGAACGGCTGTAATTAGCCAGCCATCTGTTTTTCGCGAATTTCAGCCAGCGTTTTGCAGTCGATGCACAGATCGGCTGTCGGGCGCGCTTCCAGACGGCGAATACCAATTTCAACACCGCAGGATTCGCAGTAGCCGAAATCTTCGTCTTCCACTTTTTTCAGCGTCTTCTCGATCTTTTTGATCAGCTTACGCTCGCGATCGCGGTTACGCAGTTCGAGGCTGAACTCTTCTTCCTGGGCTGCACGGTCTACCGGGTCCGGGAAGTTGGCTGCTTCATCCTGCATATGTGTAACGGTGCGATCGACTTCATCCCTGAGTTGATTACGCCATGCTTCCAGAATACGACGGAAGTGCGCCAGCTGGGCTTCATTCATATACTCTTCGCCCGGCTTCTCCTGATATGGTTCCACCCCAGCGATGGCGAGAATACTCAGGGACGATGTTTTACGGTTTTGCCCTTCTTGCATGTTGCTTCTCCTTAACACGCACTATCGATCCCCATGTTCGGGGGAAAAATGAGGCCGCTATAAATAGCAGATGCTTTTCCGGATAGCAATTATCTAAACGTAACACTTGACAACTGTGTGAGGAAAAGCGTATTTGCGCACGCGACCAGAATGTAAATTAACCAGTTACTTACTTTACTACAATGTAACCGGCAGTGATTTTTTAAGAGCCATGCCTTCAGCAGAAATTTCCGCTTTGTAAGCCAGAATTTCTACCCCCCTCTGTTGAGCTTCTGACAATAGTTGCGCGTATTTCTCATCGATGTGGCGCGCGGGTGAAAACCGTGTAATGGCTGAATGCAGCACGGCGAAAAAGATAACCGCACGCTGGCCTTCAGCCGCTACGCTCATCAACTCCCGAAGGTGTTTCTGACCTCGTTCAGTGACCGCATCGGGAAAATATCCCTGTTCGTTCTCCGCTAACGTAACCGATTTCACTTCAATATAGCAGTCTGGACGCGAATCCGCCTGCAACATAAAGTCAATACGGCTGCGTTCTGCGCCGTATTTTACTTCGCTTTTCAGCGAGCTATAGCCTGACAGTTCTGAAATTGATTCATTAAGGATAGCCTCTTTCGTCAACCTGTTAGCCCAAAGCGTGTTGACGCAAATAAATGCGCCGCTCTGGCTTTGAGTTAATTCCCAGGTGTGTGGGTATTTCCGTTTGGTGTTGTCTGAAGTCGAATACCAGACGGTATCGCCAGGCGTTGCACAACCGGTCATTGCACCCGTATTCGGGCAGTGTAGCGTTAATTCGCGACCATCGGGTGTGATCACATCGGCTAAAAAACGTTTGTAACGCTGAATTAGCGTCGCGCGCTGTAGAGGGGGAGAGAATTCCATTGCGACAATCCTTGTTATTGCGTTAGCGCCCAGCGTTTTAGCGGCGTGTAGCGTGTGCGTCCACGGGCAAACGAGGAGGCGTAAAGGGTGAACTCCGTCACCGCATAAGACCAGTTAAAACCTGGCGGCGGGATTGTCACCGCCTCGCTGGCGTCGCGCAATAAGGTAATATGTGGATGAAACGGACGATTGCTTTGAAAACAACCGCTGCGGGCAGCCTGTGAACGGAGCATATTCGCCAGCTGGATTAAGCCGCGTGGAGGCTGACGCATCCCTAACCACACCACACGCGAACGCAGCCATTGTCCGGCGTCATCAAGCGTGAGTGTGAAACCAGGTTGACGAATCCGTCCGGCTAAAAGAGAAAGCGCCTTCTCTTTCTCGGCGCTCACTTCGCCTAAAAATGCCAGAGTCAGATGCAAATTATCGGCGGCGACCGGACGTCCCGCCTCAGGTGGGAAGTGTGTGGCGCGCCAATGGATAATCTGTTCGCGGATTTCTGCAGGTAAGTCGATAGCAAAGAACAGACGTTGCGGTTCAGACATGTGAGGCACTCGGTTATGAATTACCGCGATGCTACAATGTGGCGCGAAGAATGTTAACCCTCTGGAGCGTTTTGTGTCGTCGTTGCCCGTTGCTGCCGTCTTATCTGAATTACTTACCGCTCTCGATTGTGCGCCGCAGGTATTATTAAGTGCGCCGACCGGGGCCGGGAAATCAACCTGGCTGCCGCTGCAACTGCTGGCGCATCCCGGCATTAACGGGAAAATTATCCTGCTGGAGCCGCGTCGTCTGGCGGCGCGTAACGTCGCGCAACGGCTGGCGGAGCTGCTTAACGAAAAGCCAGGCGATACCGTTGGCTACCGGATGCGTGCGCAAAACTGCGTCGGGCCGAATACCCGCCTGGAAGTGGTTACCGAAGGCGTGCTGACGCGCATGATCCAGCGTGACCCGGAACTGAGCGGTGTTGGACTGGTGATCCTTGATGAATTTCATGAGCGCAGCTTGCAGGCGGATTTGGCGTTGGCGCTGTTACTCGATGTGCAACAAGGTCTGCGTGATGACCTTAAACTGCTGATTATGTCGGCTACCCTGGACAACGACCGCTTGCAGCAAATGCTGCCAGAAGCGCCTGTCGTCATCTCAGAAGGGCGCTCGTTTCCGGTTGAACGCCGTTATTTACCGCTGCCCGCGCATCAGCGTTTTGACGATGCCGTTGCGGTAGCCACCGCTGAAATGCTGCGTCAGGAAAGCGGATCATTACTGTTATTTTTACCTGGCGTCGGAGAAATTCAGCGTGTGCAGGAACAACTGGCTTCGCGCATCGGCAGTGATGTATTGCTCTGCCCGCTGTATGGCGCGTTGTCGCTGAACGATCAGCGAAAAGCGATCCTCCCGGCACCGCAAGGGATGCGCAAAGTGGTGCTGGCGACCAATATTGCTGAAACCAGTTTAACCATTGAAGGTATTCGTCTGGTGGTGGATTGTGCCCAGGAGCGTGTGGCGCGTTTTGATCCGCGCACGGGGCTTACGCGACTGATTACTCAACGCGTTAGCCAGGCATCCATGACGCAGCGTGCCGGGCGCGCCGGGCGTCTGGAGCCGGGTATCTGCCTGCATTTAATCGCCAAAGAACAAGCAGAACGCGCCGCGGCGCAAAGTGAACCGGAGATCTTACAAAGCGATCTTTCCGGTTTGCTGATGGAATTACTGCAATGGGGATGCAGCGATCCGGCGCAGATGAGCTGGCTGGATCAACCGCCAGTAGTGAATCTACTGGCCGCGAAACGTCTGTTACAAATGCTGGGGGCACTGGAGGGTGAACGGCTTAGTGCGCAAGGGCAAAAAATGGCAGCGCTGGGTAACGATCCGCGTTTAGCGGCAATGCTGGTTAGCGCGAAGAACGACGACGAAGCTGCTACCGCGGCAAAAATTGCCGCCATTCTCGAAGAGCCGCCACGGATGGGCAATAGTGACCTGGGCGTGGCGTTTTCGCGCAATCAACCAGCCTGGCAGCAACGTAGTCAGCAACTGTTAAAACGCTTAAACGTACGTGGCGGTGAGGCAGACAGTTCGCTTATCGCGCCGCTACTTGCCGGGGCGTTTGCCGATCGCATTGCTCGTCGCCGTGGGCAAGATGGACGCTATCAACTGGCAAACGGCATGGGAGCGATGCTCGATGCCAACGACGCGCTAAGCCGCCACGAATGGTTGATCGCACCGTTATTATTGCAGGGCAGCGCCTCGCCGGATGCGCGGATTTTACTGGCGTTACCGGTCGATATTGATGAATTAGTACAACGCTGTCCGCAGCTGGTGCAGCAATCTGACACCGTGGAATGGGATGACGCGCAAGGTACGCTGAAAGCCTGGCGTCGGCTGCAAATCGGTCAGTTGACGGTGAAAGTGCAGCCACTGGCGAAACCGTCAGAAGACGAGTTGCATCAGGCGATGCTTAACGGCATTCGTGAAAAAGGTTTAAGCGTGCTCAACTGGACGGCGGAAGCGGAACAGCTACGCTTGCGTTTGTTATGCGCCGCAAAGTGGTTGCCGGAATATGACTGGCCAGCGGTTGATGATGAAAGTTTATTGGCGACGCTGGAAACGTGGCTGCTGCCACATATGACTGGCGTACATTCACTACGCGGCCTGAAATCACTCGACATTTATCAGGCACTACGCGGATTACTTGATTGGGGAATGCAGCAACGTCTGGATAGTGAATTGCCTGCGCATTACACTGTGCCGACGGGAAGCCGGATCGCCATTCGTTATCATGAAGATAACCCGCCCGCGCTGGCGGTGAGAATGCAAGAGATGTTTGGCGAGGCCACCAATCCGACGATCGCCCAGGGGCGCGTGCCGCTGGTGCTGGAGTTGCTTTCACCTGCCCAAAGGCCATTACAAATCACACGAGATTTGAGCGCCTTCTGGAAAGGAGCGTACCGTGAGGTGCAAAAAGAGATGAAAGGGCGTTATCCCAAACATGTCTGGCCGGACGACCCGGCAAATACTGCACCGACGCGACGGACGAAAAAGTATTCGTAAGGTTGGTTTTCTCCCTCTCCCTGTGGGAGAGGGCCGGGGTGAGGGCATCAGCGCGCACGTTCACCCTCACCCTAACCCTCTCCCTCAAGGGAGAGGGGACCGATCGAGCACAAATTTTGAGAGATATCTTCTTCTGTCTTGTAACAGAAGAACAGAAAATCGGGCTTTTGCGCCTGAATATTGCGGAGAAAAAGCATGGCCGGGAATGACCGCGAGCCAATTGGACGCAAAGGGAAACCGACGCGTCCGGTCAAACAAAAGGTAAGCCGTCGTCGTTACGAAGATGACGATGATTACGACGATTATGATGACTATGAGGATGAAGAACCGATGCCGCGCAAAGGTAAGGGCAAAGGCAAAGGGCGTAAGCCTCGTGGCAAACGCGGCTGGCTATGGCTACTGCTAAAACTGGCTATCGTTTTTGCCGTGCTGATCGCCATTTACGGCGTTTATCTCGATCAAAAAATTCGTAGCCGTATTGATGGCAAGGTCTGGCAACTGCCTGCGGCAGTTTATGGCCGAATGGTCAATCTTGAGCCAGACATGACCATCAGCAAGAACGAGATGGTGAAGCTGCTGGAGGCGACCCAGTATCGTCAGGTGTCGAAAATGACCCGTCCTGGCGAATTTACCGTGCAGGCCAACAGCATTGAGATGATTCGCCGTCCGTTTGATTTCCCGGACAGTAAAGAAGGACAGGTGCGCGCGCGTCTGACCTTTGATGGCGATCATCTGGCGACGATCGTCAATATGGAGAACAACCGTCAGTTCGGTTTCTTCCGTCTTGATCCGCGTCTGATCACCAT
Source organism: Escherichia sp. SCLE84 (assembly GCF_012584495.1). Lineage (NCBI taxonomy): Bacteria > Pseudomonadati > Pseudomonadota > Gammaproteobacteria > Enterobacterales > Enterobacteriaceae > Escherichia > Escherichia sp. SCLE84. The sequence continues at coordinate 2,293,912 of NZ_CP051430.1, read as the reverse complement.
GATCTCTTCGCCAAACGGTGAGCAGCGTCTGTTTGTGCCGCGCAGTGGTTTCCCGGATTTGCTGGTGGATACTTTGCTGGCGACAGAAGACCGTCATTTTTACGAGCATGATGGAATCAGTCTCTACTCAATCGGACGTGCGGTGCTGGCAAACCTGACCGCCGGACGCACGGTACAGGGTGCGAGTACGCTGACGCAACAGCTGGTGAAAAACCTGTTCCTCTCCAGCGAGCGTTCTTACTGGCGTAAAGCGAACGAAGCTTACATGGCGCTGATCATGGACGCGCGTTACAGCAAAGACCGTATTCTTGAGCTGTATATGAACGAGGTGTATCTCGGTCAGAGCGGCGACAACGAAATCCGCGGCTTCCCGCTGGCAAGCTTGTATTACTTTGGTCGCCCGGTAGAAGAGCTAAGCCTCGACCAGCAGGCGCTGTTAGTCGGTATGGTGAAAGGGGCGTCCATCTACAACCCGTGGCGTAACCCAAAACTGGCGCTGGAGCGACGTAATCTGGTGCTGCGTCTGCTACAACAGCAACAGATTATTGATCAAGAACTCTATGACATGTTGAGTGCACGTCCGCTGGGTGTTCAGCCACGCGGTGGGGTGATCTCTCCACAGCCAGCCTTTATGCAACTGGTGCGTCAGGAGCTGCAGGCGAAATTAGGCGATAAGGTAAAAGATCTCTCCGGCGTGAAGATCTTCACTACCTTTGACTCGGTGGCCCAGGACGCGGCAGAAAAAGCCGCCGTGGAAGGCATTCCGGCACTGAAGAAACAGCGTAAGTTGAGCGATCTTGAAACTGCGATTGTGGTCGTCGACCGCTTTAGTGGTGAAGTTCGTGCGATGGTCGGTGGTTCTGAGCCGCAGTTTGCGGGCTACAACCGTGCGATGCAGGCGCGTCGTTCGATTGGTTCCCTTGCAAAACCAGCGACTTATCTGACTGCCTTAAGCCAGCCGAAAATCTATCGTCTGAATACGTGGATTGCGGATGCGCCAATCGCGCTGCGTCAGCCGAATGGCCAGGTCTGGTCACCGCAGAATGATGACCGTCGTTATAGCGAAAGCGGCAGAGTGATGCTGGTGGATGCGTTGACCCGTTCGATGAACGTGCCGACGGTAAATCTGGGGATGGCGCTGGGGCTGCCTGCGGTTACGGAGACCTGGATCAAACTGGGCGTACCGAAAGATCAGTTGCATCCGGTTCCGGCGATGCTGCTGGGGGCGTTGAACTTAACGCCAATCGAAGTGGCGCAGGCGTTCCAGACCATCGCCAGCGGCGGTAACCGTGCACCGCTTTCTGCACTGCGTTCGGTAATTGCGGAAGATGGCAAGGTGCTGTATCAGAGCTTCCCGCAGGCGGAACGCGCTGTTCCGGCGCAGGCGGCGTATCTGACACTATGGACCATGCAGCAGGTGGTACAACGCGGTACGGGTCGTCAGCTTGGGGCGAAATACCCGAACCTGCATCTGGCAGGGAAAACAGGGACTACCAACAATAACGTAGATACCTGGTTTGCAGGCATTGACGGCAGCACGGTGACCATCACCTGGGTAGGCCGTGATAACAACCAGCCGACCAAACTGTATGGAGCCAGCGGGGCAATGTCGATTTATCAGCGTTATCTGGCTAACCAGACGCCAACGCCGCTGAATCTTGTTCCGCCAGAAGATATTGCAGATATGGGCGTGGACTACGACGGCAACTTTGTTTGCAGCGGTGGCATGCGTGTCTTGCCGGTCTGGACCAGCGATCCGCAATCGCTGTGCCAGCAGAGCGAGATGCAGCAGCAGCCGTCAGGCAATCCGTTTGATCAGTCTTCTCAGCCGCAGCAACAGCCGCAACAGCAACCTGCTCAGCAAGAGCAGAAAGACAGCGACGGTGTAGCCGGTTGGATCAAGGATATGTTTGGTAGTAATTAACATCTAAGCGTGAAATACCGGATGGCGAGTTGCCATCCGGTAAAATAACATCCCATCTAAGATATTAACCCTTTCTTTTCATCTGGTTGTTTATTAACCCTTCAGGAACGCTCAGATTGCGTACCGCTTGCGAACCCGCCAGCGTTTCGAATATTATCTTATCTTTATAATAATCATTCTCGTTTACGTTATCATTCACTTTACATCAGAGATATACCAATGGCGCGTTCCAAAACTGCTCAGCCAAAACACTCACTGCGTAAAATCGCAGTTGTAGTAGCCACAGCGGTAAGCGGCATGTCTGTTTATGCACAGGCAGCGGTTGAACCGAAAGAAGACACTATCACCGTTACCGCTGCACCTGCGCCGCAAGAAAGCGCATGGGGGCCTGCTGCAACTATTGCGGCGCGACAGTCTGCTACCGGCACTAAAACCGATACGCCGATTCAAAAAGTGCCACAGTCTATTTCTGTTGTGACCGCCGAAGAGATGGCGCTGCATCAGCCGAAGTCGGTAAAAGAAGCGCTTAGCTACACGCCGGGTGTCTCTGTTGGTACGCGTGGCGCATCCAACACCTATGACCACCTGATCATTCGCGGCTTTGCGGCAGAAGGCCAAAGCCAGAATAACTATCTGAATGGCCTGAAGTTGCAGGGCAACTTCTATAACGATGCGGTCATTGACCCGTATATGCTGGAACGCGCTGAAATTATGCGTGGCCCGGTTTCCGTGCTTTACGGTAAAAGCAGTCCTGGCGGCCTGTTGAATATGGTCAGCAAGCGTCCGACCACCGAACCGCTGAAAGAAGTTCAGTTTAAAGCCGGTACTGACAGCCTGTTCCAGACTGGTTTTGACTTTAGCGATTCGTTGGATGATGACGGTGTTTACTCTTATCGCCTGACCGGTCTTGCGCGTTCTGCCAATGCCCAGCAGAAAGGGTCAGAAGAGCAGCGTTATGCTATTGCACCGGCGTTCACCTGGCGTCCGGATGATAAAACCAATTTCACCTTCCTTTCTTACTTCCAGAACGAGCCGGAAACCGGTTATTACGGCTGGTTGCCGAAAGAGGGAACCGTTGAGCCGCTGCCGAACGGTAAGCGTCTGCCGACAGACTTTAATGAAGGGGCGAAGAACAACACCTATTCTCGTAATGAGAAGATGGTCGGCTACAGCTTCGATCACGAATTTAACGACACCTTTACTGTGCGTCAGAACCTGCGCTTTGCTGAAAACAAAACCTCGCAAAACAGCGTTTATGGTTACGGCGTCTGCTCCGATCCGGCGAATGCTTACAGCAAACAGTGTGCGGCATTAGCGCCAGCGGATAAAGGCCATTATCTGGCACGTAAATACGTCGTTGATGATGAGAAGCTGCAAAACTTCTCCGTTGATACCCAGTTGCAGAGCAAGTTTGCCACTGGCGATATCGACCACACCCTGCTGACCGGTGTCGACTTTATGCGTATGCGTAATGACATCAACGCCTGGTTTGGTTACGACGACTCTGTGCCACTGCTCAATCTGTACAATCCGGTGAATACCGATTTCGACTTCAATGCCAAAGATCCGGCAAACTCCGGCCCTTACCGCATTCTGAATAAGCAGAAACAAACGGGCGTTTATGTTCAGGATCAGGCGCAGTGGGATAAAGTGCTGGTCACCCTGGGCGGTCGTTATGACTGGGCAGATCAAGAATCTCTTAACCGCGTTGCTGGGACGACCGATAAACGTGATGACAAACAGTTTACCTGGCGTGGTGGTGTTAACTACCTGTTTGATAATGGTGTAACACCTTACTTCAGCTATAGCGAATCGTTTGAACCTTCTTCGCAAGTTGGGAAGGATGGTAATATTTTCGCACCGTCTAAAGGTAAGCAGTATGAAGTCGGCGTGAAATATGTACCGGAAGATCGTCCGATTGTAGTTACTGGTGCCGTGTATAATCTCACTAAAACCAACAACCTGATGGCGGACCCTGAGGGTTCCTTCTTCTCGGTTGAAGGTGGCGAGATCCGCGCACGTGGCGTAGAAATCGAAGCGAAAGCGGCGCTGTCGGCGAGTGTTAACGTAGTCGGTTCTTATACTTACACCGATGCGGAATACACCACCGATACTACCTATAAAGGCAATACGCCTGCACAGGTGCCAAAACACATGGCTTCGCTGTGGGCTGACTATACCTTCTTTGACGGTCCGCTTTCAGGTCTGACGCTGGGCACCGGTGGTCGTTATACTGGCTCCAGCTATGGTGATCCGGCTAACTCCTTTAAAGTGGGAAGTTATACGGTCGTGGATGCGTTAGTGCGTTATGATCTGGCGCGAGTCGGCATGGCGGGCTCCAACGTGGCGCTGCATGTTAACAACCTGTTCGATCGTGAATACGTCGCCAGCTGCTTTAACACTTATGGCTGCTTCTGGGGCGCAGAACGTCAGGTCGTTGCAACCGCAACCTTCCGTTTCTAATTTCTCTTTTGGGGCACGGATTTCCGTGCCCATTTCACAAGTTGGCTGTTATGCAGGAATACACGAATCATTCCGATACCACTTTTGCACTGCGTAATATCTCCTTTCGTGTGCCCGGGCGCACGCTTTTGCATCCGCTGTCGTTAACCTTTCCTGCCGGGAAAGTGACCGGTCTGATTGGTCACAACGGTTCTGGTAAATCCACTCTGCTCAAAATGCTTGGCCGTCATCAGCCTCCGTCAGAAGGGGAGATTCTTCTTGATGCCCAGCCGCTGGAAAGCTGGAGCAGCAAAGCGTTTGCCCGCAAAGTGGCTTATTTGCCGCAGCAGCTTCCTCCGGCAGAAGGGATGACCGTGCGTGAACTGGTGGCGATTGGTCGTTACCCGTGGCATGGCGCGCTGGGGCGCTTTGGTGCGGCAGATCGCGAAAAGGTCGAGGAAGCTATCTCGCTGGTTGGCTTAAAACCGCTGGCGCATCGGCTGGTCGATAGTCTCTCTGGCGGCGAACGTCAGCGGGCGTGGATCGCCATGCTGGTGGCGCAGGATAGCCGTTGTCTGTTGCTCGACGAACCGACCTCGGCGCTGGATATCGCCCACCAGGTTGATGTGCTGTCGCTGGTGCACCGTTTAAGTCAGGAGCGTGGCCTGACGGTCATTGCCGTGTTGCACGATATCAATATGGCGGCACGCTACTGTGATTATCTGGTCGCCCTGCGCGGCGGTGAAATGATTGTTCAGGGAACGCCTGCGGAAATTATGCGCGGCGAAACCCTCGAAATGATTTATGGCATCCCGATGGGTATTTTGCCGCATCCGGCGGGTGCTGCACCTGTGAGTTTTGTTTATTGATGAGCGGCTTACCTCTTATTTCGCGCCGTCGACTGTTAACGGCGATGGCGCTTTCTCCGTTGTTATGGCAGATGAATACCGCCCACGCGGCGGCTATTGATCCCAATCGTATTGTGGCGCTGGAGTGGTTGCCGGTGGAATTACTGCTGGCGCTCGGCATCGTGCCTTACGGCGTGGCGGATACCATCAACTATCGCCTGTGGGTCAGCGAACCACCATTGCCGGACTCAGTGATCGACGTCGGTTTGCGCACAGAACCTAACCTTGAACTGCTGACCGAAATGAAACCATCGTTTATGGTCTGGTCGGCAGGATATGGCCCTTCACCAGAAATGCTGGCTCGTATTGCGCCGGGGCGTGGATTTAACTTCAGCGACGGCAAACAGCCGCTGGCGATGGCGCGTAAGTCACTGACGGAAATGGCAGATTTACTTAACCTGCAAAGCGCAGCAGAAACGCATTTAGCGCACTATGAAGACTTTATCCGCAGCATGAAACCCCGCTTTGTGAAGCGTGGTGAACGCCCGTTATTGCTGACGACGCTTATCGATCCGCGCCATATGCTGGTTTTCGGTCCAAACAGCTTGTTTCAGGAAATTCTTGATGAGTACGGCATCCCAAATGCCTGGCAAGGGGAAACCAACTTCTGGGGCAGTACCGCCGTCAGCATCGATCGTCTGGCGGCGTATAAAGATGTTGATGTGCTCTGTTTTGATCACGACAACAGCAAAGACATGGACGCGCTAATGGCAACCCCGCTGTGGCAGGCCATGCCGTTTGTCCGCGCCGGACGCTTTCAGCGCGTACCCGCAGTCTGGTTTTATGGTGCGACGCTCTCGGCAATGCACTTTGTGCGCGTTCTGGATAACGCCATCGGAGGTAAAGCGTGAGTAAACGAATTGCGCTTTTTCCGGCGTTATTGCTGGCGCTGCTGGTGATTGTCGCTACGGCGCTGACCTGGATGAACTTTTCGCAGGCGCTGCCGCGTAGCCAGTGGGCGCAGGCCGCCTGGTCGCCGGATATTAACGTCATCGAGCAGATGATTTTTCACTACAGCTTGTTACCACGTCTGGCGATTTCTCTACTGGTGGGCGCGGGCCTGGGGCTGGTGGGCGTGCTGTTTCAGCAAGTGCTGCGTAACCCGCTGGCGGAACCGACGACGTTGGGCGTTGCTACAGGCGCGCAACTGGGGATTACCGTCACCACGCTCTGGGCGATCCCAGGTGCTATGGCGAGCCAGTTTGCTGCGCTGGCAGGGGCTTGCGTTGTTGGCTTAATTGTCTTTGGCGTCGCGTGGGGGAAACGGCTGTCGCCGGTAACGCTGATTCTCGCGGGGCTGGTAGTGAGCCTTTATTGTGGGGCAATCAATCAGTTACTGGTTATCTTCCATCATGACCAGTTGCAAAGCATGTTCCTGTGGAGCACCGGAACGCTGACGCAAACCGACTGGGGCGGCGTTGAGCGTTTATGGCCGCAGTTGCTGGGCGGCGTGATGCTGACGTTACTGCTACTTCGTCCGTTAACCCTGATGGGGCTTGATGATGGCGTGGCGCGCAATCTCGGGCTGGCCTTGTCGCTCGCGCGTCTGGCGGCGCTGTCGCTGGCGATAGTCATCAGTGCGCTGCTGGTGAACGCAGTGGGGATTATCGGCTTTATCGGGTTGTTCGCGCCACTGCTGGCAAAAATGCTGGGGGCGCGGCGTTTGTTGCCACGGTTGATGCTGGCGTCGCTGATTGGTGCGTTAATTCTGTGGCTTTCTGATCAAATCATCCTCTGGCTGACTCGCGTGTGGATGGAAGTTTCCACCGGTTCGGTCACTGCGTTGATCGGTGCGCCGCTGCTACTGTGGCTGCTGCCGCGTTTACGCAGCATTAGCGCGCCGGATATGAAGGTTAACGATCGTGTCGCGACTGAACGCCAACATGTGCTGGCGTTTGCCCTCGCGGGCGGCGTGCTGCTGTTGATGGCTGTGGTGGTGGCGCTGTCGTTTGGTCGTGATGCGCACGGCTGGACGTGGGCGAGCGGGGCGCTGCTCGATGATTTAATGCCCTGGCGCTGGCCGCGAATTATGGCGGCGCTGTTTGCGGGCGTCATGCTGGCGGTAGCGGGCTGTATTATTCAGCGGCTGACCGGCAACCCGATGGCAAGCCCGGAAGTGCTGGGGATTAGCTCCGGCGCGGCGTTTGGTGTGGTGTTAATGCTGTTTCTGGTACCGGGTAATGCCTTTGGCTGGCTGTTACCCGCAGGCAGTCTCGGGGCGGCGGTGACGCTGTTGATCATTATGATCGCCGCCGGACGCGGTGGATTTTCCCCACACCGCATGTTACTGGCGGGGATGGCGTTAAGTACCGCGTTCACCATGCTTTTGATGATGTTGCAGGCAAGTGGTGACCCGCGAATGGCGCAAGTGCTGACCTGGATTTCCGGTTCGACCTACAACGCGACCGATGCGCAGGTCTGGCGCACCGGAATTGTGATGGTGATTTTGCTGGCGATTACCCCGCTGTGCCGCCGCTGGCTGACCATTTTACCGCTGGGTGGTGATACCGCCCGAGCCGTAGGAATGGCGCTGACGCCGACGCGAATTGCGCTGCTGCTGTTAGCGGCTTGCCTGACGGCGACCGCGACGATGACTATTGGACCGTTGAGTTTTGTTGGTTTAATGGCACCGCATATTGCGCGGATGATGGGCTTTCGACGGACGATGCCACACATCGTAATTTCGGCGCTGGTGGGTGGTTTACTGCTGGTGTTCGCTGACTGGTGTGGGCGGATGGTGCTGTTTCCATTCCAGATCCCGGCGGGGCTGCTGTCAACCTTTATCGGCGCGCCATATTTTATCTATTTGTTGAGAAAGCAGAGCCGTTAATTGAATGCCTCGCCCGGTGGGCGAGGCAAAATCATCACAACTTCGCAAACACCCGACGTGCAGCATCGATGGTGTTATTGATATCTTCCATGCTGTGCGCCACGGACATAAAGCCCGCTTCAAACGCTGACGGTGCCAGGTAAACACCTTCATCCAGCATCATATGGAAGAAACGCTTAAAGCGTTCCACGTCACAGGCCATCACATCCTGATAGCACGTCACGGACTCGGCGTCGGTAAAGAAAATACCGAACATGCCGCCAACGTGGTTAACGACCAGCGGAATTCCGGCTTCTTCTGCCGCTTCCAGCAGACCTTCTGCCAGACGTGATGTCAGCTCATCCAACGTTTCGTGAACGCCCGGTTGCGCGACTTCATTCAGACAGGCGAAACCCGCTGCCATCGCAATTGGGTTACCGGAAAGCGTACCCGCCTGATAGACCGGACCCGTCGGGGCCAGCGCATCCATTACATCACGACGACCACCGAATGCGCCTACCGGCATTCCACCGCCGATGATTTTGCCCAGGCAGGTGAGATCCGGTTCCACACCGTAATAATCCTGTGCGCCAGCTAGCGCTACGCGGAAGCCAGTCATTACTTCATCGATGATCAGCAATGCGCCAAATTCGTCGCACAGCGCGCGCAGACCTGGCAGGAACTCTGGCAGCGGTGGAACGCAGTTCATATTGCCTGCCACCGGCTCGACGATAATACAGGCAATCTCTTGCGGGTATTGCTCAAACGCGGCGCGTACAGAAGCCAGATCGTTATAAGTACAGGTTAAGGTATGTTTGGCGAAATCTGCCGGAACACCCGGCGAGTTTGGCTGGCCTAACGTGAGTGCGCCAGAACCGGCTTTCACCAGCAGGCAGTCAGCGTGACCGTGGTAACAACCTTCAAATTTAATGATTTTATCGCGACCGGTAAAACCACGGGCCAGGCGGATGGCGCTCATGGTCGCTTCAGTGCCGGAGTTCACCATGCGCACCATATCCATGGTCGGGACCAGTTCGGTCACCAGTTGCGCCATTTTCACTTCCATTTCGGTTGGTGCACCAAAGCTTAAACCACGCTCGGCGGCTTCAATCACGGCATTGCGGATCGCCGGATGGTTATGGCCCAGCACCATCGGCCCCCAGGAACCGACATAATCGATATAGGCTTTGCCATCAACATCGTACAGATAGGCGCCGTCCGCTTTTTCGATAAACAGTGGAGTGCCGCCCACGCCAGTAAAGGCGCGAACAGGGGAGTTCACACCGCCAGGGATCAGCTCGCGCGCTGCGCTGTAAAGATTTTCAGACTTACTCATGGAGGGTTCCTGATTCGTAGAAAAAGTGAATGGCTGCTATTCTATGTTATTCATAACAAGTTAAATACTCGTCAAACATCAGGCTGCTTGTACTGGTGCAATCCTGATTTCTTAGAGTATAAAAGTTTTGTGCATTTGAAACATTACGCTTTGCAAAGGATTTTCATGGAACGTGCGAGTAAAATGCCGTCATCTTATTTGTATGACCAATAAGTGATCATTGGATGAAAACTGATACTCCCTCTTTAGAAACACCGCAGGCCGCGCGCCTGCGACGCAGACAACTGATTCGCCAACTTCTTGAGCGCGATAAAACCCCGTTAGCCATTTTGTTTATGGCGGCAGTCGTCGGCACGCTTGTCGGGCTGGCAGCGGTTGCTTTTGACAAAGGTGTCGCCTGGTTGCAGAACCAACGTATGGGGGCGCTGGTACATACTGCTGATAATTATCCGCTACTGTTAACCGTCGCTTTTCTCTGTTCGGCGGTGCTGGCGATGTTCGGCTACTTTTTGGTGCGCAAATACGCGCCCGAAGCAGGGGGATCGGGGATCCCGGAAATTGAAGGGGCGCTGGAAGATCAACGTCCTGTTCGCTGGTGGCGTGTATTGCCGGTGAAATTCTTTGGCGGGCTGGGGACACTCGGCGGAGGCATGGTGCTAGGGCGCGAAGGACCAACCGTGCAGATCGGCGGCAATATCGGTCGCATGGTGCTTGATATTTTCCGCCTGAAAGGTGATGAAGCTCGCCATACGCTGCTGGCAACCGGTGCTGCTGCGGGGCTGGCTGCGGCCTTTAACGCGCCGCTGGCGGGTATTTTGTTTATTATCGAAGAGATGCGTCCGCAGTTTCGCTATACGTTAATTTCGATTAAAGCGGTATTTATTGGCGTCATTATGTCGACCATTATGTACCGGATTTTTAATCATGAAGTTGCGTTGATTGACGTCGGTAAACTTTCTGATGCGCCGCTTAATACGCTGTGGCTTTATCTGATCCTCGGTATTATTTTTGGCATTTTCGGCCCTATTTTTAATAAATGGGTGCTGGGGATGCAGGATTTGCTGCACCGTGTGCACGGCGGCAATATTACCAAATGGGTACTGATGGGTGGTGCGATTGGCGGTCTGTGTGGATTGCTGGGGTTTGTGGCACCAGCAACGTCGGGCGGCGGTTTTAACCTGATTCCTATCGCTACCGCGGGGAATTTCAGCATGGGAATGCTGGTGTTTATCTTCGTCGCTCGGGTCATTACCACCTTACTCTGCTTCTCTTCCGGCGCGCCGGGCGGTATTTTTGCCCCGATGCTGGCGCTGGGTACTGTGCTGGGAACCGCTTTCGGAATGGTTGCCGTTGAGCTGTTTCCGCAATATCACCTGGAGGCGGGGACGTTTGCTATTGCCGGAATGGGGGCATTACTGGCGGCATCTATTCGCGCGCCGTTAACGGGGATCATTCTGGTTCTGGAGATGACCGATAACTACCAGCTCATTTTGCCAATGATTATTACCGGTCTTGGCGCAACACTATTAGCGCAATTTACCGGCGGGAAACCGCTATACTCGGCGATTCTTGCGCGCACGCTGGCAAAACAGGAAGCTGAGCAACTGGCGCGAAGCAAGGCCGCATCAGCCAGCGAGAATACTTGAACGAAATACCAGGGTATTAGATAATGGCGATTATTATTGGGTTAGAATTTGCCCAATTGCCGATGTCGTTTGGAGCAAAATATGAGTGATGACGTAGCACTGCCGCTGGAGTTTACCGACGCAGCAGCCAACAAAGTTAAAAGCCTGATCGCTGACGAAGATAACCCGAATCTGAAATTACGCGTGTATATCACCGGTGGCGGTTGCAGCGGCTTCCAGTATGGTTTCACCTTTGATGATCAGGTGAACGAAGGCGATATGACCATCGAAAAACAGGGCGTTGGCCTGGTGGTTGATCCGATGAGCCTGCAATATCTGGTCGGCGGTTCCGTTGATTATACCGAAGGTCTGGAAGGTTCTCGTTTCATCGTGACCAACCCGAACGCGAAAAGCACCTGCGGTTGCGGTTCTTCCTTTAGCATCTAATCTGTTGTTCATGTGCCGGATAAACTATCCGGCACATCTTCTCTCTTCAACGCCCATTCTCATCCAGCGCAAACGTCGGTAGCTTAAGATGCCAACGAATAGCCGCCAGCCGAATCAATAGCGTCACGACCATGCCCATCATACTGGCTGTTTCCAGTGGTACGGAAAATGTGTAATAAGCCGTAGCGTGGACAATACCGCCGATAATACAGGCAGTTGCGTAGATTTCTGTACGTAAAATCATGGGGATCTCGCGGGCCAGTACATCACGAATGATCCCGCCGCCAACGCCAGTAATGACGCCCATGCAAACCGCGATTAACGGACCGGCTTCCGCATTAAAGGCTTTATTCACGCCAATGCCGACAAACACCGCCAGACCAACGGCGTCCAGCACCGGCAACATCCATTTTGGTAAGCGTCTTGGCTGGCGCACCAGCACGATGGTCAGCATGCTGGTGACCATTGCAACGACCAGATCGGTGGGATCTTTCACCCAAAATACCGGGCCGTGATCCAGCGCCATGTCGCGAATTGTCCCGCCGCCTACTGCGGTTACCACGCCCAGTACCAGAACACCAAAAGGGTCCATACGCAATTTTCCGGCTAACAAAACGCCGGAGATGGCAAATACCGCTGTGCCGACTATATCCAGCCAATAGACGAGCATTGTTCAATCCCCACTGAGCACCTGAAAAGGTCAGGCGCTAATCTACCTGTGAAAGCGCATTACAGAGCTGTTGTGCAGCGAGGATAATACGTGGGCTTGCACGTTCAAACCAGTCACTCGTGAGAGGAATAACGGGAATTTTGAGCTGTTCACCCCAGTATTGTTTGATTTTAGGAATTTGGTCCGGTCCGCCTGTAATGACAATCGCCTGTGGCGAGCGTGCTAACACCTGTTCGCGGCTAACTTGCGGCCAGGGAACCCGGCTGTCTTTAAAGATGTTTTCTCCGCCACAAACTTCGAGTACCTGGTTCTGAATCGACTCTTTTCCACTGGTAAATGGCGGATTAATGCCGAATTGCAGAAAAACACGTTTTTTAGGTTTATCAGCATATTGCGCTTTCAATTGCGCGTACTGATCCAGCAGGGATTGCGCGGCTTGTTCGGCCTTGTCTGGTTGCGGACTCCAGGGGGCCAGTTGACGTAACGCATTGGCAATTTGTTCAATGCTTGTCGCATCGACCCACATCACTTTTATTCCCAGCGAAGCCAGCTGGTCAACCTGCCGCTCGGCATTACCTCCACGCCAGGCAATCACCAGATCGGGCTTCAGCGCGACAATGCGTTCCAGATTCATCCCCTGCCAGGTGGAAACCTGCTCAATCTTTTGCGCTTGTGGAGGATAGTCGGAATAGCTGCTGACCCCAACCGGCGTGATCCCGGCAGCAAAGGCAAGTTCAGTGTTGGCGGGAGAAAGCGTGATGACGCGCGGCGCGGCGTTGAGCCACAGTGGCGCAAGAAAAGACAGGGCGACCAGCGCCCTGAACAGTGACTTAGCCATGTGCAAGTTTCTGCACCAGTGACTCAACCATCAGGCTGGACTGTTTAGCGGCAACAGCCAGGAACTCATCGAAGCTAAGATGAGACTGTTGATCGGCCACGTCGGAGATGGCGCGTACGACAACAAACGGGACGTTGAAATTGTGGCAGACATGGGCGATTGCCGTCGCTTCCATCTCTACAGCAATGGCCTGTGGGAAGTTGTGGCGGATTTTCGCCAGACCAACAGAACCGTTGATGAAAGCGTCGCCGCTAACAATCAGGCCACGTACAGCGTTAAGATTCAGTTCGGCAATGCAGGCCTCAGCGGCAGCGATCAGTTTATCGTCAGCTTTAAAGCCTGCCGGACAGCCTGGTAACTGACCGTATTCATAACCAAATGCCGTGACATCCGCGTCGTGATAACGTGCTTCGTCCGAGACAACGATATCGCCCACTTTCAACGTTGGTGCCAGGCCACCGGCAGAACCGGTGTTAATAATCACATCTGGCTTGCAGTGTTCCAACAGCAGAGTGGCACCCAGCGCCGCAGCGACTTTACCGATGCCCGATTTCAGAAGCGCAACCTCGGTTCCATTCAGTTGGCCGGTATAGATTTCGCAACCGCCGAGACTGATAGTTTGACGGTTTTCGATTTTGTCACGCAGCAGCGTAACTTCTTCTTCCATTGCACCAATGATGCCGATTTTCATAGATTTACTCGCGATAAGCCCGATTTGAAGGCATAGTTTACCATGCGCTTACGGGGAAGCGTATTTCTCACGCGGGAGAGGACATGGCACAGATTGATTTCCGAAAAAAAATAAACTGGCATCGTCGTTACCGTTCACCGCAGGGCGTTAAAACCGAACATGAGATCCTGCGGATCTTCGAGAGCGATCGCGGGCGTATCATCAACTCTCCGGCAATTCGTCGTCTGCAACAAAAGACCCAGGTTTTTCCACTGGAGCGCAATGCCGCCGTGCGCACGCGTCTTACCCACTCGATGGAAGTCCAGCAGGTGGGGCGCTACATCGCCAAAGAAATTTTAAGCCGTCTGAAAGAGCTTAAATTGCTGGAAGCATACGGCCTGGATGAACTGACCGGACCTTTTGAAAGCATTGTTGAGATGTCATGCCTGATGCACGATATCGGCAATCCGCCGTTTGGTCATTTTGGCGAAGCGGCGATAAATGACTGGTTTCGCCAGCGTTTATACCCGGAAGATGCCGAAAGCCAGCCTCTGACTGACGATCGCTGCAGCGTGGCGGCACTACGTTTACGGGACGGGGAAGAACCGCTTAACGAGCTGCGGCGCAAGATTCGTCAGGACTTATGTCATTTTGAGGGGAATGCACAAGGCATTCGTCTGGTGCATACATTGATGAGGATGAATCTCACCTGGGCACAGGTTGGCGGTATTTTAAAATATACCCGTCCGGCGTGGTGGCGTGGCGAAACGCCTGAGACACATCACTATTTAATGAAAAAGCCGGGTTATTATCTTTCTGAAGAAGCCTATATTGCCCGGTTGCGTAAAGAACTTAATTTGGCGCTTTACAGTCGTTTTCCATTAACGTGGATTATGGAAGCTGCCGACGACATCTCCTATTGTGTGGCAGACCTTGAAGATGCGGTAGAGAAAAGAATATTTACCGTTGAGCAGCTTTATCATCATTTGCACGAGGCGTGGGGTCAGCATGAGAAAGGTTCGCTCTTTTCGCTAGTGGTTGAAAATGCCTGGGAAAAATCACGCTCAAATAGTTTAAGCCGCAGTACGGAAGATCAGTTTTTTATGTATTTACGGGTAAACACCCTAAATAAACTGGTACCATACGCGGCACAACGATTTATTGATAATCTGCCTGCGATTTTCGCCGGAACGTTTAATCATGCATTATTGGAAGATGCCAGCGAATGCAGCGATCTTCTTAAGCTATATAAAAATGTCGCTGTAAAACATGTGTTTAGCCATCCGGATGTCGAGCAGCTTGAATTGCAGGGCTATCGGGTCATTAGCGGATTATTAGAGATTTATCGTCCTTTATTAAGCCTGTCGTTATCAGACTTTACTGAACTGGTAGAAAAAGAACGGGTGAAACGTTTCCCTATTGAATCGCGCTTATTCCACAAACTCTCGACGCGCCATCGGCTGGCCTATGTCGAGGCTGTCAGTAAATTACCGTCAGATTCTCCTGAGTTTCCGCTATGGGAATATTATTACCGTTGCCGCCTGCTGCAGGATTATATCAGCGGTATGACCGACCTCTATGCGTGGGATGAATACCGACGTCTGATGGCCGTAGAACAATAACCAGGCTTTTGTAAAGACGAACAATAAATTTTTACCTTTTGCAGAAACTTTAGTTCGGAACTTCGCGCTATAAAACGAATCTGAAGAACACAGCAATTTTGCGTTATCTGTTAATCGAGACTGAAATACATGAAAAAAACCACATTAGCACTGAGTGCACTGGCTCTGAGTTTAGGTTTGGCGTTATCTCCGCTCTCTGCAACGGCGGCTGAGACTTCTTCAGCAACGACAGCCCAGCAGATGCCAAGCCTTGCACCGATGCTCGAAAAGGTGATGCCTTCAGTGGTCAGCATTAACGTAGAAGGTAGCACAACCGTTAATACGCCGCGTATGCCGCGTAATTTCCAGCAGTTCTTCGGTGATGATTCTCCGTTCTGCCAGGAAGGTTCACCGTTCCAGAGCTCTCCGTTCTGCCAGGGGGGCCAGGGCGGTAATGGCGGCGGCCAGCAACAGAAATTCATGGCGCTGGGTTCCGGCGTCATCATTGATGCCGATAAAGGCTATGTCGTCACCAACAACCACGTTGTTGATAACGCGACGGTGATTAAAGTCCAGCTGAGCGATGGTCGTAAGTTCGACGCGAAGATGGTTGGCAAAGATCCGCGCTCTGATATCGCGCTGATTCAGATCCAGAACCCGAAAAACCTGACCGCAATTAAGATGGCGGATTCTGATGCACTGCGCGTGGGTGATTACACCGTAGCGATTGGTAACCCGTTTGGCCTGGGAGAGACGGTAACTTCCGGGATTGTCTCTGCGCTGGGGCGTAGCGGCCTGAATGCCGAAAACTACGAAAACTTCATCCAGACCGATGCAGCGATCAACCGTGGTAACTCCGGTGGTGCGCTGGTTAACCTGAACGGCGAACTGATCGGTATCAACACCGCGATCCTCGCACCGGACGGCGGCAACATCGGTATCGGTTTTGCTATCCCGAGCAACATGGTGAAAAACCTGACCTCGCAGATGGTGGAATACGGCCAGGTGAAACGCGGTGAGCTGGGTATTATGGGGACTGAGCTGAATTCCGAACTGGCGAAAGCGATGAAAGTTGACGCCCAGCGCGGTGCTTTCGTAAGCCAGGTTCTGCCTAATTCCTCCGCTGCAAAAGCGGGCATTAAAGCGGGTGATGTGATCACCTCACTGAACGGTAAGCCAATCAGTAGCTTTGCCGCACTGCGTGCTCAGGTGGGTACTATGCCGGTGGGCAGCAAACTGACCCTGGGCTTGCTGCGCGACGGTAAGCAGGTCAACGTGAATCTGGAACTGCAGCAGAGCAGCCAGAATCAGGTTGATTCCAGCTCCATCTTCAACGGCATTGAAGGTGCTGAGATGAGCAACAAAGGCAAAGATCAGGGCGTGGTAGTGAACAACGTGAAAACGGGCACTCCGGCTGCGCAGATCGGCCTGAAGAAAGGTGATGTGATTATTGGCGCGAACCAGCAGGCAGTGAAAAACATCGCTGAACTGCGTAAAGTTCTCGACAGCAAACCGTCTGTGCTGGCACTGAACATTCAGCGCGGCGACAGCTCCATCTACCTGTTAATGCAGTAATCTCCCTCAACCCCTTCCTGAAAACGGGAAGGGGTTCTCCTTACAATCTGTGAACTTCACCACAACTCCATACATCTTCATCATCCTTTAGGCATTTGCACAATGCCGTACGTTACGTACTTCCTTATGCTAAGCCGTGCATAACGGAGGACTTATGGCTGGCTGGCATCTTGATACCAAAATGGCGCAGGATATCGTGGCACGTACCATGCGCATCATCGACCAATATCAACGTAATGGATGCCCGTGGGCGAATTATCGGCAGCGGCGATCGTGAGCGTATTGGTGAATTGCACGAAGGTGCATTGCTGGTACTTTCACAGGGACGAGTCGTCGATATCGATGACGCGGTGGCACGTCATCTGCACGGTGTGCGGCAAGGGATTAATCTACCGTTACGGCTGGAAGGTGAAATTGTCGGCGTAATTGGCCTGACAGGTGAACCAGAGAATCTGCGTAAATATGGCGAACTGGTCTGCATGACGGCTGAAATGATGCTGGAACAGTCGCGGTTGATGCACTTGTTGGCTCAGGATAGCCGTTTGCGGGAGGAACTGGTGATGAACCTGATTCAGGCAGAGGAGAATACTCCCGCACTTACTGAATGGGCGCAACGGCTGGGGATCGATCTCAATCAACCGCGAGTGGTGGCTATTGTTGAGGTCGACAGCGGTCAGCTTGGTGTGGACAGCGCAATGGCGGAGTTACAACAACTGCAAAACGCGCTGACTACGCCCGAGCGTAATAATCTGGTGGCGATTGTCTCGCTAACCGAAATGGTGGTGTTGAAACCGGCGTTGAACTCTTTTGGGCGCTGGGATGCAGAAGATCATCGTAAGCGAGTTGAACAACTGATTACCCGCATGAAAGAGTACGGCCAGCTGCGTTTTCGCGTTTCACTGGGCAACTATTTTACCGGTCCTGGCAGTATTGCCCGATCCTATCGTACGGCGAAAACGACGATGGTGGTGGGTAAACAGCGGATGCCAGAAAGTCGCTGCTATTTTTATCAGGATCTGATGTTACCTGTGTTACTCGACAGTTTGCGTGGCGACTGGCAGGCCAACGAACTGGCGCGACCGCTGGCGCGGCTGAAAGCTATGGACAATAACGGCTTGCTGCGACGAACGCTGGCGGCGTGGTTTCGTCACAATGTGCAACCGCTGGCAACGTCAAAGGCGTTGTTTATTCATCGTAATACTCTGGAGTATCGGCTTAATCGTATATCGGAACTGACCGGGCTTGATTTGGGTAATTTTGATGACAGGTTGCTGCTGTATGTGGCGTTGCAGCTGGATGAAGAGCGGTAGGTTATGCGTTAAGGTCGAGGCGGCGCTGGCTCATTCCCCTCAGCCCGAAGGGTAGAGGGGAATGTCCGAGTTAACCGTCAGTTCGGCATTATTTACGCGTTAGTTTTTCCAGATCGGCTTCAATCTCGCTGATCTTATTGGTTACGACTGACTCCAGGTGACGTAAGTCGTCGAGGATCTTACGCTTAAGATCAACTTCGCTGCGGTCACGCTGGCAGATTTGATCAAGCTCATCAATGATATACCGTAGATTCGGGCTGATTTCCTGGACTTCTTTATAACCCTGACCCACACCATCAGCGACGACCGTTTTACGCTGACGCGGATATTTAAACTTAACGCTCTTGGCGAAAAACTCGCCTTTGTCTTTCTGGAAATAGATTTTCAGAATATCGTTGTTGGCTTCCTGCCGGAGGCTGTAACGATCAATTTCTTCAGGATTGGTAATACCCAGACTTTTCAGATTGTCGTACATAGCGTTACCTCAAAATGAGTCAGTAAATTGTGCTTATTTTAGCATTTGGCCTGGCCCGCCCGGCTCGACTGTGATCGCAGAAAGCCTTTTTCTTCCAGACTTCTATCATGGCGTAAAAATCAAAAAATTACCTGCTTTATTGTGGCGATATTCCATGGGATGGATTAGCACATTTATCTTCGTTTTGCGAATTACATGACAGTCCGAAACAAGATGAAAAAGTATTTAAAAAAGGGGGGAAGAATGAGTAGGTCGAATTATTCTGAGCCAGAAAGCATACGGGCAGCATTATGCTGCCCGTATATGTACTCTTAATCGATGGTACGCAGCAGTTCGTTAATGCCGACTTTGCCGCGAGTTTTCGCGTCAACTTTCTTAACGATAACCGCACAGTAGAGGCTGTATTTGCCATCTTTCGACGGCAGATTACCTGAAACAACCACAGACCCCGCCGGAACGCGACCGTAGTGGATTTCGCCGGTTTCACGGTCGTAAATACGGGTGCTCTGACCAATGTATACGCCCATAGAGATGACGGAACCTTCTTCGACAATCACCCCTTCAACCACTTCGGAGCGTGCGCCAATGAAGCAGTTATCTTCAATAATGGTCGGGTTAGCCTGCAGCGGCTCCAGCACGCCGCCGATGCCCACGCCACCGGAAAGGTGGACGTTTTTACCAATCTGCGCACAAGAACCGACGGTCGCCCAGGTATCAACCATCGTGCCTTCATCAACATATGCGCCGATGTTGACGTAAGACGGCATCAGCACGGTGTTACGGGCAATAAATGCACCCTGACGTACCGCCGCTGGTGGCACAACGCGGAAGCCTTCTTTCTGAAAACGCGCTTCGTCGTAGTCGGCGAATTTCATCGGCACTTTATCGAAGTAGCGGCTTTCTGCCCCTTCGATCACCTGATTATCATTAATACGGAAAGAGAGCAGCACCGCTTTTTTCAACCACTGATGCGTCACCCACTGACCGTCAATTTTTTCCGCTACACGCAGTGCGCCGGAATCCAGCAGGGCGATCACCTGATTTACCGCTTCGCGGGTTACGGTGTCTGCATTGGCTGGCGTGATCTCGGCACGGCGTTCAAAAGCGGTTTCAATAATGTTCTGTAACTGCTGCATTGTTAAACTCTTTTCATATCAGTAAACACATCACCCTTTATCGTTTGGATTGAGGGCCTCTGTCAACCGCTGATGCACTTCCTGCTGCAACTCGTTATTAAGTGCACGCCGGTCAGCGGTGGCAATTATGAATAAATCTTCTACTCGCTCGCCAATGGTTGTAATTCGGGCACCATGAAGCGAAATTCCCAGATCGGCAAAAATTTTCCCGACTCTCGCCAGCAGTCCTGGCTGGTCGAGCGCGATAAGCTCAAGGAACGATTTGCGGTCGGTATGGGTCGGCAAAAACGTTACTTCGGTTTCAACAGTAAAATGGCGTAATTTGGCGGGTTGGCGACGGGGCTGCGGTGGCTGCCAGCTACTTTGCGTCAGTACTTGCTCCAGACCAAACCGAATAACCTCATGACGATCTGCGGACAGCGGGCTGCCATCGGGTTCCAGCACGATAAAGGTATCCATCGCCATACCGTCGCGAGTGGTGAAAATTTGTGCGTCGTGAACACTTAAATTGCGGCGGTCTAATTCGGCACAGACGGCGGCAAACAGATAGGGGCGGTCCGGGCTCCAGATAAAAATCTCGGTGCCTCCACGCGTAGCCTGCGGGCTAAGCAATACCAGCGGTTTGCTTAAATCATGCTGTAATAAATGGCGGGCATGCCAGGCCAGTTGATTTGGGCTATGGCGGACAAAATAGTTAGCACGACAGCGTGACCAAATTTGGTGCAGCGCCTCTTCGTCGATGTTATCCATGCGCAGTAGTGCCAGTGCCTGGAGTTGGTGATGGCGAACCCGTTCGCGCATATCCGGCGTGTTTTGCATTCCGCGTCGTAGCTGCTTTTCGGTGGCAAAATAGAGTTCGCGCAACAGACTTTGCTTCCAGCTATTCCACAGCGTTTCGTTGGTGGCGCAAATGTCAGCCACTGTCAGGCATACCAGATAGCGCAGACGATTTTCCGTTTGAACTTCTTCGGCAAACTGCTTGATGACTTCAGGGTCCTGAATATCGCGGCGTTGTGCTGTCACCGACATCAGCAAGTGCTGGCGAACCAGCCAGGCAACCAGCTGTGTTTCGCGTGAGTTCAGCCCGTGGAGTTCTGCAAAATGCACTACATCCTGAGCACCGAGAATGGAGTGGTCGCCGCCGCGTCCTTTGGCGATATCGTGAAACAGCGCGGCGATGAAAATCAGCTCAGTTGACGGCAGGCGCGGCCAGACGTCCACACACAACGGATGGCGCTGGCGCGTTTCTTCACTGGCAAAACTCTCCAGTTTCAGCATCACGCGGATAGTATGTTCATCCACCGTGTAGGCGTGGAACAGATCAAACTGCATCTGCCCGACGATATGCGACCATTGCGGCATATACGCGCCGAGCACGCTATGGCGATGCATTGGCAATAGCCCGCGCCGCACCGCTCCGGGGTGACGCAGAATGCTCAAAAACAGTTTTCGTGCTTCCGGAATATTACACAGCGGTTGTTGCAGATGGCGACGGGCATGGCGTAACTGGCGCAGCGTGGTGGAGTAAATGCCGGTGATCGCACTGTTGCGCACCATGGTGTAGAACATACGCAAGATGGCTTCCGGCTGGCGCATAAATAGTGTTTCATCACGCAGGTCGATTAGCGTACCGCGTAGCTGAAACTCATCGTCGATTGGACGTGGTTTTTCGTCGGCGGGAAGGGCGAGGATGGCTTCATCGAACAGTTGCAGCAGCATCTGGTTGAGTTCACTGACGCGGCGTGTAACGCGGAAGTAATCCTTCATCATCCGCTCGACCGGTTCGTTGCCTTCACCACTGTAATTCAGACGCTGAGCGACGCTAAGTTGGCGATCGAATAACAGACGATTATCGTAACGGCTGACGACCAGATGCAGGGCAAAGCGAATACGCCACAGTATATGCAGACATTCGTTTAATTCCGCCCGCTCCGCTGAGGTTAAGAAGCCAAACCCGACCATTTCATCCAGCGATGTTGCGCCAAAATGACGGCGGGCCACCCATTGCAGAGTGTGAATATCGCGCAAGCCGCCAGGGCTACTTTTGATGTCTGGTTCAAGGTTGTAGCTGGTGCTATGGTAACGCTGATGGCGCTGGTTCTGTTCTTCAACTTTCGCCGCGTAGAACTTGTCGGAAGGCCAGAATCCTTCGCTAAAAATATGTTTTTGCAGTTCGAGGAAGAGCGCAACATCGCCAATTAATAAGCGGGATTCGATTAAATTGGTGGCGACGGTTAAATCCGATAACCCTTCCAGCATGCACTCTTCAAGCGTGCGCACACTATGACCGACTTCCAGCTTTACATCCCAGAGCAGCGTTAACAGCTCGCCCACTTTTTGCGCCTGATCGTCCGGGAGCTTTTTACGGCTTAAAATCAGTAAATCGATGTCAGAAAGTGGATGCAGCTCGCCACGACCGTAGCCACCGACGGCGACCAATGCCAGGTCGGCAATCTGGCTGAATCCCGCTTCAATCCATAATCGTTGCAGGAGCTGGTCGATAAACTCGGTGCGCGCCTCAATCAACTGTTCTGCAGAGATCCCATTGTCAAAGGCATCACCCAGCCAACGCTGGAAAGTATCGATATGGGCTTTTATCCCACCGACGGTTAATTCATCACGGGGCCAGACGCATGGATTTTGCGGTTGACCGGGCAGGGTGGGGAGAGCGGTGTTTGCGTACTGTTCTGGAAGGGTATTCATTGTGCGCCACCCATAAGATTAAATTATCGCATTAAAAAAGCCGGCATTCGCCGGCTTCATCTTATTCGTCGTGCGAGATTATCGCCGGGATGGTGTCATCCTTGCGTAGCGTCAAAATTTCGCAGCCGTTATCAGTCACCACAATAGTATGCTCATATTGTGCAGACAAGCTGCGATCTTTGGTTTTTACCGTCCAGCCATCTTTCATGGTGCGGATCTCTTTTTTACCCGCGTTGACCATTGGCTCAATGGTGAACGTCATCCCCGGTTTCAGCACGACGTTGGTTTCACGGGAGTCATAGTGCAGCACCTGCGGTTCTTCATGGAAGCCGCGACCAATACCGTGTCCACAATATTCACGAACGACGGAGAAGCCTTCTGCTTCGACAAACTTCTGAATCGCCGCACCGATTTCGCGCAGGTTAATGCCTGGTTTGACCATGCGCAGCGCCAGGTACAGGCTTTCTTGCGTGATGCGGCACAGACGTTCGCCCATGATGGTCGGCTTACCGACGATAAACATTTTCGAGGTATCGCCGTGGAAACCATCTTTGATTACGGTGACATCAATGTTAACGATATCGCCATCTTTCAGCAGCTTAGCATCGTCCGGGATACCGTGGCACACCACTTCATTAATAGAGATGCAAACGGATTTCGGATAGCCGTGATAGCCGAGGCAGGCAGAAACCGCGTGTTGTTCATTAACAATGTAATCATTACAGATGCGATCCAGCTCGCCGGTGCTGACGCCCGGTTTAACATACGGTTCGATCATCTCCAGCACTTCGGCAGCCAGTCGGCCAGCGACGCGCATTTTTTCGATATCTTCTGGGGTCTTGATTGAGATAGCCATTAATTCTGTCCATCAGCGTCGGTGATACCGACAATATATATGTAAGTGCCGTCAATGGTATCACACCCGGGCAAATTGAGAATCATTCTGAATTTCGCCAAACGTGCCACTGAAGGTTTTCTATAATAGAAAATTCGACATCTGATGCTGTACACAGCGCCAACAATTATTGGTGTCCATGACGTATTTGTGGTATAAAGCGCGCCGGACTTCCGATCCATTTCGTATACACAGACTGGACGGAAGCGACAATCTCACTTTGTGTAACAACACACACGTATCGGCACATATTCCGGGGTGCCCTTTGGGGTCGGTAATATGGGATACGTGGAGGCATAACCCCAACTTTTATATAGAGGTTTTAATCATGGCAACTGTTTCCATGCGCGACATGCTCAAGGCTGGTGTTCACTTCGGTCACCAGACCCGTTACTGGAACCCGAAAATGAAGCCGTTCATCTTCGGTGCGCGTAACAAAGTTCACATCATCAACCTTGAGAAAACTGTACCGATGTTCAACGAAGCTCTGGCTGAACTGAACAAGATTGCTTCTCGCAAAGGTAAAATCCTTTTCGTTGGTACTAAACGCGCTGCAAGCGAAGCGGTGAAAGACGCTGCTCTGAGCTGCGACCAGTTCTTCGTGAACCATCGCTGGCTGGGCGGTATGCTGACTAACTGGAAAACCGTTCGTCAGTCCATCAAACGTCTGAAAGACCTGGAAACTCAGTCTCAGGACGGTACTTTCGAAAAGCTGACCAAGAAAGAAGCGCTGATGCGCACTCGTGAGCTGGAGAAACTGGAAAACAGCCTGGGCGGTATCAAAGACATGGGCGGTCTGCCGGACGCTCTGTTTGTAATCGATGCTGACCACGAACACATTGCTATCAAAGAAGCAAACAACCTGGGTATTCCGGTATTTGCTATCGTTGATACCAACTCTGATCCGGACGGTGTTGACTTCGTTATCCCGGGTAACGACGACGCAATCCGTGCTGTGACCCTGTACCTGGGCGCTGTTGCTGCAACCGTACGTGAAGGCCGTTCTCAGGATCTGGCTTCCCAGGCGGAAGAAAGCTTCGTAGAAGCTGAGTAATAAGGCTTGATAACTCCCCCAAAATAGTTCGAGTTGCAGAAAGGCGGCAAGCTCGAGAATTCCCGGGAGCTTACATCAGTAAGTGACCGGGATGAGCGAGCGAAGATAACGCATCTGCGGCGCGAAATATGAAGGGGGAGAGCCCTTATAGACCAGGTAGTACACGTTTGGTTAGGGGGCCTGCATATGGCCCCCTTTTTCACTTTTATATCTGTGCGGTTTAATGCCGGGCAGATCACATCTCCGAGGATTTTAGAATGGCTGAAATTACCGCATCCCTGGTAAAAGAGCTGCGTGAGCGTACTGGCGCAGGCATGATGGATTGCAAAAAAGCACTGACTGAAGCTAACGGCGACATCGAGCTGGCAATCGAAAACATGCGTAAGTCCGGTGCTATTAAAGCAGCGAAAAAAGCAGGCAACGTTGCTGCTGACGGCGTGATCAAAACCAAAATCGACGGCAACTACGGCATCATTCTGGAAGTTAACTGCCAGACTGACTTCGTTGCAAAAGACGCTGGTTTCCAGGCGTTCGCAGACAAAGTTCTGGACGCAGCTGTTGCTGGCAAAATCACTGACGTTGAAGTTCTGAAAGCACAGTTCGAAGAAGAACGTGTTGCGCTGGTAGCGAAAATTGGTGAAAACATCAACATTCGCCGCGTTGCTGCGCTGGAAGGCGACGTTCTGGGTTCTTATCAGCACGGTGCGCGTATCGGCGTTCTGGTTGCTGCTAAAGGCGCTGACGAAGAGCTGGTTAAACACATCGCTATGCACGTTGCTGCAAGCAAGCCAGAATTCATCAAACCAGAAGACGTATCCGCTGAAGTGGTAGAAAAAGAATACCAGGTACAGCTGGATATCGCGATGCAGTCTGGTAAGCCGAAAGAAATCGCAGAGAAAATGGTTGAAGGCCGCATGAAGAAATTCACCGGCGAAGTTTCTCTGACCGGTCAGCCGTTCGTTATGGAACCAAGCAAAACTGTTGGTCAGCTGCTGAAAGAGCATAACGCTGAAGTGACTGGCTTCATCCGCTTCGAAGTGGGTGAAGGCATCGAGAAAGTTGAGACTGACTTTGCAGCAGAAGTTGCTGCGATGTCCAAGCAGTCTTAATTATCGAAAAGGAGCCGCCTGAGGGCGGCTTCTTTTTGTGCCCATCTTGTAAATTCAGCTAACCCTTGTGGGGCTGCGCTGAAAAGCGACGTACAATGTCGCTAGTATTAATTCATTTCAATCGTTGACAGTCTCAGGAAAGAAACATGGCTACCAATGCAAAACCCGTCTATAAACGCATTCTGCTTAAGTTGAGTGGCGAAGCTCTGCAGGGCACTGAAGGCTTCGGTATTGATGCAAGCATACTGGATCGTATGGCTCAGGAAATCAAAGAACTGGTTGAACTGGGTATTCAGGTTGGTGTGGTGATTGGTGGGGGTAACCTGTTCCGTGGCGCTGGTCTGGCGAAAGCGGGTATGAACCGCGTTGTGGGCGACCACATGGGGATGCTGGCGACCGTAATGAACGGCCTGGCAATGCGTGATGCACTGCACCGCGCCTATGTGAACGCTCGTCTGATGTCCGCTATTCCATTGAATGGCGTGTGCGACAGCTACAGCTGGGCAGAAGCTATCAGCCTGTTGCGCAACAACCGTGTGGTGATCCTCTCCGCCGGTACAGGTAACCCGTTCTTTACCACCGACTCAGCAGCTTGCCTGCGTGGTATCGAAATTGAAGCCGATGTGGTGCTGAAAGCAACCAAAGTTGACGGCGTGTTTACCGCTGATCCGGCGAAAGATCCAACCGCAACCATGTACGAGCAACTGACTTACAGCGAAGTGCTGGAAAAAGAGCTGAAAGTCATGGACCTGGCGGCCTTCACGCTGGCTCGTGACCATAAATTACCGATTCGTGTTTTCAACATGAACAAACCGGGTGCGCTGCGCCGTGTGGTAATGGGTGAAAAAGAAGGGACTTTAATCACGGAATAATTCCCGTGATGGATAAATAAGGGTAAGATTCCGCGTAAGTATCGCGGGGGCGTTAGTCTGGTTATAAGGCGTTATTGTTGCAGGCAGTTTGGTCACGGCCAGCGCGCAGCAACCGGAGCGTACAAAAGTACGTGAGGATGGCGAGCACTGCCCGGGGCCAAAATGGCAAATAAAATAGCCTAATAATCCAGACGATTACCCGTAATATGTTTAATCAGGGCTATACTTAGCACACTTCCACTGTGTGTGACTGTCTGGTCTGACTGAGACAAGTTTTCAAGGATTCGTAACGTGATTAGCGATATCAGAAAAGATGCTGAAGTACGCATGGACAAATGCGTAGAAGCGTTCAAAACCCAAATCAGCAAAATACGCACGGGTCGTGCTTCTCCCAGCCTGCTGGATGGCATTGTCGTGGAATATTACGGCACGCCGACGCCGCTGCGTCAGCTGGCAAGCGTAACGGTAGAAGATTCCCGTACACTGAAAATCAACGTGTTTGATCGTTCAATGTCTCCGGCCGTTGAAAAAGCGATTATGGCGTCCGATCTTGGCCTGAACCCGAACTCTGCGGGTAGCGACATCCGTGTTCCGCTGCCGCCGCTGACGGAAGAACGTCGTAAAGATCTGACCAAAATCGTTCGTGGTGAAGCAGAACAAGCGCGTGTTGCAGTACGTAACGTGCGTCGTGACGCGAACGACAAAGTGAAAGCACTGTTGAAAGATAAAGAGATCAGCGAAGACGACGATCGCCGTTCTCAGGACGATGTACAGAAACTGACTGATGCTGCAATCAAGAAAATTGAAGCGGCGCTGGCAGACAAAGAAGCAGAACTGATGCAGTTCTGATTTCTTGAACGACAAAAACGCCGCTCAGTAGATCCTTGCGGATCGGCTGGCGGCGTTTTGCTTTTTATTCTGTCTCAACTCTGGATGTTTCATGAAGCAACTCACCATTCTGGGCTCGACCGGCTCGATTGGTTGCAGCACGCTGGACGTGGTGCGCCATAATCCCGAACACTTCCGCGTAGTTGCGCTGGTGGCAGGCAAAAATGTCACTCGCATGGTAGAACAGTGCCTGGAATTCTCTCCCCGCTATGCCGTAATGGACGATGAAGCGAGTGCGAAACTTCTTAAAACGATGCTACAGCAACAGGGTAGCCGCACCGAAGTCTTAAGTGGGCAACAAGCCGCTTGCGATATGGCAGCGCTTGAGGATGTTGATCAGGTGATGGCAGCCATTGTTGGCGCTGCTGGGCTGTTACCTACGCTTGCTGCGATCCGCGCGGGTAAAACCATTTTGCTGGCCAATAAAGAATCACTGGTTACCTGCGGACGTCTGTTTATGGACGCCGTAAAGCAGAGCAAAGCGCAATTGTTACCGGTCGATAGCGAACATAACGCCATTTTTCAGAGTTTACCGCAACCTATCCAGCATAATCTGGGATACGCTGACCTTGAGCAAAATGGCGTGGTGTCCATTTTACTTACCGGGTCTGGTGGCCCTTTCCGTGAGACGCCATTGCGCGATTTGGCAACAATGACGCCGGATCAAGCCTGCCGTCATCCGAACTGGTCGATGGGGCGTAAAATTTCTGTCGATTCGGCTACCATGATGAACAAAGGTCTGGAATACATTGAAGCGCGTTGGCTGTTTAACGCCAGCGCCAGCCAGATGGAAGTGCTGATTCACCCGCAGTCAGTGATTCACTCAATGGTGCGCTATCAGGACGGCAGTGTTCTGGCGCAGCTGGGGGAACCGGATATGCGTACGCCAATTGCCCACACCATGGCATGGCCGAATCGCGTGAACTCTGGCGTGAAGCCGCTCGATTTTTGCAAACTAAGTGCGTTGACATTTGCCGCACCGGATTATGATCGTTATCCATGCCTGAAACTGGCGATGGAGGCGTTCGAACAAGGTCAGGCAGCGACGACAGCATTGAATGCCGCAAACGAAATCACCGTTGCTGCTTTTCTTGCGCAACAAATCCGCTTTACGGATATCGCTGCGTTGAATTTATCGGTACTGGAAAAAATGGATATGCGCGAACCACAATGTGTGGACGATGTGTTATCTGTTGATGCGAACGCGCGTGAAGTCGCCAGAAAAGAGGTGATGCGTCTCGCAAGCTGAGGATAATCCGGCTACAGAGAGTCGCGCTATTTGTTAGCGTAGGGCTTCAGTGATATAGTCTGCGCCATCTGATCGTAAGTAGTTGGCTTTATAAGGTCAGGTATGCCGTGGTTTTACACGGCTTTTTTTGTATAGGCTTCAGTATTCCTGAGTACCGTAAACCCTGTCAGGGAATAAAAAACGCGTGATGTTGTCTGCTACTCAACCACTTAGCGAAAAATTGCCAGCGCATGGCTGCCGTCATGTTGCGATCATTATGGACGGCAATGGTCGCTGGGCAAAAAAGCAAGGGAAGATTCGTGCCTTTGGGCATAAAGCCGGGGCAAAATCCGTCCGCCGGGCTGTCTCTTTTGCGGCCAACAACGGTATTGAGGCGTTAACGCTGTATGCCTTTAGTAGTGAAAACTGGAACCGACCAGCGCAGGAAGTCAGTGCGTTAATGGAACTGTTTGTGTGGGCGCTCGATAGCGAAGTAAAAAGTCTGCACCGACATAACGTGCGTCTGCGTATTATTGGCGATACCAGTCGCTTTAACTCGCGTTTGCAAGAACGTATTCGTAAATCTGAAGCGCTAACAGCCGGGAATACCGGTCTGACGCTGAATATTGCGGCGAACTACGGTGGACGTTGGGATATAGTCCAGGGAGTCAGGCAACTGGCTGAAAAGGTGCAGCAAGGAAACCTGCAACCAGATCAGATAGATGAAGAGATGCTAAACCAGCATGTCTGTATGCATGAACTGGCCCCTGTAGATTTAGTAATTAGGACTGGGGGGGAGCATCGCATTAGTAACTTTTTGCTTTGGCAAATTGCCTATGCCGAACTTTACTTTACAGATGTTCTCTGGCCCGATTTCGATGAACAAGACTTTGAAGGGGCGTTAAATGCCTTTGCTAATCGAGAGCGTCGTTTCGGCGGCACCGAGCCCGGTGATGAAACAGCCTGATGGGGGTCGCTTTTGCTGAAGTATCGCCTGATATCTGCTTTTGTGTTAATACCCGTCGTCATCGCGGCGTTGTTTCTGTTGCCGCCGGTGGGGTTCGCCATCGTAACGCTGGTGGTCTGCATGCTGGCAGCGTGGGAATGGGGACAGCTTAGCGGTTTTACCACTCGTTCGCAGCGAGTATGGTTGGCGGTGTTATGCGGGTTATTGTTGGCGCTGATGCTTTTTCTGTTGCCGGAATATCACCGAAATATTCATCAACCGCTGGTTGAAATCTCACTTTGGGCTTCGCTGGGTTGGTGGATTGTCGCGCTATTGCTGGTGCTGTTTTACCCAGGTTCCGCAGCAATCTGGCGTAACTCTAAAACATTGCGCCTTATTTTTGGCGTGCTAACCATTGTTCCCTTCTTCTGGGGCATGCTGGCGTTACGGGCCTGGCACTACGACGAGAATCATTACAGTGGCGCAATATGGCTGCTCTATGTCATGATCCTGGTATGGGGCGCTGACTCTGGCGCATATATGTTTGGCAAATTGTTTGGTAAACATAAGCTGGCACCGAAGGTTTCTCCGGGTAAAACCTGGCAAGGCTTTATAGGTGGACTAGCGACCGCAGCGGTAATCTCATGGGGTTATGGCATGTGGGCGAATCTCGACGTCGCTCCCGTCACCTTACTCATTTGCTCTATTGTCGCAGCGTTAGCCTCAGTGCTCGGCGATCTGACCGAGAGTATGTTTAAGCGTGAAGCAGGAATTAAGGACAGCGGTCATTTAATTCCAGGACACGGTGGTATTTTAGATCGTATTGATAGCCTGACGGCTGCGGTACCGGTCTTTGCTTGCTTGTTGTTACTGGTATTCAGGACGCTTTAACGGAAGGTAATATGCTGAGTTTTCTCTGGGATTTGGCTTCGTTCATCGTTGCACTGGGTGTACTTATCACCGTGCATGAATTTGGTCATTTCTGGGTTGCCCGGCGTTGTGGTGTTCGCGTTGAGCGTTTCTCAATAGGGTTTGGTAAGGCGCTCTGGCGGCGAACTGATAAGCTCGGCACCGAATATGTTATCGCCCTGATCCCGCTGGGCGGTTATGTCAAAATGCTGGATGAGCGCGCAGAACCGGTCGTTCCGGAACTCCGCCACCATGCCTTCAATAATAAATCTGTTGGCCAACGAGCGGCGATTATTGCCGCAGGTCCGGTTGCAAACTTCATTTTTGCTATCTTTGCCTACTGGCTGGTTTTTATTATTGGTGTGCCTGGCGTACGTCCGGTGGTTGGTGAAATAGCAGCCAATTCGATAGCTGCGGAAGCACAAATTGCACCAGGTACGGAACTAAAAGCCGTAGATGGTATCGAAACGCCTGATTGGGATGCCGTGCGTTTGCAGTTGGTCGATAAAATTGGCGATGAAAGCACCACCATTACAGTAGCGCCATTTGGCAGCGATCAACGGCGGGATGTAAAGCTCGATTTACGTCACTGGGCGTTTGAGCCTGATAAAGAAGATCCGGTATCTTCGCTGGGGATTCGTCCTCGTGGGCCGCAAATTGAACCTGTACTGGAAAATGTGCAGCCAAACTCGGCGGCAAGCAAGGCAGGTTTGCAAGCAGGCGACAGGATCGTTAAAGTCGATGGTCAGCCCTTAACGCAGTGGGTGACCTTTGTGATGCTTGTCCGGGATAACCCGGGTAAATCCTTAGCGTTAGAAATCGAAAGGCAGGGAAGTCCCTTGTCTTTGACATTAATCCCGGAGAGTAAACCGGGTAATGGTAAAGCGATTGGTTTTGTCGGTATTGAGCCGAAAGTCATTCCTTTGCCAGATGAGTATAAAGTTGTACGCCAGTATGGGCCGTTCAACGCCATCGTCGAAGCCACGGACAAAACGTGGCAGCTGATGAAGCTGACGGTCAGTATGCTGGGAAAATTGATCACCGGTGATGTGAAACTGAACAACCTCAGTGGGCCGATCTCTATCGCCAAGGGGGCTGGGATGACAGCGGAACTCGGGGTAGTTTATTACCTGCCGTTTCTTGCGCTTATTAGCGTGAACTTAGGGATAATTAACCTGTTTCCGTTGCCCGTACTTGACGGGGGGCATCTGCTGTTCCTTGCGATCGAAAAGATCAAGGGCGGACCGGTATCCGAGCGGGTTCAAGACTTTTGTTATCGCATTGGCTCGATTCTGCTGGTGCTGTTAATGGGGCTTGCACTTTTCAATGATTTCTCTCGGTTATGAGAGTTAGTTAGGAAGAACGCATAATAACGATGGCGATGAAAAAGTTGCTCATAGCGTCGCTGCTGTTTAGCAGCGCCACCGTATACGGTGCTGAAGGGTTCGTAGTGAAAGATATTCATTTCGAAGGCCTTCAGCGTGTCGCCGTTGGTGCGGCCCTCCTCAGTATGCCGGTGCGCACAGGCGACACGGTTAATGATGAAGATATCAGTAATACCATTCGCGCTCTGTTTGCTACCGGCAACTTTGAGGATGTTCGCGTCCTTCGTGATGGTGATACCCTTCTGGTTCAGGTAAAAGAACGTCCGACCATTGCCAGCATTACTTTCTCCGGTAACAAATCGGTGAAAGATGACATGCTGAAGCAAAACCTCGAGGCTTCTGGTGTGCGTGTGGGCGAATCCCTCGATCGCACCACCATTGCCGATATCGAGAAAGGTCTGGAAGACTTCTACTACAGCGTCGGTAAATATAGCGCCAGCGTAAAAGCTGTCGTGACCCCGCTGCCGCGCAACCGTGTTGACCTAAAACTGGTGTTCCAGGAAGGTGTGTCAGCTGAAATCCAGCAAATTAACATTGTTGGTAACCATGCTTTCACCACCGACGAACTGATCTCTCATTTCCAACTGCGTGACGAAGTGCCGTGGTGGAACGTGGTAGGCGATCGTAAATACCAGAAACAGAAACTGGCGGGCGACCTTGAAACCCTGCGCAGCTACTATCTGGATCGCGGTTATGCCCGTTTCAACATCGACTCTACCCAGGTCAGTCTGACGCCAGATAAAAAAGGTATTTACGTCACGGTGAACATCACCGAAGGCGATCAGTACAAGCTTTCTGGCGTTGAAGTGAGCGGCAACCTTGCCGGGCACTCCGCTGAAATTGAGCAGCTGACTAAGATCGAGCCGGGTGAGCTGTATAACGGCACCAAAGTGACCAAGATGGAAGATGACATCAAAAAGCTTCTCGGTCGCTATGGTTATGCCTATCCGCGCGTACAGTCGATGCCCGAAATTAACGATGCCGACAAAACCGTTAAATTACGTGTGAACGTTGATGCGGGTAACCGTTTCTACGTGCGTAAGATCCGTTTTGAAGGTAACGATACCTCGAAAGATGCCGTCCTGCGTCGCGAAATGCGTCAGATGGAAGGTGCATGGCTGGGGAGCGATCTGGTCGATCAGGGTAAGGAGCGTCTGAATCGTCTGGGCTTCTTTGAAACTGTCGATACCGATACCCAACGTGTTCCGGGTAGCCCGGACCAGGTAGATGTAGTCTACAAGGTGAAAGAACGTAACACCGGTAGCTTCAACTTCGGGATTGGTTACGGTACTGAAAGTGGCGTGAGCTTCCAGGCTGGTGTGCAGCAGGATAACTGGTTAGGTACAGGTTATGCTGTTGGTATCAACGGGACCAAAAACGATTACCAGACCTATGCTGAACTGTCGGTAACCAACCCGTACTTCACTGTAGATGGTGTAAGCCTCGGTGGTCGTCTCTTCTATAATGACTTCCAGGCAGATGACGCCGACCTGTCCGACTATACCAACAAGAGTTATGGTACAGACGTGACGTTGGGCTTCCCGATCAACGAATATAACTCGCTGCGTGCAGGTCTGGGTTATGTACATAACTCCCTGTCCAACATGCAGCCTCAGGTTGCGATGTGGCGTTATCTGTACTCTATGGGTGAACATCCGAGCACCTCTGATCAGGATAATAGCTTCAAAACGGACGACTTCACGTTCAACTATGGTTGGACCTATAACAAGCTTGACCGTGGTTACTTCCCGACAGATGGTTCACGTGTCAACCTGACCGGTAAAGTGACCATTCCTGGATCGGATAACGAATACTACAAAGTGACGTTAGACACGGCGACTTATGTGCCGATCGATGACGATCACAAATGGGTTGTTCTGGGGCGTACCCGCTGGGGTTATGGTGATGGTTTAGGCGGCAAAGAGATGCCGTTCTACGAGAACTTCTATGCCGGTGGTTCCAGCACCGTGCGTGGCTTCCAGTCCAATACAATTGGTCCGAAAGCAGTTTACTTCCCGCATCAGGCCAGTAATTATGATCCGGACTATGATTACGAATGTGCGACTCAGGACGGCGCGAAAGACCTGTGTAAATCGGATGATGCTGTAGGCGGTAACGCCATGGCGGTTGCCAGCCTCGAGTTCATCACCCCGACGCCGTTTATTAGCGATAAGTATGCTAACTCGGTTCGTACTTCCTTCTTCTGGGATATGGGTACCGTTTGGGATACAAACTGGGATTCCAGCCAATATTCTGGATATCCGGACTATAGTGATCCAAGCAATATCCGTATGTCTGCGGGTATCGCATTACAATGGATGTCCCCATTGGGGCCGTTGGTGTTCTCCTACGCCCAGCCGTTCAAAAAGTACGATGGAGACAAGGCAGAACAGTTCCAGTTTAACATCGGTAAAACCTGGTAAGTGTTCTCCACAAAGGAATGTAGTGGTAGTGTAGCGATGACTTTAGGCGATCAATATAAGATCGCCGGGCCACGCAAAGAACTGCACCCTCCGGTGCAAATGGGATGGTAAGGAGTTTATTGTGAAAAAGTGGTTATTAGCTGCAGGTCTCGGTTTAGCACTGGCAACTTCTGCTCAGGCGGCTGACAAAATTGCAATCGTCAACATGGGCAGCCTGTTCCAGCAGGTAGCGCAGAAAACCGGTGTTTCTAACACGCTGGAAAATGAGTTCAAAGGCCGTGCCAGCGAACTGCAGCGTATGGAAACCGATCTGCAGGCTAAAATGAAAAAGCTGCAGTCCATGAAAGCGGGCAGCGATCGCACTAAGCTGGAAAAAGACGTGATGGCTCAGCGCCAGACTTTTGCTCAGAAAGCGCAGGCTTTTGAGCAGGATCGCGCACGTCGTTCCAACGAAGAACGCGGCAAACTGGTTACTCGTATCCAGACTGCTGTGAAATCCGTTGCCAACAGCCAGGATATCGATCTGGTTGTTGATGCAAACGCCGTTGCTTACAACAGCAGCGATGTAAAAGACATCACTGCCGACGTACTGAAACAGGTTAAATAAGTAATGCCTTCAATTCGACTGGCTGATTTAGCGCAGCAGTTGGATGCAGAACTACACGGTGATGGCGATATCGTCATCACCGGCGTTGCGTCCATGCAATCTGCACAAACAGGTCACATTACGTTCATGGTTAACCCAAAATACCGTGAGCATTTAGGCTTGTGCCAGGCGTCCGCGGTTGTCATGACCCAGGACGATCTTCCTTTCGCGAAAAGTGCCGCGCTGGTAGTGAAGAATCCCTACCTGACTTACGCGCGCATGGCGCAAATTTTAGATACCACGCCGCAGCCCGCGCAGAACATTGCACCCAGTGCGGTGATCGACGCGACGGCAAAGCTGGGTAACAACGTATCGATTGGCGCTAACGCGGTGATTGAGTCCGGCGTTGAACTGGGCGATAACGTGATTATCGGTGCCGGTTGCTTCGTAGGTAAAAACAGCAAAATCGGTGCAGGTTCGCGTCTCTGGGCGAACGTAACCATTTACCATGAGATCCAGATCGGTCAGAATTGCCTGATCCAGTCCGGAACAGTGGTAGGCGCAGACGGCTTTGGTTATGCCAACGATCGTGGTAACTGGGTGAAGATCCCACAGATTGGTCGCGTAATTATTGGCGATCGCGTGGAGATCGGTGCCTGCACAACCATCGATCGCGGCGCGCTGGATGACACTGTTATTGGCAATGGCGTGATCATTGATAACCAGTGCCAGATTGCACATAACGTCGTGATTGGCGACAATACGGCGGTTGCCGGTGGCGTCATTATGGCGGGCAGCCTGAAAATTGGTCGTTACTGCATGATCGGCGGAGCCAGCGTAATCAACGGGCATATGGAAATATGCGACAAAGTGACGGTTACGGGCATGGGTATGGTGATGCGTCCCATCACTGAACCAGGCGTCTATTCCTCAGGCATTCCGCTGCAACCCAACAAAGTCTGGCGCAAAACCGCTGCACTGGTGATGAACATTGATGACATGAGCAAGCGTCTGAAATCGCTTGAGCGCAAGGTTAATCAACAAGACTAACGTTCCATCTTTTGTTCGCCAAACTTTACGGCCTGTCTCATTCTTACGATTGCGGCAGGCCGTGTTATTATTGTCGTTTCTTATATTTTGACAGGAAGAGTATCTTGACTACTAACACTCATACTCTGCAGATTGAAGAGATTTTAGAACTTCTGCCGCACCGTTTCCCGTTCTTACTGGTGGATCGCGTGCTGGATTTTGAAGAAGGTCGTTTTCTGCGCGCAGTAAAAAATGTCTCTGTCAATGAGCCATTCTTCCAGGGCCATTTCCCTGGAAAACCGATTTTCCCGGGTGTGCTGATTCTGGAAGCAATGGCACAGGCAACAGGTATTCTGGCGTTTAAAAGCGTAGGAAAACTGGAACCGGGTGAGCTGTACTACTTCGCTGGTATTGACGAAGCGCGCTTCAAGCGCCCGGTCGTGCCTGGCGATCAAATGATCATGGAAGTCACTTTCGAAAAAACGCGCCGCGGCCTGACCCGTTTTAAAGGGGTTGCTCTGGTCGATGGTAAAGTAGTTTGCGAAGCAACGATGATGTGTGCTCGTAGCCGGGAGGCCTGATAAGTGATTGATAAATCCGCCTTTGTGCATCCAACCGCCATTGTGGAAGAGGGCGCGTCAATTGGCGCGAACGCACACATTGGTCCTTTTTGTATCGTTGGACCCCATGTCGAAATTGGTGAGGGTACCGTACTGAAATCTCACGTTGTCGTGAATGGTCATACTAAAATTGGCCGCGATAATGAGATTTATCAGTTCGCCTCCATCGGCGAAGTTAACCAGGATCTGAAATATGCTGGCGAACCGACCCGTGTGGAAATCGGCGATCGTAACCGCATTCGCGAAAGCGTCACCATTCATCGTGGCACAGTCCAGGGCGGTGGATTGACGAAGGTGGGCAGCGACAACTTACTGATGATCAACGCGCACATTGCGCACGATTGTACGGTAGGTAACCGCTGTATTCTCGCCAACAACGCAACGCTGGCGGGTCACGTATCGGTTGACGACTTCGCGATCATCGGCGGCATGACCGCAGTCCATCAGTTCTGCATCATTGGTGCGCACGTGATGGTTGGCGGCTGCTCCGGTGTGGCGCAGGACGTCCCTCCTTATGTCATTGCGCAGGGTAACCACGCAACGCCGTTCGGTGTCAATATCGAAGGGCTGAAGCGCCGCGGATTCAGCCGTGAGGCGATTACCGCTATCCGCAATGCGTATAAGCTGATTTATCGTAGCGGTAAAACGCTCGATGAAGTGAAACCGGAAATTGCTGAACTGGCGGAAACATATCCGGAAGTGAAAGCCTTTACCGATTTCTTTGCACGCTCAACGCGCGGTCTGATTCGTTAATGACTGAACAGCGTCCATTAACGATTGCCCTGGTCGCCGGAGAAACCTCCGGCGATATCCTGGGGGCCGGTTTAATCCGCGCTCTGAAAGAACGTGTGCCCAACGCCCGCTTTGTTGGTGTTGCCGGGCCACGAATGCAGGCTGAAGGCTGCGAAGCCTGGTACGAAATGGAAGAACTGGCGGTGATGGGCATTGTTGAAGTGCTCGGTCGTCTGCGTCGCTTACTGCATATTCGTGCCGATCTGACAAAGCGTTTTGGCGAACTGAAGCCAGATATTTTTGTTGGTATTGATGCGCCTGACTTCAATATTACTCTTGAAGGTAACCTCAAAAAGCAGGGTATCAAAACCATTCATTACGTCAGTCCATCCGTCTGGGCGTGGCGACAGAAACGCGTTTTCAAAATAGGCAGAGCCACCGATCTGGTGCTCGCATTTCTGCCTTTCGAAAAAGCGTTTTATGACAAATACAATGTACCGTGCCGCTTTATCGGTCATACCATGGCTGATGCCATGCCGTTAGATCCAGATAAAAATGCCGCCCGTGATGTGCTGGGGATCCCTCACGATGCCCACTGCCTGGCGTTGCTACCAGGGAGCCGTGGTGCAGAAGTTGAAATGCTTAGTGCCGATTTCCTGAAAACGGCCCAGCTTTTGCGCCAGACATATCCGGATCTCGAAATCGTGGTGCCACTGGTGAATGCCAAACGCCGCGAGCAGTTTGAACGCATCAAAGCTGAAGTCGCGCCAGACCTTTCAGTTCATTTGCTGGATGGGATGGGCCGTGAGGCGATGGTCGCCAGCGATGCGGCGCTACTGGCGTCGGGTACGGCAGCCCTGGAGTGTATGCTGGCGAAATGCCCGATGGTGGTGGGATATCGCATGAAGCCTTTTACCTTCTGGTTGGCGAAGCGGCTGGTGAAAACTGATTATGTCTCGCTGCCAAATCTGCTGGCGGGCAGAGAGTTAGTCAAAGAATTATTGCAGGAAGAGTGTGAGCCGCAAAAACTGGCTGCGGCGCTGTTACCGCTGTTGGCGAACGGGAAAACCAGCCACGCGATGCACGATACCTTCCGTGAACTGCATCAGCAGATCCGCTGCAATGCCGATGAGCAGGCGGCACAAGCCGTTCTGGAGTTAGCACAATGATCGAATTTGTTTATCCGCACACGCAGCTGGTTGCGGGTGTGGATGAAGTCGGACGCGGGCCGTTAGTTGGCGCGGTCGTCACCGCTGCGGTGATCCTTGACCCGGCGCGCCCGATTGCCGGGCTGAATGATTCCAAAAAGCTGAGCGAAAAACGCCGTCTGGCGCTCTATGAAGAGATCAAAGAGAAAGCGTTGAGCTGGAGTCTGGGCCGCGCGGAACCCCACGAAATCGACGAGCTGAACATTCTTCATGCGACCATGCTGGCGATGCAGCGTGCCGTCGCTGGGCTGCATATTGCGCCGGAATATGTGTTGATTGATGGTAACCGCTGCCCGAAATTACCGATGCCTGCGATGGCTGTGGTGAAAGGCGATAGCCGCGTACCGGAAATCAGTGCCGCGTCTATCCTGGCGAAAGTGACGCGTGACGCCGAAATGGCGGCGCTGGATATTGTTTTCCCGCAATATGGTTTTGCCCAACACAAAGGGTACCCAACCGCTTTTCATCTGGAAAAACTGGCTGAACACGGCGCGACCGAACACCATCGGCGCAGCTTTGGGCCTGTCAAACGCGCACTGGGACTTGCGTCCTGATTCTTGTGTCGAGATTAAGTAAACCGGAATCTGAAGATGTCTGAACCACGTTTCGTACACCTGCGGGTGCACAGCGACTACTCGATGATCGATGGCCTGGCCAAAACCGCACCGTTGGTAAAAAAGGCGGCGGCGTTGGGTATGCCAGCACTGGCGATCACCGATTTCACCAACCTTTGTGGTCTGGTGAAGTTCTACGGAGCGGGACATGGCGCAGGGATTAAGCCTATCGTCGGGGCAGATTTTAACGTCCAGTGCGACCTGCTGGGTGATGAGTTAACCCACCTGACGGTACTGGCGGCGAACAATACCGGCTATCAGAATCTGACGTTGCTGATCTCAAAAGCGTATCAGCGCGGGTACGGTGCCGCCGGGCCGATCATCGATCGCGACTGGCTTATCGAATTAAACGAAGGGTTGATCCTTCTTTCCGGCGGACGCATGGGCGACGTCGGACGCAGTCTTTTGCGTGGTAACAGCGCGCTGGTAGATGAGTGTGTCGCGTTTTATGAAGAACACTTCCCGGATCGCTATTTTCTTGAGCTGATCCGCACCGGCAGGCCGGATGAAGAAAGCTATCTGCACGCGGCGGTGGAACTGGCGGAAGCGCGCGGTTTGCCCGTCGTGGCGACCAACGACGTGCGCTTTATCGACAGCAGCGACTTTGACGCACACGAAATCCGCGTCGCGATCCACGACGGCTTTACCCTCGACGATCCTAAACGCCCGCGTAACTATTCGCCGCAGCAATATATGCGTAGCGAAGAGGAGATGTGTGAGCTGTTTGCCGACATCCCCGAAGCCCTTGCCAACACCGTTGAGATCGCCAAACGCTGTAACGTAACCGTGCGTCTTGGTGAATACTTCCTGCCGCAGTTCCCGACCGGGGACATGAGCACCGAAGATTATCTGGTCAAGCGTGCAAAAGAGGGCCTGGAAGAGCGTCTGGCCTTTTTATTCCCTGATGAGGAAGAACGTCTTAAGCGCCGCCCGGAATATGACGAACGTCTGGAGACTGAACTTCAGGTTATCAACCAGATGGGCTTCCCGGGCTACTTCCTCATCGTTATGGAATTTATCCAGTGGTCGAAAGATAACGGCGTACCGGTAGGGCCAGGCCGTGGCTCCGGTGCGGGTTCACTGGTGGCCTACGCGCTGAAAATCACCGACCTCGATCCGCTGGAATTTGACCTGCTGTTCGAACGTTTCCTTAACCCGGAACGTGTCTCCATGCCTGACTTCGACGTTGACTTCTGTATGGAGAAACGCGATCAGGTTATCGAGCACGTAGCGGACATGTACGGTCGTGATGCGGTATCGCAGATTATCACCTTCGGTACGATGGCGGCGAAAGCGGTGATCCGCGACGTAGGCCGCGTGCTGGGGCATCCGTACGGCTTTGTCGATCGTATCTCGAAACTGATCCCGCCCGATCCGGGGATGACGCTGGCGAAAGCGTTTGAAGCCGAGCCGCAGCTGCCGGAAATCTACGAAGCGGATGAAGAAGTTAAGGCGCTGATCGACATGGCGCGCAAACTGGAAGGGGTCACCCGTAACGCCGGTAAGCACGCCGGTGGGGTGGTTATCGCACCGACCAAAATTACCGATTTTGCGCCGCTTTATTGCGATGAAGAGGGCAAACATCCGGTCACCCAGTTTGATAAAAGCGACGTTGAATACGCCGGACTGGTGAAGTTCGACTTCCTTGGTTTGCGTACGCTCACCATCATCAACTGGGCGCTGGAGATGATCAACAAGCGGCGGGCGAAGAATGGCGAGCCGCCGCTGGATATCGCCGCGATCCCGCTGGATGACAAGAAAAGCTTCGACATGCTGCAACGCTCGGAAACCACTGCGGTATTCCAGCTTGAATCGCGCGGCATGAAGGACCTGATCAAGCGTCTGCAACCTGACTGCTTCGAAGATATGATCGCCCTGGTGGCACTGTTCCGCCCCGGTCCGTTGCAATCAGGGATGGTGGATAACTTTATCGACCGTAAACATGGTCGTGAAGAGATCTCCTATCCGGACGTGCAGTGGCAGCATGAAAGCTTGAAACCGGTACTGGAGCCAACCTACGGCATCATCCTGTATCAGGAACAGGTCATGCAGATTGCCCAGGTGCTTTCTGGTTATACCCTCGGTGGCGCGGATATGCTGCGTCGTGCGATGGGGAAGAAAAAGCCGGAAGAGATGGCTAAGCAGCGTTCTGTATTTGCTGAAGGTGCAGAAAAGAACGGAATCAACGCCGAACTGGCGATGAAAATCTTCGACCTGGTGGAGAAATTCGCGGGTTACGGATTTAACAAATCGCACTCTGCGGCCTATGCTTTGGTGTCATATCAAACGTTATGGCTGAAAGCACACTATCCTGCGGAGTTTATGGCGGCGGTAATGACCGCCGATATGGACAACACCGAGAAGGTGGTGGGCCTGGTGGATGAGTGCTGGCGGATGGGGCTGAAAATCCTGCCACCAGATATAAACTCCGGTCTTTACCATTTCCACGTCAACGACGACGGCGAAATCGTGTATGGTATTGGCGCCATCAAAGGGGTAGGTGAAGGTCCGATTGAGGCCATCATCGAAGCCCGTAATAAAGGCGGCTACTTCCGCGAACTGTTTGATCTTTGCGCCCGTACCGACACCAAAAAGTTAAACCGGCGGGTGCTGGAAAAACTGATCATGTCCGGGGCGTTTGACCGTCTTGGACCACACCGCGCGGCACTGATGAACTCGCTGGGCGATGCGTTAAAAGCGGCAGATCAACACGCGAAAGCGGAAGCTATCGGTCAGGCCGATATGTTCGGCGTGCTGGCCGAAGAGCCGGAACAAATTGAACAATCCTACGCCAGCTGCCAACCGTGGCCGGAGCAGGTGGTATTAGATGGGGAACGTGAAACGTTAGGCCTGTACCTGACCGGACACCCTATCAACCAGTATTTAAAAGAGATTGAGCGTTATGTCGGAGGCGTAAGGCTGAAAGACATGCACCCGACAGAACGTGGTAAAGTCATCACGGCTGCGGGGCTCGTTGTTGCCGCGCGGGTTATGGTCACCAAGCGCGGCAATCGTATCGGTATCTGCACGCTGGATGACCGTTCCGGGCGGCTGGAAGTGATGTTGTTTACTGACGCCCTGGATAAATACCAGCAATTGCTGGAAAAAGACCGCATACTTATCGTCAGCGGACAGGTCAGCTTTGATGACTTCAGCGGTGGGCTTAAAATGACCGCTCGCGAAGTGATGGATATTGACGAAGCCCGGGAAAAATATGCTCGCGGGCTTGCTATCTCGCTGACGGACAGGCAAATTGATGACCAGCTTTTAAACCGACTCCGTCAGTCTCTGGAACCCCACCGCTCTGGGACAATTCCAGTACATCTCTACTATCAGAGGGCGGATGCACGCGCGCGGTTGCGTTTTGGCGCGACGTGGCGTGTCTCTCCGAGCGATCGTTTATTAAACGATCTCCGTGGCCTCATTGGTTCGGAGCAGGTGGAACTGGAGTTTGACTAATACAGGAATACTATGAGTCTGAATTTCCTTGATTTTGAACAGCCGATTGCAGAGCTGGAAGCGAAAATCGATTCTCTGACTGCGGTTAGCCGTCAGGATGAGAAACTGGATATTAACATCGATGAAGAAGTGCATCGTCTGCGTGAAAAAAGCGTAGAACTGACACGTAAAATCTTCGCCGATCTCGGTGCATGGCAGATTGCGCAACTGGCACGCCATCCACAGCGTCCTTATACCCTGGATTACGTTCGCCTGGCATTTGATGAATTTGACGAACTGGCTGGCGACCGCGCGTATGCAGACGATAAAGCTATCGTCGGTGGTATCGCCCGTCTTGACGGTCGTCCGGTGATGATCATTGGTCATCAAAAAGGTCGTGAAACCAAAGAAAAAATTCGCCGTAACTTTGGTATGCCAGCGCCAGAAGGTTACCGCAAAGCACTGCGTCTGATGCAAATGGCTGAACGCTTTAAGATGCCTATCATCACCTTTATCGACACCCCGGGGGCTTATCCTGGCGTGGGCGCAGAAGAGCGTGGTCAGTCTGAAGCCATTGCACGCAACCTGCGTGAAATGTCTCGCCTCGGCGTACCGGTAGTTTGTACGGTTATCGGTGAAGGTGGTTCTGGCGGTGCGCTGGCGATTGGCGTGGGCGATAAAGTGAATATGCTGCAATACAGCACCTATTCCGTTATCTCGCCGGAAGGTTGTGCGTCCATTCTGTGGAAGAGCGCCGACAAAGCGCCGCTGGCGGCTGAAGCGATGGGTATCATCGCTCCGCGTCTGAAAGAGCTGAAACTGATCGACTCCATCATCCCGGAACCGCTGGGCGGCGCTCACCGTAACCCGGAAGCGATGGCGGCATCGTTGAAAGCGCAACTGCTGGCGGATCTGGCCGATCTCGATGTGTTAAGCACTGAAGATT
This sequence comes from Escherichia sp. SCLE84, assembly GCF_012584495.1. Classification (NCBI taxonomy): domain Bacteria; kingdom Pseudomonadati; phylum Pseudomonadota; class Gammaproteobacteria; order Enterobacterales; family Enterobacteriaceae; genus Escherichia; species Escherichia sp. SCLE84. The sequence continues at coordinate 2,250,561 of NZ_CP051430.1, read as the reverse complement.
TAAAAAATCGTCGTTATCAGCGCCTGATGAGCTACGGTTACGCGTAATTCGCAAAAGTTCTGAAAAAGGGTCACTTCGGTGGCCCTTTTTTATCGCCACGGTTTGAGCAGGCTATGATTAAGGAAGGATTTTCCAGGAGGAACACATGAACATCATTGCCATTATGGGACCGCATGGCGTCTTTTATAAAGATGAGCCCATCAAAGAACTGGAGTCGGCGCTGGTGGCGCAAGGCTTTCAGATTATCTGGCCACAAAACAGCGTTGATTTGCTGAAATTTATCGAACATAACCCTCGAATTTGCGGCGTGATTTTTGACTGGGATGAGTACAGTCTCGATTTATGCAGCGATATCAATCAACTTAATGAATATCTCCCGCTTTATGCCTTCATCAACACCCACTCGACGATGGATGTCAGCGTGCAGGATATGCGGATGGCGCTCTGGTTTTTTGAATATGCGCTGGGGCAGGCGGAAGATATCGCCATTCGTATGCGTCAGTACACCGACGAATATCTTGATAACATTACACCGCCGTTCACGAAAGCCTTGTTTACCTACGTTAAAGAGCGGAAGTACACCTTTTGTACGCCGGGGCATATGGGCGGCACCGCATATCAAAAAAGCCCGGTTGGCTGCCTGTTTTATGATTTTTTCGGCGGGAATACCCTCAAGGCTGATGTCTCTATTTCGGTCACCGAGCTTGGTTCGTTGCTCGACCACACCGGGCCACACCTGGAAGCGGAAGAGTACATCGCGCGGACTTTTGGCGCGGAACAGAGTTATATCGTTACCAACGGAACATCGACGTCGAACAAAATTGTGGGTATGTACGCCGCGCCATCCGGCAGTACGCTGTTGATCGACCGCAATTGTCATAAATCGCTGGCGCATCTGTTGATGATGAACGATGTAGTGCCAGTCTGGCTGAAACCGACGCGTAATGCGTTGGGGATTCTTGGTGGGATCCCGCGCCGTGAATTTACTCGCGACAGCATCGAAGAGAAAGTCGCTGCCACCACGCAGGCACAATGGCCGGTTCATGCGGTGATTACCAACTCCACCTATGATGGCTTGCTCTACAACACCGACTGGATCAAACAGACGCTGGATGTCCCGTCGATCCACTTCGATTCCGCCTGGGTGCCGTACACCCATTTTCATCCGATCTACCAGGGGAAAAGTGGTATGAGCGGCGAGCGTGTTGCGGGAAAAGTGATCTTCGAAACGCAATCGACCCACAAAATGCTGGCGGCGTTATCGCAGGCTTCGCTGATCCACATTAAAGGCGAGTATGACGAAGAGGCGTTTAACGAAGCCTTTATGATGCATACCACCACCTCGCCCAGTTATCCCATTGTTGCTTCGGTTGAGACGGCGGCGGCGATGCTGCGTGGTAATCCGGGCAAACGGCTGATTAACCGTTCGGTGGAGCGGGCGCTGCATTTTCGCAAAGAGGTCCAGCGGTTGCGGGAAGAGTCTGACGGTTGGTTTTTCGATATCTGGCAACCGCCGCAGGTGGATGAAGCCGAATGCTGGCCCGTTGCGCCAGGCGAACAGTGGCACGGCTTTAACGATGCGGATGCCGATCATATGTTTCTCGATCCGGTTAAAGTCACTATTTTGACACCGGGGATGGACGAACAGGGCAATATGAGCGAGGAGGGGATCCCGGCAGCGCTGGTGGCAAAATTCCTCGACGAACGTGGGATCGTAGTAGAGAAAACCGGCCCTTATAACCTGCTGTTTCTCTTTAGTATTGGTATCGATAAAACCAAAGCAATGGGATTATTGCGTGGGTTGACGGAATTTAAACGCTCTTACGATCTCAACCTGCGGATCAAAAATATGCTACCCGATCTCTATGCTGAAGATCCCGATTTCTACCGCAATATGCGTATTCAGGATCTGGCGCAAGGGATCCATAAGCTGATTCGTAAACACGATCTTCCCGGTTTGATGTTGCGGGCATTCGATACTTTGCCGGAAATGATCATGACGCCACATCAGGCATGGCAGAGACAGATTAAAGGTGAAGTAGAAACCATTGCGCTGGAACAACTGGTCGGTAGAGTATCGGCAAATATGATCCTGCCTTATCCACCGGGCGTACCGCTGTTGATGCCAGGAGAAATGCTGACCAAAGAGAGCCGCACGGTACTCGATTTTCTACTGATGCTTTGTTCCGTAGGGCAACATTACCCCGGTTTTGAAACGGATATTCACGGCGCGAAACAGGACGAAGACGGCGTTTACCGCGTACGAGTCCTAAAAATGGCGGGATAACTTGCCAGAGCGGCTTCCGGGCGAGTAACGTGCTGTTAACAAATAAAGGAGACGTTATGCTGGGTTTAAAACAGGTTCACCATATTGCGATTATTGCGACGGATTATGCGGTGAGCAAAGCTTTCTACTGCGATATTCTTGGTTTCACGCTGCAAAGCGAAGTCTATCGCGAAGCGCGCGACTCGTGGAAAGGGGATTTGGCGCTTAATGGGCAATATGTGATTGAGCTTTTCTCTTTTCCGTTCCCGCCGGAGCGCCCCAGCCGACCGGAAGCTTGCGGCCTGCGTCATCTGGCTTTTAGCGTTGATGATATCGATGCGGCAGTGGCGCACCTTGAAAGCCATAACGTGAAGTGTGAAGCCATCCGTGTCGATCCATACACGCAAAAACGCTTCACGTTCTTTAACGATCCGGACGGGCTGCCGTTGGAACTGTATGAGCAGTAAGGCTTGTCATCGCCGCATTTGCCCGGTAACGTGCCGGGCATTGCTACTGTAAAATCGCACCATCATGACACTCACGCTCAATAGACAACTTCTCACCTTACGCCAGATTCTGGTGGCCTTTAGCGGCGGGCTTGACTCCACCGTTCTGCTGCATCAGTTGGTGCAGTGGCGGACGGAAAATCCGGGCGTCACTCTACGCGCTATCCATGTGCATCACGGTTTAAGTGCCAATGCCGATGCCTGGGTTAGGCATTGCGAGAACATCTGCCAACAGTGGCAGGTGCCGCTGGTGGTCGAGCGCGTGCAACTTGCGCAAGAAGGACTGGGCATTGAGGCCCAGGCGCGGCAGGCGCGTTATCAGGCATTTGCCCGCACCTTGTTGCCCGGTGAAGTGCTGGTCACCGCGCAACATCTCGACGATCAATGTGAAACTTTTCTGCTGGCGCTAAAACGCGGTAGCGGCCCTGCCGGGCTTTCGGCTATGGCGGAAGTTTCGGAGTTTGCCGGAACACGGCTTATCCGCCCGTTGCTTGCCCGCACGCGGGGGGAACTGGCGCAGTGGGCATTGGCGCATGGTTTACGCTGGATTGAAGACGAAAGTAATCAGGACGACTCATACGATCGTAACTTTCTGCGCCTGCGCGTAGTGCCGTTATTGCAGCAGCGTTGGCCGCATTTTGCGGAAGCAACGGCCCGCAGCGCCGCACTTTGTGCTGAACAAGAGAGCCTGCTGGATGAACTGCTGGCAGATGATTTAGCGCACTGCCAAACGCCGCAGGGGACGCTGCAGATTGCGCCAATGATGACGATGAGTGATGCCCGTCGCGCGGCGATTATCCGTCGCTGGCTGGCAGGGCAGAATGCACCAATGCCTTCCCGCGACGCGCTGGTGCGGATCTGGCAGGAAGTGGCGCTGGCGCGGGAAGATGCCTCCCCCTGTTTACGTTTGGGCGCGTTTGAAATCCGCCGCTATCAGTCGCAACTGTGGTGGATTAAATCCGTCACCGGGCAAAGCGAAAACATTGTGCCGTGGCAGACGTGGCTTCAACCGCTGGAATTACCGGCGGGGCTGGGAAGTGTACAGCTTAATGCGGGAGGCGATATTCGCCCTCCGCGTGTAGACGAAGCGGTCAGCGTGCGTTTCAAAGCGCCAGGATTGCTGCATATTGTCGGGCGTAACGGCGGACGTAAGCTAAAGAAAATCTGGCAAGAGCTGGGCGTGCCGCCGTGGCTACGTGACACCACGCCACTGCTGTTTTATGGCGAAACGCTGATTGCGGCGGCAGGGGTATTTGTGACGCAAGAAGGTGTGGCTGAAGGTGAGAAGGGCGTAAGTTTTGTCTGGCAGAAAACGCTTAGTTAAGTGAAAGCCGGATAAGACGCATCAAACGTCGCATCCGGCGAAAGTCAATCAGGATTCGCTTACCACCACCGTACCGATTTCCGGGTGGCTAAAGCTGGTAATTTTATCCAGACGCAGCTCGCGAGTTTCGCCAGCGGCCTCGACGACCAGATACTCCACATTTTTGCGGGAGACTAAATCACTGGCTTTTGCCTGCAATTTTTCGCCATCTTTCAGCTCAAGTGTCAGCATTAAATGATGCTGGCAGGCGAGCTCAAGATTATCGTAATCATCACAATTGATTGGTTGATACGTATCATTCATTGACATAATCGCTCACCAGTAAGTTTGCCGCAGCGTATGCTGCTTTTTCCCTGACAGCCTCAGAAAGGGCGTCGTCGGCAGCCATTTCATTCAGCACTTTCAAAACGCAGCCCAGCGCGTCCGGAACGTATCCTAAGTCTCCGCTGGCGATTTCCGCGTACCGCTTGCGTATTAACTCACAATATTTTTCCACATGCCCTCCTGTCAGCACTCTGACTTAACCGTGGATGCAAGTCTAAGCCTACGAAGATAAACTCTGTTTCGCAAGGTGACTATACCACACTCATTTCTGCAATATCAGCGCCGCAACTGCACGTATTCCGTTACAATGGCCTCCTGATTCGAAAGGAGTTTTCTTATGGCGCTTAAAGCGACAATTTATAAAGCGACGGTTAATGTGGCCGATCTCGACCGTAACCAGTTTCTCGATGCCTCTCTGACGCTGGCGCGCCATCCTTCAGAAACCCAGGAGCGTATGATGCTGCGCTTGCTGGCGTGGCTGAAATATGCCGATGAACGTCTGCAATTTACCCGTGGTTTGTGTGCCGATGATGAGCCGGAAGCGTGGCTGCGTAACGATCACCTGGGCATTGATTTGTGGATTGAGCTGGGGCTGCCGGATGAGCGACGAATTAAGAAAGCCTGCACCCAGGCCGCAGAAGTGGCGCTGTTTACCTATAATAGTCGGGCGGCGCAAATCTGGTGGCAGCACAATCAGAGCAAATGTGCGCAGTTTGCCAATCTTTCCGTCTGGTATCTGGACGACGAGCAGCTGGCGAAAGTGAGTGCCTTTGCCGATCGTACCATGACGCTGCAGGCAACGATTCAGGATGGCGTGATCTGGTTATCGGACGATAAGAATAATCTGGAAGTTAACTTAACCGCCTGGCAACAACCTTCATGATTGTGATTTCCCGACATGTTGCTATTCCCGATGGTGAGCTTGAGATCACCGCCATTCGTGCGCAGGGCGCGGGCGGGCAGCATGTTAATAAGACCTCAACGGCCATTCATCTGCGTTTTGACATTCGGGCGTCCAGCCTGCCAGAGTATTACAAAGAGCGTCTACTCGCCGCCAGCCATCATTTGATCAGCAGTGATGGCGTGATTGTCATTAAGGCACAGGAATACCGCAGTCAGGAACTGAACCGCGAAGCCGCGCTAGCCCGGCTGGTGGCAGTGATTAAAGATTTAACAACAGAACAAAAAGCCCGACGACCCACGCGGCCCACCCGTGCATCGAAAGAGCGCAGGCTGGCATCGAAAGCACAAAAATCAAGCGTGAAGGCGATGCGCGGCAAAGTACGCAGCGGTCGGGAATAAAAAGAAGGAATAGATGGTGAAAAAAGCGATAGTGACAGCGATGGCTGTAATCAGCCTCTTTACTCTGATGGGATGTAATAACCGGGCCGAAGTCGATACGCTTTCTCCAGCACAGGCTGCCGAACTGAAACCGATGCCGCAAAGTTGGCGCGGCGTGCTGCCGTGTGCTGATTGCGAAGGAATCGAAACCTCTCTGTTCCTCGAAAAAGACGGAACATGGGTGATGAATGAGCGTTATCTCGGTGCTCGTGAAGAACCTTCCTCCTTCGCTTCCTACGGTACATGGGCGCGAACCGCTGACAAGCTGGTATTAACCGACAGCAAAGGTGAAAAGTCATATTATCGGGCGAAAGGCGATGCGCTGGAGATGCTCGATCGTGAAGGCAATCCGATTGAATCGCAGTTCAACTATACGCTGGAACCGGCACAATCTAGTTTACCTATGACGCCGATGACCCTGCGAGGCATGTATTTTTATATGGCTGATGCGGCGACCTTCACTGATTGCGCGACCGGAAAACGTTTCATGGTAGCGAATAACGCAGAGCTGGAGCGTAGCTACCTGGCTGCGCGCGGTCACAGTGAAAAACCGGTGTTACTGTCAGTAGAAGGTCACTTTACGCTTGAGGCTAATCCGGATACTGGTGCGCCAACCAAAGTATTAGCGCCCGATACGGCGGGTAAATTTTACCCGAATAAGGATTGCAGTAGTTTGGGGCAGTAAACCTGCTTAAGGCAGAAACAAACGCAAAATTGCCTGATGCGCTGCGCTTATCAGGCCTTGTATTATCCCTCCAGTGCAGAGAAAATCGGCCAGTTTTCTCTGCCTGCAGTCCGCATGCCGTATCGGGCCTTGGGTTCTAACCTGTTGCGTAGATTTATGCAGCGGACTGCCTTTCTCCCAAAGTGATAAACCGGACAGTATCATGGACCGGTTTTCCCGGTAATCCGTATTTGCAAGGTTGGTTTCACTATGGAACATGAACTTCATTATATCGGTATCGACACCGCTAAAGAGAAACTGGATGTCGATGTGTTGCGTCCTGATGGTCGTCATCGCACCAAAAAATTCGCTAACACCACTAAAGGGCACGATGAGCTGGTGAGCTGGCTGAAAGGTCACAAGATTGACCATGCGCATATCTGCATCGAAGCGACCGGCACCTATATGGAACCTGTCGCTGAGTGCCTTTACGATGCTGGCTACATAGTGTCAGTCATTAATCCTGCGCTGGGTAAAGCTTTCGCTCAGAGTGAAGGACTGCGTAACAAGACTGATACCGTGGATGCGCGCATGCTGGCAGAGTTCTGTCGTCAGAAGCGCCCTGCAGCCTGGGAAGCGCCTCACCCGCTTGAACGCGCGTTGCGTGCCCTGGTAGTCCGCCACCAGGCGCTGACAGATATGCACACGCAGGAACTGAATCGCACTGAAACGGCGCGGGAAGTCCAGAGACCGAGCATTGATGCTCACCTTCTGTGGCTTGAAGCAGAGCTGAAGCGTCTTGAGAAGCAGATAAAAGACCTGACAGACGATGATCCGGATATGAAACACCGCAGGAAACTGCTGGAAAGCATCCCGGGTATCGGAGAGAAAACATCTGCGGTATTGCTGGCTTATATCGGTCTGAAGGACCGCTTCGCCCATGCCAGACAGTTCGCCGCTTTTGCGGGTCTGACACCACGGCGTTATGAATCAGGTAGCAGTGTGAGAGGGGCGAGCCGGATGAGTAAGGCCGGACATGTGTCGCTTCGCAGGGCGTTGTATATGCCCGCAATGGTAGCCACCAGTAAGACTGAGTGGGGACGGGCGTTCCGCGACCGTCTGGCGGCTAATGGCAAGAAAGGAAAGGTGATTCTCGGCGTGATGATGCGCAAGCTGGCACAGGTGGCGTATGGAGTGCTGAAGTCAGGCGTGCCGTTCGATGCGTCACGGCATAATCCGGTAGCGGCGTAAAAATCGCGGAAGGGATGAAAAAAACAGCGCCTGACGGCGCTGTGTCTGGCATGCCTGCAATCCGGGAAACCGGACCAGGAAAAAACTTGCAGGCCATAACAGTATCTACGTGAATTCTGCAATATATTGAATCTGCATGCTTTTGTAGGCCGGATAAGGCGTTCACGACGCATCCGGCATTTTGTGCACGAGGCTGGCTTTATCACTGAGTCAGCCCAACAAAGCGACCCGCCTTGATATAAATCCCAGGCTTCAGGTGCCCAACATACTGTAACTGCGTTTCTGGCTTAAACGCAGAGACATCACCAATACGCATATGCATCAGATCGGCAGGGCTAATCCAGCCCGATTGCGCCAGTGTAAGCGGATGCCCGGCTTTGGCAAATGCATCAGTGACAAATTCCGAACAAAACCACGACTTTTTGTCTCCTTCGCCCACACTGCTTAACTGCGCTTTCGCCAGGCCGCTGACGCACTGTTGGCGAAAATCCTCGGAGAACGGATTCAGTGAGCACATCTGGCGAGTCACCATAAAGGGAATAAATTCGACAATGCCGCGATAGTTATAACCGCTATCTTTGATTTTATTGGCAAACGCGGTGATATCTGTGGCTTGTTGCGGGGTAAGATCCGGGACTCGTAAGACGAAAAGCTTATCACTATGCTTCATCGCTTTTTTAAGGGAAACGATCTGGACGCCAGCGCCTGTCGCTTCTGCAACGTTATTATCACCCAGATAGATTGCAACGTGACTCACAGAGGAAGTGCTGAAGACGCGGATTCCAAATGAGGTTACCCCAAGGCTTGAGGAGAACAGCAAATCGCCGGGTTTGAGATCAGGTGCCGTTATTTCTTTTATTGATTGTTCGGTGAAAGAGCTTTGATGCTGGAATTTGACAGCCCATGTTTTTGCCTCGACATCTACCGCTGTGGCAGAGGAGTCTGGCTGGCTGATATCAACGGTACAGGCCGAAAGTAAAAGAAAGCAGGGGAGAAGCAGGCGGCAGTACGCCTTTGGTTTATCCATTTTATACAATCCATGTAAAAAAGGGCCCTGAAATTCAGGACCCTTTCTGGCATCAGCCTTTAATCTGTTTCACCAGATATTCGACGATGTCACCAGTCTTAATTAACTGTTTCTCGCCGTTGCGACGATATTTATATTCGATATCGTCGTTGTCGAGGTTACGGTCGCCCAGCACAATAGTGTGCGGAATACCGATCAGTTCCATATCGGCAAACATCACGCCCGGACGTTCTTTTCGGTCATCCAGCAGCACTTCGATACCTTGTGCACGCAGTTCGCTGTACAGTTTCTCAGCAAGCTCTTGTACGCGGAAGGATTTGTGCATGTTCATCGGCAGAATCGCCACCTGGAACGGCGCGATAGCGTCAGGCCATACGATGCCGCGTTCGTCGTAGTTCTGCTCAATCGCCGCAGCTACCACACGCGTTACCCCGATACCGTAGCAACCCATCGTCAGGATTTGGTTACGGCCATCTTCACCCTGTACGGAGGCTTTCAGTGCTTCGGAGTACTTGGTACCCAGCTGGAAGATGTGACCAACTTCGATACCACGTTTGATCAGCAGCGTACCCTGGCCATCCGGGCTTGGATCGCCCGCCACCACGTTGCGGATATCAGCAATTTCCGGGGTAGCGACATCGCGATCCCAGTTGATGCCGAAGTAGTGTTTACCATCGATGTTAGCACCAGCAGCGAAATCACTCATCGCCGCAACGGTACGGTCAATCACCACCGGAATCGGCATGTTTACCGGACCCAGTGAACCAGGACCGGCGTTAACCACGGCACGAATTTCTTCTTCGGTCGCGAAAGTCAGCGGGCTGGCAACCTGCGGCAGTTTTTCTGCTTTAACTTCGTTCAGTTCGTGGTCACCGCGCACCAGCAGCGCAACCAGCGGGAAGCTACTGCCTTCAACCGCTTTAACCAGCAGAGTCTTAACCGTTTTCTCAATCGGCAGATTGAACTGTTCAACCAGTTCCGCGATGGTTTTCGCGTTCGGCGTATCAACCAGCGTCATTTCCTGGGTAGCAGCAGCGCGCGGTTCTTTCGGCGCGATAGCTTCTGCCAGTTCAATGTTCGCTGCATAGTCAGAGGTGTCGGAGAAGACCACATCGTCTTCACCGCTCTGCGCCAGCACCTGGAATTCGTGAGAGGCGCTGCCGCCGATAGAACCGGTGTCGGCCTGTACGGCGCGGAAATCCAGCCCCATGCGGCTGAAGATTTTGCTGTAGGCCGCATACATTGCATCGTAGGTTTCCTGCAGGGATTCCTGAGAAGTATGGAAAGAGTAAGCATCTTTCATCAGGAATTCGCGGGAACGCATGACGCCGAAACGCGGACGCACTTCGTCGCGGAACTTGGTCTGGATCTGATAGAAGTTCAGCGGCAGCTGTTTGTAAGAGCTAAGCTCGTTACGAATCAGGTCAGTGATAACTTCTTCATGAGTTGGGCCGAGTACGAACGGACGCTCGCCACGGTCAACAAAACGCAGCAGTTCCGGACCGTACTGTTCCCAACGACCACTCTCTTGCCACAAATCGGCTGGCTGAACCACCGGCATCGACACCTCGATCGCACCGGCGTTGTTCATCTCTTCACGCACGATGTTTTCGACTTTTTTCAGAACGCGCACGCCGGTCGGCAGCCAGGTATATAACCCGGAGGCCAGCTTGCGGATCATCCCGGCGCGCAGCATCAGCTGATGGCTGATCACCTCGGCGTCGGCAGGTGTCTCCTTGAGAGTGGAGAGCAGGTATTGGCTAGTACGCATGTTGTTACGGTTCCAGTTGGAAGGTAGAACAGGCTCAAGGCGAGCCTGGGACAAAAAAAGTGATTTAGTTTACCAGTGCAAAAGAAATGTCAAAAGAGAAGGGCGTGAATTTAACGCGGTTCCAGCGCAAAGACTTCAAAACCTGCGTCGGTGACGCGCCAGCGAACGTTAAAATCATGTAGCCAGACGGCATAGGTTTTGCCCGTTTCCTCACCTTTACGATAGGCCGGGCGCGGGTCCTGCGCCAGTACTTCGCGGATAAACAGCGTTAACTGCGGATAACGCTTCTCCAGCGTCAAAAGCTGCTTTTCGACCTCTGCGGTAAAACTCACCGCCATCTCTGCCGCTGGCGCACTTTGCGCATAGCTGGCACTGGCATCGGGAAGCGATTCGGCAAAAGGGAGATATGGTTTGATATCCACTACCGGCGTACCATCGACCAGATCCAGACTGCCGAGCTTCAGAATCACGCTGTCTTTATGGCAAACAACCTCTTTCAGCTCTACCAGCGACATACCAATTGGGTTAGGGCGGAAAGTAGAGCGTGTTGCGAAAACCCCCATTCTGGCGTTACCGCCGAGGCGCGGTGGACGCACAGTCGGACGCCAGCCGCCTTCCATCGTTTGATGAAAGACGAAAAGGATCCACAAATGGCTGAACGCTTCCAGGCCGCGAACGGCGTCGGCCTGGTTGTAGGGAGCAATGAGATGCAGTTCGCCGTTGGCGCTTTTTACCAGACCTGGCTGGCGCGGAACGGCGAATTTTTCTTTATAGGGCGAGCGAATAACGCCTATTTGCTCGAACTGGAAACTGCTCATTTCGCCGTAATGTTAAGCGCAGAACCGATACATACAGCCTGACGATAGCAGCCTGGCGTACCGCTGGTGACTTCGCAGCTATGCAGTAATACCGCATTGGCCTTCATTTTCGAGGCGTTGATTTGCATCCGCTTACGTGCGGTTGGAATGCTCGGCGGAGAGTCCTGATTGGAGGCCTGGCAAGAATCGCCACTGACTTCACCGAGATCGCGGAACGGTTTGCCGACTAATTCTTCTGCATTGGTATAAATTCGGACCGGTGTGGCGCGCGGCGCTTTCGGTTTTGCAGGCTCCGCTTTCGGCTGGGGTGCAGTGCTTTGAACGGGTTCGACAGGGGATCTGCTTAACATGGAACAGCCGCTTAGCATGAGTGCTACTAAACAGATCGGTAAAGCACGCATAGTATTTCCTCAATGTATGATCAAAACGTCAATATTGAATCAGGAGCTTGTAAAAATGACAAGACGGGCAAGCGCCCGTCCTGAATGATATTACAAATTGTGGAAACAGCCTAAAAATTACCAGCCTTTAACAGCGCCGCCGTTAAACACTTTGTTTGCTGCTTCGTAAACTTCATCAGACTGATAAGCCTGGACGAATTTCTTCACGTTCTCGGCGTCTTTGTTATCTTCACGCGTTACGATCAGGTTTACGTACGGGGAGTCTTTATCTTCGACAAAGATACCGTCTTTCGCTGGAGTCAGGCCAATCTGGCTGGCATAGGTGGTATTGATAACTGCCAGAGCGATTTGCGCGTCGTCCAGAGATCGAGGCAGCTGCGGTGCTTCCAGCTCAACAATTTTCAGATTTTTTGGGTTCTCAACAACATCAAGAACGGTCGGCAGCAGGCCAACGCCATCTTTCAGTTTGATCAAGCCCACTTTTTGCAGCAGCAGCAGTGAACGACCAAGATTAGTTGGATCGTTTGGCACGGCAACCTGCGAACCATCCTGCAGTTCATCCAGTGATTTGATTTTCTTGGAGTAACCAGCAATCGGATAAACAAAAGTGTTGCCTACTGCGACCAGTTTGTAGCCACGATCTTTCAGTTGCTGATCAAGGTACGGTTTATGCTGGAAGGCGTTGGCGTCGATATCGCCTTTGCTCAATGCTTCGTTTGGCAGAACATAGTCGTTGAAGGTTACCAGCTCAACGTCCAGGCCATATTTGTCTTTCGCAACTTTCTGCGCGACTTCTGCTACCTGCTGTTCGGCACCAACAATCACGCCGACTTTAATGTGGTTTGGATCTTTTTCATCCTGACCGCAGCCTACCAGTGCCAGTGATCCAATCAGGGCTCCCACTGCCGCAAAGGTTTTGAATTTGAACGCCATACCTTATTCCTTCTTCAATTATTTATGTTGTGTTGAACGTTACTTGCGAGTGACAGCCCGGACGATGCGGTCGCCTGCGAACTGAATTAAATAAACCAGAATGACCAGCAATACCAGTACCGTATTCATCACCGTCGCGTTATAGCCGATGTAGCCATACTGATAGCCAATCTGACCTAAACCACCGGCACCGACTGCACCACCCATCGCGGAATAGCCGACCAGGGTAATCAGGGTGATAGTTGCCGCATTCACCAGACCCGGCAGTGCTTCCGGTAACAGCACCTTACGGACGATCTGCATCGGCGTGGCACCCATTGCGCGGGAAGCTTCAATTAACCCGGTTGGGATCTCCAGCAGAGCGTTCTCGACCATACGGGCAATAAACGGTGCTGCACCAACGGTTAACGGAACAATCGCTGCCTGCAAACCAATCGATGTACCGACAATAACGCGGGTAAACGGAATCATCCATACCAGCAAGATAATGAACGGGATGGAACGGAAAATGTTCACAATCGCAGAAACGGTACGATACAGCTTCGCGTTAGCAATAATTTGCCCCGGGCGCGTAACATAAAGCAGGACGCCGACCGGCAGACCAATCACAAAGCCAAAAAATCCGGATACGAAGGTCATTGCCAGCGTTTCCCATACGCCACGAACCAGCAACCACATCATCGGCTCAGACATAACCCAGTACCTCTACTTTTACATGGTGTTCCTGCAGCCAGGCAATGGCGGCTTGCGTATCTTGTTGTGTGCCGTGCATTTCAGTCAGCATGATGCCGAACTTAACGCCACCGGCGTAATCCATCTGCGCGCTAATAATGTTGTTGTTGACGTTGAAACGACGCGCGGTTTCAGAAAGCAGTGGGGCATCGACCGACTGACCGGTAAACTCCAGACGCAGCATCGGCACGCAGTCAGTGAATGGCTCCGCTTGCAGACGTTCCTGGTAATCTTCCGGGATATCCAGATGCAGGGTCGACTGAATAAACTTCTGCGCCAACGGCGTTTTCGGATGCGAAAACACTTCACTTACCGTGTCCTGCTCGATCAGTTCGCCATTGCTGATGACCGCCACGCAATCACAAATACGCTTTACAACGTCCATTTCGTGGGTGATCAACAGAATCGTCAAACCCAGACGGCGGTTAATGTCTTTCAGCAGCTCGAGAATAGAACGTGTCGTTGCCGGGTCCAGCGCGCTGGTGGCTTCATCACACAGCAATACTTTGGGATTGCTGGCTAACGCACGGGCAATCGCCACACGCTGTTTCTGCCCACCGGAAAGATTCGATGGGTAGCTATCATGCTTATCGCCAAGACCAACCAATGACAGCAATTCCGTCACGCGACGTTTGATCTCGTCTTTCGGTGTGTTGTCCAGCTCCAGCGGCAGAGCCACGTTGCCAAAAACAGTACGCGAAGAGAGCAGGTTAAAATGCTGGAAAATCATACCAATCTGGCGGCGAGCTTTGGTCAACTCGGATTCTGACAGCGTGGTCAGTTCCTGGCCATCGACCAGCACGCTACCCTCGGTTGGGCGCTCCAGCAGGTTTACACAACGTATAAGCGTACTCTTACCCGCGCCTGAGGCACCGATAACGCCATAAATTTGTCCAGCTGGCACATGCAGGCTGACGTTGTTCAACGCCTGGATGGTGCGGGTGCCCTGGTGGAACACTTTGGTGATATTCGAAAGTTTTATCATTGATTATTTATTATCGTCATTAAGTTAGTCGTGGCATCTCGAATGCCTGAAACGGGCAACGCCGTCAATGAAATGGATGTTAAGGCATCCAGACGTCTAAATCAATCAGGTTTATGCGAAGAGCACTTTCTTGCAGGTCGAAACATGCGATACTAGCGTCCCATGCCTTATTAAGGAGCTATAAAAGGTGGCGAAGAGCGTACCCGCAATTTTTCTTGACCGTGATGGCACCATTAATGTCGATCACGGCTATGTCCATGAGATCGACAACTTTGAATTTATCGACGGTGTTATTGACGCCATGCGCGAGCTAAAAAAAATGGGCTTTGCGCTGGTGGTAGTAACCAACCAGTCTGGCATTGCTCGCGGTAAATTTACCGAAGCACAGTTTGAAACGCTGACCGAGTGGATGGACTGGTCGCTGGCGGACCGAGATGTCGATCTGGATGGTATCTATTATTGCCCGCATCATCCGCAGGGTAGTGTTGAAGAGTTTCGCCAGGTCTGCGATTGCCGCAAACCACATCCGGGGATGCTTTTGTCAGCACGCGATTATTTGCATATTGATATGGCCGCTTCTTATATGGTGGGCGATAAATTAGAAGATATGCAGGCAGCGGTTGCGGCGAACGTGGGAACAAAAGTGCTGGTGCGTACGGGTAAACCTATTACACCTGAAGCAGAAAACGCGGCAGATTGGGTGTTAAATAGCCTGGCAGACCTGCCGCAAGCGATAAAAAAGCAGCAAAAACCGGCGTAATGATTAAAAGATGAGCAATTGAAATAAAAATGCATTTTTCCACTTGTCTTCCTGAGACGACTCCCTATAATGCGCCTCCATCGACACGGCGGATGTGAATCACTTCACACAAACAGCCGGTTCGGTTGAAGAGAAAAATCCTGAAATTCAGGGTTGACTCTGAAAGAGGAAAGCGTAATATACGCCACCTCGCGACAGTGCGCTAAAGCGCGTCGCAACTGCTCTTTAACAATTTATCAGACAATCTGTGTGGGCACTCGAAGATACGGATTCTTAACGTCGCAAGACGAAAAATGAATACCAAGTCTCAAGAGTGAACACGTAATTCATTACGAAGTTTAATTCTTTGAGCATCAAACTTTTAAATTGAAGAGTTTGATCATGGCTCAGATTGAACGCTGGCGGCAGGCCTAACACATGCAAGTCGAACGGTAACAGGAAGCAGCTTGCTGCTTCGCTGACGAGTGGCGGACGGGTGAGTAATGTCTGGGAAACTGCCTGATGGAGGGGGATAACTACTGGAAACGGTAGCTAATACCGCATAACGTCGCAAGACCAAAGAGGGGGACCTTCGGGCCTCTTGCCATCGGATGTGCCCAGATGGGATTAGCTTGTTGGTGGGGTAACGGCTCACCAAGGCGACGATCCCTAGCTGGTCTGAGAGGATGACCAGCCACACTGGAACTGAGACACGGTCCAGACTCCTACGGGAGGCAGCAGTGGGGAATATTGCACAATGGGCGCAAGCCTGATGCAGCCATGCCGCGTGTATGAAGAAGGCCTTCGGGTTGTAAAGTACTTTCAGCGGGGAGGAAGGGAGTAAAGTTAATACCTTTGCTCATTGACGTTACCCGCAGAAGAAGCACCGGCTAACTCCGTGCCAGCAGCCGCGGTAATACGGAGGGTGCAAGCGTTAATCGGAATTACTGGGCGTAAAGCGCACGCAGGCGGTTTGTTAAGTCAGATGTGAAATCCCCGGGCTCAACCTGGGAACTGCATCTGATACTGGCAAGCTTGAGTCTCGTAGAGGGGGGTAGAATTCCAGGTGTAGCGGTGAAATGCGTAGAGATCTGGAGGAATACCGGTGGCGAAGGCGGCCCCCTGGACGAAGACTGACGCTCAGGTGCGAAAGCGTGGGGAGCAAACAGGATTAGATACCCTGGTAGTCCACGCCGTAAACGATGTCGACTTGGAGGTTGTGCCCTTGAGGCGTGGCTTCCGGAGCTAACGCGTTAAGTCGACCGCCTGGGGAGTACGGCCGCAAGGTTAAAACTCAAATGAATTGACGGGGGCCCGCACAAGCGGTGGAGCATGTGGTTTAATTCGATGCAACGCGAAGAACCTTACCTGGTCTTGACATCCACGGAAGTTTTCAGAGATGAGAATGTGCCTTCGGGAACCGTGAGACAGGTGCTGCATGGCTGTCGTCAGCTCGTGTTGTGAAATGTTGGGTTAAGTCCCGCAACGAGCGCAACCCTTATCCTTTGTTGCCAGCGGTCCGGCCGGGAACTCAAAGGAGACTGCCAGTGATAAACTGGAGGAAGGTGGGGATGACGTCAAGTCATCATGGCCCTTACGACCAGGGCTACACACGTGCTACAATGGCGCATACAAAGAGAAGCGACCTCGCGAGAGCAAGCGGACCTCATAAAGTGCGTCGTAGTCCGGATTGGAGTCTGCAACTCGACTCCATGAAGTCGGAATCGCTAGTAATCGTGGATCAGAATGCCACGGTGAATACGTTCCCGGGCCTTGTACACACCGCCCGTCACACCATGGGAGTGGGTTGCAAAAGAAGTAGGTAGCTTAACCTTCGGGAGGGCGCTTACCACTTTGTGATTCATGACTGGGGTGAAGTCGTAACAAGGTAACCGTAGGGGAACCTGCGGTTGGATCACCTCCTTACCTTAAAGAAGCGTTCTTTGAAGTGCTCACACAGATTGTCTGATGAAAATGAGCAGTAAAACCTCTACAGGCTTGTAGCTCAGGTGGTTAGAGCGCACCCCTGATAAGGGTGAGGTCGGTGGTTCAAGTCCACTCAGGCCTACCAAATTTGCACGGCAAATTTGAAGAGGTTTTAACTACATGTTATGGGGCTATAGCTCAGCTGGGAGAGCGCCTGCTTTGCACGCAGGAGGTCTGCGGTTCGAACCCGCATAGCTCCACCATCTCTGTAGTGATTAAATAAAAAATACTTCAGAGTGTACCTGCAAAGGTTCACTGCGAAGTTTTGCTCTTTAAAAATCTGGATCAAGCTGAAAATTGAAACACTGAACAACGAAAGTTGTTCGTGAGTCTCTCAAATTTTCGCAACACGATGATGAATCGCAAGAAACATCTTCGGGTTGTGAGGTTAAGCGACTAAGCGTACACGGTGGATGCCCTGGCAGTCAGAGGCGATGAAGGACGTGCTAATCTGCGATAAGCGTCGGTAAGGTGATATGAACCGTTATAACCGGCGATTTCCGAATGGGGAAACCCAGTGTGATTCGTCACACTATCATTAACTGAATCCATAGGTTAATGAGGCGAACCGGGGGAACTGAAACATCTAAGTACCCCGAGGAAAAGAAATCAACCGAGATTCCCCCAGTAGCGGCGAGCGAACGGGGAGCAGCCCAGAGCCTGAATCAGTGTGTGTGTTAGTGGAAGCGTCTGGAAAGGCGCGCGATACAGGGTGACAGCCCCGTACACAAAAATGCACATGCTGTGAGCTCGATGAGTAGGGCGGGACACGTGGTATCCTGTCTGAATATGGGGGGACCATCCTCCAAGGCTAAATACTCCTGACTGACCGATAGTGAACCAGTACCGTGAGGGAAAGGCGAAAAGAACCCCGGCGAGGGGAGTGAAAAAGAACCTGAAACCGTGTACGTACAAGCAGTGGGAGCACAGAGCAATCTGTGTGACTGCGTACCTTTTGTATAATGGGTCAGCGACTTATATTCTGTAGCAAGGTTAACCGAATAGGGGAGCCGAAGGGAAACCGAGTCTTAACTGGGCGTTAAGTTGCAGGGTATAGACCCGAAACCCGGTGATCTAGCCATGGGCAGGTTGAAGGTTGGGTAACACTAACTGGAGGACCGAACCGACTAATGTTGAAAAATTAGCGGATGACTTGTGGCTGGGGGTGAAAGGCCAATCAAACCGGGAGATAGCTGGTTCTCCCCGAAAGCTATTTAGGTAGCGCCTCGTGAATTCATCTCCGGGGGTAGAGCACTGTTTCGGCAAGGGGGTCATCCCGACTTACCAACCCGATGCAAACTGCGAATACCGGAGAATGTTATCACGGGAGACACACGGCGGGTGCTAACGTCCGTCGTGAAGAGGGAAACAACCCAGACCGCCAGCTAAGGTCCCAAAGTCATGGTTAAGTGGGAAACGATGTGGGAAGGCCCAGACAGCCAGGATGTTGGCTTAGAAGCAGCCATCATTTAAAGAAAGCGTAATAGCTCACTGGTCGAGTCGGCCTGCGCGGAAGATGTAACGGGGCTAAACCATGCACCGAAGCTGCGGCAGCGACGCTTATGCGTTGTTGGGTAGGGGAGCGTTCTGTAAGCCTGTGAAGGTGTACTGTGAGGTATGCTGGAGGTATCAGAAGTGCGAATGCTGACATAAGTAACGATAAAGCGGGTGAAAAGCCCGCTCGCCGGAAGACCAAGGGTTCCTGTCCAACGTTAATCGGGGCAGGGTGAGTCGACCCCTAAGGCGAGGCCGAAAGGCGTAGTCGATGGGAAACAGGTTAATATTCCTGTACTTGGTGTTACTGCGAAGGGGGGACGGAGAAGGCTATGTTGGCCGGGCGACGGTTGTCCCGGTTTAAGCGTGTAGGCTGGTTTTCCAGGCAAATCCGGAAAATCAAGGCTGAGGCGTGATGACGAGGCACTACGGTGCTGAAGCAACAAATGCCCTGCTTCCAGGAAAAGCCTCTAAGCATCAGGTAACATCAAATCGTACCCCAAACCGACACAGGTGGTCAGGTAGAGAATACCAAGGCGCTTGAGAGAACTCGGGTGAAGGAACTAGGCAAAATGGTGCCGTAACTTCGGGAGAAGGCACGCTGATATGTAGGTGAAGTCCCTCGCGGATGGAGCTGAAATCAGTCGAAGATACCAGCTGGCTGCAACTGTTTATTAAAAACACAGCACTGTGCAAACACGAAAGTGGACGTATACGGTGTGACGCCTGCCCGGTGCCGGAAGGTTAATTGATGGGGTCAGCGCAAGCGAAGCTCTTGATCGAAGCCCCGGTAAACGGCGGCCGTAACTATAACGGTCCTAAGGTAGCGAAATTCCTTGTCGGGTAAGTTCCGACCTGCACGAATGGCGTAATGATGGCCAGGCTGTCTCCACCCGAGACTCAGTGAAATTGAACTCGCTGTGAAGATGCAGTGTACCCGCGGCAAGACGGAAAGACCCCGTGAACCTTTACTATAGCTTGACACTGAACATTGAGCCTTGATGTGTAGGATAGGTGGGAGGCTTTGAAGTGTGGACGCCAGTCTGCATGGAGCCGACCTTGAAATACCACCCTTTAATGTTTGATGTTCTAACGTGGACCCGTGATCCGGGTTGCGGACAGTGTCTGGTGGGTAGTTTGACTGGGGCGGTCTCCTCCTAAAGAGTAACGGAGGAGCACGAAGGTTGGCTAATCCTGGTCGGACATCAGGAGGTTAGTGCAATGGCATAAGCCAGCTTGACTGCGAGCGTGACGGCGCGAGCAGGTGCGAAAGCAGGTCATAGTGATCCGGTGGTTCTGAATGGAAGGGCCATCGCTCAACGGATAAAAGGTACTCCGGGGATAACAGGCTGATACCGCCCAAGAGTTCATATCGACGGCGGTGTTTGGCACCTCGATGTCGGCTCATCACATCCTGGGGCTGAAGTAGGTCCCAAGGGTATGGCTGTTCGCCATTTAAAGTGGTACGCGAGCTGGGTTTAGAACGTCGTGAGACAGTTCGGTCCCTATCTGCCGTGGGCGCTGGAGAACTGAGGGGGGCTGCTCCTAGTACGAGAGGACCGGAGTGGACGCATCACTGGTGTTCGGGTTGTCATGCCAATGGCACTGCCCGGTAGCTAAATGCGGAAGAGATAAGTGCTGAAAGCATCTAAGCACGAAACTTGCCCCGAGATGAGTTCTCCCTGACTCCTTGAGAGTCCTGAAGGAACGTTGAAGACGACGACGTTGATAGGCCGGGTGTGTAAGCGCAGCGATGCGTTGAGCTAACCGGTACTAATGAACCGTGAGGCTTAACCTTACAACGCCGAAGGTGTTTTGGCGGATGAGAGAAGATTTTCAGCCTGATACAGATTAAATCAGAACGCAGAAGCGGTCTGATAAAACAGAATTTGCCTGGCGGCCGTAGCGCGGTGGTCCCACCTGACCCCATGCCGAACTCAGAAGTGAAACGCCGTAGCGCCGATGGTAGTGTGGGGTCTCCCCATGCGAGAGTAGGGAACTGCCAGGCATCAAATTAAGCAGTAAGCCGGTCATAAAACCGGTGGTTGTAAAAGAATTCGGTGGAGCGGTAGTTCAGTCGGTTAGAATACCTGCCTGTCACGCAGGGGGTCGCGGGTTCGAGTCCCGTCCGTTCCGCCACTTATTAAGAAGCCTCGAGTTAACGCTCGAGGTTTTTTTTCGTCTGTATATCTATTATTGCCAGAATCGCAAAAATCCTCTGCATTTTACGCTCTTTTTCCTCAACAGTCTGAAGCCCATAATCACCTCAGTTAACGAAAATAGCATTAAAAGAGGCATATTATGGCTATCCCTGCATTTGGTTTAGGTACTTTCCGTCTGAAAGACGACGTTGTTATTTCATCTGTGAAAACGGCGCTTGAACTTGGTTATCGCGCAATTGATACCGCACAAATCTATGATAACGAAGCCGCAGTAGGTCAGGCGATTGCAGAAAGTGGCGTGCCACGTCATGAACTCTACATCACCACTAAAATCTGGATTGAAAATCTCAGCAAAGACAAATTGATCCCAAGTCTGAAAGAGAGCCTGCAAAAATTGCGTACCGATTATGTTGATCTGACGCTAATCCACTGGCCGTCACCAAACGATGAAGTCTCTGTTGAAGAGTTTATGCAGGCGCTGCTGAAAGCCAAAAAACAAGGGCTGACGCGTGAGATCGGTATTTCCAACTTCACGATCCCATTGATGGAAAAGGCGATTGCTGCTGTTGGCGCTGAAAACATCGCTACTAACCAGATTGAACTCTCTCCTTATCTGCAAAACCGTAAAGTGGTTGCCTGGGCTAAACAGCACGGCATCCATATTACTTCCTATATGACGCTGGCGTATGGTAAGGCCCTGAAAGATGAGGTTATTGCTCGTATCGCAGCTAAACACAATGCGACTCCGGCACAAGTGATTCTGGCGTGGGCTATGGGGGAAGGTTACTCAGTAATTCCTTCTTCTACTAAACGTAAAAACCTGGAAAGTAATCTTAAGGCACAAAATTTACAGCTCGATGCCAAAGATAAAAAAGCGATCGCCGCCCTGGATTGCAACGACCGCCTGGTTAGCCCGAAAGGTCTGGCTCCTGAATGGGATTAAGCCTCTCTGACAGCTCCTCCGGGAGCTGTTTTTACATGCTCGCTAAGGAAATCGATAAAAGCCCGGATGCGCGTACTTACCGCACGGTCGCTGTAATAGACTGCACTGAATGGCATTGCCACTGGCAACACTTTATCTGCCATTAACTCCACCAATTCTCCGCGAGCGATTTCTTTGTCGATCATGTAGTCGGACAAACACGCAATCCCGTTGCCACTCAGGCAAAGCTGTTTCAGTGTTTCCCCACTATTGGATGACAAACCGTACTTCACCTCATGTAATTGTCCATCACTACAGGCTATCGGCCAGGTATTGAGGGAAGCGGGTTCAGTGAATCCCAGGCAAACATGTTGCTTTAAATCGTCGATCGTTTCTGGCTTCCCGTAGCGGGAAATATAATCGGGGGAGGCGATAATTTTTCGATAACTATTAAATAACGGCCTGGCACGTAAGCTGGAATCCGTTAACGTACCGGCGCGTATCGCGACATCAACTTTTCTTTCGATCAAATTAATAATCGTTTCGGAGGAGACTAGCGACAAAGTGACTTCCGGATAGCGTTCACGGAAAGGCTTAATCAACGGCATCAGAAAGTGCAGCACCACTGGAGTTGCGGCATCGATGCGCAACAGTCCACGCGGTGTATTACGCGTCTCCATAATTTCTGATTCTGCCGCTGCCATCTCCTGCAAAATTGACTGTACGCGACGAAAATAACGCTCGCCTTCTTCCGTCAGGCTAAGTTGTCGCGTGGTCCGATTAAGCAGGCTAACGCCAAGTTTCATCTCCAGCTTTTTCACTGCCCGGCTTACCGCTGAGTTTGCTTGCCCTAATTGTTCCGCTGCCCGGCTAAAGCTGCCGCTTTCGACGACCGAAACAAAAATGGCGAGTTCTTCCGACGTGGCTTTCATTTTTGCTCCTGTTGCAAAATAGAAGAGATATTTTGAATTTATTTGTCATTAAACCATCAGGATGCGTGATATGTCATCCGATTTAATGTTCTCAACAATGAGCAAAATTCTGACCGGTGTAAGCACTTGCTTACATAACAATATACAATTGCTCGTTGAAAGAGTGAGCTAAAATCCCTATAACAGTAGAACCCTCCCGAGTGCGGAAGGGTTGACGTAATAGAGGTTTCAAAGTCAAAAGTGCGAAAAAACACCTATGCCATGCGCTATGTTGCCGGACAACCTGCGGAAAGGATCTTACCGCCGGGGTCTTTTGCGAGCATCGGCCAGGCATTACCACCTGGGGAACCGTTAAGTACCGAAGAGCGTATTCGGATCCTGGTGTGGAACATATACAAACAGCAACGCGCTGAATGGTTGTCGGTATTAAAGAACTACGGCAAAGATGCACATCTGGTGTTATTGCAGGAAGCGCAGACAACGCCAGAGTTAGTACAGTTTGCGACCGCTAACTATCTTGCCGCCGATCAGGTACCCGCTTTCGTACTGCCACAACATCCTTCTGGCGTAATGACCCTTTCGGCGGCACATCCAGTGTATTGCTGCCCGTTACGTGAACGAGAACCCATTTTGCGTCTGGCGAAGTCGGCACTGGTGACGGTCTATCCATTACCTGATACCCGCCTGTTGATGGTGGTTAATATACACGCCGTCAACTTCAGTCTGGGCGTGGATGTTTATAGTAAGCAGTTACTTCCTATTGGCGATCAGATAGCTCATCACAGCGGCCCGGTCATTATGGCGGGAGATTTCAATGCCTGGAGCCGTAGAAGGATGAACGCGTTATATCGCTTTGCGCGGGAAATGTCGCTGCGCCAGGTGCGTTTTACCGACGATCAGCGCCGTCGGGCGTTTGGCCGTCCGCTCGATTTTGTTTTCTACCGTGGTCTGAACGTCAGCGAAGCTTCTGTACTGGTTACGCGCGCTTCCGATCACAATCCGCTACTCGTTGAATTCAGTCCCGGCAAACCTGATAAATAAGGTATGTCAGGTCTGCCACAGGGCAGACCAAAGTTTGGCGCTGCCCTTTTATACTCAAATAACAAAAGGACAGCGCAATGACAACACAATCCCACCATGACCACGTAGAAAAGCAGTTTAGCTCGCAGGCCAGTGAGTATTTAACCAGTACCGTACATGCATCCGGGCGAGATTTACAGCGCCTGGCGGTGCGTCTGGCTGATTATCCTGATACAAGTGTACTTGATATGGGCTGCGGAGCAGGGCATGCCAGCTTTGTCGCTGCGCAGAACGTGAGCGCGGTGGTGGCGTATGACTTATCTGCCCAAATGCTGGATGTCGTGGCACAAGCTGCCGAAGCCCGGCAACTGAAAAATATCACCACCCGCCAGGGTTATGCCGAAAGTCTGCCATTTGCCGATAACGCATTTGATATTGTTATCAGCCGTTATTCTGCCCATCACTGGCATGATGTTGGTGCAGCACTGCGAGAAGTGAATAGGATATTGAAACCTGGCGGTAGGATGATTGTGATGGACGTAATGTCTCCGGGTCATCCAGTGCGCGACATCTGGTTACAGACGGTAGAAGCATTACGCGATACCTCTCGCGTACGAAACTACGCCAGCGGTGAGTGGTTGAGGTTAATCAATGAAGCCAATCTGATAGTTGATAATTTAATTACAGATAAGTTACCGCTGGAATTTTCTTCATGGGTCGCGAGAATGCGTACGCCAGAAGCGTTAGTAGACGCTATTCGCATTTACCAACAGAGCGCATCGACAGAGGTGAGAACGTATTTTGCCTTGCAGAATGATGGCTCTTTCACCAGTGATATCATCATGGTAGAAGCACATAAAGCAGCATAAATAAAAAAGGCACCGGGGGAATCGGTGCCTTTTTATTATCTGGTTTGTCAGGAATCTGGCATGTTGTTGTTTTTCACAAACAACGTCAGCTTATCGCCTGGTTGCAGATTCGCAGTGTCGCTGTTCCAGCGCATCACATCTTTGATGTTCACGCCGTGGCGTTTAGCAATGCTTGAAAGCGAATCGCCTTTGCGCACACGATACGTAATGCTATCGCTGTTGTTTGCCAGTCGCTGTGCGCTACTGCCTGCACCAATCGTCAAACTTTGGCCTGGCTTCAGCTTAGATCCGCGCAGTTTGTTCCACTGCTGCAAATCTTTGGTGCTTACGCCGAGACGTGAAGCGATACTTGAAAGCGTGTCGCCAGAGCGTACGGTGTAAACACGGCTGTTAAGCGGCGTATTGTCGGCAACCAGCGTCGACTGTACAGCAGCAATTTCGCCTGAAGCGAGAGATTCACGCAGTTGATCTGCATGCTTCTTTGGCACCATCACGTATTGCGGACCACTTGCGCCCAGCGTGGAGCCTTTCACGCCAGCGTTGAATGTCTTCAGCTTGCTGACGGAAATCCCCGCCATATCTGCAACCTTCGCCATTTCAACCGGGCTGCTCAGGTGCACACGCGCCAGAGCACGGCTTTCATCGGTCGTTGGCAGACGTACGCCATAACGCTTGCTGTTTTTGAGAATATCACTCAATGCCAGCATTTTAGGCACGTACTGCTTCGTTTCCTGCGGCAACGGTAACGACCAGAAGTCCGTGGATTTCCCACGCGCTTTGTTCGTTTTAATTGCCTTCATGACCCGACCTTCGCCGCTGTTATAAGCCGCTACGGTCAGAAGCCAGTCGCCGTCAAACATTTTGTTCAGACGCTGCATCATATTCAGCGCGGCAGTTGTTGAAGCAACAACATCGCGACGCGCGTCATAATTGCGGGTCTGTTTCAAACCATAATTGCGCCCCGTGCTCGGAATGATCTGCCAGATGCCTGCGGCATTGGCGCCAGACGTTGCGTGAGGATCAAAAGCGCTCTCCACTATGGGTAGTAGTACCAGTTCCATAGGCATGTTACGTTTTTTAACTTGCCCGGCTATCCAGTACATATACGGCTCTGCCCGTAAAGTTACATCGTGGAGATAGCTCTTATTGCGTAAATATTTCTGTTTCTGTTCGCGAATCCGGTCATTTTCCGGAATTCCCATCTTTAGCTCGTCGCCAATGAAAGCCCACAAGTCACCATCTGGCGCGATAGACGTCCCATCGTCCATCCATCGTGCCTGACTTGTAAACTTTGCTGCTTCCCCTTGACCAGCTGCAGAAAGGCTCTGTGCGTGCTGTTGTACGTTGCCGGTACTCTGGCAACCCACGAGCAGGACAGAGGCGAGTAATATCGCTTTTGCCTTCATGTGTGTGTCAATAGTTGCTTAAAAGACGACCGATCATAACGGCGAACGGAGCCGATGACAAGAAAGTTTTATCAGAACCTATCTTTCTTTGACCTTAACCATGCAAAACGTTCTTCAGGTTGTTGCAATAATGTTTCTTCATTAATTACATTAATTAAATCAATATCTTCTGTTCTTAAAAAAACATTAATTTGCCGCTCATTTTTCAGAATTACGGGTAGTGTTATTTGATTTTTTGCCCGTAACTCCTTAACTTTACGATAATAATCATTTATGGACAAATCGTGCGGAAGAATACTCAAAGCAAACTTCATATTTGATAACGTATATTCATGAGCACAACATACCAATGTATCGTCAGGTAACGCACTTAACTTTTTAAGTGATTGATACATTTGTGATGCTGTCCCTTCAAACAACCTACCACACCCACCAGAAAACAGCGTGTCGCCGCAAAATAGATAAGGTTTACTGAAGTAACAGATATGTCCTAAAGTGTGACCCGGTGTGGCAATTACACTAAATTCATGCCCCAAAACGAAGGCAGTTTCGCCATCTTTGACTACCTGTGTTGTTCCCTTATCTTGTGTCTCTTGTGGACCATACACCACAATTTGCGGAAACTTTTCCACCAGTTCTTTTACGCCGCCAACGTGATCGTGATGATGGTGGGTGAGAAATATGGCCTCCGGTTGCCAGTTATTGGCGGTAATGGCGTTTAATACTGGCTCTGCGTCTCCGGGATCGACAATCAGGCAGCGACCTGCTTCATCATTCAAAACCCAGATGTAATTGTCATCAAAGGCGGGAATACTGTTAAGATTCATAGATTACCTCTTAGTGTGAAACGGAAGGTTGTGATGAAACCGGCAAGAGTCCCTCAAACTGTCGTGGCTCCTGATTGCTGGGGCGATTTGCCCTGGGGAGAGCTTTATCGCAAGGCGCTGGAGCGCCAGCTCAACCCGTGGTTCACTAAAATGTATGGTTTTCATCTGCTTAAGATTGGCAATTTAAGCGCAGAAATCAATTGCGAAGCGTGCGCGGTTTCTCATCAAGTGAATGTTTCTGCGCAAGGAATGCCCGTCCAGGTACAGGCGGACCCACTTCATCTTCCTTTTGCCGATAAATCCGTTGATGTTTGTCTACTGGCACATACATTGCCGTGGTGCACCGATCCGCATCGTTTATTGCGTGAAGCCGATCGGGTATTGATTGATGATGGCTGGCTGGTGATTAGTGGCTTCAATCCCATCAGTTTAATGGGATTACGCAAACTTGTGCCGGTATTGCGCAAAACCTCGCCCTATAACAGCCGGATGTTTACTCTGATGCGGCAACTGGACTGGCTCTCTTTGTTGAATTTTGAAGTGCTGCACGCCAGCCGTTTCCACGTTCTCCCGTGGAACAAACACGGTGGAAAACTATTGAATGCACATATTCCTGCGCTTGGTTGCTTACAACTTATTGTTGCCCGGAAACGGACTATTCCTTTAACGCTAAATCCGATGAAACAGAGTAAAAACAAGCCACGAATTCGCCAGGCGGTTGGAGCCACCCGGCAATATCGTAAACCACAGGCTTAAACTTCGACTTGATAGCCTGTATCTTCCAGTGTGGGATTCATTGCCGCAGCACGGGCCAGTTCATCACAGCGTTCGTTTTCCGGGTGTCCGGCATGGCCTTTAACCCATTCCCATTTGATTTGATGCTGCCCCAATGCAGCATCAAGACGTTGCCAGAGATCGACATTTTTTACTGGTTTTTTGTCTGCGGTTTTCCAGCCACGTTTTTTCCAGCTATGGATCCACTGAGTGATCCCCTGGCGGACATACTGGCTGTCGGTACTCAAAATGACTTCGCAATGTTCTTTTAACGCCTCCAGCGCGACAATAGCGGCCATCAACTCCATACGGTTGTTGGTGGTGCGGGTGTAGCCTGCGCTAAAGGTTTTCTCGCGTCCGCGATAGCGTAAAATAGCGCCGTAACCCCCAGGTCCTGGATTGCCCAGACACGAACCATCGGTGAAAATTTCTACCTGTTTAAGCATCTCTGGTAGACTTCCTGTAATTGAATCGAACTGTAAAACGACAAGTCTGACATAAATGACCGCTATGAGCACTGCAATTACACGCCAGATCGTTCTCGATACCGAAACCACCGGTATGAACCAGATTGGTGCGCACTATGAAGGCCACAAGATCATTGAGATTGGTGCCGTTGAAGTGGTGAACCGTCGCCTGACGGGCAATAACTTCCATGTTTATCTCAAACCCGATCGGCTGGTGGATCCGGAAGCCTTTGGCGTACATGGTATTGCCGATGAATTTTTGCTCGATAAGCCCACGTTTGCCGAAGTAGCCGATGAGTTCATGGACTATATCCGCGGCGCGGAGTTGGTGATCCATAACGCAGCGTTCGATATCGGCTTTATGGACTACGAGTTTTCGTTGCTTAAGCGCGATATTCCGAAGACCAATACCTTCTGTAAGGTCACCGATAGCCTTGCGGTGGCGAGGAAAATGTTTCCTGGTAAGCGCAACAGCCTCGATGCGTTATGTGCCCGCTACGAAATAGATAACAGTAAACGAACGCTACACGGGGCATTACTCGATGCACAGATCCTTGCGGAAGTTTATCTGGCGATGACCGGTGGTCAAACGTCGATGGCTTTTGCGATGGAAGGAGAGACACAGCAGCAACAAGGTGAAGCAACAATTCAGCGCATTGTACGTCAGGCAAGTAAGTTACGCGTTGTTTTTGCGACAGATGAAGAGCTTGCAGCTCATGAAGCCCGTCTTGATCTGGTGGAGAAGAAGGGCGGAAGCTGCCTCTGGCGGGCATAAATACCTGTAAAAGGCGCTAAAAATAGCGGCTTGGGCGATTTTTGCAGCAAACGATTCAAAAGATGAGAAAAACCGTTGACGAAGGGTGAGGCAATCCGTAATATTCGCCTCGTTCCCAACGGAACACAACGCGGAGCGGTAGTTCAGTCGGTTAGAATACCTGCCTGTCACGCAGGGGGTCGCGGGTTCGAGTCCCGTCCGTTCCGCCAAATTCACTCATGAAAATGAGTTCAGAGAGCCGCAAGATTTTTAATTTTGCGGTTTTTTTGTATTTGAATTCCACCATTTCTCTGTTCAATGATTTTATTCTGGCGTAAGTGCGTGATTCTCGCTTGTTGTCTCATTCATTAAAATTCAATAATGATATCGAACCATTCAGCTTAAATATATTTCCAGAGAATAAATTTATATTGATTAAATGAATGTATATTTCAAATTGATTTTGTTTGTTATTATTTAAGTGGGGTATATAATTAGAGTCCGTTATCAATGCTAAATATTCTAATCATTATGACAGGCGAGGGAGTGTCCAATTATGAATTCAAAAAAGCTTTGTTGCATATGTGTGTTATTCTCGCTGCTTGCAGGATGTGCCTCTGAATCTTCTATTGATGAAAAGAAGAAAAAAGCTCAAGTCACACAAAGTAATATTAATAAAAACACTCCCCAGCAACTGACAGACAAAGATTTATTCGGTAATGAAACCACTCTGGCCGTATCCGAAGAGGATATTCAAGCTGCGCTTGATGGAGATGAGTTCCGCGTTCCCCTTAATTCTCCTGTAATACTTGTTCAATCCGGCAACCGCGCACCGGAAACCATTATGCAGGAGGAGATGCGAAAATATTATACTGTTTCCACATTCTCTGGTATCCCGGACAGGTAAAAGCCTCTGACTTGTAACAAAAACAAAGATAAAAATGAGAACGAGGATGTTGCCAGTGCTGAGAATATGAACTGGATGCAGGCACTGCGTTTTGTGGCTGCAAAAGGACATCAGAAAGCGATTATTGTTTACCAGGATACATTGCAGACAGGAAAATATGACTCTGCGCTGAAATCAACAGTATGGTCCGACTATAAAAATGAAAAACTCACCGACGCTATCTCCCTGCGCTACCTGGTACGTTTCACGCTGGTGGATGTGGCAACAGGTGAGTGGGCTACCTGGTCGCCGGTGAATTATGAATATAAAGTGCTTCCACCATTGCCCGACAAGAATGAAGCCAGTACGACTGATATGACAGAGCAGCAAATCATGCAACTTAAGCAAAAGACCTATAAAGCGATGGTAAAAGATTTGGTTAACCGCTATCAATAATAAATTATATCTGCCGCCAGGAATTTCTGGCGGCAATAATACAAAATTCTTTGCATAAGAAATTTTTCTTGACAAAGACAGTGCAAGAAAGGACATGGAATCCGGAGTTAAAAACTGTTTGTTTTAGAATATTTAATTATTTAACTGCTGAATCTTCCTTGCGAGAAATATATTCATTATTACATTTCATGCCATTTTTAATATAGATTGCTCCTGGGAAAATTCCCGTATTATTACCGCAGGGGTGATAATTAGCATTGACATATCCTGTGACAAAAGGAGCTATTAAAGGTGCTATTACGATAGCTATTAGTAAAAATATAAGAGTTAGCTGTATTGTTATGTCTGTGGCGAAATTGACTACCTTCGTTTTTTTGATTAAGAATGATTTTATTATCGTAAGTAAAATTACATGAACATTTAAAAAGGAAAACGACATGAAACCAAAGCACAGAATCAACATTCTCCAATCATAAAATATTTCCGTGGAGCATTTTATTATTGAATATAGAGGTTTAACTCCGGTAAAAAACAAAGAAGCATTGAATGCAGGGAAAAATAATATGGCCATAAAAAACATCGAAAGAAACTCTTTTAATTTAACATGTAAACGCATGGTTAATCCTCATATCACGGGTGGAGTGTTAAGAACATACATAAATGGAGTCATGTTTTCCCTTTTCCATTTATCAAGTTCCTGTTGCCGTTTTAGTCCATCTCTAATTGCATATTTTAATTTTTCTGATAAATGGCATTGAGCATCGATTTCATTTAAAACAACTGTACACACTATCCCTGTCAGTAAAATTGCTCCTCCGACAAGAATTACTGGAAAGCCAAAGCTAACACAGGCAAAAGAAGCCAGGCTTCCAATAGCGGTTGCAACACCACCGGCTATAACTGCTTTGGCCACATCCATTGAAAAATCGCCAAGAAAATTAACCAGATCTCGCTCTGAACTCATAATAAATTCTATGGTTCTCCAGGCTACTGAAAACCAGATACAGAACTTAACTCCTTTTATTGATTCAGATAAAGCTCCTCGCCAGCCAATAGCGAGTTCCAGAACTTGAGGCGCTCGTGAAGAGAAAATATATTTACCGAGCTTTTCTAAAAGCCAGGGGCTGGATGTTGTGATTTTTATATATTTCTCTCCAAGTATTTCAAAGTAACTTGCTTTTGTATACTTTAAGGCATTAAGGTTAAATATAATTTTCCCATTGTCATCAAACTCAGTCATTAATTTACCCGCGTTAACTAACCAGGCGAGTGTATCTTTTATACCTGAAGGATGTGTAGTGATAAAATGAATGTAATCAAATGATGTTATTGGGCTGAGTATTTTTTTTGCAACATCAAGTGTCAAGAGAATAACATGATGAGTGTTCTGATGCCTTAACTCATCAATGAGTGGGACGTCGTTAAGATAAGGGTGCTGAGGTACTAGCTGGTTTATCGGCTGAGCCCCCCGAAGAATGTCACCCACATAATCAGCCCACTGTGCATTCTGTGTGTTGTTGTTATTCCTTAAACCAGCCATTTTATCTCTCCGCAATAGTAATTTATTATGTTATTACAGTAAGTTACTGTACACGATCCTGCCATTTACTCATTGCATTCGTACCGGCTAATGTATGCTCCCAGGAAATATCTTCATAAATAAAGGCAATTCTCTCCTGTGGTTCCAGTTCTTTTTCCAGGACAGCATGCGGTGTGACAAAATCAATACTTGATATTCGGGCTTTTGACAGATTTATTTTATAATAAGGCTGGTAAATACCCGCTTTACTGGTTCGGTAGAGTATAAATTCACATATTGCCATTTTTTCATTGTCACTAAGTGCTTTTGCCAGCAATGGTGAGGATTTATCAACCGGTTTGGTGATAATTAATTCATGATGATTGACATTTTGACTTCTTGAGATGGAATGCATTAACGCATAAACCATGATCTGATCTTTATGTTCTGGCTGCGCTTTGTTTCCGACAGAATCAAGCGTTGAGCAACCTGCTGAAATCAGCCCTTGTGTCTCTCCACTCAAAGATAAATAACTTATATTTGCCATGATAATCTCCTTTAATTAAATAATTATTTTTCGGCCGTGGTACCGGTTGCCGCCTCTGGCATGACGTTATTCTTCAGCAGCAGCCAGCGGCTTAACACGCCTTCGAGTCGCTCATTAATTTGTTTTTCCAGCGCATCTGTATTCTGCTTCTGCGCACGGGCATCCTGGTACTGCGTCAACAGAGACTCAACGGGTGTTTCCTGCCCCAGTCCCCGCTCCGCCTGCCAGATGACATTTTTGATATAGGAAAGGGTTAGTCCCTCTTTCTCGCGCTGCATCACTAGATCTGCAAAAGCATGTAAGTCCTGGCGGGTCTGCAACCAGCCACGCAACTGCGGGCTACTCTGTGCGCGGGTTTTGAGTGCCTCATTCCATTGTGTCGAGGCCTGTTGCTGTTGCAGGCTTTCCGGCCAGCGACTGTCGGCAACACGCATCATCTGCATCCCGGTTTCCAGCGGCTGTACCGGGGAGGTATCAAGAAGTTGTTGCAGCCTGCGCTCATAGTTTTCGAGTTCAGGTGAGGCCATCCACACCGTTGCTGCGCCCTGAGCGGTGTCGTTAACCTGTAACAGTTGCTGCTGTACCGGATAGACCTGCCACCACCACAATGCTGAGGCGACAGCCACTGAACAGGCGATCCCTGCGATAAACCCTCTTACCGTACTGCCTTGCTTTATCACACTGGCCTGTGGGGGATTCTCTGTCAGACTGCGCACTTCCACTTTCATCTCAGGCAGGCCGGGCAGGGGAGGCACTACCGCTTCTGGTGTGGAAGATGCCTGTGTTTCCGGGGCATAAATCAGCGTTCTGACCGTGGTCTGTGCGGCGTTCTCAGTGTTACTCTTCAGCTGGGGTTCAAGCCGTTTACGCGTGTTCTGCATAAAATAGAGCAGATTCTCCACGCGCGGAACGCGCTTCAGTTCCACCTGCTGGAGCTTATCGCAGATAAGCTGCAATGCCCGCTCTGTGCGGTAGATCAGTGGTAGGTCGGATTCCGCAAAGGAGATTTGCTGACGCAGAATATTGCCGGTTCGGGAGTTAAACCAGTCCAGCATTTCAGTACGCGCCGGGCCGCCCTGCGGCCAGAACTTATCCCAGTCGTGGCTTACCATTGCCGCCAGCAGTTCCGCACCTTCGCAGAATCCCGCCAGTCCCTGTGTCCGTGTCCGGGCAAGCGTATAGTAGGTGGCGGTGTGTAAATCCACACCGTTGGCTTTAAAAATCGCCAGTGCCAGCGACTCCACCAGTTTCCAGTTCAGCTCAGGCTGTGACGGGTGGCTGGCTTTGTTTATTTCCTCGCGGATGGCGCTGAATTCCGGCAGCCCGCGCGGGTCACTGCCGGTAACGATAGTTTGTGTCAGTACGTTACTATTCATCCCTGCCTCCTCAGTACAGTGTGTCTGACAGACCAAACTGGCTGAACAACCCACCGCTGAACGGGTTATCTTCCGTGTCGGTATGCACACGGTAGGTCATCGCGCCACCGTCCACGCTAAAGCGCACGGTAAAGTTGCCATCCTGTACTCCGGTCAGTTGTCCGGCCCCGAACAGGCGGAACTGCGCCCACGGCCCGCTGAAGCTGATACTGCGCGGCGCGTTGCCGCTGGTGCCGATGAGCGTCAGCTTACTTTCGTTGCCTTCGCGCATGTTGTTAGGCCAGACCAGATGGGCGGTATAGTTACGGCCCTGGCTGTAATCGACTAACTGACCGTCAAGGTTCAGTACACTGCGGCGTTTATTGCCTGAAAGCGATACCGTTTCCACGGCAAAGGATGTTCCCAGACCGTTCTGTTTGCTGAAGAAGATGTCACGGATTTTCTGCGCAGTTTCCAGTTGCGCAATAATATCTTCGCGAATAATGACGTTGTTATCGCCATCCTCCAGACTCAGGTCATTATCGATAAACAGCTTCAGGTTCTGCTGGTAGAAGGTATCCAGTATGCCATCCGGTTTAAAGAAGCGTTCGAAGGCATCCAGTGAGGCATCCTGTGCAGAACGCGGATTAAACGGATAGTTATTTGCCAGTTGCTCGTTAAACGGTTTCACCACGCTGTCGCGCCAGTCCACTTCCATATAATGAACAGCCTCCACCATCACCACATGCCAGGCCTGGTCAGTCAGTCTGCCAACCCAGCGGTTGAGCGGAGCAGGCAGCGTTTTTGCCATCTGGCGGGTGGCGAATATCGGATCGCTGCTGTTCTGATCAAGCCGTAACTGCACGGCTTTCAGCGCCGATTTCCCTGGTACAGGCGCGTTCTGGATTGCCAGCAGGTAGCGGTGCAACTCGGTGAGTTGCTGATACACGGCCTGCATCGTGCTTTCTTTGTCTTTCTGTACTGCCAGGGTACTGTTTTCCGGGGCGAATTCATGCCCGAGGCGGGTGAGTAACTGGTAATCCGGCTCTGCCAGGGCTTCCTCCCGTTCTTTGGCAGAGAGTTTTTCAGAAAAGACGCCTGGCTGTGTGTTGTCACGCAGCACGGTCAGCGCCCGCTGCAAAGGCTGGTCGCCGCTGATAACCTGCTCCAGCGCCCCGGTCAGTTGTCCGATGGACTCAAAATTGCGGATATTCAGATTGTCCATCCCGGCCCGCCAGGTGGCGGTGTAGTCGCTGATATACTGCTCGGTCAACTGGCGCTGGATTTCCGCGCGGTCGGCGTCACTGTATTTCACGCTGCGGGTAAGGTTAAGTACCCAGGAATCCATCGCCGTCAGTTCAACCAGTTCATCGCGCTGTTTTACAAAATAGCTTTGCAGGCCGTAACGGGTAAGAAACTGTGGAACAACCAGTTTGTTGTCATCGGCAGATGTAAACACCTGGTCAAAGGTTGGCCCTACCTGGTCACGCAGATTGAGGTCGGCAGGAAGAACGCCCAGCGCCCGCGTTTTCAGGCTCTGGTAAACCCGCTGGTAGACAGGCAGTTTGCTCAGTTCTTTCTGTGCTGATACCACGGGCTTGTCATATGGCGTCCAGCGGCTGATGGCGTCACCGTCGCCCGCCTGACGCTCTGCGTGCCAGTCAGTATGAGCCAGCGCGTAGTCAAGATGGGACATCAGTTGTGCCTGGATATCGCGCTGACCGTGGAACTTTTCGCTCCAGCGTTTTGCCATATACTGCTTCACCACCTGATTGTTACGTCCGCTTTTGTCCTCCAGCATTCGCATCACGCGCAGCACCGCGAGTTTTTCTTCACTCTCCGGCGGCGCGGCGTTCAGCGCTTTGACCAGCCCGTTAAACAGCGAGGGCAGGTAACGTTGCTCCAGCAGTTGCAGATAGGTCTGTTCCACATAAGGCCCGATACGTCGTCCCTGGTACAGTCCCATATCGGCCAGACGGCTGCGGTCGCCCCAGTCGCCATAGGCCAGTGTGGCATCGCGCACCGGGTTCAGGAGCGGCAGTTGCAGGTTGCCAAAGTCATCTTCCCCCTGCGGAGGCGGCACGTCCATAAAGGCTTTGGCCTGCTTAAGCACGGTGATGCCAGACTGATAGTTACCGTTGTAATAGTGATGCCAGCCGGTGATGAGCAGCAGTGCTGCCACGCCGCCTGTGGCAGAGAAAACCGTCAGGCGGCGACGGGAACGTATCAGCCAGGCGCGGCTCTCTGTTGCCAGATTAGGCTCTGCGAGTAATGCCTGCGGGAACAGGCTGCGGGTGAAATAAGGCGCGGTGTCCACCAGGGGCCAGGACGCCAGTGGGTTATTGCCCAGCCGGTACTGGCGGGCGGCAGACTGGGTGAATATATCATCCATCTGTCCACGCTGAAGCGAAGAGGTGAGATAGACACCACGCAGCATCACGTTCATATTTTCGCCATCAAGCAGACCCTCAAGCAGTGACACCAGCGGTTCACGGCTTCCCTGCATCTGGCGGGAAAAACTGAATAAAGACGCGCGGGTGTGAGTCTGAGCGACCATCAGATCCGGCAACGCCAGATTCATTCGATCCACCCATGTCTGCCAGAAAGCATTCAACTCTGTTCGCCAGTCATCATTTTCATGGGCACGGCGGGTGAACGTGACGCCCAGAATCGCATCGCGATCCTGTCTGTTCAGGGACTGAAACAGGGCGGCAAAACCCTGCAATAAATCAAGCCGGGTAAGTACCACGTAAACCGGTAACTGGCAGTGAAGATGCTGGCGTATATCCTGCAAGCGGCTGCGCAGCGCCTGTAACAGATGCTCGCGGCGGCGTTTGTCTGCGGTAAGCAGATCGGGTAAATCGAGTGTCAGAATAATCCCATTCAGCGGCTGGCGCGCGCGCTTTTCTTTCAGCCAGCCGAGGGCATGTTCCCACAGACGGCGATGCAGGATATCCGCATCAGCGGGAGCGCAGAGTGTGCCGTCGATATCAAAGATCACCGCCTGTTTACCGACATGGGGCGTGAGGTACAGGCGTTGTTCTGCGCCGCGTGCGCCCTCCGGGGCATAAATAATGTCGGACGGAAACCCCTCGCGCAGCAGTGTCGTTTTGCCACTGCCCGCCGGGCCGATGACCATATACCACGGCAACTGCCACAGGAAACGGCGGTTGTCGAGATGGCGTTGCAGGCGCAGCAGCCAGCGGTCAAGATAACGCTGCTGGGCGTTCAGTTCCACGCTGAGCGGATCAACGGCTTCCTCGCGCTGTTGCTTTTGCATTTTTTCAAGCTGTTGCAGGCGCTTCATCACCCGGACGGTAAGCCACATCAGGGCAATAATCCCCCACGCCGCCGTTGCCAGCCAGCGGTTCGCCAGTGGTTTGAGCCACTGTTCTTCATACAGCGTCCACGTCGGGCCTTTCCACCAGATCCACACCAGCAGAAAAATCCACGCCAGTATCAGCAGCCAGAAAGCAGAGACTTTAAACCGGGGCATCGCCGGTCGCAGGGCTGATTTGAGTCCGCTGAGTAGTCGGGGTGTTGGTAATCTGAACACAAAAACTCCTGTTCTCTTTTATTGTTCTGCCGTGAATTTTTGTTCTAGCTGCTCAAGCAGGGACGGCTCCCAGTCTGCCACCATCATCTGCAATCCCATCCTGAACAACATCCGGTACTGCTGCTGCGCAAGCTGTACCAGCCCCGCCTCTTCCGTCAACTGTGCGGCAAGGTACTGGCGGTGAAACTGATCGCGGGGATCGCCTTCGGGTAGCATGTCCAGATATCGCAGCGCCGCCTCCAGACCCTGCTCAGCAAAACAGGCTCTGGCTGCCTTCGATTCCTCACCGATTTGCGCAACCGGTGCAACTTTGGCGTCGGGCGAAGCTGCCAGCCATTGTTTCGTCTGCTCACTGATAAACGGTGTGTGGTCATTAAACAGCAGCCCGGTAAGCTGGGGCAGACGCTCAAGGAAGCGGATGACCTCATCGCGGATGGCGTCTGCCACCTGTTTGTAACCCAGACGCAGCGCCGTCTGTGCAGAAAGGCAGTGACCATCCAGCCAGTAAGGAGCCAGCAGTACGCTTTTCTCCACCTGCTGCCACAGCGCCATATCGGCACTACCGAGCTGAGCATGGTAATCTGCCACCATATCGGCGGAGACCGCAGCCAGTGGAGTACGGCCATCGCTTTCCGCCTGGGGCGTACTGGTGATGTTCTGCCAAAGCGCATGGCGGCGCAGACGGTAGCCCTGCGGTGAATCCGGCTGGCGTTCACATAAAATGGCCGCCACTTTTAACAGCGTGTCGCGCCAGGCTTTGTCGTCGTGACTGTCGATGACGATTTGGGGAGCCGGAGCACTGGGTTGCGTCACGCCGCTTTCAGACGTGGCGGTGGTCTGTGGTGAACTACCGGAGGCCGCCGGAGTGGGGACAGGAGCCGGTGCCGCACGATTAAACGCACGCTGGTACAGGGCAAAAAGATCATCAGTAGCCTGTGCCAGTTCCGGGGCGTTATGTGACTGCCAGCATTGCGCCAGTTTTGCCAGTTCCCCTGACAGCGCATCGCGCTGCGCTGTGGCGGCGTTCTGTGAAAAAACTTCAATACCTGTTTCAAAGCGTTTAATGACCTGGCTGGCAAAGCGTTTTTTATGCGCCATATTCTGCGGCGCAGCCACCGCCCAGTAATGCTCCACATACAGCGCCAGCAGGCGCAATGCGAGATGAGGATCACCGGCGTGTTGCAGGGTTCTCAGCAGATGCGCCAGCAGACGAAAATCCTTACTCTCCGAAGCCAGAATGACCAGCCCACGGCGCTGGAGTTCCGGGATATCCAGTTGACTGTGGGCCAGCGATCCCAGCTTGACGATTTCGCCGTCGATATACTCCCAGTTCGGGTTGTCATCTTTCAGCGCCGATGCCAGTTTCTCTTCCGGCAGGTTTTCCAGCAGGTGCGATATCCAGACATTCGGATCGCGTAAGTCCATTGCCATATTTTTATTCTCCCGCCCAGTGGCAGGCATCGCGCAGGGGAGCAATCGCCCTTGCCAGCCCGTCAATGTTAAAGGTCAGCTTTCCGGCGGCATTGTCTGCGCCGGTATCCACCGTCAGCGTTTTTGCGCCGAACAGTTGCTTAATTTCATCAATCCCGGATAACCCCCGGCTGGACTCCAGCAGGGTGCCGTTCTCGCGCACAAACCAGTGGCTGCGCAATGCCCGGTTGTCGGCATTCAGAGTGACGGCGATATCATGGACATCCAGAGGGTGCATCAGCGCCACCTGCATCCGGGTGATATTGTCCACGCAACTGAACATCAGCACCGGGCGTGGCGGAACATGACCGATAGCCGGGGTGGTTATCACCACCGTCGGGCGCTCCCCCGGCACCTGCGTCACCAGCAGTTCTGTGGTGTTGCCCTCGCGGCGTTTTTCCTGCTCTGTGGCGCGGGTCCAGGCCTCGCCCACAAAACCGGCTTTGACCAGCGCCCCGTCAAACCCTGACGGGGACAGCGGTGCCAGCAGGCGGTCATAGCAGTCAAGCCGCTCCAGCGCCGCGGACTCCCGCCGACAGGACTGCATGGCCTGTAACGTGGCTGTCGCATCCGGCGGGGTCGTGGTGGCGACGGCGACCGCCACACCGGCCATTGACGATGCTTCTGCGGGCGCGGCAGTGGCGGGTAAGCCCGTCATCAGGCCCGCGATAAACCATCCTGTCTGCCGGAAAACGCGCAACCTGCTCATAAAACCGTTTCATCCTTTGTGACGGACTCGTCGTTCTGAGCATCTTCCACGTCTGCCGTAAATGCGCCGTCCACTGCCGACAACCGAATCCGGGCAACCGCCGTATTCGCCGCCATTTTCTGCAACAGCAGCAGGGAGAGCGGCGGCAGCATATTGCCGTCGATGACCGATTCCAGCATCCTCGCGCCGTTTTCCGCGCGGGTGACGCGGCTCATGATTTCGTCCGTCACTTCCGGTTCTATAATCACCTCCGCGCCAAAGCGGCTGCGCAGCACGTTATCCAGGCGGGCCAGTTTCCCGGCAATGATGGTGGCGAGCGTCTCTTTCGACAGCGGCAGGTACGGCACCACTTCCATACGCGCCAGCAGGGCAGGTTTGAAGAAGTCGGCCAGCACCGGATACAGTACTTCCTGCATGGTTTCCGGGTCATCGGCATGCTCGACTATTACCTGGTAGCCGAGGTTGGACGTCAGGAAGAAGACGATATTTTTGCAGTCAATCAGGCGGCCTTCACCGTCTGCCATTTCGCCCTTATCGAACGCCTGGTAGAACAGGTTGAGCACATCCGGGTGCGCTTTTTCCACTTCATCGAGCAGTACTACCGAGTAGGGTTTCTGGCGAATCGCTTCGGTCAGTACGCCGCCTTCACCGTAGCCAACGTAGCCCGGAGGCGAACCAATCAGTCGCGAGACGGTATGTTTCTCCTGGAACTCGGACATATTGATGGTGGTCAGGTACTGGCGACCGCCGTAGAGCAGCTCTGCCAGTTGCAGGACGGTTTCAGTTTTACCCACGCCGCTGGGGCCAGCCAGCAGGAACGCGCCCAGCGGGCGTCCCGGACGGCGCAGGTCGGCGCGTGCGGTCAGCAGGTGTTTGTGCAGGCTGGCAATCGCCAGGTCCTGGCCTTTGATGGTGTCGCCGAGCCATTTTGGCAGGTCGGTGATGACCGACATTTCATTCTGCGACAGGCGGTTAAGCGGCACGCCGGTCCATTCGGCAATCACCGCCGCAATCTGTTTTTTATCGACGTGCGGGGAAACCAGCAACCGGTCGTTATGCAGGGCGTCCAGTTCGGCAGTGAGATGTGCCAGACGTTGTACCGGGGAAACTGTTTCAGCGGTCTCTTCCGGCTGTTCGCTGCCAGCTTCATCAGCCGGTTCGGCACCGGTATTATCCTGCTCTGACTCTGACTCTGGCTGCGTATCCTCCACGGTATCTGCGTCCGGCAACGGCGCCGCATCGTCCTCTGCCACGCCCAGTAACTGCTGGCGCAGCGCAATAATCTCCCGGACCAGCGTCTGCTGCTGGTGCCAGGCCGCTTCCAGTTCATCCAGCGCCGTCAGCGTTTCATCATACTGCACCAGCACCTCGGTCATCCGTGATGTGTCGGTACGCAGTCCGATGCGAAGCTCGCGCTCAAGCTGGCGAATTTCCGCCTCCTGCTGGTGGCTCAGAGTGGTCAGCGCCGAGATTTGCTTCGGCGGCGACGACAGGTTGATGGCCACACGGGCGCAGGCGGTATCCAGCACATCAATCGCTTTGTCCGGTAACTGACGCCCGGAGAGATAACGCTCGCTTAATGTCGCAGCGGCCTGCAAGGCGTCATCATCAATCAGCACGCCGTGAGACTGTTCATAGACCGCCGACAGACCGCGCAGAATAATGGTGGCTTCGGCAGCGTTGGGTTCGCTGACCTTCACCAACTGGAAGCGGCGCGACAGGGCGGCATCTTTTTCGAAGTATTTTTTGTACTCGCTCCAGGTGGTGGCGGCGATGGTTTTCAGCTCGCCGCGCGCCAGCG
This sequence comes from Escherichia sp. SCLE84, assembly GCF_012584495.1. Lineage (NCBI taxonomy): Bacteria > Pseudomonadati > Pseudomonadota > Gammaproteobacteria > Enterobacterales > Enterobacteriaceae > Escherichia > Escherichia sp. SCLE84. Next base: position 2,209,567 of record NZ_CP051430.1, on the reverse strand, counting down.
CCGGTTTGAGCAGGTTGGAGATATCCAGCCCACCCTGCTGGTTGCCCGCGCCAATCAGGGTATGTGCTTCGTCGATAAACAGAATGACCGGCACCGGGGAGGAAATGACCTCCGCCATCAGCCCTTTGAAACGTTTTTCGAATTCACCCTTCACCGACGCTCCGGCCTGCAATGCGCCCAAGTCAAGGGTCATGATATCGGTGTTTTTCAGCTTGTCCGGCACATGGCCTGCCACGATGCGCAGCGCCAGCCCTTCGATTAAGGCGCTTTTACCCACGCCTGCTTCGCCCACCACCACCGGGTTGTTCTTGCGGCGGCGGCAGAGAATGTCGATCATCAGGTCGATTTCGTGGTCGCGGCACAGTACCGGGTCAAGCCTGCCGTTACGGGCGTCTGCGGTCATGTTTTTGGCGTAGCGGGCAAGCAGGGTGTCAGCAGCGTCCGTCAGTGTGCCTGCGCCTTTACCGTCTGCATCCGGCACGACTGATTCCGCCGACTCCTGTGTCCATTGCACAAAGTCCTGTTGCAGACGGTCACGGTTAATGCCGGTCAACAGCCGGGCGGCAGCAGGCGGTATATAACGCAGCGGCGAATGCAGCAGGGCCAGCAGCAACACGCCGCCACGCAATTCGCTGTGCTGCATCTCAGCCGACGCCAGCAGCCAGCCCTCTTTCAGCCACTCAACCAGCATCGGGGAAAATGCCGGGTAGCTGTCCGCAGAACGGGCAGTTGTGTAGTTCTCCACCGTCAGCGCCTGGCGCAACTCTTCCATGCCAATATCGCCCTGGCGGGTAATAACCCGCAGGTCACTGCGTGGCATGGCGAGCATCTGAATAAGCACATGGCTGACGGTAATTTCCGCTGCCTGCTGGCTCATACATTCAGAGGCGGCCATCTCCAGCGCCTGGCGGGAGAACAGGTTAAGCCGTTTTACCAGCGTGGGAAGATCAATCTGGATCATAAACGTCCTTATCGAAGTAATTTGTTTAGCTGGTGCAGGATGTCCTGCGTCTGGCTGTCCAGCCGCAACAGATAGAACAGGTAAAACAACGCCAGCACGACAACGCCACCACAAAAAATATGTTTAATGGTCAGGCGACTGATGAGCTGATAACGCCCGCCCTGGGTTTTTTTGTCCTGGTGTAACAGCGGGAAAGGGGCATCGCCGCGTAGTTTATGCAGGACGTGGTACAGGCGGCGGTAGATCTGCTCAAATTCCCCCTGATCCTGTGCTGCCACTTTGTAGCGCCCGCGAAATCCCAGAGAAAAACAGAGCCAGAGAAATTCCAGCAGATCCTGGTAACGTTTGGGTTCACGGATCAGGCGCTCCAGCAGGATGAAAACTTTCTCTCCACCCCAGGCTTCGTTGTGGAAATGGACCAGCAATGACTGCTTGATCCACTCGTTCTTGTTCGACCAGCCGTTACCGAGCGCCGCTTCATCAATAAACGTGCAGAGGATGTAGCGAAACGAGATAATCACGCCCGGTTCGTAGCCCTGCTCCTGAAGCAGTTGCTCCACGGCCTGAACATCCGTCACCACCTGAGCAAAAAGATGCTCCGGCATCGTCTGGCTGTTCATGGTTGAAAGGCGCATTACCATACCGAGTAGCGGCGTGGCCGCGTCGATCATCGGATTCAGGCTGTTGCCACGAAGCGCGAGATGATAGTCGCGCTGGCTTTTTTCGTCGTATCCGGTAAATGGTGGCAGAGACAGTGACCCCTCATCCATCGTCTTACCCTCTTATCGCCCACAGTTGCATGTTCAGATCCGGGAAACTGCCGGATACATGCAGTGCAACGGCCCCGGCGGCAGCCATTTCTGTCCAGGCCTGTCCGCTCTTGTCGAGTTCGAAATAGCTGAACCCGGAATGGTAAGGAAGCTGGCGGGGAGCCACCATCAGGGCACGCAATGGAATGCCGGGTATCTGCACACTGACCATATTGCGGATTTTTTCCGGCGAGGAAATTTTCGACTGCTGGATAAACTGGCGCTGGATCTGATCGACCGGCATGTTTGCCGCCACAGCCAGCACAAAGGTGGCAGATTGCAGCAGTTCTGTGTCATGGATATCGGCCTGCCAGATACCGTCACGCAGATGCAGCGGCAGATTAACGGCTCTTGGCGACAGTACGGTATGCAGCGCCCGTTTGACTTCCGGTAACAGCGTTTTAAATGTTTTGGTCAGGTCATGATGATCATACACATCAAGCGGGCAGGGCAGGCGCGACGGCTCGGTAAAGGTCATCAGTTCACCCAGCAACCCGGCAAGATCAAGGTAGAAATCTTCCGGGTGGAGCTGGGATCGACGAGCGCGATGGGTAAACCGGGTCTGGTTACGGTTAAGTAACTGCAACATCATAAATTCCGCCACATCCGCGATGCCGCTCTGCGCCGGAGAGCCAATGCGGTTTGCCAGATCGCTTGCCCGTCCGCCAATGGCCCCCTGTACCTCTTTGAGATAAACACGCAGTTTCTTACTGACCTGAATATTCTGGCAGGAGGGGATAAAATCGTCATCCAGCGTCAGGGAGCCGTCGGCATGGCGATCACTGATACGGCAAAGCGGGAGCGTAATATAGGCGCTCATATCTTCTGCACCGCTCATAATGCGCGGCGTCAGTTGTCCCAGCGTCAGTGTTCGCGTGTCACCTTCTTCTGAATGCAAATCCCGGACATCGGCATAATTCAGCCGGTAACGCCCGATTCGCCGCCCGTCGCTGATTTCATTTCTCACATCACTGGCGACCGGCAGAGCGAGGTAGATATTGCGGCTTCTCTCGTCCGGAAAATGTTGCGGGTGCAGCGGATCGGGCAGTGCGTCCTGGTCGGGGATAGAAAAGACGGTGCCGTCGGGCAGTGTGCCTGACGCGCTGTCAATCATGATCTTACCCTGTGCCAGCAGTTCATTGTTGAGAGTGAGTTCGGTAAATCCCCAGGATAAATTATTCATGGCCCGGAAACGCTGGTTATCCAGGTAGTCGTTGTAACGCTGCTGCTGCTGGAAATGGTGTGGACGCATCAGCATCCCTTCCTGCCACATCACCTTGTTGCGGGTGGTTGCCATAATTATTCATCCTCTTTTTTCATTTCGATGCTGCTTTGACGTACATGCACCAGCAGGCGGTAATGGTGGCCGGTTCCTTCCACCGTCTCGATTTGTTTCCATTCAGTGGCCTGGTCATCGGAGAAATAGGCCACGACACCAATAAACTGCGTTTTCTCATCCAGCTTTACCGGCGGCAGGGTTTTGATGGTGTCCGGCAACAGGTTGAAATCCTGGTGGTCGATATAGTTTTTACCCAGCACATCCGGTAGCGGCGTACTGGCTATCTGGTCATAGTCGGCTGCCAGCAATTTTGAGTCGTCAGTCAGGTACACCAGTTGCACATCCACGGCGGCTGATTCACCTTCCGCATTGGTATTGGTGTCCGGTTCGGTCAGCAGGGTGACGGTTATTTCCGAAGGTTGCTCCTTCAGGCTCCCGACCTGGATATCCGGGTTTTTGATCACCTCACTGATTTTTTTCGCCGTTTCGCAGCCGGTTAATATGACGCACATCAGCACGCAGGCCAGAAACGCCTTCCTGTTCATGCTTCCGGCTCCCGCTGTTTTTCACGAAGCACCCGGTCATAGACTTGGGCGTAGACCTCGTTAAACAGCATCTCAAACCCCTGCTGGCGATCGGAGGCCAGTTCTTCGTAATAATGGCTGTACATTTGCCATGCTCCGGCATCATCCAGCGGCTGGCGCAGTTCATGGCTGCGGCGGTACTGCACAAAGCGGCGCAGCAGATTTTGTGGTGAGAAAGCATCCAGCAGGACACGAAGCGACTCCACAATCGCTGCCCGGTTAGCTTCTTCGTGGTGGCGGACATTGCGCAGGCTTTCACTGACGGCGGCGGGAGCCGCCAGATGTACCGGGCTTTTACCTTCGGCAAACATTACGTCGAGCGCGGTGGCGTAATCCATGTTCAGGCGCAGCGGGTTATCTTCCAGCGGGCGCAAATGTTTGTCTGAGAGGCTGTTACGCTGCTGCTGCAAATCGAGCAGACCTTTTATTGCGGCCTGTAACGTTCGTCCGGCCTCCTCCAGAAAATCATCCGCATCGTCGGAATTGCTCATGGTAAGCGAGCCGCCAAGACCGCGCAGTAAGGGGGTGACCGCAAGGTGGCGTTGCGCCATTTCTGCCGCAGAGACGTCGTCATTACGATCGCCGGGGCTGGCATAAATGGGCGGCAGATCCATAAACGGAGTATTGATCCCCCCATTACTTGCCGGATCGGACAGCGGTGCCGATGGCCGGACAGCCGCAATGCCTGAAAGCGGATCGCCCGTGGTAATCAGGCTTTCGGACTGAAGTGCCTGGAGTGGATCGGCAGAAAAACCGTTTACCACGGTGTCTGCAAGCTGGTGCCGGTGAGTCATTCCCGGATAGTGTGGCGTACCCTCCGTTGATAGCAGGGTATCCGTGAGCATATCGCGATTGGTAACGATGGTTTCGGGAGTGGCCATTTCCTCATCGTAATGGGGAATATCTCCCCGGTTCAGATGAACCCTCACCATCAGCCGTCCGATCTGGATCTCATCGCCCTGGCGCAACTGTATTAGGTCTGATGTTGCTGTGACTTTTGCCTGATTCAGCCACAGTTGTGCCGTCTGCGGGCGCAGACAAAATGTGCCATCGTGCAGGATAACGGTAAAAGCCTGGGCCGGAATGCTCTGCTGACGATCCTGTACCGACCAGTGGCATTCGGGGCCATGGCCGACATTTCCCTGCTGTGTGAACAGACAGCGCGCCGCCCGTCCGCTTTCCAGCTCACTGCCGTTAATGACCTGCAATGAAAGCGTCTGTAGTTTCTCTTCCGGCATATTCTGCTCCGTGATTATCATAATTTACGACCGTACCCTGATGGTGACTGAGGGTCGTTCTTCCGGTGTGCCGAGGAAGCTGGTCCAGCCCAGCAGCGCACTTTTGTTATCGCCCAGGCGCATTGCGCCCACCTGCTCCGGCGCCAGCCCCAGATGTAAGTCCCAGGCAAGCTGATCGCGCAGGATGAAGGACACGAACATCGTCAGTGGCAGGAAGTTTTCGCCGGACGGCAGAAAAGAGAGGAACTGTTTTCGGGTCAGGCTGGTAATACTGAGCTGGAATTTTCCGCTGAGATCGGGCACTCGTGTACCCAGAACAAAGTTGCCCAGTACCGATCTTCCCGCCAGTTTTTCGCCATTTTTAAGAGAATAGCTCCCCAGACTATTTTGCTGATCCGGTTCAATATCCACCTTGCGACGTTGCCAGTTTTGCAGCGTCACTTCTGACAAATCAAAGCAGTGGGACACCAGGCCACAGATTATTTCCGGGGATCGTCCCGGATTTGCCAGGATCCCGGAATACGCCAGCATTTTGCTGTGATTAATCGCCAGCTTATCGCGAAGCTGGCGGTGGCCCAGCCCGACAAGGGAGTACATGCGCTGCGAGAACGCATCCACACCGCCGTTACGAAAACTGATGTGATAGCGGTACTTACGCCAGATATGCCAGACAAACTGGGTCAGGCGGTGGCTGAACATATCCAGAAAATCACCTACCGGACTTTGTTCATGTACCGCTTTCCAGGCCAGGTGATCGAGGTAATAACCGGGGAGAGGCGACTGGCTCCCCTGTAACCCCATAAAGGTGGTGGTCATCCTGAATGCCCCTGATGTATCCCGTTTCAGCGCACTGATATCACTGCACGGGAAGGCAAGGCTGGCATCGGCGCTGAAACGCAGGGTTTCCTGTGCCGGATCGTCACGCAGGGATAATTCTGGCGTCCCCTTTTCACCCTTTGCCAGGCGGTGCAACAGCTCCGCCATCGCAAAAAAATTGTAAGAGCAGGCATTATGGAAAACCTGTGCCAGCGGATCATTCTGCTCTTTATCTGCCGGGGGATTTCCCGGACTCAGATAAGAGGATGCTGCCCGATTCTTTCCGTCCATTTCCATGTCTCCTGGCTTTCTGTGTTCACAACGGTCAGCATGTGGAATGAGTTAACGCTGGCGTACAGCGACAGAAAATGCGAAAGCACCGTACCGAGCAGATACATTTCCCCTTCACAGACAAACGGCTCCGGGTGCAGATACAGCGTGGAGGCCAGTCCCCGGACGGGAATACCCGTAAACAGGCGATCAACGGGGCGGGTCTCCAGACGCTCAATGGCATCCAGCTTTTGTTGTGACAGCCGTGCCGTCTGCGGATGATGGATTGCGTGGCGATCAAAGTTGGCGATGACCTGCTTCAGCGCGTCCGTATCCAGTAATGACAGATAATTCAGGTTCATGGCGGAGAGTAGGGACCAGTGCAGGCTGCCATCAATGACCGGCCAGAGTGGTTGCGTCGGGCGGGTAATGTTGCGAAATGAAGCAACAGCTGCATTTTTACCGGTTGTGCCGGTGATATCGCCGGAACGAATTTGTGACGGAAGCTCACGGTTGGTACAGGTCAGCGATACCGAAACCACTTCATTACTGAGCAGAGATTCGTCTGACGGATAACTGCCATCAGCATGTATAAAGGCAAGGGTATGATCAAAGCCGCGATGGAACAGGGATGTTTTGGTCCGGTGATGCCAGTACACCACTTCCCGCTTCCGGCTGTATTCCATCTGATGGCTGAAACTTTCAAAGGCTGGCCACTGGCGCGCGGCCTGCGTCGAAACAGGACGCCCCAGATCTTTTTTCCTGAACATATCCTGGACCTGGCTCACCACACTGTTAACGGAAAATACATCGTAATGTTGTGGGTAATGGCGGCTGGGAACCAGCGGATAGTCTGCCCGCCGGTTGTCCAGCGTGATGGCTTCTGCATGGTGGATAAATAAATTAATGGCAGGTGCGCAATACAGGCGCAGGGAATCGCGGCGCAGCCGGATGTCCACGGGCAAAGGGCGCGAAAAACGCAGTTGCAGGGTAAAGAATTCCGCCTGCAATCCGTCAGGCAAAGCCGGACAACCACAAAGATCAAAAAAGAGAAACGCATCGGGGTAACAGAAATACTCCTGAAGGATCCGGTAGCCGCTGTGGACGTTTTTCGGCCAGGGCAGCATGGCATCCTGCGGCTCAAAACCGACAGCTTTTAGCATAAACTCAGGCAGGCGAATATGCTGTTCACCCACAGTCAGGTCGGCACCCTGCAAGTATTCGCAGAACCATAAATAAAGCTGGTCACGGGTATAGTTGTCGTCATTGCCGAGCCAGAAGCGAAGTTTGTTCAGATCCAGCGTGCGGAAGTCCGTTCCCGGTGCGACCGAAAAGGTGATGTTGATAACACCATTACGGGTCGTACTGCGGTTTTCAATCTGCTCCAGGCGAACGGGCAGCAGCCAGATATCCCGGCAGAGAGTGAAGGTACAGGGAGGCGGCTCCTCCTTTTTAGCATCAGAGGGCAGCACTTCATCAACTCTGATTTCCCCGGCGTTGGTTGTAAACTGCTCATTACGGGGGATTAACACCGGTACAGAAGACTTATCCATATCCGGCGTATATTCAATAAGGGTCATTGCCGGAACCGGACGCAGGTAATTAGGCCATAGCATCTTAATAAGCCCGTGCGTCAGTTCTGGGAATTCATCCTCAATTTTCTGGCGGAGATTGCCGGTAAGAAAAGCCACCCCTTCCAGCAGGCGTTCAATATCCGGATCCGCATCTTTTTCGGCCAGGAAGCGGGCCAGATGGGGTTTTTCCGTTGCCAGCAGCTTGCTAAGCTGGCGCAGGTAATCGAGTTCTTCCCGGAAATAGCGTTCTTCAAATTCCATTTGTCAGTCCACCCGGTAATGCTGGCTGCCATTCGGTGCCATATCAAATTCAAGCACCTCATGCGTTTCGTTAAATGTCACCCAGGCTGTAATATGAAACGTCATATCCAGCGGGCTGGAGGCGGATGAAACCACTGCCTGCACTTCAGCGTGTGAGATCCGGGGTTCATAGCGTTCTATACATTGCTCGATGGCCCGACTCATGGATTCGCGGAAGTTTTCAGCCCCTTCCGGTTCATCAATGCCCAGCTCAGGCGCACCCCGGCAACTACCGGACCGGGTATTAAGAATGTTTCGTAGGTTCTGGCGAATGGATTGCCTGAGCGAATGAATACTGCCTCCCTGCCGGTTTCTGGCCGAAGAGGCTTCCATACGCTCAAAAAGAGAACCTGTGGTTCTTTCCCGATCCGGTATCATGGTGTGTTACTCCCTGTCTAACCGGCCAACCAGGGAAAGCTCAAAATTTGCCCCCATAAATTTAAAATGAGGCCTCACGCTTAGCGCAACCTGGTACCAGCCGGGTTCGCCTTCTACATCCATAACCTCAACTTTGGCAGCGCGCAGAGGTTTGCGGCTGCGCACGTCTGCAGGCGGGTTTTCCTGGTCGGCAACATACTGACGGATCCAGGTATTAAGCTCTCTTTCTAAGTCGCTCCTTTCTTTCCATGACCCCAGTTGTTCACGCTGCAACACCTTGATGTAGTGCGCTAACCGATTGATGATGAAGAGATAAGGAAGCTGCGTACCCAGCTTATAGTTGGTTTCTGCATCTTTTCCCGGAAAGTGCTTCGGTTTTTGTACCGAGTTTGCAGAGAAAAAGGCTGCATTATCAGAGTCTTTACGCATGGTAAGGGTGATAAAACCCTCTTCAGCCAGTTCAAATTCGCGGCGATCGGTGACCAGCACCTCGGTTGGGATTTTGGCCTGAATCTGCCCCATCGTTTCGAACAGATGCACCGGCAGATCTTTCACTGCGCCGCCGCTTTGCGGACCGATAATGTTTGGACACCAGCGGTATTTGGCAAAACTGTCTGCGATATTGCATGCCAGCATCCAGGCCGTATTACCCCACAGATAATCTTCGTGGTTCTGGCTGACATCTTCGTAATAGTTAAAGTTCTTAACAGGGTTATCTGTTGGTGAATAGGGCTGGCGAAGCAGGAAGCGGGGTGCCGTAAGCCCTAAATAGCGCGAATCTTCCGAGTCACGCAGGGCGCGCCATTTGGTGTAGGCCGGACCTTCAAAGATGGCATAAAGATCTTTGATATTAGGCAGTTCGGTCCACGAGTTCAGCCCCATAAACTCCGGGGAAACGGAGGACAGGAACGGTGCGTGCGCCATTGCGCCCACGGCACTGACGTATTGCAGCAGTTTCATGTCAGGCGCGGTATTTTTGAACTCATAAGCGCCCAGCACGGCAGCGATGGGTTCACCGCCAAACTGTCCGAAACCGGACGAATAAACGTGCTTATAAAATCCGGACTGAATAATTTCTGGCGCAAACTCAAAGTCTTCCAGAAGTTCCTGCTTGGTGACATGAAGCACGTTGACCTTGATGTTTTCACGGAAATCAACGCGATCCACCATGGTTTTCAGTGAGCGCCAGAACGACTCGACCTGCTGAAAGGCAGGCGCATGGATGATGACATCCATCTGGCGGCTGATGCGTTCATCAATATCTGCAATCATGCTGTCCACGGCCAGTTTATTGACCGGTTCGGCAGATGCAGTGGATTGCAGGATGCTGGCAATAAAGGCTGTCACACCCTGGCGGGCAACGTCATAACCTTCCGAACCGGGCTGAATACGGGTCTGTGCCATGATTTGATCAAGCAGCGACGATGCCTGCTCAGGCTGCCCGGCATGACTGGATACGAGTTCCTCTTCCTGTAAAGACATACTGAAAATCCTTCTGTTTTAGCTGTGTTTCTGAAACCGGCTTTTCGCCGTCAGTGAAGTACGCGCTGCCAGTGCGACGCGCTCTGCTGAAACTCACAAAAATGGATAATCTCATCCAATAGATCACTGATACGGCGATCCAGTGTTGTAATCAGCGCAGCCACACCATCCTGGTTGATTTCAACGGACGGGCTGAAACATACCTGGTAAACCACCTGCAGAATGTCTGCAACAGAGAGGTGGTATGTCCCGGAGATATTTTTGTGTGCCGTCATGCCTGGATAACCCTGTTTAATGAAATAGTGGTGGTTATTTATTGCTCACCAGACCGATTTCTTTGAGCAACTGCTCGCGGGACTCTTCATTTTCCAGCAATGCCTGGAGCTGGGTACGGAATGCCGGAAGGTTACCCATCGGCCCCTTCAGTGCAGTCAGTGCTTCACGCAGTTCCAGCAATTTATTCACTTCCGGAACCTGCCGGGCCACGCTATCTGGTGAAAAATCATCCAGTGATTTGATATTCAGCGCCACATTCAGTTCATCGTCTGTTGTGCTTCCCTTCAGCGTGGCGGGGACAGTAAAATTGAGGCCAATGGCTGCTTCAGCCATCACTGCACCGAAATTGTGCTTGTTAACGGAAACTGCCTGACGTTCATCCAGTGGGGATGTTTCCTGCGTATTTCCGGTATCGCCGACAACGAGCATGTTAAGCGGAAGTTCCACTTCAGCCGTCTGGCCATCTGTTTTTGGGACATACGATATATTAATACGCTCGCGAGGCGCGACGCTGCCTTCAAATTTTTTGCTCATAAAAGTGATCCGTCATGTTATCTCGTACAGGCCATGAACACGGCATATTTGTACCGCAAAAAAATATCGGCAATGCCGCCCTAATGGCGGTGAAAATAAAATCACCACTCCTTCATCACCCCGCATTTTACGCTTCAAAATAAATAAGAAAAGGACTTTTTATCGATCGTAAAGAGGGGTATTCTGCAAGCGTTAAATAGATTGTGTGAACCTGTGCAATTCGCGTCAGGTGTATTATGGCAATAATTTAAATATAGATTTTTTATGTAACTTATTGAAGTATATAATAATTTCATTAAACATAAGCTAATCTAATGATTGCTTATTTATATATTTGTTTTGTGATTGATTAAGTGGGTATTTTTAAGGAATATCTCAAAAATTATCAAAATGATAATTCAGAAAGGATAAATACAATATTTATTCATGATTCAGCTTTGGCCATTTTATGGAGGCAATACGGACTTTGAACAGTTGGGTATGGTTATCCAGATATATATTATTAAGTTATTGCTGAATAAGAGATTTAATGATTTTAAAAATAGTTTTTACGACAACCGTAAATTCTAGCTCGGTTTGTATGTAAAAAATACTGAAAAATGATGCGGTTCCGTGAAGTGAGCTGCATCTGCCTGTCTGGGATTAACGGCAGGTCATTGTAAGTAGTAATTAACCACGTTAACAAGGAGTTTACAAATGCCAACACCGTGTTATATCTCCATCACTGGTCAGACCCAGGGAAATATTACTGCAGGTGCATTTACCGCTGATTCTGTCGGCAACATCTATGTGCAGGGGCACGAAGACGAGATGCTGGTGCAGGAATTCCTGCATAACGTTACTGTCCCGACCGATCCTCAGTCCGGTCAGCCTGCGGGTCAGCGTGCTCACAAGCCTTTCATTTTTACCGTGGCGCTGAACAAAGCGGTTCCGCTGATGTACAACGCACTGGCCTCCGGCGAAATGCTGCCAACCACTGAACTTCACTGGTGGCGTACCTCTGTGGAAGGCAAACAGGAGCATTATTTCACTACCCGCCTGACTGATTCGACGATTGTCGATATGAAACTGCATATGCCGCATTGCCAGGACCCGGCGAAACGCGAGTTCACCCAGTTGCTCGAAGTTTCACTGGCCTACCGCAAAATTGAATGGGAACACGTCAAATCTGGCACCTCCGGTGCCGACGACTGGCGCGCACCGCTGGAAGCATAAGTTAAGCCAACAGCATCCGGCTATCAGGCCGGATGCTGTTTTTGTATTACGCCGTAGAAAGAAAGGTTGTCAGTAAGGGGTTACGTTCACGGGAGATGGCGGCTGCCGGAAACTTCGGCGGTAGCGTGCCTGAACGCAAGCGTAACACTGTACTGTCACAGCCGCTTTAACAGCGAACTGTCTGTTTTTCCTTAACCCCGGAGGTTGCTATGTCAACCGGATTACGTTTCACGCTGGAAGTGGACGGCCTGCCACCGGATGCTTTTGCGGTGGTCTCCTTTCATCTGAACCAGTCACTCTCTTCGCTTTTTTCCCTCGATCTCTCTCTGGTCAGCCAGCAGTTTCTCTCCCTTGAATTCCAGCAGATCCTCGACAAAATGGCCTACCTGACGATATGGCAGGGCGATGACGTACAGCGCCGGGTGAAAGGTATGGTGACCTGGTTTGAACTGGGGGAGAACGACAAAAACCAGATGCTGTACAGCATGAAGGTGTGCCCACCGCTGTGGCGCACAGGGCTGCGCCAGAACTTCCGTATCTTCCAGAATGAGGACATCGAAAGCATCCTCGGCACGATATTGCAGGAAAACGGGGTGACCGAGTGGAGCCCGCTGTTCAGCGAGCCACATCCTTCCCGTGAGTTTTGTGTCCAGTACGGTGAGACTGATTACGATTTCCTGTGCCGGATGGCGGCGGAGGAAGGCATCTTCTTTTATGAGGAGCACGCGCAAAAAAGTACCGACCAGAGCCTGGTCCTGTGCGATACCGTGCGTTATCTGCCGGAGTCCTTTGAGATCCCCTGGAATCCGAACACCCGTACCGAGGTGAGCACCCTCTGCATCAGCCAGTTTCGCTACAGCGCACAAATCCGCCCTTCTTCCGTGGTGACCAAAGACTACACCTTTAAACGACCCGGCTGGGCAGGGCGTTTTGATCAGGAAGGCCAGTACCAGGATTACCAGCGCACACAGTATGAAGTGTATGACTACCCCGGACGTTTCAAGGGTGCCCACGGGCAGAACTTTGCCCGCTGGCAGATGGATGGCTGGCGCAACAACGCAGAAGTGGCGCGCGGAACAAGCCGTTCGCCGGAGATATGGCCGGGACGGCGAATTGTGCTGACGGGGCATCCGCAGGCGAACCTGAACCGGGAATGGCAGGTGGTGGCGAGCGATCTTCACGGCGAACAGCCGCAGGCGGTACCGGGACGCAGGGGTTCAGGCACCACGCTGGATAACCACTTTGCGGTAATCCCGGCAGACCGGACATGGCGGCCACAGCCGTTGCTGAAACCGCTGGTGGACGGCCCGCAGAGCGCCGTCGTGACGGGACCGGCAGGCGAGGAAATCTTCTGTGATGAACATGGCCGCGTGCGGGTGAAATTTAACTGGGACCGCTATAACCCGTCAAACCAGGAAAGTTCATGCTGGATCCGTGTGGCACAGGCGTGGGCAGGCACCGGCTTTGGTAACCTGGCGATACCGCGTGTGGGTCAGGAGGTCATTGTGGACTTCCTCAACGGCGATCCGGACCAGCCGATCATTATGGGGCGTACCTACCACCAGGAAAACCGCACCCCCGGCAGCCTGCCGGGGACGAAGACGCAGATGACGATCCGCTCGAAAACCTATAAGGGCAGCGGGTTTAATGAACTGAAGTTTGACGATGCGACAGGGAAAGAACAGGTCTACATCCACGCGCAGAAGAACATGAACACCGAGGTGCTGAATAACCGCACCACTGATGTGATAAACAACCATGCCGAAAAAATAGGTAACAACCAGGCGATCACCGTTACCAATAACCAGATCCAGAACATTGGCGTTAATCAGATACAGACGGTTGGTGTCAACCAGGTGGAAACGGTGGGCAGTAACCAGATTATCAAAGTGGGATCAAACCAGGTTGAAAAGGTGGGGATCATTCGTGCGCTGACGGTGGGTGTGGCTTACCAGACGACGGTAGGCGGCATTATGAATACCTCGGTGGCGTTGTTGCAGTCCTCACAGGTAGGGCTGCATAAATCACTGATGGTGGGAATGGGCTACAGCGTCAATGTGGGGAATAACGTCACCTTCTCGGTGGGCAAGACAATGAAGGAAAACACCGGACAAACAGCAGTTTATTCTGCCGGTGAGCATCTTGAACTCTGCTGTGGTAAGGCAAGGCTGGTGCTGACGAAGGACGGAAGCATATTTCTCAATGGTACGCACATTCATCTGGAAGGGGAGTCGGATGTGAACGGTGATGCGCCAGTGATTAACTGGAACTGTGGTGCCACACAACCTGTACCGGATGCGCCTGTGCCGAAAGATTTACCCCCCGGAATGCCGGATATGCGGCAATTTTGAGTCAGGTGCAAAAAATTAAAACGGAACTGGTGCAGTGACCAGATAAACCATATTAAAAGCAGAAGGAATTGATTCATGGGCGGAAAACCGGCGGCGCGGCAGGGTGATATGACCCGCAAGGGACTGGATATTGTGCAGGGTTCAGCGGGGGTGCTGATAGGTGCGCCGACGGGAGTGGCCTGTTCGGTATGTCCGGGAGGGATTACCTATGCTAACCCGGTGAACCCGCTGCTGGGTGCGAAGGTGCTGCCGGGCGAGACGGACCTTGCGCTGCCCGGCCCGCTGCCGTTTATTCTTTCCCGCGCCTACAGCAGCTACCGGACCAGAACACCCGCGCCGGTGGGGGTGTTTGGTCCCGGCTGGAAAGCGCCCTTCGATATCCGCTTACAGATACGCGATGAAGGCCTGATACTCAACGACAGCGGCGGCAGGAGCATTCACTTTGAGCCGCTGTTTCCCGGCGAGATAAGCTACAGCCGCAGCGAGTCACTCTGGCTGGCGCGGGGCGGAGTAGCGGCGCAGCACAGTTCGCAGCCGCTAAGCGCGCTCTGGCAGGTGCTGCCGGAAGATGTTCGCCTGAGTCCGCATGTGTACCTGGCGACAAACAGCCTTCAGGGGCCGTGGTGGATACTCAGCTGGCCGGAGCGGGTGCCGGGGGCGGACGAGGTGCTGCCGCCGGAGCCGCCCGCATACCGGGTGCTGACGGGCGTGGTGGACGGCTTCGGGCGGACGCTGGCCTTTCACCGGGCGGCGGAGGGTGATGTGGCGGGCGCGGTGACGGGGGTGACGGACGGCGCGGGCCGCCGTTTTCACCTGGTGCTGACCACACAGGCACAGCGGGCGGAAGTATTCCGTAAACAGCGCGCCACGTCTTTATCTTCCCCTGCCGGTCCCCGTTCTGCTTCCTCTTCTCTGGTTTTCCCCGACACGCTGCCCGCCGGTACAGGATACGGCACGGATAACGGTATCCGGCTGGAGGCGGTATGGCTGACACACGACCCGGCATACCCGGATGAACAGCCGACTGCGCCGCTGGCGCGCTACACGTACACGGCCGGTGGTGAACTGCGGGCGGCGTATGACCGCAGCGGAACGCAGGTGCGCGGGTTTACTTATGATGCGGAGCACGCCGGGCGGATGGTGGCGCACCATTATGCGGGGAGGCCGGAGAGCTGCTACCGGTATGATGATACCGGTCGGGTGACGGAGCAGGTCAACCCGGAGGGGCTGGACTACCGCTTTGAGTACGGAGAGAGCCGGGTAATCATCACGGACAGCCTGAACCGGCGGGAGGTGCTGTACACGGAAGGCGAGGGTGGCCTGAAGCGGGTGGTGAAGAAGGAACATGCGGACGGGAGCATTACCCGCAGCGAGTATGATGAGGCGGGGAGGCTGAAGGCACAGACGGATGCGGCGGGGCGGCGGACGGAGTACAGCCTGCATATGGCGTCGGGTGCGGTGACGGCGGTGACGGGGCCGGACGGCAGGACGGTACGGTATGGCTATAACAGCCAGCGGCAGGTGACGTCGGTGACGTACCCGGACGGGCTTCGCAGCAGCCGGGAGTATGATGAGAAGGGAAGGCTGACGGCGGAGACCTCGCGCAGCGGTGAGACAACGCGGTACAGCTATGATGACCCGGCGAGTGAGCTGCCGACAGGGATACAGGACGCGACGGGCAGTACAAAACAGATGGCATGGAGCCGTTACGGTCAACTGCTGGCCTTTACGGACTGCTCGGGGTACACGACGCGGTATGAGTACGACCGGTACGGTCAACAAATCGCCGTTCACCGGGAAGAAGGCATCAGCACTTACAGCAGTTATAACCCGCGTGGGCAACTGGTCAGTCAGAAGGATGCGCAGGGGCGGGAGACCCGTTATGAGTACAGTGCCGCAGGCGACCTCACCGCTATCGTTGCCCCGGACGGCAGCCGCAGTGAGATACAGTATGATGCGTGGGGAAAGGCCGTCAGCACCACGCAGGGCGGTCTTACGCGCAGCATGGGGTATGACGCTGCCGGGCGCATCACCGTGCTGACCAACGAGAACGGCAGCCAGTCCACGTTCCGGTATGACCCGGTGGACAGGCTGACGGAGCAGCGCGGCTTTGACGGCCGGACGCAACGTTACCAGTATGACCTGACCGGAAAACTCACGCAGAGTGAAGACGAGGGGCTTATCACCCTCTGGCACTACGATGCGTCGGACCGCATCACGCACCGGACGGTGAACGGCGACCCGGCAGAGCAGTGGCAGTATGATGAGCACGGGTGGTTAACCACCCTCAGCCATACCTGTGAAGGCCACCGCGTGTCGGTCCACTACGGCTATGACGATAAAGGCCGCCTGACGGGTGAACGGCAGACGGTGGAGAACCCGGAGACAGGGGAGATGCTGTGGGAGCATGAGACGGGGCATGCGTACAGCGAACAGGGGCTGGCGACCCGTCAGGAGCCGGACGGTCTGCCGCCGGTGGAGTGGCTGACGTATGGCAGCGGTTATCTTGCGGGGATGAAGCTGGGCGGAACGCCGCTGGTCGAGTACACGCGGGACCGGCTGCACCGCGAGACGGCCCGTAGCTTCGGCGGGGCGGGCAGTACAGCGGGGTACGAACAGGCCACGGCGTACACCCTCACAGGGCAGCTACAGAGCAGGCACCTGAACCTTCCGCAGCTTGACTGTGACTATACGTGGAACGATAACGGACAACTGGTGCGCATCAGCGGCCCGCAGGAGTGCCGGGAGTACCGTTACAGCGGCACGGGAAGGCTGACGGGCGTCCACACTACGGCAGCGAACCTGGATATCGATATCCCGTATGCGACGGACCCGGCAGGAAACCGGCTGCCGGACCCGGAACTGCACCCGGACAGCACCCTCACGGCGTGGCCGGATAACCGCATCGCGGAAGATGCGCACTATGTCTACCGCTACGATGAATACGGCAGGCTGGCGGAGAAGACGGACCGCATCCCGGAAGGGGTGATACGGATGCACGACGAGCGGACCCACCACTACGACAGCCAGCACCGTCTGGTGTTCTACACGCGGATACAGCACGGTGAGCCGCAGGTGGAGAGCCGCTACCTCTATGACCCGCTGGGCCGCCGGACGGGAAAACGGGTGTGGCGGCGGGAGCGTGACCTGACGGGGTGGATGTCGCTGTCGCGTAAACCGGAGGAGACCTGGTACGGGTGGGACGGTGACAGGCTGACCACTGTACAGACCCAACAGACAAGAATCCAGACGGTATACCAGCCGGGAAGCTTCACGCCGCTCCTGAGAATCGAAACAGAGAATGGTGAACAGGCGAAGGCGCGGCACCGTAGCCTGGCGGAGGTGTTGCAGGAGGACACGGGTGTGACGCTACCGGCGGAGCTGGCGGTGATGCTGGGGAGGCTGGAGCGGGAACTGCGGCAGGGCAGCGTGAGTGAAGAAAGCCAGCAGTGGCTTGCGCAGTGCGGGCTGACGGCGGAACAGATGGCCGCGCAACTGGAGGCGGAATACATCCCGGAGAGGAAACTTCATCTTTACCACTGTGACCACCGTGGGCTGCCGCTGGCGCTTATCAGCCCGGAAGGGGAAACGGCGTGGCAGGGGGAGTATGACGAGTGGGGAAACCTGCTGGGCGAGGAAAGCGCGCAGCACCTTCAGCAGTCACTCCGTCTGCCGGGACAGCAGTATGATGAGGAGTCGGGGCTGTACTACAACCGCAACCGGTACTATGATCCGTTGCAGGGGAGATATATCACCCAGGACCCGATAGGGCTGAGAGGTGAATGGAATCTGTATAAATATCCATTAAACCCTGTTCGGTTTATAGATTCTTTGGGTTTAAAATTCCATGTTAACGGTGATCCAAGTGATTTTAATCAGGCTGTTGAGTATTTAAAACAAGATTCACAAATGAAAGAAACTATAGATTTTTTATCAAGCTCTGAAGAAACTATAAATATAGAGTATATTGAAGGAACCAATGTTAGATTTAATTCGAATAATATGGCGATATATTGGAATAGTAGAGCATCTTTATTTTGTTCAACTGAATTAAACTCGAAATCACAATCGCCTGCATTAGGTTTGGGACATGAGTTTGCTCATGCGCAGTATTACCTTCTTGATAAGGAAAATTTCATGGCTCTTTTAAGCCGAACAGATAAGAAATATGAGAATAAAGAAGAGGCAAGGGTTATTACAATAATTGAATCGCGTGCGGCGAAAACTTTAGGTGAGTGTACCAGAGGAGCTCATAGTGGACTGCCTTTTTATCGGGTGGATGGACCGTTGCAGACGATGAAAATAACGGGTACGCCAGAATAGTGAGGTTTTTTATGATGAAATATTTGATGGTTTTATTGTCTCTATTTTCTGGTTCGGTACTGGGGATGGGGCGAGTGAATGAATTGTGTGGAATAGATAGCGTGAAAACGATAGAGATAATTAATCTTCCATCGTATGTTACCACGTTAGTTCCGCTTAGCAAGGAAGGTCTTAATGAAATATACAGATATAAAGTGGTGGTGAATGAAATTAGCGATCTTTATGCTGGTAAGATAATTGATTTATTGCAAATGAAGTATTTCAGAAAAGAAAAATATAACAATATAAGATGGGGGGTTAGTATCATTTCGAAAGGTAATAATAAATGTGAAATTTATTTTGATGCTTTTGGTGAATGTGGAAGTGTGAATGGCATTAACGTGTGTTTTGAAAAAAATGAAATGATAGGTTGGATTAAAAAAGAAATCCCTTTGCTGTCGCAAAAAATAGGTGGGCTTTAAATGGTAGGGCAATATTCAAAGACAGTATAGGTAACTATTTGTATGGCCATGTAAGGTAAAAGAAAAGGAATAAACCATGAGCGGAAAACCGGCGGCGCGGCAGGGCGACATGACCCGCAGGGAAAGATCATCAGAAGTTCACTTTTTGTACTAAATAATTCGCATTTTATGTTTAAAAATTGAGATATTCCTCATTACCTGAAGCTGTTTTTTATTGCTTATACATGATCAAATACTCCTTACATAAATAAGGTGAACAAATGGAACTTAAAAAATTGATGGAACATATTTCTATTATTCCCGATTACAGATAAGCCTGGAAAGTAGAGCATAAATTGTCAGGCATCCTACTATTGACTATTTTTGCAGTTATTTCTGGTGCAGAAAGTTGGGAAGATATAGAGGATTTCGGGGAAACACATCTCGATTTCTTGAAGCAATATGGTGATTTTGAAAATGGTATTCCTGTTCACGATACTATTGCCAGAGTTGTATCCTGTATCAGTCCTGCAAAATTTCATGAGTGCTTTATTAACTGGATGCGTGACTGCCATTCTTCAGATGATAAAGACGTCATCGCAATTGATGGAAAAACGCTCCGGCACTCTTATGACAAGAGTCGCCGCAGGGGAGCGATTCATGTCATTAGTGCGTTCTCAACAATGCACAGTCTGGTCATCGGACAGATCAGGACGGATGAGAAATCTAATGAGATTACAGCTATCCCAGAACTTCTTAACATGCTGGATATTAAAGGAAAAATCATCACAACTGATGCGATGGGATGCCAGAAAGATATTGCAGAGAAGATACAAAAACAGGGCGGTGATTATTTATTCGCGGTAAAAGGAAACCAGGGGCGGCTTAATAAAGCCTTTGAGGAAAAATTTCCGCTGAAAGAATTAAATAATCCAGAGCATGACAGTTACGCAATCAGTGAAAAGAGTCACGGCAGAGAAGAAATCCGTCTTCATATTGTTTGCGATGTCCCTGATGAACTTATTGATTTCACGTTTGAATGGAAAGGGCTGAAGAAATTATGCGTGGCAGTCTCCTTTCGGTCCATAATAGCAGAACAAAAGAAAGAGCCAGAAATGACGGTCAGATATTATATCAGTTCTGCTGATTTAACCGCAGAGAAGTTCGCCACAGCAATCCGAAACCACTGGCACGTGGAGAATAAGCTGCACTGGCGTCTGGACGTGGTAATGAATGAAGACGACTGCAAAATAAGAAGAGGAAATGCAGCAGAATTATTTTCAGGGATACGGCACATCGCTATTAATATTTTGACGAATGATAAGGTATTCAAGGCAGGGTTAAGACGTAAGATGCGAAATGCAGCTATGGACAGAAACTATCTGGCGTCAGTCCTTGCGGAGAGCGGGCTTTCGTAGTCTTACCCCGACTCTCCCCCAGCCTTAAACACAACCCCCACTCACCGCAACCTAAACTCATCCGCATCCCGCCATGCCGGAAACTTATCGCGATATTCCCTTAACACCGCCATCGACAGCTCGGCATCAATGCGCGTTGCCTGATGCGCGTCGGCAGTAGCGATAATCTCGCCTTGTGGATTAATCACCCGGCTGTCACCGCGATAATGGCAGCCGTTGCCATCGCTGCCGACGCGATTGCATCCCGCCACATACGCCTGATTCTCAATCGCGCGGGCCGTCAGCAATGCCTGCCAGTGCAGAGAGCGCGGAGCAGGCCAGTTGGCAACGTAGATGGCGAGGTCATAATCGTTGAGATTGCGCGACCACACCGGAAAACGTAAGTCGTAGCACACCAACGGCAAAATACGCCAGCCGCGCCATTCCACAATCACTCGCGCATTGCCCGCTTTATAATGTAGATGCTCATCTGCCATGCGGAACAGATGACGCTTATCATAAAAATGTACCGTGCCGCCCGGCTCAACCAGCAAAAAGCGGTTAACCGAACCAGACTCCGTTTGTAATGCAACACTGCCTGCAATCAGCGCATTGCACTGCTGCGCCTTAGCTGTCATCCAGTTCACTACGTCATCTTGTGCTAGCGACGAAGCTGCCGCTTCCATGGCAAAGCCGCTGGTAAACATCTCCGGTAGAACGATCACATCGCGCCCGGTAATACCTTCCAGTTGACGATCAAAATGACGCAGGTTGGCAGGGCCATCCATCCACACCAGTGGTTGCTGCAAAAGCGTAATCTTCAAACCAGGCACGGTGTACAACTCCTTTATGCGAAGGGGTTTATAACTTTAACACCTTATCAGGCAGTTGCCTTAGCGCAGAATAAATTGATAACAAATGCTGATATTGGAAATATCTGATTTGCAAATTATCGTGTTATCGCCAGGCTTTAGAAGGTTAATAACATGGGCAGGATAAGCTCGGGAGGAATGATGTTTAAGGCAATAACGACAGTCGCCGCTCTGGTCATCGCCACCAGTGCAATGGCGCAGGATGATTTAACCATTAGCAGCCTTGCAAAGGGCGAAACCACCAAAGCTGCATTTAATCAGATGGTACAAGGGCATAAGCTGCCTGCCTGGGTGATGAAAGGCGGTACTTATACTCCCGCACAAACCGTAACGTTGGGAGATGAGACGTATCAGGTGATGAGCGCGTGCAAACCGCATGACTGTGGCTCGCAACGTATCGCTGTGATGTGGTCCGAGAAATCTAATCAGATGACGGGGCTGTTCTCGACTATTGATGAGAAAACGTCGCAAGAGAAACTCACCTGGCTGAATGTGAACGATGCGCTTTCGATTGATGGTAAAACGGTGCTGTTCGCGGCGTTGACCGGCAGCCTGGAAAACCATCCGGATGGCTTTAATTTTAAATAATTAGCGGATAAAGAAACGGAGCCTTTCGGCTCCGTTATTCAATTACGCGGCTTCAACTTTCCGCACTTTCTCCGGCAACTTTACCGGCTTCGTCGCCAGCTCTTCCGGATCAAAGTCATCAACGTTAATACTGCGCAGACGGCTTTCTTCAGCTTTCACCAGAATAGCGGCTTCATCTTTATCAATCAGCCCCTTCGCCAGCGCGTTGTGCGCCAGTTCATCCAGACGGGTAAACGGCAGGTTTTTACCCAGCTCTTTACAGATCCGCTGATGAATTGGGTCGGCGGCAATCACATCCACCAGCGCCTCTTCCAGCAAGCCAACCGGATTATGCTCGCTCGGCGTCAGGTACTGACCGCGACCAATGCGGGAACGGGTGGCGTTCGGCACTTGTAAAATCTTCGCCACTTTATGATCCAGCTTGTCAGAAGGTGCCAGATAATGACGTCCGGTCGGGAAGATCACCACATTCAGCAGCCCGGCAACCACGCGGTTCGGGAAGTTTTGCAGTAAATCATCCATCGCCTGTTCAGCCTGATACAGCGCATCTTGTACGCCCCAGTGCACCAGCGGCAGGTCGGCTTCATTACGGCCTTCGTCGTCATAACGCTTCAGCACGGCAGAGGCGAGGTAGAGCTGGCTTAAAATATCCCCCAGACGGGCCGAGATGCGCTCGCGACGTTTCAGGCTGCCGCCCAGCACTGCCATCGAGACATCAGAAAGCAGGGCGAGGTTGGCGCTCAGGCGGTTCAGGTGCTGATAGTAGCGTTTAGTGGCATCGCCGGTTGGCGTGCTGCTGGTTAAACCGCGCGTCAGGCCCAGCCAGAAGCTGCGAACTTTGTTGCTACCGACGTGACCGATATGTTTGAACAACAGTTTATCGAACGCGTTGACGTCATTGTTCTTCGCCGCTTCCATCTCTTCCAGCACGTACGGATGGCAACGAATCGCTCCTTGTCCGAAGATCATCATGCTGCGGGTCAGAATGTTAGCCCCTTCAACGGTGATGGCAATCGGTGCGCCCTGGTAAGCACGCGCCAGGAAGTTGCTTTGCCCGAGCATAATGCCTTTGCCACCAGTGATATCCATCGCATCAATAATCGACTGCTGCCCGCGGTGGGTACAGTGATACTTAACGATAGCCGACAGCACGGCAGGTTTTTCGCCGAGCATAATGCCGTAGGTAATCAGCGATGCCGCAGCATCCATCACGTAGGCATTACCGGCAATACGCGCCAGCGGCTCTTCAATCCCTTCCATCTTACCGATAGAGATTTTGAACTGACGGCGAATGTGAGCATACGCGCCCGTTGCCAGCGCTACCGATTTCACGCCGCCGGTTGAGTTGGAAGGCAGGGTGATGCCGCGGCCTACCGAGAGGCACTCCACCAGCATCCGCCAGCCTTGCCCGGCCATTTTCGGCCCCCCGATGATGTAATCGATCGGTACGAAGACATCTTTACCGCGCGTCGGTCCGTTCTGGAACGGTACGTTCAGCGGGAAGTGGCGACGACCAATTTCCACGCCCGGCGTGGTGGTCGGGATCAGCGCACAGGTAATACCTAAATCTTCTGCGCCACCCAGCAGCTTTTCCGGGTCGGAGAGTTTAAACGCCAGCCCAAGCACAGTCGCAATCGGTGCCAGCGTAATATAGCGTTTGTTCCAGGTCAGACGCATCCCCAGCACCTGCTGGCCCTGCCATTCGCCCATGCAGACAATCCCGGTGTCCGGAATCGCGCCCGCATCGGAACCCGCTTCCGGGCTTGTCAGTGCAAAGCAAGGGATCTCCTGACCACGCGCCAGACGCGGCAGATAGTGATCTTTCTGCTCGTCAGTGCCGTAATGTTGCAGCAGCTCGCCCGGGCCTAATGAGTTCGGCACGCCGACGGTAATAGCCAGGATCCCGCTCACGCCGGAGAGTTTTTGCAGCACGCGAGACTGGGCATAAGCTGAGAACTCCAGTCCGCCGTACTCTTTTTTGATAATCATCGCGAAGAAGCGATGCTCTTTAAGGTACGCCCACAACTCCGGCGGCAGATCCGCCAGCTCATGAGTAATCTGGAAATCATTCGCCATCCGGCAGGCTTCTTCTACCGGGCCGTCGAGAAACGCTTGCTCTTCGGCGGTCAGGCGCGGCTGCGGATAGTTATGCAGCTTTTTCCAGTCCGGCTTGCCCTGGAACAAGTCGCCCTCCCACCAGGTGGTGCCCGCATCAATCGCTTCTTTCTCAGTGCGCGACATCGGCGGCATCACCTTACGGAAACCGCGAAATACCGGCGCGGAAATCATCGACTTACGCATAGGCGCAAAGTTAAATGGCACGAGGATAATGGCCAGAGGCACCAGTACCCACGCCGACCACAGACCAGCAACGCCGAGGGCGGCTGTCCAGGCGAGCAAAATCAGACTGCTGATAAATAAGCTCACGCGGTGATAGAACAACGCGCCGAGCAGGACAACCGTAGCGAGAATACTCAAAATCATCATAACGAAAAGCCCCTTACTTGTAGGAGGTCTGACCACTTGTGATGATATGGTTGTAGTGGATGTAAAAACATTTAGCAATGTGTTTACAATATAATTACAACAAAGCTCACATTGTTGCTGTTTTTATCCGCACTTCAGGTCAAAAAGTCCTGGTCATAGCACCTGCCCGTACTTCTCGCTTTTGGCGGTATCCGGTACACTGCATTTTGTCTATTACATTTATGCTGAAGGATATCCTCATGTACCAGGATCTTATTCGTAACGAACTGAACGAAGCGGCGGAAACGCTGGCTAACTTTTTAAAAGATGACGCCAATATTCACGCCATTCAGCGCGCGGCGGTCCTGTTAGCAGACAGCTTTAAAGCCGGTGGCAAAGTGCTTTCCTGCGGCAACGGCGGTTCCCATTGCGACGCTATGCACTTTGCCGAAGAGTTGACCGGTCGCTACCGTGAAAACCGTCCGGGCTACCCGGCGATTGCTATTTCTGACGTTAGTCATATTTCCTGCGTCGGTAATGATTTCGGTTTCAATGATATTTTCTCCCGCTACGTTGAAGCGGTAGGTCGCGAAGGCGATGTACTGCTGGGGATCTCCACCTCCGGTAACTCTGCAAACGTGATCAAAGCGATCGCAGCGGCGCGTGAGAAGGGGATGAAAGTGATCACCCTGACCGGTAAAGACGGCGGCAAAATGGCTGGCACGGCGGATATCGAAATTCGCGTACCGCACTTTGGTTATGCCGACCGCATTCAGGAGATTCACATTAAAGTGATCCATATCCTGATCCTGTTAATTGAAAAAGAGATGGTTAAGTAAGTCTGGCGTAGGCCGGATAAGGCGTTTACGCCGCATCCGGCACTTGTGCGCTGATGCCTGATGCGATGCTGACGCGTCTTATCATGCCTACAAATCTGTACCCGAACCGTAGGCCGAATAATTCGTTTACGCCGCATCCGACCTGAAAATTCTTAAATCAATCTTCGCCGGGGGCCATGCGCTCCCGCTGTTGTGGAGGTTACCCATGTGCGAATTGCTCGGGATGAGCGCCAACGTCCCTACCGATATCTGCTTTAGTTTCACCGGACTTGTACAGCGTGGTGGTGGAACCGGGCCACATAAAGATGGCTGGGGCATTACCTTTTACGAAGGTAAAGGCTGTCGCACATTTAAAGATCCACAACCCAGCTTTAATTCCCCCATCGCCAAACTTGTCCAGGACTACCCGATAAAATCCTGTTCGGTGGTGGCTCATATTCGCCAGGCTAATCGGGGCGAGGTGGCGCTGGAAAATACTCACCCATTTACCCGCGAGTTATGGGGGCGTAACTGGACTTATGCCCATAACGGACAACTGACGGGCTACAAATCACTGGAAACCGGCAACTTCCGCCCGGTCGGTGAAACCGATAGCGAAAAAGCCTTCTGCTGGCTCCTGCATAAATTAACGCAGCGTTACCCGCGCACACCGGGCAACATGGCGGCAGTGTTTAAATATATCGCCTCACTGGCGGATGAACTGCGGCAGAAGGGCGTTTTCAACATGCTGCTTTCTGACGGGCGCTATGTGATGGCGTATTGCTCGACTAATTTACACTGGATCACCCGCCGCGCGCCGTTTGGCGTGGCAACGCTGCTGGATCAGGATGTGGAAATCGACTTCAGCTCGCAGACCACACCGAATGATGTGGTCACGGTGATTGCAACACAGCCGCTGACGGGCAATGAAACCTGGCAAAAGATTATGCCAGGCGAATGGCGCTTATTTTGCCTCGGGGAGCGTGTAGTTTGATGCCAGTTGTGGCTGCACAACTTCGTGGCTTAACGGCTTGCTGACCACGTAACGACCATTGACCACAGAAACGGTCGGTGGCTTACGGGTTTGCTCAAAGTAGTCGTAACCCGGCTTCAGTTGCTCCCAGAAGTCCTTAAAGTTGGAATATTTATGGCGCTTCATATTGGCGTCGGTCATGCGGAACGGGTAAATACTCACCTGCACGCTCGGCTGACCAAACACCAGCGCACCAGTAACGAACTGGAAGATCTCATCAATACCCTGATTGGTCATTGCGTAGCAGCCGATGGAAACACAATCGCCGTGGATCATCAGGTATTTCCCTTCATAACCATGCGCACGGTCATAGGCATTGGGGAAACCAATATTAATCGCTTTGTAGTAACGGCTGTCTGGTTTTAACTGATTACGCTGGACGCTATAAAACCCTTCCGGGCTTTTGAAATCGCCCTGACGCTGTTTTGGCCCTAAGCCGCCGGAATATTTACAGATTTTATAACTGTCGAGCAGCTGATATTGCTCGCCCATTTTGACGTAGAGATCGAGCGTACGTTCTTCCTTGAAGATCTGGATGTAGACAGGGGATCCCATCAACTGCTGCTTATACTCTTTGCTCACTGGCGTGGTCGAGCTACTGCTGCCCAGCAAACCGGCAAACGAAACGCACGGGATCAACAACATCGCAAGAATTAATGCGATTTTACGCATACTGCTTATTCCTTGATAAAACGGTTACACACGCCAGGACGGCAAAATAGATCCCAAATCGGAATAGTCTGGATTTGGAAGGCTCACATTATCACCAAAAGAGTTTTACGCAAGCCTGTCGGCGCTGGGTTTACAAATTTCATCGGCAGCGTGCTTTACCCAAAGAGCGCCGCGTGAGTTCCAGTTCTCTCAAATCGTAAAAGTTTATCGGTAAGTTTGTAAATCAGGATCCAGTCCGGTTCGACATGAGCATCGCGATAACCTTTCCATGAACCTTGCAGCGGGTGGTCTTTATAAACAGCTGGAAGCGGTAAAGCATTATTGATAAGAAGCGTCATAAGATATTTCAATTTATTCATATCCTTATGACGCTTTTGTGCAAGTTTTACATCCTTTGAAAATTGTCCCGAGTATTCAATATCCCTTTGAATCATATTTAAATTCCTAATTTATCAAATAAATCATCGGCGTCTTTGGCCTTATGAACATCAACGCCAGCTTCGCTGTTTTTGATTGATTGAATGGTTAATTGATTAGGCTCGCGTAAATCAAACGGCAATGCCTTTTCACGCGCGACCTTTGTGAGGGTTATGCGAACCAGGTCAGAGATGGTCAGCCCCATCCCGGCCAGTACGTCCGCCGCCTGATTCTTCAGATCTTCATCGATTCGGGCGCGAACAAATGCGTTAGCAGCCATTGGGGTATCTCCTGTGCTGTATATTTATTCAGCTTGAATTGTAGCTCAAATGAGCAACAGCGACAATCCATGAGTAATTTAATAAACGGATGTTTTTACATAATTAACTGAAATATATTTATTAATTTTATAATAATGGTTTATTAAGTTTGTTCAGGTACGGGCCGGGATACACTGCAACATCAATGCATGATCAGCCATTATTGAGTATGTCCTTGCCGTCGATTCCCTCTTTTGTGTTGTCGGGATTACTGTTGCTTTGCTTGCCGTTTTCTTCATTTGCCAGCGCCACCACATCACATATCACTTTCAGCTACGCCGCCCGCCAGCGGATGCAAAATCGTGCGCGTTTATTAAAACAGTACCAAACCCATCTGAAAAAACAGGCCAGCTATATTGTGGAAGGCAATGCCGAAAGCAGAAGGGCGCTACGCCAGCACAACCGCGAACAGATAAAACAGCATCCAGAATGGTTTCCTGCGCCGCTCAAGGCGAGTGACAGACGCTGGCAGGCGCTGGCGGAAAACAACCATTTCTTAAGCAGCGACCATCTGCATAACATCACCGAAGTGGCGATTCACCGTCTGGAGCAACAGCTTGGCAAGCCTTACGTCTGGGGCGGTACGCGGCCCGATCAAGGCTTCGACTGTAGCGGGTTAGTTTTTTATGCCTACAACAAGATCCTTGAGGCGAAACTCCCACGCACGGCTAATGAGATGTATCACTATCGCCGGGCAACCATTGTGGCGAATAACGACCTGCGCCGGGGAGATTTGCTATTTTTCCATATCCACAGCCGCGAGATTGCCGACCATATGGGGGTGTATCTGGGCGACGGTCAGTTTATTGAGTCACCGCGCACCGGGGAAACCATTCGGGTAAGTCGGTTAGCTGAACCTTTCTGGCAGGATCACTTTTTAGGCGCGCGGCGGATATTGACGGAAGAGACGATTTTGTAAATGGGTAATATTGACGAACTGGCAAAAGGTCGGATGCCACGCGGCATCCGACCTGTTTACATCTGGGCTGAAAACTCACGTTCTAAGACATCAACAATGAGCTGGTTTTTTGAAATGGAATGTTGTCTGGCGACGATGGTCAGCCGCGAATCAATGTGATGAGGAACACGAAGCGTCAGGCGTTTTTGCTCTTCTTCTTCACGAAAAGGGGCAATACCGTCCTCTTCACAATCCGCCATCCACTCATCCAGCGCGCTTTCGCCTTCACGATATAATGCCTCAATACTTGTGGCTACAAAGTCACAATAACCGTTTACATTGAGGAACTTGCCGCGAAATGCGTTGATATCGGCTTCAAATGTCACTGCGGCTGGTTGACCTTTAATTGTGATAATGTTCGATGCTTTATTCATAATCTACCCCTACACAGTTAACAAACCACTCCTTAAGACCTGCTACTGCGCCTTTATCCATCACATTCTTTGGATGTGGCTCATGTGTGCTGAATTTGGTCGTTCCAATCTGAAATTTTCGTCTGGAGCCGTTGTTATTTTTTATTGTTCCACCCACAGCTTTAATGAGTGCAACAACATCATCCCATTTAATTCCAGATTTTGGCGGCTCCGTCATTACATCGTCGAATGTTTTTCTATGACGAGAACCTAGCGCGCTGACCTTAATCATACTATCAATCCATGACGTCATTGTATGGTGTCATCGTAGTCTCTTTGCAGTGTGACGTCAATTAATGGTGTCAGGTGCTGCAAAGCATGGAAAAGAATCCCCCATCAACTCAACGCCCCCATAATCTTCAACTCCAGCTCATCCGGCACTTCGTTATACGACAGCACATGCAGCCCCGGCGCAAACAACCTTGCATAACGCGCCAGCAAAGGGCGCAGCTGCGGTGGCACCAGCAGCACCGGGTCTTTCCCCGCCGCTTTCATCTGCTCTTTCACCTGTGGCATCGTACTCTGGAACTGGTTGAGCATATTCGGGTCCACTGGCACGCTGTCGAGCATCACTTTACCGCCCTGTTGCGCCTGATTCACTAGGTTAGTCAGCAGATTTTCCAGCTCATTATTCAGGGTATACACCGTCAGCTCCTGCTTGCGAACGAACGGATGGGTAATGCTGCGCCGCAGCGCCAGGCGCACATCGGCTGCCAGCAGAATATGATCTTTGGTCACCGCGCTACTGGCGACCAGCACGGTGGCGATGGTGACGATATCGCGCAGGGAAACGCCTTCGGTCAGCAGCGCCCGGTACACTTTCAGCAACTGGCTGTAATTGAGCACCGCGCTTAAATCCTCCGCCAGGCGCGGTGCCATCGACGCCAAACGGTTATGCAACTGCGTAATATCGTCATAGTTAAATAAATCAGGAATATAGCTGCGCACAATCTTATTTACATGGGTAGCAATCACGCTGGCGCTGTCGATCACCTGATACCCCATATTCAGCGCCTTCGCTTTCTGCGCAGGCTGGATCCAGGTCACCGGCATCCCGTACGCCGGGTCGTTCCCCAGCACGCCGTCTATCTCGCCGTAGGTTTCGCTGGAGGGCAGCGCCATCAGTTTATCCGCCGGAATATCCGCTTCATCAGCCTTAATGCCGTTGATGAAAATAGCGTACTGGCTGGGCTTAAGGCGGAAGTTTTCCCGAATGCGGATCTCCGGCAGCAGCACGCCGTTGCCGGCGGATATCACCTGTCGCACGCCGCGAATACGCTGGGTGAGCGGGTTGCCCTGGGCTTTGTCCACCAGCGCCACCAGCTTGTAGCCGAGGCTTAAGCTGATGGGCTCGATCAGCGGAATGGTTTCCCAACTGACCTGTTGCTCGCTGGTTTCGGTGATGGTGCGGGTCAGCGTTTCGAGACTTTTCTCTTCCGCTTCCGCCGCCTGCGGGCGTTTGCTCATCCGCCAGCCGGTAAAGCCAAGCAGGGCGCTGAACAGCAAAAACGGCAGATGTGGCATTCCCGGCACTACCGCCAGTACGAACATAATTCCGGTAGCGGTGTAGAGCACCGACGGGCTTGCCAGCAACTGGTTACGCACGTCATGGGCGATATCGCCGTTGTCGCTGACGCGGGTGACGATAATCGCCGCCGCGGTGGAGAGTAGCAGGGAAGGGATTTGCGCCACCAGCCCGTCGCCGATGGTCATCAGCACATACTGCTGGAAGGCGGCGTCGGCGCTCAGGTTGTATTTGAAGATCCCGATACAGACGCCGCCGATCAGGTTGATCGCCAGAATCATCATCCCGGCGATAGCATCCCCGCGCACAAATTTCGATGCCCCGTCCATCGCGCCGTAGAAATCGGCCTCGCTGGCAACATCTTTACGTCGGGTTTGTGCCTGCGCCTGATTGATCAACCCGGCATTAAGATCGGCGTCAATCGCCATCTGCTTACCGGGCATCGCATCCAGGGTAAAGCGGGCTGAAACCTCGGAAATACGCTCGGCCCCTTTGGTGACGACAATAAAGTTGATTGTCAACAGCGTCAGTAAATCCGAGCGTGAAAGCATTATCGCCGCGCTGCACGGGCAGTCGATTTTTAACGGTGGTGGGCTGTCGCCGTTAAATAAAATCAGCCCGTCTCATCCGCCAAAACCTGCCACCGTGGCGGTGCCGGAAGAAACGGAGAAAAAAGCGCGCGACGTCAATGAGAAAACGGCGCTGCTGAAGAAGAAATCCGCCACCGAGCTTGGCGAGCTGGCAACCAGTATCACCACCATTGCCCGTGATGCGCATATGGAAGCGAATCTGGAGATGGAGATTGTTCCCCAGGGATTACGCGTGCTGATTAAAGACGACCAGAATCGCAATATGTTCGAACGCGGCAGCGCGCAGATTATGCCGTTCTTTAAAACGCTGCTGGTGGAGCTCGCGCCAGTTTTCGACTCGCTCGATAACAAAATTATTATTACCGGGCATACCGATGCGATGGCTTACAAAAACAATATCTACAACAACTGGAACCTTTCGGGTGACCGCGCGCTTTCGGCTCGTCGGGTGCTGGAAGAGGCCGGAATGCCGGAAGATAAAGTGATGCAGGTAAGCGCAATGGCGGACCAGATGCTGCTGGATTCCAAAAATCCGAAAAGCGCGGGCAACCGGCGCATTGAGATTATGGTGCTGACCAAAAGTGCGTCCGATACGCTGTATCAATACTTTGGTCAGCATGGGGATAAAGTGGTGCAGCCGCTGGTGCAAAAGCTGGATAAGCAGCAGGTGCTTTCGCAGCGAACGCGTTAAATGCTGAATCTTTACGCATTTCTCAAACCCTGAAATCACTGTATACTTTACCAGTGTTGAGAGGTGAGTAATGCGTAAAATCATTCATGTGGATATGGACTGCTTTTTCGCAGCGGTGGAGATGCGCGACAATCCCGCCCTGCGCGATATCCCTATTGCTATTGGCGGCAGCCGCGAACGTCGGGGGGTGATCAGCACCGCCAATTATCCCGCGCGTAAATTTGGCGTACGTAGCGCTATGCCGACAGGGATGGCGCTCAAATTATGCCCGCATCTCACCTTGCTTCCGGGGCGCTTTGACGCCTACAAAGAAGCCTCAAATCATATCCGTGAAATCTTCTCGCGCTACACCTCGCGTATTGAACCGTTGTCACTGGATGAGGCTTATCTCGACGTCACCGATAGCGTCCATTGCCACGGTTCTGCGACCCTCATCGCCCAGGAAATCCGCCAGACGATTTTCAGCGAGCTGCAACTGACAGCGTCTGCGGGCGTGGCACCAGTAAAGTTTCTCGCCAAAATCGCCTCCGACATGAATAAACCCAACGGTCAGTTTGTGATTACGCCGGCAGAAGTTCCGGCATTTTTACAAACCTTACCGCTGGCAAAAATCCCCGGCGTCGGCAAAGTCTCGGCGGCAAAACTGGAAGCGATGGGGCTGCGGACCTGCGGTGATGTACAAAAGTGTGATCTGGTGATGCTGCTTAAACGCTTTGGCAAATTTGGCCGCATTTTGTGGGAGCGTAGTCAGGGGATTGACGAGCGCGACGTTAACAGCGAACGGTTGCGAAAATCCGTCGGCGTGGAACGCACGATGGCGGAAGATATCCACCACTGGTCTGAATGTGAAGCGATTATCGAGCGGCTGTATCCGGAACTTGAACGCCGTCTGGCAAAGGTAAAACCTGATTTACTGATTGCCCGCCAGGGGGTGAAATTAAAGTTCGACGATTTTCAGCAAACCACTCAGGAGCACGTCTGGCCGCGGCTGAATAAAGCTGACTTAATCGCCACCGCGCGTAAAACCTGGGATGAACGCCGCGGCGGGCGCGGTGTGCGACTGGTGGGGCTGCATGTGACGTTGCTTGACCCGCAAATGGAAAGACAACTGGTGCTGGGATTATGAATAACATACAAATAAGAGACTATCAGCCTGGCGATTTTCAGCAACTATGCGCTATTTTCATTAGAGCGGTTACGATGACTGCCAGTCAGCATTATTCACCACAACAAATTGCCGCCTGGGCGCAGATTGACGAATCTCGCTGGAAGGAGAAACTCGCGAAATCACAAGTGCGGGTTGCAGTCATTAATGCAAAACTGGTCGGCTTTATTACCTGCGTTGAACACTATATCGATATGTTATTTGTTGACCCTGAATACACCCGCCGTGGGGTTGCCAGCGCTTTGTTAAAACCTTTGATTAAGTCTGAATCCGAACTTACGGTGGACGCAAGCATAACCGCAAAACCCTTTTTTGAACGTTATGGTTTTCAGACAGTTAAGCAGCAACGCGTTGAATGTCGGGGAGAGTGGTTTATTAATTTTTATATGCGTTATAAACAGCAACATTAAATCCAGCTTGCAATGAAAATAACGCAAGCCTAGTATGTGCGCGTTTTCTTATTCCACAAACTGCAAGGAGGTAAATCATGACAAATCCTTTATCAATGACTCTTTGCAGACCTTTCCAGGATTAATTCTTTTTTTCTTGCCCTGGATTCGTCTGCCATTTCCTGATTTTTTAATTGTTACTCTCAATAATTCAAGTCGCAACACATGCAACTTGAAGTATGACGAGTCTATTTACGGAATGGTATATGGGCAATTATATTCGTCCCTTATCCGATGCGGTATTTACCATCGCATCTGATGACCTGTGGATCGAGAGTTTAGCGATCCAACAATTACACACCACGGCAAATTTACCCAACATGCAGCGCGTAGTGGGGATGCCAGATTTACATCCCGGACGCGGCTATCCGATTGGCGCAGCGTTCTTCTCTGTTGGTCGTTTTTATCCGGCACTGGTCGGCAATGATATCGGCTGCGGTATGGCGCTATGGCAAACAGATATTCTCGCTCGCAAATACAACGCCGATAAGTTTGAAAAGCGATTATCAGATCTGGATGACGTTGCTGAAGAAAGCTGGCTGGAGGAAAACCTGCCGTCAGCATTTGCACAGCATCCGTGGCGCAGCTCGCTTGGCTCTATCGGTGGCGGCAATCATTTCGCTGAACTGCAACAAGTTGATCAAATCATCAACGCTGAACTGTTTGCACTGGCAGGTCTGGATGCACAACATCTGCAACTGTTGGTTCATAGCGGCTCGCGGGGGGTGGGGCAGTCTATTTTACAGCGGCATATTGCCTCGTTCTCGCATCATGGTTTGCCTCAAGGCAGTGACGACGCGCTACGGTATATTGCGGAACATGACGATGCGCTGGCGTTTGCGTGTATTAATCGCCAGATGATCGCTTTGCGCATAATGCAACAAGTTAAGGCCACGGGAAGTCCGGTTCTGGATGTGGCGCATAACTTTGTTAGCGCGTGTCAAATCGGCGATCAACAGGGCTGGTTGCATCGTAAAGGTGCCACGCCGGATGACAACGGTCTGGTGATTATTCCCGGTTCACGTGGTGATTACTCCTGGATTGTACAGCCTGTTGCGAACGAAAAAACGCTCCACTCGCTGGCGCATGGGGCAGGGCGTAAATGGGGGCGCACCGAGTGTAAAGGGCGTCTGGCAGCGAAATACACGGCGACGCAACTCTCGCGTACTGAACTTGGCAGTCGGGTAATTTGTCGCGATAAACAACTCATCTTTGAAGAAGCGCCACAAGCCTATAAATCGGCTGAAAGCGTGGTGCAATGTCTGGTGCAGGCCGGTTTAATTATTCCTGTCGCGCGGCTGCGTCCGGTGCTAACGCTCAAAAACAGTGGAGGGAAAAAAGGATGATCTTGCTACAACTCTCCTCAGCGCAGGGGCCGGAAGAATGTTGTCTCGCAGTGAAAAAGGCGCTGGACAGGCTAATTAAAGAAGCTGCCCGACAAGACGTCGCGGTAACGGTGTTGGAAACAGAAACGGGCCGCTACTCTGACACGCTGCGTTCAGCTCTGGTTTCTCTGGATGGCGATAACGCATGGGCATTAAGCGAAAGCTGGTGCGGCACTATTCAGTGGATTTGTCCGAGTCCGTATCGGCCTCATCATGGGCGCAAAAACTGGTTTCTGGGCATTGGGCGTTTTACCGCTGATGAGCAGGAACAATCGGATGCAATCCGTTATGAGACGTTGCGTTCGTCGGGGCCGGGCGGTCAACATGTCAATAAAACCGACTCGGCGGTACGCGCCACGCATTTGGCATCCGGTATTAGCGTGAAGGTTCAGTCAGAGCGTAGTCAGCATGCTAACAAGCGGCTGGCACGATTGCTGATTGCCTGGAAGCTGGAGCAGCAGCAACAGGAAAATAGCGCGGTGCTGAAATCGCAGCGGCGAATGTTCCATCACCAGATTGAACGTGGCAACCCGAGACGGACATTTACAGGGATGGCTTTTATCGAAGGATAATGAAGGATGAAACTGCCGGAAGGCGATTAAACGCCATCCGGCAGCAAATCAAATAATTACTTCGCCGGAATTTCTTTCAGCAGTTCAGTCAGCAGTGTCCAGTAATGACCTACGCTTTCGATGTGAACTTGCTCATCCGGAGAGTGTGGACCGGTGATAGTTGGCCCGATAGAAACCATGTCCATTTCCGGATACGGTTTTTTGAACAGACCACATTCCAGGCCCGCGTGGATAATCTGGATGTTCGGCGTTTTGTTGAACAGACGCTGATAGGTTTCACGTACCAGATGCATCACCGGAGAATTAGCGTCCGGCTGCCAGCCAGGATATGCGCCTTTCGCTTCGGTTTTCGCGCCAGCCAGTTTACCCAGCGAATCCAGCATGCTCACCACGTAGTCTTTACCGCTGTCGATCAGTGAACGGATCAGACAGTGAATTTCTACGTTATTATCAGTCATGGTCACCACACCGACGTTCAGGGAGGTTTCGACCACACCTTTTGCCACGTCTGAGTTGCGGATCACACCGTTCGGGGTGGCGTTCAGCAGACGAATAAAGGTATCGCGAGATTTCGCAATCAGGGCAGCTTTATCGTTCGCTACAGAGTCCAGCAACAAGGCCAGATTTTTCTCTTTCTCTGCCAGCTCGTTTTTCAGGATCTCCTGATAGGTATTCACCAGAGATTTCAGGACGTCGACTTTATCAGCTGCGACAGCAATGGTCGTAAAGGCTTCACGCGGGATGGCGTTACGCAGTGTGCCGCCGTTGAAATCGATAAGGCGCAGATCCAGTTCTTCTGCATGACCCGCCAGGAAGCGCACCAGCAGTTTGTTGGCATTACCCAGGCCAACGTGGATTTCCCCGCCGGAGTGACCCCCTTTCAGACCTTTTAAGGTTAACTTGAAGGTTTCAAAACCAGCTGGAACCGCTTCACGATCTAAATGCAGGTTGGAGGTGAAGTCGATACCCCCCGCACAACCCATGTAGATTTCACCTTCTTCTTCGGAGTCGGTGTTAATCAGAATATCAGCCTGCAACCAGTTGCTCTGTAAGCCGAACGCACCGTCCATACCGGCTTCTTCGGTCATGGTCAGCAGCACTTCCAGCGGGCCGTGAACCACGTTTTCGTCAGCCAGAACCGCCAGCGCAGACGCCATACCAATGCCGTTATCTGCACCCAGCGTGGTGCCGCGCGCTTTAACCCATTCGCCATCAATATAAGGCTGGATAGGATCTTTCGTGAAGTCATGCACGGTGTCGTTATTTTTCTGCGGCACCATATCGAGGTGGGCCTGTAAGACGACCGGTTTACGATTTTCCATACCTGCGGTAGCAGGTTTACGAATCAGGATATTACCTACCTGATCGCGTTCGACATGGAAACCTTTCTCTTTTGCCCAACCAACAATGTATTCAGCGAGTTGCTCTTCATGATAGGACGGGTGAGGAATAGAACAGATTTTGGCAAAAATATCCCACAGCGGCTGTGGAGATAATTGAGACAGTTCAGACACGTTAAGTCTCCTTGTCGATCACCCGCAAAACAGTATTGCAGGTCACAGGGTTAGCAGAAAATTTTGTCAACACAAGACAGGCTTGCGAGATATGTTTGAGAATACCACTTTATCCCGCGTCAGGGAGAGGCAGTGCGTAAAAAGACGCGGACTCATGTGAAATACTGGTTTTTAGTGCGCCAGATCTCTATAATCTCGCGCAACCTATTTTCCCCTCGAACACTTTTTAAGCCGTAGATAAACAGGCTGGGACACTTCACATGAGCGAAAAATACATCGTCACCTGGGACATGTTGCAGATCCATGCACGTAAACTCGCAAGCCGACTGATGCCTTCTGAACAATGGAAAGGCATTATTGCCGTAAGCCGTGGCGGTCTGGTACCGGGTGCGTTACTGGCGCGTGAACTGGGTATTCGTCATGTCGATACCGTTTGTATTTCCAGCTACGATCACGACAACCAGCGCGAGCTTAAAGTGCTGAAACGCGCAGAAGGCGATGGCGAAGGCTTCATCGTTATTGATGACCTGGTGGATACCGGTGGTACTGCGGTTGCGATTCGTGAAATGTATCCAAAAGCGCACTTTGTCACCATCTTTGCAAAACCGGCTGGTCGTCCGCTGGTTGATGATTATGTTGTTGATATCCCGCAAGATACCTGGATCGAACAGCCGTGGGATATGGGCGTCGTATTCGTCCCGCCAATCTCCGGTCGCTAATCTTTTCAACGCCTGGCACTGCCGGGCGTTGTTCTTTTTAACTTCAGGCGGGTTACAATAGTTTCCAGTAAGTATTCTGGAGGCTGCATCCATGACACAGGCAAACCTGAGCGAAACCCTGTTCAAACCCCGCTTTAAACATCCTGAAACCTCGACGCTAGTCCGCCGCTTTAATCACGGCGCACAACCGCCTGTGCAGTCGGCTCTTGATGGTAAAACCATCCCTCACTGGTATCGCATGATTAACCGTCTGATGTGGATCTGGCGCGGTATTGACCCACGTGAAATCCTAGACGTCCAGGCACGTATTGTGATGAGCGATGCTGAACGTACCGACGATGATTTATACGATACTGTGATTGGCTACCGTGGTGGCAACTGGATTTATGAGTGGGCCACCCAGGCGATGGTGTGGCAACAAAAAGCCTGTGCGGAAGAAGATCCGCAACTCAGTGGTCGACACTGGCTGCATGCGGCTACGTTGTACAACATTGCCGCCTATCCTCATCTGAAAGGAGATGACCTGGCCGAGCAAGCGCAGGCTTTATCAAACCGCGCCTATGAAGAGGCCGCCCAGCGTCTGCCGGGCACGATGCGGCAGATGGAGTTTACCGTACCCGGCGGTGCGCCCATCACCGGCTTTTTGCATATGCCGAAAGGCGATGGCCCGTTCCCGACAGTATTAATGTGTGGTGGTCTGGATGCGATGCAGACGGACTATTACAGCCTGTATGAACGTTATTTTGCGCCGCGCGGCATTGCGATGCTGACTATTGATATGCCGTCGGTGGGCTTTTCTTCAAAATGGAAGCTCACCCAGGACTCCAGCCTGTTGCATCAGCACGTCTTAAAGGCGCTGCCTAACGTACCGTGGGTGGATCACACTCGCGTCGCGGCCTTTGGTTTCCGTTTCGGCGCTAACGTTGCCGTGCGTCTGGCATACCTTGAATCGCCGCGTCTGAAAGCGGTTGCCTGTCTTGGTCCGGTAGTTCATACCCTGTTGAGTGATTTTAAGTGCCAGCAACAGGTGCCGGAAATGTATCTTGACGTTCTGGCGAGTCGTTTGGGGATGCATGATGCTTCCGACGAAGCGTTGCGCGTGGAGTTGAATCGCTATTCATTAAAAGTGCAAGGATTGCTGGGACGTCGCTGCCCAACGCCAATGTTATCAGGCTACTGGAAGAACGATCCGTTCAGCCCGGAAGAGGACTCACGCTTAATCACCTCATCATCTGCTGACGGTAAATTATTAGAGATCCCATTTAACCCGGTGTATCGGAATTTTGACAAAGGTCTTCAGGAAATCACCGACTGGATCGAAAAACGTTTGTGTTAAAAATTTGCTAAATTTTACCAATTTGGTAAAACAGTTGCATCACAACAGGAGATTGCAATGACGTTACCGAGTGGACACCCGAAGAGCAGATTGATCAAAAAATTTACCGCACTAGGCCCGTATATTCGTGAAGGTAAGTGCGAAGATAATCGATTCTTTTTCGATTGTCTGGCTGTATGCGTCAACGTGAAACCGGCACCGGAAGTGCGTGAGTTCTGGGGCTGGTGGATGGAGCTGGAAGCGCAGGAATCCCGTTTTACCTACAGCTACCAGTTTGGTCTGTTCGATAAAGCAGGCGACTGGAAGAGTGTTCCGGTAAAAGATACTGAAGTGGTTGAACGACTGGAGCACACCCTGCGTGAGTTTCACGAGAAGCTGCGTGAACTGCTGACGACGCTGAATCTGAAGCTGGAACCGGCGGATGATTTTCGTGACGAGCCGGTGAAGTTAACGGCGTGAGTGAAATGTGCCGGATGCATCACATCCGGCAATATCTATTAAAACTGATAGGTCATGCCAACCGCGACAATATCATCATTATTAATATTCAATTTGTTATCGCTATCCAGTTGGTTGATTTTATAATCAACAAACGCTGACATATTTTTGTTGAAATAATACGTAGCACCGACGTCGATATAATTGACCAGATCTTCATCACCGATGCCCTCAATATCTTTCCCTTTCGATAAGACATAACCCAGCGATGGACGCAGACCAAAGTCGAATTGATATTGTGCGACCGCTTCAAAGTTCTGAGTTTTATTGGCAAAGCCGCCAGATATTGGCGTCATTTTGCGTGTTTCAGAATAAAAAGTTGCCAGATAAATATTATTGGCATCGTATTTCATACCTGTTGCCCATGCTTCTGCACGCTTGCCTGTGCCACGGCTTTGCAGGTTCTGCTCGTTGGTGCGATCGGAGTTGGTATAGGCCCCACTAATGGCGAAATCGCTGCCGCCAAAGTCATATGTCAATGACGTGCCGAAGCCATCGCCGTTTTGCTTTTTAACATCGCGGTTTTCGTTTTTCCCTTGATATTGCAGGGTTAAGTTCAGACCATCGATAACGCCGAAGAAGTCGGTGTTCCGATACGTCGCCAGACCGCTGGCGCGTTTGGTCATAAAGTTGTCGGTCTGCGCCGAGGAGTCGCCACCAAATTCCGGGAACATATCGGTCCAGGCTTCCACGTCATACAACGCGCCCAGGTTA
Organism: Escherichia sp. SCLE84; assembly: GCF_012584495.1. Taxonomy (NCBI): domain Bacteria; kingdom Pseudomonadati; phylum Pseudomonadota; class Gammaproteobacteria; order Enterobacterales; family Enterobacteriaceae; genus Escherichia; species Escherichia sp. SCLE84. The sequence continues at coordinate 2,169,625 of NZ_CP051430.1, read as the reverse complement.
CGACCATAATCGAAAGAACCCAAATCTTTATATTTCAACCCGGCAAAAGCGAGACGCGTTTTTTGCTGTGCAGTATCACTCTCCGCTTTATTTCCGGCAAACTCTGCTTCCCAACGGCCATAACCAGTCAGTTGATCGTTAATTTGTGTTTCACCTTTAAAACCAAAACGGATATAACTCTGGTCGCCATCTTTACTGTCGTTATCACTCATATAATGCATGGCTTTAACTTTGCCATAGACATCCAGTTTATTACCGTCTTTGTTATATATTTCTGCGGCCTGTACGGATGCAGATGCCACAATGCCCATCACCACTAATGCCAGAGTGCTCTTTTTCATTTTCATTCCTGATTTTAATTAACGCGCGAATATTCAGCGGGAGAGTCCCGTTGAAAACAGGAAAGTTTTTAACCTGAGATTGTTAAAGATATATTACAGATTAATAATATTCTTAAAATGTGGTAATTTATTAAATCTGTAATAAAAGCGTAAACAACTGCCGCTAGGCTTGCTGATCCCGCGCAACAAAACGCCATGCTTTGCTCGCAGATGGTTGGCAACCGACGACAGTCCTGCTAAAACGTTCGTTTGATATCATTTTTCCTAAAATTGAATGGCAGAGAATCATGAGTGACAGCCAGACGCTGGTGGTAAAACTCGGCACCAGTGTGCTAACAGGCGGATCGCGCCGTCTGAACCGTGCCCATATCGTTGAACTTGTTCGCCAGTGCGCGCAGTTACATGCCGCCGGGCATCGGATTGTTATTGTGACGTCGGGCGCGATCGCCGCCGGACGTGAGCACCTGGGTTACCCGGAACTGCCAGCGACTATCGCCTCGAAACAACTGCTGGCAGCGGTAGGGCAGAGTCGACTGATTCAACTGTGGGAACAGCTGTTTTCGATTTATGGCATTCACGTCGGGCAAATGCTGCTGACCCGTGCTGATATGGAAGACCGTGAACGCTTCCTGAACGCCCGCGACACCCTGCGTGCGTTGCTCGATAACAATATCGTTCCGGTAATCAATGAGAACGATGCTGTCGCTACGGCAGAGATTAAAGTCGGCGATAACGATAACCTTTCTGCGCTGGCGGCGATTCTGGCGGGTGCCGATAAACTGTTGCTGCTGACCGATCAAAAAGGTTTGTATACCGCTGACCCGCGCAGCAATCCGCAGGCAGAACTGATTAAAGATGTTTACGGCATTGATGACGCACTGCGCGCGATTGCCGGTGACAGCGTTTCAGGCCTCGGAACTGGCGGCATGAGTACCAAATTGCAGGCCGCTGACGTGGCTTGCCGTGCGGGTATCGACACCATTATTGCCGCGGGCAGCAAGCCGGGCGTTATTGGTGATGTGATGGAAGGCATTTCCGTCGGTACGCTGTTCCATGCCCAGGCGACTCCGCTTGAAAACCGTAAACGCTGGATTTTCGGTGCGCCGCCGGCGGGTGAAATCACGGTAGATGAAGGGGCAACTGCCGCCATTCTTGAACGCGGCAGCTCCCTGTTGCCGAAAGGCATTAAAAGCGTGACTGGCAATTTCTCGCGTGGTGAAGTCATCCGCATTTGCAACCTCGAAGGTCGCGATATCGCCCACGGCGTCAGTCGTTACAACAGCGATGCATTACGCCGTATTGCCGGGCACCACTCGCAAGAAATTGATGCAATACTGGGATATGAATACGGCCCGGTTGCCGTTCACCGTGATGACATGATTACCCGTTAAGGAGCAGGCTGATGCTGGAACAAATGGGCATTGCCGCGAAGCAAGCCTCGTATAAATTAGCGCAACTCTCCAGCCGCGAAAAAAATCGCGTGCTGGAAAAAATCGCCGATGAACTGGAAGCACAAAGCGAAATCATCCTCAACGCTAACGCCCAGGATGTTGCTGACGCGCGTGCCAATGGCCTTGGCGAAGCGATGCTTGACCGTCTGGCACTGACGCCCGCACGGCTGAAAGGCATTGCCGATGATGTGCGCCAGGTGTGTAACCTCGCCGATCCGGTGGGGCAGGTAATCGATGGCAGCGTACTGGACAGCGGCCTGCGTCTTGAGCGTCGTCGCGTGCCGCTGGGGGTGATTGGCGTGATTTATGAAGCGCGCCCGAACGTGACGGTTGATGTCGCTTCGCTGTGCCTGAAAACCGGTAATGCGGTGATCCTGCGTGGTGGCAAAGAAACCTGTCGCACTAACGCGGCAACGGTGGCGGTGATTCAGGACGCCCTGAAATCCTGTGGCTTACCGGCGGGTGCCGTGCAGGCGATTGATAATCCTGACCGTGCGCTGGTCAGTGAAATGCTGCGTATGGATAAATACATCGACATGCTGATCCCGCGCGGCGGGGCTGGTTTGCATAAACTGTGCCGCGAACAGTCGACAATCCCGGTGATCACAGGTGGTATAGGCGTATGCCATATTTACGTTGATGAAAGCGCAGAGATCGCTGAAGCATTAAAAGTGATCGTCAACGCGAAAACTCAGCGACCGAGCACATGTAATACGGTAGAAACGTTGCTGGTGAATAAAAACATCGCCGATAGCTTCCTGCCCGCATTAAGCAAACAAATGGCGGAAAGCGGCGTGACATTACACGCAGATGCAGCTGCGCTGGCGCAGTTGCAGACAGGCCCTGCGAAGGTGGTGGCGGTTAAAGCCGAAGAGTATGACGATGAATTTCTGTCATTAGATTTGAACGTTAAAATCGTCAGCGATCTTGACGATGCCATCGCCCATATTCGTGAACACGGCACACAACACTCCGATGCGATCCTGACCCGCGATATGCGCAACGCCCAGCGTTTTGTTAACGAAGTGGATTCGTCCGCTGTTTACGTTAACGCCTCTACGCGTTTTACCGACGGCGGCCAGTTTGGTCTGGGTGCGGAAGTGGCGGTAAGCACACAAAAACTCCACGCGCGTGGCCCAATGGGGCTGGAAGCACTGACCACTTACAAGTGGATCGGCATTGGTGATTACACCATTCGTGCGTAAATAAAACCGGGTGATGCAAAAGTAGCCATTTGATTCACAAGGCCATTGACGCATCGCCCGGTTAGTTTTAACCTTGTCCACCGTGATTCACGTTCGTGAACATGTCCTTTCAGGGCCGATATAGCTCAGTTGGTAGAGCAGCGCATTCGTAATGCGAAGGTCGTAGGTTCGACTCCTATTATCGGCACCATTAAAATCAATAAGTTACACATCATTAGTACCTTCCTTATTTTTTGACTGGGACAAATTTGGGACCGATGGGTTCAGGATCGAGTCTATTTGCCGTGCGTGTTCGGTAAGGTGATTAGGTGCAAGGTGAGCATATCGACGAACCATTTCGATAGACTCCCAGCCTCCCATTTCCTGTAACACTGACAACGGGACTCCGGCTTGAACCAGCCAACTTGCCCAGGTGTGTCTCAAGTCGTGAAATCTGAAATCATCAATACCAGCCCGTCTCAGCGCCGCTTTCCAGGCTGTGTTTGCGTCATACCGCATCTTCCTGACTGTTGGCGCTTTCGTTCCGTCTGGTTTGGTACAGCTTTCCTTGTACACAAATACCCAACGGTGATGATTCCCGATTTGTTTTTTCAATACGCGACATGCAGTATCATTCAGCGCAACGCCAATTGCGCGGTTTGATTTACTCTCTTCCGGGTTTATCCATGCCACCCGGCGCTGCATATCTATTTGTTGCCATTCAAGGTTGATGATGTTCGAGCGTCTTAGGCCTGTTGCCAGTGCAAATTCAACAACAGACTTTAATGGCTCCGGACATTCATCAATCAGCCTTTGTGCTTCATGGGGCTCCAGCCAGCGGATCCGTTTATTCTTTGGTTGGGGCACTTTAATAATTGGTGCCTTATCCAGCATTTTCCATTCACGCTCTGCGGCTCTTAGTAGGGCCTTTATAAATGAAAGATGCGTAGCCTTCGTTGCAACGGACGCTGGTTTTGGCGTGTATTCTGGAACAGGTTTCCCTTTTTTTCTGCATGCTTCTGCCCTGAGTTTCCAGTTTTCCTCATGACGCCGGTTCGTCATTTTCTGCATTGCTGAATAAATTTTTGATTCAGTAATGTCTCTTAGTTGCATTCCTGCGAAATGTTGAAGCCAGAATCCGATCCGGCTTTTGTCATCGTCCAGTGATTTTTTATGTGCTTTCTCTTCAAGCCACCTGACACACGCTTCCTCGAACGTTATATCAGGTATTTCACCAAGTTTGCTGACCCGCCATGCTTCAGCCTTTAGCTTGTCATGGAGTTCTGTCGCCTGCCTTTTGTCCTTTGTTCCAAGAGACTGTTTAAATCTTTTACCGTTCGGCAATGTGAAACTGGCGTACCATATTTCACCTCTGCGGAAGAGTGACATTTTCTTTCCTCTGTTATGCCATCACCCGCGCTCACCTGGACAGTATGCAGCGGAGACTGAAGAGCCGCAATGCAGGCTTGTCGTGTTGTGAGGTAAGGAGATTTATTCTTAGTGGGATCTTTGCGTGTTGCCTGAAGACGCCCTGTGCGTATCCAGTTAATGGCAGTCGGTCTGGATATCTTGAGAAAATGACAGGCCTCATCGAGTGTGAGGCTGTATGGCTCCATTATTTCACCTCTTGCTGTGACATTGTTGAAAAATGGATACCAGCTCGTTGCTGCCAGACGATCCAACCGAGAGTCATATCCCATGCCATGTATTCGTTATCGCCGTTTTTTGCTCTCCGACGATCTACTAAGTCACCGAAACGCTTTTCCATGAATAATTCATAAGCTTCGCGTTCATCTGGTTCTACTTCCAGAGATAGGAGTGCGATTTCATAAGCACGGCGCTCAATATCGTCTCGCACGTCAAGGCTGCTGATACGCTCTTTAATTTCTTTAATCAGTTCTTTGTCGGTAAAAGTGGTCATTATGCTCCAGCCTCCGGTGCTTTTGGCATTACTGCCCAGTGAGTGATATTGACGTTTTCAAGGTCCCCGACCTGAAATGTCCACTGCCATTCTCCGGTTTCTTTTTGTCCCCAGGTGTACCAGAGAGAACGCCAGCCAATTAGCCAGCCTTCTCCGTTAGCATCGAATAACAAAACACTTTCATTTGCTGGTGGCAGTTCAGTTGACACTGGTATTACTTTGTTTTCCTGTGCTGCACATTTAGCTTCAAGCGCATCGAATTTACGCACTAGGTATTCAGCATCTGTTTCATTTACTTTCAGATCTCGCGGTACACATCTCCCACGAAGAAACCCTTCCATTTCGAAAACATTCATGCGCATTTGCGTAACTCCGATAACTCGTTAAAGCGTTCCATAAACATCCCGTAGGCATGGCCCGGTGCCAGTGGAATCACGTTGAACATCTCTGTTGCCGGGATACCTTCCAGTACAGGCCAGAAAGAGCCATCATCAAGCCCGAGATCGCGGCGTTCGGTTGCCAGCATGATGAGATCGGCATATTTCACGGGCGTACTCATAACTGGGGGTAACCCGTATTTCTCACGGATTACGGCGTCTATTTTTTCTTCCATTTGTTTATAGTCAGGAAGAAGGCGTTTCAGTGGTGCGGGAATGTCCTGGCAATACGCTTCTGTTGCATCATGCATTAACGCTTCAAAAGCAAATTCCTGCGGCACCAGCTGGCTGCAAAGAACCGCATGTTGGGCGACGCTGTAGAAGTGCGAAAGATGACCGGCAAAGCGACAGATATTTGAAAGGGAAACCGCGATATCGTTAATATCGATGTCGTCTTTATTTATCCTGTCATAATAAAAATGCTTCCCGGAAAAAGTTTTAATAAATGACATTTTGTTCTCCACGTATATGCGCTGCACCGCGCTGAATTCTGGTAAAAAGAATCCCTCACCATCCGGCGATTATTGAGTAAATTACGTTTCCATAAATGCCCCCGCAGGGGCATTTGCAGTAATGAAATCAGGCGATGAAAGTACCAATAAAGGTTTCTACTTTGCTGTCCTTGAATTTCTCAACAAGCAGATCACGAAATTCGTTAGCCATTTCTTCCTGCACCGCCTCCAGCTGAATAATGCGCAGAACCAGTACAGGACGATCGCCAGTGATAATACTGAGGCGTAATTTAAACGGACGTTCTTTCAGACCTTCAAACGGAACGCATTTAAATTCAAATGCCACTGGCATAATGTCTTTGGTCTTCGCTTCGACAGACTCCATCAGGGAGCGTTTGCCGCTGAAGTCATTATCTTCAAAATCAGCGGTCTGGTTTGCTTCAATCGTGATTTTACGGACAGCCGCAGCCGCTTTTGTTGCCTGAATGGTGTCACCATTAGTATCAAAGCCCACAAGATAGTCGGCCCAGTCTTCAATCCATTCTGCCAGTGACTTCTGGGAGTTACGCTCGCCGTTAACAGACAACAGAGCAGAGAACGGTGCTGTCTTTTTCAGTTTGAGTGTGGCGGTGTTATCTGCGTGACCTGGTTCATCAATAGTACCCAGGTTAAGCACACTGACGGCACGCATATTATCAGCATCGATAAAGCAGCGGGTGCCTTCATCTGCAAGATCTTTAGAATAACGGGTAAAGTCATCGATGCTGGCAGTGGAAAGCGCACCACGGAAACGGAAGCGATTTAAATTAAATTTTTCCAGATCATGAATGCGGAAATTCTCAGGCAATGCCACAGCATCGGCACCAATCTTACTGATAATTTCATTAACACCCTGAGCAGAAATAAGGGCATGGATTTGATTAATTGCGGTTGCGTCTAAGTTCTGAGACATAATAAGTCCTCACTATATAAAGATATTCAGTGATGAGATAAATAATCAGTTAATTAAAAACGATATTAACGACCTGCTGCGCGGAGTTTTCCGTCAGGTTCACCGGCAAGAGTCAGTAACTGTCCCTGGTCTTCCTGCAGAATAGTCAGGCGACCACCGCGATTGACATACATCGGCGTTTCGGTGGTGTCTTCTTCGGAAATTTTCCCGCGGTTAGTCGGGCGAACATATGAGAGTTTGTGTTTGATTTTCACTCGGTTCTCATCAAACGGTTCGATTTCCAGGTTGAGCGAGACCTTACCTTTGGTTTTCGTGTTCATCACACCGGAAGCGACTTCACTGAGAACTGCGCCGATTTTGGTTTCAAATACGCCGCCGTCCAGCTCCCCGATAAATGCCTGCACATCAGTACTGCGTTCGCTAGCCATTTTGCTGCTCCTCATCATATCGACCCTGCAAGGTCGGTTAGTTTCTCCACAAAACAGAGAAGAACACCTGCGGTGACTGCCGCCCGGATGGATTGGGTTATGAGCCCGTCGTCCGGTGATGCTCTTCTCTGTTTTGTAAAAAGGACGGTACCAGCCGGAAGCAAGGGTACAAGCTGGTACCGCCAAGACTACACACAGCATAAAGTTGTGGTGCCGGGTGCCTCCCGGTGCCTGGCGAAGGTTGCACACCAGGCGGGTGGGTATCCACAGAAGGTCGACTGTCAGCCTCAACCTTAACCCGCGTGCGCTGAGCCGCATTCACCACAACGCTAAGGATTCTCTCTGGTTGAAAATACTTAGCTGTTATGTGCCTGCTTTTAGCCACATCAGGCGAGGTGGACCTGGTTATTCCCCAACAACAAGGATTCGGTTAATCTGGTTATCCCCAACAACGCAAAAGGAAAAGAAATGTCCGGTAATATCTATACGCTGTACAAATCCCACTGTGAAAATGTTGGAAAGTATCGGGGCATTGAAATCAGTGGGGTAGTGTCATCAGTCGAAATAAGCAAAGTTGAATCAAGGGCAACATTACTTACTCTTTTGGACCTTGTCTTACATGAGCACCGGAAGAAATTCGGCACTCCCTATAATCAGTTGAATGGGAAAAAGGCTCTGGTTCACCTTATTCTGATGAAGCATCACTGGATGCCAAAACAGATTAATGAGATGAAATTTGATGAACTTCTTCTTTCAATTCAGGATGAACTCACACTTGATAAAATAAGCGTAACCGCCCAGAAATTTTTAGATTATCGAGACTGGAGATCACAAATTCATCACTTTGATGATTTTGACGAAAATGAATGGGATCCTAATTTGTCTGCACAATATCTAAAGTAACATCCTGTGATAAAACCGTGATTTCCTGATCCAGTTTTTTTAAGGAGTCTATTGTTTCCTGTCGATAAGACAGCACTTCACGAAGCTGGTTTATAGCTGCCAGCTTCTTTGTCATCCACTCATAAATTTCCTCATCTGTGTAGCCAGGCGCGACGATTTTGGGTTCTGTTTTGTGCATTTCACATCTCCTCAAGTTATCAGTTACTTGTTGATGGGGACCAGATTGTTAAAGAGCTAAGCGTCCTGTAGGGCGCTTTTTTGTTGCTAACGAATCATCCTGGACTTCATATGCCCCAGGCGGATACTTCGTGGGCGTCCTGCCTGTTTGTTGTTTCTCTTGGGTACATTATGTATCTCAAAGGTACATTGTCAAGTATAAAAAAACCTGCCGAAGCAGGTTCATAAACATTGATTAGGCTTTGATTTTGTATCTTCTTGGTTTTCCTGAGAAAATCACAGTTCCAATTATAGAGCAATTACCGTTGATCTTAATGTAAGGCTCAGGCCAGTTTGGGTTTAACGCTTTGAGATAACGCTGTGTCCCATCTTCTATCAACCTTTTGAAGGTGGTTTCACCTGTATCGTGCATCAATGCAATAACGTCGTCACCGTGGCAGGCAGGTACTTCAGGATCGACAAAAATCATGTCTCCCGGGCGGTACTCATCAATCATTGAATCACCTATCACCCGCAAGATATAAGTCATTTCCCCACAGGGTACAGGGCAGGGATACGTTTCTGCTGTGCTCAAATCAACCTCAGAATATCCAACTTCTTTCCATGCTCCGGCCTGTACCCATGATATGACAGGGACTAATGTGATTTGTTTATTAGTGATTGAAACATCAGGTTTTTTTGTGATGTTCGTTGTCTGGTGTTCTTGATCGAGCCATCCGACAGGCAGGTCGAAACATTTTTCGATGTGTCGTGCCATGCTGTCACCGATATTTTTAGTAGCACCATCTCCCATAAACCTGCTGGTCTGGGTTGGCTCGCGATCAATCATAGTGGCAAAGGAAGAATTCCCGCCAACACCATCTCTCAGTTTTCTGGCGTTAGACCGCCGGATGTCATGGATTGTTTTCATAACGAAATTAAAACCCTTGTACCGTTAAGGTACAAGTATCTTGAAGGTTCATTTCAATCATGTAATATGTACACCGGAGGTACATATTGTATGAAAGCGTATTGGGACTCTTTAACCAAAGAACAGCAGGGCGAGTTGGCCGGAAAAGTTGGCTCAACACCTGGCTACTTACGGCTGGTTTTCAATGGCTATAAAAAAGCCAGTTTTGTGCTGGCTAAAAAACTTGAGCAATGCACGTCAGGTGCAATTACGAAATCTGACTTAAGACCGGATATCTATCCGAAAGATTAGCAGAACACTTTCAATTTTTAACCACAGAACGATGAGGCTAATCGTGGGTAAGCATCACTGGAAAATAGAAAAACAGCCTGAGTGGTACGTGAAAGCTGTCAGAAAAACTATCGCGGCGTTGCCGGGTGGTTACGCTGAAGCGGCTGACTGGCTGGATGTAACAGAGAACGCATTATTTAACCGCCTTCGTGCCGATGGCGATCAGATTTTCCCGCTGGGATGGGCAATGATTTTGCAACGTGCTGGTGGAACTCACTTCATTGCTGACGCTGTGGCGCAGTCTGCAAATGGCGTCTTTGTGTCTCTTCCTGACGTCGAGGATGTGGACAACGCCGATATTAACCAGCGTCTGCTGGAAGTCATTGAACAGATCGGCAGTTATTCAAAACAGATTCGTTCAGCAATCGAAGACGGTGTAGTGGAACCGCATGAGAAGACAGCAATTAACGACGAGCTGTATCTCTCAATTTCGAAGCTGCAGGAGCATGCAGCACTGGTCTACAAAATCTTTTGCATTTCAGAAAGTAATGACGCCCGCGAGTGTGCAGCTCCGGGCGCCGTGGCGTGTCGTGACTGTGGAGAAACTAACGCATGAACAGTTTAACAACACACTACCGTCGCTCGCAACTGATTGCGCTTCCTGTACCGGGTGGAAAAGAGAAGGTGGAGTATTGCTATGCAGTGAATGTACCAGGTGACAGGGAAATTGTAACCCACAGCTTTGCAGAGTGGGCTGTGGGTGATTTCAACCGGCAGAAGGAGACAGTCCTTTGCGACAAGTTAACCGCTGGTTCAAAGATCACTACGGAGTGCCCGTCAGAGTCATTCGTTGGGAGCCGGAAACACAACGGGTTATCTACCTCCGTGAAGGCTATGAGCATGAGTGCTTCAGCCCGCTCGAACAGTTTCGTCGTAAATTCAGGGAAATAGAGGTCGGTCATGAGCACTAAATTAACCGGCTATGTATGGGATGGTTGCGCAGCGTCAGGCATGAAATTATCCAGCGTGGCAATTATGGCCCGCCTGGCTGATTTCAGTAATGACGAAGGTGTGTGCTGGCCATCAATTGAAACCATTGCCCGTCAGATTGGCGCGGGGATGAGTACCGTCAGGACGGCTATCGCACGGCTGGAAGCAGAAGGCTGGTTAACGCGTAAGGCGCGTCGCCAGGGTAACCGCAATGCGTCGAATGTTTATCAGCTTAACGTTGCGAAGCTTCAGGCAGCGGCATTTTCTCAACTGTCAGATTCTGACCCGTCAAAATCTGACGCATCAAAATCTGACCCGTCAAAATTTGATGCGTCGAAATCTGGCAAAAAAGCGGGTTTTCACCCGTCAGAATCTGGCGGGGATCCGTCAGTAAAATCAAAACATGATCCGTCAGATAAAAAACCTTCTCGTCCGGACGCTTCGCAACCGGACACGCAGACGGATGAACAGGATTTTTTAACTCGCCATCCTGATGCGGTTGTATTCAGCCCTAAAAAGCGCCAGTGGGGAACGCAGGATGATTTGACCTGCGCACAGTGGCTCTGGAAAAAAATCATCGCCCTGTACGAGCAGGCCGCCGAATGTGACGGCGAGGTGGTTCGTCCCAAAGAACCGAACTGGACAGCCTGGGCAAACGAAATTCGCCTGATGTGTGTGCAGGATGGTCGTACTCACAAACAAATCTGCGAGATGTACAGCCGCGTCAGCCGCGATCCGTTCTGGTGCCGTAACGTGCTCAGCCCGTCGAAGCTGCGGGAAAAATGGGATGAGCTTTCCCTGCGCTTATCGCCGTCCGTAAGCACGTACACCGAAAAACGCGAAGACCCGTACTTCAAATCCAGTTACGACAATGTGGACTACAGCCAGATCCCGGCAGGATTCAGGGGGTGATCATGAGTCTGTTAAATGACGTTCAGAAATTCATTGAAGCCCATCCGGGGTGTACTTCCGGAGACATTGCGGATGCTTTTGCAGGTTACTCACGGCAGCGCGTTCTGCAGTCAGCAAGCAAGTTACGTCAGAGTGGGCGTGTGGCTCACCGTTGTGAAGGGGATACACGCAGACATTTCCCGCGCCTGACTGAGAGAGCGCAGGAGCCGGAACCACAACCAGTTCGTGAAACCAGACCTGTGCGCAATTTCTATGTCGGCACTAACGATCACCGGGTGATTTTGTGCCTGACCCGCCAGGCTGAAGAACTGGAGTCAAGGGGCTTATACCGTCGTGCTGCAACCGTGTGGATGGCGGCATTCCGTGAAAGCCACTCCCAGCCAGAACGAAACAATTTTCTGGCGCGTCGTGAGCGGTGCTTACGGAAAAGCAGCAAGCGCGCTGCATCGGGTGAAGAGTGGTATCTGTCAGGGAATTACGTGGGGGCTTAATGAGTAATAAATATTGTCAGGCGCTGGTGAAACTGCGGAACAAACCAGCCCATGAACTGAAGGAAGTGGGCGATCAGTGGCGCACGCCGGATAACATTTTCTGGGGAATTAACACCCTGTTTGGTCCGTTTGTTCTGGATCTGTTCACTGACGGTGATAACGCCAAATGTGCCGCGTATTACACGGCGGAAGACAACGCGCTGGCGCATGACTGGTCAGAACGTCTTGCGGAGCTTAAAGGTGCTGCCTTTGGTAATCCCCCATACAGCCGCGCCAGTCAGCATGAGGGGCAATACATCACCGGCATGCGTTACATCATGAAACATGCCAGTGCTATGCGTGATAAAGGCGGGCGCTATGTTTTCCTGATCAAAGCTGCCACCAGCGAAGTTTGGTGGCCGGAAGATGCAGACCATATTGCTTTTATTCGCGGGCGTATTGGTTTTGAACTGCCTGCCTGGTTTATCCCGAAGGATGAGAAGCAGGTGCCGACAGGAGCGTTCTTCGCTGGTGCTATTGCTGTTTTCGACAAGACCTGGAAGGGACCGGCAATCAGCTACATCGGGCGCGATGAACTTGAGGCATGTGGTGAGGCGTTTCTGGCGCAGGTTAGCCAGCAGGCGGAAAAACTGGTCAGGGATATGGCGGCATGACGACGTTAACTCAATGCCAGCAGCAGGTGCTGGATATGCTGATTTCTTATCAGAAAGAACGTGGCTTTCCGCCAACCAATCAGGAGGTGGCAACCATGCTGGGATACCGTTCGGTGAATGCAGCGGTGGAGCATCTTCGCGCACTGGAGAAAAAAGGCGTCATCACGATAAAGCGTGGCGTGGCCCGGGGTATCACGCTTCATACCACAGTGAAGGACGACGACAGCGAGGCAGCCGGGATTATCCGCGCACTGCTTGCCGGTGAGGAAAACGCCAGACTGCGTGCAGCCCACTGGTTACATGAGAGGGGCCTGAAAGTATGAAGCTGATCCTGCCTTTCCCGCCCAGCGTGAACACGTACTGGCGACACCCCAACAAAGGGGCGTTTGCAGGTAAGAGCCTGATAAGCGCGGCGGGGCGCAAATTCCAGAGCGCGGCGTGTGCAGCAATAGTTGAGCAGTTACGTCGTCTGCCAAAACCAACGTCGGCACCTGCTTCAGTGGAGATCGTGTTGTTTCCTCCGGATAACCGGATCCGCGATCTGGACAACTATAACAAGGCGCTGTTTGACGCCCTGACCCACGCGGGTGTGTGGGAAGACGACAGTCAGGTGAAAAGAATGCTGGTGGAGTGGGGACCGGTTATCCCGGAAGGGAAGGTCGAGATCACTATCAGTAAGTACGAGAAACCGGCGGGTGCAGCCGCCTGATTAAGAGGAGAAACGAAGTATGAATAATCTGATGGTTATTGATGGTATTGAAGTTCGTCGTGATGCTTATGGGCGTTACAGCCTGAACGATCTGCACAGGGCTGCCGGTTCTCTGGATAAACATAAGCCTGCATTCTGGCTCCGCAATGAGCAAACCGAACGTTTAATAAGCGAGTTGCAGATTTGCAACTCGGTCAATATAGCGCCAGTTAACGTTATTCGTGGCGGAAATAACCAGGGGACGTATGTCTGCAAAGAACTGGTGTATGCCTATGCAATGTGGATCAGCCCGTCATTCCATCTGAAGGTGATCCGTACTTTCGATATGGTAACCAGCACACCGGAAAATAGCACACCGGAAAAATTATCCGGGCAGGCTGCTGACAAGATGCAGGCTGGCGTGATCCTGCTGGACTTTATGCGCCGGGAGTTAAACCTGTCTAACTCTTCAGTGCTTGGTGCCTGTCAGAAACTCCAGGAGGCTGTTGGCTTACCGAATCTGGCACCGCGCTATGCCATTGATGCTCCTGCTGACGCGCCTGATGGCTCAAGCCGCCCCACGCTGTCACTGAGTGCACTGCTGAAGCAGTATGGTATCTGCCTGACAGCTAATCAGGCATATCACCAGATGGCGAAGCTGGGGATCGTTGAACAACGCGAACGATACAGCCGTACCGCGATTAACAACATCAAAAAATTCTGGTCGCTGACGGCGAAAGGCTGCATGTTCGGCAAGAACATCACCAGTCCTGCAAATCCGCGCGAGACGCAGCCGCATTTCTTCGAATCCCGATTCCCTGAGCTGTTAAAGCTGCTCGATACCGTTCATTGAGGTGACCGTGAGAGCACTACTGACCCCTGAAATTGCCCCGCGTATGGGGATCGTATTGTTCAGACCAGGTTCAGAGCTGATGCCCCTGTTTATGCAGGGGCGTGTCCTGCTGGAGCCTGAGCCGGAACGTTATTCATCTTTCGCCAGTGGTGCTGTTCCGGCGGCATCACAACCGCTGGCGGATGATCCTGACGTTCGGGCCGTGTTCCGCAATGAGGCAGTGATCCGTCGTGCTGGTGGCGTGGAATGTCTTGAAAGCTGGTTACTTCGTGAAAAAGGCTGCCAGTGGCCTCATTCCGACTGGCACAGCGAGAACATGACAACAATGCGACACGCGCCGGGCGCAATCCGTCTGTGCTGGCACTGCGATAACCAGCTGCGCGATCAGTTCACGGAACGGCTGGAATCAATGGCAACGGATAACTGTGCCCGCTGGGTGTTGTCTGTTGTGCGTCGGGATCTCGGTTTTGATGATAGCCACGTTGTGACAATGCCGGAACTGTGCTGGTGGCTGATTCGTAATGACCTGGCGGATGCCTTACCGGAAAGTGCAGCCCGTAAGGCACTGAGATTACCGAAGCCTGTTGTGCCGTCTGTCACCCGGGAAAGTGACCTTGTGCCTTCGGTTCCTGCCACCAGCATCATCCAGGATAAGGTGAAAAAGGTGCTGGCGCTGAAAGTGGATCCGGAGTCGCCGGAGTCTTTTATGTTACGCCCAAAACGTCGCCGCTGGGTTAATGAAAAGTACACACGCTGGGTTAAGACACAGCCGTGTGCATGTTGTGGAAAGCCTGCTGATGATCCCCACCACCTGATAGGCCACGGTCAGGGGGGAATGGGTACAAAAGCGCATGACCTCTTTGTGTTGCCTTTGTGCAGAAAGCATCACGACGAGCTGCATGCGGATACCGTGGCATTTGAAGAGAAGTATGGTTCCCAGCTGGAGCTGATATTTCGTTTTATCGATCGTGCGCTGGCAATAGGCGTACTGGCGTAAGTGGAGAACGAGCATGAACCTTGAAGCCTTACCGAAATATTACTCCCCGAAATCTCCAAAACTGAGCGATGACGCACCGGCGACAGGCTCTGGTGGTTTAACGATTACGGATGTGATGGCTGCGCAGGGGATGGTGCAGTCGAAAGCACCGCTTGGGTTTGCCTTATTCCTGGCAAAAGTTGGTGTTCAGGATCCTCAGTTTGCGATTGAAGGTCTGCTCAATTACGCGATGGCACTGGATAACCCGACATTGAATAAATTGAGTGAAGAAACCCGGCTACAGATCATTCCTTACCTTGTGAATTTTGCCTTTGCTGATTATTCCAGGTCTGCGGCAAGTAAGGCTCGCTGTGAGCATTGTGCTGGTACTGGATTTCATAATGTATTGCGCGAGGTGGTGAAACACTCCAGAAGCGGGGAATCTGTTATCAAGGAAGAGTGGGTGAAGGAACTATGTCAGCATTGTCATGGTAAGGGAGAAGTCAGCACAGCGTGCAGAGGGTGTAAGGGTAAAGGTATTGTCCTGGATGAAAAAAGGACCCGGCTTCATGGCACGCCTGTTTATAAGATTTGTGGGCGTTGCAATGGAAACCGGTTTAGCCGTTTACCAACTACACTGGCACGACGTCATGTCCAGAAGCTGGTACCAGACCTGACGGATTATCAGTGGTACAAAGGATATGCAGATGTCATTGATAAACTGGTTACAAAGTGCTGGCAGGAAGAAGTGTATGCTGAGACACAATTGAGGAAAGTGACGAGATGAATGATTTTCGACGAAAATGGCGACATGATGCTTGCATTTTTCAAAAAAAATGGATAATATTTTCTCAATGATAGGCATTGTGTGTCCGGCTTTAATAAAAAGTAGAAAACCCGCTGATGTGCGGGTTTTTTTTTCGGAATTTTAGATGTGTGGCATTGAAATGGTATTCGGCGAGTAGGTAGAATTTAAACTTTCGTCTCGTCTGGATCGACATGATGTTTCAAGCCTTCCAAACAGCAGTATTTAAAAATGTTGCAGAGTATTTAAAAGGGCGCTTCCCTCATAAGTCGTTAGGGCTCGTATATGCCGACGAGCTGGTACTAAAAGATATGGAGTTCCTCAAGGCTAACAATAAACTGCGGTGGGATCCCGGACTAAAGTCGCGAGTGTTTATGGATATGATGGAAGAACACCCGATAAAACTAGTTGTTTATTATCGTGGGGAGCCTATTGGATTTGCATTTGGGTGTTACTGTAAGCCGAAAAATGCGGTGCATATTTGCTGGATGGAAAAACGTAATGATGCACATGAAGACCTAGACCATCAGATGCTTGGTATCGTTTTGGATTGCTTCTCTGCATATGCACGATTTCTGAACCTTCAGGGTGAATCTATTGATTCGATAGCTTTAGTTAGTCCAGTTGATGGGGCAATAAGATACTATACTGAAAGTGGTTTTGAGTACATTGCTGATTACGAACGAGGTGGTTGCGCAATGGTGCTTAGGAGCGTTTTACCTAACCAATCAGTGTGAGTTAGATTCTTAATTTCTCCAGAATCATTACAAAAGTATTGAAAACCTCTTTTAGTTGATGCAATCTGGATCCACACAAAGCACACACAAAATGTACTACGCTTTACTTTATACATCTTCAGGTAACAAACTTTGTTGCCTTTATGCTTCAAAGAAGCAACTACAGCTTAGTGCTGAACAAGGGGATTTTTATGAAACATCATGAGCAGATAGAGATTGAGGCAGCTAAAGTCGTCGCCGAACTCTTTGCTGGCAATGCATCTCCAATGGAAACCTTTGGTATTACATGGAGTCAAACTCAGATGTTAGAGCGTAAGAATCCTGGTGTAGTGATCAAACTAGTACCGGATGACGGTAAAAAACTTGCGTATTGCTGATAATTTTTAAAGATTTTTTCAGCTAGAGAATCGATTATTTTACTATAAATCGCGAAGGAGCCCCACATATTGTGGGGCTTTTTGTTTCATCTTAGTTAGCCGTTATTCACATTCACTACTTTGCTACTTATCCACTGTAAAAATAAATTGTGAATTATTTTGTGGCTTATTGTTAGTGTTCTATCAATTTTGTGTGTGATATTCCATTGACGTGGTTATTATCTGTGCATCGCACTTAAATGTATAAAGCTCACTAGTTGAGACAATCCTACCACCAGTTGGTGGTATCTCATGATTCACTGAATTGCAAATCTTCTGAATTGCTGGATGAGTTTAAATCTCACCGGCGCTATTTCTCCGTATCAGTCTCCGTGCCTTATACCGATGTCAGGACGCATAAGCCCGTTCAGTTCTACCCGGGTAAACATCCGTGCGAGAAACCGGCGGATATGCTCAGGCAAATAATCAATGCCAGTAGTCGACCTGGTGATCTGGTTGCTGATTTCTTTATGGGATTCGGTTCCACAATAAAAGCAGCAATGGCGCTGGGGCGTCGGGCGTTAGGTGTTTAACTTGAGTCAGAGCGGTTTAATCAGACGGTGAAAGAGGTAAGTGAACTGGTGGGGAAATAATTCTGGTGGCCACGTTGCGTGGCCTTTTTATTTCCAACACAGCACCCGCAAATATCGCGAGGTGAGAGATGACGAAATGCCTCATAACCCAAATACCTGGCCGGACTGGCTGGAGTTGTTTCAGAGCTGGTGGCGTGGAGACACACCGCTGGGGGCAGTGATTATGTCGATCGTTATGGCTGGTTTGCGCATCGCCTATTTTGGCGGTGGTGGTGGCTGGAAGCGAAAAACGCTCGAGATTTTGCTCTGTGGCGCTCTGACGCTGACCTTTGCATCCGCTCTTGAGTATGTCGGATGGCCTAAATCGCTTTCT
Organism: Escherichia sp. SCLE84; assembly: GCF_012584495.1. NCBI lineage: Bacteria > Pseudomonadati > Pseudomonadota > Gammaproteobacteria > Enterobacterales > Enterobacteriaceae > Escherichia > Escherichia sp. SCLE84. Next base: position 2,151,772 of record NZ_CP051430.1, on the reverse strand, counting down.
GTTGCCATTGGTGGTGGCGTGGGGCTGATCGGTGTCGATGCTATTCGTGGGGCTGCAATGCGAGTAATCGGTAACAAATTTGGTGGCTCTAAGGAGTAATTTATGCAGGTACTAAATTCCCAGCGTAAAGCTTTCCTTGATATGGTGGCTTGGTCAGAAGGAACGGATAACGGACGACAACCGACACGTAACCACGGTTATGACGTTATTGTCGGTGGTGAACTCTTCACTGATTACTCCGATCACCCTCGCAAACTTGTCACGCTAAACCCGAAACTCAAGTCAACAGCCGCCGGACGTTACCAGCTTCTTTCACGCTGGTGGGATGCTTACCGTAAACAGCTTGGCCTGAAAGATTTTTCTCCAGAAAGCCAGGACGCTGTAGCTCTGCAGCAGATTAAAGAGCGTGGCGCTTTACCGATGATTGACCGTGGCAATATTCGTCAGGCAATCGACCGTTGCAGCAATATTTGGGCTTCATTGCCCGGTGCTGGCTACGGTCAGTATGAACACAAGATCGATAGTCTGATTGCCAAATTCAAAGAAGCTGGCGGGGTGGTTAATGAAACTTCGCTATAAGCTGGTTATTTCTGCTTTCCTCCTGACTTTATTCGGTTCTCTCGTCTGGTCAGCTAACCACTACCACAGCAAATACCAGCGCGAAAAGAAACGTGCTGATGAGGCTGTACAAAATGCCGAATCGGCAACCGCTATTACCAATAACGTCCTGCAATCACTGCAAATCGTCAATACAGTTCTGGAGGCTAACCAGCATGCAAAACAGCAGATCGCACTGGAGTCACAGAGAACCCAGGCTGATATCAAAGTGGCTGTTGCGGATGATGATTGTGCTGTACGCCCTGTGCCTGCTGCCGCTGCTGACCGGTTGCGGAAGTACGCGAACAGTTTACGTGAGCATTCCGAAGACTCCACTACCAGTCAGCTTGACTTCTGATACACCTGTACCGTTTATACCCAACCCACTGACGTATGGTGCAAGTCTTGATTTGAATGTAAGTTTGTTATCCGCGTTGGCTCAATGTAATAGGGATAAGTCAGATATCAGAATCATTGATAATCAAAATTGATGTATATTTTTATCGTCATGTAGATAACGAACAAGGTATTCCTCTGATACGTATTCGTTGAATACAGGTCATGGGTAGGCATTGCAATATCGCTTCGAAATTATCTGTGATAATGCTCTTAATTTTGAATGTATGTATTTGGGAAAAGAGATAAAGTAATAGTCTAATTAATGGAGATATCCACAAAACACAAAAGGGACTATTATGAGACCAGATCAATTTTTCTATCCAGATACTTTTACCTTTAATTCATCCACCTATTATGGTCAACGTGACTCATCTAAAGGCCGATTGTATATTCCTATTGAAAGTGACTTATGCCCATTTAATATCGGCGATATCATTGTGCAAAAAATGGTCGACAGGGAAAGACTATTTGAAGTGCTTGATTACGAGGTGCAAATTAGTCTCGAGGTTGGTTGCCCTGGCTACTCACATTTGGCGGTATTGATAGTGAAGGCATTGGATGTAAAAGAGAAGCCGAAGCAGATTACGACCCATTTGACGTTTAACGGTGCTATTAATGCTGGTGGTGATTTTCAAGCCGGTAATGATAATTCGATCACAAAGAATATAACCATTCAACAACTACATGATGCTATAGAGCATTGCAATGATCCAGAGGTTAAAAGCCTTTGGCAAAAGCTATTGGAAAATCCGACGTTTGCTTCAATTGCTTCAATATTGGCAAAAAGTGCTTTAGGACAGTAATTCATCAAGCCCCATTCAATATGGGGTTTTTATGCTTATTACAAAGGGTTTTCTTCAATGCCACCACGAATCCCAAAATCCTGCCGCGTTCGCGGCTGCCGCCATACCACTACTGACCCGTCAGGCTACTGCGAAAGCCACAAAAGCGAAGGCTGGAAGCAATACAAGCCAGGACAATCCCGTCATCAGCGCGGCTACGGTTCGAAATGGGATGCTATCCGTGAACGTGTACTGAAACGTGACAAAGGTTTATGTCAGTTATGTCTGCGTGCCGGTGTGGTGCGTGAAGCGAAAACCGTTGACCACATCATCCCTAAAGCGCATGGCGGCACTGATGCCGACTGTAATCTGCAGAGTCTGTGCTGGCCGTGTCATAAGGCGAAGACGGCCCGTGAACGGTTGAAGTGATAATGATTCTCAACTTCCTGAGGGGAGGGGCGGGTCAAATCCCTGCGGCCTGACGTCTTCCGGACTGCCCGCCCCATCGTTTTTTTATACCCGCGAAAAATGAAATTTAACCAGGAGTGCCGCATATGGCTGGAACGGCGGGGCGTTCCGGGCGTCGCCCCAAGCCAACGGCGCGCAAGGCGCTGGCCGGAAACCCCGGCAAGCGAGCCCTGAACAAAGATGAACCTGTTTTTACGCCCATCAAAGGTGTTGAGCCACCGGAGTGGTTCGCTGAAGAAGATCTCCCTCTCGCCACGATCATGTGGCAACTGACAACCAAAGAACTCTGCGGTCAGGGCCTGCTGTGCGTGACTGACCTCGCGGTGCTTGAGCGGTGGTGCGTGGCCTATGAGTTCTGGCGACGTGCTGTGAAAAATATTGCCATACAGGGCAACACCATCACCGGCGCAATGGGCGGCAGGGTCAAAAATCCGGAGCTGACAGCCAAAAAAGAACAGGAGTCCGAGATGAGCAGCACGGGGGCAATGCTCGGACTCGACCCCAGCAGCCGCCAGCGTCTGATTGGCCTGGCGGGGCAGAAGAAAGCCACTAACCCGTTTCTGAAAATTATCGAATCATGAGCCGGAAATCTTACCCCAACGTAAATGCTGCAAATCAGTATGCCCGGGATGTCGTGCGCGGAAAGATTGTTGCCTGCCAGTTTGTGATTCAGGCCTGCCAGCGCCATCTTGATGACCTGATGGCGGAAAAAAGTAAGTCGTTTCGTTACCGCTTCGACAAGGACCTGGCTGAACGGGCCGCCAAATTTATTCAGCTGTTACCGCATACCAAGGGGGAATGGGCATTCAAGCGGATGCCCATCACGCTGGAGCCGTGGCAGCTCTTTGTGATCTGCTGTGCGTTTGGCTGGGTCTATAAAGGTACCCGGCTGCGCCGCTTCCGTGAGGTGTATACCGAAATCCCCCGTAAGAACGGCAAATCGGCAATCTCTGCCGGTGTCGCCCTGTATTGTTTTGCCTGTGATAACGAGTTCGGCGCGGAAGTGTATTCCGGTGCCACGACGGAGAAACAGGCATGGGAAGTCTTTCGTCCGGCACGACTGATGTGTAAACGCACACCCATGCTGACGGAAGCGTTCGGGATTGAGGTTAACGCCTCAAACATGAACCGTCCGGAGGATGGTGCGCGGTTTGAACCGCTGATCGGTAACCCCGGTGATGGTTCATCACCCCACTGTGCCGTGGTGGATGAATATCACGAGCACGCCACAGATGCGCTTTACACCACAATGCTTACCGGGATGGGGGCGCGACGCCAGCCACTGATGTGGGCTATCACCACCGCCGGGTACAACATTGAGGGGCCGTGCTACGACAAGCGGCGGGAAGTTATCGAGATGCTCAATGGCTCGGTTCCCAACGATGAACTGTTCGGGATCATCTATACCGTTGATGAAGGTGACGACTGGACCGACCCGCAGGTGCTGGAAAAAGCCAATCCAAATATTGGCGTGTCGGTTTATCGCGAATTTTTGTTAAGTCAGCAGCAGCGTGCGAAAAATAATGCCCGTCTGGCAAACGTCTTTAAAACAAAACACCTCAATATCTGGGTGTCGGCGCGTTCGGCGTATTTCAACCTGGTGAGCTGGCAGAGCTGCGAGGATAAATCACTGACCCTTGAGCAGTTCGAGGGGCAGCCGTGCATTCTGGCCTTTGACCTGGCGCGTAAGCTGGATATGAACAGCATGGCGCGACTTTATACCCGCGAGATTGACGGTAAAACGCATTACTACAGTGTGGCCCCGCGTTTCTGGGTACCGTATGACACGGTGTATAGCGTCGAGAAAAATGAAGATCGCCGGACAGCCGAACGCTTTCAGAAATGGGCGGAAATGGGCGTCCTGACCGTTACCGATGGTGCAGAGGTGGATTATCGCTACATCCTCGAAGAGGCCAAAGCGGCGAACAAAATCAGCCCGGTCAGCGAGTCACCCATCGACCCCTTCGGGGCGACCGGGTTGTCACATGACCTTGCTGATGAAGACCTGAACCCCGTCACCATTATTCAGAACTACACCAACATGTCCGACCCGATGAAAGAGCTGGAAGCGGCAATTGAATCGGGGCGCTTTCATCATGATGGCAATCCCATCATGACCTGGTGTATCGGCAACGTGGTCGGAAAAACCATTCCGGGTAACGATGATGTGGTGAAACCCGTCAAAGAGCAGGCAGAAAACAAAATCGATGGTGCAGTTGCGCTGATTATGGCGGTTGGCAGAGCCATGCTGTACGAGAAAGAAGACACGCTGTCTGACCACATTGAGTCCTACGGGATCCGCTCGCTTTAACTGAGGTAATTATGATCATGCTGATTCTCGCGCCTCTGGTAGGTGTGCTGGGGGCGCTTTTGCTGGCGTATGGTGCCTGGCTGATTTATCCCCCGGTGGGTTTTGTTGTTGCCGGGGTGTTGTGCCTGTTCTGGTCGTGGCTGGTGGCGCGATATCTCGACCGTACACAGCAGTCTGTCGGCGGAGGTAAATAGTGTTCTTTTCGGGATTATTTCAACGAAAAAGTGACGCACCGGTGACCACGCCCGCAGAGCTGGCGGATGCTATCGGGTTGTCCTACGACACCTATACCGGAAAGCAGATCAGCAGTCAGCGGGCCATGCGACTGACGGCGGTTTTTTCCTGCGTCAGAGTGCTGGCAGAGTCGGTCGGGATGTTGCCCTGCAATCTGTATCACCTGAACGGCAGCCTTAAACAGAGAGCCACCGGCGAACGTCTGCATAAGCTGATCTCCACGCATCCCAATGGCTATATGACGCCGCAGGAGTTCTGGGAGCTGGTGGTCACCTGTCTGTGCCTGAGGGGAAACTTTTACGCCTACAAAGTGAAAGCATTTGGCGAAGTGGCTGAACTGCTGCCCGTCGATCCCGGCTGTGTGGTACCGAAGCTTAACAGTAGCTGGGAGCCGGTCTATCAGGTCACATTCCCGGACGGCTCAACGGATGTGCTGACCCAGGAGGATATCTGGCATGTGCGCACGCTGACGCTGGACGGTCTGGTGGGACTGAATCCCATCGCCTATGCCCGCGAGGCAATATCGCTGGCAGCAGCGACTGAAGAGCACGGTGCCAGACTGTTCAGCAATGGCGCGGTGACGTCCGGTGTGTTGCGTACAGAACAGACGCTGTCGGATCAGGCTTATGAGCGCCTGAAGAAAGATTTTGAGGAGCGTCACACCGGGCTTGGCAATGCTCACCGTCCGATGATCCTTGAGATGGGGCTGGACTGGAAGTCGATGGCATTGAACGCCGAGGATAGCCAGTTCCTGGAAACCCGCAAGTTTCAGCTTGAAGAAATCTGTCGTCTGTTCCGTGTGCCCTTGCACATGGTGCAGAACACCGATCGTGCCACCTTCAACAATATCGAAGAGCTGGGGCTGGGATTTATCAACTATTCACTGGTGCCGTATCTGACCCGCATCGAACAGCGGATCAACACCGGACTGGTACGAAAAAGTAAGCAGGGCGTTTATTACGCCAAATTTAACGCCGGGGCGTTACTGCGCGGGGATATGAAGTCCCGTTTTGAAGCCTACGCCACCGGGATCAACTGGGGAATTTACTCTCCCAATGACTGCCGCGACCTGGAAGATATGAATCCGCGTCCCGGTGGTGATGTCTATCTCACACCGATGAACATGACCACGAAACCCTCCGATGGCAGTAAAGCCGGTAAGCAGAAGGATAACGCCAATGCAGACGAAACAACGTCTTGATGTACCGCTGAGTCTGAAATCTGTCAGTGACTCCGGTGAGTTTGAAGGGTATGGCTCCGTCTTTGGTGTAAAGGACAGCCACGATGATGTGGTGATGTCCGGGGCATTTGCTGCTTCCCTACGGGCGTGGAGTGACAGAAAAGCGTTACCTGCGCTGCTCTGGCAGCACCGCATGGATGAACCCATCGGTGTTTACACCGAAATGAAGGAAGACGATGTCGGGCTTTACGTCAGGGGACGGTTGCTTATTGATGATGATCCCCTCGCAAAACGCGCACATGCACACATGAAGGCCGGTTCGTTAACCGGCCTTTCTATTGGGTACGTCCTGAAAGACTGGGAATACGACCGGAGCAAAGAAGCCTTTCTGCTGAAAGAAATCGACCTCTGGGAAGTCAGCCTGGTGACGTTCCCGTCTAACGACGAGGCGCGGATCAGCGACGTCAAGAACGCACTGGCCCGCGGGGAAATCCCCGAACAGAAAAAAATCGAAAGAGTCCTGCGTGATGTCGGACTCTCCCGTACCCAGGCCAAAGCATTCATGGCCGGGGGCTATGGCGCACTGTCCCTGCGCGACGCTGAGGATGTGGGCTCTGCACTGAATGCACTGAAAAATCTGAACTTCTAATCAGGAGAAATACGATGGCGGTTGATATTAAAGATGTCGAACAGGTCGCGCAGGAGCTGCAGCAGAAGTTTGACGACTTCAAAGCAAAGAACGACAAGCGCGTGGATGCGATTGAGCAGGAAAAAGGCAAACTTGCCGGGCAGGTGGAAACCCTGAACGGGAAACTCAGCGAGCTGGAAAATCTCAAAAGCGACCTTGAAAAAGAGCTGCTTGAGCTGAAACGTCCGGCAGGTGGTGCGCAAAATAAACTGGCCACAGAGCACAAAGAGGCGTTTGTGGGCTTTCTGCGTAAAGGCCGTGAAGACGGTCTGCGCGATCTGGAGCGCAAGGCATTGCAGGTGGGCACCGATGAAGACGGTGGCTATGCCGTGCCGGAAGCACTGGATCGCAACATTCTCACCCTGCTGAAAGATGAAGTGGTGATGCGCCAGGAAGCCACGGTGATCACTGTTGGCGGTTCCGACTACAAAAAACTGGTGAATCTGGGCGGCACGGCTTCCGGATGGGTGGGCGAGACTGACGCGCGCTCCCAGACTGCCACCTCAAAACTGGGACTGATTGAACCTTTCATGGGGGAAATCTACGGTAACCCGCAGGCCACTCAGAAAATGCTGGATGATGCCTTCTTCAACGTGGAGGCCTGGATCAACAGCGAGCTGGCGACCGAATTTGCCGAACAGGAAGAAATTGCCTTTACCACCGGTGATGGCACCAAGAAGCCAAAAGGGTTCCTGGCGTATGAATCCACCGATGAAACCGATAAGGTTCGTGCGTTCGGTAAACTTCAGCATATTGTATCCGGTGAAGCGACGACGGTGACCGCAGACGCCATTATCAAACTGATTTACACGCTGCGTAAGGCACACCGCACTGGCGCGAAGTTCATGATGAACAACAACAGCCTGTTTGCCATCCGTCTGCTGAAAGACACCGAGGGTAACTATCTGTGGCGTCCGGGGCTGGAGCTGGGGCAACCGTCCTCTCTGGCGGGTTACGGTATCGCTGAAAACGAACAGATGCCGGATATCGCCGCTGATGCGAAAGCTATTGCATTTGGTAACTTCAAACGGGGTTACACCATCGTTGACCGTATCGGTACCCGCATTCTGCGTGATCCGTACACCAATAAACCGTTTGTCGGTTTTTATACCACCAAGCGCACCGGCGGCATGCTGGTCGATTCGCAGGCCATCAAACTGCTGAAGATTGCAGCGGCGTAATCACTCAGGGGCGCTGAATTGCGCCCCTGTTCTGACAGGTGAAAGAATCATGATCCTGAAACAAGATCTGAAATGGTCACCGGACGGTATGCGCGTTGAGATCATTCGTGCTGGTGAGTATGAAGATAAAGAATTACCCGAACGGGTACGTGAAATTGCCACTGCAGCAGGGATTGTTTCTGATAAGAGAACACCTGTTGCACGGGTATCTGATAAGGCTAAAAAACAGCATTCATAGAGGTAGCCCAAATGATGCCTACTCTGGAAGAGCTTCGTGTTCAGTGCCGGATTGATGATGACAATGAACAGGAGAATGCACTTCTTATGATGTATCTGGCAGCAGCCAGAGAAGAGGCTGAAAAGTTTTTAAACCGGACACTTCACGATGAAACTGTTCCTGATCAGGATACGACCGGGCTTGTAATAACACCGCTGATAAAGTTGCGTCTTATGCAACTGGTTGGCTACTGGTACGAGAACAGGGAAATGCAGGATGCTGTACCTGATTTTTTCTATACCGGACTCCGAATGTATCGGTTTCATCCCGGAACGTAGGAGGATTTCATGCAGGCAGGAAGATTACGTGATCGCGTGGTTATTCTGAATATTACGACCTCCCGTACCCCTTCCGGTCACCCGGAGGAAACCCTGAAAGAGGGGGCTACGGTATGGGCAGAGGTTAAGGGGATCAGTGGGCGGGAACGTATATCGGGCGGTGCGGAAACCGCGCAGACAACAGTAAGAGTCTGGATGCGATTTCGGCGCGATGTGACGGCCGCCTCACGTCTGAAAGTGCTGACCGGGGCATTCAAGGGATCCATTCTGAATATCGACGGGCCGCCGATCCCGGACGCACGATCCTCCAGGCTTGAAATACTTTGCAGCCAGAGAGGTGGAATGTGACGGATTTTAGTCTGGATTTTTCTGGCCTGGCGGATATTGCAAGAGATCTGGAACTTCTCAGCAGAGCAGAGAGTAATAAGGTGCTTCGCGATGCCTCCCGTGCCGGTGCAGAGGTTATCCGGGGGGCGGTTATTGACCATGCGCCAGAGCGAACCGGAAAACTGAAGAAAAACGTGGTTATTCTCACTCAGCGTTCAAAGCGTCGTGGTGAAATTATCTCTGGTGTCCACATTCGTGGGCGGAATCTGCGAACCAGAAACAGTGATAACAGCATGAAAGCCAGCGATCCGCGAAACGCGTTTTACTGGCGTTTCGTGGAGCTGGGGACTATCAATATGCCTGCCCATCCGTTCATTCGCCCGGCCTTTGATATGACAGAGGAGCTGGCAGCACAGGTTGCCATGAAGCATATGAATCAGGCTATTGATGGGGTGCTGAGTAAATGAGAGAAGCCACGCTGTATGCTCTTCTGTCCAAACTGGCCGGAGGGCAGGTTTATCCTTATGTGGTCCCGCTGACGGAGGGAAAGCCTGCGGTATTTCCACCATGGCTGGTGTTTTCAGTGGTGTCTGACATCGCGTCTGATGTGCTTGATGGTCAGGCTGAATCCAGAATCACAGTGCAGATTGATATCTGGGCAACGGCTCCTGATGACGCAGATGATATCCGTGAGCAGGCGCTTGATGCGGTAAGGGAACTGGCACCATCCGTTATTTCTAAAACTCAGGGTTATGATCCTGATTCCCGTCTGAGCAGAGCCACGCTTGAATTTCAGGTAATAGCCTGAGGTCGTTAATGATTTTACCCACCCGCCGCTGGCGGGTTTTTTATTTTCAGGAGACGAGTATGTCCTCTAATTTTGAGCGTTCGCAACTGACGAAAATTATGATTTCGTCTGCACCGGTAACAGCAGAAACCCTGGATTCTGCCAGCTATCTTGGCCTGAGCTGTACAATCAAAGAAGTGCAGTTTACCGCTGGACAAAAGCAGGATATTGATGTCACCACGCTGTGTTCTGTTGAGCAGGAAAATATTAACGGTCTTGGTGCCGCGTCAGAGATTTCCATGTCAGGCAACTTTTACCTCAATGCTGCCCAGAACGCGTTGCGCAGTGCCTATGACAATGACACCACGTATGGCTTTAAAGTTATTTTTCCGTCAGGCAACGGATTTACCTTTATGGCAGAAGTGCGTCAGCATACCTGGTCTGCAGGAACCAATGGTGTTGTGGCTGCAACGTTTTCCCTGCGTCTGAAAGGCAAACCTGTGCTGACGACAGCTTCGCTGAAAGTGAAGGTTGATTTAAAAAGCACGCTGCGGGTTGCTTCCGGAGCGAAACTTGAAATGGCGGTTGAGGCTGCGGGTGGTGTGCCGCCTTATTCTTATGTCTGGAAGAAAGGTGGTTCTCCTGTTTCCGGACAGACGGCGGCAACGTTCAGTAAGGCATCAGCATCATCCGGTGATGCGGGTGCGTATACCTGCGAGATTTCTGATTCAGCAAGCCCTGTTAACAAGGTGACCTCCACTTCCTGCACTGTTACCGTCAGTTAATGAGGATAGATGTGATGACTAAAAATATCCGCAATCTGGCACTGGCAACGATGTCGGGGTTTCGCCATAAAACTGTTGATGTGCCTGAATGGGAAGGGGTAACGGTTGTATTACGGGAACCTTCTGCAGAAGCTTGGTTGCGCTGGCAGGAGATCGTTAAAGCAAAAGATAATGAGACACCGTTATCCGTTGCGGAGCGCGCCCGCCGAAATCTGGAGGCAGATGTTGAACTGTTCATTGATGTTCTGTGTGATACCGGACTGCAACCTGTATTTTCAGAGGATGATCGTGAACAGGTGATTGCCGTGTATGGCCCGGTGCATGCGCGGCTTCTTCGGCAGTCTCTGGAACTGATCAGTGATGCCGGCGAGGTTAAAAAAAAGTAGCGCTTCCGGGGATGCGTTTTCTGATGATGCTGGCGCTCAGGATGGGGCGCACATTGTCAGAGTTACGCCGGGAAATGTCCGCATCAGAAATCATGATGTGGGCAGAATTTGACAGGTTCAGCCCGCTGGGGGACGAACGGGCTGATATCCGGGCTGCCCAGATTGTTTCGGCTGTTTACGGTGCGCAGGGGGTCAAAGTGCCACTGAATGATGCGCTTCTTCAGTGGGAGAAGGAGCAGACAGAAGGCGTATCAGATCCATTTGCCGGACTGGAAAAAGCGCTTTTAATAGTGTCTCAGTGAGTCAACATAACCGCTTCGGCGGTTTTTTTTCGTCCGGAGAATGAGTGTGGCGACATTACGTGAACTGATTATTAAAATCTCGGCAAATTCCCGGTCATTCCAGTCAGAGATCTCCCGGGCTTCGCGTATGGGGCAGGATTACTACCGTACCATGCAGAACGGAGGCCGGCAGTCCGCTGCTGCATCCCGTGAAATGCGGCGTGCACTGGCAGAAGTGACGGATCAGATAAATACAGCTAAATCTTCGGCACTGAATATGGCGGGGGCATTTGCCGGGGCTTTTGCTACCGGTCATCTTATTTCTCTCGCCGATGAGTGGAATTCAGTAAATGCCCGTCTGAAGCAGGCCTCACAGTCCAGTGATGATTTTCAGGTATCACAACGTGAATTAATGGCGATCAGCCAGAGAACGGGGACGGCGTTTTCTGATAACGCCAGCCTTTTTGCACGTTCTGCAGCTTCCATGCGGGAGTATGGTTACAGTTCTGAGGAGGTACTGAAAGTCACCGAGGCGATCTCCACGGGCCTGAAATTATCCGGTGCCAGTACAGCAGAAGCCAGTTCGGTGATCACGCAGTTCAGTCAGGCACTGGCGCAGGGAGTGCTGCGCGGTGAAGAGTTTAACTCGGTGAATGAGAGCGGTGATCGTGTTATTCGTGCGCTGGCTGCGGGAATGGGCGTTGCCCGCAAGGATCTGAAGGCCATGGCGGATAACGGAAAACTAACCGCCGATAAGGTTGTTCCTGCACTGATTAGTCAGCTTGGGGCGTTGCGTGATGAATATGCAGCAATGCCTGATACGGTTTCATCCTCTGCAACCAAAGTTGAAAACGCCTTTATGGCCTGGGTTGGTGGTGCGAACGAGGCAAGCGGAGTGACGAAGACGCTCTCCGGGGTGCTGAATGGTCTTGCAGGCAATATTGACACCGTGGCAACCGCTGCCGGTGCTCTGGTTGCCGTCGGGGTAGCCCGATATTTTGGCAATATGGCGTCTTCTGCTGGATCTGCAACTGCCGGATTAATTACTGCAGCCAGAAACGAAGTGGCTCTTGCTGAAGCGCAACTTCGGGGGACACAGATAGCAACCGCCAGGGCGCGTGCGGCGGTTTATCGTGCGCAACAGGCGGTTGTTGCTGCTCGCGGTACCGAAAGGCAGGCCGCAGCAGAAGCGAAGCTGACAGCTGCCCAGGCGTCACTTACTCGTAATATTGCGGCCAGAACAGCGGCACAGACAACGCTGAATACTGTCACGTCAGTGGGGAGTCGTCTGTTAAGTGGTGCGCTGGGGTTGGTTGGTGGTGTGCCGGGACTCGTCATGCTGGGGGCGACGGCCTGGTACACGATGTATCAGAATCAGGAGCAGGCCAGAGAATCTGCACGCCAGTATGCCGCAACAATCGACGAAATTCGCCAGAAAACGTCGGCAATGTCGCTTCCTGAAGCGTCAGATAATGAGGAAAAGACGCGGCAGGCACTTGATGAGCAAAACAGGTTAATTGACGAGCAGAAAAGTAAGATTAAATCCTTACAGGAAAAAATTGCTGGCTATCAGTATGTGCTGGCAAACCCGGGCTGGACAACCGATAACGGTTTTATGATTAACCACATGACGTCGGTAAAAACTGTCACAGAAGGGCTTGCAGAAGCAACAAATCAACTGGCAGTTGAACAGTCCCGTCTCACACAAATGCAGGGCAAAGCGCAATCCATTCAGGATGTGCTTGCCGGGCTGGAGGAGCGACGGGTGGCGTTGATCCGTCAACAGGCCGCGGAACAAAACAAAGCGTATCAGTCCCTGTTGATCATGAATGGGCAGCATACCGAGTTTAATCGCCTTCTTGGGCTTGGTAATGAGTTACTTCAGCAGCGACAGGGGCTGGTGAATGTACCGTTACGGCTACCACAGGCAACCCTGGATGATAAACAGCAGACTGCACTGAATAACAGCGAGCGCGAACTGGCTCTGTCCCGCCTGAAGGGGGAAGCCCGTGAGCGTGCCCGACTGGGTTATGCTGCGGATGATCTCGGCTTTGTGGGAGAGGCGTATCAGACAGCCAGACAGAATTATATCAATAACTCACTGGATGCCTGGCGAAATAACCAGGCAAATAAACCCAAAGCGCATAAAAAGACCGAAGCGGAAAAAACAGAAGATATTTATAAACGGCTGATTAAACAGCAAAAAGAACAAATAGCACTGGCAGGGCAGAATACTGAACTGGCTAAGATGAAATATCAGGTCAGTCAGGGCGAATTATCAACCCTGTCAGAAGCGCAGAAAAAAACGCTTTTGCAGAATGCAGCACTCATCGACCAGAAAAAGATTCGTGAGCAGCTTGCTGCGTATGAAAGCAGCCTGGCGGACAGTAATGCCAGTACCCGGGCGTCTAACGACGCGCAGTTACTGGGATATGGTGAAGGCTCACGGATGCGTGAACGACTCCAGGAAATGTGGAGTATCCGGCATGAGTTTGAGCAGAAAAATAACGAGCTGCTGAGACAGTATCAGGCCGGAGAAATTGAAGAAGCTCTGTGGAAACAGGAGAAAGAACTGAATAAAAAATATCTGGAAGAGCGTCTCAGCGATCAGCAGGATTATTATGCAAAGGCCGATGCTTTACGTAATAACTGGAATGCAGGACTCCAGGAGGGGCTGACCAACTGGGCAGACAGTGCCACCGATTATGCTTCGCAGGCGGCAGATGCTGTCGTTTCCACTATGGACGGACTGGTATCAAATATTTCCGATGCACTGGCCGGAAATGTTGTGGACTGGAGAAACTGGGGGAGTTCAATTCTCCAGGAAGTTTCAAAAATTCTGATGAATGCGGCCATTGTTAACGGACTGAAGTCACTCTCCGGTGCCGGAGGGTGGCTTGGTACGGTCGGCGGATGGATTTCGGGGGCGGTGGCAAACGCAAAAGGTGGTGTTTACACATCAGCAAATCTGAGTGCTTACAGTAACACTATTGTGGATACACCGACGTATTTTGCTTTTGCGAAAGGTGCCGGGCTGATGGGCGAGGCCGGGCCTGAAGCTATCATGCCACTGACACGGGCAGCGGACGGCTCTCTTGGGGTCAGAGCCATTGGCAATGTGAATAGTGGCGGGGGGTTTGTTTATTCTCCCGTGTATCACATCAGCATTCAGAATCAAGGGAGCAATGGCGAGATAGATGCGCGCTCAGCCAGGGGACTGGTGGATCTGATCGACAGCAGGGTTGTGTCAATTATGCAGTCATCGCGTCGGGATGGAGGATTGTACAGTGCCTGAGCCTGAAGTTTTTAACTGGATCCCCCGTGAGGGGATGGAGACGACACGAAAGCCATCAGTTATTACGGTAAAGTTTGGTGACGGATATGAACAGCGACGGGCTGGTGGTCTGAATGCGGATCTGAAAACGTTTAAACCGGTATTTCGTGTCACAGATGAATATTCCCGTGCCGCGCTGGACAGTTTTTTATCCCGTCATGCCGGGATTCGTGCTTTTTTGTGGCGTCCGCCAAAACACAACAGGACTGTCCGGGTTGTCTGCAGGGAGTGGAGCATTTCGGATAATGCCATGTATACCGATTTTAACTGTACCTTTGAAGAGGTCACTCACTGATGCAGGATATACAGCAGGAAACACTCAATGAGTGCACTAAAACGGAGCAATCCGCGCTGATCGTGCTCTGGGAAATTGATCTGACAGAGGTCGGCGGAGATCGTTATTTCTTCTGTAATGAGCAGAACGAAAAAGGTGAACCAGTCACCTGGCAGGGGCGGCAGTATCAGGCCTATCCCATTCAGGGAAGTGGATTTGAGATGAACGGCAAAGGAGCCAGTGTAAGGCCAACGCTGAAAGTCTCTAATCTGCACGGCATGGTCACCGGGATGGCGGAAGACCTGCAGAGTCTGGTCGGCGGAACGGTGGTCAGGCGTAAGGTTTACGCCCGTTTTCTGGATGCGGTGAACTTCGTCAACGGAAACAGTGACGCCGATCCGGAGCAGGAGGTAATCAGCCGCTGGCGCATTGAGCAGTGCAGCGAACTGAGCGCGGTCAGTGCCTCCTTTGTACTGTCCACGCCGACGGAAACGGACGGCGCTGTTTTTCCGGGCCGCATCATGCTGGCTAATACCTGCACCTGGACCTATCGCGGTGATGAGTGCGGTTATCACGGTCCGGCTGTCGCGGATGAATATGACCAGCCGACGTCCGATATCACGAAGGATAAATGCAGCAAATGCCTGAGTGGCTGTAAGTTTCGCAATAACGTCGGCAACTTTGGCGGCTTCCTTTCCATTAACAAACTTTCGCAGTAAATCCCATGACACAGACAGAATCAGCGATTCTGGCGCACGCCCGGCGATGTGCGCCAGCGGAGTCGTGCGGCTTCGTGGTGAGAACGCCGGAAGGGGAAAGATATTTTCCCTGCGTGAATATCTCCGGTGAGCCGGAGGCGTATTTCCGGATGGCTCCGGAGGACTGGCTGCGGGCAGAGATGCAGGGTGAGATTGTCGCGCTGGTCCACAGCCATCCCGGTGGTCTGCCCTGGCTGAGTGAAGCCGACCGGCGGCTACAGGTGCAGAGTGATTTGCCGTGGTGGCTGGCTTGCCGCGGGGAGATTCATAAATTCCGCTGTGTGCCGTATCTCACCGGGCGGCGCTTTGAGCACGGGGTGACGGACTGTTACACGCTGTTCCGGGACGCTTACCATCTGGCGGGGATTGAGATGCCGGATTTTCACCGCGAGGATGACTGGTGGCGTAACGACCAGAATCTCTATCTGGATAATCTGGAGGCAACGGGGCTGTATCAGGTGCCGTTGTCAGCGGCGCAGCCGGGCGATGTGCTGCTGTGCTGCTTTGGTTCATCGGTGCCGAATCATGCCGCTATTTACTGCGGCGACAGCGAGCTGCTGCACCATATTCCTGAACAACTGAGCAAACGAGAGAGGTATACCGACAAATGGCAGCGACGCACACACTCCCTCTGGCGTCACCGGGCATGGCACGCATCTGCCTTTACGGGGATTTGCAACGATTTGGCCGCCGCATCGACCTTCGTGTGAAAACGGGGGGCGAAGCCATCCAGGCGCTGGCCACACAGCTCCCGGCGTTTCGTCAGAAACTGAATGAGGGCTGGTATCAGGTGCGCATTGCCGGGCGTGATGCAGGCGAAAACGAATTATCAGCCCGTCTTAATGAGCCGCTGGAAAATGGTGCCGTGATCCACATCGTTCCGCGTCTTGCGGGAGCAAAAAGTGGCGGTGTGTTTCAGGCGGTGCTGGGTGCGGCGCTGATTGCGGTGGCGTGGTGGAACCCTGCAGGCTGGCTGGGAGCTGCGGCTTTATCGGGCATGTATGCTGCGGGGGCCAGTATGATCCTTGGCGGTGTGGCGCAGATGCTGACACCGAAAGCCAGTACCGTAACAACGACCAGCACGGATAACGGTAAGCAGAACACGTATTTCTCGTCACTGGATAACATGGTTGCCCAGGGCAATGTTCTGCCTGTTCTGTACGGTGAAATGCGCGTGGGGTCGCGGGTGGTTTCTCAGGAGATCAGCACGGCAGACGAAGGGGATGGTGGTCAGGTTGTGGTGATTGGCCGCTGATGCAAAATGTTTTATGTGAAACCGCCTGCGGGCGGTTTTGTCGTTTATGGAGCGTGAGGAATGGGTAAAGGCAGCAGTAAGGGGCATACCCCGCGCGAAGCGAAGGACAACCTGAAATCCACGCAGTTACTGAGTGTGATCGATGCCATCAGCGAAGGGCCGATAGAAGGTCCGGTGGATGGATTAAAAAGCGTGCTGCTGAACAGTACGCCGGTGCTGGACACTGAGGGGAATACCAACATCTCCGGTGTCACGGTGGTGTTCCGTGCCGGTGAGCAGGAGCAGACACCGCCGGAGGGGTTTGAATCCTCCGGCTCCGAGACGGTGCTGGGTACGGAAGTGAAATATGACACGCCGATCACCCGGACCATTACGTCTGCAAACATCGACCGTCTGCGCTTTACCTTCGGTGTGCAGGCACTGGTGGAAACCACCTCAAAGGGGGACCGGAATCCGTCGGAAGTTCGCCTGCTGGTTCAGATACAGCGTAATGGTGGCTGGGTGACGGAAAAAGACATCACCATTAAGGGCAAAACCACCTCGCAGTATCTGGCCTCGGTGGTGGTGGATAACCTGCCGCCGCGCCCGTTTAATATCCGGATGCGCAGGATGACGCCGGACAGCACCACAGACCAGCTGCAGAACAAAACGCTCTGGTCGTCATACACCGAAATCATCGATGTGAAACAGTGCTACCCGAACACGGCACTGGTCGGCGTACAGGTGGATTCGGAGCAGTTCGGCAGCCAGCAGGTGAGCCGTAATTATCATCTTCGCGGGCGCATTCTGCAGGTGCCGTCGAACTATAACCCGCAGACGCGGCAATACAGCGGTATCTGGGACGGAACGTTTAAACCGGCATACAGCAACAACATGGCCTGGTGTCTGTGGGATATGCTGACCCATCCGCGCTACGGCATGGGGAAACGTCTTGGTGCGGCGGATGTGGATAAATGGGCGCTGTATGTCATCGGCCAGTACTGCGACCAGTCGGTGCCGGACGGCTTTGGCGGCACGGAGCCGCGCATCACCTGTAATGCGTACCTGACCACACAGCGCAAGGCGTGGGATGTGCTCAGTGATTTCTGCTCGGCGATGCGCTGTATGCCGGTATGGAACGGGCAGACGCTGACGTTCGTGCAGGACCGGCCGTCGGATAAGGTGTGGACCTATAACCGCAGTAATGTGGTGATGCCGGATGATGGCGCGCCGTTCCGCTACAGCTTCAGCGCCCTGAAGGACCGCCATAATGCCGTTGAGGTGAACTGGATTGACCCGGATAACGGCTGGGAGACGGCGACAGAGCTTGTGGAGGACACGCAGGCCATTGCCCGTTACGGTCGTAACGTCACGAAGATGGATGCCTTTGGCTGTACCAGCCGGGGGCAGGCACACCGAGCCGGGCTGTGGCTGATTAAAACGGAACTGCTGGAAACGCAGACCGTGGATTTCAGCGTGGGCGCAGAAGGGCTTCGCCATGTGCCGGGCGATGTCATTGAAATTTGCGATGATGACTATGCCGGTATCAGCACCGGCGGGCGCGTGCTGGCGGTGAACAGCCAGACCCGGACGCTGACGCTCGACCGTGAAATCACGCAGCCATCCTCCGGTACCACGCTGATAAGCCTGGTTGACGGAAGTGGCAATCCGGTCAGCGTGGAGGTTCAGTCCGTCACCGACGGTGTGAAGGTGAAAGTGAGCCGTGTTCCTGACGGCGTTGCCGGATACAGCATATGGGGGATGAAGCTGCCGACGTTGCGCCAGCGCCTGTTCCGCTGTGTGAGTATCCGTGAGAACGACGACGGCACGTATGCCATCACCGCCGTGCAGCATGTACCCGAAAAAGAAGCCATCGTGGATAACGGGGCGCACTTTGACGGCGACCTGAGCGGCACGGTGAATGGCGTCACGCCGCCCGCGGTGCAGCACCTGACTGCCGAAGTCACCGCAGACAGCGGGGAATATCAGGTACTGGCCCGCTGGGACACGCCGAAGGTGGTGAAGGGCGTGAGTTTCCTGCTTCGCCTGACCGTGGCAGCGGATGACGGCAGTGAGCGGCTGGTCAGCACGGCCCGGACGACGGAAACCACATACCGCTTCACGCAGCTGGCGCTGGGAAACTACAGGCTGACAGTCCGGGCGGCAAATGCCTGGGGACAGCAGGGCGATCCGGCATCGGTATCGTTCCGGATCGCCGCACCGGCAGCGCCGTCGCGGATTGAGCTGACGCCGGGCTATTTTCAGATAACCGCCACGCCGCATCTTGCCGTTTATGATCCGACGGTACAGTTTGAGTTCTGGTTCTCGGAAAAGCGGATTGCGGATATCAGGCAGGTTGAAACCACAGCACGCTATCTTGGTACGGCGCTGTACTGGATAGCCGCCAGTATCAATATCAAACCGGGCCATAATTATTATTTTTACGTTCGCAGTGTGAACACCGTTGGCAAATCGGCATTCGTGGAGGCTGTTGGTCAGCCGAGTGATGACGCATCCGGCTATCTGGATTTTTTCAAAGGCGAGATAGGGAAAACCCATCTGGCTCAGGAGCTGTGGACGCAGATTGATAACGGTCAGCTTGCGCCTGACCTGGCTGAAATCAGGACGTCCATTACGGATGTCAGCAATGAAATCACGCAGACCGTCAATAAGAAACTGGAAGACCAGAGTGCGGCAATTCAGCAGATACAGAAGGTTCAGGTTGATACAAATAATAACCTGAACAGCATGTGGGCCGTGAAACTGCAGCAGATGCAGGACGGACGCCTTTATATTGCGGGTATCGGTGCCGGTATTGAGAATACGCCAGCAGGAATGCAGAGTCAGGTGCTGCTGGCGGCAGACAGGATTGCGATGATTAATCCTGCGAATGGCAACACAAAGCCGATGTTTGTTGGTCAGGGTGATCAGATATTCATGAACGACGTGTTCCTGAAATATCTGACGGCTCCCACCATTACCAGTGGCGGTAATCCTCCTGCATTTTCCCTTACACCGGACGGGCGACTGACGGCGAAAAATGCGGATATCAGTGGCAGTGTGAATGCGAACGCCGGGACGCTCAACAATGTCACGATAAATGAAAACTGTCGGGTTCTGGGAAAACTGTCTGCGAACCAGATTGAAGGCGATCTCGTTAAAACAGTGGGCAAAGCTTTCCCCCGGGACTCCCGTGCACCGGAGCGGTGGCCATCAGGGACCATTACCGTCAGGGTTTATGACGATCAGCCGTTTGACCGGCAGATTGTTATTCCCGCGGTGGCGTTTCGTGGCGCTAAACATGAGCGGGAGAATAACGATATTTATTCGTCATGCCGCCTGATAGTGAAGAAAAACGGTGCTGAAATTTATAACCGTACCGCGCTGGATAATACGCTGGTTTATACAGGTGTTATTGATATGCCTGCTGGTCGCGGTCACATGACGCTGGAGTTTTCGGTATCAGCGTGGCTGGTAAATGACTGGTATCCCACAGCCAGTATCAGTGATTTGCTGGTTGTGGTGATGAAGAAATCCACAGCAGGTATCACGATTAGCTGAATTTTCATAACCCATATGCGGGCGCCATTTCTGGCGCCTTTTTTATTGCAGAAAAGCGAGAGGTAATTATGCGTAAAATTTGTGCAGCCATTTTGTCCGCAGCCATCTGTCTGGCCGTATCCGGTGCGCCTGCATGGGCGTCTGAGCAGCAGGCCACACTGAGCGCAGGGTATCTTCATGCCCGTACGAACGCTCCCGGCAGCGATAATCTGAACGGGATTAACGTGAAATACCGTTATGAGTTTACGGACACACTGGGGATGGTGACCTCATTCAGCTATGCAGGAGACAAGAATCGCCAGCTGACCCGTTACAGCGATACCCGCTGGCATGAAGATTCCGTGCGTAACCGCTGGTTCAGCGTGATGGCGGGGCCGTCTGTGCGCGTGAATGAATGGTTCAGCGCGTATGCGATGGCGGGTGTGGCTTACAGCCGTGTGTCGACTTTTTCCGGGGATTATCTCCGCGTAACTGACAACAAGGGGAAAACGCACGACGTGCTGACCGGAAGTGATGACGGTCGCCACAGCAACACGTCTCTGGCGTGGGGGGCTGGCGTGCAGTTTAACCCGACCGAATCCGTGGCCATTGATATTGCTTATGAAGGCTCCGGCAGTGGCGACTGGCGCACTGACGGTTTCATCGTGGGTGTCGGTTATAAGTTCTGATTAGCCAGGTAACACAGTGTTATGACAGCCCGCCGGTTCAGGCGGGCTTTTTTGTGGGGTGAATATGGCAGTAAAGATTTCAGGTGTACTGAAAGACGGCGCAGGTAAACCGGTACAGAACTGTACAATCCAGCTGAAAGCAAAACGTAACAGCACCACGGTGGTGGTGAACACGGTGGCATCTGAAAATCCGGATGAAGCCGGGCGTTACAGCATGGACGTTGAGTACGGTCAGTACAGCGTTATTCTGTTGGTGGAAGGCTTCCCGCCATCGCATGCCGGGACCATCACCGTGTATGAAGACTCACAACCGGGTACGCTGAATGATTTTCTCGGTGCCATGACGGAGGATGATGCCCGTCCGGAGGCACTGCGCCGTTTTGAACTGATGGTGGAAGAGGTGGCGCGTAACGCGTCCGCAGTGGCACAGGACACGGCAGCCGCGAAGAAGTCAGCCGGCGATGCCAGCACATCAGCCCGTGAGGCGGCAACCCATGCGACTGATGCTGCAGGCTCAGCACGCGCAGCCAGCACGTCAGCCGGACAGGCCGCGTCGTCGGCTCAGTCAGCGTCTTCCAGCGCAGGAACGGCATCAACAAAGGCCACTGAAGCATTAAAAAGTGCTGCCGCAGCAGAGTCCTCAAAAAGCGCGGCAGCCACCAGTGCCGGTGCGGCGAAAACGTCAGAAACGAATGCTGCAGCATCACAACAATCAGCAGCCACTTCTGCATCCACCGCGACCACGAAAGCGTCAGAAGCTGCCACCTCAGCCCGGGATGCGTCGGCTTCAAAAGAGGCGGCAAAATCATCAGAAACGAGCGCTGCCTCGAGCGCCAGCAGTGCCGCTTCCTCGGCAACGGCGGCAGGAAATTCCGCGAAGGCCGCAAAAACGTCTGAGACGAATGCGGATAACAGCGCACAGGCGGCAGCAGACTCACAAACTGCATCGGCAAACTCCGCGACAGCAGCCAAAAAATCAGAAACCAACGCGAAAAATAGTGAGGCAGCAGCAAAGAGCAGCGAAACAAACGCTAAAGCCAGCGAAACTAATGCTAAATCCAGTGAAACAAACGCGGCGAAATCTGCGGCGGACGCACTTAATTATCGCAACCAGGCGCAAGTAATTGTTGGCGATAATATCGGTCTTGGCTCAGCCCCGCGTGATTGTCCTGATATTTCCGGCAACCCATCAGGGTATATCGGATTTATGCGCATTATGAGTAATGCAAAAGGCTTTCCATCGATTGCATCCGGTGAAAGCAGTCTTACGGGGTTTATTAGTCAGGTAGATGGAACACCAGCGTATACAGGTGTATTTCAGGGATGGACTACGCGCTCGCTTTATACTTATCGCTGGAATCCGACAATAGGCCCGCAATGGACACGCCACGCAAGAAAAGATGAGGTTATCCGATTTCAGCGTTCAAGCGACACAAGAACCATCATTTTATCTACTGACGTTCAGGCGGACGGCTGTTACTTACAGGTTGATGCTGACGGTCAGTGGGGCGCATTTAACCCTAAAGCTGGTAGATAGCAACCGCTCGCAGTTGCGCAAGGTGGCACTGGGGCGAATGATGCAAGTACAGCGCGCTCTAAACTTGAAGTCATGTTTGAAGCAAAAACTGGCCTTGATGCGAATACGAACTTAAACGATATAAAAGGTACTACAGCCGGTTTTTATTACCAACCAATGTCTGCCAACGCAAAGCCAGAACTAAATTACCCGATACAGCTTGCTGGTGCATTGTTAGTGCAAAGAACTGGTGCTAATGGTAGTGATGGTTGTATCCAGAGCTATTTTGTATATAACAATTCATCAATTCTTTATAGAAGGATATATACCAGCACACAAGGTTGGAGTGTATGGAAAAAAATAGTATTAACAGAAAGAATTGAAGAAGGCGAATCGACAACTTACGTTTATTCGAATTACTCACCATCAGCGCCACGACTTCAGGTGTCAACATCTGGATTGTGGGGTTGCCATAACGGATCGTCATGGGTTCCATTACCTATTGGACAAGGAGGCACTAATGCGGCAACTGTTGATGGTGCCAGAACGAATCTTGGCTTAGGTAGGAACAACAGCCCTCAACTTAACAGTCTATTTCTTGATAGATATAGTGATTCGACCAATACATACACATCTAGTGGAATTCTCCATACAAGACTGTTAGCAACTGACAGCACTGTGCGTCTTGGTGCTGATATGTATGTTGAAACTTTATCAAATGAGCCAGGTCAATTAACAATAAGGTTTACATACGATGGTTCAACTGGTGCTTCAAAATATCTAAACCTTAACTCAGAAGGTAATTTAATTGTAGATAGTGCGATACTGAAATCAACGGTTGAAAAACCTTTACAAATAAGGAGCGCTAACCCAGCAATAAGATTTAATGAAACAGATCGCCCGGCTAACACGCCTACTTATACTCTCATTGCTAATGCTGGCGACTGGTTTATTCAGAAACGCGATTATGATGATGCCGGAAGCGTTAGTAACGCAATTGCATATAATTTCGCAAACGACAGAATTGATGTGCAGAATCTTAAAGCGTCTGGGTTAATTACAGCTAACTCAGTAACAACATCATCACCAGTTAAATCCGGTGGAGGTAGGGTAGAGATACTTGGTAGCGTTGCAGATTTTTCTACAATGTCATGCTATGTTCGCGGCCTTAACAGTACAGGTAGTTCCGCTGCGTGGGTGTTAGGTATGCACTCAGGCGAAAGCAAAATGGTGTCACTTAAGAACTACCATAGTAATGCAGAGATTCTACTTAATGGCAGTGATGGAGCAGTTCAACTCAAAACAGGTGCTGTTAACGGTGCTAAAGCGCAGGCGCTCACTATCAACAAGGATGAGGTTAACTCAACTGTTGATTTAACCCTTACAAAACAATCAGGGACTGGCAATCGTTTTGTTTTACAGAACTTAGGTAATACAGAACTATCATTTGCCGCAAAAGTATGGGGATCAAGTGATCGACAAAACGTTTTTGAGGTTGGAACGTCTGCTGCATATCTGTTTTATGCGCAAAAAACATCAGCAGGCCAGTTGTTTGATGTAAATGGCGCTATTAATTGCACAACGCTGAATCAGTCATCAGACCGCGACCTTAAAGACGATATTCGCGTTATCAGCGACGCGACGAAAGCAATCCGTAAAATGAACGGGTACACCTACACGCTCAAGGAAAACGGAATGCCTTATGCTGGCGTTATTGCACAGGAAGTAATGGAGGCGATACCTGAAGCTGTGGGATCGTTTACTCATTATGGTGAAGAGTTGCAAGGTCCGACCGTTGACGGCAACGAGCTACGCGAAGAAACTCGCTATCTTAATGTTGACTACTCCGCCGTGACGGGGTTACTTGTTCAGGTCGCCCGTGAAACAGATGATCGCGTTACTGCGCTGGAAGAGGAAAACACAACGCTACGTGAAAATCTGGCAACAGCAGGCACCCGGATCACCACTCTGGAAAATCAGGTAAGCGAACTGGTTGCACTTGTCCGGCAGTTAACAGGAAGCGAACATTGATATCCTTCAAGCCCTGAAGGAGGCTGTTCCCGGTACGTTCAGACTGTTGTTGGGCTGGAGATCGCAACGGAGGAAGAAACTTCGTTGCTGGAAGTCTGGAAAAAGTATCGGGTGTTGCTGAACCGTGTTAATACAACAACTGCTCCGGATATTGAATGGCCAGTAGCACCTATAGGGTAAATTCGTAATGATTACCTAAATACGTTATTCTTTTGTTCAAAAAGTGATTTTGCTATAGGTAGGGAGTATGTTCTTGGATTAAGAATAAAAAATCGCCATGAAAGAGCTTCATGGCGAGTACATAAACGTACAAAATGTGATGAAAGTAGAGTGGCGTAAGCCACTATATTAAGATGTGACAATAGCGAACAAAAGTAAATAACATTTTATGGACGTTTAATTGTTAATTATAAAAACTAGAGTGCCCGATATTGTTTATCTTGCTTTAAAATAATGTACTCAAACCAAATTTTTGAGCTAAAAGCTCAAATAATATAAATGCAATGATAATGTTTAATAAGACAATTAGCTTGCTTTGTATTTTCATTTCGGAATACTGTTAAGTAACTTTGATGACCCTAACAATAGATCGGAATTTTCTTAGAGTCAATGGTCACTGTTTTTGTTTGCAAAGCAAATGTTTTGGTGGTTATAAGTTGTCTTAATATAGTCACGCATGCAACTTGTTCCATGCGGAGATTAAAGATTGGAATATAACGCGAAGATGGAATTAAATTACATTTGCAATAATCAATTTATTATTACTCAATAATTACCGATATTATTATTGTAAATTAATCATTAGAGTGCAAAAAGAAATGTAACGGCAAAATAAGAGGACGATAGCTGAGAAAAAAGCGTGCTTTCCCAATCTGGGGCAAATCACGTCTGAATGACACCTGAAAACAGGTAGTAGCCTCAAGAAGGCTTGGAATATTCTTCTTTAATGTTATGTAATTCATTGATTTTTCGTGTACGATTTTAAGACATTTATTCCAAGAAAAATTTTTAACTCTTTGATTTTTCGACTCTGTATCATCGGTCTCGAAAACCGGAGTAGGGGCAACTCTACCGGGGGTTCAAATCCCCCTCTCTCCGCCACTTTATCAATGACTTATCTCCCGACTTCCCGCCTTGCTTTTCCTAAACAGAACAATCGTAGAATATTCTTGAAGGGTTAGATCGTCACTGTTTTCTGTTCGATACTGTGACATTCAGCACTTGATTCGCTATGGATCTGACAGGAAGGTTTTGAGCGAAAATTTGCAGTTATTCAGTCGTTTTCTTATCGGTCACCATTATTCTTTTAGACATTGATCCTACAAAGCTGCCGCAAAGTTGGTGGTAGGAACTGAAGTTGCGTAGAGAAGGGGTCAATACCCGGAGGCAAACATGGGCTGGCAAAAGTGTAGCGGTATTAGGCGCAGCTATTTAGCCTAGTTATGTTTTATGAAAACTTGATATCATATAAGTGTCTTACTTATTGGCTGTAAATAAGTTTTTCCTAAGGAATTGTTTCTTGAGTATCATTTGTAACTGTAACGGAATTTATAATCCTTTGCTTTATTGTTACGGTATTTTTTATCACACCCTATTTTTTATGTGGTTTTTTATACTGAAGTTTGGCAAAGTGAACTTTATATGCATATACTTCATCCTGGTTTCAGTTAAGTTGGGTGGATGATATGGCAACTACATGTTCAGTTATATTGATTTTGGAGTCCTTTGATGTTTATTTCGGAAAAGAGAGTGTGTTTCTGGAGAGAGGTTCATCTGTACTTGTCGACTCTAGCTCTAGAGATTTTTTCCTGACATATCCTGAAAGAGTGATAGTGGCGGATTTTGGCGCTGAGTTTATTAGTCGCTATTTGAAAGCTAATAACTTAAGGGAAATTTCTGATTGTAGGGAATATCCATCTTATTTAAAAATAAACTTTGCTGACTTCAGTTTAATTAAAGGATTAATTAGTTGGGCTAATCACTGTGCTGAATACATAGAAATTTTTGATGAGTCTATTGCTTTTACATGTCTCTCTGCATTTTCTTCTGAAAAACAATTTGGAGTATTTCTGTTTGAATGTTTGAAAAGCACAGGGGCTAAAGTTAAAACGATTATTCATACGGATTTATCTGCACCATGGCGTCTTAAGGATATATCATCAAGATTATATCTCAGCGAAAGTTTACTAAAGAGGAAATTGAAAGAAGAGGGGGTATCATTCAGTAAGATCATACTTGATGAGAGGATGCAAATGGCTGAATATTTACTCTGCACTCGTTGTTATCCTATTAGTAAAGTAGCTAAGGTCTGTGGTTATGCCAGTGTCTCATACTTTACTTATGTATTTAGACGTTATTTTGGTGTTTCTCCAAGTCAATACTCTCAGAGGAGTTCAGAAAGTAAAATTCTTACTCACCAGGGAATCTGATCATTGTTCTTGCCCCCTTATTTCCAGACAGGGGGTGTATCTTAAGTTAACGTTACCCGCTGACGTCGATATTCTCGCGGAGAGCGATAACCCAACGCACTGTGCGGATGGTTTTCATTGTAATGTTCGATCGCCACTGCAAGATTATGCAATGCCGTTCTTACATTCGGTTTCGGCATGAACGCGATGTAGTCTTCCTTCATCGTTTTCACGAACCTTTCTGCCATTCCATTACTCTGAGGACTGCTGATTACCCATGAGGAGTACAATTAAACGGGTTAATCAGTTTCTCCATTTGAAAGAAAAAAGACTTCTGTACTGTTTGATATCACCGCTATTTTCTTATTTTCTGTGCAGGTCGTAGTGGGACAAAACTGAGACACATAAGGCCTCACAATGGCTTGCAAGGCTTTACATGTTTTGATGTGGTGGGACGTGTGAGCGCAGTGTTGATGGGGTAATACTTTGAATTAGAAGCGGATTCTTATGATTCGTAATGCGAAGGTCGTAGGTTCGACTCCTATTATCGGCACCATTAAAATCAAAGAGTTACCCCATATTTAAATACACCACGTTTCCTCCTGTGCCGCATTTGTGCCATTGTAACCTTGGCAATTCATCAAAATACTGTTCTGACATCAGGCAGTGCAGGTGCAGCTATTTAAACCAATTGCTGCCGCCATTCTTTGACGTAGTCAATCAGGGCGCGGAGCTTTGGTGCAATATTGCGACGCTGTGGGAAATACAGATAGAAGCCCGGAAATTGTGGAAGAAAGTCATCAAGCAGCGATACAAGCTTACCGCTTTCAATATATGGCCTGAAAGTTTCCTGAGTGGCAATTGTTATTCCTCCGCCGGCAAGAGCCAGCCTCAACATCAGACGCAGATCATTAGTCGTAATCTGCGGTTCAATCGCAAGGTCGAAAGTTCTCCCGTTTTCTTCAAATGGCCAGCGATAAGGCGCAACCTCCGGGGACTGACGCCAGCCGATACACTTATGGGTATTTCCCCCGGAGGCGAGAAAGCGCTCTCCACGCCCGGCCGCAAGGATCAGGACGACGGGGGCAGGCATGAATCCTCCTCATGATGGAGACGTACAGAGGCGATTTCTGCCAGCACGGAGAGTGCCAGAGTATGCGCATCCCGGGCTTTGGGGAATATCCCGACGGGGGCCCGGATTTGCGCTGTCTCCTCCCTGGACCATCCCAGCTCGTGGAGCTTTTGCAGACGTAACGTGTGGGTTCGATGGCTGCCCAATGCGCCGAGATAAAAGGGTTTTGCTTCTCGCGCGGCCTGCAATGCTGGCAGCTCCCGGTTGAGATCATGGCACAGCAAAATGACCGCCGTGTCGGTATCGATCTGAGCGCTGGCTGAGGCCGGAAAAAGATCGAAGATATGGCTGTCATAGCCTGTGGCTGCTGCAAGACTCGCGGTTGCCTGCGCCTCAAGAGAACGTCCGTAAATCATCAGCCTGACGCATGGCCTGAACCCCACCTCAAAGCCATTGAGATTCCAGCCCGTTCGGGTTTGCGTGGGCAGGCACACCAACGATTGTGCTTGCGGATCGTAGCGCAGCCCCGCCGGTTTTCTCTGTTCCAGACGGTTCAGCACGGCGAGCAGAGGCTGTGCCGAGCGTAGTTTATGGAGCGTAAGCGTGATCCCACCGCCGCAGGGCAGAACGATGTCAAACCACGGCGAACCTTCGCCATAGCGAATTTCGCGATCGCGGCCTGAGCCCATCATCTCCAGCGCTTCAAAAGCGGCAGCGGCCTCCACGCAGCCGCCAGAGACAAAACCGCAGTAACGACCATCTTCGCGAACCACCATCTGCGCCCCGAGCGGGCGCGCCGCGCCGCCGTGTATCTCCACCAGCGTCACCAGCACCGCTCCTTTACCGGACATTAGCGCCTCTACGGCGAAGCGCAGAATGGTCCGGTGGTCATCGGTGAGAAACGCCTGCTCTGGCTTATGCCAGTGCTCGTCTTTGTCAAAAAGCGGGTATGACATTGTTTCTCCTTAAACCACATCCGGCAGCTTATCGAGCAGCTTATCCAGAGTGATGGGATAATCCCGTACCCGAATACCGGTGGCGTTATACACCGCGTTGGCGATAGCCGCGCTCACGCCGCACAGGCCCAACTCACCGACACCTTTGGCCTTCATCGGGGAGGATATGGGGTCGGTATCATCCAGGAAAATCACCTCCTGTTTTGGGATATCCGCATGGACCGGCACCTCATACCCCGCCATATCGTGATTAACGAAGTAGCCCAAACGGTCATCCACCGCCAGCTCCTCCATCAGTGCCGCACCCATGCCCATAGTCATTGCGCCAATGACCTGGCTGCGCGCAGTTTTCGGATTCAGGATGCGTCCTGCAGCACACACAGCGAGCATACGCCGGACCCGAACTTCTCCCGTCGCGCTATACACGCCGACCTCCACAAAATGCCCGGCAAAGGTCGACTGCTGGTACTCTTTGCTCAGTGTTCCGAATTCAATGCTCTCTTCCGCTGTCAGTCTGCCGCCTGCGGTGGCTTCATGTAGCGTGGCGCTTCGGGTACCGTTGGTAATCTTGCCGTCGGCAAACTGCGACTGCTCAGGATCAAACCCGACTGCCGAGGCAATCATTTCGCGAAGCTTCATACAGGCGGCGTAAACGCCGGAGGTGGAGGTATTCGCGCCCCATTGTCCACCAGAACCCGCAGAAACCGGGAAACTGGAATCGCCGAGGTGAACCGCAACCTGCTCCAGCGGTACGCCAAGCATTTCCGCTGCCGTCTGGGCCAGAATGGTGTAGCTGCCGGTGCCAATGTCGGTCATGTCCGTTTCTACGGTAACGGTGCCGTTTTGTTCGAGGTGAACCCGAGCACCCGATTTTTCCAGCAGATTATTGCGAAAGCCCGCCGCAACACCGTGGCCGACTAGCCACTCCCCGTCGCGCACCTGTCCGGGTGTGGCGTTGCGCTGCTTCCAGCCAAATTTATCCGCTCCGGTGCGCAAGCACTCGATAAGCTGACGGCGAGAGAAGCAGCGCGTCGGGTCGGCGGGGTCAACCTGAGTGTCATTCAGGATGCGAAACTCGACGGGATCGATGCCCGCTTTTTCCGCCAGTTCGTCGATCGCGATTTCGAGCGCCATCAGACCGGGGGCTTCGCCGGGCGCACGCATGGCGTTCCCTTCCGGCAAATCAAGCGTGGCGAGCCGCAGGCCGGTATGACGATTCGCCCCGGCGTAGAGTAATTCGCTTTGCTGTACCGCCGTTTCCGGCGTGCCGCCGGGCAGGTTTCCAGACCAGCTTTCATGTGAGATAGCGGTGATTTTCCCGCTCTGGTCGGCACCGATACGCAAGTGCTGAAGGGTGGCGGGGCGGTGCGTGGTGTTATTGGGAATAGAGGGGCGGGGGAGCATCACTTTAACCGGACGTTTCACCGCTCGGGCGGCGAGGGCCGCCAGCAGCGCATCGCTTCTCAGGAACAGCTTGCCGCCAAACCCTCCGCCGATATACGGGGAGATAATACGCACATTCTCCACGGGAACTTTCAGCGTTTTTGCCAGATCGGTGCGGCACCAGTCAATCATCTGATTTGAGGTCCAGAGGGTAAGCTTATTTCCATCCCAGACGGCCATCGAGGCATGCGGCTCCATCGCCATATGGCTCTGGTCCGGGGTCGTGTAGGTAGCATCAATCTTCACCGCAGCGGAGGTGAAAGCCCCGTCAAAGTCACCGACGTTTTTGTCGGGCGTGTCTTCCGGCGGCTGATTGACGGCCTGTTTTTCGTCCGCCAGGGAGTAAGCTCCTTTATTACGGCGATAGTGTGCCTGCACCAGCGAGGCCGCCGCTCGCGCCTGTTCGAAGGTCTCGGCCACTACCAGCGCAATGGCCTGATGATAGTGCTCAATAGTGGGGCCGCCTAACAGTCTGGCGGTGTTTTTGTCGCCTTTGCCGAGTGCCCCGGCGTTACTGGCGGTAATGACAGCCAGTACGCCCGGCGCTTTTTGCGCGGCGTCCGTATCAAGGGCGGTGAGGCGTCCTTTGGCAATGGCGGAACCGACGATATAGCCATAGGCGGCGTTGGGGGCTTCTTCATGCCATTCGTAGGCGTAGCGTGCCGTGCCGGTAGTTTTCAGCGGTCCGTCGATGCGGTCATGGGGACGACCGACAACCTTCAGCTGATCGATCGGGTTTTCCCCTGCGGGTTTATCAAATTTCATGCCTGTGCCCTCGCTTCAGCCAGTACGGAGGCAAGCGTTCGCTTCGCCAACAGGAGTTTAAAGGTATTTTCAGCGGTGGGATGGGCGCTGGCGAACAGCGCGTCATATACGGCCTGCGCCCCCTGGGATAGCTGAGCATCCGCAGCCTCAATGCGCCAGGGCTTATGTGCTACTCCGCCCAGCGCGACGCGCCCGCTGCCGTCAGGCTGAATAATCGCCGCGACCGATACCAGGGCAAAGGCGTAGGAGGCGCGATCGCGCACCTTACGGTAGATATGTTTTCCGCCGAGCGGTGGAGGTAACGTCACCGCAACGATAAGCTCACCGGGAAGCAGGGCGGTTTCAATGTGCGGCGTTTTCCCCGGTGGGTGATAAAAATCAGCCAGTGTGATACTGCGAGTCTTTCCCTCCGGCGTGATGGTTTCCACCACCGCATCCAGCAACCGCATTGCGACCGCCATATCGCTCGGATGGGTGGCTATGCAGGCTTCACTTACGCCTACCACCGCGTGCTGACGGCTAAAGCCTTCAAGCGCCGCGCAGCCGCTCCCGGGCAGGCGCTTATTGCAGGGCTGATTGGTGTCGTAAAAATAGGGGCAGCGCGTGCGCTGGAGCAGATTACCTGCGGTGGTTGCCTGATTACGTAACTGACCAGATGCGCCAGCGAGCAGGGCGCGGGAGAGTACCGCGTAATCACGACGCACGCGCTCGTGAGCCGCCAGGTCGGTGTTCCGTACCAGTGCGCCGATGCGCAGCCCACCCGCGTCGGTCACTTCAATCTTATCGAGCCCGAGGCCGTTCACATCGATAAGGTGGGTGGGCGTTTCAATTTCCAGCTTCATCAGGTCCAGCAGATTGGTCCCGCCCGCGATAAATTTTGCGCCGGGTACGCGCTGAGCGCTAAGTGCCGCCTCGGCTGGGGTGTTCACTCGTTCATAGGTAAACGCCTTCATGATTTTATCTCCCCCGCAGCATCTTCAATGGCGGCAAGGATGTTAGCGTATGCACCACAGCGACAGATGTTGCCGCTCATACGTTCACGGATCTCATCGGCAGTTGTTTCTGGAGCGGAAACCAAATCGACCGTGACGTGACTGGGAATGCCGTCCTGAATCTCTTTTAGCACCGCTACTGATGAGCAAATTTGCCCGGAGGTGCAGTAGCCGCACTGGAAGCCATCATGCTTGATAAAGGCCGCCTGCATGGGGTGAAGATTATCTGGCGAACCCAGGCCTTCAATGGTGGTGATCTCGGCCCCCTGATGCATGACTGCAAGCGTCAGGCAGGCATTAAGCCTGCGACCATTGACCAGCACGGTACAGGCTCCGCACTGTCCGTGATCGCAACCTTTCTTGGTACCGATCAAATGCAGATTTTCACGCAAAGCGTCCAGTAGCGTGGTTCGGGTATCCACCTCAAGCTGCTCGGTTTTGCCGTTCACCTTCAGTGTCAGGGGCATTATCTCTGGCGCGGGTGTAGCTGCCGGAACGCTTGCCGCCAGCGTAGAATGAGGATAAACCACGGCGGTCGCCGCTGTTGCGGCGCTCACTTTAATCAGATCGCGACGGGTCAAACTTAAATCGTGCGGCTCGTGCTTCCCAACCCGATTATCTTCGGGGTATTCGCCTTGGTTGC
Organism: Escherichia sp. SCLE84; assembly: GCF_012584495.1. Classification (NCBI taxonomy): domain Bacteria; kingdom Pseudomonadati; phylum Pseudomonadota; class Gammaproteobacteria; order Enterobacterales; family Enterobacteriaceae; genus Escherichia; species Escherichia sp. SCLE84. The sequence continues at coordinate 2,119,156 of NZ_CP051430.1, read as the reverse complement.
TCATACCAGGCCTCCGGTATTCTAAAGGGGAAAATAAGAGTGCGTTGCGAGAGTGCTGATGCTTTTTTAAATGTTAAGCATAGTCGGCGACAGCAGGAGGATTATTCTTAAAACGCGAATGCAGCTATGAGCCCGGCTAATAAATTCATGTTCGCCGGGATGTTGATGATGATGGGAGCTGGTTTATTGCTTTAGTTGTACGATGCAAAAACCAATAAGGAAACCTGTGATTTTCAGCTCTGCATCACCCTGCAAATCTCTGTCACTTCTAATATAAAAATAGGGAGAAATGATGGAGCTTATATTCATTGGCGATTAGGAAACCATCTTGTTATACAAAACAATACAGTTCTTTACATTTACCTTGTTTTATGAATACTCCTGAAGAGGTGTATAACATAATGGTACAAGCAGGGTAGATATGAATATATTTGAACAAACTCCACCGAACCGCAGACGTTATGGTCTTGCTGCATTCATTGGGCTGATTGCTGGCGTTGTTTCCGCATTCGTGAAGTGGGGCTGAAGTTCCATTGCCGCCACGTAGCCCGGTGGATATGTTTAATGCAGCGTGTGGCCCGGAATCATTAATCAGGGCTGCAGGCCAAATTGATTGCTCGCGTAATTTTCTCAATCCACCGTATATTTTTCTTCGAGACTGGTTGGGGCTGACAGATCCCAATGCGGCTGTTTATACCTTTGCCGGGCATGTCTTTAACTGGGTTGGTGTTACGCACATTATCTTTTCGATAGTGTTTGCTGTCGGTTATTGTGTGGTCGCTGAAGTATTTCCAAAAATTAAACTCTGGCAGGGCTTACTGGCAGGTGCTTTAGCCCAACTTTTTGTTCATATGATTTCATTCCCTCTCATGGGACTGACGCCACCTCTGTTTGATCTCCCGTGGTATGAGAATGTTTCTGAAATTTTTGGACATTTAGTCTGGTTCTGGTCTATTGAAATTATTCGCAGAGATTTACGAAACAGAATTACTCATGAGCCAGACCCTGAGATCCCTTTAGGCTCAAACAGATAATGCATTGAATGATAAAAATGGCGCAAATACAGCGCCATTTTTATAGGTTAAAAACATTGCTTTTTATATTCTGATGCAGATAGTCAGTGAGTATATCGCGCTACTTCAGGATGATGTAGATCCGAAGAACGCTACAGAAGAGAGGCATTGTTGCTGGCAAATAGAAGAAGTATCGGGTTTTGTTACCCCTGAAAAACGAAGCCCCGCTATTATCGCTGGCGGGGCAGTGCAATTAATTATTGTATGTTTATAACGGTGTCAGCCCGTATTTAGCCCTTGCACGATTGCAAGCCTCATTGACGACTCCGTTCTCACCAGACATGGCGAATTCTCTGCATGTGGACGATCGATTTTTATATATCGTGCAGCAGGCATTTTTGCCCGGGTTTCCTGCAAGGGCAATACATCGGGGGTTTTTCTGATTGGTACCGCTCATGCATCGGTGAAAAGGGGATATTTGTTCAGTGAGCCTGGCGGGAATAGTACCGCCAGCATCGTCGGCTTCGGCCCAGTAAAAAGAGACGCGGAAAAATGCACAACAGGCACCACACGTCATGCATGGATTCAGATTGCTCATAATTCACCAGTACAGCTAAAAATCGTAAAGAGAACAGCGGTACATCGTATGTAAGAACGTACCGCGGTTGGCTGGGGAACTTTCGATAGTGTGAGTATTGAATGATTTCCAGCCGTTACCGATTTTACGTACTAATTCGTGATTAAACCACTCGTTAGCAGGCTGCCTGATACCTTTCCGTGTCTCCTGAACACTATGGTGTGCATATGAGAAAGCCCATCGTTACAGGTGATATTGACGATCGCTTCCACATCATTTAAACGATTTTTGGGGCTCTGAGGTGGAATTCTTCCCTCGACCGATGGATAAGTCTTAGTCCGCCGAAGGGGGCTTAGCCGGACAGGAATCGCTAATCTTAATGAATTTGTCGTTATAGACCAGATAATGATTCCCCGGCTGACGTAACTCAGGCTGATGAACCACGTCTCCCGGACGTAGATACCAGGCATCGCCTTCCTCTTCGGTCGAATCACATCCTGGCTTAATCAGTAGCTTAAACCATGTGTTGCCAGTGTTACTTACCGTTCCTGTCACCTTGTCGAAGGACCATTTAAACTGAACCTGACGTGGTCGTACTACCAGGATGGTATCCATCACCACCACCGGCTCCGTGCTGACCTCGCCGCCGGTTGGGCTACGTCTTGTCTGGTTACGAGTGGGGACTTCGCGAAATGAGACCCGGTAGTAGCGCTCGCGGTTATCCCGTGGACCATGATAGTAAAATTTAAAATACTCGCTCTCACCAGCCTGCAACGCCAGTTGGCGGGGGGCGAAAAGCAGTTCACCATCCACCGGTCGGGTGCGCAATTCACTGCTGCCCGGGCTATCAATAGCACTGATGGCAATACGGTATATCCGTGCGCTTTTGTTGTTATTCACTACACGTTTGCTGACAAAGTCAGTCTCGGACGGCAGCGAAAATGTCAGATTGCCGACCGAAATCGCCTGTGTCAAAGGTGCCGCCAGCATACAGACCGCTGTCAGCAGGGCCTTAGTTAATGTTACGCCACGTCGCCTGAACATGAATCTCTCCTGAAGCGCTGACTTCGCCAAACCAGCCGTTATCATCTACCGTACGCAGCGAAATGGCGTTATCCATTGGAATCGAAAATTTGACTGTGGTCTTATCCATCTGCCCCACTTCGCCAGAGATATCAGTCCACGGTGTGGTCAACCACAGCGCATCGGTCATATCCCGCCAGCTATCATCGCACCCGGCATCGTAGGTTTTTGTAGCTCCGTTGCGGGTAATAAAGGAAAGTGTCGCCGGGAACGGTACTTTCGCCTTACCGTCATCGGAGCTGAAGACACAATAGGAGCGCCCGCCAATCACCTGCGCGGGTCCGGTCACCTTGATCAGCACTTCGTCGGCAGCTGTTTTACCGCTGGTGGTTACGATATAGCCGAAATCGAGTGCCGACTCGCCGCTGCCAACATATCCCTCCCGCGACGGTGTCTGAGTATATTCATCGGAGATAATACTGATGCTGAAATCACGGGGTTTGATAATCAGCGTGTTGGAGGTAGAAAATTCATACCAGCCAGACTCCGGTGATGTGGTGTTCTGAAAGCGAAAGTTGAATAGATCTTTGGTGTTGATATCGCTGATCCCGAGGTTCACCATCTGCTTAAAGAAGTTGCTCGAGAAGAAAACATAGATCGAGTCTGCGCTCTTCATCTCGTTGAAGGTGTAGTAATAGGCGGTATTGCTCACCGGTTTCCATGAACTGCCATTCAGACTGAACTGCATATCGTACGCCCCGACGGCCGAGGCTAACGACGAGTTGGCGATCGCCGGGAATATATGGATTGAGGTGTTGCTGAGTCCGTTTGTTTGCAGGGTATAGTTGACCATCTTACAACTTAATCCTGAAAGGCTGCCGATGGTCTGTGTCCGGCAGTCGGCGTTCCCTTCGCCCAGAGTCGGTACTCCGTCGCTGTTGATAAATACCTCCGCCAGCGAGTGGGTATTTATTAACCGCAGATTTGCTGCTTTCGTATGGGTGACGTTGCGAACATACCAGTTGCCGGAGGCCTGATCCTTACAGCGTGCGCCGCTGCTGGCGTCATAGTTCACAGAGGTCTGGCAGGCATTGATGGTCATTGTAAAGCTGCTGCCGACGGGCATTTGTTGCAGATACTGGTAAAACGCGTCTGACAACATGCCGTGCATCCACTTCGCGCCGCCGCTGGTCACCGTCGCGCCATAAAATCCACTGGCGTCGGTGGTTTGCGGCAGGATAAGACTGGTGGTCATATTACACCCAGCGTACCAGTTGATGCAGCGCAAGCCAGTTAAAGGAGATGAAACTGGTGAATTTTCCAGCCACATATCAAACTTCCAGTTGGTATAAAGGCCGGTGTTGTAACCGTTATCAATGTAGCCGAGGCTTTGCTGATAGATGGTTCCTGAACCAGTGTATTTTAAACCGGTCCAGCGGTTGGCACCGGTCAGGCGCGGATCCAGCGCCCCGCCAGGAGTGACGAAAAAGTTGTCGTCTGAGTTGTTTTCGACAAACACAAACTCGCGTGCCGGTGCATCCGCCCAGGTTGTTTTGCTCACTGCCGCTCTGAGCTCAGTTACTGGCCAGATTAGCGCGAAAATTATCATCGTTATTAGTAGGTTAACTCTCATTCTCTTCTCCTGTCTGCGTCACCGCCGCCCACGATGAGAGGCCGCTGCAGACCACATCACCGACCCAGACGGCACCGCGCGCCTGGTTGAGTTCCAGAGCCACTTCGCAGGTTTTATTGCCACTGTAGCGAAAATCGATAGTGGGGTATTTCTTGTCCACATCCATGACAAACTCGCCGTTTTCATCGGTTCGGGTTCGGCCGATATGGTTGTTAATCCGTGCGTTAGCCAGCAGTGTGCCGTCTTCCGCACGGATACGGCCGGAGACGGTAACCATCTGCTTCACCTCTGGCTCAATGACAGCGACATTGCCTGGATAGAGAGTCAGATGGCTTTTGCGGCCGCTGACGATATCGTAGCTGTCGAGTGAGTTTTTGCTGTTCTGTAACTCCACCTCATATCTTCCATAGGGAGAGAGCGGGAGATAGTTACGCTTGCCGTTAAGCGGGAAAATCCGCCCGTTGATTTTGGCGCTGATCTGACCGTCGTCCTCCAGCCCGGTGTTGAATATCACCCCAGCGTTGCCATCAGTCCGCCCGCTGGCAGCGATGTTTTTACCCTGCCAGCCGACGCTGCCATTGGCGGTCAAGTTGGTATTGATGTAGCCGTCCGCCGCGCTATTGACGTTCAGCGTTCCGCTGGCGTAACGAGCGTCGAACTGTGCATACGCCCCACCGCTGAGGGTTTTGTCATCACCGGTATCGCCGGAGATGGCACGTGACAGATTGGCACCAACAGTGCGAATGGTTCCTTCATCAAACTGTTTGCGTGCTGACAGGTTTGCCATGGTGTAGCCGTTTTGATGGGTCATCCCTGCGCTAAACCAGTTGCCCAGTGGTAGCGAGAGATCGAGAGCGATATATTTCCCTGTATTGGCGTTGCTGTCGCCGTTGTTATAGCGCTGAATACCGGCCCGCAGGCCAAGCGAACCAAAGGTACCGCTGTAGACATTTTGATAGTAATCTGCCGTGTAATAATGGCTGTTGTAACGGCGGTCATCATTGTAGCTGATGCTGAATGTGCCCAGCTTCGACCACAGTGAGTTCAGGTTGAGTGTGCCGCCGATTGCACGGTTATCGGCATCGCTACGTCGCAATTGATTGCCAATGCGGGTTTTTTCCTGATTAACCCACAGCGAACTAAAGCCTCCCGGTAGAGTGGCGCTGATGCTGCCGATGCTGCTCCATGAGCTGTCACTGGCCAGCATATTTTGCAGGTTAACGTTGATCGCCCCCCCAAGCGGCAGCGTCAGACGGGTTTCACCCACCGCCTGATTATCGTATCCATATCCCGTTGCCGCCCAGCTAAGCGTACTCAATGAGCCGGAGGTCGAGGCACCTGCTAGCCAACTCTCTTTAGCTGGTCGCGTCTTTTTCCCGTTTTCCGACCAGCGATCCATATGAAAGCTACCGCCCCATACCTGCCACGCCAGTGGTGCACCGACGCCGCGCCCCCGGCTAAACAGCTTATTGACCCGCTGGGTGCGTTTGCTGATCACGCGACCGTTAACGATCACCTCAACTTCCACATCGTAAATCCCGTACGGTAGACCCCGGGTATCCACTTCATGATTGCCCATAGTGAAGTTCTGAACGCTTAGTAGCCGCCCATCACGGGTGAGATGTACTTCGCCCGCCGCCGGTAAAAAGGCGATCACTGGCGTGGCTGACTGGCTGCTGTCGAAGATGGTGGAGCTGGCCTGGTTTCCCCAGGAAAGGCCGTAAATCTTCCCTGCTGAAATGGCGGTCATCGGCCCTAAGGACTGCAAGTTCCAGGTGTCGAGCATTCCACCGGCAAATCGGTGACCGGCAAAATCGCGTTCATACATCGCTTTATATAATTCACTGTCCTGTTGACCGCTACCGATCCCGTACAGCGAGCCGTCGAGCACCACATGATGTTCGCGCAGCGCAGTAACGTTATTCAGCGACAGATAGCTGGATGTGTTGCTCCCGCCGTTACGCAACTGGTTGTTATAGACGCCGAAGTTATAGCTCAGATTACTGCTGAGGGTGTTAACACTGGACTGCCCGATGTCTTCGCTACGTGAACGTAGTACGGTGCCCAGCGCTTCGCGCTTGACCACCAGCTGCAGCAGCAGTTGGCGCAAGCTGAGATCCAGCTGCGCGTTGTCAGTCAGGGGGATGGTAAGGGCCTCATTGAACGGGGCGTTCGCCAGAGCCATCAGCTGCTGTCGAGTTTGTTCGCTGACACTGGCGTTATCTTCACTCTCTTCCAGCTGTATTTTCCGGATGCGTAGCTGTCCATCATCCAGCCAGATAAAAGCACTGCCGATTCGCTGATCGTCCTGGCGACCCTGGCTACCGGCGAGATGAATATAGAGCGGGACGCTCATGCCGTCCTGAAGCGCCTGACTGAAGGCCTGCGGAATAATCACCCCACCTATTTGCTGCGCACTTATGTCAGCAGCGCTGGCATCGGGTTGAACGAACAAAAAGACCATGCCGAAGGCAAACTGGGCTTTCAGTCCTGGGGAGAACCGTCGTAAAGGCATTGTCGTTATCCATCTGCACAGCTATCTATTTCACGGGAATGAACTTATCACCCTGCCAAAGTGCAACCCGTCCTTTGTTATCCGCAGTGTCCACGCGGGTAAAACGACGCGACTTGCCCGGCATCAGGTAGTAATTCTCTTTACACTCCTTACCGTTGGCGGCTTTCAGGCAAGGTCCGTAGGCGAGGATCCGCAGCGTCGCATTTCCTGTATTTGTCAGGGAGCCGTTGGCGTACTGAAAGTGGTAGTTCGCCTGGCGGGGGGCGACGACCAGAATGGTGCCGATGCGGGCGGAAGCAGTGGCCACAGCGCTGCGGTTGGCATTATCGCGCTGCGCATCACTGAGGGCCTGATCAAACCAGACAATGCGGTAGTAGCGCTCTTTTTCATCTGCGGGTCCCTTATAGAAGAAGCGGATCACTTCGCTGGCTTGGGCGGGTAGCAGCAAGCTGGCGGGAGTGAGTAGCAACTCATCCGGCTTGTCCATTGCGATAACCTGCCCGTCGTCAAGCGGTGAAGAGAGCCGTTCGAGACGGATATTGATAAGGCGACCACTGTCGGTACTGTTTTTGATCGTTTTGCTCAGCGTGCTGCTGTCACTGTTCATAAACGATGATATATCGCCGACATCCAGCGCCTGGGCCGGAGATATTCCGGAAAACAGCAGAGCGAGAGGCAGAAGGTGCTTTTTCATAACAATTCCGTCCAGGAATAAAGCAGGGGGGCTACCCCTGCTGGTACATCAGAGAGATTAACTGGTCCAGGTCGCGTCGAACTGTACGCTAACGTCGCCGCTCCAGATGCCTTCCGGTAGAGTGCTGTAATCGGTTACTGCGGTGGTACCATTGGTGGTACCGCTGATGATGGTGAAGGTGAAACCATCCTGTGCGGTGGTACGATTGCTGGCATTGTAACCGTTAGCCAGCGGGCTAAGGTTGCCGCCCAGTACGCCGTTGGCGGTATCGATCATCACGGTATCGCCAGTTTTTTCGACTGCCGCGCCGTTATAATCCACGCCCACATTCAGTGTGGAACCTGAGGTATCCAACTGGGTTAATGTGTTGGTGATAAGACGTGAGGTCAGTTTAAAGGCGGTAGCCGTTGAGTCACCCTCGATAGCCACGTCAAATAGACCTTTCTGTGAGTTAAAACCTTTAATGCCTTCGGCATACTGGAACGCCAGGCTACCGAGTGGCGTCACAACCAGCTTACTGGTGGTGTCTTTTTTGGCTGTTGCCGACCAGGTCGCTACAGCCTGAGCTGTTACGTCAGCAGCCTGCGCCACACCCATGCCGGTAAACACCGTTACCAGAGCTATTGCCAGAACCTTTTTTTTCATTGCATTTCTTCCCGAGTTGAATTGAGGACGTGATGTCCCAGTGAGTCATTTTTTAAAACTAACTTGCCTGGAGTTTACTGAACCAACTTATATATTTTTGAGTACAGCTTGGCCTCAGCATTACGCCGATGGGTATACACTGTCTTCACACTACAATTTTCAATTCTGGCAATCGATTTAGGTTGCATTCCCTGGGCCGTCATGCGGATAATTTCCATTTCCCGGTCCGTGATTTTATCTTTCTTAATATCTTTTCTCAGGAACCTGCCATTAATCACATAGGCCAGTTCTTTTCTAATATCACGACTCAGTCCAGCGTATACCACGCCCCTAATATTGCTATTGTAATACCAATAATTTGCTAAGGCTTCTGACTTTCTGGCCGCAATCAATACGACCTGTTTCCCCTTTACCGCGGATAACCATTCATTATCACGGTTTATAAATTCAGATAAAGAATCCGTATTGAGATTGATAAACACGAAATCTTTTCTAATTTTCTCCAACGATAGATAAATTAATCTGTCGATATCCACAATCAGTTCAGATAGTCCTTTATAGAAGTAGGCGTCATGGGGAGACCAGATGTATTTATCAGAACGGTTTTGACATTCCATATGGTTTTTAACCTCATAGTCCCTGCTGTAATCACTTTGCCATGTCACTACTTTCCAAACCTGTAATTTTTACAGGTGCATTCAGTTTCCTTAGTAAACCGGAAGTAAATAAGATACGTAGCACATATCAATAAAGGTTAAACGAGATTAAGTTTAATTATTTTCGATTGGGCTTAAATTTATGTTTTTTTCCCGATGAGTGTCAATATGTGAACGGAAAAGGAATTCAATGGTTAAGTCAATATTTAGAAAAACTGAAAATATTGCTTTTTTGATAAGAAGAAAAAGACATTTGGTTTCATAAGGTTATTGGCAATATAACGTTCAATTCTTACTTGCATTTTATATTGGTCAGGAACTTTGCCCTGAAGTGTTAGGAATAGTCTTAATGCGCTGTGTGATGGACTAGTAAAAAAACAAGTTTTAAGGGTAAGGGATAGAATATAAAACTATAATGAGCTGTCATTGAAGATGATTTGCCAATCAGTAAGAAATTTTAATGGATTAACATGCCGCACAAAATGGTTATAGGTGTTCATTACAATAAGTGATGGAAAATTGAACGGGCGTATGTACGTCATCTGTTCGGTAAGCCCCCAAGAGCCAGATTAAGTGAAGTTAAACGAAGGCTGCCAGCTGTCACAGGAACGATGGCCTCTTTGTCAGGGCACTGAGTGCAGTTATCTGTGCGCGTTACTCTAACTGGCACTCGAACGTCGGCGACGGGGTTACCGGTGGATCAGACTGTTCCTGTGGCGTAAACGTTTTTATGTTAGTACCAACAGATTTACCACATTTATCATCTTAACAGTTTGAGTGAAAATGCAGGCTGCGCCGCAAAGGGAGGAGACTGAGTGGCGTGTTCAGTCTAAAAGAGAGTTGATGCCAGCATACAGGGGCGAAGCTGGTCAACAAGTCAACATTAAGATAATGGAATATTCGGAGAGAAACGTCAGGCAGTTGGCCTCAAATGAACAGGAGGAATATATCCCCAGGAAAATTAATGTTGGTGTTATAAACACACCAACATTAATCCGATCTGATTATTAATCAGACAAATATCGTTAATCCGTCGAATTTTGAATCAACGTTTTTTCTTACGACCCTGAACGGCCTTAAAACGTGGATTAGATTTACAAATCACATATAGCCGTCCTTTTCGCTTCACAATCTGACAGTCTGGATGGCGTTCTTTTGCGGTACGCAGAGAGTTAAGAACTTTCATCACGACCCCTTTTTCGTGCTAACAAAACGACCAAAACGTTGGGTGAATCGTGCAACATTTCCTTCTGATGCCACTGTTCTCAGCTTCCCTGTATAGAACGGGTGCGATTTAGAAGAGACATCAATTGTCACGTATGGATACGTTACGCCATCCAGCTCAATCTCACGGTCTGTTTTGATAGTCGAGCCGATTTTAAAGTACTCATCAACACTGGTGTCGTGGAACACCACAGTACGATACTCAGGATGGATATTGGGCTTCATCATTTTACCTGTTATGTTATAACATAACCATAAAGATACATGCTCATCCGGATCATTTCAACACCCAATCCCTGTGACTCTTTGTGGATGTGGAATTTTCGCAACGGGGAACTCTGGCATTGTTAGCAGCCATTGGTGACGCTCCCATAAACGCCTGGATGAGTGATTGATGATGGTTTTGCTGAGAGTATGGATTTTTCGACAATGGAGGTTATCTCCACTTTACTGGCCGATGATTTATCGCAGTATGATTGATTACCTGACAGCGTGTATTCCTCTCCCACGGATATAATAATTACTTACAAAAAGGGAGAGGATGCATATTTTAAATATCACTGAAGTGAACAGTTTATTGCCGTTATTAATAGAAATGGAGAAATAAATAGGCGTATTCTACAATTGCGACAAAAACAACGATATTAATCAGTTTATGACTGATTTGTTGTACTTTATTCTCTTTCATTGGTACTTCCTCGCTTTAAAAAAGAGCGCACTTCGTAAGTGCCCTTATATAAATAACGAGTTTGGTCAACCAATTTTTTGACATGTATCACAAATTTGAATAGATGTATTACATCGGCTATCTTTTATTGCACCAACGTCATTGATATATGTCGCCTGAAGTCAGTTCCGGGAATGAGTCTGATCTCAAGACTGGCCCAGTCCGGGCGTTGATTGGTGCTGAGGAGTATATCGCATCTCATCATAATGTCGTATCTCCTGGGGTGTTATACAAGATATCGTTGTTGGTAACCTGGGCGAGGAATTGAGTTCTATTAAACCGTCAACTATGCCAGATACATACTGGATTACACTGCAGGCACGCCTTACGAGAGAACGTGCCGCAGTGACGGGTTAATTATCTGAAAGAATTTGCGAGGCTGTATCGGTTACTCATTGGTTTGATAGTTTTACTCTCGGGAGAGTAATAGATATTTAATTCATTAACGGAAACCAGTCAGTTCCTTTCGATGCCTGAATTTGATCCCATAGTTTATCCGGAATGGTTAATTCATGAACAAGTTGTGTTATCGTTCATGAGAAGCATAACGTAAAGGGAAAAGCTCGATTAGACGGCAGGATTTGTCAGGGGTTATGAACGAAATTCATAAATCTGTTTGAGTGTTGCGATGGGTAGTGCAAGTTCGATATCTCCGCAATTTACAGTCTGATGAATGAAAATGAATATCCATAAAAAATATATTGGTTTATCCTGGCGTATATACCTACTTCGATGTATTGCCAATCGTGGTAAATTAAAGACAGGTCATTATTATTCACTCTGAATAATGAATTATTCACTGTCCGCAGAGTAAGAAATATAACTTAGGTATCTATTTAATGACTTGCACAAAAAGCTAAATTTTTACCCATAAATAAAAATATAATCCCGCGCCCAACCACCTGATGAGTGGCTACAGGCACTGGATATATTAGGTGGCGGTGTACTTTCTTACATAAAGGTATTTCCTTTTCTGCGGAAAAGGAAACCGGGAAATCTCCGGTTTTTCTGACAAGCAGACGCCATTATTTGTGTCTGCCTATGTTCGTTAATTCGTTCATCAGGAAATTATCTCAATGTCACGTTATAAAACAGGTCATAAACAACCACTATTTCGTTATTCAGTTCTGGCCCGCTGCGTGGCGTGGGCAAATATCTCTGTTCAGGTTCTTTTTCCACTCGCTGTCACCTTTACCCCAGTAATGGCGGCACATGCGCAGCATGCGGTCCAGCCACGGTTGAGCATGGAAAATACCACGGTAACTGCTGATAATAATGTGGAGAAAAATGTCGCGTCGTTTGCCGCAAATGCCGGGACATTTTTAAGCAGTCAGCCAGATAGCGATGCGACACGTAATTTTATTACCGGAATGGCCACCGCTAAAGCTAGCCAGGAAATACAGGAGTGGCTCGGGAAATATGGTACAGCGCGCGTCAAACTGAATGTCGATAAAGATTTCTCGCTGAAGGATTCTTCGCTGGAAATGCTTTATCCGATTTATGATACGCCGACAAATATGTTGTTCACTCAGGGGGCAATACATCGTACAGACGATCGTACTCAGTCAAATATTGGTTTTGGCTGGCGTCATTTTTCAGGAAATGACTGGATGGCGGGGGTGAATACTTTTATCGATCATGATTTATCCCGTAGTCATACCCGCATTGGTGTTGGTGCGGAATACTGGCGCGATTATCTGAAACTGAGCGCCAATGGTTATATTCGGGCTTCTGGCTGGAAAAAATCGCCGGATATTGAGGATTATCAGGAACGCCCGGCGAATGGTTGGGATATCCGCGCAGAGGGCTATTTACCTGCCTGGCCGCAGCTTGGCGCAAGCCTGATGTATGAACAGTATTATGGCGATGAAGTCGGGCTGTTTGGTAAAGATAAGCGCCAGAAAGACCCGCATGCTATTTCTGCCGAGGTGACCTATACGCCAGTGCCTCTTCTGACACTGAGCGCCGGGCATAAGCAGGGCAAGAGCGGTGAGAATGACACTCGCTTTGGCCTGGAAGTTAACTACCGGATTGGCGAACCTCTGGAGAAACAACTCGATACAGACAGCATTCGCGAGCGTCGCATGCTGGCAGGCAGCCGCTATGACCTGGTTGAGCGTAATAACAACATCGTTCTTGAGTACCGCAAATCTGAAGTGATCCGTATTGCTCTGCCTGAGCGTATTGAAGGCAAGGGCGGTCAGACACTTTCCCTCGGGCTTGTGGTCAGCAAAGCAACTCACGGACTGAAAAATGTGCAGTGGGAAGCGCCGTCATTACTGGCTGAAGGTGGCAAAATTACCGGTCAGGGTAGTCAGTGGCAAGTAACGCTCCCGGCTTATCGTCCAGGCAAAGACAATTATTATGCGATTTCTGCGGTTGCCTACGATAACAAAGGCAATACCTCAAAACGCGTGCAGACAGAGGTGGTCATTACCGGAGCTGGTATGAGCGCCGATCGCACGGCGTTAACGCTTGACGGTCAGAGCCGTATTCAAATGCTTGCTAACGGTAATGAGCAAAAACCGCTGGTGCTGTCTCTGCGCGACGCCGAGGGCCAGCCAGTCACGGGCATGAAAGATCAGATCAAGACTGAACTAACTTTCAAACCGGCTGGAAATATTGTGACTCGTACCCTGAAGGCCACTAAATCACAGGCAAAGCCAACACTGGGTGAGTTCACCGAAACTGAAGCCGGGGTGTATCAGTCTGTCTTTACTACCGGAACGCAGTCAGGTGAGGCAACGATTACTGTTAGCGTTGATGGCATGAGCAAAACCGTCACTGCAGAACTGCGGGCCACGATGATGGATGTGGCAAACTCCACCCTGAGCGCTAACGAGCCGTCAGGTGACGTGGTTGCTGATGGTCAGCAAGCCTATACGTTGACGTTGACTGCGGTGGACTCCGAGGGTAATCCGGTGACGGGAGAAGCCAGCCGCTTGCGATTTGTTCCGCAAGACACTAATGGTGTAACCGTTGGTGCCATTTCGGAAATAAAACCAGGCGTTTACAGCGCCACGGTTTCTTCGACCCGTGCCGGAAACGTTGTTGTGCGTGCTTTCAGCGAGCAGTATCAGCTGGGCACATTACAACAAACGCTGAAGTTTGTTGCCGGGCCGCTTGATGCAGCACATTCGTCCATCACCCTGAATCCTGATAAACCGGTGGTTGGCGGTACAGTTACGGCAATCTGGACGGCAAAAGATGCTAATGACAACCCTGTAACTGGTCTCAATCCGGATGCACCGTCATTATCGGGCGCAGCTGCTGTAGGTTCTACGGCATCAGGCTGGACGGATAATGGCGACGGGACCTGGACTGCGCAGATTTCTCTCGGCACTACGGCGGGTGAATTAGAGGTTATGCCGAAGCTAAATGGACAGGATGCGGCAGCGAATGCGGCTAAAGTAACCGTGGTGGCTGATGCGTTATCTTCAGGCCAGTCGACAGTGTCTGTAGCCGCAGATCGCGTAAAAGCAGGCGAAAGCACAACCGTGACGCTTATTGCAAAAGATGCACATGGCAACGCTATCAGTGGTCTTTCCCTGTCGGCAAGCCTGACGGGTGCTGCGTCTGAAGGGGCGACTGTTTCTGGTTGGACCGAAAAAGGTGATGGTTCCTATGTCGCTACGCTGACAACAGGTGGAAAGACGGGTGAGCTTCTCGTCATGCCGCTATTCAACGGCCAGCCAGCAGCCACCGAAGCCGCGCAGTTGACTGTCATTGCGGGGGAGATGTCATCAGCGAACTCTACGCTTGTTGCTGACAATAAGGCTCCGACCGTCAAAACGACGACGAAACTCACCTTCACCGTGAAGGATGCGTACGGGAACCTTGTCACCGGGCTGAAGCCAGATGCACCGCAGTTTAGTGGTGCCGCCAGCACGGGGACAGAGCGACCTTCAACAGGAGACTGGACAGAAACAAGTAATGGGGTCTACGTGGCGACCTTGACTCTGGGATCTGCCGCGGGCCAGTTGTCTGTGATGCCGCGAGTGAACGGCCAAAATGCCGTTGCTCAGCCACTGGTGCTGAATGTTGCTGGTGACGCATCTAAGGCTGAGATTCGTGATATGACGGTGAAGGTTGATAACCAGCTGGCTAATGGACAATCGACTAACCAGGTAACCCTGACCGTTGTGGACACCTATGGTAACCCGTTGCAGGGACAAAATGTGACGCTGACTCTGCCGAAAGGTGTGACCAGCAAGACGGGGAATACGGTAACAACCGATGCGGCAGGTAAAGCCGACATTGAGCTGATGTCAACGGTTGCCGGGGAACACAGCATCACGGCCTCAGTGAATAATGCTCAGAAGACGGTTACGGTGAAATTCAAGGCGGATTTCAGTACCGGTCAGGCGAGTCTGGAGGTTGATAGCGCCGCGCCAAAAGTAGCAAACGGCAAAGATGCCTTTACGCTGACGGCGACCGTTGAGGATAAAAATGGTAACCCTGTTCCAGGGAGCCTGGTGACCTTTAATCTGCCCCGGGGTGTCAAGCCGCTTACAGGCGATAATGTCTGGGTGAAAGCCAACGATGAGGGGAAAGCAGAGTTGCAGGTGGTTTCAGTGACTGCCGGAACGTATGAGATCACGGCATCGGCGGGGAATAGCCAGCCTTCGGATACGCAGACTATAACGTTTGTAGCCGATAAGGCTACCGCAACCGTCTCCGGTATTGAGGTGATTGGCAACTATGCGCTGGCGGACGGCAAAGCCAAACAAACGTATAAAGTTACGGTGACTGATGCCAATAACAATTTGGTGAAAGATAGCGACGTGACGCTGACTGCCAGCCCGGCTTCGTTAAACCTGGAACCGAATGGCACTGCGACAACGAATGAGCAAGGGCAGGCTATTTTCACCGCTACCACTACTGTTGCGGCGACATACACACTCAAGGCGCAAGTGAGTCAGACCAACGGTCAGGTATCAACGAAAACTGCCGAATCTAAATTCGTTGCGGATGATAAAAACGCGGTACTCACCGCATCATCTGATATGCAATCTCTGGTGGCGGATGGGAAATCGACTGCGAAGCTGGAGGTGACACTGATGTCGGCAAACAACCCCGTTGGCGGGAATATGTGGGTCGACATTCAGACGCCGGAAGGGGTGACGGAGAAGGATTATCAGTTCCTGCCGTCGAAAAATGACCATTTCGTGAGCGGAAAAATCACGCGTAAATTTAGTACCAGCAAGCCTGGTGTCTATACGTTCACATTTAACGCCCTGACCTATGGCGGGTACGAAATGAAGCCAGTGACGGTGACCATTACCGCGGTGGATGCCGATACGGCAAAGGACGAGGAGGCGATGAAATAATTTTAAGAATATGAAAGTAACATTCTAATAAACAATAATGGCGTTGACATCTTCAACGCCATTATTTATTGAATTTCCTGACAGTAGTCTCGTTATAAATTCATTTAGATATAGCGACAGCTAAACCGGACGAACGGGGATAAAAATTTCGCAAACAACATCATTGCTATCCTTTTCTACGAAATCTTCATTGTAATAAAACCGCTCAATATCACTGCCGTTCACTCTGGCTAACCCCCTGGCGGGTAATTCCATCAGATAGAGGTTTCGCGCCCATTCAGAGTAGTGCTCCCACTCACCTTCATAGCGGAAAGAGGCATACAGTCCTCGGTTAATTGTCCACTCTTTCGGCATCTCTGAATCGGTTTGTTTGCATACCGTACCGGCAAAAGTTTCAACCGTGAGCAAATCGACCGATTTTGTTGACGGTTCAAACGTGGAGACGAAATAGATATCCGTCTTAAAATTATTCATACATCTGGCTAAATGATGACGTCGCAGTTTGACTTCTTCATCCGGTGATTTATTCGACACTTCAATGTCATATTTAAATGAGTTGCCAAAAATAGGTGTCTCAGGAAAATTGACTAATCTACACTCCGTCTTTTGCTGTTGACGTATTAAAAAAGAAGGGAAGATATTTGCGAGATCCCAATAATCACGGTGGCGGTATTCACGGGGAGAGCAGCCGAATAACTTTTTAAATTCGCGGCTGAATGACTGCTGTGAATCAAAATGCAAAGAGAGTGCAATATCAAGCATAGATTTCGCGGTGAGCCGGACAAGAATGGCGGCACGGCAAAGCCTTCGTTTGCGAATGTATTCTCCCAAAGGCACATGCATGAAATTTCGGAACAGAAGCTGGATGTTGCGTCTGCTGTAGCCAGATTTCTGTGCGATATCTTCGATTGAAATAGGGTGCTCAAGATTGCACTCAATCCACTCCAGGAGCTGCTGTAGAATCTTCTGCCTGATCATCACATTCTCCGTTAATTCTTTGTCATATCGCACATTTTCGTTATGCCCTGGGCCCTAAGTGTATCAAAAACAGCAAGGGCGAAGGCAAAAGCACTGGTAGCGTCTGCTTCGTTGTCCCCGAAAATAGAGAGGTTTCAGTCCTGCATTATTAATGAATTTTTTGCATAAGTGATATCAAAATCCACGTACTAATTTGAGGTTACGTTTTAACGTAGACTCATTGTTCATGCCTAATGGAGGGACTGACAGTGGAATTTTCCGTATTAAGTAACAATCTGAAAATGCCGATGATGGGATTTGGTGTTTTTCAGGTTACCGATAAAAACGTGTGCAAACAGTCAGTGTTGAACGCTATCCGCACGGGTTATCGACTCATCGACACTGCAGCGGTATACGGTAATGAAGATGCCGTCGGTGAAGCCGTTCGTGAAGCTATATCTGAAGGTTTATGTACCCGAGATGAGTTATTTATAACGTCTAAATTGTGGGTGCAGGATATGTTGAATCAGGATACGGCAGCAGCAGGTATTGAAGCATCATTAAAAAAATCGGGACTAGAATACTTCGACCTCTATTTATTGCATCAGGCTATGCGCGATTATTTCAGTGCGTGGCGTGCACTCGAAGATGCCTATGAAGAGGGCAAATTAAAAGCAATTGGGGTTTCCAATTTCTATCCTCATGTTCTGGCGAACTTTTGTGAAACGGTAAGAGTTAAACCGATGGTCAACCAGGTCGAGTTGCATCCCTATTTTGCCCAACCAGAGGCGCTGGCAACCATGAAGTATTATAACGTGCAGCCTGAAGCATGGGCTCCGTTAGGTGGTGGACGACATAAACCCTTTGAAAATAATCTGCTTCAGAGTATTGCAGATGCCCATCAAAAATCGATTTCTCAAGTCATTCTGCGTTGGAATATTCAACGGGGAGTGGTCGTTATTCCGAAATCGACACATCAACAGCGTATCGAAGAAAATTTTGCTATCTGGGATTTCTCACTGACAGAGAAAGAAATGGCACAAATTAGTTCGCTTGATTTGGGTTATGTTGGGGAGTCGGTAAAACATTTTAATCCTGAATTTGTTCGTGGTTGTCTTGCTGTAAAAATACATGATTGATATTAATCATGTATTTTACCTAAGACGACAAGAATCTTTTAAC
This sequence comes from Escherichia sp. SCLE84, assembly GCF_012584495.1. Classification (NCBI taxonomy): domain Bacteria; kingdom Pseudomonadati; phylum Pseudomonadota; class Gammaproteobacteria; order Enterobacterales; family Enterobacteriaceae; genus Escherichia; species Escherichia sp. SCLE84. Next base: position 2,100,980 of record NZ_CP051430.1, on the reverse strand, counting down.
AGGGGAGTGATATTGATCTTCACTCTGTCATATCTCCGGTAATATGGCGTCAGGCTTCATCATCAGAAAGGGGGCCTGACGCCTGAAAAAGTGAACAACAGACAGTGTTCGGATTATCAATATTCAGTTTTTAACGTTGAACTGGATTCATTACTGCGTTGTTTAAGAATTTCCCGCGCCGAATCTGCCATTATCATGACAGCACCTGCCAGCATCAGAGTATCTTTCAATACCAGGCGACCAGCACCGGATAAATAAGGGAAACCATGATGAGCGTCACCCAATGCGGGTACCCATGCCTCCGGGGTGGTGATTAAAAATGAGAGTGTTACCAACGGTGTGGTAAATGCCATCAGCCCTCCCAATAAACCTAACCAGCGATTGACAGGATTAGCCAAAACCAGCAGAGCAATAATCACCTCCACGACGCCAAGACCGTTGGAAAAACCATAGGTATTATTGGCCGATTGCCATGCCCTTGCTTCTGGTTTGTATTCGCCTTCGTGAGTCAGATACTGTTTATAGTCTTCCGGGTGTTCATAAAAGAACGACATTAGTGGACTGTTTGCGACGAATGGTGTAATGCTGTCTGCCTCGTAAGGGACAAACTTTAATAACCCAATCCACATAAAAACAATCGCAATACTCAGACGAATCAATGTCAGGCCAATTTTATCTCCCCGACTTAACATGTGCAGGTATTTCTCCATTGTAAACATCCTTATTTATACAATACTGCTGTTGCGGTTGAATTATTATCAATTCGCATCGATGTGACTTTCCAGGATGAAGCATTATATTTTCTGGCTATATCAGCAATGGCATCCTCCAGAACTGTCGGTGATGCTGATACTGACGAGACGCTGATATGTTTCAGAATTATTTTATCATCTGCATTGGTGGAAAATGCCATAACGCCAGATAATAGTGTTGCAAATAAAACAGATTTTTTGAACATATAAAATACCATCAATGAAGTGATTAAGAAGTTATAGAGTAACAGGGAATTAATAAGATTCTTTTCTCTGAGACGCCAGAATATTTGTTCTGGCGTCTGATTTTGAGTTTATTTGACTAATGAAAATAGATCATTGAGTGATTCGCTCATCGACGGATGAGTAAATATCTGATCGCGTAATATGCTATAAGGCAGCCCGGCATCCATCACCATTTTCACTATATTAATCATCTCGTGGGAGTCAACACACAGCAGTGATGCCCCTAATATACGTTGGGTTTTATTATCAACAATCGCTTTTAATACCCCACGGGTATCGTTCATCACTCTGGCACGCGGAATTGTAGCTACAGGCAATGTCACCACCTGAATATCAGCACCACTCTCTCTGGCTTGTTCTTCTGTCATACCAACCCTGGACAGGGGCGGTGTCATAAATACGGAATAAGGCACATTTTTCCGATCATCAGTACTACGTTTGCCTTCACCCAGTAACTCATCACGTACAATGCGGTAATCATCCAGTGATATATAAGTAAATTGCAGCCCGCCGGTAACATCTCCCATCGCCCAAATATTGTCTGCGGTGGTATGTAATCGCTTGTCAACGACAATTGCCCCGCGCTCGTTTACTGCGATACCGGCATTTTCTGGATGTAACGAAGCGGTAGCCGGTTGACGACCGGAAGCTATTAACAGTGCATCCACCGCCAGTTGGGCGTGCTCGCTATGCACTTGCACTTGATTTTCATGGTGACTGATTCGCTCCACATGGGCATTGAGGATAATATCGACGCCCTGATCGCGTAAAATCGTCGCGATATTATCAGCAATATCCCGATCTTCCCGAGGCAAAAACAGCGAAGCTGCTTCTAAAATGGTTACCTTGCTGCCAAAATTAGCGAACATAGAGGCGAACTCAACGCCAATATATCCGCCGCCCAAAATACCTAAATGCCCAGGCAATTCTTTTAGATTAAGTAATCCGGTGCTGTCATATACACCAGACGTGGTGGTAATTCCAGGAATTGGCGGAACCACGGCTTGTGCACCGGTATTAATAAAAATTTTCTCGCCATGAATCTCCAGATTTCCCCCAGGCCGATGAACACGCAGGCTATGATTATTGATAAACTCCGCCTGGCCGTCGATCACGTCGATATTGGGCATATCCGCAAGATTATGAAAATTCTTATTACGTAAAAAATTAACCACTTCATTTTTACGCTGTATGGCACGGACAAAATCTGTGTGCTGCTGTGCGTCATGAACCAATGTTTTGGTTGGGATACAGCCGATATTAATACAGGTCCCGCCATACATTGCATTTGATTGTTCGATGAGAGCCACTCGCCAACCTGCTTTTGCCAGCGTGACGGCTAATGTTTTTCCAGCCTTGCCAAAACCAATAATAACTGCCTGATATTTATTCATGATGATTTCCTGTCGAAACGCGTTCATTTGACATCATGACTATAGACGCAAAAGAGCAAATAACATTTCTTCACAACGCTTGATATTTTGTCTTATCGTCTGGTATTTTCTTTTTCTTAATCAGAATCACAAAACAAAAATCATGATTAACTATTTGATGGTATTACATTAATTATTTACTAAGATTGTTGGTGTTTGTAATCAAAAACCACTCAGGAGTCTGATATGGATGCCCTTAGCCGTTTGTTGATGCTTAACGCTCCACAAGGAACGATCGATAAGAATTGCGTGTTAGGAAGTGACTGGCAGCTTCCACATGGTGCCGGGGAATTATCGGTTATTCGTTGGCATGCGTTAACGCAAGGAGCGGCGAAGCTGGAAATGCCGACGGGAGAGATTTTTACATTACGCCCGGGAAATGTGGTCCTGCTACCACAAAATTCAGCTCATCGCCTGAGTCATGTCGATAATGAATCGACCTGTATTGTCTGTGGCACTCTTCGGCTGCAACATTCGGCGCGTTATTTTTTAACGTCTTTGCCGGAAACGCTGTTTTTAGCACCAGTTAACCACAGCGTGGAATATAACTGGCTGAGGGAGGCGATCCCGTTTTTACAACAGGAATCCAGATCGGCGATGCCGGGAGTGGATGCACTGTGTAGCCAGATCTGCGCTACATTCTTTACCCTCGCGGTGCGTGAGTGGATTGCACAGGTTAATACTGAGAAAAACATTCTCAGTTTGCTTCTGCATCCACGTCTTGGTGCGGTAATACAGCAAATGCTGGAAATGCCAGGACACGCCTGGACCGTCGAATCGCTGGCCAGCATCGCCCACATGTCCCGGGCAAGTTTTGCCCAGCTTTTCCGTGATGTTTCCGGAACCACGCCGCTGGCTGTATTAACAAAGTTGCGTCTACAAATAGCGGCCCAGATGTTTTCCCGGGAAATGCTCCCTGTTGTGGTGATCGCTGAGTCAGTAGGCTATGCCAGTGAATCATCTTTTCACAAGGCGTTTGTCCGCGAGTTTGGTTGTACTCCGGGAGAATATCGGGAAAGGGTCAGACAGCTTGCACCCTGAATAAAACCGCCAGAAATCAGGGCAAAGATAATCCGCATTCCGGGAGTTGTGAGCCTTTCAACTATTTCTATTTCCAACGGTGGTTTGGGCTTTATATATTTTTTTCTGATGGACTCTAGCTCAGTTTTTAAATAAAAATGCAAACTAAATTGCTTCAATTAAATAAAACCCCGACTATTACTTGATACGTGATTATTGTCGGTGATTTTTTTGTACACCATCAGTGTATATCTCAATAACCCCTGAATAAGTAGCTCTGAATAGGTATAAGGGATGTAGCCTTTTTAAATGGATTTCTTATGCCAAAAATGAACGTCGATTTCCCCATAAAATGTGAGCGATGCCGAAAGAAATAAAATTAGTTATTGCATTTGAAGTTTGGATGAAAGATTATCATTTGTCATACAAATGAGGGGTGGTATGTTGCTAGCCAATTAAAAAAGAACGCCATATTTATTGATGATTGATCCCCCGGTGGGGGGGAAACATCGGGCATAAATGGGCATGAAGTAATGGAGTATTAGTTGTGAATGTCAATTTCTTTGTCACCTGTATTGGTGACGCCCTGAAATCAAGAATGGCACGAGACTCCGTGCTGCTACTGGAAAAACTCGGCTGTCGCGTAAATTTCCCGGAGAAACAGGGATGCTGCGGTCAGCCTGCGATCAATAGCGGTTATATCAAAGAAGCGATTCCAGGGATGAAAAATCTGATCGCCGCACTGGAGGATAACGACGATCCCATTATTTCACCGGCTGGCTCTTGCACCTATGCCGTAAAAAGTTACCCGACGTATCTGGCGGATGAACCTGAATGGGCATCACGTGCCGAAAAGGTTGCCGCGCGTATGCAGGATCTCACCTCTTTTATTGTTAATAAATTAGGGGTAGTCGATGTAGGTGCCAGTTTGCAAGGGAGAGCTGTGTATCACCCATCTTGTAGCCTGGCCCGTAAGCTGGGAGTGAAGGACGAGCCACTTACGCTGCTGAAAAATGTGCGTGGACTGGAGCTGTTGACCTTTGCTGAACAGGATACCTGCTGCGGATTTGGCGGCACGTTCTCGGTCAAAATGGCCGAAATATCCGGCGAGATGGTGAAAGAAAAGGTTGTGCACCTGATGGAAGTCCGCCCTGAGTATTTAATTGGTGCTGACGTGAGTTGCCTGCTGAACATCAGTGGGCGATTACAACGGGAAGGGCAGAAAGTCAAAGTGATGCATATTGCTGAAGTGTTGATGAGCCGCTGAGGATATAAAGATGTCGATCAAAACCAGTAATACAGATTTTAAGACACGCATCCGTCAGCAAATTGAAGATCCGATCATGCGCAAAGCGGTGGCAAACGCGCAGCAGCGTATTGGGGCAAATCGGCAAAAAATGGTCGATGAATTGGGGCACTGGGAGGAGTGGCGCGATCGGGCCGCCCAGATACGTGATCATGTTCTGAGTAATCTCGACGCTTATCTGTACCAGCTCTCAGAAAAAGTGACGCAAAACGGCGGTCACGTCTGGTTTGCAAAAACCAAAGAAGACGCTACCCGCTACATTTTACAGGTTGCCCAACGCAAAAATGCCCGGAAGGTGGTGAAATCTAAATCGATGGTGACCGAAGAGATTGGTGTCAATCATGTGTTGCAGGATGCTGGCATTCAGGTGATTGAAACCGATCTGGGTGAATATATTCTCCAGCTGGATCAAGATCCGCCATCTCATGTTGTGGTCCCGGCAATTCATAAAGATCGCCATCAGATCCGTCGAGTGCTACACGAACGTCTGGGCTATGAGGGGCCGGAAACGCCTGAAGCGATGACCTTATTCATCCGGCAAAAAATCCGCGAAGATTTCCTCAGTGCTGAAATAGGTATTACCGGCTGTAATTTCGCGGTGGCAGAGACAGGTTCGGTATGCCTGGTGACCAATGAAGGTAATGCGCGAATGTGTACCACGCTGCCTAAAACGCATATTGCAGTGATGGGAATGGAGCGTATTGCCCCCACGTTTGCCGAGGTAGATGTATTGATCACCATGCTGGCGCGCAGTGCCGTTGGTGCACGTTTGACGGGATACAACACCTGGCTGACAGGACCGCGCGAAGCGGGGCACGTTGATGGTCCTGAAGAGTTTCATCTGGTTATTGTCGATAACGGGCGTTCTGAGGTGCTGGCCTCTGAATTTCGGGATGTGCTGCGCTGTATTCGCTGCGGGGCTTGTATGAATACTTGTCCGGCATATCGCCATATTGGCGGTCATGGATATGGCTCTATTTATCCAGGGCCAATTGGTGCGGTGATTTCTCCGCTACTTGGCGGCTATAAAGATTTTAAAGATTTACCCTACGCCTGCTCTTTATGCACTGCTTGTGACAGCGTGTGTCCGGTGCGTATTCCGCTGTCAAAACTGATTTTGCGTCATCGTCGGGTGATGGCTGAAAAAGGGATCACCGCAAAAGCAGAGCAACGGGCGATAAAAATGTTCGCTTATGCCAATAGTCATCCAGGATTGTGGAAAGTCGGGATGATGGCCGGTGCTCATGCGGCAAGCTGGTTTATCAATGGCGGCAAAACACCACTCAAATTTGGCGCGATTAGTGACTGGATGGAAGCACGCGATCTTCCTGAAGCTGACGGAGAGAGTTTCCGTAGTTGGTTTAAGAAACATCTGGCGCAGGAGAAAAAGAATGGATAATCGGAGCGAATTTTTGAATAACGTTGCTCAGGCACTGGGTCGCCCGTTGCGACTTGAACCGCAAGCAGAAGATGCGCCGCTTAACAACTATGCTAACGAGCGGCTTACCGCACTTAACCAACAGCAGCGCTGTGACGCGTTTATTCAGTTTGCCAGCGATGTTATGTTGACGCGCTGTGAGCTGACCAGCGAGGCGAAGGCGGCAGAAGCTGCAATACGTCTGTGTAAAGAGCTGGGAGATCAGTCGGTCGTGATTAGCGGTGACACGAGGCTAGAGGAATTGGGGATTAGCGAACGTTTGCAGCAGGAATGCAATGCCGTTGTTTGGGATCCGGCGAAAGGTATTGAGAACATATCACAAGCAGAGCAGGCTAAAGTGGGTGTCGTGTATGCTGAATATGGTTTAACCGAATCGGGAGGCGTGGTTCTTTTTTCCGCCGCCGGGCGCGGGCGTTCATTGAGCCTGCTCCCGGAATCTTCTCTTTTTATCCTGCGTAAAAGCACTATCTTGCCGCGTGTAGCGCAACTCGCAGAAAAATTGCATCAGAAAGCGCAGGCCGGTGAACGAATGCCGTCCTGCATTAACATCATTAGCGGCCCTAGTTCAACGGCGGATATTGAGCTTATCAAAGTCGTCGGGGTTCATGGTCCGGTGAAAGCGGTGTATCTGATTATTGAGGATTGCTGAGAGAGATATGAGATCTGAACATAAACCTGAAGAAGGCATACGAGGTTGAAAATAGCGTTAAGGACAACCTGACTTAACCCCGTTCCGTCATGGTTATGCTGCTCTTCTGTAAATATCCTGGCATTAGTAATGCCAGGATATTTACAGTGAAAAAGACAGGCATCCATTCCTGAAAACGGGTTCCCTTCCCGGTCATTGTCACTTCAGCTTTATACAGGCACTCTCTATCAGAATGCTGTTTATTACTACCCAGAGTTTTGTTGGTATTCATCTACCATTTTTTTGACAAGGCAAAACATTACAGAAATTACAATGCTTAGAAAAAATCCCAGAGCCAGGCAAATGGCAGCAGGGTATTTATTTTTTATTTCTGGTGAGCTTATAGTTACACAGCCATCACCGTTCGGATACAATGACCAGTTCCTGGTCAGGTATATCATTTTTGTATAAAGCTCACTGTTAATTGCTGAAGGTGTTTGTATCTCATCGAGAACTTGCCTGCCATTATGGTATTCTGACGCATACCATTTGATAATAGACGCCTGCACGCGAGATATTTCCGCTTCAGCAGTTGGTAAATCTCTCTTATCTTCTGACCATTCCAGCTTTATTTCTCTGTTCTTGACATCTGGGCTGGTGTGAAAAAATGTAGTAATTCGCTGTATAACATCTTCAGTCATTGTGGTCTGACAGGCAAAGTTATTATTGCTATCACAGTTAACAAGTATGCCTGGTGTTGTCTGGTTTATTTTTAGGCTGTAACTCACTTTTATATTATCTTTATTGATATACAGAAACAACAGCACCATTGCCATACAGATAGCTATAATAAAAAGGATAACGCGAATCTTTTTCTTCAGATAAAATAAAATCTCAATCAGATCGATATCCTGTTTGATTTGTTCACGCATAATATATCCAGAAAATAAAATCTGTCGCAGATAAGGTTGTATTAATAGTCTGTATCAGGAATGTTCGGGTTAAATATCAGCAAAAAGCCAGCATCATGAATACTGGATATGAAGCATGAGAGTTACCTCAGTGTTTATATAAGGATTCGGTCCCCCTCTCTGGAACGGTAACTCTCAATCTGATCGGTTCCTGCGTTAGTTCACATCACGACTCATTTTTTCGCTCTCACCGGCATCCCATTTGCCACAAAATATCCCGCCGTGCTCCTCGGCAGCGCTTCCTGTCCACGAATCATATCCGCTATTTTCTCGCCAATCATAATTGTCGTGGCGTTCAAATTCCCGGTGATAATCTGCGGCATAATCGACGCATCCACCACACGCAGGCCTTCTAACCCGTGTACGCGGCCTTCGCCGTCAACCACGGACATCTCGTCGTAACCCATTTTGCAGGTACCGCACGGATGGAAGGCGGTTTCGGCGTGGTTACGCACGAACTCATCGAGCTGTTCATCCGTCTGACATTCCGTGCCGGGGCTGATTTCGCGGCCACGATACTGATCCAGCGCCGGTTGATGCATGATCTCCCGGGTGATGCGAATTGCGTCGCGGAACTCCTGCCAGTCCTGCTCGTGTGACATGTAGTTAAACAGAATTGCCGGATGCTGGTGCGGGTCGCGGGATTTAATCCGCACATGCCCACGGCTTGGCGAGCGCATTGAGCCGACGTGGCACTGGAAACCGTGCTCCTTCACCGCATTCGAGCCGTTATAGTTAATCGCTACTGGCAGGAAATGGTACTGAATATTCGGCCACGCAAATTCCTCTCGGCTGCGAATAAATCCGCCTGCTTCAAAGTGGTTGCTGGCACCAACGCCAGTGCCGCCAAACAGCCACTCCGCACCGATTTTCGGCTGGTTCCACCACTGCAGGGCAGGGTAGAGGGAAACCGGTTCTTTGCACTCATATTGCAGATACATCTCCAGATGATCCTGAAGATTTTCGCCGACGCCGGGTAATTCATGCACCAGCGGAATATCAAACTCCGCCAGCAGTTCAGCGTTGCCGACGCCGGAGCGTTGCAGGATCTGCGGTGAGGCAATCGCGCCTGCACATAACAGCACTTCTTTGTTGGCCGTTGCGCGGGTTGGGATGGTGCTGTCGCCTTCCAGCCATTCGACGCCCACCGCGCGTTTGCCGTCAAAAATGATGTGATCGGTCATAGCGTGAGTACGAATGGTCAGGTTAGGGCGCGATTTGGCCTGATCGAGATAACCGCGCGCGGTACTGGCGCGACGGCCCTGCGGCGTGACGGTGCGATCCATCGGGCCAAAACCTTCCTGCTGATAGCCGTTGAGATCGTCCGTGCGCGGGTAGCCTGCCTGCACGCCCGCTTCAATCATCGCTTCAAACAGCGGATTGACGCCGGGTTTGGAGGTGGTGACGCTCACCGGGCCATCGCCACCGTGGTAGTCGTTCTCGCCCACATCGCGAGTCTCGGCCTTGCGGTAGTAGGGCAGGCAGTCGAGATAACTCCAGTTCTCCAGACCGGGTTCTTGCGCCCAGTTATCGAGATCCAGCGCGTTGCCACGGATGTAGCACATGCCGTTGATCAGCGACGATCCACCCAGACCTTTACCGCGTCCGCACTCCATGCGGCGGTTATTCATAAACGGTTCAGGTTCCGTTTCATAGGCCCAGTTGTAGCGTTTACCCTGTAGCGGGAACGCCAGCGCGGCGGGCATCTGGGTGCGGAAGTCAAAGCGATAGTCCGGGCCGCCCGCTTCAAGCAGCAGCACGGAGGTATTCGGATCTTCAGTCAGACGGGTAGCGAGAACGTTGCCGGCTGAGCCGGCACCAATAATGATGTAGTCAAATTGCAAATAAACCTCCTGGTTAGAATATGGACTGGAATTTAGCCATCTCAACCTGGATGGACTTCACCTGGGTGTAACTCTGGAGCGTCATCACGCCGTTCTCGCGACCAATGCCGGAGTGTTTGTAGCCGCCAACGGGCATCTCTGCCGGGGATTCGCCCCAGGTGTTGATCCAGCAAATACCCGCTTCCAGCTGATGAATGACGCGATGCGCGCGGTTCAGGTCCGCCGTCACGATGCCCGCCGCCAGGCCGTAGTCGGTATCGTTAGCGCGGCGAATGACTTCCTCTTCCGACTCGTAGGTCAGAATGGACATCACCGGCCCGAAGATCTCTTCGCGCACAATGGTCATTTCGTCGCTGCAATCGGTGAACACAGTCGGCGCGACCCATGCGCCGTTATCGAGGCCATCGCCTTTCAGTACATCGCCGCCGCACAGTACGCGCGCGCCTTCCTCTTTGCCTTTGACGATATAGCGCAGCACGTTATCGCGATGCGGGAAGCTGACCAGCGGGCCGAAGTTAGTTTGCGGATCGAAAACGTCGCCCGCGCGAATGCGCTCAACGCGCGCCAGAATCTTTTGTTCAAATGCGGCTTTGCATTTCGCCGGAACGAAGACGCGGGTGCCATTGGTACACACCTGACCGGAGCTGAAGAAGTTCGCCATCATGGCGATATCGGCGGCGAGATCGAGATCCGCATCGTCGAAAACGATCAGCGGTGATTTACCGCCCAGTTCCATGGTCACTTCTTTCAGGGAAGAGGCCGCCGAGTTAGCCATCACTTTTTTGCCGCTGGCGACACCGCCGGTAAATGACACTTTGGCAATGCCCGGATGCTCGGTCAGATATTGCCCGGTCTCCGCGCCCACCCCCGGCAACACGTTAAATACGCCGTCCGGCAGGCCCGCTTCGCTGTAAATTTCAGCCAGCTTTAACGCGGTAAGCGGGGTGACTTCGCTCGGTTTGAAAATCATTGCGTTGCCTGCCGCCAGCGCCGGGGCGGATTTCCACAGGGCAATCTGGATCGGGTAGTTCCATGCGCCAATCCCCGCCACCACACCCAGCGGTTCGCGGCGGGTATAAACAAATGACGTCTCACGCAACGGGATCTGGCTGCCTTCCAGCGCCGGGATCAGCCCGGCGTAGTACTCCAGCACGTCCGCACCGGTAACGATATCGACGGTTGAGGTTTCCGAATATGCTTTTCCGGTGTCGAGGGTTTCAAGTTTTGCGAGTTCGTCATTGCGTTCACGCAGAATATCGACGGCCCGACGCAGAATGCGCGAGCGCTCCATCGCGGTCATCGCCGCCCAGATTTTTTGCCCCTGTTGGGCACTCTTCACTGCGCGATCGACATCCTCACGCCCGGCGGCCTGCACGGTCGCCAGCACGTTACCGTTGGCCGGGTTAATGGTCTCGAAGGTGCGACCGCTGGTGGCGGAGGTATAACCACCATGTATATAAAGCTGCTGTTCTGCCATTCGGGACATCACGTCTCCTCGGTTAATCGGTGGGTAAATGCTGAGTAATAAAGTGACGGGTCAGCGAGTGTGCGAGAGGTTTATCCAGCGGTTTGCCGCTCAGTGCCGCGCGCAGCCATAATCCGTCAATCAGCGCGGCAAGGCCGTAGCCCGCTTCCTGTGCCTGTTCGCGCGGCAATTCGCGGCGAAACTCGCTCACCAGATTCGACAATAAGCGGCGGCTACTGACCTGCTGTAAACGATAGAGCATCGGCTGATGCATACTGCTGGCCCAGAACGCCAGCCAGGCTTTCATCGCCGCACTGCTCACCTGCGTTTCATCGAAGTTTCCGGCAACAATCGCCTGTAATCGCTGCTCTGCACTGCCCTGCGGAAGTGCATGTAATCGATTCAAAACCGCGTCACGCAGCTGACTGGTGATATCGCGCATGGTTGCTTCCAGCAGACCATTTTTGTCCCTGAAATAGTGGCTGATGATCCCCGTAGAAACGCCTGCACGGCGGGCGATCTGCGCGATCGTTGCATCGTGCATGCCCACTTCATTTATTGCTTCCAGTGTGGCGTCGATCAGTTGTCTGCGCCGGATCGACTGCATCCCCAATTTGGGCATTTTCGCCACTCCATTCATCAGCGTTGTTTATCTATTAAAGCGGTTATTGATTGGACGTTCAATATAAAATGTGTCTTAATTGTTACGAATTTGATTTTAAATGGTAACAATAACAGTGGGGATACTGGATGACAGACCTTTCACACAGCAGGGAAAAGGACAAAATCAATCCGGTGGTGTTTTACACCTCCGCCGGACTGATTTTGTTGTTTTCCCTGACAACGATCCTGTTTCGCGACTTCTCGGCCCTGTGGATTGGCCGCACGCTGGACTGGGTGTCTAAAACCTTCGGTTGGTACTATCTGCTGGCGGCAACGCTCTATATTGTCTTTGTGGTCTGTATCGCTTGTTCGCGTTTTGGTTCGGTGAAGCTCGGGCCAGAACAATCCAAACCGGAATTCAGCCTGCTGAGTTGGGCGGCGATGCTGTTTGCTGCCGGGATCGGTATCGACCTGATGTTCTTTTCCGTAGCCGAACCGGTAACGCAGTATATGCAGCCGCCGGAAGGCGCGGGACAGACGATTGAGGCCGCGCGTCAGGCGATGGTCTGGACGCTGTTTCACTACGGCTTAACCGGCTGGTCGATGTATGCGCTGATGGGCATGGCGCTCGGATACTTTAGCTATCGTTATAATTTGCCGCTCACCATCCGCTCGGCGCTGTACCCGATCTTCGGTAAACGGATTAACGGGCCGATAGGGCACTCAGTGGATATTGCAGCGGTGATCGGCACCATCTTCGGTATTGCCACTACGCTCGGTATCGGTGTGGTGCAGCTTAACTATGGCTTGAGCGTACTGTTTGATATTCCCGATTCGATGGCGGCAAAAGCGGCACTGATCGCCTTGTCGGTGATAATCGCCACGATCTCTGTCACCTCCGGTGTCGATAAGGGGATTCGTGTGTTATCGGAACTTAACGTTGCGCTGGCGCTGGGATTGATCCTGTTCGTATTGTTTATGGGCGACACCTCGTTCCTGCTTAATGCGCTGGTGCTGAATGTTGGCGACTATGTGAATCGCTTTATGGGCATGACGCTCAACAGTTTTGCCTTCGACCGTCCAGTTGAGTGGATGAATAACTGGACGCTCTTCTTCTGGGCATGGTGGGTGGCATGGTCGCCGTTTGTCGGCTTGTTCCTGGCGCGTATCTCGCGTGGGCGTACCATTCGCCAGTTCGTGCTGGGCACGTTGATTATTCCGTTTACCTTCACGCTGTTATGGCTCTCGGTGTTCGGCAATAGCGCGCTGTATGAAATCATCCACGGCGGCGCGGCATTTGCCGAGGAAGCGATGGTCCATCCGGAGCGCGGCTTCTACAGCCTGCTGGCGCAGTATCCGGCGTTTACCTTTAGCGCCTCCGTCGCCACCATTACTGGCCTGCTGTTTTATGTGACCTCGGCGGACTCCGGTGCGCTGGTGCTGGGGAATTTCACCTCGCAGCTTAAAGATATCAACAGCGACGCCCCCGGCTGGCTGCGCGTCTTCTGGTCGGTGGCGATTGGCCTGCTGACGCTCGGCATGCTGATGACTAACGGGATATCCGCGCTGCAAAACACCACGGTGATTATGGGGCTGCCGTTCAGCTTTGTGATCTTCTTCGTGATGGCGGGGTTGTATAAATCTCTGAAGGTAGAAGATTACCGCCGTGAAAGTGCCAACCGCGATACCGCACCGCGACCGCTGGGGCTTCAGGATCGCCTGAGCTGGAAAAAACGTCTCTCGCGCCTGATGAATTATCCGGGCACGCGTTACACTAAACAGATGATGGAGACGGTCTGTTACCCGGCAATGGAAGAAGTGGCGCAGGAGTTGCGGTTGCGCGGCGCGTACGTGGAGCTAAAAAGCCTGCCGCCGGAAGAGGGACAACAGTTGGGGCATCTGGATTTGTTGGTGCATATGGGCGAAGAGCAAAACTTTGTCTATCAGATTTGGCCGCAGCAATATTCGGTGCCGGGCTTTACCTACCGCGCACGTAGCGGTAAATCGACCTACTACCGGCTGGAAACCTTCCTGTTAGAAGGCAGCCAGGGCAACGACCTGATGGACTACAGCAAAGAGCAGGTGATCACCGATATTCTTGACCAGTACGAGCGGCACCTTAACTTTATTCATCTCCATCGTGAAGCGCCGGGCCATAGCGTGATGTTCCCGGAAGCGTGATTGTTTTTGCATAAAACCGCGCCATGTCTGCATATGGCGCGGGAATCATTGACTCGCTGTAAAAAATTATGCATATATTATATATGATTGTCATGTCATATCCTGCAATTCCTCTTGTATCACTTCATGATTTTATATTTTATTAATTAACGATTTTATTTTGTATTAGCTGAATGGATTCAGTCCTATAGTGTTATATATTTATTAATAAGACGATTCTTATATTTTGATACCTAATAAGAGTTACCGCTTTTATCGGCTGTATATTAAATGTATTCCTCTTGCTTTTGTTTATATTTTGAGTTGATTTGAGTTCCTGGATACATATAATGCGCAGGTATTAGAGACTGGGGGGAATGTAATGATAAAGTTAAGAGTGTTAACTTAAAATAAGTTTTAAGTAATAACTTGCTATTTTATTACCCTCTGAACTACATACTCAGATATGTGGTTGCCAATGCTATGCAAAATTTTTGAATTTTTATATGCGATGAACAGTAACCAGAATGGCATTTAATGCGTTGCTGTTTATGCAATCTTGGTTTTATTTGGATGTATTGCTGGAGATTGTGATGAATAAAATATATCGGCTAAAGTGGAACAGGTCCCGTAACTGTTGGAGCGTCTGCTCGGAGCTGGGGAGCAGAGTAAAAGGAAAAAAGTCCCGGGCTGTTTTAATTAGCGCGATAAGTTTATATTCATCTCTGGTATTCGCCGATGATGTCATCGTAAACCAGGATAAAACTATTGATTTTGGCAAAGAGAACCAGAGCATCGATTACCGTATTACGGTGACTGACAATGCCAATCTGGTAATCAATGCGACAGATACTTCCCGTCCGCGTCTGACTCTCGCTTCTGGTGGTGGGTTGGATATTACCGGAGGAAAGGTAACTATCAATGGCCCACTTAACTTTTTGCTGAAAGGTACGGGGTTCCTGAATGTCTCCAATGCTGGCAGCGAGTTATATGCTGATGATTTGTATGAGTCAAACTCAGGCATGAGACACGATCGCGGCTATTTTAATGTCTCCAACGGCGGCAAAATCCATGTTAAGGGCACCAGCCGTCTGACCTATTTGCAGGGAAATGTCAGTGGTGAAGGCAGCCAGGTAAATTCTAAAACCTTCTTTATGGGCGTTTACGGCAGTTACGGTGGTAATCAGTACCTGTCAGTTAATAACGGCGGTGAAGTTAATGCTCGTGAACATATTAGCCTGGGTTATTACGACCAACGTTCTGATACAACATTAGTCGTATCAGATGGAGGTAAAATATCCGCACCGAAAATTAGTTTAAGCACCAACTCTGAGTTAGCGTTAGGTGCACAGGAAGGAAGTGCTGCGAAGGCTGCAGGGATTATTGATGCCGAAAAAATTGAGTTTGTGTGGGCAAAGACATCCGATAAGAAAATCACCTTAAACCACACGGATAAAAACGCGACTATTTCCGCGGATATTGTCAGTGGCAGCGAGGGCCTGGGCTATATCAATGCGCTCAATGGCACGACTTACTTAACCGGTTATAACTCTGCCTTTAGTGGTAAAGTCAAAATTGAGCAAAATGGCGCTTTAGGGATCACCCAAAATATAGGTACAGCAGAGATCAACAACCGCGGGAAATTACACCTGAAGGCTGACGATAGCATGACCTTTGCCAATAAGATTTCCGGCAATGGTACAATAAGTATCGACAGTGGGACAGTGGCACTGACCGGCAATAACTATGCATTCAGCGGATATATTGATGTCGCTTCTGGTGCTGTCGCGGTTATTTCTGAAGACAAGAACATCGGCCGTGCGGACCTGGATGTTGATGGCAAACTGCAAATCAATGCCAATAAAGATTGGGTATTTGATAACGATCTTCAAGGTAGAGGTATTGTTGAAATAAACATGGGGAATCACGAATTCTCCTTCGATGAGTTTGCTTATACAGACTGGTTCCAGGGTTCACTGGCGTTCCAGAACACGACATTTAACCTGGAAAAGAATGCTGAGTTTCTGCAGAGAGGCGGGATCACTGCGGGTCAGGGAAGCCAGGTAACAGTGGGTAAGGGCGCTCACTCCATTAGCACTTTGGGATTCTCCGGCGGAACCGTTGATTTTGGTGCCCTGACAGCAGGTGCACAGATGACAGAAGGGACGGTCAACGTTAGTAAAACGCTGGATTTGCGCGGCGAGGGTGTGATTCAGGTTTCTGACAGTGACGTTGTAAGCTCAGTATCTCGTGATATTGACTCTGCGTTATCGCTCACTGAAGTCGATGATGGTAACAGCACCATTAAGTTGGTTGATGCGCAAGGTGCGGAAGTTCTGGGCGATGCGGGCAATCTGCAATTGCAGGATAAAAATGGGCAAATCCTCTCCAGCAGTGCCCAACGTGATATTCAGCAGAATGGGCAAAAAGCGGCCGTCGGCACTTACGACTATCGTCTGACGAGTGGGGTAAACAATGACGGTCTGTATATCGGTTACGGCCTGACCCAGCTTGATTTACACGCTACCGACAGCGATGCTCTGGTGCTGAGCTCTAACGGTAAAAGCGAGAATGCCGCCGATCTCAGCGCAAAGATTACCGGCAGTGGTGACCTGGCATTCAGCAGCCAGAAGGGTCAGACCGTATCGCTTTCTAACAAAGACAACGACTATACCGGTGTTACCGATCTGCGCAGTGGGACGCTTTTGTTGAATAACGATAACGTGTTGGGTAATACCCATGAACTGCGTCTGGCGGCAGAGACTGAACTGGATATGAATGGTCACAGCCAGACCGTGGGCACGCTCAATGGCAGCGCCGATTCACTGCTGAGCTTAAATGGCGGCAGTCTGACGGTTACCAACGGGGGCACTTCAACCGGTTCGTTAACGGGGAGCGGAGAGCTGAATATTCAGGGCGGCACGCTGGACATCGCGGGCGATAACAGCAACCTGACGGCGAATGTGAACATTGCTAATTCGGCTAATGTCCTGGTAAGTCATGCGCAGGGATTGGGTAGCGCAAACGTTGAGAACAACGGTACCCTGGCGTTGAATAATAGCGCTGAAAAAAGAGCGGCTGCGTCTGTGAATTACACCCTGGGCGGCAATCTGACCAACAACGGTACGCTGATGACCGGAATGTCAGGACAGCAAGCTGGCAATGTGTTAGTGGTGAAGGGGAACTACCACGGTAATAACGGTCAACTAGTAATGAATACGGTACTGAATGGCGATGACTCAGTAACCGATAAATTGGTTGTCGAGGGCGATACTAGCGGCACGACTGCCGTTACGGTGAATAACGCTGGCGGTACAGGTGCGAAAACCCTTAACGGTATCGAACTTATCCATGTAGACGGTAAGTCTGAGGGCGAATTTGTTCAGGCTGGTCGTATCGTTGCGGGGGCGTATGACTACACTCTCGCGCGTGGACAAGGGGCAAATAGTGGTAACTGGTATCTGACCAGCGGCAGTGATTCTCCTGAACTGCAGCCGGAGCCAGACCCGATGCCGAATCCGGAGCCAAACCCGAATCCAGAGCCGAACCCTAACCCGACACCTACGCCGGGTCCGGATCTGAATGTGGATAATGACCTGCGACCGGAGGCGGGTAGCTACATTGCGAACCTTGCAGCAGCGAATACAATGTTCACCACGCGTCTGCATGAGCGTCTGGGTAATACGTACTATACCGACATGGTGACGGGTGAGCAGAAACAAACCACTATGTGGATGCGCCATGAAGGTGGTCATAATAAATGGCGTGATGGCAGCGGCCAGCTGAAAACCCAAAGCAATCGCTATGTTCTGCAACTGGGAGGCGATGTCGCGCAGTGGAGCCAAAACGGCAGCGACAGCTGGCATGTTGGGGTCATGGCGGGATATGGCAACAGCGACAGCAAAACCATTTCCTCGCGAACCGGTTATCGTGCAAAAGCGAGTGTGAACGGATATAGCACCGGCCTCTATGCCACCTGGTATGCCGATGACGAGTCGCGTAATGGCGCGTATCTCGACAGTTGGGCGCAGTACAGCTGGTTTGATAACACAGTGAAAGGGGATGACTTACAAAGTGAATCCTATAAATCAAAAGGATTTACCGCTTCACTGGAAGCTGGATACAAACACAAATTAGCTGAATTTAATGGCAGCCAGGGAACTCGTAATGAATGGTATGTTCAGCCGCAAGCACAGGTTACCTGGATGGGAGTCAAAGCCGATAAGCACCGCGAAAGCAACGGAACCCTCGTTCATAGCAACGGTGATGGCAATGTTCAAACCCGACTTGGCGTAAAAACCTGGCTGAAGAGCCACCATAAAATGGATGACGGTAAATCCCGCGAGTTCCAGCCGTTTGTAGAAGTGAACTGGCTGCATAACAGTAAGGATTTCAGCACCAGTATGGATGGCGTGTCCGTCACTCAGGATGGAGCCCGAAATATTGCTGAGATAAAAACCGGGGTGGAAGGACAGCTAAATGCCAACCTGAATGTCTGGGGGAATGTGGGCGTTCAGGTTGCCGATAGGGGATATAATGACACCTCTGCAATGGTTGGCATTAAGTGGCAATTCTGATCTGAATAATGAGTAAAAGGAGAGAGAGCCGAACGGGAGATAATTCGGCTCTCTGTGTCATTTTCTTGCAGCCAGCTTTATCAGTCAGAGTGAAGACTCGCAGATTTAGCTGGCGCACAAGATTTAATCAAGGTGTGTTCGATGGCTTCGCATGATTTGAGTGTTTTTTTGGAAGAGTTCGGGGCAACGGTGAATTTGACGTTGCCTGGTATCGTGTCCGAAAAAGAACGGCTTTTACTCAAGCTGCTAATGGAGGGAATGTCGGTTACAGAAATCTCACAGTACAGAAATCGCAGTGCAAAGACAATTTCACATCAAAAGAAGCAGCTGTATGAAAAACTAGGCATCCAGAGTGATATTACCTTCTGGCGGGATATCTTTTTTCAATATCATCCGCAAGTCATCAGTGGCACGGGAAATAAAAATAATTTTTATATCCCTGATAACCGTTGTCACCATATCGTCACGCCTGAAGCCATCAGTCTGGCGTTGGAAAACCACGAATTCAAACCGTGGATCCAACCGGTTTTCTGCGCGCAGACTGGGGTACTGACGGGCTGTGAGGTACTTGTCCGCTGGGAACATCCACAAACGGGAATTATCCCACCGGATCAGTTTATTCCTCTGGCGGAGTCATCCGGTCTTATTGTCATAATGACCCGCCAACTGATGAAACAGACTGCGGATATTCTGATGCCGGTAAAACATTTGCTGCCGGACAATTTCCATATTGGCATCAACGTCTCGGCGGGTTGTTTTTTGGCAGCGGGATTTGAAAAAGAGTGTCTGAACCTGGTTAAGAAATTAGGTAACGATAAAATCAAGCTGGTTCTCGAGCTAACGGAACGTAACCCTATTCCGGTAACGCCAGAAGCCAGAGCGATATTTGACAGCCTTCATCAGCACAACATTACCTTTGCGCTGGATGACTTTGGTACGGGTTATGCGACCTATCGTTACTTGCAGGCGTTCCCGGTCGATTTTATTAAGATCGATAAGTCATTTGTGCAAATGGCGAGTGTCGACGAAATCTCCGGTCATATTGTGGACAATATTGTCGAACTAGCGCGTAAGCCTGGTCTGAGTATCGTGGCGGAAGGGGTAGAAACCCAGGAGCAGGCGGATTTAATGATCGGTAAAGGCGTTCACTTTTTGCAGGGCTATTTGTACTCTCCGCCAGTACCGGGTAATAAATTTATCTCTGAATGGGTAATGAAAGCAGGTGGTTGATGTAAACCGCTATTCACAGCGCATCGGGAGGTTGGCAGCGATTAATTCTCCCGATGCAGTAAATCCTGATAGATCCCCGTTAATATGCCATTTGGCGCAAATTGTTTTTTAATCCACTGCGTCACCTGACCCGTAGCAGAATGCTGAGTCGCCAGTAACATGCGCGAATCCTGGCGCGGATTATGGATTTGTCGGGTAACCAGCAGGGATTGCGTCATCGCCTCACGGACCATGTAATCCGGCAAAAAACCAATTCCTTCACCTAAAATCTGGCACTGACATTTGGTGTTGAAATCTGGCACCAGAATTGACTCCTGCCCGTGCAGCAACCAGCCCACTTTTTTATTAATCGTATGCGCGGTGTCCTCCACCATAATATTAGGGTAGAGACGCAGTTGGCTTTCGGCGATGGGTTCCGGCACAAAGGCTAACGGGTGATCCGGGGCGATAGCAAAAGCCCAGCGAATCGCGCCAATTTCAGTGTAATCAATACCGCCGCCGTCCAGTAGTGTATCGGGTGCGCCGATGGCGATATTGGCCTGATTATTAATAATCGCATCCCAGACGCCGTTATACACTTCGGTGGTGACGGTAATCTGGCAGGTAGGAAACTGCTTTTTCAGCACCTGTAATAAGCGCGCGGTGTGTTTGGGCGTATAAAGCAGCTGATTAATACAAATGCGCACACGCGCTTCTATGCCCTGCGAAATAGTATCTATGCTACGTTTGATGGCATAAAAATCATTCAGCAGGTCGGTAGCTTTGCGGAAAAAATAACGCCCGGACTCCGTTAACTCAATGCTGCGGGTACTGCGAGTGAACAGCACCACATCCAGCCCTGTTTCCATTCGCTTGATGGTGTAGCTAATGGCGGAAGTGGTTAAACCCAACTCTTCTGCGGCTTTACTGAAACTGCCAAAACGCGCAGCGGTAGTAAATGCCAACAGATTCTCTTCGGTAAAAACTGAGTTCATTAAACCATTCCCGCCATTATCTAATATGAATTTCTCCAGCCATGACTGTAGAGGTATCGATTAAAGATAGATAATCATTTTTGAATAACTTTTAATACCCGTCGCGTTTAGTCGTCGCTTCGCTTAATTTTTGTCCGCCATATTCTGAAATTATCCCCACGCAGTTACCCGCCAGAAAACCCAGTAACGTCACCGTCCAGTTCATCCCGCAGGCAAAAAACAGCGTCATGCCGAGAAAGCCACCGGGAATGAATGACAGTAACCAGAAACGTCCTTGCCAGACCACTACCGCTGAGAAAGGCACGGTAGTAATCACGCTCGCCCAGAACCCAGAAATCCCACTCACCGAGGCCAGCCAACCGGCAGTCAGCGCGGCGAAAAACGCCCACACCATCCCGGAATAATTAACCGCCAGACTTCTGATAAACCCCGATTTACCGCCGCCTGCGGCATAAAAACTGCAAAAGGCGACGAAGCCAATGGTTCCTAATAATTCCCATCCTTGAGAGAGCCCGACATGTGAAGACACTAACTGCCAAAGCCCTGCACAAATACCGACGGTGACACCCGTTGCCGTGAGTCCGTTCATCTTGTTCCCCTCTGGTTAGACATGGACGAAAGCTACTCTTACATGTGCAGACTATAGAGAAATAAAACCTGATTGAGTGAAAGGGTATCGGGTCAAAGAAACAAATATTGCACTACCGCACACTGCGAAAAGATTGTTGAACATCATTCAACAAAAAGGCGAAATACAGCGAATTAAATTTAAGCGGGTTCTTTTATCAGATTATCGTTGCTATTCTCAATTCATCGAAAACAGCCACAAAAACCAGGGGAATGTGAATGAGTATAAAAAATCTACCTGCCGACTATTTATTGGCTGCACAACAGGGTGATATCGATAAAGTAAAAACCTGCCTTGCGCTGGGTGTCGATATTAATACCTGCGATCGTCAGGGGAAAACGGCAATTACGCTGGCAAGTTTATATCAGCAATATGCTTGCGTTCAGGCATTAATTGATGCCGGAGCGGATATTAATAAGCAAGATCATACCTGTTTAAATCCTTTTTTAATTAGCTGTCTGAACGATGATTTAACGCTACTACGAATTATTTTACCGGCTAAACCCGATCTTAATTGCGTAACCCGTTTTGGCGGTGTCGGCCTGACGCCTGCCTGTGAAAAAGGCCATTTAAGTATTGTAAAAGAGCTTTTGGCGCATACGGAGATTAACGTTAACCAGACCAACCATGTAGGCTGGACGCCGCTACTGGAAGCGATTGTGCTTAATGATGGTGGTATTAAACAGCAGGCGATTGTGCAGTTATTGCTGGAACACGGTGCCAGCCCGCATCTGACCGATAAATATGGCAAAACGCCACTGGAACTGGCGCGGGAACGGGGCTTTGAAGAGATTGCGCAGTTACTGATTGCCGCAGGTGCATAAACCGGGAGGCTTGCTATCAACACACCAGAAAGACGGTGTGTGTGGGCGCTAACTGCGGATGCGGATTTTCTGGCGCAGCGGGGGCAAGGACAGGTTGAACAGGTCTTTGCCAGAGCGGTAAATATCGCACTCCCGGCTCGCCAGCAGTTGCTGACGCTGCTTTGTGAAGAGTACGACAATGCGCCAAACAGTTGTCGGTTGGCACTCACTCACTTTGATGATCTGTTCCGGCATGGTGATAAGGTTCAGTTTGACGATCAAGGTATTACGGTTGGTCAACATCTTCATATAGAGATGAGTCGTTGTCGGCGTTGGCTGTCCCCAACCTTGCAAATGACCGCTGTGAATTTTCACCTTATCGCCTGGCTACAGTGGCACGACATTATTCATCAGCACCTGGGGGAAAATGAAACCCTGTTTAATTATCGCGGCGATAATCCGTTTTATCAGGCGTTAAATAAAGAACTACATATTAAACGACGGGCAGTTATTCAGGCAGTAAACGAAAAACAAAATATCGCCGCAGCGGTCGCCAGTATGATTGGGTTAGGGATTGGCCTTACGCCATCAGCCGACGATTATTTAACAGGTCTGGCGCTTATTTTATTTATTCCCGGGCATCCGTCGGAAAAATACAAAGAGGAATTTTATCTCGGTATGCAGCGCGGCAGAAATAACACCACATTATTAAGTGCTATAACGCTGGAAGCCGCATTACAACAACGTTGCCGGGAAAATATTCATCGTTTTATTCACAACATTATTTATGACATCCCTGGGAACGCAACTCAGGCAATAGAAAAAATTAAACATATTGGCTCCAGTTCCGGCTGCGACATGCTGTATGGCATGGCCGATGGTTGTGCGCTGAGCCAAACCTACGGAGGGAATTATGTCAGTTAAAATAGTCATTAAACCGAATACCTATTTTGATTCTGTCTCGCTGATGTCTATCTCCACGCGTGCAAATAAACTCGACGGCGTCGAGCAGGCATTTGTGGCGATGGCGACCGAAATGAACAAAGGTGTACTGAAAAATTTAGGACTGCTGACGCCGGAGCTGGAACAGGCGAAAAACGGCGACCTGATGATTGTCATCAACGGCAAAGCGGGCGCGGACAACGAACAGTTGCTGGTGGAGATTGAAGAACTGTTCAACACCAAAGCGCAAAGCGGCTCGCATGAGGCGCGTTACGCCACTATTGCCAGCGCCAAAAAGCATATCCCGGAAAGTAACCTGGCGGTGATTTCGGTCAACGGTCTGTTTGCCGCTCGCGAAGCGCGTCAGGCGCTGCAAAACGATCTCAACGTGATGCTGTTTTCCGATAACGTCTCAGTTGAAGATGAATTGGCGCTCAAGCAACTGGCCCACGAAAAAGGGCTGCTGATGATGGGGCCAGACTGTGGCACGGCGATTATTAACGGCGCGGCGCTCTGTTTTGGTAACGCCGTGCGTCGCGGCAACATCGGTATTGTTGGCGCATCCGGCACCGGCAGCCAGGAGCTGAGCGTCCGCATTCATGAATTTGGCGGCGGCGTTTCGCAACTGATTGGCACCGGCGGGCGCGACCTGAGCGAGAAAATCGGCGGCCTGATGATGCTCGACGCCATCGGCATGCTGGAAAACGATCCGCAAACTGAAATCATTGTGCTTATCTCCAAACCGCCCGCGCCTGCGGTGGCCCGCAAAGTGCTGGAACGCGCGCGCGCCTGCCGCAAGCCGGTGGTGGTCTGTTTCCTCGGTCGTGGCGAAACGCCAGTGGATGAGCAGGGGCTACAGTTTGCCCGCGGCAGCAAAGAGGCGGCATTGAAAGCGGTGATGCTCTCCGGCGTGAAACAGGAACATCTCGACCTGCATACGCTGAACCAGCCGTTGATTGCTGACGTACGTGCTCGCCTGCAACCGCAGCAGAAGTACATTCGTGGCCTGTTCTGTGGCGGCACGCTGTGTGACGAAACCATGTTCGCGGTGATGGAAAAACACGGCGATGTCTACAGCAACATTCAGCCCGATCCGGAATTCCGCCTGCAAGATATCAACCGTAGCATCAAACACACCTTCCTCGACTTTGGCGATGACGACTTCACCAACGGCAAGCCGCATCCAATGATTGACCCCACCAACCGCATCAGTCGCTTGATCGAAGAGGCGCGCGATCCAGAAGTGGCGGTGATCGTGATGGATTTTGTGCTCGGATTTGGATCGCATGAAGATCCGGTCGGCTCCACCATCGAGGCGATCAAAGAAGCGAAAGCGATCGCCGCCGCCGAAGGACGCGAGTTGATCATTCTCGCCTATGTGCTGGGCACCGATCTCGATACGCCATCATTAGAACAACAAAGCCAGATGCTGCTTGATGCCGGAGTGATTCTGGCGAGCAGCAGCACCAATACCGGATTGCTGGCGCGTGAATTTATCTGCAAAGGGGAGGAAGCCTGATGAGCCAGTCACTGTTTAGCCAACCGTTGAACGTTATTAACGTCGGTATCGCCATGTTTAGCGATGACCTGAAAAAGCAGCATGTAGAAGTGACTCAACTCGACTGGACGCCGCCGGGGCAGGGCAATATGCAGGTGGTGCAGGCGCTGGATAACATTGCCGATTCGCCGCTGGCAGACAAAATCGCCGCCGCTAACCAGCAGGCGCTGGAGCGCATTATCCAGTCGCATCCGGTGCTGATTGGTTTTGATCAGGCGATTAACGTGGTGCCGGGCATGACGCCGAAAACCATTCTTCACGCCGGGCCGCCGATCACCTGGGAAAAAATGTGCGGCGCGATGAAAGGCGCGGTCACCGGGGCGTTGGTGTTCGAAGGGCTGGCGAAAGATCTCGATGAGGCGACTGAACTGGCGGCCTCCGGGGAGATCACCTTCTCGCCGTGCCACGAACACGACTGCGTGGGATCGATGGCGGGCGTTACCTCGGCCTCGATGTTTATGCACATCGTGAAAAACAAAACCTACGGCAACATCGCTTATACCAATATGAGCGAGCAGATGGCGAAGATTTTGCGTATGGGTGCCAACGATCAGAGCGTGATCGACCGCCTCAACTGGATGCGCGATGTGCAGGGGCCAATGCTGCGCGACGCGATGAAAATTATCGGTGAGATCGATCTGCGCTTAATGCTGGCGCAGGCGCTGCATATGGGCGATGAGTGCCATAACCGCAATAACGCCGGGACGACGCTGCTGATTCAGGCACTGACGCCGGGGATCATTCAGGCAGGCTATTCCGTCGAGCAACAGCGCGAAGTGTTCGAGTTTGTCGCCAGCAGCGACTACTTCTCCGGCCCGACGTGGATGGCGATGTGTAAAGCGGCGATGGATGCGGCGCACGGCATCGAATACAGCACCGTGGTCACCACCATGGCGCGTAACGGCGTCGAGTTCGGCCTGCGGGTCAGCGGCCTGCCGGGGCAGTGGTTTACCGGCCCAGCGCAGCAGGTCATCGGCCCGATGTTTGCTGGTTATAAGCCGGAAGATTCGGGGCTGGATATCGGCGACAGCGCCATCACAGAAACCTACGGTATTGGCGGGTTTGCCATGGCGACCGCGCCTGCAATCGTCGCACTGGTGGGCGGCACGGTGGAAGAGGCTATCGATTTCTCCCGTCAGATGCGCGAAATCACCCTTGGCGAAAACCCCAACGTCACCATTCCGCTGCTCGGTTTTATGGGCGTGCCGTCGGCAATCGACATCACCCGCGTGGGTAGCAGCGGCATTCTGCCGGTGATCAACACCGCCATCGCCCATAAAGATGCGGGCGTCGGCATGATTGGCGCGGGCATTGTGCATCCACCATTCGCCTGCTTCGAGAAAGCCATTCTCGGCTGGTGCGAACGTTACGGCGTCTGACTTACATGTTTATGCCGGATGCGGTGTGAACGCCTTATCCGGCCTACGGATGGCCCGAGAATTGTAGGCCTGATAAGCGTAGCGCATCAGGCAGTCTGGCGTTGGTCATAACCTAATCACCCTCTGTAGCGGACATAACAACATGAAAGAGCTTGTGGTCGTTGCCATTGGTGGCAACAGCATTATCAAAGATAACGCCAGCCAGTCGATTGAACATCAGGCGGAGGCGGTGAAAGCCGTGGCCGATACGGTGCTGGAAATGCTGGCTTCCGATTACGACATTGTGCTGACCCACGGTAACGGGCCGCAGGTCGGGCTGGATTTACGCCGTGCGGAGATTGCCCACGAGCGCGAAGGGCTGCCCTTAACGCCGCTGGCGAACTGTGTGGCAGATACGCAGGGCGGCATCGGCTATCTGATCCAACAGGCGCTGAATAACCGGCTGGCGCGTCACGGCGAGAAAAAAGCCGTCACCGTGGTAACTCAGGTGGAAGTGGATAAAAACGATCCAGGTTTTGCCCATCCCACCAAGCCCATTGGTGCATTCTTCAGTGAAAGCCAGCGTGACAAACTACAAAAGGCAAACCCTGACTGGTGTTTTGTTGAAGATGCCGGACGGGGCTATCGCCGCGTGGTCGCCTCGCCGGAACCGAAACGTATTGTCGAAGCACCCGCCATTAAGGCGCTGATCCAACAAGGTTTTGTCGTAATTGGCGCGGGCGGCGGTGGAATTCCGGTAGTGCGTACTGAAGCGGGGGATTACCAAAGCGTGGACGCGGTTATTGACAAAGATCTCTCTACCGCGCTGCTGGCCCGTGAAATTCACGCCGACATTCTGGTGATCACCACCGGCGTCGAAAAAGTCTGTATCCACTTTGGTAAACCGCAGCAGCAGGCGCTGGATCGGGTGGATATTGCCACCATGACTCGCTATATGCAGGAAGGGCATTTTCCGCCCGGCAGCATGTTGCCAAAAATCATCGCCAGCCTGACGTTCCTGGAGCAGGGCGGCAAAGAAGTGATTATCACCACGCCGGAATGCCTGCCTGCGGCGCTGCGCGGTGAAACGGGCACCCATATTATTAAAACGTAAGGACGTAGGATGAAAGAAAGCAATAGCCGCCGTGAATTTCTGAGCCAGAGCGGTAAGATGGTCACCGCCGCCGCGCTGTTTGGTACCTCTGTGCCGCTCGCCCATGCGGCGGTAGCTGGCACCCTAAACTGCGAAGCGAACAACACCATGAAAATCACTGACCCGCATTACTATCTCGATAACGTGCTGCTGGAAACCGGTTTTGACTACGAAAACGGTGTGGCGGTGCAGACCCGCACGGCGCGCCAGACCGTGGAGATTCAGGACGGCAAAATTGTCGCCCTGCGCGAGAACAAGCAGCATCCGGACGCCACGCTGCCGCACTATGACGCTGGCGGTAAGTTGATGCTACCCACCACTCGCGACATGCATATTCATCTCGACAAAACCTTCTACGGCGGGCCGTGGCGCTCGCTCAATCGTCCGGCAGGCACCACTATCCAGGACATGATCAAGCTTGAGCAGAAAATGCTGCCGGAACTGCAACCGTACACGCAGGAACGGGCAGAAAAACTGATCGATCTATTGCAGTCGAAAGGCACCACCATTGCCCGCAGCCACTGCAATATCGAACCGGTTTCCGGCCTGAAAAATCTGCAGAATTTGCAGGCGGTGCTGGCGCGACGTCAGGCGGGCTTCGAGTGTGAAATCGTCGCCTTCCCGCAGCACGGTTTGCTGCTGTCGAAATCGGAACCCTTAATGCGCGAAGCGATGCAGGCGGGTGCGCATTACGTCGGCGGGCTGGACCCGACCAGTGTCGATGGCGCGATGGAAAAATCCCTCGACACCATGTTTCAGATTGCGCTGGACTACGACAAAGGTGTCGATATTCACCTGCACGAAACCACTCCGTCGGGCGTGGCAGCCATCAATTATATGGTTGAAACGGTAGAGAAAACGCCGCAACTGAAAGGTAAGCTGACCATCAGCCACGCCTTTGCGCTGGCTACGCTCAACGAACAACAGGTCGATGCGCTGGCGAATCGGATGGCGGCGCAGCAAATTTCTATCGCCTCGACGGTGCCGATTGGCACGCTGCATATGCCGCTCAAACAGTTGCACGACAAAGGCGTAAAAGTGATGACTGGCACTGACAGCGTTATCGACCACTGGTCGCCTTATGGTCTGGGCGACATGCTGGAAAAAGCCAATCTCTACGCGCAGCTCTATATTCGTCCTAACGAACAGAACCTCTCCCGTTCGCTGTTTCTAGCCACTGGCGATGTATTGCCGCTGAATGAAAAAGGCGAGCGTGTATGGCCAAAAGCGCAGGATGATGCCAGCTTTGTGCTGGTGGACGCCTCCTGTTCCGCCGAGGCGGTGGCGCGTATCTCGCCGAGAACCGCAACGTTCCATAAAGGGCAACTGGTGTGGGGGAGTGTGGCAGGTTGATGCGCATTTGAAACGCCTGCAACGGTGAATTGTAAGAGATTTAAGCCCCAGGGAGTGGGGCGGGAATGGTTTGCTAATGAATGATCCTGAACTTTATAATCTCGCGGCATAATTTCCAGGGGATTATTTGAGAGAAATACACAAAAGTGAGTTTTAACAAAGGTATTTATCAGGCCATAAATGTGACCTGCTTCGGATAAAAAAGATTCAGTATCGAAAAACCAATGATACTCTTGCTGATGGTTACCAACAGTAATTAAGATGTGATTTGTTTTTCCGTAATCGCAAAAATATTGCCATGACCATAAAAGAAAAATTCTCACAAAAATATCCCCATGCTTCCTTTTGTACTTTTGGCGATTCAGCAGCGTTGGCCGATCACCTCGCAACGTTGATTGCGACTGGTGTTAAAACAGCTTCCTGTGGTTCGCTGGCGGGATGTATTGAAGACAACGCATTTCCGATGATTGGTGAGTATAAGATTGTAGAAAATAGCCGTGGTGAGCCTGTATGTGTTATCAGAGTGATTGGCCTGCATTTACTGCGCTTTTCTGATGTCACCGTGGAGCTTGCCCGTAAGGAAGGTGAAGGTGACCTCAGTCTTGAATATTGGCGTAATGAACACCGTCGTTTTTTCCAGGCAGAAGGAAGCTATTCACCAGAAATGGACGTTATATTTGAAGAATATGCCCTTATTGACGTTGTGTAGATAACTATTTATCTACGCGAAATAAACTCACACACATAAAATATTGCTAATTTTGTTTATTTTGCTATTTTTTTACGTGATGAATGTCACACTTATTGTTGCTGCCCGTTTTGTCCATATTTATAACCATATTTTTAATAGCTGCCTGAAATAGGGCTGTTTATTCTGCATAAAAATATTCGAAAATTCTTATTCTCTCCAGCGCGCTAATTTGGGCGAACACTTCCTGACTACCCTGCAATGAGGCTGAAATGATGAATAAACGTTTTGTTATCAATATGGTGTCTTCGCTGTTATTAGGCGCTGCGCTAATTTCTGCGCCGCTCCAGGCAGCGGAAAAAGTCGTGGTGAATATCTCTAAAGTCGATGGTATGCCGTGGTTTAATCGCATGGGCGAAGGTGTGGTTGAGGCGGGTAACGCCTTTGGTGTTAATGCGTCACAGGTGGGGCCTTCAAGTACTGATGCTCCGCAACAAGTTAAAATTATTGAGGATTTAATCGCCCGTAAGGTTAATGCAATTACTATCGTGCCAAACGATGCCAACGTGCTGGAACCGGTATTCAAAAAAGCGCGAGATGCCGGAATTGTGGTTCTGACCAACGAATCCCCCGGTCAGCCAAGTGCTAACTGGGATATCGAAATCATTGATAACGAAAAATTTGCCGCTGAATATGTTGAGCATATGGCGAAACGCATGGGGGGCAAGGGCGGCTATGTGATTTACGTGGGTAGTTTGACCGTGCCGCAGCATAACTTATGGGCTGACTTGCTGGTGAAATACCAGAAAGAGCATTACCCGGATATGCATGAAGTTACCCGCCGCATGCCGGTTGCCGAGAGTGTGGATGACTCACGTCGTACCACACTGGACCTGATGAAAACCTATCCTGACTTGAAAGCGGTTGTCTCCTTTGGTTCAAACGGTCCGATTGGCGCGGGACGTGCGGTGAAAGAGAAACGGGCGAAAAATAAAGTCGCAGTCTATGGCATGATGATCCCTTCACAGGCGGCATCACTGATTAAAAGTGGTGATATCACCGAAGGGATTACTTACGATCCGGCCTCTGCAGGTTACGCACTCGCAGCCGTCGCCAGCACGTTGCTGAAGGGTGAAGAGATCAAACCTGGATTAGAAATGCAGAATCTGGGTAAGGCCGACGTAGATATGGATAAGCGAATTATCCGTTTCCATAAGGTATTACTGGTCAACAAAGACAATATCGACTCACTTTATTAATCCATTTCTTCGGGGCGAAAGCCCCGATTCTTATTGCCAGGGGATGTTATGGAAACCTTCCTTTCCCTTCGTCATATCAACAAAACGTTTCATGCCACGCGAGCGCTGCGCGATGTTTCTCTCGACTTTATGTCGGGTGAAGTGCACTGCCTTGCCGGGCAAAACGGCTGTGGTAAATCGACGTTGATTAAAATTATGTCCGGTGTTTATCGCCCGGATGAGGGAGCGGAAATTACGCTTGGTGGGAAAAACTGGTCAAAGCTGACACCCGCCGCTTCGGTGGCGCAGGGGATTCAGGTGATTTATCAGGACCTCTCTTTATTTCCTAACCTGAGTGTCTGGGAGAATATCGCCGTGAATCACTATCACCACGGTCTGTTTGTTAACCGCCGTCGTCTGCGTGAGGTGGCGCAGGCGGCAATGACCAGTATTAACGTCACATTGCCACTGGATACGCTCGTTTCTGAGCTTTCAATTGCCCGCTGTCAGCTGGTAGCAATTTGCCGTGCACTGGCGCAGGACGCACGGTTGATCGTGATGGATGAACCAACCGCTTCGCTGACCCATCAGGAAGTGCAAGGGTTATTACAGGTGGTGCATCAATTGCGGGAACGCGGGATCTGCGTGGTCTTCGTCAGTCATCGTCTGGAAGAAGTGATGGAAGTTTCCGACCGTATTTCAGTGCTGAAAGATGGTGAGCTGGTCGGGACTTTTCCGGCTGCAGAGATGACCACAAAACAACTCGGTTTCCTGATGACCGGCCAGGAGTTCGAATATCAGGTGCGAGAGTTGTGGCAGGGAAAATCCAGCACCCCGGTGCTTGAGGTGCGTAATTTAAGTCGTCATGGGGAATATCTAAATATTAACTTGCGGGTGGAAGCGGGCGAAGTGGTATCGATTGTTGGCCTGCTTGGTGCGGGGCGCACGGAATTATGTCTGAGTCTGTTTGGTATGACCCGACCGGATGCTGGCGAGATCCTCATCAACGGCCAGCCGGTTACACTGCATAGTAACCAGGACGCTATCCGCCACGGTATTGGTTATGTTTCGGAAGATCGCATGTCGCGCGGTTTGGTGATGGCGCAATCTATTGAAGACAACATCATTAGCACTGTTTTTCACAAGGTAAAAGATCGCTTCGGCTTTCTGAGTGAAACTAAAGTTCGTGACCTGGTGGACAGGCTAATCAAGGCATTGACCATCAAAGTCTCTGATCCTCATCTTCCGGTGAATACGCTTTCTGGTGGTAACGCGCAGCGAGTATCGATCGCCAAATGGCTGGCGATTGGGCCACGACTGTTGATTCTCGATAGCCCGACAGTCGGTGTTGATATCGCCAACAAAGCAGGAATATACGGCATTATCAGCGATCTGGCGGCTCATGGCATTGCGGTATTGATGATCTGCGATGAAATTGAAGAAGCGTGGTATCAAAGCCACCGGATTTTGGTAATGCAAAAAGGTCAGATCACCCATAGCTTCCTGCCTGACAGCAGTTCTCAGGCCAGGATTGCGGAGGTGGTAAATGGCTGAACTGAAAAAACGCCATGAATTCTGGCTGGCATTACTGATTGTGGTGCTGTTTGTTGGCCTTGCCTGGCGCAGCGACGAGTTTCTGACATTCGGTAATTTGTACGATCTCGCCAATAACTATGCCATGTTGACTATTCTCGCCTGTGGTTTGTTTGTGGTGTTGATTTCCGGTGGAATTGATATTTCGTTTCCAGCAATGACCATCATTGCGCAATACGGCATGGTGCTGTTGCTGCAAAAAATTGGTGGCAACTTCGCTGTCGCGTTTGCACTGGCGGGCTGCATCGGCATTTTACTTGGCTTAATTAACGCCTTACTGGTTAATCGCCTACGGGTGCCTTCTATCATCATCACTATCTCGACGCTGAATATTTTCTATGGCCTGCTGTTATGGTTGAGTAAAGGTGTGTGGCTGTACGACTTTCCGCCGTGGTTTGAGCAGGGGGTTATGTTGTTCAAGTACACCGATGCTGATGGCTATGACTATGGCCTTGGTCTGCCGCTGATCGCCATGATTACGGTGGTGCTGCTGACAGCGTTTATCATGAATTTCACCAGTGTAGGGCGCAAAATTTATGCCCTTGGCGGGAACCGCGAATCAGCCAGTCGCATCGGCTTTAGCGTGCTGAAACTGCAACTTTTCGTCTACGGCTATATGGGATTGATGTCTGGCGCTGCGGGTGTAGTGCAGTCGTGGACGGTGATGACTGTCGCCCCCGATTCTCTTCTGGGTTATGAGCTGACAGTACTGGCTGCGGTGGTGCTTGGCGGCACTAGTTTGCTCGGCGGGCGCGGCACGTTAACCGGTACTTTGCTCGGCGTGGTGTTGTTGGCAGTGATGCAAAACGGGCTAAATTTATTGGGAGTCTCGTCTTACTGGCAAACATTGATCACCGGCATCATCATCGTTGCCAGCATTAGTGCCACGGCGTGGAGTCAGCATCAGAACCGGAGTCTGCTATGAAAAAATCGTGGCGTAATAACGTTGAGTTTTACTTGATCGGCCTGCTGGTGCTAACTGTTGCCGCGTTCAGCATTACTATGCCGGAGATTTTCTGGTCGATAAGTAATTTCCAGTCCGTCGCTTCGCAAATGCCCGTGCTGGGCATTCTGGCGTTGGCTATGGCGGTGACCATGCTTTGCGGTGGCATTAACTTGTCAATTATAGCCACTGCTAACGCCTGTTCACTGGTGATGGCGTGGGTGGCGACTCAGTATCCACCGGGTATTGCTACGGTTGTCGCTACGTTACTGGCGGGCGCTGGCGCGGCGGTGATAATCGGTTTATGTAACGGCGTATTGATTGCTGGTATTCGAGTGTCGCCAATTCTTGCAACGCTTGGGATGATGACGTTGCTCAAAGGGATAAATATTCTGGTGACAGGTGGTAGCGCCATTGCCAATTATCCCTCATGGGTGCTGTGGTTGAATCATGCGCAATGGTTCGGTATTCCGCTACCGATGTGGTTGTTTGCCGCAGTGGCACTGGGGCTATGGATATTGCTGGAGAAAACGCCGCTCGGTAAAGCCATTTACCTGATTGGGTCTAACGAACGAGCAACACTTTACTCCGGCATTAACACTCGTCGGGTGCTGATTTGGGTTTATGTCATTTCCGCCTTGCTTTGTGCGGTAGCGGCATTTTTGATGATGTCGAAACTCAACTCGGCTAAGGCCTCTTATGGCGAATCGTACTTGCTGGTGTCAATCCTCGCGGCAGTACTCGGTGGGGTTAATCCGGACGGCGGCAGCGGGCGGATAATTGGTATGGTGCTGGCGCTGTTTCTTCTGCAAATTATTGAAAGCGGCTTCAATATTCTCGGTATAAGCCCCTACCTGACGATGGCCTTATGGGGAACGTTGCTGCTCTGTTTCATTCAGGTTCGCGGCATGTTGGGGCTGGATCGGGTGGTTTAAATATTGGCTATATTCAATGGACGCGTTTTGCCGCGATGACATATCAGGCATCGCCAAATACACATAGCTAATCAGGAGTAAACACAATGAAGATCAAAGCTGTTGGTGCATATTCCGCTAAACAACCACTTGAACCGATGGATATCACACGGCGTGAACCGGGACCGAATGATGTCAAAATCGAAATCGCTTACTGTGGCGTCTGCCATTCCGATCTCCACCAGGTCCGTTCCGAGTGGGCGGGGACGGTTTACCCCTGCGTACCGGGTCATGAAATTGTGGGGCGTGTGGTAGCCGTTGGTGATCAGGTAGAAAAACATGCGCCGGGCGATCTGGTCGGTGTCGGCTGCATTGTCGACAGTTGTAAACATTGCGAAGAGTGTGAAGACGGGCTGGAAAACTACTGTGATCACATGACCGGCACCTATAACTCGCCGACGCCGGACGAACCGGGCCATACTCTGGGCGGCTACTCACAACAGATCGTCGTTCATGAGCGATATGTTCTGCGTATTCGTCACCCGCAAGAGCAGCTGGCGGCGGTGGCTCCTTTGTTGTGTGCAGGGATCACCACGTATTCGCCGCTACGTCACTGGCAGGCCGGGCCGGGTAAAAAAGTGGGCGTGGTCGGCATCGGCGGTCTGGGACATATGGGGATCAAGCTGGCCCACGCGATGGGGGCGCATGTGGTGGCATTTACCACTTCTGAGGCAAAACGCGAAGCGGCAAAAGCCCTGGGGGCCGATGAAGTTGTTAACTCACGCAATGCCGATGAGATGGCGGCTCATGTGAAGAGTTTCGATTTCATTTTGAATACAGTAGCTGCGCCACATAATCTCGACGATTTTACCACCTTGCTGAAGCGTGATGGCACCATGACGCTGGTTGGTGCGCCTGCGACACCGCATAAATCGCCGGAAGTTTTCAACCTGATCATGAAACGCCGTGCGATAGCCGGTTCTATGATTGGCGGCATTCCAGAAACTCAGGAGATGCTCGATTTTTGCGCCGAACATGGCATCGTGGCTGATATAGAGATGATTCGGGCCGATCAAATTAATGAAGCCTATGAGCGAATGCTGCGTGGTGATGTGAAATATCGTTTTGTTATCGATAATCGCACACTAACAGACTGAAAAAATTAATAAATACGCTGTGGTTTAACATATTAACTTCGCTCTCCACTTAACTTTTTAGTTAAGGAGAGCGAAATAATATCAAAGTAGCAGTAAAACCTATAACGTAAATTCAAATTGTTAAATTAACTCCCTCCAGTACACAATACTTCACACGTTAGTTATGAGCGATTTCTGATAGTGCCTGGTTTAATCAGCGCTTTATTATCTGCGACGTTTATTTTTATTTAAGAGAGATCGCGATGATATCATTAAAAGCTCCGCACAATAATTTGATGCCATATACGCAACAAAGCATACTTAATACGGTTAAAAACAATCAGTTACCAGAGGATATCAAAAGCTCCCTGGTTTCCTGTGTCGATATATTCAAGGTTTTGATTAAACAATATTATGATTATCCTTATGATTGTCGTGATGATTTAGTCGATGACGACAAACTCATTCATCTCATGGCTGCCGTACGAGACTGTGAGTGGTCAGACGATAACGCACTCACCATAAATGTGCAGTTTAATGATTTCCCAGGATTTTATGACTGGATGGATTACCCTGATCACCCGGTTAAGTTTGTTTTTCGCATACTTGAAAATCAAAAAGGGACAGTTTGGGTATATGACCAGGATGATGCGTTTCTTGATATTAAAGCAAATGTGCAGGCTGGACGCTTTACCGGGCTTAAGAAATTAGTGCAGTTTATCGATTCAGTGCGAACAGATTGCAAATGCATTCTTCTTGAACACCATATGCCTTTGCTGAGAATTTTCCCTAAAGGGAAAGAGTGTATGCGTGTGGAAAAATGGCTTCGCGAAATGTCGTCTATTCCGGAGACAGACGCGCCCATTAAGCAGGCGCTTGCGCATGGATTATTATTACACTTAAAAAATATCCACCCTGTTTTTCCTGAATCACTGGTGATGTTATTGCTCTCTGTTCTGGACGTAAAAACATACAGAGATGACGCACGATTAAATGAATGGATATCGAATAGAGTGCAGGAATTAGGTGACAGATATTATCCTGTAAATAAGCACGTTAAAATCCGCTACACTCTTTAGTTCAGAAAGGGTTCCACCTGCA
The DNA here is from genome assembly GCF_012584495.1 of Escherichia sp. SCLE84. Classification (NCBI taxonomy): domain Bacteria; kingdom Pseudomonadati; phylum Pseudomonadota; class Gammaproteobacteria; order Enterobacterales; family Enterobacteriaceae; genus Escherichia; species Escherichia sp. SCLE84. The sequence goes on along the minus strand of NZ_CP051430.1, from coordinate 2,064,925 downwards.
AGTTGTTATTCCACCAGAGAGTGAATCGCAAAGCAGGTAATCATTTCATCTGTATATCCGTATGCCAAATGGCATTCCACCGCCTTTTTCGCCGATATTTTGTTGTGATCGGCGACGCTTCGCTTAAAAAAGCACCAGCAGTGGTTTCGCAGCTATGCGGTGTATAAAAAATGATCTCATGCAGATGTTTTGTGAATGTGTGGGTTGACATTCATATGAAAAAAATCATAATTCCATCATGTTTGTGTGGGGTCTTTTCTGTACCTTACGCATCGCACTCAAGCCTGACAGAAAATATGCTGTAAGGCTCATATCAAAAACCGCCATTAGCTCATCAGGAAGAGCAGACGACAACCAGGATTGTTGTATGGTACGGGGTTCGAGGCCTCGATGGCGGTCCAACTTTTCAAAACTCTTCTGAATCAGATCCCCTTATTATCATCCCTGCAAAGTGGAACATTGCCATTGTTTGGCTATTCAGGACGGGGCAGACCAATGAAAAAAGCCCACACAGGGGAGAGTGGGCTGAAATGGGAAGCTAAAGACTCAAGTAAACTTATCGGAAATAAGGACCACGCATTACGGGGGCTATCATCGCCGATGGCCGGGATTCGGCAAATCAGGTTGATTACGTAGAGAGTAAATTATCTGCTCACCGCTGCGTCACCCCTTCGTAAATCAGGCGTAGCGCGAATACACCAATAATTGCACCAATAACCCGACTGGCAACGCGTTGCATACGCCCATAAGCACGACGCACAGCGGGCAAAGAAAACGCCTGACTAAGAAAAACTCGCCAGATAATTGATGCGAGCACAATCCCCGCCCAGGCCATTAAACGTGCCCATGTTGGTGTTTCGGCATTTAATGTTACTGAGAAAATACTAATAAAAAATAAAACGGTTTGCGGGTTAGAGAGATCGGTAATTAATCCGCGGCGAAAAAAGACATACCAGGGGGCGCTAATCGGTTGTTGTAGTGTGCTCATTTGCGGTGTTGACTGGCGGCGCATGCTGCACCACGCAAACCATAAGAGATAAGCGCCGCCGACGATTCTGATAAGCGAAAAAATCTCCTCACACTGCGTAATTAGTGTTGCAAGACCAAACAAACCCAACCCGGAATAAAATGCATCGCCCAGCGCCACCCCCAGCCCGGTCAGCACACCTGCGCGTCGACCGGAAGCCAGGCTGGTTTGTACTACCACAAAGAGATTGGCTCCCGGATTAAAAAAAGTAATCACGAACAGTCCTACGGTCAGGTAAACGGCGTGCAAAGGATCCATAGTGATTTCATCCATAAATAAGTGAAGTAACTTCATCATATTTCTACCAAAAATAATCGGGTGCGAAAGAGATCACAAAGTGTCTTATTTCCGGTTACTGGCGTTTATGCCCTGACTGAACTAATTATTAATCAACCCAATAATGTGGGTGGGTGATAGTGTGATAACAACTCTGGAGCCGTAATATGAAAATAATCTCTAAAATGTTAGTCGGTGCGTTAGCGTTTGCCGTTACCAATGTCTATGCCGCTGAATTGATGACCAAAGCGGAATTTGAAAAAGTTGAATCGCAGTATGAAAAAATAGGTGATATTTCAACCAGTAATGAAATGTCGACCGCAGATGCGAAAGAGGATTTGATCAAAAAAGCGGATGAAAAAGGGGCTGATGTGTTGGTACTGACCTCTGGTCAAACTGACAATAAGATCCACGGCACGGCAAATATTTATAAGAAGAAGTAATTCTGAAACCTATGTAAACATCCCCGATGCGTAAATTTATCGGTGATCATCATCTATTGAAATTTATGCCGGATAAAGCGTTCGCGCTGCATTCGGCAGTTCAGTTTTTCAGCCGCCGCCAGAACGTCGTCCGGCTTATGCCTAAATAATTCGCCGCTGCTGTTTTATCGCCTTTAAATTTCTCCAGTGCCTGTTGTGGTGTCAGTAAGCGTGGAGCGGGAATTTTCGCAGACTCGCGCGCCAGCTCCGGCAGTAGCAGTTGCATAAACTGCGGCGTTAAATCCGGCGTCGGTTCCACACTTAAAAACAGCGCCAGTCGTTCCATCATATTGCGCAGTTCACGAATATTGCCTGGCCAGTCGTAGTGCACCAGCACGGTTTCGCTTGCCTGTAATCCCTGGCGTAATGCGGCAGAAAACGGGGCGGAGAGCGCCGCCAGAGACACTTTCAAAAAGCTTTCCGCCAGCGGAAGAATATCCGCCACCCGCTCGCGCAGTGGTGGCAATTGCAGACGCAAAATACTCAGCCGATAAAACAGATCACGGCGAAACTGCCCTTGCCGCATATCTTCTTCCAGATTGCAGTGAGTGGCGCTAATGACCCGCACATCCACCGGAACAGGCTGATGCCCGCCGACGCGAGTAACCTCTTTTTCTTCCAGCACCCGTAACAGGCGAGTCTGCAAAGGTAGCGGCATTTCGCCAATCTCATCCAGAAACAGCGTACCGCCGTGGGCAATTTCGAACAGCCCGGCGCGACCTCCGCGTCGCGAGCCGGTAAACGCCCCTTCCTCATAGCCAAACAGCTCCGCTTCCAGCAGCGATTCGGCTATCGCCCCGCAGTTGACGGCAACAAACGGATGCGACTTTTTGCCCTGTCGCGCATCGTGGCGGGCAAAATATTCCCGATGAATCGCCTGGGCCGCCAGCTCTTTGCCCGTCCCCGTTTCCCCTTCAATCAACACCGCCGCACTGGAGCGGGCATACAGCAAAATAGTCTGCCGTACTTGTTCCATCTGTGGTGATTGACCGAGCATATCGCCCAGCACGTAACGAGTTCTCAGGGCGTTGCGGGTGGCATCGTGAGTGTTATGGCGTAACGACATGCGCGTCATATCCAGCGCATCGCTGAACGCCTGGCGCACGGTGACGGCGGAATAGATAAAAATTCCGGTCATTCCGGCTTCTTCTGCCAGATCGGTAATCAGCCCCGCACCGACCACCGCTTCGGTGCCGTTAGCTTTGAGCTCGTTAATCTGCCCGCGGGCGTCTTCTTCGGTAATGTAGCTACGTTGATCGAGGCGCAAATTAAAGGTTTTTTGAAACGCCACCAGTGCCGGAATAGTTTCCTGATAAGTGACAACGCCGATAGAAGAGGTGAGCTTTCCGGCTTTTGCCAGTGCCTGTAACACATCGTAGCCGCTCGGTTTAATCAAAATAACTGGCACTGACAGGCGGCTTTTCAGGTACGCGCCGTTAGAGCCAGCGGCGATGACGGCGTCGCAGCGTTCGTTTGCCAGTTTCTTGCGGATATAGGTCACTGCTTTTTCAAAGCCAAGCTGGATAGGGGTAATGTTCGCCAGGTGATCAAACTCGAGGCTGATATCGCGAAACAGCTCGAACAGGCGCGTTACAGATACCGTCCAGATAACCGGTTTGTCGTCATTAAGCCGTGGTGGATGTGCCATAGCGCACCGCAAAGTTAAGAAACCGAATATTGGGTTTAGTCTTGTTTCATAATTGTTGCAATGAAACGCGGTGAAACATTGCCTGAAACGTTAACTGAAACGCATATTTGCGGATTAGTTCATGACTTTATTTATAACAAATTGAAATTAAACATTTAATTTTATTCAGTTAATTGTGGCACACCCCTTGCTTTGTCTTTATCAACGCAAGTAACAAGTTGATAACAAAGGATGGGCTATGTCTCTACACTCTCCAGGTAAAGCGTTTCGCGCTGCACTGTCTAAAGAAAATCCATTGCAGATTGTTGGCACCATCAACGCTAATCATGCGCTGTTGGCGCAGCGTGCCGGATATCAGGCAATTTATCTCTCCGGCGGTGGCGTGGCGGCAGGTTCGCTGGGGCTGCCCGATCTCGGTATTTCTACCCTTGATGATGTGCTGACCGACATTCGCCGTATCACCGACGTTTGTTCGCTGCCGCTGCTGGTGGATGCGGATATCGGTTTTGGTTCTTCGGCCTTTAACGTGGCGCGTACGGTGAAATCGATGATTAAAGCCGGTGCGGCAGGATTGCATATTGAAGATCAGGTTGGTGCGAAACGCTGCGGTCATCGCCCGAACAAAGCGATCGTCTCGAAAGAGGAGATGGTGGATCGGATCCGCGCGGCGGTGGATGCGAAAACCGATCCTGATTTTGTGATCATGGCGCGCACCGATGCGCTGGCGGTAGAGGGGCTGGATGCGGCGATCGAGCGTGCACAGGCCTATGTTGAAGCGGGTGCCGAGATGTTGTTCCCGGAGGCGATTACCGAACTCGCCATGTACCGCCAGTTTGCCGATGCGGTTCAGGTGCCAATCCTCGCCAACATTACCGAATTTGGTGCCACGCCGCTGTTTACCACCGACGAATTACGCAGCGCCCATGTCGCAATGGCGCTGTACCCGCTTTCAGCGTTCCGCGCCATGAACCGCGCCGCTGAACATGTCTACAACGTCCTGCGCCAGGAAGGCACGCAGAAAAGCGTCATCGACACCATGCAGACCCGCAACGAACTGTACGAAAGCATCAACTACTACCAGTACGAAGAGAAGCTCGACGACCTGTTTGCCCGTAGCCAGGTGAAATAAAACACAACGAAAAATATCTCGACCCTACAAATGACGAGGACAATATGAGCGACACAACGATCCTGCAAAACAGTACCCATGTCATTAAACCGAAAAAATCGGTGGCACTTTCCGGCGTTCCGGCGGGCAATACGGCGCTCTGCACCGTGGGTAAAAGTGGCAATGACCTGCATTACCGTGGCTACGATATTCTTGATCTGGCGGAACATTGCGAATTTGAAGAAGTGGCTCATCTGCTGATCCACGGCAAACTGCCGACCCGTGACGAACTCGCCGCTTACAAAACGAAACTGAAAGCCCTGCGTGGTTTACCGGCTAACGTGCGTACCGTGCTGGAAGCCTTACCGGCGGCGTCACACCCGATGGATGTTATGCGCACCGGTGTTTCCGCGCTCGGCTGCACGCTGCCAGAAAAAGAGGGGCATACCGTCTCTGGCGCGCGGGATATTGCCGACAAACTGCTGGCGTCGCTTAGCTCGATTCTCCTTTATTGGTATCACTACAGCCACAACGGCGAACGCATCCAACCGGAAACCGATGACGACTCCATCGGCGGTCACTTCCTGCATCTGCTGCACGGCGAAAAGCCATCGCAAAGCTGGGAAAAGGCGATGCATATCTCGCTGGTGCTGTACGCCGAACACGAGTTTAACGCCTCCACCTTTACCAGTCGGGTGATTGCGGGCACCGGCTCTGATATGTATTCCGCGATTATTGGCGCGATTGGCGCACTGCGCGGGCCAAAACACGGCGGGGCGAATGAAGTGTCGCTGGAGATCCAGCAACGCTACGAAACGCCGGACGAAGCCGAAGCAGATATCCGCAAGCGCGTGGAAAACAAAGAAGTGGTCATTGGTTTTGGTCATCCGGTTTACACCATCGCTGACCCGCGCCACCAGGTGATTAAACGTGTGGCGAAGCAGCTCTCGCAGGAAGGCGGCTCGCTGAAGATGTACAACATCGCCGATCGCCTGGAAACGGTGATGTGGGAGAGCAAAAAGATGTTCCCCAATCTCGACTGGTTCTCTGCTGTTTCCTACAACATGATGGGCGTTCCCACCGAGATGTTCACACCACTGTTTGTTATCGCCCGCGTCACCGGCTGGGCGGCGCACATTATCGAACAACGTCAGGACAACAAAATTATCCGTCCTTCCGCCAATTATGTTGGACCGGAAGACCGCCCGTTTGTCGCGCTGGATAAGCGCCAGTAAACCTCTACGAATAACAATAAGGAAACGTACCCAATGTCAGCTCAAATCAACAACATCCGCCCGGAATTTGATCGTGAAATCGTTGATATCGTCGATTACGTGATGAACTACGAAATCAGCTCTAAAGTGGCCTACGACACCGCACATTACTGCCTGCTCGACACGCTCGGCTGCGGTCTGGAAGCTCTCGAATACCCGGCCTGTAAAAAACTGCTGGGGCCAATTGTTCCCGGCACCGTCGTACCCAACGGCGTGCGCGTCCCCGGAACTCAGTTCCAGCTCGACCCCGTCCAGGCGGCATTTAACATCGGCGCGATGATCCGCTGGCTCGATTTCAACGATACCTGGCTGGCGGCGGAGTGGGGCCATCCTTCCGACAACCTCGGCGGCATTCTGGCAACGGCGGACTGGCTTTCGCGCAACGCGGTCGCCAGCGGCAAAGCGCCGTTGACCATGAAACAGGTGCTGACCGCAATGATCAAAGCCCATGAAATTCAGGGCTGCATCGCGCTGGAAAACTCCTTTAACCGCGTCGGCCTCGACCACGTTCTGTTAGTGAAAGTGGCTTCCACCGCCGTGGTCGCCGAAATGCTCGGCCTGACCCGCGAGGAAATTCTCAACGCCGTTTCGCTGGCGTGGGTGGACGGTCAGTCGCTGCGCACCTATCGCCATGCGCCGAACACCGGCACGCGTAAATCCTGGGCGGCGGGCGATGCCACTTCCCGCGCGGTACGTCTGGCACTGATGGCGAAAACGGGCGAAATGGGTTACCCGTCAGCCCTGACTGCGCCGGTGTGGGGCTTCTACGACGTCTCCTTTAAAGGTGAATCGTTCCGCTTCCAGCGCCCGTACGGTTCCTACGTTATGGAAAATGTGCTGTTCAAAATCTCCTTCCCGGCGGAGTTCCACTCCCAGACGGCAGTTGAAGCAGCGATGACGCTCTATGAACAGATGCAGGCAGCAGGCAAAACGGCGGCGGATATCGAAAAAGTGACCATTCGCACCCACGAAGCCTGTATTCGCATCATCGACAAAAAAGGACCGCTCAATAACCCGGCAGACCGCGATCACTGCATTCAGTACATGGTGGCGATCCCGCTGCTGTTCGAGCGCTTAACGGCGGCAGATTACGAGGACAACGTGGCGCAAGATAAACGTATCGACGCCCTGCGCGAGAAGATCAATTGCTTTGAAGATCCGGCATTTACCGCTGACTACCACGACCCGGAAAAACGCGCCATCGCCAATGCCATTACCCTTGAGTTCACCGACGGCACACGATTTGAAGAAGTGGTGGTGGAGTACCCCATTGGTCATGCTCGCCGCCGTCAGGATGGTATTCCGAAACTGGTCGATAAATTCAAAATCAATCTCGCGCGCCAGTTCCCGACTCGCCAACAGCAGCGCATTCTGGAGGTTTCTCTCGACAGAACTCGCCTGGAACAGATGCCGGTCAATGAGTATCTCGACCTGTACGTCATTTAAGCAAACAGCGGTAAGGCGTAAGTTCAACAGGAGAGCATTATGTCTTTTAGCGAATTTTATCAGCGTTCGATTAACGAACCGGAGCAGTTCTGGGCCGAGCAGGCCCGGCGTATTGACTGGCAGACGCCCTTTACGCAAACGCTCGATCACAGCAATCCGCCGTTTGCCCGTTGGTTTTGTGAAGGCCGAACCAACTTGTGCCACAACGCTATCGACCGCTGGCTGGAGAAACAACCAGAGGCGCTGGCGCTGATTGCCGTCTCTTCGGAAACAGAAGAAGAGCGCACCTTTACCTTTCGTCAGCTTCATGACGAAGTAAACGCGGTGGCGTCAATGCTGCGCTCGCTGGGCGTGCAGCGTGGCGATCGGGTGCTGGTGTATATGCCGATGATTGCCGAAGCGCATATTACTCTGCTGGCCTGCGCGCGCATTGGCGCTATTCATTCGGTGGTGTTTGGGGGATTTGCCTCGCACAGCGTGGCGGCGCGAATTGATGATGCTAAACCGGTGCTGATTGTCTCGGCTGATGCCGGAGCGCGCGGTGGCAAAATCATTCCCTATAAAAAATTGCTCGACGATGCGATAAGTCAGGCGCAGCACCAGCCACGCCATGTTTTGCTGGTGGATCGCGGGCTGGCGAAAATGGCACGCGTCAGCGGGCGGGATGTCGATTTCGCGTCGTTGCGCCATCAACACATCGGCGCGCGGGTACCGGTGGCGTGGCTGGAATCCAACGAAACCTCCTGCATTCTCTACACCTCCGGCACGACCGGCAAACCTAAAGGCGTGCAGCGTGACGTCGGCGGATATGCGGTGGCGCTGGCGACCTCGATGGACACCATTTTTGGCGGCAAAGCGGGCGGTGTGTTCTTTTGTGCTTCGGATATCGGCTGGGTGGTGGGGCATTCGTATATCGTCTACGCGCCGCTGCTGGCGGGGATGGCGACTATCGTTTACGAAGGATTACCGACCTGGCCGGACTGCGGCGTGTGGTGGAAAATCGTCGAGAAATATCAGGTGAGCCGGATGTTCTCAGCGCCGACCGCCATTCGCGTGCTGAAAAAATTCCCTACCGCTGAAATTCGCAAACACGATCTCTCGTCGCTGGAAGTGCTCTATCTGGCTGGAGAACCGCTGGACGAGCCGACCGCCAGTTGGGTGAGCAATACGCTGGATGTGCCGGTCATCGACAACTACTGGCAGACCGAATCCGGCTGGCCGATTATGGCGATTGCTCGCGGTCTGGACGACAGGCCGACGCGTCTGGGAAGCCCCGGCGTGCCGATGTATGGCTATAACGTGCAGTTGCTTAATGAAGTCACCGGCGAACCGTGTGGCGTCAACGAGAAAGGGATGCTGGTGGTGGAAGGGCCGCTGCCGCCGGGGTGTATTCAGACCATCTGGGGCGATGACGACCGCTTTGTGAAGACGTACTGGTCGCTGTTTTCCCGTCCGGTGTACGCCACCTTTGACTGGGGCATCCGCGATGCTGACGGTTATCACTTTATTCTCGGGCGCACTGACGATGTGATTAACGTTGCCGGGCATCGGCTGGGCACGCGCGAGATTGAAGAGAGTATTTCCAGTCATCCGGGCGTTGCCGAAGTGGCGGTGGTTGGGGTGAAAGATGCGCTGAAAGGGCAGGTGGCGGTAGCGTTTGTCATTCCGAAAGAGAGCGACAGTCTGGAAGATCGTGATGTGGCGCATTCGCAAGAGAAGGCGATTATGGCGCTGGTGGACAGCCAGATTGGCAACTTTGGCCGCCCGGCGCACGTCTGGTTTGTCTCGCAATTGCCAAAAACGCGATCCGGAAAAATGCTGCGCCGCACGATCCAGGCGATTTGCGAAGGACGCGATCCTGGAGATCTGACGACCATTGATGATCCAGCGTCGTTGGATCAGATCCGCCAGGCGATGGAAGAGTAAGGTATTGTCGGATGCGTCGCGTGGCGCATCCGACACCATGCGCCGATGCCTGATGCGACGCTGACGCGTCTTATCAGGCCTTGTATTATCCCTCCAGTGCAGAGAAAATCGGCCAGTTTTCTCTGCCTGCAGTCCGCATGCCGTATCGGGCCTTGGGTTCTAACCTGTTGCGTAGATTTATGCAGCGGACTGCCTTTCTCCCAAAGTGATAAACCGGACAGTATCATGGACCGGTTTTCCCGGTAATCCGTATTTGCAAGGTTGGTTTCACTATGGAACATGAACTTCATTATATCGGTATCGACACCGCTAAAGAGAAACTGGATGTCGATGTGTTGCGTCCTGATGGTCGTCATCGCACCAAAAAATTCGCTAACACCACTAAAGGGCACGATGAGCTGGTGAGCTGGCTGAAAGGTCACAAGATTGACCATGCGCATATCTGCATCGAAGCGACCGGCACCTATATGGAACCTGTCGCTGAGTGCCTTTACGATGCTGGCTACATAGTGTCAGTCATTAATCCTGCGCTGGGTAAAGCTTTCGCTCAGAGTGAAGGACTGCGTAACAAGACTGATACCGTGGATGCGCGCATGCTGGCAGAGTTCTGTCGTCAGAAGCGCCCTGCAGCCTGGGAAGCGCCTCACCCGCTTGAACGCGCGTTGCGTGCCCTGGTAGTCCGCCACCAGGCGCTGACAGATATGCACACGCAGGAACTGAATCGCACTGAAACGGCGCGGGAAGTCCAGAGACCGAGCATTGATGCTCACCTTCTGTGGCTTGAAGCAGAGCTGAAGCGTCTTGAGAAGCAGATAAAAGACCTGACAGACGATGATCCGGATATGAAACACCGCAGGAAACTGCTGGAAAGCATCCCGGGTATCGGAGAGAAAACATCTGCGGTATTGCTGGCTTATATCGGTCTGAAGGACCGCTTCGCCCATGCCAGACAGTTCGCCGCTTTTGCGGGTCTGACACCACGGCGTTATGAATCAGGTAGCAGTGTGAGAGGGGCGAGCCGGATGAGTAAGGCCGGACATGTGTCGCTTCGCAGGGCGTTGTATATGCCCGCAATGGTAGCCACCAGTAAGACTGAGTGGGGACGGGCGTTCCGCGACCGTCTGGCGGCTAATGGCAAGAAAGGAAAGGTGATTCTCGGCGCGATGATGCGCAAGCTGGCACAGGTGGCGTATGGAGTGCTGAAGTCAGGCGTGCCGTTCGATGCGTCACGGCATAATCCGGTAGCGGCGTAAAAATCGCGGAAGGGATGAAAAAAACAGCGCCTGACGGCGCTGTGTCTGGCATGCCTGCAATCCGGGAAACCGGACCAGGAAAAAACTTGCAGGCCATAACAGTATCTACCCACTACCCACTGTTTTTACACCGATAATTTTTCCCCCACCTTTTTGCACTCATTCATATAAAAAATATATTTCCCCACGAAAACGATTGCTTTTTATCTTCAGATGAATAGAATGCGGCGGATTTTTTGGGTTTCAAACAGCAAAAAGGGGGAATTTCGTGTCGCAAGATAACAACTTTAGCCAGGGGCCAGTCCCGCAGTCGGCGCGGAAAGGGGTATTGGCATTGACGTTCGTCATGCTGGGATTAACCTTCTTTTCCGCCAGTATGTGGACCGGCGGCACTCTCGGAACCGGTCTTAGCTATCATGATTTCTTCCTCGCAGTTCTCATCGGTAATCTTCTCCTCGGTATTTACACTTCATTTCTCGGTTACATTGGCGCAAAAACCGGCCTGACCACTCATCTTCTTGCTCGCTTCTCGTTTGGTGTTAAAGGCTCATGGCTGCCTTCACTGCTACTGGGCGGAACTCAGGTTGGCTGGTTTGGCGTCGGTGTGGCGATGTTTGCCATTCCGGTGGGTAAGGCAACCGGGCTGGATATTAATTTGCTGATTGCCGTTTCCGGTTTACTGATGACCGTCACCGTCTTTTTTGGCATTTCGGCGCTGACGGTTCTTTCGGTGATTGCGGTTCCGGCTATCGCCTGCCTGGGCGGTTATTCCGTGTGGCTGGCTGTTAACGGCATGGGCGGCCTGGACGCATTAAAAGCGGTCGTTCCCGCACAACCGTTAGATTTCAATGTCGCGCTGGCGCTGGTTGTGGGGTCATTTATCAGTGCGGGTACGCTCACCGCTGACTTTGTCCGGTTTGGTCGCAATGCCAAACTGGCGGTGCTGGTGGCGATGGTGGCCTTTTTCCTCGGCAACTCGTTGATGTTTATTTTCGGTGCAGCGGGCGCTGCGGCACTGGGCATGGCGGATATCTCTGATGTGATGATTGCTCAGGGCCTGCTGCTGCCTGCGATTGTGGTGCTGGGGCTGAATATCTGGACCACCAACGATAACGCACTCTATGCGTCGGGTTTAGGTTTCGCCAACATTACCGGTATGTCGAGCAAAACCCTTTCGGTAATCAACGGTATTATCGGTACGGTCTGCGCATTATGGCTGTATAACAATTTTGTCGGCTGGTTGACCTTCCTTTCGGCAGCTATTCCTCCGGTAGGGGGCGTGATCATCGCCGACTATCTGATGAACCGTCGCCGCTATGAGCACTTTGCGACCACGCGTATGATGAGTGTCAATTGGGTGGCGATTCTGGCGGTCGCGCTGGGGATTGCCGCAGGCCACTGGTTACCGGGAATTGTTCCGGTCAACGCGGTATTAGGTGGCGCGCTGAGCTATCTGATCCTTAACCCGATTTTGAATCGTAAAACGACAGCAGCAATGACGCATGTGGAGGTTAACAGTGTCGAATAACGCTTTACAAACAATTATTAACGCCCGGTTACCAGGCAAAGAGGGGCTGTGGCAGATTCATCTGCAGGACGGAAAAATCAGCGCCATTGATGCGCAATCCGGCGTGATGCCCATAACTGAAAACAGCCTGGATGCCGAACAAGGTTTAGTTATACCGCCGTTTGTGGAGCCGCATATTCACCTGGACACCACGCAAACCGCCGGACAACCGAACTGGAATCAGTCCGGCACGCTGTTTGAAGGCATTGAACGCTGGGCCGAGCGCAAAGCGTTATTAACCCATGACGATGTGAAACAACGCGCCTGGCAAACGCTGAAATGGCAGATTGCCAACGGCATTCAGCATGTGCGTACCCATGTCGATGTTTCGGATGCAACGCTAACTGCGCTGAAAGCAATGCTGGAAGTGAAGCAGGAAGTCGCGCCGTGGATTGATCTGCAAATTGTCGCCTTCCCTCAGGAAGGGATTTTGTCGTATCCCAACGGTGAAGCGTTGCTGGAAGAGGCGTTACGCTTAGGGGCAGATGTAGTGGGGGCGATTCCGCATTTTGAATTTACCCGTGAATACGGCGTGGAGTCGCTGCATAAAACCTTCGCCCTGGCGCAAAAATACGACCGTCTCATCGACGTTCACTGTGATGAGATCGATGACGAGCAGTCGCGCTTTGTCGAAACCGTTGCTGCCCTGGCGCACCGTGAAGGCATGGGCGCGCGAGTCACCGCCAGCCACACCACGGCAATGCACTCCTATAACGGGGCGTATACCTCACGCCTGTTCCGCTTGCTGAAAATGTCCGGTATTAACTTTGTCGCCAACCCGCTGGTCAATATTCATCTGCAAGGACGTTTCGATACGTATCCAAAACGTCGCGGCATCACGCGCGTTAAAGAGATGCTGGAGTCCGGCATTAACGTCTGCTTTGGTCACGATGATGTCTTCGATCCGTGGTATCCGCTGGGAACGGCGAATATGCTGCAAGTGCTGCATATGGGGCTGCATGTTTGCCAGTTGATGGGCTACGGGCAGATTAATGATGGCCTGAATTTAATCACCCACCACAGTGCCAGAACATTGAATTTGCAGGATTACGGCATTGCCGCCGGAAACAGCGCAAACCTGATTATCCTGCCGGCTGAAAATGGATTTGATGCGCTGCGCCGTCAGGTTCCGGTACGTTATTCGGTACGTGGCGGCAAGGTGATTGCCAGTACACAACCGGCACAAACCACCGTATATCTGGAGCAGCCAGAAGCCATCGATTACAAACGGTAATTTCCTCTGTGTTGAAGAGCCACTGACCTGTGTCAGTGGCTACCGTGATTCATTCTCGCCAACATCCGCACATTCCTCCAACGCCATGTGCAAAAATGCCTTCGCGGCGGCTGTCTGCCAGCTATTTTTCCGCCGCAACAAAACCGCCGTTCTCTCCAGTAGTGGCGGGGCAAGAGAAATCGCTTTAAGCCCGTCATGTTGTGTGGCAATCGCTGCTGGTAACAATGTGGAAAGGGAAGTGCGGCGAATCAGCTCCAGAACCGCGCTAATTGAGTTCGCCTCAATGACCACCTGTGGATGTAGCCCCGCTTTCTCGCAGTAGTGGTCAATTTGCTCTCTGGTGGCAAATTCCGCGCTGAGCAGGACCAGTTTTTCATCATGCAAGCGACTCAACGCCACCTGTTCACAGGCAGCCAGCGGATGATGTTTCGCCACCACCAACGCTAAACTTTCTGTCAGTAAAGGAATTGCCTCCAGCTCCGGCGAATGCACAGGCGCGAAGGCAATCCCAACGTCCAGCTCGTCGCGACAAAGCAGATCTTCGATTTTCTCCTGCGACATTTCCTGTAGCTGGAGCGTGATGCCGGGGTAGCGCGCATAGAAATCCGCCATTAAAGGGCCGATAAAGTAGCTTGTAAAGGTGGGAGTGACGGCGATACGCAGCGATCCTCGCGTCAGATCGGCAACATCATGAATCGCCCGTTTACCCGCCCCCAGTTCCTGTAACGCCCGGCTGGCGTACTGTCGCCAGACTTCTCCTGCATCAGTGAGACGAATCGTTCGCCCGCTACGGTCAAACAGCGGCACGCCTAAACTCTCCTCTAACTGGCGAATCTGCTGGGAAAGCGCAGGCTGGGAGACGTGCAACGCACTGGCGGCACGGGTAAAGCTGCCATGTTCAGCCACGGCAAGAAAATAGTTGATATGTCGAGAGAGCATTCGCCAACCTATAAGTAAATCCAATAGAACTCATCATAAATGAGACTTTTACCTTATGACAATCGGCGAGTAGTCTGCCTCTCATTCCAGAGACAGACAGAGGTTAACGGTGAAAGAGATTATTGATGGATTCCTTAAATTCCAGCGCGAGGCATTTCCGAAGCGGGAAGCCTTGTTTAAACAGCTGGCGACACAGCAAAGCCCGCGCACACTTTTTATCTCCTGCTCCGACAGCCGTCTGGTCCCTGAGCTGGTGACGAAACGTGAGCCTGGCGATCTGTTCGTTATTCGCAACGCGGGCAATATCGTCCCTTCCTACGGGCCGGAACCCGGTGGCGTTTCTGCTTCGGTGGAGTATGCCGTCGCTGCGCTTCGGGTATCTGACATTGTGATTTGTGGTCATTCCAACTGTGGCGCGATGACCGCCATTGCCAGCTGTCAGTGCATGGACCATATGCCTGCCGTCTCCCACTGGCTGCGTTATGCCGATTCAGCCCGCGTCGTTAATGAGGCGCGCCCGCATTCCGATTTACCGTCAAAAGCTGCGGCGATGGTACGTGAAAACGTCATTGCTCAGTTGGCTAATTTGCAAACTCATCCATCGGTGCGCCTGGCGCTCGAAGAGGGGCGGATCGCCCTGCACGGCTGGGTCTACGACATTGAAAGCGGCAGCATCGCAGCTTTTGACGGCGCAACCCGCCAGTTTGTGCCACTGGTCGCTAATCCTCGCGTTTGTGCCATACCGCTACGCCAACCGACCGCAGCGTAACCTTATTTTTAAACCATCAGGAGATCCACCATGATTCAGTCACAAATTAACCGCAATATTCGTCTTGATCTTGCCGATGCCATTTTGCTCAGCAAAGCTAAAAAAGATCTCTCATTTGCCGAGATTGCCGACGGTACCGGTCTGGCAGAAGCCTTCGTAACCGCGGCTTTGCTGGGGCAGCAAGCGCTTCCTGCCGACGCCGCCCGCCTGGTCGGGGCGAAGCTGGATCTCGACGAAGACGCCATTCTACTGTTGCAGATGATTCCACTGCGTGGCTGCATTGATGACCGTATTCCAACCGACCCAACGATGTATCGTTTCTATGAAATGTTGCAGGTGTACGGCACAACCCTGAAAGCGTTGGTTCATGAGAAGTTTGGCGATGGCATTATCAGCGCGATTAACTTCAAACTCGACGTTAAGAAAGTGGCGGACCCGGAAGGTGGCGAACGTGCGGTCATTACCTTAGATGGTAAATATCTGCCGACCAAGCCGTTCTGACAGCCATGCGCAATCATCAAAAGACGTTCACGATGCTGCTGGTTCTGGTGCTGATTGGTCTTAATATGCGACCACTGCTCACCTCCGTCGGTCCACTGCTACCGCAATTGCGCCAGGCGAGCGGAATGAGCTTTAGCGTGGCTGCCCTGTTGACCGCTCTGCCGGTGGTCACCATGGGCGGGCTGGCGCTGGCCGGAAGCTGGCTTCATCAGCATGTCAGCGAACGTCGCAGCGTCGCCATCAGTCTGTTGCTGATTGCCGTCGGTGCATTGATGCGTGAGCTTTACCCCCAAAGTGTGCTGCTGCTTAGCAGCGCACTGCTTGGTGGGGTGGGGATCGGTATCATTCAGGCGGTGATGCCTTCAGTGATTAAACGGCGGTTTCAGCAACGCACGCCACAGGTGATGGGGCTGTGGTCTGCGGCTCTGATGGGCGGCGGTGGACTTGGTGCCGCCATAACGCCCTGGTTAGTTCAACATAGCGAATCCTGGTATCAAACACTCGCCTGGTGGGCGCTGCCTGCCGTTGTTGCGCTCTTTGCCTGGTGGTGGCAAAGCGCCCGCGAGGTCGCCTCTTCCCACAAGACAACAACCACTCCGGTTCGCGTGGTATTCACTCCCCGCGCGTGGACGCTGGGTGTTTACTTCGGTCTGATTAACGGCGGTTACGCCAGCCTGATTGCCTGGTTACCCGCTTTCTATATTGAGATTGGTGCCAGCGCGCAGTACAGCGGTTCCTTACTGGCATTGATGACGCTTGGGCAAGCCGCAGGAGCTTTGCTGATGCCTGCTATGGCTCGCCATCAGGATCGGCGCAAACTGTTAATGCTGGCGCTGGTGTTACAACTGGTGGGGTTCTGCGGCTTTATCTGGTTGCCGCTGCAATTGCCGGTCTTGTGGGCGATGGTGTGTGGGTTAGGTCTGGGCGGCGCGTTTCCGCTCTGTTTGCTGCTGGCGCTCGATCACTCTGTGCAACCGGCTATTGCTGGCAAGCTGGTGGCGTTTATGCAGGGAATCGGTTTTATCATCGCCGGGCTTGCCCCGTGGTTTTCTGGCGTGCTGCGTAGTATCAGCGGCAATTACCTGATGGACTGGGCATTTCATGCGCTGTGCGTCGTTGGGCTGATGATTATAACCCTGCGTTTTGCACCAGCACGTTTTCCGCAGCTGTGGGTCAAAGAGGCATGATGCGACGCTTGTTCCTGCGCTTTGTTCATGCCGGATACGGCTAATGTAGATCGCTGAACTTGTAGGCCTGATAAGCGCAGCGTATCAGGCAATTTTTATAATTTAAACTGACGATTCAACTTTATAATCTTTGAAATAATATTGCTTATCCCGGTCGTTTATTTCGCGAATAACCCGACAAGGAACGCCAGCCGCCACGACGTTTGGTGGAATGTCTTTTGTGACGATACTACCCGCGCCAATAACAGAATTATCCCCGATGGTGACGCCTGGATTAATAACCACATGACTTCCGATCCAGACGTTATTGCCAATCGTTATCGGAAAAGAGTACATCTCGCCGTTTTTTCTCAATTCATGGTGTACAGGGTGTCCCGTAACGGAAAGAGTAACGTTGGGTGCAATCAGTACGTTATCACCGATTGTTACCGTGTAGTCATCGACAATGGTTAAATTGAAATTTGCATAAAAATTGCGGCCTATATGGATGTTGGAACCGTAAGAGAAATAGACAGGTGGTTCTACCCAGGCGTTTTCCCCTACCGTGGCAAACATTTCTTTAAGCAGGCTTTCCCTTTTTTCAACTTCTGATGGATGCGAGTGATTAAACTCATACATTAACGTTTTCCCACGAAGTCTTTTTTCAGGTAAGCCTTCGCACATATCGGTAAATAGCTTGCCTGCTTTTATTCTTTCTGTCATCGACATGTTCATTGCGATCATTCCGTCCTGATATGTTGGTCGGATAAGGCGCTCGCGCCGCATCCGACATTGATTGCTTAAGCGACTTCATTCACCTGACGACGCAGTAGAGAAAGCGGGCCGGGGCCGCTAAGCGTGAACACGGAAATTAAGGTGAAGCCCAGCGCCACCAGACCCAGCACCAGATAAGCGCCCTGGAAACCGATGCTTTCATACATATTGCCCGCCAGTACAGACATAAAAATCATCGCCAGTTGCTTAAAGAAGCAGAAACAGACCAGATAAATCGTCGCTGAAAAACGCACTTCAAACTGGCTGGTAATATATTTAAAGCAGCCCACCAGCAGGAACGGTACTTCAAACATATGCAGCGTTTTCAGAATAACCACTTCCAGCGCTGAGGTGGCGAACGATGAGCCAATAATACGTACAGACATAATAGTGCCAGCCAGCAGCAGGGCATTTTTCCCACCGATGCGATTAATAATCAGTGGCGCAAAGAACATAATCGAGGCGTTAAGTAATTCGCCCATTGTCGTTACGTAGCCAAATACCCGCGTACCCTGTTCACCGGTAGCAAAGAACGAAGTAAAGAAATTAGCAAACTGTTGGTCAAAAACATCGTAGGTGCAGGAAACGCCAATAACATACAGTGACAAAAACCACAGTTTTGGCTGTCTGAACAGTTCCAGCGCCAGCTTAAGGCTAAATGCCGAATGGTTGGCACCTACCGCATTGGCAACCGTGGCGGAAGAGGGCGCATCCGTTTTGGCGAAAAAGAGTAAAACGGCGAGGATGAGTGCACAGCCAGAACCCAGCCAGAAAACAAACTGATTATTGATGGTGAACATGATGCCGACAATCGAGGCACACAACGCCCAGCCAACACAGCCAAACATCCGCGCGCGACCAAATTCGAAATTACTGCGACGGCTGACTTTCTCAATAAATGCCTCTACTGCTGGCGCACCGGCGTTAAAACAAAAGCCTAGATAAATACCACCAACAATCGATCCTACTAAAATGTTGTATTGTAACAGTGGCCCGAAGATAAAAATAAAGAACGGCGCAAACATCACTAACATGCCGGTAATAATCCACAGCAGGTATTTGCGCAGCCCGAGTTTGTCAGAAAGCAGACCAAACAGCGGTTGGAATAATAGCGAGAACAGAGAAATAGCGGCAAAAATAATACCCGTATCACTTTTGCTGATATGGTTGATGTCATGTAGCCAAATCGGGAAAAACGGGAAGTAGGCTCCCATGATAAAAAAGTAAAAGAAAAAGAATAAACCGAACATCCAAAAGTTTGTGTTTTTTAAATAGTACATAATGGATTTCCTTACGCGAAATACGGGCAGACATGGCCTGCCCGGTTATTATTATTTTTGACACCAGACCAACTGGTAATGGTAGCGACCGGCGCTCAGCTGGAATTCCGCCGATACTGACGGGCTCCAGGAGTCGTCGCCACCAATCCCCATATGGAAACCGTCGATATTCAGCCATGTGCCTTCTTCCGCGTGCAGCAGATGGCGATGGCTGGTTTCCATCAGTTGTTGTTGGCTGTAGCGACTGATATTGAACTGGAAGTCGCCGCGCCACTGGTGTGAGCCATAATTCAATTCGCGCGTCCCGCAGCGCAGACCGTTTTCGCTCGGGAAGACGTACGGGGTATACATGTCTGACAATGGCAGATCCCAGCGGTCAAAACAGGCGGCAGTAAGGCGGTCGGGATAGTTTTCTTGCGGCCCTAATCCGAGCCAGTTTACCCGCTCTGCTACCTGCGCCAGCTGGCAGGTCAGGCCAATCCGCGCCGGATGCGGTGTATCGCTCGCTACTTCAACATCAACGGTAATCGCCATTTGACCACTACCATCAATCCGGTAGGTTTTCCGGCTGATAAATAAGGTTTTCCCCTGATGCTGCCACGCGTGGACAGTGGTAATCAGCACCGCGTCGGCAAGTGTATCTGCCGTGCACTGCAACAACGCCGCTTCGGCCTGGTAATGGCCCGCCGCCTTCCAGCGTTCGACCCAGGCGTTCGGGTCAATACGGGTCGCTTCACTTACGCCAATGTCGTTATCCAGCGGTGCACGGATGAACTGATCGCGCAGCGGGGTCAGCAGTTGTTTTTCATCGCCAATCCACATCTGTGAAAGAAAGCCTGACTGGCGGTTAAATTGCCAACGCTTATTATCCAGCTCGATGCAAAAATCCGTTTCGCTGGTGGTCAGTTGCGGGATGGCGTGGGGCGCGGAGGGGAGTGTCACGCTGAGGTTTGCCGCCAGACGCCACTGCTGCCAGGCGCTGATGTGTCCGGCTTCTGACCATGCGGTCGCGTTCGGTTGCACTACGCGTACTGTGAGCCAGAGTTGCCCGGCGCTCTCCGGCTGCGGTAGTTCAGGCAGTTCAATCAACTGTTTACCTTGTGGAGCGACATCCAGAGGCACTTCACCGCTTGCCAGCGGCTTACCATCCAGCGCCACCATCCAGTGCAGGAGCTCGTTATCGCTATGACGGAACAGGTATTCGCTGGTCACTTCGATGGTTTGCCCGGATAAACGGAACTGGAAAAACTGCTGCTGGTGTTTTGCTTCCGTCAGCGCTGGATGCGGCGTGCGGTCGGCAAAGACCAGACCGTTCATACAGAACTGGCGATCGTTCGGCGTATCGCCAAAATCACCGCCGTAAGCCGACCACGGGTTGCCGTTTTCATCATATTTAATCAGCGACTGATCCACCCAGTCCCAGACGAAGCCGCCCTGTAAACGGGGATACTGACGAAACGCCTGCCAGTATTTAGCGAAGCCGCCAAGACTGTTACCCATCGCGTGGGCGTATTCGCAAAGGATCAGCGGGCGCGTCTCTCCAGGTAGCGAAAGCCATTTTTTGATGGACCATTTCGGCACAGCCGGGAAGGGCTGGTCTTCATCCACGCGCGCGTACATCGGGCAAATAATATCGGTGGCCGTGGTGTCGGCTCCGCCGCCTTCATACTGCACCGGGCGGGATGGATCGACAGATTTGATCCAGCGATAGAGTGCGTCGTGATTAGCGCCGTGGCCTGACTCATTTCCCAGCGACCAGATGATCACACTCGGGTGATTACGATCGCGCTGCACCATTCGCGTTACGCGTTCGCTCATCGCCGGTAGCCAGCGCGGATCATCGGTCAGACGATTCATTGGCACCATGCCGTGGGTTTCAATGTTGGCTTCATCTACCACATACAGGCCGTAGCGGTCGCACAGCGTGTACCACAGCGGATGGTTCGGATAATGCGAACAGCGCACGGCGTTAAAGTTGTTCTGCTTCATCAGCAGGATATCCTGCACCATCGTCTGCTCATCCATGACCTGACCATGCAGAGGATGATGCTCGTGACGGTTAACGCCGCGAATCAGCAACGGCTTGCCGTTCAGCAGCAGCAGACCATTTTCAATCCGCACCTCGCGGAAACCGACATCGCTGGCTTCTGCTTCAATCAGCGTGCCGTCGGCGGTGTGCAGTTCAACCACCGCACGATAGAGATTCGGGATTTCGGCGCTCCACAGTTTCGGGTTTTCGACGTTCAGACGTAGTGTGACGCGATCGGCATAACCACCACGCTCATCGATAATTTCACCGCCGAAAGGCGCGGTGCCGCTGGCGACCTGCGTTTCACCCTGCCACAAAGAAACCGTCACCCGCAGCTCATCGCGCAGCTCGCCATACATCTGAACTTCTGCTTCCAGTACCGCGCGGCTGAAATCATCATTAAAGTGAGTGGCAACATGGAAATCGCTGATTTGTGTGCTCGGTTTGTGCAGCAACGAGACGTCACGGAAAATGCCGCTCATCCGCCACATATCCTGATCTTCCAGATAACTGCCGTCACTCCAGCGCAGCACCATCACCGCGAGGCGGTTTTCTCCGGCGCGTAAAAATGTGCTCAGGTCAAATTCAGACGGCAAACGGCTGTCCTGGCCGTAACCGACCCAGCGCCCGTTGCACCACAGATGAAACGCCGAGTTAACACCATCAAAAATAATTCGCGTCTGGCCTTCCTGTAGCCAGCTTTCATCAATATTAAATGTGAGCGAGTAACAACCCGTCGGATTCTCCGCGGGAACAAAAGGCGGATTGACCGTAATGGGATAGGTCACGTTGGTGTAGATGGGCGCATCGTAACCGTGCATCTGCCAGTTTGAGGGGACGACGACAGTATCGGCCTCAGGAAGATCGCACTCCAGCCAGCTTTCCGGCACCGCTTCTGGTGCCGGAAACCAGGCAAAGCGCCATTCGCCATTCAGGCTGCGCAACTGTTGGGAAGGGCGATCGGTGCGGGCCTCTTCGCTATTACGCCAGCTGGCGAAAGGGGGATGTGCTGCAAGGCGATTAAGTTGGGTAACGCCAGGGTTTTCCCAGTCACGACGTTGTAATACGACGACCAGTGAATCCGTAATCATAGTCATAGCTGTATCCTGTGTAAAATTGTTATCCGCTCACAATTTCACACAACATACGAGCCGGAAGCATAAAGTGTAAAGCCTGGGGTGCCTAATGAGTGAGCTAACTCACATTAATTGCGTTGCGCTCACTGCCCGCTTTCCAGTCGGGAAACCTGTCGTGCCAGCTGCATTAATGAATCGGCCAACGCGCGGGGAGAGGCGGTTTGCGTATTGGGCGCCAGGGTGGTTTTTCTTTTCACCAGTGAGACGGGCAACAGCTGATTGCCCTTCACCGCCTGGCCCTGAGAGAGTTGCAGCAAGCGGTCCACGCTGGTTTGCCCCAGCAGGCGAAAATCCTGTTTGATGGTGGTTAACGGCGGGATATAACACGAGCTGTCTTCGGTATCGTCGTATCCCACTACCGAGATATCCGCACCAACGCGCAGCCCGGACTCGGTAATGGCGCGCATTGCGCCCAGCGCCATCTGATCGTTGGCAACCAGCATCGCAGTGGGAACGATGCCCTCATTCAGCATTTGCATGGTTTGTTGAAAACCGGACATGGCACTCCAGTCGCCCTCCCGTTCCGCTATCGGCTGAATTTGATTGCGTGTGAGATATTTATGCCAGCCCGCCAGACGCAGACGCGCCGAGACAGAACTTAATGGGCCCGCTAACAGCGCGATTTGCTGGTGACCCAATGCGACCAGATGCTCCACGCCCAGCCGCGTACCGTCTTCATGGGAGAAAATAATACTGTTGATGGGAGTCTGGTCAGAGACATCAAGAAATAACGCCGGAACATTAGCGCAGGCTGCTTCCACAGCAGTGGCATCCTGGTCATCCAGCGGATAGTTAATGATCAGCCCACTGACGCGTTGCGCGAGAAGATTGTGCACCGCCGCTTTACAGGCTTCGACGCCGCTTCGTTCTACCATCGACACCACCACGCTGGCACCCAGTTGATCAGCGCGAGATTTAATCGCCGCGACAATTTGCGACGGCGCGTGCAGGGCCAGACTGGAGGTGGCAACGCCAATCAGCAACGACTGTTTGCCCGCCAGTTGTTGTGCCACGCGGTTGGGAATGTAATTCAGCTCCGCCATCGCCGCTTCCACTTTTTCCCGCGTTTTCGCAGAAACGTGGCTGGCCTGGTTCACCACGCGGGAAACGGTCTGATAAGAGACACCGGCATACTCTGCGACATCGTATAGCGTTACTGGTTTCACATTCACCACCCTGAATTGACTCTCTTCCGGACGCTATCATGCCATACCGCGAAAGGTTTTGCGCCATTCGATGGTGTCAACGTAAATGCACGCCGCTTCGCCGTCCGGCCACCAGAATAGCCTGCGATTCAACCCCTTCTTCGATCTGTTTTGCTACCCGTTGTAGCGCCGGAAGATGCTTTTCCGCTGCCTGTTCAATGGTCATTGCGCTCGCCATATACACCAGATTCAGACAGCCAATCACCCGTTGTTCACTGCGCAGCGGTACGGCGATAGAGGCGATCTTCTCCTCCTGATCCCAGCCGCGGTAGTTCTGTCCGTAACCCTCTTTGCGCGCGCGCGCCAGAATGGCTTCCAGCTTTAACGGTTCCCGTGCCAGTTGATAGTCATCACCGGGGCGGGAGGCTAACATTTCGATTAATTCCTTGCGGTCTTGTTCCGGGCAAAAGGCCAGCCAGGTCAGGCCAGAGGCGGTTTTCAGAAGCGGCAAACGTCGCCCGACCATTGCCCGGTGAAAGGATAAGCGGCTGAAACGGTGAGTGGTTTCGCGTACCACCATTGCATCAACATCCAGCGTGGACACATCTGTCGGCCATACCACTTCGCGCAACAGATCGCCCAGCAGTGGGGCCGCCAGTGCAGAAATCCACTGTTCGTCACGAAATCCTTCGCTTAATTGCCGCACTTTGATGGTCAGACGAAAACTATCATCGGAGGGGCTACGGCGGACATATCCCTCTTCCTGCAGCGTCTCCAGCAGTCGCCGCACAGTGGTGCGATGCAGGCCGCTGAGTTCCGCCAGCAGCCCGACGCTGGCACCGCCATCAAGTTTATTTAACATATTTAATAACATTAGACCGCGGGTTAAGCCGCGCACGGTTTTGTATTCCGTCTGCTCATTGTTCTGCATATTAATTGACATTTCTATAGTTAAAACAAAGTTGTGCACCTGGTGCACATTCGGGCATGTTTTGATTGTAGCCGAAAACACCCTTCCTATACTGAGCGCACAATAAAAAATCATTTACATGTTTTTAACAAAATAAGTTGCGCCGTACTGTGCGCGCAACGGCATTTTGTCCGAGTCGTGAGGTACTGAAATGGCAATACAACACCCTGACATCCAGCCTGCTGTTAACCATAGCGTTCAGGTGGCGATCGCTGGTGCCGGTCCGGTCGGGCTGATGATGGCGAACTATCTCGGCCAGATGGGCATTGACGTGCTGGTGGTGGAAAAACTCGATAAGTTGATCGACTACCCGCGTGCGATTGGTATTGATGACGAGGCGCTGCGCACCATGCAGTCGGTCGGCCTGGTCGATGATGTTCTGCCGCACACTACGCCGTGGCACGCGATGCGTTTTCTCACCCCGAAAGGCCGCTGTTTTGCTGATATTCAGCCAATGACCGATGAATTTGGCTGGCCGCGCCGTAACGCCTTTATTCAGCCTCAGGTCGATGCGGTGATGCTGGAAGGGTTGTCGCGTTTTCCGAATGTGCGCTGCTTGTTTTCCCGCGAGCTGGAGGCCTTCAGCCAGCAAAATGACGAAGTGACCTTGCACCTGAAAACGGCAGAAGGGCAGCGGGAAACGGTCAAAGCCCAGTGGCTGGTAGCCTGTGACGGTGGAGCAAGTTTTGTCCGTCGCACTCTGAATGTGCCGTTTGAAGGTAAAACTGCGCCAAATCAGTGGATTGTGGTAGATATCGCCAACGATCCGTTAAGTACGCCGCATATCTATTTGTGTTGCGATCCGGTGCGCCCGTATGTTTCTGCCGCGCTGCCTCATGCGGTACGTCGCTTTGAATTTATGGTGATGCCGGGAGAAACCGAAGAGCAGCTGCGTGAGCCGCAAAATATGCGCAAGCTGTTAAGCAAAGTGCTGCCTAATCCGGACAATGTTGAATTGATTCGCCAGCGTGTCTACACCCATAACGCGCGACTGGCGCAACGTTTCCGTATTGATCGCGTACTGCTGGCGGGCGATGCCGCGCACATCATGCCGGTGTGGCAGGGGCAGGGCTATAACAGTGGTATGCGCGACGCCTTTAACCTCGCCTGGAAACTGGCGTTGGTTATCCAGGGGAAAGCCCGCGATGCGCTGCTCGATACCTATCAACAAGAACGTCGCGATCACGCCAAAGCGATGATTGACCTGTCCGTGACGGCGGGCAACGTGCTGGCTCCGCCGAAACGCTGGCAGGGTACGTTACGTGACGGCGTTTCCTGGCTGTTGAATTATCTGCCGCCAGTAAAACGCTATTTCCTCGAAATGCGCTTCAAGCCGATGCCGCAATATTACGGCGGTGCGCTGGTGCGTGAGGGCGAAGCGAAGCACTCTCCGGTCGGCAAGATGTTTATTCAGCCGAAAGTCACGCTGGAAAACGGTGACGTGACGCTGCTCGATAACGCGATTGGCGCGAACTTCGCGGTAATTGGCTGGGGATGCAATCCACTGTGGGGGATGAGCGACGAGCAAATCCAGCAGTGGCGCGCGTTGGGCACACGCTTCATTCAGGTGGTGCCGGAAGTGCAAATTCATACCGCACAGGATAACCACGACGGCGTGCTACGCGTGGGCGATACGCAAGGTCGTCTGCGTAGCTGGTTCGCGCAACACAATGCTTCGCTGGTGGTGATGCGCCCGGATCGCTTTGTTGCCGCCACCGCCATTCCGCAAACCCTGGGCAAGACCCTGAATAAACTGGCGTCGGTGATGACGCTGACCCGCCCTGATGCCGACGTTTCTGTCGAAAAGGTAGCCTGATATGCACGCTTATCTTCACTGTCTTTCCCACTCGCCGCTGGTGGGGTATGTCGACCCGGCGCAAGAGGTGCTCGATGAGGTCAATGGCGTGATTGCCAGCGCCCGCGAGCGTATTGCGGCTTTCTCCCCTGAACTGGTGGTGCTGTTTGCGCCAGATCACTACAACGGCTTTTTCTATGACGTGATGCCACCGTTCTGTTTAGGCGTTGGAGCGACGGCAATTGGTGATTTCGGCAGTGCGGCAGGAGAGCTGCCAGTGCCTGTGGAGCTGGCGGAGGCCTGTGCGCATGCCGTCATGAAGAGCGGGATCGATCTTGCCGTTTCTTACTGTATGCAGGTGGACCACGGGTTCGCCCAGCCACTGGAGTTCCTGCTCGGCGGGCTGGATAAGGTGCCAGTTCTGCCTGTGTTCATCAACGGTGTCGCCACGCCGCTGCCCGGTTTCCAGCGTACCCGCATGTTGGGTGAAGCCATTGGACGTTTCACCAGCACTCTCAATAAACGCGTGCTGTTCCTGGGTTCCGGTGGGCTTTCCCATCAGCCGCCGGTGCCCGAACTGGCGAAAGCCGATGCCCATATGCGCGACCGTCTGTTGGGGAGCGGGAAAGATTTACCCGCCAGTGAGCGCGAATTGCGTCAGCAACGGGTGATTAGCGCCGCTGAGAAGTTTGTTGAGGATCAGAGAACTCTGCATCCGCTCAACCCGATTTGGGATAACCAGTTCATGACTTTGCTGGAGCAGGGACGCATACAGGAACTGGATGCCGTCAGTAACGAAGAGCTTTCCGCCATTGCCGGAAAGTCGACACATGAAATCAAAACCTGGGTCGCCGCTTTTGCCGCTATTTCTGCATTTGGCAACTGGCGTAGCGAAGGGCGTTATTACCGCCCAATCCCGGAGTGGATTGCCGGATTTGGCTCGTTAAGCGCCAGAACAGAGAACTGAATATGCAGGAGAAGATGATGAGTTATCAGCCACAAACCGAAGCCGCCACCAGCCGTTTTCTGAATGTAGAAGAAGCGGGTAAAACGCTGCGCATCCATTTTAATGACTGCGGACAAGGCGACGAAACCGTTGTCCTGCTGCACGGTTCCGGCCCGGGTGCTACTGGCTGGGCGAACTTCAGCCGCAATATCGATCCGCTGGTAGAGGCGGGCTATCGGGTAATCCTGCTGGATTGTCCGGGTTGGGGCAAAAGCGATTCGATCGTTAATAGTGGTTCACGATCGGATCTTAATGCACGAATCCTGAAAAGCGTGGTGGATCAACTGGATATCGCCAAAATCCACCTGCTGGGCAACTCGATGGGCGGCCATAGTTCTATGGCGTTCACCCTTAACTGGCCGGAGCGCGTCGGCAAACTGGTGCTGATGGGCGGCGGTACGGGCGGCATGAGTTTGTTTACGCCGATGCCAACCGAAGGTATTAAGCGACTGAATCAGCTTTATCGTCAGCCGACTATCGAAAACCTGAAGCTGATGATGGATATCTTCGTTTTCGATACCAGCGATTTGACCGACGCCCTGTTTGAAGCGCGCCTGAATAATATGCTGTCGCGCCGCGATCACCTGGAAAACTACGTTAAGAGCCTGGAAGCTAATCCGAAACAGTTCCCGGATTTTGGCCCACGTCTGGCGGAAATCAAAGCGCAAACCCTGATTGTCTGGGGGCGCAACGACCGCTTTGTGCCGATGGATGCGGGTCTGCGTCTGCTGTCCGGCATTGCCGGTTCTGAACTGCATATCTTCCGCGACTGTGGTCACTGGGCGCAGTGGGAACATGCCGACGCTTTCAATCAATTGGTGCTGAATTTCCTCGCACGCCCTTAAGGAATGGTCATGACGAAGCATACTCTTGAGCAACTGGCGGCGGATTTACGCCGCGCCGCAGAGCAGGGCGAAGCGATTGCGCCGCTGCGCGATCTGATTGGTATCGATAACGCTGAAGCGGCCTACGCCATTCAGCACATAAATGTGCAATATGACGTTGCGCAGGGGCGTCGCGTGGTAGGGCGTAAAGTGGGCCTGACGCATCCGAAAGTGCAGCAACAACTGGGCGTTGATCAACCGGATTTTGGGACATTATTTGCCGACATGTGTTATGGCGATAACGAAATCATTCCTTTTTCCCGTGTTCTGCAAGCCCGCATTGAAGCGGAGATCGCACTGGTGTTGAACCGCGATTTGCCCGCAACCGATATCACCTTCGACGAACTGTATAACGCCATTGAATGGGTACTTCCGGCGCTGGAGGTGGTGGGTAGCCGCATTCGCGACTGGTCGATTCAGTTTGTCGATACCGTGGCAGATAACGCTTCCTGCGGGGTGTATGTCATCGGCGGTCCGGCGCAACGTCCGGCGGGGTTAGACCTGAAAAACTGCGCCATGAAGATGACGCGTAATAACGAAGAGGTTTCCAGCGGGCGCGGCAGCGAATGCCTGGGACATCCGCTTAATGCCGCCGTCTGGCTGGCACGCAAAATGGCCAGCCTGGGTGAACCGCTGCGCGCCGGAGATATCATTCTTACCGGGGCATTAGGTCCGATGGTGGCAGTGAATGCGGGCGATCGTTTTGAAGCCCATATTGAAGGCATAGGTTCAGTTGCTGCGACATTTTCAAGCGCAGCCCCAAAAGGAAGTCTGTCATGAGTAAGCGTAAAGTCGCCATTATCGGTTCTGGCAACATTGGCACCGATCTGATGATTAAAATTTTGCGTCACGGTCAGCATCTGGAGATGGCGGTGATGGTCGGCATTGATCCTCAGTCCGACGGTCTGGCGCGTGCCAGACGTATGGGCGTCGCCACCACCCATGAAGGGGTGATCGGGCTGATGAACATGCCTGAATTTGCTGATATCGACATTGTATTTGATGCGACCAGCGCGGGCGCGCATGTGAAAAACGATGCCGCTTTACGCGAAGCGAAACCGGATATTCGCTTAATTGACCTGACGCCTGCTGCCATCGGCCCTTACTGCGTGCCGGTGGTTAACCTCGAGGCGAACGTCGATCAACTGAACGTCAACATGGTCACCTGCGGCGGCCAGGCCACCATTCCAATGGTGGCGGCAGTTTCACGCGTGGCGCGTGTTCATTACGCCGAAATTATCGCTTCTATCGCCAGTAAATCTGCCGGACCTGGCACGCGTGCCAATATCGATGAATTTACGGAAACCACTTCCCGAGCCATTGAAGTGGTGGGCGGCGCGGCAAAAGGGAAGGCGATTATTGTGCTTAACCCAGCAGAGCCACCGTTGATGATGCGTGACACGGTGTATGTATTGAGCGACGAAGCTTCACAAGATGATATCGAAGCCTCAATCAATGAAATGGCTGAGGCGGTGCAGGCTTACGTACCGGGTTATCGCCTGAAACAGCGCGTGCAGTTTGAAGTTATCCCGCAGGATAAACCGGTCAATTTACCGGGCGTGGGGCAATTCTCCGGACTGAAAACAGCGGTCTGGCTGGAAGTCGAAGGCGCAGCGCATTATCTGCCTGCCTATGCGGGCAACCTCGACATTATGACTTCCAGTGCGCTGGCGACAGCGGAAAAAATGGCCCAGTCACTGGCGCGCAAGGCAGGAGAAGCGGCATGAACGGTAAAAAACTTTATATCTCGGACGTCACGTTGCGTGACGGTATGCACGCCATTCGTCATCAGTATTCGCTGGAAAACGTTCGCCAGATTGCCAAAGCACTGGACGATGCCCGCGTGGATTCGATTGAAGTGGCCCATGGCGACGGTTTGCAGGGTTCCAGCTTTAACTATGGTTTCGGCGCACATAGCGACCTTGAATGGATTGAAGCAGCGGCGGATGTGGTGAAGCACGCCAAAATCGCGACGTTGTTGCTGCCAGGAATCGGCACTATTCACGATCTGAAAAATGCCTGGCAGGCTGGCGCGCGGGTGGTTCGTGTGGCAACGCACTGTACCGAAGCTGATGTTTCCGCCCAGCATATTCAGTATGCCCGCGAGCTCGGAATGGACACCGTTGGTTTTCTGATGATGAGCCATATGACCACGCCGGAGAATCTCGCAAAGCAGGCAAAGCTGATGGAAGGCTACGGTGCGACCTGTATTTATGTGGTGGATTCTGGCGGTGCGATGAACATGAGCGATATCCGTGACCGTTTCCGCGCCCTGAAAGCAGAGCTGAAACCAGAAACGCAAACTGGCATGCACGCTCACCATAACCTGAGTCTTGGCGTGGCGAACTCTATCGCGGCGGTGGAAGAGGGCTGCGACCGAATCGACGCCAGCCTCGCGGGAATGGGCGCGGGCGCAGGTAACGCACCGCTGGAAGTGTTTATTGCCGCCGCGGATAAACTGGGCTGGCAGCATGGGACCGATCTCTATGCGTTAATGGATGCCGCTGACGACCTGGTGCGTCCGTTGCAGGATCGACCGGTACGAGTCGATCGCGAAACGCTGGCGCTGGGATACGCTGGTGTTTACTCGAGCTTCCTGCGTCACTGTGAAACGGCGGCGGCGCGTTATGGCTTAAGTGCGGTGGATATTCTCGTTGAGCTGGGCAAACGCCGGATGGTTGGCGGCCAGGAGGATATGATCGTTGACGTGGCGCTGGATCTGCGCAACAACAAATAATGATGACTGCCGAGAACGTGCATTTTGTATGCCCATCCCAGCACGACTGCCGGATGCGGCGTAAACACCTTATCCGGCCTACGGGTGGCGTGAGAATTTGTAGGCCTGATAAGACGCGTTAGCGTCGCATCAGGCATCTGCACACGACTGCCGGATGCGATAAACGTCTTGTCCGGCCTACATTTCGCCCGTAGGCAGTCATTAAATAGTTCTGATTACGCGGCTGGCAATGTATCAGTCGCGATTCACCTGCACTCGCAACGAGGTTCATCTTATGTCGACTCGTACCCCTTCATCATCTTCATCCCGCCTGATGCTGACCATCGGGCTTTGTTTTTTGGTCGCTCTGATGGAAGGGCTGGATCTTCAGGCGGCTGGCATTGCGGCGGGTGGCATCGCCCAGGCTTTCGCACTCGATAAAATGCAAATGGGCTGGATATTTAGCGCCGGAATACTCGGTTTGCTACCCGGCGCGTTGGTTGGCGGGATGCTGGCAGACCGTTATGGTCGTAAGAGTATTTTGATTGGCTCAGTTGCGCTGTTTGGTTTGTTCTCACTGGCAACGGCGATTGCCTGGGATTTCCCCTCACTGGTCTTTGCGCGGCTGATGACCGGTGTCGGGCTGGGGGCGGCGTTGCCGAATCTTATCGCCCTGACGTCTGAAGCCGCGGGTCCACGTTTTCGTGGGACGGCAGTGAGCCTGATGTATTGCGGTGTTCCCATTGGCGCGGCGCTGGCGGCGACACTGGGTTTCGCGGGGGCAAACTTAGCATGGCAAACGGTGTTTTGGGTAGGTGGTGTGGTGCCGTTGATTCTGGTGCCGCTATTAATGCGCTGGCTGCCGGAGTCAGCGGTTTTCGCTGGCGAAAAACAGGCTGCGCCACCACTGCGTGCCTTATTTGCGCCAGAAACGGCAACCGCGACGCTGCTGCTGTGGTTGTGTTATTTCTTCACTCTGCTGGTGGTTTATATGTTGATCAACTGGCTACCGCTACTTTTGGTGGAGCAAGGATTCCAGCCATCGCAGGCGGCAGGGGTGATGTTTGCCCTGCAAATGGGGGCGGCAAGCGGGACGTTAATGTTGGGCGCATTGATGGATAAGCTGCGTCCAGTAACCATGTCGCTACTGATTTATAGCGGCATGTTAGCTTCGCTGCTGGCGCTTGGAACGGTGTCGTCATTTAACGGTATGTTGCTGGCGGGATTTGTCGCGGGGTTGTTTGCGACAGGTGGGCAAAGCGTTTTGTATGCCCTGGCACCGTTGTTTTACAGTTCGCAGATCCGCGCAACAGGTGTGGGAACAGCCGTGGCGGTAGGGCGTCTGGGGGCTATGAGCGGTCCGTTACTGGCCGGGAAAATGCTGGCATTAGGCACTGGCACGGTCGGCGTAATGGCCGCTTCTGCACCGGGTATTCTTGTTGCTGGGTTGGCGGTGTTTATTTTGATGAGTCGGAGATCAAGAATGCAGCCGTGTGCCGATGCCTGACGCGCCTTATTTAGCAGGGGCGAAAGGGACTTGCCCCCAATACACCCACGGCGTTTACAGGTATACTCGCTAAAAATTATTCAGCGGGTTTGGAAACAAAGATGGCAAAACTTACCTTACAAGAGCAGTTGCTCAAAGCAGGATTAGTCACCAGCAAAAAAGCGGCGAAGGTCGAGAGAACGGCGAAAAAATCGCGCGTTCAGGCGCGTGAAGCTCGGGCGGCGGTAGAAGAAAATAAAAAGGCACAGCTTGAGCGTGATAAACAGCTTAGCGAACAGCAAAAACAAGCGGCGTTGGCGAAAGAATATAAAGCCCAGGTGAAGCAGCTTATTGAAATGAACCGAATCACCATTGCCAATGGTGATATTGGTTTTAACTTCACTGACGGCAATCTGATTAAGAAGATTTTTGTCGATAAGCTCACACAGGCGCAGTTGATTAATGGTCGTCTGGCGATTGCCCGCTTGTTGGTCGATAACAATAGCGAAGGTGAATACGCCATTATTCCCGCCAGCGTTGCCGATAAAATTGCTCAGCGTGATGCCAGCAGTATTGTGTTGCACAGCGCGCTCAGTGCCGAAGAGCAGGATGAAGACGACCCATATGCCGACTTCAAAGTGCCTGATGATTTGATGTGGTAAACATAGATAAGTCGTGCGCAGATGCCTGATGCGACGCTATGCGCGTCTTATCATGCCTACGGCCTGCGGGCGAAATGTAGGCGGATAAGGCGTTCACGCCGCATCCGGCAGTCGTGCACTATTATCAACGCATATTCAGTTTATTGGCGTGGTAGGCAATATGCTCGCCAATAAAACTGGAGACAAAATAATAGCTGTGGTCGTAACCCTCGTGATAACGGATTAACGTCTTGATATTCATCTCCTGGCAGATCTTTTCAAGATTTGGAGTCCGCAGCTGTTCCGCGTAAAAATCATCACTCAACCCCTGATCAACCATGATTTCCGCAACGCGTTGACCTTGTGAAATAAGACTCACCGGATCGTAATTCAACCAGGCATCTTTATTTTCACCAAGATATGCGGCAAAGGCTTGCTGTCCCCACGGTACTTGCGATGGGGAGACAATGGGCGAAAACGCCGAGACGCTGACATATTCATCTGGGTTACGTAACGCCAGCACCAGCGCGCCCAGCCCGCCCATAGAATGACCAGAGATAGACTTTCTGGTCGTTGCCGGAAAATGTTGCATCACTAAATCCGGCAGCTCGTTGCGGATATAGTCATACATTTTGTAATGTTCATTCCACGGCGCTTGCGTTGCGTTCAGGTAAAACCCGGCACCTTGCCCGAGATCGTAACGGTCGGCATCTGCGACATGACTGCCTCGCGGACTGGTGTCCGGCGCAACAACAATAATGTTGTGTTCAGCCGCGTAACGCTGCATCCCCGATTTAGTAATGAAATTCTGCTCGTTGCAGGTCAGGCCCGAAAGCCAGTACAGCACCGGCAATTTTTCATTCGCGGCTTTTGGTGGGAGATAGACGCCGACATTCATTTCACATTTCAGTGATTGGGAATAATGCCGATACACATTTTGCCAGCCGCCAAAGCTGGCATGTTTTTCAATGAGTTCCATCAGTCATTATCTCACGGTTAATCCCCCGGACGGCTGCCCAGGGAGAGTATTAAGAACCCCGTCTGAAGTGGACGGGGTATACCTGCGGGAAATCAGTAACGAATTACGGTTCGAATGGATTTGCCTTCATGCATCAGGTCGAAGGCGTCATTAATTTCATCAAGGCTCATGGTATGCGTGACAAACGGTTCCAGATCGATATCACCTTTCATCGCATCTTCAACCATACCCGGTAACTGGGAACGACCTTTCACGCCGCCAAACGCGGAACCTTTCCATACGCGACCAGTGACCAACTGGAATGGACGGGTGGAGATTTCCTGACCAGAACCTGCCACCCCGATGATCACCGACTGACCCCAGCCGCGGTGCGCACTTTCCAGCGCCGCACGCATCACGTTGACGTTACCGATGCATTCAAAGGTATGGTCGATACCCCATTTGTTGATATCCAGCAGGACATCTTTAATCGGTTTGTCGTAGTCATTCGGGTTAATGCAGTCGGTAGCACCGAAGCGACGCGCCAGATCGAATTTCTTCGGGTTGGTATCGATAGCGATAATCCGTCCCGCTTTCGCCTGACGCGCGCCCTGAACCACTGCCAGACCAATCGCGCCAAGACCAAACACGGCAACAGAATCACCTGGCTGGACTTTAGCTGTGTTGTGCACCGCGCCAATACCGGTGGTCACGCCACAGCCCAGCAGGCAGACGTGTTCATGGTTTGCTTCTGGATTAATTTTGGCCAGAGACACTTCCGCGACCACGGTGTATTCACTGAATGTTGAGCATCCCATGTAGTGATAAAGCGGCTGCCCGTTGTAAGAAAAACGGGTGGTGCCGTCTGGCATCAAGCCTTTACCCTGGGTTTCGCGAACCGCAACACAGAGGTTAGTTTTGCCAGAACGACAGAACTCACACTCGCCGCACTCCGCGGTGTAAAGCGGGATCACATGGTCGCCAGGTTTGACGCTGGTTACGCCTTCACCGACTTCAACCACAACGCCGGCCCCTTCGTGACCGAGAACCACCGGGAATACACCTTCCGGGTCATCCCCAGAGAGGGTAAATGCGTCGGTATGGCAAACGCCGGTATGGGTGACTTTAATCAGCACTTCACCTTTTTTCGGTGGTGCAACGTCAATTTCAACGATTTCCAGCGGTTTACCGGGAGCAAATGCAACGGCAGCACGTGATTTCATCTCTCGCTCTTCCTCAATATGGTAATAGATTCAGCTATTTAAGATAGGCTCGAACCAGTTCAATAGTGTCGTCAACGGATTGGCTGACTTCGCGGCTGTAGCAGTCATTTCGGTCAAACGTTTCCCGGATATGGCTTTCAAGCACTTCTGCCATCAGCCCATTAGCCGCGCCCCGAACGGCAGCGATCTGTTGGAGTATGGCACGGCATTCGGCATCACCCTCCAGCGACCGTTCCAGAGCATCAATCTGCCCTCGAATACGACGAACTCGAGTAAGGACCTTTTTCTTCTCTTCCGGAGTACTGGGCATTTCGCACCTCATTATCTGCATGCAATATACTATAGGGGGGTATGCTATATGTCAATGCATACCCCCCTATAGTATATAACACTGGAGAATAAAATTTATCCGGTGAATGTGGTCGGAAAACAAAGAGGAAAGGGGGGGCTAATCGGCAGGGAAGGCCGCCCCGGATAGCGGGCGGCAGAAGGAATCAGAATTTCCAGGTCAGATGGGCTGCAAGTTGCAGACCGTTATAATCATCGGTTGGGGTGTCGTACCACACTTTACCTGCCGTCAGCCCGAGATTAAGTTGCTCAGTCAGCGGTTGAATACGTTGCAGACTGACGCTCTTCATGCTGCCGTAGCGTGTTTCTGGCGTCCAGTCATAGGTGTAAGCACCTGTTCCGCGGCTTAGCCATAGTTGCGTATAACCAGTGCCGCGCGGGTCATTCAGACGCACGGAAATCATATTGCTATAACTACCACCTGCATCGCTGGAGTCATAATGGGTATAGCGGTAGCTGGTGATCACCGGGCCAGTATAGAGTGATACGCCGCCTTGCCAGGCATCGACTTCGACATCATCGTAATATTTAGTGTAGCGATAACCGGTCGTGAAAAGCGTTTTTGGCAACAGGGCCAGGTTAATATCCTGACGAAAATCCTGGCGGGCAAAGACCGGCGTATTATCCGCAAAGGCAATACCCGTTCGGGTTGTCAGCCAGTTATTCCATTTATACCAGACCGCACCCTGACCGCGAGTGGCATTGAAATGTTCAGTTTCATAATCACGACGCCCCTGGGAAAGATTAAAAAGCAGCGTTGCGTTTTCAACTTTCGCCACCAGTTCAGCATACGCTAAATTACGGTTGCCATGATCGCCAGAATAATCGGTAAAATCGTAGCCCGCGGTAATGGAAGTTAACCCGGCATAAGCGGGCAATGCGCTAAAAATGGCCGCCGCTAATAACGTCCGTTTTATCATTTTAATCTCCTGTACGGATAAGTTCTTGTCGGAGTGAATAAGTTCCGGCAGGTAAATTACGTTCTACAATCACGCGCGGGCCAAGTTGCGTGTTCGGGGAAATAATTCGCCCAGGCAAAATTATAACTTGTACGCCAAGGCGTGAACGCTGCCCGATATAACAACCTAATTTATCGCATCCGGTAGCGATAATTCCCTCTGGAGTTCGAACAGACACAGGCTGTTCATCCAGACGATGATTACTGGTACGTACTTGTGCGCCCAAATATGCCTGGTTTGCAACTACCGAGTCGGCAATAAAACATTGCGGACCAATCGTTGCTTCCGATTCAATAACCGCATTTTTAATTTCGGTGGCAAAACCAATTTTTACACCATTGCTGATTATTGTGCCAGGACGAATAAACGCATAATTACCTATCAGGCAGTTTGCGCCAATCACTACCGGACCCTGAATAACGGCACCATGACAAATACGGGTATTCGCGCCGATAACAACTTCACCTGCAGTTTCATCAATAATTACCTGGTCTGCAATCTGAATATTTTTCTCTTTAACATTAAGCTTCAGATAGTTTTTCAGTTCCTGTGACAGAAGGTTGGGAATAAGCGGTTGACGCTTCCACCAGTGCGGAATAGCGGGTGGGTTTGTCGCGCTGAGGTTCGCGTCCAGTAAAAAAGGCAATAAGTCCATAAATAATCCAGATGGCATAAGCTAATAATACATACACAACGGAAAGCGGCGCTAAAGGCACCAACAACCAGCAACGATGAAACCAGGCGCTAAAAGCACCAATAACACAAACTACGCCGATCCAGATAAGCGGAAACATTGCCAACACCACACCATGCGGCCCGGTGGTGATGAATTCATTAAACCAGGTAGTGAGATAAATCCCAACGCCATAAATCACAACCAACAGCATAGGAAATATACTGAAGATACCGAAGCGGCTAAATAAAAGTCTTTTATGCAGGCGCATACAGACCGCGTATCCCACAATCCAACGCCGCCAGCGACGCCACTCCTCACGCGGACTGTTGCATTCCTGTGGGTATACGATGCAGCGATTCGCCTGCCGAATACGGTAGCCGTTTGCCACTAATGTCCAGGTGAGATCAAGGTCTTCGACTTTAGTACGATCCGAGAAACCGAACTTACGCAATACATCAGTACGGAACATCCCGCAGGCACCGCTGATAATAAACGGTGCGCCGCCCAGGAGCTGCTGTAGCGTGCGCTTCATAACAATCATCGGCAACTTTACGGTCGCGCGGATGTGCGGTAACAGCCCCGCGCCTTTCAACGCAGTAGAGGGAATGCCGCCTACGGCATCAGCACCGCGCTCAATTTCTGCCAGCATATAGCCCATTCCGTCTTGATCGGGCGGAACATAGGTGTCGGCATCACTTAAAAAAACCTGGTCGCAGGTGGCATAATTGAGGCCATTCATCAGCGCACCACCTTTACCGGTATTTTTTTGCGTGACGGCAACAAAGCGGTCGCCCCATTTGCGTTTGACTTCCGCCATGACCGCTTCGGTATTGTCCGTGGAGCCGTCGTTAACGCAAATTACCCGGCAAAAATAAGGGTTACGCAGTAGATTATCCAGTGACTGCGCCAGACACGGGCCTTCGTTATACGCAGGTATAATGGCGTCAATACAGCCTTTCTTTTGACTGGGTTTACGTCTTAGCGTACTTAAAAACCATAGCAACATTGCTATGGACATACAGATAAATATCCAGGTTTTCATGCAATTTGCTCAAAGAATCATTTTATGAATTACAAAGCCTTCACCCAGATCGCTATTGACCTGTTGCCCGCGAAATTGTGCAACTGCACGCAGGCGATCATGACGCATATAATCACGTCGTTCCTGGCTTTTATGTTTTTTTAATGCAGCAAGTTTGACTGTGAAATATTCTTCTTTAACGGATTCAAAAACCTGAGGCATAAATGAAAGCCAGGTACTTGGGGTTTCGTAGCCGAGAATTTGTGGAATAGTGCGGCAGGCAACCATTGAAGCTTGATAAACAGCGAGATGATCCTGATGGCGGTCGGCATCATGCATGGTATATACCCGCATGATTTCAACATCAGAAGGAATTGGATTTTTAATGATGTCTTCCAGGGCGGAAATCATATCATTGAGCTGTAAATGAGCGCGGGTGTCAGCAAAATTAAGATGAATAGTTTGGTGGCACCCTAATATCTTTAGGGCGTTGCGCGATTCTTCATGGCGATCGATTATTCCATCTGTACCAGAGTTGCCGGTAGTCATCACCACTGCTGCGATATAAATTCCTTTTTGCGCAAGACGAGCAAGCGATGCGCCACAGCCTAATTCTATATCGTCAGGATGTGCGCCAATAGCAAGGATACCCTTTCTTTTATTTGCCGAAGAAAGGAGGGCTGAATCTAAAACCTTATCCACTTAATGACACTCCATTTTATTTATTATACTACAAGCACAACGATGCACTCAGAGACGTAATCTCTGGCGCAGCCAGATGTTAATTTATAAATGTTAAATGTTGCTAATAACTGAAAAGCAAGGGCTTTCAGACCCGGAGGTTCGACTGGGTAATGTTTTTATGCAATTCATATGTTAAGTGTTTGTATGTTTGGTATGTATAGTTATTTTGTTTTATACATTGTATTTAGATGTGATTTAGTTTGTCAATTAATTGCATTTAAAAAATATGTTCTGTGAACAAGTATTGTTTATATACATTATGTGAATGTAATATGCGAGTGATTGAGAATGATACAGTGATATATACAATGCGAATATAATAGTTTTATTATATGTATTGATATTGATAGAAATAATGAAGTAATAAATCTCGTAATGTGGTTGTTTATGCATCACTAAAATGAAGTGTAGTAATTTTCCCAATTGTTAGAACGGAGTAATTGCATATTTAATCTTTCCTTAGCCGTTTTTTTGCTAAGAATAAAATCATCTGTGCGATAACGACTAATTCTTTTAATGAATGTTTTTATTCCTGAATACTGCTCCCATAACAAGACAGGGGAGCAGACAATCATGGCAATTTCATCGCGTAACACACTTCTTGCCGCACTGGCATTCATCGCTTTTCAGGCACAGGCGGTGAACGTCACCGTGGCGTATCAAACCTCAGCCGAACCGGCGAAAGTGGCTCAGGCCGACAACACCTTTGCTAAAGAAAGCGGAGCAACCGTGGACTGGCGTAAGTTTGACAGCGGAGCCAGCATCGTGCGGGCGCTGGCTTCTGGCGATGTGCAAATCGGCAACCTCGGTTCCAGCCCGTTAGCGGTTGCAGCCAGCCAACAGGTGCCGATTGAAGTTTTCTTGCTGGCGTCAAAACTGGGTAACTCCGAAGCGCTGGTGGTAAAGAAAACTATCAGCAAACCGGAAGATCTGATTGGCAAACGCATAGCCGTACCGTTTATCTCTACCACCCACTACAGCCTGCTGGCGGCGCTGAAACACTGGGGCATTAAACCCGGGCAAGTGGAGATTGTGAACCTGCAGCCGCCCGCGATTATCGCTGCCTGGCAGCGGGGAGATATTGATGGTGCTTATGTCTGGGCACCGGCGGTTAACGCCCTGGAAAAAGACGGCAAGGTGTTGACCGATTCTGAACAGGTCGGGCAGTGGGGTGCGCCAACGCTGGACGTCTGGGTGGTGCGCAAAGATTTTGCCGAGAAACATCCTGAGGTCGTGAAAGCGTTCGCTAAAAGCGCCATCGATGCTCAGCAACCGTACATTGCTAACCCAGACGCGTGGCTGAAACAGCCGGAAAACATCAGCAAACTGGCGCGTTTAAGCGGCGTGCCTGAAGGTGACGTTCCGGGGCTGGTGAAGGGAAATACCTATCTGACGCCGCAGCAACAAACGGCAGAACTGACCGGACCGGTGAACAAAGCAATCATCGACACCGCGCAGTTTTTGAAAGAGCAGGGCAAGGTCCCGGCTGTAGCGAATGATTACAGCCAGTACGTTACCTCGCGCTTCGTGCAATAAAAGGAGGCGCAGATGCTGCAAATCTCTCATCTCTATGCCGATTATGGCGGCAAACCGGCACTGGAAGATATCAACCTGACGCTGGAAAGCGGCGAGCTACTGGTGGTGCTGGGGCCGTCCGGCTGCGGTAAAACCACGTTGCTGAATCTGATTGCCGGTTTTGTGCCTTATCAGCATGGCAGCATTCAACTGGCGGGTAAGCGTATTGAGGGACCGGGAGCAGAGCGCGGGGTGGTTTTTCAGAATGAAGGGCTACTACCGTGGCGCAATGTACAGGACAACGTGGCGTTCGGCCTGCAATTGGCAGGTATAGAGAAAATGCAGCGACTGGAAATCGCGCACCAGATGCTGAAAAAAGTGGGGCTGGAAGGCGCAGAAAAACGCTATATCTGGCAGCTTTCCGGTGGTCAACGTCAGCGAGTGGGGATTGCCCGCGCGCTGGCGGCGAATCCCCAGCTGTTATTACTCGACGAACCGTTTGGTGCGCTGGACGCCTTCACCCGCGACCAGATGCAAACTCTGCTGCTGAAACTCTGGCAGGAGACGGGCAAGCAGGTGCTGTTGATTACCCACGATATAGAAGAAGCGGTGTTTATGGCGACTGAACTGGTTCTGCTTTCATCCGGCCCTGGCCGTGTGCTGGAGCGGCTGCCGCTCAACTTTGCTCGCCGCTTTGTTGCGGGAGAGTCGAGCCGCAGCATCAAGTCCGATCCACAATTCATCGCCATGCGCGAATATGTTTTAAGCCGCGTATTTGAGCAACGGGAGGCGTTCTCATGAGTGTGCTCATTAATGAAAAACTGCATTCGCGGCGGCTGAAATGGCGCTGGCCGCTCTCGCGTCAGGTGACCTTAAGCATTGGCACGTTAGCGGTTTTACTCACTGTATGGTGGACGGTGGCGGCGCTGCAACTGATTAGCCCGCTGTTTTTGCCGCCGCTGCAACAAGTACTGGCAAAACTGCTCACCATTGCCGGACCGCAGGGATTTATGGACGCCACGCTGTGGCAGCATCTGGCAGCCAGCCTGACGCGCATTGTGCTGGCGCTACTCGCGGCGGTGGTGATCGGTATTCCGGTCGGGATCGCCATGGGGCTAAGCCCGACGGTGCGCGGCATTCTGGATCCGGTAATCGAACTTTATCGTCCGGTGCCGCCGCTGGCTTATTTGCCGCTGATGGTGATCTGGTTTGGTATTGGTGAAACCTCGAAGATCTTACTGATCTATTTAGCGATTTTTGCACCGGTGGCGATGTCGGCGCTGGCGGGGGTGAAAAGCGCGCAGCAGGTTCGCATTCGTGCCGCCCAGTCGCTGGGTGCCAGCCGTGCGCAGGTGCTGTGGTTTGTCATTTTGCCCGGCGCGCTGCCGGAAATCCTCACCGGATTACGCATTGGTCTGGGTGTGGGCTGGTCTACGCTGGTAGCGGCGGAGCTGATTGCCGCGACGCGCGGTTTAGGATTTATGGTTCAGTCAGCGGGTGAATTTCTCGCGACTGACGTGGTGCTGGCGGGGATCGCGGTGATTGCGATTATCGCCTTTCTTTTAGAACTGGGTTTGCGCGCGTTACAGCGCCGTCTGACGCCCTGGCATGGAGAAGTACAATGAGTGAACGTCTGAGCATTACCCCGCTGGGGCCGTATATCGGCGCACAAATTTCGGGTGCCGACCTGACGCGCCCGTTAAGCGATAATCAGTTTGAACAGCTTTACCATGCGGTGCTGCGCCATCAGGTGGTGTTTCTGCGCGATCAAACTATTACGCCGCAGCAGCAACGCGCGCTGGCCCAGCGTTTTGGCGAACTGCATATTCACCCTGTTTACCCTCATGCCGAAGGGGTTGACGAGATCATCGTGCTGGATACCCATAACGATAATCCGCCGGATAACGACAACTGGCATACCGATGTGACATTTATTGAAACGCCACCCGCAGGGGCGATTCTGGCAGCTAAAGAATTACCTTCGACCGGCGGTGATACGCTCTGGACCAGCGGTATTGCGGCCTATGAGGCGCTCTCTGTTCCCTTCCGCCAGCTGCTGAGCGGGCTGCGTGCGGAGCATGATTTCCGTAAATCGTTCCCGGAATACAAATACCGCAAAACCGAGGAGGAACATCAACGCTGGCGCGAGGCGGTCGCGAAAAATCCTCCGTTGCTACATCCGGTGGTGCGAACGCATCCGGTGAGCGGTAAACAGGCGCTGTTTGTGAATGAAGGCTTTACTACGCGAATTGTCGATGTCAGCGAGAAAGAGAGCGAAGCCTTGTTAGGCTTTTTATTCGCCCATATCACTAAACCGGAGTTTCAGGTGCGTTGGCGCTGGCAACCGAATGATATTGCGATTTGGGATAACCGCGTGACTCAGCACTATGCCAATGCCGATTACCTGCCACAGCGGCGGATTATGCATCGGGCGACGATTCTTGGGGATAAACCGTTTTATCGGGCGGGGTGATACGAGTGCGGACGGTTCCCTCGCCCCCTTGGGGAGAGGGTTAGGGTGAGGGGGCGTTCACCGTACTTTCAACAGGTTAACTCCCCCTTTCTGAGAGGAAAAAAATTAACGCAGAATCTTCTTCTCAGCCAAATCCAGCGCAAAGTAGCTGAAAATCAGATCCGCACCCGCACGCTTAATTGAACCTAAGCTTTCGAGCACGACTTTCTCTTCATCTATAGCACCCGCCAGCGCGGCGAACTTAATCATCGCGTACTCACCGCTCACCTGATACGCGCCAATCGGCAATTCAGTACGTTCACGCAGCTCACGCACGATGTCGAGGTATGCTCCAGCAGGTTTAACCATCAGGCAGTCTGCGCCCTGGGCTTCATCCAGCAGTGATTCACGAATCGCCTCGCGACGGTTCATTGGGTTCATCTGATAGCTTTTGCGGTCGCCTTTTAATGCGCTTCCGGCAGCTTCACGGAACGGACCATAAAAGGAAGAGGCGAACTTGGTCGAATACGACATAATCGCCGTATCTTTAAAGCCTGCAGCGTCCAGCGCCTGACGAATCGCCTGTACCTGGCCGTCCATCGCGGCGGAAGGGGCGATGAAGTCTGCGCCTGCAGCAGCTGCAACCACGGCTTGCTTGCCTAAATTTTCCAGAGTCGCGTCGTTGTCGACGCCATGCTCGCACAGCACACCGCAGTGACCGTGAGAAGTGTATTCACAGAAACAAGTGTCTGACATGACGATCATTTCTGGCACAGTCTGCTTGCAGATGCGCGACATACGCGCCACCAGTCCATCTTCCCGCCAGGCGTCGCTGCCGGTTTCATCGGTATGGTGAGAGATGCCAAAAGTCATTACGGAACGGATACCGGCGTTGGCGATGCGTTCAATTTCGCGTGCCAGATGTTTCTCTGGAATGCGCATCACGCCTGGCATGGCTTCAACGGCTTTGTAGTCGTCAATTTCTTCTTCAACAAAGATCGGCAACACCAGGTCGTTAAGGCTAAGTGTTGTCTCTTCAAACATAGCGCGCAGCGCAGGAGATTTGCGCAGGCGACGAGGGCGTTGGATTAAGTCTGTCATGGTCTGCCTGATGTTTGTGGAATTAAGGTGC
The DNA here is from genome assembly GCF_012584495.1 of Escherichia sp. SCLE84. Taxonomy (NCBI): domain Bacteria; kingdom Pseudomonadati; phylum Pseudomonadota; class Gammaproteobacteria; order Enterobacterales; family Enterobacteriaceae; genus Escherichia; species Escherichia sp. SCLE84. Next base: position 2,021,419 of record NZ_CP051430.1, on the reverse strand, counting down.
ACAGTATACCTGAAGCGGGGCAGGAGTGTTTTACGAAAGTTGTCGTGATGTTGACAAGAAGAGAATGAAAGAGAGACCAGGACATCTTTGTAATAGAAATAGCAATAATTTCATATTCACTGAAAATATTTTTAATCTTTATTTATAGCTCTTGGTTATTATTTTTTGGCCTTTGGTTGTGCTGCTATAAATTGAATAATTCAAACTTTGTTGTATATTGATAAGATATTTATCTGGTTTGTGTTTTTGATATTTATAACGCGTATGTATCAAAAATAACATTATCTGCAACATGTTGAAATATCGTCCTTTTATCAATTTGATGCGTGTTTTTCTCCATAAATTATATATGTCCACATTCGGACTTAGGGGAAAGAATAATTGAACCATTCGTCTGTAACGCAGCATAATCGTTAGCGCGAAACATAATATGTTTTCTATGCATTGATAATTGATGGATCAACTTATTACGTCCCTGAGGAGGGATGACAAATGCACTCCTGGAAAAAGAAACTTGTAGTATCACAATTAGCATTGGCTTGCACTCTGGCTATCACCTCTCAGGCTAATGCAGCGACCAACGATATTTCTGGTCAAACTTACAATACTTTCCATCACTACAACGACGCCACCTATGCTGATGACGTTTACTATGATGGTTATGTAGGCTGGAACAACTATGCCGCTGATAGTTATTACAACGGCGATATCTACCCGGTCATTAATAACGCTACTGTTAACGGCGTGATTTCTACCTACTATCTGGACGACGGTATTTCTACCAATACCAACGCCAATAGTCTGACAATCAAAAACAGCACTATTCACGGTATGATTTATTCCGAGTGCATGACAACTGATTGTGCTGAACGTGCGAATGATTATTACCATGACCGTCTGGCGCTGACTGTTGATAATTCAACGATCGACGACAACTACGAACACTACACATATAACGGCACTTACAATAATGCCGCTGATACTCATGTTGTAGACGTTTACAACATTGGTACGGCTATTACTCTGGATCAGGAAGTTGATCTGTCCATCACTAATAACTCTCACGTTGCGGGTATTACGTTGACTCAGGGTTATGAGTGGGAAGATATCGACGACAACACGGTTAGCACTGGTGTTAACAGCAGCGAAGTGTTTAACAACACCATCACTGTTAAAGACTCTACTGTGACCTCTGGTTCATGGTCTGATGAAGGTACTAGTGGTTGGTTTGGTAATACCGGCAATGCCAGCGATTACAATGGCGGTGACTGGAATAGAGATGATATCGCATTAGCCGTTATTGCACATCCTGCTGCTGATAACGCAATGCAAACCACTGCAACATTCGATAATTCTACACTGATGGGCGATGTATTCTTCTCAAGTAACTTTGATGAGAACTTCTTCCCGCATGGTCGTGATAGCTATCGTGATACTGACGGTGATGTAGATACTAACGGTTGGGATGGTACTGATCGCCTGGATCTGACCCTGAACAATGGCAGCAAGTGGGTTGGTGCGGCAATGTCTGCGCACTTAACTGTTGATACCAATGATGATGGTGTGCCAGATGCTTACGGTCCTGTTTACAATGACAACGGGGTTGTTATTGATACCAGTACAGGCACCGAAGCAACTGCAACTCTGATCGACATCGCAGCTAACAGCCTGTGGCCTTCATCAACTGTTGGTGTAGAAAACAGCGACTCTGAATACAGCGAATTTGATCACATCATCGGTAACGAAGTATACCAGAGCGGTCTGTTCAATGTGACCCTGAATACCGGTTCACAGTGGGATACCACCAAAACTTCTCTGATTGATACTCTGAGCATCAACAGTGGTTCAACTGTTAATGTTGCTGATTCAACGCTGATTTCTGACTCTATCTCTCTGACAGGTCTTTCTGCGCTGAACATCAACGAAGATGGTCATGTTGCAACTGATTCACTGACTGTCGACAACAGTACCGTAACCATTTCTGATGAAGTTTCTGCTGGTTGGGCTGTAGGTGATGCTGCTCTGTATGCCAACAACATCAAAGTGACTAATGACGGTATTCTGGATGTCGGTAACACTGCGGCGAATGCTCTGCAGGTTGATACTCTGAACCTGACCAGCACTACTGATACCAGTGGTAACATTCACGCTGGTGTGTTCAACATCGAAAGCAACCGCTTCGTACTTGATGCAGACCTGACCAACGACCGTACCAACGATACTACCAAGTCAAACTACGGTTATGGCTTAATCGCAATGAACTCTGATGGTCACCTGACCATTAACGGTAACGGCGATAACGACAACACTGCTTCTATCGAAGCTGGTCAGAACGAAGTTGATAACAACGGTGACCATGTTGCAGCTGCAACCGGTAACTACAAAGTTCGTATCGACAACGCTACTGGTGCTGGTTCTATCGCTGACTACAACGGCAACGAGCTGATCTACGTCAACGACAAAAACAGCAACGCGACCTTCTCTGCTGCTAACAAAGCTGACCTGGGTGCATACACCTATCAGGCTGAACAGCGCGGTAACACCGTTGTTCTGCAACAGATGGAGCTGACCGACTACGCTAACATGGCGCTGAGCATCCCGTCTGCGAACACCAATATCTGGAACCTGGAACAAGACACCGTTGGTACTCGTCTGACCAACTCTCGTCATGGCCTGGCTGATAACGGCGGCGCATGGGTAAGCTACTTCGGTGGTAACTTCAACGGCGACAACGGCACCATCAACTATGATCAGGATGTTAACGGCATCATGGTCGGTGTTGATACCAAAATTGACGGTAACAACGCTAAGTGGATCGTCGGTGCGGCTGCAGGCTTCGCTAAAGGTGACATGAATGACCGTTCTGGTCAGGTGGATCAAGACAGCCAGACTGCCTACATCTACTCTTCTGCTCACTTCGCGAACAACGTCTTTGTTGATGGTAGCTTGAGTTACTCTCACTTCAACAACGACCTGTCTGCAACCATGAGCAACGGTACTTACGTTGACGGTAGCACCAACTCCGACGCTTGGGGCTTCGGTTTGAAAGCCGGTTACGACTTCAAACTGGGTGATGCTGGTTACGTGACTCCTTACGGCAGCATTTCTGGTCTGTTCCAGTCTGGTGATGACTACCAGCTGAGCAACGACATGAAAGTTGACGGTCAGTCTTACGACAGCATGCGTTATGAACTGGGTGTAGATGCAGGTTATACCTTCACCTACAGCGAAGACCAGGCTCTGACTCCGTACTTCAAACTGGCTTACGTCTACGACGACTCTAACAACGATAACGATGTGAACGGTGATTCCATCGATAACGGTACTGAAGGGTCTGCGGTACGTGTTGGTCTGGGTACTCAGTTCAGCTTCACCAAGAACTTCAGCGCCTATACCGATGCTAACTACCTCGGTGGTGGTGACGTAGATCAAGACTGGTCCGCGAACGTGGGTGTTAAATATACTTGGTAATATTCTTCACTCCGAAGAAATTCTGGTAATTTAATCTAAATAATGCCCGTCAAGGATTTGACGGGCATTACTGCAAAGGACGCGCAAATGTTATCTGTAGTTAAACCTCTTCAGGAATTTGGTAAGCTCGATAAATGTTTGTCCAGATACGGTACGCGCTTCGAGTTTAATAATGAAAAGCAAGTTATATTTTCCAGTGATGTCAATAGCGAAGATACTTTCGTTATTTTAGAGGGCGTTATCTCTCTGCGTAGAGAAGAAAACGTACTTATCGGTATTACCCAGGCTCCTTATATTATGGGGCTGGCTGATGGTTTAATGAAAAACGATATACCATACAAATTAATATCAGAAGGAAATTGTACGGGATATCATCTACCAGCCAAACAAACCATTACGCTTATTGAACAAAATCAACTCTGGCGAGACGCTTTTTACTGGTTAGCCTGGCAAAATAGAATTCTGGAATTACGCGACGTGCAGCTCATTGGGCATAATTCCTACGAACAAATCCGCGCAACATTATTATCAATGATTGACTGGAATGAAGAATTGCGATCACGTATTGGTGTGATGAATTATATCCATCAACGTACACGCATATCGCGTTCTGTCGTCGCAGAAGTTCTCGCTGCTTTGCGTAAAGGCGGCTATATCGAAATGAATAAAGGCAAACTGGTCGCTATCAACCGTTTGCCTTCAGAGTATTAATCAGGATGCGGGGATAACCAACGGTTTATTCCCGCTTAGCTCGGTCACCAGATCATTGATGCCATCGCTCATATTTTTAAAGCGCGTCAACGGCGAACGAGTGACCACCACAAACGCGCCAATATTCTTCTGCGGGATCATCGCCATATAGGTAATGAAACCGCCACCACCTCCTGTCTTCTGAATAATCCCCGGACGACCCTCTTTCGGGGCCATATATACCCAGCCTAAACCAAGCGCATCCGCTTTGCCGGGGACATCCATGCCAATCACTTTCGTAAACTGCGCGCGCTGATAAATCAACGTCTGCATGCGATCTGCCTGGTTACTGCGCTGATAAAAATCAGATGACAAATACTGCTGCATCCAGCGCATCATATCGCCAGGCGTGGAATAGACGCCGCCGCTGCCAATTGCCGCCAGCGTGTTATTGCACGGACTGGCACCGCGCTCAGCAACCATTAAACGGCGGCACTGATCCGGTGAGGGGGTGTAGGTGGTGTCTTTCATCCCCAATGGACGGGTAATCTGCTCTTCAAACAACTGGGTATAAGGCTTGCCGGACGCATTCGCCAGTGCATCTGCCAGCAGGTCGAACGCAAGGTTAGAGTACGCCGCCTGACTGCCTGGCGCGGCTTTTAGCTTCGCCGTAGAAAGGTATTTCCAGCGTTGTTCGCGCGTTGGCCAGACAAACACCGGACGATGTGCCGCGCCACCGGGCTGTTCACGGGGCAGGGCGCTGGTATGGGTTGCCAGATTCACTAGGGTAATGGGCGTCCCATTGTAGGTCGGCACGCGTGCGCCTGGCGGAGCATATTTACTTAGCGGATCGTTTAACTTTACGGTCCCCTGGTCGAGCAATTTCACCAGCATTTCACTGGTCATTAGTTTGGTGAGGGAAGCAATACGCACGACCGAATCCAGCTGCGGGCGAACGTTATTACCAGGTCGCGTTTCGCCATAACTACGAAAGACGCGCTGGTTACCGTCGATAACAACCAGCGCCATCCCCGTGGCACCGCTGCCGTAAAAAATATGATCGGCATAACGATCGACAATATCAGAGGCAAACTCCGGTTCAGTGATCGGCTGCGCCGCATGGACGGAGGTCAATGACGCCGCACACAGCACGGCAGAAAAAAGCAGACTACGTTTCAACGGTGGTGTCCATAGATTGAATGAAGGTAACTGAGCGTATTTATACTACTCATTGATGGATTGCAAAGGGCGAATTAGTGCAATAATAGTGTTAAAAACGTAACGGCGCGTAAACACGATCTTTTTCCTGCTCACCAATGCCTGCATTTGTGATCCTGCGCGTGTTAATCCGCTTATGTAAACAATCTTTGGTTTGTGAAATCCGTCGAAACAATTCTTATGGTCAGGCTGGCGAACTAAGCGCCTTGCTATGGGTCACAATGGGCGGTTTCATTTGGCTGACGCTTTGTAGTGGTCATGCGGTTAATACACAGCAGTTGTTAAAACGATAAGAAGTTAGCAGGAGTGCATATGTTTAAGTCTTTTTTCCCAAAGCCGGGAGCGTTTTTTCTCTCGGCCTTTGTTTGGGCATTGATTGCCGTTATCTTCTGGCAAGCCGGTGGGGGAGACTGGGTGGCGCGTATCACCGGCGCTTCCGGGCAGATCCCGATTAGCGCCGCGCGTTTCTGGTCGTTGGATTTCCTGATTTTTTACGCTTACTACATTGTTTGCGTAGGACTTTTTGCATTTTTCTGGTTTATCTACAGCCCGCACCGTTGGCAATACTGGTCAATACTCGGTACTGCACTGATCATCTTCGTCACCTGGTTTTTGGTGGAAGTCGGGGTCGCCGTCAACGCCTGGTATGCACCGTTCTATGATCTGATTCAAACCGCGCTAAGTTCGCCGCATAAAGTCACTATCGAACAATTTTACCGCGAAGTGGGCGTCTTTCTGGGGATTGCGCTGATCGCGGTGGTGATCAGTGTACTGAACAACTTCTTTGTCAGTCACTACGTGTTCCGCTGGCGTACGGCGATGAACGAATATTACATGGCGAACTGGCAACAACTGCGTCATATCGAAGGGGCCGCACAGCGTGTGCAGGAAGACACCATGCGTTTTGCTTCAACGCTGGAGAATATGGGCGTCAGTTTTATCAACGCCATCATGACGTTGATCGCCTTCCTGCCGGTGCTGGTAACGCTCTCCGCACATGTGCCGGAGCTGCCAATTGTCGGGCACATTCCGTATGGTCTGGTGATTGCCGCTATCGTCTGGTCGCTGATGGGGACCGGATTGCTGGCAGTGGTAGGGATCAAACTGCCGGGGCTGGAGTTTAAAAACCAGCGAGTAGAGGCCGCCTACCGTAAAGAGCTGGTTTATGGTGAAGACGATGCCACGCGCGCGACGCCGCCTACGGTACGCGAGCTGTTTAGCGCCGTACGGAAAAACTATTTTCGCCTCTATTTTCACTATATGTATTTCAACATCGCCCGCATTCTCTATTTGCAGGTCGATAACGTTTTCGGTTTGTTCTTGCTGTTTCCGTCAATTGTTGCCGGTACGATTACGCTCGGCCTGATGACGCAGATTACCAACGTTTTTGGTCAGGTTCGCGGTGCTTTCCAGTACCTGATTAACTCATGGACCACACTGGTTGAGTTGATGTCTATCTACAAACGTCTGCGCAGCTTTGAACATGAGCTGGATGGTGACAAAATTCAGGAAGTAACCCATACCTTGAGCTAAAAAGGAGAAGTAATGTCGCGCGTCAATCATCTATCTTCGCTGTCATTGTTGGCGGTTCTGGTTTTAGCGGGGTGTAGTAGTCAGGCTCCGCAACCGTTGAAAAAGGGCGAAAAAGCGATAGATGTAGCGAGCGTCGTGCGGCAGAAGATGCCTGCGAGCGTGAAAGACCGCGATGCCTGGGCGAAAGATCTCGCCACCACCTTTGAAAGTCAGGGGCTGGCACCGACGCTGGAAAACGTCTGCTCGGTGCTGGCGGTGGCGCAGCAGGAGTCAAATTATCAGGCAGATCCGGCCGTTCCGGGCTTAAGCAAGATCGCCTGGCAAGAGATTGACCGTCGTGCTGAACGGATGCACATTCCTGCTTTTCTGGTTCATACCGCGCTAAAAATCAAATCGCCAAACGGCAAAAGTTATAGCGAACGGTTAGATTCGGTGCGTACAGAAAAGCAATTGAGCGCGATTTTTGACGATCTGATCAGCATGGTACCAATGGGGCAGACGCTGTTTGGTTCGCTTAATCCGGTGCGCACCGGTGGGCCGATGCAGGTCAGCATTGCTTTTGCCGAACAGCATACCAAAGGGTATCCGTGGAAAATGGACGGTACAGTTCGTCAGGAAGTCTTCAGTCGCCGCGGCGGGTTGTGGTTTGGTACTTACCATTTACTGAATTATCCCGCCAGCTATAGCGCACCGATATACCGCTTTGCTGATTTTAACGCTGGCTGGTACGCCAGCCGTAATGCCGCGTTTCAGAACGCAGTCAGTAAGGCCAGCGGCGTGAAGCTGGCACTGGACGGTGATTTAATTCGTTACGACAGTAAAGAACCCGGGAAAACCGAACTGGCAACGCGCAAACTGGCGGGAAAACTGGGGATGAGCGACAGCGAAATTCGCCGTCAGTTAGAGAAAGGTGACAGCTTCTCTTTTGAGGAGACGGCGCTGTACAAGAAAGTTTATCAACTTGCCGAAGCGAAAACGGGTAAATCACTACCCCGCGAAATGTTGCCTGGCATTCAACTGGAAAGCCCGAAAATCACCCGCAACCTGACTACGGCCTGGTTTGCGAAGCGCGTAGACGAACGGCGGGCGCGTTGTATGAAACAGTGATCAAACAGGAATGTCATGCCAGATAAGGCGTTTTAGGCCGTATCTGGCAACGTAAATCTTACTGGCGGCGATGTCGCCAGTGCAGCCATAGCGCCACCACTGCAAAAATGAGGCAGCCTACTAAAAACGGGATCAGCCCGAAAATGGTGCCGACACCTAAACCAATTTCCACCCGTGGGCGACCTGTTTCCTGGACCTGCATTAAACGCTCATAGACGCCGGGCGCATGCACTAACAGGTTCAGCAATTGCGCCCCAGCCCAAAAGCAAAACAGCACAAACAACGCATAGGCAATGTTGCCAGGCGTTGAAGAGGCATTGCGATATTTTCCGCTAAACAGCGATTTTGACAGGGTGAAATCAGCCATAAAAACCTCCGGAAGTCATCTGCTTCTCTTCTGGTGTGATACCAGCGGCTTATGGCAAGTCTGACAGGTCATTTAGATTGTCAATATCAGAATCATGGTAAATTGATGTTGGGAATATTCCCGAAGCGTGAATCTTCGTTGTGAGTCACAAAATGGCAACCTTAAGTTAAATTTATTAACAATTACAAAAATGTTGTCTACACCACAGACGGTTGTTACAGAATATGCAAGGATGTTGTTTTTCGTTAACGGAGCTGCCATGAATCTGCCTGTAAAAATCCGCCGTGACTGGCACTACTATGCGTTCGCCATTGGCCTTATATTCATTCTTAATGGCGTGGTGGGGCTGCTGGGATTTGAAGCAAAAGGTTGGCAGACCTATGCCGTCGGTCTGGTGACGTGGGTGATTAGTTTCTGGCTGGCGGGGTTGATTATTCGTCGTCGCGATGAAGAAACTGAAAACGCCCAATAAGAATATTATCGGGCGTTAAAATATTACATTGTGGTTTTCAATGCGTTATCCGCAGCGTGACGCTCCAGCGCCAGCTCAATCAAACGTGTGATCAGATCGGTGTAACCCAGACCGCTGGCTTGCCACAGCTTCGGATACATACTGATGTTGGTGAAGCCAGGCAGTGTGTTGATCTCGTTGATCACCACTTCGTTCTCTGGGGTTAAAAACATGTCTACACGCGCCATGCCTGCGCATCCCAACGTCTGATAAGCCTGAACGGCAATCGCCCGGATCTTATCGTTGATCTCTGGTGCAATGGCTGCCGGAACTACCACTTTCGCGCCATCTTCGTCAATGTACTTGGTGTCGTAGGCATAGAAATCGCTGGTGAGTACGATCTCGCCACAGGTGCTGGCTTGCGGATTGTCGTTGCCCAGAACTGCGCATTCGATCTCACGACCTTTGATCCCTTGCTCAACGATCACTTTATGATCGAACTCGAACGCCAGATCGACGGCAATTGCGTACTGTTCTTCACTGGTTACTTTGCTGACACCAACAGAAGAGCCCTGATTAGCCGGTTTTACAAACAGTGGTAACCCCAGTTTAGACTCCACTTCGGCAAAACTGATGTTGTGACGATTAGCGCGCGTCAGAGTAATAAATGGCGCAATGTTCAGCCCGGCATCGCGTAGCAGACGTTTGGTGACATCTTTATCCATACAGGCTGCTGAAGCCAGAACATCAGAACCTACAAACGGTAAATTGGCGACCCGCAGCATTCCCTGCAAGGAACCATCTTCGCCCAGCGTACCGTGGACAATCGGGAAAATGACATCCACCGTCAGCAACGGCTGACCGTTTTGCGCGTCGATAAGCTGATGCTCATGTTTACCTGGCACCTGCGCAAGGCTGGTCGCCGAAGGGCGTAACGCAATATGGGCAGGATCGTCTGCATTTAGCAGATAATTGCTGGCATCGCTGACGTGCCATTGCCCTTGTTTATCAATGCCCAGCAGCACAACGTCGAAGCGACTTTTATCAATGGCATCGACAATGTTTTTTGCCGATTGCAGAGACACTTCATGTTCCGCTGATTTACCACCAAAAACGATTCCTACCCGCAGTTTTTCCATCTTAAAAACCTATCCCGTCTAACACAAAGTGCATACATTACCACGACAAAACGGGGGATTCGCGGCCTTCTGAAAGATTGTTGCAATCTTCTGCTGACGAAGCGTGCAACGTACTGGTGAAGAAAGTGCGTTATCTCAAAGATGTGCGCAAGATCACAAAAATGATGAACGGGAAGCTAATTTATTCCTGGCTTAAATGGCCATGCGGTGAGTTTTTTTCTCTTAATTATAAGTTAACGAAGAGAATATATTTCATAACTTTTATTTATAATAAAGGTTGATAATTAAAAGCCTATATTTTGTGTGGGTAATTATTTAAATAAGAGAAACGTTTCGCTGGTAATCAAACAAAAAATATTTGCGCAAAGTATTTCCTTTGTCATAAAAATAATACTTCCAGACACTATGAAGTTGTGAAACATAATGTTAACTTCTCCATACTTTGGATAAGGAAATACAGACATGAAAAATCTCATTGCTGAGTTGTTATTTAAGCTTGCCCAAAAAGAAGAAGAGTCGAAAGAACTGTGTGCGCAGGTAGAAGCTTTGGAGATTATCGTCACTGCAATGCTTCGCAATATGGCGCAAAATGACCAACAGCGGTTGATTGATCAGGTAGAGGGGGCGCTGTACGAGGTAAAGCCCGATGCCAGCATTCCTGACGACGATACGGAGCTGCTGCGCGATTACGTAAAGAAGTTATTGAAGCATCCTCGTCAGTAAAAAGTTAATCTTTTCAACAGCTGTCATAAAGTTGTCACGGCCGAGACTTATAGTCGCTTTGTTTTTATTTTTTAATGTATTTGTACATGGAGAAAATAAAGTGAAACAAAGCACTATTGCACTGGCACTCTTATCGTTACTGTTTACCCCTGTGACAAAAGCCCGGACACCAGAAATGCCTGTTCTGGAAAACCGGGCTGCTCAGGGCGATATTACTGCACCCGGCGGTGCTCGCCGTTTAACGGGTGATCAGACTGCCGCTCTGCGTGATTCTCTTAGCGATAAACCTGCAAAAAATATTATTTTGCTGATTGGCGATGGGATGGGGGATTCGGAAATTACAGCCGCACGTAATTATGCCGAAGGTGCGGGCGGCTTTTTTAAAGGTATCGATGCCTTACCGCTTACCGGGCAATACACTCACTATGCGCTGAATAAAAAAACCGGCAAACCGGACTACGTCACCGATTCGGCTGCATCAGCAACCGCCTGGTCAACCGGTGTCAAAACCTATAACGGCGCGCTGGGCGTCGATATTCACGAAAAAGATCACCCAACGATTCTGGAAATGGCAAAAGCCGCAGGTCTGGCGACCGGTAACGTTTCTACCGCAGAGTTGCAGGATGCCACGCCCGCTGCGCTGGTGGCACATGTGACTTCGCGCAAATGCTACGGTCCGAGCGCGACCAGTGAAAAATGTCCGGGTAACGCTCTGGAAAAAGGCGGAAAAGGATCGATTACCGAACAGCTGCTTAACGCTCGTGCCGACGTTACGCTTGGCGGTGGCGCAAAAACCTTTGCTGAAACGGCAACCGCCGGTGAATGGCAGGGAAAAACGCTGCGTGAACAGGCACAGGCGCGTGGTTATCAGTTGGTCAGCGATGCTGCCTCACTGAATTCGGTGACGGAAGCGAATCAGCAAAAACCTCTGCTTGGACTGTTTGCTGACGGCAATATGCCAGTGCGCTGGCTAGGACCGAAAGCAACGTACCACGGCAATATCGATAAGCCCGCAGTCACCTGTACGCCTAATCCGCAACGTAATGACAGTGTACCAACCCTGGCGCAGATGACCGACAAAGCCATTGAATTGTTGAGTAAAAATGAGAAAGGATTTTTCCTGCAAGTTGAAGGTGCGTCAATCGATAAACAGGATCACGCTGCGAATCCTTGTGGGCAAATTGGCGAGACGGTCGATCTCGATGAAGCCGTACAACGGGCGCTGGAATTCGCTAAAAAGGATGGCAATACGCTGGTCATAGTCACCGCTGATCACGCCCACGCCAGCCAGATTGTCGCGCCGGATACCAAAGCTCCGGGCCTCACCCAGGCGCTAAATACCAAAGATGGCGCAGTGATGGTGATGAGCTACGGGAACTCCGAAGAGGATTCACAAGAACATACCGGCAGTCAGTTGCGTATTGCGGCGTATGGCCCGCATGCCGCCAATGTTGTTGGACTGACCGACCAGACCGATCTCTTCTACACCATGAAAGCCGCCCTGGGGCTGAAATAAAACCGCGCCCGGCAGTGAATTTTCGCTGCCGGGTGGTTTTTTTGCTGTTAGCAACCAGACTTAATGGCAGATCACGGGCGCATACGCTCATGGTTAAAACATGAAGAGGGATGGTGCTATGAAAATAACATTACTGGTTACCTTGCTTTTTGGTCTGGTTTTTTTAACCACCGTCGGCGCTGCCGAGAGAACCTTAACCCCACAACAACAGCGTATGACATCCTGTAATCAGCAGGCGACGGCGCAGGCGTTGAAAGGGGATGCTCGTAAGACCTACATGAGTGATTGCCTGAAGAACAGCAAGTCTGCGCCTGGTGAAAAAAGTTTGACGCCACAGCAGCAAAAGATGCGCGAATGTAATAATCAAGCAACGCAACAATCTCTGAAAGGTGATGATCGTAATAAGTTTATGAGTGCCTGCCTCAAGAAAGCCGCCTGATACCTGATAGTGCTAACGGGTGAGCTACGAAAGTGGCTCACCCGAAATTTCATACTTCTGCCTTTAGCCCCGTCTCTATAATTTGGGAAAATTGTTTCTGAATGTTCCCAAAAATAATGAATGATGAAAACTTTTTCAAAAAAGCGGCGGCGCATGGGGAGGAACCTCCTTTAACTCCTCAAAACGAACATCAGCGGTCCGGGCTGCGCTTCGCCCGTCGCGTCAGACTACCCCGTGCGGTTGGCCTGGCTGGCATGTTCTTACCGATTGCTTCAACGCTGGTTTCGCACCCGCCGCCGGGCTGGTGGTGGCTGGTGTTGGTCGGCTGGGCGTTCGTCTGGCCGCATTTAGCCTGGCAGATAGCGAGCAGGGCCGTCGATCCGCTTAGCCGGGAAATTTACAACTTAAAAACCGATGCAGTATTAGCGGGAATGTGGGTAGGCGTAATGGGCGTAAACGTGCTGCCTTCCACCGCTATGTTGATGATTATGTGTCTGAATTTGATGGGGGCAGGCGGCCCCCGTCTGTTTGTCGCGGGTCTGGTGTTGATGGTGGTTTCCTGCCTTGTCACCCTCGAGCTTACGGGCATTACCGTGTCGTTCAATAGTGCGCCGCTGGAATGGTGGCTCTCCCTTCCCATTATTGTCGTTTATCCTCTGCTGTTTGGCTGGGTCAGCTACCAGACGGCAACCAAACTGGCGGAACATAAACGCAGGTTGCAGGTCATGAGTACCCGCGACGGCATGACGGGCGTGTATAACCGACGTCATTGGGAAACTATGTTACGCAATGAATTTGATAACTGTCGGCGGCATAATCGCGATGCAACGTTACTGATTATCGATATCGACCATTTCAAGAGCATCAACGATACCTGGGGTCATGATGTGGGCGATGAAGCGATTGTGGCGCTTACCCGACAGTTACAAATTACCCTGCGCGGTAGCGATGTGATTGGTCGGTTTGGCGGCGATGAGTTTGCAGTAATCATGTCCGGTACGCCAGCTGAGAGCGCCATTACCGCCATGTTACGGGTGCGTGAAGGGCTAAACACGTTACGCTTGCCGAATACGCCACAGGTAACTTTACGGATTAGTGTGGGGGTTGCGCCGCTGAACCCACAAATGAGTCACTATCGTGAGTGGTTGAAATCGGCAGATTTGGCGCTTTACAAAGCAAAGAAAGCCGGACGTAACCGCACCGAAGTGGCGGCCTGACGTCCGGCGAAAGTCATCAGGATTTGCTGAGTTTTTCTGATTTTTCCATACACTTCGTCATCGCTTCGATCACTGCGGCACGGAAGCCTTTCTCTTCCAGTACGCGTACCGCTTCAATGGTGGTGCCTCCCGGTGAGCAGACCATATCTTTCAGTGCCCCCGGATGTTCTCCCGTTTCCAGCACCATTTTTGCGGAACCCATTACCGCCTGAGCGGCAAATTTATACGCCTGGGCGCGTGGCATCCCGCCCAGCACGGCGGCGTCGGCCATCGCTTCGATAAACATAAATACGTAGGCTGGCGAAGAACCGCTCACACCGACCACCGGGTGGATCATCGGCTCAGCAATTACTTCCGCTTCGCCAAAGCAGCGGAAAATATTCAGCACATCAGCGGTATCTTCTGGGGTTACCAGCGCGTTTGGCGTTACGGAGGTCATCCCGGCATTAACCAGCGCGGGAGTGTTCGGCATGGCGCGAATAATTTTCCGGTCATGGCCCAGCGCGCGGGCAAGCTGGTCGAGCGTGACACCTGCAGCAATAGAAACGACCAGAGAGTCTTTATTCAGGCTGGAGGTGATTTCGCTAAGCACTTTAATCATGATGCCAGGTTTAACGGCGGCAAAAATGATGTCGGCGATTTGCGCCACTTCTTGCGCCGATTCTGCGGCGTTGATGCCGAACTGGTCATGCAGGGCGGCGACTTTATCCGGGGAGGGGGTGTATACCCAGATTTGCCCTGGAAGCACCTGACCGCTGGCAATCAGACCGCCGAGAATGGCTTTTCCCATATTGCCGCAGCCAATAAAACCGATTTTCTTTTCCATTGCCTCACTCCTGCCGTGAAATTCATTGTTTTGATAATCGCTGGCAGAAGCATAAACAGAACTATGCCGGAAGGCAAAAGCGCGACACAATAGAGGATTACCCAACAAAGGATGACTTTATGACAATTTGGGTGGATGCCGACGCGTGTCCCAATGTAATTAAAGAGATTTTGTATCGCGCGGCGGAACGTATGCAGATGCCGCTGGTACTGGTAGCAAACCAGAGTTTACGCGTGCCGCCATCGCGATTTATTCGTACGCTGCGCGTCGCGGCAGGTTTCGACGTTGCCGATAACGAAATTGTCCGGCAGTGTGAAGCGGGCGATTTGGTGATCACCGCAGATATACCTTTGGCTGCTGAAGCCATCGAGAAAGGCGCAGCGGCGCTTAATCCGCGCGGCGAACGTTACACGCCAGCGACCATTCGTGAGCGCCTGACGATGCGCGATTTTATGGATACCTTACGTGCCAGTGGGATCCAGACCGGCGGACCAGATAGCCTTTCACAACGTGACCGCCAGGCCTTTGCCGCGGAGCTGGAGAAGTGGTGGCTGGAAGTGCAACGTAGTCGTGGCTAAATGTAATTTATTATTTACACTTCATTCTTGAATATTTATTGGTATAGTAAGGGATGTATTGATATTTTCACTTTAAGTGGAATTTTTTCTTTACAATCGAAATTGTACTAGTTTGATGGTATGATCGCTATTCTCATGACACCGGCTTTCGCCGCATTGCGACCTATTGGGGAAAACCCACGATGACACAACCTCTTTTTCTGATCGGGCCTCGGGGCTGTGGTAAAACAACGGTCGGAATGGCCCTTGCCGATTCGCTTAACCGTCGGTTTGTCGATACCGATCAGTGGTTGCAATCACAGCTCAATATGACGGTCGCGGAGATCGTCGAAAGGGAAGAGTGGGCGGGATTTCGCGCCAGAGAAACGGCGGCGCTGGAAGCGGTAACTGCGCCATCCACCGTTATCGCTACAGGCGGCGGCATTATTCTGACGGAATTTAATCGTCACTTCATGCAAAATAACGGGATCGTGGTTTATTTGTGTGCGCCAGTATCAGTCCTGGTTAACCGACTGCAAGCTGCACCGGAAGAAGATTTACGGCCAACCTTAACGGGAAAACCGCTGAGCGAAGAAGTTCAGGAAGTGCTGGAAGAACGCGATGCGCTATATCGCGAAGTTGCGCATATTATCATCGACGCAACAAACGAACCCAGCCAGGTGATTTCTGAAATTCGTAGCGCCCTGGCACAGACGATCAATTGTTGATTTTAGAGCGCCTATACTTAACGTTCATCCCGTGAAATAAGGAAGAACGATGCCAACGAAACCGCCTTATCCTCGTGAAGCATATATAGTGACGATTGAAAAAGGAAAGCCAGGACAGACGGTAACCTGGTACCAACTCAGAGCCGATCATCCTAAACCAGACTCGTTGATCAGTGAACATCCGACGGCTCAGGAAGCGATGGATGCGAAAAAACGCTATGAGGACCCTGACAAAGAGTGACCGCATCAGACTGCTCGGAAGGGATTCTGAGTGCCACTACAAGGGATCTGCGTCACATTTTTCATAATTCATGTTTTTCTAATAATTAGAATATTAAACAATAACAATCCATTACTGGAATCATTTGGAATCTTTACATTATGCCGTGCACGTCTGCTGCTACGCTTTTTGTCATTTGTAGCACAAGTAAGTGTCAGCAGTGGTGCTTCACACTTGCCCGGTAATTAACGACGAAAGAAAAGTAAGGTGGATGAACAATGAGTGCGTCGTTGGCGATCCTGACCATCGGCATTGTACCTATGCAGGAGGTTTTGCCGCTCCTGACGGAATACATTGACGAAGATAATATTTCCCATCATAGCTTGCTGGGGAAGTTAAGTCGTGAAGAAGTGATGGCGGAGTACGCGCCAGAAGCAGGCGAAGACACCATTCTCACATTATTAAATGACAACCAGCTGGCCCATGTTTCGCGTCGTAAAGTGGAGCGAGACCTGCAAGGTGTGGTTGAAGTGCTCGATAATCAGGGTTATGACGTCATTTTATTAATGAGTACAGCAAACATTAGTAGTATGACTGCGCGTAATACGATCTTTCTTGAGCCGTC
Source organism: Escherichia sp. SCLE84 (assembly GCF_012584495.1). Lineage (NCBI taxonomy): Bacteria > Pseudomonadati > Pseudomonadota > Gammaproteobacteria > Enterobacterales > Enterobacteriaceae > Escherichia > Escherichia sp. SCLE84. The sequence goes on along the minus strand of NZ_CP051430.1, from coordinate 2,004,592 downwards.
GCGAATATTGCCTCCACTGGTTTCCTCTATTGTTGAAGATCATCAGGTGGGGGTTATCGTTCCGGTTGAGGAGATGCTGACCGTTCAGGCGCAAAAATGGCAAATTTTGCAGAAATCGCCGGTATTTTCATTGGGCAACCCCATTCATGATTCAGAACAAAAAATCATTGATGCCGGGAAAGAATTACTGGCAAAAGGGGCTGATGTCATCATGCTGGATTGTTTAGGATTTCACCAACGTCATCGCGATTTACTGCAAAAACAGCTCGATGTTCCTGTCTTGCTGTCTAACGTATTGATTGCACGGCTGGCTGCGGAATTACTGGTGTAATTTTGCGTGACAGCCAGCGCCTCTGGCCCCTATAGTGAAGTAGATGTTCAACTACCAGACAGGGCCAGTTTATGCTTCAAAGTAATGAGTACTTTTCCGGCAAAGTGAAATCAATCGGCTTTTCCAGCAGCAGCACTGGTCGCGCCAGCGTGGGTGTTATGGTTGAAGGCGAATACACCTTCAGCACCGCTGAGCCGGAAGAGATGACGGTAATCAGTGGCGCGCTGAATGTGTTACTGCCTGACGCGACCGACTGGCAGGTGTATGAAGCCGGTTCGGTGTTTAATGTTCCCGGTCACAGTGAGTTTCATCTGCAAGTTGCCGAACCCACCTCTTATCTGTGCCGCTATCTGTAATTCCTCGCCTTCCCCTTGAACGGGAGGGCATTTTTCTGAAATATCCTCTCTTTAACCCATAATAATATTTCCTTTGCTGCGATTTTTTCAATTTCCGATATATTCATAATTCATCAAGGTTGATATAAATATCAGTGAAGATCTCCAGATATTGTTGCGGAACTGGCTACGATAAAAGATAAATCAGATGATGAATGGTGGCGTGCATTGCTGCAAAGTCGCAATGATCATTTGCGCCAAACGGCATTACGCAACGCACATACCCCGGCGTCGTTGTTAACGACATTGACCGAGTCTCGGCATCGGTCGCTAGCTATGAATAATCCACAGCTCGCTGCCGATGTGAAAACGACGTGGTTAAAAGAGGATCCATCATTACTCTTATTTGTCGAACAACCCGATCTTTCGCTGTTACGGGATTTAGTGAAAACCGGGGCAATGCGGAAAATTCGCAGTGAAGCGCGTCACTGGCTTGAGGAAAAACAATGACACAACGTCCATGGAGCAAGTTACAGCATAAAACGCATAATATTGCTGCGCTAAAAATTATTGCCCGCCGTAGCGAATAATTATATGCCTGGTGTGGCTTCGTACGCCGGATAAGACGCGGCAGGCGTCGCATCCGGCATTAAAGGAAAATCAGCAATTAACGTTGTGCTTCGCCACCTAATCCTTCAATCAGGTTTTGAATTAACGCTGCCAGTTCACCAGTCATCAGGATGAAATCGGCATCAAAACGCTGGGCGAAATCTTCACGGTCGATATCTTCGTTTTGATCGCGCAGCTCGTCGCAGAACTTCAGACGCTTAAGCGAACCATCGTCGCACATCACAAACTGAATGCGCTGCTGCCAGTCGAGCGCCAGTTTAGTCACCACTTTTCCGGCTTCAATGTGATTGGTGATCTCTTCGCTGGTCAGATCTTGTTTCTTCGCGCGGATCACGCCGCCATCTTCCAGCAACGATTTCAGCTCGGCTTCATCAAGCAGCTGGAAGCCCTGTGCCGCACTACCGGAGCGAACCCATTCGGTCAGCGTCAGTTCAATCGGGTTTTCCATGCTCAATGGTACAACCGGTAACGACCCCAGGCTTTTACGCAGTAATGCCAGCGTATCTTCCGCTTTTTTGGCACTGGCGCAGTCCACCATAATCAAACCGTTAACCGTGTCGATCCACATCATTGTCTGGCTAAAACGGCTGAAAGCACGCGGCAGCAGAGAGTGCAGCACTTCGTCTTTCAGCGAATCTTTTTCGGTTTTCTTCAGCTTACGCGCCTGTTCCGCTTCCAGTTTGGCGATTTTCGCTTCCAGCGCCTGTTTAATCACCGGAGACGGGAGGATTTTTTCTTCTTTGCGCGCGCAGATAACAATTTGACCATTGGCAACGTGCGTTAACGCATCGCTGTGCGATCCCATCGGAGGAACCCAGCCCATCTTCGCCATGTCCTGGCTGCCGCATGGGGTAAATGCCATCGAGGCTAGCTGTTTTTCCATCTCTTCTGCACGCAGCGAAATCTCGCGGCTAAGACGGTAAACCATTAAATTTTTGAACCACAGCATGATAATTTCCACGGCCTTGTCGTTAAATTTAGCGGGCATGATAACGAATTGTCGGCGGCCTTGCATTGCCAATCCGGTTGTCCGTCTCTACGCTATTGATATTGAAAAAAATAAGGAGAGTACCGTGCGTATAGGTATCGATTTAGGCGGCACCAAAACTGAAGTGATTGCACTGGGCGATGCAGGGGAGCAGTTGTACCGCCATCGTCTGCCCACGCCGCGTGATGATTACCGGCAGACTATTGAAACGATCGCCACGTTGGTTGATATGGCGGAGCAGGCGACAGGGCAGCGCGGAACGGTAGGTATGGGCATTCCTGGCTCAATTTCGCCTTACACCGGTGTGGTTAAGAATGCCAATTCAACCTGGCTCAACGGTCAGCCATTCGATAAAGACTTAAGCGCGAGGTTGCAGCGGGAAGTGCGGCTGGCAAATGACGCCAACTGTCTGGCGGTTTCAGAAGCAGTAGATGGCGCGGCAGCGGGAGCGCAGACAGTATTTGCCGTGATTATCGGCACGGGATGCGGCGCGGGCGTGGCATTCAATGGGCGGGCGCATATCGGCGGCAATGGCACGGCAGGTGAGTGGGGACACAATCCGCTACCGTGGATGGACGAAGACGAACTGCGTTATCGCGAGGAAGTCCCTTGTTATTGCGGTAAACAAGGTTGTATTGAAACCTTTATTTCGGGCACGGGATTCGCGACGGATTATCGTCGTTTGAGCGGACATGCGCTGAAAGGCAGTGAAATTATCCGCCTGGTTGAAGAAAGCGATCCGGTAGCGGAACTGGCATTGCGTCGCTACGAGCTGCGGCTGGCAAAATCGCTGGCACATGTCGTGAATATTCTCGATCCGGATGTGATTGTCCTGGGGGGGGGGATGAGCAATGTAGACCGTTTATATCAAACGGTTGGGCAGTTGATTAAACAATTTGTCTTCGGCGGCGAATGTGAAACGCCGGTGCGTAAGGCGAAGCACGGTGATTCCAGCGGCGTACGCGGCGCTGCGTGGTTATGGCCACAAGAGTAAAAAACGTAGGCAATTGGCGCATCATGCCTGATGCGACGCTTGCCGCGTCTTATCAGGCCTACAAAATGTGCCGGAACCGCGTAGGGCGGATAAGGCGTTCACGCCGCATCCGGCAATAAGCAACGCGCAACGTGACTGCAATCTACCCCAGTGGTTTCGCCAGCACCGGACTATCCGCCGCTTGCTGGCGCTTATAGCGACCATACAGCAGCAATGACGACATCGCAGCAAACGAAAGCAGGGCGGCAGGCAGCGCCACGTAATTATATGCCAGCCCCAGCGTCAGCATCATACCACCGCAATATGCGCCGACGGCGCTACCAAGGTTAAACGCTATTTGCCCACCTGCGGCACCTAATAACTCTCCGCCTTTGGCATTTTGTAGTAATAATATTTGCAGAGGTGCTGAAAGGGCAAATAATCCCGCGCAACAAATAAAAGCAAAAATAAGCGACGTTGTTTTCATGCCGCCGCAGAAAAAGAGCATCAGCAGTGCCAGTACAATTATAAAGTCAGTCACTGCTGCAATGCGCAGTGGTGAATAACGTCCTGAAATCCTGCCACTTAGCATATTTCCCAACACCATCCCTAGCCCAACTAACATCATAATAAAGGTCATCGCCGTTTCCGAAAAACCGGAAATAAACATCATGTATGGCTTTACGTAGCTGAACCAGGCAAACACACCTGCGTTGCCAAACATCGTGGCGGCGAAAATTAACCACGGGGCCGGGCTGCGTAAAAAGTGAAATTGTTCGCGCAGCTTTCCTTTCGCCTCGTCGCGAATATCCGGCACCCAAAAATAGACCGATGCCATCACCGCAATATTAAAAACAGCGATCAATAAAAAGGTGTAACGCCAGCTAAATTCCTGACTTAAATACGTTCCCAGCGGAATGCCCAGCAAATTGGCGACTGTCATCCCGGAAACCATCCCCGCCACGGCGGCGGTGACTTTTCCGGGTTTGATAATTTTTGATAACACGATCGCGCCGACGCCAAAAAATGCGCCATGCGGAAAGCCGGAAACCAGGCGACCAATGGCAAGCATCAGGTAAGACGAAGAGAGCGTGAACATGGCGTTGCCAATGACGCACAACGCCACCAGAAACAACAAGATATGTTTGAGTGAGTAGCGGCTGGAAAAGAGTGCGATGATTGGCGCACCGACCACCACCCCCAGTGCATAATACGAGATCATATGCCCGGCAGCAGGAATCGAAATTCCTACGTTATGCGCCAGCTCCGTGAGCACGCCCATAATGCCAAATTCGGCCATCCCCAAACCAAACGTGCCCAGAGCCAAAGATAAAATGACTTTTTTCATACCACCATCACAACCACCAGAACGGCTACCAATCACCGTAGCCAATAAAGTGATAGCTTGCAGGATAACGACCAGCAAGGCCAAGAGATAATTCGCCCCTCTGTATTCATTATCCTGCTGAATAGTTATTTCACTGCAAACGTACTTTCCAGTTTGCTGTAGCCCAGGCCGTTGATCTTTTTCACTTTGATCTGCACCGGAATACGCTCTTTCATCGCTTCTACGTGGCTAATCACACCGATGGTTTTGCCACTGGCGTTCAGGGCATCCAGCGCATCAAGGGCGGTATCCAGCGTTTCGCTATCCAGCGTGCCAAAACCTTCATCAAGGAACAGCGAGTCAATACGTGTTTTATGGCTGACCAGATCCGAAAGCGCCAGCGCCAGCGCCAGACTAACGAGGAAACTTTCGCCGCCGGAAAGGGTACGGGTATCGCGTACCGCATCTGCCTGCCAGGTATCAACAACCTCGACTTCCAGCGCCTCGCTGGCTTTGCGCTGTAACAGATAGCGCCCGTGCAGCCGGGTAAGTTGCTGATTAGCGAGATGGACTAAATTATCCAGCGTCAGCCCCTGGGCAAACTTGCGGAATTTATCGCCCTCTTTGGAACCTATTAGCGAATTCAGGTATCCCCAGTCCTCAACCTGCTGCGTCATTTGAGCAATTTGCTGCATTAAGGTTTGTTGTTGCTGACGGTTATCTGCATCCTGCTTCAGCTGCTGGCGAATCTCGCCTTGACTCGTGGTGTTTTCACGCAACTTTTGGTGAGTTTGCGCTAACTCTTGCTGAATCTGCTCCACCGTCACAGTGAGAGCCAACCCGTCAGGTCGGTGTTGTTGATGCTGTGCCAGCGTTTCTGCTGTCTGAGTGACCAGCGTTTGCGCCTGACGGCGCTGGTTTTCCAGATTCTGCTTGAGCTGTTCCAGCTGCGTTAGTGTTTGTTCATCCATTAGCGCCGCAAGGAACGCCTGCTGATCGTCAAAGACGCTGGCCTGTAGCGCGGTGTCAAACTGCGCCTGGGCTTTTTGCAGACTTTGCGCCGCCAGAACATCCTGTTGCTGTAATGTCTGCTGCTGGCTGTGTAATGCGAGACATTGTTCATGAACCTGCCGCCAGTTATCCAGCGCCACAGTTTCTTCGCTGTGCGGGAGATCATCACTTTGCGGCAACGTTTCCAGAATCGGCGTCAGCTGCTGAATACGGTTTTGCAGCGCGGTTAATTCGTTCTGGCGTTGCTGCCAGCTCTGCGCTTCTTGCTGACGTGTCGCCAACCAGCTCTCTTCTTCATCTTCCTGTGGCAATGTCAGTGCATAACCCGCCAATGCCGTTAAGAGCTGCTGCTGGCGTTGTTCAATTTGCTGTTGATACTGGATAATTTGCTGATTATGCGCGGCAATCTGCCCTTGTAATTCATGTCGTTGGCTGAGTAACCGCAGCTGGCGTTCGTGCTCATCTTGTGCATCAAGCCACGGTTGAATATCGTCCTGTGGCTGCAAGGTGATATTGAGGCTGGCCGTGACGGCTTGCCATTGTTGAGTAAGTGCTTGCTCATCTTGTCGGAGGCTTTGCGCTTCGTTTTCATCGCGCTGAAGCTGCTTCGTTAATGCATCCAGTTGCCCGCGCAGCGCCGCACCTTCTTCGCCGAGCTTTTTAACTTCGTTTTCCAGCGCCAGTAATCGAGACTGATTAACGCCAGGCTCCAGCGCCTGATACGCCTCGACCGCCGGGTGGCTGGTGGAACCACAAAGTGGACAAGGCTGACCCGCCTGTAACTGTGCACGTTGAGCTTCCAGCGTTTTGATGCGCGCTTCCTGCTCGCAAATGGTTTTCACATCGGCAAGTTGCTGCGTCTTTTCTTTATAACGCTGGCGCATTTCGTTAAGTGCGGCGTTACGTTGCGTCTGTTCTTGCGTGACATTCTGGATAGCGACCTGTAACTGCGCCAGACGTTTTTGTTGGGGAACAATCTGCCCATGCAGCGCGACCAGGCGCTGACGCAGTGGGCGTTGCTCGGCATGTTGCGCCAGGGCGCTAGCAACTTCATCGGCGGTTAACGTCAACGTGATCGCCGCAAGCGTATTAAGTTTTTGCTCAGCATGGGTTAACTGTTGCTGCCATTGCCGCAGATGCTCGCGATCGCTGGTTTGTTGGGAGAACTGCGCACGCCAACCCGCCAGTTCGTTGTTCCACTGACGGAAGCGGTCGTGTTCCTGTAACCAGGTATTCAGGCTTTGTTGCTGCTGCTGTAATTCTGCTGACTGATTCGCCGCGTGGTGGCGAATGCTCGCGCGAAGCGCCATTGTGCTCTGTAAGCGAGTATTTACTTCTTCAATCTGCTGGCGAGTATGCGCCAGCGCCGCGCTGTGTTCTGCGATGCGTTCCCAGTGCGGACGAAGATTTCGTGCCGGTTGTGCCAGACTGAGCGCCGCCAGTTGAGGTTGCGCTTTTTCTTCTTCGGCTAACGCCTGTTGCAAGGCCTGCTGACGGCGGCTGGCTTCTTGCTGCAATTCGTCCAGACGCGTTAACCAGTTTAGTGATTGTTGTTCTTGCTGCTGCGCGGTAAGTAACTGTTTTTCTTCGTCAGTAAGTACCTGCAAACTCGCTGTCAGCGATTGCACTTGTTCCGGCGTGAGCAACGCGACGCCGCTGGCCTGCGCTTGCAGCTTCTCCAGCTCTGTGCGGGCCGATTTGTGCTGCTCAAAAACCATCGCCGAGATTTGCCCGTAGATTTCAGTGCCGGTTAACTCCTCGAGCAATTCCGCGCGTTCTTTGGGTTTGGCATTCAGGAAGGCAGCAAATTGCCCCTGCGAAAGCAGCATCGAACGGGTGAAGCGCCCGTAATCCAGCCCGGTTAACGTCGCTGTCAGTTCCAGCTTATCTTTCACTTTGTCGGCGAGAATTTTGCCGTCGGCGCAGCGCGCCAGCTCTACGCGTGGCACCTGCAAATTACCGTCGGGTTGGTTACGCGCCCGATTCTGGCTCCAGAATGCACGGTACGCTTCACCTTTCACTTCAAACTCCACCTCCGCCAGACATTCGGCGGTATCGCGGGTCATGAGATCATTTTGCGATTGTGAAACGTTAGAGAGACGCGGAGTTTCGTGATACAGCGCCAGACAAATGGCGTCCAGCAGGGTGGTTTTCCCCGCACCTGTTGGGCCGGTAATAGCAAACAGCCCGTTGCTGGCGAACGGCTCGCGGGTGAAATCAATCTTCCATTCGCCTTTTAATGAGTTCAGGTTTTTCAGGCGCAGGCTGAGAATTTTCATGCTTCGTGTTCTCCGGCGAGGGTATGCAACGTCGTGGTGAAAAGATGCTGCAGACGTTGCTGCTGCGATTCATCCAGTTCTTCCAGTGCCAGACGGCGATTGAACACCTCTTCGACGCTGAGTTCGCTGAGGGTTTCACGCTGTTGGCTGGCTAACACACGCTCGCGCTGTTCACGACTCCGGCGTACCAGCAATACTTCGACAGGCAATGATTCGGTTAATGCCTGGATTTTGCGCTGAATATCATGCAGATACTCATCAGTAGTGATTTCGATATCCAGCCAGACAGGTGGCTCCTGCGATACATCGCGCCACTGTTCCAGCTGTGCGGTAATCGACGCCAGATCGCCTTTCAGCACTGCCATGGGTTGCGTTACCGGTACGTTCAGGTTTTCCACGCTCTCTAATTTGCCGTTTGAAAATGTCACCAGATGGACATATTTACTCTTACCGCATTCATCAAAACTCAGTGGAATGGGGGAGCCGCAATAGCGAACATGTTCCATGCCGCCAATAATCTGTGCGCGGTGAATATGCCCGAGCGCGATGTAGTCGGCTGGTGGAAAGTTTTGTGCCGGAAACGCGTCCAGCGTGCCAATATAAATGTCACGCACGGCGTCACTTTTACTGGCCCCCACGGTCGTTAAATGTCCCGTGGCGATGATGGGCAGAGGCTGATCGCCGCGCAGTTTGCAGGCATCGGCATAGTGTTGTTGGTAATAATCGGTAATCGCTGCCAGTAAATGCTGCTGTTTTTCAATACCGTTAAGCCCCGCCTGGCTGGTAATAATGTCACGCGGACGTAAAAACGGAATGGGGCACAGCACTGCGCCTGGCGTCCCGTCGCGACGAGGCAAGATTTGCGGCGCATGTCCGGCGCTGGCGACCACGGTAGTATTGAGGAACGCCATGATATCGCGCGATTCATTCAGCGTGGCGACCGAGTCATGGTTTCCTGCCAGTACCACCAGATGACAGCCAGTTTGCTGTAAATTGACAACAAAACGGTTGTATAACGTGCGGGCGTAACTGGGCGGCGAGCCGGTATCGAAAACATCACCGGCAACAATAATCGCATCCACCTGATGGGTTTGTGCTGTCTCCAGCAGCCAGTCAAGAAAAGCCTGATGTTCAGCTTCGCGGCTTTTACTGTAGAAGTTCTGGCCGAGATGCCAGTCTGAGGTGTGAAGGATGCGCATAACGGTTCCCTGGCGAAAAAGCATGGGCGCGATTATACCCAAACAGATGTGCCATTTGCTTTTTTCTGCGCCACGGAAATCAATAACCTGAAGATATGTGCGACGAGCTTTTCATAAATCTGTCATAAATCTGACGCATAATGACGTCGCATTAATGATCGCAACCTATTTATTACAACAGGGCAAATCATGGCGAGACGTATTCTGGTCGTAGAAGATGAAGCTCCAATTCGCGAAATGGTCTGCTTCGTGCTCGAACAAAATGGCTTTCAGCCGGTCGAAGCGGAAGATTATGACAGTGCTGTGAATCAACTGAATGAACCCTGGCCGGATTTAATTCTCCTTGACTGGATGTTACCTGGCGGCTCCGGTATCCAGTTCATCAAACACCTCAAGCGCGAGTCGATGACCCGGGATATTCCAGTGGTGATGTTGACCGCCAGAGGGGAAGAAGAAGATCGCGTGCGCGGCCTTGAAACCGGGGCGGATGACTATATCACCAAGCCGTTTTCGCCGAAGGAGCTGGTGGCGCGAATCAAAGCGGTAATGCGCCGTATTTCGCCAATGGCGGTGGAAGAGGTGATCGAGATGCAGGGGCTAAGTCTCGACCCGACATCTCACCGGGTGATGGCGGGTGAAGAGCCGCTGGAGATGGGGCCGACAGAATTTAAACTGCTGCACTTTTTTATGACGCATCCTGAGCGCGTATACAGCCGCGAGCAGCTGTTAAACCACGTCTGGGGAACCAACGTGTATGTGGAAGATCGTACGGTCGATGTCCACATTCGTCGCCTGCGTAAAGCACTGGAGCCAGGCGGGCATGATCGCATGGTGCAGACCGTGCGCGGTACAGGATATCGTTTTTCAACCCGCTTTTAACGCCTTGCTCATCGGACGCAGAGCAGGGCTTATGATTTCTTAACTGGAGTATCTTACGTGCTGGAACGGCTGTCGTGGAAAAGGCTGGTGCTGGAGCTGCTACTTTGCTGCCTCCCGGCTTTCATCCTGGGTGCATTTTTTGGTTACCTGCCCTGGTTTTTGCTGGCATCGGTAACAGGACTGCTTATCTGGCATTTCTGGAATTTATTGCGCCTTTCATGGTGGCTGTGGGTGGATCGCAGTATGACCCCGCCACCGGGGCGTGGTAGCTGGGAACCGCTACTATACGGCTTACACCAGATGCAGCTGCGAAATAAAAAACGCCGCCGTGAACTGGGCAATCTGATTAAACGCTTTCGTAGCGGCGCGGAGTCGCTGCCCGACGCGGTGGTGCTGACCACGGAAGAGGGCGGTATTTTCTGGTGTAACGGTCTGGCGCAACAGATTCTTGGTTTGCGCTGGCCGGAAGATAACGGGCAGAACATCCTTAACCTGCTGCGTTACCCGGAGTTTACGCAATATTTGAAAACGCGTGATTTTTCTCGCCCGCTCAATCTGGTGCTCAACACCGGGCGGCATCTGGAAATTCGCGTCATGCCTTATACCCACAAACAGTTGCTGATGGTGGCGCGTGATGTCACGCAAATGCATCAACTGGAAGGGGCGCGGCGTAACTTTTTTGCCAACGTGAGCCATGAGTTACGTACGCCATTGACCGTGTTACAGGGTTACCTGGAGATGATGGATGAGCAGCCGCTGGAAGGCGCGGTACGCGAAAAAGCGTTGCACACCATGCGCGAGCAGACCCAGCGGATGGAAGGGCTGGTGAAGCAGTTGCTGACGCTGTCGAAAATAGAAGCCGCACCGACGCATTTGCTCAATGAAAAGGTTGATGTGCCGATGATGCTGCGCGTTGTTGAGCGTGAGGCTCAGACTCTGAGTCAGAAAAAACAGACATTTACCTTTGAGATAGATAGCGGCCTCAAGGTGTCTGGCAACGAAGATCAGCTACGCAGTGCGATTTCGAACCTGGTCTATAACGCCGTGAATCATACGCCGGAAGGCACGCATATCACCGTACGCTGGCAGCGAGTGCCGCACGGTGCCGAATTTAGCGTTGAAGATAACGGACCGGGCATTGCAGCGGAGCATATTCCGCGCCTGACCGAGCGTTTTTATCGCGTTGATAAAGCGCGTTCCCGGCAAACCGGCGGTAGCGGATTAGGGTTAGCGATCGTGAAACATGCTGTGAATCATCACGAAAGTCGCCTGAATATTGAGAGTACAGTAGGAAAAGGAACACGTTTCAGTTTTGTTATCCCGGAACGTTTAATTGCCAAAAACAGCGATTAATCCGCCTTTGTCATCTTTTATTGCCATAAGCCAGCCGATGCTGGCTTATTTTCTTTGCAGTCAAAATATGGGCGTTAGATTTTACAACGGTTGGTGATTTTTTGTTCGCATGATTAGCCATGTCTTTTTCACGGAAATAGTGTTTTATACTGGTTGGTGATTTCTTATCGCTATATACCTCTGGTTTTTAGATCCCTCCTTGCTTTAAAACGTTATAAGCGTTTAAATTGCGCTTCAGGTGCTGTCATACTGACTGCATTAACGCGGTAAATCGAAAAACTATTCTTCGCCGCGCCTGGTTGGGAGTATTTCCCGCTAAAATTGTTTAAATATACCGCTGTATCATCCCCAGGGATTGGCACAAAAATTTAACGTTACAACACCACATCCACAGGCAGTATGATTTATGACCCATCAATTAAGATCGCGCGATATCATCGCTCTGGGCTTTATGACATTTGCGTTGTTCGTCGGCGCAGGTAACATTATTTTCCCTCCAATGGTCGGCTTGCAGGCAGGCGAACACGTCTGGACTGCGGCATTCGGCTTCCTCATTACTGCCGTTGGCCTGCCGGTATTAACGGTAGTGGCGCTGGCAAAAGTTGGCGGCGGTGTTGACAGCCTCAGCACGCCAATCGGTAAAGTCGCTGGCGTGCTGCTGGCAACGGTTTGTTACCTGGCGGTGGGGCCGCTTTTCGCTACGCCGCGTACAGCTACCGTTTCCTTTGAAGTGGGGATTGCGCCGCTGACTGGTGATTCCGCGCTGCCGCTGTTTATCTACAGCCTGGTCTATTTCGCTATCGTTATTCTGGTTTCGCTCTATCCGGGCAAGCTGCTGGATACCGTGGGCAACTTCCTTGCGCCGCTGAAAATTATCGCGCTGGTCATCCTGTCTGTTGCCGCGATTGTTTGGCCGGCGGGTTCTATCAGCACGGCGACTGAGGCTTATCAAAACGCTGCGTTTTCTAACGGCTTCGTTAACGGCTATCTGACCATGGATACGCTGGGCGCAATGGTGTTTGGTATCGTTATTGTTAACGCGGCGCGTTCTCGTGGCGTTACCGAAGCGCGTCTGCTGACCCGTTATACCGTCTGGGCTGGCCTGATGGCGGGTGTTGGTCTGACTCTGCTGTACCTGGCGCTGTTCCGTCTGGGTTCAGACAGCGCGTCGCTGGTCGATCAGTCTGCAAACGGCGCTGCTATTCTGCATGCTTACGTTCAGCACACCTTTGGCGGCGGCGGTAGCTTCCTGCTGGCGGCGTTAATCTTCATCGCCTGCCTGGTAACGGCAGTTGGCCTGACCTGTGCTTGTGCAGAATTCTTTGCCCAGTACGTACCGCTCTCTTATCGTACGCTGGTGTTTATCCTCGGCGGCTTCTCGATGGTGGTTTCTAACCTCGGCTTAAGCCAGCTGATCCAGATCTCCGTACCGGTGCTGACCGCTATTTATCCGCCGTGTATCGCACTGGTTGTATTAAGTTTTACACGCTCATGGTGGCATAATTCGTCCCGCGTGATTGCTCCGCCGATGTTTATCAGCCTGCTTTTTGGTATTCTCGACGGGATCAAAGCATCTGCATTCAGCGATATCTTACCGTCCTGGGCGCAGCGTTTACCGCTGGCCGAACAAGGTCTGGCGTGGTTAATGCCAACAGTGGTGATGGTGGTTCTGGCCATTATCTGGGATCGCGCGGCAGGTCGTCAGGTGACCTCCAGCGCTCACTAAATCACTGAACATTTGTTTTAACCACGGGGCTGCGATGCCCCGTGGTTTTTTATTGTGTTGATGGGTTAGGAATTGATGGAAAGTAAGAACAAGCTAAAGCGTGGGCTAAGTACCCGCCACATACGCTTTATGGCACTGGGTTCAGCAATTGGCACCGGGCTGTTTTACGGTTCGGCAGACGCCATCAAAATGGCCGGTCCGAGCGTGTTGTTGGCCTATATTATCGGTGGTATCGCGGCGTATATCATTATGCGTGCGCTGGGGGAAATGTCGGTACATAACCCGGCCGCCAGCTCTTTCTCGCGTTATGCGCAGGAAAACCTCGGCCCGCTGGCAGGTTACATTACCGGATGGACCTACTGCTTTGAAATCCTTATTGTCGCCATCGCCGATGTGACCGCTTTTGGTATCTATATGGGTGTCTGGTTCCCGACGGTGCCGCACTGGATTTGGGTACTGAGCGTGGTGCTGATCATTTGCGCCGTAAACCTGATGAGCGTGAAGGTCTTCGGTGAGCTGGAATTCTGGTTCTCGTTCTTTAAAGTCGCCACCATCATCATCATGATTGTCGCCGGTTTCGGCATCATCATCTGGGGGATTGGCAACGGCGGGCAACCGACCGGTATTCATAACCTGTGGAGCAACGGCGGCTTCTTCAGTAACGGCTGGCTTGGCATGGTAATGTCGTTGCAAATGGTGATGTTTGCTTACGGTGGGATCGAAATTATCGGGATTACCGCCGGTGAAGCGAAAGATCCTGAGAAATCGATACCGCGTGCGATTAACTCCGTGCCGATGCGTATTCTGGTGTTCTACGTCGGTACGCTGTTCGTCATTATGTCTATCTACCCGTGGAATCAGGTTGGCACTGCCGGTAGCCCGTTCGTGCTGACGTTCCAGCATATGGGCATTACCTTTGCCGCCAGCATTCTTAACTTTGTTGTGCTGACTGCTTCGCTGTCGGCAATTAACAGTGATGTATTTGGCGTAGGCCGTATGCTCCACGGTATGGCAGAGCAGGGCAGCGCGCCGAAAATTTTCAGCAAAACGTCGCGTCGCGGTATTCCGTGGGTTACGGTGCTGGTGATGACTACCGCGCTGCTGTTTGCGGTGTATCTGAACTACATCATGCCGGAAAACGTCTTCCTGGTGATCGCTTCGCTGGCAACCTTCGCCACGGTGTGGGTGTGGATTATGATCCTGCTGTCGCAAATTGCCTTCCGTCGCCGTTTGCCGCCAGAAGAAGTTAAGGCGCTGAAATTTAAAGTGCCGGGTGGGGTAGCAACGACCATCGGCGGGCTGATTTTCCTGCTCTTTATTATCGGGTTGATTGGTTATCACCCGGATACGCGTATCTCGCTGTATGTCGGTTTCGCGTGGATTGTTGTGCTGTTGATTGGCTGGATGTTTAAACGCCGCCACGATCGTCAGCTGGCTGAAAACCAATAATACTTGCGTTCTGTAAGCCGGTTCAGGAGGAAATCCTGATCCGGCTATTCCGAAAGTTATCCGCCCCCGTCCTCCTCCCCCAAATATCCTTCAGATGATGAGTGATCCTGCATTAGGCTATGGCAAGGTGATCAGATTTTCATCACAGGGGAATTATGATGTTAAATGCATGGCACCTGCCGGTGCCCCCATTTGTTAAACAAAGCAAAGATCAACTGCTCATTACACTGTGGCTGACGGGCGAAGTCCCACCGCAGCGCATTATGCTGCGTACAGAACACGATAACGAAGAAATGTCAGTATCGATGCATAAGCAGCGCAGTCAGCAGCAGCCTGGCGTCACCGCATGGCGTGCGGCGATTGATCTCTCCAGCGGACAACCCCGGCGGCGTTACAGTTTCAAACTGCTGTGGCACGATCGCCAGCGTTGGTTTACACCGCAGGGCTTCAGCCGAATGCCGCCGGCACGACTGGAGCAGTTTGCCGTCGATGTACCGGATATCGGCCCACAATGGGCTGCGGATCAGATTTTTTATCAGATCTTCCCTGATCGTTTTGCGCGTAGTCTTCCTCGTGAAGCTGAACAGGATCATGTCTATTACCATCATGCAGCCGGACAAGAGATCATCTTGCGTGACTGGGATGAACCGGTCACGGCGCAGGCGGGCGGATCAACGTTCTATGGCGGCGATCTGGACGGGATAAGCGAAAAACTGCCGTATCTGAAAAAGCTTGGCGTGACGGCGCTGTATCTCAATCCGGTGTTTAAAGCTCCCAGCGTACATAAATACGATACCGAGGATTATCGCCATGTCGATCCGCAGTTTGGCGGTGATGGGGCGTTGCTGCGCTTACGCCACAATACGCAGCAGCTGGGAATGCGGCTGGTGCTGGATGGCGTGTTTAACCACAGTGGCGATTCCCATGCCTGGTTTGACAGGCACAATCGTGGCACGGGGGGAGCTTGTCACAACCCTGAATCGCCCTGGCGCGACTGGTACTCGTTTAGTGATGATGGCACGGCGCTCGACTGGCTTGGCTATGCCAGCTTGCCGAAGCTGGATTATCAGTCGGAAAGTCTGGTGAATGAAATTTATCGCGGGGAAGACAGTATTGTCCGCCATTGGCTGAAAGCGCCGTGGAGTATGGACGGCTGGCGGCTGGATGTGGTGCATATGCTGGGGGAGGCGGGTGGGGCGCGCAATAATATGCAGCACGTTGCTGGGATCACCGAAGCGGCGAAAGAAACCCAGCCGGAAGCGTATATTGTCGGCGAACATTTTGGCGATGCACGGCAATGGTTACAGGCCGATGTGGAAGATGCCGCCATGAACTATCGTGGCTTCACATTCCCGTTGTGGGGATTTCTTGCCAATACCGATATCTCTTACGATCCGCAGCAAATTGATGCCCAAACCTGTATGGCCTGGATGGATAATTACCGCGCAGGGCTTTCTCATCAACAACAATTACGTATGTTTAATCAGCTCGACAGCCACGATACTGCGCGATTTAAAACGCTGCTCGGTCGGGATATTGCGCGCCTGCCGCTGGCGGTGGTCTGGCTGTTCACCTGGCCTGGTGTACCGTGCATTTATTACGGTGATGAAGTAGGACTGGATGGCAAAAACGATCCGTTTTGCCGTAAACCGTTCCCCTGGCAGGTGGAAAAGCAGGATACGGCGTTATTCGCGCTGTACCAGCGAATGATTGCGCTGCGTAAGAAAAGTCAGGCGCTGCGTCGTGGCGGCTGTCAGGTGCTGTATGCGGAAGATAACGTAGTGGTATTTGTCCGCGTGCTGAATCAGCAACGTGTACTGGTGGCAATCAACCGTGGCGAGGCCTGTGAAGTGGTGCTCCCCGCGTCACCGTTTCTTAATGTCGCGCAATGGCAACGCAAAGAAGGCCATGGGCAACTGACAAACGGGATTCTGGCTTTGCCTGCCATTTCGGCTACGGTATGGATGAACTAACGTTTTATAACGCCTTGTGTGACGCCTGCGCCATCATCCGCGGATAAAACTGCCAGAAGCGGGTTTCGAGGGCGTCATAATGAGCGTCTAAATCGTACCAGGAGTCACGCAGGGCATCCAGACGTGGGCGGCGGCTTGCCATGCCGTTTAACACGTTCTGGATGAAATCCATATCGCGATAGCGCACCAGCCACTGCTCTGACCACAAGTAATTGTTCAGATTGATAAAACGTGGCGGTGAGTCCGGCAAAATCGTCATCACTTGCTCGCGGGCATAACAGACAAATTCCTGTAGCGGAAAGTCCGGCGACAGCTGCGACCAGTGGCGGGAAAGAAAGTGATCCCACATGACATCCAGCGTAATAGGCGCAACGCGGCGAGTTTCACTACGAAACCATTCCCGTGCTTCGCGGACTTCCGGCAGATTGTCGGTTAATACGTCGATACGTCGATGCATATGAATGCCAGCCACGACGTCGGGCGGAAAACTTTCTTCAGGATTTCCGCGTACGAAATCAGCCAGTAAATTGCCGGAAAGCGAGCTTTCCGCGAGATGGGCTAAATGCAGGTGAGCTAAAAAATTCATCGATTATATTCTATCCAAAAGGGGGTAAAGGTTGCAGGGAGAGCGCCCCGGCACTAGACTACCCGCCTCTTATTTTAGTCTGAGTCAGTGTCATGCGCGTTACCGATTTCTCCTTTGAATTGCCCGAATCCCTGATTGCCCACTATCCCATGCCTGAACGCAGTAGCTGTCGTTTACTGTCGCTGGACGGGCCGACGGGCGCGCTGACGCACGGTACTTTCACCGATTTACTTGATGAGCTCAACCCCGGCGATCTTCTGGTTTTTAATAATACCCGCGTGATCCCGGCGCGCCTGTTTGGGCGTAAAGCCAGCGGCGGCAAGATTGAAGTGCTGGTTGAACGGATGCTCGACGACAAACGCATTCTTGCGCATATTCGCGCCTCGAAAGCGCCAAAACCTGGCGCAGAACTGCTGCTGGGCGATGACGAAAGTATTAACGCAACAATGACCGCGCGCCACGGCGCACTGTTTGAAGTCGAATTCAATGATGATCGTTCGGTACTGGATATCCTCAACAGTATCGGCCATATGCCGCTGCCGCCGTATATCGACCGTCCGGACGAAGACGCTGACCGCGAACTTTATCAAACCGTTTATAGCGAAAAACCGGGCGCGGTTGCAGCCCCGACCGCTGGTCTGCATTTTGACGAGCCTTTGCTGGAAAAATTGCGCGCCAAAGGCGTGGAGATGGCGTTTGTGACGTTGCACGTTGGTGCGGGCACCTTCCAGCCGGTGCGCGTCGACACCATTGAAGATCACATCATGCACTCGGAATACGCTGAAGTACCGCAGGATGTGGTAGACGCGGTACTGGCGGCGAAAGCGCGCGGTAACCGGGTGATTGCGGTTGGCACCACTTCAGTACGTTCGCTGGAAAGCGCGGCTCAGGCAGCGAAAAACGATCTCATTGAACCGTTCTTCGACGATACCCAAATCTTTATCTATCCGGGCTTCCAGTACAAAGTGGTCGATGCGCTGGTGACGAACTTCCACTTGCCAGAGTCGACGCTGATTATGCTGGTTTCGGCCTTTGCCGGTTATCAACACACCATGAACGCCTATAAAGCAGCGGTAGAAGAGAAATATCGCTTTTTTAGTTACGGTGATGCGATGTTTATCACGTACAATCCGCAGGCAATTAATGAGCGCGTCGGGGAGTAATTCCGCGGCGCTGGTTTAAAACGTTGGACTGTTTTTCTGACGTAGTGGAGAAAAAATGAAATTTGAACTGGACACCACCGACGGTCGCGCACGCCGTGGCCGCCTGGTCTTTGATCGTGGCGTAGTGGAAACGCCTTGTTTTATGCCTGTTGGCACCTACGGCACCGTAAAAGGGATGACGCCGGAAGAAGTTGAAGCCACTGGCGCGCAAATTATCCTCGGCAACACCTTCCACCTGTGGCTGCGCCCGGGCCAGGAAATCATGAAACTGCACGGCGATCTGCACGATTTTATGCAGTGGAAGGGGCCGATCCTCACCGACTCCGGCGGTTTCCAGGTCTTCAGCCTTGGCGATATTCGTAAAATCACCGAACAGGGCGTGCACTTCCGTAACCCGATCAACGGCGATCCGATTTTCCTCGATCCTGAAAAATCAATGGAGATTCAGTACGATCTTGGTTCGGATATCGTCATGATCTTTGATGAGTGTACGCCGTATCCTGCTGACTGGGATTACGCAAAACGCTCCATGGAGATGTCTCTGCGTTGGGCGAAGCGTAGCCGTGAGCGTTTTGACAGTCTCGGAAACAAAAATGCGCTGTTTGGTATCATTCAGGGCAGCGTTTACGAAGATTTACGTGATATTTCTGTTAAAGGTCTGGTAGATATCGGTTTTGATGGCTACGCTGTCGGCGGTCTGGCTGTGGGTGAGCCGAAAGCAGATATGCACCGCATTCTGGAGCATGTATGCCCGCAAATTCCGGCAGACAAACCGCGTTACCTGATGGGCGTTGGTAAACCAGAAGACCTGGTTGAAGGCGTACGTCGTGGTATCGATATGTTTGACTGCGTAATGCCAACCCGCAACGCCCGAAATGGTCATTTGTTCGTGACCGATGGCGTGGTGAAAATCCGCAATGCGAAGTATAAGAGCGATACTGGCCCACTCGATCCTGAGTGTGATTGCTACACCTGTCGCAATTATTCACGCGCTTACTTGCATCATCTTGACCGTTGCAACGAAATATTAGGCGCGCGACTCAACACCATTCATAACCTTCGTTACTACCAGCGTTTGATGGCGGGTTTACGCAAGGCTATTGAAGAGGGTAAATTAGAGAGCTTCGTAACTGATTTTTACCAGCGTCAGGGGCGAGAAGTACCACCTTTGAACGTTGATTAATATTAATAATGAGGGAAATTTAATGAGCTTTTTTATTTCTGATGCGGTAGCGGCAACGGGTGCACCGGCGCAAGGTAGCCCGATGTCTTTGATTTTGATGCTGGTGGTATTCGGTCTGATTTTCTATTTCATGATCCTGCGTCCACAGCAGAAGCGCACCAAAGAACACAAAAAGCTGATGGACTCCATTGCCAAAGGTGATGAAGTTCTGACGAACGGTGGCCTGGTTGGTCGCGTAACCAAAGTAGCGGAAAACGGCTACATTGCTATCGCGCTGAATGACACCACTGAAGTAGTTATTAAACGTGACTTCGTAGCTGCCGTCCTGCCGAAAGGCACCATGAAGGCGCTGTAATTAAAATTTTTCCCTAAGGGAATTGCCGTGTTAAACCGTTATCCTTTGTGGAAGTACGTCATGCTGATCGTGGTGATTGTCATCGGTCTGCTGTATGCGCTTCCCAACCTGTTTGGTGAGGATCCGGCTGTTCAGATCACTGGTGCGCGCGGAGTCGCCGCCAGTGAGCAAACGCTGATCCAGGTCCAGAAAACGTTACAAGAAGAAAAAATAACTGCTAAGTCTGTGGCACTGGAAGAGGGCGCTATTCTTGCGCGCTTCGACTCCACTGACACCCAGCTGCGCGCTCGTGAAGCATTAATGGGCGTTATGGGTTACAAATACGTCGTGGCGCTTAACCTTGCCCCGGCAACGCCGCGCTGGCTGGCAGCTATTCACGCTGAGCCGATGAAGCTCGGCCTTGACCTGCGTGGCGGCGTTCACTTCCTGATGGAAGTGGATATGGACACCGCGCTTGGCAAACTCCAGGAACAAAATATCGATAGCCTGCGCAGCGATCTGCGTGAAAAGGGCATCCCGTATACCACCGTTCGTAAAGAAAACAACTACGGCCTGAGCATTACTTTCCGCGATGCTAAAGCTCGTGATGAAGCCATTGCGTATCTGAGCAAGCGCCATCCGGACCTGGTGATTAGTAGCCAGGGCAGCAACCAGCTGCGTGCGGTAATGAGCGATGCTCGTCTGAGTGAAGCGCGTGAATATGCGGTGCAGCAGAACATCAATATCCTGCGTAACCGTGTAAACCAACTTGGCGTGGCGGAGCCGGTGGTTCAGCGTCAGGGTGCTGACCGTATCGTTGTTGAACTGCCAGGTATTCAGGACACTGCGCGTGCGAAAGAGATTCTGGGTGCGACGGCAACGCTGGAATTCCGTCTGGTAAACACCAACGTTGACCAGGCCGCTGCGGCATCCGGTCGCGTACCGGGCGACTCTGAAGTGAAACAGACCCGCGAAGGTCAGCCAGTTGTGCTGTACAAACGCGTAATTCTGACCGGTGACCATATCACCGACTCCACTTCCAGCCAGGACGAATACAACCAACCGCAGGTTAACATCTCGCTCGATAGCGCTGGTGGTAACATCATGTCTAACTTCACTAAGGACAACATCGGCAAACCGATGGCAACCCTGTTTGTGGAGTACAAAGACAGCGGTAAGAAAGATGCAAATGGTCGTGCGGTTCTGGTGAAACAGGAAGAGGTGATTAACATCGCCAACATCCAGTCTCGTCTGGGTAACAGCTTCCGTATCACCGGCATCAACAACCCGAACGAAGCCCGTCAGCTGTCACTGCTGCTGCGTGCCGGTGCGTTGATCGCGCCGATTCAGATTGTTGAAGAACGTACCATTGGCCCAACCCTGGGTATGCAGAACATTGAACAGGGGCTGGAGGCTTGCCTTGCCGGTCTGCTGGTTTCTATTCTGTTCATGATCATCTTCTATAAGAAGTTTGGTCTGATTGCGACCAGTGCTCTGATTGCCAACTTGATCTTAATCGTCGGCATTATGTCGCTGTTGCCAGGCGCAACGCTGAGTATGCCAGGTATCGCGGGTATCGTCTTAACCCTTGCGGTGGCGGTCGATGCGAACGTACTGATCAACGAACGTATTAAAGAAGAGTTGAGCAACGGACGTACTGTTCAACAGGCAATTGATGAAGGTTATCGTGGCGCATTCAGTTCTATCTTCGATGCGAACATCACCACGCTGATTAAAGTCATCATCCTGTACGCAGTGGGTACCGGGGCAATTAAAGGGTTCGCGATTACTACCGGTATCGGTGTGGCGACGTCGATGTTTACCGCGATTGTCGGTACGCGTGCCATCGTAAACCTGCTATATGGCGGCAAGCGCGTCAAGAAGCTGTCAATCTGAGGAGTGCGATGTGGCACAGGAATATACTGTTGAACAACTAAACCACGGCCGTAAAGTCTATGACTTTATGCGCTGGGACTACTGGGCTTTCGGCATCTCTGGTCTGCTGTTAATCGCCGCTATCGTTATTATGGGCGTGCGCGGCTTTAACTGGGGGCTGGATTTCACCGGTGGTACGGTTATCGAAATTACGCTCGAAAAACCGGCTGAAATTGACGTAATGCGTGATGCATTGCAAAAAGCCGGTTTTGAAGAGCCAATGCTGCAAAACTTTGGTAGCAGCCACGACATCATGGTCCGTATGCCGCCTGCTGAAGGCGAAACCGGCGGTCAGGTGCTGGGCAGCCAGGTTCTGAAGGTGATTAACGAATCCACCAATCAGAATGCAGCAGTGAAGCGTATTGAGTTCGTCGGTCCGAGCGTGGGGGCAGACCTTGCGCAAACCGGTGCGATGGCGTTGATGGCGGCGCTGCTGTCTATCCTTGTGTACGTAGGTTTTCGCTTTGAGTGGCGACTGGCGGCAGGGGTGGTTATTGCGCTGGCGCACGACGTTATCATTACGCTGGGTATTTTGTCGTTATTCCATATCGAGATTGACCTGACCATTGTGGCATCGTTGATGTCGGTTATCGGTTACTCGCTTAACGACAGTATCGTGGTATCGGACCGTATTCGTGAAAACTTCCGCAAGATCCGTCGCGGTACGCCTTACGAAATCTTTAACGTGTCCTTGACCCAGACGCTGCACCGTACCTTGATCACATCCGGTACTACCTTGATGGTTATCCTGATGCTGTACCTCTTCGGTGGTCCGGTACTGGAAGGCTTCTCGCTGACCATGCTTATCGGTGTTTCCATCGGTACTGCATCTTCCATCTATGTGGCATCTGCGTTGGCTCTGAAACTGGGTATGAAGCGCGAACACATGTTGCAGCAGAAAGTGGAAAAAGAAGGGGCGGATCAGCCGTCAATTCTGCCGTAATCAAGTTCCCGTTGATGTTGAAAATCCCGGTCAGAAGATCGGGATTTTTTTTGATGTATGGAGATTGCGAAAATCCCCGCATCTTGGGAAACTGCGCGTAACCCTACATTTCATCCAGGTAACTCTTCATGGCTATCATCCCAAAAAACTATGCGCGGTTAGAAAGCGGCTATCGCGAAAAAGCATTAAAAATATATCCGTGGGTCTGCGGTCGCTGTTCCCGCGAGTTTGTTTATTCCAACCTGCGTGAACTTACTGTTCACCACATTGATCACGACCATACCAATAACCCGGAAGATGGCAGTAACTGGGAATTGCTTTGTCTCTATTGCCACGATCATGAGCATTCGAAATATACCGAAGCGGATCAGTATGGTACGACCGTTATCGCAGGGGAAGATGCGCAGAAAGATGTCGGTGAAGCGAAGTACAACCCATTCGCTGACCTGAAAGCGATGATGAACAAGAAGAAGTGATTAAAACGTAAAATTGCCTGATGCGCTACGCTTATCAGGACTACGTTATTTCAGCAATATATTGAATTTACGTGCTTTTGTGGGTCGGACAAAGCGTTTACGCCGCATCCGGCATGAACAAAGCGCACGTTGTTAACAATCTGAAATGCCGGGAATAAATCCCGGCATTTTCATAATCAGAAGTTGTAACCTACAACCAGGTAACCACCCCAGCCGGTAGAGCGAACGTTGAAGTTGCCGTTGCCGAAGTTCAGTTCTGCATCGTCGTTCCACTGACCACCGTCGTGCCAGTAACGAGCTACGACAGAGTAGTGCCAGTGATCGTAGTTCAGAGCCAGAATATGGCTGGAAGCGATAGAGTTATTAGTACGGGTCTTAATACCGTTGATTGCGTTACCGCTGTCATCCCCTAAATCGGAACCCCAGTCGAAGTTGGTGAAGCCGATGTAGCTCAGCTGACCGCCCCACAGATCGGTAATCGGCACAAAGTATTTAATTTTGAAACGGTAACCGTCCCACTCGTTTTCGTTCGCTGCGCCATAGTTCTGCCACTGGTATTTCGCATAGACGTTCATGGACAGGCTCATCGGCAGACCAGTATCGATGTCGGTACCCAGACCCATGTACCAGGTGCTCTGGCGACCATCTTTATTACGACCCATGTCGTAAATGTAGTTGTTCGCGAAGTACCACTCTTTGAACGGACCGAAGCTAAGGTCAGTATTGGTCAGCTTGTCGATGGAGAAACGTGGTTCGATTTCCATAAACAGCGGAGAACCGTGGTTCCAGATACCTTTAGCATCGGAGTTACCGCCGAAGAATACCGGCGCATCCGCATAACCATAGAAGTCGAACCAGTCTTTTTTAGCGAATGCTTCGTACTCAAGGTAGGTATCGTTGCGGATCTGCGGTCCGAAACGGGTGTGATAGCTTCCGACAACGTTAACGCTCTGGTGCCACCAGTCGGAAAGATACTGCGGTTTGTCGTTTTCAGCTGCGTTGACAGTAAAAGACGAAGAGAGCGCCAGTACCGCACCGGCTGCCAGTAATGTTTTTTTCATATGTATGCCACTGTTTGAAAATCCCTTGCGGGAGTGAAAAAGGCGCAAATTGCGTTTCTAAATATTTCGTATACAGAGGAGCCTATTATAAAAATCATTGCTCACAAAAATATGTTTCGTTTCACAGTTCTATCATTTACGTAATCGATTGCGTTCACGTTTACACACATTCGGGCAGGGATTGTACTGACTTTCACCCTTGTTGCAAACTTTTACTATCAATCAGGGTGATGTAAGCGGAGTAACAAAATGACGGGGAAAGATGTTGCGAGACGCACAAAATCGCCCCGAAATACGTTTACTGCATAACAGGTTGAATATCGTGGATACGTACGAAGTCTAACTGTTCTACAGAAATACCCTTTAACTGTAACGGAATATCAACATCGCTGGGGGCGAGGACGCTGGCAGGGGCATTAATCAATTGATTCTGCACATTGATTTCCTGAAAGTTGTCTATTGTTCCCTGAATTTGCCCATATTCAACAGTTCCGCTGAATGCGGGCAAGGGATCATTCGACTCGCCCTGAATACGTAGCGTCAGGGTGGTGCCATCTGCATCAGGCGTAATATTCACCAGCGACATACGTAAAGTACCGATCTGGCTTTCCAGTCTTGCCGGTGTTTTCGCTCCTGGCAGAAGGTAAACCCCACTGCTGGATTTTGCATTCAGCCTGTTTTGCTGAGTGATTTTGACCGTTTCTTTATTGAGTTGCGTCATCTCTTGGTTCAGCGTGCTGACGCTGTGTTTCATCTGTCGCACTTCGCTCTGCTGCACACAGGCGCTAAGGCTGAACAGGCTTCCCAGCAGGAGCAGTCGAAAAACGTTAGTATTCATAGGTCGTCCCTTTCTCGTCGCAATTAGCCTAATGGTAGAGGGTAAAAGCAGCGAAAGCATCGATCCTTTATCTCAAAAGCGTTGCGCCTTTGTTGTATCGTCAGTTCAGGGTAAAATAGATTTCTGTTAACCACCTGGTCAGGACGCCGTATGCATTGCCCATTCTGTTTCGCCGTGGACACTAAGGTAATTGACTCTCGTCTCGTGGGCGAGGGTTCATCCGTACGCCGCCGTCGGCAGTGTCTGGTGTGTAATGAACGTTTCACCACCTTTGAAGTGGCGGAGCTGGTTATGCCGCGTGTTGTAAAAAGCAACGACGTGCGTGAACCGTTTAATGAAGAGAAATTGCGTAGCGGAATGCTGCGGGCGCTGGAAAAACGTCCGGTGAGTTCCGATGACGTCGAAATGGCAATCAATCATATTAAATCGCAGCTGCGCGCCACCGGTGAGCGCGAAGTGCCGAGCAAGATGATTGGCAATCTGGTGATGGAGCAATTGAAAAAGCTCGATAAAGTCGCCTATATCCGTTTTGCCTCTGTCTACCGCAGTTTCGAAGATATCAAAGAATTTGGCGAAGAGATCGCGCGCCTGGAGGACTAAGCCGTGCAGGACGAGTATTACATGGCGCGGGCGCTAAAGCTGGCGCAACGAGGACGTTTTACCACGCATCCCAACCCGAATGTCGGGTGCGTCATTGTCAAAGATGGCGAAATTGTCGGTGAAGGTTACCACCAACGTGCGGGTGAACCACATGCCGAAGTACACGCGTTGCGTATGGCGGGTGAAAAAGCCAAAGGTGCGACCGCCTATGTCACACTCGAACCCTGTAGCCATCATGGTCGTACGCCACCGTGCTGTGACGCACTCATCGCCGCTGGCGTAGCGCGCGTGGTTGCCTCGATGCAAGATCCTAACCCGCAGGTCGCTGGGCGTGGACTTTACCGTCTGCAACAGGCTGGCATTGACGTCAGCCACGGGCTGATGATGAGTGAAGCCGAGCAATTGAATAAAGGCTTTCTCAAGCGGATGCGCACCGGCTTTCCTTATATTCAGTTAAAACTTGGCGCATCGCTTGATGGCCGCACGGCGATGGCGAGCGGCGAAAGCCAGTGGATCACTTCGCCTCAGGCGCGGCGCGACGTACAACGACAGCGCGCACAAAGTCATGCCATTTTAACCAGCAGCGCCACGGTGCTGGCGGATGATCCAGCCTTAACAGTGCGTTGGTCTGAACTGGATGAACAAACTCAGGCGCTCTACCCGCAACAAAATCTCCGCCAGCCAGTACGTATTGTGATTGATAGCCAAAATCGCGTGACGCCGGAACATCGCATTGTGCAGCAGCCCGGCGAAACCTGGTTCGCGCGTACGCAGGAAGATTCTAGTGAGTGGCCGGAAACGGTGCGTACCTTGCTGATTCCAGAGCATAAAGGTCATCTGGATCTGGTTGTACTGATGATGCAACTGGGTAAACAGCAAATTAACAGCATCTGGGTGGAAGCGGGGCCAACGCTCGCTGGCGCATTGCTGCAGGCGGGTTTAGTCGATGAGCTGATTGTCTATATCGCACCTAAACTATTAGGCAGCGACGCCCGCGGATTATGCACGCTGCCAGGGCTTGAGAAATTAGCCGACGCCCCCCAATTTAAATTCAAAGAGATACGTCATGTAGGCCCGGATGTTTGCCTGCATTTAGTGGGTGCATGATCTCCCGGCTCGAAAGGGAAGCAGCGCACGAAATATTATGCTAAAATCCGCCCCCCTGCGGGGCCATACTCGAACCCGAAGGAAGAAAATGAACATTATTGAAGCTAACGTTGCTACCCCGGACGCTCGCGTCGCCATCACCATCGCGCGTTTCAACAACTTTATCAATGACAGCCTGCTGGAAGGTGCAATTGACGCACTGAAACGTATCGGTCAGGTAAAAGATGAAAACATTACCGTTGTTTGGGTGCCTGGTGCCTATGAGCTGCCGCTGGCGGCGGGTGCACTGGCTAAAACCGGTAAATACGACGCGGTGATTGCGCTGGGTACGGTTATTCGTGGTGGCACTGCCCACTTTGAATATGTCGCTGGTGGTGCAAGCAACGGCCTGGCGCATGTTGCCCAGGACAGCGAAATTCCGGTTGCTTTTGGGGTTCTGACCACTGAAAGCATTGAACAAGCGATCGAACGTGCTGGCACCAAAGCTGGCAACAAAGGTGCAGAAGCTGCACTGACCGCGCTTGAAATGATTAATGTATTGAAAGCCATCAAGGCCTGAAATTAGTAAGGGGAAATCCGTGAAACCTGCTGCTCGTCGCCGCGCTCGTGAGTGTGCCGTCCAGGCGCTCTACTCCTGGCAGTTGTCCCAGAACGACATCGCTGATGTTGAATACCAGTTCCTGGCTGAACAGGATGTAAAAGACGTTGACGTCCTGTACTTCCGTGAGCTGCTGGCCGGGGTGGCGACTAACACCGCATACCTCGACGGACTGATGAAGCCATACCTGTCCCGCCTGCTGGAAGAACTGGGACAGGTAGAAAAAGCAGTACTGCGCATTGCGCTGTACGAGCTGTCTAAACGTAGCGATGTGCCATACAAAGTGGCCATTAACGAAGCGATCGAACTGGCGAAATCGTTCGGCGCAGAAGACAGCCATAAGTTCGTCAACGGCGTACTCGATAAAGCAGCACCTGTGATTCGCCCTAACAAAAAGTGATATCCAGGCCGGTAGATTCACGGAAGACCGTTCCGCGATCGCCGGCCTTTTCTTTTTTACCTGCTGAGGCATAACGTATGGCATGTGGCGAGTTCTCCCTGATTGCCCGTTATTTTGACCGTGTAAGAAGTTCTCGTCTTGATGTCGAACTGGGCATCGGCGACGATTGCGCTCTTCTCAATATCCCCGAGAAACAGACCCTGGCGATCAGCACTGATACGCTGGTGGCGGGCAACCACTTCCTCCATGATATCGATCCTGCTGATCTGGCGTATAAAGCACTGGCGGTGAACCTAAGCGATCTGGCAGCGATGGGGGCCGATCCGGCCTGGCTGACGCTGGCATTAACCTTACCGGACGTAGACGAAGCGTGGCTTGAGTCCTTCAGCGACAGTTTGTTTGATCTTCTCAATTATTACGATATGCAACTCATTGGCGGCGATACCACGCGTGGGCCATTATCAATGACGTTGGGTATCCACGGCTTTGTTCCGATGGGACGAGCCTTAACGCGCTCTGGAGCGAAACCGGGTGACTGGATCTATGTGACCGGTACACCGGGCGATAGCGCCGCCGGGCTGGCGATTTTGCAAAACCGTTTGCAGGTTGCCGATGCTAAAGATGCGGACTACTTGATCAAACGTCATCTCCGTCCATCGCCGCGTATTTTACAGGGACAGGCACTGCGCGATCTGGCAAATTCAGCTATCGATCTCTCTGACGGTCTGATTTCCGATCTCGGGCATATCGTGAAAGCCAGCGACTGCGGCGCACGTATTGACCTGGCATTGCTGCCGTTTTCTGATGCGCTTTCTCGCCATGTTGAACCGGAACAGGCGCTGCGCTGGGCGCTCTCTGGCGGTGAAGATTACGAGTTGTGTTTCACTGTGCCGGAACTGAACCGTGGCGCGCTGGATGTGGCTCTCGGACACCTGGGCGTACCGTTTACCTGTATCGGGCAAATGACCGCCGATATCGAAGGGCTTTGTTTTATTCGTGACGGCGAACCTGTCACGTTTGACTGGAAAGGATATGACCATTTTGCCACGCCATAAAGATGTCGCGAAAAGTCGCCTGAAGATGAGTAATCCGTGGCATCTGCTTGCTGTCGGATTCGGAAGTGGATTAAGCCCAATCGTTCCTGGCACGATGGGATCGCTGGCAGCGATTCCGTTCTGGTATCTGATGACCTTTTTACCCTGGCAGCTCTACTCGCTGGTGGTGATGTTGGGGATCTGTATCGGCGTCTATCTTTGTCATCAAACGGCGAAAGATATGGGCGTGCACGATCACGGCAGCATTGTCTGGGACGAATTTATTGGTATGTGGATCACGCTCATGGCGCTGCCGACCAATGACTGGCAGTGGGTTGCCGCCGGGTTTGTGATTTTCCGTATTCTGGATATGTGGAAGCCGTGGCCGATCCGCTGGTTTGATCGCAATGTACATGGCGGCATGGGGATCATGATCGACGATATTGTCGCCGGGGTGATTTCCGCAGGCATCCTGTACTTTATCGGTCATCACTGGCCGCTGGGTATTCTGTCGTAGTTGTGCACCGATGCCTGATGTGACGCTTGTCACGTCTCATCAGGCCTGGACTCTTATTTAAATCCTACGACCGCATGCGGTTTATACGGCGTTTCCAGTTCGGCAATCTGTTCTGGCTTCAAAGTGATATCCACCGCGTTCAGCAGCTCATCAAGCTGTTCTTCCCGCGATGTACCGATAATCGGTGCGGCAATGCCCGGTTTACTCAACAACCAGGCCAGCGCAACTTGTGCTCGTGTTGCACCGAGTTCTTCACTGACGCCCGTTAACCGCTCTGCGATCTGCGCGTCATTTTCATCGCTTTCTTTATAGAGATTTCTCCCCACCTCATCAGACACCAGTCGTGCGGTAGTTTCTCCCCACGGACGCGTCAGTCGCCCCCGCGCCAGCGGGCTCCACGGAATCACCGCCACGCCCTCCTGATAACACAGAGGCAGCATCTCGCGCTCTTCTTCGCGATAAATCAGATTGTAGTGATCCTGCATACTGATAAACTGCGCCCAGCCGTGCTGTTTTTGTAGCTTCAGGGCCTGAGCAAACTGCGAAGCGTGCATGGATGACGCGCCGATATAACGCGCTTTCCCGGCTTTTACCACGTCGTTCAGGGCTTCCAGCGTCTCTTCGATCGGCGTGTTGTAATCCCAGCGATGAATTTGCAGGATATCGACATAATCCATGCCGAGACGGCGCAGGCTGTCGTCGATAGAGCGCAAAATTTGTGCACGGGATAATCCTTCCGGTAAATCACCAACGCGATGGAACACTTTCGTCGCAACGACCACGTCTTCACGACGGGCGAAATCCCGCAGTGCGCGACCAACGATCTCTTCGCTGCTGCCATCGGAATAGCTATTGGCGGTATCAAAGAAATTTATGCCGCCTTCCAGCGCGCGTTTAATGATGGGACGGCTACTCTCTTCCGGCAGTGTCCATGCGTGATTACCACGATCTGGCTCGCCAAAGGTCATACAGCCGAGGCAAAGTCGGGAAACGCGAAGGTCGGTTTTTCCTAAGGGGTTGTATTGCATGCTGCCACTCCTGCCATGAATAATTTCTTAAGCATAGCAGGAGTGGAGTAGGGATTATGCCAGCCAGGCCTTGATTTTGGCTTCCATACCGGCGGCATCGAGGCCGAGTTCGGCGCGCATTTCTTCCTGAGTTCCTTGTGGAATAAAGAAGTCAGGCAGGCCAATGTTCAGCACGGGTACTGGTTTACGATGGGCCATTAGCACTTCGTTCACGCCGCTGCCTGCGCCGCCCATAATGGCGTTTTCTTCTACGGTGACCAGCGCTTCATGGCTGGCGGCCATTTCCAGAATTAACGCTTCATCAAGCGGTTTCACAAAACGCATATCGACCAGCGTAGCGTTCAGCGATTCAGCGACTTTCGCCGCGTCTGGCATCAGCGTACCAAAGTTAAGGATCGCCAGTTTCTCGCCACGACGCTTCACAATGCCTTTGCCAATTGGCAGTTTTTCCAGCGGCGTCAGTTCCACGCCAACCGCGTTACCGCGCGGGTAGCGCACCGCGGACGGGCCGTCGTTATAGTGATAGCCGGTATAGAGCATCTGGCGACATTCGTTTTCATCGCTCGGGGTCATAATGACCATTTCCGGTATACAGCGCAGGTAAGAGAGGTCAAAAGCGCCCTGATGGGTTTGACCGTCAGCACCAACAATGCCCGCGCGGTCGATGGCGAACAGGACCGGGAGCTTTTGAATCGCCACGTCATGCAGCACCTGATCATAGGCGCGTTGCAGGAAAGTGGAGTAAATCGCGACAATGGGTTTGTACCCACCAATCGCCAGACCGGCGGCAAAGGTCACCGCGTGTTGCTCGGCGATTGCCACGTCGAAGTAACGATCCGGGAATTTACGTGAAAACTCGACCATGCCGGAACCTTCACGCATCGCCGGAGTAATCGCCATCAGCTTGTTGTCTTTCGCTGCCGTTTCGCACAACCAGTCGCCAAAGATTTTTGAATAGCTCGGCAAACCGCCGCTACTTTTCGGCAAACAACCGCTGGAGGGATCAAATTTAGGCACGGCGTGGAAAGTGATGGGGTCTTTTTCTGCCGGTTCATAACCACGACCTTTTTTGGTCATGATATGCAGGAACTGCGGGCCTTTCAGGTCGCGCATGTTCTTCAGCGTGGTGATAAGCCCCAGCACATCGTGACCGTCAACCGGGCCGATGTAGTTAAAGCCCAGCTCTTCAAACAACGTGCCAGGCACTACCATGCCTTTAATATGTTCTTCGGTACGTTTGAGCAGCTCTTTAATTGGCGGAACGCCAGAGAAAACTTTTTTCCCGCCTTCGCGCAGCGAAGAGTAAAGCTTACCGGAAAGCAGCTGTGCCAGATGGTTATTGAGCGCGCCGACATTTTCGGAAATCGACATTTCATTGTCGTTGAGGACCACCAGCATATCAGGACGGATATCGCCCGCGTGATTCATCGCTTCAAACGCCATGCCAGCGGTAATCGCGCCATCGCCAATGACACAGACGGTGCGGCGATTTTTGCCTTCTTTCTCGGCAGCAACCGCAATACCAATTCCGGCACTGATGGAGGTTGATGAATGCCCGACGCTTAATACGTCATATTCGCTTTCGCCGCGCCACGGGAACGGGTGCAGGCCGCCTTTCTGACGGATGGTGCCGATTTTGTCGCGGCGTCCGGTCAAAATTTTATGCGGATAAGCCTGATGCCCCACATCCCAAATCAATTGGTCAAACGGGGTGTTGTAGACATAGTGCAGCGCCACGGTCAGTTCGACCGTGCCCAGCCCGGAGGCGAAGTGCCCGCTGGAACGGCTCACGCTGTCGAGTAAATAGCGGCGCAGTTCGTCGCAGAGTTTCGGTAAACTCTCTTTCGGCAACAGTCGTAACTCCTGGGTGGAGTCGACCAGTGCCAGGGTCGGGTATTTGGCAATATCAAAACTCATCAGGGGCCTATTAATACTTATTGTTTATTTATTACGCTGGATGATGTAGTCCGCTAGCGCTTCCAGTGCCGAGGTATCGAGTGATTGTTCAGCCAGTTGTTTCAGCGACTGGCGGGCATCGTCGATCAGATCCCGGGCTTTCTTCCGGGCTTGCTCAAGACCCAGAAGTGCAGGGTAGGTACTTTTACCAAGTTGCTGGTCGGCACCCTGGCGTTTTCCCAACGTTGCAGTATCTCCTACCACATCCAGGATGTCATCCTGAACCTGGAAGGCAAGGCCGATGCTCTCTGCGTACTTGTCGAGTACTGGCAGAGCACGACGCCCTTTATCTCCGGCGCTTAATGCACCAAGGCGAACGGCGGCGCGAATCAATGCGCCGGTTTTATGACGATGAATACGCTCAAGCGCGTCCAGAGGTACGTGTTTGCCTTCCGCGTCTAAATCTAATGCCTGACCACCGCACATTCCGGCAATACCGCTGGCGCTCGCCAGTTCAGAAATCATCGAAATTCTGTCGCGATCCGACACTTCCGGCATATTGGCATCGCTTAGAATCGAGAACGCCAGCGTTTGTAAAGCGTCGCCAGCGAGAATCGCGTTTGCTTCGCCAAACTTCACATGGCAGGTCGGCAAACCGCGACGCAGATCGTCATCATCCATCGCCGGTAAATCATCATGAATTAATGAGTAAGCGTGGATACACTCTACGGCGGCAGCGGGTGCGTCCAGCGTGTTTGTGCTAACGCCAAACATATGACCGGTGGCATAAACCAGGAAGGGTCGCAGACGCTTACCACCTAATAATGCGCCATACTGCATGGTTTCGACCACGGGAGTGTTCTGAAAGGGCAGTGGGGCGATAAAACGGCTCAGCGCCTGGTTGGCCTGCTTAACGCAGGCTTCGAGTTGCTGCGGAAAGTCCATTACTCATTGTCCGGTGTAAAAGGGGTTAGAGAGGCGTCTTCATTGTCAGACAGCAGAATTTGTACGCGCTGTTCGGCTTGTTGTAATTTGGCCTGCCCCTGACGTGCCAGCTGCACGCCGCGTTCGAACTCGTTCAGCGCCTCTTCCAGCGGCAGGTCGCCACTTTCCAGACGGGTTACAATCTGTTCCAGCTCGCTCAGCGCCTTTTCAAAGCTGGCGGGAGCCTCATTTTTCTTCGGCATAATGAATGTCTGACTCTCAATATTTTTCGCCCCGTCATGGTAACGGACTCAGGGCAAATAGCAAATAACGCGCAATGGTAAGGTGATGTGCGCAGCAAAGCGATGTTAGTGGTATACTTCCGCGCCTGGATGCAGCCGCAGGTGTGGGCTGCTGTATTTTTCCCTATACAAGTCGCTTAAGGCTTGCCAACGAACCATTGCCGCCATGAAGTTTATCATTAAATTGTTCCCGGAAATCACCATCAAAAGCCAATCTGTGCGCTTGCGCTTTATAAAAATCCTTACCGGGAACATTCGTAACGTTTTAAAGCACTATGATGAGACGCTCGCTGTCGTCCGCCACTGGGATAACATCGAAGTTCGCGCAAAAGATGAAAACCAGCGTCTGGCTATTCGCGACGCCCTGACCCGTATTCCGGGTATCCACCATATTCTCGAAGTCGAAGACGTGCCGTTTACCGACATGCACGATATTTTTGAGAAAGCGTTGGTTCAGTATCGCGATCAGCTGGAAGGCAAAACCTTCTGCGTACGCGTGAAGCGCCGTGGCAAACATGATTTTAGCTCGATTGATGTGGAACGTTACGTCGGCGGCGGTTTAAATCAGCATATTGAGTCCGCGCGCGTGAAGCTGACCAATCCGGAAGTGACTGTCCATCTGGAAGTGGAAGACGATCGTCTCCTGCTGATTAAAGGCCGCTACGAAGGTATTGGCGGTTTCCCGATCGGCACCCAGGAAGATGTGCTGTCGCTCATTTCCGGTGGTTTCGACTCCGGTGTTTCCAGTTATATGTTGATGCGTCGCGGCTGCCGCGTGCATTACTGTTTCTTTAACCTTGGCGGCGCGGCGCATGAAATTGGCGTGCGTCAGGTGGCGCATTATCTGTGGAACCGTTTTGGCAGCTCCCACCGCGTGCGTTTTGTCGCTATTAATTTCGAACCGGTCGTTGGGGAAATTCTCGAGAAAATCGACGACGGTCAGATGGGCGTTATCCTCAAACGTATGATGGTGCGTGCCGCGTCTAAAGTGGCTGAACGTTACGGCGTACAGGCGCTGGTCACCGGCGAAGCGCTCGGCCAGGTGTCCAGTCAGACGCTGACCAACCTGCGCCTGATTGATAACGTCTCTGACACGCTGATCCTGCGTCCGCTGATTTCTTACGACAAAGAGCACATCATCAACCTGGCCCGCCAGATTGGCACTGAAGACTTTGCTCGCACGATGCCAGAATATTGTGGCGTGATCTCCAAAAGCCCGACGGTGAAAGCGGTTAAATCGAAGATTGAAGCGGAAGAAGAGAAGTTCGACTTCAGTATTCTCGATAAAGTGGTTGAGGAAGCGAATAACGTTGATATCCGCGAAATCGCCCAGCAGACCGAGCAGGAAGTGGTGGAAGTGGAAACCGTCAATGGCTTTGGCCCGAACGACGTGATCCTCGATATCCGTTCTGTCGATGAGCAGGAAGATAAGCCGCTGAAGGTTGAAGGTATCGACGTGGTTTCTCTGCCGTTCTATAAACTGAGCACCAAATTTGGCGATCTCGACCAGAACAGAACCTGGCTACTGTGGTGTGAGCGCGGGGTGATGAGCCGTCTGCAGGCGCTCTATCTGCGCGAGCAGGGCTTTAACAATGTGAAGGTGTATCGCCCATAATTTGTGGTTTTTACGTCGCATCTGGTCAGATGCGACGTTTGCCGCATCCGACACTACTCGTAATAATTATAAATCCCTGCCGCCATCACCAGTTGTGATGCCACTTCATGGGCTTTCTCGCGCCCAACCAGCAGGTCGATAATTTTCAGACCAAAATCAATAGCCGTACCCGGCCCCTGGCTGGTCAGCAATTTTACCCGTGCATCCCAGACGACGCGCTTGTCCTGCCATTGTTCGGCGGGAATTTTGTCTTTCAGCGTCGGGAAGCCGGTCATATTGCCAATCGGGAAGATATCGTGCGGTACCAGCACGGTGGCTGGCGCGGCGCAAATAGCCGCGACGATACGCCCGGAACGGTGGAACTGTTTAACGGTTTCAACCAGCAGGGTACTATCGCGAAAACACTCTGCGCCTTTAATGCCACCAGGCAGTACGATCACGTCATATTCGCCATCAGCCACCTCGACCAGCGGCGCATCCGCCAGCAGCTTCACGCCGCGCGAGCAGGTAATGGCCAGGTTGCCATCGCTGGCGACGCTGGCAGTGGTGACTTTGATACCGCCGCGAACCAGCAGATCGATAGTGGTGACGGCTTCAGTCTCTTCACTACCAGGGGCGAGGCAAACCAGTGCCGATGCGCTCATATTCACTCTCCTTTCTTTTTACCATTTCAAACAGGCGGGTGTTTTCCGGTACGGCAATCCCATGCGCGCGGGCGCGGCGTAAGAGAAAACCATTGATATAGTCGATTTCGGTGTGGCGCAGCGCGCGGATATCCTGCAACATCGACGAGATATTTTCCGCTGTGGCATCAATCACCTGCATCACGTAATCACGCAAATCTTCTGCTGAAGTATGATGCCCTTCGCGCTCGATCACTGCCGCGACTTCTTCGCATATCTGCATAATTTCTTGCGGATGATGACGTAATTCACCATTCGGGCAATTCCAGATGGCGGTCAGTGGATTAATCACACAGTTGACGGCCAGCTTGCGCCACAGCTCGGCGCGAATATTGTTATGCCAGGCAACGTCAGGCAACACGGTTTGCAAAATATCCGCCAGATAACTGTAATCGCCATCCTGTTGCCGTGCCGGACCAATATGCGTGATTCCGTTTGCCACATGAATAATGACATTGCCGTCGCGGCGGGCGGCATGGGTGGTGGTGCCCATCAGTAATGGCTGCTGAATGTTTTGCAACTCTTCGATGGTGCCCATGCCGTTGTGAATTAACAGTATTGGCGTGGTTACAGGCAGTGTGGACGCGAGGCTTTTGACGGCATCGTAAACCTGCCATGCTTTCAGCGTCACCAGGAGCAGATCGCTGGTGGCAAGAAAATCGGGATCGTTGGCGGTCAGCGATTCGTTAAATATCGAACCATCAGTCTCAACCAGATTCACACTACAATAAGGTTGCGGTACGCGCAGCCAGCCCTGAACTTCGTGACCCTGTTTACAAAGTGCTGTAAGCCATAATTGCCCTAAGGCACCGCATCCCAATACGGTAATTTTCATTGTTCCTCCTCACCCGCAACCACTCCGGGTGTTCAATAAGGCTATCCCTTAATTGTGCATGCTGTTGCGACTATGCACAATTAAGGGATACGTCCTGGTGCAGGACTGTTGGTTATTTAACTTTGCAGGTATTATGCTTCGCATCAAAAATGAAGGGAGAGGAAAAGATGCCATCTTTCGATATTGTCTCTGAAGTTGATCTTCAGGAAGCACGTAACGCGGTCGATAACGCGAGTCGCGAAGTGGAGTCCCGTTTTGACTTCCGTAACGTTGAAGCCTCATTTGAGCTGAACGACGCCAGCAAAACCATCAAAGTGTTGAGCGAGTCCGACTTCCAGGTCAATCAGTTGCTGGATATTCTGCGTGCCAAGCTGCTGAAGCGCGGCATTGAAGGCAGTTCACTGGATGTACCGGAAAATATCGTTCATAGCGGTAAAACCTGGTTTGTGGAAGCGAAACTGAAACAGGGCATTGAGAGCGCGACCCAGAAGAAAATCGTCAAGATGATCAAAGACAGCAAACTGAAAGTGCAGGCGCAAATTCAGGGCGATGAAATCCGCGTAACGGGCAAATCTCGTGATGATTTGCAGGCTGTCATGGCGATGGTACGTGGTGGCGATCTCGGTCAGCCGTTCCAGTTCAAAAACTTCCGCGATTAATCGCGACTATGTGCGTTTTGTTCATGTCAGATGCGGCATGAACGCCTGATTCGGCCTACAAAGGTTTGTAATTCAGAAACTTTGTAGGCCTGATAAGCGTAGCGCAGCAGGCAATTCGCCGCGTTTTTTATGCCTGACGAATTGCCTGTTCTATCTCAAAGCGATTCGTCACTTTGCTGTCGATTTTCACATAAGCTGAATGTTCTTCTTCTGCAATCAACACTTCTTTGATGCCTTCAGTTTCTAGCAAACGCACTTTTAACGCCTCGTTTGCGGCAATGTTCGCCGGGATTTCAATGCGCAAACTGCTGACATACGGCGGTTCTTTCATGGTACTGGCGACTGTCAGCCACACTGCGGCCAGCATTGCGCCAGCGAGAAATACCCCCTGACCGTCAAACATGCCGTCAATCCAGCCGCCCAGCGAACCGCCAATCGCCACGCCAAGAAACTGGCTGGTGGAGTAAACACCCATCGCCGTACCTTTGTAACCTGCTGGCGACTCTTTACTGATAAGTGAGGGCAGGAGGGCTTCCATCAAATTAAACGCCACAAAGAAAAGCTGCACGCCGACCACCAGTTGCCAGAACTGCGTTTGCGCGTTCCACAACACAATTTCCGCAACCACGATCAACCCGACGCAGAAGACAAAGACTTGCTTCATTTTGCGCTTAACTTCAGCGTAGATAATGAAAGGCACGACCGAGCCAAAGGCGATTAGCATTGTCGCCAGATAGACCTTCCAGTGTTCAGCCGCCGGGAACCCTGCATCAGCCAGTTGTCCGGGCAGGGCAACAAACGTCGACATCAGCAAAATATGCAGACACATAATGCCAAAGTTGAGTTTCAGCAGCCGCGGTTCCGCCAGCACTTTACTGAAACTGCCTTTCACCATTCCGGACTCACGATTAAGTACGTGAGTGCTACTGTTGGGCACAACCCAAATGGTCAACGCAATGCCGGTCGTTGCCAGAATAGCGATCATCCAGAACAGCGCGTGCAGCCCAAGTTTGTGAGTGATGATCGGGCCAAGCACCATCGCAATAGCAAAGGTAATGCCAAAGCTCACGCCGATAAACGCCATTGCTTTGGTACGGTTTTGTTCGCGCGTGAGATCGGAAAGCAGCGCCATAACGGCAGCGGCAATTGCTCCAGAGCCTTGTAGCGCCCGGCCCAGAATAATTCCCCAGATGGAGTCGGAAAGCGCAGCGATAACGCTACCGGCGGCAAACACCGCCAGCCCACCGACAATTAATGGTTTGCGACCAATGCGGTCGGAAAGCAGGCCAAACGGAATCTGAAAAACGGCCTGAGTCAGACCATAAATACCAATGGCAATACCGATTAATGCTTCGCTGGCACCTTGCAGAGCCATGCCGTACGTGGTCAGAACCGGCAGAACCATAAACATGCCCAGCATGCGCAACGAGAATACGGTCCCTAAACCCCAGGTCGCGCGCCTCTCACCTGGCGTCATTTTATAATCGTTCATTACCACCCCTTAAAAAAATGCCCACATAGTGTAGTGCGGAGCGCATGTTGGGTAAACAGAGTGTTAATGAGAAAATATTACAGAGGAGAGTAATTTGTGTGTCAGGTATGTTTTTTTGCATTCATAAAATGAATGCTCTATATGTTGAAAAAATGAATTTTAAAACTAAATAGTTTTACATCAAAAAAGTAATAATATCATTTCTTGATTGCCATGTGCATTTTTTATCTTACGAATATGCTAGTTTTATCTCACTAAATAAACGATTTGGTGACATGGATGATAATGTTTCAGGCTAAATGTGTGCTTATTATTTGGACCTTTATGGCACTGTATTTATTCATTAAATGGATATTTGGTGGTTAATTATTATGGAAATATATGACAGTGAGGACATAAAGGTATACATGTTAACTAAAAGAATATTATTTTCTGTAATGCTGATAGTTTCACCAAGCGTGGTGGCCAGCGAGAAAGCGCATGAATTGTATGACAGCATATACGGTGGTAAACCTGCTCCCGATGTTATAAATACACTGCATAAAATGGCTGAATCGGGAGATATCGACGCGCAGAGCCTGTTAGGCTGGGAATATTATCAGCCTCGTTATGATACCAAACCTGATGTTCAGGAAGCGATTAAATGGTTCGAGTTAGCGGCTAAACAAGGTGACAGAGAAGCTCCGTTAGCGCTGGGGGGTATCTACTACGACGGTGAGCAGGTGCGGGTGGATTATGCCAAAGCGTATGCACTATTTAATCAGGCCGCGCAGCACGGTGTGAATTTAGCATGGTCCAGGTTGGGCATTATGTACGCCAATGGTCAGTATGTTGAGGTAGATTGTAAGAAAGCGAAGGAATATCTTGATAAAGGTGTCCACATTTATGGTGGCCCGGAAGACTTTCTGGCTACTTGTCGAAAAGACATGATTGACAGAAAAACGGTTGACGATACGTTACCCGTGATTACGGTTACCCGTTCTGGGATGCGAGATAATTTTTTAGATAAAGGTTTTTCCTGCATGGATAGCCTCTTCGCCACCACCAATAAATTAGGCGAAGTGGCCAATCTTCGCGTGACATTCAGCATTCGTCGCCCATCCGGTAAGGAGATTAACCAAACGGTTGGCTTCGCGCCTTTCGGTTTAAACCGGCTGAATATTAGCTTTACTGATTACCTATTTGGTTCATTTACCAGTAATTCGTCTCTTATTCTTTATAAACCGGAATTTGAGCGAAAATCTTGTGCAACTGTAAGGACCACAATCGTTGCCGCAACGGCAACCATTAACGGCAAGGATGTGGAGTTGCTGAAAGCGGGGGCAATTGAACAAAAGTGGTAACGCTGCTCAGCCCCCGGCTGAGGCAAAACTTGCCCTGGCGGGTGGCGATAATAATCTAAGCCGCGAGAATATGCTGAATCGCCAAAAACATAGGTACAGCACCAAAAGCATTTGGTGTCGCTGAAAGCTGAACAAAGCCGAGACGAGCATAAAAATTAATGGCGGCAGGGTCAGCATCAAGATAAACCCCTTTAATTGGTAATGCCTGGTGAATTATTTTTACATGTTCAAAAAAATCACATAGTAGGTCCTGACCAAAGCCCCGCTTTTGATACTTCCGTGCTACCCCCAACATGACTAATCTGACAACACCAATTTCTGAAGGTTGTGAACCCTGAAGGACGCCAGAAACGCGTTGTTTTTCCAGCGAATATGCCGTAAAAGTACAGATGCCGATCAGTTCACCACTTTGTCTGTCAATAAGTGCTTTAGCCGCACAGTCGCTATTACGCACACTTTTCTTTAGCGATGCGCGTACAAATTTATCGATAACAGGGTTACCGCAATCAAACTGTTTTTGCCCAGGATAAGTAATATCAGACTGATAATTACAGGAGAGGACTATGGGCAGAGTAATCTCTTCATGCTTGTCGACCATCGCTGTTTTTCCTTTTCATTAACGCCTTGAGGGCGAGCGTCGGTTGAGCAGGTTCAGCGATGAGTTGGTTCATCAGTTCCCAGCTTTGATTCGAAAGCTCACGGCGACGTTGGTTATCAAGCACACTTTCGGCGCGTTCCATAGCAGCGCTCAAAATAAAAGCGCTTAAATCTACCCCAACGGCTTGCGCAGCTTCACGAAGTTTGTTTTTGGCGTCGGGACTAGTTTTGAGTTCGACCCGCGCATTTTTCAGCGTTTTATCGACATCGGGTAGAGTGGCTGTTTTTCCAGGCATTATGACCTCTTTGATTAACTGAATGAAATCGTAGGGAGTCGATCTCATACATAATACGGCTATCAACCGTATGATTAATTTATGTTCATCTGCTCACTCTGTCAAGACATACGGTTATTAGCCGTATCTCTGATCTCAGACAATAAAAAAGGTGCCGTAGCACCTTTTTAATAGAGAGGTTTTGTTACCACACAGCAGCCAGCAGCGTATGCGAGTCCGGTACCATAAAATCAACGGACATCATCACCGAGAGGGCAGTGATGGCGATGATAGAGAAGCCGAACAGCTTGCGCGCCCAGATTCTGTCATCAGCAACTTTATAACCGCGCAGAGCCATACCTAACCACCAGACGCTAACCGCCGCGGCGACCACCAGATATTTATATCCAGCGTAACCGCCAAGAGAGAGCATCAGCGTGGCAACGGCAAAGGCGATGATATACAGCGTGATGTGATTCTTCGCCACCGAAATGCCTTTTACCACTGGCAATACCGGAATGTTTGCCGCCTGGTAATCCTTAAAGCGGAAAATGGCGATGGCATAGGAGTGAGGCATCTGCCACAGGCTGAAGATAGCCAGCAGGATCGCTGCGCCGCTATCGAACTCGCCGGTTACTGCACAGTAGCCAATCACCGGCGGCGCAGCGCCGGAGAGCGAACCAATCAATGTGCCGTAGACTGAGTGGCGTTTCATGTACAGGCTATAGACGCCGACATAAACCACAAAGCCCATCACCCCCAGCCAGCAGGCCAGCGGATTCGCGCCAAACCACAGCAGCATAAAGCCAGCAATACCCAGCAAGGTGGCGTACACCAGCGAGACAGCAGGAGAGATCA
Source organism: Escherichia sp. SCLE84 (assembly GCF_012584495.1). Taxonomy (NCBI): domain Bacteria; kingdom Pseudomonadati; phylum Pseudomonadota; class Gammaproteobacteria; order Enterobacterales; family Enterobacteriaceae; genus Escherichia; species Escherichia sp. SCLE84. The sequence goes on along the minus strand of NZ_CP051430.1, from coordinate 1,962,857 downwards.
GGCCTTTAACCAGCACCCGATTCTTCGTCCTTTCCATCTTTCTGTCGATATCCCTGTCGATGTAGTTGTTAAACACACAACCCGACGCCACAACCAGTGACACCCCAACCAGCGTGTAGATAAACAGGGGATAATCAATGCTGCCCTTTGAGGCCAGCAGGAATCCCCCAATCACCGAGATCAGGTTGCCAAAGATGATGCCTGGTTTCGTTACTTGCAGGTATTGCTTAAACATCATAACCGCCGCTCTTAGTGCATCATCATGTTGTAGTTGAGGTTCCACATAATCCAGATGGAGCCTACAACCAGGATAGCGATGATTAGCACGGTGAAGACAAACGCCGTCATGTTCCAGCCTTCATCTGATTTGGTATTCATGTGCAGGAAGCACACCAGATGCACCAGAACCTGTACCACTGCCATTGCCAGGATTGTTCCCAGAATTACGGCCGGAGAGGCAGCCCCTGTCATCACCATCCAGAACGGAATCACCGTCAGAATGATCGACAGGATAAAGCCTGTCATGTAGGTTTTTACGCTGCCATGGGACGCGCCGCTGTGATCGGTAGAATGACTCATTACATCGCCCCCATCAGATAAACAACAGTGAACACACAGATCCAAACCACATCCAGGAAGTGCCAGAACAGGCTCAGGCACATGATGCGGGTACGGTTAGTGCTGGTCAGGCCGCGACGAGCGATTTGCACCATCAGCACCGCCATCCAGATAAGACCAGAAGTGACGTGCAGACCGTGCGTGCCGACCAGCGCAAAGAACGCTGACAGGAAGCCGCTGCGCTCCGGACCCATGCCGTTAACAATCAGGTGATGGAATTCATAGATTTCCATCCCGATAAATCCGGCACCAAACAACCAGGTCAACGCCAGCCAGGAGATAACCTGGCTTTTGTTGTTTTTGTACATGGCGATAGCCGCCATGCCGTAGGTGATGGAGCTGAACAACAGCAAGAAAGTTTCAACCAGAACGAACGGCAGTTCGAAAATGTCCTTACCTGTCGGGCCGCCTGCGGTGCCGTTCACCAGAACGGCATAGGTAGCAAACAAGATTGAGAACAGAATGCAGTCGCTCATCAGGTAGATCCAAAATCCGAAGATTTTGGTTCCGCCTGCATCGTGGTGCCCGTGTTCGTGCGCGTGGGCAGTCGCGTGCGTCAAAGTATCAGTTGCCATTTTTCAGCCCTGCCTTAGTAATCTCATCGAAATGCTGGTTTTCCAGTTTTTCGATTTCTGCCACCGGCACGTAGTAATCCACGTCCTCGTCGAAGCTTTTCACGATCCAGGTGATGATCATGCCTGCGAAGCCAACAATCGCCAGCCACCAGATATGCCAGATCATGGCGAAACCGAAGATGGTGGAGAAAGCTGCAATGACGATACCTGCACCGCTGTTTTTCGGCATATGAATTTCTTCATAGTGGTCAGGCTTTTTATACGCTTCGCCTTTCTCTTTCATTTCCCAGAATGCATCACGCTCGTGAACGTGCGGCACAACGGCAAAGTTATAGAACGGAGGCGGGGAAGAGGTTGCCCACTCCAGCGTACGGCCACCCCACGGGTCGCCAGTCAGGTCACGGTTCTGGTCGCGGTCGCGAATAGAAACGTACATCTGAATAACGAGGCAGAGAATACCCAGCGCAATCAGTACTGCACCGCTAGCTGCAATCATCAGCATGGTGTGGAACTGCGGGTCAATCTGCTGGCTCAAACGACGGGTCATGCCCATGAAGCCCAGCGCATACAGCGGCATAAAGGCAACGAAGAAGCCGATGATCCAGAACCAGAACGCGCGTTTACCCCAGGTTTCATTCAGTTTGAAACCGAAGGCTTTAGGCCACCAGTAGGTCATCCCTGCGAAGCAGCCGAAGACCACGCCGCCGATGATCACGTTATGGAAGTGCGCAATCAGGAACAGGCTGTTATGCAGAACGAAGTCCGCGCCCGGTACTGCCAGCAGCACGCCAGTCATCCCGCCCACCGAGAAAGTGACGATAAAACCGATGGTCCACAGCATCGCAGAATGGAACACGATGCGGCCCTGATACATGGTGAACAGCCAGTTGAAGATCTTCACCCCGGTCGGGATGGCGATAATCATTGTGGTGATACCAAAGAAGGCGTTTACGTTCGCGCCCGCACCCATCGTAAAGAAGTGGTGCAGCCAAACGATGAACGACAGCACGGTGATACAGACGGTTGCCCATACCAGCGAGGTATAACCAAACAGACGTTTACGCGAGAAGGTTGCCGCAATTTCGGAGAACACACCGAAAACAGGCAGGATCAGGATGTAAACTTCCGGGTGGCCCCAGGCCCAAATCAGGTTGATGTACATCATCATGTTGCCACCCATATCGTTGGTAAAGAAATGGGTGCCCAGATAGCGATCCATGGTCAACAACGCGACGGTAACCGTCAGAATTGGGAAGGAAGCAATAATCAGTACGTTCGCGCACAGTGATGCCCAGGTAAATACTGGCATCTTGAACATGGTCATGCCCGGTGCGCGCATCTTCAGAATGGTAACGAAGAAGTTGATACCGGTAAGCGTCGTACCTATACCGGATAGCTGGAGACTCCATATCCAGTAATCGACACCGACTCCCGGACTGTACTCTATTCCCGATAGCGGTGGATAGGCCAGCCAGCCGGTCTGCGCAAATTCGCCCACGCCGAGAGAAACGTTAACCAGAATCACACCAACAACAGTAAACCAGAAGCTTAAGTTGTTGAGGAACGGGAACGCAACGTCACGCGCGCCGATCTGCAGCGGAACCACCAGGTTCATCAGACCGATAACGAAAGGCATCGCCACGAAGAAGATCATAATCACGCCGTGCGCGGTGAAGATCTGATCGTAGTGGTGAGGTGGCAGGAAGCCCGCTTCGCCCGCCGAGGCAAGAGCCTGCTGGCTACGCATCATAATGGCGTCAGCAAAACCACGCAGCAACATCACAATCGCCACGATGATATACATGATACCGAGGCGTTTATGGTCGACGGAGGTCAGCCACTCTTTCCACAGGTAGGTCCACTTACCGAAGTAAGTGATCAGGCCAACGAGCGCCAGACCTCCCAAAATAATGCCAGCGATCGTAACCATGACGATAGGTTCATGGAACGGGACTGCATCAAGTGATAATTTTCCGAACATCTTTATTCTTCCTCAACCCCTTTAATGGGCGGATTCCGCGTGGCTCATGTCCATGCCTTCCATACCTTCGTGTGCACTGTGCTCACCTTCTGGCTGGGTCATGTCCATGCTCTTACCGTGAGCCATAAACTTGTTAATCACATCGGCAAATAAGTCTGGTTTCACGTTGGAGAAATATTCCACCTGGTTGTATTCGCTAGGCGCGGCCAGTTTTTCGAACGCTGCCATGTCAGACATGGTGTTCGGCGACTGTTTCGCTTTTGCGACCCACTGGTCGAATTCGGCGCGATCCGGTGTTGCAATAGCTTTGAACTTCATGCCTGAGAAGCCCGGGCCGCTGTAGCTGGCGGAGATACCGTCATAAGTACCGGGTTCGTTGGCGATCAGATGCAGGCGAGTCTGCATACCGGCCATGGCATAAATCTGGCTACCCAGACGCGGAATGAAGAAGGAGTTCATCACGGAGTTGGAGGTCACTTTGAAGTACACCGGAGTGTTCGCCGGGAAAGCGATTTCATTCACGGTAGCAATGCCCTGTTCCGGGTAGATGAAGAACCATTTCCAGTCCATGGAAACCACTTCGATGGTAATGGGCTTCTCGTCGTGTGCCAGCGGCTTGCTAGGCTCAAGAGCGTGAGTGGTTTTCCAGGTCAGTACCGCAAGGAAGATGATGATTAAGATAGGTACCGTCCAGACCACAGCTTCCACTTTATTGGAGTGTGACCAGTTCGGGCTGTACTTAGCATCTTTATTGCTCGCACGGTACTTCCAGGCGAAACCAACAGCCATCAAGATTGCGGGAATAACGACAATCAACATCAGGCCAAATGCCGTCAGTATCAGTGAACGTTGCTCCAGACCAATCTGTCCTTTGGGATCTAACAGCGCAGAATTACAGCCACTGAGCAATACAGTGCCTGCAAATAATGACAACCATCCCAAACTTTTATTGTATTTCCTGAGTCTCATTTAACGACCTCAATTCCACGGGATCTGGTGGCGTTTAAAGTGTGTGGGCATTTTACGGGAAGGTTACATTACTGTAAACATGATTAAATTCCTGTTACTTGGATTTGGCTGTCAGGTCACATATGTTGCAAAACATATCAAGTTGATTTTAAGAAGCTGTTGCAAAAGGGCGTTATAACGAAAGGGGAGTGCAGAAGGAGTTTGGACGGGCAATTGGTATAACCAATATGGAATAAAACAATTGTTTAACAAATAATTATCATTATGGTGACAATTGGGTGGGGAGAAAATAAAGACTCATTAGCTGAATCGTGTAAGAAAAAATAGAATTCATAAATAGCGTCAATAATTTCCAAACGCTAAGCCGCACAAAAGAACAAATATTATTAAGCGATACTGATGTTTATTTAGCCGTAATAATTACGGCGAGTGATTACTACAGCTAAATAATATTTACAGATTACGTCAGATGCGTTTTTCGTAGAGCCAGATAATCCAGCAAACCACCAAGCACGACGCCAGAAAGGGCGACTAAAACCCCGACTTCCAGCAGAGCAGGCAGGAAAGAGAAGTGCGTCAAATCCAGCGTGTCCATCGTCAACAGCAGTAACCACACGGCCAACAGGCTGACGCCCGCCGCCAGTGTCCACATGGCAAAGGCATAACCTGCCGGATATTCGGTACGGGAGATAAAGTTGTCATTTACTCGTGTATATTCAAGCGTCTGGCGGCAAACCAGCAGCAAAATAAGCCCCGGTACGGCAGCGGCGACGGAGAATAGATAGAATGTCGACCAGCCGTGTGCTTCAACAAACCAACCCGCCACGGGGCCGACATAAACTCGTCCTACAGCGGAAAGCGCTGAGAGCAGGGCAAATTGAGTAGCGGAAAATGACTTATTACACAGCGTCATTAACAGCGCGACAAAGGCTGATGTGCCCATCCCGCCACAGAGGTTTTCGAAAAAGACGGCTGCGCCCATGCTGTAGAGATGCTTATCAGTAATCGACAGCAGCCAGTAACCAGCGTTAGACGCACCTTGTAAAATGCCGAAAATTAGCAGCGCCCGGAACAGCGACAGGCGCTGCATCAAAATCCCACCGTACAATGCGCCCACAATGGTCGCCAGTAAGCCAAGCGTTTTGTTAACCACGCCTACTTCACCCGCATCAAACCCGACGCCGCGAATCAAAAACGTGGTTGTCAGGCTCATGGCGAATGCGTCGCCCAGCTTATACAGCACGATAAGAAGCAAAATAAGCCAGGCATTATTGCGACCAAAGAAATCTCGCAGAGGTGCAACAACCGCTTGTTCCAGCGTTTTTGGCACAGGAATGGTGTCGGTCGGTTCTGGTGCAAGCAACGTCGCGATAATACAAGGGATCAACAGCGCCGCCATCAACCAGTACATGCCCTGCCAGCCCAGCCATTTATCTGCCAGCCACAGGGCTAAGCCGCCGGAAACCAGCATCCCTAAACGGTAACCCAGCACGCTGATTGCCGCGCCCGCACCACGTTCTTCTGCCGGGAGCACATCGGTTTTCCACGCATCGAAGACAATATCCTGGGAGGCCGAGCAAAAAGCGATCACCACCGCCAGTGCCGCCATCCAGCGGAGTTGGGTGCCAGGTTCGAGAAAACCCATCGCCGCAATGGCGACTAATAACAGGATTTGCGTGGCGAGCAGCCAACCGCGCCGCCGCCCAAAAAATGGGGGCGTGTAGCGGTCCATCAGCGGTGACCAGAGGAATTTAAAAACGTAAGCCTGGCCTACCAGAGAGAAGAAACCAATGGTTTTGAGATCAATATTCTCGACCGTCATCCAGGCCTGTAAAGTACCGGATGTCAGGGCGAGCGGTAGCCCGGAAGCAAAACCCAGGATCAGCAATATGGCTGAACGCGGCTGTTGAAAAATACGTAAATATTGACTGGACATGGGCGTCTACAGGCCCGGTTTGCACCGGGCCAGAGGGCAGAAATTAACGCGCGTTCTGCTTGATGAATTCGTGGATGCTGGTGTCCTGAGACATATCAGCGATGGTATCGGTCAGCACACTGTTAACCGCATCGGCGATATTTTTGTTGGAGGCCTGGAACGCACCTTCAACGTTGTAGCTGGCACGATAGTTTTTGGTCATTTTGTTGCCATTCTGCGCGGTAGCGATGATGGCGATATCCGCTTTGGTCGCGATGTTGTAGCGCACGTTGCCCTGGGACACGTCAGCATACAGTTGGCTAACGATGATTTGCAGATTAACCGGGCCATTCGGACCAACCATGTAACCACGCGCGGTCATCTGTTTTTCCAGCACTTCTTGCAGCAGGAAACGCAGATCGCGGGAGGCGGTCAGGGTAACGATTTGATTATCGCGGGTGACTTTTGCCAGCGCCTGATCGGTACGCTGATCGGCACCATTAATGCTTACGGTGACGCCCATCAGGCTTGGATCCTGCTGTGGCAGTGTAATCGTCGGGGAAACTTCAATAGTTGTTGGCGGTTTTGCGCATCCTGCAAGCATAAACAGAGCAACTAACGGGAAGAGGATTTTTTTGAACATGTTCGGGCTCTCAGAGACTCTTAAGCGTGTTTGGTAAAAATTCCCGCCATCATAACATTGCCAACGGCGAGGGGAAGTGGGTAAGGCATGTAAATTCATCATGTTGACGAAATAATCACCCCTGGTAAAAGAAACGCTGATGCGAGGCCTGTGTTTCAATCTTTAAATCAGTAAACTTCATACGCTTGACGGAAAAACCAGGACGAAACCTAAATATTTGTTGTTAAGCTGCAATGGAAACGGTAAAAGCGGCTAGTATTTAAAGGGATGGATGACATCTCAGCGTTGTCGGAGGAGATATTTCATGATGATACGTGAGCGGATAGAAGAAAAATTAAGGGCGGCGTTCCAACCCGTATTCCTCGAAGTAGTGGATGAAAGCTATCGTCACAATGTCCCAGCCGGCTCTGAAAGCCATTTTAAAGTTGTGCTGGTCAGCGATCGTTTTACGGGTGAACGTTTTCTGAATCGTCATCGAATGATTTACAGTACTTTAGCGGAGGAACTCTCTACTACCGTTCATGCGCTGGCTCTGCATACTTACACTATTAAGGAGTGGGAAGGGTTGCAGGACACCGTCTTTGCCTCTCCTCCCTGTCGTGGAGCAGGAAGCATCGCGTAAAAACGCATTTGCAACTGTCGGCGCTTTTCCAGTATGTTGCTAAAGATTTTATGAAAAACGGCCTGCGGGCCGTTTTGTTTTGTCTGGATTTTGCGCTTTTTGCCCAGCATTCAGACGAAAATTGCCCGGGAATTGTGAAAAAATACGCGACAGCGCGCAATAACCGTTCTCGACTCATAAAAGTGATGCCGCTATAATGCCGCGTCCTATTTGAATGCTTTCGGGATGATTCTGGTAACAGGGAATGTGATTGATTATAAGAACATCCCGGTTCCGCGAAGCCAACAACCTGTGCTTGCGGGGTAAGAGTTGACCGAGCACTGTGATTTTTTGAGGTAACAAGATGCAAGTTTCAGTTGAAACCACTCAAGGCCTTGGCCGCCGTGTAACGATTACTATCGCTGCTGACAGCATCGAGACCGCTGTTAAAAGCGAGCTGGTCAACGTTGCGAAAAAAGTACGTATTGACGGCTTCCGCAAAGGCAAAGTGCCAATGAATATCGTTGCTCAGCGTTATGGCGCGTCTGTACGCCAGGACGTTCTGGGTGACCTGATGAGCCGTAACTTCATTGACGCCATCATTAAAGAAAAAATCAATCCGGCTGGCGCACCGACTTATGTTCCGGGCGAATACAAGCTGGGTGAAGACTTCACTTACTCTGTAGAGTTTGAAGTTTATCCGGAAGTTGAACTGCAGGGTCTGGAAGCGATCGAAGTTGAAAAACCGATCGTTGAAGTGACCGACGCTGACGTTGACGGCATGCTGGATACTCTGCGTAAACAGCAGGCGACCTGGAAAGAAAAAGACGGCGCTGTTGAAGCAGAAGACCGCGTAACCATCGACTTCACCGGTTCTGTAGACGGCGAAGAGTTCGAAGGCGGTAAAGCGTCTGATTTCGTACTGGCGATGGGCCAGGGTCGTATGATCCCGGGCTTTGAAGACGGTATCAAAGGCCACAAAGCTGGCGAAGAGTTCACCATCGACGTGACCTTCCCGGAAGAATACCACGCAGAAAACCTGAAAGGTAAAGCAGCGAAATTCGCTATCAACCTGAAGAAAGTTGAAGAGCGTGAACTGCCGGAACTGACTGCAGAATTCATCAAACGTTTCGGCGTTGAAGATGGTTCCGTAGAAGGTCTGCGCGCTGAAGTGCGTAAAAACATGGAGCGCGAGCTGAAGAGCGCCATCCGTAACCGCGTTAAGTCTCAGGCGATCGAAGGTCTGGTAAAAGCTAACGACATCGACGTACCGGCTGCGCTGATCGACAGCGAAATCGACGTTCTGCGTCGCCAGGCTGCACAGCGTTTCGGTGGCAACGAAAAACAAGCTCTGGAACTGCCGCGCGAACTGTTCGAAGAACAGGCTAAACGCCGCGTAGTTGTTGGCCTGCTGCTGGGCGAAGTTATCCGCACCAACGAGCTGAAAGCTGACGAAGAGCGCGTGAAAGGCCTGATCGAAGAGATGGCTTCTGCGTACGAAGATCCGAAAGAAGTTATCGAGTTCTACAGCAAAAACAAAGAACTGATGGACAACATGCGCAATGTTGCTCTGGAAGAACAGGCTGTTGAAGCTGTACTGGCGAAAGCGAAAGTGACTGAAAAAGAAACCACTTTCAACGAGCTGATGAACCAGCAGGCGTAATTTACGCAGCATAACGCGCTAAATTCGCACAAAGGCCCGTCACCGCCAGGTGGTGGGCTTTTTTTTGTCATGAATTTTGCATGGAACCGTGCGAAAAGCCTCTTTCGGTGTTAGCGTAACAACAAAAGATTGTTATGCTTGAAATATGGTGATGCCGTACCCATAACACAGGGACTAGCTGATAATCCGTCCATAAGGTTACAATCGGTACAGCAGGTTTTTTCAATTTTATCCAGGAGACGGAAATGTCATACAGCGGCGAACGAGATAACTTTGCACCCCATATGGCGCTGGTGCCGATGGTCATTGAACAGACCTCACGCGGTGAGCGCTCTTTTGATATCTATTCTCGTCTACTTAAGGAACGCGTCATTTTTCTGACTGGCCAGGTTGAAGACCACATGGCTAACCTGATTGTGGCGCAGATGCTGTTCCTGGAAGCGGAAAACCCAGAAAAAGATATCTATCTGTACATTAACTCCCCAGGCGGGGTGATCACTGCCGGGATGTCTATCTATGACACCATGCAGTTTATCAAGCCTGATGTCAGCACCATCTGTATGGGCCAGGCGGCCTCGATGGGCGCTTTCTTGTTGACCGCAGGGGCAAAAGGTAAACGTTTTTGCCTGCCGAATTCGCGCGTGATGATTCACCAACCGTTGGGCGGCTACCAGGGCCAGGCGACCGATATCGAAATTCATGCCCGTGAAATTCTGAAAGTTAAAGGGCGCATGAATGAACTTATGGCGCTTCATACGGGTCAATCATTAGAACAGATTGAACGTGATACCGAGCGCGATCGCTTCCTTTCCGCCCCTGAAGCGGTGGAATACGGTCTGGTCGATTCGATTCTGACCCATCGTAATTGATGCCAGAGGCGCAACTGTGCCGCTATACTTATCCAGGGCGGCACAACGCTGTAAGCGGCTTGCGCCTGAGAATGGCATTTGCGTCGTCGTGTGCGGCACAAAGAACAAAGAAGAGGTTTTGACCCATGACAGATAAACGCAAAGATGGCTCAGGCAAATTGCTGTATTGCTCTTTTTGCGGCAAAAGCCAGCATGAAGTGCGCAAGCTGATTGCCGGTCCATCCGTGTATATCTGCGACGAATGTGTTGATTTATGTAACGACATCATTCGCGAAGAGATTAAAGAAGTTGCACCGCATCGTGAACGCAGTGCGCTACCGACGCCGCATGAAATTCGCAACCACCTGGACGATTACGTTATCGGCCAGGAACAGGCGAAAAAAGTGCTGGCGGTCGCGGTATACAACCATTACAAACGTCTGCGCAACGGCGATACCAGCAATGGTGTCGAGTTGGGCAAAAGTAACATTCTGCTGATCGGTCCGACCGGTTCCGGTAAAACGCTGCTGGCTGAAACGCTGGCGCGCCTGCTGGACGTCCCGTTCACCATGGCCGACGCAACCACGCTGACCGAAGCCGGTTATGTGGGCGAAGACGTTGAAAACATCATTCAGAAGCTGTTGCAGAAGTGCGATTACGACGTACAGAAAGCGCAGCGCGGGATTGTCTACATCGATGAAATCGACAAGATTTCTCGTAAGTCAGACAACCCGTCCATTACCCGAGACGTTTCCGGTGAAGGCGTACAGCAGGCACTGTTGAAACTGATCGAAGGTACGGTAGCTGCTGTTCCACCGCAAGGTGGGCGTAAACATCCGCAGCAGGAATTCTTGCAGGTTGATACCTCTAAGATCCTGTTTATTTGTGGCGGTGCGTTTGCCGGTCTGGATAAAGTGATTTCCCACCGTGTAGAAACCGGCTCCGGCATTGGTTTTGGCGCGACGGTAAAAGCGAAGTCCGACAAAGCAAGCGAAGGCGAGCTGCTGGCGCAGGTTGAACCGGAAGATCTGATCAAGTTTGGTCTTATCCCTGAGTTTATTGGTCGTCTGCCGGTTGTCGCAACGTTGAATGAACTGAGCGAAGAAGCTCTGATTCAGATCCTCAAAGAGCCGAAAAACGCCCTGACCAAGCAGTATCAGGCGCTGTTTAATCTGGAAGGCGTGGATCTGGAATTCCGTGACGAGGCGCTGGATGCTATCGCTAAGAAAGCGATGGCGCGTAAAACCGGTGCCCGTGGCCTGCGTTCCATCGTAGAAGCCGCACTGCTCGATACCATGTACGATCTGCCGTCCATGGAAGATGTCGAAAAAGTGGTTATCGACGAGTCGGTAATTGATGGTCAAAGCAAACCGTTGCTGATTTATGGTAAGCCGGAAGCGCAACAGGCATCTGGTGAATAATTAACCATTCCCATACAATTAGTTAACCAAAAAGGGGGGATTTTATCTCCCCTTTAATTTTTCCTCTATTCTCGGCGTTGAATGTGGGGGAAACATCCCCATATACTGACGTACATGTTAATAGATGGCGTGAAGCACAGTCGTGTCATCTGATTACCTGGCGGAAATTAAACTAAGAGAGAGCTCTATGAATCCTGAGCGTTCTGAACGCATTGAAATCCCCGTATTGCCGCTGCGCGATGTGGTGGTTTATCCGCACATGGTCATCCCCTTATTTGTCGGGCGGGAAAAATCTATCCGTTGTCTGGAAGCGGCGATGGACCATGATAAAAAAATTATGCTGGTCGCGCAGAAAGAAGCTTCAACGGATGAGCCGGGTGTAAACGATCTTTTCACCGTCGGGACCGTGGCCTCTATATTGCAGATGCTGAAACTGCCTGACGGCACCGTCAAAGTGCTGGTCGAGGGGTTACAGCGCGCGCGTATTTCTGCGCTCTCTGACAATGGCGAACACTTTTCTGCGAAGGCGGAGTATCTGGAGTCGCCGACCATTGATGAGCGGGAACAGGAAGTGCTGGTGCGTACTGCAATCAGCCAGTTCGAAGGCTACATCAAGCTGAACAAAAAAATCCCACCAGAAGTGCTGACGTCGCTGAATAGCATCGACGATCCGGCGCGTCTGGCGGATACCATTGCTGCACATATGCCGCTGAAACTGGCTGACAAACAGTCCGTTCTGGAGATGTCCGACGTTAACGAACGTCTGGAATATCTGATGGCAATGATGGAATCGGAAATCGATCTGCTGCAGGTTGAGAAACGCATTCGCAACCGCGTTAAAAAGCAGATGGAGAAATCCCAGCGTGAGTACTATCTGAACGAGCAAATGAAAGCTATTCAGAAAGAACTCGGTGAAATGGACGACGCGCCGGACGAAAACGAAGCCCTGAAGCGCAAAATCGACGCGGCGAAGATGCCGAAAGAGGCAAAAGAGAAAGCGGAAGCAGAGTTGCAGAAGCTGAAAATGATGTCTCCGATGTCGGCAGAAGCGACCGTAGTGCGTGGTTATATCGACTGGATGGTACAGGTACCGTGGAATGCGCGCAGCAAGGTCAAAAAAGACCTGCGTCAGGCGCAGGAAATCCTTGATACCGACCATTATGGTCTGGAGCGCGTGAAAGATCGCATCCTTGAGTACCTTGCGGTTCAAAGCCGTGTCAACAAAATCAAGGGACCGATCCTCTGCCTGGTAGGGCCGCCGGGGGTAGGTAAAACCTCTCTTGGTCAGTCCATTGCCAAAGCCACCGGGCGTAAATATGTCCGTATGGCGCTGGGCGGCGTGCGTGATGAAGCGGAAATCCGTGGTCACCGCCGTACTTACATCGGTTCTATGCCGGGTAAACTGATCCAGAAAATGGCGAAAGTGGGCGTGAAAAACCCGCTGTTCCTGCTCGATGAGATCGACAAAATGTCTTCTGACATGCGAGGCGATCCGGCCTCTGCACTGCTTGAAGTGCTGGATCCAGAGCAGAACGTAGCGTTCAGCGACCACTACCTGGAAGTGGATTACGATCTCAGCGACGTGATGTTTGTCGCGACGTCGAACTCCATGAACATTCCGGCACCGCTGCTGGATCGTATGGAAGTGATTCGCCTCTCCGGTTATACCGAAGATGAAAAACTGAACATCGCCAAACGTCACCTGCTGCCGAAGCAGATTGAACGTAATGCACTGAAAAAAGGTGAGCTGACCGTCGACGATAGCGCCATTATCGGCATTATTCGTTACTACACCCGTGAGGCGGGCGTGCGTGGTCTGGAGCGTGAAATCTCCAAACTGTGCCGCAAAGCGGTTAAGCAGTTACTGCTCGATAAGTCATTAAAACATATCGAAATTAACGGCGATAACCTGCATGACTACCTCGGTGTTCAGCGTTTCGACTATGGTCGCGCTGATAACGAAAACCGTGTCGGTCAGGTAACCGGTCTGGCGTGGACGGAAGTGGGCGGTGACTTGCTGACCATTGAAACCGCATGTGTTCCGGGTAAAGGCAAACTGACCTATACCGGTTCGCTCGGCGAAGTGATGCAGGAGTCTATTCAGGCGGCGTTAACGGTGGTTCGTGCGCGTGCGGAAAAACTGGGGATCAACCCTGATTTTTACGAAAAACGTGACATCCACGTCCACGTTCCGGAAGGTGCGACGCCGAAAGATGGTCCGAGTGCCGGTATTGCTATGTGCACCGCGCTGGTTTCTTGCCTGACCGGTAACCCGGTTCGTGCCGATGTGGCAATGACCGGTGAGATCACTCTGCGTGGTCAGGTACTGCCGATCGGTGGTTTGAAAGAAAAACTCCTGGCAGCGCATCGCGGCGGGATTAAAACAGTGCTAATTCCGTTCGAAAATAAACGCGATCTGGAAGAGATTCCTGACAACGTAATTGCCGATCTGGACATTCATCCTGTGAAGCGCATTGAGGAAGTTCTGACTCTGGCGCTGCAAAATGAACCGTCTGGCATGCAGGTTGTGACTGCAAAATAGTGACCTCGCGCAAAATGCACTAATAAAAACAGGGCTGGCAGGCTAATTCGGGCTTGCCAGCCTTTTTTTGTCTCGCTAAGTTAGATGGCGGATCGGGCTTGCCCTTATTAAGGGGTGTTGTAAGGGGATGGCTGGCCTGATATAACTGCTGCGCGTTCGTACCTTGAAGGATTCAAGTGCGATATAAATTATAAAGAGGAAGAGAAGAGTGAATAAATCTCAATTGATCGACAAGATTGCTGCAGGGGCTGATATCTCTAAAGCTGCGGCTGGCCGTGCGTTAGATGCTATTATTGCTTCCGTAACTGAATCTCTGAAAGAAGGGGATGATGTAGCACTGGTAGGTTTTGGTACTTTTGCCGTTAAAGAGCGTGCTGCCCGTACTGGCCGCAACCCGCAGACCGGTAAAGAGATCACCATCGCTGCTGCTAAAGTACCGAGCTTCCGTGCAGGTAAAGCACTGAAAGACGCGGTAAACTAAGCGTTGTCCCCAGTGGGGATGTGACGAAGTTCAAGGGCGCATCTACTGATGTGCCTTTTTTATTTGTATTCGGTGACTTTCTGTGTCTTGTGGGCTGACAATTGCCCCCGTTTCTTGTCACAATAGGCCTTTGCGCGCATCGATACGTTGCGTGAGGTACACAGTCATCTACAGCGGAGTGTTGTTACACCATGATGGACAGCTTACGCACGGCTGCAAACAGTCTCGTGCTCAAGATTATTTTCGGTATCATTATCGTGTCGTTCATATTGACCGGCGTGAGTGGTTACCTGATTGGCGGAGGCAATAACTACGCCGCAAAAGTGAATGACCAGGAAATCAGCCGTGGGCAGTTCGAGAACGCCTTTAACAGCGAGCGTAATCGCATGCAGCAACAGCTGGGCGATCAATACTCCGAGCTGGCAGCGAACGAAGGCTATATGAAAACCCTGCGTCAACAGGTGCTGAATCGTCTGATCGACGAGGCGCTGTTGGATCAGTACGCTCGTGAGCTGAAACTGGGTATCAGTGATGAGCAGGTTAAACAGGCGATTTTCGCGACCCCAGCCTTCCAGGTTGACGGCAAATTTGATAACAGCCGCTATAACGGTATCCTCAACCAGATGGGGATGACCGCCGATCAGTACGCCCAGGCGCTGCGTAACCAGCTCACTACCCAACAGCTGATTAACGGTGTTGCCGGTACCGATTTTATGCTGAAAGGTGAAACCGACGAGCTGGCGGCACTGGTCGCGCAACAACGCGTGGTGCGTGAGGCGACTATCGATGTTAACGCGCTGGCGGCGAAGCAACCTGTGACCGAACAGGAGATTGCCAGCTACTACGAACAAAACAAAAACAATTTCATGACGCCGGAACAATTCCGCGTGAGTTACATCAAGCTGGATGCCGCAACGATGCAGCAACCGGTTAGCGATGCGGATATCCAGAGCTACTACGATCAGCATCAGGATCAATTCACTCAGCCGCAGCGTACCCGCTACAGCATCATCCAGACCAAAACTGAAGATGAAGCGAAAGCGGTACTTGATGAGCTGAATAAAGGCGGTGATTTTGCTGCATTAGCCAAAGAAAAATCTGCCGATATTATCTCTGCCCGTAACGGCGGCGATATGGGTTGGTTAGAAGATGCCACTATCCCCGACGAACTGAAAAATGCTGGTCTGAAAGAAAAAGGGCAACTGTCTGGTGTCATCAAATCTTCGGTCGGTTTCCTGATTGTACGTCTGGACGACATTCAGCCAGCGAAAGTGAAATCGTTAGACGAAGTACGTGACGACATTGCGGCGAAAGTGAAACACGAAAAAGCCCTCGATGCGTACTATGCGCTGCAGCAGAAAGTGAGCGATGCGGCAAGCAACGACACCGAGTCTCTGGCCGGTGCAGAGCAAGCTGCCGGCGTTAAAGCCACTCAGACGGGTTGGTTCAGCAAAGATAACCTGCCGGAAGAGTTGAACTTCAAGCCGGTTGCCGACGCTATCTTTAACGGCGGTCTGGTAGGTGAAAACGGCGCGCCGGGCATCAACTCTGACATCATCACCGTAGACGGCGACCGCGCATTCGTGCTGCGCATCAGCGAGCACAAACCGGAAGCGGTGAAACCGTTGGCAGATGTTCAGGAACAAGTTAAGGCACTGGTTCAGCACAACAAAGCTGAACAACAGGCGAAAGTGGATGCTGAGAAACTGCTGGTTGATTTGAAAGCCGGCAAAGGTGCGGAAGCTATGCAGGCTGCCGGTCTGAAATTTGGCGAGCCGAAAATCTTAAGCCGTTCCGGTCGTGACCCGATTAGCCAGGCGGCGTTTGCACTGCCACTGCCAGCGAAAGACAAACCGAGCTACGGTATGGCGACCGATATGCAAGGTAATGTGGTTCTGCTGGCGCTGGATGAAGTGAAACAAGGTTCAATGCCGGAAGATCAGAAAAAAGCGATGGTGCAGGGTATCACCCAGAACAACGCACAAATCGTCTTTGAAGCTCTGATGAGTAACCTGCGTAAAGAGGCGAAAATCAAAATTGGCGATGCGCTGGAACAGCAATAATCCTGAAGCCGCCTCGCAAAAAAATGCGTTGCAGCTGTAACAAGAAAAGGTCGCTTTCGCGGCCTTTTCCATTTCTGAACATTGCCATTTGTTTACTGTTTTCACTGCCGTTAAGGTGATTCCACTGTTAACAAACAAGGAGAAAACAGTATGAAACACGGAATTAAAGCACTGCTCATTACCCTGTCCCTGGCCTGTGCCGGAATGTCTCATAGCGCGCTGGCGGCAGCTTCTGTGGCGAAACCGACGGCGGTAGAAACCAAAGCGGAAGCTCCTGCAGCACAAAGTAAAGCAGCAGTACCGGCGAAAGCCAGTGACGAAGAAGGCACCCGGGTCAGCATTAATAATGCCAGCGCGGAAGAGCTAGCCCGCGCGATGAATGGCGTTGGCCTGAAGAAAGCGCAGGCGATTGTCAGTTATCGCGAAGAGTACGGTCCGTTTAAAACGGTGGAGGATCTAAAGCAGGTGCCGGGGATGGGCAATTCGCTGGTGGAACGTAATCTGGCGGTATTAACCCTGTAATTAATTTGCATAGTGGCAATTTTTTGCCAGACTGAAGAGGTCATACCAGTTATGACCTCTGTACTTATAACAACAACGTAAGGTTATTGCGCTATGCAAACACAAATCAAAGTTCGTGGATATCATCTCGACGTTTACCAGCACGTCAACAACGCCCGCTACCTTGAATTTCTCGAAGAAGCCCGCTGGGATGGGTTGGAAAATAGCGACAGTTTTCAGTGGATGACGGCCCATAACATCGCCTTCGTCGTGGTCAATATCAATATTAACTATCGTCGCCCAGCGGTATTAAGCGACCTGTTAACTATTACCAGTCAGTTGCAGCAATTAAACGGTAAAAGCGGCATCTTAAGCCAGGTCATTACACTGGAGCCGGAAGGGCAGGTGGTAGCGGATGCGCTTATTACGTTTGTTTGTATTGATCTTAAAACGCAGAAAGCATTAGCTCTGGAAGGGGAATTGCGCGAAAAGCTGGAGCAGATGGTTAAGTAAACGTTTTGTGGTGCCGGATGCTCAAGCCGCATCCGGCGACACCCGGAATAATTACCTCAACCCGGTTTTCTGCTTCATCGCTGCCATCACCGTCGGTTTATCGGCCAGATAATGATTCAAACCGTTGGCGCGTAAATTACATGCCGCACAATGACCGCAACCGTCGCCTTTAATGCCGTTATAGCAGGTCAACGTTTCGTTACGGACTAAATCCAGTTTGCCGTAATAATCTGCCAGCGCCCAGGTTTCCGCTTTATCAATCCACATCAGCGGCGTTTCAAAACGAATATCTTTCGCCATGCCCAAACTGACGGCATGGTTTAGTGCTTTCACAAACTCATCGCGGCAATCCGGGTAGCCGGAGAAATCCGTTTCACAGACGCCGGTAATTACGGCTTCTGCTTTTACCTGATACGCATATATTGCCGCCAGCGTCAGGAACAAAATATTACGCCCTGGGACAAACGTATTCGGGATGCCATCGGCTTCAGGTTCATAATCAGGCACCGGAATGCTGTCACGTGTCAGGCTGCTGACCGCCAGCTCGTTGAGCAGCGTTACATCAAGAACCTTATGCGCGCGTGCTCCCAGTTTCAGCGCCAGTTCGCGTGCCACGTCGATTTCTGCGCGATGTCGCTGACCGTAATCGAACGTCACGCAATGGACTTCATCATATTGTTGTAATGCCTGCACCAGACAGGTGGTGGAATCCTGGCCTCCACTGAACACAACGACAGCACGTTTCATAGATAATCCTGCTTGAACAATAAAAGCGTTATGGTAACGCCTGCGATTAACCCGGACCAGCTATTCATTGCGACGGCGCGGGAAGCCAGGCTTCGGTAAATTCAAACCAGCCGCGCGGTGTCAGTCGCACACCGTTCACGCCGGGAGGGGCACTAATGCGATAGTGATAGTTGAACAGCGGCGTCAGCGTCGCGTCTGCCATTAACTGGCTAAAAACCGCTTTCAGGGCATTAAATCGGTTTTCCTCATCAGGCATTACTTGCACCGCGTCCAGCGTCGATTGCAGATGTGCATATGCTGGAGCGTCGAAAACATGTGGCCATAGTGGATCGCAACGTAGCCATTGCTCCAGAGTATATTCCGGTGCTTCGCCAATTAATCTGTCGCCCATCATGAGGTCTGCGTGTGCCAGTAGGGTCGTGTCGTCCCAGTTTTTTGCGTTATGAAAAATAATTGTGAGTTCACAGCCTTCCGCTGCCAGTGTCGCCTGTAGGCGTTCTGCCATGGTATGAAGTTCTATCGGTAAGTGATAAACCAGCGTCAAGGTTTTCGGTAGTTTGACTTCATCCGGTACTTGCCAGTGCGGAATAGTCCAGCCTGGCAGTAATGCATGACTGGCGGTGATCAGGTTTTCTCCGACTTCTGACGTTTGTAATAAACCGGATTGATGAATAATGGAGATCACTTTTCGCGCCTGCCAGAGGGAGAGTCGGGGACTTTTGCGCAACGTTAAATAGCAAAAACCTAAACTGATGCCACTACTGACCTGGCTGACCCGTTGCAGCTCCTCCGGTTTGCCGATGGTGATTTGCACGGGATGCCGACAACTGGTTCCCAAATCTTTTTCGAAAAGCGGCGGAGTTATCCAGTACTCAACCGCTTTAAGCAGCGGATGACGCAAATGGTAATAATCATGGCTCTCCAGGCGCACCAGCTCCGCTGTGAATTGTGTTAAGCGAAAAGGACCAGTGCCGATCAGTGGGAATTGCGGATGCGCCAGATGGCTGCAATAGCTCGCCAGCCGGTGCGCAAGCCAGTAATCGGGGCGATGTAAAAAGAAGGTCAGACACTGCGGATGGGTGACTTCAATACGCTTCACGCTAATAAATAATTGATCCAGTGCTGGCAGTTGTAACAGCATCAATAATCGCTGGTGTAAGTGTGAGGCTTTTACTGCATCGCCGTTATGCCAGTGTAGGGTTGAACGAAGATAAAAGTCCCAGCGTAACCCGTCAGTAGAGGTTTCCCAGTGATGCGCTAAATCGCCAATCGGGCGCTGAGTATTATTATCGAAGCGGGTCAGGCCGGAAAATATCTGCCCGGCGAGATGCTGCTCGGCACGGCCGGGCAAAAAGCCTGGTTGTAGCGGTTCGAGCGGGCGATAGTAGGGAATACGCAACGTGGGTGTATCGTTTTGCCATTGTCCGCCCATAAACGGCTGTAACAGAGTGCGCAGCTCACCTGGGGCCAGTTGCGCCAGCTCCAGCACATCTTGCTGCTTTCCGGTTTCCAGTGCCTGTTCCATCATCGCATTGCGTAGCGATTCCGGCGTGACCAGAAAGCGTAATTGTCCGCGCTTTCCGCGTCCTGACTGCGCCTGCCACTCCAGCCATCCCGCCTCCTGTGCCTGACGCAACAGCGTACGAACATGGCGTTCGCTGCAAAAACAGCGTTCGGCCAGTTCGCTGACGGTGACGGTTTGCGGCTTTCCGGCTGAAGGTTGCCACAGACGTTGATACTGGTTAAGACGGTTGAGCAATCGCATATAAACCCGGAACAATATTATTTAACTATTCACTATTACTTCCGTATATATCAGGTGATACTCAATCACCATTAACCGTGTCACAGAGTGGAGAAAGAAATGGCTCGTCTGGCAGCATTTGATATGGATGGCACTTTATTGATGCCTGACCATCATTTAGGTGAGAAAACCCTCTCTACTTTGGCGCGACTGCGTGAACGCGACATTACCCTCACTTTTGCCACGGGGCGTCATGCGCTGGAGATGCAGCATATTCTCGGGGCGCTATCGCTGGATGCATATTTGATTACCGGCAACGGAACGCGCGTGCATTCTCTGGAAGGTGAACTTTTACATCGTGATGATTTACCTGCGGATGTCGCAGAGCTGGTGCTGTATCAGCAATGGGATACCCGAGCCAGCATGCATATCTTCAATGACGACGGTTGGTTTACCGGGAAAGAGATCCCTGCGTTGTTGCAGGCATTTGTCTATAGCGGTTTTCGTTATCAGATAATCGATGTCAAAAAAATGCCACTCGGCAGCGTCACCAAGATCTGCTTCTGTGGCGATCACGACGATCTTACACGCTTGCAGATCCAGCTATACGAAGCATTAGGCGAGCGTGCACATTTGTGTTTTTCCGCCACGGATTGCCTCGAAGTGCTGCCGGTGGGCTGCAATAAAGGCGCTGCATTGACGGTGCTGACCCAACATTTAGGTTTATCGTTGCGCGATTGCATGGCCTTTGGTGATGCGATGAACGATCGCGAAATGTTAGGCAGCGTCGGTAGCGGGTTTATTATGGGCAATGCGATGCCGCAACTGCGCGCGGAGCTCCCGCATTTACCGGTGATTGGACATTGCCGAAATCAGGCTGTCTCTCACTATTTGACGCACTGGCTGGACTATCCACATCTACCTTATTCCCCCGAATAACGAGATCCCTTCCAGCACCGGGCAATTGCCCGGTTTTTTTTGCGTTGAATTTGTCATTTTGTGCCGTGGTGTTTAAACCGCACAGAATAAATTGTCGCGATTTCACCTTTAAAATAGAATTAAAAGAGAAAAAAATTCTCCGTGGAAGGGCTATGTTAGATAAAATTGACCGTAAGCTGCTGGCCTTACTGCAGCAGGATTGCACCCTCTCTTTGCAGGCACTGGCTGAAGCCGTTAATCTGACAACCACCCCTTGCTGGAAGCGCCTGAAACGGCTGGAGGATGACGGTATCCTTATCGGCAAAGTCGCCCTGCTGGATCCGGAAAAAATAGGCCTCGGCCTGACCGCCTTTGTGCTGATAAAAACGCAACATCACAGCAGCGAATGGTATTGCCGCTTTGTCACGGTGGTTACCGAAATGCCAGAAGTGCTGGGGTTCTGGCGCATGGCTGGTGAATACGATTATCTGATGCGCGTCCAGGTTGCCGACATGAAACGCTACGACGAGTTTTATAAGCGTCTGGTAAACAGCGTGCCGGGGCTGTCGGACGTCACTTCCAGCTTCGCGATGGAACAGATTAAATACACCACTTCTTTACCCATCGAATAAATATCCAGAATCAGGTCAGGACACAACGCGTGCGATTATTTGCTCAATTAAGCTGGTATTTCCGTCGGGAATGGCGTCGCTATCTCGGGGCTGTCGCCTTGCTTGTCATTATCGCGATGCTGCAACTGGTTCCGCCAAAAGTGGTTGGTATTGTTGTCGATGGCGTGACAGAACAACACTTTACTACCGGGCAGATCCTGATGTGGATCGCCACCATGGTGCTGATTGCCGTTGTGGTTTATTTCCTGCGTTACGTCTGGCGGGTATTGCTGTTTGGTGCGTCTTATCAACTGGCTGTTGAACTGCGTGAAGATTATTACCGTCAGCTAAGCCGGCAGCATCCTGAGTTTTACCTGCGTCATCGCACGGGTGACCTCATGGCTCGTGCGACCAATGACGTCGATCGCGTCGTGTTTGCCGCCGGAGAAGGGGTGCTGACGCTGGTGGATTCACTGGTGATGGGCTGCGCTGTGTTGATTATGATGTCTACGCAAATTAGCTGGCAGTTGACCTTATTTGCCCTGTTGCCGATGCCAGTGATGGCGATCATGATTAAGCGCAACGGCGATGCCTTGCATGAACGCTTTAAGCTGGCACAGGCGGCGTTTTCCAGTCTTAATGACCGCACCCAGGAAAGCCTCACCAGTATCCGCATGATCAAAGCCTTTGGTCTGGAAGATCGCCAGTCGGCGTTATTTGCCGCGGATGCCGAAGATACCGGCAAAAAAAACATGCGGGTGGCGCGTATTGATGCTCGTTTCGACCCGACAATCTATATCGCGATTGGTATGGCGAACTTGCTGGCGATTGGCGGCGGTAGTTGGATGGTGGTGCAGGGCAGTTTAACGCTGGGCCAGCTCACCAGTTTTATGATGTATTTAGGTCTGATGATTTGGCCAATGCTGGCGCTGGCATGGATGTTTAACATTGTGGAACGTGGTAGTGCTGCGTACAGCCGTATTCGTGCGATGCTGGCGGAAGCGCCGGTGGTGAACGATGGTAGCGAACCCGTGCCGGAAGGGCGTGGCGAACTTGATGTAAATATTCACCAGTTCACGTATCCGCAGACTGACCATCCTGCGCTGGAAAACGTCAATTTCGCCCTGAAACCCGGTCAGATGCTGGGTATCTGCGGGCCGACTGGTTCCGGCAAAAGTACCCTGTTGTCGCTCATTCAGCGTCATTTCGACGTCAGCGAGGGGGATATTCGCTTTCATGATATTCCTCTGACGAAGTTACAACTCGATAGCTGGCGTAGCCGCCTGGCGGTAGTTAGCCAGACACCGTTCCTTTTTTCCGACACCGTAGCGAACAACATCGCGTTGGGTTGCCCGAATGCCACCCAGCAAGAGATTGAGCATGTCGCGCGGTTAGCCAGCGTACATGACGATATTTTGCGTTTACCGCAAGGTTACGATACAGAGGTGGGCGAGCGCGGCGTGATGCTTTCCGGCGGGCAAAAACAGCGTATCTCTATTGCTCGTGCGTTATTAGTCAACGCGGAAATCCTCATCCTTGATGATGCGCTTTCGGCGGTGGACGGACGCACAGAGCACCAGATCCTGCATAACCTGCGTCAGTGGGGACAGGGAAGAACGGTAATCATCAGTGCCCATCGCCTTTCGGCACTGACGGAAGCCAGTGAAATTATTGTGATGCAGCACGGACATATCGCCCAGCGTGGCAATCATGATGAGCTGGCGCAACAAAGCGGCTGGTATCGCGATATGTATCGCTATCAACAACTGGAGGCGGCGCTCGACGACGCTCCGGAAATTCGCGAGGAGGCCGTCGATGCGTAGTTTTAGCCAACTGTGGCCGACTCTCAAGCGTCTGTTAGCGTACGGTTCGCCGTGGCGTAAACCGCTGGGGATTGCGGTCCTGATGATGTGGGTTGCGGCAGCGGCAGAAGTCAGTGGGCCGCTGCTTATCAGCTATTTTATCGACAATATGGTAGCGAAAAATAACCTGCCGTTGAAAATGGTTGCAGGGCTGGCTGCGGCGTATGTTGGGCTACAACTGTTTGCCGCCGGGCTACATTACGCGCAGTCGCTGCTGTTTAATCGGGCGGCAGTAGGCGTAGTGCAACAGTTGCGTACCGACGTGATGGATGCCGCATTGCGCCAGCCATTAAGCGAGTTTGATACCCAACCCGTCGGGCAGGTGATTTCCCGCGTCACTAATGACACTGAAGTGATCCGCGATCTCTACGTTACCGTAGTGGCAACTGTCCTGCGTAGCGCCGCACTGGTGGGCGCGATGCTGGTGGCGATGTTCAGCCTCGACTGGCGAATGGCGCTGGTGGCGATAATGATTTTCCCGGTGGTGCTGGTGGTAATGGTGATATACCAGCGTTACAGCACGCCGATTGTCCGTCGTGTGCGCGCCTATCTAGCGGATATCAACGACGGCTTCAACGAAATCATCAATGGCATGAGCGTTATCCAGCAGTTCCGTCAGCAGGCGCGATTTGGCGAACGTATGGGGGAGGCCAGTCGTTCACACTATATGGCCAGGATGCAAACCCTGCGCCTCGACGGTTTTCTGCTGCGTCCGCTGCTGAGTCTGTTTTCATCGCTCATTCTTTGTGGCTTGTTGATGCTGTTTGGCTTCTCCGCTAGCGGCACCATTGAAGTGGGCGTGCTGTATGCGTTTATCAGCTATCTTGGGCGACTTAACGAACCATTAATCGAACTGACCACGCAACAGGCGATGCTGCAACAGGCTGTTGTTGCTGGTGAGCGCGTGTTTGAACTGATGGACGGACCGCGCCAGCAATATGGCAATGATGATCGCCCGTTACAGAGTGGCACCATCGAAGTCGATAACGTGTCATTTGCTTATCGCGATGACAATCTGGTGCTAAAGAACATTAATCTCTCTGTGCCTTCGCGTAACTTTGTGGCACTGGTCGGGCATACCGGCAGTGGCAAAAGCACCCTCGCCAGTTTATTGATGGGCTATTACCCGCTAACGGAAGGTGAGATTCGCCTTGATGGTCGTCCATTAAGTTCGCTAAGTCACAGCGCGCTGCGCCAGGGCGTGGCAATGGTGCAGCAAGATCCGGTGGTGCTGGCGGATACCTTCCTCGCCAACGTGACGCTGGGGCGTGATATCTCCGAAGAACGCGTCTGGCAGGCGCTGGAAACCGTGCAACTGGCGGAGCTGGCGCGCAGCATGAGTGATGGTATTTATACGCCGCTGGGCGAGCAGGGGAATAATCTCTCCGTCGGGCAAAAGCAACTGCTGGCACTGGCACGCGTGTTGGTGGAGACGCCGCAAATCCTGATCCTTGATGAGGCAACCGCCAGCATTGACTCCGGTACTGAACAGGCGATTCAACATGCTCTGGCGGCTGTGCGTGAACATACCACGCTGGTGGTGATTGCTCACCGCTTATCGACCATTGTTGATGCCGACACCATTCTGGTGCTTCATCGTGGGCAAGCCGTGGAGCAGGGCACTCACCAGCAACTGCTGGCGGCCCAGGGACGCTACTGGCAGATGTATCAACTGCAACTTGCGGGCGAAGAGCTGGCAGCCAGCGTGCGTGAAGAAGAATCATTGAGCGCCTGAATAGCGCAATATTTCATCGTTGGTGCAAAAATGTAACGCACTGTGCACTGTCATAGTGCGTTTTCATTTTTAATCTTCTTAACTTCCTGCTCTCTTTCTCGTTTTTCATTTCTGGCACACCGCTTGCAATACCTTCTTCGTGTAGCAGAACCATTACCGAATTCTGACCGGAGGGGATCTATGAAGCTGGTGACCGTGATAATCAAACCATTCAAGCTGGAAGACGTTCGTGAAGCGTTATCTTCCATTGGTATTCAGGGCCTGACCGTCACCGAAGTGAAAGGTTTCGGGCGTCAGAAAGGGCATGCCGAGCTGTACCGGGGGGCGGAATACAGCGTCAACTTCCTGCCAAAAGTAAAAATTGATGTGGCAATTGCTGATGACCAACTCGATGAAGTGATCGATATCGTCAGTAAGGCGGCTTACACCGGAAAAATTGGCGACGGCAAAATCTTCGTCGCTGAATTGCAACGCGTCATTCGTATTCGTACCGGCGAAGCCGACGAAGCGGCGCTGTAATCTCTGGCACACAGCAACAGGAACGAAAAATGAAGATAGCGACGATAAAAACTGGGCTTGCTTCACTGGCGATGCTGCCGGGACTGGTAATGGCTGCACCTGCGGTGGCCGATAAAGCCGACAATGCGTTTATGATGATTTGTACTGCGCTGGTGCTGTTTATGACTATTCCGGGGATTGCCCTGTTTTACGGTGGGTTGATTCGCGGCAAAAACGTGCTGTCGATGCTCACGCAGGTGACGGTGACATTTGCACTGGTCTGTATTCTCTGGGTGGTTTACGGTTACTCGCTGGCGTTTGGTGAGGGTAACAACTTCTTCGGCAACGTTAACTGGTTGATGCTGAAAAACATCGAACTGACGGCGGTGATGGGCAGCATTTATCAGTATATCCACGTAGCGTTTCAGGGATCGTTTGCCTGCATTACCGTAGGCTTGATAGTTGGGGCGCTGGCGGAACGAATCCGCTTCTCAGCTGTGTTGATTTTCGTGGTGGTATGGCTGACGCTCTCTTACATTCCGATTGCGCATATGGTGTGGGGCGGTGGTTTGCTGGCTTCTCACGGTGCGCTGGATTTCGCGGGTGGCACGGTGGTGCACATTAACGCAGCAATCGCCGGTCTGGTGGGCGCGTATCTGATAGGCAAACGCGTGGGCTTCGGTAAAGAGGCGTTTAAACCGCACAATCTGCCGATGGTCTTCACCGGGACTGCCATTCTCTATATCGGTTGGTTTGGCTTTAACGCCGGGTCAGCGGGCACGGCGAATGAAATCGCGGCACTGGCATTTGTGAATACTGTGGTCGCAACGGCGGCGGCAATTCTTGGCTGGATCTTCGGTGAATGGGCGCTGCGTGGTAAGCCTTCACTGCTGGGGGCGTGTTCTGGCGCGATTGCCGGTCTGGTCGGCGTGACGCCAGCGTGTGGCTACATTGGGGTTGGCGGCGCGTTGATTATCGGCGTGGTAGCTGGTCTGGCGGGCTTGTGGGGCGTTACCATGCTCAAACGCTTGCTGCGGGTGGATGATCCCTGCGATGTCTTCGGTGTGCACGGCGTTTGTGGCATTGTCGGCTGTATCATGACCGGGATTTTTGCCGCCAGTTCGCTGGGCGGCGTGGGCTTCGCTGAAGGTGTGACGATGGGCCATCAGTTGCTGGTACAGTTGGAAAGCATCGCCATTACAATCGTCTGGTCCGGTGTGGTGGCATTTATTGGCTACAAACTGGCGGATCTGACGGTTGGCCTGCGTGTGCCGGAAGAACAGGAGCGCGAAGGGCTGGACGTCAACAGCCACGGCGAGAATGCCTATAACGCGTAACAAGCACTGCAAAAAACAGCCGGACGGTTTTCACCTCCGGCTATTTTTTTAATTGTGATTACGCATCACCCCTTCCTGAACGGTCGAGGCAACCAGTACGCCGTCCTGGGTATAAAACTCACCGCGCACAAAGCCGCGTGCGCTGGACGCCGAGGTGCTCTCCACGCTATACAGCAGCCATTCATTCAAATTAAACGGGCGATGGAACCACATGGAATGGTCAATGGTGGCAATCTGAATCCCCGGTTCGAGAAAACCGATGCCGTGCGGCTGTAGAGCTACCGGCAGGAAGTTAAGATCAGAAGCGTAACCGAGCAGATACTGATGAACGCGCAGGTCATCCGGCACGCTACCATTTGCGCGGATCCACACCTGACGATGTGGTTCTGCGACGTGACCTTTCAGTGGGTTATGAAACTCCACCGGACGGACTTCCAGCGGACGATCGCAGATGAATTTATCTTTCAGCACTGGCGGCAGCAGGTGCGCCAGCGATTGGGCGATTTGCGTTTCCGAAGGCAGGCCATCAGGCGCTGGCGCGGACGGCATTGTTTTTTGATGTTCGAAACCCGCTTCTGGTGCCTGGAAAGAGGCCGTCATATAAAAAATCGGTTTGCCGTTTTGAATAGCAGCAACCCGGCGGGCGCTGAAGCTGTTACCGTCACGCAGCGTTTCGACATCATAAATAATCGGCTTCTTACTATCGCCAGGGCGAAGAAAGTAGCTGTGAAACGAATGTACCAGCCGCTCTTCAGGGACGGTCTCTTTTGCAGCATACAAGGCCTGACCCACGACCTGGCCGCCAAACACCTGGCGTAAACCTAAATCTTCACTCTGGCCGCGAAAGAGTCCTTCCTCAATTTTTTCCAGATTTAACAATGTCAGTAAATTTTTTAGCGCCTGACTCATATAACTCTCCAGTAACAAAGCTGCCGCAGCAAGCCAAAGTGAGTTGAGTATAACGCAAATTTGCTACTGGTCCGATGGGTGCAATGGTCTGAATTACGGGCTAATTACAGGCAGAAATGCGTGATGTGTGCCACACTTGTTGACGTTACTATTTTGTTAACCACTCTTCCGGCGAGGAAAGTTAGCCCGCTGGTGCATTGATAATAAGGAGAAATGAATGAAACTCGTGCACATGGCCAGTGGTTTAGCGGTTGCGATTGCGTTGGCGGCTTGCGCAGATAAAAGCGCGGATATTCAGACGCCAGCCCCGGCTGCAAATACGTCTATTTCAGCAACACAACAACCTGCTATCCAGCAACCGAATGTCTCCGGTACCGTCTGGATCCGGCAGAAAGTCGCACTGCCGCCTGATGCTGTGCTGACCGTGACACTTTCTGACGCGTCGTTAGCCGATGCACCGTCAAAAGTGCTGGCGCAGAAAGCGGTGCGTACCGAAGGTAAACAGTCACCATTCAGCTTTGTTCTGCCATTT
Organism: Escherichia sp. SCLE84; assembly: GCF_012584495.1. Classification (NCBI taxonomy): domain Bacteria; kingdom Pseudomonadati; phylum Pseudomonadota; class Gammaproteobacteria; order Enterobacterales; family Enterobacteriaceae; genus Escherichia; species Escherichia sp. SCLE84. The sequence goes on along the minus strand of NZ_CP051430.1, from coordinate 1,934,630 downwards.
AATCCGGCAGATGTTCAGCCGAACGCGCGTATTCTGTTGAGTGCGGCGATTACCGTGAATGACAAACTGGTATTTATTACCGATACCGTTCAGCCGGTGATCAACAAGGGCGGAACTAAAGCCGACCTGACATTGGTGCCGGTGCAGCAAACCGCCGTGCCGGTTCAGGCCAGCGGTGGTGCAACGACTACCGTACCTTCGACTTCACCAACTCAGGTGAATCCGTCTTCGGCAGTTCCAGCTCCTACGCAATATTAAGCGACGTTAACCCTCTCCGCCCGGAGAGGGTTAGTAGTTCCAGCGATAACGCTGCAAGTCGATTTGCCCGCTTCCCGATACCATCACACCTTCTGCCAGTAATGCCTGTCGCTGACGCTGTAAATCCGGTCCGGTTAGCGAAATTGTGCCGTGGCGATTAACCACCCGGTGCCAGGGTAAGGTGCTGCCTTCAGGGAGACGCTTTAACACACCGCCCACCTGGCGCGCGGCGCGGGGCGATCCCGCCAGTTTCGCCACATCACCGTAAGTGGTGACATAGCCTTCGGGAATAGCGGCGACGATTTGCCAGACGCGTTGGGGAAATGAATCTTCTTTTTCCATCTTTTCTTCCTGAGGTAATTTTTCAGCATAATCTGGAAAAACGCCCGAGTGAAGTCGCATTGCGCAAGAAACCAGCATCTGGCACGCGATGGGTTGCAATTAGCCGGGGCAGCAGTGATAATGCGCCTGCGCGTTGGTTCTCAACGCTCTCAATGGGGGCTCTGTTGGTTCTCCCGCAACGCTACTCTGTTTACCAGGTCAGGTCCGGAAGGAAGCAGCCAAGGCAGATGACGCGTGTGCCGGGATGTAGCTGGCAGGGCCCCCACCCATTTCTGCCTCCCACCGTTTCGTCAAAAAACCCCAACATGGCTAAACTTTAACCACAACTGACGTCGCAAGAATTGTCTGGCTGCGCAGTACGCTTCGGAGGTATGTCTGATGAAGTATGTTGATGGTTTTGTGGTTGCCGTTCCTGCCGATAAAAAGGATGCCTATCGGGAAATGGCCGCTAAGGCTGCGCCATTGTTTAAAGAGTTTGGCGCGCTTCGTATTGTCGAATGCTGGGCCAGCGATGTACCGGATGGCAAAGTGACCGATTTTCGTATGGCGGTGAAAGCGGAAGAGAATGAAGAGGTTGTCTTTAGCTGGATTGAATACCCTTCAAAAGAGGTCCGCGACGCTGCTAATCAAAAGATGATGTCGGACCCACGGATGAAAGAGTTCGGCGAGTCCATGCCGTTTGACGGCAAGCGAATGATCTATGGCGGATTCGAGTCAATCATCGACGAATAGGTAGCGTGACGGGCTGTGCGGCGTGCCGTCAGCCCAAAAATTCACAAATGTTGCTCGGCCCAGCGTAAGAAATCTTCTTTCGGTAATGCCTTGCTGTAGAGCCAGCCCTGACCGTAGTGCACGCCATGCTGGCGTAGCCACTCTTCTTGTTTACTGGTTTCGATTCCCTCCGCTACCATTTTCAGTTTCAGTGTTTTTGCCATTTCGATGATATGCGGCGTGACATTTTTATATTCCAGCGCATCAACGAAAGATTTATCGATCTTCAGAATGTCGACATCCAGATCCTGTAAATAACTTAAACTTGAATATCCCGTACCAAAATCATCAAGATAAATTTCATGGCCCGCCTCCCGGTAGCGAGAAATTATCGGGGCGCTGGTTTTCGGATCGGCAAACTCGCGTTCAGTGAGTTCAAGCGCGATCTGTCTGGGATTAACCTGATAGTGATTGATCATTTCACGCAGCAATTGCGGGATTTTTTCCGAGGTGAGCACGGTGGATTCAAGATTGATCGAAATATGCTGCTGTGGATGCTGACGCAGCCAGTCGCCCATATCTTCAAAGGCGCTTCTTATAATCAGTAGCGTCAATGGCTCAGAAAGGCCCGTTTGCTGTGCCAGCGGAATAAAACTATCTGGTGACAACCAACTACCGTCTGTCTGCGGCCAGCGCGCCAGTGCCTCAGCACCGACAATTTTGCCATTGGCTAAGGAGACAATCGGCTGATAGTGCACGCAAATATCACGATTTTCGATAGCATCCTGCAGCCGATGATGCGGTGACTGGATACGGCGCAAAATACGCAGCACAAACATCGCTGCCAGCAGGCCAATCACCAACCCGAGCGGTAACCAAATAAAGACTTGCCGATGCCAGCCTTTCTGCAACATTTTCGTTGAAGCCCAGGTGATGATCGAAATATTCATCTCCGGGAAGGGCAGGATATCGTAAATGATTCCATTATTTTCGATATGCTCACCGGGTGTTTTTTGTAGCCTGGTAATAATTCCCTGAGCAATTTCATCGCTGCTGGTTATGACAACGTTATGGGCATTGCCAATAATGGCGGCATCAATTTGCCATGAGCTATAGGGAATGACATCAATAAAGGAAGCGGGGTCGATCATGACGACATAATGTGCCGTTCCCATGGCGACCATGTAACGGATAATGCCTAAATCGTTATGCGATGTTAACCAGACACGATAACCATCTTTCGAAATTTTACCTGGCTCGGGGAAGGTATCGGGCGGACTTTCATGCTCCAGAGACGAACACTGGGGAACGTTGTTATCGATATAAACCACTTCCTGAATATAGCGATAACTGTAAGATACCCGACGCATTTCCATGAGATGGGCTTCGCTACAGGCAGCGCCTTGCCATCTTTCCAGCTCTTGCAGCGCATCTTTCCCTTGTGTCGCCACCTTATTGGCCCGAATAGCGACGCGGGAGGAATAGGTATCCAGCTCTTCAATAAACGATGTTTCTACCTGCTGATGGGCCAGCCAGATGCTTAAGCCGACAGGCAGCAATACTGAAAGAATCAGTACTCCCGAAATAAGGCCGACCAGATGTCGTGTTCTCACCAGCATATCCTTATTAACACAGTGTAGGGAAAGTATATCTGATTGTGGAAAAAGGCTGGCAGGAGATAAGGAGGTAGAGCTGGTATTTCATGAAGTGATGGGTGGAAACGATCATTGTCATTTGACCAGGCGCAGAGCTTTACGCCTGGTATGTAACCCTAACTTAAGATGTTGATTCGGCGCGAGCGAGGGTAAAAATATCGTAAAAAGACAGTTCACCTTTACGGACGATCATTTTTTGCAGTTGTTCCTTATGAACATCCGCGACACGCGGAGAGTTCAAGATGGCTTCAACCAGCGCGGCAGGTACAAAGCGCGTGTTGTACCATTCGCCGTTATAGCAAACGCGGAAATCCAGCACGTCGATATCTTCATAGCGGTAGCGTGGGTAGACATCGAAAAAGAAGAAACCATTAAGCAGGATAAATAATACAACCAGTAGCCAGACAGAGCCTGACAGCGTTTCGGACTGCAACATCACCGCCAGGGTGGCAAAAAAAGCAACGTACATACCGATAAACAGCCCCGGATGTTTACGGATAAAACTGATACTAAAGCGGGGTTTGTTGTCGCGTTTTTCGCGGGTATTCAGAGACTCAATCGTTTCGGTCAGCAGGCGTTGTATTTCGGTCATCGTTTGCCTTCGTGGTATCTGCAACTTTCCAGGGAACACCCTATTTTAACGTGGGAATAGTAGAGGGGAAGTAACAGATTTACCACAATTTTGCATAACAGTTGCGAAAAACCGATTACAATTTTTTAATTATTCTGGCTGGATTACCGCCCACGACAACGTTGTCCGGGACATCTTTTGTGACAACTGCACCTGAGGCTACCACGACGTTATCACCAATGGTCACACCAGGGTTAATGACCGCGCGTCCGCCAATCCAGACGTTATTACCGATGGTGACGGGTTTCCCCAGTTCAGCACCGCTATTACGTGCTACAGGGTCGATGGGATGTGTTGCCGTGTAGATATGAACGCCTGGTGCCAACATACAGTTATCACCGATGCGAATAGGGCAGACATCAAGCATCACGCAATCGAAGTTGGCGAAAAAATTATTACCGAGAAAAATGTTATAGCCATAGTCACAGCGAAACGTTGGCTCAATATAAGCCTCTGTCACCTGACCGAATAGATCAGCGAGAATTTGCTGGCGTAATGTGTGCTCTTCCGCCAGGGAATGATTGTATCGGTGAATAAGCTGACGAGCGCGCAGGCGATCGCGAGATAACGTCTCATCTGCCGAGCGATACAACTCACCAGCAATCATCTTTTCTTTTTCTGTGCTCATTACTGACCTCCGGTTGCTGAAAATGCGGCAACACAGTAAGACGAAAAGTCAGTGAAGAGAACGTTCCCATTACATCTGTGTGATAAAGATCACATAGGGTATGTCTTCATGGTGAAAAGTATAAAATTCTTAATAAACAGCCGGTTATAGCTCCGAAAGCGAATTATTTATTAGCGAATAAATTTCCATACTGAGGAAGGGATCTTGTCGTATAGTTTATTCATGGTCAATTCGGCGAGGCGGTGATCTGCGGCTGAGTAAAATACCGCCAGTTCATTATCTGATAATTCGTATTTATTTTTCTCGATAACACGCTCCAGCGTGTCAATTGTCTGGCAACGACGTAAACGCATTAAATAATCGGTTTTCGTTAAAGGTTTTTCGGACATACTTCTACCCATGGTTGTAATAATTCTAACAAGATAAACTCGCAGGATTCTCTTTCGTCGCATTGACAAAACAACGGAATAGTCGATTACCTGACTTCCGCCATTTCTGAAGATCCTGCATATTAATACCATAACTGCTGAACAACATAAAGGTGTCATCCAGATATTCGTCGATCTGCTCAATGAGCTTATTGTCTTCATTATACTTAATTTTGTAATTAAGTGCGAAGGTCGCAATATGCTCAATCAGTTCATTCAACTGGAGGTTGATCGCCGAGGTTGGGTCGTTAACCCAGCCATGATTGCTTTCTTCAAGGTTTGCAAGACAGTCATGATACAGGGTTTCACAGAGAAACTTAAGCTGTGCGATATCATGTCTTTTGGGTGAGTATTCATCCATAACGCGTCCCCTTCTTAGTGGTTGAACTAACGGACACCTTTCGGGATGGAAAAAACTTACTGACCTGGACTTGCCCTCTCGTTTGTTAGCTTAACTATAAGCCACTCTTTGCAGGTTTTCATCGCATTATTACGAAAAATTACAATTAGGAAGGAATCGGGACAGGACTCACTTTTTCATACTAGCACTAACCCGCAGCAGGTAAAAGCAGTTTGCTCGAACTGTTCATAACATTTCAGGATTATCGCCAGATGAAATTGGTGACACTAATACCAGGATTGCTCTGAATATGACGTAATAACCGAGGAATGAATAAAGAATTACCGCAAATAATTAAGAATAGCCTCTAAATGATTATGGATTATTAAATCTATTAGCGCTACTTAATATAAATTAACTAACAATCAGTATTTTTTATGAATTTTATCCGTGGTTAATACTGGTTTTCGTATGAGATCCTGAGTTGGTGGTTCAATTACTCCTTAATGTTCGTAGGTTATGCATAAAAAAGGCCGCTTGCACGGCCTTAGTGATTACACGTTGTATCAATGATGATCGACAGTATGGCTGTGCTCGATATCTTCATTCTTGCGGCTAAAGCGGCGGCGAACCACCACAAAGAATACCGGAACGAAGAAGATTGCCAGTACCGTTGCGGTCACCATCCCGCCCATTACACCGGTACCTACTGCGTTCTGCGCGCCGGAACCAGCACCAGTACTGATAACCAGCGGCATAACGCCGAGGATAAACGCCAGCGAGGTCATCAGGATCGGACGTAAACGCATCCGCACTGCATCAAGCGTCGCTTCAATCAGACCTTTACCTTCTTTATCCATCAAGTCTTTGGCGAATTCGACGATAAGTATCGCGTTCTTCGCCGACAACCCAATGGTTGTGAGCAGGCCTACCTGGAAGTAAACGTCATTGGTCAGGCCACGGAAGGTGGCAGCCAGCAACGCACCGATAACCCCCAGCGGAACGACCAGCATAACGGAGAACGGAATCGACCAGCTCTCGTACAGCGCCGCCAGACACAGGAATACGACAATCAACGAAATCGCGTACAGTGAAGGTGCCTGGTTGCCGGAGAGGCGTTCCTGATAGGACATCCCCGTCCAGTCATAGCCAACACCGGTAGGCAGTTTGCTCGCCAGTTGTTCCATCAGCTCCATTGCTTCACCGGTACTTTTACCCGGTGCCGCCTGGCCTAAGATTTCCATGGATGGCAGGCCATTGTAACGTTCCAGACGCGGCGAACCGTACTCCCAACGAGAAGAGGAGAATGCCGAGAACGGCACCATCTGACCATCAGCAGCACGAACATACCAGTCGCCGATATCATCCGGCAGCATACGGTATTTCGCTTCTGACATGACGTAAACTTTCTTCACACGACCGCGGTCGATAAAGTCGTTCACATAGCTACCGCCCCATGCAGCGCCCAGAGTGGTGTTAATGTCATTGATAGAAACACCCAGCGCCTGCGCTTTTTCCTGGTCGATATCAATCTTAAACTGCGGGGTATCTTCCAGACCGTTTGGACGTACGCTGGTCAACATATCAGGGTGCTTCGCTGCTTCTGCAAGCAACTGGTTACGCGCCTGAGTCAGTTTTTCGTGACCAAGGCCAGCCTGGTCAATCAGCTCAAAGTCAAAGCCGGTTGCAGTACCCAGTTCCACGATTGCGGGCAGGTTAAAGGCGAAAACCATCGCATCTTTGATTTGCGAGAAAGCGCGTGTTGCACGCATGGTAATCGCTTCAACTTTGTTTTCTTCGCCCGGACGATCGGCCCAGTCCTTCAAGGAAACGAACGCAATACCGGTATTCTGACCACGTCCCGCAAAGCCGAAGCCGTTAACGGCGAACACCGACTCAACGTTGTTTTTTTCTTTGGTCAGATAGTAATGCGTTACCTCATTGAGCACTTTCTGCGTACGTTCCTGCGTTGCACCTGCTGGCAGCTGAACCATGGTCATAAATACGCCCTGGTCCTCATCTGGCAAGAAGGAGCTTGGCAGACGCACGAACAGATAGGCCATGCCGACCACGATGATCAGATACAGCACCAGGTAACGCCCCGTACTGCGCAGAATACCGCCTACGCTGTCGGTGTAGTGGTGCGTGCTCTTCTCGAACATGCGGTTAAACCAGCCGAAGAAGCCTTTTTTACCTTCCCCGTGATCGCCTTTGGCAATCGGTTTCAGCATGGTGGCACAAAGAGCCGGAGTCAGGATCAACGCTACCAGTACCGACAGCGCCATTGCTGAAACAATGGTAATAGAGAACTGACGATAGATAGCACCAGTAGAACCGCCAAAGAAGGCCATCGGTACGAATACCGCTGACAGTACCATCGCGATACCGACCAGAGCGCCCTGAATCTGCCCCATCGACTTACGGGTAGCTTCTTTTGGCGGCAAACCTTCTTCCGCCATAACACGCTCCACGTTTTCTACCACAACGATAGCGTCATCCACCAACAAGCCGATGGCGAGCACCATCCCGAACATTGTTAGCGTGTTTATCGAGAAGCCAAAGGCGGCAAGGACGGCAAAGGTCCCGAGCAATACCACCGGTACGGCAATGGTCGGAATCAACGTCGCGCGGAAGTTCTGCAGGAACAGATACATAACCAGGAACACGAGGATGATCGCTTCGACCAGCGTTTTAACCACTTCGTGAATAGAGATTTTCACGAACGGCGTGGTGTCGTACGGGTAAACAATTTTCAGACCCGACGGGAAGAACGGTTCCATCTTCGCCAGTTCAGCACGGATTGCCGCAGCGGTATCCAGCGCGTTTGCACCGGTCGCCAGCTTGATCCCCAGACCGGAAGCCGGTTGGCCGTTAAACTCTGCGATGATGTCGTAGTTCTCACCACCCAGCTCAATCTTCGCCACATCACGCAGCAGTACGCGGGAACCATCCTGATTCACTTTCAGCAGGATTTTGCCGAACTCTTCAGTAGAGGTCAGACGCGTCTGAGCAATAATAGAGGCGTTAAGCTGTTGGCCTTTCACCGGCGGCGTACCACCGAGCTGACCCGCCGCAACCTGGGCGTTCTGCGCTTTGATGGCGGTAATGACATCAACCGGCGTTAGCTGGAATTTGTTCAGCTCATTCGGGTTCATCCAGATACGCATCGCGTACTGTGAACCGAACAACTGAACATCACCCACGCCCGACGTACGGCTGATGGCATCTTTCATATTCGCCGCTACGTAGTCAGAGATATCCTCCTGCGTCATGGTGCCATCGGTGTTGATAACGCCGACAACCATCAGGAAGCTGCTGGATGATTTCTCAACGCTCACCCCTTGCTGCTGAACTTCTTGCGGCAGCAACGGCATCGCCAGCTGCAGTTTGTTCTGCACCTGAACCTGCGCGATATCCGCATCAGTACCAGACTCAAAGGTCAGGGTGATCTGCACGGTACCCGTGGAGTCACTGTTAGAGGACATGTACATCAGGTTATCGATACCGTTCATATTCTGTTCGATAACCTGTGTCACCGTGTCCTGCACTGTTTTCGCATCAGCGCCGGGGTAGGAGGCGGAGATCGTTACTGCCGGCGGTGCAATCGTAGGATATTGCGCCACCGGCAGTTTGAGGATCGCCAGCCCCCCTGCCAACATGATGATAATGGCGATCACCCACGCAAAAATCGGGCGATCGATAAAGAAATTAGGCATGTCTTAACGGCTCCTGTTTAAGTTAAGACTTGGACTGTTCAGGCTGAGCACCGCTTGCGGCTTGCTGGTTATTATCAGCGGTAACTTCTTGTGCTTTTACCTGGACACCAGGACGCACTTTCTGCAGCCCACTTATTACTACGCGATCGCCTGCTTTCAGACCTTCTGTCACCAGCCACTTATCGCCAATAGCCTGGCTTGCAACGATCGGACGGGTTTCCACTTTGTCATCCGCGCCAACTACCAGTACGGTGGCATCACCACGCGGCGTACGGGTTACGCCCTGTTGCGGGACTAAAATAGCGTTTGGATTAAGCCCTTCTTCCAGACGTGCGCGCACGAACATACCCGGCAGCAGAGTGTGATCCGGGTTCGGGAAGATAGCGCGTAGGGTGATAGACCCAGTGGTCTGATCAACGGTAACGTCAGAGAATTCCAGCGTACCGTCCTGCGGGAACTTAATGCCGTCACTGGTGATCAGCGACACTTTGGCTTTGCCGTTCTCTTGTTTCAGCGTGCCATTCGCCAGTTCCTGTTTCAGGCGCAGGAAGTCGTTGCTGGACTGGGTCACATCAACGTAGATCGGATCAAGTTGCTGCACGGTTGCCAGCGCAGTCGCCTGACCGTTCTGTACCAATGCGCCTTCCGTCACGTTCGACTTACCAATGCGACCGCTAATCGGAGAGGTGACTTTGGTGTAAGCCAGATTGATCCGCGCAGTTTCAACGGCAGCTTTCGCCGCAGTTACCGCAGCATTCGCCTGTTGCGCATCAGCCAGAGCCTGATCGTACTCTTGCTTACTGATGTACTGAGTACCGAGCAGTTTCTGATAACGATTCACCGTCAATTGCGCGATATTGGCTGCAGCCTGGGCTTTCGCCAGATCACCTTTCGCACTGTCGTATGTCGCCTGATAGGTCGCAGGATCAATCTGATAGAGAGAGACACCAGCTTCGATGTCGCTACCTTCTTTGAAATTACGCTTCAGGATAATCCCGCTAACTTGAGGACGAACTTCTGCGATCCGGTAGGCACTGGTGCGACCCGGAAGCTCGGTTGTGATCTGCAGAGGTTCAGTTTTGACTGTTACTACGCCAACGGCGGGCATCTGCTGGCCACCTTGTTGGGCCTGTTTGTCGTCACATCCTGTTAGGGCTAAGCTGCCTGAGAGCATCAGAACGACCGCCAGAGGCGTAAACCCTCTGTTTTTGTTCATATGTAAACCTCGAGTGTCCGATTTCAAATTGGTCAATGGTCAAAAGTTAATAAACCCATTGCTGCGTTTATATTATCGTCGTGCTATGGTACATACATTCACAAATGTATGTAAATCTAACGCCTGTAAATTCACGAACATATGGCACGAAAAACCAAACAAGAAGCGCAAGAAACGCGCCAACACATCCTCGATGTGGCTCTACGTCTTTTCTCACAGCAGGGGGTATCATCCACCTCGCTGGGCGAGATTGCAAAAGCAGCTGGCGTTACGCGCGGTGCAATCTACTGGCATTTTAAAGACAAGTCGGATTTGTTCAGTGAGATCTGGGAACTGTCAGAATCCAATATTGGTGAACTAGAGCTTGAGTATCAGGCAAAATTCCCTGGCGATCCACTCTCAGTATTAAGAGAGATATTAATTCATGTTCTTGAATCCACGGTGACAGAAGAACGGCGTCGATTATTGATGGAGATTATATTCCACAAATGCGAATTTGTCGGAGAAATGGCTGTTGTGCAACAGGCACAACGTAATCTCTGTCTGGAAAGTTATGACCGTATAGAACAAACGTTAAAACATTGTATTGAAGCGAAAATGTTGCCTGCGGATTTAATGACGCGTCGGGCAGCAATTATTATGCGCGGCTATATTTCCGGCCTGATGGAAAACTGGCTCTTTGCCCCGCAATCTTTTGATCTTAAAAAAGAAGCCCGCGATTACGTCGCCATCTTACTGGAGATGTATCTCCTGTGCCCCACGCTTCGTAATCCTGCCACTAACGAATAACCCTGAATCTGACTCCAGGATTTTTCCTGGACATTTTCGTCGTTGCTATTCTGGTTCACTGCGTCGTGATATTCTTGCGGTTTGACTTTTTCAGGTCGTTCTTCAGGTTCAGAAACCTTCATTCATCATGACTATGTTCCAGTATTACAAACGATCACGGCATTTTGTTTTTTCAGCATTTATTGCTTTTGTTTTTGTCTTGTTATGCCAGAACACGGCGTTTGCGCGGGCGTCATCGAATGGTGATCTGCCGACAAAAGCGGACCTGCAGGCGCAACTTGACTCACTAAATAAACAAAAAGATCTTTCTGCTCAGGACAAGCTGGTGCAGCAGGATCTGACAGATACATTAGCCACCCTCGATAAAATCGATCGCATAAAAGAAGAGACAGTTCAGCTACGGCAAAAAGTCGCTGAAGCGCCGGAAAAAATGCGCCAGGCGACCGCGGCGTTAACAGCACTTAGCGATGTCGATAACGACGAAGAAACGCGCAAAATTCTGAGTACGCTTTCGTTGCGCCAGCTGGAAACTCGCGTTGCCCAGGCGCTGGACGATTTGCAAAACGCACAAAACGATCTGGCGTCTTATAACAGCCAGCTGGTTTCGTTACAGACGCAGCCCGAACGCGTGCAAAATGCGATGTATAACGCTTCGCAGCAGCTGCAACAAATTCGCAGTCGTCTGGATGGGACTGATGTCGGCGAGACTGCCTTACGTCCCAGCCAGAAAGTGTTAATGCAGGCTCAGCAGGCGTTGCTGAATGCGGAGATTGACCAGCAGCGTAAAAGCCTGGAAGGGAACACCGTCTTGCAGGATACCTTGCAAAAGCAACGTGATTACGTGACGGCGAACAGCGCCCGTCTGGAGCACCAGTTGCAGCTGTTGCAAGAAGCGGTAAACAGCAAGCGCCTGACTTTAACTGAAAAAACGGCGCAGGAAGCCGTCTCCCCGGATGAAGCCGCGCGTATTCAGGCTAATCCGCTGGTGAAACAGGAACTGGAAATTAACCAGCAGTTAAGTCAGCGTCTGATTACCGCGACTGAAAACGGTAATCAGTTGATGCAGCAAAACATTAAAGTCAAAAACTGGCTGGAGCGGGCGCTGCAATCGGAACGCAATATTAAAGAGCAGATTGCCGTCCTGAAGGGCAGCCTGCTGTTGTCTCGTATCCTTTACCAGCAACAACAAACGCTGCCCTCGGCGGATGAACTGGAAAACATGACCAACCGCATCGCGGATTTGCGTCTCGAACAGTTTGAAGTTAACCAGCAGCGTGATGCACTCTTCCAGAGCGATGCGTTCGTCAACAAACTGGAAGAAGGTCACACCAACGAAGTCAACAGCGAAGTTCACGATGCGTTATTGCAAGTGGTTGATATGCGTCGCGAATTGCTGGATCAACTCAACAAACAGTTGGGTAACCAGCTGATGATGGCCATTAACCTGCAAATCAACCAGCAGCAGTTAATGAGCGTATCGAAAAACCTGAAATCCATCCTGACTCAGCAAATCTTTTGGGTGAACAGTAACCGTCCAATGGACTGGGACTGGATCAAAGCGTTCCCGCAAAGCCTGAAAGATGAATTTAAGTCGATGAAAATCACGGTGAACTGGGAAAAAGCCTGGCCTGCCGTTTTTATCGCTTTCCTCGCCGGTTTGCCGCTGCTGTTGATTGCCGGGCTGATCCACTGGCGTCTGGGCTGGCTGAAAGCGTATCAACAGAAACTGGCTTCCGCTGTGGGTTCCCTGCGTAACGATAGCCAGCTCAACACACCAAAAGCGATCCTTATCGACCTGATCCGCGCGCTGCCGGTGTGCCTGATTATTCTCGCGGTTGGCCTGATTCTGTTGACCATGCAGCTCAACATCAGCGAACTGCTATGGTCGTTCAGTAAAAAACTGGCGATTTTCTGGCTGGTGTTTGGCCTGTGCTGGAAGGTACTGGAGAAAAATGGCGTTGCCGTGCGTCACTTCGGCATGCCGGAGCAGCAGACCAGCCACTGGCGTCGGCAAATTGTCCGCATCAGTCTCGCGTTGCTGCCTATCCATTTCTGGTCTGTGGTGGCAGAACTTTCCCCGCTGCATCTGATGGATGATGTGCTGGGGCAGGCGATGATTTTCTTCAACCTGCTGCTGATTGCCTTCCTGGTATGGCCAATGTGCCGCGAAAGCTGGCGTGATAAAGAGTCGCACACCATGCGACTGGTCACCATTACCGTGCTGTCGATTATCCCGATTGCATTGATGGTGCTGACTGCCACGGGTTATTTCTACACCACGCTGCGCCTCTCCGGGCGTTGGATTGAAACCGTTTATCTGGTGATCATCTGGAACTTGCTCTACCAGACGGTATTGCGCGGCTTAAGCGTAGCGGCGCGGCGTATCGCCTGGCGTCGTGCGCTGGCGCGTCGGCAGAATCTGGTGAAAGAGGGCGCAGAAGGTGCCGAACCGCCGGAAGAACCCACCATTGCACTGGAACAGGTTAACCAGCAGACGCTGCGTATTACCATGTTGCTGATGTTTGCGCTGTTCGGTGTCATGTTCTGGGCAATTTGGTCCGATTTGATCACCGTGTTCAGCTATCTCGACAGCATCACGCTCTGGCATTACAACGGCACTGAAGCTGGCGCTGCGGTGGTGAAAAACGTCACCATGGGCAGTCTGTTGTTTGCGATTATCGCCTCAATGGTGGCCTGGGCGTTGATTCGCAACCTGCCTGGTTTACTGGAAGTGCTGGTGCTCTCGCGACTGAATATGCGTCAGGGCGCGTCGTATGCCATTACTACCATCCTTAACTACATCATTATTGCCGTTGGTGCGATGACGGTGTTCGGATCGCTGGGCGTCTCTTGGGATAAACTCCAGTGGCTGGCCGCAGCATTATCCGTAGGTCTTGGTTTTGGTTTACAAGAAATTTTCGGTAACTTCGTCTCCGGTTTGATCATTCTGTTCGAACGTCCGGTGCGTATTGGCGATACGGTAACCATTGGTAGCTTCTCGGGGACGGTAAGTAAGATCCGTATTCGTGCGACAACGATTACCGATTTCGATCGCAAAGAAGTGATCATCCCGAACAAAGCGTTTGTTACCGAGCGTCTGATCAACTGGTCGTTGACTGACACTACTACGCGTCTGGTGATCCGTCTCGGCGTGGCCTATGGCTCCGATCTGGAAAAAGTGCGTAAAGTGTTACTGAAGGCGGCGACTGAGCACCCAAGGGTGATGCACGAACCAATGCCGGAAGTCTTCTTTACGGCGTTTGGTGCCAGCACGTTGGATCATGAGCTGCGTCTGTATGTGCGTGAACTGCGTGACCGTAGTCGTACTGTCGATGAGCTGAACCGTACTATCGATCAGCTGTGCCGTGAAAACGACATCAACATTGCCTTTAACCAGCTTGAAGTGCATCTGCACAACGAGAAGGGCGATGAGGTGACGGAAGTCAAACGCGACTACAAAGGCGATGACCCGACGCCAGCGGTAGGGTAATAACCAAAGGGGGCGACATTTAGTTGCCCCGAGATTACTGACAAAGTGCGCGTTGTTCATGCCGGATGCGGCGTGACCGCCTTATCCGGCCTACGAAACCGCAAGAATTCAATGTATTGCAGGAGCGGTGTAGGCCTGATAAGCGTAGCGCATCAGGCAGTTTTGCGTTTGCCCACAATCTTAGGGGACATTTAGCGGCCCCATTTATTTCTCACTTTTCCGCCTCATCATCGCGCGTTAATTTCTTTTCATAATCGCGTTTTACAATATCCAGCGCGCGCAGCACGGTGCGGGCTGGGATCTGATTTTCTTCCAGCAGCACAATCAAATCGACAGCCAGTTTGACATCGTCAGGGGCATTTTCCAGTGACATACTCTCTCCATTGCTAGCGGGTTAAGCGCGCTAGCCTGTTTTCGATTTTTTCCAGCGCATGGCGGCAGCGTGCCAGGCGCGCTTCATAGGCTTCCACTTCACGATGCAGCGTTTGCTGTTCCACGAGATCGGTCACCCGCGCCAGGCGGGCTCTGCGTTCGGCAACCATCTCACGTAGCCGCCGCTCAAAATCCTGATGCTGAATACGTTTACGCTGCCAGCGGGCAATTTTCGGTGGCGCACTGTCCCACTCGCGCAATGACCAGGCGGAGGCTTCACGCGCGATGGCTTCCAGTTGTGCCGCCAGATGTTCCGCCAGCCAGGCCACTTGCGGCAGCTGTTGCTGCTCAACTGCATGACGAAGCGCAGCCAGATTATCGCCCGCCTCATCGAGACAAGCCTGCAGTGTTGTCGCACGGGTTTGAAAAAGGTGTCTGTCAAAACGGGCACTTAGCGTGGCAAATTGCGCTACCGGGGCACAACGCTGACGCAGCGTAGCGAGCTGTCCTTCCAGTTTTTCCAGCAGCAGGGCGGTTTTCACGATAAGACCTCAATGAAAATGATAATTGTTATGCTAAAGTAGCCACTCTGTAAGCTGACAACACTCAATATGCAACGAATCATTTTAATCATCATTGGCTGGCTGGCGGTAGTGCTGGGTACGCTGGGCGTGGTATTACCGGTATTACCGACGACGCCGTTTATCCTGCTGGCGGCCTGGTGCTTTGCCCGTTCTTCCCCGCGCTTTCACGCCTGGTTGCTGTACCGCTCATGGTTTGGCAGCTATCTACGTTTCTGGCAGAAACATCATGCGATGCCGCGCGGCGTCAAACCGCGGGCGATTTTGCTTATTTTGCTCACGTTTGCCATTTCTCTGTGGTTCGTCCAGATGCCATGGGTGCGCATCATGTTGCTGGTAATTCTCGCCTGTTTGCTTTTCTATATGTGGCGAATTCCGGTGATTGATGAAAAGCAAGAAAAGCACTGAAGCACAACAATCGCAGTTGCAATTATTGCGTACAGCCAGTACATTCTGGCGTTTTCGAGCACAGGCGCAGGCGGTCAAAGGTTAAACAACTGTTACTTTTGATACGTTTAAAACGCGCCGTGAGTACCACCGTAACAAGCAGGCATACACTTATGACCGCGACTGCACAGCAGCTTGAGTATCTCAAAAATAGCATCAAAAGCATTCAGGACTACCCAAAACCCGGCATTCTTTTCCGCGATGTCACCAGCTTACTGGAAGACCCGAAAGCTTACGCTCTCAGCATCGACTTGCTGGTTGAGCGTTACAAAAATGCGGGCATTACCAAAGTTGTCGGCACCGAAGCGCGTGGCTTCTTGTTTGGCGCTCCGGTAGCTCTGGGTCTGGGCGTTGGCTTTGTACCGGTCCGTAAACCGGGCAAACTGCCGCGTGAAACCATCAGTGAAACTTACGACCTGGAATACGGCACCGATCAGCTGGAGATCCACGTTGATGCCATCAAACCGGGCGACAAAGTTCTGGTGGTGGACGATCTGCTGGCAACCGGCGGCACTATCGAAGCGACCGTTAAACTGATCCGTCGTCTGGGTGGTGAAGTGGCTGACGCTGCGTTCATTATCAACCTGTTCGATCTCGGCGGCGAACAGCGTCTCGAAAAACAGGGCATTACCAGCTACAGCCTTGTCCCGTTCCCGGGCCATTAATTATCGCCAGTCTTGTGCTGCCCACGCTACGGACAGCACAAGATGTGCATTCAGCCTCGCCGTTCTGACGGGGCTGTGTTAGCATTACCCCTTCGTGAATCCACCTTCCAGCGTTTCAGAGCCTGCCAATGAGTTATCAGGTCTTAGCCCGAAAATGGCGCCCACAAACCTTTGCTGACGTCGTCGGCCAGGAACATGTGCTGACCGCACTGGCGAACGGCTTGTCGTTAGGGCGTATTCATCATGCTTATCTTTTTTCCGGTACCCGTGGCGTCGGAAAAACCTCTATCGCCCGACTGCTGGCGAAGGGGCTAAACTGCGAAACCGGCATTACCGCGACGCCGTGCGGCGTGTGCGATAACTGTCGTGAAATCGAGCAGGGGCGCTTTGTCGATCTGATTGAAATCGACGCCGCCTCGCGCACCAAAGTTGAAGATACCCGCGACCTGCTGGATAACGTCCAGTACGCTCCGGCGCGTGGTCGTTTCAAAGTTTATCTGATCGACGAAGTGCATATGCTGTCGCGCCACAGCTTTAACGCACTGTTAAAAACCCTTGAAGAGCCGCCGGAGCACGTTAAGTTTCTGCTGGCGACGACCGATCCACAGAAATTGCCGGTGACGATTTTGTCGCGCTGTTTGCAATTTCATCTCAAGGCGCTGGATGTCGAGCAAATTCGCCATCAACTTGAGCACATCCTCAACGAAGAACATATCGCTCACGAGCCGCGGGCGTTGCAATTGCTGGCGCGCGCCGCTGAAGGCAGCCTGCGAGATGCCTTAAGTCTGACCGACCAGGCGATTGCCAGCGGTGACGGCCAGGTTTCAACCCAGGCAGTCAGTGCGATGCTGGGTACGCTTGACGACGATCAGGCGCTGTCGCTGGTTGAAGCGATGGTCGAGGCCAACGGCGAGCGCGTAATGGCGCTGATTAATGAAGCCGCTGCCCGTGGTATCGAGTGGGAAGCGTTGCTGGTGGAAATGCTCGGCCTGTTGCATCGTATTGCGATGGTACAACTTTCGCCTGCTGCACTTGGCAACGACATGGCCGCCATTGAGCTGCGGATGCGTGAACTGGCGCGCACCATACCGCCGACGGATATTCAGCTTTACTATCAGACGCTGTTGATTGGTCGCAAAGAATTACCGTATGCGCCGGACCGCCGCATGGGCGTTGAGATGACGCTGCTGCGCGCGCTGGCGTTCCATCCACGTATGCCTCTGCCTGAGCCAGAAGTGCCACGCCAGTCCTTTGCGCCCGTCGCGCCAACGGCAGTAATGACGCCAACCCAGGTGCCGCCGCAACCGCAATCAGCGCCGCAGCAGGCACCGACTGTACCGCTCCCGGAAACCACCAGCCAGGTGCTGGCGGCGCGCCAGCAGTTGCAGCGCGTGCAGGGAGCAACCAAAGCAAAAAAGAGTGAACCGGCAGCCGCTACCCGCGCGCGGCCGGTGAATAACGCTGCGCTGGAAAGACTGGCTTCGGTCACCGATCGCGTTCAGGCGCGTCCGGTGCCATCGGCGCTGGAAAAAGCGCCAGCCAAAAAAGAAGCGTATCGCTGGAAGGCTACCACTCCAGTGATGCAGCAAAAAGAAGTGGTCGCCACGCCGAAGGCGCTGAAAAAAGCGCTGGAACATGAAAAAACGCCGGAACTGGCGGCGAAGCTGGCGGCAGAAGCCATTGAGCGCGACGCGTGGGCGGCACAGGTGAGTCAACTTTCGCTACCAAAACTGGTCGAACAGGTGGCCTTAAATGCCTGGAAAGAGGAGAGCGACAACGCAGTATGTCTGCATTTGCGCTCCTCTCAGCGGCATTTGAACAACCGCGGTGCACAGCAAAAACTGGCTGAAGCGTTGAGCACGTTAAAAGGTTCAACGGTTGAACTGACTATCGTTGAAGATGATAATCCCGCGGTGCGTACGCCGCTGGAGTGGCGTCAGGCGATATACGAAGAAAAACTTGCGCAGGCGCGCGAGTCCATTATTGCGGATAATAATATTCAGACCCTGCGTCGGTTCTTCGATGCGGAGCTGGATGAAGAAAGTATCCGCCCCATTTGATCGTAAGCACAGCTTACGTTCGTCATCCTTAACGTGATTGAGAGAGAAACCTATGTTTGGTAAAGGCGGTCTGGGTAACCTGATGAAGCAAGCCCAGCAGATGCAAGAAAAAATGCAGAAAATGCAGGAAGAGATCGCGCAGCTGGAAGTCACCGGCGAATCTGGCGCAGGTCTGGTAAAAGTGACCATCAACGGTGCACACAACTGCCGTCGCGTAGAGATCGACCCGAGCCTGCTGGAAGACGACAAAGAGATGCTGGAAGACCTGGTGGCTGCAGCATTCAACGACGCAGCACGTCGTATTGAAGAAACGCAGAAAGAAAAAATGGCCTCTGTATCCTCCGGAATGCAGCTGCCGCCTGGCTTTAAGATGCCGTTCTGATGCAAACCAGCCCGCTGTTAACACAGCTTATGGAAGCACTGCGCTGTCTGCCGGGCGTTGGCCCGAAGTCGGCGCAGCGTATGGCGTTCACGCTGCTTCAGCGCGATCGTAGCGGCGGGATGCGTCTGGCGCAGGCGCTCACCCGGGCGATGTCGGAAATCGGCCACTGCGCCGATTGCCGCACTTTCACCGAACAGGAAGTCTGTAACATCTGTTCGAATCCGCGTCGTCAGGAAAACGGTCAAATCTGTGTGGTGGAGAGTCCGGCGGACATCTACGCCATTGAGCAGACGGGGCAGTTTTCAGGCCGTTATTTTGTGTTGATGGGGCACCTGTCACCGCTGGACGGCATCGGTCCGGATGATATCGGCCTTGATCGTCTGGAACAGCGTCTGGCAGAGGAAAAAATCACTGAAGTGATCCTCGCCACCAATCCCACGGTTGAAGGTGAAGCTACCGCTAACTACATTGCCGAGCTTTGCGCGCAATATGACGTGGAAGCCAGCCGAATCGCTCATGGCGTACCGGTTGGCGGCGAACTGGAAATGGTCGATGGCACCACGCTGTCACACTCCCTTGCCGGGCGTCATAAGATTCGTTTTTAAGCAAACGAGAGCAGGATCACCTGCTCTCGCTTGAAATTATTCTCCCTTGTCCCCATCTCTCCCTCATCCTGTTTTTAACCTTAAAATGGCATTATTGAGGTAGACCTACATGAAAGGACAAGAAACTCGTGGTTTTCAGTCAGAAGTGAAACAGCTTCTGCACCTGATGATCCATTCTCTCTATTCCAATAAAGAAATCTTCCTGCGTGAGCTTATCTCTAACGCCTCCGATGCGGCGGACAAGCTGCGTTTCCGTGCGCTATCTAACCCGGACCTGTACGAAGGTGATGGCGAACTGCGCGTTCGTGTCTCTTTCGATAAAGACAAGCGCACGCTGACCATCTCCGATAACGGCGTGGGGATGACCCGCGACGAAGTGATTGACCATCTGGGGACTATCGCTAAATCCGGTACCAAATCATTCCTCGAATCCCTGGGTTCTGACCAGGCGAAAGACAGCCAGCTGATCGGTCAGTTTGGTGTTGGTTTCTACTCTGCGTTTATCGTGGCCGACAAAGTGACCGTGCGTACTCGCGCGGCAGGCGAAAAACCAGAAAACGGCGTCTTCTGGGAATCGGCTGGCGAAGGTGAATATACCGTTGCCGACATCACCAAAGAAGATCGTGGTACTGAAATCACCCTGCATCTGCGTGAAGGCGAAGACGAGTTCCTCGATGACTGGCGCGTGCGTTCCATCATCAGCAAATACTCCGACCATATCGCGCTGCCGGTAGAGATCGAAAAACGCGAAGAGAAAGACGGCGAAACCGTTATCTCCTGGGAGAAAATCAACAAAGCGCAGGCGCTGTGGACTCGTAACAAGTCGGAAATCACCGATGAAGAGTACAAAGAGTTCTACAAACACATCGCCCACGACTTTAATGATCCGCTGACCTGGAGCCACAACCGCGTTGAAGGTAAGCAGGAGTACACCAGCCTGCTGTACATCCCGTCCCAGGCTCCGTGGGATATGTGGAACCGTGATCATAAACACGGCCTGAAACTGTACGTCCAGCGTGTGTTCATCATGGACGACGCAGAACAGTTCATGCCGAACTATCTGCGCTTCGTGCGTGGTCTGATTGACTCCAGCGATCTGCCGCTGAACGTTTCCCGTGAAATCCTCCAGGACAGCACGGTAACGCGTAACCTGCGCAATGCGCTGACCAAGCGTGTGCTGCAAATGCTGGAAAAACTGGCGAAAGACGACGCGGAAAAATACCAGACCTTCTGGCAACAGTTTGGCCTGGTACTGAAAGAAGGTCCGGCGGAAGATTTCGCTAACCAGGAAGCGATCGCCAAACTGCTGCGTTTTGCTTCTACTTATACCGATTCTTCTGCGCAGACCGTGTCTCTGGAAGACTACGTTTCCCGCATGAAAGAAGGGCAGGAGAAAATCTACTACATCACTGCAGACAGCTATGCGGCAGCGAAGAGCAGCCCGCACCTGGAACTGCTGCGTAAGAAAGGCATCGAAGTTCTGCTGCTTTCCGACCGCATCGATGAGTGGATGATGAACTATCTGATTGAGTTCGACGGTAAACCGTTCCAGTCGGTGTCTAAAGTTGACGAGTCGCTGGAAAAACTGGCTGACGAAGTTGATGAGAGCGCGAAAGAAGCGGAGAAAGCACTGACTCCGTTCATCGACCGTGTGAAAGCCCTGCTCGGCGAGCGCGTGAAAGATGTCCGTCTGACTCACCGTCTGACCGATACGCCAGCGATCGTTTCGACCGACGCGGACGAAATGAGCACTCAGATGGCGAAACTGTTCGCTGCGGCGGGCCAGAAAGTGCCAGAAGTGAAATACATCTTCGAACTGAACCCGGATCACGTACTGGTGAAACGTGCGGCAGATACTGAAGATGAAGCGAAGTTCAGCGAGTGGGTAGAACTGCTGCTGGATCAGGCGCTGCTGGCAGAACGCGGCACGCTGGAAGATCCGAACCTGTTTATTCGTCGTATGAACCAGCTGCTGGTTTCCTGATGTCATGCCGGATGACCTTTGTGTCATCCGGCATTTTTCTTTTCATCATCTGCACTTTCCGCAAATTATCTCGCCATTAACCGTTTCAGCCTCAGGTGCCTTTCTTGAGGCAATCGCCTGTTGGTGGTATCGTTTATCGCTTTTTCAAAAAATTCGACACATTTTAAGGGGATTTTCGCAATGCGTATCATTCTGCTTGGCGCTCCGGGCGCGGGGAAAGGGACTCAGGCTCAGTTCATCATGGAGAAATATGGTATTCCGCAAATCTCCACTGGCGATATGCTGCGTGCTGCGGTCAAATCTGGCTCCGAGCTGGGTAAACAAGCAAAAGACATTATGGATGCTGGCAAACTGGTCACCGACGAACTGGTGATCGCGCTGGTTAAAGAGCGCATTGCTCAGGAAGACTGCCGTAATGGTTTCCTGTTGGACGGCTTCCCGCGTACCATTCCGCAGGCAGACGCGATGAAAGAAGCGGGCATCAATGTTGATTACGTTCTGGAATTCGACGTACCGGACGAACTGATTGTTGATCGTATCGTAGGCCGCCGCGTTCATGCGCCGTCTGGTCGTGTTTATCACGTTAAATTCAATCCGCCGAAAGTAGAAGGCAAAGACGACGTTACCGGTGAAGAACTGACTACCCGTAAAGACGATCAGGAAGAAACCGTGCGTAAACGTCTGGTTGAATACCATCAGATGACTGCACCGCTGATCGGCTACTACTCCAAAGAAGCGGAAGCGGGTAACACCAAATACGCGAAAGTTGACGGCACCAAGCCGGTTGCTGAAGTTCGCGCTGATCTGGAAAAAATCCTCGGCTAATTCGAAAGCGCGCACGGACAGTCCCCTCGCCCCCTCGGGGAGAGGGTTAGGGTGAGGGGAACAGGCCCGCACAAGCAAACTTATCAGCAATCTCAGGCCGGATATTCATTCGGCCTTTTACAAAAACCTCAATCTGCGCTATTCCTTTTTCTGATTTGACCTCTCACAGCAATTAGTTCTTCTTCCTCACTTTTCCGCTACAATTATCAACAAGTTGAATCGATAAGAGGCGGTAATGCGTCAGACTAAAACCGGTATCCTGCTGGCAAACCTGGGTACGCCCGATGCCCCCACACCTGAAGCGGTAAAACGCTATCTGAAACAATTTTTAAGCGACAGACGCGTGGTTGATACCTCACGGTTGTTATGGTGGCCGTTGCTGCGCGGCGTGATTTTGCCGCTGCGCTCGCCGCGTGTGGCGAAGCTGTACGCCTCGGTCTGGATGGAAGACGGCTCGCCGCTGATGGTTTACAGCCGCCAGCAACAGCAGGCGTTGGCACAACGTTTACCGGATACGCCCGTAGCGCTGGGCATGAGCTACGGCTCGCCATCACTGGAAAGCGCCGTCGATGAACTCCTGGCAGAGCATGTAGATCATATTGTGGTGCTGCCGCTTTATCCGCAATTCTCCTGTTCTACGGTCGGTGCGGTATGGGATGAACTGGCACGCATTCTGGCGCGCAAACGTAGCATTCCGGGGATATCGTTTATTCGTGATTACGCCGATAACCACGATTACATTAATGCACTGGCGAACAGCGTACGCGCTTCTTTTGCCAAACATGGCGAACCGGATCTGCTGCTGCTCTCTTATCATGGCATTCCCCAGCGTTATGCAGATGAAGGCGATGATTACCCGCAACGTTGCCGCACAACGACTCGCGAACTGGCTTCCGCACTGGGGATGGCACCGGAAAAAGTGATGATGACCTTTCAGTCGCGCTTTGGCCGGGAACCCTGGCTGATGCCTTATACCGACGAAACGCTGAAAATGCTCGGAGAAAAAGGCGTAGGTCATATACAGGTGATGTGCCCGGGCTTTGCTGCGGATTGTCTGGAGACGCTGGAAGAGATTGCCGAGCAAAACCGTGAGGTCTTCCTCGGTGCCGGCGGGAAAAAATATGAATATATTCCAGCGCTTAATGCCACGCCGGAACATATCGAAATGATGGCTAATCTTGTTGCCGCGTATCGCTAAAGCTGAGCGGTAAAGAACTGAGCGCCGTCGCGAAGAGCCTCGTCGGCGGTTTTCATCATTCGTGAATAATGCAAAAAGGCATGCAGCGTACCTGGGTAGAGTTTGAACTCACAGGGCTGCTGATGCGCCGCTAACGTCTGGTAAAGCAGACGGCTGTCATCCAGCAGCGGATCGAACTCCGCCCCGGCAATAAAACAGGGCGGAACTTCGCGAGTGAGATCATTATTAAACAGACAGTAATACGGTGACTCGCGGTCCGCGTCGTTGCTTAAATACGCCTCTTCATACATCTGCAAATCCTGTTGCGTTAAGCCATCCCAGACACCGCCCAACAGACGACGAGTCACGGAATCCCGTAATCCGTAAAGCCCATACCACAGCAAAACACCCGCAATTTTACCGCAATCGATCTGTTTATCACGCAACCACAACGCACTGGCGAGCGCCAGCATGGCACCTGCGGAATCACCGGCAAAGCCAATGCGGGACATATTGATTTGATAATCCTCCGCCTGCTGGTGGAAATAACAACAAGCAGCCACAATTTCCTCTATCGCTTGCGGAAAACGCGCTTCAGGTGAAAGGGGGTAATCAATACCAATCACCGTACATTGGCTGTAGCTTGCCAGCAGGCGCATGATGCGATCGTGGGTATCGAGATTGCCGAGAATAAAACCGCCTCCATGCAAATAAAATAGCGTCGCCGGGCTATCTGGCTGCGGACAAAAGAGACGTGTTTCCACCTGCCCATATTTTGTTGGAACCATGTAAGCTCTGGTTGCCATTTCTGGAGCGCCCGCATTCCAGAATCGGCGCTCAAGCGTGTAATACTGTCGTTGCTCAGCAATCGTTCCCGTTGCGGGCCAGGACGGTAAATCCGGCTGAAGAGTATTCACAACGGTCTTCATTTCAGCAGAAATAAGGTCCAGAACAGGTAGTTTGTTTTCCGGCTTCATACAAAAACTCCTTTCAAATTACGTCATTGTAAGGAACCACTGCCATGAAAATGCGATCCCGCCTGCTGATATTGAAACTGGCTGCGTCTCGCGCGCTCCCGTCAGATTGTGTTAACATTCGCCGCTCAGTTAACCACCCGTAAAAACAACCATGAAATTTCCCGGTAAACGTAAATCCAAACATTACTTCCCTGTAAATGCACGCGATCCGCTGCTTCAGCAATTCCAGCCAGAAAACGAAACCAGCGCCGCCTGGGTCGTAGGTATTGACCAGACGCTGGTCGATATTGAAGCGAAAGTGGATGATGAATTCATTGAGCGTTATGGATTAAGCGCCGGGCATTCACTGGTGATTGAGGATGATGTAGCCGAAGCGCTTTATCAGGAACTAAAACAGAAAAACCTGATTACCCATCAGTTTGCGGGTGGCACCATTGGTAACACCATGCATAACTACTCGGTGCTCGCGGACGACCGTTCGGTGCTGCTGGGCGTCATGTGCAGCAATATTGAAATTGGCAGCTATGCCTATCGTTACCTGTGTAACACCTCCAGCCGTACCGATCTTAACTATCTACAAGGCGTGGATGGCCCGATTGGTCGTTGCTTTACGCTGATTGGCGAGTCCGGGGAACGTACCTTTGCTATCAGCCCTGGCCACATGAACCAGCTGCGGGCTGAAAGTATTCCGGAAGATGTGATTGCCGGAGCCTCGGCTCTGGTTCTCACCTCTTATCTGGTGCGTTGCAAGCCGGGTGAACCCATGCCGGAAGCAACCATGAAAGCCATTGAGTACGCGAAGAAATATAACGTACCGGTGGTGCTGACGCTGGGAACTAAGTTTGTCATTGCCGAGAATCCGCAGTGGTGGCAGCAATTCCTCAAAGACCACGTCTCTATCCTTGCGATGAACGAAGATGAAGCCGAAGCGTTGACCGGAGAAAGCGATCCGTTGTTGGCATCTGACAAGGCGCTGGACTGGGTAGATCTGGTGCTGTGCACCGCCGGGCCAATCGGCTTGTATATGGCGGGCTTTACCGAAGACGAAGCGAAACGTAAAACCCAGCATCCGCTGCTGCCGGGCGCTATAGCGGAATTCAACCAGTATGAGTTTAGCCGCGCCATGCGCCACAAGGATTGCCAGAATCCGCTGCGTGTATATTCGCACATTGCGCCGTACATGGGCGGGCCGGAAAAAATCATGAACACTAATGGAGCGGGGGATGGCGCATTGGCAGCGTTGCTGCATGACATTACCGCCAACAGCTACCATCGTAGCAACGTACCAAACTCCAGCAAACATAAATTCACCTGGTTAACTTATTCATCGTTAGCGCAGGTGTGTAAATATGCTAACCGTGTGAGCTATCAGGTACTGAACCAGCATTCACCTCGTTTAACGCGCGGCTTGCCGGAGCGTGAAGACAGCCTGGAAGAGTCTTACTGGGATCGTTAAGTTATCGACCAGACCGGACGACGATGGCATCCGTAGGCCGGATAAGATGCGCTAGCATCGCATCCGGCAATAACGTCTTGTTTTACCCCGTCACCACCTCACCTGCCGGTGGCGTTTCCAGCAATTCCAGCATAGTACGGGCAATTTCACGTTCACCCATCACTACCTGATTCGCGCCACGTTCGGTGATATACGTCACTTCATCGTCATAATGGGCGCGGGCGATAATCTCAATATCCGGGTTTTTCGCGCGGGCAGACGCCACAATCTCACCCGCTTCATAACCGTTGGGGATCGTCAGGATCAGCCATTTTGCACATTCCAGATGCGCCAGTTGCATAATTTCTTCGTTCGCTGCATTGCCCAATACAGCGCGGACCCCACGCTCTCGCAGCTCATCAACACGGGTTCGTGACGTCTCAATCACCACCAGCGGAATATCAGAGGCGAGCAATTTCTCCCCCAGCAGGCTGCCTACACGACCGTAACCCACCAATAGCGCATGGTTGCAAATATCCACTGGGATCTGTTTCTCTTCTTCGATTGCCTCTTCCAGCGTCTGCTCTTCCAGCGTTTCGGTCTTCGCCAGATATTTCTCCAGTAGTGCGAACAGTACCGGGTTGAGCATAATCGACAGGATCGCCCCTGCCAGTACCAGGTTTTGTCCGGCCTGCGGCAGTAAATTCAATGCCATTCCCAGTCCCGCCAGGATAAACGCGAACTCACCAATCTGCGCCAGGCTGGCGGCGATGGTTAATGCCGTACGTTGGGAGTGACCAAACAGTCGCACCAGGAAAAATGCGGCTAACGACTTACCAAACAGAATAATCGCCAGCGTCGCCAGCACTGCCAGCGGTTGCTGAATCAGAATTAACGGATCAAACAACATCCCGACGGAGACAAAAAACAGCACCGCAAACGCGTCGCGCAATGGCAGCGTATCGTGGGCGGCACGGTGACTCAGTTCAGATTCGTTCAGTACCATCCCGGCAAAGAACGCACCGAGTGCAAAGGAGACATCAAACAGCTCTACCGCACCAAAGGCAATCCCTAACGCCAGCGCCAGCACCGACAGGGTAAACAGCTCGCGAGAACCGGTTGCCGCGCTGCGTGCCATAATCCACGGCACCAGACGGCGACCTACCAGCATCATAATGGCGATAAATGCGATCACCTTGCCGATGGTGATCCCCATATCGACTGCAAGAGTGGCAAAGCCCACATCGCCTTGTTCCATCATTCCTGCCACTGCGGGCAGCAACACCAGCGTCAGAACCATTACCAGGTCTTCCACAATCAACCAACCGATGGCGATTTGCCCACGCTGACTGTCAATTAATTGCCGTTCTTCAAGTGCGCGCAGTAACACCACGGTACTGGCGGTGGAAAGACATAAACCGAACACGATACCGGTCATTAACGACCAGCCCAGCACGGCAGAGAGCGCCATACCCAGCAGCGTCGCCACGGCTATCTGGGCGATTGCACCGGGAATGGCGATGGCCTTTACCGCCATCAAATCCTTCAGCGAAAAGTGCAAACCGACGCCAAACATCAACAGAATGACGCCCAGTTCAGCCAGTTCCGGCGCAAGCTTGGTATCGGCAACAAAGCCCGGAGTGAATGGTCCTGCCAGCACACCCGCTAACAGATATCCCACCAGAGGAGAAATACGTAGTTTATTGGCCAGCATGCCGAGGATAAAGGCGAGCACAAGGCCGCCAACAATGGTGGTGATAAGCGGGGTGGCGTGATGCATTCCGTCTCCTTTTCCTGGTGGTTATTGTCCATTTTTGGCCGGGGAAACCAAAATTACAGGTAATAGTTTATGACAATTTCATTGATGATGTTCATGAATAATTATTGAATTTTGCAGAAAAATGGAATTAGCTGCAAAAAAAGCACGGATCGGAAAACAGAAGGCGGTTTAACAGAGGAAAGGCTTATGGCGACTGTAAAACGATGCAGCCAAAGTTTGCCTTTGGCTGCAATGAAATCAGTCTTTATGCCGGTTATCAGGCAGGAATATGGTCAACATCCCCAATAGTGGCAGGAAAGCACAGATTTTATAGACTAACTCGATACTGGTGTGATCGGCGATAAGCCCCAGAACTGCCGCTCCCAGACCTCCCATACCAAAAGCAAAACCGAAAAAGAGTCCAGAAACCATACCGATACGTCCCGGAAGCAGCTCCTGAGCGTAAACCAGAATGGCAGAGAATGCCGAAGCGAGGATAAATCCAATAATCACCGTTAAAACCCCCGTCCAGTGCAGGCTGGCGTAGGGTAAAATCAGCGTAAACGGCGCAACGCCGAGGATAGAGCCCCAAATCACATATTTCCGCCCAATTTTATCCCCTACAGGCCCGCCGATCACCGTACCTGCCGCAACGGCAAACAGGAAGGCAAACAGATGAAGCTGAGCATTCTGGATAGATAATCCGAATTTTTGCATCAGATAAAAGGTGTAATAGCTGCTGATGCTCGCCATATAGAAATATTTCGAGAAAATGAGGATTAACAGAATGCTGACCGCCAGTACCACTTTGTTGCGCGGCAGTGGATTGATAATCGTCGCTTTGGGTTTTCCTTTATTCATTCGGTGCTGTGCCGAGTACCAACGGCTGATTTGCGCCAACACCACGATCGCCAGCAGTGCCGCAAGCACAAACCAGGCAACGTTGCCTTTGCCATAAGGCGCGATAATCACCGCCGCCAGCAAGGGTCCCAGGGAACTGCCAAAGTTGCCGCCGACCTGAAAGATAGATTGCGCCAGGCCATGCCGCCCGCCGGAAGCCATACGGGCTACGCGAGAAGATTCCGGATGAAAGACCGATGAACCGGTACCGACCAGCGCCGCCGCCAGCAGAACTGCGCCAAAACTGCCCGCCAGCGCAAGCAGCACCAGACCACTTAAGGTAAAGCACATGCCAATTGGCAACGACCACGGCATCGGATATTTATCGGTCCAGTAGCCGACCACTGGTTGCAGTAGCGAAGAGGCGAGCTGGAAGGTGAGGGTTATCATGCCAATCTGCATAAATGTCAGAGAAAATTCTGACTGAAGCAGCGGATAAATCGCCAGAATCAGCGATTGGATCATGTCGTTCAGCAGATGTGAGAGGCTGATAGCACCTAAAATACCAAACGATGTTCGGGCCTTGGTCGTTGACGCAGCCGCGCCCGCCACAGGCTGGGGTTGTTCACTCATTGCCATAGGAAAGTCACTTTTTCAGGGTTGCGATGTAAAGAATGATCTTATTTGTGATTATTACCCGACTAACATACCTGTATGCGTCGTCTGAAGGAAGTCTCAACGCCGAATACAGAATTTCTAATCTGGATGCAGATTTATCTTCACCGGACGCAGACTTGTCTATGATGTCGCGTCATACTATTTTTCAACACGTTGAAATCAGGTCAGGGAGAGAAGTATGAAATTATTGCAGCGGGGCGTGGCGTTAGCGCTGTTAACCACATTTACACTGGCGAGTGAAACTGCTCTGGCGTATGAGCAGGATAAAACCTACAAAATTACAGTTCTGCATACCAATGATCATCATGGGCATTTTTGGCGCAATGAATATGGCGAATATGGTCTGGCGGCGCAAAAAACGCTGGTGGATGGTATCCGCAAAGAGGTTGCGGCTGAAGGCGGTAGCGTGCTGCTACTTTCCGGTGGCGACATTAACACTGGCGTGCCCGAGTCTGACTTACAGGATGCCGAACCTGATTTTCGCGGTATGAATCTGGTGGGCTATGACGCGATGGCGATCGGTAATCATGAATTTGATAATCCGCTCACCGTATTACGCCAGCAGGAAAAGTGGGCCAAGTTCCCGTTGCTTTCCGCGAATATCTACCAGAAAAGTACTGGCGAGCGCCTGTTTAAACCGTGGGCGCTGTTTAAGCGTCAGGATCTGAAAATTGCCGTTATTGGGCTGACAACCGATGACACAGCAAAAATTGGTAACCCGGAATACTTCACTGATATCGAATTTCGTAAGCCCGCCGATGAAGCGAAGCTGGTGATTCAGGAGCTGCAACAGACAGAAAAGCCAGACATTATTATCGCGGCGACCCATATGGGGCATTACGATAATGGTGAGCACGGCTCTAACGCACCGGGCGATGTGGAGATGGCACGCGCGCTGCCTGCCGGATCGCTGGCGATGATCGTCGGTGGTCACTCGCAAGATCCGGTCTGCATGGCGGCAGAAAACAAAAAACAGGTCGATTACGTGCCGGGTACGCCATGCAAGCCAGATCAACAAAACGGCATCTGGATTGTGCAGGCGCATGAGTGGGGCAAATACGTGGGACGGGCTGATTTTGAGTTTCGTAATGGCGAAATGAAAATGGTTAACTACCAGCTGATTCCGGTGAACCTGAAGAAGAAAGTGACCTGGGAAGACGGGAAAAGCGAGCGCGTGCTTTACACTCCTGAAATCGCTGAAAACCAGCAAATGATCTCGCTGTTATCACCGTTCCAGAACAAAGGCAAAGCGCAGCTGGAAGTGAAAATAGGCGAAACCAATGGTCGTCTGGAAGGCGATCGTGACAAAGTGCGTTTTGTACAGACCAATATGGGGCGGTTGATTCTGGCAGCCCAAATGGATCGCACTGGTGCCGACTTTGCGGTGATGAGCGGAGGCGGAATTCGTGATTCTATCGAAGCAGGCGATATCAGCTATAAAAACGTGCTGAAAGTGCAGCCATTCGGCAATGTGGTGGTGTATGCCGACATGACCGGTAAAGAGGTGATTGATTACCTGACCGCCGTCGCGCAGATGAAGCCAGATTCAGGTGCCTACCCGCAATTTGCCAACGTTAGCTTTGTGGCGAAAGACGGCAAACTGAACGACCTTAAAATCAAAGGCGAACCGGTCGATCCGGCGAAAACTTACCGTATGGCGACATTAAACTTCAATGCCACCGGCGGTGATGGATATCCGCGCCTTGATAACAAACCGGGCTATGTGAATACCGGCTTTATTGATGCCGAAGTGCTGAAAGCGTATATCCAGAAAAGCTCGCCGCTGGATGTGAGTGTTTATGAACCGAAAGGTGAGGTGAGCTGGCAGTAATCCGAAAGTGCCGGATGTTTGCATCCGGCACAATGCTTAATCGCGGCGGGCGATATCAGCAAATTTGGCATCGAGGATCTTTGCCAGATCGCCTGCCGCCAGTTCGATATCCAGTCCGCGCTTGCCGCCGGAAACATAAATAGTGGCAAATTCTTGTGCGGGGGCGTCGATAATCGTTGGCAGACGTTTTTTCTGCCCCAGTGGGCTAATCCCCCCAACCAGGTATCCCGTCGAACGCTGCGCGACCATCGGATCGGCCATCTCAACTTTCTTGGCACCCAGCGCTTTTGCTACTTTTTTAAGATCCAGTTGACCTGCGACCGGCGTAACGGCCACGGCAAGGTGTTTCATATCACCGTTCACTGCCACCAGCAGCGTTTTGTAGACCTGATCCGGATTCAAACCTAATTTTTTGACGACTTCATCGCCAAAATTGGTTTCAGCCGGATCGTGCTCGTAGGTATGGATTTGAAACGAAATCTTGTTTTTTTCGAGTAATTTAACTGCGGGTGTCATGGTAATTTTCCTGCCTTAAACAAAAAAACGAAGCAAGCATACGCCTGATGGCGGTCCAAAAAAAAGAGTCATCTTGCCTAAGAGTATTGGCAGGATGGTGAGATTGAGCGACAATCGAGTTACACCGTCGCTTAAAGTGACGGCATAATAATAAAAAAATGAAATTCCTCTTTGACGGGCCAATAGCGATATTGGCCATTTTTTTAGCGCAACATTTGCGGCAAATTCCCTTCTCCATACAGGTGTAGTGCACCGACCGCGACCACATATCGCCCCGGCGGCATGGCGCGTAATTTATCCCGCCAGGCGAGATTTCGCTGATGCATCAGCACATCGTACAGCGACTGACTGAACGTATTGGGCAGCGTTATATCATTATTTTGCGGCGGTGCATTCAGCCACCAGCTCATCATTTGTTGCAGCAACCGTGCGTTGGTATGCCAGTGGGTCAGCGTATCGTCCAGCAGCGCCAGTCCTTTGTCAGGGAGCTGGAGCAACATGGTAATCTGGTTTTCAGCCCCTTCCAGTTCAATCACGGGTTTATGTTGTTGCTTCGCCGCCTGCAATAACTGGTAATCGATACCGTATTCTGCCCGCAGCCCCAGTTTTTGTGCCTGCGTCGCCTGAAGAACCATCGCGATTTGCCACAGCGGTTGAGTAGAAAAGAGCGACGGAGAAATGCCCATCTCCTGGCTAATGTGCTGCAGATTTTGGAGTTGCTCCTCGTTAATGCGCTCTTCCAGCGCCTCGCAAGTAGGCACATTAGCAAAAGGCGTATCGCTGGTGGAAACATCCGCCTCGACGATCAGCGCATCGGCGTTTTTGAGCTTTTTGAGCAAACGGGTGGGCAGGGGAGCCATATCGTGGCTACCCATATGAATACTGCCAATCAGATGAAAATGGCGATTGCCGGGAAGGGTGATATCGATGGCAGGCCAGGTGTAATGATTACCGCGCAGCGCGGCCCAAAGCGTTTTTACCCGGTACAACAGATCCATACGACCTCCCTTTGTGAAATATCATGCTAGCGCGCGGTGAGGGATGGCGCAAATGGAGTTGGGGACTTGTTTAATGTGTTTGTATGATTCAGTATGTTCTTGCATCGCTATTCACAGGGAAGCAACAGTTAAAAACCATGAAACAGGCAACAAGAAAACCGACGACACCCGGAGATATTCTTCTCTATGAATATCTGGAACCGCTCGATTTGAAAATCAATGAGTTAGCAGAGTTGCTGCATGTTCATCGTAATAGCGTCAGTACACTGATCAATAATAATCGTAAACTCACCACTGAGATGGCATTCCGTCTGGCGAAAGTTTTTGATACCACAGTCGATTTTTGGCTAAACCTCCAGGCGGCAGTTGATCTTTGGGAAGTTGAAAACAACATGCGCACCCAGGAAGAATTGGGACGGATTGAAACAGTGGCTGAATATTTGGCACGCCGTGAAGAGCGTGCAAAAAAGGTCGCGTAAGGCCAAAACATCGCTTCATCTCGTAGGCCGGATAAGGCGTTTACGCCGCATCCGGCAGTCATGCGTCGATGCCAAATGTGCCACCCTAAAGCAGCGCATCCGCAATGACGTACTTATTCCTTCGGTTTAAACCGCAGCAACCGGTTGGCGTTACTCACTACGGTAATCGACGAGAGCGCCATTGCCGCTCCGGCAACTACCGGGTTAAGCAGTGTTCCAGTAAACGGCCACAAAATACCGGCGGCGACCGGAATACCGATACTGTTGTAGATAAACGCGCCGAGCAGGTTCTGTTTCATGTTGCGCAGCGTTGCGCGGGAAATAGCGAGCGCATCCGCAACGCCCATCAGGCTATGGCGCATCAGGGTAATCGCCGCGGTTTCAATGGCAACATCACTGCCGCCCCCCATCGCAATACCGACATCCGCCTGGGCCAGCGCTGGCGCGTCGTTAATGCCGTCGCCCACCATTGCCACCTGACGTCCTTCACTTTGCAGATGTTTGATCGCTTCGGCTTTACCGTCCGGCAACACTCCGGCGATCACCTCATCAATCCCTGCTTCTTTGGCGATCGCATTGGCGGTGGTTGGGTTATCCCCGGTCAACATCACCAGACGATATCCCGCTTTATGCAGGCGTTGCAGCGCCGCCACGCTATCACTACGCAACGGATCGCGTACAGCCAGCAGGGCTACTGCTTTCCCGTCAATCGCCAGCAGCACAGGCGTTGCTCCTTGCGATGCCTCAGCTGAAATATCGGCTTCAATCGCTTTAGTATCGACTTGCTGGTCATTTAACAGCGCCTGATTGCCCAGCAATAACGCATGACCTTCAGCTTCACCGCTCACGCCCAGCCCGCGCAATGTGCGGAAACCGTTGACCTGCGGCAGCTGCATATCACCTGCTTTATCGAGGATCGCCCGTGCCAGCGGATGGCTGGAACCTTGCTCCAGTGCCGCCGCCAGACGCAATGCCTGCGCTTCATCAACATCAGCAAACGTTTTCACTGCGACAACCTGCGGCTTCCCTTCGGTCAGCGTCCCGGTTTTATCGAACACGACGGTATCGAGTGTACTGGCGCGTTGCAGCGCGTCGGCGTCCCGCACCAGCACGCCAAACTCAGCCGCCCGCCCGACGCCGGAAATAATCGACATCGGCGTCGCCAGCCCCAGCGCACACGGACAGGCGATAATCAGTACCGTGGTGGCAATCACCAGGGTATAAACAATTTGCGGTGCCGGACCAAAGAAGTACCAGATTGCCGCACTGACCAGCGCAATCACCACCACCACAGGTACAAATACGGCTGAGATTTTATCCGCCAGCTGACCGATTTCTGGCTTGCTGCTCTGGGCCTGGCGCACCATGCGAATGATCCGTGACAGCGTGGTATGGCTGCCAACCGCACTGGCACGAAACAGCACGCTACCGTCCTGTACCACTGTCCCGGCATGGACGCTTTCGCCTTCGCCTTTTTGCTGCGGGATTGGTTCGCCCGTCAGCATCGCTTCATCCAGCCATGCTTCGCCCTGGGTAATCTCGCCATCTACCGGCACGCGATCGCCGGTCGTCAGGCGCAGCAACATACCTGGCTGCACTTCCGCCAGAGGCACGCTTTTTTCACCTTCGTCAGTAACCAGGCGCGCCGTCGGTGGGGTTAAATCGAGTAATTTCTCCAGCGCCTTAGAAGAACGCTGACGTGCGCGCGCTTCCAGCATATGGCCGAGATTAATCAGACCGATAATCATCGCACTGGCTTCATAGTAAAGATGCCGCGCTTCCATCGGGAACCACTGCGGCCACAGGTTGACGCTCATCGAATAGAGCCACGCCACACCCGTTCCCAGCGCCACCAGCGTATCCATCGTCGCTGCACCGTTCAGCAGGCTTTTCCATGCACTGCGGTAAAAATGGCCGCCGGCGAAAACCATCACTGCCAGGGTTATCAGGCCGATAACTAACCACAAGCTGCGGTTGTCAGCGGTGACCATCATGTTATCGCCGATCATCCCCCAGACCATTACCGGGATACCCACAGCCAGTGCAACAATTGCCTGCCAGCGGAAGCGCTTCATCGTAGCTACGGCGGTTTCTTGCTGGCGCTCGCGGCGTTTAGCGTCATCTTCAATCGCTTCCGCACCGTAGCCCGCTTTTTCCACCGCCTGCACTAAATCTTGTGGGGAGGCACTGCCCATCACCAGCGCAGTACGCTCCGCCAGGTTTACCCGTGCCTGAGTGACGCCCGGTACGCTTTGCAGCGCATTTTGTACGCGGGTGACACAGCTGGCGCAGCTCATGCCGCTCAGCAGCAACTGCTGGCTGTCATCGTCATCGGCGGTCGCTGCCGGAAGCGCCTCAGAAACCGCTGTCAGTGCTTCCGACGGGATTGATGACTCCGCCAGCGGTTTAGCCTTTGGGTGGCTTACAGATGCGTCATAACCCGCTTGTTTGATGGTTTCGATCAGCTGTTCTGCACTGGCAGTCCCGGTAACGTGCGCTTCAGTGATAGACACATCCGCTTGTTCCACATCCGGGCGCTGTTCGAGACTTTCTTTCACGCGTTTAACGCAGTGACCGCAGGACAGGCCGTCCAGGGTCAGGTCGATAGTTTGTGACATAAAACACTCCTTTAAGACAGTTTTGACTGGCTGTGATAAAGGTTAAACCTTCCAGCAAGGGGAAGGTCAAGAAATTAATAAACCAGGCGAGTAAAAGTCCGTAAAGATTAAAAAATTGGCTCAATTTGCATCAGGATTAGACATTTATCTCTTTGTTTTCCTGTAGTTAAGTTGCGGGTGCTAAGTTAAATCAGGATGCCTCAAAATCGGCACCGGGGTGAGGAATTACCTCCCGCATCTATAAAAAGGAGTTAACAAAAGATGTTAGATGCAAACAAATTACAGCAGGCAGTGGATCAGGCTTACACCCAATTTCACTCACTTAACGGCGGTCAAAATGCCGACTACATTCCCTTTCTGGCGAATGTGCCTGGTCAACTGGCGGCAGTGGCTATCGTGACCTGCGATGGCAAGGTCTATAGTGCGGGTGACAGTGATTACCGCTTTGCGCTGGAATCCATCTCGAAAGTCTGTACGTTAGCCCTTGCGTTAGAGGATGTCGGCCCGCAGGCGGTACAGGACAAAATTGGCGCTGACCCGACCGGATTGCCCTTTAACTCAGTTATCGCCTTAGAGTTGCATGGCGGCAAACCGCTTTCGCCACTGGTAAATGCTGGCGCCATTGCCACCACCAGCCTGATTAACGCTGAAAATGTTGAACAACGCTGGCAGCGAATTTTACATATCCAACAGCAACTGGCTGGTGAGCAGGTAGCGCTCTCTGACGAAGTCAACCAGTCGGAACAAACAACCAACTTCCATAACCGGGCCATTGCCTGGCTGCTGTACTCCGCCGGATATCTCTATTGTGATGCAATGGAAGCCTGTGACGTGTACACCCGTCAGTGCTCCACGCTCCTCAATACTGTTGAACTGGCAACACTTGGCGCGACGCTGGCGGCGGGGGGAGTGAATCCGCTGACGCATAAACGCGTTCTTCAGGCCGATAACGTGCCGTACATTCTGGCCGAAATGATGATGGAAGGGCTGTATGGTCGCTCCGGTGACTGGGCATATCGCGTTGGTTTACCGGGCAAAAGCGGTGTAGGTGGCGGTATTCTGGCGGTCGTCCCTGGTGTGATGGGAATTGCCGCGTTCTCACCACCGCTGGACGAAGAAGGCAACAGTGTTCGCGGTCAAAAAATGGTGGCATCGGTCGCTAAGCAACTCGGCTATAACGTGTTTAAGGGCTGATCATGATGAACACGGAAGGTAATAACGGTAACAAACCCCTCGGTCTATGGAACGTCGTTTCCATCGGCATTGGGGCAATGGTGGGGGCGGGGATCTTCGCGCTGCTGGGGCAGGCTGCATTGCTAATGGAAGCCTCGACCTGGGTCGCCTTTGCTTTTGGCGGTATTGTGGCGATGTTTTCCGGTTATGCCTATGCGCGTCTGGGGGCGAGCTATCCCAGCAATGGCGGCATTATCGACTTCTTTCGTCGCGGATTAGGCAACGGCGTCTTTTCGCTGGCGCTCTCGTTACTGTACCTGTTGACGCTGGCGGTGAGCATCGCCATGGTCGCCCGTGCTTTTGGCGCTTATGCCGTGCAGTTTTTGCATGAAGGCAGCCAGGAGGAGCACCTTATTTTGCTCTACGCGTTGGGGATCATTGCGGTGATGACGCTTTTCAACTCCTTAAGCAACCATGCGGTAGGGCGGCTGGAAGTGATCCTCGTCGGCATTAAAATGATGATCCTGTTATTGCTGATTATTGCCGGTGTCTGGTCGCTGCAACCGGCGCATATTTCCGTCTCTGCGCCCCCCAGCTCCGGTGCGTTCTTCTCCTGTATCGGGATAACCTTCCTTGCCTATGCGGGCTTTGGCATGATGGCGAACGCGGCGGATAAAGTGAAAGATCCGCAGGTCATTATGCCGCGGGCGTTTCTGGTGGCGATTGGCGTTACCACGTTGCTTTATATCTCGCTGGCACTGGTTTTGCTTAGCGATGTATCGGCATTAGAGTTAGAAAAATATGCCGATACCGCCGTAGCGCAGGCTGCTTCTCCGCTGCTCGGACATGTGGGTTATGTGATCGTCGTCATCGGCGCTTTACTGGCGACGGCTTCAGCCATTAACGCGAACCTGTTCGCCGTGTTTAACATCATGGACAACATGGGCAGCGAACGCGAACTGCCGAAGCTAATGAATAAATCCCTGTGGCGGCAGAGTACCTGGGGCAACATCATTGTCGTGGTGTTGATTATGCTGATGACGGCGGCGCTAAATTTAGGCTCACTCGCCAGTGTTGCCAGCGCCACCTTTTTGATTTGCTACCTGGCGGTGTTTGTGGTGGCGATCCGCCTGCGTCATGATATTCACGCCTCGTTGCCGAT
The DNA here is from genome assembly GCF_012584495.1 of Escherichia sp. SCLE84. Lineage (NCBI taxonomy): Bacteria > Pseudomonadati > Pseudomonadota > Gammaproteobacteria > Enterobacterales > Enterobacteriaceae > Escherichia > Escherichia sp. SCLE84. The sequence continues at coordinate 1,896,862 of NZ_CP051430.1, read as the reverse complement.
TCTTATCGTTGGTACGTTGGTGATGTTGTTGGTGATCGTTGGCTTTATCTACAGTCTGTGGTCCCAGGGTAGCCGTGCGTTGATATGGATTATTGGCTCACTCTTACTCAGCCTTATTGTGGCAATGGTCATGAAGCGCAATAAAACCGTATAACATCTCTCTGTGCGCAGTACTTCCTGTATTATTGTGGTGGCGGTCGATATTCGCACTGGCAAAAAAACGTGCTTGAATATCTGTTGAAACCCTTTAACAAAGCACAGGAGGCGTTGCGCGAACGATGAACATCAGCGATGTAGCAAAAATTACCGGCCTGACCAGCAAAGCCATTCGCTTCTATGAAGAGAAGGGGCTGGTGACGCCGCCGATGCGCAGCGAAAACGGTTATCGCACCTACACGCAGCAGCATCTCAACGAACTGACCTTACTGCGCCAGGCACGGCAGGTGGGCTTTAACCTGGAAGAGAGCGGCGAGCTGGTGAATCTGTTTAACGACCCGCAGCGGCACAGCGCCGACGTCAAACGGCGCACGCTGGAGAAGGTGGCGGAGATCGAACGACACATTGAGGAGCTGCAATCCATGCGCGACCAGCTGCTGGCACTGGCGAATGCCTGCCCTGGCGATGACAGCGCCGACTGCCCGATTATCGAAAATCTCTCCGGCTGCTGTCATCATCGGGCAGGGTGATTAAGACGAGACGGCTCGGATATGTAGGGTTATCCCTTCTATCGCAATGACTTCAACATGCGTACCTGCACCGAGATCCTCGCTGGCGCTGACAGGCCATGAACTGTCACCGACGCGCATATGACCGCGCCCGTTGACCAGCGGAGATTCCAGCACAAAACGTCGGCCAATCAGCTGCTGCCCGCGCTGGTTTAAATGACTATCGCTGTGCTTTTGTTCGCGCACCCGCCGCGACAACCATTTCCACCACAGCCAGGCGGCGAGCAGCGTCAGGATGGCAAACATCACCCCTTGCCACTCCCAACCCAGCGGCACCAGCCAGACCACCAGGCCGGTAATCACCGCTGACACGCCGCTCCACAGCAAATAACCATTTCCGCCCAGCATCTCGGCTGCCAGCAGCAACCCGCCGAGACTGAGCCAGAAAATATGTGGATGAACGACCATTAACTCCATCATGGCTGAGTCCGTTTGTTGGCGCTGTCTTTCACCAGCTCGGCAATCCCGGCAATCGACCCCATCAGGCTGCTGGCCTCTAATGGCATCATCACTACTTTGCTGTTACTGGAGGAACCGATCTGCTGTAACGCTTCGGTGTATTTCTGCGCTACGAAGTAGTTCACCGCCTGAATATCACCGGAGGCAATGGCTTCAGATACCATTTTGGTGGCGCGGGCTTCTGCTTCGGCAGAACGTTCACGCGCTTCGGCCTGTAAGAATGCCGACTGACGTTCACCTTCCGCTTTCAGAATTTGCGACTGTTTTTCACCTTCCGCTTTGAGTATTTCCGCCTGACGGATCCCTTCCGCTTCAAGGATGTAAGCGCGTTTGGTACGTTCCGCTTTCATCTGCGCGTTCATTGAAGAGATAAGCTCTGCCGGTGGGCGCACGTCGCGAATTTCAATACGGGTGACTTTAATCCCCCACGGGTTGGTGGCTTCATCGACAATACGCAGCAGGCGTGAGTTGATGCTGTCGCGCTGAGAGAGCATTTCGTCAAGTTCCATTGAACCCAGCACGGTACGGATGTTAGTCATGGTCAGGTTGATGATCGCCAGCTCCAGATTGCTGACCTCATAAGCCGCGCGTGGCGCGTCAATCACCTGAATAAAGCACACGGCGTCGATGGTAACGTTGGCGTTATCTTTCGAGATAACTTCCTGGGAAGGGATATCGAGCACTTGCTCCATCATATTGATCTTGCGACCAATGCGATCCATAAACGGCACCACCAGACTGAGCCCCGGCTGTAACGTTTTGGTATAGCGACCAAAACGTTCTACCGTCCATTGATAGCCCTGCGGCACGATTTTGACGCCCGCGCCGACAATGACCAGCGCGACAAAAATGAGAATCGGGATAAAGATAAGCATCGGAAAAACCTCCTGTTGTACCGTCCATAATCAGCAAAATTGCTGCTTGATTAAACAAATTATACCTGATTACTGAAAGAGAGTTCCCCCTTATTCCTGCGAAGGATAAACTGTTTTTAGTAAAAATCAGAAAAAGGGAACAGTGATGCAGGAAAATAGTCCTTTGCTTCAGCTACAAAACGTAGGATATCTGGCGGGTGATGCGAAGATTCTTAATAACATCAATTTTTCGCTGCGTGCTGGCGAATTTAAGTTAATTACCGGTCCTTCCGGTTGTGGCAAAAGTACGCTGCTAAAAATAGTTGCTTCATTGATCAGCCCAACCAGCGGAACGTTACTGTTTGAAGGTGAGGATGTCAGCACACTAAAGCCAGAAATCTACCGCCAGCAAGTCTCTTACTGCGCCCAGACGCCGACGCTGTTTGGCGATACGGTATACGATAATCTGATCTTTCCCTGGCAGATCCGTAACCGGCAGCCTGACCCGGCCATTTTTCTCGATTTTCTCGAACGCTTCGCTTTGCCGGACAGCATTTTGACGAAAAATATCGCCGAGCTATCTGGTGGTGAAAAACAACGCATCTCACTGATTCGTAACCTGCAATTTATGCCGAAGGTTTTATTGCTGGATGAAATCACCAGTGCGCTGGATGAAAGTAATAAACATAACGTTAATGAGATGATCCATCGTTATGTGCGCGAGCAAAATATTGCCGTGCTGTGGGTGACACACGATAAAGACGAAATTAATCATGCGGATAAAGTGATTACACTGCAACCGCATGCCGGAGAAATGCAGGAAGCACGCTATGAACTCGCATAATATTACTAACGAATCATTGGCACTGGCATTAATGCTGGTGGTGGTGGCAATCTTAATTAGCCATAAAGAAAAACTGGCGCTGGAGAAAGATATTTTCTGGAGCGTCGGGCGAGCGATAATTCAGCTGATTATTGTCGGCTATGTGCTGAAGTATATTTTCAGCGTGGATGATGCCAGCCTGACATTATTGATGGTGTTATTTATCTGCTTTAATGCGGCGTGGAACGCGCAAAAACGCAGTAAATATATTGCTAAAGCTTTTATCTCATCGTTTATTGCCATTACGGTCGGGGCGGGAATTACCCTGGCGGTGCTGATTCTCTCTGGGTCGATTGAATTTATCCCGATGCAGGTGATCCCTATCGCCGGGATGATTGCCGGTAACGCCATGGTAGCGGTGGGGTTGTGTTACAACAATTTAGGGCAACGGGTCATTAGCGAACAGCAACAGATTCAGGAGAAACTGAGTCTTGGTGCGACGCCGAAGCAGGCTTCAGCGATATTGATTCGCGACAGTATTCGCGCGGCTTTAATTCCGACGGTCGATTCAGCAAAAACGGTTGGCTTAGTGAGTTTACCAGGAATGATGTCCGGGCTGATATTTGCCGGGATTGATCCGGTGAAGGCGATTAAATATCAGATTATGGTGACCTTTATGCTGCTCTCAACCGCCAGCTTGTCGACCATTATTGCCTGCTATTTAACCTATCGTAAGTTTTATAATTCGCGCCACCAGTTGGTGGTGACGCAATTGAAGAAGAAATGATGCGATGCCGGATGCGCAGCATCGCATCCGGCGTTGTGGTTCATGTGCCGATCAACGGAATATCAATACAACAATGCATACAGCTGGCGGCGATACTTCGACGCCAGTGCATCACCCGTACCCAGCGCAGCGAGGATCTCCTGGAACGTTTTACGCGTCTGACCGTCTGCGGCGGTGAGATCTTTACGCAGATGCCCGAACAGCAACTCCAGCGCCTCTTCATTGCGCCCAACCTGGTGCAGTTGCAGAGCCAGTTGCGTCGCCAGTGCGGCATCTTCTGGATTCTCCGCCACCTGCTGTTGCAACTGTTGAATTTCCGGCGTATCAGCCGCCTGCTTCAGCAGTTCGATTTGCGCCACCAGCCCCTGGTAGCGGGTGTCCTGATCCTGCAACGGAATGGTTTTCAGCACCGCTTCCGCATCTTCAGAACGGTTCAGCGCAATCAGCGTTTCTGCCAGCAGCAGGCCGATCTCCCCGTTCTGATTCGACAACTGCCAGGCGTCTTTCAGCAATGGCAGGGCATCGGTGTAATTGCCTTCCTGCATCAGTTGCATCGCCTGCTGCGCTTTCAGCTCTTCTTCGCGCGGCAGCACTTTATCCAGCAGGGCGCGGATCGCCTCTTCCGGTTGCGGCCCCTGGAAGCCATCTACCGGTTGCCCGTTCTGGAACAGATACACGGTCGGAATCGCGCGCAGACCAAACTGGGCGGCAATCATCTGCTCCGCGTCGCAGTCCAGCTTCGCCAGAATAAATTGCCCGTTGTACTGCGCCGCGAGGCTTTCCAGGATCGGGGTTAACTGCAAACAGTGCTGGCTACGTTCAGACCAAAAATAGAACAGCACCGGAGTGGTCATCGACTGTTCAAGAACCTGTTGCAGGTTAGATTCGTTAATGTTGACAATATTTTCTACGGACATGGAGTCGCTCTCTGTTGTCGATATTTTCTTTGACATGGGGGCTTAAGCGCGCGCTTCAACTCACCCCTGCAATATTTTGTCCATCACGCGCCCCGGCAGCAGGCGCTTGAGCACCATTACTGCCCAGGTCACCAGCGTTACCGGATAGCGCATCTTCGGCTTCTCGCTAATAAAAGCATGGCGTACTTTGTCCACCACCGCTTCCGGTCCCAACGTAAAGCGGGCGGCGATGCCGGGATTTTCGACTGGTTTATCACTTTGCGTCTGGTTGACGTTGTCGGTGAAGCGAGTACGAATGGGACCGGGTTCGATCAGGCTGACTTTAATTCCGCTGTGGCGCAGCTCCATGCGCAGTGCGTCTGACCACGCCTCCAGCGCATATTTACTGGCCGCGTAAGCGCCACGACCCGGCGTGGAGATTAATCCCATCACCGATGATGTCATCACAATACGCCCTTCACCGTGCGGTAACATCGCGGGTAACAGGCGCATGGTGAGCTGGTGTGCGCCGAAAAAGTTGGCGGAAAACTGCTGTTCCATCTGCGCACGGCTGATGGTGGAAAGGGGGCCATACATGCCGAATCCGGCATTGTTAAAGATCCCATACAGACAATTATCGGTCAGGGCGATCACCTCGTCTGCTGCGCGATCAACACTTTCTGGTGAATCCAGATCGATCAACACGCCGGTAAATCCCATGTTGTTCATACGCTCAACATCATCCGGTTTTCGGCAACCTGCCAGCACATGAAAACCCTGGCGTTTTAATTCGAGCGCGCTTTCCAGGCCAATTCCACTGGAACATCCGGTAATTAAGACCGATTTTTGCATAACTTTACCTGTCAGGATCTCCGTTGCTTTATGAGTCATGATTTACTAAAGGCTGCAACTGCTTCGCCATCCAGTCGGCAATAAACGGCTGGGCGTCGCGGTTGGGATGAATACCGTCATCCTGCATCCATTGTGGCTTGAGGTAGACCTCTTCCATAAAAAAGGGCAGCAGCGGAACATCAAACTCTTTGGCGAGTTTGGGGTAAATGGCGCTAAAGGCTTCATTATAACGGCGACCATAGTTTGCAGGCAGACGTATTTGCATTAACAATGGTTCAGCGTTGGCGGCTTTGACATCCTGCAAAATCTGGCGCAGCGTTTGCTCGGTTTGCTGTGGCTGAAAACCACGCAAACCGTCATTGCCGCCCAGTTCAACCAGCACCCAACGCGGCTGATGCTGTTTCAGCAGAGCCGGAAGGCGCGCCAGTCCTTGTTGCGAGGTGTCGCCGCTGATGCTGGCATTAACTACCGACGTTTTACTCTGCCACTTATCATTCAACAAGGCAGGCCAGGCCGCGCTGGCAGACATTCGATACCCGGCGCTCAGGCTATCACCCAGAATCAATAACGTGTCCGCTGCGGCGGCACGGAAGGTTAACAGGACCAGGAACAGGAAGGGCAAATGCCAGCGGAAAACATTGTTGAAGTTCATCATCTTAAGAAGTCCGTCGGTCAGGGGGAGCATGAACTCTCCATCCTCACCGGAGTTGAGCTGGTTGTCAAACGTGGCGAGACCATCGCACTGGTGGGCGAGTCGGGATCGGGTAAGTCAACCTTGCTGGCGATCCTCGCCGGGCTGGATGACGGCAGCAGTGGCGAAGTGAGTCTGGTGGGACAACCGCTACATAATATGGACGAAGAAGCGCGGGCAAAGTTGCGCGCGAAGCACGTCGGCTTTGTTTTTCAGTCATTTATGTTAATTCCTACCCTTAACGCGCTGGAAAACGTCGAGCTTCCGGCGCTGCTGCGCGGTGAGAGTAGCGCGGAAAGTCGTAACGGAGCGAAAGCGTTGCTCGAACAGTTAGGGCTGGGTAAACGTCTTGATCATCTTCCGGCACAGCTTTCCGGCGGCGAACAGCAACGAGTGGCGCTGGCGCGAGCCTTTAATGGTCGACCTGATGTGCTGTTTGCCGACGAACCCACCGGCAACCTTGACCGCCAGACGGGCGATAAAATTGCCGACTTGCTGTTTTCCCTCAACCGTGAGCATGGCACCACGTTGATTATGGTGACCCACGACCTGCAACTGGCGGCACGCTGCGACCGCTGCTTACGGCTGGTGAACGGGCAGTTGCAGGAGGAAGCATGATTGCACGTTGGTTCTGGCGCGAATGGCGTTCGCCGTCGCTATTAATTGTCTGGCTGGCGCTAAGCCTGGCGGTGGCCTGCGTGCTGGCGCTGGGCAATATCAGCGATCGCATGGAGAAGGGCTTAAGCCAACAAAGCCGGGAGTTTATGGCGGGCGATCGGGCGTTGCGCAGTTCGCGCGAAGTGCCGCAAGCATGGCTGGAGGAAGCGCAAAAGCGCGGCCTGAAAGTCGGCAAGCAGCTGACTTTCGCCACCATGACATTTGCAGGCGACACACCGCAGCTGGCGAACGTCAAAGCGGTGGATGATATCTACCCGATGTATGGCGATCTGCAAACTAATCCCCCTGGCCTGAAACCGCAGGCGGGCAGCGTATTGCTGGCCCCACGCCTGATGGCGCTGCTTAACCTGAAAACGGGCGACACCATTGACGTGGGCGATGCCACCTTGCGGATTGCCGGAGAAGTGATTCAGGAACCGGATTCCGGTTTTAACCCCTTCCAGATGGCTCCGCGTCTGATGATGAATCTGGCGGATGTCGATAAAACCGGAGCCGTGCAGCCGGGGAGTCGGGTCACCTGGCGTTATAAATTCGGCGGCAACGAGAACCAGCTCGACGGCTATGAGAAATGGTTGTTACCCCAGCTTAAACCCGAACAACGCTGGTACGGTCTGGAACAGGACGAAGGCGCGCTGGGGCGATCGATGGAACGCTCGCAACAGTTCCTGCTGCTTTCGGCGCTTCTGACCTTGCTGCTGGCAGTGGCAGCAGTGGCGGTAGCGATGAATCATTACTGTCGCAGTCGCTACGATCTGGTGGCGATCCTCAAAACGCTGGGGGCAGGGCGAGCGCAACTGCGTAAGCTAATCGTCGGTCAGTGGTTGCTGGTGCTGGCGCTTTCAGCCGTTACCGGTGGGGCGATAGGCCTGTTGTTCGAAAACGTGTTGATGGTGCTGCTCAAGCCCGTTCTGCCTGCTGCACTACCGCCAGCCAGCCTCTGGCCGTGGCTATGGGCGCTGGGCACCATGACGGTTATCTCGCTGCTGGTGGGGCTACGACCGTACCGCTTGTTGCTGGCAACGCAGCCTTTACGCGTATTACGTAATGATGTGGTCGCGAACGTCTGGCCGCTGAAGTTTTATCTGCCGATTGTCAGTGTGGTGGTTGTGCTGCTGCTCGCCGGATTAATGGGTGGCAGCATGCTGCTTTGGGCGGTGCTGGCGGGCGCGGTAGTACTGGCTTTGCTGTGCGGTGTGCTGGGCTGGATGATGCTGAATGTACTTCGCCGCATGACGCTGAAATCGCTACCTCTGCGCCTGGCGGTTAGCCGCCTGTTACGTCAGCCGTGGTCAACATTAAGCCAGCTTTCGGCATTTTCGCTCTCCTTTATGCTGCTGGCGCTGTTGCTGGTATTGCGTGGCGATCTGCTTGACCGCTGGCAGCAGCAGCTACCTCCAGAAAGCCCGAACTACTTTTTAATTAACATTGCCACAGAACAGGTAGAACCGCTAAAAGCGTTCCTCGCGGAACATCAGATAGTCCCGGAATCATTTTATCCGGTAGTGCGGGCGCGGCTGACGGCGATTAACGATAAGCCGACAGAAGGTAATGAAGATGAGGCGCTTAACCGCGAACTCAATCTTACCTGGCAAAATACGCGACCCGATCATAATCCGATTGTCGCCGGTAACTGGCCGCCAAAAGCCGATGAAGTGTCGATGGAAGAGGGGCTGGCGAAACGCTTAAACGTTGCCCTCGGTGATACCGTGACTTTTATGGGCGATACCCAGGAGTTCCGCGCTAAAGTGACCAGCCTGCGCAAAGTGGACTGGGAAAGTCTGCGGCCTAATTTCTATTTTATTTTCCCTGAAGGGGCATTAGACGGGCAACCGCAGAGCTGGCTTACCAGTTTCCGCTGGGAGAATGGCAACGGCATGTTGACACAACTCAACCGCCAGTTCCCGACCATTAGTCTGTTAGATATTGGCGCGATTTTAAAACAGGTCGGTCAGGTGCTGGAGCAGGTAAGTCGGGCGCTGGAAGTGATGGTGGTACTGGTCACCGCCTGCGGTATGTTGCTGTTGCTGGCTCAGGTGCAGGTGGGAATGCGTCAGCGTCATCAGGAGCTGGTGGTGTGGCGCACACTCGGTGCGGGGAAAAAGCTGCTGCGCACGACATTGTGGTGTGAGTTCGCCATGCTTGGGTTTGTTTCTGGCCTGGTAGCCGCAATTGGTGCGGAAACGGCGCTGGCAGTGTTGCAGGCGAAAGTGTTTGATTTTCCGTGGGAGCCAGACTGGCGATTGTGGATTGTTCTGCCGTGCAGCGGTGCGCTGCTGCTGTCGCTTTTCGGCGGCTGGCTGGGTGCGCGACTGGTTAAGGGTAAGGCGCTGTTCAGGCAGTTTGCGGGGTGATGAGAGTAAATAAGGGGCGTTCTGGTTGAATGGAACGCCTTGTTTAAATTAATTCTACAATATGTTTCATTGATGATGTTATTGAATTGGTGATTTCCTATCTTTCTATTGCGATATTAATCTGAATCGGTGGGGTTTAATAATTTTAAATATAGCCCTACAAAAATAACTCAGACTAATAAAATCATAAATCATATGCGTTGAATGGATATTATCCATATAGTGAATTTGTTGATGATGAATTCATCTGTGCTAAAAATTTTAGTTTAATAAAATATTGAAAGTGACCTGTAATAACAGTTGTTGTTGATTGAGAACAAATAAGTTTATGTGAAAAATATATAAATACATTAGCTGGTCTTGTGTGTCATTTTATTTTTTTTGTTGCTAACACAGGGATATGAACAATAACTAAAAGGGCACTTTATATGAGCGGAAAACCAGCGGCGCGTCAGGGAGATATGACTCAGTATGGCGGTCCCATTGTCCAGGGTTCGGCAGGTGTAAGAATTGGCGCGCCAACTGGCGTGGCGTGCTCGGTGTGTCCGGGCGGGATGACCTCGGGCAACCCGGTGAACCCGCTGCTCGGTGCAAAAGTACAGCCCGGCGAGACGGACCTTGCGCTGCCCGACCCGCTGCCGTTCATTCTCTCCCGCACCTACAGCAGCTACCGGACGAAGACGCCTGCGCCGGTGGGCATTTTTGGCCCCGGCTGGAAAGCGCCTTCTGATATCCGCTTACAGATACGCGATGATGCACTGGTACTCAACGACAACGGCGGGCGGAGCATTCACTTTGAGCCGCTGCTGCCGGGGGAGGCGGTGTACAGCCGCAGTGAGTCAATGTGGCTGGTGCGCGGTGGTAAGGCAGCACAGCCGGACGGCCATACGCTGGCGCGGCTGTGGGGGGCGCTGCCGCCGGATATCCGGTTAAGCCCGCATCTTTACCTGGCGACCAACAGCGCACAGGGGCCGTGGTGGATACTCGGCTGGTCAGAGCGGGTGCCGGGTGCTGAGGACGTACTGCCAGCGCCGCTGCCGCCGTACCGGGTGCTTACCGGGATGGCGGACCGCTTCGGGCGGACGCTGACGTACCGGCGTGAGGCCGCCGGTGACCTGGCCGGGGAAATCACCGGCGTGACGGACGGTGCCGGGCGGGAATTCCGTCTGGTGCTGACCACGCAGGCGCAGCGTGCGGAAGAGGCCCGCACCTCTTCGCTATCTTCTTCTGACAGTTCCCGCCCTCTCTCAGCCTCAGCGTTCCCCGACACACTGCCCGGTACCGAATACGGCCCCGACAGGGGTATCCGCCTTTCGGCGGTGTGGCTGATGCACGACCCGGCATACCCGGAGAGCCTGCCCGCTGCGCCACTGGTGCGGTACACGTATACGGAAGCCGGTGAACTGCTGGCGGTATATGACCGCAGCAATACGCAGGTGCGCGCTTTCACGTATGACGCGCAGCACCCGGGCCGGATGGTGGGGCACCGTTATGCAGGCAGGCCGGAGATGCGCTACCGCTACGACGATGCGGGGCGGGTGGTGGAGCAACTTAACCCGGCAGGCCTGAGTTACCGCTACCAGTATGAGCAGGACCGCATCACCGTCACCGACAGCCTGAACCGGCGTGAGGTGCTGCATACAGAAGGCGGGGCCGGGCTGAAGCGGGTGGTGAAAAAAGAACTGGCGGACGGCAGCGTCACGCACAGCGGGTATGACGCGGCAGGAAGGCTCACGGCGCAGACGGACGCGGCGGGACGGCGGACAGAGTACGGTCTGAATGTGGTGTCCGGCGATATCACGGACATCACCACACCGGACGGGCGGGAGACGAAATTTTACTATAACGACGGGAACCAGCTGACGGCGGTGGTGTACCCGGACGGGCTGGAGAGCCGCCGGGAATATGATGAACCGGGCAGGCTGGTATCGGAGACATCGCGCAGCGGGGAGACAGTACGCTACCGCTACGATGACGCGCACAGTGAGTTACCGGCGACGACAACGGATGCGACGGGCAGCACCCGGCAGATGACGTGGAGCCGCTACGGGCAGTTGCTGGCGTTCACTGACTGCTCGGGCTACCAGACCCGCTATGAATACGACCGCTTCGGCCAGATGACGGCGGTTCACCGCGAGGAAGGTATCAGCCTTTACCGCCACTATGACAACCGTGGCCGGTTAACCTCGGTGAAAGACGCACAGGGCCGTGAAACGCAGTATGAGTACAACGCCGCAGGCGACCTGACTGCCGTTATCACCCCGGACGGCAACCGGAGCGAGACACAGTACGATGCGTGGGGAAAGGCGGTCAGCACCACGCAGGGCGGGCTGACGCGCAGTATGGAGTACGATGCTGCCGGACGTGTCATCAGCCTGACCAACGAGAACGGTAGCCATACAGAATTTAGCTGGGATGTGCTTGACCGCCTGATACAGCAGCGCGGCTTTGACGGGCGGACGCAGCGTTACCGTTATGACCTGACCAGAAAACTCACGCAGAGTGAAGACGAGGGGCTTATCACCCTCTGGCACTACGATGCGTCGGACCGCATCACGCACCGGACGGTGAACGGCGACCCGGCAGAGCAGTGGCAGTATGATGAGCACGGGTGGTTAACCACCCTCAGCCATACCAGTGAAGGCCACCGCGTGTCGGTCCACTACGGCTACGACGATAAGGGCCGCCTGACGGGCGAACGGCAGACGGTGGAGAACCCGGAGACGGGGGAACTGCTGTGGCAGCATGAGACGAAACACGCCTACAACGAACAGGGGCTGGCAAACCGCGTCACGCCGGACAGCCTGCCGCCGGTGGAGTGGCTGACCTACGGCAGCGGTTACCTGGCGGGCATGAAGCTGGGCGGGACGCCGCTGGTCGAGTATACGCGGGACAGGCTGCACCGTGAGACGGTGCGCAGCTTCGGCAGCAGGGCAGGCAGTAATGCCGCATACGAACTGACCAGCACATACACCCCCGCAGGCCAGTTACAGAGCCAGCACCTGAACAGCCTGGTATATGACCGTGACTACGGGTGGAATGACAACGGCGACCTGGTGCGCATCAGCGGTCCGCGACAGACGCGGGAATACGGCTACAGCGCCACGGGCAGGCTGGAGAGCGTGCGCACCCTCGCACCGGACCTGGACATCCGCATCCCGTATGCCACCGACCCGGCGGGAAACCGCCTGCCGGACCCGGAGCTACACCCGGACAGCACGCTCACGGCGTGGCCGGATAACCGCATCGCAGAGGATGCGCACTATGTTTACCACTATGATGAATACGGCAGACTGACGGAGAAGACGGACCTTATCCCGGCGGGTGTTATCCGGACGGACGACGAGCGGACCCACCACTACCACTACGACAGCCAGCACCGTCTGGTGTTCCACACGCGGATACAGCATGGCGAGCCACTGGTCGAGAGCCGCTACCTCTACGACCCGCTGGGACGGCGAATGGCGAAACGGGTATGGCGGCGGGAGCGTGACCTGACGGGGTGGATGTCGCTGTCGCGTAAACCGGAGGAGACATGGTACGGCTGGGACGGCGACAGGCTGACGACGGTACAGACCGACACCACGCGTATCCAGACGGTATACCAGCCGGGGAGCTTCACGCCGCTCATCCGGGTCGAGACAGAGAACGGCGAGCGGGAGAAAGCGCAGCGCCGCAGCCTGGCGGAGAAGTTACAGCAGGAAGGGAGCGAAGACGGTCACGGTGTGGTGTTCCCGGCTGAACTGGTGGGGCTGCTGGACAGGCTGGAGGGGGAAATCCGGGCAAACTGCGTGAGCAGTGAAAGCCGCCAGTGGCTTGCGCAGTGCGGGCTGACGGTGGAGCGGCTGGCGGCACAGATAGAGCCGGTTTATTTGCCTGAGCGAAAAATACATCTTTATCACTGTGACCACCGGGGCCTGCCGCTGGCGCTTATCAGTGAAGACGGCAATACGGCGTGGAGCGCGGAATATGATGAATGGGGCAACCAGCTTAATGAGGAGAACCCGCATCACCTGCACCAGCCGTACCGGCTGCCGGGGCAGCAGTATGATAAGGAGTCGGGGCTGTACTATAACCGTCACCGGTACTACGATCCGTTGCAGGGGCGGTATATCACTCAGGACCCGATAGGGCTGGAGGGGGGGATGGAGTCTGTATGCGTACCCGCTGAATCCGGTGAATGGTATTGATCCATTAGGGTTAAGTCCCGCAGATGTAGCGCTAATAAGAAGAAAAGATCAACTAAACCATCAAAGAGCATGGGATATATTATCTGATACTTATGAAGATATGAAGAGATTAAATTTAGGTGGGACTGATCAATTTTTCCATTGTATGGCATTTTGTCGAGTGTCTAAATTAAATGACGCTGGTGTTAGCCGATCGGCGAAAGGGCTGGGTTATGAAAAAGAGATTAGAGATTACGGGTTAAATCTGTTCGGTATGTACGGCAGAAAAGTAAAGCTATCCCATTCTGAAATGATTGAAGATAATAAAAAAGACTTGGCTGTAAATGACCATGGGTTGACATGTCCATCAACAACAGATTGCTCAGATAGATGTAGTGATTATATTAATCCAGAGCATAAAAAAACGATAAAGGCTTTACAAGATGCTGGCTATCTCAAGTAATCTATCAAAGATGATAATATTTATTTTTGCTATTATAATCATTGTTGTTTTATGCGTAATTACTTATCTTTATTTATACAAAGATGAATCTCTTGTAAGTAAACATTACATAAACTATATGGCAATACCAGAAAATGATGGAGTTTTTACATGGCTCCCAGATTTTTTTCCGCACGTAGCGGTGGATATATCAATATACACAAATGTAGAAGATGATTATTTTTTTTCTTATTTTTCCCTAACAAATGATGATGGGGGTAGGTTTAAGAAAACATTGACAGTGAGGGCCAGGGAACAAGTGGCGAAAATCGTATCAAAGAATGATCCAGATACAAAAAAAAGTGTGGTGTAAATATGGTAAGATACCAGGGCAAGGGGATGGTGTAAACCTTTTTTTGTTGGTGAAATTAATGTTACGCATTATTTTATAACAAATATTGGAGCTGGATTGCCTGATGCTTGTGCAGAGTAATTGCTTGAATTAAGAGTCTATCCCATATCGAAGTCGTCAACTTCGTAGTGAGGAAAAGTAAAATTCCTGACTGAGAAAAGACATGTCGGCTATTGTGTAAAGCCATATAGCTCAGACGATGAATATCTACTCGTATTCAGTTGTTTATTGAGGGTGAGTTCCGACCCTGAAACAACAAATAAAATGAACAGTCAGAGAGTTTACATAGAATTGCACTGGTCTTTTACGATATCTGACATTGTGTAATACATATTCAGCCATGCATTAATTAAAATGTTACGTGTTTAATGTGAGTCCCTATCTGAAAATAAATAATCCTTCCGGATTAAAATAAATTCTTGCCGGGAAAGAAAGAGGAAATAAACCATTAGCGGAAAACCAGCGGCACGCCAGGGTGACATGCCCCAGTACGGCGGCCCGATAGTCCAGGGTTCAGCGGGGGTACTGATAGTCGCGCCGACTGCATCGAGAACTCCATACAACTTTTTACGGAACGTCACCTGATAAAATTTGTTCAGTATCGTCTTTTGAGATTCTCAAGGTTATGGAGTAACCAGACAGAACGGACACCACTGTCGGAGATAAAAACCCCCTGTTTACGCAGCTCGTTGCTGGCCCGGTGCTGACCATGTGTCGGGAAAGCGACGGCGTAATCAACAACAGCCTGTTCAGTTGCCTCATCGGTACGGTTCTTAAGGTTAGGAGCGCGGCGACTACGATTAATCTGCGCATCCACACCGCCTTCAGCGACCAGTTCGCGGTAACGATAAAACGTATCACGCGAAACGCCCATGATTTTACAGGCTTTTGATACGTTGCTGAGTTCTTCAGCCAGATTGAGCAAACCGGCTTTGTGTTTGATGACGGGATTGGCAGTATGAAGCATGAGAGTTACCTCTTGTTTTGGATAAGGATTCGACACTCATATCAAAACCGGTAACTCTCAACCTTTCAAGGCCATGTGTCAGATCAAGTCGCGACTAATACAAATACGTCCCTCATTACCGCGCCTTAACCCATTCCGCCACTTCCGCCCACTCACCGCGAAAGACAACTTTTTCCGCTTTTTTCTCAAGCTGATAGCGATACATTGGGTCGTAATATTCTTTAAGTAACGGCACCAGCCAGGCCAGATGACCGTCGGTGCTGCCGGTGGTGAGTTGCGTTGTCAGCGCCGTATCCAGCTGGGCAGCGAGTTCGTTTTAGCGCTGTAACCCCAGCCGACGCTTAATCGCCGAAAGTCCGTGATGCAGGTATTCGCAATATTCCTGCCAGCCCTGTTCGTCGCCATAAGCGTGGGTAAAATCATGATGCATACGCAAGAAATACTCTTCGTTCAGGCGCTCAAGACGGATCTCAAACGGATCTTCTACCACCGCAATCGCCGCCTGAGTCATTCGCTCGCGCAGGCATTCCGGCAGGTGATTCGAACCGATCATCCGGCTTTCGTCTTCCAGCACCCACAGGCGCAAATCCTGACGGGCGTCGGTTTTCAGCATTTCGGCAGCCAGCAGGTTTTCAAAACTCGCCTGGCTAAGTTGTGGTTGTAACGTGCGACCAAACGCCGAACCGCGATGGCGCGCCAGCCCTTCCAGATCAACACCGTTCGGCTGTTGCTGCACTAACAGCGTTTTACCGCTGCCAGTACAACCGCCAATCAGCACTATCGGTTTTTGTGCCAGTTCAATAGTCGCCTGAATCGCGGTCTGGCGCAGTGCCTTATAACCGCCTTCCACCAGCGGATAATCAATCCCCGCTGCATACAACCAGCTTTGCACAATATGTGAGCGCTGACCGCCACGGGCGCAGCAGAGAATACCTTGCGGATTTTGCAGGCACGCTGCCCGCCAGGCGTCCATGCGCTGCTGACGAATTTCACCCGCCACCAGTTTATGCCCCAGCGCCAGCGCTGCGTCTGAGCCTTGCTGTTTATAGCAGGTGCCAACGGCGGCGCGTTCATCGTTATTCATTAACGGCAGATTGATAGCGGCGGGCATTGCGCCTTGCTCAAACTCGATAGGGGCGCGAACATCAATAATGGGCGTATCAGCAATCAGCAGGGCACGATAGTCCTGTTCCGTGTGTCTCTCTTGCATAGTTAAAAGTGAACCTCAAATCAGCTTGCGCGCTATTTTACGCGCCAACGCGCAAGGAAACTTGATTTTTAACTGCGTGGGTTGCCGAAAATTTCTAAAAATCCGCTGATTTCCGGCCTGCGCTGGGTAAACAAGGTCACAATATCTTCTACCGCTTTGCCGCTGCCAAATTTGCGCCATGCCAGACTCAATGGCGAAGGAGGGCGCATCGTTGGGATTACCCGGCTAACCAGTTGTTGATTATCGATCATTGACTGGCAAAGCGATTTTGGCAAAAAACCAATGCCAACGCCCGCAAGATGGGCGGCGATTTTCGTTTCCATATCAGGAACAATAATCTCTTTTTGCCCTGGCAATCGCCAGGCGACGCGTTTGGTTAAGGTGCGGGCGCTGTCTTCAATATTGACCGCCGGAAAGCGCCGCAACTGCGCTTCTGTTAGCGGCTCTTCAACGTTCGCCAGCGGATGATCCGCCGCCATGACAAAGCGCCATTGCACCGATCCTAAGGGATCAAGACTAAAGGTATTTGCCAGCGCCTCGGTTCCCGTGACGCCGATAGCCAGTGAAAAACCTTCGTACAATAGCGAATCCCAGACGCCCATATAGATTTGTCGGGAGATGTGAAACTGGGTAAAGGGGTAACGTTCATTCAGCCACGCCAGCAACTGGGCGACGGCCTGGGGGTTGTAGAGCAGGTTGTTGATGACAATATTCACCTGGCGTTCCACGCCATCATTCACCTGTTGCAGCTCGCTTGGCATACTTTCCAGCCAGCTCAGCCAGTCTCTGGCCTGGGAAAGTAGATGCTCGCCAGCCGCTGTCAACGTCACGCTACGAGTCGTACGGAAAAACAGCGCTACTCCGGTATTCTCTTCCAGAAGTTTAATGCGATAACTGATCGTCGCCGTGGTTTTACATAATCGTTCTGCCGCTTTTGAAAAACTTCCTGTTTCAGCAACCGCAATGAAAGTCCGCAAGGTTTCTGGATCGAACATCTTCAGGTATCCCCTTTTAAATCCGCAAGTTGCGTGATTTTCTTATCCTCTGATTTATCAGTATTTTTACATGATAACCCTGTTCAATTTGTGGACTAAATCTAGTTTTGGAAAAATATTCCAACTTTTGTATTGATGTTGTTCTCTTAAGGTTTTAGATTGCCTGTTATTGAAACCAAGCTGACCGGTCGGCGATGGTTGAACGGAATTATGTTACAAGGACAAAAAGATGAAACTTCAGGTATTACCGTTAAGTCAGGAAGCCTTTAGTGCTTATGGCGACGTAATCGAAACTCAGCAACGGGATTTTTTCCATATTAACAATGGCCTGGTGGAGCGTTACCACGATTTGGCGCTGGTTGAGATTCTTGAGCAAGACCGTACGCTTATCAGCATTAACCGCGCGCAACCGGCGAATCTGCCGCTGACCATTCACGAACTCGAACGTCATCCGCTGGGCACTCAGGCCTTTATCCCGATGAAAGGTGAAGTGTTTGTGGTGGTCGTGGCGTTAGGCGACGACAAACCAGACCTGTCAACGCTGCGGGCGTTTATCACCAACGGCGAACAGGGAGTGAATTACCATCGTAACGTCTGGCATCACCCACTTTTCGCCTGGCAGCGCGTCACCGATTTTCTGACCATCGATCGCGGCGGCAGTGACAACTGTGATGTTGAAAGTATTCCTGAACAGGAACTCTGTTTTGCGTGACGCCTGCAACCGACTTGCATAAGATAAACTAATTGTTCATTGTTTATGCTCACTTGTAGGTCGGAGTTAACGTAGGTATGACGGAAGTTAGACGGCGCGGCAGGCCAGGACAGGCGGAGCCTGTGGCACAGAAGGGCGCACAGGCGTTAGAGCGGGGAATTGCGATTCTGCAATATCTGGAAAAAAGTGGGGGAAGTTCGTCGGTTAGCGATATTTCTCTCAATCTGGATTTGCCGCTCTCCACGACCTTTCGCTTGCTGAAGGTTTTACAAGCAGCGGATTTTGTCTATCAGGACAGTCAATTAGGCTGGTGGCATATAGGATTAGGTGTCTTTAACGTCGGTGCGGCGTACATCCATAACCGCGATGTCCTCTCCGTCGCCGGGCCGTTTATGCGCCGCCTGATGTTACTTTCCGGCGAAACGGTCAATGTCGCGATCCGTAACGGCAATGAAGCAGTATTAATTGGTCAGTTAGAGTGTAAATCAATGGTCAGGATGTGTGCGCCACTGGGCAGTCGTCTGCCGCTGCATGCTTCCGGTGCGGGCAAAGCGCTGCTTTATCCGCTGGCGGAAGAGGAGTTGATGAGCATCATTCTGCAAACCGGTTTGCAGCAGTTTACGCCAACTACGCTTGTGGATATGCCCACCTTGCTGAAGGACCTGGAACAAGCGCGTGAACTGGGCTATACCGTAGATAAAGAAGAGCATGTTGTAGGTCTGAATTGCTTAGCTTCAGCAATTTACGATGATGTAGGTAGTGTTGTTGCCGCTATCTCCATCTCCGGGCCTTCATCAAGACTGACAGAAGATCGTTTTGTCAGTCAGGGTGAGCTGGTCAGAGACACCGCCCGCGATATCAGCACGGCGTTGGGACTGAAAGCACATCCATAATGTCTGTCGCATCCCGCTCTGCGGAGCGGGTTTTTTTGACAAAATTTGAAAGTTGGAAAAATTTTCCAATAAATAGAGGTAGGAATAAAATGGCAAAAATGAGAGCCGTTGACGCGGCAATGTATGTGCTGGAGAAAGAAGGTATCACCACCGCCTTCGGTGTTCCGGGAGCTGCAATCAATCCGTTCTACTCAGCGATGCGTAAGCACGGCGGTATTCGTCACATTCTGGCGCGTCATGTGGAAGGTGCTTCGCACATGGCGGAAGGTTATACCCGCGCAACGGCAGGAAATATCGGCGTATGTCTGGGGACTTCCGGTCCTGCGGGCACGGACATGATCACCGCGCTCTATTCCGCTTCTGCTGATTCCATTCCTATTCTGTGCATTACCGGCCAGGCACCGCGCGCCCGTCTGCATAAAGAAGATTTTCAGGCCGTAGATATTGAAGCAATTGCTAAACCGGTCAGCAAAATGGCGGTTACAGTTCGTGAAGCGGCGCTGGTGCCTCGCGTGCTGCAACAGGCATTTCACCTGATGCGTTCTGGTCGTCCGGGTCCGGTACTGGTGGATTTACCGTTCGACGTTCAGGTTGCGGAAATCGAGTTTGATCCTGACATGTACGAACCGCTGCCGGTCTACAAACCTGCTGCCAGCCGTATGCAGATCGAAAAAGCTGTAGAAATGTTAATCCAGGCCGAACGTCCGGTGATTGTTGCCGGGGGCGGGGTAATTAATGCTGACGCAGCTGCACTGTTACAACAGTTTGCTGAACTGACCAGCGTTCCGGTGATCCCAACGCTGATGGGCTGGGGCTGTATCCCGGACGATCATGAACTGATGGCCGGGATGGTCGGTCTGCAAACCGCGCATCGTTACGGTAACGCAACGTTGCTGGCGTCCGACATGGTGTTTGGTATCGGTAACCGTTTTGCTAACCGTCATACCGGTTCGGTAGAGAAATACACCGAAGGGCGCAAAATCGTTCATATCGATATTGAGCCGACGCAAATTGGCCGCGTGCTGTGTCCGGATCTGGGGATTGTCTCTGATGCTAAAGCGGCGCTGACACTGCTGGTTGAAGTGGCGCAGGAAATGCAAAAAGCAGGGCGTCTGCCATGCCGTAAAGAGTGGGTTGCTGAGTGCCAGCAGCGCAAACGTACTTTGTTGCGTAAAACACACTTCGACAACGTGCCGGTGAAACCGCAGCGCGTGTATGAAGAGATGAACAAAGCTTTTGGACGTGATGTTTGCTATGTCACCACCATTGGTCTGTCGCAAATTGCCGCTGCGCAAATGCTGCATGTCTTTAAAGACCGCCACTGGATCAACTGTGGTCAGGCTGGTCCGTTAGGCTGGACGATTCCGGCTGCGCTAGGGGTTTGTGCCGCTGATCCGAAACGCAATGTGGTGGCGATTTCTGGCGACTTTGACTTCCAGTTCCTGATTGAAGAGTTAGCCGTTGGCGCGCAGTTCAAAATTCCGTACATCCATGTACTGGTCAATAACGCTTATCTGGGGCTGATTCGCCAGTCGCAGCGCGCGTTTGATATGGACTACTGCGTGCAACTCGCTTTCGAGAATATCAACTCCAGCGAAGTGAACGGTTACGGCGTCGACCACGTAAAAGTAGCGGAAGGTTTAGGTTGTAAAGCGATTCGCGTCTTCAAACCGGAAGATATTGCGCCAGCCTTTGAACAGGCGAAAGCCTTAATGGCGCAATATCGGGTACCGGTAGTCGTGGAAGTTATTCTCGAGCGTGTGACCAATATTTCGATGGGCAGCGAACTGGATAACGTCATGGAATTTGAAGATATCGCCGATAACGCAGCGGACGCACCGACTGAAACCTGCTTCATGCACTATGAATAAGGGAGATAAATAATGTTACGTTTCTCTGCTAATTTATCGATGTTATTTGGAGAATATGATTTTCTCGCCCGTTTTGAGAAAGCTGCGCAGTGTGGTTTTCGCGGCGTTGAATTTATGTTTCCTTATGACTACGACATTGAAGAATTAAAACAGGTGCTGGCGAGTAATAAACTCGAACATACGCTGCACAATCTACCGGCGGGTGACTGGGCGGCGGGGGAGCGCGGTATTGCCTGTATTCCTGGCCGTGAAGAAGAGTTTCGGGATGGCGTAGCAGCAGCGATTCGTTATGCCCGTGCGCTGGGGAATAAAAAAATTAACTGTCTGGTCGGTAAAACGCCGGCTGGTTTCAGTAGTGAACAGATTCACGCAACGCTTGTAGAAAACCTGCGTTATGCCGCGAATATGCTGATGAAAGAAGATATTTTATTACTGATTGAACCTATTAACCATTTTGATATTCCTGGTTTCCATCTCACCGGAACTCGGCAGGCGCTGAAATTGATTGATGATGTTGGTTGCTGCAATTTGAAAATTCAGTATGACATTTATCACATGCAGCGGATGGAAGGTGAATTAACCAACACCATGACTCAGTGGGCCGATAAAATTGGTCACCTGCAAATTGCTGATAATCCGCATCGCGGCGAACCGGGAACCGGAGAAATTAATTACGAATATCTCTTTACGGTAATTGAAAACTCTGACTACAACGGTTGGGTTGGGTGTGAATATAAACCCCAAACCACCACGGAAGCTGGTTTACGCTGGATGGATCCGTACCGTTAAAACGTAACGCTATTCAGACAATGCTTTTTTAGGCCGCTAAGTTGGCAGGGGATCGTGTTGTCTGAATTCAGGAAAAGCGAAATTTAAAAGAGGTTAATTATGAAACTGGGATTTATTGGCTTAGGCATTATGGGTACACCGATGGCCATTAATCTGGCGCGTGCCGGTCATCAACTGCATGTCACGACCATTGGACCGGTTGCTGATGAATTACTGTCACTGGGTGCCGTCAGTGTTGAAACTGCGCGCCAGGTAACGGAAGCATCGGACATCATTTTTATTATGGTGCCAGATACACCACAGGTTGAAGAAGTTCTGTTCGGTGAAAATGGTTGTACCAAAGCCTCGCTGAAGGGCAAAACCATTGTTGATATGAGCTCCATTTCCCCGATTGAAACTAAGCGTTTCGCTCGTCAGGTGAATGAACTGGGCGGCGATTATCTCGATGCGCCAGTCTCCGGCGGTGAAATCGGTGCGCGTGAAGGGACGTTGTCGATTATGGTTGGCGGTGATGAAGCGGTATTTGAACGTGTTAAACCGCTGTTTGAACTGCTCGGTAAAAATATCACCCTCGTGGGCGGTAACGGCGACGGTCAAACCTGCAAAGTGGCAAATCAGATTATCGTGGCGCTCAATATTGAAGCGGTTTCTGAAGCCCTGCTATTTGCTTCAAAAGCCGGTGCGGACCCGGTACGTGTGCGCCAGGCGCTGATGGGCGGCTTTGCTTCCTCACGTATTCTGGAAGTTCACGGTGAGCGCATGATTAAACGCACCTTTAATCCAGGTTTCAAAATTGCGCTGCACCAGAAAGATCTCAACCTGGCACTGCAAAGTGCGAAAGCACTTGCGCTGAATCTGCCAAACACCGCGACCTGCCAGGAGTTATTTAATACCTGTGCGGCAAACGGTGGCAGCCAGTTGGATCACTCTGCGTTAGTGCAGGCGCTGGAATTAATGGCGAATCATAAACTGGCCTGATACCCGCAATAAAAATGGCCGATATCAGAATATGAATCGGCCAGCAATATTAAAAAAGAAAGCAGCCAAAGATGTTGCTTCAGTATTAAAAATAATATTTTTATTTTATTTGTTCCTCATAGCTAGATTAAAACAACGTTATTCGATACGTGAAATTAAGAGGGATTTATGGAACATCAGAGAAAACTATTCCAGCAACGCGGCTATAGCGAAGATCTATTGCCGAAAACGCAAAGCCAGCGGACCTGGAAAACATTTAACTATTTTACCTTATGGATGGGTTCGGTTCATAACGTTCCCAATTATGTGATGGTCGGCGGCTTTTTTATTCTCGGCTTGTCTACCTTTAGTATTATGCTGGCAATTATCCTCAGCGCCTTTTTCATTGCCGCGGTAATGGTATTAAACGGCGCTGCGGGCAGTAAATACGGCGTACCGTTTGCCATGATCCTGCGTGCTTCTTACGGCGTACGTGGCGCACTGTTTCCCGGATTATTAAGAGGCGGTATTGCTGCCATTATGTGGTTTGGCCTGCAATGTTACGCGGGGTCACTGGCCTGCTTGATTCTGATTGGCAAAATCTGGCCGGGATTTTTAACTCTCGGTGGTGATTTCACGCTGTTAGGGCTTTCTCTACCGGGCTTAATTACTTTCTTACTCTTCTGGCTGGTCAACGTTGGTATAGGTTTTGGCGGTGGCAAAGTTTTAAATAAATTCACTGCCATTCTTAACCCGTGCATCTATATCGTTTTCGGCAGTATGGCGATTTGGGCGATTTCGCTGGTCGGGCTCGGTCCAATCTTTGACTACATTCCGAGCGGTATTCAGAAAGCAGAAAACAGTGGATTCTTGTTCCTGGTGGTGATTAACGCGGTAGTTGCGGTCTGGGCGGCACCGGCGGTGAGCGCATCCGACTTTACGCAAAACGCCCACTCGTTTCGTGAGCAAGCGCTGGGGCAAACGCTGGGTTTAGTTGTGGCCTATATTCTGTTTGCGGTCGCTGGGGTATGTATTATTGCCGGAGCCAGTATTCACTACGGCGCTGACACCTGGAACGTGCTGGATATTGTTCAGCGTTGGGACAGCCTGTTTGCCTCGTTCTTTGCGGTACTGGTTATTCTGATGACGACTATTTCCACTAACGCCACCGGTAATATTATTCCGGCCGGTTATCAGATTGCTGCCATTGCACCGACAAAACTGACCTATAAAAACGGCGTACTGATTGCCAGTATTATCAGCCTGCTGATCTGCCCGTGGAAATTAATGGAAAATCAGGACAGTATTTATCTGTTCCTCGATATCATCGGCGGAATGCTGGGTCCGGTAATTGGTGTCATGATGGCACATTATTTTGTGGTGATGCGTGGGCAAATTAATCTTGATGAACTGTACACCGCACCTGGCGATTATAAATATTACGATAACGGTTTTAACCTCACCGCGTTTTCAGTAACTCTGGTGGCCGTTATTTTATCTCTTGGCGGTAAGTTTATTCCCTTTATGGAACCGTTATCGCGTGTTTCATGGTTTGTCGGCGTCATCGTCGCCTTTGCGGCCTACGCCTTATTAAAGAAACGTACAACAGCAGAAAAAACAGGAGAGCAAAAAACCATAGGTTAATTAATCCCGATATTGAACATTGAGTTAAAAACCAATCTGTATTTTACAAGGAGTTTGTTATGTCTTTTGATTTAATCATTAAAAACGGCACCGTTATTTTAGAAAACGAAGCTCGCGTTGTAGATATCGCCGTTAAAGGCGGGAAAATTGCTGCTATCGGTCAGGATCTGGGCGATGCAAAAGAAGTTATGGATGCGTCTGGTCTGGTGGTTTCGCCGGGCATGGTTGATGCGCACACCCATATTTCTGAACCGGGTCGTAGCCACTGGGAAGGTTATGAAACCGGTACTCGCGCAGCGGCAAAAGGTGGTATCACCACCATGATCGAAATGCCGCTCAACCAGCTGCCTGCAACGGTTGACCGCGCTTCAATTGAACTGAAGTTCGATGCCGCTAAAGGCAAGCTGACTATCGATGCGGCACAACTCGGTGGCCTGGTGTCTTACAACATCGACCGTCTGCATGAGCTGGATGAAGTGGGCGTTGTCGGCTTCAAATGCTTCGTTGCGACCTGTGGCGATCGCGGTATCGACAACGACTTCCGTGATGTAAACGACTGGCAGTTCTTCAAAGGTGCGCAGAAGCTGGGCGAACTGGGGCAGCCGGTGTTGGTGCACTGCGAAAACGCGCTGATCTGTGACGCACTGGGCGAAGAAGCGAAACGTGAAGGTCGCGTAACTGCCCATGACTATGTGGCTTCGCGTCCGGTATTTACCGAAGTGGAAGCGATTCGCCGCGTGCTGTATCTGGCGAAAGTTGCCGGTTGCCGTCTGCACGTTTGCCATATCAGCAGCCCGGAAGGCGTTGAAGAAGTGACTCGTGCACGTCAGGAAGGTCAGGACGTTACTTGTGAATCCTGCCCGCATTACTTTGTACTGGATACCGATCAGTTCGAAGAAATCGGCACTCTGGCGAAGTGTTCACCGCCGATCCGCGATCTGGAAAACCAGAAAGGCATGTGGGAAAACTGTTTAACGGTGAAATCGACTGCCTGGTTTCCGACCACTCACCATGCCCTCCGGAAATGAAAGCCGGCAACATCATGGAAGCATGGGGCGGTATTGCCGGTCTGCAAAACTGTATGGACGTGATGTTCGATGAAGCGGTACAGAAACGCGGAATGTCTCTGCCAATGTTCGGCAAATTAATGGCGACTAACGCAGCAGATATTTTCGGTCTGCAGCAAAAAGGCCGTATCGCCCCAGGAAAAGATGCCGACTTCGTCTTCATTCAGCCGAATAGCAGCTATGTTCTTACCAATGACGATCTGGAATATCGCCACAAAGTCAGCCCGTATGTTGGCCGTACCATTGGCGCGCGTATCACGAAAACCATCTTACGTGGTGATGTGATTTACGACATTGAACAGGGCTTCCCTGTTGCGCCGAAAGGTCAATTTATCCTTAAACATCAGCAGTAATCTGGCCCCTGCAATGCCCGTCCTTGCGGCGGGCATTCTCCGGTTAAGGTGTGTTTATGTTCAATTTTGCAGTGAGCCGCGAAAGCCTGTTATCAGGATTTCAGTGGTTTTTCTTTATTTTTTGCAACACGGTTGTGGTTCCTCCTACGCTACTTTCTGCTTTTCAGTTGCCGCAAAGTAGCCTGCTTACGCTCACGCAATATGCTTTTCTTGCTACCGCACTGGCCTGCTTCGCTCAGGCGTTCTGCGGTCATCGTCGCGCTATTATGGAAGGGCCGGGTGGCCTGTGGTGGGGAACCATCCTTACTATCACCCTTGGCGAAGCATCGCGCGGGACACCGATCAACGATATCGCTACCAGCCTGGCGGTGGGGATTGCGCTCTCCGGCGTGCTGACGATGTTGATTGGTTTTAGCGGATTAGGCCATCGCCTGGCACGGTTATTTACGCCGTCGGTGATGGTCTTGTTTATGTTGATGCTGGGCGCGCAGCTGACCACTATCTTTTTCAAAGGTATGCTCGGGCTGCCGTTTGGCATAGCCGACCCAAATTTTAAAATTCAGTTACCGCCGTTCGCGCTCTCGGTGGCGGTGATGTGCCTGGTACTGGGGATGATTATCTTCCTGCCGCAACGTTTTGCCCGTTATGGCCTGCTGGTCGGCACCATAACCGGCTGGTTGTTGTGGTACTTTTGCTTTCCTTCTTCGCACTCGCTCTCCGGTGAGTTGCACTGGCAGTGGTTCCCGCTCGGCAGTGGAGGTGCTTTGTCTCCGGGAATTATTCTGACGGCGGTGATTACAGGTCTGGTGAATATCAGCAATACCTACGGTGCGATTCGGGGCACGGATGTTTTTTATCCGCAGCAGGGCGCGGGGAATACGCGTTATCGTCGTAGCTTTGTGGAGACCGGATTTATGACACTGCTAACCGTACCGCTGGCAGTAATTCCATTTTCACCGTTTGTTTCATCCATTGGTTTATTAACCCAGACAGGCGATTACACGCGGCGTTCGTTTATTTATGGCAGCGTTATTTGCCTGCTGGTGGCGCTGGTTCCGGCACTCACACGACTGTTTTGCAGTATCCCTTTACCCGTGAGTAGCGCGGTCATGCTGGTTTCTTATCTGCCTTTACTCTTTTCCGCGCTGGTGTTTAGCCAGCAAATAACCTTTACCGCTCGCAATATTTATCGACTCGCATTGCCGTTATTTGTCGGCATATTTTTAATGGCATTACCGCCTGTGTATCTGCAAGACCTTCCATTAACGCTTCGTCCTCTGCTCAGTAACGGCTTATTGGTCGGGATTTTACTGGCTGTTCTTATGGATAACCTTATTCCGTGGGAACGTATCGAATAATTTGTTGAAAAAGGATTGATAATGAAGATTGTCATTGCGCCAGACTCTTTTAAAGAGAGCTTAAGTGCAGAAAAATGTTGTCAGGCAATTAAAGCCGGGTTTTCGACCCTCTTTCCCGATGCGAACTATATCTGTTTGCCGATAGCGGATGGCGGCGAAGGAACGGTGGATGCGATGGTCGCCGCGACGGGCGGCAACATCGTGACGCTTGAAGTCTGCGGGCCGATGGGCGAAAAAGTGAATGCTTTTTATGGCCTTACCGGCGACGGGAAAACGGCGGTGATTGAGATGGCGGCAGCAAGTGGCCTGATGCTGGTCGCGCCTGAAAAGCGTAATCCGTTGCTGGCCTCCAGTTTTGGTACGGGGGAGTTAATTCGTCATGCGCTGGATAACGGCATTCGCCATATTATTCTCGGCATTGGCGGCAGTGCGACGGTCGACGGTGGTATGGGTATGGCGCAGGCGCTCGGTGTGCGTTTCCTTGATGCCGACGGTCAGGTGCTGGTGGCTAACGGCGGTAATTTAGCGCGCGTGGCAAGCATTGAGATGGATGAATGCGATCCGCGTCTGGCGAATTGCCATATTGAAGTAGCATGTGACGTTGATAACCCGCTGGTAGGGGCACGCGGCGCGGCGGCGGTGTTTGGCCCGCAAAAAGGGGCAACGCCGGAAATGGTCGAAGAACTGGAACAGGGGCTGCAAAATTACGCCCGTGTTTTACAACAGCAAACTGAAATTAATGTCTGCCAGATGGCGGGCGGCGGCGCTGCGGGCGGTATGGGTATTGCGGCGGCGGTATTTCTCAATGCGGATATTAAACCAGGTATTGAGATTGTGTTGAATGCGGTCAATCTTGCGCAGGCAGTGCAGGGCGCAGCACTGGTGATCACCGGGGAAGGGCGCATCGACTCGCAAACGGCAGGCGGTAAAGCGCCGCTGGGTGTGGCGTCGGTGGCGAAACAGTTTAATGTACCGGTGATTGGAATTGCTGGCGTATTGGGTGATGGCGTGGAAGTGGTGCACCAGTACGGCATTGATGCGGTATTCAGCATTTTGCCACGTCTGGCACCTTTAGCCGAAGTGCTCGCCAGCGGTGAAACCAATCTCTTCAACAGCGCGCGAAATATTGCCTGCGCCATTAAAATAGGTCAGGGAATTAAAAATTGACTCTTGCCTTTAAAGCGGATGCTATTTATTTCGTATAAGAGCGCAGTGCTCATGCCGGATGCGGCATGAGTACTATATCCTTCCTGAAAATCGCGCAAATTCTATATATTGCAGAGATCATGTAGGCCTGATAAGCGAAGCGCATCAGGCAATGTTACAAAAAAAGCCACGGTATAAACCGTGGCAAAATCCAACATAGCTAAAAATAATCAGGCGAGTGGTATGACTTAAATCTCTACGTCGCGGTTGCAATCTTTCGAGTAAATATAGCTGAACGCTTCACCACGCCCTACACCATAACCAGCCTGTAAAGAATAAGCGCCCATAAAGATGTAATCGCCTTTTTTCACCGGGATCCAGTTATTGTCGAGGTTATAAACCCCCTGACCGGAAAGAATATAGGCACCGTGTTCCTGAACGTGTGTTTCGATATAACCGTGGCTGGCACCTGGTGCAAAAGAGAGGATATGCATGTTCATATCAAAACCTAACTCTTTGGGCAGAAAATCCAGCAGAATAACATCGTCCATACCTTCATAGTGAATGCGTTCCAGTTCGCTGGCATTGCCAGAAACCAGCCACGGTGCATAGCCTTCTACCGGAACATAGCGGCGCTTATATAAAAAGATTTGGCTGTCTTCGGCCTGGGCGTTAACAAACGTCATTAAGGAGCCTGGCGGGCAATAAAGATAGCCACCTTCGCTTAAGGCAAATGTTTTGCCTTCGGCTTTGGCAGTGATATTTCCAGAGATCACATACAGGAACGTTTCAATGCCTTCGCCACCGAAGCCCTGTTGGTTGCCACCGTTTTGATGCAGTGTGACCAGATAATCAACAAAAGAGGCACCCAGCTTTGGCGTGGAGAGGATTGTCGCGTCACAATTTTCAAAGCCCGGAATAATATTTTTTACCAGACCGTCTGGTGTTAACAGTGCGAAATTACCGTGTTTCACAATCGCACGGTTAGCCAGTAAATCATCGCGGTAACCGGTGACGTTATTTAAATATCCCATTTATAACTCCTTATTTCTGCCAGGCAAGTTGATAAAGCATGAGTGCCAACGTTTTGACCCCTTCGGCAAGGTCGGTAATATTGGTGCGTTCCGCCGGGTTATGGCTGATCCCGTTGATGCTGGGGATAAAAATCATGCAGGTTGGTACGCGAGGCGCGAAAATTTGCGCGTCGTGCCCGGCACCACTGTGCATCACCCGGTAATTCAGTTTTTCTCTTTCACACAATTCTGTCAGGGTGGCGACCAGCTCCTTATTCATCGGCACGGGTTCTTCGTCCATCCATAAATCGATATCAATACCAATGTCCATTTCATCGCAAATCGCCCGCATGTCGTTTTCTAACTGTTGGGTGAAATCGCGCAGCACGGCAGCGTCGGTATGACGACAATCAATGGTGAACGTGGTTTTACCCGGCACCACATTTACCGTATTCGGGTGCGGCTCTACTTTGCCAAAGGTCAGAACCAGCGGATCGCCCATCCTTTTCGCTTTTTCGACCGACTGATGGCAAATGCGACTGAAAGCGTAAACTGTATCACGACGATAACCCATCGGCGTGGTGCCTGCATGGTTTGATTCGCCGTTCAGCGTTACCGTATAACGACGCTGCCCGACAATTGCATTCACCACGCCAATTGATTGCCCATTACTTTCCAGCACACAGCCCTGTTCAATATGCAGTTCAACAAAGGCTTTAATATCCTGACGCGGAGTTAGTGGGGCGTTCGGAAGAGTAAATCCGCAAGCCTTCATCGCATCGACAAAACTATTTCCTTTGGCATCACAGATATTCCGCACGTCGTCAGGATTCGCCAGCCCAAAGATATTTTTACTGCCCCAGAAGACATACGGGAAGCGGCTGCCTTCTTCTTCTGCCATCGCCACTACTTCGACCGTACGTAGCGGCGCGCCGTATTGCGTTTTCAGCCAGTCAATTGCCAGCCACGCCGCCAGCGCGCCGAATTGCCCGTCGAGGTTACCGCCGTTAACCACGGTATCGATATGCGAACCGCTCAGAATCACTTCCTGTGGATATTCGGTACCATTCAGGCGACCGTATAAATTCCCTACTTCATCGAAACGTGTTTCCAGCCCACTTGCTGCCATTCTTTTTTTAAATTGCTGCTGGGTTTCCAGCCATTCCGGCGAATAAAGTAAACGGGTCATCCCACCCGTTGGGTCAGCGCCAAAAGAGGAAAGCCAGGGCAGCGTTTCTTCTATGGCTTGACGAAAATGTGTAATCATAAGAAAGTCCTGTCTCAATAATTATTGCGCAAAGGGATTTTTCGTTTCGTATGACGTGTTATAAAGCGCGTCGGAAATTAAATACTGGTAAATATCATCAACAATTTCGATGCCTTCGACGGCGGCTTTGCGTTGTTTAATATCCTGATCCTGTCCGGGATAATAAACTTGGTTAAAACCGGGCGCGGGGGTAATGGCATTTAATTCGCGCATGGTCTGGCTAAGATGTTGACGGAATAATTCGCTGGAGGAGAAAAAGTTCGGATTAATAACTATATGTAATTGCCCCAAATTACGCCCTGCGTGTAAATCGTCATACATCGAACTAACCTGTCGCCCGAACGGTAAGCCGAGTAAGACGCCTGAGAGGACGTCAATCATCATCATCAGGCCATACCCTTTTGGCCCGGCGGCGGGGAGCAGAGCATGTACCGCGAACGGATCGGTTGTTGGTGCACCGTTTTTATCGACCGCCCAGGTATCCGGGATAGACATATTACGCGAGCGGGCGTCGAGCACTTTTCCCCATGCCTGTACGGTAGTCGCCATATCAAAGGTAAGGATCTCGTCGCCTTCTCCCGGCGCGGCAAAGGCCAGGGGGTTAGTACCGTAGTAAATTTCCGCGCCGCCAAACGGCACCACCATTGGATCGGACTGGCACATCGAAATGCCAATGAATCCGGCGCGGGCTGCCTGCTGCACAAAATAAGAGATTGCGCCGCTGTGACCCATCCGGCTGATACCGACCACCGCAACGCCATTTTGCTGGGCGGTTTTGATGGCATGTTCCATACCCATTTTCGCCGCGACCTGTCCGGCGGCATTGTCGGCATGTAAAATTGCCGAGCACGGCCCGGTTTCCTCAAGACGAAACTCCGGTTCGCGGTTGGTGCCGCCTTTTGAAATGCGTTCCGCGTAGTATTCCACGCGCACCGCGCCATGAGAGTGGATCCCTCTGGCATCGG
This sequence comes from Escherichia sp. SCLE84, assembly GCF_012584495.1. NCBI lineage: Bacteria > Pseudomonadati > Pseudomonadota > Gammaproteobacteria > Enterobacterales > Enterobacteriaceae > Escherichia > Escherichia sp. SCLE84. The sequence continues at coordinate 1,865,516 of NZ_CP051430.1, read as the reverse complement.
CGTAAACCAATACTTCAGCCACGGTTGCAGCGTGCTCACGTTTTAACCCAGCCTGGCAGAGTTTATTCTCAATTAGCTGGTGGAGTGTTTCCCGACTGATTTTCATCTGTCTTCCTTTTTAACGACGGTGTGAAGCATGACTGCAATTAACATACAGGGAAAATATCTGGATTATGTGATCCAGACAGGCAAAAAAATATAGTTAGAATTTATTTGATAATCCGCTCGCTTTTAACCTGGTTTTTAAAACAACCACGCTTATTAAAAAATAACACGTAATAGCATGGCGGTTATTTGAATTCTTTTGTTAATAATCCCTGTGTGATATTCATCACCTTATTTACCCGTTGTCATCGATACCGTAATCGCCACATTAACACTGCTCGTGCAATTGCCATGGGTGCAATTTTTAAGGAGTTGTTATGATCCACGCCTTTATTAAAAAAGGGTGTTTTCAGGATTCGGTCAGTTTAATGATTATTTCACGAAAACTCAGCGAATCAGAAAATGTTGATGATGTTTCCGTAATGATGGGTACGCCCGCCAATAAAGCGTTATTAGATACCACAGGTTTCTGGCATGACGATTTTAATAACGCCACGCCGAACGATATTTGCGTGGCAATTCGTAGCGAAGCGGCGGATGCGGGGATCGCGCAGGCGATTATGCAGCAGCTTGAAGAGGCGCTAAAACAACTGGCGCAGGGGTCAGGCAGCAGCCAGTCCTTGACGCAGGTGCGTCGCTGGGACAGTGCCTGTCAGAAATTATCCGATGCCAGTCTGGCGCTGATTTCAGTGGCTGGCGAGTATGCGGCGGAGCTGGCGAATCAGGCGCTGGATCGCAACCTCAACGTGATGATGTTCTCCGATAACGTCACGCTGGAAGATGAAATCCAACTTAAAACCCGCGCGCGAGAAAAAGGCTTGCTGGTGATGGGGCCGGACTGCGGTACGTCGATGATTGCCGGCACGCCGCTGGCTTTTGCTAACGTGATGCCGGAAGGCAACATTGGCGTCATTGGCGCTTCCGGTACCGGGATTCAGGAGCTGTGCTCACAGATTGCGCTGGCAGGGGAGGGAATTACTCACGCGATTGGCCTTGGCGGGCGCGACCTCAGCCGTGAAGTGGGCGGCATCAGTGCGCTGACGGCGCTGGAAATGCTCAGTGCAGACGAGAAAAGCGAAGTGCTGGCATTTGTTTCAAAACCGCCTGCCGAAGCTGTGCGTCTGAAAATTGTTAATGCCATGAAAGCAACCGGCAAACCGACGGTGGCGCTGTTTTTAGGTTATACCCCGGCGGTGGCCTGCGACGAGAATGTCTGGTTTGCCTCCTCGCTGGATGAGGCCGCACGCCTGGCTTGCCTGCTTTCACGCGTTACGGCGCGACGTAACGCGATAACGCCTGCCAGCAGCGGATTTATTTGCGGTTTGTATACCGGCGATACGCTGGCTGCCGAAGCGGCGGGATTACTTGCCGGGCACCTTGGCGTGGAAGCCGACGATACCCATCATCACGGCATGATGCTCGACGCCGATGGTCACCAGATTATTGACCTCGGCGATGATTTCTACACCGTCGGGCGTCCCCATCCGATGATCGACCCAGCCTTACGCAATCAGTTAATTGCCGATCTCGGCGCTAAACCGCAAGTGCGCGTATTGCTGCTTGATGTCGTGATTGGCTTCGGTGCGACCGCCGATCCTGCCGCCTCGCTGGTAAGCGCCTGGCAAAAAGCCTGTGCCGCGCGTTCAGACAATCAACCACTGTATGCCATTGCCACGGTGACAGGCACTGAACGTGACCCGCAATGCCGCTCGCAGCAAATCGCCACGCTGGAAGATGCAGGGATCGCGGTAGTGAGTTCGCTGCCGGAAGCCACCTTGCTGGCGGCGGCACTGATTCGTCCGCTTTCGCCTGCCACTCAGCAACACACACCGTCATTACTGGAAAACGTCGCCGTGATTAACATCGGATTACGCAGCTTTGCGCTGGAGCTACAAAGCGCCAGCAAACCGGTTGTGCATTACCAATGGTCGCCAGTCGCCGGCGGCAATAAAAAACTGGCTCGTTTATTAGAACGTTTGCAATAAGGGGTTCCCATGTTTACATCAGTGGCGCAAGCCAATGCTGCGGTTATCGAACAAATTCGTCGCGCTCGTCCACACTGGCTGGATGTGCAACCGGCTTCTTCACTTATCAGCGAACTAAACGAGGGCAAAACACTGCTTCACGCCGGGCCGCCAATGCGCTGGCAGGAGATGACCGGACCCATGAAAGGGGCGTGCGTGGGCGCATGTCTGTTCGAAGGCTGGGCGAAAGATGAAGCGCAGGCGCTGGCAATACTGGAGCAGGGGGAAGTGAACTTCATTCCTTGTCACCATGTGAATGCCGTCGGGCCAATGGGCGGCATTACTTCTGCCAGTATGCCGATGCTGGTGGTCGAGAACGTGACCGACGGCAACCGGGCGTACTGCAACCTCAACGAAGGTATCGGCAAAGTGATGCGTTTTGGCGCTTACGGCGAAGATGTCCTGACTCGCCATCGCTGGATGCGCGATGTGTTAATGCCAGTATTAAGCGCGGCGCTGGGGCGCATGGAGCGCGGTATCGATCTCACGGCGATGATGGCGCAGGGCATTACGATGGGCGATGAGTTCCATCAACGCAATATTGCTTCCTCTGCACTGTTAATGCGTGCGCTGGCCCCACAAATTGCTCGCCTCGATCATGATAAACAGCACATCGCCGAAGTGATGGATTTCCTCAGCGTGACCGATCAGTTCTTCCTCAACCTCGCGATGGCTTACTGCAAGGCGGCGATGGATGCTGGCGCGATGATCCGCGCAGGCAGCATCGTCACGGCAATGACCCGCAACGGCAATATGTTCGGGATTCGGGTAAGCGGGCTGGGCGAACGCTGGTTTACTGCGCCTGTAAACACTCCGCAAGGTCTGTTTTTCACCGGCTTCTCGCAGGAGCAGGCGAACCCGGATATGGGCGATAGCGCGATTACCGAAACCTTTGGTATCGGAGGTGCGGCAATGATCGCAGCGCCTGGCGTAACGCGCTTTGTCGGTGCGGGTGGCATGGAAGCGGCCAGAGCGGTATCTGAAGAGATGGCGGAAATTTACCTTGAGCGCAATATGCAGTTGCAGATCCCAGGCTGGGATTTTCAGGGCGCGTGCCTGGGACTGGACATTCGTCGCGTGGTAGAAACCGGCATTACGCCACTCATCAATACCGGTATCGCCCATAAAGAGGCGGGGATCGGGCAGATTGGCGCAGGCACTGTGCGGGCACCGCTGGCGTGTTTTGAACAGGCGCTGGAAGCACTGGCTGAAAGCATGGGGATTGGTTGAGGAACGCGCAATGACGATCATCCATCCTCTGCTTGCCAGCCGTAGTGCACCGAATTATCGCCAGTCCTGGCGGTTAGCGGGAGTGTGGCGACGGGCGATTAACCTGATGACGGAAAGCGGCGAACTGTTAACGCTGCATCGTCAGGGTAGTGGTTTCGGCCCCGGAGGATGGGTGCTTCGCCGCGCGCAATTCGATGCGTTATGCGGTGGATTATGCGGCAATGAACGACCACAGGTTGTGGCTCAAGGGATTCGCCTCGGGCGTTTCACGGTTAAACAGCCACAGCGTTATTGTTTGCTGCGTATTACGCCGCCTTCACATCCTCAACCGCTTGCAGCTGCATGGATGCAACGCGCGGAGGAAACCGGACTTTTCGGACCACTGGCGATGGCGGCAAGCGATCCGCTGACCGCTGAATTACGCCAGTTTCGTCACTGTTTTCAGGCCGCGCTCAATGGCGTTAAGACCGACTGGCGGCACTGGCTGGGTAAAGGCCCCGGATTAACGCCAAGTCATGATGACACGTTGAGCGGAATGCTGCTGGCGGCCTGGTATTATGGCGCTTTAGATGCGCGCTCCGGTCGCCAGTTTTTTGCCTGCTCCGACAATCTTCAACTCGTTACCACAGCGGTGAGCGTCAGTTATTTACGCTACGCCGCGCAAGGATATTTCGCCTCGCCACTCCTGCACTTTGTTCATGCTCTGAGTTGCCCGAAACGTACCGCTGTTGCGATTGATTCGCTGCTGGCGCTGGGGCACACGTCAGGGGCAGATACGCTGCTGGGGTTCTGGCTTGGTCAACAATTATTACAAGGAACACCATGAAAACACTGGTTGTAGCTCTTGGGGGCAACGCCTTACTCCAGCGCGGTGAGGCGCTGACGGCAGAAAATCAATATCGCAATATCGCCAGTGCTGTACCCGCGCTGGCGCGCCTGGCCCGTTCTTATCGGCTGGCGATTGTTCACGGCAATGGGCCGCAGGTGGGGCTGCTGGCATTGCAGAATCTGGCGTGGAAAGAGGTAGATCCGTATCCGCTGGATGTGCTGGTGGCGGAAAGCCAGGGGATGATTGGCTATATGCTGGCGCAGAGTTTGAGCGCACAGCCGCAGATGCCGCCTGTCACGACGGTGCTGACGCGCATTGAGGTTTCGCCTGATGATCCGGCGTTTTTGCAGCCAGAGAAATTTATTGGTCCGGTTTATCAGCCAGAAGAACAAAAGGCACTGGAAGCGGCTTACGGCTGGCAGATGAAACGTGATGGTAAATATTTGCGCCGGGTGGTGGCGTCTCCGCAACCGCGTAAAATTCTCGACAGCGAAGCCATCGAGTTGTTGCTCAAAGAGGGGCATGTGGTGATTTGCAGTGGCGGCGGCGGTGTGCCTGTGACGGAAGATGGGGCAGGGAGTGAAGCGGTGATTGATAAAGATCTCGCCGCTGCGTTGCTCGCCGAGCAGATTAATGCCGATGGACTGGTGATCCTCACCGATGCTGACGCGGTTTATGAAAACTGGGGAACGCCGCAGCAACGCGCCATTCGCCATGCCACACCGGATGAGTTAGCGCCATTTGCCAAAGCCTATGGTTCGATGGGGCCGAAGGTAACGGCGGTAAGTGGTTATGTCAGAAGCCGTGGTAAACCCGCGTGGATTGGGGCGTTATCGCGAATTGAAGAGACGCTGGCGGGCGAAGCGGGGACCTGTATTTCGCTGTAGTGATGAGAGCATCCGGCAATCGGTGCACCATGCCTGATGCGACGCTTGACGCGTCTTATCAGGCCTACAATGGGTACCGGAGCGGTAAGCCGGATAAGGCGTTTACGCCGCATCCGGCAATCAAATGAGCACCTGCTTAACTGAACTTACTCTGCGCCCACATCACGCCGCTGGCATACTCCGGCGGCAGCAGCGGGATCAAGGCTTCCAGCGTCGCGGTCAGACGCGATGTGTCGCTGTCGGTCAAATTCAGATGCCCCACTTTACGCCCCGGACGGACTTCTTTGTCGTACCAGTGCAGATGCACCAGCGGCAGTTTCAGCCAGTCATAATTCACATCGCTACCAATCAGGTTGATCATCACCGACGGACTATTCACTACCGGTTGCGGTAACGGCAGATCGGTAATCGCCCGCAGATGCAGCTCAAACTGGCTGATGCTGGCACCGTTTTGTGTCCAGTGACCGCTGTTATGCACACGCGGTGCCAGTTCGTTGATCAGCAGACCTTGCGGGGTGACAAAACACTCCATCGCCATCACGCCCACATAGCCCAGCTCCTGCATAATCGCCGACAGCATCTCTTCGGCTTGCGCTTGCTGCTGCGCATTGGCCTGCGGAAAAGCGACGCTGGTGCGCAAAATACCGTCCTGATGCAGGTTATGCGTCAGCGGATAAAACACGGTGCTGCCATCAAATCCGCGTGCGCCAACCAGCGACACTTCACCAGAGAAGTTAATGCCCTGCTCGACAATACATTCGCCGTAACACTCTGCCGGTAACTGTTCGGTTTCATTGGCACGTAAACGCCATTGACCGCGACCGTCATAGCCACCAGTGCGACGCTTAACAATCGCCAGTTCACCTAAACGCTCAAACACCGCAGGCCACTCGCTGCGATCGGCAAGTAACTGCCACGGTGCGGTCGGCAGGTGGAGCTTATCGAAAAGCTGCTTCTGAGTCAGACGGTCGGCAATAATCGGGAACACATCGCGGTTCACAAAGGCCGGATGACGCGCCAGCTCGCGGGTTAATGCGGTTTCCGGCCAGCGTTCGATCTCAGCGGTAATCACGCTTTGTTGAAAAGGCACCGCCGCCGGTTCAGCGTCCAGCCCGACCGGCCAGACAGCAATGCCTAACGGTTCACCTGCCTGGCGCAGCATACGGCCTAACTGCCCGTTACCGAGGACGCAAACCTGTTTCATGCCGCACCTCGCGGGTCCGGGTTTTCCAGCACTTCGTCGGTCTGGGCTTTGCGCCAGTCATTCAGACGCTGGTGCAGTTCTTTATCATGAGTCGCAAGAATTTGTGCTGCCAGTAACGCCGCGTTTGCCGCGCCAGCTTTACCAATCGCCAGCGTACCCACCGGAATGCCGCGCGGCATTTGTACGATGGAGTAGAGGCTATCGACACCGCTCAGTGCGGCGCTCTGTACTGGCACGCCCAGCACTGGCACCAGCGTTTTGGCGGCAATCATACCAGGCAGGTGCGCTGCGCCGCCTGCGCCCGCAATAATCACCTGATAACCGTTCTCTTCGGCGCTTTCGGCGAAGCTGAACAGCTTATCGGGGGTGCGGTGAGCAGAAACCACTTCAACGTGGTGCGGGACATTCAGGATTTCGAAGATTTCGGCGGCGAACTGCATGGTAGCCCAGTCGCTTTTGGACCCCATCACGATGGCGACACGCGCCGGATTATTGCGGGAAGACATGCGTCTTAAAACTCCTGTGGTGCACAACTCTCGGCTTTAGAGGGCACAGAGAATAGCACGGAAAGAGAGCAAGGAAAACGGTTGCGTGGCTGTGAAATCAGCAAAGTTGCGGGTTTTTTAAAACGGAAAATGAATCAGCTCAACGTCATCCGCCGTGACTTTCACCATCGAACCTTCCGTATGCCAGGCACCGAGTACCACGCGAAAAGCAGGTTGCTGGTTGGCGATAAGTTCATGTACCGCCGGGCGATGGGTATGTCCGTGGATCAGCCATTGCACCTGATGTTTTTCCATCGCACTGACTACCGCGTTTTGGTTAACGTCCATGATCGCCAGCGATTTACTGCTGTTGGCTTCTTTACTGTTCGCTCGCATTCGCGCGGCAATGCGTTTGCGCACAAACAACGGCAGGGCGAGGAATAGCATTTGCAGCCAGGGTTTGTGGACTTTGGCGCGAAAAGCCTGATAACCCGCGTCATCGGTGCACAGCGTGTCGCCATGCATAATCAACACCCGGCGACCATAAAGTTCGAGCACCTTTTCTTCCGGCAATAATGTCATGCCGCTTTCACGGGCAAAGCGTTTGCCGAGCAGAAAATCACGGTTGCCATGAATGAAATAACAGGGAACGCCGGAATCGGACACCGCTTTGATCGCTGCCGCCATCTGGCGATGGAGTGGGTTGGGATCGTCGTCGCCAATCCATGCTTCAAACAGATCGCCAAGAATATACAGCGCTTCGGCCTTGCGGGCTTCCCCCGCTAAAAAACGCAGAAAACCGGCGGTGATCGCCGGTTCTTCCACGCAGAGATGAAGATCTGCAATAAAGAGTGTCGCCACGATTACTCGCTAACGGTCACGCTTTCAATGATAACGTCTTCTTTTGGCACGTCCTGGTGCATACCGCTACGACCGGTTGCAACACCTTTGATTTTGTCTACCACGTCCATGCCTTCAACCACTTCAGCAAACACGCAGTAGCCCCAACCTTGCAGGCTTTCGCCAGAGAAGTTCAGGAAGTCGTTATCAACCACGTTGATGAAGAACTGTGCAGTTGCAGAGTGCGGAGCCTGAGTACGGGCCATTGCCAGCGTACCACGGGTATTTTTCAGACCGTTGTTGGCTTCGTTTTTGATCGGTTCTTTGGTGGCTTTTTGTTTCATGCCCGGTTCAAAACCGCCGCCCTGAATCATAAAGCCGTTGATAACACGGTGGAAAATGGTGTTGTTGTAAAAACCTTCGCGGCAGTAGTCCAGGAAGTTTTTAACTGTTTCAGGTGCTTTATCGTCAAAAGTTTTGATGACAATATCGCCGTGATTGGTGTGGAAAGTAACCATTTTTGCATCCTGTTCCGTTTGATTGGTGCTTCAACCCAGTTCGGGTCATATATAGGGTGGTGTTATAGCATAACCGCACGATCGGATCATCACGCAATGTATGCTGATTCGCGCGGGAAATATGGGTATTATACGCAACTCAATTACCCACACATGTCTAAACGGAATCTTCGATGCTAAAAATCTTCAATACTCTGACACGCCAAAAAGAGGAATTTAAGCCTATTCACGCCGGGGAAGTCGGCATGTATGTGTGTGGAATCACCGTTTACGATCTCTGTCATATCGGTCACGGGCGTACCTTTGTTGCTTTTGACGTGGTTGCGCGCTATCTGCGTTTCCTCGGCTATAAACTGAAGTATGTGCGCAACATTACCGATATCGACGACAAAATCATCAAACGCGCCAATGAAAATGGCGAAAGCTTTGTGGCGCTGGTGGATCGCATGATCGCCGAAATGCACAAAGATTTTGATGCTTTGAACATTCTGCGCCCGGATATGGAGCCGCGCGCGACGCACCATATCGCAGAAATTATTGAACTCACTGAACAACTGATCGCCAAAGGTCACGCTTATGTGGCGGACAACGGCGACGTGATGTTCGACGTCCCGACCGATCCGACATATGGCGTGCTGTCGCGTCAGGATCTCGACCAGCTGCAGGCAGGTGCGCGCGTTGACGTGGTCGACGACAAACGCAACCCGATGGACTTCGTTCTGTGGAAGATGTCGAAAGAGGGCGAACCGAGCTGGCCGTCTCCGTGGGGCGCGGGCCGTCCAGGCTGGCACATTGAATGTTCGGCAATGAACTGCAAGCAGCTGGGTAACCACTTTGATATCCACGGCGGCGGTTCAGACCTGATGTTCCCGCACCACGAGAACGAAATCGCGCAGTCCACCTGTGCCCATGATGGCCAGTATGTGAACTACTGGATGCACTCGGGGATGGTGATGGTTGACCGCGAGAAGATGTCCAAATCGCTGGGTAACTTCTTTACCGTGCGCGATGTGCTGAAATACTACGACGCGGAAACCGTGCGTTACTTCCTGATGTCGGGCCACTATCGCAGCCAGTTGAACTACAGCGAAGAGAACCTGAAGCAGGCGCGTGCGGCGCTGGAGCGTCTCTACACTGCGCTGCGCGGCACAGATAAAACCGTTGCGCCTGCCGGTGGCGAAGCGTTTGAAGCGCGCTTTATTGAAGCGATGGACGACGATTTCAACACCCCGGAAGCCTATTCCGTACTGTTTGATATGGCGCGTGAAGTAAACCGTCTGAAAGCAGAAGATATGGCAGCGGCGAATGCAATGGCATCTCACCTGCGTAAACTTTCCGCTGTATTGGGCCTGCTGGAGCAAGAACCGGAAGCGTTCCTGCAAAGCGGCGCGCAGGCAGACGACAGCGAAGTGGCTGAGATTGAAGCGTTAATTCAACAGCGTCTGGATGCCCGTAAAGCGAAAGACTGGGCGGCGGCAGATGCGGCGCGTGACCGTCTTAACGAGATGGGGATCGTGCTGGAAGATGGCCCGCAAGGGACCACCTGGCGTCGTAAGTAATTGCGCTGTTGCCGGATGCGAGTTTTCGCATCCGGTTATCGCCTGCGCCACCACAACATTCCCATAAGCACCATCCCCGGCAACCACACCCACATCAATTCAGAAATTATCACCTGATGCCCGTACGGCGTGGTGTAACGAGACAATGCAAACGGCGCGACTTTAATCACCTGCCAGGGAGCGAAAAAGCGTTCATCTGACCACGGCCACAGCCAGCCAACGCCCTTACCGCCAGTGGTTACCGAATCCAGCAAGCTGTGCGATAGCAACGAGACGGTTAAAAACAGCCAGCAGCGAATCAGCCCAGCCCTGAACCATCGGCGTCCAATCAGCACACATAACAGCGGGACAACAAACGCAAACACCAGCGAATGGGTAAACCCGCGATGACCAAAAACATTGCCGTAAGCAACGCCAAATTTAAACGACAATACGTCGGCGTCGGGCAGCATCGCCAGGATGATTCCGGCAAATAACAGACGCGGAGGGATGACTTTCGAACCCAACCCTAAACCAATGCATAGGGGAACGGCGGCGTGCGTAATAACGGTTGGCATGATGGTCGCTTCGGCAAAATGTCGATGCTATCAGCATGGATGAACGGGGCGTAGAGGGCAAAAGTCTGAAAAGAGAACCGGCCTGTTGATACAGGCCGGGAAAGGGATCAGGCAACAACCTGTACGCTGTGACCTGCAAAACTCACTGTCTGACCGGCGACGATTTTGCAGCGTTTGCGCGTTTCAACCGCACCGTCGACTTTCACCTGGCCTTCGGCAATCGCGATTTTCGCCTGCGCGCCGCTTTCGCTCCAGCCTTCCAGTTTCAGCAAGTCGCACAGCTCAACGTGCGGATGTTTACCTAAAGAAAATGTCGCCATGTTACTCATCCTGTGGATCATGATATTCAACGCACGCCTGTAGCGTGTTTTCAATCAGCGTGGCAACCGTCATCGGGCCAACGCCGCCGGGAACAGGCGTAATGTATGAGGCGCGTTTAGCCGCGTCTTCAAACACGACGTCGCCCACAACTTTGCCATTTTCCAGACGGTTGATGCCGACATCAATCACAATTGCGCCTTCTTTGATCCAGTCACCGGGAATAAAGCCTGGCTTGCCAACGGCAACGATCAACAGATCGGCATTTTCTACGTGATGACGCAGATTTTTAGTGAAGCGGTGAGTCACGGTAGTGGTGCAACCTGCGAGCAACAGTTCCATGCTCATTGGGCGACCGACGATATTCGATGCGCCAATCACCACGGCGTTGAGGCCGAAGGTATCAATGTTGTAACGCTCAAGCAGCGTGACGATACCGCGCGGGGTGCAGGGACGCAGACGCGGCGCGCGCTGGCACAGACGACCGACGTTGTAAGGATGGAAACCGTCCACGTCTTTGTCCGGATGAATACGTTCCAGCACTTTGACGTTATCAATACCCGCCGGTAACGGCAGTTGAACCAGAATGCCATCGATGGTGTTGTCGGCATTCAGCGTATCGATAAGCTCCAGCAGCTCCGCTTCGCTGGTGGTTTCCGGGAGGTCATAAGAGCGGGAGACGAACCCGACTTCTTCACAAGCCTTGCGTTTGCTTGCGACATAAATTTGCGATGCAGGGTTACTACCCACCAGCACAACGGCCAGTCCTGGTGCCCGCAGTCCGGCTGCAATACGCGCCTGAACTTTTTGAGCAACTTCAGAGCGCACCTGCTGCGCAATCGTTTTACCGTCAATAATCTTTGCTGCCATCAGAGAGAGGATTCCATCTGTTACGTAGGTCGAAGGGGATGCGTCTATTTTGTCAGAAGCGGGGCGCGCTGTCAGGTTTCGTTTCAGATTTATCGCGTGAAGCGACCTCTTGCGAAGGTTAGGCGCACCGTCGCTGAGGTCGCTGAGATTGAAAGCTTCATTTTTCGTCCATGATGGCGTTGTAAATCTGGAACTGATTTATTTCCTTGTTTAAGGATTAAGATAATTTAAGAAATACCTGACAATATAAAAAGAATTTTCAGCCTGGTGATTTACCGCTTCAGGTCTATATTTGTGTTGAATATATTTTGCGCGGAAGTATTCATCTAACGGGGCTCTCTATTTTTTAGATTAGAGTGCATATTTTCAATTAAGACATTCTTAGAGGATAAAAAGGGATTTTACTACTATCAGTGTCTTAAATAAAGTAATCGGTTATATACGGATGTGGAGTCGATAAATGAGATTGAAGGAATATATATGAAATTAAGATTTATTTCGTCTGCGCTGGCTGCCGCACTATTCGCCGCTACGGGTAGTTATGCTGCCGTTGTAGATGGCGGTACAATTCACTTTGAAGGCGAACTGGTGAATGCTGCCTGTTCAGTGAATACTGACTCGGCAGACCAGGTTGTCACACTCGGTCAATATCGTACCGATATTTTCAATGCTGTTGGTAATACCTCTGCATTAATTCCATTCACCATTAAGTTGAACGACTGCGATCCTGTTGTTGCCGCTAATGCTGCCGTTGCATTTTCTGGTCAGGCTGATGCAATCAATGATAATTTATTGGCCATTGCATCCAGTACCAATACAACAACAGCAACGGGTGTCGGTATTGAAATACTTGATAATACATCCGCAATTCTCAAACCTGATGGGAATAGCTTCTCAACCAACCAGAACTTGATCCCCGGGACCAACGTTCTTCATTTTTCTGCACGTTATAAAGGCACCGGTACAAGTGCATCAGCAGGGCAAGCAAATGCTGACGCGACTTTTATTATGAGATACGAATAATCAAAACCACGTTGTTTTGAATTATATATCACGTCTTATAACAAAGTAATGTACCGGTTGTCTGAAGCGGTATGGTGGCAATGTAAATCGAAATCATGTTCACTTTGTATCATGCCGCTTTATTAAATGAAAAGGGAATGATGTGTTGTAAGAAACCAAAGCAATCATTTCTTTATATTTCTTATTTTTGCCGTCAGGAATACACAAGGCGTATTAACTATGATGACTAAAATAAAGTTATTGATGCTCATTATATTTTATTTAATCATTTCGGCCAGCGCCCATGCTGCCGGAGGGATCGCATTAGGTGCCACGCGTATTATTTATCCCGCTGATGCTAAACAGACTGCGGTATGGATTAGAAATAGCCATACCAATGAGCGCTTTCTGGTCAATTCGTGGATTGAAAACAGCAGCGGTGTAAAAGAAAAGTCATTCATCATTACACCGCCACTGTTTGTTAGTGAACCCAAAAGCGAAAATACCTTGCGTATTATTTACACCGGTCCACCGCTGGCGGCAGATCGTGAGTCTCTGTTCTGGATGAATGTTAAGACGATCCCTTCGGTAGATAAAAATGCATTGAACGGCAGGAATGTTTTGCAACTGGCGATTTTATCGCGCATGAAATTATTTCTCCGTCCAATTCAATTACAAGAATTACCCGCAGAAGCGCCGGACACACTCAAGTTTTCGCGATCCGGTAACTATATCAATGTTCATAATCCATCACCTTTTTATGTCACCCTCGTTAACCTGCAAGTGGGCAGCCAAAAGTTGGGGAATGCTATGGCGGCACCCAGAGTTAGTTCACAAATTCCCTTACCCTCAGGAGTGCAGGGAAAGCTGAAATTTCAGACCGTTAATGATTATGGTTCAGTAACCCCGGTCAGAGAAGTGAACTTAAACTAACCGAATCATCTGACAATATCAGAGCTAATTATGAAAATACCCACTACTACGGATATTCCGCAGAGGTATACCTGGTGTCTGGCCGGAATTTGTTATTCATCTCTTGCCATTTTACCCTCCTTTTTAAGCTATGCGGAAAGTTATTTCAACCCGGCATTTTTATTAGAGAATGGCACATCCGTTGCTGATTTATCGCGCTTTGAGAGAGGTAATCATCAACCTGCGCGCGTGTATCGGGTGGATCTCTGGCGTAATGATGAGTTCATTGGTTCACAGGATATCGTATTTGAATCGACAACAGAAAATACAGGTGATAAATCAGGTGGGTTAATGCCCTGTTTTAACCAGGTACTCCTTGAACGAATTGGCCTTAATAGCAGTGCATTTCCCGAGTTAGCCCAGCAGCAAAACAATAAATGCATCAATTTACTGAAAGCTGTACCTGATGCCACAATTAACTTTGATTTTGCAGCGATGCGCCTGAACATCACTATTCCTCAGATAGCGTTGTTGAGTAGCGCTCACGGTTACATTCCGCCTGAAGAGTGGGATGAAGGTATTCCTGCTTTACTCCTGAATTATAATTTCACCGGTAACAGAGGTAATGGTAACGATAGCTATTTTTTTAGTGAGTTCAGCGGGATTAATATTGGCCCGTGGCGTTTACGCAACAATGGTTCCTGGAACTATTTTCGCGGAAATGGATATCATTCAGAACAGTGGAATAATATTGGCACCTGGGTACAGCGTGCCATTATTCCGCTGAAAAGTGAACTGGTAATGGGAGACGGCAATACAGGAAGTGATATTTTCGATGGTGTTGGATTTCGTGGTGTACGGCTTTATTCTTCCGATAATATGTATCCTGATAGCCAGCAAGGGTTTGCCCCAACGGTACGTGGGATTGCCCGTACGGCGGCCCAGCTAACGATTCGGCAAAATGGTTTTATTATCTATCAAAGCTATGTTTCCCCCGGCGCTTTTGAAATTACAGATTTGCACCCGACATCTTCAAATGGCGATCTGGATGTCACCATCGACGAGCGCGATGGCAATCAGCAGAATTACACAATTCCGTATTCAACAGTGCCGATTTTACAACGCGAAGGGCGTTTCAAATTTGACCTGACGGCGGGCGATTTTCGTAGCGGTAATAGTCAGCAATCATCACCTTTCTTTTTTCAGGGCACGGCACTCGGCGGTTTACCACAGGAATTTACTGCCTACGGCGGGACGCAATTATCTGCCAATTACACCGCCTTTTTATTAGGACTGGGGCGCAATCTCGGAAACTGGGGGGCAGTGTCGCTGGATGTGACCCATGCGCGCAGTCAGTTAGCCGACGACAGTCGTCATGAGGGGGATTCCATTCGCTTCCTCTATGCGAAATCGATGAACACCTTCGGCACCAATTTTCAGTTAATGGGTTACCGCTATTCGACACAAGGTTTTTATACCCTTGATGATGTTGCGTATCGTCGAATGGAGGGGTACGAATATGATTACGATTACGACGGTGAGCATCGGGATGAACCGATAATCGTGAATTACCACAATTTACGCTTTAGCCGTAAAGACCGTTTGCAGTTAAATATTTCACAATCACTTAATGACTTTGGCTCGCTTTATATCTCTGGTACCCATCAAAAATACTGGAATACTTCGGATTCAGATACCTGGTATCAGGTGGGGTATACCAGCAGCTGGGTTGGCATCAGTTATTCACTCTCATTTTCGTGGAATGAATCTGTAGGGATCCCCGATAACGAACGTATTGTCGGACTTAATGTTTCAGTGCCTTTCAATGTTCTGACCAAACGTCGCTACACCCGGGAAAATGCGCTCGACCGCGCTTATGCCTCCTTTAACGCCAACCGTAACAGCAACGGGCAAAATAGCTGGCTGGCAGGTGTAGGTGGGACCTTACTGGAAGGCCACAACCTGAGTTATCACGTAAGCCAGGGTGATACCTCGAATAATGGGTATACGGGCAGCGCCACGGCAAACTGGCAGGCCACTTACGGTACGCTGGGGGGCGGGTATAACTACGACCGCGATCAACATGACGTTAACTGGCAGCTGTCTGGCGGTGTGGTCGGGCACGAAAATGGCATAACGCTGAGCCAGCCTTTAGGGGATACCAATGTTTTGATTAAAGCGCCTGGCGCAGGCGGTGTACGCATTGAAAATCAAACTGGCATTTTAACCGACTGGCGCGGCTATGCGGTGATGCCGTATGCCACGGTTTATCGGTATAACCGTATCGCGCTTGATACCAATACGATGGGGAATTCCATCGATGTTGAAAAAAATATTAGCAGCGTTGTGCCGACGCAAGGCGCGTTGGTTCGTGCCAATTTTGATACCCGCATAGGCGTGCGGGCGCTCATTACCGTTACCCAGGGCGGAAAACCGGTGCCGTTTGGATCACTGGTACGGGAAAACAGTACCGGAATAACTAGTATGGTGGGTGATGACGGGCAAGTTTATTTAAGTGGTGCGCCATTGTCTGGTGAATTACTGGTTCAGTGGGGAGACGGCGCGAACTCACGCTGCATTGCGCACTATGTATTGCCGAAGCAAAGCTTACAGCAAGCCGTCACTGTTATTTCGGCAGTTTGCACACATCCTGGCTCATAAAGGAAATTATCAATGAAGATAATCTGCAGATTATTATTGGCGATGGCATGTTTGTGTCTGGCAAACATATCCTGGGCTACTGTTTGTGCAAATAGTACTGGCGTAGCAGAAGATGAACACTATGATCTCTCAAATATCTTTAATAGCACCAATAACCAGCTAGGGCAGATTGTTGTTTTACCGGAAAAATCCGGCTGGGTAGGTGTGTCAGCAATTTGTCCACCCGGCACGCTGGTGAATTATACATACCGTAGTTATGTCACCAACTTTATTGTTCAGGAAACTATCGATAATTATAAATATATGCAATTAAATGATTATCTATTAGGTGCGATGAGTCTGGTTGATAGTGTTATGGATATTCAGTTCCCCCCGCAAAATTATATTCGGATGGGAACAGATCCTAACGTTTCGCAAAACCTTCCATTCGGGGTGATGGATTCTCGTTTAATATTTCGTTTAAAGGTTATTCGTCCCTTTATTAACATGGTGGAGATCCCCAGACAGGTGATGTTTACCGTGTATGTGACATCAACGCCTTACGATCCGTTGGTTACACCTGTTTATACCATTAGTTTTGGTGGCCGGGTTGAAGTACCGCAAAACTGCGAATTAAATGCCGGGCAGATTGTTGAATTTGATTTTGGTGATATCGGCGCATCGTTATTTAGTGCGGCAGGGCCGGGGAATCGACCTGCTGGTGTCATGCCGCAAACCAAGAGCATTGCGGTCAAATGTACGAATGTTGCTGCGCAGGCTTATTTAACAATGCGTCTGGAAGCCAGTGCCGTTTCTGGTCAGGCGATGGTGTCGGACAATCAGGATTTAGGTTTTATTGTCGCCGATCAGAACGATACGCCGATCACGCCTAACGATCTCAATAGCGTTATTCCTTTCCGTCTGGATGCAGCTGCGGCAGCCAATGTCACACTTCGCGCCAGGCCTATCAGTATTACCGGTCAAAAACCGACCGAAGGGCCGTTTAGCGCGCTGGGGTATTTACGCGTCGATTATCAATGAGGTACGGAGAATGAGAAGAGCACTCTTTAGCTGTTTCTGCGGGTTACTGTGGATTTCCAGTGGATGGGCAGCTGACCCTTTGGGAACGATTAATATCAATTTGCACGGTAACGTTGTTGATTTCTCCTGTACCGTAAACACTGCGGATATTGATAAGACGGTAGATTTAGGCAGATGGCCTACGACACAATTACTGAACGCTGGCGATACCACGGCACTCGTCCCTTTTAGCCTGCGGCTGGAGGGATGTCCTCCGGGTTCAGTTGCGATTTTATTTACGGGAACGCCGGCATCCGATACCAACCTGCTGGCTCTGGATGATCCCGCAATGGCGCAAACCATCGCCATCGAATTACGTAATAGCGATCGCTCCCGGCTCGCACTGGGAGCGGCGAGCCCGACTGAGGAAGTAGATGCAAATGGCAATGTCACACTAAACTTTTTTGCCAATTATCGAGCGTTAGCCAGCGGTGTTCGGCCAGGTGTGGCGAAAGCGGATGCGATATTTATGATCAATTATAATTAATATTATATTAATTCGTATAATTTGGCGTAGTCGATAAGCTCTACAATTGAATGCAAACCTAGCTTGCCATAAATATTAGATTTATGCGCACTAACTGTTTTATTGCTAAGTAATAACTTATCGGCAATTTCTTTATTAGATAATCCGCTAACCAGATAACGTAATATGGTCACTTCACGATTAGATAGCACAGTGACCGTTGAACTATTCGTACTACATTTATTGCTTTTTATATAGTTAAGCGTTTCGCTGGGAAAAAACGTGTATCCGGAGAGGATCATCTGAACGGCATGAAAAATATCATTCTGATCATTGCATTTACTGACAAAACCGTTAGCACCAGCTTGTATCGCTCTGCCAGCATAAAAGCATTCTGATTTCGATGATAAAAATAACACTTTCACTGTGCTCTGGATTTGTTTGATCCTTTTCAGGAAGGTAAAACCGTCTGTTCCGGGCAAGTCTATATCCATAATGATTAAATCAACAGGACGGGTTCGGAGATAATCGATGGTTATGCGGTAATCATCCGTTTTCAGGACAATCTGCAATTCACTGTTTTTTTGCAACAGAACTTCAATAGACATTCTGATGATAGGATGAGTATCCATAATGATCACCGACGTTGGTTTCATAGTTACCAGTCTCATAGGAGCGGACAATTTTCCGTTAGGGCGGTAAATTGTACTTTGATACATGAAAATACGGGTTTTCTTGATTCAGACGCGCAGCGGTGTGTGTTTGTTTGCCGCTATAGCGAAATAAATCAGAAAATCAGACGCGGTCGTTCACTTGTTCAGCAACCAGATCAAAAGCCATTGACTCAGCAAGGGTTGACCGTATAATTCACGCGATTACACCGCATTGCGGTATCAACGCGCCCTTAGCTCAGTTGGATAGAGCAACGACCTTCTAAGTCGTGGGCCGCAGGTTCGAATCCTGCAGGGCGCGCCATTACAATTCAATCAGTTACGCCTTCTTTATATCCTCCATAATTCCAGAGTGGGACATATTTGGGACATTATCACCAAAAATGTCGTCTATTTTCCTCGCATGCTCTGTCAAATGATTAGGCGCAAGGTGAGCATACCTACGAACCATTTCTATGGACTCCCATCCGCCCATTTCCTGAAGCACTGATAATGGGACGCCTGACTGAATCAGCCAGCTTGCCCAGGTGTGTCTGAGGTCATGGAAACGGAAATCTTCAATTCCTGCACGACGACAAGCTGATAGCCATGATGTCTTGCTGTCGATGCGCATCTTCCTGACCGCAGGCGTTGATGTTCCATCTGCTCGCTTAGCCGCCTTGGTATGTACAAACACCCATTTGTGATGCTTGCCTATTTGATCACGCAACACTTTACAGGCGGTATCGTTCAGCGCCACACCAATGGCGCGGTTTGATTTGCTCTCTTCTGGATTCACCCAGGCAACTCGTCGCTGCATGTCGATTTGTTGCCATTCCAGATTTATGATGTTCGACTTTCTCAGACCAGTTGCCAGCGCAAACTTGACGACAGATTTCAGTGGTTCGGGGCACTCATCAATAAGGCGTTTTGCTTCCTCCTTTTCCAGCCATCTGACTCGCTTGTTTCTGACCGCTGGTATCTTGATGACAGGCGCTTTTTCCAGCCACTTCCAGTCGCGTTCTGCAGCACGGAGAATGGCCTTTATCATGGCAAGATGCTTTGCCTTTGTCTGAGTTGATACTGGCTTTGGTTCATAAACAGGCGGTTCTTTACCTTTCCTGATGGCGGCCTGAACTTTCTGTTTCCATATTTCTTTCGTCTTTCTGTTATGCATTCTGCTTACAGCAGAGTAAATCTTTGCCTCCGAGATATCTTTAAGCCTTATACCCTCAAAATGTTCAAGCCAGAACTCAATCCGGCTTTTATCTGAATCGAGAGATTTTTTATCAGCTTTTTCCTCAAGCCATCTTAGGCAGGCCTCTTCAAAAGTGACATCAGGTAAATCCCCTAGCTTTTCTACTCGCCAGAGTTCTGCTTTTCGCTTGTCGTGCAACTCCTGAGCTTGCCGCTTGTCCTTTGTGCCAAGAGATTCCTTAATTCGTTTCCCGCCCGGGAGCGAATACGAGGCATACCATATTTCATTTCTGCGGAAGAGTGACATTTTCTTTCCTCTGTTATGCCATCACCCGCGCTCACCTGGACAGTATGCAGCGGAGACTGAAGCGCCGCAATGCAGGCTTGCCGTGTTGTGAGGTAAGGAGATTTTGGCTTGGTTGGATCTTTACGTGTTGCCTGTAGGCGGCCTGTTCGTATCCAGTTGGTGGCGGTTGGTCTGGATATCTTAAGAAACTGACAGGCCTCATCGAGTGTGAGGCTGTATGATTCCATGGTTACCTCTGCTTTTTGAACGCATGTCACGTAACTTCTTAATGTGTTCTGCCGTTTCGATCTCTTCTGCTATCCGATCTGCATCAGCTTTATTCACAGGTTCAAAGTCATGATTAAAGCGGAACATGCTGGCGATACATGTTCTGCCTTTTCGGATGTAGTGAACTTTGTTGTGGGTAGAACGCAGGATTTTGCAGGGAGTGCCGTGGTGGTCGACGTACCAGGTGTTAGGAAAAATGATTCTGAACATTTTTACACCTCAGTTGGACGATGTTGAAATTTGCTGCTTTGAGGCCATCACAGTCCCCATTGTTTGTTCTTAAGTTCGATCTCCTCCTGGCAACTTGCACAAGTCCGACAACCCTGAACAGCCAGGCGTCTTCGCTCATCTATCGGATCGCCACACTCACAACAATGAGTTGCGGATACAGTCTGGTAGTTCTGACGACGCATTTTTATTGCTGTATTGCGCTGTAATTCTTCGATTTCTGATGCTGAATCAATGATGTCTGCCATCTTCCATTAATCCCTGAATTGTTGGTTAATACGCTTGAGGATGAATGCGAACAATAAAAAAGGAGCCTGTAGCTCCCTGATGATTTTGCTTTTCATGTTCACCGTTCCTTAAAGACGCCGTTTAACATGCCGATCGCCAGGCTTAAATGAGTCGGTGTGAATCCCATCAGCGTTACCGTTTCGCGGTGCTTCTTAAGTACGCTACGGCAAATGTCATCGACGTTTTTATCCGGAAACTGCTGTCTGGCTTTTTTGATTTCAGAATTAGCCTGACGGGCAATGCTGCGAAGGGCGTTTTCCTGCTGATGTGTCATTGAACAAGTCCCATGTCGGCAAGCATAAGCACACAGAATATGAAGCCCGCTGCCAGAAAAATGCATTCCGTGGTTGTCATGCAGCCTCCCGACGGGCAAGAATCCTTGAGCCGAACGCCATCAACTCTCCACGATCAACGGTCGTAAAGTGGCAGTGTGTACGGGGGTATGGGTGCCAGATAATGAGCATCGAGCCTTTATTATTTCCACTGACGGGTTTCTCAGTGAGTGGGTTAATAAATGCCAGTCGTCCTGCCGTGATGAATCTGACCTCACTGGCGGTTTGTATCGCTTCATGAAACCATCCGACAGATGTGTCAGCAGGCAATAACATTACACATCCCACACTACTGAATTTGTTTTCAGTGGCTGCCTTTTTCACAAAAGGGGAAATATTGCTGTATGGTGGATTCAACCAGACATAACCAGAGGCATATCCCATTGCTTCAGGCCATGAAGTGGTTAATGTGTTCTGCTCCTGTGAGATAAAAAGCCGACATAGTCGGTTTTTTTCGCTGGCGGCAGCATCAAGTTGAAAAACGAACTCTGCATTAAGCGCAGCAAAAATCTCTGGTGGTGTGCGCCAGCTGTCGCGATGTTCGGCAGGAGTATTGCTTCCGGTGAAATCAGTCATACAGCCCCCGTTTATTATTTATCGCCTCAGCCAGCCGCTGTGCTTTCAGTGGATTTCTGATAACAGAAAGGCCGGGAAATACCCAGCCTCGCTTTGTAACGGAGTAGATGAAAGTGATCGCGCCTACCCGGATATTATCGTGAGGATGCTTCATCGCCATTGCTCCCCAAATACAAAACCAATTTCAGCCAGTGCCACGTCCATTTTTTCGATGAACTCCGGCACCATCTCGTCAAAATTCGCCATGTACTTTTCATTCCGCTCAATCACGACATAATGCAGGCCTTCACGCTTCATACGCGGGTCATAGTTGGCAAAGTACCAGGCATCTTTTCGCGTCACCCACATGCTGTACTGCACCTGGGCCATGTAAGCCGATTTTATGGCCTCGAAACCACCGAGCCGGAACTTCATGAAATCCCGGGAGGTAAACGGGCATTTCAGTTCAAGGCCGTTGCCGTCACTGCATAAACCATCGGGAGAGCAGGCGGTGCGCATACTTTCGTCGCGATAGATGATCGGGGATTCAGTAACATTCACGCCGGAAGTGAATTCAAACAGGGTTCTGGCGTCGTTCTCGTACTGTTTTCCCCAGGCCAGCGCCTTAGCATTAACTTCCGGAGCCACACCGGTGCAAACCTCAGCCAGCAGGGTGTGGAAGTAGGACATTTTCATGTCAGGCCACTTCTTTCCTGAGCGGGGCTTTGCTATCACGTTGTGAACTTCTGAAGCGGTGATGACGCCGAGCCGTAATTTGTGCCATGCATCATCCCCCTGTTCGACAGCTCTCACGTCGATCCCGGTACGCTGCAGGATAATGTCCGGTGTCATGCTGCCACCTTCTGCTCAGTGGCTTTCTGTTTCAGGAATCCAAGAGCTTTCACTGCTTCGGCCTGTGTCAGTTCTGACGATGCGCGAATGTCGCGGCGAAATATCTGGGAACAGAGCGGCAATAAGTCGTCATCCCATGTTTTATCCAGGGCGATCAGCAGAGTGTTAATCTCCTGCATGGTTTCATCGTTAACCGGAGTGATGTCGCGTTCTGGCTGACGTTCTGCAGTGTATGCAGTATTTTCGACAATGCGCTCGGCTTCATCCTTGTCATAGATACCAGCAAATCCGAAGGCCAGACGGGCACACTGAATCATGGCTTTATGCCGTAACATCCGTTTGGGATGCGACTGCCACGGCCCCGTGATTTCTCTGCCTTCGCGAGTTTTGAATGGTTCGCGGCGGCATTCATCCATCCATTCGGTAACGCAGATCGGATGATTACGGTCCTTGCGGTAAATCCGGCATGTACAGGATTCATTGTCCTGCTCAAAGTCCATGCCATCAAACTGCTGGTTTTCATTGATGATGCGGGACCAGCCATCAACGCCCACCACCGGAACGATGCCGTTCTGCTTATCAGGGAAGGCGTAAATTTCTTTCGTCCACGGATTAAGGCCGTACTGGTTGGCGACGATCAACAATGCGATGAACTGCGCATCGCTGGCATCACCTTTAAATGCCGTCTGGCGAAGAGTGGTGATCAGTTCCTGTGGGTCGACAGAATCCATGCCGACACGTTCAGCCAGCTTCCCTGCCAGCGTTGCGAGTGCTGTACTCATCCGTTTTATACCTCTGAATCAATATCAACCTGGTGGTGAGCAATGGTTTCAACCATGTACTGGATGTGTTCTGCCATGCGCTCCTGAAACTCAACATCGTCATCAAACGCACGGGTAATGGCTTTTTTGCTGGCCCCGTGGCGTTGCAAATGATCGATGCATAGCGATTCAAACAGGTGCTGGGGCAGGCCTTTTTCCATGTCGTCTGCCAGTTCTGCCTCTTTCTCTTCACGGGCGATCTGCTGGTAGTGACGCGCCCAGCTCTGAGCCTCAAGACGATCCTGAATGTAATAAGCGTTCATGGCTGACCTCCTGAAAATGGCTGTGAAAATATCGCCCGCGAAATGCCAGGCTGATTAGGAAAACAGGAAAGGGGATTAGTGATTCAGGCCGTTACCGCGTCCGTCGAGAAAAACTTCCACGAGCAAATCACGGGTATAAGTGCGCTCGATGCCGCGATGCAGATAAAGCCGTCCGCGTAAATTAGCTGATGCAGTCCAGGTACCATCTTTGTGTTTGACCAGCATTCCTGGCATGACCGCACCTCGATTAACGGTCTGCGTTCCATAATGTTGATGAACCATAAAAACTCCTGCCCGTAAGCTGGGCTGCTGAACATATAGAGACTTCTGCGCGTATTCAGGCGGTGGATGGCCGCCGGTTGTCATAACTAAGCCGCCTCGTTGAAGCGACTAAGGTATGAAATGTTGAGTTAATTTCCGCTGGTCACACCGACGTTCACGCGTCCGTTTCACCCCTCGCACTCCCCGAAGCCTGCTGAAATTCAAACTGCGGATCTAAGCGGTCATCGCAACGGTGAATCAGGTAGTTGCCGTATCGTTGTGTTGTTGCGATGAACTTATTTAAAACTATAGTTGTTTTATCGTCAACAACAAAAGTTGTTTTATTGGTTGTTTTAGATATAACTGGTTGTATTTAGGATGGATTTATTTTGTGACTTGAATCGCATAGCGATAACTGAAGCGAGGTTATGGTGGTTTTTTTAACGGTGTGTGTGATGAGGGGAGGGCAAAAGAAAACCCGGCACGGTGACCGGGATTCTTACGCCGTTAGGTAAAGATATTATTGCGGTGGCTTAATATTACTACCTAGAGCAAAGATAGGAATTAGTTCTTTACTGAATGAGCACAATGCCCAGTTGATAATTTTTAATTGGTACTACCCATGCTTCCTATATGTCTGCGGCATGCTCCCAATAACCTTACCGAAGATGAACACCCGGTTCATCTCGTCTTTCTCGATCGGGTCCCACGGTGAGTAGCTTTTGTTATCAGAGATGACCAGCAGCTTATCCTTCATCATTTGCAGGCGCTTTACATGGGCTGTGTCGTCGTACAGAAACGCATAGATACCATCACCGTCGAAAGATTTAACTGTGATATCAACGAACAGCAGATCACCTGGTTCGATCGTTCCTGACATGCTGTCACCACGCACGTTAATGATGCGGATATTTTCCGCCTTCCTACCATCGAACATGTGACGAGCATCGTCAAACGAGTACTCAACCGAGCGTAGAACTTCTACAAACTCACGGTTGATGACTCCCGGCCCAGCACTGACTTCTATATCAAGAACGTCAATCTTGAAGTATTTGGAATGGCTGACAGTTGATTGTATTGGTTGCACTGTACTGTCTGACATATTTCCAACGCCAGAAGATAACCATTCTGCGCGCACACCCAAAGCGTTCGCGATCTCCACGATTTTAGTTGTTTGATTAGCTTTCCCTGTTTCGATTTTCTGAATAGCAGCCTGGCTAACCCCGACCAAATCCCCAAGCGCCTTTTGTGTAAGGCCTCGCGCTAATCTGGCTTCTTTAAGTCTTTCTGAGAGTGTTGTTTTCATAGTCCAAATGTACAACCAAGGTTTTATTTCATCAAACGAAAATGGTTGTTGACTAAAAACAACCATAGTTTTAATCTTGATTCAAATTAACCACGGAGGTTGTTATGAACCCAGCTATCAAAACAGCGATCAATATC
Source organism: Escherichia sp. SCLE84 (assembly GCF_012584495.1). Classification (NCBI taxonomy): domain Bacteria; kingdom Pseudomonadati; phylum Pseudomonadota; class Gammaproteobacteria; order Enterobacterales; family Enterobacteriaceae; genus Escherichia; species Escherichia sp. SCLE84. Next base: position 1,840,526 of record NZ_CP051430.1, on the reverse strand, counting down.
GTTGGTTCACAAAAGAAACTGGGCGCTGCTTGCGAAGTTTCACAGCAGGCCGTCTATAAGTGGCTTCACAACAAAGCAAAGGTATCCCCTGAACATGTCGGCAGCATTGTTACGGCTACTGGTGGAGTAGTGAAGGCATACCAGATTCGCCCGGATCTTCCGAAGTTGTTTCCACACACCGAAAAGAACGCAGCTTAAATTTCCATTTCACGCTCTTTAACAATAAGCAATCAACTTAACAGTCAATTCAAACTAAAGGAGTCAATTATGCAACCACTTACATACCAACAGACTAGCGGATTTAGCCCGACTGCGGTGATAAATCGTTCTCAAACAAAACAGGTGCCAGGCCACGAAAAAATCCGTGATGCCGTCCGCGCCTGGTCGGCTGTAGATAATCAGGATGTCGTTGCCACACTCATTGTGAATGAGTATCGGGAGCAGGGCGGCGGCACCATCGATTTCCCTGATGATGTCAGCCGTGCACGCCAGAAGCTGTTCCGCTTCCTCGATAACAAATTCGATTCTGAAAAATACCGAAATAACGTGCGTGAACTGACCCCGGCAATTCTGGCGGTACTACCGCTGGAATATCGCGGTTACCTGGTTGAGCAGGATAGCTTCATGGCTAGGTTGGCTGAAATGGAAAAGGAACTCAGTGAGGCAAAACAGGCTGTCATTCTCAACGCACCACGCCACCAGAAACTGAAGGAAATTAGTGAAGGTATTGTGTCGATGTTTCGTGTGGACCCAGATCTGGCTGGTCCATTGATGGCGATGGTTACTACCATGCTGGGGGCGATATGACAGGTTCAGAAATGGCGAAAGCCGGTCTGCTGGAACAGAACCGACTTTCAGGTGCAAATCGTAACACACTCATTGCGGGAGGAATTATGGCAAACACTGCTGAGATATTCAATTTTCCAGTGCCGGATGCGGCACAAAAGGAGCCGCGCGTGGCAGATCTCGATGATGGTTATACGCGCATTGCAAATGAGTTGCTGGAAGCTGTGATGCTGGCCGGATTAACACAGCACCAGCTTCTGGTCTTTCTGGCTGTCATGCGCAAAACATATGGCTTTAATAAAAAACTGGATTGGGTTAGCAACGAGCAACTTTCCGAATTAACCGGGATATTGCCGCACAAGTGTTCTGCTGCAAAAAGTGTTCTGGTAAAGCGTGGGATTTTTATTCAGAGCGGGCGGAATACCGGCATTAATAATGTGGTCAGTGAATGGTCAACATTACCCGAATCAGGTAAGAAAAATAAAGTTTACCTGAAAGAGGTAAATTTACCTGAATCAGGTAAAAAAAGTTTACCCAAATCAGGTAAAGGCGTTTACCCGAATCAGGTAAACACAAAAGACAAACTAACAAAAGACAATATAAAACCTTTTTCGTCCGAGAATTCTGGCGAATCCTCTGACCAACCAGAAAACGATCTTCCTGTGGTGAAACCGGATGCTGCAATTCAGAGCGGCAGCAAGTGGGGGACAGCAGAAGACCTGACCGCCGCAGAGTGGATGTTTGACATGGTGAAGACCATCGCGCCATCAGCCAGAAAACCGAATTTTGCAGGGTGGGCTAACGATATCCGCCTGATGCGTGAACGTGACGGACGTAACCACCGCGACATGTGCGTGCTGTTCCGCTGGGCATGCCAGGACAACTTCTGGTCCGGTAACGTGCTAAGTCCGGCCAAACTCCGCGACAAGTGGACCCAGCTCGAAATCAACCGAAACAAGCAACAGGCTGGCGTGACAGCCGGCAAACCAAAACTCGACCTGACGAACACTGACTGGATTTACGGGGTGGAGCTATGAAAAACATCGCCGCACAGATGGTTAACTTTGACTGTGAGCAGATGCGCCGGATCGCCAACAACATGCCGGAACAGTACGACGAAAAGCCACAGGTACAGCAGGTAGCGCAGATCATCAACGGTGTGTTCAGCCAGTTACTGGCAACTTTCCCGGCGAGCCTGGCTAACCGTGACCAGAATGAACTGAACGAAATCCGCCGCCAGTGGGTTCTGGCTTTCCGGGAAAACGGGATCACCACAATGGAACAGGTTAACGCTGGAATGCGCGTAGCCCGTCGGCAGAATCGACCATTCCTGCCATCACCCGGGCAGTTTGTCGCCTGGTGCCGGGAAGAAGCATCTGTTAACGCCGGGCTGCCAAACGTCAGCGAGCTGGTTGATATGGTTTACGAGTATTGCCGGAAGCGTGGCCTGTATCCGGATGCAGAGTCTTATCCGTGGAAATCGAACGCGCATTACTGGTTGGTTACCAACTTGTACCAGAACATGCGGGCCAATGCGCTGACTGACGCGGAATTACGGCGCAAGGCTGCCGATGAACTGACCTGTATGACAGCGCGAATTAACCGTGGTGAGACGATACCTGAACCAGTAAAACAACTTCCTGTTATGGGCGGTAGACCTCTAAATCGTGCACAGGCTCTGGCGAAGATCGCAGAAATTAAAGCTAAGTTCGGACTGAAAGGAGCAAGTGTATGACGGGCAAAGAGGCAATTATTCATTACCTGGGGACGCATAAGAGCTTCTGTGCACAGGACGTTGCCGCGGTAACAGGCGCAACCGTAACCAGCATAAATCAGGCTGCGGCTAAAATGGCGCGGGCAGGAATCCTGGTCGTTGATGGTAAGGTCTGGCGAACGGTGTATTACCGGTTCGCTACCAGAGAAGAACGGGAAGGAAAGGTGAGCACGAATCTGATTTTTAAGGAGTGTCGCCAGAGTGCCGCGATGAAACGGGTATTGAGGGTATATAAAAGAACATCAATGGGTACACAATGATGAAACAGGTGAGTTGAGTTCAAACTGTAGTACAATTCTCTCCAGTTTGAACAGGAAAGAATATGCTATGAACCCTTATATTTATCTTGGTGGTGCAATACTTGCAGAGGTCATTGGTACAACCTTAATGAAGTTTTCAGAAGGTTTTACACGGTTATGGCCATCTGTTGGTACAATTATTTGTTATTGTGCATCATTCTGGTTATTAGCTCAGACGCTGGCTTATATTCCTACAGGGATTGCTTATGCTATCTGGTCAGGAGTCGGTATTGTCCTGATTAGCTTACTGTCATGGGGACTTTTCGGCCAACGGCTGGACCTGCCAGCCATTATAGGCATGATGTTGATTTGTGCCGGTGTGTTGGTTATTAATCTATTGTCACGAAGCACACCACATTAAAAATAATTTGTTTCTAAACGACTAAAATATGGAGGCTCTTATATTTATATGAGCCTCGTTTTATGCTTTTTGTTAATGTCTTTATTTTTTTTATGTGTTCTTTTGTGCTTTCAAGATTATGGCGTAAGAAAATTGCAATACGATTATTGTTGTATATTCAAGATAATGTGACCTTAATTGTTTTTTTAAATAAAAATTAAACAAAAATTATATCCCACCACTAAGGTTTATAAAAGCATACGTTAGCAGGTGTCACCATGAAAAAAGCCATAGCATATATGCGATTTTCATCACCAGGTCAGATGTCTGGTGACTCATTAAACCGACAGAGAAGACTTATTGCTGAATGGTTAAAGGTAAATAGTGATTATTATCTTGATACCATAACATATGAAGATTTAGGATTAAGTGCATTCAAAGGAAAGCATGCACAATCAGGAGCTTTTTCGGAATTTTTAGATGCTATAGAGCATGGTTATATATTGCCAGGAACTACATTGTTAGTTGAAAGTCTGGACAGACTTTCAAGAGAAAAAGTCGGTGAAGCGATTGAACGTCTGAAATTAATTTTGAATCACGGTATTGATGTTATAACTCTTTGCGACAATACAGTCTATAATATTGACTCTTTGAATGAGCCATATTCATTAATAAAAGCCATACTTATAGCACAAAGGGCAAATGAAGAAAGCGAGATAAAGTCAAGTCGGGTTAAATTATCATGGAAGAAAAAACGGCAGGATGCACTGGAATCAGGTACGATTATGACGGCGTCTTGTCCGAGATGGCTCTCCTTAGATGACAAAAGAACGGCTTTTGTTCCAGACCCCGACAGGGTGAAAACTATTGAGCTAATTTTTAAACTCAGGATGGAAAGGCGCTCATTGAATGCAATAGCCAAGTATTTAAATGATCATGCTGTAAAGAATTTCTCAGGAAAAGAAAGTGCATGGGGACCTTCTGTAATTGAAAAATTATTAGCGAATAAAGCTCTGATAGGTATATGCGTACCTTCATATCGTGCAAGAGGGAAAGGGATAAGTGAAATCGCTGGCTATTATCCCAGAGTCATATCAGATGATTTGTTTTACGCTGTACAGGAAATTCGGTTGGCACCTTTTGGTATTAGCAATAGTAGCAAGAATCCTATGCTAATAAATCTACTTCGAACAGTTATGAAGTGTGAGGCTTGTGGTAATACCATGATTGTTCATGCGGTATCTGGAAGTTTGCATGGCTATTATGTTTGTCCGATGAGAAGATTACATCGATGTGACAGGCCATCAATAAAAAGAGATTTGGTTGATTATAATATCATTAATGAATTGCTTTTTAATTGTAGCAAAATTCAACCAGTTGAAAACAAGAAAGATGCTAATGAAACTTTAGAGTTAAAAATTATTGAGCTTCAGATGAAAATTAATAATTTAATCGTTGCATTGTCTGTCGCGCCTGAAGTTACCGCTATAGCAGAGAAAATAAGACTATTAGATAAGGAATTAAGAAGGGCTTCGGTATCATTGAAAACTTTGAAGAGTAAAGGTGTAAATTCATTCAGTGATTTTTATGCTATTGACTTAACCAGTAAAAATGGACGAGAGTTATGCCGTACACTTGCCTATAAAACATTCGAAAAAATCATAATTAATACGGATAATAAAACCTGTGATATCTATTTTATGAATGGCATTGTTTTTAAACACTATCCTTTAATGAAAGTAATATCCGCCCAGCAGGCGATAAGTGCTCTCAAATATATGGTTGATGGTGAGGTTTATTTTTGAGTAATAATCACTTTTTCAACCGTGCTATAGTAAGAAAGTTAGGTAAGTACAATAAAATTATCTATCCTGAACGAAGCGTCCTGAGCTATGGTTTTACTATAGGGACTGCCAATGGATGCTGGCGTTCTCGTTCTAGCAGTTCAACAATCCCCAATCACAAAACAATTCACTGATAACGAACTTTGCACACTCGCCTGGTTATGGCGAGCAGGGAATGTGATGTTAATTACCTACCAGAACGTTACTCCTCTTCTTCAGGTTGCGGAGCATCGTGAAGCTGGTCGCTTCACTTCTATCGAGCAAGAATATCCCCAGATACTCAATAAGGCACAGGCAATCCTTGCCAGAGAAACGGCACATGTAAAATTCCGGCCGTGGCAGGATGATAAGTGGAGTCGAGTTTTGCCGCATTTACGTTCGGATCGATTACAGTAGATTCCAATTAACAATGAGAAACACATAGCCACCCCGTGGTATTGAAACCATATAATGTTGGATTTGAAAACAGATCTTTTTCCATGTATTAATAACTACATCCCCGCGAGTGATTCAAAAAGGAGGGCCCAATTTTGTCCGAGTTTTTGTATTCCCCCGCATGCCGCTGCGGAGCACTACATCTGAGTGTCTGACTAGGGGATAAAATTAGACTGGATAGTGAGAAGAAAGTGGCGTGCTAGGCTGTGCCGAGTGCTACCAGTACACCCTGGGGGTGTGCAGCTTTCGCCGAGACTGTAGTGGGTATCGGTTAATGCACGAAAAACCGAGAGGTCAGACAACCAATTTGCCGTAGGATTGTTTCCGGTGCGATACCGGTGTACTAACTGAAAGCAATGCGAAAAAGCATAAACTCGGTCCTTCAGTCGCCCTACACACTATTTACTAAGAAGGGCTAAAGCATGGATACAATTATCACATGGATGGGAGATCGTCTGTTGGGGTGGATAACAAACAAATCCGATCTGCGGCAGAGGGCAATCACTGGATTAACTCCTGCGATTTGTTCAACAATTTTATATACTGAAAAATTAAAACGTGGTGAGCCTAATAACCCAAACGAAGAAGAAAAACTTTATAGGCTTTGGTATGAAGCGTCTTCCCAAGTCGTAGACTTTGATCGAGAGCTGGCTAAAAGATGTTTAGATAAATCAGAATATTGGCTTCATTCTGAATTATATAGCCCTGAGAAAGTTGGAGAGCTAAACATTTCTTTGGTTGGTATGAAGGCAACGCTTGAAGGAATAAAGCACAATTAAAACCTTTGATTTGCGATAATCAACTCGCCATAATCATGTCATCGGAGCCTGAACAACTCCGGTGACTTCTGCGCTAAACGGGGACGTTTATGCGCACACACAATCCAAACTCTCTTCTCCCTCCACAGATGCAGAAATGCACCTGCGATATATTGTATCCAGCGTTTGACCTCTGCGGAGGTGAAGCGTGAATCTCCCACAAGATGGCATCAAATTACATCGCGGTAACTTCACCGCTATCGGTCGGCAGATCCAGCCTTATCTGGAGGAGGGCAAATGCTTTCGCATGGTGCTTAAACCGTGGCGTGAGAAACGCAGTCTTTCCCAGAATGCACTCAGCCACATGTGGTACAGCGAAATCAGTGAATACCTCATCAACAGGGGTAAAACGTTCGCCACTCCAGCTTGGGTAAAAGATGCTCTCAAACACACATATCTCGGTTATGAAACCAAAGACCTGGTTGATGTCGTAACCGGTGATATCACCACTATCCAGTCGTTACGCCATACCTCCGATCTTGATATCGGAGAGATGTATGTCTTCCTGTGTAAGGTTGAAGCCTGGGCGGTGAATATTGGCTGCCACCTGACTATTCCGCAGAGCTGCGAGTTCCAGCTGCTCCGTGACAAGCAGGAGGCGTAATGGCTACACCGCTTATTCGTGTCATGAACGGACACATCTACAGAGTATCAAATCGTCGTAAGCGTAAGCCTGAGCCGAAGCCATCCGAAATACCAACACTGCTCGGATATACCGCTAGCCTGGTTGATAAAAAATGGTTGCGACTGGCAGCAAGGAGGAATCATGGCTGATTTGAGAAAAGCAGCGCGTGGTCGGGAATGCCAGGTAAGAATCCCTGGCGTATGTAATGGCAATTCTGAAACGTCTGTACTGGCACATATCCGGCTGGCTGGATTGTGCGGTACCGGTATCAAACCGCCAGACCTGATTGCCACCATTGCATGTTCTGCCTGCCACGACGAAATCGACCGCCGCACACATTTTGTCGATGCTGCATATGCAAAAGAATGCGCGCTGGAAGGTATGGCGAGAACACAGGTTATCTGGCTGAAAGAGGGGGTTATTAAGGCGTGAATACCTACAGTATCACATTACCCTGGCCTCCGAGCAATAATCGCTATTACCGCCATAATCGCGGGCGCACGCACGTCAGCGCAGAGGGGCAGGCATACCGCGATAACGTCGCCCGAATCATTAAAAACGCAATGCTGGATATCGGCCTGGCTATGCCTGTGAAAATCCGCATTGAGTGCCACATGCCGGATCGCCGTCGCCGTGACCTGGATAATCTGCAAAAAGCCGCTTTTGACGCACTCACTAAAGCAGGTTTCTGGCTGGATGATGCTCAGGTCGTTGATTACCGCGTTGTGAAGATGCCTGTTACCAAAGGTGGGAGGCTGGAACTGACCATCACCGAAATGGGGAATGAATGATGTTTGAGTTTAATATGGCAGAACTTCTTCGCCACCGCTGGGGGCGTCTGCGCTTATATCGTTTCCCCGGTTCTGTTTTGACCGATTACCGAATACTGAAGAATTACGCCAAAACCCTGACAGGAGCAGGAGTATGAAGTCAGAGATAACAATCAACTAATACTGTTTTGTTGATTTTTGCTTGTAATTGGCGTTCTGGTCTGATTTTTGTGGAGTAAGTTGATGCGTGATATTCAGATGGTTCTTGAGCGTTGGGGAGCGTGGGCGGCTAATAATCATGAAGATGTGACCTGGTCGTCCATTGCCGCCGGTTTTAAGGGATTAATTCCTTCAAAAGTAAAATCTCGCCCGCAATGTTGTGACGATGACGCGATGATCATTTGCGGGTGCATGGCCCGTCTGAAAAAGAACAACAGCGATTTGCACGATTTATTAGTAGATTATTATGTAGTCGGTATGACATTCATGTCACTGGCAGGTAAGCATTGCTGCTCTGATGGTTATATCGGGAAAAGGTTACAGAAGGCTGAGGGCATAATTGAAGGGATGTTAATGGCATTAGATATCCGGTTAGAGATGGATATCGTTGTTAATAACTCTAATTAATATGCCAATTGTTTACTAAAAATTATTAAAAATGGGGCGTTGCAACGCCCCCAAAAATAAAGGGTAATATATAACAGAAGGTTTATATAGTTAGAAGCAAGGTTGTGCTCCTAAAGGAAGTGGCTTGAGGGAGCCACTTATATGTTGGGGAGGCAAAGCCTCCCGCAACATATCTTTTTCGTAATCAGATTAGAACTGGTAAACCAGACCTACAGCAACGATGTCATCAGTGCTTACACCGAGTGCTTTAGTGAAGTCATTTTTGTCAAGCAGGTTGATTTTGTAATCAACGAAAGTAGACATATTTTTGTTGAAGTAATAGGTTGCACCTACATCAACATATTTGACTAAGTCCTGATCGCCCCATACTCCAAGATCCTTACCTTTAGATTGCAGGTAAGCAACGGACGGACGCAGACCGAAATCGAACTGATATTGTGCAACAGCTTCGAAGTTTTGAGCTTTATTAGCAACGAAGTGATCAGCAAATACAGTCATATTCTGGGTTTCAGAATAGGTAGTGGCCAGGTAAATGTTGTTAGCGTCATATTTCAGACCTGCGGCCCAAACTTCTGCATTTTTACCGGAAGCAAATACTTCAGGAAGAACTTTCCCTGCATTAACTTGAGTGTCGGTACGATCAGATTTCGCATAAGTTGCACCGATACCGAACCCTTCGTATTCATAGGTAGCAGAGAAACCGAAGCCATCACCGTTACCTTCGGTGTAGTTATCGAAATCGCTACGATCGTTTTTGCCTTGGTACTGAGCAGCAAAGTTCAGACCATCAACCAGACCAAAGAAGTCGTTGTTACGATAGGTTGCAACACCAGTGGTGCGACCAGTCATGAACACATCTGTTTGGGTCCAGGTATCGCCACCGAATTCTGGCAGAACGTCAGTCCACGCACCGATGTCGTATGCTACACCGTAGTTACGGCCGTAATCGATTGAGCCGTAGTCACCGAATTTCAGGCCTGCAAATGCAAGACGGGTTTTGTCTTTGGAGGAACCTTGAGATTCAGCGCGGTTGCCTTTGAATTCATATTCCCACTGACCGAAACCAGTCAGCTGATCGTTGATTTGGGTTTCGCCTTTGAAGCCCAGACGAACATAAGTAGTATCACCATCATCTGCATCGTTAGAGGAAAAGTAGTGCTTGGCATTAACTTTTCCGTACAGATCCAGCTTGTTACTGTCTTTATTATAAATTTCAGCTGCCTGAGCAGACATCGCCATCAGTACTGATGCAGTTACAGCAGAAATTGCCACTGTTAATTTTTTCATCGTGAGCCCTTTTTTTTGAACTATTATTAAAAAATGATGTCACTGCGCGATAAATATTCATCTAATCAATGTGATTATTTCAAGATGTAAGTTTTAGTTTCTCATTTAATTTGTGAAGTAGATCTCTATTTTTATCTGAACTTTTTCTATCGAAACCTATTTATGGCTCTTATTTGAACAAAAATAAACCTATTAGCTAATTTATATTAATGGCTGTTATTTATGGGGGGGGTATAATTCGGTGGTTTAATTTAAATTAACTAAAAATAACGCCGGAAATTATTTATTGGTTATTTGTTGAGGTTTTCTTATGTATTTGTGGTGGTGTTTTGAACACTCGGTAGCATTCTCATAAATATCATTCAGTGGTTTACGTACGTAAAAAATTGGTTATGCTGTTAAGAGTGGTTACTTCGTCACACAGCTTAAACCCGCCGTCGAGCTGGTTTTTCCATTTTTTGAGTCTCGATATTAGCTGATAACTCAATACCTGAGTTATTCACTGACTCCGAGTCTGTTACGTTTCTGCTTTTTTGCGATACGTTGTATTCCCTCAATTTACACCCGCTTTGTCTGCGAGGTGGGGTTATGAAATCCATGGATAAGTTAACAACGGGTGTCGCCTATGGCACCTCAGCAGGTAGTGCCGGTTACTGGTTTTTACAGCTGCTCGATAAAGTCACGCCCTCACAGTGGGCAGCAATAGGTGTGCTGGGTAGCCTGGTATTTGGCCTGCTGACGTACCTGACAAACCTTTATTTCAAGATTAAAGAAGATAAGCGCAAGGCTGCGAGAGGTGAATAATGCCTCCATCATTACGAAAAGCCGTTGCTGCTGCTATTGGTGGCGGAGCAATTGCTATAGCATCAGTGTTAATCACTGGCCCAAGTGGTAACGATGGTCTGGAAGGTGTCAGCTACATACCATACAAAGATATTGTTGGTGTATGGACTGTATGTCACGGGCATACAGGAAAAGACATCATGCTCGGTAAAACGTATACCAAAGCAGAATGCAAAGCCCTCCTGAATAAAGACCTTGCCACGGTCGCCAGACAAATTAACCCGTACATCAAAGTCGATATACCGGAAACAATGCGCGGCGCTCTTTACTCATTCGTTTACAACGTGGGTGCTGGCAATTTCAGAACATCGACGCTTCTTCGCAAAATAAACCAGGGCGATATCAAAGGCGCATGTGATCAGCTACGTCGCTGGACATATGCTGGCGGTAAGCAATGGAAAGGTCTCATGACTCGTCGTGAGATTGAGCGTGAAATCTGTTTGTGGGGTCAGCAATGAACAGAGTAACCGCGATTATCTCCGCTCTGGTTATCTGCATCATCGTCTGCCTGTCATGGGCTGTTAATCATTACCGTGATAACGCCATTACCTACAAAGCCCAGCGCGACAAAAATGCCAGAGAACTGAAGCTGGCGAACGCGGCAATTACTGACATGCAGATGCGTCAGCGTGATGTTGCTGCGCTCGATGCAAAATACACGAAGGAGTTAGCTGATGCGAAAGCTGAAAATGATGCTCTGCGTGATGATGTTGCCGCTGGTCGTCGTCGGTTGCACATCAAAGCAGTCTGTCAGTCAGTGCGTGAAGCCACCACCGCCTCCGGCGTGGATAATGCAGCCTCCCCCCGACTGGCAGACACCGCTGAACGGGATTATTTCACCCTCAGAGAGAGGCTGATCACTATGCAAAAACAACTGGAAGGAACCCAGAAGTATATTAATGAGCAGTGCAGATAGAGCTGCCCATATCGATGGGCAACTCATGCAATTATTGTGAGCAATACACACGCGCTTCCAGCGGAGTATAAATGCCTAAAGTAATAAAACCGAGAAATCCATTTACGAATGTTTGCTGGGTTTCTGTTTTAACAACATTTTCTGCGCCGCCACAAATTTTGGCTGCATCAACAGTTTTCTCCTGTCCAATTCCCGAAACGAAGAAATGATGGGTGATGGTTTCCTTTGGTGTTACTGCTGTCGGTTTGTTTCCAACAGTAAACGTCTGTTGAGCACATCCTGTAATAAGCATTGCCAGAGCGGCAGAAAACAACATTTTTTTCATCTTATTATCCTGCATTGTTAAAAACGGCAGAATCCTATGTGACAACAATTAAACGATAGTTAAATGGATTGATGAAAATTAAAACTATATAGGTGGATGCTCAGCCTATTGGAGGAGGGGGGCACTCAGAATCCTGTGGAATGAAATAAACCGCTCTATCTGTCCATTACCCTTTTAGCTGCGCTGTATCGTCGCCGTATTCCCGCATTAACCATGACCGTAGCCCGACGGGGAATTCCTTCTGCGTGAGTGTGCGGGAATAATCAAAAACGATGCACACCGGGTTTTACTGTGCTGACAGACGCAGGGTTACCCTCATAGTCGCTTTTCCGGTGCGATGGTGGAAGAAACCGGGATGTTCATCCATCATCACTTTGGATTGATGTATATGCTCTCTTTTCTGACGTTAGTCTCCGACGGCAGGCTTCAATGACCCAGGCTGAGAAATTCCCAGACCCTTTTTGCTCAAGAGCGATGTTAATTTGTTCAATCATTTGGTTAGGAAAGCGGATGTTGCGGGTTGTTGTTCTGCGGGTTCTGTTCTTCGTTGACATGAGGTTGCCCCGTATTCAGTGTCGCTGATTTGTATTGTCTGAAGTTGTTTTTACGTTAAGTTGATGCAGATCAATTAATACGATACCTGCGTCATAATTGATTATTTGACGTGGTTTGATGGCGTAGATGCACGTTGTGACATGTAGATGATAATTATTATCATTTTGCGGGTCCTTTCCGGCGATCCGACAGGTTACGGGGCGGCGACCTCGCGGGTTTTCGCTATTTATGAAAATTTTCCGGTTTAAGGCGTTTCCGTTCTTCTTCGTCATAACTTAATGTTTTTATTTAAAATACCCTCTAAAAAGAAAGGAAACGACAGGTGCTGAAAGCGAGCTTTTTGGCCTCTGTCGTTTCCTTTCTCTGTTTTTGTCCGTGGAATGAACAATGGAAGTCAACAAAAAGCAGCTGGCTGACATTTTCGGTGCGAGTATCCGTACCATTCAGAACTGGCAGGAACAGGGAATGCCCGTTCTGCGAGGCGGTGGCAAGGGTAATGAGGTGCTTTATGACTCTGCCGCCGTCATAAAATGGTATGCCGAAAGGGATGCTGAAATTGAGAACGAAAAGCTACGCCGGGAAGTTGAAGAACTGCGGCAGGCTAGCGAGACAGATCTCCAGCCAGGGACTATTGAGTACGAACGCCATCGACTTACGCGTGCGCAGGCCGACGCACAGGAGCTGAAAAATGCCAGAGACTCCGCTGAAGTGGTGGAAACCGCATTCTGTACTTTCGTGCTGTCGCGGATCGCAGGTGAAATTGCCAGTATTCTCGACGGGATCCCCCTGTCGGTGCAGCGGCGTTTTCCGGAACTGGAAAACCGACATGTTGATTTCCTGAAACGGGATATCATCAAAGCCATGAACAAAGCAGCCGCGCTGGATGAACTGATACCGGGGTTGCTGAGTGAATATATCGAACAGTCAGGTTAACAGGCTGCGGCATTTTGTCCGCGCCGGGCTTCGCTCACTGTTCAGGCCGGAGCCACAGACCGCCGTTGAATGGGCGGATGCCAATTACTATCTCCCAAAAGAATCCGCATACCAGGAAGGGCGCTGGGAAACACTGCCCTTTCAGCGGGCCATCATGAATGCGATGGGCAGCGACTACATCCGTGAGGTGAATGTGGTGAAGTCTGCCCGTGTCGGTTATTCCAAAATGCTGCTGGGTGTTTATGCCTACTTTATAGAGCATAAGCAGCGCAACACCCTTATCTGGTTGCCGACGGATGGTGATGCCGAGAACTTTATGAAAACCCACGTTGAGCCGACCATCCGCGATATTCCGTCGCTGCTGGCGCTGGCTCCGTGGTATGGCAAAAAGCACCGGGATAACACGCTCACTATGAAGCGTTTTTCCAATGGTCGTGGCTTCTGGTGCCTGGGCGGTAAAGCGGCAAAAAACTACCGTGAAAAGTCGGTGGATGTGGCGGGTTATGATGAACTTGCTGCCTTTGATGAGGATATTGAACAGGAAGGCTCTCCGACGTTCCTTGGCGACAAACGTATTGAAGGCTCGGTCTGGCCAAAGTCCATCCGTGGCTCCACGCCCAAAGTGAGAGGCACCTGCCAGATTGAGCGTGCAGCCAGTGAATCCCCGCATTTTATGCGTTTTCATGTTGCCTGCCCGCACTGCGGGGAGGAGCAGTATCTTAAATTTGGCGACAAAGAGACGCCGTTTGGCCTCAAATGGACGCCGGATGACCCCTCCAGCGTGTTTTATCTCTGCGAGCATAATGCCTGCGTCATCCGCCAGCAGGAGCTGGACTTTACTGATGCCCGTTATATCTGCGAAAAGACCGGGATCTGGACCCGTGATGGCATTCTCTGGTTTTCGTCATCCGGTGAAGAGATTGAGCCGCCGGACAGTGTGACCTTTCACATCTGGACGGCGTACAGCCCGTTCACCACCTGGGTGCAGATTGTCAAAGACTGGATGAAGACGAAAGGGGATACGGGAAAACGTAAAACCTTCGTGAACACCACGCTCGGTGAGACATGGGAAGCGAAAATTGGCGAACGTCCGGATGCTGAGGTGATGGCGGAGCGGAAAGAGCATTATTCAGCGCCCGTTCCTGACCGTGTGGCTTACCTGACCGCCGGTATCGACTCCCAGCTGGACCGCTACGAAATGCGCGTATGGGGATGGGGGCCGGGTGAGGAAAGCTGGCTGATTGACCGGCAGATTATTATGGGCCGCCACGACGATGAACGGACGCTGCTGCGTGTGGATGAGGCCATCAATAAAACCTATACCCGCCGGAATGGTGCAGAAATGTCGGTATCCCGTATCTGCTGGGATACTGGCGGGATTGACCCGACCATTGTGTATGAACGCTCGAAAAAGCATGGGCTGTTCCGGGTGATCCCCATTAAAGGGGCATCCGTCTACGGAAAGCCAGTGGCCAGCATGCCACGTAAGCGAAACAAAAACGGGGTTTACCTTACCGAAATCGGTACGGATACCGCGAAAGAGCAGATTTATAACCGCTTCACACTGACGCCGGAAGGGGATGAACCGCTTCCCGGTGCCGTTCACTTCCCGAATAACCCGGATATTTTTGATCTGACCGAAGCGCAGCAGCTGACTGCTGAAGAGCAGGTCGAAAAATGGGTGGATGGCAGGAAAAAAATACTGTGGGACAGCAAAAAGCGACGCAATGAGGCGCTCGACTGCTTCGTTTATGCGCTGGCGGCGCTGCGCATCAGTATTTCCCGCTGGCAGCTGGATCTCAGTGCACTGCTGGCGAGCCTGCAGGAAGAGGATGGTGCAGCAACCAACAAGAAAACACTGGCAGATTACGCCCGTGCCTTATCCGGAGAGGATGAATGACGCGACAGGAAGAACTTGCCGCTGCCCGTGCGGCACTGCATGACCTGATGACAGGAAAACGGGTGGCAACGGTACAGAAAGACGGACGGCGAGTGGAGTTTACGGCCACTTCCGTGTCTGACCTGAAAAAATACATTGCGGAGCTGGAAGTGCAGACCGGCATGACACAGCGACGCAGGGGACCTGCAGGATTTTATGTATGAAAACGTCCACCATTCCCACCCTTCTGGGGCCGGACGGCATGACATCGCTGCGTGAATATGCCGGTTATCACGGCGGTGGCAGCGGATTTGGTGGGCAGTTGCGGGCGTGGAACCCACCGAGTGAAAGTGTGGATGCAGCCCTGCTGCCCAACTTTACCCGTGGCAATGCCCGCGCAGACGATCTGGTACGCAATAACGGCTATGCCGCCAACGCCATCCAGTTGCATCAGGATCATATCGTCGGGTCTTTTTTCCGGCTCAGTCATCGCCCAAGCTGGCGCTATCTGGGCATCGGGGAGGAAGAAGCCCGTGCCTTTTCCCGCGAGGTTGAAGCGGCATGGAAAGAGTTTGCCGAGGATAACTGCTGCTGCATTGACGTTGAGCGAAAACGCACGTTTACCATGATGATTCGGGAAGGTGTGGCCATGCACGCCTTTAACGGTGAACTGTTCGTTCAGGCCACCTGGGATACCAGTCCGTCGCGGCTTTTCCGGACACAGTTCCGGATGGTCAGCCCGAAGCGCATCAGCAACCCGAACAATACCGGCGACAGCCGGAACTGCCGTGCCGGTGTGCAGATTAATGACAGCGGTGCGGCGCTGGGATATTACGTCAGCGAGGACGGGTATCCTGGCTGGATGCCGCAGAAATGGACATGGATACCCCGTGAATTACCCGGCGGGCGCGCCTCGTTCATTCACGTTTTTGAACCCGTGGAGGACGGGCAGACCCGCGGTGCAAATGTGTTTTACAGCGTAATGGAGCAGATGAAGATGCTCGACACGCTGCAGAACACGCAGCTGCAGAGCGCCATTGTGAAGGCGATGTATGCCGCCACCATTGAAAGTGAGCTGGATACGCAGTCAGCGATGGATTTTATTCTGGGCGCGAACAGTCAGGAGCAGCGGGAAAGGCTGACGGGCTGGATTGGTGAAATTGCCGCGTATTACGCCGCAGCACCGGTCCGGCTGGGAGGCGCAAAAGTGCCTCACCTGATGCCGGGTGACTCACTGAACCTGCAGACGGCTCAGGACACGGATAATGGCTACTCCGTTTTTGAGCAGTCACTGCTGCGGTATATCGCTGCCGGGCTGGGTGTCTCGTATGAGCAGCTTTCCCGGAATTACGCCCAGATGAGCTACTCCACGGCACGGGCCAGTGCGAACGAGTCGTGGGCGTACTTTATGGGGCGGCGAAAATTCGTCGCATCCCGTCAGGCGAGCCAGATGTTTCTGTGCTGGCTGGAAGAGGCCATCGTTCGCCGCGTGGTGACGTTACCTTCAAAAGCGCGCTTCAGTTTTCAGGAAGCCCGCAGTGCCTGGGGGAACTGTGACTGGATAGGCTCCGGTCGTATGGCCATCGATGGTCTGAAAGAAGTACAGGAAGCGGTGATGCTGATAGAAGCCGGACTGAGCACCTACGAGAAAGAGTGCGCAAAACGCGGCGACGACTATCAGGAAATTTTTGCCCAGCAGGTCCGTGAAACGATGGAGCGCCGCGCGGCTGGTCTTAAACCGCCCGCCTGGGCGGCTGCGGCATTTGAATCCGGGCTGCGACAATCAACAGAGGAGGAGAAGAGTGACAGCAGAGCTGCGTAATCTCCCGCATATTGCCAGCATGGCTTTTAATGAGCCGCTGATGCTTGAACCCGCCTATGCGCGGGTTTTCTTTTGTGCGCTTGCAGGCCAGCTTGGGATCAGCCGCCTGACGGATGCAGTATCCGGCGACAGCCTGACTGCCGGAGAGGCACCCGCGGCGCTGGCGTTATCCGGTGATGATGACGGACCACGACAGGCCCGCAGTTATCAGGTCATGAACGGCATCGCCGTGCTGCCGGTGTCCGGTACGCTGGTCAGCCGGACGCGGGCGCTGCAGCCGTATTCGGGAATGACCGGTTACAACGGCATTATCGCCCGTCTGCAACAGGCTGCCAGTGACCCGATGGTGGACGGCATTCTGCTCGATATGGATACGCCAGGCGGAATGGTGGCGGGGGCATTTGACTGCGCTGACATCATCGCCCGTGTGCGTGACATAAAGCCGGTATGGGCGCTGGTCAATGACATGAACTGCAGCGCAGGTCAGCTGCTTGCCAGTGCCGCCTCCCGGCGTCTGGTCACGCAGACCGCCCGGACAGGCTCCATCGGCGTCATGATGGCTCACAGTAATTACGGCGCTGCGCTGGAGAAACAGGGCGTGGAAATCACGCTGATTTACAGCGGCAGCCATAAGGTGGATGGCAACCCCTACAGCCATCTACCGGATGATGTCCGGGAAACACTGCAGTCCCGGATGGATGCAACCCGCCGGATGTTTGCACAGAAGGTGTCGGCATATACCGGCCTGTCTGTGCAGGCTGTGCTGGATACCGAGGCTGCAGTGTACAGCGGTCAGGAGGCCATTGATGCCGGACTGGCTGATGAACTTGTTAACAGTACCGATGCGATCACCGTCATGCGTGATGCACTGGATGCACGTAAATCCCGTCTCTCAGGAGGGCGAATGACCAAAGAGACTCAATCAACAACTGTTTCAGCCACTGCTTCGCAGGCTGACGTTACTGGCGTGGTGCAAGCGACGGAGGGCGAGAACGCCAGCGCGGCGCAGCCGGACGTAAACGCGCAGATCACCGCAGCGGTTGCGGCAGAAAACAGTCGCATTATGGGGATCCTCAACTGTGAGGAGGCTCACGGACGTGAAGAACAGGCACGCGTGCTGGCCGAAACCCCCGGTATGACCGTGGAAACGGCCCGCCGCATTCTGGCAGCTGCACCACAGAGTGCACAGGCGCGCAGTGACACTGCGCTGGATCGTCTGATGCAGGGGGCACCGGCACCGCTGGCTGCAGGTAACCCGGCATCTGATGCCGTTAACGATTTGCTGAACACACCAGTGTAAGGGATGTTTATGACGAGCAAAGAAACCTTTACCCATTACCAGCCGCTGGGCAACAGTGACCCGGCACATACGGCAACCGCGCCCGGCGGATTGAGTGCGAAAGCGCCTGCAATGACCCCGCTGATGCTGGATACCTCCACCCGTAAGCTGGTTGCGTGGGATGGCACCACCGACGGTGCTGCCGTTGGCATTCTTGCGGTTGCTGCTGACCAGACCAGCACCACGCTGACGTTCTACAAGTCCGGCACGTTCCGTTATGAGGATGTGCTCTGGCCGGAGGCTGCCAGCGACGAGACGAAAAAACGGACCGCGTTTGCCGGAACGGCAATCAGCATCGTTTAACTTTACCCTTCATCACTAAAGGCCGCCTGTGCGGCTTTTTTTACGGGATTTTTTTATGTCGATGTACACAACCGCCCAGCTGCTGGCGGCAAATGAGCAGAAATTTAAGTTTGATCCGCTGTTTCTGCGTCTCTTTTTCCGTGAGAGCTATCCCTTCACCACGGAGAAAGTCTATCTCTCACAAATTCCGGGACTGGTAAACATGGCGCTGTACGTTTCGCCGATTGTTTCCGGTGAGGTTATCCGCTCCCGTGGCGGCTCCACCTCTGAGTTTACGCCGGGATATGTCAAGCCGAAGCATGAGGTGAATCCGCAGATGACCCTGCGTCGCCTGCCGGATGAAGATCCACAGAATCTGGCGGACCCGGCTTACCGCCGCCGTCGCATCATCATGCAGAACATGCGAGACGAAGAGCTGGCCATTGCTCAGGTCGAAGAGATGCAGGCCGTTTCTGCCGTGCTCAAGGGCAAATACACCATGACCGGTGAAGCCTTCGAGCCGGTTGAGGTGGATATGGGCCGCAGTGCGGCGAATAACATCACACAGTCCGGCGGCACGGAGTGGAGCAAGCGTGACAAGTCCACGTATGACCCGACCGACGATATCGAAGCCTACGCGCTGAACGCCAGCGGTGTGGTGAATATCATCGTGTTTGATCCGAAAGGCTGGGCGCTGTTCCGTTCCTTCAAAGCCGTCAAGGAGAAGCTGGATACCCGTCGCGGCTCTAATTCCGAGCTGGAGACAGCGGTAAAAGACCTGGGCGAAGCGGTGTCCTATAAGGGGATGTATGGCGATACGGCGATCGTCGTGTATTCCGGACAGTACGTGGAAAAAGACGTCAAAAAGAACTTCCTGCCGGACAACACGATGGTGCTGGGGAACACTCAGGCACGCGGTCTGCGCACCTATGGCTGCATTCAGGATGCGGACGCACAGCGCGAAGGCATTAACGCCTCTGCCCGCTACCCGAAAAACTGGGTGACCACCGGCGATCCGGCGCGTGAGTTCACCATGATTCAGTCTGCACCGCTGATGCTGCTGGCTGACCCTGATGCGTTCGTGTCCGTACAACTGGCGTAATCATGGCCCTTCGGGGCCATTTTCTCTGTGGAGGAGTCCATGACGAAAGATGAACTGATTGCCCGTCTTAAGGTGCTGGGTGAGCAACTGAACCGTGATGTCAGCCTGACGGGGACGAAGGAAGAACTGGCGCTCCGTGTGGCAGAGCTGGAAGAGGAGCTTGATGACTCGGATGACACTTCCGGCCAGGACACGCCTGTCAGCCCGGAAAATGCGCTGACCGGGCATGAAAATGAGGTGGTATCAGAGCCGCCGGATACCGTAATTCAGGATACGGCTGATCTGGTCACGGTCGTGGCACTGGTGACGCTGCATACCGATGCACTTCACGCCACACGGGATGAGCCTGTGGATTTTGTGCTGCCGGGAACGGAGTTCCGTGTCTCTGCCGGTGTGGCAGTTGAAATGACAGAGCGCGGCCTGGCCAGAATGCAATAACGGGAGGCGCTGTGGCTGATTTCGATAACCTGTTCGATGCTGCCATTGCCCGCGCCGATGAAACGATACGCGGGTACATGGGAACGTCAGCCACCATGACATCCGGTGAGCAGTCCGGCGCAGTAATACGTGGTGTTTTTGATGACCCTGAAAATATCAGCTATGCCGGACAGGGCGTGCGCGTTGAAGGCTCCAGCCCGTCCCTGTTTGTCCGGACTGATGATGTGCGGCAACTGCGGCGTGGAGACACGCTGACCATCGGTGAGGAAAACTTCTGGATAGACCGGGTTTCGCCGGATGATGGTGGAAGCTGTCATCTCTGGCTTGGGCGGGGCGTACCGCCTGCCGTTAACCGTCGCCGCTGAAAGGGGGATGTATGGCCATAAAAGGTCTTGAGCAGGCCGTTGAAAACCTCAGCCGTATCAGCAGAACGGCGGTGCCTGGTGCCGCCGCAATGGCCATTAACCGCGTTGCTTCATCCGCGATATCGCTGTCGGCGTCACAGGTTGCCCGTGAGACAAAGGTACGCCGGAAACTGGTAAAGGAAAGGGCCAGGCTGAAAAGGGCCACGGTCAAAAACCCGCAGGCCAGAATCAAGGTTAACCGGGGGGATTTGCCCGTAATAAAGCTGGGTAACGCGCGGATTGTCCTGTCCCGACGCAGGCGTCGTAAAAAGGGGCAGCGTTCAGCCCTGAAAGGTGGCGGCAGCGTGCTTGTGGTGGGAAACCGTCGTATTCCCGGCGCGTTTATTCAGCAACTGAAAAATGGCCGGTGGCATGTCATGCAGCGTGTGGCCGGGAAAAACCGTTACCCCATTGATGTGGTGAAAATCCCGATGGCGGTGCCGCTGACCACGGCGTTTAAACAGAATATTGAGCGGATACGGCGTGAGCGTCTTCCGAAAGAGCTGGGCTATGCGCTGCAGCATCAACTGAGAATGGTAATAAAGCGATGAAACATACTGAACTCCGAGCAGCCGTACTGGATGCACTGGAGAAGCATGACACCGGGGCGACGCTTTTTGATGGTCGCCCCGCTGTTTTTGATGAGGCGGATTTTCCGGCAATTGCCGTTTATCTCACCGGCGCTGAATACACGGGCGAAGAGCTGGACAGCGATACCTGGCAGGCGGAGCTGCATATTGAAGTTTTCCTGCCTGCTCAGGTGCCGGATTCAGAGCTGGATTCGTGGATGGAGTCCCGGATTTATCCGGTGATGAGCGATATCCCGGCACTGTCAGATTTGATCACCAGTATGGTGGCCAGTGGCTATGACTACCGGCGCGACGATGATGCGGGCCTGTGGAGTTCAGCCGATCTGACGTATGTCATTACCTATGAAATGTGAGGACGCTATGCCTGTACCAAATCCAACAATGCCGGTGAAAGGTGCCGGGACCACACTGTGGGTTTATAAGGGGAACGGTGACCCTTATGCGAACCCGCTTTCAGACGTTGACTGGTCGCGTCTGGCAAAAGTTAAAGACCTGACACCCGGCGAACTGACCGCTGAGTCCTATGACGACAGCTATCTCGATGATGAAGATGCGGACTGGACTGCGACCGGGCAGGGGCAGAAATCTGCCGGAGATACCAGCTTCACGCTGGCGTGGATGCCCGGAGAGCAGGGGCAGCAGGCGCTGCTGGCGTGGTTTAATGAAGGTGATACCCGTGCCTATAAAATCCGCTTCCCGAACGGCACGGTCGATGTGTTCCGTGGCTGGGTCAGCAGTATCGGTAAAGCGGTGACGGCGAAGGAAGTGATCACCCGCACGGTGAAGGTCACCAATGTGGGACGCCCGTCGATGGCTGAAGATCGCAGTACGGTGACGGCAGCAACCGGCATGACGGTAACGCCAGCCAGTGCTTCCGTAGTGAAAGGGCAGAGCACCACGCTGACCGTGGCATTCCAGCCGGAAGGTGTAACCGACAAGAGCTTCCGTGCGGTGTCTGCGGATAAAACAAAAGCCACCGTGTCGGTCAGTGGTATGACCATCACCGTGAACGGCGTTGCTGCAGGCAAGGTCAACATTCCGGTTGTATCCAGTAATGGTGAGTTTGCTGCGGTTGCAGAAATCACCGTCACCGCCAGTTAATCCGGAGAGTCAGCGATGTTTCTGAAAACCGAATCATTTGAATATAACGGCGTGACCGTCACGCTTTCTGAACTGTCAGCCCTGCAGCGTATTGAGCATCTCGCCTGGTTGAAAGAGCAGGAAAAAAAGGCTGAATCCAGTGGCAACCTGCAGGTGTCTGTAGAGGATCTTATCAGAGGCGGGGCGTTTCTGGTGGCGATGTCTCTGTGGCATAACCATCCGCAGAAGACAAAGCTGCCGTCCATGAATGAAGCCATTACGCAGATTGAGCAGGAAGTGCTTACCACCTGGCCCACGGAGGCAATTGCTCAGGCTGAAAACGTGGTGTTACGTCTGTCCGGAATGTCTGAGTTTGTGGTGAATAATGCCCCTGAACAGGCAGATGACGCCGGGCCTACAGAGCCTGTTTCTGCGGGAAAGTGTTCGACGGTGAGCTGAGTTTTGCCCTGAAACTGGCGCGTGAGATGGGGCGACCCGACTGGCGCGCCATGCTTGCCGGGATGTCATCCACGGAGTATGCCGACTGGCACCGCTTTTACAGTACCCATTATTTTCATGATGTTCTGCTGGATATGCACTTTTCCGGGCTGACATACACCGTGCTCAGCCTGTTTTTCAGCGATCCGGATATGCATCCGCTGGATTTCAGTCTGCTGAACCGGCGCGAGGCTGACGAAGAGCCTGAAGATGATGTGCTGATGCAGAAAGCGGCAGGGCTTGCCGGAGGTGTCCGCTTTGGCCCGGACGGGAATGAAGTTATCCCTACTTCCCCGGATGTGGCGGACATGACGGAGGATGACGTAATGCTGATGACAGTATCAGAAGGGATCGCAGGAGGAGTCCGGTATGGCTGAACCGGTAGGCGATCTGGTCGTTGATTTGAGTCTGGATGCGGCCAGATTTGACGAGCAGATGGCCAGAGTCAGGCGTCATTTTTCCGGTACGGAAAGTGATGCGAAAAAAACAGCGGCAGTCGTTGAACAGTCGCTGAGCCGACAGGCGCTAGCTGCACAGAAAGCGGGGATTTCCGTCGGGCAGTATAAAGCCGCCATGCGTATGCTGCCTGCACAGTTCACCGACGTGGCCACGCAGCTTGCAGGCGGGCAAAGTCCGTGGCTGATCCTGCTGCAACAGGGTGGTCAGGTTAAGGACTCCTTCGGCGGGATGATCCCCATGTTCAGGGGGCTTGCCGGTGCGATCACCCTGCCGATGGTGGGGGCCACCTCGCTGGCGGTGGCGACCGGTGCGCTGGCGTATGCCTGGTATCAGGGCAACTCAACCCTGTCCGATTTCAACAAAACGCTGGTCCTTTCCGGCAATCAGTCGGGGCTGACGGCAGATCGTATGCTGGTCCTGTCCAGAGCCGGGCAGGCGGCAGGGCTGACGTTTAACCAGACCAGCGAGTCACTCAGCGCACTGGTTAAGGCGGGGGTAAGCGGTGAGGCTCAGATTGCATCCATCAGCCAGAGTGTGGCGCGTTTCTCCTCTGCATCCGGCGTGGAGGTGGACAAGGTCGCTGAAGCCTTCGGGAAGCTGACCACAGACCCGACGTCAGGGCTGACAGCGATGGCACGCCAGTTCCATAACGTGACGGCGGAGCAGATTGCGTATGTTGCTCAGTTGCAGCGTTCCGGCGATGAAGCCGGGGCATTGCAGGCGGCGAACGAGGCCGCGACGAAAGGGTTTGATGACCAGACCCGCCGCCTGAAAGAGAACATGGGTACGCTGGAGACCTGGGCAGACAGGACAGCGCGGGCATTCAAATCCATGTGGGATGCGGTGCTGGATATTGGTCGTCCTGATACCGCGCAGGAGATGCTGATTAAGGCAGAGGCTGCGTTTAAGAAAGCGGACGACATCTGGAGTCTGCGCAAGGATGATTATTTTGTTAACGATGAAGCGCGGGCGCGTTACTGGGATGATCGTGAAAAGGCCCGTCTTGCGCTTGAAGCCGCCAGAAAGAAGGCTGAACAGCAGAGTCAACAGGACAAAAATGCGCAGCAGCAGAGCGATACTGAAGCGTCACGGCTGAAATATACCGAAGAGGCGCAGAAGGCTTACGAACGGCTGCAGACGCCGCTGGAGAAATATACCGCCCGTCAGGAAGAACTGAACAAGGCACTGAAGGACGGGAAAATTCTGCAGGCAGATTACAACACGCTGATGGCGGCGGCGAAAAAGGACTATGAAGCGACGCTGAAAAAGCCGAAACAGTCCGGCGTGAAGGTGTCTGCGGGCGATCGTCAGGAAGACAGTGCTCATGCTGCCCTGCTGACGCTTCAGGCTGAACTCCGGACGCTGGAGAAGCATGCCGGAGCAAATGAGAAAATCAGCCAGCAGCGCCGGGATTTGTGGAAGGCGGAGAGTCAGTTCGCGGTACTGGAGGAGGCGGCGCAACGTCGCCAGCTGTCTGCACAGGAGAAATCCCTGCTGGCGCATAAAGATGAGACGCTGGAGTACAAACGCCAGCTGGCTGCACTTGGCGACAAGGTTACGTATCAGGAGCGCCTGAACGCGCTGGCGCAGCAGGCGGATAAATTCGCACAGCAGCAACGGGCAAAACGGGCCGCCATTGATGCGAAAAGCCGGGGGCTGACTGACCGGCAGGCAGAACGGGAAGCCACGGAACAGCGCCTGAAGGAACAGTATGGCGATAATCCGCTGGCGCTGAATAACGTCATGTCAGAGCAGAAAAAGACCTGGGCGGCTGAAGACCAGCTTCGCGGGAGCTGGATGGCAGGCCTGAAGTCCGGCTGGAGTGAGTGGGAAGAGAGCGCCACGGACAGTATGTCGCAGGTAAAAAGTGCAGCCACGCAGACCTTTGATGGTATTGCACAGAATATGGCAGCGATGCTGACCGGCAGTGAGCAGAACTGGCGCAGCTTCACCCGTTCCGTGCTGTCCATGATGACAGAAATTCTGCTTAAGCAGGCAATGGTGGGGATTGTCGGGAGTATCGGCAGCGCCATTGGCGGGGCTGTTGGTGGCGGCGCATCCGCGTCAGGCGGTACAGCCATTCAGGCCGCTGCGGCGAAATTCCATTTTGCAACCGGAGGATTCACAGGAACCGGCGGCAAATATGAGCCAGCGGGGATTGTTCACCGTGGTGAATTTGTCTTCACGAAGGAGGCAACCAGCCGGATTGGCGTGGGGAATCTCTACCGGCTGATGCGCGGCTATGCCACCGGTGGTTATGTCGGTACACCGGGCAGTCTGGCTGACAGCCGGTCGCAGGCGTCCGGGACGTTTGAGCAGAATAACCATGTGGTGATTAACAACGACGGCACGAACGGTCAGATAGGGCCACAGGCACTGAAGGCTGTTTATGACGTAGCCCGTAAGGCGGCAATGGATGTTGTGACCGGGCAGATGCGCGATGGTGGTCTGTTCTCCGGAGGTGGACGATGAAAACCTTCCGCTGGAAAGTGAAACCCGGTATGGATGTGGCTTCGTCCCCTTCTGTAAGAAAGGTGCGCTTTGGTGATGGCTATTCCCAGCGAGCGCCTGCCGGGCTGAATGCCAACCTGAAAACGTACAGCGTGACGCTTTCTGTCCCCCGTGAGGAGGCCACGGTACTGGAGTCGTTTCTGGAAGAGCACGGGGGCTGGAAAGCCTTTCTGTGGACGCCGCCTTATGAGTGGCGGCAGATAAAGGTGACCTGCGCAAAATGGTCGTCGCGGGTCAGTATGCTGCGTGTTGAGTTCAGCGCAGAGTTTGAACAGGTGGTGAACTGATGCAGGATATCCGGCAGGAAACACTGAATGAATGCACCCGTGCGGAGCAGTCGGCCAGCGTGGTGCTATGGGAAATCGACCTGACAGAGGTCGGTGGAGAACGTTATTTTTTCTGTAATGAGCAGAACGAAAAAGGTGAGCCGGTCACCTGGCAGGGGCGACAGTATCAGCCATATCCCATTCAGGGGAGTGGTCTTGAACTGAATGGCAAAGGCACCAGTACGCGCCCCACGCTGACGGTTTCTAACCTGTACGGTATGGTCACCGGGATGGCGGAAGATCTGCAGAGTTTGGTCGGCGGAACGGTGGTCCGGCGTAAGGTTTACGCCCGTTTTCTGGATGCGGTGAACTTCGTCAACGGAAACAGCGACGCCGATCCGGAGCAGGAGGTGATCAGCCGCTGGCGCATCGAGCAGTGCAGCGAACTGAGCGCGGTGAGTGCCTCCTTTGTACTGTCCACGCCGACGGAAACGGATGGCGCTGTTTTTCCGGGACGTATCATGCTGGCCAACACCTGCACCTGGACCTATCGCGGCGATGAGTGCGGTTATCACGGTCCGGCGGTCGCGGATGAATATGACCAGCCGACGTCCGATATCACGAAGGATAAATGCAGCAAATGCCTGAGCGGTTGTAAGTTCCGCAATAACGTCGGCAACTTTGGCGGCTTCCTTTCCATTAACAAACTTTCGCAGTAAATCCCATGACACAGACAGAATCAGCGATTCTGGCGCACGCCCGGCGATGTGCGCCAGCGGAGTCGTGCGGCTTCGTGGTAAGCACGCCGGAGGGGGAAAGATATTTCCCCTGCGTGAATATCTCCGGTGAGCCGGAGGCGTATTTCCGTATGTCGCCGGAAGACTGGCTGCAGGCAGAAATGCAGGGTGAGATTGTGGCGCTGGTCCACAGCCACCCCGGTGGTCTGCCCTGGCTGAGTGAGGCCGACCGGCGGCTGCAGGTGCAGAGTGATTTGCCGTGGTGGCTGGTCTGCCGGGGGACGATTCATAAGTTCCGCTGTGTGCCGCATCTCACCGGGCGGCGCTTTGAGCACGGGGTGACGGACTGTTACACGCTGTTCCGGGATGCTTATCATCTGGCGGGGATTGAGATGCCGGATTTTCATCGCGAGGATGACTGGTGGCGTCACGGTCAGAATCTCTATCTGGATAATCTGGAGGCCACAGGGCTGTATCAGGTGCCGTTGTCATCAGCACAACCGGGCGATGTGCTGCTGTGCTGTTTTGGTTCATCGGTGCCGAATCATGCCGCCATTTACTGTGGTGATGGCGAGCTGCTGCACCATATTCCTGAACAACTGAGCAAACGAGAGAGGTATACCGACAAATGGCAGCGACGCACACACTCCCTCTGGCGTCATCGGGCATGGCGCGCATCTGCCTTTACGGGGATTTGCAACGATTTGGCCGCCGCATCGACCTTCGTGTGAAAACGGGGGCTGAAGCCATCCGCGCACTGGCCACACAGCTCCCGGTGTTTCGTCAGAAACTGAGCGACGGCTGGTATCAGGTACGGATTGCCGGGCGGGACGTCAGCACGTCCGGGTTAACGGCGCAGTTACATGAGACTCTGCCTGATGGCGCTGTGATTCATATTGTTCCCAGAGTCGCCGGGGCCAAGTCAGGTGGCATATTCCAGATTGTCCTGGGGGCTGCCGCCATTGCCGGATCATTCTTTACCGCCGGAGCCACCCTTGCAGCATGGGGGGCAGCCATTGGGGCCGGAGGTATGACCGGCATCCTGTTTTCTCTCGGTGCCAGTATGGTGCTCGGTGGTGTGGCGCAGATGCTGGCACCGAAAGCCAGAACTCCCCGTACACAGACAACGGATAACGGCAAACAGAACACCTATTTCTCCTCACTGGATAACATGGTTGCCCAGGGCAATGTTCTGCCCGTTCTGTACGGTGAAATGCGCGTGGGGTCGCGGGTGGTCTCTCAGGAGATCAGCACGGCAGACGAAGGGGATAGTGGTCAGGTTGTGGTGATTGGTCGCTGATGCAAAATGTTTTATGTGAAACCGCCTGCGGGCGGTTTTGTCGTTTATGGAGCGTGACGAATGGGTAAAGGCAGCAGTAAGGGGCATACCCCGCGCGAAGCGAAGGACAACCTGAAGTCCACGCAGCTGCTGAGTGTGATCGATGCCATCAGCGAAGGGCCGGTTGAAGGTCCGGTGGATGGATTAAAAAGCGTGCTGCTGAACAGTACGCCGGTGCTGGACAGTGAGGGGAATACCAATATCTCCGGCGTCACGGTGGTGTTCCGGGCAGGTGAGCAGGAGCAGACACCGCCGGAGGGATTTGAATCCTCCGGCTCCGAGACGGTGCTGGGTACGGAAGTGAAATATGACACGCCGATCACCCGGACCATCACGTCGGCAAACATTGACCGTCTGCGTTTTACTTTCGGCGTGCAGGCACTGGTGGAAACCACCTCAAAGGGTGATCGGAATCCGTCGGAAGTCCGCCTGCTGGTTCAGATACAGCGTAATGGTGGCTGGGTGACGGAAAAAGACATCACCATTAAGGGCAAAACCACGTCGCAGTATCTGGCCTCGGTGGTGGTGGATAACCTGCCGCCGCGCCCGTTTAATATCCGGATGCGCAGGATGACGCCGGACAGCACCACAGACCAGCTGCAGAACAAAACGCTCTGGTCGTCATACACCGAAATCATCGATGTGAAACAGTGCTACCCGAACACGGCACTGGTCGGTGTGCAGGTGGACTCGGAGCAGTTCGGCAGCCAGCAGGTGAGCCGTAATTATCATCTTCGCGGGCGCATTCTGCAGGTGCCGTCGAACTATAACCCGCAGACGCGGCAATACAGCGGTATCTGGGACGGAACGTTTAAGCCAGCATACAGCAACAATATGGCCTGGTGTCTGTGGGATATGCTGACCCACCCGCGCTACGGCATGGGGAAACGTCTTGGTGCGGCGGATGTGGATAAATGGGCGCTGTATGTCATCGGCCAGAATTGCGACCAGTCAGTGCCGGACGGCTTTGGCGGCACGGAGCCGCGCATCACCTGTAATGCCTGGCTGACCACACAGCGCAAGGCGTGGGATGTGCTCAGTGATTTCTGCTCGGCGATGCGCTGTATGCCGGTATGGAACGGGCAGACGCTGACGTTCGTGCAGGACCGGCCATCGGATAAGGTGTGGACCTATAACCGCAGTAATGTGGTGATGCCGGATGATGGCGCGCCGTTCCGCTACAGCTTCAGCGCCCTGAAGGACCGCCATAATGCCGTTGAGGTGAACTGGATTGACCCGGATAACGGCTGGGAGACGGCGACAGAGCTTGTGGAGGACACGCAGGCCATTGCCCGTTACGGTCGTAACGTCACGAAGATGGATGCCTTTGGCTGTACCAGCCGGGGGCAGGCACACCGAGCCGGGCTGTGGCTGATTAAAACGGAACTGCTGGAAACGCAGACCGTGGATTTCAGCGTGGGCGCAGAAGGGCTTCGCCATGTGCCGGGCGATGTCATTGAAATTTGCGATGATGACTATGCCGGTATCAGCACCGGCGGGCGCGTGCTGGCGGTGAACAGCCAGACCCGGACGCTGACGCTCGACCGTGAAATCACGCAGCCATCCTCCGGTACCACGCTGATAAGCCTGGTTGACGGAAGTGGCAATCCGGTCAGCGTGGAGGTTCAGTCCGTCACCGACGGTGTGAAGGTGAAAGTGAGCCGTGTTCCTGACGGCGTTGCCGGATACAGCATATGGGGGATGAAGCTGCCGACGTTGCGCCAGCGCCTGTTCCGCTGTGTGAGTATCCGTGAGAACGACGACGGCACGTATGCCATCACCGCCGTGCAGCATGTACCCGAAAAAGAAGCCATCGTGGATAACGGGGCGCACTTTGACGGCGACCTGAGCGGCACGGTGAATGGCGTCACGCCGCCCGCGGTGCAGCACCTGACTGCCGAAGTCACCGCAGACAGCGGGGAATATCAGGTACTGGCCCGCTGGGACACGCCGAAGGTGGTGAAGGGCGTGAGTTTCCTGCTTCGCCTGACCGTGGCAGCGGATGACGGCAGTGAGCGGCTGGTCAGCACGGCCCGGACGACGGAAACCACATACCGCTTCACGCAGCTGGCGCTGGGAAACTACAGGCTGACAGTCCGGGCGGCAAATGCCTGGGGACAGCAGGGCGATCCGGCATCGGTATCGTTCCGGATCGCCGCACCGGCAGCGCCGTCGCGGATTGAGCTGACGCCGGGCTATTTTCAGATAACCGCCACGCCGCATCTTGCCGTTTATGATCCGACGGTACAGTTTGAGTTCTGGTTCTCGGAAAAGCGGATTGCGGATATCAGGCAGGTTGAAACCACAGCACGCTATCTTGGTACGGCGCTGTACTGGATAGCCGCCAGTATCAATATCAAACCGGGCCATAATTATTATTTTTACGTTCGCAGTGTGAACACCGTTGGCAAATCGGCATTCGTGGAGGCTGTCGGTCGGGCGAGCGATGATGCGGAAGGTTACCTGGATTTTTTCAAAGGCAAGATAACCGAATCTCATCTCGGCAAGGAGTTGCTGGAAAAAGTCGACCTGACGGAGGATAACGCCAGCAGACTGGATGAGTTTTCGAAAGAGTGGAAGGATGCCAACGATAAATGGAATGCCATGTGGGCTGTCAAAATTGAGCAGACCAAAGACGGCAAACATTATGTCGCGGGACTTGGCCTCAGCATGGAGGATACAGAGGAAGGCAAACTGAGCCAGTTTCTGGTTGCCGCTAACCGTATCGCGTTTATTGACCCGGCAAACGGGAATGAAACGCCGATGTTTGTGGCGCAGGGCAACCAGATATTCATGAACGACGTGTTCCTCAAACGCCTGACGGCTCCCACCATTACCAGCGGCGGTAATCCTCCGGCATTTTCCCTGACACCGGACGGAAAGCTGACCGCTAAAAATGCAGATATCAGTGGCAGTGTGAATGCGAACGCCGGGACGCTCAACAACGTCACGATTAATGAGAACTGTCAGATTAAGGGGAAACTGTCAGCCAACCAGATTGAAGGCGATATTGTCAAAACGGTCAGCAAGTCTTTCCCCCGCACGAACAGTTATGCCAGCGGCACCATCACGGTAAGAATCAGTGATGATCAGAAATTTGACCGGCAGGTCATGATACCGCCAGTGTTATTCCGCGGTGGTAAGCATGAGAATTTCAACAGTAATAACCAACAGTCATACTGGTATTCAACCTGCCGGTTAAGAGTGACCCGCAATGGTCAGGAGATTTTTAATCAGTCCACGACGGATGCTCAGGGCGTATTTTCTTCAGTTATAGATATGCCTGCCGGACAGGGGACACTGACACTGACATTCACCGTATCTTCATCAGGAGCGAATAACTGGACACCAACAACCAGTATCAGCGATCTGCTGGTTGTGGTGATGAAGAAATCCACAGCAGGTATCAGTATCAGCTGAATTTTATAACCCATAACGGGCGTCAGAAATGACGCCTTTTTTATTGCAGAAAAGCGAGAGGTAATTATGCGTAAACTTTATGCCGCCATTTTGTCCGCAGCCATTTGTCTGGCCGTATCCGGTGCGCCTGCATGGGCGTCTGAACATCAGTCCACGCTGAGCGCGGGGTATCTTCATGCCTCGACGAACGTTCCCGGCAGCGATGATCTGAACGGGATTAACGTGAAATACCGTTATGAGTTTACGGACACACTGGGGCTGGTGACGTCATTCAGCTATGCAGGAGACAAGAATCGCCAGCTGACCCGTTACAGCGATACCCGCTGGCATGAAGATTCCGTTCGTAACCGCTGGTTCAGCGTGATGGTGGGGCCGTCTGTGCGCGTGAATGAATGGTTCAGCGCGTATGCGATGGCGGGTGTGGCTTACAGCCGTGTGTCGACTTTCTCCGGGGATTATCTCCGCGTAACTGACAACAAGGGGAAAACGCACGACGTGCTGACCGGAAGTGATGACGGTCGCCACAGCAACACGTCTCTGGCGTGGGGAGCTGGCGTGCAGTTTAACCCGACCGAATCCGTGGCCATTGATATTGCTTATGAAGGCTCCGGCAGTGGCGACTGGCGCACTGACGGTTTCATCATGGGTGTCGGTTATAAGTTCTGATTAGCCAGGTAACACAGTGTTATGACAGCCCGCCGGTTCAGGCGGGCTTTTTTGTGGGGTGAATATGGCAGTAAAGATTTCAGGTGTACTGAAAGACGGCACAGGAAAACCGGTACAGAACTGCACAATCCAGCTGAAAGCAAAACGTAACAGCACCACGGTGGTGGTGAACACGCTGGCCTCAGAAAATCCGGATGAAGCCGGGCGTTACAGCATGGACGTTGAGTACGGTCAGTACAGCGTTATTCTGTTGGTGGAAGGATTCCCGCCGTCACATGCCGGGACCATCACCGTGTATGAAGATTCCCG
Organism: Escherichia sp. SCLE84; assembly: GCF_012584495.1. Lineage (NCBI taxonomy): Bacteria > Pseudomonadati > Pseudomonadota > Gammaproteobacteria > Enterobacterales > Enterobacteriaceae > Escherichia > Escherichia sp. SCLE84. The sequence goes on along the minus strand of NZ_CP051430.1, from coordinate 1,808,208 downwards.
ACCCGGTACGCTGAATGATTTTCTCGGTGCCATGACGGAGGATGATGCCCGTCCTGAGGCACTGCGCCGTTTTGAACTGATGGTGGAAGAGGTAGCGCGTAACGCGTCCGTGGTGGCACAGAACACGGCAGCCGCGAAGAAGTCAGCCAGTGATGCCAGCACATCTGCCCGTGAGGCGGCAACCCATGCGACTGATGCTGCAGATTCAGCACGTGCAGCCAGCACGTCAGCCGGACAGGCCGCTTCGTCGGCTCAGTCAGCGTCTTCCAGCGCAGGAACGGCATCAACAAAGGCCACTGAAGCCTCAAAAAGTGCTGCCGCTGCAGAGTCCTCAAAAAGCGTGGCAGCTACCAGTGCCGGTGCGGCGAAAACGTCAGAAACGAATGCCGCAGCGTCAGAACAATCAGCCGCCACTTCTGCATCCACCGCGATCACGAAAGCGTCAGAAGCTGCCACCTCAGCCCGGGATGCGGCGGCCTCAAAAGAGGCAGCGAAATCATCAGAAACGAACGCATCCTTGAGCGCCAGTAGCGCAGCTTCCTCGGCAACGGCGGCAGGAAATTCCGCGAAGGCGGCAAAAACGTCCGAGACGAACGCCAGGTCTTCTGAGACGGCAGCGGGACAGAGCGCCTCAGCTGCGGCAGGCTCAAAAACAGCGGCTGCGTCGTCTGCCAGTGCCGCGTCAACAAGTGCCGGGCAGGCCTCAGCCAGTGCCACCGCCGCCGGAAAATCGGCAGAAAGCGCCGCATCATCCGCTTCAACAGCCACAACGAAGGCTGGCGAAGCCACTGAGCAGGCCACGGCAGCAGCGAGGTCAGCTTCCGCAGCGAAGACATCCGAAACGAACGCGAAAGCGTCGGAAACCCGTGCAGAATCCTCAAAAACGGCAGCGGCATCGTCCGCCAGTTCGGCGGCGTCATCGGCATCATCGGCGTCTGCTTCAAAAGATGAGGCGACCAGACAGGCGTCAGCAGCGAAGGGCAGCGCCACGACGGCATCCACAAAGGCGACAGAGGCAGCTGGTAGTGCGACGGCAGCAGCTCAGAGCAAAAGTACGGCGGAATCTGCAGCAACGCGCGCTGAGACAGCGGCAAAACGGGCAGAGGATATTGCATCCGCCGTGGCGCTTGAGGATGCGAGCACGACGAAAAAGGGGATAGTACAGCTCAGCAGTGCGACCAACAGCACTTCCGAGTCACTGGCGGCAACGCCAAAAGCAGTTAAGGCCGCGTATGACCTGGCTAACGGGAAATACACAGCACAGGATGCAACGACAGCACAGAAAGGGATAGTCCAACTAAGCAGCACGACCAACAGCACGTCTGAAACGCTGGCGGCAACGCCAAAGGCAGTAAAAGCAGCCAATGACAATGCTGAGAAACGTCTGCAGAAAGATCAGAACGGTGCGGATATCCCTGGCAAAGACACCTTTACGAAAAATATTGGTGCCTGCCGTGCCTTCGGTGGGTCAGTAAGCACAACAACAGGAAACTGGACGACTGCACAGTTTATCGAGTGGCTGGATTCTCAGGGAGCATTTAACCATCCATACTGGATGTGCAAGGGTTCCTGGTCTTATGGCAATAATAAAATCATTACTGATACTGGCTGCGGTAATATTCATCTCGCCGGAGCTGTCATTGAAGTAATGGGGATAAAGTCAGCGATGACGATCCGCATTACCACTCCGACCACATCCAGCGGTGGCGGAACAACCAACGCCCTGTTTACCTATATTAATCACGGAACAGATTATTCACCTGGCTGGCGAAGGGACTATAACTCCAGAAATAAGCCAACGGCATCAGAGATCGGGGCGCTACCGTCAGGTGGAACAGCAGTATCATCAGTTAATCTGGCTTCAAAAGGTCGGGTAGCCGCGCTGACAGACAATACGCAGGGGGCAGCAGGTCTTGAGTTATACGAGGTGTATAACAACGGATATCCAACAACGTATGGAAATATCATTCACCTGAAAGGGATGACAGCCGTTGGCGAAGGTGAGTTACTCATCGGCTGGAGTGGTACAAGCGGTGCTCATGCTCCGGCATTTATTCGTTCACGACGGGATACGACCGACGCAAACTGGTCGCCGTGGGCGCAGCTTTACACCTCGGCTCATCCTCCTGCAGAGTTTTATCCAGTCGGTGCACCAATCCCGTGGCCATCAGATACCGTTCCGTCTGGTTATGCCCTGATGCAGGGGCAGACTTTTGACAAATCTGCATACCCGAAACTTGCAGCCGCTTATCCGTCAGGCCTGATCCCTGATATGCGTAGCTGGACGATTAAGGGCAAACCTGCCAGTGGTCGGGCCGTATTGTCTCAGGAACAGGACGGCATTAAATCGCACACCCACAGCGCCAGCGCATCCAGTACGGATTTGGGGACGAAAACCACATCGTCGTTTGATTACGGCACTAAATCCACGAATAACACCGGGGCGCATACGCACAGTGTGAGCGGTACAGCCGCAAGTGCCGGAAACCATACTCATAGTGTCACAGGCGCATCAGCAGTCAGCCAGTGGTCACAAAATGGGTCAGTACATAAGGTAGTGTCTGCGGCCAGTGTGAATACAAGTGCTGCAGGAGCGCACACTCATAGTGTCAGCGGCACCGCTGCATCTGCAGGTGCACACGCACATACTGTCGGTATTGGTGCTCATACGCACTCGGTTGCGATTGGCTCACATGGACACACCATCACCGTTAACGCTGCTGGTAACGCGGAAAACACTGTCAAAAACATCGCATTTAACTATATTGTGAGGCTTGCATAATGGCATTCAGAATGAGTGAACAAGCACGGACCATAAAAATTTATAATCTGCTGGCCGGAACTAATGAATTTATTGGTGAAGGTGACGCATATATTCCGCCTCATACAGGTCTGCCAGCAAACAGTACCGATATTGCACCACCAGATATTCCTGCTGGCTTTGTGGCTGTTTTCAACAGTGATGAGGCATCGTGGCATCTCGTTGAAGACCATCGGGGTAAAACGGTTTATGACGTAGCGTCAGGGGACGCGTTATTTATTTCTGAACTCGGTCCGTTACCGGAAAATGTTACCTGGTTATCGCCGGAAGGGGAGTTTCAGAAGTGGAACGGCACAGCCTGGGTGAAAGATGCAGAAGCAGAAAAACTGTTCCGGATCCGAGAGGCGGAAGAAACAAAAAACAGCCTGATGCAGGTAGCCAGTGAGCATATTGCGCCACTTCAGGATGCTGTAGATCTGGAAATCGCAACGGAGGAAGAAACCTCATTGCTGGAAGCCTGGAAAAAGTATCGGGTGTTGCTGAACCGTGTTGATACATCAACTGCACCTGATATTGAGTGGCCTACGAACCCTGTCAGGGAGTAATCATTGGGATTATGCCGCAGCACGTCTTAAGCAAGAACGTGCTGCGGTTGGATGCTATTTTTTCCCTGAAGCGGAAAGCATTACTACAGTACCTTGAACCTTGGTTTTAACATTCTCGAAATGCTCTGAGAGTATATGTGTTAAGCCTTCTTCGGAATCTTTTGTGTTTGAAAAGATGCCTTTCTGATTGTAAATACGCATCAGTTTTTGACCGAAGCTATTGTGCACAACTCCATCGCCAAGAATTGTGGCTCCGTATAGAGTTCCATCGTCAGTTAAGGCCTGCGCCGCATTGCGTATTACACAGCTTTTTGTAGATATATTTCCAGGCAGGCAGTGAAGAAGGTAAAACATGGAAATGGAATCAAATTGACCATGTAACGCCGCGGGATAAGGTTCAAAAACATCATGGCTAATTTTATGTTTAATTTTTGATTCCCCAGCCCTTGTAGATGCCGCGTTCAGGCTAGCTTCGTTCAAATCCATTAAAGATATCAGACTACTCTCAGGTACGTGAGTAAGGTAAAACCCAGTTCCAACACCAATATCCAGATGGTTGTTACCTAAATGTTCCAGAAAGTGTGGAAGAAGGTGTTCCTTTGTAGGACATCCCCATGCAAGCCGATTTGATACTCCCAAAACCCACCAGTCATAAAGCTTTAGGGTAAGTGGTGTGTAAATTTTAGCCCCATCATCTGTGTTTTTTTTCATTAATTTCACCATGTTATAGTTTTATTTGTGAATTAAATCAATTATGGCGATGAATTACAAGGGGTTAAATGCTGCCGCAGCATAGCGATATTGAAATAGCCTGGTATGCTTCGATACAGCAGGAGCCGAATGGCTGGAAGACCGTCACCACACAGTTCTACATCCAGGAATTCAGTGAGTATATTGCGCCACTGCAGGATGCTGTAGATCTGGAAATCGCAACGGAGGAAGAAAGATCGTTGCTGGAGGCATGGAATAAATATCGGGTATTGTTGAATCGTGTTGATACATCAGTAGCTCTGGGTATGAAGCTGTTTGTAACTCATGTTACAGTAACAGCCATTACTATCTCGAAGGTGCAAAATGTATATTGATTTGATATTTTATAAATTTACTTCGAATCTGGCACGTCAACTTTTGATTAAAGTAATATCAGTTTTCGGCGAAAAAGGACCGTGTACATGAGACGATTTCATACAAGAATAACAAAAATATGAATATGCTCCCAATGCAATATATGTTTTGCATTGGGAGCAAATAGCGGAATATTTTGAAATTATTGTATTTCTGCTTCAGAATTTCCTGGGCAGTATATATTTTCTATTTTTTGTGGAGTGATCAGGTGATGTACAACTGCTTTATCTACACATAAATTAACTCCGGTGAGAGCTAATGTATGCCCATCACCATTTATTGTTAGTAACGGGCTGGAAAATTTCTCTGCCATCTTACGGGCATTAATCCAGGGCGTTGTTGGGTCGTATTTGTGTGCTACAAACAGTAAACCAGAGGGCAGAACAGTATTTTTCAGGCGAGTTTTGTTCAGGTCGCTATGTATTGGCCATAATTCACAAAAATCAGGTGAATCGGAACGTCCATTGTCAAAGTTAATAGCCGGGAAGGCATTCGCAAGAGCGTCTTTTCGGGATTTTCGCTCTTCTGGTGTTAATTGCTCATCCCCCTGATCTACACAGAGGATTACCCCCGAAGCATCGCTTGACTCTTCTGAGGCTATCGGAGCACTGAGCGCAGTTTCAATTTCATTACTGACAATCCCCTGAGAGAACTGGCGTATGGCAGTTGCAAGGGTTGGCCATGATGAACGCCATAGCAGAAGGTCTGTTGTTAATGATATGAGTTCATCTGAAGATATATTTTCTCCCTTACTGTCTAATAAAGGTTTGTGATGTAATTTTGATAATAGCTCATGGAACTGAGTTATTGCCTTATCTCTGTCTGAAGAAAGCGGGCAACTTTTTGTACGCGCACACCAGGATGCAAAGCGATCAAACGTTTCCTGATAACTCTGTGCCTGTTTGAGTTGCCATGTGAAGTTGTCCTCCAGGTCATCGATATCGACGACTCCATCAAGAACGATAGATCTTACGTTGTAGGGAAAACGTTCTGCATATAAGGCTGCAATTTGAGTTCCATACGAATACGCCACGGCTGTCAGTTGTTTATCCCCCAAGGCTTGCCTAATACGATCAATATCGTATACAGCCTCGTTAGAGCCGATATGGCGAATGACTTCGGCTCCGGTATTATGGATACAGGCATTAATTTTATTTAATACTTGTTGCTTTTCAGTTATGTTTTCCTGAGTCTCTGTATCTGATTGCCGGCAGTTTATTGTCGGAGTGGACTGTCCGACGCCTCGAGGATCAAATCCAATAATATCCCATGACTCACGAAGATTTGTGACTGGCCAGTCAAAGTTAATATAAGGATTTATGCCTGGTAACCCGGGACCACCACTTATTATCAGGATACTTCCTTTATGCTTGCTTTTTGCCGGCAATTTTGTCAACGCTAGTTTGACTTGTGATTTTTTTTCATAAGAAGCATCTCCGCCTGTGTCTGTATATTTTAATGGAACAGACAAATAACCACATAGTAAGTCAGGAGACGGTTTTTCCTCACCAAACCAGTGGTTGAATTGACTGGCCATACAGGATTGCCACTGTATCTGCTGGGCAGATACGGTTACTGGTAGAAGTAACGTTAAAACAACTTTGAAATGAGTAATTATTTTTCGCATTGTGTCTCTGAATATCGGAATAAAGATAAGATTTGAATATATTGAGGTCTTGTGTTGCGGTAAGAGATTACACGTTATGACATAGGTTAAATGCTTACAAAATTAGTGGATATTGTCTACTTGTAACTGTAAACAAATTCCCCGGGGTTATACAATACCACCGGGGAGAAAATCTGGTTAACTTCGTTAAAAGGTGTACTTAAGACCAGCAGTAGTGATGAAGTTATAGTTTTCTATGCCTGCACCATTTTTGCTGTAGTCTGAAGTGTTATCATTGTGATCATAAAGTGAAGTATTACCTTTTTTATTCGTAACCCGATTCCATGCGCCTTCAACATAAACTTTTGCGTTAGGTGTTACGTAATAACCTGCATTGACTGCAACAGAATAGTAATTTTGGTCTTTGACTTTACTGCGATAAGTGATTCTTTTTCCTGGGTCATAGTGCTCATCGTTATCAGATGCTTCCACCCAGCCGCTGTATTTAAATGTGCCACCTAGCTCAAAATCTTCATAACGATAACTTCCAGTCAAGCCAATGTAGGGCATTTTAAAACGTTGTTTGTAGCCGATTGCTCTTTCTCCATTCGGGAAGGAGCCGATATCATCTCTGAATCCCTCCTCAGAACTGTAGATATAGGAACCACCTCTGGCTGTAAAGCTATAACGGCTTTCCTGATATCCGGCCATGAGTCCCAGGCGGTAATTGGGTTCGTTGAGGAGCCAGCCTTTGATATTCAGATCAAATTCGTTGGCATAATTGAGTTGTGTATCAGGGTGCCTACTTTCATCTGTCCAGGTTCCGGGGTTACTGGAATCCATCCAGTCCTGATCGACCATATTGCCACCTCGGCTGCCGAGAGTAGTCCAGCCCGCAGCCCCAATAGATATCTGGGGCATCAAATCCCAATTAATTGCACCTTTAATAATTGCAGCGTTATTGAATTTCCAGTCGAGTTGACTGACTTTTCGGCCTCCTTCTTCAGCTAGATAAACGCGCTCTTTTGTTTTTCCGCTCAGAGTTCCAAGACTAATGTCCGCATTTATGTTGTCAGGAGTAAACGATATAGTCTCGGTAGAAGCAAAAGAGCTGATCGCAATAGGGGTTGTCAGGACTATTCCCAGAAGTTTCGCCCGCATAAAAGTTCTCCATTCAATCGTTTTAATGATTGAATATGTATTTTTTATATCTAACTTAATGAGTCAATTACATATTGCTCCACTGTTTATATTTTGTTTAGTATTGAATGATTATCACAATGCGTCTATCTGTTTTTGGTTTAATTATCTGTTATTGTTTTATATTGCGGTTTTACTGTGTGGTTTTTTTATGCTTTTGTGGTGTTTTTATCTATTTAAGCGCCATGCCTTTAGAGGCATATAAGCGAAAATAGCATGAGGTTTATCCTCAATTGCTATGTTTTTTAGTACAAAAAAGAGGGACAAAACTGAGACACATAAGGCCTCACAATGGCTTGCAAGGCTTTACATGTTTTGAGGTAGTGGGACGTGTGAGCGCAGAGATGGCGCGGTAAGTTGTTGACTTAAAATGTCGTTCTAGGAACTTCTAAGTCGTGGGCCGCAGGTTCGAATCCTGCAGGGCGCGCCATTTCTTCTTCATTTATGCCCGTCTTATCCGTTTCCGCTTTGCCCTTCACCACATCACTTTTTGTCGCTGTTTGGCGAGATAATTCAACGGTGTCAGGCCGTAAAACGCCTTAAAAACAGAGATAAAGTATGACGTGCTGCTATAGCCACATAATTGCGCCACCTGAGTGATATTTTTGTTATCCATCAATAACATCTGTACGGCGTAACGCATACGACACTCTGTGACAATCTGGCTATAGCTGGTATTTTCGTTTTTTAATTTCTTTTTGAGCAGGCTGGGGCTTAAACATAGCGAACTGGCGACAATTCGCAGATTCCAGTAATGCTGAATATCGCTTTGAATAATGCGGCAGACGCTGTCGCGGACGCTGCTGCGTAAGATATACATCAGTAGGGCAATAAACCGCGATTGCTCAAGAAAGTTAGACAATACGGTAAAAAGCAATACGCGCGTCAACTCCGCTTCGCAGGGTTTGCTGGGTTGCTGCTTGCTGTGGTTGGCGGCTAGCCGGAACACTTCCGGTGTACGGCTATGACAAGCAATAACCGGGGTTGCCAGCCGCGACCAGGGCTTTACACAGGTTAAGTTCTTATTTAAAAACAACAGATAATCGTTGATGATGTTACGGTTGATGTGGGTGATTAATACGTGATTTAACGTTGAGAGTTCAATGACGTTATTGTTGCACGCGAAGGCGGCCAGGTAGTTTTTCGGAAGGGTAAACGTAGCATGGTTATTGACGCTTACCTCTACCTCTTTTTCGGTCAGGATCACCACGCAAGGTTCACTGCTGCTCAATTGCATTTCGCACTCCTCAGATATCAGAAACTCCGCTCAAAGGATCTATGCTTCCTGCATGAGTGATCGGCCCGTTCGCCGATAACGATCTTCTTTCTTTAGCACGCTTTTTAGCAATTAATCTTGATGGAATTCTGACGAGAGCGAAAGAGGTAAGCCAGGTCGTACCCGACTTACCTGGAGGAGATTTAATACTCGAGAATGCCGTGCGCGACGGGCAAATAGCGCAGAGAGAAATAGAGAGTGTCTTTACCGCAAGAGGAACGTTTCGCTAACAGCGAGGCGATCTCTGCATCCGGTTTCGGTTTCGCTGTAAAGGTTTTGCCTTTGCCGGCGACAAACAGTTCATAAACAATGCCGCTGGCAGGGGCGGGACTTTGGCAATCGGCGCTGGCCTGTAGATAACGTTCACGCTGTTCAGCGGTAAGTTTATCCACGCCGCTGCCATCCTGTACCCAGACATTAACGCCGGTTGCTTTAACGTGTTCCAGCAGTTGGCGATAGCCATCGGGCGACATGTTTCCGGCGAAAAAACTACTGATATAAACCGGTTTTGCTGAAACATCGCTAATCAGCCGCTGCGCGTTGTTTAACCATGTTAGCAAAGGCTGACGGGCAGCTTCGCTGCGCCAGTTCAGGTCGTCAATTTCCGCGCTGATGTACCAGCCATCCGGCGTTACGCCAGGCGCGGCGCTCCATAATCTGGCTTGCTGGAGATCGGCAGCCAGCAGGCGATTAAGATAGCTTTCCAGCGCTGCGGACGACTGTTTCTGGTGCATAAAAAATTCCGGATCGGCGTTCAGCCCGACAATCAGCTTCAGGCCAGCCTGTTGCGCAGCTGCGGCACGCTTAAACAATAACGCGCGCTGTTCTGGCTGGGTGAATGCATCGCCGTAACGGGTCCATTGCAAAACCAGGGTATCGAAGCCTTGCAAACGTAACTGACTCATCAGCCCCTGCCACTGGGTATCGGTAACCTGACTATCTCGGTTTTGTGGTTGCCAGATAATACCTTTCATCGCAAAGGAAAAAGGGCTGACCAAAAGCAGTGTCAGCAATACGAAAATGAACTTACGCATTTACCAGTGCACTCCAATGGTGAGAAACGCGTTGTTGCGCTCTCCGTTACGTTGATTAATCGCCTTAAAGGTATGTTGATACTCGACGCCGAGACTGACTTTGTGCGGCCAGGCGTCGTAGTGCGTCTCGCCGGTCCAGATATTCCAGCGGACTCCGACTCCGCCAAGCTGCGCGCCCTGAGTGCCTTTATCACGATAGCCGTTGTCCTGAACGTGAGCGTAAGGCTCAATAGTCTGTCCGTTAGCTACCTTCTGATGCCAGCTGACGCGATAATCTGCCGTCCACGCCTGAATATCCTGGCGGATATATTGCGCCGCATCGAGGTACAGGTTTTGGGCAAACCAGCCTGAACCGTTCGGGTGCCATTCGTCGCTGTATTTGCCGCCATTAAAGAATGAGGCGCTGGCGCGCAGCATGGTATCGGATGCGCCATTTTGGCCGTTCAGCGGCAACTGCTGTTCGACGGCGAGGAAAAAGATCTGATCGCGCAGCGGCTTCCAGCGCAGACCGGTGCCGGACATCGGATTTTTCACCGGCATCATCACCCCGTTTTCTCCGGTATCGGCAAAGACGCGGCTATAAACTGAGAGCAGGTCGCCTTCCAGCAGCATATTGCGTCCGATGCGGTACTCGGCTTCCAGTTGTCCGTAGCTACGATAGCTTTTCCCTGGCGCTGCGCCGCCGACATTATTGTTAGCGGTACTCATTGCGCCGGAACGCAAGCCGATGGAAGAATCGAAACTGAACGTCCAGCGGCGACCGACCTCCTCATGCAAACGGCGGAAATTGAAGCGTTTCTGATTTTGCTCTGGGGTCAGTGGGGTTATCAGCGCCTGATTATCAATGTCATCAATCACCAGCCGGGCGTAATGCTGCGTCGCAGGCATGTCATCCAGACGCTGGTTCACATAGGCCAGTTGTCGGATCAGTGCCGGATCGTCCGGAAGCCCTTTATGCGCCTGTTCGAGCATTTCCCGCGACTGTGCGATATCACCGCTATCCCACAAGGCGTAACCAAGCGCTGCCTGGATGTTGCTATTATTCGGTTCCAGTTCCAGCGCGGCGCGCAAATCACTCACCGCCGCCGGGACATTATGACGTTGGCGATAAATTGTCGCCCGCGCAACGTAAGCGTTGGCAGAAGGCGCAATATTGATTGAGCGCGTGAGATCGCTCAGTGCGAGTTCCGGCTGACCAGGAATGTAACGTTGCGCATGCAGCCACCAGTAGAGGGCATTGTTTCCCAGTCCACGTTGTTCTGCCTGTTGTAGCCAGCGATCGCGAGCTGCACCATTTCCTGCCGCCTGGGCGGTATTGGCAGCAGCAAGCAGATCCTCATTGCTCATGTCGTGAAGACTGATTTTCTGCCAGGCCGCCAGTGCGGTGGCGTAGTCCTCAACCTGATACGCCTGATAGGCTACCGCACGATGTTGCCAGGCGTTCGGTTGTCGTTGTTCGGCCTGAAGCCATGCATACAGCGCCACACCGGGTAGCGTGTCCCGATAACACTTTGCCAGACGGTTCCAGGCGGAAGCATCGTAGGAAGGCGACATATCGCCCAGCAAGCGAACTATTGCCGGGCAATTATCTGCAATACCCGGCAACTGACTTTGCCACTGACGTTGCTCCGCCAGCGGTAAGGGTTTCGATAAAATCGCCACCTTCGCCGGCGTTGCCAGGTAAGGATGACTTTCCAGCAGAGACGCCAGTCGCGCCATTAAAGTCTGGCTGACACGCGCATCGCCCTGGAAAGGATAGCGTTGCAGCAATAAATCGGCAGCTTCGCGTGACTGCTCGTTCTGCATCAGTTGCCAGGTCAGTTGATCCAGGCGGGTAAGATTTGCCGGTTCTTGCTGATACAGCAATCGTGCCAGACGCAGAGATTCAGCCTTGTTACGGGTCGCCACGCTGACAGCATAACGCTCCTCAAGCATTTCATTGGCGGGGAGGGTGGCGAGCAGTTTTTGCGCTGCGTCGTACTGACCTTCTTTTAACAGCACCGGTAGCGTCGCGCCAACAACATACTGGCGGTTATCGGCAAACTGCACCGTATAATTCGCCAATGCCTGAACGGGGTTGGCGCTGTATTTAGATAACAGATAGAGCCAACTTTTCTCTTGTGCGTCCGTGGTAAACAGCGGCTTATTTTCATTGAGATAATGCTGGAGGCGTGCTTTTTCGCCACGATAAGCCAGCGCGGTCGCGTAAGTAATATATGACTGAGGATCGGTGAAGATCCCCTGTGATTGCAGTGCCAGGATCCGATCGTCCAGCTGCCCGGCAAGAAGCACGTCAAACCACTGACGGCGTTCTGCCGCGCTTAATGTGTTCTGCTGGCGTGCTTCATTGTATAGCGTATCTGCCTGGGACCATTGTTTCAGGTAGATTGCCCGTTGCAGCAGATCGGTTCGCAGCGTTTTTCCTTCTGGCGATGCAGCAAACGTCGCATCGTTCAGTTGCGCTCTGGCGACAGGTAATTGTGCCAGCCGCAGGGCATTCTGCCCGACTTCACTGCGACAACGCAGGGTCGGCGCAGCGTCGCACGCTTTTTGCTGGGCAAGCAGTTCTTCAACAGTCGTAACGCTTTTCACTTCAACCGGAATAGCCGCCAGACTGCGCTCAAGTCGGGCATCTCCTGGGTGACGTTTCAGTTGATCCTCAAGCAACAGCCGCGCCCGGTCATCATGACCAAAATGGCGATAGGCTTCCGCAAGGTATAAAGTCAGCGGAATATTATCCGGCACCTGCTGGTGTATATATTCAAATTCGCGGATGGCGGTTGCTTCGTCGTTATTTTTCTGTGCCTTCAGCGCCTTATCGAGACGGGGATAAATAACAAAATGGCGATAATCGCTCAGCCCCAGCTCTTCTGCGCTGGTGCCGATATTGTCTGCGAGTGCGCTGGTACTCAATAAAGACGTCAGCAGTAAACCAGACCATCCGATGACGCGATTAAGGTTATTCTCCTTCATTTTCGGACTCCAGTTGCGCAACCTGTTCTGTGTTTAAACCTGCTTTGAGTAATAGTGATTGCATCGAAACTTGTAATTCGCGTTGAATTGTCAGGACGCGATCCAACGTTTCCTAGCTGATAACGCCTTCGGTGACCAAAAACTTGCCGAGCGGCAGAGAACTGCGTTCATGGCGCAATAACAACACGTTAATTGCTGAACGATTAATATGACCGAGCGTGGTCAGTATTTCGGCGAACAGGAACTGATGCGGCACATATTGCCGCCAGATTTCACCGGTCTGCTGTTCCGTGAGCCACTGATGCTGAACCGCATTGTACAACATTGCCCGCGGATCGTGACCGCGTCGGCGTGCATACCAGTGACGTAACCCCGTGACAATTTGTCCCCGCAGAACAATGACGTAACGCACTTTGCGTCCGACTTTACGCGTCAGGGCCGCCAGCGAAACCGGGTCAATACCATCTTCACTGCCGACAATTAACTCATCATTTTCCAGACGCAGCGGCAGTACTGCATAATGCAGCGCTACGGAGGCTGGCATTTCGGCAATCAGCGAGGACGGGATCTGCCAGGCATCGATGGATTCCCACGCCACGCCGTTTTGCTCTGCCAGCGCCTGTGCCAGCTGCTCGGCGCTAATCAGCCCCTGCATCAGCATTGAACCGCCCAGGCGTAGACCTTCGACGCGATTACGCAGTGCTGTATCGAGTTGTTCTTCAGTGATGACCTGATTTTCCAGCAGAATTTGGCCTAACGGGCGCAACGAGCGGGTATCGCCAGTCACGCTGGGGAAGTCATGCGTTGTTTTATCCCACGCGACGCGACGTGGATCGCCGTGTTGAAGTACCTGTTTTAGCGCGCGCCAGTTGGCCATGAAGTTAATCAGGTTGCCCCAGAAAAGACGCAGGACAGATAGCAGCCCCTGCGTCAGACCGTAGTAGCCAGTGACGAAAATCACCCGCTGCACGATGCGGTTAACCATCAAGCCAAAGTTTAGCCACAGCAGGGTCATTAACCATGCGCTGCCGCTAAAAATAGAAAGGAAATGCCAGGCATTGGGCCACAAACTTTCATACGCCAGCAACAGCAAAAGCTGGAGCATCACCAGCATCGCGAGGAAGCTGACAAAGTTACTGATTGCCCCTTTGCGGTCGCGCCAGAGAAAGTAGTTCAGCGTCAGGCTGGAGGTCCATTTGTGGGTTTTAAAGCCCTGGAAAACAATGCCGATGATCCAGCGAGATTTTTGTCGAACTGCAGTCGAAAAGGTATCGGGGAAATATTCGCGCACGCAGATCATGTTTGACGTCCGTGCGTGCTGTAAAAATTTGCGCTGCTCGCGTTCTTTGGCTTCGTCCACCACCGGAAAACGGACAAAAATTTCCGTCATACCTTTCTCTTTCAGGCGGAAACCAATGTCGTAATCTTCAGTCAGACTCTGCACGTCGAAAGCAATACCGTCACCGTCAGCTAACAGAGCGGTCACGGCGCGGCGGCTGAAACAGGTGCCGACGCCTGCGCTGGGCACTTGTCCGGCGAGGGCTTCACGCACCGGAACATCTTTGCCATGCAGCTCTGAAAACTCATCAATGTAAGTCATGCTGGTGAAGTGCGTCCATTCGCGTTCGAACGGATACACCGGGATCTGAATCAGATCTTTACGCTCGACCAGATAGTTGAACAGACGCAATTCCATCGGTGAAATCACATCTTCGGCGTCATGCAGAATAAAACCAGCAAAAGCGAAATTGGCGCTACGTTCAAACTGGGTGATGGCGTCCAGCACGTTGTTCAGACAGTCGGCTTTGCTGGTGGGACCAGGACGCGCGCAGACTACCTTATGCACGTTCGGAAAGCGAGCGCACACTTCGTCAACATCACGTTGAGTATCGGGGTCGTTGGGGTAGGTGCCAACAAAGATATGATAGTTTTCGTAGTCGAGCGTGGTCGCCGCCAGCTCGGCCATATTGCCGATGACGCCCGTTTCATTCCACGCCGGAACCATAATCGCTAACGGTTTTTCATCTGGTTTATACAGTTCGCGGTAACTCATTCGCGGGTAGCGGCGATAAACACTCAACTTGCGTTTAATGCGGCGTACCCAGTAGACGACATCAATAAAAAAATCGTCCAGCCCGCTGATGAACATGATGACCGCTAACGTTATCGCGATTACTTTTAAGCCGTAGAGCCAGGTTGCAAAAACATCAAGAAGCCAGTCCACACAAAAACCTTACATTAACGCTGGTTATGTTTAGGGTGGCGTATATTAAGGTTTTTTATGAATTGTGACAGCTTTTTACCATTAATAGGTATGACTATTGCGGCACGTTATTTTTACACTGGTTATAAAAGTTGCCGTTTGCGTAGAATGTAGACAAAAGCATGGTGTCAAGGAGGGGAGGTTAACGTCATAGTGAAAAGGAGCGGTGGCACCGAGCAGGTCATAATGTAGTGGAAGTGCCTGGAGGAGGTGAGCAGGCAGGGCAAGATTACGAAAGCCCGCTCCCCGCAAGGACTGACGCGAGATAGTTTCTGTCCATGGCTGCTTTTCGCATCTTACGTCTTAACCCTGCCTTGAATACCTTATCATTCGTTAAAATATTAATAGCGATGTGCCGTATCCCTGAAAATAATTCTGCGGCGTTTCCTCTTCTTATTTTGCAGTCGTCTTCATTCATTACCACGTCCAGACGCCAGTGCAGCTTATTCTCCACGTGCCAGTGGTTTCGGATTGCTGTGGCGAACTTCTCTGCGGTTAAATCAGCAGAACTGATATAATATCTGACCATCATTTCGGGCTCTTTCTTTTGTTCTGCTATTATTGACCGAAAGGAGACTGCCACGCATAATTTCTTCAGACCTTTCCATTCAAACGTGAAATCAATAAGTTCATCAGGGACATCGCAAACAATATGAAGACGGATTTCTTCTCTGCCGTGACTCTTTTCACTGATTGCGTAACTGTCATGCTCTGGATTATTTAATTCTTTCAGCGGAAATTTTTCCTCAAAGGCTTTATTTAGCCGCCCCTGGTTTCCTTTTACCGCGAATAAATAATCACCTCCCTGTTTTTGTATCTTCTCTGCAATATCTTTCTGGCAACCCATCGCATCAGTTGTGATGATTTTTCCTTTAATATCCAGCATGTTAAGAAGTTCTGGGATAGCTGTAATCTCATTAGATTTCTCATCCGTCTTGATCTGTCCGATGACCAGACTGTGCATTGTTGAGAACGCACTAATGACATGAATCGCTCCCCTGCGGCGACTCTTGTCATAAGAGTGCCGGAGCGTTTTTCCATCAATTGCAATGACGTCTTTATCATCTGAAGAATGGCAGTCACGCATCCAGTTAATAAAGCACTCATGAAATTTTGCAGGACTGATACAGGATACAACTCTGGCAATAGTATCGTGAACAGGAATACCATTTTCAAAATCACCATATTGCTTCAAGAAATCGAGATGTGTTTCCCCGAAATCCTCTATATCTTCCCAACTTTCTGCACCAGAAATAACGGCACAAATAGTCAACAATAGAATATCCGATAATTTATGTTCCACTTTCCAGGCTTGTCTGTAATCGGGGATAATAGAAATATGTTCCATCAATTTTTTAAGTTCCATTTTGTTCTCCTTAATTATGTAAGGAGTATTTGATCATGTATAAGCAATAAAAAACAGCTTCAGGTAATAAGGAATATCTCAATTTTTAAACATAAAATGCTAATTATTTAGTACAAAAAGTGAACTTCTGATGATCTTTCCTTGGTTAATATCCAGGCATCATGTTACGTGACATGGTGTAGCTATTGAAAAACTACGTTAGCGGATATTTGTTTGCCTCCTTTTTTTTACCCAGCATACCCCATCCCAACAATTTGAATTAAATGTCGTAAAATTGATAACTTCTTTACCTTTTGAAAAATATGTTATTGGGCAAAACTCATCTCCACTTAATGGTTTAAAGCTGGTTATTATGTCACAATTTAATTGTTGTGATAGTGATTGAGCGATGAAATCAGTTAGAGATGGAAGATACTTGCTTTCAATCGATGTTGTTGATGTGCCGAAATCAACTTCATAAGAAAAATCAATCTTCGCTAGTAATTCAATATATTCTGCATCTTTGTCAATAAAAGATGTGTCATAAGTAATGTTTTTTTATACTCATTTACATCAAAGTAGTCATATTTTAATATCGAAAAGTCAATGTCTAGAGCATTTACAAACTTATAAATACTATCGGTTAGTTTACTTTTATCTTTATACTCTATGAGTATACTTGATTTGGTGATCATATTTTTAAAATCTCCAAAAAGGTTCTAAAACGGATTGATCAATCACTTCAACTCGAGCTGTTGAATTATTAGGTTTGAAGTTTCCAAAGAATTCATGAAATTCCTCAAGTGTATTTTTGGAATTGGAACTTCTAATTACCAGGACGATACCATTATCTCCCACCAGGCCAACTCCCTTGTTAACATTTTTTACCTCATGATATACCTCATATAATGTAGCATTATTTCTAAGATAAAAATTACGAAGTTCATTGTTAAAAGATGGGTATTGTCCCGTTCTACATATTGGATTAATCTTTTTTTATTTCTTTTTGTAATAAGGCCAATGCACACTCGCCAGCAATAATTTCATCAAATAAGTATTCCAATGTTCCTCTTAACACTAAAGCACGACAATCATTTTCCGTAGTGCGTTTAATAAATAACTCTTTTTCAATATATAACTCTTGCATAACTTCAGAATTTGAAGATAGAAATTGGCAGCGGCATGGGAACTCAAGATGTTCATTGTATAAAACGCTAAAAACTATGTTTCCCGCAATAATAAATATATCTTTTATCGGCAGAATTATATTCATCACAACCCCTTGTCTTTCAATATTTTGAGTATTGCTACATCCTCATCAGATAACCCAAGCATTTTTTGTGTCTTATCATGAAATCCTTAACGTGCGTTTCTGCACTCCCTAGTCCATAACGTCCTAATTTTTCAGCTATTCCTAGTTTCTCTTGTGTACCATGTAAAAACTCTTCAAGAATAGCGGCTTTACTCGGATTTGAACGAACAATAATCGTCATGTCTAATACCGAAGCTTCGGCTCCAAAATGTTCAAGCATTCTGAATTCATCTGAGCCTGGTAATGCTATTATTAAATGTCTTTTCCGCGATATAGCCGCCAGAAGTTCTGGGGCTGCCTTCTCAACCCCATGAGATCACTGGAGCTATTCATCATTTTAGATAATGAAGCTCCTTTATTTAATCCTAAGGGATCTATCCATCTTAAAGGATTCGGCACATACCGGTAAGTCTGCTCCCCTCCCTGCAACCCCAGTGGATCACTCACCAGGTACATCCCGCTCTCCGGCTCGTAATACCGGAACCGGTTATAGCACAGCCCCGATTCCGCATCCCGCCACTGCCCCGCATACAGCAGGCCGGGGTCGGCTTCCGGGTCCAGTTCCCCGCGCGGGTCCGGGTAGCCGGTGTCTGCGGGCAGGCTGAGTGCCAGCCCCCACAGGCTGGTCTGCCCGGTCGCCAGACGGTTTTACCTTCACTGTTAAAGAGCATCAGCGGACGGCCCGTCAGGTCGCTCACCGCATGATTCGTCCGCGTCACCCACTGCGGGGCCACGGACGGGTGCGGCTGCCGTACCCGGCTGAACTGCTGGCTTATCAGCTCAAAGCCGTTAAACACCAGGTGCCGTACGCTGTACAGTTCATCATCGCGGTATTCCCGGATTTCCGCAATACTGTCGCCGTCCCACAGGTACGTGAAGCGGATTTTCTTCCGGTCGCAGCGTTTCTCTGTTCGTCTGCCGCTGGCGTCGTGGCGGTATTCCCACAGCTCCCCCTGTGCGCTGCAATACCCGGTCAGCTGGTCCCGGCTGTCCCACCGGAACCGCTCTGTTTCCGGGCGGTAGCCGTCACGGTGTTTTGTCCGGCTGACCATCCGGCCTGCGGCGTCATAGTCATACTGCGTGTTTCCGGCCTGTTTCAGCCGGTGGCCTCCGGCATACTGGTCAGTCTCTTCACTTATCCGGTGCCTGCCCGCAGACTGCGCCTTCAGGTAGCCGCAGCTGTCATAGCCATAAGTCTCGTCGCCTTCGCCATAGCCCAGCCCGGTGCCTGAGGCTGTCACCGCCGTGACCTGGCCGTTCCGGTCCAGCCGGTATTCCCGCCGGGTTTCCCGTCCGTAATCTTCCCGGCTGGTGACGCCTGACACATTACCCGCGCTGTCGTAACGGTACTCCCGCGCCAGTGACGGAACCAGCCCGCCCCATGTGGCTTCTTCCGGGAAAAAACCGGCGCGCTGACTGACAGGCTGACCGGCTGCATTCCAGCCCTGTTCACAGGCAAAACCCCGGTTACTGTGCCGGAGCACTTCACGTCCTGCCTCATCACGGCTGAACGTCAGCGTCTCATCCCCCGGCAGGATAACCTCCGTCAGTTCTCCGGCGGCGTTGTAGCGGTACGTGGTTTTCAGCAGGGATTCACCGGGGTGTCTGTCGCGTTCATCTTCCGGTGGCAGGATACAGCGGATGACGGTGTGTTCATCGGGGTAGTGGTATTCAATGGCCCGTCGGCCCTGAGTGGTGACATTCACCCGCCCGCGTTCATCATAGCCGGTGCGCTGTGATGTACCGTCCGGGCTGAAGATACCCGTCAGCCTGCCGGATTTGTCATACGCATACTGCGTTTTGCCTTCCGGCGTGATGATTTCTGCCAGGCGGCCTGCGGCGTCCCGGCTGTAGAGGATAGTTTCCTCCAGGCCGTTAACCCTGGCGGTACACAGGCCATCGGCGTCATAGCGGTAACGCCAGACCACGCCGCCCCAGTCATGCTCTTCCGTCACCCGGCCACAGTTATCCAGAACATAAAGGTATGATTCGCCCTGCAGGTTAATGACTTCTGTCAGTTGCAGCGTGTCTTTATCGTAGCGGTACTGCCAGCGGTGGCCTTCACCGTCCGTTCGCGCCACCGGCAAATCGAACGGGCCGTATTCCATCGTCCAGTCAACGCCGTTGCCGTCCGTCCAGGCCAGCAGGTTGCCGTGGCGGTCATAGCGGTACGGGTTAGATGTTCAATGCATTAAGTTATATCTCACCAACTTTTTTAAAAATTACCCCGCGAAAATAATTCTGAAAAATATCCACAAAACGATCTGTAACAAAATAGTTTGAAGGTAATATTTCATCACGGAATATTAACATTTCATTTATGGAGTTATTGAATTTATATTCTTGTGTTCTACTCATAATTTGTAGCTCTTGTCTGTTGTTATAATGTAAGGCTGGTATTTTTCCTACCACGTTTGCATAATAAAAATCACGATCATCACTGGTGATTACTTTTAACAACTCAATATTATTTACCTGACGAGATAATACATCTGCGAGAGAATGTTCGACGTATAATAATCCTGAGCTAAAACATGATGAATTAAAATCGCCTTTTAATGATCTCTCAGCTTTAGTTTTTCCTTTAAATAGCTCTATTTTGTATGGTTTCCATCCATTAAATAGAGACTCTCCACAAAAATCAAAAGCAGCAACTGAAAAAAAATCACTCTCGTCTTGCAAGTAAAACTTGAAGTTGTCCACATCATGCCGAATTAAATAAACATTCATTACTATGCCCTTATTAATAAATTAGTCTATTAAAAAGCAGGTCATCCCTGATAGCATCTAACTCATCAAGAACACCTTGTTTCCCATTAGCCTTAGCTGCGTCTGCGAGTCGTCCCTCAACATCAGCATAATATTTGTTCGTATGAATAACACGATGATAAGACCCTGGCTGAAGAGAGTTTGGATCTACATGTTTCAAAAATATTCCATTTTCTGCGGAATCAATGTGTATACCATATTTTTCCAGAATTTTTCTTGCGCCTAAAGCACGGGGGTCATCCCAGGCAACAATATGATGGGCGGCAGAACCTTTGAATTTATACCAAGCTCGATTCATGTATCCGGCACTCTTAGCTAGGTTTCTGTTAGCCCGTTTCATTGCCCTTGCCAGAGCTCTGGGGCAACCAGCAAGTCCATACTGGTCAATCCAACCCAGAGGATTAGGCACATACCGGTAAGTCTGCTCACCCCCCTGCAACCCCAGTGGATCACTCACCAGGTACATCCCGGTTTCCGGCTCGTAATACCGGAACCGGTTATAGCACAGCCCGGATTCCGTATCCTGCCACTGTCCCGCATACAGCAGGCCGGGGGCGGCTTCCGGGTCCAGTTCCCCGCGCGGGTCCGGGTAGCCGGTGTCTGCGGGCAGGCTGAGTGCCAGCCCCCACAGGCTGGTCTGCCCCGGTCGCCAGACGGTTTTACCTTCACTGTTAAAGAGCATCAGCGGACGGCCCGTCAGGTCGCTCACCGCATGATTCGTCCGCGTCACCCACAGCGGGGCGACGGACGGATGCGGCTGCCGTACCCGGCTGAACTGCTGGCTTATCAGCTCAAAGCCGTTAAACACCAGGTGCCGTACGCTGTACAGTTTATCATCGCGGTATTCCCGGATTTCCGCAATACTGTCGCCGTCCCACAGATACGTGAAGCGGATTTTCTTCCGGTCGCAGCGTTTCTCTGTTCGTCTGCCGCTGGCGTCGTGGCGGTATTCCCACAGCTCACCCTGTGCGCTGCAATACCCGGTCAGCTGGTCACGGCTGTCCCACCGGAACCGCTCTGTTTCCGGGCGATAGCCGTCACGGTGTTTTGTCCGGCTGACCATCCGGCCTGCGGCGTCATAGTCATACTGCGTGTTTCCGGCCTGTTTCAGCCGGTGGCCTCCGGCATACTGGTCAGTCTCTTCACTTATCCGGTGCCTGCCCGCAGACTGCGCCTTCAGGTAGCCACAACTGTCATAGCCATAGGACTCATCGCCTTCGCCATAGCCCAGCCCGGTGCCTGAGGCTGTCACCGCCGTGACCTGGCCGTTCCGGTCCAGCCGGTACTCCCGCCGTGTTTCCCGTCCGTAGTCTTCCCGGCTGGTGACAGCCGACACATTACCCGCGCTGTCGTAACGGTACTCCCGTACCAGTGACGGAACCAGCCCGCTCCATGTGGCTTCTTCCGGAAAAAATCCGGCGCGCTGGCTGACAGGCTGACCGGCTGCATTCCAGCCCTGTTCACAGGCAAAACCCCGGTTACTGTGCCGGAGCACTTCACGTCCCGCCTCATCACGGCTGAACGTCAGCGTCTCATCCCCCGGCAGAATGACCTCCGTCAGTTCTCCGGCGGCGTTGTAGCGGTACGTGGTTTTCAGCAGGGATTCATCGGGGTGTCTGTCGCGTTCATCTTCCGGTGGCAGGATACAGCGGATGACGGTGTGTTCGTCGGGGTAGTGGTATTCAATGGCCCGTCGGCCCTGAGTGGTGACATTCACCCGCCCGCGTTCGTCGTAGCCGGTGCGCTGTGATGTGCCGTCCGGGCTGAAGATACCCGTCAGCCTGCCGGATTTGTCATACGCATACTGTGTTTTGCCTTCCGGCGTGATGACCTCTGCCAGGCGGCCTGCGGCATCCCGGCTGTAGAGGATGGTTTCCTCCAGGCCGTTAACCCTGGCGGTACACAGGCCATCGGCGTCATAGCGGTAACGCCAGACCACGCCGCCCCAGTCACGCTCTTCCGTCACCCGTCCACAGTTGTCCAGAATATAACGGTATGACTCGCCCTGCGGATTGATGACTTCTGTCAGTTGCAGCGTGTCTTTATCGTAGCGGTACTGCCAGCGGTGGCCTTCACCGTCCGTTCGCGCCACCGGCAAATCGAACGGGCCGTACTCCATTGTCCAGACAACACCATTGCCGTCCGTGTACGCCAGCAGGTTGCCGTGGCGGTCATAGCGAAATCCTTCCGCACCGGTTCCAGCACGTTCAATGCCGCTCAGTTTATGGTGCTGCTGCCACTGTAACCGCACTGACTGACCGCCGGGGCCGCGCATCTTCACCGGCAGGTCGTGACCACTGTATTCGGTGTGGTGTTCACGGCCCATCACGTCGGTGAGTGTTTCCGGCCGGTTGTGGTGGTCGTACTCTATGCCCAGACGCCGTTCATCCTGGCGGAATATCCCCGACAGCAGCCCCTGCGGCGTGTACGCCAGCCGGGTCTCTTCGCCCTGTGGCGACACCAGACTTACCGGCAGGCCGCGTTCATCACACTGCTGTGTCCACGTCTGCCCGGCTGGGTCGGTGATGTTGCTGAGCAGGCCGCGCTCATCATAGCGGTACTGCCACTCCGCGCTGTCTGCCGCCGTATAACGGCTTAACTGACCGTGTGCGGCGTTGTATTCAAACTTCTCCACCCGCCCGGCAGGGGAGTGGCGGGCCAGCAGGTGATGGAATTCATCCCATTCATACGTGGTGGTGCTGCCGTCCGGCGCTGCTTCCCGCAGAATATTGCCGTCAGGATCATAGTAATAACGGTGAGTGCCCTTGCCGTCCGTCAGGGTGGTGCAGCCGTCACCATAGTCCAGCGTGGCGTTGTAATAGCCCTCCGCCCCGGTGACGGTCACGCACCGGCCCTGTTCATCGTAGGTGAAACGGCTCCACGTCTGGTCGTTATCGGACCAGCGGATGATCCGGTCCGCAGCGTCGTACTCATAAAACAGGTGGTAGTCCAGCCGCGCATCCGCTTCGGTCAGCCGCCCCCGCGCATCCTGTTCGTAGGTCGCCAGCGTCTGTATGCCGTTATCCGTGCGGTGAATGGCTTTCAGGTAGCCGCTGGCATGGTACGTCAGTTTAAGCCGGATCCCGTCGGTGTGACTGACACCTGTGATCCGGTACTGGCTGTCGCGCTCAAACGTGATGCGGTTGCTGGCGGTGTCGCTCATCCCGCCCAGCATGTACATCCGGTCTGCGGGGCTGTGTGCCAGACGGTCATCGTCGGTATCGTCAGTCACCGGGTGGCGCAGGCGCATTCCCGGAAAGGCGTCATAAAAGAAGCGGCTGCTCAGGGCATCCCTGTCGAACAGCTCCAGGTAATCATCGCGGCGGCGCAGAATGTACTGGGCGTGATACGGGTTAACCGCCGTATCACTGTCACCGTCGAAGGCAAATCTCAGCGTGGCTCCCTGGCTGATGATATCCACCCGGTTTCCCTGTTCACGCACCCAGGCGTATTCGCTCCAGGAGTCGCTCCAGCCCACGCCCGTCAGGCCATGCAGTGGCAGTACAGAACTGTGGAAACGGGTGAAGGAGAGGGGGAGGGTCTGGCCAAGGGTGAAGTCGGTACGTTCGTCGCAGTATGCGCCGGTTACCGGATCGACAGGATCTGTTACCCATCTGATGACTTTATTGGCAATACTTTTTAACGACTTACCTGTTTTCCCCAGCAACGCGCCGAGCTTTGCGCCCAGCAGCTTCCCGCTTTTCCCCAGCAGGTTTCCCAGTTTGCCGAGTCTCGCCAGATTCTTCAGTTTTCCCAGCAGTCCCGCTGGCGGCAGAAGATAGCTGGCTATCGTTATTCCTCCCAGGATCATTCTCTGCCATGGCGGGAACTCCGGCTGGATATCCAGATAGGTGACCTGCTCACCGCCAATAAAGACGTCCGGCGAACCTTCCACGATTGCCGCGCTGCACTCCAGTTTGTCGCCCTTGCGCGCGGCAGGCTGATTGTTGATAAAGACGTTGCTGCTGCCCTGGGCTATCCTCGGTGGTTTGTTCTCCTTGTCGCAGAGCGCCGAGTCCTCACCGGCTTCCGGGAAATCCACCTCTTTTTTGATTTCGCCACGCCCGCCCACCATGGTGGCAAACTCCATTAATACCGGACCGGCGGGAAACAGAAGCGATGCGCCGGCGCTGACGCGATCCATAAAACCGGCATTGCTGTCCGTCAGGGTGATAACAGCGTTCCCCCAGGCCTTCGCCAGTGGTACTGCTTTTTCCGCTGCCGATTCAAGCAGGTCAGTGGCAATATCACCCCATGAGGGTTCCCCCTGTGGGACTTCAGGTATTGCTCCAGGTGGGGGAGGAGGGGGAAGGGTGACCGCTGCACGTGCGGCCAGCTCGCCGTTAATTTTTACGTTTTCAGAACCGGTATTGATGGCGCCGTCCGTGTCACAAAAGCTGTTTATCCATGATTCAAGCTGGTTCTGTTTCTCCTCCACATAATCACTCGCCTTATAGCTGGCATACATCAGCGCAGGCACCAGAACCAGCGCATAAGGGCCGGTGGCGCAGGCGGCCATAATCAGGCAACCTTCTGCGATGGTCACTATCGCCCCCAGCACGGCCCCTGCCAGTGCCCCCAGAAAACTTTTATGCTGAATTTCATCGCCCTGCCTGGCGGCAGGTGGGCCGGACTTCTTTGCTGCCAGCATCTGTGCAATGGCTTTGTCGTTGGCTGCCCGTTTCATCTGACTGGCGACCATCGCCTGCTGTGACAGCATTCGCATTGCCAGCGTACCGCCTGCGGTCGCTCCCTGTGGCCCGCCTGGTCCTTCACTCATGTGTTATCCCTCGTTTATGTCAGCGCGGCTGGTCCTTTTGGATGTCATTCTCCGGTGGCAACGGGGTGAAGCTCTTTATCACCTCCAGCAGCATCGTCTTTTGACTGTTCTTCAGGGATAAGGAGGTGCTGAAAGTGAAGGTCAGCAGCGTATCCCCACGCCGCTGGAATACGGCTATCTGGTCAATCCGTCCCTGGTTCCCCTCATCTTCCGGACCGTTCCAGGAATAATCCAGCAGCCAGGCCGGGGCCTCTGCCAGAGTGATTTCCCGGCAGGCATGTTCGGTGTACCCATCAAGTTTGCCCTGGTACAGCGCCAGCGTTTCCTGGTACAGTTCGGGTGTCAGAGTTCCCTGTGGAACGGCTTCGCGGGTAATGACCAGGTTGATGCCACTGTTATCTGTGGACACCAGGACCTGCATTGACTGATCCTGCCATTGAGACGGCAGTTGAATGTGGCCTTCATTAAAAGTGAACTGCATAAAATACTCCCTGATAATCTGAGTGAATTAGTTGATGAAAACAGAACCGCCCACGATGGTGATGCCATCCTTCGACAGCCTGATTACCGTCGATTCCCCGACCTGTAGCTGAATGCCATCCGGCGTCAGCGCAATTTTGCTTTCCTCCACGGCCAGCAAAATTTCCTTAATCGCCGTATAAGCCTGTATACCGTCGCCTTCGCCACCATTGTTTACAGCGTCAACATGCACCGAACCGGCAATCGTGCCTCTGTCCTGAAAGACATCCTCAGATAAAGACCCTTTCAGTACTCCGGTGATCTTGTGGCCTTTTTCCACCGTAAGAAGGCGGTTACCTTCCTGGATCGTGACCGTCTGGTCATTTTTTACGGTTTCGCGATGATCGTGTTTTACGGTGGTGGTACGGTCGTTGAGCACTTCGGTATCCATGTTCTTCTGCGCGTGGATGTAGACCTGTTCTCTCCCTGTCGCATCATCAAACTTCAGCTCATTAAATCCGCTGCCCATGTACGTTTTGGAGCGGATGGTCATCTGCGTCTTTGTTCCCGGCAGGCTGCCGGGGGTGCGGTTTTCCTGGTGGTAGGTGCGCCCCATAATGATCGGCTGGTCCGGATTGCCGTTGAGGAAGTCTACAATCACCTCCTGACCCACACGCGGTATCGCCAGGTGGCCAAAACCGGTGCCTGCCCACGCCTGTGCCACACGGATCCAGCACGAACTGTCTTGGTCTGCCGGGTTATAACGGTCCCAGTTGAACTTCACCCGCACGCGACCATGTTCGTCGCAGAAGATTTCCTCGCCTGCCGGTCCTGTCACGACAGCGCTCTGCGGGCCGTCGACCAGCGGTTTCAGCAACGGCTGTGGTCGCCATGTTCTGTCTGCCGGGATCACCGCAAAATGGTTCTCCAGCGCCGTCCCCGCTCCCTGCCGTCCTGGCACCGCCTGTGGCTGTTCGCCGTGCAGTTCACTTGCCACCACCTGCCATTCCCGGTTCAGGTTCGCCTGCGGATGCCCCGTCAGCACAATTCGCCGTCCCGGCCATATCTCCGGCGAGCGGCTCATTCCCCGCGCGGTTTCTGCGTTGTTTCGCCAGCCGTCCATCTGCCAGCGGGCAAAGTTCTGCCCGTGGGCGCTCTTGAAACGTCCGGGGTAGTCATACACTTCATACTGCGTGCGCTGGTAGTCCTGGTGCTGGCCTTCCTGTTCAAAACGTCCGGCCCAGCCGGGGCGTTTAAAGGTGTAGTCTTTGGTCACCACGGAAGAAGGGCGGATTTGTGCGCTGTAGCGGAACTGGCTGATGCAGAGGGTGCTCACCTCGGTACGGGTGTTCGGATTCCAGGGGATTTCAAAAGATTCGGGCAGATGGCGGACTGTGTCGCACAGCACCAGGCTCTGGTCGGTACTTTTGTAAGCATGCTCCTCATAAAAGAAGATGCCTTCCTCCGCCGCCATCCGGCACAGGAAATCGTAATCAGTCTCACCGTACTGGACACAAAACTCACGGGAAGGATGCGGCTCGCTGAACAGCGGACTCCATTCGGTCACCCCGTTTTCCTGCAACATCGTGCCGAGGATGCTTTTGATGTCCTCGTTCTGGAAGATACGGAAGTTCTGGCGCAGACCGGCACGCCACAGCGGCGGGTGCACCTTCATGCTGTACAGCATCTGGTTTTTGTCGTTCTCCCCGAGTTCAAACCAGGTCACCACGCCTTTCACCCGGCGCTGTACGTCATCGCCCTGCCATATCGTCAGGTAGGCCATTTTGTCCAGCACCTGCGCAAATTCAAGGGAGAGAAACTGCTGGCTGACCAGGGAGAGATCGAGGGAAAAGAGCGAAGAGAGTGACTGGTTCAGATGAAAGGAAACCACCGCAAAAGCGTCCGGCGGCAGGCCGTCCACTTCCAGTGTGAAACGTAATCCGGTTGACATAGCAACCTCCAGTAAAATGAATAATGATCCGTACCGTACAACTGCGGATAATGTGATAAGCGGGACGACTTCAGACGTTATTAGGGAAGGAACAGAAAATGCTATGGTTATGTGAGAATTTTGTTTAAATATTACTTTACAGAAACGGGTGTCTGTTCAGTCAAAAAAATAATCACAAGCTCAACCTCTTGTTTCTTGGCGTTATTCAGGACAGGTACGCATATCACAACGAGTAACAAAAACGTAAAGTTAAACCAATATTCATAATATATTTTTATTCACAGCAATAAATAATCCAATTAACATTATTAAAATGAATGATTGCATAAGAAATATATGCTACCGCTCCACCCTGATAACATGATCTGCACATTGCACATCTTAACGTTGTTAAATACTGGCTCAATAGTGGATATTTTAAATTAGGAATTTATCAAATTCACTTGATAAATAGATTGAGTGAATAATATAACAATTAATGATGATTAATCGCGATTAAATTATTCATTGCTTTATATGATAGATGGCTTGTTTATAACGATGAAAATTTAGAAAGGGCATTGTGATCTACAATTGGAAGAAACACAGATTTAACTAAGTTTCATATACAAACATCTCGTGAAACTTTGAAAAATAAAAGCCTTCGATATTTCATATGTTTAATAAGTTTTTCTCTAATTTGTTGATCAACAATACCAGGAGGTGATGCACCACGCCCTGAATTTGAACTTAATAATCACTCTCTCTCCGGCAGCATAATCACAAACCTTGTCCCCCGCGCATCTGACGTTACTGCAACCGTGCCTTTATGCGCGACAACAATCGATTTCACTATCGCCAGCCCAATGCCGCTACCTTCGCCTTTTCGCTGGCGGGAAGGGTCAACGCGGTAGAAACGGTCAAACAATCGCGGTAAGTGCTCGGGCGCAATGGGCGTACCGGGGTTTTCGACGGTAACTTGCACCTGGTGATCGACCGTCTGGCAGCGCACTACAATTGCCTCTCCGGGCGGCGTATAACGCAGGGCATTAGAAAGCAGGTTGCTTAACGCCCGACGCAGCATCAGCGGATCGCCCGCAACCTGACATTCGTCGCCAACAAATCGCAACTCCACGCCGCGATCTTCCGCTAACGCCTCGAAAAAATCGAACACTTTGCCGACTTCATCCGCCAGGTTGAGCATTTTCTTTTCGGGGATTAGCTGGTTGTTATCGGCCTGAGCGAGAAACAGCATATCGCTGACCATTTTCGCCATTCGCGTCAGCTCTTCGAGATTAGAGTAGAGCACATCTTCCAGCTCCTTCTGGCTGCGAGACTGGCTGAGGGCGATTTCCGTTTGCGTGATGAGATTGGTAATCGGCGTGCGAATTTCGTGAGCGATATCCGCTGAGAAATTGGACTGGCGGGTAAAGACATCCTCAATACGCTCGATCATATGGTTGAACGACAGTACCAGCTGTTCCAGCTCAATGGGCACGGTCTGCGGGTCAAGGCGAACGTCGAGATCTTTCGAGGTGATATTCTGGATTTGACGGCTGACGCTGCGGATCGGCGCGTGACCTTTATGTACCGCCAACAGTACGATAAAGACGATCAGGATGCTGATTACCGATGCGGTCATAATAAGTTTATTCATCAAATCATTTATGTAATGAAGATGAAAATCGATCGAAAGCGCGATGTAGAGCGTATAAATCGGTTTGCCGTCCACCAACGGGCCAACCGACAAGTTAATCATCCGCCAGTTGCTGTGTTCCATATGCCCGTGACCGTGGCCTGGCATCATAATCGTCGGGCCGGAAAGGAGATACACCTCGCCACCCCGCGCGTCTTTATCGGGTATGGCATCACGTGCAAACTCGCGGATATCAGGCGCACCGGGGGAGTGATACACCGTTTTGCCGTGGCTATCTGCCAGGGAAATCAACACGTTGGAATAACCACTGACGATATCTTCCAGCGTCATTAAGCGTCGGGCTTGCGTTTCGTCAGGGTGATTAAGTACCCGTTCAAGCGTGGCGCTAATCTCTTTTAAATCATTAATATCCTGCTCGGCAAAATGCACTTTTACTGAGTGGATCATGATCCATGCAAAGGCGAAAAACGCCGCGATGGTGGCCAGGCTGATAAAAAAGGTCAGGCGGGTTGCCAGCGAAAACGGGCGCTGAAATGGCTTACTGACCATCCGGCACCTCAAGCATGTAGCCCACGCCGCGCACGGTCTGAATTAGCTTCGGCTCAAAGTCGTTGTCGATTTTGCCGCGCAGCCGCTTCACCGCTACATCAATGGCGTTAGTGTCGCTGTCGAAATTCATGTCCCACACCTGCGAGGCGATAAGCGAGCGGGGCAGCACTTCGCCCTGATGGCGGAGGAAAAACTCCAGCAGAGTAAACTCTTTACTGGTCAGAGTGATGCGCGTGCCGCTGCGGGTGACTTTGCGGCTGACGAGATCGACCATCAGATCGGCAACCTGAAACTGACTTTCGATAATCACCGCCGCCCCGCGCCGCAGGAGAGTGCGCACCCGCGCCAGCAGTTCAGCAAAAGCGAACGGCTTCACCAGATAGTCATCCGCCCCCAACTCCAGCCCCTTGACGCGATGTTCAATGGTGCCAAGCGCGGTAAGCAACAGAATCGGCATCCCTTTATTGGCGGAACGCAACATGCGCACGATATCCCAGCCGTTCACGTCCGGCAGCATAATATCGAGGATTATCAGATCATAATCACCGGTCATCGCCAGATGGTAGCCATTCAACCCGTTGTCGGCCAAATCGACCACAAAACCGGCTTCGGTTAACCCTTTGGTCAAGTATTCTCCGGTTTTCTTTTCATCTTCGACAATCAACAGTTTCATATTTCCTCCGCATGTTGCCCGGGCAATTCTAGAGTAGCGGGATCAGATGGCAATCGCTTATTGGCAAAATGACAATTTTGTCATTTTTCTGTCACCGGAAAATCAGAGCCTGGCGAGTAAAGTTGGCGGCATAAAATCACCAGAAATTATGAGCCTATGTCTCCTTGTAAACTTCTGCCATTTTGTGTGGTCCTTGCGCTAACCGGTTGTTCACTGGCACCGGATTATCAGCGTCCGGCAATGCCCGTGCCGCAGCAGTTCTCACTCAGCCAGAACGGCCTGGTTAACGCAGCAGATAAATATCAGAACGCGGGCTGGCGCACCTTTTTTGTTGATAATCAGGTGAAGACGCTGATTAGCGAGGCGCTGGTGAATAATCGGGATTTGCGCATGGCGACGCTGAAAGTGCAGGAGGCACGGGCGCAATATCGTCTGACCGATGCCGACCGCTACCCACAGCTCAATGGCGAGGGCAGCGGCAGCTGGAGCGGTAATCTTAAAGGGAATACCGCCACGACACGGGAGTTTTCGACCGGCCTTAACGCCAGCTTTGACCTCGATTTTTTCGGTCGCTTAAAGAACATGAGCGAAGCCGAGCGACAAAATTATTTAGCCACTGAGGAAGCTCAGCGCGCGGTGCATATTCTGCTGGTTTCTAATGTCGCGCAAAGCTATTTCAATCAGCAACTGGCGTATGCGCAATTGCAAATAGCCGAAGAAACGCTGCGTAATTATCAGCAGTCATATGCGTTTGTCGAAAAACAACTGTTGACAGGTAGCAGTAATGTTCTGGCGCTGGAACAGGCTCGCGGGGTGATAGAAAGTACCCGCAGCGACATCGCTAAACGTCAGGGGGAACTGGCGCAGGCGAATAATGCATTGCAACTGTTGCTGGGAAGCTACGGCAAGCTGCCGCAAGCGCAGACAGTAAACAGCGACAGCCTGCAAAGCGTTAAATTACCGGCGGGATTGTCGTCGCAAATCTTATTGCAGCGCCCGGATATTATGGAAGCTGAACACGCGTTAATGGCGGCTAATGCCAATATTGGCGCTGCACGCGCGGCATTTTTTCCGTCTATAAGCCTGACCAGCGGAATATCGACCGCCAGTAGCGATCTATCGTCATTATTTAACGCCAGCAGCGGGATGTGGAATTTTATACCCAAAATTGAGATCCCCATTTTTAATGCCGGACGCAACCAGGCCAATCTGGATATCGCCGAAATTCGCCAGCAGCAGTCGGTGGTGAATTATGAACAGAAAATCCAGAACGCCTTTAAAGAAGTGGCAGATGCGCTGGCATTACGTCAAAGCCTGAACGATCAAATTAGCGCCCAGCAGCGTTATCTGGCATCGCTGCAAATTACTTTGCAACGGGCGCGGGCATTATATCAGCACGGCGCAGTAAGTTATCTGGAAGTGCTGGATGCCGAGCGTTCTTTATTTGCAACCCGACAAACTTTACTTGATCTGAATTATGCCCGTCAGGTTAACGAAATTTCTTTGTATACCGCCTTAGGTGGCGGTTGACAGCAATATACTCGTCATACTTCAAGTTGCATGTGCTGCGTCTGCGTTCGCTCACCCCAGTCACTTACTTATGTAAGCTCCTGGGGATTCACTCGCTTGTCGCCTTCCTGCAACTCGAATTATTTAGAGTATGACTTTTAACTCCAGGAGAGAATAAATGAAAAAAGCACTGCAAGTCGCAATGTTCAGTCTGTTTACCGTTATTGGCTTTAATGCCCAGGCTAACGAACATCATCATGAAACCATGAGCGAAGTACAACCGCAGGTTATTAGCGCCACTGGCGTGGTAAAGGGTATTGATCTGGAAAGCAAAAAAATCACCATCCATCACGATCCGATTGCTGCCGTGAACTGGCCGGAGATGACCATGCGCTTTACCATCACTCCGCAGACGAAAATGAGTGAAATTAAAACTGGCGACAAAGTGGCGTTTAATTTTGTCCAGCAGGGCAACCTTTCTTTATTACAGGATATTAAAGTCAGCCAGTAACCCAGGTTTAATGAGATGAAAAAAATCGCGCTTATTATCGGCAGCATGATCGCGGGCGGTATTATTTCTGCGGCAGGTTTTACCTGGGTTGCAAAGGCGGAACCGCCTGCAGAAAAAACGTCGACCGCAGAACGTAAAATCTTATTCTGGTACGACCCGATGTATCCCAATACGCGGTTCGATAAACCAGGTAAATCGCCGTTTATGGATATGGATCTGGTGCCGAAATATGCCGATGAAGAGAGTTCTGCGTCTGGTGTGCGCATTGACCCGACTCAGACGCAGAATCTGGGGGTGAAAACGGCTACCGTCACGCGCGGACCGCTGACTTTTGCCCAGAGTTTCCCGGCGAATGTCAGTTACAACGAGTATCAGTATGCCATTGTGCAGGCTCGCGCTGCCGGGTTTATCGACAAGGTGTATCCGCTTACCGTGGGCGATAAAGTACAAAAGGGCACACCGCTTCTCGACCTGACCATTCCTGACTGGGTGGAAGCGCAGACTGAGTATTTACTGCTGCGCGAAACCGGCGGTACGGCGACCCAGACTGAAGGCATTCTTGAGCGGCTGCGACTGGCGGGAATGCCGGAGGCGGATATTCGCCGCCTGATCGCCACGCAAAAAATCCAGACTCGCTTTACGCTCAAAGCGCCCATTGATGGCGTGATCACCGCGTTTGATCTGCGCGCGGGAATGAATATCGCCAAAGATAACGTGGTCGCGAAAATTCAGGGTATGGACCCGGTGTGGGTCACTGCTGCGATCCCGGAGTCCATCGCCTGGCTGGTGAAAGATGCCTCGCAGTTTACCCTCACCGTTCCGGCGCGACCGGATAAAACACTCACCATCCGCAAATGGACGCTGCTACCTGGCGTGGATGCCGCGACCCGCACGCTGCAGCTGCGTCTGGAAGTCGACAACGCCGACGAGGCGCTAAAACCGGGCATGAACGCCTGGTTGCAACTCAACACCGCCAGCGAACCGATGCTGCTCATTCCGTCACAAGCGCTGATTGATACCGGCAGCGAACAGCGGGTGATTACCGTTGATGCCGACGGGCGCTTTGTACCGAAACGCGTTGCTGTTTTCCAGGCATCGCAAGGCGTCACCGCATTACGCTCTGGTCTGGCGGAAGGTGAAAAGGTGGTTTCCAGCGGCCTGTTCCTGATTGATTCCGAAGCCAATATTTCTGGCGCACTGGAGCGGATGCGCTCTGAAAGTGCTACCCATGCGCATTGAGGGAATAACCAATGATTGAATGGATTATTCGTCGCTCGGTGGCGAACCGTTTTTTGGTGCTGATGGGCGCGTTGTTTCTGAGCATCTGGGGCACCTGGACCATCATTAATACGCCAGTGGATGCGCTGCCGGATCTCTCCGATGTGCAGGTTATTATTAAAACCAGCTATCCCGGTCAGGCACCACAAATCGTTGAAAATCAGGTGACTTATCCGCTAACCACCACCATGTTGTCGGTGCCTGGCGCGAAGACTGTGCGCGGTTTCTCACAGTTTGGCGACTCTTATGTGTATGTCATTTTCGAAGATGGCACCGATCCGTACTGGGCGCGTTCGCGGGTGCTGGAGTACCTCAACCAGGTACAGGGTAAGCTGCCTGCGGGAGTCAGCGCCGAGCTGGGACCAGATGCCACGGGTGTTGGCTGGATCTATGAATATGCACTGGTGGATCGCAGCGGTAAGCACGATCTGGCCGATTTACGCTCATTGCAGGACTGGTTTCTCAAATATGAGCTGAAAACCATCCCTGACGTTGCGGAAGTGGCGTCGGTGGGCGGTGTGGTGAAAGAGTATCAGGTGGTTATCGATCCCCAGCGCCTGGCGCAGTATGGCATCAGTCTCGCCGAAGTAAAAAGCGCGCTGGATGCTTCAAACCAGGAAGCGGGCGGTTCGTCGATCGAACTGGCGGAAGCGGAATATATGGTGCGCGCCAGCGGCTATCTGCAAACGCTCGACGACTTTAATCACATCGTTTTAAAAGCCAGTGAAAATGGCGTGCCCGTTTATCTGCGTGATGTTGCGAAGGTCCAGATTGGCCCGGAGATGCGCCGGGGCATTGCCGAACTGAATGGCGAAGGTGAAGTGGCGGGCGGGGTGGTGATCCTGCGATCCGGCAAAAACGCCCGAGAAGTGATCGCCGCCGTGAAGGACAAACTGGAAACGCTGAAAAGTAGTCTGCCGGAAGGCGTGGAGATAGTTACAACATACGATCGCAGCCAGCTCATTGACCGCGCCATCGACAACCTCAGCGGCAAGTTGCTGGAAGAGTTTATTGTGGTGGCGGTAGTCTGTGCGCTGTTTCTCTGGCATGTGCGCTCGGCGCTGGTGGCGATTATTTCGTTGCCGCTGGGGTTGTGTATTGCTTTTATTGTCATGCACTTCCAGGGACTGAATGCCAATATTATGTCGTTGGGCGGCATTGCGATTGCCGTCGGGGCGATGGTCGATGCCGCTATCGTCATGATCGAAAATGCACATAAACGGCTGGAAGAGTGGCAGCACCAGCATCCTGACGCCACGCTGGATAATAAAACGCGCTGGCAGGTGATCACCGATGCATCTGTTGAAGTGGGTCCGGCGCTATTTATCAGTCTGCTGATTATCACGTTGTCGTTTATCCCGATCTTCACCCTGGAAGGGCAGGAAGGGCGTCTGTTTGGCCCGTTGGCGTTCACTAAAACCTATGCGATGGCGGGCGCGGCGCTGCTGGCGATCGTAGTGATCCCTATCCTGATGGGGTACTGGATCCGTGGCAAAATTCCGCCGGAAAGCAGTAACCCGCTCAATCGCTTTTTGATTCGTGTTTATCATCCGCTGTTGCTGAAAGTACTGCACTGGCCGAAAACCACGCTGCTGGTGGCGGCGCTTTCGGTGCTGACGGTTCTCTGGCCGCTCAATAAAGTTGGCGGGGAATTTTTACCGCAGATCAATGAAGGCGACTTGTTGTATATGCCATCGACGCTGCCGGGGATTTCCGCAGCAGAGGCGGCGAGTATGTTGCAAAAAACCGACAAGCTAATTATGAGCGTACCTGAAGTGGCGCGGGTATTTGGGAAAACCGGGAAAGCGGAAACCGCCACCGATTCTGCTCCGCTGGAGATGGTAGAAACGACCATCCAGCTTAAGCCGCAGGAGCAGTGGCGGCCAGGCATGACGATGGACAAAATCATTGAGGAACTGGATAACACCGTGCGTCTGCCGGGGCTGGCGAATCTGTGGGTGCCGCCAATTCGTAACCGTATCGATATGCTCTCGACTGGCATTAAAAGCCCCATCGGAATTAAAGTTTCCGGCACTGTGCTGGCGGATATCGACGCGATGGCGGAGCAAATTGAAGAGGTGGCACGAACGGTACCAGGCGTGGCTTCTGCGCTTGCCGAGCGTCTGGAAGGTGGGCGCTATATCAACGTTGAGATTAACCGTGAAAAAGCCGCGCGTTACGGTATGACGGTGGCGGATGTGCAGTTGTTTGTGACTTCTACGGTGGGCGGGGCGATGGTTGGCGAAACGGTGGAAGGAATTGCCCGTTATCCAATTAATCTGCGTTATCCGCAAAGCTGGCGCGATAGTCCGCAGGCACTGTGCCAGCTGCCGATTCTGACGCCGATGAAGCAGCAAATCACCCTGGCAGACGTGGCCGACATTAAAGTCTCTACCGGACCGTCAATGCTGAAAACCGAGAATGCGCGCCCGACGAGCTGGATTTATATCGATGCCCGCGATCGTGACATGGTGTCGGTGGTTCACGATTTGCAAAAAGCGATAGCTGAAAAAGTGCAGTTAAAACCGGGCACCAGCGTGGCATTCTCCGGGCAGTTCGAGCTACTGGAGCGCGCCAACCATAAGCTTAAACTCATGGTGCCGATGACGTTGATGATTATCTTCGTGCTGTTGTATCTGGCATTCCGTCGGGTGGGCGAAGCGTTGCTGATTATCAGCAGCGTACCGTTTGCGCTGGTGGGCGGCATCTGGTTGCTGTGGTGGATGGGCTTTCATCTTTCTGTGGCGACGGGTACTGGCTTTATTGCCCTTGCCGGGGTCGCCGCCGAATTTGGCGTGGTGATGCTGATGTATTTACGTCACGCCATAGAGGCCGAGCCGTCGTTGAATAATCCGCAAACATTCAGTGAGCAGAAGCTGGATGAGGCGTTGTATCACGGCGCGGTACTGCGCGTGCGCCCGAAAGCGATGACGGTGGCGGTGATTATCGCCGGTCTGCTGCCGATTCTGTGGGGAACGGGGGCTGGTTCAGAGGTGATGAGCCGGATTGCCGCACCGATGATTGGCGGCATGATCACCGCACCTTTGCTGTCGCTGTTTATTATCCCGGCGGCGTATAAGCTGATGTGGCTGCACCGACATCGGGTACGGAAATAAAAGCAGGATACCCCGTTTAACCGTGTGGATTGTGTCTTGCGACGATGGGCACTAAATGTTAAAAGGTGCCCCTCAACAAAAAAGACACACAGGGGAAAGGCGTGAAAAACGCGTCAACCGTATCGGAAGATACTGCGTCGAATCAAGAGCCGACGCTTCATCGCGGATTACATAACCGTCATATTCAACTGATTGCGCTGGGTGGCGCAATTGGTACTGGTCTGTTTCTTGGCATTGGTCCGGCGATTCAGATGGCGGGTCCGGCTGTATTGCTGGGCTACGGCGTCGCCGGGATCATCGCTTTCCTGATTATGCGCCAGCTTGGCGAGATGGTGGTCGAAGAGCCGGTATCCGGTTCATTTGCCCACTTTGCCTATAAATACTGGGGACCGTTTGCGGGCTTCCTCTCTGGCTGGAACTACTGGGTAATGTTCGTGCTGGTGGGAATGGCAGAGCTGACCGCTGCGGGCATCTATATGCAGTACTGGTTCCCGGATGTTCCAACGTGGATTTGGGCTGCCGCCTTCTTTATTATCATCAACGCCGTTAACCTGGTGAACGTGCGCTTATATGGTGAAACCGAGTTCTGGTTTGCGCTGATTAAAGTGCTGGCGATCATCGGTATGATCGGCTTTGGCCTGTGGCTGCTGTTTTCTGGTCACGGCGGCGAGAAAGCCAGTATCGACAACCTCTGGCGCTACGGTGGTTTCTTTGCCACCGGCTGGAATGGGCTGATTTTGTCGCTGGCGGTAATTATGTTCTCCTTCGGCGGTCTGGAGCTGATTGGGATTACTGCCGCTGAAGCGCGCGATCCGGAAAAAAGCATTCCAAAAGCGGTAAATCAGGTGGTGTATCGCATCCTGCTGTTTTACATCGGTTCACTGGTGGTTTTACTGGCGCTCTATCCGTGGGTGGAAGTGAAATCCAACAGTAGCCCGTTTGTGATGATTTTCCATAATCTCGACAGCAACGTGGTAGCTTCTGCGCTGAACTTCGTCATTCTGGTAGCATCGCTGTCAGTGTATAACAGCGGGGTTTACTCTAACAGCCGCATGCTGTTTGGCCTTTCTGTGCAGGGTAATGCGCCGAAGTTTTTGACTCGCGTCAGCCGTCGCGGTGTGCCGATTAACTCGCTGATGCTTTCCGGAGCGATCACTTCGCTGGTGGTATTAATCAACTATCTGCTGCCGCAAAAAGCGTTTGGTCTGCTGATGGCGCTGGTGGTAGCAACGCTGCTGTTGAACTGGATTATGATCTGTCTGGCGCATCTGCGTTTTCGTGCAGCGATGCGACGTCAGGGGCGTGAAACACAGTTTAAGGCGCTGCTCTATCCGTTCGGCAACTATCTTTGCATTGCCTTCCTCGGCATGATTTTGCTGCTGATGTGCACGATGGATGATATGCGCTTGTCAGCGATCCTGCTGCCGGTGTGGATTGTATTCCTGTTTGTGGCATTTAAAACGCTGCGTCGGAAATAAGGCATTCACGCTACATCCGACAAAACGATGTCCGCTCTCATCCATTCGATGAGAGCGGTTTTTTTAATTACTGCTTAAATGCACCCGCCAGAGAGCGAATATCATTGCCGGTTGGCGACTGATGAAGTCGCAGACCAAACTCTTCGACAATCGCAAATATGTGATCGAATATATCAGCCTGAATGCTTTCATATTCCAGCCACACCACGGTGTTAGTAAACGCGTAGATCTCGAGCGGTAAACCGTTATCACCTGGAGCCAGTTGGCGTACCATTAAGGTCATATCTTTACGAATCCGCGGATGGTTACGCAGATATTCGTTCAGATAGGCACGAAAGGTTCCAATATTGGTCATTCGGCGCAGGTTTAATATCGACTCCGTAGAACCTTGCTGGCGATTCCACTCATTAATTTCCTGATGGCGGCTGGTTAAATAAGGTTTTAACAAGTGCGCTTTATTCAGACGTTGCATTTCGTCTTCATCAAGAAAACGAATACTGGTGACATCAATACTGATACTGCGCTTAATACGTCGCCCGCCAGATGCTGACATCCCGCTCCAGTTTTTAAAGGAGTCAGAAACCAGAGACCAGGTGGGAATAGTGGTAATGGTATTGTCCCAGTTACGCACTTTGACGGTGGTTAACCCAATATCGATCACCGCGCCATCCGCGCCGTATTTCGGCATCTCCAGCCAGTCGCCCAGTTTCAGCATATCGTTCGCGGAAAGCTGAATACCTGCCACCAGACCAAGAATCGGATCTTTAAAAACCAACATCAGCACGGCAGCCATTGCACCAAGACCGCTGATCAGAATCGCTGGTGACTGACCAATCAGCAGCGAGATCATCAAAATGCCGACCAGGATTGCGCCGATCAGTTTAATCCCCTGAAATATCCCTTTCAGCGGTAACTGAGATGCCGCCGGGAATTTCTGCGCCAGATTCAAAATAACATCCAGCAACGAGAAGACTGAAAGCAGCGCATACATCATGATCCACAACTGCGCGCAGGTAGTCAGAATATCTGCCGCTTCGGTGCCTTTTTGCAGCCAGAATACCGCCTGAATATTGACGATAATCCCCTGCAGGGTAAAAGCTAAACGGTGGAAGAGTTTATTCTGGGTAATGATTTGCAACCAAAGCCGTGAACTGGCGATGGCACGTTTTTCGAAGGTCCGCAGTACCACCCAATGCAAAATAATATGCACCACGACGGCGGTCAGAAAAATAATACCGAAAATCATCACCATCGAGGTGGTGTGATCGATCTCAATACCCGCTAAATCTTCAACCTGGGATATTAAATCCTGCATAACGTCTCCTTTATACAACAGCAGCCTATGATGACGGCTGAAACAGGGTTATGCAAATCAGGAGAATCTGAGGGGAAATAGCCGGGCAGATGCCCGGCAAGAGAGAATTACACTTCGGTTAAGGTTATGTTTTGCGGCAGACGAGATTTCGGCAGCGTAGCGTTAAAATCTTCAACGCTGTGATGACCTACCGGAACAACCACCAGACTGGTGTAGCCTTTCTCTTTCAGACCAAATTCTGCATCGAGGATGGCGGCGTCAAAACCTTCGATGGGTACCGCGTCCAGACCCAGCGCCGCCACGCCGAGCAGGAAGTTACCGACGTTGAGATAAACCTGTTTTGCCATCCACTCTGCATCATCATGCAGATCTTTACGGTGCATATCAGCGAAGAACTTGCGACCTTTATCGTTCGCGGCTTTCGCTTCCGGCGTGGCAAAGCGGCCATCAGCATCTTCCTGGTCAACAACCAGCTTCAGCCAGGCATCGTCCATCGCGGTTTTTGCACAGAACACCACGACGTGCGAGGCATCAAGTATTTTACGTTCGTTGAACACATAATTACCGGCAGCGGATTTGGCAACACGCGCTTTACCTTCTTCCGTGCTGGCAACAATAAAATGCCACGGCTGGGAGTTGGTGCTGGATGGGCTGTATTGCAGGAGAGTTTTGATCTGCTCGGCCTGTTCCGGGGTAAGTTTTTTACTGGCATCAAATGCCTTAGTGGAATGACGCTTTAAGGCGACAGAAATGATATCCATAAAGACTCCATGTGAAAGTAATTTTGCGTGCCAGCAGATTACAAGGTTCAACGAGAAATGGTAAGCGAGAAAAATGCGCTATAGATTTCCGCTTTAGCCTGGACGCACTCTTTTTTGATCGCGTTTAGCCAGACCATCAACCACCAGATTCCACGAATCGTTGATCAGATCGCGAAGTAACGCTTCGGAGATTTCCTCGCCGGGATACACCGAAATCCAGTGCTTTTTATTCATGTGATACCCTGGCTTAATGCTCGGGTATATCTGCTGATTTAACAGGGATTTTTGTGGATCGGACTTCAGATTGATAAAGGGGACGCCGCGCAGCTCCGACGACAGCATAAAAATTTTGCCGCCAATTTTAAAAACATCGAACTCCGGGCCAAAAGGCCAGCAAAGCTCGACAAAGGGTAACTCAAGGGCCAGGCGTTTCGCCGTTTCGTGCAGTGATTGCTTATCCATAAACGTTCCTTTAGGCGAAGGAGAATAAGCAAAGTATGCCGCGAAGTACGGCGATAATCGACGTTTAATCCGCCAGCGAGAACCAGCGTCGCCAGATAAAGCGCAGAACAAAATACTCAATAGCGCCCAGCACTAAAAACCACAGACAAAACAATAAAGTGTAAAGCTGGCTAAGATCCATCAGATGGAACATGGTCACCAGTTTTTGTGCCAGCGTCAGCCCCAGTGCGGGGGCGGGCAGCAGCAGGCAAGAGAGGAAAGCCATCAGCAAAATGCCTGCTGCGGTAGTCAAGGTTTCTAAAGGGTGTTTCATAACATTGTTAAATGTAAGTTAAAACACCATTGTCAGGGATATTCTTCTGTAAGGCAATTCCCTACTTAGTCACCAGCCCAGATCTCACAATGCTTTTTCACCAGCCCAATCAGCGAGCCACCATCGGCGACGAAATCGCGCATCAGCTGCGCTTCATTCAGACCGCTGACGACCTGGCGATGCAGGGCCTCAATCGCGCTCGATGCACCCATTTTATGTGCGGAAGGGGCGATTTTTTCCAGCAATCGCAAGGTATCTTCCGTTAGCGGTCGACGATCGCCAGTGTGCGGATCGGTAATGACGCCTTCCAGCCCATAGCGGCAGGCCTGGAAACGGTTGAATTTATACAGCAGGTAATCTTTCTCCTGATGTTTAAACGGGCGTTCCGTCAGTAACCAGTGGGCGGTGGCCTGAATTAATCCCGCCATATTTACCGCGTGGCTAAGGGTTAACGGGGTATCCATCACCCGAACCTCCACCGTGCCAAAATGAGGACTGGGGCGAATATCCCAGTGCAGATCTTTAATGCTGTCGATCATCGTGGTGTAACTCAGGCAGCGAAACAGGGCTTCAAATTGTTGCCAGTTACTGACCCACGGCATCGGGCCATTATCGGGAAAGGCGGAAAAAATATTCGGTCGTGAGGAGGCAAAACGCGTATCCGTTCCCTGCATATACGGCGACGCGGCGGAAAGGGCGATGAAGTGCGGCACAAACCGTGACAGGCCGTGCAGCAAATAAATGGCGTCATCGCCACTGGCGCAGCCAACATGGACATGCTGACCAAAAACGGTCGCCTGCTGGATGAGATAGCCAAAGTTTTCCAGCGTTCGTTGATAGCGTTCGTTGTCGCATACCTCCTGACGCTGCCATTTCTGAAACGGGTGCGTGCCACCGCCGCAAATTTCCAGATGATGGTCTGCGGCTGCCTGCAATACGACTTTCTGCATCGCTGAAAACTGCCCGGCAGCCTGGTTGATATCACGGCAAACATCCGTCGCCAGCTCCAGCATACTTTCGGTGATATCGTGCTTTACCTCTCCGGCCGTGATCTCATTTTTAACCGCGTCAATCAGCATTGAAGAGTCCTGGCTTAAGTCATAGCCCGGCGGATTAACCACCTGCATTTCCAGTTCAATACCGAGGGTAAAAGGTTCAGAAACATGAAAATCGGGTAATGGCATAGGTTTCTCTTAAGTTGGCGTTTTCTATTCAGTATAGAAGTCGGAGCGGCTGGGCGAGATGCGGAAGTTCTGGAATGTTTCTTTTTTTGGTGATGGTGACTGAAGCAATTTGGCTACTTTTGCAATGTGACAAGTTATGGCACGGCTGGCTGGTGGCGAAGAATTTTGACGATTGAGGCATGCAGAAAAAAACGGGTTCAGCTTCAGTTGATCAAATGGGGAGTGAGAAGTCCGAAACAGGACTTACTGTATAAATAAACAGCTATTTTGCTAAGCAAGGGTAAGATAACTGCGGGTGCCTGAAGCTTTCCGGTTTCAGGTTTACTCTGAGGTCTGGAAAGATGAAGCCCCAGGACGATATTTCTATCAACCCTGGGGCTACCTACCCA
The DNA here is from genome assembly GCF_012584495.1 of Escherichia sp. SCLE84. Classification (NCBI taxonomy): domain Bacteria; kingdom Pseudomonadati; phylum Pseudomonadota; class Gammaproteobacteria; order Enterobacterales; family Enterobacteriaceae; genus Escherichia; species Escherichia sp. SCLE84. Next base: position 1,765,575 of record NZ_CP051430.1, on the reverse strand, counting down.
AACCTGAACAATTTGGATGGTAGTCCCTTCTTCGCATGGAGGCAATATAAACATGCTGACGAAATATGCCCTTGCGGCAGTCATAGTGCTGTGTTTAACGGTGCTGGGATTTACGCTTCTGGTCGGGGATTCGCTGTGTGAGTTCACCGTAAAGGAACGTAATATTGAGTTTAAGGTTGTTCTCGCTTACGAACCGAAGAAGTAGCCGTTGTGCGGGGAGCAATCCCCGCATATCCGGTTGTCAGGTCAGGATGGTAAGGCACCTGCTTTACACTTTCGCCCGCGGTCAGTGATGGCTGCGGGCGATTTCGTTTTAAGAGCAATGATGAGTTTTGCCGACAGAAGTCCGAAACAGGATTCACTGTATAAATAAACAGCTATTTTGTTGAGGAAGGGTAAGATAACGGCGGGTGCCTGAAGCTTTCCGGTTTCAGGTTAACTCTGAGGTCTGGAAAGATGAAGCCCCAGGAGATATTTCTATCAATCCTGGGGCTGCCACTCCGAGCCTCAACAACTCGGATGGTAGTCCCTTCTTCGCATGGAGGCAATATAAACATGCTGACGAAATATGCCCTTGTGGCAGTCATAGTGCTGTGTTTGACGGTACTGGGATTTACGCTTCTGGTCGGAGACTCGCTGTGTGAGTTCACCGTAAAGGAACGTAATATTGAGTTTAAGGCTGTTCTCGCTTACGAACCGAAGAAGTAGCCGTTGTGCGGGGAGCAATCCCCGCATATCCGGTTGTCAGGTCAGAGTGGTAAGGCACCTGCTTTACACTTTCGCCCGCGGTCAGTGATGGCTGCGGGCGAATCGTACCAGATGTTGTCAATTAATCGTGTTGGCACAGAGTTATGACTATTTTTTCTTTTATCTGCCAGTGCACAGCAAACATCTCATTCTCACGATGAATGATGACCTGCTGTTTATTCCAGCTAATTATCTGATAGTCCAGAAAACCTGCATCAGTTTGGATCTCACTTGCCTTAAATGCGCTCTCTTTGGCGGAAAATGCCAGTGTCAGCGCCAGAGAAAAGGCTAAACCGCAGTCTGCGAGTCGCTCGTGTTCTGCTGGTGTAATAATGTTGTCTGTCAATTCGGTCGCTGTTTGCGCAGAAAAAATTTCTTCGATATCAACGCCAATCGGTTGACGGGAAACCACGGCCAATGCCGTAGCCCCGCAGTGGCTAATACTGCCGTATACCTCCGCAGGCCACACCGGTTGGCGTAGCTCGCCGATTGCGGGCACACATTTATAGCCATATTCCCGCAGCGCATAAATTGCAGCGATCCGCCCGGCTAAATGTTCGGCTTTGCGCTTCCGTCCAGCGTGTTGCAGTTGCGCGTAATGCGGCAGCCAGAGTAAATCCTGCTCACAAAAATTCGCCGGATCGAACTCAACAAAATGCAGCGTATGTCCGGCAAAGGGGAGGGAGGTATGCGTAGTTTTCATGTCGACCATATTAGAGACTGATGACAAACGCTAAACTGCCTGATGCGCTACGCTTATCAGGCCTACATGGTCCTGCAATATATTGAATTGGCAAGATTTTTGTAGGCCGGATAAGGCGTTCACGCCGCATCCGGCATGAACGACGCGCACTTTGTCAACAATCTGACGTTAGCATCAGAAGTGAGTGTTTACGCTCATGTACCACGTACGTCCCGGCTCGTTATAGGTATACGCCCCGGCACCCGCGATATAGTTGGCCCCTGCCAGATCGCCCGTGGTCTGGGCATTACCCGCACGCCACAAACGTTTGTCGAACAGGTTGTCCACGCCGCCGGTCAGACTGACATTCTTCGTCACATCCCAGGTCGCGCTCAGACCCACAATGCTGTAAGGACTGATTTCTTTGGTTTCCGGGCCAACCGCTGGCTGACCTTTATAGTTGTACTTCTTCGGCTGCTGCTTACCGTACCAGGTGAAGGTCGTTTGCATCGACAAATCTTCTCGTGCCTGCCAGCTCAGCGTTGAGTTCAACGTATACTCCGGGATGATCGACAAACGGTCGCCCGTGGTTTTGTTTTCACTCTTCAGCATATAAGTGATGTTATTGGTCCACATCACCGTTTCGCTAACCGGTACGTTTAACGATCCTTCCAGACCTTCAACCACTGCTTTCGGCACGTTATCCCACTGATAGAGATCGGTGCCGACTGCGTTTTGTCCTACAGCCACATAGCCCGCTTCAATCTTATTGCGATAATCGTTACGGAACCAGGTGACGCCCGCCAGCCAGCCGTCGCGTTTGAACTCCAGACCAATCTCTTTGTTGATGCTGGTTTCTGCTTTCAGGTCATCGTTACCTTGCAGATAGCAGCCGCCCGCGCTGGCATAGCAACCCTGACCTTTACTGTAGAGAATGTAGTTCGGGTTAGTCTGGTACAGGCTCGGTGCTTTATAAGCACGGGCAATGCCCATTTTGAGCGTGAAGTCATCGCCTAAACCTTGCGATATGTTCAGCGCCGGGCTCCAGTTATTGCCGACAATACTGTGATGATCGAAACGCAGCCCCGGCGTTACGATGGTGCTGTCAGTCAGCTCCATGTTGTTTTCGGCAAACAGCGAGAAAATTTCTGCTTTTGAATACGGGCTACGGTCGGTGGCACTCACACCATCAATAGCGCCGCCGGTGTTCGCCCCGGTCAGCGCCTGGGTATTGGAACTCAAGTCCTTCATCCGTTGCTGATTCCACTCCGTACCCAGCGTCAGCGTCTGGTTAACGAGGAAATCAATCGGCAGGTTAACTTCGCTGTGCAGCATCACGTCATCAAGATCGATATCGACGAAATCCTGTGTCGCTTTTTCGTTAAATTTCCCTTCGGTACCGCCCGCCAGACCTTCCGGAATACGCGAGTTACGGGTGTGTTCGTACTGCACCCAGTTGCTGGTGGTCACGCCGTTATCCCAGCCACCGTTCCAGGTCAGCGAGTAGTTCTGGCGATACAGGCGGTTGGTTTCATCGCCATATTTCGAGCGAGTGTAAGCGTCAGAGTTGGTGTTCTGGGTATCGCCCGCATACAGGTTACCCTGGCGGCTGTAACCCGCTTCCAGTTCGAGTGATTGCAGAGGCGCGAAGTCCCAGCGCACCACGCCATTAATATCTTTGTTGATCACCCCTTCGCGCCCGGCTGGTAACGTCGTGGCATACGTTCCGGCACGCGCGGACTGATGGCCCTGGTTGATATCCCACGCGTCAGCCTGGGTTTTGTCGAGGTTGCCATACAAGCGGAAGCTGAATTCGTCGCCCAGCGGACCGGTCAGGCTGAAGTTGGTACGTTTGGTGGCACCTTCCTCTTTATGTTCTGGCGCATTGAAATAAGCATCCCAGGAGCCGTGCCACTCACCACTGCCTTTTTTGGTAATGATGTTAACCACGCCGCCCGCAGCGCCGTTGCCATAACGCGCAGCTGCCGGACCACGCAGAACTTCAATACGTTCAATCATTTCAGGTGGCACCCAGGAGGTATCACCACGGGTATCGCGCTCACCACGCCAGCCCTGACGCACCGAATTACGGCTGCTTACTGGCTTGCCGTCAATCAAAATCAGCGTGTTTTCCGGACCCATGCCGCGAATATCAATCTGGCGGTTATTACCACGCTGACCACTGGTGGAGTTACCGGTCAGGTTAACGCCTGGCATGGTACGGATGATCTCCGACACATCGCGGGCAACGGGGTTTTTGCGGATTTCATCTGCGGTGATGGTCGAAACGCCAGGTGCCTGCAAGTTCTGCTCGGCGGCGGTAACGACAATAGTATCGTCATGTGAAACAGGAGTATCGGTCGGCTCTTGTGCCTGCGCTACCCCATAAATCCCCAGATTGACCAACAAGGCCAGGGAATGAATCTTCTTGTTCATTGTTTTATTCCTGCATTTTTGCCACGAATTGCAACTGTCGGGCATGGTCGTCATCAACACGACGCATCCCGCTACCGCGAAAACCTTTGATCCTGAAAGACACGCAGTGCAGTTGGTTAATTAATGTCCGCGCTTCCCACGGCGCGCCATTACGCTATTGCAAATGCAAATAGTTATCAATAATATTATCAATATATTTCTGCAATCAATGAAAAATTGCACAGTAAACATGGGGTTATGGTGTGACGGCGTTAAAAGTAGGAAGTGAGAGCTGGTGGCAGTCGAAACATGGCCCGGAATGGCAGCGTCTGAATGACGAAATGTTTGAGGTCACTTTCTGGTGGCGTGATCCCCAAGGTTCTGAAGAATACTCGACGATAAAGCGCGTATGGGTCTACATCACTGGTGTGACCGATCACCATCAGAACAGCCAGCCCCAGTCGATGCAGCGAATTGCAGGCACCAACGTCTGGCAGTGGACGACACAACTCAATGCCAACTGGCGCGGCAGCTACTGTTTTATTCCCACCGAACGCGATGACATTTTTTCTGCACCATCCCCCGATCGCCTCGAATTACGTGAAGGCTGGCGAAAACTATTACCCCAGGCAATAGCCGATCCGCTGAATCCACAAAGCTGGAAAGGCGGGCGAGGGCACGCTGTTTCTGCACTCGAAATGCCGCAAGCGCCTCTGCAACCGGGATGGGATTGTCCGCAAGCGCCAGAAACGCCTGCCAAAGAAATTATCTGGAAAAGTGAACGGTTGAAAAATTCACGCCGTGTATGGATTTTTACCACTGGCGATGCAACAGCAGGAGAACGCCCGCTGGCAGTTTTGCTCGATGGCGAATTTTGGGCGCAGAGTATGCCTGTCTGGCCTGTGCTGACTTCGTTGACCCATCGTCAGCAACTTCCTCCCGCCGTGTATGTGTTGATCGACGCTATCGACACTACGCACCGCGCTCACGAACTGCCGTGTAATGCGGATTTCTGGCTGGCAGTACAGCAAGAGTTATTACCCCTGGTGAAAGCTATTGCCCCTTTTAGCGATCGCGCCGATCGCACCGTGGTCGCCGGGCAGAGTTTTGGTGGACTTTCCGCGCTGTATGCCGGACTGCACTGGCCTGAACGCTTTGGCTGTGTATTAAGCCAGTCAGGATCGTACTGGTGGCCGCATCGGGGCGGGCAGCAAGAGGGCGTGTTACTTGAAAAGCTTAAAGCTGGTGAAGTTAGCGCCGAAGGTCTGCGCATTGTGCTGGAAGCGGGTATTCGCGAGCCGATGATTATGCGGGCCAATCAGGCGCTGTATGCGCAATTACACCCCATAAAAGAATCCATTTTCTGGCGTCAGGTTGACGGCGGACATGATGCGCTTTGTTGGCGCGGTGGCTTGATGCAGGGGCTAATCGACCTCTGGCAACCACTTTTCCATGACAGGAGTTGAATATGGCATTCAGTAATCCCTTCGATGATCCACAGGGAGCGTTTTACATTTTGCGCAATGCGCAGGGGCAATTCAGTCTGTGGCCGCAACAATGCGCCTTACCGGCAGGCTGGGACATTGTGTGTCAGCCGCAGTCACAGGCGTCCTGCCAGCAGTGGCTGGAAGTCCACTGGCGTACTCTGACACCGGCCAATTTCACCCAGTTGCAGGAGGCACAATGAGCCAGCATTTACCTTTGGTCGCCGCACAGCCCGGCATCTGGATGGCAGAAAAACTGTCGGATTTACCCTCCGCCTGGAGCGTGGCGCATTACGTTGAGTTAACTGGAGATGTTGATGCGCCATTACTGGCCCGCGCGGTGGTTGTCGGACTAGCGCAAGCAGATACGTTGCGGATGCGTTTTACGGAAGATAACGGCGAAGTCTGGCAGTGGGTCGATGATGCGCTGATATTCGAACTGCCAGAAATTATCGACCTGCGAACCAATATTGATCCGCACGGTACTGCGCAGGCATTAATGCTGGCGGATTTGCAACAAGATTTGCGCGTCGATAGCGGTAAACCACTGGTCTTTCATCAGCTGATACATGTTGCGGATAACCGCTGGTACTGGTATCAGCGTTATCACCATTTGCTGGTCGATGGCTTCAGTTTCCCGGCCATTACTCGCCAGATCGCCAATATTTACTGCACATGGCTGCGTGGCGAACCAACGCCTGCTTCGCCGTTTACGCCTTTCGCTGATGTAGTGGAAGAGTACCAGCAATACCGCGAAAGCGAAGCCTGGCAGCGTGATGCGGCATTCTGGGCAGAACAGCGTCGTCAACTGCCGCCGCCCGCGTCACTTTCTCCGGCACCTTTAGCGGGGCGCAGCGCTTCGGCAGATATTCTGCGCCTGAAACTGGAATTTACCGACGGGGAATTCCGCCAGCTGGCTACGCAACTTTCAGGTGTGCAGCGTACCGATTTAGCCCTTGCGCTGGCAGCCTTGTGGCTGGGGCGATTGTGCAATCGCATGGACTATGCCGCCGGATTTATCTTTATGCGTCGACTGGGCTCGGCGGCGCTGACGGCTAGCGGACCCGTGCTCAACGTTTTACCGTTGGGTATTCACATTGCGGCGCAAGAAACGCTGCCGGAACTGGCAACCCGACTGGCAGCACAACTGAAAAAAATGCGTCGTCATCAACGTTACGATGCCGAACAAATTGTCCGTGACAGCGGGCGAGCGGCAGGAGAGGAACCGCTGTTCGGTCCGGTACTCAATATCAAGGTATTTGATTACCAACTGGATATTCCTGGTGTTCAGACGCAAACCCATACCCTGGCAACCGGTCCGGTTAATGACCTTGAACTGGCCCTGTTCCCGGATGAACACGGTGATTTGAGTATTGAGATCCTCGCCAATAAACAGCGTTACGATGAGCCAACGTTAATCCAGCATGCTGAACGCCTGAAAATGCTGATTGCCCAGTTCGCCGCGGATCCGGCGCTGTTGTGCGGCGATGTCGATATTATGCTGCCAGGTGAGTATGCGCAGCTGGCGCAGATCAACGCCACTCAGGTTGAGATTCCAGAAACCACGCTGAGCGCGCTGGTGGCAGAACAAGCGGCAAAAACACCGGATGCTCCGGCGCTGGCAGATGCGCGTTACCTGTTCAGCTATCGGGAAATGCGCGAGCAGGTGGTGGCGCTGGCGAATCTGCTGCGTGAGCGCGGCGTTAAACCAGGGGACAGCGTGGCGGTGGCACTACCGCGCTCGGTCTTTTTGACCCTGGCACTCCATGCAATAGTTGAAGCTGGCGCGGCCTGGCTACCGCTGGATACCGGCTATCCGGACGATCGCCTGAAAATGATGCTGGAAGATGCGCGTCCGTCGCTGTTAATTACCACCGACGATCAACTGCCGCGCTTTAGCGATGTTCCCAATTTAACAAGCCTTTGCTATAACGCCCCGCTTACCCCCCAGGGCAGTGCGCCGCTGCAACTTTCACAACCGCACCACACGGCTTATATCATCTTTACCTCTGGCTCCACCGGCAGGCCGAAAGGGGTAATGGTCGGGCAGACGGCTATCGTTAACCGCCTGTTATGGATGCAAAATCACTACCCGCTTACAGGCGAAGATGTCGTTGCCCAAAAAACGCCGTGCAGTTTTGATGTCTCGGTGTGGGAGTTTTTCTGGCCGTTTATCGCAGGGGCAAAACTGGTGATGGCTGAACCGGAAGCGCACCGTGACCCGCTCGCTATGCAGCAATTCTTTGCCGAATATGGCGTAACGACCACGCACTTTGTGCCGTCGATGCTGGCGGCATTTGTTGCATCGCTGACGCCGCAAACCGCTCGCCAGAATTGCGCGACGTTGAAACAGGTTTTCTGTAGTGGTGAGGCCTTACCGGCTGATTTATGCCGCGAATGGCAACAGTTAACCGGCGCGCCGTTGCATAACCTGTATGGCCCGACGGAAGCGGCGGTAGATGTCAGCTGGTATCCGGCTTTTGGCGAGGAACTGGCACAGGTGCGCGGCAGCAGTGTGCCGATTGGTTATCCGGTATGGAATACGGGTCTGCGTATTCTTGATGCGATGATGCATCCGGTGCCGCCGGGTGTGGCGGGTGATCTCTATCTCACCGGCATCCAACTGGCGCAGGGGTATCTTGGACGACCCGATCTGACCGCCAGCCGTTTTATTGCCGATCCTTTTGCCCCAGGTGAACGGATGTATCGTACCGGAGACGTCGCCCGCTGGCTGGATAACGGCGCGGTGGAGTACCTCGGGCGCAGTGACGATCAGCTAAAAATTCGCGGGCAGCGTATCGAACTGGGCGAAATCGATCGCGTGATGCAGGCGCTGCCGGATGTCAAACAAGCCGTTACCCACGCCTGTGTGATTAACCTGGCGGCAGCCACCGGTGGTGATGCGCGTCAGTTGGTGGGCTATCTGGTGTCGCAATCAGGTCTGCCGTTGGATACCAGCGCATTACAGGCACAGCTTCGCGAAACATTGCCGCCGCATATGGTGCCGGTGGTTCTGCTGCAACTTCCACAGTTACCTCTTAGCGCCAACGGCAAGCTGGATCGCAAAGCCTTACCGTTGCCTGAACTGAAGACACAAGCGTCGGGACGTGCACCGAAAGCGGGCAGTGAAAAGATTATCGCCGCGGCATTCGCGTCGTTGCTGGGTTGTGACGTGCAGGATGCCGATGCTGATTTCTTTGCGCTGGGCGGTCATTCGCTACTGGCAATGAAACTGGCAGCGCAGTTAAGTCGACAGTTTGCTCGTCAGGTGACGCCGGGGCAGGTGATGGTCGCGTCAACCGTCGCCAAACTGGCAACGATTATTGATGGTGAAGAGGACAGCTCCCGGCGCATGGGATTCGAAACCATTCTGCCGTTGCGTGAAGGTAATGGCCCGACGCTGTTTTGTTTCCATCCGGCATCCGGTTTTGCCTGGCAGTTTAGCGTGCTCTCGCGTTATCTCGATCCACAATGGTCGATTATTGGCATTCAGTCGCCGCGCCCTCATGGACCCATGCAGACAGCGACAAACCTGGATGAAGTCTGCGAAGCGCATCTGGCAACGTTACTTGAGCAACAACCGCACGGCCCTTATTACCTGCTGGGGTATTCCCTTGGCGGTACGCTGGTGCAGGGTATTGCGGCGCGACTGCGTGCCCGTGGCGAACAGGTGGCATTTCTTGGCTTGCTGGATACCTGGCCGCCAGAAACGCAAAACTGGCAGGAAAAAGAAGCTAATGGTCTGGACCCGGAAGTGCTGGCGGAGATTAACCGCGAGCGCGAGGCCTTCCTGGCGGCACAGCAGGGAAGTACTTCAACGGAGTTGTTTACCACCATTGAAGGCAACTACGCTGATGCTGTGCGCCTGCTGACGACTGCTCATAGCGTACCGTTTGATGGTAAAGCGACGCTGTTTGTTGCTGAACGCACGCTTCAGGAAGGTATGAGCCCCGAACGCGCCTGGTCGCCGTGGATTGCGGAGCTGGATATCTATCGTCAGGATTGTGCGCATGTGGATATTATCTCTCCAGGGGCGTTTGAAAAAATTGGGCCGATTATTCGCGCAACGCTAAACAGGTAAATTAACATTATCTATTAACCCATAATTATAGGAAATAATTATGGGTTAATCATTTATTTAGTTTATAAGTTTGCTAGTTATTTCTCTTAAATAGAGTGAATGTTGCATTCAGTGGAAGGAATTTACAAACTTCAGCTTCGGATAATTCTCACCAACTGGTAAAGTGAGCGCCGTGGAGATTTTCCCCTATTGGACTCATTTTCAGGTTATACCCCATGTCATCATTGAATATTAAACAGGGAAGTGACGCTCATTTTTCTGAGTATCCTCTGGCGTCGCCCAGTAATAATGAAATTGATTTACTTAATCTAATCGAAGTTTTATGGCGGGCCAAAAAAACGGTCATGGCGGTCGTTTTTGCATTTGCCTGCGCAGGTTTACTGATCTCTTTCATCCTGCCGCAAAAATGGACCAGCTCAGCCGTTATTACTCCCGCCGAAGCCATTCAGTGGCAGGACCTGGAGAAAACCTTTACCAAACTCCGCGTTCTTGATCTCGATGTTAATATCGACCGTGGCGGTGCATTTAACCTGTTTATCAAGAAGTTTCAGTCTGTTAGCTTGCTGGAAGAGTACCTGCGTTCATCACCTTATGTGATGGACCAATTAAAAGAGGCGAAAATCGATGAACTGGATTTGCATCGCGCTATTGTTGCATTGAGCGAAAAAATGAAAGCGGTTGATGACAATGCCAGTAAGAAAAAAGATGAACCGTCACTGTATACCTCCTGGACGCTAAGTTTTACCGCGCCAACCAGTAAAGAGGCGCAGACCGTTTTGAGCGGGTATATCGATTATATCTCTGCGTTGGTGGTGAAAGAGTCGATAGAAAACGTCCGTAATAAACTGGAGATCAAAACCCAGTTTGAAAAAGAAAAACTGGCTCAGGATCGCATTAAAACGAAAAATCAACTTGATGCAAACATTCAGCGCCTCAATTATTCACTCGACATTGCCAACGCGGCGGGAATTAAAAAGCCCGTATACAGTAATGGTCAGGCCGTTAAAGATGACCCCGATTTCTCTATTTCTCTCGGCGCAGACGGTATTGAACGCAAACTGGAAATTGAAAAAGCGGTCACTGACGTTGCGGAACTGAACGGTGAATTACGTAATCGTCAGTATCTTGTTGAGCAGTTAACAAAAGCAAATATCAACGATGTGAATTTTACGCCGTTTAAATATCAGTTAAGCCCGTCATTGCCAGTGAAAAAAGACGGTCCGGGTAAGGCGATTATTGTGATCCTTTCCGCGCTGATCGGCGGGATGGTGGCTTGTGGTAGCGTGTTATTGCGCTATGCGATGGCATCCAGAAAACAGGATGCCATGATGGCAGACCACTTAGTTTAACTATTTGCGGTTGAAGGTGCCGTTCGTCCGAGCGGCACCACAAGCGGCGTTCCGGCTACCGGATCGTCAATGATCATGCATCGCAGACCATAAATGCGCTCAATCAGTTCAGCAGTGACAATCTCCTTCGGCGCTCCCTGAGCAACAATTTTCCCTTCCCGCAATGCAATCAAATGGCTGGCGTAACGACAGGCCTGATTAAGATCGTGCAGCACCGCCGCCAGGGTATAGCCTTTCTCGCGGTTCAGTTCGCTTAACAGTTCCAGTAGATCAATCTGATGACTGATATCCAGCCAGGTCGTGGGTTCGTCGAGCAGCATAATTGCCGTTTCCTGGGCCAGCACCATCGCGATCCACGCTCGCTGGCGTTGTCCGCCAGAAAGGGTATCCACGCTTTGATCTGCCAGATGAGTTATTCCCGTGGCCTGCATCGCTTTCGTTACCGCTTCTTCATCCTCTTTGCGCCAGCGGGTAAACAGCGGTTGATGCGGATAACGTCCACGCGCCACCAGCTCCTGCACGGTGATATCGCCCGGCGTGGTAGCATTTTGCGCCAACAGACCAATCCGGCGTGCAACTTCTTTACTGGCGTAATGTTGAATGTGCTCGCCATCCAGCCAGACATGCCCGTGAGCAGGCGTCATCAGGCGGCTTAAGGTACGCAGTAACGTGGATTTACCACAGCCATTTGGTCCGATAATTGCCGTGAAGTGACCATCAGGAATTTCTACAGTCAGATTTTCCGCAACGGTATATTTGCCATATCCCAGGGTTAACTGTTCGCCGCGCAAACGGGCTACTGATTCGGTCATTTTTTGCGAGACTCCTGAATTAACAAGACGATAAGGTAAATACCGCCGAGGCTGACGGTAACGACGCCAACCGGAAGTTGATACGGCATAAACAGTTGTTGGGCGCAGAGATCGGCCGCCAGCAGTAACAGCGCTCCGCACAGCGCCGCCTGGGTCAGCCCCCAGCGAGCGGTGCCGCTAATGCGTCGGGCAATGTGCGGCGCGACTAAAGCAATAAAGGAAATCGGCCCGGCAAGCGCCGTTGCCGCAGCGGTAAGCACCACTGCAACCAGCATCATTAACAGACGCGAACGCTCGACGCTGACGCCCAGCGCGCAGGCGGTATCATCGCCCATCTCCAGCAAGCGCATTCGCCGCACCAGCAAGGCGGCGGCAATGAGCATCAATATAATGATGGGTGCGGAAGGCGAAGTTTTTGCCCACGTCAGGCCATTGAGCGATCCGGCATTCCACAAACCCGCTGTTAGCGCCGTTTCTAAAGACGCTTTCAGCAACAGCCAGGTATTAAAGGCCACCAGCATGGCGCGAACGCCGATGCCGATAATAATCAACCGAAAGGTGTCGATACCGTTACGCCAGGCGAGCAGCCAGACCAACAGAGAAGTGACAATGCCGCCCACCATTGCTGCCAGCGCGATAGCCGTCAGGTCCTGACCAAACAGCACCATCGCCACCAGCACGCCGCTCCACGCCCCGGTGTTAAAGCCCATTACGTCAGGGCTGCCGAGCGGGTTACGCATCAGCGACTGAAAAATCGCACCGCTGACGCCCAGTGCCGCGCCAATCAACAGCGCCATCAGCACGCGTGGTAAACGCCATTCGGTGACCACCATCGTCATACTGCGCGGCGCATCGCCCATCAGCGCGGCGAATACCTGCGAGGTTTCCAGCGTGACGGCACCGCTGCGTAATCCCCAGATACCTGCAACCACACAGGCGGAAATAAGCAGCAAACAGGTGATGAGTAATCGGCGAGAGACGTAAATCATGCACCACCTCGCGTTTTACGTCGCACGAGGAAGATCAGCACCGGTGCACCAATAAACGCACTGACCACAGAAACGCGCAACTCGCCGGGCACAATCACCCGCCCGATGATATCGGCAAACAGCAGCAGGGCAGGGGTGGCGAGTAGCGTGACGGGCAGCGACCAGCGATGATCGGCACCCACCAGCCAACGCGCCATATGCGGCATCATCAGGCCAATAAAGGCAATCGGGCCAACTACCGCTGTCGCACTACCACAAAGCACGGTAATCGCCAGCAGACCAATTAACTGTGTGCGCGCCACGCGACTGCCCAGCGCCGTCGCGGTGTCACTGCCGAGGCTCAAACTGTTCAGCGCGCGACTCAGTAATAGCGCAGTTGCTCCGGCGATCAGAACCGGGATCAGCACCACTTTTAAGGTATGTAGATTGCGAATATCCAGCGAACCGGCTTGCCAGAAACGCAGTTGATCGTAGACGTCAGGATTAAGCAGGGCGATGCCGCTGGTCAGTCCTTCCAGCACCGCCGCCAGCGCCACGCCCGCCAGGGTTAAACGCACCGGACTTAACTGCCCGCCGCCCTGACTGCCGGTAAAGGCAACAATCAATGAGGCCACCAGCGCCCCGGCGAAGGCCATCGCCAGTTGTTCCTGCGCGGATGAGTAACCAAACAGCGCCGCACCCAGCACAATGGCAAAGCTGGCTCCGGCATTCACGCCAAGCAAGCCGGGGTCGGCAAGTGGATTTCGGGTGAGGGTTTGCATCAACGCCCCGGCAAGGCCAAGCGCGCCGCCTGCAAGTAAACCGGCAAGGGTGCGCGGCAGTCGCGCGTCGAGCACGATGGTGCAGTCGGCGCTCTGGCAGGTGCCGGAGAGGGCCTCCAGCACTACGGAAGCGGGGAGTGATTTTGCCCCAATGAGCAGGCTTAATGCCGTCGCGATAATCAGTAATAACAGCAATCCGGGCACGGCAATGGCGCGTGTCACGGCAACAGAACCAGACATACGAATTTCCATGATAATGAAATTAATTATCGTTATCGATCTTATTTGGATATGTTAGCATGTGCAGCCTAAGAATAGGTATTTAAAATATTTGATGGCAAGGCATTGTAATGAATAAACAATCCTGGCTGCTTAACCTCAGCCTGTTGAAAACGCACCCGGCGTTTCGCGCAGTATTCCTCGCTCGTTTTATCTCAATTGTGTCTCTGGGTTTGCTCGGCGTCGCGGTGCCGGTGCAGATCCAGATGATGACGCATTCTACCTGGCAGGTGGGGCTTTCGGTGACGCTGACCGGCGGCGCGATGTTTGTTGGCCTGATGGTTGGCGGTGTGCTGGCGGATCGCTATGAGCGCAAAAAAGTGATTTTGCTGGCGCGCGGCACCTGTGGCATTGGCTTCATTGGACTGTGCCTTAATGCACTGCTGCCGGAGCCGTCATTGCTGGCAATCTATTTACTTGGTTTATGGGATGGTTTTTTCGCATCGCTTGGCGTTACGGCGCTATTGGCGGCGACACCAGCACTGGTAGGGCGTGAAAACTTAATGCAGGCCGGGGCGATCACCATGTTGACCGTGCGTCTGGGGTCGGTGATTTCGCCCATGATTGGCGGTTTATTGCTAGCGACCGGTGGCGTAGCCTGGAACTACGGGCTGGCGGCGGCGGGCACGTTTATTACCTTGCTACCGTTGTTAAGCCTTCCGGCGTTGCCACCGCCACCGCAGCCGCGTGAGCATCCGTTGAAATCATTACTGGCAGGATTTCGTTTTCTGCTTGCCAGCCCGCTGGTGGGCGGGATTGCGCTGCTGGGTGGTTTATTGACGATGGCGAGCGCGGTGCGGGTACTGTATCCGGCGCTGGCTGACAACTGGCAGATGTCAGCGGCACAGATTGGTTTTCTCTACGCGGCGATCCCGCTCGGCGCGGCTATTGGTGCGTTAACCAGCGGGAAGCTGGCACATAGTGCGCGACCAGGGTTATTGATGCTGCTCTCCACGCTGGGATCGTTCCTCGCCATTGGTCTGTTTGGCCTGATGCCGATGTGGATTTTAGGCGTGGTTTGTCTGGCGCTGTTCGGCTGGCTGAGCGCGGTTAGTTCGTTGCTGCAATATACAATGCTGCAAACGCAAACCCCGGAAGCGATGTTAGGGCGGATTAACGGTTTGTGGACGGCGCAGAACGTGACGGGCGATGCCATAGGCGCGGCGCTGCTGGGTGGTTTGGGCGCGATGATGACACCGGTTGCTTCCGCAAGCGCGAGCGGTTTTGGTTTGTTGATTATCGGCGTGTTGTTATTGCTGGTGCTGGTGGAGTTGCGACGTTTTCGCCAGACGCCGCCGCAGGTGACAGCGTCTGACAGTTAATGCTTAAAACAGCGCCTTAAGTCGTTCCAGCACTTGCATGGCGCTGTAGTAATCCAGGCGGAACGTCTCGGTTCCCAGCGCATAAACCTGCTTGTTTTGTACTGCGGGCAGGTGCGCGAGCAGTGGATTGGCATAAATCGCATCGGCATCTTTCTGATCACCGGCGAACAGGAATAGTGACTCGCCATTTAACCCAGCAGCCAGATTTTCCCCACCAAGCTGAATGATGTCATGGCGTTTGCCCTGGCTTTGGCTGGCGTTTAACCCTGCGGGCAACTTCGCCAGCGTAAAGCCGAGTTGTTCCAGCATCTGCCCTTGTGCTGATTCCGGCGTCCAGAGATTGGCACTGTGTGCAGCGGCGGTATAGACAATGGCAGTGACCGGCTGCGGCGGTAATTTGATTTGCTCTTTCGCCGCTGCCAGTTGCTTATCAAACTGTGCAATCCGCTCTGCCGCTTGTTTCTCATGCCCGGTAATTTCGCCAAGCTGCGTTAACAGCGACTGCCAGCTTTTGTCGTCGTAATTGATGATTAATGTCGGGGCGATGGTGGAAAGCTGATCATACAGTGCCAGCGCCGAATCCCCGCCGGTTGCGCTAATTAAAATCAGATCCGGCATTTGCGCGGCAACGGCTTCGGCGCTCGGTTCGCCGATATAGAGCCGTTGCAGTTTGCGTTCTTTCGCCACCTTGCTCCACTGGCGTAAAAAGCCCTGGTCATCCGCGACGCGGTTATTCGGCGTGGTCGCGCCGCTGGCGATCACCGGAGCATCAATCGCCAGCAGTGAGCCGGTCAGGGTGACGCTGGTGGAAACAATACGCTGCGGCTGGCTTTCCAGTGTATGTGTGCCACGGCTGTCAGTAATCTGACGCGGCCAGTCAGCGGCCTGAACTGCGGCTATTCCTGAAAGTAAAAGTCCTGTTAATAGAAGGGCGTTGCGGTAGAGCGGGGCGAGTCTCACAAATCAGCTTCCTGTTATTAATAAGGTTAAGGGCGTAATGACAAATTCGACAAAGCGCACAATCCGTCCCCTCGCCCCTTTGGGGAGAGGGTTAGGGTGAGGGGAACAGCCAGCACTGGTGCGAACATTAACCCTCACCCCAGCCCTCACCCTGGAAGGGAGAGGGGGCAGAACGGCGCAGGACATCACATTGCGCTTATGCGAATCCATCAATAATGCTTCTCATTTTCATTGTAACCACAACCAGATGCAACCCCGAGTTGCAGATTGCGTTACCTCAAGAGTTGACATAGTGCGCGTTTGCTTTTAGGTTAGCGACCGAAAATATAAATGATAATCATTATTAAAGCCTTTATCATTTTGTGGAGGATGATATGGATACGTCACTGGCTGAGGAAGTACAGCAGACCATGGCAACACTTGCGCCCAATCGCTTTTTCTTTATGTCGCCGTACCGCAGTTTTACGACGTCAGGATGTTTCGCCCGCTTCGATGAACCGGCTGTGAACGGGGATTCGCCCGACAGTCCCTTCCAGCAAAAACTCGCCGCGCTGTTTGCCGATGCCAAAGCGCAGGGCATCAAAAATCCGGTGATGGTCGGGGCGATTCCCTTCGATCCACGTCAGCCTTCGTCGCTGTATATTCCCGAATCCTGGCAGTCGTTCTCCCGCCAGGAAAAACAGACCTCAGCCCGCCGTTTTACCCGCAGCCAGTCGCTGAACGTGGTGGAACGCCAGGCAATTCCTGAACAAACCACGTTTGAACAGATGGTTGCCCGCGCCGCCGCACTTACCGCCACGCCGCAGGTCGACAAAGTGGTGTTGTCACGATTGATTGATATCACCACTGACGCCGCCATTGATAGTGGCGTATTGCTGGAACGGTTGATTGCGCAAAACCCGGTTAGTTACAACTTCCATGTCCCGCTGGCTGATGGTGGCGTCCTGCTGGGGGCCAGCCCGGAACTGCTGCTACGTAAAGACGGCGAGCGTTTTAGCTCCATTCCGTTAGCCGGTTCCGCGCGTCGTCAGCCGGATGAAGTGCTCGATCGCGAAGCGGGTAATCGTCTGCTGGCGTCAGAAAAAGATCGCCATGAACATGAACTGGTGACTCAGGCGATGAAAGAGGTACTGCGCGAACGCAGTAGTGAGTTACACGTTCCCTCCTCTCCACAATTGATTACCACGCCGACGCTGTGGCATCTCGCAACTCCCTTTGAAGGTAAAGCGAATTCGCAAGAAAACGCACTGACTCTGGCCTGTCTGCTGCATCCAACCCCCGCGCTGAGCGGTTTCCCGCATCAGGCCGCGACCCAGGTTATTGCTGAACTGGAGCCATTCGACCGCGAACTGTTTGGCGGCATTGTGGGTTGGTGTGACAGCGAAGGTAACGGCGAATGGGTGGTGACCATCCGCTGCGCGAAGCTGCGGGAAAATCAGGTGCGTCTGTTTGCCGGAGCGGGGATTGTGCCTGCGTCGTCACCGTTGGGTGAGTGGCGCGAAACAGGCGTCAAACTTTCTACCATGTTGAACGTTTTTGGATTGCATTAAGGAGCGAGGATGAGCATTCCATTCACCCGCTGGCCGGAAGAGTTTGCCCGTCGCTATCGGGAAAAAGGCTACTGGCAGGATTTGCCGCTGACCGACATTCTGACTCGCCACGCTGCGAGTGACAGCATCGCGGTTATCGACGGCGAGCGACAGTTGAGTTACCGGGAGCTGAATCAGGCGGCGGATAACCTCGCGTGTAGTTTACGCCGTCAGGGCATTAAACCTGGTGAAACCGCGCTGGTACAACTGGGTAACGTCGCTGAATTGTATATTACCTTTTTCGCGCTGCTGAAACTGGGCGTTGCGCCGGTGCTGGCGCTGTTCAGCCATCAGCGTAGTGAACTGAACGCCTATGCCAGCCAGATTGAACCCGCATTGCTGATTGCCGATCGCCAACATGCGCTGTTTAGCGGGGATGATTTCCTCAATACTTTCGTCACAGAACATTCCTCCATTCGCGTGGTGCAACTGCACAACGACAGCGGTGAGCATAACTTGCAGGATGCGATTAACCATCCGGCTGAGGATTTTACTGCCACGCCATCACCTGCTGATGAAGTGGCCTATTTCCAGCTTTCCGGCGGCACCACCGGCACACCGAAACTGATCCCGCGCACTCATAACGACTACTACTACAGCGTGCGTCGTAGCGTCGAGATTTGTCAGTTCACACAACAGACACGCTACCTGTGCGCGATCCCGGCGGCTCATAACTACGCCATGAGTTCGCCGGGATCGCTGGGCGTCTTTCTTGCCGGAGGAACGGTTGTTCTGGCGGCCGATCCCAGCGCCACGCTTTGCTTCCCATTGATTGAAAAACATCAGGTGAACGTCACCGCGCTGGTGCCACCGGCAGTCAGCCTGTGGTTGCAGGCGCTGACCGAAGGTGAAAGCCGGGCGCAGCTTGCCTCGCTGAAACTGTTACAGGTCGGCGGCGCACGTCTTTCTGCCACCCTTGCGGCGCGTATTCCCGCTGAGATTGGCTGCCAGTTGCAGCAGGTGTTTGGCATGGCGGAAGGGCTGGTGAACTACACCCGTCTTGATGATAGCGCGGAGAAAATTATCCATACCCAGGGTTACCCAATGTGTCCGGACGATGAAGTGTGGGTTGCCGATGCCGAAGGAAATCCACTGCCGCAAGGGGAAGTTGGACGCCTGATGACCCGCGGTCCGTACACCTTCCGTGGCTATTACAAAAGCCCGCAGCACAATGCCAGCGCCTTTGATGCCAACGGTTTTTACTGTTCCGGCGATCTGATCTCTATTGATCCAGAGGGGTACATCACCGTGCAGGGGCGCGAGAAAGATCAGATCAACCGTGGCGGTGAGAAGATCGCTGCCGAAGAGATCGAAAACCTGCTGCTGCGCCACCCGGCGGTGATCTACGCCGCACTGGTGAGCATGGAAGATGAGCTGATGGGCGAAAAAAGCTGCGCTTATCTGGTGGTAAAAGAGCCGCTGCGCGCGGTGCAGGTGCGTCGTTTCCTGCGTGAACAGGGTATTGCCGAATTTAAATTACCGGATCGCGTGGAGTGTGTAGATTCACTTCCGCTGACGGCGGTCGGGAAAGTCGATAAAAAACAATTACGTCAGTGGCTGGCGTCACGCGCATCAGCCTGAAGGAGAGAACACGATGGCTATTCCAAAATTACAGGCTTACGCACTGCCGGAGTCTCACGATATCCCTAAGAATAAAGTTGACTGGGCCTTTGAACCGCAACGTGCCGCGTTGTTAATCCATGATATGCAGGACTATTTTGTCAGCTTCTGGGGCGAGAACTGCCCGATGATGGAGCAGGTGATCGCGAATATTGCTGCGCTGCGCGACTACTGCAAACAGCACAATATTCCGGTTTATTACACCGCCCAGCCGAAAGAGCAGAGCGATGAAGATCGGGCGCTGTTGAATGATATGTGGGGGCCGGGCCTGACCCGTTCGCCGGAACAGCAAAAGGTGGTGGATCGCCTGACGCCAGATGCCGACGACACGGTGCTGGTGAAGTGGCGCTACAGCGCGTTTCATCGTTCTCCGCTGGAGCAAATGCTCAAAGAGAGTGGACGTAACCAGCTGATTATTACCGGGGTATATGCCCACATTGGCTGTATGACTACCGCAACCGACGCATTTATGCGCGATATTAAACCGTTTATGGTGGCGGATGCGCTGGCCGATTTCAGCCGTGACGAGCATTTGATGTCGCTGAAATATGTGGCCGGACGTTCTGGCCGGGTGGTGATGACCGAAGAATTGCTGCCAGCACCTGTCCCCGCCAGCAAAGCGGCGCTGCGTGAGGTGATCCTGCCGTTGCTGGACGAGTCCGATGAACCGTTCGATGACGACAACCTGATCGACTACGGTCTGGATTCGGTGCGCATGATGGCGCTGGCGGCGCGCTGGCGCAAAGTGCATGGTGATATCGATTTTGTCATGCTGGCGAAAAACCCGACCATCGACGCCTGGTGGAAGCTACTCTCCCGCGAGGTGAAATAATGGATTTCAGCGGTAAAAATGTCTGGGTAACCGGCGCAGGTAAAGGTATCGGCTACGCCACGGCGCTGGCGTTTGTTGAGGCGGGAGCGAAAGTTACAGGTTTTGATCAAGCGTTCACTCAGGAGCAATATCCCTTTGCGACCGAAGTGATGGATGTTGCCGACGCTGCGCAGGTGGCGCAAGTGTGTCAGCGACTGTTAGCTGAAACGGAGCGACTGGACGCGCTGGTCAATGCGGCGGGAATTTTACGCATGGGCGCGACAGACCAACTGAGCAAAGAGGACTGGCAGCAGACTTTTGCGGTTAACGTCGGCGGTGCGTTTAACCTGTTTCAGCAAACCATGAACCAGTTTCGCCGTCAGCGGGGCGGGGCGATTGTCACTGTGGCGTCCGACGCCGCACACACGCCGCGTATTGGTATGAGTGCTTATGGCGCATCGAAAGCGGCGCTGAAAAGCCTGGCGTTGAGCGTCGGGCTGGAACTGGCGGTTAGCGGCGTGCGCTGTAATGTGGTTTCGCCTGGCTCCACCGACACCGATATGCAACGCACGCTGTGGGTGAGCGATGACGCCGAAGAACAGCGTATTCGCGGCTTTGGCGAGCAGTTTAAACTCGGCATTCCGCTGGGGAAAATCGCCCGTCCACAAGAGATCGCCAACACGATTTTGTTCCTCGCCTCTGACCTCGCCAGCCATATCACCCTACAGGATATTGTGGTCGATGGCGGCTCAACGCTGGGGGCATAAGCATGATCTGGAAACGCCATTTAACGCTCGACGAACTGAACGCCACCAGCGATAACACAATGGTGGCGCATCTGGGAATTGTGTATACCCGTCTGGGAGATGATGTGCTGGAAGCCGAAATGCCGGTTGATACCCGTACTCATCAGCCGTTTGGCCTGCTGCATGGCGGCGCGTCAGCGGCGCTGGCTGAAACGCTGGGATCGATGGCCGGATTTATGATGACCCGTGACGGGCAGTGTGTGGTGGGTACGGAACTTAACGCCACCCATCATCGCCCGGTGTCTGAAGGCAAGGTACGCGGCGTCTGCCAGCCGCTGCATCTTGGGCGGCAAAATCAGAGCTGGGAAATCGTCGTTTTCGATGAACAGGGGCGGCGTTGCTGCACTTGTCGGCTGGGTACGGCAGTTTTGGGATGAGCCCGACAGAATTAAATGAGATTGCAGGAAAACTCGGTTAACGGAGTGATCGAGTTAACATTGTTAAGTTAAATATTGGTTTCAACTCCGATTTACATGGTTACCGTGTTGTTAAATCGTACAAAGATGTTATAGAAACAAAATGTAACATCTCTATGGACACGCACACGGATAACAACTATGAACAAATCAGGGAAATACCTCGTCTGGACAGTGCTCTCTGTAATGGGAGCATTTGCTCTGGGATACATTGCTTTAAATCGTGGGGAACAGATCAACGCGCTGTGGATTGTGGTGGCGTCGGTCTGTATCTATCTGATCGCTTACCGTTTTTATGGGCTGTATATCGCCAAAAATGTGCTGGCGGTTGACCCGACGCGTATGACGCCAGCGGTGCGCCATAACGACGGGCTGGACTATGTGCCGACGGACAAGAAAGTGCTGTTCGGTCACCATTTTGCGGCCATTGCCGGAGCAGGTCCGTTGGTTGGGCCGGTACTGGCGGCGCAAATGGGTTACCTGCCAGGGATGATCTGGCTGCTCGCCGGGGTGGTTCTCGCCGGTGCGGTGCAGGATTTCATGGTGCTGTTTGTTTCTACGCGCCGTGACGGTCGATCGCTGGGTGAGCTGGTCAAAGAAGAGATGGGGCCAACCGCCGGGGTGATAGCGCTGGTGGCCTGCTTTATGATCATGGTCATTATCCTTGCAGTACTGGCGATGATCGTGGTGAAAGCCCTGACTCATAGCCCGTGGGGAACGTATACCGTTGCGTTCACCATTCCGCTGGCGCTGTTTATGGGGATCTACCTGCGCTATCTGCGTCCGGGGCGTATTGGTGAAGTGTCGGTCATCGGTCTGGTATTCCTGATTTTCGCCATTATCTCTGGCGGCTGGGTGGCAGAAAGTCCGACCTGGGCACCGTACTTTGACTTTACCGGCGTGCAGCTGACCTGGATGCTGGTGGGTTACGGTTTTGTGGCGGCGGTGCTGCCGGTGTGGTTGCTGCTGGCCCCGCGTGACTACCTCTCTACCTTCCTGAAAATCGGGACGATCGTCGGTCTGGCGGTAGGCATTTTGATTATGCGCCCGACGCTGACCATGCCTGCGCTGACCAAATTTGTCGATGGCACTGGCCCGGTATGGACCGGTAACCTGTTCCCGTTCCTGTTTATCACCATCGCCTGTGGCGCGGTGTCTGGCTTCCATGCGCTGATCTCTTCCGGCACCACGCCGAAGATGCTGGCGAACGAAGGGCAGGCTTGTTTTATCGGCTACGGTGGAATGTTAATGGAATCCTTCGTGGCGATTATGGCGCTGGTTTCCGCCTGTATCATCGATCCGGGCGTTTACTTTGCCATGAACAGCCCAATGGCGGTGCTGGCTCCGGCAGGGACGGCGGATGTGGTCGCTTCTGCCGCGCAGGTGGTGAGTAGCTGGGGCTTTAGCATTACACCAGATACGCTCAACCAGATTGCCAGCGAAGTGGGTGAACAGTCGATCATTTCCCGTGCGGGCGGTGCGCCGACGTTGGCGGTGGGGATGGCTTACATCCTGCACGGTGCGCTGGGTGGTATGATGGATGTGGCGTTCTGGTATCACTTCGCCATTCTGTTTGAAGCTCTGTTTATTCTGACGGCGGTAGATGCGGGTACGCGTGCTGCGCGCTTTATGTTGCAGGATCTGCTGGGCGTGGTGTCTCCTGGCCTGAAGCGGACCGATTCACTGCCTGCTAACCTGCTGGCAACGGCGCTGTGCGTACTGGCGTGGGGCTACTTCCTCCATCAGGGCGTGGTCGATCCGCTGGGCGGTATTAACACTCTGTGGCCGCTGTTTGGTATTGCCAACCAGATGCTGGCAGGGATGGCGCTGATGCTCTGTGCCGTGGTGTTGTTCAAGATGAAACGTCAACGTTACGCCTGGGTGGCGCTGGTACCAACGGCCTGGCTGCTGATTTGTACCCTGACCGCAGGCTGGCAGAAAGCGTTTAGCCCGGATGCGAAAGTCGGCTTCCTGGCCATTGCTAATAAGTTCCAGGCAATGATCGACAGCGGCAATATTCCGTCGCAGTATACTGAGTCACAGCTGGCGCAACTGGTGTTCAACAACCGTCTGGATGCCGGGTTAACCATCTTCTTTATGGTGGTCGTGGTGGTTCTGGCGCTGTTCTCGATTAAGACGGCACTGGCGGCATTGAAAGATCCGAAGCCAACGGCGAAAGAAACGCCGTATGAGCCAATGCCGGAAAATGTCGAGGAGATCGTGGCGCAGGCAAAAGGTGCGCACTAAAGTCAGAGTGAGGGGGGATGTTGGCGAATGTTGGCATAGTGCCGAGGGTTCCTCCTCACCCTAACCCTCTCCCCGATGGGGCGAGGGGACTGACCGAGCGCGTTGATAGCATTTGTAGGCCGGATAAGGCGTTCACGCCGCATCCGGCACTCTTTCAGCAACATGGTTAGCGGAGGCCAAGATGTTTGATTCACTGGCAAAAGCCGGAAAATATTTAGGTCAGGCGGCGAAGCTGATGATTGGTATGCCTGATTACGACAACTATGTCGAACATATGCGGGTTAACCATCCCGATCAAACGCCGATGACCTACGAAGAGTTTTTCCGTGAGCGGCAGGACGCGCGCTACGGTGGAAAAGGCGGCGCGCGCTGCTGCTAAATTTGCACGTCAGGCTTTAAACGATTCCACTTTTTCGAACGCTGCACGCAACGTATCTGGTGTCAGCGTGACTGGCAGGTAATGAATGGATTCCACCGGACGCAGGGTGTGGGTAATCACTTTGTCGATCTCCGCATGATTATTGATATCCACTTCCAGCTCCGCCAGCGTGGTCGGCAGATGAAAACGCTGATACGCCCCGGTTAATTGCGCCAGCACATCATCCTGACCCAGCAAGGCGCTTTGTACCAGAATGCCATAAGCGACTTTGGTGCCGTGGAGAAATTTCTCGGTTTGCGGCAGGACAGTCAGACCGTTATGCACGGCATGAGCCGCCGCCACACGCGTAAAACGATCGCCCAGACCACCGACCATCCCACCACCAGCAATAATAG
Organism: Escherichia sp. SCLE84; assembly: GCF_012584495.1. NCBI lineage: Bacteria > Pseudomonadati > Pseudomonadota > Gammaproteobacteria > Enterobacterales > Enterobacteriaceae > Escherichia > Escherichia sp. SCLE84. Next base: position 1,741,431 of record NZ_CP051430.1, on the reverse strand, counting down.
CATCCACCACATCGCAAAATGATTGCGTTAACTGTTGATTTTGCTGATCGCTCAGCGCCTGTTCGCTACTGTTTAACAATACGTCGCGAATGGCCTGCGCATTATTGATCCCCAGTCGCACGGTTAGCGGCAACGTTTCTGGTTGCGGAGCCAGCACCACCGCTTCATACCATTTCGCCAGCGTGTCACCGATCCCCGCCAGCAGATATTGTTGCGGTGCATTGAGGATAATCTCCGGTTCCACCAGCACCATAAAATTGGCGTCGTCGAAAATCTCATAATGCAGCGCCTGTCCGGCATCGTTATACCAGACGGAGAGCGGTGTCCAGGCGGCGCAGGTGGCGGCGATCGTCGGAACGGCAACAAACGGCAGACCGAGACGGCGGGCGAGGGCTTTCGCGGTGTCGAGCAGTGCACCGCCACCGACGCCAATCACCACGCTGCGGTCGTCACCGGACTTAGCCGCCAGTTGTTGTACATCGCTTTCGCTGCAATGACCGCGAAACAAAATATGCTTTGCCCCTGGCAGTTCAAACGCTGGCGGAAGTTTGGTTTGCGCCGCAGCAATGGCGCGTTTGCCGTAGATCCACACCGCGCGAGAAAGTTGTTCATCAGTGAAAAAATCGTTCAGGTGATTGAAACTTCCTGGATGTGAAAAGTAGTTAGCCGGGCCGACGACCACGCGGATAGGATTGTGAGGCATGTTGTGTTGTCCTTATTGTTTTATTTGGACATCTAAACGTCTTGATTGCCAAATACTAGCATCGTGTTATAGTGCCTTCAACACGCAACTTCGTCAGGTACAATAAAAATGACAAATAACCCTCTGATTCCACAAAGCAAACTTCCACAACTTGGCACCACTATTTTCACCCAGATGAGCGCGCTGGCGCAGCAACACCAGGCGATTAACCTGTCGCAAGGCTTTCCTGATTTTGATGGTCCGCGCTATTTACAGGAGCGGCTGGCGTACCACGTTGCCCAGGGGGCAAACCAATACGCGCCCATGACCGGCGTGCAGGCCTTGCGCGAGGCGATTGCTCAGAAAACGGAACGTTTGTATGGCTATCAACCAGATGCCGATAGCGATATCACCGTAACGGCAGGGGCGACGGAAGCGTTATACGCGGCGATTACCGCACTGGTGCGCAATGGCGATGAAGTGATTTGTTTTGATCCCAGCTATGACAGTTACTCCCCCGCCATCGCGCTTTCTGGGGGAATAGTGAAGCGTATGGCACTGCAACCACCGCATTTTCGCGTTGACTGGCAGGAATTTGCCGCATTATTAAGCGAGCGCACCAGACTGGTGATCCTCAACACTCCGCATAACCCCAGTGCAACTATCTGGCAGCAGGCTGATTTCGCCGCTTTGTGGCAGGCGATCGCCGGGCACGAGATTTTTGTCATTAGCGATGAAGTCTACGAGCACATCAACTTTTCACAACAGGGCCATGCCAGTGTGCTGGCGCATCCGCAGCTGCGTGAGCGGGCAGTGGCGGTTTCTTCATTTGGCAAGACCTATCATATGACCGGCTGGAAAGTGGGTTATTGTGTTGCGCCAGCGCCCATCAGCGCCGAAATTCGCAAGGTACATCAGTATCTGACCTTTTCGGTGAATACCCCGGCACAGCTGGCGCTTGCTGATATGCTACGTGCAGAACCTGAGCATTATCTTGCGTTACCGGACTTTTATCGCCAGAAGCGCGATATTCTGGTGAATGCTTTAAATGAAAGCCGGCTGGAGATTTTACCGTGTGAAGGTACATACTTTTTGCTGGTGGATTACAGCGAGGTTTCTACCCTGGATGATGTTGAGTTTTGCCAGTGGCTGACGCAGGAGCACGGCGTAGCGGCGATTCCGCTGTCGGTGTTTTGCGCCGATCCCTTCCCACATAAACTGATTCGTCTCTGTTTTGCCAAGAAGGAATCGACGTTGCTGGCAGCAGCTGAACGCCTGCGCCAGCTTTAGCTATTTAACCGTCCAGGCGCGGGAATATTGACGGTCGGCAAACAACTCTTGCAGGCCGTTAATTTGCTTCAGGCGCAGCACTTCGTCGCTGTCCATTCCTAGCTCTTTGCCAATTTTATTATCGTCCCATCCCAACTGGCTAAGTTCACGGACGATTTCCGACATGGCGGTGATTTGATGGCGTCCACGAGCGCGATTATGACGAATAGTCGCGGCGATGCGTTGATTACGCGTACCTTCCAGACAGGTCACCGGCAAATAACCTTTTAAGCGTAATTTTAATGATGATGAGCCTTTACCAATTTCATGGCGGTGAAAACCATCCACGATTTCCAGGGCATTTTTATCCGTATGCGTGACCACAATGGGTTGGGTAAAACCATCTATTTCAATGGATTTTTTCAGCAGTTTTTTTTCGGGTGGTGCCACGTTGTTTGGGTTGTAATCATTAGGCATAAGTTGGCTGTTTTTAACCCACAGAACGCAATCCACTGGCTCTTCACGAAAGGGGCTAACCTGATGGATCGCCATGCGGATTTCATTAATCGCTTTGATGCGATCATCTTCCGGCAAGCTGGCGAGAAATTGCGTTAAATCCTGCGTTAATCGTTGTTGCATAGTATCCCCCATTCCTGACGTTTTCCTTTTATCCGTTCGTTATAACGCTGATAGTTCTTCGCTTTCGTAGGACTAAATGATAATGCTCGACACCAGTAATCGTTATTGAGTAAAACTTTGCATATCCGCCGCCAGGAGGGGATATCTTTCGCGCCAATGTCCCCTTGCTGGGTTTGTGGAACCTCGATGCCTTTTTTCTGATACCAGTGCAAATAAATGGCGATTTTATTGCGGTAATGCTCAGCTGTTTTTTCCGGCATGCTATTGAGCAGCAATAATGCATATTCTTGCCAGTCTAAATGTTCTGGCTTGAGGATTTTCCGATGCCCATAGAAATGATTGTCATGTCCGGCGTAAATGCCGCCACTTTTTACCCCGCTGACTCGTGCGCACATAGCTGCCCAGCGATCCGGTTCGATAACGTGATAGAGCCATAATCCTTGTCGTTGCTCCGGGCCAAAAGGTTCGCAAATTCGCATATGACGCAGAGGAACGCCTGCCTGATACATTAGGTTATACAGTGGGTTGCAGAGACTTTGATGATTTGCATACCAGGTCCAGATATCAGCCACTTTCCAGTCGTAAATGGGGTAAATGTACCAGCTATGACCGCCTGGTGCGGCCGTAGTCCATGGTTTATCGTCGGCAAAACGTTGTTTATTTAAACTGGCGATGGCGACAAAACGGTTGTAGGACTCATCCGCACGGATGCCGATCATCATCGCCGCCGGACGTTTTTGTGAAAACCATTCGGCAAACTCACGTACAAATTGTTCGAAGGTCATGCCAGGCTGGTAAAAGCAGAAAAAGTCAGGATCGGTTATCGCATCTTGCGGGGGCTGACGCACCCATTCGACATCAGGTTCCCAGCACTGCCATTCGGGTTGGAATTGTGAAAGGGAATTTTGCGTCGTAAGCGGGAGCGCAACCCAGTAAAACTCTTCGATGACATCGGTGTACAACTCGCGCAGGGACTGAACATAGTTAATGGTGCAAGAGAATTGCGCCTCCCAGTCGATAAACAAAACGCAGATTTTTTTGCCCATTTGTCGGGCAAGTTCGGCTGTCAGATGCAGCATTAAACCAGAGTCTTTGCCGCCAGAAAATGAGACACAAACGCGGGGTAGGGTGTTGAGTGTCCAGGTAATACGCTCTCGTGCAGCTTCCAGAATATTGAGCGGAAGAGGAATTTTATAAATAGACATCTGAAGACGCTCTCTGAACGTTACAGGGTGATCAGTGAGATAAGTCTGTTAATTATAAAGTAAACACTGCAAAGCAGAGTGTTTTATTTTTCATTCGCGCTGTGAATAAATAGATGAAAGTTATAGTAGCTGTCTGTAGTTATATATCAAAAACTCTCATTTAGACGGTCAATAAATCGGGAGAACACCAAATTATTTAAAGAAGATTTATTATAGGAAATGTAAAGCTTTATTGAAGGTAACGGATGTTCTAGTTTTATCTCTTTTAAATTAAGAAAGTCACGGTAGGAATTATAAAGCTCATAGGGGACTATTCCCAGTAAATCTGTAACTGCAATGCTATTAATGATTGTCAGCAAAGAGGAACCACGAAATGAAATTTTGCGATTCATAAACTTCTCGTCTATTTCCATTTGAATATCATCAACTCCTGCTGATTTGGATATTAATTGGGTGAACTCTTCTGCCATAATTTGTTCATAAGTGCTATTGTCAGTAATTCGCGGATGCTTATTACTACAAATTAGAGTATTGCGAATTGTATGCAATGGCATGCAAATGACGGAACGGCTGATCACTGGCATTTGGGTGATCACCAGATCGGCTTTGCGGTGAACCAACAGTTCTTCAGCATTCTCTGCTGACATGAGGATATCATGGCACTCAATCTCGACAGAGGCATCTTGCCGTAGGCAGCGGATCAGCATACTATTATTAGAGCAAGAAATGAGCTGAGGGCCGTAAATAATAAAGTTTTTCTTTAGTTCGGACTTATTGACTATATTAATTGTTTGTTCAAGGCCTTTGAGGTTTTTCTCAAGATGGTGATGCAGATTCAACCCTGTTGTCGTCGGCGCGATACCTTTTCCTGAGCGAATGAATAAAGGGTCATTAAATTGCGCACGTAAGCGTTGTAACGACTGGCTCACGGCTGATGGGGTGATATATAGTGATTCAGCAGCTTTGCTAATGCTTAAATGCTGGTAAATACACTCAAATATGACAAGAAGGTTTAAGTCGAACTTTTTCAAGTCGTAGAGATTGGCCATACACTACTCCGGTTATATTTCTCTTCCATGGTATATTCACTTAATCAATGTTTTTTGCGTATATATTTTTATTGATTATATTTTTTTGCTTAACTCAGGATTAAGTTTTTCTAAAATAGCATAGCCACTTAGGGCAGAGCGAGCAATTCATGCTTTTTTAGGATGGTTGAAAAGCAGGGATGTATTTCAACCATCCATGAATTATCTTTTATTTATTCCCCATAATGATATTAAGCGTTTTCTGATCGGGCAACCCCACGGCCTGTTGCAGCGTATTTTCCTTACTCATGTAATAGATCGCTGGTGTGACATTTGCCCCCAGATCGTCCATGAGTTTCTCGTTGGCGCTTAACACTTTCATTTGTTCTGTACTTACGTTTGCAGGCACGTTTAGCTTAAGCTTGCCACCAGAGGATTCATATTCTTGCCAGGTTTTTGCGGGATCTTTGGAGGCAAGAATTGCCGCTGCTGTCGCCGGGCTTTCTGGCTTGATAACCCCAACCAACAATGTTCTTAATTGCACTTTGCCAGAATCTACCCACGGGCGCGCCTGCTGCCAGAACTGTTTACAATATGGGCAGAACGGATCGGCGAACACGTAGACAATGACCGGCGCATCTTTTTTACCGTCGAGGAGCCAGTGGGATTGTTCCATCCGTTGCCACATTTCGCGTCCGGCTGGTGCGTAAATTTCTTTTTCGATAAGTGTGTTACTCAGGTTTTCACCTTTCTCGTTGTACATGTAACCAGAGATAGCGTGCTTACCATCTGGAGTCAGGTAGATGGTGACGCCCATATCCTGATACTTTCCGAGATAACCTTTCATTCCTCCGGGGGCATCGAATGTTTTGATGATTGTAATGCCCTGTTTTTCAATCGCTTTTACTGGAGCAGGAAGTTCCTCTGCGAAGGCGATTGCAGGAAGCAGAGCCAGTAAAAGTATCTTTTTTAACATTAATTTGTCCTTTTCAGTCAGTGCAAAAGTCGAGTAAAAGGCATAACCTATCACTGTCATAGGTAAGAGCTTAGATCAGGTGATTGCCCTTTGTTTATGAGGGTGTTGTAATCCATGTCGTTGTTGCATTTGTAAGGGCAACACCTCAGCCTGCAGGCAGGCACTGAAGATACCAAAGGGTAGTTCAGATTACACGGTCACCTGGAAAGGGGGCCATTTTACTTTTTATCGCCGCTGGCGGTGCAAAGTTCACAAAGTTGTCTTACGAAGGTTGTAAGGTAAAACTTATCGATTTGATAATGGAAACGCATTAGCCGAATCGGCAAAAATTGGTTACCTTACATCTCATCGAAAACACGGAGGAAGTATAGATGTCCTTGATTAACACCAAAATTAAACCTTTTAAAAACCAGGCATTCAAAAACGGCGAATTCATCGAAATCACCGAAAAAGATACCGAAGGCCGCTGGAGCGTCTTCTTCTTCTACCCGGCTGACTTTACTTTCGTATGCCCGACCGAACTGGGTGACGTTGCTGACCACTACGAAGAACTGCAGAAACTGGGCGTAGACGTATACGCAGTATCTACCGATACTCACTTCACCCACAAAGCATGGCACAGCAGCTCTGAAACCATCGCTAAAATCAAATATGCGATGATCGGCGACCCGACTGGCGCCCTGACCCGTAACTTCGACAACATGCGTGAAGATGAAGGTCTGGCTGACCGTGCGACCTTCGTTGTTGACCCGCAGGGTATCATCCAGGCAATCGAAGTTACCGCTGAAGGCATTGGCCGTGACGCGTCTGACCTGCTGCGTAAAATCAAAGCAGCACAGTACGTAGCTTCTCACCCAGGTGAAGTTTGCCCGGCTAAATGGAAAGAAGGTGAAGCAACTCTGGCTCCGTCTCTGGACCTGGTTGGTAAAATCTAAATTTCCTTCGTCTTTCGCGCTACCAACTCCGGCGCGAAATACTTCGGAAATTCACCTAATTCTTCGGGTGCTGCGGCACCCGATTTTCTTCCCCGCACCATGATGCAAGCTGCATCCAGGTAGCCGCAGAGGCCGCTTGCATGATGATGTTTAAAGCCCAGGAGATAAACATGCTCGACACAAATATGAAAACTCAACTCAAGGCTTACCTTGAGAAATTGACCAAGCCTGTTGAGTTAATTGCCACGCTGGATGACAGCGCTAAATCGGCAGAAATCAAGGAACTGTTGGCTGAAATCGCAGAACTGTCAGACAAAGTCACCTTTAAAGAAGATAACAGCTTGCCGGTGCGTAAGCCGTCTTTCCTGATCACCAACCCAGGTTCCAACCAGGGGCCACGTTTTGCAGGCTCCCCGCTGGGCCACGAGTTCACCTCGCTGGTACTGGCGTTGCTATGGACCGGTGGTCATCCGTCGAAAGAAGCGCAGTCTCTACTGGAGCAGATTCGCCATATTGACGGTGATTTTGAATTCGAAACCTATTACTCGCTCTCTTGCCATAACTGCCCGGACGTGGTGCAGGCGCTGAACCTGATGAGCGTACTGAACCCGCGCATCAAGCACACTGCAATTGACGGCGGCACCTTCCAGAACGAAATCACCGATCGCAACGTGATGGGCGTTCCGGCAGTGTTCGTAAACGGGAAAGAGTTTGGTCAGGGCCGCATGACGTTGACTGAAATCGTTGCCAAAATTGATACGGGCGCGGAAAAACGTGCGGCAGAAGAGCTGAACAAGCGTGATGCTTATGACGTATTAATCGTTGGTTCCGGCCCGGCGGGTGCAGCTGCAGCAATTTACTCCGCACGTAAAGGCATCCGTACCGGTCTGATGGGCGAACGTTTTGGTGGTCAGATCCTCGATACCGTTGATATCGAAAACTACATTTCTGTACCGAAGACTGAAGGGCAGAAGCTGGCAGGCGCACTGAAAGTTCACGTTGATGAATACGACGTTGATGTGATCGACAGCCAGAGCGCCAGCAAACTGATCCCAGCAGCAGTTGAAGGTGGTCTGCATCAGATTGAAACAGCTTCTGGCGCGGTACTGAAAGCACGCAGCATTATCGTGGCGACCGGTGCAAAATGGCGCAACATGAACGTTCCTGGCGAAGATCAGTATCGCACCAAAGGCGTGACCTACTGCCCGCACTGCGACGGCCCGCTGTTTAAAGGCAAACGCGTAGCGGTTATCGGCGGCGGTAACTCCGGCGTGGAAGCGGCAATTGACCTGGCGGGTATCGTTGAGCACGTAACGCTGCTCGAATTTGCGCCAGAAATGAAAGCCGACCAGGTTCTGCAGGACAAACTGCGCAGCCTGAAAAACGTCGACATTATTCTGAATGCGCAAACCACGGAAGTGAAAGGCGACGGCAGCAAAGTCGTTGGTCTGGAATATCGAGATCGTGTCAGCGGCGATATTCACAACATCGAACTGGCCGGTATTTTCGTCCAGATTGGTCTGCTGCCGAACACCAACTGGCTGGAAGGCGCAGTCGAACGTAACCGCATGGGTGAGATTATCATTGATGCGAAATGCGAAACCAACGTCAAAGGCGTATTCGCAGCGGGTGACTGTACGACGGTTCCGTACAAGCAGATCATCATCGCCACTGGCGAAGGTGCCAAAGCCTCTCTGAGTGCTTTTGACTACCTGATTCGCACCAAAACTGCATAAGAAGAAGTAAGATTCACCTGCAATTGCTTAGCCGCCGGGGTCAAACCTGGCGGCTTTTTTATGGCATTAAAAAGCCCTGCCGGGATGGCTCCGGGCAGGGCGGGATATTTATTCTGGCAATTAACGCACAACCAGCACCGGCAGATTGGCATGGCGGATCACGCTCGAGGCGTTAGAACCTAACAGATGGGTCGAAATCGATGGGTTGCGAGAACCAATAACTACAACATCAGCCCCCAGTTCTTCTGCCAACTCATTGACTTCATCCCGCACGCTACCAAAACGGACATGTTGTTTAATGCGGGAAGGATCGATGGTGAAGTGGCTGACCATCGTTTGCAGACGTTCTTCTGCTTCATGTTGCAGATGCTCTTCAAAACGACGCACATCAGCGGCAAAACGGTGCAGGCTCAGGCTGGCTGACCCGGGTAGTACGTGAAGTAGATGAATAACTCCGTCATCCTGGGCGAGGAATTCAGCGTGGCGAACAGCTTTGTCGCTCAATTCCATTTCAAATACATCAACTGGCATAATGATTGTCTTATACATAACCCTTTCTCCCTGTTAATCATGAACAAATCATTCGCCATGATTATAATATTTATCCCTGATATTTGTCTGGTTCTTTTTCCTTACGAACGGTTTCTGTGATTAATATATTCTCACTGAACACCAGGAATTCTCCCAAAACCTGCGGTACCGCCCGTTTTCCCGCTGTGATAGCTACCCTTAAAGACTGACTCTTTTTTGAACTGTCTCTGGAGGTTGCATGAAAGCATTGACTTATCACGGCCCACATCACGTTCAGGTAGAAAATGTTCCCGATCCGGGCATTGAACAGGCTGATGATATTATTCTGCGTATTACGGCAACGGCGATCTGTGGCTCTGACCTCCATCTTTATCGAGGCAAAATACCCCAGGTTAAACATGGCGATATTTTTGGTCATGAATTTATGGGGGAAGTCGTTGAAACCGGAAAGGACGTAAAAAATTTGCAAAAAGGCGACCGGGTGGTAATTCCGTTTGTCATTGCTTGTGGCGACTGTTTTTTCTGTCGAATGCAGCAATATGCCGCCTGCGAAAATACCAATGCGGGTAAAGGCGCTGCGCTCAATAAAAAACAGATACCAGCTCCCGCGGCATTGTTTGGTTATAGTCACCTGTATGGTGGCGTTCCTGGTGGACAGGCGGAATATGTCCGCGTCCCTAAAGGGAATGTGGGGCCGTTTAAAGTACCGCCTTTGCTTTCAGATGATAAAGCCCTTTTCCTTTCTGATATTCTGCCAACGGCATGGCAGGCAGCAAAAAATGCGCAGATCCAACAAGGTTCAAGCGTTGCAGTCTATGGTGCCGGTCCAGTGGGATTGTTGACAATCGCCTGTGCACGGTTGCTCGGTGCGGAACAGATTTTTGTTGTTGATCATCATCCCTACCGCTTGCGTTTCGCCGCTGACCGCTACGGCGCGATCCCGATTAATTTCGATGAAGATAGCGATCCGGCACAGTCAATTATTGAACAAACGGCAGGTCACCGGGGCGTGGATGCAGTAATAGACGCCGTCGGTTTTGAAGCGAAAGGCAGCACCACGGAAACGGTGCTGACTAACCTGAAACTGGAGGGCAGCAGCGGTAAAGCGTTGCGCCAGTGTATTGCGGCGGTCAGGCGTGGCGGCATTGTTAGCGTACCGGGCGTCTACGCTGGATTTATTCACGGTTTCCTGTTTGGCGACGCCTTTGATAAAGGGTTGACGTTTAAAATGGGACAGACCCACGTTCACGCATGGCTGGGAGAATTATTACCGTTAATTGAGAAAGGATTACTGAAACCAGAAGAAATTGTTACCCACTATATGCCGTTTGAAGAGGCCGCCCGGGGATATGAGATTTTCGAAAAACGTGAAGAGGAGTGCCGTAAGGTGATTCTGGTACCCGGTGCACAAAGCGCAGAGGCGGCGCAGAAGGCGGTTTCAGGTCTGGTGAATGCGATGCCGGGGGGAACAATATGATCGTCAGGAGTGGTTTTCGAGGTAAAGGACAGCCATGACGATAATCGCCGCCATAATCAGAAATCCTATCAGGATGTAAAATGCTTCTGCCATGGTTATTCCCACAAACGAAACGGAATAATTTTGCAGCAAAAGTGAACAGTGAGAACCAGGAAAAATTGCTGATTTTGCGTAAAGAGGATGCGAGTGCATCCTCTGGGCAAAGCGAGTTATCGCTTGTGCAGATGGGATTAAAGCAGGTAGTCGCCAGCAGCTTCTGGCTGGTATTCGAGTTCCAGCACTTCAAGGTGGGTTGCAACGCCGCCCGGAAGTTCCCAGTGAATGGAATCGCCAACGCGCAGCCCCAGCAGTGCGGCACCTACCGGAGCCATAACGGAAAGCTGAGTATTGCTATCGGTCATTTTTGCCGGATACACCAGCGTGCGCACACGCACTTCGCCATCGCTAAGATTGCGGAATTTAACCCGGCTGTTCATTGTCACCACGTCGTGTGGCATCTCTTCTGGCGAACACATTTGGGCGCGATCCAACTCTGCGTTTAACGCGTCGGCGATTGGCAAACCAGCATAGGCGGGTTGCTCCAGCAGAATATCGATGCGTTCGGCATCCAGGTCGTTAATGATGATAGTTGGTCTGGACATTTTTACTCCATGTCGTCGGTACTGCGAGTGTCGCAGATAAACATACCCAAAAGAAAACCCTCACCGTCAGGCGGCGAGGGTTTAACTCACATGATGATACTGACTGTTGCTCACTCTTTGAAGTGATTTGCGTCACATTCAGGGAATTCCTCAATGCAGCGCATTATGTATAATTCTTAATCGTCACGGTTTATGGAAGACGAATTAGCGTGTTTTGTAAATCAGATGATTAATAACCCACTTTATCAATCACAAAGGTTTTGCCACAGTTGCCTGGGTGTGGTTGTGGCAAGAATGAGTTTGCAGAAAGCGGAGCGTTGATGGCGTCAGCTTTGATCGAGATCTGAATTTCAGTCAAATACGCAGGGTTACCCTGGCACGTTAGCTTAACTGCTTTCACGTTCTCTTTTCCCCAGCTTTTGGCAAAGGCGGCGTCAAAGTCACGGCGGCTCACTGTTTTACCGTAATTATCCGCAAGGAATTTTCCGGCTTCGCTCTCTTTAATTTCTTGATTCAGGCGTACCATCGTACCGAAGTATGCGTCCGGATCAAAACCAAAGCAGGCACCGTGTTTGGCATATTCGTAGCGTTCCAGGCAGGAACGTCCGCCAGCTCCTGGCATGACTTCACTTAGTTTAGCGGCCGTTTCCAGTGATAATCCGGTTTCCGGCGATGAACACATCCGGCTGGCGTGCGCTTCTGGTAGATTCGGGATTGGGCGAGTAGCGCAACCGAAGCGCATCCAGCGGCGTTCATCAACACCACGGGCAGCAACCGATTTAGGCAATCCTGGCCACAGACCATGTACGGTCAGAAAATCAGCTTTGTTGGTCGTTTCGGTTTGCAGGCGACATTCATCTCGTTCGTTACGATTTCGATCGTGTTGACTCTGGCAAAATCCGGTTTGCCAGGAGAGGGCCAGGACATAGCGATCAAAATCGCCATACTGTTTTGCCTGCAACGCTAAGGCGTTGGCAGAAGAGAAGGGAAGCAGAGAAACCGCGAGCAACGCGGCGTTACGCCAGAATGCTTTCATAATGGGTGTGGAACTCATACATACACTGAATACTATCTATTAAATCATCACGCCCGCCAGGTGGGCTTACCTGGCGGGCGTGATGATTTATTCAGCGTTTGGCGAACGTATTAGTTCCACATGGCGAGAATCGGCCAGCCAACCAACAGCAACATAGAGATGTAAATCACCCCGAAGATTGCGCCAAGACGCCAGTAATCTTTTGATTTCACATAGCCACAGCCGTAAATAATCACCCCAGGACCGGTTGCATACGGCGTCAGACAGCCCATGATACCGATAGACAGCACCAGCAGGATACACAGTTGTTCCATTGGTACGCCCGGAATACCTTTACCGACGGCCAGAATAACCGGCAGCATGGTTGCGGTGTGCGCAGACAGGCTGGCAAACAGGTAGTGTGCAAAGTAGAACACCAGAACCAGTACAATCACCGTTGCGTTTGGTGAGAATCCTTCCAGGTGCGTACTCATGGTACCGGCGAACCAGTCAATAAAGCCAGAACGAGTCAGGCCGTTAGCCATCACAACCAGAGTTGCCAGGTTGACCAGCGTGTTCCATGCGCTGTTATAGCGGGTAATATCTTTCCAAGGCACAACGTGCAGGGCCAGCATTAGCGAAACTGCCAGCAGACCAACTGCAGTAGCATTAATGACTTCACTGCCAAAAACCCACAAACCTAAGCTGAGCAATACAAGGCCAATCAGTGTCCACTCTCTGCGTGTCAGCGCACCCATGGTTTTCAGTTCATCACCCGCCCAGGTTGCCACTTCTTCACTGTGTGTGATTTCCGGTTTGTACAGCACGTAGGAAAGCCACGGCGCAATGATAAGCAAGATAACCCCAACCGGCAGGAAGCAGAGGAACCACTGCAACCAGCTAATCTGGATACCGGCAATTTTGCTGACGAACTCCAGACCCAGCACGTTTGGTGCCGCACCGGTGACAAACATGGACGAACTCAGACTGGTACTAATGACCATCATCCACATCAAATAGCCGCCAATACGACGCGCGGACGGATCGTTGGGGAATGATTTAAACAACGGTGGCAGGTTTTTAATGACCGGAAAAACCGTACCCCCGGTACGCGCGGTGTTGGACGGTGTAAACGGTGCCAGCAGAATGTCGATAATGACAATCGCATAACCCAACGTCAGCGTGCGTTTGCCCATGAATTTCACCAGGAAAAGGGCAATGCGACGACCTAACCCGGAAACTTCATACCCTAATGCAAAAATAAATGCGCCAAATACCAGCCATACCGTGGTGCTGGAAAAACCAGCCAGACCCCATTTCAGCGCCTGTTTTTGCGCATTAAACGCTGGGTCAGCTAATTCTTTGGCATCAAAGAGCAGGTAATTACTGCCAATAACGCAAATAGTAACCGCAATAAAACTGATCGCTGTTGCCGGAATTGGCTCGAGGATCATGCCGACAATCATTGCCACAAACACAGCGAAGTAATGCCATGCCTGTGGTGGCATACCGTCGGGGACAGGGATAAGAAACATGACACCCATCACCACCAGTGGGGCCAATAGTTTCCATATATTATCTTTTGCTAAAGACATACGGGTTCTCCGAAAATTAATATTTTCAAATTTATCAAGTGCTTAAATAATTAAATCTGTGCTAAAAACCAGGTAAGGATCAGCAGGTCGGCACTGCCGCCTGGACTGAGATTTCGTTCGATACACTCCCTGTCGAACTGCCGGAGATAATCGAGATCGGCGGGGGTTCGAATGCCCCCTTTTTGCAATAATGTTTGCGCCTCGCGCTGTAGCCAGCGCAGGCCCCCCTCGCCACCGCGCGATGCAACGTTGGTATCGCCGTTGATCGCCATCAGTAGGAGCAAGGTATCGAGCAATGCCAGTTCAGGATCTAACCCCTGATCCAGCAGAGTGAGGTAATGCGGCAAGGCGTGATTGATCACCAGTGGATAACCCGCTTCGGCTTCACCGCGTGCGCCGGTAAGGCCAAGCTGTTGGTACAACCGTTGACCTGCCGTCAGTTGTGAATTATTGGTACGCAGTTCTCGATCGGTCAGGCCACGGCAGAAACTTGCCGCCGTAGAACAAACGGTTGTTGGCGTTACCGGTTGGTTGAGTTGAAGCAAACGACCAATTGCCGCACATAGCAGCCCTAAAGAAAAAATGCTGCCTTTATGCGTGTTTACGCCCGCAGTGGCGCGGAACATATCACCTTCGCAAGCCATACCAATTGGGCGTAATCCGTGGAGTACCGCTTCCGGTGCCATTTCTGCACTACAGGCACCAAATTCAATGAAACGGGGTAACCAGCCCTGAATCGCCAGCGCGCTGCGGTGGAAATCTTCCAGCGCCATATCTTTGTGCGCACCGCAGTTAATGCGATCCACGAGGCCTGGTTTCGGTGACAGATTGACTTCAGTCAGCATGGCGCGCCAGCCCAGCAGGGCGTACTCATCGATTAATGACGTCGCAAGCTTTGTGGTTTTAGTTGACGTTGCAGGCATCGACATCGTTCAGCAGTGCCTCCATGCGGTTGAGTAAATCGGTCAGTTGATGGGTTTTTCCACGCGCGCAGACGGCTGCGCTTTGCTCGCACAACAGGCAGCGGCGAGGCGGCAGTGAATAGTCGCGGCGGGAGAGAATTTCGCCTTCGGGCGTCAGGACATCGATATCCCATAACCGCCCGAGAGGATGACTATGTTCAAGCTCAATGGTGGCGAGCTTGAGGTCGCGAGCCGGGGCGGCAATGCTCAACATGCCCTCCGGCCCGCTGGCGGAAACCAGTGCAGCCTGCTCCTGAATTTGCCAGCCCTGTTTTGCGGCTAAGGCACGCAAGGCTGTCACGCCATGATTAAAAATTCGGCGTGTGACCTCGCTGTCTTTAATCGGCCCAGGCGCAACCACGGTAAAGGAGACCAGTGGAACAGGATGGCGCTTGAGCCAGACGTGTTGCCGTGCTTGCCTTTCATCCCGGCTGACGAGCAGCTCGGGAATTGACACCGCATGGTGGCTGGCGAGTTCAGGAAGCAGGTGCATGGCTTATTCCTTCACCTGATGCACAACATCGATCACCGAGCCATCGCGGTAACGCACAACGGCAACGACGCGGTCGGTGAATTCAATCGGCTGTGGTTCACCGGTCAGCAGACGCGCACGTTCGCGCAGCCACTCAATGGAAACCACTTTAATGCCCGCTTCCTGCAGACGTTCTGCCAGTTCCGGACGTGCCGGGTTAACTGCGATACC
Source organism: Escherichia sp. SCLE84 (assembly GCF_012584495.1). Taxonomy (NCBI): domain Bacteria; kingdom Pseudomonadati; phylum Pseudomonadota; class Gammaproteobacteria; order Enterobacterales; family Enterobacteriaceae; genus Escherichia; species Escherichia sp. SCLE84. Next base: position 1,726,037 of record NZ_CP051430.1, on the reverse strand, counting down.
GTGGTCTGTGACCAGAATATCGACACTGGAGCCCGGGGTGATGCAGGTCAGCACGTTATCCACCAGAGTCGGAATACGACCGCGTACCAGCGGCGCGACGATGATGGAAAGCGCAGAGGCAATCGCGGTATCGCAGTGACCACCGGAAGCACCACGCAGTACGCCGTCAGAGCCGGTCAGCACGTTAACGTTGAACTGGGTGTCAATTTCCAGCGCGCTCAGTACCACCACGTCGAGACGATCAACCGATGCGCCTTTCGAACCCCAGTTAGCGTACTGGTTGGCGCTGATTTCGATGTGATTGGGGTTACGGGCCAGCGATTGCGCAGCATGGCTGTCAAAGCTCTGTACATCCAGCAGTTTGCGGATCAGACCTTTTTCGTGCAGATCAACCATCGTCGCGGTAATACCACCGAGGGCGAAGTCGGCGCGAATATCGCGGCTACGCATTTTGTCTTCCAGGAAACGGGTTACCGCCAGCGATGCGCCGCCGGTGCCGGTTTGCATGGAGAAACCTTCTTTGAAGTAGCCTGAGTTGACAATCACATCCGCAGCGCTACGGGCAATAAGCAGTTCGCGCGGGTTAGTGGTCATACGGGTCGCGCCAGCGCCGATTTTTGCAGCATCGCCAACGCGGTCAACTTTGACGATCAAATCAACCTGATCTTGCTCAATGCTTGCCGGATTATGCGGATAAGGCAGCAGTTCTTCGGTAAGCATCACGACCTGCTTTGCGTTGTCGGCATCAACCATTGCATAGCCGAGGGAGCCGCAGCAGGCTTTACCGGTGTAGCCGTTGGCATTACCGAATTCATCGCAGGACGGGACGCCGAGGAAAGCCACGTCGATATTCAGTTCGCCGCTCTGTACCAGATGCACGCGACCGCCGTGAGAGTGGATTTGCACCGGTTCTGCCAGCAGACCACGGGAGATCTCTTCCGCCAGTGGACCGCGCAGGCCGGAGGTATAAATGCGGGTAACCACGCCCTGGCGAATGTGTTCTACCAACGGCGCATGGCAATCACTCAGGGAGCTGGACGCCAGGGTCAGGTTTTTAAAGCCCATCTTCGCGATGACGTCCATCACCATATTGACGGTCAGGTCACCGCCACGGAAAGCGTGATGGAAGGAAACCGTCATGCCGTCCTGTAAACCAGAGCGACGAATCGCTTCTTCCAGGTTGGCGCACAGTTTGCGATCGCGCGCTTTTTCAGCCTGGTAGGTTTGCTTTGGCGAGTTCTGGAAAGCGGCAAGATCGCATTCAGCGCGACGATTCCAGGCCGCTACCCGTTCTTGTCGTTGAGATTGTTCAATTTTCTGCGTCATTTTGATTGCCTTATTCTTCGCGGATGCCGGAAAGTTCTGCACGAGAGAGCACCAGACGGGCGCGATCGATAACCGGACCGTCCACCATCTTGCCGTTCAGGGAAACCACGCCGAGGCCTTCGCGAGCGGCGGCTTCAGCGGCTTCTACGACGCGGCGGGCGTGATCCACTTCTTTCTGGGTTGGTGCGTAGAGGTTGTGCAACAGATCAATCTGACGCGGGTTGATCAGCGATTTGCCGTCAAAGCCCAGCTGTTTGATGTGGGCGGCTTCTTGCAGGAATCCGGCTTCGTTGTTAGCGTCGGAATAGACGGTATCGAACGCCTGAATACCCGCAGAGCGCGCGGCCTGCAAAATGGAACAGCGTGCGAACAGCAGTTCAGTTCCTTCCGGGGAGCGTTCTGTACGCAGGTTGCGCACATAGTCTTCTGCACCGAGGGCGATACCGATCAAACGCTCGGAAGCGTGAGCGATTTCCACTGCGCGGGTAATGCCCAGCGGAGATTCAATCGCCGCCAGCAGGCCGGTGCTGCCGGGTTCACGACCACAGGCTTTTTCGATACGCAGGATCTCTTTTTCAATATCCAGAACATCCTGAGCGGTATCGGTTTTCGGCAGACGCACAACGTCCGCACCACCGCGAACGACGGCTTCCAGGTCGTTAACACCCCATTCGGAATCCAGCGCGTTGACACGCACAATGGTTTCAATATCGCGATACAGCGGATGTTGCAGCGCGTGATAAACCATGCGGCGGGCGGTGTCTTTTTCACGTAATGCCACGGAGTCTTCGAGGTCAAACATCAGGGCATCAGCCGGGTAGATGAAGGAGTTGCTGACCATCGCGGCATTGGCACCAGGCACAAACAACATGCTGCGGCGGGTGCGAGTTTTACGTTGTTGCAGCGAAGCGGAAATCATTGGCAATCCTCCCATGGCAGAGCCGGGATACCGCTGGCGCGTGCCAGCAGGGCTTCCAGTCGTGCACGTAAAATGCAGTCCAGTGCGCCTTTGTCATCGACATTCAGCTGTACGCCGCGCACGTTGTAGCGGGCGAGAACGTCCAGAATGGTGGTGCGAATTGCATCGCCAAACTGTTTCTCAACGCTGCTACTGATTTGCAGGTCGATATCCTGCGTATCGAGTGGGGCGATGCGTATCATCACATCCCCAGACTCAAGGGTGCCTGCAACGGCGGGCTGGTTTATTTTCATTTTTCACCTGTTTCTCATGCGGGGGTCTTTTGACGAGCTGCCGCGTCCTGGCGGGAGTGCTCAAGCAGGTTCTGCAAATAATGCAGCGTGACTGCAGGGACCAGCGGCGCGATAGCCGTGAGATCGTTTTTCGCCAGCAGTTGACGTACCCGGGAAGCGGATATCGGCATCTCCTGGTAACGCAGCCGCTCAATTTCAACCAGTTCGATGGGCGGTGCGGAGATAGTCGGCGTTTCCAGCCAGTAGCGCATATCCTGGTTGTACTGGGCGGTAACGCGACAAAAGGGTTCAGTACCGACAAAGCGGTGAGTTACACCCAGCGCGGGAGCGAGGTACTGACGGAAAATCTTCAGATCAATTTCGGTGTAACAATGGTTAATGACGCTCTGTTCTTTAATGAAGTAGCAAGGGAACGTAGCGCGGGAGATGATGTATTCGGAGCCGCGATGCACAGTCAGGCGTGGAATATCGGCGGTGCCTTTTAACACCAGATCCAACCGGTCTTCATAGGGGAAGCGTGAAGAATCTTCTTTGACTAAAAACAGATGCAACCAGTCGCACTGTGCCGCAGCTTGTTGAATCAGATAACGGTGACCATTCGTGAAGGGATTGGCGTTCATCACAATGCAGCCAATCTTGTTCCCTGGATGACGAAATTTTTTCAGCGATTCGGCATAGCGTTTCAGTCGCGTGGCGCTGTTTTCCATCAGCACCATCACGCCGGGTACGCTGGTCAGCGTGGAAAAACCGCACTGGCGGAACAGCGCCTCGTATTCGGTTTTGGTATAAATAAACAGATGCGTGCTGTGCCGCTCATAGGCGAGGTTTATCAGTTCAGTGGCTAATGTCAGCGCCAGTCCTTCACCGCGAACGGATTCACTGATCGCAACGCATTTAATAATATTTCCGGCAATTCCACCGCACGCGATAAGCTTTTCATCGCGGGTTACGGTAATAAATACTTCGACTGTGGTGTCAACGCTCAAATCATTTTCATGCAGGAATTGGGCGATTTCCGCCATTTTTTTATTTTCTGAACGTTTTACGCGGGTGAAAATATCATTGCCGAACATAATAAATAGTATCCTGAAGGTGCATGTTGTTATCGATTTGCAACGAATGTTGTTCAATGTTGCAAACTGATAACCTTTTATTTTCACTTGGGAGAAAGGGGGGTGATCGAGGTATATCTTTTTCTCCTTTCGCTATACATCCTAAGGAGTATTTCTGCGTGAAATTTTGATTTATTTCACATAGAGTTAGTGGTTTTTTATTTATTTAATGGTTTTAAGTTTTTTAATTAATGTAATTACGAAATGACCTGCAGGTTTAAGTGATTTAATTGATTTAATGAATAAAATTTGCCACGATCATAATTAATATCTATGTATTTTGATTCAACATTTTAATTACATCCGTCAAAGAGGCTCGGGACAACCCGCAAGGAAAACAATGTTGCAGCTTAACGAGAATAAACAGTTTGCATTTTTCCAAAGACTGGCATTTCCGCTGCGTATCTTTTTGCTGATTCTGGTGTTCTCAATATTTGTCATTGCAGCCCTGGCGCAATATTTTACGGCCAGTTTTGAGGACTATTTAACGCTTCATGTACGCGACATGGCAATGAATCAGGCGAAAATTATTGCCTCCAATGACAGTGTCATCTCTGCGGTGAAAACGCGTGACTACAAACGGCTGGCGACCATCGCTAACAAATTACAAAGAGATACCGATTTTGATTATGTGGTGATTGGGGACCGGCACTCGATCCGCCTTTACCATCCTAATCCGGAGAAAATTGGTTATCCTATGCAGTTCACCAAACAGGGCGCGCTGGAGAAAGGGGAGAGCTACTTCATTACCGGGAAAGGGTCAATGGGGATGGCGATGCGCGCCAAAACGCCAATCTTTGATGACGATGGAAAAGTCATCGGCGTGGTGTCGATTGGCTACCTGGTGAGTAAAATCGATAGCTGGCGGGCTGAGTTTTTATTACCGATGGCAGGCGTGTTTGTCGTGCTGTTAGGGATTCTGATGTTGCTGTCGTGGTTCCTGGCAGCGCATATCCGTCGGCAAATGATGGGCATGGAGCCAAAGCAAATCGCACGCGTGGTCCGTCAGCAAGAGGCGCTGTTTAGTTCGGTTTATGAAGGGCTGATTGCGGTGGATCCGCATGGTTACATTACCGCCATCAATCGTAACGCAAGAAAGATGCTGGGGCTGAGCTCTCCCGGACGGCAATGGTTGGGTAAACCCATTGCTGAAGTGGTCAGGCCCGCCGATTTCTTTACCGAACAGATTGATGAAAAACGTCAGGATGTGGTGGCTAACTTTAACGGTCTGAGCGTTATTGCCAATCGGGAAGCTATTCGTTCAGGTGATGATTTGCTGGGGGCCATTATCAGCTTTCGTAGTAAAGACGAAATTTCCACCCTCAATGCGCAACTGACGCAAATAAAACAATACGTCGAGAGCCTTCGTACATTGCGACACGAGCATCTCAATTGGATGTCGACGCTCAATGGTCTGTTGCAGATGAAAGAGTATGATCGCGTGCTGGCGATGGTGCAGGGGGAGTCTCAGGCCCAGCAACAGCTTATTGACAGCCTGCGTGAGGCGTTTGCCGATCGCCAGGTGGCGGGGCTGCTTTTTGGTAAAGTGCAGCGCGCCCGGGAACTGGGGCTAAAAATGATCATTGTCCCCGGTAGCCAGCTTTCGCAACTGCCGCCAGGACTGGATAGCACCGAGTTTGCAGCCATTGTGGGCAATTTACTTGATAACGCCTTCGAAGCCAGCCTGCGTAGCGATGAAGGAAACAAGATCGTTGAATTATTCCTCAGCGATGAAGGCGATGATGTGGTGATTGAAGTCGCCGATCAGGGCTGCGGCGTTCCAGAGTCTCTACGAGACAAAATATTTGAGCAGGGGGTCAGTACGCGTGCTGACGAGCCCGGTGAACATGGCATTGGGTTGTACTTGATTGCCAGCTACGTAACGCGCTGCGGTGGTGTTATCACTCTCGAAGATAATGATCCCTGCGGTACCTTGTTTTCAATCTATATTCCGAAAGTGAAACCTAATGACAGCTCCATTAACCCTATTGATCGTTGAGGACGAAACGCCGCTGGCAGAGATGCATGCGGAATATATTCGTCACATTCCCGGATTCAGTCAGATATTACTGGCGGGAAACCTGGCGCAGGCCCGAATGATGATCGAGCGTTTTAAGCCGGGGCTAATCTTGCTCGATAACTATCTTCCTGACGGCAGAGGGATTAATTTATTGCATGAACTGGTGCAGGCGCATTATCCCGGCGACGTGGTGTTTACCACTGCAGCCAGCGATATGGAAACGGTGTCTGAAGCCGTACGTTGTGGTGTATTTGATTATCTCATTAAGCCCATTGCCTATGAACGGCTGGGGCAAACGCTAACCCGTTTCCGCCAGCGTAAACATATGCTGGAAAGTATTGATAGCGCCAGCCAGAAGCAAATTGATGAGATGTTTAATGCCTATGCTCGCGGTGAACCTAAAGACGAACTGCCGACCGGCATTGATCCCTTGACGCTAAACGCGGTGCGAAAACTGTTTAAAGAGCCTGGTGTGCAACATACGGCAGAAACGGTGGCGCAGGCACTGACCATCAGTCGCACCACTGCCAGGCGTTATCTTGAATATTGCGCCAGCCGCCATCTGATTATTGCTGAAATTGTTCACGGCAAAGTTGGCAGACCGCAACGCATATACCACAGTGGGTGACATGATAAAGCCGGAGGAAACTTGCCTCCGGCATTACTATTTACTTGCCTGTGACCGCTGCTGCCGTTCCTGGCACCATCAGCTCTGTAGCAACGATAACAATCACTAGCCCAACAAGCACCGGCACCGAGGTGCGTTTTACGACTTCAAATGGTGAGATTTTCGCCATCCCGGCAACCGCAACGACTACGCCAGAAACGGGTGATAGGGTACGACCCAGGTTTGACGCCTGCAGCATCGGGATAGTCAAATACGCCGGGTTAATGCCGGAAGAGTGCGCCAGTTTCGGGATCATCTCAACAAACGCATAAAACGGCGCATTGCCTGAACCGGTCGTGACTGCCGCCAGCATGGTCAGAATCACCAATACCAGCATCAGGATGATACTCGCCGAACCAAACGAGGTAGCGATAGAAATCAGACTTTGAATAAAGCCGATGGTGCTAAGCCCCTGAGCGAATACCCCAGCGGCAACCAGCAGCATCACCACGTTAGCAAACGCATCTGCCATCCCGCGATAAGCCACTTCCAGACCAGAGAAAACTTTCTGGGTATTAAAGCTGCGGAGGAACTCCAGAATGGAGGCAATCAGCATACAAATCACCAGAATAGTGATGATGTGTAATTGCGGACCCCATTTACCGTCAAAAATCAGTACACCGATGATCGGCGTGAACGGCAAAATGGCATAAAACGCAGGAGCAGTGGTGGTGATTTCACTGACATCTAACATTTCATGAGAGATGTGCTCTTTTTTATCCAGATAACGTTGCCAGAAGAAGTGGGCGATCGCCATGCCGATAATTGCAGCAATTGAGATAGGCAGCGTCGTTTTGAAGGCGAAGTCAATCAGCGACATTTCGGAAGCTTGCGCCGCCAGCACCACATCCCCTGAAGTCGGTGCGAGAATAATCGCCGCCGGGGAGGCACAAATGGCAGCAGCTGCGCCACGACTGATACCAACGTTTACCATCACCGGAAATAGGGTTGCCATCAGCAAAACACCCAGACCGGTTGCGGAAGAGACGGCCAGAGACATCAGACAGGCGACAAAATAGGCGGCAATCATCAGCAGGTAAGGGGAGTTAATATACTGCAATGGTTTTGACGCCAGCTTGACCACCATATCATTCGCGCCGATATGGGTCATGTAAGCGGCAAATCCACACAGCATCATAATCATCATGCCGAGGTCGCCGCCGCGGCTCATTAGTAATATTTTAACGTATTCAACGATATCCGTGGCGCTGTAGCCTGTTGAAGCCTGGCTGGACGGTAACACTTTGTGCCCCATAATGGCACTGATAATCAGCAATAACAGGCCACCGACAAATAACACACCAGTGGCGGAATACCCTTTAATGATGTAGCGAGCTACACCCACAATAACCACAACCCCAATAAGGAGTTCAATGAATGTCAGCATAATTTTTCCTGTCTCCAGGCCCCAAAGTAAATAATAAAAAATTCCTAAAGCTTAAGGAAAAAATATGCCCAATAAATTGTCGATGAATGCTGATTAAAATCAAGAAAAACTGCCATTAAGACATTGAAGTTGCTGTTTTTATACATAGATAACAAAACGCATATTTAGCGGTTGGCAATTATCACATAATAATGTGTGCAAATTGATGGTGGATTGATGCAAATTTGTTAATTGCAATGGTGTTAGCTGCGGCTGTGCGCTCAAAAAATAATCTAATATGAGCACAGGTTGACGATATATATTATATACTTCGTTAAGATGATTGTTGTATCTCGTTAAAAAATAAAATAATTTTTCCTTGATTGCATTTTGTCATCAAAAAAGACTTGGTTTTTCTTTTTTGACTATTCCCATCGCAGAAAACGACGCATCATCTTTAATCGATGCGCGGAAATATTTAACTTGAACAATCGGAAATAAATGAGCAGCTATTCAGATTATTCTTTATGTTGGGTCTATTAAGGTTATGTTAATTGTAGCTTTGCTATGCTAGAAGTAGATTTTTGATAAATGTTTTATGGTCACAAATGAACGTGAGTAAATATGTCGCTATCTTTTCCTTTGTTTTTATTCAGTTAATCAGCGTTGGTAAAGTTTTTGCTAACGCAGATGAGTGGATGACAACGTTTAGAGAAAATATTGCACAAACCTGGCAACAGCCTGAACATTATGATTTATATATTCCTGCCATCACCTGGCATGCACGTTTCGCTTACGACAAAGAAAAAACCGATCGCTATAACGAGCGACCGTGGGGTGGCGGTTTTGGCCTGTCGCGTTGGGATGAAAAAGGAAACTGGCATGGCCTGTATGCCATGGCATTTAAGGACTCGTGGAACAAATGGGAACCGATTGCCGGATACGGATGGGAAAGTACCTGGCGACCGCTGGCGGATGAAAATTTTCATTTAGGTCTGGGATTCACCGCTGGCGTAACGGCACGCGATAACTGGAATTACATCCCTCTCCCGGTTCTACTGCCATTGGCCTCCGTGGGTTATGGCCCAGTGACTTTTCAGATGACCTACATTCCGGGTACCTACAACAATGGCAATGTGTACTTTGCCTGGATGCGCTTTCAGTTTTGAGACAAATGAAGTTTTAGTAACTTCTTTAAAATCAATAGCTAAAATAAGTAACATCAAAAATAACGCGACTTTTATCACTTTTTAGTAAAGTTGCACTGGACAAAGCGTACCACAATTGGTGTACTGGTAACCGACACAGCATTTGTGTCTATTTTTCATGTAAAGGTAATTTTGATGTCTAAGATTAAAGGTAACGTTAAGTGGTTTAATGAGTCCAAAGGATTCGGTTTCATTACTCCGGAAGATGGCAGCAAAGACGTGTTCGTACACTTCTCTGCAATCCAGACTAATGGTTTTAAAACTCTTGCTGAAGGTCAGCGCGTAGAGTTCGAAATCACTAACGGTGCCAAAGGCCCTTCTGCTGCAAACGTAATCGCTCTGTAAGATACGTCAGCAAGAATTCAAAACCCGCTTAATCAGCGGGTTTTTTTTTGGTCTTTAGTGTGCGGTTGAGGCCGAAAACAGCCAGAAAGCCAGTGCTGTCATGGCAAAAGACCCCAGAAGGTTGACGAAAACGTTCAGTAACGCCCAGCCAAAGCGGCCCTCTTGTAACAAAAACACCACTTCTGCCGAAAATGTTGAGAAGGTTGTTAGACCGCCACAAAATCCGGTGGTGATTAATACTTTCCACACTGGATCAATGTTCGTCATCCTGCTGAACCAGGCGAATCCCATTCCTATGATGAATGCCCCAATCAGGTTTGCTGCCAGCGTCCCCAACGGAATCGCCTGATGCAGCGGGTTAAATCGCATACTTAACAGCCATCTCGCCACGCTTCCCGTACCACCGCCAATAAAAACTGCTAAAAGAAGTTGTAACACTGCAAAATCCTGCTATTTGATTTGTATGAGTGATAAGTGTAACGCCGAATAATCGTCGTTGGCGAATTTTACGACTCTGACAGGAGGTGGCAATGCTGGTTGCCGCAGGACAGTTTGCTGTTACATCTGTGTGGGAAAAGAACGCTGAGATTTGTGCCTCGTTGATGGCGCAGGCGGCGGAAAACGACGTATCGCTGTTCGTCCTGCCGGAAGCATTGCTGGCGCGCGATGATCATGATGCAGATCTATCGGTTAAATCAGCACAGCTGCTGGAAGGCGAATTCCTCGGACGTTTACGGCGAGAAAGTAAACGTAACATGATGACGACAATTCTGACGATTCATGTTCCTTCAACGCCGGGGCGCGCATGGAATATGCTGGTGGCGCTACAGGCAGGAAACATCGTCGCCCGTTATGCCAAATTGCATCTCTATGATGCATTTGCCATTCAGGAATCACGCCGTGTTGATGCTGGTAATGAAATCGCTCCGTTACTCGAGGTGGAGGGGATGAAGGTCGGTCTGATGACCTGTTATGACTTACGCTTTCCAGAGCTGGCGCTGGCACAGGCATTACAGGGAGCTGAAATCCTGGTACTTCCTGCCGCCTGGGTTCGCGGGCCGCTCAAAGAGCATCATTGGTCAACGTTGCTTGCCGCTCGTGCGCTGGATACCACCTGTTATATGGTGGCGGCGGGGGAGTGCGGGAACAAAAATATCGGTCAAAGCCGGATTATAGATCCCTTTGGCGTCACCATTGCGGCAGCGTCAGAAATGCCTGCACTCATTATGGCGGAAGTGACGCCCGAACGTGTGCGTCAGGTGCGCGCGCAACTGCCCGTCTTAAACAACCGTCGCTTTGCGCCGCCGCAATTATTATGATGTTTTTTTACTCGGCGCTTGATTCACCTTGTTACAGATTGCTATTGTGTGCGCGCGTCGAATGACCGTTAATATTCTCTGGTTTTTAAGGCGCGTTCTGTTGCCGGTTATATGTCAAGAAGGTATCTATGGGTGAGATTAGTATTACCAAACTGCTGGTAGTTGCGGCGCTGGTCGTTCTGCTGTTTGGGACTAAGAAGTTACGTACGCTGGGCGGAGACCTTGGAGCGGCCATTAAAGGGTTCAAGAAGGCGATGAATGATGACGATGCTGCGGCGAAAAAAGGCGCAGACGTTGATCTTCAGGCTGAAAAGCTCTCTCATAAAGAGTGACGTGGCGAGCAGGACGCTCCCTCAATATCTTGTTCGATACAAAAAACCCGCTTCAAAAAGCGGGTTTTTTATCAGACAGATGTAAGTAATTATTACAGGATTACTTAACTTCCATCCCTTTCGCCTGCAAATCGGCGTGGTAAGAAGAGCGGACAAACGGACCGCATGCAGCATGGGTAAAGCCCATCGCCAGCGCTTCGGCTTTCATTTCGTCGAACTCATCCGGGCTAACGTAACGTTGAACCGGCAGGTGATGGCGGCTTGGCTGCAAATATTGCCCCAGCGTTAACATCGTCACACCATGACGGCGCAGGTCGCGCATTACCTCAATAATTTCTTCATTGGTTTCACCCAGTCCCACCATCAGACCAGACTTGGTCGGGATTTCCGGATGCGCTTCTTTAAAGCGTTCCAGCAGCTTCAGCGACCAGTTGTAATCTGCACCAGGCCGTACCTGACGGTAAATACGCGGTACGTTTTCCAGGTTATGGTTGAACACATCTGGTGGCGTTGCAGTCAGAATATCCAGAGCACGATCCATACGACCACGGAAATCCGGCACCAGAGTTTCAATTTTGATTTGCGGGCTTTTTTCCCGAATGGCAGTAATGCAATCCGCAAAGTGCTGGGCACCGCCATCGCGCAGGTCATCACGGTCAACGGAGGTGATAACCACATAACGCAGCGCCATATCGGCAATGGTCTGCGCCAGTTTCACTGGTTCATTGGCATCAGGAGCTACCGGGCGACCGTGGGCAACATCACAGAACGGACAACGGCGGGTACAAATAGCGCCGAGGATCATAAACGTTGCTGTGCCGTGGTTGAAGCATTCCGCCAGGTTAGGGCAGGAGGCTTCCTCGCAGACAGAATGCAGGCCATTTTTGCGCATTGCGGCTTTGATGCCCTGGATACGTGTAGAGTCCGCTGGAAGCTTGATTTTCATCCATTCCGGCTTGCGCAGCAGGGCTTCGCGCTCTGTTGCCACGTTTTTAACCGGGATAAGGGCCATCTTATCGGCATCGCGGTATTTAACACCGCGTTCCATCACAATGGGTTTACTCATAGCGTGCGTGTTCCAGTTGCGAATTACGAAGGAAAGCGTTTCAATTCAATAGATTGTTGTAATTATCAACTATTTTTGAATTAACGACTGGCAGTATATCATTGAAACGGACCTGAAAGCAGCCAAAGCGGTCGCGAAAATGTAAAATTGTTGTTGGATTGTGCCATTTTATCGTTCTGCGCTGTGATCTGGCTGTAACAATACTTTTTCAAAATGCATTACGGATAACATCTATTACTCCGTGCAGGATGGGATCACGCAGGCTGAATTTGTTGTAGTGGATAGAGAAATCTATTTGCTCCTCATTTAAGGACGGAAAAGGCAGTTTTTCCAGCGGCCAGCAGCGGCTAAACAGGTTATAAAAACGGCTGGGAATAATCGCTAACATGTCACTGTTGGCAACCAGTGCAGCGATTGTCAAAATGTTGTAGCTGGTGAAATTGATTTGCCGGTCCGGAAACATTTCTTGAACTCTCTGCCGCAGACCGCTGAAATTTTGCTCTTCCGGTAACAGAAGTACATGCGCAGCGTTGTCGATAGTCTCTCTGTCATCTTCTAAAGAGAGTAGTGGATTTCCCTCGCGGCAAATTAACACCATATTGTCGGTGAACAGAACATGATGTTGCACCGTACGATTGGTGCAAAACATGTTATCGATGATGAGATCGGTTTGAAACTGACTGAGTTGGTTTTCCGCGTCGCTGATGGGCGGGTTGCGCAGTAAAAGCTGCGGATAGTGAGTTTTAATCGCCCGATAGATGACAGGAAGGACCAGGGCTCCGACCGAGGGAGTGGTCGCAATAGTTATCGTTCGTTGCTTATCATAGCTTCCTTCGATATCCAGCGCGCCAAGAATGGACTCAAGGCCCTGACTGATATACTCATGTAGATGCATCGCAAATGCGGTAGGAGTGACACCCTGGCCTTTGCGAATAAACAATGGGTCAGGGAATATAACGCGCAGTTTCTGAATAGACTGACTGATTGCCGAGGGGGTCAGATTAAGCACTTTCGCTGCATTAACGATCCCTTTATGTACATATACAGCTTCAAAAATAGTCAGAAGGTTAAGATCAATATTTCGTAAGGTTGTAAATATTTGTGGTTTACCTTCTGACGACTTTCTGCTTAAACAGGGTTCAATTTGATTATTACTATCCACGCACTTACTCCAATTTTATTCATGGAAAAATAATATTTAAAAAATTACAATAATCTTATGTCTAATTGGAACGGAACGCTTTTGCTCACCATAATCAACTATTTCAATAGGTTAATCAATGGGGTGAGTTGCGGAGCAAGGCGTGGCACCGCATTTCTGCAAGTGATAAAGAAAATATACAAACGCGAAGGAGATGTAAAGCATTAGCAGGTATTATGAGTAATGACCCAGTGTAAATTGGGCCATTGATGTATGGAATTAAGCGGTAATATATTCGAAGTCCGGATTGTTTAGTAGCGCTAAAATATTTTCCAGTAAACGTGGAGCAATATTATTAGTCGTCGCTTCGGGTTTCCATTGTGATATTTTAGCCATTTCCATTCCGGCATACCCACAAGGATTAATACGTAAAAATGGTGAAAGATCCATATTGACGTTTAATGCCAGACCGTGGAATGAACAACCGCGTCGAATTCGTAAACCCAGTGAGCAAATTTTCTTTTCCCCGACATAGACACCAGGCGCGTCAGCCCGAGGATGCGCTTCTATACCCAGTTCAGCCAGGGTATTCACCACTGTTTGCTCAAGCAAGGTCACCAGTTCACGCACACCGAGTTTACGGCGTTTCAGGTTAAGCAACACATACATCACCTGTTGTCCCGGCCCGTGATAAGTCACCTGCCCACCGCGATCGCTCTGGATCACCGGAATATCACCCGGCATTAAAATGTGCTCCGCTTTTCCTGTCTGACCTTGGGTGAATACCGGATAGTGCTCGACCAGCCAGATTTCATCAAGGGTACTATCATCGCGGGTATCGGTGAATTCATGCATAGCCTGGGAGATTGGCTCGTAAGGCTGAAGACCGAGCTGGCGGACAAGAATTTTATCCTGATACAAAACGGCATCTCCGTGGAGAATGAGTAAAAGTGGGGGAAAAGTATATCACAGCGAGGAGAGGGGAGTTACCCGACCAGGAGCCGGGTAACGGAGAAGCGAGTTACAGAACCATGCGGACAATATCGATTTTGCCCAGTTCTTCATACAGTGTTTCAACCTGCTCGATATGAGTGGCGTTGATAGTGATAGATACCGAGTGGTAGTTGCCTTTGCTGCTTGGTTTTACCGTTGGGGTGTAGTCACCTGGCGCATGGCGCTGTACCACTTCAACCACCTGATCAACCAGCTCAGGTAACGCCTGCCCCATAACTTTGTAAGTAAAAGGAGTAGGGAATTCAAGCAGTTCGTTAAGTTTGGTTTTCATGTCAGCTCCGGCGTAACGTAATTAAATAGCAACTCCCGCCAGAAGGCGGGAGTTTTTTTACTGATGCTTAGTATATGGGGACGGAAATTACACTTTCAAGTGTTCAATTTTTAACCAAACCAGTGATGGAACATTAATTTAATGTAATCAATGATTTTGCCGAAGAAGTTACCTTCCGGGATTTCTTGCAACACAACCAGCGGGCGTTGTTCGATCGTTTTGCCATCAAGCTGGAAGTTGATAGTTCCGACGACCTGATTCTTTTGCAGCGGCGCATGCAATTCACTGCTGTTCAGCACATAGCTGGCTTTCAGATCTTTCATGCGACCACGCGGAATGGTCAGGTACACGTCTTTATCAACCCCTAACGAAGCGCGATCAGAATCACCAAACCAAACCGGTTCAGAGGCGAACTCTTTACCTACTTTCAGTGGGTTAACGGTTTCGAAGAAACGGAAGCCCCAGGTTAGCAGTTTTTTACTTTCGGCTTCACGGCCTTTAAAAGTACGTCCGCCCATCACCGCAGAGATCAAGCGCATCTGGCCTTCAGTCGCAGAAGCAACAAGGTTGTAACCTGCTTTGTCAGTGTGTCCGGTTTTGATGCCGTCGACATTCAGGCTGTTATCCCATAACAGGCCGTTACGGTTCAGCTGGCGAATACCGTTAAACGTAAATTCTTTTTCTTTATAGATCGAGTATTCATTCGGTACGTCACGGATCAATGCCTGGCCGATCAGCGCCATATCTCGCGCGGAGCTGTACTGACCATCAGCATCCAGACCATGTACCGTCTGGAAGTGGGTATTTTTCAGGCCCAGTGCGTTAACGTAGCTGTTCATCAAGCCAACAAAAGCGTCCTGGCTACCAGCGGCAAAATCGGCCATGGCGACACAAGCATCGTTACCCGATTGCAGGTTAATACCGCGGATCAGCTGAGAAACCGGAACCTGCATGCCCGGTTTGAGGAACATCAGCGAAGAACCTTTAAACACCGGGTTACCGGTGGCCCATGCGTCGTTGCCGATAGTGACTAAATCAGTTTCTTTAAATTTACCGGCTTTCATTGCCTGGCCGATAACGTAACTGGTCATCATTTTGGTCAGGCTGGCAGGATCGCGGCGGACATCTGCGTTCTGTTCAGCGAGCACTTTGCCGGAGTTATAGTCAATCAGGATGTAGGACTCCGCATCGATCTGCGGTACACCCGGGATCATAGTTTTGATATTCAGGTCATCGGCATGTGCAGCAGAGATAAAGGCTGTGCAAAGAGCCGTGGTGAGCGCCAGGCGCTTCATGATACGAGCGGAAAAAATGGTATTCATGGTCTGAACTACGACATCCGTGATGGAATTAAAAAAGTGCCCTACTATAGCAAATGCACTACCGGCAGGCATCTGACTTTCCGCGTGACTTTGTTAACGTCATTTACAGAAATTGACACATCAGATGCCTGCTTTACGCTACTGCGCGGTGGTAATAAATGACTGTAATTGGGCTTCGGTTTGCAAACGTTGCTGCAAGGTACTGGCTTCGGCTTTACTGGCGAATGGGCCAAGCTGGATACGCCAGACCGCGCCATTTTGAGTTACGCGACCGGGGACGCCGAACTTCTGTCCCAGTTGCTGTTGGTACTGTTGCGCACGAGCCTGATCGCTAACGGCCCCGACTTGCACCATAAAGTTGCCGCTGGCGCTTTGCGAGGCGGCTTGCGGTGTCACCATTGCAGGCGAGGTTGCAGGCGTTGTCGACGGAGCTGTAACAACGGGCTGTGGTGCAGGTGTCGGTTCGCTGCTTTCCAGTACACCAGGCGCTAAGGTCGTTGGTGCGCCGAGGAAACCGCTGCTGGTTACCGGCGCGCCGGTCGGATCTTCGCTTTTTAGCGTCGAGTTACTGACCGGAAGAATGTCACCCTGCGGGCCAGACACTGAACTTGCCCCCGCGCCACCGCTTAAATCGGGAGGTGCAGGCAGGGCGTAAGTCTGTTTGGCGACTGTGGTACAAGCCATACCAGGACCAGAAAGCGAACCATCCTGGGCGACAATAATCGGATCGATACGAACTTTGGTGTTGTTTGACGTGTTAAGACGGTCAGCTGCTGCGCGAGAAAGCGAAATTACGCGGTCGTTGCCGTAGGGGCCGCGATCATTAATGCGCACCACGATCATTCGCCCGTTAGCCAGGTTAGTGATTCTGGCGTAGCTGGGGATCGGAAGCGTTGGATGGGCCGCCGTCAACTGTGTCGGATCGAAAGCTTCGCCAGAGGCCGTCAGGTTACTGCCAGGTTCGGCATCATAGATTGCCGCCAGTCCCGCCTGGCTAAATCGAGACGGATCCTGCACGATTTTGTAGCTTTTACCGTCGCGCTGGTAATCCTGATTTGCCGTCGCGTTCAGTGGTTCGAAACGCGGGTCCGCCCCGCTAATTTCAACTATGGGGCCGTTACATACCGCAGGCTGCGGTACACTTACCGTCTGTTGCTGACCATCATCGCTTGTACATGCCGCGAGCATTCCTGCCGCGATGCAGATCCCGAGCCACTGCTTACGCATTGCGCACCTCTTACACGCTTTTCGACAACATTTTCCTGTGGGTGTGGATTGACATTACAATCCCGAACCCAGCCATCAGCACAATTAGCGCTGATCCTCCATAACTGACCAGTGGGAGCGGAACCCCTACAACCGGCAGAATACCGCTTACCATACCAATATTTACGAAGACATAAACGAATAATATCAGCATTAAGCCGCCAGCCATGACGCGACCAAAGGTGGTTTGCGCTCTGGCGGCTATCCACAGCCCGCGCATGATCAGCAGAATGTAGAGAGCGAGCAGAATCAGAATGCCCACTAATCCCAGCTCTTCCGCCAGTACCGCGAAGATAAAGTCGGTATGGCGTTCGGGGAGAAATTCAAGTTGTGACTGAGTGCCATGCAGCCAGCCTTTGCCGCGTAATCCGCCGGAGCCAATAGCAATTTTAGACTGAATAATGTGATAGCCCGCGCCGAGTGGGTCTGATTCCGGGTCCAGGAGCATCATTACGCGCTGGCGCTGGTAATCATGCATCAGGAAGAACCACAGAATAGGAATGAACGCCGCCACCAGCACTACTGCGACGCCAATCAGACGCCAGCTAAGGCCAGAGAGGAACAGTACAAACAGACCGGAAAGCGCAACGAGGATTGATGTTCCCAGGTCAGGCTGTGCAGCCACCAGCAGCGTGGGCATAAATATCAGCACCAGCGCGATGCCAGTGTTCTTCAACGATGGCGGGCAAACGTCGCGGTTGATAAAGCGCGCAACCATCAGTGGTACGGCTATTTTGGCAATTTCCGACGGCTGAAAACGAACAATACCGAGGTCCAGCCAGCGTTGAGCGCCTTTAGAGATGGCACCGAAAGCATCTACCGCCACCAGCAAAATAATACAGATGATATAGAGATAGGGGGCCCAGCCTTCATAAACGCGTGGAGGAATTTGCGCCATCACCACCATGATGACCAGACCCATCGCGATTTGGCCTATTTTACGCTCCATCATGCCAATATCCTGACCGCTGGCGCTCCAGATAACCAGGGCGCTGTAAACCAGCAATGCCAGTAAGATCAGCAGCATTGTGGGATCGAGATGGACTTTATCCCAGAATGTTTTTTTATTCGGATTATCCGTCATGATTAATGGTCCTCCGCTGCGGCAACCGCAGGATTTTCCGCAGGCAGATCGGTATTGTTATCACCCAGCATAATGTGGTCGAGGATCTGGCGCATCAGCGTACCAACCGCCGGACCCGCGCCGCCGTTCTCCAGAATCATGGCGACAGCCACTTGCGGATTGTTGTATGGCGCAAAGGCGGTCATCAGTTTGTGGTCACGTAAACGCTCGGCAATTTTGTGCGCATTATAGGTTTCGTTCGCTTTCAGACCGAAGACCTGAGCGGTACCAGATTTCGCCGCAATTTTGTACGGTGCGCTGGCAAAGTATTTATGCGCCGTACCGTTAGGGCGGTTAGCAACACCGTACATACCGTCTTTCGCCAGCTCCCAGTAACCGGAATGAATATCGCCGACGGGCGGTTCATGCGGTTGTACCCATGGCACCTGTTTGCCGTCTTCGGCGGTGCTCATCAGCAAATGCGGAACCTTCACGATACCGTCATTAATCAGGATCATCAGTGCCTTACTCATCTGGATTGGGGTCGCTGTCCAGTAACCCTGGCCGATACCAACCGGAATGGTGTCACCCTGATACCACGGTTTTTTAAAGCGTTTCTGTTTCCATTCGCGGGTAGGCATGTTGCCGGAACGTTCTTCCGCCAGGTCGATACCGGTGTAATGACCATAACCGAATTTACCCATCCATTCGGAGAGGCGATCGATCCCCATATCGTAGGCCACCTGATAGAAGAAGGTATCCGCAGATTCTTCCAGCGATCTTGTGACATTCAGACGCCCGTGGCCCCATTTTTTCCAGTCACGATAACGTTTTTCCGACCCTGGTAGTTGCCACCAGCCTGGGTCAAACAGCGTCGTATTGCGCGTGATCACCCCGGCGCTTAATGCCGAAACCGCCACATAGGGTTTAACTGTAGACGCAGGAGGATAAACCCCCTGTGTGGCGCGGTTCACCAGCGGTGTATTCGGGTCGTTCAGCAAGGCGGAATAATCTTTGCTGGAGATACCGTCAACAAACAGGTTTGGGTCATAACTAGGCGTGGAAACCAGTGCCAGCACCCCACCTGTACGCGGATCGGTGACTACCACAGCTGCGCGGCTACCCGCCAGCAGCGTTTCAATATATTGCTGGAGTTTGAGATCCAGCGTCAGGTAAATATTGTGTCCGGCTTGCGGTGGTACTTCTTTTAACTGGCGGATAACACGCCCACGGTTGTTAACTTCAACCTCTTCATAACCGGTCTGACCGTGCAGCACGTCTTCATAGTAACGCTCAATGCCCAGCTTACCGATATCATGCGTTGCCGCATAGTTGGCCAGTTTGCCGTCATTATTCAGGCGTTCGACGTCTTTATCGTTGATTTTCGACACATAGCCGATGACGTGGGTCAACGCCGAACCGTAAGGATAGTAACGACGTTTATAGCCTTTAACTTCGACACCCGGAAAACGGTACTGATTGACGGCAAAGCGAGCTACTTGTACTTCGGTCAGGTTAGTTTTCACGGGAATAGAGGTGAAACGGTGTGAACGTGCGCGCTCTTTTCGGAATGCAGCAATATCGTCATCGGTCAGATCAACCACGCTGCGCAAAGCGTCCAGCGTTTGCTGCACGTTATCGACTTTCTCCGGCATCATTTCTATCTGGTAGATAGTGCGGTTGAGTGCCAGAGGGATACCGTTACGGTCGTAGATAATGCCGCGGCTGGGCGCGATAGGCACCAGCTTAATGCGGTTTTCATTAGAGCGGGTCTGGTAATCGGTAAAGCGAACAATTTGCAGATTATACAGGTTGGCGATAAGCACGCCGGTCAGCAGCAAAATCCCCAAAAAGGCGACCAGCGCCCGGCGCACAAACAGCGCGGACTCTGCCGTATAGTCGCGAAAAGAGTTCTGTAGTTTCATCCGCTGCGTTTTCTACTCAAAGCTCCCTTATCACTCACGGTGATAAGGATGGTTGGTGGTGATGCTCCACGCCCGGTACAGACTCTCTGCGACCAGCACGCGAACCAGCGGATGGGGGAGGGTAAGCGCCGACAGCGACCAGCTCTGCTCCGCCGCCGCTTTACAGGCAGGCGACAACCCTTCAGGCCCGCCAATCAGTAGACTGACGTCGCGACCATCCAGCTTCCAGCGTTCCAGCTCAGCGGCTAACTGCGGCGTATCCCAGGGCTTGCCTGGAATATCGAGGGTGACAATGCGGTTTTTGCCTGCGGCCGCCAACATCTGCTCACCCTCTTTGTCGAGTATGCGCTTGATGTCCGCATTCTTGCCGCGTTTTCCGGCCGGAATTTCAATCAGCTCGAAGGGCATATCTTTCGGAAAACGACGCAGGTACTCGGTAAAACCGGTTTGTACCCAGTCCGGCATTTTCGTTCCCACGGCGACAAGTTGCAGCTTCACGCATTAACTCCAGAGTTTTTCCAGTTCATACAGGCGACGGCTCTCTTCCTGCATGACATGGACAATCACATCGCCCAAATCCACGACAATCCAGTCGGCGCTGTTTTCACCTTCTACGCCGAGCGGTAACAGGCCCGCTGCGCGAGACTCCTGCACAACGTGGTCAGCAATGGACATAACATGACGGCTGGACGTACCCGTACAGATGATCATGCAGTCGGTGATGCTGGATTTGCCTTGAACGTCTAAGGCGATGATGTCCTGACCTTTGAGGTCATCAATTTTGTCGATAACAAAATCCTGGAGTGCTTTACCCTGCAAGTTTTCCCCCTGGGTGAATCAAATAGATAAAAATGGTCTGTCAGTATACCTGAACCAGAGGCGATTTCGGGACAATTGTCGCCGAATCGGCTTTCGAAAGTGGGCTATCATCCCACCCCGCGCCGCAGATTGCATCGCCATTTTTGTAAAACAATTTCTACAAAGTCGTGTCTGGCGAAAAAAGTCTGGCTGCGGAGAATATCAGCCTGCCCGGGTCTGTCAATGGTCGTTGCGGCTTACCCGTAAAAAAACAGAAAAGTCATGCATTCTCGACCCCGATGGCACGGCTATTGAGGACGCGTAGCGTCGCGAATTTTTGGTTGATATCAATGGCGCTCCAACACCCCTGGTCAACGCGAAAATGCCACATAGCCTCGGCAGGCATGCCAATTAAACGGGCGATTAACAGACTCAGTACACCCTGATGGCTGACGACTAAAATATTCTGATAGTGCTGAAATTCACTAAGCCTTGCGATAAAGCGTTCCACACGTTGCGAAAATGCCTGAAATCCTTCACCGTTCGTGGGGATTGCATGCTGCCAGTCATTGCACCACGCGCTATAGTTTTCGGCATCTTCTTGCATGAGGTCGCGATGATGTCGCATCTCCCAGTCGCCAAAAAACATTTCGTTGAGTTCAGGGATGATATGAACGGGGAGCTGGCGGTCACTGAGAACCAGTCGCGCGGTATGCTGTGCCCGTTCCAGTTCACTGCATAAAACCAGATCAAAGGAAACACCATGTAGCAGCGTATGCAGATTTTGCGCTTGCTCAATACCGCGCGCGGTCAGGGGGGTGGGCGCATGACCGCTGTATAGACCATCGATATTCGCTTGCGTTTCACCATGACGAATTAACCACAGTCGCATCATGCCCTCCGTAACGACAGGTATCAGCGATACAAGCCTTGTTGGTTAATGTAAGTCAGTACCGGTTCCGGCAATAAATCCTCACACGATTCACCGTTTTGCAAACGTTCGCGGATGATGGTCGCCGAGATGTTAAACCACGGCGTTTCAGCCAGATAAATTTTACCGGCAGGCTGAAGGTGAAGATCTTCCGGGTTATGTGTCAAATGATCTTCCAGCCATTGCTGGTATTGCGGTTGCGCCATTTCAAGTGGGTAACCTGGACGCCGACAGACGATCAAATGTGCATTGTCGAGTATCGTTTCGTATTCGTACCAGGTCGGAAAGGTCAGCAGTGAATCCTGACCAATAATAAACGCCAGCGGCACGTCCGGTCCTTGTTCCTGCCGCCACTCTTTCAGTGTTTGCGCAGTGTAAGAGGGGGCATTGCGCTTTAGCTCGCGTTCATCAAGAGTAAATAATGGCTTGTCGGCAATCGCCAGTTCAAGCATGTGTTTACGCTGCACGCTGTTCGCTTCCGGCTGGGGACGATGCGGAGGAACATTATTAGGGATGATTGTGACCCGCGTCAGACCAATCAAATTCGCCAGCGTTTCCACGGGTTTAAGATGACCATAGTGCACCGGATCAAAGGTGCCGCCAAACAGAGCCTGTAAAGATTTCATATCAACCGTCGATAAATACGTCCGCCAGGGGTTTATGGCACAACAGAAGAGATAACCCTTCCAGCTCTGCCCACACTGACTGACCGTAATCTTGTTTGAGGGTGAGTTCCGTTCGTGTCAGGAGTTGCACGGCCTGACGTAACTGCGGCTGGCTTAAGCGATTTAACGCCTCGCCCATCATGCCCCGGCGGTTCTGCCATACCCGATGCTTATCAAACAACGCACGCAGTGGCGTATGGGCAGACTGGCGTTTCAGGTTAACCAGTAACAACAGTTCACGTTGTAATGTGCGCAACAAAATAACCGGCTCGCTGCCTTCCAGACGCAGTTGCTGAAGAATATGCAACGCGCGCTTACTTTTTCCCATCAACAAAGCATCAACCCAATGAAAAGGGGTGAAATGCGCGGCATCATTCACCGCCTGTTCAACGCGCGGTAATGTCAATTTGCCGTCTGGCCAGAGCAGCGATAAACGCTCCAGTGCCTGAGCCAGCGCCAGCAGGTTACCTTCATAACAGTAGCAGAGCACCTGATTTGCAGCGTCATCCAGTTCTAAGTTGAGCTGTTTTGCGCGCGCAGCAACCCAGCGGGGAAGCTGAGCCTGCTCCGGTGTCTGACAGGTCACCTGCACGCTGCGATTCGCAAGAGCAGTAAACCAGGCGGCATTTTCTTGCGCTTTGCTTAATTTATTACCGCGGACGATCAACAGCAGGTCGTCATGCAGAAGTCCGGTGAGTGTGAGAAGTTGTTCATTGATCGCCGCATTCGGTCCGTTTTCTGGTAACAACAGCAATAGCGTTTGTCGACTGGCAAACAGACTCATAGCCTGGCATAACGAAAAGATCGCATTCCAGTCAGTGTTGGGATCAATGGAAAAAGTGTGGTGTTCTTCGAATCCTTGTGCCGCAGCTACCTGACGAACAGCGTCCTGGCTTTCCTGCAATAACAGAGGATCGTTACCAAGTAAAAGATACGCCGCGCGCAGCCCTTCATTGAGCTGCGCGCGGAGTTGTTCCGGGTACAACCGAATCATCAGTTACCCAGCGTGGTGGAGACGCGTGCAGGCGTTGCCGGAGTATCCGTTGTGGTCGACGTCTGTTCTTCGTCGGAACGAATATCCGCAGCACGGATGCTTGGCAGCTTACGAATCAGCTGTTCGGCAGCACGGTCGTACATCTCTTTTACGATCATGTCTTGTTCGTTATCTTTCGCTAACGCCATTTGCGGGTTATCAAAGAACGAACGGAAGACTTTGGCACTAATCGGGTAGATATCACGGCCGGGGATCAACACGGTCGCATTCACCGTCATGATCATCTGATACTCTGCTGTTTGACCGTTACGGAATACCGATGCGGTATCTTTCGCGATGCTCACTTTACCCAAACGCAGGGATGGAACGTCCTTACGCGTGGTTTCTTTATCAAGCAACTCGACACCATTCAGACGTAACTGGTTACGCACCGCACGGCTTAATGGCCCGTTCGGATCGCCTGAGTCCAGGATCATGACCTTCATAGTGGAAGGAACCTGCGTGGTATCACGCAGATGCCAGCCACACCCGGCGGTGATTAACACCGCCAGAGATAACAACAATGTTGCCAGATATCGCACGCTTCCTCCCGCGCTTAGCCAACGACCAGATTGAGGAGTTTACCTGGTACGTAAATCACTTTACGCACGGTAACGCCATCAAGATATTTTGCTACCAGATGTTCCTGGCCAGCACGTTCGCGAACCTGTTCTTCCGTTGCGTCCACCGGAACGGTGATTTTGGCACGGACTTTACCGTTAACCTGCACCACGACCAGCGTGGAGTCTTCCACCATCGCTTTTTCGTCAGCAACCGGCCACGGCGCGTTGTCGATATCGCCTTCGCCTTTCAGTTCCTGCCACAGCGTGAAGCAGATGTGCGGGGTGAACGGGTTAAGCATACGGACAACGGCCAGCAGCGCTTCCTGCATCAGAGCGCGATCCTGCTCGCCATCGGTTGGTGCTTTCGCCAGTTTGTTCATCAGCTCCATAATCGCCGCAATTGCGGTGTTGAAGGTCTGACGACGGCCGATATCATCGGTCACTTTAGCGATCGTTTTATGCACATCGCGACGCAGCGCTTTCTGATCTTCAGTCAGCGCATCAACGTTCAGTGCCGCAACATCACCTTTTGCTGTGTGCTCGTAAACCAGTTTCCAGACACGTTTCAGGAAGCGGTTAGCCCCTTCCACACCGGATTCCTGCCATTCGAGAGTCATATCAGCCGGAGAAGCAAACATCATAAACAGACGAACGGTGTCCGCGCCGTAACGTTCAACCATCACCTGCGGGTCGATACCGTTGTTCTTCGACTTGGACATTTTGCTCATGCCGGTATAAACCAGTTCATGGCCTGCCGTATCTTTCGCTTTCACGATACGGCCTTTCTCGTCACGTTCAACGATAGCATCAACCGGGGAAACCCAGTTACGTTCGCCGTTTTCGCCAACATAGTAGAAGGCATCTGCCAGCACCATACCCTGACACAGCAACTGTTTCGCTGGTTCGTCAGAGTTCACCATGCCTGCATCACGCATCAGTTTGTGGAAGAAGCGGAAGTAGAGCAGGTGCATAATGGCGTGTTCGATACCACCAATGTAGATATCCACCGGCAGCCAGTAGTTAGCCGCTTCGGAATCCAGCATACCTTCTTTGTACTCTGGGCAAGTGTAGCGCGCATAGTACCAGGAGGACTCCATAAAGGTGTCGAAAGTGTCGGTTTCACGCAGCGCTGGCATACCGTTAACGGTAGTTTTTGCCCACTCCGGATCTGCTTTAATCGGGCTGGTAATGCCGTCCATTACCACATCTTCCGGCAGGATCACCGGCAGCTGGTCGTCCGGGGTCGGCATTACGGTACCGTCTTCCAGCGTCACCATCGGAATCGGCGCGCCCCAGTAACGCTGACGAGAAACACCCCAGTCGCGCAGGCGGTAGTTCACTTTACGCTCGCCAACGCCCATCGCAGTCAGTTTATCGGCGATGGCGTTGAAGGCCGCTTCATGGTCAAGACCGTTGAATTCGCCAGAGTTGAACAGCACGCCTTTTTCAGTCAGGGCTTGCTGAGAAAGATCTGGCTCAGAGCCGTCAGCAGCCAGGATAACTGGTTTGATGTTCAGGCCGTATTTAGAGGCAAACTCGTAGTCGCGCTGGTCGTGACCCGGAACCGCCATAACTGCGCCCGTGCCGTACTCCATCAATACGAAGTTTGCTGCCCAAACGGGAATTTCTTCGCCCGTTAATGGGTGAACAGCTTTAAAGCCAGTATCGACGCCTTTTTTCTCCATCGTCGCCATTTCAGCTTCGGCAACTTTGGTGTTACGGCATTCGTCAATAAAGGCCGCCAGTTCAGGATTATTTTCCGCCGCTTTCTGCGCCAGCGGATGACCCGCAGCTACCGCCAGGTAGGTACAACCCATAAAGGTGTCCGGGCGGGTAGTGTAAACGGTCAGCGTGTTGTCATAGTCGTTAACGTTGAAGGTGATCTCCACGCCTTCGGAACGACCGATCCAGTTACGCTGCATGGTTTTAACGGTGTCTGGCCAGTGATCCAGTTTATCCAGATCGTTGAGCAGCTCGTCAGCGTAAGCAGTGATTTTGATAAACCACTGCGGGATCTCTTTACGTTCAACTTTGGTATCGCAGCGCCAGCAGCAGCCGTCGATAACTTGTTCGTTCGCCAGTACGGTCTGGTCGTTCGGGCACCAGTTGACCGCAGAAGTCTTCTTATATACCAGGCCTTTTTTATACAGCTCGGTGAAGAATTTCTGTTCCCAACGGTAGTATTCCGGCGTACAGGTTGCCAGCTCGCGGCTCCAGTCATAACCAAAGCCCAGCATTTTGAGCTGGTTTTTCATATACGCGATGTTGTCGTACGTCCACGGTGCCGGAGCGGTGTTGTTTTTCACCGCCGCGCCTTCCGCAGGCAGACCAAACGCGTCCCAGCCGATCGGCTGCAGGACGTTTTTGCCCAGCATACGCTGGTAGCGGGCGATCACGTCACCGATGGTGTAGTTACGTACGTGGCCCATGTGTAGTCGACCAGAAGGATAGGGAAGCATAGACAGGCAGTAATACTTCTCTTTGCTCTCGTCTTCGGTTACTTCAAATGTGCGCTTCTCATCCCAATGAAGCTGTACTTTGGATTCTATCTCTTCCGGGCGGTATTGCTCTTGCATGGCAGCCAGTGGTCCTGTTTTCAATACGGCTACAAATGTAGCGTTGAGGTGGTTTTTCAGATCCGCATAGCATAGCCCAAACGTCCGCGTCAAAACAGCCTTTCGCGCACTCGACGTTGAAATGATGCCCGGATTATTCATACATTAATTTACAGAGTTTGTGGGCGTATTAGCAAAGCAAGGAACAAAGAACGTCTATTATTATAGTCAGTTAACGACCCGGGAGATGAAACGATGAACAAGGTTGCTCAATATTACCGTGAACTGGTCGCGTCACTGAGCGAACGCCTGCGCAATGGCGAACGTGATATCGACGCACTGGTGGAACAGGCGCGCGAGCGCGTAATAAAAACAGGGGAGTTAACGCGAACCGAGGTCGATGAGCTGACGCGAGCTGTAAGACGTGACCTGGAAGAGTTCGCCATGAGCTATGAAGAGAGCCTGAAAGAAGAATCTGACAGCGTCTTTATGCGGGTGATTAAAGAAAGCTTATGGCAGGAGCTGGCAGATATCACCGATAAAACGCAGCTTGAATGGCGCGAAGTTTTCCAGGACCTCAATCATCATGGGGTTTATCACAGCGGAGACGTGGTCGGGCTGGGAAATCTGGTCTGCGAGAAATGTCACTTCCATCTCCCGATCTACACACCGGAAGTGCTGACGCTATGCCCGAAATGTGGTCATGACCAGTTCCAGAGACGCCCGTTTGAGCCGTAATAGTCTGATTTCGCACAGCAATAAAGAGAATATGGGCCGAATGAAATTCCCCGGCCCTTGTTTTTATCTCTACAGTAAATCTTCAGTCTCACGAATTTCCTGACTGACATCTCTGGTTCCGGATGACTGAACTTTACGATACAGGTCGAGAGCCTGTCGGAGATCGACAGGTCTTCCTTCTCCGTAGTGATACATAATGGCCAGGTTATACCAGGCAGTGGCGTCATTGCATTCAGCGGCTTTCGTAAACCATTCAAAGGCAGCCTGATAATCTTTCTCAACGCCTTGTCCGTGTTTATACATATAACCGATGTTGACGTAAGCGCCGACGCTTTCCTGAGCGGCAGCCTTCAGATACCAGTACATCGCTTGCTTATAGTCCTGGTCCACCCCTTCGCCAGCGTTATAATCCCATGCAATTTGAAACTGGGCGTGCCGATTACCCTGCTGTGCGCTTTTCAAATACCAGAATGCGGCGAGTGTCTTGTTTTGAGCAACGCCTTTTCCGTCTTCATAAAGATCGGCCAGATTGTTTTGCGCGTCACTATGGCCTTGTAATGCAGCTTGTTTGTACCAGAAAAATGCCAGCGCATAGTCTTTTGCGACTCCGTTGCCATTTCTGTACATCCACCCAAGATTATTTTGCGCATAAGACATTCCGCTCTCCGCGGCTATCTGATACCAGACAACCGCTTCTTTATAATTGGGGGCTTCTCCACGATCCAGTGTCCAGCCAAGGGCGTTGGAAGCGAAAGTATGGCCTTGTAGGGCAGCTTTTTTCAGCCAGAAGATGGCTTGCTCATTATCTTTATGACGGCTTTTATCCTCGGTATACTTTTGCCCTAAGGAATACTGTGCTTCACAATGACCTTGCTCAGCGGCCAGCTTCAGCCAGTAAAAGGCTTTTTCGTCGTCCGGAGAATCAATTGCGCTATCGCGATTATAATAAAACCCAACAATATATTGAGCCTCGCAATCGCCTTTTTCAGCACGTTCGATAATCTCATCTATTGATAAATTATCGCAGCAACTTGACGTGAAAATCATTATCATTTCCTTATGGTTGCAGATAAAACATATTATATTTTTATGTGTTCCATTTTTGCGTAAGCCTTATTTTATGCGTATTATGTCGCGTCAGAAAAGTATAAATAAACGAGCCTCGCAATGCGGCTAATATTCATTTAATGAATATTTAAGGATAAATTATATGGACATGGAGTCGCAAAAAATATTGTTTGCACTTTCCACTCCGATGGAAATACGCAATGAATGCTGTTTACCTTCGCATTCATCACCCAAAATGTATTTAGGTACATGCTTTTTTGACCTTTCTTCCTCCTGGGGAATTGATGCCCGTGATGACCTGCTGCGCACAATTCACCGAATGATCGATAACGGTCATGCCGCTCGGTTGGCAGGGTTTTATCACCGCTGGTTTCGTTATTCGCCATGTGAATGGCGTGACTATCTTGCTGAACTAAATGAGCAAGGTCAGGCTTATGCGCAATTTGTCGCCAGCACCGCCGAATGCTGTGGTGAGGGAGGAATTAAAGCCTGGGATTATGTCCGGATGGGTTTTTTAAGCCGAATGGGCGTACTTAATAACTGGTTGAGCGAAGAAGAAAGTCTATGGATCCAGTCGCGCATTCATCTACGGGCTCTACGTTATTATCGTAACTGGCGGCAATACTTTGCCGGTTATACCTTTGGTCGGCAATATTGGCAGTCTCCCGAAGATGATCATCTGCAGTTATTACGCGAATTCTTAGCGCGTAAAGAATACGACGATTCCGGCAATGATATGTTTTATCAATTATTTGCCAGTGATGATGCGTATTACCCTACCTTGTCCTGGCAACCATTGGCTTACTATTCTGCATGCCCGGAAACGCTTAAGGATATGAGCGACCTATGAAAAATTGCTGGAAGATTCTCGAAATAGAGGAAACGACTGACGTCGATATTATCCGCCGCGCTTATCTGGCGCTGTTACCGTCCTTTCATCCAGAAACCGATCCGCAGGGTTTTAAACAACTTCGTCAGGCGTATGAGGAGGCGCTACGGATTGCGCAGTCGCCTGCTAAATCTGTTTGGCAACCAGAAGAATATGAGGTAGCAGAACATGAAATTCTGCTCGCCTTTCGTGCGTTACTTGCCTCTGATAGCGAACGTTTTCTGCCCTCTGCCTGGCAGCAATTCATTCAGCAATTAAATTATTGCTCGATGGAAGATATTGATGAATTACGCTGGTCGCTGTGCACAATAGCCATGAACACTGCCCATTTATCCTTCGAGTGCGTGGTGTTATTAGCAGAAAGATTGCGGTGGTTGCAGGAGGAAAACGTCGGGGAAATAGACGAAGAAGAACTGGAATCCTTTTTATATGCCATTGCGAAGGGGAATGTTTTTAACTTCCAGACCATTCTGCATCTGCCCGTTGCCGTGCAAAATGACACCATCGATTTTTACCAAATGTTCGCTCGGATTTGGTCATCGCATCCAGAATGGCTGACATTGTATTTAGCGCAACATCGCGCAGTGATCATCCCCGATGATGCAAAACTGCACAGAAATTTACTCCGCTGGTATAGCGCAGGTCGCCTGGATATCCCCGAACTTCTGGATTACGCCCGGTCGTGGCGGGAAGCTGAACCTGATAATGAAGATGCGCGTTATTATGAATACGCGCAACGCGTCTATTGTGGAGAAGGCGAAAGCTTGCTGGCAGAACTTTGTGACTACTGGCGCGAGTATCCCTCCACCCAGGCGGATGCTTTAATATTGCAATGGTGCCGTCAGCATCGGGTCGATTATTACCCGTTAGTGGTGATGATGATTGAAGCTCGTGAACTGGTTAACGATCAGGGTAAACAGCTACTTTATGTCCCCGGCGACAGCGCCCGTACGCGTTTTCATTTATACGAAATACTCAGCGATGAAAAACTCTCTGCGCTGGGGCGTTCACTGGTCGAGATGGTTTTGCACAAAGGACGTAAGCCGCGGATCTCACTCACGCGTGATACAGAACATCCCTTATGGCCATTATATTTAGTTGCCAAACAATTAGTGCAGGCTAGCCAACCGACAGAAGAATCATTAATGCCGATTGTGAGCCGCCTTGATGCGGAAGATCGTTGTCCACTGGAAGCATTAATTATTCGTCGATTATTAATTCAGGCGGCGAATTTTACCGAGAAGCAAACTGTTGAACCGGAGCCGCAACCGCAGCCAATGCCCGTTGACGATGGTGGGCCAGGCTGTCTGGGCATCATTAAAATTATTTTCTATATTTTTATCTTTGCTGGTTTGATAGGGAAAATACTCCATCTGTTCGGGTGACAGTCGACGTTAATGTGCGGGAAGCCCGGCAAGTAATCTTTCCGCATTTTTGTAATGTTGTTTGGCGGCCAGTTTTAACCATTTTTGAGATTCATAATGGTTAACATTAATACCTGAGCCATTTCTGTAGATCAAACCTAAAGTATATTGAGCATGAGCATACCCTTGTTCAGCTGCTTCCTTATACCAGAGAATTGCTTTACGGGTGTCGGGTTTGACCCCCAGACCTTTGAGGTAGATCCACCCCAGTTTACTTTGCGCGCGTGGATTTTCCTGTTCCGCTGATTGCTCATACCAGTATCTCGCCTGTGTATAATCCAGTGGTTTACCGTCGCTACCATGAAGATAAAATTCTCCAAGGCGATATTGCGACGTTGAGTGACCATGAATCGCGGAAAGCTCCGTGGCTGCCGTGGTGAATGGAAGACTGCCCGGTGATCTTAAATAATCAAAGGCATAATTCACCATGGCTTTATCACGCAACGTCGTTTTCTTGGGTTGGCTAATACAGGTAATTGCTGCAACTATAAAAATTGCGAATATATACATTAATTTTTTATTCATGTGTGAATGCTTCGATTTTCTTTTTATTTTGAAAGCGTCAAGTTTATACTCATCAATAATAAAAAAGTAGTCAGTTAATGCACTTAAGGGATTATTAACAAATGAATAAGGAAGAACAATATCTTCTTTTTGCGCTTTCTGCGCCCATGGAAATACTTAATCAGGGTTGCAAACCCGCGCATGACTCGCCAAAAATGTATACCGGTATAAAAGAATTCGATCTCTCATCATCCTGGGGAATAAATAATCGTGATGATTTAATTCAGACTATTTATCAGATGACTGATGATGGTCATGCCAATGATTTAGCTGGCTTATATCTGACATGGCATCGCTCTTCCCCTGAAGAGTGGAAAGCATTAATTGCTGGTGGCTCGGAGAGAGGGTTGATTTATACCCAATTCGTTGCCCACACCGCTATGTGCTGTGGAGAAGGGGGAATCAAAGCCTGGGATTATGTTCGAATGGGGTTTCTGTCACGGGTCGGTGTGCTCAACAACTGGCTGACGGAAGAAGAGAGTTTATGGCTGCAATCGCGCGTCTATGTACGAGCTCACCATTACTATCACAGCTGGATGCACTATTTTTCCGCCTATTCGTTAGGACGTCTCTACTGGCAATCTTCTCAGTGCGAAGACAACACTTCGCTACGCGAGGCGCTAACCCTGTACAAATACGATAGCGCCGGGAGTCGGATGTTCGAAGAGCTGGCAGCGGGAAGCGATCGTTTCTATGCCACGCTTCCCTGGCAGCCATTAACTGTCCAGCCTGAATGCCCGGTAACGCTTAAGGATGTGAGCGACCTATGAAAACATGTTGGCAAATCCTCGAAATTGAAAGCACGACGCAAATAGACATTATCCGCCAGGCTTATCTTGCTCGCTTACCGTTATGTCATCCCGAAACCGATCCGCAGGGGTTTAAAGCATTACGCCAGGCCTATGAAGAGGCCCTGCGACTGGCGGTAAATCCTGTCGGGGAAGCAGATAATGAAGATAAAGATGCCGCCGCTGAACATGAAATACTACGTGCATTCAGGACATTACTGGATTCAGAAAGTGATCGTTTTCAGCCCTCCGCCTGGCAGAAATTTATTCAGCAATTAAATACCTGGAACATGGAGGATGTCGATCAATTACGCTGGCCGCTGTGTGCAATCGCTATAGAAGCGCGATATCTTTCATTAAATTGTGCTTCTTTGCTGGCAGAGCGTTTGAACTGGCATTCGTTTAATGACAGCGAAGGAATGGATGAGGAAGAAAGGGAGGCTTTTCTTGAGGCCATTCAGGCTGGTGATTGTTTCGATTTCCTTAGCCTTCTGGAATATCCCGTCGCGTTACAGAACCAGACTGTTGAATATTACTTCGCGCTGGAACGTTGCTGCCGTTACCATCCTGACTATGTCACTGCGTTTTTGGCGATGGAAGGTCCGTGGTTCATTCCTGATGATGCAAAGTTACATCGCAAACTGTTGCGCTGGTACAGCTCGGTGCAAACAGGTATGGCGGAACTCATTCCTGTAGCCAAACAGTGGCAAGCGGAAGAACCAGAAAGCGAAGATGCCCGGTATTACCAGTGTGCACAACGTTTGTACTGCGGCGAGGGGGAAAGCCTGCTTGCTGAGCTCTGCGCATACTGGGAGAGTTACCCATCTACACAAGCTGATAATTTGTTGTTGCAGTGGAGCAAGCGTCATTGCCCGGATTATTTCGCGTTATTAGTGATGGTTATCGAAGCGCGGAGCATGGTAGATGCGCAAGGTCAACCGCTGAAATATGTTCCTGGTGAGAGCGCCCGGACGCGGCTGTTATGGGCGGAAATTTTACATAGCGGAAAATTATCGCCGTTAGGTCAATCGTTTATTGAGTCGTTATTCTTCAAACGCAAAGCATGGGCGTGGTGGAAATCGAGAGTCGGTAGCGAGACAGAAGAAGATTCACCGTTACTGGATTTGTATCGGGTAGCGGAACAGGTAGTACTTGAAGCGTTTCCGAAACAAGAGATGCTGGCCCGTCTTAATACAAGGCTGGAAGGCGGAGATGCTCATCCATTAGAGGCCATTATCACCCGGTTGCTGTTGACGAAAGTAAAACTCGAGCCGGAGGATGAAGATGTCGATGAGCCAACACCTGAAAACCATGAAGAAAAAAATGATGAGGGTGAAAAACCACAGAGCATTACCAGCATTATCAAAATCAGTTTAACGGTGCTGGTTATAGGTTATGCTCTCGGCAAAATCGCGATGTTGTTTAGTTGACGATGTGTTTTTTGCGCCGATGCCGGATGCAGCATTTACGCCGCATCCGGCAGCCGTGATTATGAGGTCTCAATGGCTAAATAAACGCTCGCCCGCCGCCTGACCTCATCGACGCGGGCCATATCGTTTGACTGCAGCGCCGCATCAAAATCGGTGATCACCTGGCCAATCTCTTCTCGCTCGTCACCCAGCGCCCGCGCCCACAACTCTTCCAGTTTGGCTTTAAAGGTGCGATTGATGAGCATATCGCGCGGATAAATTTTCAATGCGGATAACCGCGTCCGACTCTCTTCAATCTGCTGCGCGCTCAATGTTACCGGGCTGTGGTTAATCACTCTGGACTTAACGCTGCCGTCTTCCAGAAGCACGTCAACTTCAAGCAACCCGTTGATATCATAACTAAAGCGAATATCAATCGACTGATAAGCCCCGGTTTTCTTCAACGGCACATCGAAGGATTCCACCAGAATGTTGTTTTTAACTTTGTGGTTTTCTCCCTGATAGACGTTAACCGTAATTGAATCCTGTTCCGGGTGCATGGTTGAATAAGTTTCTACACGCGACACGGGCACAGTGGTGTTTCGTTCAATAATCGGCGAGAAAATGCCGGAAACGCCCTGACGGTTAACTTCAACGCCCAACGAGTAAGGGCAAATATCAGTGAGGATTACCTCTTCAATATCTTCACTGCGTAAGCGGCAGGCGGCCTGGATTGCTGCGCCCAGCGCGACAATGGTGCTCGGATCGTAACTTTGATACGGTAATTTGCCAAACAGACGCACGGCGATTCGCTGCACCAGCGGCATTTGTGACGCGCCGCCAACCAGCACCAGACTGTCGATTTGACTCGGCTTCAGACGTGCATCGCGCAACGCCTGTTCAATCGGCACTCGCAAGCGATTGAGCAGCGGCAACCACAAATCTTCCAGTTCGTTCTCGTAAAATTCGCACTCCCGCGTTTCATCCTGGTACTGCCAGCGAATGTGCAATGGCGATTGATTGCTACATTTTGCCGCTTCCACACAGGCGTACAAGGCTCCCAGTTCACTCTCGTTAAGCGTGGTCCTGGCGACATCCGCGCGTTTTAAAACCTCATCGACCAGCATATGGGTAAAATCTTCGCCACCAAGAAAGTTGTCGCCAGCGGAGGCGTGAACTTCAATCACCGGCGTGGCGTACTCAAGCACCGTAACGTCAAACGTGCCGCCACCGAGATCAAACACCAGCGAACGGGTATTTTGTTGGGTATGCAGGCCATACGCCATCGCAGCTGCTGTGGGTTCATTAATTAAGCGTACCGCATTTAACCCGGCTAACTCCGCTGCTAAACGGGTATGCTTGCGTTGTTCATCGCTGAAATAAGCCGGAACGGAGATCACCACATCTTTAATCGGACGTTGCAGAAATTCTTCGGCATCTTCTTTTAATGAGCGTAATACCAAAGAGGACAGTTCTGGCGCGTTAAATGTGTCGCTGCCTAACCGCCAGTTGGTATTACTGCCCATTGCACGTTTAAATAACGCTGCCGTTTTATCCGGATGCGAAGTACGCCGTGATACAGCCGGTTTTCCGACTAAAATATGATTATTTTCATCCATGCTAATTATGGATGGTGTTAAATATTCACCGAACTTATTTGGAATTAATTGCGCGGCACCGTCTTTCCAGACGGCAATTAAACTATTGGTAGTGCCGAGATCGATACCAATGGCGAGTTCTGCATTATCCATTGCATTTATATCTTGAAAGAAAAAGAGATAAACAGATTAAGACCACCCAGGTAACGCGTGGTGATCTTAATCAATGACGTGTGTTAAGCGTAAAATTTCAGACGATCAGCCAGTAAATCAACAAAGCCCTGACGATCAACATCGACCATTACAGTGGCATTCGGTTTATTGCCAGTCAGATAATAATAATCAACAACCGTCATACCCTGGCTATATTTCCCCTGTGTTTCCACGCCAACCCAGCGCTCAACAGAGGTAAACAACTCGGGTTTCAACAGCCAGGCGATGGTGCATGGGTCATGCAGCGGTGCACCGACAAAGCCCCATTTTTCGTCTTTATGATATTCGAGGAAGAAATCCAGCAGTTCGGCAACAATGGTTGAAACAGGGTTGCCAATCGCGCGGAAACGCTCGGTGTCTTCAACGTGGATTTGTGCTTTGTGAGTAACATCCAGACCGGCCATCACCACTGGGATCCCTGACTGGAAGACAATTTCTGCCGCTTCCGGGTCAACGTAAATATTAAATTCAGCCGCAGGCGTCCAGTTACCAAGCCCCATTGCGCCGCCCATAATCACGATACGGGCAATTTTGCTATGCAGTTCCGGATGGCTATTGAGCAGCAAGGCAACGTTAGTTTGCGGTCCGGTAGACACAATCGTGACAGGTTCCGCACTTTCGCGCAGCGTTTTCGCCATCAGCTCTACCGCCGTACAGTTTTGCGGTGCGAACGTCGGTTCCGGTAATGCCGGGCCATCCAGACCGCTTTCGCCGTGCACATTGTCCGCGATAATCAACTCACGCATTAACGGTTTTACCGCGCCGCCTGCTACCGGAATATCGGTGCGATTAAGCAAGGTCAGCATACGAAGAACATTGCGTAAGGTTTTTTCTGGTGTCTGGTTTCCGGCGGAAGACGTAATTGCTTTGACATCAAGCTCTGGTGAGGCGAGGGCGAGAACTATTGCGATAGCGTCGTCATGACCTGGGTCGCAATCTAACAGAATTGGCAGTGCCATTGTTGCTCCTTGTTGTGTGCTTCTTTGCGACAAGGGTAACGCCAGGATGTAACAGATACGAGGGGCGAAACGATAAAGCGTGAGATGGCGCGCACTTGGGTATGCGCGCCAGAGTGATTAATGCAGGATTTTCGCGAGGAAGTCTTTCGCGCGGTCCGATTTCGGATCATCGAAGAAAGCGTCTTTCGGCGAGTCTTCGACAATTTTACCCTCGTCCATAAAGATCACCCGATTCGCCACTTTACGGGCAAAACCCATTTCGTGGGTCACCACCATCATGGTCATTCCTTCGTTTGCCAGTTCCACCATCACGTCCAGCACTTCGTTGATCATCTCCGGATCCAGCGCCGATGTCGGTTCGTCGAACAGCATCGCAATAGGATCCATACACAACGCGCGAGCGATTGCCACACGCTGCTGCTGACCGCCGGAAAGCTGCGCCGGAAATTTATTGGCATGTGCGGAAAGTCCCACGCGCTCCAGCAATTTCAATGCTTTTTCACGAGCGGGCGCTTTATCGCGTTTAAGCACTTTCACCTGCGCCAGGGTCAGGTTTTCGATAATCGACAGATGAGGGAACAGCTCGAAATGCTGGAATACCATCCCGACGCGGGAACGCAGCTTTGCCAGATCGGTTTTCTTGTCATTAACCACGATACCATCGACGGTGATTTCACCTTGCTGCACTGGTTCGAGGCCGTTGACGGTTTTAATCAGCGTTGATTTGCCGGAACCAGACGGGCCGCAAACCACCACCACTTCGCCTTTTTTCACTTCGGTTGAGCAGTCGGTCAGCACCTGAAAGTGACCATACCATTTTGAAACATTTTTCAGGGTAATCATTATGCTGTCCTTCTTTTCAAGTAGCTGACCAACAACGACGCGCTAAGACTAATAACGAAATAAACAAATCCGGCAAACAGGATCATCTCAACCTGCGTACCATCACGCTCACCAATGGTTGAGGCGGTACGGAAGAAATCGGCCAGAGATAACACATACACCAGTGAGGTATCCTGGAACAGTACGA
The DNA here is from genome assembly GCF_012584495.1 of Escherichia sp. SCLE84. NCBI lineage: Bacteria > Pseudomonadati > Pseudomonadota > Gammaproteobacteria > Enterobacterales > Enterobacteriaceae > Escherichia > Escherichia sp. SCLE84. Next base: position 1,688,837 of record NZ_CP051430.1, on the reverse strand, counting down.
TGCCCTGAGTGAGCAGAAGCGGCACCATCGCGCGGAACGCCTGCGGCAGAATAATCAGTTTCATCGACTGCCAGTGAGTCATTCCCAACGCCAGCGCGGCGCTCGACTGACCACGAGAAATACTTTGAATACCAGCACGGATAATCTCTGAATAGTAGGCCGCTTCAAACATCGAAAACGCCACCATCGCCGAAATTAAACGGATATCATTTTTTGGTGATAATCCCAGCACGTTTTGCAGAAAACCTGGCACGATCAGGTAAAACCACAGCAAAACCATAACTAAAGGAATCGAGCGGAATACGTTAACGTAGGCTTTGGCAAACCACGCTACGGGCGCAAAGCTGGACAAGCGCATCACCGCCAGCATGGTGCCCCACAAAATACCAATCACGACTGCCGTGACGGTGATTTTCAGCGTGATCACCAGCCCGTCGAGCAGATATGGCAGGGAAGGGACAATGGAACTCCAGTCAAACTCGTACATTATTTGCCCCCCATGTTGCCAGGCAGGCGAACTTTACGTTCAACCAGCGTCATTACCAGCATGATAACCGCGTTAATCAACACATACGCCAGCGTAATAGCGGTAAACGACTCCCAGGCGTGGGCTGAGTAATCAAGCAATTTACCCGCCTGCGCCGCCATATCCACCAGACCAATAGTCGAGGCGATGGCGGAGTTTTTCACCAGGTTCATCATCTCGGAAGTCATCGGCGGGACGATAACGCGATACGCGTTAGGCAACAGCACGTATCGATAAGCCTGCGGTAGCGTCAGGCCCATCGCCAGCGCGGCATTTTTTTGCCCACGCGGCAACGACTGAATGGCGGCGCGTACCTGTTCGCAAACACGGGCGGCGGTAAACAGCCCCAGGCAGAGCATGGATGAAAGGAAAAACTGAATATTGGGATCCAGCTCGGCCTTAAACCACATGCCGATTTTCTCCGGCAACAGCTCCGGGATCACCAGATACCAGGTAAAGAATTGCACAATCAACGGCACGTTGCGGAACAGTTCGACATACAACGTACCCAGACCGGAGAGAAAACGGTTTGGAACGGTACGTAAAATGCCGAAAAATGAACCGACGAGGAAAGCGATAATCCAGGCGCAGATCGACAAAGCGATCGTCACCTGAAAACCACTCCAGATCCAACCAAGATAGGTGGTGTTGCCGAACGGGGCTTGTTGTAAAAAAATACCCCAGTTCCAGTCTATAGACATAAATCTACTCCAGAAAAAAGAGGGTAGCAGCGTTAACTGCTACCCTCGAAGATTGTTACCCAGCGTATTGCGGTTTTCAGGCCCGATGGGGAACGACCATCAGGCGTATAGTCTGTCCGTGCTACGTAACAATCGAGAGGGCTGGAATTTCCGCCCCTGGTTCTTGTAATTAGTTCAGTGCCTTGTCATTCGGTTCTTTGAACAGTGCTTTCATTTCGTCTGACAGTTCGAAATTCATGTTCAGGTTTTTCGGCGGAATTGGATTTTTGAACCATTTATCAAACCATTTTTCCGCTTCACCGGAAGTCTGCACCTGAGCGATAGTGTCATCCATCAGCTTTTTGAACTGCGGATCATCTTTACGCAACATGCAACCGTAGGCTTCCTGAGACTGCGGCTTGCCGACGATATCCCAGTTGTCTGGTTTCTTCGCTTTCGCACGTTCACCGGCCAGCAGAGCGTCATCCATCATAAAGGCAACGGCACGACCGCTTTCCAGGGTACGGAAAGAGTCACCGTGATCTTTGGCGCTAATGATGCGCATATTCATTTTTTGCTCTTCATTCAGTTTGTTGAGCAAAACTTCAGAAGTAGTGCCGGAAGTGACGACTACGGCTTTGCCTTTCAGGTCGGCAAAATCTTTGATATCGCCGCCCTTTTTGGTCAGCAGGCGCGTACCGACCACGAAAATAGTATCAGAGAAAGCCGCCTGTTTTTGGCGTTCGACGTTGTTGGTGGTAGAACCACATTCAAAATCGAAAGTGCCGTTTTGCAGCAGTGGAATACGGTTTTGTGAGGTAATCGGAATCAGTTTTACCTGCAAGTCCGGTTTGTTGAGTTTCTTTTTCACTGCTTCAACAATGGCGTTGGAGTAATCCTGCGAGTAACCCACCACTTTTTGCTGATTGTCGTAATAAGAGAAAGGTACTGAAGATTCACGGTGACCGACGACAATCACGCCGTTTTTGGCGATTTTGTCCAGCGTACTGCCCGCTACCGGGGCGGCGTCATCTGCCTGTGCCAGTCCTGCGGAAAGCGCCAGGGCGAGGATTGCTGTGGCAGGTTTACGTAATTGCATATCCAACTCCTTTATCTTCTGCGTTAAGAACGCATGGATACCCGTTGTGAGTGTTTGTGTTGTTATCGTCTGCAACTTTATTGTGCAGTGTTGTGCCTGTTAGGTAACATTTAGTTTGGCTAAATGTAAAGATATTGCTGTTTTATTGTTTGTTTTTGCGAGATGCGCCGCACCATTCCGAAGCAAAATTCTTAAACCGCACCTTTTTGGTGCTACCGCTGATTTGTGGTGGTGCAACCTGGTTGCGTCGCGGCTGATTTCATCGCTTACACAGTAAATAAAGCAACTTACATGCCAAAAAATACTTAGGGGCGAATTAATTACGATTGTAATTTTAGGCTGAAAAAGTCATATTTCGGACAGAATTATCTTTTCGGCATGGGACGTTTGCCGGGATGATAACTGCACACGGGAAAAATGCTTTTTACCTGTCTTTTCAAGGAAGAAACACCTTATGTCTGCATCTTCGGTTAAGCCGTTAAATGTTCAATTACCCGCAATAACCCTTATCCTTTTTGCACTCTGTATTGGGATATTTTGTTATCTCGCACAATGGATGAGTTATGAAGAGGTCGATCAATCCGCACTTATCCATCTCGGCGCAAACGTTGCGCCTCTTACTTTGTCGGGTGAACCCTGGCGCTTATTGAGCAGTATCTTTCTGCACAGTAGTGTTTCTCATCTGCTGATGAATATGTTTGCATTCCTGGTCGTGGGAGGCGTGGCGGAACAGATTCTGGGGAAATGGCGACTCCTGATTACCTGGTTATTCTCCGGCGTCTTTGGTGGGCTCATCAGCGCCTGTTATGCGTTACGCGAAAGTGAGCAGATAGTCATCAGCGTTGGGGCATCCGGGGCGATTCTGGGAATAGCTGGTGCAGCGATAGCAACACAGTTTGCTTCAGGTGCGGGCACATACCATAAAAACCAGAGGCGAGTATTTTCTCTGTTGGGTATGGTGGCGCTGACACTGTTGTATGGTGCCCGGCAAACAGGAATAGATAATGCTTGTCACATTGGCGGCCTGATTGCGGGTGGCGCGTTGGGTTGGCTGAGCGCGCGTTTATCTGGGCAAAACCGACTCGTTACGGAAGGCGGGATTATTGTTGCGGGCAGTCTTCTTCTGACCGGGGCTATCTGGCTTGCGCAGCAGCAGATGGATGAGTCAGTTTTACAAGTCAGGCAAAGCCTGCGTGAAGCGTTTTATCCACAGGAGATTGAACAAGAGCGACGGCAAAAAAAGCAGCAGTTAGCGGAGGAACGCAACGCCCTCAGGGAAACATTATCCGCTCCGGTAAGTCGTGAACAGGCCAGTGGTGATTTGCTCGCTGAGATTGCCGATATCCATGATATGGCGATCAGTCGGGATGGTAATATGTTGTATGCCGCAATTGAAAACACGAACAGCATTGTTGTTTTCGACCTCGGACAAAAGAAAATCCTGCATACCTTTACAGCGCCCATAGCGAAAGAAAAGTCAGTCAAACATTGTGGTGGCTGTAAAGATCAGGGCGTCAGATCGCTGGCATTAAGCCCGGATGAAAAGTTGATTTATGCGACTTCATTTGAAGCGAATGCGTTATCGGTCATTAACGTGGCGACAGGGGAGATTATTCAGTCGATTACCACCGGTGCACATCCTGACAGCCTTATCCTCTCGCGTGATGGCACAAAAGCCTGGGTGATGAATCGCACCAGTAATAGTGTGTCAGCGATTGATCTGGTGACTTATCAGCATGTGGCGGATATCCCGCTGGAGAAATACGACGGGACGGGGACGAGTAATAAACCTGGTGCCTGGGTTATGGCTCTTTCCCCGGATGAAAAAATATTGTTGATACCCGGTATGGTCAGAGGTGACATTGTACGCATCAATACCATCACGCATCAGAAAGAAAGCTATCCGGCTAGTGATGCGCGAGGAACGATATCGGCGATGCGTTTTCGACCTGAAAACGGGGATGTAATTTTTGCCGACAGCCAGGGGATTTCACGTATAAGCGTAGGGGATCAACAAGCCAGCATTATGACGCAATGGTGTAGCAGGAGCGTTTATTCCGTTGAGGGTATTAGCCCGGACGGTCAGTATTTAGCGTTGGTGTCATATGGCCTGCAAGGTTATGTCATCCTGCTCAATATTAATGCCGGGCAGATTATTGGCGTTTATCCTGCCAGCTACGTTAATCACCTTCGTTTTTCAGCGGATGGTAGAAAAATATTTGTTATGGCGAAGAACGGGTTGATCCAACTGGACAGGACGCGCTCGCTTGATCCGCAGGCAATTATTCGTCATCCCCAATATGGCAATGTGGCTTGTATCCCTGAACCGTAAGAAAAAGGGGCATGATAACCATGCCCCAAAGCTCAATGAGAAAGTACGTTTTGCTCATGCAGGATACATCAGGCACATCAACGTTTACGTGCTCGCAGACTCATCAGCACAGCGGCAAAACCAAACAGTGCCGTCAGCACCCACAGCGGCCAGTTGCCGGTTCGTGCGTACGGTGTGAGTCCGGTGGTCGGCGTCACGTTAGTGGTCAACACCTCGCGGGTGAACTGCGGGATCATCGCCTGAATCTCACCCTGCGGGCCAATCACCGCCGTAATGCCGTTGTTGGTGCTGCGCAACAGTGGGCGCGCCAGCTCCAGCGCACGCATTCGCGCCATCTGGAAGTGTTGCCATGGACCAATAGATTTACCAAACCACGCATCGTTGGAGATAGTCAGCAGATAGTCGGTATCCGGGCGGAAGTTATCGCGCACTTGCTCGCCAAGAATGATCTCGTAGCAAATGGCCGCAGTAAGCTCAATACCATTTACCGACAGCGGCGGCTGGATATATGGCCCACGGCTGAACGACGACATCGGCAGATCAAAGAACGGTGCTAACGGACGCAGAATCGACTCCAGCGGGACAAACTCGCCAAACGGCACCAGATGGTTTTTGTTATAGCGATCGGCTGATTCGTAGCTGTACGGTGCACCTTTACCCAGTGTGATGATGGTGTTGTAGGTATCGTAGCGGTTCTGCTTATTGAGACGCGCGTCGACAATCCCGGTTACCAGCGAGCTACCTTTATCGCGCAACTCACCGTCCAGTGCTTTGAGGAACGGTTGCTGATTAATTTCCAGATCGGTTATCGCCGACTCCGGCCAGATAATCAACGATGATTTGCCCATCAGCGGAGCCGTTGCGTTGTAGTAAATCTTCAGCGTATTAAGAAGCTGATCTCCATCCCATTTCAGTGATTGCGGAATATCGCCCTGAACCATCGAAACCTGAATGGTTTTCTCCGGTTGTGGGGTAAACCATTGGATGTAACGCAGCGGGAAGGGTAGGGCAAACAGCACGACGGCCACCACCAGCGGACGCCAGTTGCGTTTGACCAACGCCAGTGCCAGCAGGCCACTAACCATCATCAGCAGGAAGTTAATGGCTTCCACGCCCATTATCGGTGCCAGCCCTTTTAACGGGCCATCAATCTGGCTATAGCCGAACTGTAACCACGGGAAGCCTGTCAGTACCCAACCGCGCAGAAACTCGGTCACTTGCCAGAGAGAAGGGGCGGCAATCGCCACGCGCAGCCAGGTGGTTTTCGGCCACAGACGCGACAGCACGCCAGCAAACAGTCCGGTATACAGCGACAAATACGCCGCCAGCAGCACCACCAGGAAGATGTTAACCGGGCCAGGCATCCCGCCAAAGGTCGCGATGCTGACATAGACCCAGTTAATACCGCTGCCAAAGAGGCCAAATCCCCAGCAAAAGCCAATAGCGGCAGACTGGAGTGGACGGCGGTTAAAGGTCAACGCCTGAAGCCCCATCAACGAAATAATCGCCGCAGGCCAGACGTCGTAAGGAGAGAAGGCCAGCGTTCCGCAGGCACCGAATAATAACGCCAGCAGCAGGCGAATGCGCTGGCGTTCAATTAATGAGGCAAAAGCCATGTAGTTATCTATCCAGTTTCGGTTTTATTCATCCAGCTTCGGCTGGGGTGAGTCATCCGGGATTTTGACATGAACCTGAATAATACGCCGACTGTCGGCCATCGCCACTTTGAACTGGTAACCGTCGATGTCGATAGTTTCGCCACGCGCCGGAAGATGCCCAAATGCCTGCATCACCAGACCACCGATAGTGTCAACCTCTTCATCGCTAAAGTGGGTGCCGAACGCTTCGTTGAAGTCTTCAATGGAAGCCAGTGCGCGCACGGTCCAGGTATGACGACTCAGCTGACGGAAGTCGATATCATCTTCTTCGTCATACTCGTCTTCAATCTCACCAACAATTAGTTCCAGGATGTCTTCAATGGTCACCAGACCGGAAACCCCACCGAATTCGTCAATAACGATCGCCATGTGGTAACGCTGAGAGCGAAACTCTTTCAGCATCCGGTCTACGCGCTTACTTTCAGGAACGACAACCGCCTGACGTAACACTTTGTCCATGCTGAAGGCTTCAGCATCGCTGCGCATAAACGGCAGCAAGTCTTTCGCCATCAGAATCCCTTCAATGTGATCTTTGTCTTCGCTAATCACCGGGAAACGTGAGTGGGCGGACTCGATGATGACATCAAGGCATTCGTCCAGCGTCTGGTTGCGTTTCAGGGTAATCATCTGGGAGCGGGGGATCATGATGTCGCGAACGCGTTGGTCTGCGATGTCCATCACCCCTTCGAGCATATCGCGCGTATCTTCGTCGATAAGGTCGTTCTGCCCGGAATCACGGATCAGCGCCAGCAGTTCGTCACGGTTTTTCGGTTCACCGTGGAAAAGTTGGCTGAGTAACAGGGAGAAAAATCCCTTCTTGTTGCTTATCGTGTCACTACTGTGTGAATTGTCGTCGCTCATGGCGTCGTATGGGTTCTCATGTTAGTTAATCAAAACGCCGTCGTTAATCACCAACGGCGGGGACGTCTGCCAGTCAAATGCCTGGCAAATTATTCTTTCTCGGCAATGTACGGATCCTCATAGCCCAGAGCAAGCATAATCTCTGTTTCGAGGGCTTCCATTTCTTCTGCTTCGTCATCTTCGATGTGATCGTAACCTAACAAATGCAGACTGCCGTGCACCACCATATGCGCCCAGTGCGCCTCCAGTGGTTTGCCTTGCTCCTGAGCTTCCTTCTCAACCACCTGACGGCAGATAACCAGATCGCCCAGTAGCGACATTTCCATGCCAGGCGGCACTTCAAACGGGAAGGAGAGCACGTTGGTCGGCTTATCCTTACCGCGATAGGTCAGATTCAGACTGTGGCTTTCGGCGGTATCGACCACGCGAATAGTCACTTCCGATTCTTCCTGAAACTGCGGGATCACCGCATTCAGCCATGTTTGAAACTGGCTCTCTTCCGGTAACCCGGAATTATCTTCACATGCCAGTTGTAAATCGAGGATCACCTGACTCATTTTTGTTCCTGTTCTTCGCGCTTGCGTTCTGCCGCCAGCGCCGCTTTTCGTTTTTGTTCGGCTTCTTCCCAGGCTTCATAGGCGTTAACGATACGCGCCACCACAGGGTGACGAACCACGTCTTCGCTGTGGAAGAAGTTAAAGCTGATCTCTTCGACATCGGCCAGCACTTCGATGGCGTGACGTAAGCCTGATTTAGTATTACGCGGCAGGTCGATCTGTGTGACGTCGCCGGTGATAACCGCTTTTGAGTTAAAACCGATACGGGTCAGGAACATCTTCATCTGTTCGATGGTGGTGTTCTGGCTCTCATCGAGAATGATAAACGCGTCGTTCAGCGTACGACCACGCATATAGGCCAGCGGCGCGACTTCAATAACGTTGCGCTCAATCAGTTTCTCAACTTTCTCAAAGCCCAGCATTTCAAACAGCGCGTCGTACAGCGGGCGCAGATACGGGTCTACTTTCTGGCTTAAATCGCCAGGCAGGAAGCCCAGTTTCTCACCGGCTTCGACCGCCGGACGAGTCAGCAGAATACGGCGAATCTCCTGACGCTCCAGGGCATCAACTGCCGCAGCCACTGCCAGGTAGGTTTTACCCGTACCCGCCGGGCCAACGCCGAAGGTAATGTCATGGTCGAGAATATTGGCGATGTACTGCGCCTGGTTTGGCGTGCGCGGCTTAATTACGCCGCGTTTGGTTTTGATATTGACCGCTTTGCCGTACTCCGGCACGCTCTCCGCACTTTGCTCCAGTACTCGCGCTTCTTTAATCGCAAGGTGGATCTGTTCCGGTTCGATATCCTGAATCTGACCGCGCATCGGGGCTGTATCGACATACAGGCTACGCAGAATGTCTGCCGCAGCGGTGACGCAAATCGGACGGCCGGTCAGTTTAAAGTGGTTGTCGCGGCGATTGATCTCGATGCCGAGACGGCGTTCGAGCTGCTTGATGTTGTCATCAAACGGGCCGCACAGGCTCAACAGACGCGCGTTGTCTGCTGGCTCCAGGGTGATTTCGCGAGTGTCTATGTTCAAACCGTTCCTCTTATCTGTATGTCGCCGGAAGCTGAACATTCACCGGCCTATAAGGAAATTATTCACGCCACAGGAAAAAGGCGCAAGCATTGCGATAAAGATGGGGATAAAGAGAGAAAAAACAAGGCCCACCGGAACGGCGGGCCTGAGAATTACGGCTGATAATAACCCACGCCAAGGTCGTTTTCTTTGCGGGTACGGGCAATCACCGATTCCGGTGTTTCTGCCACGCGCAGACCCATTTCATCTTCAGTACGCACCACTTTACCGCGCAGAGAGTTCGGGTAGACGTCGGTAATTTCTACATCGACGAATTTACCGATCATATCCGGTGTGCCCTCGAAGTTGACCACGCGGTTATTTTCGGTACGCCCGGAAAGCTCCATGATGCTCTTACGCGAAGTCCCTTCTACCAGAATACGCTGGGTGGTGCCGAGCATCCGGCGGCTCCATGCCATCGCTTGCTGATTGATACGTTCTTGCAGAATATACAGACGTTGCTTCTTCTCTTCTTCCGGAACATCATCAACCATATCGGCGGCTGGTGTACCCGGACGTGCAGAGAAGATAAAGCTGTAGCTCATGTCGAAATTGACGTCGGCAATCAGCTTCATCGTTTTCTCGAAGTCTTCGGTGGTTTCGCCAGGGAAGCCAACAATGAAGTCAGAACTGATCTGAATATCTGGACGCGCCGCACGCAGTTTACGGATGATCGCTTTGTACTCCAGCGCCGTATGGGTACGGCCCATCAGGTTCAGAATGCGATCGGAACCGCTTTGTACCGGCAGATGCAGGAAGCTCACCAGCTCAGGCGTGTCGCGGTACACTTCGATGATATCGTCGGTGAATTCGATCGGATGGCTGGTGGTAAAGCGAATACGATCGATCCCGTCGATCGCAGCAACCAGACGCAGCAGATCGGCAAACGATCCGGTGGTGCCGTCGTAGTTTTCACCACGCCAGGCGTTCACGTTCTGACCGAGCAGGTTGACTTCACGCACGCCCTGAGCAGCAAGCTGGGCAATCTCAAACAGAATATCGTCAGACGGACGGCTTACCTCTTCACCACGGGTGTAAGGCACCACGCAGTAGGTACAATATTTATTGCAGCCTTCCATGATGGAGACAAACGCGGTCGGCCCTTCGGCGCGCGGTTCCGGTAGACGGTCAAACTTCTCGATTTCCGGGAAGCTGATATCTACAACCGGGCTGCGGTCGCCGCGCACGGAGTTGATCATCTCCGGCAGACGGTGCAGCGTTTGCGGCCCAAAAATAATATCGACATAGTGGGCGCGCTGGCGAATGTGCTCGCCTTCTTGCGATGCCACGCAGCCACCGACGCCGATAATCAGGTCTGGATTCTTCTCTTTTAACAGTTTCCAGCGACCCAACTGATGGAAGACTTTTTCCTGAGCCTTCTCGCGGATTGAGCAGGTGTTCAGCAGCAGCACATCCGCTTCTTCCGCCACGTCGGTCAGTTGATAGCCGTGGGTGGCATCCAGCAGATCGGCCATCTTCGATGAATCGTACTCGTTCATCTGACAGCCCCAGGTTTTAATATGGAGTTTTTTGGTCATCGACTTGCTCTTGCGAAATAGTAGCCAGGAATGCAGGGCGCATAGTGTAATGCTTTGCTGCCGTTGTGACCAGTATGAGCGTTATCAGCCCTTAGGGGTAAAAATCCTGTAAACTTAAAGCATATTGCTAACAGGATGATTGACCATGACAAATCAACCAACGGAAATTGCCATTGTCGGCGGAGGAATGGTCGGCGGCGCACTGGCGCTGGGGCTGGCACAGCACGGATTTTCGGTAACGGTGATCGAGCACGCAGAACCTGCACCGTTTGTCGCTGATAGCCAACCGGACGTGCGGATCTCGGCGATCAGCGCCGCATCGGTATCATTGCTTAAAGGGTTAGGGGTCTGGGATGCAGTACAGGCTATGCGTTGCCATCCTTACCGCAGACTGGAAACGTGGGAGTGGGAAACGGCGCATGTGATGTTTGACGCCGCTGAACTTAAGCTGCCGCTGCTTGGCTATATGGTGGAAAACACCGTCCTGCAACAGGCATTGTGGCAGGCGCTGGAAGCTCATCCGAAAGTAACGTTACGTGTGCCAGGCTCGCTGATTGCATTACATCGAGATAATGATCTTCAGGAGCTGGAACTGAAGGGCGGTGAAGTGATTCGCGCGAAGCTGGTGATTGGTGCTGACGGCGCAAATTCGCAGGTGCGGCAGATGGCGGGAATTGGCGTTCATGCCTGGCAGTATGCGCAGTCGTGTATGTTGATTAGCGTACAGTGTGAGAACGATCCCGGCGACAGCACCTGGCAGCAATTTACCCCGGACGGACCGCGTGCGTTTCTGCCGTTGTTTGATAACTGGGCATCGCTGGTGTGGTATGACTCTCCGGTACGTATTCGCCAGTTGCAGAATATGAATATGGCGCAACTCCAGGCGGAAATCGCGAAGCATTTCCCGTCGCGTCTGGGTTACGTTACACCGCTTGCCGCTGGTGCGTTTCCGCTGACGCGCCGACATGCGTTGCAGTATGTGCAGCCGGGGCTTGCGCTGGTGGGCGATGCCGCGCATACCATCCATCCGCTGGCGGGGCAGGGGGTGAATCTTGGTTATCGTGATGTCGATGCCCTGATTGATGTTCTGGTGAATGCCCGCAGCTACGGTGAAGCGTGGGCCAGTTATCCTGTCCTCAAGCGTTACCAGATGCGGCGCATGGCGGATAACTTCATTATGCAAAGTGGTATGGATCTGTTTTATGCCGGATTCAGTAATAATCTGCCGCCGCTGCGTTTTGTGCGTAATCTCGGGTTAATGGCGGCAGAGCGTGCTGGCGTGTTGAAACGTCAGGCGCTGAAATATGCGTTAGGGTTGTAGCCTTACAACATTGCCGGATGCGTGCCAACCGTAGGTCGGATAAGACGCGGCAGCGTCGCATCCGACATTGAAGGATAAGACGTGTCAACATCGCATTCGACATTGAATGAACGCAGAAAAGCAAAAAGCTCGCCGAAGCGAGCTTTTTTAATGTGGCTGGGGTACGAGGATTCGAACCTCGGAATGCCGGAATCAGAATCCGGTGCCTTACCGCTTGGCGATACCCCAACTGGGCGCACTTACGATGTAAGCGTCTTGAATAAATTGGCTGGGGTACGAGGATTCGAACCTCGGAATGCCGGAATCAGAATCCGGTGCCTTACCGCTTGGCGATACCCCAACAAATTGGTTTTTGAATTTGCCGAACGTATTCGACACATTCAGAATTTGGTGGCTACGACGGGATTCGAACCTGTGACCCCATCATTATGAGTGATGTGCTCTAACCAACTGAGCTACGTAGCCAGATTGTTTCTTCGATGGCTGGGGTACCTGGATTCGAACCAGGGAATGCCGGTATCAAAAACCGGTGCCTTACCGCTTGGCGATACCCCAATAACCGGGCGGTGAACCGCTTACTCGAAGAAGATGGCTGGGGTACCTGGATTCGAACCAGGGAATGCCGGTATCAAAAACCGGTGCCTTACCGCTTGGCGATACCCCATCCGTACAACGCTTTCTGGTGAATGGTGCGGGAGGCGAGACTTGAACTCGCACACCTTGCGGCGCCAGAACCTAAATCTGGTGCGTCTACCAATTTCGCCACTCCCGCAAAAAAGATGGTGGCTACGACGGGATTCGAACCTGTGACCCCATCATTATGAGTGATGTGCTCTAACCAACTGAGCTACGTAGCCATCTTTTTTTTCGCGATACCTTATCGGCGTTGCGGGGCGCATTATGCGTATAGAGCCTTGCAGCGTCAACCTCTTTTTCAAGGAAAATTGCTCGAAAGTGACTGTTTGGTTAGGTTGCGAACAGCGTGGCGCTATATTCGTCAATTATTGTTTACTTTGTGTTTTTTCCCCACCCTACAGCCATTCTTTTGTCGTACAGGATGAAATTCGGAATTCAACAATAGTGGTGGGAAATTAATCTATGAAATACTGGCCTACAGTGATGAGTTGTCAAACAGTGATGTGGCAAACCCGGAACATTTCCTTACTGCATATCAGAATTAACAAGCACCTCAATAACTGAAACAGCCCCGGATTTCACCGGGGCTGTTTCGCATTTCTTACTTATACGCCGACTGGTGAACGCCAACCGCACGACCAGACGGATCGTCCATTTTCTTGAACGCCTCATCCCACTCAATCGCTTTAGCGGAAGAACACGCGACGGAAGGACCGCCCGGTACGCACTCAGCGGCGCTCGGAAGTGGGAACAGTTCTTCAAAGATCTCCCGGTACAGATACGCTTCTTTGGACGTCGGCGTGTTGTACGGGAAGCGGAAGCGGGCAGTTTCCAGCTGTTGATCAGAAACCTGCTGCGCCGCCACTTCTTTCAGGGTGTCGATCCAACTGTAACCGACGCCATCGGAGAACTGCTCTTTCTGCCGCCAGGCCACGCTTGCAGGCAGGTATGACTCAAAACATTCACGCAGGATGTGTTTTTCCATTTTGCCGTTACCGCACATTTTATCCTGTGGGTTAATACGCATCGCCACATCAAGGAATTTTTTGTCGAGGAACGGAACGCGCGCTTCCACGCCCCAGGCGGACATCGCTTTGTTGGCGCGCGCGCAGTCATACATATGCAGGGCCAGCAGTTTACGCACCGTCTCTTCATGCAGTTCTTTAGCGTTGGGCGCTTTATGGAAGTAAAGATAACCGCCAAACACTTCATCAGAACCTTCACCGGACAGCACCATTTTAATGCCCATCGCCTTGATCTTACGCGACATTAAATACATCGGTGTTGAAGCGCGAATAGTGGTCACATCATAAGTTTCGATGTGGTAAATCACGTCGCGGATGGCATCCAGACCTTCCTGTACAGTGAAGTGAATTTCGTGATGCACCGTGCCCAGATGGTTTGCCACTTCCTGGGCTGCTTTAAGATCCGGTGAACCCGGCAGACCTACAGCAAAGGAGTGTAACTGCGGCCACCAGGCTTCAGAGCGTTCCTGATCTTCCACGCGACGGGCTGCGTATTTCTTGGTGATAGCGGAAATAATTGAGGAATCCAGACCACCAGAAAGCAGCACACCGTAAGGCACATCAGACATCAGATGGCTTTTAACGGAATCTTCCAGAGCCTGACGCAGCTCGTTTTTGTCGGTCACGTTATCTTTCACTGCATCAAAGTCGAACCAGTCGCGATGATAATAAGAACGGATTTCGCCGTCCTGGCTCCACAAATAGCTCCCCGCCGGGAACTCTTTAATCGTGCGGCAAACTGGCACCAGCGATTTCATTTCTGAGGCCACATACAGCTGACCGTGCTCGTCATAGCCCATATACAGTGGGATGATCCCCAGATGGTCGCGACCAATCAGATATGCATCTTTTTCGCTGTCGTACAGGGCAAAGGCAAACATGCCCTGCAAGTCGTCGAGAAATTCCGGCCCTTTTTCCTGATACAGCGCGAGGATCACTTCGCAGTCAGATCCGGTCTGGAACTGATAACGATCGCCATATTCGGCGCGCAGTGCCTGGTGGTTGTAGATTTCACCGTTTACCGCCAGCACATGAGTTTTTTGTTGGTTGTAGAGAGGTTGCGCCCCCGCGTTAACGTCAACAATTGACAGACGTTCGTGGGCGAGAATGGCGTTATCGCTGGCATAAATACCGGACCAGTCCGGGCCACGATGACGCATCAGGCGTGACAGCTCGAGTGCTTTCTTACGCAGCTCAACTGCGTCTGTTTTGATATCGAATACGCCAAAAATTGAACACATAACCTTCTCCGTTAACCTGGTATTTGTTGCTTGTTGTGTTTGCTTGTTTAAAAAAATGCCGCAAAGCAGCACTGTGCGCAAGCGATTTGGCGGTGAAAAAATAAAAAACGTAATGGTGATTGCTGATTTGTGAAAAAGGATAGGGTGTGGTGGCGTATTTATTGATGGATCGATAATTTTTGACGGGTTTTATTGAATGGGATGATTTTAATGATGGGTAAAAATAAGAAACCACGTCCGCAGACGTGGTTGCTATTCAGATAACGTCGATTTCAGCGACCGATGGGTAAATCCAACTTGGGCGGAACGGCATACTGTCGATATCGTCGAGCGACGAAACACCAGAAAGCACCAGAATCGTCTCCAGACCTGCCTGGAAGCCCGCCAGAATATCGGTACGCAGGTTATCGCCGACAATCACCGTTTCTTCCGAATGCGCCTGCATTTTGTTTAATGCCGCGCGGATGATCCACGGGCTGGGCTTACCAACATAGAACGGTTTGCGCCCGGAGATTTTCTCAATCCCTGCACACAACGCGCCACAAGCGGGATAAAAACCGCGCCCGTGGGTGTCCGGATTGGTGGCGATAAAACGTGCACCGTTAGCGACGAAATAGGCTGCTTTATGCATCATGTCCCAGTTGTAGGAACGCGTTTCGCCAACAATCACGAAATCAGGGTTCACATCGGTAATAGTGAAACCGGCTTTGTACAGTTCATGAATCAGTGCGCCTTCGCCCACCACATACGCTTTCTTGCCTTCCTGGCGACGCAGGAAATCGGCAGTCGCCATCGCAGAGGTATAAAACACGCTGTCAGGTACATCGACACCTGCGGTGGCAAAGCGGTTCGCCAGATCTTGCCCAGTCTGCGAAGGATAGTTGGTCAGCAACACCAGCGGCAAGCCTTTATCCATAATCCCGTGCAAAAATTCCGCTGCACCCGGTACGGCGACGTTATCGTGCATCAGCACGCCGTCGATATCGCAAATTACATTTTTAATGGTCATGGACTACCCAGAATATTGACAACAATAAGCGCCACTATAAAAGCACATTAATTTTCCAGCAAATGCTGGAGCAAAATACCGTTGAGCATGGCGCGTTTTACCAGCGCAAAAGCGCCGATTGCCGAGCGGTGATCCAGCTCAGAACGTACCACCGGCAGATTAGTGCGAAACGCCTTCAGCGCCTGGGTATTAATGCAGCTTTCAATAGCAGGGAGCAGCACTTTATCGGCTTCGGTGATTTCACCGGCAATAACAATTTTTTGCGGATTAAATAAGTTGATAGCAATGGCGATGGTTTTACCCAGATGACGACCGACATACTCAATTACTTCCGACGCCAGACTATCGCCTTTGTTCGCGGCTTTGCAGATAGTTTTGATGGTGCAGTCGTCCAGCGGCACGCGGCTCTGGTAGCCCTGCTTTAACAGATTCAACACCCGTTGTTCAATGGCAGCGTTGGCGGCGATAGTTTCCAGGCAGCCAAAGTTGCCGCAGTGGCAGCGTTCACCCAGCGGTTCGACCTGAATATGGCCAATTTCACCGACGTTGCCGTTGCGGCCAATAAAAATGCGCCCGTTAGAGATGATTCCGGCCCCGGTTCCGCGATGGACACGCACTAAAATGGAGTCTTCGCAATCCTGACTTGCACCGAAGTAGTGCTCCGCCAGCGCCAGACTACGGATATCGTGACCAACGAAACAGGTCACTTTAAAACGTTCTTCCAGAGCTTCTACCAGCCCCCAGTTTTCTACCTGAATATGCGGCATGTAATGAATTTTGCCGCTGTCCGGGTCAACAAGCCCTGGCAGGATCACCGAAATCGCGATCAGCTCGCGCAGTTTGCGCTGGTAGCTATCAATAAACTGAGCAATGGCATTCAACAGGGCATGTTCCAGCGTTTGCTGGGTACGTTCCGGCAGCGGGTAATGTTCTTCTGCCAGCACTTTGCTGCTGAGATCAAACAGGGTGATGGTGGCGTCGTGACGACCAAGCCGTACGCCGATTGCGTGGAAATTGCGGGTTTCGGTGACGATGGAGATAGCGCGGCGGCCCCCGGTGGAGGCCTGCTGATCAACTTCTTTGATCAGCCCGCGTTCGATAAGCTGACGCGTAATTTTGGTTACGCTGGCGGGGGCAAGCTGGCTTTGCTCGGCAATCTGAATCCGCGAGATTGGCCCGTACTGGTCAATCAGGCGATAAACCGCCGCGCTGTTAAGCTGTTTTACGAGATCAACATTACCTATCTGAGCTTGTCCGCCTGGTGTCATACTTTCTCTTATTGAGTTACGACCTCGTTACCGTTAACGATGGTCTTGGTGATTTTAAAATCAGGTGTGAATGCGGTCAGGTTGGCTACTTTACCTGCGGCGAGCGTGCCGAGACGTTTTTCAACGCCAATCGCACGCGCCGGATAGAGCGTCGCCATACGCAGCACTTCATCCAGTGCGATACCGCAATGTTCGACCAGATTACGCACGCCTTCAATCATGGTTAAGGATGAACCGCTTAACGTACCGTTCTCATCCACACAAAGTCCGTTACGGTAGTATATTGTTTTACCCGCAAAAATGAACTGTTCAATGTTGGCACCTGCTGGCGCGGTGGCGTCGGTAACCAGACACAGTTTGTCGCCTTTAAGGCGTTTAGCGTTACGAATGTTGGCGTAATCAACATGCAGGCCATCAGCGATAATACCGCAATAAATGTCAGCTTCGTCGAGGATCGCGCCCGCCAGGCCCGGTTCACGACCGGTAATATACGGCATCGCGTTGTACAGATGGGTGGCAAAGGTAATCCCCGCGCGGAAACCGGCTTTTGCTTCTTTCAACGTCGCGTTGGAGTGACCGGCAGAAACCACAATCCCGGCATTTGCCAGTTTGCTGATGACTTCCGCAGGAACCATTTCCGGTGCCAGGGTCACTTTGGTAATGACGTCGGCGTTTTCACACAGGAAATCGACCAGCGCGGCATCAGGCTTACGCACAAAATTCGGATTATGGGTGCCTTTTTTTACCAGATTCAGCCACGGACCTTCCAGATGCAGACCTAACGCCTGATTCGGATGTCTTGCCAGGTACTCGCGCATAACGCGCACGCCCTGTTTCATCAGCTCATCGCTGGTGGTGATAAGCGTCGGCAGATAGTTAGTACAGCCTGATTTCTCATTGGCTTTCTGCATGATTTCCAGCGTTTCCACGCTGACCGCTTCAGCGGTGTCGTTAAACTGTACGCCGCCGCAGCCGTTTAACTGCACATCGATAAAACCGGGGGAGAGAATGGCCCCGTTCAGTGAACGTTGTTCGATCTCTGGCGGCAGTTCCGCTACCGGACAGACGCTTTTAATCAGGCCATCAGCGATAACAACCGCGTGGTCATCAAGAAATTCGTGGCCGGTAAAGATCCGGCCCTGGGTTAATGCATACATTCTGACCCCCGATTTTAAAAAATATTGCCCTGAGCAAGGAGCCAGGGCAGGGATAACAATTACAGACCTTTGATATTTTCTGCTTCTAATTCATTGAAATATCTTAAAGTCTTAACTTTCAGCTCCATGGTGGAAGGTTCATCGCACACCATGATCGCTTTTGGATGCAGTTGCAGACAGCTGATGGTCCACATGTGGTTCACGCAACCTTCAACTGCAGCCTGCAGTGCCAGTGCTTTCTGGCTACCCAGCACCAGAATCATCACTTCTTCGGCATCCAGCAATGTACCAACACCGACAGTCAGGGCATATTTTGGCACCTGATTGACATCGTTATCAAAGAAACGAGAGTTCGCGACGCGAGTGTCATGAGTCAAGGTTTTGATACGAGTACGAGAAGCCAGAGAAGACGCCGGTTCGTTAAATGCAATATGACCGTCGTTACCTACACCGCCCATAAACAGATGAATTTTTCCGTAAGAACGGATTTTTTCTTCATACTGGCGGCATTCGGCGTCGATATCCGGGGCGTTGCCGTTGAGAAGGTTGATGTTTTCTGCTGGAATATCAACGTGATCGAAGAAATTACGGTGCATAAAGCTGTAGTAGCTTTCCGGATGCTCTTTCGGCAGACCGACATATTCGTCCATGTTGAAGGTGACAACGTGCTTAAAGCTGACCTGGCCTGCTTTATGCATTTCAACTAACGCTTTATAGGTGGTCATCGGCGTGCCGCCAGTCGGCAGGCCCAGAACAAACGGACGATCGGCAGTCGGTTTGAACGCATTGATACGATTGACGATATGGCGAGCAGCCCATTTGCCGACCTGTTCAGCGGTAGTCAGGGGGATCAGTCTCATTATTCACCTCAATAAGTAAAATGTAAGCCGTTGGCGGATTAGGCATCTTTAAGCGTAACCTGGATTTGCGCAGACAGGCGTCAATCCGACCTGATTTTTTGAATGATAAAATAAGTTTTCTGCTTTAGCCAGTAAAAGGGAGTGATGATAACGATATTTGGTGACAAAACTCACAAAAGACACGCGTTTAATTTGCGATACGAATTAAATTTTCACACACTCTGTAGCAGATGATCTAACAATCTGATTACAGAACATCGGCAGTACAATTTGCAGCAAAATAAAAATACGGCTTTAAACGAGCCAAATAGGGTTCTCGTAGGGGGAATAAGATGAATATTTTAGGTTTTTTCCAGCGACTCGGTAGGGCGTTACAGCTCCCTATCGCGGTGCTGCCGGTGGCGGCACTGTTGCTGCGATTCGGTCAGCCAGATTTACTTAACGTTGCGTTTATTGCCCAGGCGGGCGGTGCGATTTTTGATAACCTCGCATTAATCTTCGCCATCGGTGTGGCATCCAGCTGGTCGAAAGACAGCGCAGGTGCGGCGGCGCTGGCGGGTGCGGTAGGTTACTTTGTGTTAACCAAAGCGATGGTGACCATCAACCCAGAAATTAACATGGGTGTACTGGCGGGTATCATTACCGGTCTGGTTGGTGGCGCAGCCTATAACCGTTGGTCCGATATTAAACTGCCGGACTTCCTGAGTTTCTTCGGCGGCAAACGCTTTGTGCCGATTGCCACCGGCTTCTTCTGCCTGGTGCTGGCGGCCATTTTTGGTTACGTCTGGCCGCCGGTACAGCACGCTATCCATGCAGGAGGCGAGTGGATCGTTTCTGCGGGCGCGCTGGGTTCCGGTATCTTTGGTTTCATCAACCGTCTGCTGATCCCAACCGGTCTGCATCAGGTGCTGAACACCATCGCCTGGTTCCAGATTGGTGAATTCACCAACGCGGCGGGTACGGTTTTCCACGGTGATATCAACCGCTTCTATGCCGGTGACGGCACCGCGGGGATGTTCATGTCCGGCTTCTTCCCGATTATGATGTTCGGTCTGCCGGGTGCGGCGCTGGCGATGTACTTCGCAGCACCGAAAGAGCGTCGTCCGATGGTTGGCGGGATGCTGCTTTCTGTTGCTGTTACTGCGTTCCTGACCGGTGTGACTGAGCCGCTGGAATTCCTGTTCATGTTCCTTGCACCGCTGCTGTACCTCCTGCACGCACTGCTGACCGGTATCAGCCTGTTTGTGGCAACACTGCTGGGTATCCATGCTGGCTTCTCTTTCTCTGCGGGGGCTATCGACTACGCGTTGATGTATAACCTGCCGGCCGCCAGCCAGAACGTCTGGATGCTGCTGGTTATGGGTGTTGTCTTCTTCGCTATCTACTTCGTGGTGTTCAGTTTGGTTATCCGCATGTTCAACCTGAAAACGCCGGGTCGTGAAGATAAAGAAGACGAGATCGTTACTGAAGAAGCCAACAGCAACACTGAAGAAGGCCTCAATCAACTGGCGACCAACTATATTGCTGCGGTTGGCGGCACTGACAACCTGAAAGCAATTGACGCCTGTATCACCCGTCTGCGCCTGACCGTGGCTGACTCTGCCCGCGTCAACGATACGATGTGTAAACGTCTGGGTGCTTCTGGTGTAGTGAAACTGAACAAACAGACTATTCAGGTGATTGTTGGCGCGAAAGCAGAATCCATCGGCGATGCGATGAAGAAAGTCGTTGCCCGTGGTCCGGTAGCCGCTGCGTCAGCTGAAGCAACTCCGGCAACTGCCGCGCCTGTAGCAAAACCGCAGGCTGTACCAAACGCGGTATCTATCGCGGAGCTGGTATCGCCGATTACCGGTGATGTCGTGGCACTGGATCAGGTTCCTGACGAAGCATTCGCCAGCAAAGCGGTGGGTGACGGTGTGGCGGTGAAACCGACAGATAAAATCGTCGTATCACCAGCCGCAGGGACAATCGTGAAAATCTTCAACACCAACCACGCGTTCTGCCTGGAAACCGAAAAAGGCGCGGAGATCGTCGTCCATATGGGTATCGACACCGTAGCGCTGGAAGGTAAAGGCTTTAAACGTCTGGTGGAAGAGGGTGCGCAGGTAAGCGCAGGGCAACCGATTCTGGAAATGGATCTGGATTACCTGAACGCTAACGCCCGCTCGATGATTAGCCCGGTGGTTTGCAGCAATATCGACGATTTCAGTGGCTTGATCATTAAAGCTCAGGGCCATGTTGTGGCGGGTCAAACACCGCTGTATGAAATCAAAAAGTAATCTGCTTTATGCCTGATGCGACGCTTGAGCGTCGCATCCAACAATGACAAGCGGTGGAGATCTTCTCTGCCGCTTTTTTTTTCATCAATCATCCCCATAATCCTTGTTAGATTATCAATTTTAAAAAACTAACAGTTGTCAGCCTGTCCCGCTTATAAGATCATACGCCGTTATACGTTGTTTACGCTTTGAGGAATCCACGATGAGTGAGGCAGAAGCCCGCCCGACTAACTTTATCCGTCAGATCATCGATGAAGATCTGGCCAGTGGTAAGCACACCACAGTACACACCCGTTTCCCGCCGGAGCCGAATGGCTATCTGCATATTGGCCATGCGAAATCTATCTGCCTGAACTTCGGGATCGCCCAGGACTATAAAGGCCAGTGCAACCTGCGTTTCGACGACACTAACCCGGTAAAAGAAGATATCGAGTATGTTGAGTCGATCAAAAACGACGTAGAGTGGTTAGGTTTTCACTGGTCTGGTAACGTCCGTTACTCCTCCGATTATTTTGATCAGCTCCACGCCTATGCGATCGAACTGATCAATAAAGGCCTGGCGTACGTTGATGAACTGACGCCGGAACAGATCCGCGAATACCGCGGCACCCTGACGCAACCGGGTAAAAACAGCCCGTACCGCGACCGCAGCGTTGAAGAGAACCTGGCGCTGTTCGAAAAAATGCGTGCCGGTGGTTTTGAAGAAGGTAAAGCCTGCCTGCGTGCGAAAATCGACATGGCTTCACCGTTTATCGTGATGCGCGATCCGGTGCTGTACCGTATTAAATTTGCTGAACACCACCAGACTGGCAACAAGTGGTGCATCTACCCGATGTACGACTTCACCCACTGCATCAGCGATGCCCTGGAAGGTATTACGCACTCTCTGTGTACGCTTGAGTTCCAGGACAACCGTCGCCTGTACGACTGGGTGCTGGACAACATCACCATTCCTGTTCACCCGCGCCAGTACGAATTCTCGCGCCTGAATCTGGAATACACTGTGATGTCCAAGCGTAAGCTGAACCTGCTGGTGACCGACAAGCACGTTGAAGGCTGGGATGACCCGCGTATGCCGACCATTTCCGGTCTGCGTCGTCGTGGTTACACTGCTGCTTCTATTCGTGAGTTCTGCAAACGCATCGGCGTGACCAAGCAGGACAACACCATTGAGATGGCATCGCTGGAATCCTGCATCCGTGAAGATCTCAACGAAAATGCGCCGCGCGCAATGGCGGTTATCGATCCGGTGAAACTGGTTATCGAAAACTATCAGGGCGAAGGCGAAATGGTTACCATGCCGAACCATCCGAACAAACCGGAAATGGGTAGCCGCCAGGTGCCGTTTAGCGGTGAGATTTGGATCGATCGCGCCGATTTCCGCGAAGAAGCTAACAAGCAGTACAAACGTCTGGTGCTGGGTAAAGAAGTGCGTCTGCGTAATGCTTACGTCATTAAGGCAGAACGCGTGGAGAAAGATGCCGAAGGCAATATCACCACCATCTTCTGTACTTATGACGCCGACACCTTAAGCAAAGATCCGGCAGATGGTCGTAAAGTCAAAGGTGTTATTCACTGGGTGAGCGCGGCACATGCGCTGCCGGTTGAAATCCGTCTGTACGACCGTCTGTTCAGCGTGCCGAACCCTGGTGCTGCGGATGATTTCCTGTCGGTGATTAACCCGGAATCGCTGGTGATCAAACAGGGCTTTGCTGAACCGTCGCTGAAAGATGCGGTTGCGGGTAAAGCATTCCAGTTTGAGCGTGAAGGTTACTTCTGCCTCGACAGCCGCCATTCCACAGCGGAAAAACCGGTATTTAACCGCACCGTTGGGCTGCGTGATACCTGGGCGAAAGTAGGCGAGTAATTTTAAGTTCTACCAGGCCGGGTGAGGCATTTACGTCGCATCCGGCAAGAAATAGCAAACAATCCCAAACGCCGCACTCTGCGGCGTTTTTTCTGCTTTTCTTCGCGAATTAATTCCGCTTCGCAATTTATCCATAAAATAAATTTAAAATCACAAACCATAATTAAATAAAATGTAACCGCTTTCATCTTGCTGGAAATTCACGCTTTTATTCTTCTGCAAGCCTTTCAACCGCAAACTTAAGCCTTGTAACAAAAATCATCAAAATATGTGCGGTTGCTCATGTTCTTACATTCTGGTTACAGAAAGAGATTGATAATTCGCGTCGCGAAAAATAGTCTGTTCCTGTAGTCAGCGAGACTTTTCTCAACGCTACTTTTTTAATTTTTATTTTTTCGCTGTTCACCTTTGGTGCAGCAATTTATACGTCAAAGAGGATTAACCCATGCGTACGTTTAGTGGCAAACGTAGTACGCTGGCGCTGGCTATCGCCGGTGTTACAGCAATGTCGGGCTTTATGGCAATGCCGGAGGCTCGCGCCGAAGGATTCATCGACGATTCAACCTTAACCGGCGGTATATATTACTGGCAGCGTGAACGCGACCGTAAAGATGTTACCGACGGCGACAAATACAAAACCAACCTTTCTCACTCCACCTGGAATGCCAACCTCGATTTTCAGTCCGGTTATGCTGCTGATATGTTCGGCCTTGATATTGCTGCGTTTACGGCGATTGAAATGGCGGAAAACGGCGACAGCTCCCACCCGAACGAAATCGCGTTTTCAAAAAGTAATAAAGCCTATGACGAAGACTGGTCCGGCGACAAAAGCGGTATAAGCCTGTATAAAGCTGCGGCCAAATTTAAATACGGTCCGGTTTGGGCGAGGGCAGGTTACATTCAGCCAACTGGTCAAACGCTGTTAGCGCCGCACTGGAGCTTTATGCCAGGTACTTATCAGGGGGCGGAAGCCGGGGCGAATTTTGATTACGGCGATGCTGGTGCGTTGAGTTTCTCCTACATGTGGACCAACGAATACAAAGCGCCGTGGCATCTGGAAATGGATGAGTTTTATCAGAACGATAAAACCACCAAAGTTGATTATCTGCACTCCCTTGGGGCGAAATACGACTTCAAAAATAACTTCGTACTGGAAGCGGCATTTGGTCAGGCGGAAGGGTATATCGATCAATATTTTGCCAAAGCCAGCTACAAATTTGATATCGCCGGTAGCCCGTTAACCACCAGCTACCAGTTCTATGGTACGCGCGATAAAGTTGACGATCGCAGCGTCAACGACCTTTATGACGGCACCGCCTGGCTGCAAGCGTTGACCTTTGGTTACCGGGCGGCTGACGTAGTGGATTTGCGCCTCGAAGGCACCTGGGTTAAGGCTGACGGTCAGCAGGGATACTTCCTGCAACGTATGACTCCAACCTACGCTTCCTCCAACGGCCGCCTGGATATCTGGTGGGATAACCGTTCCGACTTCAACGCCAACGGCGAAAAAGCGGTCTTCTTCGGTGCGATGTATGACCTGAAAAACTGGAATCTTCCAGGCTTCGCCATCGGCGCTTCCTACGTTTACGCATGGGATGCTAAACCTGCGACCTGGCAGAGCAATCCGGATGCGTACTACGACAAAAACCGGACTATTGAAGAGTCTGCCTACAGCCTGGATGCGGTCTACACCATTCAGGACGGCCGCGCCAAAGGCACGATGTTCAAACTGCACTTCACCGAATACGACAACCACTCTGACATCCCAAGCTGGGGCGGCGGTTACGGTAACATCTTCCAGGATGAGCGTGACGTGAAATTTATGGTAATCGCACCATTCACCATCTTCTGATGCCCGACGCGGCAGGTTTTGTGCCTGCCGCACGTTTGAGGAATTTGCTATGAAAAAACTGATTCTCATCGCCATGATGGCATCGGGGCTGGTAGCTTGTGCGCAATCAACCGCGCCACAGGAAGACAGTCGTCTGAAAGAGGCATACAGCGCCTGTATCAACACCGCACAAGGTTCGCCAGAAAAAATTGAAGCCTGCCAGAGCGTGTTAAACGTGCTGAAGAAAGAAAAACAACATCAGCAGTTTGCCGACCAGGAAAGTGTACGCGTACTGGATTATCAGCAGTGTCTGCGCGCAACGCAAACCGGTAATGACCAGGCGGTGAAAGCCGATTGTGATAAAGTTTGGCAGGAAATTCGCAGTAATAACAAATAAGTGAGAGCTGTAACTCTCGCTTTTCTTATTTCCCTTGCATAAAAAAGCCAACCCGCAGGTTGGCTTTTCTCGTTCAGGCTGGCTTATTTGCCTTCGTGCGCGTGCTCATCTTCGCGGCAATCGCCTTCGGCACAGTGACCGTAAAGATAGAGACTGTGGTTAGTCAGGCGAATGCCATGTTTTGCGGCAATTTCACGCTGACGCGCTTCGATGGAATCATCACTAAATTCGATAACCTTGCCGCAGTCGAGGCAGATCAGGTGATCGTGGTGATGTTGCTGTGTCAGTTCAAATACGGATTTACCGCCTTCAAAATTGTGGCGGGTGACGATACCAGCGTCGTCAAACTGGTTCAGTACGCGATATACCGTAGCCAGACCAATTTCTTCACCCATATCGATCAGACGTTTGTATAAATCTTCCGCACTGACGTGATGGTTGTCCGGCTCCTGAAGAACTTCCAGGATTTTTAAACGAGGAAGCGTTACTTTCAGGCCAGCTTTCTTTAGGGCGGTATTGTTATCAGTCATGCGGAATCTGTCCTGTTACTAAGCGGTTCACTTCATTAGAAGAAGTGACAGAATTTGCTCTTGAGATAATGCGTATCATTATAGAATTGCCACGCCTAAATGAAAACCACAAGTCCCTGGCAAATATTGTTAATAAAAACGTGGCACAGCTTACATTTACAACGGCAAGGCCACTTGAACACCGGGACATTGTACAGGTACAACAGCAAAAGTTACAAATTTGTAGCAATTATTTTGATTGGCATTATCTATTAATACGGCGTAGACATGAGTCTACGCCGCATCACATCAGGCATTGAGAATTTCGTCGAGATGCAACTCTTCAGAAATCTGTTTAACCCATTTTTCTACACGTTCAGCGGTCAGTTCCGGCTGACGGTCTTCGTCGATAGCCAGACCGACAAAGTGGTCGTCATCTGCCAGACCTTTTGATGCTTCGAAATGATAGCCCGCAGTTGGCCAGTGACCAACGATGGTTGCACCGCGCGGTTCAATGATGTCGCGGATGGTGCCCAATGCGTCGCAGAAATATTCGGCGTAATCTTCCTGGTCACCACAACCAAACAGCGCAACCAGTTTGCCATTGAAATCAATCTCTTCGAGAGTCGGGAAGAAGTCATCCCAGTCACACTGCGCTTCGCCGTAATACCAGGTTGGGATGCCCAGCAGCAGAATGTCATAAGCTTCCAGATCTTCTTTGCTGCTTTTTGCAATGTCATGGACATCGGCAACGTCTTTACCAAGCTGTTTTTGAATCATTTTTGCGATATTTTCGGTATTACCGGTGTCGCTGCCGAAAAAGATGCCAGTGATAGCCATGAGTGAAATAACCTCTTGAAACTTATTGAAATGGGGGTGGAAAATTGCCCACGGATAAAGGCAATCATAGCAGAACAGGCAGTCTTGCGGAATCAGCAAACGAGCAGGACTGCACACTGTGCTACATGAAAGTGGAAATTTAAACGATGCCCTGACTACGCAGCGCCGCCAGTTGCTGCATTAACATCTCTTCGATCAGTTCGCTACGGCTCATATTGCGCGATTCCGCCAGCTCGTTCAGCGCCTCGACAGCTTCCGCGTTCAGCTTCAGTTCGACACGCTTAAGGCCACGTACTTTGTCGCGTTTTAGTTGGTTGCGTTTATTAATACGCAGCTGTTCATCGCGCGAAAGCGGATTAGTTTTCGGTCGTCCCGGTCGACGCTCGTGCGCGAACAGATCTAATGTCGTACGGTCCGTTTGTTCTTTGGCCATGATCTTGGTGACTTCGGGGGAAACAATCAGCCAGGCCTCTGCCCGGATGGATAGCGCGCCATAATACATCAGCGCGATGAGTCACGCCAACGCCCACGCGCGGAAAGCGACGCGGACGCTGGGTTTTTAATCAGTTGCGTTAATCATTGAGATAGCGACGGATAGCGCGTAATACCGCATCCGGTTTTTCAGCATGGACCCAGTGACCCGCGCCTGCAATCACATGCGCCCGTGCCTGTGGAAATTGTTCCAGTAAATCATCACGGTACTGCTCGCTAACATACGGAGAATTGCCGCCAGGGATAAACAGGGCAGGGTGATCCCATGCCAGGATTTTCTCCCAACCCACAATATGCGGATACTGATCCCACAATACCGGCACGTTAAAGCGCCACTCCCCGTCAACAAAAGATTTCAACAGAAACTGAATCACCCCTTCTTCATTAAGATGCTGGCGCATTATTGCTGCTGCTTGCTGGCGAGTTTGTGCGTCCGATTCACTGACCGCGTTGATAGCTGCGAAAATCTCATCATGACGGCGTACGTGATAGTCGACCGGCGCGATGTCAATCGCCACCAGTTTATCGATGCGATCGGGGGCCAGTGCAGTAAGTGCCATTACCGCTTTACCGCCCATGGAGTGACCGATAAATGTTGCTTTGTCGATCTGCAGTGCATCCAGAGTATCAACAAGATCCTGCGCCATCGTCGGGTAATTCATCACCGGATCTCTCGGTGAAAGACCGTGGTTACGCATATCAACCTGGATGATATTGTGATCATTTACCAGATCGCGAGCCAGTACGCCAAGGTTGTCGAGGCTACCAAACAGACCATGGACAAGAACGATGGGAGAATTATTGTGCTGGTTTTGTGCAGTTTGCGCGCGGATATTCAATTTCATGGCAAAGTTCTTTTTTTCGCGTTGTCGGGTTAGGGTATTATGTTGACCATTGTGCCACAGGGCTGCAACAAATAAGGTTTATTCCGAGTTTTTCTGCAAGCCAGGCTTGACGCTATCCGCTGCCGGGATTTATTCATATACTCCTGGCGACTTGTATTCAGCTAAGACACTGCACTGGATTAAGATGAAAACGATTGAAGTTGATGATGAACTCTACAGCTATATTGCCAGCCACACTAAGCATATCGGCGAGAGCGCATCCGACATTTTACGGCGTATGTTGAAATTTTCCGCCGCATCACAGCCTGCTGCTCCGGTGACGAAAGAGGTTCGCGTTGCGTCACCTGCTATCGTCGAAGCGAAGCCGGTCAAAACGATTAAAGACAAGGTTCGCGCAATGCGTGAACTTCTGCTTTCGGACGAATACGCAGAGCAAAAGCGAGCGGTCAATCGCTTTATGCTGCTGTTGTCTACACTATATTCTCTTGACGCCCAGGCGTTTGCCGAAGCAACGGAATCGTTGCACGGTCGTACACGCGTTTACTTTGCGGCAGATGAACAAACGCTGCTGAAAAATGGTAATCAGACCAAGCCGAAACATGTGCCAGGCACGCCGTATTGGGTGATCACCAACACCAACACCGGCCGTAAATGCAGCATGATCGAACACATCATGCAGTCGATGCAATTCCCGGCGGAATTGATTGAGAAGGTTTGCGGAACTATCTAAAACGTTGCAGACAAAGGACAAAGCAATGGCAATCCACAATCGTGCAGGCCAACCTGCACAACAGAGTGATTTGATTAACGTCGCCCAACTGACGGCGCAATATTATGTACTGAAACCAGAAGCAGGGAATGCGGAGCACGCGGTGAAATTCGGTACTTCCGGTCACCGTGGCAGTGCAGCGCGCCACAGCTTTAACGAGCCGCACATTCTGGCGATCGCTCAGGCAATTGCTGAAGAACGTGCGAAAAACGGCATCACTGGCCCTTGCTATGTGGGTAAAGATACTCACGCCCTGTCCGAGCCTGCGTTCATTTCCGTACTGGAAGTGCTGGCAGCGAACGGCGTTGATGTCATTGTGCAGGAAAACAATGGCTTCACTCCGACACCTGCCATTTCCAATGCCATCCTGGTTCACAATAAAAAAGGTGGCCCGCTGGCAGACGGTATCGTGATTACACCGTCCCATAACCCGCCGGAAGATGGTGGTATCAAGTACAACCCGCCAAATGGTGGCCCGGCTGATACCAACGTCACCAAAGTGGTGGAAGACAGGGCCAACGCACTGATGGCCGATGGCCTGAAAGGCGTGAAGCGTATCTCCCTCGACGAAGCGATGGCATCCGGTCATGTAAAAGAGCAGGATCTGGTGCAGCCGTTTGTGGAAGGTCTGGCCGATATCGTTGATATGGCGGCAATTCAGAAAGCGGGCCTGACGCTGGGCGTTGATCCGCTGGGCGGTTCCGGTATCGAATACTGGAAGCGTATTGGCGAGTATTACAACCTCAACCTGACCATCGTTAACGATCAGGTCGATCAAACCTTCCGCTTTATGCACCTTGATAAAGACGGCGCGATCCGTATGGACTGCTCCTCCGAGTGTGCGATGGCGGGCCTGCTGGCACTGCGTGATAAGTTCGATCTGGCGTTTGCTAACGACCCGGATTATGACCGTCACGGTATCGTCACTCCGGCAGGTTTGATGAATCCGAACCACTACCTGGCGGTGGCGATCAACTACCTGTTCCAGCATCGTCCGCAGTGGGGCAAAGATGTTGCTGTCGGTAAAACGCTGGTTTCTTCTGCGATGATCGACCGTGTGGTCAATGACTTGGGCCGTAAGCTGGTAGAAGTACCGGTAGGTTTCAAATGGTTTGTTGATGGTCTGTTCGACGGCAGCTTCGGTTTTGGCGGCGAAGAGAGCGCAGGGGCTTCCTTCCTGCGTTTCGACGGCACGCCGTGGTCCACCGACAAAGACGGCATCATCATGTGTCTGCTGGCGGCGGAAATCACCGCGGTCACCGGTAAGAACCCGCAGGAACACTACAACGAACTGGCAAAACGCTTTGGTGCGCCGAGCTACAACCGTTTGCAGGCAGCTGCGACTTCCGCACAAAAAGCGGCGCTGTCTAAGCTGTCTCCGGAAATGGTGAGCGCCAGCACCTTGGCAGGCGACCCGATCACCGCGCGCCTGACGGCGGCACCGGGCAATGGTGCTTCTATCGGCGGTCTGAAAGTGATGACTGACAACGGCTGGTTCGCCGCGCGTCCGTCAGGCACGGAAGACGCATATAAGATCTACTGCGAAAGCTTCCTCGGTGAAGAACATCGCAAGCAGATTGAGAAAGAAGCGGTTGAGATTGTTAGCGAAGTTCTGAAAAACGCGTAAACACATTTAATAAAAAAAGGGCGGTCGCAAGATCGCCCTTTTTTGCTTTGCTTTTTTAACCGTGTTTATTTTTCAGTTCAAAGCGTGGTGATACCAAGACCATACAGTGTCCAACCAAGGAAGGTCACGATGGAACCGTACAGCATGGCTTCTTCCCCGGATGAGTACAGCGCATAAAAGCTATACATCGCGCCAACAAAAGCAACAAAGTTTGCAACTTTCGCTTTTGAGGGGGGCACATTAGCGACCTTCTGAATAATGACTAATGCCGCCATTGACAGAATATACGGAATGATATTGGTCACCACGGCCAGGTTAACCAGCACGTTGAACTGACTGTTTAGCGACGGGCTAATCGTCATCAGCGCCAACCCGCTCTGGATAATCACAATGGTCAACATTCCCTGCACCGGTGCATCCACTTTGGTTACACGGGAGAAAATTTTAGGGAAGTAGCCTTCATCAGATGAAGATTTAAACACCTGGGCAATGGTGAACTGCCAGCCAAGCAGCGAACCGCAGCAGGACATCACCATCAGCGCCATAATGACTTTACCCACTTCTGGTGTGAACATCTGTGCGAAGGCCAGGCCAAATGGTGCCGTTGAATTTGCCAGCTCCATATTAGGCACAATCCCTGCAATCACGTTGGTGGAGACGATATAAATCACCGCCGCACCTAACGTACCGCCGAGTACCGCGATTGGCACATTACGTTCCGGGTTTTCCACTACATCAGTATTCGCACACGCAGACTCCAGACCGAGAAAAGCCCACAGCGTCATAGCGATGGAAGAACCTACTGCACTGAAGAACGGTGCATGATGCGGATTCCAGGAATCAACGTAAAGCGTCGGGCTAAACCAGAACCAGCCGATAATGCACAGGCCTACCACCGGAATAATGACCCCCCACACAGTAATGCTACTGATTTGCCCGGTAATGCGCGCACCACCAAAGTTAGCCACGGTACAAATCCACAGCACTCCGATGGTCGCAAGACCAATCTGCACTGGCGACAAACTCGCGCCGAGCAGTTCGGTGCCGTAACCAACCGCCGAAATAGCAATCGCGACGTTAGCAATCAGCAGCGAGACACCGTAGGTGTAGTTCGCCATAAAATTGCCGGACTTACCGAAAGCATACTCGGCATAACCGCCCATACCACCTGATTTACGGCTGAACATACCGCATTTTGCGAATGCCCATGCCAGTGCCATTGAGCCTACGGCTGTCACCAGCCAGGAGATAATTGAAATTGTCCCAACTTCGGCAAGCTTTGTCGGCAGCATGATGATACCGGAGCCCATCATGTTGACCATCGTCAGTATGGTTAACTGAACGACGCCCATTTTGTTCGATTTAGCCTGACTCATAATTTTTCCCCTTTCAACAGGGTGCTTTGCGCATCACGAGGCTTGATGACATAGCACCAAACTTGCTTACGACCATCATGTTCTTCGATATAGACACCCTGAAGCTCCGGTGCAAAACCTGGCAACAGGTTGATCCCTTCTTCCAGAGCGCTGAAGTAACGCAGAACAGCACCACCCCAGATTTCACCCGGAACAACGCACAGCACACCCGGAGGATAAGGAAGCGCACCTTCGGCAGCGATACGGCCTTCTGCATCCGGCAGACGAACCAGCTCCACTTCACCGCGTAAATAGGCGTAGTTGGCTTCTTGCGGATTCATGCTTACGCGTGGGAAGTGTTCCTTACGGAACATCTCTTTTTGCAGTTGTTTCACGTTGTGACGGGCATACAAATCATGCATTTCTTGACACAACTGACGCAGGGTATAACCGGCGTAGCGCTCTTCATGCTGTTTGTAGATGGAAGGCAGCACTTCTGCTAATGGCGCGTCGGACTCAAGCAGTTTTTCGAAGCGTACCAGCAGGGCAACAAGTTGCTGAAGCTTGGCCATATCTTCTGCCGGAGTCAGCAGGAAGAGGATGGAGTTAAGATCGCATTTTTCCGGCACTACGCCATTTTCGCGCAGGAAGTTAGCAAGAATCGTCGCGGGTACACCGAACGCTTCATATTCGCCGTTACGTGCATCAATACCTGGGGTTGTCAGCAACAGTTTGCAAGGATCGACAAAGTATTGATTCTCTGCATAGCCTTCAAAAGAATGCCAGTGTTCCCCTGGTACAAACTGGAAGAAGCGCAGATCAACCGCAATTTGCGCTGTTTCATACGACTGCCAGGGTTTACCATCCACCAGTTCAGGTACGAACGGACGAATATGCTGACAGTTATCGAGGATCAGTTTGCGGGCATTAATGCCATTTACCACACAATCCATCCACATATTACGACCGCTGACACCTTCATGCATTTTGGCGTTGATATCCAGTGCGGCAAACAGCGGATAGAACGGGCTGGTGGAGGCGTGCATCATAAAGGCGTTGTTCATGCGTTTGTGCGGTACATAACGCTGTTGCCCTTTGATGTGGCTGTCTTTTTTATGGATTTGTGAAGTTTGAGAAAAACCAGCCTGCTGTTTATGTACGGATTGCGTAACCAGAATACCCGGATCGTTCTCATTAAGATCCAGCAACAGCGGCGAACAGTCAGCCATCATCGGAATAAACTGTTCATAGCCGACCCATGCGGAGTCAAAGAGGATGTAGTCACACAGATGACCAATTTTATCCACCACCTGACGGGCGTTATAAATCGTACCGTCGTAAGTGCCTAGCTGAATAACGGCGAGGCGGAAAGGACGAGCCTCTTTTGCCCGCTGCGGTGCAACTTCTGTAATCAGCTCACGCAGGTAACTTTCTTCAAAACAGTGAGCGTCAATACCACCGATAAAACCATACGGGTTACGTGCGGTTTCCAGATAAACCGGTGTCGCGCCAGCCTGTAGCAACGCACCGTGGTGGTTAGATTTATGGTTATTGCGGTCAAACAACACCAGATCGCCCGGCGTCAGCAATGCGTTTAAGACCACTTTATTAGAAGATGAAGTACCGTTTAAAACGAAATAGGTTTTATCGGCATTAAAGACTTTAGCCGCATGCTGTTGTGCAATACATGGCGCACCTTCATGAATCAGCAGATCGCCCATTGCTACGTCAGCATTACACAAGTCAGAGCGGAAGAGCATTTCGCCAAAGTATTCCACGAACTGATTGCCTGCCGGATGGCGACGGAAAAACTCACCCCCCTGATGACCAGGGCAGTCAAAAGCACTATTGCCCTGATTAACATAATCGACCAGTGCGCGGAAGAAGGGCGGGCGCAGTTGCGTTTCATAATGGCTGGCAGCGGTTTCTAACTGACGTCCATAAAACTCTTTACGTGATTCGCAATGTTCGAAGACACCAGAAATACGTGGCAGATATTCTGCGGGTACACGTTCTTCATTTTCCGTTGCAATAAAAACAGGAATGTCATAGCCAGTAGCGTCTATTTCATCGAGTTTTCCACGTTCAACATCACTGACTGATAAAATAATGGCGGCAACGTCAATATAATTACTTTCGTCTATATTCACGCATGCACGATGAGTGGAAAAACAATCAGGGCAAGAACGACTAACGGCAATTTTTAATTCTGACATTTTGTTCATCTCTTTATTTCAGGTAATAGCAGGTCCTCAATTTCTCAAAGGAGAAATCGATCACGCCGGAAAAAAAGCAAAGCTCCACCGCTGATAAATAAATCAGTAGTTTGCTTTTTGCAGATGCAATAACCCAGACCAGCCCGGTAACTGGCTATACTCGTCATACCTCAAGTTGCAAGTGCTGCGACTCGAATTATTTAGAGTTTAAAAGGGTTAGCAGTATATGAGCACCGAGGAATACAGGTATTAACCTGTAATGCTTAAAGTCAGGGAGACCTGTACGTTGGGGTGCCCTTTAGTCAGAAGACTAGCGGGCATTAAAGAAATGAAAGTCAAAACTATTACGATGGGCAAACTTCATGATATGGGTTGTCCGCCTTATATGAGGCATTAAGCGGTTATTATTTTCCATTTACCTTTACCTCTTGCTGTGTCAGTTGAAGGTAGAGTTATTCTATCCATGAAATGGCTATAATCTGTGAAGAAGATCAACAAAAAACGATCATACCCCAAATAATAAATCATTAATTATGAATAGCGCCATATTAGATGCTGTTTTGTTATTTAAATGTTGTAATTTTGTGTTTTATATTTGCGTTAAGAAATTAAACCTGCCAAATAATAATATTCTTGGCAGGTTTAATAATAAATTAATAATTATTTAAGCGCATTTATTGAATAAACATTCATGGCATAAACCGATACCCAATACCGGTTTCAGTAATGAAATGGCGGGGGCGAGCGGGATCCTGTTCCAGTTTTTGTCGCAGATGTCCCATATAAATACGCAAATAGTGACTGTGTTCGACCGCGTTTGGCCCCCACACCTGATTGAGTAACTGGCGCTGGGTGAGCACTTTCCCGGCATTATTCAGCAGCACCGCCAGCAGGCGGAACTCAATCGGCGTGAGATGCACCTCTTCCTCACCCCGGTGAATCACGCGGGCGGCTAAATCGACGGTAACATCGGAAAATTTCACCAGCGGATCGGGCGCGGCGGTGGCGGAGTGGCGGCGTAAAGCGACGCGCAGACGGGCCTGCAATTCGCCAATGCCAAACGGCTTACTCAGATAATCATCCGCTCCGGCATCCAGCGCGGCGATTTTGTCGCTCTCTTCGCTGCGTGCGGAAAGCACAATCACCGGCACCGCGCTCCACTGGCGCAGGTCGCGGATAAACTCAATCCCATCACCATCGGGCAGGCCGAGATCGAGAATAATCAAATCTGGCTTACGGGTAGCCGCTTCCAGCAAGCCGCGTTGCAGCGTTTCGGCCTCATAGACGCGCATCCCGTCGCCCTCCAGCGCCGTGCGCAGAAAGCGACGAATAGCCTGTTCATCTTCAACAATCAGAACGTTTGTCACATATCCTCATGAAAGTCTTCAAGTTCAGGAGCGGTTTGCTGGGGAAGTGTAACACGAAAACAGGCACCACCTTCCGGTCGGTTGAACGCGGTAATAGTGCCCCCGTGTACATCCACTATCGCCCGACAAATTGCCAGTCCAAGCCCTACCCCCGGTACTGCCGACTCTTTATTCCCGCGAGCAAACTTATCAAATATCGTCTGCTCCTGGCCTGGCGGAAGACCGGGGCCGTTATCCCAGACATCCAGTTGTAGATTTTCGCCCTCAACGTGGGCATCGATACCAATTTCGGCCTGCGCACCCGCATATTTCACCGCGTTCTCCAGCAGATTAATCAGCACCCGTTCAAAGAGTGGCCCGTCAACGTGGATTAAGGTCAGCGGTTCTGGCAGAGAAAGATTGATGGGCGACGATAAACCCGGTTCCAGCATTTGCAGCGCGCTGCCGACTACTTCTTCCAGCGTTAACCACTCTTTCTTTAAATTAAAGCCGCCGGACTGAATTCGCGCCATATCCAGTAGATTATTCACCAGTCGGGTAGTGTTCAGCACATGCTGACGAATCTCGCTGGCCTGGCGGGCGTGGGGCGATCCTTCGCTTGCCAGATCGAGCGTTAAGATTTCTGCCTGACCAAACAGCACCGTAAGCGGCGTGCGTAAATCATGCGAAAGCGCCGCCAGCAGGGCGTTGCGGATCTGTTCACGTTCGCTTGCCATCCGCGCCTGTTCTTCACTGGCGGTCAGCGTCAGCCGCTCAAACGCATTGGCGACTAACAGCGTAAACGTCTCTAGCAGGCGCTGCTGCTCCGGGATCATCAACTGACGCAGATTCCCCGGTTCCACCACCACCAGTCCGTAGGTTTTCTCGCCGCTTTTTAGCGGCAAAATCTGGTACGGCACGCCGGGTAACGTGTCGGTGCCCGCACCCGCAGGCAGGCCTTTATCAAAACTCCACTGCGCGATGGCATCGTCCCATGGCGTCATTCCTTGCGGATGTGTTAACGGCTGCAATTTACCGTTGTCATCGGGCAACAACACCTGACTGCGGGCATGAAACGTGGAGGCAATAAATTGTTCGCTGGTGGCGGCGATGTCCTGCGGACTGCGGCCCACCGCCAGAGCTTTCGACATTTCATATAAGTGCCGTGTGCGTTGCTCGCGGTAACGGGCTACCCGCGCCTGATAACGCACACCCGCAGTAAGGTTCCCGATCACCAGCCCGACGGTTAACATCACCGCGAAGGTCAGCAGATATTGCACATCAGAGACAGCGAGCGTGCCGCGTGGGGCGATAAAAAAGAGATCGAAACTCACCACATTAATGACGGTAGCAACCACCGAAGGCCAGCGTCCATAAAATAGCGCCACCACCACCACGCCAAGCAGATACAGCATCACCAGGTTGGCGGCATCAAACGCCATCAGCCACTGCATGGCAATTAAAGTGATAACGGCGCATAACGCGGCGGCAACCACGCATCCCTGAATCTGTACCCGCCACTTGTCTTTAAAAGAGCGGCTATCCGGCGCGTTGTTAATCGTGCGGGCGGGTGGTTCATCAAGCGCGACCAGCACCTGATCGAGATCGGGGGCGATGCGCGCCAGTCGGTCAGCAAACGTTTCCCGACGCCACCAGCGGCGCGAGGCCGGGCGACCGAGAATAATCTTGCCGAGATTATGTTCACGGGCATAACGCACTACTGCTTTTTCTTCCGCTGGATCAGAAAGTGTAGCCGTCTCCGCGCCCAGCTCCTGCGCCAGACGTAAGGCGCTGAGAATTGCCCGACGTTTTTTTTCCGGTAAGCGATGCAGGGCAGGGGTTTCAACATACACCGCGTGCCAGACGCTACCCAGGCGCGAGGCCAACCGCGCCGCCGCGCGGACCAGTTTCTCACTGCCGGTGTTATGCCCGATGCATAAAAGGATCGCGTCGCGCGTGTGCCACACTTTCTCTTCACCAGGATGCCCCCGCCAGGCGCGCATTTGCTCATCTACGCGATCGGCAGTACGGCGCAGTGCCAGTTCACGCAGGGCGATCAGATTGCCTTTGCGGAAAAAATGTTCAATGGCGCGCTCCGCCTGCCCGGCAATATAGACTTTGCCTTCTTTCAGCCGCTGGCGCAGATCGTCCGGGGGCAAGTCCACCAGCACTACGTCGTCGGCGGCATCGAAAAAAGGATCGGGCACGGTTTCCCGTACCTGAATTCCGGTGACGCCGCTGACCACATCATTCAGACTTTCCAGATGCTGAACGTTGACGGTTGTGAAAACATCAATGCCAGCTTCCAGCAGTTCTTCGATATCCTGCCAGCGTTTAGGATGACGAGAACCTGGCGCATTACTGTGCGCCAGTTCGTCCATTAAGATCAGCGCCGGACGGCGGGCGAGGGCGGCATCGAGATCAAACTCGCTGATATGCCGCCCACGGTA
Organism: Escherichia sp. SCLE84; assembly: GCF_012584495.1. Lineage (NCBI taxonomy): Bacteria > Pseudomonadati > Pseudomonadota > Gammaproteobacteria > Enterobacterales > Enterobacteriaceae > Escherichia > Escherichia sp. SCLE84. Next base: position 1,651,170 of record NZ_CP051430.1, on the reverse strand, counting down.
CGCCTGGCGTTTGGGCGGCAGAACAGCCAGCCCTTCAAGCATGGCGGCGGTATCTTTCCGCCCATGGGTTTCTACCACGCCAACCACAATATCCAGCCCTTGCGCCCGCAGTCGCTGGGCTTCTGCCAGCATCGCCCAGGTCTTCCCGACGCCTGCACAGGCACCGAAGAAAACTTTCAGCTTCCCCCGATGCGGCGCGGCAGTTTGTTCCAGCAGACGATCGGGGTCGGGACGTAAGGGTTCGTTATTCATCAAGTTTATCCAGCGCCAGATTGAGTTCAACAATGTTGACGACCGGCTGGCCGATATATTTCACCAGCGGTTGTTGGCTGTATTTTGCGATCAGTTGCGTGAGCTGTTCAACGCTGAGATTACGCGCTTTCGCCACGCGTGGGATTTGCCAGACCGCCGCTTGCGGGGTGATATTATTGTCCAGCCCGCTTGCCGATGCCGTCACCAGTTCAACCGGAACGTTCGTACTGGCATCCGGGTTAGCGGCCCGTAATGCAGCAACGCGTGCGGCTATTTGTTTATCCAGCTCAGGGTTACTGACCGCCAGATTGCTCCCGCCAGAAGCCTGTGGATTATAGGGCATTTCTGCCGTTGCCGACGGGCGACCCTGAAAATAGCCGTTGCCGGTAAAATTCTGCCCGATTAATGCCGAACCCCGCACCGTATCACCTTCACGAATCAACGAACCGTTGGCCTGCCAGGGAAACCACCATTGCCCCAGCACGGTGGTCAGCAGCGGGTAAACGCCGCCAGTAATCAATAACAGAAAGATAAATGTCGATAATGCCGGACGTAAGCCACGCATGGTAAACCTCACACCAGACCGCAAACGGTCAGCAGTAAATCAATGACTTTGATACCAATAAACGGCACCAGCAGCCCACCCAGACCGTAAATCCATAAGTTACGGCGCAACATGGCAGAAGCGGTAAGCGGTTTATAACTCACGCCTTTTAACGCCAGAGGAATCAAAAAGACGATAATCAAGGCGTTGAAAATGACCGCACTGAGAATGGCGGAGTCGGGCGAATGAAGGCGCATGATGTTCAGCGCATTTAACTGCGGATACGTTGCCGCGAACGCCGCCGGAATAATGGCGAAGTATTTCGCCACATCGTTGGCAATGCTGAAGGTGGTCAGCGAGCCACGGGTCATCAGCATCTGTTTGCCAATATGTACCACCTCGATCAACTTGGTCGGGTTAGAGTCGAGATCGACCATATTGCCCGCTTCTTTCGCCGCCTGAGTACCGGAGTTCATCGCCACCGCGACATCTGCCTGCGCCAGCGCTGGAGCATCGTTGGTGCCGTCGCCGGTCATCGCCACCAAACGGCCTTCCGCCTGATACTGACGAATCAATGCCAGCTTGGCCTCCGGTGTCGCTTCGGCGAGAAAATCATCGACGCCCGCTTCCGCAGCAATGGCGGCGGCAGTCAGACGGTTATCGCCGGTAATCATCACCGTTTTAATGCCCATTTTGCGCAGCTGGGCGAAGCGCTCTTTAATACCGCCTTTGACGATATCTTTCAGCGCAATAACGCCCAGCACACGGGAACCTTCCACCACCACCAGCGGCGTGGCCCCCTGACGCGCAACCTGATCGACTTTTTGATCAACATCGGTAGGGAAGTGACCGCCGTTAGCCTCAACATGGCGGCGAATGGCATCGACAGAACCTTTACGGATCATGCGGTTGTCGATGTTGATCCCGCTCATCCGGCTTTGCGCAGTAAACGGTACAAAGGTGGCATGGAGCGACTGCACATCGCGCTCGCGCAGGTTAAAACGTTGCTTGGCGAGGATCACAATACTGCGGCCTTCCGGCGTTTCATCAGCCAGCGAAGCCAGTTGTGCGGCGTCAGCCAGCGTTTTTTCATCCACGCCCTGCGCAGGGATAAACTCCGACGCCTGACGGTTACCGAGTGTGATGGTGCCGGTTTTATCCAGTAGCAGAACGTCAACGTCACCTGCCGCTTCAACTGCACGTCCGCTGGTGGCAATCACATTCGCGCCCAGCATCCGACTCATCCCGGCGACGCCGATCGCTGACAACAGGCCGCCAATAGTGGTTGGGATCAGACAGACCAGCAGCGCCACCAGTACCGTTACACTCACGGCATTACCGCCCCACGCGGAAAACGGCCACAGCGTGGCGGTTGCCAGTAAAAAGACGATGGTCAGAGCAATCAGCAGGATAGTCAGGGCAATCTCGTTCGGTGTTTTGCGTCGCTGTGCGCCTTCCACCATCGCGATCATCCGATCCAGAAATGTCTCACCGGGGTTAACGCTACACTCAATCACCAGCCAGTCAGAAAGAATACGCGTGCCGCCGGTGACGGAGGCAAAATCGCCGCCGGATTCACGGATCACCGGTGCCGATTCCCCGGTGATGGCGCTTTCATCGACCGATGCGCCGCCTTCAATGACTTCACCATCGCAGGGGATAATATCGCCAGCTTCTACCAGCACGATGTCACCTTTACGCAGTTGATCGGCAGGAACTTTGTCCGCCGCAGCGCCATATTTCGGCTCACGCAGCTTGCGGGCAAAGGCAGTTTTTTTCACCCCTTTAAGACTGTTGGCCTGCGCTTTACTGCGGCCTTCTGCCAGCGCCTCGGCGAAATTAGCGAACAGTACGGTGACCCACAGCCAGCCGCTAATTGCCGCGCTAAACAGCGCATTGCCAGGCATCGCACCGCTTGCCATCGCGATGCTAATACAGGTGGTCAGCAGACTGCCGATCCAGACGATAAACATCACCGGATTGCGCCATTGCGCCTGCGGGTTTAATTTTTTCACCGCTTCTTTCAGCGCCTGAACGACAAGTGTTGGTTCGAATAGCGCCAGTTGTTTACGACTCATATTCAGTGCTCACTCAATATCATCAGGAGAGATATTCCGCCACCGGACCAAGCGCCAGGGCAGGGATAAAGGTCAGTGCGCCAACCAGCAACACGGTTCCGATTAACAGGCCAACAAACAGCGGGCCGTGCGTTGGCAGCGTGCCGGAGCTGGCGGGTTGGCTCTTTTTACTCACCAGCGAACCGGCAATTGCCATCACCGGGATAATCACCCCGAAGCGACCGACAAACATGCAGAACGCCAGTAAACAGTTCCAGAACGGGGAGTTGGCGCTTAATCCGGCAAAGGCGCTGCCGTTGTTGTTAGCGGCGGATGACACGGCGTACAGCACTTCGCTAAAACCATGCGGGCCAGGGTTGAGCATGGCGCTACGTCCGGCGTCGGTCATCATTGCCAGCGCCGCGCCCATCAGCACCAGCGTCGGGGTAACCAGAATCGCCAGTGCAGTCAGTTTCATCTCGCGTACGTCGATTTTTTTACCCAGATATTCCGGTGTACGACCAATCATCAGCCCGGCAATAAACACCGCCAGCAGGACAAACAGCATCATGCCGTAAAGACCAGAACCGACACCGCCGAACACCACTTCACCAATTTGCATCAGCCACATCGGCACCATGCCACCGAGAGCGGTAAACGAATCATGCATCGCAATCACCGCGCCACAGGAAGCCGCCGTAGTCACGACCGCAAACAGGCTACTGACCAGCACGCCGAAACGGCTCTCTTTACCTTCCATATTGATGCTGCTGTCTGCGCCGAGCGCCAGCAGATGAGGATTACCCTGAACTTCTGCCCACATCACCACGCCTACGCAGATGACAAAAATCACTGACATCGCCCACAGCAACATGCGCCCCTGGCGGCGATCGCCCGTCACTTCACCAAAGGCAAAGCACAGCGCCGTTGGGATCAAGAAGATCGCCAGCATCTGCACGAAGTTGGTCAGTGCGGTTGGGTTTTCAAACGGATGCGACGAGTTGGCATTAAAGAAGCCACCGCCGTTAGTACCGAGCATCTTGATCGCTTCCTGAGAAGCTACAGGCCCCATGGGTAACAGCTGTTGCGCTCCTTCAACGGTATTCACAGCCTGATAAGGCTGAAAGTTTTGCAGCGCACCTTGTTGAATAAAAAACAGTGCGATCAACAACGCCACAGGGACGAGCACCCATAACGTGATGCGTAGCAGATCGACCCAGGCATTCCCGAGTGTGCTCATGCTCTGGCGGGTAAACGCACGGATGAGGGCAAAAATCACCGCAATCCCGCTGGCGGCAGAAAGAAAGTTTTGCACCGTTAAGCCAGCCATCTGGCTGAAATAGCTCAACGTGGTTTCACCGCTGTAAGATTGCCAGTTGGTATTCGTGACAAAGCTGACGGCGGTATTCAGCGCCAGATCCCACGACAGCCCCGGCAACTGCTGTGGATTAAGCGGCAGATAGTGCTGACCGAGCAACATAAAAAACAGCACCGCCAGCCCCAGCATGTTCAGGCCGAGAATGGCACAAAGATATTGCTTCCAGTTCATCTCACGGTCAGAGACGCCAAGTGCGCGAAAAAGTACGCGCTCAACGCCCGTTGTACCGGGAAGAGGAATGTCATTAATCAGCCGCGCCAGCCCGCTGCCTAAAGGACGTGCCAGCACCATTAACACCAGTAAAAACGTGGCGATCAGTAAGAACCCTTGCGCAGCCATCAGAACGCCTCCGCATTGATCAGGGCATAAACCAGATAACCCAGTAATAAAAACACCAGCAATACGCCGGTTATCACGCCTGCACTCACAGTGCACCTCCAGTGGCCTAAAAGTGATACCGGAAGGGTAGAATTCTGGCTGCAAAGATTTCGCAAAAATCTGCGGGCGGGGTGTAAAAAAAGTATAAAAATGGCAAAAGCCATGATTTAACTAATGTTTAGTATTAATTTAACTTTTGTGTAACTTAATTACAGGATGAATGTAAATAAACCATCAATAAGCAAAAATAAGTGGTCGGATGAGTAGTAAAATTACACAAAAGGCGGTACTATTTTCATCAGATAAACAAATTCATTTTTCCGGTGCCATTCACCGGGTAGATACAAAAGGGGGAGAAAAGTATGGAACTCTACAGAGAATATCCTGCATGGCTTATCTTTTTACGCCGTACTTATGCGGTTGCAGCGGGCGTTCTGGCGCTGCCTTTCATGCTTTTCTGGAAAGACCGCGCCCGCTTTTACAGCTACCTGCATCGCGTCTGGTCGAAAACCAGCGATAAACCGGTGTGGATGGATCAGGCCGAAAAGGCAACTGGTGATTTTTATTGATTGCTGAGTTTTGAATACATTGAAAACCGCCAGCGGAAACGCTGGCGGTTTTTTGTATCAGGAAGATGTTCAGAGGAATATTTAGACATCGTTATACCAATCGAAACATATATTCATGAAATATATATAAATATTTTCCTAATTGTTCTTATCTGACAGATATCTCACTTAAGGCTTTCTTATAAATCTGTAGGGTTTCGCCTGTCAGCAGACAAATAACCCGATAAAACAAGGATGAGCAGATGAGCGGAAAACCGGCGGCGCGTCAGGGCGACATGACGCAGTATGGCGGTAGCATTGTTCAGGGTTCAGCCGGGGTGCGCATCGGTGCCCCAACCGGTGTGGCCTGTTCGGGGTGCCCCGGCGGGGTGACGTCCGGCCATCCGGTCAATCCGCTGCTCGGTGCAAAGGTCCTTCCCGGTGAAACCGACATCGCCCTGCCCGCCCCGCTGCCGTTCATCCTCTCCCGCACCTACAGCAGTTACCGGACAAAAACGCCCGCGCCGGTGGGGAGCCTCGGCCCCGGCTGGAAAATGCCTGCGGATATCCGCTTACAGCTGCGCGATAACACACTGATACTCAGTGATAACGGCGGCAGAAGCCTGTATTTTGAGCACCTGTTTCCCGGTGAGGACGGTTACAGCCGCAGCGAGTCACTGTGGCTGGTGCGCGGCGGCGTGGCGAAACTGGATGAAGGTCACCGGCTGGCCGCACTCTGGCAGGCGCTGCCGGAAGAACTCCGCTTAAGTCCGCATCGTTATCTGGCGACAAACAGTCCGCAGGGGCCGTGGTGGCTGCTCGGCTGGTGTGAGCGGGTGCCGGAAGCGGATGAGGTGCTGCCTGCGCCGCTGCCGCCGTACCGGGTACTGACCGGGCTGGTGGACCGCTTCGGGCGCACACAGACGTTCCACCGCGAAGCCGCCGGTGAATTCAGCGGCGAAATCACCGGCGTGACGGATGGTGCCGGGCGTCACTTCCGGCTGGTACTGACCACGCAGGCGCAGCGGGCAGAAGAAGCCCGGCAGCAGGCCATTTCCGGCGGGACGGAACCGTCCGCTTTTCCTGATACCCTGCCGGGTTACACCGAATATGGCCGGGACAACGGCATCCGTCTGTCTGCCGTGTGGCTGACGCACGACCCGGAATACCCGGAGAATTTACCTGCCGCGCCGCTGGTGCGCTATGGCTGGACGCCGCGCGGCGAACTGGCGGCAGTGTATGACCGCAGCAATACACAGGTGCGCAGCTTTACTTACGATGATAAATACCGGGGCCGGATGGTGGCGCACCGTCACACGGGCCGACCGGAAATCCGTTACCGTTACGACAGCGACGGGCGGGTGACAGAACAGCTAAACCCGGCAGGCTTAAGCTACACGTATCAGTATGAGAAAGACCGCATCACCATCACCGACAGCCTGGACCGCCGTGAAGTGCTGCACACGCAGGGCGAAGCCGGGCTGAAGCGGGTGGTGAAAAAGGAACACGCGGACGGCAGCGTCACGCAGAGTCAGTTTGACGCCGTGGGCAGGCTCAGGGCACAGACGGATGCCGCAGGCAGGACAACAGAGTACAGCCCGGATGTGGTGACGGGCCTCATCACGCGCATAACCACGCCGGATGGCAGGGCATCGGCGTTTTACTATAACCACCACAACCAGTTAACGTCAGCCACCGGGCCTGACGGGCTGGAATTGCGCCGGGAATATGATGAATCCGGCCGTCTGATTCAGGAAACCGCCCCTGACGGCGATATCACCCGCTACCGTTATGATAATCCACACAGTGACCTCCCCTGCGCAACGGACGATGCCACCGGCAGCCGGAAAACCATGACGTGGAGCCGTTACGGTCAGTTGCTGACCTTCACTGACTGTTCCGGTTATGTAACCCGCTATGACCATGACCGTTTTGGTCAGGTGACGGCGGTGCACCGCGAGGAAGGCCTGAGCCAGTACCACGCATACGACAGCCGTGGACAGTTAACTGCGGTGAAAGACACGCAGGGCCATGAAACGCGGTATGAATACAACGCCGCCGGTGACCTGACCACCGTCATTGCCCCGGACGGCAGCAGAAACGGGACACAGTACGATGCGTGGGGAAAAGCCATCTGTACCACGCAGGGCGGTCTGACGCGCAGTATGGAATACGATGCTGCCGGACGGGTCATCCGCCTGACCAGTGAAAACGGCAGCCACACCACCTTCCGTTACGATGTACTCGACCGGCTGATACAGGAAACCGGCTTTGACGGCCGCACACAGCGTTATCACCACGACCTGACCGGCAAACTTATCCGCAGCGAGGATGAGGGGCTGGTCACCCACTGGCACTATGACGAAGCAGACCGCCTCACGCACCGCACCGTGAATGGCGAAACCGCAGAGCAGTGGCAGTATGACGAACGCGGCTGGCTGACAGACATCAGCCATATCAGCGAAGGGCACCGGGTGACGGTGCATTACGGGTATGATGAGAAAGGCCGGCTGACCGGTGAGCGTCAGACGGTGCATCACCCGCAGACGGAAGCACTGCTCTGGCAGCATGAGACCAGACATGCGTACAACGCGCAGGGGCTGGCGAACCGCTGTATACCGGACAGCCTGCCCGCCGTGGAATGGCTGACCTACGGCAGCGGTTACCTGGCAGGCATGAAACTCGGCGACACACCGCTGGTGGAGTACACCCGCGACCGCCTGCACCGGGAAACGCTGCGCAGCTTCGGCCGTTATGAACTCACCACCGCTTATACCCCTGCCGGGCAGTTACAGAGCCAGCACCTGAACAGCCTGCTGTCTGACCGCGATTACACCTGGAACGACAACGGCGAACTCATCCGCATCAGCAGCCCGCGCCAGACCCGGAGTTACAGCTACAGCACCACCGGCAGGCTGACCGGCGTTCACACCACCGCAGCGAATCTGGATATCCGCATCCCGTATGCCACAGACCCGGCAGGTAACCGCCTGCCCGACCCGGAGCTGCACCCGGACAGCACCCTCAGCATGTGGCCGGATAACCGTATCGCCCGTGACGCGCACTATCTTTACCGGTATGACCGTCACGGCAGGCTGACAGAGAAAACCGACCTCATCCCGGAAGGGGTTATCCGCACGGATGATGAGCGGACTCACCGGTACCATTACGACAGTCAGCACCGGCTGGTGCACTACACGCGGACACAATATGCAGAGCCGCTGGTCGAAAGTCGCTATCTTTACGACCCGCTGGGCCGCAGGGTGGCAAAACGGGTGTAGCGGCGTGAACGGGACCTGACGGGCTGGATGTCGCTGTCACGGAAACCGCAAGTGACCTGGTACGGCTGGGACGGCGACCGGCTGACCACGATACAGAACGACAGGAGCCGCATCCAGACGATTTATCAGCCGGGGAGCTTCACACCACTCATCAGAGTTGAAACTGCCACCGGTGAACTGGCCAGAACGCAGCGCCGCAGCCTGGCGGATGCGCTTCAGCAGTCCGGCGGCGAAGACGGTGGCAGTGTGGTGTTCCCGCCGGTGCTGGTGCAGATGCTCGACCGGCTGGAAAGTGAAATCCTGGCTGACCGGGTGAGTGAGGAAAGCCGCCGCTGGCTGGCATCGTGCGGCCTGACCGTGGAGCAGATGCAAAACCAGATGGACCCGGTGTACACGCCGGCGCGAAAAATCCACCTGTACCACTGCGACCATCGCGGCCTGCCGCTGGCGCTTGTCAGCACGGAAGGGGCAACAGAATGGTGCGCAGAATATGATGAATGGGGCAACCTGCTGAATGAAGAGAACCCGCATCAGCTGCAGCAGCTTATCCGGCTGCCGGGGCAGCAGTATGATGAGGAGTCCGGCCTGTATTACAACCGCCACCGCTATTATGACCCGCTGCAGGGGAGGTATATCACTCAGGATCCGATTGGGCTGAAGGGGGGATGGAATTTTTATCAGTATCCGCTGAATCCGGTTCAGTATATAGATTCAATGGGACTGGCATCAAAATATGGACACTTAAATAATGGCGGATATGGAGCGAGACCCAACAAACCGCCTACGCCCGATCCAAGTAAATTGCCGGACATAGCGAAACAATTAAGACTGCCATATCCTATTGACCAGGCCAGTAGTGCGCCTAATGTTTTCAAAACATTCTTCAGAGCATTAAGCCCTTACGACTACACACTGTATTGCAGGAAGTGGGTAAAACCAAATCTGACTTGTACGCCACAGGATGATTCCCAGTATCCAGGGATGGATACAAAGACAGCAAGTGATTACCTGCCACAGACAAATTGGCCAACAACTCAATTACCACCAGGATATACTTGTGCAGAACCCTATTTATTCCCAGACATTAATAAACCCGATGGGCCAGCAACAGCAGGGATAGATGATTTGGGTGAAATTTTAGCTAAGATGAAACAGAGAACATCGAGAGGAATAAGAAAATGAAAAGAGTTTTGTTCTTTTTGCTGATGATATTTGTTAGTTTTGGTGTTATAGCTGATTGCGAAATACAAGCTAAAGATCATGATTGTTTTACTATTTTCGCTAAGGGTACTATTTTTTCCGCGTTTCCTGTCTTAAATAATAAAGCCATGTGGAGATGGTATCAGAATGAGGACATCGGTGAGTATTATTGGCAAACAGAACTGGGTACATGTAAAAATAATAAATTCACACCAAGCGGGGCGAGACTCTTAATTCGCGTCGGGTCACTACGCTTTAATGAAAATCATGCCATCAAAGGAACGTTGCAGGAGTTGATAAATACAGCAGAAAAAACGGCGTTTCTCGGCGATCGGTTTAGAAGTTATATAAGAGCGGGTATCTATCAAAAAAAGAGCAGTGATCCAGTTCAGTTGTTGGCAGTCCTTGATAATTCAATCATGGTAAAATATTTTAAAGATGAGAAACCAACTTATGCTCGAATGACAGCACATCTCCCGAACAAAAATGAGTCTTACGAATGTTTAATAAAGATACAGCATGAACTAATTCGTAGTGAAGAGAAATAAAATCTCTTCCTGAGAAAACAAATTAATCATTGTGAAAAATTATATAACTCATGGAATAGGTGTTTATTTTGCGTTCCATTTGCAGGGAAAGATCACGTAACGCTACTTTTTTGTACTAAATAATTCGAATTTTAAGTTCAACAATTGAGATACTACTTATTGTCTAAAGCTGTTTTTCATAGCTTATACATGATCAAATACTCCTTACATAAATAAGGTGAACAAATGGAACTTAAAAAATTGATGGAACATATTTCTATTACACCCGATTACAGACAAGCCTGGAAAGTGGTGCATAAATTGTCAGATATTCTACTGTTGACTATTTGTGCCGTTATTTCTGGTGCAGAAGGTTGGGAAGATATAGAGGATTTCGGGGAAACACATCTCGATTTTTTGAAGCAATATGGTGATTTTGAAAATGGTATTCCTGTTCACGATACCATTGCCAGAGTTGTATCCCAGGGAAAGATCACGTAACGCTACTTTTTTGTACTAAATAATTCGCATTTTATGTTTAAAAATTGAGATATTCCTTATTACCTAAAGCTGTTTTTCATAGCTTATACATGATCAAATACTCCTTACATAAATAAGGTGAACAAATGGAACTTAAAAAATTGATGGAACATATTTCTATTATTCCCGATTACAGATAAGCCTGGAAAGTAGAGCATAAATTGTCAGGCATCCTACTATTGACTATTTTTGCCGTTATTTCTGGTGCAGAAAGTTGGGAAGATATAGAGGATTTCGGGGAAACACATCTCGATTTCTTGAAGCAATATGGTGATTTTGAAAATGGTATTCCTGTTCACGATACTATTGCCAGAGTTGTATCCTGTATCAGTCCTGCAAAATTTCACGAGTGCTTTATTAACTGGATGCGTGATTGCCATTCATCAAATGATAAAGACGTCATTGCAATTGATGGAAAAACGCTCCGGCACTCTTATGACAAGAGTCGCCGCAGGGGAGCGATTCATGTCATTAGTGCGTTCTCAACAATGCACAGTCTGGTCATCGGGCAGATCAAGACGGATAAGAAATCCAATGAGATCACAGCTATCCCAGAACTTCTTAACATGCTGGATATTAAAGGAAAAATCATCACAACCGATGCGATGGGTTGCCAGAAAGATATTGCAGAGAAGATACAAAAACAGGGAGGTGATTATTTATTCGCTGTAAAAGGAAACCAGGGGCGGCTAAATAAAGCCTTCGAGGAAAAATTTCCGCTGAAAGAATTAAATAATCCCAAGCATGACAGTTACGCAATTAGTGAAAAGAGTCACGGCAGAGAAGAAACCCGTCTTCATATTGTTTGCGATGTCCCTGATGAGCTTATTGATTTCACGTTTGAATAGAAAGGGCAGCTATGGTTAGAAACTACCTGACGTCAGTCCTTGCGGGGAGCAGGCTTTCGTAAATTTGTCCTGCTACAACAGGATTAACTTCACAAATATCATTTCTCAACGTCTACACTTACTCCTGTAAACCGTTCAGGAGCAGTAATGAATCAGCAACGATTTGATGACAGCACCCTAATCCGTATCTTCGCCCTTCATGAGTTACATCGACTGAAAGAACATGGCTTAACGCGCGGGGCGCTTCTCGATTATCACAGCCGCTATAAACTCGTCTTTCTGGCGCATTCTCAGCCGGAGTACCGCAAACTTGGCCCGTTCGTGGCTGATATTCACCAGTGGCAAAATCTGGATGATTTTTACAACCAGTACTACCAACGCGTAATTGTTTTGCTTTCTCATCCCGCCAACCCGCGCGATCACACCAACGTTTTGATGCACGTTCAGGGTTATTTTCGCCCGCATATTGATTCCACAGAACGCCAGCAGTTGGCGGCGCTTATCGACAGTTATCGCCGTGGCGAGCAACCACTTCTTGCGCCGCTGATGCGTATCAAACACTATATGGCGCTTTATCCTGACGCCTGGCTTTCAGGGCAGCGTTATTTCGAACTTTGGCCGCGTGTGATTAACTTGCGCCATTCAGGAGTTTTATGATTACCCATCTGGTCTGGTTTCGCCAGGATTTACGTCTGCACGATAATCTCGCACTGGCTGCCGCCTGCCGCAATTCGTCTGCACGCGTGCTGGCGTTATATATCGCTACACCACGCCAGTGGGCGACGCATAACATGTCGCCGCGTCAGGCTGAACTTATCAATGCTCAACTGAATGGGCTACAAATAGCGCTTGCGGAAAAAGGTATTCCTTTATTGTTCCGTGAAGTGGATGACTTTGTCGCCAGTGTCGAAATAGTTAAACAGGTGTGCGCGGAAAACAGCGTTACCCACCTGTTTTATAACTATCAGTATGAAGTGAATGAGCGGGCGCGGGATGTGGAAGTTGAAAGAGCGCTGCGTAACGTGGTGTGTGAAGGATTTGATGACAGCGTGATCCTGCCGCCTGGCGCGGTGATGACCGGTAATCACGAGATGTACAAAGTCTTTACGCCTTTTAAGAATGCCTGGCTGAAACGGCTGCGGGAAGGGATGCCGGAGTGTGTCGCTGCGCCAAAAGTTCGTAGTAGCGGATCGATAGAGCCCGCGCCATCCATTACGCTGAATTATCCTCGTCAGTCTTTCGATACTGCGCATTTCCCGGTGGAAGAAAAAGCGGCGATTGCGCAATTACGCCAGTTTTGCCAGAACGGTGCCGGAGAATATGAGCAACAACGAGATTTTCCGGCAGTGGAAGGCACCAGTCGTTTGTCCGCCAGCCTGGCAACGGGCGGGTTATCGCCTCGCCAGTGTTTGCATCGCTTGTTGGCGGAACAGCCGCAGGCGCTGGACGGTGGGGCCGGTAGTGTCTGGCTTAGTGAGCTGATCTGGCGCGAGTTCTACCGTCATCTGATGACGTATTACCCCTCGTTGTGTAAACATTGTCCGTTTATTGCCTGGACGGATCGTGTGCAGTGGCAAAGCAATCCCGCACATTTACAGGCCTGGCAGAAAGGCAAAACGGGATACCCGATTGTTGATGCCGCTATGCGTCAGCTTAACAGTACTGGCTGGATGCATAACCGGCTACGGATGATTACAGCCAGTTTTCTGGTGAAAGATTTGTTGATCGACTGGCGCGAAGGCGAGCGATATTTCATGTCGCAGCTGATTGATGGTGATTTGGCAGCTAATAACGGTGGCTGGCAGTGGGCGGCTTCTACGGGTACTGATGCTGCGCCGTATTTTCGTATTTTCAATCCGATAACTCAGGGCGAGAAATTTGACCGTGAGGGCGAGTTTATCCGCCGATGGTTACCGGAGCTGCGCGATGTACCAGGGAAAGCGGTGCATGAGCCGTGGAAGTGGGCGCAGAAAGCAGGTGTGATGCTGGATTATCCGCAACCGATAGTTGATCACAAAGAGGCAAGGCTGCGAACGCTGGCAGCGTACGAAGAAGCGAGGAAAGGAGCCTGATAAAACGCAGCGAGCGTTTTATCAGGTATGGTGCTGGCCTATTAAGATTCCAGCGCCAGCGCGCGGTTTCTGAATTTCAGCGCCTGATACAGCCAAATCATCAGTACCAGTCCTACACACGCCAGTGCGCCCCAGGTAATTTGATCAAATACTTCAATATATGCATTGATGGAGTAGTTGATCGCCCCGGAAGCATCAAACGAAGCCTGCGATGTCTGATCGGCAATCACGCCCGCGAGATAGTTCGCAATCGCGCCGGAAAGCAGCATATAAATGCCGGTTAATACGCCGGTCACACCGGGGATTTCAATGCGCGTAATTTGCGACATGGCAACCGGGTCGATAAACAGTTCCGCAAAGCCCATCACCGCCAGGCCTAATACCATCAGTGGCAGAGAAGAGTGACCATACATTGAGGACCAGCGGGCGCTTAAGGTCAGAATGCAGAACCCGGCGCTCATCAGGCCGAGACCAAGAGCAAATTTTCCCCAGATGCGCACGGTACGATTACCTGCGACGCTTTCTTTAACCACCCACGCCAGGAACACACCGCACAGCATAACTGCGAAGGCATTAATCGACTGGAACATAGCAGTCGGAACGGTATAACCAAACATATCGCGGTTAACGAAGCGGTCGATATAAAGGCTAATCGAGCTGCCGCCCTGTTGTGCGAAGGCCCAGAACAACATACTGAAGAAGGTGAGCGTCACAATCAGCCCCAGCTCCTTACGCTGTTTCTGGTTTTCTGCTTTGCGATAAATTTTTGCCAGTACACCCAGGCCAATAATAGTCGCGACAATTAAGGCGTATACCGACCACTCTTTCCAGAACAATACGGTAATCAGCGCAGGCGTTGCCACCAGCAGAACCAGCAGCCATCCCCAGTTAGGCAGGAGAAAGTTTGTCGCACGCAGTACTTTTTTATTAACGCCGCGGGTATGTGTGAAATGACGATTGCCACATAAGAAAATGACCAGACCCGCGATCATACCCACCGCCGCCAGGCCAAAGCCCATCGCCCAGCTGTACTCTTCCTGGGCGTAACCACAGGCGATAGGTGCGATAATAGACCCCACGTTACCCGCTGCATACATCAGCGAGAAACCGCCATCACGACGCGGATCGGTTGGCTCATACAGCTCGCCGAGCAGGCAACTGACATTGGATTTAAACAGACCATAGCCACAAACGATAATCGCCAGGGACAGATAGAGGAATGACGGATGGATCTCACTGGCACCCAGCACCACATGACCGATCGCCATCAACAACGCCCCCAGCATCACCGCCATGCGATTGCCGAGAACTTTATCCGCCAAAAAGCCACCGAGGATTGGCGTGACATACACCAGCGAACAGTAGGCGCTAAATAACTCGTAGGCGTGAGTATCGTTGTATTTTAGTTGATTGGTGAGATAGAGAATCAGCAGGGCACGCATGCCGTAAAAGCTAAAATATTCCCAGATTTGCAGCGCAACGACATAGTAAATAGCGCGCGGTTGTGATGCGTGTTTATTCATAATAATTCCACAATTGACGGCAACGTCACGTAATAGTTGCGCGGCGTGCTTGTGTTTCCTTAAAGTTAAAACTTTGATACAGATCTGATTATTTATGCAATATGCTGTCTGATTGCATAAATATACATTAGCTGAAGCGTGATGATATAAACAATTTGCGTCTTTTGGCGTCGGGTTTGTTTCTTAATATGTCAAAAGATTGGCTATCGACGAACAGGCGAGGTAACGCTATGTTAACGGTGTAGCTATCAGAATACGGAAGGCGCGAAGATGAAAAACACCGAACTGGAACAACTGATTAACGAAAAACTGAACAGCGCGGCGATTAGTGATTACGCGCCGAATGGTTTGCAGGTGGAAGGCAAAGAGACGGTGCAAAAAATTGTTACCGGTGTCACCGCCAGCCAGGCTTTGCTCGATGAGGCAGTGCGTCTGGGCGCGGATGCGGTCATTGTGCATCATGGCTACTTCTGGAAAGGAGAGTTTCCGGTCATTCGCGGAATGAAGCGTAACCGTTTAAAAACGTTGCTGGCGAATGATATCAACCTGTATGGCTGGCATTTGCCGCTTGACGCACATCCTGAGCTGGGCAATAACGCACAGCTGGCGGCGTTACTGGGGATCACGGTCATGGGCGAAATTGAGCCGTTGGTGCCGTGGGGAGAGCTGACCATGCCTGTGCCGGGACTGGAACTAGCCTCCTGGATTGAAGCGCGTCTGGGACGTAAGCCGTTATGGTGTGGCGATACCGGACCTGAGGTGGTCCAGCGCGTCGCCTGGTGCACGGGCGGCGGGCAAAGTTTTATCGATAGCGCCGCGCGTTTTGGCGTGGATGCTTTTATTACTGGCGAAGTTTCTGAACAGACCATTCATTCAGCCCGCGAGCAGGGGTTGCATTTTTATGCTGCAGGTCACCATGCCACTGAACGTGGTGGTATTCGCGCATTGAGCGAGTGGCTGAATGAAAATACCGATCTTGATGTGACCTTTATTGATATTCCTAATCCTGCATAACGAATAATCAGAGGGATCGAAAGTGCAACGAGCGCGTTGTTATCTGATAGGTGAAACGGCGGTAGTGCTGGAACTGGAACCGCCGGTGACGCTGGCTAGCCAGAAACGGATCTGGCGACTGGCGCAGCGTCTGGTGGATATGCTGAATGTGGTTGAAGCCATTCCCGGCATGAACAATATCACGGTGATTTTGCGTAATCCTGAGTCGCTGGCGCTGGATGCCATAGAGCGTTTGCAACGCTGGTGGGAGGAGAGCGAGGCCCTGGAACCTGAGTCTCGCTTTATTGAAATTCCGGTGGTTTACGGTGGTGCAGGCGGACCGGATTTGGCGGTGGTCGCGGCGCATTGCGGGTTGAGCGAAAAACAGGTTGTTGAATTGCACTCCTCCGTGGAATACGTGGTCTGGTTTTTAGGTTTTCAACCGGGCTTCCCGTATCTCGGGAGTTTGCCGGAACAACTACACACGCCACGGCGCGCTGAACCGCGCTTACTCGTTCCGGCAGGTTCTGTCGGGATCGGCGGGCCGCAGACTGGTGTTTATCCGCTGGCAACGCCGGGTGGCTGGCAGTTGATTGGTCATACCTCACTCAGCCTGTTTGATCCGGCGCGTGACGAACCCATCTTATTACGTCCGGGAGACAGCGTGCGCTTTGTACCGCAGAAGGAGGGAGTATGCTGAAGATTATTCGTGCGGGCATGTATACCACTGTGCAGGATGGCGGTCGTCACGGTTTTCGCCAGTCGGGTATCAGCCACTGCGGCGCACTGGATATGCCCGCGCTGCGCATTGCTAACCTGCTGGTGGGTAATGACGCCAATGCCCCCGCGCTGGAGATCACGCTCGGTCAGTTAACGGTTGAGTTCGAAACTGATGGGTGGTTTGCTCTGACAGGGGCCGGTTGCGAAGCGCGGCTGGATGATAATGCCGTCTGGACCGGCTGGCGATTGCCGATGAAAGCAGGCCAGCGTTTAACGCTTAAACGCCCGCAGCACGGGATGCGCAGTTATCTGGCGGTCGCGGGTGGTATTGATGTTCCGCCGGTAATGGGGTCATGCAGCACCGATCTCAACGTGGGGATTGGCGGGCTGGAAGGCCGTTTACTGAAGGATGGTGACCGACTCCCGATTGGCAAATCGAAGCGTGATTTTATGGAAGCGCAGGGCGTTAAACAGCTGCTGTGGGGCAACCGCATTCGCGCCTTGCCGGGGCCGGAATATCATGAGTTCGATCGCGCCTCGCAGGATGCATTCTGGCGTTCGCCCTGGCAGCTTAGCCCGCAAAGTAACCGCATGGGCTATCGCTTACAGGGGCAAATTTTAAAACGCACCACCGATCGCGAACTGTTATCTCACGGTTTGTTACCGGGTGTGGTGCAGGTGCCGCATAACGGGCAGCCTATTGTGTTGATGAACGACGCACAGACCACCGGTGGTTACCCGCGTATTGCCTGTATCATTGAGGCTGATATGTACCATCTGGCGCAAATTCCGCTCGGTCAGCCGATTCATTTTGTCCAGTGTTCACTGGAAGAGGCACTGAAAGCGCGGCAAGATCAACAACGTTATTTCGAACAATTAGCGTGGCGGCTACACAATGAAAATTGACCTGAACGCCGATCTGGGCGAAGGCTGCGCCAGCGACGCAGAGCTATTAACGCTGGTTTCCTCTGCCAATATTGCTTGTGGATTTCATGCAGGCGATGCCCAAACCATGCAGGCTTGCGTGCGTGAAGCAATAAAAAATGGTGTCGCGATTGGCGCTCACCCGAGTTTTCCCGACAGGGAAAATTTTGGTCGCAGCGCCATGCAGCTGCCGCCAGAAACCGTTTACGCCCAGACGCTGTATCAAATTGGCGCGCTGGCAACGATTGCCCGTGCGCAAGGCGGCGTAATGCGTCATGTCAAACCGCACGGCATGTTGTACAACCAGGCGGCGAAAGAAGCACAACTGGCAGACGCCATCGCCAGAGCGGTATACGCTTGCGATCCAGCATTGGTTCTCGTTGGGCTGGCAGGAAGCGAGCTGATTCGTGCAGGCAAGCAATATGGCCTGACAACGCGCGAGGAAGTGTTTGCCGATCGCGGTTATCAGGCTGACGGCTCGCTGGTGCCGCGAAGTCAGCCAGGCGCGTTGATTGAAAACGAAGAACAGGCGCTGGCGCAAACGCTAGAGATGGTGCAACACGGCAGAGTCAAAAGTATCACCGGCGAATGGGCAACGGTCACGGCGCAAACAGTCTGCCTGCATGGCGACGGCGAGCACGCACTGGCGTTCGCCCGCCGACTACGCTCTACATTTGCCGAAAAGGAGATTGTTGTCGCAGCATAACCCCGATTAATAAAGAATGAAAAAAGGATATCACCATGCCTGAAGGCCCGGAGATCCGCCGTGCAGCGGATAACCTGGAGGCGGCGATCAAAGGCAAACCACTAACTGATGTCTGGTTTGCCTTCCCGCAGTTAAAAACTTATCAATCACAACTTATCGGTCAACACGTTACCCATGTGGAAACGCGTGGTAAGGCGTTGTTAACTCATTTTTCCAACGACTTAACGCTCTACAGCCATAATCAGCTTTACGGCGTCTGGCGCGTGGTTGATACCGGCGAAGAGCCGCAGACCACGCGAGTATTGCGGGTAAAACTGCAAACGGCTGACAAAACCATTCTGCTTTATAGCGCCTCGGATATTGAGATGTTGAGGCCGGAACAACTGACCACGCATCCGTTTTTACAACGCGTTGGTCCCGATGTGCTGGATCCGAATCTGACGCCGGAGGTGGTAAAGGAACGGTTATTGTCACCGCGCTTTCGTAACCGTCAGTTTGCAGGATTACTGCTCGATCAGGCGTTTCTGGCTGGGCTTGGCAATTATTTGCGGGTGGAGATCCTCTGGCAGGTTGGGTTGACTGGAAATCATAAAGCGAAAGATCTCAATGCGGCGCAACTGGATGCACTCGCACACGCGTTACTGGAGATTCCTCGGTTTTCTTACGCTACGCGGGGGCAGGTGGATGAGAATAAGCATCATGGGGCGCTGTTTCGCTTTAAGGTTTTTCATCGTGATGGCGAACTGTGCGAACGCTGTGGCGGCATCATTGAGAAAACCACGTTGTCCTCGCGCCCGTTTTACTGGTGTCCAGGCTGCCAGCACTAGGCCGACCGCTTCGGCGCATAGGTTGAAATAAACCGCGCAATGGCTGGCCCCGTCAGCAAAATACTGAACAGGCGCAGGGTTTGCATCGCCATAATAAGCGCCATATCGGCATTGCTCCCTGCGGCGATGACCGCCACGGTATCAAGCCCGCCGGGACTGGTGGCGAGGTAGGCAGTCATAAAATCAATATGCATAAACCGGGTCAGCCCCCACGCCATACCCGCACAAATAGCCAGCAGAGCAAAAATCGACAGCAGGATTTGCGGTAGCGGGCGTAGTGCCCGCAGTAAGATTTGTTTATCGAAACCAAGACCAATCCGCCAGCCAATTGCCATATACGCCATCGCCAGCAGCCATTCCGGTAGTTCGATGGTGATGAGCTGACCAGACTGGAGCACTGCGCCCGCCAGCATCGGGATGAGCATCGTGCCGGAAGGAAGACGCAGCATGCATCCCGCCGTACCGGCAACGACTGCGAGCAAAATCGTAAGCAGGAGATTAATGCTCACTGGCGGGAACCAGACGATTTGCTGGTTAACCGCTTCAGCGTTATCACCCAGCATCATGCGGGTGACCGGAACAGCGGCCCCCGCGACGAACAGCACTCGCAGATATTGCATAAACGCCACCAGGCGAATATCTGCGCCGTAATCTTGCGCCATAGCGACCATTGCCGCTGCGCCGCCTGGAGAAGAACCCCAGGCACCGGTATTTCCAGGCAGTGAGCTATAGCGCACCAATAACCAACCCACGATGGCGCTGGAAAGCAGCGTCACCAGTAAAATAGCAAGCACGATCGGCCAGTTGGCGGCCAGCGTGGTGAGAATCGAACCAGTGAGGTTTTGCGCAATCATGCAGCCAAGAATGGCCTGCGCGGCGAGAAAAGCGGAGCGGGGAAGTTGCAGAGTAATTCCGCGCATACTGAAGATGATCCCGGCGATCATCGGCCCAAGTAATAGCGCCGCCGGGAGATGTACCGCGAGGAAACCAATAGAAAGGAGAAGTGATAGCACACATAACATTCCCCACTGCAAAACTGGCATCCTTCGCTCCCTCATTATTTTCTCTTTGGTGTATCGATACAGCATAAAGAAAGCCGGGCCAGGAAAAAATAACAGCAATCAAGGAAAGGGGAAAATCAGCAATTTTCTGAAAGAGATGCCCTTTCCGGCTGCAAAGGGCATCATGGCAAATCAGTTATAGTTAATTTTAAAAAGCACCACTGTATCGAAGGGCCCAGCCTCGATGGGGGTACCTGCAATGGACGAAAGTTCAGCTGTATAGGTTTTTTCGTAGACCAACATGTCGCTGGTGAAATCGGCGTATTCAGCATATTTATTGAAGGTATAAGGCGAGGCGTTTTCATCCAGCAAACGTAGCTTCAGACCATTACCAATCAACAATGCTTTATCTTCTTCAACCAACGTTTCTTCGGTATAAAAGGAGGAACTGACTTTAAATCCGTCGGTGCATTGGTCATTTTGTGATTTTGTCGTCTTAATACTGAATGTTTTCGACATTGTGTGGCGACGAATATCCAGCAAATTAAATTTACCAAAATCAATCACCTGTGTTTCCGGTGAAATGGAAAAATTGACGCTGCAATCCAGCACGCGAATGTTTTCCAGACCAGTAATATGATATTTCAGGTTTTGGGCAGTAGGGTCTTCGTTAACGCTACCGGCACCGTCAAATTGCACGACGATATAGTCGCTAAGCGTACTTTGATAATCATGCGGCGGCATTTCTCGTATTTTGACGTATAACCGCATGCGAGCGAGAAAGGTACGCGACATGTGAATATTAGCGGGATCACCCGAGCAAATTTTGTTCTGCCATCCCATCGCGATAATCTGCTCAGGGGTATAAATGTCAATGTTCTTACTGTCAATACACTGGTTAGTGTCGATGCGGCTTTTTCCCTGGTTGGCGTCATAATCAACGCCATTGTAAGTTACGCCGAGTTGATAATAGCGATCCTGCACCCCCGGGTAGGGGGTTACCCAGGCATAAACATGCTCACTTTCAAAATTGCCGTTGGTATTGTTGTCACAATAGACGGGAATTTTAATATCGTCAGATTCCCAAATCTTATCGCCGAGTTTGGCATTGCCTGGTACAGCAAAAGGTTGAATCGCTTCTGATTTTTCTACCGAGCCACCGGATGAACCAAAGTAGCAGTTCAGGGCAAGCGCAGACTTCAACGGCAGAAATAACAGACAGATGACGAGCAACACTCCCTTGCCAGCACTCATTTCTTCGCCTCCACGGCTTGTAAATGGCATTGTCCGCTGCAGTTGAGCGTCGTCATGCGTAACGCGCCGTAATCATCCATATAACCGAGATAAAACTGGCTGCCGCTATAATTTCCGGTGTTTGTGTTGACCGTACTAAAAGGCGCAACCATCACGGTTTTGAAGCCGGGGAGAACGCCTTTTTCATTTCGTCCCAGGTAGGCAATGGTCAGATAATACGCGGTAGGATTTTTCAGTGTCAGTTGGTTGCCCTGCTGGCTGACCTGTAACTGCAGTTCGACCTTTTCTCCTGCTTTCTTGCGTAATGCAGCCGGTCGCCAGAACACCTTGATACGACTCTGAATGGCGACTTGCAGAACGGCATGGTCGCTGTTTTTTTCCGGGGCGGGAGGAATTTCACGCATATTGTAGAAAAATAGCGTTTCGCGATCGCCCGGTAATTTTGTGGTCGAGGCTTGCTTTACTATCCGTACCTGCGTTGTTGCTTTCGGTTCCAGACGTTGTATCGGCGGTAGGGCGACCAGAAGATCATCGCTTTTCTCCCCTTTTTCATTTTCGAGCCAGGAATAAGCGAGGTAGGGGAGTTTATCGCTACGATTATCCACCCGCAAACTGGTAGCTTTATCATTAGCGTTAAACACAATACGAGTGCGATCGGGTTGTAGTGCAGCGTGGCTGCACAGACTGGCAACCAACAACAAAAGGGGTAGTCCTTTCATAAATGTCATTTTCATTTCCTTAATTAATGACAAGGTAAAATCAGGCGATTTGCGGTGTCTTCCATATGTTCAGGAAGATGGAGCGAGCAATGCTGGCTATCACCCCAGACCACGGTAAACTTTTGATTTTCAGCGACTCCGCTTAACCAGGCATGTCCTTCCTCGCCAACCATCCCCACGCTAATGCCGCTGTCATCCTGGCGGATATCCGCTCCGAGGGGAGGAAACTGACCGCTGGCGTTGCGAATGATGACGTTAACGTCTTTACCGGAACGGGAAGCCAGTGATTTGTAACCTATCGCGCCTTCAATCCACGTTTCTTTGATAACGTTTTCTGCAACTGTTACGCCGTCGGGTAAGTCATTCATGTTCACCGCCACGGTGGAAGGCTGGTAACTGGAAATCAACGGCACCACCGCAATGCCAAAATGGTTGGTGTAGTCGAGATTGCCCTGAACCGGAATATCTGCCACGCCATCGGTGCTGACCATCAGGCGTGGTTCATTGGTGGAGCTGCGGCGATGAAACGCTGCACCATATTGGGTTGCGGTGAAAGAACCGCTCCAGCTGCTGCTGACGGAACTGTAATCATTGGCGGCATAGGTACCAGAAATATCCCACTCACCCGCTGATAGTTACCGCTCACCTGGGCTCCATTGTCCGGACGGTCGGATTGCAGTCCGGCAGACATGCCCCAGCTATTACGTTCATCCAGCGTATCGTTCCACGACATGCGGTGTGTGGTG
Organism: Escherichia sp. SCLE84; assembly: GCF_012584495.1. Taxonomy (NCBI): domain Bacteria; kingdom Pseudomonadati; phylum Pseudomonadota; class Gammaproteobacteria; order Enterobacterales; family Enterobacteriaceae; genus Escherichia; species Escherichia sp. SCLE84. The sequence continues at coordinate 1,628,132 of NZ_CP051430.1, read as the reverse complement.
CTGTGGCTACTGTTTTGCATGTCATAGCCAACCCGACCACCGTTACCGAAGGGGAGCGAAATCGACAGGTAAATCTGGTTGTCGCGATCTTTATCTTCGTAATGGGTTGTATTGAATGACGTCGAAATAGAGATATCTCTCCAGTCACCAATATCAACATTAAAACCTGCCGTGATGTTGGCGGTCGTGGAGGCGTCTGCATTCCACCAGGTTTGATGTAGCAGGTTGGCGTAAAGATTGAGGTTTAGTGGGGTAATCGGTTGGCCCACAGATAAGCTGATCGTCTGTTTTTCGTCCTGCGCATCGCTGTCGTTGTATTTGTGATCCAGATAGTTGGCGTAGCTGTGAAAATGACGATCGGAGAAACGATAAGCGGCGAGGGAAATCGTGCTGTTGGTGGCATCCACTTGTTTGCTGTAATTAAAACGGTAGCTTAAGCCCCGCTCGTCCTGCTGAGTATCAAAGTGACTACTGGCCCACGTGACATCAAACGACAGCGCGCCAAGCCACAGCATATTTTGCCCGATACCTATTGCGGCAGAATGGTAGTCATCACCAGAAAGCAGCAGGCCGCCGTACAGCGAGGTGTTTGACAGCATCCCCCAGGAAACTTCATTGCTAAAAAAGGTTTCATTTTCAGTTTGATGTGACATGGAGGGCCGTGGCTGACCCGCGGCCAGTTTATAGCGAACCTGTCCCTGACGAGTCAGGAAGGGCGTCGATGCTGCCGAAACCTGGAAATTGTTCACCCGACCATCTTCTTCCGTCACTTTGACATCCAGTGTGCCCTGAACAGACTGATTAAGGTCGTCAATGATAAATGGGCCTGGTGGGACTTTTTTCTGGTAAATGACGCGGCCTGATTGACTGATCGTCACCGTGGCATTGGTCTGTGCAATACCGCTAATTTGTGGGGCGTAGCCGCGTAGTTCCCATGGCAACATTCGATCGTCACTTGCCAGTGCCGCGCCGGTATAAGAAAAACCGTCGAAAATATTGGAACTAAAATCCGTTTCGCCGAGGGTTAATTTTGAACCTAATTGCGGTAACGGGCGAAAAAGATAGGTACGTGATATTTCGCCTGACTGTTCATGGTTATCATCGCTATCAGTCTGATTCAACTGATAATCACTGCGTAAGCGCCATGCCCCCGTGTTGATTCCGGCTGTTCCATAGGCGTTAAGATTAGTGCTGCTGCTGCCATCCTGTGGGCGGTAGCTGCTGGCAAACAAGTTGTAATCCATCAGGACACCGGCGACACCTTCTTTCCATGTGGAGGGTGGGGTCCAGTTTTCTGAGTGCCACGCCAGCCAGGCTTGCGGAATGGTGATATTTAGTTGCTGATTGGCTTGATCGAAATTGAAGAGCATTTCAGGTCGGGAGCTAAAATCGACGCACTGATTTATCAATGGTAACGACTGACGGACTTCAGGTTTTAAGCCAAATTTATCGACCAGTAAATCATTGATGCACGGAATGGTTTTATCGTCATTTTTGTGCCAGTTAATCTTTTGCCCGTTACTGATTTGGTTATTATTTACCGCAACGCTAACAAAATACTCACCGGGAGCAATGACTCCTTTTTCCTTTAATAATGAAATATCAATGCGGTCGCGCATTGATTTATCGAGAACATTAAGGTTGAATTCGACCGCCAATGCGCAAGGCATCGCCACGACCAGGCAGGATACAAAAGAGAGTCGATAAATATTCACGGTGTCCATACCTGATAAATATTTTATGAAAGGCGGCGATAGCGCCGCCAAAGTAATACTTATTTATAATCCAGCACGTAGGTTGCATTCGCCGTAACTGCGCCTGGCGTTACAGGTGTAGCCTGATCAATTTGTTCCATCCAGGCAAAGAAATTCAGCGTTTGTTCGCTGGAGGTCGGAGCCAGGTCGATATCTGGAGTAGCGGTGCCTAAAACGATATTGCTTTGATCTTTATTCATTAAACGTACGCCGACGCCGGTGGCTTCACCCGTGCTGGTGTTGTTGAGAATCGGATCTGCGCCGGTGGTTTTCGCTGAGCTATCAAAGGTGACTGCAACTTTAGAAATCTTGCCACCGGAACCGTTGCTGGAGTTTTCCAGATCACAGTTGACTAAGCGCAGGTCGACAGCAACGGCATCGCTGTGATGTGACTGATTAATGTGGCTGGTGGTCACCTGACCGAGTTCAACCTCTTTATCAATATCATCCTGATGTATTTCACACGGTGCTTCAATAACTTCACCTTTAAAGTGAATTTCACCGGATCCTTCATCAGCCGCATAAACAGGTGCTGTGAACAGCAGAGATACGGCCAGTGCGGCCAATGTTTTTTGTCCTTTAAACATAACGGAGTCCTTTAACAGAAAAGAAAAAAGTATATCGGTGCAAGAATATCTTATTTGATTGTCGAATGTTTTTAGTTTTTCTTAAAAATATTATTAATTTTATTAAATGTAAAAGTAATTAATTGATGGTATAAATTAAATGTTTGATGAATAACGTATTGGAAATTATAGGGGTGCGCTATATTTGGTGGTTTATTCATGTAACTGAGAGGAAAATAGATGATTAAAAATCATCGATTTGTTTATAATTTATACCGATATATTTTTTTTTAGAATATATGAATGTCCGATAGTGGATTTTATTTTTACAATTTTTTGTGTTTAGGCATATAAAAATTAACCCGCCATTTGAACGGCGGGTTAAAATATTTACAACTTAGCAATCAACCATTAACGCTTGATATCGCTTTTAAAGTCGCGTTTTTCATATCCTGTATACAGCTGACGCGGACGGGCAATCTTCATACCGTCACTGTGCATTTCGCTCCAGTGGGCGATCCAGCCAACGGTACGTGCCATTGCGAAAATGACGGTGAACATGGAAGACGGAATACCCATCGCTTTCAGGATGATACCAGAGTAGAAATCGACGTTCGGGTACAGTTTCTTCTCGATAAAGTACGGGTCGTTCAGCGCGATGTTTTCCAGCTCCATAGCCACTTCCAGCAGGTCATCTTTGGTGCCCAGCTCTTTCAGAACTTCATGGCAGGTTTCACGCATTACGGTGGCGCGCGGGTCGTAATTTTTGTACACGCGGTGACCGAAGCCCATCAGGCGGAAAGAATCATTTTTATCTTTCGCACGACGAACAAATTCCGGAATGTGTTTAACGGAGCTAATTTCTTCCAGCATTTTCAGCGCCGCTTCGTTAGCACCACCGTGCGCAGGTCCCCACAGTGAAGCAATACCTGCTGCGATACAGGCAAACGGGTTCGCACCCGAAGAGCCAGCGGTACGCACGGTGGAGGTAGAGGCGTTCTGTTCATGGTCAGCGTGCAGGATCAGAATACGGTCCATAGCACGTTCCAGAATCGGATTAACTTCATACGGTTCGCACGGCGTGGAGAACATCATATTCAGGAAGTTACCGGCATAGGAGAGATCGTTGCGCGGATAAACAAATGGCTGACCAATGGAATACTTGTAACACATCGCGGCCATGGTCGGCATTTTCGACAGCAGGCGGAACGCGGCAATTTCACGATGACGAGGATTGTTAACATCCAGCGAGTCGTGATAGAACGCCGCCAGCGCGCCGGTAATACCACACATGACTGCCATTGGATGTGAGTCGCGACGGAAAGCGTGGAACAGACGGGTAATCTGCTCGTGGATCATGGTATGACGGGTCACCGTAGTTTTAAATTCGTCATACTGTTCCTGAGTCGGTTTTTCACCATTCAGCAGGATGTAACAAACTTCCAGGTAGTTAGAATCGGTCGCCAGCTGATCGATCGGGAAACCGCGGTGCAGCAAAATACCTTCATCACCATCAATAAAAGTAATTTTAGATTCGCAGGATGCGGTTGAAGTGAAGCCTGGGTCAAAGGTGAACACACCTTTTGAACCGAGAGTACGGATATCAATAACATCTTGACCCAGCGTGCCTTTCAGCACATCCAGTTCAACAGCTGTGTCCCCGTTGAGGGTGAGTTTTGCTTTTGTATCAGCCATTTAAGGTCTCCTTAGCGCCTTATTACGTAAGACTGCCGGAACTTAAATTTGCCTTCGCACATCAACCTGGCTTTACCCGTTTGTTATTTGGCTCGCCGCTCTGTGAAAGAGGGGAAAACCTGGGTACAGAGCTCTGGGCGCTTGCAGGTAAAGGATCCATTGATGACGAATAAATGGCGAATCAAGTACTTAGCAATCCGAATTATTAAACTTGTCTACCACTAATAACTGTCCCGAATGAATTGGTCAATACTTCCACACTGTTACATAAGTTAATCTTAGGTGAAATACCGACTTCATAACTTTTACGCATTATATGCTTTTCCTGGTAATGTTTGTAACAACTTTGTTGAATGATTGTCAAATTAGATGATTAAAAATTAAATAAATGTTGTTATCGTGACCTGGATCACTGTTCAGGATAAAACCCGACAAACTATATGTAGGTTAATTGTAATGATTTTGTGAACAGCCTATACTGCCGCCAGGTCTCCGGAACACCCTGCAATCCCGAGCCACCCAGCGTTGTAACGTGTCGTTTTCGCATCTGGAAGCAGTGTTTTGCATGACGCGCAGTTATAGAAAGGACGCTGTCTGACCCGCAAGCAGACCGGAGGAAGGAAATCCCGACGTCTCCAGGTAACAGAAAGTTAACCTCTGTGCCCGTAGTCCCCAGGGAATAATAAGAACAGCATGTGGGCGTTATTCATGATAAGAAATGTGAAAAAACAAAGACCTGTTAATCTGGACCTACAGACCATCCGGTTCCCCATCACGGCGATAGCGTCCATTCTCCATCGCGTTTCCGGTGTGATCACCTTTGTTGCAGTGGGCATCCTGCTGTGGCTTCTGGGTACCAGCCTCTCTTCCCCTGAAGGTTTCGAGCAAGCTTCCGCGATTATGGGCAGCTTCTTCGTCAAATTTATCATGTGGGGCATCCTTACCGCTCTGGCGTATCACGTCGTCGTAGGTATTCGCCACATGATGATGGATTTTGGCTATCTGGAAGAAACATTCGAAGCGGGTAAACGCTCCGCCAAAATCTCCTTTGTTATTACTGTCGTGCTTTCACTTCTCGCAGGAGTCCTCGTATGGTAAGCAACGCCTCCGCATTAGGACGCAATGGCGTACATGATTTCATCCTCGTTCGCGCTACCGCTATCGTCCTGACGCTCTACATCATTTATATGGTCGGTTTTTTCGCCACCAGTGGCGAACTGACATATGAAGTCTGGATCGGTTTCTTCGCCTCTGCGTTCACCAAAGTGTTCACCCTGCTGGCGCTGTTTTCTATCTTGATTCATGCCTGGATCGGCATGTGGCAGGTGTTGACCGACTACGTTAAACCGCTGGCATTGCGCCTGATGCTGCAACTGGTGATTGTCGTTGCACTGGTGGTTTACGTGATTTATGGATTCGTTGTGGTGTGGGGTGTGTGATGAAATTGCCAGTCAGAGAATTTGATGCAGTTGTGATTGGTGCCGGTGGCGCAGGTATGCGCGCGGCGCTGCAAATTTCCCAGAGCGGCCAGACCTGTGCGCTGCTCTCTAAAGTCTTCCCGACCCGTTCCCATACCGTTTCTGCGCAAGGCGGCATTACCGTTGCGCTGGGTAATACCCATGAAGATAACTGGGAATGGCATATGTACGACACCGTAAAAGGGTCGGACTATATCGGTGACCAGGACGCGATTGAATATATGTGTAAAACCGGGCCGGAAGCGATTCTGGAACTCGAACACATGGGCCTGCCGTTCTCGCGTCTTGATGATGGTCGTATCTATCAACGTCCGTTTGGCGGTCAGTCGAAAAACTTCGGCGGCGAGCAGGCGGCACGCACTGCGGCGGCGGCTGACCGTACCGGTCACGCACTGTTGCACACGCTTTATCAGCAGAACCTGAAAAACCACACCACCATTTTCTCCGAGTGGTATGCGCTGGATCTGGTGAAAAACCAGGATGGCGCGGTGGTGGGTTGTACCGCACTGTGCATCGAAACCGGTGAAGTGGTTTATTTCAAAGCCCGCGCTACCGTGCTGGCGACTGGCGGGGCAGGGCGTATTTATCAGTCCACCACTAACGCCCACATTAACACTGGCGACGGCGTCGGCATGGCTATCCGCGCAGGCGTACCGGTGCAGGATATGGAAATGTGGCAGTTCCACCCGACCGGTATTGCCGGTGCGGGCGTACTGGTCACCGAAGGTTGCCGTGGTGAAGGCGGTTATCTGCTGAACAAACATGGCGAACGCTTTATGGAGCGTTATGCGCCGAACGCCAAAGACCTGGCGGGCCGTGACGTGGTGGCGCGTTCCATCATGATTGAAATCCGTGAAGGTCGCGGCTGTGATGGTCCGTGGGGGCCACATGCGAAACTGAAACTCGACCACCTGGGTAAAGAAGTTCTCGAATCCCGTCTGCCGGGTATTCTGGAACTCTCCCGTACCTTCGCTCACGTTGATCCGGTGAAAGAGCCGATTCCGGTTATCCCAACCTGTCACTACATGATGGGTGGTATTCCGACCAAAGTGACCGGTCAGGCGCTGACGGTGAACGAGAAAGGCGAAGATGTGGTTGTTCCGGGGCTGTTTGCCGTTGGTGAAATCGCTTGTGTATCGGTACACGGCGCTAACCGTCTGGGCGGCAACTCGCTGCTGGACCTGGTGGTCTTTGGTCGCGCAGCGGGTCTGCATCTGCAAGAGTCTATCGCCGAGCAGGGCGCATTGCGCGATGCCAGCGAGTCTGATGTTGAAGCATCTCTGGATCGTCTGAACCGCTGGAACAATAATCGTAACGGTGAAGATCCGGTGGCGATTCGTAAAGCGCTGCAAGAATGTATGCAGCATAACTTCTCGGTCTTCCGTGAAGGTGATGCGATGGCGAAAGGGCTTGAGCAGTTGAAAGTTATCCGCGAGCGTCTGAAAAATGCCCGTCTGGATGACACTTCCAGCGAGTTCAACACCCAGCGCGTTGAGTGCCTGGAACTGGATAACCTGATGGAAACGGCGTATGCAACGGCTGTTTCTGCCAACTTCCGTACCGAAAGCCGTGGCGCGCATAGCCGCTTCGACTTCCCGGATCGTGATGATGAAAACTGGCTGTGCCACTCCCTGTATCTGCCAGAGTCGGAATCCATGACGCGCCGAAGCGTCAACATGGAACCGAAACTGCGCCCGGCATTCCCGCCGAAGATTCGTACTTACTAATGCGGAGACAGGAAAATGAGACTCGAGTTTTCAATTTATCGCTATAACCCGGATGTTGATGATGCTCCGCGTATGCAGGATTACACCCTGGAAGCGGAAGAAGGTCGCGACATGATGTTGCTGGATGCGCTTATCCAGCTGAAAGAGAAAGATCCCAGCCTGTCGTTCCGCCGCTCCTGCCGTGAAGGTGTGTGCGGTTCCGACGGTCTGAACATGAACGGCAAGAATGGTCTGGCCTGTATTACCCCGATTTCGGCACTCAACCAGCCGGGCAAGAAGATTGTGATTCGCCCGCTGCCAGGTTTACCGGTGATCCGCGATTTGGTGGTAGACATGGGACAATTCTATGCGCAATATGAGAAAATTAAGCCTTACCTGTTGAATAATGGACAAAATCCGCCAGCTCGCGAGCATTTACAGATGCCAGAGCAGCGCGAAAAACTCGACGGGCTGTATGAATGTATTCTCTGCGCATGTTGTTCAACCTCTTGTCCGTCTTTCTGGTGGAATCCCGATAAGTTTATCGGCCCGGCAGGCTTGTTAGCGGCATATCGTTTCCTGATCGATAGCCGTGATACCGAGACTGACAGCCGCCTCGACGGTTTGAGCGATGCATTCAGTGTATTCCGCTGTCACAGCATCATGAACTGCGTCAGTGTATGTCCGAAGGGGCTGAACCCGACGCGCGCCATCGGCCATATCAAGTCGATGTTGTTGCAACGTAATGCGTAATTAAATGTTGATGCCGGGGAAATCCCCCGGCTATTCAGGAAATCTTTAAAAACTGCCCCTGACACTAAGACAGTTTTTAAAGGTTCCTTCGCGAGCCACTACGTAGACAAGAGCTCGCAAGTGAACCCCGGCACGCACATAACTGTGCGTGGTAGTATCCACGGCGAAGTAAGCATAAAAAAGATGCTTAAGGGATCACGATGCAGAACAGCGCTTTGAAAGCCTGGTTGGACTCTTCTTACCTCTCTGGCGCAAACCAGAGCTGGATAGAACAGCTCTATGAAGACTTCTTAACCGATCCTGACTCGGTTGACGCTAACTGGCGTTCGACGTTCCAGCAGTTACCTGGTACGGGAGTCAAACCGGATCAATTCCACTCTCAAACGCGTGAATATTTCCGCCGCCTGGCGAAAGACGCTTCACGTTACTCTTCAACGATCTCCGACCCTGACACCAATGTGAAGCAGGTAAAAGTCCTGCAGCTCATTAACGCATACCGCTTCCGTGGTCACCAGCATGCGAATCTCGATCCGCTGGGACTGTGGCAGCAAGATAAAGTGGCCGATCTGGATCCGTCTTTCCACGATCTGACCGAAGCAGACTTCCAGGAGACCTTCAACGTCGGTTCATTTGCCAGCGGCAAAGAAACCATGAAACTCGGCGAGCTGCTGGAAGCCCTCAAGCAAACCTACTGCGGCCCGATTGGTGCCGAGTATATGCACATCACCAGCACCGAAGAAAAACGCTGGATCCAACAGCGTATCGAGTCTGGTCGCGCGACTTTCAATAGCGAAGAGAAAAAACGCTTCTTAAGCGAACTGACCGCCGCTGAAGGCCTTGAACGTTACCTCGGCGCAAAATTCCCTGGCGCAAAACGCTTCTCGCTGGAAGGCGGTGACGCGTTAATCCCGATGCTTAAAGAGATGATCCGCCACGCTGGCAACAGCGGCACCCGCGAAGTGGTTCTCGGGATGGCGCACCGTGGTCGTCTGAACGTGCTGGTGAACGTGCTGGGTAAAAAACCGCAAGACTTGTTCGACGAGTTCGCCGGTAAACATAAAGAACACCTCGGCACGGGTGACGTGAAATACCACATGGGCTTCTCGTCTGACTTCCAGACCGATGGCGGCCTGGTGCACCTGGCGCTGGCGTTTAACCCGTCTCACCTTGAGATTGTAAGCCCGGTAGTTATCGGTTCTGTTCGTGCCCGTCTGGACAGACTTGATGAGCCGAGCAGCAACAAAGTGCTGCCAATCACCATCCACGGTGACGCCGCAGTGACCGGGCAGGGTGTGGTTCAGGAAACTCTGAACATGTCGAAAGCGCGTGGTTATGAAGTTGGCGGTACGGTACGTATCGTTATCAACAACCAGGTTGGTTTCACCACCTCTAATCCGCTGGATGCTCGTTCTACACCGTACTGTACTGATATCGGTAAGATGGTTCAGGCACCGATTTTCCACGTTAACGCGGATGATCCGGAAGCCGTTGCCTTTGTGACCCGTCTGGCGCTCGATTTCCGTAACACCTTTAAACGTGATGTCTTCATCGACCTGGTGTGCTACCGCCGTCACGGCCACAACGAAGCCGACGAGCCGAGCGCAACCCAGCCGCTGATGTATCAGAAAATCAAAAAACATCCGACACCGCGCAAAATCTACGCTGACAAGCTGGAGCAGGAAAAAGTCGCGACGCTGGAAGATGCCACCGAGATGGTTAACCTGTACCGCGATGCGCTGGATGCTGGCGATTGCGTAGTGGCAGAGTGGCGTCCGATGAACATGCACTCTTTCACCTGGTCGCCGTACCTCAACCACGAATGGGACGAAGAGTACCCGAACAAAGTTGAGATGAAGCGCCTGCAGGAGCTGGCGAAACGCATCAGCACGGTGCCGGAAGCAGTTGAAATGCAGTCTCGCGTTGCCAAGATTTATGGCGATCGCCAGGCGATGGCTGCCGGTGAGAAACTGTTCGACTGGGGCGGTGCGGAAAACCTCGCTTACGCCACGCTGGTTGACGAAGGCATTCCGGTTCGCCTGTCGGGTGAAGACTCCGGTCGCGGTACCTTCTTCCACCGCCACGCGGTGATCCACAACCAGTCTAACGGTTCCACTTACACGCCGCTGCAACATATTCATAACGGCCAGGGCGCGTTCCGTGTCTGGGACTCCGTTCTGTCTGAAGAAGCAGTGCTGGCGTTTGAATACGGTTATGCCACCGCAGAACCACGCACTCTGACTATCTGGGAAGCGCAGTTCGGTGACTTCGCCAACGGTGCGCAGGTGGTTATCGACCAGTTCATCTCCTCTGGCGAGCAGAAATGGGGCCGGATGTGTGGTCTGGTGATGTTGCTGCCGCACGGTTACGAAGGGCAGGGGCCGGAGCACTCCTCCGCGCGTCTGGAACGTTATCTGCAACTTTGTGCTGAGCAAAACATGCAGGTTTGCGTACCGTCTACCCCGGCACAGGTTTACCACATGCTGCGTCGTCAGGCGCTGCGCGGGATGCGTCGTCCGCTGGTCGTGATGTCGCCGAAATCCCTGCTGCGTCATCCGCTGGCGGTTTCCAGCCTCGAAGAACTGGCGAACGGCACCTTCCTGCCAGCCATCGGTGAAATCGACGAGCTTGATCCGAAGGGCGTGAAGCGCGTAGTAATGTGTTCTGGTAAGGTTTATTACGACCTGCTGGAACAGCGTCGTAAGAACAATCAACACGATGTCGCCATTGTGCGTATCGAGCAACTCTACCCGTTCCCGCATAAAGCGATGCAGGAAGTGTTGCAGCAGTTTGCTCACGTCAAGGATTTTGTCTGGTGCCAGGAAGAGCCGCTCAACCAGGGCGCATGGTACTGCAGCCAGCATCATTTCCGTGAAGTGATTCCGTTTGGGGCTTCTCTGCGTTATGCAGGCCGCCCGGCCTCCGCCTCTCCGGCGGTAGGGTATATGTCCGTTCACCAGAAACAGCAACAAGATCTGGTTAATGACGCGCTGAACGTCGAATAAATAAAGGATACACAATGAGTAGCGTAGATATTCTGGTCCCTGACCTGCCTGAATCCGTAGCCGATGCCACCGTCGCAACCTGGCATAAAAAACCCGGCGACGCAGTCGTACGTGATGAAGTGCTGGTAGAAATCGAAACTGACAAAGTGGTACTGGAAGTACCGGCATCAGCAGACGGCATTCTGGATGCGGTTCTGGAAGATGAAGGTACAACGGTAACGTCTCGTCAGATCCTTGGTCGCCTGCGTGAAGGCAACAGCGCCGGTAAAGAAACCAGCGCCAAATCTGAAGAGAAAGCGTCCACTCCGGCGCAACGCCAGCAGGCGTCTCTGGAAGAGCAAAACAACGATGCGTTAAGCCCGGCGATCCGTCGCCTGCTGGCTGAACACAATCTCGACGCCAGCGCCATTAAAGGCACCGGTGTGGGTGGTCGTCTGACTCGTGAAGATGTGGAAAAACATCTGGCGAAAGCCCCGGCGAAAGAGTCTGCTCCGGCAGCGGCTGATCCGGCGGCGCAACCGGCTCTGGCTGCACGTAGTGAAAAACGTGTCCCGATGACTCGCCTGCGTAAGCGTGTGGCAGAGCGTCTGCTGGAAGCGAAAAACTCCACCGCCATGCTGACCACGTTCAACGAAGTCAACATGAAGCCGATTATGGATCTGCGTAAGCAGTACGGTGAAGCGTTTGAAAAACGCCACGGCATCCGTCTGGGCTTTATGTCCTTCTACGTGAAAGCGGTGGTTGAAGCCCTGAAACGTTACCCGGAAGTGAACGCGTCTATCGACGGCGATGACGTGGTTTACCACAACTATTTCGACGTCAGCATGGCGGTTTCTACGCCGCGCGGCCTGGTGACACCGGTACTGCGTGATGTCGATACCCTCGGCATGGCAGACATCGAGAAGAAAATCAAAGAGCTGGCAGTCAAAGGCCGTGACGGCAAGCTGACCGTTGAAGATCTGACCGGTGGTAACTTCACCATCACCAACGGTGGTGTGTTCGGTTCCCTGATGTCTACGCCGATCATCAACCCGCCGCAGAGCGCAATTCTGGGTATGCACGCTATCAAAGATCGTCCGATGGCGGTGAATGGTCAGGTTGAGATCCTGCCGATGATGTACCTGGCGCTGTCCTACGATCACCGTCTGATCGATGGTCGCGAATCCGTGGGCTTCCTGGTAACGATCAAAGAGTTGCTGGAAGATCCGACGCGTCTGCTGCTGGACGTGTAGTAGTTTAAGCTTCACCTGCACTGTAGACCGACGTGGATAGGGTGTCGGTCTACGGTTTAAAAGATAACGATTACTGAAGGATGGACAGAACACATGAACTTACATGAATATCAGGCAAAACAACTTTTTGCCCGCTATGGCTTACCAGCACCGGTGGGTTATGCCTGTACTACTCCGCGCGAAGCAGAAGAAGCCGCTTCAAAAATCGGTGCCGGCCCGTGGGTAGTGAAATGTCAGGTTCACGCTGGTGGCCGCGGTAAAGCGGGCGGTGTGAAAGTTGTAAACAGCAAAGAAGACATCCGTGCTTTTGCAGAAAACTGGCTCGGCAAGCGTCTGGTAACGTATCAAACAGATGCCAATGGCCAACCGGTTAACCAGATTCTGGTTGAAGCAGCGACCGATATCGCTAAAGAGCTGTATCTCGGTGCCGTTGTAGACCGTAGTTCCCGTCGCGTGGTCTTTATGGCCTCCACCGAAGGCGGCGTGGAAATCGAAAAAGTGGCGGAAGAAACTCCGCACCTGATCCATAAAGTTGCGCTTGATCCGCTGACAGGCCCGATGCCGTATCAGGGACGCGAGCTGGCGTTCAAACTGGGTCTGGAAGGTAAACTGGTTCAGCAGTTCACCAAAATCTTCATGGGCCTGGCGACCATTTTCCTGGAGCGCGACCTGGCGTTGATCGAAATCAACCCGCTGGTCATCACCAAACAGGGCGATCTGATTTGCCTCGACGGCAAACTGGGCGCTGACGGCAACGCACTGTTCCGCCAGCCTGATCTGCGCGAAATGCGTGACCAGTCGCAGGAAGATCCGCGTGAAGCACAGGCTGCACAGTGGGAACTGAACTACGTTGCGCTGGACGGTAACATCGGTTGTATGGTTAACGGCGCAGGTCTGGCGATGGGTACGATGGACATCGTTAAACTGCACGGCGGCGAACCGGCTAACTTCCTTGACGTTGGCGGCGGCGCAACCAAAGAACGTGTAACCGAAGCGTTCAAAATCATCCTCTCTGACGACAAAGTGAAAGCCGTTCTGGTTAACATCTTCGGCGGTATCGTTCGTTGCGACCTGATCGCTGACGGTATCATCGGCGCGGTAGCAGAAGTGGGTGTTAACGTACCGGTCGTGGTACGTCTGGAAGGTAACAACGCCGAACTCGGCGCGAAGAAACTGGCTGACAGCGGCCTGAATATTATTGCAGCAAAAGGTCTGACGGATGCAGCTCAGCAGGTTGTTGCCGCAGTGGAGGGGAAATAATGTCCATTTTAATTGATAAAAACACCAAGGTTATCTGCCAGGGCTTTACTGGTAGCCAGGGGACTTTCCACTCAGAACAGGCCATTGCATACGGCACTAAAATGGTTGGCGGCGTAACCCCAGGTAAAGGCGGTACTACCCACCTCGGCCTGCCGGTGTTCAACACCGTGCGTGAAGCTGTTGCTGCTACTGGCGCTACCGCTTCTGTTATCTACGTACCAGCACCGTTCTGCAAAGACTCCATTCTGGAAGCTATTGATGCAGGCATCAAACTGATTATCACCATCACTGAAGGCATCCCGACGCTGGATATGCTGACTGTGAAAGTGAAACTGGACGAAGCCGGCGTTCGTATGATCGGCCCGAACTGCCCGGGCGTTATCACTCCGGGTGAATGCAAAATCGGTATCCAGCCGGGTCACATTCACAAACCGGGTAAAGTGGGTATCGTTTCCCGTTCCGGTACACTGACCTATGAAGCGGTTAAACAGACCACGGATTACGGTTTCGGTCAGTCGACCTGTGTTGGTATCGGCGGTGACCCGATCCCTGGCTCTAACTTTATCGACATTCTCGAAATGTTCGAAAAAGATCCGCAGACCGAAGCGATCGTAATGATCGGTGAGATCGGCGGTAGCGCTGAAGAAGAAGCGGCAGCGTACATCAAAGAGCATGTTACCAAGCCAGTTGTGGGTTACATCGCTGGTGTGACTGCGCCGAAAGGCAAACGTATGGGCCACGCGGGTGCCATCATTGCCGGTGGGAAAGGGACTGCGGATGAGAAATTCGCTGCTCTGGAAGCCGCAGGCGTGAAAACCGTTCGCAGCCTGGCGGATATCGGTGAAGCACTGAAAACTGTTCTGAAATAAATATCTGTAATAAGAAATAGCCCTCGCCGCTTCCCTCTACAGGAATGGCGAAGGGCTGTCGGTTTCGACATGGTTGGCCATCGTATGATGGCCTTTTTTGTGCTTATCGCGATGATTTTCGTTGCGCTATCAGGGTAAATTTATAGTCATCGGTATTAAAAGCGTTGCGGCTATATTCAAACACCCGACCATCAACTAAATATCCACGCGATACTTTTTCAAGAATCGGCTTTGTCTGGCTGATATTAAGCAGACGGCTCATCTCTTCGGTTGGCATCAGAGGAATGATTTCCTGTTCGCTACGATCGATAACCATTTTCTTCACTTCTTCAATAAAGTGATATTTTGAATTTTCCATGACCTGCCAGGTGAGATCCGGGAACAACGCAAGCGGCATCCAGGTTTCTTCCAGCGCCATTGGCTTTTGCTTGCGATAGCGCACGCGCTTCACATGCCACACACGATCCTGCGCGGTGATTTGTAGCTGTTGCTGAAGAAAATCGTCAGCCGGAATCACTTCAAATATCAGGACTTCACTGTGTGTATCGACGTGACGGTCTGACAGTTTTTCATCAAAACTGGTTAACTGAAAAATATCGTAATTGACCCGCTCTTCTTTGACGTAAGTCCCGCTGCCCTGAATGCTTTCGAGGATCTGTTGCTCGACTAACTGGCGCAAAGCCTGACGCACCGTAACCCGGCTGACGCCAAACTCTGTTTGTAATGCCGATTCGGTAGGTAACGCATCGCCAGGTTTAAGCTCGCCACGCGCAATTTGTTCACGAATGCGATCGGCAATCTGCCGGTATAAGGGCTTGTGTCCCATTTTTAGTATCTCATTAATACGAATTTAGCCATTATGCCCGATAAATTCATCCTGTAAATAATACAAATACAATACAAATAATTTCAACCAAGTGAAATTGATCACATAATGGTATTGTTTTATCGGGCACACTGGCGCGACTATAAAAACGATCAAGTGAGGATCATGATGAATCTGACGACTCTGACCCACCGCGATGCGTTGTGTCTGAATGCGCGCTTTACCAGCCGTGAAGAGGCCATCCACGCGTTGACTCAACGTCTTGCTGCTCTGGGGAAAATTTCCAGTACTGAGCAATTTCTGGAAGAAGTGTATCGCCGTGAAAGCCTTGGCCCGACCGCCTTAGGTGAAGGGTTGGCTGTGCCGCATGGCAAAACTGCTGCGGTAAAAGAAGCGGCGTTTGCGGTCGCCACACTCAGCGAGCCGCTTCAGTGGGAAGGCGTTGATGGCCCGGAAGCGGTTGATTTAGTGGTGCTGCTGGCGATTCCCCCCAATGAAGCGGGTACTACGCATATGCAACTGCTGACAGCGCTGACCACGCGCCTGGCGGATGATGAGATTCGGGCGCGTATACAGTCGGCGACGACGCCTGATGAGTTGCTCTCGGCGCTGGATGACAAGGGAGGCACGCAACCTTCTGCCTCTTTTTCCAACGCGCCAACTATCGTCTGCGTAACGGCCTGTCCGGCGGGTATTGCTCACACCTATATGGCTGCGGAATATCTGGAAAAAGCCGGACGCAAACTCGGCGTAAATGTTTACGTTGAAAAACAAGGCGCTAACGGCATTGAAGGGCGTTTAACGGCGGATCAACTCAATAGTGCAACCGCCTGTATTTTTGCGGCTGAAGTCGCCATCAAGGAGAGTGAGCGTTTTAATGGCATTCCCGCGCTTTCAGTGCCTGTTGCCGAGCCGATTCGCCATGCAGAAGCGTTGATCCAACAAGCGCTTACCCTCAAGCGTAGCGATGAGACGCGTACCGTACAGCAAGATACGCAACCGGTGAAAAGTGTCAAAACGGAGCTGAAACAGGCACTGTTGAGCGGAATCTCTTTTGCCGTACCGTTGATTGTCGCGGGGGGCACGGTGCTGGCGGTCGCGGTATTACTGTCGCAAATCTTCGGGCTACAAGATCTGTTTAATGAAGAAAACTCCTGGCTGTGGATGTACCGCAAGCTGGGCGGCGGGCTGCTCGGAATTTTGATGGTACCGGTGCTCGCGGCCTATACCGCCTATTCTCTGGCAGATAAACCGGCGTTAGCGCCAGGCTTTGCGGCTGGACTTGCCGCCAACATGATCGGCTCCGGGTTTCTCGGCGCGGTCGTTGGCGGATTGATAGCCGGTTACTTGATGCGCTGGGTGAAAAATCACTTGCGTCTTAGCAGTAAATTCAATGGATTCCTGACTTTTTATCTCTACCCGGTGCTCGGTACGTTGGGAGCGGGCAGTCTGATGCTGTTTGTGGTGGGAGAACCTGTCGCCTGGATCAATAACTCGCTTACCGCCTGGCTGAACGGTCTGTCAGGAAGTAACGCGCTGTTGCTGGGTGCCATTCTCGGTTTTATGTGTTCCTTTGACCTTGGAGGGCCAGTGAACAAAGCCGCTTATGCATTCTGCCTGGGCGCAATGGCGAACGGCGTTTACGGCCCGTATGCCATTTTCGCCTCCGTCAAAATGGTTTCGGCATTTACCGTAACCGCTTCCACGATGCTCGCACCGCGCCTGTTTAAAGAGTTTGAAATTGAGACCGGGAAATCCACCTGGCTGTTAGGGCTGGCAGGTATTACCGAAGGGGCGATCCCGATGGCGATTGAAGATCCGCTGCGGGTTATTGGTTCGTTTGTGCTGGGCTCTATGGTAACGGGCGCTATTGTCGGTGCGATGAATATCGGCCTTTCGACACCCGGTGCCGGCATTTTCTCGCTCTTTTTACTTCATGATAATGGCGCGGGCGGCGTCACGCGGTTAAGCATGGCAACTATCTGACTGATGGCGTAATGCCATAAACAAAAAGGAAACGACGATGAAAGCGGTATCTCGCGTTCACATCACCCCGCATATGCATTGGGATCGGGAGTGGTATTTCACCACCGAAGAGTCACGCATTCTGCTGGTCAATAATATGGAAGAGATCCTGTGCCGACTGGAACAGGACAACGAATACAAATATTACGTACTTGACGGGCAAACGGCGATCCTCGAAGATTATTTCGCGGTGAAACCGGAAAACAAAGACCGCGTGAAGAAACAGGTAGAAGCCGGCAAGTTGATTATCGGCCCCTGGTATACCCAGACCGATACCACGATTGTTTCTGCGGAATCCATCGTCCGTAATCTGATGTACGGAATGCGTGACTGCCTCTCGTTTGGCGAGCCGATGAAAATAGGTTATTTACCAGATTCCTTTGGCATGTCCGGGCAACTGCCGCATATCTACAATGGATTTGGCATTACCCGCACCATGTTCTGGCGCGGATGTTCGGAGCGCCACGGTACTGATAAAACCGAGTTTTTGTGGCAAAGCAGTGACGGTAGCGAAGTGACGGCGCAGGTGCTGCCGCTGGGCTACGCCATCGGTAAGTACTTAACTGCCGACGAAAACGGATTACGTAAACGCCTCGACAGTTATTTTGACGTGCTGGAAAAAGCGTCTGTAACCAAAGAGATTTTGCTGCCGAATGGGCATGACCAGATGCCATTGCAGCAAAATATCTTCGAAGTGATGGATAAGCTACGTGAGATCTACCCTCAACGTAAGTTTGTGATGAGCCGCTTTGAAGAGGTATTTGAGAAGATCGAAGCGCAGCGTGAAAGTCTGGCCACCCTGAAAGGTGAATTTATCGATGGCAAATATATGCGCGTACATCGCACCATCGGTTCCACGCGCATGGATATCAAAATTGCCCACGCACGTATTGAAAATAAGATTGTTAATCTGCTGGAACCGCTGGCAACGCTGGCCTGGACGTTGGGTTTTGAATACCACCACGGCTTGCTGGAGAAAATGTGGAAAGAGATCTTAAAAAATCATGCCCACGACAGTATCGGTTGTTGTTGCAGTGACAAAGTTCATCGCGAAATTGTCGCCCGCTTCGAACTGGCTGAAGACATGGCGGATAATCTGCTGCGTTTCTACATGCGCAAAATTGCCGATAACATGCCACAGAGTGATGCCGACAAACTCGTGCTGTTTAACCTGATGCCCTGGCCGCGGGAAGAAGTTATTAACACCACTGTGCGGCTGCGCGCCAGCCAGTTTAATCTACGAGACGATCGCGGTCAGCCTGTACCGTATTTTATTCGCCATGCCCGTGAGATCGATCCAGGCCTAATCGATCGGCAAATAGTTCATTACGGTAATTACGATCCCTTTATGGAGTTTGATATACAGATCAACCAGATTGTCCCTTCTATGGGCTATCGCACGCTTTATATCGAAGCGAATCAGCCTGGCAACGTGATTGCGGCAAAAAGTGACGCTGAAGGGATACTGGAAAATGCTTTCTG
This sequence comes from Escherichia sp. SCLE84, assembly GCF_012584495.1. Taxonomy (NCBI): domain Bacteria; kingdom Pseudomonadati; phylum Pseudomonadota; class Gammaproteobacteria; order Enterobacterales; family Enterobacteriaceae; genus Escherichia; species Escherichia sp. SCLE84. The sequence goes on along the minus strand of NZ_CP051430.1, from coordinate 1,609,484 downwards.
GCAAATTGCGCTCAATGAGGATGGAACGCTACAACTGGTAGATAAAGATAGCGGTGTGCGCTATGACCGGGTGTTGCAAATTGAAGAAAGCTCTGATGATGGTGATGAATATGACTATTCACCCGCAAAAGAAGAGTGGGTAATGACTTCTGCAACAGCGAAACCGCAATGCGAGATTACTCATGAGGCCTGGCAGAGCAGGGCTGTTATCCGCTATGACATGGCGGTGCCGCTCAATTTGTTGGAACGAAGCGTCCGGCAATCCACGGGCAGAGTAGGGGTGGAGATGGTTGTCACTCTGAGTCATAACAGCAGACGTATTGATGTGGATATCAACCTTGATAACCAGGCTGACGATCATCGCCTTCGCGTCCTGATCCCTACATCTTTTAACACCGATAGTGTTCTGGCAGATACCCAGTTTGGTTCGCTAACGGGCCCCGTGAACGACAGTGCAATGAACAACTGGCAGCAAGAAGGCTGGAAAGAAGCGCCGGTTCCGGTATGGAATATGCTCAACTATGCAGCCTTACAGGAAGGGCGTAACGGCATGGCTGTCTTTAGCGAAGGGCTACGTGAATTTGAAGTCATCGGTGAAGAGAAGAAAACCTTTGCCATTACGTTGCTGCGTGGCGTGGGCTTACTGGGCAAAGAAGATCTGTTTTTAAGGCCTGGGCGGCCTTCGGGAATTAAAATGCCAGTCCCGGACTCACAACTACGTGGTCTGCTTTCTTGTCGCCTAAGTTTATTGAGTTATACCGGTACGCCAACCGCCGCTGGTGTAGCTCAGCAGGCGCGAGCATGGCTGACTCCAGTACAGTGTTACAACAAAATCCCATGGGATGCGATGAAGCTCAACAAAGCCGGATTCAACGTGCCGGAAAGTTATAGTTTGTTGAAAATGCCCCCAGTGGGATGCCTGATAAGCGCACTTAAGAAAGCTGAAGACCGACAAGAAGTGATTTTACGGCTGTTTAATCCGGCTGAATCAGCAACCTGTGATGCGACTGTTGCTTTCAGTCGCGAGGTGATTTCTTGCTCAGAAACGATGATGGATGAACACATTACCACCGAGGAAAATCAAGGTTCAAATCTATCGGGGCCTTTTTTACCCGGCCAGTCACGGACGTTCAGTTACCGGCTTGCCTGAATAGCAATCAAACCGAAGCCACATATGCGCGGCCAGATTGTTGACAAAGGGCGCTTTGTTCATGCCGGATACGGCATGAACGCTTTATTCGGTCTACAAAAGCAGGCAAATTCAATATATTGCAGAGATGATGTAGACACTGGCAAGCGTAGCGCATCAGGTAATTTTGCGTTTATCTTCACTCTCAAGCCACGTATATGTGGCTTTATTTTTAACAAAATAATAACCCTGGGTGAGTTAATTATAATATAATTATAAGTTAATTAAATGTTAATATCAGCGGGGTGGATTTATGCCTTTATTAGTAATCCTGAAACTCTGCGTCGTATTAGCCAGTGACCAAAAAAAGAATTAAGGTCAACCGTGCTGTTTTTGCTTCGTCTCTTTTTATCTTTAATTGCCAACCGAAACTAATTTCAGCCTTATAACTCACACATTTTAAACATAAATGTCACTAAAGTTACCTTATTGAAACATGATTAACATAATTTGTAGGAATTGATATTTATCAATGTATAAGTCTTGGAAATGGGCATCAAAAAGAGATAAATTGTTCTCGATCAAATTGGCTGAAAGGCGGTAATTTAGCTATAAATTGATCACCGTCGAAAAATGCAAATTTGCTTCAACAAAAACCTGTTTATTGTAAGGATTTTGCGGCGTAATATATACGTGGGATCAATTTGAGTTTTTATTAACATGTTTGCAACCTTTCTTTACGCCGTTTTTGTGTGCATTCACATGGTATGATGAAAGTGTTCAAACAAATTTCTATTGGGGCATGCGTGTGACCCTTTCTAACGGGGTTCACTCTCGGAGTCTTCATGCGATGAGCAAGGAGTCATGATGTTAGATATAGTCGAACTGTCGCGCTTACAGTTTGCCTTGACCGCGATGTACCACTTCCTTTTTGTGCCACTGACGCTCGGTATGGCGTTCCTGCTGGCCATTATGGAAACGGTCTACGTCCTCTCCGGCAAACAGATTTATAAAGATATGACCAAGTTCTGGGGCAAGTTGTTTGGTATCAACTTCGCTCTGGGTGTGGCTACCGGTCTGACCATGGAGTTCCAGTTCGGGACTAACTGGTCTTACTATTCCCACTATGTAGGGGATATCTTCGGTGCGCCGCTGGCAATCGAAGGTCTGATGGCCTTCTTCCTCGAATCCACCTTTGTAGGTCTGTTCTTCTTCGGTTGGGATCGTCTGGGTAAAGTTCAGCATATGTGTGTCACCTGGCTGGTGGCGCTCGGTTCAAACCTGTCCGCACTGTGGATTCTGGTTGCGAACGGCTGGATGCAAAACCCAATCGCGTCCGATTTCAACTTTGAAACTATGCGTATGGAGATGGTGAGCTTCTCCGAGCTGGTGCTTAACCCGGTTGCTCAGGTGAAATTCGTTCACACTGTAGCGTCTGGTTATGTGACTGGCGCGATGTTCATCCTCGGTATCAGCGCATGGTATATGCTGAAAGGTCGTGACTTCGCCTTCGCTAAACGCTCCTTTGCTATCGCTGCCAGCTTCGGTATGGCTGCTGTTCTGTCTGTTATTGTTCTGGGTGATGAATCCGGCTACGAAATGGGCGACGTGCAGAAAACCAAACTGGCTGCTATTGAAGCCGAGTGGGAAACGCAACCTGCGCCTGCTGCCTTTACTCTGTTCGGCATTCCTGATCAGGAAGAGGAGACGAACAAATTTGCGATTCAGATCCCTTACGCACTGGGCATCATTGCAACGCGTTCCGTGGATACCCCGGTTATCGGCCTGAAAGAGCTGATGGTGCAGCATGAAGAACGCATTCGTAACGGGATGAAGGCGTACTCTCTGCTCGAACAACTGCGTTCTGGTTCTACCGACCAGGCGGTTCGTGACCAGTTCAATAGCATGAAGAAAGACCTCGGTTACGGTCTGCTGCTGAAACGCTATACGCCAAACGTGGCTGATGCGACTGAAGCGCAGATTCAACAGGCAACCAAAGACTCCATCCCGCGTGTAGCGCCGCTGTACTTTGCGTTCCGTATCATGGTGGCGTGTGGCTTCCTGCTTCTGGCAATCATCGCGCTCTCTTTCTGGAGTGTCATCCGCAACCGCATTGGCGAGAAAAAATGGCTTCTGCGCGCCGCGCTGTACGGTATTCCGCTGCCGTGGATTGCTGTAGAAGCGGGCTGGTTCGTGGCTGAATATGGCCGCCAACCGTGGGCTATCGGTGAAGTGCTGCCGACAGCTGTGGCGAACTCGTCACTGACCGCAGGCGATCTCATCTTCTCAATGGTGCTGATTTGCGGCCTGTATACCCTGTTCCTGGTGGCAGAATTGTTCTTAATGTTCAAATTTGCACGCCTCGGCCCAAGCAGCCTGAAAACCGGTCGCTATCACTTTGAGCAGTCTTCCACGACTACTCAGCCGGCACGCTAAGACAGGAGTCGTCAAATGATCGATTATGAAGTATTGCGTTTTATCTGGTGGCTGCTGGTTGGCGTTCTGCTGATTGGTTTTGCAGTCACTGACGGTTTCGACATGGGGGTGGGCATGCTCACCCGTTTCCTCGGTCGTAACGACACCGAGCGTCGAATTATGATTAACTCCATTGCACCACACTGGGACGGTAACCAGGTTTGGCTGATCACCGCGGGCGGCGCACTCTTTGCTGCCTGGCCGATGGTCTATGCCGCTGCGTTCTCCGGCTTCTATGTGGCGATGATCCTCGTGCTGGCGTCTTTGTTCTTCCGTCCGGTCGGTTTTGACTACCGCTCCAAGATTGAAGAAACCCGCTGGCGTAACATGTGGGACTGGGGCATCTTCATTGGTAGCTTCGTTCCGCCGCTGGTAATTGGTGTAGCGTTCGGTAACCTGTTGCAGGGCGTACCGTTCAACGTTGATGAATATCTGCGTCTGTACTACACCGGTAACTTCTTCCAGTTGCTTAACCCGTTCGGCCTGCTGGCAGGCGTGGTGAGCGTAGGGATGATCATTACTCAGGGCGCAACCTATCTGCAAATGCGTACCGTGGGCGAACTGCACCTGCGTACCCGTGCAACGGCTCAGGTGGCTGCGCTGGTGACACTGGTCTGTTTCGCACTGGCTGGCGTATGGGTGATGTACGGTATCGATGGTTATGTCGTGAAATCGACAATGGACCATTACGCAGCCTCTAACCCACTGAATAAAGAAGTGGTTCGTGAAGCTGGCGCATGGCTGGTTAACTTCAACAACACGCCAATTCTGTGGGCTATTCCGGCACTGGGTGTGGTTCTGCCGCTGCTGACCATCCTGACTGCACGTATGGATAAAGCCGCGTGGGCGTTTGTGTTCTCCTCCCTGACGCTGGCCTGCATCATCCTGACAGCCGGTATCGCAATGTTCCCGTTTGTGATGCCGTCCAGCACCATGATGAACGCAAGTCTGACAATGTGGGATGCAACTTCCAGCCAGCTGACGCTTAACGTCATGACCTGGGTTGCGGTGGTTCTGGTACCGATCATTCTGCTCTACACCGCCTGGTGTTACTGGAAAATGTTCGGTCGTATCACCAAAGAAGATATTGAACGTAACACCCACTCTCTGTACTAAGTAAGGAGCTAAAAATGTGGTATTTCGCATGGATTCTGGGAACGCTTCTTGCCTGTTCGTTTGGGGTAATCACCGCGCTGGCGCTTGAACACGTCGAATCAGGCAAAGCCGGTCAAGAAGACATCTGATGAGTAAGATTATCGCGACTTTGTATGCGGTAATGGACAAGCGCCCCCTGCGGGCGCTTTCCTTCGTGATGGCGCTTCTGTTAGCAGGATGTATGTTTTGGGACCCATCTCGTTTTGCCGCGAAGACCAGTGAACTGGAAATCTGGCATGGTTTATTGCTGATGTGGGCCGTCTGTGCTGGTGTGATTCACGGCGTGGGCTTTCGTCCGCAGAAGGTTCTTTGGCAAGGGATTTTTTGCCCATTGCTTGCCGATATTGTTCTCATTGTCGGGCTGATTTTCTTCTTCTTTTAAATCAGAATTCTCTTTAAAAAATTATGGGCCGCTCCAGGCCCATAAATTTTTACGCTCCCTTAACTTGCCCTCATTCCCAAACCTCAATCGCGCGCGTATAGTAGCAGCGTTTAAAAGCTCTAACTTTTGTTGCATTACCGGGATGTAAAGTGAATACAACGCTGTTTCGATGGCCGGTTCGCGTCTACTATGAAGATACCGATGCCGGTGGTGTGGTGTACCACGCCAGTTACGTCGCTTTTTATGAAAGAGCACGCACAGAGATGCTGCGTCATCATCACTTCAGTCAGCAGGCGCTGATGGCTGAACGCGTTGCCTTTGTGGTACGTAAAATGACGGTGGAATATTACGCACCTGCGCGGCTCGACGATATGCTCGAAATACAGACTGAAATAACATCAATGCGTGGCACCTCTTTGGTTTTCACGCAACGTATTGTCAACGCCGAGAATACTTTGCTGAATGAAGCAGAGGTTCTGGTTGTTTGCGTTGACCCACTCAAAATGAAGCCTCGTGCGCTTCCCAAGTCTATTGTCGCGGAGTTTAAGCAGTGACTGACATGAATATCCTTGATTTGTTCCTGAAGGCTAGCCTTCTGGTTAAACTTATCATGTTGATTTTGATTGGTTTTTCAATCGCATCTTGGGCCATTATTATCCAGCGGACCCGTATTCTTAACGCAGCGGCGCGCGAAGCCGAAGCGTTTGAAGATAAATTCTGGTCTGGAATCGAACTCTCTCGCCTCTATCAAGAGAGCCAGGGGAAACGGGATAATCTGACTGGTTCGGAACAAATCTTTTACAGCGGGTTCAAAGAGTTTGTGCGCCTGCATCGTGCCAATAGCCATGCGCCGGAAGCCGTAGTGGAAGGGGCGTCGCGTGCTATGCGTATCTCCATGAACCGTGAACTTGAAAATCTGGAAACGCACATTCCGTTCCTCGGTACGGTTGGCTCCATCAGCCCGTATATTGGTCTGTTTGGTACGGTCTGGGGGATCATGCACGCCTTTATCGCCCTCGGGGCGGTAAAACAAGCAACACTGCAAATGGTTGCGCCCGGTATCGCAGAAGCGTTGATTGCGACTGCAATTGGTCTGTTCGCCGCAATTCCGGCGGTAATGGCTTATAACCGCCTCAACCAGCGCGTAAACAAACTGGAACTGAATTACGACAACTTTATGGAAGAGTTTACCGCGATTCTGCACCGCCAGGCGTTTACCGTTAGCGAGAGCAACAAGGGGTAAGCCATGGCCAGAGCGCGTGGACGAGGTCGTCGCGATCTCAAGTCCGAAATCAACATTGTACCGTTGCTGGACGTACTGCTGGTGCTGTTGCTGATCTTTATGGCGACAGCGCCCATCATCACCCAGAGCGTGGAGGTCGATCTGCCAGACGCTACTGAATCACAGGCGGTGAGCAGTAACGATAATCCGCCAGTGATTGTTGAAGTGTCTGGTATTGGTCAGTACACCGTGGTGGTTGAGAAAGATCGCCTGGAGCGTTTACCACCAGAGCAGGTGGTGGCGGAAGTGTCCAGCCGTTTCAAGGCCAACCCGAAAACGGTCTTTCTGATCGGTGGCGCAAAAGATGTGCCTTACGATGAAATAATTAAAGCACTGAACTTGTTACATAGTGCGGGTGTGAAATCGGTTGGTTTAATGACGCAGCCTATCTAAACATCTGCGTTTCCCTTGCTTGAAAGAGAGCGGGTAACAGGCGAACAGTTTTTGGAAACCGAGAGTGTCAAAGGCAACCGAACAAAACGACAAGCTCAAGCGGGCGATAATTATTTCAGCAGTGCTGCATGTCATCTTATTTGCGGCGCTGATCTGGAGTTCGTTCGATGAGAATATAGAAGCTTCAGCCGGAGGCGGCGGTGGTTCGTCCATCGACGCTGTCATGGTTGATTCAGGTGCGGTAGTTGAGCAGTACAAACGCATGCAAAGCCAGGAATCAAGCGCGAAGCGTTCTGATGAACAGCGCAAGATGAAGGAACAGCAGGCTGCTGAAGAACTGCGTGAGAAACAAGCGGCTGAACAGGAACGCCTGAAGCAACTTGAGAAAGAGCGGTTAGCGGCTCAGGAGCAGAAAAAGCAGGCTGAAGAAGCCGCAAAACAGGCCGAGTTAAAGCAGAAGCAAGCTGAAGAGGCGGCAGCGAAAGCGGCGGCAGATGCTAAAGCGAAGGCCGAAGCAGATGCTAAAGCTGCGGAAGAAGCAGCGAAGAAAGCGGCTGCAGACGCAAAGAAAAAAGCAGAAGCAGAAGCCGCCAAAGCCGCAGCCGAAGCGCAGAAAAAAGCCGAGGCAGCCGCTGCGGCACTGAAGAAGAAAGCGGAAGCGGCAGAAGCAGCTGCAGCTGAAGCAAGAAAGAAAGCGGCAACTGAAGCTGCTGAAAAAGCCAAAGCAGAAGCTGAGAAGAAAGCGGCTGCTGAAAAGGCTGCAGCTGATAAGAAAGCGGCAGCAGAGAAAGCTGCAGCCGACAAAAAAGCAGCAGAAAAAGCGGCTGCTGAAAAGGCAGCAGCTGATAAGAAAGCAGCGGCAGAAAAAGCCGCCGCAGACAAAAAAGCGGCAGCGGCAAAAGCTGCAGCTGAAAAAGCCGCTGCAGCAAAAGCGGCCGCAGAGGCAGATGATATTTTCGGTGAGCTAAGCTCTGGTAAGAATGCACCGAAAACGGGGGGAGGGGCGAAAGGGAACAATGCTTCGCCTGCCGGGAGTGGTAATACTAAAAACAATGGCGCATCAGGGGCCGATATCAATAACTATGCCGGGCAGATTAAATCTGCTATCGAAAGTAAGTTCTATGACGCATCGTCCTATGCAGGCAAAACCTGTACGCTGCGCATAAAACTGGCACCCGATGGTATGTTACTGGATATCAAACCTGAAGGTGGCGATCCCGCACTTTGTCAGGCTGCGTTGGCAGCAGCTAAACTTGCGAAGATCCCGAAACCACCAAGCCAGGCAGTATATGAAGTGTTCAAAAACGCGCCATTGGACTTCAAACCGTAATCGCGATGTTGACTGTTCGGACGGTCAACATCAGGCACCGGTTGCCACGGGGTTCTGGTAGTTTTGTGTATTTTAGTTTGTTAACATTCTGCTAAATTATCGTGGGCCATCGGTCCAGATAAGGGAGATATGATGAAGCAGGCATTACGAGTAGCATTTGGTTTTCTCATACTGTGGGCATCAGTTCTGCATGCTGAAGTCCGCATTGTGATCGACAGCGGTGTAGATTCCGGTCGTCCTATTGGTGTTGTTCCTTTCCAGTGGGCGGGGCCTGGTGCGGCACCTGAAGATATTGGCGGCATCGTTGCTGCTGACTTGCGTAACAGCGGTAAATTTAATCCGTTAGATCGCGCTCGTCTGCCACAGCAGCCGGGTAGTGCGCAGGAAGTACAACCAGCTGCATGGTCCGCACTGGGCATTGACGCTGTAGTTGTCGGTCAGGTCACTCCGAATCCGGATGGTTCTTACAATGTTGCTTATCAACTTGTTGACACTGGCGGCGCACCGGGTACTGTACTTGCTCAGAACTCGTACAAAGTGAACAAGCAGTGGCTGCGTTATGCTGGTCATACCGCCAGTGATGAAGTGTTTGAAAAACTGACCGGCATTAAAGGTGCGTTCCGTACTCGTATTGCCTACGTTGTTCAGACCAACGGCGGTCAGTTCCCGTATGAACTGCGCGTATCTGACTATGACGGTTACAACCAGTTTGTCGTTCACCGTTCACCGCAGCCGCTGATGTCTCCGGCGTGGTCACCAGACGGTTCTAAACTGGCTTATGTGACCTTCGAAAGCGGTCGTTCCGCGCTGGTTATTCAGACGCTGGCAAATGGCGCTGTACGTCAGGTGGCTTCATTCCCGCGTCACAACGGTGCACCTGCATTCTCGCCAGACGGCAGCAAACTGGCATTCGCCTTGTCGAAAACCGGTAGTCTGAACCTGTACGTAATGGATTTGGCTTCTGGTCAGATCCGCCAGGTGACTGATGGTCGCAGTAACAATACCGAACCGACCTGGTTCCCGGATAGCCAGAACCTGGCATTTACTTCTGACCAGGCCGGTCGTCCGCAGGTTTATAAAGTGAATATCAACGGCGGTGCGCCACAACGTATTACCTGGGAAGGTTCGCAGAACCAGGATGCGGATGTCAGCAGCGACGGTAAATTTATGGTAATGGTCAGCTCCAATGGTGGGCAGCAGCACATTGCCAAACAAGATCTGGCAACGGGAGGCGTACAAGTTCTGTCGTCCACGTTCCTGGATGAAACGCCAAGTCTGGCACCTAACGGCACTATGGTAATCTACAGCTCTTCTCAGGGGATGGGATCCGTGCTGAATTTGGTTTCTACAGATGGGCGTTTCAAAGCGCGTCTTCCGGCAACTGATGGACAGGTCAAATTCCCTGCCTGGTCGCCGTATCTGTGATAATAATTAATTGAATAGTAAAGGAATCATTGAAATGCAACTGAACAAAGTGCTGAAAGGGCTGATGATTGCTCTGCCTGTTATGGCAATTGCGGCATGTTCTTCCAACAAGAACGCCAGCAATGACGGCAGCGAAGGCATGCTGGGTGCCGGCACTGGTATGGATGCGAACGGCGGCAACGGCAACATGTCTTCCGAAGAGCAGGCTCGTCTGCAAATGCAACAGCTGCAGCAGAACAACATCGTTTACTTCGATCTGGACAAGTACGATATCCGTTCTGACTTCGCTCAAATGCTGGATGCACATGCAAACTTCCTGCGTAGCAACCCGTCTTACAAAGTCACCGTAGAAGGTCACGCGGACGAACGTGGTACTCCGGAATACAACATCTCCCTGGGTGAACGTCGTGCGAACGCCGTTAAGATGTACCTGCAGGGTAAAGGCGTTTCTGCAGACCAGATCTCCATCGTTTCTTACGGTAAAGAAAAACCTGCAGTACTGGGTCATGACGAAGCGGCATACTCCAAAAACCGTCGTGCGGTACTGGTTTACTAAGAGAATTGCATGAGCAGTAACTTCAGACATCAACTATTGAGTCTGTCGTTACTGGTTGGTATAGCGGCCCCCTGGGCCGCTTTTGCTCAGGCACCAATCAGTAGTGTCGGCTCAGGCTCGGTCGAAGACCGCGTCACTCAACTTGAGCGTATTTCTAATGCTCACAGCCAGCTTTTAACCCAACTCCAGCAACAACTTTCTGATAATCAATCCGATATTGATTCCCTGCGTGGTCAGATTCAGGAAAATCAGTATCAACTGAATCAGGTCGTGGAGCGGCAAAAGCAGATCCTGTTGCAGATCGACAGCCTCAGCAGCGGTGGTGCAGCGGCGCAATCAACCAGCAGCGATCAAAGCGGTGCGGCGGCATCAACGACGCCGACAGCTGATGCTGGTACTGCGAATGCTGGCGCGCCGGTGAAAAGCGGCGATGCAAACACGGATTACAATGCAGCTATTGCGCTGGTGCAGGATAAATCCCGCCAGGATGACGCAATGGTGGCATTTCAGAATTTCATCAAAAATTACCCTGATTCAACTTACCTGCCAAACGCCAATTATTGGCTGGGTCAGTTAAACTACAACAAGGGTAAAAAAGATGATGCGGCGTACTATTTTGCTTCGGTAGTGAAAAACTATCCGAAGTCACCAAAGGCTGCTGATGCGATGTTTAAAGTCGGCGTCATCATGCAGGACAAAGGTGACACCGCAAAAGCGAAAGCCGTATACCAGCAGGTTATCAGTAAATACCCTGGTACTGATGGCGCTAAACAGGCACAAAAACGTCTGAACGCGATGTAATGCATAACACACGACCAGAAGTCGCATTATTTCTGGTCGTGTCGTGCGAATCATAAGCAGTTGAGTGATCTGCATCGAAATTTTTGTTGCGCTCAAGTCTGAAATCAGTAATATATGCCGCCGTTGCCACGGGATATCAAACAAACCGAAAGCAACGAAAAAGTGGGTCGTTAGCTCAGTTGGTAGAGCAGTTGACTTTTAATCAATTGGTCGCAGGTTCGAATCCTGCACGACCCACCACTAACATAGTTAGTTGTAGTATCCAGCGTAGTATTGGGTGATTAGCTCAGCTGGGAGAGCACCTCCCTTACAAGGAGGGGGTCGGCGGTTCGATCCCGTCATCACCCACCACCGGGTCGTTAGCTCAGTTGGTAGAGCAGTTGACTTTTAATCAATTGGTCGCAGGTTCGAATCCTGCACGACCCACCAGTTTTAGCATCGAAGACAGATGTTAAGCGTGTAGGATAACGTTGCGTCAGCAACGGCCCGTAGGGCGAGCGAAGCGAGTCATCCTGCACGACCCACCACTAATTACGGTGGGTTCGGTGGAAGTAGTTTGTAGTATCCAGCGCAGTATCGGGTGATTAGCTCAGCTGGGAGAGCACCTCCCTTACAAGGAGGGGGTCGGCGGTTCGATCCCGTCATCACCCACCACTCGGGTCGTTAGCTCAGTTGGTAGAGCAGTTGACTTTTAATCAATTGGTCGCAGGTTCGAATCCTGCACGACCCACCAATTTTAACATCAAACTCAGATGTTAAGCGTGAAGGATAACGTTGCGCCAGCAACGGCCCGTAGGGCAAGCGAAGCGAGTCATCCTGCACGACACACCAATCTTAAAGATTGGCCCCGAGTAGAAATCTTTCAGGTAACACCCGTATGGGTCGTTAGCTCAGTTGGTAGAGCAGTTGACTTTTAATCAATTGGTCGCAGGTTCGAATCCTGCACGACCCACCATCCTGAATGATTAAAGCAGCATAATCCCGCAAGGGGTCGTTAGCTCAGTTGGTAGAGCAGTTGACTTTTAATCAATTGGTCGCAGGTTCGAATCCTGCACGACCCACCAATGTAAAAAAGCGCCCTAAAGGTGCTTTTTTGCTATTCAGGCATCCTCAATTTCACTTTGTAAACCTGATGACATCGTCAGAGCTTACTGTGCAAGCAACTCTACGTCGGTGGAATTAGGCGTAATTCGAGTGACTTTTCCCCACCATTCGACTATCTTGTTTAGCATATAAAACAAATTACACCGATAACAGCGAATATTACGCTAATGTCGGTTTTAACGTTAAGCCTGTAAAACGAGATGGTAAGATGAGCGTAATGTTTGATCCAGACACGGCGATTTATCCTTTCCCCCCGAAGCCGACGCCGTTAAGCATTGATGAAAAAGCGTATTACCGCGAGAAGATAAAACGTCTGCTAAAAGAACGTAATGCGGTGATGGTTGCCCACTACTATACCGATCCCGAAATTCAACAACTGGCAGAAGAAACCGGTGGCTGTATTTCTGATTCTCTGGAAATGGCGCGCTTCGGTGCAAAGCATCCCGCTTCTACTTTGTTAGTCGCTGGGGTGAGATTTATGGGAGAAACCGCCAAAATTCTCAGTCCGGAAAAAACAATTCTGATGCCGACACTTCAGGCTGAATGTTCACTGGATCTCGGCTGCCCTGTTGAAGAATTTAACGCATTTTGCGATGCCCATCCCGATCGTACTGTCGTCGTCTACGCCAACACTTCTGCTGCGGTAAAAGCGCGCGCAGATTGGGTGGTAACTTCAAGCATTGCCGTCGAACTTATTGATCATCTTGATAGTTTGGGTGAAAAAATCATCTGGGCACCCGACAAACATCTGGGGCGTTACGTGCAAAAACAGACGGGTGGAGACATTCTATGCTGGCAGGGTGCCTGTATTGTGCATGATGAATTTAAGACTCAGGCGTTAACCCGCTTGCAAGAAGAATACCCGGATGCTGCCATACTGGTGCATCCAGAATCACCACAAGCTATTGTCGATATGGCGGATGCGGTCGGTTCCACCAGTCAACTGATCGCTGCTGCGAAAACATTGCCACATCAGCGGCTTATCGTGGCAACCGATCGGGGCATTTTCTACAAAATGCAGCAGGCAGTGCCAGATAAAGAGTTACTGGAAGCACCAACCGCAGGTGAGGGTGCAACCTGCCGCAGCTGCGCGCATTGTCCGTGGATGGCCATGAATGGCCTTCAGTCCATCGCAGAGGCATTAGAACAGGAAGGAAGCAATCACGAGGTTCATGTTGATGAAAGGCTGCGAGAGAGGGCGCTGGTGCCGCTCAATCGTATGCTGGATTTTGCGGCTACACTACGTGGATAACGAATAATAAGGCGTAACGTTACGCTTTGGGGGAAAGATGGATTTTTTTAGTGTGCAGAATATCCTGGTACATATACCAATAGGGGCAGGCGGTTATGATCTCTCATGGATCGAAGCGGTAGGCACGATCGCCGGGTTGCTGTGTATTGGCCTTGCCAGTCTGGAGAAGATCAGCAACTACTTCTTTGGCCTGATCAACGTTACCTTGTTTGGCATTATTTTCTTTCAGATTCAGCTGTATGCCAGCCTGCTATTACAGGTGTTTTTCTTTGCCGCGAATATTTACGGTTGGTATGCGTGGTCGCGACAAACCAGTCAGAACGAGGCGGAGTTGAAAATTCGCTGGTTGCCATTGCCGAAGGCACTCAGCTGGTTGGCGGTTTGCGTTGTTTCGATTGGTCTGATGACGGTATTTATCAATCCGGTGTTTGCATTTTTGACCCGCGTGGCAGTCATGATCATGCAAGCATTAGGATTACAGGTTGTGATGCCTGAACTGCAACCGGACGCTTTCCCGTTCTGGGATTCATGCATGATGGTGTTATCTATCGTGGCAATGATTCTGATGACGCGTAAGTATGTGGAAAACTGGCTGTTGTGGGTGATTATTAACGTGATTAGCGTCGTTATTTTTGCACTTCAGGGCGTTTACGCCATGTCTCTGGAGTACATCATCCTGACCTTTATTGCGCTCAACGGCAGCCGGATGTGGATCAACAGCGCACGTGAAAGAGGCTCACGCGCGCTGTCCCATTAATGGTGATGATGTGAATGGCCAGACACCCCTTCATTCAGGTGGCAGTCTGGCCCATGACAAGGTTGATATTCCATCTGAATGGTGGCGTGCTCAATCTGATAGTGATCCATCAGGTAGTGTTGGATCTGATCCAACAAGGCATCGTGATCGTGTGGCGGGATCACCTGCACATGCAACGTCATCACCGGCTTCTCGCCTACCATCCATACATGTACATGGTGCACATTGCGGACTTCCGGGATTTCCCGGCACATACGACGCTTCAGTTCAGCGATATCCAGCGATACCGGTGCACCTTCAAGTAATTCATTCACGCTATCTTTCAACAGTCGCCACGCGCTACGCAGAACCAGAAGCGACACCAGTATCGAGAGAATGGGGTCAGCAGGTGTCCAGCCAGTCCAGATAATAATCAACGCGGCAATAATAGCCCCAACCGAACCCAGCAGGTCCCCGAGCACATGCAGTGCCGCTGCTCGTACGTTGAGGTTTTTCTCTTCGCTGCCGTGATGAAGTAACCAGAAAGAAAGTATATTTGCCAGCAACCCAGCCACGGCAATTGCCATCATCATGCCGCGCTCGACCGGACGCGGCGTGCGGAAGCGTTCTATCGCCTCCCAGACAATCAAAATGGTAATTACCACGAGGGCTATGGCATTCACAAACGCCGCGAGCGTGGTCAGTCTTAGCCAACCGAAAGTGTGGCGAATGGTGGGAGGACGACGTGAAAATTGCACGGCGAGTAGGGCGAAAAGCAGGGCGGCAGTATCGGTCAACATATGACCCGCATCGGCCAGCAATGCCAGAGAACCAGAAAGAAAACCACCAACGACTTCTACCAGCATAAACCCGGCAGTCACGCCGAAAGCATACAACAAGCGACGAGCATTATTATCTTCTGGCAGGTGTGAGGACGTGTGTGAGTGTGAGTGCGCCATGACGAGTCATCCCTTAATTATTCTCACTTAACTTTATGACATCATACTGCTTTTAGAAGTGAAAAATTAAAAGGGAGAGACTCCGCTCTCCCATTATTGGCTATTTTGCAGGGTTACTGCGTGGTACCGTCGGTTTTGGTATCGACATCATTATTGATGCCATCACCGGTTTGTACCTTTTTATTGATATCCGGACAGCGACCATCTTTGCACATGGTGTTCTTGTGCTCTTCATCTTTGGTCATTCCGTCATTGTTCATTGAAGAACCATCCGAATGCAGCATTGTGCCACCAGAACCGGTATTTACCCCGTTATTGTCGACGTTATTTGGCGCGACATTTTCACGGGCGTCAGGGGCTACCTGGCCCGCATCAGCTGCGGCGTTTGCCTGGCCGTTATTAGTTTGCGCTCCGCTATCGGCAGCCAGTGCGGCACCGCTGGCAAGGCTTAGAGTGGCAGTCAGAAATAATGTGGCCAGTTTTGTCATTTTCATAGGATGCTCCTGTTATGGTCGTTATGTCGGATAACCTCTTCCAACAGTGCATTTGCAGGTGAATATAAGGCATTGGTTTAAGATTTCAGCCAGGTTATGAAACGCAGCAGAGAATCTTGAAATAATTAACAAACAAAGGAGTTACAGTTAGAAATTGTAGGAGAGATCTCGTTTTTCGCGACAATCTGGCGTTTTTCTTGCTAATTCCAGGATTAATCCGTTCATAGTGTAAAACCCCGTTTACACATTCTGACGGAAGATATAGATTGGAAGTATTGCATTCACTAAGATAAGTATGGCAACACTGGAACAGACATGAATTATCAGAACGACGATTTACGCATCAAAGAAATCAAAGAGTTACTTCCTCCTGTCGCATTGCTGGAAAAATTCCCCGCTACTGAAAATGCCGCGAATACGGTTGCCCATGCCCGAAAAGCGATCCATAAGATCCTGAAAGGTAATGATGATCGCCTGTTGGTTGTGATTGGCCCATGCTCAATTCATGATCCTGTCGCGGCAAAAGAGTATGCCACTCGCTTGCTGGCGCTGCGTGAAGAGCTGAAAGATGAGCTGGAAATCGTAATGCGCGTCTATTTTGAAAAGCCGCGTACCACGGTGGGCTGGAAAGGGCTGATTAACGATCCGCATATGGATAATAGCTTCCAGATCAACGACGGTCTGCGTATAGCCCGTAAATTGCTGCTTGATATTAACGACAGCGGTCTGCCAGCGGCAGGTGAGTTTCTCGATATGATCACCCCACAATATCTCGCTGACCTGATGAGCTGGGGCGCAATTGGCGCACGTACCACCGAATCGCAGGTGCACCGCGAACTGGCATCAGGGCTTTCTTGTCCGGTCGGCTTCAAAAATGGCACCGACGGTACGATTAAAGTGGCTATCGATGCCATTAATGCCGCCGGTGCGCCGCACTGCTTCCTGTCCGTAACGAAATGGGGGCATTCGGCGATTGTGAATACCAGCGGTAACGGCGATTGCCATATCATTCTGCGCGGCGGTAAAGAGCCTAACTACAGCGCGAAGCACGTTGCTGAAGTGAAAGAAGGGCTGAACAAAGCAGGCCTGCCAGCACAGGTGATGATCGATTTCAGCCATGCTAACTCGTCCAAACAATTCAAAAAGCAGATGGATGTTTGTGCTGACGTTTGCCAGCAGATTGCCGGTGGCGAAAAGGCCATTATTGGCGTGATGGTGGAAAGCCATCTGGTGGAAGGCAATCAGAGCCTCGAGAGCGGGGAGCCGCTGGCCTACGGTAAGAGCATCACCGATGCCTGCATCGGCTGGGAAGATACCGATGCTCTGTTACGTCAACTGGCGAATGCAGTAAAAGCGCGTCGCGGGTAAGGTTTAATTGTCGGATGCGCCGTCAGAGTGGCGTATCCGATGAATCACCACAGGCCTGATAAGTCGCGCAGCGTCGCATCAGGCAATGTGCTCCATTGTTAGCAACAAAAATGCCGACTCACTTGCAGTCGGCTTTCTCATTTTAAACGAATGACGTTTACTTCGCTTTACCCTGGTTTGCAACCGCCGCTGCTTTCGCTGCGATCTCGTCAGCATTACCCAGATAATAGCGTTTCAGCGGTTTGAAATTCTCGTCGAACTCATACACCAGCGGCACGCCAGTCGGGATATTAAGCTCAAGAATCTCTTCTTCGCTCATGTTATCAAGATATTTCACCAGCGCACGTAAAGAGTTACCGTGTGCAGCGATGATCACGCGCTCACCGCTCTTCATACGCGGCAGAATAGTTTCATTCCAGTAAGGGATCACGCGGTCAATGGTCAGCGCCAGGCTTTCCGTCAGCGGCAGTTCTTTTTCGCTCAGTTTCGCGTAACGCGGATCGTGACCCGGATAACGCTCATCATCTTTAGTCAGTTCCGGCGGAGTCACTGCAAAACCACGACGCCACTGTTTCACCTGCTCGTCGCCATACTTTTCAGCAGTTTCCGCTTTGTTCAGACCCTGCAACGCACCGTAGTGACGTTCGTTCAGTTTCCAGGATTTCTCAACGGGCAGCCATGCCTGATCCAGTTCGTCCAGCACATTCCACAGGGTATGGATAGCGCGTTTCAGCACAGAGGTGTAAGCAAAGTCAAAGCTGTAACCTTCCTCTTTCAGCAGCTTACCTGCTGCTTTTGCTTCGCTTACGCCTTTCTCAGACAGATCCACGTCGTACCAACCGGTGAAACGGTTTTCTTTGTTCCACTGACTTTCGCCATGACGAACCAGAACCAGCTTAGTTACAGCCATATACTTACTCCTCAAATCATTTTTTAATGATAATAATTCTCATTATATTGCCGTGACGAAGCAACAGCAATGCTTACGCATAACCATAGCGAAAATAGTGTCGCAGTGTAAGGTTGTTGTGAATATTGAGTTGCAAATATGTCGGTGTTTGCTGGTGATTTGAGCAATATAAGGATAAAGCCCTCATTACGAGGGCTTCAGGTGCTACTCAGCAATAAACTGATATTCCGTCAGGCTGGAATACTCTTCGCCAGGACGCAGGAAGCAGTCCGGTTGCGGCCATTCAGGGTGGTTTGGGCTGTCCGGCAGAAACTCGCTTTCCAGTGCCAGGCCTTGCCAGTCGGCGTAAGGTTCAGTTCCTCTTGATGGCGTGCCGCCGAGGAAGTTGCCGGAGTAGAATTGCAGAGCCGGAGCGGTGGTGTAGACCTTCAGCTGCAATTTTTCATCTGCTGACCAGACATGCGCCGCCACTTTCTTGCCATCGCCTTTGGCCTGTAACAAGAATGCGTGATCGTAACCTTTCACTTTGCGCTGATCGTCGTCGGCAAGAAACTCACTGGCGATGATTTTGGCGCTACGGAAATCAAAAGACGTTCCGGCGACAGATTTCAGGCCGTCGTGCGGAATGCCGCCTTCATCAACCGGCAGATATTCGTCCGCCAGAATCTGCAACTTGTGATTGCGCACGTCAGACTGCTCGCCGTCAAGATTGAAATAGACGTGATTAGTCATATTCACCGGGCAAGGTTTATCAACTGTGGCGCGATAAGTAATAGAGATACGGTTATCGTCGGTCAGACGATATTGCACCGTCGCGCCGAGATTACCCGGGAAGCCCTGATCGCCATCATCTGAACTCAGGGCAAACAGCACCTGACGATCGTTCTGGTTCACAATCTGCCAGCGACGTTTGTCGAACCCTTCCGGGCCGCCGTGCAGCTGGTTAACGCCCTGACTTGGCGAAAGCGTCACGGTTTCACCGTCAAAGGTATAACGGCTATTGGCGATGCGGTTGGCATAACGACCAATAGAGGCCCCCAGAAACGCAGCCTGATCCTGATAGCATTCCGGGCTGGCACAGCCGAGCAGCGCCTCGCGGACGCTGCCATCGGAAAGCGGAATACGAGCTGAAAGTAAAGTCGCACCCCAGTCCATCAGCGTGACTACCATCCCTGCGTTGTTACGCAAAGTTAACAGTCGGTACGGCTGACCATCGGGTGCCAGTGCGGGAGTTTCGTTCAGCACTGTCCTGCTCCTTGTGATGGTTTACAAACGTAAAAAGTCTCTTTAATACCTGTTTTTGCTTCATATTGTTCAGCGACAGCTTGCTGTACGGCAGGCACCAGCTCTTCCGGGATCAGCGCGACGATACAGCCGCCAAATCCGCCGCCGGTCATGCGTACGCCACCTTTGTCGCCAATCACAGCTTTGACGATTTCTACCAGAGTGTCAATTTGCGGCACGGTGATTTCGAAATCATCGCGCATAGAGGCATGAGATTCCGCCATCAACTCGCCCATACGTTTCAGGTCGCCTTGCTCCAGCGCGCTGGCAGCTTCAACGGTGCGGGCGTTTTCAGTCAGGATATGCCGCACGCGTTTCGCCACGATTGGGTCCAGCTCATGTGCAACAGCGTTGAACTCTTCAATGGTGACATCGCGCAGAGCTGGCTGCTGGAAGAAACGCGCACCGGTTTCGCACTGTTCACGACGGGTGTTGTATTCGCTGCCAACCAGGGTACGTTTGAAGTTACTGTTGATGATGACGACAGCCACACCTTTCGGCATGGAAACTGCTTTAGTCCCCAGTGAGCGGCAGTCAATCAGCAAGGCATGATCTTTCTTGCCGAGTGCGGAAATTAGCTGATCCATGATCCCGCAGTTACAGCCAACAAACTGGTTTTCTGCTTCCTGACCGTTAAGCGCGATTTGTGCGCCGTCCAGCGGCAGATGATAAAGCTGCTGCAATACGGTTCCGACCGCGACTTCCAGTGAAGCGGAAGAACTTAACCCGGCACCCTGCGGCACATTGCCGCTGATCACCATGTCCACGCCGCCGAAGCTGTTGTTACGCAGTTGCAGATGTTTCACCACGCCACGAACGTAGTTCGCCCATTGATAGTTTTCATGCGCGACAATGGGCGCATCGAGGGAAAACTCGTCGAGCTGATTTTCATAATCGGCTGCCATTACGCGAACTTTACGGTCATCGCGTGGCGCACAGCTGATCACGGTTTGATAATCAATCGCGCAGGGCAGAACGAAACCGTCGTTGTAGTCGGTGTGTTCACCAATCAAATTCACGCGGCCAGGCGCCTGAATGGTGTGAGTGGCAGGGTAGCCAAATGCGTTGGCAAACAGAGATTGTGTTTTTTCTTTCAGACTCATTTCTTACACTCCGGATTCGCGAAAATGGATATCGCTGACTGCGCGCAAACGCTCTGCTGCCTGTTCTGCGGTCAGGTCTCGCTGGGTCTCTGCCAGCATTTCATAACCAACCATAAATTTACGTACGGTGGCGGAGCGCAGCAGAGGCGGATAAAAGTGCGCGTGCAGCTGCCAGTGTTGATTCTCTTCGCCATTAAATGGTGCGCCGTGCCAGCCCATAGAGTAGGGGAAGGAGCACTGGAAGAGGTTGTCATAACGACTGGTCAGCTTTTTCAACGCCAGCGCCAAATCGCTGCGCTGGGCGTCGGTCAAATCGGTGATCCGCAAAACGTGGGCTTTGGGCAGCAGTAGCGTTTCGAACGGCCAGGCAGCCCAGTAAGGCACGACGGCTAACCAGTGTTCGGTTTCGACAACGGTACGGCTACCGTCTGCCAGCTCGCGCTGAACATAATCCACCAGCATTGGTGATTTCTGTTCGGCAAAATATTCTTTTTGCAGGCGGTCTTCGCGCTCAGCTTCGTTAGGCAGGAAGCTATTTGCCCAAATCTGACCGTGCGGATGCGGGTTAGAGCAGCCCATCGCAGCGCCTTTGTTTTCAAAAACCTGCACCCATGGGTACGTTTTCCCCAGTTCTGCGGTTTGCTCCTGCCAGGTTTTGACGATTTCCGTCAATGCTGCAACGCTGAGCTCTGGCAGCGTTTTACTGTGATCCGGTGAAAAGCAGATCACCCGGCTGGTGCCGCGCGCGCTCTGGCAACGCATCAAAGGATCGTGACTTTCTGGC
Source organism: Escherichia sp. SCLE84 (assembly GCF_012584495.1). Taxonomy (NCBI): domain Bacteria; kingdom Pseudomonadati; phylum Pseudomonadota; class Gammaproteobacteria; order Enterobacterales; family Enterobacteriaceae; genus Escherichia; species Escherichia sp. SCLE84. Next base: position 1,588,562 of record NZ_CP051430.1, on the reverse strand, counting down.
GCATCTGGCGTGTCAGACATCAAAGCCGCAAAGTCATTAGTGAAAACGTAAGTCCCGGTGTAATCGGGGTTTTTATCGCCTGTCACCCGCACATTACCTGCGCAGAGGAAGCAATCTGGATCGTGCGCAGGTAACACCTGTTTGGCTGGCGTTTCCTGCGCCCCCTGCCAGGGGCGCTTAGCGCGGTGCGGTGAAACCAGAATCCATTGCCCGGTGAGCGGGTTGTAGCGGCGATGTGGATGATCAACGGGATTAAATTGCGTCATGGTCGTTCCTTAATCGGGATATCCCTGTGGATGGCGTGACTGCCAGTGCCAGGTGTCCTGCGCCATTTCATCGAGTGTGCGCGTTACGCGCCAGTTCAGTTCACGGTCGGCTTTGCTGGCGTCCGCCCAGTAGGCCGGAAGGTCGCCTTCGCGACGCGGTGCAAAATGATAGTTAACCGGTTTGCCGCAGGCTTTGCTGAAGGCATTAACCACGTCCAGCACGCTGCTGCCTACGCCAGCACCGAGGTTGTAGATGTGTACGCCTGGCTTGTTCGCCAGTTTTTCCATCGCCACGACGTGACCGTCCGCCAGATCCATTACGTGGATGTAATCGCGTACGCCAGTACCATCTTCGGTCGGATAATCGTTACCAAAAATCGCCAGCGAGTCGCGACGGCCTACAGCAACCTGGGCGATGTATGGCATCAGGTTATTCGGAATGCCTTGCGGATCTTCGCCCATATCGCCCGACGGATGCGCGCCAACCGGGTTGAAGTAGCGCAGCAGGGCAATGCTCCAGTCCGGCTGGGCTTTTTGCAGGTCGGTGAGGATCTGTTCCACCATCAATTTGCTTTTGCCATAAGGGCTTTGCGGTGTGCCGGTCGGGAAGCTTTCAACGTATGGAATTTTGGGCTGATCGCCATAAACGGTAGCGGAGGAGCTAAAAATAAAGTTTTTGACGTTAGCGGCGCGCATGGCGCTAATCAGGCGCAGAGTGCCGTTGACATTGTTGTCGTAATATTCCAGCGGTTTTTGTACCGATTCGCCGACGGCTTTCAGCCCGGCGAAGTGGATCACGGTGTCGATAGCGTGATCGTGCAGTATCTCGGTCATCAACGCTTCGTTACGAATATCGCCTTCAACAAACGTTGGATGTTTGCCGCCTAAACGCTCGATAACAGGCAGTACGCTGCGCTTACTGTTACAGAGGTTATCAAGAATGATGACATCATGACCGTTTTGCAGTAATTGCACGCAGGTATGACTTCCAATGTAACCGCTACCACCGGTAACCAGAACTCTCATAATTCGCTCCATTAGGCTTATGGTATGAAATAACCATAGCATAACAAAGATGCGAAAAGTGTGACATGGAATAAATTAGTGGAATCGTTTACACAAGAATTTAGCCGTTTTTTATGCGCGATTAAGTGATTATAAAACAGAGGGTTTATGAATGATTGCGCTTTTTATCTGAAAAAAGAAGCGGTTTCATGCCTGCATGCGTCGAACCGTTGGCCGGAGAGGGCGCTTAGGCCGCCTCCGGCAAGGTCAGCACTACCGACTCAATATATTTTTGTCAGCACATAGCGATAGAGTCCACCGTCCGGCACGAACTCAAGGCGATGGGTAATACAGGCAGGCGCATCTTCAGCGTGGTGCGAAACAAACAACAATTGCGTTTCACCTTCGCTAATCAGCACATCAACAAAACGGCGGATAAGCTGGCGATTGAGCGGATCAAGCCCCTGTAGTGGTTCATCGAGAATAAGCAACGTCGGATGTTTCACCAGTGCGCGGACGATCAGCGCCAGACGCTGCTGTCCCCAGGAAAGACTATGGAACGGAGCGTCAGCCGTACGTTTATCAATGCCGAGAATATCCAGCCACTGCTGCACCAGTTTTTGCTGGCGATCCGAAACGGCCTGATAAATGCCAATCGAATCAAAATAGCCAGAAAGAATCACATTACGCACGGTAGTGCTGACCCGGTAATCCAGATGCAAACTACTGCTGACGTAACCGATATGCTTTTTGATATCCCAGATGGTTTCGCCGCTGCCGCGACGTCGTCCGAAAAGCGTCAAATCGTTGCTGTAACCTTGCGGATGATCGCCAGTAACCAGGCTTAATAACGTCGATTTTCCTGCACCATTTGGCCCGACAATTTGCCAGTGTTCGCCTGGATTCACCTGCCAGCTAAGGTTATTAAGAATGGGGCGATCGTTATAAGAAACCACGCCATTGTTCAGCACAATGCGCGGTTCGTTGGCGGGTAAGGCGTGACGTGCTGAAGGTTCATCCGGCTCCGGCAGTTGCACACCTTCAAGCTGTTCACTATGCGCCAGTTGCGCGACGAGTGCTTGTTGGAGCAGTTCCTCTTTAGCGCCAGTTTCCGCTAACGTGCAATCCGCCAGCACGCCAGCAAACTGGACAAACTCCGGGATCTCATCGAAGCGATTGAGCACCAGTACCAGAGTAATACCGGACTGATGTAACGAGGCGAGTCGCTCAGCCAGCTGCTGACGTGAGGCAACATCCAGGCCATCGAACGGCTCATCAAGAATCAACAAGTCAGGCTCCGACATCAGCGCCTGACACAGCAGGGTTTTTCGCGTCTCGCCAGTGGAAAGGTATTTAAAGCGTCGGTCGAGGAGGGCGGTAATACCGAACTGCTGCGCCAGTTGCATGCAACGCGGTGCATCCTTTACTTCATCCTGAATGATCTCAGCCGTAGTGCGTCCGGTGTCATCTTCGCCAGGGCCGAGCATATCGGTGTTATTCCGCTGCCATTCGTCGCTGACGAGTTTTTGCAATTGCTCGAAGGAGAGACGAGTGATGTGGGAAAACTGGCTTTGCCGTTCACCTTTCAAAAGCGGAAGTTCCCCCGCCAGCGCGCGGGCCAGGGCCGATTTCCCGCTTCCATTCGAACCGACAAACGCCCAACTATCACCCGCGTTTAACGTTAGCTGAGGCAATTGCAGCGTTTTTGTGTCGCTAAGACGAAACGTGCCTTGCAAAATTTGCAACGATGACATTTTATATCCCATTTTGTGCAGCGATTACTGACAGGGATACGTGTTTCATAACAAATTGTCAACACGCTTAGCACAGCGTGGCGATAATCACGCTGTCGGCATTAAAGTAGGCCGTGACATTCTGCCCTTGCTGAAGAGAAGTCGCTTCATTTACCGGCACTGTGGCGCACAGTGTTTGCCCGTCGGGTAGCGCCATTAATACTTCGCACTGCTCTGCGCCGCGCTCAATATGACTAATAATACCCGGTAATTGGTTGTCAGCGTTTTGCGCGACCGCCTCGTCCTGAGTAATACCTACCCACGGCGCTTTTAGCAATATCAACACTTCTTTGCCTTCATCCAGCCCCAGACGCGCGCCGCTTTGTGCGGTAATTGCGACTTTCAGGCGTGTTTTTCCGTCAGCCAGTAAGACATCAACATGCTGTTGAACGTCATCATGATCGCGGGCGGTGATGGTGCCGAACCACTGGTTACGGGCGCTGGTTTGCAGTGAAAAACGTGAGATCGCGGCCAGCAGGCTGTTCAGCGGCAGGGCGTCATCGTCACTTAACACATCAAAGGCTTTTTGCTGGATTTGCGCCAGTAAGTCATAGAGCTGAATCAGTCGCTGACCATAGCGGGTCAGTACTGCGCCGCCGCCACCTTTACCGCCTGTTGCGCGCTCGACCAGAATATGCTCACTTAACTGATTCATCTCGTTAATGGCATCCCAGGCGCTTTTATAGCTGATACCGGCATCTTTCGCTCCCTGGCTAATGGAACCGGAAAGCGCAATGTGTTTTAGTAGCGAAATCCGGCGCGGGTCGGCGAATAATTTTTGTTGGAGCTTAAGGGTGAGAAGGATTTCGGCCTGCATAACAATGTCCTGGCAAAAGTCTTATTGTGACGGAAAACGAACGCCACGCAAAGCTGACCGCACAAAAGGGGAGTGCTTTTCTGTGCTTAGCGGTTAGAATAGTCTCATGACTATATCTGGAGTTGACCATGTTAGAGTTATTAAAAAGTCTGGTATTCGCCGTAATCATGGTACCTGTCGTGATGGCCATCATCCTGGGTCTGATTTACGGTCTTGGTGAAGTATTCAACATCTTTTCTGGTGTTGGTAAAAAAGACCAGCCCGGACAAAATCATTGATTCCCTGAATGCCCGCTTAGTCGGGCATTTTCTTTTTCTCAACTTCCTGCTTTTCCTGCCGATATTTTTTCTTATCTACCTCACAAAGGTTAGCAATAACTGCTGGGAAAATTCCGAGTTAGTCGTTATATTGTCGCCTACATAACGTTACATTAAGGGGTTACCAATGGCTCGTAAATGGTTGAACTTGTTTGCCGGGGCGGCACTCTCTTTCGCTGTTGCTGGCAATGCACTGGCAGATGAAGGGAAAATCACGGTGTTCGCCGCCGCATCACTGACTAACGCAATGCAGGACATTGCTACGCAGTATAAAAAAGAGAAAGGCGTGGATGTGGTTTCTTCTTTCGCTTCGTCATCTACTCTCGCCCGTCAGATTGAAGCGGGTGCCCCTGCGGATCTGTTTATTTCTGCCGATCAGAAATGGATGGATTATGCGGTTGATAAAAAAGCGATCGATACTGCTACGCGTCAGACACTGCTCGGCAATAGCCTGGTCGTTGTAGCACCGAAAGCCAGCGAGCAGAAAGATTTCACCATCGACAGCAAAACCAACTGGACTTCGCTGCTGAATGGCGGTCGTCTGGCGGTTGGCGATCCGGAACATGTTCCCGCTGGCATTTATGCAAAAGAAGCACTGCAAAAACTGGGCGCATGGGATACGCTCTCTCCGAAACTGGCTCCGGCGGAAGATGTTCGTGGCGCGCTGGCGTTGGTCGAACGCAATGAAGCGCCGCTGGGCATAGTTTACGGTTCTGACGCAGTTGCCAGCAAAGGGGTAAAAGTGGTCGCCACCTTCCCGGAAGATTCGCATAAAAAAGTGGAATACCCGGTTGCTGTTGTGGAAGGGCATAACAATGCGACAGTGAAAGCATTTTATGATTATTTGAAAGGGCCGCAGGCTGCGGAAATCTTTAAACGTTACGGATTTACAACCAAGTAATGATACTGACCGATCCAGAATGGCAGGCAGTTTTATTAAGCCTGAAAGTTTCTTCCCTGGCTGTGCTGTTTAGCCTGCCGTTTGGGATCTTTTTTGCCTGGTTACTGGTGCGTTGCACGTTTCCGGGCAAAGCTCTGCTCGACAGCGTACTGCATCTACCGCTGGTGTTACCGCCCGTGGTCGTCGGTTACTTATTATTAGTTTCGATGGGACGGCGCGGGTTTATCGGTGAACGTCTGTATGACTGGTTTGGCATTACCTTCGCCTTTAGCTGGCGCGGCGCGGTTCTCGCTGCCGCCGTCATGTCGTTTCCGCTGATGGTGCGGGCAATTCGTCTGGCGCTGGAAGGGGTTGATGTCAAACTCGAACAGGCCGCAAGAACACTGGGGGCCGGGCGCTGGCGCGTTTTCTTTACTATCACGTTACCGCTGACCTTACCGGGAATTATTGTTGGTACGGTACTGGCTTTTGCTCGTTCTCTCGGTGAGTTTGGTGCAACCATCACCTTTGTGTCGAACATTCCTGGTGAAACGCGAACCATTCCTTCTGCCATGTATACCCTGATCCAGACCCCCGGCGGGGAAAGTGGCGCGGCGAGACTGTGCATTATTTCTATTGCGCTGGCGATGATCTCCCTGTTGATTTCAGAATGGCTGGCCAGAATCAGCCGTGAACGGGCGGGGCGCTAATCATGCTGGAACTGAATTTTTCCCAGACCTTGGGCAACCATTGCCTGACCATTAATGAAACGCTGCCCGCCAATGGCATCACTGCTATCTTTGGCGTCTCCGGTGCCGGAAAAACTTCGCTGATTAACGCCATCAGTGGACTGACGCGCCCGCAAAAAGGGAGGATTGTCCTCAATGGTCGGGTACTAAATGATGCCGAAAAAGGTATCTGCCTGACGCCAGAAAAGCGTCGCGTTGGCTATGTTTTTCAGGATGCGCGGCTGTTTCCGCATTACAAAGTGCGTGGCAATCTGCGCTACGGCATGGCGAAAAGCATGGTCGATCAGTTCGATAAGCTGGTGGCGCTTTTAGGCATTGAACCGTTGCTTGACCGTTTACCAGGCAGCCTGTCCGGAGGCGAAAAACAGCGCGTAGCGATTGGGCGGGCTTTGCTGACGGCACCAGAATTGCTGTTGCTGGATGAACCGCTGGCGTCACTGGATATTCCGCGTAAACGCGAACTGTTGCCTTATCTGCAACGTCTGACGCGGGAAATCAACATCCCGATGTTGTATGTCAGCCATTCGCTGGATGAGATCCTCCATCTGGCAGACAGAGTGATGGTACTGGAAAACGGTCAGGTGAAAGCCTTTGGCGCACTGGAAGAAGTCTGGGGTAGTAGCGTGATGAATCCGTGGCTGCCGAAAGAGCAACAAAGTAGCATTCTGAAAGTGACGGTACTTGAGCATCATCCGCATTACGCGATGACTGCGCTGGCGCTGGGCGATCAGCATTTGTGGGTCAATAAGCTGGACGAACCGCTGCAAGCTGCGCTACGTATCCGCATTCAGGCTTCCGATGTTTCTCTGGTTTTACAACCGCCGCAGCAAACCAGCATTCGTAACGTATTGCGGGCAAAAGTTGTTAATAGTTATGACGACAACGGCCAGGTGGAAGTGGAACTGGAAGTCGGAGGTAAAACGCTGTGGGCGCGTATCAGCCCGTGGGCCAGGGATGAACTGGTGATCAAACCTGGCCTGTGGCTGTACGCGCAAATTAAAAGTGTGTCGATAACCGCCTGATTAAATCAGGTGGCTATAAATGAACTGGGCAATGCTGTCGGTGGTGTTATCACCAATCACAATGTTGGCGCGCGCTTTTACCGCGTCATCGGCGTTGCCCATCGCCACGCCTGTACCAGCGGCCTCCAGCATACTGATATCATTAAAGTTATCGCCGAACGCCACGACGTTTTCCATCGACCAGCCTTGCGCCTCAACCCATTTCGTCAAACGTTTACCTTTGCTGTTGCCGCCGCGTGCAATATCAACCTGATCGTGCCAGGACCATTCACACTCCAGTCCCAGTTCATGTTCGACATGCTTACCAAAATGCTGCAATTGCGGCAGGTCATCGTGCGTCAGGGCGAACTTCCATACGGCGTTAACTTGTTGCGCCGTTTCAGCCAGAGAAGCGACTTGTGTGAAAGTCGGACGCTGTTCCGGCGGCAGGGTTTGCGCCCAGTTAGACGTGCGAATGACATGCCCGGTCGGGTGCTCATAGACCATTGCATCATCCACATACATCAGACCGTGAATGTGGTGTTCATTCAGCATCTCAATGAGTTGCAGGGCTTTATTAACGGGCATTGGGTCCGCTTCCAGCACGGTTTTTGCATGATAATCATACAAATAGGTGCCATTACAGCAAATAGCAGGTGTATCCAGCGCCAGCGCCTGATAAAAAGGATGAATAGCGACGTGATGGCGACCTGTGACGATGATTAATTGATAGCCTGCTTCGCGAGCGCGGGCCAGGGCTTCTATCGATGAAGGAAGCAGGGTCTTTTTCGGGGTCAATAAGGTGCCGTCTAAGTCGAGAGCAATCACGCGTGTGGTCATGGCGTATTCCAGATTAAGGTTAAGAATTTTCGTCTGCGCGAATGGTACACCGATACCACTATCGGACAAAATTCTGCGTTTTAATTCAGCATTCACCGCCAAAAGCGACTAATTTTAGCTGTTACAGTCAGTTGCTAAATGCAAAGGAGCATTCATGAAGCAAACAGTTTATATCGCCAGCCCTGAGAGCCAGCAAATTCACGTCTGGAACCTGAATCATGAAGGCGCACTGACGCTGACACAGGTTGTCGATGTGCCGGGGCAGGTGCAGCCGATGGTGGTCAGCCCGGACAAACGTTATCTCTATGTTGGTGTTCGCCCTGAGTTTCGCGTCCTGGCGTATAGTATCGCCCCGGACGATGGCGCACTGACCTTTGCCGCAGAGTCTGCGCTGCCGGGTAGTCCGACGCATATTTCCACCGATCACCAGGGGCAGTTTGTCTTTGTAGGTTCTTACAATGCGGGTAACGTGAGCGTAACGCGTCTGGAAGATGGCCTGCCAGTGGGCGTCGTCGATGTGGTCGAGGGGCTGGACGGTTGCCATTCCGCCAATATCTCACCGGACAACCGTACGCTGTGGGTTCCGGCATTAAAGCAGGATCGCATTTGCCTGTTTACGGTCAGCGATGATGGTCATCTCGTGGCGCAGGACCCTGCGGAAGTGACCACCGTTGAAGGGGCCGGCCCGCGTCATATGGTATTCCATCCAAACGAACAATATGCGTATTGCGTCAATGAGTTAAACAGCTCAGTGGATGTCTGGGAACTGAAAGATCCGCACGGTAATATCGAATGTGTCCAGACGCTGGATATGATGCCGGAAAACTTCTCCGACACCCGTTGGGCGGCTGATATTCATATCACCCCGGATGGTCGCCATTTATACGCCTGCGACCGTACCGCCAGCCTGATTACCGTTTTCAGCGTTTCGGAAGATGGCAGCGTGTTGAGTAAAGAAGGCTTCCAGCCAACGGAAACCCAGCCGCGCGGCTTCAATGTTGATCACAGCGGCAAGTATCTGATTGCCGCCGGGCAAAAATCTCACCACATCTCGGTATACGAAATTGTTGGCGAGCAGGGACTACTGCATGAAAAAGGCCGTTATGCGGTCGGGCAGGGACCAATGTGGGTGGTGGTTAACGCACACTAACCGCTGATTTAACCGGCGCAGTCTCTCCTGCGCCGGTGTATTAACCTATCTCCTGTAACGCATGTCTCTGGCGTTCGACGATATTGGTCCACAAATTGTCTTTATCGTCAGTCCACAAATTAATCAGCAAGGCAAAAAAGCGTTCTGCTGCCGGAGAAAGCACGGCATCTTTGCGGCGAATAATCCCCAATGTCCGACGTATAACGGGTTCCACCAGTGGAATACCAATAATCGAAGAATAGGGCGCATGGGGCATTGCCAGACCAGGAAGCGCCGAAATCCCCAGTCCCGCCTCTACCAGTCCTAATGACGTCGAAAGATGACGCACTTCGTAAAACCAGTCCAGCTTCCAGGGCTTGTCGGCTAGCTGTTGTTCTATCAACAATCGGTTGCCGCTGGAGGAACGTACGCCAATCATTTTGTAACCCACTAACTCCTGCCATTCTACAAGCTGCTTTTTGGCCAATGGATGGTCACGCCGACAGGCCAGCACGAATGGCTCGTTGACCAGTGGGGTAAAATCAATGGATGAATTTGTGACGTTGTTCATGTTTATGCCAAAGTCTGATTCGTTACACAGCACCGATTCCATGCAATTATTCGTGCCTTGTTCCAGAATCCGCACTTTAATATTGGGATACAGCTCATTAAATTTACCGATTGCCAGCGGTAAAAAATAAAATACTGCGGTCGGAATACACGCTAACGTCACCATACCACGATGATAAGCATTCATATCACGAATATTAAAAAGCGTTTCATCGAATTTCTTTATTAATTCCCGCGCCTCCGGGAGCAACCTTTTTCCTGCTTTTGTTAACGTAACCTTGCGAGTTGTACGCTCAAATAGTTGAATATGTAAATCTTCCTCCATCTTTTTTATTCTTCGCGTTAATGCAGGTTGCGTAATATTGAGTAATTTAGCAGCATTGTTAAATGAACTGGACTCTGCCAGTATGACAAATGCCTTCATACTTGATAATTCATGCTTCATTATTACTCCGGAAAATGGAAGCGACGATTTTGGGTGGCTGGTCGTTAAAAATTTTAACTGCATTTAGCCAACTTAAATTAATGAAAAAATGTTATTAATCGTTGAGCTAAAGTCATTAGAGATGCTTTGTCCTTAATGTAACCATATCGCAATAAGTTATGTTTTTAAATTGAGGGCATTATTATGAAAAAAATACCCTGCGTGATGATGCGAGGTGGAACCTCGAGGGGCGCGTTCCTGTTAGCGGAACATTTACCCGAAGATCAAACGCAGCGCGATAAAATATTGATGGCAATTATGGGTTCCGGTAACGATCTGGAAATTGACGGTATTGGCGGCGGTAATCCACTGACCAGTAAAGTCGCCATTATTAGCCGTTCCAGCGATCCGCGTGCTGATGTTGATTATCTGTTTGCTCAAGTTATCGTCCATGAGCAACGTGTCGATACCACGCCTAACTGCGGCAATATGCTTTCTGGCGTTGGGGCATTCGCCATTGAAAATGGTTTGATTGCAGCGACATCACCGGTCACCCGTGTGCGTATCCGCAACGTCAATACGGGTACGTTCATCGAAGCTGATGTGCAAACGCCAAATGGTGTTGTCGAGTACGAGGGTAGTGCCAGAATTGACGGCGTACCGGGTACTGCCGCACCGGTTGCGCTCACTTTCCTGAATGCCGCTGGAACCAAAACCGGAAAAGTTTTCCCGACTGATAATCAGATTGATTATTTTGACGATGTCCCGGTGACCTGTATCGATATGGCGATGCCAGTCGTCATTATTCCGGCTGAATATCTGGGAAAAACAGGTTATGAATTACCGGCGGAACTGGATGCCGACAAAGCATTATTAGCCCGCATTGAATCTATCCGTCTACAAGCGGGTAAAGCAATGGGCTTAGGTGATGTCAGTAATATGGTTATCCCTAAACCTGTGCTTATTTCTCCAGCGCAGAAAGGCGGGGCAATTAATGTGCGTTATTTTATGCCGCATTCTTGCCATCGCGCGTTGGCGATAACCGGTGCTATTGCTATTTCCAGTAGTTGTGCATTGGAAGGCACCGTCACCCGACAAATCGTCCCTTCTGTAGGATACGGCAATATCAATATTGAACACCCCAGTGGTGCGCTCGACGTTCATTTAAGTAATGAAGGTCAGGATGCCACGACGTTACGCGCATCTGTTATTCGGACGACCAGAAAAATATTTTCCGGTGAAGTTTATCTTCCCTGAAAAAATTCGTTGTCAGGATAAGGACAATCAATAAAGGACTTCTGTATGAGTCATACAGAAAGAACAGGATTTTAAATGAATAAGAAATCGTTATGGAAGCTAATTCTGATATTAGCGATCCCATGTATTATTGGTTTTATGCCAGCTCCGGCAGGATTAAGCGAACTGGCGTGGGTGCTTTTTGGTATTTACCTGGCGGCCATTGTGGGGCTGGTTATCAAGCCTTTCCCGGAACCTGTCGTACTGTTAATTGCCGTTGCTGCCTCCATGGTGGTGGTCGGTAACTTATCCGACGGTGCGTTTAAGACCACCGCCGTATTAAGCGGTTACTCTTCAGGTACTACCTGGCTGGTGTTCTCGGCGTTTACCTTAAGCGCCGCATTTGTGACCACCGGTTTAGGTAAACGTATTGCCTATCTGCTGATTGGTAAAATCGGTAACACCACGCTGGGTCTGGGTTACGTTACGGTATTCCTCGATCTGGTACTGGCTCCGGCAACACCGTCTAACACCGCGCGTGCGGGCGGCATTGTGTTACCGATCATCAACAGCGTGGCGGTGGCTTTGGGGTCCGAACCGGAAAAAAGTCCGCGTCGTGTCGGACATTACCTGATGATGTCCATTTACATGGTCACCAAAACCACCAGCTATATGTTCTTTACCGCAATGGCGGGGAACATTCTGGCGCTGAAAATGATCAACGACATTCTGCACCTGCAAATTAGCTGGGGTGGATGGGCACTGGCCGCCGGATTGCCGGGCATCATTATGCTGCTGGTCACCCCACTGGTGATTTATACCATGTATCCGCCAGAAATTAAGAAGGTGGATAATAAAACCATCGCTAAAGCGGGCCTTGCCGAACTGGGACCGATGAAAATCCGCGAAAAAATGCTGCTCGGTGTCTTTGTGCTGGCGCTGCTGGGCTGGATTTTCAGTAAGTCTCTGGGGGTTGATGAATCCACCGTGGCAATCGTTGTTATGGCGACCATGCTGCTGCTGGGTATCGTTACCTGGGAAGACGTGGTTAAAAATAAAGGCGGCTGGAATACCTTAATCTGGTACGGCGGTATTATCGGATTAAGCTCCTTATTATCGAAAGTTAAATTCTTCGAATGGTTAGCTGAAGTCTTTAAAAATAACCTGGCATTTGATGGTCACGGTAACGTTGCTTTCTTCGTTATTATTTTCCTCAGCATTATCGTGCGTTATTTCTTCGCTTCCGGTAGTGCCTATATCGTTGCTATGTTACCGGTATTTGCCATGCTGGCGAACGTCTCCGGCGCACCGTTAATGTTAACCGCGCTGGCACTGTTGTTCTCCAACTCCTATGGCGGCATGGTTACTCACTATGGCGGCGCGGCAGGTCCGGTCATCTTTGGCGTGGGTTACAACGATATTAAATCCTGGTGGTTGGTCGGTGCGGTACTGACGATATTAACCTTCCTGGTGCATATCACCCTCGGCGTGTGGTGGTGGAATATGCTGATCGGCTGGAACATGCTGTAAATATACTCGTCATACTTCAAGTTGCATGTGCTGCGTTTGCGTTCGCTCACCCCAGTCACTTACTTATGTAAGCTCCTGGGGATTCACTCACTTGTCGCCTTCCTGCAACTCGAATTATTTAGAGTATATCCATTTATTATCTTTCTGCGCACTTCACGGTGCGCAGATATCTGGAGCATTTGATGATCAAGTTATCTGAAAAAGGCGTGTTTCTCGCCAGTAATAACGAAATAATTGCCGAAGAACATTTCACCGGCGAAATTAAAAAAGAAGAAGCCAAAAAAGGCACTATTGCCTGGTCTATTCTCTCTTCTCATAATACGTCCGGAAATATGGATAAACTTAAAATTAAGTTTGATTCATTAGCCTCTCACGATATTACCTTTGTTGGTATTGTACAGACCGCTAAAGCGTCCGGAATGGAACGTTTCCCGCTGCCGTATGTGCTGACCAACTGCCATAACTCACTCTGCGCCGTCGGCGGCACCATTAACGGTGATGACCATGTTTTTGGTTTATCGGCGGCCCAGCGTTATGGCGGTATTTTTGTGCCTCCGCACATTGCGGTCATCCATCAATATATGCGTGAGATGATGGCAGGCGGCGGCAAAATGATCCTCGGGTCAGACAGCCACACCCGTTACGGTGCATTAGGGACAATGGCAGTCGGTGAGGGTGGCGGTGAGTTGGTAAAACAGCTGCTTAATGACACCTGGGATATCGACTATCCGGGCGTGGTTGCGGTGCATCTGACCGGAAAACCTGCGCCGTATGTGGGGCCACAGGATGTGGCGCTGGCTATCATTGGCGCGGTGTTCAAAAACGGTTACGTCAAAAACAAAGTCATGGAGTTCGTTGGACCGGGCGTTAGCGCGCTCTCTACCGATTTCCGTAACAGCGTTGACGTGATGACCACGGAAACCACCTGTTTAAGCTCCGTCTGGCAAACTGATGAAGAAGTGCATAACTGGCTGGCGCTGCACGGTCGCGGCCAGGATTACTGCCAGCTTAACCCTCAACCGATGGCGTACTACGATGGCTGCATCAGCGTTGATTTAAGCGCCATCAAACCAATGATTGCGCTGCCGTTCCACCCGAGCAACGTGTATGAAATCGACACACTGAACCAGAACCTGACCGACATTCTGCGTGAGATTGAAATTGAGTCCGAACGCGTGGCGCACGGTAAAGCCAAACTCTCGCTGCTGGATAAAGTGGAAAATGGTCGCCTGAAAGTGCAGCAGGGGATTATCGCGGGCTGTTCTGGCGGTAACTACGAAAACGTCATCGCGGCGGCGAATGCACTGCGCGGTCAATCCTGTGGCAATGACACCTTCTCGCTGGCAGTTTACCCGTCATCACAGCCGGTGTTTATGGATCTCGCCAAAAAAGGTGTGGTAGCAGATTTGATTGGCGCAGGGGCAATCATCAGAACCGCGTTCTGCGGCCCATGCTTTGGCGCGGGCGATACGCCAATCAACAACGGTTTGAGTATTCGCCACACCACGCGTAACTTCCCGAACCGCGAAGGCTCTAAGCCAGCTAATGGGCAGATGTCAGCGGTGGCGTTGATGGACGCTCGTTCTATCGCTGCGACTGCGGCAAACGGTGGCTATTTAACCTCTGCCAGCGAACTTGATTGCTGGGACAACGTGCCGGAGTACGCCTTCGATGTAACGCCGTATAAAAACCGTGTTTATCAGGGCTTTGTGAAAGGGGCAACTCAGCAACCGCTGATTTACGGACCGAACATTAAAGACTGGCCGGAATTGGGTGCGCTGACTGACAATATCGTCCTGAAAGTGTGCTCGAAGATCCTCGACGAAGTGACCACCACCGACGAACTGATTCCTTCCGGTGAAACCTCTTCTTATCGTTCAAATCCGATTGGTCTGGCGGAGTTTACCCTGTCACGCCGCGATCCCGGTTATGTTGGCAGAAGTAAAGCGACTGCTGAGCTGGAAAATCAGCGTCTGGCGGGGAATGTCAGCGAGCTGACAGAGGTGTTTGCGCGCATTAAGCAGATTGCTGGTCAGGAGCATATTGATCCGCTGCAAACTGAAATTGGCAGCATGGTATATGCGGTGAAACCAGGCGATGGTTCTGCGCGTGAACAGGCGGCGAGCTGCCAGCGTGTGATTGGCGGTCTGGCGAATATTGCCGAAGAGTACGCGACTAAACGCTACCGTTCTAACGTCATCAACTGGGGGATGTTACCGCTGCAGATGGCGGAAGTGCCAACCTTTGAAGTGGGGGATTACATTTACATCCCTGGCATTAAAGCGGCGCTGGATAATCCGGGTACGACGTTTAAAGGTTATGTGATCCATGAAGATGCGCCGGTAACGGAAATTACGCTCTATATGGAAAGTCTGACTGCTGAAGAGCGCGAGATTATCAAGGCGGGTAGTTTGATTAACTTCAATAAAAACCGTCAGATGTAAAAAGCGCCATGTGAATGTAGGTCGCATTCGGCACTTATTGTCGGATGCGATGCTTGCGCATCTTATCCGACCTACGAATCGCATCGAATCTGTAGGCCAGATAAGGCATTTTCGCAGCATCCGGCACTTATTGTCGGATGCGATGCTTGCGCATCTTATCCGACCTACAAATCGCATCGAACCGTAGGCCGGATAAGGCGTTTACGCCGCATCCGGCAAATAGTTAATTGCTCTTACTTCTTCGCCTCTGCAACCACTTTACTACCCACGCCGCGGTTATTGTATTCCCACATGCGGTTGTAGTTAGTGTCATTCAGATTGCGCTGTATTTCGTCGTTATCATCTACGCTGCCGGTATTACCCGCAAACGGACGATTAGAGATCACCGCATCGGCCCACGGTTTAGCCGTGTTAAAACCTTCGTTGATGGCGCTATCACGGATCACCACCTGACCGTTGGTATTGGCATCAACATCCAGCGAGCGGCCCAGTTGCGCCACACCATCACCGAAAGCATTGAAACGGCTGTTTACGGCGAGGAAACCGTAGTAAATGTTGGACAGCGTAGCCGGTGCAAACACATACGCTTCTTGCTGAGTACGTGAGTTCACCACGCGGAATTCGGTGTTATCGAACACCACTGCGCCGCGACCAGAAACGATATCCACATCCCCTTCAATGTAGCTGTTGGTCACCAGCGTACGCGGCTGACGGTTGGTTTCCAGACGGTTCTGCACACCGCTGTTGGTGACAAAGAAGGTGTTCTGACGACCGAGAATGTTAACGTTGTTAATCTGTACCTGGTCACCATCAGTACGCAGTGCCACCGCCGGATGGTTACCTGCATCTACGCTATCGCCCAGCGTGTTTTCGATGGTCAGATTTTGCAGTTGCAGGCCATTGTTTTGTGACCAGAAGACCGCAGAGCAGAGAACACCGATACTGTCGCTGCGTTTGCTCTGGCAGCTATCGTACATATACCACGCTGGTTTACCTGGCATATATTTGCCGCGCGGGTTGACGTCGTGACGCCAGTCGGCAGGGCTCATGCCACCATCAAGGGAAAGCCCAATCTTCACATCAATCGGTTTTTCACCTGTACCGTACAGAGTAATTCCACCCGGAGCGGCAGGGACATATACCGTTCCCTGATACTCACCAGGCATCACGGCAATATACTGGCGCTTGTTGGTACGCTTGATAATTGCCGCATCTACCGCCGCCTGAATCGTGGTATGCGTTACACCTTGAGTGCCCGCCGGGCCGACAACAAAGTCAGGTTGCGCAGGCAGGGTAATCGGGGAAGGATTCCACGCTGCAGCACCTGGTGTCAGGGATGCAAAATAGTGTTGAGCATCGAAATTCTGCGCTTCTTTTGCCGACAGAATCGGGCGAGAAGAGGTACCAGGCGCGGTTTGATCAGAAGGACGTTGATCGGGCGGGGTTGAGCTACAGGCGGTCAGCGTCACGCCAAAAGCCAATGCCAGCGCCAGACGGGAAACTGAAAATGTGTTCACAGGTTGCTCCGGGCTATGAAATAGAAAAATGAATCCGTTGAAGCCTGCTTTTTTATACTAACTTGAGCGAAACGGGAAGGTAAAAAGACAAAAAGTTGTTTTTAATACCTTTAAGTGATACCAGATGGCATTGCGCCATCTGGCAGAGTGATTAACTAAACATCGCAGTAATCGAGGCGCTTGCCAGAGAGTGGAAATGAACGTTAAACCCGACCATCGCGCCGCTGGCACCTTCATCGACATCAATACGTTCTATATCCAGCGCGTGAACGGTAAAAATGTAGCGATGAGTTTCGCCTTTCGGCGGTGCTGCGCCATCGTACCCGGTTTTACCAAAGTCGGTACGCGTCTGCAAAACGCCGTCTGGCATTGCTACCAGACCAGAGCCAAACCCTTGCGGTAATACGCGGGTATCAGCGGGTAAGTTAACAACTACCCAGTGCCACCAGCCGGAGCCGGTTGGCGCATCCGGGTCGTAGCAGGTGACAACAAAACTTTTCGTTCCCGCAGGAACATCATCCCACGCCAGATGCGGTGAAATATTATCGCCATCGTAACCCATGCCGTTAAAGACATGACGATGCGGCAATTTATCGCCATCGCGCAGATCGTTACTGATGAGTTTCATGAACCCTCCTTTCTTGTTTGCAGAAAGTGTAGCCAGAAACCCTCACGCGGACTTCTCGTTATTGGCAAAAAAATGTTTCATCCTGTACCGCGCGGTTAACCGCTGCGGTCAGACGCTGCAACTGTTGCGGGAGAATAATATAGGGCGGCATCAGGTAAATCAGTTTGCCAAAAGGCCGGATCCAGACACCCTGTTCGACAAAGAATTTTTGCAGCGCCGCCATATTCACCGGATGAGTGGTTTCGACTACGCCGATTGCCCCCAGCACGCGCACATCGGCAACCATTTCGGCATCACGGGCGGGGGCAAGTTGCTCGCGCAGCTGTACTTCAATAGCCGCCACCTGTTGCTGCCAGTCGCCAGATTCGAGAATCGCCAGGCTGGCGTTTGCTGCCGCGCAGGCCAGCGGATTGCCCATAAAAGTTGGCCCATGCATAAAGCAACCGGCTTCGCCGTTACTGATGGTTTCCGCAACCTCGCGCGTGGTGAGCGTGGCGGAAAGGGTCATTGTGCCGCCGGTTAAGGCTTTACCGAGGCACAAAATGTCGGGCGCGATTTCTGCATGTTCACAGGCAAACAGTTTGCCGGTACGACCAAATCCGGTGGCGATCTCGTCGGCAATCAGCAAGATACCTTCGCGATCGCACATTTTGCGGATTCGTTTTAACCATTCCGGATGGTACATGCGCATCCCGCCTGCGCCCTGGACAATCGGTTCAATGATCACCGCCGCGATTTCATGACGATGCGCCGCCATCAGGCGGGCAAAGCCAACCATATCACGTTCATCCCATTCACCATCCATGCGGCTTTGCGGGGCGGGAGCAAACAAGTTTTCTGGCAGATAGCCTTTCCACAGGCTGTGCATTGAGTTGTCCGGATCGCACACCGACATCGCGCCAAAGGTATCGCCATGATAACCATTGCGGAAGGTCAGAAAACGCTGGCGCGCTTCGCCTTTGGCCTGCCAGTACTGCAACGCCATTTTCATCGCCACTTCCACCGCTACGGAGCCGGAGTCCGCGAGAAAAACGCATTCCAGCGGTTGCGGCGTCATTGCCACCAGTTTGCGGCATAGCTCGATGGCGGGCGCATGGGTGATACCGCCAAACATCACATGCGACATAGCATCAATTTGCGACTTCATCGCCGCATTAAGCTGCGGGTGATTATAGCCGTGGATCGCCGCCCACCAGGACGACATACCGTCAACCAGGCGTCTGCCGTCAGACAAAATTAGCTCGCAACCTTCGGCGCTCGCGACCGGATAAACCGGCAGAGGGGAGGTCATGGATGTGTATGGGTGCCAGATATGGCGTTGGTCAAAGGCAAGATCGTCCGTTGTCATAATCGACTTGTAAACCAAATTGAAAAGATTTAGGTTTACAAGTCTACACCGAATTAACAACAAAAAACACGTTTTGGAGAAGCCCCATGGCTCACCGCCCACGCTGGACATTGTCGCAAGTCACAGAATTATTTGAAAAACCGTTGCTGGATCTGCTGTTTGAAGCGCAGCAGGTGCATCGACAGCATTTCGATCCTCGTCAGGTGCAGGTCAGCACTTTGCTGTCGATTAAGACCGGAGCTTGTCCGGAAGATTGCAAATACTGCCCGCAAAGCTCGCGCTACAAAACCGGGCTGGAAGCCGAGCGGTTGATGGAAGTTGAACAGGTGCTGGAGTCGGCGCGCAAAGCGAAAGCTGCGGGATCGACGCGTTTCTGTATGGGCGCGGCGTGGAAGAATCCCCACGAACGCGATATGCCGTACCTGGAACAAATGGTGCAGGGGGTAAAAGCGATGGGGCTGGAGGCGTGTATGACGCTGGGCACGTTGAGTGAATCTCAGGCGCAGCGCCTCGCGAACGCCGGGCTGGATTACTACAACCACAACCTCGACACCTCGCCGGAGTTTTACGGCAATATCATCACCACCCGCACTTATCAGGAACGCCTCGATACGTTGGAAAAAGTGCGCGATGCCGGGATCAAAGTCTGTTCTGGCGGCATTGTGGGCTTAGGCGAAACGGTAAAAGATCGCGCCGGATTATTGCTGCAACTGGCAAACCTGCCGACGCCGCCGGAAAGCGTGCCAATCAACATGCTGGTGAAGGTGAAAGGCACGCCGCTTGCCGATAACGATGATGTCGATGCCTTTGATTTTATTCGCACCATTGCGGTCGCGCGGATCATGATGCCAACCTCTTACGTGCGCCTTTCTGCCGGACGCGAGCAGATGAACGAACAGACTCAGGCGATGTGCTTTATGGCAGGCGCAAACTCGATTTTCTACGGTTGCAAACTGCTGACCACGCCGAATCCGGAAGAAGATAAAGACCTGCAACTGTTCCGCAAACTGGGGCTAAATCCGCAGCAAACTGCCGTGCTGGCAGGGGATAACGAACAACAGCAACGTCTTGAACAGGCGCTGATGACCCCGGACACCGACGAATATTACAACGCGGCAGCATTATGAGCTGGCAGGAGAAAATCAACGCGGCGCTCGATGCGCGGCGTGCTGCCGATGCCCTGCGTCGCCGTTATCCAGTGGCGCAAGGAGCCGGACGCTGGCTGGTGGCGGATGATCGCCAGTATCTGAACTTTTCCAGTAACGATTATTTAGGTTTAAGCCATCATCCGCAAATTATCCGTGCCTGGCAGCAGGGTGCGGAGCAATTTGGCGTCGGTAGCGGCGGTTCCGGTCACGTCAGCGGTTATAGCGTTGCGCATCAGGCGCTGGAAGAAGAACTGGCCGAGTGGCTGGGCTATTCGCGGGCACTGCTATTTATCTCTGGTTTTGCCGCTAATCAGGCGGTCATTGCCGCGATGATGGCAAAAGAGGACCGCATTGTCGCTGACCGGCTTAGCCATGCCTCATTGCTGGAGGCTGCCAGTTTAAGCCCGTCGCAGCTTCGCCGTTTTGTTCATAACGATGTCACTCATCTGGCGCGACTGCTTGCTTCCCCCTGTCCGGGGCAGCAACTGGTGGTGACAGAAGGCGTGTTCAGCATGGACGGCGATATTGCGCCACTGGCGGAAATCCAGCAGGTAACGCAACAGCACAATGGCTGGTTGATGGTCGATGATGCCCACGGCACGGGCGTTATCGGGGAGCAGGGGCGCGGCAGCTGCTGGCTGCAAAAGGTAAAACCAGAATTGCTGGTGGTGACTTTTGGCAAAGGATTTGGCGTCAGTGGGGCTGCGGTGCTTTGCTCCAGTACGGTGGCGGATTATCTGCTGCAATTCGCCCGCCACCTTATCTACAGCACCAGTATGCCGCCCGCTCAGGCGCAGGCATTACGTGCGTCACTGGCGGTCATTCGCCGTGATGAGGGGGATGCACGGCGCGAAAAACTGGTGTCACTCATTGCGCGTTTTCGTGCCGGAGTACAGGATTTGCCGTTTACGCTGGCTGATTCATGCAGCGCCATCCAGCCATTGATCGTCGGTGATAACAGCCGTGCGTTACAACTGGCAGAAAAACTGCGCCAGCAAGGCTGCTGGGTCACGGCGATTCGCCCGCCAACCGTACCCGCTGGTACTGCGCGACTGCGCTTAACGCTAACCGCAGCGCATGAAATGCAGGATATCGACCGTCTGCTGGAGGTGCTGCATGGCAACGGTTAATAAACAAGCCATTGCAGCGGCATTTGGTCGGGCAGCCGCACTCTATGAGCAACACGCAGATCTACAGCGCCAGAGTGCTGACGTCTTACTGGCAATGCTCCCACAGCGTAAATACACCCACGTACTGGACGCGGGTTGTGGACCTGGCTGGATGAGCCGCCACTGGCGGGAACGTCACGCGCAGGTGACGGCCTTAGATCTCTCGCCGCCAATGCTTGTTCAGGCACGCCAGAAGGATGCCGCAGACCATTATCTGGCGGGAGATATCGAATCCCTGCCGTTAGCGACTACGACGTTCGATCTTGCATGGAGCAATCTCGCAGTGCAGTGGTGCGGTAATTTATCCACGGCACTCCGCGAGCTGTATCGGGTGGTGCGCCCCGGAGGCGTGGTGGCGTTTACCACGCTGGTGCAGGGATCGTTACCCGAACTGCATCAGGCGTGGCAGGCGGTGGACGAGCGTCCGCATGCTAATCGCTTTTTACCGCCAGATGAAATCGAACAGTCGCTGAACGGCGTGCATTATCAACATCATATTCAGCCCATCACACTATGGTTTGATGATGCGCTCAGTGCCATGCGTTCGCTGAAAGGCATCGGTGCTACGCATCTTCATGAAGGGCGCGACCCGCGAATATTAACGCGTTCGCAATTGCAGCGATTGCAACTGGCCTGGCCGCAACAACAGGGGCGATATCCTCTGACGTATCATCTTTTTTTGGGAGTGATTGCTCGTGAGTAAACGTTATTTTGTCACCGGAACGGATACCGAAGTGGGGAAAACCGTCGCCAGTTGTGCACTTTTACAAGCCGCGAAGGCAGTAGGTTATCGGACGGCAGGTTATAAACCGGTCGCCTCTGGCAGCGAAAAGACCCCGGAAGGCTTACGTAATAGTGACGCGCTGGCGTTACAGCACAACAGCAGCCTGCAGCTGGATTACGCAACGGTAAATCCTTACACCTTCGCAGAACCCACCTCGCCGCACATCATCAGCGCGCAAGAGGGCAGGCCGATAGAATCATTGGTAATGAGCGCCGGATTACGCGCGCTTGAACAACAGGCTGACTGGGTGTTAGTGGAAGGTGCTGGCGGCTGGTTTACGCCGCTTTCTGACACTTTCACTTTTGCAGATTGGGTAACACAGGAACAACTGCCGGTGATACTGGTAGTTGGTGTGAAACTCGGCTGTATTAATCACGCGATGTTGACTGCGCAGGCAATACAACACGCCGGACTGACTCTGGCGGGTTGGGTGGCGAACGATGTTACGCCTCCGGGAAAACGTCACGCTGAATATATGACCACGCTCACCCGCATGATTCCCGCGCCGCTGCTGGGAGAGATCCCCTGGCTTGCAGAAAATCCAGAAAATGCGGCAACCGGAAAGTACATAAACCTTGCCTTGTTGTAGCTATCCTGTATTTGGTTAAATTGCGAGCGAGATCGCGTCTTCGATTGACTGCAATTTAACCAATTAAATTCTAAAATAATCACGAAAAAAATTTTACTTCCGCCTCATGCGGCGAATGTGGGAATTGCCCAGGCAGCGGGGGATAGGGGCTGGAGACAGTTATCCACTATTCCTGTGGATAACCATGTGTATTAGAGTTAGAAAACACGAGGCAAGCGAGAGAATACGCGGCTTGCACGCGAATTGGCGTTAAAGACGGCTCAAAGAAATATCTTTTATTTTTTAACTGGTTAGATAAATGCAATGGCAGTCACTGAACAGGCATCTCTTGCCATAAAACTGTCATCACTCATCTTGACAAATGTTAAAAAAGCCGTTGTTTTGGGGATAACCCGGTAAGGCCGGAGTTTTATCTCGCCACAGAGTAAATTTTGCTCATGATTGACAGCGGAGTTTACGCTGTAACAGAAATATTATGGTGATGAACTGTTTTTTTATCCAGTATAATTTGTTGGCATAATTAAGTACGACGAGTAAAATTACATACCTGCCCGCCCAACTCCTTCAGGTAGCGACTCATGAGTAAACCGTTCAAACTGAATTCCGCTTTTAAACCTTCTGGCGATCAGCCAGAGGCGATTCGACGTCTCGAAGAGGGGCTGGAAGATGGCCTGGCGCACCAGACGTTACTTGGCGTGACTGGCTCCGGGAAAACATTCACCATTGCCAATGTCATTGCTGACCTTCAGCGCCCAACCATGGTACTTGCGCCCAACAAAACGCTGGCGGCCCAGCTGTATGGCGAAATGAAAGAGTTCTTCCCGGAAAACGCGGTGGAATATTTCGTTTCCTACTACGACTACTATCAGCCGGAAGCCTATGTACCGAGTTCCGACACTTTCATTGAGAAAGATGCCTCGGTTAACGAACATATTGAGCAGATGCGTTTGTCCGCCACCAAAGCGATGCTGGAGCGGCGTGATGTGGTTGTGGTGGCGTCTGTTTCCGCGATTTATGGTCTGGGCGATCCTGATTTATATCTCAAGATGATGCTCCATCTCACGGTCGGTATGATTATCGATCAGCGCGCGATTCTGCGCCGACTGGCGGAGCTGCAATACGCTCGTAATGATCAAGCATTCCAGCGTGGTACTTTCCGCGTTCGTGGCGAGGTGATAGATATCTTCCCGGCAGAATCGGATGACATTGCACTTCGCGTGGAACTGTTTGACGAGGAAGTGGAACGATTGTCGTTATTTGACCCGCTGACCGGGCAGATTGTTTCCACTATTCCACGTTTTACCATCTACCCGAAAACGCACTACGTCACACCGCGCGAGCGCATCGTACAGGCGATGGAGGAGATCAAAGAAGAGCTGGCCGCCAGACGCAAAGTGCTGTTGGAAAACAACAAACTGCTGGAAGAGCAGCGGCTGACCCAGCGTACCCAGTTTGATCTGGAGATGATGAACGAGCTGGGCTACTGTTCGGGGATTGAAAACTACTCGCGCTTCCTCTCCGGTCGTGGACCGGGTGAGCCACCGCCGACGCTGTTTGATTACCTCCCTGCTGATGGGCTGCTGGTGGTCGATGAATCTCACGTCACCATTCCACAAATTGGCGGCATGTATCGCGGTGACCGGGCGCGTAAAGAGACACTGGTGGAGTACGGCTTCCGCCTGCCATCAGCGCTGGATAACCGTCCGCTTAAGTTTGAAGAGTTCGAAGCATTAGCGCCGCAAACCATCTATGTTTCGGCGACGCCGGGTAATTACGAGCTGGAAAAATCCGGCGGCGATGTGGTGGATCAGGTGGTGCGTCCAACCGGATTGCTTGACCCGATTATCGAAGTGCGGCCGGTGGCGACACAGGTTGATGATCTTCTTTCGGAGATTCGTCAGCGAGCGGCAATTAACGAACGCGTACTGGTCACCACACTGACCAAGCGAATGGCGGAAGATCTTACCGAATATCTCGAAGAACACGGTGAGCGCGTGCGTTATCTTCACTCAGATATCGACACCGTCGAGCGTATGGAGATTATCCGCGACTTGCGTCTGGGTGAGTTCGACGTATTGGTAGGGATCAACTTACTGCGTGAAGGTCTGGATATGCCGGAAGTTTCGCTGGTGGCGATCCTCGACGCTGACAAAGAAGGCTTCCTGCGTTCCGAACGTTCGTTGATCCAGACCATTGGTCGTGCGGCACGTAACGTTAACGGTAAAGCGATTCTCTACGGCGATAAGATCACCCCATCAATGGCGAAAGCGATTGGCGAAACCGAACGTCGCCGCGAGAAACAGCAGAAGTACAACGAGGAACACGGCATTACGCCGCAAGGCTTGAACAAGAAAGTGGTCGATATCCTGGCGTTGGGGCAGAACATTGCTAAAACCAAAGCGAAGGGCAGAGGAAAATCGCGACCGATTGTTGAGCCGGATAATGTGCCGATGGATATGTCGCCTAAAGCGTTGCAGCAGAAAATCCATGAGCTGGAAGGGTTGATGATGCAACACGCGCAGAATCTGGAGTTCGAAGAAGCGGCGCAAATTCGTGACCAGTTGCATCAGCTGCGTGAGCTGTTTATCGCGGCATCGTAACAGGATAGCGAAGAAGACTGATGACAAACGGAAAACAGCCTGATGCGCTACGCTTATCAGGCCTACATTTTCTCCGCAATATATTGAATTTGCGCGGTTTGTAGGCCGGATAAGGCGTTCACGCCGCATCCGGCATAAACAACGCGCACTTTGTCTTCAATAGGAAGCCGGAATTTTCCTTCGGATTTCCGTTAACCTAAAGCCTGTAACGCCTTTTCCAGCGCGTTATGTAACAACTGGCGGTCATGACGATACGGAATATCGCTGGCCTCCAGTACCTCCTGGATCACAATCCGCTCTTTCACCGCCGAGACATCCACTTTTGGCCCGACGATGACCGCATCAATGACCTTTTTACCAACATACTGCTCCATAATTGCCAGCTTGCTTTCCAGCTTCAAATTAGCCGCAGGTAAACTCAACTCACGCCCCAGATTGCCGATATAAACCATCGGCGCTGGCGTGCGGCGTAATGCCTGGGCGATTTCCTTCAGCAGCAGAATTGGCATCAGGCTGGTATAAAAACTGCCAGGCCCAATAATGATGAGATCCGCTTCATTGATAGCGTGAACCGCCTCACGCGTTGCGGGTACATTAGGCGTTAACAATAACTCTTGAATCGGCGTAGTTAACTGGTCGATATTGACCTCGCCGTAAACTTCATGCCCCTGATCGTCAATCGCCATCAGATCAACAGGATGCTCTGACATTGGAATCAAATGCGTATCCACTTTCAGCAGATTACGAATTAAATTGATGGCTTCCAGAGGCCGCACGCTAAGGTGATCCAGCGCCTTTAACATCAAGTTTCCGAGATTATGACCGGAAAGTTCGCCATTGCCACCAAAACGGTATTCAAACATCGCGGAGGCGACGCTCGGTTCCGTTATCAGCTGGTTGAGGCAGTTGCGCATATCGCCCCAGGCAATGCCGCCTTCTGAACGGCGAATACGCCCCGTCGAGCCACCATTATCGGTGGTGGTGACGATACCCGTTAAACGAGAACCCAAAGACGAAAGTGATGAGAGAACGCGTCCCAGTCCATGCCCTCCGCCGAGAGCAACGACACGATCAAGATCAGCCAGCGTACGATTGCGCATATAGTTTCCTGGAGTCAGATTATCCGCGCTACAGTAGCGCAAATTGCGGGGAAACAGCAATTAACCTGCCAATATTGAGGATACAAACTATTTTCTTCTACCTCTAAAGGACGATGCACGCTATGCCTCCCTGATGATGTATATCAAAGTAAAACCGCCATTTTCCCTTATTCTGTAGCGAAATAGCACGATCATGACGCTATATACATGATTACATAGCGAAAGTATGGATGGTAAAAATCTCATTTACACGCTAGTATCGGCATAACCACTAAACACTCTAGCCTCTGCACCTGGGTCAACTGATACGGTGCTTTGGCCGTGACAATGCTCGTAAAGATTGCCACCAGGGCGAAGGAAGAAATGACTTCGCCTCCCGTATCTGGAAAGGTGTACATGGCTTCACAACTGACTGATGCATTTGCGCGTAAGTTTTACTACTTGCGCCTGTCGATTACCGATGTGTGTAACTTTCGTTGCACCTACTGCCTGCCGGATGGCTACAAACCGAGCGGCGTCACCAATAAAGGCTTTCTTACCGTCGATGAAATTCGCCGGGTTACGCGCGCCTTCGCCAGTCTGGGCACCGAAAAAGTGCGCCTGACAGGCGGTGAGCCGTCTTTACGCCGCGACTTTACCGATATCATCGCCGCTGTGCGGGAAAACGACGCTATCCGCCAGATTGCGGTCACCACCAATGGTTACCGTCTGGAACGCGATGTGGCGAACTGGCGCGATGCGGGACTTACTGGCATTAACGTCAGTGTCGACAGTCTGGACGCCCGCCAGTTTCACGCTATTACCGGGCAGGATAAATTCAACCAGGTCATGGCGGGGATTGATGCTGCATTTGAGGCCGGTTTTGAGAAGGTCAAAGTCAATACCGTGCTGATGCGTGATGTTAATCATCACCAGCTCGACACCTTTCTGAACTGGATCCAGCATCGCCCTATCCAGCTGCGTTTCATCGAACTGATGGAAACGGGCGAGGGCAGCGAGCTCTTCCGTAAGCATCACATCTCTGGTCAGGTTCTGCGTGACGAGCTACTGCGTCGCGGCTGGATCCACCAATTACGTCAACGCAGCGACGGTCCCGCGCAAGTCTTTTGCCATCCAGATTACGCCGGAGAGATTGGCCTTATCATGCCGTATGAAAAAGACTTCTGCGCCACTTGCAACCGCCTGCGCGTTTCCTCCATTGGTAAACTCCATCTCTGCCTGTTTGGTGAAGGCGGCGTTAACCTGCGCGATCTGCTGGAAGACGATACCCAGCAACAGGCGCTGGAAGCGCGTATTTCAGCGGCGCTGCGGGAGAAGAAACAGACCCATTTCCTGCATCAAAACAACACCGGTATTACGCAAAACTTATCGTACATTGGCGGCTAAAACGTCAAAAGGAGAGATCAGATGAGTCAGGTAAGCACTGAATTTATCCCGACCCGTATTGCTATTCTTACGGTTTCTAATCGTCGCGGTGAAGAAGACGATACCTCCGGTCACTATCTGCGCGATTCGGCGCAAGAAGCGGGCCATCACGTTGTCGATAAAGCCATTGTGAAAGAAAACCGCTACGCTATTCGCGCTCAGGTATCTGCGTGGATCGCCAGCGACGATGTACAAGTGGTATTGATTACGGGTGGTACTGGCCTGACGGAAGGTGATCAGGCTCCCGAAGCATTGCTGCCGTTGTTCGACCGTGAAGTTGAAGGTTTTGGTGAAGTGTTCCGGATGTTGTCTTTTGAAGAGATTGGCACTTCCACGTTGCAATCTCGTGCGGTAGCGGGCGTCGCCAACAAAACGCTGATTTTCGCCATGCCGGGTTCGACCAAAGCGTGCCGTACCGCATGGGAAAATATCATCGCGCCGCAGCTGGATGCCCGTACGCGTCCGTGTAATTTCCATCCACATTTGAAGAAATAAGTATGTCGCAACTGACCCATATCAACGCCGCTGGCGAAGCGCACATGGTGGATGTCTCCGCCAAAGCGGAAACCGTGCGTGAAGCGCGGGCGGAAGCCTTTGTCACCATGCGCAGCGAGACGCTGGCGATGATTATTGATGGTCGCCACCACAAAGGCGACGTATTTGCCACTGCGCGTATTGCCGGTATTCAGGCGGCAAAACGCACCTGGGATCTGATCCCGCTCTGTCATCCGCTGATGCTCAGCAAAGTTGAAGTCAATTTACAGGCCGAGCCGGAGCACAATCGGGTGCGTATAGAAACCTTATGCCGCCTGACCGGGAAAACCGGTGTCGAAATGGAAGCATTAACCGCGGCCTCCGTGGCGGCGCTGACCATTTATGACATGTGCAAAGCGGTGCAAAAAGATATGGTGATTGGTCCGGTACGTTTGCTGGCGAAGAGCGGCGGCAAGTCGGGTGACTTTAAGGTGGAAGCGGATGATTAAAGTTCTTTTTTTCGCCCAGGTGCGCGAGTTGGTGGGAACAGATGCAACCGAAGTGGCTGCGGATTTCCCAACTGTTGAAGCGTTACGCCAGCACATGGCTGCGCAGAGCGATCGCTGGGCGCTGGCGCTGGAAGATGGCAAATTACTGGCTGCCGTCAACCAGACGCTGGTGAGTTTTGACCATCCGCTGACTGACGGCGACGAAGTAGCTTTCTTCCCGCCGGTAACCGGAGGTTAAGATGGCAGAAACCAAAATTGTTGTTGGTCCGCAGCCGTTCAGCGTAGGAGAAGAGTACCCGTGGCTGGCGGAGCGTGACGAAGACGGTGCGGTAGTCACCTTTACTGGTAAGGTGCGCAACCATAACCTGGGCGACAGCGTCAAAGCATTAACCCTCGAACACTATCCGGGGATGACTGAAAAAGCACTGGCAGAAATTGTTGATGAAGCGCGTAACCGCTGGCCGCTGGGGCGCGTCACTGTGATTCACCGCATCGGGGAATTATGGCCGGGCGATGAAATCGTTTTTGTCGGTGTCACCAGTGCGCATCGCAGCAGTGCGTTTGAAGCCGGGCAGTTTATTATGGATTATCTCAAAACCCGCGCACCGTTCTGGAAGCGCGAAGCCACGCCGGAAGGCGACCGCTGGGTTGAAGCCCGGGAGAGCGATCAGCAGGCGGCAAAACGCTGGTAGTTTTTTGTTAGCCGGATAAGGCACCGCTGCGTCCGGCAATTTCACCGCTCAGTACATACGTTTACGCTGCGTCGATGCACAGCCTCATCATTTTGCAGTATCCTTAAGATATTCCTTATATCTTCAGGAGATCGTCATGGACAGATTCCCACGTTCTGATTCAATCGTACAACCCCGGGCTGGCTTGCAAACTTATATGGCGCAAGTCTATGGCTGGATGACCGTTGGCTTGTTGCTGACCGCATTTGTTGCCTGGTATGCGGCTAATTCCGCGGCCGTGATGGAGCTGTTGTTCACTAACCGTGTCTTTTTAATCGGTCTGATCATCGCGCAATTAGCATTGGTTATTGTGTTATCAGCGATGATTCAAAAGCTGAGCGCAGGTGTAACGACGATGCTCTTTATGCTTTATTCGGCGCTGACGGGTCTTACGCTTTCCAGTATATTCATTGTCTATACCGCTGCTTCTATCGCCAGTACTTTCGTCGTTACTGCCGGGATGTTCGGCGCAATGAGCCTGTACGGTTACACCACGAAGCGCGATTTAAGTGGCTTTGGCAATATGCTGTTTATGGCGTTAATCGGCATTGTGCTGGCATCGCTGGTCAACTTCTGGTTGAAAAGCGAAGCATTGATGTGGGCAGTTACCTACATCGGCGTGATTGTCTTTGTCGGATTGACGGCGTATGACACGCAGAAACTGAAAAATATGGGTGAGCAGATTGATACCCGCGACACGTCGAACCTGCGCAAATATTCCATTCTTGGCGCGTTAACCTTGTATCTGGACTTCATCAACCTGTTCCTGATGTTGTTGCGGATCTTCGGCAACCGCCGTTAAATTCTCTTCTTCCTGCTGATCCCGGCCTGGAGCCGGGATTTTTTTCGGATTTTATAAAGACTATTCCGCTCATTTACATGAGAACTGAATCGCGGCAAATGCCAGACTATGTCCACTACGTAATTTCAGGGACAGATAACGCATTTGAACAGACAATCCACTGCTACTCAATTACAGCAAAAAAGTGCTTCGCTCAGCAAAATGCTGCTTCTCATTTGGTGGTTAACAGCAGCTGGAGTATGGGCTACGGCAGGCTGTGCCTGGATATTTCAGCATTTGCATTGGGTTACGTCACAAAAGTCTCCAGGTGCGTTTGTCTTCGCTTTGGCTGCGCTGATAATAGGTGGTCTCTGGTTAAACAACGCCCTGAAAAGACTGAATGTATCAGGCGCATGTCTGGTCTATCTGCTAATAATCCTTCTTGTTGGCTTTCTCTTCGCCAGCCTTTATACCTTTTCGAGCATAGCGACGGTAATGGGAATTACGGGAGGGATGTTTGCCGCAATGGCGCTGATTTGCTCTTGTAGTAATAGGGTTATCCCACCAGTCAGACAGTTATATTCATATATTTTCTGTGGTTTGAGTATTGCTTTTGTTGTTAACCTGATCCTTACCAGCAGTTTTTCCGTGTGGTTAGCGAGTATTTTGACTGTCTTTATCTGGGGCATTACGGCTGCCTGTGAAGCAACAACACTGGAAGATTTGATCCGTGTTGCCGACACCTCTGAAATTTCAGGTTCTCTTCGCTGTATCGTTCCTGGGGCAATAACACTCTATTTTAGTATTTTAAGCGTCCTCTTTAGAATTACTGTAACAGTTCTTGAATTTATTAATGGTTTAGTGTGGTAGTGCGAATTGACGAGTTTTATTGCGTTAATTGGAATAGATAATGATATTTAACTTAAGGATATAAAAATAATGAATTCGCGCTCAGCAAATAACATAACTAATGATTTTCAGCACGAAGCCAGGATATTAAACAGCATATGGCTCATTACCGCTTTAGGTTTGGTGACAACCGCAGGACTGGCCTGGGTAGCGAAGTATCTCGAAATTACGGCAACAAAATATGATTCACCGCAAATGTATGTCGCCATAGGATTATTATTACTTTGTATGTATGGCTTAAGTAAGGATATCAACAAGATAAATGCCGTCATCGCAGGCGTAATATATCTATTTTTACTCTCTTTGGTGGCGATTGTCGTTGCTAGTTTAGCTCCTGTACCTGCCATTATCGTCGTGTTCAGCACTGCGGGCGCGATGTTTTTAATCAGTATGCTGGCCGGTTTATTATTTAATGTTGATCCTGGTTCTCACCGTTTTATCATTATGATGACGTTGACAGGGTTGGCCCTGGTGATCATCATGAATGCCGCATTAATGAGTGAACGACCCGTTTGGGTAATAAGTTGCTTAATGATTGTGTTATGGTCAGGCATTATCTCGCATGGACGAAATAAGCTCCTTGAATTGGCGGGGAAATGCCATAGTGAAGAGTTGTGGAGTCCGGTTCGTTGCGCTGTTACAGGTGCATTAACACTCTATTACTATTTTATCGGCTTCTTTGGGATACTTGCCGCGATAGCTATAACGCTTGTCTGGCAAAGGCATACGCGTTTTTTTCATTAGTCGTAAATGCAGATACTAAAGAACTTAACTAAACTTCACATCGCCGCTTCATTTTTCGCCCGTAGCTTCTTCGCCTGGCTTTCCAGTAGCAGGTAACAGATCAGCGCCAGCAGCAGCGGGATAAAGTAATACAGGACGCGATAAGCGAGCAGGGCGGCGATAATGCTCCCTTTCGAGGTATGCTCCCCAGCCAGTAGTGCGATAAACACCGCTTCCAGCACACCGATCCCCGCCGGAATATGCACGATGACGCCAGCAATACTACTAACCAGTAACACGCCCAGTACAAAGAAATAGTTCACGCTTTGACCAAGTAACAGCCAGATAATCGCCCCCATTACCATCCAGTTAACGCTGGAAATCAGCATCTGAGCGAGGGCGAATTTCCATGAAGGCAGCACCAGCTTTTGCCCTTTGATGGTCATATGGCGGTGCTTCGCGAAAGCGCAAAACCACAAATAAACCGCGATAATCATCAGTAAGCCAATGCCGAGAATACGCAGCGTAGTTTGATCGACATACCAGTGATCCGGCAACTCCACCACGCCTGCGGTAAAGATAATCCCTGCCAGTAAAATATAGCCCAGCCAGTTGGTGGTAATACTGAGCGAGAAAATCCGCGTAATAGTGCTGCCCGGTAACCCTAGTCGGGAGTACAAACGATAGCGCATACCAATGCCGCCGACCCAGGTACTGAGCGTCAGGTTGAAGGCGTAGCAGATAAACGACACCAGCATCACCTGGCGCTTCGCCAGTTTGTGACCGCAGTAAAAGCGGGCGAGCAGGTCATAGCAGCCGTAAATCAGATAGCTGACGACCACCAGCCCGACCGCACTAAGCAGCGCAACGCGATTGTAGTCGCGGATGACCTTCCAGACCTCTTCCCAGTCCACTTTTTTGGCGTAGACCACCAGCAACACAATCACCGCGATAAAAAACAGCCAGGTGAGGATCTTCTTTGCTAAGCGCCAGCGCGGGTGTGATTTACTCATCAGGGTTTTACCCCCGTGTTTTCAGTTTCTACCCGATCCTGCGTTTCCATTGTCGGTTGTGCGGGCGGATCAACCTGCGCCAGACGTGGTGTGTGTGCCGGAAGCCAGCCAACCAGCGCCGGGAAGTGGCGTAAAAAGTGGAACGCCAGCACGCTTTTGGTCAGGTTCCACCAGGTGCGTTTCGGCAGCATGGTCTCATCGACCTGCTGACAATCTGCGGCAATAATGCCGTTCAGATTATCGCGCAGCGTCTGGTTAAAATGACGATCGTGGATGATGACATTTGCTTCGAGATTCAGTGACAAACTGAGCGGATCGAGATTACTGGACCCTACTGTCGCCCAGTGATCGTCCATCAATGCCACTTTGCCGTGGAGCGGGCAGCGGCGGTACTCAAATACCTGAACGCCGCCTTTAACCAGATAGTTATACAGCAAGCGCGCACCGACTCTGACAATCGGCATATCCGGTTCGCCCTGAATGATCAGTTTGATCCGCACCCCGCGCCGTGCCGCTTTACGCAAGGCGTGTAAAAATCGATAGCCGGGGAAGAAGTAGGCGTTGGCGATAATGACTTCTCGCCGCGCCTGAGTGAGCATTTTCAGATAGTGACGTTCAATATCATCGCGATGTTCTTCGTTATCGCGCCAGACCAGCAATACCTGCGCTTCTCCCGGCTGGCGGTTCTCTTCCGCTTTGTGATGACGTCGCCACCAGCGTCGTGCCGCGCTCTGTCCAGGCAGGTTTTCCAGCTCAAACTGGAGAATATCTTCGACAATCGGCCCTTCAAGGCGTACCGCGTAATCCTGTTTAGCCTCTGGACCGTAGCTGGACATATGCTCGGCGGAGTAATTCAGCCCGCCAATAAAGGCGATACGCGCGTCGATCACCACAATTTTGCGATGCATCCGGCGAAACACATTGGTGCGCATACCAAAAAGGCGAGGGCGGGGATCGTAGTAGCGAAATACCACGCCAGCTGCCGTCAGTTCATTGACAAACTCATCGCTGAGATCCGGCGAACCGTAGCCATCCAGCAAGACTTCCGCTTTAACCCCGCGTTGCGCTGCTGCCAGTAGTGCCGCATGCAGCTGTTTGCCGACGTCATCCTCAAACCAGATAAACGTTTCAAGAATGATGCGTTCTTGTGCCTCGCCAATCGCCTTAAACACCGCGGGATAATATTGCTCGCCGTTTTCCAGCAACTGGATCTTATTGCCTTCGCGCCAGCTACATTTCATAAATGAATCTCCGCACTTAAAGGGGCATGATCAGAAAGGTGTCGCCATGTCCGCAGCGGCAACGCGGTTGGCGCGCTGGCGCTGGCATTTTTGACGTAGATCCTGTCCAGTCGTAGTAGAGGAAATTGCACCGGAAACGTGCGCGCCGGGCGTCCGTGGGCGCGGGTAAAAATCTCATCCAGTCCGGCCTGCACTTTTAACGGATGATTAGCTTTTTGCCGCCAGTCATTGAAATCACCCGCCACCAATACCGGTTCGCCGTCCGGTAGCTCATTCACCCATTCGGCGAGCATCGCAAGCTGCGCCTGACGGTGCGCCTCACGCAGGCCCAGATGTACGCACATCACATGAATCGCTTTTCCGGTCATCGGTGGCACAATGCGGCAGTAGAGCACGCCGCGCTTTTCCGCACCATCGACCGAAACATCGCGATTCTCATAATGTTCAATGGGATAACGCGACAGTACGGCGTTGCCGTGATGCCCTTCCGGGTATACGGCATTGCGACCGTAGGCAAAATCGCTCCACATCGTGTCGGCGAGAAACTCGTAGTGCGAGGTATCGGGCCAGTTTTCCACATGCAGCGGATGAACTTCGTGCGCGCCCATCACTTCCTGCAGGCAAACAATATCGGCGCTGACGGTACGCACCGCGTCGCGAAGTTCCGGCAAAATGAAGCGTCGGTTAAACGCGGTAAAACCTTTGTGAATGTTGATGGTGAGCACCTTGAACGAAAATTGTTGTGTTTGATCGGGCATAATTTTCCTGTCTTTGCCTCTTATCTCATTGAAATAGTGTAGTCGGCGTCACAAAAAGGTGCGGTCTTACGGAATTTTCCGTAAAGTTCGGTACTCTGAGTAAGTAGAGATAAATTCTTCAGGAGAGAAGCCATGAAGTGGCAACAACGTGTTCGTGTCGCAACTGGTCTAAGTTGCTGGCAGATTATGTTGCATTTACTGGTAGTGGCGCTGCTGGTGGTGGGCTGGATGAGTAAGACTCTGGTTCACGTCGGCGTGGGATTATGCGCACTGTATTGTGTCACGGTAGTGATGATGTTGGTGTTTCAGCGCCACCCCGAGCAACGCTGGCGTGAGGTGGCAGACGTGCTGGAAGAGCTGACCACGACCTGGTATTTTGGCGCAGCGCTGATTGTGCTGTGGCTGTTGTCCCGTGTACTGGAAAACAACTTTTTGCTGGCAATTGCAGGGCTGGCAATCCTTGCCGGCCCGGCGGTAGTGTCTTTGCTGGCGAAAGATAAGAAGTTACATCACCTTACGTCTAAACATCGCGTACGCCGCTGACCCTGTCGTGGCCGTTATCACCAGTAGCGGCCACAAACTATTCCACACAATATCCAGACTCGCATCCTTCAAATAAATCTGCTTGGTAATGTCCGTAAAGTGGCGAATAGGGTTAATCCACGTCAGGTTTTGCAGCCATACTGGCATGTTTTCCACCGGAGAAACGTAACCGGAAAGGAGAATGGCGGGCATCATAAAAACAAACACGCCGATAAACGCCTGCTGTTGTGTCGAGCAGAGTGATGAAATCAACAGACCGAATCCCACCAGCGATAAACCGTAAATCACCATCGTAAAGTAGAACAGCGCCAGCGATCCGGCGAAGGGGATTTGATACGCCCAGATACCAATCGCCAGCACAATGGTGGCCTGGAAGGTGGCGACAATTAACGCCGGTACGGCTTTGCCGATGAAGATCTGCCAGGTGGTGAGCGGCGAAACCAGTAGCTGATCGAGCGTACCTTGTTCACGTTCGCGGGCGACGGAAAGTGAAGTGACGATCATTACGCCGATAGTGGTGATCATGGCGATCAGCGACGGCACCACAAACCATTTGTAGTCAAGATTCGGGTTATACCAGTTGCGTACCACCAGCTCGCTGTTGTTAGGTTTCGGTTTTCCTTCCAGCAGCTCCTGCTGATAATTTTTGACGATCTGTTGCAGGTAGTTGGCGGCAATTTGCGCACTGTTGGAGTTACGCCCGTCGAGGATCAACTGCAACGGCGCGGTCTGGAAGGTATCCAGTTTGCGCGAGAAGTCAGCCGGGAAACGCACCAGTAGTAACGCCTTTTGTGTGTCGATGGTTGGGCGGATCTCCTGTGGGCTTTTCAGCAGCAGCACATGAGTAAAGGCGCTGGCGCGGGCAAAACGTTGGGTCAGCTCCACCGAATGCTCGCCGTTATCTTCATCGTAGATGGCGATGGTGGCGTTAGTCACTTCCAGCGTGGCGGCGAACGGGAACAGAATCACCTGAATAAGCACAGGTAAAATCAGAATCGCGCGGGTTTGCGGTTCGCGCAGCAGCGACTGCAACTCTTTGCGGATTAACGTCCATAAGCGATGAAACATGCTCTTCTCCCTAATCCAGCCGACGTTTGGTTTTCAGCCACGTCAGGCCGATAAACATCACCGCCGAAGCGATCAAAAACAGCACGTTTACCACCAGCACCACTGGAATATTCCCGGCGAGGAACAGGCTTTGCAGGGTGCTGACGAAATAACGAGCGGGAATAATGTACGTCACCGCGCGGATCACCGCGGGCATACTGTCGATCTGAAAAATAAAGCCGGAAAGCATAATCGACGGCAGAAAAGCGGCGTTCAGGGCGACCTGAGCGGCATTGAACTGGTTGCGGGTAATCGTGGAAATCAGCAGCCCCATCCCCAGGGTACTGAGTAAAAACAGGCTGGAGATAAAAAACAGAATCAGCAGCGACCCGCGATACGGCACGCCGAGAATAAACACTGACACCAGCATACACAGCAACATCGCCAGCATCCCGAGAAAGTAATAAGGGATCAGCTTACACAGCAGCAGTTCCGTGCGGGTAATCTCCGTAGAGAGCAGAGCCTCCATGGTGCCGCGTTCCCATTCTCGCGCCACCACCAGCGAGGTGAGAATCGCGCCGATGACCGTCATGATAATGGTCACCGCACCGGGGATAATGAAGTGCTGGCTAATCGCCGCCGGGTTAAACCAGTAGCGGGTTTGTACATCAATAAGCGGTTCAAAAGTCTGCCCGTTGTCCTCCGCTCGCTGCATTTGCCAGATCTGCCAGATCCCTTCGACATACCCCTGTACAAAGTTAGCGGTATTCGGCTCACTGCCGTCGGTGATCACCTGAATCGGTGCGGTGGCGTTGGCGCGCTCCATCTGTTCCGCAAAATCCACCGGAATAACCACCAGACCGCGAATTTTCCCCGCCTGCATTTTGGCGATCAGTTCCTGACGGTTATCGCTGATGGTGGCGTCGATGTAGGGCGAACCGGTCATGGTGTGGGTGAAATCCAGCGCCGCTTCGCTACGCTGTTCCAGTAAAATCCCGACCCGCAGCTTGCTGGAGTCGAGGTTAATGCCGTAACCAAAAATAAACAGCAGCAACAGCGGGATCACTACCGCAATCAGCCAGCTACTCGGATCGCGAACGATCTGCCGCGTCTCTTTGACGCACAGCGCCCGCACGCGACGCCAGGAAAGGATCGGGTTACTCATTGCTATGCTCCTTATCCCAGTCGTGGATCAACTGAATAAAGGCTTGCTCCATGGTGGGATCGGGTTGCTCATCGTTAGCCGACTGTGCTTTCAAATCGTCCGGCGTGCCGCTGGCGATTAATTTCCCGCGGTACACCAGGCCGATGCGGTCGCAATATTCCGCTTCATCCATAAAGTGGGTGGTGACCATCACCGTGACGCCTTTCTCTACCATGCTGTTGATGTGCAGCCAAAATTCACGGCGGGTGAGGGGGTCAACGCCGGAAGTCGGTTCGTCGAGAAACAGAATATCCGGTTCATGCATCAGCGAACAGGCCAGCGCCAGCCGCTGTTTAAAACCTAATGGCAGTTCATCGGTGGCGTGGGAGGCAATACTTTTCAGGCCAAATGCCTCGCTCATACGGGAGATTTTTTCGTTCTGCGCCCGACCGCGTAAGCCATACACACCAGAGAAAAAGCGTAAATTCTGTTCGACCGTCAGGTTGCCATAGAGCGAAAACTTTTGCGCCATATAGCCGAGATGCTGGCGCGCTTTACCGGAACTCTCTTTCAGATCCATCCCCAGCACCAGCGCCTGACCGGAGGTCGGCACCAGCAAGCCGCACATCATCTTAAAGGTGGTCGATTTCCCCGCGCCGTTTGGCCCGAGCAGACCAAAAATCTCCCCTCGTTTAACGGCAAAGTTGACGTGATCGGTGGCGGCAAAATCACCAAATTTCTTGGTTAGTTCTTTCGCTTCGATCACCGTCTCGCCGGGTGTGCCTTCTACCGTATGCAATATTGCACCCAGCGGCGATTCCGAGGTTCCGGCACCGCCCAGCAAATCAATAAACGCATCTTCAAAACGCGGCGTAGTTTCGTTGATGTTGATTTCCGGCATCCCTTCGGCATGGCGAATATCGTCTGGTGTGGCCTCTTTTTTGAGGATCAGACGTACCGATTTCCCCTGAATCATGCCGTCGCTGACCTGTGGCAGTTTCAAGGCGCGTTGCAATAGTTTGCGGTTGCCCTCGTGTGGACTGGTCATCAGAAAACTGCGTCCGGCCATGGTTTGTGTCAGGGCTTTTGGTTCCCCCTGATACAGCAACTCGCCTTCGTTCATCAGTAACACGTCACGGCACTGCTCGGCTTCGTCGAGATACGAGGTACTCCAGAGGATTAACATCCCTTCGCCTGCCAGCTCATGCACCATCTGCCACAGTTCGCGCCGTGAGATAGGGTCAACGCCGACGCCGGGTTCATCGAGCAGCAACACTTTCGGTTCGCCCACCAGGGTACAGGCCAGACCGAGTTTTTGTTTCATCCCACCGGAGAGCTTGCCCGCCAGGCGTCCGGTAAACGGCCCAAGAGACGTAAACTCCAGCAGGCGAGCAAAAGTTTGCTTACGTGCCTCGCCGGTGACGCTGCGCAAATCCGCGTACAGATTGAGGTTCTCCATCACCGTGAGATCTTCATACAGACCAAATTTCTGCGGCATATAGCCGAGCACGGCGTGCAGCGCGCCGTCGTTTTTGATTGGATCAAAGCCAATCACCGTGGCATTGCCGCTGTCGGGTTTCAGTAATCCCGCCAGCATCCGCATTAGCGTGGTTTTACCTGCACCATCCGGCCCCACCAGCCCCGTCACATAACCGGTGTGAATGGTACAATCGAGCGGCGCGACGGCGGGCTTGTCCATGCCCGGAAAGCGTTTTTCTAGGCCGTTCAGCGTGATAACGGCATCATTCATGTCCTGCCTCGTTACCGAATTGCACCGTCACCGGCATTCCCTGGCGTAACGCATCATCGGCGTCGGTCACCACAATACGCAGGCGATAGACGAGGTCGGTACGCAGATCCGGTGTTTCGACGGTTTTCGGGGTAAATTCAGCAGTCGGCGAAACGAAACCAATCTGTCCGTGATAGGGCTTGTCCGGGCGACCATCGGTATAAAGCAGCACTTTGCGCCCCGGCTGGGCCTGGTCAAGATTCCGTTCATCAACATAGGCACGTACCCACACCGGACGCGTTAGTGAAACGGTAAACACCGTGCCACCTTCATTGAGAACCGTGCCTGGCTCCACCGCGCGCGTTAACAGCGTGCCATCAGACGGTGCTATCAACGTTGAGTCCTGTAAATTCAGCTCCGCCTGCGCCAGTTGCGCCTGCGCCTGTTCGAGGCTGGCTTTCGCCTGAGCGATGTCCTGTTCACGGTTACCGGAACGGTACTGACGCAATTTATCCTGTGCTGATTTCAGCGTTGCCTGTGCCTGGTCGCGCGAGGAGCGGGCATTTTCCAGGTCATTTGCCGAAATGGTGCGGCTTTTCCACAGTCCTTGCTGGCGGTTATAGAAGTTCTGCGCATAGTCATAGGCGGCTTGAGCCTGTTTCACCGCTGCGGCGGCCTGAGCGATTTCTTCATCGCGATACCCGGCAAGCATCAGATCATACTGCGCCTGTGCCACCGAGACGCCCGCTTTCGCCTGCATCAGGGCAATCTCATACGGCTTGTGATCCAGTTCGCCCAGCACCTGGCCCGCTTTGATAGCATCACCTTCGTCCACCGCCAGCGATTCAACGCGCCCCCCAACACGGAAACTAAGATTTACCGTACGAATATCCACGTTGCCATACAGCGTCAGGCCGTTATCCTGGCGGCTTTGATACCACCAGTAGCCTCCGGCAACCACGGCGGCAAGTACCACTACCGCCAATCCGATCACGACAGGTTTTTTCATCACTACAAACTCCTTTGCGATAATCCTTGCAAAATCAGGTCGATATGACAGGTCACCGTCTGGTTGATCAGTTCGGTCTTTTCTTCATCGAACGCGGTCCAGCCGGTACGTAACAGAATTGTTTCTTTGCCAAGACGGAACGCCAGAATCTCACCAATCAACGCATGAGTATGGAGGATCATGCGGGTATCGTTGGCGTCGCAGCCGGTCCAGGCGGCAATCAGGCGTGTCAGGTGGCTGTGTAGCGGGCTAATCACCTGTTCGTGCACCAGGTGATAGGCTGCCGTGGGAGAGAGCTGCTCACGGGAGATAAACTTGCTGAGGTTGACGGTGTCATCCTGGGTGAGCAGCTTAATCATGTTCCTGCAGGCGCGAAGGATCAGTTCACGGATGGCTGCGCGATCAGGCTGTGGTTGTGCGAACAAGCGTTCGGCCTCTTCGGCGTGCGGACGGAACTGCTCGCCAATAAAATCGGCAATCCACTGGGCGCAGGCGAGGTACAAATCTTCTTTCGAACCGAAGTAGTAGGTGATGGCAGCGATATTCTGCCCGGCCTGGGCGGCTATCTCGCGGGTGGTGGCGTTCATTCCATATTCACCAAACTGCGCCAGTGCGGCAGCAATCAGCTGTTTTTTCGCCTGTTCACCCTTGATTGTCATGGCAGGATTATTCATCGCACAGTCCATTCTTAATCAAATGATTGATTAAGATTATGACTCCATATGGGAGTTGTCCAGTATGGCTAAGAATTTTAGCTACGCCAGTCACAGGGATAATTTATGCGCTGCGTCACAAAAACTGCTACACTCCGCTCCCTCATGACATTGTGGTTTTTGTCATTTTCCTTTTCAGTATCTCCCTGAAAACTACACCGGTAACGGTCGGGGCGGTTCGGAGTAGTTATGTCTTTCGATTCTTTGGGTTTAAGCCCTGATATCCTGCGCGCCGTTGCCGAGCAGGGTTACCGTGAACCCACCCCTATTCAGCAGCAGGCGATCCCTGCGGTGCTGGAAGGCCGCGACCTGATGGCTAGCGCCCAGACCGGTACCGGTAAAACAGCGGGCTTTACGCTGCCGCTGTTGCAACACCTGATCACTCGCCAGCCGCACGCCAAAGGGCGTCGTCCGGTACGTGCGCTCATTCTTACCCCGACCCGTGAACTGGCTGCGCAGATTGGCGAAAACGTCCGTGATTACAGCAAATATTTGAACATTCGTTCGCTGGTGGTGTTTGGCGGTGTCAGCATTAACCCGCAAATGATGAAGCTGCGCGGCGGCGTTGATGTTCTGGTGGCAACACCGGGACGTTTGCTGGACCTGGAACATCAAAATGCAGTGAAGCTGGATCAGGTTGAAATCCTCGTCCTCGATGAAGCTGACCGCATGCTCGACATGGGCTTTATCCACGATATCCGTCGCGTGTTAACAAAACTGCCAGCGAAACGCCAGAACCTGCTGTTCTCTGCGACCTTCTCTGACGATATTAAAGCCCTGGCGGAAAAACTGTTGCACAACCCGCTGGAAATCGAAGTGGCACGCCGCAATACCGCGTCTGATCAGGTGACCCAGCACGTTCACTTTGTTGATAAGAAACGCAAACGCGAATTGCTGTCGCACATGATTGGTAAAGGGAACTGGCAGCAGGTGCTGGTGTTTACCCGTACCAAACACGGCGCTAACCATCTGGCTGAGCAGCTCAATAAAGATGGCATCCGTAGTGCGGCGATCCACGGGAATAAATCGCAAGGTGCGCGTACCCGTGCGCTGGCTGATTTTAAATCGGGTGACATTCGCGTACTGGTGGCGACCGATATCGCTGCGCGCGGTCTGGATATCGAAGAGTTGCCGCACGTCGTCAACTATGAACTGCCAAACGTACCGGAAGATTATGTCCACCGTATCGGGCGTACCGGTCGTGCGGCTGCTACCGGTGAAGCGTTGTCGCTGGTGTGTGTTGATGAACACAAACTGCTGCGTGATATCGAAAAACTGCTGAAAAAAGAGATCCCGCGCATTGCGATTCCGGGCTATGAGCCGGACCCGTCAATCAAAGCCGAACCGATCCAGAACGGTCGCCAGCAACGTGGCGGCGGCGGTCGTGGGCAAGGTGGTGGTCGCGGTCAACAGCAACCACGCCGTGGGGAAGGTGGCGCAAAATCTGCAAGCGCGAAACCTGCAGAAAAACCGTCTCGCCGCCTCGGCGATGCCAAACCGGCAGGCGAACAACAACGTCGCCGCCGTCCGCGTAAACCTACCGCTGCGCAGTAATCTTTTATGCCGGGCTATGCCCGGCATCAGGCTGATGAACAAACGCAAAACTGCCTGATGCGCTACGCTTATCAGGCCTACGTGAACTCTGCAATATATTGAATTTGCATGCTTTTGTAGGCCGGATAAGGCGTTTACGCCGCATCCGGCATTTCACAACAAGCACTTGTCAGCAATTTGAGAACACGGGAAAAAATTTATCTGTTTTACCGCCCATAAGCCACCGAGACGTTACTTCTCTATAGCCAATTGTTCGCGCAACTCCATTAAAAGGTAGCCCAGTCGATTCTTGCCCTTACCATTACCACCGTCTCCCCAGTAAGCATCGTTTTCCGTATGCTCAACCAGTTTTGCGGGCGCGGTTGCCAGCAAGAGCGCACGCAGTTCTGGATGCTGTTCGAATTTAGCGCGAAGTGCTTTTCGCATCACCTGTTCTTTGACCGACTCCCAGTTTTTACGCAGAGGCTTAGAACGATCGCGCCCCATGCGTGCGGCGAC
This sequence comes from Escherichia sp. SCLE84, assembly GCF_012584495.1. NCBI lineage: Bacteria > Pseudomonadati > Pseudomonadota > Gammaproteobacteria > Enterobacterales > Enterobacteriaceae > Escherichia > Escherichia sp. SCLE84. Next base: position 1,545,877 of record NZ_CP051430.1, on the reverse strand, counting down.
CATAGGGGAAGAAACCCGACGGATCTCTTCGCGGTATTTTTCATCAAGGAATTTTTGTGCCTGAAAATAGTGTTCTGAGGTGGGCCAGGTTTTCCCGTCAACCTTGATGGGCCAGGCGGCAAAGTTAGAAAAATCACCGTAGTCATCGCTGGTGCTGTAGAAATTTATGATGGTGTCTTGCATGACGTGTTGGATCCTTTGTGCTCGAACGGGCATTAAACCGCATTATGTTGGTGGTTATTGCGAGTCGCTTTCCAGAAACAGAAAAACCATTACCCCTGAAAACCGAAAAATGCCACAATATTGGCTGTTTATACAGTATTTCAGGTTTTCTCATGGCATTAACCGCCGCGCTTAAAGCGCAAATTGCCGCCTGGTATAAGGCGCTTCAGGAACAGATCCCCGACTTTATTCCCCGTGCGCCGCAGCGGCAGATGATTGCGGACGTCGCCAAAACGCTGGCCGGAGAAGAAGGGCGGCATCTGGCGATTGAAGCCCCCACCGGCGTTGGGAAAACGCTCTCCTATTTGATCCCCGGCATCGCCATTGCCCGCGAAGAGCAAAAAACGCTGGTGGTGAGTACCGCCAACGTGGCGTTGCAGGATCAGATTTACAGCAAAGATTTACCGCTGCTGAAAAAGATCATTCCCGATCTTAAATTCACTGCCGCTTTTGGGCGTGGGCGCTACGTTTGCCCGCGTAATCTGACGGCGCTCGCCAGCACTGAGCCCACGCAACAGGATCTGCTGGCGTTTCTTGACGACGAACTGACGCCAAATAATCAGGAAGAGCAAAAACGTTGTGCGAAGCTGAAGGGCGATCTCGACACTTATAAATGGGATGGTCTGCGCGATCATACTGATATCGCTATAGATGACGATCTCTGGCGTCGTTTAAGTACCGACAAAGCCAGCTGCCTCAACCGCAACTGTTACTACTATCGTGAATGCCCGTTTTTTGTTGCTCGTCGGGAGATTCAGGAAGCGGAAGTGGTGGTGGCAAACCATGCGCTGGTGATGGCGGCGATGGAAAGCGAAGCCGTACTACCTGACCCGAAAAATCTGCTGCTGGTGCTGGACGAAGGTCATCACCTGCCAGATGTGGCCCGGGATGCGCTGGAGATGAGTGCCGAAATCACCGCGCCCTGGTATCGACTACAGCTGGACTTGTTCACGAAACTGGTCGCTACCTGCATGGAGCAGTTTCGCCCGAAGACCATCCCACCGCTGGCGATCCCTGAACGTTTGAATGCGCATTGTGAAGAGTTGTATGAGCTTATCGCCTCGTTAAACAACATTCTCAATCTCTACATGCCTGCCGGGCAGGAGGCAGAGCACCGTTTTGCGATGGGCGAACTGCCTGATGAAGTGCTGGAGATCTGCCAGCGGCTGGCAAAACTCACCGAGATGCTGCGTGGTCTGGCGGAGTTATTTCTTAACGATTTAAGTGAGAAAACCGGCAGCCACGATATTGTGCGTCTGCATCGGTTGATTTTGCAGATGAACCGCGCGTTGGGGATGTTCGAGGCGCAAAGCAAACTCTGGCGGCTGGCGTCTCTGGCGCAATCTTCCGGTGCGCCGGTGACCAAATGGGCGACGCGGGAAGAGCGCGAAGGGCAGCTGCATCTCTGGTTTCACTGCGTGGGGATACGTGTCAGCGATCAGCTGGAAAGGCTGCTGTGGCGCAGTATTCCGCACATTATTGTTACCTCCGCAACCTTGCGTTCGCTGAATAGTTTTTCGCGTTTGCAGGAGATGAGTGGTCTGAAAGAGAAAGCGGGCGACCGTTTTGTGGCGCTGGATTCCCCCTTTAACCACTGCGAACAGGGCAAAATTGTTATTCCCCGGATGCGCGTTGAGCCTTCCATCGACAACGAAGAGCAGCATATTGCCGAAATGGCGGCCTTTTTCCGTAAGCAGGTGGAGAGCAAAAAACATCTCGGTATGTTGGTACTGTTTGCCAGCGGACGGGCGATGCAGCGCTTTCTCGACTATGTGACGGATTTACGCCTGATGCTGCTGGTGCAGGGCGATCAGCCGCGTTATCGCTTAGTTGAACTGCACCGCAAACGCGTTGCCAACGGTGAGCGTAGTGTGCTGGTGGGCTTACAGTCATTTGCCGAAGGGCTTGATTTGAAAGGTGATCTGCTCAGCCAGGTGCATATCCACAAAATCGCTTTTCCGCCCATCGACAGCCCGGTGGTGATCACCGAAGGGGAATGGCTGAAAAGCCTCAACCGCTATCCGTTTGAGGTGCAAAGCCTGCCGAGCGCCTCGTTTAACCTGATTCAGCAGGTTGGGCGACTGATTCGAAGCCACGGTTGCTGGGGCGAAGTGGTTATCTACGACAAACGCTTGCTGACCAAAAATTATGGCAAGCGACTACTGGATGCATTACCGGTATTTCCGATAGAGCAACCGGAAGTCCCTGAAGGTATAGTTAAAAAGAAAGAAAAAACGAAATCCCCACGCCGTCGGCGGCGTTAATGATGTGAGTCAGGTAAGGAGTCGTAAATGGACTATCGCAAAATCATTAAAGAGATCGGGCGCGGGAAAAACCACGCGCGCGATTTAGACCGGGATACTGCGCGCGGTCTGTATGCCCATATGCTCAATGGTGAAGTCCCTGACCTTGAGTTGGGCGGCGTATTGATTGCGCTACGTATCAAAGGGGAAGGGGAAGCAGAGATGCTCGGCTTTTACGAAGCCATGCAAAATCACACCATCAAGCTGACGCCGCCAGCAGGCAAGCCGATGCCGATTGTCATCCCCAGTTACAACGGCGCGCGTAAACAGGCCAACCTGACGCCGTTGTTGGCGATTCTCCTGCACAAACTCGGTTTTCCTGTGGTGGTTCACGGGGTTAGCGAAGATCCAACCCGCGTGCTGACTGAAACCATTTTTGAATTGATGGGTATTACGCCAACGTTGCACGGCGGGCAGGCGCAGGCGAAGCTCGACGAACATCAACCGGTGTTTATGCCAGTCGGCGCGTTTTGCCCGCCGCTGGAAAAACAACTGGCGATGCGCTGGCGGATGGGCGTGCGTAACAGTGCACATACCCTGGCGAAACTGGCGACGCCATTTGCCGAAGGTGAGGCGCTGCGTCTTTCCAGCGTTTCGCATCCGGAATACATTGGACGCGTCGCGAAGTTCTTTAGCGATATCGGCGGGCGGGCGCTACTAATGCATGGTACTGAAGGTGAAGTGTATGCTAATCCGCAGCGCTGCCCGCAGATCAATCTCATTGACCGTGAAGGGATGCGGGTGCTGTATGAAAAACAGGACCCTGCTGGTAGCGAGTTACTGCCACAAGCAAAAGATCCGGAAACCACGGCGCAGTGGATTGAGCGTTGCCTTGCTGGCAGCGAACCGATTCCCGAATCGCTGAAAATCCAGATGGCTTGCTGCCTGGTGGCTACGGGTGAAGCGGCAACTATCAGCGACGGCCTGGCGCGCGTTAATCAGGCATTTTAATTCTTTTCTCAGCCGGATGAGCCATGTCATCCGGCTTTTACCCCACCGCAATATGAAATTCCTGCATCTTTATTGACCTTCCCGCGCCCGGCGTGCAGCATAAAAAAACAACAAACACATAACATAAACAGGAGTTAACCATGGAAAGTGGTCATCGCTTTGATGCTCAGACGCTGCACAGTTTTATTCAGGCTGTATTTCGTCAGATGGGTAGCGAGGAACAAGAAGCGAAATTAGTGGCCGATCATTTAATCGCGGCAAACCTGGCAGGGCATGATTCTCATGGTATTGGCATGATCCCAAGCTATGTGCGTTCCTGGAGTCAGGGGCATCTGCAAATTAACCATCATGCCAAAATCGTTAAAGAGGCGGGGGCGGCAGTCACGCTCGATGGCGATCGCGCATTCGGTCAGGTCGCGGCACACGAAGCGATGGCGCTGGGGATTGAGAAAGCGCATCAGCACGGTATTGCTGCCGTGGCGCTACATAACTCGCATCATATCGGCCGTATCGGTTACTGGGCGGAGCAGTGTGCAGCGGCGGGGTTTGTCTCTATCCACTTTGTTAGCGTGGTCGGTATTCCAATGGTCGCACCGTTCCACGGTCGCGACAGCCGCTTTGGCACCAATCCGTTCTGTGTGGTTTTCCCTCGTAAAGATAATTTCCCGCTGTTGCTTGATTACGCCACCAGCGCCATTGCATTTGGCAAAACCCGCGTCGCCTGGCATAAAGGCGTCCCCGTGCCGCCAGGTTGCCTGATTGACGTTAACGGCGTGCCGACGACCAATCCGGCGGTAATGCAGGAGTCGCCGTTGGGTTCGCTGTTGACCTTTGCCGAACATAAAGGCTACGCCCTTGCAGCGATGTGTGAAATTCTTGGCGGGGCGCTTTCCGGCGGTAAAACGACGCATCAGGAAACGTTACAAACCAGTCCCGATGCCATTCTTAACTGCATGACCACTATCATCATCAACCCGGAACTCTTCGGCGCGCCGGATTGTAGCGCGCAGACCGAAGCCTTTGCCGAGTGGGTGAAAGCCTCGCCGCATGATGATGATAAGCCGATTTTGCTACCGGGCGAGTGGGAAGTGAACACGCGTCGCGAACGGCAGGAGCAGGGGATTCCATTGGATGCGGGAAGCTGGCAGGCCATTTGTGATGCGGCGCGGCAGATTGGTATGTCGGAAGAGACGTTGCAGGCTTTCTGTCAGCAGTTAGCCAGCTAAAAAAAAGCCCGTCCAGTGGCGGACGGGCAAACAAGGGTAACATAGGATCAATGAGGGTTAGAGCATATGCGTCTGTCGGCAAACAGACAGGGAAATACTTGTGCTGGACGTAGCGTAAACGCCTGATCCGTCCAACGGTTCGGATTTTGTAGGCCTGATAAGACGCGGTAGCGTCGCATCAGGCATCTGTTGCCGGATGCGGCGTAAACGCCTTATCCTTCCTACGAATTACTTATAAATTACCGCAGTACCGCTTAATTTATTGTTGTTGGTGGCGGAAGTGATGCTGTATCCACTGGCACCGGCTGCCGCGGCTTTCTCAGCCAGTTTCGCTTCCAGGGCATCGAGGGTGGATGCGCCATCGGCAGAAACCACGCCGATTTTATTCATGTTCTGTGCCTGGGATGCCGTTACCGGTTCCGCGGCAAACACGCCAAATGACAGAGTTGAAAGAGCCATAGCAGCAACAACAGTATTGATAGTTTTCATAATTAATCTCTCGCAGGTGATTTTTGTATAAGTGACGTTGTTTCGTCGATGTGATGAGTATCACGTTTTTTTACGAGAGATAAAATCGAAGAGAATTGACCGCCTTGTTCAAATAAATTGATTGATATCTAACATACTGATAAACCATTTATTTGTTGTACTTATGGACTTGTTTTATGCAGCGTGGCAGTCACGACAGCGTTAAAGGCACGGAATGCCACGCAAAATACAAATTATACTCGCTATACATCTCGCCAGTTGTAGTTAACGTAACTGGCTGTCTTTCGAACCTCTGCGATTATATCCTGTATACGCTGGTTTTTGTAAATCTTTCTCCTGCTGACAATGAATGCATAAGCGCACGCCAGGAATGGCTTCCCGACGGGCTTGCGGGATGGGGGCACCGCACTCTTCACATTCATCCAGGCTTTCGCCACGCGGAATTTCACCCCGAGCGCGGGCAATCGCATCTTCAATTGTACTGTTGATCTGTTCGTTGACGGCGTCATCGTTAGCCCAACCGGATGCCATATCGTCCTCCCCATATCAATGCTTGTACAGTTAAGTGTAGCTAATCCAGGGACGAACTTGGGCAGTTCAAGCATCAGATCTCCGACCATTCCCGCAGCAGATTATGATAAAGATTAAGCAGCGACAGGATCTCTTCATTTTCACCATAGCGGCTTTTCAGCGACTGAATATTGTTGTCCAGTTCAAACAGCATGGCGCGCTTTTTATCATCACGGATCATCGACTGGATCCACATAAATGATGCCACTCGTACGCCGCGGGTTACGGGTGTCACGCAATGCAGGCTGCTGGAGGGATACAACACGAGATCGCCTGCCGGGAGTTTTACCCGATGTTGTCCGAAGGTGTCATTAACGACCAGTTCGCCGCCGTCGTAGCTTTGTGGATCGCTTAAAAACAGCGTGGCAGAAAGGTCAGTACGCATCCAGCCGTTTTGTGGATGGCTGCGTACTGCGCCATCCACATGGAAACCATAGGTTTCATTGTTCTGATAGCGATTAAACAGCGGCGTGGAAAGGGTACGCGGCAAGGCCGCGGCAAAGAATAAAGCATGTTGGTTAACCGCGTTCAGCACCTCATTTTGCAGGGCGGCGTATAACGTGCTGCGGGTGTCGACCTGTTGATTGTTCTTAACTTGCGCACCTTGTGCGCCGGTGGTGACGCGTCCATCCACCCATTCGGCTTGTTCCAGTTGTTCGCGAAACCGGGCGACGTCCTGTGGCGATAACACGCCGGGAATGTGGTACATCATACAAGTTCTCCAAAAAGTGGGGCCTGCGCCCCACATCTGAATCAGAAATGCATATTGGCTGTGAGCAAGAAGGTTCTTGGCTCGCCCGGGTGATAACGGTAGCCGCTCTTGTTGATTGAGGCGACGTAATCGGTATCAAACAGGTTGTAAACGTTTAGCTGGAAGTCGAGATTGCGATTAACCCGATACCCCAGTTTGGCATCGGCGACCCAGTAACCTTCGGTAAACGCTGGCGTTCCCACCGCGCCGTCTGAACCTTTATGCATACTGCCGATATAGCGTGCGCCCGCGCCAACAGAGATATCATCTGTTGCCTGATACTGGCTCCATAAGGTGAAGGCGTGCTCCGGGGTATACGGCAGCGATGAGGAACCATCCTGGGCAACATCTTTGCCGTTTTTGATGGTTGCTTTTTGCTGGGTATAGCCGCCAATCACCTGCCACGCGGGCGTGATATTCCCGGCCACGGATATCTCATAGCCTTCGACACGTTTCTTACCGTATTGCGAGTAAGTTCCGTCATCATTTTGCTCAACTTCATTTTCGATATCAGTACGGAATAGCGCGGCGGTGAGCAACAGGCGTTTATCCAGAACCTGCCATTTGGTGCCAATCTCGCTGGTGTTGGCTTTTTGCGGTTTAAAATCGGTGCGGTTGGCACTGTTACCGCTGCCAGACTGCGCAAGGGCGAAGTTGTTGCCGCCCGGAGGCTGCTGGGAAACGGCATAGTTAATATAGACATTACCGTTTTCCGTCAGGTGATACAGCGCCCCGGCTTTCCAGTTCACCAGATTGCCCGACTTGGCGGTGTCGACGGTGGTGACCGGAGAACCTTTTGCCACACCAGCTGGGCAGGTGATGGCACCGCGTCCGCTGCCGCCGCAGGCGGTGGCACTGTCATATTCAGTATGATAATTATCCAGACGGATCCCGCCGTTCAGCTCAAAATCACGGGTGATTTGCAGCGTATCGAAGGCGTAAATTGCGAAGGTATCCGTCTGACCATTGGCGTTTGCGCCGTTGCGCGTCAGGCCGCCGGGATGAATGCTGCTGTCAGGATGATAAATATTTACCGCGGGTAACGTCACCGGATTAACGCCGTAGTTAGTCTGCGTTTCACGGGTAAATTCCACGCCGGTACTGACATCATGACCGATAGAACCGGTATAGAACGTCGAGGTCAGGTTGGTCTGGTTGGTGAGAATTTTATTACTCACATCTTTGGTATTCGCCGTGCGTGACCAGGTCCAGCTATTCACATCGCTGGTGGGCTGAGTAATATTCGACGCCCCGCCCATAATCGCCGTCATCAGGTAATCCTGCTTTACGCGCGACCAACGGGTAGTATTGCGAATGGTGGTGTTATCGTTGATGTCGTGCTCAAAACGCATGGTGGCGGTGTCGGTGGTCGAATCGTCGTAATCGGAATCCGTGCCGTAAAAGTTATGAGTATCAACTTTTCCGGAATGATTCAGAGCCGCTGTTCCCGCAGATGGGGCAGAATAACCCGGCAAACCGATGGTCGGAATGCCGCCGTCTGGCGTGTTGTGCTGGGTGACATGCAGATAATTAAGATACAAACGATTCGCTGTACCAAGGCCAAAAGCGATAGAAGGGGCGACGCCGTAACGCTCATTTTTGACTTTGTCGCGTCCGGCATCGTGCGTTTTTTCGCCCATCACATTCAGGCGCACCGCAGTGGTATCACCAATGACCTGATTGACGTCCAGCGTGCCGCGGCGGAACCAGGCGCTGCCAATACTGGCGGAGGCGTCAATGCCGGAATCATTGCGCGGCTGCTTGCTGATCATATTGATCGAGCCCGTCGGCGCGCTGCGCCCGTAGTCGGTGCCGGAAGGCCCTTTAATCACTTCGACCTGCTCAGTATTGAAGGTGTCGCGCGAGACGCTGCCGATATCGCGAATGCCATCAATATAAATACTGTTAGAGGTATCAGCACCGCGCATATAAATGGCGTCGCCAGTGGTGGAGTTACCGTTCTCACCCGCAAAAAACGCACCCACGCCGGGGACGTTTTTGAGCGCGTCGGTAAGGTTGGTTGCGCCCTGATCTTTAATCACTTGTTCAGAAATCACCGTCATCGTGCGGGTAGTATCCGCTACCGGACGCGAGAATTTCGGATCGGCAGATTGTTGTGGCGCATAAAGCGAAGGCGTTGATGCTTCGACAACCAGCGTGTCATCCGCGTTAGTTTGCCCTTCGGCGGCGAGTGCCTGAGCCACAGGCGTGATGCCAATACAAAGACCGGCAAAGAACGTGAGCGAATGAAATTGTCTGGCAGGGAAATTGCGATTGTTTTCCATTTTGCAGGTGACTTTTTTTTATATGTTGAAATTTTCACTGCCACGAGAAAGCCTCTCTGCGGATGCGATGCCACTGTTAATCTCGTGATAGTGTTCGTGCAAGTGATAATAATTTTGATAAGCATTATCACTTGGCGCGATTTTCTATCACCCATTGCGCGAAAAAGAAATACATTTATTTACATTGCGTTCATATTTGATGTTTTTTGATTACAAAACAGGCGAAAACTGCATCCAGAGGCGAATGCAGTTACGTTGGTGGGGTTATTTGTAGATGGTTGCAGTACCGAACATCTGGTCATTTCCGCCTGCGGAATTAATGACATAACCTTTCGCGCCTTGCTCGCGCGCTTTTTCTGCCAGTTTATCCTCCAGATCGCTTAGGTTTGATGCGCCAGTTGCCGAAACGGTACCGGCGGGCCGTAGCTGACCGCTGTCCAGGTTACTCATCGGTTGCGCGGCATAAGCCGTGAGAGAGATTCCGCTCAGGACGGTGGCAATCAGTAGTGTGAGGCACTTTTTCATAATGACATCCTCATAAATACAACGGGTAGTGCCTGATAAGTGTAGGTCGCCTGGGCGATGAAAATGACGCAAAAAATTGACAGAGATGTGCTTATTTTTTGAACGATATATTTTTACAAAATAAGACAAATCAATGACATGCATAATGCTGATTTTTATGATGAATTGCCATAAACCATAGCCATGTTAAGGTTTTGGGGAATGATAAACGCAGCCAGATATTTACCCTGTCGCGTTATGCGGGTATCTTACGCCGCTGCTTAAAGGAGAATGCTATGTCCGCCCAGAAACCGGGGTTGCATCCGCGCAACCGTCATCACAGCCGCTACGATCTCGCCACGCTTTGTCAGGTCAATCCTGAACTCAGGCAATTCCTCACGCTTACACCCGCAGGGGAGCAAAGCGTAGACTTTGCCAATCCGCTGGCGGTGAAGGCGCTCAATAAGGCATTGCTGGCCCATTTTTACGCCGTAGCGAACTGGGATATCCCGGACGGTTTTCTCTGCCCGCCAGTACCGGGCCGGGCGGATTATATTCATCACCTTGCCGATTTACTGGCAGAAGCAAGCGGAACAATTCCATCTAATGCCAGCATTCTGGATATCGGCGTTGGTGCGAACTGTATTTATCCGCTGATTGGCGTACATGAATATGGCTGGCGTTTTACCGGTAGTGAAACCAGCAGTCAGGCGTTAAGTAGTGCGCAGGCGATCATCAGTGCTAATCCGGGGCTTAACCGCGCCATTCGTCTGCGTCGGCAAAAAGAGAGTGGGGCGATTTTTAACGGCATCATCCATAAAAACGAGCAATACGACGCGACCTTGTGTAACCCGCCATTCCACGATTCCGCCGCTGCGGCACGGGCAGGTAGTGAGCGTAAACGCCGTAACCTGGGGCTGAACAAAGACGATGCACTGAACTTTGGCGGCCAGCAACAGGAGTTGTGGTGTGAAGGTGGTGAAGTCGCCTTTATCAAAAAGATGATTGAAGAGAGCAAAGGCTTCGCGAAGCAGGTGATGTGGTTTACCTCGCTGGTTTCTCGTGGTGAAAACTTACCGCCGTTGTATCGTGCTCTGACGGACGTGGGCGCGGTGAAGGTGGTTAAAAAAGAGATGGCCCAGGGGCAAAAGCAGAGTCGCTTTATTGCCTGGACCTTTATGAACGACGAGCAGCGCCGCCGTTTTGTTAATCGCCAACGTTAAAGCGTTGGCTCCCCCGGCGGCAGCGGTTCAGCCGGGGCCGCGCCCGGAGCAGGCAGCACCTGATAAGTCTGCACTGGCGCGCGAACACCTGCCAGGTCGAAATGCTTTTTCACCTGGCTGTCGAGGGCAAAGCGGACCGTCCACTGTTTGAGTGGCAGCGTGGTGAACGAAACACGCAGTGTAAACGCGGTATTGCTTAAGCCGACAATCCCGGCAAAGTTTGGTTCACCAATAACCAGCCCGCGAATTTCTTCGTTTTCCATCAATTCCGCTACCGCATCTTTCAGTGCCTGATTGGCTTTATCAGCATCTTCATGGCGATCAACATCGTAGTTTGCCACCACCGAACCAATGCCGCGGACGAAGTTAGCAAAGGTGGTTATCGAAGACCAAGGAATGATGTGATACGCCCCGGTATCCTGACGCACGCCCACGGAGCGAATCGACATCCGTTCCACAGTGCCGGTCAACGGCCCGATAGTAACCAAATCTCCAGTGTTCATGCCGTTTTCAAACTGAATAAATACCCCGGTGATAATATCTTTCACCAGCGTTTGCGAACCAAACGAGATAGCCAGACCTAATGCCCCAGCACCTGCCAGCAATGGCGCGATATTGACGCCGATTTCCGACAACACAATCATGATGGTGATGGTACTGATAATCACCGCCAGCGCGTTACGGAACAGCGTCAGCAGGGTACGCGTACGGGCGCTGGGTAGCGGGCGGCCATGAATATCCGAAGCCAGCCGGTTTTCGATCAAACTGGCGAGCACTGTCCAGCCAACCGCCGAGAAGAAAAGAATGAGTGCGATGCGGATCAGGATATCTACGGTTTTCTGCCCCGCGCCGTTTTGCAGCCAGTTCCAGAAATCGAACAATCCCCATGCGCTCAACAGCAACATTACCGCCACGCAGACGGTCAGAATACGCGCCGTTTTCAGCGCCGCCGAAAGCCAGCCATTCAGCCGTTTTTGTAGCTCCGGATAGTTACGCTGAGTATGTGGCGAGAGGGTGATGGTTTTCGCCAGCCAGCGGGAAAACATACCGGAAACAAACGCTGCGATACCAATAATCGCCAGGCTGCGCACCGTTGCACCCATCATAAATTTCAGGCTGTTGCCCGGATCGAACAACGAAAAGAAAAACAGCACGATAAAATAGGCGCTTGCCAGCCAGTGCCACACCAGCGCAAAGGCGCGGATAAACAGGCTGAAAAAGGCCAGCGAATGCTCCGCAAAGTTGAGCAAATGTTGGGTAATCTCTTTTTTATTGCGAAAGATCAGGTACAACGCCCAGACGGTCATGCACAGCATAATGATGACGTTCGCCAGCGCACCTATCTGTACATTCACCTGATTAGAGATAATCGGCACGGCCACAATCAGGCCATAACCTATCAAACTGCTTAACCAGCTCAGGCGACGACTCCAGTAACGGGCGCTCTCGTCCTGAATCGTGAACGGGCGCAGTTCAGCCACGTTTGGGCAAAAAATCAGGCGTAGTACGGCTTTGAAAAATTCAATCAGGGCAAAGGCGTTGAGAAACAAACTTTGTTGGAAAGCGATGGTGCGACTGCCCGCATTCAGGTTGTCGCTTAATACCTGGCCGACAAACAATGTCAGTGCCAGTAACAGTAGGTCGATAATAAACGCCCCGATAATCATCGCCGGAAGCTGCAGCCAGTTGCTGCGTTCGCGATTTTTTTGCCGCGCCCACTGGCCCATTTTGCGATACAGCGGCAGTGCGCACAGACGAATCAGCCAGTAAAAACCAAACACTAATACCGCTAACATTGAAAAATGGGTCAACGCATTGCTGAAGGTTTGTGGATTAAACGGCTTATGCGGGGAGCCGGTGATATTGCGATAAAGTTGTCCGAAGCGGGCGGAAAGGGCTTCACCATAATGGCGGCTGACTTCGGTGACCTTTTGCAGCACGGTTTGCTCTTCAACCAGCGTCGGCGGCACGATCTTCGGGACCGGTTCCGCAGGGGGCGTCGCGGCGACAGTACGCAACTGGTCGATCAATTCTTTACGCGAGGTGTCGTTATCCAGCACATCCGCCAGTGCGCCATAGGCCGCTTTTTTTTGTTCGATATCCGGTTCCGGGGCCGGTTCAGTCGTTGAGTCCGTTGTCGTTGTGGTTGTAACGCCGGGTATGGATACCGCGTGGGCAGGTGCGCCCAGCAGGCAGAAGAGGATGAACAGGATCCACCGCATGACTCCTCCAGTGAGAAAACAGAGCAAAAAGATAAGTATAGATGCTGGGGGAGGGGCGATTTTAAATGAGAGGAATCTGGTGTGCCTCCCTTTCGGGTGAAAGGGAGGCAGAGAAGTTAAGAGACGTGCTGCAAAAATTCCTGCAAGCGCTGGCTCGGCGGGTTCTTGATCAATACCTGCGGATCGCCATCTTCCGCAATCCGGCCTTTGTCGATAAAGATCAGCCGCGAAGCTACTTTCTCGGCAAAACCGATTTCGTGGGTCACGATCACCATCGTCATCCCTTCTTCAGCCAGATCCTGCATAACCTTCAGCACTTCATGGCGCAGTTCCGGGTCAAGAGCGGAAGTCGGTTCATCAAACAGCATCATTTTCGGCTTCACCGCCAGCGCGCGGGCAATCGCCACACGCTGCTGTTGACCACCAGAAAGTTCGGAAGGGTAGTGATGTGCACGTTCTGCCAGACCGACTTTCGCCAGCAGCTCACGCGCCAGTTTTTCCGCCTCTTCTTTGTTCGCGCCACGCACGCGTAGCGGACCAAACATGACGTTTTCCAGCGCCGTCAGATGCGGGAAGAGGTAAAACTGCTGGAACACCATACCTGCTTCCTGGCGAATCAGGCGCTCGTCAACTTTCGGATCGTTAACCTTCAGGCCATCGACAATCAGATCGCCGGAGGTGATTTCTTCCAGTTTGTTGATGCAGCGCAGCAGGGTCGATTTACCGGAACCGGACGGCCCGATAATCACCACGACTTCGCCCTGGGCAATGTTCAAATCGATATTGTGCAGCACCTGGGTTGGGCCAAAGTGCTTGGAGACGTTTTTAAATTCAATCACAGGATTTTCATCCTTCTTTCCAGACGACGCAGAATAAAGCTCAGCACCAGGGTAATAATCAGATAGAACACCGCCACGGCGCTCCAGATCTCAAGGGCGCGGAAGTTACCGGCAATAATTTCTTGCCCCTGACGGGTCAGTTCCGCCACGCCGATCACAATAAACAGCGAGGTGTCTTTAATGCTGATGATCCACTGGTTACCCAGCGGCGGCAGCATACGACGCAGTGCCAGCGGTAAAATGACGTAGCGAATGGTTTCCCAACGTGAAAGACCGAGCGCCAGTCCTGCTTCACGAAAACCTTTGTGGATAGACAGCACCGCACCACGCGTGATTTCCGCAATGTACGCGCCGGAGTTGATCATGATGGTGACCACCGCCGCAGTAAATGGGTCGATGCGTAAGTCGTTAAACGCCATCGGCAGGGCGAAATAGATAAACATCACCTGGACGACGATAGGTGTGCCGCGGATCACTTCAATAAAGACCAGCGCGACGTGGTTGGCTATCCAACCACCGAAGGTGCGTGCAAAACCTGCCAGCAATCCGATTACCAGACCGCCTGCCAGACCGAGGACCGAAATCCACAGGGTCATTTTGGCACCTTCAATCAGAAGCGGAATGGCAGGCCAGATGGCACTCCAGTCAAACTGCATATGTTGTTCCTGTTACCGTGGTGTAAATAATCAAATTCAGGGTAATTAATGGCCCCGGAGCGGGTTTGCGCCCCTCACCCTAATCCTCTCCCCATAGGGGAGAGGGAACTGCCAGTGCGTTTTACAGGTGTAGCGTTATTATTTCGGTTCAGTACCGAACCATTTTTTGTAGATTTCGTTGTAAGTTCCGTTCTCGCGCAGGGTTTTCAACGCGCCGTTGACTTTGTCACGCAGCTCGTCGCTACCTTTCGGGAACGCAATACCGTATTGCTGCGCTTCCAGAGAGTCACCTACCGCTTTGAACTGACCGTTACCGGCGGTTTTGATGAAGTACAGAATGTTTGGCGTATCGTGCAGAACGGCGTCTGCGCGGTTGGTGCCCAGTTCCATATAGGCGTTATCGATGTTCGGGAACTGACGCAGATCTTTAGTTTTGATGTTTGCTTTCGCGTAATCAACGGAGCCAGTACCGCTCTTCACAGCAACCACTTTCCCGTCGAGATCTTTCACGCTTTTCACATCGTTATTGTTAGCTTTCACCATCACTAACAGGCCGCTTTTGTAGTAGCCGTCAGAGAAATCGATCGCTTTTTTACGCTCGTCGGTGATGGTAATGCCCGCCAGCGCCAGATCGACGTTTTTGGTTTGCAGTGCCGGAATGATCCCACTGAAATCCATCGGCTTCAGTTCGTAATCCAGCTTCAGCTCTTTAGCGATGGCAGCCCACAGATCAACGTCAAAGCCCACATATTTATCGCCCTGTTTAAATTCAAACGGAACGAAGGCGGTATCCGTCGCGACAACTAATTTTTTATCCGCGGCATGAGAAGAAACCGCAAAAGCCAGGGTCAGTGCAGCCAGTGAAACTTTTAATACAGACTTCATAGCATTTCCTTTTTTCTATCCACGGGACGATCCCCTGCGTGACATTCACATATATGAAAAAATCGTGCCAGTTTTGCAACTCCTTGATTTTTCGAGATGCGGCAAAAACGTGATGCACGATTTATAGGGCAATACCCTGAAGATGCACCATTCTGGGGCACCAATCTGGTGCGCTAAAATTGTGCACTCAACACAGTGATTATTTAGCGTAAAACCTGATGAAAAAACAATCTTTATGTAACGATTGTGTGATGATGTGGATACAAAAAATTTACTTAATCAGCTGGAGATAGCAGATGGATGCACTAAATAAGTGCGTTGAGGTGGGCTGCAAAACAAAACGGCCTCCTGTCAGGAAGCCGCTTTTATCGGGTACTAAAGTTCTGCACCATCAGCGATGGATTTATTCGATGTTAGACTCGATAAACCACAGGAATTTATCCAGGTCGCGAGACGCGGCGGTCAGGATATCTGCGGTGTCGTCATCTTTCGCTTCGCCAATCGCTTTGCGTACGTCATTAGCGACGATTGCGTAACGGTCAGCCAGTTCTTTCAGGTGATCCTGAACGTTGTGGATGTCCAGCGGGTAACTTTTCAGCGGGGTTTTGCTGTTGATAACTTGAGTGGTCCCCAGAGCTACACCGCCCAGCTGCACTGCACGTTCTGCCATGGTATCCAGATGATCGATCAGTGCGGTGCGGAAGCCATCCAGCATTTCATGTACGGCAATGAAGTTAGCGCCGCGCATGTTCCAGTGCGCTTGTTTGGTAATCAAAGAAAGATCAATAAACTGGATAACCTGGCGATTCAGCAACTCTACTGTTGCTTTTTTCTCGCTGTCGGAGACATCGTTGCGGGTATAAAGCAGATTGGTCGCTTTTGATTTAACTAATTTAGCGGTACTCATAATTTCATATCCTCTTGATGTTATGTCCCAGTAATTAACGAGACTAAGTATAGCACCGGCTATGTGTTCCGCTATTCTGGCTGTTCCTATCACACTAATAGTGGTAACAAGCGTGAAAAACAAAACTAATAAAGATTCAATGAGTTAGATATATTGATAAGAACAATTCTTATTTATCTGCTCGCCAGGAATTTTCGGAATAAATATGCTTTTGCATAATTCGATATATAAAGACGGTGTAGAGGAAAAGTAGCGAGAAATTCTGCATGGTTATGCATAACCATGCAGAAATGTAAATTTAATTAATGTCTAATTCTTTTATTTTGCTCTCTTTGCGTACTGTCAGCGTAGACCCCATTGAAGCGGCGATGATAGCGCCGAGCGCCAGCAGCTGTATGGGTGTCAGTGTTTCTCCGAGGAAAATCATCCCGGAAACGGCAGCCAGCGCCGGTTCCATGCTCATCAGCGTACCAAATGTCCGTGTTGGCAAACGGGTGAGGGCAATCATTTCCAGCGAATAAGGCAGAGCGGTCGAGAGAATAGCGACAGCCAGACCCAATGGAATAACCGACCAGTGCCAGAGTGCTTCACCAGCCTGAAGCGCTCCAATTGGCACGAAAATTAACGCTGCAATCAACGAACCAATTGCCACCGTCGCAGGGCCATGTTCCGCTCCTGCGCGTTGCCCACTTAAAATGTAAATAGCCCAACAAGCCCCGGCCCCCAGTGCCAGCGCACAGCCGGTTAAATCGACATGGGAAACGTCTTGCCCCAGCGGTAGCAGGAACCACAGACCAAGAACCGCCAGCACAACCCAGACGAAATCTACCGGGCGACGAGAAGAGAACAGCGCCACCGCCAGTGGTCCGGTGAACTCCAGCGCCACCGCAATACCCAGCGGTACTGTCTGAATAGAAAGATAAAAAAGATAATTCATCCCACCCAGCGAAACGCCGTAAAACAACAGCGGTAACCGTTGCTCTTTGGCAAAGCGCAGTCGCCATGGCTTAAAGAACGCGATGAGGATCAGCGTTCCTAATGCCAGACGCAGCGCAGTGACACCCGGTGCGCCCACCAGAGGAAAAAGTGACTTAGCTAACGAGGCTCCACCCTGAATAGACGCCATGGCAACGAGCAATATGATTATTGGTAACCAGACCGGCATTTTACGTAATGAACCAGGCATCCTTTCTCCCACAAATATCTAGACTTAAGTAAAGCGTGGAGTGTACTGGATATACCCAATGCTGGTTGAGCATTTGTTGAAAAAATTTTCCCCCGTTTTGACTAAAATGCGCCAGGATTGATGGAATCATTAGTCTGGTGATTAGGAATAATCTGGATGAATGACAGGGAAAACATGCGTAATACTTACGCAGTTCTCTGAAAAAGTGATTTAAATTTAGATGGATAGCGGTGTATGGAAACGTTCTGTTACATGAAATGGCCCGTTAGACATCACAAATCGCGAAGAGTTTCCCATTAATTTTTGATATATTTAAAACTTAGGACTTATTTGAATCACATTTGAGGTGGTTATGAAAAAAATTGCATGTCTTTCAGCACTGGCCGCAGTTCTGGCTTTCACCGCAGGTACTTCCGTAGCTGCGACTTCTACCGTAACTGGCGGTTACGCACAGAGCGACGCTCAGGGCCAAATGAACAAAATGGGCGGTTTCAACCTGAAATACCGCTATGAAGAAGACAACAGCCCGCTGGGTGTGATCGGTTCTTTCACTTACACCGAGAAAAGCCGTACTGCAAGCTCTGGTGACTACAACAAAAACCAGTACTACGGCATCACTGCTGGTCCGGCTTACCGCATTAACGACTGGGCAAGCATCTACGGTGTAGTGGGTGTGGGTTATGGTAAATTCCAGACCACTGAATACCCGACCTACAAACACGACACCAGCGACTACGGTTTCTCCTACGGTGCTGGTCTGCAGTTCAACCCGATGGAAAACGTTGCTCTGGACTTCTCTTACGAGCAGAGCCGTATTCGTAGCGTTGACGTAGGCACCTGGATTGCCGGTGTTGGTTACCGCTTCTAATCACTTTGGTGATATAAAAAATCCGCCTCTCGGGGCGGATTTTTGTTTTTAAGGCTTCGGGTCGAAAATATCGGTTCCGAGATGGTTGTAATCCACCTTCTGTAACTGGAAGTTGGTGATGTATATCGACCCGGCTTTCTTCTCAGATATAAACGGGTATTTGATGTTAATTTCCTTCGCTTTAATTCCCGTCCACTGGGAGAAAAAACCTAAGAAGTCATTGGCTGAGCGGCGGGCTTTAATCACCCGATGCGCTTTATCGTCGCTGGAAATGACCATAAAAGGCACCTGGAAATTTTGCTGATACTTATCATCATGGGCAAGGTATTGCACGTCTTTGCCGCGCTCTTTAAAGGCCAGACCGTGGTCAGAAAAGTAAACCAGCGAGAAGCTGCTGCCGCTGTTGCGTAACTGATCGTACAGCTTGCGCAGTAAATCGTCCGTTTGCGTCATGGTATAGAGATAGCACGACGTTTCTTTCGACTGCACAAAGGTTTCGTATTTGCCTTGTGTCCTGTCGCAGGCCTGCGGATGTGAGCCCATCAGATGTAGAACAATCAGCTGCGGTTGCGAGTGCTCTTGCGCCAGCACTTGAGCGGTCATATCCAGTAACGCTTCGTCTTTGGTATTTTTATCTGCTTCAAAATTACCTTCTTTCAGGAAGTACACTTCATCTGCTCGTTTGGCGATGCTGGCGATAGCGGTATCGTATTCGCCGATTTGACCCTGGTTGGAAAACCACCAGGTCTGGAAGCCCGCGCGATTTGCCAGGGTGACAAAGTTATCCTGAAACTGTGGTTTGCCATCGACTACGCGATTGAGCGTTAAGCCAAGCGATTTCTGCGTGGAGCCACTGGCGGCAATGTAGTCAGCAAATATCAAACCGTTAACGCTGCTGGCAAACGGGGTATTGTCCCAGTGACCGCCAAAGGCACCGAGGGCATCGCGACGCGCGCTTTCACCGATCACCACCACATAGGTCTGATACTTCGGCTTAACGGCAGTGACCGTCCAGGTATCTTTCATTCCGGAAAGTTTTGCCATCCGTTCTTGCTCTTCAATCACCTCGTTATTATTGACGATGACATCCTTAGCAAAACGAAATACCGGATAGCCAGTATCTTTCAGTTTAAATACGCCGCCCCAGGCCAGGTTTTGCACGGGAGCAACAAAAAATGTCGCCACACTGAATACCAGACACAGGCTGTCGAAGGTATTCCAGCGCGCTTTTTCACTCTCTTTTTTTCGCCTGATTGCTATTACGCCGAGCACAAAAATAAATATGCCGACCATGTAGCTGTACCACGGAAAAATCGTCAGGATTTCGGTCGACTCTTCCATATTGGTGGAGTGCAATGCCAGCAATGTATTGAAATTAGGCGCGCCGTAGGCCTGAGCAAAAGGGAAATAACAAGCCGCCACCAGCGAACTGACACCGACCAGAACTTTTTGTACGCGAGGCAATGTTCGCCATAGCAAAAGCAAAATAGCCGTAAACGCAGCGGTGTAGAGCAAACTGAAGGGGTAACCTAAGCCGAGGTTAATTAATAGCGACTGTAAAAAGTAGAACGCAGTCCACGGGCTAAATACCCGGCTACGGGTAACAAGCGATTCTTTGAGGGTTAAATTCATATGCCACTATCGTAACAAACGCCATGTGCTTACCCTGGCGTCAAGGGTCAATACCTGCAAGAGTGCGTGAAGAGTGGAAAGGGGTCCGCATCCGCGAGCCGCAATATACGCAGGGCTGCAAGAAGATAGAGCGAGCCGCCGTTCAGGTCAACTACTGACGAACAAATCTTTTGCGAAGGGGATTGCAAATCCGACAAAAAGTGGGGTTTTTCAGACCAAAACGCGTTATGCCTGCATGAAAGCAGGAGTGAAGCGGCGTACCGCGACGCCGCTATTTATCGGAAGGTTTATCTTGCTGCGGTTTGTTGTTGACCATATCGCACAACATAGAGAGCAGCATTAACCGTACTTTAAAGGGAGAATGACTAAACACGCGCATACACCTCTTGAACTCATTCATAAGACCTCCTGACTTGCTAATCCCGTCGATCCTTGAGGGATGATTGCATTACATACAGATATAGCACAGGCTATATTATATAGCTATTGCTAAAACGTTAATTTTTTGTACCTTCGCAACTCTGGTTTACAATGTGCGCACGAAATGAGAACGCTATGTATGCGTCACCATAATGAGGAAGCACAATGAGTCGTCGCGCAGGTACGCCAACAGCAAAAAAAGTGACGCAGTTAGTGAACGTGGAAGAGCACGTTGAAGGGTTCCGCCAGGTCAGAGAGGCGCATCGGCGCGAGCTTATTGATGATTACGTTGAGCTGATTTCTGACTTGATCAGGGAAGTGGGGGAAGCTCGTCAGGTGGACATGGCTGCTCGTCTGGGAGTTTCGCAACCGACGGTGGCTAAAATGCTTAAGCGGCTGGCAACCATGGGGCTGATTGAAATGATCCCCTGGCGTGGCGTGTTTTTAACGGCAGAAGGAGAGAAGCTGGCGCAGGAAAGCCGCGAGCGACATCAGATAGTCGAAAATTTCTTGTTGGTGTTGGGCGTCAGTCCGGAAATCGCCCGTCGCGACGCGGAAGGCATGGAGCACCATGTTAGTGAAGAGACGCTCGACGCTTTTCGTTTGTTTACCCAGAAACACGGTGCCAAATGAGCCTGCCTTTTTTACGCACGCTGCAAGGCGATCGTTTTTTTCAGTTATTAATTCTTGTTGGTATCGGATTAAGCTTTTTCGTGCCCTTTGCACCGAAATCCTGGCCTGCTGCTATCGACTGGCACACCATCATCACCTTAAGCGGCCTGATGCTGCTGACCAAAGGTGTGGAGTTAAGCGGTTATTTTGATGTGCTGGGGCGCAAAATGGTGCGCCGCTTTGCTACGGAGCGTCGGCTGGCGATGTTTATGGTGCTGGCGGCGGCGCTGCTTTCTACCTTTCTGACCAACGATGTCGCGCTGTTTATTGTTGTTCCGCTGACTATCACGCTAAAAAGACTGTGTGAGATCCCGGTTAATCGGCTGATTATTTTTGAGGCGCTGGCAGTCAACGCTGGTTCGCTACTGACGCCAATTGGCAACCCGCAAAATATTCTTATCTGGGGACGTTCTGGTCTTTCGTTTGCCGGATTTATTGCCCAAATGGCACCGCTGGCTGGCGCAATGATGCTGACGCTCCTGCTCCTGTGCTGGTGTTGTTTCCCTGGAAAGGCGCTGCAATACCATACGGGGGTGCAAACACCGGAGTGGAAACCGCGGCTGGTGTGGAGTTGTCTGGGGCTGTATATCGTCTTTCTGACGGCGCTGGAGTTCAAACAAGAGCTGTGGGGACTGGTGATTGTGGCGGCAGGCTTTGCGCTGCTGGCACGTCGCGTGGTGCTCAGTGTGGACTGGACGCTGCTGCTGGTGTTTATGGCGATGTTTATCGACGTCCATTTACTGACCCAGCTTCCAGCGTTGCAAGGCGTGTTGGGTAACGTGAGTCATCTATCTGAACCCGGGTTATGGTTAACGGCAATCGGTTTATCGCAGGTGATCAGTAACGTGCCGAGTACCATATTGTTGCTGAACTATGTGCCGCCGTCTTTATTACTGGTATGGGCGGTAAACGTAGGTGGCTTTGGGTTATTACCCGGATCGCTGGCAAATTTGATTGCGCTACGTATGGCGAACGATCGCCGCATCTGGTGGCGTTTCCATCTCTATTCAATACCGATGCTGTTGTGGGCGGCGTTGGTGGGATATGTTTTGTTAGTTATACTCCCGGCCAACTAGGGTCTGGCAAATAAAAAAGGCGGATTATGAGTCCGCCTTTTGCTTTAAGTTTTGAAGATTAATTCAGACGAACCGGCATCCCGGAGCGGTTTTTAATCGCTTCATCAAGAACAACCTGGTCAACATCTGGCTGACCGGTCACTGTTTGCACGCTCTTCGTCAGGGTAATTGGCACAATTTCCTGACCTTCAAACTGGGCTTCGGTGGTAGACAGCGGGTTATGGACTTCAATATAACGGCTGCCGTCTGGCTCGGTGGTCGCTTTTACCGGCTCATCAATAAACTGTACGCGGGTACCGACCGGTACTTTCTCGAACAGGAATTTGATGTCTTCGTTACGCAGACGCACACAACCATGACTTACACGCAGGCCGATACCGAAGTTGGCGTTGGTGCCATGGATAGCGTACAGGCGACCGATGTAGAGTGCATACAGCCCCATCGGGTTATCCGGACCTGCCGGAACGACAGCCGGAAGCGGTTCGCCCGCAGCGCGGTACTCTGCGTGCATTTTGGCGGTCGGCGTCCAGGTCGGGCCTGCTTTCTTACGCTCAACTTTAGTGGTCCAGTTGATAGGCGTATCTTTGCCTAACTGACCAATGCCGATCGGCAGCACGATAACGGTGTTGGTCCCTTTCGGATAGTAATACAGACGCATCTCTGCACTGTTAATGACGATGCCTTCATGAACGGTATCCGGCAGGATCAGCTGCTGCGGAATGTTCAGTACAGTACCGCCTTTCGGCAGGAAGGTATCCACACCCGGGTTCGCTTCCATCATATTGGAAAGCCCCATCTGGTACTCCGCGGCAAAATACTCCAGCGGCTGAGTGTTACCTTCAGGAATGGTGATCACCTGATTCTGACCAACCAGGCGACTCCCGTCGGTTGGCAGAGGATAAGTTACCGCAGAGGCGGTACTGCAAAAGCCGACAACAGCGAAGGCCGCTGCGAATAATGTTTTCAATTTCATATTCATGTTAAGCGAGATTTTGTGCCTGGCAGGCCATTGGGTTGAGAATATTAGAGTATTGGAAGCGCATTATAAGTTCATTCCAGCTCACAGTGAAATCAGATGTGTACGAAATCACATTTTTTGCCTTTGGCTTGAGTGTAGACCTTAAGCGAGGAGCAGGATCTTCTTTCAGACTTATGGCATAATGCGCGGTTTGTCATATCTCTTTTCAGGATACGCCTGTGTTAGTTTCCAGTAACGTCACCATGCAGTTCGGCAGTAAGCCGTTGTTTGAAAACATTTCCGTCAAATTTGGCGGCGGCAACCGTTACGGCCTGATTGGCGCGAACGGTAGTGGTAAATCCACCTTTATGAAGATCCTCGGCGGCGACTTAGAGCCGACTTTGGGTAACGTTTCCCTCGATCCCAACGAGCGCATTGGTAAGCTGCGTCAGGATCAGTTTGCCTTTGAAGAGTTCACTGTGCTGGATACGGTGATCATGGGGCATAAAGAGTTGTGGGAAGTGAAGCAGGAGCGTGACCGCATCTATGCTTTGCCGGAAATGAGTGAGGAAGACGGCTATAAAGTGGCCGATCTGGAAGTTAAATACGGCGAAATGGACGGTTACTCTGCGGAAGCTCGCGCCGGTGAATTGTTGCTTGGCGTGGGAATTCCAGTGGAACAGCACTACGGCCCGATGAGTGAAGTTGCTCCTGGCTGGAAGCTGCGTGTGCTTCTGGCGCAGGCGCTGTTTGCTGATCCGGATATTCTCCTGCTCGACGAACCGACCAATAACCTCGACATCGACACCATTCGCTGGCTGGAACAGGTGCTGAACGAGCGTGACAGCACCATGATCATCATCTCGCACGACCGTCACTTCCTTAACATGGTTTGTACCCACATGGCGGATCTGGATTACGGCGAGCTGCGCGTTTATCCGGGCAACTACGATGAGTACATGACGGCGGCGACCCAGGCGCGTGAACGTCTGCTGGCTGATAACGCCAAGAAGAAAGCGCAGATTGCTGAGCTGCAATCTTTCGTTAGCCGCTTTAGCGCCAACGCCTCGAAATCTCGCCAGGCAACTTCGCGCGCGCGCCAGATTGATAAAATCAAACTGGAAGAGGTGAAAGCCTCCAGCCGTCAGAACCCGTTCATCCGTTTTGAACAGGATAAGAAACTGTTCCGTAACGCGCTGGAAGTGGAAGGTCTGACCAAAGGGTTTGATAACGGTCCACTGTTTAAAAATCTCAACTTGCTGCTGGAGGTCGGTGAAAAACTTGCGGTACTGGGTACCAACGGCGTCGGTAAATCAACGCTGCTGAAAACGCTGGTGGGCGATCTGCAACCGGACAGCGGCACCGTAAAATGGTCTGAAAACGCGCGCATTGGGTACTATGCTCAGGACCACGAATATGAGTTTGAAAATGATCTGACCGTGTTCGAATGGATGAGCCAGTGGAAGCAGGAAGGCGATGACGAGCAGGCGGTACGCAGCATTCTCGGTCGTTTGCTGTTCAGCCAGGACGACATCAAAAAGCCAGCTAAAGTGCTTTCCGGTGGGGAAAAAGGGCGGATGCTGTTTGGTAAGTTAATGATGCAGAAGCCGAACATTCTGATCATGGACGAACCGACCAACCACCTGGATATGGAATCCATCGAGTCACTGAACATGGCGCTGGAACTGTATCAGGGCACGCTGATCTTTGTTTCACACGACCGTGAGTTCGTAAGCTCCCTGGCGACCCGCATTCTGGAAATCACCCCGGAACGCGTGATCGACTTTAGCGGTAATTACGAAGATTACCTGCGTAGTAAAGGGATCGAGTAAGTGATTATCCGTCACCCCGATACTGTCGGGGTGACGGCGGCTGATGACAAATGCAAAATAGCCTGATGCGCTACGCTTATCAGGCCTTGTATTATCCCTCCAGTGCAGAGAAAATCGGCCAGTTTTCTCTGCCTGCAGTCCGCATGCCGTATCGGGCCTTGGGTTCTAACCTGTTGCGTAGATTTATGCAGCGGACTGCCTTTCTCCCAAAGTGATAAACCGGACAGTATCATGGACCGGTTTTCCCGGTAATCCGTATTTGCAAGGTTGGTTTCACTATGGAACATGAACTTCATTATATCGGTATCGACACCGCTAAAGAGAAACTGGATGTCGATGTGTTGCGTCCTGATGGTCGTCATCGCACCAAAAAATTCGCTAACACCACTAAAGGGCACGATGAGCTGGTGAGCTGGCTGAAAGGTCACAAGATTGACCATGCGCATATCTGCATCGAAGCGACCGGCACCTATATGGAACCTGTCGCTGAGTGCCTTTACGATGCTGGCTACATAGTGTCAGTCATTAATCCTGCGCTGGGTAAAGCTTTCGCTCAGAGTGAAGGACTGCGTAACAAGACTGATACCGTGGATGCGCGCATGCTGGCAGAGTTCTGTCGTCAGAAGCGCCCTGCAGCCTGGGAAGCGCCTCACCCGCTTGAACGCGCGTTGCGTGCCCTGGTAGTCCGCCACCAGGCGCTGACAGATATGCACACGCAGGAACTGAATCGCACTGAAACGGCGCGGGAAGTCCAGAGACCGAGCATTGATGCTCACCTTCTGTGGCTTGAAGCAGAGCTGAAGCGTCTTGAGAAGCAGATAAAAGACCTGACAGACGATGATCCGGATATGAAACACCGCAGGAAACTGCTGGAAAGCATCCCGGGTATCGGAGAGAAAACATCTGCGGTATTGCTGGCTTATATCGGTCTGAAGGACCGCTTCGCCCATGCCAGACAGTTCGCCGCTTTTGCGGGTCTGACACCACGGCGTTATGAATCAGGTAGCAGTGTGAGAGGGGCGAGCCGGATGAGTAAGGCCGGACATGTGTCGCTTCGCAGGGCGTTGTATATGCCCGCAATGGTAGCCACCAGTAAGACTGAGTGGGGACGGGCGTTCCGCGACCGTCTGGCGGCTAATGGCAAGAAAGGAAAGGTGATTCTCGGCGCGATGATGCGCAAGCTGGCACAGGTGGCGTATGGAGTGCTGAAGTCAGGCGTGCCGTTCGATGCGTCACGGCATAATCCGGTAGCGGCGTAAAAATCGCGGAAGGGATGAAAAAAACAGCGCCTGACGGCGCTGTGTCTGGCATGCCTGCAATCCGGGAAACCGGACCAGGAAAAAACTTGCAGGCCATAACAGTATCTACGCAGTACCTGTAATATATTGAATCTGCAGGACTTTGTAGGCCAGATAAGCGTAGCGCATCAGGCATTAAGAAAGCGCACTTGTCAGCAATCTGAGTAACGTCGAATCGATTTTCTTAATCCCACATCAATTCACTTCCATTAACTCTCAAACATCCATGCCCAACGCTCGCTTACCGTGAATGTTGAGGTCGGCAAGCGTAAAGCGTCCTTCCCAGTTTGTTTCATAGTCCTCGCGCGGGAAGTCGCCCGGCGATGCGCCTTTTTCCAGTGCGGCCTTCACCTTGTGCGCGTAGGCAAGATTTTTCTCGCACATCGGTGCCGCAGGAATGTACATCACGTTGCCCCAACCCTGTTGATTTTCAACGGGGGCAACGGAATGGATGACGTCGCAGTGCCACCAGACGGAGTCTCCGGCCTCGAGTTTTGGAATGCTGGTTAACGCCTCAATTAACAGTGGATGCCATTGCTCTGATACCGGCAACACTCTTCCGGGCGCTACGCCGCACAGTTCATCCTCCGGCACATCATCAAGCAGCGGACGTAACAGTACGTACGCCATGGCTTCAGGAATGGGCACAACGTGCAGCAACCCCTGACCAGGCAGCATATCAGAGAGCGCTGTCCAGCCCTGGAATGTCCGAAACACGGAACATTTGGTGGTGTTGTCCACCGTGTACTCTTCAACTTCCGTACGATGTGCCGCATGCCAGGGATCATATTGCGCCAGATTGCCATTAAAGACGTTGGCGAAAACGCGCTGATACGCTGGAAGCAGCCAGCGTTCCAGCGCCCCGGAGTCGGTATGCGCTCCAAGACCTTTGGAGGTCGTTCCGGGCGGACGGCGGCGGATACGGTCAGGGTAGATGACGCTCACATCCGGGTTAAACCATTGCTTTCCATCACTTTCAAATGTCCACAGACGATTGAGAAACGACTGCGCATTCGCCATTTCTTCACTCTGGCGGGCCTGCATTTGCGCCTGCGACCAGTAGATGGGGTAAATCTCGGGACGTGAAGCGCTGAGCGTCCCGAAGAAATTATCGCCGGGGCCTTTGTAGACCTCGTCAAAGCGGTTGCGGTCCAGATAGTCCAGCATCGACTGATCCCAGCCTAGCGCTTGTTCGCGGGGGAAATGGCCTTTTATCACCGCACAACCGCGACGTTTAATCTGTTCGCGCTGCTCTGCAGTAACATGACCTGCTTTGATATCGGCATAAGACAGCACCGGCCAGACGGCATCGCCCTGTGCTTTGAGTGCGTTGATTTCAGCCACTCGCGTGGCAATGTCATCGCTTAGCTGATTAAAGATCTGCTGGACGTCGCCAAGCTGCGCCCGCAGCGCGTGCTTCATCTGACGGATAGCTGCTTTGTGATCGGCAGGCAATGTGTCGCTGGTAAAAGTAGAAGCCATAACCACCTCTCATTAACTTTCATTCGAAACCATTCTGATTTGCATGTGACAATATAAGTTATAAATAAGTTAATGCAAGTTTAATGATTTGATGTGATGTACAGGATGTAAAAAGAAGGGAAAACCGGAGCGCACGGCTCCGGTAGAGAGGTCAGCTGTTAAAAGGGGATGTGTTATCCAGCACCGCCTGAATCACATTCAGCGCGCCTTCATGATTATTATCATCGGTAGCGTAACGGGCGATTTGTTTAATGTTTTCCGCAGCATTGCCCATCGCAAAGGAATAACGCGCCATTTTCAGCATCTCCGCATCGTTACCGCTGTCGCCAATCGCTACCACATTTTGCGGTGACAGATCCCAGCGTTTCAGTAACCGCGAAATACCGTTTGCTTTATGTAGACCGGGAATAATCAGGTCGATAAAGCCAAAACCACTGGTGACGGGTTTCATAATGCCATCGAGCGCTATGTGCAGTTTGTCGATCACTAACGGGATTTGTTCATCTGGCAGGTTGAGCGAAAACTTGAACAGTACGTCGTCAATCTCCTGATAATCTTTTACAGCTTTCAGGCGATGGTAGTGTTTTGCCATCAGTGCGACAAATGCTTCGGGGGCATTTTCGCTGACATATGCACTTTGCAGACCGCAGGCGACAAAATTGAGTTGCTTATCTTTTAGCAACTCGCCAATAACAATCCGCGATTCATGTCGGGTCAGTTCGCCGTGGAACAGTTGCTTGCCATGTTCGTAAACCAGTGCGCCGTTTTCCGCGACAAAAGAGATCTCATCCTTTAGCTCAGGAAAGAACGAAATAAGCTGGTAATACTGATTACCGCTGGCGACAACGAACTTAATGCCGCGCTTTTTCAGTTCCTGATATTGCGCCATAAAATGTGGTTGGTTGTACGTTTTGGCGTCGTTAAGAAAAGTACCGTCCATGTCTGTGACGATAACTTTTACGCTCATAGGTGTGCTCCTGGCTCGAAAATGAAACCGTAACAGTGTAATAACAATGTGACGCAGAGCACAAATTATATTTCGAATGAAAGTAAGGATGAAATTGATGATGTGAATGATTTAGCCCGGCGACGACGCCGCCGGGCCGAGGAGATTACAGCATATGTTCAGTACGGGCGATGATATCGTCCTGTGCGTCTGGAGAGAGCGCGGTGAAGAAGGCGGAATAGCCCGCGACACGCACTACCAGATCGCGGTACTGATCCGGATGTTTTTTCGCCTCCAGCAGCGTTTCGCGGGAAACGATGTTGTACTGAATATGCCAGCCTTTATGCACTTCAAAGAAGGTGCGCAGCAGGATCATCAGTTTCTGCTTGTCAGATTCGTTCTCCAGCGTTGCCGGATTCAGTTTCTGGTTGAGCAACACGCCGCCGAGAATCGCTGCCGTAGGCAGTTTACCCACCGAGCCAATGACCGCAGTAGGGCCGAGATGGTCAGTACCAGAGGCCGGACTAGCGCCTTCTGCCAGCGGGGTGTGGGCTTTACGCCCGTCCGGTGTTGCCATAGTTTGCGCGCCAAACGGTACGTTAGCGGAGATAGACGAGGTACCCGCGTAATAGTTGCCGCCAACCGGACCACGACCGTAGCGCGGGTTATGGTACTGTTTCAGTTCGTCGATATAGGTCTGATAAGCGCGAGCCAGCAGCGTATCGACGGTATCATCGTCGTTGCCGTACTTCGGCGCACCGTTAATCAGCCGCTGACGCAGTTGCTCATGAGTCAGGCCATCGAAGTCATCCGCCAGTGCGGCAGCCAGCTGTTGCTGACCAATCGCGCCCTGTTCAAATACCAGTTTCTTCACTGCCGCCAGGCTGTTGCCGAGGTTGGCAATGCCAACCTGCAGGCCAGAAACCCAGTCATATTTCGCGCCGCCTTGCTTGATACTTTTCGCTCGCTCAATACAGTCATCCACCAGCGCCGAGCAGAGAATATCGTGTACGTTCTCTTCCAGCATGGTGTCGACGACATATTCGATTTCGATTGATTTACGCGTGTAATAACGGATTTGCGTATCCCACGCGTCCATTACTTCATCGAAATTGTTAAAGTTGCCTGCCGACAACGCTTTTTCTTGTGGCAGGAACACTTTGCCGCTGGTGGCATCACGCCCGCCTTCCAGCGCCGCCAGCATCACGCGGGCGAAGTTGATAAAGCTCATGCCGGTACAGCGATAGCCCCATTTGCCACCGACGGCGGTTTCGATACAACCAATCGCTGCGTAGTCGTAAGCGTCCTGCGGTTCAATACCGAGTTTAATAAATTCCGGGATCACGATTTCGTCGTTGTTGAACGCCGGCATCCCGAAGCCGCAACGGATCACCTGTACGCAGGCGTCGAGGAAATCATTACTCATTCCTGCATGGTAACGCACGCTGAGGTTAGGCTGAGTGGAACGCAGGCGACCGCAGGATTCGAGGATCGCGTAAGAGAGGGGATTCACTGCATCCATTGGTTGACCATCAACCAGATTTTGTCCGCCAATGGTAACGTTCTGATACAGCGGACTTCCCGCAGAGGCTTTTGAGTGTGAGCCGGAGCGGATCTTGTTCACTTCCAGCAGTTTCAGCCAGCAGCTATGCAGCATCTCGATGGCGTGTTCGCGATCCAGCGTCTGGTTGAGTTCAACGTCGCGGCGATAGTACGGGTAGAGATACTGGTCCATACGACCAAACGATACCGAGTGACCGTTAGATTCGATCTGCAAAATCAATTGGATGAAGTAACACAGTTGCAGCGCCTGCCAGAAAGTCTGCGGCGGCTGGTGGGCGATAAGATCGCAGTTTTCTGCCATCGTCAGCAGTTCATCGCGACGGCTTTCGCGAGTTTCGGTAGCAGCCATTTCACGCGCCAGGGCAGCGAAACGTTCAATGTGTTCACTGACTGCCACCAGCACGATATCAATCGCTTTCAGGAATTGTTCGCCATGTAAATCTTCCAGCACCGTCAGATTGATGCGCGAGCGACGTTCCGCTACTTTCTCACGCAGACCATCAAGACCTTTTTCCAGCAGCAGCGGGAAATTCACCGCCAGGTGCGCATCGCCGGAGGTCATATTGCCTTCCGCTTTAATGATTCCGGTCGCCAGCAGACCTTTTTGCTCATCGGTAAACATGCCGTAGCAGCGATCCTGTACGGTCTGACCGCGCCACCACGGGCACACTTCATGCAGAACGCGTTTGTTCTCTTCGCTCACCGCAAAGCCAGCACCGGGACGATCTGCCAGATCATCAATCTCTTTTTCGATCCACGAGACAGTATATTCCGGGAAGATCGGCGCGGCGCGAACTTCGCTTGCCTGGTTGCCAATGATCAACTCATCGTGTTTGATCCAGATGGTGCGATTCGCCAGGTGATGCGCCAGTGCCAGCGCGCGACGTACCGGGATCGGCTTATCGAGATGTTGTTGATACATCTCGGTATAGTGCTGCGCGCGCTCGGTACAGACTGGCGGTTTCACAATATGCACCAGCGCATTTTTGTGCGCTTTAATGCGGTCGCTGAGCGTGTCCAGTTTCAGTGTGGTCATGGTTGTTATCCTCGTAAGGTCGCGGTTAACCCTTTCTGGCAGGCATACTGCTGGGCAAAGTCGAGCAGTTCTGGCGCATCAAGCGGTTTTTCCGGGGCGTCATAGGGCAGATTAAGTAAGTGATATTTGTTGATGCCCAGCGTGTGGTAGGGCAGAAAATGAATTTCGCCAACGTGCAGCTCGTCGGCGGCAAAATCGGTAATGGCTTTTACAGAGGTTTCGTCGGCATTAAAGCCCTGAATCAGCGGCACGCGGATAATGATTTTTTTGCCCGCTGCGGCGAGTTTTTTCAGGTTATCCAGCACTCTGGCGGCGTTACCGTCGGTCCACTGTTTAAACGGCGCGTCGGCAACGTGTTTTAAATCGGCAAGAAACAGATCGATATAGGGCAGAGAAGGGGCGATATATTTCCACGGCACATGCAGACAGGTTTCTACCGCAGTATGAATGCCTGCCTCGTGGCTGGCTTGCAGTAGCGCCATCGCCATTTCCGGCTGCATAAAGGGCTCACCACCCGAAAGCGTTAAACCGCCGCCGCTGCGATCGTAAAACGGTTTATCGCGCAGAACGGTCGTCATGATCTCCTCAACGCTTTTCACTTCACCACACACGGTTAATGCCTGTGTCGGACAGCAGTCGGTTAACGCCGTCAGATGCTCCGGGGTTAACTTTTCCCGATGAATAAGCAAACCATTCAGCGCGCGCTCAATCACTTCCGGCGCGGCCTTAGCGCACAGCTCGCAGCCTTCCAGACACAGTCGTGCGTCATACAGCAGATCCTGCGTGCGGGCGCGGCTTTCCGGGTTCTGACACCAGCGGCAGCCCAGCGAACAGCCTTTAAGAAATACGACCGTGCGGATACCGGGGCCATCATGGGTCGAGTAGCGCTGAATATTGAAAATCATAGTTGCCTCTCTGTTTCGTTCAAACATTAAAATACTTTCGAATGAAAGTTAGATTGATGTGCGTCAACTGTTCAGAGAGTTTTCCCGTGATAGTCTACATTCAGACAAAAAGTACATTTTGAGGATGGTTATGGAACTGTATCTGGATACTTCAGACGTTGTTGCGGTGAAGGCGCTGTCACGTATTTTTCCGCTGGCGGGTGTGACCACTAACCCAAGCATTATCGCCGCGGGTAAAAAACCGCTGGATGTTGTGCTTCCGCAACTTCATGAAGCGATGGGCGGTCAGGGGCGTCTGTTTGCCCAGGTAATGGCTACCACTGCTGAAGGGATGGTGAATGACGCACGTAAATTGCGTTCTATTATTGCGGATATCGTGGTGAAAGTTCCGGTGACCGCCGAGGGGCTGGCAGCTATTAAGATGTTAAAAGCGGAAGGGATTCCAACGCTGGGAACCGCGGTATATGGCGCAGCACAAGGGCTGCTGTCGGCGCTGGCAGGTGCGGAATATGTTGCGCCTTACGTTAATCGTATTGATGCTCAGGGCGGTAGCGGCATTCAGACTGTGACCGACTTACACCAGTTATTGAAAATGCATGCGCCGCAGGCGAAAGTGCTGGCAGCGAGTTTCAAAACCCCGCGTCAGGCGCTGGACTGCTTACTGGCAGGATGTGAATCAATTACGCTGCCACTGGATGTGGCACAACAGATGATTAGCTATCCGGCGGTGGAAGCCGCTGTGGCGAAGTTTGAACAGGACTGGCTGGGAGCGTTTGGCAGAACGTCGATTTAACCGGACGTTCTGCATCCTCATAAATTGCTGATGACGTGGCGGAGTGCCGCGTCTTATCTGGCCTGGAGGTGGCAATTACTGCCCGCACACCTCACACCCCGGATTGCGCATCAGTTTCATTTCGCGAAACTGACAGGTCATCGCATCGTACATGACGATTTTCCCGCTGGCCGGTTTGCCATAACCTGCCAGCAGTTTGATCGCTTCCATTGCCTGCAACGAACCAATTACGCCGATCAACGGTGCCATCACGCCTGCTTCTACGCAGGTTAATGCGTTCTCGCCAAACAAACGGCTAAGGCAGCGATAGCACGGTTCGCCGTCCTGATAAGTGAAGACCGTGATTTGCCCTTCCATACGAATTGCCGCGCCGGAAACCAGCGGCACCTTCGCGGCAAAACAGCCAGCGTTCAGTTGATTACGCACCGCAACGTTATCCGTACAGTCGAGTACCAGATCGTGTTTTGCAATCATCGCAGCAAGTTCAGCGTCATCAAGCAGTGCATTGACTGGCGTAATCGCGATATGTGGGTTGATCCGCGTCATGGCGTCACGGGCGGATTCTACCTTCGGTTGCCCGACCGTAGCATCACTGTGCAGCGTCTGGCGTTGCAGATTCGAGAGCGAAACCGTGTCGAAGTCGAGCAGCGTCAGGTTGCCGACACCGGCGCTTGCCAGATACTGCGAAGCTGCGCAGCCGAGTCCACCGAGGCCGACTACCAGCACACGAGAATCTTTTAGCGCCTCCTGACCGTCAAAATCAAAACCGCGCAGAATGATTTGCCGGTTGTAGCGCAGCATCTCCTGATCGCTGAGTTCCGCCATTACAGGCCTCCGAACAACGCGTTAAACGGTTCTACTTCCACCCATTCGCCCACGTCCACATTGCCGCGATCGCGTTCCAGCACGATAAAGCAGTTGCCGAGACTAAAGGAGCTAAATATATGTGAACCCTGATGTCCGGTGGTCGTCACTTCAAGTTCACCGTCGGCGTTGCGTTGCAGCACGCCGCGCTGGAAATCAAGACGTCCTGGCGTTTTTTTCAGGCGGGACGCTGTGCGTACGCGCTGGCGCGCGGGCAGGCCGCTGGCGGTGTTGCCGCTTAGTTTTGCCAGCAAAGGCTGTACCAGTTGATAGAAGGTCAGCGTCGCTGAAACCGGGTTGCCCGGCAGGCCGCAGAACCAGCTATTGCTGAGTTTACCGAACGCGAACGGTTTACCTGGTTTAATCGCCAGCTTCCAGAAGGCGATCTCCCCCAGCTCTTCAAGAATCGTTTTGGTGTAATCCGCTTCACCCACTGAAACACCGCCGGAACTGATCACTACATCCGCCTGGCTGTCGGCTTCAATAAATGCGGCGCGCAGGGCATGGGGATCGTCGCGGATAATCCCTAAGTTGATTACCTCGCAACCCAGCTGTTCTAACATCAGGTGTACGGCGAGACGGTTGGTGTCGTAGATTTGGCCGTCGCCCAGCGGCTGACCGGGCAACTGGAGTTCATCACCGGTAGAAAAAAGCGCTACACGCACTTTACGAATCACCGGAACTTCGGCAATCCCCAGTGAAGCAATTACTGGCAGCTCTGCGGTAGTCAGGCGAGTTCCCGCCGGGAAAACAACCGCACCTGCAGAGATATCTTCACCGCGACGGCGAATATTTTGCCCGCTACGCACTTCAGCAGTAAAACGCACGCCATTGTCCGTTTGTTCAGTCTGCTCCTGCATCACCACCGCTTCGCAGCCTTCCGGCACCGGCGCACCGGTCATAATACGAATGCAGGTGCCCGCAGGCCATTCACCATGGTACGGCTGACCGGCAAAGGATTTACCGGCAACGGGCAGCGGTTGCCTGGAGGCAATATCGGCTAAACGCACCGCGTAGCCGTCCATTGCGGAGTTATCAAACCCCGGAACATCAAGCGGCGAAACGACATTGCTCGCCAGAATACGACCAAAACACTGTACCAGTGGCAGCGTTTCCTGGGCGGTCAGTGGGGTGACGCGAGAAAGCATCTCATTAAGCGCGGTGTCGAGCGACATCAATCCGGTGGTAAATTCCATGAAAACACTCCTGCGGAGGCAAAATCGAATTTGCCTATTATGTCAGAAAAACGCCACAGACTGTATGCCACCTCGGGCGTAGCGTTGGCTCCTGCCTTTACATGCCATATCCATCTTTCTATATTCAAAAATTGAATGAGTAATTCATAAAAATTCTGATATTTATAGCAAAAGTGGCGAGCCACCATTAATGGACGAATACTATGGGCAAAGCAGTCATTGCAATTCATGGTGGCGCAGGTGCAATTAGCCGCGCGCAGATGAGTCTGCAACAGGAATTACGCTACATTGAGGCGTTGTCTGCCATTGTTGAAACCGGGCAGAAAATGCTGGAAGCGGGCGAAAGTGCGCTGGATGTGGTGACGGAAGCGGTGCGTCTGCTGGAAGAGTGTCCACTGTTTAACGCCGGAATTGGCGCTGTCTTTACGCGTGATGAAACCCATGAACTGGACGCCTGTGTGATGGATGGTAACACCCTGAAAGCCGGTGCGGTGGCGGGCGTTAGTCATCTGCGTAATCCGGTTCTTGCCGCCCGGCTGGTGATGGAGCAAAGCCCGCATGTGATGATGATTGGCGAAGGGGCAGAAAATTTTGCGTTTGCTCGTGGCATGGAGCGCGTCTCGCCGGAGATTTTCTCCACGCCTTTGCGTTATGAACAACTACTGGCAGCGCGCAAGGAAGGGGCAACCGTCCTCGACCATAGCGGTGCGCCACTGGATGAAAAACAGAAAATGGGCACCGTGGGGGCCGTGGCGTTGGATTTAGACGGCAATTTGGCGGCAGCCACGTCCACAGGCGGAATGACCAATAAATTACCCGGACGAGTTGGCGATAGTCCCTTAGTGGGTGCCGGATGCTACGCCAATAACGCCAGTGTGGCGGTTTCTTGTACCGGCACGGGCGAAGTCTTCATCCGCGCGCTGGCGGCATATGACATCGCCGCGTTAATGGATTACGGCGGATTAAGTCTCGCGGAAGCCTGCGAGCGGGTAGTAATGGAAAAACTCCCTGCGCTTGGCGGTAGCGGTGGCTTAATCGCTATCGACCATGAAGGGAATGTCGCGCTACCGTTTAACACCGAAGGAATGTATCGCGCCTGGGGCTACGCAGGCGATACGCCAACCACCGGTATCTACCGTGAAAAAGGGGACACCGTTGCCACACAGTGATGAACTTGATGCCGGTAATGTGCTGGCGGTTGAAAATCTGAATATTGCCTTTATGCAGGACCAGCAGAAAATAGCTGCGGTCCGCAATCTCTCTTTTAGTCTGCAACGCGGTGAGACGCTGGCAATTGTTGGCGAATCCGGCTCCGGTAAGTCAGTGACTGCGTTGGCATTGATGCGCCTGTTGGAACAGGCGGGCGGTTTAGTACAGTGCGATAAAATGCTGTTGCAGCGGCGCAGTCGCGAAGTGATTGAACTTAGCGAGCAGAGCGCTGCACAAATGCGCCATGTTCGCGGTGCGGATATGGCGATGATATTTCAGGAGCCGATGACATCGCTGAACCCGGTATTTACTGTGGGTGAACAGATTGCCGAATCAATTCGTCTGCATCAGAACGCCAGTCGTGAAGAAGCGATGGTCGAGGCGAAGCGGATGCTGGATCAGGTACGCATTCCTGAGGCACAAACCATTCTTTCACGTTATCCGCATCAACTCTCTGGCGGGATGCGCCAGCGAGTGATGATTGCGATGGCGCTGTCATGCCGCCCGGCGGTGCTGATTGCCGATGAGCCAACCACCGCGCTGGATGTCACTATTCAGGCGCAGATCCTGCAATTAATCAAACTATTGCAAAAAGAGATGTCGATGGGCGTTATCTTTATCACTCACGATATGGGCGTGGTGGCAGAGATTGCCGATCGGGTACTGGTGATGTATCAGGGCGAGGCGGTGGAAACGGGTACCGTCGAACAGATTTTTCATGCACCGCAACATCCTTACACCCGTGCGCTGTTAGCTGCTGTTCCGCAACTTGGTGCGATGAAAGGGTTAGATTATCCCCGACGTTTCCCGTTGATATCGCTTGAACATCCAGCGAAACAGGCCCCCCCCATCGAGCAGAAAACGGTGGTGGATGGCGAACCTGTTTTACGAGTGCGTAATCTTGTCACCCGTTTCCCTTTGCGCAGCGGTATGTTGAATCGCGTAACGCGGGAAGTGCATGCCGTTGAGAAAGTCAGTTTTGATCTCTGGCCTGGCGAAACGCTATCGCTGGTGGGCGAGTCTGGCAGCGGTAAATCCACTACCGGGCGGGCGTTGCTGCGCCTGGTCGAATCGCAGGGCG
Source organism: Escherichia sp. SCLE84 (assembly GCF_012584495.1). Taxonomy (NCBI): domain Bacteria; kingdom Pseudomonadati; phylum Pseudomonadota; class Gammaproteobacteria; order Enterobacterales; family Enterobacteriaceae; genus Escherichia; species Escherichia sp. SCLE84. The sequence continues at coordinate 1,508,827 of NZ_CP051430.1, read as the reverse complement.
GCGAAATTATCTTTAACGGTCAGAGAATCGATACCTTGTCACCCGGCAAACTTCAGGCATTGCGCCGGGATATTCAGTTTATTTTTCAGGACCCTTACGCTTCGCTGGACCCACGTCAGACCATCGGTGATTCGATTATCGAACCGCTGCGTGTACACGGTTTATTGCCAGGTAAAGACGCGGCTGCACGCGTTGCGTGGTTGCTGGAGCGCGTGGGCCTGTTACCTGAACATGCCTGGCGTTACCCGCATGAGTTTTCCGGCGGTCAGCGCCAGCGCATCTGCATTGCTCGCGCGTTGGCATTGAATCCAAAAGTGATCATTGCCGACGAAGCCGTTTCGGCGCTGGATGTTTCTATTCGCGGGCAGATTATCAACTTGTTGCTCGATCTCCAGCGTGATTTCGGCATTGCGTATCTGTTTATCTCCCACGATATGGCCGTGGTAGAGCGGATTAGTCATCGTGTGGCGGTGATGTATCTCGGACAAATTGTTGAAATTGGTCCACGGCGCGCGGTCTTCGAAAACCCGCAGCATCCTTATACGCGTAAATTACTGGCGGCAGTTCCGGTCGCTGAACCGTCCCGACAACGACCGCAGCGTGTACTGCTGTCGGACGATCTTCCCAGCAATATTCATCTGCGTGGCGAAGAGGTGGCAGCCGTCTCGTTGCAATGCGTCGGGCCGGGGCATTACGTCGCACAACCACAATCAGAATACGCATTCATGCGTAGATAACATTCAGGCGGAGAATAAAATGGCAAGAGCTGTACACCGTAGTGGGTTAGTGGCGTTGGGCATTGCGACAGCGTTGATGGCATCTTGTGCATTCGCTGCCAAAGATGTGGTGGTGGCGGTAGGATCGAACTTCACCACGCTCGATCCGTATGACGCAAATGACACGTTATCTCAGGCCGTAGCGAAATCGTTTTACCAGGGGCTGTTTGGTCTGGATAAAGAGATGAAACTGAAAAACGTGCTGGCGGAGAGTTATACCGTTTCCGATGACGGCCTTACATACACCGTGAAATTGCGGGAAGGAATTAAATTCCAGGATGGCACCGATTTCAACGCAGCGGCGGTAAAAGCGAATCTGGACCGGGCCAGCGATCCGGCGAATCATCTTAAACGCTATAACCTGTATAAGAATATTGCCAAAACGGAGGCGATCGATCCAACAACAGTAAAGATTACTCTCAAACAGCCGTTCTCAGCGTTTATTAATATTCTTGCCCATCCGGCGACCGCGATGATTTCACCGGCAGCGCTGGAAAAATATGGCAAGGAGATTGGTTTTCATCCGGTGGGAACCGGACCGTATGAACTGGATACCTGGAATCAGACCGATTTTGTGAAGGTGAAAAAATTCGCGGGTTACTGGCAGCCAGGATTGCCCAAACTGGACAGCATAACCTGGCGTCCGGTGGCGGATAACAACACCCGCGCGGCAATGCTGCAAACCGGTGAAGCGCAGTTTGCTTTCCCCATTCCCTACGAGCAGGCCACACTGCTGGAGAAAAACAAAAATATCGAGTTGATGGCCAGTCCGTCAATTATGCAGCGTTATATCAGTATGAACGTGACGCAAAAGCCGTTCGATAACCCGAAGGTCCGTGAGGCGCTGAATTACGCCATTAACCGTCCGGCGCTGGTGAAAGTTGCCTTTGCGGGCTATGCAACGCCAGCTACTGGTGTGGTACCGCCAAGTATCGCCTACGCGCAAAGTTATAAACCGTGGCCTTACGATCCAGTGAAAGCGCGCGAATTACTGAAAGAGGCGGGATATCCCAACGGTTTCAGTACCACGCTGTGGTCGTCACATAACCACAGCACCGCGCAGAAAGTGCTGCAATTTACCCAGCAGCAGTTAGCGCAGGTCGGGATTAAAGCCCAGGTGACTGCGATGGATGCCGGACAGCGGGCGGCAGAAGTTGAAGGTAAAGGGCAAAAAGAGAGCGGCGTGCGGATGTTCTACACTGGCTGGTCGGCTTCAACCGGCGAAGCCGACTGGGCACTATCGCCGTTGTTTGCCTCGCAAAACTGGCCACCGACGCTGTTTAATACCGCGTTTTACAGCAATAAACAGGTGGATGACTTCCTGGCTCAGGCACTGAAAACTAATGATCCGGCGGAAAAGACCCGTTTATATAAGGCGGCGCAGGATATCATCTGGCAAGAGTCGCCGTGGATCCCGCTGGTGGTAGAAAAACTGGTGTCGGCACACAGTAAAAACCTGACCGGTTTTTGGATCATGCCAGACACCGGCTTCAGCTTTGAAGATGCGGATTTGCAATAAGCAACGCAGGGAGTGGAATGCTTAATTACGTTATCAAACGATTACTGGGGTTGATTCCGACGCTGTTTATCGTCTCGGTGCTGGTGTTTTTATTTGTCCATATGCTGCCCGGTGATCCGGCGCGATTGATTGCCGGGCCCGAAGCTGATGCGCAGGTTATAGAACTGGTGCGTCAGCAGCTGGGGTTGGATCAGCCGCTGTATCACCAGTTCTGGCACTATATCAGCAATGCTGTGCAGGGGGATTTTGGCCTGTCCATGGTGTCGCGTCGTCCAGTTGCCGATGAGATTGCCAGCCGCTTTATGCCAACGCTGTGGCTGACCATAACCAGTATGGTCTGGGCGGTGATATTTGGTATGGCGGCGGGAATTATCGCCGCCGTCTGGCGTAACCGTTGGCCGGATCGATTGAGTATGACCATTGCGGTGTCGGGGATCTCGTTTCCGGCATTTGCTCTGGGGATGCTTTTAATTCAGGTATTCTCCGTTGAACTGGGCTGGCTGCCTACTGTGGGAGCAGACAGTTGGCAGCACTACATTTTACCCTCCCTGACGCTCGGCGCGGCAGTGGCCGCCGTGATGGCGCGCTTTACCCGTGCGTCATTTGTCGACGTTTTAAGCGAAGATTATATGCGTACCGCGAGGGCGAAAGGGGTGAGCGAAACCTGGGTTGTCCTCAAACACGGGCTACGCAACGCGATGATCCCGGTAGTGACCATGATGGGCTTACAGTTTGGCTTTTTGCTCGGTGGATCTATCGTGGTGGAGAAAGTTTTCAACTGGCCCGGACTTGGACGCTTACTCGTTGACTCCGTAGAAATGCGCGATTACCCGGTGATTCAGGCGGAAATTCTGCTTTTCTCGCTGGAATTTATTCTTATCAACTTAGTGGTGGATGTGCTTTACGCCGCCATTAACCCGGCTATCAGGTACAAGTAAGGATGCGACTATTTAACTGGCGACGTCAGGCGGTGTTAAACGCCATGCCACTGGTCAAACCTGACCAGGTGCGTACACCGTGGCATGAATTCTGGCGACGATTTCGCCGTCAGCATATGGCGATGACCGCCGCATTATTCGTTATTTTATTGATTGTGGTGGCCATTTTTGCACGCTGGATTGCTCCCTATGACGCCGAAAATTATTTTGATTATGACAACCTGAATAACGGACCTTCTTTGCAGCACTGGTTTGGCGTCGATTCACTGGGGCGCGACATTTTCAGCCGTGTCCTGGTTGGTGCGCAAATCTCGCTGGCGGCGGGCGTGTTTGCCGTGTTTATCGGTGCGGCGATCGGGACGTTGCTGGGCTTGTTGGCTGGATATTATGAAGGCTGGTGGGATCGGTTGATCATGCGCATTTGCGATGTGCTGTTTGCCTTCCCGGGTATTTTACTGGCGATCGCTGTTGTTGCGGTGTTGGGAAGCGGCATTGCTAACGTGATTATCGCAGTCGCCATTTTTTCCATCCCCGCGTTTGCCCGACTGGTGCGCGGCAACACGCTGGTGTTGAAACAGCAAACCTTTATTGAGTCAGCACGCAGTATTGGTGCCAGCGATATGACCATTTTATTGCGTCATATCTTGCCTGGGACCGTCTCGTCTATCGTGGTGTTTTTCACCATGCGCATTGGCACCTCGATTATCTCTGCCGCCAGCCTGTCATTTCTCGGCCTCGGTGCGCAGCCGCCGACACCAGAGTGGGGAGCAATGCTCAATGAGGCACGAGCGGATATGGTTATCGCGCCGCATGTCGCTGTTTTTCCGGCCCTGGCTATTTTTCTGACCGTACTGGCGTTCAATTTGTTGGGCGATGGTTTACGCGATGCGCTGGATCCGAAAATTAAAGGATAGTTACGTTTGAATATTGCGTGAAAGGGTAATCACCTCACAGGAAATTATTGCCCTAAGCAAGTGTTGTAACTTTCTGCTGATTTTGTAGAATCGGGTAATTTGGTTAAAAAGCCGCAGCAAGGGACTATTTTTGCAGCGGCACAGCGTTCAGATAGTTATTTTGTTAAATGTATTAACATGCTGAGTTTATACGAAAAGATAAAGATAAGGCTGATAATTTTATTTTTATTGGCAGCACTGTCATTTATTGGTCTTTTTTTCATCATTAACTATCAACTGGTATCGGAACGCGCGGTAAAACGTGCCGATAGCCGCTTTGAACTTATTCAGAAAAACGTTGGCTATTTCTTTAAAGATATTGAACGTTCGGCCCTGACATTAAAGGACTCACTGTATTTATTAAAAAATACAGAGGAGATTCAACGTGCCGTGATTCTGAAAATGGAAATGATGCCATTTTTAGACTCGGTGGGACTGGTACTTGATGATAATAAATATTATCTCTTTTCGCGGAGGGCGAATGATAAAATCGTTGTTTATCATCAGGAACAAGTAAATGGACCGCTTGTCGACGAGTCAGGGCGGGTTATTTTTGCCGATTTTAACCCATCGAAACGACCGTGGTCGGTGGCTTCAGATGACTCTAACAACAGCTGGAATCCGGCATACAATTGCTTTGATCGTCCGGGTAAAAAATGTATCTCTTTTACGCTACGTATCAACGGCAAAGATCACGATTTGTTAGCGGTAGATAAAATTCATGTCGATTTAAACTGGCGGTATCTGAACGAGTATCTTGATCAAATCAGCGCTAATGATGAAGTTCTATTTTTGAAACAAGGTCATGAGATCATTGCCAAGAATCAACTCGCTCGTGAAAAACTGATTATTTATAATAGCGAAGGTAATTATAATATTATTGATTCTGTCGATACGGAGTATATTGCAAAGACATCAGCAGTGCCAAATAATGCATTGTTCGAAATCTATTTTTATTATCCTGGCGGTAATTTATTGAACGCATCAGATAAACTTTTTTATCTACCGTTTGCTTTCATTATTATCGTGTTGCTGGTGGTATATTTCATGACCACTCGTGTGTTCCGTCGGCAATTTTCTGAAATGACCGAGCTGGTTAATACGCTGGCGTTTTTGCCCGACTCAACGGATCAAATCGAGGCTCTGAAAATTCGCGAAGGCGATGCGAAAGAGATTATCAGCATCAAAAATTCGATCGCGGAAATGAAAGATGCCGAAATTGAACGGTCAAATAAATTGCTCTCACTGATCTCTTACGATCAGGAAAGCGGTTTTATTAAAAATATGGCGATTATTGAGTCCAACAATAATCAGTATCTGGCTGTGGGGATCATCAAACTGTGTGGTCTGGAAGCCGTGGAAGCGGTGTTTGGTGTTGATGAACGCAATAAAATCGTCAGGAAATTGTGTCAGCGAATTGCCGAGAAATATGCGCAATGCTGCGATATCGTGACATTCAATGCCGATCTCTATTTACTTCTGTGTCGGGAAAATGTACAGACATTTACCCGTAAAATAGCGATGGTAAACGATTTTGACAGCAGCTTTGGCTACCGCAATCTGCGCATCCATAAGTCTGCCATTTGTGAACCTTTGCAGGGGGAAAACGCCTGGAGTTACGCAGAAAAACTGAAACTGGCGATTTCCAGTATCCGTGACCATATGTTCTCCGAGTTTATTTTTTGTGATGACGCGAAACTCAACGAAATAGAAGAGAATATCTGGATTGCGCGTAATATTCGCCATGCAATGGAAATTGGCGAACTATTCCTCGTCTATCAACCGATCGTTGATATTAACACCCGCGCCATTCTGGGCGCGGAGGCGTTGTGCCGTTGGGTGTCTGCGGAGCGGGGGATCATTTCACCGCTGAAGTTCATTACCATTGCTGAAGATATCGGGTTTATCAATGAGCTGGGTTATCAGATTATTAAAACGGCAATGGGTGAATTTAGACATTTTAGTCAGCGTGCGTCGCTGAAGGATGATTTCTTACTGCATATTAATGTTTCGCCCTGGCAGTTAAACGAACCGCACTTTCATGAGCGTTTTACCACCATCATGAAAGAAAATGGCCTGAAGGCGAACAGCCTCTGTGTTGAGATCACTGAAACCGTGATCGAGCGAATTAATGAACATTTTTATCTCAATATTGAACAACTGCGTAAACAAGGGGTACGGATATCGATTGATGACTTTGGCACCGGTTTGTCAAACCTGAAACGTTTTTATGAAATTAATCCAGATAGCATAAAAGTGGACTCGCAATTTACCGGCGATATTTTCGGTACTGCGGGAAAAATTGTGCGCATTATTTTCGATCTGGCGCGCTATAACCGGATCCCGGTGATTGCGGAAGGCGTAGAGAGCGAAGACGTTGCGCGCGAATTAATCAAATTAGGATGTGTTCAGGCCCAAGGGTATCTGTACCAGAAACCCATGCCATTCTCCGCCTGGGATAAAAGTGGAAAATTAGTAAAAGAGTAGTTTACGTATGTCCAGAATCAATAAGTTCGTACTTACAGTCAGTCTGCTGATTTTTATCATGATTTCAGCAGTTGCCTGCGGGATCTACACTCAAATGGTAAAGGAACGGGTGTATAGCCTGAAACAGTCCGTTATTGATACTGCTTTTGCGGTGGCAAATATTGCTGAATATCGGCGTAGCGTGGCAATTGATCTTATCAATACGCTAAATCCCACGGAGGAACAGCTGTTGGTTGGCTTACGCACAGCTTACGCTGACTCGGTTTCACCCTCTTACTTGTACGATGTCGGTCCTTATCTGATTTCCAGTGACGAATGTATTCAGGTAAAGGAGTTCGAGAAAAATTATTGTGCAGATATTATGCAGGTTGTGAAGTATCGACATGTCAAAAATACAGGGTTTATCTCTTTTGACGGTAAAACCTTCGTCTATTACCTCTATCCGGTAACTCACAATCGTAGTCTGATATTTTTGCTTGGTCTGGAGCGTTTTTCTTTACTGTCAAAATCGCTGGCGATGGACAGCGAGAACCTGATGTTCTCTCTGTTTAAGAACGGTAAACCGGTGACCGGTGATGAATATAATGCTAAAAACGCCATCTTCACCGTTTCGGAAGCGATGGAGCACTTCGCCTATTTGCCGACCGGATTGTATGTATTTGCGTATAAAAAAGATGTTTATTTGCGGGTTTGTACATTGATTATTTTCTTTGCCGCATTGGTGGCAGTGATATCGGGTGCCAGTTGCCTCTATCTGGTACGCAGAGTGATTAATCGTGGTATTGTGGAGAAAGAAGCCATCATTAATAACCATTTTGAACGCGTACTGGATGGCGGGCTTTTCTTTTCGGCTGCCGATGTCAAAAAACTCTACAGTATGTATAACTCGGCGTTCCTGGACGACCTGACCAAAGCAATGGGCAGAAAATCCTTTGACGAAGATTTAAAAGCGCTGCCGGAAAAAGGCGGTTATTTGTGCCTGTTTGACGTCGATAAATTCAAAAACATTAACGACACCTTCGGTCATTTGCTGGGCGATGAAGTGTTGATGAAAGTGGTGAAAATCCTTAAATCACAGATCCCGGTAGATAAAGGTAAAGTCTACCGCTTCGGCGGTGACGAATTTGCGGTGATTTATACGGGTGGAACGCTGGAAGAGTTGCTATCGATTCTAAAAGAAATCGTTCATTTCCAGGTGGGAAGCATTAATTTAAGTACCAGTATCGGTGTAGCACATTCAAATGAATGTCCTACCGTCGAACGCTTGAAAATGCTGGCGGATGAGCGGCTGTATAAGAGTAAGAAAAACGGCAGGGCACAGATTAGCTGGCAGTAATCATTATTCGCAGGCCGGACAAATGATTTTGCCCGGCCTGAATTAATTAAACCCGGCTACCCCACAAATCGTACTCATCGGCGTGCTCGACTTTCACACGCAGGATATCACCCGGCTTAACGTTGGTTTCACCATTGAGATAAACCGCGCCGTCGATTTCCGGTGCATCTGCCATGCTGCGACCAATTGCGCCTTCTTCGTCCACTTCGTCGATAATCACCAGAATTTCACGGCCCACTTTCTCTTGCAGGCGCTCGGCGGAAATCTGCTGCTGCAGCTGCATGAAACGGTTCCAGCGTTCTTCTTTCACTTCTTCCGGAACCTGGTCAGGCAGGGCATTGGCGTCTGCACCTTCAACCGGGCTGTATTTAAAGCAGCCAACGCGATCCAGACGCGCTTCTTTCAGGAAGTCGAGTAGCATCTGGAAATCTTCTTCTGTCTCGCCAGGGAAGCCGACAATAAAGGTTGAGCGTAGGGTCAGTTCCGGGCAGATTTCGCGCCACTGTTTGATGCGCGCCAGTTGGCGATCTACAGAACCCGGACGCTTCATCAGTTTGAGAATGCGCGGGCTGGCGTGCTGCAACGGAATGTCCAGATACGGCAGGATTTTGCCTTCTGCCATCAGTGGGATGACGTCGTCCACATGCGGATAAGGGTAAACGTAGTGCAGACGTGTCCAGATCCCCAGTTTCGATAACTGTTCGCACAGGCTGACCATGCTGGTTTTTACCGGCTCGCCGTTGTGGAAGCCAGTACGATGTTTAACATCAACGCCATAGGCGGAAGTATCCTGCGAGATCACCAGAATCTCTTTAACGCCCGCATCTACCAGACGTTTCGCTTCACTTAACACTTCGCCAATCGGACGGCTCACCAGGTCGCCGCGCATAGACGGAATAATGCAGAAGGTGCAGCGGTGATTACAGCCTTCTGAAATTTTCAGATAGGCATAATGACGCGGTGTCAGTTTCACACCTTGTTCTGGCACCAGGCTCAGGAATGGGTTGTGTTTCGGTTTTGGCACGTAGTGATGAACGTGCTCCAGAACCTGCTCATAGCTATGAGGCCCGGTGATTTCCAGCACTTTCGGGTGGACTTCGCGGATCTGATCTTCTTTTGCCCCCAGACAACCGGTCACAATTACCTTGCCGTTTTCATTCAACGCTTCACCAATGGCTTCCAGTGATTCTTGTACCGCGCTGTCAATAAAGCCGCAGGTGTTGACGATCACCATGTCCGCATCGTCATAGCTCGGTACCACGTCATAACCTTCAGTGCGTAGTTCGGTGAGAATACGCTCTGAATCGACAAGGTTTTTCGGACAGCCAAGGGAAACAAAGCCGATTTTCGGCTGGGGAGTTACTTTGCTCATAGCTTAAAAAATATTCAGTTACAGGAAAGGTCAGGGCAGGGATTCTACAGAGTTCTGGATAAAATTTGTATCGCAATCTCATTCGCTGGCGGAGGCGAAGGAAATGTAAATTTTGTTAATTTGGCGTGAAGAATTGATCCTGGACAGCATTTTGCTCAAAAAATAGCCATACTATTTAATTGCAACAAGGCTGGAAAGAGGAGGATCGAAGTATGTTCGTTGACAGACAGCGAATCGATCTGCTGAACCGGTTGATCGACGCACGCGTTGACCTCGCCGCATACGTGCAACTGAGGAAGGCAAAAGGATACATGTCCGTCAGCGAAAGCAATCATCTACGAGATAACTTTTTTAAACTGAATCGCGAACTGCACGATAAATCGCTGCGGTTGAATCTTCATCTGGATCAGGAAGAGTGGAGTGCTCTTCATCATGCTGAAGAAGCATTAGCGACAGCCGCAGTATGTTTGATGAGTGGGCACCATGATTGCCCGACTGTTATTACCGTCAACGCCGATAAGCTTGAAAATTGTCTGATGAGCTTAACGCTGAGTATCCAGAGCCTGCAGAAGCACGCCATGCTTGAGAAGGCCTGAAAACTAAGGGGGAGAAAGCGTCTCCCCCTTCATGTTTAAGTTTTTGTAAAAATGAATTTGTTATCTCCTCCACTGACTACGCTTTAAGCCAGAGTCAATCCGGAGGCGTTATGCATCGACAATCCTTTTTCCTTGTGCCCCTTATTTGTCTTTCTTCCGCTCTCTGGGCGGCTCCTGCAACGGTAAATGTCGAAGTACTGCAAGACAAACTCGACCATCCCTGGGCACTGGCCTTTTTACCCGATAATCACGGTATGTTAATCACTCTGCGCGGCGGCGAGTTGCGTCACTGGCAAGTAGGAAAAGGATTATCTGCGCCGCTTTCCGGAGTTCCGGACGTTTGGGCGCACGGGCAGGGCGGCCTGCTGGACGTGGTTTTAGCGCCTGATTTTGCTCAGTCTCGCCGCATCTGGTTAAGTTATTCCGAAGTTGGCGATGATGGCAAAGCCGGAACTGCTGTGGGTTATGGCCGCTTAAGTGATGATCTCTCAAAAGTGACCGACTTCCGCACCGTCTTCCGCCAGATGCCAAAACTGTCTACCGGCAACCATTTTGGCGGGCGGCTGGTATTCGACGGTAAAGGTTATCTTTTTATTGCTCTGGGCGAAAACAATCAGCGCCCGACGGCGCAGGATCTGGATAAATTACAGGGCAAACTGGTGCGTCTGACCGACCAGGGCGAAATCCCGGATGATAATCCTTTTATAAAGGAATCCGGTGCGCGCGCCGAGATCTGGTCTTATGGCATTCGTAATCCGCAAGGAATGGCGATGAATCCGTGGAGTAATGCACTGTGGCTGAATGAACATGGCCCGCGCGGTGGTGATGAAATTAATATCCCGCAAAAAGGCAAAAACTACGGCTGGCCGCTGGCAACCTGGGGAATCAACTATTCAGGCTTTAAGATACCGGAAGCGAAAGGGGAGATCGTCGCCGGGACCGAGCAACCTGTTTTTTACTGGAAAGATTCGCCCGCTGTGAGCGGCATGGCCTTCTATAACAGCGATAAATTCCCCCAGTGGCAGCAAAAATTATTTATAGGCGCGCTGAAAGATAAAGATGTCATTGTGATGAGCGTCAACGGCGACAAAGTGACAGAAGATGGCCGTATTTTAACGGACAGAGGGCAGCGAATTCGTGATGTTCGCTCTGGACCCGACGGTTATTTATACGTTCTCACCGACGAGTCCAGTGGGGAATTACTTAAAGTTAGCCCACGCAATTAGCTAACGGGAATCATCACCACTTTGCGCACTGCGGGGCGTTCAGTGAGTTGCTGATACCAGCGTTGCAGATTTGGACGCGGTGTCCAGGTCAGGCCAACGTTAAACAAATTGTAGATGAACGGTGCGATAGCGATATCGCCCACACCAAACTCGTCGCCAGAGAACCATTTTACTTTTGCCAGTTCCGCATCGAGCAGGGCAAACAGGGCGTCGCACTCTTTGCAACTGGCATCAATGGCGGCCTGATCGCGCTCTTCGGGTGGTGTTCTGACTAATCCCATCAGGATCCCGCGATGAGCATTACTGAGTGTCTGGTTTGCCCAGTCCATCCATTTTTCCGCTTCCGCACGACGTGCCGGTGAGTCGATCCACAGGCGTTTTTGCCCGTACTGTGCCGCCAGATAGCGGACAATGGCGTTTGATTCCCAAAGAATGAGATCACTTTCGTCGTCACGCAACAACGGCACCAGCCCGTTAGGGTTCATCGCCAGAAAATCAGCATCGTGATTTATCCCAAACTCACGGCCCGCGAGAATTTGCTCATAAGGTAGTTCCAGTTCTTCGAGCGTCAGCAATACTTTTTTTACGTTAGTTGAATTATTCCGACCCCACAGCGTAATCATACTCACCCCTTTTCCGACAGGCAGCCACAGGCTGAACAGGACTCCGATGGTGAAGTAAAGTTAACTTTTAAGCAACAGCTGGCAAAAAAATGACACCAGAAGCAGCGAAGCGGCAGGATATTGCATAAACTTTAAAAACTTTACCAACTTACGGTTTCTTTAAGTTTGTGTGTGCGTTATTAATCACCGAACTTATCATACGGCGATATAACGTATTTTTTTTGAATGGATACTCGGGTGGCATTTATGACGCAATACTCCTCTCTCCTTCGTGGTCTTGCAGCGGGTTCTGCATTTTTATTCCTTTTTGCCCCAACGGCATTCGCGGCGGAACAAACCGTTGAAGCGCCGAGCGTGGATGCGCGTGCATGGATTTTAATGGATTACGCCAGCGGTAAAGTGCTGGCAGAAGGCAACGCGGATGAGAAACTGGATCCCGCGAGCCTGACTAAAATCATGACCAGCTATGTGGTTGGGCAGGCGCTTAAGGCCGATAAGATTAAACTCACCGATATGGTGACGGTCGGTAAAGATGCCTGGGCGACGGGAAATCCGGCACTGCGTGGTTCATCGGTAATGTTCCTCAAACCGGGCGATCAGGTTTCGGTGGCAGACTTGAACAAAGGTGTGATTATCCAGTCCGGTAATGACGCCTGTATTGCGCTGGCCGATTACGTTGCCGGGAGCCAGGAGTCATTTATTGGTTTGATGAATGGTTATGCCAAAAAACTGGGTCTGACCAACACTACCTTCCAGACGGTGCACGGTCTGGATGCGCCGGGGCAGTTCAGTACCGCGCGCGATATGGCATTGCTGGGTAAAGCATTGATCCACGATGTGCCGGAAGAGTACGCCATTCATAAAGAGAAAGAGTTCACCTTCAACAAAATTCGTCAGCCTAACCGTAACCGTCTGCTGTGGAGCAGCAATCTGAATGTTGATGGCATGAAGACAGGAACCACGGCAGGCGCGGGATATAATCTGGTTGCTTCGGCTACCCAGGGCGATATGCGTTTAATCTCCGTAGTGCTGGGGGCGAAAACTGACCGTATCCGTTTTAATGAGTCTGAGAAATTATTGACCTGGGGTTTCCGCTTCTTTGAAACCGTGACGCCAATTAAACCTGATGCCACCTTTGTGACTCAGCGCGTCTGGTTTGGTGATAAGAGCGAAGTGAATCTTGGGGCAGGTGAAGCGGGCTCAGTGACCATACCGCGTGGGCAGCTGAAAAACCTGAAGGCGAGCTACACGTTAACGGAACCGCAGCTTACCGCACCGCTGAAAAAAGGTCAGGTTGTCGGGACCATTGATTTCCAGCTTAACGGTAAATCCATTGAGCAGCGTCCGCTGATCGTGATGGAAAATGTGGAAGAGGGCGGATTCTTTGGTCGGATGTGGGATTTCGTGATGATGAAATTCCATCAGTGGTTCGGCAGCTGGTTCTCTTAATCTTCTGATAACCGGATGGCGCGAAACGTCATCCGGTTATACGTCATTAATACATCAACTTAATACGGTGCGTCTGCGCGTACTTCACATACTCATCTTCCGGGCAACAATCACTCACCACAATATCAAAGCGTTTCAGGTCACCCATGCGCGCCGGACGCACCTTGCCAAATTTACTGTGGTCGACAACCAGCACATGCTTTTGCGCCATCGACATGGCCCAGTGTTTTACCGGCAACTCTTCAAGATTAAAACAGGTAGCGCCTTTACTGACATGCACGCCCGCCGCGGAATAAAAAGCGATATCCGGGCAAAAATTATTCAACGTTTGCTGAAAATCGATGGGTTTGAAAATGGCGTTGCTGGCGTGAAATTCACCACCGCACAGAAATGCGCGGCAATGGGGTTTCTCTTTCAGCGCCAGAAAGGTATTTAGCGAATAACAAACGGCGGTAAAAGGGATTTCATTATCAATCGCTTCAATAATCCACGGCGTGGTGGTGCCACAGTCAAAAAAGAGAGTCTGATCGGGTTCTACCAGTGTCGCAGCCATTTTTGCCGCCCGGCGTTTTTCTTCCACCAGGCGGGATTTTTGATCGCTTAACAGGTAATGGCTGGCACTGCGCGGTTCCAGAACAATATAGCCGCCGAGCAAAACGACGGGCGCACTGTGGTTGTTCAGATCGCGACGAATCGTCATCTCCGAAACCCCAAGCAGGGCGGCGGCGTCTTTAAGATGTAACTTATCGCTGCGTTTTAATTCTTGCAGCAGCTGCCCGATACGCTCTTCGCGACGTGTTTCCATAATCCCTCTGAATAGTTATTGAAGCGAGCCGCTCAATACTACACTTTTTAGCAGAGATCAGTCACGCACCCAGCCTTTGCGGATCGGTAATGCAAAACAGAAGCGATACCACGATTGCAGACGTTGATAGAGTTTATGCCCCATCGCTTGCCAGATAATCTGAGCGCTAAGGCAGCCAATCATACCTGCCAGCAATCCACCGAGCATATCCAGCGGCCAGTGCACGCCAAGATAAACGCGCGACCAGGCAATGACGACGGCCAGCACCATTAAAAGTGAGCCGGACCACCGGCGATGCCAGCATAAAAATGCCAGTGCAAAGGTGAAAATCACCGTACCGTGGTCGCTTGGGAATGAGTCATCCGCCGCATGATGCAGGAAGTTATAGCCGATATTTTCGACAAAGGGTCGGTCGTGCGGAAAAAGATGTCCCATCGTCCAGGACACAAACAGGCTGACCGCCAGCGCGATAGCGATTTTTATCACCAGTTGCCGTTGTGCTGTAAGCCCCCACAACCAAAGCACCGCGGCCAGCAGCGGTACCACGGTAATCAAATCTTTAGCAATAAAAATCGCCAACGAGATCATCCACGGAGCCGAGTCTGGCGTCGCGTTAATAAGAGAGAATAGAGAGAGATTCAAATTTTCCAGCATAACTTCCCGACGCAAAGTGATTAAAAGGGAGCCAATACAGGCAAGTCGTTGAGAATAAAGTGCAGGTTAAACTGGGTAAAGCGGCATCGTCTTATTTCCCTCAAGCGGCCTGTTTACGGTGGGTAATTGTAACGGGCATAGGTTAAATAAAACTTAAAGAAAGCGTAGCTATACTCGCAATAATGTAAGAATGTGCTTAACCGTGGTTTCAGCTACAAAATTCGCTTTCTCGTTAGCTGTGCTTTTATTAAACTCTGCGCGATTATTATTGGCGAAGAAATTGCATGCAAAATAAATTAGCTTCCGGTGCCAGGCTTGGACGTCAGGCGTTACTTTTCCCTCTCTGTCTGGTGCTTTACGAATTTTCAACCTATATCGGCAACGATATGATTCAACCCGGTATGTTGGCCGTGGTGGAACAATATCAGGCGGGCATTGATTGGGTTCCTACTTCAATGACCGCATATCTGGCGGGCGGGATGTTTTTACAATGGCTCCTGGGGCCGCTGTCGGATCGTATTGGTCGCCGTCCGGTGATGCTGGCGGGGGTGGTGTGGTTTATCATCACCTGTCTGGCAATATTACTGGCGCAAAACATTGAACAATTCACTCTGTTGCGCTTCTTGCAGGGCATAAGCCTCTGTTTCATTGGCGCTGTGGGATACGCCGCAATTCAGGAATCCTTCGAAGAGGCGGTTTGTATCAAGATCACCGCGCTGATGGCGAACGTGGCGCTGATTGCTCCGCTACTTGGTCCGCTGGTGGGCGCGGCGTGGATCCATGTGCTGCCCTGGGAAGGGATGTTTGTCTTGTTTGCCGCATTGGCAGCGATCTCCTTTTTCGGTCTGCAACAAGCCATGCCTGAAACCGCCACGCGTATAGGCGAGAAACTGTCACTGAAAGAACTCGGTCGTGACTATAAGCTGGTGCTGAAGAACGGCCGCTTTGTGGCGGGGGCGCTGGCGCTGGGATTCGTTAGCCTGCCATTGCTGGCGTGGATCGCCCAGTCGCCGATTATCATCATTACCGGCGAGCAGTTGAGCAGCTATGAATATGGCTTGCTGCAAGTGCCTATTTTCGGGGCGTTAATTGCGGGTAACTTGCTGTTAGCGCGTCTGACCTCGCGCCGCACCGTACGTTCGCTGATTATTATGGGCGGCTGGCCGATTATTATTGGTCTGTTGGTCGCTGCTGCGGCAACGGTTATCTCATCGCACGCGTATTTATGGATGACCGCCGGGTTAAGTATTTATGCTTTCGGCATTGGTCTGGCGAATGCGGGACTGGTGCGATTAACCCTGTTTGCCAGCGATATGAGTAAAGGTACGGTTTCTGCGGCGATGGGAATGCTGCAAATGCTGATCTTTACCGTCGGTATTGAAATCAGCAAACATGCCTGGCTGAACGGGGGCAACGGACTGTTTAATCTCTTCAACCTTGTCAACGGAATTTTGTGGCTGTCGCTGATGGTTATCTTTTTAAAAGATAAACAGATGGGAAATTCTCACGAAGGGTAAAAAAATGCCTGATTGCTTTGTGCGATCAGGCATTCTCGAATTAATGGTGATGGTCGTCAATCTGGTGTTCGATAACCATCCCTTCACCTACGCTGGCAAGATGGCGAACATAAGGATGCGGGCGGTAAGCCGGAGCTGGCGCAGGAGCCACATAGACGGTTTGCGGCACAGTCGCGACGCTGACCGCTTGTGGAACGCTGACTGAATCAGGAACCACAACCACTTTGTATCCACTCGGCACATCGACGGTGACACTTTGCGCCATCGCCACACCAGTAAAGCCCATTAAAAGCGCGCCCAACAGTAGACAATTTTTCATAAACATTTCGCCTGAAATAATGCAGCGGGTTAATTTCCGCGAATTATGCAGCCTTCATTCAGGTATTGTGTTGCCGGGCGTGCTGCCGTTTTTATTGGTCAAATGGCGCTTCGTGTTTAAGCACTTTATCGATCACATCCAGTACGCCTTCACGGTTATTGGAGCCTGCCCGGTATTTTGCCGCTGCGACGACCGCATTGCCGGCATTTTCCATTGCAAAACTAAAGCCTGCCTGACGCAGCATCTCAATATCGTTACCGCCATCGCCAAAGACCACCACTTCGCTGTCGTCTATTCCCCATAATTTCTGCAGTTGGCGAAGGCCATTGGCTTTATGTACGCCGGGGATAATCAGATCGATGCTGCCGTTGCCGGTGTGGACCGGCACCATAATATCGCCGATGGCCTCATGTAATGCTTTTTGTACTTGTGGAATCAGTTCATCGGAAAGATTCAGGCCAAACTTAAAGAAGATATCCTCTAAGTTGTCAAAGTTATCGACGTATTCCAGACGGTGATAATACATTTCCGCCACCGTTTTCATGGCATCGTCATATTTTTTGAGCGTATAGGCGCTATTTTTTCCGCAGGCAATAATTTCCACTTCCGGGCGCGTCAGCAAATGTTCCACGACAGTAGTAAACGCATCCTTCGACAGCTCGCCATTAAAAACATCTTTGCCTTCGCTCACTACCCAGCCGCCGTTTTCAGCCACAAAGGCAATTTCATTAGCAATTTCAGGGAAGAAAGAGATCAACTGATAATATTGATTCCCGCTGGCGACTACAAAGCGAATTCCTTGTGCTTTCATTTGCTGATACTGAGCCATAAATCGCTCACGGTTATAGGTTTTTTGATCGCTTAAGAAAGTACCATCCATGTCTACCGCAATTAATTTAATGCTCATCAACTATTCTCCATCGCCGTCTGCGTTTTGGTATCGGGTTTGGCGACGGCTTTCGCGACAATAGCCGCGAGAATAACCAGCGCCAGTACAACCAGCATTGCACTACGTAATCCATAATGTTCGCCGAGATAGCCCAGCAGCGGCGGCCCGACGAGGAAAGCCAGATAACCGGTCGTTGCTACCACACTGACGCGGGTTGGTGCATCGGGGCCGGTATCGCTGGCGGCAGAAATGGTCAGCGGGAAGCCCAGCGAGGCACCCAGTCCCCAGAGTACAACAGACACCCCAGCGACCCAGGCGCTATCGACAAAAATAATCAGCCCAATACCCAACGCCCCCATTAGTGCACTGGCCCGAACCACGGCAACGCGACTGTAACGGTCGATGAACCAACCGCCGGTGAAGCGTCCAACGGTCATCCCCAGGGTAAAACCGGCATAAATCAGCGAGCCGGAAGTAGGGCTAAAACCGTGACCGTCAACCATTAATAAGGGTAACCAGTCGTTGGCAGAACCTTCGGCAAAGGCCATCGCCAGCACCACAACACCTATCAGCAGCAACTGGATATCGCGATAAAAAGGAATGCCTTTTTCGCCATGCTGGGTGCCATCGGCAGCATTTTTGCCCGTACCGTCAGGGATTGCCTGAATGGCGATATAAATAGGCGCGATACCTACCAGCGCCGCCAATAAAATGTGCACCGTTGCCGGAACGCCAAAGGCCGTCAGTGCCATCCCGACACCAGCGCCTGCCAGCGTGCCCAGGCTATAAAAACCGTGCATCATTGGCAAAACCGTTTTATTCATTTCTCGCTCAACGGCGGCACCTTCAACGTTTATCGCCACTTCCGCAGAACCAAAACTTGCCCCAAAGACGCCGAGACCAACGGCAAAGAGCAGGGGCGATGTCAGCCAGAGTGCCAGACTTAATATCATCATCCCGATCAATGCGCAGGACATCGTGACCAGGATGACATTACGCGTGCCAAAGCGTTTCACTAACCACGCCGAGCAGAGAATACCGCTCATCGAACCGATCGACAGACCAAAGAGAACACCGCCCATTTCAGCGATCGAGACAGAGAGAATATCGCGGATAGCAGGCGTACGGGTTGCCCAGGACGCCATTAACAGGCCTGGCAAAAAGAAGAACATAAACAGCGCCCAGGTTCGGCGTTTCAATGCATTACGTGAAGAATTTACGGTCATAGATCACGTCAAAATAAGAAGAGGGAAGACAACATTAGCAAGGTTGTGTACATTTGTACACAATTGCAGAGAGAGGAAATGACATGCGTCGCGCTAACGATCCGCAACGGCGAGAAAAAATTATCCAGGCCACGCTGGAGGCGGTGAAACTTTACGGAATACATGCTGTTACGCACCGCAAAATTGCTACCCTTGCCGGGGTACCGTTGGGATCGATGACCTACTATTTTTCAGGAATTGATGAGTTGTTGCTGGAGGCGTTCAGCAGTTTTACTGAGATTATGTCCCGGCAATATCAGGCATTTTTTAGCGATGTTAGTGATGCTCAAGGCGCATGCCAGGCTATCACCGATATGATCTACAGCTCACAGGTTGCAACGCCGGATAATATGGAGCTGATGTACCAGCTCTACGCGCTGGCTAGCCGAAAACCGCTATTAAAAACGGTAATGCAAAACTGGATGCAGCGCAGTCAGCAAACGCTCGAACAATGGTTTGAACCCGGAACCGCCCGCGCGCTTGATGCGTTTATTGAGGGGATGACGCTGCATTTTGTCACCGACCGTAAGCCGCTATCGCGCGAGGAGATTTTGAGGATGGTTGAGAGGGTTGCAGGGTAGTAGATAAGTTTTAGATAACAAAAAACCCATTTATGTAAACGGGTTAATGAAAACAATAAGTTAGATTAAAAACAATAAGTTAGATTGGTGGTCAGTGGTGGTTATTACGGGGTAATGCCAACCGCTGCCGCCACTTTGTCGCCACTTGGCAGCGTTGCCAGAGGATTGAAACGAAGCGCCGTTTCCAGATGATCCGGTGCCAGATGTGCGTAACGCATAGTCATTTTTATATCGTGGTGTCCGAGAATTTTTTGTAAGGCCAGAATGTTTCCACCCGACATCATGAAGTGCGCCGCAAACGTATGGCGCAGAACGTGTGTGAGTTGACCGCGAGGGAGCACGATAGACGTTTTTTCCATCACGGATAAAAATTGAAAATAACAGTCTGTGAAGAAATTGAACCCATCAAGCGCCATGATCTCTTCGTAAAGCTCTTTACTGATAGGGATGCTTCTGTTTTTCTTCCCCTTCGTTCTTACAAAGGTAATTCGGTATTTGGTCACCTGTGAGCGGGTAAGATTTACGGCTTCACGCCAGCGTGCGCCAGTGCTTAAGCATATCTTAACTACCAGTGCCAGAATTGGGTCCTGACGTTTACAATCAGCCAGCAATTCAACAATCTGCTCATGGGTAAGCCATGCCATCTCTTTTTCTGCGATGGTGAATTTTCGCATGTTCTCCAGTGGGTTCGGATACGACCATTCGCCCAGGCGGGATAGTTCGCTAAAAACACTACTAAGATAGCTTTGCTCCAGGTTAATAGTGACTGGGCTTGCTCCTTTTTTCCATTTCTCGCTGAAGTAGATCTCACCCGTCAGGCGTTTATCTCGATAGTGGGCAAACATTTTAGATGTGAGATCGGTTGCAAGGGGATTGCCCAGAGCGTCAACCATCAACAGCAATTTGTCATAGACATGCTGCCCAGCGGTTAGAGATTTACCATGTAGTTTGAACCATAGCTCAACTACGTCTTTCAGTGTTCGACGATCCACTGATTCACCCAGCCAGGGCTTTGCTTCGGTTTCTTCCATCGTGTGGCGCTCAAAAGCCAGAGCTTCGCCTTTGGTGGCGAATTGTTTACGCACACGACGCCCACTACGTCCGGCGGGGTAACATTCGCAAAGCCATTTCCCTGTGGTGAGTTTTCGTACTGCCATAAAAAATGCCCTCCAGTAGAGAGCATTTTTACTGTATGTATAACCAGTGTCAATGTATGAAATCCTACGACCATACATCTCACTGAAGCCATAATGAAGTTGGCTATTCTTTTTGCTATGTGAGCATGTAACTTTTGCGGTTAACCTGCGGCTCATTTTTATTTTAGACGCAGATATAAAAGCAAAAGTTATCGTGAGTTTTTAGTACAGATTTTTTTGGATTTACTAATAGTTCCATCATTGCAAACGAATTTGCCATCTGAGGTACAGTGAGAAACACCTCCCTTTTTCCCTGAGCAGGGATAATTTCTAGCATAGGTAGTTAGTGGGTTTAATAACAAAGAACATGACAAAACCACAAAAAATACCTTACCAAGCATAGTTTCCTCCCGGTACTATTTAACATACTTGACTGTTAAACTTATAATTTTACCAATTATTTCAATGTCTTCTATCTTGCATTCGAAGGCTCTGTTTCCACCCTCGACGAAGATTCTTCCACCGGGTAAACGAGTAATGTCACGGATCGTTATTTCGCCATCAATACTTATTACCCATTTACCATCACGTATATCATCAAATTCTTTATCACAAATAAATTCAGAATTGTTATCTGTGATGACAAAAGGTTTTTTAAACGTAGAGGGTAGAAATTCCTTATCAAAAATATAAAAACCGTCTTTCTGCAATGCTCCATCAGACAATAAATATTTTTCTACTTCTATAGTATTTGTATTTGCTGATGCTTGCTTTGAACCATGCCCTGTTGTTAGCCAATTAAGCGAGGTGCCCGTTTCAAGGGCGCACTGGATTACCCAATCTGCTGGAAAAATATCACGCATATAGCGCGTTGCCATGGTGCTCTTAGAAACACCTAAATGATCACAGAGAGCCTGACGGGTACCGAACCCATATGCTTCAACTAAACGTTCTATGGCTTTCTTACCGCCGCTATTGAAATCCACAAGTCCTCCAAAGAAATCCAAAATTCGTTGACAGATTCCAAAAGCGATCTTAAAGTTGAACCAGAAGTGTTCTTTTGGAGCCTTCACTACTAATCACGACAAACAACGGCTCGCCACAAGCCATATCTAGAAGGAATGTTGCCTTATGACACCTAACATTTCAATTACTCTGAATACACCACATGTCACAATCGAACGTTATAGCGAACTGACTGGCCTTTCTATTGATACGATTAACGACATGTTGGCTGATGGCCGACTACCTCGTCATCGTCTTCGTAAAGACAAAAAACGTGAAAAGGTAATGATTAACCTGGCTGCTCTGACTGTTGATGCTTTGTCTGCTTAATAGACGTCTATTTTCGCAATAAGACGCTGAGTTCGATTTTGCGATAAGTTCGGAGTTGAAAACCATGTTTGATTACCAAGTTTCCAAACATCCACATTTTGATGAAGCCTGTCGTGCATTCGCACTGCGCCACAATCTGGTGCAACTGGCAGAACGTGCGGGCATGAATGTGCAGATTCTGCGGAACAAGCTGAACCCAGCTCAACCTCATTTATTAACCGCACCAGAAATCTGGCTGCTTACCGATCTGACTGAAGATTCAACGTTGGTAGATGGTTTTCTGGCACAGATTCACTGCCTGCCATGCGTACCAATTAATGAGGTGGCAAAAGAGAAACTGCCACATTACGTCATGAGTGCAACCGCAGAGATCTGGCGTGTTGCTGCAGGTGCGGTATCTGGCGATGTAAAAACCAGTGCAGGTCGTCGTGATGCTATCAGCAGCATTAACTCTGTAACACGACTGATGGCGTTGGCTGCTGTTTCATTGCAGGCCCGTTTACAGGCTAACCCTGCGATGGCGAGTGCAGTTGATACCGTGACTGGCCTCGGTGCTTCATTCGGTTTGCTGTGAGGTGCTTATGCTGACGAAAGAACCATCATTTGCATCGCTGCTGGTAAAACAAAGCCCGGCAATGCACTACGGTCACGGCTGGATCACGGGTGAGGATGGAAAACGCTGGCATCCATGTCATTCACAAGATGAATTGCTGTCTGAATTGACCACGAGGAAACGGAGAAAGTCCAAATGTATGCGGCAGAAAGTGAAGTGGTTTATCAGTTTCGTTACAGAGGGGAGAGTTATTCAGTACCTGAAGATGATTTGCTCTGTTGCTATCCGTCATTGTCGGGCGATGGCAGTTACTTTTTCGCGTTAAAGGATGGGACGTTTTTACGGGGAGAGCAGGTTAAAGAGACGATACGAAAAAATGTATCTCCTCTTGAGCGTTACCGTAAGAACAAAGAACGATAGCTGCGTTTGGGGGATATGAAGTATGGCAATTAATGGCGCTGCAGCAACTGTTCCATTAAGCCCCGGTGAACGCCTGAATGGACTTAATCACATTGCGGAGTTAAGGGCGAAAGTATTTGGCCTGAATATTGAGTCAGAGCTTGAGCGGTTTATTAAAGATATGCGTGATCCACGGGATATCAATAACGAACAGAATAAACGAGCACTGGCTGCCATATTCTTTATGGCAAAAATTCCAGCTGAACGCCATAGCATCAGCATTAATGAGCTGACCACTGACGAAAAGCGGGAGTTGATTAAAGCAATGAATCATTTTCGTGCAGTGGTGAGCTTATTTCCCAGACGGCTAACCATGCCGAATTAACCAACTAATGAAATTAATGGCGTAAACCCGCCGGGTATCCCTTTATCTAAATTCAGGAGAATTGATTATGCGTAATATTGAAACCCTCAAGACTAAAACCGGACCGGATGATGCAGGGCTTAATATTTTACTGACAGAGGCTCGTCTGGAAGAACGCCGGGCAAGGGCTGAAGCAATGGCAGCTCGCCTTGATAGCCTGGCGTGTCATATCACATCCCGCCAGCTAAACCACGTCGAAGCAGCAGAACTACTGCGTGTAACTGCTGAAGCAATCCAGAACGAAGCGCAGGAGATCCACTAATGGCTGATGCAATGGATCTCGTACAGCAGCGCGTTGAAGAAGAACGCCAGCGCCATATCCGTGCTGCCCGTGCCAAAACGCCGGGCGTGTCCCGCGTGCTTTGCATTGAGTGTGAAGCGCCAATTCCGCCAGCACGCCGCCGCGCCATTCCAGGTGTGCAGCTTTGCATTACCTGTCAGGAAATCGCAGAGCTGAAAGGCAAACATTACAACGGAGGTGCTGTATGAGCACCATCCTGAAATGGGCGGGAAATAAAACCGCCGTAATGTCCGAACTGAAAAAACATCTTCCAGCTGGCCCGCGACTGGTTGAACCTTTCGCGGGTTCCTGTGCTGTGATGATGGAGACGGATTATCCCAGCTATCTGGTTGCGGATATTAATCCTGATTTAATCAACCTCTATAAAAAGGTTGCCGCTGATTGTGAATCGTTTATATCTCGCGCCAGAGTTTTATTTAAGGAAGCAAACAGGGAGGTGGCTTATTACAACATAAGGCAGGAGTTTAATTACTCAACTGAAATTACTGATTTCATGAAAGCGGTATATTTCCTGTATCTCAATCGTCACGGTTACCGTGGGTTATGTCGCTATAACAAGAGCGGGCATTTCAACATTCCCTACGGTAATTATAAAAATCCGTATTTCCCTGAAAAAGAAATTCGCGCATTTGCAGAGAAAGCCCAACGAGCAACGTTTATCTGCGCCAGCTTTGATGAAACGCTGGCGATGTTGAAGGCGGGGGATGTGGTGTATTGCGATCCGCCGTATGACGGTACGTTTTCCAGCTATCACACTGATGGTTTCACTGAAGATGACCAGTATCACCTGGCATCCGTTCTTGAACATCGGTCATCAGAAGGACATCCGGTCATTGTTTCTAACAGTGACACATCCCTGATCCGTTCGCTGTATCGCAATTTTACTCACCACTACATCAAGGCAAAACGCAGCATCGGCGTAGCAGCTGGTGAGAGTAAATCTGCAACAGAAATCATCGCTGTTTCTGGGGCGCGCTGCTGGGTGGGATTTGATCCTTCGCGTGGCGTGGATAGTTCTGCCGTGTACGGAGTACGTGCATGAGACATGCTGATATGAACAACTGCAGCGGCTTTAACGAGGCCGCCGCAGCATTCTCATGGAACAGCCCGAAAAAGGCGATTAACCCTTATCTGGACCCGGCGGAAGTTGCGCCGGTTTCTGCGCTTTCAAACCTGATCACTCTGTACGCTGCCGATAACAAGCAGGAACAACTGCGCCGCGAGGCACTGAGTGATCAGGTCTGGGAGCGTTATTTCTTTAATGAATCCCGTGATCCTGTCCAGCGCGAAATGGAGCAGGATAAGCTCATTAGCCGGGCAAAGCTGGTGCATGAGCAGCAGCGTTTTAATCCGGACATGGTCATACTGGCGGACGTTAACGCCCAGCCTTCCCATATCAGCAAGCCGCTGATGCAACGTATTGAATACTTCAGCAGCCTGGGCAGGCCAAAGGCTTATTACCGCTATTTGCGTGAGACGATTAAACCATGTCTGGAACGACTAGAGCATGTACGCGACAGCCAGCTATCTGCATCTTTTCGTTTTATGGCAAGCCATGAAGGGCTGGACGGCCTGCTGATCTTGCCTGAAATGAGTCAGGATCAGGTGAAGCGCCTGTCTACCCTTGTTGCCGCGCATATGAGCATGTGCCTTGATGCAGCTTGTGGTGATTTGTATGCCACCGATGACGTTAAGCCAGAAGAAATCCGCAAGACATGGGAAAGGGTGGCGGCGGAAACCCTGCGTCTGGATGTCATCCCTCCTGCGTTTGAGCAACTCCGCCGGAAAAGAAACCGCCGTAAACCCGTACCCTATGAACTCATTCCGGGTTCGCTGGCGCGTATGTTGTGCGCCGACTGGTGGTATCGGAAATTATGGAAGATGCGTTTCGAATGGCGGGAAGAGCAGTTGCGTGCTGTTTGCCTGGTCAGCAAAAAAGCATCTCCCTATGTCAGCTATGAAGCCGTGATGCATAAACGTGAGCAGCGCCGTAAGTCGCTGGAGTTTTTCCGTTCTCATGAACTGGTGAACGAAGACGGCGACACGCTGGATATGGAGGACGTGGTAAACGCCAGTAGTAGCAACCCGGCGCATCGCCGCAATGAGATGATGGCATGTGTTAAAGGTCTGGAGCTTATCGCGGAAATGCGCGGTGACTGCGCCGTTTTCTACACCATCACCTGTCCGTCACGTTTCCATTCCACGCTAAATAACGGCAGGCCCAACCCGACCTGGACAAATGCGACGGTAAGACAAAGCAGTGATTATCTGGTCGGCATGTTTGCTGCATTTCGTAAGGCGATGTACAAAGCCGGATTGCGCTGGTATGGCGTGCGGGTGGCTGAGCCGCATCATGACGGTACAGTTCACTGGCACCTGTTGTGTTTTATGCGCAAAAAAGATCGCCGCGCCATTACTGCTTTGTTGCGTAAGTTTGCCATTCGTGAAGACCGCGAGGAGCTGGGTAATAACACAGGACCACGCTTTAAGTCTGAGCTGATAAACCCGCGCAAAGGTACACCAACAAGCTACATCGCGAAATACATCAGTAAGAACATTGACGGGCGTGGTCTGGCTGGCGAGATCAGCAAGGAAACGGGTAAATCTCTGCGTGATAACGCTGAATACGTTAATGCCTGGGCGTCTCTGCATCGTGTTCAGCAATTCCGCTTCTTTGGCATTCCGGGGCGTCAGGCTTACCGTGAACTGCGATTGCTGGCTGGTCAGGCGGCAAGGCAACAGGGTGACAAAAAAGCAGGTGCGCCGGTACTGGATAACCCGCGCCTTGATGCCATTCTGGCTGCAGCTGATGCTGGTTGCTTTGCCACCTACATCATGAAGCAGGGCGGCGTACTGGTTCCCCGTAAATATCACCTCATCAGAACCGCTTATGAAATCAACGAAGAGCCGACCGCCTATGGCGATCACGGTATTCGTATTTATGGCATCTGGTCACCCATTGCAGAGGGCAAGATCTGCACTCATGCAGTGAAGTGGAAAATGGTCCGTAAAGCCGTTGACGTTCAGGAGGCGGCAGCCGACCAGGGCGCTTGCGCCCCTTGGACTCGTGGCAATAACTGTCCCCTTGCTGAAAATTTGTACCAACAAGGGAAAGACAAATCAGCTGATGGAGATACCAGAACGGATATCACCCGTATGGATGACAAGGAGTTGCACGATTACCTGCACAGTATGAGCAAAAAAGAGCGCCGGGAACTGGCAGCAAGGTTACGCCTGGTGAAACCGAAACGGCGTAAAGACTACAAACAGCGAATTACAGATCATCAGCGACAGCAGCTCGTGTATGAACTGAAGTCCAGGGGATTTGATGGCAGCGAGAAAGAGGTCGATTTACTCCTTCGCGGCGGCAGTATTCCGTCAGGAGCAGGCCTGCGTATCTTCTATCGGAACCAGCGTTTGCAGGAAGATGATAAGTGGCGGAACCTGTATTAATTACGCGGGTTAACAATTCGTGCTCTTAATAATACCAGGCATTTCTGGCTGATGAACGTAAAAAAACGTTTTACATCAGTAAGATTATTATATACTGTAAATATAAACAGTGGTTATGTATACAGTATCGCTTTGGTGTCATAGGAGGAAAGATGCAGGACTATTTTTTGGAGTCTTTGAAGCTCCAGCGCATTGATTTTTTTCTTAAGCTTGTAGCGGCTAGTGAGTGTAGTGATGAAGAGAAGGGGCTGGCTCTGCAGTGGGTTTCTGAATTGACTGATGAACTCATGGCAAAAATCAGAACCCACGAATACAACCGCTCAATGGATGTCATCAGTTGAGGTGACTTTTATGCGCATTGAAATAATGATCGATAAAGAGCAGAAGATTAGCCAGTCTACCCTGGACGCCCTTGAATCCGAGCTTTACCGCAATCTGCGCCCCCTGTATCCCAAAACGGTAATTCGTATCCGCAAAGGTAGCTCTAACGGTGTGGAACTGACCGGACTGCAACTGGATGAAGAAAGAAAACAAGTGATGAAAATTATGCAGAAAGTGTGGGAAGACGACAGCTGGCTGCATTAAGAAACGTTGCCTCCAGGAGGATTCATTCTGATGGGGGCTAGTTTGGGCAACGAGTGAAACGAGGCGTAAGGTGGGCGGGCATTTTGATAAGTGATCGTCCGCTTTGTGCTAGAAGCGGTCGTTACCGCTTCAGCACTTTGTTAATTAGTGAGGGCTGGTTATTACGTAGTCGCTCTGGTCATCCTCTCCCAGCCTCTCAGGTATTAAATCGTTGAAGGAAATAGTATTACTCTTAGGTTTTTCTTCAATTGGAAGTTCAGCTACCCTTAATTTGAGCGGCATGGGGCAGACGATACCACTAAAAATACAGGTTCCTGTAGATAGCGTTGGAATCGACTCTTCAGTCAGTCGATCTATATATGATACTGATTTTTCAATTGCGTACAGATCATTCTGATTAATAAGGCGATGAATAAAATAATTGTGTGCTTGGGATATGATTGTCGACGATATATCATTAGGGCGTTGACTGGAAATTGTGATAAAAACTCCAAATTTTCTCCCCTCCTTTATGATTTCCTCAAAAGTTTCCAGACGATAATCTCTCCAACTTTCCGTTTCCCGAAAAGAAGTATTAGACAAAATATTGTGGGCTTCATCTATAATGATGTGCAGTGTAGATTTCTCTGTAGACATTTTCTTCATATTGTAAGCCCACTTGGCTATCAAAAGAGGAAGCGTTTTTTTCATGGTTATATTAACCATATTTAGATTCACAACCGTGAAATTATGTTCACCCCAAAAGTCAGACTGTCCGGAAGTATCAAATATTTTGGCTATATCTTTACGGTTAGCACTCATTCTATTTATAACTGGTGAAATATGTTCAGGGTTAGACTTGTTAGATAAATATTCCTGTATTAACTGTAAGTACATAAAGTCCAACAGTTCTTCAATCATATCAGTTTTAAATGAAAAATTGCTTGCAAGACTGAATAGATAGGAGCGCTCAGTATCAGCTTCTGTATTGAAAATACTACCACCCCTCAATTTCCATTTATATGCAGTTGAATGATACTCAAGATCAGATATAAGTTCTGGGTCATCTTTGAAAATTGGGCTAAGAAACTGATTTATAGTATCGCATTTGGGTTTGTCGCTACTAAAGAGATTTTGTCTGACTTTTTTCTTCAGGATATTGCGCATAAACTCAAGAGGATTATCAGCAGTCATCACTTTCTTGCGAAACTCAAGAACTCTCTTCAGGAAAGGTTTCTGTGTTTTGTCTGTTGCATCGGTTAGAACTGAGAGCATATCATGCTCAAGTAGAACCTCTCTGGGTAGAGGAAGTTTGTCACCATTTGCATGGTGCGTGTTGAGATTATAAACCGTCTTCTCGTCAGTAATACAGCGTGGGGCAGTATATTCTCCATTAAAGTCGAATAGAATAAATTTGCATCTTTCACTAAAGTGGTTGCCGAGAATATGTTTAACTTGGGCAATACCTGCTTTGTATAGCGCGGCTAGGGTATTTGACTTTCCGCTGCCTGTATTACCGAAAATGGCAATGTGGGAATTAATAAGACCATTGATTGGTAGTGCAATTTCAATATCTTCAAGATCTGTACGAGTAAACCTCATTACAGTTTCGTCTGCATCAGCTATCTGATGAACCGTCTGTATCATCTCTTCAGTTACCACGAAGACTTCATTGCCGATGAGAGGTAGTTCACGCGAACCACCAATGAAGCAACCAGTACGATCAATGTAACCCGTAAGAGTAGAGGTCAGGTATCGCCGATATCGCCAGGCATCACTGCCGCTCCCAGCGAGATGTTTTTCCTCAATGATTCGTTCCGCTTCAACCTTGCCGATCAGGCTCATGAAACCTTTTTTGATCTCAATGAAGCTACCCACTGATACATTTCTTAGAACTTTTCCCTGATAAAACAAGTCACTGAGATTTTTGTTTTTATCGACCAAAATTGTCACAGCGCGTCCAGAAACCTCACAGACTTCGCCTATACGGAGCACCGCTTCCTCTTCAGTAAAATGCCTGCTCATCTCGAGCCTCCCAGATAGCACGTGATAATGTTATTCATTACCGGAAAATCAACATTTCTTCCCGGCCGATAAATAATCTCTACGTTTGAGTAATCCCGAAATTTCTCCATAAAGCCGTTAACACTGGCCTCATCGAAAGCAAAGATCAGTAGCTTCAGGGTGGCGTTGCGCAGGGCTTTTTTAGTTATCGTTTCAATGTGCTCATCAGCAAACGAGAACCCAAAGACAATTAGTAAAGTTGCTTCTTTATCAAGCTCGTTGGAATAGGTTCTCAGTAAATCATAATAAACGTTCTGTAGTAGAGTCTCTTTAAACTTCTCCTTACGTGGAAGAATAAGTGCATGAGCAAGTACCCATCCTTTCATTTCGGCTAGGGTGGGAAAGTCAAGCGGCTTAATATCTGCAATACGATAAATGATTTTCCCTTTAGAATGCTGCCAAGAGAGCGAACCATGAAGTTTTATAAGGTTAACAGTAGGAAGCTCAACTTTATAATTATACAGATTTCCGGTTGCACTTACAGAATGATTAAAGCTACCCGCATCAAATTCCGCATCTCCCAAAATACTTGCTCTTCTATTGAATCCATCATTAAAAAGAATATTGTTATTACGTGTGGCAGCTTCTTCGATGAATAAATCATAATTAGTTGTAAAAACGTTAATACGCCTCGGAAGTAGGCCAGTTCGGCGGCGGGTCAGTATCTTTTCCAGTGAAGACATAAATGCATCATAATTTGCACGGGTACATTCCAAATCGGTGATCACCTGAGGTGCGAAGGGGGTGCCGTAGCCGCGCTTCAACATGCATTCATGAGGTAGCCAAACATCTGACAAAAAGTCAGCTGCCATCCTTAAGTATTCATCTTCCTGTTCATCATTAATAAGCTGCTGAAGATCCGTTTCGATTGTCCCCAGTACTTTAATCGCTGGGAGGGATGCACCTGATCCGATGAGAAAGTTAATGTTAGCTGACTGAAATATCCGCTCTAAGTAGTCTCGGTCACTATCGTTACCGTAGTATGCGCGCTTGACTGCCATCTTATCCTTCCACAAAACATTGGATTAGTCTGTAATTTATTTAATCTTAACGCCGAGCTCAATACTTTAACATCACTTCTTCTGGCGATTGCTATGAGCCCTTCTTGATAAAAAGTTCGATCGGGAAACTGATCCTTTATGCCACAAGTTTTCTAGCTATCCTCAAAAAATTGGTGTTAAAACTGTGCCAACAAAGTTGCAAGGTTCGCTTCTCGCTCACAGCGAACTTTCATCTTTGTAAACCCGTATGATTCGCTTTTCAGCAGTCATTCAGATACGGATTTACGCTTCCCTTGGCAGCGCATGACTATGACGCATGAGATCGCATGATCGTTTGAGGATCGTTTTTGCTGAAGTCAGCCAGAACTGGCGTGCTTTTGCTTATGTCATGCAGGTGCATGAAAACCACTACATAAAGCGGGCAGGCGTGGCGGGGATACGAGCGCGCGCAATGCTATGATCTGGCTCTTTCAAAACTGTTAACGGTTCTTCACATTCTTAAATGATCATGGTAGCTTAAGCATGCACATGTAGGCAGATTTGTTGGTTGTGGTATCGCAATCAGTGATCTAAATGTTAGATGGATTCGCCTTCTGACATCCTTGTAGCCATTCTTGGGCTGTCCTATGCTTTGCGTAAGAGTGCCTACATGTGCCTACCCTAACTGATAATCAAGGTTGATTTTTAGATATGGCACCCCTATCAATTTTAGAACGTTTACAAAACGCTGCTAACAGGCAAGATTTGGCTAGTATCTTGAATCTTAAAACTGCTTTTCTTACGGATGTTATTTATCGTTTAAAAGCTGAAACGCAGTATACACAATTTACTATCCCTAAAAAAAACGGAGCGCCGAGAGTCATATCAGCACCTACCACTAAGCTCAAAGATATTCAACGTAGATTAGCTGATGTTTTATATTTATGTCGTGCAGAAATTTATAAAAAATATAATATTAATCAAGTTTTATCTCATGGGTTTGAAAAAGAAAAGTCAATTATTACGAATGCTGAACGGCATAGAGGTAAAACGCTACTACTAAATATAGACCTTGAGGATTATTTTGATAGTTTTAATTTTGGACGTGTTAGAGGTTTTTTCTTATCAAACAGAGATTTTAGATTAAATAATACTGTTGCTACAACGATCGCACAAATTGCATGTTTTCAGAATGGACTTCCTCAAGGAAGCCCATGCTCTCCAATTATAAGTAACTTAATCAGTGGAATTCTTGATATAAGATTATCAAAGTTAGCAAAGAAATACGGATGCAATTATTCACGGTATGCTGATGATCTTACATTTTCAACTAATAAAAAAACATTTCCAAAAGAGATTGCTGATGTTGGCGGAGAGTCTGTAACCCTAAGTCCAACTTTAATTAAAGAGATTATAAAGGCTGGCTTTAAAATAAATGATAAAAAGACAAGGGTTTGTTATAAAACATCACGACAAGATGTTACTGGGTTGACTGTTAATAAAAAAGTGAATGTTGGCAAAGAATATGCAAAAGTAACGCGTGCCATGGCTCATTCTCTTTATAAAGATGGTTCTTTTGTTATTGTTACTGAATCAGGAAAGATTGAAAAAGGTACATGTGCTAAATTAGAAGGCCGTTTTGGATTTATTGACTCAATAGATAAATATAATAATTTAAAACTAAAGAACGCAAGACAGTTGGAAAAGTACCAAAGTGTAAATCATGGATTAAACTACACTGCAAAATTGAATTCGAGAGAAAAAGCCTACAGTTATTTTCTATACTATAAAAATTTTCATGGAATGGAAATGCCAACAATACTCACTGAGGGTAAAACAGACCGTGTATATTTAAAGTGTGCTTTGAAGTCATTGGCGAATTCATATCCTTTATTGTTTAATTCTTCTGATGATAGCTCTAAAAATGAGTATCGTGTTAATTTTTTTAAAGCAACTGAAAAAACAAGCTATTTTCTTGACATTTCTGGCGGTGCTACAGACTTCAAAAGATTTATATTAAGATACCAAGAACAAAAAAAGAGGTTCGAGAAATTTAAACCAAAGCACCCTGTTATTATGCTTCTTGATAATGACTCAGGCCCTAAAGATTTATTAAATCACTTAAAGGATAAAGTAAAAAATTGTCCAAATGATGTTGATACTATTCGTAAGGCAAGGTATACCCACATATTTGACAATCTCTATTTGTTATTAACACCATTGCTTCCTGGAGGGAAAGAGTCTTGTATGGAGGATTTATTTGATAGCACGGTACTATCAACGGTGCTTGATGGAAAGACATTTAATAAATCTAATGATACGGATACAAAAACAGAATATGGTAAGCATGTGTTTTCAACAAAGGTTATAAAGGCAAATTGTAAAACAATTAGTTTTGAAAAGTTTAAAGTTATTTTTGATGGTATTGAGGAAATTATTGCAGATTATTCAAAGAGGTGCAAAGTATAACTGTAATCACAGGCAAAGAGTATGCTCTTTGCCTTGTATTGTGGGACGATTACATATCTAAGTTATATTCTGTAAATGCGATAATATCTGTACCTAACCAGACATTAATCTCCTTGATCCGTTTTTGCATTGATATCAATTCGTTTCTTACGAATACTTTACTAGCCTTTTTCACATCCCCAAATCCCCCGACATTATTTGGCATTATCCCCATCATCTGTGGCGGAACGCGATGTGCTGCCATCATGTCATCCCGGCTCACGTTCTTGATATTTAGAAACTCATCCTTCGCCGCAACTTCTGACAAAGGGATGATCTGAAGGCCGTCCTTTTTGCCGTTAGGCGAGTACATAAACAGGTTGCGGAAGTTACCCGGACCTTTGGCACTTTTCATTGCATTGCGGAGGTTGTTCACGTCCTCCTGGTTCTGCGCAGCATCGGTCATGTACATGATGAAGCCTGCATGACTACCGTTAATGTAATACTTGCGGCGGAACAGCGTGGCGGACTCATTGAGCAGGGCGGACGGAATGGCAGAAAGATAGCCGGGTAGGCCGTAGATCTCCTGGTTAATGTCCGGTTCCATCAGATGAAAAATGCTGCCTTTCGTGAACTGATACGGCTGGGTTGTCATACCATATTGCACAAACCAGTAGGTATCCAGGTCTAACCCGCGTCGGGTGTATTTTGCCAGAGCAGGCTCAAGGGCGATAACTTCACCGAAGCGGTTCGTGCGTTTCTCCAGGTAGGCGTTACCAAATACCAGATAGTCCTGCACAAAACGTGAAAAAGCCTGCTGGCTGAGCAGCGGGTGAGGGATGTAGGTACTGGTCAGAATGTTGCATTTTACTGCAATCGGTGAGCTGTGATGCACGGCAGCGCGGAAGGTTCGTGCCAGTCCGTCAAAGCTGACGGGCGGCTCATACCAGCGGTCCATCTGTACGCATTCCACATAGTCCAGCAGTTCACGGCGGTCCAGAACAGGAACGGGATCGCCAAAGCTGAATGCTTCGGCTGAAGTCTGGCTTTTATGCTTGAGCTGATTCGTCGCCGCAGCGCGGTTTTTCTTACTCTTTCCCATCAAAAAATCTCCACAATATTGCTGGTATTGGCGGATTCGCCCTGCAGCGGTTCGTTAAACAGTGCGTGCATCGTTGCCCAGGCCAGATCGGCGTGGCTGGCTTCTTCGCTGCGGCTGGCTTCATAGGTCGGGCGGTTGCCGCTGGCGGTGGTGGCGCGACGGATTGCCATGAATGACTGCGCAATGTCGGTGTGCCCGGCGTCAAACTCCAGACGGCGGTGGCTGATAATGTCGTAGGCCTTGAGTACCAGGGCGTTTTTAACATTGGGGTTGTAGACAAACTCCCGGACGGCAGGAAAGAACGCTTTCACGTTCTCATAAACCCCGTGACCAACGCCGGTTGAGTCGATACCGATATAGGTCACGTTGTACTGTTCGGTGAGTTTTTTGATGGCGTCAGCCTGGGCGCGGAAGTCCATCCCGCGCCACTGGTGACGCTCAAGAATGCGGAACTTACCACCCGGCACGGCTGGCGGAGCCACCACCACGCATCCGGCACTGTCGCCGTTCTGCGTACCTTTTGCCGGGTCATAACCGATCCACACTTCGCGCCAGCCAAACGGGCGCAGGGCCAGTGCATGAAAGTCAGTCCAGACTTCCCAGCTGTCCACCATGCACGCCTGCAGTTCGCTGAGCGGGAACACGGACGCGAGATCGTCCACGAACTCGCACATCAACAGGTTCTGGTATTCGTCCGGGCTGTACTCCATGCGTAGCTGGTCGAGGTCGAACAGGTTACAGCCGCCGCGCACCGCATCTTCCACGGTGACTATCTGGCGGTATTGCCCGTCTGCGCACAGCAGGCCGGGGGCCAGATTGCTGTGGGACAGGTCGATGTCCACCTTGTCAGCTTTGTTGCGTCCACGGTTGAACAGCGCACCGGACCAGAACGGATAAGCACTGTGGGTCAGGCTGGATGGCGTGGAAAAATAGGTTTGTCGCCATTTTTTGTGAATAGCCATCCCGGAAGCCACTTTGCGCAGCTCCTGGAATTTCGGTATCCAGAAATATTCATCCAGATACAGGTTGCCGTGATAACTCTGGGCCGTGCGGGCATTGGTGCCGAGGAAGTAAAGCGTGGCTCCGTTAGGAAGCACCATCGGATCGCCTTTTAGCTCCACCTCGACTTCTTTGGCGAAGTCGATGATGTATTGTTTAAAGACGTGGGCCTGAGCCTTACTGGCAGAAAGGAAAATCTGGTTACGTCCGGTAAGCAGGGCGTCAATCAGGGCTTCACGGGCAAAATAGAAGGTCGCGCCGATCTGGCGTGACTTCAGCAGGTTGCGGATGCGGTTGGTTTTTCCGGCTTCCCACCAGTGGCGCTGGTAGTTGAACATGGAGGAATGGAAGATTTCTTCCAGCTTCTCAATCTGCTCATCGGTGAAAACATTCTTTTCCGGCTGACGGCGTGGGCCTTTATTGCGGTTGGCGACGTTAGGGTTTAAGTCGGCTTCGTTGCCGCCATTGTTAAACTTGCCGATCCGCGCGTGGCGCTCAGACTGGCGCGCCAGCAGGTCAATCTCTTTGAAATCTTTCCCTTCTTTGTGCTCCTTCATAATGAGCTGGCAGTAGCGTGCGGCGGTGGTGAGCTGCATCTGATCCAGCGGCCCATAGTCACCCCACTTGTCGCGTTTTTTCCAGCTGTGAACGGTTGCAACTTTCTCGCCCAGCATTTCAGCAATGCGGGCTACGCGGTATCCCTGAAAGTACAGCAGCATGGCCTGCCGACGGGGATCGAGATCTGCGGGTGTCAGTGTGGTGTTCATGGCACAAACCTACAGCCTTGAATGACGGCTTTCCCCGCCTGCGGTTTGTGTGGTTGTCGGTACAAATACCGCGCATTGTTTCACTGCCCCCATCACCGCAACCATAAGGCTCCAGTAAGTTTTTTCTAACGGAGCACGGCTCATGACAGTGAAAGCAAAGCGTTTTCGCATCGGGGTGGAAGGTGCCACCACCGACGGACGCGAAATCCAGCGTGAATGGCTGGAACAGATGGCAGCCAGCTACAACCCGGCGGTGTATACCGCGCTGATTAACCTTGAGCACATCAAGTCTTATCTGCCGGACAGCACCTTTAACCGCTACGGCAAGGTGACGGCGCTGTTTGCTGAAGAAATCACGGAAGGTCCGCTGGCAGGCAAGATGGCGCTGTATGCCGACGTTGAGCCAACGGAGTCCCTGGTGGAACTGGTGAAAAAAGGCCAGAAATTATTCACCTCTATGGAAGTCAGCCCGAAGTTCGCTGATACGGGCAAAGCCTACCTGGTCGGCCTGGCTGCCACTGATGACCCTGCCAGTCTGGGCACTGAAATGCTGACATTCAGCGCCAGTGCAGCCCATAACCCGCTGGCAAACCGCAAGCAGAATCCCGCCAATCTTTTTACCGCTGCAGAGGAAACGGTGATCGAACTGGAAGAAATCCAGGATGACAAACCGTCCCTGTTTGCCCGTGTCACGGCGCTGTTCACCAAAAAAGAGCAGTCCGATGACGCCCGGTTCTCTGATGTGCATAAGGCCGTGGAGCTGGTCGCCACTGAGCAGCAGAACCTGAGTGCGCGCACCGAAAAATCCCTGTCTGAGCAGGAAGAACGTCTGTCTGAGCTGGAGACTGCCCTGCAGGCACAGCAGACCGCCTTTAACGAACTGGTGGACAAGCTGAGCCATGAAGACAGCCGCCAGGACTACCGCCAGCGTGCAACAGGCGGTAACGCCCCCGCTGACACTCTGACCAATTGCTGATGGAGCACAAAACCTGATGAAGAAGAATACCCGCTTTGCTTTTAACGCTTACCTGCAGCAACTGGCGCGTCTGAACGGTGTGGCAGTTGAAGAACTGTCCAGCAAGTTCACCGTAGAGCCGTCCGTGCAGCAGACATTGGAAGACCAGATCCAGCAGTCCGCCGCTTTCCTGACGCTGATTAACGTCACGCCAGTGACTGAGCAGTCCGGTCAGCTGCTGGGGTTGGGAGTTGGCAGCACCATTGCCGGAACCACTGACACCACCGCGAAAGAGCGTGAACCTGTCGATCCGACGCTGATGGTCGATGTGGAATATAAATGCGAGCAGACCAACTTTGACACGGTGCTGACCTACGCGAAGCTGGACCTGTGGGCGAAGTTTCAGGATTTCCAGGTGCGTATCCGTGACGCCATCGTGAAACGTCAGGCACTGGACCGCATCATGATCGGCTTTAACGGCGTGAAGCGTGCAAAAACCTCCAACCGTAGTGAAAACCCGCTGCTGCAGGATGTGAACAAAGGCTGGCTGCAGAAAATCCGTGAGGATGCACCGGATCACGTCATGGGCAGCACCACCACGGGCGGCGAAACCACACCGGGTGCGGTGAAAGTCGGGAAAGGTGGCGAATATGCCAACCTGGACGCTGTGGTGATGGATGCGGTCAATGAGCTTATCGACGTGGTCTACCAGGACGATGACGATCTGGTGGTGATTTGTGGTCGTGAACTGCTGTCTGACAAGTATTTCCCGCTGGTCAACAAAGAGCAGGAAAACAGTGAAAAACTGGCTGCCGACATGATCATCAGTCAGAAACGCATGGGTGGCCTGCAGGCCGTGCGTGCGCCGTTCTTCCCGCCGAATGCGCTGCTGATCACCCGTCTGGATAACCTGTCCATCTACTGGCAGGAAGACACCCGCCGTCGTTCAGTTATCGACAACCCGAAACGTGACCGGATTGAAAACTTTGAATCCGTTAACGAAGCCTATGTGGTTGAGGACTACCGCTGCGCCGCACTGGTGGAAAACATCCAGATTGGTGATTTCAGCGCCGCCGCAGCCGAAACCGGAGCGTAATCCATGAGCCTGAGTCCCGCACGGCAGCATCGCCTGCGCGTTCAGGCTGAACAGGCCGCCCGCGAGGGCGGCAGTGTTCGCCACGCATCGGGCTATGACCTGATGCTGCTGCAACTGGCGGAAGACCGCCGCCGTCTCAAGGGCGTTCAGTCCACGGTCAAAAAAGCGGAAATCAAGGTGGAGCTGCTGCCGAAGTACGCCGCCTGGGCAGAGGGTGTCCTGGCTGCCGGAGGCGCTCAACAGGATGACGTGCTGATGTACGTGATGCTGTGGCGCATTGATGCCGGAGATTATGCCGGAGCGCTGGAGATCGGGCGTCATGCCCTGCGTCATGGCTGGGTGATGCCGCTGGGTAACCGCAACGTGCAGACCGTGCTGGCAGAGGAAATGGCAGACGCCGCGCAGAGCGCAATGCTTGCCGCCACCGGCTTTGATGCCGATCTGTTGTTGCAGACGCTGGAGCTGACAGACGGTCTGGATATGCCGGACCAGTCACGGGCGCGTCTGCATAAAGCGATTGGCGCTGTCCTGAGTGAAAGCAATCCGGCTTCCGCCCTTAATCATCTCAACCATGCGTTACAGCTCGATCCCCGCTGTGGCGTGAAAAAAGACAAACAGCAGCTGGAGCGCAGACTGCGCAATGACAGCCGCTGACAGAACGTGCCCCCGCGCACGGGCGGCACGGGGTGGCGAAAGGCACCGCCACATCAAAACCCCGTCCACCGCCCTCTATTTCAGGAGAAAGCAGCATGAAGTTTGTTGCGCCAGAACAGGCACCGGAACAGGCGGAAATCATCAGAAATACGCCGTTCTGGCCTGATGTGGACCTGTCGGAGTTTCGCAGTGTCATGCGCACTGACGGCACGGTGACGCAGCCGCGTTTAAAGCAGGTTGCGCTGTCGGCAATTTCGGAGGTCAACGCAGAGCTGTATGAGTTTCGCAGACGCCAGCAGATGCTGGGATATTCCTCGCTGGCAGAGGTTCCGGCTGAACAGCTGGACGGCAAAAGTGAGTGCATTCATCACTATTTCAACGCGGTTTACTGCTGGGCACGCGCCATGCTCAACGAACGTTACCAGGACTATGACGCCACGGCATCCGGTGTGAAGCGGGGCGAGGAACTGGCGGAAGCAAGCGGTGATTTGTGGCGTGACGCCCGCTGGGCCATCAGCCGGGTGCAGGATGCGCCGCACTGCACAGTGGAGCTTATTTGATGAAAGTGCGTGCGTATCAGTATGACACGGTGGACGCGCTTTGCTGGCGTCATTACGGGCGCACGCAGGGTGTCACGGAGCAGGTACTGAAGGCAAATCCGGGGCTTGCCGAATACGGCCCCTTTTTACCTCACGGGCTGCTGGTGGAGCTGCCGGACATTCCGACCACCACCACCGTGCAGACCGTCCAGCTATGGGACTGAATTATGACGCTTGAGCGAATCAGCGCCTTTATCACGTATTGCATCGCCGTCGTGCTGGCCTGGCTGGGCGATTTGTCCATCAAGGATGCCTCAACGCTGGGCGGCCTGATGATTGGTGTGCTGATGCTGGCTATCAACTGGTACTACAAACACAAAGCCTACCAGCTTCTGCGCGACGGGCAGATCTCGCGGGAGGACTATGAATCCATCAATCGTTAAACGCTGCCTTGTCGGGGCCGTGCTGGCTATTGCTGCCACGCTGCCGGGTTTTCAGCAGCTTCACACCTCCGTGGAGGGGCTGAAACTGATTGCTGATTACGAAGGCTGTCGTCTGCAGCCGTATCAGTGCAGCGCGGGTGTCTGGACTGACGGCATTGGTAATACATCGGGCGTTATTCCCGGCAAAACAATCACGGAACGACAGGCAGCAGAAGGGCTGATCTCCAACGTGCTGCGTGTGGAGCGGGCACTGGAAAGGTGTGTGAAGCAACAGCCACCGCAGAAGGTGTATGACGCTGCGGTGTCGTTTGCCTTCAACGTGGGTACGGGCAATGCCTGCAGTTCCACGCTGGTGAAATTGCTCAATCAGCGGCGCTGGGCGGATGCGTGCCGACAGTTGCCGCGCTGGGTGTATGTAAAAGGTGTGTTTAATCAGGGGCTGGATAACCGCCGTGCGCGGGAGATGGCCTGGTGCTTACAGGGAGCAAACTGAAATGAAAAAGAAAGTAATTAGCGGGCTGTTTCTGATGTTATGGATAGCTCTGTTAATCGCCGCAATGGTGTATCCGCAGGGGATTTTTCCGGTACTGGCTGCATCTGGTGTCTGGGTAGCCTGTCTGCTGACATGGGCAGTAATTCCGGTATCACTGGCTGCGTTAATTAAGAACGGCCCGCTCTGGCAGGAGTTGAGGGCATCTTTGCTGAAGAAAATTACCCGAAAAGAAAACGTATTTATCAGCTGGATGATGCGATTGCTGATTGTCGTCAGTCTCGCCTGGACGGGGTGGGCTATTACCCTGGTCTTTTATCTGCTGACCGTTATTGCCTTCTGGATCACCCGTAATCAGATGGCGCAACAGGTAGCAGCATGAACCGGGTACTGCTGGTTGTGCTGGCGTTATTACTGGCGGCGCTGGGCTGGCAGACGTGGCGGCTGGCTGATGCCAGCCAGACCATCAGCACGCAGGCAGACGAGCTTCGGAGCAAAAGCCAGGCACTGGCAAAGAGCAACAGCCAGCTGATCAGCCTGTCCATTCTGGCTGAAACCAATAACCGGGAGCAGGCGCGGCTCTATGCCAAAGCAGAACAGACCAGCGCACTGCTGAGACAACGACAACGCCGGATCGAGGAACTGAAACGTGAGAACGAGGATTTACGCCGCTGGGCTGATACTCCTTTGCCTGCTGACATTATCCGGATGCGGGAACGCCCCACACTCACCGGAGGTGCAGCTTACCGTCAGTGGTTGTCCGCGAGTGACGCCGTGTCTGCTGGATCAGGCAACGCTGCGCACTAACGGTGATCTGAACGCGTTGCTGGATGAAACGGAGGCCGCCTGGGCGGTCTGTGCAGACAAAGTGGACATGATTATTGCGTGTCAGGAGCGAAACAGTGAACAAACCACAATCCCTGCGCCACGCCCTCAATAAAGCAGTGCCTTATGTCCGCAATAACCCGGACAAACTGCATCTGTTTGTGGATAACGGTTCGCTGGTTGCCACGGGGGCCAGCTCCATGTCATGGGAGTACCGCTACACCCTGAACGTGGTGATTGAGGATTTCAGCGGCGACCAGAATCTGCTGATGGCCCCGGTTTTGCTGTGGCTGCGTGATAACCAGCCCGATGCCATCAATAACCCGGCGTTACGGGAAAAGCTATTCACCTTTGAGGTGGATATTCTGCGCAACGATGTCTGTGATCTCAGCCTCAACCTGCAACTGACGGAGCGTGTGCTGGTCAGCACTGACGGCAGTGTGTCGAGCGTTGAAGCTATAGCGGAACCTGATGAACCTGAAGAATTGTGGACGGTGAAACGTGGCTGAACTGCAGAAAGTTGACGACTGGCTGAGTGCCTTGCTGGCGAATCTGGAGCCAGCCGCAAGAAGCCGCATGATGCGCCAGCTGGCGCAGGAACTACGCCGGACACAGCAGCAAAATATCAGAATGCAGCGCAATCCAGATGGCAGCAATTATGAACCGCGACGGGTAACAGCACGCAGTAAAAAAGGCCGTATCAAACGTCAGATGTTTGCAAAGCTGCGCACCACAAAATACCTGAAAACTGCCGCCAGCGCCGACTCTGCCAGCGTGCAGTT
The DNA here is from genome assembly GCF_012584495.1 of Escherichia sp. SCLE84. NCBI lineage: Bacteria > Pseudomonadati > Pseudomonadota > Gammaproteobacteria > Enterobacterales > Enterobacteriaceae > Escherichia > Escherichia sp. SCLE84. The sequence goes on along the minus strand of NZ_CP051430.1, from coordinate 1,467,213 downwards.
TGAAGGCAAGGTACAGCGCATTGCCCGTGTTCATCACTACGGCTTACGTGATCGCGTCAGCCGCAAAGGACCGGAGGTCCGTTACGCAGAGCGTCGCCTTCTGGGTGTAAATGATGATGTTGAGGCAATGACCCGCGACATGATTCTGCAATGGCTGGCGGGGTGATTTTTGTATCAGCACTGATACAAGTTGCAGCACTGCCGCCTTTCTTCCCCTGATGGCAACCTTTCCCTATGAACGCACAATTAACCGAAATCATGCGCCTTATCACCAACCTGATCCGCACTGGGGTAGTCACCGAAGTGGACAGGACAAACTGGCTTTGCCGGGTGAAAACGGGCGACCTTGAAACCAACTGGATCAGCTGGCTGACGCTGCGTGCCGGGAATACCCGGACATGGTGGCGACCATCGGAAGGTGAGCAGGTGGTGCTGCTGAGTATGGGCGGTAATCTGGAAACAGCTTTTGCGCTGCCCGCCATCTATTCGAATCAGTTCGCACCACCGTCGACGTCGGCGGACGCCTGCGTGACAGAACATCCTGATGGTGGCTGGTTTGAATATGAACCCGCCACCGGGCGCTGGTATGTCAGGGGCATCAAATCTATGGTCATTGAGGCCGTCGACAACATCACCCTGAAAACCAGTGAGTTTGTGCTGGAGGCTGACCGCACGCGTATTAACAGCGAAGTAGTGATCAATGGTGGCGTTACCCAGGGCGGCGGTGCAATGAGTTCTAACGGGATCGTGGTTGATGCGCATCAGCATACTGGCGTTCTGAAAGGCGGTGACACCACCGGAGGCCCGGTATGACGCTTTATAGCGGGATGAACAATACCAGCGGTAAGGCCATTACTGATATTGACCATCTGCGCCAGTCGGTGCGGGACATTCTGCTGACACCGCAGGGTAGCCGCATTGCCCGCCGGGAATATGGTTCCCTCCTGTCGGTTTTAATAGATCAGCCACAAAATCCGGCATTACGCCTGCAGGTCATGTCGGCAGTGTATGTGGCGCTGAGTCGCTGGGAGCCACGGCTGACGCTGGATTCCATCACCATCAACAGCAACTTTGACGGTTCTATGGTGGTGGAGCTGACCGGGCGGCGGAATAACGGTGTGCCTGTGTCCCTTTCCGTATCAACAGGAGCAGAGAATGGCAGTGATTGACCTTTCGCAGTTGCCTGCACCGCAGATTGTGGATGTGCCGGACTTTGAGACGCTGCTTGCCGAACGCAAGGCTGAATTTGTGGCGCTTCATCCTAAAGATGAACAGGAAGCCGTGATCCGCACGCTGGAACTGGAATCTGAACCCGTCACCAAATTGTTGCAAGAGAACGCTTACCGTGAGTTGCTTCTGCGCCAGCGCATTAACGAAGCCGCGCAGGCGGTGATGGTGGCTTACGCGATGGGCGGCGATCTTGACCAGCTCGCTGCCAACTACAACGTGAAACGCCTGACGGTGACGCCTGCTGATAATGACGCTGTGCCGCCCGTTGCTGCTGTGATGGAAAGTGATGAAGCGTTACGCCTGCGTGTGCCTGCAGCCTTTGAAGGGCTTTCAGTTGCGGGGCCAACTGCAGCTTATGAATTTCATGCCCGAAGCGCCGACGGTCGGGTGGCGGATGCCAGTGCAACCAGTCCGGCACCTGCAGAGGTGGTACTGACTGTCCTGAGCCGTGAAGGCGACGGAACTGCAGAAAAAGACTTGCTGGATGTGGTGGAGAAAGCCCTGAACAGTGAGAACGTCCGCCCGGTGGCTGACCGTCTGACGGTTCGCAGCGCAGAAATCATTCCGTATCGCGTGGAAGCCACCATTTTTCTCTATCCGGGACCGGAAGCAGAGCCGGTAATGGCAGCGGCAAAAGCCAGTCTGCAGAAGTACATTGCCAGCCAGACGAGGCTTGGTCGGGATATTCGCCGTAGCGCCATCTTTGCTGCTCTGCATGTTGAGGGTGTTCAACGTGTGGAACTGGCTTCTCCGCTGGCGGATGTGGTCCTGAACAAAACACAGGCGGCATCATGTACGCAGTGGAGCGTAACCAACGGAGGAACGGATGAATAGTCTGCTGCCACCGGGTTCAACTTCACTGGAGCGCCGACTGGCGCAAACCTGTAGCGGGATTTCTGATTTGCAGGTGCCGCTGCGTGACTTGTGGAATCCGGCTACCTGTCCGGTCAGTTTCCTGCCTTATCTCGCCTGGGCGTTCTCTGTGGATCGCTGGGACGAGGGCTGGACAGAAAGCGTCAAGCGCCAGGTGGTGAAGGATGCTTTTTATATTCATCAGCATAAAGGGACCACCAGTGCCGTGCGGCGGGTGGTGGAGCCGTTCGGCTTTCTGATCCGCATTATTGAGTGGTGGCAGACCGGAGAAACACCCGGCACGTTTCGCCTGGATATCGGCGTGCAGGACCAGGGCATCACTGAAGATACCTATCAGGAACTTGAGAGGCTGATAAGCGATGCCAAACCATGTAGCCGTCACATGATCGGCATGTCCATCAATCTACAGACCAGCGGCCCGTATTGGTTGGGGGCAGCCAGCTATCTTGGTGAAGAAATCACGATCTTTCCGTATATCAACGAAACAATTATTTCCGGCGGCACCGCGCATGAAGGCGGGGCGGTCCATGTTATTGACACAATGAGAGTGAATCCATGAGCACAAAATTTTATACCCTGCTGACGGATATTGGCGCGGCGAAACTTGCCAGCGCCGCCGCGCTCGGTGTGCCTTTAAAAATTACCCATATGGCGGTCGGCGATGGCGGCGGAACATTACCAACGCCGGACGCAAAGCAGACAGCACTGGTAAATGAGAAACGCCGGGCTGCGCTGAATATGCTCTATATCGACCCGCAGAACAGCAGCCAGATTATTGCTGAACAGGTGATCCCTGAAAACGAGGGCGGTTGGTGGATACGTGAAGTGGGCCTGTTTGATGAGTCCGGAGCATTGATTGCCGTGGGCAACTGCCCGGAAAGCTATAAGCCGCAACTGGCTGAAGGCAGCGGGCGTACCCAGACCGTGCGTATGGTGTTGATTACCAGCAGCACGGACAATATCACCCTGAAAATCGACCCTGCCGTAGTGCTGGCAACCCGCAAGTATGTGGATGACAAAATATCAGAGCACGAACAGTCACGACGTCACCCGGACGCCTCGCTGACCGCAAAAGGTTTTACTCAGTTAAGCAGTGCGACCAACAGTGAATCCGAAATACTGGCCGCAACACCGAAGGCTGTGAAGGCTGCATATGATCTTGCAGCAGGTAAAGCATCCGCCAGTCACACACACCCGTGGAATCAGATAACGGATGTGCCTGCAGCTTCACTGACGGTAAAAGGCACCGTGCAACTCAGCAGCGCCACTAACAGCACGTCAGAAACGCAGGCTGCCACACCAAAGGCAGTGAAGGCGGCATATGACCTTGCAGCAGGTAAGGCACCTGTCAGTCACACGCACCCGTGGAGCCAGATAACGGATGTGCCTGCAGCTTCACTGACGGTAAAAGGCACCGTGCAACTCAGCAGCGCCACTAACAGCACGTCAGAAACGCAGGCTGCCACACCAAAGGCAGTGAAGGCGGCATATGACCTTGCAGCAGGTAAGGCACCTGTCAGTCACACGCACCCGTGGAGCCAGATAACGGATGTGCCTGCAGCTTCACTGACGGTAAAAGGTACCGTGCAACTCAGCAGCGCCACTAACAGCACGTCAGAAACGCAGGCTGCCACACCAAAAGCTGTGAAGGCTGTATATGACCTTGCCAATGGAAAACAACCTGCCGACGCCACACTGACCGCACTGGCAGGCCTTGCCACTGCGGCAGACAAACTGCCGTATTTTACGGGGAATGATACAGCCAGCCTGACAACCCTGACTAACGTTGGACGGAATATTCTGGATAAAGCAAGCACACAGGCGGTTATTCAATATCTTGGTCTGAGCGATGCAAGTGGATACGTTGGACGCTGGGTGAATACCCGGGTTTTCACGTCATCAGGTACGTACACCCCGACGCCAGGAACAAAACGGATCAGGGTCACAATAACGGGCGGCGGTGGCGGAGGGGGCGGCTGCAAGGCTATATCCAATAATGAAACGTTTTTCGGTGCTGGCGGTGGGGCCGGTGGAACAATAATTTCAATAATGACCCCGACACAGAATAGTTATCCAGTCACTATCGGCGCAGGTGGGGCCGGTGGTGTTAGTGCGACGAACGGCACCAGGGGCGGGAATAGCGTATTCGCATCGTTAATTGCTCCTGGTGGCGCAGGCGGCGGAAAGTCAGGAGTCACAAACACAAACGGTGGTAACGGAGGTGTGCCGAGTACTGGCGATATAAACATCATTGGTGGATGTGGAGGCGACGGTCAGTCCGGAAATATCGGCGTCAGCGGTGAAGGCGGAACATCGTACTGGGGTGGCGGTGGACGCGCAGGCGCTGGCGGTGGTGTTAGCGGCAAGGCATATGGTTCAGGTGGCGGTGGTGCATACGATGCCGGTTATAGCGGAACCAGTATGACGGGCGGGAAAGGCGCTGCAGGGATTTGTATTATCGAGGAGTTTGCATAATGAATGCGTCATATGCAGTTATTGAAAATGGGATGGTTGTGAATGTCATTGTCTGGGATGGCGAGGCTGAATTCACAGTGCCGGATGTTCAGCAGCTCATTGATATTTCTGATATCAGTGAGCAGCCCGGAATCGGCTGGGTTTATTCAGACGGGGGATTTACTGCACCACCCACTCAGGAACGTTCTCATGATGAACTGGTAGCTGACGCTGAACAGAAAAAACAGTCGCTGTTAGACGCAGCAATGGCCAATATCAGCGTGATTCAGTTAAAGCTGCAGGCCGGGCGCAAACTGACGCAAGAGGAAACTACCCGACTTAACGTTGTGCTGGATTATATCGAGGCTGTGACGGCAACAGATACCAGCACCGCACCTGATATTATTTGGCCTGTTTTCCCTGCAAGCAGATAAATACCGTCATTTTGTGTGAATAACGGTACAACTGCGCTTAGCTGCTTGTCAGACACAATCACTTCAACATAGGGCGAAGCCTAATCCAATCAGGAGGTTCGCCACTATGGCTCAGGATTACCACCACGGAGTGCGTGTTGTTGAAGTCAACGAAGGCACTCGATCCATTACTACGGTGAGCACCGCCATCGTGGGCATGGTCTGCACGGGCGATGATGCCGATGCAAAAATGTTCCCTCTTAATAAACCCGTGCTGATCACTGATGTGCTTACTGCCAGCGGTAAAGCGGGTGAGTCAGGTACGCTGGCCCGTTCGCTGGATGCCATCGCTGACCAGGCAAAACCCGTGACCGTTGTTGTGCGTGTGCCGCAGGGTGAAACGGAAGAAGAAACCACGACCAATATCATCGGCGCAGTGACTGCTGAAGGTAAAAAAACTGGTATGAAAGCCCTGTTATCTGCCCAGTCACAGCTCGGTGTTAAACCGCGCATTCTCGGCGTGCCGGGGCACGATAACAAAGCCGTTGCTACTGAGTTGCTGGGCGTGGCGCAAAGCCTGCGTGGGTTTGCTTACCTGTCAGCGTATGGCTGCAAGACGGTGCAGGAAGCAATCACTTACCGTAAAAACTTCAGCCAGCGTGAAGGGATGCTGATCTGGCCCGACTTTACTGGCTGGGACACGGTGCTGAATGCCGAAGCAACGGCATATGCCACCGCCCGTGCGCTTGGTCTGCGCGCCAAAATTGATGAGCAGACCGGATGGCACAAAAGCCTGTCCAACGTGGGCGTGAACGGTGTCACCGGAATTTCTGCTGATGTATTCTGGGATCTGCAGGACCCGGCAACTGATGCGGGACTGCTTAACCAGAACGATGTTACCACACTTATCCGCAAAGACGGCTTTCGCTTCTGGGGTTCCCGCTGTCTGAGTGATGACCCACTCTTTGCCTTTGAAAACTACACCCGCACGGCGCAGGTGCTGATGGACACGATGGCAGAAGCGCCAATGTGGGCGGTCGACAAACCGCTGAATCCGTCGCTGGCCCGCGACATTATCGAAGGTATCCGCGCCAAAATGCGCAGCCTGATCAGTCAGGGCTATCTCATTGGTGGCGATTGCTGGCTGGATGAGTCGGTGAACGACAAAGACACTCTGAAAGCTGGAAAACTCACCATCGACTACGACTACACACCAGTGCCGCCACTTGAAAACCTGATGCTGCGTCAGCGCATCACCGATCAGTACCTGGTGAATTTCGCCAGCCAGGTCAGCGCGTAAGGGGACAACATGGCTTTACCACGCAAATTAAAACACCTGAACCTGTTTAACGACGGGAACAACTGGCAGGGGATCGTTGAGTCGCTGACGCTGCCGAAATTCACCCGCAAATATGAGAAGTATCGCGGCGGCGGAATGCCGGGAGCAGTGGATGTGGATCTGGGGCTTGATGACAGTGCGCTGGACACAGAATTTTCCATTGGTGGTACTGAACTGCTGCTGTTTAAGCAGATGGGCAAAGCCACGGTGGATGGCATCCAGTTGCGCTTTACCGGCTCTATCCAGCGTGATGATACCGGGGAAGTGCAGGCCGTGGAGCTTGTGGTGCGTGGACGTCACAAAGAAGTGGATTCCGGCGAGTGGAAGACGGGCGAAAGCAACACCACCAAAGTGACCAGTACCAACAGCTACGCGAAGCTGACTATCAATGGTGAGGTGCTCTATGAAGTGGACCTTATCAACATGGTGGAAATTGTGGACGGTGTGGACCTGATGGAAGCGCACCGCAACGCCCTCGGCCTCTGATGTATCTGAACGGCGCGGAATGCCGCGCCAGAACCTAATTTACAGGACAGCAAAATGAGCGATAAGCAGACTGAAAAGACCATTCAACTGGATACCCCCATCATGCGTGGTAAAACTGAAATCACCGAAATTGTGCTGCGTAAACCGCAGTCCGGTGCGCTGCGCGGTACACGCCTGCAGGCCATTATGGATATGGATGTGAACGCGATGATGACCGTGATCCCCCGCATCTCCAGCCCGGCGCTGACTGCACAGGAAATTGCAGAGATGGACCCGGCAGATCTCACTGCCATGTCGGTTGAGGTTGTCACTTTTTTGTTGAAGAAGTCGGTGCTTGCCGGTTTACCGACAGCCTGACGGTTGATGATCTGGTGGCAGATATCGCCACCATTTTTCACTGGCCGCCATCCGTTACTGACGTTATGCCGCTGACCGAAGTGCTGGAATGGCGGTATAAAGCGATTCAGAGAAGCGGGGCCAACGATGAGTGATAATAACCTGCGCCTGCAGGTCATTCTTAATGCGGTTGACAAACTCACCCGCCCATTCCGTGCTGCACAGGCCAGTTCGAAAGAGCTGGCTGGCGCAATCAGAAACTCCCGTGACGCATTAAAGCAACTCAATCAGGCGGGTAACAGCCTGGAAAAATTTCGCAAGCTGCAGGCCGATAACAAAAAGTTAGGCGACAGGCTGAACTATGCCAGACAGAAGGCAAATTTGCTTAGTTCTGAGCTGGAAGCGATGGAACAACCATCACAAAGGCATCTTGTGGCTTTAGGTCGGCAAACGCTGGCAGTCCAACGCCTGGAAGAACAACAAAAATATTTGCAGAAGCAAACGGCGCTTGTGCGTGCAGAACTGTACCGGGCGGGAATTTCTGCGAAAGATGATGCGGGAGCAACTGCCCGTTTAGCCCGTGAAGCATCACGTTATAACCAGGAACTTTCGAAACAAGAGGCGCGGCTGAAGCGACTGGGGGAAGCTCAGCGCAGGATGAATGCGGCGCGTGCCAGTTATGCCCGTTCGCTGGAGGTGCGTGATCGTATTGCAGGTGCCGGAGCCACCACCACGGCTGCAGGGCTGGCAATGGGCGCACCAGTGATGGCGGCAGTAAAAAGCTATACCAGCATGGAAGATGCCATGAAAGGTGTAGCAAAGCAGGTCAATGGTCTGCGTGACGATAATGGCACCCGCACTGCACGTTTTTATGAAATGCAGGATGCCATCAAGGCTGCCAGCGAACAGTTGCCGATGGAAAACGGTGCGGTGGACTTTGCCGCACTGGTTGAAGGTGGTGCGCGCATGAACGTCGCAAACCCTGACGACAGCTGGGAAGACCAGAAACGTGACCTGCTGGCCTTCGCCAGTACGGCAGCAAAGGCGGCAACAGCCTTTGAGCTGCCAGCGGATGAACTGTCAGAAAGTCTGGGGAAAATCGCCCAGCTCTACAAAATACCAACCCGCAATATTGAACAGCTCGGCGATGCGCTGAACTATCTGGATGATAACGCCATGTCGAAAGGGGCGGACATCATTGATGTGATGCAACGTCTGGGTGGTGTGGCTGACCGTCTGGATTATCGTAAAGCGGCGGCACTGGGTTCCACCTTTCTGACACTGGGCGCTGCGCCGGAGGTTGCAGCCAGTGCAGCAAACGCGATGGTGCGTGAATTGTCCATTGCCACCATGCAGAGCAAGAGTTTCTTTGAAGGGATGAATCTGCTGAAACTCAATCCTGAAGTGATTGAAAAGCAGATGACGAAGGATGCGATGGGAACTATCCAGCGTGTGCTGGAGAAGGTGAACGCACTGCCGCAGGACAAGCGTCTGTCTGCCATGACCATGTTGTTTGGTAAAGAGTTTGGCGATGACGCGGCGAAACTGGCAAACAACCTGCCGGAACTGCAGCGTCAGTTAAAACTGACAGCGGGCAATGATGCGCTCGGCTCCATGCAGAAAGAATCCGACATCAATAAGGACTCACTTTCTGCTCAGTGGTTACTGGTCAAAACCGGAGCGCAGAACACCTTCAGCAGCCTGGGCGAAACGCTGCGCCAGCCGCTGATGGATATTCTGTACACGGTGAAAAGCATCACGGGGGCGTTGCGCCGCTGGGTGGAAGCTAACCCGGAACTGACAGGCACACTGATGAAAGTAGCGGCTGTTGTGGCTGCGGTTACCGTAGGCCTCGGCACCTTAGCGGTGGCGCTGGCTGCAGTGCTGGGGCCGCTGGCAGTCATCCGTCTGGGATTCTCTGTGCTGGGTATCAAAACGTTACCTTCCGTTACGGCAGCAGTAACACGAACCAGCAGAGCGTTGTCCTGGTTAGCTGGCGCCCCACTGGCACTGCTGCGACGCGGGCTTGCTTCATCGGGCAACGCAGCGGGTTTACTTACTGCGCCGTTGTCGTCTTTGCGCCGCACGGCATCACTGACGGGGAATGTCCTGAAAACTGTAGTAGGTGTACCGGTTGCACTGTTGCGGTCTGGATTATCCGGTTTACGTGCTGTTGCTGTGATGTTTATGAATCCACTGGCAGCACTACGCGGTGGACTGGCTGCCGCAGGCGCGGTGCTGCGAGTACTGGCATCCGGTCCGCTGGCGATGCTGCGCGTTGCCCTGTATGCCATATCGGGTCTGTTAGGTGCTCTGCTCAGTCCGATAGGTCTTGTGGTTACTGCACTGGCGGGCGTGGCGCTGGTTGTCTGGAAATACTGGCAACCCATCACCGCATTTCTCGCTGGTGTGGTGGAAGGATTCAAAGCGGCGGCAGGTCCCATCAGTGCAGCATTCGAACCACTTAAGCCTGTGTTTCAGTGGATTGGCGACAAAGTGCAGGCGTTGTGGGGCTGGTTTACTGATCTGCTGACGCCCGTTAAGTCGACCTCTGCCGAACTGCAGAGCGCAGCGGCAATGGGGCGACGATTCGGGGAGGCACTGGCGGAAGGGCTGAATATGGTCATGCATCCGCTGGACTCCCTGAAATCCGGCGTTTCCTGGTTGCTGGAGAAACTCGGCATTGTCAGTAAAGAGGCTGCAAAGGCGAAACTGCCGGAAAGAGTGACGCGTCAGCAACCTGCGACGGTGAATGCAGACGGTAAAGTGATGATGCCATCGGGTGGTTTTCCGTCATGGGGATATGGCTTTGCGGGGATGTATGACAGCGGCGGCTATATCCCGCGCGGGCAGTTTGGCATCGTCGGTGAAAACGGGCCGGAAATTGTTAACGGCCCGGCAAATGTGACCAGCCGGAGAAATACAGCTGCACTGGCTGCCGTTGTTGCCGGAATGATGGGCGTTGCTGCCGCGCCTGCAGAGCTTCCACCGTTGCATCCTTTGGCACTTCCCGCGAAAGGCGGCGAAGCGATGGTGAGTCGTGCAGCCACTGTGCCGCCCGTTCACCGGATTGAGGCACCGACGCAGATCATCATTCAGACGCAGCCAGGACAAAGTGCGCAGGATATTGCGCGGGAGGTGGCACGCCAGCTTGATGAACGTGAACGCAGGCTGAAGGCAAAAGCCAGGAGTAACTACAGCGATCAGGGGGGATACGACGCATGATGATGGTGCTGGGATTGTACGTGTTTATGCTGCGCACCGTTCCGTATCAGGAACTGCAGTATCAACGCAGCTGGCGACATGCGGCAAACAGCCGGGTAAACCGTCGTCCGTCCACGCAGTTTCTGGGACCGGACAACGACATGCTGACGCTTTCTGGTGTTCTTATGCCGGAGATAACGGGCGGCAGGCTGTCGTTGCTGGCTCTGGAGCAGATGGCAGAACAGGGAAAAGCATGGCCCCTGATTGAAGGCAGCGGCACGATTTACGGCATGTATGTGATTGAGGGACTGAATCTGACTAAAACGGAGTTTTTCCGCGACGGTATGCCGCGCCGGATTGAGTTCACCCTGTCGCTCAAACGGGTGGATGAATCCCTGTCCGATATGTTCGGTGATCTCAGTGCGCAGCTGAATAATTTGCAGGATACGGCAACGTCTGCCTTAAGCGATATCAGTAAAACGGTGGGAGGGCTGCTGTCGTGAATTTCAGCTCTGAACTGCTTAACAAAGGCAACAAAACTCCCGCATTCAGCATCAGTATTGAGGGCAGGGATATCACCACTGTGCTGGATAACCGCCTGATGAGTCTGACGTTGACGGACAATCGGGGCTTTGAAGCAGACCAGCTTGATCTGGAGCTGGACGACGCCGACGGAAAAATCGTGCTGCCGCGCCGTGGTGCGGTCATCACGCTGGCGCTGGGCTGGAAGGGGCAGCCGCTTTTCCCGAAAGGGGCATTCACGGTGGACGAGATTGAACACACCGGCGCACCGGATCGCCTGACTATCCGGGCGCGAAGTGCTGATTTTAGGGAAACGCTGAATACCCGCCGTGAAAAATCGTGGCACAAGACCACTGTCGGGGAACTGGTGAAGGAAATAGCCGCGCGTCATAAGCTGAAGATGGCACTGGGTAAAGACCTGTCGGATAAGCCCGTGGAGCATATAGACCAGACTAATGAGAGTGACGGCAGTTTTCTGATGCGGCTGGCGCGCCAGTACGGTGCCATCGCGTCGGTGAAAAATGGCAATCTGTTATTCATCCGGCAGGGACAGGGCAAAAGCGCCAGCGGTAAACCACTGCCGGTGATCTCAATCACACGTAAGGACGGCGACAGTCACCGCTTTACCCTGGCAGATCGCGGAGCCTACACGGGCGTAATTGCCAGTTGGTTGCATACCCGCGAACCCGCGAAGAAAGAAAGCACCACGGTGAAGCGTAAGCGCAGGACTAAGAAGCAGAAGAAAGAGCCGGAAGCGAAGCAGGGCGATTACCTGGTGGGTACGGATGAAAACGTGCTGGTACTTAATCGCACTTATGCCAACCGGAGCAACGCCGAACGGGCAGCGAAAATGCAGTGGGAACGCCTGCAACGCGGCGTTGCATCATTCTCGCTACAACTGGCGGAAGGGCGGGCAGATCTCTACACGGAAATGCCAGTGAAAGTCAGTGGCTTTAAACAGCCGATAGATGATGCGGAATGGACCATTACGACTCTGACGCATACCGTCAGCCCGGATAACGGTTTTACGACCAGTCTGGAGCTTGAAGTGAGGATTGATGATTTCGAAATGGAATGATTCTTTACAATGGAGAACTTTTAAGTTTGAAAAATAGAATAATGCGATATCATTATTGTGAATTTAGCAAAAATGGGGAGAACTCGAAAAATGATGATTTGCCCACTGTGTGGAAGTGCCGCCCATACTCGCAGCAGTTTTCAGGTATCTTCATTGACCAAAGAGCGTTACAACCAGTGCCAGAACATTAACTGCAGCCATACTTTTGTTACCCATGAAACTTTTGTTCGTTCGATTGCAACGCCAAAAGAGTCAAATCCGGTTCAGCCGCATCCAATGAAATCAGGACAGGTGGCGCTCTCTCTTTGACGCTGCCGCCATTTTGTCGCCATCGTTAAAAAACAGTGTTTCTAACATCATGATTTTAAATAGCTTAAATTTCAGGCAACAAAAAACCCATCAACCTTGAACCGAAATGGCGGGGTTGATGGGCTCCACAAAATGGGGACATCAAAGAAAAGCAGTGGCACTAATTAAGACTGATGCCCTGCGGAAAAGTTCTGCGGTTGTGCAAAAAAATTTCATTTTCAGGGCAACTTCAGTTTTATCCTAATCCTGGCCATACCATGACGATGATTGTCCCTGCCAGCGTCAGCAGGACGTTGGCGATTGCGTAGGTGCCCGCATAGCCCAGCGCAGGGATGTTACTGCGAGCTGTATCACTGATGATCTCCATTGCCGGCGCGCAGGTGCGTGCGCCCATCATTGCGCCGAACAACAGTGCGCGGTTCATTCGCAATACATAAGCACCGAACAAGAAACAGATAACCACGGGCACAAGACTGACAATTAATCCGGCAATCAACATCTGACCGCCAATCGCGCCCAGGCCGTTATTAATACCGCTACCGGCGCTCAGACCAACGCCTGCCATAAACACCATCAAGCCGAACTCTTTCACCATGCTTAATGCACCTTGCGGAATGTAACCGAAGGTCGGGTGGTTAGCACGCATAAAGCCCAGCATAATTCCGGCGAATAACAACCCGGCAGCGTTCCCCATGCCGAAACTGAATGTGCTGAACTGGAAGGTGATCATCCCGATCATCAGCCCAATAACAAAGAAGGCGCAAAATGCCAGCAGGTCAGTGACCTGGCTGTGAATCGAGATAAAGCCGATGCGATCGGCGATGGTTTTTACGCGACGGGCATCACCGCTGACTTGTAAAACGTCACCTTTGTTAAGCACGACGTTGTCATCTATCGGCATCTCAATCTGGCTACGAATGACGCGGTTAAGGAAGCAACCGTGATCGGTCAACTTCAGTTGTGCGAGACGTTTACCTACAGCGTTATGGTTTTTAACGACCACTTCTTCAGTGACGATACGCATGTCGAGAAGGTCACGATCGAAAACTTCTTTACCGTTACGGAAGCTGGGATCGAGTCGGGCATGGGCGTCGGGATAGCCTACCAACGCTATTTCATCGCCCATTTGTAGCACGGCATCACCGTCTGGATTTGCCAGAATCCCGTTACGTCGAATACGTTCAATGTAGCAGCCGGTTTGTCGATAAATACCCAGTTCACGCAGATTTTTGCCGTCGGTCCAGGCCACCAGCTCCGGGCCGACGCGATAGGCGCGGATCACCGGTAAATAAACCTTACGGTTGGCATCAGTGTCCAGGCCACGTTCGCGGGCGATTTGCTGGGCGCTGGTCTGTAAGTCCTGATGCTGCAATTTCGGCAAGTAACGCGCACCAACAATCAAACTCACCAGACCGATTAAATAGGTTAAGGCATACCCGAGGCTTAGATTATCCAGTGCCAGTGAGAGCTGCCTGCTTTCCATGCCGGAATGACGCAGTGTATCGCCAGCACCGACCAGAACCGGTGTCGACGTCATAGAGCCTGCTAACATACCGGCCGTCAGGCCAATATCCCAGCCAAACAGCTTACCTAACCCTAAGGCGATCACCAGCGCACTGCCAACCATCACCAGTGCTAACATTAGGTAATTTTTCCCATCGCGAAAAAAAATGGAAAAAAAGTTCGGTCCGGCTTCGACCCCGACGCAGAAAATAAACAGCATAAAGCCAAGATTAAGCGCATCGGTGTTAATGCTGAAATGTTGTTGGCCTAATAACAGCGATACGACTAAAACGCCAATGGAATTACCCAGTTGGATCGAACCAAGTCGTAACTTTCCGAGACATAGCCCAAGCGCGAGGACCACAAATAATAACAGAATGTAATTCCCATTTAACAATTCGGCGACGTTTATATTCACGGAGGCTAACTTCTTGTTTACTAGTAAGCTGTTGAAAGAAATGGTAATTTACGATAATGTTTTTTACCAGAATTCAGGGCGCAGATTCATTCAGCGCACCTAAACGATAGTAAAGTAACAATATATTTTACTAGTGTAATCACATTAGGTATCAACGGCTATATGAATTGCGTTGGCCTATATTAGCATGGAATGCGAAGCGGCTTTATCTTACTGAACGCCACACTGGCGAAAAATGTGTTCGATAGACGCAGTGTCAGGAGGAACGAGTGAAACATAAACAACGTTGGGCGGGGGCAATCTGCTGTTTTGTCCTCTTCATTGTGGTGTGCCTTTTTCTGGCGACGCACATGAAAGGCGCTTTTCGGGCTGCCGGGCATCCTGAAATCGGTTTGCTATTTTTCATTCTTCCTGGAGCAGTGGCCAGCTTCTTTTCACAGCGTAGAGAAGTCCTGAAACCTCTGTTTGGCGCAATGCTGGCGGCACCCTGTTCGATGCTCATTATGCGGCTGTTTTTTTCACCGACGCGCTCATTCTGGCAAGAGCTGGCATGGTTACTAAGCGCGGTGTTCTGGTGTGCGCTGGGGGCACTGTGTTTCTTATTTATCAGTAGTTTGTTTAAACCACAGCACAGAAAAAATCAGTAAAGCCCTCAACGCGAGGGCTTGTCAGACGATCAGGCGTCCAGATTTTCTTTCACCCATGCAGCAAAATCGGTATAGCCGCCGATATGTTGCTGATCGACAAAAATCTGCGGCACGGTTTCTACGGGTTTACCTGCCTTTTGTTGTAGATCTTCTTTAGTGATCCCTTCCGCACGAATATCTACATACTGATACTGAAAATCATCGCGTTCATTGCTCAATTTCTCAGCCAGATCTTTTGCACGCACACAGTAAGGGCAACCCGAACGACCAAAAATAACGGTTTGCATTATTTCTCTCCTCATAGATTTATGCCTGTAATGATCACGCTAAAATGTATTCGCTGAAAGTAGGTTTAACCTGTTGCATTAATTGCTAAAAGCTATAACTGTTAAACACAATACAGTGAAAAGTTTTAGACTGAAGGCTCACTTTGCAGAGGGAAGCGTATGCGCGCGATCGGTAAATTGCCTAAAGGCGTGTTGATACTGGAATTTATCGGAATGATGCTACTGGCGGTGGCGCTGCTGTCGGTAAGCGACTCCCTGTCGCTGCCTGAGCCATTTTCTCGGCCAGAAGTGCAGATTCTGATGATTTTTCTCGGTGTTTTGCTCATGCTTCCCGCTGCGGTGGTGGTTATTCTTCAGGTGGCAAAACGTCTTGCCCCACAGCTGATGAACCGTCCACCGCAATATTCACGTTCAGAAAGAGAAAAAGATAATGACGCCAACCATTGAACTTATTTGTGGCCATCGCTCCATTCGCCATTTCACTGATGAACCCATTTCCGACGCGCAGTGTGAGGCGATTATTAACAGCGCCCGTGCGACGTCCAGTTCCAGTTTTTTGCAGTACAGTAGCATTATTCGCATTACCGACAAAGCGTTACGTGAAGAACTGGTGACGCTGACCGGCGGGCAAAAACACGTAGCGCAAGCGGCGGAGTTCTGGGTGTTCTGTGCCGACTTTAACCGCCATTTACAGATCTGTCCGGATGCTCAGCTCGGCCTGGCGGAACAACTGTTGCTCGGTGTCGTTGATACGGCAATGATGGCGCAGAATGCATTAATCGCAGCGGAATCGCTGGGATTGGGCGGGGTATATATCGGCGGCCTGCGCAATAATATTGAAGCGGTGACGAAACTGCTTAAATTACCGCAGCATGTTCTGCCGCTGTTTGGGCTGTGCCTTGGCTGGCCTGCGGATAATCCGGATCTTAAGCCGCGTTTACCGGCCTCCATTTTGGTGCATGAAAACAGCTATCAACCGCTGGATAAAGGCGCACTGGCGCAGTATGACGAGCAACTGGCGGAATATTACCTCACCCGTGGCAGCAATAATCGCCGGGATACCTGGAGCGATCATATCCGCCGAACAATCATTAAAGAAAGCCGCCCATTTATTCTGGATTATTTGCACAAACAGGGTTGGGCGACGCGCTAAAACCGCCACGTCGATGTATGATACGCGGGCTTTTGACCAGGTCTGACAGAGAGGTGCAGGGTGAAAATTGCCATATTGTCCCGGGATGGAACGCTCTATTCGTGTAAGCGGCTGCGTGAAGCCGCTATACAGCGCGGTCACCTGGTTGAAATTCTTGATCCGCTTTCTTGCTACATGAACATAAATCCTGCGGCGTCTTCTATTCACTACAAAGGCCGCAAGTTACCCCATTTTGACGCAGTGATCCCGCGTATTGGCACCGCCATTACCTTTTATGGGACGGCGGCACTGCGCCAGTTCGAGATGCTGGGGAGCTATCCGCTCAATGAGTCGGTCGCCATTGCCCGGGCGCGTGACAAATTGCGTTCCATGCAACTGCTGGCGCGTCAGGGCATCGACCTGCCTGTCACGGGCATTGCGCATTCGCCGGATGATACCAGCGATTTAATCGACATGGTCGGTGGTGCGCCGCTGGTGGTCAAGCTGGTTGAAGGCACGCAGGGAATTGGCGTCGTGCTGGCGGAGACGCGTCAGGCGGCGGAAAGCGTGATTGACGCTTTCCGCGGTCTGAACGCGCATATTCTGGTGCAGGAATATATCAAAGAGGCGCAAGGGTGCGATATCCGCTGTCTGGTTGTTGGCGATGAAGTGGTCGCTGCGATTGAACGGCGGGCGAAAGAGGGCGATTTTCGTTCCAATTTGCATCGTGGCGGCGCGGCAAGCGTCGCCAGTATCACACCACAGGAGCGTGAAATCGCGATAAAAGCCGCGCGAACGATGGCGCTGGACGTTGCTGGTGTGGATATTCTGCGTGCTAATCGCGGGCCGTTGGTGATGGAGGTGAATGCGTCGCCGGGGCTGGAAGGAATAGAAAAAACCACCGGTATCGACATCGCGGGTAAAATGATCCGCTGGATCGAACGCCACGCTACGACAGAATATTGCCTGAAAACGGGTGGTTAGTCGCAATCACATTACTGATCATGGTTTTGCCTGCGCTTTTTGCGTAAGCTGTGCCGGTCTTTTTATCGAAAGAGGTTGTACAAAATTATGACATCGCTGGTCGTTCCTGGTCTGGATACGCTGCGTCAATGGCTCGATGACCTGGGGATGAGTTTTTTTGAATGTGATAACTGTCAGGCTCTGCATCTGCCCCATATGCAGAATTTCGACGGTGTCTTTGATGCCAAAATCGATCTGATCGATAACACGATCCTGTTTTCTGCCATGGCGGAAGTCCGACCTTCAGCCGTATTGCCGCTGGCGGCGGATTTATCTGCCATCAATGCCAGTTCGCTGACCGTGAAAGCATTTCTTGATATGCAGGATGATAATCTGCCAAAGCTGGTGGTTTGCCAGTCTTTATCCGTTATGCAGGGCGTAACCTATGAGCAGTTTGCATGGTTCGTGCGTCAGAGCGAAGAGCAGATTTCGATGGTCATTCTTGAAGCTAATGCCCATCAACTGCTGTTACCGACTGATGATGAAGGGCAAAACAACGTTACCGAAAACTATTTCCTCCACTGATAACTCCTTTCGAGCACGCAGTCGCTGGTGCAGTGGCTGCGCGCTGCAAAATTATCTGCTGTTTTTAACCTTTTCTTAAAGATTATTTCACTTCTCTTGTGTCGATTTGGCTTTATCACATAGAGCAAATACGCATAAAAATTTGTTAAATACCGTTTTTTAATCCGAGCTATAGTCTCAAACCCTGGCTAAAGTTATTCTTGCGATGCTTTTATATAGCGAGCAGTGCTGGCCGGGAGAGAGTTCTCTTTTCTTACACCGCGCCGATAAAAAATATGCACGTTTATTGCATATCTTTCAGTGTGACAACTTTTGTTCGTTTGTTAACGAACTTTCAGAAGGAAAGAGATATGACCGCCTTAAATAAAAAATGGCTATCGGGTCTGGTTGCGGGTGCTCTGATGGCCGTCTCTGTCGGCACGCTCGCGGCTGAACAAAAAACACTCCACATTTATAACTGGTCTGATTATATCGCCCCGGACACGGTGGCCAATTTTGAAAAAGAAACCGGTATTAAAGTCGTCTACGATGTTTTCGACTCTAACGAAGTACTGGAAGGCAAATTAATGGCCGGGAGCACCGGCTTTGACCTGGTGGTGCCGTCAGCAAGCTTTCTTGAACGCCAGCTGACAGCGGGAGTTTTCCAGCCGCTGGATAAAAGCAAATTGCCGGAGTGGAAGAATCTCGACCCGGAACTGCTGAAGTTGGTCGCCAAACACGATCCCGACAATAAATTTGCTATGCCCTATATGTGGGCGACGACCGGGATTGGCTATAACGTTGATAAAGTTAAAGCGGTGCTGGGCGAAAACGCGCCCGTCGATAGCTGGAACTTGATCCTCAAGCCTGAAAATCTGGAAAAACTGAAAAGCTGCGGTGTCTCTTTCCTGGATGCGCCAGAAGAAGTTTTTGCTACCGTGCTGAATTATCTCGGCAAAGATCCCAACAGCACTAAAGCGGATGATTACACCGGACCGGCTACCGATCTGCTGTTAAAGCTGCGCCCGAACATTCGTTATTTCCATTCATCTCAATACATTAACGACCTGGCAAACGGCGATATCTGCGTCGCTATTGGCTGGGCGGGCGATGTCTGGCAGGCGTCAAACCGCGCGAAGGAAGCGAAGAATGGCGTTAATGTCTCGTTCTCGATTCCAAAAGAAGGGGCGATGGCGTTCTTTGATGTCTTCGCCATGCCTGCGGATGCCAAAAACAAAGACGAAGCCTATCAGTTCCTGAATTACCTGCTGCGCCCGGATGTAGTAGCGCATATTTCCGACCATGTGTTCTATGCCAACGCCAATAAAGCAGCCACGCCGCTGGTGAGTGCGGAAGTCCGTGATAACCCGGGTATTTATCCGCCTGCGGATGTCCGTGCGAAGCTGTTCACTCTGAAAGTGCAGGATCCGAAAATCGACCGTGTGCGCACCCGCGCGTGGACCAAAGTGAAGAGCGGAAAATAATCCGCAGCCTTAGATGCCGGGCGGGCGCACCACACCCGCCGGCAATTCGCACCATCATGGTGCGCTTGCACACATTCAATGCCGGAGAGCAGCCGTGAATGACGCTATCCCTCGCCCGCAGGCGAAAACCCGTAAGGCGCTGACGCCGCTATTAGAAATCCGCAACCTCACCAAATCCTACGATGGTCAACATGCGGTGGATGATGTCAGCCTGACTATCTACAAAGGTGAAATCTTCGCGCTGCTGGGCGCTTCCGGCTGTGGTAAATCCACGCTGCTGCGTATGCTAGCAGGTTTTGAACAACCCTCTGCCGGACAGATTATGCTTGATGGCGTCGATTTGTCACAGGTGCCACCTTATCTACGCCCCATCAATATGATGTTTCAGTCTTACGCATTGTTTCCCCATATGACTGTGGAGCAGAACATCGCCTTTGGCCTGAAACAGGACAAACTACCGAAAGCGGAAATTGCCACCCGGGTCAACGAGATGCTTGGGCTGGTGCACATGCAGGAGTTCGCCAAACGCAAACCGCATCAGCTTTCCGGTGGTCAGCGACAGCGTGTGGCCCTGGCCCGAAGCCTTGCCAAACGCCCGAAACTATTACTGCTCGATGAGCCGATGGGCGCGCTGGATAAAAAGCTGCGTGACCGGATGCAGCTTGAAGTGGTGGATATTCTGGAGCGCGTCGGTGTGACTTGTGTGATGGTCACCCACGATCAGGAAGAGGCGATGACCATGGCGGGGCGTATCGCCATTATGAATCGCGGGAAATTTGTCCAGATTGGCGAGCCGGAAGAGATCTACGAGCATCCAACTACCCGCTACAGCGCTGAATTTATCGGTTCGGTTAATGTCTTTGAAGGTGTACTCAAAGAGCGTCAGGAAGATGGCCTGGTGCTTGATTCGCCGGGGCTGGTGCATCCACTGAAAGTCGATGCGGATGCTTCAGTGGTCGATAACGTGCCGGTACACGTAGCGCTGCGCCCGGAAAAAATCATGCTTTGCGAAGAGCCGCCCGCCAATGGTTGTAACTTCGCGGTGGGGGAGGTGATACACATTGCCTATCTCGGCGATCTTTCGGTGTATCACGTTCGTCTGAAAAGTGGGCAGATGATTAGCGCCCAGCTACAAAACGCCCATCGTCATCGTAAAGGGTTACCGACCTGGGGCGACGAAGTGCGTTTGTGCTGGGAAGTGGACAGCTGTGTGGTGCTGACGGTTTAAGGAGCAAAGATGAATACACTTGAACCTGCTGCCCAGTCGAAACCGCCGGGCGGATTTAAGCTGTGGTTGTCGCAGCTGCAAATGAAGCATGGGCGCAAACTGGTCATTGCGTTGCCATATATCTGGTTGATCTTGCTGTTTCTGCTGCCATTTCTGATTGTCTTTAAAATAAGCCTGGCGGAGATGGCGCGCGCTATTCCACCTTATACCGAACTGATGGAGTGGGCTGACGGGCAACTGTCCATCACTCTTAATCTCGGTAATTTTCTGCAACTGACTGACGATCCGCTCTATTTCGATGCTTATCTCCAGTCGTTACAAGTGGCGGCGATTTCGACACTTTGCTGTTTACTGATCGGCTATCCGCTGGCGTGGGCGGTGGCGCACAGTAAGCCCTCGACCCGTAATATCTTATTACTACTGGTGATCCTGCCGTCGTGGACCTCGTTTCTGATCCGCGTTTATGCCTGGATGGGAATATTAAAAAACAACGGTGTGCTGAATAATTTTCTGCTGTGGCTGGGGGTTATCGATCAACCGCTGACCATTCTGCATACCAATCTGGCCGTTTATATCGGCATTGTTTACGCTTACGTGCCGTTTATGGTACTGCCGATTTATACCGCGTTGATTCGTATTGATTATTCGCTGGTGGAAGCAGCGCTGGATCTCGGTGCACGACCGCTGAAAACGTTCTTTACTGTGATCGTGCCGCTGACTAAAGGTGGGATTATTGCCGGATCGATGCTGGTGTTTATCCCGGCTGTGGGCGAGTTTGTGATCCCGGAACTGCTCGGTGGCCCGGACAGCATCATGATCGGGCGCGTGCTATGGCAAGAGTTTTTCAATAACCGCGACTGGCCGGTGGCCTCGGCGGTAGCGATCATCATGTTGCTGCTGCTAATTGTGCCGATAATGTGGTTCCACAAACACCAGCAAAAAAGCGTGGGAGAACACGGATGAATAATTTACCGGTAGTTCGTTCACCCTGGCGGATTGTGATTTTGCTGCTGGGCTTTACCTTTCTCTACGCGCCAATGCTGATGCTGGTTATCTATTCGTTTAACAGCTCGAAGCTGGTGACGGTGTGGGCCGGCTGGTCAACGCGCTGGTATGGTGAGTTATTGCGCGATGACGCGATGATGAGTGCGGTTGGTTTAAGCCTGACAATTGCTGCCTGTGCGGCAACGGCGGCGGCGATCCTCGGGACTATTGCGGCGGTGGTGCTGGTGCGCTTTGGCAGGTTTCGCGGATCAAATGGCTTTGCCTTTATGATCACCGCGCCGCTGGTAATGCCAGATGTCATCACGGGCTTGTCGCTGTTGTTATTATTCGTCGCGCTTGCTCATGCCATTGGCTGGCCTGCGGACCGCGGTATGCTCACCATCTGGCTGGCGCATGTCACTTTTTGTACGGCTTATGTGGCGGTCGTTATTTCTTCAAGATTGCGGGAACTGGATCGCTCGATAGAAGAAGCAGCGATGGATCTCGGTGCGACGCCGCTGAAAGTGTTTTTCGTCATTACGCTACCGATGATCATGCCAGCGATCATTTCTGGCTGGTTACTGGCTTTTACTTTGTCGCTTGATGATCTGGTGATCGCCAGCTTTGTTTCCGGGCCGGGAGCCACCACGTTACCGATGCTGGTCTTTTCCAGCGTGCGGATGGGGGTGAATCCGGAAATCAACGCCCTGGCAACATTGATCCTCGGCGCGGTCGGAATTGTCGGATTTATCGCCTGGTATCTGATGGCTCGCGCAGAAAAACAGCGGATACGCGACATCCAGCGTGCAAGACGTGGCTGAAGACACTAAAATTTGCCAACCTGGCTACATAATGCCGCGCATGTCGCGGCATTGTTTTCATGGAAGACGAAACGTTGGGATTTTTTAAGAAAACATCTTCATCTCATGCTCGCCTGAATGTGCCTGCGCTGGTGCAGGTGGCGGCGCTCGCCATTATTATGATCCGTGGCCTCGACGTGCTGATGATTTTCAATACGCTGGGCGTGCGCGGTATTGGCGAGTTCATTCATCGCAGCGTACAAACCTGGAGTTTAACGCTGGTCTTTTTAAGCAGTCTGGTGCTGGTTTTCATTGAGATCTGGTGTGCGTTTTCACTGGTGAAAGGGCGTCGCTGGGCGCGCTGGCTATATCTGCTGACACAAATCACCGCCGCAAGTTACTTGTGGGCGGCTTCGCTGGGGTACGGTTATCCGGAGCTGTTCAGCATTCCCGGTGAATCAAAACGTGAAATCTTCCATAGCCTGATGCTGCAGAAGCTGCCGGATATGCTCATCCTGATGCTGCTGTTCGTTCCCTCGACCAGTCGGCGGTTCTTCCAGTTGCAATAATGTGTATAATCGTCGCCCCTGATGATGTGAAGGTCAATGTATGCAGTGCGCACTTTACGACGCGGGTCGCTGTCGTTCCTGTCAGTGGATAACGCAGCCGATTCCAGAGCAACTCTCCGCTAAAACCGCCGATCTTAAAAATCTGCTCGCCGACTTTCCGGTTGAGGAATGGTGCGCGCCGGTGTCAGGCCCGGAACAAGGGTTTCGTAATAAGGCCAAAATGGTGGTGAGTGGTAGCGTTGAAAAACCACTGCTCGGTATGCTGCATCGCGACGGCACACCAGAAGACCTTTGTGACTGCCCGCTTTATCCTGCCTCATTTGCGCCCGTTTTTGCGGCGCTAAAACCGTTTATTGCCCGAGCGGGGTTAACGCCCTACAACGTGGCGCGTAAGCGTGGCGAACTGAAATACATTCTGCTGACTGAAAGCCAGAGTGATGGCGGCATGATGCTGCGCTTTGTACTGCGTTCTGATACCAAGCTGGCGCAACTGCGTAAGGCGCTGCCGTGGTTACACGAACAACTACCGCAGCTGAAAGTTATTACCGTCAATATTCAGCCGGTACATATGGCGATTATGGAAGGGGAGACGGAGATCTACCTGACCGAACAACAGGCACTGGCAGAGCGTTTTAATGACGTACCGCTGTGGATCCGTCCGCAAAGTTTCTTCCAGACGAATCCGGCGGTCGCCAGCCAGTTGTACGCCACCGCGCGCGACTGGGTACGACAGCTGCCGGTTAAACATATGTGGGATCTGTTCTGCGGTGTGGGGGGCTTTGGTTTACACTGCGCGACGCCTGACATGCAGTTAACCGGGATCGAAATTGCGCCAGAGGCCATTGCCTGTGCAAAGCAGTCAGCCGCTGAACTGGGTTTAACGCGTCTGCAATTTCAGGCGCTGGACTCCACTCAGTTTGCCACCGCTCAGGGGGATGTGCCGGAGCTGGTGCTGGTTAACCCGCCGCGCCGCGGCATTGGTAAACCGCTGTGTGATTATCTCTCAACGATGGCACCGCGTTTTATTATCTACTCCAGCTGTAACGCCCAAACCATGGCGAAAGATATCCGCGAACTGCCAGGTTACCGCATCGAACGGGTACAGCTTTTTGATATGTTCCCGCACACCGCGCACTATGAAGTGATGACGCTGCTGGTGAAGCAATAAAAAAGCCGCAGGTGCGGCTTCAGATTGCTGATCAGGTGCGCTTTGTTCATGCCGGATGCGGCGTGTACGCCTTATCCGGCCTACAAAATCATGCTAAATCAATACATTGCAGAGTTGATGTGGGCCAGATAAGCGCAGCGCATCTGGCAATCTTACTTTTGTCATCAGTCTCAATTACTGCGGGAACCACTGGTCATTGATTTTCTGATATGTACCGTCAGCTTTAATTGCTGCCAGCGCGTTATTCAGTTTTTCCAGCAGAGCTTTGTTATCCGGACGTACAGCGATACCCAGGCCGGTGCCGAAGTATTGCGGATCGGTCACTTTTTCAGTCGCAACGCCCAGTTGCGGATTGGTTTTCAGCCATTCGTTTACCACCGCTGTGTCACCAAATACCCCATCAATACGACCATTTTTCAGATCGATAAAGGCATTCTGATAACTGTCATAGGAGACAGTTTTCACTTCGGGGTGCTGATCCTGAATATATTTCTGGTGCGTAGTACCGTTTTCCATCCCAATGCGTTTGCCTTTCAGGTCGGCAAACGTTTTGTAGGTATCTTTTTTGGCAATCACGACGGCTGAGTTTTCATAGTAGGGCGTGGTAAACGATACCTGTTTGCTACGCTCCGGGGTGATATCCATACCGGAGATTACGGCGTCATATTTTCTGAATTTCAGTGACGGGATCAGGCTGTCGAACGCGTGATTAGTAAAAGTACATTCTGCCTGCATTTGTTTGCACAAGGCTTTTGCCAGATCGATATCAAAGCCGACAATCTCATTATTAGCACCTATAGATTCAAAGGGTGGATAGGTGGCTGAAACGCCAAAATTGATTTTCTCTGCGGCAGAAGCACCGAAAGTAAAGGAAGCAAGTAAAGCGGCAAGAACTAACTTTTTCATGATGGAACTCCCGTCTGTCAATCTTATGATTTTTGGCCGTGTCTGCGGCATGGGATAACAATGCCATCAAGTGAATTTATATGCAATAAATATGATTAAATAATTTAAGTGAAATAAAAAAAGACGGACAACTTAGTGGGTTGCCCGTCTTCATTATAAGAATTTATGCACTATGTAGGCCGGATAAGGCGTCCGCGCCGCATCCGGCACAGGCACCGTGCTGATGTCTGATGCGACGCTGGCGCGTCTTATCAGACCTTGTATTATCCCTCCAGTGCAGAGAAAATCGGCCAGTTTTCTCTGCCTGCAGTCCGCATGCCGTATCGGGCCTTGGGTTCTAACCTGTTGCGTAGATTTATGCAGCGGACTGCCTTTCTCCCAAAGTGATAAACCGGACAGTATCATGGACCGGTTTTCCCGGTAATCCGTATTTGCAAGGTTGGTTTCACTATGGAACATGAACTTCATTATATCGGTATCGACACCGCTAAAGAGAAACTGGATGTCGATGTGTTGCGTCCTGATGGTCGTCATCGCACCAAAAAATTCGCTAACACCACTAAAGGGCACGATGAGCTGGTGAGCTGGCTGAAAGGTCACAAGATTGACCATGCGCATATCTGCATCGAAGCGACCGGCACCTATATGGAACCTGTCGCTGAGTGCCTTTACGATGCTGGCTACATAGTGTCAGTCATTAATCCTGCGCTGGGTAAAGCTTTCGCTCAGAGTGAAGGACTGCGTAACAAGACTGATACCGTGGATGCGCGCATGCTGGCAGAGTTCTGTCGTCAGAAGCGCCCTGCAGCCTGGGAAGCGCCTCACCCGCTTGAACGCGCGTTGCGTGCCCTGGTAGTCCGCCACCAGGCGCTGACAGATATGCACACGCAGGAACTGAATCGCACTGAAACGGCGCGGGAAGTCCAGAGACCGAGCATTGATGCTCACCTTCTGTGGCTTGAAGCAGAGCTGAAGCGTCTTGAGAAGCAGATAAAAGACCTGACAGACGATGATCCGGATATGAAACACCGCAGGAAACTGCTGGAAAGCATCCCGGGTATCGGAGAGAAAACATCTGCGGTATTGCTGGCTTATATCGGTCTGAAGGACCGCTTCGCCCATGCCAGACAGTTCGCCGCTTTTGCGGGTCTGACACCACGGCGTTATGAATCAGGTAGCAGTGTGAGAGGGGCGAGCCGGATGAGTAAGGCCGGACATGTGTCGCTTCGCAGGGCGTTGTATATGCCCGCAATGGTAGCCACCAGTAAGACTGAGTGGGGACGGGCGTTCCGCGACCGTCTGGCGGCTAATGGCAAGAAAGGAAAGGTGATTCTCGGCGCGATGATGCGCAAGCTGGCACAGGTGGCGTATGGAGTGCTGAAGTCAGGCGTGCCGTTCGATGCGTCACGGCATAATCCGGTAGCGGCGTAAAAATCGCGGAAGGGATGAAAAAAACAGCGCCTGACGGCGCTGTGTCTGGCATGCCTGCAATCCGGGAAACCGGACCAGGAAAAAACTTGCAGGCCATAACAGTATCTACAAACCCCCCCGGCGAATGTACGCAGCTACATTAATTCCGCCGTTCGAATGCCAGTGCTTTGCGCTCGATCAGACGCATCATCAGCGTCAGCAGGCCGTTGACGACCAGGTAAATAATCCCTGCCGCGCCGAACACCATTACATCGTAGGTGCGTCCGTACAACAACTGGCTGTATCCCATCACTTCCATCAGCGTAATGGTGTAAGCCAGAGAGGTACTTTTGAACACCAGCACCACTTCGTTGGAATAAGAAGAGAGCGAGCGTTTAAAGGCATACGGCAGCAGGATCGCCAGCGTATCTTTTTTGCTCATTCCCAGGGCGCTACAGGACTGCCACTGACCTTCTGGGATCGCACGAATTGCACCGTAAAACAGCTGCGTGGTATACGCCGCACTGTTCAGCGATAACGCAATCAGCGCACATAACCACGGTTCTGACAACAAATGCCACAGTGCCGGATACTCCTGCAAAGTCGGAAACTGGCCCGGCCCGTAATAAATCAGGAAGATCTGCACCAGCAGCGGCGTACCGGTAAACAGCGTGATATAACCCCGCACCAGCCACACCAGCACCGGCGTTTTCAGCGTCAGGATGATGGTAAAAATCAATGCCAGAATCAGTGCCACAATCAGCGAGGCAACGGTTAGCGTCAGGCTGGTGTGTAGCCCTTTCATCAGTTCGGGTAAATACTCAAACATTAGCTGGGCCTCCGCTCAAAACGTGTCGCGCGCAGGTCAATGCGTTTGAGAATGTACTGACTGAGCAGGGTGATCACCAGGTAAATCGCCGCCGCCACAATGTACCAGGTAAATGGTTCCTGGGTACGAGTAGCGATGCTTTTTGTTTGCAGCATTAAATCATTCACACTAATCAAACTGACCAGCGCGGTATCTTTCAGCAGCACCAGCCACTGGTTACCGAGGCCAGGCAGCGCATGACGCCACATCTGCGGCATCACCAGACGGAAAAAGATAGCCGATTTCGACAGCCCCAGCGCCTGACCAGACTCCCACTGACCCACCGGCACCGCTTTCAACGCGCCCCGAAGCGTTTGCGAGGCATAGGCGGCATACAGCAGCGACAGAGCGATGACACCACAAAGGAACGGGCTAACGTCGAAGTTCTCAATGTCCATCTGCACCGGGATCTGCACGAGCCCAAGATTGATGTTGAAGCCATCCGAAAGCGTCAGCAGTAACTGCGAGGAGCCAAAATAGATAAACAGCACCACCAGAATTTCTGGCAGGCCACGCAGAATGGTTACCAGCGCTGAACCTGCCCACGCGACAGGACGCCATTTTGCAGACTCCCATACCGCAAAGAACATCGCCAGCGCCAGCCCGACAATCAATGCACAAACGGCAAGGCCGACGGTCATCCCGGCGGCGCTTGCTAAAGGAAAAAATTCATTCATCAGGAATTACTTCTGGAACCATTTGTTGTAGATGGTTTCGTAAGTGCCATCTTTCTTCACTTTTTCCAGCGCAGTGTTGAGTTTCTGCTGCAGCTCAGTGTTGCCCTGACGTACCGCGATGCCGAGGCCAGTACCGAAATAATCTTTATCGGTCACTTTATCGCCCACTGCCGCCAGTTTCGGGTTGTCTTTCAGCCATTCGGTTACCACTGCGGTGTCACCAAATACGCTGTCGATACGACCGTTTTGCAGATCCAGTTTTGCGTTCTGGTAGCTGTCATACGGAACGGTGGTGATTTCCGGGTGCTTATCCATAATGAATTTCTGGTGTGTCGTCCCGTTCTGTACGCCGACTTTTTTGCCTTTCAGCTGATCAACACTGGTGTATTTGCCTTGCTGACCCACAAACAGGGCAGAGTTGTCATAGTATGGGGTGGTAAACAGTACCTGCTTTTCACGCTCCGGAGTGATATCCATGCCCGCCATCACTGCTTCTACGCGACGGAATTTCAGGCTTGGGATCAGGCTGTCAAACGCCTGGTTAGAGAAAGTGCAGGTTGCATCAATCTCTTTACACAGCGCCTGTGCCAGGTCGACGTCAAAACCAACGATCTGGTTGTTTGCATCAATCGATTCAAACGGAGGATAGGAGGCTTCGGTAGCAAAACGAATGGTTTCGGCAGCTGTGGCGGAAAGACTAAAACCTGCAATTAACGCGGCAATCAGAACTTTTTTCATTGTTGTTATCCCGAATCTTAGTGAGAGAGATAGTTTTTAAATGCTTCGGTTTGCGGCTCGGTAAAGCAGCTCGCGTCGCCTTGTTCTACGATATGACCATTTTCCATATACACCACTCGGCTGGCGGTTTTACGCGCCACTTCAACTTCGTGGGTGACGATCACCTGGGTAATATTCGTTTCTGCCAGCTCACGAATGATGCTGACGATTTGTGCCGTAATTTCCGGGTCCAGTGCGGCGGTCGGTTCATCGAACAGCAGTACCTGCGGTTCCATCATCAACGCACGGGCAATAGCAACACGTTGCTGCTGACCACCAGAAAGATGCAGCGGGTAACGATCGCTATAAGGTTTGAGACGCAGACGTTCCAGCAGTTTTTCTGCACGGGCCAGCGCCTGATCTTTACTCAACCCCAGTACACGGCAGGGCGCTTCAATCAGGTTTTGCTGCACGGTCAGATGCGGCCACAGGTTGTATTGCTGAAACACCATGCCAACGTTACGACGCAAATCGCGAATCGCTTTGTCAGAGGGTGTTTTGGTGAAATCGAAATGGTTGCCTGCAATGTTGAGCGTACCGGAGCGCGGCATCTCAAGCAGATTGAGTACACGCAGCAGCGAGCTTTTACCCGCGCCGCTGGGGCCAAGTAACACCAGCGTTTCGCCCTGTGGGCAATCCAGCGTGATATCGAACAGCGCCTGATGCGCGCCGTAGAAGCAATTAATGCCGTTTAATTGAATACTCATTGACACTCGTATACTGGCAGTCTGATAGCTATTGAGGTCGAAGATAGTACCTTTGACAGAATAATTATGCAATATTTCTGCTTTAAAAGTTAAAAGCAAAGCGCATTATTCAATAAACATAGCACAAAATAACGGGGGCGGTGGTCGGCGAGCATAAATGTCGGCATTCCTCACGAAATGCCGGACAATTTACGGGGTTTATTGGTTGATCAAGGCGTTAGCGATTCTCGATGGACTGACGGAGCGTACCCGCCGTGGCATGAACGCTGCCGCCTAAGTAGCGTACATCGTCGATCACCCAACACTGGCCTTCCTGAATCATTAACACTTCATCCTGCCAGCTCTGATCACCCTGTTTTAGATCCACACGCAGAGGAATATTTCGCGCATCACGATTCGGGATTGTTGAGGCACTGGCAACACGGGCGCTCTCTGGCAAGGTTGTGCGACTGGAGAATGGATCGTTGGTCAGTAGTTCCCGATGGTTATTATCCCGGGAGGCATCGCTAAGCAGTGTCGCCAGTTTGTCGCTCAGATAAGGGCGCAAGGCGGTGATGTCGTTGCTGCGGTGCAAAATGCGGTAGTCATAAAATTGCTGGGCCACGTTATCCGGGCCTCCTTCAACGCAAGGACCACTGCGTGTGCCGTTATCTTTATAAGCTGGAGTGACTGTGGTGCAGGCACTGAGGAGCAGTGCGCAGGGGATAAGCATTGTCAATTTGCTGTAGCGCATAATGATTTCCTTATAAGCGATCGCTCTGAAAGCGTTCTACGATAATAATGATATCCTTTCAATAATAGCGTATCAGTCTGATAATGCTTTTGAGATCGAAGGCTTAGCAAACAAGGAGATCGATCATGCAATTTTCTACAACCCCAACTCTGGAAGGCCAGACCATCGTTGAATATTGCGGTGTGGTGACCGGCGAAGCGATTTTAGGTGCCAATATTTTCCGTGATTTCTTTGCCGGTATCCGCGATATCGTTGGCGGACGTTCCGGTGCGTATGAAAAAGAACTGCGTAAAGCACGGGAGATCGCCTTTGAGGAATTAGGCTCCCAGGCGCGGGCGCTGGGGGCCGATGCCGTCGTCGGTATTGATATCGACTACGAAACGGTCGGGCAAAACGGCAGTATGCTGATGGTTAGCGTCAGCGGTACGGCGGTGAAAACGCGTCGATGAGAAGAGTCTTCTGGCTGGTCGCTGCCGCTCTGTTATTGGCAGGGTGTGCAGGCGAAAAAGGCATTGTCGAGAAAGAGGGATATCAGCTTGATACCCGACGCCAGGCGCAGGCGGCGTATCCGCGCATTAAAGTGCTGGTGATCCACTACACCGCAGATGATTTTGATAGCTCGCTGGCGACACTGACCGATAAGCAGGTCAGCTCGCATTATCTGGTCCCTGCGGTACCACCGCGATACAACGGTAAACCGCGCATCTGGCAACTGGTGCCGGAACAAGAACTGGCCTGGCATGCGGGGATTAGCGCCTGGCGCGGGGCAACGCGCCTTAACGACACCTCTATTGGCATTGAGCTGGAAAACCGTGGCTGGCAAAAATCGGCCGGAGTGAAATATTTTACCCCGTTTGAACCGGCACAGATTCAGGCGCTTATTCCACTGGCGAAAGATATTATTGCCCGTTATCACATCAAGCCGGAAAACGTAGTGGCACATGCGGATATCGCACCGCAGCGCAAAGACGATCCGGGGCCATTATTTCCCTGGCAGCAACTGGCGCAGCAGGGGATTGGTGCCTGGCCGGATGCGCAGCGGGTTAACTTTTACCTTGCCGGGCGCGCGCCGCACACACCGGTAGATACCGCGTCATTGCTGGAGCTTTTGGCGCGCTACGGTTATGACGTTAAACCTGATATGACACCGCGCGAGCAGCGGCGCGTGATTATGGCATTCCAGATGCATTTCCGCCCGACGTTATATAACGGCGAAGCGGATGCAGAAACTCAGGCGATTGCCGAAGCATTGCTGGAGAAATACGGGCAGGATTAGCGCGGCAGTTTTCCGTGGTCGCGTAGCCAGGCGGCAGTTTTCTCGATACCTTCATCCAGGGTGATGACCGGCTGATAACCTAACTCTTCCTGCGCACGCGTAATATCCAGCGTAAAGTCAAAATTCAACTTGGAGACGCCGTAGTGGGTCAGCGGCGGCTCTTTTGCTGACTTGCGGCCTAAACGCTCCATGCTGCGGGCGATCATATCCAGCATCGGGTAGGGGACGGAACGAATACGACAGTCAATATTCAACTCGTCGATCAGCTTCTGCACGATGCTGCGCAGTGTGCGATGCTCGCCGTTGGTGATGTTGTACACACGCCCGGAAGGTAGCTTATCGCAGGCTTCCTGGCTTGCCAGCCACATTGCGTGCACGGCATTTTCATAGTAGGTCATATCGACCAGCGCACTGCCGCCATGCGGTAACAGAATACTGCCGTAGTGGTGCATCATATGCGCCAGACGGGGAATAAAGACTTTATCGTGCGGTCCGAACAGACTTTGTGGGCGCAGAATAGTAAAGCGCGTTTGTGGATTCGCCTGCGAAAGCATATTGATCACTTCTTCGCTGGCTGCTTTGCTGCGGGCAAACTCGTTGGCGAAGCGGTGAGGGCGAAAATCTTCTTTAATATCGCGATGGTGGTGATAATCGAAGTACAGGGAGGGGGAAGAGATATGAATAAAGTTACGCACACCCCAGGCGACAGCCCATTCACCCAGGCGGCGAGTGGCGCGAACGTTAGCCAGATCGAAAGCCTGTTGTGTCCCCCAGGGTGAGGTAAAGCTGGAGCAGTGCCACAGCGTATCAATGCCCGCGAGCATCACTTTAGCTTGTGATGAAACCAGCTCGGTCAGATCCGCCGGAACAAACTCTGCGCCCATTTTTTCCAGCAATTTGCCCATTGCCTCGTTGCGACCGGTCGCTCGCACGCTGATGCCTTTCTGGCATAAAAACTCTACCGCGTTTCGACCTAAGCCGCTGGTGGCGCCGGTAACCAGTACCTTCATATCAATCCACTGTTGTTGAGAAAATAACGTGCGCATTCTTCCGTGATTTCCCCCATGATGCAATGGGAAACATGAAAGAATAACGCAGGTTTTGTCGATTAATCTGTGCTTTGTTCTGCCAGTCTGGCGATTTGTTTTGCCATTCCGCGAAAAATAAACAGATGCGCGGGGATCATCAATAACCAGTAAAACAGCCCCGGCATACCGTGCGGATGCCAGAAAGCGCGGACATCGATAGTACGATAGTCGCCTTTATCTTCCAGGCTAAAACACAGTCGTCCCAGCCCCGGCGCTTTCATGCCAAATAACAACGTAAGTTGTTTTTCCGGTTCAACGACAATCACTTTCCAGCTATCTACCGCATCGCCAGTCTGTAAATATTCGCGCTCCGGGCGGCCTTTCGCCAGCTTATGACCGATCGCGCGGTCCATCAACGCCCGTGTCTGCCACAAAATATTGCCAAAGAAATAACGCTCTTTACCGCCGATTTGGTTCACTACCTGCCATAAAGCAGCAAGGCTGGCGGACGTTTTAACGGTAAACCCCGCCTGTTTGGCAAAATAACCGTACTCCGGTCGCCAGCGGGCAAAGGCCTGAGCGTCGTAGCCCCAGTCGCTGGAGTTGACCAGTTTTTCCTCCTCTTTCAACGTGCTACGTACCGCGTCATCGAAAGCGATCAGCCGTTGTGGGATGAGTGCACGTAGCGCGGTATCATCCGCCAGCAGATCGTGTTTCAGCCCCTGAATCAACGCCCTGGCGGTGGTGGGCGGTACGGAAGTAATCACATTGAGAAACCACACCGAAATCCAGCGGGTGGGGAGGGGGATGGGGATCAACCAGCGGCGCTTACCGCTCACCGCCATAAAATGTTCAAACTGTTGCTGATAACTGAGCACCTCTGGTCCGGCGGCTTCGAAGATGCGGTGTTCGCTGGCCGGATGATCTAACAACGCCACCAGATAGTGCAGCAAGTTTTCCAGCGCGATGGGCGTGGTGCGTGAACGTACCCAGCGTGGCGGCGTTAACACTGGCAGGTTGTAGACCATATCGCGCATGACTTCGAACGCCGCTGAACCTGCGCCAACGATAATTCCGGCCCGAAGTTCGGTCACAGGTACATTCGCTTCACGAAGAATGTCCGCCGTAGCCTGACGAGCACGCAGATGATCCGACTGCTCATGTGGCGGGGCCTGCAACGAACTGAGAAAGATTAATTGCTTAACTGGTACTTCACGTAGCGCATCGCGGACGTTGAGAGCCACCTGGCGCTCCTGAGCGATAAAATCGCCGCCTTCGCCCATGCTGTGCACCAGAAAATAGACGGTATCGATATCCTGCAACAGGGCCGGAAGGTTATCCGGCCAGCTGAGATCGACTTTATGGCAACTGACGTTTGCCAGTTGCAGCTTTGCAAGCCTGTCGACATGACGTGCCGCCGCCAGGATCTGATGCCCTTGCTGGCTGAGTGTGCGCACCAGATGCTGACCAATGTAGCCACTGGCACCGAGAACTAAAATGCGTTGCGGCACGTCTCTCTCCTTAACGCGCCAGGAATGCGCGCCAGTGGGCGGCGACTTCCGCCAGTTGTTCGCGCGAGACGTCAAGATGCGTCACCAGGCGGACAATCGGCGAGGCGTTAATCAGCACGTTTCTCGCTTTCATGTATTCGCCTAACGCGGCAGCATTTTCTTCCCCGACGCGAACAAACAGCATATTAGTGTCCTGACGCATCACATCCGCGCCTGCTTCACGCAGTTGCTCCGCCATCCAGGCGGCGTTGTCGTGATCTTCCTGCAACCGTGCGACGTTATTTTTCAGGGCATACATCCCGGCGGCAGCCAGAATCCCGGACTGACGCATCCCGCCACCGGCCATTTTCCGCCAGCGGATGGCACGTTTAATGTAATCACGATTACCGACGAGTAATGAACCGACTGGCGTCCCAAGACCTTTCGACAGGCAAATGGTGAACGAATCACAATATTGCGTGATCTCTTTCAGTTCGCAGCCGTAAGCCACCACGGCATTAAAGATGCGCGCACCGTCAACATGCAGCGCCAGATTGCGCTCGCGGGTAAATTCCCATGCTTCTTTCAGGTATTCACGCGGCAGCACTTTGCCGTTGTGGGTGTTTTCCAGACTGAGTAATTTGGTGCGGGCGAAATGGATATCGTCGGGTTTGATTTTCATCGCCACTTTATCCAGCGGTAGCGTGCCGTCGGCAGCCGCGTCGATGGGTTGCGGCTGAATACTGCCCAGCACCGCTGCGCCACCGGCTTCAAACAGATAGTTATGCGCGGCCTGACCGACAATATACTCTTCGCCACGTTCGCAGTGACTGAGCAGAGCGACCAGGTTGGCCTGAGTGCCGGTAGGCAGAAAAATGGCGGCTTCTTTACCGGAAAGCTCTGCTGCATAGTCCTGCAGAGCATTAACGGTAGGGTCGTCTCCGTAAACGTCGTCCCCAACCGGGGCGGCCATCATCGCTTCGAGCATGGCGCGGCTCGGTCGGGTAACGGTATCACTGCGTAAATCAATCATGGCATGTCCTTATTATGACGGGAAATGCCACCCTTTTTACCTTAGCCAGTTCGTTTTCGCCAGTTCGATCACTTCATCGCCGCGTCCGCTGATAATTGCGCGCAACATATACAGGCTAAAACCTTTGGCCTGTTCGAGTTTGATCTGCGGTGGAATGGCTAATTCTTCTTTGGCGACCACCACATCCACCAACACCGGACCGTCGATAGAGAAGGCGCGTTGCAGGGCTTCATCAACTTCAGACGCTTTTTCTACACGGATACCCGTAATGCCGCACGCTTCGGCAATGCGGGCAAAGTTTGTGTCGTGTAGTTCGGTGCCGTCAGTCAAATAGCCACCAGCTTTCATCTCCATCGCCACAAAGCCCAGCACGCTGTTGTTAAAGACGACAATTTTCACTGGCAGTTTCATCTGCACTACTGAGAGGAAATCGCCCATCAACATGCTAAAACCGCCATCGCCGCACATGGCGACCACCTGACGTTCTGGCTCTGTCGCCTGCGCACCCAGCGCCTGCGGCATGGCGTTAGCCATCGAACCGTGGTTAAACGAACCTAACAGGCGACGCTTGCCGTTCATTTTTAGATAACGTGCCGCCCACACCGTTGGCGTACCAACGTCACAGGTGAAAATAGCGTCATCGGCGGCAAAATGACTAATTTGCTGCGCCAGATATTGCGGGTGAATGGCTTTCTCGCTCGGTTTAGCTAAATCGTCCAGCCCTTTGCGGGCGTCGCGGTAATCTTCCAGCGCTTTATCCAGAAACTTGCGATCGGCTTTTTCTTCCACCAATGGAAGCAATGCACGCAGAGTCGACTTGATATCGCCGACCAGTGCCATATCCACCTTGCTGTGAGCGCCGATGCTGGCTGGGTTGATATCAATCTGAATGATTTTGGCATCGGTCGGGTAGAAGGCGCGGTAGGGAAATTGCGTGCCGAGTAGCACTAACGTGTCGGCGTTCATCATGGTATGGAAACCTGACGAGAAGCCGATTAACCCGGTCATTCCAACATCATACGGATTATCGTATTCGACATGTTCTTTACCGCGCAGGGCATGAACAATAGGCGCTTTAATTTTCCCGGCAAACTCAACTAACTCTTTATGCGCCCCCGCGCAGCCGCTGCCACACATCAGGGCGATATTGCTGGAATAACGCAGCAGTTGCGCCAGTTTGCGTAACTCTTCTTCTTCCGGCGTCACGACTGGTTGTGGCGCATGATACCAGTGCGTGGTTGCCCCTTCTGGCGCAGGTTTTAACGCCACGTCGCCTGGTAACACGACAACCGAAACGCCACGGTTAAGCACCGCTTTGCGCATGGCAATCGCCAGTACTTGTGGGATCTGCTCCGGGCTGGAAACCAGCTCGCAATAGTGACTACATTCGCGGAATAGCTCTTGTGGGTGGGTTTCCTGGAAATAGCCGCTGCCAATTTCGCTGGAGGGAATATGAGCGGCAATCGCCAGTACCGGAACGTGATTGCGGTGGCAATCGAACAGGCCGTTGATTAAGTGCAGGTTGCCGGGGCCGCACGATCCGGCGCAGACCGCCAGTTCTCCGCTAAGTTGTGCTTCAGCGCCAGCGGCAAAGGCCGCCACTTCTTCGTGGCGGGTGGACATCCACTCGATGGTGCCCATGCGATTAAGACTGTCACTAAGACCGTTCAGAGAGTCGCCTGTGACTCCCCAGATGCGTTTCACCCCTGCCGATTCGAGTGTTTTGGCGATATAAGCTGCAACCGTTTGTTTCATGGTTCTCCATCTCCTGAATGTGATAACGGTAACAAGTTTAGTTCATCTGACGGAGGGGGAAGGGATGGGAGAGAAAGGAGGCACTAACGGTTAAATAGCCCGATGAAAGGAATATCATCGGGCATAAGGCGATTATGCGAGAACCAAATCCCCCTGCGGATGGCAGGAGCAGGCCAGTACGTAACCTTCAGCGATTTCGGCGTCGGTCAGCGTCATTGTACTGCTCACCGTATATTTACCGGAAACCACTTTTGTCTTACAGCAGCCGCAAACACCCGCACGGCAGGCAGCGACAACCGGAACGTTATTGCTTTCCAGCGCCTCCAGTAGCGTGGTGCCAACCGGGGCGTAAAATTCTCGTGCCGGTTGCAGTTTGGTGAATTTCAGACCGCTGGTCGCCGCTTCTGCTACTGGGGTGAAGAATTTCTCTTTAAAGAAACGCGTCACGCCGAGCGCTTTCACTTCCTGCTCTACCCAATCCATATACGGAGCCGGGCCGCAGGTCATCACGGTACGTGAAGCTAAGTCAGGTACACCTGCCAGCAGTTCGCGAGTGAGACGACCAGCGATAAAGCCTTCGGTAACGTTATTTTCTGCCACCAGCGTTACCGGATAGTTACGCCACTCATCGGCGAAAATAACATCCTGCGGCGTACGCACGTTGTAGATCACCCGCACATCGGCCTGTGGACGGTTCTTCGCAAGCCAGCGACGCATCGACATAATCGGCGTGACACCGCAGCCTGCCGCCAGCAACAGGAATTTATCTTCTGCTTTATCGTCGCAGGTAAATTCCCCCATCGCGTCCGAAAGCCAGAGATAATCACCGCGTTTTACATCGCGCGTCAGCCACTGGGAGCCGACACCGTCATCAATCCGCCGCACGGTCAGGGTGATATATTCACTCACGCCTGGCGTGGAGGAAATGGTGTAAGCACGCAGCGTTTCCGCTGAGTTTCGCACGCTGACCAGTGCATATTGCCCGGCGCGATATGGGTAGTAATCGTGGCAAATCAGGGAAATCGTCCACACATCCGGCGTTTCTTGCGTAATGTGATGAACCTGCATCCGCCACGGGCATTGATTCGTTGGCATCGTCATCGACAAACTCCTTACGCGCTCAACAGTTGCTTCATGTCTTCTTCAACAGTGGTGATAGAACGCAGGCCGAATTTCTCGTTCAGCACCGCCAGCAGGTCTGGTGTCAGGAAACCAGGTGCAGTCGGGCCGGTGACGATATTTTTCACGCCCAGAGAAAGCAGCGTCAGCAGAATGACGATCGCTTTCTGTTCAAACCAGGAGAGCACCAGCGACAGCGGCAGATCGTTCACACCACAGCCCAGTTTCTCTGCCAGAGTGACAGCCAGAATAATTGCTGAGTAAGCATCGTTACATTGACCTGCATCTACCAGACGCGGCAGACCTTCGATATCGCCAAACTCAAGTTTGTTAAAGCGATATTTACCACAGGCGAGGGTCAGGATCAGGCAGTCATCCGGCACGCTGGTGGCGAAATCGGTGAAGTAGTGGCGCTCGCCGCGTGCGCCGTCACAGCCACCAAGCAGGAAGATATGACGCAGTTTTTCACGGCTAACCAGATCAATCAGCGTATCGGCTGCACCAAGCAGCGTCTGGCGACCAAAGCCCACGGTGATCAGGTGAGGAATTTCGCTGTACGGGAAGCCCGCCATTTGTTGCGCCTGGGCGATGACCGCAGAGAAATCTTCGCCATCCAGATGACGCACGCCAGGCCAGCCAACGATGCTGCGGGTCCAGATACGATCGTCATAAGCGCCTACGGTTGGGTCGATGATGCAGTTCGAGGTCATCACGATGGGGCCAGGGAAACGAGCGAACTCTACTTGCTGATTCTGCCAGCCGCTGCCGTAGTTACCGACCAGATGCTTGAATTTACGCAGCTCCGGGTAGCCATGCGCAGGCAGCATTTCGCCGTGGGTGTAGACATTAACGCCCGTGCCTTCGGTCTGTTCCAGCAGGTTGTAGAGATCTTTGAGATCGTGACCGGAAATCAGAATGCATTTACCCGCCGTCGCTTTGACGTTGACCTGGGTTGGCGTCGGGTGACCGTATTTACCGGTTTCGCCTGCATCCAGAATGCTCATCACTTTGAAGTTCATCTGGCCGATTTCCATTGAACACTCAAGAAGCGCGTTCATATCGGCAGGCCAGGTCCCCAGCCACGCCATGATTTTATGGTACTGGGCATAAATATCGTTGTCGTATTGACCGAGAACATGCGCGTGTTCCATATAGGCCGCCGCACCTTTCAGGCCATACAGGCACAGCAGACGCAGGCCGAGAATGTTTTCGCCAATCGCCGCTTTATCTTTGTTAGGGGTAAATTCTGCTGCCTGACGTTGCAGCTCGCCGAGATCGTCGCTCACCAGTTGCAGGTCAGCCATCGGGTTATCGACGCGCGCGTTGGCATCTACAGCCAGGCATTGCGCTTTCAGCGCCTCGCGCAGGGCAATCGCTTCACGAGCGTAGCCGACAATACGCGGAGAATCGAAGTTAACGTTGGTCAGGGTTGAGAAAAAGGCACGTGGCGCGAAGCTGTCAACATCGTGGTTGATGATGCCGTATTCACGCGCTTTTACCGCCCAGGCAGAAAGCCCTTGCAGCGCCGCGATGAGTAAATCCTGAAGGTCAGAAGTTTCCGCCGTTTTACCACACATCCCCTGCGCGTATGAGCAGCCGTTTCCTGCCGGAGTACGGATAGTTTGTTCACATTGCACACAAAACATGATCACACCTTTTAAAGTTATATTTAATATACATGTTTAAGGTTAAGACGCTTAACGCGGGGATAAAAGGGATTTTTCATGCAACTTTAAGGGAGATTGATTTAGCGCAATTTTGGCGGCAGGGATCTACCGCCAGAGAGGTATTACGCAGAGAAAAAGGCGATGAGGATCGGCACTAACAGGCTAAGAATAAAACCGTGAACAATTGCCGCCGGGACCATATCCAGCCCGCCAGTACGTTGAAGAACGGGCAGGGTGAAATCCATTGATGTGGCACCGCATAAGCCCAGTGCAGTAGAGCGGCTGCGGCGAATCAGCCCAGGGATCAACATAATAGCAATCAGTTCACGGGCCAGATCATTAAAAAACGCCGCGCTCCCGATTACCGGACCAAAAGATTCGGTCAATAAAATACCGGAAAGAGAATACCAGCCGAAACCGGAGGCCATTGCCAGCGCGGTATTGATGGGGAGATCAAGAATAAAGGCGTTAATTAAACCACCAATTAATGAACTGACAACCACCACCACGGCGACAATCATTCCCCGGCGATTAAGGACAATCTGCTTTAAGGTCATGCCATTATTGCGCAACTGAATACCAACGAGGAAAAGTAGCAAAATTAACGTGTATTCACTGGCTTCGGTCGCGTGTTGTAAGAAAGCCAGTCCACTCAGACCAATGGCAAAACCAATCACTACTACGCCGCACAGTTTTAGCGACTCCAGCGCCATCGCAATACGCGACGGGAGTTTTTCTTGCTGATGGTGGTTGCGCCACGGCAGGCCTCGCTCCAGCCACATCAGGGCGGCAATATTACACAGTAAAATAACGGTAATACTGACGGCAGAATAATGCAGAATCGCCAACAGGTTACTGGCGAGGTTATCGAGAAACGCCAGACTGATACCCATAAAAAAGAGAATAAGGTAAACCATCCAGCTTAATAGCTGATTAATAACTTTTAACGCAGCTTGTTGGCGAAGCGGAATGAGGTAACCCACAATCAGGGGAACCAGAATGATTAACAGCCCAGAAAACATGAAAACCCAGTCCTTGCAAAGATGAAGTCGAAATGCGCGATGACACACTACTGAAAGCGGAAGGACGAGTAAAGTTGCAATTAAAAGGAAATGTTATGCATAAGGAGCAGTAGAGTATTCGTTTTCATTTAAAGATATTCTTGCGCTTTAATTACAAACTGCACCGATGTTGGTGGCGTCAAAATCGCCGAGGCGTTCCCTGAAGGCCGGGGCAGCCCACATGGATGTGGGCTGAGGGCGCGTTTTACAGGGATGTTACCTCGCGCCCGACCCGGTAGCCGTAAGGGATAAGTCGAGGGCACCGCGCAGCGGCGATTTTGTTCGCCAGAGCCCGGGGGGCAGGGGGCGGCGGCGATTGGCCGCCCCCTGCGCGCTCCTTGCGCCAGTGGCAATATGTGGCTTAGCTCATGAAAGGAGCGCAACAAGATGATGAATCAACATATAACAACATCTTAAAAAAAGGCCTGACATTACGCCAGGCCTTCTGCGTTAATTAATCACGCTTTTCCAGCAGGGTCCGGTAAATCAGACCACCGATAATGCCGCCGACAATTGGCACCACCCAGAAGAACCACAGTTGTTCTAATGCCCAGCCGCCCTGGAAGATAGCAACCGCGGTGCTGCGCGCCGGGTTAACAGAAGTGTTAGTCACCGGAATACTAATTAAGTGAATCAGGGTTAAGGCCAGACCAATAGCGATCGGCGCAAAACCTGCCGGCGCGAATTTGTCGGTTGCGCCGTGGATCACCAACAGGAAACCTGCACTCAATACCAGTTCAACTACCAGCGCGGAAAGCATGGAATAACCGCCTGGTGAATGCTCGCCATAACCGTTAGAAGCAAAACCGCTGGCTGCCGCGTCAAAACCCGTTTTACCACTGGCAATTAAATACAGCAGCGCCGCTGCAACAATACCGCCGACAACCTGGGCAATTACGTAGCCAACGACTTCTTTTGCCGGAAAACGTCCGCCAGCCCATAAACCAATAGTGACCGCCGGGTTAAAATGACCACCAGAAATATGACCAACAGCAAAGGCCATCGTCAGAACGGTCAGACCGAACGCCAACGCCACGCCGGCAAAACCAATGCCTAATTCCGGGAAGCCTGCGGCCAGTACAGCACTACCACAGCCCCCAAAAACAAGCCAGAAAGTACCAAAACATTCAGCTGCTAATTTTCTGAACATATCCACCTCAATTAAAAATTGACCCTGTGAAAAATATGGTCGTTTTATAGGGTCGTCGTAAAAAAGTGACGACGGAAATAATGCGCGGCTATTTTAAAAACGAAGGCGAGTCATTCACCAGATAAATAAATCCAGTAAATTTGATTTAGGGCAACAGCGGGTTGCCCCATATAGTCATTTGTCTGATTGACAGTGTAGTGCAAGCAAAAGATTTAATCCTTTAGGCGTAATAAAAAATAATTTATCATGCTAATTATTTGATTTTGTTGTTTTTTGCAGACTTATCAGCAAGAGGGAGTATAACGCGATTATTCGCTCATTTTTCAGACATTTGCCATGCTTAAATGTGATGTCATCACGTATTAGCAAGGCCTTTCCCGTTATACTGCCAGCGTAAAGGATAAGTCACATATTTCTGGAGGGGATATGATTCTTGAGCGCGTTGAAATTGTGGGTTTTCGCGGTATCAACCGTTTGTCGTTGATGCTGGAACAAAACAACGTCCTGATTGGGGAGAACGCGTGGGGTAAATCCAGCTTGCTGGACGCCTTAACCCTGCTGCTATCGCCAGAATCAGATCTCTACCATTTTGAGCGCGACGATTTCTGGTTCCCGCCGGGAGATATCAACGGGCGAGAACATCATCTGCATATTATTTTGACCTTCCGCGAATCGCTGCCAGGCCGACATCGGGTTCGCCGTTATCGGCCGCTGGAAGCGTGCTGGACGCCATGCACCGATGGCTATCACCGTATTTTTTATCGTCTGGAAGGGGAGAGTGCGGAAGACGGCAGCGTGATGACACTGCGCAGTTTTCTCGATAAAGACGGACATCCGATTGATGTCGAGGATATTAACGATCAGGCACGCCATCTGGTGCGTTTAATGCCGGTGCTGCGCTTGCGTGATGCCCGTTTTATGCGCCGTATTCGTAACGGCACGGTGCCAAATGTCCCCAATGTGGAAGTCACCGCGCGCCAGCTCGATTTCCTCGCCCGTGAGTTGTCCTCACATCCGCAAAATCTCTCTGATGGACAGATTCGTCAGGGACTTTCCGCAATGGTGCAGTTGCTTGAGCATTATTTCTCTGAGCAGGGGGCTGGACAGGCGCGATATCGTTTAATGCGGCGGCGGGCCAGCAATGAGCAACGAAGCTGGCGCTATCTGGATATCATCAACCGGATGATTGACCGACCTGGAGGGCGCTCGTATCGGGTTATTTTGCTCGGCCTGTTTGCAACTTTATTGCAGGCAAAAGGCACATTGCGACTGGATAAAGACGCCCGTCCATTGTTGCTGATTGAAGATCCAGAAACCCGTTTACACCCCATTATGCTTTCAGTTGCCTGGCATCTGTTGAATCTTCTGCCATTGCAGCGCATTGCCACCACCAACTCGGGTGAGTTGCTTTCGTTAACTCCAGTGGAACATGTTTGCCGCCTGGTGCGTGAATCTTCTCGTGTTGCCGCCTGGCGTCTGGGGCCAAGTGGCTTGAGCACCGAAGACAGCCGCCGCATCTCTTTTCACATTCGTTTTAATCGTCCGTCATCGCTGTTTGCTCGCTGCTGGTTGCTGGTGGAAGGGGAAACAGAAACCTGGGTTATCAACGAACTGGCGCGCCAGTGTGGACACCATTTCGATGCCGAAGGGATTAAGGTCATTGAGTTTGCCCAGTCCGGGCTAAAGCCACTGGTTAAATTTGCCCGCCGAAT
Source organism: Escherichia sp. SCLE84 (assembly GCF_012584495.1). NCBI lineage: Bacteria > Pseudomonadati > Pseudomonadota > Gammaproteobacteria > Enterobacterales > Enterobacteriaceae > Escherichia > Escherichia sp. SCLE84. The sequence continues at coordinate 1,423,853 of NZ_CP051430.1, read as the reverse complement.
GGGGATTGAATGGCATGTACTGGTCGATGGCGATGAAGCAGGGAAGAAATATGCCGCTACGGTACGCAGCCTGTTGAATAATGATCGGGAAGCCGAACGAGAACATTTAACGGCGTTACCGGCGCTGGATATGGAACATTTTATGTATCGCCAGGGATTTTCCGATGTGTTCCACCGCGTGGCGCAAATCCCGGAAAATGTACCGATGAATCTGCGCAAAATTATCTCGAAAGCGATCCATCGCTCTTCCAAACCCGATCTTGCCATTGAAGTGGCAATGGAGGCCGGACGTCGTGGTGTGGACTCCGTACCGACGCTGCTGAAAAAAATGTTCTCACGCGTGCTGTGGCTGGCGCGCGGTCGCGCGGATTAACCGCGAAACATCGTGGCCATTTGTGGCTGAATAGCGTCGAGCATCTCATAGCGCCGACGGTATTCAGCCCGTTTTTTACTGGCGATTTCGGCAATCTCTTTTCGTGCTATCTGTGCTGGAAGGCGGTAATGGCGTTCAGCATCACATACGCCGCCAACCGATTCCCAGAAAGCGTTGTAATCAGCGTGGATCTTGCCTTCTTTATCGCGATAACGCAGGCTGCGGTAAATATGCGTTTCATTGCTGACGGCAATAATCTGCTCTACCTGCAAACGTTGGGCAAACAGACAGGCCGCTTCCATCACGAGGCGTTTGGGAAATAGCCCGTGGCAGGCTTTCGTCGCATTCTGGATTTCCTGATGTGGAATTTCCCATTTTGCGCCTTGCAGTCCGCCAATAAACATCGTTCTTTTCCCCTGATATTCACACAGGGTAAACGTGATCTCTGCCAGAGGAATACCTTCGCTGTTGCGGAACAGGATTGTGCTGTCACCTTCTTTATCCATTGAGATCATCATGGTCAGCTCAAGCGTGAACTGCTCGCCGTTTTTGCCTTCCAGCTTCGCCAGTTGCAGCCCGGGGGTATTCAAATATAAGCTGAATTCTTCCGCCGACATACATCCGCGGAGTAACGCATAATGGTAACGTAACGCCTCCAGCAATTGCTTACGGCTAAGATTCGCCGCAAGGTAAGGGCGATGCAGACGCACAGGCAGTCGCGGCTGGCGCGTTAACAACACATTGAGATTAGGCCAGTGGGAAAGTTCGTTCATCCACTCAACGCTTAAACGCGGCATAATCAACGAGCGCAGCAAAAATTTCTGGCGAAAACTACGGCGATGCCAGAATTTACCCGGCCGACACTGTCCACGTGCCAGACTAAGAAAAAGTGACAGGCTGCTGAGAGATTCAGATGGCGTAAAGGTCCGTTCAGTTAGCTGCGACATATTCATGAAATAAATGGTTATACATGACGTCGATTTCACCATTGCGTATCTTAACCAAACATCAATAGTGTGATTACTAACGTAAATTTTATGGTTTTGTTGATATTTCGTTGAAGTTAATGACCCGGATTGGCATATGGAGTATTCAGAATATTTATGAAAAAGCGGAAAACCGTGAAGAAGCGTTACGTTATTGCGCTGGTGATAGTCATCGCCGGACTGATTACGTTGTGGAGAATTCTTAACGCACCCGTGCCGACTTATCAGACGCTGATTGTGCGCCCCGGTGATTTACAGCAAAGCGTGCTGGCGACCGGAAAGCTGGACGCGCTGCGTAAGGTTGACGTGGGCGCGCAGGTCAGCGGTCAGTTGAAAACTCTGTCGGTGGCGATTGGCGATAAAGTAAAAAAAGACCAGCTTTTAGGGGTTATTGATCCTGAACAGGCTGAAAACCAGATTAAGGAGGTCGAAGCAACGCTGATGGAGCTACGTGCGCAGCGGCAGCAGGCGGAAGCGGAGCTGAAACTGGCGCGGGTGACGTATTCCCGTCAGCAACGTCTGGCACAAACGCAGGCTGTTTCACAGCAGGATCTCGACACCGCCGCGACGGAGATGGCTGTGAAACAGGCGCAAATTGGCACCATTGACGCGCAAATCAAGCGCAATCAGGCTTCTCTCGATACGGCTAAAACCAATCTCGATTACACTCGCATCGTTGCCCCGATGGCCGGGGAAGTCACGCAAATCACCACTCTGCAAGGCCAGACGGTGATTGCCGCACAACAAGCACCGAACATTCTGACGCTGGCAGATATGAGCACCATGCTGGTAAAAGCGCAGGTTTCTGAAGCGGATGTAATCCACCTGAAGCCGGGGCAAAAAGCCTGGTTTACGGTGCTTGGCGATCCACTGACGCGCTACGAGGGGCAAATCAAGGATGTACTACCGACGCCGGAAAAGGTTAACGACGCTATTTTCTATTACGCCCGTTTTGAAGTCCCCAACCCCAATGGTTTGCTGCGGCTGGATATGACTGCGCAAGTGCATATTCAGCTCACCGATGTGAAAAATGTGCTGACGATCCCTCTGTCGGCGTTAGGCGATCCGGTTGGCGATAATCGTTATAAAGTCAAATTGTTGCGTAATGGTGAAACACGCGAGCGTGAAGTGACGATTGGCGCACGTAACGATACCGATGTTGAGATTGTCAAAGGGCTTGAAGCGGGCGATGAAGTGGTGATTGGTGAGGCCAAACCAGGAGCTGCACAATGACGCCTTTGCTCGAATTAAAGGATATTCGTCGCAGCTATCCTGCCGGTGATGAGCAGGTTGAGGTGCTGAAGGGCATCACCCTCGATATTTATGCCGGTGAGATGGTAGCGATTGTTGGCGCTTCAGGTTCCGGTAAATCGACCCTGATGAATATTCTCGGCTGTCTGGATAAGGCCACCAGCGGCACCTATCGCGTCGCCGGTCAGGATGTTGCCACACTGGACGCCGATGCGCTGGCGCAACTGCGCCGCGAGCATTTCGGCTTTATTTTCCAGCGTTACCATTTACTTTCGCATTTAACCGCCGAGCAGAACGTTGAAGTACCCGCCGTCTATGCCGGTCTTGAGCGGAAACAGCGGCTGCTTCGCGCCCAGGGGTTACTGCAACGACTGGGGCTGGAAGACCGTACAGAGTATTATCCGGCACAGCTTTCGGGTGGTCAGCAACAGCGCGTCAGCATCGCGCGGGCATTGATGAACGGCGGTCAGGTAATTCTTGCCGATGAACCAACCGGCGCACTGGACAGCCATTCTGGCGAAGAGGTGATGGCGATCCTGCATCAGCTGCGCGATCGCGGGCATACGGTGATTATCGTCACCCACGATCCGCAGGTCGCTGCTCAGGCCGAGCGGGTGATCGAAATTCGCGACGGCGAAATTGTGCGCAATCCTCCCGCCATTGAAAAAGTGAATGTTGCTGGCGGGACGGAGCCTGTTGTCAACACGGTGTCTGGCTGGCGGCAGTTTGTCAGCGGTTTTAACGAGGCGCTGACGATGGCATGGCGGGCGCTGGCAGCGAATAAAATGCGTACTTTACTGACCATGCTGGGGATTATTATCGGTATTGCGTCGGTGGTTTCCATTGTCGTGGTGGGTGACGCCGCCAAACAAATGGTGCTGGCGGATATTCGTTCTATTGGTACGAATACTATTGATGTCTATCCCGGGAAAGATTTTGGCGATGACGATCCGCAATATCAGCAGGCGCTGAAGTACGACGACTTAATCGCCATCCAAAAACAACCGTGGGTCGCCTCAGCCACACCTGCCGTCTCGCAAAACCTGCGCCTGCGTTATAACAATGTTGATGTTGCTGCCAGTGCCAATGGCGTGAGCGGCGATTATTTTAATGTCTATGGCATGACCTTCAGTGAAGGAAACACCTTTAATCAGGAGCAGCTGAACGGTCGTGCGCAGGTCGTGGTTCTCGACAGTAATACTCGCCGCCAGCTTTTCCCCCATAAAGCAGATGTGGTTGGCGAGGTGATTCTGGTCGGCAATATGCCCGCCAGAGTCATTGGTGTGGCGGAAGAAAAACAGTCGATGTTTGGTAGCAGTAAAGTGCTGCGTGTCTGGCTACCTTACAGCACGATGTCCGGGCGAGTTATGGGCCAGTCGTGGCTGAACTCCATTACTGTCAGGGTAAAAGAAGGATTTGACAGCGCCGAGACGGAACAGCAACTCACGCGTTTACTTTCACTGCGCCACGGAAAGAAGGATTTCTTTACCTGGAACATGGACGGCGTCTTGAAAACTGTTGAAAAGACCACACGTACTTTACAACTGTTTCTGACGCTGGTGGCGGTGATTTCGCTGGTGGTGGGCGGTATTGGTGTAATGAATATTATGCTGGTGTCAGTGACCGAGCGGACGCGGGAAATTGGCATTCGCATGGCTGTAGGTGCGCGAGCAAGCGATGTTTTGCAACAGTTCCTGATCGAAGCCGTACTGGTTTGCCTGGTCGGTGGCGCGTTGGGAATAACTCTGTCACTGTTAATTGCTTTCACCTTGCAGCTTTTCTTACCCGGCTGGGAGATTGGTTTTTCACCGTTGGCACTGCTGCTGGCGTTTCTCTGCTCGACGGCCACCGGGATTTTATTTGGATGGTTACCCGCACGAAATGCGGCACGACTGGATCCAGTAGATGCTCTGGCACGAGAGTAATTTTTGAGATAAAAATGCCAGCCGATCGGGCTGGCATTTTGCCTTTAGGATGTACACAATGAGACAGAAGAGCTATGCGACTGCCGCTTCTACTTCGACGGGCACAATAACACTGGCGTGATTGCCTTTTGGCCCCTGGTGGACATCAAACTGAACGGATTGTCCAGCTTTTAGCGTTCTGTAACCATCCATCTGAATGGTGGAATAATGAGCGAAAATATCTTCGCCGCCGCCTTCAGGGCAGATGAAACCAAACCCTTTGGCATTGTTGAACCACTTAACAGTACCCTTTTCCATGCTTCGACATCCTTCGCAAATCTTATACAAGTAAGATGGAATAAACCGGGGTCAGAGAGGGGGCTGTTCAAAACCTCGCCAACTCTAGAAATACAATTTAGAGAATTAGGGCGAGCCGTCAAGCGTTTGACAGGGGCCAGGGGGCAGGTATGAATCAAAAATTTGAAGCAGTTAACGCTATTGACAGGAATGTGACAGATGTCGCTGATGCCAACGATAGATGATAGTTATTTATCAGTTAGTGTTCGCGGGTGTTCGTCGTGGTGTATCTATCTCATTTATTGCTATGATTATAAAGGAAAATTTCGTTTTTCTTGTTCGCCCTTGTTCGTCGCTGTTTGCCCTTGTACGATGCACGGTGTAGTCAATGGTGTAGTTAATTTTGATGACCGGAAATGCGAAACATGAGCAGGGCAATTCATAGACTTAGCGACACTCTTTTACGAAAATTAAGCGGATCACCAACCACAAAAAACACCTTTTTTAATGATGGTGGCAACCTTAGCGTAAGGCATTCAACCAATGGCCTGTTAACCTGGTATTTCACTTACAGGGCCGGAACTGGCAGGCAGGTATCACCGGAACGCCTGAGACTGGGCAACTATCCCGATCTGAGCCTGAAAGCAGCCAGAGAAAAAGCGGCACAGTGTCGCGCCTGGCTGGCGGAGGGGAAAAATCCACGCCATGAGCTTAATCACACAGTGCAGGAAGCGTTAGCACCTGTAACGGTTAAGGACGCGATCACTTACTGGCTTGAGTCATACGCGAAGGAAAAGCGCACTGACCACGAATCACTGAAAAGCCGGATCAATAAGCACATAATCAGCCAGATTGGTGCTATGCCGCTGGATAAATGCGAGTTACGCCACTGGCTGGCCTGTTTTGACCAGCTTGCTAAGCGTAATCCGGTATCAGCCGGCTTTTTGTTGCAGGTATGCAAGCAGGCGCTTAAGTACTGCCGTAAACGTCGCTACGCCGTCAGTAACGTTCTTGATGATATGGTCGTAGGTGATGTGGGAAAAAAAGCAGAAATAAGCGAGCGAGTGCTAACAAACAAGGAGCTTGGCGAGCTACTCCGCGCACTGGATGAAAAAATTTTCCCGCCGTACTACAGCGCCTTAATTCGCCTTCTGATTGTCTTTGGATGCCGTACCACTGAGCTAAGACGCTCCGAGGTTCAGGAATGGGATTTTAAAGAAATGCTCTGGACTGTGCCGAAAGAACACAGCAAAACGAAGGTAGCAATATTCAGGCCAATACCGGAAGCGATCTTGCCGTTTGTCATGAAGCTGGTGGAGAAGAACAGGCACACGGGCTTATTGCTTGGAGAACTGAAAGGGCAATCATCCGTAGCAGAGTACGGAAGAACGGCACACAGACGCATTAATCAAGCCCCCTGGTCGTTGCATGACATCCGGCACACATTTACAACCATGCTGAACGATTTAGGCGTGGATCCGCATATTGTCGAGCAGCTTACCGCCCACCAGATGCCGGGGATGCAACGAGTCTATAACCACTCCCGTTATCTTGATGCAAAACGTGATGCTCTTAATCTATGGGTAGACCGTCTCGAGCTTCTCCAGAACAATGATGAAAAAATCGTTGTTATGACCCCGCGAATTTACCCCCAAAATTCTTGACAAATTACGGCTGTTTTTTCTTTAAGAGATTACAGCCGTGAATAAATCGTAGAATATCGGAAAATATCTGCAAATATCTTCGCTTTATATATGTCAACCATCAAAAAATTGGAATGTCTTCTTCTGAACTTTTATTCTCTGTTTCTTGATTGTTCCAACACTTGATGGTTTATCTATTTGTTTTTAATGAGATAATTCAAGCGTAATGCCAAGTAACGACATTTTTTGTTGCATCGCTTAAAAACTCGTGACACGATTTTAAACACTAACGAGCTTCTACGAACCTTAGCGAACAAAGCCTTTAGCAAGGTTGTGTTTTTAATTTAAGAGGTGAAAAAAGAATCTAAGTAATATCCGATCTCATATATCTACAGCTAAGAGAAAAGTTTATATACGTAATTTTTTATGTAGGTTTTTGTATGCGTGAAATAAATGAAGATCGCGTAATCCGTGAGGATGAATGTCGTAAGTTAACTGGAGTGTGTCGCACTACACGCTATGAACTGGAGAAAAAAGGGAATTTCCCGTCACGCCGTAATCTGGGCGGTCGTTCTGTAGGTTGGCTGCTGTCCGAGGTTATGGAATGGGTTAAAAGCCGGGATCGCATTAATTCAGGCAAGGCAGCGTAAAGGGGAGCATATGACATATAAAACAAAGGCGACCGGGGGCGGTCGCCAATGGATACACACTAAACTTGAACGCATCACCAACAATGCCACATTTGCGGCTGGTGGGCAATGTGATCAGTCAGATTTGGTTCGTTCCAAGGTTTGCAACGAGAGCTTTTTCCTGTGCTCTTTAAGGAATTTCTCAAGAGCAAAAGCACATGGCGCGAATCTTTCTGATTCATGCTCTATCTTTCTGCGCCGTCTTTTCCGTGCCGGTGATAATGTTTTGGTCAATTCTTTATCGGTCATTGTGTTGTCCTGCATAGCAATGCGCCGTAGTTACTCACACCACGGCGCTGGTGATGGTTACTCCTGCTCTTTGGCCTTGCGGCGCTGGCGGCGTTTGATCTCGCCTTTAACGGCAGTAACTATAAATTGCGCCTTGCTTTCACCTTCATCTAAATTTTTTTCTAAGTCTGCAACAACATCATGCGGGAATCTGGCATTTAACTGTTGCGACTTATTATTTGTTGAACCTGTTGCCATTACTGAATCCTCTCTAAGTTGGTGCGATTCAGTATACACAAAAAAAATTTCAGAGAAAGGCTTGAAGTGCGATTCACTTGCTGATAGGTTAAAAACGAATGGTGCGATGCACCAAGCAACAACGCCCCGCAGTGGTGGCACACATGCAGGGCGTCTAACCACCAACGATAGCAACAGTATCGAGGCAGCTATGAGAAATTATACCAGACACCCGCAAGGGCGGGACTCGTACAACCTGAATAAATACATCTGGCGTTTTATCGCCCTGAGCACGGCACAACCGCGCGTGATTACCATTGAGGCCACCAGCGAACAGGAAGCACGCCAGCAATCCCCGGCTGGCTACGTGATGGTATTCGCCGCCCGTATTCGTCAGGGGGTGTGCCATGCCTGATATGTCAAATTACCAGTACCTGATTAATCCGCATTTTAACTGTGAGCATGATATTGCTAAAAAGGTTTATTCCGCTGCTGATGGGGCTACTGACAATATATCAATGGCTGTTGCGTCAATTGGTAGCCTGATGTGGCATGCGTCAGAAAATGAGGACTATGACGAAAAGGCCATGCGCATTGATATGGGTAATATCGGTTTGTTACTGGTAATGCTTGGGCAGTTTGATATTTCGTTACGGTGCACCATTGAAAATGCCACAGATGCATTAAATGCCATAAAGAAAGCGAATACTGATTCAAATCGGGGATAAATAATCATGAGAACATATTTATCTGGCTTGACTGCCAGCGGTTATGCACACCCCAAAATTATCCCCGGCGCTATTTATCTGGATAAGAACGGTAACAGAGTAACGGTAAAAGAACTGATGTTTGACCGTGTGTATTTTATTCGTGATGGCTATTCATTTCATAGTTCGCTGAACGTGGAGATCTTTATTAGCAGATTCCGGCGGGAAATCCCGACTTCCAGAAATAACCATGTGTCACGTGTGGATGTGGATAAAAAACTGCAGGAACTGAAAAACATGATTGCCGCGTGGAGAGAGCCGAAATGAAAAAAGCGCCAAATTTAAAACACCAGCCGCGTGACAAAATGACGGAAGTCATCATTTTTGCGGGTAGTGATGCGTGGGCACATGCGAAGCAGTGGCAGGAACAGGACGGGCGACTGGCTGGCGATAACGTGCCACCTGTCTGGCTTGGAGAGCAACAACTTGCCGAACTGGACAACCTGCAAATCGTACCGGACGGACGCTATCGCGTGCGTCTCTACCAGGCGGGGTTATTGCGTCCGGGGCTTGTTAATACCATCGGGCAGAAACTGGCAGCGGCAGGTGTCAGGGATGCTGATTATTACCCTGAAGGAATGCACAGCCAGAAACGGGAGAACTGGCGCGAATATCTGGAACGTGAACGGGCAGAGCAGGCGGAAAAGAAAAAGGTAGTTGAACTGCCTGTAAAGAAAAAAGAGCGGGTAAAAGACGATAACGCTTCATCACTGGCGCTTAACCAGATGGGAGCAAGTCAACGCGGCGAAGTTCTCCTGGCACATTATGGCGGTGAACTGGCGATTCATGCTGACTCTGACACTGTTCACCATTACAACGGCGTTGTATGGGAGCCAGTACAGGATAAAGAATTACAGCGAGCTATGGCACAGATTTTCATTGATGCGGAGATCAGCTATTCGCAGAACGCCATTAAATCGGCGGTCGATACCATGAAGTTAAGTTTGCCTGTTATGGGGAATACAGCCCGTAACCTGATTGGATTCAGTAACGGGGTATTTGATACCAGAACAGGTAATTTTCGGGAGCATAACAAAAACGACTGGTTGTTAATTGCCAGTGAATTACCTTTCAGCCCACCAGCAGAGGGGGAAACGCTGGCAACACATGCGCCGAATTTCTGGAAGTGGTTACGCCGTTCGGTGGCTGAGAATGACCGCAAGGCGGATCGCGTACTGGCTGCATTATTCATGGTGCTGGCGAACCGGTACGACTGGCAGTTATTCATTGAGGTAACAGGTCCAGGGGGAAGTGGTAAAAGCGTGATGGCGGAGATTTGCACCATGCTGGCGGGTAAGGCCAACACAGTATCGGCAAGCATGAAGGCGCTGGAAGATGCAAGGGAACGCGCGTTAGTGGTTGGCTTTTCGCTGATTATCATGCCGGATATGACCCGCTACGCTGGTGATGGGGCAGGAATTAAGGCCATTACAGGCGGTGACAAGGTGGCAATTGACCCGAAACACAAAGCCCCCTACTCAACGCGTATTCCGGCAGTAGTGCTGGCGGTTAACAATAACGCCATGTCATTCAGTGACCGCAGCGGGGGGATCTCACGTCGTCGGGTGATATTCAATTTTTCGGAAGTTGTACCGGAGAACGAACGCGATCCAATGCTGGCGGAAAAAATAGAAGGTGAGCTGGCGGTAGTGATTCGCCATCTGCTTACACGGTTTGCTGACCAGGACGAAGCCAGACGCCTGTTATATGAGCAGCAGAAATCTGAAGAAGCACTGGCGATAAAGCGAGAGGGGGATTCGCTGGTGGACTTCTGCGGCTATCTCATGGCGTCGGTAATGTGTGATGGCCTGTTAGTGGGTAATGCTGAAATTGTGCCATTCAGCCCACGCAGGTATCTCTATCATGCCTATCTGGCTTATATGAGGGCACATGGGTTTGGTAAACCTGTAACACTGACGCGCTTCGGTAAAGATATGCCGGGGGCAATGGCGGAATATGGCAGGGAGTATATGAAACGGAAAACGAAGCACGGTTTGCGTTCAAACGTGACACTGACGGAGGAATCAGAAGACTGGATGCCATCATGTGTATCGGTCACTAATGACGATAGCAAAAATTAAACTTATGGAATAACTGTTCACCACTGTTCACCCTGTCATAAATATCTTTTGTATCAGTATGTTATAGGGTGAACAGTTATTTATGAACTGTTCACCAAACTATTCACTGTTCACCTTTTTGATTGTTTATTGAGCTTCAAGGGTGAACAGTGGTGAACAGTTGGTGAATAGTTTTTGTGAAACTGTTCACCCCTTAACATTATGAATTAAAAGATAAAATATCAAAAGGTGAACAGGTGAAGGGTTAAAACGCAAAAATTTTAATTTACTGCTGTGAGATAAAGCCTATGACAGCGAAGCACACAAAAAAATCACAATCGCACGCCCTTGATTTGACGGAACACTGGTTAAGGGTGTCGATAAAAATCATCGACCGCAACGCCGGGGAAGGATATGCGAAAGCACATCCCGAACTGATTAGCTCATTCATGACAACGGCAGCTGCAAACTTTGCCACGCTGACAGAACGGGAGATTGCCGAAGCGGAACAGGTGACAACCATCAACGTTAAAACCGGAGAGCAGACAGCATGACAGCACAGATAGCGGCTTACGGGCGGCTGGTGGCTGACCCGCAGTTAAAGACCACCAGCAAGGGTACACAAATGACGATGGCGAGTATGGCGGTCCCACTTCCGTGCAGCCAGGCAGATGACGGAACGGCGACGATGTGGTTATCCGTCCTGGCGTTTGGCAGACAGGCCGAAGCACTGGCAAAGCACCGCAAGGGTGAACTCCTGAGCGTGGCGGGTAACATGCAGGTGAGCCAGTGGACCGGACAGAACGGGGAGACGCGGCAGGGCTGGCAGGTTATCGCAGACAGCGTAATCAGTGCGAGAACGGCGCGACCGGGCGGCAAAAAAGGCCAACAGGGGCAGGCTACTGATGCACTGAGCAGAGCAAAACAACAGGCGGGAAATGATGATCCGTACGGGGATAACATACCGTTTTAAGCAACGAGTAACAGAAGCCGGAGCAATCCGGCTTTTTTATGGGTCCTCCCGGTGTAGTGACCTGCCACGGGGCGGGAGCGTCGCGGAAAAAGGCTGGTTTTTGCATTTTCATGGCGGCGGCAGCATGTGTAGTAATTTATTGATAATTAAAAGTTATTTCTGTTTTCACCTGTACAATATTTTTTTCTCCCTGTCATTAGACCAGTTTGCAATTAATTGAAATATATAAATAAATTTGTTTTTCACCTGCCAGATGGAGTTGCCTGTGCAAAACGTGTTCAGATGGCGGGATATTTATGCCGGATTCTCTCCGGCTTTTTTGTGTCTGAATCTGATTAATCTATTTTTATGATAGAAATATGTTTATCTACCACTTTTATCGATCAATAATGCGCGCAGTTTAGTCAGTAAGAGGAAGTTACTGTGAATTGTATTAACGACCTGAACACAGGCGAGGTAAAAGGTGGTTCCGTTCATCTGGATGCGCAGACCGTTATGCGCCTTAAGCAGTACAGGATCGACCACATAAATCATCATCCTGACCAACCATTACCAGGTGCGGCGCAGATTGTCAGACACGCGGTTAACGCGTGGCTTGATAAGAATGGTTTTGCATCTGGGGGGGAGCAATGAATCACTGGTACACCATTAAGGCGCTGGGTGTTCGCGGAGCGGCAGAAATATCCATCTATGAAGAAATTGGCGGCTTCGGTATTACCGCGAAGCAGTTTGCGGAAGACCTGAAAGCCCTGGGCGATGTCTCACATATCGACCTGCGGATCCATTCGCCAGGTGGTGACGTGTTTGAAGGCATCGCCATCTATAACCTGTTACGGAATCATCCGGCAGAAATTACGGTTTATATCGATGGTGTTGCGGCTTCAATGGCTTCGGTTGTCGCAATGGCTGGCGATCGTGTTGTGATGCCGGAAAACGCCATGATGATGATACATAAGCCGTGGGGTATCTCTGGCGGAAATGCTGGTGATATGCGTGATTATGCTGATTTGCTGGATAAGGTGGAAACCGTGTTAGTCCCTGCTTATGCCAGAAAAACGGGCAAATCAGCACAGGAAATTACCGCCATGCTGGAAGATGAAACCTGGATGGACGGGAAAGAATGCCTTAAGCACGGTTTTGCTGATGAATTGTTGCCATCTGTCACAGCAATGGCGCGAATTGAATCGAAACGCACAGGAGATTTTTCACACATGCCTGAAACCATTAAAGGAATGATTACCCCGCCACAGGGAGCAGCCAATATTGCTGGTAATGAACAGAAGCGCATCAACGGAATAAGTGAAGTGTTTAGCCTGTTCGGCAGTCGTTACGACGGGATCAAAATGGCGTGCCTGGAGGATGCATCATGTACACCGGAGATGGCCCGTGAAAAGTTGTTGAACGAGCTGGGGCGCGAGTCCACGCCATCCAATAAAAATATCCCGACTCATATTTATGCCGGTAACGGGAACATAACAGGCGATGCAATTCGTCAGGGGCTTTATTCTCGTCTTGGGTATGAACGCCCAGAGCGGGGAAATCCTTACGCGATGATGAGCCTTTTTGAAATGGCCCAGGCATCACTAACTGATCGTGGTATCAGTGTTGGCAGTTTTTTAAATCGCTCGCAGGTCGTTAATGCAGCTTTCACACACAGCAGCAGCGATTTTTCTCATATTCTGGCTGGTGGTGCTGAAAAATCAGTGCTGAAAGGCTGGCAGGACAGCGGCGAAACGTTCCAGAAATGGACGCGTACCGGATCGCTTTCAAACTTTCATGAAGCAAAGCGCGTTGGTCTGAATGGTTTTTCAAAGCTGGATAAAGTACCGGAAGGTGCGGAATATAAATACATCACCACCAGCGATAAAGGTGTACCTATTGCGCTGGCCACATACGGTAATATTTTTTCTGTTACCCGTCAGGCCATTATCAACGATGACCTGACCCAGTTAACTACAATCCCCATGGCGATGGGGCGTGCGGCCGCCAGAACAGTAGGTAATCTGGTTTATCTTCTGTTAACCAGCAACGGCAAATTTACGGATGGTAAAGCGTTATTCCATGCCGATCATAAAAATCTTATTGCGAAGGATATGGACATGGTGGGGCTTGATGAAGCCCGTAAGCTGATGCGCCTCCAGGAGGATGCTAACGGCGACTCACTGAATATTACCCCTGCTTTTGTTCTGGTCCCTGCCGCGCTGGAATCTGCCGCGCGTCGCGCCATTCTGTCATCGTCATCAGTCTTTCCGGTTGGTGATGAGAGCACTATCAATCAGAACCCCGGCATCATTAACGTGGTGAAAGATATGGCAGAAGTAATTGTTGAGCCACGTCTTGATAAGGCCAATAGCAAGGAATGGTATGTAGCCGCAGCTAAGGGGATGGACACAATAGAAGTCGCTTATCTTGATGGTATGGATACGCCATATCTTGAGGAGCAGGTGGGCTTTACTGTTGATGGTGTCGCCTGGAAAGTGCGCATAGATGCAGGTGTCGCGGCCCTCGATTATCGCGGATTACTGAAATCGAGTGGAGCATGACAACAAGGGCGGCGACAGCCGCCTTTTTTACGGGTCCTCCCGGTGGAGTGGTCTGCCACGGGGCGGGAGCGGCGCGGAAAAAGGCTAGTTTTTGCATTTTCATTCGTCATCATCATCTTCATATTGTATTGAATTTTAAGTATTTTTATTTTTGGCATGTTAATTTTGCTTGTTTTATGCTCAACATATAGCGCATTTTTTGACCTCTTCTGAAAGTTGTTCGCAAGATGCATGTTTAAAACATTCTGGAGCGGGTATGGATCGAGAACTGAAAAATCTGATGCTGAACATTAATCAACTGGCGGCGATAGCGGGAATATGTCGTCAGACTGCGGCGGCAAGGCTGAAAAACATCCAGCCAGCCGGAGGGCATGACAAGCTGAAACTCTATCGGGTGACTGACATTCTGACCTGTTTTCTTGATCTTCCCGTTCCGGCATCACTGGAAGAAATGGAGCCACATGACCGTAAGGCCTGGTATCAGTCCGAACGTGAACGCCTCAAGTTCGAACAGGAAACGGCGCAACTCATACCCGCCGATGATGTGCGAAAAGAGATGGCTATATGGGGGGAAATCGTAAGCGAGGAACTGGCAAAACTCCCCAATATTCTGGCACGTGATGCCGGGCTTAAACCGATGGCAGTAAACAGAGTGCAGTCAATTATTGACGATTTGTGTAATCAGATTATCAGCCGGATGGTAAAAAATGACGTAGTGAATGAGGTCGCAAAACAGGCATGATAATGACCGAATCTGAAATACTGCGATTAATCCGCTGTGCTGGTGGAATCAGCCAGTTGGCTGACGAACAGGCCGCGCAGCCGGATACAGTCACCGCTGAAAATTACGCGCGTGTTGTTGCTGAGGTGATGCGCCGTGATGGTATTGAGCTTAACGGCGTGGATATGCGCAACATACGAACCAGAGTCCTTGAGTTGCTGGCATACCGTCGCCGTTCTCAACAACGGAGGGAGAGCGCGAAAAATACTTACCAGTGGAAGAAGCCGGAACGACTGCGGCGGTAACTTGCTGATATTCCCGATAACGCAAAATTGCGTTGGCTGGTGGGTGAGTTGCAGATTTGCAACTCGACCATGAAACTACGGAAACTACCCGTAGTTTGGGTAGTAAGAGTAACACCCAGATTTTGGGGCTTACTCGCAATACCCAAATAAAGGGTATCGGTGGAAGAAATATCGTTTCTCATATGTAAGTACCGAGGGCGGAATTCCGCCTTCGGTTACTTATTGTGCTCATGCACAGGGAGGGGCGGGTCAAATCTCCGTACCCTGACGTCTTCAGGACTGCCCGCCCCATCGATTTTTTATACCCGCGAAAAATGAAAAACGCTTCACGCTGGTGGGCCTGATGCCGATATGGGGAGCCGCATACCGGAGAATATCCACCAGCACGGCAACAGCAGAATAGCCCCGACACAGAAAAACCACGAATATGGGGTTTTTGTTATGGCATGGTCATGATGACCGCCCCTGCTCTGAATGGTGGAAATCACCACGCAGATCATCCACCAGCTTCATGACGGATAGCCGGAAAATGATAATGATTAAAGCGTGTTGATCTTTGTTCGCGGTTGTTCGATATTGTTCGTGAAGCGGTGTAGTTAATGGTGTAGTTAATATCACTGTTTTTGACGGGGTTGTTATTTGCAACATAATGAAAAATAAAGACTAATTAACTAAATGATATAAATGATAGTTATCTATCATGTGGAGTAGATTGGTCAGGCAAATAAGCTCTTGTCAGCGGCAGGGCGTTCTGCCGATAACCGTAACCGAAGATGATAACTGACAATGGGTAAAACGAACGACTGGCTGGACTTTGATCAACTGGCGGAAGAAAAAGTTCGCGACGCGCTAAAACCGCCATCTATGTATAAAGTGATATTAGTCAATGATGATTACACTCCGATGGAGTTTGTTATTGACGTGTTACAAAAATTCTTTTCTTATGATGTAGAACGTGCAACGCAATTGATGCTCGCTGTTCACTACCAGGGGAAGGCCATTTGCGGAGTCTTTACCGCCGAGGTTGCAGAAACCAAAGTGGCGATGGTGAACAAGTACGCGAGGGAGAATGAGCATCCATTGCTGTGTACGCTAGAAAAAGCCTGAATGCAGGCATAAAAATTGGGGGAGGTGCCTATGCTCAATCAAGAACTGGAACTCAGTTTAAATATGGCTTTCGCCAGAGCGCGCGAGCACCGTCATGAGTTTATGACCGTCGAGCACTTGTTACTGGCGCTGCTCAGTAACCCATCTGCCCGGGAGGCGCTGGAAGCGTGTTCTGTGGATTTGGTTGCGCTCCGTCAGGAACTGGAAGCCTTTATTGAACAAACCACACCCGTTCTGCCTGCCAGTGAAGAGGAGCGCGACACACAGCCGACGCTGAGTTTTCAGCGTGTACTGCAACGTGCGGTCTTCCATGTCCAATCCTCCGGTCGCAATGAGGTAACCGGTGCAAACGTTCTGGTCGCTATCTTTAGCGAACAGGAGTCGCAGGCGGCATATCTGTTGCGTAAACATGAAGTCAGCCGTCTCGATGTGGTGAACTTTATCTCTCATGGCACGCGTAAAGACGAGCCGACACAGTCTTCTGATCCTGGCAGCCAGCCAAACAGCGAAGAACAAGCTGGTGGGGAGGAACGTATGGAGAATTTCACGACGAACCTGAATCAGCTTGCGCGCGTGGGCGGAATCGACCCACTGATTGGTCGTGAGAAGGAGCTGGAGCGTGCTATTCAGGTTCTCTGCCGTCGCCGTAAAAACAACCCGCTGCTGGTGGGGGAATCTGGTGTCGGTAAAACCGCGATTGCGGAAGGTCTTGCCTGGCGAATTGTTCAGGGCGATGTGCCGGAAGTGATGGCTGACTGTACGATTTACTCTCTCGATATCGGTTCTCTGTTAGCGGGCACTAAATATCGCGGCGACTTTGAAAAACGTTTTAAAGCGTTGCTCAAGCAGCTGGAGCAGGACACTAACAGCATCCTGTTTATTGATGAGATCCACACCATTATCGGTGCGGGGGCAGCGTCTGGTGGCCAGGTCGATGCGGCTAACCTGATCAAACCGTTGCTCTCCAGCGGTAAAATTCGCGTAATTGGTTCGACAACCTATCAGGAGTTCAGCAACATTTTCGAGAAAGACCGTGCTCTGGCGCGTCGCTTCCAGAAAATTGATATTACTGAACCGTCGATCGAAGAAACTGTTCAAATCATCAATGGCCTGAAACCGAAGTATGAAGCGCACCACGACGTGCGTTATACCGCAAAAGCGGTGCGTGCAGCGGTAGAGCTGGCGGTGAAATACATTAACGATCGTCATCTGCCGGATAAAGCCATTGACGTTATCGACGAAGCGGGCGCTCGCGCACGCCTGATGCCGGTAAGCAAACGCAAGAAAACCGTTAATGTGGCGGATATTGAGTCCGTGGTGGCCCGTATTGCGCGCATTCCAGAGAAGAGTGTTTCTCAGAGTGACCGCGATACCCTGAAAAACCTCGGCGATCGCCTGAAAATGCTGGTCTTCGGTCAGGATAAAGCCATTGAGGCGCTGACTGAAGCCATTAAGATGGCGCGTGCAGGTTTAGGTCACGAACATAAACCGGTTGGTTCGTTCCTGTTTGCCGGCCCTACCGGGGTCGGGAAAACAGAGGTGACGGTACAGCTTTCGAAAGCGTTGGGCATTGAGCTGCTGCGCTTTGATATGTCCGAGTATATGGAACGCCATACCGTCAGCCGTCTGATTGGTGCGCCTCCGGGATACGTTGGTTTTGATCAGGGAGGTTTGCTGACTGATGCGGTCATCAAGCATCCACATGCGGTGCTGTTGCTGGACGAAATCGAGAAAGCGCATCCGGACGTGTTCAATATTCTGTTGCAGGTGATGGACAACGGTACGCTGACCGATAACAACGGACGCAAAGCGGACTTCCGTAACGTGGTGCTGGTGATGACCACCAACGCCGGGGTACGTGAAACTGAGCGTAAATCCATTGGTCTTATCCACCAGGATAACAGCACCGATGCGATGGAGGAGATCAAGAAGATCTTTACACCGGAATTCCGTAACCGTCTCGACAACATTATCTGGTTTGATCATCTGTCAACCGACGTGATCCATCAGGTGGTGGATAAATTCATCGTCGAGTTGCAGGTTCAGCTGGATCAGAAAGGTGTTTCTCTGGAAGTGAGCCAGGAAGCGCGTAACTGGCTGGCCGAGAAAGGTTACGACCGGGCAATGGGCGCACGTCCGATGGCGCGTGTCATCCAGGACAACCTGAAAAAACCGCTCGCCAACGAACTGCTGTTTGGTTCGCTGGTGGACGGCGGTCAGGTCACCGTCGCGCTGGATAAAGAGAAAAATGAGCTGACTTACGGATTCCAGAGTGCACAAAAGCACAAGGCGGAAGCAGCGCATTAATCTGATTGTTAGGTAGGTTGGTCAAGTCCGTAATCTCGAAAGAGGTTACGGACTTTTTGTTTATGGGGTGGAGGAGGTTCAGACCCTTTTTTTAATGATGATGGTAAGTTGTTGATAATTAGTGCTGCGGGAAGGTAAGGATAAAAAAGGGTGCTGCAGGAGAATGGGATGGTTTTGCTTTATTAACAACGGGCTAAACGTGTAGTATTTGAGTTCACTGCCGTACAGGCAGCTTAGAAATCGACGGGGTGCGGTAAAACCTTTGCGAACGCGTTCACTGCCGTACAGACAGATAAAATGCGAAAAAAAAGCTCGCACTTTCGTACGAGCTCTTCTTTAAATATGGCGGTGAGGGGGGGATTCGAACCCCCGATACGTTGCCGTATACACACTTTCCAGGCGTGCTCCTTCAGCCACTCGGACACCTCACCAAATTGTTTTGTCGCCTGACCTCATGGGTGGCAACGGGGCGCTACTATAGGGAGTTGGAGTAAAACGGTCAAGAAGAATTTTAATGATAATTATTGTTTGCTCATACTGTAAACAAGTTGTGCAGTATATCTACATCGAGACAAGTTACGGACTTATACTTCCAAAGTACTTCATACATATCACAAAATAAAAAGGCCGGTTAAACCGACCTTTTACTCGTTCTTTCTCTTCGCCCATCAGGCGGTAAAACAATCAGCGACTACGGAAGACAATGCGGCCTTTGCTCAGGTCGTACGGGGTCAGTTCAACAGTCACTTTGTCGCCCGTCAGGATGCGGATGTAGTTTTTGCGCATTTTACCGGAGATGTGTGCAGTAACCACGTGACCGTTTTCTAACTCTACGCGGAACATGGTATTAGGCAACGTTTCAAGAACGGTACCTTGCATTTCAATATTGTCTTCTTTGGCCATCTAATCCTCTGGGGTATCACTACCGTAATTTGAACCGGCAAGATAATGCCGAAGTTCTGTAAATAAGTAAAGATTTGCGCGCTAAATCGCAACAAACAGGTTCGGCACATTACTCCGAAAACACACGGCTAAGCCGCACCAAAAGCGCAACGTATAAGGGAGCGGTGAGATAAACGATGGGCGTTACCTGACGCGAAAAATTCCTTATCGGCAGCGGGGTAATGAGCGTAACCAACTCTGCGACCGCAATTATAACACTCTGGGGAGAAATGTGCCGAAAACATTCATTCTTGTGGTGAAAACAAGCATCGTGGTACCCAGAAATTATTCGGCAATCGTCCGAGGCGCATTTGATTGAGATAATTAAGGTAATCCCGGCGGGGAATTTCGCAGGCACCAAGCGATGCTGTGTGATCGTTAAGGACCTGGCAGTCGATAAGCTTACCGCCATGACCGATAAATTCCTCACAGAATACCAGAAGCGCCGTTTTAGATGCATTTTCCATCCGGCTGAACATGGACTCGCCACAAAATAGCGTTCCCTGGGCCACGCCGTACATACCGCCGACAAGCTCATCTTCACGCCAGACTTCAATGGAGTGGGCATGGCCGAGTTCGTGAAGGCGATGGTAGGCTTCGACCACGCCACGCGTGATCCAGGTTCCTTCTTCGCGATCGCTGGCACAGCCTTCAATGACCTGACCAAAAGCGTAATTCATCGTGACACGATAGGGCGAGCGTTTATGAAATCGCTTCATACTACGGCTGATATGCAGTGATTCTGGCCATAGCACCGCGCGGGGATCGGGCGACCACCAGAGGATGGGGTCGCCTGGAGAAAACCACGGAAAAATACCACGCTGGTAAGCCATTAACAGGCGCGCAGGGCTAAGATCGCCCCCAAGTGCCAGCAGGCCGTTAGGCTCACGTAATGCGCCTTCCGGGGAAGGGAAGGCTATTGAATGGCGAGAAAGCTGAACCAGGCGCATGACCGCAAAACTCCACGCAAGTCGGATCGTTCAATAATAGCTTACAAACCCTGCTTGAACTGGTAATAACGCCCCTGTCTGGCAAGCAGCTCTGCGTGAGTACCTTGCTCAATAATTTGCCCGTTGTCCATCACTATTATTTGTTGGAAACGAGAGAGTCCGCGAAGTCGATGGGTGACCATTAACACCGTTTTCTCACGCATCATTTCTGCAAGCAATTCAAGGATCTGGCTTTCGGTTGTGGCATCTAAGCCTTCGGTAGGTTCATCCAGCAACACCAGTGGCGCATCATGTAACAGCGCACGGGCGATAGCCAGACGGCGCAGTTCACCACCGGAGAGCTGGCGTCCGCCTTCACCTAACCAACTGTTGAGACCTGCATCCTCGAGCAGCTTCTCCAGGCCAACGCGACGCAAGCTCTCCGCCAGAGCCTCATCACTACTGCCAGGCGAGGCGAGTAACAGATTATCACGCAGCGTGGCGCTAAACAGATGCACTCGCTGAGGAACAACGCTGATGGTCTGTCGTAGAGCCGCTTCATTCAGGCTGGCTATGGGGCTATCGTTAAGCAAAATCTCGCCCTGTTGCGGGTCCCAAGCGCGGGTCAGCAGTTGTAACAGTGTTGATTTGCCGCATCCGGTTCGCCCGAGAATCGCAATATGTTCCCCGGCGTTTACCTGAAGAGAAATCCCTTTAAGTGCCTGTTGGGATTGCTCCGGATAAGTGAACTGAACATCCCGTAATGTCAGCGAAACGCGATCGGCAACACGAGTTTGGGTATCAGGGAAGGTGACTTCCGGTTTTTGATCCGTTAAATCAGTGATCCGAACGGCAGAGGCAATGACTTGCCCCAGATGCTGAAATGCACCCGTTACTGGTGCCAGTGCTTCAAACGCGGCTAACGCGCAGAAGACAAACAGGGCAATTAACGCGCCGGGTTGAGCATTGCCGCCAACGCCGCCAGACGCCATCCACAGCATCAGGATCACCGCTAACGCGCCAATGAGTAGCATTATCGCTTGCGACAATGCGGTCAGTTCAGATTGACGGCGTTGCGCTTCCAGCCATTGAATTTCTGTATTCTCTAGTTGCGTGCGATAACGATCGCTGGCACCAAAAATGGTCAGCTCAGCTTGCCCTTGCAGCCAGGCCGTCAGTTGTTGGCGATACTGTCCGCGAAGATGAGTCAGATTTTGCCCGGTGCTTTTTCCCGCACGATAAAACAGCGGTGGCATCAGGAAAAGCGTCAGTAACATAATGCCGCCCAGCGTAAAGGCGAGGGTGAAATCAAGGAAACTTAACCCGATTGTCACCACCATAATCACCACAAAAGCGCCCACCAGCGGCGAGATAACGCGCAGATAAAGATGATCGAGCGTATCAACATCCGCCACCACGCGATTGAGCAATTCGCCCTGACGATAGCGCGCCAGTCCGGCAGGGGAGAGGGGCAGCAATTTGCTGAAGGTGTAAATGCGCAGATGCTGCAACACGCGGAAAGTCGCGTCGTGACTTACCAGACGTTCAAAATAACGCCCGGCAGTACGGGTGATTGCTGCGCCACGCACGCCCGCAGCGGGTAGCATATAGTTGAAGCTGTACAGTCCGGCAACCCCCGCAACCGCTGAGGCCGAGAGGAACCAGCCGGAAAGTGTCAACAGACCGATACTGGCGAGCAGCGTGACAATTGCCAGCACGATACCAAGACTTAACATCCATTTATGACGTTTATACAGTGCCAGATAGGGTAGCAAAGCGCGCATTTAAATCTCCTCCTGACGATGGGCCAGTAATGTGGCGAATGGGCCACCAGCCACACTTAATTCCGCGTAACGTCCTTGCTCAATAATCCGGCCATCCTGCATAACCCAAATGACATCCCAGTCAGCAAGATCTTCTAACTGGTGGGTGACCATTAACGTTGTCTGGCGCAGAGAGGCGGCATTCAGCGCCTCCATTACGCGCTGTTCACTGTGAGCATCAAGGCTGGCAGCGGGTTCATCCAACAGTAATAGCGAACAGGGATTTAGTAACGCACGGGCCACCGCCACGCGCTGCGCCTGCCCCACGGAAAGGCGGGCAGCCTGGTCGCCAACAGGCGTATCAACGCCTTGTGGCAGGAGCGGTAGAAACTCGCTGACCCAGGCGTTATCCAGCGCTGCTTGTAATTCTTGTTCGCTGGCATCAGGTCGCGCCAGTAGTACGTTATCCCGCAATGTTGCTGCCGGTAATTGTGGGTTTTGCCCAACCCAGGAGAGATGTTTACGCCATGATTCTGGTGATAAATCGCGTAATTCTATCCCGTTGATTCGTAATGATCCCTGATATGAAAGAAAACCAGAAAGCGCGTTCAGCAGTGAGCTTTTACCTGAACCGCTGCGACCAACCAACACTGCACGTTGGCCTGCTGGCAAAGTAAAGTTCAGCGGTCCGGCCAGCGTTTTACCTTCCGGCGACGTGATAAACAGATCCTCGGCCTCAATGGTCACCGGATCGGTCGATGCTAATTCCGCCTCACCGCGCTGCGGATGGGCGAGCGGGGTTTCCATAAACGTTTTCAGACTGTCAGCTGCACCAACAGCCTGGGCTTTAGCATGATAAAACGTACCGAGATCGCGCAATGGCTGGAAAAACTCTGGCGCAAGGATCAGGGCCAGAAAACCCGCAGCCAGCGTCACACCGGTATCGTAGTGACCAAAATCCAGCTCGCCGAGATAGGAAAAACCAAAGTAGACCGCCACCAGAGCAATTGACAGCGAGGTAAAAAATTCGAGAATGCCGGAGGATAAAAACGCCAGCCGTAGCACTTCCATTGTCCGTTGGCGGAAATCTTCCGAAGCAGAACGAATACTTTCAATTTCAGCTTCACCACGACCAAAAATACGCAATGTTTCCATGCCGCGCAGGCGATCGAGGAAATGCCCACTTAAGCGAGCAAGAGCGAGAAAGTTACGCCGGTTAGCATCGGCAGCCCCCATCCCAACCAGCGCCATAAACAACGGAATTAACGGTGCTGTGCCCAGCAGAATGAGCGCCGCAGCCCAGTTAGAGGGGAAGATCGCCACCACAATCAGCAACGGCACCGACACTGCCAGCGCCATTTGCGGCAGGTAGCGTGCATAGTAATCATGCATATCGTCAATTTGCTCGAGTACCAACGTCGCCCAGCTCCCCGCAGGTTTACCCTGAATCCACGCTGGCCCTGCTTGTTGCAGACGGTCGAGAACCTGACGGCGGATGGCAAAGCGGATATGCTGCCCGGCGTGATAACCCACCCGTTCGCGTAACCAGACCACCCATGCGCGCAGTACAAAGGTCAGAACCAGTAACGTAAAGGGAAGCAGCAGGGCTTCACGGGGAATATTCTCCATAATCATATGTTGCAGAATTCGCGCCATGAACCAGGCCTGGGCAATGATCAATATGCCGCTTACAAAGCCCAGCAGACGAGAAATATTCAGCCAACGTTGGGAGATGACGCTTTGCTGTTTTAACCAGCGGGTTAACTCTTTTTGACGGGATTTATTCATTGCACGCTTAGCAGGTGAGTTATCAGAATTATTTGCAGAGCAATGTTACAACGGGGAAAAAATAAAGGCGACCCATAGTCGCATGGTGTCGCCTTCTTTACTTTTGTTACTGATTTGTAAAATTATTTTGCGTCAGCTAAACCATCGAGGTAGCGTTCCGCATCAAGTGCTGCCATGCAGCCTGTACCGGCCGAAGTAATGGCCTGACGATAAATATGATCCATCACGTCACCCGCGGCAAAGACGCCAGGGATGCTGGTCTGGGTGGCATTACCATGAATACCCGACTGCACTTTGATGTAGCCGTTTTCCAGTTCCAGCTGCCCTTCGAAAATGGCAGTATTCGGGCTGTGACCGATAGCAACAAACAGACCAGCAACGTCGAGTGACTCGATGTTATCGCTGTTTTGCGTATCGCGCAGACGAACGCCAGTGACACCCATTTGATCGCCGGTCACTTCTTCCAGCGTACGGTTGGTGTGCAGAATGATGTTGCCGTTCTCCACTTTATCCATCAGACGCTTAATAAGGATTTTTTCCGCGCGGAAACCGTCACGGCGGTGAATCAGATGCACTTCCGAAGCGATGTTAGACAGATACAGCGCCTCTTCAACCGCGGTATTGCCGCCGCCGATGACCGCAACTTTCTGGTTGCGATAGAAGAAACCGTCGCAGGTTGCACAAGCAGAAACCCCACGGCCTTTAAAGGCTTCTTCAGAGGGCAGGCCGAGATAGCGTGCAGAAGCTCCGGTGGCAATAATCAGCGCGTCGCAAGTGTATTCGCCGTTATCGCCATTCAGACGGAACGGACGGTTTTGCAGATCCACCTTGTTGATATGATCAAAAATGATCTCAGTTTCAAACTTGGTGGCATGTTCGTGCATGCGCTCCATTAATAACGGACCGGTCAGATCGTTTGGATCGCCAGGCCAGTTTTCCACTTCCGTGGTGGTGGTCAGTTGGCCGCCTTTTTCCATGCCGGTAATCAGCACAGGTTGCAGGTTGGCGCGCGCCGCGTAGACAGCAGCGGTGTATCCCGCCGGGCCTGAACCCAGGATAAGCAGTTTACTGTGTTTGGTCGTGCCCATGAGATCCCCATAGTTGTTGGCAGACAATGGGCAGGATTGTAGGGAATTTACAGACGTAAAAAAAGAGTATGACGATTTTGTTAACAATTTGTGCAATCGGCAGCATCGATAAGCAGGTCAAATTCTCCCGTCATTATCACCTCTGCTACTTAAATTTCCCGCTTTATAAGCCGATTAAATGATGAATAAACGCCCCTGTTAATGAATATCTGGCATGTTGTACTAAAAATCGATGTTTTGCTTTGACAATCCCCTGGTGTTTTGCGAAAACATTCGAGGAAGAAAAAAAACAGTATTCTTATATGCGCATAACCATGCATGTAAATACCATGTTTACCGTGCTAGTGAAATCTACGTATGGCGTGGACAGACGCCATTCGTGATGTCGATAGCTGCCACAAGGCAACGGTCTTCTCACCGTAGACCCAGGCATTGCGCGCCGTGAATCTTCATGATTTCGGTCTATCGTGACGGGTAGCGACTCTGAACAGTGATGTTTCAGGGTCAGACAGGAGTAGGGAAGGAATACAGAGAGACAATAATAATGGTAGATAGCAAGAAGCGCCCTGGCAAAGATCTCGACCGTATCGATCGTAACATTCTTAATGAGTTGCAAAAGGATGGGCGTATTTCTAACGTCGAGCTTTCTAAACGTGTGGGACTTTCCCCAACGCCGTGCCTTGAGCGTGTGCGTCGGCTGGAAAGACAAGGGTTTATTCAGGGCTATACGGCGCTGCTTAACCCCCATTATCTGGATGCATCACTTCTGGTATTCGTTGAGATTACTCTGAATCGTGGCGCACCGGATGTGTTTGAACAATTCAATACCGCTGTACAAAAACTTGAAGAAATTCAGGAGTGTCATTTAGTATCTGGTGATTTCGACTACCTGTTGAAAACACGCGTGCCGGATATGTCAGCTTACCGTAAGTTGCTGGGGGAAACCCTGCTGCGTCTGCCTGGCGTCAATGACACACGGACATACGTTGTTATGGAAGAAGTCAAGCAGAGTAATCGTCTGGTTATTAAGACGCGCTAACACGGAACAGGTGCAAAATCGGCGTATTTTGATTACACTCCTGTTAATCCATACAGCAACAGTACTGGGGTAACCTGGTACTGTTGTCCGTTTTAGCATCGGGCAGGAAAAGCCTGTAACCTGGAGAGCCTTTCTTGAGCCAGGAATACACTGAAGACAAAGAAGTCACATTGACAAAGTTAAGTAGCGGCCGTCGCCTTCTGGAAGCGTTGCTGATCCTTATTGTCCTGTTTGCCGTCTGGTTGATGGCTGCCTTACTAAGCTTTAACCCTTCGGACCCCAGCTGGTCGCAAACGGCCTGGCATGAACCTATCCATAATTTAGGTGGGATGCCCGGTGCGTGGCTGGCAGATACGCTGTTCTTTATTTTTGGCGTGATGGCTTACACCATTCCCGTCATTATTGTCGGCGGTTGTTGGTTTGCCTGGCGTCATCAGTCCAGTGACGAATACATTGATTATTTTGCCGTTTCGCTACGCATCATTGGCGTTTTGGCGCTCATCCTTACCTCCTGTGGTCTGGCGGCAATCAACGCTGACGATATCTGGTATTTTGCCTCCGGTGGCGTCATTGGCAGCTTACTAAGCACTACGCTACAACCACTGCTACACAGTAGCGGGGGAACTATTGCGCTGCTCTGCGTTTGGGCTGCGGGCCTGACGCTGTTCACCGGTTGGTCATGGGTGACCATTGCTGAAAAACTCGGCGGCTGGATTTTAAACATTCTCACCTTCGCCAGTAATCGTACCCGTCGCGATGATACCTGGGTCGATGAAGATGAATATGAAGATGACGAAGAGTATGAAGATGAAAACCACGGCAAACAGCATGAATCACGCCGTGCCCGTATTCTTCGCGGCGCGCTAGCGCGTCGTAAACGGTTGGCGGAAAAATTCATTAATCCGATGGGGCGGCAAACAGACGCTGCGTTGTTCTCCGGTAAGCGGATGGATGATGACGAAGAGATTATCTACACTGCACGCGGTGTGGCTGCCGACCCGGACGACGTCCTATTTTCGGGCAATCGTGCAACGCAGCCAGAATATGACGAATACGATCCATTATTAAACGGTGCGCCAATTACCGAACCTGTCGCTGTAGCAGCTGCTGCTACCACGGCGACACAAAGCTGGGCTGCGCCGGTTGAACCTGTGACTCAGACGCCGCCTGTTGCCTCTGTTGATGTTCCACCTTCGCAACCTACAGTAGCCTGGCAGCCTGTACCGGGTCCACAAACGGGAGAGCCGGTTATTGCTCCTGCACCGGAAGGTTACCCACAGCAGTCACAATATGCGCAGCCTGCAGTGCAATATAATGAGCCGCTGCAACAACCAGTACAGCCGCAGCAGCCGTATTATGCACCTGCAGCTGAACAACCTGCGCAACAACCTTACTACGCTCCTGCGGCGGAACAACCTGTTCAGCAACCGTATTACGCCCCTGCGCCAGAACAACCGGTGGCAGGTAACGCCTGGCAAGCCGAAGAGCAGCAATCCACTTTTGCTCCACAGTCTACATACCAGACTGAGCAAACTTATCAGCAACCAGCCGCTCAGGAGCCGTTGTACCAACAGCCGCAATCCGTTGAACAGCAGCCTGTTGTGGAGCCTGAACCCGTTGTAGAAGAGACAAAACCCGCGCGTCCGCCGCTTTACTATTTTGAAGAAGTGGAAGAGAAGCGAGCCCGTGAACGTGAACAACTTGCGGCCTGGTATCAACCGATTCCAGAACCGGTTAAAGAACCAGAACCGATCAAATCTTCGTTGAAAGCGCCTTCTGTTGCAGCAGTACCTCCAGTAGAAGCCGCTGCCGCTGTTTCTCCGCTGGCATCTGGCGTGAAAAAAGCGACACTGGCGACGGGGGCTGCCGCAACCGTTGCCGCGCCAGTCTTCAGTCTGGCAAATAGCGGTGGACCGCGTCCGCAAGTCAAAGAGGGGATTGGCCCGCAGTTGCCACGACCGAAACGTATCCGCGTGCCAACTCGTCGTGAACTGGCGTCTTACGGTATTAAGCTGCCCTCACAGCGTGCGGCGGAAGAGAAAGCCCGTGAAGCCCAGCGCAATCAGTATGATTCTGGCGATCAGTATAACGATGATGAAATCGATGCGATGCAGCAGGATGAACTGGCACGTCAGTTCGCCCAGACACAGCAGCAACGCTATGGCGAACAGTATCAACATGATGTGCCCGTAAACGCAGAAGATGCAGATGCTGCGGCAGAGGCTGAACTGGCTCGTCAGTTTGCGCAAACTCAACAACAACGTTATTCCGGCGAACAACCGGCTGGGGCGAATCCGTTCTCGCTGGATGATTTTGAATTTTCGCCAATGAAAGCGTTGCTGGATGATGGTCCACACGAACCGTTGTTTACGCCAATTGTTGAACCTGTACAGCAGCCGCAACAACCGGTTGCACCGCAGCAGCAGTATCAGCAGCCGCAACAACCAGTTCCGCCACAGCAGCAATATCAGCAGCCGCAACAACCGGTTGCACCGCAGCAGCAGTATCAGCAGCCACAACAGCAGGTTGCGCCGCAGCCACAATATCAGCAGCCGCAACAACCGGTTGCGCCACAGCCGCAATATCAGCAGCCGCAACAACCAGTTGCGCCGCAGCAGCAGTATCAGCAGCCGCAACAACCGGTTGCACCGCGGCAGCAGGATACCCTGCTTCATCCGCTGTTGATGCGTAATGGCGACAGCCGTCCGTTGCATAAACCGACGACGCCGCTGCCTTCTCTGGATTTGCTGACACCGCCGCCGAGCGAAGTGGAGCCGGTAGATACCTTTGCGCTTGAACAAATGGCTCGTCTGGTGGAAGCGCGTCTGGCTGATTTCCGTATTAAAGCCGATGTCGTCAATTACTCTCCGGGGCCGGTTATCACTCGCTTTGAACTTAACCTGGCTCCTGGCGTAAAAGCGGCGCGCATTTCTAACTTGTCACGGGACCTTGCCCGTTCACTTTCGACGGTGGCGGTGCGTGTCGTTGAAGTTATTCCTGGCAAACCCTATGTAGGTCTGGAGTTACCAAATAAAAAACGACAAACCGTTTATCTGCGCGAAGTTTTGGATAACGCCAAATTCCGCGATAATCCGTCGCCATTAACCGTGGTGCTGGGTAAAGATATCGCCGGTGAGCCGGTGGTTGCCGATCTGGCGAAAATGCCGCACTTGTTGGTTGCGGGGACTACCGGTTCCGGTAAATCTGTCGGTGTGAACGCGATGATCCTGAGCATGCTTTATAAAGCACAGCCAGAAGATGTGCGTTTCATCATGATCGACCCGAAAATGCTGGAGCTTTCGGTGTATGAAGGCATTCCGCACCTGTTAACGGAAGTCGTTACTGATATGAAAGATGCCGCCAACGCGCTGCGCTGGTGTGTTAACGAGATGGAGCGTCGGTATAAACTGATGTCTGCGCTGGGTGTG
Organism: Escherichia sp. SCLE84; assembly: GCF_012584495.1. Lineage (NCBI taxonomy): Bacteria > Pseudomonadati > Pseudomonadota > Gammaproteobacteria > Enterobacterales > Enterobacteriaceae > Escherichia > Escherichia sp. SCLE84. The sequence continues at coordinate 1,394,485 of NZ_CP051430.1, read as the reverse complement.
CGTAATCTGGCGGGTTATAACGAAAAAATTGCTGAAGCCGATCGCATGATGCGTCCGATTCCAGACCCGTACTGGAAGCCGGGTGACAGTATGGATGCCCAGCATCCGGTGCTGAAAAAAGAACCATACATTGTGGTGTTGGTTGACGAATTTGCCGACCTGATGATGACGGTAGGTAAAAAAGTGGAAGAGCTGATAGCACGTCTGGCGCAAAAAGCCCGTGCCGCGGGTATCCACCTCGTACTGGCAACTCAGCGTCCATCGGTTGATGTTATTACTGGTCTGATTAAAGCGAATATTCCGACCCGTATCGCCTTTACCGTATCCAGTAAGATTGACTCACGTACCATTCTTGATCAGGCTGGCGCGGAATCACTGCTGGGTATGGGGGATATGCTCTACTCTGGGCCGAACTCCACGTTGCCGGTACGTGTCCATGGTGCTTTTGTTCGCGATCAGGAAGTTCATGCCGTGGTGCAGGACTGGAAAGCGCGTGGTCGCCCACAGTATGTTGATGGCATCACCTCCGACAGCGAAAGCGAAGGTGGTGCGGGTGGTTTCGATGGCGCTGAAGAACTGGATCCGTTGTTCGATCAGGCGGTGCAGTTTGTCACTGAAAAACGCAAAGCGTCAATTTCTGGCGTACAGCGTCAGTTCCGCATTGGTTATAACCGTGCAGCACGTATTATCGAACAGATGGAAGCGCAGGGGATTGTCAGCGAACAGGGGCACAACGGTAATCGTGAAGTGCTGGCCCCACCGCCGTTTGACTAATTAATGCATTGCCGGATAAGGCGCGGTAGCGTCGCATCCGGCACTCTATCAACTGAAAATTCAGTATTTTCTTCTTTCCTCAAGCTGATTATTAGCCTGGAATAGAGAGTAGAGGGAACTCCCGATCGGGAGTGACGTAATTTGAGGAATAATGATGAAAAAAATTGCCATCACCTGTGCATTACTCTCAAGCTTAGTAGCAAGCAGCGTTTGGGCTGATGCCGCAAGCGATCTGAAAAGCCGCCTGGATAAAGTCAGCAGCTTCCACGCCAGCTTCACACAAAAAGTGACTGACGGTAGCGGCGCGGCGGTGCAGGAAGGTCAGGGCGATCTGTGGGTGAAACGTCCAAACTTATTCAACTGGCATATGACACAACCTGATGAAAGCATTCTGGTTTCTGACGGTAAAACACTGTGGTTCTATAACCCGTTCGTTGAGCAAGCTACGGCAACCTGGCTGAAAGATGCCACCGGTAATACGCCGTTTATGCTGATTGCCCGCAACCAGTCCAGCGACTGGCAGCAGTACAATATCAAACAGAATGGCGATGACTTTGTCCTGACGCCGAAAGCCAGCAATGGCAATCTGAAGCAGTTCACCATTAACGTGGGACGTGATGGCACAATCCATCAGTTTACCGCGGTGGAGCAGGACGATCAGCGCAGCAGTTATCAACTGAAATCCCAGCAAAATGGGGCTGTGGATGCAGCGAAATTTACCTTCACCCCGCCGCAAGGCGTCACGGTAGATGATCAACGTAAGTAGAGGCACCTGAGTGAGCAATCTGTCGCTCGATTTTTCGGATAATACTTTTCAACCTCTGGCCGCGCGTATGCGGCCAGAAAATTTAGCACAGTATATCGGCCAGCAACATTTGCTGGCTGCGGGGAAGCCGTTGCCGCGCGCTATCGAAGCCGGGCATTTACATTCTATGATCCTCTGGGGGCCGCCGGGTACCGGCAAAACAACCCTCGCTGAAGTGATTGCCCGCTATGCGAACGCTGATGTGGAACGTATTTCTGCCGTCACCTCTGGCGTGAAAGAGATTCGCGAGGCGATCGAGCGCGCCCGGCAAAACCGCAATGCAGGTCGCCGCACTATTCTTTTTGTTGACGAAGTGCACCGATTCAACAAAAGCCAGCAGGATGCATTTCTGCCACATATTGAAGACGGCACCATCACTTTTATTGGCGCAACCACTGAAAACCCGTCGTTTGAGCTTAATTCGGCACTGCTTTCCCGTGCCCGTGTTTATCTGTTGAAATCCCTGAGTACAGAGGATATTGAGCAAGTACTAACTCAGGCGATGGAAGACAAAACCCGTGGCTATGGTGGTCAGGATATTGTTCTGCCAGATGAAACACGACGTGCCATTGCAGAACTGGTGAATGGCGACGCGCGGCGGGCGTTAAATACGCTGGAAATGATGGCGGATATGGCCGAAGTCGATGATCGCGGTAAGCGGGTCCTGAAGCCTGAATTACTGACCGAAATCGCCGGTGAACGTAGCGCCCGCTTTGATAACAAAGGCGATCGCTTTTACGATCTCATTTCCGCACTGCATAAGTCGGTACGTGGTAGCGCACCCGATGCGGCGCTGTACTGGTATGCGCGAATTATTACCGCTGGTGGCGATCCGTTATATGTCGCGCGTCGCTGTTTGGCGATAGCGTCTGAAGATGTGGGTAACGCTGATCCACGAGCGATGCAGGTGGCAATTGCGGCCTGGGATTGCTTTACTCGCGTTGGCCCGGCGGAAGGTGAACGCGCCATTGCTCAGGCGATTGTTTACCTGGCCTGCGCGCCAAAAAGCAATGCTGTCTACACTGCGTTTAAAGCCGCGCTGGCCGATGCTCGCGAACGCCCGGATTATGACGTACCGGTTCATTTGCGTAATGCGCCGACGAAATTAATGAAGGAAATGGGCTATGGGCAGGAATATCGTTACGCTCATGATGAAGCAAACGCTTATGCTGCCGGTGAGGTTTACTTCCCGCCGGAAATAGCACAAACACGCTATTATTTCCCGACAAACAGGGGCCTTGAAGGCAAGATTGGCGAAAAGCTCGCCTGGCTGGCTGAACAGGATCAAAATAGCCCCATAAAACGCTACCGTTAATGTTATCGTTGCGGTAATGTTGTTACTGTATCCCTGTGGTCGCAGGCTGTGGCCACATCTCCCATTTAATTCGATAAGCACAGGATAAGCATGCTCGATCCCAATCTGCTGCGTAATGAGCCAGACGCAGTCGCTGAAAAACTGGCACGCCGGGGCTTTAAGCTGGATGTAGATAAGCTGGGCGCTCTTGAAGAGCGTCGTAAAGTATTGCAGGTCAAAACGGAAAACCTGCAAGCGGAGCGTAACTCCCGATCGAAATCCATTGGCCAGGCGAAAGCGCGCGGGGAAGATATCGAGCCTTTACGTCTGGAAGTGAACAAACTGGGCGAAGAGCTGGATGCAGCAAAAGCCGAGCTGGATGCTTTACAGGCTGAAATTCGCGATATCGCGCTAACCATCCCTAACTTGCCTGCAGATGAAGTGCCGGTAGGTAAAGACGAAAATGACAACGTTGAAGTCAGCCGCTGGGGCACCCCGCGTGAGTTTGACTTTGAAGTTCGTGACCACGTGACGCTGGGTGAAATGCACTCTGGCCTCGACTTTGCAGCCGCAGTTAAGCTGACAGGTTCGCGCTTTGTGGTGATGAAAGGGCAGATTGCTCGCATGCACCGCGCACTGTCGCAGTTTATGCTGGATCTGCATACCGAACAGCATGGCTACAGTGAGAACTATGTTCCGTACCTGGTTAACCAGGACACGCTGTACGGTACGGGTCAGCTGCCGAAATTTGCTGGCGATCTGTTCCATACTCGTCCGCTGGAAGAAGAAGCAGACACCAGTAACTATGCGCTGATCCCAACGGCAGAAGTTCCGCTGACCAACCTGGTACGCGGTGAAATCATTGATGAAGATGATCTGCCAATTAAGATGACCGCCCACACCCCATGCTTCCGTTCTGAAGCCGGTTCATATGGTCGTGACACCCGTGGTCTGATCCGTATGCACCAGTTCGACAAAGTTGAAATGGTGCAGATCGTGCGCCCGGAAGACTCAATGGCGGCGCTGGAAGAGATGACTGGTCATGCAGAAAAAGTCCTGCAACTGCTGGGCCTACCGTACCGTAAAATCATCCTTTGTACCGGCGACATGGGCTTTGGCGCTTGCAAAACTTACGACCTGGAAGTATGGATCCCGGCACAGAACACCTACCGCGAGATCTCTTCCTGCTCCAACGTTTGGGATTTCCAGGCGCGTCGTATGCAGGCTCGTTGCCGCAGCAAGTCGGACAAGAAAACCCGTCTGGTTCATACCCTGAACGGTTCTGGTCTGGCTGTTGGTCGTACGCTGGTTGCAGTAATGGAAAACTATCAGCAGGCTGATGGTCGTATTGAAGTACCAGAAGTTCTGCGTCCGTATATGAACGGACTGGAATATATTGGCTAATACCCAATTTTTCTGAATCTAAAAAGCGCCTGCGGGCGCTTTTTTTGTCTCCCTTTGATACCGAACAATAATTACTCCTCACTTACACGTAATACTACTTTCGAGTGAAAATCTACCTATCTCTTTGATTTTCAAATTATTCGATGTATACAAGCCTATATAGCGAGCTGCTATAGAAATAATTACACAATACGGTTTGTTACTGGAATCAATCGTGAGCAAGCTTGAGTGAGCCATTATGAAAACGAAAATCCCTGATGCGGTATTGGCTGCTGAGGTGAGTCGCCGTGGTTTGGTAAAAACGACAGCGATCGGCGGCCTGGCAATGGCCAGCAGCGCATTAACATTACCTTTTAGTCGGATTGCGCACGCTGTCGATAGCGCCATTCCAACAAAATCAGACGAAAAGGTTATCTGGAGCGCCTGTACAGTTAACTGTGGTAGTCGCTGCCCGCTACGTATGCACGTCGTGGACGGTGAAATCAAATATGTCGAAACGGACAATACCGGCGATGACAATTACGACGGCCTGCACCAGGTTCGCGCCTGTCTGCGTGGACGTTCCATGCGTCGCCGTGTCTATAATCCGGACCGCCTGAAATATCCGATGAAACGAGTCGGGGCGCGCGGTGAAGGCAAATTTGAGCGCATTAGTTGGGAAGAAGCCTACGACATCATCGCGACCAATATGCAGCGCCTGATCAAAGAGTACGGCAACGAATCCATCTATCTGAACTATGGCACCGGTACGCTGGGCGGCACCATGACCCGCTCCTGGCCCCCGGGAAATACCCTGGTCGCGCGCCTGATGAACTGCTGCGGCGGTTATCTGAACCATTACGGTGACTACTCTTCCGCGCAAATTGCGGAAGGTTTGAACTATACCTACGGCGGCTGGGCAGATGGTAACAGCCCGTCGGATATCGAAAACAGTAAACTGGTAGTGCTGTTTGGTAATAACCCTGGCGAAACGCGAATGAGTGGCGGTGGGGTGACTTACTATCTTGAACAGGCACGCCAGAAATCTAATGCCCGCATGATCATCATCGATCCGCGCTATACCGACACCGGTGCCGGGCGCGAAGATGAGTGGATCCCTATTCGTCCGGGAACAGATGCCGCACTGGTTAACGGTCTGGCGTACGTCATGATCACTGAAAACCTGGTGGATCAGGCATTCCTCGATAAATATTGCGTTGGCTACGATGAGAAAACCCTGCCAGCCAGTGCGCCGAAAAATGGCCACTATAAAGCTTATATTCTGGGTGAAGGGCCAGATGGCGTGGCTAAAACACCGGAATGGGCCTCACAAATCACCGGTGTTCCGGCAGACAAAATCATCAAACTGGCTCGTGAAATCGGCAGTACCAAACCGGCGTTTATCAGCCAGGGATGGGGCCCGCAGCGTCACGCTAACGGTGAAATCGCAACCCGTGCTATCTCGATGCTGGCGATTCTGACCGGTAACGTTGGTATTAACGGAGGCAACAGCGGCGCGCGTGAAGGTTCATACAGCTTACCGTTTGTCCGTATGCCGACCTTGGAAAACCCGATCCAGACCAGCATTTCGATGTTTATGTGGACCGATGCCATTGAACGTGGCCCGGAAATGACAGCGCTGCGTGATGGTGTACGCGGGAAAGATAAGCTGGATGTGCCGATCAAAATGATCTGGAACTATGCCGGTAACTGCCTGATTAACCAGCATTCTGAAATCAACCGTACCCATGAAATCCTTCAGGATGATAAGAAGTGCGAGCTGATTGTGGTTATCGACTGCCACATGACCTCATCGGCGAAATATGCTGACATCCTGCTGCCTGACTGCACCGCTTCCGAACAGATGGACTTTGCACTGGATGCATCCTGCGGGAATATGTCTTACGTGATTTTCAACGATCAGGTGATTAAACCGCGCTTTGAATGTAAGACCATCTATGAAATGACCAGCGAACTGGCAAAACGTCTTGGCGTTGAGCAACAGTTTACTGAAGGCCGTACACAGGAAGAGTGGATGCGGCATCTGTATGCCCAGTCGCGGGAAGCGATTCCTGAACTGCCAACGTTTGAAGAGTTCCGCAAGCAGGGGATCTTTAAAAAGCGCGACCCACAAGGGCACCACGTTGCTTATAAAGCTTTCCGTGAAGATCCTCAGGCAAATCCACTGACCACGCCATCGGGCAAAATTGAGATTTATTCGCAGGCGCTGGCTGACATTGCCGCTACCTGGGAATTGCCAGAAGGCGATGTAATCGATCCACTGCCGATCTACACGCCGGGCTTTGAAAGTTATCAGGATCCGTTGAACAAACAGTATCCGCTGCAGCTTACGGGTTTCCACTATAAATCTCGCGTTCACTCAACTTACGGCAACGTTGATGTGCTGAAAGCAGCTTGCCGTCAGGAAATGTGGATCAACCCGCTTGATGCGCAAAAACGCGGTATCAACAACGGCGATAAAGTCAGGATCTTTAACGATCGTGGTGAGGTTCATATTGAGGCGAAAGTGACGCCACGAATGATGCCGGGTGTGGTCGCACTGGGTGAAGGTGCCTGGTATGACCCGGATACAAAACGTGTCGATAAGGGCGGTTGTATCAACGTACTGACCACTCAACGTCCGTCTCCTCTCGCTAAGGGGAATCCGTCACATACAAACCTTGTTCAGGTTGAAAAGGTGTAAGGAGTAACCGATGACAACCCAGTATGGATTTTTTATTGATTCCAGCCGTTGCACCGGTTGCAAAACCTGCGAGCTGGCCTGTAAAGACTACAAAGATTTGACGCCAGAAGTCAGCTTCCGCCGCATTTATGAATATGCTGGCGGCGACTGGCAGGAAGATAACGGTGTCTGGCACCAGAACGTGTTTGCCTACTATCTGTCGATTTCATGTAACCACTGCGAAGATCCGGCTTGTACTAAAGTCTGCCCGAGCGGTGCGATGCATAAACGTGAAGATGGTTTTGTTGTGGTCGATGAAGATGTGTGCATTGGCTGCCGCTACTGCCATATGGCTTGCCCGTATGGCGCACCGCAATATAACGAAACGAAAGGCCATATGACCAAATGCGATGGTTGTTATGACCGTGTTGCGGAGGGTAAAAAGCCGATCTGTGTTGAATCTTGTCCGCTGCGGGCGCTGGATTTCGGCCCTATCGACGAGCTGCGTAAAAAACATGGCGATCTGGCGGCCGTTGCGCCGTTGCCGCGAGCTCACTTTACCAAACCGAATATTGTGATCAAACCCAATGCCAATAGCCGCCCGACCGGGGATACCACTGGCTATCTGGCAAACCCGAAGGAGGTGTGAGATGGGAAGTGGATGGCATGAATGGCCGCTGATGATCTTCACGGTCTTCGGGCAATGTGTAGCAGGTGGTTTTATCGTTCTGGCTTTGGCGCTGCTCAAAGGCGACCTGCGAGCAGAAGCCCAGCAGCGTGTTATCGCCTGCATGTTTGGTTTATGGGTGCTGATGGGCATTGGCTTTATCGCCTCTATGCTCCATCTTGGTTCACCAATGCGCGCTTTTAACTCGCTCAACCGGGTAGGGGCTTCAGCACTCAGTAACGAAATCGCCAGCGGTTCGATCTTTTTTGCCGTAGGCGGCATCGGCTGGTTGCTGGCAATGCTGAAAAAGCTGTCACCGGCATTGCGTACGCTGTGGCTGATAGTGACGATGGTTCTTGGCGTCATCTTTGTCTGGATGATGGTGCGTGTGTATAACAGCATTGATACCGTTCCGACCTGGTACAGCATCTGGACGCCGATGGGCTTCTTCCTGACGATGTTTATGGGCGGCCCGTTACTGGGTTACCTGTTGTTGAGTCTGGCTGGCGTCGATGGCTGGGCGATGCGTCTGCTGCCAGCAATTTCTGTACTGGCACTGGTAGTGAGTGGCGTGGTGTCAGTGATGCAGGGCGCAGAGCTGGCGACTATTCATAGTTCTGTGCAGCAGGCCGCAGCGCTGGTGCCGGACTATGGTGCGCTGATGTCCTGGCGGATCGTGCTTTTGGCCGTTGCCCTGTGCTTGTGGATTGCACCACAGCTAAAAGGTTATCAGCCTGCGGTTCCGCTACTATCCGTCTCATTCATTCTGCTTCTGGCAGGGGAATTAATCGGTCGCGGCGTATTCTATGGTTTGCATATGACCGTGGGGATGGCCGTCGCAAGCTAATCAGTAACAACCGGGGTTTCGGCCCCGGTTCTCTTTTATTTCTTCTTCGTTAACGTGTCATAACTGGTCATCAAATTACGATAATCAGGAATATGGTTAGAGAACAACGTCGCCAGTCCTTCAATATCATTACGCCAGTCACGGTGCAGCTCGCACGCCACGCCGAACCATGTCATCAATTGCGCACCTGCTTGCGACATGCGATCCCATGCCGAATGCCGGGTAATTTCATTAAAGGTCCCTGACGCGTCAGTCACGACAAAGACGTCAAACCCTTCTTCAATGGCTGAAAGCGCCGGGAATGCCACGCAAACTTCGGTTACCACACCGGCAATAATTAACTGTTTTTTACCTGTCGCTTTGACTGCTTTTACAAAATCTTCGTTATCCCAGGCGTTAATATTTCCCGGGCGAGCAATGTAAGGTGCATCGGGGAATTGTGCTTTCAGTTCTGGAACTAATGGACCGTTAGGACCGGTTTCAAAACTGGTGGTAAGAATAGTTGGTAAGTTGAAATACTTAGCCAGGTCACCCAGCGCCAGCACGTTATTTTTAAACTTATCGGGTTCGATATCCCGTACAAGGGAAAGTAAACCAGCCTGGTGATCAACAAGCAAAACGGCAGCATCATTTTTATCAAGACGAACATACGGTTTGGTCATCCTCTTCTCCTTTCGAGAGTCAGTGGTACGTCTGAAATCGGTCAGACGCGATGCATTGCTCTGAAAGCATAGACGGGAAATATGAGTTTGCTGTGACCATGAAATTTTTCGACTGAACGAAGCGTATGAAATTTGTGTTAGATCAATAAAAACAATCAGATGAGATTAATCGTCTCTTCAGCATTAGCGTTATGAATGAGTAATATAAATCGATAATACCGCCGCTGCGATATGCGCGTATTTTCACCCATTGACAATGTTTTTGGCGGTGGCATGATGCGCATGAAATTTGAACTTCCTCACGGTTTTAATTCATGTCCACGTATACCCGGCCTGTCATGCTTTTGCTGTCTGGCCTGCTTTTGTTGACTCTGGCGATCGCGGTGTTAAATACACTCGTGCCGCTTTGGCTCGCCCAGGAACACATGTCCACATGGCAGGTAGGCGTTGTCAGCTCATCCTATTTTACCGGCAACCTTGTCGGTACATTGCTGACAGGGTATGTCATTAAGCGCATTGGCTTTAACCGCAGCTATTATCTGGCCTCCTTCATTTTTGCCGCTGGCTGTGCCGGCCTTGGCCTGATGATTGGATTCTGGAGCTGGTTGGCTTGGCGTTTTGTCGCGGGCGTCGGCTGTGCCATGATTTGGGTGGTTGTTGAGAGCGCGCTGATGTGCAGTGGGACGTCACGTAACCGTGGGCGTTTGCTTGCTGCGTATATGATGGTTTATTACGTGGGAACGTTTTTAGGCCAGTTACTGGTCAGCAAAGTTTCAACCGAGCTGATGTCCGTATTGCCGTGGGTTACAGGTTTGACGTTGGCAGGGATCTTACCGCTGTTGTTTACGCGTGTGCTGAATCAGCAGGCTGAAAACCATGATTCGACGTCAATTACGTCAATGCTAAAACTCCGTCAGGCGCGGCTTGGCGTGAATGGCTGCATTATCTCAGGAATCGTTCTGGGATCTCTATATGGCCTGATGCCGCTGTACCTCAATCACAAAGGGGTGAGCAATGCCAGCATTGGTTTCTGGATGGCGGTACTGGTCAGTGCGGGTATCCTTGGACAATGGCCGATTGGACGTCTGGCGGATAAGTTTGGTCGACTGCTGGTGTTGCGTGTTCAGGTCTTTGTCGTCATTCTCGGCAGTATCGCGATGCTTAGCCAGGCGGCGATGGCCCCAGCGTTATTCATCCTCGGTGCCGCTGGCTTTACGCTATATCCGGTGGCGATGGCATGGGCTTGCGAGAAAGTTGAACATCATCAACTGGTGGCGATGAACCAGGCCTTACTGTTGAGTTATACTGTGGGAAGTCTGCTTGGCCCGTCATTTACCGCTATGCTAATGCAGAATTTCTCCGATAATTTATTGTTTATCATGATCGCCAGCGTATCGTTTATCTATTTGCTGATGCTGCTGCGCAACGCCGGTCATACGCCGAAACCCGTTGCTCACGTGTAAATGAATTCAAGCAGAGTGTGAACTTACTGTTTCACACTCTGCTTTTTTGTTTCTTCTATCTGACTTGCTTTATTCCAAATTTTATTCGTTTAAAAATAAAATGTGCAGCAGGTTATAATTTTGCATTTCGCTATTTCCGCACTTCTTATTTGCCGCGCATAATCCCTCGTTTTACAGATGCCCCTTTAATTTTGGCGAAGGATTTGTCTATGGCTGGGAATGTTCAGGAAAAACAGTTGCGATGGTACAACATTGCGCTGATGTCTTTTATCACTGTCTGGGGTTTTGGCAACGTTGTTAATAACTATGCCAACCAGGGGCTGGTGGTTGTTTTTTCATGGGTGTTTATCTTTGCACTCTATTTCACACCTTATGCGCTAATTGTTGGTCAGTTAGGCTCGACCTTCAAAGATGGGAAGGGCGGGGTCAGTACCTGGATTAAACACACGATGGGACCCGGACTGGCTTATCTCGCCGCGTGGACCTACTGGGTGGTGCATATTCCCTATCTGGCACAAAAACCCCAGGCAATTCTGATTGCGCTCGGTTGGGCGATGAAAGGCGACGGTTCGCTAATCAAAGAATATTCAGTCGTAGCGTTACAGGGGTTAACGCTGGTGCTGTTTATCTTCTTTATGTGGGTTGCTTCACGCGGTATGAAATCGCTGAAAATCGTCGGTTCTGTGGCAGGGATTGCGATGTTTGTTATGTCGCTCCTGTATGTGGCGATGGCGGTAACCGCGCCTGCGATTACTGAAGTGCATATTGCGACCACAAACATTACCTGGGAAACGTTCATTCCTCATATCGACTTTACCTACATTACCACTATTTCAATGCTGGTTTTCGCGGTTGGCGGAGCAGAGAAGATTTCTCCTTACGTTAATCAAACGCGCAACCCAGGAAAAGAATTTCCAAAAGGGATGCTATGCCTGGCGGTGATGGTTGCGGTTTGTGCCATTCTGGGCTCACTGGCGATGGGGATGATGTTTGACTCGCGTAATATCCCGGATGACTTAATGACTAACGGTCAATATTACGCCTTTCAGAAGCTGGGCGAGTATTACAACATGGGTAATACTTTAATGGTGATTTACGCCATTGCGAATACCCTGGGACAAGTAGCTGCGCTGGTATTCTCGATTGATGCCCCGCTTAAAGTGCTATTAGGTGATGCTGACAGCAAATATATTCCAGCCAGTTTATGTCGTACCAACGCTTCTGGTACGCCCGTTAATGGCTATTTTCTGACCCTGGTGCTGGTGGCAATTCTGATTATGCTGCCGACTCTCGGCATCGGTGATATGAACAATCTCTATAAATGGCTGTTGAATCTTAACTCGGTAGTGATGCCGCTGCGTTATTTATGGGTATTTGTTGCATTTATTGCAGTCGTTCGCCTGGCGCAGAAATATAAACCAGAATATGTCTTTATTCGTAATAAGCCTCTGGCAATGACCGTCGGGATTTGGTGTTTTGCCTTTACCGCCTTTGCCTGCTTGACGGGGATCTTCCCGAAAATGGAAGCCTTCACTGCAGAGTGGACCTTCCAGTTGGCGCTGAATGTTGCAACGCCGTTTGTGCTGGTAGGATTAGGACTGATATTCCCGCTGCTGGCGCGTAAAGCGAATAGTAAATAATTATTGTGGTCGGTGACGCTGACTCTGGCAGATCTGACCCGTTTTTACATAATCGAGAAATGCGCGCAAGCCGCAGGACATATACTGGCGGTTTGGATAATAGATCTGGAAGCCTGAACGCTCTGTGCTCCAGTCTTCCAGTACACATTCTAAACGACCAGTATCAAGGTACTCCTTGATCTGTTCATAGAGCAGATACCCGATACCAGCACCCATCAAAACGGCCTCCAGTTCAGCATCAACATCATCCAGAATGATATTTCCTGCGACAGCAATTTCCAGCTCCTTTGCAAATTGCCAGTGGAAAGGTTTGCCGCTGGGATAACGAAAAACAACACATTGATGATTAAGCAGATCATGAGGATGGCGGGGTTTGCCATATCTTGCAAAGTACTCTGGCGTTGCTGCTACACATAATTTCACTGGTGGGCCGATCGCCACGCTGATCATATCTTTTTCGACGATGCCACTAAGTCGAACGCCAGCGTCAAAGCCCTGTTGGACGATATCGACAAGAGAATCGTCAGTTGTGAGCTCGACTTTAATATCAGGATATTCACGTGTGAAACCAACCAGTAAAGGCATTAAAAATATACGTGCAGCTACCCGGGCGGCATTGATTTTGAGCGTTCCTGTCGGTGTCAGACGAAAATCATTCATCTCATCTAACATGATCTGAATTTCGTCGAAAGCTGGGCGCAATCGTTCATAGAGATTAGAACCCGCTTCCGTTAACGATACGCTTCGGGTTGTCCGATTGAATAAGCGAATTTTAAGACGTTGTTCCAGTGTTTTAATACTATGGCTAATGGCGGACGAGGATAAGCCTAATTCATCGCCCGCTGCACGAAAGCTTTGATTACGGGCCACGGCAAAGAAAGTGGCAAAGTCAGACATATTCATCCGCATTAGTGAAAATCCTTCATTAACTCATCCTGAATCATCACGTTTACAGGATTATGCCGCCTGCGTAAAGTGCGCTCCAGAACTTAACGTGGAGGTAAAATTATGCAGTCTGAACGTATTTATTTGGTATGGGCCCATCCTCGTCATGATTCATTGACCGCACATATTGCTGATGCGATCCATCAGCGGGCAATGGAGCGGAAAATACAGGTGACGGAACTCGATTTATATCGGCGTAATTTCAACCCGGTGATGACGTCGGAAGATGAACCAGACTGGAAGAATATGGATAAACGTTATTCTCCAGAGGTTCATCAGCTTTATTCAGAGCTGCTTGAGCATGACACGTTAGTGGTGGTTTTTCCTCTCTGGTGGTACAGCTTCCCGGCAATGCTAAAAGGATATATTGACAGAGTATGGAATAATGGGCTGGCTTATGGAGATGGGCACAAATTACCATTCAATAAAGTTCGTTGGGTGGCGCTGGTTGGAGGAGACAAAGAATCATTTGTCCAGATGGGCTGGGAAAAAAATATAAGCGATTATTTAAAAAATATGTGCAGTTATCTTGGTATTGAAGATGCCGATGTCACTTTCTTGTGTAATACAGTGGTATTCGATGGGGAAGAACTTCACGCGAGCTATTATCAGTCGTTATTATCTCAGGTACGGGATATGGTAGATGCACTATAAGATGTGTTAAAAACGCTGTAGCAGAATGAAGCGCGGAATAAAAAAGCGGCAACTCAATAAAGTTGCCGCTTTACGGGGAAATTAGAACATTACCTTATGACCGTACTGCTCAAGAATGCCTTTCACGCGTTCCATGGTCTCTTTCTTAGGTGGTTTAACACCGTCGAGTTTGTACTCTTCACCCATTGCCACCCATTTGTGTTTGCCCAGCTCGTGGTAGGGGAGGAGTTCGATTTTCTCAACGTTGCCCATATCACGGGTAAATTCACCGAGGCGATGCGCTGAATCGTCATCGTCAGACCAGCCTGGGACAACAACGTAGCGGATCCACACCTTCACATTTTTGTTCGCCAGATATTTGGCGAACTCCAGCGTGCGGTGGTTGGAAACTCCAACCAGATTTTGGTGGATCTCGTCGTTCATCTGTTTGAGATCGAGCATTACCAGGTCGGTTACTTCCAGCAGTTCATCAATCACCGGATCGTAACGACGAACAAAACCGTTGGTGTCCAGACAGGTATGAATGCCTTCTTTTTTGCAGGCGCGGAACCAGTCACGAACAAACTCAGCTTGTAGGATTGCCTCACCGCCGGATGCGGTAACGCCGCCGCCGGAAGCGTTCATAAAGTGGCGATAGGTCACCACCTCTTTCATTAAATCTTCAACGGTAACTTCTTTACCGCCATGCGTATCCCAGGTGTCGCGGTTATGACAATACAGGCAGCGCATCAGGCAGCCCTGGAAAAAGGTGATAAAGCGAATACCTGGGCCGTCTACGGTTCCACAGGATTCAAAGGAGTGAATGCGACCAATAACTGACATTGCGGTGTTTCTCCAGATGTGGCCCATCTGAGGCCGTGTTGGTGCGCAGCTCGAAGGCTACGTCGAGTCTGTTTTGGCAGTCACCTTAAAGTATAGATAGCTGACAAAAAAGGCTCTCGTGCTAAAAAAGGCCCCACTTTCGTGGAGCCTTTATTGTACGCTTTTTACTGTACGATTTCAGTCAAATCTAATTACATAGATTGAGTGAAGGTACGAGTAATAACGTCCTGCTGCTGTTCTTTAGTCAGCGAGTTGAAACGTACTGCGTAGCCAGATACACGGATGGTCAGCTGCGGATATTTTTCCGGGTTTTCCATCGCGTCGAGCAGCATTTCACGGTTCATCACGTTAACGTTCAGGTGCTGACCACCTTCGATGGATGCTTCGTGGTGGAAGTAACCATCCATCAGACCAGCCAGGTTGGTCTTACGAACTTCGTCGTCTTTACCCAGTGCGTTCGGAACGATAGAGAAGGTGTAGGAGATACCATCTTTAGCGTAAGCAAACGGTAGTTTAGCAACGGAAGTCAGAGACGCTACAGCACCTTTCTGGTCACGACCGTGCATCGGGTTAGCACCCGGTCCGAACGGCGCGCCAGCACGACGACCGTCTGGGGTGTTACCAGTTTTCTTACCATACACAACGTTAGAAGTGATGGTCAGAACAGACTGAGTCGGGATAGCGTCACGGTAGGTGTGCAGTTTCTGAATTTTCTTCATGAAACGTTCTACCAGGTCAACAGCCAGGTCATCTACACGCGGATCATTGTTACCAAACTGCGGGTATTCGCCTTCGATTTCGAAGTCGATAGCCAGACCGTCTTCGTCACGAATCGGTTTAACTTTCGCATATTTGATTGCAGACAGGGAGTCAGCAGCAACGGACAGACCAGCGATACCACACGCCATGGTGCGGATAACGTCACGGTCGTGCAGCGCCATCAGAGAGGCTTCGTAGCTGTACTTGTCGTGCATGTAGTGGATGATGTTCAGTGCAGTGATGTACTGTTTAGCCAGCCAGTCCATGAAGTGATCCATGCGCTCCATCACTTCATCATAGTTCAGGACATCGCCTTTGATCGGTTCAGACTTCGGACCAACCTGCATTTTCAGTTTTTCGTCAACGCCGCCGTTGATTGCGTACAGCATGGTTTTCGCCAGGTTTGCACGCGCACCGAAGAACTGCATTTGTTTACCAACGATCATCGGGCTTACGCAGCAAGCAATAGCGTAGTCATCGTTGTTGAAGTCCGGACGCATCAGGTCATCGTTCTCATACTGCAGAGAAGAGGTGTCGATGGACACTTTAGCGGCGAATTTCTTGAAGTTCAGCGGCAGTTTTTCAGACCACAGAATGGTCATGTTCGGTTCCGGAGACGGACCCATGGTGTACAGGGTGTTCAGGAAACGGAAGCTGTTTTTGGTAACCAGGGTACGACCGTCGAGGCCCATACCACCGATAGATTCGGTTGCCCAGATCGGGTCGCCAGAGAACAGTTCATCGTACTCCGGAGTACGCAGGAAGCGAACCATACGCAGTTTCATGACCAAGTGGTCAACCATTTCCTGCGCTTCTTGTTCGGTGATCTTGCCAGCTTTCAGGTCACGTTCGATGTACACATCCAGGAAGGTGGAGGTACGACCGAAGGACATTGCAGCACCGTTCTGAGACTTAACAGCAGCCAGGTAGCCGAAGTAAGTCCACTGGATAGCTTCCTGAGCGTTGGTAGCCGGACCAGAGATGTCGTAGCCGTATTTCGCAGCCATTTCTTTCATCTGACCCAGAGCGCGGTGCTGTTCAGCGATTTCTTCGCGCAGACGGATAGTCTGTTCCAGGTTTACGCCGTTTTCCAGATCAGCCTGCAGAGAAGTGAACTGTGCCAGTTTGTCTTTCATCAGGTAGTCGATACCGTACAGCGCAACGCGACGGTAGTCACCGATGATACGGCCACGGCCATATGCATCTGGCAGACCGGTCAGAACACCAGATTTACGGCAACGCAGGATGTCCGGAGTGTAAACGTCGAACACGCCCTGGTTGTGAGTTTTACGGTATTCAGTGAAGATTTTTTTGATCATCGGATCCAGTTCGCGGTTGTACGCTTTGCAGGAACCTTCGATCATTTTGATACCACCGAACGGGATAAGAGCACGTTTCAGCGGAGCTTCAGTCTGCAGACCAACGATTTTCTCAAGCTGCTTGTTGATGTAGCCAGCGTCGTGAGAGGTGATGGTGGAAGCAACAGCGGTGTCAAAGTCAACTGGCGCGTGAGTGCGGTTTTCCAGTTTAACGCCTTCCATTACTTTGTCCCACAGGGTGGTGGTCGCTTCAGTAGCGCCAGCCAGGAAGGACTCGTCACCCTCGTACGGAGTGTAGTTTTTCTGAATGAAGTCACGGACGTTTACTTCATTCTGCCAGTCACCTTTGGTAAAACCTTCCCAGGCTGTGGCTAACTTTTCATTAAGCTCGGACATGTAACACCTACCTTCTTAAGTGGATTTTTTATTTACTGCGTACTTCGACAACCATTAATGGTGGTCGTTTTCACGCAGGTAAATGACCCAGTATGTCAACCCAACCAACAAACCACCACCGATAATGTTGCCGATCGTAACCGGAATCAGGTTATC
Organism: Escherichia sp. SCLE84; assembly: GCF_012584495.1. Taxonomy (NCBI): domain Bacteria; kingdom Pseudomonadati; phylum Pseudomonadota; class Gammaproteobacteria; order Enterobacterales; family Enterobacteriaceae; genus Escherichia; species Escherichia sp. SCLE84. Next base: position 1,377,216 of record NZ_CP051430.1, on the reverse strand, counting down.
AGTGATGAAATTCATCACGGTCAGGTGAGAAAAATTTTCCGGTGCAGAACCGACTGCGGTCCAAAATTCCGGGGATGCGAAGTCGCGGATTACAATACCCATCGGGATCATAAACATGTTTGCGATACTGTGCTCAAAACCGCTGGCAACAAACATCGCGACCGGCAGCACCATAATGAACGCTTTGTCCATCAGGCTGCGGCCAGAATAACTCATCCATACTGCCAGACATACCATCAGGTTTGCCAGGATACCAAGACAGACGGCCTCAATAAAAGTATGGTGCACTTTGTGGTCGGCGGTTTGTAGGACGTTTAGTCCCCATTGACCATTTGCGGTCATATACTCGCCGGAAAGCCACATTAAAAGTACAAACAGCAGTGCGCCGACCAGGTTGCCAAAATAGACATTTAGCCAGTTTTTCGCCAACTGACCCCAGGTGATGCGCCCACTCGCCTTAGCAACAACAATCAACACGGTGGAAGTAAAGAGATCGGCTCCGCAGACAACACAAAGAATCAGCCCCAGAGAGAAGCAAATGCCGCCAACCAGTTTTGCCATGCCGAAGGGCATTGTGCCTGTGCCAGTGGTTGCTGTGATATAGAAGACGAATGCGATTGAGATGAAAACACCGGCGGTAATCGCCAGATAGAAAGTCTTAAGCGGATGTTTCGTTGCTTTATAGACACCCGCCTCTTCGGCCACTTTGGCCATTGCAGCAGGAAGTAAAAGATCAAAAGGGTTGTCAGCTTTCACACTAACTCTCTCTTTATTAAGTCGGCGACGAGATACTAACAAAGCATTATAGATGAGAAATTGATATAGATCATATCTCGCCTGGCTTATAGGCCCGTAACTCGCATGGTTTTTATGCAAATACGGAGTAAATATTTGATTATCCAAATAAAAATAAATTTTAAAAATTAACAAATGAGTTGAATTTTTTCCGCATCCTCCGCTAAAACAGTTAATTAAAAGGGAGCATCAGGCGAATAAAGTAACAATATCGATCGTATTTATTAAATACAAATTACCGATATTTAACCTTATAATTACAATTATTTTATTAATGCAAATATATGTAAAGCGGGGCATTAAAAAAACGCCCCGTAATATAACTCAGACTAATCATTAAGCCTACATTGCGTAGGCTATTTGATTTTATTTTGCCCAGAATGCTGCTTTGGCGCGCTGCAGCTTTTCGTAGGCCTTCAACAACGACTGATGTGCAGCAAACGCGTGCAGATCGCTATCTACCGGTTGCAGGCCGTAAAACGCCGCTTCGCCGCTCATTGCCGCACTGGCGGCTTCTACGGCATCTGCGCCGTACATGCGAACAAACGCATTCAGATATTGCAGCGGCTGGCGATCTTCTTCCTGTGCCAGTAATAACAACGTTTGCAGGCAGCGATAATAGTTGGCGCGTTCCGGACTAAATACTGATGAGTTAAACTCCATCGTCCATTCGGTCCAGACCAGAGCCTGTTCCAGATCGCCACCAGCCAGCGCCAGCATGGCTTTTAATTCACCGATACGCAGGGTGTACCAACCGTTATCCGACCCGGTCGCCAGACCCAACAGCTCACGCACGCGGGTAAAGTCATCAAAACCTTCTTCATCCAGTTGCTCGATGAGGTTCAGGTAATCTTCTTTTTCCCACTCGCTGCCTGGTAGCGAAAGAATCGTTTCACGTAAATGGCTGCCCATACTGTTATTCGCGAGCCACAGATCTTCAGCCGGATAAATATCGGACATGCCAGGCACGATAATGCGGCAAGCGTAGACACCCAGATGCTCGTAATCGGCAATATAAACTTCTTTATCTTCCTTTTTGAAGATAGCCATCAGCGTGGCGAACTCTTCTTCCGTGGTGCCGGAGAAATTCCAGTCCACAAACGGATAATCGGCATCCTGCTTGAACAGGTCCCAGGAGATTAAACCGCTGGAATCGATAAAGTGCGTTTCGAGGTTGGTATGTTCAGCGACTTCTTCATCATCGAAGGTTGGCGGAGTAAACACATCCAAATCTTTCAGGCCACGACCTTGCAGCAGCTCGGTCACGGTACGTTCCAGTGCTACGCCAAAATCAGGATGCGCACCGAAAGAGGCAAAGCAGGTACCGTTAGCAGGATTGAACAGTACCACGCAAATCACCGGATACTGGCCGCCAAGCGAACCGTCATAAGCGAAGATTGGGAAACCCTCCGCTTCCAGCGTTTCGATGGCTTCAACTACTGCTGGGTAACGCGCCAGCACGTCTGCCGGGATCTCTGGCAGGCTGATGCTTTCAGCAATAATGCGGTTTTTCACGTAGCGTTCGAAAACTTCAGACAATCCCTGAACGCGTGCTTCGTTGCGGGTATTACCTGCGGACATACCGTTGGAGACGTACAGGTTACCAATGATATTCATCGGAATATAAACGGTCTGATTGTCGGACTGACGCGTAAACGGCAGGCCGCAAATACCACGATCTTCGTTACCGGATTGTAGGTCAATCAGCATGCTGCCGGTCAGTTCATTCTCCGGATCATAAAACGCGCGCAGACGGTCATCGAGTAGTCCTTCTGGCACATCGTCATTTTCGATCAGTGGGAACCATTTTTCGTTGGGATAATGCACGAACGGACCGTTGGCGATGGTTTCGCCCAGCCAGAAATCAGCAAAAAAGTAGTTGGTTGAGAGACGCTCGAAATATTCACCAAGTGCAGAAGCCAGCGCCGCTTTTTTGGTTGCGCCTTTACCGTTGGTAAAACACAGTGCGCACTCTTTGTCGCGAATATGTACAGACCAGACGTTAGGCACAGGATTCAGCCAGGAGGCCTCTTCAATCTGAAAGCCGAGGTCTGAAAGTTTTTGCTGGAAGCGAGCGATGGAATCTTCCAGAGCGGCATCTTTGCCGGGGATAAATGTTTGCGTCATGAAAATCACTTTAGTCGTACGGAAAGCGCGCAATAATACGGGTTTTATCTCAAAGGCGCTATCACCGCCGCCATGCCGATGAACTGTTGACTATGCTTTTAGCGGATAAACCACGATAAGAGCATAAAAATGAAGGCGTTCGATCTCCACCGTATGGCATTTGATAAAGTGCCTTTTGATTTCCTTGGCGAAGTTGCACTACGTAGTCTTTATACCTTTGTACTGGTTTTTTTGTTCCTCAAAATGACCGGAAGACGCGGTGTGCGACAGATGTCGCTGTTTGAAGTGTTAATCATTCTCACGCTGGGTTCAGCGGCGGGAGATGTGGCGTTTTATGATGATGTGCCGATGGTGCCGGTACTTATCGTCTTTATCACTCTGGCGTTGTTATACCGCCTGGTAATGTGGTTGATGGCGCACAGTGAAAAACTGGAAGATTTACTGGAAGGTAAGCCGGTTGTTATTATTGAAGATGGCGAGCTGGCCTGGTCGAAACTCAATAACTCCAACATGACGGAATTTGAGTTCTTTATGGAGCTACGATTGCGTGGCGTGGAGCAGCTGGGGCAGGTACGTCTGGCGATTCTCGAAACCAACGGGCAAATCAGTGTCTATTTCTTTGAAGATGACAAGGTGAAACCGGGTTTACTTATTTTACCCAGTGATTGTACGCAGCGTTACAAAGTGGTGCCGGAGTCGGCGGACTATGCCTGTATTCGTTGTAGTGAAATCATTCATATGAAAGCGGGGGAAAAACAATTATGTCCGCGCTGTGCAAATCCAGAATGGACGAAGGCAAGTCGGGCAAAACGGGTGACCTGACAGTAAAAACATCGGCTTTTTGCTAATAATCCGAGAGATTCTTTTGTGTGATGCAAGCCACATTTTTGCCCTCAACGGTTTTACTCATTGCGATGTGTGTCACTGAATGATAAAACCGATAGCCACAGGAATAATGTATTACCTGTGGTCGCAATCGATTGACCGCGGGTTAATAGCAACGCAACGTGGTGAGGGGAAATGGCTCAAATCTTCAATTTTAGTTCTGGTCCGGCAATGCTACCGGCAGAGGTGCTTAAACAGGCTCAACAGGAACTGCGCGACTGGAACGGTCTTGGTACGTCGGTGATGGAAGTGAGTCACCGTGGCAAAGAGTTCATTCAGGTTGCAGAGGAAGCCGAGAAGGATTTTCGCGATCTTCTTAATGTCCCCTCCAACTACAAGGTATTATTCTGCCATGGCGGTGGTCGCGGTCAGTTTGCTGCGGTACCGCTGAATATTCTCGGTGATAAAACCACCGCAGATTATGTTGATGCCGGTTACTGGGCGGCAAGTGCCATTAAAGAAGCGAAAAAATACTGCACGCCTAATGTCTTTGACGCCAAAGTGACTGTTGATGGTCTGCGCGCGGTTAAGCCAATGCGTGAATGGCAACTCTCTGATAATGCTGCTTATATGCATTACTGCCCGAATGAAACCATCGACGGTATCGCCATCGACGAAACGCCAGACTTCGGCAAAGATGTGGTGGTCGCCGCCGACTTCTCTTCAACCATTCTTTCCCGTCCGATTGACGTCAGCCGTTATGGCGTGATTTACGCTGGCGCGCAGAAAAATATCGGCCCGGCTGGCCTGACAATCGTCATCGTTCGTGAAGATTTGCTGGGCAAAGCGAATATCGCGTGTCCGTCGATTCTGGATTATTCCATCCTCAACGATAACGGCTCCATGTTTAACACGCCGCCGACATTTGCCTGGTATCTATCTGGTCTGGTCTTTAAATGGCTGAAAGCGAACGGCGGTGTAGCTGAAATGGATAAAATCAATCAGCAAAAAGCAGAACTGCTATATGGGGTGATTGATAACAGCGATTTCTACCGCAATGACGTGGCGAAAGCTAACCGTTCGCGGATGAACGTGCCGTTCCAGTTGGCGGACAGTGCGCTTGACAAATTGTTCCTTGAAGAGTCTTTTGCTGCTGGCCTTCATGCACTGAAAGGTCACCGTGTGGTCGGCGGAATGCGCGCTTCTATTTATAACGCCATGCCGCTGGAAGGCGTTAAAGCGCTGACAGACTTCATGGTTGAGTTCGAACGCCGTCACGGTTAATGCCGAAATTTTGCTTAATCCCCACAGCCAGCCTGTGGGGTTTTTATTTCTGTTGTAGAGAGTTGAGTTCATGGAATCCCTGACGTTACAACCCATCGCTCGTGTCGATGGCACTATTAATCTGCCCGGTTCCAAGAGCGTTTCTAACCGCGCTTTATTGCTGGCGGCATTAGCACACGGCAAAACAGTATTAACCAATCTGCTGGATAGCGATGACGTGCGCCATATGCTGAATGCATTAACAGCGTTAGGGGTAAGCTATACGCTTTCAGCCGATCGTACGCGTTGCGAAATTATCGGTAACGGCGGTCCATTACACGCAGAAGGTGCCCTGGAGTTGTTCCTCGGTAACGCCGGAACGGCAATGCGTCCGCTGGCGGCAGCTCTTTGTCTGGGTAGCAATGATATTGTGCTGACCGGTGAGCCGCGTATGAAAGAACGCCCGATTGGTCATCTGGTGGATGCGCTGCGCCTGGGCGGGGCGAAGATCACTTACCTGGAACAAGAAAATTATCCGCCGTTGCGTTTACAGGGCGGCTTTACTGGCGGCAACGTTGACGTTGATGGCTCCGTTTCCAGCCAATTCCTCACCGCACTGTTAATGACTGCGCCTCTTGCGCCGGAAGATACGGTGATTCGTATTAAAGGCGATCTGGTTTCTAAACCTTATATCGACATCACACTCAATCTGATGAAGACGTTTGGTGTTGAAATTGAAAATCAGCACTATCAACAATTTGTCGTAAAAGGCGGGCAGTCTTATCAGTCTCCGGGTACTTATTTGGTCGAAGGCGATGCATCTTCGGCTTCTTACTTTCTGGCAGCAGCAGCAATCAAAGGCGGCACTGTAAAAGTGACCGGTATTGGACGTAACAGTATGCAGGGTGATATTCGCTTTGCTGATGTGCTGGAAAAAATGGGCGCGACCATTTGCTGGGGCGATGATTATATTTCCTGCACGCGTGGTGAACTGAACGCTATTGATATGGATATGAACCATATTCCTGATGCGGCGATGACCATTGCCACGGCGGCGTTATTTGCAAAAGGCACCACCACGCTGCGCAATATCTATAACTGGCGTGTTAAAGAGACCGATCGCCTGTTTGCGATGGCAACAGAACTGCGTAAAGTCGGCGCGGAAGTGGAAGAGGGGCACGATTACATTCGTATCACTCCTCCGGAAAAACTGAACTTTGCCGAGATCGCGACATACAATGATCACCGGATGGCGATGTGTTTCTCGCTGGTGGCGTTGTCAGATACACCAGTGACGATTCTTGATCCCAAATGCACGGCCAAAACATTTCCGGATTATTTCGAGCAGTTGGCGCGGATTAGCCAGGCAGCCTGAATGAACAACGGGCAATAAATAGCCAAATCTTTCTTTATCAAAACGTCGGCACAATGTCGGCGTTTTTTTTCGGACCTTGTGAGTCATTTTGATTAATGGTAGCGTCGCTTGTCAATGTAAGTTGTTGATACATAATATTTATATATGATTAATCAACGGATGATTCACATGAAGAATACTAAATTACTGCTGGCGATTGCGACCTCTGCAGCATTACTGACAGGGTGTCAAAATACCCACGGTATTGATACCAATATGGCTATCAGCTCCGGTTTAAATGCCTATAAAGCAGCAACATTAAGCGATGCCGATGCAAAAGCGATTGCCAATCAGGGCTGTGCCGAAATGGACAGCGGCAATCAAGTCGCAAGTAAATCCAGCAAGTACGGTAAACGTCTGGCAAAAATCGCCAAAGCATTGGGTAACAATATTAATGGCACGCCGGTCAACTATAAGGTTTATATGACCAGCGACGTCAACGCATGGGCGATGGCGAACGGCTGTGTCCGTGTCTACAGTGGCCTGATGGACATGATGAATGACAACGAAATTGAAGGTGTTCTGGGCCATGAACTGGGCCACGTCGCGTTGGGTCACTCGCTGGCTGAAATGAAAGCTTCTTATGCGATCGTTGCCGCACGCGATGCCATTTCAGCTACCAGCGGTGTGGCTTCCCAGCTTTCCCGCTCACAATTGGGTGATATCGCAGAAGGCGCTATTAATGCTAAATACTCCCGTGATAAAGAGTCCGAAGCAGATGATTTCTCCTTTGATCTGTTGAAGAAACGTGGCATCAGCACCCAGGGGCTGGTTGGCAGCTTTGAAAAACTGGCTAGTCTGGATGGCGGTCGCACCCAGTCCATGTTTGACTCTCACCCACCATCAACAGAGCGTGCGCAACACATCCGTGATCGTATCGCCTCTGGTAAGTAAATCATTGTCATCTTTCGGGCTGGTCTTCTGCCAGCCCGCTATAATTGCGCAATAAATCCCCATCTGAATACAGACAAAACTGGTTTTTGCACACAACGTTAACGATTTGTGGCGTCGGCGCGTATAATGCGCGCGGTTATGTTAACGGTACGCCTGTTTTAAGGAGATAAAGATGACGGCAATTGCCCCGGTTATTACCATTGATGGCCCAAGCGGTGCAGGGAAAGGCACCTTGTGTAAGGCTATGGCGGAAGCATTGCAATGGCATCTGCTGGATTCGGGTGCAATTTATCGCGTACTGGCATTGGCGGCATTACATCACCATGTTGATGTTGCGTCAGAAGATGCGCTGGTACCGCTGGCATCCCATCTGGATGTACGTTTTGTGTCAACCAATGGCAATCTGGAAGTGATCCTCGAAGGGGAAGATGTCAGCGGCGAAATTCGTACTCAGGAAGTGGCGAATGCAGCTTCACAAGTCGCGGCATTCCCACGCGTTCGTGAAGCATTATTGCGTCGCCAACGCGCGTTTCGCGAATTACCAGGCCTGATTGCCGATGGCCGCGACATGGGAACGGTGGTATTCCCTGATGCGCCAGTGAAAATTTTCCTTGACGCCTCCTCGGAAGAACGTGCACATCGCCGCATGCTACAGTTGCAGGAGAAGGGCTTTAGTGTTAACTTTGAGCGCCTTTTGGCCGAGATCAAAGAACGCGACGACCGCGATCGTAACCGAGCGGTAGCGCCACTGGTTCCGGCAGCCGATGCTTTAGTGTTGGATTCCACCACCTTAAGCATTGAGCAAGTGATTGAAAAAGCGCTACAATACGCGCGCCAGAAATTGGCTCTCGCATAAGCGACCGAATTTGCAGTACCCCCGTTGCAATGGAATGACAGCGGGTATGTTAAACAACCCCATCCGGCATGGAGCCAGGTGGACGTTAAATATAAACCTGAAGATTAAACATGACTGAATCTTTTGCTCAACTCTTTGAAGAGTCCTTAAAAGAAATCGAAACCCGCCCGGGTTCTATCGTTCGTGGCGTTGTTGTTGCTATCGACAAAGACGTAGTACTGGTTGACGCTGGTCTGAAATCTGAGTCCGCCATCCCGGCTGAGCAGTTCAAAAACGCCCAGGGCGAGCTGGAAATCCAGGTAGGTGACGAAGTTGACGTTGCTCTGGACGCAGTAGAAGACGGCTTCGGTGAAACTCTGCTGTCCCGTGAGAAAGCTAAACGTCACGAAGCCTGGATCACGCTGGAAAAAGCTTACGAAGATGCTGAAACTGTTACCGGTGTTATCAACGGCAAAGTTAAGGGCGGCTTCACTGTTGAGCTGAACGGTATTCGTGCGTTCCTGCCAGGTTCTCTGGTAGACGTTCGTCCGGTGCGTGACACTCTGCACCTGGAAGGCAAAGAGCTTGAATTCAAAGTAATCAAGCTGGATCAGAAGCGCAACAACGTTGTTGTTTCTCGTCGTGCCGTTATCGAATCCGAAAACAGCGCAGAGCGCGATCAGCTGCTGGAAAACCTGCAGGAAGGCATGGAAGTTAAAGGTATCGTTAAGAACCTCACTGACTACGGTGCATTCGTTGATCTGGGCGGCGTTGACGGCCTGCTGCACATCACTGACATGGCCTGGAAACGCGTTAAGCATCCGAGCGAAATCGTCAACGTGGGCGACGAAATCACTGTTAAAGTGCTGAAGTTCGACCGCGAACGTACCCGTGTATCTCTGGGCCTGAAACAGCTGGGCGAAGATCCGTGGGTAGCTATCGCTAAACGTTATCCGGAAGGTACCAAACTGACTGGTCGCGTGACCAACCTGACCGACTACGGCTGCTTCGTTGAAATCGAAGAAGGCGTTGAAGGCCTGGTACACGTTTCCGAAATGGATTGGACCAACAAAAACATCCACCCGTCCAAAGTTGTTAACGTTGGCGATGTAGTGGAAGTTATGGTTCTGGATATCGACGAAGAACGTCGTCGTATCTCCCTGGGTCTGAAACAGTGCAAAGCTAACCCGTGGCAGCAGTTCGCGGAAACCCACAACAAGGGCGACCGTGTTGAAGGTAAAATCAAGTCTATCACTGACTTCGGTATCTTCATCGGCCTGGACGGCGGCATCGACGGCCTGGTTCACCTGTCTGACATCTCCTGGAACGTTGCAGGCGAAGAAGCAGTTCGTGAATACAAAAAAGGCGACGAAATCGCTGCAGTTGTTCTGCAGGTTGACGCAGAACGTGAACGTATCTCCCTGGGCGTTAAACAGCTCGCAGAAGATCCGTTCAACAACTGGGTTGCTCTGAACAAGAAAGGCGCTATCGTAACCGGTAAAGTAACTGCAGTTGACGCTAAAGGCGCAACCGTAGAACTGGCTGACGGCGTTGAAGGTTACCTGCGTGCTTCTGAAGCATCCCGTGACCGCGTTGAAGACGCTACCCTGGTTCTGAGCGTTGGCGACGAAGTTGAAGCTAAATTCACCGGCGTTGATCGTAAAAACCGCGCAATCAGCCTGTCTGTTCGTGCGAAAGACGAAGCTGACGAGAAAGATGCAATCGCAACTGTTAACAAACAGGAAGATGCAAACTTCTCCAACAACGCAATGGCTGAAGCTTTCAAAGCAGCTAAAGGCGAGTAATTCTCTGACTCTTCGGGATTTTTATTCCGAAGTTTGTTGAGTTTACTTGACAGATTGCAGGTTTCGTCCTGTAATCAAGCACTAAGGGCGGCTACGGCCGCCCTTAATCAATGCAGCAACAGCAGCCGCTTAATTTGCCTTTAAGGAACCGGAGGAATCATGACCAAGTCAGAATTGATAGAAAGACTTGCCACCCAGCAATCGCACATTCCCGCCAAGACGGTTGAAGATGCAGTAAAAGAGATGCTGGAGCATATGGCCTCGACTCTTGCGCAGGGCGAGCGTATTGAAATCCGCGGTTTCGGCAGTTTCTCTTTGCACTACCGCGCACCACGTACCGGACGTAATCCGAAGACTGGCGATAAAGTAGAACTGGAAGGAAAATACGTTCCTCACTTTAAACCTGGTAAAGAACTGCGCGATCGCGCCAATATTTACGGTTAAGTTTTTACTCAAACTTGAACGCGAGAAAAGCACCTGTCGGGTGCTTTTTTCATTTCTCTAATCAGGAACTGGAAGCTGCCTCGCAGAGTTTTGAGCAGTTTTCACCCTTTCGTTAAATTCTTCTGAATGTGCCTCGGGGAACGCAAAATTCCCACCAGACAACCGCTCAACAAAGTTGCACACTTTCCATAAACAGGGAGGGGTGCATGAAAATAACGACAGTCGGCGTATGCATAATTTGCGGAATTTTTCCGTTGCTGATTTTGCCCCAATTGCCTGGGACATTAACCCTTGCGTTTCTGACTCTCTTCGCCTGCGTACTGGCATTTATCCCTGTTAAAACCGTCCGTTATATCGCGCTGACGTTGCTGTTTTTCGTTTGGGGCATATTATCAGCAAAGCAAATTTTGTGGGCAGGAGAAACCTTAACTGGCGCGACGCAGGATGCAATTGTTGAGATCACTGCAACTGACGGCATGACCACTCATTACGGTCAAATTACTCATCTACAAGGTCGACGTATATTCCCTGCGCCAGGCCTTGTGCTGTATGGCGAATATCTTCCGCAAGCGGTTTGTGCTGGACAACAATGGTCAATGAAACTCAAAGTTCGTGCAGTTCATGGCCAACTTAATGATGGCGGCTTTGATAGCCAGCGTTATGCCATTGCCCAGCATCAGCCGCTCACCGGCCGTTTTCTGCAGGCAAGTGTCATTGAACCGAATTGTAGCCTGCGTGCACAGTATCTGGCGTCACTACAAACAACGCTGCAACCCTATCCGTGGAATGCGGTTATTCTTGGTTTAGGTATGGGGGAACGGTTATCCGTCCCCAAAGAAATCAAAAATATCATGCGCGATACTGGAACGGCGCATTTAATGGCGATATCGGGATTGCACATCGCTTTTGCGGCGTTGCTGGCTGCCGGACTCATTCGCAGTGGACAAATTTTTCTGCCTGGGCGCTGGATCCACTGGCAAATACCATTAATTGGCGGAATCTGCTGTGCTGCTTTTTATGCCTGGTTGACGGGAATGCAACCTCCTGCATTGCGTACCATGGTGGCGCTTGCTACGTGGGGAATGCTTAAGTTAAGTGGGCGACAGTGGAGTGGCTGGGATGTATGGATATGTTGTCTGGCGGCAATTTTGCTGATGGATCCTGTTGCCATTCTCTCGCAAAGTTTATGGCTCTCTGCCGCTGCGGTCGCGGCATTGATATTTTGGTATCAGTGGTTTCCCTGTCCTGAGTGGCAACTGCCGCCGGTATTGCGTGCAGTTGTTTCCCTCATCCATCTGCAACTGGGAATCACACTTCTGCTTATGCCCGTGCAAATCGTCATATTTCATGGCATTAGTCTGACCTCGTTTATTGCAAATCTATTAGCAATTCCCTTGGTGACATTTATCACGGTTCCGTTGATCCTCGCCGCGATGGTTGTGCATTTAAGCGGGCCGTTAATCCTGGAGCAAGGGTTATGGTTTCTTGCCGACCGGTCTTTGGCTTTACTTTTCTGGGGGTTAAAGAGTTTGCCGGAAGGGTGGATCAACATTGCTGAATGTTGGCAATGGCTATCATTTTCCCCATGGTTCTTACTGGTGGTATGGCGATTAAACGCCTGGCGAACGTTGCCAGCAATGTGTGTGGCTGGAGGCTTGCTGATGTGCTGGCCGCTGTGGCAAAAACCTCGACCTGACGAGTGGCAGGTGTACATGCTTGATGTCGGGCAAGGGCTGGCAATGGTGATAGCCAGAAACGGCAAAGCGATTCTCTATGACACAGGACTGGCCTGGCCTGAAGGGGATAGTGGGCAACAACTGATTATCCCCTGGCTCCACTGGCATAATCTTGAACCGGAAGGCGTTATTCTGAGCCATGAACATCTGGATCACCGGGGAGGGCTGGATTCAATATTGCATATATGGCCGATGTTATGGATCAGAAGTCCGTTAAACTGGGAACATCATCAGCCCTGTGTGCGTGGCGAAGCGTGGCAATGGCAAGGATTGCGTTTCAGCGCGCACTGGCCTTTACAAGGTAGCAACGATAAAGGAAATAACCATTCCTGTGTGGTTAAGGTTGATGACGGGACGAATAGCATTCTTCTAACCGGTGATATTGAAGTCCCCGCTGAACAAAAGATGCTAAACCGTTACTGGCAGCAAGTGCAGGCAACATTGCTTCAGGTACCTCACCATGGCAGTAATACCTCATCATCGTTGCCATTAATTCAGCGAGTGAATGGAAAAGTGGCACTCGCATCGGCATCGCGCTATAACGCATGGCGACTGCCCTCTAACAAAGTTAAGCATCGCTATCAACTGCAAGGATATCAATGGATTGATACTCCACATCAAGGTCAAACAACGGTCAATTTTTCAGCGCAAGGCTGGCGGATTAGCAGCCTCAGGGAGCAAATTTTACCTCGTTGGTATCATCAGTGGTTTGGCGTGCCAGTGGATAACGGGTAGAATATGCGGCTATTTCAACAAATGCTGGTTTTTTGAATGCATAACGACAAAGATCTCTCTACGTGGCAGACATTCCGCCGACTGTGGCCAACCATTGCGCCTTTCAAAGCGGGTCTGATCGTGGCGGGCGTAGCGTTAATCCTCAACGCAGCCAGCGATACCTTCATGTTATCGCTCCTTAAGCCACTTCTTGATGATGGCTTTGGTAAAACAGATCGCTCCGTGCTGGTGTGGATGCCGCTGGTGGTGATCGGGCTGATGATTTTACGTGGTATCACCAGCTATGTCTCCAGCTACTGTATCTCCTGGGTATCAGGAAAGGTGGTAATGACCATGCGTCGCCGCCTGTTTGGTCACATGATGGGAATGCCAGTTTCATTCTTTGACAAACAGTCAACGGGTACGCTGTTGTCACGTATTACCTACGATTCCGAACAGGTTGCTTCTTCTTCTTCCGGCGCACTGATTACTGTTGTGCGTGAAGGTGCGTCGATCATCGGCCTGTTCATCATGATGTTCTATTACAGTTGGCAACTGTCGATCATTTTGATTGTGCTGGCACCGATTGTTTCGATTGCGATTCGCGTTGTATCGAAGCGTTTTCGCAACATCAGTAAAAACATGCAGAACACCATGGGGCAGGTGACCACCAGCGCAGAACAAATGCTGAAGGGCCACAAAGAAGTATTGATTTTCGGTGGTCAGGAAGTGGAAACGAAACGCTTTGATAAAGTCAGCAACCGAATGCGTCTTCAGGGGATGAAAATGGTTTCAGCCTCTTCCATCTCTGATCCGATCATTCAGCTGATCGCCTCTTTGGCGCTGGCGTTTGTTCTGTATGCGGCGAGCTTCCCAAGTGTCATGGATAGCCTGACTGCCGGTACGATTACCGTTGTTTTCTCTTCAATGATTGCACTGATGCGTCCGCTGAAATCACTGACCAACGTTAACGCCCAGTTCCAGCGCGGTATGGCGGCTTGTCAGACGCTGTTTACCATTCTGGACAGTGAGCAGGAGAAAGACGAAGGTAAGCGCGTGATCGAGCGTGCGACTGGCGACGTGGAATTCCGCAATGTCACCTTTACTTATCCGGGACGTGACGTACCTGCATTGCGTAACATCAACCTGAAAATTCCGGCAGGGAAGACGGTTGCTCTGGTTGGACGCTCTGGTTCAGGTAAATCAACCATCGCCAGCCTGATCACTCGTTTTTACGATATTGATGAAGGCGAAATCCTGATGGATGGTCACGATCTGCGCGAGTATACCCTGGCGTCGTTACGTAACCAGGTTGCTCTGGTGTCGCAGAATGTCCATCTGTTTAACGATACGGTTGCTAACAACATTGCTTACGCACGGACTGAACAGTACAGCCGTGAGCAAATTGAAGAAGCGGCGCGTATGGCCTACGCCATGGACTTCATCAATAAGATGGATAACGGTCTCGATACAGTGATTGGTGAAAACGGCGTGCTGCTCTCTGGCGGTCAGCGTCAGCGTATTGCTATCGCTCGAGCCTTGCTGCGTGATAGCCCGATTCTGATTCTGGATGAAGCTACCTCGGCTCTGGATACCGAATCCGAACGTGCGATTCAGGCGGCACTGGATGAGTTGCAGAAAAACCGTACCTCTCTGGTGATTGCCCACCGCTTGTCTACCATTGAAAAGGCAGACGAAATCGTGGTCGTCGAGGATGGTGTCATTGTGGAACGCGGTACGCATAACGATTTGCTTGAGCACCGCGGCGTTTACGCGCAACTTCACAAAATGCAGTTTGGCCAATGATCGAAAAAATCTGGTCTGGTGAATCCCCTTTGTGGCGGCTATTGCTGCCACTCTCCTGGTTGTATGGCCTGGTAAGTGGCGCGATCCGTCTTTGCTATAAACTAAAACTGAAGCGCGCCTGGCGTGCCCCCGTACCGGTTGTCGTGGTTGGTAATCTCACCGCAGGCGGCAACGGAAAAACCCCGGTCGTTGTCTGGCTGGTGGAACAGTTGCAACAGCGCGGTATTCGCGTGGGGGTCGTATCGCGGGGATATGGTGGTAAGGCTGAATCTTATCCGCTGTTATTGTCGGCAGATACCACAACAGCACAGGCGGGTGATGAACCTGTGTTGATTTATCAACGCACTGATGCGCCTGTTGCGGTTTCTCCCGTTCGTTCTGATGCGGTAAAAGCCATTCTGGCGCAACACCCTGATGTGCAGATCATCGTAACCGACGACGGTTTACAGCATTACCGTCTGGCGCGTGATGTGGAAATTGTCGTTATTGATGGTGTGCGTCGCTTTGGCAATGGCTGGTGGTTGCCGGCGGGGCCAATGCGTGAGCGAGCGGGGCGCTTAAAGTCGGTTGATGCGGTAATCGTCAACGGCGGTGTCCCTCGCAGCGGTGAAATCCCCATGCATCTGCTGCCGGGTCAGGCGGTGAATTTACGTACCGGTACGCGTTGTGACGTTGCTCAGCTTGAACATGTAGTGGCGATGGCGGGGATTGGGCATCCGCCGCGCTTTTTTGCCACGCTGAAGATGTGTGGCGTACAACCGGAAAAATGTGTACCGCTGGCCGATCATCAGTCTTTGAACTATGCGGATGTCAGTGCGTTGGTAAGCGCCGGGCAAACGCTGGTAATGACTGAAAAAGATGCGGTGAAATGCCGGGCCTTTGCAGAAGAAAATTGGTGGTATTTGCCTGTAGACGCACAGCTTTCAGGTGATGAACCAGCGAAACTGCTTACGCAACTAACCTCGCTGGCTTCTGGCAACTAGTTACGCCGCGGCAGCGTTCGATTGATGGAGTCATGAATGTCGCTGCCGCACCTCTCCCTTGCTGATGCGCGTAATCTTCACCTTGCCGCACAAGGCCTGTTAAACAAACCCCGCCGTCAAGCGTCGTTGGAGGATATTCCGGCAACGATCTCCCGCATGTCCTTGCTGCAAATCGATACCATCAATATTGTTGCCCGTAGTCCATATCTGGTGCTTTTCAGTCGTCTGGGAAATTATCCTGCCCAGTGGCTGGATGAGTCTCTGGCGCGTGGCGAATTAATGGAATACTGGGCGCATGAAGCCTGCTTTATGCCGCGTAGCGACTTTCGTCTTATTCGCCACCGCATGCTGGCACCTGAAAAAATGGGCTGGAAATACAAAGACGCCTGGATGCAGGAACATGAGGCGGAAATTGCACAGTTAATTCAGCATATTCATGATAAGGGGCCGGTACGTTCAGCCGATTTTGAGCATCCTCGTAAAGGTGCAAGCGGCTGGTGGGAATGGAAGCCGCATAAACGGCATCTGGAAGGTTTATTTACTGCCGGAAAGGTGATGGTGATTGAACGGCGCAACTTCCAGCGCGTTTATGATTTAACCCACCGTGTCATGCCTGACTGGGATGATGAGCGCGATCTCGTTTCGCAAACAGAAGCAGAAATCATCATGCTGGATAACAGTGCGCGTAGCCTGGGAATATTCCGCGAACAGTGGCTGGCAGATTACTATCGGCTGAAACGTCCGGCACTGGCGGCGTGGCGCGAAGCGAGGGCTGAACAGCAGCAAATCATTGCTGTGCATGTTGAAAAATTGGGCAATCTTTGGCTGCATGCTGATTTGCTGCCGCTACTCGAGCGTGCGCTGGCCGGAAAGCTCACTGCAACGCACAGCGCGGTACTTTCGCCTTTTGATCCTGTTGTCTGGGATCGCAAACGCGCAGAGCAGCTTTTTGATTTTAGCTACCGGCTGGAGTGCTATACCCCAGCGCCGAAACGCCAGTATGGCTATTTTGTTCTGCCATTATTACATCGTGGGCAATTAGTTGGGCGAATGGATGCCAAAATGCATCGCCAGACAGGCATCCTTGAAGTTATCTCTCTGTGGTTACAGGAAGGCATTAAACCAACGACAATGCTGCAAAAAGGGTTACGTCAGGCGATTACTGATTTCGCGAGCTGGCAGCAGGCAACGCGGGTGACATTAGGACGCTGCCCGCAAGGTCTCTTTACTGATTGCCGCACTGGCTGGGAAATAGACCCCGTCGCATAAATGATTATGATAAGATTTATGCATTCATAACCCGATCCATCTGGAGGAACTATGGATCATCGTCTGCTTGAAATCATTGCCTGCCCGGTTTGCAACGGAAAACTTTGGTATAACCAAGAAAAACAAGAACTTATTTGCAAACTGGACAACCTGGCTTTCCCGCTGCGTGATGGCATTCCAGTGTTGCTGGAAACGGAAGCCCGCGTGCTGACTGCTGATGAGAGTAAATCATGAGTTTTGTGGTCATTATTCCCGCGCGCTACGCGTCAACGCGTCTGCCCGGTAAACCATTGGTTGATATTAATGGCAAACCCATGATTGTTCATGTTCTTGAACGTGCTCGCGAATCAGGTGCCGATCGCATCATCGTGGCAACCGATCATGAGGATGTCGCCCGCGCCGTTGAAGCCGCTGGCGGTGAAGTATGTATGACGCGCGCCGATCACCAGTCAGGGACAGAACGCCTGGCGGAAGTTGTCGAAAAATGCGCATTCAGCGACGACACGGTGATCGTTAATGTGCAGGGTGATGAACCGATGATCCCTGCGACAATCATTCGTCAGGTTGCTGATAACCTCGCTCAGCGTCAGGTGGGTATGGCGACTCTGGCGGTGCCAATCCACAATGCGGAAGAAGCGTTTAACCCGAATGCGGTGAAAGTGGTTCTCGACGCTGAAGGGTATGCACTGTACTTCTCTCGCGCCACCATTCCTTGGGATCGTGATCGTTTTGCAGAAGGCCTTGAAACCGTTGGCGATAACTTCCTGCGTCATCTTGGTATTTATGGCTACCGTGCAGGCTTTATCCGTCGTTACGTCAACTGGCAGGCAAGTCCGTTAGAACACATCGAAATGTTAGAGCAGCTTCGTGTTCTGTGGTACGGCGAAAAAATCCATGTTGCTGTTGCTCAGGAAGTTCCTGGCACAGGTGTGGATACCCCTGAAGATCTTGAGCGCGTTCGCGCTGAAATGCGCTAATTTCACTTCACGACACTTCAGCCAATTTTGGGAGGAGTGTCGTACCGTTACGATTTTCCTCAATTTTTCTTTTCAACAATTGATCTCATTCAGGTGACATCTTTTATATTGGCGCTCATTATGAAAGCAGTAGCTTTTATGAGGGTAATCTGAATGGAACAGCTGCGTGCCGAATTAAGCCATTTACTGGGCGAAAAACTCAGTCGTATTGAGTGCGTCAATGAAAAAGCGGATACGGCGTTGTGGGCTTTGTATGACAGCCAGGGAAACCCAATGCCGTTAATGGCAAGAAGCTTTAGTACGCCCGGAAAAGCCCGACAACTGGCATGGAAAACCACCATGCTGGCAAGAAGTGGGACTGTCCGTATGCCGACTATTTATGGTGTGATGACGCATGAAGAACACCCCGGCCCCGATGTCCTGCTACTGGAGCGGATGCGTGGTGTTTCGGTGGAGGCACCAGCCCGAACACCAGAACGCTGGGAACAACTCAAAGACCAAATCGTTGAAGCCTTACTGGCCTGGCACCGTCAGGACAGTCGCGGTTGCGTCGGCGCGGTCGACAATACTCAGGAAAATTTCTGGCCCTCATGGTACCGGCAACATGTTGAAGTGCTATGGACCACGCTCAATCAGTTCAATAACACCGGTCTGACGATGCAGGATAAGCGGATCCTGTTTCGCACTCGCGAATGTCTCCCGGCATTATTTGAAGGCTTTAACGACAATTGTGTGTTGATTCACGGTAACTTCTGTTTACGCAGCATGCTGAAAGATTCGCGCAGCGATCAGTTACTGGCGATGGTCGGGCCGGGACTAATGCTTTGGGCACCGCGAGAATACGAACTGTTCCGACTAATGGATAATTCTCTGGCGGAAGATTTGCTCTGGAGTTACCTGCAACGCGCGCCAGTGGCGGAGTCGTTCATCTGGCGGCGTTGGTTGTATGTGTTATGGGATGAAGTTGCGCAACTGGTTAATACCGGACGATTTAGTCGGCGCAACTTCGATCTGGCATCAAAATCACTCTTGCCGTGGCTCGCCTGACGGACCTTTCAGCCACTGCCAGATGCGGCCAAGCGTTTCATAGCCAACACGATCGCTATGCATCAGCCAGACCGGAGAAGGGATTGCCCGTTCCCACGGATTAAGCGGCGAGTCGATGGCCAACTGATTCGCCGGGGCTGGTAGCGGATTTAACCCTTCCTGCTGAAAAAAGATCATCGCCCGCGGCAGATGTGATGCGGAGGTCACCAGCAGGAAAGGGGCGTCACCAATCGCCTGTTTCACTGCCGCAGCTTCTTCTTCGGTATCTTTTGGCAAATCCAGGGTGATAATTTGCTCGCGCGGCACGCCCAGCGATTGCGCAACTCTGGCACCTACTTCCGCTGTACTCACCGTATTGGTTTTTGCTACGCCTCCCGTGAAGATCAGTTTTGATCCCGGATTTTCGCGCCATAAGCGAATACCTTCATTCAGGCGTGGCAGACTGTTATTGATTAAATTAGAGCTCGGTGCCCACTGCGGGTTCCAGGTATAACCACCTCCGAGCACCACGATATAGTCCACTTTTTGCGAATTATTCCATGTCGGATAGGTGCTTTCGATGGGACGCAGCAGGCGGTCGGCTACCGGTTGCAAACTCAATAACAAGAGTGCCAGCCACCCAATGCTAATAAAAATCTTCCCGGTTTTTTGAAAACGGCTAAACCACAGCAGCGCCAGGCCAGCGCCAATAATTAACAACATCAGCGGAAGTGGCAGCAACATATTGCCAATCACTTTTTTCAGTGTAAAAAGCATCCTTTCTGGTTCCTTTTTTAACCATATAGCAAGGGATCGCCAGCGATATTACACCAGACGGGTTCATTCTCGCCGTGGCTGTGACAAAATAGCGTCTTTATCAGAAAACGTCTTAGCCAACCGGTGGAGAAAGCAATGCAGGATCGCAATTTTGATGATATTGCGGAAAAGTTTTCCCGTAACATTTACGGCACCACCAAAGGGCAGCTTCGACAGGCTATTCTGTGGCAGGATCTCGATCGCGTGCTGGCGGAAATGGGCCCGCAAAAACTGCGTGTGCTGGATGCTGGCGGTGGAGAAGGGCAGACCGCAATCAAAATGGCCGAGCGTGGGCATCAGGTCATTTTATGCGATCTTTCTGCGCAGATGATCGACCGCGCAAAACAGGCGGCAGAAGCAAAAGGTGTGAGCGACAACATGCAATTTATACATTGCGCCGCTCAGGATGTTGCTTCGCATTTGGAAACGCCCGTTGATCTGATATTGTTCCATGCGGTGCTCGAGTGGGTGGCCGATCCCCGCAGTGTATTGCAGACCCTGTGGTCAGTGTTGCGTCCAGGCGGCGTGTTGTCGTTAATGTTCTACAATGCGCATGGTTTGTTGATGCATAACATGGTCGCCGGGAATTTTGATTACGTGCAGGCGGGAATGCCGAAAAAGAAAAAACGGACGCTTTCGCCAGATTATCCACGCGACCCGGCGCAGGTTTATCTGTGGCTGGAAGAAGCTGGTTGGCAAATTATGGGTAAGACAGGCGTTCGCGTGTTTCATGATTATCTGCGCGAGAAGCACCAGCAGCGCGACTGCTATGAAGCATTACTTGAATTAGAAACGCGTTATTGCCGTCAGGAACCGTATATTACCCTGGGGCGTTATATTCATGTCACCGCGCGCAAACCGCAGAGCAAGGATAAAGTATGAGTGAATTTTCCCAGACAGTCCCCGAACTGGTTGCCTGGGCCAGAAAAAATGACTTCTCCATCTCGCTGCCGGTAGACCGACTCTCTTTTCTGCTGGCGGTTGCCACGCTGAACGGCGAGCGTCTGGATGGTGAGATGAGTGAAGGCGAGCTGGTGGATGCATTCCGCCATGTGAGTGATGCGTTTGAGCAAACCAGCGAAACCATCGGCGTGCGCGCCAATAACGCGATCAACGACATGGTGCGTCAACGTCTGCTGAACCGCTTTACCAGCGAGCAGGCGGAAGGGAACGCAATTTACCGTCTGACGCCGCTCGGCATCGGCATCACTGACTATTACATTCGTCAGTGCGAGTTTTCTACGCTGCGCCTTTCTATGCAGTTGTCGATTGTGGCGGGTGAGCTCAAACGCGCAGCAGATGCCGCCGAAGAGGGCGGTGATGAATTTCACTGGCACCGTAATGTTTATGCTCCACTGAAATATTCGGTAGCAGAAATTTTCGACAGTATCGACCTGACGCAACGTCTGATGGATGAACAGCAGCAGCAGGTGAAGGATGATATCGCCCAGTTGCTGAACAAAGACTGGCGGGCGGCGATTTCCAGCTGTGAATTGTTGCTTTCGGAAACTTCCGGAACGCTGCGTGAATTGCAGGATACGCTGGAAGCGGCAGGCGACAAATTGCAGGCTAATCTGTTGCGCATTCAGGATGCGACGATGACCCATGACGATCTGCATTTCGTCGATCGTCTGGTGTTCGATCTGCAGAGCAAACTCGATCGTATTATCAGTTGGGGCCAGCAATCCATCGACTTGTGGATTGGCTACGACCGCCACGTACACAAATTTATTCGTACCGCGATCGATATGGATAAAAACCGCGTCTTTGCTCAGCGGTTACGTCAGTCGGTACAAACCTATTTTGATGAGCCGTGGGCGCTAACTTATGCCAATGCCGATCGTCTGCTGGATATGCGTGACGAAGAGATGGCACTGCGCGATGAAGAAGTGACTGGGGAACTTCCTGAGGATCTGGAATACGAAGAGTTTAACGAGATCCGCGAACAGCTGGCGGCGATCATCGAAGAACAACTTGCCGTGTACAAAACCAGACAAGTGCCGCTGGATCTTGGTCTGGTGGTACGCGAATATCTGTCACAGTATCCGCGTGCACGTCACTTTGACGTTGCGCGCATTGTTATTGATCAGGCGGTACGTCTTGGCGTAGCGCAAGCAGATTTCACCGGACTGCCAGCGAAATGGCAGCCGATTAATGATTACGGAGCCAAGGTACAGGCGCATGTCATCGACAAATATTGAACAAGTGATGCCGGTTAAGCTGGCGCAGGCGCTGGCGAATCCGTTATTTCCGGCGCTGGACAGCGCCTTACGTTCAGGCCGCCATATTGGCCTCGACGAACTGGATAATCATGCATTCCTGATGGATTTTCAGGAATATCTGGAAGAGTTTTACGCGCGTTATAACGTTGAGCTTATTCGCGCACCGGAAGGGTTCTTCTATTTACGCCCACGTTCCACCACTCTTATCCCGCGTTCCGTCTTGTCGGAACTGGATATGATGGTCGGGAAAATCCTCTGTTATCTCTATCTCAGCCCGGAACGGCTGGCGAATGAGGGGATTTTCACCCAGCAGGAACTGTACGACGAACTGCTCACCCTGGCCGATGAAGCAAAACTGCTGAAACTGGTGAACAACCGTTCAACCGGTTCAGACGTTGACCGTCAGAAGTTGCAGGAGAAAGTACGTTCTTCGCTCAACCGTCTGCGTCGTTTAGGCATGGTGTGGTTTATGGGCCACGACAGCAGCAAGTTTCGCATTACCGAATCGGTGTTCCGCTTCGGAGCCGATGTGCGTGCTGGCGACGATCCCCGTGAAGCACAGCGTCGCCTGATTCGTGATGGCGAAGCAATGCCGATTGAAAATCATCTGCAACTCAACGATGAAACCGAAGAGAATCAGCCAGATAGCGGAGAGGAAGAATAATGATTGAACGCGGTAAATTTCGCTCACTGACGCTGATTAACTGGAACGGCTTTTTTGCCCGAACTTTTGACCTTGACGAGCTGGTCACGACGCTTTCTGGCGGTAACGGGGCGGGTAAATCCACCACCATGGCGGCGTTCGTTACGGCGCTGATCCCCGACCTGACCCTGCTGCATTTCCGTAACACTACGGAAGCCGGGGCCACCAGCGGTTCGCGCGATAAAGGTCTGCACGGTAAGCTGAAAGCGGGTGTCTGTTATTCGATGCTCGACACCATTAACTCGCGCCACCAGCGCGTGGTGGTCGGTGTGCGTCTGCAACAGGTTGCCGGACGCGATCGTAAAGTGGATATCAAGCCGTTTGCCATTCAGGGACTGCCGATGTCGGTGCAGCCGACACAGCTGGTGACCGAAACCCTGAACGAACGCCAGGCGCGCGTGCTGCCGCTTAACGAGCTGAAAGACAAGCTCGAGGCGATGGAAGGCGTGCAGTTTAAACAGTTCAACTCCATTACTGATTACCACTCGCTGATGTTCGATCTGGGCATCATCGCGCGTCGTCTGCGCTCCGCATCTGACCGTAGCAAATTCTATCGTCTGATCGAAGCTTCGCTGTATGGCGGGATCTCCAGTGCCATTACCCGTTCTCTGCGCGACTACCTGTTGCCAGAAAACAGCGGCGTGCGTAAAGCGTTCCAGGACATGGAAGCGGCGCTGCGTGAAAACCGTATGACGCTGGAAGCGATTCGTGTCACCCAGTCGGACCGCGACCTGTTTAAGCATCTGATCAGCGAAGCCACCAACTACGTGGCGGCGGACTACATGCGTCACGCCAACGAGCGCCGTGTCCATCTCGACAAAGCCCTGGAGTTTCGTCGCGAGCTACATACTTCGCGTCAGCAACTGGCGGCTGAGCAGTACAAACACGTCGATATGGCGCGTGAGCTGGCAGAGCACAACGGTGCCGAAGGCGATCTGGAAGCGGATTATCAGGCGGCCAGTGATCACCTGAACCTGGTGCAAACCGCACTGCGTCAGCAGGAGAAGATCGAACGCTACGAAGCGGATCTCGATGAGCTGCAGATCCGTCTGGAAGAGCAAAATGAAGTGGTGGCAGAAGCCATCGAACGCCAGGAAGAGAATGAGGCTCGTGCGGAAGCTGCCGAACTGGAAGTGGACGAGCTGAAAAGCCAGCTTGCTGACTACCAGCAGGCGCTGGACGTCCAGCAAACGCGCGCGATCCAGTATAACCAGGCGATTGCTGCGCTTAATCGTGCCAAAGAACTGTGCCATCTGCCGGACTTAACCGCCGACTGCGCCGCCGAATGGCTGGAAACCTTCCAGGCGAAAGAGCTGGAAGCGACTGAAAAAATGCTCTCTCTTGAGCAGAAAATGAGCATGGCGCAAACCGCGCACAGCCAGTTTGAGCAGGCTTATCAGCTGGTGGTGGCAATCAACGGCCCGCTGGCGCGTAACGAGGCGTGGGATGTCGCTCGCGAACTATTGCGCGAAGGGGTCGATCAGCGTCACCTGGCAGAGCAGGTTCAACCGTTGCGGATGCGCTTAAGTGAACTGGAACAGCGTCTGCGCGAGCAGCAAGAAGCCGAACGCCTGCTGGCAGACTTCTGCAAACGTCAGGGCAAGAATTTTGATATTGATGAACTGGAAGCTCTGCATCAGGAGCTGGAAGCGCGCATTGCCTCTCTTTCCGATAGCGTGTCTAACGCCCGTGAAGAGCGCATGGCACTGCGCCAGGAACAGGAACAGCTGCAGTCTCGCATTCAGAGTTTGATGCAGCGTGCGCCGGTTTGGCTGGCAGCGCAAAACAGTCTCAACCAGTTGAGCGAGCAGTGCGGTGAAGAGTTTACCTCCAGCCAGGACGTCACCGAATATCTGCAACAGTTGCTGGAGCGTGAGCGAGAGGCGATTGTTGAACGCGATGAAGTGGGCGCGCGCAAAAACGCTGTCGATGAAGAGATCGAACGTTTAAGCCAGCCTGGCGGCTCTGAAGATCAGCGTCTGAACGCGCTGGCGGAGCGTTTTGGCGGCGTGCTGCTGTCAGAAATTTATGACGACGTTAGCCTGGAAGATGCGCCGTACTTCTCAGCGCTGTATGGCCCGTCACGCCACGCCATCGTGGTGCCAGATCTGTCACAGGTAACTGAACACCTGGAAGGCTTGACCGATTGCCCGGAAGATCTCTATTTGATCGAAGGGGATCCGCAGTCATTCGATGACAGCGTGTTCAGCGTTGATGAGCTGGAAAAAGCGGTAGTGGTGAAAATCGCCGATCGTCAGTGGCGTTATTCACGTTTCCCGGAAGTGCCGCTGTTTGGTCGTGCTGCGCGTGAAAGCCGTATTGAAAGCCTCCATGCCGAGCGTGAAGTGCTTTCCGAACGCTTCGCCACGCTCTCCTTTGATGTACAGAAAACTCAGCGTCTGCATCAGGCGTTCAGCCGCTTTATCGGCAGTCATCTGGCGGTTGCGTTTGAGTCTGACCCGGAAGCAGAAATCCGTCAACTGAACAGCCGTCGCGTCGAACTGGAGCGGGCGTTGAGTAATCATGAAAATGATAACCAGCAGCAGCGTATTCAGTTTGAGCAGGCGAAAGAAGGCGTTACGGCGCTGAACCGCATTCTGCCGCGTCTCAACCTGTTGGCTGATGACAGCCTGGCGGATCGCGTCGATGAAATCCGCGAACGTCTGGATGAAGCCCAGGAAGCCGCGCGTTTTGTTCAGCAGTTTGGCAATCAACTGGCGAAACTGGAACCGATCGTTTCGGTATTGCAGAGCAACCCGGAACAGTTCGAACAGCTAAAAGAAGATTACGCGTACTCTCAGCAGATGCAGCGCGATGCCCGTCAGCAGGCGTTTGCCCTGACGGAAGTGGTGCAGCGTCGTGCGCACTTTAGCTATTCTGACTCGGCAGAAATGCTGAGCGGTAATAGCGATCTCAACGAAAAGCTGCGTGAACGTCTGGAACAGGCGGAAGCGGAGCGTACTCGCGCTCGTGAAGCGTTGCGTGGTCACGCAGCGCAGTTGAGTCAGTACAACCAGGTGCTGGCTTCGCTGAAAAGTTCTTACGACACCAAAAAAGAGCTACTCAACGATCTGCAACGTGAATTGCAGGATATCGGCGTGCGCGCCGATAGCGGGGCAGAAGAGCGGGCGCGAATTCGCCGTGACGAGCTGCATGCGCAACTGAGTAATAACCGGTCCCGCCGCAACCAGCTGGAAAAAGCACTGACTTTCTGCGAAGCGGAGATGGACAATCTGACCCGCAAACTGCGCAAGCTGGAGCGGGATTACTTTGAGATGCGCGAGCAGGTAGTGACCGCCAAAGCGGGCTGGTGTGCAGTGATGCGCATGGTGAAAGATAACGGCGTTGAACGGCGCTTACACCGTCGCGAGCTGGCTTATCTCTCCGCTGATGATTTGCGCTCTATGTCGGATAAGGCATTGGGTGCGCTGCGTCTGGCGGTGGCGGATAACGAACATCTGCGCGACGTGCTGCGCATGTCGGAAGATCCAAAACGTCCGGAACGTAAAATTCAGTTCTTCGTGGCGGTTTATCAGCATCTGCGTGAACGTATTCGTCAGGATATTATTCGTACCGATGATCCGGTGGAAGCCATCGAGCAGATGGAAATCGAACTTAGCCGACTGACCGAGGAGTTAACCTCCCGCGAACAGAAACTGGCGATCAGTTCCCGCAGCGTGGCGAACATCATTCGCAAAACCATTCAGCGCGAGCAGAACCGTATCCGTATGCTCAACCAGGGGTTGCAGAACGTATCGTTTGGTCAGGTGAACAGCGTACGTCTGAACGTGAACGTGCGTGAAACGCACGCCATGCTGCTGGATGTGCTCTCTGAACAGCACGAGCAGCATCAGGATCTGTTTAACAGCAACCGTCTGACCTTCTCGGAAGCGCTGGCGAAATTGTATCAGCGTCTTAATCCGCAGATTGATATGGGGCAGCGCGCGCCGCAGACCATTGGCGAAGAACTGCTGGATTACCGCAACTATCTGGAAATGGAAGTTGAGGTTAACCGTGGTTCCGATGGCTGGTTGCGCGCAGAGTCTGGTGCATTGTCGACCGGTGAGGCGATTGGTACCGGTATGTCGATTCTGGTGATGGTGGTACAAAGCTGGGAAGATGAATCTCGCCGCCTGCGCGGTAAAGATATCTCTCCTTGCCGCCTGCTGTTCCTCGATGAAGCAGCGCGACTGGATGCTCGTTCTATCGCCACGCTGTTTGAATTGTGTGAACGTTTGCAAATGCAGCTCATCATCGCAGCGCCGGAAAATATCAGCCCGGAGAAAGGCACCACCTATAAACTGGTGCGTAAAGTCTTCCAGAATACCGAACACGTTCACGTCGTCGGCCTGCGAGGATTTGCGCCGCAACTCCCTGAAACGCTTCCAGGAAGTGACGAAGCGCCTTCTCAGGCGAGTTAAAATTAAGGCGGCAGCAATGCCGCCTTTTCTTTTTCCGAAAACTCCGTTTCTGCACTAAAAAAGTGGCACATTACGGCGCGCTTTTCTTTAAACTTCTTTACATTAGGTTATGTAAAAACGTATCGGCGTTTATATACTGAAGATAAGCCTGATGAGTAACAGGCTTGCTCGTCATACTTTCGTGAGTATTGGCGTTGTACAGGCAAGTCGTAAAATAACAGCCTGGCTATTCAGAGTATGATAAAAACAGGGGGCAAGGGATGTTGCTTAATATGATGTGTGGTCGTCGGCTGTCGGCAATCAGTTTGTGCCTGGCCGTAACATTCGCTCCACTGTTCAATGCGCAGGCCGATGAGCCTGAAGTAATCCCTGGCGACAGCCCGGTGGCTGTCAGTGAACAGGGCGAGGCACTGCCGCAGGCGCAAGCCACGGCAATAATGGCGGGGATCCAGCCATTGCCTGAAGGTGCGGCAGAAAAAGCCCGCACGCAAATCGAATCTCAATTACCCGCAGGTTACAAGCCGGTTTATCTTAACCAGCTTCAACTGTTGTATGCCGCACGCGATATGCAACCCATGTGGGAAAACCGTGATGCTGTTAAAGCCTTCCAGCAACAGCTGGCAGAGGTGGCGATTGCCGGTTTCCAGCCGCAGTTTAATAAATGGGTAGAGTTACTGACCGATCCTGGTGTTAACGGGATGGCACGCGACGTAGTGCTCTCTGATGCGATGATGGGCTATCTCCATTTCATTGCAAATATTCCGGTCAAAGGCACTCGCTGGCTATATAGCAGTAAACCTTATGCACTTGCAACGCCGCCGCTCTCGGTGATTAACCAATGGCAGCTGGCGCTGGATAAAGGTCAATTGCCTACGTTTGTTGCTGGACTGGCACCGCAGCATCCGCAATATGCGGCGATGCATGAATCGTTACTGGCCTTACTCAGTGACACCAAACCGTGGCCCCAACTGACCGGCAAAGCAACGTTGCGCCCAGGGCAGTGGAGTAACGACGTACCGGCGTTGCGCGAAATATTGCAACGCACAGGCATGTTGGACGGGGGGCCGAAAATTACTCTACCTGGCGATGACACGCCAACTGACGCGGTAGTCAGCCCATCCGCTGTTACTGTTGAAACAGCAGAAACTAAGCCGATGGACAAGCAAACGACATCTCGTAGTAAACCTGCGCCTGCCGTTCGCGCCGCCTACGATAATGAACTGGTGGAAGCCGTTAAACGTTTTCAGGCATGGCAAGGATTGGGGGCAGATGGTGCTATTGGCCCGGCAACACGTGACTGGTTAAACGTAACGCCCGCCCAGCGTGCTGGCGTGTTGGCTCTCAACATCCAGCGATTGCGCTTGCTGCCAACAGAGCTTTCTACCGGGATCATGGTTAACATTCCGGCCTATTCGCTGGTCTACTATCAGAACGGCAATCAGGTGCTGGATTCGCGAGTCATTGTCGGTCGCCCCGATCGCAAAACGCCGATGATGAGCAGTGCCCTTAACAACGTAGTGGTAAACCCGCCGTGGAACGTACCTCCAACTCTGGCACGCAAAGATATTCTGCCAAAAGTGCGCAACGATCCGGGATATCTCGAAAGCCATGGCTATACGGTGATGCGCGGCTGGAACAGCAGAGAAGCGATTGACCCATGGCAGGTTGACTGGTCTACAATCACGGCCTCGAATTTACCGTTCCGCTTCCAGCAGGCTCCAGGCCCACGGAACTCGCTGGGGCGCTATAAATTCAATATGCCGAGTTCAGAGGCCATTTATTTGCATGACACGCCGAACCACAATCTGTTCAAGCGTGATACACGCGCATTGAGCTCAGGCTGTGTACGAGTGAATAAAGCTTCCGATCTGGCGAATATGCTGTTGCAGGATGCAGGCTGGAATGACAAACGTATTTCTGATGCGCTGAAGCAGGGTGATACACGTTACGTCAATATTCGGCAGTCGATTCCGGTGAATCTCTACTACCTGACGGCCTTTGTTGGTGCAGATGGTCGTACCCAGTATCGTACAGATATTTACAATTATGATCTGCCTGCGCGATCCAGCTCGCAAATCGTATCGAAAGCGGAACAATTAATCAGGTAAATGAAGTAGTTCGGGGAAATCAGTTGTCGTAATAATTAGCATGATTGGGGGCGATTCTCTGCAGCCCCCGTCACTGCTGGGGTTGAGTCATCTTGACGTCTGCTTTACGGGCGGTTAAGGTGCCTCTTGTGCGCCAGAAGTGCATATAAACGATAACATTGACCTGTAGACTTGATTATCATGGACAAATTCGACGCTAATCGCCGCAAATTGCTGGCGCTTGGTGGCGTTGCACTCGGTGCCGCCATCCTGCCGACCCCTGCGTTTGCAACACTCTCTACCCCACGCCCGCGCATTTTGACACTCAATAATCTTCATACCGGAGAGTCAATCAAAGCGGAGTTTTTCGATGGCAGAGGCTATATTCAGGAAGAATTGGCAAAACTTAACCATTTTTTCCGCGATTACCGCGCGAACAAAATAAAGTCCATCGACCCAGGATTATTCGACCAGTTGTATCGCCTGCAAGGGTTGTTAGGCACGCGCAAACCGGTGCAACTCATTTCCGGTTATCGTTCTATTGATACCAACAATGAACTACGCGCCCGCAGCCGTGGAGTAGCGAAGAAAAGCTATCACACTAAAGGCCAGGCGATGGATTTCCATATTGAAGGTATCGCGTTAAGCAATATTCGCAAAGCCGCGTTATCTATGCGCGCAGGTGGTGTAGGATATTATCCACGTAGTAACTTTGTGCATATTGATACCGGGCCAGCACGGCACTGGTAGTAATTGCTTAACGAAACAGGGGCAGTATGAACTATCGTATTATTCCGGTCACCGCATTCTCCCAGAACTGTTCATTAATCTGGTGTGAACAAACCCGTCTGGCCGCACTGGTCGATCCTGGCGGCGATGCGGAAAAAATCAAACAGGAAGTTGATGACAGCGGCCTGACACTGATGCAGATCCTGCTGACGCATGGTCATCTGGACCACGTTGGCGCAGCGGCGGAACTGGCGCAACATTACGGCGTGCCGGTTTTTGGCCCGGAAAAAGAAGATGAGTTCTGGCTGCAAGGCTTGCCTGCGCAAAGTCGTATGTTTGGTCTGGAAGAGTGCCAGCCGCTGACGCCAGATCGTTGGCTGAACGAAGGCGATACCATCAGCATAGGGAATGTGACTTTACAGGTGTTACATTGCCCTGGGCATACGCCGGGTCATGTCGTGTTTTTTGATGATCGGGCAAAGCTGCTGATTTCTGGCGATGTTATTTTCAAAGGCGGAGTAGGGCGCAGTGACTTCCCGCGTGGCGATCATAATCAACTGATTTCTTCAATCAAAGATAAATTGCTGCCACTGGGGGATGACGTGACATTTATTCCGGGTCACGGACCATTATCCACACTTGGTTATGAACGCCTGCATAATCCCTTCCTGCAAGACGAAATGCCCGTCTGGTAAGGCACATAAAAAAGCCCGCTTTTAATGCGGGCCTGGATTTCTGGCAAAGTGCGCTTTGTTTATGCCGGATGCGGCACGAGCGCCTTATCCGGCCTACAAAATCGTGCAAATTCAAAATATTGCAGGGGACGCGTAGATACTGTTATGGCCTGCAAGTTTTTTCCTGGTCCGGTTTCCCGGATTGCAGGCATGCCAGACACAGCGCCGTCAGGCGCTGTTTTTTTCATCCCTTCCGCGATTTTTACGCCGCTACCGGATTATGCCGTGACGCATCGAACGGCACGCCTGACTTCAGCACTCCATACGCCACCTGTGCCAGCTTGCGCATCATCGCGCCGAGAATCACCTTTCCTTTCTTGCCATTAGCCGCCAGACGGTCGCGGAACGCCCGTCCCCACTCAGTCTTACTGGTGGCTACCATTGCGGGCATATACAACGCCCTGCGAAGCGACACATGTCCGGCCTTACTCATCCGGCTCGCCCCTCTCACACTGCTACCTGATTCATAACGCCGTGGTGTCAGACCCGCAAAAGCGGCGAACTGTCTGGCATGGGCGAAGCGGTCCTTCAGACCGATATAAGCCAGCAATACCGCAGATGTTTTCTCTCCGATACCCGGGATGCTTTCCAGCAGTTTCCTGCGGTGTTTCATATCCGGATCATCGTCTGTCAGGTCTTTTATCTGCTTCTCAAGACGCTTCAGCTCTGCTTCAAGCCACAGAAGGTGAGCATCAATGCTCGGTCTCTGGACTTCCCGCGCCGTTTCAGTGCGATTCAGTTCCTGCGTGTGCATATCTGTCAGCGCCTGGTGGCGGACTACCAGGGCACGCAACGCGCGTTCAAGCGGGTGAGGCGCTTCCCAGGCTGCAGGGCGCTTCTGACGACAGAACTCTGCCAGCATGCGCGCATCCACGGTATCAGTCTTGTTACGCAGTCCTTCACTCTGAGCGAAAGCTTTACCCAGCGCAGGATTAATGACTGACACTATGTAGCCAGCATCGTAAAGGCACTCAGCGACAGGTTCCATATAGGTGCCGGTCGCTTCGATGCAGATATGCGCATGGTCAATCTTGTGACCTTTCAGCCAGCTCACCAGCTCATCGTGCCCTTTAGTGGTGTTAGCGAATTTTTTGGTGCGATGACGACCATCAGGACGCAACACATCGACATCCAGTTTCTCTTTAGCGGTGTCGATACCGATATAATGAAGTTCATGTTCCATAGTGAAACCAACCTTGCAAATACGGATTACCGGGAAAACCGGTCCATGATACTGTCCGGTTTATCACTTTGGGAGAAAGGCAGTCCGCTGCATAAATCTACGCAACAGGTTAGAACCCAAGGCCCGATACGGCATGCGGACTGCAGGCAGAGAAAACTGGCCGATTTTCTCTGCACTGGAGGGATAATACAAGGCCTGATAAGCGTAGCGCATCAGGCAATGTTGCGTTTGTCATCAGTCTCAGCCCGCTTTTCAGCGGGCTTCATTGTTTTTAATGCTTACAGCACTGCCACAATCGCTTCGCACAGCGGAGCCATGTTATCTGGTGTCATCCCGGCCACATTTACGCGACCAGAAGCAACCGCATATACGCCAAACTCTTCGCGCAGACGCAGCACTTGTTCTTTTGTCAGGCCACTGAAGGAGAACATGCCGTTCTGTTTGATGATAAAGCTGAAGTCGCGGTTTGCGCCTTTTTCCTGCAGCGTATTGACGAACAACTGACGCATACGCTGAATACGCTGGCGCATATCAGTCAGCTCTTGTTCCCAAATCGCACGTAACGCATCGTTGCTCAGGATGGTGGCAACAACAGAAGCGCCGTGTGCTGGTGGGTTAGAGTAGTTAGCGCGAATCGCCGCTTTCATTTGGCTGAATGCGCGATCAACGGTTTCACTGTCGGCAGCAACCAGAGTACAAGCGCCAACACGCTCGTTGTACAGGCCAAAGTTTTTAGAGTAGGAACTGGCAACAATCAGCTCTTTATGCATAGCCGCGAAAGCGCGCAGTCCTTCAGCATCTTCTTCCAGACCACGGGCAAAACCCTGGTAAGCGAAGTCAAACAGCGGTAACCAGCCTTTCTCAACGGAGAGTTGTGCCAGTGTCTGCCATTGTTCCAGCGTAGGGTCGATACCGGTTGGGTTATGGCAGCAGCCATGGAACAGCACTACGTCGCCAGCCTGAGCTTCATTCAGGCTGTTAATCAGTGCATCGAAGTCAAGAGTGTGATTTTCCGCATCATAATAAGCGTATTCACGAACTTCCAGACCTGCAGAGTTAAAGACGCTCTTATGGTTCGGCCAGCTTGGGTTGCTCACCCACACTCGCTTAACGCTGGTATTTTTTGCCAGGAAATCGGCAGCTACGCGTAGTGCGCCAGTGCCCCCCGGAGTCTGTGCCGTGCGAGCACGTTTGTCATTGATCAGGGCGCTACCTTTACCAAACAGCAGTTCCTGAGTGCAGCGACCAAATTCAGGGATGCCGTCAATGCCGAGGTAATTTTTGGTGGTTTCATTTTCGAGCAGATACTGTTCAGCCTTTTTCACGCTGGTCAGTACCGGGGTTTTGCCCGTCTCATCTTTATAGACACCAATCCCGAGGTTAATTTTGCCGGGACGTTCATCGGCACGAAACAGATCGGCCAGGCCCAGAATCGGGTCGGCAGGAGCGGCGGTAATGTTCTCAAACATGACGAGGTTCCATTATGGTTACAGAAGGGAAGTCCGCTATCAGGGTAACGGGAGATTTACAAAATTCCAACTATTACTGATGAAAACGCAGGCTGTTTTTGCAAGACGTGAGATTGCTCTGGAAGGTATAAAAAAAACAGGACCAAAGTCCTGTTTTTTCGGCATTTAACAAAGAGGTGTGCTATTAGAACTGGTAAACGATACCCACAGCAACGGTGTCGTCTGAACCTACGCCCAGTTTGTTGTCAGAATCGATCTGGTTGATGATGTAGTCAACATAGGTGGACATGTTTTTGTTGAAGTAGTAGGTTGCGCCCACTTCAAAGTAGTTCACCAGATCAACATCACCGATACCTTCTACGTCTTTCGCTTTAGATTTGGTGTAAGCGATGGACGGACGCAGACCGAAATCGAACTGGTATTGCGCAACTAACAGAACGTCTTGCGTTTTGTTGGCGAAGCCGCTGGTGTTTGTAAATTTATTAGTGATCGGCGTAGCGTTACGGGTTTCACCGTAGTTCGCTGCCAAGTAGATGTTGTTCGCGTCGTACTTCAGACCAGTAGCCCACTGTTCAGCTTTTTTACCGTTGCCAAGAGGTTGAGCTTCTTGCAGGTTGGTACGGTCAGCTGCACCATAAGCACCAACGATACCAAAGCCTTCGTATTCGTAGCTGATAGAACCGCCAACACCGTCGCCGTTAGAACGGCGTGCAGTGTCACGCTCGTTTTTACCCAGGTACTGAACAGCGAAGTTCAGGCCATCAACCAGACCAAAGAAGTTGGAGTTACGATAGGTAGCAACGCCGCCAACACGACCAACGAAGAAGTCATCGCTGTATGCAGTATCACCACCAAATTCTGGCAGCATATCGGTGTAACCCAGTGCATCATAAACCACACCGTAGTTACGGCCGTAATCGAAAGAACCAACGTCAGCGTATTTAAGCCCCGCGAATGCCAGACGCGTTTTGTTACCAGTTTGAGCGTCAGCGCCTTCAGAGTTGTTACCCTGGAAGTTATATTCCCACTGACCATAACCGGTCAGATCGGAATTGATTTGAGTTTCCCCTTTAAAACCAAGACGGGCATAGGTCATGTCGCCATTGCCACCGTAACTGTTTTCACCGTTACCCTTGGAAAAATAATGCAGACCAACAGCTTTACCGTACAGATCTACTTTGTTGCCATCTTTGTTATAGATTTCTGCAGCGTTTGCAGTACCTGCTACTAACAGAGCAGGGACGATCACTGCCAGAATATTGCGCTTCATCATTATTTATTACCCTCATGGTTTTTTTTATGACACCTGCCACTGCCGTCAATAAGTTCTGTCAATAAAAGTTTACGGAACTATTGATGAGAGTTTGGTGTCTTTATGTGTCTGCAGGCATCTTTCCATTCAAACTAACGTTTCGCTACCGTGAAAGTGCTACAAAGATAAAGATTTAGTTTCAAAAAGAAAAAATATGTAACCAAAAGTAAAAATTAAGGAACTTTGTGAACACCGTCATATTTCCATAGAAACGTGATGATATTTACAGCAATTTTTATCTATTTATATGATTTACTTATATTTAAATTAACTAAACGGAAATTTTGTTTCTGATGGAAACTTTATCGACCTGGCACAAAATCCTCTTTCAGACATCCAGAATGCCAAAAAATAGTATGAAAATTGTGCTATCAGCTAAGAAAAAACTAATCCGCAATAAGAATGCGGGTTATTTTTTGTGCGTAAATGTTGCAATGTAATATTCCGTAACAGGATGATCGTTATGGCGGGGTTGCAAATAGATTGCTTGACTTAACAAACAGATAACTTGACAGAAAGGATAAAAAAGAGCCAGCAGGCGCTGGCTCTTTGAGGAAGAAAATCAGAAGCTGGCGTTGCGCGGAGTACGTGGGAACGGAATCACATCACGCACGTTTTGCACGCCAGTTACGTAAGCAATCAGGCGTTCAAAACCAAGACCGAAACCTGAATGCGGAACAGTACCGTAGCGACGCAGATCGCGATACCACCAGTAATCTTCTTTATTCAGGCCCATTTCCAGCATACGCTCGTCCAGAACGTCCAGACGTTCTTCACGCTGGGAGCCACCAATGATCTCACCGATGCCCGGAGCCAGAACGTCCATAGCCGCAACGGTTTTACCGTCTTCGTTGAGGCGCATATAGAACGCTTTAATATCTTTCGGATAGTTTTTAACCACTACCGGTGCTTTAAAGTGTTCTTCCGCCAGATAACGCTCATGCTCAGAAGAGAGATCGACGCCCCAGTAAACCGGGTTTTCAAACTTCCTGCCGCAGTTTTCGAGAATGGTCACTGCGTCGGTGTAATCCACCTGCGCGAAATCGGCCTCAATGAAGCGTTCCAGACGTGAAACGGCATCTTTATCTACGCGTTCAGCGAAGAATTTCATGTCGTCTGCGCGTTCTTCGAGAACCGCTTTGAAGACATATTTCAGCATGGCTTCAGCCAGACCCGCGATATCGTTCAGGTTAGCAAACGCCACTTCCGGCTCCAGCATCCAGAATTCCGCCAGGTGACGGCTGGTGTTGGAGTTTTCAGCACGGAAAGTCGGGCCGAAGGTATAAATTTTGGATAATGCGCAAGCGTAGGTTTCGCCGTTCAACTGGCCAGATACGGTCAGGAAAGACTCTTTACCAAAGAAGTCTTTGTCGAAATCCACTTTGCCCTGATCGTTACGCGGCAGGTTTTCCAGATCCAGCGTAGAAACGCGGAACATTTCGCCTGCACCTTCGGTATCAGATGCGGTAATCAGTGGCGTTGAAACCCAGAAGAATCCCTGCTCGTTAAAGAAGCGATGCAGCGCCTGCGCCAGCGTATGGCGAACGCGCGCGACGGCACCAATCAGGTTTGTGCGCGGACGCAGGTGAGCGACTTCACGCAGATACTCAATGCTGTGGCGTTTTGCCGCCATCGGGTAAGTGTCTGGATCTTCAACCCAACCAGCAACTTCAACTTTGCTGGCCTGAATTTCAAATTGTTGCCCCTGGCCCGGCGACGCCACGACTTTACCCGTCACAATGACCGAGCAGCCGGTGGTCAGACGCAGGACGTCTTCATTGTAATTGGGCAGAGAATTATTGATGACAGCCTGTACAGGATCAAAGCAGGAACCGTCATAAACGGCGAGGAAGGAGATGCCAGCTTTTGAATCTCGGCGGGTACGTACCCATCCGCGTACGGTGACTTCGCTGTCAACGGCTACGCGGCCCTGGAGTACGTCGGCTACAGGCACAACGCTCATAATATTCTCTCTGTTAATAGTCGGAAAAAATAAACACTTGTCCACCCGTAAATGGGGGGATACCTATGTTACCTGGCATCTGCAATCAGACAAGCAGAATTCGCAAATGCAGCGAAAGATTTCGGAATTAAAGGTAAAAAAAGGGAGCCGATTAGCTCCCTGATGATATTAACTGGCTTTTTTAATATGCGGAAGGTCGAACGCTTTGCGCAGCGCCCGAACAAACGCTTTATCGTGGCAGATAGTTTTGCCAGGGCTGTCAGAAAGTTTCGCCACCGGTTTACCGTTACACTCAACCAACTTAATCACAATATTCAGGGGTTTTACCTGGGGGATATCGCAGGTCAGGCGAGTCCCAATACCAAAACTTAATTGCACGCGGGAAGAGAAGTGGCGGTATAGCTCAACCGCTTTGCGTAAATCCAGATTGTCAGAGAAAACCAGAGTTTTACTCTGTGGATCAATTCCCAGCTTTTCATAATGTGCAATGGCTTTTTCACCCCATTCAACCGGGTCGCCAGAGTCATGACGCAGGCCCTGATAGCGACTGGCGAACTCGACACCGAAATCACGCAGGAAAGCATCCATAGTGATGCAGTCGGTTAATGCAATGCCAAGTTGGTCGGGATATTCTTCCAGCCAGGCAGCAAGTGCAGCTCGCTGGCTGTTGGCTAGATCCGGGCTGATTTGCTGATGTGCCTGGAACCATTCGTGTGCCTGTGTTCCCATCGGCGTGAGGGAAAGCCGACGCGCCAGATCGTAGTTGCTGGTGCCCACGAACCAGGATTCCTGTTGCAGACGCTTAACGATGGTTTCTTGTACTTCGCGAGAAAAACGGCGACGGGTGCCAAAATCCATAAGATGGAAGCGCGACATATCAAGGCCGGCGGTTAACGCCGAGAAGTCGACTAATTTGCTTTCCAGCGTGTCGAGGGCTTGCGCAACGTCGGCCTGCGGTGAGCGATAGCGATGTACCATTTCACTGATAACCGCCAGCAAAGGAACTTCCCAGAGGATGACTTCACGCCACGGGCCGCTTAAACGAATATCCAGCTTGCCATTATCGTTGGATACGGTGACTTGTTCCGGGTTAAAGCGGAACTCGCGTAACCAGTTAAGATAGTCGGCCTTAAAGAAAGGCAGAGCAGAGAGCCACTGATATTCATCATCCTGCAGGCGCAGGTGCTGCATCGCCTGAATCTGTTCACGAATAGCATCGGCATAAATACCCAGCAGATCGTCACCTCGGCAACGAAACTCCGCCGCGACATGCACATCGTAATAGTGATGAAACACGGCTTGCTGCATATGCAACTTATAAGCATCTGTATCCAGCAACGAGTGCAGAACAGGAGAAGCGAATTGTGTCATAGGTGCGCAGTAGCGTCCTCGTACAGGAGCGTTTAGTACAATAAACATCTTCAGGAACTGCTGGAGTATACCTTGTTTCGCAATTTATTGAACCCCGATCACACCATATGCCACCTTTCTGGTCGATGGCATTACGCGGTGTATGTTATAAAAATGTAGCAATAAAGGCGTTTGTACCTGAAAAGATGAAGATTCTGCATAGCGCGATTTACGCAACAGGAATAGACTGAACACCAGACTCTATAAAAGATGCTAAAGGTTATTTATGACTCAACAGCCACAAGCCAAATACCGTCACGATTATCGTGCGCCGGATTACCAGATTACTGATATTGACTTGACCTTTGACCTCGACGCGCAAAAGACGGTCGTTACCGCGGTCAGCCAGGCTGTCCGTCATGGTGCATCAGATGCTCCGCTTCGTCTCAACGGCGAAGACCTCAAACTGGTTTCTGTTCATATTAATGATGAGCCGTGGACCGCCTGGAAAGAAGAAGAGGGCGCACTGGTCATCAGTAATTTGCCGGAGCGTTTTACGCTTAAGATCATTAATGAAATAAGCCCGGCGGCGAATACGGCGCTGGAAGGGCTTTATCAGTCAGGCGATGCGCTTTGCACCCAGTGTGAAGCCGAAGGTTTCCGCCATATTACGTATTATCTCGACCGCCCGGACGTGCTGGCGCGTTTTACCACCAAAATTATTGCCGATAAAATCAAATATCCCTTCCTGCTTTCCAATGGTAACCGCGTTGCGCAAGGCGAACTCGAAAACGGACGCCATTGGGTACAGTGGCAGGACCCGTTCCCGAAACCGTGCTACCTGTTTGCGCTGGTGGCAGGCGACTTTGATGTACTGCGCGATACCTTTACCACGCGTTCTGGTCGCGAAGTAGCACTGGAGCTGTACGTCGATCGCGGCAACCTTGATCGCGCGCCGTGGGCGATGACCTCGCTGAAAAACTCCATGAAATGGGATGAAGAACGCTTTGGCCTGGAGTATGACCTCGACATCTATATGATCGTCGCGGTGGATTTCTTCAATATGGGCGCAATGGAGAATAAGGGGCTGAATATCTTTAACTCCAAATATGTGTTGGCCCGCACCGACACCGCCACCGACAAAGATTATCTCGATATTGAACGCGTTATCGGCCATGAATATTTCCATAACTGGACCGGTAACCGAGTGACCTGCCGCGACTGGTTCCAGCTCAGCCTGAAAGAAGGTTTAACCGTCTTCCGCGATCAGGAATTCAGCTCTGACCTTGGTTCCCGCGCGGTAAACCGTATCAATAATGTGCGCACCATGCGCGGATTGCAGTTTGCGGAAGACGCCAGCCCGATGGCGCACCCGATCCGCCCGGATATGGTCATTGAGATGAACAACTTCTACACCCTGACCGTTTACGAGAAGGGCGCGGAAGTGATTCGCATGATCCACACCCTGCTGGGCGAAGAAAACTTCCAGAAAGGGATGCAACTCTATTTCGAGCGCCATGATGGCAGCGCGGCAACCTGCGACGACTTTGTGCAGGCGATGGAAGATGCGTCGAATGTCGATCTCTCCCATTTCCGCCGTTGGTACAGCCAGTCCGGCACGCCGATTGTGACCGTCAAAGACGACTACAATCCGGAAACCGAGCAGTACACCCTGACCATCAGCCAGCGCACGCCAGCCACGCCGGATCAGGCAGAAAAACAGCCGCTGCATATTCCATTTGCCATCGAATTGTATGACAACGAAGGCAAAGTGATCCCGTTGCAGAAAGGCGGTCATCCGGTGAATTCCGTGCTGAACGTCACCCAGGCGGAACAGACCTTTGTTTTTGATAATGTCTACTTCCAGCCGGTGCCTGCGCTGCTGTGCGAATTCTCTGCGCCAGTGAAACTGGAATATAAGTGGAGCGATCAGCAACTGACCTTCCTGATGCGTCATGCGCGTAATGATTTCTCCCGTTGGGATGCGGCGCAAAGTTTGCTGGCAACCTACATCAAGCTGAACGTCGCCCGTCATCAGCAAGGGCAGCCGCTGTCTCTGCCGGTACATGTGGCTGACGCTTTCCGCGCGGTGCTGCTCGATGAGAAGATTGATCCGGCGCTGGCGGCAGAAATCCTGACGCTGCCTTCTGTCAATGAAATGGCTGAACTGTTCGATATCATCGACCCGATTGCTATTGCCGAAGTACGCGAAGCACTCACTCGTACTCTGGCGACTGAACTGGCGGATGAGCTGCTGGCTATTTACAACGCGAATTACCAGAGCGAGTACCGTGTTGAGCATGAAGATATTGCAAAACGCACTCTGCGTAATGCCTGCCTGCGCTTCCTTGCTTTTGGTGAAACGCATCTGGCTGACGTGCTGGTGAGCAAGCAATACCATGAAGCAAACAATATGACCGATGCGCTGGCAGCGCTTTCTGCGGCGGTTGCTGCACAGCTGCCTTGCCGTGACGCGCTGATGCAGGAGTACGACGATAAGTGGCATCAGGACGGTCTGGTGATGGATAAATGGTTTATCCTGCAAGCCACCAGCCCGGCGGCGAATGTGCTGGAGACGGTGCGTGGTCTGTTGCAGCATCGCTCATTTACCATGAGCAACCCGAACCGTATTCGTTCGTTGATTGGTGCGTTTGCGGGCAGCAACCCGGCAGCGTTCCATGCCGAAGATGGCAGCGGTTACCAGTTCCTGGTGGAAATGCTTACCGACCTCAACAGCCGTAACCCGCAGGTAGCTTCACGTCTGATTGAACCGCTGATTCGCCTGAAACGTTATGATGCCAAACGTCAGGAGAAAATGCGCGCGGCGCTGGAACAGTTGAAAGGGCTGGAAAATCTCTCTGGCGATCTGTACGAGAAGATCACCAAAGCACTGGCTTGATACTTTTGAGCCAAAATGCCTGATGCGACGCTTGACGCGTCTTATCAGGCCTACAACTCCGTTGAAATTGCTGGTTTTGTAGGCTGGATAAGGCGTTCACGCCGCATCCGGCAGCCGTGCCCAACTGCCTGATGCGATGCTTGACGTGTCTTATCAGGCCTACTAGTCCGTTGAAAATGCTGGTTTTGTGCGCCACATCCGGCATATTAACCATGACGCCGAATCAGTTGTTCAGAATGCCCACGCCGCATTACCCGTTGCAATACTTCCGCTTCCAGCTCCGCTAATCGCACCGACCCTAATCGACGCGGACGGGGGATATCCACTGTCAAATCCAGACCAATTTTTCCCTCTTCAATTAACAACACCCGGTCAGCCATTGCTACCGCTTCGCTCACATCATGCGTCACCAACAGTACGGTAAAGCCGTGCTCCTGCCAAAGTGACACAATCAAATCCTGCATCTCGAGTCGCGTTAAGGCGTCCAGTGCCCCGAGCGGTTCATCAAGCAACAATAAACCCGGTCGATGAATCAACGCTCTTGCCAGCGCCACTCGCTGTTTCTGCCCGCCTGAAAGTGCGGCAGGCCATTCCCCGGCGCGATTCTCCAGTCCTACCGCAGCCAACGCCCGACGCGCGGCATCGCGCCACTGGCCTTTAAGGCCTAACCCAACGTTATCAATCACCGATTTCCACGGTAGCAGACGCGCATCCTGAAACATCATTCGCGTGTCTTCCTGAATTTCAGCCAGCGGTGTGGTGCCTGCCAACACATCGCCTGCGGTTGGCGTTTCCAGCCCGGCCAGCAGGCGCAGCAGGGTACTTTTGCCACCACCGCTGCGGCCCACCACCGCCACAAACTGACCTGCCGGAATATGTAAATCCAGTTGGTTCAGGACGATATTTTCCGCGTAATGTTTGCTTACTGCATTGAGCAACAATGGTGTGCCCTGGTTCAGACGAGCAGTATTCATACCGTGGCCTCCTTCAAATGATAAGCCGGGTTCCAGCGCAACCAGAGGCGCTCTAACAGCTGCGCGCTGACGTCAGCAAGTTTGCCGAGCAGGGCGTAAAGAATAATAGCGACTACCACCACGTCCGTTTGCAAAAACTCCCGCGCATTCATCGCCAGATAACCAATGCCTGAATTGGCAGAAATGGTTTCGGCAACAATCAGCGTCAGCCACATCAGGCCCAACGCAAAACGCACGCCGACCATAATTGAGGGCAGGGCACCAGGCAGGATCACATGGATAAACAGCGGTATGCCGGATAATCCATAGCTACGCGCCATTTCCACCAGACCGCGATCGATATTACGGATGCCATGCCAGGTGTTGATATAAATGGGGAATAGCGTGCCGAGCGCCACCAGAAAGATTTTTGCGGATTCATCAATGCCAAACCACAAAATCACCAGCGGGATCAGCGCCAGATGCGGTACGTTGCGCAACATCTGAATTGAGGTATCCAGCAGCCGTTCTCCCCAGCGAGATAGCCCGCTAATCAGTCCCAAAATCAACCCCAGCGATCCGCCAATTGAAAAGCCAATCAGCGCCCGCCAGGAACTGATCGCCAGATGCTGCCACAGTTCGCCGCTGGCGGAGAGCGTCCAGAACGCCGTCACCACCCCTTCCGGTGAGGGCAAAATACGCGTCGACAGCCAGCCAACTGAGGAGGCCAGTTGCCACACCGCCACGATGCCCACCGGTAAAAACCAGGGGGCAACGCGCAATAACCACTTCTTCACTGGCGTTGCCATTATTTCTTCCTTAGCTTTGCGCGACTTTACGGGGGATAAAATCATTCGCCACCGCTTCGCCTTGCGGATTCAGCGGCTGCGGCTGGGGAATTTCCGGAATGGCGACATCCAGATGTGGGAACAGCAACTCGCCGACCCGATACGCTTCTTCCAGATGCGGATAGCCCGAAAGCACAAAGCTGTCGATGCCAAGCGCGGCGTATTCGTTGATTCGCGCAGCGACCGTAGGACCATCGCCCACCAGCGCCGTTCCGGCACCGCCGCGCACTAAGCCAACGCCCGCCCATAAATTGGGGCTGATCTCCAGATTGTCGCGCTTGCCGTTATGTAACGCCGCCATTCGCTGTTGTCCTACGGAATCCGTCCGGGCGAATGCGGCCTGTGCTTTGGCGATAGTTTCATCATCAAGATGCGAGATTAACCGCTCGGCGGCCTGCCACGCTTCGTCGTTAGTTTCACGAACAATCACATGCAGACGAATACCGAAACGAATTTTGCGTCCATGCGCGGCAGCTTTCGCCCGCACTTGTTCGATCTTCTCTTTTACTAGTTCTGGCGGTTCGCCCCAGGTGAGGTAGAGATCAACTTGTTCTGCCGCCAGCTCCTGGGCGACGTCTGACGATCCGCCAAAGTAAAGCGGAGGATAAGGCTGTTGAATCGGCGGGAAGAGCAGTTTTGCTCCGCGCACATGAATATGTTTACCGTTGAAATTGACGGTTTCCCCCAGCAATAAGCGCCGCCAGACCTGGGTAAATTCCGCCGAGGCTTCGTAGCGCTCGCTATGATCAAGGAACACGCCGTCGCCTGCCAGCTCTTGTGGATCGCTGCCTGTGACCAGATTAAACAACGCACGACCATTTGAGAGACGGTCAAGCGTGGCGGCCTGGCGAGCGGCAACGGTAGGTGAGGTTACGCTGGGGCGCAGGGCGACAAGAAACTTCAGCCGCTGCGTCACCGGGATCATCGACGCCGCCACCAGCCACGCATCTTCACACGATCGCCCCGTTGGGATCAGCACACCGGTATAGCCCAGACGATCCGCCGCTTGCGCAATTTGTTGCAGATAACCGTGATCAACCGGGCGTGAACCTTCTTCCGTTCCCAGATAGTGCCCGTCACCGTGGGTCGGTAAAAACCAGAACATATTCAGACTCATAATTGTTTTCCTTCCAGTTGAGTGGGCTGCCAGATGCGCTGGCGAATATCGACTTTTTTCGGCACCAGACGATTTTCATAAAACAGATCTGCCGTTTGCTGCTGTAAGGCGGCAATCTCGGCGTTAACCGGTTTGATGGTGGTAGGAGGGCGATGATCTAAGTAAGAGGCAATCACCGGTGCCGGTAAGCCCATCGTTTTTGCCAGTAAAGCGATGCTTTGCTCGCGCTGGCTGCGGGTTAACGCATCGGCCTCACTAAAGGTTGCCAGTACGCCCTGAATAAAAGCGCCGTTTTTTTCTGCATAGGGGCGAGCTGCCAGATAAAACGATCCGGTTTGATTGAGATCGGTGCCGTCTTTCAACACCCGCACGCCGCCCTGTAATAACGCAGCGGAGTAGTAGGGATCCCAGATAGCCCAGGCGTCAACGTTACCTTGCTGGAACGCGGCGCGGGCATCGGCAGGTGTCAGGTAAGTGGGTTGTATATCGGTAAACTTAAGTCCGGCCTGACGCAGTGCACGCAGTAAAAGGTTGTGTGAACTGGAACCTTTCTGAAAGGCAACTTTGTGACCTTTAAGATCGGCTACGGTTTTGATCGGGCTGTTTTCTGCCACCAGAATCACTTCGGCTTTGGGCTTCGGTGGCTCGACGCCCACATATACCAAATCAGCCCCGGCAGCCTGGGCAAAGATTGGCGGAATATCCCCGGTACTGCCGAGATCAATACTGCCAACGTTTAACGCTTCCAACATTTGCGGACCCGCGGGGAACTCCACCCAGGAGATTTTTGATTGCGGATAGCGTTTTTCCAGTAACTGGTGGCTTTTTGCCAGCACCATACCAATACTGCCTTTCTGATAGCCTATACGTAACGCTTCAGGCGAGGATTCTGCAGCAAC
This sequence comes from Escherichia sp. SCLE84, assembly GCF_012584495.1. NCBI lineage: Bacteria > Pseudomonadati > Pseudomonadota > Gammaproteobacteria > Enterobacterales > Enterobacteriaceae > Escherichia > Escherichia sp. SCLE84. Next base: position 1,332,598 of record NZ_CP051430.1, on the reverse strand, counting down.
CGCAAAAGTAGAGACGCTAAGCAATCCCGCCAGCGCCAGTTTAATGATGTTACGCATGGACATTACCTCGCAGAGACAGAAGGTCAGGAACCTGAACATCGCGGCGGTGCAATGCCTGCCAGAAAGTTTCTAGCGCGGTATCAAGACGGGTTTGCAGATTTGGCGTGAACTGGGGTCTGTGATGGTAATCAATGACTTGTGAGTCATCGGCAAACACGCCGTGCAGGATCTCCTGGGCTTTCAGTGCGCTTAAAACTGGTTTAAGGGCATAATCGACCGCCAGCAGATGGGCCACGGTATCGCCCGTCGCCAGCGGTAGCACCACTTTGCCTTGCAAAGCGCGCTCTGGCAGCAGGTCGAGCAGGGTTTTCAGCGCGCCGGAATAGGCGGCTTTATACACAGGTGTAGCGACTATCAGTCCATCAGCCTGTTGCAGCTGTTCGGTGAAGGTCTTGAGTGCCGGACTATCGAAACGAGCATAAAGCAGATCTTCCGGGGCGAAGTTTTGCAGATTCCAGTGATAAACCTCTACATCGAGGCCATTTAGTTTTTCCCGCGCATATTCCAGCAAGGAGCTGGAGCGAGAAGGAAAGCGAGGACTACCCGCCAGGGTGATGACACGCATACTCTCTCCTTATAACCAATTGTTCTTTTTTTGTTAACATTGATAACAATTCGATCAGTCTGTCGGAGAGACAAGAAAATGCCAAATATAAATTTTGTGTATCTTTTTCTGAAAATAAACTAAAGAAAGGGCTTTATATATCACGCATATTTATTTGTTGGATAGTCATTAGATGTTGAATCAATGAATTACTCGTTCAGTTAATATTTAAATATTCATGAAATCTATAAATTAAAGATTTGTCACTTATTGGATTTAGTATGCTTGATTTAAATGGCGGTCAATTATTGTTATTATTAAGTCTAATGTCATTTAAAGGCATTATCATATTTACGAAGAGATCAGGATGATGACGATGAAAAAAAGTGTATTGACGGCGTTTATAACTGTGGTATGTGCAACGTCCAGCGTTATGGCAGCTGATGATAATGCTATCACGGATGGCAAAGTAACATTTAATGGTAAAGTTATTGCTCCAGCTTGTACCCTGGTAGCTGCGACGAAAGATTCAGTAGTCACATTGCCAAATGTCAGCGCCACCAAGTTGCAAACTAATGGAGCAGTCTCTGGCGTTAAAACTGATGTACCAATTGCCTTAGAAGGCTGTGATGTTACTGTAACTAAAAATGCGACGTTTACCTTTAGTGGTACGGCTGACGGCGTGCAACCTACAGCATTTGCCAACCAGGCTACCACCGATGCAGCGACGAATGTTGCTCTACAAATGTATCTGCCAGATGGTTCTACATCGGTAACTCCCGGTACCGAAACGTCGAATATTCAGTTAGCGGATTCTGCTGAGCAAACAGTGACCTTTAAAGTTGATTATATCGCTACGGGGAAAGCGACTTCTGGTAATGTGAATGCGGTAACAAATTTCCATATTAACTATTATTAATAGAACTCATTAATTGTTTTATTAATTAGTACCCCTCTAGTGTTCTGGAGGGGATATTCATATTTTTTAAGAGTGACTATTTATGAAAACTTGCATAACAAAGGGAATTGTGACCGTAAGTTTAACGGCAATATTACTCAGCTGCTCATCCGCATGGGCGGCAGGTAAAGGCGGGATTGGACTTGCAGCAACACGTCTTGTTTATTCAGAAGGTGAAGAGCAAATTTCACTGGGTGTACGTAACACCAGTCCGGATGTTCCTTATCTTATTCAGTCATGGGTGATGACCCCAGATAATAAAAAATCAGCAGATTTTATTATTACACCACCGCTATTTGTGCTGAATCCGGCTAATGAGAATCTGTTACGCATTATGTACATTGGTGCGCCGTTGGCGAAAGACAGAGAAACCCTTTTCTTCACTAGCGTACGGGCAGTCCCTTCAACAACGAAGCGGGAAGAGGGAAATACCCTGAAGATTGCCACACAAAGCGTCATCAAACTTTTCTGGCGACCAAAAGGTTTAGCGTATCCCTTAGGCGAGGCTCCGGCGAAACTGCGTTGCACTTCGTCAGCTGACATGGTTACGGTCAGTAACCCAACACCTTATTTCATTACCCTGACAGACCTGAAAATAGGTGGAAAAGTAGTTAAAAATCAAATGATTTCCCCCTTTGATAAATACCAATTTTCTCTGCCAAAGGGGGCCAAAAATAGCAGCGTAACGTATCGAACCATCAATGACTACGGGGCGGAAACGCCGCAACTCAACTGTAAATCGTAAGCCGTCTTCAGTTAAGAGAGCGAGATGTATAGAACTCATCGACAACACAGCCTGTTAAGCTCTGGTGGAGTGCCATCGTTTATTGGTGGGCTGGTGGTGTTTGTGTCGGCAGCGTTCAATGCACAAGCTGAAACCTGCTTCGATCCTGCTTTTTTCAAAGATGATCCCTCAATGGTGGCCGATTTGTCTCGTTTCGAAAAAGGACAAAAAATAACGCCAGGGGTTTATCGTGTCGATATTGTTCTGAATCAGACAATTGTAGATACGCGCAACGTCAATTTTGTTGAGATAACGCCAGAGAAGGGGATTGCCGCCTGTTTGACGACTGAAAGCCTGGATGCAATGGGTGTTAATACTGATGCGTTTCCGGCTTTTAAACAACTGGACAAACAAGCGTGTGTGCCATTGGCGGAGATTATTCCGGATGCCAGCGTAACGTTTAATGTGAATAAACTCCGTCTGGAAATTTCAGTACCGCAAATCGCCATCAAAAGTAATGCCCGTGGTTATGTCCCCCCTGAACGTTGGGATGAAGGGATCAACGCGCTATTACTGGGATATTCGTTTAGCGGGGCTAACAGTATTCATAGCAGCGCAGACAGTGATTCTGGCGACAGCTATTTTCTGAATTTAAACAGTGGCGTTAATTTAGGCCCATGGAGATTGCGCAACAATTCAACATGGAGTCGCAGTAGTGGCCAAACCGCAGAATGGAAGAATCTCAGCAGCTATTTGCAGCGGGCGGTTATTCCACTAAAAGGCGAACTGACCGTAGGTGATGATTATACTGCAGGCGATTTTTTCGATAGTGTCAGCTTTCGTGGTGTGCAGCTGGCGTCAGATGACAACATGCTGCCAGACAGCCTGAAAGGGTTTGCGCCTGTGGTGCGTGGTATCGCCAAAAGCAATGCCCAGATAACGATTAAGCAAAATGGTTACACCATTTACCAAACTTATGTATCGCCTGGTGCTTTTGAAATTAGTGATCTCTATTCCACGTCGTCGAGCGGTGATTTGTTAGTTGAAATCAAAGAAGCGGACGGCAGCGTCAATAGCTACAGCGTACCGTTTTCCAGCGTGCCATTACTCCAGCGTCAGGGGCGAATCAAATACGCGGTGACACTGGCGAAATACAGAACCAATAGTAATGAACAGCAGGAGAGCAAATTTGCCCAGGCCACGTTGCAGTGGGGCGGACCGTGGGGAACGACATGGTATGGTGGTGGACAATATGCTGAATATTACCGTGCCGCCATGTTTGGTCTGGGATTTAACCTTGGCGATTTCGGAGCAATTTCGTTCGATGTGACCCAGGCGAAGAGTACGCTGGCAGACCAAAGCGAACATAAAGGTCAGTCATATCGTTTTCTGTATGCCAAAACGCTCAACCAATTGGGCACTAATTTTCAATTGATGGGCTATCGCTATTCGACGTCGGGTTTCTACACCCTTTCCGACACCATGTATAAACATATGGATGGCTACGAATTTAATGACGGTGATGATGAAGATACGCCGATGTGGTCGCGTTATTACAATTTGTTTTACACCAAACGTGGCAAACTGCAGGTCAATATCTCCCAGCAATTAGGCGAGTACGGTTCGTTTTATTTAAGTGGTAGCCAGCAAACTTACTGGCATACCGATCAACAGGATCGGCTATTACAGTTTGGCTACAACACGCAAATTAAAGATCTCTCGCTGGGGGTTTCCTGGAACTACAGTAAGTCCCGTGGTCAACCTGATGCTGATCAGGTGTTTGCACTAAATTTTTCCCTGCCGCTCAATCTGTTGCTCCCCAGAAGTAATGATAGCTATACCAGGAAAAAAAATTACGCCTGGATGACCTCTAACACCAGTATCGATAACGAAGGGCACATTACACAAAACCTGGGTTTAACGGAGACACTACTCGATGACGGTAACCTGAGCTACAGCGTGCAACAGGGATATAACAGCGAGGGGAAAACGGCTAATGGTAGCGCCAGCATGGACTACAAAGGGGCGTTTGCAGATGCCCGAGTGGGCTACAACTACAGCGATAACGGCAGTCAACAACAACTGAACTACGCTCTTTCAGGCAGTTTAGTTGCCCATTCACAGGGCATTACCCTGGGGCAATCGCTGGGGGAAACTAACGTCCTGATTGCAGCACCAGGCGCAGAGAATACTCGTGTGGCGAACAGCACCGGGCTGAAAACTGACTGGCGCGGATATACCGTTGTCCCCTATGCCACTTCTTATCGGGAAAATCGAATCGCACTTGATGCGGCATCGTTAAAACGTAACGTGGATCTTGAAAATGCAGTAGTCAACGTGGTTCCCACCAAAGGGGCGTTGGTTCTGGCGGAGTTCAATGCCCATGCGGGAGCAAGGGTATTAATGAAAACATCAAAGCAGGGTATACCGCTGCGTTTTGGCGCGATAGCGACGCTGGACGGCATACAGACTAATAGCGGCATTATTGATGATGATGGCTCGCTCTATATGTCCGGTTTGCCCGCTCAGGGAGCGATAACTGTACGCTGGGGCGAAGCTCCCGATCAAATTTGTCATATCAGTTACCAGCTTACCGAACAACAAATTAACTCTGCGATTACGCGAATGGATGCCATATGCAGATAATCTTTGGAGAAAAATGCGTGTTATTACTACGACTATTTTTTGCCGCCGTCTTAATGCTATGGTGCGCTCAAACTGCTGCTTATAGCGGGCAGTGTCATACCACTCAGGGGAATCCGTATATTGGCGTCAATTTTGGCGTTAAAACCCTGGAGGAAGAAGAAAATACGGCTGGAGTAGTTAAAGACAAATTTTATCAGTGGAACGAATCGAATGATTATTATGTTTCCTGTGATTGCGATAAAGACAATGTCAGAAGTGGCCGATGGGCATTCGCCGCGGATTCACCGTTAGTCTATTTAGGCGACAACTGGTACAAAATTAATGACTATCTTGCCGCCAAAGTTTTATTGCAGGTTAAAGGCAGTTCTCCTACTGCGGTTCCTTTCGAAAACGTGGGCACAGGGGCAGATACACGATGGCATATTTGCGATCCCGGCGGTCAACGTTTAGGTGGCCAGGGGGCTAGCGGTAATAGCGGTAGCTTTTCCCTGAAAATATTGCAGCCGTTCGTTGGTTCGGTCGTCATTCCTCCTATGGCGCTGGCGCGATTATTTGAATGCTACAACATACCCGCAGGTGATTCCTGCACGACTACAGGTACACCGGTTTTAGTGTATTACCTGTCTGGTACGATCAATTCACTTGGCTCATGTTCCGTCAATGCCGGAGAGACTATCGAGGTCGATCTGGGCGACGTATTTGCGGCTAACTTTCGTGTTGTAGGGCATAAACCCCTTGGGGCCAGAACGGCAGAACTCGCAATTCCAGTCAGGTGTAACACGGGAAACGCGGGGTTAGTTAACGTCAACCTGAGTCTGACGGCAACCACAGACCCCAGCTATCCCCAGGCGATTAAGACGTCACGTCCTGGCGTGGGCGTGGTGGTGACCGATAGCCAGAACAACATTATTTCCCCTGCTGGTGGAACATTACCGCTCTCTATTCCTGATGATGCAGACAGTATCGCGCGAATGAATGTCTATCCAGTCAGCACGACAGGTGTACCACCAGAAACCGGGCGATTTGAAGCCACGGCAACGGTGAGAATAAATTTTGATTAACGCGTGAACGTATGAAGAAAAAAACGATATTTCAGTGCGTTATCTTGTTCTTTAGCATTCTTAACATCCATGTCGGGATGGCTGGGCCTGAACAAGTTAGTATGCATATTTATGGGAATGTGGTCGATCAGGGCTGTGATGTCGCCACCAAAAGTGCATTACAAAATATTCATATTGGTGATTTTAATATCAGTGATTTTCAGGCCGCGAATACCGTAAGCACTGCTGCTGATTTGAATATCGATATCACCGGTTGTGCCGCTGGTATTACTGGCGCGGACGTCCTTTTTAGCGGCGAGGCTGACACCCTTGCGCCGACACTGCTCAAACTAACTGACACAGGCGGAAGCGGTGGTATGGCAACGGGGATTGCCGTGCAAATTCTTGATGCGCAAAGTCAGCAAGAAATCCCGCTCAATCAGATCCAGCCTCTTACGCCCTTAAAAGCCGGGGATAACACACTCAAATATCAACTTCGTTATAAGTCCACAAAGGCGGGAGCAACGGGCGGTAATGCGACGGCGGTTCTCTATTTTGATCTGGTTTACCAGTGAAGGAGTGATGTTGAAACGGATAATCTGGATTCTGTTCTTACTGGGATTAACGGGGGGCTGTGAGCTATTTGCCCATGATGGCACAGTCAACATTAGCGGATCGTTTCGCCGTAATACATGCGTGCTGGCACAGGATAGCAAGCAAATCAATGTGCAGTTAGGCGATGTCTCGCTGACACGTTTTTTTCATGGGAATTATGGCCCGGAGAAATCTTTCATCATTAATTTGCAGGATTGCGGAACAGATGTCAGCACGGTTGACGTCACCTTTTCAGGAACCCCCGACGGAGTGCAGAGCGAAATGCTGTCCATTGAAAGTGGTACGGATGCAGCCAGCGGGCTGGCAATTGCGATTCTGGATGATGCGAAGATATTGATTCCGCTTAACCAGGCGAGTAAAGACTACAGCCTACATAGCGGTAAGGTGCCATTAACTTTTTATGCGCAATTGCGACCTGTCAATAGCGATGTGCAGTCGGGTAAAGTGAATGCCAGCGCGACATTTGTACTTCATTATGACTAATACGTGGAACAGATTGGCGCTCTTGATTTTCGCCGTTTTATCGCTGCTGGTGGCGGGTGAATTGCGGGCAGGAGTGGTGGTCGGCGGAACGCGATTTATCTTTCCGGCAGACAGAGAATCGATATCTATTTTACTGACTAATACCAGTCAGGAATCCTGGCTTATTAACAGTAAAATCAACCGCCCAACGCGTTGGGCCGGGGGGGAAGCGTCGACAGTGCCAGCACCATTACTGGCCGCTCCGCCACTTATTCTCCTGAAGCCCGGTACTACAGGCACGTTGCGCTTGCTGAGAACGGAAAGCGACATCTTGCCTGTGGATCGCGAAACGCTATTTGAGTTAAGCATTGCCAGCGTGCCATCCGGCAAAGTTGAAAATCAGAGCGTAAAAGTGGCGATGCGCTCGGTATTTAAACTGTTCTGGCGACCCGAAGGTTTGCCGGGCGACCCGCTGGAAGCTTATCAACAATTACGCTGGACACGGAATTCGCAGGGTGTACAACTCACTAACCCAACGCCTTACTACATTAACCTGATTCAGTTGAGCGTAAATGGTAAAGCGTTAAGTAATGCGGGAGTTGTGCCGCCTAAAAGCCAGCGTCAGACAAGCTGGTGTCAGGCAATCGCACCGTGTCATGTCGCCTGGCGGGCGATAAATGATTACGGCGGGTTGAGTGCAAAGAAGGAGCAAAATCTGCCCTGAAACAGGTTCGGAAAACGTTTGCGTTTTTTTTGCCGCAGGTCAATTCCCTTTTGGTCCGAACTCGCACATAATACGCCCCCGGTTTGCACACCGGGAATCCAGGAGAGTTCATGTACTACCCCTTCGTTCGTAAAGCCCTTTTCCAGCTCGATCCAGAGCGCGCTCATGAGTTTACTTTTCAGCAATTACGCCGTATTACAGGAACGCCGTTTGAAGCACTGGTGCGGCAGAAAGTGCCTGCGAAACCTGTTAACTGCATGGGCCTGACGTTTAAAAATCCGCTTGGTCTGGCAGCCGGTCTTGATAAAGACGGGGAGTGCATTGACGCGTTAGGCGCGATGGGATTTGGATCGATCGAGATCGGTACCGTCACGCCACGTCCACAGCCAGGTAATGACAAGCCGCGTCTCTTTCGTCTGGTAGATGCCGAAGGTTTGATCAACCGTATGGGCTTTAATAATCTTGGCGTTGATAACCTCGTAGAGAACGTAAAAAAGGCCCATTATGACGGCGTCCTGGGTATTAACATCGGCAAAAATAAAGATACGCCAGTGGAGCAGGGCAAAGATGACTATCTGATTTGTATGGAAAAAATCTATGCCTATGCGGGATATATCGCCATCAATATTTCATCGCCGAATACCCCAGGATTACGCACGCTGCAATATGGTGAAGCGCTGGATGATCTCTTAACCGCGATTAAAAATAAGCAAAATGATTTGCAAGCGATGCACCATAAATATGTGCCGATCGCAGTGAAGATCGCGCCGGATCTTTCTGAAGAAGAATTGATCCAGGTTGCCGATAGTTTAGTTCGCCATAATATTGATGGCGTTATTGCAACCAATACCACACTCGATCGTTCTCTTGTTCAGGGAATGAAAAATTGCGATCAAACCGGTGGCTTAAGTGGTCGTCCGCTTCAGTTAAAAAGCACCGAAATTATTCGCCGCTTGTCACTGGAATTAAACGGTCGCTTACCGATCATCGGTGTTGGCGGCATCGACTCGGTTATCGCTGCGCGTGAAAAGATTGCTGCGGGTGCCTCACTGGTGCAAATTTATTCTGGTTTTATTTTTAAAGGTCCGCCGCTGATTAAAGAAATCGTTACCCATATCTAATTATTTCTTCGAATTCCTCTTTATAAGATAATCAGGGCTTTATTTTCAGCCCTGGTTGTTTTATATTCATCGCTGTTGCTTATTTAGACATTTTGTACTTTTATTGTTGAGGTTATTAAGCGAAGCGACAATGGATTGTGTTGCTGCGGTTTTATAGGGTAGGGGAGAGGCAGATGCGAATTAAACCAGACGATAACTGGCGTTGGTATTACGATGAAGAGCACGATCGAATGATGCTCGATTTAGCCAATGGTATGCTATTTCGCTCACGTTTTGCGCGCAAGATGTTGACTCCAGATGCCTTTTCTCCCGCAGGCTTTTGCGTTGACGACGCCGCGCTCTATTTCTCTTTTGAAGAAAAGTGCCGCGATTTTAATTTATCTAAAGAACAAAAAGCCGAACTGGTGCTGAATGCACTGGTAGCAATTCGCTATCTCAAACCGCAAATGCCGAAAAGCTGGCATTTTGTTTCCCATGGTGAAATGTGGGTGCCCATGCCGGGCGATGCGGCCTGCGTTTGGTTGAGCGATACTCACGAGCAGGTCAATTTGCTGGTCGTTGAATCTGGCGAAAATGCCGCACTATGCCTGCTGGCACAACCCTGCGTTGTTATTGCGGGTCGCGCGATGCAGTTGGGCGACGCCATTAAAATCATGAACGACAGGCTGAAACCGCAGGTTAATGTTGACAGCTTCAGCCTCGAACAGGCTGTCTAACGCGCCAACTTAAGTGCAGTCTTCGGTACACAGCTACAGCAAAGAATGGTGCCATCATCGCCCATTGCTGATTTTTTCAGCGGCGTGACTTCGCCTTCTAAAAGCTGAACACGGCAACTTCCACAAATGCCCGCGCGGCAAGAATAAGGGATACGAATTCCCTGATTTTCTAATTGCTCCAGCAACACCTGTTGGTTATTTCCACGAAATGCCTGTCCCTGCCAGTCAATATCTACATTTGCGTCCGGTTGTTGCGTGATGTTGGCGGTATCATCAGCGGCAGCTGCGCCGTAAATTTTTGCCGGAGCCGTTGCCAGAATTTCCACCTCATCGCCAACGCGAATCACGCCGCTATTACGGGCAATTAAATTCTGACCAAAATCGACATCGCCGTTATCCTGGGCAGTGCGGAAAGATTGCAATGTTTTTAATGGTTCGCCTGCCGGATGTTTTTGCCCTTTTTCTGGGCTGACGGTGGTGAAAATACAGCGGCTACAAGGTTTAACCACATCAAACACCACATCACCAATGCGAATCACTTTCCAGCTATCTTCTTCCCAGGCTGACGCGCCGGAAACCACCAGATTGGGGCGGAATTGCTCCATTTTTACACTGGCCGGACAACGTTGTTGGAGATCACGTAACGAGGCTTCGTTAGCAAGAAGGTAAGGATAGCCATCAGCAAATGACAGGGGTACAGTGTTGTGGCGTTTCACGCGCCGGGTCATTTGTGGCCCCACCCAGCGTAATTGCACTTCGCGGGAGAAAAATCCACTTAGCCATTTGTTGATCGCGTCTGGCGCAATTCGCGCGGTAAAATGTGTGCCCCAAACTTCGGTTGGTGCGTCTTGTGTGGCGAAATCAGCAAAACGAACATATGCGCTACTGCCATCTGGTGCGGTGAGATGCAAGCCATCATGCACAGGTGAAGGAGTAAACCGTACCATCTGGGGAAACTGGCGAGCGGTAATAAACGTACCGTCAGGTTCCGTGATCATAAAGATGCGATCGAAGGCCAGACCACTGACATCAGCCAGAGCATGTGTAAGACCAATGCCGCGCATCGATTTAACAGGATGAATAAAAAGCCGGGTTAATGTCGCCACGGTGCGGTCCTCAAATGAAAATAAGCCCTCAACTTTATGACATGACGCGCTTATTAGCTATAATGCGCAACAATTTTCTTAGCGCCTGTCCCATTAGGCTATTTTATTTGTCAGTTTGGCCCTGGGTTGTGCTCGAAATCCTCACGTACTTGTGTACGCTCCGGTTTCTCCGCGCTGTCCATGTCCAGACTGACTGCAACAATTACGCCTACTGCGGTAGGCTCTTAGAGTAAAAGTGACGATATGAATTCTCTGTTTGCCAGTACGGCCCGTGGGCTGGAAGAGCTGTTAAAAACTGAACTGGAAAACCTGGGGGCCGTTGAATGCCAGGTGGTTCAGGGTGGGGTCCATTTCAAGGGCGACACACGGCTTGTTTACCAGAGCCTGATGTGGAGCCGCCTGGCCTCGCGTATTATGTTGCCGCTGGGCGAGTGTAAGGTTTACAGCGATTTAGACCTCTATCTCGGTGTTCAGGCGATCAACTGGACAGAGATGTTTAATCCTGGCGCGACCTTCGCTGTCCACTTCAGTGGTTTGAATGACACCATCCGCAACAGTCAGTACGGCGCGATGAAAGTGAAAGACGCGATCGTCGATGCTTTCACGCGGAAAAATCTGCCGCGTCCAAATGTTGATCGCGATGCGCCGGATATCCGCGTTAACGTCTGGCTGCATAAAGAAACCGCCAGTATCGCTCTTGATCTGAGTGGTGATGGTTTACATCTGCGTGGCTATCGCGATCGTGCTGGTATTGCGCCGATCAAAGAAGCCCTGGCAGCCGCTATTGTGATGCGATCCGGCTGGCAGCCAGGAACACCGCTGCTCGATCCGATGTGTGGTTCCGGTACGTTGCTGATTGAAGCGGCGATGCTAGCGACCGATCGCGCACCAGGCTTGCACCGTGGGCGTTGGGGCTTTAGCGGCTGGGTGCAGCATGATGAAGATATCTGGCAGGAAGTGAAAGCGGAAGCGCAAACTCGTGCCCGTAAAGGCCTGGCTGAGTATAGCTCTCATTTTTACGGTTCGGACAGCGACGCACGGGTGATTCAACGTGCGCGCACTAACGCCCGTCTTGCGGGGATTGGTGAACTGATCACCTTTGAGGTGAAAGATGTCGCGCAACTGACCAATCCGCTGCCGAAAGGGCCGTACGGCACAGTGTTGAGCAACCCGCCATACGGGGAACGTCTGGACAGCGAACCGGCGCTGATTGCGCTGCATAGCCTGCTGGGTCGGATCATGAAAAACCAGTTTGGTGGCTGGAATCTCTCTTTGTTTAGTGCCTCGCCGGATCTGCTAAGCTGCTTGCAGCTGCGTGCAGACAAACAGTACAAGGCGAAAAACGGCCCGCTGGACTGCGTACAGAAAAATTACCACGTTGCCGAAAGCACTCCAGACAGCAAACCGGCGATGGTAGCGGAAGACTACGCCAACCGCCTGCGTAAGAACCTCAAAAAATTCGAGAAGTGGGCTCGCCAGGAAGGAATTGAATGTTACCGCCTGTATGACGCCGATCTACCGGAATATAACGTTGCCGTTGACCGTTATGCCGACTGGGTGGTGGTGCAGGAGTATGCGCCGCCAAAAACTATTGATGCTCACAAAGCGCGTCAGCGTCTGTTCGATATTATCGCTGCAACCATTTCGGTACTGGGGATTGCGCCAAACAAACTGGTGCTGAAAACCCGTGAACGCCAGAAGGGCAAAAATCAGTACCAGAAACTGGGCGAGAAGGGCGAGTTTCTTGAAGTTACCGAATATAACGCTCACTTGTTGGTGAACCTGACGGATTACCTCGATACCGGTCTGTTTCTCGATCACCGTATCGCCCGTCGTATGCTCGGTCAGATGAGCAAAGGCAAAGATTTCCTCAACCTGTTCTCTTATACCGGCAGCGCCACCGTGCATGCGGGATTAGGCGGTGCACGCAGCACCACCACCGTGGATATGTCGCGTACTTATCTGGAGTGGGCAGAACGCAACCTGCGTTTGAATGGCCTGACCGGGCGTGCGCATCGCCTGATTCAGGCCGATTGCCTGGCGTGGCTGCGTGAGGCAAATGAACAGTTCGATCTGATCTTTATCGATCCGCCAACCTTCTCTAACTCAAAACGAATGGAAGATGCGTTTGATGTTCAGCGCGATCATCTGGCGCTGATGAAAGATTTGAAACGTCTGCTGCGTGCAGGTGGGACGATCATGTTCTCGAACAATAAACGTGGCTTCCGTATGGATCTCGACGGCCTGGCAAAACTGGGACTGAAAGCACAAGAAATTACGCAAAAAACGCTCTCCCAGGATTTCGCCCGTAACCGCCAGATCCACAACTGCTGGCTGATTACCGCAGCCTAAAGGAATAGTAATGTCATTAATCAGTATGCATGGCGCATGGCTGTCGTTCAGCGACGCGCCGCTTCTCGATAACGCAGAACTGCATATCGAAGATAACGAACGTGTTTGTCTGGTGGGCCGCAACGGCGCGGGCAAATCGACGTTAATGAAAATCCTCAACCGTGAACAAGGGCTGGATGACGGTCGCATTATTTACGAGCAAGATTTGATTGTAGCTCGTCTGCAACAGGATCCGCCGCGTAACGTTGAGGGTAGCGTTTATGATTTCGTTGCCGAAGGCATTGAAGAACAAGCGGAATATCTGAAACGCTATCACGATATTTCGCGCCTGGTGATGAACGACCCGAGCGAGAAAAATCTCAACGAACTGGCGAAGGTTCAGGAACAGCTGGATCACCACAACCTGTGGCAGCTGGAAAACCGCATCAACGAAGTGCTGGCGCAACTGGGGTTAGATCCTAACGTTGCGCTGTCGTCGCTTTCCGGCGGCTGGTTGCGTAAAGCGGCATTAGGACGCGCGCTGGTGAGTAATCCGCGCGTGCTGTTGCTTGATGAACCGACAAACCACCTGGATATTGAAACCATCGACTGGCTGGAAGGGTTTTTGAAAACTTTCAACGGGACGATTATTTTCATCTCCCACGACCGTTCGTTTATCCGCAATATGGCGACGCGCATTGTTGATCTCGATCGCGGCAAGCTGGTGACCTATCCAGGGAATTACGACCAGTACCTGCTGGAAAAAGAAGAAGCCCTGCGCGTGGAAGAATTACAAAATGCCGAGTTCGATCGCAAACTGGCGCAGGAAGAGGTGTGGATCCGCCAGGGGATCAAAGCACGCCGTACCCGTAATGAAGGCCGCGTACGCGCCCTGAAAGCGATGCGTCGCGAGCGTGGTGAACGTCGCGAAGTGATGGGTACCGCAAAGATGCAGGTGGAAGAGGCCAGCCGCTCCGGTAAGATCGTTTTCGAAATGGAAGACGTTTGCTACCAGGTTGACGGTAAGCAACTGGTGAAAGATTTTTCGGCCCAGGTTCTACGTGGCGACAAAATTGCCCTGATTGGTCCGAATGGGTGCGGCAAAACCACGCTGCTGAAACTGATGCTCGGTCAGCTTCAAGCGGACAGCGGGCGTATTCACGTTGGCACCAAACTGGAAGTGGCTTATTTCGATCAGCACCGCGCGGAACTGGATCCCGATAAAACGGTGATGGATAACCTTGCCGAAGGTAAGCAAGAGGTGATGGTTAACGGCAAGCCACGCCACGTATTGGGCTATTTGCAGGACTTTCTGTTCCATCCGAAACGGGCGATGACGCCGGTACGTGCGCTTTCTGGCGGTGAGCGGAACCGCTTGCTGCTGGCGCGTTTGTTCCTCAAACCAAGCAACTTATTGATTCTTGACGAACCGACCAACGATCTTGATGTCGAAACGCTGGAACTGCTGGAAGAACTGATCGACAGCTATCAGGGCACGGTATTGCTGGTTAGCCACGATCGTCAGTTTGTCGATAACACCGTTACAGAATGTTGGATCTTCGAAGGCGGCGGTAAAATTGGTCGTTATGTCGGCGGTTATCATGATGCCCGTGGTCAGCAAGAGCAGTATGTGGCGCTCAAACAGCCTGCGGTGAAAAAAACCGAAGAAGCCGCCGCGGCAAAAGCAGAAACTGTAAAACGCAGCAGTAGCAAACTAAGCTATAAATTGCAGCGCGAACTGGAGCAGCTACCGCAATTGCTCGAAGATCTGGAGGCGAAGCTGGAAGCCCTACAGACGCAGGTGGCGGATGCTTCCTTCTTCAGTCAGCCACATGAGCAGACACAAAAAGTGCTCGCCGATATGGCTGCTGCAGAGCAGGAGCTGGAGCAAGCCTTTGAACGCTGGGAGTATCTTGAAGCGTTAAAAAATGGTGGCTGATCGCAAAATAGTCGATTTAAACAGAGACAGCTGACAACGGTAAAATTGCCTGATGAACTGGGTTTATCAGGCATGAAAACCAACACTTTGTTAGTCATCTGTAAAATAGCGCATCATTAAGGAGTACCAATGTGCGAACATCATCATGCCGCGAAGCACATCCTGTGCTCGCAGTGTGACATGCTGGTGGCGTTACCGCGCCTTGAGCATGGTCAGAAAGCGGCATGTCCCCGGTGTGGCACAACGTTAACCGTGGCGTGGGATGCCCCTCGGCAGCGTCCCACCGCCTATGCGTTGGCTGCACTGTTCATGCTGTTGCTGTCCAACTTGTTTCCTTTTGTGAATATGAACGTTGCAGGAGTTACCAGTGAAATTACATTACTGGAAATTCCCGGCGTGCTTTTTTCTGAGGACTACGCCAGCCTCGGCACCTTTTTCCTGTTGTTTGTGCAACTGGTTCCCGCGTTTTGTCTGATAACCATTCTGTTACTGGTGAATCGCGCGGAATTACCGGTCCGTTTAAAAGAGCAACTGGCACGGGTGCTTTTTCAACTCAAAACCTGGGGAATGGCGGAGATTTTCCTCGCTGGTGTGCTGGTCAGTTTCGTTAAACTGATGGCTTACGGCAGCATTGGGGTAGGCAGCAGCTTTCTCCCCTGGTGTTTATTTTGTGTCCTGCAACTGCGCGCTTTTCAGTGCGTTGATCGTCGCTGGTTATGGGACGACATCGCCCCGATGCCAGAACTGCGCCAGCCGCTAAAACCAGGCGTCACGGGGATACGTCAGGGGCTGCGTTCGTGCTCCTGTTGTACGGCAATCCTTCCTGCTGATGAACCCGTGTGCCCGCGTTGTAGTACCAAAGGGTACGTTCGGCGTAGAAACAGCCTGCAGTGGACACTCGCGCTGCTTGTAACGTCCATCATGCTGTATCTTCCGGCTAATATTTTGCCCATCATGGTGACGGATTTATTAGGCTCGAAGATGCCGTCGACGATTCTCGCTGGGGTCATTCTGTTATGGAGCGAAGGCTCTTATCCCGTCGCTGCGGTGATCTTTCTGGCCAGTATTATGGTGCCAACGTTAAAGATGATCGCCATCGCGTGGCTGTGTTGGGATGCCAAAGGGCATGGCAAGCGCGACAGTGAAAGAATGCATTTGATTTATGAAGTTGTTGAGTTTGTAGGCCGCTGGTCGATGATTGACGTTTTCGTTATCGCGGTGCTCTCGGCGCTGGTGCGTATGGGAGGTTTAATGAGTATTTATCCGGCAATGGGTGCATTAATGTTTGCTTTAGTCGTCATAATGACAATGTTTTCTGCTATGACGTTTGACCCGCGTTTGTCGTGGGATCGTCAACCTGAATCAGAGCATGAGGAGTCCTGACAGTATGGAATCTAATAATGGGGAAGCCAAAATCCAGAAAGTGAAGAACTGGTCTCCCGTGTGGATATTTCCTATCGTCACGGCGCTCATTGGGGCCTGGGTTCTTTTTTATCATTACAGCCATCAGGGACCGGAAGTGACCCTGATCACCGCGAATGCGGAAGGAATTGAAGGTGGCAAAACCACCATTAAAAGCCGTAGCGTTGACGTCGGCGTGGTTGAAAGCGCCACACTGGCTGATGATTTGACGCACGTTGAAATCAAAGCGCGGCTGAATTCCGGTATGGAAAAATTGCTGTATAAAGACACCGTCTTTTGGGTGGTGAAACCGCAGATTGGTCGCGAAGGGATTAGCGGCCTGGGAACGCTGCTGTCTGGAGTTTATATCGAACTGCAGCCAGGCGCGAAAGGCAGCAAAATGGATAAATACGATTTGCTGGACTCGCCACCGTTGGCCCCGCCTGATGCGAAAGGTATCCGTGTGATTCTCGATAGCAAAAAAGCCGGGCAGCTCTCGCCAGGAGATCCGGTGCTGTTCCGTGGCTATCGGGTAGGTTCGGTTGAAACCAGCACCTTCGATACACAAAAACGCAATATCAGCTATCAACTGTTCATCAATGCACCTTATGACCGACTGGTGACCAACAATGTTCGCTTCTGGAAAGATAGTGGCATTGCGGTTGATCTGACGTCAGCAGGGATGCGTGTGGAGATGGGCTCATTGACAACGCTGCTGAGTGGCGGTGTCAGCTTTGATGTGCCGGAAGGTCTGGATTTAGGGCAGCCAGTGGCACCGAAAACAGCTTTCGTTTTGTATGATGATCAGAAGAGCATTCAGGATTCGTTGTACACCGATCACATTGATTATCTGATGTTCTTTAAAGATTCGGTACGCGGTCTGCAACCGGGAGCTCCGGTAGAGTTCCGGGGTATTCGCCTGGGTACCGTAAGCAAAGTGCCATTCTTTGCGCCGAATATGCGTCAGACATTTAACGATGATTACCGTATTCCGGTACTGATTCGTATCGAGCCAGAGCGGCTGAAAATGCAGCTTGGCGAAAATGCGGATGTTGTTGAGCACCTTGGCGAATTGTTGAAACGTGGTTTACGCGGATCGCTGAAAACCGGAAACCTGGTCACTGGTGCACTGTATGTTGATCTCGATTTCTATCCAAATACGCCTGCAATAACCGGTATTCGTGAATTTAATGGTTATCAGATTATCCCGACCGTTAGCGGCGGCCTGGCGCAAATCCAGCAACGACTGATGGAAGCGTTGGATAAGATCAACAAACTGCCATTGAATCCGATGATTGAACAGGCAACCAGTACGCTTTCTGAAAGTCAGCGCACAATGAAAAACCTGCAAACGACGCTGGATAGCATGAACAAGATCCTCGCTAGCCAGTCGATGCAGCAGTTGCCGACGGATATGCAGTCAACGTTGCGTGAATTGAATCGCAGCATGCAGGGCTTCCAGCCTGGCTCCGCAGCCTACAACAAGATGGTGGCGGATATGCAGCGCCTTGATCAGGTGTTGCGAGAACTGCAACCGGTGCTGAAAACGCTCAATGAGAAGAGTAACGCGCTGGTATTTGAAGCGAAGGACAAAAAAGATCCAGAGCCGAAGAGGGCGAAACAATGAAAAAGTGGCTAGTGACGATTGCAGCACTGTGGCTGGCCGGATGCAGCTCCGGCGAAATTAATAAAAACTATTACCAGTTACCTGTGGTGCAGAGCGGTACACAAAGTACCGCCAGCCAGGGCAATCGTCTGTTATGGGTAGAGCAGGTCACTGTTCCTGACTATCTGGCGGGGAATGGTGTGGTTTATCAAACCAGTGATGTGACGTATGTGATTGCCAACAACAACTTGTGGGCCAGCCCGTTGGATCAACAGTTGCGCAACACCCTGGTTGCCAACCTGAGTACGCAACTGCCCGGCTGGGTGGTTGCCTCCCAGCCTCTGGGAAGCGCCCAGGACACGCTCAATGTTACCGTAACGGAGTTTAACGGTCGCTATGATGGCAAGGTCATTGTCAGTGGTGAGTGGCTGTTGAACCACCAGGGACAACTGATCAAACGTCCGTTCCGTCTGGAAGGAGTGCAAACTCAGGATGGTTACGATGAGATGGTTAAAGTACTGGCCAGTGTCTGGAGTCAGGAAGCCGCTTCTATTGCGCAAGAGATAAAGCGTCTACCTTAATTATAAAGATTTGTAAATATAACCGTCTCCGGTATGTTGCCTGAGGCGGTTTTTTTGTTTCTAACGTGCGGAAAAATTTGTTCCTCTTCACATTTTTTGTACAACCGACATGCCCGTGTAGCTCACAAATATGACAGTGGCGTGAATTTTGCGCATTGACGGCAGTTATGATTCGCGGTATTGCTTAACTGTGATTGCACATTTAGTAATCACTGTTTTCTTTTCCACCAGAAACCAGTATGAGGGAAACGAGGCATGAAGAGACAAAAACGAGATCGCCTGGAACGGGCACATCAACGTGGTTATCAGGCCGGCATCGCCGGACGCTCAAAAGAAATGTGTCCCTATCAGACGCTGAATCAAAGGTCACAATGGCTGGGAGGCTGGCGAGAAGCCATGGCGGACAGGGTAGTAATGGCCTGATTCTGTCTCTTTAAAAAGAAACCTCCGCATTGCGGAGGTTTCGCCTTTTGATACTCTGTCTGATTATAATCAGAAGGCAGACGTATCCTGGAACAGACCGACTTTCAGGTCGCTGGCGGTATAGATAAGACGACCATCAACCAGCACTTCGCCATCCGCCAGGCCCATAATCAGACGACGGTTAACAATGCGTTTAAAGTGAATACGGTAGGTCACTTTTTTCGCTGTCGGCAGTACCTGACCAGTGAATTTCACTTCGCCAACGCCCAGCGCGCGGCCTTTACCTTCGCCGCCCAGCCAGCCGAGGTAGAACCCTACCAGCTGCCACATTGCGTCCAGGCCCAGGCATCCCGGCATAACCGGATCGCCAATAAAGTGGCATCCGAAGAACCACAGATCCGGATTGATATCCAGTTCTGCTTCAACATACCCTTTGTCGAAGTTACCACCCGTTTCGGTCATTTTGACCACACGGTCCATCATCAGCATGTTCGGTGCTGGCAATTGCGGGCCTTTAGCGCCAAACAGTTCACCGCGACCAGAGGCAAGAAGGTCTTCTTTTGTATAGGATTCGCGTTTATCTACCATGTTCTCTGTAAGCCTTATTTTATTGAAGCACGCAGGATAGCTAACACGTGTACGCTGAACAAGTCCGATCAGTTCGGAATAAACCAGTTCAGCCAACGTAATGGCCATGGAAAACGGTGACGTCCTTCCTGTTGCGATGCTTGCGCGATACGTTCCTGGATGGTTTGCATCAGCGTCGTTTGGCCTTCGCCATCCCACACCAGATTTAATAATAACGGCAGTGCGTCAGTCACATCGTCTACTGCCCAGATGGTGAATTTGCCTTCTTCTACCGCTTTCACCAGTTCACTGTGAAGACTTAAATGGCGAACGTTAGCTGTGGGGATAATGACACCTTGTTTCCCGGTTAACTCACGTTGCTGGCAAATAGCAAAGAAGCCTTCGATTTTCTCATTTAAACCACCGACCGGCTGGGCGCGACCGAACTGATCGACTGAACCTGTGATAGCGATACTCTGATTCACCGGCACATCGGCGAGGGCGCTTATCAGGGCGCAGAGTTCAGCCATCGAGGCACTATCTCCATCAACTTCACTGTATGACTGCTCAAATGTCAGCGATGCTGAGAAGGGGATCTGTTGCTCAAGCTGTAGTTCCGACATCAGGAACGCTTGCATGATCATCATCCCTTTCGCATGGATATTGCCGCCAAGCTCCGCTTTGCGTTCGATGTCGGTGAATTCACCATCGCCAATATGCACAACGCAGCTAATGCGAGAAGGTTCGCCAAAAGCGCGTGGATGACCCGGAAATTCAATGACCGAAAGGGCGTTAATTTGCCCGATGCGTTCGCCTTCGGTTTCAATCAGGATTTGCTCCTGAAGGATCTCATCCTGCATACGTTCAGCGAGGAAACCTTCGCGCCATTCACGCTGCTGCAGCATTAAGTTTAGCTGCTCGCCGGAGAAGGTGTCGCCATCACACAGGGAGGCGACCTCTTTACACTGGCGGAGGATCCACTGCGGGCTAAGCGGAAGTGTTTCTTGTTCACCGGTGTAGCGTGCTGCTTCGCGGATAAGTACCGGCCAGGCATCCGCTCCCGGTGCAGGTAAGTGATTATGTCTGGCGGTAAATGTCACCCAGCGACACCACTGGGTTACTGACTCTGCATCGACAATCTGCAGAGTATCTTCAAATTCGCTATAAATAGCCTGCTCTGAAAGCTCTGGCTCCATCTCCTGGAAATCAGCCAATGATTCGCGTTCGCCTACCAGAATGACTTTCAGCTTCAATGGCATCGAAGGCAC
The DNA here is from genome assembly GCF_012584495.1 of Escherichia sp. SCLE84. Lineage (NCBI taxonomy): Bacteria > Pseudomonadati > Pseudomonadota > Gammaproteobacteria > Enterobacterales > Enterobacteriaceae > Escherichia > Escherichia sp. SCLE84. The sequence continues at coordinate 1,311,766 of NZ_CP051430.1, read as the reverse complement.
AGAGACGGGGAGAGGGCGCGACTCATCAAACGCAACCCAGTCAAAACGCTCGCGGTTAACGATATTTTTCAGCCGCATCCACAGCAGAGGTTGCGCCAGCAGTGTACGCAAAGAGATGATGAGAATACCGCCATTTGCCTGATGCACCAGACCAGGCTGCAGGGTAATGTCGCCATTAAACTGGCGCAGGCAGCCAAAGAGTTGCTCCGCTTCTACCCAGTCGGCAGCGACAACTTGCGTTAAAGTCGCAAAATTATCATCTGCACTCACTGCGTGACGTAAGCGGATGGAGTGGCCGGAAACCTCATAGTGACCGCCCACCAGTTGGCCCGCATCGCTTTGTAGCGTACGCGCGGCATTGGCAATAAGATTCAGATACTCAGACTCTTCCGGGGCCTTCGCCAGCATAAAAGAGGAGGATGCTCGCGTATGCAGCAACTGCTCCAGTGCGAATTGCAGTCGCGGTTGAGTATCACTGAATAAAGGATCGTTTTCGTCAATCAAATGTGGCTGAGCAAATATTTCCTGATAGCTATCGGTATCAGGAACCAGGTCACGCCATGCAAGTTTCGTAATGGTCAAAGTTGATGTTTTTTAGTCTGTTGTCAAAGCCGCGATTATACCGTAACCGGCACTACAGCACACGTAGAAAGCACCGACAATACTCCTGGCATGGGCGTTAAAGCTCACAGGATGGAGATTCTTTTCTTCACTGGCCTAAAAAGCTGATATTCTGTAAAGAGTTACACGGTAACATTGAGATCGCTATGAAATATCAACAACTTGAAAATCTTGAAAGCGGTTGGAAATGGAAGTATCTGGTGAAGAAGCATCGCGAAGGGGAGTTAATCACCCGTTACATAGAAGCCAGTGCCGCCCAGGAAGCCGTCGATGTGTTGCTCTCGCTCGAAAATGAACCCGTGCTGGTAAATGGCTGGATTGACAAGCATATGAATCCGGAACTGGTCAATCGCATGAAGCAAACCATTCGGGCAAGACGAAAGCGCCATTTTAATGCGGAACACCAGCATACGCGCAAAAAATCGATCGATCTGGAATTTATTGTCTGGCAACGTCTGGCTGGTCTTGCGCAGCGTCGCGGTAAAACGCTTTCTGAAACGATTGTTCAGCTGATTGAAGATGCGGAAAACAAAGAGAAATACGCGAATAAAATGTCTTCTCTGAAGCAGGATCTGCAGGCATTGCTGGGTAAGGAATAACTGACGAAAGTCAGTTCAATTTACTAAAGGCAAAAAAAACCCCGCAGCAGCGGGGTTTTTCTACCAGACGAGAACTTAAGCTTGCGGCTGAGTTACAACGTCTTTGATACCTTTAACTTCGATCTCTACGCGACGATCCGGAGCCAGGCAGTCGATCAGTGCAGCACGCTGTTTCACGTTGTCACAGGTGTTGCCAGTAACCGGGTTGGATTCGCCCATACCACGTGCGGAGATCTTGTCTGCCGGGATACCTTTGGAGATCAGGTAATCAACAACAGACTGAGCACGGCGCTCGGACAGACCCTGGTTGTAAGCGTCAGAACCGATGCGGTCGGTGTAACCCAGAACAACTACGGAACCGTCTTTCGGATCCAGGTTGCTCAGCTGGCTGTACAGCTGATCCAGAGCAGCCTGACCTTCCGGTTTCAGGGTTGCTTTGTTGAAGTTGAACAGAACGTCAGACTTCAGAGTGAAGTGCTTGGTCTGTACTTCCGGTGCCGGAGCTGGAGCCGGAGCAACTACTGGAGCTGCTTCGCCCTGACCGAAACGGTAGGAAACACCCAGGCTCAGCATGCCGTTGTCCGGACGAGTGCCGATGGTGTGTGCGTCACCGATGTTGTTGGTCCACTGGTATTCCAGACGGGTAGCGATTTCAGGAGTGATCGCGTACTCAACACCGCCAGCGAAGACCGGAGAAACGCCGGTGTCGTGGTTTTTACCATAAACGTTGGATTTAGTGTCTGCACGCCATACCATACCACCCAGACGAGTGTAGATGTCCAGGTCGTCAGTGATTGGGTAACCCAGTTTAGCGGTCAGTTGAACGCCCTGAGCTTTGTATGCACCGTTTTCAACGCTGCCTTTGTACGGCATACGACCTAACCAGTCGTAACCCATTTCAAAGCCAACATACGGGTTAACCTGGTAACCACCAAAAGCACCAGCGCCCAGTTGGTTTTCATGGGTCGGGCCATTGTTGTTGATGAAACCAGTGTCATGGTACTGGGACCAGCCCAGTTTAGCACCAGTGTACCAGGTGTTATCTTTCGGAGCGGCCTGCGCTACGGTAGCGAAACCAGCCAGTGCCACTGCAATCGCGATAGCTGTCTTTTTCATTTTTTGCGCCTCGTTATCATCCAAAATACGCCATGAATATCTCCAACGAGATAACACGGTTAAATCCTTCACCGGGGGATCTGCTCAATATTAACTCTACCGATATCTTCGGCTTATGCCGAGCACCCCTGGCGATGTAAAGTCTACAACGTAGTTGAAAACTTACAAGTGTGAACTCCGTCAGGCATATGAAAAAAAAGTCTTGTATAAGGTATGTTTAATCTTTTTTGTCAGCGACAATTTACAGAAGAAAATCGCGGAAACCGCTTCAGACAAGCCTCCGCAAGGAAAATTAGTCACGACTGAAAGCATTGGCTGGGCGACAAAAAAAGTTCCAGGATTAATCCTAAATTTACTTAATGATACAAATTAGAGTGAATTTTTAGCCCGGAAAGTTGTCTCGTGGCGTGAGAGGATGCGCTTACCGGACGCATAATAAACCCCATAGCGTTACCTTCATTTGCCGCATCAACAAGTTCAGCATGCTCTTCTTCAGTCAAATCATCTGCCAACCAACCGATCACCACACTGTAATTGCCCGTGCGTAAAGCGCGAACCATTGACTCCACAGTGTGGCAAGGGGAGAGCTGGCTAATCTGCATTACTTTCGTTAAGGGTAGCCCAGATGCCTGAACCCATTCCCGACTCAGTTTTTGTTGCGGTGTTAACCAGAGTTGCCAGCGCGATTGCTGACCGAGTTGCTGTAACAATGGCAACAGTAGAAGTTGCGTCATCATGGGCTGATCTTCGCGATAGACAACTTCACTGATAAGCCCGGCTGTAGTGTTTTCCGTAGAGACACGCGCAATTTTACTTGCTGCGGATGAGAACGACGAAGAACGATGTGCATAGCCTGAAGTGTACATAATCAATCCAGCCCCTGTGAGTTACTGTATGGATGTACAGTACATCCAGTGACAACAAAGATCAACCCTATTTTCGGAAAGAGCCTCGCAAATTTTGTCGTTGGTGACGGGAAAACATAAATTAATCTTGCCCCTTAAGAATAAGTTGCCTATTTTCGTAGTTAACGGATCCGTTAATGTGAATCATTCTTTTATGTTATGATTTTAAAAGGAATTTTATGAAAAGCCTCTCCTATAAGCGGATCTATAAATCACAAGAATACCTGGCAACGTTGGGCACAATTGAATACCGATCATTGTTTGGCAGTTACAGCCTGACCGTTGACGACACGGTGTTTGCGATGGTTTCTGATGGTGAGTTGTATCTTCGGGCTTGTGAGCAAAGTGCACAGTACTGTGTAAAACATCCGCCTGTCTGGCTGACATATAAAAAGTGTGGCCGATCCGTTACCCTCAATTACTATCGGGTTGATGAAAGTCTATGGCGAAATCAACTGAAGCTGGTGCGTCTGTCGAAATATTCTCTCGATGCAGCGCTGAAAGAGAAAAGCACGCGCAATACCCGGGAAAGACTGAAAGATTTGCCCAATATGTCTTTTCATCTGGAAGCGATTCTCGGGGAGGTGGGGATTAAGGATGTACGGGCGTTACGTATACTTGGGGCAAAAATGTGTTGGTTGCGACTGCGGCAGCAAAACAGTCTGGTGACAGAAAAGATTCTGTTTATGCTTGAAGGTGCCATTATCGGCATTCATGAAGCTGCGCTCCCGGTGGCACGCCGCCAGGAGCTTGCAGAATGGGCTGACTCTCTTACGCCGAAACAGGAGTTTCCTGCGGAACTTGAGTAATCTGGCGTTGCAGACGACCAATCTCAGGCAGTAATGCAATCAATAATCCAACTTGTTGTACGACCAGAGGTTCTTTGCTGTCTGCCCGTGGTTCAAGTTGCTGCATCCGCTGTTTCAGGCTAGCTAATGCCTCATTGACGCGTTCTTCATCAGCAGGTTGATGATGTAACGCGTCATCAACATAGCAAACTGCGTCATCAAGAAACGCCAGAATTTCAGGATTAGTTAACTGCTCCCGGTGAGCACCGAGGGCTGAGATATAGCTGGTAAACGTATGGTTAAGGCACAGCAACCGAAACGCGGCTTCGCGAATTTGCGGGGTAACGTTCGGTTCGCTGGACATATTTGATACCACCGACGCCAGTTCAGCATCACGGTTGTGTGCATCGCGGCGGGCAATACGATACGCCAGACGGTTATCACGCCCCTGATGGTATTGCTCCAGTATGGCATCGAGATACCGGCAGTTGGCCTCTGTGGCGCGTTCGAGCATTCGCGGCAGATTGCGAAACTGCCAGTCAGGCCAGATGTAGCTCACTGCCGCCCACGCAATGGCACAACCAATCAGCGTATCGATTACGCGAGGTAACGCTACTTCAAAACCTTCACCCAGTAAGTTAAAACACAGTAGCACCAAAAGTGTGATGAACATCGTTGCATGAGCGTATTGCACGTTACGGAAGGCAAAAAAGAGCACGCCGGTAATAACCAGCAGCACCAGCTGCCCTTCCAGTGATGGCACAAACCACAGCACAGGAATGCCAATGGCGATACCTACCAGCGTACCAATAATCCTTAACTTCAGGCGGTGGCGCGTGGCGTTATAGTTTGGCTGGCAGACAAACAAACTTGTCAGCAAGATCCAATACCCGTGATGCATTCCGGTTATTTGAATGATGGCGTAGCCGAAGCACAACACCAGCGACATTCTTACCGCATGACGGAAGAGGGCGGATTCCGGCGTGAAGTGACGGCTAAGACGCAGCCAGATATCACTCAACCCGTGCGGGCTGTCATCAGCGAGCTCATTTTCGTCATTATTATGGGGTAGTGCCTGGGCCTGTTCTGATTCAATTGTTGCCAGTTGGGCATCAATGGCGCGTAAATTGTTCAGCAAAAATCCCAGTGTTTTGAGTAAATCGGCGGGTGCGCCGTTATCGCGCATCCGCTCCAGCGCAGCATCAATATGCGTAAAAGCGCGCTCAAAATGCGGATCATGTTGATAAGGCTGACGCAACAAAATACAGCGTGACAGTTGCTGGCACGCCTGGCCCTGCATCGACATCAGCCGCTGAAAACGGAACAGCACGTCGCTGTGGCGAAAATGTTCACGCAATGTTTGATACTGAATATGAGAAGAGCTGGCACGCTCGTGAATATCCTGTGCGACAAAGTAATAATGCAGCGTGCGACGCGTTCCCCGTTGACCACGATCGCCACGTAAGCGGGTCAGCAGCGAGAGTTTCGTCTGATTCAATGTCGCCATCAGCAGACCGTTGGCGAGAGCCAAATCGTACAGCGGTGCCTGGCTTTCATCTTCAATATCAGGATCAAACATGCGCGACTTGAGCTCAAGATAACGCGCCAGTTGTTCATAGCAACGCGCCAGGTTGTCCTGCAGCGGGCGGACCGGGAACAGCAGATGACCAATAAGTGTCAGGACGTTGTACCAGACGGCACCGGCCAGCAGATACATCGGCTGCTGATACCAGTGCTCATACAGTGATGTTCCCAACATAGTGTAAATGGCGATCAGCAATGCACCGAAGGCAATTGTTGCATAGCGTTGACCCAGACCGCCGAGCAAAATGAAGCCGCTGGTAGAGAGCGTTAAGCCAATCGCAAATAGCCAGGGCCAGGGAAACAGCAATTCTACTGAGGCCGAGGCGATAAAAAAGCAGAACAGCGTAATGATGAGGTTACGCAAACGTCCCGCCAGTCGGTCATCGAGATCGGTCAGCGCCGCTGCCACCATCCCCAGCGTTAGCGGAATCGTCAGTTTTACATCACCCAGCCACCACGGAAACGCTGTGGTTCCACAAAGCGCAATAAAAATACGCGCGTAATACAGCCAGGCGCTGTTCCAGGTATAGCGTTTGAGCAAAGGACTTAGCATAAAGGCCATATTAGTGGATTATTCAAAACGACGACGTGCATTGGCTTCACGCGCAGCTTGCGCTGTTTCTACCGATACCACGCGACGACCAACCGGCCATAGTGCAATAGCGGCAATTTTAAAGTTCGCAATGCCGACAGGAATGCCAATGATTGAAATACATTGTGCGATGCCCGTTGCAATGTGCATCAGGCATAACCACCAGCCAAAGAAAATCAGCCAGAAAATATTCAATACCGTACCGCCAGTATTCAGCAGCACATTTTTGCCAGCCGGGTTCAGTTCATCGACATGAATAGCTTCATTGCCATAAGGCACCAGAGACAGTTTAGTGATCTCCCAGCAGGATCGTGTCAGCGGTAAGGTAAAAATCAGCACAATACTGACCAGAGTCGCCAACAGCCAGCCCAGAGTGGTGGCAAATCCGCCAAGCACAAAGTTCAGAATGTTCAAAACGGTACGCATAAAACCTCGCTTTACTGTAGTTTTCAGTAATGGGCGGCAATTGTAACGTTTTTTTGGGCTGGAGCACGTTTTCTCTGACGGTTACACTGATAAGAAATAATTTCGTGTGGATCTACAGAGTCATGGAACTGAAAGCGACAACGCTTGGAAAACGTCTGGCACAGCACCCTTACGATCGGGCGGTGATCCTCAATGCCGGGATTAAAGTCTCCGGCGATCGCCACGAATACCTTATTCCTTTCAATCAATTACTGGCGATTCACTGTAAGCGCGGTCTGGTATGGGGCGAGCTGGAATTTGTACTGCCGGACGAAAAAGTGGTGCGTCTGCACGGCACCGAATGGGGCGAGACGCAGCGTTTTTACCATCATCTTGATGCTCACTGGCGGCGGTGGAGTGGCGAGATGAGCGAAATTGCGTCTGGTGTTTTACGCCAGCAACTGGATTTGATTGCCACGCGCACTGGAGAAAATAAATGGCTGACGCGTGAGCAAACCTCTGGCGTTCAGCAACAAATCCGCCAGGCTTTGTCGGCGTTGCCGTTGCCGGTTAACCGACTGGAAGAATTCGATAACTGCCGTGAGGCGTGGCGTAAATGTCAGGCCTGGTTGAAAGATATTGAAAGCGCTCGGTTGCAGCATAACCAGGCGTATACCGAAGCCATGCTTACCGAGTATGCGGATTTTTTCCGCCAGGTCGAGTCTTCACCGCTGAATCCGGCGCAGGCCCGGGCAGTCGTTAATGGCGAGCATTCTCTGTTAGTGCTGGCAGGTGCAGGAAGCGGAAAAACGTCGGTGCTGGTGGCCCGTGCAGGCTGGTTGCTGGCGCGTGGTGAAGCGTCCCCTGAGCAAATTTTATTGCTGGCGTTTGGTCGCAAAGCCGCTGAAGAGATGGACGAGCGTATTCGCGAACGGCTACATACCGAAGACATTACCGCACGCACGTTTCATGCGCTGGCGCTGCATATTATTCAGCAGGGCAGCAAAAAAGTTCCGATAGTCAGCAAACTGGAAAATGATACCGCTGCCCGTCATGAACTCTTTATTGCTGAGTGGCGCAAGCAATGCAGCGAAAAGAAAGCGCAGGCGAAGGGCTGGCGGCAATGGCTGACGGAAGAAATGCAGTGGTCAGTGCCAGAAGGTAACTTCTGGGATGATGAAAAATTACAGCGTCGTCTTGCCTCACGCCTCGATCGTTGGGTAAGTCTGATGCGGATGCACGGTGGTGCACAGGCAGAAATGATTGCCAGTGCACCCGAAGAGATTCGCGATCTGTTCAGTAAACGTATCAAGTTGATGGCCCCGTTATTAAAAGCCTGGAAAGGTGCGCTGAAGGCAGAAAACGCTGTCGATTTTTCGGGCCTTATTCATCAGGCGATTGTGATTCTGGAGAAAGGCCGCTTTATCAGCCCGTGGAAGCATATTCTGGTTGATGAATTTCAGGATATCTCGCCGCAGCGGGCAGCGTTGTTAGCGGCATTACGCAAGCAAAACAGTCAGACGACGTTGTTCGCCGTTGGTGATGACTGGCAGGCGATTTACCGATTCAGCGGTGCGCAAATGTCGCTCACCACCGCTTTCCATGAAAACTTTGGTGAAGGCGATCGCTGTGATTTAGACACGACTTACCGTTTTAACAGTCGTATCGGTGAGGTGGCAAACCGGTTTATTCAGCAGAACCCAGGCCAGCTGAAAAAGCCGCTAAACAGCTTAACCAATGGAGACAAAAAAGCCGTCACGTTATTGGATGAGAGTCAACTTGACGCTTTGCTGGATAAGCTCTCTGGTTATGCCAAACCGGAAGAGCGCATTCTGATCCTGGCGCGTTACCATCACATGAGGCCTGCCAGCCTGGAAAAAGCGGCAACACGCTGGCCGAAGTTGCAAATCGACTTTATGACCATTCATGCCAGCAAAGGGCAACAGGCGGATTACGTCATCATCGTTGGCTTGCAGGAGGGAAGTGATGGTTTTCCGGCTGCGGCGCGGGAGTCGATTATGGAAGAGGCGCTACTGCCACCGGTTGAGGATTTCCCGGACGCTGAAGAACGGCGGTTAATGTACGTGGCGCTGACCCGGGCACGCCATCGGGTATGGGCACTGTTTAACAAAGAGAATCCCTCTCCCTTTGTGGAAATACTGAAAAATCTGGATGTGCCGGTGGCGAGAAAACCGTAAGAAACAGGTGGCGTTTGCCACCTGTGCAATATTACTTCAGACGGTCCGCGAGATAACGCTGATAATCGGGGATCAGAATATCGACCGCGTCGTTGAAATGCGGCGACTGGATTATGAAGTCTGCCGTTGCCACGTTGGTGGCGACCGGAATGTTCCATACCGTCGCCAGACGCAGCAAGGCTTTCACGTCAGGATCGTGCGGCACGGCATTTAGTGGATCCCAGAAGAAAATCAATACATCAATTTTCCCTTCTGAGATCAATGCGCCAACCTGCTGGTCACCCCCCATTGGGCCACTCAACATCGCGTTGACGTTCATGCCGGTCGCGCGGGAAATTAAGTTACCGGTAGTGCCTGTTGCATACAGTACGTGTTGTTCCAGTAACGGTTGATGCCGTTCCACCCAGCTCATCAGCATTTGTTTGCAGTGATCGTGTGCCACCAGCGCAATATGTTTCCGCGCAGGTAAAGTGCGAGTCGTCAGTTCCATAATGTACATCCGTAGTTAACTTTCCTACAGATTACTGTAAGCACTTATCGCTGCAAGATAAAGACCGAAAAAGCCTGCGCACAGGCACAAAAATCTCAGGAAGATGGTTGTTTTTCCGCCCACTGCAGGAAAGTATTTCGCGTTTGTGGGTCAGCCAGTTTAAACCAATACTTCAGCCGTTGTTCTGTGAGCACCTGAGACTGCGGTGGAATAGCATCCAGCTCGGAAACACCCGAAAGCAGCGTACTGTCATCTGCCATCATCGTGGCAAATTGCGGTAGTGAAGCGCGTTTCGCGGATTTGTTATAGCGTTCAACCTCGACCTCATAATCAATCGTTTTTGCCGTTGAGGTAATGGCGAGAATATCCAGCTTTACCGGAATCGGCGTCGCATCGCCATCCAACAATTCAAGGCGCGGCGCGGCATCAAAATGGTTAGCTTCCCGCTCATTCTCCAGGCGAGGCAGGCGAAAATTGACCTGGTTGATGAGCTGGGTATTAAAACTGACCACCAGCGGTGGGGAGATATACAGCCGTTCTTCACTATTGGAAAGATGAATCGTCTTCTCAACGCGAAACACTAACTGATGCGGTCCATTATCCAGTTCAATGCTGTCCGCACCGCGCAGCAGAGAGCTGGAAACCTTCTTGCCGTCGAGTACCAGAAGATCGACATCGGTTGAAAGCCGCAGCGTGGTGGCAAAAACGGATACCGGCAAACATAATGCAATCAAGGTGGTCACGATGCCGGTTTTCATAGGTAGCTCCTGTCAAAAGACCGCCCGAATAATAATGTGTCAAAATTTTTCTTTAATCATACTTACTAACATATAGACATATTTCCCGCTTTTGCTCTCATTCATTCGTATTAGCTGCATGGTTGGCATGTCGGCTTTGTCGTACACTTTGTTAAACAGTCTGGAGGAAATAATGAAAGAAACCGATATTGCAGGTATTTTAACGTCCACTCACACCATTGCGCTGGTGGGGGCAAGCGACAAACCCGATCGTCCCAGCTATCGCGTGATGAAATATCTACTCGACCAGGGGTATCACGTCATTCCGGTTTCGCCAAAAGTTGCCGGCAAAACGCTGCTGGGCCAGCAGGGGTATGGCACGCTGGCAGATGTTCCGGAAAAAGTCGATATGGTCGATGTTTTCCGTAATTCAGAAGCTGCGTGGGGCGTGGCGCAGGAAGCTATCGCCATTGGCGCGAAAACCCTCTGGATGCAACTGGGGGTGATTAATGAGCAAGCGGCAGTACTGGCACGGGATGCCGGGTTAAATGTGGTGATGGATCGCTGCCCGGCTATTGAGATCCCTCGCCTGGGCCTGGCCAAATAAAAAATCCCCGGAAGGCAAAAACCTTCCGGGGATTCGTTCAGGGATCAGTTACGCAGACGCGGGGCCTGGAGTTGTTTGCGGATGGTCTGCGCCAGCTCATCCATGGATGGCTGTTCAGGATGTTCATCCTGCAATTCGCTACTTAGCTGGGCTTCAGCCAGGTAGGTATGAACCGGTAGGCCGTTATCGTCCTCCATCACCACGTGATACCACGGAGCGGCGCGAAGCTCGTCATTCACCGCCAGCTCATCAGGCGACGGTTCAGAGAGCGAATAAACCGGGTCGATATCCACGACCACTCCGAGATAACCTAACAGGGAATGGCGGACCTGCTGGCCGATACCGAATTTGCTGGCAATCATAGTCACCTCCCGGGAAATCTTTACCTTTGATATAAGGGTAAAATTCCACATTTCAAGTTACATGACGCGACAGGCAAACCCTTTCAGATATAGCCCTTCCGGGTAGGTAGCGATCACCGGATGATCGGCTGCCTGACGGAACTGCTCTATAAATTGTACATCACGGCCGGCATCAATTGCGGCATCCGCGATGATTTTCTGAAATAAATCGCTGGTCATCAGACCGGAACAGGAGAAAGTCAGGAGAATACCGCCTTCATTCAGCAACTGAATCGCCAGCATGTTGATATCTTTATAGCCCCGACACGCGCCCATCAACTGGCTTTTATTCTCAACAAACTTCGGCGGGTCCATCACGATAACGTCAAATTTTTCACCGCGATCGCGATAAGTACGCAGCAATTTAAAGACATCATCACGGACAAACTCAGCCTTGCTCAGATCCAGTTTGTTCAGCTCAACGTTCTGCCGTGCAATATCCAGCGCTTCCTGGGAGGTATCAACGCTGACAACCTGGCTGCAACCGCCCATCAGTGCCGATACGGCGAAACCACCGGTATAGGAGAAACAGTTCAGCACACGTTTATTTTCAACGTAGCGGCGGGTAGCCAGGCGGCTATCACGCTGGTCCAGGTAGTAGCCCGTTTTGTGTCCGTGCTGAATATCCACCAGCAGTTTCATTCCGTGTTCTTCAATCGGCAGCAGGGCAGGTGGCAACTCGCCGGTGACGGGGCCCTGGGTCAGCTCCATTCCTTCTTTTTTACGTACCGCGACGTCGCTGCGATCGTAAATCGAACATTCCGGGTACAGCGTTTGCAGGGCACTAATTAATGCCGCGCGCTGATATTCTGCCCCAGCACTCAGCAGTTGCAGCACCAGAAAATTACCGAAACGATCGATAGTAATACCCGGCAGGCCATCAGATTCTCCGGCGATTAAACGATAGCTGTCGAGGCCATCTTTTTGCGCCAGCCAGTCACGCCATTTTTGTGCTTGTTGCAAACGGCGGGAAAAAAAAGCAATGTCGATAGACTCAGACGGGTCAAACGTCCAGACGCGCGCCCGGATTTGCGAAGCTGGCGAATAAGCGCCGCGTGCTAACCATTTTCCCTGATGATCAACAATATCGATGGTTTCACCGAGGCTGGCTTTACCTTCCATGGGGGCAACGGCCCCGGAAAAGACCCACGGATGGCGACGAAGTAATGATTTTTCGCGCCCTTTGGCTAACACTAAACGTACACTCATAATTTACTTTTCTGTCGATGCAAAGAAATGGGCGTCATTGTCCGGAGTTTTCCATGGATTTGCAACGCGTCCATTAAGGATAAGGAGAGCAGCAATGTCGAAAGTCTGCATAATTGCCTGGGTTTACGGGCGAGTTCAGGGCGTAGGATTTCGCTACACCACACAGTATGAAGCGAAAAGACTGGGTTTAACCGGGTACGCCAAAAATCTTGACGATGGCAGCGTGGAAGTGGTTGCCTGCGGTGAAGAAGGGCAGGTGGAAAAATTAATGCAGTGGTTAAAGAGTGGCGGCCCGCGTTCTGCGCGTGTGGAACGGGTGCTTAGCGAGCCGCATCATCCCTCGGGGGAATTAGCCGATTTTCGTATCCGTTAAATACATTTTACCGGTTTTGGCAGGCCAGCAATTTTGGTGGCTTGCTTAGCCGGACCTTTCGGAAACAGTCGATATAAATAGCGGCTGTTACCTTTTTCTTCGCCAAATTTATTCGCCATCGCTTTTACCAGCATACGAATCGCCGGAGAAGTATTGAATTCCAGATAGAAATCACGCACAAAACGCACCACTTCCCAGTGTTCTGGCGACAGCGAAATCCCTTCGTTCTCTGCAATCACCACAGCCAGCGGCTCACTCCACTGGCTGCTTTCTTTGAGATAGCCTTCGGTATCCGTTTCTATCTCTTTACCTTCGAAGATCAGCATAATTATTACTACCTTAATCAGACTGGCGGCAGTGTAACAAAAAACAAAGCCCCGCATAAAGCGAGGCTATGAAAGTGTTAGCGGGTGAGATTAATCGCGGCTAGCGAAGCCCAGAATGCTCAGCAGGCTGACGAAGATGTTGTACAGCGAAACATACAGGCTAACCGTGGCACGAATATAGTTCGTCTCACCGCCATGAATGATGTTGCTGGTTTCAAACAAGATAGCGCCAGAGGAGATCAGAATGAAGACCGCGCTGATCGCCAGATGCAGAGCAGGCAGTTGCAGGAAGATATTAGCAACCATACCAATCAGCACCACCACAATACCCGCCATCAGCATACCGCCGAGGAACGACATATCTTTGCGGGTGGTCAGCACATATGCAGAGCAGCAGAAGAACACTAACGCCGTTCCGCCCAGTGCCATAGCGATTACGTCACCCATTCCGGCAGACAGATAGGTGTTCAGAATAGGTCCGAGGATATAACCCAGAAAACCGGTAAAGGCGAATGCGGAGATAATCCCGGTCGGCTTATTCGCCGTTTTATAGGTCAGGAACATCAAACCATACATACCCACCAGCGTCAGAATCAGACCCGGAGATGGCAGCATCAGCACCGTACTGGCAGTTGCGGTAATCGCCGAAAAGGCCAGCGTCAGGCTCAGCAGAAAATAGGTATTACGCAGCACCTTATGGGTGCTAAGCAGTGATGTACGGTCATGTGAAGAACTAACAATACGATCCATTGAGTCACTCTCTATGACAGATGTAATTAATTAAGCAGCATAATGATAATGCGTAAGGGCACCCAGAAGTTTTACCCATCTTTACGCATTTGATCTGGAACAGGTTTAACAGCGGATTATCAGGTCATTAAGCAAATATAACGCCCTGAGAATTTCGACAGGCAAAAGAAAAAGGGGTTAGCATTTAGCTAACCCCTTATCTTATTTGGCGGAAGCGCAGAGATTCGAACTCTGGAACCCTTTCGGGTCGCCGGTTTTCAAGACCGGTGCCTTCAACCGCTCGGCCACACTTCCGGAATGACGCGCACTATAAACATCCCGATGCGGCGTGTAAACCCCTAATTTGTTTGTTTGCCTGAAAAACAGCCAAAAGTGCATTGATAGCGTGAAATAACAGCAGATTGATCATTTCATCACCATGAATTCCTTCTCTTTTACTCGTTTAGCAACCGGCTAAACATCCCCACCGCCCGGCAAAAAGAAAAATAGGTCCATTTTTATCGCTAAAAGATAAATCCACACAGTTTGTATTGTTTTGTGCAAAAGTTTCACTACGCTTTATTAACAATACTTTCTGGCGACGTGTGCCAGTGCAGAAGGATGAGCTTTCGTTTTCAGCATCTCACGTGAAGCGATGGTTTGCCTTGCTACAGGGACGTCGCTTGCCGACCATAAGCGCCCGGTGTCCTGCCGGTGTTGCTAGGAGAAGAGACGTGCGATATGAATAACGAGGAAACATTTTACCAGGCCATGCGGCGTCAGGGCGTTACCCGGCGCAGCTTTCTCAAATATTGTAGTCTGGCTGCCACGTCGCTGGGATTAGGCGCGGGAATGGCACCAAAGATTGCCTGGGCGCTGGAGAACAAACCCCGCATTCCGGTGGTATGGATCCACGGTCTGGAATGCACCTGCTGTACCGAATCTTTTATCCGCTCCGCTCACCCACTGGCGAAGGACGTCATCCTTTCCCTGATTTCCCTCGATTATGACGATACTTTGATGGCTGCCGCCGGAACCCAGGCGGAAGAAGTCTTCGAAGACATCATCACGCAATACAATGGCAAATATATCCTCGCAGTAGAAGGTAATCCGCCGCTGGGCGAGCAGGGGATGTTCTGTATCAGCAGCGGTCGACCGTTTATTGAGAAACTCAAACGTGCCGCTGCCGGAGCCAGCGCGATTATCGCCTGGGGAACCTGCGCGTCCTGGGGCTGCGTGCAGGCCGCGCGGCCCAATCCGACGCAGGCAACGCCTATCGACAAAGTCATCACCGACAAACCCATTATCAAAGTACCTGGCTGCCCGCCGATCCCGGATGTGATGAGCGCCATCATTACTTACATGGTGACCTTTGATCGCTTGCCAGATGTCGACAGAATGGGCCGTCCGCTGATGTTCTATGGTCAGCGAATCCACGATAAATGCTATCGCCGCGCCCACTTCGACGCCGGAGAGTTCGTCCAGAGTTGGGATGATGACGCTGCCCGCAAAGGTTACTGCCTGTACAAAATGGGCTGCAAAGGGCCTACCACCTATAACGCCTGTTCCTCCACACGCTGGAATGATGGCGTTTCTTTTCCAATCCAGTCTGGTCACGGCTGCCTGGGCTGTGCGGAAAATGGTTTCTGGGATCGCGGTTCGTTCTACAGCCGCGTGGTCGATATTCCGCAAATGGGTACTCATTCCACTGCCGATACCGTCGGTTTAACTGCGCTTGGCGTGGTGGCAGCGGCTGTTGGTGTGCACGCAGTCGCCAGCGCCGTTGACCAGCGCAGACGTCATAACCAGCAACCTACAGAAACCGAACATCAGCCAGGCAATGAGGATAAACAGGCATGAGCACTCAGTACGAAACTCAGGGATACACCATCAATAATGCCGGACGCCGCCTGGTGGTCGACCCGATTACGCGCATCGAAGGCCACATGCGCTGCGAAGTGAATATTAACGATCAGAATGTGATCACCAATGCCGTCTCCTGCGGCACCATGTTTCGCGGGCTGGAGATCATTCTGCAAGGGCGCGACCCGCGCGATGCGTGGGCGTTCGTTGAACGTATCTGCGGCGTCTGTACTGGCGTACACGCCCTGGCTTCGGTTTACGCCATCGAAGATGCTATCGGTATTAAAGTGCCGGACAACGCCAATATCATCCGCAACATTATGCTGGCAACGCTCTGGTGCCACGATCATCTGGTGCACTTCTATCAGCTTGCCGGGATGGACTGGATCGATGTGTTAGATGCGCTGAAAGCCGACCCGCGGAAAACCTCCGAACTGGCGCAAAGTCTCTCCTCTTGGCCGAAATCATCCCCGGGCTATTTCTTCGACGTACAAAACCGCCTGAAAAAATTCGTTGAAGGCGGGCAGTTGGGGATCTTCCGCAATGGCTACTGGGGGCACCCGCAGTACAAGTTGCCGCCAGAAGCCAACCTGATGGGCTTTGCCCACTACCTCGAAGCTCTCGATTTCCAGCGTGAAATTGTGAAAATCCACGCGGTCTTTGGCGGTAAAAACCCGCATCCAAACTGGATTGTCGGCGGGATGCCTTGCGCCATCAACATTGACGAAAGCGGCGCGGTCGGGGCAGTCAATATGGAACGCCTGAACCTGGTGCAGTCAATTATCACCCGCACGGCGGACTTCATTAACAACGTGATGATCCCCGACGCCTTAGCCATCGGTCAGTTCAACAAACCGTGGAGCGAAATCGGCACTGGTCTTTCTGATAAATGCGTTCTCAGCTACGGCGCATTCCCGGATATTGCCAACGACTTTGGCGAGAAAAGTCTGCTGATGCCTGGCGGCGCGGTGATTAACGGCGACTTCAACAATGTGCTGCCAGTGGATTTGGTTGATCCGCAGCAGGTGCAGGAGTTTGTCGACCACGCCTGGTATCGATATCCCAACGATCAGGTCGGGCGTCATCCGTTCGATGGCATCACCGACCCGTGGTACAACCCCGGCGATGTCAAAGGCAGCGATACCAACATTCAGCAGCTGAATGAACAGGAACGCTACTCGTGGATCAAAGCGCCACGCTGGCGCGGTAACGCGATGGAAGTGGGGCCGCTGGCGCGCACGTTAATCGCTTATCACAAAGGCGATGCTGCGACCGTTGAGTCGGTCGATCGCATGATGTCGGCGTTGAACCTGCCGCTTTCCGGTATCCAGTCAACGTTAGGCCGCATTTTGTGCCGCGCGCACGAAGCGCAGTGGGCCGCAGGTAAGTTGCAGTATTTCTTCGACAAGCTGATGACCAACCTGAAAAACGGCAATCTCGCCACTGCTTCCACGGAAAAATGGGAACCTGCAACCTGGCCGACAGAGTGCCGTGGTGTCGGTTTTACCGAAGCGCCGCGCGGGGCGTTAGGCCACTGGGCCGCCATTCGCGATGGCAAGATTGATCTCTACCAGTGCGTGGTGCCGACCACCTGGAACGCCAGCCCGCGCGATCCCAAAGGGCAGATTGGCGCTTATGAAGCGGCGCTGATGAACACCAAAATGGCGATCCCCGAGCAACCGCTGGAGATCCTGCGTACTCTGCACAGCTTTGACCCGTGCCTCGCCTGTTCAACACACGTGCTGGGCGACGACGGTAGCGAGCTGATCTCCGTGCAGGTGCGTTAACAGCGAAGGAGAATCATCATGCAACAGAAAAGCGACAACGTTGTCAGCCACTATGTCTTTGAAGCGCCAGTCCGCATCTGGCACTGGTTGACGGTGTTATGCATGGCGGTGTTGATGGTCACCGGATACTTTATCGGCAAGCCGCTACCTTCCGTCAGCGGCGAGGCGACGTATCTGTTCTATATGGGCTACATCAGGTTAATTCACTTCAGCGCCGGGATGGTTTTTACCGTGGTTTTGCTGATGCGGATCTACTGGGCTTTTGTTGGCAATCGATACTCCCGCGAGCTGTTTATCGTGCCGGTATGGCGTAAAAGCTGGTGGCAGGGCGTGTGGTATGAAATCCGCTGGTATCTGTTTCTGGCAAAACGTCCGAGTGCCGATATAGGCCATAATCCCATCGCCCAGGCGGCGATGTTCGGCTATTTCCTGATGTCGGTCTTTATGATCATCACTGGTTTTGCGCTGTACAGCGAACACAGCCAGTACGCTATTTTTGCGCCGTTCCGTTATGTGGTGGAATTTTTCTACTGGACGGGTGGCAACTCAATGGACATTCACAGCTGGCATCGGCTGGGGATGTGGCTGATTGGCGCGTTTGTGATCGGTCATGTCTACATGGCGCTGCGTGAAGACATCATGTCCGACGACACGGTGATCTCCACCATGGTCAACGGCTACCGTAGCCACAAATTTGGCAAAATAAGTAACAAGGAGCGTTCATGAGCGAGCAACGCGTGGTGGTCATGGGGCTGGGCAACCTGCTGTGGGCCGATGAAGGCTTCGGCGTGCGGGTGGCGGAACGGCTGTATGCCCATTACCACTGGCCCGAGTATGTGGAGATTGTCGATGGCGGTACTCAGGGACTGAACTTGCTGGGGTATGTCGAAAGCGCCAGCCATCTGTTGATTCTCGATGCCATTGACTACGGGCTGGAACCTGGAACGCTGCGAACCTATGCCGGAGAACGCATTCCGGCTTATCTCAGCGCGAAGAAAATGAGCCTGCATCAGAACAGTTTCTCCGAAGTGTTGGCGCTGGCGGATATCCGCGGACATCTGCCAGCACATATTGCCCTCGTCGGTCTGCAACCCGCAATGCTCGACGACTACGGCGGTAGCCTGAGCGAACTGGCACGGGAGCAACTGCCCGCTGCGGAACAGGCGGCGCTGGCGCAGCTGGCTGCGTGGGGAATTGTGCCGCAACCGGCTAATGAATCGCGCTGTCTCAATTATGACTGTCTGTCGATGGAAAATTACGAAGGCGTTCGCTTGCGCCAGTACCGGATGACACAGGAGGAGCAGGGATGAGCAACGACACGCCATTTGATGCGTTGTGGCAACGAATGCTGGCGCGCGGCTGGACGCCAGTCAGTGAATCCCGTCTTGACGACTGGCTTACGCAAGCGCCAGACGGCGTGGTGTTATTAAGCAGTGACCCGAAACGCACGCCAGAGGTCAGCGATAATCCGGTAATGATTGGCGAATTACTGCGCGAGTTTCCCGACTATACATGGCAGGTGGCGATTGCTGACCTTGAGCAGAGCGAAGCCATCGGCGATCGCTTTGGCGTCTTTCGCTTTCCTGCCACTTTAGTGTTTACCGGCGGAAACTATCGCGGCGTGCTGAATGGTATTCACCCGTGGGCGGAACTGATAAACCTGATGCGCGGGCTTGTCGAACCGCAGCAGGAGCGTGCCTCATGAGCGAAACTTTTTTCCATCTGCTGGGGCCAGGAACGCAACCGAACGATGACAGTTTCAGCATGAATCCACTGCCGATCACCTGTCAGGTGAATGATGAACCGAGTATGGCGGCCCTGGAGCAATGTGCTCACAGCCCGCAGGTGATTGCGCTGTTAAACGAGTTACAACATCAACTAAGCGAACGCCAACCGCCGTTGGGCGAGGTGCTGGCAGTCGATCTGTTAAATCTCAACGCCGACGATCGTCACTTTATCAATACGCTTCTCGGGGAAGGGGAAGTGTCAGTGCGCATTCAGCAGGCTGACGACAGTGAAAGTGAAATACAGGAGGCGATCTTCTGCGGATTATGGCGGGTGCGCAGACGTCGCGGCGAAAAGTTGCTGGAGGACAAACTGGAGGCTGGCTGCGCGCCGCTGGCGTTGTGGCAGGCGGTAACGCAAAATCTCTTGCCGACAGATTCGCTGTTACCGCCGCCCATTGATGGCCTGATGAATGGCCTACCGTTGGCGCATGAGTTACTGGCACATGTACGTAACCCCGACGCGCAGCCGCACAGCATTAATCTGACGCAATTACCCATCAGCGAGGCTGATCGGCTTTTTCTCTCACGTCTCTGTGGGCCGGGAAATATTCAGATTCGTACCATTGGCTATGGCGAGAGCTATATCAACGCCACGGGGTTACGCCATGTCTGGCATTTACGCTGTACGGACACCTTAAAAGGCCCGTTACTGGAAAGTTATGAAATCTGCCCAATACCGGAAGTGGTGCTGGCAGCGCCAGAAGATTTGGTCGACTCTGCGCAGCGGCTTAGCGAGGTATGTCAGTGGCTGGCGGAAGCTGCACCGACGTAAAAAGACGGTAAGTATCGCTTTCAGTCTTATGAATATCGCAATCGGCGAATACCTCTGGTCGTAGAGTTTCAGGATAAAGAGGGAGATCTACCATTATCGGGTTATTTTTCTCTCTTCGCCTACAGGAGTGCGCATGTGGGATGTCATTGATTTATCGCGCTGGCAGTTTGCTCTGACCGCGCTGTATCACTTTTTATTTGTACCCCTTACCCTGGGGCTGATTTTTTTGCTGGCTATCATGGAAACCATTTACGTGGTCACCGGCAAAACAATCTACCGCGATATGACGCGCTTCTGGGGTAAGCTCTTCGGTATCAATTTTGCTCTTGGCGTGGCTACCGGCCTGACCATGGAGTTTCAGTTTGGTACTAACTGGTCATTCTATTCCAACTATGTGGGCGATATTTTTGGCGCACCACTGGCGATGGAAGCATTAATGGCCTTCTTCCTCGAATCCACCTTTGTCGGGCTGTTCTTCTTCGGCTGGCAACGGCTGAATAAATACCAGCACCTGCTGGTGACGTGGCTGGTGGCGTTCGGTTCAAATCTCTCTGCGTTGTGGATATTGAATGCCAACGGTTGGATGCAATACCCGACCGGTGCGCATTTTGATATCGACACCCTGCGTATGGAGATGACCAGCTTCAGCGAGCTGGTCTTTAACCCGGTCAGCCAGGTGAAATTTGTGCACACCGTAATGGCGGGCTACGTGACCGGGGCCATGTTTATTATGGCGATCAGCGCCTGGTATTTACTGCGCGGACGGGAGCGCGATGTCGCATTACGTTCGTTTGCCATCGGTTCCGTCTTCGGTACTCTGGCGATTATCGGTACCCTGCAACTCGGAGACAGTTCTGCGTATGAAGTCGCGCAAGTACAACCGGTAAAACTGGCGGCGATGGAAGGGGAGTGGCAAACGGAACCTGCACCTGCACCGTTCCATGTGGTTGCCTGGCCGGAACAGGATCAAGAGCGTAACGCCTTTGCCATCAAAATTCCCGCGCTGCTAGGGATCCTCGCCACTCACTCATTAGATAAACCCGTGCCGGGTCTGAAGAATTTGATGGCTGAAACCTACCCACGCTTGCAACGCGGACGTATGGCCTGGCTGTTAATGCAGGAAATATCGCAAGGCAATCGTGAGCCGCATGTGTTGCAGGCATTCCGGGAACTGGAAGGTGACCTGGGCTACGGCATGTTGCTCTCCCGCTATGCGCCGGATATGAATCATGTCACAGCCGCACAGTACCAGGCGGCGATGCGTGGCGCGATACCTCAGGTTGCGCCGGTATTCTGGAGTTTCCGCATCATGGTGGGCTGTGGTTCCCTGCTGCTACTGGTGATGCTGATTGCGCTTGTCCAGACGCTGCGTGGCAAAATCGACCAGCATCGCTGGGTGCTGAAAATGGCGCTCTGGAGTTTGCCGTTGCCGTGGATTGCGATTGAAGCCGGGTGGTTTATGACCGAGTTTGGTCGTCAGCCGTGGGCGATACAGGACATCTTACCGACATACTCCGCGCACTCCGCTTTAACCACAGGACAACAGGCTTTCTCACTGATCATGATCGTAGGGCTTTACACCCTGTTCTTAATCGCCGAAGTCTACCTGATGCAGAAATATGCCCGTCTGGGGCCGAGCGCGATGCAGAGTGAACAACCGACGCAGCAACAGGGGTAAAGGAGAAAATCATGTTTGATTATGAAACATTGCGCTTCATCTGGTGGCTGCTGATTGGCGTGATCCTGGTGGTCTTTATGATCTCCGACGGATTTGACATGGGGATCGGCTGTTTGCTGCCGCTGGTGGCGCGTAATGATGATGAACGCCGGATAGTGATTAATAGCGTTGGTGCGCACTGGGAAGGCAATCAAGTCTGGTTGATCCTCGCAGGTGGGGCATTATTTGCCGCCTGGCCCAGAGTGTATGCAGCGGCGTTTTCCGGCTTTTATGTGGCGATGATCCTGGTGCTGTGCTCACTGTTCTTCCGCCCGCTGGCCTTTGATTATCGCGGAAAAATCGCCGATGCACGCTGGCGTAAAATGTGGGATGCCGGTCTGGTCATCGGCAGTCTGGTGCCGCCGGTAGTCTTCGGTATCGCCTTCGGCAACTTGTTGCTCGGCGTGCCGTTTGCCTTCACACCGCAATTACGCGTGGAGTATCTCGGCAGCTTCTGGCAACTGCTGACGCCATTCCCTTTATTGTGCGGATTGCTCAGCCTTGGGATGGTGATTTTGCAAGGTGGCGTCTGGTTACAACTGAAAACTGTTGGTGTGATTCATCTGCGTTCACAGCTGGCCACCAAACGCGCTGCACTGTTGGTGATGCTGTGCTTTTTGCTGGCGGGTTACTGGCTGTGGGTCGGTATTGATGGCTTTGTACTGCTCGCCCAGGATGCTAACGGTCCTTCCAATCCGTTAATGAAACTGGTGGCAGTGCTACCTGGTGCCTGGATGAATAATTTCGTCGAATCGCCCGTTTTGTGGATCTTCCCGCTGCTGGGGTTCTTCTGCCCATTGCTGACGGTGATGGCGATTTATCGTGGTCGCCCGGGTTGGGGATTTTTAATGGCGTCATTGATGCAATTTGGCGTGATTTTCACGGCAGGCATCACGCTGTTCCCCTTTGTCATGCCGTCAAGCGTGAGTCCAATCTCCAGCCTGACGTTGTGGGACAGCACTTCCAGTCAGCTGACGCTGAGCATTATGTTGGTAATCGTGCTGATATTTTTGCCCATTGTGTTGCTCTACACTCTCTGGAGCTACTACAAAATGTGGGGACGCATGACAACAGAAACTCTCCGCCGTAACGAAAACGAGTTGTACTAAGGAGCAGGAACAATGTGGTATTTACTTTGGTTCGTCGGCATTTTGTTGATGTGTTCGCTCTCCACCCTTGTGTTGGTATGGCTGGACCCGCGTCTGAAAAGTTAACGAACGTAGGCCTGATGCGGCGCATTAGCATCGCATCAGGCAATCAATAATGTCAGATATGAAAAGCGGAAACATATCGATGAAAGCGATCTTAATCCCATTTTTATCTCTTCTGATTCCGTTAACCCCGCAATCTGCATTCGCTCAGAGTGAGCCGGAGCTGAAGCTGGAAAGTGTGGTGATTGTCAGTCGTCATGGTGTGCGTGCTCCAACCAAGGCCACGCAACTGATGCAGGATGTCACCCCAGACGCATGGCCAACCTGGCCGGTAAAACTGGGTTGGCTGACACCGCGCGGTGGTGAGCTAATCGCCTATCTCGGACATTACCAACGCCAGCGTCTGGTAGCCGACGGATTGCTGGCGAAAAAGGGCTGCCCGCAGTCTGGTCAGGTCGCGATTATTGCTGATGTCGACGAGCGTACCCGTAAAACAGGCGAAGCCTTCGCCGCCGGGCTGGCACCTGACTGTGCAATAACCGTACATACCCAGGCAGATACGTCCAGTCCCGATCCGTTATTTAATCCTCTAAAAACTGGCGTTTGCCAACTGGATAATGCGAACGTGACTGACGCGATCCTCAGCAGGGCAGGAGGGTCAATTGCTGACTTTACCGGGCATCGGCAAACGGCGTTTCGCGAACTGGAACGGGTGCTTAATTTTCCGCAATCAAACTTGTGCCTTAAACGTGAGAAACAGGACGAAAGCTGTTCATTAACGCAGGCATTACCATCGGAACTCAAGGTGAGCGCCGACAATGTCTCATTAACCGGTGCGGTAAGCCTCGCATCAATGCTGACGGAGATATTTCTCCTGCAACAAGCACAGGGAATGCCGGAGCCGGGGTGGGGAAGGATCACCGATTCACACCAGTGGAACACCTTGCTAAGTTTGCATAACGCGCAATTTTATTTGCTACAACGCACGCCAGAGGTTGCCCGCAGCCGCGCCACCCCGTTATTGGATTTGATCATGGCAGCGTTGACGCCCCATCCACCGCAAAAACAGGCGTATGGTGTGACATTACCCACTTCAGTACTGTTTATTGCCGGACACGATACTAATCTGGCAAATCTCGGCGGCGCACTGGAGCTCAACTGGACGCTTCCCGGTCAGCCGGATAACACGCCGCCAGGTGGTGAACTGGTGTTTGAACGCTGGCGTCGGCTAAGCGATAACAGCCAGTGGATTCAGGTTTCGCTGGTCTTCCAGACTTTACAGCAGATGCGTGATAAAACGCCGCTGTCATTAAATACGCCGCCCGGAGAGGTGAAACTGACCCTGGCAGGATGTGAAGAGCGAAATGCGCAGGGCATGTGTTCGTTGGCAG
This sequence comes from Escherichia sp. SCLE84, assembly GCF_012584495.1. NCBI lineage: Bacteria > Pseudomonadati > Pseudomonadota > Gammaproteobacteria > Enterobacterales > Enterobacteriaceae > Escherichia > Escherichia sp. SCLE84. The sequence goes on along the minus strand of NZ_CP051430.1, from coordinate 1,287,618 downwards.
GTTTTACGCAAATCGTGAATGAAGCACGCATACCGGCGTGCAGTTTGTAATGCATAAAAAAGAGCATTCAGTTACCTGAATGCTCTGAGGCTGATGACAAACGAAGAACTGTCTAATGCGTAGACCGGAAAAGGCGTTCACGCCGCATCCGGCCACTTTCAGTTTTACTCTTTCTCGGAGTAACTATAACCGTAATAGTTATAGCCGTAACTGTAAGCGGTGCTGGCGCGTTTAATCACACCATTGAGGATAGCGCCTTTAATATTGACGCCTGCCTGTTCCAGACGCTGCATTGACAAACTCACCTCTTTGGCGGTGTTCAAGCCAAAACGCGCAACCAGCAGGCTGGTGCCAACAGAACGCCCCACGACCGCAGCATCGCTCACCGCCAGCATCGGCGGCGTATCGACAATCACCAGATCGTAATGGTCGTTCGCCCATTCCAGTAATTGACGCATCCGATCGCGCATCAGCAGTTCAGACGGGTTAGGTGGCACCTGACCGCGAGTAATCACATCAAAGCTTCCTTTGCCAAAATGCTGGATCACTTTGTTGAGCTCATCTTTACCTGCCAGATATTCCGACAAGCCATGTTCATTACTCACGGTAAACAGGTTATGCGAATAACCACGGCGTAAGTCGGCATCAATAAATAACACTTTTTGATCGGACTGGGCGATCACCGCTGCCAGAGTTGAACTGACAAACGTTTTACCACTGTCTGGCGTCGCACCGGTGATCATCAGAATGTTATTCTCCGTCTCCATCATAGCGAAATGCAGACTGGTTCGTAGCGCACGTACGGCTTCCACAGCAGAATCCGCCGGGTTATCCACCGCCAGGAAGGGGATATTTTTAGTACGATGGCGCTGCTGATTAGAAAATAAATTTTTCTTACGCAGACGGGTGCGTTTATCCAGCCACTCGGACATTGGGATAGTGGCATAAACGCTGATGCCGTGCTCTTCCAGTTGTTCCGGGGCTTCTACACCACGACGCAACATCGCACGCGCCAGCACGGCACCCACAGAAATAAACAGGCCAAGAATAAAACCAAGCACCACATTCAACGCTTTTTTCGGTTTCACTGGCTGCGGCTGAGTGACTGCCGGGTCGATAATCCGCACGTTACCAATGGCACTGGATTTCGAAATACTCAACTCCTGCTGGCGGTTAAGTAATTGCAGATATACCGCACGGCCCGCTTCTACGTCACGACTTAAACGCAACACTTCCTGTTGGGTGGAAGGCATTGCCGATACCCGCTTATTCAGGCGTTTGCGTTCTTGCTCCAGCGTCTGGCGTTTTTCCAGCAGCGCACGATAAGTTGGGTGATCTTTCTTATACAGCTGGGAGATCTCTGCCTCGCGGAAGGTCAGCTCATTGAGTTGATTATCAACGTTCACAATCTGCTCAAGAACGGCTTTGGCTTCCAGGTTAAGGTCAACCGAATCGCGCTGCTGGCGATAAACGTTGAGTTTTTCTTCCGCCTGGTCCAGCTCGCTGCGCACTTCAGGTAACTGGCGCTGTAAGAATTCAAGGCTTTGTGAATCCTGCGCCGCCTGGCGAGCGATATTCTGTTGCAAATAGTTGTTAGCGATGCTGTTCAGAATACGAGTAATCAACTGGGGATCATCACCAGTCATGGTAAGTTCCAGCATCCCGCTTTCTTTACTGCGTTCGCTAACGGTAAAGGTTTCCTGCAATGCGTTAATCGCTTCCAGTTCGGTACGCTGGCTCAGGACAAACTGTGTTCCTGGTTTGGCCTTAATGTCCGCGATAGTCAGCGCAACGCCATCTTTTTCCAGACGCTGGCCGACCATACCATTGACGGTGAACTCTTCACCTTCCAGTGTATAGTGGCCGTTTTCCCCAACCGTGAGTGTCAGTTGCTGATCCTGACCATTCAGTTGTGGAATATGCATCCAGCTGATCGCCAGCTCACCTGGTTTTTCTTTGGTTAATCTCGCCCAGCCGCGACCCACAATCGGAAAATACTTCTGCTCAACTATGTCGCGCAGATTCAGTTCAGCAATGGTTTTACCGAGAATCATGCGCGATTGCAGCAGTTGGATCTCCGGTGCAGACTCGGGCGATGAGTTAGGGATCATATCGCTCAGGCCGCTGAGAATGGCGTTGCCCTGTTTTTGCTCAACCTGGACCAGAGTATCTGCCTGATAAATTGGTGTGCTTAACAGCGAGTAAGCGACAGCGATCAGCGTGAATAACGCGGTCACGCTGATAATAAACTTACGGTGATCCCATAACTCGCCGACCAGACGAAGCAGATCGATCTCATTTTCCTGAGTGCTGCCTGGTGGCGTATTCATATTTTTAGTTGTCATCGTATTTTATAAACTCAAATTACCGGCTGAGGCGCTTCGCCCATTCCTGACTGGCGCGCTCCAACATACCGTAGACATGTTCAAATGCGTCCTGACTTTTACGATAGGGATCCGGGATCTCTTTCTGTTCCAGCCATTGCCCAAACAGCATTGTCTTCCCGCGGACCTCGGGAGCGATTGCGGTAACCTGAGCAATATGCTCTGACTCCATTGCCAGAATCAGATCGTAATTTCGTGCCATCTCAGCAGTGAGCTTACGTCCGGCATGTCCTTCAAGAGATACGCCATGATTAGCGGCAACATCTGCTGCTGTCGCATCTGCAGGGTGTTTTACCAGACCATGAACACCTGCCGATTTGACTTTTACGCCTGGCAGACGTTTACGCAGCAAGCGCTCGCCAATGGGCGAACGGCAAATGTTGCCGGTACAAACCACCAGGATTGAGTTAAATTTTAGTTGGGCCATGTTTGAATCCACCGTGAAGTCTCTGTCAGGTCATGCACCCCGGAAATCGTCGGTACCAGCAGAGAAATCACACGGTTCCAACGAGCCAGCGGCGCGGTAGTGACATAAACAATGTCGTAAGGTTCAAGCTGGAATTCCGTTCCGAGTATCATTGCCGATGCGTCCTTCGCATTCAGCTGATAAATATTGGCGATTTTGCCATTCTGCTTGTTTTGCGTTGCACGAATAACAAAAATCCCCGTCGCATCAGCGACATCCTGATTCATACCCTCAGCGTTACCCAGCGCTTCCGCCAGGGTCATACCGCTGCGGTCCATTTTCAGCGTGCTCTGTTTACCCACTTCACCCATCACGAAGACTTTCAGATCATCGTTGCGCGGAATAAATAAAATATCGCCCGGGTGCAGCAGTTTGTTCTGGCGCAAGTCGCCACGCTGCATCAGCGCATAGAGGTTCACTTTGGTCTTTACGCCATTCTGGGTGAGCACCACGTTGCGCCAGTCTGCATCTGCGGTCAGACCGCCCGCGGCGTTAATCGCATCCATGATGGTCAGAGGAATATTGGTAATCGGCTGCTGACCCGATTTGCTGACTTCGCCGGTGACGTACGCTTTTTGCGAGCGGAACGCCGCGACGCTGACATCGACTTGCGGGCTTTCAATGACTGAATCCAGACGCGCTGTAATCTCGTTGCGTACCTGGGTAAGTGTTTTCCCGGCCACTTTCAGGCGACCAATATAGGGGTAGAAAATCGCACCATCGGCGTTAACCCAGTTGCCGGTATCACTGGCGCTACGGTATTGCCCTGCGGGGGTGGTTAGTTCCGGGTGATCCCAGACCGTAACCATCAACACATCCCCAATGCCGATACGATATTCATAGTTTGCGATTTGCTGCTCCAGCTCCGGGTTAGCCTGCGACATAATCGGTTTGGCGCGCAACTGATCAATCAATCCTGGCGTGACGGGATAGATATTGACCATTTTGTCCAGGTCATACTGATTGTCAGGTAGTTCAATGACATCCTTGTTACTGGTCGATAAATTCTGACCAGGAACAAGGGTACATGCTGTCAAAGACAGAACAGCCAATGTCAGTACCGAAAACTTAAAAATGTTCTTTTTCATTGGTTTATATTTATCAGTCAATGTAATGTTATGAATTACGTCAGGTTATTGTCCAACCGGTACTTCTCGCTCTGCCGTCATTGGATAGAGCTGGTATTTGCGTGACAGCATTTGTCCACCATCACGCGTCAATGGTGTCCACGAAACCACCGCGCGGTTGCGGTTAGGTCCAATGGTCATCAAGTCGAATGGAATCGAGATATAAAAACCTTTACTAAAGCCGCCTTCGCCGTAGTCATCTTTAGATACGTTACTGATTGCCGCCCATACCCCTACCGCCACGCCGCTGTCAAAGCGTTTGGCGACGTCGATCGTTGCGCCTTTATCTTTTGCCAGATATTGCCCAACGCTAAGTTTCATCAGTACGCCATTGAGCGTCGGCGGGTTCCAGTAAGCCGTCACGAAACCTGTTGGCGTGGAATAATCGGTGAAACGCATCATGTTGTCCCAGTCACGCTGCTTCACGTAGTTAACGTCCACACCCAGCGCCCAGCTGGCATCTAGCGGGCGATAAAGCAGCTCGGAACCGACACCGGCATACATCGTTTCCAGATAACCGCCATACACCTGGCCATAGAAACCATTGCCTAAGTCAGCAAAATAGTTCGCCTGCAAGTTGTTGAGATAAACGTCATTGCGAACGTAGTCACGGATATGCGTGCGCACGCGGGGCAGGGTAGAGTCCGCGGGCAACAGCGAAGACTTAAACTTGTCGTAGTTGTTGTAAATATTGGTGAAAATACCGCCATCAAGCAGCAGGTGGTCGGTAAACCAGTAGCGGGCACTGGACATCAGCCCCAGCTGGAACATATAGAAATCTTCCGGGCCGCCCAGCGACTGTGAAAGTGTTGGGTTGAAAGAGTAGCTAAAGCGATCTTCACGAATACGGTAGCCCCGACCAAAGGCAGAAAGATCTTCTGCTTCAACACGTTGTTGTTGAAGTTGCTCTGATTGACCAGGCGCTGTACCAGCCAGCTGTTTGCGCAGGCTGGCTACGTCGGTTTCGGTAGTCACCATCGCCATATGCTCGCGCTTTTGCGTCACGCTAATCTTCTCAACGCCTTGCGGCAGGTTATTCACCAGAATCCGGTTGGCACGATCGACCGCTTCGCGAGAATCACGGTATTTGTATTGTTGACCAGACATATACAGCGTCTTATCGCGCAGCTGAATTTCCGGTGCTTCAAAACCTGCGTTGTACTTCAGCGCGGTAAGTTGGTTCGCTACTGTGGTGTACTGCAATCCTTCAGATTCAGGCGCAGGTTGATATGCCGGTTTTGGCGTATCGCGCAGGGCAGGGCGCAGATCGTTGAAATTGGTCCGTAACGTGAAGCCAAACATCAACGTGTTACCGCGTTCATAACTCAGGTTGAGATCTGCCCAGCTGGCAGCGCGATAAACTGCGCCGACGTTGAAATGGCTTGCCTGAGGCAGTTTGCCAGCGAAATCATTCTGGTAATTGTTGCCATCGTATTCGAGTTTCAGACGCAGGGGATTCCACGGCGTTTGATACTCAATGCCGCCAAAGATGGAAGCCGGGCCACGAAAGATATCGCTAAAGCTGATATCGCCCGCATCGTGAGACTCTGCGCGATGACAATATTTATCGCTCACCCGGCAAAACGGGTTGGTAATATTGCCCGCATTACCGGCGTAGCCCCATGCCATCCCGAGGGTGAAATCAAATGGCCCCGCTTGCTTGCTGGCCACCAGATACTCACCGTCAAACAGACCCGTACCAGCAATATCACGTTTACCAAACGCCACTTGCGGTAGCCAGTAACCTTCTTCCCACAGGCGAAGTTTAAAATCGAATGATTTGTCTTTGTATGACTGATCGCCGCTGAAATCTTCCCACTGGCTATATTTGCGTGTGCGCACATCCGTATAACGAATGGTGCCTTCCAGCCATGGGAACAGCGCCACGGAGGTGGAGTAGAACCGGTATTGATCGTTATCCCGGTAGTTGACGCTGAATTCACCTTCCGGTGCGATGCGCGCATTTGGCATCTGCAACAATCCTGTGCCGCCAAAGTCTGATTGCGACGAACCCAGCGGATCCGGGTAGGTTAATACTTCAGCATGACAGGCACTGGAGACGGCAATGGCCAGGCAGCTTAAAAGATAAGAATTCTTCTTCATCAGTCAGGAACACGTTGCGTTAAAACAGACACAATCTGGTCATTTAAATCAGCATATTTTTCGGGCAGTACATGCGCAGAAAAGCCCAACCAAAGCTGGCTGCCAGGCGGTGGTTCCACATGTCTTTTATTCCACAGGGCAACAGGGGCGACGACAGTCTCACCCTCAGGCGTAATCACCATAACGTTATTCTTGTCCGCGCCTGCAAGGCGGGGGTGATCTTGCAGATAATCGGTAACGCTACGGCCTGCCTGCCAGGGCAATTGCCCAGCCCCAGAAACCGCACCCAGCAGAGTAATAGTCACCGGACGCTGTACGGTATAGAGCGTATAGTCCCCGACCAACGGGGGATTGCTGTTCTCATCCACTCGTACAAAATCAGGGTCCAGTTTGACCGGTAAGCGACCAGTGATATTGAGATTGAGTAACTGCTGGCGCACGGATTTAATCGTTGCCGCCACATCGTCGTCAGCTTCTGCTTCCCAGGAAGCAAGCTGTGCCATGACATGTTGGTAGTCTTTAAGCGCTTTAGCTTTCGCCGCAGAGTCGGTCAGCAAGGCACCAGGCCACCAGAGGCGATCGCGCAGTTGCGGTTGTGTCACCAACTGGACAACATTTTCCACGGGGCCAACGGAAAGTGTCTGTTGTTCGCCAGGCAGATAAATAGTCACCGTTCCTTGCGCAAAGGCATGGGGTGTCATTACGTAAAGTACGCTGGCAATGAAATACGACTGTAATTTATTCATGGTGCGGGTTTAAGAAACGTCATTTCTACGGGAATAACCCCTGCGCCTAACATTTGCCGACTTTGACGAACCTGGCCAGTAGCCGAATCGACCCAGAATGTGTTTTGCCACTGTTTTTCTGGCCGCGTGGAAGTCACCTCTTCCTGCCAGACATTACACAGCACATTGCGACCCGCAATATTCAGCGTCTCTAATCCAGCAAAGGAAAAAGTAGAACTCAGGGTCGCAGAGCGAAAATGGTTGTCTTCACTCCAGAGAATATCGCGCGTCCAGCGGCTGCCATCTTTTATTGCCAGCGCGTTACGCAGAGGGTCCTGCCCGGAATTTGTCACTTCCAGCAGATTATTATTAAGTTTGACGGTTTTTAAAAGACGTCCATTGTGGGTAACCAGCATGGCGTTATCCTGGGATAACCATTTGCTTTGTTCTTGTTCTATATATCCCAGTACCACAAAGATTCGTTGCCCTTCATTAAGGCGTAAATACATCGTGGAATAAGGCAACGCCTGGATCTGCTGATCCGCTACGGTGATATCCTGATTATCGAAAAGGCTGGCGCGAAATGTATCGACCATACTTTGCTGGCTGTGCGTACATCCCGCAAGAAATAGTGCGAAAATCGATAAAATAAGAGGGCGCACCTTTAATCCTTGAAAGGTTAATTAAAAAAATGCAAATCTCTAAAGCCCGGTACGAATATCGCAACCGGGTATCATTTAACTTTAATTTCGACGCGTTAAAGCAGTATTAGCGTGTAGTGGACGTGGTGGTTGAGGTGTTATGAGAACCGCCATCGCCACTGTCATTTGCTGCAACAACTGCCAACGTCGCCACACCAACAGCCGTTGCCACACCGACAACTGTCGCCGTGCCGACAGCGCCAGCAGCCACGCCACCAGTGGTAGTAGCAGTCGTGGTTGCGCCGGTAGTGGTCGTTGTGGTGCCAGTAGTACCCGTCGTTGCCTCGGTCCCGTTTGTTGCTTCAGGGGCAGCAAACGCAGCTGGCGTCGTCAACATGAAGGCCATAAGGATTGCAGAAAGCTTGTGTTTCATAACTTTTCCTTTATTCATCGCATGGACAATACGTACGCTTGAGATCAGGATTGTCTACTTTGAGTATAACATCCTTGTGAAATCTCCCTTTCCTCATACCGCTTGCACTATATACTGCGGGTAGGAAAGGCGCGCAGAGGGAAATATAAGATTGTTAACTATCCCCCTCTGGAAATACGACTTGTGAGCATAAGATAAATCTTAGCAAAATACAAATTAAAGATACGGAAATTGTTACGAAAGCTATTAATTATTGTTGGTAATATAGTTTCAAGTGGTACTATAACTGGCTGTTAAATGGCATTTATAACTATTAGGTGCAGAGATATTCGCTTAAATGGATTAGTTTCTTTGTGGAAAAGTAACTGATGTTATAATGTATGATGTTGACTATTGCACTATTCCAATAAAACCAGTCAGCTTTAAACAAGCAGCGTCATATTAAGAGAGATAAACATTTGCCGCTGTTGGTCCTCGCAGGCCATTTACGCGGCAAAATTCCACACGTAATCCGGTAATGACTCCAACTTATTGATAGTGTTTTATGTTCAGATAATGCCCGATGACTTTGTCATGCAGCTCCACCGATTTTGAGAACGACAGCGACTTCCGTCCCAGCCGTGCCAGGTGCTGCCTCAGATTCAGGTTATGCCGCTCAATTCGCTGCGTATATCGCTTGCTGATTACGTGCAGCTTTCCCTTCAGGCGGGATTCATACAGCGGCCAGCCATCCGTCATCCATATCACCACGTCAAAGGGTGACAGCAGGCTCATAAGACGCCCCAGCGTCGCCATAGTGCGTTCACCGAATACGTGCGCAACAACCGTCTTCCGGAGACTGTCATACGCGTAAAACAGCCAGCGCTGGCGCGATTTAGCCCCGACATAGCCCCACTGTTCGTCCATTTCCGCGCAGACGATGACGTCACTGCCCGGCTGTATGCGCGAGGTTACCGACTGCGGCCTGAGTTTTTTAAGTGACGTAAAATCGTGTTGAGGCCAACGCCCATAATGCGGGCAGTTGCCCGGCATCCAACGCCATTCATGGCCATATCAATGATTTTCTGGTGCGTACCGGGTTGAGAAGCGGTGTAAGTGAACTGCAGTTGCCATGTTTTACGGCAGTGAGAGCAGAGATAGCGCTGATGTCCGGCGGTGCTTTTGCCGTTACGCACCACCCCGTCAGTAGCTGAACAGGAGGGACAGCTGATAGAAACAGAAGCCACTGGAGCACCTCAAAAACACCATCATACACTAAATCAGTAAGTTGGCAGCATCACCCGTAATCCTGGTATAAGCACTTCTGCGTCGCGGGGAGTGAATGCGGAAATATGGACCTGAACTTCTTTACGACCGTCGGAGGGGATAATGAATCCTTTGCCGCTTTTGCGATCAAAGGTTTTGACAATTCCTGTCATTTTACGGGACAAACAAATTCCTTACTGAAAATACTGCGCTGCACTATACGGGGTTAATAAAATAAAGCCAGCGATATTTAAGACCGCCGGACGGCTAAAATAAAATTTGCTTAATCTCAATTATCATGCGTTAATAGCTGCGTCGGTTTGAAAGACAGACAGCATACAAAGTAGTTTACTAAAGCAGTTCTCATTATCAGGCATTATCCCCTTCTTTTGAGTCTCTCTCCTGAACACTAAGTAGTTTCTGTATTAAAGCCCTGTTTGCCGAAAGGCCCAAAATGAAGGAAGTAAAATATGTCTAATAAAATGACTGGTTTAGTAAAATGGTTTAACGCAGATAAAGGTTTTGGCTTTATCACTCCTGATGATGGCAGCAAAGACGTTTTCGTCCATTTCACTGCCATCCAGAGCAATGAATTCCGCACGCTGAACGAAAATCAGAAAGTTGAATTTTCTATTGAGCAGGGGCAACGTGGCCCCGCGGCAGCGAACGTTGTTACGCTCTAAGGTTGCCGTTATTACTCAACATCTCCATTTCCGCTGTCCATGTTGTCATGGTTCACAGTACCGTACATCGGCATTCGATGTGACGGAGCGAAACCCTTTGGGCGCTAAGTGTATTTTTTGTAAATCGACGATGATCACCTTTGATAACGTCGCGCTGCAAATACGCACGGACCATGCGCCGCTGGATTTCACAAAATAATATCAGGCTCCCTCGTGGAGCCTTTTTTATATCTGCCTTATTTTTCTTCAACGCTGTATGTATAGTAAGCGATAACCTGTTGATTATTGAATCTTTCGGGGAGATGGCTTATAACATTTCTTACCTGACCAGGGTACCGGGAACCAACACCTTACTGGCGTGTTGCTGTCTTTCAAGACCAGAAGAGGTTAACAGTGAATATTGAAGAGTTAAAAAAACAAGCCGAAACGGAAATCGCCGACTTTATCGCGCAAAAAATCGCCGAGCTGAACAAGAATACAGGGAAAGAAGTCTCTGAAATTCGCTTCACCGCACGAGAAAAAATGACCGGGCTTGAAAGTTATGATGTCAAAATCAAAATAATGTGATTTTGTGAACATCACCCGTGCGAGGTGATGTTCCGCTTGTTGCTAATTTAGTGACCAATCATTGGCGCTTGTGGAATTAAGCGTCGGTACAATTCATCCGGTACCGGGCTTTGCCATACTCCCGCATACATTGCGTAACCAATCACCGCAAACATAATCCCCAGAACCAGTAGCGTCATTAACCAGCCAGACAACGCAAAGGCTTTTTTATTTGCCGCAGGTTTTTGCAGTGAAAAGGTCAATGTTGAGGCTACCGGACATGACTCTACGCAAGTCATACAGCCGGTACATTCCACTGTTCGTACCTGAATTAATTTATCGACCGGGATCCGTGATGGACAATTTTTTGCGCATTTGCCACAGTCGATACAACTTTCGGCATTGCGACGAATCTTAAACGGCGACAATAGCGAAACCACGCCCATCAGCGCGCCATATGGGCAAAGATAACGACACCAGGCATGGCGAATAAACAGGCTGGCAATCAGCAAAACGGTCACGCTGATTAATGTCGCGGTCCCCATATGACGAAAGAAATCGAGCATTTTAACGTCCATCACCACGCTGTAGGGCGACAACATAAAATAGTGAATCGCCTGAGCGGGCATCAATAACGCGATATAGAGAAAAAAACTCAACAGCAAATACTTCACGCCGCGCAGAGGAATATCCAGCCAGCGGGGAAGGACACATTGCCGACCAAACAGTTTGTTACCGAGATCGCCGATTAATTCAGAAAGCGTACCAACCGGGCATAACCATGAGCAAAAGGCCTTTTTGAGTAATAGACTGATGACGATAAAAGCGACCAATAACAGCATCGCGGCGGCGTGGACGGACGGTAACTGACCTGTTACAAGGCTATATTTCAGATTCATCAGCCCGGCAATCGGTAGCCAGCCTTCGATACCTCCCGGTCTGGCGACAAATGTCGTGCTACTTGCCGTTTCGTAATAGCGCACCCAATACCAGAACGTGATGGCAATATAAATATTCATTGCCAACAGTAATAATTGCGTCGCTTTACGCCAGGTCGTGGCATTACGCCAGTCATTCCACGGTAATTTGCCGCCCGTCGTGCCTGGCCGCCGCTGCCAGCGGGTTCTTTTATTCTCTGCCATGATTTTGCCAGTCCGTTAAGTTGTATACCAAATGCCACTATTCTAGTTGTTCTTAACTGGCTGATATTGATTCAAATCGCGTTCAGGTCTTTCTTATGCAACCATGCTTCCAGAGCGGCAACACTGCGTGTAATTTCTTCGTGTGGAAGGGGGGCAGATAATGGCTGCTGCTCCAGTTGTGCGCATAGCTGGCTGGCGATACGCATTCCCAGACTCGAGCAACTGCTTTTTAGCTGATGCGCGGCACGCTTTATTTTCTCGCTATCCTGACTGGCGCGGGCAATGTCGATTTCATCGAGAAGCGGCAGGGCATGTTGTGTAAATAATACCAGCCATTCGTGGATCTTCTCCGTCCCCATTAACTGAGCATCTTCATTGAGTTGCGATACATCCAGCGATTGATCGTTATTGACTTGCCGTTGGAGATAGTGCGCCAGTAACTGACCGAGCACTTCACGCGGCACCGGTTTAGGGATAATCCCGCGGAATAATGAACTGGTACGCTGGCGCAGCGTTTCGTCAATGACATGGGCGCTAAAGCCAATCAAAACCAGCGACGGATATTGCTGTGCCAGTTGTCGGGCAAGCGTAATGCCGTCGACATCCGGCAGATCAAAATCCACCAGTGCGGCAGCAAACGGTTCGCTATTTTGCAGTGTCTCTAAAGCCTGCGCGGCATTGCCAACAGCAACAACCTGCGCACCACTGGTGTTCAGCATCTCAACGGTAATTCGCTGGGTTAGCGGGTTATCTTCAATTAACAGCAAACGTAAACCGTCAAGACGCACCGCCTGATTGACTGTTTTTGGCACGGGTGCCGTGGCAACACGTAACGGCAAGCGTAAACAAAAACAGCTTCCAACCTCCGGCGTGCTGGTGGCGCTCAGTTCGCCGCCCATCGCCTGGGCCAGACGGCTACTGATAGTCAGCCCCAGCCCGGTGCCGCCGCGTTTGCCGCTTACCTGCACAAATGGCTGGAAGATTTCTGCCAGTTTCGCGGGATCAATACCGCAGCCGCTGTCTTCCACTTCGACCAGCCATTGCTCGCCATCAGTGCGACTACGCAGGATAATGTACCCTTCGTCAGTAAAACGCAGGGCGTTGCTCAACAGGTTGGTTATAACCTGACGAATACGTCGTGGATCGCCCATTAACGCGCACGGCATATCATCGGCAATTGCCGTTGCCAGGCGAATCGGGCGACCTTTCACCCGTCCGCTCATTAATTGCAGGGTACTTTCCAGCAGCGGGCGCGGTTCAAAGGGCTCATCGCTGACCGAAACATTCTTGCCACCTGCTTCGATAGCGGAATAATCGAGAATATCGTTGAGGATGGTCAGCAACGATTCACCAGAGTCAGTAATTGCCCGCAAATCATCACGCTGGGCGTTAAGTGCGGGGTTATCTGCCAGCAGTTGAGCAGTGCCGAGAATACCGTACAGCGGTGTGCGGATCTCATGGCTCATCGCCGCCAGAAACGCCGATTTTGCCTGGCTGGCTTTTTCTGCTTCCGCCCGTGCCTGTCGGTGTTCTATCACCAGTTCCTGCAATTCAGCTGTACGCGCTTTGACCTGCGCCGCCAGCTGTTCGCGGTGGCGATTCAGTGCATGAACATTGCTGCGAAACGCATCCATCAGCCGCCCGATGGTATCCAGCTCCCGTACGCCAGCGGTTTCCGGGAAAGGGGAGTCAATATCACCGTCCAGCAGCCGTTGCAGCGCCTGCGTTTGTTCGGCAAGTGGACGCGTGACTGAGCGATAAACCACGCGCCAAAGGATCAGAATCAGTGCGCAAAGTGAAACCATCCCCAGCAATAACAGGCTGTATTGCCCGCGTGCACTGGCTTTTTCCAGATGCGCCAGTCCGTGCTGATTACGCAGCTCAATGGTGTCGACCAGCTGACTGACTTCGCTACTAAACTGCGCGAACTGGGCGATGTTATTTTGTGCGAGAGTTTGTAGGTGATTGCTGATTTCACTGTCCTGCTGATACAGCGCCAGCAAATCGCTATATTGGCTAACGGTAGTTAACGTTGTTGCGACCTGCGCACGAACACCCGGATCTTCAATGCGTATTTGCCGACGTTGCAGAATTTTCACCGCATTATTGAGCTGCTTTTCCAGCGTTGGTGCATTTTTCTGGATCTGCTCCAGCCCCAGATTCATCACCATTTGCTGCACCCGCAGAGCGCTAAGGCGCAGTTCATTCATCTGGTTAACATACTCAAGATCGATATCAATCAGCCGATCGAGTGCACTTTCAGCAGCCTGACGCTGATCTTGTTCGATCAAATCGTAAATCCCGGCCTGGGTCGCTCCAGCGGAAGTTGTCGCATTATTCGCCTGACCTTGCGCCAGGCGTGCGATCTCATCGGCGGCAGCGACTATCTGCTGACTGAGTTGCCGTTGTTGCTGGCGTAGTTGCAGACGCCGCCCCACCAGTTCCCCTTGCTGACGTAATGAACGGGAGATCTCCTGCTCCTGTTGTTCAATAGCGGTGGTATCAAAACCTTGTTCCCGTAACGCTTGCAGCAACGCATTAATCTTCAGGCTTTGTGCGGTGAGCATTCGCCCCTGCGCCTGCCACATCTTTTCGTTATCGGCACTGGTCAGGTTCTGCGCGGCGAAAAGTTCCCAGGCGCTGGCTTCGCTCAACTGGCGCGCCATATTCATGGTAGGAATCAATGCCTGAGTGTTGTCTTTTTCCACCTGGCTGATAAAGCGCAGGTTGTACCATCCCACCAGGGTACTGGTCAGGGTTAACAGCGCCATCAGGGCAAAGCCCATCCAGAGTCTTCGGGTCAGGGTTAAATTCACGGTCGGTGCACTTAAGGTGAAAAAGGTTGAGTCGCAAAGCGGAATGCATCTAGCATAAAGCCTTATTATTGATGAGGCTATCATGCGCGTACTGCTATTTTTACTTCTTTCCCTTTTCATGTTGCCGGCATTTTCGGCTGATAACCTGTTGCGCTGGCATGATGCGCAGCATTTCACGGTGCAAGCCTCTATGCCGCTTAAAGCCAAACGCGCATGGAAACTGTGCGCGCTTTATCCCAGCCTGAAAGATTCATACTGGTTATCGTTGAACTATGGTATGCAGGAGGCAGCTCGCCGCTATGGTGTGGATTTAAAAGTGCTGGAGGCAGGCGGCTACAGCCAGTTGGCTACCCAGCAAGCACAAATCGACCAGTGTAAACAGTGGGGCGCAGAGGCCATTTTACTCGGTAGTAGCACGACCTCATTTCCCGATCTGCAAAAGCAGGTAGCAAGTCTGCCGGTGATCGAACTGGTAAATGCTATTGATGCTCCCCAGGTGAAAAGCCGCGTTGGTGTACCCTGGTTTCAGATGGGCTATCAACCTGGGCGATATTTGGTGCAATGGGCGCACGGTAAACCACTGAACGTGCTGTTGATGCCCGGACCCGATAATGCCGGGGGCAGTAAAGAGATGGTCGAGGGTTTTCGCGCAGCCATTGCCGGAAGCCCGGTGCGTATTGTTGATATTGCGCTTGGTGATAACGATATTGAAATCCAGCGTAACCTGTTGCAGGAGATGCTGGAACGCCACCCAGAAATCGACGTCGTTGCCGGAACGGCCATTGCGGCAGAGGCGGCAATGGGTGAAGGGCGTAACCTGAAAACGCCGCTTACCGTGGTGTCGTTTTATCTTTCACATCAGGTGTATCGCGGGCTGAAGCGGGGAAGAGTGATTATGGCTGCCAGCGATCAAATGGTCTGGCAGGGGGAACTGGCGGTTGAGCAGGCCATCAGGCAATTACAGGGGCAATCGGTGTCTGATAATGTCAGCCCACCGATTTTAGTTCTGACGCCGAAAAATGCCGACCGTGAACATATTCGCCGCTCGCTGTCACCAGGGGGATTTCGTCCGGTCTATTTTTATCAGCACACATCAGCGGCTAAGAAATAACCTTCACCATGTTGCGTCACCAGTAAATCCGCGCTGAGTTTATGACGTAAACGACGAATTAACACATCGACGGTGCGCAGGTCAGGGTTTTCCACCCGACGCGCAGAAAGCATACGTAGCAGACGTTCACGGCTGAGAATTTCGCCCGGATTCGTCACAAATGCCACCAACATTTCATACTCTGCGCGGGTCAGTTTAATCGGCTCGCCATCCCGCTCCAGCGTATGGCGCGACACATTCAGGCAATAACCGGCAAAGCGATAGCAGTTGTCCTGAGTGTGCGGTTGAGCTTGTCGCGCGAGGTCGATTCGCCAGAGCAGATTTTTCACCCGTACTACCAGTTCGCGCAGTTCCAGCGGTTTGGTGACGTAATCGTCTGCGCCCATTTCCAGCCCAACAATACGGTCAATCCGATCGCTGCGTCCGGTAACCAGAATAATCCCCACCGTTGAGCGTTCTCGCAGGGCGCGGGTTAACATCAGGCCATTTTCATCGGGTAAGTTGATATCCAGCAGAATTAAATCTACCGGCTGATTCTGCATAATTTCCCGCAGCCCGGCACCGCTCGCTGTAACGGAAACGGTATACCCCTCCTGAGTGAAGTAAGATTGTAATCGCGCCTGGGTAACCGGCTCATCTTCAACAATAACAATGTGATGTGGCATCAGAGGGTTTTACTCATTCTGTTCATATCTGTTCATATTCTGCCGTAAGCCGTTCATCCTAACCAGTGCCGCTGTTCATATTTGCTCATTAAGATCGCTTCACTAAACCATAATTTTACAGGGGCTATTATGCGGAAACTCTGGAACGCGCTACGCCGACCCAGTGCTCGTTGGTCGGTACTGGCGCTGGTCGCAATTGGGATTGTGATTGGCATTGCGCTGATTGTATTGCCACACGTTGGGATCAAAGTCACCAGCACAACCGAATTTTGTGTCAGTTGCCACAGTATGCAACCGGTGTATGAAGAATATAAACAGTCGGTGCATTTCCAGAACGCCTCCGGCGTGCGAGCTGAATGCCATGACTGTCATATCCCGCCGGATATTCCAGGCATGGTGAAGCGCAAACTGGAAGCGAGCAATGATATCTACCAGACCTTTATTGCTCACTCCATTGATACACCTGAAAAATTCGAAGCCAAACGCGCGGAACTTGCCGAGCGTGAATGGGCGCGAATGAAAGAAAACAACTCGGCAACCTGCCGCTCCTGCCATAACTACGATGCGATGGATCATGCGAAGCAGCATCCTGAAGCGGCACGTCAGATGAAGGTGGCAGCGAAAGATAATCAATCCTGCATCGACTGTCATAAAGGTATTGCCCACCAGTTACCGGATATGAGTAGCGGCTTCCGTAAGCAGTTCGATGAGCTGCGCGCCAGTGCTAATGACAGTGGTGACACGCTGTACTCTATTGATATTAAGCCAATTTATGCGGCGAAAGGCGATAAAGAAGCCTCTGGTTCTCTGCTGCCTGCTTCGGAAGTGAAAGTCCTTAAACGTGACGGCGACTGGCTGCAAATTGAAATTACCGGCTGGACGGAAAGCGCCGGACGTCAGCGTGTACTCACCCAATTCCCAGGTAAACGCATCTTTGTTGCCTCGATTCGTGGTGATGTGCAGCAGCAGGTAAAAACGCTGGAGAAAACCACCGTTGCCGACACCAATACCGAGTGGAGCAAGTTGCAGGCCACTGCGTGGATGAAGAAAGGCGACATGGTGAACGATATCAAACCGATCTGGGCTTATGCGGATTCGTTGTACAACGGCACCTGTAACCAGTGCCACGGCGCACCGGAAATCGCCCACTTTGACGCTAACGGTTGGATCGGCACGCTCAACGGCATGATTGGCTTTACCAGTCTCGATAAACGTGAAGAACGCACCTTGTTGAAATATCTGCAAATGAATGCGTCTGACACCGCAGGTAAGGCTCACGGCGATAAGAAGGAAGAAAAATAATGAACAATAACGATCTCTTTCAGGCATCACGTCGGCGTTTTCTGGCACAACTCGGCGGCTTAACCGTCGCCGGGATGCTGGGGCCGTCATTGTTAACGCCGCGCCGTGCGACTGCGGCGCAAGCGGCGACTGACGCTGTCATCTCGAAAGAGGGCATTCTTACCGGGTCGCACTGGGGGGCTATCCGCGCGACGGTGAAGGATGGTCGCTTTGTGGCGGCAAAACCGTTCGAACTGGATAAATATCCGTCGAAAATGATTGCCGGATTGCCGGATCACGTACACAACGCGGCGCGTATTCGTTATCCGATGGTACGCGTGGACTGGCTGCGTAAGCGCCATCTCAGCGATACCTCCCAGCGCGGTGATAACCGTTTTGTGCGCGTGAGCTGGGATGAAGCCCTCGACATGTTCTATGAAGAACTGGAACGCGTGCAGAAAACTCACGGGCCGAGTGCCTTGCTGACCGCCAGTGGTTGGCAATCGACGGGGATGTTCCATAACGCTTCGGGGATGCTGGCGAAAGCTATTGCCTTGCATGGTAATAGCGTTGGTACGGGCGGAGATTACTCTACCGGTGCTGCGCAGGTGATCCTGCCGCGCGTGGTTGGCTCAATGGAAGTGTATGAACAGCAAACCTCCTGGCCGCTGGTATTGCAGAACAGCAAAACCATTGTGCTGTGGGGCTCTGATTTGCTGAAAAACCAGCAAGCGAACTGGTGGTGCCCGGATCACGATGTTTATGAATATTACGCGCAGCTAAAAGCGAAAGTCGCCGCCGGTGAAATTGAGGTCATCAGCATCGATCCGGTTGTCACATCCACCCATGAGTATCTGGGGCGCGAGCATGTGAAGCACATTGCGGTTAACCCGCAAACTGATGTGCCGCTGCAACTGGCGCTGGCGTATACGCTGTACAGTGAAAACCTGTACGACAAAAACTTCCTCGCTAACTACTGTGTGGGTTTTGAGCAGTTCCTGCCGTACCTGCTGGGTGAGAAAGACGGTCAGCCGAAAGATGCCGCATGGGCTGAAAAACTGACCGGCATTGATGCCGAAACCATTCGTGGGCTGGCGCGGCAGATGGCGGCGAACAGAACGCAAATTATTGCTGGCTGGTGCGTGCAGCGTATGCAGCACGGTGAACAGTGGGCGTGGATGATTGTGGTTCTGGCGGCGATGCTGGGGCAAATTGGCCTGCCAGGTGGTGGCTTTGGTTTTGGCTGGCACTATAACGGCGCAGGCACGCCGGGGCGTAAAGGCGTTATTCTGAGTGGTTTCTCCGGCTCTACGTCGATTCCGCCTGTTCACGACAACAGTGATTACAAAGGCTACAGCAGCACCATTCCGATTGCCCGTTTTATCGATGCGATCCTCGAACCGGGGAAAGTGATCAACTGGAACGGTAAATCGGTAAAACTGCCGCCGCTGAAAATGTGTATTTTTGCCGGAACTAACCCATTCCATCGCCATCAGCAGATCAACCGCATTATTGAAGGCTGGCGCAAGCTGGAAACGGTTATCGCCATAGATAACCAGTGGACCTCAACCTGCCGCTTTGCCGATATCGTGCTGCCTGCGACCACGCAGTTTGAGCGTAACGATCTCGACCAGTACGGCAACCACTCCAACCGTGGCGTTATCGCCATGAAACAGGTGGTGCCGCCGCAGTTCGAGGCGCGCAACGACTTTGATATTTTCCGCGAGCTGTGCCGTCGCTTTAATCGCGAAGAAGCCTTTACCGAAGGGCTGGACGAAATGGGCTGGCTGAAACGCATCTGGCAGGAAGGTGTACAACAAGGCAAAGGACGCGGCGTTCATCTGCCAGCGTTTGATGACTTCTGGAATAACAAAGAGTACGTCGAGTTTGACCATCCGCAGATGTTTGTTCGCCACCAGGCATTCCGCGAAGATCCGGATCTCGAACCGCTGGGCACGCCGAGTGGCCTGATTGAGATCTACTCGAAAACCATCGCCGATATGAACTACGACGATTGTCAGGGGCATCCGATGTGGTTTGAGAAAATCGAACGCTCCCACGGTGGGCCCGGCTCGCAGAAGTATCCGTTGCATCTGCAATCTGTGCATCCGGATTTCCGACTTCACTCGCAGTTATGTGAGTCGGAAACTCTGCGTCAGCAATATACGGTAGCGGGTAAAGAGCCAGTGTTCATTAACCCGCAGGATGCCAGCGCGCGCGGTATTCGTAACGGTGATGTGGTACGCGTCTTTAACGCTCGCGGTCAGGTGTTGGCAGGGGCAGTCGTTTCTGACCGCTATGCACCCGGCGTGGCACGAATTCACGAAGGGGCATGGTACGATCCAGATAAAGGCGGCGAGCCTGGTGCGCTGTGCAAATACGGTAACCCCAACGTGCTGACCATCGACATCGGTACTTCGCAGCTGGCGCAGGCGACCAGTGCGCACACTACGCTGGTGGAAATTGAGAAGTACAATGGAGCAGTGGAGCAGGTGACGGCGTTTAACGGCCCTGTGGAGATGGTGGCGCAGTGCGAATATGTTCCCGCGTCGCAGGTGAAATCATGACCACGCTGACAGCACAACAGATTGCCTGTGTTTACGCCTGGCTGGCGCAGTTGTTCTCCCGTGAACTGGACGATGAACAACTGACGCAAATCGCCAGTGCGCAGATGGCTGAATGGTTTTCGTTGCTGAAAAGCGAACCGCCGCTGGCTGCGGCGGTGAATGAGCTGGAAAACTGTATTGCCACGCTGACAGTACGTGACGATGCCCGTCTGGAACTGGCCGCTGACTTTTGCGGCCTGTTTCTGATGACCGACAAACAAGCGGCGCTGCCGTATGCATCGGCCTACAAACAGGACGAGCAAGAGATTAAACGCTTGTTAGTTGAGGCAGGGATGGAAACCAGCGGCAATTTCAACGAACCGGCAGACCATCTGGCGATCTATCTCGAGTTGTTGAGTCATCTGCATTTTTCGCTGGGAGAGGGGACCGTTCCTGCGCGAAGAATCGACAGTTTGCGGCAAAAAACACTGACGGCGCTGTGGCAATGGTTACGAGAGTTTGCTGCGCGTTGCCATCAGTATGACAGCTTTGGTTTTTACGCGGCACTAAGCCAGTTATTGCTGGTGTTAGTGGAGTGCGACCACCAAAACAGATAACGTCGTTTATGCGCCTGAAAAGACGCGTTTAGCGTCGCATCAGGCATTATGGCGCAGTTGCCGGATGCGTCATCACATCCGGCAAACACACATCACGGATGAGCTACAAACCGGGAAAGCCGCTGGCGTAGCAGGCGGTTTTCCTGCTTCAGGTGTGCAATATCATCCATTAACGTCAGCGCCACCGCGATCCCCGGCCAGTCCAGAGCCAGTTCATGACGCAGGCGTACCGCGCGTTGCACCACAATGGCGGCATGGTCGTCAAATACCCAGGTTGTTTCCTGGATCTCACGCGGTTCAACCACCCCCAAACCGACAATTTCATTCAACTCCTCTTCAGAGATGCCGGTATGCAGGCAAAATTCGGTAATAGTAAAAGTCACCGTAACATTAGCCATCATGCTTTCCCCCAATCTTTACGTGGATCAAAAGACGACTGGGCGTCTGCCAGTTGCTGCCACAGCGCGGCAGTGTTTTCATCCGGTTTCGGCGGCATCACGATTTTCAGTACCGCATACAGATCGCCGGTCTGTTTTTTGCTCACCAGACCTTTGCCTTTAACGCGCAATCGTTGCCCGGCCTGGCTGCCTGGCGGGATAGTCAGCAAAATGCTTTCTTTCAGTGTTGGAACGGTGACTTTAGCACCCAGCGCCGCTTCCCACGGGCTAACCGGCACCACAATTTCCAGATCCTGGCCGACAATATCGAACAGCGGATGTGGCGCAATATGAATCACCAGCCACAAATCGCCATTTGGACCACCGTTTTCGCCCGGCGTCCCCTGGCCTTTCAGACGGATGCGTTGACCATTGCCGACGCCCGCCGGGATCTTCACATTCAGCGTTTTCGGGATTTCCTGTTCGATCATGCCAAAGGCGTTATAAACCGGCAGGTTATAGCTGATGGTACGCTTATGCTCAGTCAGCGTTTCTTCGAGGAATACCGCCACTTCGATTTCAATATCGTGGCCGCGTGCGGCGGGGCGTTGACGGCTCTGGCGGGCATGCTGACCGAAAATTGACGAGAAGATATCGTCAAAATCTTCGGCATTAAAACTCTGACCGTCGCCATGATGGAACTGACGGTTAAATTGCGGATCGTTGCGATGTTGCCACATCTGATCATACTCAGCGCGACGTTGTTCATCACTTAACACTTCCCAGGCTTCAGCGACCTCTTTGAAGCGGGCTTCGGCATCCGGTTCTTTGCTGACATCAGGATGGTATTTGCGGGCAAGTCGACGATAGGCGGTCTTGATTGTCTTGAGATCGTCCGTCGGTTTCACGCCCATGATGGCGTAATAATCCTTTAATTCCATAGCGTTATCTCGCGTAAATCAACACAAATTGAAGGAACCCCTGTAAGGTAACTCCTATAAGTGTAGGGTAATCCTCAAAATTTCATATGCCAACACAGAATATGTTATTGAAATCATCGCGGAGAGGAGGTCGCCATCAAGATGGGTTACTGAACATATTTTAAACAGGTGAAAAAGGGTGAGCGATTTTTGATAGTTGAACCAGGCACTTTAAGTTTAACTGGGGCGTCATTATTTATTAAATTTTATAGACGCTATATATGGGTAGTAATATACATGGAATTAGTTGCACTGCAAATAATTATTTGAAACAGGCCTGGAACGATATAAAAAATGAGTACGAAAAAAATCAAACATATTCAATCACGCTTTTTGAAAACACACTGGTGTGTTTTATGCGGTTATACAATGAACTCAGACGTAAAGTAAATGAAGAGGATACTCCATGTCTGGAATGTGAATCACTAGAAAAAGAATTTGAGGAAATGCAGAATGATAATGATCTATCATTATTTATGAGAACATTGCGTACTAATGATACACAAATTTATTCAGGGGTTTCAGGAGGTATTACATATACTATACAATATGTTCAAAATGTTGATATTGTTAGAGTGTCCTTGCCGGGCAGAGGTTCAGAGTCTATCACAGATTTTAAAGGTTATTATTGGTATGGCTTTATGGAATATATTGAAAACATTACTGCGTGTGATGATGTTTTTTCTGAGTATTGTTTAGATGATGAAAATATGAGTATCCAGCCAGAACAGATAAATACGCCGGGAATATCTGATTTAGATTCTGGTATTGATTTGTCTGGTATATCTTTTATTCAGAGTGAAATTAATAAAACTTATGGATTAAAATACGCTCCAGTAGATGGCGATGGCTATTGTCTGTTAAGGGCCATACTGGTTTTAAAAGAACATGAGTATTCATGGGCGCTGGGCAGCCATAAGACGCAAAAGCAAGTATACGAAGAGTTTATTAAAATTGTTGATAAACAAACGATCGAGGCTCTTGTTGATACGGCATTCTATAATCTCAGGGAAGATGTAAAGACGTTATTTGGCGTTGATCTACAATCTGACAACAAAATTCAGGGGGAGGGTAGTCTTATGTCATGGAACTTTCTGTTTTTTAAAAAATAATTTATTGATAGTTGCTTGAATGACAAAAAATGCATACTGCATTTACCCGAGTTTATATTTAATGATAACAAGGCACGCCTTGTTTTAGACACCGACCCAGAGAAGAGGATTAATGAGGTGAAAAATTTCCTCACTGCTCTTTCAGATAGCATTTGCTCATTATTTATTGTTAATAGTAATGTGGCATCAATCTCCTTAGGGAATGAATCCTTTTCAACAGATGAAGATCTTGAGTATGGTTATTTAATAAACACTGGCAATCATTATGATGTTTACCTCCCTCCTGAACTTTTTGCTCAGGCTTACAAGTTAAAAAATAAGGAAATGAATGCGCAACTCGACTATTTAAATCGTTATGCAATTTAATGGCAAAGGCATATGCTAAAAACCATTGTTATTAGTCTCACACTTTTTTATTGGTAAATATTGTCTCTGTATTGGTAACGCCGCAGATATTCTGTTTAGCCACAGGTGCAATTATCAGCGGCGTACGCGAGGCAGGGGCTAATCAGGCATAGTTTGCGTCAAACCTTGCCTGTTTTTGAAGATGTATATAGAAAAACAGGCGTTCAACAAGCCATTTTGCGAACCTGTTCCCGGAAAAAAGTCATATTTCTGTCACACTCTTTAGTGATTGATAACAAAAGAGGTGCCAGGAATGAACAAAACGCTAATCGCCGCAGCTGTGGCAGGGATAGTTTTACTCGCTTCAAACGCTCAGGCACAAACCGTACCGGAAGGCTATCAGCTACAGCAAGTGCTCATGATGAGCCGCCATAACTTACGTGCGCCGCTGGCGAACAATGGCAGTGTGCTGGAGCAGTCGACGCCGAATAAATGGCCAGAATGGGACGTCCCCGGTGGGCAACTCACCACCAAAGGTGGCGTGCTCGAAGTGTATATGGGCCATTACATGCGTGAATGGCTGGCAGAGCAGGGGATGGTGAAATCGGGGGAATGCCCGCCGCCGTACACCGTTTATGCCTATGCCAATAGTCTGCAACGTACCGTTGCGACCGCACAGTTCTTTATTACCGGCGCATTCCCGGGGTGTGATATTCCTGTGCATCACCAGGAAAAAATGGGCACTATGGACCCAACCTTTAACCCGGTGATCACCGATGATTCCGCCGCATTCAGTGAACAGGCGGTGGCGGCAATGGAGAAAGAGCTCAGCAAACTCCAGCTTACCGACAGCTACCAGCTACTGGAAAAAATCGTTAACTATAAAGATTCCCCTGCCTGTAAAGAGAAACAACAGTGTTCGCTGGTGGATGGCAAAAATACCTTTAGCGCCAAGTATCAACAAGAACCAGGTGTTTCCGGGCCGCTGAAAGTCGGCAACTCGCTGGTAGATGCGTTTACTTTGCAATATTACGAAGGTTTTCCGATGGATCAGGTGGCCTGGGGAGAAATCAAATCTGACCAGCAGTGGAAGGTGTTGTCGAAGCTTAAAAACGGCTACCAGGACAGCCTGTTTACCTCACCGGAAGTGGCGCGCAATGTTGCGAAACCGCTGGTCAGTTATATCGACAAAGCTCTGGTCACCGATCGCACCAGCGCACCGAAAATTACAGTGTTGGTTGGGCACGACTCCAACATTGCCTCTCTGTTAACGGCGCTGGATTTCAAACCGTATCAGTTGCATGACCAGAACGAACGCACGCCGATTGGCGGCAAAATCGTTTTCCAGCGTTGGCATGACAGCAAAGCCAATCGCGATTTGATGAAAATTGAATATGTGTATCAGAGTGCGGAACAGTTACGTAATGCCGATGCGTTAACCCTGCAGGCACCTGCTCAGCGTGTGACGCTGGAATTAAGCGGTTGCCCGATAGATGCCAACGGTTTCTGCCCGATGGATAAATTTGATAGCGTGTTGAATGAAGCGGTGAAATAACAGAAAACTCCCCCGCGAGAAGCGGGGGAGTCGCTGGTTAAACGTTTTTACGTTCGATGGTCTGTTCGCCCCAAAAAAGCGAATCTTTATCGGTCTTAGCAAAGGCTTTGACTAACACTTCATCGCTACCTTCTTCCCAAATCTTTTCCGCCATTTTTTCGTCGTACCCGGCGACTTCGAAAATGGCCTCGGCTATTTCCGGCGACGTATTGCGCAGAGATGCCCATTCACCGACGTGATGAGCTTTCGCTTCTTGAGTTGGCATGCGTATCCTCCTGTTGAAGATTAGCCGTTAAGTTTAACTGCCAGACCTGCGACATATTCCCCTTGATAACGAGCAATAGACAGTTCTTCCTGGCTTGGCTGGCGTGAGCCGTCACCGCCTGCGATGGTGGTTGCGCCGTACGGCGTACCGCCGCGAACCTGTGTAACGTCAAATAATTCCTGCGCTGCGTAGCCAATGGGGACAATTACCATGCCGTGATGCGCAAGGGTCGTCCAGGTTGAAGTAATAGTTTGTTCCTGACCGCCGCCAGTACCGGTGGAACTAAAGACGCTCGCCAGTTTTCCGTATAGTGCGCCGGAAGCCCACAGGCCGCCCGTCTGGTCGAGGAAGGTACGCATTTGACCGGACATGTTGCCAAAGCGGGTAGGTGTACCAAAAATAATGGCGTCGTAATCGGCCAGTTCTTGCGGGGTTGCAACCGGTGCAGTTTGCGTTTTACCGCCTGCTTTTTCAAATAATTGCGGCGGCATGGTTTCCGGTACACGCTTAACGACAACTTCTGCGCCATCGACTTTGCTTGCACCCTCAGCGACTGCGCGTGCCATCGTTTCAATATGTCCGTACATGGAATAATAAAGCACCAGAACTTTAGCCATTTCTAACCACTCCTCGTGTTATCTCTATTCCGTAGCGATTCGCTACCACTTATTTAAAGATAAGACGTCCTTTTCAGAGTGCAAATTTCACAACCACTTATTTGATTTATAACAACTTTCACAAGCACGTAATTTTGTCGCAAAATGACACATTTTTATCTCATCGCGTTTTTTTAATCATAAGAGCGGCTTATGGATAATTATTTGAGATGATATCTATTCTCGCTAAGAAGCTGTTGCAGGATATTACCAAACGCGGGTCTGCCCGCGTCAGTTCACTAAGCTTAGTCCCACGTAGCGAAAATATGGCAGCCGCCATACGCCGCGTTAATTCTATGCAATATGATGTCTATACCCAGACGGAGGTCAGTAATGGCAAACCATCGAGGCGGTTCCGGCAATTTTGCAGAAGACCGCGAAAGAGCATCAGAAGCAGGTAAAAAAGGTGGACAGCACAGCGGGGGTAATTTCAAGAATGACCCGCAGCGCGCATCTGAAGCAGGTAAAAAAGGTGGCAAGAGCAGTCACGGCAAAAGCGACAACTAGCCGGGCTAATCAATGACGAATGCATTTTTTTCTTAGGCTCGTCAAAAAGTCATCACCGCCGGTAATCCCGGCGGTTTTCTGTTTATGGCTCCTGATGAACAACTTCTGGCGGTGGAACGTCAACCAACTTTCTGCTTAACAACGCATTGAGTAAAATCGCGCCAAAGGTTGCTGTACCAATCCCTCCCAACGTAAAACCGCCCAGCGTGAGAGCAAAATCACCCGCGCCCAGCACTAAGGTTACTGCGACCATAATCAAATTACCGTTCTGGCTTAAATCGACACGGTTTTGTACCCATATCCTTGCGCCTGCGACGGCAATCAGCCCGAACACAACAATTGATGCACCACCAATCACCGCGGCCGGAATGGTATGAATCAGCGCGCCAAATTTCGGTGAAAAGCCCAACAGCATGGCGATGACGGCAGCAGCGACAAACACCAGCGTCGAGTAGACTTTTGTCACGGCCATTACACCGATATTCTCGGCGTAGGTGGTTACGCCGCTGCCACCGACAGAACCAGAAAGCATCGTCGCCAGCCCATCACCGACGAATGCCCGCCCCATATACGGGTCCATATTGCGTCCGGTCATCCCGGCGACCGCCTTGAGATGACCTAAGTTTTCCGCCACCAGAATCACCGCCACGGGCGCAATCAGCATCATTGCCTGACTATTAAAAGCAGGAGTGGAAAAATGTGGCAAACCGAACCAGGCAGCATGGCTGACGAGAGTAAAATCGACGGCTTTTCCCAGCCCTAAAAGGTTGGTCATCACGCCATACAGCAGACAGGCGACAATTAAACCTACGAGAATCAATAACCGCTGGATCATGCCACGGGTAAACACCGCCACCAGCCCAATACACAGCACCGTCATTACCGCCATCCAGCTATCAAAGGCCGAAGCCGATACACTTTTCACTGCGATAGGCGCTAAGTTCAGGCCAATCGCCATCACCACCGCACCCGTCACCACCGGCGGCATTAGTCGTTCAATCCAGCGTGTACCAATTTTCATCACCACCAGGCCAATGACGGTATAAACCAGCCCACAGGCGATAATCCCGCCCAGCGCAATGCTGATATTCGGGTTAATGCCCTGACCGTTAAAGCCCGTCGCGGCAATCACCACGCCGACAAAAGCCGCGCTGGAACCGAGATAACTGGGGACGCGCCCGCCGGTAATAAAGAAAAACAGTAACGTGCCGATCCCCGACATTAAAATGGAAAGATTGGGATCCAGCCCCATCAGAATCGGCATTAACACCGTCGCGCCAAACATCGCCACCGCGTGTTGAACGCCCATTACTGCCGTCTGAGCAAACGGCAATCGTTCATACGGCGCGACCACGCCGCTCTCTGTAGAGGTCGATTTTAACTGCCAGTGAGGAAAACCGAACATTGCCATCAGCTGTCTCCTTTAGGAGGTTAACAAGCAGGGCGCATCAGCGCGTGATAACTGCGATCGAACCACACCAGCCCGTAGGGTGTGGCGTGACGATGAATCGCTTCGATGGCGCAAAACAGAATGTCGTGGGTGCCGACGCTCACCACCTGGCTGATACGGCAGTCAAACGAAACCAGAGCCTCTTCCAGTTGCGGGCATCCGGTCACACCCGTCTGCCAGCGGGCGGCGGCAAAGCGGTGTTCCATGGGCGTTTTGCCGCCAAAAAGATTTGAAAGCGGCTCCTGCCCGGCGCTCAGTGTATTTACACACAGCGTTCGATTTTCATTGAATACCGGCCAGACGGACGCCCCACGATTCAGGCACACCAGTAATGTAGGCGGCGTGTCGGTCACGCTGCAGACCGCGCTGGCGGTGAACCCGGCGCGCCCGGCTGGACCATCCGTGGTGATGATATTGACTGCCGCGCCCATACAGGACATCGCATCGCGAAAGGTTTGTTGATCGACAATGTTCATGGTTTGCTCCTTACAACAGCCCGCAGGCTTCTTCAAAGGACAGACGTGGCAGGCGCGCAAAAAGTTTGCTGCTATCGCCATAGCCGATATTAATCAGCAGATTGCTCTTCAGCGTGCTGCCCGCAAAAAAGGCGTCGTCAACGTGTTGACGGTCAAAACCCGACATCGGGCCGGTATCCAGTCCCAGCGCACGGCAAGCGACGATCAGATAGGCCGCCTGCATGGAACTGTTGCGAAACGCTGTTTCTTCGGCAAGTTGTGGGCTGGAGGTAAACCAACTGCGGGCATCGCCGTGAGGAAACAGTTGCGGTAACCGTTCATAAAATTCACTGTCCCAGGCGACGATAGCGGTGACGGGCGCGGTCAGGGTTTTTTGCAGATTGCCGCTGGAAAGTGCCGGGCGCAGACGTTCTTTTCCTTCTGCCGTGCGGATAAACACGATCCGTGCCGGAGAACAGTTAGCTGATGTCGGCCCCCATTTCATCAGGGCATAAATCTCCCGTAACGTCTCATCGCTGACGGGTGTCTCCCGCCAGCCGTTGTGAGTGCGGGCATCGGTGAACAAGGTGCTAAGCGCACCTGGGCTAACGGCTTCGTTCATAGCAATTCCTTACAGGGCGGCTTCACGGTGATGTAACAGGCTGGCAAGCCCGTTGAGTAACAGAGCATTAAACGTTTCGGGATCGGTCACGTTGCAGGCGTGTCCGCCATAGGGCATCACCATTTTCTGGCTATCGGGCAGGGCGGCATGAAGTTCACTGGAACATGCTGTTGGCACCAGCAGATCATCACTGGCGCAGATGATTTGCACCGGGCAGCGGATGCGATCCGCATGGTGACTAAAGTCAGCGCGTTTGAGGGCGTTAAGTCGACGCAGTAAATTATTTTTGCCCTGAAAATGCGCCAGTGCCAGCGCGTCTTCTGCCTCCAGGCGAGGTACGCGGGCCGCCATCCAGTCGGCGGGATAGAGGAACAACGGCTGCGCTTCCACCCATGCCTGCGCGCCGCCGCTATACAGTAATCGTTCGCGAACCTGAAAACAGCGGCGCGTATGGGCGTTTATTCGTAGCCAGCCGTTAACGCTGACCAGCATAGTTACCGACGCGGGATAATCCAGCGCCAGCTGCATCCCCACCAGCGCACCGAGCGCATGGCCGACCACCGCGTAACGCTCAATCCCTGCGGCTACCAGCGCCTGATGCAGTTCCGCTGCCATCTGGGTGATACTGTAATCTTCTGCCAGCGTGTCGGGATTATTGCCGGTGCCGCGCTGGTCGTAACAGACTACCTGATACTCCTGCTCCAGCACCGCCAGTTGCGGTAACCAGTAACTGCCGCTACCGCCAAGACCCGAAATCAACACCACTACGGGTGCATCAGCATAAGGGGGAGGTGAGAGTGATAGTTTCATCGCGGCCTCACTTGGCGATATGCGCAATTGTGGCGATTTCCACCAGCGCGTCAGGTTTTACCAGTCCGCACTGAATGCAGAATCGCGCCGGTTTATCACCCGGAAAAAACTCGGCGTAGATTTCGTTAATCGCGGCGTAATTTTTCCAGTCGGTAATAAAGATGCTGTTGAAGGTCACATCCGCCATCGTGCCACCCGCCGTCTCGATCACCTTGCGGATAGTTTCCAGAACGTGGCGGGTTTGCGCCTTTGGGTCATCGGCAAACAGCACGTTATTATGTTGATCAAAAGCCAGCGTACCGGAGACATACACCACGCCATCAGCCAGCGTGCCGGGAACGAAGGGGGCCAGCGGTGCGCTGCTGCCAGCGGGAATAATTACGGATTTTGGCATCGTTAAACTCCTTAAGCGATACGAGCAAAGGACGTGGGAGAAAGCGCGTCGCAGAACGTTTCGACGTCGCTGACCCAGCCAAAAAAGGTTTCGATATTGAACAACGCGGCTTTCTGTACAAATTCCGGCCCCGCCTGGTGTGTTGCGTCTTCCAGCACCACGCCGAAATACTCCAGAAAAAAGCCATCGCGTAGCGTCGATTCGACGCAGACGTTGGTAGCGATACCGGTGAAAACCAGATGGCGTATTCCACGGCTGCGCAAAATGCTGTCCAGCGGCGTATTGAAGAAACCGCTGTAGCGCGGCTTCGGCAGCACAATATCGCCAGGCTGCGGCACCAGTTCATCCACCAGTTGATAATCCCAGGAGCCTTTCGCCAGCAATTTCCCCTGCAGCTGCGGCTGCTTACGCATGGTTTTCAGGGCGTTCGATTTATGAAAATTCGGTGAGCCGGGTCCGCCTGCTTCGACATACTGTTCATCCCAGCCATTTTGAAACCAGATGATCAGCATCCCTGCCGCTCGCGCTGCGGTCACGGCGGTTTGAATGTTGGCAATGACCGGGCGAGTGGTTGAGACATCAAACCCGGCGAGATCTAAGTAGCCTCCTGGCGTGGCATAAGCGTTTTGCATATCCACCACGATCAGCGCACTTTGCTGCGGATCGAAGGTAATGGCTTCCGGTCGAGCGGTTAAGGTCGTCATCATGCCACCTCCTGAGTCAGCGCAGGGAGATGGGCGCGGCACTGCATCAGTGGTTGAATGCGCTCGCCGAAGGTTTCGATTCCCGACAGAAAATCATCGAAGGTCAACAGCACGCCTTCGGCACCAGGCACGCTTGCGACTTCATCTAACATGCGCGCGACACTGGCGTAAGAACCGACTAACGTCCCCATATTGATGTTTACCGCCGAAGTGGGATCGGCCATCTGACGGACGTTGGTGTCAGTACCGGAGCGGGTATCTTTCTGACTTTGTTCGGTTAGCCAGCTTAACGCCTTTTCATCCGCGCCCGCTTTGTAGTGTTCCCATTTGGCGCGAGCGGCATCGTCGGTTTCATCGGCAATCACCATAAACAATACATAAGAGCCAACGTCGCGCCCGGTTTGCTCTGCGGCCTGTTTCATCCGCGCAGCGGTCGGGGCGAAAGCCGTGGGTGTATTTACGCCTTTGCCGAAACAGAAGTTGAAATCGGCATACTGGGCGGAGAACGCCATGCCAGCGTCGCTTTGCCCGGCGCAGATCACTTTCATGGGTACACTCGGTTGCGGACTGACGCGACAATCATTCATGGTGAAAAAATCGCCTTTAAAATCGCTTTTCCCCGAGCCCCACAGGTCGCGCAGCACCTGAACATATTCGGTGAGATAGTCGTAACGACGGGAGAAATAGTCATCGCCAGGCCAGATACCCATCTGCTCATACTCGGGCTTTTGCCAGCCAGTCACGAGGTTGACGCCAAAACGCCCGCCAGAGATGGAGTCAATGGTTGCGGCCATACGGGCGACGATTGCCGGAGGTAACGTTAAGGTGGCAGCTGTCGCGTAAATCTGAATGCGTGAGGTGACGGCTGCCAGCCCCGCCATCAAGGTGAACGACTCAAGGTTGTGATCCCAGAACTCAGTTTTGCCGCCAAAGCCACGCAGTTTGATCATCGACAGGGCGAAATCGAAATGGTAGTGCTCCGCTTTTTGCACAATGGCTTTATTCAGTTCAAAGGTCGGCATGTACTGCGGCGCGTGGGTCGAAATGAGCCAGCCGTTGTTGCCAATAGGTACGAATACGCCAATTTTCATCATCAACCTCTCTTCGTCTCGTAAAGTGAAAGTCAGACGGGGCACTGCGTCCTGCATATCCTTTTCAGCCGCGTAATGGCTTGTTTGCAAAGTGGATGCCAGTTTTTAAAAAGTGAATGTTATTAATGTGTTAATGCTAAGTTATCTAAAATATCTGGTAAAAAGTGGACTAAACGGTCAAAACAGTTGCACATAAAACATGCATCCGTGCGCGATGAGAGTGCAGAAGGTCGAGGCCGGACGGGGGTTTTGCTATCCTGTTGCCAATCTACAAGAGGGGAGAGCGCATGACGCAAGGCGCAGTCAAAACAACGGGTAAACGTTCGCGTACAGTAAGCGCGAAGAAAAAAGCGATTCTTAGCGCAGCGCTGGACACTTTTTCACAATTCGGTTTTCACGGCACAAGGCTGGAGCAGATCGCAGAGTTGGCGGGTGTTTCAAAAACCAATCTGCTGTATTACTTTCCGTCAAAAGAGGCGCTGTATATTGCCGTGCTGCGGCAGATTCTCGATATCTGGCTGGCACCGTTAAAAGCGTTTCGTGAAGATTTCGCCCCGCTGGCGGCGATCAAAGAGTACATCCGTCTGAAGCTGGAAGTCTCACGCGATTATCCGCAGGCTTCGCGCCTGTTCTGTATGGAGATGCTGGCAGGCGCGCCGTTGTTAATGGATGAACTGACGGGCGATTTGAAGGCATTAATTGATGAGAAATCGGCGCTGATTGCCGGTTGGGTCAAAAGCGGCAAACTCGCGCCGATTGATCCGCAGCATTTGATTTTTATGATTTGGGCTTCCACTCAACATTACGCCGATTTCGCCCCTCAGGTGGAGGCGGTGACAGGCGCGACGTTGCGCGATGAGGTATTTTTCAATCAAACGGTTGAAAACGTGCAGCGGATTATTATTGAGGGGATTCGACCACGTTAAAGATGCCGGAGGAGGTTGTAACATCCTCCGGCTACCTGTTTAACCTATAGTCATTAAGCTGGCGTTACCGCCAGCGGCAGCGGTATTCACACTCAGCGAACGCTCGATATACAGCCGTTCCAGAAGGATATTGCTTTCGCCACGGGCAAAACCCTGCACCGAAACAATTGCGCCATCCCGCGCGGCAACGGCTTCACACAATGCGCGAAGCTGATCCGAATCACCGTGGAAGATCACCGCATCAAACGGTTGAGCGGTTATATTTTCCGCTTTCGCCAGTTGAATACGTTCGCTGACTGCCGATGGCAATGCCTTCACTAGCTGACGATGCAGCGCGTCATCCGGCCACAGTACCTGGCTGCCCACCGCCAGCACGGCGGCGAGCTGAGTCAGCGCATCCTGCTCATCATCGGCAATACACAACACGCGCTCACGCGGCAGCAGCGTCCAGGTGTTGCGTTCACCCGTCGGCCCCGGCAGCAATCGTTGTGTTCCTGCCTGCGCCAGCTCGCCATATTGCGTACATAACGCCTGCAATTCTGGACGATTTGCTGCCCATTCCCGCAGTGCATTTAGCGGCTGAGTCAATGCGGCTTTCAACTGTGCATCGACCGGATACTCTGCATCCTGACGCGCGAGCGTCACTGCCAGCGCACTTTCCGGGCGATTCGCCAGCAGACGGTAGAGATAGAGCGGACCGCCTGCTTTCGGCCCGGTACCGGACAACCCTTCGCCGCCGAATGGCTGCACACCCACCACTGCGCCCACCATATTACGGTTAACATACAGGTTACCAACATGGGCCGAGCCAGTGACCTGGGCGATGGTTTCATCAATACGCGTATGGACACCAAGCGTCAGACCATAGCCGGAAGCGTTAATCTGCTCGATCAGCTCTGGTAGCTGGTTACGGTTGTAACGCACCACATGCAGCACCGGACCAAAGACCTCTTTTTGCAATTCGGCAAAGTCATCCAGTTCGATCAGCGTCGGGGCGACAAAGGTGCCGCTTTGCCATTCACGGGCATCTTCGCTGTTTTCCCGCACCGCCTGGAACACCGGACGGCCTTTGCTACGCATGGTCTGAATATGGCGCTCAATATTGGCTTTCGCTTCGCTATCAATCACCGGACCGATATCGGTGGTCAGGCGACCCGGATTACCCATCCGGCATTCGGCCATTGCACCGCGCAGCATTTTCAACGTGTGGTCGGCAATCTCATCTTGCAGGCACAGCACGCGCAGTGCCGAACAACGCTGACCCGCACTGTCGAACGCCGAGGCCAGCACATCCACGACGACTTGTTCGGTCAGTGCTGAAGAATCGACAATCATCGCGTTCATGCCGCCGGTTTCAGCGATGAGCGGAATAGGGCGACCCTGAGCGTCCAGGCGGCTGGCGATATTGCGCTGCAGTAACGTAGCGACTTCGGTTGAACCGGTAAACATCACCCCGCGCACGCGATCATCACCCGTCAGTTGCGCGCCCACGGTTTCCCCCTGACCTGGCAGCAATTGCACCACGCCAGGGGGTACACCCGCTTCCAGCAAAATGGCGATCCCTTGCGCGGCAATCAGCGGCGTTTGTTCTGCCGGTTTTGCCAGCACGCTGTTACCTGCCGCCAGTGCGGCAGCGATCTGCCCGGTGAAAATCGCCAGCGGGAAGTTCCACGGACTGATACACACCACAGGCCCTAATGGACGGTGGGTTTCGTTAGCGAAATCATCCCGCACCTGTCCGGCATAGTAGTGGAGAAAATCGACCGCTTCGCGCACTTCGGCAATGGCGTTACTGAAGGTTTTTCCGGCTTCACGCACCAGAATACCAATCAGTTGCTGCATCTGGCTTTCCATTAGCACGGCAGCGCGATGCAAAATCGCCGCGCGTTCAACCGGAGGAGTGGCAAACCAGATTGGCGCGTTATTAACCGCACTTTCCAGCGCCTGTTCTACTTCACGCGGCGTGGCTTCACGCACAAAGCCCACAATATCTTTCGGTTCCGCAGGGTTAATAACGGGCGACATCTCACCTGCCGCTACCGGTTGTTCCAGCATTGGCAAGGCCTGCCATTTTTGCAGTGCACTATTGAGCAGGGCAGAGGAGAGCGAGGCCAGACGGTGTTCGTTAGCGAGATCCAGCCCTGCCGAGTTGTCGCGCCCGTGACCGTAAAGATCGCGCGGCAGGGGAATTTTCGGATGCGGTAATCCAGTTTGCCCTTCCTGTTGCGCCAGTTTTTCTACAGCAGTGACCGGA
This sequence comes from Escherichia sp. SCLE84, assembly GCF_012584495.1. Classification (NCBI taxonomy): domain Bacteria; kingdom Pseudomonadati; phylum Pseudomonadota; class Gammaproteobacteria; order Enterobacterales; family Enterobacteriaceae; genus Escherichia; species Escherichia sp. SCLE84. The sequence continues at coordinate 1,252,584 of NZ_CP051430.1, read as the reverse complement.
TCGGCGACCAGTTCATCCAGTGGCAAAGAGGTGTCGGCAATACGGTTAACAAACGAGGTGTTAGCACCGTTTTCCAGCAGGCGACGCACCAGATACGCCAGCAGCGTTTCATGTGTGCCAACCGGGGCATAAATACGACACGGTCGGTTAAGTTTACCGTCGGCAACTTTCCCGGTGACCTGCTCGTACAGTGGCTCGCCCATACCATGCAGGCACTGGAACTCGTACTGACCCGGATAGTAGTTCTGACCTGCCAGTTGATAAATCGCTGCCAGCGTATGGGCGTTGTGCGTCGCGAACTGCGGGTAGATTAGATTCGGCACCGCCAGCAGTTTTTTCGCACAGGCGAGATAAGAAACGTCGGTATACACCTTGCGGGTATAAACCGGATAACCTTCAAGGCCGTCCATCTGCGCACGCTTAATTTCACTATCCCAGTACGCGCCTTTCACCAGACGAATCATCAGACGGCGACGGCTACGGGTGGCGAGATCAATCAGGTAATCAATCACCAACGGGCAGCGTTTTTGATAAGCCTGAATAACAAAACCGATGCCGTTCCAGCCTGCCAGTTCCGGCTCGAAACAGAGTTTTTCCAGCAGATCGAGGGAGATCTCCAGACGATCGGCCTCTTCTGCATCGATGTTAATACCAATATCGTACTGACGCGCCAGCAGGGTGAGTGATTTCAGACGTGGGTAAAGCTCTTCCATTACCCGGTCATACTGGGCGCGGCTGTAACGCGGATGCAGCGCCGACAGCTTGATTGAAATGCCTGGACCTTCATAGATGCCACGACCATTGGACGCTTTACCAATGGCGTGAATCGCCTGCTGATAGGAAACCATATATGCCTGTGCATCTGCGGCGGTCAGTGCAGCTTCGCCCAGCATATCGTAAGAGTAACGGAAACCTTTTTCTTCCAGCTTGCGGGCATTGGCTAACGCTTCTGCAATGGTTTCACCCGTGACGAACTGCTCGCCCATCAGGCGCATCGCCATATCCACACCTTTGCGGATCAGCGGTTCACCGCTCTTACCGATAATGCGGTTCAGCGAGCGGGAGAGGCTGGCTTCGTTATGGGTGGAAACCAGTTTGCCGGTAAACAGCAGCCCCCAGGTAGCGGCATTAACAAACAGGGACGGGCTACGACCAATGTGTGACTGCCAGTTACCGTTGCTGATTTTGTCGCGAATTAACGCATCACGGGTGGCTTTGTCGGGAATACGCAACAACGCTTCCGCCAGACACATCAGCGCCACGCCTTCCTGCGATGACAGCGAAAACTCCTGCAATACCCCCTGGACCATACCTGCGCGGCCACTGGCATTTTTTTGATTACGCAGTTTATCGGCCAGTTGATACGCCAGTTTGTGCGCCTGTTCAGCAACTGGCTGCGGCAGGCGGGCTTGTTCCAGCAGCATAGAAACCGCTTCGGTTTCCGGGCGGCGATAGGCCGCGGTGATCGCGGCGCGGGAAACCGACTGGGGCAATATTTGCTCGGCAAAGTCGAGGAATGGCTGGTGTGGTTCCTCTGCCGGAGTCGGTGCTTCATCGCTCTCATTGGCAGCGCCAGAAAGCAGCGCAGGTAGCTCTGGCAGAGTATCGCTGTTTTCCAGTTGTTCGAGATAAGAAAAAATCGCCTGCTTAATTAACCAGTGTGGTGTGCGATCGATACGTGTCGCGGCAGACTTAATACGCTCACGCGTCGCGTCGTCCAGCTTAACCCCCATGGTGGTGGTTCCCATGCCATTACTCCTGTTGTTCTGAAAGGTGCAACTTAACGTTATCGTGAAATATCCATGATGTTGCAACTTTGTGCAACCATGTTAAATGTGACCTGCGTAGCAAGCTTAAAAATGAATGAAATGTTAATAAAAGAAATCGATATGACAGGGATTAAAAAAATAACTCAGACTTTTTCTCTGCGGCAGTTAACATTTTTGAAAGGTGCAACCGCAAAAAATGTGAGAGAGTGCAACCTGATGAAAAATAGTGTCGCTGAGCACTAAAATTTAATGTAAATGGTGTGTTAAATCGATTGTGAATAACCAGCGCTTCCGGCAGGATACGGTCGCCCTGGTAAAACATAAACTCTGTTACCCCGTTCCGGTGGCAGATATAACGGCAAGTTTCGACATTGCCGATAATAATTTTTTGGAGACTTTAGATGGCTATTAGCACACCGATGTTGGTGACATTTTGTGTCTATATCTTTGGCATGATATTGATTGGGTTTATCGCCTGGCGATCAACGAAAAACTTTGACGACTATATTCTGGGCGGTCGTAGTCTTGGGCCATTCGTGACGGCATTATCGGCGGGTGCGTCGGATATGAGCGGCTGGCTGTTAATGGGGTTGCCGGGCGCGGTTTTTCTTTCCGGGATTTCCGAAAGCTGGATCGCCATTGGCCTGACATTAGGCGCGTGGATCAACTGGAAGCTGGTGGCCGGGCGGTTGCGTGTGCATACCGAATACAACAATAACGCCTTAACCCTGCCGGATTATTTCACCGGGCGCTTTGAAGATAAAAGCCGCATTTTGCGCATTATCTCCGCGCTGGTTATTTTGCTGTTCTTCACCATTTATTGCGCTTCGGGCATTGTGGCAGGCGCGCGTCTGTTTGAAAGTACCTTTGGCATGAGCTACGAAACGGCTCTGTGGGCGGGAGCTGCGGCGACGATCCTTTACACCTTTATTGGCGGTTTCCTCGCGGTGAGCTGGACTGATACTGTACAGGCCAGCCTGATGATTTTTGCCCTGATCCTGACACCGGTTATCGTCATTATCAGTGTCGGTGGCTTTGGTGACTCGCTGGAAGTGATCAAACAAAAGAGCATCGAAAACGTTGATATGCTCAAAGGTCTGAACTTTGTTGCCATTATCTCACTGATGGGTTGGGGGCTGGGTTACTTCGGGCAGCCGCACATTCTGGCGCGTTTTATGGCGGCGGATTCTCACCACAGCATTGTCCATGCGCGTCGTATCAGTATGACCTGGATGATCCTCTGCCTGGCAGGGGCGGTGGCTGTCGGCTTCTTTGGGATTGCTTACTTTAATGAGCACCCGGCGGTAGCAGGCGCGGTAAACCAGAACGCCGAGCGCGTGTTTATCGAACTGGCGCAAATTCTGTTTAACCCGTGGATTGCCGGGATTCTGCTGTCGGCAATTCTGGCGGCGGTAATGTCAACGTTAAGCTGCCAGCTGCTGGTGTGCTCCAGTGCGATTACCGAAGATTTATACAAAGCGTTTCTGCGTAAACATGCCAGCCAGAAAGAGCTGGTGTGGGTAGGGCGTGTGATGGTGCTGGTGGTGGCGCTGGTGGCGATTGCGCTGGCGGCAAACCCGGAAAACCGCGTGCTGGGCTTAGTGAGCTACGCGTGGGCAGGCTTTGGCGCGGCGTTTGGTCCGGTGGTGCTGTTCTCGGTGATGTGGTCACGCATGACGCGCAACGGTGCGCTGGCGGGGATGATCATCGGTGCGCTGACGGTTATCGTCTGGAAGCAGTTCGGCTGGCTGGGACTCTACGAAATTATTCCGGGCTTCATCTTCGGCAGTATCGGGATTGTAGTGTTTAGTTTGCTGGGTAAAGCGCCGTCAGCGGCGATGCAAAAACGCTTTGCCGAGGCCGATGCGCACTATCATTCGGCTCCGCCGTCACGGTTGCAGGAAAGCTAAGGGACTTAGCCTGCGGCGGTTTTGTTTGGCTTCAGCAGCGGGTTGCGCTCCCTTAATGTGCCTCGCCATATAAATTGAATGGTGCAGGGAGCGCGCAGGGGGCGGCCAATCGCCGCGGCCCCCTGCACCCCCGGGCTCTGGCGAACAAAATCGCCGCTGCGCGGTACCTTCAGCTTATCCCCTTCGGCTACCGGGTCGGGCGCGAGGTAACGTCCTGTAAGACGCGCCCTCAGCCCACATCCATGTGGGCTGCCCCGGCCTTCGGGGAACGCTTCAGCGATTTTGACGCCACCAACACCCGCGCTGTTCTTATGTTCCGGGCAAAAAGTTAGATTTGATAATCGAGGATGGACGAAATTGCTTGATACACCCGCTTATCAGTTTTACATGGAAGTTTTGATGTATTGAGTCAGGACGGTTTTGTCGGCTGGATACGGCGTTTACGCGGCATCCGGCAAGAACACATGGCTCGTTGTAAACAATCCCATCTTTGTACCTGGAATAATCGTTTATATCCCCTGGCATTACCTCTCTTTGTTTACATTTCAACATCATTTTATAAACATTCCGCTTGTATTTTTCTTTACCGTAATGATAATCGCTATCACTGCGATTTACTTTTCTTTGCATAGATTGACTCAGAAAAACGTTTAAGGGTGGGTGGCATGTTTGTTCCGTTTCTCATTATGTTGCGCGAAGGACTTGAAGCCGCGCTGATTGTCAGTTTGATTGCCAGCTATCTTAAGCGTACCCAGCGAGGCCGATGGATTGGTGTGATGTGGATTGGCGTGTTGCTTGCCGCTGCGTTGTGCCTGGGCTTGGGGATCTTCATTAACGAAACCACCGGCGAATTTCCGCAAAAAGAGCAGGAACTGTTTGAAGGTATCGTGGCGGTGATCGCCGTGGTGATCCTTACCTGGATGGTTTTCTGGATGCGCAAAGTGTCGCGCAACGTCAAAGTACAACTGGAGCAGGCAGTCGATAGCGCATTGCAGCGTGGAAATCATCATGGCTGGGCGCTGGTGATGATGGTCTTTTTTGCCGTTGCAAGGGAAGGGCTGGAGTCGGTCTTTTTCCTGCTGGCGGCATTTCAACAAGATGTCGGGATCTGGCCGCCGCTGGGTGCAATGCTCGGTCTTGCTACTGCCGTGGTGCTAGGCTTCCTGCTCTACTGGGGCGGTATTCGCCTCAATCTTGGTGCATTTTTTAAATGGACCAGCCTGTTTATTCTCTTCGTCGCCGCAGGGCTGGCAGCTGGTGCCATTCGCGCATTTCATGAAGCCGGATTGTGGAACCACTTTCAGGAAATCGCCTTCGATATGAGTGCGGTGCTCTCAACTCACTCGCTGTTTGGCACGCTGATGGAAGGGATTTTTGGCTATCAGGAAGCGCCGAGCGTCAGCGAAGTCGCCGTCTGGTTTATTTATCTCATCCCGGCGCTGGTGGCATTTGCTCTGCCACCACGCGCAGGGGCGACAGCGTCTCGCTCCGCGTAACAAATACGACGCAAAATCTTGCTTAGTTACAACATACTTTAAAGGGATAGTCTCGTCATGACCATTAACTTCCGCCGTAACGCATTGCAGTTGAGCGTGGCTGCGCTGTTTTCTTCTGCTTTTATGGCTAACGCCGCTGATGTGCCGCAGGTCAAAGTGACCGTGACGGATAAGCAGTGCGAACCGATGACCATTACGGTTAACGCCGGGAAAACACAGTTCATTATTCAGAACCATAGCCAGAAGGCGCTGGAGTGGGAGATCCTCAAAGGCGTGATGGTGGTGGAAGAGCGGGAAAATATCGCCCCTGGTTTTAGCCAGAAAATGACGGCGAATTTACAGCCTGGCGAATACGATATGACCTGCGGTCTGCTGACTAACCCGAAAGGGAAGTTGATCGTCAAAGGTGAGGCAACGGCGGATGCGGCGCAAAGTGATGCGCTGTTAAGTCTTGGTGGTGCAATTACTGCATATAAAGCGTATGTCATGGCGGAAACCACGCAGCTGGTGACCGACACCAAAGCCTTTACCGACGCGATTAAAGCTGGCGATATCGAAAAAGCGAAAGCACTGTATGCGCCGACGCGCCAGCACTATGAGCGCATTGAACCGATTGCTGAACTGTTCTCCGATCTGGATGGCAGCATTGACGCCCGTGAAGATGATTACGAGCAAAAAGCCGCCGACCCAAAATTCACTGGTTTCCACCGCCTGGAAAAAGCATTGTTTGGCGACAACACCACCAAAGGGATGGATCAGTACGCTGAGCAGCTTTATACAGATGTGGTCGATTTGCAAAAACGCATCAGTGAACTGGCTTTCCCACCTTCAAAAGTGGTCGGCGGCGCAGCCGGACTGATTGAGGAAGTGGCAGCCAGCAAAATCAGCGGTGAAGAAGATCGCTACAGCCACACCGATCTGTGGGATTTCCAGGCTAACGTTGAAGGCTCGCAGAAAATTGTCGATCTGCTGCGTCCACAACTGCAAAAAGCCAACCCGGAACTGTTGGCAAAAGTCGATGCCAACTTTAAAAAGGTCGATACCATTCTGGCGAAATACCGTACTAAAGACGGTTTCGAAACCTACGACAAATTGACCGATGCCGACCGGAATGCGCTGAAAGGGCCGATTACTGCGCTGGCGGAAGATCTGGCGCAACTTCGCGGTGTGCTGGGACTGGATTAAGCGTTATGCAGTATAAAGATGAAAACGGCGTGAATGAACCGTCACGCCGACGTTTACTGAAAGGGATTGGTGCGCTGGCGCTGGCGGGAAGTTGTCCGGTCGCTCATGCACAAAAAACGCAAAGTGCACCGGGCACGCTTTCACCGGATGCTCGCAATGAGAAACAGCCGTTTTATGGTGAGCATCAGGCAGGGATCCTGACGCCACAACAGGCCGCAATGATGCTGGTGGCGTTTGATGTGCTTGCCAGCGATAAAGCCGATCTTGAGCGGTTGTTTCGCTTGTTGACTCAGCGTTTTGCTTTTCTGACTCAGGGCGGAGCAGCACCAGAAACGCCAAATCCGCGCCTGCCACCACTCGATTCCGGCATTCTTGGCGGCTACATTGCGCCCGATAATCTCACCATCACGTTATCGGTGGGTCACTCATTGTTTGATGAGCGCTTTGGCCTTGCGCCACAGATGCCAAAAAAGCTGCAGAAGATGACGCGTTTCCCCAACGACTCGCTGGATGCGGCGTTATGTCATGGTGATGTGTTGCTACAGATTTGCGCCAACACCCAGGACACGGTTATCCATGCGCTGCGCGATATCATCAAACACACGCCGGATTTGCTCAGTGTGCGCTGGAAGCGGGAAGGGTTTATTTCCGATCACGCGGCGCGTAGTAAAGGCAAAGAGACGCCGATTAATTTGCTGGGTTTCAAAGACGGCACTGCCAATCCCGATAGCCAGAATGATAAGTTGATGCAAAAAGTGGTGTGGGTAACGGCAGATCAGCAGGAGCCTGCGTGGACAATCGGTGGCAGCTATCAGGCAGTACGCTTGATTCAGTTTCGAGTGGAATTTTGGGACAGAACGCCGCTGAAAGAACAGCAGACGATTTTTGGCCGTGATAAGCAAACCGGTGCGCCGCTGGGAATGCAGCATGAGCATGATGTGCCTGATTACGCCAGCGACCCGGAAGGGAAGGTGATTGCGCTGGACAGCCATATCCGGCTGGCGAATCCCCGCACGGCGGAGAGTGAGTCCAGCCTGATGCTGCGTCGTGGCTACAGTTATTCACTGGGCGTCACCAACTCCGGGCAACTGGATATGGGGCTACTGTTTGTCTGTTACCAACACGATCTGGAAAAAGGCTTCCTGACAGTACAAAAAAGGCTCAATGGCGAAGCGCTGGAGGAATACGTTAAACCTATCGGCGGCGGTTATTTTTTTGCGCTGCCGGGAGTGAAGGACGCGAACGATTATCTCGGAAGCGCGTTATTGCGGGTTTAATGTTTTTAGACGGATAAGGCGTTCTTGCGCAGATGCCTGATGCGATGCTTGCGCGTCTTCTTATGCCTACAATCGGTGCGGGTTCGGTAGGCGGATAAGGCGTTCACGCCGCATACGGCGATCGTGCACTGATGCCTGATGCAAATCCTGCTGAAAGCACACAGCTTTTTTCATATCTGTCATCACTCTGTCATCTTTCCAGTAGAAACTAATGTCACTGAAATGGTGTTTTATAGTTAAATATAAGTAAATATATTGTTGCAATAAATGCGAGATCTGTTGTACTTATTAAGTAGCAGCGGAAGTTCCCGGCAGTGATAGTCAGTCACTATGGAGATCGCGGATGGTAACGTCCTGTACTGGACATGTTTTAGATAATCAACGCGCCACCACTCGCGGAGTTTTCTCCTCCGGTAGTCATCTCGTCACTTTGCATTTTCAACCTCATCCTTTCTTTTCATGTGTTACCGACGCCGTAAACGGTGCGCGTAGCCGTTTTTCGGCATTTTATCCAAAAGCAAACTATGGCTTACAAGGAAGCCAACCCTCTGATGTTCGTGCGCATAATCGCGCTGCCAACGGCGCGTGTGATGAATACAAACAACTCAAGGTGCTCTCCATGGGAAGACAAAAAGCAGTGATCAAAGCTCGTCGCGAGGCAAAACGTGTGCTGAGACGGGATTCGCGCAGCCATAAGCAGCGTGAAGAAGAATCGGTCACCTCGCTTGTGCAGATGGGCGGCGTAGAAGCCATTGGTATGGCCCGCGACAGTCGCGATACTTCGCCCATCCTCGCGCGAAATGAAGCGCAATTGCACTATCTGAAGGCTATTGAGAGTAAGCAGCTGATATTCGCCACGGGCGAAGCCGGGTGCGGAAAAACCTGGATCAGCGCAGCAAAAGCGGCAGAAGCCCTGATACATAAGGATGTCGACAGGATTATCGTCACCCGTCCAGTTCTGCAAGCCGATGAAGATCTTGGCTTCTTACCTGGAGATATCGCAGAAAAGTTTGCTCCCTATTTTCGCCCGGTCTACGACGTGCTGGTCCGGCGCTTAGGGGCTTCCTTTATGCAGTACTGCCTGCGACCGGAAATAGGGAAGGTGGAAATTGCGCCGTTCGCCTATATGCGTGGACGTACCTTTGAAAATGCAGTCGTCATTCTTGACGAGGCGCAGAATGTGACTGCCGCGCAAATGAAAATGTTTTTAACCCGCCTCGGGGAGAACGTGACGGTTATCGTCAACGGTGATATCACGCAATGCGATTTGCCTCGCGGCGTGTGCTCCGGATTAAGTGACGCGCTGGAACGTTTCGAAGAAGATGAAATGGTTGGGATCGTCCGGTTCGGTAAAGAGGACTGCGTACGTTCGGCACTTTGCCAACGTACGCTGCATGCATACAGTTAAGTGTATTATCGGTGCAGAGCCCGGGCGAACCGGGCTTTGTTTTGGGTGTTTATGCCCGGACTAGCGCTTTTTCTGAAACAACCATTTTTATTTGCCCCTGGCTGGTGAAGTGTACGCTCATCCTGTGGCTTTTTTGTAGTTGCTGATAGAGCTCATCAGGTATTGCTAAGCTCTCTGCATATTCTTGCGGCGTATATTGGTAGGCTGCATGATGCTGCTGTTTTTGAAAACGCAGCTTATTGTACAGCGCCCAGACAATTAACACGACGGCATTCGCCACTGCCAGCAAAAAATAGAACTGAAGTCGGCTTCTGGCCTCGCTTTGCCAGTAATAACCCGTCAGCAGATCCATGGCGAATAAGAATATGAACAACGCAAATAATGTCCACAAGATGGTTGTGGCAACATAATCAACCAGTAAACGTACTGGTGATTGTCGGGTCGTAATAATTAAATTGTTCATATTAACCTCTCAGAATCCCGCGATCGGGACTTACCCAACGGGCGCGTTGCTTTTTAGGCATCAACATGACTCGTGTAAATGATACCAATGTCGTTGCCAGGCTCAGCATCCAGAAAATAACCGGGAACCAAATAATCCAGAAAAGCGATGAAGTCAGATTATGCTCATAGCGATTCTCGATCATCAGGCTGACAATAAATTGCAGTAAACATAACGTACACAATAATATTCCGGCAGTATGTGTCGCAGCGATATGTGTCAATTCAATATTTAACGGTACACCGGCAAGTTGGACTGCGTAAATAATGAAACCGACCAGGCAGGTGAAGGCCCATATTGTCGTCAGGCAGTATTCAAAAAACAGCGGCCACATTCGAAAGTTTTCTTTGCGCCACAACCTTGTCATATTTTTGAGGAATACTTCTGCACCGCCCTGAGCCCAGCGCAGGCGCTGTTTCCACAGCCCTTTTAACGTTTCAGGCATTAATATCCAGCACAGCGCCCGTGGCTCGTAAAAAATCGTCCACTGATTCAACTGCAGCTTCCAGCTAATATCAATATCTTCGGTGATCATATCGTCACTCCAGTAACCCACTTCTGCCAGGGCGCTGCGACGAAATGCGGCAATAACACCGGAAACGGTAAATACGTTTCCATAGATACGCTGGGTTCGCTTGATCAAACCAATAATTGAGGAATACTCGCCAACCTGAATTTTACCCACCAGGGTAGAACGTGTTCGAATACGAGGATTACCGGTTACGGCACCCACACGCGGGTTGTACAACATCGGTTCCACAATATATGCCGCCGCATCGCGGTCTAATAACGCATCGCCATCAATGCACACCAGATATTCACTTTTCGCCGCGGCAGCTCCGGTTTTAAGCGCAATGGCTTTCCCCTGGTTTTGCGCCAGATGAATGACCCGCAAATGGGGAATTTGTGCAGCCATGCGATCCAGGATGGCACGGGTTTTATCTGTTGAACCGTCATTTACGGCAATAACTTCAATGTTCTCATAACGCTGTGCTAAAGCGGCGTGTATGGTTTCCTCAACGTTTTTCTCCTCATTAAAACAGGGAATGATAATGGAGATAGACGGATTATCTTTCAACTGGGGAGCTGGTGCGTTTTCTCCCCACGGCCAGTGGCGTTCACGATAGACCCAGAAATAGACGCCGCCAACAATCCACATAATGGACATAAAAAACGGCCAGAAGAAAACGAACCTCATCATCAGTTCACCAGAGTGAAAGTACGCTACGCATAGGGGTATGCATAACACCAGACATAATATAAAAAACGATACGATGCGATTAATCATTTTTCGGATACCAGGCTGTTGAAAACTCAGGACGAATAAGGTCTATTTCAGGTTGGTTATGCAGAAAATTGTCGGGATAATAACCATAGTTTTTCACTCCATTCAGTTGTAATAGGCTCATCCAGTGAGCGAGTTGTTGCGAAGAAATAGCCTGATGCTGACCATTTTTCTGCCAGTTTTGTGCCTGTAATTCTAAAATAGATTTGTCTTTAGCCTGAGGGATGTTTTTAATTTGATTGGTCAATTGTATTAACCATTGGTCAGCCGATTTTTCTGCGACACCTTCCAGATAAGGCATAGCCATAATAGCGGTCCAGTCATAGCTTTTTAGGAAATCAGCATAATTCTGTGCAAACCAGGCTTCACTTTCAGGTTGTATTACCGGAAGTGCAAAAATATTTCGTGCAGTTTTAATATGTGGACCGCGAATGGCTTTTACGCGCGCACTAAGTTCTAAAGTGAAGTCAGTTAACGCACGACTTTTAAAGCGGGCCCACTGTTTAAATTGCTCCGGGTTTTGTCGAATTTCGCTCAGACTCCCGCTAAAGCCTGCTTGCTGATAAGCCGTGATAGCCGGTGCACTGGCATCTTCATAATCTGAAAGCAAAGCATCATCGTGGAACAATATGCCATCAAAAGCAGCATGTCCGGCAAGATCTTCATATAACATGCCAACTTGTGCTCTGACTCTGTCATCGAAAGGAGAGAGACGGTGATATTGTTCAGGATGAATTTGTGCTTTTTTCTCCCCTGTTGGTAAGTATTTTACTCGCGTTAATGTGGGATCTAAATCCCAGCTTAATACCGGCATCCACGCATAGATGTTTACACCTGAGCGGGTACGTAATTGCCAGGCAACCCGACTAAAAATATCTGCTTTCATTGGTAGCAAACGATTTGGAAACCAGACCTCTTTGACCAGCCCATCACCATCGGGATCAGCAAATGCCTGCAAATACACGGTTGATATTTGCATATCTTTCACCCGCTGAATTAGCACATCAATATTGCGATCCATTTGCTGGAGGTTTTCGTCATAAACGTAATCAAGATCGATATGCATTATCCGTTGTGGTGATTTTTCCTGTACGGTAATAATTTGCTGGGCAAACTCTTTTAATGAGGGATTATTGGCGATTAATACCCGCGGAATGGAATCCAATTGCGACGCATTTGCCAAACCTGATTCAAGGGTGAAGAACATGTCATAACCGAGTTTTTTTAATTCCTCTATCGCTATGCCATTCGCTTCGCCATAAGGCCAAACAAAAACGTGTGGATTTACCTCAACCTTTGTACGCAGGTATTCCGTCATTTTTACAGCATCCAGACGAATTCTTTCCCGGTATTCTGCTGCGGTTTCATACCGTGCGTGGTCAGTAAAATATGCACGATTTACATATACAGGCAATAAGCTGCCGGTGGCATTAGCCTGAATACCGTAGTGAGAATTCCATGTATGAGAAGCGAGCTCAACGAGCCGGGAACGCGCAACTTCTCGCACTTGTTGCCACGTGGCAAAATATTCTCGATCGACCAACTCATCGCCAAATTTTACTTGTTTATCCGCTGGCGTATCGACCCAACTGCCGACGGGGGCCCATACAGCAGGCCACTGGAAGGCCTGAAGAATTGGGAAGACGCGGGTATAAAAACTCTGGTAGCCGTCATCAAAAGTCAGCACTACAGCTTTTTCCGGTAGCGGTTTTCCTCCTCGATGTGCTTCACGAATTTGAGCAATACTGACCGGTTGATAACCGTTCTCGCGCAGCCAGGCAAATTGTTCACGCAGTGCTGATGTCCGCACTGACATAAAACGCTGGTCGGCAGCTTCGTCTTCAACGTTATGCCATGAAATCGCTACAAAACCATTATGCGGCCACGGTTGCTCGGCGAGTAAAGATTCGCGATCCTGTGGCGGTATAAATGATGTTCTTGACTGGCTAATGCACGCGGTGAGCATAATTATACTCACCAGCATCAGGAGATATTTATTTCCATTACGTAACATATTTATCCTTAAAATCTGAATGTCATATCGAATTCAACGTATAAGTTGTGTTCTCTGTCACCGTCATAAGGTCGTTTTTCCCAGCGTAGCGTTGCGCCAGCATCAATCACGTCATTCCAGCTAATGCGTTGCCCGTAGCCGAGTTGGGTGACGACATCCGTGCCATAATGTTTTTGCCAGGAGGCACCAACACCTGCGCTGAATATTTGCTCCCAGCTATTTTCATAGCTTCGCCATAACAAATGGCTTGCCTCAAATGCCGGAACAATATCGAACGTTTTTATAGGGTTGTAGTATGGGGTATCGTGTTCTGTATTTTGTTCGTAATACAGACTGGGTAGGAAATCGACAATCAAATATGGTGAAGACCAGATGCGTTCCTGACCCTCAAGTGAGACTTCATGACGCTGGTTACTGTCGGAAAAATCAGTGAAAGCCCAGGAGACACCGTACTTACGCCGCTCATTTTGATACCAGCGAACATAAGCCTGAGCACTGTTGCCTGTAACACCATTTTTCATTGCCCGTAATGGAACGCGGTGAGAGAGGCGTTCCAGTTGCGAACCAATACGCCAGTTATCATTAAAATCATACCAGCCAGACAGGCGCGCGCCGGGTTTATGCTCATGATTGAAAACGCGTTCAGCGTACTCTGCCTCGAGCCAGATATTACGTGACCGCCACTCAACACCCGCAAGCCAGTCGCGAACAATCCCTTTTCCTTCGCTAAATTGTCCATCGGCATAACCGAATCCAGCAAAACCGCGCCAGTTATCCTTCAGCGGTGGTGAATAAACGATGGTGGTTAAGTCGACATCATGTTTACCACTATCCGGGCCTTCGGCATCAATTCCTGTTGAGCCAGCGATACGAAGCTCTGCAAGATTATGTACATCAACCGCACGTTTTAATCGTACAACGCCGGGATCTTGCGGTTCACGTTCGACAACATCGTGCGTTAAGACAGCTGCCTGCTGCCATTCTTGTAACGTTAATGCTGTCCAGGCTTGTTCAACCTCCAGATTAATATTACGTGGCTCGATCACTTCTGCTTTTTTTAATTCATTTTCTGCTGCACGAGGCCAACCGCGGGCTTGTAACACACTCGCGTAATCAATGCGCAGTCCCTGATTTCCTGGTGCGTTATAAGCAAGCTCTCTGGCTGTCATTTCAGCCTGAGGAAGATCATTACTATATTTTGCTACGGTTGAGAGAAACGAATGCCCCTGTAACCAGGTATCATTCGGGATGCTCGTAGGCGTGCCCATTAACCGAAGGAAAGGCGGCGAAGTATTAATGGTATGTTGGGTGACAGTTAGCGCGCCCGGATAATTTTCACTCTCCAGGTGGCTGTAAAAGAGATCCGCAAGTTCTTCATCGGATAAATCCGGGGCAATGGTCTCCTTGTGATAAAAGAGCTCGGTCATTATTGACTGTGCTTTTTTCGGCTGATGATCTTTGAGATAAGCCGATGCAACCCAATATTGCCCCCAGGGCGGAATAATTTGCCCCGTCTTTTTTAATCGCTGATAGTGAGAAATAACGTCTTTATAACGATCGCGAGTTAATAACGCGCCAAGATGATCAACCTGAATACGCTGGTACTGGGCAGTACGGTCTGGGTTATCGTGCCACAGAATTTCTAATGCAGCGTATTGGGCGAGGGCGCGATCGGCAATGGCATAACGTTCACTTTCACTGCGCGTAGGCATAAACGACAGTCTGACCAGTTCGGCATGAATATCAGCGCGAATATCTGGCGTTAAATTGGCATCGTCAATCGCGGCAGCAAGTTGATTATTACGTAATGCCTGCACGTATTCTGTGGGATATTGTTGCGTAGATGCATTTTCAGGTAATGACTCTGTCATCGCCCGTAATTCATCCTGATGACGCCCCGCCAGTTTATAGATATAGGCTTCTGCGAGTAAATTGGCTTTGTCCGGTGCTCCAGAGTTAAGCTGCTTAAGTTTAACCAGCGCAGTATCATAGTGACCAGCATCTGCCAGGGTTAAAATTTGTCCCCGTTGATAATCCTTATTTTGCGGCTCCAGAGAGAGCGCCTTTTGCCACAGTGTAAGCGAGTTTTGCCATTGTTGCAGGTTACGATAAGCGACGGCGACAGCTGCATAACCACGCGCTGGTAATTGCTGATGACGGTAGCGGTTGTAAACGGTAATAACCTGTTTATCTTGCCCGGCCCATAAGGCAATCTGTAACCAGTCAGCAATTTGGTTATTGCTGAGTGCTGATTTTAGTGCAAACCATGACAAAGCTGGCTGAGTATTACCCTTGCGAGCTTCAATAATCAATGCATCATAGGCGTTATTAACAGCACTCTTCGCCGCGGGACTCGCTGCTAAAAATGCGGCAGTAAGAAGTTTCAAAGCCCATTTGGTTTTCGGGCACCTTTTTCTGCTACTTGAATACATCCTGTATTACTCCATGTATTGCCAAAATCTCTCTCTGTATCTAATTACAGGTAACTGAAAAGAAAGATATTTTTGCACCTCATAATCCGTTATTAAACGCGGAAGAGAGACGTGAATTGTTGATGATGAGAAGAAGAAATGATGAGCAGAGTGTCCATATAAAATCCTTTTCTCGCCCGAAAATCCATTCCAATGATGAGGATCTTCAGGAATACGGCATAAATCCCAATGCCTTTTTCAAAATAAATTAGGATTAAAATAATTAAATCAGTAAATTCCGATGCATGATTTCGGATTTTTCGAAAGTCCTGATGAAAGGCTGCGCTACGGCACTCACGGATTTAATTGTTATTCCTAATGTATCTATGAATTAATGTTTTATAAGGATTTTCTATAACCATTTATAAGTATTTTCAAGCCTGGCTTGTTGCAAACAATGTATAAAGCACTTAGGCAATAATAATTACATCCAGCAACTATCATCATCGGTATTGTTTGTGGGCGGAATTTCATATTGACAACAGTACAGTTCTTATATCTATTAATAATAGAAAGGGATCTACAACCTACAGATTGGTGTAGCTTTATGGAAAAAGACTATTTGAGAATTAGTAGTACTGTATTAGTGAGCTTATTGTTTGGGCTTGCTTTGGTTTTGGTGAATAGTTGGTTTAATCAGCCAGGCGTTGAGGAAGTTGTTCCACGATCAACCTATCTGATGGTAATGATTGCTTTATTTTTTATCGATACTGTTGCATTTATTTTTATGCAGTTGTATTTCATTTATGACCGTAGGCAATTTTCAAACTGTATACTTAGTTTGGCTTTTCTGAGTTGTTTGATTTACTTTGTTAAAACCGTCATTATCATTCAGCAAATTATTGAGGGGCGTTTGACAAGCAGTGTTGTCCAAAATGACATTGCAATCTATTATTTGTTTCGTCAGATGAGTTTGTGCATATTAATATTTCTGGCATTGGTGAATAAAGTTAGTGAAAACACAAAACAGCGCAATTTATTTTCCAAAAAAATGACTTTGTGCATAAGTTTGTTTTTTGTTTTTGGGGGGCCGATAGTTGCTCACATACTTTCTAGTCATTATGAGAGCTACAATTTACACATTGCCGAGTTAACCAATGAAAATGGTCAGGTGGTTTGGAAAGCCTCATATGTTACCATAATGATTTTCATGTGGTTAACCTTGCTTTCGGTTAATCTATACTTTAATGGTTTACGCTATGATATCTGGAATGGAGTGACGGTGATTGCTTTTTGTGCCGTACTGTACAATATCTCTCTGTTATTTATGAGTAGGTATAGCGTGTCCACTTGGTATATTAGTCGCACTATTGAAGTAGTCAGTAAGTTAACCGTTATGGTAATATTTATGTGCCATATATTCAGTGCGCTACGAGTAACAAAGAACATTGCACATCGCGATCCCTTAACCAATATATTTAACAGAAATTATTTTTTTAATGAACTGACAGTTCAATCAGCATCAGCCAAAAAAACGCCTTATTGCGTCATGATTATGGATATCGACCACTTCAAAAAAGTCAACGACACCTGGGGGCATCCGGTTGGCGATCAGGTGATAAAAACAGTGGTGAATATCATTGGGAAAAGCATACGACCAGATGACCTTTTAGCGCGCGTCGGCGGCGAAGAGTTTGGCGTCTTGCTGACGGACATCGATACTGAACGTGCGAAAGCTTTAGCGGAAAGGATTCGGGAAAATGTTGAGCGTTTAACTGGCGATAATCCTGAATACGCTATACCACAAAAAGTGACGATTAGTATTGGCGCTGTTGTGACTCAGGAAAATGCGTTAAACCCGAATGAGATCTATCGACTGGCTGATAACGCACTTTACGAGGCGAAAGAGACCGGGCGTAATAAGGTGGTTGTGAGGGATGTGGTGAATTTTTGTGAGTCACCATAAAGCGGCATTTTGATCCTACCCACGTAATATGGACACAGGCCTAAGCGAGGTTCTTGTTTTCAAATTGTTCCGGACTGAGGCCGCCACACCAACTGTGCCGCCGCCACCGATTGTAATCACATTCGATATAATTAAACACCGTTGCCCGCATTATTTCCCGGCTGATAAAGTGTTCTCCATGGATACATTCCACTTTCAGCGAATGAAAGAAGCTTTCCACGCAGGCATTATCGTAGCAGCAACCTTTTGCGCTCATACTTCCACGCAGATTATGCCGCTTCAGTTGCGCCTGATAATCTGCTGAACAGTACTGGCCTCCACGGTCCGTGTGAACGATAACGTTCCGGGGCCTCTTACGCCGCCACAGCGCCATCTGCAGGGCATCGCAGGCCAGTTGCGCCGTCATGCGTGGCGACATTGACCAGCCAATAACGGCACGTGACCACAGGTCAATGACCACTGCCAGATACAGCCAGCCTTCATCTGTACGTAAGTACGTGATGTCTCCTGCCCACTTCTGGTTCGGGCCACTGGCGTAAAAATCCTGCTCCAACAGATTTTCTGACACAGGCAGACCGTGTGCGCGGTAGCAGACCGGGCTGAACTTCCGGGAGGCCTTTGCCCTCAGTCCCTGACGGCGCAGGCTTGCCGCCACGGTTTTTACGTTAAAGGGGTAACCCTGAGCACGCAGTTCATCCGTCAGGCGTGGGGCACCGTAACGCTGTTTTGACCGGGTAAAAGCCGCGAGGACAACGCTGTCGCAGTGTTGGCGGAACTGCTGACGCGTGCTTATCCTTGTCCGCCGCTGACACCACGTATACCAGCCGCTGCGGGCCACCCGGAGCACGCGGCACATTGCTTTGATGCTGAACTCAGCCTGATGTTTTTCAATAAAGACATACTTCATTTCAGGCGCTTCGCGAAGTATGTCGCGGCCTTTTGGAGGATAGCCAGCTCTTCATCCCGTTCTGCCAGCTGGCGTTTGAGACGTGCAATCTCGGTAGACATCTCCAGTTCACGTTCAGAAGACGTCTGCTGATTTTGCTGTTTACTGCGCCAGTTGTAGCGCTGTGATTCATACAGGCTGAGTTCACGGGCTGCGGCAGTAACACCGATGCGTTCAGCAAGCTTCAGGGCTTCACTGCGAAATTCAGGCGAATGCTGTTTACGGGGTTTTTTACTGGTTGATACTGTTTTTGTCATGTGAGTCACCTCTGACTGAGAGTTTACTCACTTAGCCGCGTGTCCACTATTGCTGGGTAAGATCAGGCGGTTAAAGGCATCAACCGCGAACAACTGCAGACGATGATTACGGAATCAGGCATTGCGCTGGATATTAGCTGTGATAACACGCCGCGCCAGCAGGTTATTGGGGGAACGCAGGCTGCGTTGAATGAATTTGCCACGCTGCTGATGGCCGCTGGATACGAACCGGTTAAACTCGGTGTGAGCGGTGCCTGGCACACGCGTTTGATGGAAGACGGCGTTCAGGCAATGCGCGATTATCTTGCCGGACTGGATATCGCTTCGCCAGAGCATCAGGTTCTGATGAACGTAACAGCAAAAAGCGAGGTCGCTCCGTCAATTATCAAAGAAAATCTCTCATTACACTTAACTCATACGGTGAAATGGACTGAATCTTTCGATACATTTCTGAATATGCCAACCCCGGTAGCTTTCCTTGAAATAAGTAATAAGCCCTATTTGGGGAATATGTTAAATGATTTTGCTGGCGTGGATCAGCAACGAGTTATGCATTGTCGTAAAGCATTTAGTGATGCAAAGGTATTCAAATGATTCCTGATTATTTAACTTTTATTCGCTTTCAGGATAAACGAAATCTGATATACATTTATGCTATTGGACTTATTCTGATAGGCTTTTATTGGAAGAATGCAGGGTTTACTTTTCCATCAGAGGATATTGGTGTAGTTAGTGGGATTCTGGCCCTGGTGCTGTATAATTTTATTTTTGATCTCAAGGCGTACTGGGCTTATAAATGCGTCACGAAGAATATCGATTTTTCGTGGTTTAAGAAAAAGCAGAACCACAAAATAGAATTATTTCTTACACAACCTCTGGTGGCAGGATTTCTGTCGTTAATCATGTTGAGTGCAATGAGTTGGGGGCTATACCAGCTTCTACCCTCGTTATATGCGCTGTTCCTGATTTCGTTACTTGGGCCGTTGGTCATCTTTCTGCTGTTTCGGATGATCCGCACCAGTTATGTCAAGCAGGTCGCTATTTCAGTAGCGAAAAAAGTAAAATATAAAAGTCTGACTCGCTATGTGCTGCTTTCGGTGTGCATCTCAACGGTTGTTAACCTGCTTACTATCAGCCCGTTGCGTAACAGTGATTCTTTTGTGACAGAGGGGCAGTGGTTAACGTTTAAATCGATAATTGCATTGCTCATTCTTTGTGGCGTAGTGTTGGCGATTAATCTGTTTTTTCTGCGCTTCTCCAAGCGGTACGCTTTTCTGGGCAGGCTTTTTTTGCAGGAAATCGATCTGTTTTTCTCCAGTGAAAATGCGTTGTCGACCTTTTTTGCCAAGCCGCTTTGGCTTCGGTTATTCATATTGCTGGTTATTGAAATGATGTGGATTACGCTGGTGTCGGTATTGGCAACGCTTGTGGAATGGCGGATTTGGTTTGAAGCCTATTTTTTACTCTGCTATGTACCGTGCTTAATTTACTATTTTTTCCATTGTCGATTCCTCTGGCATAACGATTTTATGATGGCATGTGACATGTATTTCCGTTGGGGGCATTTTAATAAGTGAGGAAGTTACAGGAAGTGACCAGATAACGCATATATGTTCTCTACTATCTTGCGCATTTTGATTGTTGACTGAGTAACCAGACAGTTGATGTGCACAATTTCCCCTCGCCCTAACAGACGTGGGCGGGGGCACCCGGTGTGTGCAATATACGAAAAAAAAGCCCGTACTTTCGTACGGGCTCTTCTTTAAATATGGCGGTGAGGGGGGGATTGACTCGCTTCGCTCGCCCTGCGGGCAGCCCGCTCACTGCGTTCACGGTCTGTCCAACTGGCTGTCGCCAGTTGTCGAACCCCGGTCGGGGCTTCTCATCCCCCCGGTGTGTGCAATATACGAAAAAAAAGCCCGTACTTTCGTACGAGCTCTTCTTTAAATATGGCGGTGAGGGGGACCGCCTGAAATAAATCTGACTTAATCCGGGAGTGTTATATAACCTCATTATAAACAATGCATTACAATTTTTGCTGTCCGATGTTATCTAATGTATTCTTAGTGAAGTGAGAGACTAATGGCATACTGAATGGCATACCAGAGTAACAGGAATTAGCGTATGGCAGTATTGACGGATACTAAAGCAAGGCATATCAAACCTGATGACAAACCATTGCCCCATGGGGGAATTACAGGACTGACTCTTCATCCTTCTTCAGTAAAGGGGAGGGGTAAATGGGTTTTTCGTTATGTAAGTCCGGTGACACAAAAAAGGCGTAATGCTGGATTGGGAACTTACCCTGAGGTCAGTATTGCTGAAGCTGCACGTACTGCCCGGATAATGCGAGAGCAACTTGCTGCAGGTGATGATCCTCTGGAGATTAAAAAGGCTGAAGCTGAAAAAGTTGTTATCCCAACATTTGCCGATGCAGCCCGGCGTGTACATGCAGAATTGTCTCCTGGATGGGAAAATCCAAAGCATGTAAGGCAGTGGTTATCGACGCTTGAGAATTACGCGTTTCCTCAACTGGGAGCAAAAACGCTGGATTCGATTACGGCTGCGGACGTGGCAGAAACACTGCGTCCAGTCTGGTTAACCTTGTCAGAAACGGCAAGCCGGGTTAAACAGCGCATTCATGTTGTTATGCAGTGGGGCTGGGCGCATGGTTTTTGTGTGGCGAATCCTGTTGATGTGGTTGATCATTTGCTTCCACAGCAATCAAGAGGACGTGATGAACACCAGCCGGCAATGCCCTGGAGGCAGTTACCGCTTTTTGTGGCGACCAGTGTGTATACAGATGAACCTTATAATGTTACCCGGGCACTGTTATTAATGGTGATACTGACAGCAACCCGCTCGGGCGAAGCAAGGGGAATGCGCTGGGCTGAAATTGATTTTCATAAGCGGATATGGACGATACCCGCAGAAAGAATGAAAGCCAGGATACAGCATCGTGTTCCTTTATCCCGACAGGCCATTCACGTTCTGGAAAATATACGTGGTCTGCATGACGAACTGGTGTTTCCTTCTCCCAGAAAGCAGCAGATCCTTTCAGATATGGTGTTGACGAGTTTTCTGCGTAAAAAGAAGGCCATCAGTGATATACCCGGACGAGTGGCTACAGCACATGGTTTTCGTTCAACATTCAGGGACTGGTGTAGCGAACAGGGATATTCGCGGGATTTGGCGGAAAGGGCGCTTGCCCACACGCTGAAAAATAAGGTTGAGGCGGCATATCACCGGACTGATCTGCTGGATCAGCGTATACCGATGATGCAGGCATGGGCGGATTATGTGATGTCTCAGATTATGGAAAACCAGCGATGAAATCACATCTCACAGATTTGCAGATGCCGTCTGTAATCACGAAAAATATACTTATTGAGTTATAATGCTTGTTTGTCTGATATTTGCAATGACATAAATATAAAAATAATACGTAATATTGTAGTTTATAAATTGAATGATAAAAACAATGCCAGTCTGTAACCGATGTCTGGCATTGTTTCAGATATTCAGGTTGGTAACTGAATGATAAAAGACGGGAACTTTAATTTTTTGTAGTTATGTTCCATATTTTAGTCTGTTCTTCATTTCTGTACTTATTCAGCTTATGGTCCCAACAGACTATAAACATTCCACGCTCCATTATCGGGATGTTTGCCTCATTTGCTAATTCACAAGGTGTAATCGCGTCACCGATATAAATGATTTTTTGGCCGATTGAATAATCAATTACGATTTTTTTCTGTTCTGCAAGTATATCAAGTGCTTCATCAAGAACACATTTATTCCTGAGAGCATATGGACCATATTGTAGTATATGGCTTTTTTGATATTCGTATCCTTTTACCCGGATGATATTTTCTCTGAGCCATTTATCCAGTTTTTCTGCAGGAGATATTTCCCGAAGTGATTCCAGTTTGGATATAAGATGCTGAAAATAAAAATCAACGAGATAAATAGCACTATTGATACTTTCTCGTGTTATTACTGTACCATGTGGATTGTTCTCCAGCTCCAGAAGTGCGGCTATTCGAACAGCCTGTTCTCTTTTCCTGACGATAATGTCTTCGAAAGTGGTCATACGTGGGTTCTGCCTGACAGCACTCATATTTTCTTCGTGAAAGATTTCCAGATCGTGGGATGCTGCGTGTGATAATGTCATGCGGATGCGTTGCTCACCTTTTGCACGCCTTTCCCGGGACGCTCTCAGAGAGTCTCTGATCTGACTGCCAAAACTTTTCTCATGAAAACAGGTTGCACATTGCTGCGTTACAACAGGAGTGGCAGTATGCGGTTCTGTCGTCATTATTTTATTTGCTCCGGGTTCGCAAAATAGCACCCGGGCCAGAAAGCCATTGCCCCGGATCTGGTCGCCAGTGAGAGTAAAAAACTTATCAAATATTACCGGTTGAGTCAGTATAAGCATAGTGAGACGGGAATCCTTTACCCGGAACCCGGGTCTGGATGCCCGTTCTACGGTGACTGGTTGCCCACTCCATAATGTGTTGTACAGCGCCGATTTGCGTTCGAAACGCTTATCCAGAATGGTTCCTCCTTCATCAGACAGCAACAGAAGAGAAGGTGACTGGCTGAGTTTCAAAGCTATCCCTTCTGGTGTCGCGTCATTCACGATGAGAACCTGTTGTACGGGAGGTACGGGTTTATTTGCTATACACTTTTCAAGCGCTGCTCGTGCAGCAGCAGCATTTTCCGGGGATCTTTCCATTTCCTTTTTATATCTCCGCTCCAGGATTTTTTTATCTGTTGTCCACATTTCCATCATGCGATCATAGTTTTTTTTATCGTCGATATATGCCTGATGTAGTTCTTCTTCTGTTTCATGAACAGGGGCGATTA
Organism: Escherichia sp. SCLE84; assembly: GCF_012584495.1. Classification (NCBI taxonomy): domain Bacteria; kingdom Pseudomonadati; phylum Pseudomonadota; class Gammaproteobacteria; order Enterobacterales; family Enterobacteriaceae; genus Escherichia; species Escherichia sp. SCLE84. The sequence continues at coordinate 1,229,289 of NZ_CP051430.1, read as the reverse complement.
ATTTTGCGCAGGCAGAGGTTTTTCCACTGCCTGATGCTGATGAAAGACACATATATATCTGAAGACTGGTACGCTGCCCTCCAGAAAGTTCAACTTCATGCGTATCCTGGACCGAGGCAGCCTTGACCGTCAGCATAACAGACAGCAGTATTTCACGGCTTATTCCCGTTTCTTCATGCATTTCATCAAGTAATGCCTGGCACCTGTCAGGCAGTTTAGTTATGTCAAGTTCAGGGGGGGATAATTTTGTCATGGCGTACAGTTTTCCTTATTTATCCTTAGTTACGGATCTGGTTGGTGTTGTATGTAAAGTTAACCACTCATCAATGGCAGATGCCCGCCAGCCTACAGCCGAACTCCCAAGCCGGACAGGCCGGGGAAAGGTGGCATCGTAGTATTTTGATGCCGGATTCATTTTTTCGTAGATGGTCGATCTTGATATACCAAGGAGTCGGGTAAGTTCAGCCATACGCAGGATGCGTGAGGGGGTATAAAAATGTCCGGTCTGGGTTGACATATTGTTCTCCATGTGAGTTGAAGGCTATGTCATTAATTTGCTACGTTAAGGCCAGAATGTCCCCTGTGATAAAACGGAAACCAACCGGAGATCAGAGCAGATGCGCATGTTTACAAATCTTTTGTATGATATTTGTACAGTTTTTGGGTTGTTTAAGGAAGGAGAGAGTCCGAGAGATAAGCGGAAGAGTACTGATTTTGGAGCGCATCAAAGATTCTGGGATCAACGTTATAATGAGCTCAGTCACATTATTGATGCTGAAGGGGTGTATAGTCTGGAACAACGGCGAATTATATTTTCCCGGTATGAATATTTTTATTACATGATGAATTCTTACCCTGTGTATTCAACATTAAAGTCCGAATATATCCGTAACTATTTTCTGAAAAGCTTTGGAGTTGTTTTTATTGTGCTGGATATATATAACACATATCGTCCGGAGAATGAAACAGGGTTTTATTATCATATCTATAATTTTTTGCAAAAATCATATTGTCCCTGCCTGGATTACTCTGGTACAGAAAGCGATGAGGCTGCCGTTAAACGTTATCTCCGGGAGTATCTTGCTGAACTGGGATTTAACAGAGAAGATTTTCGGGAAAACGGAAAAATGTATGAGCTGGGAAAATACCAGGGAACTATTCGAAAAGGGTACGGTAAAAGGAAGAGCCTTATGAAACAATATATAAAGGCCTGTAAGAATGAATACAAGAAGGATTACAGAGAGAAGAAGCTTGATAAGAGTGAGCTGGACAGAATACTCAACAACATTGACAAGTTCTATTATGCATTTTATTCATTAAGTATTTTGCTTGATATGCAACGGAAGGTAAAGATACTTGACAGTATTGCATATTATCTCAGAGTGCTGATAAGAGAAGGGCTTTGGGTACATGGGTTGTATGGCTACGCTGCACGCTATCTTTATGATTTTAATATTTTTGACACAACGCCTTATGCAAGAGCATTACTTGAACGGTTTCATGAGTTTGAGAGTGGCCCCAAAGGAGCATTAACTCGTTATATTGTGTCACTTGATGATAAATCACAAGAATATATCGAATCTTTAAAAGATATGGTGTTTAATCTTTCTGATAAGAAAAGTTATGATGATGTATATCTGGAAAACATTATTAATTATTTTGAACAGTTGCAGAATGCCCGTGGTTATGTGACCAGGTGCTACATGTTACTGGCCGTCTTTATTTATCTGATTCGGCGGAACAAACTCCACAAAGCTCTTCGGTTTTATGATGAATCCCCAAAATACGAGTTACCTTCTGGGTATCTTCCCGGCGCTTTTTCAGTTCTCAGGATAGCGCTGGAGATCAAATTAAACAGGGAGAAAATAAAGCATGGTTCACTGTTCGAATTACTTGATTATGTAAAAGCTTATCAGGATGCATTTATGGACTTAAGGGTCGTGACGGATCCTGCGTATAATGAAGATGAAATACAATATGATGCGAATAATTTTACTCTGATGCGTGTCATTAAAATGTATAATTCGATGCTTGCAAATATTAGTACAAAGTCAGATATTCAGCCTCCGTATATTACAGGTCTTCTTGATAATGTAGAGAGGGCGTTAGATAAGATAAATATTCTGATAGATAAAGAACGTGTTTACGATGGTGAAACGTTGGCTGAATTAATTACAGAGAACAAAATATTATCCAGTCGTGAAAGTAAAGAAAACCTGATAGGATTATTTACGGGCAGACACAAATATACTTTACTGCAATGTATTGAGAAGCTTGGCGTATTGGTTGATTATGTAATATCACCGGTTGATGATATTAAAAACGTCATGATGTTGTATGGAAATAATGCTGAAAACAAGAACAGACGCAGACTGATCTACAACGCATTAACCATCATTTGTGGTGATGATACTAAAAACAACCAGTCAGATCCTCGATGATATTATCGGAACGTGTTTTTGGCATCCGATGTTTGTATATCCCTGCTATTGTTGCTAGCCGGCTAGCAACAATAGCAGAGGGGGCATGCATGTCTGAAAAAATAAAAAATCGCAACGCATTGATTTTTATGTTGTTTATATTTCGCAAATACTATCTCTCGTTTTTGTGATTAGTGTCATGTTTTATCGTCTCGCGGATAACCGAGAGGAGTGAACAGTAACCCTGATTATATGATGAATTGTTTCTGTATTGTATGTGTGAAATATGCTTCTGGTGATATGAAAACATATCCATAACGTGGTGTTTCACGCTGTATTTTTGGGGCTGATATTTTATTTTGCGGGTTTTATTTTTTTGTTTGTGCAGAAGTACACATTGAACATCCAATACAAAAGTGTATGACCTGAAGAGGTCTGGAGCTATGTTGATTTCCTGTTCAAAAAAGAATTAAGGTTAATTAGTATTATTAGTGGGAGTTTTGTTATGTTCTTATTATGCTATCTTATGTCTTTATGTTGTAATGTCTGCTCGCCACTATATGCTAACTGTACACTTTACTCTGTAAGTATGTGTACAGCATTATCTCCATACTACTGGTGTGAGAGTTTACCTGTGTGGTGAATTATACTCTTTGAGAGTACCATAAATGTTGGGAATGTTAATCCTGAGTATGTGTCTGGTGCATAGTTAGTGTTAAGTGTGTACCAAAACGCTATTAGTGTGTTATTAGTCTATTGAGGTGCGGTGGTATTAATAAATATTATCTTTTTGTATGGGCTAATCATCTCTGGTGTGGGCGTATCTCTCATATCGTTATTCTTTATGCTACTGGTCAAATATTGGTGAGGCTTCCTCACAGAGTTTCTGTTTTTACTTAATGGCAGGACAATATTAATAGCGATGTTATCTGAGGCTACCTGGTACTGACTTTTGTGAATGTCAGGTTGAGTGAATGGTGTTTTCTTAAACTCAATTCTATGGGTGTGTTTTTACCATTGTAATTCTTACTGGTCCTCTGTTTAAGAGAGCCTCACTGAATTCTGAAGTATTACCTCGTTACAGCGATGCGGTAATACAAAACAGTTTTATCAGGGTGTCTGTGCTGCTGGTTTACTTCGTTTATTAATGCCGTGCTACGGCGTTTATGTTCTCTCAGTATTTACATAATTTCCTCTTCCTGTGAGTTTTATAAATTAAGGACTATAAAATGTATAATGCCAATCCCAATTACGAAATGAATTTCGCGATTCTGAAAGATGTGAATGAACACATGGAGGGATTGTTTCAACGTTTTTCTAAACTGTTACCTTTCAGAATTGATTTTGCCTACAGGAAAGACACGCCCAGTTTCGGGCATTCCTGTAAGCACAGTATGTGTATGGAAATATACCGTTTACTTAGCGAAACCCAGACGATGTTGGCAGGATATTACTGGGTTATGGAATATACACCAGACAAAGGGCTTCATATTCATTTTATCGGCTATCTGGATGGACAACGTCACAAGAACTCTTATCAGATATCCAGGCAACTGGGAGATATCTGGAGGCGGATCACGGAAGGGGAGGGTTATTTTCATCTGTGCCGGGCTAAAGATAAATACCCGGTGCGTATCGATCACGTGATTCACTATAGTGATAAGTCTGCGGTAGACGACTTACGTTACGCCCTCAGCTACCTGGCTAAACAGGATCAGAAAGAACACGGTATTATTCTGGGCCGTAGCAGGCTTCCCGAAAAAAGTAACCGCGGCCGACCGCGACTGGACAGCACCCTGCCGGGGATATGTTCTCAGGTATAAGGTTCTGAGCAAGAACTGCGGACTGGCTCTAATCTTTGCAGTCGGTTCCGGAGGCCACTTCAGCGGCACTGCACATTTTTTACGACATGGCTATTCCGTATGAACCATACGGAGATTTAACCATGGCACATTCTTTACCAGTCCTTCCGGCAACCGATACAGCACATTCTCTGATGTCCATCTCTGCTTGCAGACAGTTTTTTACGTCGGTGGGCCATTGTGTGACAACCACAGTGCTGTAACAGCAGCCTGCCTGTTTTACCTCACCCCCATTCCAGATTTTTAACTGAACCGCCATTCACACCTGACCACACTGCCCGTACCGGGACGGCTGTTGCCTGCGTGTCGTCTGGCGGCTGAGGAATATGACGATGTACGCAAAATCTTTTCTCGCATTCGATGGCAACGGACGCCTGACCGGTGCCCGTACTGCACAGGCCGCACCTTATGCTAACTACACCTGCCACTTGTGTGGCAGTGCACTCAGATACCATCCGCAATACGAAACTGAACTTCCCTGGTTTGAACACACTGACGACAGACTGACAGAGCACGGTCAACAGTGCCCTTATGTCAGGCCGGAGCGCAGAGAAATACAGTTGATTAAACGTCTGCAGCAATTCGTACCGGATGCCTTACCCGTGGTGCGTAAAGCCAGCTGGCACTGCAGACAATGTCATCACGATTATTATGGGGAGCGGTACTGCACTCACTGCCATACAGGGCACTTCAGTGAGGAGGGAGTGGCTGAATGAACGGTATAAAAACGGGGCTGGGGATGACGCCGGGTGAACACATTATCAGTGCCGACTCTGCGCTCAGCAGAAATATCCGGCAGTGTTTCTGCCTTTCCTGTCGTGGCCGGTTGATTTTGCAGACAGATGCTCAGGGGGCGTGGTTTGAGCATGATTTACATGCCCTGAGCGCGCAACAGAAGGCGGCCTGCGTGGTGCTGAATCCGGAAAAGTCCCACCCTTACATTGAGGATATGGCGATGTTTCTATCGCCATTACCGGTCGTGCTGGAGTGGCATTGTGTGATGTGCGGGCAGCATTTTCCCGGGAAAAAGTTCTGCGAAGCCTGTGGCACGGGGATCTATTCCAGAGCAACATGTACGAAGTCTGTTTACAGCTACCAGCCAGACTTGTTTCAGGACTGCGGAGGTGCGAGTACTTAATCCAAACTATCCGCTCTGCGCAGGGCGTTCAGAGGTATTGCCAGCCTGCATTTTATCCGGTGTTTCGCACCTACCCCGTTCGTGACACAAAGGCGCGACACCGGATATCCGCAATCCTGCTTACCTGAATAAAACCCGGGGTATTGATTGTGTAGTGTGGTGCGGAATTGTACCGTGATCTCGCATTCACCGAATTCGCACTGTGGTGTCAATCAACCACACGCGTGCGTCGTCTCAGCCTTTTCCTGCCTCAGGAGGATGAACCCCGGTGGCTGCAATGATAGATAGCTTGCCCGATCTGATGACCGTCACTTCTGACCTGCTCCCGATATGCCGGAATATAACGTGTTGTAGTGTACCCGAAAGGTGTATTTCGACACTCCTGTTCTGGATCAGTTGATGATGGATGCCATGGGCAATGTAAGCGCTTTGTGTCACCGGACGAAGCACGCAGTACCAGAAGCCCCTGGGGTTCATTGGTGAGTTGACAGCGAAGATAGATTCAAAGAGCGTCAGTGATTTTTCCTGCGCTCGTCGTGGTGTACGCAATCAGGAATCCCGTTATCTCATTGTGAAATGCAAGAAGTGCGACTGAAGGTGAATGCGCCCAAAATCCGTTCGAGAGTACAAAATCATTTTTATGAAAAACATGTATTGTACATCGAAAATCTTACTTATGGCGCTTGGCTACAATTGCATGCTTGGTAATATAGATTATAAAACAGCAGACTAGCTGCCTAGTAAGTAATGTAATAGCTGAGGAAATATCACGATGGATCTTGTAGATAGTGTCGAAGCAGGCAAGCTGACGATCAGAGAATTGATTGATGCCCTGGTGAAAGATAAAAATTACACAGCTTCCAAGTGGGAGCAGCGATACCGGGAATTTACGACCTTGCTACAACAAACCTCAACTTTTGCTGAGCCTGAAACGGATGATTTAGTCAAGAGGCTCTGGTATGAACGTGATAACGGTATTGCCAGTATTCGTCAGGGCGTTCCATCATTAGCAGAATATCAGCAAAGCCTCCCATTGCTTAGAGAACTCACCGAACGTGTTCGTCAACAACCAAATGAAGTTACCTACCAATACGTAGGCACTGCACTGCAGCAGGCCAAAAAGATCGGACAGCTTAAACGCATGTATTGGAGTTTAAGAAATCGTGTCTTTGCCGCGTTCTCGCCAGAAAACTACACCAGTACTGTGGATGAGAATGCTTTCAATAAAACAGCAGAATTCCTAAATCAACGCTTCCATCTCGGTTTGGTACTGACTGGAAATTGGTTACAGAAAAACTATGAATTGAAACAAGCCATACACGCCCAATCTCCTGACACAGATCCCTATTACGTGAATATGGCTATCTGGCATATCTATGAATTGCTCCGTGAGCGCGATAATGAACAGAAGCAAGAGAAAGTAGCAAGCAGTGAGCCCATCGAGAACAAGACTATTCCACATTCACCAACTAACGTGATCTTCTTTGGCCCTCCAGGCACTGGCAAGACCTTCAGGTTGCAGCAAAAAATGAAAGAGTATACTTCTCATGCAGTTCCTGCTGATCGTGAAGCCTGGCTGGATTCTCGTCTTGAATCGTTGAACTGGATGCAGGTTATAACACTGGTGCTGCTCGATCTTGGGAAACTAGCCAAAGTTCGCCAAATTATTGAACATATGTGGTTTCAACGTAAGGCATTATTAAACGGTCGTAATGGCAATCTATCGAATACTGCCTGGAAGGCTTTGCAAGCCTATACAATTCCCGAATCGTTAACTGTTGATTATAAAAATCGGCGTGAGCCTGCCGTATTTGACAAAACGGATAACAGCGAATGGTTTCTAGTTGATTCACAGCTCGAGCAAGTGGAGGATTTGTTAGCGCTCTACGCCGAACTTAAACGTGGTCCAAAATCTGCCGAAGCCATCCAGCGTTTTGCGGTTGTTACGTTCCACCAATCTTACGGCTATGAAGAATTTATTGAAGGTATGCGTGCACGCTCTGACGAGAGTGGCAATATATCTTATCCCATTGAGCCGGGTATTTTTATGCGCCTTTGCCAACGTGCTAATGCCGATCCAGCACATCGCTACGCCATTTTCATTGATGAGATCAATCGCGGAAACATATCCAAGATCTTTGGCGAACTAATCTCACTCATTGAAGTAGACAAGCGTGCGGGTATGCCCAATGCAATGAGTCTGCAACTGTCTTATAGCGGTGATTACTTTAGCGTGCCCGCCAATGTCGACATCATCGGAGCCATGAATACAGCAGACCGTTCTTTAGCTCTGCTGGACACGGCTTTGCGCCGTCGCTTTGACTTTGTCGAAATGATGCCAGATCTTTCTTTACTGAGTGGAGCTAAGGTGAAAGGCATAGAGCTTGAGTCGTTGTTAGAAAAACTCAATAGCCGCATCGAAGCTCTTTACGATCGTGAGCATACACTAGGACATGCATTCTTTATGCCGGTAAAAAATGCTCTCGATACCGGTGATGAAGAAACTGCGTTTAAACAATTGAAGATCGCATTTCAGAAAAAGATCATTCCGCTTTTACAGGAATACTTTTTCGATGACTGGAACAAGATCCGGTTGGTGCTGGCAGACAATCAAAAGCAAGACGACAACCAGCAATTCGTGATTGAGAAAACTGACGATCTCGATACGCTTTTTGGTAACAACCATGGTTTACGACGCCATGATCAGCAATCAACAACTTACGAGCTCAAAGATCTCGATCAAGGGGTCTGGAATATGCCAAAGGCTTATCGTTCAATTTATCAGCCACAGCGGACCACTCCTGATGAGCAGGTCGTAAACCATGAGTGAAGTTATCTCAATTTTTGAATATGACCTGTTGGGGAGTGGAAAAGCGGCTTCAGTTGGCGCAAAGTTGGTGCCTCAACAGGTCTTTGATTATTTAGAAACACTTAGCCTAACAAGTGAGCAAGGAAGCCAGTTTCTCAAACTCACCTCTCGTTCAGGTTTCAAATTGCTGCAGGTACAAAACTACGCGGGGATGCTTTCTACACCTCACGGTTTGCAGCTTGAGATACTGCCCAAGATTGGTAAAAACCTCACGCTTGCGAGTGCGCGAGAAACATTCATTACGATGCTAAGTCACCTACCTAGGTTTCGACACATTCAAACCCAGCAGGCCACTCTTCAGGCGCAACGCATGCCTTTGCTCGAGATTTTTATCAGCCAATTTTTGCAAAGCGTCAGCCAATTGCTTAAACAAGGTTTACGCTCCGACTATGTGAGTGAGAAAGGTAATCTGGCTTTTATGAAGGGCAAACTGATGCTCTCTGCACAACTGCGACATAACGCGGTGAATCGCCATAAGTTTTGTGTCGATTATGATGAGTATATGCCTGATTGTGCTGCCAATCGGCTCTTACACTCCACACTGGATAAGTTACTTAGTCTGAAGCTGTCATCAGAGAATCAACGCTGGCTTTACGAACTGTGCTTTGCTTTTGACGGTATTCCACTTAGTAGGGATATAGAGAGCGATCTGAACAGCTTACGCATTGAGCGTGGTATGACTCATTACAGCGAGCCAATAGCTTGGGCGCAGTTGATCCTGAGAGGAATGAGCCCAAGTGCATTGCAAGGAAACACCAAAGCGATATCACTTTTGTTTCCTATGGAAGCGGTATTTGAATCCTTTGTGGCACAGACCCTACCCTACGAATTACCTTCTCACCTAAAAGTTTTTTCTCAAGCAGCAACGTATTCTTTGGTAAAGCATGGACTCAAAGATTGCTTTAAGCTTCGCCCAGACTTGCTGATTCAATCTCGGCAACCGATTCAAACCAAAATGGTGATGGATACAAAATGGAAGCAGGTGAATAGCAGCCAGCAAAAAAAATCACTTTATGGGCTAGCGCAATCCGACTTCTATCAAATGTTTGCCTACGGCCAAAAATACCTTGGCGGAACAGGCGAAATGTACCTGATTTACCCTGCGCATGATGACTTTAGCCAACCGATACCGCAGCACTTTGCTTTTTCAGAGACTTTAAAATTATGGGTTGTGCCATACCGGATAATGGCAAAACGTGGTGAGAGGATGATGTGGGCAAGTGATGTGTTAGCTACATAGTGACTAAGCCATTTAGAATGGGCCAGTCCAAAACATCGACGCTGTCTCAGGCAAAGTGGTTGTGTTGACAGGAATGGAGACAGTAGTGAACCGCCCCGGGTTTCCTGGAGATTGTTTTATCTGTGAACTCAGGCTGCCAGATCGTAAGCGTAAACTGACCGCCGTATGTAGCCATGATGCCAGTATTGGTAACGTAGGTGCACCCCTATCTATTTTTGTAGAACCGGAGGAAACAGACCAGATAGTTTAAATGAGCTGGTTATGCGTAACATAATTTATCTATTTTGGCTCTTACAAAATAGATAAAGAAGGAGTATCTGATGAGATACTCCATTGGCTTTGTTGAATAAATCAGATTTCGGGTAAGTCTCCCCCGTAGCGGGTTGTGTTTTCAGGCAATACGCACGCTTTCAGGTATACCTGCTTTCGTCATTTTGTTCAGCGCTCGTACCAGGGCCATAGCCTCCGCAACCTGACCATCGTAGTCACGCAGCGTCAGTGCCCCCCCGAACAGCTGTTTTACCCGGTACATCGCCGTTTCCGCTATCGAGCGACGGTTGTAATCTGTTGTCCATTTCCACCGCGCATTACTCCCGGTCATTCGCTGATTAGCCACTGCACGGTTACGGTCTGCATATTCACCGGGCCAGTAACCCGCACCTTTTCGGGGAGGGATAAGCGCGCTGATTTTCTTACGCCGCAGTTCATCGTGACAGAGCCGGGTATCGTAAGCGCCATCGGCGGCGGCTGACCTGATTTTCCGGTGGGTTTGCCGGATTAACCCGGGGAAGGCCTCTGAGTCCGTAACGTTGTTCAGCGACAGGTCTGCACAGATGATTTCATGTGTTTTACTGTCAACGGCGAGATGCAGCTTACGCCATATACGACGGCGTTCTTTGCCGTGTTTTTTGACTTTCCATTCGCCTTCACCAAAGACCTTCAGCCCGGTGGAATCAATCACCAGATGCGCGATTTCACCCCGGGTGAACGTTTTGAAACTGACATTAACCGACTTTGCGCGCTTGCTGACACTGGTGTAATCCGGGCAGCGCAACGGAACATTCATCAGTGTAAAAATGGAATCAATAAAACCCTGTGCAGCCCGCAGGGTCAGCCTGAACACGCGTTTAATGACCAGCACAGTCGTGATGGCGAGATCAGAATAGCGCTGAGGTCTTCCCCGTGATGAAGGCGTTGCCGACTCATACCAGGCCTGAATAGCTTCATCATCCAGCCAGAAAGTTATGGAGCCACGGTTGATGAGGGCTTTATTGTAGGTGGGCCAGTTGGTGATTTTGAACTTTTGCTTTGCCACGGAACGGTCTGCGTTGTCGGGAAGATGCGTGATCTGATCCTTCAACTCAGCAAAAGTTCGATTTATTCAACAAAGCCTCATCATCCTTATGTTTCATAAGAATTTCAGCCTCCGTCATAACAACCTTATTACGCCCAGCCTCTTTCGCATTATAAAGCGCATTATCAGCCAGCCGATAAATCTCATTCGGTTTTAACGTATTTCCATGCACCACCACGGCACCAATGCTAATCGTCACTTTTTGCGGGATTGCATATTCAGGATTATCACCCGTCAAACGCTCAACATTTGCCCGAATCCTTTCAGCTAAGGCTTCCGCATTTTCATGATCGATCTCCGTCAGCATGACACCAAACTCTTCTCCGCCAACGCGTGCTAAAAGATCGTTTGGCCGTATACTTTTCCCGATGATTTTCACCACTGTTTTAATCACTTGATCGCCAACCGGATGCCCCCAGGTGTCATTGACTTTTTTGAAGTGGTCAATATCCATAATCATGACGCAGTACGGTTTTTTTTTGGCTAATGCTGATTGATTTTTCAGTTCATTGAAAAAATAATTTCTGTTAAAAATATTGGTTAATGGATCGCGATGTGCAATATCCTTTGTCACGCGCAACGCACTGAATACATGACACATGAATATCGCCATAACTGTTAACTTGCTGAACAACTCAATAGTTCGACTAATATACCAAATGGATACACTATACCTCCCTATAAATAAAAGAGAGACATTATATAGCACAGCACAAAAAGCAATCACCGATACCCCATTCCAGATATCACTACGCAAACGATTGAAATATAAATTAACTGCCAACAGCATTAACCACATAAATATCAGCATGATAACATAAGACGTTTTCCACACAACTCGGCCATTTTTATTTAATAACTCAGCTATAGTTAAACTATAGTTCTCACATTGGCTACTAAATATGAAAGCAATAATGGGCAGGCCAACTATAAAAATCACACTGATGTAAAAAACGATTCTTTTATGCCACCTTTCACACAAATCATTTTTTTCATTCAACTTAATTACCAGCGCCAGATTAATCAATAAACATAAGCTTACCTGCCTGAAAAAATAATAAATAGCAGTATCATTTTGAATAATGCTGTTAGTTAGCCCCCCCTCAATAGGTTGCTGAATGATAATGACTGTTTTAATGAAGTAAATCAGACAGCTAAGAAAGGCTAAACCAAGTATACAGTTTGAAAATTGTCGACGATCATAAATGAAATATAACTGCATAAAAATGAATGCTATTATATCAATAACAAACAAAGCAATCATAACCATCAGATATGTCGATTGCGGAACAGTCTCCTTAACAGTCGGCTGATGAAACCAACTATTCACCAAAATAAATGCAAGCCCGAACAACAAACTCACAAATACCGTACTACCAATTCCAAAATAGTCCTTCCTCATAAAGCCACTCCACCCGAAGGTTGTAAACTCCTTTTACACTATTAATAGATATAAGAAACATACCGTTGTCAATATGGATATCTAAATATAATAGATACTAACAAGCATAGTTGCGTAAGGGAATAATCACCATTTCAACATTTTACTGATTCACTACTGTTTAAAAGCAGTAAATACTCATAAATCTTTATAAGCCCACCCCCATAAAACAATAATTCTTATAGTCATTAAGAGTAATTATCGCAGAAAATAATGCTGCAACATCGCATTGCATCAGGGTTTTCGGAAAATCCGAAAGCACCATTCGGAATTTACTGATTTAATTATTTTAATCCTGGATTACTTTGAAAGACGCATAGAGAATTATGCAGCATCCCCGTAGTTCTTCCCTTTTGGGATGGATTTTCGAGGAAAGTTAAGGATTTGATATGAACACTCAGCTCACCCTTTCTTCTTCTCACTATCAACAATTCGCGTCTTTATTCCTCGTTTAATTACGGGCTTTGATGTGAATAAATCTTTTCTTTTCAGCTAACTAGAAGTTCGCGAAGAGAGTATTTTTTGCAATACATGGAGCAATACAGGATGTATTCAAGTAGTAAAAAAAGGTGCCCAAAAACCAAATTGGTTTTGAATTTTCTTACCGCTGCATTTTTAGCGTCGAGTCCCGTTGCGAATAGTGCCGTTAATAACGCCTATGATGCATTGATTATTGAAGCTCGCAAGGGTAATACTCAGCCAGCTTTGACATGGTTTGAACAAGAGTCTGTACTCAGTAATAACCAGATTGCTGACTGGCTACAGATTGCCTTATGGGCGGGACAAGATAAACAGGTTATGACCGTTTACAACCGCTACCGTCACCAGCAATTACCCGCGCGCGCTTATGCGGCGACTGCCATCGCTTATCGTAACACGCAGCAATGGCAAAACTCACTGACACTGTGGCAAAAGACTCTCGCTCTGGATCCGCAAAATAAAGATTATCAACGGGGACAAATTTTAACCCTGGCAGATGCGGGTCACTATGACACTGCACTGGTTAAACTTCAGCAGATTAAGTCCGGTACACCTGACAAAGCCAATTTACTCGCAGAAGCCTATATCTATAAACTGGCAGGTCGTCATCAAGATGAATTACGGGCAATGACAGAATCATTACCTGAAAATTCCTCTACGCAATATACGGAAGAATACATACAGGCATTACGTAATAATCAGCTTTCTGCCGCCATTGACGATGCCAATTTAACGCCGGATATCCGCGCTGATATTCATGCCGAATTGGTCAGACTGTCATTTATGCCTACGCGCAGTGAAAGTGAACGCTATGCCATTGCCGATCGCGCCCTCGCCCAATACACCGCATTAGATATTCTGTGGCAAAACAACCCAGACCGAATTGCACAATACCAGCGTATTCAGGTTGACCATCTTGGCGCATTGTTAACCCGCGAACGCTACAAAGATGTTATTTCCCACTATCAGCGTTTAAAAGATACAGGACAATCTGTTCCCCCCTGGGCACAGTATTGGGTGGCTTCCGCTTATCTGCACGATCGTCAACCGGGAAAAGCACAAGCGATGATGACCCAACTGTTCTATCACCAGGTACAACCAGATATTGAATTATCCGAAGAAGAGCGTGCAGATCTCTTTTACAGCCATCTGGAAAGTGAGAATTATAGTGGGGTGTTAATGCTCACTGATCACACCATTACTACAGCATCTCCATACCGTCGGATTATGGGTTCTCCTGTAACGATACCTAATGACAAGTGGCTACAGGGTTATTCGTTCCTTTCAGCGGCTGCGCAATACGGTAATGATTTACCACAAGCTGAAGCAATAACCCAAAATATGAGCAATAACGCACCGGGTAATCAGGGATTACGCATCGACTACGCCAGCGTATTACAGGCTCGTGGTTTACCTCGTGCTGCAGAAACAGAATTAAAAAAAGCCGAACTACTTGAGCCAAGAAATATACTGCTGGAGGTTGAACAGGCCTGGAATGCATTAACATTGCAGGAGTGGAAACAGGCGAAAGTATTAACTGAGGATGTGGTCGCCCGCAATCCTGAAGCCCCCGCGGTAAAACGTATACAGCGTGCGCTTGAAGTACATGACATGGCTGAACTACGTATTTCAGGTTCTTCTGGATTGGATTCCGAAGGTCCGGATAATGGCAAACATGATGTGAATTTTACCAGCGTTGTGTACTCACCACCGCTGAATGAAAACTGGCGTGCTTTTGCTGGTTTTGGCTATGCTGATGGTCAATTCAGCGAGGGGAAAGGGATTGTTCGTGACTGGTTAACTGGCCTCGAATGGCGTTCGCGCGACATCTGGCTGGAAGCAGAATTTGCCGGACGTTATTTTAATGGCGAACATAAACCCGGTGCACGTTTATCTGGCTGGTACGATTTTAACGACAACTGGCGACTCGGTACTGAACTGGAACGCATCTCTCATCGAGTCCCTCTACGGGCAATGAAAAATGGCATAACCGGCAACAGTGCGCAGGCATATTTACGCTGGTATCAGAATGAGCGCCGTCAATACAGCAGTTCATGGGCATTTACTGATTTTTCCGATGGAAACCAACGTCACGAAGTATTTATCAATGGTAGTGAACGGATGTGGTCTTCATCCCGACTGATTATTGATTTTCAGCCCACAATTTATTACGGCCAGAATACAAAAAAAGATACCCCCTATTTTAACCCGGAAAAAACGCTCGATATTGTTCCGGCACTGGAGGCAAGCCATTTATTGTGGCGTAAATACGAGAATAGCTGGCAGCAAATATTTAGCGCAGGCGCTGGTACCTCATGGCAAAAAAATTATGGTACCGATCTAGTTACACAACTAGGGTATGGGCAACGCGTTGCGTGGAATGACGTAATAGATGCAGGTGCAACGGTACGTTGGGGAAAGCGGCCTTATGACGGCAACAGAGAGCATAATTTATATGTTGAATTTGATATGACATTCAAATTTTAAGGATCATTATGTTACGCAAAGGAATAAGATATCTGTTTTTGTTGATTAGCATTGCTATGCTTTCTGCATGTTTTAATCACCAAAACAATAAGTTTACGCCACCACAAAGTCGAGAATCTTTAAAGGCAGAACATCCGTGGCCACAAAATAACTTTGTAGCCATCTCCTGGCATAATGTTGAAGACGATACTGCTGATCAGCGTTTCATGTCAGTGCGAACTTCTGCGCTTCGTGAACAATTTGCATGGCTGCGCGAAAATGGCTATCACCCCGTCAGCGTTGACCAAATTCGGGAAGCTCACCGTGGGGGAAAACCGCTACCTAATAAAGCGGTTTTACTCTCCTTTGATGATGGATTTCAGAGTTTTTACACCCGTGTATTCCCTATTCTGCAAGCATTCCAGTGGCCCGCATTATGGGCACCGGTTGGCAGTTGGATAGACACGCCGATGAATCAACAAGTGAAATTTGGCGATGAAATGGTAGACAGAGACTATTTTGCCACCTGGCAACAAGTGCGTGAAATAGGACGTTCGAAGTTGGTTGAGATAGCCTCGCATACCTGGAATTTTCACTACGGCATTGAGGCTAATCCCACTGGCAGCAAATTACCCGCTTTTGTTAATCGCATGTATTTTTCAAATAATGAGCGATACGAAACCGAAGCGGAATATCGCAACCGCATTCGTCAGGATGCCGTAAAAATGACCGAAAAGTTGAAAGCAAATGCTGGCGTAAATGCCCAGGTTTTTGTCTGGCCCTATGGTGCAGCAAACGGTATTGCGATTGAGGAATTAAAAAAACTGGGTTATGACATGTTCTTCACTCTGGAGTCCGGACTGGGAAATACTTCCCAGTTAGATTCTATTCCGCGCGTATTAATCGCCAATAATCCATCACTTAAAGAGTTTGCTCAGCAAATCATTGGTGTGCAGGAAACATCACCGGAGCGAGTTATGCATATCGATCTCGATTATGTTTATGATGCTGACCGCCAACAGCTGGAGCGAAATCTGGATGTGTTGATTCAGCGGGTGAAAGATATGCAAATTTCCAGTGTGTATTTGCAGGCTTTCGCCGACCCAACAGGTGATGGTCTGGTTAAAGAGGTCTGGTTTCCTAATCGCCTGTTACCCATGAAAGCGGATTTGTTTAACCGTGTTGCATGGCAATTAAAGACTCGTGCCGGAGTGGCCGTTTACGCCTGGATGCCGGTATTGAGTTGGGATTTAGATCCCGCATTACCCCGGGTGGAATATTTGCCATTTGATAAGCAAGCATCACAAATTCATCCAGCGCAATACCGTCGTCTCTCCCTTTTCGATGACCGGGTACGTGAACAAATTAGTACCCTTTATGAGGATCTTGCAGGTCATGCGTCTTTTGATGGCATTTTGTTTCATGACGATGCCGTGTTGTCAGATTACGAAGATGCCAGTGCTCCAGCAATAGCTGCTTATAAGAAAGCAGGATTTGCGACGAGTATTCGTGAAATCCGCGAGGATCCTGAGCAATTTAAACGCTGGACGCAATTTAAACGCAATGCCTTAACAGACTTCACATTAGCGCTAAGCGCCAAAGTCAAGGCTGTTCGCGGCCCACAAATTAAGACTGCGCGAAATATTTTTGCCCTCCCCGTTATGCAGCCAGAAAGTGAAGCATGGTTTGCCCAAAACTATGCCGATTTTCTACAAAGCTATGACTGGACGGCAATCATGGCAATGCCCTATATGGAAGGAGTTGATGAGAAATCTGCTGATCAATGGTTAATACAACTGGTCAATCAGATTAAAAGCATCCCTCAAGCAAAAGATAAATCTATTTTAGAATTACAGGCACAAAACTGGCAGAACAATGGTCAGCATCAGGCTATTTCTTCGCAAAAACTTGCTCACTGGATGAGCCTTTTCCAACTGAATGGAGTGAAAAATTATGGTTATTATCCCGATAACTTCCTGCATAACAAACCTGAAATAGACGTTATTCGTCCTGAGTTTTCCACAGCCTGGTATCCGAAAAATGATTAATCGTATCGTATCGTTTTTTATATTATGTCTGGTGTTATGCATACCCCTATGTGTAGCGTACTTTCATTCTGGCGAATTGATGATGAGGTTCGTTTTCTTCTGGCCATTTTTTATGTCCATTCTGTGGATTGTTGGCGGAGTCTATTTCTGGGCCTATCGTGAACGCCATTGGCCGTGGGGAGAAAACGCACCAGCTCCACAGCTGAAAGATAATCCGTCTATCTCCATTATCATTCCCTGTTTTAATGAGGAGAAAAACGTTGAGGAAACCATACACGCAGCTCTGGCACAGCGTTATGAGAACATTGAAGTTATTGCTGTAAATGACGGTTCAACAGACAAAACCCGTGCGATCCTGGATCAACTGGCTGCGGAAATTCCCCGTCTGCGAGTCATTCATCTGGCGCAAAACCAGGGGAAAGCCATTGCGCTTAAAACCGGAGCAGCCGCGGCGAAAAGCGAATATCTGGTGTGTATCGATGGCGACGCGTTGTTAGATCGCGATGCGGCGGCGTATATTGTTGAACCAATGTTATACAATCCTCGCGTGGGTGCTGTAACCGGTAATCCTCGCATACGTACACGTTCAACTCTGATAGGTAAAATTCAGGTTGGCGAGTTTTCCTCAATTATTGGTTTGATCAAGCGCACCCAGCGTATCTATGGAAACGTATTTACTGTTTCCGGCGTTATCGCTGCATTTCGTCGCAGTGCCCTGGCTGAAGTGGGTTACTGGAGTGACGATATGATCACCGAAGATATTGATATTAGCTGGAAGCTGCAGTTGAATCAGTGGACAATTTTTTACGAGCCACGGGCGCTGTGCTGGATATTAATGCCGGAAACATTAAAAGGGCTATGGAAACAACGCCTGCGCTGGGCCCAGGGTGGTGCAGAAGTATTCCTCAAAAATATGACCAGATTATGGCGTAAAGAAAACGTACGAATGTGGCCGCTGTTTTTTGAATATTGCCTGACGACAATATGGGCCTTTACCTGTCTTGTTGGTTTCATTATTTACGTGGTCCAGCTTGCAGGTGTACCGTTAAATATTGAATTGACACATATCGCCGAGACACATACTGCAGGAATATTATTATGTGCGTTATGTTTAGTGCAATTTATTGTCAGCCTGGTAATTGAGAATCGCTATGAGCATAATCTTGCTTCATCGCTTCTCTGGATTATCTGGTTCCCAGTTATTTTCTGGGTACTGAGTCTTGCAACGACGTTGGTTTCATTTACACGAGTCATGTTGATGCATAAAAAGCAACGCGCCCGTTGGATAAGCCCAGAACGTGGTATTCTGAGAGGTTAATATGAACAATTTAATTATTACGACCCGACAATCGCCAGTACATTTATTGGTTGATTATGTAGCTACGACTATCCTGTGGGCGTTATTTGCTTTGTTTATATTCTTATTCGCCATGGATCTGCGGTCGGGTCATTACTGGCAAAGCGATGCCCGAAGCAGACTTCATTTCTATTTTTTACTCGCGGCGGCGAATGCCGTCGTGTTAATTATCTGGGCGCTGTACAACAAGCTGCGTTATCAAAAACAGCAGCATCATGCAGCATACCAATACACGCCGCAAGAATATGCAGAGAGCTTAGCAATACCTTATGAGCTCTATCAGCAACTGCAAAAAAACCACAGGATGAGCGTACACTTCACTAACCATGGGCAAATAAAAATGGTGGTGTCAGAAAAAGCGCTGGTCCGGACATAACCCCCTCAAAATGGAGCCCGGTACGCCCGGGCTCTGCACCAATAATACGCTTAACTGTATGCATGTAGCGTACGTTGGCAAAGTGCCGAACGTACGCAATCCTCTTTACCGAATCGGACGATCCCGACCATTTCATCTTCTTCGAAACGTTCCAGCGCGTCACTTAATCCGGAGCGCGCGCCGCGAGGTAAATCGCATTGCGTGATATCACCGTTGACAATAACCGTCACATTTTCCCCGAGGCGGGTTAAAAACATTTTCCTTTGCGCGGCAGTCACATTCTGCGCCTCGTCAAGAATGACGACTGCATTTTCAAAGGTACGTCCACGCATATAGGCGAACGGCGCGATTTCCACCTTCCCTATTTCCGGTCGCAGGCAATACTGCATAAAGGAAGCTCCTAAGCGCCGCAGCAGCACGTCGTAGACCGGGCGAAAATAAGGAGCAAACTTTTCTGCGATATCTCCAGGTAAGAAGCCAAGATCCTCATCGGCTTGCAATACTGGACGGGTGACGATAATCCTGTCGACATCCTTATGTATCAGGGCCTCTGCCGCTTTTGCCGCACTGATCCAGGTTTTTCCGCACCCGGCTTCGCCCGTGGCGAATATCAGCTGCTTACTCTCAATAGCCTTCAGATAGTGCAATTGCGCTTCATTTCGCGCGAGGATGGGCGAGGTATCGCGACTATCGCGGGCCATACCAATGGCTTCTACGCCGCTCATCTGCACAAGCGAGGTGACCGATTCTTCTTCACGCTGTTTATGGCTGCGCGAATCCCGTCTCAGCACACGTTTTGCCTCGCGACGAGCTTTGATCACTGCTTTTTGTCTTCCCATGGAGAGCACCTTGAGTTGTTTGTATTCATCACACGCGCCGTTGGCAGCGCGATTATGCGCACGAACATCAGAGGGTTGGTGGATTTGCCCCTATATTTCCAGACACCTGTTATCACTTAACCCATTACTGGCCCGCTGCCGTAGATATTCCCGTGGCGAGCGATAACCCAGTGCACTATGCGGATGCCATTCGTTATAATGCTCGAACGCCTCTGCAAGGTTCTTTGCTGCCGTTAACCCGTCTGGTTTGGGCATGATACTGATGTAATCACGCTTTATCGTTTTCACGAAGCTCTCTGCTATGCCGTTACTCTCCGGACTCCGCACCGCCGTGTTCTTCGGTTCAAGTCCCAGCATCCGGGCGAACTGGCGTGTTTCATTAGCCCGGTAGCATGAACCATTATCCGTCAGCCACTCCACTGGAGATGTCGGA
Source organism: Escherichia sp. SCLE84 (assembly GCF_012584495.1). Classification (NCBI taxonomy): domain Bacteria; kingdom Pseudomonadati; phylum Pseudomonadota; class Gammaproteobacteria; order Enterobacterales; family Enterobacteriaceae; genus Escherichia; species Escherichia sp. SCLE84. The sequence goes on along the minus strand of NZ_CP051430.1, from coordinate 1,208,966 downwards.
AGCTCGCTGCCGAAGCGGCGTTCCACCGCTCCCAGCATGACGTCCTGTACTGTTTCACTGTCGAAGCCGCCCGTAGTGACCGCCCAGTGCAGTGCCTCACGGTCACAGCAGTCCAGCGCGAACGTGACCCCCAGTTTTTCTCCGTTATCACAGCGGAACTCGAACCCGTCAGAGCACCATCGTTGATTGCTTTCTTTCACGGCCACTTTGCCAGTATGTGCCCGTTTCGATGGCGGTACAGCGGTTTTTCGCTCAAGCAACAGCGCATTCTGGCGCATGATCCGGTAAACACGTTTGGCATTGATAGCAGGCATACCATCAAGTTCGGCCTGTCTGCGAAGCAGCGCCCATACCCGACGATAACCATACGTGGGCAGCTCTCCGATAACATGGTGTATACGGAGAAGCACATCCGTATCATCTGAGTGACGGCTGCGGCGACCATCTTTCCAGTCATCGGTTCGTCTGAGAATGACGTGCAACTGCGCACGCGACACCCGGAGACAACGGCTGACTAAGCTTACTCCCCATCCCCGGGCAACAAGGGAGACCGTCATTCCCGGTTCAAAGCTCTGCTGAACAATAGCGATCTTTTCCTGTGTAGTACGCCGTCTGCGTTTCTCCGGCCCTAAGACATCAATCATCTGTTCTCCAATGACTAGTCTAGAAACTAGTATTAAGACTATCACTTATTTAAGTGATATTGATTGTCTGGAGATTCAGGGGGCCAGTCTATATATCAATTAATCATTAGTTTAAAAGCTTGTTCAACTGCATACATCATTAGCGTTTAAGCCAGTGAACAGGAAGTTTACTGGCTTAATTACAGTAATATAGTGTATCGCTATGCTCACTGAGTCTTAGATCTCCACCGTCGGTCTAATATTCGCACTCCTGCTAACAACCGGTAATCAAATCGTCCTCCGGTATTGAAAGTTAATACACAAATCAGGATGATGGAGGCTCATACTGGTACAGCGCGACCACTTATGCAGGCGTCTCTGTCAGGTTTGTTGCCCGGATCACCCGCATCAGGGACAGGGCTGTTCAGTTATCCGCAGGAGAAAATATGTCACTCAAGGCTATCGCCGCCGAACTCGGGATCTCTGTCACCACAGTCAGCCGGGCGCTTGGCGGATTTTCGGACGTTTCCGCTTCGACCCGTGCACGTGTAGAAGCGGAAGCTCGGCGTCGTGGTTATCGCCCGAATACCCTGGCAAGACGTCTCAAAACCGGTAAAACCGATGCGGTCGGCCTGGTCTTCCCTGAACATGCTGTACTGTTCAGCAGTAGTGTGTTTGTGGATATGGTCAGTTGTATCAGCCGGGAACTGGCCCGCCATGATATTGACTTACTGCTGATAGCCGATGATGAACGGGCTGACAGCCACAGCTATATGCGTCTGGTCGAAAGCCGCCGGGTTGATGCCCTTATCGTGGCGCACACGATGGATAATGACCCGCGTCTTACACACCTGCAGGAGGCCGGTATTCCGTTTCTGGCACTCGGTCAGGTGCCGTCCGGTCTTCCCTGTGCCTGGTTTGACTTTGATAACCATGCAGGAACCTGGCAGGCCACACAGCACCTGATTGCCCTGGGCCATCAGCGAATTGCCCTGCTGAGTGAGGACAACTCCCGTGCCTATGTCACTGCACGACGTCAGGGATGGCGCGATGCCCTGAGTGAACATGGTCTGCCTGAGACCTGGCTACGCCGGGTCTCTCCCACCCGACGCTCAGGTTTCCAGGCAGTGACTGAGTTAATGTCACTTCCGCTTCCCCCGACGGCCATTATTACCGACAGTGACCTGATCGGTGATGGCGCGGCCATGTCGCTGCAGTTATCCGGTCATCTGTCCGGAGAGGATGCCGTCTCTCTTGTGGTTTATGATGGTCTGCCGCAGGACAGTATTATTGAACAGGATGTGGCTGCAGTTCTTCAGTCAACACGACATCGCGTCGGTCGTCAGATTGCCGACATGATACGCCAGCTGGTCACGAATGTTTCACCTGAAATGCTACAAGTACTCTGGCAGCCGGAATTTCATCCTGGCAAGACAACGCTTGCTCCCTCCGCCTGATTTTTAATCCCGCTCACAAATTCGAATCGTTTCGGTTGCTATCCGAAACGATTCGGATCAACAGTAAGGCATACCCGAAAACGGAGATGTCTTATGGAACCGATGTACCGCAGGCTGACCAGTCCCCACTCAGACCTGATTATTAAAACCCACCCGTATGCAGAGATTGTCTGGTGGGGATCCACCCTGAAACACTTTTCACCGGATGACTGTATCAGCCTGGAAAGGCCGGTTGCGAATGGTCGTCTGGATACCGACACCCCACTGACGCTGATGGCCGAAAACGGCGCGGGACTTTTTGGCTCGCCGGGGCTGGAGGGACACCGCAACGGGCTGGATGCGTCCCCTGTGTTCCGTACCATCAGCGTGGTACAGGCCGGAGAATCACTCACCCTGACCAGTGAGGATGCAGTGGCGGGTCTGCGCATGGTCAGTGAACTGGTGCTGACATCGTCCGGTGTGCTGAAGATGCGTCATGCCCTGACGAACCTCCGTGAAGGGGACTGGCAGGTGAACCGCTTCGCCATCACGCTCCCTGTGGCTGAAAGGGCAGAGGAAGTCATGGCCTTCCACGGACGCTGGACTCGTGAGTTTCAGCCGCACAGGGTCCGTCTCACACATGACGGTTTTGTGCTGGAGAACCGCCGGGGCCGCACGTCCCATGAGCATTTTCCGGCACTGATTGCCGGTGCCCCCGGTTTCTCAGAACAGCAGGGCGAGGTGTGGGCCGTACATCTGGGCTGGAGTGGCAACCATCGCATGAAATGTGAGGTCAAAACTGACGGACGGCGTTACCTCCAGGCGGAAGCACTGTGGATGCCCGGAGAAAAAGCCCTGAAGAAGGATGAGACCGTGTACACGCCGTGGCTGTACGCCAGCTATTCCCCGGAGGGGCTCAATGGTATGAGTCAGCAGTACCACCGTTTTCTGCGCGATGAAATCATCCGTTTTCCTGAGCAGAAACCCCGTCCGGTGCACCTCAATACCTGGGAAGGTATTTATTTTGACCACGACCCGAACTACATCATGCAGATGGCCGGACGTGCGGCAGCGCTTGGCGTTGAACGTTTCATTATCGACGACGGCTGGTTTAAGGGACGCAATGATGACCATGCGGCTCTGGGCGACTGGTATCTGGATGAACAGAAGTATCCGGACGGACTGATGCCGGTGATTAACCATGTGAAATCACTCGGCATGGAGTTCGGTATCTGGGTGGAACCGGAAATGATTAACCCGGACTCTGACCTCTTTCGCCGCCATCCTGACTGGGTACTGTCAATGCCGGGGTACACACAACCAACCGGGAGACATCAGTATGTTCTCAACCTGAACATTCCTGAGGCCTTTGCTTACATTTATGAACGCTGTTTATGGCTGCTGGGCGAACACCCAGTTGACTATGTGAAATGGGACATGAACCGCGAGCTGGTCCAGGCCGGGCATGAAGGTCGGGCGGCGGCGGACGCGCAGACCCGTCAGTTTTACCGGCTGCTGGATCTCCTGCGCGAACGTTTTCCCCGTGTTGAGTTTGAGTCCTGCGCTTCCGGCGGTGGACGTATCGACTTTGAGGTTCTGACCCGCACGCACCGCTTCTGGGCTTCTGACAACAATGACGCCCTGGAGCGCTGCACCATACAGCGTGGCATGAGTTACTTTTTCCCGCCGGAGGTTATGGGGGCACACATCGGTCATCATCGCTGCCATGCCACCTTCCGGCAGCACAGCATTGCCTTTCGCGGTCTGACGGCCCTGTTCGGTCATATGGGACTGGAGCTGGATCCGGTAACGGCCGGAGAAGAGGAATCCGCCGGTTACCGCCGCTATGCCTCGCTCTACAAAGAATGGCGGCAGCTTATCCACACGGGCACCCTATGGCGGGTGGATATGCCGGATGCGGCGACACAGGTGCAGGGGGTGGTCAGCCCGGATCAGTCGCAGGCGCTCTTCCTGGTGAGCCAGCTTGCCATGCCGGATCACACCCTGCCGGGTGCTCTACGTTTTCCGGGGCTGGCACCACAGGCCCGTTACCGGCTTCGTGTTGTTGACCATCCGGATATTCAGCTGGTCGGTGAAGGCGGGCATACCATGCGCAGGCTGCCCGGCTGGATGAACCAGACCTCCGACATCAGTGGGGAATGGCTGGCGCAGGCCGGTATTCAGCTTCCCGTACTGGATCCGGAAAGCGCCATGCTGATTGCCCTTGAACGTTTGGCATAAAAGGACCGGAGCCGGTCACGGCTCCCTGCACTCAGTCCCGTGAGGATAACAATAATGAATACTGTCAGTACTCATAAAAACCCCGATTTCTGGATATTTGGTCTGTTCTTTTTTCTCTACTTTTTCATCATGGCAACCTGTTTCCCGTTTCTGCCCGTCTGGCTGTCAGACATTGTGGGGCTGAGTAAAACGGATACCGGGATTGTTTTTTCATGCCTCTCCCTGTTTGCCATCAGCTTCCAGCCGCTGCTGGGGGTCATCTCAGACCGTCTTGGCCTGAAAAAACACCTGATGTGGATCATCAGCCTGCTGCTGGTCCTGTTTGCACCGTTCTTTCTGTACGTTTTTGCGCCGCTGCTGCGGTTCAACATCTGGGCCGGAGCACTGAGCGGCGGGATTTTTATCGGCTTCGTTTTTTCTGCGGGAGCCGGTGCCATCGAAGCCTATATTGAACGTGTCAGCCGCAGCAGCGGATTTGAATACGGTAAGGCCCGGATGTTCGGCTGTCTGGGCTGGGCGCTGTGTGCCACCACGGCAGGGCTGCTTTTCAACGTGGATCCGTCCCTGGTATTCTGGATGGGGTCCGGCTGCGCATTGCTGCTGGTCCTTCTGGTGGCGCTGGCGCGTCCCGGAACCAGTCAGACAGCGATGGTCATGAATGCGCTGGGTGCCAACTCGCCCGTGATTTCCGCCGGAATGGTGTTCAGTCTGTTTCGTATGCGTCAGATGTGGATGTTCGTGCTTTACATGATTGGGGTGGCCTGCGTCTATGACGTGTTTGACCAGCAGTTTGCCACGTTCTTCCGTGCATTTTTTGACACGCCGCAGGCGGGGATCCGGGCATTTGGTTTTGCCACCACGGCTGGCGAGATTTGCAATGCCATCATCATGTTCTGCTCCCCCTGGATAATCAACCGCATTGGTGCCAAAAACACACTGCTTGTCGCGGGTCTGATTATGACCATCCGCATCACAGGGTCGGCCTTTGCCACCACGGCTACTGAAGTGGTGATCCTGAAAATGCTGCATGCCCTTGAAGTCCCATTCCTGCTGGTTGGTGCGTTCAAGTATATCACCGGCGTGTTTGATACCCGGCTGTCGGCCACCATTTATCTGATTGGCTTTCAGTTCTCCAAACAACTGGCGGCGATATTCCTCTCAACCTTTGCAGGTCACCTGTATGACCGCATGGGGTTCCAGAACACCTATCTGGTTCTGGGCGGTATTGTCCTTGCGGTCACCGTGTTATCGGCTTTCACCCTGAGCAGTACCCGTAAAACGGCTGCCCCGTCAGCAGAAACCGCTACAGCACAGACGGAGGTTCGCTTATGAAACAGCGTCTTGCCTCTGCACAGGTTGCACTTGATACACTCCGCGCCCGTCGTGGTGATACCTGGTACCCGGTTTTTCATCTGGCTCCACCTGCCGGATGGATGAATGATCCGAACGGGCTTATTTATTTCAGCGGTCGCTATCACGCATTCTTTCAGCACCATCCGGCAAGTGAACATCAGGGGCCGATGCACTGGGGACATGCCACCAGTCCGGACATGCTGCACTGGCAGCATGAGCCGGTTGCGCTGGCACCCGGTGATGAATATGACCGGGATGGCTGTTTTTCCGGCAGCGCAGTGGACGACAACGGCGTGCTGTCGCTTATCTACACCGGTCATCTCTGTCTGGAGGATCGGGGGGATGACAGCATCATCCGCGAAGTCCAGTGTCTGGCAACCAGCCGTGACGGCATTCACTTTGAGAAACAGGGCTGCGTGCTGACGCCACCGGAAGGCATCATGCATTTCCGTGACCCGAAGGTCTGGCGGGAAGGGGGATACTGGTGGATGGTTATCGGCGCGCGGGATACCTCTGACACCGGTCAGGTGCTGCTGTATCGCGGCACATCCCTGCGGGACTGGCGCCAGGAACGGGTTCTAGCGCAGTCGGCAGCCGGAGAAAGCTATATGTGGGAATGTCCGGACTTTTTCCGCTGTGGCGACCATCACTGGCTGATGTTCTCCCCGCAGGGGATGACGCCCGGCGGATACCGGTTCCGCAACCGCTTTCAGAGCGGAGTTTTACCGGGTCACTGGCAGCCGGGGGCCGCCTTTGCCCTGAGCGGGGCATTTGAAGAACTGGATCACGGTCATGATTTTTATGCCCCGCAGTCCCTGGTCGCGGAGGACGGACGGCGCATCATCATGGCCTGGATGAATATGTGGGACTCCCCGATGCCTACAAAGCGTGAGGCCTGGGCCGGATGTCTGACCCTGCCGAGGGAACTTTTTGAACGCCATGGTCGTCTGTGTCAGCGTCCGGTTCGCGAAGCCGAATCCCTTCGCGGGACGTGCCAGCCGTTACACCCTGTAAGGCTCAGTGGCACGCAGTTGCTGGCTGAGGACGCACAGGCCGTGGAACTGGTGCTGACGTGGCATACCCTCGACAGTCAGGCAGAGCATTACGGCATCCACCTGGGAGACGGGCTCCGGCTGTATGTGGATAACCAGGCAGGACGGCTGGTGCTTTGGCGTCACTACCCGGATGAGGGGCTGGACGGTTACCGCAGTATCGCGCTGCCTGGCGCAGAATATCTGACGCTACGGGTTTTCCTGGACCGTTCATCGGTGGAAGTGTTCGTTAACGATGGCGATGCCACCCTGTCCAGCCGTATTTACCCGCAGCCCGGAACCCGCCGGTTGTCGCTATATGCAGCTCACGGCGAGGCTGTGCTGACGGACGGCTCACTGTGGACGCTGGCCTGAAATAATTCCACTGCCGTCGGTGACGGCAGTACTTTCGGTTCACCCGTAATGAAGGAAAGCACAATGGGATTACTGGGCAGGATTAAACAACTGATAAGTGAAAATGAGAAACCGGCGGAAGTCACCCGCGTGATGGCACCGCTGTCCGGTGAAATTGTCCCTCTGGACACGGTTCCGGATGCTGTGTTTGCCGGGAAAATAGTGGGGGATGGTATTGCTATCCGTCCTTCCGGCGGCGATACCTTGATGGCTCCTGTCAGCGGCACTATCGGTAAAATACTGGAGACAAACCACGCGTTTTCCATCCGCACCGACAGTGGCACTGAACTGTTCGTGCACTTCGGTATTAACACAGTTGACCTCAGGGGAGAGGGTTTCCGGCGTATTGCCCAGGAAGGCCAGCTGATCAGCACCGGTGACCCCGTCATCGGGTTTGACCTTGCGTTACTTCAGCAGAAAGCACAGTCCACGCTGACACCGGTGATTGTGGCGGACTCTGACCGTGTCCAGGAGATAACCCTGTTCTCCGGCCCGGTCATCGCCGGAGAAACACCGGTTTTTGATATCAGCAGCCAGTAAGCGCCATGAGTGACAATATCGCCAGCGGGCAGCTGGTATCAGGGAAAGCCGCACATCTGGCCTGGTGCGGGCTGGTAGCCCTGCATCTGGCCCGCCGGGATGGCCGGATTGCGTCAAAAATCCAGGAAAACCTGTTTCTAAACCGCTGGCGGAGCACAGCACTGAAACAGCACCGTTTTCCCCGCACATATCAGAGCCCTGCAGAGTGAAAGCGGGGCGAAAGATATCCGCAGCAGGCTGGAGTATCTGTGGCAGGCCTGCTCTGGTGATGTGTCGGTACAGACTGACCTGTTCCGCCTGACATTCGCCCTGGAAACCATCAGGGAGCAGGGCTGGTGCTGGCGGATACTGAGCGACCGGAAATGGGAGGGGCGTAATGTCGTGGTTCCGAACGGGGATGCCGGCAGCTTTTATCTTTCCCGCTCACGTCTTGAGGCGGCATTTGATTATCAGGGGAGGTTGCTGCATCCCCTGACCGGCGATGTGTCTGCCCTCGCTGCCCTGCTCCGGAATGCGGGTTGGTATCCAATTCCAGCCGGAACCACGGATATGGCGATGTTTGAGCTGTCTGTCATCCGCTGAATATGACTGATGAAAATCATGGAGTATGAATGAGTACAGTAAAAGTATGGGGTCTCGGTGATGCCGTGGTGGATTTATTACCGGAGAAGCCGGGCACGCTGTTGCAGTGCCCTGGTGGTGCGCCTGCCAATGTTGCCGTGGGCGTGGCCCGACTGGGGGGCCTGAGCGGGTTTGTCGGGTGTGTGGGGGATGACCCTTTCGGGCGTTTTATGCGCAAAACCCTGGCTGATGAGGGTGTGGACACGGCGTATATGCATACCGACCCTCTGTACCGGACTTCCACAGTGGTGGTGTCGCTGGTGCCGGGTGGTGAACGAACCTTCACATTTATGGTGCGCCCTTCGGCAGACCTTTTCCTTACCCCTGATGATTTACCGCCCTTTCGTGCCGGTGAATGGCTGCATACCTGCTCCAATGCCCTGAGTGCAGAGCCCTGCCGCAGCGCCACGTTTCAGGCCATGGAGAACATCCGGCAGGCTGGCGGCAGGGTCAGCTTTGACCCCAACATCCGGACTGACCTGTGGCAGAGCACATCGCAACTGCGTGAGTGTCTGCACCGGGCGCTCATGCTGGCGGATGTGGCAAAGGTATCGGAAGAGGAACTGTTCTTTATCAGCGGTGAACAGGATGTCCGGAAGGGAACCGATGTTCTGGCATCACATTATCCCCTGGCACTGCTGCTGGTAACCCAAGGAAAGGATGGCGTGATGGCTCGCTGGCAGGGAAAAAACCTGTACTTCCCGGCAACACCGGTGGTGAGTGTGGACACGACCGGTGCCGGTGACGCCTTCGTGGCAGGTCTGCTGGCAGCGCTGGCGGCAGAGGGGATGCCCTCCGGTGAGCAGGCACTCGCATCCGTCATCGAACAGGCCCAGCGCTGTGGTGCGCTTGCCACGACAGCAAAAGGTGCCATGACAGCGTTACCCCGTCGCCAGGATTTACTGAAACACCCCTGACCGTTTCCTGCCCGTAACCGTTGTGCACGTCATTTTTGTTGCGGGTGACTAAATCGATTTAGCTGTCAACAATACCTCTGTTTTTACAAGGATATAAAAATGAAAAAACACCTTCTCTCGTGTGCCATTCTGCTGGCCTGTTCCCCGGTCTTTGCGGCGGGGAATACCGACAGTATTGAAGCCCGGCTGGCGGCCCTGGAAAAACGGCTTCAGGATGCTGAAACCCGTGCTCAGAAGGCTGAATCACGGGCAACCGCTACAGAACAGCAGGTGCAGCAACTGGCCGCCACCCCGGCGACACAACCTGTTGTGCCACAGACCGTATCCGTACCACCGGAAAAGAAAGCGGACAATAGTGGTTTTGAGTTTCACGGCTATGCCCGCTCGGGTCTGCTGATGAACGATGCCGCATCCGGCAGCAAAAGTGGTCCGTATCTGACGCCTGCCGGAGAGACCGGTGGCTCGGTCGGGCGCCTCGGGAATGAGGGAGACACTTATGTGGAAACCGTGTTTGAGCACAAAAAGACGCTCGAAAGCGGGGCCACCACCCGGTTTAAGGTGATGCTGGCGGATGGTCAGAAAACCTATAACGACTGGTCGGCGAACTCCAGTGACCTTAACGTCCGCCAGGTGGTGGCTGAACTGGGAAATCTGCCGGACTTCACCGGGCCGCTGAAGCACAGTACGGTATGGGCGGGTAAACGTTTCGATCGTGACAACTTTGATATCCACTGGCTGGACTCGGACGTGGTTTTCCTCGGCGGAACCGGGGGCGGTATCTATGACGTGAAATGGAACGACACTCTGCGCAGTAACTTCTCCCTGTATGGACGCAATTTCGGGGAGATGGAGGATATCGATAACAACGTCCAGAACTATATCCTTACCATGAACCACTTTGCCGGGCCGTTCCAGCTTATGGTCAGCGGTATGCGGGCAAAGGATAATGATGACCGCAGGGACAATAATGGCGACCTTATCCATGCCAGTGCCGCCAGCCACGGTGTGCATGTGTTGGCCGGACTTCATAATGACAGTTTCTGGGGATTACGTGAGGGAACGGCGAAAATAGCACTTCTGTACGGGCATGGTCTGGGGGCGGAAGTGAAGGGGATTGGCTCTGACGGTGCACTACGCAGTGATGCGGATACTTGGCGTCTTGCTGCATATGGTACCACCCCGCTCGGAAACGGCTGGCATATCGCCCCGTCAGTCATGGCGCAGGGCAGTAAGGATCGCTATGCCCGTGGAGACAGTTATGAATGGGTGACCCTGAACACCCGCTTGATTAAGGAGGTGACGCAGAATTTTGCGCTGGCGTTTGAGGGCACTTACCAGTACATGGATCTGAAACCTGAAGGGTATAAGGACCGCAATGCTGTTAACGGCAGTTTTTACAAGCTGACGTTTGCGCCCACCCTCAAGGCAGGAGGTCTGGGGGACTTCTTCAGCCGTCCGGAACTGCGTCTGTTCGCCACCTGGATGGACTGGAGCAGCAGACTGGATAACTACGCCAGTGATGATGCTTTCGGCGGTAGCGGGTTTAATGCAGGCGGGGAATGGAATTTTGGCGTTCAGATGGAAACCTGGTTCTGAACACTAACGCTCCCGGTGTACCGGGAGCGTTGCCGGTCATTGTCCCGTAAATGAAAGCGTTGTTCATCAATAGGAATTTAAACCCCAAAAAGATTAAAAAAACACCTGAAAAAGGGCGCTTTCTCAGCATCGTCACACATGCCATAACTTCGACGTCATCAATTAAATGGACTTCATTGATTGATACCGGGTATCGTGACGGGAGCCTGTTTAGGATTCTGTGTAAATGCCTTTTCTCAGAAGTGACCGTCCAGGCGGTCACCGAACTCGATAATAAAGCGGCTCATTGCCATTCGCCAGTCCTTCAACGGCATCGTCCATTTCTGGGACGCAGACTGGATTGCCAGCCACACCACTTTTTTCACCGAGTCGTCTGTCGGGAACACTTTACGCTTTTTGATCGCATGGCGGATCACGCTGTTTAGCGACTCGATGGCATTCGTCGTATAGATCACTTTGCGGATGTCCGTTGGATAAGCGAAGAACGTGGCAAGATTCGGCCAGTTAGCCTGCCAGCTTCGGCTTATCTGAGGATAGCGACTGTCCCAGGCCGCAGCGAACGCTTCCAGTGCCTGCTGACCTGCCTCTTCCGTGGGAGCTTGATAAATCGCTTTCAGGTCGCGAGTGACGGCCTTGTAGTCCTTCCATGACACGAAGCGCAGGCTGTTGCGCACCATATGCACGATGCATAACTGGATGCGGGCCTTCGGATATACTGTGTTGATGGCATCCGGGAAGCCTTTCAGGCCATCCACACAGGCGATGAGGATATCGTTCAGACCGCGGTTTTTCAGTTCAGTCAGCACATTGAGCCAGAACTTCGCCCCTTCATTTTCGGCCAGCCACATACCCAGCAGTTCCTTCTGACCTTCGATATTGATGCCCAGTGCCAGGAACACCGATTTGTTGATGACGCGACTGTCCTGCCGAACTTTCAGGACGATACAGTCAAGATAAACAATGGGGTAAACAGCATCCAGTGGTCTGTTTTGCCATTCTACAACCTGCTCCATCACGGCATCGGTGACCTGAGCCGCCCCGGGAATCCTGGAGACTAAACTCCCTGAGAAAGAGGTAAACAGAATGACTAAAAATACTCGTTTTTCCCCCGAAGTCCGTCAGAGGGCGATTCGTATGGTTCTGGAAAGTCAGGGCGAATATGACTCACAGTGGGCGGCAATTTGTTCCATTGCCCCAAAGATTGGCTGTACACCGGAGACTCTGCGTGTCTGGGTGCGCCAGCATGAGCGGGATACCGGAGGCGGTGATGGCGGGCTCACCACCGCTGAACGTCAGCGTCTGAAAGAGCTGGAACGTGAAAATCGTGAACTGCGCCGCAGTAACGATATCCTTCGCCAGGCTTCCGCTTATTTTGCGAAGGTGGAGTTCGACCGCCTCTGGAAAAAGTGATGCCACTGCTGGATAAGCTGCGTAAGCTGTACGGGGTCGGACCGGTATGCAGTGAACTACATATTGCCCCGTCAACGTATTACCACTGTCAGCAACAGCGACATCATCCTGATAAACGCAGTGCCCGTGCGCAGCGCGATGACTGGCTGAAGAAAGAGATACTGCGCGTATACGATGGGAATCATCAGGTATACGGTGTGCGTAAAGTCTGGCGTCAGTTGTTACGGGAAGGAATCAGGGTAGCCAGATGTACAGTGGCGCGCCTCATGGCGGTTATGGGACTTGCCGGTGTTCTCCGGGGTAAAAAGGTCCGCACTACCGTCAGCCGGAAAGCCGTTGCCGCAGGCGACCGCGTAAACCGTCAGTTTGTGGCAGAACGTCCTGACCAGTTGTGGGTGGCTGATTTTACTTACGGTGTGCCCGGAGTTCAGGGCGGGCATGGATGCTTAAATGAACCGCGAGTCTGTCTGGAATATTGAACCGGTAACTCACGATGAGAAACCCAACAATCCCACCGGGTGTGACGGTGGAGAACCTGAGCGGCAGTGACCTGCGGCATGCCCGCAGGGTGATGTAACCCGCTGACAACGGGGATTGAGGCGAGATCACTAAGCCGAGATGATCCTCAAGGTTAAGTACTGAAAGGCTGAAGAACATGAACCCGTTAATCCGCCTCTGTGGGTTGAAAACGTCACCACGGCCTACGTGATCTGACAGGCCGTGCAGGAGGAACTGGCAGTGATACGTAAGCACTGCCGGTCGAAGGTGTTTTGACATGTATGCGAAACACCGGGGCAGCAGCGTCTATCACGCTTGCATTGCTGACTTCTGCCAACTTGCGGCAAGCAAGGATAAAGAGTGCGACGGGCAGCCTCCTCAGTATGCCTGAGTCCAGGCCGGTAAACCGGGGAAGGTCAGCGACGGATGTTAAGGGGGCATGGCTCCGATGACGCGCTGGCTGGCGGAGCTTCCGTAGTAGTCCGCGATGGGGAAAGCCCATTACATGGCGAAGGGAAGCAGTTTGAATGTGTTTGCGACGTGAATTAACTGACCTAACGAGGTGAAGACCTTTGATAATCAGCGAAATGCAACGCAAGCTTGCCACATGGGCAGCCACCGATCCGTCCCTACGGATTCAACGGCTGCTGCGTCTGATAACACAACCAGAATGACTGGCTGAAGCGGCGCGGATCACGCTTTCATCAAAGGGGGCCCATACCCCCGGCGTTGATGGCGTGAACAAAACAATGCTACAGGCCAGACTGGCTGTTGAGCTGCAAATCCTCAGGGATGAATTACTCTCAGGCCACTACCAGCCCTTGCCCGCCAGACGGGTTTACATCCCTAAAAGCAACGGCAAACTGCGACCACTGGGTATCCCCGCGTTGCGGGATCGTATTGTTCAGCGGGCCATGCTGATGGCGATGGAGCCGATATGGGAGAGTGATTTTCATACGCTCTCATATGGCTTCCGGCCTGAGAGCAGTGTCCACCACGCGATCCGCACGGTGAAATTACAGCTCACAGACTGTGGTGAAACCCGGGGACGCTGGGTGATTGAAGGCGACCTGTCCAGTTACTTCGACACCGTACATCATCGACTGCTGATGAAGGCTGTACGCCGCAGGATCAGTGACGCACGTTTCATGACTCTGCTGTGGAAAACCATCAAGGCGGGACATATCGATGTCGGTCTCTTTCGGGCGGCCAGTGAAGGTGTGCCACAGGGCGGTGTTATATCGCCGCTATTATCGAACATCATGCTGAATGAGTTCGATCAATACCTGCATGAGCGCTACCTGAGCGGGAAAGCCAGAAAAGATCGGTGGTACTGGAATAACAGTATCCAACGGGGCCGAAGTACGGCGGTCAGAGAAAACTGGCAGTGGAAACCCGCGGTGGCGTACTGCCGCTATGCCGATGATTTTGTCCTCATCGTCAAAGGCACCAAAGCACAGGCGGAAGCCATCAGGGAGGAGTGTCGGGGTGTGCTCGAAGGCAGTCTGAAACTCAGGCTGAACATGGATAAGACTAAAATCACCCATGTTAATGACGGCTTTATCTTTCTGGGGCACAGGATCATTCGCAAACGCAGTCGTTATGGCGAGATGCGAGTGGTCTCAACGATCCCGCAGGAGAAAGCCAGAAACTTCGCCGCATCGCTGACAGCACTGTTATCAGGCAACTACAGTGAAAGCAAAGTCGATATGGCTGAACAACTCAACCGAAAACTGAAAGGCTGGGCCATGTTCTATCAGTTCGTTGATTTTAAGGCCAAAGTCTTCAGTTATATCGACCGTGTCGTGTTCTGGAAGCTGGCTCACTGGCTGGCCCGCAAATACCGTACAGGTATCGCTTCCCTGATGAGGTGGTGGTGTAAATCACCGAAACCGGGTCAGAGCAAAACGTGGGTTTTATTTGGTAAAACCAATCACGGCAAGCTCAGCGGCGAAATACTGTACCGGTTGGTGGGGCAAGGCAAGAAGCTGTTCCGCTGGCGGCTACCCGAAGGTAATCCCTATCTGAGGACGGAGACCAGAAACACGTATACATCGCGCTTTACAGAAGTGGCAATGGCGTTCGCCAGCATTTAAATGGAGAGCCGGATGCGCTGAAAGGTGCACGTCCGGTTCGGGGAGGAGAGGCAGGGAAATAGTCCGACTACGCCCTGCCTCTTACTCTACTCTGGACGGGTAAGCGCTGGGCGTACCTCGCCGTTGTTCTCGACCTGTTCGCAAGAAAACCAGTGGGCTGGGCCATGTCGTTCTCGCCGGACAGCAGGCTCACCATGAAATCGCTGGAAATGGCATGGGAAACCCGTGGTAAGCCCGGCGGGGTGATGTTCCACAGCGATAGTAATAATGCCGATGTCAGTCTTTACCACCACTTAGTTTGCCGTTTAACCAGATTGGTGTGATTACTGATGCAGTGAAGACCTTCCCGCATCCTGACTCACACAGCGATCGACCTTTTGTGTCCTGCCCTGGACCCGTCGGTTGCCGGAAGCGCCTTCATGCGAGGCATCTCCTCACCGATGCGCGTGACTCAAGAAGGGCCTGACGGCTTGTCTCGTTACTGTCCTGTCCGGGTTATCTGTCTGGAGATTCAACTCTGTTTCCTCACAGGAGCTCTGTCATGGTTGATAAAGTTACCAAAGCTGCCGTTGTGGGTGGCGTGGATACACATAAAGATTTGCACGTTGCCGCTGTCGTAGATCAGAACAATAAAGTCCTTGGGACTCAGTATTTCTCCACAACACGACAAGGTTACCGGCAGATGCTGGCATGGATGACCTCGTTTGGGACATTAAAGCGAATTGGTGTTGAGTGCACAGGTACCTATGGTTCCGGTTTGCTTCGTTATTTTCAGAACGCCGGGTTAGAGGTTCTTGAGGTGACTGCTCCAGACCGGATGGAGCGACGCAAACGGGGTAAAAGTGACACAATTGATGCTGAATGTGCCGCTCATGCAGCATTCTCAGGCATCAGGACAGTTACTCCCAAAACGCGTGATGGCATGATTGAGTCCCTGCGGGTATTAAAAACTTGCCGAAAAACAGCAATATCAGCCCGCAGAGTCGCTCTCCAGATTATCCATTCAAATATTATCTCTGCCCCGGATGAATTACGTGAACAGCTCAGAAATATGACGCGCATGCAGCTCATCAGGACCCTGGGTTCCTGGAGACCTGATGCCAGTGAATACCGCAATGTAACCAACGTTTATCGCATTTCATTAAAGTCCCTTGCCCGACGCTATCTCGAGTTACATGACGAAATCGCTGATCTGGATGTCATGATTGCGGCAATTGTCGACGAGTTGGCACCTGAGCTGATTAAACGTAATGCTATCGGATACGAAAGCGCTTCACAGTTGCTGATCACTGCCGGAGACAATCCTCAACGGTTAAGATCAGAATCAGGATTTGCGGCACTGTGTGGTGTCAGCCCGGTCCCCGTTTCTTCTGGAAAAACGAACCGTTACCGACTTAATCGTGGTGGAGATCGTGCTGCAAATAGTGCACTTCACATCATCGCCATCGGACGCTTACGAACTGACGCAAAAACAAAGGAATATGTCGCCAGGCGTGTAGCCGAAGGACATACAAAAATGGAAGCGATACGCTGTCTAAAGCGATATATCTCCCGCGAAGTTTACACGTTACTGCGCAATCAAAACAGGCGGATCAACAGTATCCCGATAACAGCTTGACTCTTAGAAGGGCGTCCAGGGCAGTCATTATACGAGCAGGCAGTTCCGGCAGTTATTGTGGCGATACCAGATCAGGCAGAGTATGAGCCGGCGCGGAAATTGCTGGGATAACAGCCCAATGGAACGCTTCTTCAGAAGTCTGAAGAACGAATGGGTGCCGGCGACGGGCTATGTAAGCTTCAGCGATGCAGCTCACGCAATAACGGACTATATCGTTGGATATTACAGCGCACAAAGACCGCACGAATATAACGGTGGGTTACCGCCAAACGAATCAGAAAACCGATACTGGAAAAACTCTAACGCGGTGGCCAGTTTTTGTTGACCACTTCAGTGGGTGGTGGTGTTAAGAGCATGCGGTCTGCGTAAGAGAAAGGGGTGAGCATTTTACGCTGCTGTTGCTGCCGGATGCGGCTCGCGCCTTATCCGGCCTATAAATGAGCGTGAAACGCAGGCCTACAAATGAGTGTGAAATGTAGGCCTGATAAGCGAAGCGCCATCAGGAATAAGTGCCAGGTATTACACGCGGAAGTAGCGTGGTGGAATCAACGCGGAAAAGGCGTCGAACTTCTTCACCATCTTTTTCCAGAACAACATAACAACAATCCTCGATTTGAAACATCGGCGCTATTTTAGTCAGCGCCGACAAATCGTAAAGCCTGTCGCCTTGTTCCGTTTCTGGGGTGGTATAAACCTTTTTGGTCACTGTGTCGTCAAATACGATTGCCGCGAATTTGACGGGGTTGACAATGGCTTACGCCATAAACCAGTAATAAAAGAGACCGACTTTCAGGCCAAGGATCACAATGTAGGCACAGCAGTATTTCATGGTGCCAGACATGATCTGATTGGCCTGACCGTCCATTTTGGTGGCAGAAACCGCGATGGCGATGCTTTGCGGCGAAATCATTTTGCCCCCCGTAGCGCCAGAGGTATTGGCCGCCGCCAGCCAGTTGGGATCGATATGTAACTTGCTGGCAGCTATGGTTTGCAGCTTGCCAAACAGAATGTTCGAGTTGGTATCGCTGCCGGTAACGAACGTGCCCAGCGCGCCAATCACCGGGGCGAGGAAGACGTACGAGCTGCCGGTCAGATCGACAATCGACTGCGCCAGTGTGGAGATAATCCCGCTGAGATCCATCACCGTGGCCAGCGCGACGATCGCCATAATTGCCACGATAGAGTTTTTAAGCTGGAAAATCGTTTTGATAAATACTTCCAGCATCCCGCGTGCGGACGCTCCCTGAATAAAACCGCCGATAATGGTCGCAAAGATAATCAGCATCCCTGGTGTGGTCACCCATTCAACTTTCAGTGCCATCGTTTTGCCGTCAGCCAACGTGAAATGCAGCACCGAAGCCAGTTGGGATGCCGCGCCTTTTATTGTCGGAAACAGCGGCGAACACAGCAGGATAAACACAAAAATAAACAGATAGATAGAGCCCACGCGGAACAACACTTTTGCCGAGCGCGGCGTGGTTTCGCGGGTATGGCTGACCTCAATGCGCCACTCTGGATCGGTTTTCCCTTTGCGCAGGCGACTGACCATCGCCACGGCAAACAGGCTGACCAGGCTACCGGCAAAAGCGGGTAATTCCGCGCCAAGATGGATGGCGACAAAATATTGCGGAATCAGCGTGGAAATGCCGCAAATCAACGTGATCAGAAATACGCCGCGAATGGCTTTCAGGCCACCGCCAATAATGCAGACAATCACAAACGGCAGCAGGATATTAAACAGCGCGAGCTGCAAAATAATGGTTCCGCCTAAGGTATAAACCGGCAGATTAACCTGCTCTGCCAGAATAGAAACCGGGATCCCAACCGCGCCAAATGCGGTCGGAACGGTATTTGCTACGAGGGAAGCAATCGCCGCCTTCAACGGGTTGAATCCCAGCGCAATGAGAATACCGATCGGAATAGCGACCGCCGTGCCATAGCCCGCAGCGGCTTCAAGAAATCCACCAAAACACCATGAAATCAGCAGCACCTGAATACGCTTATCTTCGCTAATGCTGGCGAGAATATCGCGCAGAATATCCAGCGCTTTGGTCGCCTGCATGACGTTATAACTGAAGATAGCGCCGAGGATAACAATTACGATCGGCCATAGTCCCTTCAGTGCACCATAGCCTATCGCGGCTTTCAAATTTTGTACGGGCATTTCCCAGAATATTGCCGATAGTGCAGCGGTGAATACCAAAGAGATCAGTACGGAATAATGGATGGGCATTTTTAATTTCAGTATTAAAAATACCATCAGCAGCAAAGGAGAGAGTGCCAGAGCAAACATTAAATATTCGTGCATTACAATTCCCGATTTACTTTTTTAGACTGAGCTATATTTATGGGGAAGGAAGCTACCTGAATAATAAAATAAAAAATGCTAACTGAATCGCTTCAGTGAAATAAAGTTATAAAGGTTAATAATTGTATAAATAATGTTATTTTTTTATTAAATATGAATAACCACTAAATATTACAACACCCATTAGAGTTAATCATTAATAGGTATGGGATGATCTTTGCAATAAATAAGTGTTTTGGCATCCCCTCAAAGGGCGAGGTATGAATTATATGGCGGTGGTAATTTCATTAAAAAATGTGAGCGGTACCGAAAGAAATAAAATGGGGTATTGCATGTGGATATTGATTGAGGGAATATTCTGCTTTGTCATACAAATGAACTTATAGCCATTTTCACTGGCCCTGATATAAGGAGCGGAGAGCCGCCCTCCATGAAACATACTGATAATAAGACCTTTTTGACGACTCTTACCCAATTGGTTGGCCCTGCTCATATCCTCACCGAACCGTCAAAAACTGCGCGTTACCGTAAGGGATTCCGCTCGGGTCAGGGTGATGCTCTGGCGGTGGTTATCCCCGGCTCTTTGCTTGAACTCTGGAAAGTCCTCAGCGCCTGCGTTGAGGCTGATAAAATAATCCTGATGCAGGCGTCGAACACAGGCCTGACCGAGGGTTCGACGCCAAATGGTAATGACTACGACCGCGAGATCGTCATTATCAGCACGCTGCGGCTGGACAGTCTGCATGTGCTGGATGAGGGCAAGCAGGTGCTGGCTTATCCGGGCACCACGCTGTACTCGCTGGAAAGGGCGCTGAAGCCGTTTGGCCGTGAGCCGCATTCGGTGATCGGCTCTTCGTGCATCGGCGCGTCGGTTATCGGCGGTATCTGTAATAACTCGGGCGGTTCTCTGGTCCAGCGAGGCCCGGCTTACACCGAGATGTCGCTGTTTGCCCGCATTGATGAACAGGGACGCTTGCAGCTGGTCAATCACCTTGGCATTGAGCTAGGTCAGACGCCAGAGCAAATCCTTGCCCGGCTGGATAACAATGTGATTGAAGCCGCGCTCGTCAACCATGACGGACGTCACGCGCACGATCACGACTATGTTAGCCGCGTGCGGGACATCAATGCCGACACGCCAGCACGTTACAACGCTGACCCGGATCGCCTGTTTGAATCCTCTGGCTGCGCGGGCAAGTTAGCGGTGTTTGCCGTACGTCTGGATACCTTTGAAGCCGAGAAGAACCAGCAGGTCTTTTATATCGGTACCAATCAGACTGATGTCCTGACTGAGATTCGCCGCCACATCCTGGCGAATTTTACAAACCTGCCGGTTGCTGGGGAGTATATGCACCGCGATATCTATGATATTGCAGAGAAATACAGCAAAGATACCTTCCTGATGATCGACAAACTTGGCACGGACAAAATGCCGTTCTTCTTCAACCTGAAGGGGCGTACCGAGGCCATACTTGAGAAGGTGAAGATCTTTCGCCCGCACTTTACTGACCGCGCGATGCAGGCTTTTAGCCATCTGTTCCCGAGCCATCTCCCGGCGCGGATGAAGACCTGGCGCGATAACTATGAACACCATCTGATGTTGAAAATGTCCGGCGAGGGTGTGGCCGAAGCCCAGGCATGGTTAACGGACTATTTTAAATCGGCCGAGGGCGCGTTCTTTACCTGTACCGCGGAAGAGGGCAGTAAGGCGTTTCTGCATCGTTTTGCCGCCGCGGGTGCTGCCATTCGTTATCAGGCCGTTCATTCTGACGAGGTTGAGGATATTCTCGCGCTGGATATTGCATTACGCCGCAATGATACCGAATGGTATGAGTATTTACCTGCGGAAATTGACAGTCAGTTGGTGCATAAACTCTATTACGGCCATTTTATGTGCCATGTATTCCATCAGGATTATATCGTTAAAAAAGGCGTAGATGCCCACGCGTTAAAAGAACAGATGCTGGAATTACTGCGCCAACGCGGAGCGCAATATCCGGCGGAACACAATGTCGGCCATCTGTATAAAGCGCCGGAAAATTTGGCACGTTTTTATCAGGAAAATGATCCGACCAACACTATGAATCCAGGTATTGGTAAAACCAGCAAACATAAAAACTGGGCATGAAATACGAATGAACATTTGTTTGATATCGCGATATCAAGCGCAATAAACAGAAATGAAGCAATGGAGTAGTTATTGTGAATGTAAATTTCTTTGTCACCTGTATTGGTGACGCACTGAAATCACGGATGGCACGAGACTCCGTATTGCTGCTGGAAAAACTGGGTTGTCGCGTTAATTTCCCCGAGAAGCAAGGGTGTTGCGGTCAGCCAGCCATCAACAGCGGTTACATCAAAGAGGCGATCCCCGGGATGAAAAACCTGATCGCCGCGCTGGAAGACAACGACGATCCGATTATCTCCCCGGCGGGCTCCTGCACCTACGCGGTTAAAAGCTACCCGACGTATCTGGCCGATGAACCGGAATGGGCGCTGCGTGCTGAGAAAGTTTCCGCGCGTATGCAGGATCTCACCTCCTTTATCGTCAACAAACTGGGTGTGGTGGACGTTGGTGCCAGCCTGCAGGGCCGCGCTGTGTATCATCCTTCCTGTAGCCTGACCCGCAAACTGGGAGTGAAGGAAGAGCCGCTTACGCTGCTGAAAAACGTGCGCGGACTGGAGCTGTTGACGTTTGCCGATCAGGATACCTGTTGCGGCTTTGGCGGGACGTTCTCGGTCAAGATGGCCGAGATATCCGGTGAGATGGTGAAAGAGAAAGTATTACATCTGATGGACGCAAAGCCGGAATTTTTGATTGGCGCAGACGTTAGCTGTCTGCTGAACATTGGCGGTCGACTGCAACGGGAAGGCCAGCCGGTCAAAGTGATGCATATTGCTGAAGTGCTGATGAGCCGCTGAGGGGAAAGAGATGTCGATAAAAACCAGCGATGTAGAATTTAAACTGCGTATTCGTCAGCAGATAGAAGATCCGATTATGCGCAAAGCCGTGGCTAATGCGCAGGAGCGTATCGGCGCGAATCGGCAAAAAATGGTCGATGAGTTAGGCCACTGGGAAGAATGGCGCGATCGTGCCAGCCAGATCCGCGATCACGTTCTGAGCAACCTCGACGCTTACCTGTACCAACTCTCCGAGAAAGTGACGGAAAACGGCGGACACGTCTATTTCGCCAAAACCAAAGAAGATGCCACTCGCTACATTTTGCAGGTCGCGCAGAGTAAAAATGCGCAGAAGGTGGTGAAGTCCAAGTCGATGGTGACCGAAGAAATCGGCGTCAACCATGTGTTGCAGGATGCCGGAATCCAGGTGATCGAAACCGATCTCGGGGAATATATCCTGCAGTTGGATCAGGATCCGCCTTCGCACGTCGTGGTTCCGGCGATTCATAAAGATCGCTACCAGATCCGCCGCGTGCTGAACGAACGTCTGGGGTACGACGGCCCGGAAACCCCGGAAGCTATGACCTTGTTCATTCGTCAGAAGATCCGCGAGGATTTCCTCAGTGCCGAAATCGGTATTACTGGCTGTAACTTTGCCGTGGCGGAAACCGGCTCGGTGTGTCTGGTGACCAACGAAGGCAACGCGCGCATGTGCACCACGCTACCGAAAACGCACATTGCGGTGATGGGCATGGAGCGTATCGCGCCGACCTTTGCCGAGGTGGATGTGCTGATTACCATGCTGGCGCGCAGCGCCGTGGGCGCACGTCTGACGGGCTACAACACCTGGCTGACCGGCCCGCGTGATGCGGACAACGTTGACGGACCGGAAGAGTTCCATCTGGTGATTGTCGATAACGGTCGCTCGCAGGTGCTGGGCTCAGAGTTTCGCGATGTGCTGCGCTGCATCCGCTGCGGAGCCTGTATGAACACCTGTCCGGCGTACCGCCACATCGGCGGGCACGGCTATGGCTCTATCTATCCCGGCCCTATCGGCGCGGTGATTTCTCCGCTGCTCGGCGGCTATAAAGATTTTAAAGACCTGCCGTACGCCTGTTCTTTGTGCACGGCTTGTGACAGCGTCTGCCCGGTGCGTATTCCGTTGTCAAAACTGATCCTGCGTCATCGCCGGGTGATGGCCGAGGAGGGCATTACGCCGAAAGCCGAGCGACGGGCGATCAAGATGTTCGCCTATGCCAATAGCCATCCGGGGCTGTGGAAAGTCGGGATGATGGCGGGCGCGCATGCGGCGAGCTGGTTTATCAATGGCGGCAAAACCCCGCTCAAGGTTGGCGCGATTGGTGACTGGATGGAGGCGCGCGATCTGCCTGATGCTGACGGCGAGAGCTTCCGCAGCTGGTTTAAGAAACATCAGGCGCAGGAGAAAAAGAATGGATAACCGTACCGCGTTTTTAAACACCATCGCCCAGGCGCTGGGTCGCCCGCTGCGCTTCGAACCGCAAGCGGATGCCGCACCGGTTAACAACTATGCCAACGAGCGCCTGACCGAGCTTAGCCCCGAGCAGCGCTGCTCTGCGTTTATCCAGTTTGCCAGCGAAGTGATGCTGGCCCGCTGCGAACTGACCAGCGAGGACCAGGCCGCAGACGCGACACTGCGCCTGTGCGAAGAATTGGGTCAGCAGCCGGTGGTGCTGAGCGGCGACAGCCGGCTGGTGGAGCTGGGCATCACCGAACGCTTGCAGCAGGAATGCAACGCCGTGGTCTGGGATCCGGCGCGTGGTAGCGAAAATATTACCCAGGCCGAGCAGGCGAAAGTCGGCGTGGTGTATGCCGAATATGGCCTGACCGAGTCCGGCGGCGTGGTGCTGTTTTCCGCACCGGAGCGCGGGCGCTCCCTGAGCCTGTTGCCGGAGTCCTCTATTTTCGTGCTGCGTAAAAGCACCATCCTGCCGCGCGTGGCGCAGCTGGCAGAAAAACTGCATCAGAAAGCACAGGCCGGTGA
Source organism: Escherichia sp. SCLE84 (assembly GCF_012584495.1). NCBI lineage: Bacteria > Pseudomonadati > Pseudomonadota > Gammaproteobacteria > Enterobacterales > Enterobacteriaceae > Escherichia > Escherichia sp. SCLE84. Next base: position 1,185,340 of record NZ_CP051430.1, on the reverse strand, counting down.
GCGTATGCCATCGTGCATTAATATCATCAGTGGACCCAGCTCGACGGCGGATATTGAGCTTATCAAGGTGGTTGGGGTGCATGGTCCGGTGAAGGCGGTATATCTGATTATTGAGGATTGTTGAGGCAGGATGGAAAACCGCTCTGGCGCTGTGGGCCAGAGCGGTATCAACGTTATGCAATCATGCTGATGATCAACACGATTATCAGGCCAACCACGGAGTTTACCAGCTCCAGCAGACCCCAGGTTTTCAGCGTATCCTTCACCGACAGATCAAAGTAGCCTTTGAACAGCCAGAACGAAGCATCGTTGATATGGGTCAGCGTGTTGGAGCCAGCCGCTGTTGCCAGCACCAGCAACGCCGGGTCGACGCCCACCAGTTGACCGGTTGCCGGGTCGAGGATTGCTGCGCTAATAATCCCCGCCGCCGTCATGGCTGAGACCACGCCCTGACCCGTTGCCAGACGGATCAGCACGGTTATCAACCACGCCATGATGTAGGGAGAAATATTGCCGTGTGACATCAGCATGCCGATGGTATCGCCGATGCCGGTATCGATAATGGTTTGCTTCAGTACGCCGCCTGCCACTGACTGCCGGAGCAGGGACTGCGCTGACTCTCTAAATCCGCCGCTCTGTACGTTGGGATTGTTAATCCGAGTAACTAAGTAACACGCTATACCTTGACTCCTTATGCTTACATGCTTGCACATCGTTACGGCACAAAATTCAACTGTGGCAAAGCAAGTGCGCTGTTGCGTTCTCTTGGGAAGGTGCGAACAAGTTCCTGATATGAGATCATCATATTCATCCGGAGCGCATCCCAGAGGGACATCATGAGCCATCAACTCACCTTCGCCGATAGTGAATTCAGCACTAAGCGCCGTCAGACCCGAAAAGAGATTTTCCTCTCCCGCATGGAGCAGATTCTGCCATGGCAGAATATGACCGCTGTCATCGAGCCGTTTTATCCCAAGGCGGGCAATGGCCGACGGCCCTATCCGCTGGAGACCATGCTGCGTATTCACTGCATGCAGCATTGGTACAACCTGAGCGACGGTGTCATGGAAGATGCCCTGTACGAAATCGCCTCCATGCGCCTGTTTGCCCGATTATCCCTGGATAGCGCCCTGCCGGACCGCACCACCATCATGAATTTCCGCCACCTGCTGGAGCAGCATCAACTGGCCCGCCAATTGTTCAAGACCATCAATCGCTGGCTGGCCGAAGCAGGCGTCATGATGACTCAAGGCACCTTGGTCGATGCCACCATCATTGAGGCACCCAGCTCTACCAGGAACAAAGAGCAGCAACGCGATCCGGAGATGCATCAGACCAAGAAAGGCAATCAGTGGCACTTTGGCATGAAGGCCCACATTGGTGTCGATGCCAAGAGTGGCCTGACCCACAGCCTGGTCACCACCGCGGCCAACGAGCATGACCTCAATCAGCTGGGTAATCTGCTTCATGGAGAGGAGCAATTTGTCTCAGCCGATGCCGGCTACCAAGGAGCGCCACAGCGCGAGGAGCTGGCCGAGGTGGATGTGGACTGGCTGATCGCCGAGCGTCCCGGCAAGGTAAAAACCTTGAAGCAGAATCCGCGCAAGAACAAAACGGCCATCAACATCGAATACATGAAAGCCAGCATCCGTGCCAGGGTGGAGCACCCGTTTCGCATCATCAAGCGGCAGTTCGGCTTCGTGAAAGCCAGATACAAGGGGCTGCTGAAAAACGATAACCAACTGGCGATGTTATTCACCCTGGCCAACCTGTTTCGGGTGGACCAAATGATACGTCAGTGGGAGAGATCTCAGTAAAAACCGGAAATAACGCCAGAAATGGTGGAAAAAATAGCCTAAATAGGCCGATTCGATGTGTTTGCGGGAAAAAAATCGGCCCAGATCCGCGAAATTTTAATCAGCGAGTCAGCTTGGGAAGAAATGACCTGCTTATTCGCACCTTCCCTAATAATCCATTAATTTTATGGTGATATTATTTGTGACCTTGATCACAAATAATATCTCTATATAGATGTGCAAACTTGAAAAGTAGATTCATAAAAGATAAACATTAGCTCGCAGTGACTTCTTTTCTATTGAAAAGTTCAACTTAAAAGGCAAAAAAAATGAAAAAAATTACAGTGGCACTCTCTGCGGTTGCAGTATCTGTTCTGATGGCAACGTCTGCTCAAGCTGCAGAAATCTATAACAAAGACAGTAATAAACTCGATCTGTACGGAAAAGTTAATGCTAAGCACTACTTCTCCTCTAATGATGCAGATGATGGTGATACTACTTATGCCCGTCTTGGCTTCAAAGGTGAAACCCAAATCAACGATCAACTGACTGGTTTCGGTCAGTGGGAATATGAATTCAAAGGCAACCGCGCTGAATCTCAAGGTTCCTCCAAAGATAAAACCCGTCTTGCCTTCGCTGGCCTGAAATTCGGTGACTACGGCTCCATCGATTACGGCCGTAACTACGGTGTAGCATACGACATCGGTGCGTGGACTGACGTCCTGCCAGAATTCGGTGGTGACACTTGGACTCAAACCGACGTGTTCATGACTCAACGTGCAACTGGTGTTGCAACCTATCGTAACAACGACTTCTTTGGTCTGGTTGATGGTCTGAACTTTGCTGCTCAGTACCAAGGCAAAAACGATCGTAGCGATTTCGATAACTACACTGAAGGTAACGGTGATGGCTTCGGTTTCTCTGCTACCTATGAATACGAAGGATTCGGTATCGGTGCAACTTATGCGAAATCTGATCGTACCGACACTCAAGTTAATGCAGGGAAAGTTCTTCCTGAAGTATTTGCTTCCGGTAAAAATGCAGAAGTTTGGGCCGCAGGTCTGAAATATGACGCTAACAACATTTACCTGGCCACTACCTATTCTGAAACCCAGAATATGACTGTATTTGCTGATCACTTCGTTGCTAATAAAGCCCAAAACTTCGAAGCTGTTGCACAATATCAGTTCGATTTCGGTCTGCGTCCGTCCGTTGCTTACCTGCAATCTAAAGGTAAGGATCTTGGAGTATGGGGCGATCAGGACTTAGTCAAATATGTTGATGTAGGTGCAACCTATTACTTCAACAAAAATATGTCTACTTTCGTTGATTACAAAATCAACCTGCTTGACAAAAATGACTTCACTAAAACACTCGGTGTAAGCACTGATGACATCGTTGCTGTTGGTATGACCTACCAATTCTAATTTTGGTAGGTGAGAATATGTGGGAAGGGAGTGATGTCACTGCCCGCATATAGGTAGCACCCTCATGCTACCGTTGAAGAGGCAATTAAATTGCCTCTTCTTAATTTAACTTCATGTTATTTATTACCATTTTATTTATTTTAAAACTCTGTTGTTTGGGCGCTTTATTGCGCCCATTTTTTGTGCACAGAAAACTCTCTGCTAGGCTCTGTCTCTTGATCAGATCTCCTGATCAAGAGACTTCATCATCAGGTAACCCTGAATCGCCACGGATAATCTAGACACTTCCGAGCCGTTGATAATACTGGTTTTCATATTCTGTCGGTGACATCTGTTCGCTGGAACCATGCCGACGCTTACTGTTATAAAACATTTCGATGTAATCAAAAATATCACTGCGGGCTTCTTCCCGCGTTCCGTAGATCTTTTTCTTTATCCGTTCACGTTTCAACAACTGGAAAAAACTTTCTGCAACCGCATTATCATGGCAGTTACCGCGACGGCTCATGCTACCCTCCAGGCCGTGTGATTTCAGGAACGACTGCCACTCATGGCTTGTGTACTGACTGCCCTGATCCGAATGAACCAGCACCTGTTTTTCGGGATTACGCCGCCATACAGCCATCAGCAGTGCGTTCAGGACAATGTCCTTTGTCATCCGGGATTGCATGGACCAGCCGATAATTTTGCGTGAGAACAGATCAACAACAACGGCAAGATACAGCCAGCCTTCGTGGGTCCTGATGTAGGTTATGTCCGTTACCCAACGCTCATCAGGAGCATCCGGATTGAACTGTCGCTGGAGCCTGTTGGGTGACACGATACTGGCCTCGCCTTTACGTGCCCGCGGGCTTCGGTATCCGACCTGAGCCTTTATTCCGACACGTTTCATCAGTCTCCAGACTCTGTTTACTCCGCACTGTTGCCCGCTGTCACGCAGATCCAGATGGATTTTGCGATAACCATAGACGCATCCCGATTCCAGCCAGAACTGTTTAATCTGTCCTGTCAGTCTCAGGTCTGCCTGATGGCGTTGTGAATGCGGCTGCTGAAGCCAGGCGTAAAAACCACTGGGATGAACATCCAGCACCCGACAGAGCAGGCGAACAGGCCAGCAACAGGAGTTGTCACGGATAAAGGCGTACCTCAGTCGGACAGCTTTGCGAAGTACGCCGCTGTAGATTCAATTGGTCAACGCAACAGTTATGTGAAAACATGGGGTTGCGGAGGTTTTTTGAATGAGACGAACATTTACAGCAGAGGAAAAAGCCTCTGTTTTTGAACTATGGAAGAACGGAACAGGCTTCAGTGAAATAGCGAATATCCTGGGTTCAAAACCCGGAACGATCTTCACTATGTTAAGGGATACTGGCGGCATAAAACCCCATGAGCGTAAGCGGGCTATAGCTCACCTGACACTGTCTGAGCGCGAGGAGATACGAGCTGGTTTGTCAGCCAAAATGAGCATTCGTGCGATAGCTACTGCGCTGAATCGCAGTCCTTCGACGATCTCACGTGAAGTTCAGCGTAATCGGGGCAGACGCTATTACAAAGCTGTTGATGCTAATAACCGAGCCAACAGAATGGCGAAAAGGCCAAAACCGTGCTTACTGGATCAAAATTTACCATTGCGAAAGCTTGGGTGATGCTGCCAACTTACTGATTTAGTGTATGATGGTGTTTTTGAGGTGCTCCTGTGGCTTCTGTTTCTATCAGCTGCCCCTCCTGTTCAGCTACTGACGGGGTGGTGCGTAACGGCAAAAGCACTGCCGGACATCAGCGCTATCTCTGCTCTCACTGCCGTAAAACATGGCAACTGCAGTTCACTTACACCGCTTCTCAACCCGGTACGCACCAGAAAATCATTGATATGGCCATGAATGGCGTTGGATGCCGGGCAACCGCCCGCATTATGGGCGTTGGCCTCAACACGATTTTCCGCCATTTAAAAAACTCAGGCCGCAGTCGGTAACCTCGCGCATACAGCCGGGCAGTGACGTCATCGTCTGCGCGGAAATGGACGAACAGTGGGGCTATGTCGGGGCTAAATCGCGCCAGCGCTGGCTGTTTTACGCGTATGACAGGCTCCGGAAGACGGTTGTTGCGCACGTATTCGGTGAACGCACTATGGCGACGCTGGGGCGTCTTATGAGCCTGCTGTCACCCTTTGACGTGGTGATATGGATGACGGATGGCTGGCCGCTGTATGAATCCCGCCTGAAGGGAAAGCTGCACGTAATCAGCAAGCGATATACGCAGCGAATTGAGCGGCATAACCTGAATCTGAGGCAGCACCTGGCACGGCTGGGACGGAAGTCGCTGTCGTTCTCAAAATCGGTGGAGCTGCATGACAAAGTCATCGGGCATTATCTGAACATAAAACACTATCAATAAGTTGGAGTCATTACCTGCAAATTGAGCAAGTACAGTTAAATTATTTGTTGAATAATTTTACGACGATTTCTTTGCCCTGGTAAATATCCTTTAATAACGTTGCTGACATTTTATCTGAGTTGGTTGGGCAAACGGTCAGTAGTTGTTCCTTTTGTTACTACTAAATCTTTCCACCCACCCCCTTAAATTTTTCAATAAATGCGCTAATTTTTTGAAAAACAGTCTGTTTTTTCGTTTTATATTGCGGATTTAAAGGACTGAGTCTGGGCAGTGTCTCGTTTAATTCCGTGCCATTTTCGGTGGCGTATTCGCGTTTTAAAGATGTGCGAATATAGCGTTTCGCCGCCTCTTCATTGAGATTTTCTTCTTTGATCAAGGCTTCTGCTTCACGTTGCTGTTCGCGTTGAGCAAACGTAAAGAATGCCTCAATGATACTGGCTTTGTCTGGTAAATCATCCAGGTTCGTTTGCTGAATAAAATCGACCACCAGGCCCTCTTTCGCCCGGTTCCCCAGGCTTGAACGAATTAAGCGTTTGACCTCTTCGATCATTTCGCCCTTGCCTTTATTTTGTCTGTTGTGTTCGAAAATCAGTCCAAGGATATAATCCAGGTTTATTTCCTGAGACTTCAGCAAATCGACCTCAAAAACTACGTCATCCCAGTCAGTGGTTGATTTCTCTTTTTTCTCAGCTTCTTTCTCACGGCGCTGCCAGTCGCGAATATCGTTATAGGCAGAACGATAATCCTGAATCTTGCGATCAGCAGGGAGACGAATTGTTTGCAATTCAGCGAACTTTTCATCATCCACATAATGTTCTGCTTTGAATTTTTCTACCGCAACAGGATCGCTAAGATCGATTTGTTGCAGGGCTTTTAGCGTGGCAAATTCATCATAGTTTTGCAGGATGTTCTCGGCACGCAGGTATTCGCCAAACAGTTTAACGAAGTCTTTCTTCTTTTTTTCACTTTCAATACTGGCAGGGTCAGGGAACCGTTGTTCCAGTTCTGAAACTACTGTCATGAAGCCGCGTTTAGCTTCACCAGTGGCAGCATCAGTAAAGCCTTCCATATACTCTGCATAACTCTTTTCTAAAACCACATTTTTGGTATTTTTGTCACCAAACAGCGTTATGGCATCAATGGTTGAGCGTTCCAGATCCCGGAACGTGACAATATTACCGAAGGTTTTAGTCGCGTCATAAATGCGGTTGGTGCGGGAGAATGCCTGCATCAGGCCGTGAAAACGCAAGTTTTTATCGACGAATAGCGTGTTTAATGTTGGAGCATCGAAGCCGGTTAAAAACATTCCCACGACAATTAACAGATCGATATCCTGATTTTTAACCCGTTGGGCTAAATCACGATAGTAGTTCTGAAAACCGTTATTGTCGGTGCTAAAGTTAGTTTTAAAATGGCTGTTATATTCACGAATTGCAGCGTCCAGAAACTCTTTAGCACTGCTGTCCATTGCGCTGGTATCAAAAGTTTCATCGGAAATTTCACCAATGGCATTTTGTTCTTCATTGGCGGCAAAGGAGAAGATTGTCGCAATACGCAGCGGTTTATAGGTAGCCGATTTATTAGCGGCTTCTTCTTGTAACCGTTCAAACGTCGCATAATAGGCTTTCGCGGCATCCACGCTGCTCACTGCCAACATAGCATTAAAACCTTTTGAGCCAGGGAAGGTACGGTGGGTTTTCTGGCGGAAATTATTCAGAATATATTGCGTGATTTCCTGAATACGCATGGGATGAAGAAACGCCTGCTGATTTTCAGCCGCACTTAGTTTTTTCTCGTCAGTTTCTGTCTCTAAAGACTTAAACTGTGGCCGCACATCGTTGTAGTCCACCTTGAATTTGAGCACTTTTTCGTCACGAATCGCATCGGTAATTACATACGAATGCAATTCACGACCAAATACGCTGGCGGTTGTTTCTGAGCCTAAGGCGTTTTCCCGGAAAATAGGGGTGCCGGTAAAACCAAACTGATAATAGCGTTTGAATTTCTTCTTCAGATTTTTCTGCGCTTCTCCAAACTGGCTGCGGTGGCATTCATCAAATATAAACACCACTTGCTGATTATATACAGGCAGGTCGCTTTCTGCTTTCATCAGGTTATTGAGTTTCTGAATAGTAGTGACGATAATTTTGTTATCGTCCTTATCCAGATTTCGTTTAAGGCCTGCGGTATTTTCCGAGCCGTTGACGCTGTCTGGCGAAAAACGCTGATATTCCTTCATCGTCTGGTAATCGAGGTCTTTTCTGTCGACCACGAAGAAGACTTTATCAATAAAGTCCAGTTCTGTTGCCAGACGCGCGGCTTTAAAGCTGGTCAGTGTTTTACCGGAACCGGTGGTGTGCCAGATAAAGCCACCACTTTCGGGAGTGGACCAGTTTTTCGCTTTATAGGAACTGTTGATTTTCCATAAAATTCGTTCGGTAGCTGCAATCTGGTACGGTCGCATCACCAGTAGCGTCTGACTGCTGTCAAAAACGCTGTAGTTCACCAGAACATTAAGCAGAGTATGTTTCTGGAAAAAGGTAGCGGTAAAATCTTTGAGGTCTTTAATCAGCGTGTTGTCTGATTTCGCCCAGTTCATGGTGAAGTCAAAACTGTTTTTATCGCGCTTTGTTGTGTTGGCAAAATAACGGGTATCGGTGCCGTTAGAAATGACAAACAGTTGCAGATACTTAAACAGGGAATTTTCGCTGTTAAAACTCTCTTTACTGTAACGATGTATCTGGTTGAAAGCCTCACGAATCGCCACGCCGCGTTTTTTCAGTTCGATTTGCACCAGAGGCAAGCCATTAACCAGGATCGTGACGTCATAACGGTTAGCATGAGAACCCGTCTGTTCAAACTGCTGGATAATCTGCACCTTATTGCGCATGAGATTCTTTTTATCTATCAAATAGATGTTCTCAAGACGCCCGTCGTCAAAAATAAAGTCGCAGATGTAGTCGATATGAATTTTACGGGTTTTATCCAGGATGCCATCGCTCGGATTATCCAGAAACTGCTCCGTGAAACGCCGCCACTCGCTGTCATTAAACATCACACCATTGAGGCTCTGAAGCTGTTCCCGAACATTAGACAGCATTGCCGACTGTGATTTTACGGAAATAAATTCATAACCCTGATTCCGCAGGTCCTGAATCAGTTCACGTTCCAGGTCCGATTCGCTCTGGTAGCTGTCGCCTGTTGGCTCAGCTTTGATGTACTTATCAAGGACGATAAAGTCATTGGATTCAGCAATGGTGTGTGTTTGATGAGTCATAGCGCATCCTTTGTGCCGCCTGGCAAGAGCCGGAAGGGCGTTAAGAGTGACTTCCGGCGCGTAAAAAATAGTCTATATACTGACCGGATGTTAAGGAGGCCCGGTCGGTAGCAATGGTCAATTATTTACTGACAGTTTCAGGTTTTGGGAAACTGAGCAGTAAATCACGATAGTATTCGTATTGTTTTTGACGTAACTCGATTTCACGCGGGAGACCTTCGGTGATGGAAGCTGCGATTGCATCAAACTTATCCAGAATATCCACAATACGCCCCTGTTCGTCTAAAGATTTTTGAGGGTGAGATGGGTATGGAATAGGTACTCTGACTTGTTTCAGTGCATTAGCATTAAACTGTGGTTGCCCACCACCAGATACTAATTTATTAGCCTGTTCCCAAAAAAAATCACTTTGTGCAAAGTGCCAGTAATATTTGGCATTAATAATCGTTTTATTTAGATTCAACTTTATTAAAAAACCAGCGTATACTGCTGGATAATCTTCTTCAAAAATCATTGTTTTACCAAAGGTTGCCCCAGTTCTTGCCATGAGTAAATCATTTTTGTCTAAGGTATATTTCTCATTTTCCTCATTTAATTCAACGTACATTGGGTTTTCTTTCGATAGCTTCCCGTCTTTATTTATGTCAGTAATTCTCACGAAACGGGCATCTCCTGAATCCATGGCTTTGGCTGCATATCCATATGTAAAATCTCCAATTTCCCCCAAAGTCTTCCACTCAACCTCACCCTCTTTAAAACTCAACAACTGGTCGCGATAGTAGTTATACTGTTTTTTACGCATGTTAAGCTCAGCGGTAAGCTCAGCGGTAAGTGCAGTAAATTTGTCCAGAATCCGAACGATTTCAGACTGGATGGCAAGGGATTTTTGGGGGTTGCCTGGGCAGGGGATGGGGATAGGGAAATTCTCTAAGGTTGATAGCACGATATATGTCATTGCCGCGCTATTTGTTCTTTCCTCGAGATATTTCTTCAGGCTATGGCTAAGCACAAAATACAAAAATCTAACACTTACATTTTCGTCGAAATTTGTCAGAACATAGGTGCGCTGATAAGCCTCAAACTTGCCGATGTAATGCTTCACCTCACCAACATTCGCATTGCCTGCAATCAGCAATGCCTCTGTATCCCAGCGGAATTTATCAATTTTGCTTGTCTCTTTGGCTGTCGTGAAGAACATATACTCTCCATCATCAACAGCCGCATTCGCATTAAGCTTTCCTGTTTCAATTTTGCAAGTTTGCCCAAGTGTCTTCCACTCGACCTCAACGCCATCCAACAGCTTTTCCAAGAAGTTCACGCTACTCATGCCTCCTGCTCCTCGCCTTCAATTTCAGCGACGATGGCATCAATATCCCTGCGAAGCTGGTCAATCCTGGCGACAGTAGATTTCAGCTCGGCGTTGAGCTGAGCAATGTCCACCACTTCGCGGTTATCTTTCGCTTCCACATAGCTGCTCACCGACAGGTTATAGTCATTCGCGACAACAGTCTCAAACGTGACAGATTTCGCCAGATGAGCAACATCTTCCTTGCCGGCAAATACCTGCATAATCTGTTCGATATGAGCATCGGTCAGGATGTTGTTATTAGTCTCTTTTTTGAACAGTTCGCTGGCGTCAATAAACTGAACTTTGGTATCCGTTTTATGTTTAGACAGCACCAGAATATTGACGGCAATGGTGGTGCCAAAGAACAGGTTCGGTGCCAGTGAAATCACGGTTTCGACATAGTTATTATCGACCAGATACTGACGGATTTTCTGCTCCGCGCCGCCACGGTAAAAAATACCCGGGAAGCAGACAATCGCGGCGCGACCTTTGGCAGAAAGATAGTTCAGCGCATGTAGTACAAAGGCGAAGTCAGCTTTTGATTTGGGGGCCAGAACGCCAGCCGGGGCAAAACGTTCATCGTTAATCAGCGTCGGGTCATCGCTGCCAATCCATTTCACCGAATACGGCGGGTTAGAAACGATGGCATCAAACGGTTTTTCATCTCTGAAGTGTGGCTCAGTCAGTGTATTACCCAGCTTGATATCAAACTTGTCGTAGTTGATGTTGTGCAAAAACATGTTCATACGCGCCAGGTTATAGGTCGTATGGTTGATTTCCTGACCGAAAAAGCCTTCTTCGATGATGTGGTTATCAAACTGTTTTTTCGCCTGCAACAACAGTGAGCCGGAACCCGCTGCCGGGTCGTAGATTTTGTTAACGCTGGTCTGCCCGTGCATAGCCAGTTGTGCAATCAGCCTGGAGACGTGCTGCGGTGTAAAGAACTCACCGCCTGACTTACCGGCATTTGCCGCATAGTTAGAAATCAGGAACTCATAGGCATCGCCGAACAGGTCAATCTGATGTTCGTTAAAGTCGCCAAGCTTTAACCCTTCAACCCCTTTCAGAACCGCAGCCAGGCGGGCATTTTTATCCTTAACGGTGTTACCCAGGCGGTTACTGGTGGTATCGAAATCAGCAAACAAACCTTTGATGTCAGCTTCTGAAGGGTAACCGTAAGCAGAGCTTTCGATAGCAACGAAGATACTGTTTAAATCTGCATTCAGTCTGTCATTGGTATTTGCTTTCGCCGCTACGTTGCAGAAAAGCTGACTTGGGTAGATGAAGTAGCCTTTAGTTTTGATGGCATCGTCTTTAATGTCATCAGTAATTACGCTGTCATCCAGTTTCGCATAACAGATACTGTCATCACCGGCTTCAATATAGCTGGAAAAATTCTCACTGATGAAGCGGTAGAAAAGTGCGCCCAGAACGTATTGCTTAAAATCCCATCCGTCAACAGAACCTCTGACATCATTGGCAATTTGCCATATCTGGCGGTGCAGTTCTGCTCGTTGTTGAATACTTGTCATTTTTAATCCATTTTCCTGGTTTGGACCTGAATCATTGGAGGCAATTCTACAGCAATCTTGTGGTTCAGGCAGCCCCGGAGTAAGTCGGTGTACATTGTGAGATACCTGGGGTATTCACGACAAGGAGGAGGAACGGAATATTGCCTTTCCTTTGCAGTGCACCAGGTGCATTCTAAATAATTTCAGACAGATATTATCTCCGTGAATCCCCCGCCACCTTTCCGGTGCGCGGGGTTTTGTCTTTTTTCACCGGGAATACATGTATGAATCCGTCTGATGCCATTGAGGCAATTGAAAAACCACTTTCTTCCCTGCCTTACTCACTTTCCCGTCACATCCTGGAACATCTGCGCAAACTCACCAGTCACGAACCCGTGATTGGCATTATGGGTAAAAGCGGGGCCGGTAAATCCTCACTCTGTAATGCACTGTTTCAGGGGGAGGTCACCCCGGTCAGTGATGTTCACGCCGGCACCCGGGAAGTGCGGCGCTTCCGTCTGAGTGGACATGGTCACAGCATGGTTATCACTGACCTGCCCGGGGTGGGCGAGAGCCGGGACAGGGATGCAGAGTATGAAGCCCTGTACCGTGACATTCTGCCTGAACTTGACCTGGTACTGTGGCTGATTAAAACCGATGACCGTGCCCTGTCTGTGGATGAGTATTTCTGGCGACACATCCTGCACCGGGGACATCAGCAGGTGCTGTTTGTGGTGACGCAGGCCGACAAAACGGAGCCCTGCCATGAATGGGATATGGCCGGCATTCAGCCTTCTCCCGCACAGGCACAGAACATTCGGGAGAAAACGGAGGCGGTATTCCGTCTGTTCCGGCCCGTACATCCGGTTGTTGCCGTATCGGCCCGCACCGGCTGGGAACTGGATACGCTGGTCAGTGCGCTCATGACAGCACTTCCCGACCATGCCGCCAGTCCCCTGATGACCCGACTGCAGGACGAGCTGCGCACGGAATCTGTCCGGTCTCAGGCCCGTGAACAGTTTACCGGTGCGGTGGACCGGATATTTGACACAGCGGAGAGCGTCTGTGTTGCCTCTGTTGTCCGTACGGCCCTGCGCGCTGTTCGTGACACCGTGGTCTCTGTTGCCCGCGCGGTATGGAACTGGATTTTCTTCTGAACCCGGTGGTGATGCACCAGACTCTCGTTACAGATTTTTAACTCCATGAAAACACAATGCAAACACAGCCATACCCGGGTTGTCCCCTTGCGTTGTGTTTCTCAAGTTAATAGAATGAATCGATCGTTACTATCATATCGATCGTTATAAACGATCGTTTGTGGTAAATGACCTCCTCCGTGGTTGTCATGAAAATGCGTCTCAGGAAGGTTAAATAATGCACGAAAAGAACATCGCCCTGCTTTGTGATGAAGCCGACCGACTTTTGCAACTGAACATTAATCTGCTCCGGCAAATGGTTGATGAACCGGATGTGTTATCTGACAGTAAGAACGAAAACAGACTGCTTTTTGATAAACAGAAAGCACTGAAAAGAATTGAGGAGTTGGAGGGCGAACAAATCAAAACCGCCCGCAGGGAGATGGTGCTGGCTGTTGTCGGCACGATGAAAGCAGGTAAATCAACTACCATCAACGCCATTGTGGGGCAGGAAATTCTGCCTAACCGTAACCGCCCCATGACCTCTGTACCGACGCTCATCCGCCACGTTCCCGGAAAAACTGAGCCGGTCCTCCATCTGGAACATATTCAGCCCGTCCGCAATTTATTAAGCACACTGCAACAAAAACTCGACACCCCGGCAGGACAGCAAGTCGCACAGACCCTGCAGCAAACCGGGGATACCTGCGAACTGCTGGATATTCTGGCAAATGATGGCTGGCTCAAAAATGAATACCACGGGGAGGAGGAAATCTTTACCGGACTGGCATCGTTAAACGATCTGGTTCGCCTTGCTGCGGCAATGGGGAGTGAGTTTCCTTTTGATGAATACGCAGAAGTGCAGAAACTGCCGGTGATCGACGTGGAATTCAGCCATCTGGTGGGGATGGATGCATGCCAGGGAACACTCACACTGCTGGATACCCCCGGCCCTAATGAGGCCGGACAACCGCAGATGGAAGTGATGATGCGGGATCAACTGCAGAAAGCCTCTGCGGTGCTGGCGGTGATGGATTACACCCAGATGAACTCAAAAGCGGATGAAGACGTCCGTAAAGAGCTTAATGCCATTGCTGACGTATCAGCCGGCCGCCTGTTTGTGCTGGTCAATAAATTTGATGAGAAAGACCGCAATGGCGATGGGGCAGATGCCGTACGCCAGAAAGTTCCGGCAATGCTGAACAGTGATGTGCTGCCCGCCTCCCGCGTTTATCCAGGCTCATCACGTCAGGCGTACCTGGCTAACCGTGCGCTTCATGAGTTACGGAAAAACGGAACCCTTCCTGTTGATGAAGCCTGGGTCGATGATTTTGTCAGGGAAGCCTTCGGTCGCATGAAAAAAGAATACGTCTGTAAAGACAGTGAAATGGCAACCGAAGGGGCGACAGACCTGTGGGAAGGTTCACTTATCGATCAACTGATAACGGAAGTCATACAGAGCTCCCATTCCAGAGCGGCGGCACTGGCGGTTGATTCTGCCGCCGCAAAACTGATGCAGAATGCGGAAAATGTCAGCGAATATCTGTCATTACGCCATCAGGGGCTACAGCAAAGCATTCAGTCACTGCAGTCGCATATCACCAGCCTGCTTGCGGATATCCGGGAAATCGCGGACTGTCAGGAGCAGGTGACCGCTGATGTCAGAATGGCCATGGAGGAGATCGATGCCAGAACCCGGGAATTACTCACGGGGGTCTGCACCTCACTGGAAGAGGAGCTGAATGACTATTTCAGAACCGGTAAACGCAAAGAACAGCAAATGCTGGAGGAAGAAGACGCAGAACAACGAAGGTCCCGGTCCGGATTATGGGGAATGATTTCTCAATGGTCCGGTATCAACTACCCGGGCCGGGAGGATTACAGGAAACGAGATTTTGCCCCGGACAGCCCCGAAATAAAATTCAGTGATCGCAGGGAAGCCCTTGAACTGATGACGCAAATCGAATCGACTGTGACCAGCCTGCACCGTGAAGCCGAAGCACAGTTCCGGCCTGAGCTGGAGAAAATCGTCAGGGGTATTGAAACAGGTTTTCGTGGTACGGCACTGTATGCCACAGAAAATATTGCCGGACGCATCAATTCCCGCCTGGAGGATGAAGGTTTCACTGTAAAAATCAGTTTTCCGGCAGTCAGCCAGTTACAGACCCGGCTCGCGGTAAAAACAAATCTGAGCGCGCTTATGGAGGAAAGAACGGAGACAGTAACCCGTCGCTGTCGACAGGATGGTGTCTGGGGTACGCTTTGTCGATGGGCAAACACCAGTGACTGGGGCTGGAAAGAGTACAGTGTGGATGTGAGCCGCAGCGTGATCAATATCAACAAGGTCAGAGAGGAAGTGATGTCACTGACCCGGGCATATTTCGGGGAGCTGCAGGCATCCATTGAGCATGATATTAACCAGCCCGTCCGCCAGGAAATCGATGCCTTTTTCTGCGCATTCAGGGAGAAAGTTGAACAGCTGCGTAACACGCTGATTCAGAGCTCTGAAGATCATAAACGCGATCAGCAGGCGCAGGAACGGCTTACCGGGCGACTTCAGGCATTAAATGAAAGGGTTCCTGA
Source organism: Escherichia sp. SCLE84 (assembly GCF_012584495.1). Classification (NCBI taxonomy): domain Bacteria; kingdom Pseudomonadati; phylum Pseudomonadota; class Gammaproteobacteria; order Enterobacterales; family Enterobacteriaceae; genus Escherichia; species Escherichia sp. SCLE84. The sequence goes on along the minus strand of NZ_CP051430.1, from coordinate 1,169,868 downwards.
GCTCATTACTGACAGTAAGGCGCTGAGGGAAGAGCTGGAGACAATGCTGTGACTTCACCATTTATTCAACAAATTGCTGATAACCGGGTATGTCAGGTACTCACCTGTCTTCCTGAAAAATTTGTGGTTGATTTCGCAAACGGTATCGATGTTGCACAGGAGCATATCCGCACGGCCGGAGAGCGCACGTTCTTCCGGCGTTTAAAAGAGGGGCTGACAGGCGAAGGCGCTGCACGGCAGAATGCCATCAATGCTTCGCTTGCACAGGGCGTTGAGGCGTCCCTGCGCTGGCTGACGGAGCTGACAACGTCGCTTGCCACCACAAATTACGCAATTACCCGGGTAAACGACAGGGTTAGTTCACTGGTCAGTGATACTGCTAGGCTGGCGCATTATTCGGCTGACACGCGGGAGCAGTTACTCACCCTGGCCGATCAGGTTCACCAGAAACTGAATCATCTTGAAGAGAGACTCCACCGTGTTGACCAGGTTCAGCGGGCACAGTTACATCTTGAGCAGATATTCTCATGGTGGAGCGCCGGGCGATACGCGTCATTTTCTCCTGCCGGACGCTGTTATGTGGCACTTGAAGAACTCCGTTGGGGCGCGTTTGGTGATGTGATACGTCAGGGCGAAACAGGCCAGGTTAACCAGTTACTGGATATTCTCAGACATAAAGCATTAACGCAGATGGCACAGGAGAGTGGCGGTAGCGCAACAGTGCGTCTGAACACACTGGACTGGCTTGGTGGTCAGAGCCGGGAGCAGGCAGATAACGAATGGCATGAAGCGATTAACTGGCTGGGGGACTGGTGCAGTGAAGAGCGGCATCCGGTGATCTGGTCAACCACGCAGGCTGCAGAATACTTACCGGTTCGCATGCCCCGTCTCTGCTCTGCAGAACGTCTCTCTGAAAGTATGGTCGATGAAATATTTCAGAAGGGGGCTGCATGAGTACAGAAATGAAAACGGGGCTGGTGCTGTCCGGCGGCGGGGCGGTGGGCGCTTATCAGGCGGGAGTGGTTAAGGCACTGGCAGAGTGTGGGGCACAGATCAGTATGGTTTCAGGGGCCAGTATCGGGGCTCTCAATGGTGCCATTATCGCGGCTTCTCCCGATTTGTCAGAAGCTGCCGCACGCCTGGAGGCGCTCTGGGAGCATCTGGGGAATAATCAGGTGCTGTCGGTAAACCGATCGGTTTACTTTTCATTGCTGAAAAAATTGTTCCAGGCAATGAACCTCTGCCAGATCCCCGGACGTGCAGGAGTACTGCTTACGACGCTTTTTCGCCATATATCGACAATCAACGGGTTCGAAAATCTGATGACTCAGCCGTTGTTGTCAGATGGGCCCCTGACTGCGCTGATGGATCATTATCTTGATACTGATGCTCTGGCAGACGGGCTACCGTTGTATGTGTCGCTGTACCCCACAGAAGGAGGCATGCAGGATATTATTGACTGCATTCGTGCTGAACTGGGTGCCGGAACCACGAAAAACGCCGTTTTTCAGCATATCCAGAGTCTGCCCCGCGGACAGCAGAAAGAGGCTCTGCTTGCGTCAGCCGCACTGCCCCTGTTGTTCCGTCCCCGTGAAGTTCAGGGAAAAATGTACTGTGATGGTGGTATGGGCGGATGGCGAAATATGCAGGGAAATACTCCTGTAACGCCTCTGGTCGATGCCGGATGCAATATGGTGATTGTGACACATCTGAGTGACGGTTCTTTATGGGATCGCCAGGCTTTTCCGGACACCACAATCCTTGAGATCCGTCCCCGGAAAAGACTGAAACATGCAGGTGATGGTGGCAACAGTGGCGGTCTGCTCAGTTTCACATCGGCACATACCGACACCTGGCGTCAGCAGGGCTATGAAGACACGATGCTGGCGATGGAGCATATCCGGAAACCGCTGGCAGCACGTCAGGCACTGACCCGGTCAGAGGCGGTATTGCAGAAAAGCCTGGATATAACGGAAGAGGCAGATTTGGCACTGAGAAACGCGATGGCCCGGATTAAATAAAGACGCCCCAAAGAAACGCCACCGCCTGTGGTGGTGTTTTTCCTGTCTGGTGTTATTGAAAATATTTTCATATATATATTACCTGAGAGAAAGTTTTACCCCTCACCTGTCAATTCACTCACTGGAAATTTAATTATGAAATTACCTGTAAAGTTATTAATGAGCCTTATATCTCTGGTCAGCGTTATTGCACGTGCCGGGGAATATAAAAATTACAGCCGGGATGAAATAAAATACTGGCGATATACATCATACAAGGGGGGGAAACTTCCGGAAGGTTTCACTGATGAGAAATTTTCCAGCGCCATTTACAACGGAAGAATATTTACAATGAAACGTTTACATACCCTTATGTTATTTCTGGCGGTTCTGTTCACGGGCTTTAACTTTAACGCAGAAGCGGCTAGTGTAAAACAAGCACTTAGCTGTAACCCGGAAGCCTGGGCTGAACAACCTGGTGCGTGTCCTGATATCAATACGCTCTATACCGACGACGCTACTTATAAAGCCGCAATCGATAAAGCGTTGAAACCTGTCGGACTAGACGGGTTATTCGGTAAAGATGGCGTGATGAATGGTCCTGGCGGCGATGTTATTCCCGTGCAAATCAACGGCAAAATCTGGCTTGAATCTACCGCTTGCAAAAGCAATGCTTGTGGTTGGGAATACATCACGACGCTTTATAACCCGCAGACCCATGTCGTGGTAGGTTACTATTACAACGTCGACCCAGGTTATCTAGTTTGGTTTGGTGATATCGGCGTTAATGAATTCGCTTATCTGGTTAAGAAATACGTAGCTACGGTTAACTAATTTAAGGAGTCTATCATGAAAACTTTTATCAAAACTTTACTCGTTGCTGTAACTATTCTGTTCTCTGTCTTCGCTACTGCGAAACAAGTAAAACTGCCAAATAACATCAAATACGTTAATACTACAGAAGCGTTTTCCTGTACCGAAATTGACGGTATGAATTGCCAGACAAAGAATCAGTTCAACTATAAAGATAACAGCTATGTTTTCGTGCTTGAACGTGGTGGTGCCTGGTGCTACGACTACACTGTCTCGGTAGTTAACCTGAAAACCGGGAAAGCACAAATGATTGAATACGGGGACAATCAACTGTGCTCAGGTAGCAACAAACCGTTCTTCGAAATCAAAAATGGCGTACCGACGGTAGGAGTCATCGACACATCCGGAAAACCTGTCGTTGTAGCCCAGGACAAACTTAAAATCTAAGGAGTAAACCATGCGTTTCTCTGCACATTATTAATATCAAAGGTAAATACAGCCCCAGCCATTGTTACCGGAAAGCCGCTTAATGCGTGGCTCGCCAGTGAAAGGCCTCTCAGACAATAAACCTTATTCATTTCACCCGTCAGGCCGCGTCTTCTCCGGGAGACGCGGCTTTTTTCATTTATTGCACCAGTAAATCTTAACCACCGATAAGGAGCAAAGTATGCGATTAGCAAGTCGTTTTGGTTATGCTGCAAACCAGATACGCCGTGACCGTCCGCTGACACATGAAGAACTGATACGCCATGTACCCAGTATTTTTGGGGAAGACCGGCACACCTCCCGCAGTGAACGGTATGCGTACATTCCCACCATTACCGTCCTGGAAAATCTGCAGCGGGAAGGCTTTCAGCCGTTCTTCGCCTGCCAGACCCGTGTGCGCGACCCGGGCCGCCGGGGATACACAAAACACATGCTGCGTCTGCGGCGGGCCGGAGAGATAAACGGAGAACATGTCCCTGAAATTATTCTGCTCAACTCTCATGACGGTACCTCCAGCTACCAGATGCTGCCGGGTTACTTCAGGTTCGTCTGCCAGAACGGATGCGTCTGTGGTCAGTCTCTGGGGGAAGTGCGTGTTCCACACCGGGGAGACGTAGTGGAGAAAGTTATCGAAGGGGCTTACGAGGTGGTGGGGGTTTTTGACCGGATTGAGGAGAAGCGTGATGCCATGCAGTCGCTGGTCCTGCCGCCACCGGCACGCCAGGCGCTGGCACAGGCGGCACTGACTTACCGTTATGGTGATGAATATCAGCCCGTCACCACTGCTGACATTCTGACACCGCGACGCCGGGAGGATTACGGTAAGGACCTGTGGAGTGCTTATCAGACCATCCAGGAGAATATGCTGAAAGGCGGGATTTCCGGTCGCAGTGCCAGAGGAAAACGTATCCATACCCGTGCCATTCACAGCATCGACACAGACATTAAGCTCAATCGCGCATTGTGGGTGATGGCAGAAACACTGCTGAAGAGTATGCGCTGATGCCTTTTCCCTGAAAGCGCAGTTCTGACTCATGTCCGTCCCTGCCCCGCGACTTCTTCCATTCATTTACTTTTTATAAGGAATAATCTCATGACAACCGTTTTGCATAATTCCACCACACCTTCTGTTTCCGTAACCGCTGTATCAGAGAATAACCCGCCTCAACTGGTTGCCACCCTCGTCCCTGATGAACAGCGCATCAGCTTCTGGCCGCAGCATTTTGGCCTCATTCCACAGTGGGTGACCCTGGAGCCCCGTGTCTTCGGCTGGATGGATCGTCTGTGCGAAGACTACTGTGGTGGTATCTGGAATCTGTACACCCTGAACAACGGCGGGGCATTTATGGCACCCGAACCGGATGACGATGATGACGAAACATGGGTACTGTTCAGTGCCATGAACGGTAACCGCGCTGAAATGAGCCCGGAAGCCGCCGGCATTGCTGCCTGTCTGATGACGTACAGCCATCATGCCTGTCGTACGGAGTGTTATGCCATGACGGTCCATTATTACCGGCTGCGGGATTACGCCCTGCAGCATCCGGAATGCAACGCCATTATGCGCATCATTGACTGAAAGGGGCCGGAACAATGCAACAGCTTTCCTTTCTGCCCGGAGAGATGACGCCCGGCGAGCGCAGCCTCATTCAGCGGGCCCTGAAAACCCTGGACCGCCATCTTCATGAACCCGGCGTGGCCTTCACCTCCACGCATGCGGCACGGGAGTGGCTGATTCTGAACATGGCGGGACTGGAGCGGGAAGAGTTCCGGGTGCTGTATCTGAACAACCAGAATCAGCTGATTGCCGGTGAAACCCTCTTCACCGGCACCATCAACCGCACGGAAGTCCATCCCCGGGAAGTGATTAAACGTGCCCTGTACCACAATGCCGCTGCCGTGGTGCTGGCACACAATCACCCGTCCGGTGAAGTCACACCCAGCAAGGCAGACCGCCTTATCACGGAACGTCTGGTACAGGCACTGGGCCTGGTGGATATCCGGGTACCGGACCATCTGATAGTCGGTGGCAGCCAGGTTTTCTCCTTTGCGGAACACGGTCTGCTTTAACCCGTCACCGTCACCACCACATCACACCTGTTTTCACTTTTATCTTCTGTCTTAAGAGGTATCACACCATGAAAATCATCACCCGTGGTGAAGCCATGCGTATTCACCAACAACATCCGGCATCCCGTCTTTTCCCGTTCTGTACCGGTAAGTACCGCTGGCACGGCAGCACTGAAGCGTATACCGGTCGTGAAGTGCAGGATATTCCCGGTGTGCTGGCCGTGTTTGCTGAACGTCGTAAGGACAGTTTTGGCCCGTATGTCCGGCTGATGAGCGTCACACTGAACTGAATCAGGGCATTCTGATGAGCAGAATTATCACCACCACCGTGTATACGCTGGATGAACTTTCCTGCCCGGCACGGGAAAAAGCCCGCGACGGGTACCGTCAGCATCATGCTGACAGCAACTGGTATGAAAACGTGTATGAAGACTTCAGGGAGGTCTGTGACATTTTCGGGATTAACCTCCGCCAGCGCGTTTTCCGGCTCAGCAACGGCAGGTTTATGGAAGAGCCGAGCATCTGGTTCAGCGGATTCTGCAGCCAGGGGGACGGAGCCTGTTTTGAAGGACGCTGGCACTGGCAGTCAGCAACAGCCAGGAGAATCCGGGAGTATGCCCCGCAGGACCGTGAGCTTCATCGTATCGCGGATGCCCTGCAGGCGGTGCAGAAGCGTAACTTCTGGCAACTGCAGGCTGAAATCCACCACCGGGGACGCTACTGCCATCCGTACAGCATGGATATCACCGTCACCCGGAACAGCCCTGTCAGTCAGGCAATGACAACCGATGCGGAAGCCGCGGTCAGCGAAGCCCTGCGCGACCTGGCCTTCTGGTTGTACCGTCAGCTGGAAAACGAGTACGACTGGCTGACCTCAGACGCCGCTGTGGATGAGGCCATTCACATCAATGCATATACCTTCACCGACGCCGGTCTGCGCGCCGGCTGACCTGTCATCGTTAAACCATTCTTAACCGATTTTCTGTGAGGATTTTATCGTGTCAGACACGTTCCATGAAACAAATTATCCCGACGACAACAACGACCGCCCCTGGTGGGGGCTACCCTGCACCGTGACGCCCTGTTTTGGTGCCCGTCTGGTACAGGAAGGCAACCGGTTGCATTACCTTGCCGACCGCGCCGGTATCAGAGGGCGGTTCAGCGACGCGGATTCGTACCACCTGGACCAGGCCTTTCCGCTGCTGATGAAACAACTGGAGCTCATGCTCACCAGCGGTGAACTGAATCCCCGCCATCAACATACCGTCACGCTGTATGCAAAAGGGCTGACCTGCGAAGCCGATACCCTCGGCAGTTGTGGCTACGTTTATATGGCTGTTTATCCGACGCCCGAAACGAAAAAGTAACTCTCCAGAATAACCTTCTGCTCCGGCCTGGTGCTTTCACCACGCCACTTTTCCATTTTTCATCTCTGCATTTCAGGAAAATCTTCAGTATGAAAACATTACCTGTATTACCCGGGCAGGCGGCCAGTTCACGCCCGTCTCCGGTTGAAATCTGGCAGACACTGCTCACCCGACTGCTGGATCAGCACTACGGCCTTACGCTGAATGACACACCGTTCGCTGATGAACGTGTGATTGAGCAGCATATTGAGGCAGGCATTTCACTGTGCGATGCGGTGAACTTTCTCGTTGAAAAATACGCACTGGTACGTACCGACCAGCCGGGATTCAGCGCCTGTACCCGTTCTCAGTTAATAAACAGTATTGATATCCTCCGGGCACGCCGGGCAACCGGCCTGATGACACGCGACAACTACAGAACGGTAAATAACATTACCCTGGGTAAGTATCAGGAGGCGAAACAATGAAACTGGCTCTGACGCTGGAAGCCGACAGCATTAACGCGCAGGCGCTGAACATGGGGCGCATTGTCGTTGACGTCGATGGTATTGAGCTCGCTGAACTGATTAACAAAGTCGCTGAAAACGGTTATTCACTCCGCGTGGTGAATGAACGTGACGCTACCGAAACACCGGCGACTTCTGCCAGCCCTCATCAGTTGCCGGAAGACAATACAGTGATACAGAGCGTGATGCCATTAACCACTGAAACAGCGCTGGATATCCTCATTGCGTGGCTGCAGGACAATATCGACTGCGAATCGGGAATTATCTTTGACAACGATGAGGATAAAACGGATTCGGCAGCACTGTTGCCCTGTATCGAACAGGCGCGACAGGATGTCCGTACCCTGCGCCAACTGCAGCTTCAGCACCAGAACCGGTGAGTCTCACTCATCATCTCACTCACCAGACTTCATTCCACTGACGCCAGCCTGAACACGGCTGGCGTTTTCATTTATCTGCAAAAAGGAATATCGATTATGTCAGGCATCACAATCGCCCGTCCGGAAGTGGTCAACGGGCATACGGACGTTATCTGCTCCACCTCAGTCAGCCACATTCTGGCTGTACGAAAGAGTACACTGCTGCAAATCGACACACTTATCCGGCAACTGGCTGAAATATCAGCAATGACAGAAAGTATTGGAGGTAAAACTGCTCTGGACTGGGCCATGAAACAGGATTTTCGCTGCGGTTGCTGGCTGATGGAGAAACCCGAAACAGCAATGAAAGCCATTACCCGGAATCTTGACCGCGAAATCTGGCGTGACCTGATGCAACGTTCCGGGATGCTGTCATTAATGGATGCGCAGGCCCGTGATACATGGTACCGGTCACTGGAATACGATAATTTTCCGGAAATCAGCGAAGCGAACATCCTGAGCACATTTGAACAACTGCACCAGAATAAGGATGAGGTGTTTGAGCGAGGGGTGATCAACGTCTTCAGAGGGCTGAACTGGAATTACAAAACCAATTGCCCCTGTAAATTTGGCAGTAAAATTATCGTCAACAATCTGGTGAGATGGGACCGGTGGGGATTTCATCTGAACAGCGGGCAACAGGCAGATCGACTTGCCGACCTGGAAAGAATGCTGTATCTGTTCAGCGGCAAACCGATCCCCGACAACCGGGAAAACATCACCATTCATCTGGATGACCACATCCAGTCTGTTCAGGGTAAAGAGGACTATGAAGATGAGATGTTCAGCATCAGATACTTTAAGAAGGGCTCCGCGCATATCACGTTCAGAAAACCAGAACTGGTTGACAGACTGAATGATATTATCGCAAAACACTATCCTGACATGCTGGCAGTATAGCTTTGCCAGTATGCTCAAAGATCGGAAATTGTCCGATAAGATATGATCGTGGGGCATATAAACCGGTTTCAGATGGCATACCCGATGGCATACTGTCCGGAAGGACAAATAAAAAAGCGCATGTTAAACAATAACATGCGCTTGTAATCTGGCGGTGAGGGGGGGATTCGAACCCCCGATACGTTGCCGTATACACACTTTCCAGGCGTGCTCCTTCAGCCACTCGGACACCTCACCAAATTGTCGTTCCTGTCTTGCTGGAACGGGCGCTAATTTAGGGAAATCACGACCTGAGGTCAACAAACTTTTTGAAAAAATCGCGCGTTTATTCAAACTTCAATCAATGTGTGGTTTTAATAAGCGAAATCTGCTTTTTTTGCCACCGACCACGGATTTGTTATGCTGGTGGCCTTTGTAGATCATAACGATAAGTGCGAATAAATTTCGCACAACGCTTTTCGGGAGTCAGTATGGATATCATCTTTTATCACCCAACGTTCGATACCCAATGGTGGATTGAGGCACTGCGCAAAGCTATTCCTCAGGCAAGAGTCAGAGCATGGAAAAGCGGAGATAATGACTCTGCTGATTATGCTTTAGTCTGGCATCCTCCTGTTGAAATGCTGGCAGGGCGCGATCTTAAAGCGGTGTTCGCACTCGGGGCCGGTGTTGATTCTATTTTGAGCAAGCTACAGGCACACCCTGAAATGCTGAACCCTTCTGTTCCACTTTTTCGCCTGGAAGATACCGGTATGGGCGAGCAAATGCAGGAATATGCTGTCAGTCAGGTGCTGCATTGGTTTCGACGTTTTGACGATTATCGCATCCAGCAAAATAGTTCGCATTGGCAACCGCTGCCTGAATATCATCGGGAAGATTTTACCATCGGCATTTTGGGCGCAGGCGTACTGGGCAGTAAAGTTGCTCAGAGTCTGCAAACCTGGCGCTTTCCGCTGCGTTGCTGGAGTCGAACCCTTAAATCGTGGCCTGGCGTGCAAAGCTTTTCCGGACGGGAAGAACTGTCTGCATTTCTGAGCCAATGTCGGGTATTGATTAATTTGTTACCGAATACCCCTGAAACCGTCGGCATTATTAATCAACAATTACTCGAAAAATTACCGGATGGCGCGTATCTCCTCAACCTGGCGCGTGGTGTTCATGTTGTGGAAGATGACCTGCTCGCGGCGCTGGATAGCGGCAAAGTTAAAGGCGCAATGTTGGATGTTTTTAATCGTGAACCCTTACCGCCTGAAAGTCCGCTCTGGCAACATCCACGCGTGACGATAACACCACATGTCGCCGCGATTACCCGTCCCGCTGAAGCTGTGGAGTACATTTCTCGCACCATTGCCCAGCTCGAAAAAGGGGAGAGGGTCTGCGGGCAAGTCGACCGCGCACGCGGCTACTAATAAAGCATCAGGATTCCTGCTATCCTTGGCGGGAATTGAATACAGGAGAGAGTTATGTATCCCGTCGACCTTCATATGCATACCGTTGCCAGCACACATGCATATAGCACATTGAGTGATTACATTGCCCAGGCCAAACAAAAGGGCATTAAACTTTTTGCGATCACCGATCATGGCCCGGATATGGAAGATGCTCCGCATCACTGGCACTTCATTAACATGCGTATCTGGCCGCGAGTGGTTGATGGGGTAGGGATCCTGCGCGGCATCGAAGCTAACATTAAAAATGTTGATGGTGAAATTGATTGCAGCGGTAAAATGTTTGACTCGCTGGATCTGATTATTGCCGGTTTTCATGAGCCGGTTTTTGCACCACATGACAAAGCGACCAATACACAAGCGATGATCGCCACTATCGCCAGCGGCAATGTGCATATAATAAGCCATCCCGGAAATCCCAAATATGAAATAGATGTGAAAGCCGTTGCTGAAGCAGCCGCGAAACATCAGGTGGCGCTGGAAATCAATAATTCTTCATTTTTACACTCACGTAAGGGCAGTGAAGACAACTGTCGTGCGGTAGCCGCAGCGGTACGTGATGCTGGAGGTTGGGTGGCATTAGGCTCGGATTCTCACACCGCGTTTACCATGGGGGAATTTGAAGAGTGTCTTAAAATCCTCGACGCGGTAGATTTTCCGCCAGAGCGCATTTTGAATGTTTCTCCGCGCCGCTTACTGAACTTCCTTGAATCTCGCGGTATGGCACCGATTGCGGAATTTGCAGACCTTTAATTACTAGTAATGGAAATATATTAATGAACGAGTTTTCTATCCTCTGTCGTGTGCTGGGTTCGCTCTATTACCGCCAACCGCAAGATCCTTTACTGGTGCCGCTGTTTACCCTGATTCGTGAGGGGAAACTGGCTGCGAACTGGCCACTGGAGCAGGATGAGTTACTGACGCGTTTACAGAAAAGCTGTGATATGGCGCAAGTCTCTGCCGATTACAATGCGTTGTTTATCGGCGATGAATGTGCCGTGCCGCCATATCGTAGCGCATGGGTTGAGGACGCAACGGAAGCGGAAGTGCGCGCTTTTCTTTCCGAACGAGGGATGCCACTGGCGGATACGCCAGCCGATCACATCGGCACATTGCTGCTTGCGGCTTCCTGGCTGGAAGATCAGTCAACGGAAGATGAGAGCGAAGCACTGGAAACACTGTTCAGTGAGTATCTGTTACCCTGGTGTGGTGCGTTCCTCGGCAAAGTGGAGGCCCATGCAACCACGCCTTTCTGGCGCACCATGGCACCGCTAACCCGTGATGCCATTAGTGCAATGTGGGACGAGCTGGAAGAAGATTCTGAAGAGTAAATGTGATCATCGTCACTCATAACTGCAACAGATAATTTGTTGTTGCATAAAATGTGTGCTCGATCTCATTCATGGCCGCGTTTTCTGCTATCATGCGCGGCATGAACATACTTCTCTCTATTGCAATCACAACAGGCATTCTCTCCGGTATCTGGGGATGGGTGGCTGTTTCCCTGGGCTTACTAAGCTGGGCAGGCTTCCTGGGCTGTACGGCCTACTTTGCCTGCCCGCAAGGTGGGCTGAAAGGGCTGGCGATCTCCGCTGCAACCCTGCTTAGTGGCGTGGTGTGGGCGATGGTCATTATTTACGGTAGTGCACTGGCACCACATCTGGAAATTCTCGGTTATGTCATAACCGGTATTGTCGCGTTTCTGATGTGTATTCAGGCCAAACAGCTGCTGCTTTCATTTGTTCCGGGGACGTTTATAGGCGCATGCGCGACGTTTGCCGGGCAGGGTGACTGGAAACTGGTGTTACCTTCGCTGGCGCTTGGGCTGGTATTTGGTTACGCAATGAAAAACAGCGGCCTGTGGCTGGCGGCGCGTAGTGCAAAGACGGCTCACCGTGAGCAGGAAATCAAAAATAAAGCGTGAGGGGCACTCACGCTTTCGCTTAAACAGTAAAATGCCGGATGATAATTCCGGCTTTTTTATCTGTCAGGATTCCGGTGGAACCGACATATGGCGGTATTTCACCAGAATGTCGTTCTGCCGTTCTGCTTTGTTCTGCAAATCCCACAGACCACGGTCGATACCATCATTAATCAGGAAAATGACCCCTGTTTCGATAGCCGACATCAGACACAGCATAACGGGTTCGTTTGAGGTGTAACCCACTTCCCCTTCCAGCAAGCGCTGGTAGTCAATAAAGCGGAAAACCCCGGCCTGAACTTCATAGGAAAGTATCGTCTTACTGGTGTTCACCGAGGAGAGGATCTCACCGGTACTCACATTGACGACGCGCAGGTTCACGGCAATCTGATCGAGCTGGTATTGCGTGTCTGCACCGATCCCAAAATATCTTGCCCCAACACCGCCCGATTTAACGTTGCTTTCATAACCGATAATCGAACCTTCAACCATAATATTTGCCGCCGTTAAAGATTGCAGCGGGATTCGGTTATTAATGGCAACCGTGCCGTTTTCTTGTGCCGCACGAATAATCTTGCGCTCGTTAAGCAGGTTTTGTAAGCCCTGGCGCTCCAGCGGTATAAACCAGCGAGAATCTTTCAATGCCGTGACCAGCATTGCCGTGGCGCTTTGCGGAACAGCAGTGGAGAAGTTACTTGCCGGGTAGGGTTTAAATTGCCCGGTTTCGTCCTGAATGTTGTATACCGAAACAAAGATCTTACCCGTCGGCGCTGGCAGATGGGTCAAATCTTTGTAGCTCTGAGCTCGAGGCATTAATGTCGGTCTGGCGGCTTCTTTAGGCGGGGCGGTTAAGCATCCGCTCAGTAACATGACGGCAACCAAAAGAAATAAGCGCTGCATGATTATTTTCCTTATGAAGCTGGGGCTTAAAAATCGGTTGAGTTATTTTGTAAACCCGAAACCTGGATGGTCGAGGTTTGTCCGGTTTTACGATCTGTCACGTTCAACTGCAATTGACCATCGCGGTTAGCAATATCAACAATATAATCGTTGGTCACCATGCGGCCCGGTTTACCGGTATTAATATTCGACAGTAGCCCACCTAAAATTTGTGACTGGATGGCCTGAGTAAAGTTATCTAACGCTGAGGGTGTTTCAATACCAAAGTCATCGTTATAGCTCGGATCTTTATAAGAGTTTTGGGCCTGAGCGCTATTTAATAAAAAAGCGCCATTATTTGGGTTACCACCAAAGTTTGGATTACGGAACTGGAAAGTCATGGTTCCAGCCCAACTTAATGGCGAAATAAGCATGAGTAGAACTACTGCATGTTTGACACGCATTGCAGCCTCCGAACAATTTTTTATTTAGAATTCATCATGCGCCAAATCGCCCGTACTTAATAACGCCTGATTTATCTGGCGACGATTTAGTGCTTCTTCAGTTTGAATCAGTGCAAAGACGACAGTTTTCTCGAAGTCTCTTTTCAACGGAAATAAAAAAGTCTGGAAAATAACGTCCTGATTGACCGTTATAGTGATCCAGCTTCCCCATCGTGCACTGGGCCTTTCATTAATCGTTAAGTTACCCGTATAGTCACTTTCCCATTTATCACTAAAGGCTCGGTAAAAATCATGGCCAATAGATGAAACAGTATGGTCAGTTAACAATCCCGGGACTTCTACCTCAACGGCGTGAAGATTCCCTGCGGCGAACAGAAATTCTGCCGCCACAATCCAGCGTAAATAACGTTTCATGGCTTTATCGCCTGAGGTTATCGTTTGCCCAGGAAACCGCTTGTGTCCGGTTTTTTACGGCTATCTTCTTGAAAAGATTATAAAGATGCGTTTTAACCGTATTTTCGCTGATGAACAACGAACGAGCGATCTCGTTATTAGACGCGCCGATACGCAGCTTATTCAGGATCTCTTTTTCCCGATGAGTAAGGAGGGCTGATTCCGTGCTGTTATAACGATAGTTACCAGAATGTGTAATCAGGTAACTGGCAAGCTTTTGCGTAAAGTAGCATTCGCCGCGCAGGACGCCTTGCAACCCATTGACAACACGTTCTTGATCCTCCATGGCATAAAAAACGCCGTTGATATGAGGCCAGTTTTCAATGTCGCGGTACGGGTAATCTTCAGGCGTATTTAGCAACAATATTTTGATATTGTTGTTTTTCCTGCTCAAAGTATCCTGCCAATAATGGATAAGCTTTTTATCTGCTTCCATCATATCCAGAAGAATAATAGAGCCTGAAGATATATCGTCCAGAGAACGTTGAATATTATGTAATTTTCCTGTAATTGCCAGCGATTGTTTAAGGTGCTGCAAGAGAGCTGTCGCTTGCAAAGACGGTTTAGTGATCAACAATAATGTATGACCATGAATACTATGGACTTCATTAAACATGATGAAACCCCGCTTTTTTTATTGATCGCACACCTGACAGCTGCCTCTAAAATAGAAGCACCAGAAGTACTGACAGATGTTGCACTGCTGTGTGTAGTAATAAATCAGCCCTAAATGGGTAAAATATAAAACTAATGGATTACATCTGATTTCAATCTAGCCATTACAAATCTTAAATCAAGTGTTAAACATGTAACTAAATGTAACTCGTTATATTAAAATGTTAATCTTAAGGTTTTATTAAGTTTAGAAATGATAGAAAAGTTGTACATTTGGTTTTTATTGCACAATTTTAAAAAATCATACAAATGGTGATAACTTACTAATAATACATATAAAAAATATTTCGGTGTAGTCCTTTCGTCATGTAAAACGTTCTTGTTTTTTCTCCGCACCTCCGTGGACAATTTTTTACTGCAAAAAGACGAGGTTTGTCACGGCTTGTGCGCAAGACATATCGCAGCAATCAGCGACGGGCAAGAAAAATGACTGTCTGGTGATTTTTGATAGCGGAAAACGGAGATTTAAAAGAAAACAAAATATTTTTTGCGTAGATAACACCGTATTTACGTGGGTTTTAATACTTTGGTATGAACAAAAAAAGAAAAATACAACGCGCGGGTGAGTTATTAAAAATATTTCCGCAGACATACTTTCCATCGTAACGCAGCGTTAACAAAATACAGGTTGCGTTAACAACCAAGTTGAAATGATTTAATTTCTTAAATGTACGACCAGGTCCAGGGTGACAACATGAAAAACAAATTGTTATTTATGATGTTAACAATACTGGGTGCGCCTGGGATTGCAGCCGCAGCAGGTTATGATTTAGCTAATTCAGAATATAACTTCGCGGTAAATGAATTGAGTAAGTCTTCATTTAATCAGGCAGCCATAATTGGTCAAGCTGGGACGAATAATAGTGCTCAGTTACGGCAGGGAGGCTCAAAACTTTTGGCGGTTGTTGCGCAAGAAGGTAGTAGCAACCGGGCAAAGATTGACCAGACAGGAGATTATAACCTTGCATATATTGATCAGGCGGGCAGTGCCAACGATGCCAGTATTTCGCAAGGTGCTTATGGTAATACTGCGATGATTATCCAGAAAGGTTCTGGTAATAAAGCAAATATTACACAGTATGGTACTCAAAAAACGGCAATTGTAGTGCAGAGACAGTCGCAAATGGCTATTCGCGTGACACAACGTTAATTTCCATTCGACTTTTAAATCAATCCGATGGGGGTTTTACATGAAACTTTTAAAAGTAGCAGCAATTGCAGCAATCGTATTCTCCGGTAGCGCTCTGGCAGGTGTTGTTCCTCAGTACGGCGGCGGCGGTAACCACGGTGGTGGCGGTAATAATAGCGGCCCAAATTCAGAGCTGAACATTTACCAGTACGGTGGCGGTAACTCTGCACTTGCTCTGCAAACTGATGCCCGTAACTCTGACTTGACTATTACCCAGCATGGCGGTGGTAATGGTGCAGATGTAGGTCAGGGCTCAGATGACAGCTCAATCGATCTGACCCAACGTGGCTTCGGTAACAGCGCCACTCTTGATCAGTGGAACGGCAAAAATTCTGAAATGACTGTTAAACAGTTCGGTGGTGGCAACGGTGCTGCAGTTGACCAGACTGCATCTAACTCCTCCGTCAACGTGACTCAGGTTGGCTTTGGTAACAACGCGACCGCTCATCAGTACTAATACATCATTTGTATTACAGAAACAGGGCGCAAGCCCTGTTTTTTTTCGGGAGAAGAATATGAATGCGTTATTACTCCTTGCGGCACTTTCCAGCCAGATAACCTTTAATACGACCCAGCAAGGGGATGTGTATACCATTATTCCTGAAGTCACTCTTACTCAATCTTGTCTGTGCAGAGTACAAATATTGTCCCTGCGCGAAGGCAGTTCAGGGCAAAGTCAGACGAAGCAAGAAAAGACCCTCTCATTGCCTGCTAATCAACCTATTGCTTTGACGAAGTTGAGTTTAAATATTTCCCCGGAAGATCGGGTGAAAATAGTTGTTACTGTTTCTGATGGACAGTCACTTCATTTATCACAACAATGGCCGCCCTCTTCAGAAAAGTCTTAATTTGTTGAAATATCGAGCATAAGATGAATCTGGAGAGAATGGTCTGCTGCGAATCAGCCAACCTGAAAGTATGGATAACACAACCCTCAAGGATGACTAATCATTGAGGAAATAGAATAAATGTTCAGACCTTTTTTAAACTCTCTTATGCTCGGCAGTTTGCTTTTTCCTTTTATTGCCATCGCAGGAAGCACCGCGCAAGGGGGGGTGATCCATTTTTATGGCCAAATTGTGGAACCGGCATGTGACGTCAGCACCCAGTCATCACCCGTAGAAATGAACTGCCCACAGAATGGTTCTGTTCCGGGCAAAACCTATTCCAGCAAAGCGTTAATGAGCGGTAATGTTAAAAACGCGCAAATAGCCTCAGTAAAAGTGCAGTATCTTGATAAACAGAAAAAGCTGGCTGTAATGAACATCGAATATAACTAAGTTTCTGAACAACGCACGTTGCTGAGCAGAAAAATGCGATTTAACCAAAAAGCCTGCTGTACACTTAAGAAACAAGAAGGTGTAAGGAGGCGTTATGAAAACGCGTATTCATGTTGTGCAGGGTGATATTACCAAACTGGCCGTTGATGTGATTGTGAATGCGGCTAATCCGTCATTAATGGGAGGCGGCGGCGTCGATGGGGCCATTCATCGCGCAGCGGGTCCGGCCCTGCTGGATGCCTGTTTAAAAGTCAGGCAACAGCAGGGCGATTGCCCTACGGGGCATGCCGTTATTACGCTTGCAGGCGCTCTTCCCGCTAAAGCCGTAGTGCACACCGTCGGGCCAGTCTGGCGTGGTGGTGAACAAAACGAAGACCAGCTTTTGCAGGATGCCTATCTCAATAGCCTACGACTGGTGGCGGCAAACAGCTATACGTCAGTGGCTTTTCCTGCAATCAGTACTGGGGTTTATGGTTACCCTCGTGCGGCAGCGGCTGAAATCGCAGTTAAAACCGTTTCAGAATTTATTACCCGTCACGCTTTACCCGAACAGGTATACTTTGTCTGTTATGATGAAGAAAACGCCCGCCTCTACGAAAGACTCCTTACCCAACAAGGAGATGAATGATTTGCCCCGGCTGGCGAGCGCGGTGCTGCCACTGTGTTCGCAACATCCCGGTCAGTGTGGTCTTTTCCCTCTGGAGAAAAGTCTGGATGCGTTTGCCGCCCGGTATCGTCTGGCCGAAATGGCAGAGCATACGCTGGATGTTCAGTATTACATCTGGCAGGACGATATGTCGGGTCGGTTACTGTTTTCCGCCCTGTTAGCCGCAGCAAAGCGTGGCGTTCGCGTCCGTTTGTTGCTGGACGACAACAATACGCCCGGACTTGACGACATTTTACGCTTGCTTGACAGCCATCCCCGCATTGAAGTCCGGCTTTTTAATCCTTTCTCGTTTCGCTTGCTGCGTCCGCTTGGTTATATCACCGACTTTTCCCGTCTCAATCGCCGTATGCACAATAAAAGTTTCACTGTCGATGGCGTGGTGACGCTGGTAGGGGGGCGAAATATTGGTGATGCCTATTTTGGGGCAGGGGAAGAGCCACTTTTTTCGGATTTAGATGTTATGGCAATAGGGCCCGTGGTAGAGGACGTTGCCGATGATTTCGCCCGCTACTGGTATTGCAAATCGGTTTCACCCTTACAGCAAGTGCTGGATGTCCCGGAAGGTGAAATGGCGGATCGCATCGAGTTACCCGCCTCCTGGCATAACGATGCTATGACGCATCGTTACTTACGCAAAATGGAATCCAGTCCGTTTATAAATCATCTGGTTGATGGAACGTTGCCGCTTATCTGGGCGAAAACACGTTTATTAAGTGATGATCCGGCGAAAGGGGAGGGCAAGGCAAAACGGCATTCACTGTTACCGCAGCGCCTGTTCGATATCATGGGCTCACCCAGTGAACGCATCGATATTATCTCTTCCTATTTTGTACCGACACGCGCAGGTGTGGCGCAACTCTTACGGATGGTGAGAAAAGGGGTAAAGATTGCGATCCTAACCAATTCTCTTGCCGCTAACGATGTTGCTGTCGTCCATGCCGGATACGCGCGCTGGCGCAAAAAATTGCTCCGCTATGGCGTGGAATTATATGAACTCAAGCCGACGCGTGAACAAAGTAGTACGTTACACGATCGCGGCATAACCGGTAATTCCGGAGCCAGCCTGCATGCTAAAACCTTTAGCATCGATGGTAAAACGGTGTTTATCGGCTCTTTCAATTTCGATCCGCGTTCAACATTGCTCAATACTGAAATGGGCTTCGTGATAGAGAGCGAAACGCTGGCACAGTTAATTGATAAACGCTTTATTCAGAGCCAGTATGATGCGGCCTGGCAGCTCCGTCTGGACAGGTGGGGACGGATCAACTGGGTTGATCGTCATGCAAAGAAAGAGATTATTCTCAAAAAAGAACCCGCCACCAGTTTCTGGAAGCGGGTTATGGTCAGACTGGCGTCGATATTGCCCGTGGAATGGTTATTGTAAATGTGGCTTAACGGGCTGGTGCTTTATCGTTTTCACGCTTAACAACCGGTTTACCAGAGAACAAAAACTTCAGTAACGGGATGCGCAAATGAATTTCATACAGAATTATCGCAATCCCTACTACAAATATCAGGCCACAGAGAAAACCAAGCCAGTTGGAGGTGATGTGCGGTGTAATGTATGCGCCGAAAAACAGCGTTAACGGGTGGTGAACCAGATAGATAAACAGCGATGCGTTAACAAAATAAGTCACCCGCGCTGACTGGAAGTTAAGCAAACGGTGGCCAAAGGAGAAGACCACATTCACCATCCACAGACCGAGGACCATGGTGATCACCGACTCGGTTTCGTACATCCAGGCATCGCCACTGCCATAGCGCTGGTTGAGTAAATAAGCGACAAACGCCAATGCTGCTGCAAGGGTACAGCCACGAGACGGCGTGGTAAACAAGGCTTTAAGATGAGGGAAAATGAAAGCCAGTGCGCCGAGGATAAAGAACGGCAAATAAAACAGCGTTTGCATGACAATAAAATTGAACATGCCATTACTCAGAATGGGCGGATACACAATAAAAATCGTTCTTCTTATTACCGCATAACCGATGCCGAGGCATAAAAAAATCACCGATAGTTTTACCATCGAGAATTTTTTAATCGTTTTATCAGAATTTTCTAAATTATTTCTGATGCGTTTAAATATCCATACGCACAGCGTCGTCATGACCACTAACACCAGTAAAAACCACAGATGTGATATTAATTCCCAGGCCAACGTATTATATTTGTCATACAATGACAGCCCAGGCCAACTTTCCGCTTTCCCTTTGACGTATTGCAGCATAATAAATTGCGGCAATGTCAGTAAGGGGATGGCTGTTAACATCGGGATACCTACACGTTCGACACGTACTTTCCACCATTTTTTCAAGGGATAGCGTAAAAAAAGCATGTAGGAAAAGTAGCCGGATATAACGAAAAATACCTGCATGCGGAACGAGTGGATGAAGTCATTAAAAAGGGTCAGCCACAATGACGGTTCGGCGCTATTCACATGCCATGTATGGCTCGAATAGATTAAAGAAATATGAAAAGGGATCCCTAACAACATCAGCCAGGCGCGGATGGAGTCGAGGAAATATTCACGTTGCGCGGGTACTGGATTCATATATGGTTAACTAATCTCGGATTTTTCGTCTTATCCCTGTCGGGTTATGCCTTTAGGCTTGTTGCCATAGCGACACCGACCTGACCGCGCCAGGCGCAGGCTTCAAGGTTTTTATGCATAGCATCATCGCTACCACTAACCAGAATGGAAGCGTCTGTAAGACGGTTGATAAATAAAATTGCTGGCAAACCCTACACGAAGTCGATGCTTCTGTCTTTAGGAGAAGCACGGAAAGTGAAAACGGTTGCAATCAGGTGCTTAATCCATGAGCCAGCGTGCTGAACGATACCGGGATTCTGTTGTCGGAATGGCTGGTTATCCATTAAAATAGATCGGATCGATATAAGCACACAAAGGGGGAAGTGCTTACTAATTATGAAACATAAACTACAAATGATGAAAATGCGTTGGTTGAGTGCTGCAGTAATGTTAACCCTGTATACATCTTCAAGCTGGGCTTTCAGTATTGATGATGTCGCAAAGCAAGCTCAATCCTTAGCCGGGAAAGGCTATGAGGCGCCCAAAAGCAACTTGCCCTCCGTTTTCCGCGATATGAAATACGCGGACTATCAGCAGATCCAGTTTAATCATGACAAAGCGTACTGGAACAATCTGAAGACCCCATTCAAACTCGAGTTCTACCATCAGGGTATGTACTTCGATACCCCGGTCAAAATAAATGAAGTGACTGCCACCGCAGTCAAACGAATCAAATACAGCCCGGATTATTTCACTTTCGGCGATGTTCAGCATGACAAAGACACGGTAAAAGACCTTGGTTTTGCCGGTTTTAAAGTGCTTTACCCGATCAACAGCAAAGATAAAAACGATGAAATCGTCAGCATGCTCGGGGCCAGCTATTTCCGCGTGATTGGTGCAGGTCAGGTTTATGGCCTTTCTGCCCGCGGCCTGGCAATTGATACCGCCTTGCCATCGGGTGAAGAATTTCCACGCTTCAAAGAGTTCTGGATCGAGCGTCCAAAACCGACTGATAAACGTTTAACCATTTATGCATTGCTTGACTCGCCGCGCGCGACAGGTGCTTACAAATTCGTAGTTATGCCAGGGCGTGACACGGTTGTGGATGTGCAGTCGAAAATCTATCTGCGCGATAAAGTCGGCAAACTGGGGGTTGCACCGTTAACCAGTATGTTCCTGTTTGGGCCGAACCAACCGTCGCCTGCAAATAACTATCGTCCGGAGTTGCACGACTCTAACGGTCTCTCTATCCATGCCGGTAATGGCGAATGGATCTGGCGTCCGTTGAATAACCCGAAACATTTAGCGGTCAGCAGCTTCTCTATGGAAAACCCGCAAGGCTTCGGTCTGTTGCAGCGCGGTCGTGATTTCTCCCGCTTTGAAGATCTCGATGATCGTTACGATCTTCGTCCAAGCGCATGGGTGACTCCGAAAGGGGAGTGGGGTAAAGGCAGCGTTGAGCTGGTAGAAATTCCAACCAACGATGAAACCAACGATAACATCGTCGCTTACTGGACGCCGGATCAGCTGCCGGAGCCGGGTAAAGAGATGAACTTTAAATACACCATCACCTTCAGCCGTGATGAAGACAAACTGCATGCGCCAGATAACGCATGGGTGCAACAAACGCGTCGTTCAACGGGGGATGTGAAGCAGTCGAACCTGATTCGCCAGCCTGACGGTACTATCGCCTTTGTGGTCGATTTTACCGGCGCAGAGATGAAAAAACTGCCAGAGGATACCCCGGTCACAGCGCAAACCAGCATTGGTGATAATGGTGAGATAGTTGAAAGCACGGTGCGCTATAACCCGGTTACCAAAGGCTGGCGTCTGGTGATGCGTGTGAAAGTGAAAGATGCCAAGAAAACCACTGAAATGCGTGCTGCGCTGGTGAATGCCGATCAGACGTTGAGTGAAACCTGGAGCTACCAGTTACCTGCCAATGAATAAGACAACTGAGTACATTGACGCAATGCCCATCGCCGCAAGCGAGAAAGCGGCATTGCCGAAGACTGATATCCGCGCCGTTCATCAGGCGCTGGATGCCGAACACCGCACCTGGGCGCGGGAGGATGATTCCCCGCAAGGCTCGGTAAAGGCGCGTCTGGAACAAGCCTGGCCAGATTCACTTGCTGATGGACAGTTAATTAAAGACGACGAAGGGCGCGATCAGCTGAAGGCGATGCCAGAAGCAAAACGCTCCTCGATGTTTCCCGACCCGTGGCGTACCAACCCGGTAGGCCGTTTCTGGGATCGCCTGCGTGGACGCGATGTCACGCCGCGCTATCTGGCTCGTTTGACCAAAGAAGAGCAGGAGAGCGAGCAAAAGTGGCGTACCGTCGGTACCATCCGCCGTTACATTCTGTTGATCCTGACGCTCGCGCAAACTGTCGTCGCGACCTGGTATATGAAGACCATTCTTCCTTATCAGGGTTGGGCGCTGATTAATCCTATGGATATGGTTGGTCAGGATTTGTGGGTTTCCTTTATGCAGCTTCTGCCTTATATGCTGCAAACCGGTATCCTGATCCTCTTTGCGGTACTGTTCTGTTGGGTGTCCGCCGGATTCTGGACGGCGTTAATGGGCTTCCTGCAACTGCTTATTGGTCGCGATAAATACAGTATATCTGCGTCAACAGTTGGCGATGAACCATTAAACCCGGAGCATCGCACGGCGTTGATCATGCCTATCTGTAACGAAGACGTGAACCGTGTTTTTGCTGGCCTGCGTGCAACGTGGGAATCAGTAAAAGCCACCGGGAATGCCAAACACTTTGATGTCTACATTCTTAGTGACAGTTATAACCCGGATATCTGCGTCGCAGAGCAAAAAGCCTGGATGGAGCTTATCGCTGAAGTCGGTGGCGAAGGTCAGATTTTCTATCGCCGCCGCCGTCGCCGCGTGAAGCGTAAAAGCGGTAATATCGATGACTTCTGCCGTCGCTGGGGCAGCCAGTACAGCTACATGGTGGTGCTGGATGCTGACTCGGTAATGACCG
The DNA here is from genome assembly GCF_012584495.1 of Escherichia sp. SCLE84. Lineage (NCBI taxonomy): Bacteria > Pseudomonadati > Pseudomonadota > Gammaproteobacteria > Enterobacterales > Enterobacteriaceae > Escherichia > Escherichia sp. SCLE84. The sequence continues at coordinate 1,146,804 of NZ_CP051430.1, read as the reverse complement.
GTGATTGTTTGTGCGGGCTGGTGCGCCTGATGGAAGCCAACCCGAACGCCGGGATCATTCAGTCGTCGCCGAAAGCGTCCGGTATGGATACGCTGTATGCGCGCTGTCAGCAGTTCGCGACCCGCGTGTATGGGCCACTGTTTACAGCCGGTTTGCACTTCTGGCAACTTGGCGAGTCGCACTACTGGGGACATAACGCGATTATCCGCGTGAAACCGTTTATCGAGCACTGCGCACTGGCTCCGCTGCCGGGCGAAGGTTCCTTTGCCGGTTCAATCCTGTCACATGACTTCGTGGAAGCGGCGTTGATGCGCCGTGCAGGTTGGGGGGTCTGGATTGCTTACGATCTCCCGGGTTCTTATGAAGAATTGCCGCCTAACTTGCTTGATGAGCTAAAACGTGACCGCCGCTGGTGCCACGGTAACCTGATGAACTTCCGTCTGTTCCTGGTGAAGGGTATGCACCCGGTTCACCGTGCGGTATTCCTGACGGGCGTGATGTCTTATCTCTCCGCTCCGCTGTGGTTTATGTTCCTCGCGCTCTCTACTGCATTGCAGGTAGTACATGCGTTGACCGAACCGCAATACTTCCTGCAACCACGGCAGTTGTTCCCGGTGTGGCCGCAGTGGCGTCCTGAGCTGGCGATTGCACTTTTTGCTTCGACCATGGTGCTGTTGTTCCTGCCGAAGTTATTGAGCATTTTGCTTATCTGGTGCAAAGGAACGAAAGAATACGGCGGCTTCTGGCGCGTTACATTATCGTTGCTGCTGGAAGTGCTGTTTTCCGTGCTGCTGGCTCCGGTACGCATGCTGTTCCATACGGTCTTCGTCGTCAGCGCGTTCCTTGGCTGGGAAGTGGTGTGGAATTCACCGCAGCGTGATGATGACTCCACTTCCTGGGGTGAAGCGTTCAAACGCCACGGCTCACAGCTGCTGTTAGGGTTAGTGTGGGCTGTTGGTATGGCGTGGTTGGATCTGCGTTTCCTGTTCTGGCTGGCACCGATTGTCTTCTCGTTGATCCTGTCACCGTTTGTTTCGGTGATTTCCAGCCGTGCCACCGTTGGTCTGCGCACCAAACGCTGGAAACTGTTCCTGATCCCGGAAGAGTATTCGCCGCCGCAGGTGCTGGTTGATACCGATCGGTTCCTTGAGATGAATCGTCAACGCTCCCTTGATGATGGCTTTATGCACGCAGTGTTTAACCCGTCATTTAACGCTCTGGCAACCGCAATGGCGACCGCGCGTCACCGCGCCAGTAAGGTGCTGGAAATCGCCCGTGACCGCCACGTTGAACAGGCGCTGAACGAGACGCCAGAGAAGCTGAATCGCGATCGTCGCCTGGTGCTGCTAAGCGATCCGGTGACGATGGCCCGTCTGCATTTCCGCGTCTGGAATTCCCCGGAGAGATATTCTTCATGGGTGAGTTATTACGAAGGGATAAAGCTCAATCCACTGGCATTGCGTAAACCGGATGCGGCTTCGCAATAAAAACGTAGTTGCCTGATGCGCTACGCTTATCAGGCCTACATCGTTCCTGCAATTTATTGATTTTGCAAGATTTTGTGGGTCGGATAAGGCGTTCACGCCGCATCCGGCAAAAACAACGAGCCAATAAAAATACCGGCGTTATGCCGGTATTTTTTTACGAAAGAGGTATCAAATGCGTTTAATTGTGGTGAGCATCATGGTGACCTTGCTGAGTGGCTGTGGCAGCATTATTAGTCGCACTATACCGGGGCAGGGGCATGGCAACCAATATTATCCCGGTGTGCAATGGGATGTGCGTGACTCCGCCTGGCGTTATGTCACGATCCTTGATCTGCCATTCTCTCTGGTTTTTGATACTTTACTGCTGCCGATCGACATTCATCATGGCCCGTATGAGTGATTAACGTTCATCCCACTCATCAGCTGCTGCGCGTCCTTCCTCGGTATCCAGCGGTGGCTCAAGCTGAAATTCCCCCTCGTCCCATTCATGTAATGTATTCTCTTCCTGCCACTCCTGGCGTATCTCTATCTCATCATAGTCGCCATCAAAAACACTTTGCGCGGCTTCACCGCTAAGCATAGGTAAACATTCACCTTCTTCCCCTTCGTCGGCAAAAAACTCAACTTGCCACATGATGTCGCCGTCCTGCAAAACGTATTTTTGGGCATTGAACTGTTGCACATTCGCATCTTCGGCGTCGATGCCGGGGTTGTCTGCAAGAAATTCTTCGCGTGCAGCGTCAATGGCTTCTTCAAGCGTTGCGTACATGGTCATCACGATTCTCCCTTTGAGTTGATGAGGTTTCAGGGAAAAGGATAGCTGATTCTCCGCTTTTGCAAGTATGAAAGGCGAAAAATCAGTTCGATACCTGGGGTATTCGACGACGACGTAGACTGTTCCATGAATAGACTGCGTTGAATAACACTACGCCAGCGGTGACGAGAAATACCGCTCTGAAACCGTAGTTCGCTGAAATCGCTGCTCCCATCAATGGTCCGGTAACGTTGCCAATATCACGAAACGATTGGTTATAGCTGAAGATACGCCCGGCGATCTGGTTGCTCGAGTTGTAAACCAACAGTGTCTGTACGGCGGGGAGTAGTGCACCATCGGCGGCACCGAGCAAAAAACGTAAAATCCCAAGTTGCAATGGCGTCTGAACGTAAGACATTGGGATCAACAGCAGTACAGAAAAGATCAGCGCTGTAATCAGGATCTTTTCGGGTCCGATTCGATCGCCAAGTTTGCCGAGTCGTGGTGCGCTTAGCAGAGCCGCCACGCCTGGCACCGAGGCGATCATGCCACTGATAAAGGCGACGTTACTGACGTTACCCGCCAGTTCGCGGACATACAGCGTCAGAATGGGGGCAATTGAGCCTGTCGCCACCTGGATGATTAACGTGGTGACAAACAGGCTGAGTACCAGTTTCGGGTTTTTAAGTGATGTCACCACTTCCCGCATGTGCAGCATCTCTTTTTTGCTGACCGGCTGGAATTTTTCTCTGATGCAGAACAGGGTGACGAAAAAGCAGAGTATGAGCACACTGGCGGTAATAAAGAATACCGGACGTAAGCCGTAGCTATCGGCGAGCAGGCCGCCAGCCATTGGACCGAGCAACGCACCACTAACGCCGCCTGTGGAGAGCGTACCCAGCGCCCAGCCGCTTTTATTACGCGGTACTTGTGTGGCGATAAGAGCATTAGCGTTGGGGACAAATCCGCCAAGTAACCCAAGAAGCGCCCGTAGGATCAAAAACTGCCAGATATTTTGTGCCAGTCCCATCAACACCATCACGATGCCCATGCCGAGGGCAGAGCGTAATAGCATGAGTTTTCGGCCTTTACGGTCGGCGAGTCCACCCCAAAACGGTGAGGCGATGGCCGAAAATAAAAATGTAATGCTGAAGACAATACCGGACCACATATTCAGGGCGGAGTGACCGGTAACGCCAAGCTGCTCAACGTAGAGGGGTAAGAAGGGCATTACCAGACTGAAGGCGGCCCCGGTAAGAAAACAGCCTAGCCAGGCGACGATCAGGTTTCGTTTCCAGTTTATAGGGGTGTCATTTTCACAGGGTGACATAGCAATCCGCTGTTGGTGCGCCAGGCGCGGTGAACATAAGAAGAAAAGATAAGCACACTAATTATGCGCCCGACTTCCAGGGGGCGCAATCCAGAGAGCTTTTATCGCTAAATCAGGGGGATTTGCTGTGGTAATGCCGGATGCCATTCTGAAGCATCCGGCATGGGAGATTTAATAGCGTGAAGGAACGCCTTCCGGGCGTGTTTTAAAGCGACGGTGTAACCACATATACTGCTCTGGTGCCATCATGATGCATTTTTCGACCACTTTGTTCATCCACGCGGCGGTAGTTTCGGCATCATCCAGTGGCGGAGAACACTCTGGCGGCAGCATAATCAATTGATACCCTTTGCCATCTGGCTTACGGCGTGGAACGAAGGGCACCAGACATGCGCCGGACATCCGTGCCAGCATCCAGGTTCCGGTCGTGGTCGCAGCCTGCTCAACGGCAAATAACGGGACGAAAACGCTTGAGCGCGGGCCGTAATCATGATCCGGTGCGTACCAGACCACTTCGCCTTTTTTCAGGGCTTTAATCATGCCTTTTAAATCTTTGCGGTCGAGCATCGATTTATTTGAGCGCAAACGGCCCCAGGTTTGTAGCCAGTCAATCAGTGGATTATCGTTCGGGCGGTAAACGCCAATCCCCGGTTCCTGCATACCAAACTGCCGCGCACCCAGCTCCAGTGTCAGAAAATGGATGCCAACTAACAGGATGCCGCGTTTTTGCGCCTGCACGTCACGAATGTGTTCCATGCCGATCACTTCCGTCCAGCGAGCGATTCGGCGGTCCGGCCAGAACCACGCCATGCCGGTTTCCATCAGGCCCATGCCAACGGATTCGAAATTCTTCACCACCATTTTACGGCGTTCTTGTTCGCTCATTTCCGGGAAGCACAGTTCCAGGTTGCGATGCACAATTTTTGCGCGTCGTTTCATAAAACGTAACGCCAGTTTTCCTAATCCACAACCGAGGCGGTAGATAACCGGGTAGGGCAATTGCACGACTAACCAAAGTACGCCAATACCCAACCAGGTTAACCAATAACGCGGATGAAGCAGTGCGGTGGAGAACTTGGGTAGATTCGTCATATCAATCCTGTTTTTCAACCTATTCGGGCAATTGTATGTATTGTCGCATTTTTTCGCCCGCAACCAAAATTTGTGGCTGAAGACTGGGCGAAATTGCCGCGCTTGTAAATAACAAATAATTTTTAATGCGCAAATGTAGCGTAAAATGTGTGGATGTTAATTATCGATAATTGCTATATCATGCCGCGGATTTTTACTTTCCCATCTCGCAGGAACCGTACACCATGCCAGTGTTACACAACCGCATTTCCAACGACGCGCTAAAAGCCAAAATGTTGGCTGAGAGCGAACCGCGAACCACCATTTCGTTTTACAAGTATTTCCACATCGCCGATCCTAAGGCGACCCGTGACGCTTTATATCAGCTGTTTACCGCGCTGAATGTTTTTGGGCGAGTGTATCTGGCGCATGAGGGCATTAACGCGCAAATCAGCGTACCTGCGAGCAATGTTGAAACATTTCGCGCGCAGCTCTATGCCTTCGACCCGGCTTTAGAGGGTTTACGCCTGAATATCGCGTTGGATGATGACGGGAAATCCTTCTGGGTACTGCGCATGAAGGTACGCGATCGCATTGTTGCCGACGGTATTGACGATCCTCACTTTGATGCCAGCAATGTTGGTGAGTATCTGCAAGCGGCGGAAGTGAACGCCATGCTTGACGATCCCGATGCACTATTTATCGACATGCGTAACCACTATGAGTATGAAGTGGGGCACTTTGAAAACGCGCTCGAAATTCCGGCAGATACCTTCCGTGAGCAGCTGCCAAAAGCAGTCGAGATGATGCAGGCACATAAAGATAAAAAAATCGTCATGTACTGCACCGGCGGCATTCGTTGTGAAAAGGCCAGTGCCTGGATGAAACATAACGGATTCAACAAAGTCTGGCATATCGAGGGCGGAATTATTGAATACGCCCGTAAGGCGCGCGAGCAGGGCTTGCCGGTGCGTTTTATTGGCAAAAATTTTGTTTTTGACGAGCGGATGGGCGAACGTATATCGGATGAGATTATCGCGCATTGCCACCAGTGCGGCGCGCCGTGCGACAGCCATACCAACTGTAAAAATGATGGCTGCCACCTGCTGTTTATTCAGTGTCCAGTATGTGCGGAAAAATACAAAGGTTGTTGTAGTGAGATTTGCTGCGAAGAAAGCGCGTTACCGCCAGAAGAACAGCGACGCCGTCGGGCAGGACGTGAAAATGGCAATAAGATCTTTAATAAGTCTCGTGGACGTCTGAATACAACACTGGGCATTCCTGATCCAACGGAATAAATATCATTGCCGGATGCGTGCCATCCGGCAACATTTCACTCTTACTTCTGCTGTACGCCTTCCACTGAAATAATCAGATCCACTTCCTGAGAAGCTGGACCTAAATCTGTCTTGATATTGAAGTCCTTGAGCTTAATTTTGCCTTCGGCCTCGAAGCCTGCACGTTTACCACCCCATGGGTCGTCGCCCTGACCAATTAATTTCGCTTCCAGCGTGACGGGTTTGGTTACGCCATTCAGCGTCAGATCGCCGGTAATATCCAGTTCGTCACCGTCTTTCTTCACGCTGGTGGAGGTGAATGTTGCCTGTGGATATTTTGCGGTATTGAGGAAATCTGCACTGCGAAGATGTTTATCGCGTTCGGCGTGATTAGTATCGACGCTGGTGGTGTTAATTGTCACATTCACTTTATCGGCAGCCGGATTTTTTTCGTCAAAGGTAAAAGTACCGTCGAAATCTTTAAAGGTGCCGTATAACCAGCTATAGCCAAGGTGCTGGATGCGGAAATTAACAAAGGCGTGCTGACCTTCTTTGTCAATTTTGTAATCGGCGGCAACCGCTGAACCGGCAGAGAACATCAGGGACGCGAAGGTTAAACCAAGCAGGCTTTTTTTCATTTTTTATACTCCATAGTCAGATGACGACTTTCCCAGCATGCGCTTCAGAGTGTCGTCTTTATCGATGAAATGATGCTTCAGGGCCATAAATCCGTGCATAACGGACAGTACTACGACGCTCCACGCGAGCCAAAAATGCAGGGCACCGGCAAAGTCTGCCTGTGCGCCAGCGTCGGCAAGGGTCGCGGGGACGTCAAACCAGCCAAAAACGCTGATCGGTTTACCATCGGCAGTTGAGATCAGATAGCCGCTGATGCCGATGGCGAACAGCAATAGGTACAATGCGAGATGTCCAGCCTTTGCGGCAAGACGAGTCATGGGCGAATAACTCGGCAGCGGACCCGGCGGTGGAGATATGACACGCCACAGAACGCGAATAACCAGCCCCATCATTAACAAAATACCGATGCTTTTATGCAGTTCGGGTGCTTTGTGATACCAGCCATCGTAATAACTGAGCGTGACCATCCACAGACCTAAAGCAAACATGCCGTAGACAATAATTGCGCTTAGCCAATGGAAGGCCGCAGATATAACACCATAGCGTTCAGGGGTATTTGTGAATGACATAAGTGCATCCAATGCGAATTTGCGAGAGAAAGAAAATGGCGTGTCGGAGAATGAATTGCAACACAAAAATAACAAATTGAATGATATTTATTTTTATTTCAATAATTTTGAATTAATAATGAAAGAATCTTCATAAGTTTAGTGGGTTCAGCATCAGAGATGTCTGGTGAGTGCTGTAGAAGCAGGAATAATCTCATTCAATTTTTCACGCTAAATGAAAGGGAGATTAAATATTTGTCAGTTTATGTCAGTGCGGAAAACTAAAAATAAAACACATAGATCAGATCCATAATTGCCAACAATCCCCAGAGAAAAAGATAAAGCATCAGATGCTCGCGAATATTATTGATGAGATAGTGCAACAGCCGACGCATTAAATACTCCTGTAAAAACGGCCTCATTCTGGAGGCCGTAATGATGATTATTGGAAGCGGGAAAGCCTGAATGGCGTCAAATCAAAATCGCTTTTTTTGTCTTGCGCAAAATCGGCAGCTATTTCCCCTAAAACTGACGCAAATTTAAAACCGTGCCCACTCAGGCCGGTAATGAGCAGTGTATTATCGTGGCCGGGTAGGGTATCGATAATAAAATCTTCGTCAGGCGAATTATCATAGGTGCAGGCAGCGCCGTACAGGCAGCAACCGATACCCGGCAATACATTGCGCAAGAACGGGAAGGCTTCCGAACCATCGCTGACCACTTCCGCAAACGGAACACGTTCATCCGCTGAATGGATAACCTGGCCTCCGTTATGTTTGCCAATCTTCAACGCGTCGTTTTCTGCCGGAAAACCATAATATTGATCGCCATTGGGCAGTTCACCGGTAAACGCCGGGAATTTATTCTTCACGCTATAGCGGCCATCGGCCTGATACCAGGCAAATACTTTACGTACGGGCTGGACAGGCAGCTCCGGGAGCAGGTCTTTTACCCATGTTCCCGCGCAGACAATCGCTTTTTTCGCCTGATACTCACCGTCAACGGTTTCAATAGTTACGCCATCATCGTCATGACGAATTGCGGTGACCGGGCAGTTGAACAGTTGCGCACAGCCCGCTTCCTTCGCCAGTTGGATCCAGGTTTTAATCGCCAGTTCGCTGCGCAAAAAACCGGAATCAGTCTCAAATAAGCCGATGTAGTTGTCCGGGACGCGTATTTCTGGCCAGCGGGCCATAATCCCTTGCGCATCGAGCTTTTCAACGTTGAGTTGCCACTGTTCGGCGCTGTGGGCGACGTTGGCGAGAAATGCGGAGTCAGCCGGGCCGAGGTTAATGACACCAGAGCGTACAAAAATGGGATCATCTTCGTTGTGGCGGGAAAGTTCATCCCACAGCGTTTGCGCGCGGAGGACCAGCGGGACATACTTTTCGCCTTCACCATAAGCATGGCGAATTAATCGCGTATCGCCATGGTGGCTGCCGTGTTGATGCGGTGGCATATGGGCGTCGGTCATTAGCACGTTTAAACCGGCGCGGGTTGCATAATACCCGGCGGCAGCGCCTACGGAACCGCTGCCAATAATGATGAGATCGTATTTCATTTTTTTCTCTCTGCTCTCATGGTTTAAGCAGAGTAATTAACTGAATGCAGATATACAACCCAGAAATGGTAAAGGCACCGGTGAGGTGCCTTTTGGGTGGATGGTCATGTCATGTTAATGACGCCGATACTCGTTTACCGGGAAATCACCGGATTCAATTTTGGCGATTCCTGCTTCTAATATCGAAATAAATTGTCTGGCAACATCAGTGGTTAACCAGAGCGTCTGACCAACTTCAGTCCCTTCCTGCTCGGACTTATTTGGGGTCTGGTAGTGCAAACGCAACATCAGCGCATCATAGCTATCAACGGTGCTGATGTCCCACCCTACGAGCGGATGAGTCTGAATGACTTCATTATTTTTTTCCATCATGGCCCCCTAATTCGTGTTACTAGACAACGTTATTCGAGGTTCAATGCGTTTTTATCTGAAGCAACTTCAGTATACCAATAAGTAAGGGTATTCACCGAATTTTTAAAGGGGGGAACAGATAAATTTCTGCTTTTAAGATTTATATGAACAATAAAACAGCATGTCATTCATATTTTTTTAGCATATTGTGCAATTATTTTGAGGAAGTGTAGAAATTTTGTACTCAAAATTTGTAAGTAAAATAAAAAAGCCGGGGCGACCCGGCAAAAACAAAAATCACTGCATATTATTCGCTGACAAACCAGTCATCGGCGCTTTCCCACGTTTCCTGGAGAATTTCGCTAATGCGCTGTTTATCTTCTTTTGTTGCGCCAATAACCGATAAATTATTCGCTGCGGCATAACGTACCGATACGTGGCCTTCATTATCAGGAAACGCATACTGAATACGGCGGGAAAGTTCGCCAGCCAGGGCGTCAATAGCCCCAGCTGGCAATGGAGAAGTTTTCGCTATGGTGACTTCAATTCGCATAATAGCCCCCTGTTGAATATACTGGTTATTTATACAGGCAAAATAACCTAATGACAACAGGAAGCTACGATTTTTATTGTTTAACGGACCAGCGTACCGTTTCCCCGGCGAGGAATGGCACCAGGGTGTCATCAGTCAGTGCGATGCTTTCAGCAACCTGTTGCTCTTCACGTACCAGTTCGATGAATGTGTCGTTGACCGGCAAGCCATAGAACTGCGGGCCGTTTACAGAACAGAATGCTTCAAAGTGCTGCAGAGCATTCATCTCTTCAAAGACGGTAGCGTAACTGCCCAGCGCGGTTGGGGCGTTGAAGCAGCCCGCGCAGCCGCAACTGCTCTCTTTGCGATGACGTGCATGTGGCGCAGAATCCGTACCGAGGAATACTCGATTAAAACCGCTGGCGACCAGTTCACGCAATGCCTGTTGGTGAATATTGCGTTTGAGGATGGGTAAACAATACAGGTGCGGACGCACGCCACCAACCAGCATATGGTTGCGGTTAAACATCAGATGCTGCGGAGTGATGGTGGCAGCCAGCCGTTCATTTCCGTCACGGACATAGTCGGCAGCATCTTTGGTGGTGATGTGCTCAAAAACGACTTTCAGCGCAGTCAGGCGCTGGCGCAGAGGTTCCATCACGCTTTCTATAAAGCGCGCTTCACGATCAAAAATGTCGATATCTGCATGTGTCACTTCACCATGCACCAGTAGCGGCATACCGATTTTTTCCATGCGCTCAAGTACCGGCATGATTGCGTCAATTGACGTCACGCCGTGGCTGGAGTTAGTGGTTGCGTTTGCCGGATAAAGTTTTGCAGCGGTGAACACGCCTTCGTTAAATCCGCGCTCCAGCTCATTAGGATCCAGCGAATCTGTTAAATAACAGGTCATCAATGGGGTGAAATTGTGCCCGGCAGGTACGGCATCAAGAATACGCTGGCGATACGCCACGGTAGCCTCAACAGTGGTCACGGGCGGAGCCAGATTGGGCATTACAATAGCCCGTCCATAAATTTCGCTGGTATACGGCACGACAGTTTTTAACATGTCGCCATCGCGGAGGTGAAGGTGCCAGTCGTCTGGGCGGCGGATCTTTAATACCTGGGATGGTGCAGTCATTAATCTCTATGCTCCGGCTGAAGGGATGTTTTTGCCGGACACAAAGGATAAGCGGAAACGTTTTCCTTTGCACGAAAAATAAAGGGCGCGAATGCGCCCTCGTCATTAATCCGTAAACGGAATGACAATTTCGCCTGGCTTCACTTCAATGCCTTTCGCCAGTTTTTTCGCCATTGCTTCGCCCTGACTGCCATCTTCGCGCAGGACGTAAGCAGGTTGCTGGTTAAAGTAATTGCGTAATGCCTGGTTCAAATAGGGAAGCAACGTTTGCATCACCGTTTGCATTTTTTCCGGTTGTACCGTCGCATCGACCACTTCCATCTCTTTCAGGAAGATCGCACCTTTTTCTTTATCAAACACGGGCAGCGCTTTCAGCTTCAGTTTCATGGTCGCTTTCTGACTACCGAACAGGGAGTTCATGTCCAGATTGGCGTCTCCGGTTAGGGTAACCTTATTCGGCTCTTCGCGACCAATTTGGCTGGTCAAGTTTGTCAGAACAATATGGGCGTCAGCCACGCCGGGTAAACCGATATCTTTTGAGAAATTATTATGTTTCGCAAGCGACTGGTTAATTTCTTGTTCGGTGATGGTGTATTGGGTGAGTTGATTACAGCCAACGAGCAGGCCACTGACGATCAATGCAGCGGCAAATAAAAACTTGTTCATGGTAGTCCTCGACATGAAATCTGCGTCAATATCCTGACACAACGCAGCATGTGTCACCAGCGATAAACTCGCCAGCAGAAAAAACTGAAAACGGCGGCAACCCGCGAATACAGGCTGCCGCGGCGGGTCAGGATTAAATCGCCATTGATGATAACAAATTGATTTGTGTCTGTTTCGCCATATTATCGCGGTAATCAGCAACGCGGCTTGGCCAGTTGATTCCGGCTACCAGCGTCAGATTACGCAGTAGCGGAAATAGCTGAATATCATCTTCCGAAAGTTCGCCATTCACGGCGTTCGGTTTGACGATCAGTTTGTCCAGCGCACGCAAATCATCGCTGATATTCTTAATCAGACCGTCAGAGTGGGCCAGCAGGTCGGCTAAATTACCCGCGCTGGCCTCTTTCTTGTCGACGAAATATTTGCGCGCGGCGGGAGTAGAAAACTCATCAAATGCCGATTTGGCAAAACGCGGCAACAGCAGTTTGTTTGCGTAGCCATTGACCTTGCGCAGCCACTCTTCAATGGCAGGGGAACGTTTGCCGGTCAGTAACGGTTTGCCGTCGAGTTTATCGACATAGTGAACGATGTCCATGCTTTCTGGCATATAGCGGCTGTCATCTTTTTGCAGAATGGGAACCTGTTTTTGACCGACCATCCGGGTGGGTGTTTCTGCGTCGTCGTTGAGCAGAACATGTAATTCGACGGGGATATTTTTCAGGCCGAAAATCATGCGGGCTTTGAGGCAGTAAGGGCAGTGATCGTAAATGTATAGCTTCACGTGACTCCTCCATTTGGCTGTCAGTTCACTTTCAGTATGGAGGAGTCAGGGGGGAGTATCAAATCAGGCGTCGCGTTCAAGCAAACGACGCGCGGCGCGTTTCTGACTAAACTGCCAACCCAGCGCAAGGAAAGTGAAGATGCCAATAATTCCCAGCATCATCCACGGAAGCTCTGGCTGGTGCGCCGATTTGCCCAGGTCAAACAGCCAGCCACCACCGATATAACCAATAGCGCCGCCAATCGCCAGACCCAGACGGCTAAACCCCATATAGCTGCCGCGAGCTCTTGCGTCCGCCAGCGAAGCACTTAAGGTTTCACGCGCAGGCTCGGCAATGATCGACCCGATATAAAACAGACAAATCAGGGTGAAAAGTTGTTGCAGGCCGCTGACCATGCCCACCGGCATCATGCTTAATGACATTATCAACAGCCCAGCCATCAACCGGTGTTCCAGACGAAAATGCTTTTCACTCCAGCGGGCGATAGGGTAGAGCAACGTTAACGACAGACACGCTTCAATGGCATACATCCATTTAACGGCAGAGGGTGCGCCAGCCACGTCGTTGACCATAATTGGCAGCATCAGCATCACTTGTACAGCCAGCATGTAGTAACCCGCCAGCGTCAGGACATAGGTGACAAAACGCTTGTCACGCATCACGCGGGTCATGCCTTCGCGAACGGGCGTGTGTACGGTGGAGAGTTTCCATGCCGGTAACAACCACGCATTGAACGCCGCACACAGCACAAACAAAACGGCCCCTGTGGCGCAGACCAGGCGAAAGTCGTATTGCAACAGCCAGCTCCCCAACAATGCGCCAATGACCGCACCGGCACTGTCCTGCATCATCAACAGCGAGAAAAAACGACCACGTTGTTGTGGACGGATTAGTTTCACCACCAGCGCCGAACGCGGCGGATCAAACAACGTGCCGCCGAGTCCCGAGAGCAGGCATGAAAACCACAATAGCCACGGTTCGTGGGCGATACCCATTGTGGCGAATCCGGCGGCGCGCATCAGCATACCGGTAACAATCATCGGTTTGGCACCAAAGCGGTCGGCAATTGCGCCGCCGAAAATACCCAGACCTTGCTGAATAAACTGGCGTAGACCGAGAGCAATACCGACCATGACGGCGGCCCAGCCCATTTGATCAACGAAGCGGATAGAGATCAGCGGGAAGACAACAAAGAACCCCAGCACGACCAGCATATTATCGATGAGCAGGAAATATTTACCCAGGTTCCTCGCCTGCGATACGCGGGACATTTCCCCTCCCGGGAAATAAAAGATGAGCACTTTCTATTCTGCATTGCCGCTAAGACTTTTCCCATCACTTCGGGGACAATATTTTTTTATCAAAACGTCGCTTTGATAGAGAGTTTTTATCAAATATGTGAATAATGCAGAAAATGGCATTTTGGACTTTTCACAGGGTCTGGTTGCGCAGGTATAGTAATACTTACAGCGTATTAAAGACGTTACGGGAAGGAGTAGGTATAGAATGTTTGGCTATCGCAGTAACGTGCCAAAAGTGCGCTTAACCACAGACCGACTGGTCGTGCGTCTGGTGCATGATCGTGATGCCTGGCGTCTTGCGGATTATTACGCAGAGAATCGCCATTTCCTCAAGCCCTGGGAGCCAGTGCGCGACGAAAGCCACTGTTATCCATCAGGCTGGCAGGCCAGGCTGGGGATGATTAACGAATTTCATAAACAAGGTTCAGCTTTCTACTTTGGCTTATTCGACCCGGACGAAAAAGAGATTATTGGCGTTGCCAATTTTTCCAATGTTGTTCGTGGCTCTTTTCATGCCTGCTATCTCGGTTATTCGATTGGGCAAAAATGGCAGGGCAAAGGACTCATGTTTGAAGCCCTGACCGCAGCCATTCGTTATATGCAGCGCACCCAACATATTCATCGCATTATGGCTAATTATATGCCGCACAATAAACGCAGCGGTGATTTACTGGCGCGACTGGGTTTTGAAAAAGAAGGCTATGCGAAAGACTATCTGTTGATTGATGGACAATGGCGCGATCACGTACTGACGGCATTAACTACCCCAGACTGGACGCCCGGCCGCTAAGGAGAATCTCATGAAATATCAACTTACTGCCCTTGAAGCTCGCGTGATTGGTTGCTTGCTGGAAAAGCAGGTGACCACGCCGGAGCAATACCCGCTCTCAGTCAATGGTGTAGTCACGGCCTGTAATCAGAAAACGAACCGTGAACCGGTCATGAATCTGAGTGAATCCGAAGTGCAGGAACAGCTGGATAATCTGGTCAAACGTCATTATCTACGCACAGTGAGCGGTTTTGGTAATCGGGTCACCAAATATGAGCAACGTTTTTGTAATTCAGAATTTGGCGATCTGAAACTGAGCGCAGCGGAAGTGGCGTTAATCACCACGTTGTTATTGCGTGGTGCCCAGACGCCAGGTGAACTGCGCAGCCGCGCCGCGCGAATGTATGAATTCAGCGATATGGCGGAAGTGGAGTCGACGCTGGAACAACTGGCAAATCGCGAAGATGGTCCTTTTGTGGTGCGTCTGGCCCGCGAACCGGGTAAACGCGAAAGCCGCTACATGCATCTTTTCAGTGGTGAGGTTGAAGATCAGCCGGCGGTGACGGATATGTCGAACGCGGTTGATGGTGATTTACAGGCCCGCGTCGAAGCCCTGGAAATCGAAGTGGCAGAACTGAAACAGCGTCTTGATTCGTTGCTGGCCCATCTGGGAGATTAAAGTGAAAAAATTACGTATCGGCGTAGTGGGATTAGGTGGCATTGCGCAAAAAGCGTGGTTACCGGTGCTGGCGGCAGCGTCTGACTGGACGTTACAAGGAGCCTGGTCGCCTACGCGCGCGAAAGCCCTGCCAATTTGTGAAAGCTGGCGCATTCCTTATGCCGATTCGTTATCCAGCCTTGCCGCCAGTTGCGATGCGGTTTTTGTGCATTCCAGCACCGCCAGCCACTTTGACGTGGTCAGTACGTTACTCAATGCGGGTGTACATGTCTGTGTCGATAAACCGCTGGCAGAAAATCTGCGCGATGCTGAACGGCTGGTGGAACTGGCGGCGCGTAAAAAACTGACGTTGATGGTCGGTTTTAACCGTCGTTTCGCACCACTCTACGGTGAGTTAAAAACGCAACTCGCTACCGCAGCTTCGCTAAGAATGGATAAACATCGTAGCAATAGTGTCGGGCCACACGATCTTTATTTCACGTTGCTGGATGATTATCTGCATGTGGTGGATACCGCGCTGTGGTTGTCGGGCGGCAAAGCCTCTCTGGATGGCGGTACGCTACTGACTAACGACGCTGGCGAAATGCTGTTTGCCGAGCACCATTTTTCGGCCGGTCCTTTGCAGATCACCACCTGTATGCATCGCCGTGCCGGAAGTCAGCGTGAAACCGTGCAGGCCGTGACTGACGGTGCGCTCATCGACATTACGGATATGCGCGAATGGCGTGAGGAGCGCGGGCAGGGCGTAGTGCATAAACCGATTCCTGGTTGGCAGAGCACTCTTGAACAACGTGGATTTGTCGGCTGTGCGCGGCACTTCATTGAATGTGTGCAAAATCAGACAGTTCCGCAAACCGCCGGCGAACAGGCCGTGCTGGCGCAACGTATCGTTGACAAGATCTGGCGCGATGCGATGAGTGAATAAACCCTGTAACATCTGGCGGTAGCAATTCACCATAATCCAGGTAGACTATTCGCCTCTTTCAGCGCCTGCCTTGCAGGCGTTTTGCCCGTGGGTCTGGATTAGAACACCGATGAATTTATTAAAATCGCTGGCCGCCGTCAGCTCGATGACCATGTTTTCGCGTGTGCTTGGCTTCGCACGAGACGCAATTGTCGCCAGAATCTTTGGCGCAGGGATGGCAACCGACGCCTTTTTCGTCGCTTTTAAACTTCCTAACTTGTTACGCCGTATCTTTGCCGAAGGGGCATTTTCCCAGGCATTTGTACCGATTCTGGCGGAATATAAAAGTAAGCAGGGTGAAGACGCCACGCGGGTCTTTGTCTCTTATGTTTCTGGCCTGCTGACACTCGCGCTGGCGGTTGTGACGGTCGCTGGCATGCTCGCCGCACCGTGGGTGATCATGGTGACCGCGCCAGGCTTCGCTGACACTGCCGACAAATTTGCCCTGACCAGCCAGCTACTAAAGATTACCTTTCCCTATATCTTGCTGATCTCCCTGGCGTCGCTGGTGGGAGCGATTCTGAATACGTGGAACCGCTTCTCGATTCCGGCGTTTGCTCCAACACTGCTTAACATCAGCATGATTGGTTTCGCGCTGTTTGCCGCACCGTACTTTAACCCACCGGTGCTGGCGCTGGCGTGGGCTGTTACGGTCGGCGGCATCCTGCAGCTGGTGTATCAGCTACCGCACCTGAAGAAGATCGGCATGCTGGTCCTGCCGCGCATTAACTTCCACGATGCCGGAGCAATGCGCGTGGTGAAACAGATGGGACCGGCGATCCTTGGCGTCTCTGTGAGCCAGATCTCCTTAATCATCAACACCATTTTTGCCTCGTTTCTTGCTTCCGGTTCGGTGTCTTGGATGTATTACGCCGACCGCTTAATGGAGTTTCCGTCTGGTGTGCTGGGCGTGGCGCTTGGCACCATTTTGCTGCCGTCGCTGTCGAAGAGTTTTGCCAGTGGCAATCATGATGAATACAACCGTTTGATGGACTGGGGGCTGCGTCTTTGTTTCCTGTTGGCGCTGCCGAGTGCGGTTGCGTTGGGCATTCTTTCCGGTCCGTTAACCGTTTCGCTGTTCCAGTACGGTAAATTTACCGCCTTTGATGCGCTGATGACCCAGCGGGCGTTAATTGCCTACTCGGTGGGTTTGATTGGCCTGATTGTAGTGAAAGTGTTGGCTCCTGGCTTTTATTCCCGCCAGGACATTAAAACGCCAGTGAAAATTGCCATCGTTACGCTGATTTTAACGCAATTGATGAACCTGGCGTTTATTGGTCCGTTGAAACATGCCGGGCTGTCACTTTCTATTGGTCTGGCGGCGTGTCTGAATGCTTCGCTGCTTTACTGGCAGTTGCGTAAGCAGAAAATCTTTACCCCGCAACCTGGCTGGATGGCGTTTCTGTTGCGTCTGGTGGTGGCGGTACTGGTGATGTCTGGCGTGCTTTTAGGTATGTTACATATCATGCCGGAGTGGTCATTGGGTACCATGCCCTGGCGCTTACTGCGTTTAATGGCGGTCGTGCTGGCGGGGATTGCCGCGTACTTCGCTGCACTGGCGGTACTGGGCTTCAAAGTTAAAGAATTTGCCCGCCGGACGGTGTAACAATGCATTCCGGCCTGCAGTGCAGGCCGGAGATAATATTCAGATCGAAATCTTTTTACCGCCGCGATGGGTTGTTGAGGTCTGACCGTTCGCCCCATATAGCGTCGGTTCCTGATGCGGTTTCAACATTTCCAGCGCCTGTTGATTGCGCTCAATCTGTCCTTCCAGTAACCAGCCGTTATGTTGATTCATTTGGCGTAGTTGCTGCGTTTTCACAGTAATTTCCTGCCAGCGTTGACTAATATCAACGCTATTTGCTGTATTGGGTTCTTTCTTGCGTAACTGTTCGAGGTAATCCAGCGTCGCCAGCAGTGAGCTTTTTTGTTCTGTAATCCATTGCAACTGGCTGCCGTTGATCTGCCCCATAGAGAGATGTTGCTGCTCTTGATCCATTACCGTTTTGAGATCGTTAAGCACAGCGGACATCTGGTCGAGGATCTCTGCAAGACGTGTCATACGATCAGTTACTCTGCAAGTCTTGCTGCGCTTCGTTGATCAGCGCATCGGCAATTTTGCCGGTGTCCATTTTTAGTTCACCGTTACGAATCGCCAGTTTTAACGCTTCGACACGTTCAAGATTGATATCACTGCTGCCGGGTTGCATCAGTTTTGCTTGCGCGTCGCTTAACGTCACACTGGTGCTGGTGGAGGCGGTTGTTTTTGCCGCCCGGCTGTTCGTTATCGGCGCGTCAGTGGTTTCGCGCGGTTGAACGGTGCTTACAGGCTTCAGAGGCGAAGTGCGATCAATACTCATGGTTTATTCCTCATTGAGGGCGCTTTTATCATGTGTTGCTTATTTATCGGCAAGGGACGGGTAATCTTTAACAGCTTACAGGTTTATAAGAATATTCCCATCTGCATCAACAACGCCGCTGACTACCTGTCCCGATACCATGCGCACCCGCGCATTCTGTGCGACGGCTGCATTGTTCAGCGCCTGACCTTCTGCGTTGGCGCTAAACCCATCACCGCTGGCGATCACATTGACGCGTTGTCCCGCTTTTACCCGCCATGCCTGGCGAAACTGGGTTAACTGGATAGGTTGATCGGGTGATAGATCGCGCAGGCTAATGGCATCAACAAGTTGATTGATATCCAGCACCGTACGCGGTGGCAGGGTATCCAGCCGTCCGCGTTTTAGTTTGACATTGCCAGCTTCCAGCTTTCCTCCCCGCACAATGGGCATCGCGGCAACCACATAATTTCCTGTGGCCTGCACATTAACCTGTAAATATCGTTTGTCGTTACCGCAGCGTGCCAACACATTCACATTGCCCCACAGGCGGGAATTATTGCTCATCGAAAGCAATGGCTGCTCGCATGGCGGTAGTAGATTGGGCGCTGTACGAATAGAAACACGAACCTCATCACTTACCCCCGCGAGTTGGGCGCTAAAAAAGTTGTGCAATTGCGATGTGAGATTGCTCGCCGTACTTAACGGACTGAACAGTATCGCCATGATCGCCACGCTACGTTTTATTGTCAGCATTTTCGCCCCCAGCCATTTCTACAACGTGAATTGTACCTGTCCGCAATGACCATCAACGGCATAAATAGCGACCCATTTTGCGTTTATTCCGCCGATAACGCGCGCGTAAAGGCATTTAAGCTGATGGCAGAATTTTGATACCTGCGGAGGAGATATGCTCGATAAGCTCGACGCCGCCTTACGTTTTCAACAAGAGGCGCTCAATCTGCGCGCCCAGCGTCAGGAAGTGCTGGCAGCAAACATCGCCAATGCCGATACCCCTGGTTATCAGGCGCGCGATATCGATTTTGCCAGTGAACTTAAAAAAGTCATGCAACGTGGACGGGATGCAACCAGTGTGGTTGCACTGACGATGACCTCAACGCAACACATCCCGGCGCAGGCGCTGACGCCTCCTACCGCAGAACTGCAATACCGTATTCCGGACCAGCCTTCGCTTGACGGTAATACCGTCGATATGGATCGCGAACGCACCCAGTTTGCCGATAACAGCCTGCAATACCAGATGAGCCTTAGCGCGTTGAGCGGGCAAATCAAAGGCATGATGAACGTTTTACAGAGCGGAAATTAACGGATGGCACTGCTGAATATTTTTGATATCGCCGGGTCGGCGTTAACTGCCCAGTCCCAGCGCCTGAACGTGGCGGCCAGTAATCTGGCAAATGCTGATAGCGTGACCGGTCCTGATGGACAGCCATATCGGGCAAAACAGGTGGTATTCCAGGTTAACGCTGCACCAGGTGCTGCGACAGGCGGCGTAAAGGTTGCCGATGTTATAGAAAGTCAGGCCCCGGACAAACTGGTTTATGAACCGGGTAATCCGCTGGCAGATGCAAAGGGCTACGTAAAAATGCCGAACGTTGATGTCGTCGGGGAGATGGTTAACACCATGTCGGCGTCACGCAGCTATCAGGCCAATGTTGAAGTGCTCAACACGGTGAAAAGCATGATGCTGAAAACCCTTACGCTCGGTCAATAAAGGAGAAAGCTATGTCCATTGCGGTAACCACCACCGATCCGACAAATACCGGCGTCAGTACCACCAGCAGTAGTTCGCTCACGGGCAGCAACGCCGCAGATTTACAAAGCAGTTTTCTGACTTTGCTGGTGGCGCAGCTGAAAAACCAGGACCCGACCAATCCAATGGAAAACAACGAGCTGACGTCGCAATTGGCACAAATCAGCACGGTCAGCGGGATTGAAAAACTCAATACCACGCTCGGCTCTATTTCCGGACAGATTGATAACAGCCAGTCGTTACAGGCCAGTAACCTGATCGGTCACGGCGTGATGATCCCCGGCACCACTGTTCTTGCGGGAACCGGTAGTGAAGAAGGGGCTGTGACCACGACCACGCCGTTTGGTGTTGAGCTGCAACAGGCGGCAGACAAAGTTACGGCCACCATCACCGATAAAAATGGCGCGGTTGTGCGCACCATTGATATTGGTGAACTGACCGCCGGAGTCCACAGTTTCACCTGGGACGGTACGTTGACTGATGGCAGCACTGCGCCGAACGGTTCTTACAATGTAGCGATTAGCGCCAGTAACGGTGGTACACAACTGGTTGCCCAGCCGCTGCAGTTTGCTCTGGTGCAGGGTGTGATCCGCGGCAACAGCGGTAATACGCTGGATCTCGGCACTTACGGCACCACCACCCTCGACGAAGTACGGCAGATAATTTAAGCCTTCACATTTCAGGAGTCAGTCATGGCCTTTTCTCAAGCGGTTAGCGGATTAAACGCTGCCGCCACCAACCTCGATGTTATTGGCAACAATATCGCCAACTCCGCCACCTACGGCTTTAAATCAGGCACGGCCTCTTTTGCCGATATGTTTGCCGGTTCGAAAGTGGGACTGGGGGTAAAAGTTGCCGGTATCACTCAGGACTTTACCGATGGCACGACCACCAACACCGGGCGAGGTCTGGACGTTGCTATCAGCCAGAACGGTTTTTTCCGTCTGGTAGACAGCAACGGTTCGGTGTTCTACAGCCGTAACGGACAATTTAAGCTGGATGAAAACCGTAACCTGGTGAATATGCAAGGTTTACAGCTGACGGGTTACCCGGCAACCGGTACGCCGCCGACTATTCAGCAAGGGGCGAATCCGACCAATATTTCGATCCCGAATACCCTGATGGCAGCGAAAACTACCACCACGGCATCGATGCAGATCAACCTGAATTCCAGTGATCCGCTTCCTACTGTTACGCCATTCAGCGCCAGCAATGCGGATAGCTATAACAAAAAAGGTTCGGTGACTGTTTTCGACAGTCAGGGTAATGCTCATGACATGAGCGTCTACTTTGTGAAGACCGGGGATAATAACTGGCAGGTCTACACCCAGGATAGCAGTGATCCAACAGGTACAGCCGAGCCTGCAATGAAGCTGGTGTTTAATGCCAATGGCGTTCTGACCTCAAATCCAACAGAGAATATTACCACTGGCGCAATTAACGGCGCAGATCCCGCCACGTTTAGCCTGAGCTTCCTCAACTCCATGCAGCAAAATACCGGCGCTAACAATATTGTGGCAACCACCCAGAATGGCTACAAACCGGGCGATCTGGTGAGTTATCAAATCAATGATGACGGTACGGTTGTCGGCAACTATTCCAACGAACAAACACAACTGCTGGGGCAGATTGTACTGGCGAACTTTGCCAACAACGAAGGTCTGGCATCCGAAGGCGACAACGTCTGGTCTGCGACGCAATCTTCTGGCGTGGCGCTGTTGGGGACAGCCGGGACGGGCAACTTTGGCACCCTGACCAACGGTGCGTTGGAAGCGTCCAACGTCGATCTCAGTAAAGAACTGGTCAATATGATCGTTGCCCAGCGTAACTATCAGTCTAACGCCCAGACCATCAAAACCCAGGACCAGATCCTCAACACGCTGGTTAACTTACGCTAATCGCTGACGGGATAGCTCAATGGATCACGCAATTTATACCGCGATGGGAGCAGCCAGCCAGACGCTGAATCAACAGGCGGTAACCGCCAGTAATCTGGCCAATGCCTCAACGCCCGGTTTTCGCGCGCAGTTAAACGCCTTGCGTGCAGTGCCGGTGGAAGGGCTTTCACTGCCCACGCGCACGCTGGTAACGGCGTCAACACCGGGTGCAGACATGACGCCCGGCAAGATGGATTACACCTCGCGCCCGCTGGACGTTGCATTGCAGCAGGATGGCTGGCTGGCCGTGCAGTCCGCTGACGGCAGCGAAGGGTATACGCGTAATGGCAGCATTCAGGTTGATCCCACCGGGCAACTGACAATTCAGGGGCATCCGGTGATAGGCGAGGCTGGGCCAATTGCTGTGCCGGAAGGGGCGGAAATCACTATTGCTGCCGATGGCACAATCTCGGCGCTCAATCCGGGCGATCCGGCAAATACGGTTGCGCCAGTGGGGCGTCTGAAACTGGTGAAAGCCACGGGCAGCGAAGTGCAACGCGGTGACGACGGCATTTTTCGTTTAAGCGCAGAAAGCCAGGCCACGCGTGGGCCGATACTGCAGGCAGATCCAACCTTGCGTGTGATGTCGGGGGTTCTGGAAGGCAGTAACGTCAATGCCGTTGCGGCAATGAGCGACATGATTGCCAGCGCGCGGCGTTTTGAAATGCAGATGAAGGTGATCAGCAGCGTCGATGATAACGCAGGCCGTGCCAACCAACTGCTGTCGATGAGTTAATTGAACGATTGATGACATTGCAATAAAAGCGCGCGGACTATTCCCTCGCCCCTTTGGGGAGAGGGTTAGGGTGAGGGGAAATTCACACTGTCGCGTGCTTCTGCTCTGCTTGTCACTAATCCACTACAGGACATTTTATGATCAGTTCATTATGGATCGCCAAAACGGGCCTTGACGCCCAGCAAACCAATATGGACGTCATTGCCAACAACCTGGCAAACGTCAGTACTAACGGTTTTAAGCGTCAGCGCGCGGTGTTTGAAGATCTGCTTTATCAAACCATTCGCCAGCCGGGGGCACAGTCTTCCGAACAAACCACCTTACCCTCCGGATTACAAATCGGCACGGGGGTACGCCCGGTCGCCACTGAACGCTTACACAGCCAGGGAAACCTGTCGCAGACCAACAACAGCAAAGATGTCGCGATTAAAGGGCAGGGCTTTTTCCAGGTGATGTTGCCAGATGGTTCATCAGCCTATACCCGTGACGGCTCTTTCCAGGTGGATCAGAACGGGCAGCTGGTGACGGCTGGTGGTTTTCAGGTGCAGCCAGCGATCACCATTCCGGCGAATGCGTTAAGTATCACCATCGGTCGTGATGGCGTGGTCAGCGTAACCCAACAAGGCCAGGCAGCTCCGGTTCAGGTTGGGCAGCTCAATCTCACCACCTTTATGAATGACACCGGGCTGGAGAGCATTGGCGAAAACCTCTACACCGAAACGCAATCCTCTGGTGCACCGAACGAAAGCACGCCGGGCCTGAACGGCGCGGGACTGCTGTATCAAGGGTATGTTGAAACGTCTAACGTCAACGTGGCGGAAGAACTGGTCAATATGATTCAGGTGCAACGCGCTTACGAAATCAACAGTAAAGCGGTGTCCACCACCGATCAGATGCTGCAAAAACTGACGCAACTCTAAGGCTTAACCGGTGGCAGGTTCACCGGTTTACTGATTTTTGAAGATGATAGCCATGCAAAAAAACGCTGCGCATACTTATGCCATTTCCAGCTTGTTGGTGCTTTCACTAACCGGCTGCGCCTGGATACCCTCCACGCCGCTGGTGCAGGGGGCGACCAGTGCACAACCGGTTCCCGGGCCGACGCCCGTCGCCAACGGTTCTATTTTCCAGTCTGCTCAGCCGATTAACTATGGCTATCAACCGCTGTTTGAAGATCGTCGACCACGCAATATTGGCGATACGCTGACCATCGTGTTGCAGGAGAACGTCAGCGCCAGCAAAAGCTCCTCTGCGAATGCCAGCCGTGACGGTAAAACTAATTTTGGCTTTGATACTGTGCCGCGCTATTTGCAGGGGCTGTTTGGTAACGCTCGTGCCGATGTCGAAGCCTCCGGTGGTAACACGTTCAACGGAAAGGGCGGGGCCAATGCCAGCAATACCTTTAGCGGCACGTTGACGGTGACGGTTGACCAGGTACTGGTCAACGGCAACCTGCATGTGGTGGGTGAAAAACAGATTGCCATTAATCAGGGTACCGAATTTATTCGCTTCTCTGGCGTGGTTAATCCACGCACTATCAGCGGCAGCAATACCGTACCGTCTACTCAGGTGGCGGATGCGCGCATTGAATACGTAGGCAATGGCTACATTAACGAAGCGCAAAATATGGGCTGGTTGCAGCGTTTCTTCCTTAACCTGTCGCCAATGTAAGTGAGGCTGTGGTGATTAAATTTCTCTCTGCATTAATTCTTCTACTGGTTACGACGGCGGCTCAGGCTGAGCGTATTCGCGATCTCACCAGTGTTCAGGGGGTAAGGCAAAACTCACTGATTGGCTATGGTCTGGTGGTGGGGCTGGATGGCACCGGTGACCAGACAACCCAGACGCCGTTTACCACACAAACGCTTAATAACATGCTCTCACAGCTGGGAATTACCGTTCCGACGGGCACCAATATGCAGCTAAAAAACGTCGCTGCGGTAATGGTGACAGCGTCACTTCCTCCGTTTGGACGTCAGGGGCAAACCATCGATGTGGTGGTTTCTTCCATGGGAAATGCCAAAAGCTTGCGTGGAGGTACGTTGTTGATGACGCCGCTTAAGGGCGTTGACAGTCAGGTGTATGCGCTGGCGCAGGGCAATATTCTGGTTGGCGGCGCAGGAGCCTCCGCTGGCGGTAGCAGTGTTCAGGTGAACCAACTGAACGGTGGACGGATCACCAATGGTGCGGTTATTGAACGTGAATTGCCCAGCCAGTTTGGCGTCGGGAATACCCTTAATTTGCAACTTAACGACGAAGATTTCAGCATGGCGCAGCAAATCGCTGACACCATCAACCGCGTGCGTGGATATGGCAGCGCCACCGCGTTAGATGCGCGGACTATTCAGGTGCGCGTACCAAGTGGCAACAGTTCCCAGGTCCGTTTCCTTGCAGATATCCAGAATATGCAGGTTAATGTCACCCCGCAGGACGCTAAAGTAGTGATTAACTCGCGCACCGGTTCGGTGGTGATGAATCGCGAAGTGACCCTCGACAGCTGCGCGGTAGCGCAGGGAAATCTCTCAGTAACAGTCAATCGTCAGGCCAATGTCAGCCAGCCAGATACACCGTTTGGTGGTGGACAGACTGTGGTTACTCCACAAACGCAGATCGATTTACGCCAGAGCGGCGGTTCGCTGCAAAGCGTACGTTCCAGCGCCAGCCTCAATAACGTGGTGCGCGCGCTCAATGCGCTGGGCGCTACGCCGATGGATCTGATGTCTATTTTGCAATCAATGCAAAGTGCGGGATGTCTGCGGGCAAAACTGGAAATCATCTGATGATCAGCGACAGCAAACTACTGGCAAGTGCGGCCTGGGATGCGCAATCACTCAACGAACTAAAGGCGAAAGCGGGCGAAGATCCGGCGGCAAATATCCGTCCGGTGGCCCGCCAGGTGGAAGGGATGTTCGTGCAGATGATGTTGAAAAGCATGCGCGACGCTTTACCAAAAGATGGCCTGTTCAGCAGCGAGCACACTCGTCTGTATACCAGTATGTATGACCAGCAAATTGCCCAACAGATGACGGCGGGCAAAGGTCTGGGGCTTGCAGAGATGATGGTTAAACAGATGACGCCAGAACAACCATTGCCAGAGGAGTCCACGCCAGCAGCACCGATGAAATTCCCGCTCGAAACTGTGGTGCGTTATCAAAATCAGGCGCTTTCGCAGCTGGTGCAAAAGGCCGTGCCACGTAACTACGATGATTCGCTGCCGGGTGACAGTAAAGCATTCCTCGCGCAACTCTCGCTGCCCGCCCAACTGGCAAGCCAGCAAAGCGGTGTGCCACATCATTTGATCCTCGCTCAGGCGGCACTGGAATCTGGTTGGGGGCAACGGCAAATCCGCCGCGAAAACGGCGAGCCGAGCTATAACCTGTTTGGTGTCAAAGCCTCTGGCAACTGGAAAGGGCCAGTTACTGAAATCACCACGACTGAATATGAAAACGGCGAAGCGAAGAAAGTAAAAGCGAAGTTTCGCGTCTACAGCTCGTATCTGGAAGCCTTGTCGGATTACGTTGGGCTGTTAACGCGTAACCCGCGCTACGCCGCCGTGACGACCGCCGCGAGTGCGGAACAGGGGGCGCAGGCCCTACAGGACGCGGGCTATGCCACCGATCCTCACTATGCCCGCAAACTCACCAACATGATTCAGCAGATGAAATCGATAAGCGACAAGGTGAGCAAAACCTACAGTATGAACATTGATAATCTGTTCTGAATAACTCAAGTCCGGCGGGTCGCTGCCGATAATACTCTGTAATTGAAGGCTTATAAGGAACCTCCATGTCCAGCTTGATTAATAACGCCATGAGCGGACTGAACGCGGCCCAGGCGGCGTTAAATACGGCAAGTAATAATATCTCCAGCTATAACGTTGCCGGATATACCCGCCAAACCACTATTATGGCGCAGGCCAATAGCACGTTGGGCGCTGGCGGCTGGGTTGGCAATGGCGTCTACGTTTCTGGTGTGCAGCGTGAGTATGATGCGTTTATTACCAACCAGTTACGTGCTGCGCAGACGCAAAGTAGCGGCCTGACTGCCCGCTATGAGCAGATGTCGAAAATCGACAATATGCTCTCCACCAGTACCTCTTCGCTGGCAACACAGATGCAGGATTTCTTCACCAGCCTGCAAACGCTGGTGAGTAACGCGGAAGACCCGGCAGCGCGCCAGGCGCTGATTGGGAAATCAGAAGGGTTGGTGAATCAGTTTAAAACCACCGATCAATATCTGCGCGACCAGGACAAACAGGTCAATATCGCGATAGGTGCCAGCGTTGATCAGATCAACAATTACGCTAAACAAATTGCCAGCCTGAACGATCAAATCTCGCGCCTGACAGGCGTGGGGGCAGGGGCGTCACCTAACAATCTGCTGGATCAACGCGATCAACTGGTGAGCGAATTAAACCAGATTGTTGGCGTAGAAGTCAGCGTTCAGGATGGCGGTACTTATAACATCACGATGGCCAATGGTTACTCACTGGTTCAGGGAAGTACGGCGCGGCAACTGGCGGCAGTTCCTTCCAGCGCCGACCCTTCTCGTACGACTGTCGCTTACGTTGATGGGACGGCAGGCAATATTGAGATCCCGGAGAAATTACTGAATACCGGGTCGCTGGGCGGCATTCTGACATTCCGTTCTCAGGATCTGGACCAGACGCGTAATACGCTTGGACAACTGGCGCTGGCATTTGCCGAGGCTTTCAACAGCCAACACAAAGCCGGATTTGATGCTAACGGCGATGCCGGTGAAGATTTCTTTGCTATCGGTAAGCCCGCGGTTCTGCAAAACACGAAAAACAAAGGTGACGTTGCGATCGGTGCCACGGTAACTGATGCCTCCGCGGTACTGGCGACAGATTACAAAATCTCGTTCGATAATAATCAGTGGCAGGTCACCCGCCTTGCCAGCAATACCACTTTTACGGTGACGCCGGATGCCAACGGTAAAGTGGCATTTGATGGTCTGGAGTTGACGTTTACAGGAACGCCTGCCGTTAACGACAGCTTCACGCTGAAACCAGTAAGTGACGCCATCGTCAACATGGATGTATTAATCACCGACGAAGCGAAAATCGCGATGGCGAGCGAAGAAGATGCAGGTGATAGCGACAACCGCAACGGTCAGGCCCTGCTGGATCTGCAAAGCAACAGTAAAACGGTGGGCGGTGCGAAATCCTTTAACGACGCTTATGCCTCGTTAGTGAGTGATATCGGTAATAAAACCGCGACGTTGAAAACCAGTAGCACCACGCAAGGTAATGTGGTGACGCAGCTTTCCAATCAGCAGCAGTCGATTTCCGGTGTCAATCTCGATGAGGAGTACGGAAATCTGCAACGTTTTCAGCAGTATTACCTGGCGAATGCGCAGGTTCTGCAGACGGCAAACGCGATTTTTGATGCGCTGATTAACATTCGCTAAGGGGAGATAAAATGCGTTTCAGTACCCAGATGATGTACCAGCAAAACATGCGCGGCATCACCAATTCTCAGGCAGAATGGATGAAGTACGGCGAGCAGATGTCGACGGGTAAGCGAGTCGTTAACCCTTCAGACGATCCCATTGCTGCATCACAAGCTGTTGTTCTCTCCCAGGCACAGGCGCAAAACAGCCAGTACACGCTGGCACGTACTTTCGCCACTCAAAAAGTGTCACTGGAAGAGAGTGTACTTAGCCAGGTCACCACTGCTATCCAGAATGCTCAGGAAAAAATTGTCTACGCCAGCAATGGCACCTTGAGTGACGATGACCGGGCCTCGCTGGCTACGGATATTCAGGGGCTTCGTGACCAGTTGCTGAATCTGGCGAACACCACTGACGGTAACGGGCGCTACATTTTTGCCGGTTATAAAACAGAGACTGCGCCGTTTAGCGAAGAGAAAGGGAAATACGTCGGTGGAGCAGAAAGTATTAAACAACAGGTCGATGCTTCGCGTTCGATGGTGATAGGGCACACGGGTGACAAAATTTTCGACAGTATTACCAGCAACGCGGTAGCGGAACCAGACGGTAGCGCTTCTGAAACCAATCTTTTTGCCATGCTGGATAGTGCCATCGCAGCCCTGAAAACGCCGGTCGCGGATAGCGAAGCGGATAAAGAAACCGCCGCTGCGGCGTTAGATAAAACCAACCGCGGACTGAAAAACTCGCTGAACAATGTGCTGACTGTTCGCGCGGAATTAGGCACGCAGCTGAACGAACTGGAGTCGCTGGATTCATTAGGTAGCGATCGCGCTTTAGGGCAAACGCAGCAGATGAGCGATCTGGTTGATGTGGACTGGAATGCAACTATTTCATCTTACATCATGCAGCAAACGGCATTGCAGGCATCGTATAAAGCATTTACCGATATGCAGGGATTGTCGCTCTTCCAGCTCAACAAATAATTTCGCTTTAAAACATATCATGAAACTGGGTATGTTTTGTCTGCCTGCTCTGGGATCGCTGGGGCGGGCATTTTTTTGCCTATTTTGCATTGTTGGTTAGCAAGGATGCCATTCGATGAATTTTAATATGTTGATTCAAAGATGAAATAAAAAAGCCCTGGCAGTTACCAGGGCTTGATTACTTTGAGCTAATTATTACTCAACAGGTTGCGGACGCGCAGGAGCGGCAGAGGCATGATGTGTTGCCGTATGACCACCTGCGGCACCTTTACCTTCGAAGGCAAAAGTAGGGCGCTGCCAGTCACTGTGACGCGGTGCCTCCGGAACATATTCCGGTGCTGGAGCGCGCGTCATTGGCGCGGTAGCGTGGTTATGCTCAACGGTGACCTCAGGTTCGACCGCAGCTACCGTTTCAACTTCTGCTGCGACTTCAGCGACTACTGGCGCGGCAGGTTGAGCAACAACTTCAGGTTCAGCAACTACAACCTCAGCAGTTTCGACAACTTCTTCAATATCTGCCGTCTCTTCCTGCGGTTCAACCACCGGTTCTGCTTGTTCTGCAACTTCCTGGGCTACGGCAACATCAGACTCGGTAATCACCTGCGGCTGTTCAGTTACCGCGGCAGCGATCACTTCAGGATGCGTCGTTTCAACCACTTCCGGTTGCGGTTCGGCAACCTGAACGGGGGCTTCTACGACACCGGCCACTTCTTCAACAACTGGCGCGCTAACAACCGGTTCGATAGCGGCGGCGACAGGGACCTCAGTCACCATCGGCTGCACATGTACTTCTTCCTGTTCGCGCTGCTCTTCAACCTGTACATCTTGCGGACGTACAATTGGATAGCGGATCCAGACTTTGCCAGAGGCCAGTTCCGGAGACGCGCACGCTACGGTCAACGGCATTGGCGACTGGGTTGGATAACGCTCGTCACGATAGCGACGACGACGCTGACCACTTACGCGCAGGTGACGAGGCGAGCGGCGAGAACGACGCGGCATGCCACCGTTGTCACGGTTATCAGCATTGTTCTCTTCTTGCTGTTCTGGTGCAGTTTGCGCTACGACTGGCAGCGGGACTTTCACCAGTTCTGTGCGTGGAGCTGGAGCTTCCTGAACAATTGGTTCGGCAGCGGCAGTTTCTTCAACCACCGGTGCGACTACCGCTTCTTCGGCTACGCTTTGCTCGTAACGCACTTTCTGATTGAGCTGACGCTGTTTACGACGCGGCTGAACCGGACGTACACGTTCTTCCTGTTCGGTTTCCTGAACAGATTGCTCTTCAACATTCAGCGCCTTCGCTTCTTGTTGCGCCTGACGTTTATCATCGTTACGGCGGCGGCTACGTTCACGACGCGGCGCTTGCTGCTCGTCGGTGGTACGTGCTTTTTCCGTTACCTCAGCTTGCTGACGGCTCTCACGCGTCTCGGCAGTCTGCTGCTGTGCCTGGCGACGATTACGACGGTTTTCTTCGCGATTATCGCTGCCTTCAGTACGTTCACTACGGGTGTCGCGGCGCTCATTACGGTCACGGCGGTTGTTCTGACGAGGCTTGCGACGATCCTGTTGACGTTCCGGTTTCGCTTCTGCTTTCGGTGCTGGTTGCTCGGTCGGTTTGGTTTCTTCACTACCGCTGAACAGCGCTTTCAGTGCGCCGAAGAAGCGGCTCAACAGCCCAGGTTGTGCAGGAGTTGCTGGTGTTGCCGGTGCAGCTTTCGGTGCTGGGGCTACAACAGGCGCGGCAGGTTCAGCTGGCGTTGGCGCTGGCGGCACATCCGGCATGGCAAAGGTTGCCAGCGCAGGTTGTTCCGGACGCTTACGTTCAGCGAACTCTTCTTCAGACGGCAGCGCCATCGCTTCTTCATGCAGCTTCGGCAGCATGTAGCTTAAGGTTGGGGTTTCTTCCCCTTTACGCACGCGCAGCACGTGGTAGTGCGGGGTTTCCATCTGATCGTTTGGCACAATTACACAGCGCACACCGTCCTGACGAGTTTCAATGGCATTTACCGCAGAACGTTTTTCATTCAGCAGGTAAGAAGCGATTGGCACAGGAACAATGGCGTGAACTTCCTGGGTGTTCTCTTTCAGCGCTTCTTCTTCGATCAGACGCAGAATAGAGAGCGACAGCGATTCGTTGTCACGCACGGTGCCAGTACCAGAACAACGCGGACAAACGTGATGACTGGATTCACCCAGTGATGGGCTCAGGCGCTGACGGGACATTTCCAGCAGGCCAAAGCGAGAAATATGGCTGATTTGAATACGCGCACGGTCCTGACGCACCGCTTCACGCAGACGGTTTTCTACCGCACGCTGGTGGCGTACAGGCGTCATGTCGATGAAGTCGATAACAATCAGGCCGCCGAGGTCACGCAGGCGCAGCTGACGAGCAATCTCATCGGCAGCTTCGAGGTTGGTGTTAAACGCAGTTTCTTCGATATCGCCGCCGCGGGTCGCGCGTGCGGAGTTGATGTCGATGGCGGTTAACGCTTCGGTGCTGTCGATAACAATGGAACCACCGGACGGCAGACGGACTTCACGCTGGAAGGCGGATTCGATCTGCGACTCGATCTGGTAGTGGCTGAACAGCGGGATCTCGCCGGTGTACAGTTTGATTTTGCTGCTGAAATCCGGGCGACCTAATGCAGCGATATGCTGACGTGCCAGTTCGAGCACTTTCGGGTTATCGATAAGGATTTCGCCGATGTCCTGACGTAAGTAATCGCGGAATGCGCGAACGATTACGTTGCTCTCCTGATGAATCAGGAACGGAGCCGGGCGGCTTTCAGCGGCTTTTTTGATGGCTTCCCAGTGTTTCAGACGGAAGCTTAAATCCCATTGCAGCGCCTCAGCAGATTTGCCGACGCCAGCGGTGCGCACGATAAGCCCCATGCCTTCCGGCAGTTCAAGGCTCGCCAGTGCTTCTTTTAATTCGGTACGGTCGTCGCCTTCGATACGGCGAGAAATGCCACCCGCGCGCGGGTTGTTCGGCATCAGAACCAGATAGCTACCCGCCAGACTGATAAAGGTGGTTAATGCCGCGCCTTTGTTGCCGCGCTCTTCTTTATCGATCTGAACAATGACTTCCTGACCTTCACGCAACACATCTTTAATGTTGGGACGACCATGAGCACTGTAGTTAGCAGGGAAATATTCGCGGGCAATTTCTTTTAGTGGGAGGAAACCGTGACGTTCAGCGCCGTAATCAACAAAAGCAGCTTCCAGACTCGGTTCAATGCGGGTGATTTTACCTTTGTAGATGTTTGCCTTTTTCTGCTCGTGCCCTGGACTTTCGATATCCAGGTCATACAGACGCTGCCCATCTACAAGGGCAACGCGCAACTCTTCCTGCTGAGTTGCGTTGATTAACATTCTTTTCATCGTAACTTACTCATTATTCTTACATTGACGACTAAGCTGCGGGCAAAGTAACGCCTTTCCGGGTGTGAACCGATGGCCTCGTGTCTAGTCGCGTCGCCAACCTCACGGTTATCGTCAGCTCAAAGAGGCGCAGAGTGTCGGTTGCCCGTTTTTCATGCGGAAAAACAGCGCAATTATCAAAGAAACAGACTGGGTATTACTCTCCAGAAATATTTCCATCTACCGGTAAGGACTGCAACCCGCAGCCCGCTAACTGCCTGAAAGATCAATACGTCTTACGCCATTGCTGCGTGGATGATCGGTCGGGCAAAATGGGTTATTCCGTAAAATTTCTTGTTTTAACAAGGATGGACACGGAAACGGCCTCATTATTCCACTGCAAGCCTTGTTATAGCAAGATGACTTTTACCATTTATCACCCGCTTACTCACAGTTTTTTCACTTCTTGCTGGTGATTGGTTTAATAACCATCAATAAAGTGATCACGTAGTGAAGTAATAAGGTGTAAAACTAAATATAAGCATAGAAAAATGAGTGGCGCGAATCCTGTTGGCTAATTAGAATCGCCCACCATGAAAACAGAGACTCCATCCGTAAAAATTGTTGCTATCACCGCTGACGAAGCGGGGCAACGTATCGATAACTTTTTGCGTACCCAATTGAAAGGCGTACCAAAAAGTATGATTTACCGTATTTTGCGTAAAGGTGAAGTGCGGGTGAACAAAAAACGTATTAAGCCTGAATATAAACTCGAAGCGGGTGATGAGGTGCGTATCCCACCGGTTCGCGTTGCTGAGCGGGAAGAAGAGGCGGTTTCGCCACATCTGCAAAAGGTGGCGGCGCTGGCGGACGTCATCTTATATGAAGATGATCATATCCTGGTGCTGAATAAACCTTCCGGTACGGCGGTACATGGCGGCAGTGGTTTAAGCTTCGGCGTTATCGAAGGTTTGCGGGCGTTGCGCCCGGAAGCGCGGTTCCTTGAACTGGTTCATCGTCTCGACCGGGACACTTCAGGTGTGTTGCTGGTAGCGAAAAAACGCTCGGCGTTGCGTTCTCTGCATGAGCAATTACGTGAAAAAGGAATGCAAAAAGATTACCTGGCGCTGGTGCGCGGTCAGTGGCAGTCGCATGTGAAGAGCGTTCAAGCGCCGTTATTGAAAAATATTCTGCAAAGCGGCGAACGTATCGTGCGTGTCAGTCAGGAAGGCAAACCGTCGGAAACACGCTTTAAAGTGGAAGAACGCTATGCATTTGCCACCCTGGTGCGTTGTAGCCCGGTAACCGGACGTACTCATCAGATCCGTGTGCATACACAGTATGCGGGTCATCCGATTGCCTTTGACGATCGCTACGGTGACCGTGAATTTGACAGACAGCTCACTGAAGCAGGCACGGGATTAAATCGTCTGTTCCTGCACGCCGCAGCGTTGAAGTTTACCCATCCGGGGACCGGTGAGGTGATGCGTATCGAAGCGCCGATGGATGAAGGTTTGAAGCGTTGTTTGCAAAAGCTGCGTAACGCGCGCTAATACAAGCATATAAGCCTGATAATGGGCGGTTG
Organism: Escherichia sp. SCLE84; assembly: GCF_012584495.1. Classification (NCBI taxonomy): domain Bacteria; kingdom Pseudomonadati; phylum Pseudomonadota; class Gammaproteobacteria; order Enterobacterales; family Enterobacteriaceae; genus Escherichia; species Escherichia sp. SCLE84. Next base: position 1,112,826 of record NZ_CP051430.1, on the reverse strand, counting down.
GCCTGATAAGGCGTTTACGCCGCATCAGGCCGCCTGCACCGATTGCCGGATGCGACGTAACCGCATCCGGCGCAAACAACTATCCCATCAGCGGGTTTTTCCCTTCCCGACGTAACATCTGACACAGCGCGATTAGCGGTAAACCAACCAGCGTGTTAGGGTCACGTCCCTCTAAACGCTCAAACAGCGTAATGCCAAATCCTTCACTCTTAAAGCTACCCGCGCAGTGCAGGGGATGCTCCTTACGCACGTAATTATCAATCTCCGCCTCGCTCAGGTGACGGAAATGGACGTCAAAAGGCTCCACTTCTGTTTGTAGATGCCCATTCGCCGAATTAAACAACGCCAGTCCAGTATAGAAGGTGACGATATTGCCGCTGGCTTTGCGTAATTGCAGACGGGCATTTTCTTCCGTTAACGGTTTACCGGTGATTTCGCCATCAAGAACACATACCTGGTCTGAACCAATAATTAAATGATCCGGATAACGTGACGCCAGAGATTGCGCTTTTTCTTGTGCCAGTCGAAGCACCAACTGTCGCGGTGATTCGTCGCTGCGTGGGGTTTCGTCGACCTCTGGTGCTGCACATTCAAAAGAGATTTGCAGTTTTTCCAGAAGAGCGCGACGCCATGGCGAGGTGGAGGCTAAAATAAGTTTAGGCATATTTTTTTCCATCAGATATAGCGTATTGATGATAGCCATTTTAAACTATGCGCTTCGTTTTGCAGGTTGATGTTCGTTATCAGCACTGAACGAAAATAAAGCAGTAACCCGCAATGTGTGCGAATTATTGGCAAAAGGCAACCACAGGCTGCCTTTTTCTTTGACTCTATGACGTTACAAAGTTAATATGCGCGCCCTATGCAAAAGGTAAAATTACCCCTGACTCTCGATCCGGTTCGTACGGCTCAAAAACGCCTTGATTACCAGGGTATCTATACCCCTGATCAGGTTGAGCGCGTCGCCGAATCCGTAGTCAGTGTGGACAGTGATGTGGAATGCTCCATGTCGTTCGCTATCGATAACCAACGTCTCGCAGTGTTAAACGGCGATGCGAAGGTGACGGTAACGCTCGAGTGTCAGCGTTGCGGGAAGCCGTTTACTCATCAGGTCTACACAACGTATTGTTTTAGTCCTGTGCGTTCAGACGAACAGGCTGAAGCACTGCCGGAAGCGTATGAACCGATTGAGGTTAACGAATTCGGTGAAATCGATCTGCTTGCAATGGTTGAAGATGAAATCATCCTCGCCTTGCCGGTAGTTCCGGTGCATGATTCTGAACACTGTGAAGTGTCCGAAGCGGACATGGTCTTTGGTGAACTGCCTGAAGAAGCGCAAAAGCCAAACCCATTTGCCGTATTAGCCAGCTTAAAGCGTAAGTAATTGGTGCTCCCCGTTGGATCGGGGATAAACCGTAATTGAGGAGTAAGGTCCATGGCCGTACAACAGAATAAACCAACCCGTTCCAAACGTGGCATGCGTCGTTCCCATGACGCGCTGACCGCAGTCACCAGCCTGTCTGTAGACAAAACTTCTGGTGAAAAACACCTGCGTCACCACATCACTGCCGACGGTTACTACCGCGGCCGCAAGGTCATCGCTAAGTAATCACGCGTCTGCGTGATGAAGCTTAGTGAGGATTTTCCCCAGGCAACTGGGGAAAGACCAAACCGGGCGGCGACGATACCTTGACACGTCTAACCCTGGCGTTAGATGTCATGGGAGGGGATTTTGGCCCTTCCGTGACAGTGCCTGCAGCATTGCAGGCACTGAATTCTAATTCGCAACTCACTCTTCTTTTAGTCGGCAATCCCGACGCCATCACGCCATTACTTGCTAAAGCTGACTTTGAACAACGTTCGCGTCTGCAGATTATTCCTGCGCAGTCAGTTATCGCCAGTGATGTCCGGCCTTCGCAAGCTATCCGCGCCAGTCGTGGGAGTTCAATGCGCGTGGCCCTGGAGTTGGTGAAAGAAGGTCGAGCGCAAGCCTGTGTCAGTGCCGGTAATACCGGGGCACTGATGGGGCTGGCAAAATTATTACTCAAGCCCCTGGAGGGGATTGAGCGTCCGGCGCTGGTGACGGTATTGCCGCATCAGCAAAAGGGCAAAACGGTGGTTCTCGATTTAGGGGCCAACGTCGATTGTGACAGCACAATGTTGGTGCAATTTGCCATTATGGGCTCAGTCCTGGCTGAAGAGGTGGTGGAAATTCCCAATCCTCGCGTGGCGTTGCTCAATATTGGTGAAGAAGAAGTAAAGGGTCTCGACAGTATTCGGGATGCCTCAGCGGTGCTTAAAACAATCCCTTCTATCAATTATATCGGCTATCTTGAAGCCAATGAGTTGTTAACTGGCAAGACAGATGTGCTGGTTTGTGACGGCTTTACAGGAAATGTCACGTTAAAGACGATGGAAGGTGTTGTCAGGATGTTCCTTTCTCTGCTGAAATCTCAGGGTGAAGGGAAAAAACGGTCGTGGTGGCTACTGTTATTAAAGCGTTGGCTACAAAAGAGCCTGACGAGGCGATTCAGTCACCTCAACCCCGACCAGTATAACGGCGCCTGTCTGTTAGGATTGCGCGGCACGGTGATAAAAAGTCATGGTGCAGCCAATCAGCGAGCTTTTGCGGTCGCGATTGAACAGGCAGTGCAGGCGGTGCAGCGACAAGTTCCTCAGCGAATTGCCGCTCGCCTGGAATCTGTATACCCAGCTGGTTTTGAGCTGCTGGACGGTGGCAAAAGCGGAACTCTGCGGTAGCAGGACGCTGCCAGCGAACTCGCAGTTTGCAAGTGACGGTATATAACCGAAAAGTGACTGAGCGTACATGTATACGAAGATTATTGGTACTGGCAGCTATCTGCCCGAACAAGTGCGGACAAACGCCGATTTGGAAAAAATGGTGGACACCTCTGACGAGTGGATTGTCACTCGTACCGGTATCCGCGAACGCCACATTGCCGCGCCAAACGAAACCGTTTCAACCATGGGCTTTGAAGCGGCGACACGCGCAATTGAGATGGCGGGCATTGAGAAAGACCAGATTGGCCTGATCGTTGTGGCAACGACTTCTGCTACGCACGCTTTCCCGAGCGCAGCTTGTCAGATTCAAAGCATGCTGGGCATTAAAGGTTGCCCGGCATTTGACGTTGCAGCAGCCTGCGCAGGTTTCACCTATGCATTAAGCGTAGCCGATCAATACGTGAAATCTGGGGCGGTGAAGTATGCTCTGGTCGTCGGTTCCGATGTACTGGCGCGCACCTGCGATCCAACCGATCGTGGGACTATTATTATTTTTGGCGATGGCGCGGGCGCTGCGGTGCTGGCTGCCTCTGAAGAGCCGGGAATCATCTCCACCCATCTGCATGCCGACGGTAGCTATGGTGAGTTGCTGACGCTGCCTAATGCTGACCGTGTGAATCCAGAGAATTCAATTCATCTGACGATGGCGGGCAACGAAGTCTTCAAGGTTGCGGTAACGGAACTGGCGCACATCGTTGATGAGACGCTGGCGGCAAATAATCTTGACCGTTCTCAACTGGACTGGCTGGTTCCGCATCAGGCTAACCTGCGTATTATCAGTGCAACGGCGAAAAAACTCGGTATGTCTATGGACAATGTCGTGGTGACGCTGGATCGCCACGGTAATACCTCTGCGGCCTCTGTCCCGTGCGCGCTGGATGAAGCTGTACGCGACGGGCGCATTAAGCCGGGGCAGTTGGTTCTGCTTGAAGCCTTTGGCGGTGGATTCACCTGGGGCTCCGCGCTGGTTCGTTTCTAGGATAAGGATTAAAACATGACGCAATTTGCATTTGTGTTCCCTGGACAGGGTTCTCAAACCGTTGGAATGCTGGCTGATATGGCGGCGAGCTATCCAATTGTCGAAGAAACGTTTGCTGAAGCTTCTGCGGCGCTGGGCTACGACCTGTGGGCGCTGACCCAGCAGGGGCCAGCTGAAGAACTGAATAAAACCTGGCAAACCCAGCCAGCGCTGTTGACTGCATCTGTTGCGCTGTATCGCGTATGGCAGCAGCAGGGCGGTAAAGCACCGGCAATGATGGCCGGTCACAGCCTGGGGGAATACTCCGCGCTGGTTTGCGCTGGCGTGATTGATTTCGCTGATGCGGTGCGTCTGGTTGAGATGCGCGGTAAGTTCATGCAAGAAGCCGTACCGGAAGGCACTGGCGCTATGGCGGCAATCATCGGTCTGGATGATGCGTCTATTGCGAAAGCGTGTGAAGAAGCTGCAGAAGGTCAGGTCGTTTCTCCGGTAAACTTTAACTCTCCGGGACAGGTGGTTATTGCCGGTCATAAAGAAGCGGTTGAGCGTGCTGGCGCTGCCTGTAAAGCTGCGGGCGCAAAACGCGCGCTGCCGTTACCAGTGAGCGTACCGTCTCACTGTGCGCTGATGAAACCAGCAGCCGACAAACTGGCAGTAGAATTAGCGAAAATCACCTTTAACGCACCAACAGTTCCTGTTGTGAATAACGTTGATGTGAAATGCGAAACCAATGGTGATGCCATTCGTGACGCACTGGTACGTCAGTTGTATAACCCGGTTCAGTGGACGAAGTCTGTTGAGTACATGGCAGCGCAAGGCGTAGAACATCTCTATGAAGTCGGCCCGGGCAAAGTGCTAACTGGCCTGACGAAACGCATTGTCGACACCCTGACCGCCTCGGCGCTGAACGAACCTTCAGCGATGGCAGCGGCGCTCGAGCTTTAAAAGAGGAAAATCATGAATTTTGAAGGAAAAATCGCACTGGTAACCGGTGCAAGCCGCGGAATTGGCCGCGCAATTGCTGAAACGCTCGCAGCCCGTGGCGCGAAAGTTATTGGCACTGCGACCAGTGAAAATGGCGCTCAGGCGATCAGTGATTATTTAGGTGCTAACGGCAAAGGTCTGATGTTGAATGTGACCGACCCGGCATCTATCGAATCTGTTCTGGAAAAAATTCGCGCAGAATTTGGTGAAGTGGATATCCTGGTCAATAATGCCGGTATCACTCGTGATAACCTGTTAATGCGAATGAAAGATGAAGAGTGGAACGATATTATCGAAACCAACCTTTCATCTGTTTTCCGTCTGTCAAAAGCGGTAATGCGCGCTATGATGAAAAAGCGTCATGGTCGTATTATCACTATCGGTTCTGTGGTTGGTACCATGGGAAATGGCGGTCAGGCCAACTACGCTGCGGCGAAAGCGGGCTTGATCGGCTTCAGTAAATCACTGGCGCGCGAAGTTGCGTCACGCGGTATTACTGTAAACGTTGTTGCTCCGGGCTTTATTGAAACGGACATGACACGTGCGCTGAGCGATGACCAGCGTGCGGGTATCCTGGCGCAGGTTCCTGCGGGTCGCCTCGGCGGCGCACAGGAAATCGCCAACGCGGTTGCATTCCTGGCATCCGACGAAGCAGCTTACATCACGGGTGAAACTTTGCATGTGAACGGCGGGATGTACATGGTCTGACCGCGATTTGCACAAAATGCTTATGTTGCGCGCAGTCTGCGTGGTTATGAGTAATAATTAGTGCAAAATGATTTGCGTTATTGGGGGGTAAGGCCTCAAAATAACGTAAAATCGTGGTAAGACCTGCCGGGATTTAGTTGCAAATTTTTCAACATTTTATACACTACGAAAACCATCGCGAAAGCGAGTTTTGATAGGAAATTTAAGAGTATGAGCACTATCGAAGAACGCGTTAAGAAAATTATCGGCGAACAGCTGGGCGTTAAGCAGGAAGAAGTTACCAACAATGCTTCTTTCGTTGAAGACCTGGGCGCGGATTCTCTTGACACCGTTGAGCTGGTAATGGCTCTGGAAGAAGAGTTTGATACTGAGATTCCGGACGAAGAAGCTGAGAAAATCACCACCGTTCAGGCTGCCATTGATTACATCAACGGCCACCAGGCGTAAGTGAACATCTCCAGGCGGTCGTTCGACCGCCTGAGTTTTATCTTTTTGTCCCACTAGAATCATTTTTTCCCTCCCTGGAGGACAAACGTGTCTAAGCGTCGTGTAGTTGTGACCGGACTGGGCATGTTGTCTCCTGTCGGCAATACCGTAGAGTCTACCTGGAAAGCTCTGCTTGCCGGTCAGAGTGGCATCAGCCTAATCGACCATTTCGATACTAGCGCCTATGCAACGAAATTTGCTGGCTTAGTAAAGGATTTTAACTGTGAGGACATTATCTCGCGCAAAGAACAGCGCAAGATGGATGCCTTCATTCAATATGGAATTGTCGCTGGCGTTCAGGCCATGCAGGATTCTGGCCTTGAAATAACGGAAGAGAACGCAACCCGCATTGGTGCCGCAATTGGCTCCGGGATTGGCGGCCTCGGACTGATCGAAGAAAACCACACATCTCTGATGAACGGTGGTCCACGTAAGATCAGCCCATTCTTCGTTCCGTCAACGATTGTGAACATGGTGGCAGGTCATCTGACTATCATGTATGGCCTGCGTGGCCCAAGCATCTCTATCGCGACCGCCTGTACTTCCGGCGTGCACAACATTGGTCATGCTGCGCGTATTATCGCGTATGGCGATGCTGACGTGATGGTTGCAGGTGGCGCAGAGAAAGCCAGTACGCCGCTGGGTGTTGGTGGTTTTGGCGCGGCACGTGCATTATCTACCCGCAATGATAACCCGCAAGCGGCGAGCCGCCCGTGGGATAAAGAGCGTGATGGCTTCGTACTGGGCGATGGTGCCGGTATGCTGGTACTTGAAGAGTACGAACACGCGAAAAAACGCGGTGCGAAAATTTACGCTGAACTCGTCGGCTTTGGTATGAGCAGCGATGCTTATCATATGACGTCACCGCCAGAAAATGGCGCAGGCGCAGCTCTGGCAATGGCAAATGCTCTGCGTGATGCAGGCATTGAAGCGAGTCAGATTGGCTACGTTAACGCGCACGGTACTTCTACGCCGGCTGGCGATAAAGCTGAAGCGCAGGCGGTGAAAACCATCTTCGGTGAAGCTGCAAGCCGTGTGTTGGTAAGCTCCACGAAATCTATGACCGGTCACCTGTTAGGTGCGGCGGGTGCAGTAGAATCTATCTACTCCATCCTGGCGCTGCGCGATCAGGCTGTTCCGCCAACCATCAACCTGGATAACCCGGATGAAGGTTGCGATCTGGATTTCGTACCGCATGAAGCACGTCAGGTCAGCGGAATGGAATACACGCTGTGTAACTCCTTCGGCTTCGGTGGCACTAATGGTTCTTTGATCTTTAAAAAGATCTAAGTTGTCATTTTCCACCCTTATAAAAGGTCCGCTTGCGGGCCTTTTTTCTTAGCTTTTATTCCGACTTGTTCCGTAGTGAACATGCTGCCACACTAACAATTCTCTGATAAGGAGCCGGTATGTTCTTAATTAACGGTTATAAGCAGGAATCGCTGGCAGTAAGCGATCGGGCAACGCAGTTTGGTGATGGTTGTTTTACCACCGCCAGAGTTATCGACGGTAAAGTCAGTTTGTTATCGGCGCATATCCAGCGACTACAGGATGCTTGTCAGCGGTTGATGATTTCCTGTGACTTCTGGCCACAGCTTGAACAAGAGATGAAAACGCTGGCAGCAGAACAGCAAAATGGTGTACTGAAAGTCGTGATCAGTCGCGGTAGTGGCGGGCGAGGGTACAGCACATTGAACAGTGGACCGGCAACGCGGATTCTCTTCGTTACGGCTTATCCTGCACATTACGACCGTTTGCGTAACGAGGGGATGACGTTGGCGCTAAGCCCGGTGCGGCTGGGGCGCAATCCTCATCTTGCAGGTATTAAACATCTCAATCGTCTTGAGCAAGTATTGATTCGCTCTCATCTTGAGCAGACAAACGCTGATGAGGCGCTGGTCCTTGACAGCGAAGGGTGGGTTACGGAATGCTGTGCGGCTAATTTGTTCTGGCGGAAGGGCAACGTAGTTTATACGCCGCGACTGGATCAGGCAGGTGTTAACGGCATTATGCGACAATTCTGTATCCGTTTGCTGGCACAATCCTCTTATCAGCTTGTCGAAGTGCAAGCTTCTCTGGAAGAGGCGTTGCAGGCAGATGAGATGGTTATTTGTAATGCGTTAATGCCAGTGATGCCCGTACGTGCCTGTGGCGATGTCTCCTTTTCGTCAGCAACGTTATATGAATATTTAGCCCCACTTTGTGAGCGCCCGAATTAGTCATGAAAAAAGTGTTATTGATAATCTTGTTATTGCTGGTGGTACTGGGTATCGCCGCTGGTGTGGGCGTCTGGAAGGTTCGCCATCTTGCCGACAGCAAATTGCTTATCAAAGAAGAGACGATATTTACCCTGAAGCCAGGGACCGGACGTCTGGCGCTCGGTGAACAGCTTTATGCTGATAAGATCATCAATCGCCCACGGGTTTTTCAATGGCTGCTGCGTATCGAACCGGATCTTTCTCACTTTAAAGCCGGGACTTACCGCTTTACACCGCAGATGACCGTGCGCGAGATGCTGAAATTGTTGGAAAGCGGTAAAGAAGCACAGTTCCCGCTGCGACTGGTAGAAGGGATGCGTCTGAGCGACTACCTCAAGCAATTGCGTGAGGCTCCGTATATCAAGCACACGCTGAGTGACGATAAGTACGCCACCGTAGCGCAGGCACTTGAACTGGAAAACCCGGAGTGGATTGAAGGTTGGTTCTGGCCAGACACCTGGATGTATACCGCCAATACCACCGATGTCGCGTTACTCAAGCGAGCGCACAAGAAAATGGTGAAAGCGGTCGATAGCGCCTGGGAAGGGCGTGCGGACGGTCTGCCTTATAAAGATAAAAATCAGCTGGTGACGATGGCATCAATTATCGAAAAAGAAACCGCCGTTGCCAGTGAACGCGATCAGGTTGCCTCGGTATTTATCAACCGTTTACGCATTGGTATGCGCTTGCAGACCGACCCAACCGTGATTTACGGGATGGGAGAGCGTTATAATGGCAAACTTTCTCGTGCAGACCTGGAAACGCCGACAGCGTATAACACCTATACCATTACCGGTTTGCCGCCGGGTGCGATAGCTACGCCGGGGGCGGATTCGCTGAAGGCTGCTGCGCATCCGGCAAAAACGCCGTATCTCTATTTTGTGGCCGATGGAAAAGGTGGTCACACGTTTAATACCAATCTTGCCAGTCATAACAAGTCTGTGCAGGATTATCTGAAAGTGCTTAAGGAAAAAAATGCGCAGTAAGTATATCGTCATTGAGGGGCTGGAAGGCGCAGGCAAAACTACCGCGCGTAATGTGGTGGTTGAGACGCTCGAGCAACTGGGTATCCGCGACATGGTTTTCACTCGGGAACCTGGCGGTACGCAACTTGCCGAAAAGTTAAGAAGCCTGGTGCTGGATATCAAATCGGTAGGCGATGAAGTCATTACCGATAAAGCCGAAGTTCTGATGTTTTATGCCGCGCGCGTTCAACTGGTAGAAACAGTCATCAAACCTGCGCTGGCTAACGGCACCTGGGTGATTGGCGATCGCCACGATCTCTCCACTCAGGCGTATCAGGGCGGCGGACGTGGTATTGACCAACATATGCTGGCAACACTGCGTGATGCTGTTCTCGGTGATTTTCGCCCCGACTTAACGCTCTATCTCGATGTTACCCCGGAAGTTGGCTTAAAACGCGCGCGTGCGCGCGGCGAGCTGGATCGTATTGAGCAAGAGTCTTTCGATTTCTTTAATCGCACCCGCGCCCGCTATCTGGAACTGGCAGCACAAGATAAAAGCATTCATACCATTGATGCCACCCAGCCGCTGGAGGCCGTGATGGATGCAATCCGCACTACCGTGACCCACTGGGTGAAGGAGTTGGACGCATGAGATGGTATCCATGGTTACGACCTGATTTCGAAAAACTGGTAGCCAGCTATCAGGCCGGAAGAGGTCACCATGCGCTGCTCATTCAGGCGTTACCGGGCATGGGCGATGATGCTTTAATCTACGCCCTGAGCCGTTATTTACTCTGCCAACAACCGCAGGGCCACAAAAGTTGCGGTCACTGTCGTGGATGTCAGTTGATGCAGGCTGGCACGCATCCCGATTACTACACCCTGGCTCCCGAAAAAGGGAAAAATATGCTGGGCATTGATGCGGTACGTGAGGTCACCGAAAAGCTGAATGAGCACGCACGCCTAGGTGGTGCGAAAGTTGTCTGGGTAACCGATGCTGCCTTACTGACCGACGCCGCGGCTAACGCATTGCTGAAAACGCTTGAAGAGCCACCAGCAGAAACCTGGTTTTTCCTGGCTACCCGCGAGCCTGAACGTTTACTGGCAACATTACGTAGTCGTTGTCGGTTACATTACCTTGCGCCGCCGCCGGAACAGTACGCCGTGACCTGGCTTTCACGCGAAGTGACAATGTCACAGGATGCATTACTTGCCGCATTGCGCTTAAGCGCCGGTTCGCCTGGCGCGGCACTGGCGTTGTTTCAGGGAGATAACTGGCAGGCTCGTGAAACATTGTGTCAGGCGTTGGCATATAGCGTGCCATCGGGCGACTGGTATTCGCTGCTAGCGGCCCTTAATCATGAACAAGCTCCGGCGCGTTTACACTGGCTGGCAACGTTGCTGATGGATGCGCTAAAACGCCATCATGGTGCTGCGCAGGTGACCAATGTTGATGTGCCGGGCCTGGTCGCCGAACTGGCAAACCATCTTTCTCCCTCGCGCCTGCAGGCTATACTGGGGGATGTTTGCCACATTCGTGAACAGTTAATGTCTGTTACAGGCATCAACCGCGAGCTTCTCATCACCGATCTTTTACTGCGTATTGAGCATTACCTGCAACCGGGCGTTGTGCTACCGGTTCCTCATCTTTAAGAGAGACATCATGTTTTTAGTCGACTCACACTGCCATCTCGATGGTCTGGATTATGAATCTTTGCATAAGGACGTGGATGACGTTCTGGCGAAAGCCGCCGCACGCGATGTGAAATTTTGTCTGGCAGTCGCCACAACATTACCGGGTTATTTACATATGCGGGATCTGGTAGGCGAACGTGACAACGTCGTATTTTCTTGTGGCGTGCATCCACTCAACCAGAATGATCCCTACGATGTAGAAGATTTACGCCGTCTGGCGGCAGAAGAGGGTGTTGTAGCGCTGGGTGAAACCGGGCTGGATTATTATTACACACCGGAAACTAAAGTACGTCAGCAAGAGTCCTTCATCCATCATATCCAGATTGGTCGTGAACTGAACAAGCCGGTTATCGTCCATACCCGTGACGCCCGTGCCGATACGCTGGCAATTCTGCGCGAAGAAAAAGTGACGGATTGCGGTGGCGTACTACACTGTTTTACAGAGGACAGAGAAACGGCGGGTAAATTACTGGATCTCGGATTTTACATCTCCTTTTCCGGCATTGTGACCTTCCGTAATGCGGAGCAACTGCGCGATGCTGCGCGTTATGTCCCCCTGGATCGATTACTGGTGGAAACTGACTCACCTTACCTTGCGCCGGTACCGCATCGAGGAAAAGAGAATCAACCTGCGATGGTTCGTGACGTTGCAGAATACATGGCTGTGTTGAAAGGTGTTGCCGTTGAAGAACTGGCGCAGGTAACCACCGATAACTTCGCCCGTCTGTTTCACATCGACGCTTCCCGCCTTCAATCCATCCGTTGAATGAGTTTTTTTAAAGCTCGTAATTAATGGCTAAAACGAGTAAAGTTCACCGCCGAAAATTGGGCGGTGAATAACCACGTTTGAAATATTGTGACATATGTTTTGTCAAAATGTGCAACTTCTCCAATGATCTGAAGTTGAAACGTGATAGCCGTCAAACAAATTGGCACTGAATTATTTTACTCTGTGTAATAAATAAAGGGCGCTTAGATGCCCTGTACACGGCGAGGCTCTCCCCCCTTGCCACGCGTGAGAACGTAAAAAAAGCACCCATACTCAGGAGCACTCTCAATTATGTTTAAGAATGCATTTGCTAACCTGCAAAAGGTCGGTAAATCGCTGATGCTGCCGGTATCCGTACTGCCTATCGCAGGTATTCTGCTGGGCGTCGGTTCCGCGAATTTCAGCTGGCTGCCCGCCGTTGTATCGCATGTTATGGCAGAAGCAGGCGGTTCCGTCTTTGCAAACATGCCACTGATTTTTGCGATCGGTGTCGCCCTCGGCTTTACCAATAACGATGGCGTATCCGCGCTGGCCGCAGTTGTTGCCTATGGCATCATGGTTAAAACCATGGCCGTGGTTGCGCCACTGGTACTGCATTTACCTGCTGAAGAAATCGCCTCTAAACACCTGGCGGATACTGGCGTACTCGGAGGGATTATCTCCGGTGCGATCGCAGCGTACATGTTTAACCGTTTCTACCGTATTAAGCTGCCTGAGTATCTTGGCTTCTTTGCCGGTAAACGCTTTGTGCCGATCATTTCTGGCCTGGCTGCCATCTTTACTGGCGTTGTGCTGTCCTTCATTTGGCCGCCGATTGGTTCTGCAATCCAGACCTTCTCTCAGTGGGCTGCTTACCAGAACCCGGTAGTTGCGTTTGGCATTTACGGTTTCATCGAACGTTGCCTGGTACCGTTTGGTCTGCACCACATCTGGAACGTACCTTTCCAGATGCAGATTGGTGAATACACCAACGCAGCAGGTCAGGTTTTCCACGGCGACATTCCGCGTTATATGGCGGGTGACCCGACTGCGGGTAAACTGTCTGGTGGCTTCCTGTTCAAAATGTACGGTCTGCCAGCTGCCGCAATTGCTATCTGGCACTCTGCTAAACCAGAAAACCGCGCGAAAGTGGGCGGTATTATGATCTCCGCGGCGCTGACCTCGTTCCTGACCGGTATCACCGAGCCGATCGAGTTCTCCTTCATGTTCGTTGCGCCGATCCTGTACATCATCCACGCGATTCTGGCAGGCCTGGCATTCCCAATCTGTATTCTTCTGGGGATGCGTGACGGTACGTCGTTCTCGCACGGTCTGATCGACTTCATCGTTCTGTCTGGTAACAGCAGCAAACTGTGGCTGTTCCCGATCGTCGGTATCGGTTATGCGATTGTTTACTACACCATCTTCCGCGTGCTGATTAAAGCACTGGATCTGAAAACGCCGGGTCGTGAAGACGCGACTGAAGATGCAAAAGCGACAGGTACCAGCGAAATGGCACCGGCTCTGGTTGCTGCATTTGGTGGTAAAGAAAACATTACTAACCTCGACGCATGTATTACCCGTCTGCGCGTCAGCGTTGCTGATGTGTCTAAAGTGGATCAGGCCGGCCTGAAGAAACTGGGCGCAGCGGGCGTAGTGGTTGCTGGTTCTGGTGTTCAGGCGATTTTCGGTACTAAATCCGATAACCTGAAAACCGAGATGGATGAGTACATCCGTAACCACTAATCCGTAAGACGTTGGGGAGACTAAGGCAGCCAGATGGCTGCCTTTTTTACAGGTGTTATTCAGAATTGATACGTGCCGGTAATGCTGAAATTACGCGGTGTGCCGTAGACGATAGAACCTTCCACGTTGGTATCGTAGGTTTTGTCGAACAGGTTATTGACGTTCCCCTGTAACGAGAAGTTTTTCGTCACCTGGTAGCGGGTGAAGAGATCCACCAGCGCGTAGCTACCTTGCTCGGCGCGGAAGGTGCCATACGGTGTCACGGTGTCGGTATACACGCGATTTTGCCAGTTAACACCACCGCCGACTGTCAACTCTGGCATGACAGGCAACCGATAGCTGGTGAACATTTTAACCGTGGTGCGTGGCAGATTAGGATTAACGGCGTTTCCTTCGTTATCCTCTGCAATATAGCGCGTTGCGCCAAATGTCAGCTGCCAGTTGTCGGTAATTGCGCCGTTGAGTTCAAATTCCACCCCTTTACTGACTGTCCCATCCACCGCTTTATAGGCGGTTTCGCCGTTGCTGCCGGGGATAGGTGTACCGGTGGACTGAGCGACATTATCCTGCTCAATACGGAAGATGGCTAACGTGGTGGTCAGACGGCTATTCATCCAGTCCGATTTCAGACCCAGCTCGTAGTTGTTACCGGTGATTGGAGCCAGATATTTGCCTGAACTGTCACGATCATTTTGCGGCTGGAAAATAGAGGTATAGCTGGCGTAGGTCGACCAGTTGTCATTGATGTCAAACACCAGACCAGCGTAAGGCGTGGTGTGGTTTTTCTCCATGCTGTAAGTCAGCGTATCAACCCGCCAGTTGGTATAACGTGCGCCGAGGATCAGATGCAGCGGATCGGCAAGGGTGACTCGAGTGGCAGCATATAACGATTTCATATGTGTGGTATCGTCCTGTGCCAGGCTCTGTGGTGACCAGTCGGTTTGTGGGAAATTGCCATTAAAGTTGTAGAAACTGCCAATTTCATCCGGGAAGATGTTGGCCCATGAACTGAAGTAACGATTGTTTTGTTTGCTGTAACTGCCACCAAACATTAGATTGTGCTGACGACCAAACAATTCATAAATACCGTCAGCGAACAAATCCAGCGCATCAACTTTACGTTTGCCACTGTTCCAACCGGTGCCGCCGACATAATCAAAGCCAGGTCCATAATTACTGTATGGCCCAACCAGCATACCATCCGCTTTGTTTACATAGGCATCGACATACATCATTTTGCTGTCAAATTCGACTTCAGAGTGGGTGGCATTCAGTGTCGCTTGCCAGGTATCAGCAAACCGCTGCTTCAGGGTCATAAAGACCTTGTTGATCTCTTTATCGTTGTACGCCCAGTCAGGTGCGGTACTGCGTGCACGATCGTAACTGTTGCTGCTGCCATCAGTATTCCAGCGCGGTAAACCGCCCCAGGTAGGGCTATTAACATCAATGCGCTGATATTCGTAACCGGCTGAAAGCGTCGTAAGATCGCCTAAATCAGCATCGACAATGCCCGAGAAGAAGGTCTTTTCACTGTTGTAGCGGTCCAGCCATGAGTCGTTATTCTGGTAGCCGCCGACAATTCGCGCGCGGATTTTACCGTCTTCGGTGAGTGGGCTTTGTAAATCCGCCACATACCGTTCTTTGTTCCAGCTACCGTATTCCGCCGAGACATCGCCTTTAAATTCACGACTGGTCGCGTGTTTTCGAACCATATTAATTGCCGCAGATGGATTACCCGTCCCGGTCATGAGTCCTGTCGCGCCACGCACTACTTCTACGCGTTCAAAGAGTGCCATATCAGAAAGTGCGTCGCCCAGATTCCAGCGCGATTCAAAATAGGTGGGGATACCATCAACCATATAGTTATCGATCTGGAATCCGCGGGAATAATAAAGAGCACGATCGGAATCCGCCTGACTTTTGCTGATCCCCTGCGTGTTTTCCATCACTTCGCCCAGCGTTTGTAACTGCTGATCTTCCATCCGCTGCTGGCTAACAATAGTGACCGACTGAGGAATATCACGTTGAGTCATCTGCATTTTGGTACCCGCAGAGGTAGACGTTACGCTGTAATCATTTTCGCCATCATCTGGAGCTGTGGCTGAACCCTCAACAATCACCGTTTCTTCAGTGGCTGGTGCAGCAAAAGCGGCAGAAGGTAATAGTGCCAGTGCTATGCAACCGGCAAGTAGTGACGGTTTGGTGATGGCTTGATATTGATTATCCCTGTTAAATTGTGTTGAAAGCATTTGAAATCTCTTGGTTTATGTTGTCGTCAGGCTCATGCCGGAGGAGGGTGATGAGCGATTATATTTAGTGTGCGAATAATTTTGTTTGTAAATGCAAATGAGAAATATACGCATTCATATTTGTCGTGTAAACCAAACAGAGAATGTCTTTTCAGCGCATTCGCAGGCAGAAATGGGAATAATGGCGATATATACGGCAGCAAAACGATTTTTTGCTTAAGAAATCGTGAGTTAAGGTTGAAAGAGCAGGTTTAACTCGACCATACTCTATACTCGCAGTGTGGCGCGGCGTAGCATGGCGCAACGCATGGCTATTTGAAAAAGGAAAATGTCGTGGCAGAAGAAACTATATTCAGCAAAATTATTCGTCGTGAGATCCCCTCCGATATCGTCTACCAGGATGATCTGGTAACGGCGTTTCGCGATATTTCGCCGCAAGCGCCAACGCATATTCTGATCATTCCGAATATCCTCATTCCGACTGTGAACGACGTCTCAGCTGAGCATGAGCAGGCGCTGGGACGCATGATCACCGTAGCGGCAAAAATTGCTGAGCAAGAAGGTATTGCCGAAGATGGCTATCGTCTGATCATGAATACCAACCGCCATGGCGGACAAGAGGTTTACCACATCCATATGCACTTGTTGGGTGGCCGTCCGCTGGGACCAATGCTGGCGCATAAAGGTCTGTAACGATGAGAAAAGGATGCTTTGGGCTGGTGTCTCTGGCGTTGTTACTGCTGGTGGGCTGTCGTTCACATCCGGAAATTCCGGTGAATGATGAGCAATCGCTGGTGATGGAGTCATCTTTATTGGCTGCGGGCATCAGTGCAGAAAAGCCCGTCCTTTCGACGTCTGATATTCAACCTTCAGCATCCTCAACGCTTTATAACGAAAGGCAAGAACCCGTTACCGTTCATTATCGTTTTTACTGGTATGACGCCAGAGGGCTGGAGATGCATCCTCTGGAAAGGCCACGCAGCGTTACCATTCCCGCACATTCGGCGGTAACGCTGTACGGCAGCGCCAATTTTCTGGGGGCGCACAAAGTCAGACTTTATCTATATTTGTAAGGGGTGAATCTTGATGACAAAAATGAGTCGCTACGCCTTGATTACCGCGCTGGCGATGTTTCTCGCCGGATGTGTGGGGCAACGTGAACCTGCACCGGTAGAAGAAGTGAAACCAGCGCCGGAACAACCAGCCGAGCCACAACAGCCTGTCCCCACAGTGCCCTCGGTGCCGACGATCCCGCAGCAGCCAGGCCCAATTGAGCACGAAGATCAAACGGCACCGCCTGCGCCGCATATTCGCCATTATGACTGGAATGGCGCAATGCAGCCGATGGTCAGTAAGATGCTTGGGGCTGACGGGGTGACTGCGGGTAGCGTCCTGCTGGTTGATAGCGTTAACAACCGTACTAACGGTTCGCTGAATGCCGCAGAAGCGACCGAAACGCTGCGAAATGCGCTGGCTAATAACGGGAAATTTACCCTGGTTTCCGCCCAGCAGCTGTCGATGGCTAAGCAACAGTTAGGTTTGTCGCCGCAGGACAGTTTAGGTACTCGTAGTAAAGCCATAGGCATTGCCCGCAATGTCGGCGCTCATTACGTGCTGTACTCCAGCGCCTCTGGCAACGTTAACGCTCCGACCCTACAAATGCAGCTGATGCTGGTGCAGACGGGCGAAATTATCTGGTCAGGTAAAGGTGCCGTTTCGCAGCAATAATCCCATCATGCGCGACGAATTGCTGTCGCGCTTTTTCCCGCAGTTTCATCCCGTCACGACGTTTCATAGTGGGCTTAGTGGCGGGAGTTTTCTCATTGAACACCAGGGCCAGCGTTTTGTTGTACGTCAGCCGCACGATCCTGATGCGCCGCGGTTCGCGTTCTTGCGCCAGTATCGGGCTTTATCACAATTACCCGCATGTATTGCACCGAAGCCGCATTTATATCTCCGTGACTGGATGGTGGTCGACTATCTGCCCGGCGAGGTAAAAACGTATTTGCCGGATACCAACGAACTGGCAGGCTTGCTGTATTATCTACATCAACAACCGCGTTTTGGCTGGCGAATAACGCTGTTGCCGTTACTGGAACTGTACTGGCAGCAAAGCGATCCGGCGCGGCGGACAGTGGGTTGGCTGCGAAGGTTAAAACGTCTGCGCAAAGCGCGGGAACCACGGCCTTTACGCTTAAGTCCATTGCATATGGATGTCCACGCCGGAAATTTAGTGCATAGCGCGTCAGGGTTAAAACTCATCGACTGGGAGTATGCCGGAGATGGTGATATCGCGCTGGAACTGGCGGCGGTGTGGGTGGAAAATACTGACCAGCACCGGCAATTGGTCAATGACTATGCCACTCGCGCGAAGATTTATCCGGCGCAATTATGGCGTCAGGTCAGGCGATGGTTTCCCTGGCTGCTGATGCTCAAAGCAGGGTGGTTTGAGTACCGCTGGCGACAAACCGGCGATCAACAATTTATCAGGCTGGCCGATGACACCTGGCGGCAGCTATTAATAAAACAATAAGGAGAGCAGTGTGGGTCCAGTAATGTTGGATGTCGAAGGTTACGAACTGGACGCGGAAGAGCGTGAAATACTTGCGCATCCGCTGGTGGGAGGGCTGATTCTCTTTACGCGTAACTATCATGATCCTGCCCAGTTGCGTGA
This sequence comes from Escherichia sp. SCLE84, assembly GCF_012584495.1. Taxonomy (NCBI): domain Bacteria; kingdom Pseudomonadati; phylum Pseudomonadota; class Gammaproteobacteria; order Enterobacterales; family Enterobacteriaceae; genus Escherichia; species Escherichia sp. SCLE84. Next base: position 1,094,532 of record NZ_CP051430.1, on the reverse strand, counting down.
ACTGGTGCGCCAGATCCGCGCAGCTTCGCGCAATCATCTGGTGGTGGCGGTAGATCAGGAAGGTGGACGCGTGCAGCGTTTTCGCGAAGGTTTTACCCGCTTACCGGCAGCACAATCCTTTGCTGCGCTGTTGGGAATGGAAGAGGGCGGCAAACTGGCGCAAGAGGCGGGTTGGCTGATGGCCAGCGAAATGATCGCTATGGATATTGATATCAGCTTTGCGCCTGTGCTGGATGTCGGGCATATCAGCGCGGCGATTGGCGAGCGTTCTTATCATGCCGATCCACAAAAAGCCCTGGCAATTGCCAGCCGGTTTATTGATGGTATGCATGAAGCCGGAATGAAAACGACCGGGAAACACTTCCCAGGACACGGTGCAGTAACGGCAGACTCACACAAAGAAACACCGTGCGATCCACGTCCACAAGCGGAGATTCGCGCTAAAGATATGTCGGTCTTCAGTTCCTTAATCCGCGAAAATAAACTCGACGCCATTATGCCTGCGCATGTGATCTACAGTGATGTTGATTCGCGTCCGGCGAGCGGTTCTCCCTACTGGCTGAAAACCGTTTTGCGTCAGGAACTGGGTTTTGACGGCGTGATTTTCTCTGACGATTTATCGATGGAAGGTGCCGCGATTATGGGCAGTTATGCCGAACGCGGGCAGGCATCACTGGATGCGGGTTGCGATATGATCCTGGTCTGCAATAATCGTAAAGGGGCCGTCAGCGTGTTAGATAATCTGTCACCGATCAAGGCAGAACGTGTTACACGTTTGTATCATAAAGGTTCATTTTCGCGACAGGAACTGATGGACTCGGCTCGCTGGAAAGCGATCAGCACCCGTCTGAATCAGTTACACGAACGCTGGCAGGAAGAGAAAGCAGGTCACTAACCCTGGCTTATGTGAGGAAGCGATGATTATCTATTTACACGGTTTTGACTCTAACAGTCCGGGTAACCACGAGAAAGTCTTACAATTGCAGTTTATTGACCCGGATGTACGCTTGATAAGCTACAGTACGCGGCATCCGAAACATGATATGCAGCATCTGCTTAAAGAAGTGGACAAAATGTTGCAACTGAACGTTGACGAGCGTCCGCTAATTTGCGGCGTTGGCCTGGGCGGATACTGGGCGGAACGGATTGGTTTTCTTTGCGACATCCGCCAGGTGATCTTCAACCCTAATTTGTTCCCTTATGAGAACATGGAAGGCAAGATTGATCGCCCGGAAGAGTATGCCGATATTGCCACTAAGTGTGTGACCAACTTCCGCGAGAAGAATCGCGATCGTTGTCTGGTTATTTTGTCGCGTAATGATGAAGCACTTAACAGCCAGCGGACATCTGAAGAGTTGCATCATTATTACGAGATTGTCTGGGACGAAGAGCAGACGCACAAATTCAAGAATATCTCCCCGCATTTACAGCGCATTAAAGCGTTCAAAACCCTCGGGTAAATGCCCTCGTCGCATCAGGTAACCTTGCCGGTACCTGATGCGCTCCGAATTCTGTAAGTCGGATAAGGCGTCCACGCCGCATCCGACAGTCGAGCATCAATGCCTGATGCGATGCTGCGCATCTTATCAGGACGACCAAACGCCCTCGATATACGCTTCACCCTATATTACTCTTCCGAATTTGCTCAAATAATAAACAATAAACTCTATTTTTTGATCTCACCCGGTAAAGTCGCCTATCTTTTCAGCAACAAAACTTGATTAACATCAATTTTGGTATGACCAATGCACCATTCATGTTATTCTCAATAGCGAAGAACATTTTCATTGCTGTAACCTGTTGTTAATTAAGAGCTATGTTAATAACCATTAATTAACAATTGGTTAATAAATTTAAGGGGGTCACGTTGACTACGCCATTGAAAAAGATTGTGATTGTCGGCGGCGGTGCTGGTGGGCTGGAAATGGCAACACAGCTGGGGCATAAGCTGGGACGTAAGAAAAAAGCCAAAATTACGCTGGTCGATCGTAACCACAGCCACCTGTGGAAACCGCTGCTGCACGAAGTGGCGACTGGCTCGCTTGATGAAGGCGTCGATGCGTTGAGCTATCTGGCCCATGCGCGCAATCATGGTTTCCAGTTCCAGCTGGGTTCCGTCATTGATATTGATCGTGAAGCGAAAACAATCACTATTGCAGAACTGCGCGATGAGAAAGGTGAACTGCTGGTTCCGGAACGTAAAATCGCCTATGACACCCTGGTAATGGCGCTGGGTAGCACCTCTAACGATTTCAATACGCCAGGTGTCAAAGAGAACTGCATTTTCCTCGATAACCCGCACCAGGCGCGTCGCTTTCACCAGGAGATGCTGAATCTCTTCCTGAAATACTCCGCCAACCTGGGCGCAAATGGCAAAGTGAACATTGCGATTGTCGGCGGCGGCGCGACGGGTGTAGAACTCTCCGCTGAATTGCACAACGCGGTCAAGCAACTGCACAGCTACGGTTACAAAGGCCTGACCAACGAAGCCCTGAACGTAACGCTGGTAGAAGCGGGAGAACGTATTTTGCCTGCATTACCGCCACGTATCTCTGCTGCGGCCCACAACGAGCTAACGAAACTTGGCGTTCGCGTGCTGACGCAAACCATGGTCACCAGTGCTGATGAAGGCGGCCTGCACACTAAAGATGGCGAATATATTGAGGCTGATCTGATGGTGTGGGCAGCCGGGATCAAAGCGCCAGACTTCCTGAAAGATATCGGTGGTCTTGAAACTAACCGTATCAACCAGCTGGTGGTGGAACCGACGCTGCAAACCACCCGCGATCCAGACATTTACGCTATTGGCGACTGCGCGTCATGCCCGCGTCCGGAAGGGGGCTTTGTTCCGCCGCGTGCTCAGGCTGCACACCAGATGGCGACTTGCGCAATGAACAACATACTGGCGCAGATGAACGGTAAGCCGCTGAAAAATTATCAGTATAAAGATCATGGTTCGCTGGTATCGCTGTCGAACTTCTCCACCGTCGGTAGCCTGATGGGTAACCTGACGCGCGGCTCAATGATGATTGAAGGACGAATTGCGCGCTTTGTATATATCTCGCTATACCGAATGCATCAGATTGCGCTGCATGGTTACTTTAAAACCGGATTAATGATGCTGGTGGGGAGTATTAACCGCGTTATCCGTCCGCGTTTGAAGTTGCATTAATCGACGTACACTGGCGGATGTGGCATAAACGCCTCATCCGCCCTGGACAAATGGTACGAGCGGTAGGCCTGATAAGACGCGTTAAGCGTCGCATCAGGCATTCCTTCAGACTCCTCCGAATCCTTAAGTATTTCCAGCCATTCCCGCGCTTTTCATCTTCTGTCTGATAGCTGCTTTTCTCCTTCGCTTGCATGATTGGCATAACTGCAAAGAAGGAGGTGTTCCCGTGAATAAATCAATGTTGGCGGGTATCGGGATTGGTGTCGCAGCTGCGCTGGGCGTAGCGGCAGTGGCCAGTCTGAACGTGTTTGAACGGGGCCCGCAATACGCTCAGGTTGTTTCTGCAACCCCAATCAAGGAAACGGTTAAAACACCGCGTCAGGAGTGTCGCAACGTCACAGTGACCCATCGTCGACCGGTGCAGGATGAAAATCGCATTACCGGGTCGGTGCTCGGCGCTGTTGCTGGCGGCGTGATAGGGCATCAGTTTGGTGGTGGTCGTGGTAAAGATGTCGCCACTGTTGTGGGGGCGCTGGGTGGTGGATATGCCGGTAACCAGATCCAGGGCTCTCTCCAGGAAAGCGATACTTACACGACTACGCAACAGCGTTGTAAAACGGTGTATGACAAGTCAGAAAAAATGCTCGGTTATGATGTGACCTATAAGATTGGCGATCAGCAGGGCAAAATCCGCATGGACCGCGATCCTGGTACGCAGATCCCGCTAGATAGTAATGGGCAACTGATTTTGAATAACAAAGTATAACAAGGCTGTACTCTGCAATTTGGCCCCTCATTCGCTCAGGCAGAGGGGCTTTTTTTGCGCCTTATTTCACCAGTTCGGGCCATAAACGCAAAGTCGTTCCGGCAATCTGCATTAGTTTTTCCAGCGATGCACCTTCGCGTGCGCTGATCGACATCCCCTGAATAATACAATTAAGGAATTCTGCCAGATGTGTCACGTCACAGTGGGTCGGGATTTCCCCGCGCGCTTGTCGTTGACATAAAAACTGCTGCAAAGTGCGCTCTTGCATCGCATGGCGTGATTTCAACGTATTGGCGATATCTCCTGAATCTGGGGAGAGGGTGGTGCAGTTGTTGATCATGAAGCAGCCTGCCGGGGTGTCTTTGCTGGTAAAGCAGTTGGCGATGGCAGCAAAATAGTCAGCCAGCGCAGACTCCACGCTTTTCTCTTCACAAAACAGCTGTGCTTCATGCTTAGCGGCAAAACGATCGATATAGCGGTCGAGAACGGCACGAAATAACCCCTCTTTGTTGGTAAATTCCGCGTATAGCGTGGGCGCTTTGGCTCCGGTCGCTTCGACGAGGTCCGCAAGAGAAGTCGCTTCATAACCGTGTTGCCAGAACAATTTCATGGCCTTATCAAGCGCGGCATCCCTGTCGAACACTTTTGGGCGGCCACGGCTTTTTTTTACACATTGTGTTGAGTCAGTTGCCATGATGCCGTTGTACCTGGTGACTGTGAATGAAAGGTTATTATAAAAATAATCACCTCCGTTCACCAGTCCAGATCCCATAAAAATAATTGCTTTCTATTTAACTGAAATTTAAAGATTTTTAAATTAATTAATGATTGTTATAAAAAATATCTTGTATGTGATCCAGATCACATCTATCATTTAGTTATCGATCGTTAAGTAATTGCTTGCGACGTCATTCATCTGCATAAGGCCACTATTATTAAAAACGTAAAAACCCTCATCGCTGCGGCGATTTTAAGCTCCATGTCATTTGCCAGCTTTGCGGCTGTCGAAGTTCAGTCAACGCCAGAAGGCCAACAAAAAGTCGGTACAATCAGTGCTAACGCGGGGACAAATCTGGGATCGCTGGAAGAGCAGCTGGCGCAAAAAGCGGATGAGATGGGCGCAAAATCTTTCCGTATTACTTCTGTAACCGGTCCGAATACCCTCCATGGAACAGCAGTAATTTATAAATAAGCATTAACCCTCATTAATGCCTGCTACTGCTGATTTTTTCCCCGCGACATGCCGTGTCGCGGGGATTTTTTTTATCCAGGATTTACAGAGTTTGTGGGCTCACTTGATGACGGCGGACATCCACCGGCATCCCGGAACGGACATCCATCACATGTTGCATCACTTCAGCGTCAGTTTGTGCTGCATCTTTAAATGATTGCATTGCGCTATTCAGCGTAATTGGCAGCAGCTGCGGATCGTCATCAATCTTCTCTGACAGCGGCTGATGTACTTCAACCAGACGCGCACCGTTTGGTTCGGCAGAGACTTTTATCGGAGTGTTGATGATATTCACTTTGGTGCCTGGGGTGACCTGGCTAAAGAGTGTTTTGATATCGTCATCCCGCAGACGAATACAGCCAGAACTTACCCGCATGCCAATGCCGAAATCGGCGTTCGTACCGTGAAGCAAATAAACGCCGCCATAGGCCGCCAGACGAATCGCATGATGGCCCATTGGGTTATCCGGTCCAGCCGGCACTACCGCAGGCAACTCAATTCCCTGTGCTTTATAACGGGCGCGGATGTTTGCCGTTGGCGTCCAGGTTGGGTTTGCACGTTTGTCTGAAACGGTGGTCACCATTGTCGGTGTCAGCGTGTCACCACCTAACTGACCAATACCTATTGGATACACGGTTACCGAATTTTTACCCGGCGGGTAGTAATAGAGACGCAGCTCCGCAATGTTGATCACAATGCCTTCGCGCGGCGCGTCTGGAAGTAGGGTTTGCAACGGGATCGTTAACACGCTGCCCGCGCGCGGTACGTAAGGATCAACGCCGGGGTTAGCCTGTAACAGAGCGAGAAAGCCGACGTTATATTTTTTGGCGATGGCTTCCAGAGAACCACCGTCATTTTCCACCACATGAAATTTGTTTTCGCCAACCAGACGACTGCCCGCTGGCGGCAGCGGCCAGGTGTTGGCTTTTGCCGGTAGCGCCAGCGCCACGGCAGCGGCGAACGTAAAAAACGTTAGCCAGCGAGAAAAACGCGTTTTGATCATCACCAAAAATCCATAATAAATATAAGGTTATTGTAATAAACAGATAAGCCTGAATTATGGATGGTGACAGTGTCGGATAGTGCAGGGAAGTGCAAAGAATTTGTAAATGTTGCAGATGGGGGCGCAGAAACGCCCCCGATTTACCATTAAGCGATCGCGTTCTCTTCCAGTTCACGCATAAACTGGCGTACCCATTCGATACGCGTTTTCCGCTCACTCAAATCCTGAATAAATTTCAGGCGCGTCGGACCATCAAGGCGGTAATGCTGCGGCTGTTTTTGCAGCAAACCAATCAACCAGGCCGGATTAACGTGATTCTTCTCGGCAAATTCGATCACCCCGCCTTTCTCATTACCTTCCAGCTTCCTGATCCCCAGTTTCTGCGCTTGCTGGCGCAGACGGGCAACATCCAGCAGGGTACGCGCCGGATCCGGCAGCAGGCCGAAGCGATCGATAAGCTCGACTTTGATCTCTTCCAGTTCGTTTTCCGTTTTGGCGCTGGCAATACGTTTGTAGAACGACAGACGCGTGTTCACGTCAGGGATGAAATCATCTGGCAATAGCGACGGCATCCGCAGCTCGACTTCTGTTTGCTGGCTGGTGAGATCTTCCAGCGACGGCTCGCGTCCGGCTTTCAGTGCATCGACGGCGTTTTCCAGCAACTCCATATACAGCGAGAAACCGATGGTTTCCATTGAGCCGCTTTGTTCTTCGCCAAGCAGTTCACCCGCGCCGCGAATCTCCAGATCGTGCGTTGCCAGCGCAAAACCTGCCCCGAGATCTTCCAGCGAGGCAATCGCTTCAAGACGTTTTTGTGCATCGGTAGTCATCGCTTTTGGATGCGGTGTCAGCAACCATGCATATGCCTGATGATGCGAACGTCCGACGCGACCGCGTAACTGGTGCAGCTGCGCCAGACCGAAGTGATCCGCACGTTCAATGATAATGGTGTTGGCTGTCGGGATGTCGATCCCGGTTTCGATAATGGTGGTACAAACCAGCACGTTGAAACGTTGATGATGGAAATCATTCATCACCCGTTCCAGTTCGCGCTCGCGCATCTGCCCGTGACCGATGGCAATCCGTGCTTCAGGCACCAGTTCTGCCAGCCGTTCGGCAGCTTTCTGGATGTTTTCCACATCATTGTAGAGATAATAAACCTGCCCCCCGCGCAAAATTTCACGCAGGATCGCCTCCCGGACCACCAGGCTGTCATACTCACGGACAAAGGTTTTAACTGCCAGACGACGGGCGGGCGGCGTGGCGATAATCGACAGGTCACGCATTCCGCTCATTGCCATATTCAGCGTGCGTGGGATCGGCGTTGCAGTAAGCGTCAGAATATCCACGTTCGCGCGCATCGCTTTAATGCGCTCTTTATGACGCACCCCGAAGCGGTGTTCTTCATCGACAATCAGCAGGCCTAAATCTTTAAACTTGACGTCACTTTGCAGCAGTTTGTGCGTACCGATCAGAATATCGATTTTCCCTTCCGCCACTTCCGCAAGGATTTGCGTCTGCTCTTTGGCGCTGCGGAAACGGGAGATCATTTCGATACGTACCGGCCAGTTGGCGAAACGGTCGCGGAAGTTGTCGTAATGCTGCTGCGCGAGAAGGGTGGTAGGCACCAACACCGCCACCTGCTTGTGGTTATCTACTGCCAGGAAAGCGGCGCGCATCGCCACTTCTGTTTTACCAAAGCCAACATCGCCGCACACCAGACGATCCATTGCCAGCGGCTGACACATGTCGCTAAGTACCGCATTAATGGCCTGCGCCTGATCCGGCGTGGTTTCAAACGGGAAGCTGTCGCAGAACAACTGATACTGCTCACGATCGTGTTTAAACGCGAAGCCCTCTTTGGCGGCGCGTTGCGCGTAGATATCCAGCAATTCCGCCGCCACATCACGCACTTTTTCCGCCGCTTTCTGCCGCGCGCGTGACCACGCATCGCCGCCAAGTTTATGCAGCGGGGCGTTTTCTTCCGCGCCACCTGCGTAACGGCTAATCAGATGCAGTGACGACACCGGAACATACAGTTTGGCGTCGTTGGCATAGGTGAGCATCAAATACTCGCCAGTAATGCCGCCCGCTTCGAGCGTGGTCATTCCGGCATAGCGCCCGACACCGTGCTCCAGATGGACCACCGGCTGACCAATATGCAGCTCCGCAAGGTTACGGATCAGTGTATCGGGGTTGATGGTGCGGCGAGAATCCTGACGACGGCGGGCAACACGTTCACCGAGCAGATCGCTTTCGCAGATCAGCGCCAGATTACGCACCTTATCGACAAAACCATGTTCGGCAGCGCCAATCATCAGATAACGCCCACGGTCGCTGGCTTCATCAAGACGCATAATGCGTTGCGGAGCAATTTTAATTCGTGCGAGCAGTTCACCCAGCGCTTCACGGCGACCTTCACTTTCTACCGAGAACACCACCGGACCGTCGAAAGGCTCGAGGAACTTACGCAGCGCATCCAGCGGCGCTTTTTGTTGTGCCTGAACGGCCAGGTCTGGCAGTTTCTGGAAACCTAAATTGGCATTCGCGGCTTTTGTCGGTAAATGTTCAGTTTTTAGCTGCACCCGGGGCCAGTTTTTCAGCTCTGAGAAGAGCTCGTCCACCCGCAGCCAGAGCGATTGTGGTGGCAACAGCGGGCGCATCGGATCGACGCCGCGATTCTCAAAACGCGCCAGCGTGTCAGCCTGGAAACGTTCGGCACTGGTTTCCAGATCGCCAGTATTCACGAGCAAGGTATTGGCAGGGAAATAACTGAACAGCGGCGGCAGTGGTTCGCTGAAGAACAATGGCTGCCAGTACTCGATCCCGGCAGGTAATGTGCCTTTACTCACTTGCTGGTAAATATGTTCCGGATCGCGCTTCACTTCGAAGGTATCGCGCCACTGGCTGCGGAACAGTTCAATTGCCGCTTTATCGGTCGGAAATTCGTGCGCGGGCAGCAGATTGGTCGCTTCTACTTCCTCCAGCGTGCGCTGGCTGTCGACGTCAAACACCCGCAGGCTGTCGATTTCATCATCAAAGAAATCAAGACGATAAGGCAGCTCACTCCCCATCGGGAAGAGATCCAGCAACGCGCCGCGCGTGGCGTATTCGCCGTGCTCCATCACCTGGTCAACATGGCGATAACCGGCGCTGTCCAGTTGGGTTCGTAATGCATCTCGTGACAGGCGCTGACCTTTTTTCATCACCAGCGCATGACCGTGGAGAAAACTGTGTGGGCAAACGCGCTGCATAAGCGTATTCACCGGAACAATCAGTACGCCACGCTGCATCGTCGGTAGCTGGTAAAGGGTGGAAAGGCGCGAGGAGATAATGTCCTGATGAGGCGAAAAACTGTCGTAGGGAAGAGTTTCCCAGTCCGCCAGATTCATCACCATCTGATCGGTGAACTGACTGATTTCATCATGCAAACGCAGAGCATTTTGCATATCTGGTGCAATGAGTACCACCGGACCGGCGTGACGTTCGGCAATTTCCGCTACCAGCGTTGCACAGGCTGCGCCGGTTAACTCGCCCAGCAGACGCTGCTCACCCGCTTTGACGGGCAGCGTATAACGATATTGTTCAGGCATAACGGTTGTCAGATTCTCGTTAGGATATGCCTCAACATATGGGGGCATATCTCTGATAAGCAATGCTGTTCATTATCCGTAATCGACATGGTTTAGCAAATTGAATCGCCCCGGCTGGGGCGATGGCTTAGCGGGAGTAACTGACGGCAGCGGGCAGTGAAGGCGGGGAGAACAACAGATCGCTGAATGCACGCTGTGAAAGTTTTCTTACCAGCAAGCCCGCAACAGTACAGATGAACAAACTGACAAAGGGATAAACCAGCAGGAGTGTCAGTTCGACTTGCGGCGACCAGCGTGCTGCGTTCATTTGCGCAAGCAGAGTTAAGCTGAATATTTCAACCAGAATGCGATGGGTGGTGTAGATAGCAATGGTGTTGGAGCCAATCACATTCAGCAGGCTGGTGGAGCGCATACCGAATCGTTGCTCGTATTGATAAAACAGCTTCATGATCACCACAATCGATACCAGCGACAACAGCAGCGAGATAGTAAACAACCAGGCACCGACCGCCAGAACGGTAAGCAAAGAAGCCATCAGCAGATGGCGGCGCAACGGCACCTCTTTAACACAGGTCATTATTGTTGCGCCAAACCATGCGCCAAGGCTGTAATAAGGCAAATTGCGGATCACACTGTTCATTCCCCACCACGGCGTGGGAACGAAATTAACCGCCACACTCAACAGTACAAACAAGGCGAATAGTGGCAGCGCCAGACGGCTAAAAATTTTACATACCACGAAATAGACAATTAACGCATACAGATACCACAAGCTGGTGCTGGCGGTGATCATCCCGTGCAGGAACTCACCGGTGGAATCGGCATAAGCGGCATTGGAGGCATTGCTTAAATCGCGCTCAGGTGCCAGCCACTGGTTCAGCGCACTTAACGCCAGCCACTGCACCACGCCCCAAAGCGCCAGCACCCAGAAGATGTTCCAGATCCGTTTATCGAGACAATTTCCCCACGGTACGCTGTCGATATAGCGGCGAATCAAATAGCCGGAAATAAAGAAAAAAACCGGCATACGAAAGGGGGCAAGGTAAAGATTGAAATAGATCCAGCATTTGCTCAGGACTTCCGATAACGGATGCTGAAAAGTGGTCAGATGCGGATAAAAGGTAATGACCGAGTGATAAATCACCACCAGACAAATACATAACCCTTTGATCTGGTTAATCCATAGCTCTTTTTGTTTCATCAGGACAACACGCTCTTTTTTAATTTACATGCGGTTGATCCTGCGGGTTATGACCCGAGGTGTAATGGGTATCTGTCTGTATTGGATGATTTTTCAGATTAAGATCAGGCGGCAAGATTGATGATAAAACATGGCAATTTAGCCGATTGATTTACGGGGGCTTTTCAGATTAGCCCTGACGATCACTTACAGTTCAGACGTTTACCCATCTTGCTTTCGCTTATATACTCGTGTCTTTGCTACAGCAACCAGACGGATTTCATGTACCAACCTGTCGCTCTATTTATTGGCCTGCGTTACATGCGTGGGCGTGCAGCGGATCGCTTCGGTCGTTTCGTCTCCTGGCTTTCTACCATCGGCATTACCCTCGGGGTGATGGCGCTGGTCACAGTATTGTCAGTGATGAACGGCTTTGAGCGCGAGCTGCAAAACAACATCCTTGGCCTGATGCCACAGGCAATTCTCTCTTCTGAGCATGGCTCTCTTAACCCGCAGCAACTCCCGGAAACGGCAGTCAAACTGGACGGCGTTAATCGCGTCGCACCTATTACTACCGGTGATGTGGTACTGCAAAGCGCGCGCAGCGTGGCGGTCGGGGTGATGCTCGGTATCGACCCGGCGCAAAAAGATCCACTAACGCCGTATCTGGTCAATGTGAAACAAACTGACCTCGAGCCGGGGAAATATAATGTCATCCTCGGCGAACAACTTGCCTCACAGCTAGGCGTTAATCGCGGTGATCAAATCCGCATGATGGTACCATCTGCCAGCCAGTTCACGCCGATGGGGCGTATTCCAAGTCAGCGCCTGTTCAATGTGATTGGCACTTTCGCCGCCAACAGTGAAGTCGATGGCAATGAAATGCTGGTGAATATTGAGGATGCCTCGCGTCTGATGCGTTATCCGGTAGGCAATATTACCGGCTGGCGTTTGTGGCTGGATGAGCCGCTGAAAGTCGACTCATTAAGTCAGCAAAAACTGCCTGAAGGCAGCAAATGGCAGGACTGGCGTGATCGTAAAGGCGAGTTGTTCCAGGCCGTACGCATGGAAAAAAATATGATGGGTTTACTGCTGAGCCTGATTGTCGCCGTTGCGGCGTTTAACATTATTACCTCACTAGGGCTGATGGTAATGGAGAAGCAGGGCGAAGTAGCGATCCTGCAAACGCAAGGCTTAACTCCGCGACAAATCATGATGGTCTTTATGGTGCAAGGGGCCAGCGCCGGGATTATCGGTGCGATCCTCGGAGCGGCGCTTGGCGCCCTGCTTGCCAGCCAGTTAAATAATCTGATGCCGATAATCGGCGTCCTGCTTGATGGCGCGGCGCTGCCGGTCGCTATCGAACCTTTACAGGTCATTGTTATTGCGCTGGTGGCGATGGCTATCGCGCTGCTGTCTACGCTTTACCCTTCATGGCGCGCTGCCGCCACTCAACCCGCTGAGGCTTTACGTTATGAATAAGATCCTGTTGCAATGCGACAACCTGTGCAAACGCTATCAGGAAGGCAGTGTGCAAACCGATGTGCTGCACAATGTCAGTTTCAGCGTCGGCGAAGGTGAAATGATGGCGATCGTCGGTAGCTCTGGTTCCGGTAAAAGCACCTTGCTGCACTTGTTGGGCGGGCTGGATACGCCAACCTCCGGCGATGTGATCTTTAACGGTCAACCGATGAGCAAACTGTCTTCGGCGGCGAAAGCAGAGCTGCGCAACCAGAAGCTGGGCTTTATTTATCAGTTTCACCACCTGCTGCCGGATTTTACCGCCCTGGAAAACGTGGCTATGCCGCTGCTTATTGGCAAGAAAAAGCCCGCTGAAATCAACAGCCGTGCACTTGAGATGTTAAAAGCGGTGGGGCTGGAGCATCGTGCGAATCACCGCCCATCTGAACTTTCTGGCGGCGAACGCCAGCGTGTGGCGATTGCCCGTGCGCTGGTGAATAACCCGCGCCTGGTACTGGCGGATGAACCTACCGGTAACCTCGATGCGCGTAACGCCGACAGCATCTTCCAGTTGCTTGGGGAATTGAATCGCTTGCAGGGCACCGCCTTCCTGGTGGTTACTCACGACCTGCAACTGGCGAAACGTATGAGCCGCCAGTTAGAAATGCGTGATGGTCGTCTGACGGCGGAACTGAGCCTGATGGGGGCGGAGTAATGGCGATGCCTTTATCGTTATTAATTGGCCTGCGTTTTAGTCGCGGACGGCGACGCGGCGGCATGGTGTCGCTAATCTCTGTCATTTCTACCATTGGCATTGCCCTCGGCGTGGCGGTATTGATCGTCGGCTTAAGCGCGATGAACGGCTTTGAACGCGAACTGAACAACCGTATTCTGGCGGTGGTGCCGCATGGTGAAATCGAGGCGGTGGATCAGCCGTGGACTAACTGGCAGGAAGCACTGGATCACGTGCAAAAAGTGCCGGGTATTGCCGCCGCTGCGCCGTATATCAATTTCACCGGGCTGGTGGAAAGTGGCGCGAATCTTCGCGCAATCCAGGTGAAGGGCGTTAACCCGCAACAGGAACAGCGTCTGAGCGCATTACCCTCGTTTGTCCAGGGCGATGCGTGGCGCAATTTTAAAGCGGGCGAACAGCAAATTATCATCGGCAAAGGCGTGGCGGATGCGCTGAAAGTGAAGCAGGGGGATTGGGTGTCGATTATGATCCCCAACTCGAATCCCGAGCATAAACTGATGCAGCCAAAACGTGTGCGTTTGCACGTTGCCGGTATTTTGCAGTTGAGTGGTCAACTCGATCACAGTTTTGCCATGATCCCGCTGGCGGATGCCCAACAATATCTTGATATGGGTTCCAGCGTGTCAGGTATTGCCCTTAAAATGACGGATGTTTTCAACGCCAATAAGCTGGTACGCGATGCGGGTGAAGTGACCAACAGCTATGTTTATATTAAAAGTTGGATTGGTACTTACGGCTATATGTATCGCGATATCCAGATGATCCGCGCCATTATGTATCTGGCGATGGTACTGGTGATTGGCGTGGCCTGTTTCAACATCGTCTCCACCTTAGTGATGGCGGTGAAAGACAAGAGTGGCGATATCGCAGTATTAAGAACGCTGGGGGCGAAAGATGGTTTAATTCGCGCCATCTTTGTCTGGTATGGATTGCTGGCAGGGCTGTTCGGCAGCCTGTGTGGGGTGATTATCGGTGTGGTGGTTTCACTGCAACTTACCCCGATTATTGAGTGGATTGAAAAGTTGATCGGTCATCAGTTCCTCTCCAGCGATATCTATTTTATTGATTTCCTGCCATCGGAATTGCACTGGCTGGACGTCTTCTACGTACTGGTCACAGCATTGTTGCTGAGTCTTTTGGCAAGTTGGTATCCGGCGCGGCGCGCCAGTAATATTGACCCTGCGCGAGTCCTTAGCGGCCAGTAAAGGCAGTACATTAAAACAAGGAGCGGCAATGTATTACGGGTTTGATATTGGTGGAACAAAAATTGCGCTTGGCGTGTTTGATAGCGGTCGGCAGTTGCAGTGGGAAAAGCGGGTGCCGACACCGCGTGACAGCTATGACGCATTTTTAGATGCAGTGTGTGAGCTGGTAGCTGAAGCTGACCAACGTTTTGGCTGTAAAGGTTCTGTCGGCATCGGTATTCCGGGAATGCCGGAAACAGAAGATGGTACGCTGTATGCCGCCAATGTCCCCGCTGCCAGCGGTAAACCGCTGCGTGCCGACCTGAGCGCACGTCTTGATCGCGATGTACGCCTTGATAACGATGCCAACTGTTTTGCCCTTTCAGAAGCCTGGGATGATGAATTTACTCAATATCCACTGGTGATGGGGTTGATTCTCGGCACCGGCGTTGGCGGCGGGCTGATTTTCAACGGCAAACCGATTACCGGTAAAAGCTACATTACCGGCGAGTTTGGCCATATGCGTCTGCCGGTTGATGCGTTAACCATGATAGGGTTGGATTTCCCGTTACGCCGCTGCGGCTGTGGTCAGCATGGCTGCATTGAAAATTATCTGTCTGGTCGCGGTTTTGCGTGGCTGTATCAACACTATTATCATCAACCGTTGCAGGCTCCCGAAATTATTGCGCTTTATGATCAAGGCGATGAGCAGGCAAGGGCGCACGTTGAGCGTTATCTGGATTTATTAGCGGTTTGTCTGGGAAATATCCTGACCATTGTTGACCCTGACCTGGTCGTCATTGGTGGTGGCTTATCGAATTTCCCGGCAATCACAACGCAACTGGCGGACAGGCTGCCTCGTCATCTCTTACCTGTAGCTCGTGTTCCGCGCATTGAACGCGCGCGCCACGGTGATGCGGGAGGAATGCGTGGTGCGGCCTTCCTACATCTAACCGATTAAACAACAGAGGTTGCTATGCTGTCGCGTCGGGGTCATCGGTTAAGTCGTTTTCGTAAAAATAAACGCCGCCTGCGCGAGCGTTTGCGTCAGCGTATTTTTTTTCAGAGATAAAGTGGTGCCGGAAGCAATGGAAAAACCAAGAGTACTCGTACTGACAGGGGCAGGGATTTCTGCGGAATCAGGTATTCGTACCTTTCGCGCCGCAGATGGCCTGTGGGAAGAACATCGGGTTGAAGATGTGGCAACGCCGGAAGGTTTCGATCGCGATCCTGAACTGGTGCAAGCGTTTTATAACGCCCGTCGTCGACAGCTGCAGCAGCCAGAAATTCAGCCTAACGCCGCGCATCTTGCGCTGGCTAAACTGCAAGACGCCCTCGGCGATCGCTTTTTGCTGGTAACGCAGAATATAGACAACCTGCATGAACGCGCAGGTAATACCAATGTCATTCATATGCATGGGGAATTGCTGAAAGTTCGTTGTTCGCAAAGTGGTCAGGTTCTCGACTGGACCGGAGACGTTACGCCAGAAGATAAATGCCATTGTTGCCAGTTCCCGGCACCCTTGCGCCCGCACGTCGTTTGGTTTGGCGAAATGCCACTCGGCATGGATGAAATTTATATGGCGTTGTCGATGGCTGATATTTTCATTGCCATTGGTACTTCCGGGCATGTTTATCCGGCGGCTGGGTTTGTTCACGAAGCGAAACTGCATGGCGCGCACACCGTGGAACTGAATCTCGAACCAAGTCAGGTCGGTAATGAATTTGCCGAGAAATATTACGGCCCGGCAAGCCAGGTGGTGCCTGAGTTTGTTGAAAAGTTGCTGAAGGGATTATAAAGCAGGAAGCATTGCCTGATGCGCTACGCTTATCAGGCCTACAAGGGGACGCAATTAATTGAATTTGCGGGTTTTGTGGGCCGGATAAGGCGTTCGCGCCCCATCCGGCATAATACACGCGCACTTTTCCGGCCTCTTTTATCGTTTACTCGTCAATAACAATGCGGCAATAAACGTACAGACACCAATTAGCCCTGCCCAGAGTGGCGATATTATGGTAATCGCAAAGCTATTATCGATATACAAACATAAAGCCTGATAACCCATATTGGCAATAGTCATCGCCACTGCAAATTTTAACGCATAAATAAAACGAGTCGTGTAGCAAAAGATCCAGGAAAATAAGATAAACGTCGCAGCCCAGGCGATAAAACCTAATGTGTTGGTGCTGCCGGGGGGAGCATTTTCATGCTGTTGTCCTGGATGCGGATAATACGTCAGTGGCGGCGTCGGTTGTTTTAATATCTGTGCTTGTAGAACAGCCAATGCATTATTGATTCCCTGATACCAGAGATCTGCATTTAAATAAGCCAGCGTGTGATTTTCTATCAGAAGGCCGAGATGTTTATCGTCCAGACCACTTTCAACCTGGCCGTTGGTGATCATAATTAACCGTGGTTCGCGGGTAGTAAATAGTAACAGAACACTTCCTTTTACATTACTCAATGAAGATGACGCATGCGCCAGCATCGCTTTACCATTTTGTCTGAGACTGGCTTCATTATTAATGTCGGGTAAAATCACAATAAACGGTGCAATTCCCGTTTGTTGGCGAAAAAGCTCGGCTTTACGTGCGATCTCTTCAGCATCCGGTACAGTACCGGTAACATCCGTAAAAAGTGTCTTCATTATTGGAATCAATGGTTTACTGGTTGCTACCAGAGGCAGGAGTATCAGTAAACTGAGCAGTATAATGAATTTTTTCATGGGCGGGACTTCCGTTTCCTGCGAGATTTTTTGGTGGAGGGGAGCGTGATTATCAGACCGACACTACCGAAAATAATGCCTGCTATGCCAACAAAGCCCCATTTAAAAAAATTAACCCAGGGATTGTTTATTTCGGCTTGTTCTGGATGCCCTGGCGGATAATAGACATTGACTCTGTCACCTTCGCTATCTTCATAAAAATCACTACCGATATTCGAATTGAAAATTAGCGTGTAATCTGGCGTAGGGCGAAAGGCAACCACTGGATACCAGGAACCATTATCATCGACGTCGTTTGAGTGATTGTTGTACCAAACGGCATCAACAATGATTCCTTCTGTATGAACCGCGCTTTTGGTAAAAGTAAAATGGTAATAAAAGATGATTGCAGAAATAACGAGCAATATCAGACCGATACCGAGAAAAGCGCGGGATAAAACTTTACTGTCCTGACTCATTAGCCACATCCTTGCTAACTAAAAAACGGGCGGTAATACCACCGCCCGTTTGCTGAATTAACGTCCTGCTTTCAGCTTCTGATAATACTCTTCATAAATGCTGCTGGCTGCGCCAACGTCATTCTGCCATTCACCATTTTTAATGGTTTCAGCATCCGGGTAGAGCGTTTTATCGTTCGCCACTTCCGGGCTTAACAGCTTACGCGCCGCAAGGTTTGGCGTTGGATAACCGATAGTTTCGGCAACCTGTTTTGCCACATCCGGGCGCAGCAGGAAGTTGATCAATTTCAGCGCGCCTTCTTTGTTTTTGGCATTTGCCGGGATCGCCAGGCTGTCCATCCAGAAAATGCCGCCTTCTTTCGGCCACACCACGTCAATTGGCGTACCCGCCTGGCGTGCAACGAAAGCAGAGCCGTTCCAGATCATGCCGAGGTTAACTTCGCCTTCCATGTACGGGTTAGCCGGGTTATCGGAGTTAAACGCTGCGACGTTTGGCATCAGTTTTTTCAGCTCGTTATATGCAGCTTCAATCTCTTTCGGATCGGTAGTGTTACCGGAGTAGCCCAGTTTGCGCAGCGCCATCTGGAACACTTCACGGGCATCGTCGGTCAGCAGCAGGCTACCTTTGTACTCAGGCTTCCACAGATCGGCCCAGCTGGTAACGGATTTCGGATCTACCGCATCACCGTTAACGCCAATCGCCGTCGCCCCCCAGATATACGGAATGGAGTAGTCGTTATTCGGGTCAAACGGCTTGTTGAGCATGTCTGGATCGAGGTTGCTGAAATTGCTTAACTTCGACTTGTCGATCTTCTGGATCATCCCTTCTTTACGCATTTTATCGACGTAATAGGTTGAAGGAACCACCAGGTCGTAGGCACCGTCTTTGTACGTTTTCAACTTGGCGTACATGGTTTCGTTCGACTCGTAAGTCGAATAGATAACCTTAATACCGGTTTCTTTGGTGAACTGTTCAAGCAGTCCTGGCGGCACGTACTCGGTCCAGTTGTAGAAATACAGCGTATTGTTGTCATCGGCGTGAGCGGCGCTCATGCCCAGTGCCAGAGCACCCGCCGCGAGCAGGTGGCGTGACCATTTTTTCATTTAACGTCCCCTGTGTTACCTTTCGTTTTATCACGAGCAATAAGCTGGCTGGCAATTACCATCACCAGCGACAGCACCAGTAATATGGTTGCCAGCGCGTTAACTTCCGGCGATACGCCGACTTTGACCATCGAATAAATTTTTAACGGCAGAATTTCATAGCTTGGTCCGGTGACGAACGAAGAAACTACTACATCGTCCATCGACAGGGTAAAGCTTAACACCCAGCCCGCCGCCACCGCAGGCATTGCCAGTGGCAGAATGATTTTTCGCAGAATGGTAAATTCACTGGCACCGAGATCTTTCGCCGCTTCCAGCATCCGCACGTCAAAACCTTTCAGGCGCGAATACACCGTCACCACCACAAACGGCAGGCAGAAGGTGATATGCGAGAACAGCAGCGACCAGAAGCCAAGCTGAATACCCAGCAGCATAAACAGCACCAGCAGAGAAATCGCCATCACAATATCTGGCGACATCATCACCACAAACAGCATTCCGCTAACGAACGGCTTACCGCGAAAGCGATAACGGTACAGCGCAACTGCCGTCAGTGAACCGATAAGCGTAGCAAACGTCGCCGAAAACACCGCCATTGTTAGTGAATGCTGCGCTGCCTGTAACAGGCTGTCGTTGTTCATCAGCAGGCTATACCATTTGGTGGTAAAACCCTGCCAGTTGATGCCAAAGCGCGAGCTGTTAAAGGAGTTCACAATCAAAATAATGATTGGGATATACAGGTACGCGTAGATAGCGGTCATAAAACCGCCGCGAAGCAGTCGACCGATCATTCGAGTTCCACCTTTTTATTCAGCAGACGAGAAGCGCGCCAGTAAACCAGCAACATCAGGCCCATTACGATAGTCAGCGTAATGCTGGTGGCTGCACCAAATGGCCAGTCACGAATATTGAGGAACTGTACCTTGATGACGTTACCGATCAGCAGGTTTTTCGCACCGCCCATCAGGTCGGACACATAGAACAGGCCCATCGCTGGCAGCATCACCAGCAGACATCCGGCAATAATCCCCGGCATCGTCAGTGGGATAATGATGCGGATAAAGGTCTGCAACTTGCTGGCACCGAGATCGCGCGCCGCCTCAAGCAAAGGCTTATCCAGTTTTTCGATACTGGAGTACAGCGGCATCACCATAAACGGCAGCAGAATGTAAACCAGACCGATAATCACCGCACTGGGCGTGAACATGATACGGATTGGTGTGTCGATAACGCCCAGCCAGAGCAAAAACTCGTTGAGATAGCCTTTGGTGCTGAGGAAAATTTTCAGCCCGTAGATACGAATCAATGAGTTGGTCCAGAAGGGAACAATCAGCAGAAACAGCAGCAGCGGACGCACCTTGTGTGGCAGCTTCGCCAGAAACCAGGCAAACGGGTAGCCCAGCACCAGGCAGGCGAGGGTGGCGATCAGCGCCATATTCAGCGAGTGCAATAGCACTTCAAAATAGAGCGGATCGAGCAGACGCGTGTAGTTATCCAGCGTAAAGACCATTTTGACGAAACTGGCGTCGTCGCGGGTCAAAAAGCTGGTGCCAATGATCATCAGGTTGGGCAGAAAGACAAACAACACAAGCCAACCGACAATAGTGACAATCACTACATTCTGGAACTTACTTGTGTTCTTCATCAGCCAGTACGACCTCCCAGCTTTCTACCCAATTAATGGCCATTTTTTGGTCGAGAGAGTGGTCAAAGTCAGGGTCGTCTTCATTGAAGAATTCGCTGACCATCACCATCTTGCCATTTTCCAGTTCAACAACCGACTCCAGCGTCATGCCTTTGTAGTTACGCTCACGAACGTAACCAATCAGCCCTTCAGCGTGGTTGTCGTCGTTAATCTCTTCAACACGTAAGTCTTCCGGGCGCAGCAGAACATGCAGTTTTTGCCCCGGTTCAACGGCGAAGTTAACGTAGATATTACATTCGCGGCCTTCAACGTTGGCGCGTACGCGCTGCTCGTCGAGTCGCTCGATCACCGTGGCGTTAAACATATTAATTTCGCCAATGAACCCGGCAACAAACAGGTTTTTCGGCTCTTCGTAGATTTCACGCGGCGTGCCGTCTTGCTCAATGCGACCATCGCGCATCACCACAATCCTGTCTGACATGGTGAGTGCTTCTTCCTGGTCGTGAGTCACGAAGACGAATGTAATGCCAAGCTTACGCTGTAACGCTTTCAGCTCGTTCTGCATTTGCTTGCGCAGTTTGTAATCCAGCGCTGAGAGCGACTCATCCAGCAACAACAGACGAGGCTTGTTAACCACCGCGCGGGCAATGGCGACGCGTTGCTGTTGACCACCAGAGAGCTGATGCGGTTTACGTTGAGCGAAGGTTTCCAGTTGCACCATCCGCAGGGCTTCCATCACGCGGGGCGTAATTTCAGCAGCGGGGGTTTTTTGCATGCGCAACCCAAAGGCCACATTTTCGAACACGGTCATGTGGGGGAAAAGTGCGTAGCTTTGGAAAACAGTGTTCACATAGCGGTTTTCCGCCGGAACGTGGGTGATGTCCTCGTTATCCAGCATGATGCGTCCGGAATCAACAGTTTCCAGACCTGCAATCAGGCGAAGAACGGTTGTTTTACCGCAGCCAGAAGGGCCAAGCAGCGTGAGGAACTCGCCATTGTTGATAGTCAGATCCAGCTGGGGAATGACCTCTTTACCATCAAAGCATTTGCGAATTCCCGCCAATTGCACCAGCGGTGAAAGCGAACTCGGTTGTTTATTCAATTTTTTACTCTGTCCCATGTAAACGCAACGGATGGCTTACCGATGCGGGGTTTGTGGTTAACCACCTTGGTGACTCTTAATGAGGGCGGTAATTCTACGGCAAACCGCTTGAATCGCCAATCTTTGTTGTGAATTACTGGCTTAGCTTTATATTCATTAAGGTAATGCTGATAAATATTCCCGCTTGCAGGGGTAAAAGTGACCTGACGCAATATTTGTCTTTTCTTGCTTCTTAATAATGTTGTCACAAAAAGTGAGGGTGACTACATGGATAAACTACTTGAGCGATTTTTGAACTACGTGTCTCTGGATACCCAATCAAAAGCAGGGGTGAGACAGGTTCCCAGCACGGAAGGCCAATGGAAGTTATTGCATCTGCTGAAAGAGCAGCTCGAAGAGATGGGGCTTATCAATGTGACCTTAAGTGAGAAGGGCACTTTGATGGCGACGTTACCGGCTAACGTCCCTGGCGATATCCCGGCGATTGGCTTTATTTCTCATGTGGATACCTCACCGGATTGCAGCGGCAAAAATGTGAATCCGCAAATTGTTGAAAACTATCGCGGTGGCGATATTGCGCTGGGTATCGGCGATGAAGTTTTATCACCGGTTATGTTCCCGGTGCTGCATCAGCTACTGGGTCAGACGCTGATTACTACCGATGGTAAAACCTTGTTAGGTGCCGATGACAAAGCCGGTATTGCAGAAATCATGACCGCGCTGGCGGTATTGCAACAGAAAAACATTCCGCATGGTGATATTCGCGTCGCCTTTACCCCGGATGAAGAAGTGGGCAAAGGGGCGAAACATTTTGATGTTGATGCCTTCGATGCCCGCTGGGCTTACACTGTTGACGGTGGTGGCGTAGGTGAACTGGAGTTTGAAAACTTCAACGCCGCATCGGTCAATATCAAAATTGTCGGTAACAATGTTCATCCGGGCACGGCGAAAGGAGTGATGGTAAATGCGCTGTCGCTGGCGGCACGTATTCATGCGGAAGTTCCGGCGGATGAAAGCCCGGAAATGACAGAAGGCTATGAAGGTTTCTATCACCTGGCGAGCATGAAAGGCACCGTTGACCGAGCCGATATGCACTACATCATCCGTGATTTCGACCGTAAACAGTTTGAAGCGCGTAAACGTAAAATGATGGAGATCGCCAAAAAAGTGGGCAAAGGGTTACATCCTGATTGCTACATTGAACTGGTGATTGAAGACAGTTACTACAATATGCGCGAGAAAGTGGTTGAGCATCCGCATATTATCGATATCGCCCAGCAGGCGATGCGTGACTGCGATATTGAACCGGAACTGAAACCGATCCGCGGCGGTACCGACGGCGCGCAGTTGTCGTTTATGGGATTACCGTGCCCGAACCTGTTCACTGGCGGTTACAACTATCATGGTAAGCATGAGTTTGTGACTCTGGAAGGTATGGAAAAAGCGGTGCAGGTGATTGTCCGTATTGCCGAGTTAACGGCGCAACGGAAGTCGTGATTGCCCGATGCGTATGTGGACTGCCAATTACCGGGATGAAACCGTTATATTGATACTGGTCAACATACTTATCGTGCCTACAGGCGTTCAGTGCATGTAGGCACGATAAGGCGCAATCAGCGCCGCATCCGGCTTAAATCCAAACTTACCCTTCGAAGAACCAATACCCGCTATTGACCAGCGCCGCGAGCATCGCGAGGAATGACGGATCTTCCAGCGCATCGCCAAAATTCTCCGCAGTCAGCGCAATGTTGCTGGCGAGTGCATCCAGTGCCGGACGGTGCGGGGAATCGATCTTCTCACCATTGGCATACACGTCGTCGCCAATGCGCAATACGCGCAGACCACCCAGGCGCACCAGCACTTCACCTTGTTTCAGCGCATCGTAGATTTCATCTGGCTGATAAGGCGGTTCCGGCGGCGCGATATCCAGTTCATGACGTGACTGGGATATAAACTCGCCAAACCATTGCTTAAAGTGTTCCGGCTGGTTGATCAATTCGAGCATCATCTCACGCAGTTTATCCATCTCTTGCGGCAGAACGTCCGCAGGATGAGCGCGAGGTGGAACATCCGGATCGCTGTAGTAGTTGCCGCCCAGTTCACGTTGCAGCACATAATCGGCAAATCCGCTAATTAATTCCCGCGTATTTGGCGCGCGAAAACCCACGGAATAGTTCATCGCATTTTCCAGCGCGTAGCCTTCATGCGGGAATCCTGGCGGAATATAAAGAATATCGCCAGGCTCCAGCTCTTCATCGATGATGGCTTCGAACGGATCGACCTGTAACAGATCCGGGTGCGGACAGTGCTGTTTCATTTGCAGCTTTTCGCCCACTCGCCAGCGACGACGACCGGTACCCTGAATGATAAACACGTCGTACTGATCGAGATGCGGGCCGACGCCGCCGCCCGGTACAGAAAAAGAGATCATCAGATCATCAATACGCCAGTCCGGTAGTTCACGGAACGGTCGCATCAGCGCGGCGGTCGGCTCATGCCAGTGGTTCACTGCCTGTACCAGTAATGACCAGTTGGTTTCACCGAGATGATCGTAGCTTTCGAACGGGCCGTGGCTGACCTGCCATTTGCCATCCTGGTGACTGACCAGTCGACTGTCAACTTCGCTTTCCATCGCCAGACCCGCCAACTCGTCTGGAGAGATCGGGTCAATAAAATTAGTAAAGCCGCGTTTTAACACCACCGGGCGTTTCTGCCAGTGACGTTCAAGAAAATCGGGCCAGTTAAGAGTGAGTTGGTATTCCATGTTAAGCATCCACAGGCTGGTATCTGCAACCGATTATAACGGATGCTTAACGTAATGCGTGAAGTATGGACATATTTATTCATCTTTCGGCGCAGAATGCTGGCGACCAAAAATCACCTCCATCCGCGCACCGCCCAGCATGCTCTCTCCGGCGACGATTTTACCCTCATATTGCTCGGTGATTTCGCGGGCTACCGCCAGCCCTACACCTTGCCCAGGGCGTAAAGTATCAACCCGTTGACCACGGTCGAAAATGACCTCTCGCTTGCTTAATGGAATACCGGGGCCATCATCCTCGACCACAATATAGAGATGCTCGTCGGTTTGCCTTGCAGAAATTTCGACAAACTCGAGGCAATATTTACAGGCATTATCCAGCACGTTGCCCATCACCTCGACAAAATCGTTCTGCTCACCGACAAAGCTGATCTCTGGCGAAATATCGAGAGAGATATTGACCCCTTTGCGTTGATACACTTTGTTCAGCGCTGAGGTGAGATTGTCCAGCAGTGGGGCGACCGGATGCAGCTCGCGGCTGAGCAATGTCCCGCCGCGCATACTGGCACGATGCAGGTAGTAGCCAATTTGCTGTGAAATGCGGCTGATTTGCTCCAGCATTACCGGCTCAGCATCACTGACGCTCATCTTTTCACTACGCAGAGAACGCAGCGTACTTTGCAGCACCGCCAGTGGCGTTTTCAGACTATGGGTCAGGTCGGTGAGCGTCGTACGGTATTTGTCGTAACGTTCGCGTTCACTTTTTAACAATCGGTTCAGGTTTCGTACCAGACTGGTCAGTTCTCGCGTTGTGGCTGGATTGAGCAATTCGCGGTTATATTCTTCCAGTTCGCGGACTTCTTTTGCCAGGGCTTCGATGGGGCGTAAACTCCACCAGGCGGCGACCCACAGCAGCGGGATCACTAACAGCAGATTGGCTGAGAGCACATAGATAAACCAGCTCCAGACCATATAGGAACTTTTTAGCTCCACCGGAATGGTATCCACCACCACAAAGGTTAATTTTGGCATCCGCGATGTTGCCGGGTAGACGTTTACTGCCACCGAGTGGGTCATCTCCGCGTCGTCATCATCTTCCCGCACTTCCTGCAACTGTTGCTGTATCGAATGATCTCCACTCAGCAAGAGGCTGGTATCGTTAACATCCGCTTCAATTTCATGAAAACCATTCGATTTCAGCCAGTCAGGCTGGATCATCTTCATCAGCCAGGGCACGTCACGTTGCGCCCATAAAAGCTGCCCGTTCTCATCATAAATTAGCGTCATGGTGGGGCTTTGCTTGTCGATATTTTCGGGTAACTCGACATGCAACTTATTGTTTTCCCACTTCGCAAGGGTATAGAACAGATTGCTCTCGCCACGTAACAGCCGAAACGTAGTTTTATCGAAACTGACGCTATAACCGATCAGCGCGACCATTCCGTAGGCAAGCGAAAGCACCAGTACTACCGCAGCCGTTGCCAACAGAAAACGTACCCGCAGTGAGAGCGGGAAAAAAAGACGCAGTAATTTTTTCATCAGCGCAATTCGAACAAATAGCCCTGGCCGCGAACGGTAGTAATCACTTCTTGCGGATATTGTGCCTGAATTTTTTTGCGCAGACGTCCCATCAGTACATCAATGGTATGGCTTTCCCGCAGCTCCGCATCCGGATAGAGTTGGAGCATTAACGAATCTTTGCTCACCACTTTGCCATTATTGCGTATCAACGTTTCCATAATGGTGTATTCGAACGCGGTCAGTTTGATCACTTCGTCATTAATAGATAATTCACGGCGAGAGAGATCAACCTGAAACGGGGGTAGCGAAATGACCTGTGAAGCCAGGCCGCTATTACGCCGCATTAATGCCTGCATTCGCGCCATCACCTCTTCAATATGAAACGGTTTAGTCACGTAATCATCAGCACCGGCACTTAATACTTCGACTTTGTCCTGCCAGCTTTCACGGGCGGTTAATACCAGAATCGGCAGTGAAACATCATTGCTACGCCAGCGGCGAATCAGTGACAGACCGTCCTCGTCAGGCAATCCGAGATCGACAATCGCAATATCCGGTAAATGTTCATTGAGATAATAATCGGCTTCTTTGGCATCTTCTGCGTCATCGACCTGATGACCAGCATCCTGAATCTGAACTTTAAGGTGGTGACGTAACAACGCATTGTCTTCAACAACCAGTACGCGCATTTTTATTTCTCCCTGTCTTAATTATTAAAATAGTGTAACGCGATTATGTGTTTATGGGGGTAAACATTAAATAAACCAGCGGGGAGGGGAGGTAAAGTGAAAAAAGAAAAAGTGGATAATTTTAATAAACAGGCCGGACAGCATCGCCATCCGGCACTGATACGAGTTTATTTCAGCTCATCAACCATGGTGATAGCTCGACCAATATAGTTAGCCGGCGTCATCGCTTTCAGGCGGGCTTTCTCTTCTTCTGGCAACGCCAGACCATCGATAAACTGCTTCATGCCTTCGGCGTCAACGCGCTTACCGCGAGTCAGCTCTTTCAGCTTCTCGTACGGTTTTTCGATGCCATAGCGACGCATAACTGTCTGGATTGGCTCAGCCAGCACTTCCCAGTTGTGATCCAGCTCATCCAGCAGATGGTCACGGTTTACTTCCAGTTTGCTCACGCCTTTCAGGGTGGATTGATACGCAATCAGCGCATAACCGATACCCACGCCGAGGTTACGCAGCACGGTGGAGTCGGTCAGGTCACGCTGCCAGCGGGAAACCGGCAGTTTGCTTGCCAGATGCTGCAATACCGCGTTGGAAAGGCCCAGATTCCCTTCGGAGTTTTCGAAGTCAATCGGGTTAACTTTATGCGGCATGGTGGAAGAACCAATCTCACCAGCAATGGTTTTCTGTTTGAAGTGGTTAAGGGCGATATAACCCCAGACGTCACGGTCAAAGTCGATCAGAATGGTGTTGAAGCGCGCAACGCAATCAAACAATTCGGCAATGTAGTCGTGCGGTTCGATCTGGGTGGTGTACGGGTTCCACTGAATACCCAGCGAGGTGACGAACTCTTCGCTGAACTGATGCCAGTCAACTTCCGGGTAAGCGGCGATATGGGCGTTATAGTTACCGACCGCGCCGTTGATTTTGCCGAGGATCTCCACCTGATTAAGCTGGCGGTACTGGCGCTCCATACGGTAGGCGACGTTTGCCATCTCTTTACCGATGGTTGACGGCGTGGCTGGCTGACCGTGGGTACGAGACAGCAGCGGGATATCGCGGTACTGAACGGCGAGATCTTTAATGCCATCAATCAGTTGACGCCAGTACGGCAGGATCACTTCATCACGCGCGGTTTTCAGCATTAATGCGTGGGAGAGGTTATTGATATCTTCCGAAGTACAGGCAAAGTGGATGAATTCAGAAACCGCGTGCAGTTCCGGGATCTCCGCCACTTTTTCTTTCAGGAAATACTCAACCGCTTTAACGTCGTGGTTAGTGGTACGCTCGATGGTTTTGATGCGTGCGGCATCTTCTTCGCTGAAATTGGCGACAATTGCATCAAGGTAACCGATTGCGTCGGCAGCAAAAGCAGGAACTTCCTTGATCGCTGCGTGCGCGGCCAGTTTTTGCAGCCAACGTACTTCAACTTGTACACGGAATTTCAGCAAACCATATTCGCTGAAAATCCCGCGCAGCGCGCTGACTTTATCGCCGTAGCGTCCATCGACAGGGGAAACGGCGGTCAGTGAGGATAATTCCATAGATCACAACTCCGGGGTTAAATGAGCAAGAATTTGTTTTGCCTGAGTGGTCAGGCGATTACGAGAAAACATCAGTTGCAGACGTCCGCCGCCGACCTGGTGCCAGAGCACGGCGGCGCGAATGCCTGCCAGCAGGGTTGCGCGAACTTTCGCCTGCACTTGTGGGCTTTGCAGTACAGCAGGGGAACCGGTGACCTGAATGCGCGGGCCAAGCGGGCTGATCACATCAACATAGATAGCAGCCATCGCGCTCATCAGCGTTTCGGACTGTAAATCGAAGTGTTCGAGCTGGCGTTGCAGGCCGTTGATCCGGTTGCCCAGAGTGTCGAGCGCGCCTTTCGCTGAGGAGAGTTTGCGCTCAAGCACCATCAAGCTGAGTGTGTAGCGGGTTAATTCGGCGTTTAAGCCCTGGCGACTGCTGGGATTGAGCACGCCGAGCAGGGTTTCCAGCCCGACGCGCAGGTTGGCTTCGCTACCGCCAAAAACCGCCAGCGTCGAGCTGGGGTTCATATCAATAATACTGTTGAGTGAGACGTGTAGCGCATCGGCATCACAATGCCCCTGGTGAGCGAGTTGTTGCACCAGGCGTGCCGACTGACAAATACCGGCCAGGGCGAGGGTGATGTCATAGTAATTCTTTGCCACGTTCACTGCTTCCTTGTTTTAAGTAAAGATAATAATCAGACCGGCAGCGGCAGACGCTGCTCAATAATACCGCCACCGAGGCACACTTCACCGTTATAGAAGACGGCAGACTGGCCCGGCGTCACGGCGGCAACCGGTTCATCGAAAATCACTTCAATGCGATCATCGTCCAGCGCCTTGACGGTGCAAGGGATATCGGTCTGGCGATAGCGGGTTTTTACCGTGCAACGCATAGTGCCGGTGAATGGTTCGCGATCGACCCAGTGCAACTGCTGGGCAATCAACCCGACAGACATCAGCCGCGGGTGTTCATGGCCCTGAGCGACAACCAGAATGTTGTTTTCGACGTCTTTGTCCACCACATACCACGGTTCTTCGGTACCTTCTTTGGTGCCACCGATACCCAGACCTTTACGCTGACCGAGAGTGTGATACATCAGCCCCTGGTGCTCACCAATTTCATCGCCATCGACGGTAATGATTTTGCCCGGTTGCGCCGGGAGATAACGGCCCAGGAACTCGCGGAATTTACGTTCGCCAATGAAGCAAATGCCGGTAGAGTCTTTTTTCTTCGCGGTGACCAGACCAAGATCTTCAGCAATCTTACGCACCTGCGGTTTTTCCAGTTCGCCGACCGGGAACAGGCTTTGCGCAATCTGCTCATGGCTGAGCGTATAAAGGAAGTAGCTCTGGTCTTTATTGCTGTCCAGACCACGCAGCAGGCGGCTCTTGCCATCGACATCGGCCCGACGTACGTAATGACCGGTAGCGATATAATCGGCACCTAAATCTTCGGCGGCAAATTCGAGGAAGGCTTTAAATTTGATCTCTTTGTTGCACAGAATATCCGGATTCGGCGTGCGACCGGCTTTATATTCGGCAAGGAACAGTTCGAAGACGTTGTCCCAGTACTCGGCAGCAAAGTTAACAGTGTGCAGTTCAATGCCGAGCTTGTCGCAGACAGCCTGGGCATCAGCCAGATCCGCTGCCGCTGTGCAATATTCCTCACCGTCGTCTTCTTCCCAGTTCTTCATAAACAGGCCTTCAACCTGATATCCCTGTTGTTGCAACAGCCAGGCAGAAACGGAGGAATCGACACCGCCGGACATGCCGACGATTACTTTTTTTGCGGTTTCAGACATTGGATCACTCACGACATTGAACTTCAAGGCGGCGTATTCTATCACGCAGCCTTTTAGATGACACCCTTTGTAAAAGGCCAGTTAAAATCGCCAATCATCTCCAGCGGATAGCGTTGCCCGCTTTGATAACAACGGATACTTTCCGCCACCAGCGGCGAACGAAGATTTGACGCCTTTAAAATCTCTTCGGCGCTGACCCAACGACAGCAGTCGATATCGCTGTCATGAGGCTGGGTCGGGCATATTTGCTCAAGCTCAATGGCAAAGAGGAAACGCAAAAACGGCGTTTTATCTGGCGCAATCCACTGATGCATACGAATAAAGTGTTGCGGCTGCGCGCTGATGCCGGTTTCTTCCCACAGTTCACGGGCGGCGGCTTCCACTAAGGTTTCATCGGCTTCCAGATGCCCGGCAGGTTGGTTCCATAACGCTTTACCATTAATCGTCTCTTCAACGACTAAAAATTTGCCTTCTGCGTGCACCACGCAAGCAACGGTAACGTGCGGTTTAAACATTTTGCATCCTTAATCTGTCACTTCTCGCCATTCGCCATTGGCAAGATTATCCAAAGAGTAATCTCCCATCGCATAGCGAATCAGTCGCAGCGTGGGGAAACCAACATGGGCGGTCATGCGGCGCACCTGGCGATTACGTCCTTCATATAAGGTGATCTTCAGCCAGCTGGTGGGAATACTTTTGCGTTCACGAATTGGTGGATTCCGCGGCCATAACCACGCTGGTTCGTCAACCAGCTCCGCGCCGGCGGGCAGGGTAGGGCCATCATTTAAGGTTACGCCATTGCGCAAGGCTTCAAGTGCGTCTTGTGTGGGAATACCTTCCACCTGCACATAATAGATTTTCCCGGTGCGTTTACCCGGCTGGGTTAAACGCGCCTGCAACGCGCCGTTATTGGTCAGCACCAGTAACCCTTCGCTATCGCGGTCAAGACGACCTGCTGCATAAACGCCCTGAACCGGGATGAATTCTTTTAATGTTTTGCGTCCGGCTTCATCGGTGAACTGCGGAAGAACATCGTAGGGTTTATTGAACAGGATCACACGCGTGGGCTGGTTTTCAGGTTTACGCCTGGTAGAACGTTGCGAGCTGAATCGCTTAACCTGGTGATTTCTAAAAGAAGTTTTTTGCATGGTATTTTCAGAGATTATGAATTGCCGCATTATAGCCTAATAACGCGCATCTTTCATGACGGCAAACAATAGGGTAGTATTGACAAGCCAATTACAAATCATTAACAAAAAATTGCTCTAAAGCATCCGTATCGCAGGACGCAAACGCATATGCAACGTGGTGGCAGACGAGCAAACCAGTAGCGCTCGAAGGAGAGGTGAATGGAAAGTAAAGTAGTTGTTCCGGCACAAGGCAAGAAGATCACCCTGCAAAACGGCAAACTCAACGTTCCTGAAAATCCGATTATCCCTTACATTGAAGGTGATGGAATCGGTGTAGATGTAACCCCAGCCATGCTGAAAGTGGTCGACGCTGCAGTCGAGAAAGCCTATAAAGGCGAGCGTAAAATCTCCTGGATGGAAATTTACACCGGTGAAAAATCCACACAGGTTTATGGTCAGGATGTCTGGCTGCCTGCTGAAACCCTTGATCTGATTCGTGAATATCGCGTTGCCATTAAAGGTCCGCTGACCACTCCTGTTGGTGGCGGTATTCGCTCTCTGAACGTTGCCCTGCGCCAGGAACTGGATCTCTACATCTGCCTGCGTCCGGTACGTTACTATCAAGGCACTCCAAGCCCGGTTAAACACCCTGAACTGACCGATATGGTTATCTTCCGTGAAAACTCGGAAGACATTTATGCGGGTATCGAATGGAAAGCAGACTCTGCCGACGCCGAGAAAGTGATTAAATTCCTGCGTGAAGAGATGGGCGTGAAGAAAATTCGCTTCCCGGAACATTGCGGTATCGGTATCAAGCCGTGTTCTGAAGAAGGCACCAAACGTCTGGTCCGTGCCGCGATTGAATACGCAATTGCCAACGACCGTGACTCTGTGACCCTGGTGCACAAAGGCAACATCATGAAGTTCACCGAAGGCGCGTTTAAAGACTGGGGCTACCAGCTGGCGCGTGAAGAGTTTGGCGGTGAACTGATCGACGGCGGCCCGTGGCTGAAAGTTAAAAACCCGAACACCGGCAAAGAGATCGTCATTAAAGACGTGATTGCTGATGCATTCCTGCAACAGATCCTGCTGCGTCCGGCTGAATATGATGTTATCGCCTGTATGAACCTGAACGGTGACTACATTTCTGACGCCCTGGCAGCGCAGGTTGGCGGTATCGGTATCGCCCCTGGTGCAAACATCGGTGACGAATGCGCCCTGTTTGAAGCCACCCACGGTACTGCGCCGAAATACGCCGGTCAGGACAAAGTAAACCCTGGCTCTATTATTCTCTCCGCTGAGATGATGTTACGCCATATGGGCTGGACTGAAGCCGCAGACCTGATTGTTAAAGGTATGGAAGGCGCAATCAATGCGAAGACCGTAACCTATGACTTCGAGCGTCTGATGGAAGGCGCTAAACTGCTGAAATGTTCAGAATTTGGTGATGCGATCATCAAGAACATGTAATCACTACATGTGTTTAATATTGCAACGGGCGTATAACACGCCCGTTGTTTTATTTATGTAGGTATTATTAATAGCATATCGAGCATATTTATATAAAACCCTTTACTTGAGCCCATATGGGCATATTTTTATAATGCAACTATTATGCAAACATTTATTTGTTATTTTTCTTTCTCCTGGAGGACACTCTTGACTGCTTTTGAGTAGACTCCATAAATCCTTGTTGAATGGTGCGATGTTATAAATAGTAATAGGATATTCTTTATCTTTAAGGATAATTCCAGATTTAACCGGTGTAAATATACTGCCAGGAGGGAGAAATATAGTAGATTGATACCAGATGATCATTTTCATATTACCCCATATGGCTGAAAAAGATATGCCGCATGAAGGTTGAATTATCGTGTCAATTACTATCCACTTCATTTGTTATGTCTTATCCCACGGTATTTAATATAGTTCATTTGGATGTTCATTTCTTTATTTTGCATATGAGTATATTACCCCTTCAAAAAATAAATTAATTAAAACGATTGCTTATATAAAACAAAATTTAAAGCAAGGAATCTCAATGGATGTTAAACAAAATGAGATTTAGTGAAAACAATAAATTATTCACTTCGTTTTAGATTTGTTTAGCTATAATGTTATACATTCAAATGACTGAACATCCTGTAATTAAAACATAGCCTTTATGCTACTTTGTGCCAATTTGCTAAACATTATGGTTGCCTTTTTATATAACGATAATAATGAATATAAGCATGACATGAGAATAAGGTTTCAATTTTTGAGTTATATAGGAAAGGTTTAACCTGTTCCTGGCTAAAATACATATAACTGGATGATGACTAAACCAAAACACATGTGCGTTAAGTATTGAAACGGGCGTATGGCACACCCGTTGTTTTTATAAATATATTAACCGTTATAAAATAACGTATAGAAAGTCAAGTGATCACATTTCAAATATCAATTTGATAGTATTGGCATGGTGATTATTTATGGGTAGCAATAAAAGGACAGTATTTATCATCCATAGGGATAGTCTCTGTACTTTTATTCCCATTATGCTAATGCCTTACTGAATTATGAAGCATTTCTTAAGCATCCAACTTTAGCTAGATTAATGGTTTATTATTTTCTACATCTTCAATATATAAAAGCGTATTATCAATGGCGTAGTAACTGCGTTTGTTATGATTAACATCAGTAACCCACCGGAAAACGCCCGCGCCTGCTAGTGTTGAACAGTATTCCCGAAATGTAGATTTTCCGCAAATATGAAGCAATGCGGCCTCTTTTATTTTAGCAGGGTTCTTGGTCGTACTAACTTTTAACAGGTTCCTGGTTCCTCTTAATAACAAAACCGTGTCATCGTGAGTAATAATTCTGATGTTATCCGTAGCCAGATAATAAATGTAATGTGCAATACGGTGATGTTTTAATTCTGAATAAAACCAGGAGAAGTTTTGCTCTTTTCTCACTTGCTCAAACATCTTTTGAAAAACAACGACCTGATCCATCAGGATAATAACCTCTTGTTAGTTGTGAGACTGCGTAGTGTGCACGATCGGTTTTACCACTTCAATCTGGTCTGTCCTTTGGCTGTGATATGTACAGAGTGTGATAGAGGGAATATCTGAATTCTCCCGGTGAGCATTTTGCAACGGACCAGCTCCGGTACAAACGCTGTTGTGGGTTCAGATTATAACATTCTGTCTAAGGGGCGGGATAAAGGTGAAATTAGGGGGCATGAAAGATGACTTTATAACCTTGCTCACCCCAGTGTTGTAAAAGTTCGTTTTGCCTTCTCGTTGGTGCCATGCCTGTCCAGACAATCAATGTTTGCGTCGGGAACAGTTCCGGGCGCGGCGATTCAATGGGATCAGCAAGAACAGAAATGTGCCATCCTGACAATGATAAACGCCATGCTTCCAGCCACAATCGTGCTCTCTCTTCAACATTCCACGCCATCAGAATGGCTTCTTTACCGGGCTTACGGCGCATTTCGAAAAGCGAGGTTGCTGCGTATTCAATTAATGCGCCGTCAAACATACTGCTCATAATGCGGGAGGTGTTGTGATCAAGCACGAGACGCTGGCGAACAGGAAGGTAAACATGATTAATCAATTGATCTACTGGGTACTCTCGACCCAGTGAAATAATTCTCGCGCGTAGTTTGGCAGGATTAGCCATGCGAAGAATTGACATCATCTCTTCTTGCAGGCGGCTCCAGTCATCTTCCGTATCCTGGCTGGTGGTTTCCAGTAATGCTTTAACTTTGCCTACAGGGACGCCATTACTTATCCAACGCTTGATCTCTTCGATGCGTTGTATGTCTTCTTCATCAAAGAGTCGGTGTCCGCCTTCACTGCGCTGTGGTTTTAACAAACCGTAGCGGCGTTGCCAGGCCCGGAGAGTGACAGGATTAATCCCGCAACGTTCAGCAACATCACCAATGCTGTAATAAGCCACAATTCCTCCTTGCGGTCACAAATCTCCGTCGCCTGTACACGACCCAATAATACTTTGTACAATATACGCTAAAATTGTACAAAGTATAAATAAGATTTCAGCTAAATTGGATGAAACATTATTTTTAATGTGGATTAAATTTAAACGTAACGTATTCATTTTCACGATGATTTACTGAAATCATGTGAAAGAATGTGCTGAAAATTATTTTTTCTCTGGCCACGCTATGGAAGGGATACCATTCAATTTAGCTTTAGCAAACAGATCTCCCTGAAACATCTCAATTCCTGCGGATTCAAGCCACATCCACTCTTCTGGTGTTGCCACGCCCATAGCACTGACTTGAATTTCAAGTGATGTACAGCATTTTATGATCGCCTGAATAATTGCCTGCCGTGGCCCACTTTTATGAACATTGGTAATCAATTCCTGACTGATTTTAATTCTGTCAGGCTGGAAGCGTGACAGGAGTAACAAACCAGCAAAACCTGCGCCAAAATGATCAATTGCTACACTGATACCAGCAGCCTTTAGCGATTTAATCGCTTCGGCAAACTCATCAAACCGAGATATGACTTCACTTTCAGTAAATTCAACGATGATTTGTTCAGGCACCAGAGCATTGGCCTTTATTTCATTAAGTAAAAAAGAGACTGCGTCAGGTTCGTTAACCAGGGTCATAGGTAATAGATTGATTGAAATCATTTTATCACCGAGCTCAAGTGCGTGTGCCATCGTGAATGCAAGCGCCTTACTTTTGAGATCCGCTGTGTAGATTTCCCCGTCTTTACGCTGCCCAACCGCTATGGCTGATGGGCTATCTTCATTTTTTTGCACAATGGCTTCAAAAGCGATTATCCGCCGCGATAAGGGATCGACAATAGGATGAAAGGCAAAGTGGTCGTTTATAGTTGGTGAAAGGGCACAGGAATCAAGTTCTTTATCAGATCCGTCAGCGATAAAAAGCCAGGAGTCTTCGGCAGGGATCTCGAAATAGGTTGATTGTTCGGTTGCAAGGACAAAAGTACGAAAAAATTGTAGCGCTCTGTCATCATAAGTTAGCTGAAATTTTGATGTGCCTTTGTCGAATACGGCCTGTAAAACGTCATCTCGCTCGTGCAGGCGCAAATCAAATAATTCCATTCCCGCTTTGCCAAAACGGCGAGCAGGCGCGTAATCGCACAGCAGCTCAACAATATTATAGTGCCGTGGATCCTGGCATATAGCCCGATATATCATTTTAACCTGTTCTTCCGGACCTTCCAGAAGCTGGAAAAAATGAGAACCATTAAACAGTAAGATCCCTGTTACGTCAGACTGCATGTTCCTGCGATTTGCTATCGAAACCATTTCTTCGATTTTTTTGACAGGTTCGTCGTCACGTATATGGCTACGATAAATAAGGGTGGTAAGCATTAACAATCCAGGGTAATGGGTGAGGCGAGAGTAAGACGGTAACAGACATATCTTCTTGTGTCTTTCTTTTAATACCAAAACATAACCGTTTCTTTACATTGATAAAAAATGGAAAAAGTTGAACACTAGTTGGCGAAAAATCTTGTATAGATTGTCAGTTAAATGATGCAATATGTTTTATCATAACACATTGTTTTATATGCATTAGCACTAATTTCAAAAAATTAATTTATCATTCTGTACACATATTTCGTACAAGTTTGCTATTGTTACCTCACTTAACATTGATTAACATTTTTAACAGAGGCGTAGCATGCATCAAAATTCAGTGACTTTAGATTCTGCGGGAGCAATCACTCGTTACTTTGCAAAAGCTAACTTGCCTACTCAGCAGGAAACTCTCGGGGAAATTGTGACTGAGATTTTGAAAGATGGACGTAATCTGAGTCGAAAGTCGCTTTGTGCCAAACTTCTTTGCCGACTGGAACACGCGACTGGGGAAGAGGAACAGAAACATTATAATGCACTAATTGGGTTGCTTTTTGAATAATGCAACAGCCTGATTATTTAACAGGTTAGCTATGAAGTCGTTATGAAGACATCTGATAATGAACGTATAAAATATGAAATTACTGGCCAGGCGGTGATCCAGATACTGCGCATGAAGATAAATTTTTCATTGCAGACTCTTATTAAGCAATTACTCGTAATGAAATCGGCTGAGGAAGATGCTTTCCGACGCGATTTAATTGACAGCATAATTCGTGATTTTAGCAATAGTGATTCAGGAGGGCCAAACCGAAGAACAGCGACAGCTGACAATAAAAGTATGTTCAATGGTAAGAAAATAAACAGAATACATTAAAATTTCATAAGTAAGATGAGAGGTTACCATGCTTGAAGATACTACAATTCATAATGCAATAACTGATAAAGCGTTAGCAAGTTACTTTCGCAGTTCGGGTAATTTGTTAGAAGAAGAGTCAGCAGTGTTAGGGCAGGCTGTCACCAATTTAATGCTTTCAGGCGATAATGTTAATAATAAAAATATTATCTTAAGTCTGATACACTCCCTGGAAACAACAAGTGATATTCTCAAAGCTGATGTGATTAGAAAAACACTGGAAATCGTGTTGCGATACACAGCTGATGATATGTAACTTCTAATTATTAAGTATAAGTTTATAGAAAACTCATTCATCTTATTTTTGTCTGTCGCTTTAGACTATACACAGCATAATTTTATTGGGTTAATATTTCTACGAGGCTGACATGAATAATTCAATCCCAGAGAGATTTATTTTTCAATGTGCTTTGTTTAAAAATCTCGAGAGGGAGGTGTTCATGACGCATGGGTATGTTGATAGTCATATTATTGATCAGGCTTTACGCTTGCGTTTAAAAGATGAAACCAGTGTGATTCTTTCTGATCTCTATCTGCAAATATTGCAGTACATTGAAATGCATAAGACTACACTAACGGATATCATTATTAATGACAGGGAATCCGTGCTCTCTTAGAACTTGAGTAAGGTTTTAGAATAAACATCAGCTGTATCACCATGCTGATGCAAAGTGAGCATTTCAGGCGTTATGCTTTCTTATTATGTCCGCAATATCAGGTGTCAAGAATGGAGAGTTCTCGCTCTCCATTCTTGACGCCTGATATCCCGCCTAACTTATTTTGTACTGCCTACATTATGCTCAATAATTAATGGGTTAGATCAAGATGGAGAAAATTTTATCTTCGGCGTGGATATTTCTTATGCTCTCTACCATGCTCTCTGTAGATGCCAGCGCGAGCGAATGAATGGCATTTTCATGTATTAAACCCTTTGGCCGGGACAAGCAAATGCGCAATACACTCATACCCATCCTCGTTGCGATATGCTTGTTTATTACCGGTGTCGCTATTTTGAACATCCAGCTCTGGTATTCCGCAAAAGCAGAGTACCTGGCGGGAGCGAGATATGCCGCCAACAATATCAATCATATACTTGAAGAAGCGTCACAAGCGACTCAAACAGCGGTTAACATTGCCGGGAAGGAATGCAACCTCGAGGAGCAATATCAGCTTGGCACTGAAGCAGCTCTGAAACCTCACCTGCGCACAATCATCATTCTCAAACAGGGAATAGTCTGGTGTACATCCCTGCCTGGGAATCGGGTCCTGTTGTCTCGTATTCCTGTTTTCCCGGACAGTAATTTACTGTTGGCTCCAGCAATCGACACCGTTAATAGATTACCTATCCTGCTCTATCAGAACCAATTTGCAGATACGCGCATTTTGGTTACGATAAGCGATCAGCATATTCGTGGGGCACTTAATGTACCCTTGAAAGGGGTAAGGTATGTATTACGCGTGGCGGATGACATTATTGGACCAACGGGTGATGTGATGACGCTTAATGGACATTATCCCTATACCGAGAAGGTTCACTCCACAAAATATCATTTCACTATTATCTTTAACCCGCCGCCACTCTTTAGCTTCTACAGACTTATCGATAAAGGCTTTGGGATTTTAATATTTATTCTGTTAATCGCCTGCGCCGCTGCCTTCCTGCTTGATAGATATTTCAATAAAAGCGCAACGCCTGAAGAGATCCTGCGACGGGCAATAAATAATGGGGAGATCGTCCCTTTTTACCAACCTGTGGTAAATGGTCGGGAAGGGACATTGCGGGGAGTTGAGGTGTTAGCCCGCTGGAAACAACCTCACGGTGGATATATATCACCCGCGGCATTTATTCCACTTGCTGAAAAATCCGGATTAATCGTTCCGCTTACGCAAAGCCTGATGAATCAGGTTGCCAGACAGATGAACGCTATCGCGAGTAAATTGCCGGAAGGTTTTCATATTGGAATTAATTTTAGCGCTTCGCATATTATTTCGCCGACGTTTGTCGACGAGTGTTTAAATTTCCGTGACAGTTTTACCCGCCGCGATTTAAACCTTGTTCTGGAAGTCACCGAGCGTGAGCCATTGAATGTTGATGAAAGTCTGGTTCAGCGGTTGAACATTCTGCATGAAAATGGTTTTGTCATCGCGCTGGATGATTTCGGTACTGGCTACTCAGGGCTTTCTTATCTTCATGACCTGCATATTGATTATATCAAAATTGATCACAGTTTCGTTGGCCGCGTAAACGCAGACCCAGAATCAACCCGAATTCTGGATTGTGTATTGGATCTGGCGCGTAAACTTTCGATCAGTATCGTCGCTGAAGGTGTCGAAACGAAAGAACAACTTGACTATCTGAACCAAAATAATATCACATTTCAGCAGGGTTATTATTTCTATAAACCTGTTACATACATCGACCTGGTCAAAATTATCCTTTCTAAACCGAAGGTGAAGGTTGTGGTTGAGTGAAAATTGATCAGTAAGGCCATAGTGCGGTGTAATTATAGACAGCTAATTAGCTCGTTGCCTCTTGTTACTATTGTTCATTATTTTGTTTGCTATAATTGTTTGAAAGTTTTGACAGGATTGCCATTAGTAGCATGAACAATAGTAATAATCTGGATTATTTCACTCTCTATATCATCTTTTCCATTGCATTTATGCTGATCACCCTCCTGGTCATCCTTATTGCAAAACCCAGTACCGGGCTTGGAGAAGTGCTTGTGACGATAAATTTGCTTAATGCCCTTGTTTGGCTGGCGATCAATCTGGTTAATCGATTAAGAGAAAGACTCGTCAACCACAGGGATCAGCAATAATCTTTCAGTTTCTCACTGTCAGTATGCGGCTGAATGGGTTGCTGGCAGTGAACGCCTGGATCATTGAAGGAAAGGCATTATTGCGCAAATAGTTGTCAACCCTGGTGTTATCACGGTTGTTTTTATATATCACCGAAATAATCCTCATCGCAACTATTAACAATTTTGATGTCGAAGAGTTATTTGTTAAACAAAATCGTCACCCTAAAGTGATCAATGTCATGAAAATAAGGTGAAAAATGATAATGCCGACTTATTTATCATTTATATATTGTCGCTGTTTATCTATTTAAATTTTTTGTGCTTTTGTTTTTGTCTTTACCCTCCGTTTTGGTAATCTGAACGCATAGGTTATTTGACCAGGAATGTTTATTAATCCAATGAATGGATGGTTAATCTATGAAACTGAAAAAACTCTCCGGGTTTAGTTTGGGACTTATTGCTCTGGCGGTGGGTAATGCATATGCTGAACAGTTTATTCAGCACGATGAATATAAACATGCTGTGGCAATAAAAGATGGAAAAGTAAAAGATATTGATAATGCGCTAGTTATAACAACGGGTAATGGAAGTTACGGGTATCCGTTGCAGGAGAGGGTAGCAAGTTAACCATTAACAATGGCGTCATTGTAACAACGGGCGGTTTATATCCTTCTGACAATAGTCCTCTAAGCACAGCATTAACAGCTAGCGCAATCGTAAGTGAATTTGGCGGTGCTGTTATTTTGCAGGGTAAAAACACGATTGTCATAACGGGGGATTACTCAATTGGTTTGCTAAGTCAAACGAGTGGAAACCTGAATACTGACACCATAATAAGAGTCAACTCTGACGGTTCGGTTACCCCCTCTTTTTCTGACGGAGATGATACATTTATTGTTACTGCGGGTAATCACGCAGTCGGCGTTCTTGCGTGTGCATCTCCCGGAAGCGCGCGTGCGTGTGTATCTTCTCTTGATGAAGAAAGTACTACCGATACAGGAAGTAATGAAAATAATGCCATAGCAAAACTGGATATGGCAAAAGGGGAGATCACAACCCACGGAACAGAAAGTTATGCCGCGTACGCTAATGGCACTGTCGTCAAGGCTGGTGACACGCTTGATTATACCAATGCCAACGTTACATTAACCGATGTTGATATCACCACGCATGGGGACAATGCTCATGCCATCGCTGCCCGCCAGGGGACAGTTTCATTTAACCAGGGAGAAATTTATACAACGGGTCCTGACGCCGCGATTGCTAAAATTTATAATGGCGGCACGGTGACGCTGAAAAATACATCTGCAGTCGCGCATCAGGGGTCTGGAATTGTGCTGGAGTCTTCCATAAATGGTCAGGAAGCAACGGTAGATATTTTATCTGGTAGCTCACTACGGTCAGCAAATGAAATCCTCTACCATAAAAATGAGACGAGTAACGTGACCATTACGGATAGTGAGGTATCATCGGCTGCAGATGTTTTTATCAATAATATTAAAGGTCATTTGACCGTCGATGCAACTAATTCAAAAATAACGGGTTCAGCTAATATTTCAACAGATGATAACACTCATACCTATCTGTCGCTTTCAGATAATAGTACCTGGGATATTAAAGCTGACTCAACGGTGAGCAACCTCACGGTTGATAATAGTACGGTCTATATTTCCCGGGCAGATGGACGGGATGTCGAACCAACAAGATTAACAATAACTGAAAATTACGTTGGTAATAATGGCGTATTGCATCTCAGAACTGAATTGGGTGATGATAATTCAGCTACGGATAAAGTCGTTATTAATGGAAATACCTCTGGAACAACCCGAGTTAAAGTTACCAATGCAGGAGGCAGCGGAGCTTACACGTTAAATGGGATAGAGATTATCAGCGTTGAGGGGGAATCAAATGGGGAATTTATTAAGGATTCGAGGATTTTCGCCGGTGCCTACGAATATTCATTAACACGAGGTAATACCGAAGCGACCAATAAAAACTGGTATCTGACTAACTTCCAGGCAACGAGCGGCGGTGAAACAAACTCCGGAGGAAGTTCAGCACCTACTGTTGCGCCTACCCCCGTCCTGCGCCTCGAAGCTGGAAGTTACGTCGCCAACCTGGCAGCCGCTAACACTCTTTTTGTTATGCGTCTGAACGACCGTGCGGGTGAAATGCGCTACATCGATCCTGTAACTGAACAGGAGCGTTCAAGCCGACTTTGGCTACGTCAAATTGGCGGGCATAATGCCTGGCGTGACAGCAACGGACAGTTGAGAACGACCTCGCATCGCTACGTCTCGCAGTTAGGGGCCGATCTGTTAACCGGTGGTTTTACCGACAGTGACAGTTGGCGTTTGGGAGTGATGGCTGGTTATGCCCGCGACTACAACTCAACTCATTCCAGCGTGTCGGATTATCGTTCGAAAGGGAGTGTCAGAGGCTATTGCGCAGGGCTGTATGCCACCTGGTTTGCCGATGACATCAGTAAAAAAGGCGCATACATTGACGCCTGGGCGCAATATAGCTGGTTTAAAAACTCGGTGAAAGGGGATGAATTAGCCTATGAATCCTATAGTGCGAAAGGCGCAACCGTCTCGCTGGAAGCGGGTTACGGCTTTGCCCTGAATAAATCCTTTGGTCTGGAAGCGGCGAAATACACGTGGATATTCCAGCCACAGGCACAGGCTATCTGGATGGGCGTCGATCATAATGCGCACACCGAAGCCAATGGCTCACGTATTGAGAATGACGCAAATAACAACATCCAGACCCGACTTGGTTTCCGCACCTTTATTCGTACTCAGGAGAAAAACAGCGGTCCGCACGGTGACGACTTTGAACCTTTTGTTGAAATGAACTGGATCCATAACAGTAAAGATTTTGCTGTCTCAATGAACGGTGTGAAAGTCGAACAAGATGGGGCGAGTAATTTGGGGGAAATTAAACTTGGCGTAAATGGCAACCTGAATCCAGCGGCCAGCGTCTGGGGGAGTGTGGGCGTGCAGCTGGGTGATAATGGCTACAATGACACCGCAGTGATGGTGGGCCTGAAATATAAGTTCTGATCCCGCCGTTAGCTAAAAAACCGCGTCGTATTCATCGACGCGGTACATATGAAATATTATTTTTTGCCGATAGCACGCATGGTGTCATCAATTGCCGTGATCAACAGCATTTGCGGGTCTTTAGCGCAAACCTGATTCAGTTTTTCTACCACTTTGGCGCTCAGTTCCGGAGATTGCTCAATTTTTAAATCACGGCTGGCAACGCTGGCATTACCCATTACCGCAACAATTTCTGCAACCTGTGCGCTGTCAGTTTTTGCCATTTCGTTGGCTTCTGCGCAAGTAATATAGGTTTCTGACGGCAAACCGTTTTTAATATTGTAGTCCTGCGCCCAGGTCATTGGTGCGAAAACAAACAGGCCCGCCAGTAAAGCAAATTTTTTCATCATCATTCCTTATTTCATTTTACCCAGAATTGCACCACCCGTACCGCCAATCACGGCACCTTTAATCGCCCCTTCGAGGCCATTGCCGGTCAGAACGCCAGTGACAGCACCAACGGCGGCACC
Organism: Escherichia sp. SCLE84; assembly: GCF_012584495.1. Lineage (NCBI taxonomy): Bacteria > Pseudomonadati > Pseudomonadota > Gammaproteobacteria > Enterobacterales > Enterobacteriaceae > Escherichia > Escherichia sp. SCLE84. The sequence goes on along the minus strand of NZ_CP051430.1, from coordinate 1,051,081 downwards.
CACTTTTGCACCTTTACGCGCATTTTTACCGTCGCGGCCTTTTTCTGTTACTGCACCAACACCAGCGCCAACAGCTGCACCTTTCAGTACGCCATTAACACCATTGCCAGTAAGTAAACCAACGCCTGCGCCTAGCAATGCACCTTTCGTGGTGCGGTTCATATCCGCCATCGCTGGCGTGGAGCAGAACAATGCTGAGATAAGCCCGAAGGCAAGTATTTTTTTTTTCAACTTAGATGTCCGGTATTAAGTAAGTTGCACACACAATAATTTCGTCTTCAATTAAGATCTGCTTAACTAAAGAACGCTCGCTATTATTCAGATAATTCAAAATGAGCGTGGCTGTGATGATAGGAATTATGTTTTTTACGTGAATGAGAATAATCTTAAATGAGGAATAACTCATTGATTGACAATATTTTTATTCAAGAAGTGTCATTGACTGTTAACGCAATGTTGTAAAGGTAAGATAATCTGATTTATCAATATTATTGTGTGATTTTTATGTGAGCAGAAGATATTCATCAGCAACGATTACATTAGTCATTTTATTTTGCCGACGGCCTCATTGTCGAAAGATAAGCGTACGACAGTATTATCTGAAAAGAGTGATTTTTTATCCAACTACACTTCAGCGCACTGCGTGTAAAAAATGCCTCTTTCTTATACGGGATATCATCATTTCATCATGATGTCTTTGGTGAGCGGTGAACACAATACACCTGCGCTGTCTCTTCAGGATGAATCCCCTGGTCTGGTGCCTGCGGGCTGATGTTGCAGCAGAGCTTAGGTCACTTAGACGCTACTATCATTTATCCAATGGCATGGAATCGAAATCAGTCGATACCCGCAGTATATATCGTGAACTGGGTGCAACGCTGAGTTACAACATGCGTCTGGGGAACGGTATGGAAATTGAACCCTGCCTGAAGGCGGCTGTGCGCAAAGAATTTGTCGATGATAATCGGGTGAAAGTGAATAGTGACGGTAATTTTGTCAATGATTTGTCGGGCAGACGTGGAATATACCAGGCAGGTATTAAAGCCTCATTCAGCAGTACGTTAAGCGGGCATTTCGGGGTGGGGTATAGCCATGGTGCCGGTGTGGAGTCCCCGTGGAACGCGGTGGCTGGTGTGAACTGGTCGTTCTGACCATCAACGATTAAACTGCGCTTCGGCGCAGTTTTCGTTTACAGGGGGCTAAAAGGGAAAATTCTGGGGCAAAAAAAGCCCGCCAGTTACGGCGGGAAACCTCATCCTATGGGAGAACAATGAATAATGAAATTGCGGGGTTATCATCCCCCAGTGTATCCACACTAACAATGAGGTTATTTACTCAACCAGGCATAAACATTTTGTTCTGTGCGTGGGAACAGCCTTAAGGTGTAAAGGGGGAGGTGGAAATAGCAATGAGGAGTATCAGCAAGAATACTCGCCGCTTTACCACAACGTGGATGAGAGGGATGAAAAACTCAAGGCAGAAATGACTCTGCCTTGAAGATAAATGCGTTTTTACAGCGGGCTTATTTCAGCTCTTCTGCTTCCGGTAAGGTCACGTTCAGCTCAAGAATAGAAATATCGCCATCTTTTTGCTCAAGCTGTACGGTTACCATCTCAGGATCAATTTGTACGTATTTACAAATGACCTCAAGAATATCTTTACGCAACTGCGGCAGATAATGCGGTTCTGCATCGCTGCGACGGCGTTCAGCAACAATAATCTGCAGCCGTTCTTTTGCAATGTTGGCTGTGTTTTTCTTCCGCGAGAGAAAGAAATCGAGTAATGCCATAACTTATCCTCCGAACAAGCGTTTGAGGAAGCCTTTCTTCTCTTCTTCAATGAAGCGGAAAGGACGTTCTTCTCCCAACAGACGTTCTACGGTATCTGCGTAGGCTTTACCCGCATCGGCGTTAATGTCGAGAATGACCGGTTCACCCTGGTTAGAGGCGCGCAATACTGATTGATCCTCTGGGATCACGCCGACGAGTTTGATGCGCAGGATCTCCAGCACATCTTCCATGCTCAGCATGTCACCTCTGCTTACGCGGCCTGGGTTATAGCGCGTTAACAGCAGGTGCTCTTTAATAGGCTCTTCGCCATTTTCTGCGCGGCGTGATTTCGACGCCAGAATGCCTAAAATACGGTCAGAGTCGCGTACTGAGGAGACTTCCGGGTTGGTGGTAATAATGGCTTCGTCTGCAAAATAGAGTGCCATTAACGCACCGGTTTCAATCCCTGCCGGGGAGTCACAAACGATAAATTCAAAATCCATCGCTTTCAGATCATCAAGAACTTTGGCGACCCCTTCACGGGTGAGGGCATCTTTATCGCGTGTTTGCGATGCCGGAAGAATATAGAGATTTTCAGTACGCTTATCTTTAATTAACGCCTGATTTAGCGTTGCATCGCCCTGAATGACGTTGACGAAATCGTAAACGACCCGGCGTTCGCAACCCATAATCAGGTCGAGATTACGCAGGCCGATATCAAAATCTATCACGACAGTTTTCTTTCCCTTCTGGGCCAAACCAGTGGCGATGGCCGCGCTGGAGGTTGTCTTACCAACACCCCCTTTGCCCGAAGTAACAACAATAATGCGTGCCATAGAAATTCCTTGTTAAAAAGGGATCAATTTAACGGTTGAACGGTCAAAGCGTTTTCGACTAACTGCAGTCGCGCCGCTTTGCCATAAAATTCTGCTGGGATTTGATCACTCAGCCAGTATTCACCTGCGATGGACACCAGTTCCGCCATCAGGTTCGTACAAAATATTTGCGTTTCCCGGTCACCACTTGCCCCTGCAAGCGCACGACCGCGCATCATGCCATAGACATGAATGTTCCCATCGGCAATCAATTCGGCCCCAGCGCTAACGTGGCTTGTAACAATCAGATCACATTGTGGAGCATAAATACGCTGACCGGAACGCACCGGGGTATCTATTAAACGCGTTTTTGTGACCGGCGTTGTATTTTGCGCTGGAGCCTGTGGTGCGGGAGCTGGACGCGGCGCTTTTTCCTTTCCTTCCGTCAGGATAGGCAGCCCCATCTTTTCAATTTCGGCTTTAAGTTGCGCATCTTTGCAGCCACTTACGCCAATAACCCGCAAACCGGTTGCCGAAACCGCCTTATGCATCGCTGACCAGTTTACCGGGTCTTCCAGTGCACTGACGTTGAGTACAACGGGGGCATGTTTTAAAAATGCGGGGGCCTGAGCGATTTTGTCTTCCAGCGCCTGATGGATAACCTTAGGTTCTGCCTCATGCAGATGAACCACAGATAAAGTGAAGCTACTGCCTTTAAGCTCGATTGGCGTGTTTGACATCCTGGCCTTACTCAATTAGCTATTAATCATCGCCAGCGCGCGATGATGTTCCGAAGACTATAAGGCATGTTATAGTCTGGATTATATTGAGGCAAGTCACCCTCCCATTTATTCAGAGTAAAAGTCTATTCTGTGATAAATGGCGCTGATTCATAGCTTAAAAAATACCCTTGTCAATCAACCCATTGCCGTCGTACTTTTGATTCTTCTTATTTACGCTTCCTTTTTCCGCACCCTAATCGTGACAGCATCTCCAGACCTGTTTAAATATCCAGTATTGAGGCAAGTGTATTTTTTCACCACGCCAGGCTTTCTTAACTTTCCATTTTTTGCGGCATCATTAAAGAACAGATACCCGTTATCTTAATATCCGCCACAGAATTGCTCTATCATAGAAACCGCAGAAGACGTCTGATACTTCTGTCAGGTCATCGTAACTCGTCCAGGTCAGCGGTTTTGATTACGGATTGATGATGAAATGAGCATAAGTGTTGTACGGTTGGATTATCAGGATGTGCTATGAATATGATGCGTATTTTTTATATCGGATTGTCAGGTGTGGGGATGATGTTCTCATCAATGGCGTCTGGACATGACGCTGGCGGACTTCAATCTCCGGCGTGCGGCGTTGTTTGCGACCCGTATATTTGTGTGAACTCAGATGGCATTTCCCCAGAGTTAACAAGGAAATATCTCGGCGAAAAAGCCGCTGAAAACTTACAATCATTACAAGGCTACGATCCCAGCGAATTTACATTCGCTAACGGTGTATTTTGCGATGTTAAAGAAAAATTATGTCGTGATGATCGTTATTTTGGTGTGGATGGTAAGCGGAGTGGAAAAATCAATCAAATCACCACAAAGATGTTATTTATGTGTCGTGAGTGATGCCTTGTTTACATTATGTTCTATTCGGCATTGTCTGCTATTCGTCATTAACCTCTTGAGCGACAGAGAGGAGTGGGGCGTTAACGTTTATGACGGGGAGAGTCCCCGTCGGTTGACATTTACTTAATTTGAATATCGACGTTATATTTTTTAGTTTTGTTTTTACGGGCGTCGTTTCGGGTTTGCAGCACTCGCAGCTCATATTTGCCAGAAGCAGGGAGTGAGTATTGTCCGTGACTATCGAGTTCTGGGGAATATCTGGATAAATCAACAGAATCATCGATTCCTGGCCCGAAGAGGTAAGTATCAGCGCCTTCATTAGAGATACTCACATGTACTTTCTGACCTTTTTTGGCATAGAAGGTATATGTATCGTAATCGTATCCCTTTATTTCGCCGGAGTACTGAGCGCTGCTATGGCCTTTTCTGAACTCAACATTGACATTCTTACCCGCAGCAAAGCTCGTGGAGGTTAGCAGTGCAAACAGCAATACAGCCTTACTGATGCTCTTGATTTTCATTGGTAGTCTCCTGTTCAGAATGAGTACGATGAACTGTTATAATATAACAATCCCTAACGGGAGAATTCCAGTGGCTTTCCTGCGTTCGGTAAAATCCCGGCGCGGCATTTTTGCCGGGGGGATTACTTATAAAGGGGCATGGACTCAACAAACCGTAGAAATCTACAGCTGGCTGGCTTGTGGCGCGGGTTTCATTGATGTTAGCTTATGCCAAAACCTGGCATCTTAAAGAGTAAAAGTATGTTTTGTGTGATTTATCGAAGCAGCAAGCGTGACCAGACCTATTTATATGTCGAAAAAAAAGACGATTTTTCGCGTGTTCCTGAGGAACTGATGAAAGGTTTTGGTCAGCCTCAGTTAGCGATGATTCTGCCGTTGGATGGGCGGAAGAAACTGGTCAATGCTGATATTGAAAAGGTTAAACTGGCATTAACCGAGCAAGGTTACTATTTGCAGTTACCGCCACCACCCGAAGATTTGCTGAAGCAACATCTTTCCGTCATGGGGCAGAAAACAGACGACACTAACAAATAACCGATATCCGGCGGTGGCATTATCTTTGTCGGCGCGGGTTTTCATATCCACGATAAGGTGAGGGGAACGTTATGTATCAACATCACAACTGGCAAGGTGCGCTGCTGGATTATCCGGTGAGTAAAGTAGTCTGTGTTGGCAGTAACTATGCCAAACATATTAAAGAGATGGGCAGCGCAGTGCCCGAAGAGCCAGTGCTGTTTATTAAACCAGAAACGGCACTGTGCGATCTGCGGCAGCCATTGGCGATCCCATCCGATTTCGGTTCAGTTCATCATGAAGTCGAACTGGCGGTGTTGATTGGCGCGACGCTGCGTCAGGCTACGGAAGAGCATGTCCGCAAAGCCATTGCCGGTTATGGCGTGGCGCTCGATCTGACATTGCGTGATGTTCAGGGAAAAATGAAGAAAGCCGGGCAGCCGTGGGAAAAGGCTAAAGCGTTTGATAACTCTTGTCCGCTTTCCGGGTTTATTCCCGCGGCGGAATTTACCGGCGACCCGCAAAATACAACGCTGGGCCTGAGCGTAAACGGCGAGCAACGTCAGCAAGGTACGACTGCGGACATGATCCATAAAATTGTTCCGCTGATCGCTTATATGAGCAAGTTTTTTACCCTCAAGGCCGGTGACGTTGTGCTGACAGGCACGCCTGATGGCGTCGGCCCGTTGCAAAGCGGTGATGAGCTGACAGTCACTTTCGATGGGCATTCTTTGGCAACTCGCGTTTTGTAATACTTTTTGCCGCCTGAAAGCGGCGGCAAAACTTGCATCGCTGTGCCAGACTGGTTATAAGGTGCGTTTTAACGTAATGGCGGAACACCTGATGAGCGATGTACCTTTCTGGCAAAGTAAAACCCTGGACGAAATGAGCGATGCGGAATGGGAGTCGTTGTGTGATGGTTGCGGTCAGTGTTGCCTGCATAAACTGATGGATGAAGACACCGACGAAATCTACTTCACTAACGTCGCCTGTCGCCAGCTCAATATTAAAACCTGTCAATGTCGGAACTACGAACGTCGTTTCGAGTTTGAACCCGACTGCATTAAATTAACCCGTGAAAATCTGCCAACATTCGAATGGCTGCCAATGACCTGCGCTTATCGGTTGCTGGCGGAAGGTAAAGATTTACCTGCGTGGCATCCGCTACTTACGGGTTCGAAAGCGGCAATGCATGGTGAACGTATCTCTGTGCGTCATATCGCAGTGAAAGAATCAGAAGTGATTGACTGGCAGGATCATATCTTAAATAAACCTGACTGGGCGCAGTGATAAATTTAATAGATGTTGATGGGGGCTTTCTTAATATACGTCTGGATGCTCGCCATTTCGTAGCCCTGTTTTTGAAAGCGCTCTGTCATAATGAGAGTTACCCGATACCTTATTATCAACAGGTAACTCTCAATCTTTAAAAAACGTCTGTGTTTTTAAATGTGATAAACCTTATACCTTGAGTACATGGAGAGAATAATCGCTTATCAGACTTCAGGTACCTCAAAGAGTGTCTTTTTACCGTGTCTTTTCTGATACTCATTACAGGTGTTAATCATTTTTTTTGCCGCTTCTTTTAGCAAAGAAAGCATTAAATCATCATAATCAACATAGAATCTGGTTGTTTCAGTTTCCGTTTTTATCTCCCCGATGGCGGCTATTTCGGTGGTTAATTTCAATTTGGCGGCATCGATATCTTTATTCGCTTGTTTAACCGTGTTAGACAGGGTGGTAAAGAAATTCTGCACAGATTTTAACTTGTTCTTCAATTCTGGAATCAGTTTCCCTTCAACTACGCCCGCAGCAATAGAATAGGAAATGATTAATCCAAATGGACCGGCGACGACACCGGCTGCGGCACCGGCATACGCTTCCTTCCTGATTTTATCTACCTGTGACTGGAAAAGCTGCTTTTTTCTGAAAAATCATTGGTTAACTGGCTATCTAACGCCAGCAGTTTCCCGGAAGCGTTGTTGAAACTTTGTGAGCTTACCAGCAGGGATTTTTGCGCTTCATTCAGCTTCGTGATGCCGTCATCCAGTACCTTAATGAGAATGTCTTTCTGGGCGGATGCTTTCTTCTCATTGTACTCATCAAATAGAAAAATATACGCTGCGAGCAATTGCGTCGCAACACCACACCATTCATACACTGTTTGGGTTGCTTCAAAATACTTATCCTGGCTATCCATAAGTAAGGTTTTAATATCGCCGACTAAAACGGAGGCTGCCTGTGAATACTCCTGTTTAAAGCGACTTAACTCTTTTATGGTTTCATCAAAGGTCTGCCAGGGGATGACCTGATCGAGATATTTATTATAAAGATCTAATGCTCCATCTGCAGTTTCGATTGCGTTTTTAACTACTTCTACCGTTTTATCTGCAACGATTTCAGTCATAATCATTCGCCTCTTTAAATATATAAATTGTAATGAAACTCCTGTTTTACAACTATTAATAAATTTTACTTCATCTAATTCATAGTTAGCCGGGCGGGATGCGTCAATGTCTTTATTTCTATTAATATGATAAATATCAAACAATGTTTAATGTCATTATGGCGAATGCTTCTATTCTATTTTTTTGCCGGGTGATATTTTTCATTTCTGCTGGATGAGCGTCGTCGCCAGAAGGCCACGTGAGCACAGGATAAGAGAACGAAAAATCAGCAGTCTATGCAGCGACAAATATTGATAGCCTGAATCAGTATTGATCTGCTGGCAAGAACAGACTACTGTATATAAAAACAGTATAACTTCAGGCAGATTATTATGTTGTTTATCAAGCCTGCGGATCTCCGCGAAATTGTGACTTTTCCGCTATTTAGCGATCTTGTTCAGTGTGGCTTTCCTTCACCGGCAGCAGATTACGTTGAACAGCGCATCGATCTGAATCAACTGTTGATCCAGCATCCCAGCGCGACTTACTTCGTCAAAGCAAGTGGTGATTCTATGATTGATGGTGGAATTAGTGACGGTGATTTACTGATTGTCGATAGCGCTATTACCGCCAGCCATGGTGATATTGTCATCGCTGCTGTTGACGGCGAGTTTACGGTGAAAAAATTGCAACTACGCCCGACGGTACAGCTTATTCCCATGAACAGTGCGTACTCGCCCATTACCATCAGTAGCGAAGATACGCTGGATGTCTTTGGTGTGGTGATCCACGTCGTTAAGGCGATGCGCTGATGTTTGCTCTCTGTGATGTAAACGCGTTTTATGCCAGCTGTGAGACGGTGTTTCGCCCTGATTTATGGGGTAAACCGGTGGTTGTGCTATCGAATAATGACGGTTGCGTTATCGCCCGAAACGCTGAGGCAAAGGCGCTGGGTGTTAAAATGGGCGATCCCTGGTTCAAACAAAAAGATCTGTTTCGTCGCTGTGGCGTGGTTTGCTTTAGCAGCAATTATGAGCTTTACGCAGACATGAGCAATCGGGTGATGTCGACGCTGGAAGAACTATCGCCCCGCGTCGAGATTTACAGTATTGATGAGGCATTCTGCGATCTGACAGGTGTGCGTAATTGTCTCGATCTGACTGATTTTGGCAGAGAAATTCGCGCAACGGTGCTACAACGTACCCATCTTACTGTTGGTGTGGGGATCGCCCAGACCAAAACGTTGGCTAAGCTTGCCAATCATGCGGCAAAAAAATGGCAGCGGCAGACGGGTGGGGTGGTGGATTTATCAAATCTGGAACGCCAGCGTAAATTAATGTCTGCTCTCCCCGTGGATGACGTCTGGGGGATTGGACGGCGGATCAGCAAAAAACTGGACGCGATGGGGATCAAAACCGTTCTCGATTTGGCGGATACAGATATCCGGTTTATCCGTAAACATTTTAATGTCGTGCTCGAAAGAACGGTGCGTGAACTGCGCGGCGAACCCTGTTTGCAACTGGAAGAGTTTGCACCGACGAAGCAGGAAATTATCTGTTCCCGCTCGTTTGGTGAACGCATCACGGATTATCCATCGATGCGGCAGGCCATTTGTAGTTACGCTGCCCGGGCGGCGGAAAAACTTCGCAGCGAGCATCAATATTGTCGGTTTATCTCCACATTTATTAAGACGTCACCATTTGCGCTCAATGAACCTTATTACGGCAATAGCGCGTCGGTAAAACTGCTGACGCCCACTCAGGACAGCAGGGATATCATTAACGCTGCTACGCGATCTCTGGATGCCATCTGGCAAGCGGGCCATCGCTACCAAAAAGCGGGCGTGATGCTGGGGGATTTCTTCAGTCAGGGAGTCGCGCAGCTCAATTTATTCGATGACAACGCACCGCGCCCCGGGAGTGAGCAATTGATGACGGTAATGGATACACTGAATGCTAAAGAGGGCAGAGGAACACTCTATTTTGCCGGGCAGGGGATCCAGCAACAATGGCAGATGAAGCGTGCCATGCTTTCACCACGTTATACAACGCGAAGTTCTGATTTACTGCGGGTCAAATAAATATAGCGGCAGGAAAAAAGCGCTCCCGCAGGAGCGCTGAAGGGATTAGCGACCGAACAGGTCACGTTTTTTCGCTTTAAACGGCTGGGAAATCACCACCAGCACCGCGACAATCAGGTAAGCGATAAAAATACCGAGCAGCCACTGCGGCATTTCCAGACCTAAAAAATCCCACTGACGCTCGGCACAATCGCCAGAGGCGACAAACACTTGCGGCACCCATTTATCCAGCGGCAGCCATTCCGGGAAACGAACCATAAAATCACAGGTGGCAAACGGCGAAGGATAGAGCTGAAGCATGGTGTGCTCGTAAGTTAACTGCACACCGCGGAACGCACTATACAACCAGATAACCATCGCTACATAACGCAGCGGAGTTTTCGGGGCGATCGCGCCAATCAGCGCAGCACCCAGAACGCCGAATAACGCACAACGTTCATAAATACAGAGCACGCAAGGTTTCAGTAACATCACATGCTGGAACCACAGCGCCGTCAGTTCCAGTGCCAGAGCAGTAAACGCCATCAACAGCCACGCGCCCCGGCCTTGTGAACATTGGTTCAAAAATCGCAACATAATCATTTCCCTGCAATATGCATAGAGTGCGCAGTTTAAACCAATTCATTCGCTGCGCCACCAGGAGGCAGCAAAAATAGGAAGCAATTGGACAATTATCGGGCGAAAAGGCAAACCGGGCATTTATATGCCCGGTAAGTTGTTATCAAAGCGTTGCTATCCAGCCCATTTGCATAAACCATTCGGTTACAGGGGCAAGCGTAAACTCGACGCAGAGCAAGCCGACGAGTGTCAGTACGAGGGTGTAAGGCAGGGCCATCCACACCATGCGGCCATAAGAGAGGCGAATCAATGGCGCGAGTGCAGAGGTCAGCAGGAACAGGAACGCAGCCTGACCGTTCGGCGTAGCGACGGAGGGCAGATTGGTACCGGTATTAATGGCGACCGCCAGCAGCTCGTATTGCTTCAACGTGATAGCGCCACTTTCCATTGCCGCTTTCGCTTCGTTGATATAAATCGTCCCCACGAAGACGTTATCCGAAATGGATGACAGCAGACCGTTGAAAATATAGAACAGCGACAGCTGAGCATGTTCCGATGCCTGCAACACAAACTGAATAATTGGCGAAAACAGTTGTTGGTCGATAATCACCGCGACTACCGAGAAAAACACCGTCAACAGTGCGGTGAATGGCAGAGATTCGGTGAAGGCTTTACCGATAGCATGTTCATCGGTGACACCGGTCAATGATGTCGCCAGAATAATGACTGACAAACCAATCAAGCCAACTTCCGCCAGATGCAACGCCAGCGCAGTCACCAGCCAGACGCCAATAATCGCCTGGACAATCAGACGGATTTTATCCTGACGGGTACGCTGGTGGCGGCTTTGATCGTCAAACTGTTGCAACACTTTGCGGACTTTCTCCGGCAGCGTTTCACCGTAGCCAAACCAACGCAGCTTCTCTACCAGCAGGCAGGTTAACAGGCCACAAATCAGAACCGGAACGGTCACCGGCGACATGCGCAGGAAGAAATCGCCAAAATGCCAGCCAGCCGCTTTAGCGATGATCAGGTTCTGTGGTTCGCCCACCATGGTCATCACGCCGCCTAATGCAGTGCCGACACCGGCATGCATCATCAGGCTACGCAGAAAGCCACGGAACTGTTCCAGAACCACTTTGTAATGCTTGTCGATATGACTATCGTCTTGCAGGTCGGTATCTTCGGTACGGGAAGAGGCTACGCGGTGATAAATACCATAAAAACCGACAGCAACGCTGATCACCACCGCCACGACGGTTAAGGCATCGAGGAACGCGGAGAGGAACGCTGCCGCCACGCAAAAAGAGAGCGACAGCAGCATTTTGGAGCGAATGCTTAACAGCAAACGGGTAAATATGAACAGCAACAGCTGTTTCATAAAATAGATACCCGCCACCATAAACATCAATAACAGCAAGACTTCAAGATTTGCCGCCACCTCTTCACGGACGTGTTCCGCGCTGGTCATGCCGATGAATACCGCTTCGATAGCCAACAGACCACCGGGGAGCAGCGGGTAGCATTTCAGGGCCATCGCCAGAGTGAAAATAAATTCCGCTACCAGCAACCAGCCCGCGACGAAAGGGCTGATGAGGAAAATTAACGGGTTTACGATTAAGAAAATGATGAGGGCGAGTTTGTACCAGTCGGGGGACTGGCCCAAAAAATTGCGCCATAGCGCGCGGCCCCAGGAGATCTCCATGATGGTTTCCCTTACCTTACAAATAATCAATGATGTTTTTATGTTTAAACGCAAAGCTTAACGGTCAGGCAGGAGTGAGGCAAGTCTTGATAGTCAAGGGGAAAGAGATGCGGAAAATGAAGCCTTGATCCCTTTTTTCTTCTTTTTGTCTGCTATCAGCGTAGTTAGCCCTCTGGTATGATGAGTCCAACTTTGTTTTGCTGTGTTATGGAAATCTCACTATGGTCATTAAGGCGCAAAGCCCGGCGGGTTTCGCGGAAGAGTACATTATTGAAAGTATCTGGAATAACCGCTTCCCTCCCGGGACTATTTTGCCCGCAGAACGTGAACTTTCAGAATTAATTGGCGTAACGCGTACTACGTTACGTGAAGTGTTACAGCGTCTGGCACGAGATGGCTGGTTGACCATTCAACATGGCAAGCCGACGAAGGTGAATAATTTCTGGGAAACCTCTGGTTTAAATATCCTTGAAACACTGGCGCGACTGGATCACGAAAGTGTGCCGCAGCTTATTGATAATTTGCTGTCGGTGCGTACCAATATTTCCACTATTTTTATTCGCACCGCGTTTCGTCAGCATCCCGATAAAGCGCAGGAAGTGCTGGCTACCGCTAATGAAGTGGCCGATCACGCCGATGCCTTTGCCGAGCTGGATTACAACATATTCCGCGGCCTGGCGTTTGCTTCCGGCAACCCGATTTACGGTCTGATTCTTAACGGGATGAAAGGGCTGTATACGCGTATTGGTCGTCACTATTTCGCCAATCCGGAAGCGCGCAGTCTGGCGCTGGGCTTCTACCACAAACTGTCGGCGTTGTGCAGTGAAGGCGCGCACGATCAGGTGTACGAAACAGTGCGTTGCTATGGGCATGAGAGTGGCGAGATTTGGCACCGGATGCAGAAAAATCTGCCGGGTGATTTAGCCATTCAGGGGCGATAATCTCTTCCGTTTAAAGAGCAAACCCCTCAAACGAGGGGTTTTTTGTTGTTTTTACAGATTTCCCATTCTTGGCGGGCAACGTTCCAGCAACTCGACGCTGCCATCTTCGTTTTGCTGTTCGAGCATCACATCAAATCCCCACAGGCGATGCACATGCTTCAGCACTTCTTTGCGCCCCCGATCCAGCGGTGCGCGATTATGTGGAATGTAACGCAGCGTCAGCGAACGGTCGCCGCGCAAATCCACGTTCCAGATCTGAATATTCGGCTCCAGATTACTTAAGTTATATTGCGACGATAACCGGTTACGGATCTCCCGATAACCTTCTTCATTATGAATAGCGGAAATCTCCAGATAATTATGCCGATCATCATCCAGCACGGTGAAGAAGCGGAAATCACGCATCACTTTCGGTGACAGAAACTGGCTGATAAAACTCTCATCTTTGAAATCACGCATCGCGAAATGCAGCGTTTCCAGCCAGTCGGAACCGGCGATATCCGGGAACCAGTATTTGTCTTCTTCCGTTGGCGACTGACAAATCCGTTTAATATCCTGGAACATGGCGAACCCGAGGGCATACGGGTTGATGCCGCTGTACCACGGGCTGTTATAGGGGGGCTGGAAGACCACATTGGTGTGGCTGTGCAAAAACTCCAGCATAAAACGTTCCGTTACTTTCCCTTCATCATACAGATGGTTAAGGATGGTATAGTGCCAGAAGGTCGCCCAGCCTTCGTTCATCACCTGAGTCTGTTTTTGCGGATAAAAATACTGGCTCACCTTACGCACAATACGCAGGATTTCACGCTGCCATGATTCCAGCAGTGGCGCATTTTTCTCCATAAAATAGAGCAGGTTTTCTTGTGGTTCGGACGGATAGCGGCGCGCTTCAGCAACCGTTTTCTCTTCCTCGCGCTTCGGCAGGGTACGCCAGAGCATATTGACCTGACTTTGTAGATACTCTTCGCGACTTTTCTGCCGGGCTTTCTCTTCTTGCAGCGAGATTTTTTGCGGGCGTTTGTACCGGTCCACGCCGTAGTTCATCAGCGCGTGGCACGAGTCCAGAAGCCGTTCTACTTCATCAACGCCATAACGTTCTTCGCACTCGGTAATATATTTACGGGCAAAAATCAGATAATCGACAATCGAACTGGCGTCGGTCCAACTGCGGAATAAGTAATTGTTTTTAAAGAAAGAGTTATGCCCATAGCAGGCGTGTGCCATCACCAGCGCCTGCATGGTAATGGTGTTCTCTTCCATCAGGTAAGCGATACACGGGTTAGAGTTAATGACGATTTCATAGGCCAGTCCTTGCTGACCGTGCTTATACAGCCGTTCAGTCTCGATAAACTTTTTACCGAATGACCAGTGCGGATAGTTAATTGGCATGCCGACGCTGGAGTAGGCATCCATCATCTGTTCTGAGGTTATCACTTCAATCTGGTGCGGGTAGGTATCCAGCCGGTAGAGTTTCGCCACCCGGTCTATCTCTGCCAGATAAACATCCAGCAGGTCGAACGTCCAGTCGGGTCCATCGCTCAAACGTGTGGTGTCCTTATTCATAGAATCGATCGTCGCCATACGCGCACCTCATTGTTGTCGGCGCTCTCTGTGTGGAGCACCTCATTTCAAGCATAGAACACCTGTTAAAAACCGCGTCGCCGGAGAATTTTTTTCTTTGCGATTTCTTATTATCAGAGTGCCACTAATCCGCTTCTGAACGGAATTTTATGCTGGATAAAAATGGCGTTCAGCAGGAGATACTAAAGACGCCATATTGCCGCAGAGTCAGGGAGATGTGAGCCAGCTCACCATAAAAAAGCCGTATGTTGAATAATATTTTCAACTGAGTTATCAAGATGTAATTAGATTATTATTCTTTTACTGTATCTACCGTTATCGGAGTGGCTATGCGAGTTGTCATACTGGGAAGTGGTGTGGTAGGCGTTGCCAGCGCCTGGTACTTAAATCAGGCAGGACATGAGGTCACCGTCATTGATCGGGAGCCGGGGGCCGCCCTGGAAACCAGCGCCGCGAATGCCGGGCAAATCTCCCCCGGATATGCTGCACCGTGGGCGGCACCAGGTGTGCCTTTAAAAGCGATCAAATGGATGTTCCAGCGCCATGCGCCGCTGGCGGTCCGTCTCGACGGTACGCAGTTTCAGTTGAAATGGATGTGGCAAATGTTACGTAACTGCGACACCAGCCACTACATGGAAAACAAAGGGCGGATGGTGCGTCTGGCGGAATACAGCCGTGATTGCCTGAAAGCATTGCGCGCCGAAACCAATATTCAGTATGAAGGGCGTCAGGGTGGGACGCTGCAACTGTTCCGTACCGAACAACAGTATGAAAATGCGACCCGCGATATCGCCGTGCTGGAAGATGCCGGCGTACCGTATCAGCTGCTGGAATCCAGCCGCCTGGCGGAAGTGGAGCCCGCGCTGGCAGAAGTAGCGCACAAACTGACGGGTGGTCTGCAACTGCCCAATGATGAAACCGGAGACTGCCAGCTGTTTACCCAGAATCTGGCGCGGATGGCAGAGCAGGCGGGGGTTAAATTCCGCTTTAATACGCCCGTTGACCAACTGCTTTGCGACGGCGAGCAAATCTACGGCGTGAAGTGTGGCGATGAAGTGATTAAGGCCGATGCGTATGTGATGGCGTTTGGTTCTTACTCGACGGCGATGCTCAAAGGCATTGTTGATATTCCGGTGTATCCGCTGAAAGGCTACTCGCTGACTATTCCAATTGCGCAGGAAGATGGTGTGCCGGTATCCACCATTCTTGATGAAACCTACAAAATCGCCATTACCCGTTTCGATAACCGCATTCGTGTTGGCGGAATGGCGGAAATTGTTGGTTTTAACACCGAGCTGTTGCAACCGCGTCGTGAAACGCTGGAAATGGTGGTTCGCGATCTCTATCCACGCGGCGGTCATGTCGAGCAGGCGACTTTCTGGACGGGTTTGCGCCCGATGACGCCAGACGGTACGCCGGTTGTCGGGCGTACACGCTTTAAAAATCTGTGGCTGAATACCGGTCACGGCACGCTCGGCTGGACGATGGCTTGCGGTTCCGGTCAGTTGTTAAGCGATCTGCTCTCTGGTCGCACGCCAGCGATCCCATATGAGGATCTAAGCGTAGCGCGCTACAGCCGTGGATTTACGCCATCACGTCCGGGCCATTTACATGGCGCACACAGCTAAGGAAACGAGATGACCCGTCCGATACAGGCCAGCCTCGATCTGCAGGCATTAAAACAGAATCTGTCCATTGTCCGCCAGGCCGCGCCGCACGCGCGCGTCTGGTCGGTGGTAAAAGCGAACGCTTACGGGCATGGTATTGAGCGTATCTGGAGCGCGCTCGGGGCCACCGATGGCTTTGCATTACTTAACCTGGAAGAGGCAATAACGTTACGTGAGCGCGGCTGGAAGGGGCCGATCCTTATGCTGGAAGGATTTTTCCATGCTCAGGATCTGGAGATTTATGACCAGCACCGCCTGACCACCTGCGTACACAGCAACTGGCAGCTCAAAGCACTGCAAAATGCGCGGCTAAAAGCACCGTTGGATATTTATCTTAAAGTGAACAGTGGGATGAATCGGTTGGGCTTCCAGCCCGATCGCGTGCTTACCGTCTGGCAGCAGTTGCGGGCAATGGCGAATGTTGGCGAGATGACCCTGATGTCGCATTTTGCCGAAGCGGAACATCCTGATGGAATTTCCAGCGCGATGGCGCGTATTGAGCAGGCGGCGGAAGGGCTGGAGTGTCGGCGTTCGTTGTCCAATTCGGCGGCGACTCTGTGGCACCCGGAAGCGCATTTTGACTGGGTTCGGCCTGGCATTATTTTGTATGGCGCTTCGCCGTCCGGTCAGTGGCGTGATATCGCCAATACCGGATTACGTCCGGTGATGACGCTAAGCAGTGAGATTATTGGTGTCCAGACGCTAAAAGCGGGTGAGCGTGTGGGCTACGGCGGTCGCTATACTGCGCGCGATGAACAGCGAATCGGCATTGTCGCCGCAGGGTACGCCGACGGTTATCCGCGCCACGCGCCTACCGGTACCCCTGTTTTAGTGGACGGCGTGCGCACCATGACGGTGGGGACCGTCTCGATGGATATGCTGGCGGTCGATTTAACGCCTTGCCCGCAGGCGGGGATTGGTACGCCGGTTGAGCTGTGGGGCAAGGAGATCAAAATTGATGATGTCGCCGCCGCTGCCGGAACGGTGGGCTATGAGTTGATGTGCGCGCTGGCGTTACGCGTCCCGGTTGTGACAGTGTAACTTGTTGTAAGCCGGATCGGAGACAGCGTCTTCTGGTTGCGAAAAAATCATCCATCCGGCTGGTCAGCAACTGTAGTTGTTAATGTGACAGAGCCATTGCCCATGATAGTGTCCATTAAAAGAATGGACACTATTTCCCCGGAACCTGAACTCACCGCACAGGCGTTCTACATAAAACGCTTACGCTTCATTGTTGACTCGAACTCGACTTCAGATAAATCACGCTTTACCCTTGATGGAGCCTGTACATAGATTTGTGTAATTGCCTGATTTTGATATGTTCAATTCAACATCAAATGAAGGTTAAATTATGGACGACAAACAATTGCAGGCTCAGGCTGCGTTTAGCAAAGCATCGCAACCGGCGATAGATGCTTCATTAAATTTAAGATTCAGCTTCCTCTTCAGCCACCCGTACGCCAATCTTCAACACTTCATTATCTTCTTTCTCGGCCACCGTCCAGATCATCCCGGCAAACTCTACCTGGTCACCGACAACCGGTGCCGCGCCTAACAACTGCTGGACAATTTCACCCAGCGTTTGCTGCTTATCACGATATTCTCGCCCGTCTTCCAGGCCATATATCAGCGCAACATCAGCATATTTGGCGCTGGCTTCGAGAATGAAGTCACCAAAGAAGCGTTGATCCAGCGCGACCGGCGGCGACTGGCTGAACAGTTTACCGAGCGCCGGAAGATCGCGTTCCCGACCAATTACACACAACACATCGCCTTCGCGCAGTCGGGTGCTGCCGGTAGGATGAAGCAACTGGTTATCACGAAACAGTGCCGCAATACGCGTCTCTTTTGGCATATGCAAATCGCGCAGTGCCGCGCCCACGCACCATTTATCGGCACTCAATTGATAAACAAACTGCTCCCACGGATTTTCCGGATGAATATCCAGGCCAACGCGTGACACCGGACGTCCCACTGGCGGAACCACCACTTTGGCTTTTTTAGCCGCCCACGAGAGTGATGTTCCCTGCAAGAGCAGTGAAACCAGAACCACAAAGAAGGCGACATTAAAGAACAGACGTGCATTCTCCAGCCCCGCCATCATCGGGAACACGGCCAGGATGATTGGCACCGCGCCGCGTAATCCTACCCAGCTGATAAACACGCGCTCACGCAGATTGAAACCGCGGAAGGGGAGCAATCCAGCAAATACCGAAAGGGGACGGGCGAAGAATATCATCCATGCCGACAAAATGAGCGCCGGAATGGCAATAGGCAGCAGATCGCTTGGGTTAACCAATAGCCCCAGCACCAGGAACATGGCGATTTGCGCCAGCCAGGCGAGGCCGTCGAAATTTTGCAGGATGCCGTAGCGGTTGCGAATCGGCCGATTACCCAGCAGAAAACCGCACAGATAAACAGCCAGAATACCGCTGCCTTCCAGCGCCGTGGTTAAAGCAAAAATTAAAATACCGCCGCTTAATGCCAGCAATGGATATAATCCGGCAGGCAGGGCGATGCGATTAATCATTTGCAGCAGTAAATAACCACCGCCAAGTCCGATGACAATCCCGAGGCCAAATTGCTGCAGAATATCGACCACGAACATCCAACTGACACTGCTTTCATGTTGCTGGATCATCGCAATCAGGGTAATCGTCAGAAAGACCGCCATTGGATCATTACTGCCGGATTCAATTTCCAGCGTCGAGCCAACACGTTCGTTAAGCCCCTTACCACCCAGCAGAGAAAAGACCGCTGCAGCATCGGTAGAGCCGACGATAGCGCCGATTAATAAGCCTTCAATCAAATCAAGATTAAACAGCCACGCCGCCATCATGCCGGTTAAACCAGAGGTGATAAGCACGCCCAGCGTCGCCAGCGACAGTGCCGGTCCTAACGCCACACGAAAGGAACTGGCCTGAGTGCGCATCCCGCCGTCGAGCAAAATAATCGCCAGTGCCAGGTTACTTACCATGTAGGCGAAGGGGTAATTATCAAACGGGATACCGCCGACGCCATCGACTCCTGCCAGCATGCCGATCGCCAGAAAAATAACCAGAATAGGAATGCCAAGACGGGAAGAAAATGAACTAAGTAATATACTGCTGGTGACAAGGATGGATCCTAAGATGAAAAGGCTAATTATTGTTGTGGCATCCAACGGTCGGTTACTCCTGATTACGCTGTCTCTTATATAAACCCTACCATATTAGCGGCAGAGACAGCGTTTTACTTAGCCCTGAAGCGTGATTTTTTTACATTTTAAGAACAGGATGACCGCTAATCGTCAACTGAGTGCCTTCCCGGGTGTTATTCAGAATGGCATGTGCGCCCAACGGCAGCGTAACCGTGCGTTGTTCATGACCAAAATCGAGGCCGGTAATGAGTGGAATCGACAGGCGGGAACGCAAAAACGCGTACACTGACTCCAGGTTGTAACCTGCGTCATAATCATTGGGCGTGCTGCCGCTAAAGCTACCGAGAATAATCGCCTTCTGACGTGGCAAAATTCCCGCATGATAGAGCTGCAACAGCATACGTTCGACGCGGAAAGGGTGCTCGTTAAT
This sequence comes from Escherichia sp. SCLE84, assembly GCF_012584495.1. Lineage (NCBI taxonomy): Bacteria > Pseudomonadati > Pseudomonadota > Gammaproteobacteria > Enterobacterales > Enterobacteriaceae > Escherichia > Escherichia sp. SCLE84. The sequence continues at coordinate 1,031,344 of NZ_CP051430.1, read as the reverse complement.
ATCTTCCAGTACCAGGATACCGTTCTCAATTTTTGGCATCCACGGTGTACCAATCAGTGAAATCAGCATCGCAAGATTGCCTCCCCACAACGTGCCTTCGGTCTGACATGTCGGGCCTTCCCCTTGCCATTCAATGGTGAAGGTTTTATTGCGTAACGCCAGCCAGAAATGGTGCTCGGTAAAGGCGTTCAGTTCATCCGCACCAAAGTTTGCTACCAGCATGGGGCCGCTAAAGGTGATGACATTGCCTTGCGCCAGAAGACCGCACTGAATGGCGGTAAAATCGCTATGTCCGCAAATGAGTAACGGGTCATGTTGTTGGCGAGCCACCAGTGCCTGCCAGTCAATATCTGCCAGTAAACGACTGGCACCGTAACCGCCGCGTACAGCCAGCACGATGGTGTTGGGGGTAGTCAGTCTGGCAAGGGAATTGAGATCTTCCAGGCGCTCCGTTTCCGTACCCGCAAAACGCTCACAACGACGGGCAATAACCTCGACGTTATTGACCTGATGCCCCTCGTCGGTAAGGCGATGGATACCACGCAGCGCGGCGTGCTGTTTAATGCAGTAACCCGATGGGGCAATTAAGTGAAACAGAGACATGGCAATTCCTTGCTGACAACAGAAACGAAATGTATATCATGCCGCTTAGGTGTGCCGTTGTCACCTCAACGGCGATTCCAGGCTATAAGGATAGAAGAAGTGAAATTGAGATGGTTTGCCTTTTTGATTGTGTTATTAGCGGGTTGTTCATCAAAGCATGACTATACGAACCCGCCGTGGAACGCGAAAGTTCCGGTGCAACGTGCGATGCAGTGGATGCCAATAAGCCAGAAAGCCGGTGCAGCCTGGGGCGTCGATCCACAATTGATCACGGCGATTATCGCTATCGAATCGGGTGGTAATCCGAACGCGGTGAGTAAATCGAATGCCATTGGTTTGATGCAGTTAAAAGCTTCAACCTCCGGACGTGATGTTTATCGCCGTATGGGCTGGAGTGGTGAGCCGACGACCAGCGAGCTGAAAAATCCAGAGCGTAATATTTCAATGGGGGCGGCTTACCTGAATATTCTGGAAACCGGCCCGCTGGCAGGCATTGAAGATCCGAAGGTACTGCAATATGCGCTGGTGGTGTCATACGCTAACGGGGCAGGTGCGCTGCTACGGACTTTCTCGTCAGATCGGAAAAAGGCGATCAGCAAAATCAACGATTTGGATGCTGACGAGTTCCTCGATCACGTAGCGCGAAATCATCCTGCGCCGCAGGCTCCGCGCTATATCTACAAACTTGAGCAGGCACTGGACGCGATGTAAATCAGTCGCGCACTTTGTCCGCTTTTTCCCGGGCTTCTCGCTCGAGAGAGAAAATAATCCGCTGTAATTGCCGCTCCACCGTCGGGCTGACGTTAAGAAAACGGAAGCTCAGACGGGGAGTGGTGATGGTTTCATTCTTGCCATCAATCACTTTGCGCTCGCTGATGGAGATTAACTGGGCGTCAAAGTGAAAAACACCCCATTGCCCCATGTTGACTTCAATCTGAGCGAAGCGCATGCCTTCTTGTAATTCGGCAGGCTTTGCTGTTTCCAGTAATGCGCCCATGCCGCCTAACGACAAATCATACAGGCGGAAACGTAACGTACTGTTATCCGCCAGTTTGGTCTGGCAAAAATAAGGCGGATGGAGTGGGGCGGAGATGCGGAAATATCGGCGTCGTTGTACAAACCATAAGGTGGGAGGCGGTACGGTGATAAATGCCGGAAGCTGCAAGTATTCACTCTGCTGTAGTTGTTCAACAGTAAACTCGACTTTCGCACCCTGAGTTTCGGCGGTAATGGTAATGTGCTGTGCCTTTAGCACGGCGATGTTGTCTTCGGCTTGACTGCCGAAATCCAGCACCAGTTTATCCGGGGTTATTGCCAGTATTTTGCTGATCAGCTGCCCGCCATTCCAACTGAGACGCAAAGGAATTGCGGCTTTGTGCAAATCGCGTAACACGCCCAGGACGGCTAACGGATTTTGTTTCAGGAACTGCTCATGGTAATGACTCACGCGGAAAAACTCCTGACTGACAAACTGTCTTTGGTTTATCGGTCACAGTTAACAAAACTTAATACAAATGCGTGAATATTTTTTACATGTTGTTCTTAAATCAGCCGACATACGCCCAGCATCGATCCCGCCCTTGCCTATACTTAGAGCGTTGATGTAAGCATTTCTTGCGTCCGATTCATCGAAACGAGGGCCTGAACATGGGAATTATTGCCTGGATTATTTTTGGCCTGATAGCCGGCATTATCGCCAAGCTAATCATGCCGAGGCGTGATGGTGGTGGATTTTTCCTGACCTGTATTCTCGGGATAGTCGGTGCGGTGGTCGGCGGCTGGCTGGCGACCATGTTTGGCATTGGCGGCTCCATCAGTGGTTTTAATCTGCACAGCTTCCTGGTGGCGGTGGTGGGAGCTATTCTCGTTCTGGGCATATTCCGCCTCCTGCGAAGAGAATAAGATTTTCATAAGGCGGATAGCGATACAGATGCCGCTATCCGCTTTCACATCAGAACGTATACTCGACACCTGCTTTACGGGTGAAAAAAATCAATATAGCACTTCGATATCCGATAAAGTCGGTTCCCGGTAACAACAACAGAATCCTTTTTTAATTATTGTTTCGTTGTTTTTGGTGTGATTCAGAAAATAAATATTTTAGACAGTAGCCAGTCAGGCGTTAAAAATGGGGCGGATAGTGAGGCGGTTTTGGCTGCGCTTATTGAACATTTAGAATTGATCAATCCTTCTGGCAGATTAAGCCAAAATACCCGTTCGGCAATGCTTCAGTTACGCGAAGAGGAATGGTCTGAATTCTTTTTTTGGTTGCTAAATTCTCTGGAGTGTCTGGATTATGTGATTATTAATTTAACTCCAGAAAGCAAAAAAACGTTGATGAGTGAACACCGTAACAATATTCAGGTAGCAATTGATGCTTTATATAGCCAACGTCGGCGTAAATCGCCGGGTGATGAAAGTGAAACACTTACCCGTAGAAATGACGCTATCTTCGGCAACCACGTATGGCAAACATTTGCGCAATACTTCCCGCCAGGACTTGAAAAACCGTCTGTGTAGAAAAAACCATAGCTATGGTGTTATCTGCCGACAACGCCATCCGGAGAAGCCGAATGACGTTGTCGGAGTAAGCGCTGGTTAAGGTGTGGGTTGTGCCTCTTTGGTTGAGGGTTGCGTCGTTGCTGACTTAACGGTCGGACGCGTCGCCGGAACATTGTCACACGGTTGCTCTTTCGGGCAGATCAAATCCAGCATTTTCAGCGTCACGCCATTGGTCCAGCCAAAGCCATCCTGTAATGGATATTCGCCACCGCCGCCCCCCGTTCCGGTGGTGCTGACATCATATTTTTCCACCAGCTTTTTCTCCCGGTCATAGGTGTGCTGAACATTGGTCAGGAAGTGCCAGCTAATGTCCATCGCCACCTCTTTTTGCCCGTAGTTTTGTAATCCTTCTGTCGCGACCCACTGTAACGGTGCCCAGCCATTTGGCGCATCCCATTGTTGCCCACTTTTCACCGACGTGGTGTTCAGGCCGCCGGGTTGCAGCAGATGTGTTTTCGTCGCCGTCGCCATTTTGTTGGCGCGATCTTTCGCTGCCGCATTGACGTACAGCGGGAACAGGGCGGCCGCGGTTAACTGATTGCGCACTTTATGACTTTTCAGGTCGTAATCGGCATACCAGCCTTGTTGATCGTTCCACAGGTATTTTTCGATCCCTTTTTGACGGGCATTTGCCAGCGTTTCGTACTGGTTTGCCATCGCGTTATCTCCGGCAGCTTTGCTGGCGCGGGCGAGGATTTTTTCCATTTTAAACATCAGGCTGTTCAGATCGACCGGTACGATGCTGGTGGTGCGTAAGGTATTTAACTGCTGCGGGTTGTCCATCCAGCGCGAGCTGAAATCCCAGCCAGACGCAGCGGCAGAGCGCAGGTCGCGGTAAATTTCAGTGGCAGGTCGATTCGGATTGCTTTTGGCGGTGGCAATATCTTCCACCCATGACTCTGGTCGTGGCGTATCGCGATCGTCCCAGTAGCGGTTGAGAAGGGTACCATCCTGAAGTTTGACAACGCGTTTTTCCTGTTGTCCGGCTTGCAGGTTTTCAACACCGTCCATCCAGTAAGCATATTCTTTTTGCATTTGCGGCAGGTATTGCTTCAACGCGGCATCGCCTTCATGCTGCGCCAGTAACTCTACCATCAGGGCAAAGAAGGGCGGTTGCGAGCGGCTTAAATAGTAACTGCGGTTGCCGTTGGGAATATGACCGTAAGTGTCTATTTCATGAGCAAAATTGGCCACCATATCCGCGACTTTATCCCAGTGACCGCTTTCGGCAAGTCCTAACATGGTGAAGTAACTGTCCCAGTAATATACCTCGCGAAAACGTCCGCCCGGCACGACATAAGGTTCCGGCAGCGGTAACAGAGAATCCCATTTTTCGGTGTTTTCGGTAGAACGCGTTAATACCGGCCAAAGTCCGTCAATATGTTCGCGCAGTGACTGCCCCTCTGGCGGAACATATTTCTCGCCTTCTTTCGGCAGGGTGAAATTGACGTTAACGAAATGGCGCAGATCAAATCCGCTCTGGTTTTGCTGCATCCGATAATCAGCAAGGATCATCAGCGGATCGCTGTTCGGCACGGCATCGGCAAAGGTTTTTTGGTCCGGAAAAAGTTTGGCGTTTTGCACATCATTAAACAGCGGCCCTAATAAAATATCAGGCGGCTGTGGTGTTACCGGTGTTTCTTCTGCCTGCACCGATAGCGCAGCGAAACACAAAAAGATACAGGCTGGAATTAACGCCATTTTTTGCGGGCGAGAAGGTGCGGGGGATTTCATCAATCATTCTCCTTTGGCGAAACCGAATAAAACGGTATTCAAGTATCAGAAAACCTTAGTTCAGGATCGCACTAGCTGCATGATCGAAATCTCATTCTGCGAACTGTCAGGCATTTTAGAAAAGGGAATTAAAGGGATAAATAACGGCGAAATAGAGTGATCAAATAACGTCTGTTTATTAGCCAGCCAGCGACATTTGGTTCGCGATTAGCGAAGAAAAATCATCATAAATTGGTAAAAAATATAACAGGTAGTTAAAAAACATCAGTGCTGGGTAAATTGCCGGATGACATCAGAACGATGCCATCCGAACGGTGGCTTAACCCTGACGGTTGAAACGTTGCGTTTTAACGTCCAGCGTTAGCGTTTCTTCTGGTTGTATCGCATACAGTTTCTCACCCTGCTGGCAAATCCAGCCAATCCCCAGTTCACGGGCGATTAGGGCGCTGTGGGATACCGGACTTCCGGCGCTAAGGCAGATACCTTTTACAACCGCCGGATCCAGTTGCAGTACTGTGGAAGGATAAATGTTCTCCGCCAGTAGAATAGTTGGCGAGTTAAACTGCGGGAGTTCTTCTTTCGTTTGGGTCAGGTGGACCAGGGTGCGATGCAGAAGATCGTCCACATCAATATAGCGAGCTTGTAGATATTCATCATCCAGTTGCTGGTATTGCTGGCTAAGTTCTTTAAGAACTTGCTGCCAGGCATATTCTGCCGTGCAATGTTCATGCTGAAGGAGTTCGCTTGCCGCCGCCAGCAGTTCCGGATCATCTAACAGTGTATGGTGACCAGAAAAGATTGCGGCAATATCGTCAAGCCCGCTGGCTTCTGCTTTCGCTGTTAACGTCATCAGATCTAATAACGTGAAGTCAATAGCCTGGCGTAATCGATCTTGTTCTTCTTCCACGGTCAGGGTTGATTTTGCCTGTACCGTACATAAAACTGGTTGATAATAAAAGGCTTTACCCGAAACAGGCGGAACGGGACGCAGAGTAGGTGGAGCGACTTCCTCCGTTTCACCAAAGTTATCTTCAGCCAGCTGACGGAAAGCGATCAGTGCCTCTTCAGCTTCTGGCCCTTTCGCAATCAGGCGCAGCGTATCGTTATAGCGAACTTGTAGTAACGCAATCTGGTTAATACTCTCTGGTGTGACGCATTTGCCGTTTTTTTCCAGCAACATATCGGCATTAAATGTCGATAAGGTATAAACCAGCCGGGAGGCCGGACGTACATGCAGGCCGTTACGGTTTTTTATGACCACCGCCAGAGAACGGGCTTCTTCATCGTACGGAGGACATGTGTCAGAGATTTCAGTGTCGGAGGACGGTAAACCCAGTTGTTCACTTTTGGCTTCCAGCGCATGCATGGCGTCAAAGATAACTTTGTCGATATCCGCCCCCGAGGCCGCGCTGACCGTTGCTGCCAGTGTACCTTCGACCAACGGCGCAGCACACAAACGTACTTTTGCGGCGATCTCGGGAGCCAGCAATTCCAGCGCAGTTTCAGCACTCAATAATGCGCTACCCATATCCATCATGACCAGCACATGGTCGGCATCAGCAACAGATTCGATGGCCTCCATCACTTTGACGGCATCGGTACCAATGGGATTTTGTGGATCGTCAATTCCCGCGGCAATGGCGATTTTACAACTATCACTCATTAACATCTGACGGGCTAATTCACCGACACCTTCTCCCAGTCGGCTGCTATGTGAAACTATGACCAGGTTTACCATCACCAATTCCTTACTCTTTTGCGGCTAACGCCAACATTTGCATCATAAACATCACCGAGGTCGCGCCGGGATCCTGGTGACCAATACTGCGTTCACCGAGATAACTGGCGCGGCCTTTGCGGGCTTGCATCGTAATCGTACTTTGTGCAGCGGATTCGGCGATACTACTGGCAGCTTCGAGCGCCACCGGAACAGAGAGATTTTGCTCGCTGGACTGACGTAACGATTCCACCACCGGCACCCACACATCACACATGGTTTTATCGCCAGGTTCGGCTTTCCCGCGACTGATTACGCCGTCCGCGCCATCGCGGAACATCTGATAAAGCTCTTCCAGTGTCAGGCTTTGCCGTGCCTGGGTCGCCTGTGCGGCGCGGATAAAGAAGGTACCGAACAGCGGACCACTGGCACCACCGACGCTGGAAAGCAGCGTCATACCGGTATTCTTGAGAATGAAACCGATATCTTTATCTGCGATAGCAGGGAGTTTTTCCACCACTTTGCTAAAGCCTCGGTTCATATTTAGCCCGTGGTCAGCGTCGCCAATTTCGCGATCCAGTCCGGTAAGATACTCGCTCTCGGTGCTGAAAATATCGCCACAACGAGTGAGCCAGTTAACAATTTGAGTTCTGCTCAGTGACATTGCTTTCTCCTTATTTACCCCAGTTAAGGGCCGGGGTGTGGACCGGGGCGTCCCAGAGTGCCAGCGTTTCGTCATCAACTTTCAGTAAGGTGATTGAGAAACCGGTCATATCCAGTGAGGTGCAGTACGCGCCAATTAAATTACGTTCGATAGTCAATCCCGCTTGCTGGCAACGTGTGGTCAGGCGGTTATAGACGCCGTACAGCTCAGAAAGCGGAGTTGCGCCAAGATTGTTAACCAGCGCAATCACCCGATCGCCAGACTGGAGCGGTTGTTTGGTTTGTTGTTCTTCCTGCCAACTGCCTTGTTGATAATCCCAGAAACGCAAAGTGCGATGGTATGAGCCATTTACCAGCAGGGTGTCGAACATTTCATCGACGGTTTGATCAAGGGAAGAGAAGGGGCGGCGGTCAATACCCGGCTCACCATGAATGCCGACGCCAAACTCCATCTCATTATCCGCCAGGGTAAAAGAAGGTTTGCCCGCGGCAGGAACGGTACAGGCACCGAGAGCGATACCTATTGAGTGGCCTTGATTATTCAACTTACGCCCCAGTTCCGCACAGGCGTCCAGTGAGTCGCCACGCTCCGCCGCTGCGCCTACGAGTTTTTCAATTAATACGGTGTTGGCAACGCCGCGTCGCCCGGCGGTATAAAGACTGTCTTTTACCGCAACGTCGTCATCAATGACCACAGTGGTCACTTTTACGCCGCTATCGTGCAGTAACTCGGTCGCTGTTTCAAAGTTAAGAATATCGCCGGTGTAATTTTTGATAATCAACAGTACACCTTCGCCGCCATCAATTTGCATGGAGCATTCAAAGATTTTATCGGGCGTCGGTGAGGTGAAAATTTCGCCCGGACAGGCCCCCGAAAGCATCCCCTGACCGATATAACCACAGTGCATCGGCTCGTGTCCGCTGCCGCCACCCGACAGCAGGGCGACTTTTCCTGCAACAGGGGCATCAGCTCGGGTGACATACACCGGATCCTGATGCAGTGTCAGCGATGGATGCGCTTTCGCCAGTCCTGCCAGTTGTTCGTCCAGTACGTCTTGCACATCATTGATCAATTTTTTCATTATTTTGCTCCAGCAATTACGGTAGGGCATGGATGATGTTCAACGACACGGCGACCACTGACTGCCGATGAATCCATTGTGCATCAGGCAAGGGAAAAGAAAATTAGCCCAAATTATGTTTCATAGTGAAACATATGCTTTAATGAATGTTCCATATTGAAACTTTTACGTGTATTAATACTTAAAATTGCGAGCCGGAACACCTTTTGTCATAAGGGATGCGGGATATGAGTGGCGCTTTTAACAACGATGGTCGGGGCATATCTCCCTTAATTGCAACCTCCTGGGAGCGATGCAATAAGCTGATGAAACGGGAGACATGGAACGTACCACATCAGGCCCAGGGCGTGACATTTGCTTCTATTTATCGGCGTAAGAAAGCGATGCTGACGCTCGGGCAGGCAGCGCTGGAAGATGCCTGGGAATATATGGCACCGCGAGAGTGTGCGCTGTTTATCCTCGATGAAACCGCCTGCATTCTCAGCCGTAATGGCGATCCGCAAACCTTGCAGCAGCTAAGTGCACAGGGATTCAATGACGGCACGTATTGCGCCGAGGGAATTATTGGTACTTGTGCGCTATCGTTAGCGGCTATCTCTGGTCAGGCCGTGAAAACGATGGCCGATCAACATTTCAAACAGGCACTCTGGAACTGGGCCTTTTGTGCAACGCCGTTGTTTGACAGCAAGGGCCGATTGACGGGAACAATAGCGCTGGCGTGTCCGGTTGAGCAAACTACCGCAGCTGATTTGCCGTTGACGTTGGCAATCGCCCGCGAGGTCGGTAATTTACTGCTGACGGACAGTTTGCTCGCTGAAACTAACCGTCATTTAAATCAACTTAATGCCCTGTTAGAAAGTATGGATGATGGCGTGATTAGCTGGGACGAGCAGGGTAATTTGCAATTTATTAATGCCCAGGCGGCGCGGGTCTTGCGCCTTGACGCGACGGCAAGTCAGGGACGGGCAATCACTGAACTCTTAACGTTACCCGCCGTATTGCAACAAGCAATAAAACAGGCACATCCGCTCAAACACGTAGAAGCAACCTTTGAAAGTCAGCACCAGTTTATTGATGCGGTGATAACCCTTAAACCGATAATAGAAACGCAGGGAACCAGCTTTATTTTGTTGCTCCATCCTGTGGAACAGATGCGGCAGTTAATGACCAGTCAATTAGGAAAAGTCAGCCATACCTTCGCTCATATGCCACAGGACGATCCGCAAACCCGCCGCTTGATTCATTTTGGTCGCCAGGCGGCGCGCAGTAGCTTTCCTGTCCTGCTTTGTGGAGAAGAGGGCGTGGGCAAGGCACTGCTAAGTCAGGCAATTCATAATGAAAGCGAGCGTGCTGCAGGTCCTTATATCGCCGTCAATTGTGAGTTATATGGTGATGCGGCGCTGGCGGAAGAATTTATTGGCGGCGATCGCACGGACAATGAAAATGGCCGTCTGAGTCGGCTGGAACTGGCGCACGGTGGCACGCTGTTTCTTGAAAAGATTGAATATCTGGCGGTGGAGTTACAGTCTGCTTTGCTTCAGGTTATCAAGCAGGGTGTTATCACGCGACTGGATGCGCGGCGTTTAATACCAATTGATGTCAAAGTGATTGCTACAACCACCGCGGACCTCGCAATGCTGGTGGAACAAAATCGTTTTAGTCGCCAGCTGTATTACGCGCTGCATGCATTTGAAATTACCATCCCGCCTCTGCGTATGCGGCGTGGCAGCATTCCGGCGTTGGTGAATAACAAATTACGCAGTCTTGAAAAACGCTTCTCTACGCGGCTGAAAATTGATGACGATGCCCTCGCTCGCCTGGTTTCTTGTGCATGGCCTGGCAACGATTTTGAACTTTACAGCGTCATCGAGAATCTTGCTCTGAGTAGTGATAATGGGCGCATTCGCGTCAGTGATTTGCCGGAACATCTGTTTACCGAGCAGGCGACAGATGATGTCAGCGCCACACGCCTTTCCACCAGCCTGTCATTTGCGGAAGTTGAAAAAGAGGCAATTATTAACGCAGCCCAGGTCACAGGCGGTCGCATTCAGGAAATGTCGGCTTTACTTGGGATCGGCCGCACTACGCTGTGGCGGAAAATGAAGCAACATGGCATTGATGCAGGGCAGTTTAAGCGCCGGGTATGAAAGACAGAGACGATTTCTGATACATCAGAGTGATCTATATTTCATTCCGGCGCACGCTAACATTTTTCAGCATCGTTTAAGGGCTTGTCTACCCCGTACTTAAAAGCTGAAGTGATATCCTCCGTTGACTTGCTTCTGATCAAAGAGGTTACCCTGCGTGTAATCCGCTTCGAGGTAGAATGTGTGCTGTTTGTTATACTGTGCACTGACTCCCACGCCGTTATTCCAGCCATTACCTTTGAAACTGTACTTCTCCCGGGAGTTATTCAACTGATATTCTGTATCCCCTGAAAACTCGCGGATAGCGCCAGTCTTCACATACATATTCAGCTGGCTGTTGCCTGCGGTGATGTCATATCCCAGTATCATACTGGCACGCCCCAGCAGCGATTCGTAGTGATTCAGATGTATATTGAGGCCATTACTCGCCTTCATAGCCATCTCATTCTGGTGGCTGTATGTGAGCTGGGTTTGCGGCTCTATATAGAACCCATAACCAGTAGGGGTCAGGTTGAACCTCTGCCCGGCTTCCAGGGAGATGCTCAATCCATTCGCAGTGCCGTTGGCGTTAACGCCGTTGTTCTGACTGTCCAGTACGTGGAAACTATTTTTCTGGCGCGATGCTTTTACAACGAGATCGCTGTAAAAACCGTTGTGTGCCATGTAACTGGCGTACATTCCCATGTAGTCTGAACGTGCGGTACCGTCGCCTCCGCTATAGTCCGGCGATGCATGTGTTGAGCCAATATACAGACCGACATACAACGGCATTACATCAGAGAGACGTTTATCCCCACCAAACTGGATACCGCTGTAACCCATGTCAAAGCCGCTCAGTTTGCCACTGGCAAAGGAGTCCAGGCTTCCCCCATGACTGCGCAACCAGATATTACCGTCTTTACTCTGATTTCGCAGGTCACCCATCCGTTGCATCAGCGTACGGTTTTCAACATAGTTCAATAAGTAACCGACATTGAGATAATTGCCGCCAGCATCTGCGGTCGTGGTGGGTTTAGGCGTGGGAGCGGGTTCAGGCGTAGGATCGGGGTTGACTATGGGAGGCTGAGCGGGAGCTGGTGTGGGTTCAGGATTAGGAGTCGGTTCCGGAACTGTCCCGGAAGCGTAAAGCTCCCAGTTAGTGCCATTTTTACGCACATCGTACAGATATCCCCCCAACTCAACCTGAGAAGACGCGCTGAACGAGGCCGCGCCGTCAGTGGTTTTTACCACTGTCAGAACTTCATTTCCCGTTGTGGCCTCGCTGCCCTGGTTGCGGATAGCCAATACGTGATTACCAGCACTACTCCCGCTGATATTCAATAAATCCCCTTTATTATTAACGCCATTACCCTCGCCAACAACATCAGCACGCATAATAAAGGTACTGTTACCGCTCAGGTTCTCTACGTTTAATGTGGCAAATGTGCCGGCAGTTGACCCGTGGCTGGCAAAATCGACAGTTGAATGGCTCAGCGCCAGCGTGTCGAGATTAGAATTACTTGTTACGTTCCAGACGCTGTTATTCATTGCAACGTCCAGTTTTCCGCCATTGACATTATCGCTGAGGGAGGAACCTGTCCAAACCGACCCAGGGTGCATATCCAGATTGATTAGCCCACCTTTGGAAAGAACGCTACCGTTGATAAGCATACGACCCGAGGCGTTGATGCGGCTGGCGGCATAACCATCGTCATGTTGCGTTGCGATGGCCATCTGGTCGGGTGTACTCATATCAATGACCAGATCGCTCGTGAGGTCGATCTGGCTGTTGGTCATGGCATAAATCCCTCTGGCTCCTGCCGCGCCGGTGATAGCCAAACTGTCTCCGGTTATTCTACCGCCGCTGAGCGCCCACAAACCCAGCGCCAGACTGCCATTACGATCAACTGTAATATCGGTATTTTGCATGTTGACAACAGCCGTTGCCGTCTGGGCCGAGGCACCATAAGAACCGCCGGAAAAGATGCTGTTTCGTTGCGCTGCCGTGCCAGTAAAATTGATTATCGCGTCTGAACCACTGGTGACGAGGCCACCGCCCTGCGCGGAAGAAATATGGCTATCTGCACCGATAGTGGTTGTACCACCACGAACTTCGACGCCATTGGCCGCGGCTCCAGTTACATCAACAGTGAGTGCATTCGCGCTAACCTGGCCAAAGCTCCAGAGGCCGTGAGCATTATCGCCATTGGTTTTAATGGTACTGTTTGTTCCGAGATCGACAACAGAGTTTTTCTGTACGTTTATCCCCATGGCGCTGTAGCCCTGAACATCGATTGTCAGGTCTGTAGCCGTAAAACGCGCAGCACCATTGGCGTTATTGCCGTTGAGACCACCGATATAAACACCTGTACTTCCATCGGTCGTGATTTTACTTCCGCTTCCAAGATCGACACTGGTGCCATAGTCATTGATGGTTAGGCCTATACCGTTCGAGTTTTCAATGGTGAATTGAGTGGCTGTTAGTGTTGAGCTATGCCCAATAATGATGCCGTCATCGTTACTCTTAATGGTGCTGCCTGTGCCTAAGTCAGCATGGGTATAGTCACCAATTAAATTAATGCCGATGGCAGAGGTTTGACCAACAACACCTACTGTGAGTCGGTTAGCTGTCAGGGAGCTGTTTTTGCCCTGAATAATGATTCCTTTTGCATATCCAGAGGCGTCGTTGACATTGACGGTGACATCATTACCCAGGTTGATATTGCCAGGCGTGTTTCCTGCTGGGGTCATTACACCATAGAGGTTTCCTGATGGATCGGCGGTATCTCCTGTAATTCTGTCACCATCATTAATAGTAATATTGGTGCCATATTGACTTCCTGTATCAGCAGCTATCAGCAGGGGGGAAAAGATAATTGCATTCAAACCAATAGCGCCAAATTTTATCAGTTGAATTGAGGGCGAACGGATGTTTAATTCAGCGAGACGATCGGCTTTGGTATTCCCATTGTGTTGTTTGATGCCCATACCACTCCTATATAGTACCCAGGCTATGGGTCTATGGATTTTGTCATTTTGTTTAAGTCGGTGATGCTGCCAACTTACTGATTTAGTGTATGATGGTGTTTTTGAGGTGCTCCAGTGGCTTCTGTTTCTATCAGCTGTCCCTCCTGTTCAGCTACTGACGGGGTGGTGCGTAACGGCAAAAGCACCGCCGGACATCAGCGCTATCTCTGCTCTCACTGCCGTAAAACATGGCAACTGCAGTTCACTTACACCGCTTCTCAACCCGGTACGCACCAGAAAATCATTGATATGGCCATGAATGGCGTTGGATGCCGGGCAACTGCCCGCATTATGGGCGTTGGCCTCAACACGATTTTACGTCACTTAAAAAACTCAGGCCGCAGTCGGTAACCTCGCGCATACAGCCGGGCAGTGACGTCATCGTCTGCGCGGAAATGGACGAACAGTGGGGCTATGTCGGGGCTAAATCGCGCCAGCGCTGGCTGTTTTACGCGTATGACAGTCTCCGGAAGACGGTTGTTGCGCACGTATTCGGTGAACGCACTATGGCGACGCTGGGGCGTCTTATGAGCCTGCTGTCACCCTTTGACGTGGTGATATGGATGACGGATGGCTGGCCGCTGTATGAATCCCGCCTGAAGGGAAAGCTGCACGTAATCAGCAAGCGATATACGCAGCGAATTGAGCGGCATAACCTGAATCTGAGGCAGCACCTGGCACGGCTGGGACGGAAGTCGCTGTCGTTCTCAAAATCGGTGGAGCTGCATGACAAAGTCATCGGGCATTATCTGAACATAAAACACTATCAATAAGTTGGAGTCATTACCGTTTAAGTCAATGAATAATATCCTCTTATCATCATGATATTTGTATGGTGCAATCATGATGAGCTTCTCTGAGAATAATTCTCTATTACCGGGCAAAATCAGGAACACAGGAATTAATATATATTTAACATCCCCCTTACAAAGGTGAGTTTATATCGAGTTATTCCCTAAGTTGTCGTTACTTATTCCAATTCGTTACTATGAATATGGCAAAAATATTACAACAAACAGCGGTTAAAAAATTTGGTGAAGATTTTTTGTAATAATCCTAATTAGTTATGGGATTTTCGCTTGATGTATCTGCATAACAAAAACAATATGCGCCATTTTTGCATTACTAATAAGAAAAAGCAAAAAACATCGATATTCATTTTTGAACAATGGATTTTCTGGCATATCGTTATTATCGTGCTATTGGTTATCATTTTCATCTTGCCAGGATCGCACGTAATCACGTTATTCGGGGACTTTATCTGCGGGATATTACCCTTCAGGTAAGTCCTTTTCTTGCCAGCATATTGGAGCGTGATCAATATTGAACAGCTGTGAAGGGGGCTGATGTGTAGTGGAACAAAAACTTACGTTATATCACTGCTAATGAGATATCCGTCATCTGAACACTTATATCTTTAATTATTCTCGTGGTTCACTGTAGGCAATAAGCACAAAAGTGTAGGATGTTACAAGAATGATTAGGACTCGGTGAAATGAAAAATCCACGCAATTGCGTGGATTTTATATACTTTTGCGCTCTTCATGAGATTTAGCGAAACCTCATGAGACAATAAATTAATTAGACGTTGAAAAGGAAGTTCATCACATCGCCATCTTTCACGATGTAATCTTTACCTTCTGCACGCATTTTGCCTGCTTCTTTCGCGCCTTGTTCACCTTTGTAAGTGATGAAATCTTCAAACGAGATGGTTTGTGCACGGATAAAGCCTTTTTCAAAATCAGTATGGATTTTGCCCGCTGCCTGCGGCGCGGTTGCTCCAACCGGAATGGTCCATGCACGCACTTCTTTCACCCCAGCGGTGAAGTAAGTTTGCAGGTTCAGCAGCTTATAACCGGCACGGATCACACGGTTCAGGCCCGGCTCTTCCAGCCCAAGCTCCTGCATAAACTCGTCACGTTCTTCGTCGTCCAGTTCGGCAATGTCTGCTTCAACAGCAGCACAAACCGGAACCACAACAGAACCTTCTTTCGCCGCGATTTCACGCACCTGGTCAAGATATGGGTTGTTTTCAAAACCGTCTTCGTTGACGTTGGCGATGTACATTGTTGGTTTCAGCGTCAGGAAGCTCAGGTAACGAATAGCCGCTTTCTCTTCAGCGCTTAAATCCAGCGCGCGCAGCATACCTGCGTTTTCCAACTGGGGCAGGCATTTTTCCAGGACCGCCAGCTCAGCTTTCGCGTCTTTATCGCCACCTTTGGCTTTCTTCTGTACGCGATGAATCGCACGTTCGCAGGTGTCGAGGTCTGCCAGCGCCAGTTCGGTGTTGATAACTTCAATATCGTCAGCCGGGTTAACTTTGCCGGAAACGTGAATGATGTTGTCATTTTCAAAGCAGCGAACAACGTGACCGATCGCTTCGGTTTCACGGATGTTGGTCAGGAACTGGTTACCCAGACCTTCGCCTTTCGATGCGCCTTTTACCAGACCGGCGATATCGACAAATTCCATGGTCGTGGGAAGCGTACGCTGCGGTTTTACAATTTCAGCCAGTTGATCCAGGCGAGGGTCAGGCATTGGTACGACGCCTGTGTTCGGCTCAATGGTGCAGAATGGAAAGTTGGCCGCTTCAATACCGGCTTTGGTCAGCGCGTTGAACAGGGTAGATTTCCCGACGTTGGGCAAACCGACGATACCGCATTTGAATCCCATGATTTAAATCACCTTAATATCTTAATAATCAACCTGTTATTGCTAACAGATTGCAGAAATGGAAATAACTTTGCCTATTATACACGGCACTCGGCAAAAATGCCGCAGACAACGACTTATTGCGCTTTAAAGGCGTGCAATCGGTTCGTTGCTTTGGTCAAGCCATCTGTAAACCACATTTCAGTACAACGCGCCGCTTCGTCGATGGCTTCATCAATTAACTTCTGTTCACTAACAGGCGGTTTGCCTAACACAAAACCGACAACTTTATTTTTATCGCCCGGATGACCGATTCCGATGCGTAAACGGTGAAAGTTAGGGTTATTACCCAATTTACTGATGATGTCTTTCAGTCCATTGTGACCACCATGGCCACCGCCCAACTTAAATTTGGCGACGCCAGGAGGCAGATCCAGTTCGTCGTGGGCCACCAGAATTTCGTCCGGATTAATGCGGAAAAAACTGGCCATCGCCGCAACGGCTTTGCCGCTGAGATTCATAAATGTAGTCGGGACTAACAGGCGGACATCTTCGCCTCCAAGGGTGACCCGCGAAGTATAACCAAAGAATTTAGCCTCTTCGCGCAGCGGAGCGCGCAAGCGCTCTGCCAGTAAGTCAACGAACCAGGCACCAGCATTATGTCGCGTTGCGGCGTATTCAGCACCGGGGTTCGCCAGGCCGACAATCAATTTAATCGTCACGTTTTTTTGTCCTGAGTGTGTACATAACTGGCGCGTAGTTTACTGGTTGCGGCCCCGCTTGACAAAAAACTGCATATCAAATGCAGATAACGTAATAATTGCCTGAGTGGACTATTAGAAAGTCAAGGTGTTCAGGCGTTTATTTGTAAAGTTTTGTTGAAATAAGGGTTGTAATTGTGATCACGCCCGCACATAACCCACAGGGTGTTGTCTATACTTTACACATAAGGAAGAGGGGTATTCCCTGTTACAACCCAGAAAGTTCCGGAGGTGACATATGAAACGCAAAAACGCTTCGTTACTCGGTAACGTGCTCATGGGGTTGGGTCTGGTGGTAATGGTGGTCGGCGTGGGGTATTCAATCCTCAACCAGTTACCACAGTTTAATATGCCCCAGTATTTCGCACATGGTGCAGTGCTAAGTATTTTCGTCGGTGCCATTCTCTGGCTGGCGGGTGCCCGTGTTGGCGGGCATGAACAGGTGTGCGACCGTTACTGGTGGGTTCGCCACTATGACAAACGTTGCCGCCGTAGCGATAATCGCCGTCATAGCTAACAAATAATGCAGTTTGCTGACCAGTCAGTTTGCGCTGACTGGTCAATCTCGTACTTATAAATCCGCCATCGCCGCGCGACGATTCGGGAAGAACGCGAGGCGTCCCGGGATCGGTTGAATGCCTGCGCGAGCCATAGTGCGCAGTGGCTGGAATTCCACGTTGCACACGCGCAGTTCACATCCTTCGGGCAGACGCTTCACAAAACGCTGGAACGCATCAAGACCACCAGCATCAAGCACCGGAACGGCATCCCACTTCAGAATAACAATCCGTTTTCCTTCCAGACGTGATTCCAGGTCGGTGAACAGACCTTCAGCCGCCGCGAAAAACAGCGGGCCAATAACACGCAAGACCAGCACATCATCAGGAACGTCTACTGCTACCGGCGCCAGACGAGTCATACGGGCGATACGGCGCATAAACAGCAACGATGCCAGAACAATCCCCACGCTGATGGCAATAACCATATCAAACAGCACGGTCAGCGACATGCACAGCAGCATGACAATGATGTCATCTTTCGGTGCATGACGCAGCAAGTCGACCACTTTATGCGCTTCACTCATGTTCCACGCCACCATCAACAGCAGGGCTGCCATAGCGGAAAGCGGCAGCCAGGAGAGCAGCGGTGCCAGTACCAGCAGGGCAAGAATAACCAGAATAGAGTGGATCACCGCTGAGATAGGGGAAGTTGCCCCGGCACGGACGTTAGCGGCAGAACGCGCGATGGCAGCTGTAGCGGTAATACCACCAAAGAACGGAGCGATAATATTCCCCAGTCCCTGTCCAACCAGTTCGCTGTTCGCCTTGTGTTTCGTCCCGGTCATACCATCCAGTACCACGGCGCAGAGCAGAGATTCGATTGCGCCGAGCATTGCCATTGAGAATGCCGCAGGCAGCAGTGTGCGAATAGAATCCCAGGTTAGCGTGAATTCTGAATTAGGCAGATCCCACGGCAGCACCAGTTGCGGCAGCAGTTGCGGAATACCGTTACCCTGAGAACCATCGGCCAGGACGTAGTGGAATTGCGAACCGATGGTAGCAACATGTCCGCCGAGCAGGTTAACAATCCCCATCACCGCGCAACCAGCCAGCAAGGCCGGAAGGTGACCGGGTAAACGAATGCCCAGACGCGGCCAAAAAACAAGAATACCTAGCGTCACAATGCCAATGGCAGCATCACCCACATTAATGGTCGGCAGCGCCATAAATAATGCGCCGACTTTTTGTAGATAATGTTCCGGGACATGGGCCATTTGCAGACCGAGAAAATCTTTAATCTGCATGGTACCGATGGTGATCCCGATACCCGAGGTGAAACCTAAGGTGACGGAAACCGGAATATACTCAATCAGGCGACCAAAGCGTGCCAGACCCATCAGAATCAAAAAGATCCCCGACAGCAAGGTCGCAACCAGCAGTCCTGCCAGTCCAAACTGTTGCGACACGGGATAGAGAATTACCACAAATGCCGCAGTCGGACCGGAAACGCTAAAGCGTGACCCACCCGTCAGAGCAATGACAATCCCCGCAACAGCTGCGGTATATAAACCGTACTGGGGTGCCACACCACTACCAATAGCCAACGCCATCGCCAGCGGGATAGCAATAATCCCGACGGTTATCCCGGCAATCAGGTCACGGGTAAACCGTGCGGCAGTATATTTTTCTTTCCAGCAAGCGTCGATCAGAGCGCGGAAAGGCATCACATGTGAGGAAAATATTTTGTTCACAATAATGTTTCATCCGTGAGCGCATCATCTGTCAACTAAATGGCAGGTGAAGGAGGCATAGGTCATACAAATGGATATTACAGACAAAAAAACCCGCCGCAGCGGGTCTTTGAGCCGGGTTCGATTAGTGTTCGAACATGGCAGAGATCGATTCTTCGTTGCTGATACGACGAATCGCTTCGGCCAGCATACCTGACAGGGTCAGAGTACGCACGTTCGGCAGTGATTTGATTTCATCGCTCAGCGGAATGGTATCGCAGACAACGACTTCATCAATTACAGAGTTACGCAGGTTGTTCGCTGCGTTGCCAGAGAAGATCGGGTGAGTCGCGTACGCAAATACACGTTTAGCACCACGTTCTTTCAGAGCTTCAGCAGCTTTACACAGCGTACCGCCAGTGTCGATCATATCATCGACCAGTACGCAGTCACGACCTGCAACGTCACCGATGATATGCATCACCTGGGAAACGTTCGCACGCGGACGACGTTTGTCAATGATTGCCATATCGGTATCGTTCAGCAGCTTAGCGATAGCGCGGGCACGCACAACGCCGCCGATGTCCGGAGAAACCACAATTGGGTTATCCAGATTCAGCTGCAGCATGTCTTCCAGCAGGATCGGGCTACCAAATACGTTATCAACCGGAACGTCGAAGAAACCCTGAATCTGTTCAGCGTGCAGATCCACTGTCAGCACACGGTCAACACCGACGCTGGAGAGGAAGTCTGCAACCACTTTCGCAGTGATTGGTACACGAGCGGAACGGACGCGACGGTCCTGGCGCGCATAGCCAAAGTAGGGGATAACAGCGGTGATACGACCTGCGGAAGCACGACGCAGGGCATCAACCATAACGACTAATTCCATCAGGTTGTCGTTAGTAGGGGCACAAGTGGACTGGATGATGAAAATATCACCACCGCGTACATTTTCATTAATTTGTACGCTGACTTCGCCATCGCTAAAGCGACCTACAGCGGCGTCGCCGAGTGAAGTGTACAGGCGGTTGGCAATACGTTGTGCTAGTTCCGGGGTGGCGTTACCAGCAAAAAGCTTCATATCAGGCACGAGAAGAACCTCAGGCATGCGTCCATTGGTGGAAAGAATCTGCCGAAAACTGTGCGGGCCAGGCATGATCCTTTCCAGGCGGTGTATTAAAGAGCGCGATGCAACGTCTGGAACAAGGTGACGTTGTCACCGAAACTCAGCTTGCCCGGCTTAAAGCATGGCTCTGTGCAATGGGGAAAGATTAACGCCTTTCGCCACAAAGCCATTGAGCCATTCCGGGGCTTGCTCTAGCACCTGGCGGGCTTCAGACTCTGTATCAAATTCAGCAAAGACACAGGCCCCTGTCCCAGTCAGGCGCGACGGGGCGTATTCTAACAGCCAGGAAAGCACCGCATCAACCTCGCGAAAACGTTTTCTTGCGATAACCTCGCAATCATTGCTGAATTCACATTTTAGCAACGTTTCTATTGACCTTTTTGGCGTATTGCGCGGGAGTTCAGGATCTTTAAAAATCACCGGAGTCGGAATACTTACACCAGGGTGCGCCACCAGATACCACTTCTCTGGCGGATCCACCGGCGTTAGTATTTCACCAACGCCTTCGGCAAACGCGGCATGCCCCCGAACAAAGACAGGAACATCTGCGCCCAGCGTCAGCCCCATTTCCGCCAGCTCATCCATGCTTAGCCCGCATTGCCAGAGATGATTTAATGCCACCAGGACCGTCGCGGCATTGGATGAACCACCGCCGAGACCGCCGCCCATCGGCAAACGCTTGTCAATGCTGATATTCGCACCGCTTCCCGTCGGAAGACGCCCGCTGTCTGCCGCAGTTTTCATCAACAACCGCGCTGCGCGAACGATCAGGTTATCTTCATGTTCCACGCCTTCAACGGGCGTTAACAGACGAATATCCCCATCGTCACGAAGCTCAATGCTGATGGTGTCGCCGTAATCAAGAAACTGAAACAGCGTTTGCAGCGTGTGGTAACCATCCGCACGCTGACCGGTAATGTATAAAAACAGATTAAGTTTTGCCGGAGAGGGCCACTGTGTCCGCATTATTTCACTATCCAGTTATCCATTTTTAACTTGATGCGTTGACCACCGTCGGTGAGTTCCATATTGGCTGGCATCGCAGGTTGCGTTTTGGTGTCATAACCACCATAAACAACCTTCCAGTTTTTGCCATTCTGGCTGTAGGTAATTTCGCTCAGGCGGTACTGGTCGTCCAGTTTGTAGTCGGTTGCATCACCCGGTAAACCTAAAATCCACTGGCGCAAGCTGTTGAGCGGAATTGGCATTCCGGTCAATTTGCCAATCATCTCTTCGGCGTCATCGGCGGTATAACGCTGACCTTTATTGTCGACTAACTGCACGTTACCCGGTTGAGCATTCAGCTCCAGTTCCGTGCTGCCCAATGGGTTAGTGAGCAGCAGACGGTAGCGATCCTGGCCGGTTTGCTGCCAGAAAAAGCGGGCGTACACTTTTTGTTGGTCAGAAATATAAGCGAACGCGCCGCGAGTCTGATACTGATTAAGATTGCGCACGTCTTGCTGATGCTGACGCCATTGTGGCGAATCCGGGCTTTTGCCAGGACCTTTGGGCGTGGTAACGGAACAGGCAGTAAGCACAAGAGCAGCCAGCGGTAGCAGGCGGATAAGACGAAAATCGGGCAGGGGCATAGTGATGACAAGTCCTTGAGATACGTTGCAGTTATAACCCTTAATGCTAGCGTTACCGTCCGCTATCGTCTATGTTCAAGTTGTCTTAATTGCCAGAATCTAACGGCTTTCGGCAATTACTCCAAAAGGGGGCGCTCTCTTTTATTGATCTTACGCATCCTGTATGATGCAAGCAGACTAACCCTATCAACGTTGGTATTATTTCCCGCAGACATGACCCTTTTAGCACTCGGTATCAACCATAAAACGGCACCTGTATCGCTGCGAGAACGTGTATCGTTTTCGCCGGATAAGCTCGATCAGGCGCTTGACAGCCTGCTTGCGCAGCCGATGGTGCAGGGCGGCGTGGTGCTGTCGACGTGCAACCGCACGGAACTTTATCTTAGCGTTGAAGAGCAGGATAACCTGCAAGAGGCGTTAATCCGCTGGCTTTGCGATTATCACAATCTTAATGAAGAAGATCTGCGTAAAAGCCTCTACTGGCATCAGGATAACGACGCGGTTAGCCATTTAATGCGTGTTGCCAGCGGCCTGGATTCACTGGTTCTTGGGGAGCCGCAGATCCTCGGTCAGGTTAAAAAAGCGTTTGCCGATTCGCAAAAAGGTCATATGAAGGCCAGCGAACTGGAACGCATGTTCCAGAAATCTTTCTCTGTCGCGAAACGCGTTCGCACTGAAACAGATATCGGTGCCAGTGCTGTGTCTGTCGCTTTTGCGGCTTGTACGCTGGCGCGGCAGATCTTTGAATCGCTCTCTACGGTCACAGTGTTGCTGGTAGGCGCGGGCGAAACCATCGAGCTGGTAGCGCGTCATCTGCGCGAACATAAAGTACAGAAGATGATTATCGCCAACCGCACTCGCGAACGTGCCCAAATTCTGGCAGATGAAGTTGGCGCGGAAGTGATTGCCCTGAGTGAGATCGACGAACGTCTGCGCGAAGCCGATATCATCATCAGTTCCACCGCCAGCCCGTTACCGATTATCGGGAAAGGCATGGTGGAGCGCGCATTAAAAAGCCGTCGCAACCAACCAATGCTGTTGGTGGATATTGCCGTTCCGCGCGATGTTGAGCCGGAAGTTGGCAAACTGGCGAATGCTTATCTTTATAGTGTGGACGATCTGCAAAGCATCATTTCGCACAACCTGGCGCAGCGTAAAGCCGCAGCGGTTGAGGCGGAAACTATTGTCGCTCAGGAAACCAGCGAATTTATGGCGTGGCTGCGAGCACAAAGCGCCAGCGAAACCATTCGCGAGTATCGCAGCCAGGCAGAGCACGTTCGCGATGAGTTAACCGCCAAAGCGTTAGCGGCCCTTGAGCAGGGCGGCGACGCGCAAGCCATTATGCAGGATCTGGCATGGAAACTGACTAACCGCTTGATCCATGCGCCAACGAAATCACTTCAACAGGCCGCCCGTGACGGGGATAACGAACGCCTGAATATTCTGCGCGACAGCCTCGGGCTGGAGTAGCAGTACATCATTTTCTTTTTTTACAGGGTGCATTTACGCCTATGAAGCCTTCTATCGTTGCCAAACTGGAAGCCCTGCATGAACGCCATGAAGAAGTTCAGGCGTTGCTGGGTGACGCGCAAACTATCGCCGACCAGGAACGTTTTCGCGCATTATCACGCGAATATGCGCAGTTAAGTGATGTTTCGCGCTGTTTTACCGACTGGCAACAGGTTCAGGAAGATATCGAAACCGCACAGATGATGCTCGATGATCCTGAAATGCGTGAGATGGCGCAGGATGAACTGCGCGAAGCTAAAGAAAAAAGCGAGCAACTGGAACAGCAATTACAGGTTCTGTTACTGCCAAAAGATCCTGATGACGAACGTAACGCCTTCCTCGAAGTCCGAGCCGGAACCGGCGGCGACGAAGCGGCGCTGTTCGCAGGCGATCTGTTCCGTATGTACAGCCGTTACGCCGAAGCCCGCCGCTGGCGGGTAGAAATCATGAGCGCCAGCGAGGGTGAACATGGTGGTTATAAAGAGATCATCGCCAAAATTAGCGGTGATGGTGTGTATGGTCGTCTGAAATTTGAATCTGGCGGTCATCGCGTGCAGCGTGTTCCTGCTACGGAATCGCAGGGTCGTATTCATACTTCTGCTTGTACCGTTGCGGTAATGCCAGAACTGCCTGACGCAGAACTGCCGGACATCAACCCAGCAGATTTACGCATTGATACTTTCCGCTCGTCAGGGGCGGGTGGTCAGCACGTTAACACCACCGATTCGGCAATTCGTATTACTCACTTGCCGACCGGGATTGTTGTTGAATGTCAGGATGAACGTTCACAACATAAAAACAAAGCGAAGGCACTTTCTGTACTTGGTGCTCGTATCCACGCTGCAGAAATGGCAAAACGGCAACAGGCCGAAGCGTCTACCCGTCGTAACCTGCTGGGGAGTGGCGATCGCAGCGACCGTAACCGTACTTACAACTTCCCGCAGGGGCGCGTTACCGATCACCGCATCAACCTGACACTCTACCGTCTGGATGAAGTGATGGAAGGTAAGCTGGATATGCTGATTGAACCGATTATCCAGGAACATCAGGCCGACCAACTGGCGGCGTTGTCCGAGCAGGAATAATGGAATATCAATACTGGTTACGTGAAGCAATAAGCCAACTTCAGGCGAGCGAAAGCCCACGCCGTGACGCTGAAATCTTATTGGAGTATGTCACTGGCAGGGGGCGGACTTTTATTCTGGCCTTTGGTGAAACGCAGCTGACTGACGAACAATGTCAGCAACTTGATGCGCTACTGACACGTCGTCGCGATGGTGAACCCATTGCTCATTTAACCGGGGTGCGAGAATTCTGGTCGTTGCCGTTATTTGTTTCGCCAGCGACCTTAATTCCGCGCCCGGATACGGAGTGTCTGGTGGAGCAGGCACTGGCGCGGTTGCCTGAACAACCTTGCCGTATTCTCGATCTCGGGACGGGTACCGGGGCGATTGCGCTTGCGCTGGCTAGCGAGCGCCCGGACTGCGAAATTATCGCTGTAGATCGTATGCCTGATGCTGTCTCCCTGGCACAACGTAATGCCCAGCATCTGGCGATCAAAAATATCCACATTCTGCAAAGCGACTGGTTTAGCGCGCTAGCCGGGCAGCAGTTTGCGATGATTGTCAGCAATCCGCCGTATATTGACGAGCAGGACCCACATCTTCAACAAGGCGATGTCCGCTTTGAGCCGCTCACTGCGCTGGTTGCGGCAGACAGTGGAATGGCAGACATCGTGCATATCATCGAACAGTCGCGTAACGCGCTGGTATCCGGCGGCTTTCTGCTTCTGGAACATGGCTGGCAGCAGGGCGAAGCGGTGCGACAAGCATTTATCCTCGCGGGGTATCATGACGTCGAAACCTGCCGTGACTATGGTGATAACGAGCGCGTAACGCTCGGCCGCTATTATCAATGACAAGTTTTTCTACACTGCTTAGTGTTCATCTTATTAGTATCGCGCTTTCTGTTGGGCTATTAACCTTACGTTTCTGGCTACGTTATCAGAAGCATCCACAGGCATTTGCTCGCTGGACGCGCATTGTGCCGCCGGTTGTCGATACGGTGTTATTGTTAAGCGGCATTGCGTTGATGGCTAAAGCGCACATCCTGCCATTTTCCGGGCAGGCACAGTGGCTGACTGAAAAGCTGTTTGGAGTTATCATTTATATCGTTTTGGGTTTTATTGCACTCGATTATCGTCGTATGCACAGTCAGCAGGCGCGCATTATTGCCTTCCCGCTGGCGTTGGTGGTGCTGTACATCATCATTAAACTCGCCACCACAAAAGTACCGTTACTGGGGTAAGTCATGAGATCGTTAGCTGATTTCGAATTTAATAAAGCGCCATTGTGCGAAGGCATGATCCTGGCTTGCGAAGCAATCCGCCGCGATTTTCCCTCGCAAGATGTCTACGACGAACTGGAGCGTCTCGTTAGTCTGGCGAAGGAAGAAATCAGCCAGCTTCTGCCTTTAGAAGAGCAGCTGGAAAAACTGATCGCGCTGTTTTACGGCGACTGGGGATTTAAAGCCTCACGCGGCGTTTATCGTCTTTCCGATGCATTATGGCTGGACCAGGTGTTAAAGAATCGACAGGGCAGTGCGGTATCATTAGGTGCGGTTTTATTATGGGTCGCGAATCGTCTCGATTTGCCGCTGCTGCCGGTGATTTTCCCTACGCAGCTGATATTGCGCATTGAATGTCCGGATGGCGAAATTTGGCTGATTAATCCTTTTAACGGTGAATCGTTAAGCGAACATATGCTGGACGTATGGTTAAAGGGAAATATCAGCCCGTCAGCGGAACTGTTTTATGAAGACCTTGATGAAGCTGATAACATTGAGGTAATCCGCAAATTGCTGGATACACTCAAAGCCTCGTTGATGGAAGAAAATCAGATGGAGCTGGCGTTACGCACCAGCGAAGCTTTATTACAATTCAACCCTGAAGATCCCTATGAAATTCGCGATCGCGGGTTGATTTATGCGCAACTGGATTGCGAACACGTTGCGTTGAACGATTTAAGTTATTTCGTTGAACAGTGTCCGGAAGACCCGATCAGCGAAATGATCCGTGCGCAAATAAATAACATCGCGCATAAACATATTGTGCTGCATTAATTAATCGACATTTTACTCAAGATTAAGGCGATCCTATGAAACAAAAAGTGGTTAGCATTGGCGACATCAACGTAGCAAATGACCTGCCGTTCGTACTGTTTGGCGGTATGAACGTGCTGGAATCTCGCGATCTGGCGATGCGCATTTGCGAGCACTACGTAACTGTGACCCAGAAACTGGGTATCCCTTACGTGTTCAAAGCCTCTTTTGACAAAGCCAACCGCTCCTCCATCCACTCTTATCGTGGACCGGGCATGGAAGAAGGGATGAAAATCTTCCAGGAGTTGAAGCAGACTTTTGGCGTGAAAATTATCACCGACGTTCACGAACCAAGTCAGGCACAGCCCGTTGCTGATGTCGTGGATGTGATTCAGTTGCCGGCGTTTCTTGCTCGCCAGACTGACCTGGTTGAAGCCATGGCGAAAACCGGTGCGGTAATTAACGTCAAGAAACCACAGTTTGTCAGCCCGGGACAGATGGGTAATATCGTTGATAAATTCAAAGAAGGTGGCAACGAAAAAGTGATTCTTTGCGATCGTGGTGCTAACTTCGGCTATGACAACCTGGTTGTCGATATGCTGGGCTTCAGCATTATGAAGAAAGTGTCTGGTAACTCGCCGGTGATTTTCGACGTGACCCACGCACTGCAATGCCGCGATCCGTTTGGCGCAGCTTCCGGTGGTCGTCGTGCTCAGGTGGCTGAGCTGGCACGAGCCGGTATGGCGGTAGGTCTGGCGGGGCTGTTTATTGAAGCGCATCCGGATCCGGAACATGCGAAATGTGATGGTCCATCCGCGCTGCCGCTGGCTAAACTGGAACCGTTCCTCAAGCAGATGAAAGCGATTGATGATCTGGTGAAAGGTTTCGAAGAACTGGATACCAGCAAGTAATCTTTTTTGCTTGAAAAATAAAGTCTTAGCGTTCTGCGTTAAGACTTTTTTCATGGGTGCCAAATACAAAAAAGGCCGCAGGCTGTTACCCCTGCGGCCGGTTTCGGGCGCATATTGCCATCACGGCAGCCTGACGCCCGTTTTCACCTTACTTCCGGTTACGCCACCAGCCGACAATCGCTGCGGTAATAATTCCCGCCAGGATCGGTGCTGCCAGGTCGTGCCAGAAAATCATGGCAAACTGCGCGAGCGTCATATAGCCGCCTTGTTGTAATGACAACATTTTGCGGCTATTCTTGAATTGTTCTGGTTCAAGATTAGCCCCCGTTCTGTTGTCAGGTTAAACCTCTCAACGTGCGGGGGTTTTCTCTTTCCAGCAACCAATGCCACCAGGGATAAAGCCCCCGCAACATTGCGCCTCACCGGATAACGCCGGCTTGATGTGGATACTACGTCTCAATTCATCTTCACTTCATCCCTGAAATGTTTGCAATGAAGAGTGCATTCCGGTTTTTCAACAGCTGTTACAGTCGTTTCATGAGGGCTCTGGATGATGCTTCCAGCTCGGGTTGCCAATATTTACTTGTGGAAGAGATAAAGACAAAAATGGCCGCAGGCTGTTACCCCTGCGGCCGGTTTCGGGCGCATATTGCCATCACGGCAGCCTGACGCCCGTTTTCACCTTACTTCCGGTTACGCCACCAGCCGACAATCGCTGCGGTAATAATCCCCGCCAGGATCGGTGCTGCCAGGTCGTGCCAGAAAATCATGGCAAACTTCGCGAGCGTCATATAGCCGCCTTGTTGTAATGACAACATTTTGCGGCTATTCTTGAATTGTTGATGGTTCAAGATTAGCCCCCGTTCTGTTGTCAGGTTTTACCTCTCAACGTGCGGGGGTTTTCTCTTTCCAGCAACCAATGCCACCAGGGATAAAGCCCCCGCAACATTGCGCCTCACCGGATAATTCCGGCTTGGTGTGGATACTACGACTCAATTCATCTTCACTTCATCCCTGAAATGTTTGCAATGAAGAGTGCATTCCGGTTTTTCAACAGCTGTTACAGTCGTTTCATGAGTACTCTGGATGATGCTTCCAGCTCGGGTTGCCAATATTTACTTGTGGAAGAGATAAAGACAAAAATGGCCGCAGGCTGTTACCCCTGCGGCCGGTTTCGGGCGCATATTGCCATCACGGCAGCCTGACGCCCGTTTTCACCTTACTTCCGGTTACGCCACCAGCTGACAATCGCTGCGGTAATAATCCCCGCCAGGATCGGTGCTGCCAGGTCGTGCCAGAAAGTCATGGCAAACTGCGCGAGCGTCATATAGCCGCCTTGTTGTAATGACAACATTTTGCGGCTATTCTTGAAGTGTCTGGTTTCAAGATTAGCCCCCGTTTTGTTGTCAGGTTTTACCTCTCAACGTGCGGGGGTTTTCTCTTTCCAGCAACCAATGCCACCAGGGATAAAGCCCCCGCAACATTGCGCCTCACCGGATAATTCCGGCTTGGTGTGGATACTACGACTCAATTCATCTTCACTTCATCCCTGAAATGTTTGCAATAAAGAGTACATTCCGGCTTTTCAACAGCTGTTGCAGTGGTTTCGTGCAGGTTGTGGTACAGGCTCGCAATTCTGATTAACGAGCTGTCCAGGTAGTATGAAGAAATACAATAAGCAGGAATTTATCTTATCTCCCCCGATTTCCGTCATCGGAGGAGATATAACTGTCAGGCAAATATCGTCATCAAATAGGCGGCAAACAGTGCCAGATGCGCTGCGCCATTGAGCACGTTAGTACGTCCGGTGGAGAAGGAGATATGGCACAGCACTAAAGAGGCCACCATCACCACCATTTCTGGCGCACCAAGTGCAAACTGTAATTCGTTACCCGTCATAAAGGCAATTAGCGTGACGACAGGTACGGTAAGCGAAATGGTTGCTAACACTGAACCAAAGAACAGATTCATCGCGCGCTGGACCTGGTTGTTCAACACTGCTTTTAACGCACCTAAACCTTCCGGCGACAGAATCAACAGAGCCACCAGGAAGCCAGTAAAGGCGACAGGGGCATTCATGCTGTCGAGCAATGTCTCCAGCGGGCTGGCATTCATTTTGGTGACTGCAATAACGGCAATCAGATGGATAATCAACCAGATAGCATGCCACACGCTGCTATGGGCAGACGGTTTACCGTGATGCGGGTCATCGTCATCACTGTCATCTTCGTGCTCGTAGACAAACAAACTTTGATGCGTTTTGGTCTGGATCAGCAAAAATACGCCATACATTGCCGCAGAAATTAATGCTACCAGTAACGCCTGACCGGTTGAAAAATTCGCCGCAGGCAGAGCCATTGGAAATACCAGTACGATTATCGCCAGGGGGAACAGCGCAATTAAATACTGCTTGATACCAAACAGATTCATATATTGGGTGGCAAACTTACGACCGCCCAACAATAATGAAAAGCCAACCAGCCCACCGGTAACAATCATAATGATTGAATAGAGCGTATCACGCATTAGCGTTGGCGCGGCGTCGCCGGTTGCCATTAAAGCTGAAATCAAACTGACTTCAAGAATAACCACTGAAAGGCTAAGAATAAGCGAACCGTAAGGTTCTCCCAGGCGATGGGCTAATACGTCCGCATGACGGACAACACTAAAGGCGCTACTTAAAATACCAATAAGCGCAAGAAGATTGATGGCAATGACCACTGGTAGTGTCTGGCTACTTCCCCACAGGAACAGCACTACCAGCGCCAGAACCGGGAAAATAAGCGAAGTCTCCTTGTGGCGGGTTTTTACCGCCTCTTGAGCATTTGACATTATGGTTATCCCTTTGCAGATGAATTTATCGAAAATGTAAAAAATAGGTAGGGAAAATAACAGAAAGTGTCTGGATATCGGTAACATTTTACGAATTTTTACCCCGCTGTCGATTTTTTACTCATTGGGGCATAAAAATAAGTATTACGTTTAGACAATGTTTGTTTTAGCGTTTCTTAAGAAGAGTCTGACATGAAACTTCTTATGTTTTGGCAAGAGTAGATATTGTTGACCACACTTAATGTTCAACTTTGTAAAAGGAGTCAACGATGCCGTATAAAACGAAAAGCGATCTGCCGGAAAGCGTAAAGCACGTTCTACCGTCTCATGCCCAGGATATCTATAAAGAAGCGTTCAACAGCGCATGGGATCAATATAAAGATAAAGACGATCGGCGTGATGACGCCAGTCGCGAAGAAACCGCGCATAAAGTGGCCTGGGCTGCTGTGAAGCATGAATATGCCAAAGGGGATGATGATAAATGGCATAAAAAATCGTAAAACCGGTAGCTTAGTTAAAGCTATTCGTGCGGTGTTGCCTTGCAAGTGGTCCGTGGATTGCATATTGTCCCGTTAGTGGTTTCAAAATGAGCAGTAAAAATGTCCGGAAGACACCAAAAAGTTGTCGCAGGGAAGTATGCAGTGGCGGAGGTGTAAGGTGATAACGCGTGATTTCTTGATGAATGCCGATTGTAAAACGGCATTTGGTGCCATTGAAGAATCACTCTTATGGTCAGCAGAACAACGGGCGGCTTCGCTGGCGGCGACGCTGGCTTGTCGACCTGATGAGGAACCGGTGTGGATCTTCGGCTATGGATCGTTGATGTGGAATCCGGCACTGGAGTTTACCGAATCGTGCACCGGTACACTGGTTGGATGGCATCGCGCATTTTGCCTGCGCCTGACCGCCGGGCGCGGGACTGCGCACCAGCCGGGACGGATGCTTGCACTGAAAGAGGGCGGACGCACCACAGGCGTCGCCTATCGACTGCCAGAAGAGACGCTGGAGCAGGAACTAACCTTGTTGTGGAAGCGAGAGATGATTACCGGCTGTTATCTGCCAACCTGGTGTCAGCTTGATCTTGATGATGGACGCACAGTAAACGCCATTGTGTTTATTATGGATCCGCGACATCCAGAATATGAATCTGATACTCGCGCTCAGGTCATCGCGCCGTTGATTGCGGCGGCGAGCGGTCCGCTGGGAACCAACGCACAATACCTGTTTTCACTGGAACAGGAGCTTATCAAACTGGGAATGCAGGACGATGGGCTGAATGATTTGCTGGTATCGGTAAAAAAACTGCTGGCGGAGAATTTTCCGGATGGTGTGTTACGTCCGGGATTCGCCTGAGTAAACTTCCCGCATAGTGGGGCGTCAGACGCCCCCTCAAACATTAAAATGTGAGCACTTTATCGGCTGACAGCGTCCATTGCGCCAGTTCCACAAGAGTACCGATTTCCACCCCATCAATCAGAGGAAGTGTACTAATCCCGCGCCCGTCGGTACAGGTTTTGCACAATTTCACCGGTACATTCTGAGCGGTAAGGATCTCCAGCATTTGCTGAATGTTGTAGCCTTCCCCTGGTTTTTGCCCGCGCAACCCGGCTGTGACCGCATCAGACATGAGGAACAGACGCAGATCCAGATTGCTCTCCTGCTCTCGTAACGCAATGGCCAGCCGCAAGCTGTTAAACAAGGATTCGCTCCCGTAAGGTGCGCCATTGGCAACGATCACGATTTTTTGCATTATTTACTCCTGTATTCAGGGAATTAGACACTCATCTTCTATCTTACTGCTTCTGCAGCGTCTGACCAATCGGTCACATTTTTAAGGATTTTCCTGAAAGCGCGAGAAAATACGACAAAAGTTGCCAGTAATCGTTATTCTTTAAGGCTATGGTTTTTCATTATTACCGGAAGTTACCGACGTTTTGAGCCGTTTCGTTCCTCGCATTATCCCGTTTTATTTACTCTTGCTTGTAGCAGGCGGTACAGCTAACGCACAATCTACCTTCGAGCAAAAAGCGGCAAATCCCTTTGATAATAACAATGATGGTCTGCCGGATTTAGGCATGGCTCCCGAAAATCATGATGGGGAAAAACACTTTGCTGAAATTGTGAAAGATTTCGGCGAAACCAGTATGAATGATAACGGGCTGGATACTGGCGAGCAGGCAAAAGCTTTCGCATTGGGAAAAGTCCGCGACGCGCTTAGTCAACAGGTTAATCAGCACGTAGAGTCCTGGCTATCACCGTGGGGAAATGCCAGTGTTGACGTCAAAGTGGATAACGAAGGACATTTCACCGGCAGTCGTGGAAGCTGGTTTGTGCCGTTACAAGATAATGATCGTTATCTCACCTGGAGCCAGCTTGGTCTTACTCAGCAGGATGATGGGTTGGTGAGCAATGTGGGCGTTGGGCAACGCTGGGCGCGCGGCAACTGGCTGGTGGGTTATAACACTTTTTATGACAACTTGCTGGACGAAAATCTTCAGCGAGCGGGCTTTGGTGCCGAAGCGTGGGGCGAATATTTTCGACTATCGGCAAACTTTTATCAACCGTTTGCTGCATGGCATGAACAGACAGCCACGCAGGAACAACGGATGGCGCGCGGGTATGACCTGACAGCCCGGATGCGCATGCCGTTCTATCAACACCTCAATACCAGTGTCAGCGTAGAACAGTATTTTGGTGATCGTGTTGATTTGTTTAACTCTGGTACGGGTTATCACAATCCCGTCGCGTTGAGTCTGGGATTAAATTACACCCCTGTGCCATTAGTCACTGTGACGGCCCAGCATAAACAGGGTGAAAGTGGCGAGAATCAAAATAACCTCGGGCTGAATCTTAATTACCGCTTTGGTGTACCGCTCAAAAAACAACTTTCTGCGGGTGAGGTTGCCGAAAGTCAGTCGTTACGTGGTAGTCGCTATGACAATCCGCAGCGAAATAATCTACCGACTCTTGAGTACCGACAGCGAAAAACGTTAACGGTGTTTCTGGCGACACCGCCGTGGGATCTAAAACCTGGCGAAACAGTGCCGCTGAAATTACAAATCCGCAGTCGTTACGGTATTCGGCAACTGATTTGGCAGGGCGATACGCAGATATTAAGTTTGACGCCGGGCGCACAAGCCAACAGCGCGGAGGGCTGGACGCTGATCATGCCTGACTGGCAGAACGGGGAAGGGGCAAGCAATCACTGGCGATTGTCGGTGGTGGTGGAAGATAACCAGGGGCAGCGTGTCTCCTCCAATGAGATCACGCTAACGCTTGTCGAACCGTTCGATGCATTGTCAAACGACGAACTGCGCTGGGAACCGTAATCAGAAAATGCGCTCCTGATGCACCCATACCGCTGCTTCCACGCGAGACTTGAGCTTCATTTTCTTCAGCATGTGCTTGACGTGCACTTTTACTGTGCTTTCGGTGATATCCAGGCGGCGGGCAATCATCTTGTTCGGCAAACCCTGGGCAATCAGCTTGAGAATATCGCGCTCGCGTGGGGTTAACTGGTTAACATCGCGCTCAGTAGTGGCACGGTTAGCGCGCAAGCTGGCGGCCAGAACAGGCGTTAATGCTTCGCTTAATACCATTTCGCCAGCAGCTGCCTGATGCAATGCTTTCAGCAGATCTTCCGGTTCCATATCTTTTAACAGATAACCATCCGCGCCGCGTTTCAGTGCGGTGACCACATCTTCTTCATGGTTAGAGACGCTGAATACCACAATGCGCCCTGAGAGGGACTTTTCGCGCAGTTTATCCAGCGTTTCCAGACCGTTCATGCCGGGCATATTGAGATCTAACAGGATCAGATCGGGATCAAGAGACTCCGCCAGTTCAATACCCTGTTCGCCATTACTCGCTTCGCCAACCACGGTGATATCTGGTGCCATACTGATAAGCTGTTTTACGCCAGTTCGCAGCATCGGGTGATCGTCAATCAGCAGGATAGTAGCCGGTTCCTGATTACTCATGGGTATCTCCTTGGACGTCTGTGAAAGTTTTTTCGGGAATAAAGGTGACCACCACTTCGGTGCCACCTGATTCACGACGGCGGACGCGGCAATCGCCTCGTAAACTTTGCGCACGGTCGCGCATTATTATCATGCCGTAGTGATTGCTGCGGATGGCATTTTCAGGCACGCCGCAGCCGTTATCCTGGACGGTCAGTTTGACCTGATTATCGTTTTGCGCCACCGTCACCACGACTTCACTCGCTTGCGAGTGTTTGAGGGCGTTACTTAATGCCTCACGGGCAATTTGCAACAAGTGGATTGCCTGATGCGAAGGCACCAGGCGAGGCGGCAATTGATAATCCAGCTTCACCGGGAAGCCAAATTTGGCGCTGTACTCTTCGCAACTCGCCTCCAGCGCCGGACGTAATCCAGGCTCGGTGAGCTGCAAGCGGAATGTGGTGAGCAATTCACGCAACTGCGCCCAGGATGCATTCAGTTCGTTACGGATCTGACTTAACAGTTCGCGGCTGCTTTCTGGCAGCGCATCGCCCTGCATCTGTAAACAACTCACCTGCATCTTCATGCAAGAGAGAGATTGGGCAATAGAATCATGCAGTTCGCGCGCAATGGTGGCACGCTCTTCCATCACGATCAACTGTTGCTGACGTTCCTGATGGCGATCCAGCGCCAGCGTGGCGGTGAGTTGTTCAACCAGGGTATCCACCAGTTGTTGTTGATCATGGCTAAGATGACGCCCCTGCGGCAGGGTCGCCAGCAAAATACCGTACTGCGTATGAGAGTCAGCCAGCCGCCACTTCAGGGTTGTGCCGCGATCACCAACAGGTAATACGCCGCGCGGGCAGAGCTGGCAGCCTTTATCATCACAAGTCATATCTGGTTGGCAGGTAAACTCCTGATGATTCTCTTCATCATCAGTATCATAAACCCGCAGTTCGATATCACGTAGCAGGGTTAAATTCTGTAAGCCGTTGAGTACAGGTGACAGGCGTTCACACAGCGGGGCTTGGGAATGCAAACGGCGGTTAGCCTGCCATAAAAAAGAGAGGATCTGATTTTTATGCTCCAGCCCGGCGGTTTTCTCCTGAACCCGCTGCTCAAGTACGGCATAACTTTCGGCCAGTTCTGCAGACATATTGTTCAACGCAGTTCCAAGCATCGCCATTTCGTTGCGCCCGCTGATGTTTGCGCGTTGGGTAAAATCGCGATGACTGACGGCACTCGCCATTGCCAGCAGTTGCCGCCACGGTTGTAGCAGTCGCGCCCGCAACCAGATAATAGTGAACACCAGTAAAAGTGCCATAAATACCGCCATTACCCGATGGACCAGTACCACTGTCTCGATGCGCATTTCCGTGGTGCGGTCAAAACCAGATACCAGTTGATCAAGCCCGGCAACAAACTGGCTGACATCCGCTGACACCGTTTCTCGGTTTTGTGCACGCATCAACGCAGGGATCAGTTCATTACGCCAGTAATCTTGTAAACCCTGTAATTGCGCCAGTTGTCCGTCTCGTTCTGCTGCTCGAGTCAACTCGGCGCTAAATGCCGTTTGTTCCATCTCTTTAATTAAGGGCTTGTCTTTCTCGCTTAATGGCACTGCTGCCAACAGACGGTAACTTTGCATGCGCAGCGATCCCGCTTTGTTGATCGCATGGGCGCTGCCCTGAACGCCTTGCACCAGCCAGCCAGAAACCGCCATCCCTGCCAGTCCAATAGCAGTAGAAAGCAACACAATAAGCGCAACCTGATTAACCAGGGTGAGCGGAGAGAGACAACGTTTAAGCATGTAAACCTCTTCCTTCAGGCTTTAAATGAGCAATAACCTTAATGAATGTGACGATACATTCTGGAATGGCAGTATTCTCGGCTATTGGCTGAAGTATACCCATACCTGGAAAGAGTTACTCCTTATTTGCCGTGTGGTTAGTCGCTTTACATCGGTAAGGGTAGGGATTCTACAGCACCGTGAAAAATCTCATAATTTTTATGAAATCACTGTACTCACTATGGGTAATGATAAATATCAATGATAGATAAAGTTATCTTATCGTTTGATTTACATCAAATTGCCTTTAGCTACAGACACTAAGGTGGCAGACATCGAAACGAGTATCAGAGGTGTCTATGAGTCACTCATCCGCCCCCGAAAGGGCTACTGGAGCTGTCATTACAGATTGGCGACCGGAAGATCCTGCGTTCTGGCAACAACGCGGTCAACGTATTGCCAGCCGCAACCTGTGGATTTCCGTTCCCTGTCTGCTGCTGGCGTTTTGCGTATGGATGTTGTTCAGCGCTGTTGCGGTGAACCTACCGAAAGTCGGCTTTAATTTTACGACCGATCAGCTATTTATGTTGACTGCGCTGCCTTCGGTTTCTGGCGCGTTATTACGTGTTCCATACTCCTTTATGGTTCCTATCTTCGGTGGTCGTCGCTGGACGGCGTTCAGCACCGGTATTCTGATTATTCCTTGCGTCTGGCTGGGTTTTGCCGTGCAGGATACCTCCACGCCTTATAGCGTCTTCATCATCATCTCTCTGCTATGCGGCTTTGCTGGCGCGAACTTCGCCTCCAGTATGGCAAACATCAGCTTCTTCTTTCCGAAACAGAAGCAGGGTGGCGCGCTGGGTCTGAATGGTGGTCTGGGCAACATGGGCGTCAGCGTCATGCAGTTGGTTGCTCCGCTGGTGGTATCACTGTCGATTTTCGCAGTATTTGGTAGCCAGGGCGTCAAACAGCCGGATGGGACTGAGCTGTATCTGGCGAATGCGTCCTGGATATGGGTGCCGTTCCTTGCCATCTTCACTATTGCGGCGTGGTTTGGCATGAACGATCTTGCTACCTCGAAAGCCTCCATCAAGGAGCAGTTGCCGGTACTCAAACGGGGTCATCTGTGGATTATGAGCCTGCTGTATCTGGCAACCTTCGGCTCCTTCATCGGCTTCTCCGCGGGCTTTGCAATGCTGTCAAAAACGCAGTTCCCGGATGTTCAGATTCTGCAATACGCTTTCTTCGGGCCGTTTATTGGTGCGCTGGCGCGTTCTGCAGGTGGTGCATTATCTGACCGTCTGGGCGGAACTCGTGTCACGCTGGTGAACTTTATTCTGATGGCGATTTTCAGCGGCCTGCTGTTCCTGACCTTACCGACTGACGGGCAGGGCGGAAGCTTCATGGCGTTCTTCGCGGTCTTCCTGGCGCTGTTCCTGACAGCTGGGCTGGGTAGTGGTTCCACTTTCCAGATGATTTCAGTGATCTTCCGTAAACTGACAATGGATCGCGTGAAAGCAGAAGGGGGTTCTGACGAACGTGCGATGCGTGAAGCGGCAACCGACACGGCAGCGGCGCTGGGTTTCATCTCTGCGATTGGCGCTATTGGTGGCTTCTTTATCCCGAAAGCGTTTGGTAGCTCGCTGGCATTAACGGGTTCGCCAGTCGGCGCAATGAAGGTATTTTTGATTTTCTATATCGCCTGCGTAGTGATTACCTGGGCGGTATATGGTCGGCATTCTAAAAAATAAACCGTTACTCGTCATACTTCGGGTTACATGTGCTGCGGCTGCGTTCATTCACCCCAGTCACTTACTTTAGTAAGCTCCTGGGATTCATTCACTTGCCGCCTTCCTGTAAACCGAATTATATAGAGTAAAATATTTGATTATCCTTTGCGCGGCATGATGTCGCGCTTTTTTTATGCGTTATTTAGTTACAACATACTAATGTTATATGGCTTATTCGCCGGATTTCATTAAGAGCCATTAATATGTTACCCATGGGGAATACTCCTTAATACCCATCTGCATAAAAATCTTCATGCTTTAAATAACTACAGGTATAAAACGTCTTAATTTACAGCATGTTATGCTTTAACTGTTAATTATCCTAAAGGGGTATCTTAGGAATTTACTTTATTTTTCATCCCCATCACACTTGATCGTTATCAATTCCCACGCTGTTTCAGAGCGTTACCTTGCCCTTAAACATTAGCAATGTCGATTTATCAGAGGGCCGACAGGCTCCCACAGGAGAAAACCGATGAGTAAATTCCTGGACCGGTTTCGCTACTTCAAACAGAAGGGTGAAACCTTTGCCGATGGGCATGGCCAGCTTCTCAATACCAACCGTGACTGGGAGGATGGATATCGCCAGCGTTGGCAGCATGACAAAATCGTCCGCTCTACCCACGGGGTAAACTGCACCGGCTCCTGCAGCTGGAAAATCTACGTCAAAAACGGTCTGGTCACCTGGGAAACCCAGCAGACTGACTATCCGCGTACCCGTCCGGATCTGCCAAACCATGAACCTCGCGGCTGCCCGCGCGGTGCCAGCTACTCCTGGTATCTTTACAGTGCCAACCGCCTGAAATACCCGATGATGCGCAAACGCCTGATGAAAATGTGGCGTGAAGCGAAGGCGCTGCATAGCGATCCGGTTGAGGCATGGGCTTCTATCATTGAAGACGCCGATAAAGCGAAAAGCTTTAAGCAGGCGCGTGGACGCGGTGGATTTGTTCGTTCTTCCTGGCAGGAGGTGAACGAACTGATCGCCGCATCTAACGTTTACACCATCAAAAACTACGGCCCGGACCGTGTTGCTGGTTTCTCGCCAATTCCGGCAATGTCGATGGTTTCTTACGCATCGGGTGCACGCTATCTCTCGCTGATTGGCGGTACTTGCTTAAGCTTCTACGACTGGTACTGCGACTTGCCTCCTGCGTCTCCGCAAACCTGGGGCGAGCAAACTGACGTACCGGAATCTGCTGACTGGTACAACTCCAGCTACATCATCGCCTGGGGGTCAAACGTACCGCAGACGCGTACCCCGGATGCTCACTTCTTTACTGAAGTGCGTTACAAAGGGACCAAAACTGTTGCCGTCACACCAGACTACGCTGAAATCGCCAAACTGTGCGATCTGTGGCTGGCACCGAAACAGGGCACCGATGCGGCAATGGCGCTGGCGATGGGCCACGTAATGCTGCGTGAATTCCACCTCGACAACCCAAGCCAGTATTTCACCGACTATGTGCGTCGCTACACCGACATGCCGATGCTGGTGATGCTGGAAGAACGCGACGGTTACTACGCTGCAGGTCGTATGCTGCGCGCTGCTGATCTGGTTGATGCGCTGGGCCAGGAAAACAATCCGGAATGGAAAACTGTCGCCTTTAATACCAATGGCGAAATGGTTGCGCCGAACGGTTCTATTGGCTTCCGCTGGGGCGAGAAGGGCAAATGGAATCTTGAGCAGCGCGACGGCAAAACTGGCGAAGAAACCGAGCTGCAACTGAGCCTGCTGGGTAGCCAGGATGAGATCGCTGAGGTAGGCTTCCCGTACTTTGGTGGCGACGGCACGGAACACTTCAACAAAGTGGAACTGGAAAACGTGCTGCTGCACAAACTGCCGGTGAAACGCCTGCAACTGGCTGATGGCAGCACCGCCCTGGTGACCACCGTTTATGATCTGACGCTGGCAAACTACGGTCTGGAACGTGGCCTGAACGACGTTAACTGTGCAACCAGCTATGACGATGTGAAAGCTTACACCCCGGCCTGGGCTGAGCAGATCACCGGCGTTTCTCGCAGCCAGATTATTCGCATCGCCCGTGAATTTGCCGATAACGCTGATAAAACGCACGGTCGTTCGATGATTATCGTCGGTGCGGGGCTGAACCACTGGTATCACC
The DNA here is from genome assembly GCF_012584495.1 of Escherichia sp. SCLE84. NCBI lineage: Bacteria > Pseudomonadati > Pseudomonadota > Gammaproteobacteria > Enterobacterales > Enterobacteriaceae > Escherichia > Escherichia sp. SCLE84. The sequence continues at coordinate 991,454 of NZ_CP051430.1, read as the reverse complement.
TCGATATGAACTATCGCGGTCTGATCAACATGCTGATTTTCTGCGGCTGTGTCGGTCAGAGCGGGGGCGGCTGGGCGCACTATGTAGGTCAGGAAAAACTGCGTCCGCAAACCGGCTGGCAGCCGCTGGCGTTTGCCCTTGACTGGCAGCGTCCGGCGCGTCATATGAACAGCACTTCTTATTTCTATAATCACTCCAGCCAGTGGCGTTATGAAACCGTGACTGCGGAAGAACTGCTGTCGCCGATGGCGGATAAATCCCGTTATACCGGACACCTGATCGACTTTAACGTCCGTGCAGAACGCATGGGCTGGCTGCCGTCTGCGCCGCAGTTAGGCACTAACCCGCTGACTATCGCTGGCGAAGCAGAAAAAGCCGGGATGAATCCGGTAGATTACACCGTGAAATCCCTTAAAGAGGGTTCCATCCGTTTTGCGGCAGAACAACCAGAAAACGGTAAAAACCACCCGCGCAACCTGTTCATCTGGCGTTCTAACCTGCTCGGTTCTTCCGGTAAAGGCCATGAGTTTATGCTCAAGTACCTGCTGGGGACGGAGCACGGTATCCAGGGTAAAGATCTGGGGCAGCAGGGCGGCGTGAAGCCGGAAGAAGTGGACTGGCAGGACAATGGTCTGGAAGGCAAGCTGGATCTGGTGGTTACGCTGGACTTCCGTCTGTCGAGCACCTGTCTCTATTCCGACATCATTTTGCCGACGGCGACCTGGTACGAAAAAGACGACATGAATACTTCGGATATGCATCCGTTTATTCACCCGCTGTCTGCGGCGGTCGATCCGGCCTGGGAAGCGAAAAGCGACTGGGAAATCTACAAAGCCATCGCGAAGAAATTCTCCGAAGTGTGCGTCGGCCATCTGGGTAAAGAAACCGACATCGTCACGCTGCCTATCCAGCATGACTCTGCCGCTGAACTGGCGCAGCCGCTGGATGTGAAAGACTGGAAAAAAGGCGAGTGCGACCTGATCCCAGGTAAAACCGCGCCACACATTATGGTCGTAGAGCGCGATTATCCGGCGACTTACGAACGCTTTACCTCTATCGGCCCGCTGATGGAGAAAATCGGTAATGGCGGTAAAGGGATTGCCTGGAACACCCAGAGCGAGATGGATCTGCTGCGTAAGCTCAACTACACCAAAGCGGAAGGTCCGGCGAAAGGCCAGCCGATGCTGAACACCGCAATTGATGCGGCAGAGATGATCCTGACACTGGCACCGGAAACCAACGGTCAGGTAGCCGTGAAAGCCTGGGCTGCCCTGAGCGAATTTACCGGTCGTGACCATACGCATCTGGCGCTGAATAAAGAAGACGAGAAGATCCGCTTCCGCGATATTCAGGCACAGCCGCGCAAAATTATCTCCAGCCCGACCTGGTCTGGTCTGGAAGATGAACACGTTTCTTACAACGCCGGTTACACCAACGTTCACGAGCTGATCCCATGGCGTACGCTCTCTGGTCGTCAGCAACTGTATCAGGATCACCAGTGGATGCGTGATTTCGGTGAAAGCCTGCTGGTTTATCGTCCGCCGATCGACACCCGTTCGGTGAAAGAAGTGATAGGCCAGAAATCCAACGGCAACCCGGAAAAAGCGCTCAACTTCCTGACGCCGCACCAGAAGTGGGGTATCCACTCCACCTACAGCGACAACCTGCTGATGCTGACTTTAGGTCGCGGTGGTCCGGTGGTCTGGTTGAGTGAAGCCGATGCCAAAGATCTGGGTATCGCCGATAACGACTGGATTGAAGTATTCAACAGCAACGGTGCTCTGACTGCCCGTGCTGTTGTCAGCCAGCGTGTTCCGGCAGGGATGACCATGATGTACCACGCGCAGGAACGTATCGTTAACCTGCCTGGTTCGGAAATTACCCAACAGCGTGGTGGTATCCATAACTCGGTCACCCGTATCACGCCGAAACCGACGCATATGATCGGCGGCTATGCCCATCTGGCATACGGCTTTAACTACTACGGCACCGTAGGTTCTAACCGCGATGAGTTTGTTGTAGTGCGTAAGATGAAGAACATTGACTGGTTAGATGGCGAAGGCAATGACCAGGTACAGGAGAGCGTAAAATGAAAATTCGTTCACAAGTCGGCATGGTGCTGAATCTCGATAAGTGCATCGGCTGCCACACCTGTTCAGTTACCTGTAAAAACGTCTGGACCAGCCGTGAAGGCGTGGAATACGCGTGGTTCAACAACGTGGAAACCAAGCCGGGTCAGGGATTCCCGACTGACTGGGAAAACCAGGAAAAATACAAAGGCGGCTGGATCCGTAAAATCAACGGCAAACTGCAGCCGCGCATGGGTAACCGTGCCATGTTGCTGGGTAAAATCTTCGCTAACCCGCATCTGCCGGGGATCGACGATTATTACGAGCCGTTCGATTTTGACTATCAGAACCTGCATACCGCGCCGGAAGGCAGCAAATCGCAGCCGATTGCCCGTCCGCGTTCGCTGATTACCGGGGAACGGATGGCGAAAATCGAAAAAGGGCCGAACTGGGAAGATGACCTGGGCGGTGAGTTTGACAAACTGGCGAAAGACAAGAACTTCGACAACATCCAGAAGGCGATGTATAGCCAGTTCGAAAACACCTTTATGATGTATTTGCCGCGCCTGTGCGAACACTGCCTGAACCCGGCATGTGTGGCGACCTGCCCGAGCGGTGCGATTTACAAGCGTGAAGAAGATGGCATCGTCCTGATCGACCAGGATAAATGCCGTGGCTGGCGTATGTGCATCACCGGATGCCCGTACAAAAAAATCTACTTCAACTGGAAGAGCGGTAAGTCTGAGAAGTGCATCTTCTGCTATCCGCGTATTGAAGCGGGTCAACCGACCGTGTGCTCAGAAACCTGTGTCGGTCGTATCCGTTATCTTGGCGTGCTGCTGTACGATGCCGACGCGATTGAACGTGCAGCCAGCACCGAGAACGAGAAAGATCTTTACCAGCGTCAGCTGGACGTGTTCCTCGATCCGAACGATCCGCAAGTCATCGAGCAGGCGATTAAAGACGGTATTCCGCTGAGCGTTATTGAAGCCGCACAGCAGTCGCCGGTTTATAAAATGGCGATGGAATGGAAACTGGCGCTGCCGCTGCATCCGGAATATCGCACACTGCCGATGGTCTGGTACGTGCCGCCTCTGTCTCCGATTCAGTCTGCGGCAGACGCGGGCGAGCTGGGCCGCAACGGCATTCTGCCGGACGTCGAAAGCCTGCGTATTCCGGTACAGTATCTGGCGAATCTGCTGACCGCCGGTGATACCAAACCGGTACTGCGCGCGCTGAAACGTATGCTGGCGATGCGTCATTACAAACGTGCTGAAACCGTTGACGGTAAAGTGGATACCCGTGCGCTGGAAAAGGTCGGCCTGACCGAAGCGCAGGCGCAGGAGATGTACCGTTATCTGGCGATTGCCAACTACGAAGATCGCTTTGTGGTGCCGAGTAGCCATCGCGAACTGGCGCGGGAAGCCTTCCCGGAGAAAAATGGCTGCGGCTTTACCTTTGGTGACGGCTGCCACGGTTCAGATACCAAATTCAATCTGTTCAACAGCCGCCGTATCGATGCCATCGATGTGACCAGCAAAACGGAGCCGCATCCATGATCGAACTCGTGATTGTATCGCGTCTCCTTGAATATCCGGATGCTGCCTTATGGCAGCATCAACAAGAGATGTTTGAGGCGATTGCTGCGTCGAAAAATCTGTCGAAAGAAGATGCCCATGCGCTGGGCATTTTCCTGCGCGATTTAACGGCGATGGATCCGCTCGATGCCCAGGCCCAGTACAGCGAACTGTTCGACCGTGGCCGCGCCACGTCACTGTTGCTATTTGAACATGTTCACGGTGAATCCCGTGACCGCGGCCAGGCGATGGTGGACCTGCTGGCGCAGTACGAGCAGCACGGCTTGCAGTTAAACAGCCGCGAATTACCGGACCATCTGCCGCTGTATCTGGAGTACCTGTCGCAGCTGCCGCAAAGCGAAGCCGTGGAAGGTTTGAAAGATATCGCGCCGATTCTGGCATTGCTGAGCGCGCGTCTGCAACAGCGTGAAAGCCGTTATGCCGTGATGTTTGATCTGCTGCTGAAATTGGCCAATACCGCTATCGACAGCGACAAAGTGGCGGAAAAAATTGCCGACGAAGCGCGCGATGATACGCCGCAGGCGCTGGATGCTGTCTGGGAAGAAGAGCAGGTTAAATTCTTTGCTGACAAAGGCTGCGGTGATTCAGCAATCACTGCTCATCAGCGTCGCTTTGCCGGTGCCGTCGCGCCGCAATATCTGAATATCACCACCGGAGGACAGCACTAATGCAATTCCTGAATATGTTCTTCTTTGATATCTACCCGTACATAGCCGGGGCGGTCTTCCTGATTGGTAGCTGGCTGCGTTATGACTACGGGCAGTACACCTGGCGCGCGGCGTCCAGCCAGATGCTGGATCGCAAAGGGATGAACCTGGCGTCGAACCTGTTCCATATCGGTATTCTGGGGATTTTTGTTGGTCACTTCTTCGGTATGCTGACGCCGCACTGGATGTATGAAGCCTGGCTGCCGATTGAAGTGAAACAGAAAATGGCGATGTTTGCTGGTGGTGCCAGCGGCGTGCTGTGTCTGATTGGCGGCGTGCTGTTGCTGAAGCGTCGTCTGTTCAGCCCACGCGTGCGTGCAACCACTACCGGAGCGGATATCCTGATCCTGTCGCTGCTCGTTATCCAGTGCGCGCTGGGCCTGTTGACCATTCCGTTCTCCGCTCAGCATATGGACGGTAGCGAGATGATGAAACTGGTTGGCTGGGCGCAGTCGGTGGTGACCTTCCACGGTGGCGCTTCTCAACACCTCGATGGTGTGGCGTTTATCTTCCGTCTGCACCTGGTGCTGGGGATGACGTTATTCCTGCTGTTCCCGTTCTCGCGTCTGGTACACATCTGGAGCGTACCGGTGGAGTATCTGACACGTAAGTACCAGCTGGTGCGCGCTCGTCACTAAGCGAATTTTAGTTCACATAGACCCTGCTTCGGCGGGGTTTTTTTATGGGCACGGTGCGGGGTGAGTTGTCGGATGCGCTTCGCTTATCCGACCTACAGGGGAGGATATTGTAGGCCCGGTAAACGTGGTGCCATCGGGCAAAATTAGCTCGGAGTAACAGGTTTTGATTATTTAAGGAAGCGATGGTGGTGGGGGAAGGATTACTCAGCGCTGCGCGCTTCGCCCTTCGGGTCGTTGCCTGCGGCAACGCTCTCTCGCTGGTGCTCAAGTCGAACCTTGGTCGAAGCTTCTCATCCTTCCCCGCTTGGGCAGAATATTTAATTGCGGATTCGTTTGAGAGTTCACGGACTTTTGAAAGTGATGGTGGTGGGGGAAGGATTACTCAGCGCTGCGCGCTTCGCCCTTCGGGTCGTTGCCTGCGGCAACGCTCTCTCGCTGGCGCTCAAGTCGAACCTTGGTCGAAGCTTCTCATCCTTCCCCGCTTGGGCAGAATATTTAATTGCGGATTCGTTTGAGAGTTTACGGACTTTTGAAAAGTGATGGTGGTGGGGGAAGGATTCGAACCTTCGAAGTCGATGACGGCAGATTTACAGTCTGCTCCCTTTGGCCGCTCGGGAACCCCACCAGGGGTAATTCAAATTTTGAGGTAATACTTGAGATGGTGGTGGGGGAAGGATTCGAACCTTCGAAGTCGATGACGGCAGATTTACAGTCTGCTCCCTTTGGCCGCTCGGGAACCCCACCACGGGGTAATGCTTTTTACTGGCCTGCTCCCTTATCGGGAAGCGGGGCGCATCATATCAAATGACGCGCCGCTGTAAAGTGTTACGTTGAGAAAAATGAACTGGTTGCGTAATTTTCATCCGTAACGGATTAAAGGTAACCAGTTATTTTTGCTGGCGATTAAAGAATAATCGTCCGATTACCGTAAACAAAGACGCGCTGTGCCAGTACTTTGTATAGCGCACGACTTAAGACGTTTTTCTCGACGTCACGACCTGCGCGCATCATATCTTCAGCTGTGTAGGTATGATCGACATGAATAACGTCCTGCATGATGATTGGGCCTTCGTCCAGATTGTCATTCACATAGTGAGCGGTTGCGCCAATAATCTTCACACCACGTTCATAGGCCTGGTGATAAGGACGTGCGCCGATAAACGCAGGCAGGAATGAATGGTGAATATTGATGATTTTATTCGGGAAGCGTGCCACAAATTCCGGCGTTAATACCCGCATATACTTCGCCAGCACCACATAGTCAGGTTGATAAGCATCAATGGCGTCCGCCATCTTTTGATCGTGCTCGTTGCGGCTTAACCCTTCATGGCTTACCAGCTCAAACGGAATATCAAAACGCTCAACCAGAGAACGTAAAGTATCGTGGTTACCAATAACTGCCGCGATTTCGACATCCAGGCCGCCGTAATTGGCTTTCATCAACAAATCGCCAAGGCAATGCGCTTCTTTAGTGACCAGAATCACTATCCGGCGACGACCGGCAGGATTCAGCTCACGCACGGAGCCTTCTGGCAATGCGCTATCGAGATCCGCCAGCAGGGTGGAATCATTAAAAATCCCTTCCAGTTCCGTGCGCATAAAAAAGCGCCCGGTACGGTGATCAACAAATTCATTGTTCTGTACGATATTTAACTCGTGCTTGTAGCAAATATTGGTAATACGTGCGATCAGACCTTTTTGGTCCGGACAAATAGTACGCAGAACTTTACGTTGGAGTGAATGCATTGCTGGAAAAACCTTGTTGAGAGTGTTTGCTAAACCGTACCGTCAACCATTATTGGCCGCAGCACTTTTTAAATTTTTTACCTGAACCACAAGGGCAGGGATCGTTGCGACCAAACTGCGGACGTGTACCGTCAATATAGTACCATTGACCGTTTTCTTTCAAAAATCGCGAACGTTCAATTATTGCACCTGTTTTACCACCTTCGGTAAATCGAGCAACAAAACTGACAAATCCGATATTGTCGGCGTCCTGCCAACAATGTTCAAATACGGTCAATCCCAACCATTCAGTATGCGCAAATCCGGCCATCAATTCGGCACGTAACGCCGCTGCTCCACAAGAGGGATGCCAGGTCTTTATTAAATAATCTGCGTCTTGCATCACAAAAGCGCAGTAACGCGAACGCATGAGATGTTCTGGATCAGGTGCAACCTTTTCACCAGACACATAAGGGTGGCAACATAGGCTATACTCGACAGCACTACCACAGGGACAAAGCTGAGACACAAATAATCTCCCTGGAAACAATAACGGCGTATTAACCGCCTGAGTAGCACTATGTTAACCGAGCAGTAGCGATGTGGCTACGATTGCATTCCAGGGGAATCTTGCGGGAATAATGAGAAAGATAAAAATAGGGCTGGCGCTGGGATCTGGCGCGGCGAGAGGTTGGTCGCATATTGGCGTTATTAATGCGCTAAAAAAAGTGGGTATTGAAATTGATATCGTTGCAGGATGTTCAATTGGTTCGCTGGTGGGCGCTGCCTATGCATGCGATCGATTATCTGCGCTGGAAGATTGGGTGACCTCTTTCAGTTATTGGGATGTTTTACGCCTGATGGATCTCTCCTGGCAGCGCGGTGGGTTACTGCGCGGCGAGCGTGTCTTCAATCAATACCGCGAAATAATGCCGGAAACAGAGATCGAAAATTGTTCCCGTCGCTTTGCGGCTGTTGCCACCAATTTAAGTACGGGACGTGAATTATGGTTTACTGAAGGCGATCTCCATCTTGCTATTCGCGCATCATGCAGTATTCCAGGACTCATGGCACCTGTTGCACATAACGGCTACTGGCTGGTTGATGGAGCAGTCGTTAACCCAATTCCTATTTCCCTCACGCGTGCATTGGGGGCTGATATTGTGATAGCGGTTGACCTGCAGCACGATGCTCATTTGATGCAACAAGATTTGCTCTCCTTTAATGTCAGTGAAGAAAATAGCGAGAATGGTGATTCTCTGCCGTGGCATGCGCGTCTGAAAGAAAGGTTAGGCAGCATAACGACACGTCGGGCGGTGACAGCGCCAACGGCAACAGAGATTATGACCACTTCTATCCAGGTGCTGGAGAACCGCCTTAAAAGGAACCGCATGGCAGGTGATCCGCCCGATATTCTGATTCAACCTGTTTGCCCGCAAATATCTACGCTTGATTTCCATCGCGCGCACGCTGCCATTGCGGCCGGACAGCTGGCAGTGGAAAGGAAAATGGACGAACTTTTGCCGTTGGTACGCACCAACATTTGACCAGAATTTTTATCTACACTTAAGTTAATTCTGACAGGCGCAGGTGGCAATAGCATGCCACTATTGAGTAAAGCCAGTCAGGGGAGAGAACATGACGCAGCCATTGGTCGGAAAACAGATTCTCATTGTTGAAGATGAGCAGGTATTTCGCTCGCTTCTGGATTCATGGTTTTCCTCATTGGGAGCGACAACGGTACTGGCGGCTGATGGGGTGGATGCCCTTGAGTTGCTGGGAGGTTTCACTCCAGACCTGATGATATGTGATATCGCGATGCCACGAATGAACGGGCTTAAACTGCTGGAGCATATACGTAACAGAGGCGACCAGACCCCAGTTCTGGTGATATCTGCCACTGAAAATATGGCAGATATTGCCAAAGCGTTACGTCTGGGCGTTGAAGATGTTTTGCTGAAACCAGTTAAAGATCTGAATCGCTTGCGCGAGATGGTTTTTGCCTGTCTCTATCCCAGCATGTTTAATTCGCGCGTTGAGGAAGAGGAAAGGCTTTTTCGCGACTGGGATGCAATGGTTGATAACCCTGCCGCAGCGGCGAAATTATTACAGGAACTACAACCGCCGGTTCAGCAGGTGATTTCCCATTGCCGGGTTAATTATCGTCAATTGGTTGCCGCGGACAAACCCGGCCTGGTGCTTGATATTGCCGCACTTTCGGAAAACGATCTGGCATTTTATTGCCTTGATGTCACTCGAGCTGGACATAATGGCGTACTTGCTGCCTTGTTATTACGCGCATTGTTTAACGGATTATTACAGGAACAGCTTGCACACCAAAATCAACGGTTGCCAGAGTTGGGCGCGTTATTGAAGCAGGTAAACCATTTACTCCGTCAGGCCAATCTGCCGGGGCAGTTTCCGCTATTAGTTGGCTATTATCATCGCGAACTGAAAAATCTCATTCTGGTTTCTGCGGGTCTGAATGCGACGTTAAATACCGGCGAACACCAGGTGCAAATCAGTAATGGTGTTCCGTTAGGCACTTTAGGTAACGCTTATTTGAATCAATTGAGCCAGCGATGCGATGCCTGGCAATGCCAAATATGGGGAACCGGTGGTCGACTGCGCTTGATGTTGTCTGCAGAATGAGCAAACGATAACGCGGGCTAAATTTGCATTACCTGCTAATGTCGGCTGGTGGTACTATCGTCGCCATTCGTATAAGTAATTGTCTTAATTATGCTAACTCGCCTCCTTTTCAGAACTTAGCCCCTTCGGGGTGCTGATATACTGGGATGCGATACAGAAATATGAACACGTTCAAAACACGAACAGTCCAGGAGAATTTAAATGGCTGCCATTAATACGAAAGTCAAAAAAGCCGTTATCCCCGTTGCGGGATTAGGAACCAGGATGTTGCCGGCGACGAAAGCCATCCCGAAAGAGATGCTGCCACTTGTCGATAAGCCATTAATTCAATACGTCGTGAATGAATGTATTGCGGCTGGCATTACTGAAATTGTGCTGGTTACTCACTCATCTAAAAACTCTATTGAAAACCACTTTGATACCAGTTTTGAACTGGAAGCAATGCTGGAAAAACGTGTAAAACGTCAACTGCTTGATGAAGTGCAGTCTATTTGTCCGCCGCACGTAACTATTATGCAAGTTCGTCAGGGGCTGGCGAAAGGCCTGGGACACGCGGTATTGTGTGCTCACCCGGTAGTGGGTGATGAACCGGTAGCTGTTATTTTGCCTGATGTTATTCTGGATGAATATGAATCCGATTTGTCACAGGATAACCTGGCAGAGATGATCCGCCGCTTTGATGAAACGGGTCATAGCCAGATCATGGTTGAACCGGTTGCTGATGTGACCGCATATGGCGTTGTGGATTGCAAAGGCGTTGAATTAGCGCCGGGTGAAAGCGTACCGATGGTTGGTGTGGTAGAAAAACCGAAAGCGGATGTTGCGCCGTCTAATCTCGCTATTGTGGGTCGTTACGTACTTAGCGCGGATATTTGGCCGTTGCTGGCAAAAACCCCTCCGGGAGCTGGTGATGAAATTCAGCTCACCGACGCAATTGATATGCTGATCGAAAAAGAAACGGTGGAAGCCTATCATATGAAAGGGAAGAGCCATGACTGCGGTAATAAATTAGGTTACATGCAGGCCTTCGTTGAATACGGTATTCGTCATAACACCCTTGGCACGGAATTTAAAGCCTGGCTTGAAGAAGAGATGGGCATTAAGAAGTAACATCCGTATCGGTGTTATCCACGAAACGGCGTTGAGCAATCGACGCCGTTTTTTTATAGCTTATTCTTATTAAATTGTCTTAAACCGGACAATAAAAAATCCCGCCGCTGGCGGGATTTTAAGCAAGTGCAATCTACAAAAGATTATTGCTTGATCAGGAAATCGTCGAGGGATTTACCTTGCTCATCCATTGCTTTTTTGATTACAGCTGGAGTACGGCCTTGGCCAGTCCAGGTTTTAGTTTCGCCGTTTTCGTCAACGTAGCTATATTTTGCCGGACGCTGAGCACGTTTAGCTTTGGTGCCAGATTTAACGGCAGCAAGGCTATTCAGCAGTTCGTTCGGGTCAATACCGTCAGCGATCAGCATTTCGCGATATTGCTGCAGTTTACGAGTGCGCTCTTCAACTTCAGCAGCAGCCGCGCTTTCTTCTTCGCGACGTTCGTTAACAACAACTTCTAATTTTTCCAGCATTTCTTCCAGCGTTTCAAGTGTACATTCTCTTGCCTGCGCACGAAGAGTACGGATGTTGTTCAGAATTTTAAGTGCTTCGCTCATTGTAGTAATCTCAAACTTATATTGGGGTGGTTTGTTGAGGTAATAATAGAGCCTTAAATTCAGTTGTGCAATAGCCAGGAATGTAAGGAATTCAAAATTGTTCTTTATTTTGTGCCGCCAATAAATATCTTTTCATAAAATTAGCCAGAAAAGACGCGGCATATAGCCCTATTTACACCGATGATTTCGCAGCACGTGAGGTTAAAACTTCCTGATTCATGTCACATTTTATGGGGAGATTATCGTAGGCTGACGACCTTTCAGTCTTCTGTATTAGTTGTGTTTACGAGAATTCCCTATTAAGCGAATGATGAAAAGTAGAACAGTCGCAATAAGAGCATGGACTTAGTATTGCACTATCTCCTGGAGGTCAACAGAGGGCTATTACTTGCGCAACAGGTTAAAGATTGTGAATAGTTACCAGCAGTCATTTACCCGCTTATAACAAGCGAGGCAGTTGTAATGATAGCTCAGAAGGATTATGCAAGGCTTCGTAAGGGAGAACGCATATACCCACTTCTGTGCATACTGTTGAGCTGAAAAACTGACGAATTATGATAAACTCCAGCCAACTTTATTTCATATCATTGAGGGCCTGTGGCTGATGGCACAGCTATATTTCTACTATTCCGCAATGAATGCGGGTAAGTCTACAGCATTGTTGCAATCTTCATACAATTACCAGGAACGCGGCATGCGCACTGTCGTATATACGGCAGAAATTGATGATCGCTTTGGTGCCGGGAAAGTCAGTTCGCGTATAGGTTTGTCATCGCCTGCAAAATTATTTAACCAAAATTCATCATTATTTGATGAGATTCGTGCGGAACATGAACAGCAGGCAATTCATTGCGTACTGGTTGATGAATGCCAGTTTTTAACCAGACAACAAGTATATGAATTATCGGAGGTTGTCGATCAACTCGATATACCCGTACTTTGTTATGGTTTACGTACCGATTTTCGAGGTGAATTATTTATTGGCAGCCAATACTTACTGGCATGGTCCGACAAACTGGTTGAATTAAAAACCATCTGTTTTTGTGGCCGTAAAGCAAGCATGGTGCTGCGTCTTGATCAAGCAGGCAGACCTTATAACGAAGGTGAGCAGGTGGTAATTGGTGGTAATGAACGATACGTTTCTGTATGCCGTAAACACTATAAAGAGGCGTTACAAGTCGGCTCATTAACGGCTATTCAGGAAAGGCATCGCCACGATTAATAAGAATTTCTTTACTGACAGGGTGAGCAGGGCACTTTTATCCTGTCAGTTCGTTTTACGCACTTCTTCCGGGCTATATACCCTTCTCGGCAGTTTTTTAACGCCGCTATACGCCTCACAGGGCTCTTAAGCACCGACGTTGACTTGTGACCTGTAAAGTACAATATCCCTGTGTTTAGGCGTTATACATCGTCGCAAATATGATGAAGGCTAATGCTGTCGGTTTATGGAAAAGTTGCTTTGGGTAAACAAAAAAACGGCCCCAGAAGGGGCCGTTTATATTGCCAGACAGCGCTACTGATTAAGCGGATTTTTTCGCTTTTTTCTCAGCTTTAGCCGGAGCGGCTTCTTTTTTCGCTGCAGTTTCACCTTCTACATAATCACGACCGTAGTAGGTATCCAGCAGGATCTGTTTCAGCTCGGAGATCAGCGGGTAACGCGGGTTAGCGCCGGTGCACTGGTCATCGAACGCATCTTCAGACAGTTTATCCACGTTCGCCAGGAAGTCTGCTTCCTGAACGCCAGCTTCACGGATAGATTTCGGAATACCCAGTTCAGCTTTCAGCGTTTCCAGCCATGCCAGCAGTTTCTCGATCTTAGCAGCAGTACGGTCGCCCGGTGCGCTCAGACCCAAGTGGTCGGCAATTTCAGCATAACGACGGCGAGCCTGCGGACGGTCATACTGGCTGAATGCAGTCTGCTTGGTCGGGTTGTCGTTCGCATTGTAGCGAATAACGTTACAAATCAGCAGGGCGTTTGCCAGACCGTGCGGAATATGGAACTGGGAACCCAGTTTGTGCGCCATTGAGTGACATACACCCAGGAAGGCGTTCGCAAACGCGATACCCGCGATAGTCGCTGCACTGTGAACACGTTCACGCGCTACCGGATTTTTAGACCCTTCGTGGTAGGACGCTGGCAGATATTCTTTCAGCAGTTTCAGTGCCTGCAGAGCCTGACCATCAGAGAACTCAGATGCCAGTACAGAAACATAAGCTTCCATGGCGTGAGTTACTGCGTCCAGACCACCGAAAGCACACAGGGACTTCGGCATGTCCATAACCAGGTTGGCGTCGACAATCGCCATATCCGGAGTCAGCGCATAGTCTGCCAGCGGATATTTCTGACCAGTAGCGTCGTCAGTTACAACCGCAAACGGAGTGACTTCAGAACCTGTACCAGAAGTGGTGGTGACAGCGATCATTTTCGCTTTCACGCCCATTTTCGGGAACTTGTAGATACGTTTACGGATATCCATAAAGCGCAGCGCCAGCTCTTCGAAGTGAGTTTCCGGATGTTCGTACATAACCCACATGATCTTCGCGGCGTCCATCGGGGAACCACCACCCAGCGCGATAATCACGTCTGGTTTGAAGGAGTTTGCCAGTTCTGCACCTTTACGAACGATGCTCAGGGTCGGGTCCGCTTCTACTTCGAAGAAGACTTCAGTTTCAACGCCTGCTGCTTTCAGTACGGAAGTGATCTGATCAGCATAACCATTGTTGAACAGGAAGCGGTCAGTCACGATGAGCGCACGTTTGTGGCCATCAGTAATCACTTCATCCAGCGCGATTGGCAGGGAGCCACGGCGGAAGTAGATAGATTTCGGAAGTTTGTGCCACAACATGTTTTCAGCTCGCTTAGCAACGGTTTTCTTGTTGATCAGGTGTTTCGGACCAACGTTTTCAGAGATGGAGTTACCACCCCAAGAACCACAACCCAGAGTCAGGGAAGGTGCGAGTTTGAAGTTATACAGGTCACCGATACCACCCTGAGACGCTGGGGTGTTAATCAGGATACGAGCCGTTTTCATTTTTTGACCGAAGTAAGAAACGCGAGCCGGTTGGTTATCCTGGTCAGTGTACAGGCAAGAGGTATGACCGATACCGCCCATAGCAACCAGTTTCTCTGCTTTTTCTACCGCGTCTTCGAAATCTTTAGCGCGGTACATTGCCAGAGTCGGGGACAGTTTTTCATGTGCGAACGGTTCGCTTTCATCAACAACGGTCACTTCACCGATCAGAATCTTGGTGTTTTCTGGTACAGAGAAGCCTGCCAGTTCAGCAATTTTATAGGCTGGCTGACCAACGATAGCCGCGTTCAGCGCACCGTTTTTCAGGATAACATCCTGAACAGCTTTCAGCTCTTTACCCTGCAACAGATAGCCGCCGTGGGTTGCAAAACGTTCACGCACAGCGTCATAAACAGAGTCAACAACAACAACAGACTGTTCAGAAGCACAGATTACGCCGTTGTCGAAGGTTTTGGACATCAGTACAGATGCAACTGCACGTTTGATATCAGCAGTTTCATCGATAACAACTGGAGTGTTGCCCGCGCCTACACCGATAGCTGGTTTACCGGAGCTGTATGCGGCTTTAACCATGCCCGGACCACCAGTCGCGAGGATCAGGTTGATGTCTGGGTGGTGCATCAGTGCGTTAGACAGTTCAACAGAAGGTTGATCGATCCAGCCGATCAGATCTTTCGGAGCACCGGCAGCGATAGCAGCCTGCAGAACGATATCAGCCGCTTTGTTGGTGGCATCTTTTGCACGCGGGTGCGGGGAGAAGATAATGGCGTTACGGGTCTTCAGACTGATCAGCGATTTGAAGATAGCAGTTGAAGTCGGGTTAGTGGTCGGAACGATACCGCAAATAATACCGATTGGTTCAGCGATAGTGATGGTACCAAAAGTGTCGTCTTCAGACAGAACACCACAGGTTTTTTCATCTTTATAGGCGTTGTAGATATATTCAGAAGCAAAGTGGTTTTTGATCACTTTATCTTCGACGATACCCATGCCGGATTCGGCAACGGCCATTTTCGCGAGTGGGATTCGAGCATCTGCAGCAGCCAGAGCGGCGGCGCGGAAGATTTTGTCTACTTGCTCTTGAGTGAAACTGGCATATTCACGCTGGGCTTTTTTTACACGCTCTACGAGTGCGTTAAGTTCAGCGACATTAGTAACAGCCATAATGCTCTCCTGATAATGTTAAACTTTTTTAGTAAATCATCTGCTCGAATACGAGAGTATAGTCAGTGCGGTGATGATTTGCTTAACCTATGAAAATCAAAAGCTTACTCGCGCTCACACTCACTGTGATTTACTAAAAGAGTTTAAACATTAGAGTTATTATCTCTAATGCGTCACTTCCAGGTGGCGTAAGCAAGATTACTCACTTCTGGGTACTGATTACGTGATCCAAATCAAATTTTTGCAAAGCTGACACCTTTCAGCATCGCTTTTCGCCATTATAGCTAACAGTTAATAAATTGTAGTATGATTTGGTGGCTACATTAGCATGTTTTGCACAACTAGATAACAATAACGAATGATAGCAATTTTAAGTAGTTAGGAGGTGAAAAATGCTGTCAAAAGGCGTATTGTCAGCGCGTCTTTTCAACCTTATTTATGGCTAACATTATCCGGCTTTTGCTTCGGAGCTAACCGTGATTCAGACCTTTTTTGATTTTCCCGTTTACTTCAAATTTTTCATCGGGTTATTTGCGCTGGTCAACCCGGTAGGGATTATTCCCGTCTTTATCAGCATGACCAGTTATCAGACAGCGGCAGCGCGAAACAAAACTAACCTTACAGCCAACCTGTCTGTGGCCATTATCTTGTGGATCTCGCTTTTTCTCGGCGACACGATTCTGCAACTTTTTGGTATATCAATTGATTCGTTCCGTATCGCCGGGGGCATCCTGGTGGTGACGATAGCGATGTCGATGATCAGCGGCAAGCTTGGCGAGGATAAACAGAACAAGCAAGAAAAATCAGAAACCGCGGTACGTGAAAGCATTGGTGTGGTGCCATTGGCGTTGCCGTTGATGGCGGGGCCAGGGGCGATCAGTTCTACCATCGTCTGGGGTACGCGTTATCACAGCATTAGCTATCTGTTTGGTTTCTTTGTGGCTATTGCATTGTTCGCTTTATGTTGCTGGGGATTGTTCCGCATGGCACCGTGGCTGGTACGGGTTTTACGCCAGACCGGCATCAACGTGATTACGCGTATTATGGGGCTATTGCTGATGGCATTGGGGATTGAATTTATCGTTACTGGTATTAAGGGGATTTTCCCCGGCCTGCTTAATTAATTCCTTTCAAATGAAACGGAGCTGCCATGCTCCGTTTACTTCGTCATTATTTTTACTTTGTTCCCGCGCAGTTATCAAAAGCAAAAGGAATAGGTAAAAATATTCTTCTCAAATTACAGTTAGTTATAAGGATTTCCTTAACTGCTTCTCCTCACCATCATGTTATTTTCGCCACATCATAATCCTGGGCTTGCTGAAGAATAATTGAAATGATATTAGTAATTCCACTGCCTTTGGTAGAGGAAAGTGCTAAATAATAATCAATTGTTAAATTATTGTGCATTTCACTACTGGAACTGTAATCAGAAAAGATAGACATGCTTAGCCAATCTCTATTTGATTGAATTGAAAGATGTTTGTTAAGGCATGGATGCAAGCTATAGATTCTGATACGGTCAATAAAAGAGAATTGCTTAACAATTTTGCAAAATGTATTGGCGAGTAAGAACCGCATTTGGTACTTTCCGGGCAACCGCCAGACGATTCTTTATTGGTAATGAGAATAATTAACAATTAAAGAGCGTCGCGAAAGAATAATGTGTCTCGACAGGGGAGACACAGTACGAATCGACATAAGGTGATCGTCTGAATCACCAGAATAAATAAAGTCGGTGATAGTAATACGTAACGATAAAGTAACCTGACAGCAGAAAGTCTCCGAGCCTGTGCAGGGTCCCAATCCGGGATTACACATGCTGGTTAATACCAGTAATTATAATGAGGGAGTCCAAAAAACAATGACCAACATCACCAAGAGAAGTTTAGTAGCAGCTGGCGTTCTGGCTGCGCTAATGGCAGGGAATGTCGCGCTGGCAGCTGATGTACCCGCAGGCGTCACACTGGCGGAAAAACAAACACTGGTACGTAACAATGGTTCAGAAGTTCAGTCATTAGATCCGCACAAAATTGAAGGTGTTCCGGAGTCTAATATCAGCCGAGACCTGTTTGAAGGCTTACTGGTCAGCGATCTTGACGGTCATCCAGCACCTGGCGTCGCTGAATCCTGGGATAATAAAGACGCGAAAGTCTGGACCTTCCATTTGCGTAAAGATGCGAAATGGTCTGATGGCACGCCAGTCACAGCACAAGACTTTGTGTATAGCTGGCAACGTTCTGTTGATCCGAACACTGCTTCTCCGTATGCCAGTTATCTGCAATATGGGCATATCGCCGGTATTGATGAAATTCTTGAAGGGAAAAAACCGATTACCGATCTCGGCGTGAAAGCTATTGATGATCACACATTAGAAGTCACCTTAAGTGAACCCGTTCCGTACTTCTATAAATTACTTGTTCACCCATCAACTTCACCGGTGCCAAAAGCCGCTATCGAGAAATTCGGCGAAAAATGGACCCAGCCTGGTAATATCGTCACCAACGGTGCCTATACCTTAAAAGATTGGGTCGTAAACGAACGAATCGTTCTTGAACGCAGCCCGACCTACTGGAACAACGCGAAAACCGTTATTAACCAGGTAACCTATTTGCCTATTGCTTCTGAAGTTACCGATGTCAACCGCTACCGTAGTGGTGAAATCGACATGACTTATAACAACATGCCGATCGAATTGTTCCAGAAGCTGAAAAAAGAGATCCCGGACGAAGTTCACGTTGATCCATACCTGTGCACTTACTATTACGAAATTAACAACCAGAAACCGCCATTCAACGATGTGCGTGTGCGTACCGCACTGAAACTAGGTATGGACCGCGATATCATTGTTAATAAAGTGAAAGCGCAGGGCGACATGCCCGCCTATGGTTACACTCCACCGTATACTGATGGCGCAAAATTGACTCAGCCGGAATGGTTTGGCTGGAGCCAGGAAAAACGTAACGAAGAAGCGAAAAAACTGCTGGCTGAAGCGGGTTATACCGCAGACAAACCGTTGACCATCAACCTGTTGTATAACACCTCCGATCTGCATAAAAAGCTGGCGATTGCTGCCTCTTCATTGTGGAAGAAAAACATTGGTGTAAACGTCAAACTGGTTAACCAGGAGTGGAAAACGTTCCTCGACACCCGTCACCAGGGTACTTTTGATGTGGCCCGTGCAGGCTGGTGTGCTGACTACAACGAACCAACTTCCTTCCTGAACACCATGCTTTCGAACAGCTCGATGAATACCGCGCATTATAAGAGCCCGGCCTTTGACAGCATTATGGCGGAAACGCTGAAAGTGACTGACGAGGCGCGGCGCACAGCTCTGTACACTAAAGCAGAACAACAGCTGGATAAGGATTCGGCCATTGTTCCTGTTTATTACTACGTGAATGCGCGTCTGGTGAAACCGTGGGTTGGTGGCTATACCGGCAAAGATCCGCTGGATAATACCTATACCCGGAATATGTACATTGTGAAGCACTAATGGCAATACGTGGGGCAGGAGTGTCCTGCTCCACGGTGTCTGATTTTTATCGCATTACAGAAGGCACAGGCCAGAAGGTAGGGCAATGTTAAAATTTATTCTACGTCGCTGTCTGGAAGCGATTCCGACGCTATTTATTCTTATAACTATTTCGTTCTTTATGATGCGCCTCGCGCCGGGAAGCCCTTTTACCGGCGAACGTACTTTACCGCCAGAAGTGATGGCCAATATCGAAGCGAAATATCATCTTAATGATCCGATCATGACACAGTATTTCAGCTACCTGAAACAACTGGCGCACGGTGATTTCGGTCCATCGTTTAAATATAAAGATTATTCGGTCAATGACTTGGTTGCATCCAGTTTTCCCGTTTCTGCCAAACTGGGAGCCGCAGCATTTTTCCTTGCGGTAATACTGGGTGTTAGTGCTGGCGTTATTGCCGCATTAAAACAAAACACCAAATGGGACTATACCGTGATGGGGCTGGCAATGACCGGGGTTGTTATCCCCAGTTTTGTGGTTGCACCATTATTAGTCATGATATTTGCGATCATTTTGCATTGGCTGCCGGGCGGTGGCTGGAATGGTGGGGCGCTTAAATTCATGATATTGCCGATGGTGGCGTTGTCACTCGCTTATATCGCCAGTATTGCGCGTATTACCCGTGGCTCTATGATTGAAGTATTACACTCCAATTTTATTCGTACTGCCCGGGCGAAAGGGTTACCTATGCGGCGGATCATTTTACGTCACGCATTAAAACCTGCTCTGTTACCCGTGCTCTCTTATATGGGCCCCGCATTTGTCGGCATTATTACCGGTTCTATGGTTATCGAAACCATTTATGGTTTGCCGGGGATTGGACAACTGTTCGTTAATGGCGCATTGAACCGTGACTATTCCTTAGTGTTAAGCCTGACCATCCTGGTTGGTGCTTTAACCATTTTGTTTAATGCCATTGTCGATGTGCTATATGCGGTTATCGACCCGAAAATTCGTTACTGATACTGGAGCTCGCGATGATGTTAAGTAAGAAAAACAGCGAGACGCTGGAAAATTTCAGTGAAAAGCTGGAGGTCGAAGGGCGCAGCTTGTGGCAGGACGCACGTCGACGTTTTATGCATAACCGTGCGGCGGTTGCCAGTCTGATAGTGCTGGTGCTGATCGCGTTATTTGTAATCCTGGCACCGATGCTTTCCCAGTTTGCCTATGACGATACTGACTGGGCGATGATGTCCAGCGCCCCGGATATGGAGTCCGGTCACTACTTTGGTACTGACTCATCCGGTCGCGACCTGCTTGTGCGCGTTGCGATTGGCGGGCGTATCTCACTCATGGTCGGTGTTGCTGCGGCACTGGTGGCTGTGGTCGTCGGGACACTTTATGGTTCGCTTTCCGGTTATCTGGGCGGTAAAGTGGATTCGGTAATGATGCGTCTGCTGGAAATCCTCAACTCCTTCCCATTCATGTTCTTCGTCATTTTGCTTGTGACCTTTTTCGGTCAAAACATCCTGCTGATTTTCGTGGCGATTGGCATGGTTTCCTGGCTGGATATGGCTCGTATTGTGCGTGGGCAAACCCTGAGTCTGAAGCGCAAAGAGTTTATTGAGGCGGCACAAGTTGGCGGTGTATCGACATCGGGCATTGTTATTCGCCACATTGTGCCGAATGTACTCGGTGTGGTGGTGGTCTACGCATCACTTCTGGTGCCCAGCATGATCCTCTTTGAATCTTTCCTTAGCTTCCTGGGGTTGGGTACGCAAGAGCCGTTAAGCAGCTGGGGTGCATTGCTGAGTGATGGCGCGAACTCGATGGAAGTCTCTCCATGGTTATTGTTGTTCCCAGCGGGATTCCTCGTGGTGACGCTGTTTTGTTTCAACTTTATCGGCGATGGCTTGCGTGATGCCCTCGACCCGAAAGATCGTTAAGGAGTGCAGCCATGAGCGTAATTGAAACTGCAACTGTGCCGCTCGCACAACAACAGGCTGACGCACTGCTGAACGTGAAAGATTTGCGTGTCACCTTTAGTACCCCGGACGGCGACGTCACGGCGGTCAATGATTTGAATTTTTCCCTACGTGCCGGAGAAACGCTGGGTATTGTAGGTGAGTCTGGTTCGGGTAAATCGCAAACTGCATTTGCGTTGATGGGCCTGTTGGCTGCCAACGGACGTATTGGCGGATCGGCAACCTTCAATGGGCGTGAAATCCTCAATTTGCCAGAGCATGAACTCAATAAACTGCGCGCTGAACAAATCTCAATGATTTTTCAGGACCCAATGACTTCGTTGAATCCCTATATGCGCGTCGGTGAGCAGTTAATGGAAGTGCTGATGCTGCATAAGAACATGAGCAAAGCTGAGGCGTTTGAAGAGTCGGTGCGGATGCTCGATGCGGTAAAAATGCCGGAAGCGCGTAAACGCATGAAAATGTACCCGCACGAATTTTCTGGCGGCATGCGTCAGCGAGTCATGATTGCGATGGCATTGCTATGTCGACCTAAGCTACTGATTGCGGATGAACCCACTACTGCGCTGGACGTCACCGTACAGGCGCAGATCATGACGCTATTAAATGAACTGAAGCGGGAATTTAATACCGCCATCATTATGATCACCCACGATCTTGGCGTGGTGGCGGGGATCTGCGACAAAGTGCTGGTAATGTACGCCGGGCGCACGATGGAATATGGCAATGCGCGCGATGTCTTTTATCAACCCGTTCATCCTTATTCTATCGGTTTGCTCAACGCGGTGCCGCGTCTTGATGCGGAAGGTGAAACAATGTTGACCATCCCGGGTAATCCGCCAAACTTGCTGCGATTACCGAAAGGTTGCCCGTTCCAGCCACGTTGTCCACATGCGATGGAAATTTGTAGTAGCGCACCGCCGCTGGAAGAGTTTACGCCTGGCCGTCTGCGTGCTTGCTTTAAACCGGTGGAGGAACTGTTATGAATGCTGTAACTGAAGGAAGAAAAGTCCTCCTTGAAATCGCCGATCTTAAAGTGCACTTTGAAATCAAAGATGGCAAACAGTGGTTCTGGCAACCGCCGAAAACGCTCAAAGCCGTCGATGGTGTCACTCTTCGCCTGTATGAAGGGGAAACATTAGGTGTGGTAGGGGAATCGGGATGCGGTAAGTCCACCTTTGCTCGCGCCATCATTGGCCTGGTTAAAGCGACCGACGGTCATGTTGCCTGGTTAGGTAAAGAGTTGCTGGGCATGAAGCCCGATGAATGGCGTGCCGTTCGCAGTGATATTCAGATGATTTTCCAGGATCCGTTGGCATCGCTAAACCCGCGTATGACCATCGGCGAGATCATCGCTGAACCACTGCGTACTTATCATCCGAAAATGTCACGCCAGGAAGTTCGCGAGCGCGTGAAGGCGATGATGCTGAAAGTCGGGTTATTGCCTAACCTGATTAACCGCTATCCGCATGAGTTCTCCGGTGGGCAGTGCCAGCGTATCGGGATTGCTCGTGCTCTTATTCTTGAACCGAAGCTGATTATCTGTGATGAGCCGGTGTCGGCGCTGGACGTGTCAATTCAGGCGCAGGTGGTCAACCTGCTCCAGCAATTGCAACGGGAGATGGGATTGTCATTAATTTTTATCGCTCACGACTTGGCCGTGGTAAAACACATTT
Source organism: Escherichia sp. SCLE84 (assembly GCF_012584495.1). Classification (NCBI taxonomy): domain Bacteria; kingdom Pseudomonadati; phylum Pseudomonadota; class Gammaproteobacteria; order Enterobacterales; family Enterobacteriaceae; genus Escherichia; species Escherichia sp. SCLE84. The sequence goes on along the minus strand of NZ_CP051430.1, from coordinate 969,062 downwards.
CCGATCGTGTGTTGGTTATGTATCTCGGCCATGCGGTAGAACTGGGGACCTATGATGAGGTCTACCACAATCCACTACATCCTTACACCAGGGCATTGATGTCGGCAGTCCCCATACCTGATCCGGATCTGGAGAAGAACAAAACCATCCAGTTACTGGAAGGGGAATTACCGTCGCCGATCAACCCGCCTTCCGGTTGTGTTTTCCGTACCCGTTGCCCGATTGCCGGTCCGGAGTGCGCCAAAACACGTCCTGTGCTGGAAGGGAGTTTCAGACACGCCGTTTCTTGCCTGAAAGTCGATCCGCTTTAAACACAATAAGGGCTGACAGTTGTCAGCCCTTTTTCACGCCAAAAGCGATTATTTATTCCCGCCAGATGATATGGCAAAGTTTGTGATCTTTTTCGCGGCATAACAGAATGCGGGCGAAAACATCGTTGATTTCACCATCCTCACTGTCCGCCAGACCAATCACCACTTCGGCAAAAAAGTCTGGGTTCAAATCGAAATCAACATGTTCCTGCCAGTCTTCCGCCGGATCGAATAACTCCGCGCCGCCGCGCTCTTCAAACTGAAGATTGAACAGCAGAACATCAGCTGGATCGAGATTGTCGGCAGCCAGTTCGAGAAAAATATCGTAGGCCTGCTCAAGCGTTTCATCTTCAGTCAGGCGATTGTTTAGATCCATATCCATAGTCACTACCTGTTTAACCTCTGTTGGCGACGTTTTACAGCAACGGACTGAAGAAGTAAAACAGTCGCTCGGCGACACGTTGCCATAATGGACGTTTTAGCCATAAACGGGCATCGAGCAGACGTGAACGCGAAATATAATCGTCCTGAACGGCGGCAAGGTCTGCACCAAAACCTTTATCGTCGATTGCCAGGGTAATCTCGAAATTTAGCCACAGACTCCGCATATCAAGGTTAACGGTACCAACCAGACTTAGTTCGCCATCGACCAGCACGCTCTTGGTATGCAGTAACCCGCCTTCAAACTGATAAATTTTAACCCCAGCAGCAAGAAGTTCCGTAAAGAATGCGCGACTGGCCCAGCCGACCAGCATCGAGTCATTTTTTCGCGGAAGGATAATACTGACATCCACCCCGCGCTGCGCCGCTGTGCAAATCGCATGAAGTAAATCATCGCTTGGCACAAAGTAGGGCGTGGTCATGATCAAATATTCACGCGCCGAATAAGCCGCAGTCAATAATGCCTGGTGAATGAGATCTTCCGGAAAGCCGGGGCCAGAAGCAATTGTGTGAATGGTATGACCGCTGGCCTGCTCAAACGGCATAATATTGACATCAGGTGGTGGCGGTAGAATACGTTTTCCGGTTTCAATCTCCCAGTCGCAGGAATAAATAATCCCCATCGCGGTGGCGATGGGGCCTTCCATACGCGCCATCAGATCAATCCATTGCCCTACGCCCGCATCTTGTTTGAAGTAGCGAGGATCGACCATATTCATGCTGCCGGTGTACGCGATGTAATTATCGATCATGATCATCTTGCGATGTTGGCGCAGGTCCATACGGCGTAAAAACACACGCATCAGATTGACCTTTAAGGCTTCGACCACTTCAATACCGGCATTACGCATTAGCTCGGGCCACGGGCTGCGGAAAAAAGCCACACTCCCGGCGGAGTCGAGCATCAATCGGCAATGAATGCCGCGTCGCGCAGCCGCCATTAATGATTCAGCCACCTGGTCCGCCATGCCGCCGGGCTGCCAGATATAAAACACCATTTCAATATTATGGCGCGCGAGCTGGATGTCGCGGATTAACGCCTGCATCACATCATCTGACTCGGTCATCAGTTGTAGCTGATTCCCTTTGACCCCAGCGATCCCCTGACGACGCTCGCAAAGCTTGAATAATGGCGCAGCGACACTGCTATTTTCTTCGGCGAAGATATGCTTACAGGCTTTAAGGTCGTTAAGCCATTTTGCGGTGGAAGGCCACATCGCTCTGGCGCGCTCAGCGCGGCGTTTGCCTAAATGGAGCTCGCCAACGGCAAGATAGGCAATAATTCCGACTAACGGCAGAATGTAAATAATCAACAGCCAGGCCATCGCGGAGGGAACTGCGCGTCGTTTCATTAGAATGCGTAAAGTTACGCCTGCAATGAGCAACCAGTATCCCAGAATGGCCAACCAACTCACCAACGTATAAACGGTTGTCATAGATTAGAAATCCTTTTGAAAGCGCATTGTTATGAGTTTACGCATATGGATTCATCTGGCAAATAAAAACGCGGGAAAAGCACTGGTCAGCGTCGGGGGCGGGGGTATAATGACCATTCTGTTATTGCATAGAGTAGTTAACATGAAGCGGAGTAGAACGGAAGTGGGGCGCTGGCGCATGCAGCGTCAGGCTAGCCGACGTAAATCGCGTTGGCTTGAGGGGCAATCGCGCCGAAATATGCGTATCCACAGCATCAGGAAGTGCATTCTAAACAAACAGCGTAACTCGTTATTGTTTGCGATCTACAATATCTAAATGTACTGGGCACCATTGCGGTGCCCAATAAGTTTACTCTTTCGTCTTTAAACTCTATTTTTGCACCGATTCTTTACTGTCAGCTTTCGTTTCTTGTTCATCGTTATCGCTGAAAATACCATGACCTGAGTTCAACAACATTGAAACGAGCATATCATTATTAATCTCTTCACCGTTTAAAACTCGCGCCAGAATTTCGCTGCCAAACAGTTGCGGTGAGAGAATGATATCCGGATGTACCATCTTAATCTTATTCAGGTTTTTGCTATCACTGACGGCGAGAACTGTTTTGACATCACTGCTCATATCTTTTGCCGAGAGTACAACAAACGCGTTATCTGCATCGTTATCACTCAGCGCCAGAATGGCCCGGCATCGATCGATTCCCGCTTTCTTTAATACTGAACTGTCATTACTGTCACCGGGGATAACATCAGCGTTATCGCCTAAGCGTTGCTCAAGTTGCTTGATATCATCTTCAGGCAAGTTGCTGATAACCGTTACGTTTTGTCCGCGTTGATTCAGTTGCAGGATCGTATTGATGGCGAGAATCGAATGTCCGCAAACAATAAAATGATCTTTACGATGCATTGTATGATTGTTTCCTTTTACAAGTTTGTTGAATCCCCCGCGGATAAGCGGACCAAAAATTGAGGTCATAGATGTGGCAAAAACGGTAATGCCGGAAATAATGACCGAAATAGTGAACAATCGTGCTGATTCAGAAACAGGGACAATATCTCCATAGCCGACGGTTGACATGGTTTCTATCGAAAAATAGAACGCGGTCATCAAACTTTCTATTCGCGGATTAAAACCTTCGCTTAAATAAAGCGCACCGTAGGTTGAGTAAAACAGTAATGTCGTGAAACTAATAAATGCAAAAATTGTCCCGGCTGCGGCGCTACTGTGGGAGAAGTCTTTGCGCAGTATCAGCAAAAACACCAGCGTAAAAATGCAAAATCCAATACTAAATTTCAGCCAGGGATAAAAATGCAGGGTGTAAATTAGCGCTATCAACAACAAAATGATACTGATTGCCCATGCGAGCTTTGCCCGGAACAGTAAGCCAATGGAGTTCAGGACAAGAAAGACGCCGAGCATAAATAGTGGGGCGTTTGCCAGCAAGGAGAGATCCAACTCTGAAAATGCTTTGATATGGAAAATATCAAGCAAATTGACCGACATACCATAGATTGTTTTAAAAATAAGCAATCCATTTAAAAAGACGGCCAGCGCGAGAATGTCGTGCCGTAGGGTCACCCATAAATTTGTTGCTGTTTGTTTGAATGTAGCCCAGTGACTCACTGATACCTCTGTAACCACAATTTTGTTTAATTATCTTGGCGTGCACATTTTCTGAACATACATGCAGCGCGTGAATGTGTTAAACAATAGTAGATGACTTTATCCGCAGTAATCAAAGGTTTTGAGCGAGCAACTGTACCTCAGGAAAGGTCATTTTTCCTGAATATGCTCACATCATATAAAGAAATACAGATAAAGTTATTATCTGCTTGTGGTGGTGAATGCACTGACCGGCTATAAGGAAAGGCCAAACAAGAACACGGTTGCAAAAACCGTGCCCTTAAATATTGAATCTCTATTCAGAACACTTTCTTAAATGGTTTCACTGAAACGTGTTCATAGACACCTGCCGCTACGTACGGGTCAGCATCGGCCCAGGCCTGAGCTGCTTCCAGCGATTCAAATTCAGCAATAACGGTTGAGCCAGTAAATCCCGCAGCCCCTGGATCGTTACTGTCTACCGCTGGCATTGGACCAGCTGTCAACAAACGACCTTCATCATGCAGTAACTGTAAACGTGCTAAATGTGCCGGACGAACGGAAAGGCGTTTTTCGAGGCTATCAGCTTTGTCTTGAGCGTAAATAACATACAACACGGGCACAACTCCTTGTTCGGGAAAGTTGTAAAGTACGTTATTTGAAAGGGCGAAGATCTGCAACGGAAAGATGATGTCTTTGTTAAGACCATGCATAAAGTAAGGTCAATTACGCCAAAAATGACATTTTCACTGATCCTGATCGCCTTGCCTTATTGAATATGATTGCTATTTGCATTTAAAATCGAGGCCTGGTTTTTCTACTGAAATGATTATGACTTCAATGACCCTTGATTTACCTCGCCGCTTCCCCTGGCCGACGTTACTTTCGGTCTGCATTCATGGTGCTGTTGTGGCGGGTCTGCTCTATACCTCGGTACATCAGGTTATTGAACTACCTGCGCCTGCGCAGCCGATTTCTGTCACGATGTTTGCGCCTGCTGATCTCGAACCGCCACAAGCCGTTCAGCCGCCACCGGAGCCAGTGGTAGAGCCAGAACCGGAACCTGAGCCGATCCCCGAACCGCCAAAAGAAGCACCGGTGGTCATTGAAAAGCCGAAGCCGAAACCTAAGCCAAAACCGAAGCCGGTGAAAAAGGTACAGGAGCAGCCAAAACGCGATGTCAAACCCGTAGAGTCGCGTCCGGCATCACCGTTTGAAAATACTGCACCCGCGCGCCCGACATCAAGTACGGCAACGGCTGCAACCAGCAAGCCGGTTACCAGTGTGGCTTCAGGACCACGCGCATTAAGCCGTAATCAGCCGCAGTATCCGGCACGAGCACAGGCATTGCGCATTGAAGGGCAGGTTAAAGTTAAATTTGATGTCACGCCGGATGGTCGCGTGGATAACGTGCAAATCCTCTCAGCCAAGCCTGCGAACATGTTTGAGCGTGAGGTGAAAAATGCGATGCGCAGATGGCGTTATGAGCCGGGTAAGCCAGGCAGTGGGATTGTGGTGAATATCCTGTTTAAAATTAACGGCACCACCGAAATTCAGTAAGCAGAAAGTCAAAAGCCTCCGACCGGAGGCTTTTGACTATTACTCAACAGGTAAGGCGCGAGGTTTTCCTTCAGGATCAACCGCGACATACTTAAATAATGCTTCTGTCGCTTTATAGCGTTGCCCGATTGGTTCAGACGCTACTTTTTTCACCCACACTTCAATATTAATGCTGACCGATGTCGTCCCTTTCTGGACACAGCGTGCATAGCAGCACACCACATCGCCGACCGCAACCGGCCGTAAGAAAGTCATTCCTTCAACCCGCACGGTCACTACGCGACCGTGGGCAATTTCTTTCGCCAGAATAGCGCCGCCAATATCCATTTGTGACATTAACCAACCACCAAAGATGTCACCGTTGGCATTGGTATCGGCGGGCATGGCTAAAGTACGTAAAACAAGATCGCCCTGAGGGACGTTATGTGTTGTAGACATGGTAAAACCGACTTAAAAGGAAAATCACAGGCGCGATGCTACTATGATTTTCCTGAGGAGAACAGAGGAGATACAGCGCCAGCCCCGAAGGACTGGCAGTCTGGTTAGGATTTATCTTCCTGCGGCATGTGGCGGTAGATATAGATACCGCTTAACAATGTGAAGATTAAGGTAAGGGCGGTCAGTCCAAAGACTTTAAAGTTGACCCAAATATTTTGCGGCAGCCAGAATGCGATGTAGATGTTTGCCAGACCGCAAAGGATAAAGAAAACAGCCCAGGCCAGATTCAGCTTCGACCATACCGGTTGCGGCAGCGTGAGTTCTTTACCCAGCATCCGCTGAATTAGCGGCTTTTTCATCACCCATTGGCTGACTAACAGGGCTCCCGCAAACAGAGCATAAATGACTGTAACCTTCCATTTAATAAACTCATCATTGTGGAAGAACAGCGTCAAGCCACCGAAGACGACCACCAGAACAAAAGTGATCAGGGCCATCTTCTCAACCTTACGAAAGCGAACCCAGCTATAGATAAGCACAATCGCCGTGGCGACGATCAGCGCCGCAGTAGCCGCATAGATGTCATAAATCTTGTAAAACGCGAAAAAGACAACCAGCGGTAAAAAATCAAGAAACTGCTTCATTTTACGATTCCGTAATCAAATGCTTAAGGTTATTGGCGAATCAACATATACAGGCGGAACAGATAGATGAGCAATATGGCAGAAATCAGGTTGCTCAAGGTGTTCGCCAGTACGGCACCAATTTCCGGGGTTAATGCGGCAAAAGAAGAGGCAAAAAGCAGCAACAGTGTTTTTGCCAGCAACCAGCTCAGTACTGCGGGTGCCACCAGACGCATATTCGCCCAAGTCAGCCGCATACTGCTACGCATCGAGGCAAAAATGCCCATTTTGTCCTGTACCAGCATCACCGGTGCCAGGGCCAGTAAAATGGCCATGATAATTCCCGGAACGACCACCAGCATGATGCCAATCTGTACTAAAAGGGTAGTCAGAAAAATCAGAATAAATAACTTGGGCAATATCGGCGCACTGGCACCAATAGCTCGCAGCGCACTGACTCTCTGACCCGCAGACACCAGCTGGATAATTAATATTACGCCTCCGGCGAGAATGGCGTTACCGATTAATCCTGAAAAAGTGGACGCCGCTGAAGCCTGCAGCAAAATTTGTTGCTGTTCCGGTGACATATTCTGAACCAGGTCGAACAACCCACTACTGCCGCTAACGGGCACGCCGTCATTGAGCTGCGCAAGCTGTGCATCACTGGGTGAGAAAACATGCCCTAACACCACTGTGATAAACGCACATAGCAACGATACCAACAGAATGGTCATAAATTGATTACGGAAGAAATTTCCGGTGTCACGGTATACGGACTGCGCCGTGATAGACATGCACTCTCCTTGAGTTTTATGCAGGTGTTAATTAGCGGGCAATTGTACCCTGGTTAAGCCTCGGGTGGCAGCATCAGGTCTTGTATGGAAAAGCATATCTTTGTAAAGCGGAGGTAATTGCTGGCCTTCAGGCGTGGGCAAACCGCGGCAAGTGGCGAACGAGTTAATATTTGCGTAGCGAAAATATTTAAAAATTGATTTAAATCACGTTAACCAGGATTCTCAATGCAACTTCTAAATTAATCCAGATCAATAAATGGTGAATTATCATATGTAATGTGATCTATGTAGGATCATTTGTTACTCCAATGTAGGTATATTCGTCACGTTTTTATAACCATAACGACGGAGCGGATATGAAAAAGTTAACAGTGGCGGCTTTGGCAGTAACAACTCTTCTCTCTGGCAGTGCCTTTGCGCATGAAGCAGGCGAATTTTTTATGCGTGCAGGTTCTGCAACCGTACGTCCAACAGAAGGTGCTGGTGGTACGTTAGGAAGTCTGGGTGGATTCAGCGTGACCAATAACACTCAACTGGGCCTGACGTTTACTTATATGGCGACCGACAACATTGGTGTGGAATTACTGGCAGCGACGCCGTTCCGCCATAAAATCGGCACCCGGGCGACCGGCGATATTGCAACCGTTCATCATCTGCCGCCAACACTGATGGCGCAGTGGTATTTTGGTGATGCCAGCAGCAAATTCCGTCCTTACGTTGGGGCCGGTATTAACTACACCACCTTCTTTGATAATGGATTTAACGATCATGGCAAAGAGGCAGGGCTTTCCGATCTCAGTCTGAAAGATTCCTGGGGAGCTGCCGGGCAGGTGGGGGTTGATTATCTGATTAACCGTGACTGGTTGGTTAACATGTCAGTCTGGTACATGGATATCGATACCACCGCCAATTATAAGCTAGGCGGTGCACAGCAACACGATAGCGTACGCCTCGATCCGTGGGTGTTTATGTTCTCAGCAGGATATCGTTTTTAATTCCACAAAAAAACGACCCCGTAATATACGGGGTCAATAAGGACATGGCATAAAGTGTATTATTTCTTCGCTTCTACGCCGTCAGTTTCAGAGCGAATTAAAAATTTCTCAGTTGTTTGCGGAATATGCTGAATCAGCCAGTCGGCCATTTGCTTTTCCTCATTTAAAATCGCTTCGATGGTTGGAATTGAAGCTGTATCACCGGCATTTTTTGCTGCTGCTAATAGTGAGGTGTAACAGGCGATTTCAAATTGCTCGAAGACATATCCGCTAATAGAGCCTTTGACTATTTCATCAGAAGGGAATATACCACCGATTGACTGCCCAAGCGCAGCCATTTTACTCATGGAATCTTTAATGACTGAACGTGAAATGTCATTACGATCAAGAATAGTTTCCAATTGAACAATCTGGTTTTTGGTTTCACTAAGATGTTGTTCAATACGAGCGCGTAGTTCAGGATAATTATCTATACGGCTGGCCATGGATTCAAGCATAGATTCGGCTTGCTTTTCCATTGCGTGGGCGTCACGTAACCAGTCATGATAATGTTCAATACGATTCATGAAAATGTCCTCTTTATAAAATGACTAAAAGTTAAAGTTCATATTTCAGGCTTTATTTTCGGCTTTCTTATTTACGTTATTAAGGGCCAGATCAGTCAGTTTGATGTCGGTGGCCTTTTCTTCTTCCAGGGTCTCTTTCAGAAGCTTCGCTGCTTTACGATAACCTAATTGTTCAGCCAGCGTCGCTAATGTCCCGTAACTGGCAATCTCATAATGCTCGACTTTCTGTGCTGCGGCAATCAGTGCGGCATCACGCACTTCGTTTTTCTCGGTACTTTCGATGACCTCATTAGCTTCTTCAATAAGACCTTCCATTGCCACACATTTCATGCGCTTAATTTTCAGATTCGATTCTGATTCCACAACTTGATCAATACGTTCAATCTGTCCATGTGTTTCCTCGAGGTGCGCATGAAAAGCCTGACTTAATTTTTCGTTTGATGTTGCTCTTGCGAGTTTTGCCAGTGCCCGGGTTAATTGTTTTTCTGCGCTGTAGGTATCTGAAAGCAGGTGAATAAATACATCTTCAATGGTCTTCATATTCATATTTTTCTCCAGTGAAATCACTGCGAGCCATACGGCCCGCAGATGCAATTATCTTTATCAGCTGATATTAATAATTAACGGTGAATCAGGATTTGCCTGATTTATTACCACCGCTTTGTTGACCGCCTTTTTTACCCGCTTCAGATGCGCGTTGCGGATCATTTTTAAAATTACCGCCGCTATGCTGACCGCCTTTACGGCCTGCGTCGGATGCCTTCTCACGGTCTTCGGCGAAATTTCCTGAACCACCACGATGTTCGGCCATGTTATTTCTCCCGTTGCGTTGCATTGTTTCATTAATATGAGTGTTGTGTGTCGACACTCATTAAAATTAGTCGCTAATGAGAATTAGTCAAATTAAGCGCAACGAGAAGATAGAGGGAAAATATATTTTGAGGAACATTCTGGATATATTAACAATTACCTGAGGAATAAGTGACTTAGAGAAAATTATTGATTTTACTGGTGTTATGTTGCGGGATTAATTTGTTTGATTATATTACTGTTGGGCGGAAAAATGACGTAAGTTGAAGTTCGACCGGGGTAAGCGAAACGGTAAAAAGATAAATATTAAATGAATTTAGGATTTTTCCGGCTTCATTAAAGAAAGTTAAAATGCCGCCAGCGGAACTGGCGGCTGTGGGATTAACTGCGCGTCGCCGCTTTCATCGGTTGTACAAAAACTTTCAGTGCCGCCAGCATTTTCTCTGGCTCATTAATATGTTGCTCGATGATTTTAACAATGGCCGAACCAGAAATCGCGCCCGCAGCTCCTGCATCAATCGCTGCTTTTACCTGATCCGGGGCGGAAATACCAAACCCCTGCAATGGAGGTGCAGCGTTGTACTCTTTCAGCTTCGCAACCAGATGATTGAGGGGTAACGCGGCGCGGTTTTCTGCGCCGGTCACGCCCGCTCGTGACAGCAAATAGGTGTAACCACGACCGTAAGAGGCTATCTGGCGCAGCAGGTCGTCATCGGCATTTGGCGGGCAGATGAAGATAGGTGCGACATTATGGCGCAACGCGGCCTGGCGGAAGGGCGCGGACTCTTCAATTGGCACATCGGCAACCAGCACCGAATCGACGCCGACTTTCTCGCACTGGGCATAAAACTCATCAATGCCTTTGTTAAACACCAGATTGGCATACATCAACAGGCCAATGGGAATGGTCGGGTGTTTCTGGCGAATCAGTGCCAGCATTTCAAAACATTGTGCCGGAGTCACACCTGCCGCAAAGGCGCGCAGAGTGGCGTTTTGAATGGTCGGGCCATCCGCCAGTGGGTCGGAGAAGGGGATACCTAACTCCAGCGCGTCAGCACCGGCTTCAATTAGCGTATCGATAATTTTCAATGACTGCTCAATGCCCGGATCACCGAGCGTGACGAAAGGAACGAATGCGCCTTCTTTGCGCTCCTTCAACTGGGCAAACAGAGATTCGTAGCGTTCCATCAGATTTCCCCTCGTGCTTTCAAAATATCGTGAACGGTGAAGATGTCTTTATCGCCGCGACCGGAAAGGTTAACCACCAGTAGCTGCTCTTTATCCGGGTTTTCGCGCATCATTTTCAACGCATGGGCCAGGGCGTGGGAGGATTCCAGCGCCGGGATGATCCCTTCGTGCAGGCACAGCGTTTTGAAGGCTTCAAGGGCTTCATCATCGGTAATAGACACGTAATCAGCGCGTCCAGTGCTGTTAAGATACGCGTGTTGTGGGCCGACAGACGGGAAATCCAGTCCGGCGGAGATGGAGTAAGATTCTTCAATCTGCCCGTCTTCGGTTTGCATCATCGGCGCTTTCATACCGAAATAGATACCCACGCGACCATGTTTTAGCGGTGCGCCGTGCTCGCCAGTTTCGATACCGTGACCACCTGGCTCCACACCAATCAGGCCGACGTTGGTTTCATTGATGAAATCAGCAAACATGCCGATGGCATTCGAACCGCCGCCAACACAGGCGATAACGGCATCCGGCAGGCGACCTTCTCTTTCCAGAATCTGCGCTTTGGTTTCTTCGCCAATCATCCGCTGAAACTCACGCACAATGGTCGGATAAGGATGCGGGCCAGCTGCGGTGCCCAGCATATAGTGCGCGGTTTCGTAACTACCGGACCAGTCGCGCAGCGCCTCGTTACAGGCATCTTTCAGCGTCGCGGAACCGCTATGCACCGGGATCACTTCCGCACCCATTAAGCGCATACGAAAAACGTTAGGCGACTGGCGTTCAACGTCTTTGGCACCCATATAAATACGGCATTTCAGGCCGAGCAGGGCGCTGGCAAGGGCCGACGCCACGCCATGCTGACCGGCACCGGTTTCGGCGATGATTTCGGTTTTACCCATCCGCTTCGCCAGCAACGCCTGCCCCAGCACCTGGTTAGTTTTATGCGCGCCGCCGTGCAGCAAATCTTCACGCTTGAGATACAGCGTGGTGTTCGTCCCGGCTGTAATGTTCTGGCATTTGGTCAGCGCGGTTGGACGCCCGGCATAGTTTTTCAGCAGGTCGTTGAACTGAGCCTGAAATTCAGGATCTTTTTGCGCACTGACAAAAGCTTCTTCCAGCTGGCGCAGAGCAGGCATCAGGATTTGTGGCACGTACATGCCGCCAAACTCACCAAAATAGGGGTTAAGTAATGTTGTCATTGTTCCTTTCCTTAATATGCGCGCAGCGTCTGGAAAACCGAGGCCAAAAGACGTGCGTCTTTGATGCCCGGTTGCGACTCTACAGCAGAATTAAAATCAAGTCCGGCGCAGCCGGTTTGTGCCGCTTCCACGCAGTTATCTGCGCCTAAGCCCCCCGCCAGCAGAACGTTGCCAAGCGATTGACCATTTAATAGTGACCAGTCAAAACGTTGCCCGCTTCCACCCTGGCCGTTGTCTAAAACATATTTATCAACGTGCTGAAACTCGCGGGCGGGCAGGGTTTCACCGACGCTTAATGCTTTCCAGATGGCAACATGTGCTGGCAGAGCTTCACGCAGCGTATCGATATACAGCTGTTCTTCATTACCATGCAGTTGCACTGCCGCCAGCGATAACACCTTAGCTTTGTCCACCACATCGGCAATATCGTGATTGCGGAACACGCCAACATACTGCAACGGTGCCGCAGCCATCACTTCCTGCGCCTGTTCAACGTTGACGCAACGCGGTGATGTCGCAACAAAAATCAACCCACCGTAAATCGCGCCCGCGTCATAAGCTGCTTTAGCATCTTGCCCACGCGTCAGGCCACATACTTTATTCTCACCCAGCAACACCCGGCGCACGGCGGCGTGCAAATCGTCATGGGCCATCAACGCCGAACCAATCAGAAAACCGTTAGCGAAGTGGCTTAACTCGCGCACCTGAGCGTAAGTATTGATGCCGGATTCGCTGATTACCGTCACGTTGTGCCCCAGTTTCGGCGCAAGCTCGCGGGTACGGTTGAGATCAATCGACAAATCACGCAGATCGCGGTTGTTGATGCCAACGACCTTTGCCCCCAATGCAATGGCACGCTCCAGTTCCTCTTCATTACTGACTTCGGTCAGCACACCCATCTCCAGACTGTGGGCGACGGCGGCAAGCTGGCGATATTGTTCGTCATCCAGTACTGAAAGCATTAATAAGCAGGCATCAGCCTGGTAATAGCGCGCCAGATAGATCTGGTAAGGATCGATAATGAAGTCTTTACATAAAATCGGCTGCGGGGCGATTTGGCTGACGATGGGGAGGAAATCAAAGCTCCCCTGAAAATATTTCTCATCAGTCAGCACCGAAATTGCCGAAGCGTAATGTTTATAAATGGCGGCAATGCGTGCTGGATCGAAATCATCACGGATCACGCCTTTTGACGGCGACGCTTTCTTGCACTCCAGAATAAACGCCGTGCGCGCACCCTGTAGCGCATCATAAAAATGTCGCGTGCTCGGCTGAACCTCATTCTGAAAACTGGCCAGCGGTTGCTGCTGTTTGCGGGTTTCTACCCAAATCGCCTTGTCTGCGACGATTTTCGCTAAAACGGTTTGCATCATTTACCCTCGTGCCGCCAGTGCGGTAACTCTGTCGTAAGCGGAACCACTGCGCAGTACCTCAAGAACGGTTTGCGCATTGGCTTGCAGATCTTCATGGCCATGCAGGCGCATTAACATGGCGACGTTCGCAGCGACGGCTGCTTCATGGGCGGCGTCGCCTTTACCTTGTAACAAGCGTGTTAAAATGTCACGGTTTTCTTCCGGTGTTCCGCCTGCCAGTTGCTCCTGGTGGTAGGGAGTCAGGCCAAAATCTTCAGCGGTCAATTGATAGCTCTTAATTTCGCCGTCATGCAGCTCGGCAACGATTGTCGGCGCGTGTAATGAAACTTCATCCATCCCGCCGCTGTGCACCACCGCCGCGCGTTGATACCCCAGCACGCGCAAGGTTTCGGCAATCGGCAGCACCAGTTCCGGACTATAAACACCAATTAACGCCAGCGGCGGATGCGCCGGGTTAATCAATGGCCCCAGCACATTGAACAGGGTGCGGGTTTTCAGTTGCTGGCGAACCGGCATCGCGTGGCGGAATCCGGTGTGATACTTCGGCGCAAAGAGGAAACATACACCTAACTCATCCAGCGCCTGGCGCGATTTATCGGCGTTCATATCAAGATTAATACCGAACGCCGCCAGCAGATCGGACGAACCAGATTTACTGGAGACGCTACGGTTGCCGTGTTTCGCCACTTTCAGCCTACAGGCCGCGGCGACAAACGCACTGGCGGTAGAAATATTGATACTGTTGCTGCCGTCACCGCCAGTACCGACGATATCAGCAAACAGATAATCCGGGCGCGGGAACGGCGCGGCGTTTTCCAGTAGCGCGGTTGCTGCTCCGGCGATCTCGTTCGGGTGCTCACCGCGAATTTTCATGCTCACCAGCGCCGCCGCCAGTTGTTCCGGCTTCAGCTCGCCACGCACCACCGCTGAAAACAGCTGGTGGCTTTCTTGTTGGCTAAGCGTCTGCGCCTGATACAGTTTTTCCAGAATCGGTTGCAGCGTGTTGGCTGGCTCTAGTTTCTGCTGCGCCCAGGCCAGCGTTTGTTCCAGCAGGCGAGCGCCCTGGGTGGTGAGAATGGATTCCGGATGGAACTGGAATCCACAAACGCGATCCGCATCGTGACGTACTGCCATCACCATGCCATTAAAATGGGCGTTGATGGTTAAACCGGCCGGAATGTTACTGCCAACCAGCGAGTGATAACGCGCCACCGGCAGCGGGTTTGTTAATCCGGCAAACATCGCCTGACCGTCATGTTCAATGCTCGACGCTTTACCGTGAAGAATTTCGCCCGCCTGACCGACATAGCCCCCGTAAGCTTCGACAATTGCCTGATGTCCGAGGCAAATGCCAATAATGGGCAGCTTGCCACGCAAGCGGGTGAGGAGTTCCGGCATACAACCGGCTTCGCTCGGCACACCGGGGCCAGGAGAAAGCATCAGTACCGGATTGCTCATGGTCGCCAGGCGTTCAATTAAGGTCTGCGCCGGAATATGGTTGCGGTAAATCACCACGTTATGCCCATTGCTGCGCAACTGATCTGCCAGGTTGTACGTAAAAGAGTCGATATTATCGAGCAGCAGTATGTCAGCCATCAGAAAGTCTCCTGTGCATGATGCGCGGTGGCAATAGCGCGCAGTACAGCGCGGGCTTTATTACGGGTTTCGTCGGCTTCCGACTGCGGAATAGAATCAAGGACTACGCCAGCACCGGCTTGCACGGTGGCGATACCGTTTTCCACCAGCGCCGAGCGGATCACAATGCAGGTGTCGAGATCGCCGTGCGCGGTGAAATAACCTACCGCGCCGCCGTAGCTGCCGCGGCGACGACCTTCCGCCTCGGCAATTAACTGCATGGCGCGCACTTTCGGCGCACCGCTTAACGTCCCCATATTCATACAGGCGCGGTAAGCGTGTAGGGCGTCGAGATCGTGGCGCAGTTCACCGACCACGCGGGAGACCAGGTGCATCACGTAAGAGTAACGGTCAACTTTGGTGAGGTCGGCGACGTAGCGGCTGCCGGGGGTGCAAATGCGTGCCAGATCATTACGGGCAAGATCCACCAGCATCAGATGTTCAGAAAGCTCTTTATGATCGGTACGCATTTCCAGTTCGATGCGGCTGTCGAGGTCTCTGTCCAGCGAGCCATCGGCACGACGACCGCGTGGACGTGTTCCGGCAATCGGGTAGATCTCAATCTGGCGGCTGGTGGCGTCATACTTGAGCGAACTTTCCGGCGACGCGCCAAACAGGGTGAAATCATTATCCTGCATAAAAAACATGTACGGGCTGGGATTACTCTTTTTCAGCACGTAATAGGCCGCCAGCGGTGACGGGCAGGGCAGAGAGAAACGGCGAGATGGCACCACCTGGAAAATTTCTCCAGCGCGAATCGCTTTTTGCAACAAACGCACTACGCCACCGAACTCTTCATCGCTCTGATTACATTCACAACGCATATGCGGCACGGAAACCACCGGCAGCGGCGGCGCGGCTTCGGTCAGTTGCTGACGTAGTTCGTTCAGGCGAGCAGTGAGACGTTGTTTTTCTTCTTCATTCGGAGCAAACAGGCTGGCCTGAATACGGGTGCTTTTTTTCTGATGGTCAATCACCATCAGCGTTTCAGCGAGATAAAAACAGAAATCAGGGCAGTTATTTTCCGCTGACAGTTGCGGTAAATCTTCAAATCCCGCCACAAGGTCATAAGAGAACAGGCCGCCGAAGAACATTGCTTCTCGTTCTTCCTTCGGTACATTCAACAGATTCTGCAATAAACGGAAAGCGTCAAAAACCGAAAGGGAGCATAAGCGAGCGTCTTCATCCAGCAGTGGACTGACAGGGGGGAAGCGCAGCACACGGCAGTTTGGTAATTGTTCATTTTCCACACCCGCAGGCAGGGCGTTATCCAGTAGTGTCAGCAGGGCTTCGCCGTTGCCGGAAAGTGCCTGGATTGTGACAGTGTCACCTAAAGCTGTAATGCGCAGCGCACTGTCTACCAGCAGCAGGCTTTTTAAATCATCTTTGCTGTCGATATCTGCGGATTCCAGCAGCAGCGTTGCCGGACGATCCCCACACAACTGGTGAAAAAGCGCGGTGGGATTGTCGCGATAAGCGCCTTCGCAGGTTAGCAGTTCGAGAGTCGGTTTTTGTGTTTGCATTGTTATTCTCTAATTTTGTTCAAAAAAAAGCCCGCTCATTAGGCGGGCTGGGTATCTGATTGCTTTACGCATGGTGAATACACTGCCCGTTTCAGGAAGTGCGCCACCAACCTTTCAGTACGAAAATTGCTTTCATTGTCGATACCCTTTTTACGTGAACTTGCGTACTAGTTAACTAGTTCGATGATTAATTGTCAACAGCTCATTTCAGAATATTTGCCAGAACCGTTATGATGTCGGCGCAAAAAACATTATCCAGAACGGGAGTGCGCCTTGAGCGACACGAATTATGCAGTGATTTACGACCTGCACAGCCATACCACAGCTTCCGATGGCTGCCTGACGCCAGAAGCATTGGTGCACCGTGCAGTCGAGATGCGCGTCGGCACCCTGGCGATCACCGACCATGACACCACAGCTGCAATCGCGCCAGCAAGAGAGGAAATTTCACGTTCGGGACTGGCGTTGAATCTTATTCCCGGCGTGGAAATTTCCACGGTCTGGGAAAATCATGAAATTCATATTGTCGGGCTGAATATTGATATTACTCATCCGCTAATGTGTGAGTTCCTCGCGCAGCAGACAGAACGGCGCAATCAGCGGGCGCAGCTGATTGCCGAAAGACTTGAAAAAGCGCAAATACCTGGGGCGCTGGAAGGCGCACAACGACTGGCGCAGGGCGGCGCAGTGACGCGCGGTCATTTTGCGCGTTTCCTTGTTGAGTGCGGCAAAGCCAGTTCAATGGCGGATGTCTTTAAAAAGTATCTGGCGCGCGGGAAAACCGGATACGTTCCGCCACAGTGGTGTACAATAGAACAAGCTATTGATGTCATTCATCATTCTGGCGGTAAGGCGGTGCTAGCTCATCCTGGGCGGTACAATCTTAGTGCTAAATGGCTGAAAAGATTGGTTGCGCATTTTGCCGAACACCACGGTGACGCGATGGAAGTCGCGCAGTGCCAGCAATCGCCCAATGAACGTACCCAGCTGGCGGCCCTTGCGCGTCAGCATCATTTATGGGCATCACAAGGATCTGATTTTCATCAGCCATGCCCGTGGATCGAACTGGGTCGTAAACTCTGGCTGCCCGCAGGCGTTGAAGGCGTCTGGCAGATATGGGAACAGCCGCAGAACACCACAGAGAGGGAATTATGAGCCAGTTTTTTTATATTCATCCTGATAACCCACAGCAACGTCTGATCAACCAGGCGGTGGAGATCGTGCGTAAAGGCGGGGTGATTGTTTATCCAACTGATTCCGGCTATGCGCTCGGCTGTAAAATTGAAGATAAAAACGCGATGGAGCGTATTTGTCGTATTCGCCAGCTGCCGGACGGTCACAACTTTACCCTGATGTGTCGCGATCTTTCTGAACTCTCGACCTATTCATTTGTTGATAACGTTGCGTTTCGTTTAATGAAAAACAACACGCCGGGCAACTATACCTTCATCTTGAAGGGGACGAAGGAAGTGCCACGCCGTCTGTTGCAGGAAAAACGCAAAACCATCGGTATGCGTGTGCCTTCTAACCCGATTGCGCAGGCGTTGCTTGAAGCACTGGGCGAACCGATGCTTTCCACTTCGCTAATGCTGCCAGGCAGCGAATTTACCGAATCCGATCCCGAAGAAATTAAAGACCGTCTGGAAAAACAGGTGGATTTGATTATCCACGGCGGCTATCTCGGACAGAAACCGACAACGGTTATTGATCTTACCGATGATACGCCGGTCGTGGTGCGTGAAGGCGTAGGTGATGTGAAGCCTTTCTTATAAGTGCGTAACTCTGTATACTACGCGGCCTTAAAATGGCGCTATACGGCGCCATTGATTCTCCTGTTCGACGCCTGTGAAGGCGACACCAAAAGGAAGCTCTATGAGCGAAAAATTACAGAAAGTGCTGGCCCGCGCTGGCCACGGCTCCCGCCGTGAAATCGAATCTATTATTGAAGCCGGTCGTGTGAGTGTTGATGGCAAAATTGCTAAACTCGGCGATCGCGTTGAAGTTACCCCTGGGCTGAAAATTCGTATCGATGGTCATCTGATTTCGGTACGTGAGTCCGCTGAACAAATTTGTCGCGTTCTGGCCTATTACAAACCGGAAGGTGAGTTGTGTACCCGTAACGATCCGGAAGGGCGTCCGACGGTGTTTGACCGTCTGCCAAAGCTGCGTGGCGCACGCTGGATTGCCGTAGGTCGTCTGGACGTTAACACCTGTGGTCTGCTGCTGTTCACCACCGATGGTGAACTGGCAAACCGTTTAATGCATCCAAGCCGTGAAGTTGAACGTGAATACGCCGTGCGTGTATTTGGTCAGGTTGACGACGCGAAACTGCGTGATTTGAGTCGTGGCGTGCAACTGGAAGATGGTCCGGCAGCTTTTAAAACCATCAAGTTCAGCGGCGGCGAAGGGATCAACCAGTGGTACAACGTGACTCTGACCGAAGGCCGTAACCGTGAAGTTCGTCGTCTGTGGGAAGCGGTTGGTGTGCAGGTGAGCCGCCTGATCCGTGTTCGTTACGGTGATATCCCACTGCCAAAAGGTCTGCCACGCGGTGGCTGGACGGAGCTGGACCTCGCCCAGACTAACTATCTGCGCGAACTGGTGGAGCTTCCGCCAGAAACCAGCTCTAAAGTCGCTGTAGAAAAAGACCGTCGTCGCATGAAGGCTAATCAGATTCGTCGTGCGGTGAAACGTCACAGTCAGGTGAGCGGCGGTCGTCGTTCTGGCGGGCGTAATAACGGTTAATCAAAGTATGCCGGACGTCATATCCGGCATTTTTACAGATTAATAATCAATCCCTATCTGCGCTTTTACACCGGCATCAAACGCATGTTTGACGGGGCGTAATTCACTTACCGTATCTGCCAGTTCAAGAATATCCCGATGACAACCACGACCCGTGATAATCACCGTCTGTTGATGTGGACGTTCATTTAACGCCTGCACCACTTCTTCCAGTGGCAAATAGTCATACGCCACCATATACGTCAGTTCATCAAGCAAAACCATATCCAGTGAGGAATCAGCAAGCATCCGCTTTGCATGTTGCCAGACTTCGCGGCAGGCGGCGGTATCAGACTCGCGGTTTTGTGTATCCCAGGTAAAGCCCGTTGCCATCACCTGAAACTCAACGCCATGTGGCTCCAGCAGATTGCGTTCGCCATTAGGCCAGGTGCCTTTAATAAACTGCACGACGCCTACTTTTTTTCCGTGACCAACTGCGCGTGTTGCCGTACCAAATGCCGCGGTGGTTTTGCCTTTTCCATTGCCGGTAAAGACGATGATAATACCGCGTTCATCCTGGGCCTGGGCCACACGAGCATCTACTTTTTCTTTCACTCGCTGCTGACGCTGTTGGTAGCGTTCATCACTCATTGGGAAATTCCTGGTTTACGGCCCGGTTGGGCGTCAAAGGTCATGCCGGTTTTACGGCGGCTGTCATCGCCCATCAGCCAGAGGTAGAGCGGCATGATATCAGCGGGTGTTTTAAGTTTCTGTGGATCTTCGGTCGGGAAGGCGCTTGCGCGCATTGCGGTGCGCGTACCGCCTGGGTTAATGCAGTTGACGCGCAGGCGCTGCTGATATTCATCGGCCAGTACCTGCATCATCCCTTCGGTGGCAAATTTCGACGCTGCATATGCACCCCAGTTAGCTCGTCCCTGACGTCCAACGCTTGATGAAGTAAAGACCAGTGAACCGGCGTCCGATTTGAGTAATAAAGGAAGCAGTGCCTGGGTGAGCATAAAGGTGGCATTAACGTTGACCTGCATGACGTCCTGCCAGACCTGCGGATTTTGTTCGCTCATTGGGCAAATATCGCCGAGCAATCCGGCATTATGCAAAACACCATCCAGACGCGGATAATTAACGACAATGCGCTGTGCCAGTTGTTGGCAATTTTCGGACGTGCAGGTCAGCAAATCGAGAATAAACCACTGTGGCTGACGCCCAGTTTCTTCGTTTATGTGGCTGGCTACCTGACGTAATTTTTCTTCATTACGGCCCAACAGAATCACTGTCGCACCATAGCGTGCATACGTCATCGCGGCTTCACGACCAATCCCATCGCTGGCTCCCGTCACCAGGATAATGCGATCATTGAGTAAATCTTGTTTTGGCTGGTAATGCATGGCTACTCCTCAACGACGTTGTCTGTCGCGCTGCCAGTGTACTTTATGACTTTGGGGCTTTATGCCTGAAACAGAAGGGCATTTCAATCAGCCTGGGGCGATAACACCGCAAAATGGATACTTTGTCATACTTTCGCTGCAATAACATCTCTGCGAGACGGCTTAACATGCCTGTTGTAAACTGTGAGCCAAAGCGTTGTTTAACCAAGGTGGGGACTCGTGGAATTGTTGTCTGAATATGGTTTGTTTTTGGCGAAAATCGTTACCGTTGTGCTAGCGATTGCGGCGATTGCCGCCATTATTGTCAATGTTGCTCAACGTAATAAACGCCAGCGTGGCGAGTTACGGGTCAACAATCTCAGCGAACAGTATAAGGAGATGAAAGAAGAACTGGCCGCGGCGCTGATGGACTCACATCAGCAAAAACAGTGGCACAAAGCGCAGAAGAAAAAGCACAAGCAAGAAGCGAAAGCAGCAAAAGCGAAAGCCAAACTGGGCGAGGTGGCAACTGACAGTAAACCTCGCGTCTGGGTGCTGGATTTTAAAGGCAGCATGGACGCCCATGAAGTGAACTCGCTACGTGAAGAGATAACGGCTGTACTCGCAGCATTCAAACCGCAGGATCAGGTTGTGCTACGTCTGGAAAGCCCTGGTGGCATGGTGCATGGTTACGGGTTGGCGGCTTCGCAGCTGCAGCGTCTGCGTGATAAAAACATTCCTTTAACTGTTACGGTAGACAAAGTCGCTGCCAGCGGCGGTTACATGATGGCCTGTGTGGCGGACAAAATTGTTTCCGCACCGTTTGCTATTGTGGGTTCCATTGGCGTGGTGGCGCAAATGCCCAACTTTAACCGCTTCCTGAAAAGCAAAGATATTGATATCGAACTGCACACTGCCGGGCAGTATAAGCGTACTCTGACCTTGCTGGGTGAAAATACCGAAGAAGGGCGGGAGAAATTCCGCGAAGAGTTGAACGAAACGCATCAGTTGTTTAAAGATTTTGTGAAGCGTATGCGTCCGTCTCTGGATATTGAACAGGTGGCAACGGGTGAACACTGGTACGGACAACAGGCGGTAGAGAAAGGCCTGGTTGATGAAATCAACACCAGTGATGAAGTTATTCTTAGCCTGATGGAAGGCCGTGAAGTGGTTAATGTACGCTATATGCAGCGTAAACGACTCATTGACCGATTCACCGGCAGCGCGGCAGAGAGCGCCGATCGATTGTTGCTACGCTGGTGGCAGCGGGGTCAAAAGCCATTGATGTAAAAGACAAACGCGAGGCTAAGACCTCGCGTTTTGCTTTAATCAACCAGATGATATTTTTCTGAAAGCACATGGGCCAGGTGTTTGAACATATTAAACACCGCGGTGCTTTTGGCTGTTGGCAATCCTTGTTCATCTAAAAAGTAGTCGCCGGTAAATACCAGCACGCCATTACGCTGCGTGACGCCGGTGGCTTCAATCCCTGCGAGCGTATCCTCATGCTCACGAATGATTTTGTTGGCCTCTTTCAACAGCGTTTCGCGGTCGATGGGTTGTGTCTCTTTGTTCATTATTTACTCCTTAAACAAGGACATTAGTCTACGCCAGGCATGGCTTGCAGACAAATATACCACGCTGGTGGCAAGAGCGCCTTACTGGTAACTTTGGATTTTGCATGCTAATAAAGTTGCGTATCGGATTTTATCAGGTACAGTGTGACGCTTTCGTCAATCTGGCAATAGATTTGCTTGACATTCGACCAAAATTCCGTCGTGCTATAGCGCCTGTAGGCCAAGACCTGTTAACTCAGTCACCTGAATTTTCGTGAACAGAGTCACGACAAGGGGTTGATATCCGCAGAGAACGAGTCCATATCGGTAACTCGTTGCCAGTGGAAGGTTTATCAACGTGCGACGCATTCCTGGAAGAATCAAATTAGGTAAGGTGAATATGGGTAAAGCTCTTGTCATCGTTGAGTCCCCGGCAAAAGCCAAAACGATCAACAAGTATCTGGGTAGTGACTACGTGGTGAAATCCAGCGTCGGTCACATCCGCGATTTGCCGACCAGTGGCTCAGCTGCCAAAAAGAGTGCCGACTCTACCTCCACCAAGACGGCTAAAAAGCCTAAAAAGGATGAACGTGGCGCTCTCGTCAACCGTATGGGGGTTGACCCGTGGCACAATTGGGAGGCGCACTATGAAGTGTTGCCTGGTAAAGAGAAGGTCGTCTCTGAACTGAAACAACTGGCTGAAAAAGCCGACCACATCTATCTCGCAACCGACCTTGACCGCGAAGGGGAAGCCATTGCATGGCACCTGCGGGAAGTGATTGGGGGTGATGATGCGCGCTATAGCCGAGTGGTGTTTAACGAAATTACTAAAAACGCGATCCGCCAGGCATTTAACAAACCGGGTGAGCTGAATATTGATCGTGTTAATGCCCAGCAGGCGCGTCGCTTTATGGACCGCGTGGTTGGGTATATGGTTTCGCCGCTGCTATGGAAAAAGATCGCTCGTGGTCTGTCTGCCGGTCGTGTGCAGTCGGTGGCGGTTCGCCTGGTGGTCGAGCGTGAGCGTGAAATTAAAGCGTTCGTGCCGGAAGAGTTCTGGGAAGTCGATGCCAGCACGACCACGCCATCTGGTGAAGCGTTGGCGTTACAGGTGACTCATCAGAACGACAAACCGTTCCGTCCGGTCAACAAAGAACAAACTCAGGCTGCGGTAAGTCTGCTGGAAAAAGTGCGCTACAGCGTGCTGGAACGTGAAGACAAACCGACAACCAGTAAACCTGGCGCTCCTTTTATTACCTCTACGCTGCAACAAGCTGCCAGCACCCGTCTTGGATTTGGCGTGAAAAAAACCATGATGATGGCGCAGCGTTTGTATGAAGCAGGCTATATCACTTACATGCGTACCGACTCCACTAACCTGAGTCAGGACGCGGTAAATATGGTTCGCGGTTATATCAGCGATAATTTTGGTAAGAAATATCTGCCGGAAAGTCCGAATCAGTACGCCAGCAAAGAAAACTCACAGGAAGCGCACGAAGCGATTCGTCCTTCTGACGTCAATGTGATGGCGGAATCGCTGAAGGATATGGAAGCAGATGCGCAGAAACTGTACCAGTTAATCTGGCGTCAGTTCGTAGCCTGCCAGATGACCCCAGCGAAATATGACTCCACGACGCTGACCGTTGGTGCGGGCGATTTCCGCCTGAAAGCACGCGGTCGTATTTTGCGTTTTGATGGCTGGACAAAAGTGATGCCTGCGTTGCGTAAAGGCGATGAAGATCGCATCTTACCAGCAGTTAATAAAGGCGATGCTCTGACGCTCGTTGAACTTACACCAGCCCAGCACTTTACCAAGCCGCCAGCCCGTTTCAGTGAAGCATCGCTGGTTAAAGAGCTGGAAAAACGTGGTATCGGTCGTCCGTCTACCTATGCGTCGATCATTTCGACCATTCAGGATCGTGGCTACGTGCGAGTAGAAAATCGTCGTTTCTATGCGGAAAAAATGGGCGAAATCGTCACCGATCGCCTTGAAGAAAATTTCCGCGAGTTAATGAACTACGACTTTACCGCGCAGATGGAAAACAGCCTCGACCAGGTGGCAAATCACGAAGCAGAGTGGAAAGCTGTACTGGATCACTTCTTCTCGGATTTCACCCAGCAGTTAGATAAAGCTGAAAAAGATCCGGAAGAGGGTGGTATGCGCCCGAACCAGATGGTTCTGACCAGCATTGACTGCCCGACTTGTGGTCGCAAAATGGGGATTCGCACAGCGAGCACCGGGGTATTCCTTGGCTGTTCTGGCTATGCGCTGCCGCCGAAAGAGCGTTGCAAAACCACCATTAACCTGGTGCCGGAAAACGAAGTGCTGAACGTGCTGGAAGGCGAAGATGCTGAAACCAACGCGCTGCGCGCAAAACGTCGTTGCCCGAAATGCGGCACGGCGATGGACAGCTATCTCATCGATCCGAAACGTAAGTTGCATGTCTGTGGTAATAACCCAACCTGCGACGGTTACGAGATCGAAGAGGGCGAATTCCGCATTAAAGGTTATGACGGCCCGATCGTTGAGTGTGAAAAATGTGGCTCTGAAATGCACCTGAAAATGGGGCGTTTCGGTAAATACATGGCCTGCACCAACGAAGAGTGTAAAAACACACGTAAGATTTTACGTAACGGCGAAGTGGCACCACCGAAAGAAGATCCGGTGCCATTACCTGAGCTGCCGTGCGAAAAATCAGATGCTTATTTCGTGCTGCGTGACGGTGCTGCCGGTGTGTTCCTGGCTGCCAACACTTTCCCGAAATCGCGTGAAACGCGTGCGCCACTGGTGGAAGAGCTTTATCGCTTTCGCGACCGTCTGCCGGAAAAACTGCGTTATCTGGCCGATGCGCCACAGCAGGATCCGGAAGGTAATAAGACCATGGTTCGCTTTAGCCGTAAAACCAAACAGCAATATGTCTCTTCGGAAAAAGACGGAAAGGCGACTGGCTGGTCAGCATTTTATGTTGATGGCAAATGGGTTGAAGGAAAAAAATAACCTTTAATTCTGTCAGGTTTTTATAAACAAAGGGTCGCGAAAGCGGCCCTTTTTTATTGCATATTATTTTTTCTTCAAACCTATACACTAAGGCTATAAATGATATAGTGGTTATAGTTAGCACCTTTTTTATTATTAAATCGTATTAGTCACCCGCCAGGTGTGACGAAAAAACGATGTTCTGATGGCGTCTAAGTGGATGGTTTAACATGAAATTACAACAACTTCGCTATATTGTTGAGGTGGTCAATCATAACCTGAATGTCTCATCAACAGCGGAAGGACTTTACACATCACAACCCGGGATCAGTAAACAAGTCAGAATGCTGGAAGACGAGCTAGGCATTCAAATTTTTTCCCGAAGCGGCAAGCACCTGACGCAGGTAACGCCAGCAGGACAAGAAATAATTCGTATCGCTCGCGAAGTCCTGTCGAAAGTCGATGCCATAAAATCGGTTGCCGGTGAGCACACCTGGCCGGATAAAGGCTCGCTGTATATCGCCACCACGCATACCCAGGCACGCTACGCGTTACCAAACGTTATCAAAGGCTTTATTGAGCGTTATCCCCGCGTTTCTTTGCATATGCACCAGGGCTCGCCGACACAAATTGCTGATGCCGTCTCTAAAGGCAATGCTGATTTCGCTATCGCCACAGAAGCGCTGCATCTGTATGAAGATTTAGTGATGTTACCGTGCTACCACTGGAATCGGGCTATTGTAGTCACTCCGGATCACCCGCTGGCAGGCAAAAAAGCCATTACCATTGAAGAACTGGCGCAATATCCGTTGGTGACATATACCTTCGGCTTTACCGGACGTTCAGAACTGGATACTGCCTTTAACCGCGCAGGGTTAACGCCGCGTATCGTCTTCACGGCAACGGATGCTGACGTCATTAAAACTTACGTCCGGTTAGGGCTGGGGGTAGGGGTCATTGCCAGCATGGCGGTGGATCCGGTCGCCGATCCCGACCTTGTGCGTGTTGATGCTCACGATATCTTCAGCCACAGTACAACCAAAATTGGTTTTCGCCGTAGTACTTTCTTGCGCAGTTATATGTATGATTTCATTCAGCGTTTTGCACCGCATTTAACGCGTGATGTCGTTGATGCGGCTGTCGCATTGCGCTCTAATGAAGAAATTGAGGTCATGTTTAAAGATATAAAACTGCCGGAAAAATAATTTCTTGCGTTATTTTCGGCACCTTTTATGTAGCGAAGGTGCCGGAATATATTCTCTTTTGTTACTTATTTCTATACCGTGCACAATATTTTTATCCCTCATATTTATAGGGTAAATTACCTGTAAAGTACTGTCTAATTACCCGCCTCGCAAACTCCAGTTTTCAAATATCTATTTCAGGTCAAAAGATTGAATTATTCACTGGAGACGATTCGTAAATTCGCTGGATTTTTGACTAAAGTTTCTTTAGGATTTGTCTCATCGTATGATTAATTACACCAATCGTTCAACGTCTTGCTGATAAGTGATGGCGATTATATGAGGTTAGCAATGCCTTCTGGAAATCAGGAACCCCGCCGCGATCCTGAATTAAAACGTAAAGCCTGGCTGGCGGTTTTTCTTGGTTCTGCACTTTTCTGGGTGGTTGTCGCACTGCTGATTTGGAAAGTGTGGGGATAACTATGGTCGGTCAGGAGCAACTGGAGTCGTCACCATTATGCCAGCATAGTGACAATGAAACAGAAACGAAACGGGAATGTTCCGTCGTTATTCCAGACGACTGGCAACTAACATCGCAGCAGCAAGCCTTTATAGAACTGTTTGCTGAAGATGATCAGCCGAAACAATAATTATCATCATTCTTATTACCCATTTTTAATGAATTAAAGGGCTTTTAATACACCGCAGCAATAACAGCTTGAGTTATCTCAACACAAAATAATAACCGTTAAGGGTGTAGCCTATGATCAACACAAATATGAAATATTGGTCCTGGATGGGCGCGTTTTCTCTGTCGATGCTCTTCTGGGCCGAACTCCTCTGGATCATTACTCACTGATCCTTGACCCCGCTGCGGCGGGGTTGTCATTTGCTTTGCCACAAGGTTTCTCCTCTTTTATCAATTTGGGTTGTTATCAAATCGTTACGCGATGTTTGTGTTATCTTTAATATTCACCCTGAAGAGAATCAGGGCTTCGCAACCCTGTCATTAAGGAGGAGCTATGTCGTCAACCCTACGAGAAGCCAGTAAGGACACGTTGCAGGCCAAAGATAAAACTTACCACTACTACAGCCTGCCGCTTGCTGCTAAATCACTGGGCGATATCACCCGTCTACCCAAGTCACTCAAAGTTTTGCTCGAAAACCTGCTGCGCTGGCAGGATGGTAACTCGGTTACCGAAGAGGATATCCACGCGCTGGCAGGATGGCTGAAAAATGCCCATGCTGACCGTGAAATTGCCTACCGCCCGGCAAGGGTGCTGATGCAGGACTTTACCGGCGTACCTGCCGTTGTTGATCTGGCGGCAATGCGCGAAGCGGTTAAACGCCTCGGCGGCGATACTGCAAAGGTTAACCCGCTCTCACCGGTCGACCTGGTCATTGACCACTCGGTGACCGTCGATCGTTTTGGTGATGATGAGGCATTTGAAGAAAACGTACGCCTGGAAATGGAGCGCAACCACGAACGTTATGTGTTCCTGAAATGGGGAAAGCAAGCGTTCAGTCGGTTTAGCGTCGTGCCGCCAGGCACAGGCATTTGCCATCAGGTTAACCTCGAATATCTCGGCAAAGCAGTGTGGAGTGAATTGCAGGACGGTGAATGGATTGCTTATCCGGATACACTCGTTGGTACTGACTCGCACACCACTATGATCAACGGCCTTGGCGTGCTGGGGTGGGGCGTGGGTGGGATCGAAGCAGAAGCCGCAATGTTAGGCCAGCCGGTTTCCATGCTTATCCCGGACGTAGTGGGCTTTAAACTTACCGGTAAATTACGTGAAGGTATTACCGCCACAGACCTGGTTCTCACTGTTACCCAAATGCTGCGCAAACATGGCGTGGTGGGGAAATTCGTCGAATTTTATGGTGATGGTCTGGATTCACTACCGCTGGCGGATCGCGCCACCATTGCCAATATGTCGCCAGAATATGGTGCCACCTGTGGCTTCTTCCCAATCGATGCTGTAACCCTCGATTACATGCGTTTAAGCGGGCGCAGCGAAGATCAGGTTGAGTTGGTCGAAAAATATGCCAAAGCGCAGGGCATGTGGCGTAACCCGGGCGATGAACCGATTTTTACCAGTACGTTAGAACTGGATATGAATGACGTTGAAGCGAGCCTGGCAGGGCCAAAACGCCCACAGGATCGCGTTGCACTGCCCGATGTACCAAAAGCATTTGCCGCCAGTAACGAACTGGAAGTGAATGCCACGCATAAAGATCGCCAGCCGGTCGATTATGTTATGAACGGACATCAGTATCAGTTACCTGATGGCGCTGTGGTCATTGCTGCGATAACCTCGTGCACCAACACCTCTAACCCAAGTGTGCTGATGGCTGCAGGCTTGCTGGCGAAAAAAGCCGTAATTCTTGGCCTCAAGCGGCAACCGTGGGTCAAAGCGTCGCTGGCACCAGGCTCGAAAGTTGTTTCTGATTATCTGGCAAAAGCGAAATTGACACCGTATCTCGACGAACTGGGGTTTAACCTTGTGGGATACGGTTGTACCACCTGTATTGGTAACTCTGGGCCGCTGCCCGATCCTATCGAAACGGCAATCAAAAAAGGCGATTTAACCGTCGGTGCAGTGCTGTCCGGCAACCGTAACTTTGAAGGCCGTATCCATCCGCTGGTTAAAACCAACTGGCTGGCCTCGCCGCCGCTGGTGGTTGCCTATGCGCTGGCGGGAAATATGAATATCAACCTGGCTTCTGAGCCTATCGGCCATGATCGTAAAGGCGATCCGGTATATCTGAAAGATATCTGGCCATCGGCACAAGAAATTGCCCGTGCGGTAGAACAAGTCTCCACAGAAATGTTCCGCAAAGAGTACGCAGAAGTTTTTGAAGGCACAGCAGAGTGGAAGGAAATTAACGTCACACGATCCGATACCTACGGTTGGCAGGAGGACTCAACCTATATTCGCTTATCGCCTTTCTTTGATGAAATGCAGGCAACACCAGCACCAGTGGAAGATATTCACGGTGCGCGGATCCTCGCAATGCTGGGGGATTCAGTCACCACTGACCATATCTCTCCGGCGGGCAGTATTAAGCCCGACAGCCCAGCGGGTCGATATCTACAAGGTCGGGGTGTTGAGCGAAAAGACTTTAACTCCTACGGTTCGCGGCGTGGTAACCATGAAGTGATGATGCGCGGCACCTTCGCCAATATTCGCATCCGTAATGAAATGGTGCCTGGCGTTGAAGGGGGGATGACGCGGCATTTACCTGACAGCGACGTAGTCTCTATTTATGATGCTGCGATGCGCTATAAGCAGGAACAAACGCCGCTGGCGGTGATTGCCGGGAAAGAGTATGGATCAGGCTCAAGCCGTGACTGGGCGGCAAAAGGTCCTCGTCTGCTTGGAATTCGTGTGGTGATTGCCGAATCGTTTGAACGAATTCACCGTTCGAATTTAATTGGCATGGGCATCCTGCCGCTGGAATTTCCGCAAGGCGTAACGCGTAAAACGTTAGGACTAACCGGGGAAGAGAAGATTGATATTGGCGATCTGCAAAATCTACAACCCGGTGCGACGGTTCCGGTGACGCTTACGCGCGCGGATGGTAGCCAGGAGGTCGTACCCTGCCGTTGTCGTATCGACACCGCGACGGAGTTGACCTACTACCAGAACGACGGCATTTTGCATTATGTCATTCGTAATATGTTGAAGTAACAAGTATTTGCTTGCCGGTTATTTTGCTTCCGGCAAGCAAACTAATTACACAATGCAAGAGGGTTATTTGTTCAGCAAATGGCCCATTTTCTCGGCTTTGGTATCGAGATAATGTTCGTTATTGGGGTTACGACCTACAATCAATGGTACGCGTTCAACAATATTAATCCCTGCTTCGGTCAGAATTTCGACTTTTTTCGGGTTATTGGTTAACAAGCGGACTTCATTGACGCCAAGGAGTTTGAACATATCAGCGCAAAGAGTGAAGTCGCGCTCATCAGCGGCGAAGCCTAACTGGTGGTTAGCCTCTACGGTATCGTAACCTTGATCCTGCAGTGCGTAAGCGCGGATTTTATTCAGCAGACCAATGTTACGACCTTCCTGACGGTGATACAGCAAAATACCACGGCCTTCCTCGGCAATTTGCGTCAATGCCGCTTCGAGCTGGAAGCCACAATCGCAGCGCAAGCTGAACAGGGCGTCACCGGTCAGACATTCGGAATGGACGCGCGCAAGTACCGGGGTATGCCCGGAAATATCGCCATAGACTAGCGCGACATGATCGTGTCCGGTTGCCAGTTCTTCAAATCCCACCATCAGGAAATCGCCCCATGGGGTTGGCAGTTTGGCTTCTGCCACACGTTTAAGCTGCATGAAATTCTCCAGATAATGCTGGTTCTGTATTGGCTTATTTTGCCATAACGAGAAGGGGTTCACCTAATCACGACGCGTCGATCGTTCACGGAATGGCACAAATCTGTCAATTTTTCCTGGAACTGGCGTTTTCAGTTATGATTGTGGGACTTATCAAAAAGGAGAGGCCATGCGTTCGATTGCCAGACGTACCGCAGTGGGAGCTGCACTATTGCTTGTCATGCCAGTAGCCGTATGGATTTCTGGCTGGCGTTGGCAACCTGGAGAACAAAGTTGGCTACTAAAAGCGGCTTTTTGGGTTACTGAAACTGTCACCCAGCCCTGGGGCGTCATTACACATTTGATTTTATTCGGCTGGTTTCTCTGGTGTCTGCGTTTTCGCATTAAGGCTGCCTTTGTATTATTTGCCATTCTGGCGGCCGCAATCCTTGTGGGACAAGGCGTTAAATCCTGGATCAAAGACAAAGTCCAGGAACCACGACCTTTTGTTATCTGGCTGGAAAAAACACATCATATTCCGGTTGATGAGTTCTACACTTTAAAGCGAGCAGAACGCGGAAATTTAGTGAAAGAACAGTTGGCTGAAGAGAAAAATATCCCACAATATTTGCGTTCACACTGGCAGAAAGAGACGGGGTTTGCCTTTCCTTCCGGTCACACGATGTTTGCTGCCAGTTGGGCACTGCTGGCCGTTGGTTTGCTGTGGCCGCGTCGGCGAACGTTAACCATTGCTATCTTGCTGGTCTGGGCAACGGGAGTCATGGGAAGCCGCCTGCTGCTCGGGATGCATTGGCCACGCGATCTGGTAGTAGCTACGTTGATTTCGTGGGCGCTGGTGGCGGTGGCAACGTGGCTTGCGCAACGAATTTGTGGGCCATTAACACCACCTGCGGAAGAAAATCGCGAAATAGCGCAACGAGAACAAGAAAGTTAACGCTGGTTGATTTTCCGAATTTAGCCCTTAAATCATCAACAATGCGCGTGGATGCCATTTCGCAGACGGCGCGAAAATGGTACTTTAAAGGGCTATTGCGGTAAGTTGACCATAATTTATTCGCTCTAACCACATAACGGGAAGTAATGTGAAATATTTACTCATTTTCTTACTGGTGTTAGCGATCTTCGTGATTTCGGTCACGTTGGGTGCGCAGAACGATCAACAGGTGACGTTTAATTATCTGTTAGCGCAAGGGGAGTACCGTATTTCCACATTGCTGGCGGTATTGTTTGCTGCGGGGTTTGCTATCGGTTGGTTGATTTGTGGCCTGTTCTGGCTGCGAGTTCGTGTTTCCCTGGCGCGCGCTGAACGTAAAATAAAGCGACTGGAAAACCAGCTTTCACCCGCGACTGACGTGGCTGTAGTGCCGCACTCGTCAGCGGCGAAGGAATAACTTTCTATGCTGGAGTTGTTGTTTCTGCTTTTGCCTGTAGCCGCTGCCTATGGCTGGTATATGGGCCGCAGAAGTGCGCAACAAAATAAGCAAGATGAAGCCAACCGCTTGTCGCGTGATTACGTAGCGGGGGTTAACTTCCTGCTTAGTAATCAACAGG
Organism: Escherichia sp. SCLE84; assembly: GCF_012584495.1. Lineage (NCBI taxonomy): Bacteria > Pseudomonadati > Pseudomonadota > Gammaproteobacteria > Enterobacterales > Enterobacteriaceae > Escherichia > Escherichia sp. SCLE84. The sequence goes on along the minus strand of NZ_CP051430.1, from coordinate 936,844 downwards.
ATAAAGCGGTAGACCTGTTTCTCGATATGCTTAAAGAGGATACAGGCACCGTTGAAGCCCACCTTACGCTCGGAAACCTGTTCCGTTCGCGTGGCGAAGTTGATCGCGCTATTCGCATCCATCAGACCCTAATGGAAAGCGCCTCGCTGACCTATGAACAGCGTCTGTTGGCGATTCAACAACTAGGGCGTGATTACATGGCCGCCGGGTTATACGACCGCGCGGAAGACATGTTCAATCAGCTGACCGATGAAACTGACTTCCGCATTGGCGCTCTGCAACAGTTGCTACAAATCTACCAGGCTACCAGTGAGTGGCAGAAAGCAATTGATGTTGCCGAACGCCTGGTGAAGCTGGGTAAAGATAAACAGCGCGTCGAAATTGCCCATTTCTACTGTGAGTTAGCCCTGCAGCATATGGCCAGCGACGATCTCGATCGTGCCATGACCTTGCTAAAAAAAGGGGCGGCGGCAGATAAAAACAGCGCCCGCGTATCCATCATGATGGGACGCGTGTTTATGGCGAAAGGAGAATACGCCAAAGCCGTCGAAAGTTTGCAACGCGTGATATCCCAGGACAGAGAACTGGTCAGCGAAACGCTGGAAATGTTGCAAACCTGCTATCAGCAGTTGGGTAAAACTGCCGAATGGGCAGAATTCCTGCAACGCGCGGTGGAAGAGAACACCGGTGCCGATGCTGAATTGATGCTTGCGGATATCATCGAAGCGCGCGACGGTAGTGAGGCTGCACAGATCTATATTACGCGCCAGCTTCAGCGTCATCCGACCATGCGTGTGTTCCATAAGTTAATGGATTACCACTTAAATGAAGCGGAAGAAGGGCGTGCCAAAGAGAGCCTGATGGTGCTGCGTGACATGGTTGGCGAAAAGGTACGTAGTAAGCCTCGTTATCGCTGCCAGAAATGTGGTTTTACCGCATACACCCTCTACTGGCATTGTCCGTCTTGTCGGGCCTGGTCAACCATTAAACCGATTCGCGGTCTTGATGGCCTGTAATTTTTAAAAAAATCCGACTTTAGTTACAACATACTAGTTATTGATGTTCCATTGTGCTCCGGCAACGACGGAGCAGAAAAAGCCTGCCAGGGGAAAAATCGCAACTGTTAATTTTTTATTTCCACGGGTAGAATGCTCGCCGTTTACCTGTTTCGCGCCACTTCCGGTGCCCATCATCAAGAAGGTCTGGTCATGACGTTAACTGCTTCATCTTCTTCCCGCGCTGTTACGAATTCTCCTGTGGTTGTTGCCCTTGATTATCATAATCGTGATGACGCGCTGTCCTTTGTCGACAAGATCGACCCACGCGATTGTCGTCTGAAGGTCGGCAAAGAGATGTTTACATTGTTTGGGCCACAGTTTGTGCGCGAACTTCAACAGCGTGGTTTTGATATCTTTCTTGACCTGAAATTCCACGATATTCCTAACACTGCAGCGCACGCTGTCGCTGCTGCAGCTGACTTAGGCGTGTGGATGGTGAATGTTCATGCCTCTGGTGGGGCGCGTATGATGACCGCAGCGCGTGAGGCACTGGTTCCGTTTGGCAAAGATGCACCGCTTTTGATTGCTGTGACAGTGTTGACCAGCATGGAAGCCAGCGACCTGGTCGATCTTGGCATGACACTGTCACCTGCAGATTATGCAGAACGTCTGGCGGCACTGACGCAAAAATGTGGCCTTGATGGTGTGGTGTGTTCTGCTCAGGAAGCTGTGCGCTTTAAACAGGTATTCGGTCAGGAGTTCAAACTGGTTACGCCGGGCATTCGTCCGCAGGGGAGTGAAGCTGGTGACCAGCGCCGCATTATGACGCCAGAACAGGCGTTGTCGGCTGGTGTTGATTATATGGTGATTGGTCGCCCGGTAACGCAATCGGTAGATCCAGCGCAGACGCTGAAAGCGATCAACGCCTCTTTACAGCGGAGTGCATGATGAGTGATTCCAACAGCCGTCTGGTCTACTCAACGGAAACCGGACGTATTGATGAGCCCAAAGCGGCCCCTGTACGCCCTAAAGGCGACGGTGTGGTGCGTATTCAGCGTCAGACCAGTGGACGTAAAGGTAAGGGCGTTTGCCTGATTACCGGTGTCGATCTCGATGATGCCGAACTGACAAAACTTGCAGCGGAACTGAAGAAAAAATGCGGCTGCGGCGGAGCAGTTAAAGATGGAGTTATTGAAATCCAGGGCGATAAGCGTGATTTATTAAAATCACTACTTGAAGCGAAAGGGATGAAGGTAAAACTCGCAGGCGGTTAACATAAAAAGCCACGGATATATCCGTGGCTTTCGAATATTTTACTGTGCGTATTATTCAGTTATTTCGTACTGAACAGAATCAAGCGTATTATAATTGCGAGTCGATAATCGACATTTATTTACGATTATTTACCGACCTGGTGACCAATAACACCACCGACAGCTGCACCACCTAATGTACCCAACGTACTGCCATCGGTCAGTACTGCACCGCCTAATGCCCCTGCACCCGCGCCGATTGCGGTGTTGCGGTCCCGTTTAGACCAGTTAGAACAGGCACTCAGAGACATTGCCAAAGTAATTGCCAGAACAGCCGCGGTCATTTTTTTGCTCGTTACAAACATAATACTCTCTCCTGAATTTATGATTCACGGAAGTAAGCTCTCTATAACTATAATAGCTAAGAATAAGCCTGGTGAAATTATTCCGTGAAATCTGCTCGCGCGCAGGGTTATATCACGCAGGTGATAATGACTTCCTGTTATATCGCTGATAATAATTTTATATCTTGAGAGTGTTAATAACAGGTAAATAGTCTTAATTATCAACCAGGAATCATCTTAGAGCGGATGATTTGCCAAACTGCAAATCATCCGTAGAGAAGGGAAATGGTTAAATGTCAACGACGTGAACGGTGAGTTTACTGTGCTCAAGATGCATCAGATCGCTGGCGCGTATTTTCGAATCGGTAATCACGCGATTGAATCGCTCAACGGGACCGATGGAGTATGAATGTACAGCACCAAATTTCGAGCTGTCAGTCAGGACTATCGCTTCGCACTCTTTTTCCAGCACGGCATTGACCACATCGGTACGCATCATATCGCGACCGGTGAATCCAGTTTCAGGTTGCCAGCCATCAATACCAATAAATGCTTTGCTGAAATGTACCTGCTGGATGCACTGGCGTGTCAAAGGGCCAACCATACTTTCGCTTTTTTTCTGGTACACGCCACCGAGCAAAATGACTTCACAAGGCGCGTCTTTCAGCAAATGCGCAATGTAGCTGCTGACTGTGATGATAGTGACATTTTTCTTCTGTTCGCCCAGAGTCCGGGCGAGCAGGGCATTGCTGCTACCATTTTCGATAAAGATGGTTTCGCCCGGTTGAACCAGTGACGCGGCAAACTCGGCGAGTTCACGCTTCAGCGTATAGTTGCTCATCATACGGGTTTCGACGTCATCACTATCAAGCGAAACTGCAAAGCCATGTGCACGGCGGAGGTAACTCAGTTTTTCGAGGGTGTTGAGATCCTGGCGAATGGTAACTTCAGAAACTCCAGTGGCTTTTGCCAGATCGGTTACGCTAACCTGACCCTGGTCAATGACCATCTGTAGAATAGTTTGTTGTCGGGAATTCATCGCTGTAATTCTTATAACGTTATAATACTAAATAAAAAAATACTGACGCGCCGGGCATCCTCAAATAGGAAAACCTGAAGGCACGATTGTTAAATCTCCCACGGTGCCTTCGGGATGTCTGGCGTAGATTCAGCAACCTGGCGCAAGAGTTCTGCTTTAAGTATCTCGAGATTATGGATCGCAGAGTGGTAATCGCCTGCCACAAGGATATCTAACACAATATCAATACGTTCGGCAACGCGCTGGGCATCAAATTCAGACATCAAGGACATCCTTATAGCAAAAGTGGAAAATGAATAATGCAAAAATTGCCGCTAAAAGAGAAGTGTTTAACAGCAACGGCTAATTATCATCCAGGAATACGATATATAATGACGGGATATAGCGCTAAGTATATATATTCATCTACTTATGCGCGCTTCAGATAGCGTTTATACCAGCGTTCGAAGGCGACGGCGGGCATCGGTTTGGCAAACAAAAATCCTTGCCGCTCATTGATCCCGTTCTTGGTTAAAAAAGCATCTTCCTTTGCACTCTCTACACCTTCGGCGATCACCTGAAGATTCAATGCCTGGGCCACAGCGACGATCGCCCGGACCAGTGACTGCGAGACAGGTTGTTTGTGAATATCTCGAACAAAAACCTGGTCAAGTTTGATGGCATCGATCGGAAAGCGCGCCAGTTGCGAAAGTGAAGAGTAGCCGGTACCAAAATCATCCAGATGCACTTGCGCACCTAGTTGGCTAAATTGTTGAATAACAGACAGTGCCAGTTCATCATTCTCAATCAGACAACTCTCTGTCAGTTCAACATCTATAGGGCAGTATTCAAAATTGAGTTCCTGGAGAACCTGTTTCAGGGCGGTGAAAATGGTTTGATCGGCGAGCTGACGTGCAGAAATATTTACCGCCACTCGCAGGTTTATGCCTTTATCCCGCCACTTTGCCACCTGGCGTACGACATCGAGAATCACCCAACGGCCTAAAGGCACAATTAGCCCTGACTCTTCGGCGTAGGAAATGAAGTCCAACGGTGGAATCAACCCACGTTCAGGTGACTGCCAACGTACTAGTGCTTCCAGACTGCGCACTTCGCCACGCCAGGTGATTTTCGGTTGATAGTGAATAACCAACTGATCGTTTTCCAGTGCTTTACGCAAGTTGGTATCCAGCCAGAGATATTCAAATACCCGCTGATTCATTTCTGGAGTAAAAACGCAAAATTGTCCTCGTCCGCCTTCCTTCGCTGTGTACATTGCTGTGTCGGCGTGACGAATAATAGCCGTGCTGTCTGAACCATGTTCGGGAGAGAGTGCAATACCTACTGAACAGCTGGTATAAACTTCAATTAAACCAATGCGAAAGGGGAGCCGTAAGCGGGTCAAAATTCGTGATGCCATTGCTTCCAGCGCGCTTTGTGAGGTGTTGGATGCCAGTACCAGAAACTCATCCCCACCTGGACGCGCCAACACCTGGTCATGTTCGAGACAGCTTAAAATAGCCAATGACACGTCGCGTAATAACTGGTCACCAAACAAATGCCCATAGGCGTCGTTGACCTTTTTGAAATTATCCAAATCAAGATACACAACCCCAACTTTATTGTTATCTGCATGATTAATAGCGTGATCGATTAAATCCTGCATTGCGTTACGATTCGGCAGTCCGGTGATACTGTCGGTATTTGCCAGAATACGCAGTCGCTCCTGAGCGCGGCGCTCTTCGGTAATGTCGGTGCCGGAACAGATTAAAAAAATCTCGTTTTTGCCACTGCCGCTGTGGACAAATTTATTGCGAAACAGAAACAGCCGCTGGCCTTTACATGTTGGTATCCACAGTTCGACTTCATATGCATTGCCGCTTCGAAAAAATACACGGTTATTGCGCCTGGATGCCGCAGCTTCACGACGGCTCATAAACAGTTTAAACACGCTTTGCCCAATGACGTCGTGTTCTTTCAACCCTGTGTAATCTTCACATAACCGATTGAAGCGTTGAATATTCCCCCGGCTGTCGAGAATGACTATTGCGGAATGTGCTTCAGAAACTACCTGCTCAGCAAAGGAAAGCCCGTGTGATAAATCACGAGCAACCGCCGGTGTGTCATGCCATGCAGACGCGTTGCCAGCCCATTCCCGTTTATTGATTTTTCGTCCTACCAGATGCACAGAAAGATCGCTCTCATCGACGGTCAGACTCATCATCAGGCTGGAGGTGATGACCGTCATTTCCCTGATGCGAGCAGCCTGTTCGGCAGATAACTGCAAAGTACGATCAGGTTCTGTGGTTTCGGTGGTAGAAAAGCGCAAAACATCGCTGCTTTCCGTCAACCGCCAGTATGGATTGTGCGATCCGAGAAAGTTGTACAACGTTGTGGACTCCCTAACGGTTTTCATGATGCATATCCTCCGGTTAACTGCGGAGTCCGCGGTTAAATAAAAGGAACAACATGACTTACATGAAATTAACGGCGGCTAAACGCATTGTTTTTTTTATATATTTATTTGTAATCCAGTTTTGGAAAAACGCCAGTTTTCAAACGAAAGTCAGTTAAAAAATCTGCCTGGATATAACGAAGGTAGAGCGGGGAAATAAACGGCCCATCCATGAGGAATGGGCCGTGAAAGGAGATTACGCGACCGGGCGCGCAATAATGCTGCGGGTTTCCATGCGGACTTCGGCAATAGTGACGTCAATAACGTCAGTCACTTTGTAAACCGTTTCACCTTTAATTTGTACAGTGCCGTTTTCCTGGCTGCAAACCAGTTCATCGCGCACAGCGTGTAAGAAAGGTGCCGGAATAAAGGCGATAGCGCCGTTATCAACCAAACGAACACGCATGCCGCCACGGCTGATATCGACAATTTCCGCTGCGAAACGGGTGTCGGTCCCGGCTTTGTCTTTCAGGAAGCGTGCGTATAACCAGTCACCAACATCACGTTCTGCCATCCGGTTGAGACGGCGACGCTCGGCCATTTGGACAGTGATTTCATCCTGTGGGCGCGTCGCAGTTTCGCCTTTGATAACCGCTTTCAGCAGACGGTGGTTGATCATGTCGCCATATTTACGGATCGGCGAAGTCCAGGTGGCGTATGCTTCCAGACCGAGGCCAAAGTGAGGACCGGGTTCAGTGCTAATTTCAGCAAATGACTGGAAGCGACGAATGCGGCTGTCGAGGAAACCAGTTGGTTGCGCGTCCAGTTCACGACGCAGTTTGCAGAAACCGTCCAGCGTGAGCACTTCTTCGGCATCGACATGCAGACCGTGCGTTTTCAGCAACGCTGCCAGCGCGTCGGCATTCGCCGGATCAAAGCCCATATGCACGTTATAGATGCCAAAACCGAGCTTATCGCGCAGTACGCGGGCCGCACAAATGTTAGCGGCAATCATCGCTTCTTCGACGATACGGTTGGCAATGCGACGAGGCTCGGCGACGATATCCAGCACTTCACCTTTTTCACCGAGAATAAAGCGGTAATCCGGGCGATCTTTAAACACCAGTGCGTGGTTATGACGCCACTCGCCGCGGCGTTGGCAAATTTGCGCTAGCAAACGGACTTGTTCGGCAATTGCTTCACTTTCAGGCTGCCAGTCACCGGTATTTTCCAGCCAGTCAGAAACCTGGTCATACACCAGCTTTGCTTTGGATTCGATGGTGGCGGCAAAGAATTCGATATTATCTTCAATGGTGCCATCAGCGGAGAGCGTCATGCGGCATGCCAGTACCGGGCGGACTTCATTGGCGCGCAGTGAGCAGAGATCGTCAGAAAGCTCGCGAGGCAGCATAGGGATGTTGAAGCCAGGCAGATAGTTGGTGAATGCGCGAATTTTCGCGGCTTTGTCCAGCTTGCTGCCTTCAGCAATCCACGCGGTTGGATCGGCAATCGCCACAATCAGCTGAAGTTTGTCATCCGGCAACGCCTTAGCGAAAAGGGCGTCATCCATATCTTCTGTGCTGGCACTGTCGATGGTGACAAAATCCAGCGCGGTCAGATCTTCACGAACCAGACCTTCATCGAGCATTTCGGTAGCGACGCCGTCTGGTGCTTCTTTTTCCAGATTATGGCGCGCAAGGGTAACCCACCACGGTACAAAGTGGTCGTCACCAAAAGTGATGTATTGTGTCAGTTCAGCATAGAAAGAACGATCGCCTTTCAGCGGATGACGGCGCATTTCGGCAACCGCCCAGTCGCCTTCTTTAAACTCGTGGTTCAGGCCACGGGCTGCGCGGCAAGGAATGGCGTCTTTTAAGAGTGGATGATCAGGAACGATGGCCAGACGGTCATTTTTGCCCTGAACTTTACCCACGAAACGAGTCAGGAACGGTTCAACCAGTTCTTCTGGCTCTGCGGATTCACGTTCTTTTTCACTGTGGATCACCGCGATAATTCGGTCGCCATGCATGACTTTTTTCATCTGCGGCGGCGGAATGAAATAACTTTTTTGCGCGTCGACTTCCAGGAAGCCAAAGCCTTTTTCTGTGGCTTTTACCACCCCTTCAGCGCGTGGCGTCTGGGAATGCAGTTGCTGTTTAAGCTGCGCTAGCAGCGGGTTGTCCTGAAACATAATTGTCTATTTTGGTGGCCATTAGAGCGGCTGACAGTTTTACGCGAATCTGTCTGACGCGGCAAGGTTAATATGTCTCACCCAACGCGATTTTTAAGCGATTTATCCAGCCACACAGCCCGCTCCATACCAGCAGATTAATAATCTGCGTTGATGATTTTTCGTGTTCGAGTAAAGGGCTGAACTGGGCGGCGCTAAAGCGATCGGGTGCTCGGGTCAGCCATTGTATCGCCTGAACGGTAGCGTGCTCAACAGAATGACGGTCAGCCCATTGGTTAATTTCATTTTCGCCCTTGCGCAGAAGGGGGCTGATTTTTTTATATTCATTTGATGAATCCATACAGGCGGCAAAACAAGCAGGACTGCCATTTATCCGCGCGCATAACAACGCCGCAAGCTTATTATCCGGCTGTGTATTAACCCGTGTACTGTTTAACAACCTTTCGAGAAGGGAAAGTGAAATAGGGTGGAGAGAGAGTGTTTCGGCCAGTTGGCAAAGTTCTGCTGTTGAACTTTTTGTGTACTCTTCAGGTAGTTTTTCCACCTCATAGCTGCTTCGCCAGCGTATTGATTCATCAGCAAACAGTGACGCGTCGGCGTAGTTTTGTATTTCCAGACCGGGTAACCAGCGTACCGGGTGCCCGAGATAAGCCTGAAATGTCGCAATGGTCCGCGCCTGAAAGCCAATAAAACCAATGATTTGGTTAATGATCACACAGTCCCCGGCAGTAAGACCGACGTCATTCAGATGCTGGCGCGATCGGTTGTCGATAATAGAAGGCGAGCTAGCCAGTTGGCGGGCATATTGCGTGATTTGTGCCAACCTATGATTGCTTTCCCTGGAGGAATCAGGCCCGGGGAGCGGCGTAAGTCGCGCCGAATAGTAGTTACATAACCGCTGGACGCCGCAAACCTGAGCAACCGTCAGGGCCGTAGACAAGCGTTCATAAGCGGTGAAGGTCTGTGAACGGGTCACGGTAAGCTGGTCAGGGAACAATTCCACTGCAAGAACGCGCGCAGGGACCAGCCATGAAAGGAAGGGAGCCAGCGTTTCTTCATCAAGGATCACGTCGAGCAGAAAGGGATCGCTGACCTTTGCGGCTTCCGGGACCAGAGGCAGAACGTCATACTCCGCAGTACTGGATTGCGTTTCATGATACCAGTGGCTTTTGCCGGTGATGTGGCGTTGTTCCATGGGCGCTCCTTGGTCGTAAAGGAAATCGTTATCCTGACGCAAGGCGGGAAGGGGAGAAAGACGGATCGGCGATAACAAATATCAGAAAGGTATAACAGAGATAACGGGCGGCAGAACGCCGCCCAATATTTACCAACAGAATGATTATTTCAATTCGAGTTCGTTCATTGCAGCGATGCTGAAACCGCCGTCAACGTGGACCACTTCACCGGAGATACCGGCAGAGAGATCGGAGCACAGGAATGCCGCGGAGTTACCCACATCTTCAATAGTAACGGTACGGCGAATCGGGGTAACGGCTTCGCAATGAGCCAGCATTTTGCGGAAGTCTTTGATACCGGAGGCCGCCAGAGTACGGATCGGACCAGCAGAGATGGCGTTAACACGCACACCTTCCGGACCCATCGCGTTCGCCATATAGCGCACGTTCGCTTCCAGAGACGCTTTTGCCAGACCCATAACGTTGTAGTTCGGGATAGCGCGCTCAGCGCCAAGGTAGGAAAGGGTCAGCAGGGCAGAACCCGGATTCAGCATGGAGCGGCAAGCTTTTGCCATTGCAACGAAGCTGTAGGAGCTGATGTCGTGGGCAATTTTGAAGCCTTCACGGGTAACGGCGTTAACATAGTCACCATCCAGCTGATCGCCAGGTGCAAAACCAATAGAGTGTACGAAACCGTCAAATTTCGGCCAAACTTTCCCCAGTTCAGCGAACATGGTGTCGATGCTGGCATCTTCTGCAACATCGCACTGCAGAACGATGTCAGAACCCAATTGAGCGGCAAATTCTTCTACGCGGCCTTTCAGTTTGTCGTTCTGGTAGGTGAATGCCAGTTCAGCTCCTTCGCGGTGCATCGCCTGAGCGATACCGTAGGCGATGGATAGTTTGCTGGCAACACCGGTTACCAGAATGCGCTTACCGGAAAGAAAACCCATAGCTTTAATCCTTATTGTTGATGCTTGTTGTGCCTGAAAATCAGGCGATTCGTCGTTTTAGTAAACAGTACGAACAGATAAACGGTTATTATAATCAACCTGGCTGTGAGTAGCTATAGTTGCCAGGTCCGACCGGAGCAGGCTGCGGCAGGGTGGGCGCTTTTCCCCTTACCCTAACCCTCTCCCCAGAGGGGCGAGGGGACCATATTGTGCAAATATTGTTACCCCAGCAACAAACAGGCTCATACAGCCCCTAACCCTTTTATGGCGATGGCTGGGATGGTTCAGACCTTGCCGAATATTCTCCAGCACTGTCTCCATGTTTTCACCACAACAGCTATTCGGCTCGGTCGGCCCCCTCGCCCTTTCAGGGTGAGGGTGACCGGCGGTTCAGTTCCTGCAGAATAATCTCCAGCACCGCCTCCTCATTACAATCAATCTCGTTATGCCAGAAACGCAGCACGGTCCAGCTCTGCGACTCAAGCCAGCTAGTGCGCCTGGTATCATAGGCAACTGCCAAATCATGCTGCCCACCATCCAGCTCAACGACTACGCGCGCCGAGCAGCAAGCAAAATCGAGAATGTAGCTCCCCACCGGATGTTGACGGCGAAATTTGAAATCACCAAAACGTCGGCTGCGAAGATATCGCCAGAGCTTTCGTTCCTGCAAAGTGAGATTGCGTCTTAAATCACGCGCATTTGATTTTATTTTATCCATCACCTCATTCTGACAAGATTTAATCTCTTGTCAGAATGAGGTGGATAATCTGGAAGGAGGATTCAGAAAATTAGCGATCTTTACGCCACGCATCCGCTGTCAATGCTTCGCCAAAGTGCCCGGCAATCAGCCGTTTGGTGAGTTCATGCAGCGGCGATGCCAGCACATCCGCGGTGCTGCCTCGCTCGACAACCTCGCCCTGATGCATCACCAGCACCTGGTCGCTAATGTGCTTCATCATTCCGATATGCTGGGTAACATAAATATACGAAATGCCCTGTTTTTCCTGTAATTCCAGCATCAGATTAATCAACTGCGAACGCATCGACATATCCAGTGAAGCGAGGGCTTCATCGGCAATAATGACTTTTGGGCGCAATATCAGCGCGCGCGCCAGACCCAGACGCTGTTTTTGTCCGGGTGCCAACATATGCGGATAGTAACTGACGTGATCCGGTAGCAGTCCAACCATACGCATCGTTTCAATAATCTGTTTGCGACGCTGTTCCGGTTCCAGGTCGGTGTTCAGGCGCAGTGGAAAATCCAGAATTTGCGAGATACGTTGACGGGGATTCAACGAGGTCGAAGGATCCTGAAAAATCATGCGAATACGCTGACTGCGGAAGGAATAATCGCCAAAATGCAGTGGATGATCGTCAATCAATAACTCGCCGCTGGTAGGCTCTATCATTCCCGCCAGCATTTTTGCCAGCGTGGATTTACCCGAACCATTCTCGCCAATAATCGCCAGTGTCTGGCCTTCACGTAGCGTAAAGCTCAAGGGTTTTACCGCTTCTACGGTCTGACGACGAAACCAGCCGGTCCGGTAGCGGAACGTTTTACTTAAATTACGCACTTCAAGCAGCGTTTCGATCATCTCACTCTTTCTCCATGTTCAGCGGGAAATGACAGGCATAGAGATGATTTTTCGCCCCCGTCAAACGTGGCGTCACAATGCATTCTCGTTGTGCATACGGGCAACGTGGCCCCAGACGACAACCAATCGGTAACTGTTCCAGCAGTGGGATAGCGCCGGGCAGCGTATTGAGGCGACTTTTATGCGGCATCGCGCTGCCGAAGTCTGGTATCGCGCGGATCAGCGCCTGGGTATAAGGATGATGTGGCATCGTCACCAACTCCTTACTCGGCGCGGTTTCCACTGTTTGACCGCAGTAAAGCACGTTAATTTTATCCGCCCATTGGCTAAGCATTTGTAAGTCATGGCTGATAAGCAAAATAGTGGTATTGCTGTTTTGGTTGAGACGCGTCAGCAGGCGAAAGATTTGCGCCTGGGTTGTTGGCTCCATTGAGTTGGTCGGTTCGTCAGCAATCAGCAGACGCGGTTGATTCGCCAGTGCAATGGCTATCATCACTTTCTGACATTCACCTTCGGTCAACTCATAGGGAAAACTGCGCATCGCATCTTTGTGATCTTTAATCCCCACGCGGTGCAGCAGTTCAATGGCACGGCGTTTGCGCCAGCCAAAACGCTGCCACCAACGGCCTTTATAGGTCCAGGCTGGGATGTTTTGCATCAACTGGCGACCCACACGTTCTGAAGGGTCAAGACACGACTGCGGTTCCTGGAAAATCATCGACACGTTATGGCCAACCAGTTTGCGCCGTTCGCGTGCGGAGAGACGCAGCAAATCGATATCATCAAAACGCATACGGTCAGCAGTAACACGCCAGTTATCTTTATTCACCCCACAAATCGCTTTCGCAATCAAACTCTTGCCGGAACCGGATTCACCAACAAGACCGCGGATTTCACCTTCGGTTAAGGTCATACTTACCCGGTCGACGGCTTTAACCCACTCATCACCGGTTTTAAATTCAATGGTCAGGTTACGAATATCGAGTAATGGCATTATTCCACCCCCGCAATAATCGCACGACGAACGCCATCGCCAAGGAGGTTAACCAACAACACGCTAATCATAATTGCCGCACCTGGCAGCATGACAGTCCACGGGGCGACATAAATCAGTTCCAGCGCATCACCGAGCATCGCTCCCCATTCAGGCGAGGGGAGTTGTGCGCCGAGATCGAGAAAGCCCAGCGCGGCGATATCGAGAATTGCCATCGACAGTGCGCGGGTGATCTCGGTGACCAGCCCGGCGGTGATGTTTGGCATCACAGCAAACCAGAGAATATTCAGCGTTGATGCGCCATCCAGACGGGCGGCGATAACGTACTCTTTTTCCAGTTCGTCATGCACCATGCTGTAAATCGAACGTACCATACGCGGCAGCAATGCCAGCCAGACAGCAAACATAGCGTGGGACAAACTCGGTCCGGCAAACGCTACAACGATAATGGCCAACAGCAGCGAAGGGATCGCCAGTAAGGTATCCAGAATATGGTTAAGCACCGCTGAGCGGAGGCCGTGTGTCGCCCCGGCGAAGGTGCCCAGTACCAGGCCACAGATCGTCGCGGCAAGCGTCACCACAAATGCGCCACCCACGGTTGGCGCAGCTCCGCTCAGTAAACGGCTTAAAACATCGCGTCCGAGGTCGTCAGTCCCCAGGAAGAAAGAAACTTCGCCATAGCGCGACCATGACGGCGGCAATAATTGATAACCGAGAAATTGCTGGTCGATGCCGTAAGGCGCAAACCAGCCGCCAAAAATACACAGTACAGCCAGCCCCGCGCAGCCGTACAGGCCGACCATCGCAGAGGCGTCACTATAAAATTTGCGCCAGGCGGTACGCAGCGTGCCCGGCGGGCGCTTTTCGCTGTATACGCTATCGTAAGGCATACCATTCCTTATGTTTCAGAGGGTTAGCCATGGCACCCAAAATATCAGAAATCACGTTAACAATAATGACCAGTGAGCCACACACCATCACTCCGGCGGAAATGGCTGCGTAATCCTGCTGGCGGATGGCGTTAATTAACCAGCGCCCTAAACCCGGCCAGCTAAAAACCATTTCGGTGATCATCGCCAGCGTCAGCATGGTGGAAAACTGTAAGCCCAGGCGAGGAATAACCGGCGGTAACGCGTTATGCAGAACGTGGCGACGCAAAATAGTAAAGCGCGACAAACCGCGGGTCGCCGCCGCTTTTACATAGTTCTGGTCATACACTTCGATAGTGCTGATACGCATCAGGCGGATCACTTCAGTTGTTGGCGCAACCGACAGGGTGATCACGGGCAATATCATATGGCGGATTGCGCTCATGATCATTTCATCCCGCCATGGTGAGTCCGAAAGCCAGGCATCAATCAACGCAAAACCGGTAATCGGTTTCACTTCGTAGAGCAGATCGAAACGCCCTGAAACGGGCAACCAACCTAGCGTGAGTGAACAAAACAGCGTCAACAGAAGCGCCAGCCAGAACACCGGGATTGAAAAGCCCAGTAAGGCGATGGCGTTGATCAAGTTATCCTGCCACTTATGGCGCGTAATCCCGGCAATCATCCCCACGGGGATGCCAACAATCAGCGCAAAACCGAAGGCGAGGATGCACAGTTCCATCGTCGCCGGGAAGACCTCTTTTAACTGTTCGGCAATCGGTTGACCGTTAATGCTGGAAACACCAAAATCCCAGTGGATCAGGCCGTTAAACCAGAACACCCAGGCATTCCACAGTGACGCGCCTTGTAACGGCGCATGAGGGGTGAAATAGCTCAAGCTGAAGCCAACGAAGGTCAGCAGGAACAAGGTGACAATCAATAACAAAATGCGGCGTAAGGTGAAGATAATCATGGTTTTTTCACCTCATCCTGTTTCTCGCGATACACCCCAGCAAAGGAGGCGTTACCAAACGGGCTAAGTACCAGACCTTTGATATCGTACCGATAGGCCTGCAAACGCAATGACGACGCCAGCGGCAAAATGGGCAATTCCTGCGCCAGAATACTCTGCGCTTCGTCATAGGCTTCAATACGCGCCGCCAGCTGCTGCGAGGAGAGCGCCTTACGCAACACGCTGTCGAATTTCGGATCGCACCAGTGGGCGAGGTTGGTCTGTGAATGAATTGCCGCGCAGCTCAGTAAAGGACGGAAGAAACTGTCCGGGTCGTTACTGTCCGTCGCCCAACCGGATAACGTCAGATCATGGCTCATATCCATCAACCGCGCCTCCTGAAAGCGACCTTCTACCGGCACAATCACCACTTTTACGCCAACCTGCGCCATATCCGCCTGAATCAGTTCGGCAGTTTTCAGTGGACTGGGGTTCCACGCCTGCGAACGTGTGGGCACCCACAGTTTCAGCGTTAAGTTTTCCAGCCCCAACGCCTTCAACTGTTCGCGCGATTTCGCCGGATTGTATTCAGTAATTTTAGCCTCGTTGTCATAGGCCCACGAGGCGCGCGGTAAAATAGAGGCCGCCGTTTCAGCCGTACCATAATAGATGGATTGCATCAGGCGCTGGTTATTAATCGCCAGTGCCAGTGCATGGCGGACAGCGGGATTATTTAGCGGCGGTTTGGCGGTGTTAAATGCCAGATAGGCGACGTTCATCCCAGGACGCAGCGTTAAACGCAAGCGCGGGTCGTCACGCAAAATGGATAGCTGGCTGGCAGCAGGCCAGGCCAGAACGTCGCATTCCCCGGTCAGGAGTTTCGACAGACGTCCGGTGCCGCCGGAGCCTAAATCCACCACTACCTGCGGCATTAACGGTTTACCGCGCCAGAAGTCATCATGACGTTGTAGGCGAATAAATTGCCCGGCGCGGTATTCCGACAACTGATACGGACCGGTGCCGACCGGTTGACGGTCGAGTTGCTCCTGGCGATCTTCTTTCTCTAACTTCCGGGCATATTCTGCCGACATGACCGAAGCATAATGGGTTGCGAGGTGCCACAAAAAAGAAGCATCCGGCTGGGCGAGTCGGAACTCAACGGTATGATTATCCAGTTTGCGGACGCTTTTCACGTTATCGGCAAATTGCAGGCTGTCGAAGTAGGGGAAGTTGCTGCCGTTGACGTTATGCCACGGGTTGTTGCGGTCAAAAATTCGCTGGAAGGTAAACACCACATCGTCGGCATTCATTTTACGAGTGGGAGTAAACCAGTCGGTTTTTTGAAACGGAACATCGCGACGCAGGTGGAAGCGATAGGTCGCGCCGTTGTCGAGTACTTCCCAGCTTTCGGCAAGTTCCGGCATCAGGCGATAGGTATAGGGATCGACATCCAGCAGTCGATCATAAAACTGGGCGGCAAGGGTATCGACAATTAACCCACTGCTCGCTTTGGATGGGTTAAAGGTGTTGACTTGCCCGCTGACGCAATAGACAAAACCGCTGTCGCGGATATCAGCATGCGGGGGGGATTCAGGCGCGGCGATTGCCTGACCACTCACAAGTCCAGCAATCACCAAAAGAGACGATAATACCTGGCGCATAATATTAAGGGATTTTATGTAAAGAGGCTATCTTACTAATATTTAATGACATTTGCCATTACCGTTTGTGTTCAGGGGTCGTAATGAGGGCCGTGTGGTTGGTCGTTGAACAGGTGGCGTCGCCATCTGTTCAACATTCGTACCCGTGATTTCTCTATAACTATAACTCACAGAACAACTTAGCGAGGAGCAGAGCGGTACGATCGTGAGAAACCCATTAAAGCACGCTGCAGTGCGTGTCATTGTTAGCCGGATGCGGCGTGAACGCTTTATCCGAACAACGATACTGACCGATCGTCTGCAATTAAATAATTACTCATTACCCCATTGATTCAAAAACTCTGCGATCTCATCAATGCGTACGGGATTAATCCCCGCTTCAGCAGCCATTTCATGTTGGGCTTCTTCGCTGATCTCTTCATTGTTCATCAAACGGGTGAGCAGTAACTGGAAGTAGTGGGCCAGCGGTGTGCGTTCAGCCTCTGCGACAGGCTCTGCGCATTCGGTCGCGTACTCATCGGCAATATCAAAATATTTTAGCGGGATATCGTGGTTCATTATTTGCCCCTGGGGTTAATGCGCTAAGCATAAGGGCGGATGATAGCACTCGTGATCCGGGTCATACATCTTTTTATAGTTAATGGCGCGGCGCGTTACCCTCAGGCAGGATAATGCGCCGCGCATCCGGCTATTACGTTTCGCTCACCGGCGTTCTGTCACCTTCGTACAGCGGCACTTTGCGATAGCGGCGGATCAGATACCACAAATATGCGCCGCCTAACGAAGCCCATACCAGACCGAGTGTCAGTGACGTTGACTCTAGGTTAACCCACAGCACACCCACCGTCAGCGCGCCAACCAGCGGCATCAGCAAATAGTGGAAGTGATCCTTCCAGCTTTTATTCATTCCTTTACGCCGCCAGAAATGATTAAACACCGACAGATTCACGAAGGTAAACGCCACCAGAGCACCGAAGTTAATCAGTGCTGTCGCGGTGACTAAATCAAAGAACAGCGCCGACAGCGCGACAATCCCGACCATAATGACGTTGAGTGCCGGAGTCCGCCATTTTGGGTGCACATAGCCAAACACGCGCTCCGGAAACACATTGTCACGCCCCATCACATACAGCAGACGCGACACGCTGGCATGTGAAGCCAGGCCAGACGCTAATGTGTTCACAAACGTGGTGCAGAGGAAAATCGACTGAAAGAGCTTGCCGCCGACGTACAGCGCAATTTCAGGCAGTGCGGCGTCCGGGTCTTTAAAGCGGCTGATATCGGGAAAGAACAGCTGCATAAAGAACGACGCCGCGATAAAGATAACGCCGCCGTATACCGCCGTCAGGAAGATGGCTTTCGGGATCACGCGTGCGGCGTCCGGCGTCTCTTCCGAAAGCGTGGTCACCGCATCGAAACCGAGGAACGAGAAACAGACAATCGTCGCACCGGTAATAATCGGGATCAGGTGCGCGTTCTCGCTGATAAACGGCTGAAGTGACCAGACGGTGCCAACGCCTTCTCCTTTATGCAGTCCCTGAACCACCAGGAAGATAAACACCACCATGATGGAGATTTGCACCAGTACAAACAGGGTATTGAAGTTAGCGACCAGGTTGACGCTCTTCAGATTCGCGGCGGTTAAAATGGCGACGAAGGTTACCACCCACACCCACGGCGGCACTTCCGGGAAGAGGGCGGAGAGATAGATTTTCGCCAACAAAACGTTGATCATTGGCAAAAAGAGATAATCCAGCAGTGATGACCAGCCGACCATAAATCCGACGTGCGGATTAATCGACTTTTGCGCGTAGGTATAGGCCGAACCGGCCTCCGGAAACTGGCGAACCAGTTTGCCGTAGCTGATAGCGGTAAACAGCACGCCCGCCAGCGCCAGCAAATAGGACGCCGGAACGTGACCGTCGCTAATGCCGGAGACAATACCAAAAGTATCAAATACGGTCATCGGCGTGAGATAGGCCAGACCCATCATTACCACCTGCCACAATTTCAGTGATTTTCGCAGACGGGTTTTGCCGGGTTGCGCAGCAATATTCAGTGGTGAATTAATAGCCATAATTGCTGCCTCCCCTGCGTAATAAGGTTTGCGGTCGTGTCGACCTGAAATCAAACCTGTTTAGCAAGGGAAGCAAAGGGGGCGGAGTCCAGTCAGTAGCAGGAGGGGCGCATACGCAGCCTCCCTCGCCATGCGGGGATTTAATCATCGGCATCATCTCATTTCCTCGTCACAGTCTTAATCGTTAACGGAAGCCCGTTGCCGCCTGCGCTCCATAACGCGACATCCGGGAAATGTCTGGATTACCAGCAAATGTCAGGCCTGGCTCCGCTCAGGCCGATGAAACAACCCCGCATGGGGAATTACGCGTTTTTCAACATCCACTCAATTTCTGTTTCTGTGATGAGGCGCTCAAACTGCAACAGCTCATCATTTTTACAGGCGTGATACACATGGCAAAACCGTTCGCCTAAATAGCGGCGCAGGTGATCATTCTCGATAAACTCACCTAGGGCATCGCTCTGGCGAATCGGGAAGGGTAAGCCTTCCTGTTCCAGCCCGTTGCCTTCGACTTCTTCCTGCAACGGCAGCTCGTTATCAAGGCCATGCAAAATACCGGCAAAAATCGCTGCCATCACCAGATATGGGTTGGCATCGGCACCCGCCACGCGATATTCCACGCGGTGATTATGACGGTCGCCGCACGGAATACGCAGGGCGACGGTGCGGTTGTTATGGCCCCACGACGCCTGCGTCGGCACATACATTCCCGGCTGGAAGCGGCGATACGAGTTCACGTTTGGTGCCAGCAACGCCATCGACGACGGCATCAGGTCAATCATCCCGGCGAGCATCTTTTTCAGCAGCGGCGAATCTTCGCCTTCTGTGTCAGAAAGCACATTCTCGCCACGATTATTTTGCATACTGATATGGATATGCATCCCGCTGCCCGCGTGCTCTTCATACGGCTTCGCCATAAAAGTGGCGTGCATCTTATGCTTTTCTGCCATCAGACGCACCAGGCGTTTTAGCGCCAGCGCATCATCGCAGGCTTCCAGCACGTTATCGGTATGGTAAAGGTTGATTTCAAACTGACCCGGCGAGGCTTCGGCGACCGCACCGTCGGCGGGAATTAACTGTAACTGCGCCAGTTCATCAATATCATTGAGCACGTCGGCGAAGTGGTTGAGGTTATCAACGGAGTAAACCTGGCTTTGTGTATTGCGGTCATCGGTGCCGGGCGCGCAGGGCGGTTGCAGATACCCTTCAGCGTCGCGCTGACGATCCAGTAAATAGAACTCCAGCTCTACCGCTACAACCGGGAACAATCCGCGCTGGCGTAGCTGCTGCCACAGGCGGTTAAGAACGTTCCGCGGCTCAACGTCAAAGGGAGCGCCATCTTCATCGACCATGGTCAGGAGCATCTGACCGATAAACTCTGGATCGGCGGCAGAAGGGGTTAAGGAACCGAGAACAGGAACACAAGTACGATCCGGCTCGCCCATTTCCTGACCCAGACCCGCTTCTTCTACTACGTTGCCCAGAATATCCATTGCAAACACCGAGGCCGGGAAATAACACCCTTTCTCCAACTTCTTCAGGCTTGAAACAGGGATACGTTTTCCACGGAAGCAACCATTCAAATCAGTAAGTAAAACATCAACATATTGCGTATTCGGGTAGCGCTCCAGGTAGCGTTTCACTTCCTGCGTAAAGGCGCTACCCCGCCTCTCTTCTGACTGCTGAACAAAGTTCTCTACTTCAACGATATTGGTTTCCATGATTCTTCGCCTTTGGTTTGTTTTCCGCTCGTTATCAAAGCGTAAAATATAATGACCACCATTCGAATCTGTATGCAAACTAAATGTTTGTCAAATGTTAAATTGAGTTTGCAAAAATGAAAACCCACTGCTAGATTGAAAAAATATTGAACATAAAGGTCATTTAAACCGCAGTAATGGCGATAATTTAGTCCACTTTGTGAGATTGAGCATGGAAAATATAATGAACAATCCGGTTATCGGTGTCGTAATGTGCAGGAACAGGCTTAAGGGTCATGCGACCCAGACTCTGCAAGAAAAGTACCTGAATGCCATCATCCACGCAGGCGGCTTGCCAATTGCGCTACCACATGCGCTGGCGGAACCGTCATTACTTGAACAACTTTTGCCGAAACTCGATGGCATTTATCTTCCTGGTAGTCCCAGCAATGTGCAGCCGCACCTATATGGTGAAAACGGCGATGAGCCTGACGCCGATCCCGGGCGTGATCTTCTGAGCATGGCGTTAATTAATGCCGCACTCGAAAGGCGCATCCCCATTTTCGCCATCTGCCGGGGTTTACAGGAACTGGTGGTGGCAACCGGTGGTTCGTTGCATCGCAAGCTGTGCGAACAGCCTGAATTGCTGGAACATCGGGAAGATCCCGAACTGCCGGTGGAACAGCAATATGCACCGTCGCATGAAGTTCAGGTTGAAGAGGGGGGATTACTGTCTGCGTTGTTACCTGAATGTAGCAACTTTTGGGTAAACTCTCTGCATGGGCAAGGGGCGAAGGTCGTTAGCCCACGGTTGCGTGTTGAAGCTCGCTCGCCGGATGGCTTAGTTGAGGCGGTTAGCGTCATCAATCATCCTTTTGCGCTGGGCGTACAGTGGCACCCGGAATGGAACAGTAGCGAGTACGCGCTTTCGCGTATATTGTTCGAGGGCTTTATCACCGCTTGTCAGCACCATATCGCTGAAAAACAGCGACTCTGACCACTACAGTTTAAGGAAATGCAAATATGAGTGATGAGGGACTGGCGCCAGGAAAACGCTTGTCGGAAATCCGCCAGCAGCAGGGGCTTTCACAACGTCGTGCCGCCGAACTCTCCGGGCTGACTCACAGTGCTATCAGTACGATAGAACAAGATAAAGTCAGCCCTGCCATCAGTACGCTGCAAAAGCTGCTGAAGGTGTATGGTCTGTCACTCTCGGAATTCTTTTCCGAGCCGGAAAAACCTGATGAGCCGCAGGTCGTCATTAATCAGGACGACTTAATTGAGATGGGCAGTCAGGGTGTGTCAATGAAGCTGGTTCATAATGGTAACCCGAATCGCACGCTGGCGATGATCTTTGAAACGTACCAGCCGGGCACAACCACTGGGGAAAGAATTAAGCATCAGGGTGAGGAAATAGGCACAGTACTGGAAGGTGAAATTGTTCTGACGATTAATGGTCAGGATTACCACCTCGTCGCGGGGCAAAGTTATGCCATTAATACCGGCATCCCGCACAGTTTCAGTAATACGTCGGCAGGTATTTGCCGAATTATCAGCGCCCATACGCCCACCACGTTTTAATCTTTTTGTTCTGTAAGCCGGGTAAGCGCAATGCGCCCGGCAATCTATACACAAAATCATTCAAGTTGCATCAAGGCGGCAAGTGAGCGAATCCCGATGAGTTTACTCAGGTAAGTGATTCGGGGGAGCGAACGCAGCCAAGGCAGAGGCGGCTTGAAGGATGAAGTGTATATAAAGAATGTCGCCAGAAATAAACGGGCATACGGCCCGGGGATCTCTGCGCCCTGACGTTCACAAACTGCATATATCTGATAGACGTGAAACAGGAGTCATAATGAATTTTCATCATCTGGCTTACTGGCAGGATAAAGCGTTAAGTCTCGCCATTGAAACCCGCTTATTTATTAACGGTGAATATACTGCTGCGGCGGAAAATGAAACCTTTGAAACCGTTGATCCGGTCACCCAGGCACCGCTGGCGAAAATTGCCCGCGGCAAGAGCGTCGATATCGACCGTGCGGTGAGCGCAGCACGCGGCGTATTTGAACGCGGCGACTGGTCACTCTCTTCTCCGGCTAAACGTAAAGCGGTACTGAATAAACTCGCCGATTTAATGGAAGCCCACGCCGAAGAGCTGGCACTGCTGGAAACTCTCGACACCGGCAAACCGATTCGTCACAGTCTGCGTGATGATATTCCCGGCGCGGCGCGCGCCATTCGCTGGTACGCCGAAGCGATCGACAAAGTGTATGGCGAAGTGGCGACCACCAGTAGCCATGAGCTGGCGATGATCGTGCGTGAACCGGTCGGTGTGATTGCCGCCATCGTACCGTGGAACTTTCCGCTGCTGCTGACCTGCTGGAAGCTTGGCCCGGCGCTGGCAGCAGGGAACAGCGTTGTCCTGAAACCGTCTGAAAAATCACCGCTCAGTGCGATTCGTCTCGCGGGGCTGGCGAAAGAAGCAGGCTTGCCGGATGGTGTTTTGAACGTGGTGACAGGTTTTGGTCATGAAGCGGGGCAGGCGCTGTCGCGTCATAACGATATCGACGCCATTGCCTTTACCGGTTCGACCCGTACCGGGAAACAGCTGCTGAAAGATGCGGGCGAGAGCAACATGAAACGCGTCTGGCTGGAAGCGGGCGGCAAAAGCGCCAACATCGTTTTCGCCGATTGTCCGGATCTGCAAAAAGCGGCAAGCGCCACCGCCGCAGGCATCTTCTACAACCAGGGCCAGGTGTGCATCGCCGGAACGCGTTTGTTACTGGAAGAGAGCATCGCCGATGAATTCTTAGCCCTGTTAAAACAGCAGGCGCAAAACTGGCAGCCGGGCCATCCACTTGATCCCGCAACCACCATGGGCACCTTAATCGACAGCGCTCACGCTGACTCGGTCCATAGCTTTATTCGGGAAGGCGAAAGCAAAGGGCAACTGCTGCTGGATGGTCGTAACGCTGAGCTGGCTGCCGCCATCGGCCCGACCATCTTTGTGGATGTAGACCCGAATGCGTCCTTAAGCCGCGAAGAGATTTTCGGTCCGGTGCTGGTGGTCACGCGTTTCACATCAGAAGACCAGGCGCTACAGCTTGCCAACGACAGCCAGTACGGCCTTGGCGCGGCGGTATGGACGCGCGACCTCTCCCGCGCGCACCGCATGAGCCGCCGCCTGAAGGCTGGTTCCGTCTTCGTCAATAACTACAACGACGGCGATATGACCGTGCCGTTTGGCGGCTATAAGCAGAGCGGCAACGGTCGCGACAAATCCCTGCATGCCCTTGAAAAATTCACCGAACTGAAAACCATCTGGATAAGCCTGGAGGCCTGAAATGACCGAACATGCCAGCAGTTACTACGCCGCCAGTGCGAATAAATACGCGCCATTCGACACGCTGAATGAGTCGATTTCCTGCGACGTTTGCGTGGTCGGCGGCGGCTATACCGGGCTCTCTTCCGCGCTGCATCTGGCGGAAGCGGGCTTTGACGTAGTGGTTCTCGAAGCCTCACGCATCGGCTTTGGCGCAAGCGGGCGCAATGGCGGGCAGCTTGTGAACTCCTACAGCCGCGACATCGACGTGATCGAAAAAAGCTACGGCATGGACACCGCCCGTATGCTCGGCAGCATGATGTTCGAAGGTGGTGAGATCATCCGCGAACGTATCAAACGTTATCAGATTGACTGCGACTACCGCCCCGGCGGCCTGTTTGTGGCGATGAATGATAAACAGCTCGCCACACTTGAAGAGCAGAAAGAGAACTGGGAACGCTACGGCAATAAACAGCTGGAATTGCTGGACGCCAACGCCATTCGCCGTGAAGTAGCCAGCGATCGCTATACCGGTGCGCTGCTGGATCACAGCGGTGGGCATATTCATCCGCTAAACCTCGCCATTGGCGAAGCGGACGCCATCCGCCTCAACGGCGGGCGCGTGTATGAACTTTCTGCCGTGACGCAGATCCAGCACACCACGCCAGCCGTTGTGCGAACTGCCAAAGGTCAGGTGACGGCGAAGTATGTGATTGTCGCCGGGAATGCGTATCTGGGCGATAAAGTAGAGCCGGAACTGGCGAAACGCAGCATGCCGTGCGGCACGCAGGTGATCACCACCGAACGGCTGTCGGAAGATTTAGCCCGTTCGCTGATCCCGAAAAACTACTGTGTGGAAGACTGTAACTATCTGCTTGATTACTACCGTCTTACCGCCGACAACCGCCTGCTGTACGGCGGCGGCGTGGTCTACGGCGCGCGCGACCCGGATGACGTTGAGCGCCTTGTGGTGCCGAAACTGCTGAAAACCTTCCCGCAGCTGAAGGGCGTGAAAATTGATTACCGCTGGACGGGCAACTTCCTGCTGACCTTGTCGCGCATGCCGCAGTTCGGTCGCCTTGATACCAACATCTATTACATGCAGGGCTACAGCGGCCACGGCGTCACCTGTACCCATCTTGCCGGGCGTCTGATTGCCGAACTGCTGCGCGGCGACGCCGAACGTTTCGATGCCTTCGCCAATCTGCCGCATTACCCGTTCCCCGGCGGGCGCACGCTGCGCGTGCCATTTACCGCGATGGGCGCGGCTTATTACAGCCTGCGCGATCGTCTGGGCGTTTAATTTCCGATTAACAGTGAAGAGTCAAAAGGTGTGAAACATGAGCAACAATGAATTCCATCAGCGTCGTCTTTCTGCTACCCCACGCGGGGTTGGCGTGATGTGTAACTTCTTCGCCCAGTCGGCAGAAAACGCTACGCTGAAGGACGTAGAGGGCAACGAATACATCGATTTCGCCGCAGGCATTGCGGTGCTGAATACCGGGCATCGCCACCCTGATCTGGTCGCGGCGGTGGAGCAGCAATTGCAACAGTTTACCCACACGGCGTATCAGATTGTGCCGTACGAAAGCTACGTCACGCTGGCGGAGAAAATTAACGCCCTTGCCCCAGTGAGCGGGCAGGCTAAAACCGCATTCTTCACTACCGGTGCGGAAGCGGTGGAAAACGCGGTGAAAATTGCTCGCGCCCATACCGGACGACCTGGCGTGATTGCGTTTAGCGGTGGCTTCCACGGTCGTACATATATGACCATGGCGCTGACCGGAAAAGTTGCGCCGTACAAAATCGGCTTCGGCCCGTTCCCTGGTTCGGTGTATCACGTACCTTATCCGTCAGATTTACACGGCATTTCAACACAGGACTCCCTCGACGCCATCGAACGCTTGTTTAAATCAGACATCGAAGCGAAGCAGGTCGCGGCCATTATTTTCGAACCGGTGCAGGGCGAGGGCGGTTTCAACGTTGCGCCAAAAGAGCTGGTTGCCGCCATTCGCCGCCTGTGCGACGAGCACGGTATTGTGATGATTGCCGATGAAGTGCAAAGCGGCTTTGCGCGTACCGGTAAACTGTTTGCCATGGATCATTACGCCGATAAGCCGGACTTAATGACGATGGCGAAAAGCCTCGCGGGCGGGATGCCGCTTTCGGGCGTGGTCGGTAACGCGAATATTATGGACGCGCCCGCGCCGGGCGGGTTGGGTGGCACCTACGCCGGGAACCCGCTGGCGGTGGCTGCCGCGCACGCGGTGCTCAATATTATCGACAAAGAATCACTCTGCGAACGCGCGAATCAACTGGGCCAGCGTCTCAAAAACACGTTGATTGATGCCAAAGAAAGCGTTCCGGCCATTGCTGCGGTACGCGGCCTGGGGTCGATGATTGCGGCAGAGTTTAACGATCCGCAAACGGGCAAGCCGTCAGCGGCGATTGCACAGAAAATCCAGCAACGCGCGCTGGCGCAGGGGCTGCTCCTGCTGACCTGTGGCGCATACGGCAACGTGATTCGCTTCCTGTATCCGCTGACCATCCCGGATGTGCAATTCGATGCGGCAATGAAAATTTTGCAGGATGCGCTGAGCGATTAATAGCCCAACGCAATAATGTCTGATGCGCTGCGCTTATCAGGCCTGCAAACGACGTATTGATTATGTATGCCGAATAAAGCATTCACGCCGCATCCGGCAAGTTGTATTGCTCAACTTCGCTAAATCTGGTGCTTTTTCAACAACGCGCGGAACTGATGATAAGTTAACCCCAGTAATTCAGCCGCGCGCTTCTGGTTATATTTCCCTTGTTGCAAACT
The DNA here is from genome assembly GCF_012584495.1 of Escherichia sp. SCLE84. Lineage (NCBI taxonomy): Bacteria > Pseudomonadati > Pseudomonadota > Gammaproteobacteria > Enterobacterales > Enterobacteriaceae > Escherichia > Escherichia sp. SCLE84. The sequence continues at coordinate 910,523 of NZ_CP051430.1, read as the reverse complement.
GAGTTGCAGCAACTCTTTTTCCTGCTGCATCTGAAACTCACGTAAATCCAGCGGCAGTGTTGGAAGCGAGGTGGTTTCTGAAACGGCGATAGCGTCTTCAGGCGGACGCCGTTTAAAGGGATCAATAATGATGTCATCAAGCGGATAATCGCTGGTGCCGTGGCGATACACTGAACGTTCCACCACGTTTTTCAATTCACGAATATTTCCCGGCCAACGATAATTCAGCAATGTTTCTCTGGCGCGCTCCGTAAACCCCGGGAACAGAGGCAGCTTGATTTCCCGACACATCTGGATGGCAAAGTGTTCTGCCATCAACATTATGTCGCTTTCGCGCTCGCGCAGTGGTGGCAGTTGTACAACATCAAAAGCCAGTCGGTCGAGCAGGTCAGCGCGAAAAGTGCCTTCATTGACCATCGCCGGGAGATCGGCATTCGTCGCGCATACCAACCGCACATTCACCTGCAATGGCTGGCTGCCGCCAACGCGCTCCAGTTCACCGTACTCAATCACGCGCAATAATTTCTCCTGCACCATCATCGGTGCCGTAGCGAGTTCATCAAGAAATAGCGTACCGCCGTCGGCACGTTCAAATCTCCCAGGATGACGTTTTTGCGCACCGGTAAACGCCCCCGCTTCGTGACCAAACAGTTCGGAATCCAGCAGATTTTCATTTAACGCCGCGCAGTTAAGGGAAATAAACGGCCCTTGCCAACGGGAGGAGAGATAATGCAGGCGGCTGGCAATCAGCTCTTTACCGGTGCCGCGTTCGCCGATGATGAGCACCGGTTTGTCCAGCGGTGCGAGATGCGAAACCTGTTCCAGCACTTCGAGAAAGCTGTTCGCCTCACCAAGTAAATTATCTTTGTATTCTGCCATGATGAAATTCGCCACTTGTTAGTGTAATTCGCTAACTCATCCTGGCATGTTGCTGTTGATTCTTCAATCAGATCTTTATAAATCAAAAAGATAAAAAATTGGCACGCAAATTGTATTAACAGTTCAGCAGGACAATCCTGAACGCAGAAATCAAGAGGACAACATTATGGGTATTTTTTCTCGCTTTGCCGACATCGTGAATGCCAACATCAACGCTCTGTTAGAGAAAGCGGAAGATCCACAGAAACTGGTTCGTCTGATGATCCAGGAGATGGAAGATACACTGGTTGAAGTACGTTCTACTTCGGCGCGCGCGTTGGCAGAAAAGAAACAGCTGACTCGCCGTATTGAACAAGCGTCGGCGCGTGAAGTTGAATGGCAGGAAAAAGCCGAACTGGCGCTGCTGAAAGAGAGAGAGGATCTGGCACGTGCAGCGTTAATTGAAAAACAGAAACTGACCGATCTGATTAAGAGCCTGGAACATGAAGTGACGCTGGTGGACGACACGCTGGCACGCATGAAGAAAGAGATCGGTGAGCTGGAAAACAAATTGAGCGAAACACGCGCTCGCCAGCAGGCATTGATGTTACGTCATCAGGCGGCAAACTCGTCGCGCGATGTGCGTCGTCAGCTGGACAGTGGCAAACTGGATGAAGCAATGGCTCGTTTCGAATCTTTCGAACGTCGTATTGACCAGATGGAAGCGGAAGCAGAAAGCCACAGCTTCGGTAAACAAAAATCGCTGGACGATCAGTTTGCCGAACTGAAAGCCGATGATGCAATCAGCGAACAACTGGCACAATTAAAAGCCAAAATGAAGCAAGACAATCAATAATAACATCCAGGCGGCGTCCGAACGCGCCGCCGCTCATCGTCTAAGGAGTACTTATGAGCGCGCTATTTCTGGCTATTCCGTTAACCATTTTTGTGCTGTTTGTTTTACCGATCTGGTTATGGCTGCATTACAGCAATCGTTCTGGTCGCAGTGAATTGTCGCAAAGTGAGCAGCAGCGATTAGCGCAACTGGCTGATGAAGCAAAACGGATGCGCGAACGTATTCAGGCGCTGGAATCTATTCTTGATGCAGAACATCCGAACTGGAGGGATCGCTAATGGCGGGCATTAATCTCAATAAAAAATTATGGCGTATTCCACAGCAGGGCATGGTCCGCGGCGTCTGCGCCGGGATTGCCAACTATTTTGATGTACCGGTAAAACTGGTGCGTATCCTGGTGGTGCTGTCGATTTTCTTCGGTCTGGCGCTGTTTACCCTGGTTGCTTACATCATTTTGTCATTTGCGCTTGATCCAATGCCGGACAACATGGCCTTTGGTGAGCAGCTACCTTCCAGCAGCGAATTGCTGGATGAAGTCGACCGTGAACTGGCGGCAAGTGAAACGCGTTTACGCGAGATGGAACGTTATGTCACTTCCGATACTTTCACGTTACGTAGCCGTTTCCGTCAACTGTGAGGAAAGTTATGAATACTCGCTGGCAACAGGCCGGGCAAAAGGTAAAGCCTGGTTTCAAATTAGCAGGCAAGCTGGTACTTCTTACCGCACTGCGCTATGGCCCGGCGGGTGTAGCGGGCTGGGCGATAAAATCAGTTGCTCGCCGACCGCTGAAAATGTTGCTGGCTGTGGCGCTGGAACCGCTGTTAAGTCGGGCTGCTAATAAACTGGCACAGCGTTATAAAAGGTGAGGGGAGTTTCGCAAAAATTGTTAAATCTCAGGCGTATAATGGATGGCAATTTTCATCCATAGAAGGACGCTTACATGTTTAAAAAAGGCTTACTTGCTCTGGCACTGGTGTTTTCACTGCCCGTTTTCGCCGCTGAACACTGGATCGATGTTCGTGTTCCAGAGCAGTATCAGCAAGAGCACGTTCAGGGGGCCATCAATATTCCCCTGAAGGAAGTGAAAGAGCGCATTGCCACCGCCGTTCCGGATAAAAACGACACCGTGAAAGTGTATTGCAATGCCGGACGCCAGTCAGGGCAAGCAAAAGAGATCCTTAGCGAGATGGGATATACCCACGTTGAGAACGCCGGTGGCCTGAAAGACATCGCAATGCCGAAGGTCAAAGGTTAAAAGAATTCACCATGAGCGGCGCTTATGCGCCGTTTTTTTCTGTCACACCTTATTTACATCCCCATAGATTATTTGCGTCAGCTCACAAATACGCTTTTTCCCTGGTAAAAAATGATTTCCTGCGTGACTAAAACCCTTGTGCTCAATTGACAGTTTATTTTCTGCGGAGTAGTCTCTCGTTTCATGGGACCGCTACCACGGAAAGGCAACATGAAACAGAAAATTACGGATTACCTGGACGAAATCTACGGTGGAACATTTACCGCAACTCATTTACAGAAACTTGTAACGCGTCTTGAGAGTGCGAAACGATTAATTACACAGCGACGTAAAAAACACTGGGATGAAAGTGATGTCGTGTTAATTACCTATGCCGATCAATTTCACAGCAATGATTTAAAACCATTACCCACATTTAATCAGTTTTACCATCAATGGCTGCAAAGCATTTTTTCACATGTTCATTTGTTGCCGTTTTATCCATGGTCATCTGATGATGGCTTTTCGGTAATTGATTATCATCAGGTCGCCAGTGAAGCGGGGGAGTGGCAGGATATTCAGCAACTCGGTGAATGCAGTCATTTAATGTTTGATTTTGTCTGCAACCATATGTCGGCAAAAAGTGAATGGTTTAAAAACTATTTACAACAGCATCCAGGTTTTGAAGATTTTTTTATTGCCGTTGACCCGCAAACCGATCTCAGCGCCGTCACTCGCCCGCGTGCGTTACCGTTATTAACGCCATTCCAGATGCGCGATCATTCAACGCGCCATTTATGGACCACCTTTAGTGACGATCAAATTGACCTGAATTACCGTAGCCCTGAAGTGTTGCTGGCGATGGTGGATGTTTTACTCTGTTACCTTGCGAAAGGTGCTGAGTATGTCCGCCTGGATGCCGTTGGCTTTATGTGGAAAGAGCCGGGAACAAGCTGCATCCATCTGGAAAAAACACATCTGATTATCAAACTGTTACGGTCGATTATTGATAACGTTGCGCCAGGTACAGTGATCATTACCGAGACCAATGTTCCGCATAAAGACAACATTGCTTACTTTGGCGCAGGCGATGACGAAGCACATATGGTGTACCAGTTCTCGCTGCCGCCACTGGTGCTGCATGCGGTGCAAAAACAGAACGTTGAGGCGCTTTGTGCGTGGGCGCAAAACCTGACACTACCTTCCAGCAACACCACCTGGTTTAACTTCCTCGCCTCTCACGATGGCATCGGGCTAAACCCGCTACGGGGCTTGTTGCCTGAAAGCGAAATATTAGAGCTGGTCGAGGCGTTACAGCAGGAAGGTGCATTAGTAAACTGGAAAAATAATCCCGACGGTACACGCAGTCCGTATGAAATAAATGTGACCTATATGGATGCGTTAAGCCGCCGTGAGAGTAGCGATGAAGAACGTTGCGCCAGGTTTATTCTCGCCCATGCGATTTTGTTAAGTTTCCCCGGTGTGCCAGCGATATATATTCAAAGTATTCTTGGCTCGCGTAATGATTACGCAGGTGTCGAAAAACTCGGATATAACCGTGCGATTAACCGTAAAAAATATCACAGTAAAGAGATAACCCGAGAACTGAACGATGAAGCTACATTAAGGCATGCGGTATATCATGAGTTGTCGCGTTTAATTACACTTCGTCGCAGCCATAACGAGTTTCATCCGGATAATAATTTTACCATTGATACGATTAATTCATCCGTAATGCGTATTCAAAGAAGTAACGCTGATGGTAATTGTCTGACTGGATTGTTTAATGTCAGTAAAAATATTCAGCATGTAAATATTACTAATCTGCATGGTCGGGATCTGATTAGTGAAGTTGATATATTGGGTAATGAAATAACGCTGCGCCCCTGGCAGGTTATGTGGATTAAATAAAAAGGAACATCTCATGATTAAATCAAAAATCGTGCTGTTATCAGCACTGGTTTCCTGCGCCCTGATTTCAGGCTGTAAAGAAGAAAATAAAACGAATGTATCCATCGAATTTATGCATTCTTCGGTGGAGCAGGAGCGCCAGGCCGTTATCAGTAAATTGATTGCCCGTTTTGAAAAAGAAAACCCTGGCATCACCGTTAAGCAAGTGCCCGTGGAAGAAGATGCCTATAACACTAAAGTCATTACTCTTTCACGTAGCGGTTCGCTGCCGGAAGTGATCGAAACCAGCCATGACTACGCCAAAGTGATGGACAAAGAGCAGCTTATCGATCGCAAAGCGGTTGCCACAGTCATCAGTAACGTTGGTGAAGGCGCGTTTTACGATGGCGTACTGCGTATTGTGCGTACCGAAGATGGTAGCGCATGGACCGGTGTTCCTGTCAGCGCCTGGATTGGCGGTATCTGGTATCGCAAAGATGTGCTGGCAAAAGCGGGGCTTGAGGAGCCGAAAAACTGGCAACAGCTGCTGGACGTTGCACAGAAACTGAATGACCCGGCGAATAAAAAATACGGCATTGCGCTGCCTACAGCAGAAAGCGTGTTGACGGAACAATCCTTCTCCCAGTTTGCGTTATCCAACCAGGCTAACGTCTTTAACGCCGAAGGCAAAATCACCCTTGATACACCAGAGATGATGCAGGCACTGACCTATTACCGCGACCTTGCTGCCAACACTATGCCGGGTTCTAACGACATCATGGAAGTGAAAGACGCCTTTATGAACGGCACCGCGCCGATGGCGATTTACTCCACCTATATCCTTCCGGCTGTGATTAAAGAAGGCGACCCGAAAAACGTCGGTTTCGTGGTGCCAACCGAGAAAAACTCTGCGGTCTACGGCATGTTGACCTCGCTGACCATTACCGCCGGGCAAAAGACCGAAGAGACGGAAGCAGCAGAAAAATTTGTCACCTTTATGGAGCAGGCAGACAACATTGCCGACTGGGTGATGATGTCGCCAGGTGCTGCGCTGCCGGTGAATAAAGCGGTTGTCACTACCGCCACCTGGAAAGACAACGACGTTATTAAGGCGCTGGGTGAACTACCGAATCAGCTAATCGGTGAACTGCCAAATATTCAGGTCTTTGGTGCAGTAGGGGATAAAAACTTTACCCGCATGGGTGATGTGACGGGGTCTGGAGTGGTGAGCTCCATGGTGCATAACGTCACCGTGGGTAAAGCCGATCTCCCTGGCACGCTGCAAGCGAGCCAGAAAAAGCTGGATGAACTGATCGAACAGCACTAAACCCAGGACAGGAATCCGCAATGAACAGGCTTTTTTCAGGTCGTTCCGATATGCCCTTTGCGCTGCTGCTTCTCGCGCCCAGCTTATTACTGCTGGGTGGTCTGGTGGCCTGGCCAATGGTGTCGAATATCGAAATCAGTTTTTTACGTCTGCCGCTCAATCCCAACATCGAGTCAACCTTTGTTGGGGTGAGTAACTATGTGCGTATCCTCTCCGATCCCGGCTTCTGGCACTCGCTGTGGATGACGGTCTGGTATACCGCGCTGGTGGTGGCGGGCAGCACCGTGCTCGGGCTGGCAGTGGCGATGTTTTTCAACCGCGAGTTCCATCTGCGCAAAACCGCGCGTTCGCTGGTGATCCTCTCCTACGTAACGCCGTCCATTTCGCTGGTGTTTGCCTGGAAATACATGTTCAACAACGGCTACGGCATTGTGAACTACCTCGGCGTCGATCTTCTGCATCTCTATGAGCAGGCACCGCTGTGGTTCGATAATCCGGGCAGTAGCTTTGTGCTGGTGGTGCTGTTCGCCATCTGGCGCTACTTCCCGTATGCCTTTATCTCGTTTCTGGCGATTTTGCAGACCATCGACAAATCGCTGTACGAAGCTGCAGAGATGGATGGCGCTAATGCCTGGCAACGGTTTCGTATCGTCACGCTGCCCGCGATTATGCCGGTCCTGGCGACGGTGGTGACCCTGCGCACCATCTGGATGTTCTACATGTTCGCGGATGTTTATTTGCTGACGACCAAGGTCGATATTCTCGGTGTATATCTCTACAAAACCGCCTTTGCCTTTAATGACTTAGGGAAAGCGGCGGCGATCTCGGTGGTGCTCTTCATCATTATTTTCGCTGTCATTCTGCTGACCAGGAAACGGGTGAACCTCAATGGCAACAAATAAACGCACACTCAGTCGCATCGGTTTTTACTGCGGGCTGGCGCTGTTTCTCATCATCACGCTGTTTCCATTTTTTGTGATGCTGATGACCTCGTTCAAGGGCGCGAAAGAGGCGATCTCACTGCATCCTACGCTGCTGCCGCAGCAGTGGACGCTGGAGCATTACGTCGACATTTTTAACCCGATGATTTTCCCGTTTGTCGACTACTTCCGTAACAGTCTGGTGGTGTCGGTGGTTTCATCCGTGGTGGCGGTATTCCTCGGCATTCTTGGGGCTTACGCGCTTTCCCGCCTGCGCTTTAAAGGTCGGATGACCATCAATGCCAGCTTTTACACGGTGTATATGTTCTCTGGCATTTTGCTGGTGGTGCCGCTGTTCAAAATCATCACCGCGCTGGGCATTTACGACACCGAGATGGCGCTGATCATCACCATGGTGACGCAAACTCTGCCCACCGCCGTGTTTATGCTGAAAAGCTACTTCGACACCATCCCCGATGAGATCGAAGAAGCGGCGATGATGGATGGCCTCAACCGTCTGCAAATTATCTTCCGCATCACCGTGCCGTTGGCGATGTCCGGGCTGATATCCGTGTTCGTCTACTGCTTTATGGTGGCGTGGAACGACTATCTGTTTGCGTCGATTTTCCTCTCCAGCGCCAGCAATTTCACCTTACCGGTGGGCCTGAACGCGCTGTTCAGTACGCCAGATTACATCTGGGGACGGATGATGGCGGCCTCACTGGTGACCGCATTGCCGGTGGTGATTATGTATGCGCTTTCGGAACGTTTTATTAAGAGTGGTTTGACCGCCGGTGGCGTGAAGGGCTAAAGCGGCCAGTTTCTTTACAAGGAGTTTTAAATGAAAAAGTTAGTAGCCACAGCACCGCGTGTTGCTGCGCTGGTTGAGTATGAAGATCGGGCGATTTTAGCCAATGAAGTGAAAATCCGCGTGCGTTTCGGCGCACCGAAACACGGAACGGAAGTGGTCGACTTCCGCGCCGCCAGCCCGTTTATCGATGAAGACTTTAACGGCGAATGGCAGATGTTCACTCCGCGTCCGGCAGATGCGCCGCGCGGCATTGAGTTTGGCAAATTCCAGCTTGGCAACATGGTGGTTGGCGACATTATCGAGTGCGGCAGCGACGTTACCGACTACGCGGTGGGCGACAGCGTATGCGGCTACGGCCCGCTCTCCGAGACGGTCATCATTAACGCGGTGAATAACTACAAGCTGCGCAAAATGCCGGAAGGCAGCTCGTGGAAAAACGCCGTTTGTTACGACCCGGCGCAGTTTGCCATGAGCGGCGTGCGCGATGCCAACGTGCGCGTGGGTGATTTTGTGGTGGTGGTAGGGCTTGGCGCGATTGGTCAAATAGCCATCCAACTGGCGAAACGCGCTGGCGCGTCGGTGGTGATTGGCGTCGATCCTATCGCCTATCGCTGTGATATTGCCCGTCGCCACGGTGCTGATTTCTGCCTTAACCCCATTGGCACTGACGTAGGAAAAGAGATCAAAACGCTGACCGGCAAGCAGGGTGCCGATGTGATTATCGAAACCAGCGGTTACGCCGACGCGCTGCAATCGGCGCTGCGTGGCCTTGCTTATGGCGGCACCATCTCTTATGTCGCGTTTGCCAAACCATTTGCTGAAGGTTTTAACCTCGGACGCGAAGCGCATTTCAATAACGCCAAAATTGTTTTCTCCCGTGCGTGCAGCGAACCGAACCCGGATTATCCGCGCTGGAGCCGTAAGCGTATTGAAGAAACCTGCTGGGAACTGCTGATGAACGGTTATCTCAATTGCGAAGATTTAATCGACCCGGTAGTGACCTTTGCCAAGAGCCCGGAAAGCTACATGCAGTATGTCGATCAGCATCCGGAACAGAGCATCAAAATGGGCGTTACGTTTTAATTCAAAGGAATGAAAAAATGAAAATAGGCACACAGAATCAGGCATTCTTTCCGGAAAACATTCTGGAGAAATTTCGTTATATCAAAGAGATGGGCTTCGATGGTTTTGAGATTGACGGCAAACTGCTGGTCAACAATCTCGAAGAAGTCAAAGCAGCAATCAAAGAAACCGGTTTACCGGTGACCACCGCCTGCGGTGGCTATGACGGTTGGATTGGCGACTTTATCGAAGAGCGTCGTCTTAATGGCTTAAAGCAGATCGAACGCATTCTCGAAGCGCTGGCAGAAGTGGGGGGTAAAGGTATCGTCGTTCCGGCAGCGTGGGGCATGTTTACCTTCCGCTTACCGCCGATGACCTCGCCGCGTAGCCTGGACGGCGACCGCAAAATGGTGAGTGATTCCCTGCACGTACTGGAACAGGTCGCCGCGCGTACCGGAACCGTGGTGTATCTCGAACCGTTAAACCGCTATCAGGATCATATGATCAACACCCTCGCCGATGCCCGCCGTTACATCGTCGAAAACGATCTTAAACATGTACAGATTATCGGCGATTTCTATCACATGAATATCGAAGAAGATAACCTGGCGCAGGCGCTGCATGACAACCGCGACCTGCTCGGTCATGTGCATATTGCGGATAACCATCGCTACCAGCCGGGCAGCGGCACCCTGGATTTCCACGCGCTGTTTGAACAGCTGCGCGCGGATAACTATCAGGGCTATGTAGTGTACGAAGGGCGTATCCGGGCGGAAGATCCTGCCCAGGCGTACCGTGATTCGTTGGCCTGGTTGCGTACCTGCTAAGAGGTCTTTGTGAAAAGTGCAATGACAAGCTCTCCGCTGCGGGTCGCGATAATAGGCGCAGGCCAGGTGGCGGATAAGGTTCATGCTTCGTACTACTGCACCCGCAACGATCTGGAACTGGTGGCTGTCTGTGACAGCCGCCTTTCCCAGGCGCAGGCGCTGGCAGATAAATACGGTAATGCATCCGTGTGGGACGATCCGCAGGCCATGCTGCTGGCGGTGAAACCTGATGTGGTTAGCGTCTGCTCACCTAACCGTTTTCATTACGAACATACCCTGATGGCACTGGAAGCGGGCTGCCATGTGATGTGCGAAAAACCGCCCGCCATGACGCCAGAACAGGCGCGGGAAATGTGCGATACCGCGCGCAAACTGGGCAAGGTGCTGGCCTACGACTTTCACCACCGTTTTGCGCTCGATACGCAACAGCTGCGTGAACAGGTGACCAACGGCGTTTTGGGAGAGATTTACGTTACCACCGCCCGCGCCCTGCGTCGCTGCGGCGTTCCCGGCTGGGGTGTCTTTACCAATAAAGAACTGCAGGGTGGTGGCCCGCTTATCGACATCGGCATTCATATGCTGGATGCGGCGATGTATGTGCTGGGCTTTCCGGCGGTGAAAAGCGTGAATGCGCATAGCTTTCAAAAGATCGGCACGCAAAAGAGCTGCGGTCAATTTGGCGAGTGGGATCCGGCAACTTACAGCGTCGAAGATTCGTTATTTGGCACCATTGAATTTCATAACGGCGGCATTCTGTGGCTGGAAACGTCATTTGCACTCAACATCCGCGAACAGTCGATTATGAACGTCAGCTTTTGTGGTGATAAAGCCGGTGCGACGCTGTTTCCAGCACATATCTACACCGATAACAACGGTGAATTAATGACGCTGATGCAACGGGAACTGGCAGACGACAACCGCCATTTGCGCAGCATGGAAGCCTTTATCAATCACGTACAGGGCAAGCCCGTGATGATAGCCGACGCCGAGCAGGGGTACATCATCCAGCAACTGGTGGCGGCGTTGTATCAATCCGCAGAAACAGGGACGCGTGTGGAATTATGACCAGGCCAGTAACGTTATCAGAACCCCATTTCAGCCAGCATACCCTGAACAAGTATGCATCGCTGATGGCGCAGGGGAACGGCTATCTTGGGCTTCGCGCCAGCCATGAAGAAGATTACACGCGCCAGACGCGAGGGATGTATCTGGCGGGGCTGTATCATCGGGCGGGAAAAGGTGAAATCAACGAACTGGTGAACCTGCCTGATATCTTGGGGATGGAGATTGCCATAAATGGTGAGGTTTTCTCGTTATCCCGCGAAGCCTGGCAGCGTGAACTTGACTTTGCCAGTGGAGAATTACGCCGTAGCGTTGTCTGGCGTACCAGCAACGGCACAGGTTACACCATCGCCAGCCGTCGCTTTGTTTCGGCAGACCAACTGCCGCTCATTGTGCTGGAAATCACTATTACGCCACTGGACGCCGACGCGTCAGTGCTGATTTCAACAGGTATCGACGCCACGCAAACCAACCACGGTCGCCAACATCTCGACGAAACCCAGGTGCGGGTGTTTGGTCAGCATCTGATGCAGGGGATCTACACCACCCAGGATGGACGCAGTGATGTGGCCATCAGCTGTTGCTGTATGGTGAGCGGTGATGTGCAGCAATGCTATACCGCCAAAGAGCGCCGTTTGCAGCAACATACCAGTGCGCAGCTTCATGCAGGCGAGACAGTGACGTTGCAAAAACTGGTGTGGATCGACTGGCGGGATGACAGGCAAGCCGTTTTAGACGAGTGGGGCAGCGCGTCGCTTCGCCAGCTTGAAATGTGCGCGCAGCAGAGTTACGACCAACTTCTTGCAGTATCAACAGAAAACTGGCGTCAATGGTGGCAGAAACGTCGTATCACGGTAAATGGCGGCGAAGCGCACGATCAGCAAGCGTTAGATTATGCGCTTTATCATCTGCGCATCATGACGCCTGCCCACGACGAGCGCAGCAGCATTGCGGCAAAAGGCTTAACCGGCGAAGGCTACAAAGGCCACGTTTTCTGGGATACAGAAGTATTTTTGTTACCGTTTCATCTGTTTAGCGATCCGACGGTTGCCCGAAGTTTACTGCGTTATCGCTGGCACAACTTGCCAGGCGCGCAGGAGAAAGCGCGACGCAACGGCTGGCAGGGCGCGCTATTTCCGTGGGAAAGCGCGCGCAGCGGCGAAGAAGAGACGCCGGAATTTGCCGCCATTAACATTCGCACCGGGCTGCGGCAAAAAGTGGCCTCGGCGCAGGCGGAACATCATCTGGTGGCCGATATCGCCTGGGCGGTTATTCAATACTGGCAGACCACGGGGGATGAAAGTTTCATTGCGCATGAAGGCATGGCGCTACTTCTGGAAACTGCAAAGTTCTGGATTAGCCGCGCGGTGAGGGTTAACGACCGTCTGGAAATTCATGATGTTATTGGGCCTGACGAATATACCGAACATGTCAATAATAACGCCTTCACCAGCTATATGGCGTATTACAACGTCCAGCAGGCGCTGAGTATTGCCCGCCAGTTTGGCTGTAGCGACGATGCGTTTATCCATCGCGCCGAAATGTTCCTTAAAGAACTGCGGCTGCCAGAAATTCAGCCCGACGGCGTTTTGCCGCAGGATGATTCGTTTATGGCTAAGCCGGCGATTAATCTGGCGAAATACAAAGCGGCGGCGGGGAAGCAAACCATTCTGCTGGATTATTCACGCGCAGAAGTGAACGAGATGCAAATCCTCAAACAAGCTGATGTGGTGATGCTCAATTACATGCTGCCGGAGCAGTTCTCAGCGGCATCGTGTCTTGCCAATCTGCAATTTTATGAACCGCGCACTATTCACGACTCGTCATTAAGTAAAGCAATCCACGGCATTGTTGCCGCACGCTGTGGCCTGCTGACCCAAAGTTATCAGTTCTGGCGCGAGGGGACTGAAATCGATCTTGGTGCTGATCCGCATAGTTGTGATGATGGTATCCATGCTGCCGCAACTGGCGCTATCTGGCTGGGGGCGATTCAGGGTTTTGCCGGGGTGAGCGTGCGTGACGGTGAATTGCATCTCAATCCGGCGTTACCTGAGCAGTGGCAACAGTTGTCTTTCCCTCTGTTCTGGCAGGGCTGCGAATTACAGGTCACTCTTGACGCGCAGCGTATTGCGATTCGAACTTCTGCGCCCGTTTCACTGCGTTTGAACGGTCAGCTTATATCCGTGGCTGAAGAATCTGTTTTCTGTTTGGGTGATTTTATTTTGCCCTTCAATGGGACCGCTACCACACATCAGGAGGATGAATGAAACTGCAAGGGGTAATTTTCGATCTGGATGGTGTAATCACCGATACCGCGCATCTGCATTTCCAGGCGTGGCAGCAGATTGCCGCTGAAATTGGCATCAGCATTGATGCGCAGTTTAACGAATCCCTAAAAGGGATCAGCCGCGATGAGTCTCTGCGGCGCATTCTGCAACACGGGGGCAAAGAGGGCGACTTTAACTCGCAGGAGAGGGCGCAACTGGCGTATCGCAAAAATCTGCTCTATGTCCACTCACTGCGCGAGTTGACGGTCAGCGCTGTTCTACCCGGCATTCGCTCTTTGCTGGCAGATCTCCGTGCACAGCAGATCCCGGTTGGGCTGGCTTCTGTCTCCCTGAATGCGCCGACGATTTTAGCGGCGCTGGAGCTGCGCGAGTTTTTCACCTTCTGCGCGGATGCTTCCCAACTTAAAAACTCGAAACCGGACCCGGAAATCTTTCTCGCCGCCTGTGCCGGGCTGGGCGTGCCGCCGCAGGCATGTATCGGCATTGAAGATGCGCAGGCGGGCATTGACGCCATTAACGCCAGCGGTATGCGCTCGGTGGGGATCGGCGCGGGCTTAACCGGGGCGCAATTACTGTTGCCTTCAACGGACTCTCTGACCTGGTCGCGGTTATCGGCCTTCTGGCAAAACGTATAGCAAAGGAATCAACATGGCTCAGCTTTCGTTACAACATATTCAAAAAATCTACGATAACCAGGTGCATGTGGTGAAGGACTTCAACCTGGAAATTGCCGATAAAGAGTTCATCGTGTTTGTCGGCCCGTCGGGCTGCGGTAAGTCGACCACCCTGCGCATGATTGCCGGGCTTGAGGAGATCAGCGGCGGCGATCTGTTGATCGACGGCAAACGAATGAATGACGTTCCAGCCAAAGCACGCAATATAGCGATGGTGTTCCAGAACTACGCGTTGTATCCGCATATGACGGTTTACGACAACATGGCGTTTGGCCTGAAGATGCAAAAAATCGCCAAAGAGGTGATTGATGAGCGGGTGAACTGGGCGGCGCAAATTCTCGGCCTGCGTGAGTACCTGAAACGCAAGCCGGGCGCGCTTTCCGGCGGGCAACGCCAGCGTGTGGCGCTCGGGCGGGCGATTGTGCGCGAAGCGGGCGTGTTTTTAATGGATGAACCGCTCTCTAACCTTGATGCCAAGCTGCGCGTGCAAATGCGCGCAGAGATCAGCAAGCTACACCAGAAGCTGAATACCACCATGATCTACGTGACCCACGATCAGACCGAAGCGATGACCATGGCGACGCGGATTGTGATTATGAAGGATGGGATTGTTCAGCAAGTTGGTGCGCCGAAAACGGTTTATAACCAACCAGCGAATATGTTTGTTGCCGGATTTATTGGATCACCGGCGATGAATTTTATTCGTGGCACGATCGATGGCGATAAATTCGTTACGGAAACGCTTAAATTAACCATTCCCGAAGAGAAATTAGCGGTTCTGAAAACACAGGGAAGTTTACATAAGCCCATCGTGATGGGAATACGTCCGGAAGATATTCATCCGGACGCGCAAGAGGAAAATAACATTTCCGCCAAAATTAGCGTGGCAGAATTAACCGGTGCGGAATTTATGCTCTACACCACGGTTGGGGGGCACGAGTTAGTGGTCCGTGCTGGTGCGTTAAATGATTATCATGCAGGAGAAAATATCACTATTCATTTTGATATGACGAAATGTCATTTCTTTGATGCAGAAACGGAAATAGCAATTCGCTAAATACAGGGGGAAGGCATTCCCCCAGAATAATACAAGGAACAATAATGAAAAAGTTATTACCCTGTACCGCACTGGTGATGTGTGCGGGAATGGCCTGCGCACAGGCCGAGGAAAGGAACGACTGGCACTTTAATATCGGCGCGATGTACGAAATAGAAAACGTCGAGGGTTATGGCGAAGATATGGATGGGCTGGCGGAGCCTTCAGTCTATTTTAATGCCGCCAACGGGCCGTGGAGAATTGCTCTGGCCTATTATCAGGAAGGGCCGGTAGATTATAGCGCGGGTAAACGTGGAACGTGGTTTGATCGCCCGGAGCTGGAGGTGCATTATCAGTTCCTCGAAAACGATGATTTCAGTTTCGGCCTGACCGGCGGTTTCCGTAATTATGGTTATCACTACGTTGATGAACCGGGTAAAGACACGGCGAATATGCAGCGCTGGAAAATCGCGCCAGACTGGGATGTGAAACTGACTGACGATTTACGTTTCAACGGTTGGTTGTCGATGTATAAATTTGCCAACGATCTGAACACGACCGGTTACGCTGATACCCGAGTCGAAACGGAAACAGGCCTGCAATATACCTTCAACGAAACGGTTGCCTTGCGAGTGAACTATTATCTCGAGCGCGGCTTTAATATGGACGACAGCCGCAATAACGGTGAGTTTTCTACGCAAGAAATTCGCGCCTATTTGCCGCTGACGCTCGGCAACCACTCGGTGACGCCGTATACGCGCATTGGGCTGGATCGCTGGAGTAACTGGGACTGGCAGGATGATATTGAACGTGAAGGCCATGATTTTAACCGTGTAGGTTTATTTTACGGTTATGATTTCCAGAACGGGCTTTCCGTTTCGCTGGAATACGCGTTTGAGTGGCAGGATCACGACGAAGGCGACAGCGATAAATTCCATTATGCAGGTGTCGGCGTAAATTACTCGTTCTGATAATGGGCTAAATTGCCGGATGCGGCACGAGTACTTTATCCGAACTATAAATGTAGGCCGGATAAGATGCGCTAGCATCGCATCCGGCATTCAGGCAAGGTAGCTGGTATTTATTTCAGCGTCATATGCGTGGCAACGGTAATATTCTGTGGTGACGGTTTTCCAGAAATTAAGCGGAATAATAACTCACAGCTTTGTTGACCTAACTCCTGTGTTGGGATATCAATACCGCCTGGCGCAGGCGTTAAAATAAACGACAGCGTTTCATTACTATAACCCACCACCGCTAACTGCTGCGGAATAGCAATATTTTTCTCTGCTGCCGCACGATAAATACTCATTAATTTCAGGCTGTCAGTAGCAAACACTGCCTCAGGCAACGGTGACTGGCTTAATAATTCCCGCGCGGCTTGCAGTGCTGTTTCATGGGTATAACCGCCGTCAACAATCCATTCATCACGCACTGCAATATTATGCGCAGCCAGGCTCTGCTTATAACCATTTACCCGATCCACTGAAACATGGACATCAAGCGGAGCATGCAGGCAGGCAATATTTTGATGCCCACTTTCAATTAATGCATCGGTCAACGCAATGCTGTCGCCAAAATTATCGGTATCGACAGAATAAACATGGGCATATTGACCTTCAACTTTGCCAATCACCACGACAGGAATATCGTATTTATCAAGTTGGGCAAAAAATGACTCATCCGCTGGCGAACTTAGCATAATAATGCCTTTAATCATTTTCTGCTTAATTTTGCTTTCACATTTTTGTAAGTCTTCTGCCGGATTGTGCGACGTCTGCAATATCACGTCGAAACCTTCCTCTTCAGCTTTGGCGGTGATGGCATGCAAAACTTCAGAGAAAAACGGATTACCCGCCGTAGTTTTGGTCGAACGGGTAGAAATCACCATAATGGCATCAAAACCCGAAGAGGTCAGCGCGCGGGCCAGCTTGTTTGGCTGATACTGTAATTCTTCAATGGCCCGTAACACTTTTTCGCGCGCTTCCGGGGAGATATTAGTTTGCTTATTCAGCACGCGTGATACGGTGGATTTTGATACGCCTGCAACCCTGGCAATATCATAAATAGTAGGGGACATAGGTCAGGAACTCCGTCCGAACGTGAATGCTGCACATCTTATGGAGTTCGCCCGTCGATGACAACACGGGCAGTTGATAATCAATGGCCTGGCCCCCACATTCATATCCTTACGAATGATTTTTTTCTGGTCTTCAGAGCAGCACAGGACAGCAATGAAGCGACTTAAAAATGAACTTAATGCGCTGGTGAATCGGGGTGTCGACAGACATCTGCGCCTCGCCGTAACCGGACTAAGCCGCAGCGGCAAAACAGCGTTTATCACTGCGATGGTCAATCAGTTGCTCAATATTCACGCCGGAGCACGCTTGCCGCTGTTAAGCGCGGTGCGTGAAGAGCGCCTGCTGGGCGTAAAACGCATTCCTCAGCGTGACTTTGGCATTCCGCGCTTCACATATGATGAAGGACTGGCGCAGTTATATGGCGATCCTCCCGCCTGGCCGACGCCAACGCGCGGCGTCAGTGAAATCCGCCTGGCGCTACGTTTTAAATCGAACGATCCGCTGCTACGCCACTTCAAGGACACCTCCACGCTGTATCTGGAGATTGTGGATTATCCCGGCGAATGGTTGCTCGACCTGCCGATGCTGGCGCAGGACTATTTAAGCTGGTCACGCCAGATGACGGGCTTACTCAATGGTCAGCGCGGCGAATGGTCGGTCAAATGGCGAATGATGTGCGAAGGGCTGGACCCGCTAGCGCCTGCCGACGAAAACCGGCTGGCAGACATTGCCGCCGCGTGGACCGATTATCTCCACCACTGTAAACAGCAGGGGCTGCACTTTATTCAGCCTGGGCGCTTTGTCTTGCCGGGAGATATGGCAGGTGCGCCCGCGCTGCAATTCTTCCCGTGGCCGGATGTCGATGCCTGGGGCGAGTCCAAACTGGCGCAGGCCGATAAGCACACCAATGCCGGAATGCTGCGCGAGCGGTTTAATTATTACTGCGAGAAGGTGGTGAAGGGGTTCTATAAGAATCATTTTCTGCGCTTTGACCGCCAGATTGTGCTGGTTGATTGCCTGCAACCTCTCAACAGTGGGCCACAGGCATTTAATGATATGCGTCTGGCACTGACGCAGCTGATGCAAAGTTTCCACTACGGGCAGCGTACCTTGTTCCGGCGTTTGTTTTCGCCGGTTATCGATAAGCTATTGTTTGCTGCCACTAAAGCGGACCATGTGACCATCGATCAGCACGCCAATATGGTTTCATTACTGCAACAACTGATTCAGGATGCCTGGCAAAATGCGGCGTTTGAAGGGATTAGTATGGATTGCCTGGGGCTGGCCTCGGTGCAGGCGACCACCAGCGGCATTATTGACGTCAACGGCGAGAAAATTCCGGCATTGCGCGGTAACCGGCTCAGCGATGGTGCGCCACTCACCGTTTATCCCGGTGAAGTTCCTGCGCGTTTGCCCGGTCAGGCGTTCTGGGACAAGCAAGGGTTCCAGTTTGAAGCGTTTCGCCCGCAGGTGATGGATGTCGACAAACCGCTGCCGCATATTCGTCTTGATGCCGCGCTTGAATTTTTAATAGGAGATAAATTGCGATGACCGAACCGTTAAAACCACGTATTGATTTCGACGGTCCGCTGGAGGTCGATCAGAATCCAAAATTCAGGGCGCAGCAGACCTTTGACGAAAATCAGGCGCAAAATTTTGCCCCGGCCACGCTCGATGAAGCGCCTGAAGAAGAGGGGCAAGTTGAAGCGGTAATGGATGCAGCGTTACGTCCGAAACGCAGCCTGTGGCGCAAAATGGTGATGGGCGGGCTGGCTCTGTTTGGCGCAAGCGTTGTCGGGCAGGGTGTACAGTGGACAATGAATGCCTGGCAAACTCAGGACTGGGTGGCGCTGGGTGGATGTGCCGCTGGGGCATTGATTATCGGCGCTGGCGTAGGTTCTGTGGTAACAGAGTGGCGGCGCTTATGGCGCTTGCGACAGCGCGCCCATGAACGCGACGAAGCGCGCGATTTGTTGCACAGCCACGGCACGGGCAAAGGCCGCGCATTTTGCGAAAAACTGGCGCAGCAGGCGGGTATTGATCAGTCTCATCCAGCGCTGCAACGCTGGTATGCCTCAATCCATGAAACGCAAAACGACCGTGAAGTGGTCAGTTTGTATGCGCATTTGGTCCAGCCAGTTTTAGATGCCCAGGCGCGGCGCGAAATCAGCCGTTCGGCGGCGGAATCAACGTTGATGATTGCGGTCAGCCCGCTGGCGTTGGTCGATATGGCGTTTATCGCCTGGCGCAATCTGCGTTTAATTAATCGCATCGCCACGCTGTATGGCATTGAACTGGGGTATTACAGCCGTTTGCGTCTGTTTAAGCTGGTATTGCTGAATATCGCTTTTGCCGGAGCCAGCGAACTGGTGCGCGAAGTGGGGATGGACTGGATGTCGCAAGATCTCGCTGCTCGTTTGTCTACCCGCGCAGCTCAGGGAATTGGTGCTGGACTTCTGACGGCACGACTCGGGATTAAAGCTATGGAGCTTTGCCGCCCGCTGCCGTGGATTGACGATGACAAACCTCGCCTCGGGGATTTCCGTCGTCAGCTTATCGGTCAGGTGAAAGAAACGCTGCAAAAAGGCAAAACGCCCAGCGAAAAATAATGCAATATCGGGTGCTGACCGGATATCTTTACGCCGAAGTGCCCGTTTTTCCGTCTTTGTGTCAATGATTGTTGACAGAAACCTTCCTGCTATCCAAATAGTGTCATATCATCATATTAATTGTTCTTTTTTCAGGTGAAGGTTCCCATGCGTCTGGAAGTCTTTTGTGAAGACCGACTCGGTCTGACCCGCGAATTACTCGATCTACTCGTGCTAAGAGGCATTGATTTACGCGGTATTGAGATTGATCCCATTGGGCGAATCTACCTCAATTTTGCTGAACTGGAGTTTGAGAGTTTCAGCAGTCTGATGGCCGAAATACGCCGTATTGCAGGTGTTACCGATGTGCGTACTGTCCCGTGGATGCCTTCCGAACGTGAGCATCTGGCGTTGAGCGCGTTACTGGAGGCGTTGCCCGAACCTGTGCTCTCTGTCGATATGAAAAGCAAAGTGGATATGGCGAACCCGGCGAGCTGTCAGCTTTTTGCGCAAAAATTGGATCGCCTGCGCAACCATACCGCCGCACAATTGATTAACGGCTTTAATTTTTTACGTTGGCTGGAAAGCGAACCGCAAGATTCCCATAACGAGCATGTCGTTATTAATGGGCAGAATTTCCTGATGGAGATTACGCCTGTTTATCTTCAGGATGAAAATGATCAACACGTCCTGACCGGTGCGGTGGTGATGTTGCGATCAACGATTCGTATGGGCCGCCAGTTGCAAAATGTCGCCGCCCAGGACGTCAGCGCCTTCAGTCAAATTGTCGCCGTCAGCCCGAAAATGAAGCATGTTGTCGAACAGGCGCAGAAACTGGCGATGCTAAGCGCGCCGCTGCTGATTACGGGTGACACAGGTACAGGTAAAGATCTCTTTGCCTACGCCTGCCATCAGGCAAGCCCCAGAGCGGGCAAACCTTACCTGGCGCTGAACTGTGCGTCTATACCGGAAGATGCGGTCGAGAGTGAACTGTTTGGTCATGCTCCGGAAGGGAAGAAAGGATTCTTTGAGCAGGCGAACGGTGGTTCGGTGCTGTTGGATGAAATAGGGGAAATGTCACCACGGATGCAGGCGAAATTACTGCGTTTCCTTAATGATGGCACTTTCCGTCGGGTTGGCGAAGACCATGAGGTGCATGTCGATGTGCGGGTGATTTGCGCTACGCAGAAGAATCTGGTCGAACTGGTGCAAAAAGGCATGTTCCGTGAAGATCTCTATTATCGTCTGAACGTGTTGACGCTCAATCTGCCGCCGCTACGTGACTGTCCGCAGGACATCATGCCGTTAACTGAGCTGTTCGTCGCCCGCTTTGCCGACGAGCAGGGCGTGCCGCGTCCGAAACTGGCCGCTGACCTGAATACTGTACTTACGCGTTATGCGTGGCCGGGAAATGTGCGGCAGTTAAAGAACGCTATCTATCGCGCACTGACACAACTGGACGGTTATGAGCTGCGTCCACAGGATATTTTGTTGCCGGATTATGACGCCGCAACGGTAGCCGTGGGCGAAGATGCGATGGAAGGTTCGCTGGACGAAATCACCAGCCGTTTTGAACGCTCGGTATTAACCCAGCTTTATCGCAATTATCCCAGCACGCGCAAACTGGCAAAACGTCTCGGCGTTTCACATACCGCGATTGCCAATAAGTTGCGGGAATATGGTCTGAGTCAGAAGAAGAACGAAGAGTAAGCGCGAATATGCCTGATGGTGCAACACCATCAGGCATATTAAATTATGCTTTCAGTACAGCCAGAGCTGCTTCGTAATCCGGCTCGGTGGTGATTTCATCCACCAGCTGGCTGAAAATCACATTGTCATTTTCGTCAATAACCACAACGGCACGCGCTGCCAGACCTTTCAGTGGGCCATCAGCAATTGCCACACCGTAGGCTTGCAGGAATTCAGCGTTACGGAAAGTGGAGAGGGTGATAACGTTGTTCAGACCTTCTGCGCCGCAGAAACGAGACTGGGCGAACGGCAGATCGGCAGAAATACACAGCACAACGGTGTTGTCGATCTCGGTTGCCAGTTGGTTAAACTTACGTACTGATGCGGCGCAAACTCCGGTATCAATACTCGGGAAAATGTTCAGCACTTTGCGTTTACCCGCAAACTGACCGAGGGTGACGTCAGACAGATCTTTTGCTACGAGAGTAAAAGTCTGCGCTTTGCTACCCGCCTGCGGGATGGAATTGGCGACTGTAACCGGGTTGCCCTGGAAATGAACGGTTTGTGACATGATTATCTTTCCTGTTTACATATAGTTAACGTCACACCTAGTTTATGCTAACTGTCAATAACACAGCAAACGCTATTTGCGCTTAATCCGCAGACCACCGCGACAACAAGGAGTAAAGATGAGAACCGTTAAGGTATTTGAGGAAGCCTGGCCCTTACATACCCCGTTTGTGATTGCCCGGGGAAGTCGCAGTGAAGCGCGCGTGGTGGTGGTTGAACTGGAAGAAGAGGGTATTAAAGGCACCGGCGAATGCACGCCGTATCCGCGTTATGGAGAAAGTGATGCCTCGGTAATGGCGCAAATTATGAGCGTCGTGTCGCAATTAGAGAAAGGGCTGACACGGGAGGAGTTGCAAAAAATTCTCCCTGCCGGCGCAGCACGTAATGCGCTGGATTGTGCATTGTGGGATCTGGCCGCGCGAAAACAGCAGCAATCGCTGGCTGATTTGATCGGCATAACGCTTCCCGAGACAGTTATCACTGCACAGACGGTAGTCATCGGTACGCCTGATCAGATGGCCAATAGTGCATCAACACTCTGGCAGGCAGGCGCGAAATTACTGAAAGTGAAGCTGGATAACCATCTTATTAGTGAGCGGATGGTGGCAATTCGCACAGCTGTGCCCGATGCGACGCTGATCGTTGATGCAAATGAATCCTGGCGTGCAGAAGGGTTGGCGGCGCGTTGCCAGCTATTGGCGGATTTAGGCGTTGCGATGCTTGAACAACCCCTTCCTGCGCAGGACGATGCGGCGCTGGAGAATTTTATTCATCCGTTGCCGATTTGTGCTGATGAGAGTTGTCATACACGTAGCAATCTGAAGGCGCTGAAAGGGCGCTATGAGATGGTTAACATTAAGCTCGATAAAACCGGTGGTCTGACGGAAGCGCTGGCGCTGGCGACTGAAGCGCGTGCACAAGGTTTCAGTCTGATGCTGGGCTGCATGTTGTGTACCTCTCGTGCCATTAGCGCCGCTTTACCGCTGGTGCCGCAGGTCAGTTTCGCCGATCTTGACGGACCGACCTGGCTGGCGGTAGATGTGGAACCGGCGCTTCAGTTCACGACGGGCGAATTGCATCTTTAGGATGCCAGCGCAGCAAGTTTGCCATCGCAAAGAGATATTTTTCGCTGGCTTCGTCGGAGGAGATGGGCGGAAACTCTGCGGTGATGCAATGCAAGTTGAGATCTGCACACCAACTGCCGAAAGAGCCAGGCGTTTCATAACCGACGCTGGTTACCAGAGGCAATTCAAACGCCTGGGCCAGCCATTCGCCTAATTCGCTGTGTCTGGGATCTTCAATACAGGCCAGTGGATCGTGGAATGAGACCACCCAGGCAGGTTGAATGCGGTGTATAAGCTGGCACAGCGCCTGGGTTTCAGGTTCTGAGCCAGGTTTGTCACCTGTCAGTAATACGACATCACGTTCTTCAGCGGCGCTGTTCCAGCGATAAACCGTTTCACCTTCCTTCCAGTTCGCCGCCGGAAAGTTTCTGTTTAAATCCACACCATTAGCATTGGCCCGTAACCCCAGCTGGCAGCCGTCAGGATTCACACACAGCACCACATGATGGCGGCGCAAAGAAGGTGTCAAAGTCCGCAGAGCACAGGAGAGCGTGACGACCGAAGAGTTTTCATCACCGTGAGTGCCAGCCAGAATCAAACCACTTTCGCGACTGGCTGCAGGGGCAGGAAACCAGATTAACGGCGCGCCCAATAATGAACGTCCGTAATGTTCTGTTCCGGGCGGAAATGCGCCGCGTTCGGCGCGTGGGCGGTTTACGGTCATGATCGTCTCTGGTTCAGGAAGTATTACAGGCAGTGTTGTGCAAATTTTGCGGATTATCAAATCCTTTTCTTCAACGCTATGTCATCGATCTTGTATCACTTTTTTGCCGGAAGTTGTTTGCATTTTTATTGATGTGCAGATATTAGAATTATGCTGACTTAGATGTAAGTCGTAATGTTATATACATGGCGTATTTTATTCTTACTGGTTCTACACATGTTAATCGCATCGGATTGATCAGTTCACCTTAATAAGTTTAATAAATCGTACTGCACATAGTACATTACGATGGTAACTATGTAATTGATTTACATGAATAATGGCTTGTCACCATCAGTCACGGGTTGATTGATACCTATATTATCACCAATGTGTTTCTCAGGTTTATCGATGATATCTGTGATTAATGCTGCGACACTCTTACGTGATACGATCGTACCTTTGAATGGTTCATTGCGTGAGGTAAGCTCATAATCAATAATATCTTCATCAGTCAGCCAGGCAGGGCGAAGAATTGTATATTCCAGTCCAGAAGCCTCAATTGCATCCGCAGCCCTGCGGAATGGTTTTAGGGGCTCACCAATAACTGCATTATTCCATTCGCCAAATTTTCCTGGAACTTCATCATAAATACCGAGGGAAAGAACAAAGATCAGACGTTTAACATCACAGGCTTTCATCGCAGCGATCACTGAATTTGCCTGAATATCTAAATCTTCCCCCGTAAGGTTGGCATACACAACGTCCTGTCCCTGCATGGCCTGCTTCAGTGCTGCATGATTCAGTACATCTCCCATAATAATCTTGCTATTAGTTGGATAGGGTTTGTGGATTTTTGCTGGCTGACGGGCAAATAAAGTTTGTTTAATGGTTTGTTTATCTGCCAGTTGATTAATCACATGGCGGGCTATCTGACCGCCAGCACCAAGAATCAGTACATTTTTCATAATATTTCTCATGAAACTTATCCCAGATGGGTGTTGAAAAAAGGAATAACTTTTTCCAGCGCCTCCTGAACTGCTTCCGGTTTGTCATACAGTTCATAATGTGAGAAATCGGGTAATGAAACTAACTGACGATCCTGCGAAACCATCGCCCGGCCATAGACTTCCAGTCCATCACGATAAGCACCGAAGGCACCGACTTTTTCACCAACTACTACCATCACCGGCTGAGTCAGTAACACTTCAGTAAATGCGAAGGCATCCCAGGCCAGCGTTTTCTGTGCATGTGAGAACAACATTTTTGTCGCACCTCCCGGTTGTTGCCCGCGTGGTGTTTTATAGTAGTCAGTTGCTTCATAAACATCGCGTTCGGTCAGTCCATGGGCTTTTGCTGCATCCAGGCTGGCGGGAAGTAATTCGTTGATCTGTAATTCTCCACCACGAGCCTCTTTGGTTCGTTGCGACGCCATTGCATTCAATGCGCCAATCGGATCGTAATTGCTGAAACCTTCCCGAAAAAGACGCCCGATATTAACACCCGTAATACTCACTACTGCTTTAATTCGTTTTTCTGTCAGCGCGGCATTAATGGCATAGCCACCACCCCCACACACTCCCAGCACGCCAATACGTTCAGCATTAACATATGGCAGAGTTACTGCATAATCGATAACACGGCTAATATCCTCTACGCGCTGTGTCGGATCTTCTATCCAGCGAGGCTCCCCACCAGATTCTCCCTGGAAACTGGCGTCATAAGCGAGAACGAGATAGCCTTTTTCAGCCAATGCTTTGCCATAGATATTGCCAGACGTCTGCTCCTTACAACTGCCAAAAGGATGGACGCTGATAATCGCCGGATACTGTTTTGACTCATCAAAATTTGGTGGAAACTGAATATTGGCAGCAATATGCCAGGCCATATCACTATTGCGGATTTGAATATGTTTCATTACAGAGTTTCCTCAAAGAACGGAGCTAATACTGAAATTGCTTCAGCCACATAGGCTTTGCCGTCATAAAGATCCATATGGTTTGCGCCTTCAACAATGTGATAGCGTTTATCCTGGCTTGATGCCCGATCGTACAGGTCGTCACTCATCCATTTGCTCCCTGCCTGGCTGCCCGCCACAATCTGCATCGGCTGAGTCAGGTACACTTCCGCCATATGGTAAGCATCATAGGTAATAATCTGGTTAAGGCTGCGCAAAGTAGCGTAACCCGGTGCTGTTGGATACTGCGCGCGAGGGGTGTGGTAATACTCCCAGGCCTGACGCAGTTCTTCGTTCGGCGCATCGGACTCCTTCATTGGTGCCAGTGGCATAACGGCATATTCTCCGCTGCTAATATCGCTGGTTCGGGCGTTTGAACCCGCTTCAACGTATGGCAGGGCATCAATAGATTTCACATTGTTTTCCCAACCATTACGGAACATCGAACCAATATTGACCGCACTAACGGTACCGATGGCCTTGATGCGGCGATCCTGAATTGCAGCATTGGCTGTATATCCTGCACCGGCACAAATTCCCATCGCACCAATTCGGGTATTGTCGACATAAGAAAGCGTTGTCAGGTAATCAATCACGGCACTGATGTCTTCAGTACGAATGTATGGGTTTTCTAACTGACGCGGCTCGCCGCCACTTTCACCTTGATAAGATGCGTCATAAGCAATAGTGACAAATCCCTTTTCCGCCAGTTTTTTGGCATAGGTTCCGGCCGTTTGTTCTTTAACGCCCCCACCTGGGTGAGATAACACAATTGCCTGATACTGACGGGTTTCATCAAATTTTGGAGGGAAATAGATCACTGCAGACAAAGAGATGGTTGGATTATTGCTGTTAGTGAAGCTGACTTTATTATTCATCATTCCGTTCCTCATGGAGTTGTCGGTTCGTTTTAACGGTTGGTGATATCACTATAGATATTGATCATTAAGTTGATTAGACCCAAAATCATGATTAGACCTATCATTTAAATGATTAATAGATTGCATGGAGATACTGAATGAAGCGTGAAGAAATCGCTGATCTGATGGCGTTTGTCGTCGTTGCAGAGGAGCGTAGCTTCACTCGTGCAGCAGCCCGCCTGAGCATGGCGCAGTCAGCTTTAAGCCAGATAGTGCGTCGTATAGAAGAACGATTGGGATTGCGGCTTCTGACGCGAACCACGCGCAGCGTTGTTCCAACTGAAGCGGGCGAGCATCTTTTGTCTGTTCTTGGCCCTATGTTGCATGACATAGATTCAGCCATGGCATCCCTGAGCGATCTGCAGAACCGCCCATCCGGGACAATACGTATTACTACTGTAGAACATGCAGCAAAAACGATATTGTTACCAGCAATGCGCACATTCCTGAAATCGCATCCTGAAATTGATATTCAGCTCACCATTGATTATGGTTTGACCGATGTCGTTTCTGAACGTTTTGATGCAGGCGTCCGTCTGGGTGGGGAGATGGATAAAGATATGATCGCCATTCGAATCGGGCCAGATATACCAATGGCTATTGTTGGCTCACCGGATTATTTTTCTCGCCGAAGTGTTCCAACGTCAGTGTCACAATTAATAGATCATCAGGCAATTAATTTGTATCTTCCCACATCGGGTACAGCAAATCGCTGGAGATTAATACGCGGTGGACGTGAAGTTCGTGTTCGCATGGAAGGTCAGCTTTTACTGAATACGATAGACCTGATCATTGATGCTGCAATTGATGGGCATGGATTGGCGTATCTACCTTATGATCAGGTTGAGCGGGCTATTAAAGAAAAAAAACTGATACGTGTTTTGGATAAATTCACACCAGATTTACCCGGTTATCACCTGTACTATCCACACCGTCGACATGCTGGCTCGGCATTCTCATTATTTATAGATAGGCTGAAGTATAAAGGTGCTGTTTAGCACTACTTGCTGATACATTAATTTAATTTCTCTCTTAACGTATTCTCAGTTCCTTTCAACGTTTTGGTTATTTTTTATTCTTCGTACAATGGCGACAGATGCTGATTTTGATACCGAAAACTGGTTTGAACGTGCGAAGCCTGAACGTAGTGTTCGGTGTTCTATGTGCTTTGCCGCATTTTGGCGTCGATTATTTACACTAAATCTGATTTAATATATTGATACATAAAACATTTTATGCTTCCTGTGTCACTTTTTTGATGGAAGTTGTTTGCATTTCTTTAAGGCGAAACAAATAATTACGCATCAATTTTAATGTCGGTTAGAGGGAAACTTATGAAGCACTCTGTTTCAGTCACGTGTTGTGCGCTGTTGGTCAGCAGCATTTCTCTTTCGTATGCTGCAGAAGTTCCGAGCGGCACAGTACTGGCAGAGAAGCAGGAGCTGGTGCGCCACATTAAAGATGAGCCTGCGTCGCTGGATCCCGCTAAAGCCGTGGGCCTGCCAGAGATTCAGGTCATTCGCGATCTGTTTGAAGGACTGGTGAATCAGAACGAGAAAGGGGAGATTGTCCCCGGCGTTGCGACTCAGTGGAAAAGTAATGACAACCGTATCTGGACTTTTACCCTGCGCGATAACGCAAAATGGGCGGATGGCACACCGGTAACGGCGCAAGATTTTGTCTACAGCTGGCAACGTCTGGTGGACCCGAAAACGCTATCGCCATTTGCATGGTTTGCCGCGCTGGCGGGAATCAACAACGCACAGGCGATTATTGATGGTAAAGCTACGCCTGACCAGCTTGGCGTCACCGCAGTTGATGCCCATACCTTGAAAATTCAGCTTGATAAACCGTTGCCGTGGTTTGTGAATTTAACCGCTAACTTTGCCTTCTTCCCGGTGCAAAAAGCCAACGTAGAAAGCGGTAAAGAGTGGACGAAACCCGGAAATCTGATCGGCAATGGCGCTTATGTTCTTAAAGAACGCGTAGTCAATGAAAAACTGGTCGTGGTACCGAATACCCATTATTGGGATAACGCCAAAACGGTACTGCAAAAAGTGACCTTCCTGCCAATTAATCAGGAATCCGCAGCCACTAAGCGTTACCTCGCGGGGGATATTGATATCACCGAATCCTTCCCGAAAAATATGTATCAGAAGCTGTTGAAGGATATTCCGGGGCAGGTTTATACGCCGCCGCAGCTCGGGACCTATTATTATGCGTTTAACACGCAAAAAGGGCCGACGGCAGATCAGCGCGTTCGTCTGGCATTAAGTATGACGATAGATCGCCGCCTGATGACCGAAAAAGTATTAGGGACGGGCGAAAAGCCAGCGTGGCATTTTACACCAGATGTTACCGCCGGATTTACGCCGGAACCTTCGCCGTTTGAACAAATGAGTCAGGAAGAACTGAATGCGCAGGCAAAAACTTTGTTGAGCGCAGCTGGTTATGGTCCGCAAAAACCGCTGAAGCTGACGCTTTTGTATAACACTTCAGAAAACCATCAAAAAATTGCGATTGCTGTAGCATCGATGTGGAAAAAGAACCTTGGCGTAGATGTTAAATTGCAAAATCAGGAATGGAAAACCTATATCGATAGCCGTAACACCGGCAATTTTGATGTTATCCGCGCCTCATGGGTGGGGGATTATAATGAACCCTCCACTTTCCTGACATTATTAACGTCAACGCATTCAGGAAATATTTCACGCTTTAACAATCCGGCATACGACAAAGTTCTGGCCCAGGCATCGACGGAAAATACCGTTAAAGCGCGTAATGCCGATTACAACGCGGCAGAAAAAATCCTCATGGAGCAAGCACCGATTGCACCAATTTATCAATATACCAATGGACGATTAATCAAGCCGTGGCTGAAAGGTTATCCCATTAATAACCCGGAAGATGTGGCGTACAGCCGGACTATGTATATTGTGAAGCATTGATGTGATGGGAACTGGCGTTACCCTTGTGGATAACGCCAGTGATGTCTGATTTAGCGCCCCTGTTCCTGCGGTGTAATGTTATCCATATACAGCGTCTGGCTGGGGAAGGCAAAGTCCGCGCCGTGTGACTGCACAATATCGATAATCTTCAAATAAACGTCTTGCTGTGCAGCAAGCCATTCAGCCCATACCGTGGTTTTGGTAAAGCAATAAACCATAATATTCAATGACGAGTCGGCAAACTGGTTGAAATAAACCAGTAAGGTTTGTCGCTGGTCGATGGCCGGGTGATTTTTCAGCATCTCACGTACGGCTTCGACAATAACGCCCACTTTTGCCGCATCCTCATAACGTAAACCAATGGTCGTGGTAATGCGGCGGTTGGTCATTCGTCCTGGGTTTTCTACGCTGATCGACGAAAACAGCGAGTTCGGTACGTACAATGGACGATTATCAAAGGTCGTAATTTTGGTAATTCGCCAGCCAATTTCCGCTACTGTACCTTCGATATTTCTGTCCGGTGAACGGATCCAGTCGCCAATACTGAAAGGACGGTCGAAATAGAGCATGATCCCGGAAAAGAAATTACTCAGAATATCTTTACCGGCCATACCGACAGCCAGACCACCAATACCACCAAAGGTCAGCAAGCCAGAAAGGCTCATGCCGAAATGTTCGCCATAAAGCAGAACAAGCACCACAATAATGGTGATTTTGATAATGCGCGACATAATCCGCGCACTGGTGATATCGCGACCTTTTTTAATCTGCTGTTTTTCAAACTGATTAATCAGCAAAAATAGCTTAATCGTCAGAATAACCGCAATCAGGGACGTACAGATAAAATCGATAACGCCTGGGGTGATAAATTTGAGTTTATAGTTTTCTATAACATAATTAATAATGCTACCAACAGCACTGATAATTATGGTGTAGATTAAAAATTGCACCGCATGGAATAAAAAACCTTTTCTTTTACGATTTCCGCGGCGAAACCAAAAGCTCATCAGAATCAATGCTGCGCAGCTACCGAAAATAATGACCAGATTAAGCGCATTATTTGTAAACAGTTCAGCGATCATTGTTTTATCAGGCTCCTCCAGATAATTGTCGTCATGCCGGAAACCCCTGGCGGGGCTATTTTACCGCGACAATTCATTCAGATCATCAATAGTCAGGGAAGGAAGTAGCAACATTAGCTAACTAATCAATGCGTTGATTGTAAATCCAGCTAAGAGGTGAGGTTTTCAGAGCAGACAACGGTGAAATGTCATGGTATTGTTACGTTTAGGTAACAAGAAATTTGTCTGCACAAGGATTACATCATGATTATGGCGAAACTGAAGTCAGCGAAAGGGAAGAAATTTCTCTTTGGTTTGTTGGCGGTTTTCATTATTGCGGCGTCGGTTGTGACTCGCGCGACTATCGGCGGCGTTATAGAACAGTACAATATTCCGCTGTCTGAGTGGACGACATCAATGTATGTGATTCAGTCATCGATGATTTTTGTTTATAGCCTGGTCTTTACTGTGTTGCTGGCAATCCCGTTGGGAATTTATTTCCTTGGCGGCGAAGAGCAGTAAGTAAAAAATAGGCCCGATAACTCGGGCCTTGTCAGTTATTGAAGAGTCGTTAATCGTCTTCTTCGTCATCCAGTTCAACGGGTGTCTGATACTGGTCAGGTTTAATGACCAACAGATCGCAGCGAAGATGATCAATCACCTGTTCCGCCGTGTTGCCGAGGAATGCTGCTGAAATACCGGTGCGTCCTACCGTGCCCAGAACCACAATCCCCGCCTGTAAGTGCTCCGCCAAATCAGGAATCACCTCTTCTGGCAGACCTTTTTCTACGTGCGTCATGTTTTCATTAATGCCGAATTTCTGCCGCAGAGCTTTCATTGCCAGCAAATGTTGCCCACGAATGGCATCGTTATAAACGCTCGGATCAAATTCCGGCAGTTCAATCGCGATATTAATTGGCGTTACCGGATAAGCGCCAACCAGATGAACTTCGGTATGGTTGACTTGTTCTGCCAGTTCGATCGTCTCTTTGACCAGTTTTTCATTGAGCGCATTATGATACGGCTCTTCACTGGCGAGATTCACCGCCACCAGCGCCTTGCCTCCTTCCGGCCACGGCTGGTCTTTCACCATCCACACCGGGCTTGGGCATTTGCGTAACAGATGCCAGTCCGTTGGCGTAAAAATCACCGCTTCCAGACGGTCATGTTGGTGCGCCATTTTTAGCACCAAATCGTGCCCGCCGCTGATCACTTCCTGAATGATGGCTTCGAAGGGACGGTTATGCCAGACCACTTTAATTTCAATGGGAACGCCAGCATTGAGATAATATTTTGCCTGCTCGTGGATCCAGGCTGTACGCTGGCTGATGACGCCCTGACGCATAGCGGTACGTTCGTCCGGGGAGAGCAGGGTGGTCATTTCGTATGAGAAGTCATAGATCGGCAAAAAGGCTTTAATTTTGCCACCAATCCGTTGATGTAAATAAACAGCTCGCCGCAATGCTGGTTGGTCGTCCTGGTTAGGATCGATAACAACGAGCATGTTCTGATACATAGCCATACAGGGTCTCCTTACAACAACTGTCAACGCAGTTTGTAATTAAAAGATTAACCCATATCTGGTGAATGAAACAGTGATGAACCTTCTGCCAGATCAATAAATCAGAAAAATTTAATGATATGACAGAAGGATAGTGAGTTATGCGGAAAAATCAGGCAACGTTACGCGTATGACCAGCAAGCTGGGCCAGCGCATCGTTATTTTCGATGGTGATGTATTTACCTTTGACTGCCAGCATACCGCTTTTCTGGAAGCGACCCAGCAGACGGCTGATGGTTTCTACCGTCAGGCCCAGATAGTTACCGATATCGCCACGAGTCATCGTCAGGCGGAATTCACGAGGGGAGAAGCCGCGTTGGGCAAAACGACGGGACAGGTTGTAGATGAATGCAGCCAGACGTTCCTCGGCATTTTTCTTCGACAACAGCAGGATCATGTCCTGATCGCCTTTGATTTCACCGCTCATCAGACGCATCATCTGCTGACGCAGATTCGGCATTTTACCAGACAAATCGTCCAGCGTTTCGAACGGGATTTCACATACCATCGAGGTTTCCAGCGCCTGCGCGAAGCTCGGGTGATGGCCGCTGCCGATGGCGTCAAATCCCACCAGGTCGCCTGCTAAATGGAAACCAGTGATTTGCTCGTCGCCTTGCTCAGTGATGGTATAACTTTTAATCGTACCGGAGCGGATGGCATAAAGCGATTTAAGTTCATCACCAGCCTTAAACAGCGTCTGGCCTTTCTGAATAGGCTTCTTCCGCTCAATGATATTATCAAGCTGATCAAGCTCATGTTCGTTGAGTGTGAACGGGATGCAAAGCTGGCTGATGCTGCAATCCTGGCAATGGATAGCACAACCGCCAGACTGAATGCGCCGTATAATTCGCTTTTCCGGGATCATAGGTCTGCTCAAGCCGTAATTGATATTTGTCAATTTTAACATCTTTTTAGGGAGCAAGTAAGTCTAAGCAAACCTTAACAGCAGAGAATTCCGATATTAGATGTAAATATATGTCTATCTATTTGAAAACCCTTAAGTTGTTAAGGGTAACTTTACATAAAAGTGTGAACAAGCTGGCACAAATTGTTTAATGTTTACAGCAAAAGATAACCTTCGTGGCGCAATAACCACTCTTTTCGCTGAACTCCGCCTGCATATCCGGTCATGGTGCCGTTTCGGCCAATAACCCGATGGCAAGGTACGACGATGCTGATGGGATTCGATCCGTTTGCCGCACCAACGGCACGCGCCGCGCCAGGGCGGCCCAATTGTTCAGCCAGTTGGCCGTAATGCATTACCTGCCCGCAGGGGATAGTGCGTAGAGTTTTCCAGACTTCGCGCTGAAATGGCGTCCCCCCTGTGGCAGTGGGAAGCGTATCAATAATGCTAAGATTACCGGCAAAATAATCACGAAGCTTGTCGCTTAAACCGCCTGGGTTGGTGGCAGAAATGCGCTCATAGCCTTCTTTGCGATAATGGATGTCCAGCAGCTGCACCATGCGTTCGCTGTACTCTTCCCATTCAACCGCCCGCAGGCGAAATTGCTCATCGCAAATCACCCACAGTGGACCCAGTGGCGTGGCAATTTTTTCTTCAAGTAATCTCAGCATCCGTTCTCTCTTAAGACAAACGTGGGTAAATCCCCGGACCTATCGGCAGACCAACAAGATACCACGCCAGCAACATCAGCAGCCATACCACCAAAAAGATAAGCGGATAGGGCAAGACTAACGAATAGTAAGTACCCAGTTTCGCGTCTGGTTTGTAGCGTTGCAGGAATCCAAGAAACAGTGGAACAAAAGGAGATACCGGCGCTAAAGGCAATACGGATGAGTCGGCAATACGAAAGAGGATTTGCGCAAATGCCGGGTGAAAGCCAAGTAGCATAAACATTGGTACGAAAATGGGGGCCAGAATCGACCAGATTGCGGAACCGCTGGCAATAAACATGCATAAGAAAGAGGAAAGCAACGCCAGACCGACAAACGCCGGGATGCCGCTAAGCCCTGAACTTTCAAGTACATCGGTCAGCCCCACGGCGATGAATTTCCCCATGTTGCTCTAGTTAAACATGGCGACAAACTGGGCGAGGGGAAAAACCATCACGATAAATCCCGCCATCTCTTTCATCGGTTCAATCATTAAATGCGGTAAATCCGCCTGACGTCGAATTGTGCGGGTAGCGATGCCATAAGCCAGCGAAACCACAAAGAAAAAAAGAATGATTAGTGGCACGATACCTTTAATAAAGGGTGATGGCATCACGGTGTGATTAATCGGATCGCGCAATATCCCGTTTTCCGGGATCACCATCAGCGCGATCGCAGCAATAAAAAGTAGCGATACGACACCTGCTATGCGTAAACCAAAACGCTGACTTTCGGTCAATGTCTGCAGTTTCTCATCGCTGTTTCCCTGCCATTGACCTAACCGTGGCTCGATGATTTTGTCGGTTATCAAGCCGCCAACAATCGTCAGTACGACTACGGAGCTGGCCATAAAATACCAGTTATCAATTACACTGACGTGCATTTGCGGATTGAACGCAGCCGCCGCTTCCGTGCTGATCCCCGACAGCAACACGTCGGTTGTGACAATCAGTAAATTAGCCGTAAAGCCGCAACCTACGCCTGCAATGGCAGCCAGTAAACCTGCAACTGGATGCCTGCCCACCGCCAGAAAAATCAGCGCACCCATCGGTGGCATGATCACTAACGCCGCATCGGAAGAAATGTGGCTGAAAAAAGCAATAAACAGCACCATATAACTGGCGTAGCGGGCATTAACATGCGATGCCATTTTAACCATTAGCGCTGGCAGTAAGCCGACGCGCTCCGCTAGGCCGGCACCTAAAACCAGCGCCAGGATCGCTCCAAGTGGAGCAAAACCGCTAAAGTTTTTAATCACATTGGGTAAAAACCAGTGTAATCCTTCCACACTGAGCAGGTTTTTCACCACCACCGGCGTACCATCGGTCGGGTTTTTCGCACTGACGCCAAAGGCTGACAAAATTGCCGTCGTCACCATGAGTACGATTATCAAATAGATAAAGAGCAAAAAAGGATGGGGAACCTTGTTACCAATTCTTTCGACCCAGCCATAGAGCTTCCCGGATTGGGAGGACGACGGTATGGATGACATACTCATGGGCATTCCTCGGTTGTTGTGTTTGCGTTGTTGTTATTTTAAAGGTGACGGTGTCACGTTTTTCGGGATAGGGCAGTGATACGGTTGCGTGTCCGTAACTTGCTGATGCTCTTGTTGGCATTCTTGCAATAGCCCTGAATCAATGAAGAGATTGACTGTGGTTGCTGCCATAGTTTTCGCCGCCAGCAGCATTCCTTTATGAGCAATAGATGTTCGCCCCTGGCTAACCAGTTGCCACGTATGTAGCGGTGTACCGACGGCAAAACAGGGGCTGAAACACTGGGCAACAGGCAGTTTCCAACTGACGTCGCCGACATCAGTCGATGCCGCAAGCACGTTATCGGTGGCGGCATATGGAGCGACCTCATTCGCCAGTACCGTTTCACGATGACGTAGTGCAAAAACCTTGCCGTTTTCGCCACCGGTTGCGGCGATATTATTCAGACTGTTTTGCCGATCGTTGGGGGTGAGCGTAGCCTGAATTTGTTTCGCAAAAGCCAGTTCTTCGGAGTTCCATTCCGGGGTACCAAAATGGGATAGGGCATGGTACATGGCATTTTCTAAGGTGCGATTCGGGAGATAACTGGAACAGGCTTTGTCGAAGCGGCATTCAACCGTGGTTTCGGTCATCAATGCCGCACCTTCGGCGATTTTGGCGACCCGATCATAAATATGCTGCACGTCGGTCATTTCGGGGGCACGGATAAGATAAAGCACTTCTGCCTGCGCCTGGACCACGTTGGGCGAGATCCCGCCGCTATTTGTGATGGCATAGTGTACGCGCGCTTTTTCAATAATATGTTCGTTGAGGAAGTTGGTGCCAGTGGTCATCAACGTTACGGCATCAAGGGCGCTGCGTCCCAAATGAGGGGAATTCGCGGCATGTGCTGCGATCCCTTTAAAGCACCATGATGCCTGAATGTTTGCCAGCGTGCGGGTATTGAACATGCCGGCAAAGGCTTCCGGGTGCCAGGTGAGTGCCGCATCCACATCATCAAATACCCCCTCGCGGACCATGAACGTTTTACCCGAGCCGCCTTCTTCGCCAGGACAACCATAAAAGCGCACTGTGCCGCCTTGCCCATATTGTTCCAGCCATTTCTTGACGGCTATTGCAGCGGCAAAGGCGGCGGTTCCCAGCAAATTGTGTCCGCAACCGTGACCATTTTCACCGGGCGTCGCGGATGTAGGTTGCGCGCAACCAGCTTGCTGACTTAAACCTGCTAGGGCGTCATATTCTCCCAGCAGGGCGATAACCGGTTTGCCTTGACCAAACGAAGCAATAAATGCATTTGGGATATTGCCTACGTTGCGGGTAACGGTGAAGCTTGCAGATTCCAGCGCCGAAGCCAGATGCTCCGCTGACCAGAACTCTTCAAAACGTGTTTCTGGATGATCCCAGATTTGATCGGCAATATCGGTATAACGTTGGCGATCGGCTTCAATCGCATCGTCGATAAAACGATAGATTTCCTGCATCAGATACCTCGCGTCCAGGGAAAATTGAGCGCGGTGCGCGCCAGCGTTTCGACGGCAATAGCGAGAACCTGCTCGTCAAAATCGAATTTTTCGTTGTGATGACCTGCCGCCAGCTGTGTGC
The DNA here is from genome assembly GCF_012584495.1 of Escherichia sp. SCLE84. Classification (NCBI taxonomy): domain Bacteria; kingdom Pseudomonadati; phylum Pseudomonadota; class Gammaproteobacteria; order Enterobacterales; family Enterobacteriaceae; genus Escherichia; species Escherichia sp. SCLE84. The sequence goes on along the minus strand of NZ_CP051430.1, from coordinate 873,823 downwards.
CAAACACCACGTAGGAGGCTTGCCCTTGATGTTGCTGCACGCGGGCCATCATTAATGTGGCATCTTCGGAACCCGCAGGCGCTTCAACACGTTCAATGGCCTGATTGACCCCCGCGACCTGAGCCGCCTGACTTTGCAACCATGCGACCCATTGCGGCGAAGGAGAACTGGCGGTAGCTGCACCCATCAGACGAGTTTCAACGCCGACACCATACATGGTTGCTGCGCCCTGAATCGCTTGTTGTGCACGGTCAAAAACATATTGATTAATGACGTCGCTGGCCCCGCGTGTTTCCACTTTCAGCAACGCCGAGGCAGGAACAACGTTACGGCCGCTTCCTGCCTGCATAACGCCCACGTTTACTCTGGAAGCTCCTTCGCTGTGCGGGGCGATTGCATGCAGTGCAAGAGTTGCTTGTGCTGCCGCCAACAAGGCATTGTGACCGTCTTCTGGTTTTGCGCCTGCGTGAGCGGCGGTCCCGGTGAAGTGCGCGTCAAATTTGGTGGTTGCCATAAAATTATCACTGCCGCACACCACGGTGCCCGCAGGTACGCCAGTGCCAATGTGCACGGCAGTAAAATAATCAACATCATCTACGACACCTGCATCGACCATCGCCCGCGCGCCACGCGTACCTTCCTCTGCAGGCTGAAAAATCAGTTTGATGACGCCATGTAGTCCGGACTCGAATTGTTTAAGGGTATGCGCCAGCCCAAGCCCAATGGCGGTATGTCCATCATGACCACAGGCATGCATCATTCCGGCGTTACATGACGCAAAACCGTCGCGGTAGGGGCGATGGCTGACATCCTGCTCTTCACTGAGATCCAGCGCGTCCATATCGACACGGAAAGCCATCACCGGACCGGGGCGACCGGTATCCAGGGTGGCGACGATACCAGTGAAACCACCTTCAAAAACCGCAATCCATTGTGCTAGCGCACCCTGTTGACGAGCGCGCTCGAATTCGCGTTGTAGAGTGAGTTCATCAGGTAGTCCCATCCGGCTACTTTCATTAACTACTTCGCGGCCCAGCGCCAGTGAATAGCCGAGCTGCTGCAATTCTTCCGCAACAAGGGTGGCAGTGCGGAATTCCACCCAGCCAGACTCTGCATAGTGATGAAAATCACGTCGCCAGTGCGATAATTTTGGGGCAAGCGAATTAACAAATTGATTCAAAGACTCCATAACCTTTCCCGTCATCAGTAAAAAGTGTGACCCGGTTCACGTAGCGATAGTTTTTACTTATCACTAACTGATTTTTCACAGTTTTAACCGTTCATAAATTACCCTGACACAATCATCTGCATTAAAGTAGATGCCAGTTTCTTTGGTCTGATAAATAACGGTTATCGGTGGCGTCATGGCTTTTCAGGTAAAAATTCATCAAATTCGTGCTTTTGTTGAAGTGGCTCGTCAGGGCAGCATTCGCGGAGCGAGCCGAATGTTGAATATGTCGCAACCGGCACTGAGTAAATCTATTCAGGAGCTGGAAGAAGGATTAGCGGCGCAACTCTTTTTTCGCCGTAGTAAAGGCGTGACGTTAACTGATGCCGGTGAAAGTTTTTATCAGCACGCCAGTCTTATTCTTGAAGAGCTGCGCGCAGCGCAAGAGGAAATTCGCCAACGACAAGGGCAACTGGCAGGGCAGATTAATATCGGCATGGGGGCCAGTATTTCCCGCAGTCTGATGCCAGCTGTCATATCTCGTTTTCATCAGCAGCATCCGCAGGTAAAAGTACGCATTATGGAAGGGCAACTGGTGTCGATGATTAATGAATTGCGTCAGGGAGAATTGGATTTCACCATCAATACCTATTATCAGGGACCGTACGACCACGAATTTACTTTTGAGAAATTACTGGAAAAGCAATTCGCGATCTTTTGCCGCCCGGGACACCCCGCCATTGGTGCCCGTTCGATCAAACAGTTACTGGATTACAGCTGGACAATGCCGACGCCACACGGCAGTTACTACAAACAGTTGAGTGAATTGCTTGACGATCAGGCGCAAACGCCACAGGTCGGTGTAGTCTGCGAGACGTTCTCAGCCTGTATCAGTCTGGTGGCAAAAAGCGATTTTCTCAGCATACTGCCTGAAGAAATGGGCTGCGATCCCTTGCACGGACAGGGGCTGGTGATGTTGCCGGTTAGCGAAATTTTACCGAAAGCGGCCTATTATTTGATTCAGCGGCGTGATAGTCGCCAGACACCACTGACCGCGTCATTAATCACGCAATTCCGGCGAGAATGCGGCTATCTGCAAAGTTAAAACTGCATAAAAAAATAGAGTCTGTCGACATCCGCCAGACTCTACAGTACACACAGCAGTGCATCCGCGTCTTAAGTCCGGCATTGTCTCCTCTGCGCCGGTGACTGTGTTATAACGGTTTTAACCTTTAGTTGCCAATTTTCTTCAGTGACAGATTTCACGAAAATATAAGTTACATTATTAATATCGTGAATGAATAATCATGCATAAGCATTTTGCTTAAAATATCGGCAATATTTGGAACTTATTACTGGAATTTTGGGTAATACGTTGTTGGACCGACCCGGTCTGGTTATCATATCGCGCTCTTAATTGCGGGAGGATGTAACATGAACCTTGACGACAAATCGCTGTTTCTTGACGCCATGGAAGATGTCCAGCCGCTGAAACGTGCTACCGATGTCCACTGGCATCCAACGCGTAACCAACGTGCGCCGCAGCGTATCGACACGCTGCAGCTTGATAATTTCCTCACCACCGGATTTCTCGACATCATCCCACTAAGTCAGCCGCTGGAGTTTCGGCGGGAAGGGTTGCAACATGGGGTGCTGGATAAGCTGCGCAGTGGTAAATATCCGCAACAGGCGAGCCTGAATCTTTTGCGCCAGCCGGTGGAAGAGTGCCGCAAAATGATGTTCAGTTTCATTCAACAAGCCATGGCTGATGGTTTGCGTAACGTGCTGATTATTCATGGCAAAGGACGGGATGATAAATCGCATGCCAATATTGTCCGCAGCTATGTGGCGCGCTGGCTGACCGAATTTGATGATGTTCAGGCATATTGCACTGCGCTACCGCATCATGGCGGCAGCGGGGCGTGTTACGTCGCACTACGTAAAACGGCGCAGGCGAAGCAAGAAAACTGGGAGCGCCACGCTAAGCGCAGTCGTTGATCTCGAGACGCATCCGCGGCTTATGCCGCCAGCACGCGGTTGCGTCCATCATTTTTCGCCCGATACAAAGCATCATCAACGCGTTTAAACAGTTCATCGATGCTTTCATTTCCTTCGTGATGCGCCACACCAATGCTGACGGTAAAGCGTGGTAAGCCCGAAATACTCACTTTTGCCACGCTTACACGGATAGTTTCAGCCAGCGAAAGCGCGGTATCCAGTGGGGTTCTTGGTAGCAATAAGACAAACTCTTCGCCTCCCCAACGAAACACCAAATCGCCTTTGCGAGCGCAACTTTCAAGGGTGCGGGCGAGGGCGCATAACACCTCATCACCTTTAGAATGCCCATAGAGATCGTTAATGTGTTTAAAACGATCGGTGTCGATGAGCAATAAGCTGTAATCCTGAGTGATGGCGAGATGCTGCATTTGGCCTGGCTCGGTAATGTGATAAAACTGTCGCCGATTCAGTAATCCGGTCATCGCGTCATGGTGAGCAGCATGTTCCAGCTGCTCCTCCAGCCGTTTTTGCTCAGTAATATCATGCACAATACATAACATGAGCTTGTCGCCATAAATTTCAATCGGCCCGGCATAGGTCTGCACATGACGAGTAGATCCATCCGCCAGTTTATGAACAAAATTCAAAGGTTTATGACCGCCGGGTAAATGCGAAATTTCATGCATGATAGGCATGACGCGACGCCCGAGCATATTAATTTCCCAGGTATGTTTCTGGCACATCGTTTCATGGTTATAACCATAGAAATTGAGCGCGGCGAGGTTAGCATCGACGATTTGGCCATCTCGTGAGGGGTCAATCAACAACATTGGTGCAGAGTTAGTCAGAAAAAAGCGCGCATAAAAACCTTGTTTTTTGCGCTGATAATTTGCCGAGCGACTGGCTTTTAAACCCAGCGTTGCCGGCGCTTCGATACCTTCGAAAATAATCACCGGTTCTGTTTCTGTCAGCTCTCGCAAAACAAGCCGACAGCTTAATGCTGTTTCCTCTTCTTTACGCTGAACAGTGAGGATTTCGATAATATCGTGTTGGTTTTGCAGATCGGAGAGGTATTTCGGCAGTTCTTTTTGTGAGGAGACGGAATAGGGTCCGGTTCGTAGCTGACTAAACGTGAGGTCTTGCATCAACAGTCGCGCCGCGCTATTGGCATAAATTAACTGTTCCTCAAAGGGCGAAACAATCCAGACAGGACTGGTGAGTAAGTCCAGGGTATTGAAGTTGTGCGTAATCATTGAGATCCCGTTATTTTTATCAATTTTTGTTGCTATCCGATCGCAAAAAAGCCACGTCATATGATCAGATAATTCTGATAATGATAGACGCTATTTAACACTTCACACGGTTTGTATACGGAAAAGCATTTTGCTTTTTGTATTCAATTTAGACAGAATTTTATTAATCATTTCAGGGTAATGGGGTGATGAGATGTTGCGTAACAGGGCCAGAAGGCTAGACTACAAAATAATGCGTTGATGATGGAGGCACTGTGGAAGCGATTAAGGGATCGGACGTTAATGTCCCGGATGCAGTATTTGCCTGGATGCTGGATGGTAGAGGCGGCGTTAAACCGCTGGAAAATACAGATGTGATTGATGAAGCGCATCCCTGCTGGCTCCACCTTAATTATGTACACCATGATAGCGCCCAATGGCTGGCGACAACACCGCTGCTTCCCAATAACGTACGTGATGCGCTGGCGGGCGAGAGCACACGGCCCCGAGTCAGCCGTCTCGGTGAAGGCACGCTGATTACATTGCGCTGTATAAACGGCAGCACCGATGAACGCCCCGATCAACTGGTCGCCATGCGTGTATATATGGACGGGCGGTTAATTGTTTCGACCCGACAACGCAAAGTGCTGGCGCTGGACGATGTGGTGAGCGATCTGGAAGAGGGCACGGGTCCGACCGATTGCGGGGGATGGCTGGTGGATGTGTGCGATGCGTTGACCGATCATTCCAGCGAATTTATCGAGCAGCTGCACGATAAAATTATCGACCTTGAAGATAATCTCCTTGATCAGCAAATTCCACCGCGTGGATTCCTGGCTCTGCTGCGCAAACAATTAATTGTGATGCGTCGCTATATGGCACCGCAACGTGATGTTTATGCTCGTCTTGCCAGTGAACGTTTGCCGTGGATGAGCGATGACCAACGCCGTCGGATGCAGGATATTGCCGATCGCCTTGGGCGCGGCCTTGACGAAATCGACGCCTGTATAGCACGGACTGGCGTGATGGCGGATGAAATCGCTCAGGTGATGCAGGAAAATTTAGCTCGTCGTACCTATACAATGTCGTTGATGGCAATGGTCTTTTTACCCAGTACCTTTCTGACCGGGTTATTTGGCGTCAACCTTGGTGGGATCCCTGGCGGCGGGTGGCAATTCGGATTTTCAATTTTTTGTATTCTGTTAGTTGTTCTTATTGGTGGTGTTGCTTTATGGTTGCACCGTAGTAAATGGTTGTAACAAAAGCAATTTTTCCGGCTGTCTGTATACAAAAACGCCGCAAAGTTTGAGCGAAGTCAATAAACTCTCTACCCATTCAGGGCAATATCTCCCTTGCAGGTGAATGCAACGTCAAGCGATGGGCGTTGCGCTCCATATTGTCTTACTTCCTTTTTTGAATTACTGCATAGCACAATTGATTCGTACGACGCCGACTTTGATGAGTCGGCTTTTTTTTGCCTGTTATTTATCAGCGTCTACCCTTTAAGAGTCCACCCAATGACCGGAGGGAAATATGACGACACTTATTTATTTGCAAATTCCTGTCCCTGAACCGATTCCTGGCGATCCTGTTCCAGTGCCCGATCCGATCCCTCGCCCGCAACCCATGCCTGACCCACCACCTGATGAAGAACCGATTAAATTGTCGCATCGTGAGCGTAGATCTGCGAGGATACGCGCCTGCTAACTTTGCGTCGATGACCACGAGAATAGATTGTGACCGCTTTTTCTACCCTGAATGTTTTGCCTCCCGCCCAACTCACGAACCTTAATGAGTTGGGTTATTTAACCATGACGCCGGTGCAGGCCGCCGCGCTTCCGGCGATCCTTGCCGGAAAAGATGTTCGCGTGCAGGCGAAAACCGGCAGCGGCAAAACGGCGGCTTTTGGCCTCGGCTTGTTACAGCAAATTGATGCGTCGCTATTTCAAACCCAGGCTTTAGTGCTGTGTCCTACGCGTGAACTGGCGGATCAGGTGGCAGGTGAATTGCGTCGGCTGGCGCGTTTTCTCCCAAATACCAAAATTTTGACGTTGTGCGGTGGTCAACCGTTCGGTATGCAGCGTGATTCGTTGCAACATGCGCCGCATATTATCGTGGCAACGCCGGGTCGTTTGCTGGCTCACTTGCAAAAAGGCACGGTATCACTGGATGCGCTGAATACTTTGGTGATGGATGAGGCCGACCGCATGCTGGATATGGGATTTAGCGATGCCATTGATGATGTCATCCGTTTTGCGCCAGCATCTCGACAGACGCTTCTGTTTTCTGCAACCTGGCCGGAAGCCATCGCCGCAATCAGCGGACGAGTGCAACGCGATCCTTTGGCGATTGAAATTGACTCAACAGATGCTTTGCCACCCATTGAACAACAATTTTATGAGACATCCAGTAAAGGCAAAATTCCTCTGTTGCAACGGTTATTAAGCTTGCATCAGCCATCCTCTTGTGTGGTGTTTTGCAATACCAAAAAAGATTGCCAGGCTGTCTGCGACGCGCTGAATGAAGTAGGGCAAAGTGCATTGTCGTTACACGGCGATCTGGAACAACGCGATCGCGATCAGACCCTGGTACGTTTTGCTAACGGTAGCGCCCGTGTACTGGTTGCGACTGATGTTGCTGCGCGTGGTCTGGATATTAAATCGCTTGAGCTGGTGGTGAACTTTGAGCTGGCGTGGGACCCTGAAGTTCATGTACATCGCATCGGCCGTACAGCTCGTGCAGGAAATAGCGGTCTGGCGATCAGTTTCTGTGCTCCGGAAGAAGCACAGCGGGCCAATATCATTTCTGACATGTTGCAGATAAAACTTAACTGGCAAACGCCGCCAGCTAATAGTTCCATTTTGCCGCTGGAAGCAGAAATGGCAACGTTGTGTATCGATGGCGGGAAAAAAGCCAAAATGCGCCCGGGTGATGTATTAGGTGCGCTGACAGGAGACATCGGGCTTGATGGCGTAGATATTGGCAAAATCGCCGTGCATCCGGCGCATGTCTATGTCGCGGTCCGTCAGGCTGTTGCTCATAAAGCATGGAAACAGTTACAGGGCGGGAAGATTAAAGGAAAAACGTGCCGGGTGCGGTTATTAAAATAATGAAATGTTGAATTGCCGGGTGCAAGAGTAAACATCTTATGCGGGATTGCCGGATGCGACGCTGGCCGCGTCTTATCCGGCCTCCATAAGAGTAGCCCGATACGCTTGCGCATCGGGCGCTATCCTGGTTATTTCACTTCAACCACATTCAGCCGTAACTCATCCAACTGATTTTCATCTTCTTCTGGCTGCCAGCCCGCCGGTTGTAGTGGGATCTCTTCGCGATCAAACGCCAGATCACCCCCGTTAACCACTTCAGAACCGTGGGTAATGCCTTTGAAATCGAACAGGTTGGTATCGCACAGATGCGACGGCACCACATTCTGCATCGCGCTGAACATCGTCTCGATACGCCCTGGATAACGTTTATCCCAGTCACGCAACATGTCAGCAATCACCTGACGTTGCAGGTTAGGCTGTGAACCGCACAGGTTGCACGGAATAATCGGGAACGCTTTTGCATCGGCAAATCGCTGAATATCTTTCTCGCGGCAGTAGGCCAGCGGACGAATAACGATATGTTTGCCATCATCGCTCATCAGTTTCGGAGGCATACCTTTCATCTTGCCGCCGTAGAACATATTTAAGAACAACGTTTGCAGGATATCGTCACGATGGTGACCCAACGCGATCTTCGTCGCCCCCAGTTCCGTTGCGGTACGATAAAGGATACCGCGACGAAGGCGAGAACACAGTGAGCAAGTGGTTTTGCCCTCTGGAATCTTCTCTTTCACGATACCGTAAGTATTCTCTTCAACAATCTTGTACTCAACGCCCAGCTTTTCAAGATACTCGGGCAGAACGTGTTCCGGGAAGCCCGGTTGCTTTTGATCGAGGTTAACAGCCACCAGCGAAAAATTGATTGGCGCGCTTTGCTGCAAATTGCGCAGAATCTCCAGCATGGTATAGCTGTCTTTACCCCCGGAGAGGCAAACCATGATGCGATCGCCTTCTTCAATCATATTGAAGTCAGCAATGGCTTCGCCCACGTTACGACGCAGACGTTTTTGTAATTTGTTCAGGTCGTATTGTTCTTTCTTACTAATTTCTTGATTTTGCGACATTTAAAAGCGACTCAATTCGTTATATGGCATCAGAAGAGTATGCGTCATGCCGGAATGCCCAGCATAAGAAATCTGATATAAAAACAGTGGCGTGTATGGTACGGATTAGAGGGGAAAATGTCAGCACATTTGCGAAATGAATCAAAAAGCCCGCAGCAATGTGCGGGCGTTAGTGTCAGCGCACAACCAGCACGGAGCACTCTGCGTGACGCACTACAGCTGCGGCGTTGGAACCGAGCAGATAAGTGGTGATATCCGGTCGATGGGAAGCAATGATGATCATATGAGCGGGGATCTTCTTCGCCATTTCCAGAATGCGGTCTTTGGGCGAGCCTTCCTCAACATGGACATGCACTCTGTCGGTTGGCAGTTTAAATTTTTTAATGATCTCTTCCAGTTGCGATTTGGCTTCCGCTTTCAGGTCATCCATTGCCGGTAATTCTGCGGAATACGCTAAACCCAGAGAGGCATAGTAGGGCAGTGAAGGTATTACCGTCAGGAAATGAACCTCTGCATCATCAATCTTTGCCTCTGCCTCAACGTGGCTAATCACGCGTTGAGTTAATTCTGAATCGGAAATATCGATAGGGACAAGAATCGTTCTGTTCATAAAACCTCCTGTTTTAGTATCCGCATAAAGTGTAACGCCAGATGACACTTTTTGTGTAATGACGGAGTTCACATTTTTAATTTAGATCAAAGGAGGAAGAATAAGCAGAAAAAGCCCGCCATAACAGCGGGCAGGAGGATTTAGAACTGATAAACCAGACCTAAAGCGACAATATCATCGGTAGAGATGCCATTGGCAGCGTAGAAACTGTCATCTTCATCCAACAGGTTGATTTTATAGTCAACATAAGTGGACATGTTTTTATTGAAATAGTAAGTCGCGCCAACATCGGCGTATTTAACCAGATCTTTATCATCAACACCTGCCGGGTTGTCTGCACCACCGGCAGCGTGCAGGTCACGGCCTTTAGACATCAGGAAAGAGACTGCCGGACGCAGACCAAAATCAAACTGGTACTGTGCAGTGACTTCAAAGTTCTGGGTTTTGTTTGCAACAGCATAATCGCTGTCGCCAAACGGGGTCATATTACGCGTTTCTGAATACATGGTTGCCAGGTAAATATTGTTAGCATCGTATTTTAGCCCAGCAGTCCACGCGTCTGCTTTATCACCACCCGCCGCAGTATGGTTAACCTGATCATTGGTGCGGTCAGAAGAGGTGTATGCCGCACCAGCGCTAAAGCCCATGCCTAAATCATATGTTGTGGAAAGACCCCAGCCGTCACCGTTTTCATGGCGAACATCACGTCCGTTGTTGGTGCCTTCCTGACCATTACTGGCACCTTCGTTGTTACCTTGATACTGCACCGCGAAGTTCAGACCATTTACCAGACCGAAGAAATCAGTATTACGATAAGTCGCGACGCCATTGGCTCGACCAGTCATAAAGTTGTCTGCATTGGTATAAGAGTCACCGCCAAATTCAGGCAGCATATCGGTCCAGCCTTCGATGTCGTACATTACGCCATAATTACGTCCGTAATCGAAAGAACCGTAATCTGCAAATTTCAGCCCGGCAAATGCCAGACGGGTCCATGACTGGTTTTTTGAAGATTCAGTGTTGTTTGCCTGAATATTGTATTCCCATTGACCGTAGCCAGTGAGTTGATCGTTAATTTGGGTTTCGCCTTTAAAACCCAGACGCGCATAGCTCTGGTCGCCATCTTTCGCCGAATTATCAGAAAAATAATGCAGGCCATCAACTTTGCCATACAGATCTAATTTGTTGCCGTCTTTATTATAAACTTCGGCTGCATGTGCAGCACCTGCGGCGAGCAGGGCAGGAGTTAAAAGTGCCAGTACTTTGCTTTTCATTGAATAAATCCTTTAGTTATTTTATTTGCCTTTTATCCCCATTTCGGGGAGTGAAAACATCCTAAAGGAGAAGTTCAGTTAGCCGATAAATATCATTTGTTACGCCTTAAGTAAAACCTTAATCAAATAATTCCTCTGAAATGATAATAAGTCTGGTGAATGTATCGAAGATAATACATACAAAATAAAAATTATACTTTTAATTTTCTATACGTTATTCTGCGCGGGTTATATTCCTTTATTGTCACAGATTTTATTTTCTGTTGGGCCATTGCATTGCCACTGATTTTCCAACATATAAAAAGACAAGCCCGAACAGTCGTCCGGGCTTTTTTTTTAGAATTGGATAATCCTTATCCAGAGCATTTAATCGGTGTTGCTTTTTTCCGCTTTTCCGGCCATTTGTGCCAGGAAGTCATAGCGTTTTTGCAAATCAGCTGCAGCATCTTTCCATAACTGTTCTGCCACTTCTGGCTGCTGCGAATTCAGCCGACGGAAACGTTGCTCGTGAAGTAACGTTTCTTCCAGTGCTACTGACGGCGGGCGTGAATCCAGCGCCAGCGGCAGTTTGCCTTCATCGGCACGACGCGGATCGAAGCGATATAGCGGCCAGAAGCCGGTAGCTGTGAGTTGGCGCATCTGGTCGTGGCTGAGTGCCAGATCGTAACCATGCTCTTCACATGGGCTATAAGCGATGATCAGCGATGGCCCCGGATACGCTTCCGCTTCCTGAATCGCTTTCACCGTCTGGTTGAGCTGCGCGCCGAGAGAAATCTGCGCCACATAAACATGACCGTACATCATCATACTGACGCCAAGATCTTTACGCGCTTTACGTTTGCCGTGCTCGCCAAATTTAGTTACTGCACCCAGCGGTGTCGCTTTCGACGCCTGACCACCGGTGTTGGAATAGCATTGCGTATCCAGCACCAGAATGTTGACGTTTTCCGTCAAACTCAATACATGATCCAGACCGCCAAAGCCGATATCGTAAGCCCAGCCGTCGCCACCAATCAGCCAGATTGATTTTTCCACCAGTGCATCTGCGTCACGCAGCAGTTCATGTGCTTCGGCAACATCGTTGAGTTGCTGGCGTAAAGCTGCGACCTGTTCTCGACGAACCTCTGGCGTAGCGTCTGATTTCAACGCTGTCAGTAATTCCGCCGGGATTTTATCGGCAAATTGATCCAGCAGACGCAGCACGCGGACACGGTGTTGATCGACCGTCAGGCGGAAACCAAGGCCAAATTCGGCATTATCTTCAAACAGAGAGTTCGCCCATGCCGGCCCACGACCGTTGGCATCGGTGGTATACGGTGTAGAGGGCAGGTTACCGCCATAAATTGAAGAACAGCCGGTGGCGTTAGCGATCAACATCCGGTCGCCATAGAGCTGAGTCAGCAATTTAATATACGGCGTCTCGCCACAACCGGAGCAAGCACCTGAATATTCAAACAGCGGTGTAATCAGCTGCGATGTACGAATATCAATACGTTCCAGTTTGCTACGGTCGATTTCTGGCAGGTTGAGGAAGAAATCGTAATTGATTTTCTCTTCTTCGACATGTTCCAGGCGAGACATCATATTGATGGCTTTAATCTCTGGATTCTGACGGTCTTTCGCCGGGCAAACTTCGACGCACAGGTTACAACCGGTGCAATCTTCCGGTGCCACCTGCAAGACATATTTCTGCCCGCGCATATCACGCGATTTCACATCCAGCGAATGCAGGCTGGCAGGGGCGTTTTCCATCGCTTCAGGCGGCACCACTTTTGCGCGAATAGCTGAGTGTGGGCAAGCGGCAACGCAGTGGTTACATTGGGTACAGAGTTCCTCTTTCCAGATGGGGATCTCTTCGGCGATATTGCGTTTTTCCCAGCGAGTGGTGCCCATCGGCCAGGTGCCGTCTGGCGGCAGCGCCGAAACGGGGAGGGCATCACCAAGCCCTGCGAGCATCGCTGCGGTTACGGTTTTCACGAAATCAGGGGCGGCATCGGAAACCACTGGCGGTCGATTGGCGCTGTGCGGATTTACCGGTTGCAACGGAACTTCTTCTACGGATTCACGCGCCAGCGCCAGAGCCTGCCAGTTGCGTTCCACCAGATCCTGGCCTTTGCTACTGTAACTTTTGGCAATCGCACCCTGCAATTCTGCGAGGGCGCTATCGCCAGGCAGAATTTGCGTCAGATGGAAAAAAGCCATCTGCATGACGGTATTAATACGGGCCGCCAGGCCACATTCGCGGGCGATTTTCGCCGCGTTAATCACATAGAAGCGCGCTTTTTTCTGATTTAGCACGGCCTGAACTTCCTGCGGCAAGCGCGACCACACTTCATCTGCGCTGTACGGCGTGTTGAGCAGGAAAATGCCGCCAGGTTTTAAACGCTCAGCCATCTGATATTTATCGATAAACTGCAACTGGTGGCAGCCAACAAAATCAGCCTGGGAAATGAGATAAGCGGAACGAATCGGCTGTTCGCTCACGCGAAGGTGAGAAACCGTCAGGCCGCCCGCCTTTTTGGAGTCGTAAACAAAATAGCCCTGTGCGTACCACGGCGTGGAATTACCGATAATCTTGATATTGTTTTTGGTCGCGGAAACGCTGCCATCACTACCAAGGCCATAAAACAAGGCTTCCAGTTTCGCCGAGTTTGGCAGGGTGTTTTCCGGCAACGGCAGTGACAGATTGGTCACATCATCGTAAATACCAACCGTAAAGCGCGCTTTCGGTTTAGCCGCGTTGAGCTCGGCAAATACCGCCAGTACACAGTCCGGGCCAAATTCTTTGGATGAAAGACCATAGCGCCCACCAATGACACGGGGCAGAGTTTCGCGCTCGCCATTATTAAAGGCTTCTGCCAGTGCGGTCATTACATCCAGATAGAGCGGTTCTGCCTGGGCACCGGGTTCTTTGGTTCTGTCCAGTACCGCCACGCTGCGTACGGATCCCGGCAGAGCTTGCAGCAAGTGTTTGGCGGAGAAGGGACGGTACAGGCGAACTTTCAGCACGCCAACTTTTTCGCCACGGGTTAGCAATTCATCAACCACTTCTTCACAGGTGCCAATGGCAGAGCCCATCAGGATAATCACCCGTTCCGCTTGCGGATGCCCGTAATATTCAAACGGCTGATACTGACGACCTGTCGCGGCAGAGAAATCATTCATCGCCTGTTCAACATGGTCATAGACCGCGTCGTACCATGGGTTGGTGGCTTCGCGAGACTGGAAATAAGTGTCAGGATTGGCGGACGTACCGCGGATCACCGGATGTTCCGGGTTGAGCGCCCGGGCGCGATGAGCATCAATTTCGGCCTGCGGCATGAGATCAAGAATAGTGTCATCGGCCAGCGGGACAATTTTATTGATTTCGTGGGACGTGCGGAAACCATCAAAGAAATGAATAAATGGCACGCGGCTCTTCAGCGTTGCGATGTGCGAAATGAGAGCAAAATCTTGCGCTTCCTGGACGTTAGCCGCACACAACATCGCGCAACCCGTCTGGCGCACCGCCATAACGTCGGAATGATCGCCAAAAATAGAAAGTGCATGTGTGGCAACGGTACGTGCCGCTACATGCAGGACAAATGGCGTCAGTTCGCCTGCCAGTTTGTACAGCGTCGGGATCATCAGCAGCAAACCCTGCGATGACGTAAACGATGTTGAAAGGGCACCCGTCTGCAAAGCGCCATGCACGGTAGCGATAGCACCCGCTTCCGACTGCATTTCAACTACGCGTGGTGTGTCTCCCCAAACGTTCTTTAAGCCGTTTCCGGCCCAGGCATCAGCCTGTTCTGCCATCGTGGAACTGGGGGTAATAGGGTAGATGGCGATAACTTCACTGGTGCGAAACGCCACCGAAGCAACCGCGCCATTACCGTCAATAGTAATCATATGACACCCTTACATTGCGCAAATGAGGGGCGCACGAAATTGCTGCGCGCCCAGTAGTAATCCTTCAATTTTAGCAAATGGCTTTCTTCTGCATTTTCGCTTTTGTGTCCCCCACATCAGCGTAATGAATGTTTTGATCAAACAGAGGGCAAAAAAATAGCCATAAAAAAGTAAAAATGCGGGGCAACGCGCAGGACAGCTCTCGACGTCGCCCTCTGTGCTGCCTATTATTTATGGCGGTGTCGTTTGGCTTGAAGATCAGAGGAAGAAAAGATGCGAGCAGCGTTTTGGGTAGGGTGTGCCGCTTTATTGTTGTCGGCGTGTAGTAGTGAACCTGTTCAGCAGGCGACTGCGGCGCACGTAGCGCCAGGTTTAAAAGCGTCGATGTCCAGTAGTGGAGAAGCAAATTGTGCAATGATCGGCGGTTCGCTTTCTGTTGCCCGTCAACTGGATGGTACGGCGATTGGGATGTGTGCATTACCCAACGGCAAACGCTGTAGCGAACAGTCACTTGCCGCCGGGAGCTGTGGCAGCTATTAATTCATTAAATCCGCCAGCTTATAAGTTAATGTCTGTTTCGCGGTCGCCAGCGTTAACTGGTTCGCGGTCAGATCCACTTGTGCACCTTCTTTCAGCATTTCGCTAATGGTGTTATCGAGTTCATTAAGCTGCGGGTTAGCGCACATCATACGGGTCATTGCCAGCCCTTTGGCTGTCAGTTCACCATTAGACAGTTTGCCTTCACCGCTAAAGCGGTTACACATGCTGCCGGAAATCATCATTTTTTCACCAAAGCTGATTTCTGGCGGATTTTTATCGCTGGTCACGGGCTTACCGTTTACGCTTTCCAGCACAAAGCGATGATGCTGTAGCTGTTCTGGCGTAACAGCAATTTTGTCATTACTTACACATCCCGCCATCAGCAGGCTTAGCGCAACAAACGCGGCTAGTTTCTTCATTGTGGTTCTCAATTACAGTTTCTGACTCAGGACTATTTTAAGAATAGAGAATGAAAGGTCATTGGGGATTATCTGAATCAGCTCCCCTGGATTGCAGGGGAGCGGCAAGATTAAACCAGTTCGTTCGGGCAGGTTTCGCCTTTTTCCAGATTGCTTAAGTTTTGCAGCGTAGTCTGAGAAATACTGGTCAGAGCTTCTGCTGTCAGGAATGCCTGGTGCCCGGTAAACAGCACGTTGTGGCAGGCAGACAGACGACGGAACACGTCATCCTGGATCACGTCGTTGGATTTGTCTTCAAAGAACAGATCGCGTTCGTTCTCATACACGTCCATACCCAACGAACCAATTTTCTGATTTTTCAGCGCTTCAATTGCTGCCTGAGAATCAATCAATGCACCGCGACTGGTATTGACGATCATCACGCCATTTTTCATCTGTTCGAAGGCGGCTTCGTTCAACAGATGGTAGTTTTCCGGTGTCAGCGGGCAGTGCAGAGAGATAACGTCTGATTCAGAGAACAGGGTTGGCAGATCGACATACTCCACACCGAGTTCCAGCGCCGCTGCACTTGGATACGGATCGAACGCCAGCAGACGCATACCAAAACCTTTCAGAATGCGCAGCATCGCCACACCGATTTTACCGGTACCGATAACGCCTGCCGTTTTGCCATACATAGTAAAGCCGGTCAGACCTTCCAGAGAGAAGTTAGCGTCACGGGTACGCTGATACGCGCGGTGAATACGGCGGTTCAGCGTCATCATCATACCGATGGCGTGTTCAGCAACGGCCTCTGGATCATAGGCTGGAACACGGACTACTTTCAGCCCCAGTTCTTTTGCCGCGTCAAGGTCGACGTTATTGAAACCGGCACAGCGCAGGGCGATATATTTAACGCCGTGCTTTTTCAGCTCTTCCAGCACCGGGCGGCTGCCGTCATCGTTTACGAAAATACATACCGCTTCGCAGCCATTGGCAGTTTTAGCGGTTTTTTCCGTCAGCAGAAAGTCAAAAAATTCCAGCTCAAAGCCAAAGGACTCGTTCACCTGTTGCAGGTACTTCTTGTCGTACTGTTTTGTGCTATAAACGGCGAGTTTCATAAGACTTTCTCCAGTGATGTTGAATCACATTTAAGCTACTAAAAATATTTTACAAAATTTCAAATTTAATTGAAAGCTATGGCGATATTGAAAAATTCATCAACAACTATGCTTAGTGTAGGCGCAACCTTCAACTGAACGGTTAAACATGCCACAATACCCGTATTGAATGCTTAATTTTTCGCTAAATCAGGATATTAACTACCCATGCTGGGTAAATATAAAGCCGTTCTCGCGCTGTTATTACTGATTATTCTTGTGCCGTTGACGCTGTTGATGACGCTCGGGCTGTGGGTTCCCACTCTGGCGGGCATCTGGCTACCGCTCGGGACACGTATTGCATTAGATGAAAGCCCACGCATTACGCGTAAAGGTTTAATCATTCCCGATCTCCGTTATCTGGTGGGAGATTGTCAGCTTGCGCATATCACCAACGCCAGCCTTTCACATCCCAGCCGCTGGTTATTGAACGTCGGCACGGTAGAACTTGATTCTGCTTGTCTGGCGAAATTGCCGCAGACGGAGCAATCGCCAGCTGCTCCAAAAACCCTCGCGCAGTGGCAGTCCATGCTGCCTAACACCTGGATCAATATCGATAAACTGATTTTTTCTCCCTGGCAGGAATGGCAGGGAAAACTCTCTCTCGCATTAACCTCTGATATCCAGCAACTGCGTTATCAGGGCGAAAAAGTTAAATTTCAAGGCCAGCTGAAAGGGCAACAACTTACAGTCAGCGAACTGGATGTCGTCGCGTTTGAAAATCAGCCGCCGGTTAAACTGGTGGGGGAATTTACTATGCCGCTCGTGCCGGATGGACTTCCTGTAAGTGGGCATGCTACTGCGACGTTAAACTTGCCGCAGGAACCGTCACTGGTGGATGCAGAGCTGGACTGGCAGGAAAATAGCGGGCAATTGATTGTGCTGGCACGGGATAACGGCGATCCGTTGCTCGATTTGCCGTGGCAAATTACTCGTCAACAATTGACCGTAAGCGATGGTCGCTGGAGTTGGCCGTATGCAGGTTTTCCTTTGAGTGGCCGACTGGGTGTCAAAGTCGACAACTGGCAGGCAGGGCTTGAGAACGCTCTGATCAGCGGACGACTGAGTGTGCTGACCCAGGGGCAAGCGGGTAAAGGCAACGCGGTGCTAAATTTTGGCCCAGGAAAATTAAGCATGGATAACAGCCAGCTGCCTCTGCAACTGACCGGTGAAGCGAAACAGGCGGACCTCATTTTATATGCCCGCTTACCCGCGCAGCTAAGTGGAAGTCTGACTGACCCAACGCTGGCCTTTGAGCCAGGCGCGTTATTACGTTCGAAGGGAAGAGTCATCGATTCGCTGGACATCGATGAAATCCGCTGGCCTTTAGCGGGTGTAAAAGTCACCCAACGTGGTGTTGACGGACGTTTGCAGGCCATTTTGCAGGCGCATGAAAATGAACTGGGCGATTTCGTGCTGCATATGGATGGGCTGGCGAATGATTTTCTCCCTGACGCGGGCCGCTGGCAGTGGCGCTACTGGGGAAAAGGCAGTTTTACACCGATGAATGCCACCTGGGATGTCGCAGGAAAAGGTGAATGGCATGACAGCACGATTACGCTGACCGACCTCTCCACCGGTTTCGACCAGTTACAATACGGTACGATGACGGTAGAAAAGCCGCGATTAATTCTCGACAAGCCCGTCGTCTGGGTACGTGACGCACAGCATCCCTCCTTCAGCGGCGCGCTGTCACTGGACGCCGGGCAAACGCTGTTCACTGGCGGCAGTGTGTTACCGCCATCAACCTTAAAATTTAGCGTCGATGGGCGCGATCCGACGTATTTCCTCTTTAAAGGCGATTTACATGCTGGTGAGATTGGCCCGGTTCGGGTAAATGGTCGCTGGGACGGTATTCGTCTGCGCGGTAACGCCTGGTGGCCAAAACAATCACTGACTGTATTCCAGCCGCTGGTGCCACCCGACTGGAAGATGAACTTACGCGATGGTGAACTGTATGCTCAGGTTGCATTTTCTGCTGCGCCTGAACAAGGATTCCGCGCGGGAGGACACGGCGTGTTGAAAGGCGGTAGTGCCTGGATGCCAGATAATCAGGTTAACGGTGTCGATTTTGTCCTGCCTTTCCGTTTTGCCGATGGAGCCTGGCATCTGGGGACTCGCGGCCCCGTTACGTTGCGAATTGCCGAAGTGATTAATCTGGTGACAGCGAAAAATATTACGGCTGATTTGCAAGGGCGTTATCCGTGGACTGAAGAAGAACCCTTGCTGTTGACTGATGTTAGCGTCGATGTGTTAGGCGGTAACGTACTGATGAAACAATTACGTATGCCGCAACATGACCCGGCACTGTTGCGGCTGAATAATCTCTCATCCAGCGAACTGGTTAGCGCCGTCAATCCGAAACAATTCGCCATGTCCGGGGCATTTAGTGGTGCATTGCCGTTATGGCTAAACAGCGAAAAATGGATAGTGAAAGATGGTTGGCTGGCAAATAGCGGGCCAATGACCTTGCGGCTGGATAAAGACACCGCAGATGCGGTGGTGAAAGACAATATGACTGCGGGTTCAGCAATTAACTGGTTGCGCTATATGGAAATTAGCCGGTCATCGACAAAAATTAACTTAGATAATCTCGGTTTATTAACCATGCAGGCCAACATTACAGGTACCAGTCGCGTTGATGGTAAAAGCGGTACGGTAAACCTTAATTACCATCATGAAGAGAATATTTTTACGCTGTGGCGCAGTTTACGCTTTGGCGATAATCTCCAGGCATGGTTGGAGCAGAACGCACGTCTGCCGGGAAATGACTGTCCGCAAGGAAAAGAGTGTGAGGAAAAACAATGAAAATTTTACTGGCTGCGTTGACGTCATCTTTTATGCTGGCTGCCTGTACGCCGCGTATTGAAGTCGCTGCGCCCAAGGAACCGATCACTATCAATATGAACGTTAAAATTGAGCATGAGATCATCATCAAGGCAGACAAAGATGTCGAAGAGCTGCTTGAAACTCGTAGCGATCTTTTCTGAGGCGATGATGAAGAAAACATTACTTTTTTGTGCGTTTCTTGTTGGGCTGGTAAGCAGCAATGTAATGGCATTGACTCTGGATGAAGCCAGAACTCAGGGGCGGGTAGGTGAAACATTTTATGGTTATCTGGTTGCGCTGAAAACGGATGCTGAAACAGAGAAATTAGTAACCGACATTAATGCCGAACGTAAAGCGAGTTACCAACAACTGGCAAAGCAAAATAATGTGTCTGTAGATGATATCGCGAAACTCGCCGGGCAAAAGCTCGTAGCTCGGGCCAAACCGGGGGAATATGTACAAGGGATAAACGGTAAATGGGTGCGAAAATTTTAATAGCAAAACCGCAATATCGGGATAACGCTACAGGAGAAAGCGATTGATCTATTTTCCTGAAACAAGGTGAATATTCAAAAACTCCTGTCAAATTGCCTTTCGCCCTGAAAAATGCATAGTCAAATATCTGTTTTAACTAATTGGCGTTGCAGTACACACAACGCCAATTAGTTAGCGGAATTTACGTCGATACTCGCCTGGCGTCATCCCAAAGCGTTGCTTAAATACCGTTGAAAAATGACTCTGGTCAGAAAATCCCCAATGAAAGCCGATGCCTGCCAGTTTTTCATCATCTGCGGCATGGCGAATCGCATCTGCACAAAAATCGAGACGACGGTTACGAATATATTGCGCGACTACCAAACCTTTATCGGCAAACATTCGGTACAAACTACGTACTGACATACCTGTCTCTCCGGCTATCCACTCCGGGCGTAATATCTCTTCGCGAATATTATCGTCTATCAACGTAACCACTTTTTGAAACTGACGTTCACGACGAGGTTGAACAGATTCCCGCTGATGAAGTACCGGGCGAAGCAGACACACCATCGCCTGTAGCGCAGCTTCACTTTCTGTTTCAGAAAGTGCCGGATTATTCATGCTCTCCTGTAACAGGCGATGACTGAGTTGCACCATGGGTAAGTCAGCGTCCAGTCTTTCTGCGCAGACAGGTTTTTGATGGGGAAAATATTGTTCCAGCAGAGTGCGTGGCAAAAGTAATGAAATCTGTTTAGAAGACTCCTGCCAGTAAAGCGAACAGGGGCGTGAGGCATCGAGTAACGTAATATCGCCAGCGCCAATCTGCACCTGACGCTCATCCTGCTCCATTATTGCCTGACCACTAAGTTGAAAAACGGTGTAAAACCAGGCATCGTCGCTGCCTTTTATTTCCTGCCAGGTGCGGTATAAATTCACTCCGTTGGTTGTCACGGTGCTCAGCTTTAGTCCTTTGGCAAAATGCGTTTCCAGTACACCCGTGTAACGCTCAGTCAGCAGGCGTCCGGTAAAATTTCCGCATACCTGATTGATTTGGGAAAGCCATTGCTGAAACTCATTATCCACTGCGGGGTTCATGGCACGTTTTCGCTCTGTGAAATGTATTTTTATTGTTGCATTTGTGTTGCAATAAACGAAGCTAATGAGCCTGACTATAGGAAATAAGTCTTGTCAGGCATAGAGACATAAGCGGTTATTGTCACGATTTGCGGAGCTTGTCACAGCTGACAAAGCGAATGTCACAGCGAAAAAAGTGACTTTTCTTGTCGCTGCGTACACTGAAATCACACTGGGTAAATAATAAGGAAAAGTGATGACAGAGCCGCATGTAGCAGTATTAAGCCAGGTCCAACAGTTTCTCGATCGTCAACACGGTCTTTATATTGATGGTCGTCCTGGCCCCGCACAAAGTGAAAAACGGTTGGCGATCTTTGATCCGGCCACCGGGCAAGAAATTGCATCAACTGCTGATGCCAACGAAGCGGATGTAGATAACGCAGTCATGTCTGCCTGGCGGGCCTTTGTCTCGCGTCGCTGGGCCGGGCGATTACCCGCAGAGCGTGAACGTATTCTGCTACGTTTTGCTGATCTGGTGGAGCAGCACAGTGAGGAGCTGGCGCAACTGGAAACCCTGGAGCAAGGCAAGTCAATTGCCATTTCTCGTGCTTTTGAAGTGGGCTGTACGCTGAACTGGATGCGTTATACCGCCGGGTTAACGACCAAAATCGCGGGTAAGACGCTGGACTTGTCGATTCCTTTACCCCAGGGGGCGCGTTATCAGGCCTGGACGCGTAAAGAGCCGGTTGGCGTGGTAGCGGGAATTGTGCCATGGAACTTTCCGTTGATGATTGGTATGTGGAAGGTGATGCCAGCACTGGCAGCAGGCTGTTCAATCGTGATTAAGCCTTCGGAAACCACGCCACTGACGATGTTGCGCGTGGCGGAGCTGGCCAGCGAAGCTGGTATTCCTGATGGCGTTTTTAATGTGGTCACCGGGTCAGGTGCTGTATGCGGCGCGGCCCTGACGTCACATCCTCATGTTGCGAAAATCAGTTTTACCGGTTCAACCGCGACGGGAAAAGGTATTGCCAGAACTGCTGCTGATCGCTTAACGCGTGTAACGCTGGAACTGGGCGGTAAAAACCCGGCAATTGTATTAAAAGATGCTGATCCGCAATGGGTTATTGAAGGCTTGATGACCGGAAGCTTCCTGAATCAGGGGCAAGTATGCGCCGCCAGTTCGCGAATTTATATTGAAGCGCCGTTGTTTGACACGCTGGTTAGTGGATTTGAGCAGGCGGTAAAATCGTTGCAAGTGGGACCGGGGATGTCACCTGTTGCACAGATTAACCCTTTGGTTTCTCGTGCGCACTGCGACAAAGTGTGTTCATTCCTCGACGATGCGCAGGCACAGCAAGCAGAGCTGATTCGCGGGTCGAATGGACCAGCCGGAGAGGGGTATTATGTTGCGCCAACGCTGGTGGTAAATCCCGATGCTAAATTGCGTTTAACTCGTGAAGAGGTGTTTGGTCCGGTGGTAAACCTGGTGCGGGTAGCGGATGGAGAAGAGGCGTTACAACTGGCAAACGACACGGAATATGGCTTAACTGCCAGTGTCTGGACGCAAAATCTCTCCCAGGCTCTGGAATATAGCGATCGCTTACAGGCAGGGACGGTGTGGGTAAACAGCCATACCTTAATTGACGCTAACTTACCGTTTGGTGGGATGAAGCAGTCAGGAACGGGCCGTGATTTTGGCCCCGACTGGCTGGACAGTTGGTGTGAAACTAAGTCGGTGTGTGTACGGTATTAATCTGGTTCGCTCATAAGTAAAAAACGGCACCTGGTGCCGTTTTTTTGTCTGAAACAATCACTTATCTTTCTTCAGCGCCCCTAGCGTTGGCGTTTCGTCAAAGAAGTTCCATGGTTTCAGCAGAGTATGTACCCATTCGGTCGGCATAATCGGCCACTCTTCGGCGCGGGCCACATGTGTGGTGCCGGTGGTCATCCAGACAACGGCGTCGGTGTTGTCCAGCGACTCGTTATCTTTACTGTATTGTCCAAGACCGGTGTCATGAGTAGAACGGTTCGGATATTTGCCTTCCGGGAAACGCTCGCCAGGATGATAACGCGTTACCCAGAGCTGCTTGTCCATAAAGCTTAAACGATGATAGATCCACTCGTCCGGCGCGAACTGGGCACCTTTTGCTACCGGGTGAGTACCACCTGCATAAGGAATAATTTGATAGGAAACCGGATTACCCATGCGGTTCTCTTTGTTCGGGTTACTCAACAGACGAATCGTGCCCGGATCAAATTTCTGTGCGGCATCCTGTTCATTGCCGATGTTGTACTGATTAACTTGCATGGTACTGGTGCGTGGGCCACCGGCAGTATTCGGTTTTACCACTGGGTCCATCGCCACCAGGCTGTTATTCTCGCCATCTACATCCAGATCGAGGCGGAAATTATAAATATGTTGGTGTGTAGTACCCACGATATTGTGATCGATAAGCGTGCCGTAGCGCGTGTCATCTTTCGCCGTCTCATCGTGCATGGTTTTCGCTTTAACACCTTTCACCGCTTCGATGCCCGTAGCACCGGCATCAATGCCAATAGTGCCGTTTTCATGGAAGATCCAGTCAAAAATGTAGTCATAGTTACCCACTGTACTGATCCAGCGCACCACTAACTCCCGGCGTTCGGTACTGACGTTGGGCTGGCCCATTTCCTGATGCTTATACTCAGGCCCGGCATAACGTTCAAATACCGCGATAGCGCGAGGGATCTCCATCGGCACGCCAGTGTAGTCGGCGATGGTTTCATTAAGGAGCACTGCGTTAGACGGGGCATCTTTACCACGAGCAATTGGTGAGGTTAGCGTGCCCATACCGTAGTCACCAGAGTCCAGATACGCTTTAAAGTACCAGCCAATATCAGGATCACCGTAAGGCACAATCATGCCGCCGAGAGAACCTTCGTACATGACTTTGCGTTTGGTGCCATTGTCGTTATAAGTCACGGTGGAGATCATCGGCCCGACGCGAGAGTTCATGCTGAGGTGAAAATCCCAGTTCCGCCAGTGAATCATATCGCCAGTAATGGTGTAATTTTTACCTTCAGGCTCAATGATTTGCATAGGCTTAACTGCCGGAGCAACGCGGTCACGGCCATCAAATGGGCGTGCGGTCATTGGCACCGGAACTACCGGACCTTCTTCAATCTTAACGATTTTTTTCTGTTCTAAATCAACGACCGCCACCAGGTTTTCGATGGGATGTGCCCAGTAGTTGCCATCACCGACATCAAGATAGCTGATGACTTTGAGCAACCGGGCATCTTGTTTCAGGCCATCTTTACCATCGAAATAACCTACGGTCAGCGGCGTGGTAATCACTTTTTTCGCATCAGTAATACCGCGTTTCTTCACGGCAGCGGCAAATTCTTCACTGTTGTTAATAATGTTCTGCACACTGGCGAAATCATCCAGCAACACCATACCGTGGGCGTCTTTAATGGGTTGCCAGGAGAGCAGTTTGTTGTTTTGCAGATCCACCACCGCTTCGATGATATGTTTGCCGTCGAGCATAATGACGTCGGCTTTGCGCGGCTGGTCAACCGGTTTGTTTTCCAGCGCAAACGCCCAGACAGCTTCTTTATCTGGCGGTAGCAGGGAGATCTCAGTAAAACGGGTATTGGGTTTGAAGTCCGCGGAAGCTTTAACAATTTCAACGGCCTGTTTAATTTCGTCCGCAGTTAGCGCATTAAGTGGGTGAAGGCGCTTTTCTACCTGAAAGGTTTGATCCAGCCCGGACTGGAAAACATCGTTAATAAAGGTGTCAGAAACCCAGGCTTTATTGTCTTTCATCACTACCGGTACTTGCAGTGCCAGAGGCTGACCATTAACAATTGCTGTTTGCGCACC
The DNA here is from genome assembly GCF_012584495.1 of Escherichia sp. SCLE84. NCBI lineage: Bacteria > Pseudomonadati > Pseudomonadota > Gammaproteobacteria > Enterobacterales > Enterobacteriaceae > Escherichia > Escherichia sp. SCLE84. The sequence goes on along the minus strand of NZ_CP051430.1, from coordinate 849,130 downwards.
AGGCTTCACTTTCACGTACGCGCCATCTTTAATCAGGGTAAAGAGCTGGGCGTAGTCGTCCCACTGCACATCGGCACCAAATTCTTTAAGCGTTTTATCCATTGGCACCATATGCGCTTCACCACCGTGGGCAAATACCGGCGCTTGCCAGGCGAAACTTAAGGCGACTGCCAACGCCAGGGTTGTTTTACGGGCAGAATACAGAGAGGGGCTTCCCATTATTAACCTCGTCAGATGTTGTGTTCTTGTTAGCAACCGCGCTCTGTGGGCGGTTTAGTCAGGTTCACATTATCAGTACTGATGCAAAGGGGATTGCCTGCACCTGCCAGGTTGTTTGGCAGGTGTGCCAGCTTTTCATACAGTGGATGCCCTGAAAATAGATGTACACATCATGCATAATGTGACAACGTCACAAAATTTAGTGAAATAAAAGGGCAACTATTCGCCGTTGCCCTTCATTCACCGATTAATCGACAAAATCACCGTGCTGCCTGGCCACCAGCGTCAGAATTGAATACAGCGCCACCGGGGTTTGATGCTGATTGAATACCTCTACCGCCCATTCCACCACACCTGTTGGTTTTTCTTCTGCGCTACGCTGTTTTTTCAGCGTCTTGCGCTTACAGGTGAGACGCACCTGGATGGTATCGCCTGGCTTTACGGGTTCGATAAAGCGCAAGTTTTCCAGCCCATAATTAGCAATGACCGGACCGACACCGGCATCGACAAACAGACCCGCAGCCGCAGAAAGCACAAAATACCCATGCACCACACGCTCACCGAAAATAGATTCGGCAGCAGCAATCTTATCCATATGCGCATAGAAATGATCGCCGCTGAGGCAAGCAAAGTTAACAATATCGGCCTCTGTCATTGTGCGGCGGGGAGTCAGCAGGCTGTCGCCTGGTTGTAGCTCCTCAAAATATTTGCGGAACGGATGAATACGATCTTCTTCGACTTTCGCACCACGCACCCACTGTTTACTGATAGCTGCAAGCATCGTCGGACTACCCTGAACAGCGGTTCGCTGCATGTAATGTTTCACCGCTCGTAAACCACCTAATTCTTCACCGCCTCCTGCGCGACCAGGCCCACCATGTACCAGTTGTGGCAGTGGGGAGCCATGCCCGGTGGATTCTTTTGCCGACTCTTCATTGAGGATCTGAATTCGCCCATGCGTACGTGCCGCGCCGGCAATAAACTGACGCGCAATTTGCGGATCAGCCGTCACCAGCGTTCCCGCAAGGCTACCGCCGCCTGCACAAGCCAGTTGCAGAGCATGTTGCTGGTTTTGTGCTGGCATCAGCGTTGCGACAGGGCCAAAGGCTTCTGTTGCATGTACCGCCGGTGTTTCATCCGGCTGCGGACAGTACAATAAGGTTGGCGGGAAGAAGGCACCCGCAGCAGATAAATCCGCCTGACCACCGAGGCGAATCTCGCATCCTGCAGCCAGCAATGTGTTCACTTTTTCCTGCACATCAGCACGCTGTTCAGCATTTACCAGTGCGCCCATTTTCACACCTTCCTGTGCAGGATCACCGACCACGACTTTCTGTAATCGCGCAACCAGAGCATCACTGACAGCATTAACCAATGCCTGCGGCACAATAATCCGCCGGATTGCCGTACATTTTTGCCCGGCTTTTGTGGTCATCTCACGCACAACTTCACGAATAAACAGCGCAAACTCCGGTTGATCCGGGGTGACATCTTCGCCCAGTACGCAGCAGTTCAGGGAATCAGCTTCCATAGTGAAGGGGATAGATTTGGCGACGATATTTGGCTGAACTCGCAGCATCTGTCCGGTCGCCGCTGACCCCGTGAAAGTCACCACATCCTGGCTGTCCAGATGATCCAACAAGTCGCCAGCACTACCGCAGATCAGACTAATTGCGCCTTCGGGAACAAGACCACTATCGACAATTGATTTCACCATCGCCTGAGTCAGTTGGGCCGTCGCGGTAGCTGGTTTGATGATGGCTGGTATTCCGCCCAGCCACGTTGGTGCCAGCTTTTCCAGCATTCCCCAGCAGGGGAAGTTAAAGGCGTTAATATGCACTGCCACGCCTGACTTCGAGGTCAGTACATGGCGCGCGGCAAATCCACCTTCTTTCGATAAGGGGATCAATTCATCTTCCGGCCACAGCGTATCGTCAGGCAGCTCCCGGCTACCGAGGCTGGCGTAAGTAAATAACGTCCCAATGCCACCTTCAATATCAACCCAACTGTCTGCCCGCGTTGCGCCTGTTTGCGCAGAAAGAGCATAGAAACGCTCTTTTTCACTCAGCAGATGTTTAGCGACCGCTTTAAGCATCGCCGCACGTTCGATAAAGGTCATCGCGCGGAGGGCGGGGGCACCTTTTTCAATGGCAAACTGGCGGGCAGCCGCCATATCAAGACCTTCACTGGTCACTTCCCATAACGCCTCGCCGCTAATAGCGTGGTGAATCAAACGGCTACGGCCCCGGCCAGACTGCCAGGTACCGGATAAGAAACTGGCTAACTGCTGCATCGCTACTCTCCAGATGTTTCACATTTCTGTTTCTAATAGTTAAATCGCGAATCATAAAAAGCAAGGGATCTTTTAACGAAATGTTAACTGCGTGATCTGTATATCAACTACTAAAAACATTAATGCACTGATAAATAATGAGTTATCAAAATAGAGTGCGAAATCTGTCACAGTTCAAGTATACAAAATTTGTGACTTTAGTTAACCATTGTGTAGCTTTCATAAAACAACGTGATTCGTGTTTTTAATTAATTCACGAAAACTGGAATCGTAAAGGTGATGACGTGACCCAAGAAGAACGCTTTGAACAACGGATAGCCCAGGAAACGGCTATCGAGCCGCAGGACTGGATGCCCGATGCTTACCGAAAGACATTGATCCGCCAGATTGGGCAGCATGCGCACTCCGAGATTGTTGGTATGTTGCCTGAAGGTAACTGGATCACTCGCGCACCAACCTTGCGGCGTAAAGCCATTCTGTTAGCCAAAGTGCAGGATGAAGCCGGTCATGGTCTGTATCTCTATAGCGCCGCCGAAACACTGGGCTGTGCCAGAGAAGACATCTACCAAAAAATGCTCGACGGACGGATGAAATATTCCTCCATCTTTAATTATCCGACATTGAGTTGGGCTGATATCGGCGTTATCGGCTGGCTGGTGGATGGCGCAGCGATCGTCAATCAGGTGGCGTTATGCCGAACTTCTTATGGCCCGTATGCCAGAGCAATGGTGAAAATCTGCAAAGAAGAGAGTTTTCACCAGCGTCAGGGGTTTGAAGCCTGCATGGCACTGGCGCAGGGCAGCGAAGCTCAAAAGCAGATGTTGCAAGACGCCATTAACCGTTTCTGGTGGCCAGCCTTAATGATGTTCGGGCCAAACGATGATAACTCGCCAAACAGCGCCAGAAGTCTCGCCTGGAAAATCAAACGTTTCACCAACGACGAACTCCGCCAGCGTTTCGTGGACAACACCGTTCCACAGGTTGAAATGCTCGGTATGACCGTTCCTGACCCGGATCTGCATTTTGACACTGAAAGCGGTCACTACCGCTTTGGTGAGATCGACTGGCAGGAGTTTAACGAAGTAATTAACGGTCGCGGAATTTGTAATCAGGAGAGGCTCGACGCCAAACGTAAAGCCTGGGAAGAAGGTACCTGGGTACGGGAAGCAGCGCTGGCCCATGCACAAAAACAACTTGCCCGTAAGGTCGCATAAGGAGATTCAAAATGAGTAATGTTTACTGGCCGTTATACGAAGTTTTCGTGCGTGGCAAACAGGGCTTATCACACCGCCATGTTGGCAGTTTACATGCTGCCGATGAGCGGATGGCACTGGAAAATGCCCGTGATGCTTACACCCGTCGTAGCGAAGGATGTTCAATTTGGGTGGTGAAGGCGAGTGAAATTGTTGCCTCGCAACCGGAAGAACGCGGTGAATTTTTTGATCCGGCTGAAAGCAAGGTCTATCGCCATCCAACGTTTTACACCATCCCTGATGGCATTGAGCACATGTGAGGTCGGAAATGAATCAGTTAACGGCTTACACCTTGCGCCTGGGCGATAACTGTCTGGTGCTCTCCCAGCGGTTGGGGGAATGGTGCGGTCACGCACCGGAACTGGAAATCGATCTCGCACTGGCAAACATTGGCCTCGATTTATTAGGTCAGGCACGTAACTTCTTATCGTATGCCGCTGAATTAGCGGGAGAAGGTGATGAAGATACCCTGGCCTTCACCCGAGACGAGCGCCAGTTCAGCAACTTATTGTTGGTTGAACAACCAAACGGCAATTTTGCCGACACCATTGCACGCCAGTATTTCATCGATGCATGGCATGTGGCGCTCTTTACCCGTCTGATGGAAAGCCGTGATCCGCAACTGGCGGCGATTTCTGCCAAAGCAATTAAAGAAGCGCGTTATCACCTGCGTTTTAGTCGTGGCTGGCTGGAGCGACTGGGCAATGGTACTGACGTATCAGGGCAAAAGATGCAGCAGGCCATCGACAAGTTGTGGCGTTTTACTGCCGAACTGTTCGATGCCGACGAGATTGATATTGCACTGAGTGAAGAGGGTATTGCGGTTGATCCACGCACTTTACGCGCAGCGTGGGAAGCCGAAGTTTTTGCCGGAATCAACGAAGCCACATTGAACGTACCGCAAGAGCAGGCGTATCGCACTGGCGGTAAAAAAGGACTGCATACCGAACACCTTGGACCCATGCTGGCAGAAATGCAGTATCTCCAGCGTGTCTTGCCCGGTCAGCAATGGTAACAGAGGAGATGGGTATGCAACGTCTGGCCACCATTGCACCGCCACAGGTTCATGAGATATGGGCGCTACTCAGCCAGATCCCGGACCCGGAGATCCCGGTGCTGACCATTACCGATTTAGGCATGGTGCGTAATGTGACACAGATGGGAGAAGGATGGGTGATCGGCTTTACGCCGACTTATTCCGGTTGTCCGGCAACGGAACATTTGATTGGCGCGATACGTGAGGCAATGACAACCCACGGGTTTACCCCCGTTCAGGTTGTGCTGCAACTCGACCCGGCATGGACCACCGACTGGATGACCCCCGATGCCCGTGAGCGTCTGCGACAGTATGGCATTAGCCCGCCCGCCGGACACAGTTGCCATGCCCATTTGCCGCCAGAAGTACGTTGCCCGCGCTGCGCCAGCGTCCATACCACACTTATCAGTGAATTTGGTTCCACGGCCTGTAAAGCATTGTACCGCTGCGATAGTTGCCGCGAACCTTTCGATTATTTCAAATGTATTTGAGGATGCCATGACAACGTTTCATTCCTTAACAGTGGCAAAAGTCGAGCCGGAAACCCGTGATGCGGTGACCATTACCTTTGCGGTGCCCCAGCCTTTGCAGGAGGCGTATCGCTTTCGCCCCGGTCAACATTTGACCTTAAAAGCCAGTCTTGATGGTGAAGAATTACGCCGTTGTTACTCCATTTGCCGCAGCTACCTGCCTGGCGAAATTAGTGTGGCGGTGAAAGCCATTGAAGGCGGACGTTTCTCCCGCTATGCCCGCGAACACATCCGCCAGGGTATGACGCTGGAGGTCATGGTGCCGCAGGGGCATTTCGGCTATCAGCCACAGGCCGAACGCCAGGGCCGCTATCTGGCTATTGCAGCAGGATCAGGTATTACGCCAATGCTGGCGATTATCGCCACCACTTTACAAACCGAGCCTGAAAGTCAGTTCACCCTGATCTACGGTAACCGTACCAGCCAGAGCATGATGTTTCGCCAGGCACTGGCAGACCTGAAAGACAAATATCCTCAGCGTTTACAGTTGTTGTGCATTTTCAGTCAGGAAACCCTCGACAGCGATCTGCTTCACGGGCGTATTGACGGTGAAAAATTACAGTCACTTGGGGCCTCGCTCATTAATTTTCGTCTTTATGATGAGGCATTTATTTGTGGTCCGGCGGCGATGATGGATGAGACGGAAGCCGCCTTAAAAGCACTGGGAATGCCAGATAAAACCATTCATCTGGAGCGGTTTAATACGCCTGGCACGCGCGTCAAACGTAGCGTTAACGTGCAAAGTGACGGACAAAAAGTGACTGTACGTCAGGATGGGCGGGATCGGGAAATCGTGCTTAATGCCGACGATGAAAGCATTCTCGATGCGGCATTGCGCCAGGGGGCTGATCTGCCCTATGCCTGCAAAGGCGGCGTCTGTGCGACCTGCAAATGCAAAGTGCTGCGTGGCAAAGTGGCGATGGAAACCAATTACAGTCTGGAACCGGATGAACTGGCCGCAGGTTATGTGTTGAGTTGCCAGGCACTGCCGCTGACCAGCGATGTGGTGGTTGACTTTGACGCGAAGGGGATGGCATGAGCGAACTGATCGTCAGCCGTCAGCAACGAGTATTGTTGCTGACCCTTAACCGTCCCGCCGCACGTAATGCGCTAAATAATGCCCTGCTGATGCAACTGGTAAATGAACTGGAAGCTGCGGCTACCGATACCAGCATTTCGGTCTGTGTGATTACCGGTAATGCACGCTTTTTTGCCGCTGGGGCCGATCTCAACGAAATGGCAGAAAAAGATCTCGCGGCCACCTTAAACGATACACGTCCGCAGCTATGGGCGCGATTGCAGGCCTTTAATAAACCACTTATCGCAGCCGTCAATGGTTACGCGCTTGGGGCGGGTTGCGAACTGGCATTGTTGTGCGATGTGGTGGTTGCCGGAGAGAACGCGCGTTTTGGGTTGCCGGAAATCACTCTCGGCATCATGCCTGGCGCAGGCGGAACGCAACGTTTAATCCGTAGTGTCGGTAAATCGTTAGCCAGCAAAATGGTGCTGAGCGGAGAAAGTATCACCGCCCAGCAAGCACAGCAGGCCGGGCTGGTTAGCGACGTCTTCCCCAGCGATTTAACCCTCGAATACGCCTTACAGCTGGCATCGAAAATGGCACGTCACTCGCCGCTGGCCTTACAAGCGGCAAAGCAAGCGCTGCGCCAGTCGCAGGAAGTGGCTTTGCAAGCCGGACTTGCCCAGGAGCGACAGTTATTCACCTTGCTGGCGGCAACAGAAGATCGTCATGAAGGCATCTCCGCTTTCTTACAAAAACGCACGCCCGACTTTAAAGGACGCTAATGATGGAATTCATCCTCAGTCATGTAGAAAAGGGCGTGATGACACTAACGCTCAACCGCCCGGAACGCCTGAACAGTTTTAATGATGAGATGCACGCACAACTGGCAGAGTGCCTGAAACAGGTCGAGCGCGACGACACTATCCGTTGCCTGTTACTTACAGGTGCCGGGCGCGGATTTTGTGCTGGTCAGGATCTTAACGATCGTAACGTTGATCCCACAGGCCCCGCACCGGATTTAGGGATGTCAGTTGAACGTTTCTATAACCCACTGGTACGTCGCCTGGCAAAACTGCCAAAACCGGTGATCTGTGCAGTCAATGGCGTGGCGGCAGGGGCAGGCGCAACACTGGCACTGGGGTGCGACATCGTTATTGCTGCCCGTTCAGCAAAATTCGTCATGGCGTTTAGTAAGTTAGGCTTAATACCCGATTGCGGTGGAACCTGGTTACTGCCACGCGTTGCTGGGCGAGCGCGCGCCATGGGGCTGGCACTGCTGGGGAATCAACTGAGTGCTGAACAGGCGCACGAATGGGGGATGATCTGGCAGGTTGTTGATGATGAAACGCTGGCAGATACCGCGCAACAGCTGGCACGGCATCTGGCGACACAACCGACATTTGGTCTTGGACTTATCAAGCAAGCGATAAATAGCGCTGAAACCAATACGCTCGATACGCAACTGGATCTGGAACGCGACTATCAGCGACTTGCCGGACGGAGCGCAGATTATCGTGAAGGTGTCAGTGCGTTCCTGGCTAAACGCTCACCGCAGTTCACGGGGAAATAGCATGATGATAAATGTGCAAACTGTGGCAGTGATTGGGAGCGGCACCATGGGGGCTGGCATTGCTGAAGTTGCCGCCAGTCATGGACATCAGGTTTTACTGTATGACATTTCTGCTGAAGCGCTGACCCGCGCAATCGACGGGATACACGCGCGGCTAAATTCACGCGTGACGCGGGGAAAACTGACTGCTGAAACCTGTGAACGCACATTGAAACGCCTGATCCCGGTGACCGATATTCACGCGCTGGCAGCTGCGGACCTGGTCATTGAAGCGGCGTCTGAACGTCTGGAAGTCAAAAAAGCGCTCTTTGCACAGCTGGCGGAAGTTTGCCCGCCACAAACGCTATTGACCACTAACACTTCGTCAATCTCTATAACCGCGATTGCTGCGGAGGTAAAAAATCCTGAACGTGTTGCGGGGCTGCATTTTTTTAACCCGGCACCGGTGATGAAGTTGGTGGAGGTGGTCAGTGGGCTGGCAACGGCAGCGGAAGTTGTTGAGCAGTTGTGTGAACTAACGTTGAGTTGGGGTAAGCAGCCTGTGCGCTGTCATTCGACCCCTGGATTTATCGTTAACCGTGTGGCGCGTCCTTATTATTCCGAGGCCTGGCGGGCACTGGAAGAGCAGGTTGCTGCACCAGAAGTGATTGACGCTGCACTTCGCGATGGCGCTGGTTTCCCGATGGGGCCGCTGGAATTAACCGATCTGATTGGTCAGGACGTCAATTTTGCTGTCACCTGTTCGGTGTTTAACGCTTTCTGGCAGGAGCGTCGTTTTTTACCTTCGCTGGTGCAACAGGAACTGGTGATTGGTGGACGGTTGGGCAAGAAAAGTGGGCTGGGCGTGTACGACTGGCGCGCGGAACGTGAGGCAGTTGTTGGCCTGGAAGCGGTAAGCGACAGTTTTAGCCCAATGAAAGTAGAAAAGAAAAGTGACGGCGTCACGGAAATTGACGATGTTTTATTGATTGAGACACAAGGCGAGACGGCACAGGCGCTGGCAATACGACTGGCACGCCCGGTGGTAGTGGTCGACAAAATGGCGGGCAAGGTGGTGACCATTGCTGCGGCAGCGGTGAACCCGGACTCAGCGACCCGCAAGGCCATTTATTACCTGCAACAGCAGGGCAAAACAGTGCTGCAAATTGCAGATTACCCAGGAATGCTGATTTGGCGAACGGTAGCAATGATCATCAATGAAGCCCTTGATGCGCTGCAAAAAGGCGTGGCCTCTGAACAGGATATCGATACCGCCATGCGTCTTGGGGTGAATTATCCATATGGCCCGCTTGCCTGGGGAGCGCAACTTGGCTGGCAGCGAATATTAAGGCTCCTGGAAAATCTACAACATCACTATGGCGAAGAACGCTATCGCCCATGTTCATTGCTGCGCCAACGAGCGCTTCTGGAGAGCGGTTATGAGTCATAAGGCCTGGCAAAATGCCCATGCAATGTATGAGAACGATGCCTGCGCCAAAGCGCTTGGCATCGACATTATCTCAATGGATGAAGGCTTTGCTGTAGTGACCATGACCGTCACTGCACAAATGCTTAACGGTCATCAAAGTTGCCACGGCGGGCAGCTATTTTCACTGGCTGATACTGCCTTTGCCTACGCCTGCAATAGCCAGGGGCTGGCAGCCGTCGCTTCTGCCTGCACGATTGATTTTTTGCGTCCAGGCTTTGCCGGAGACACCTTAACTGCTACTGCGCAGGTACGTCATCAGGGCAAGCAAACCGGTGTTTACGACATCGAAATTGTTAACCAACAACAAAAAACGGTTGCGCTGTTTCGCGGTAAATCTCACCGCATCGGCGGCACCATTACAGGAGAAGCCTGATGCGTGAAGCCTTTATCTGTGACGGAATTCGTACGCCAATTGGCCGCTATGGTGGGGCATTATCAGGTGTTCGGGCTGACGATCTGGCTGCTATCCCTTTGCGGGAGCTGCTGGTGCGAAACCCGCGTCTCGATGCGGAGTGTATCGATGATGTGATCCTCGGCTGTGCTAATCAGGCGGGAGAAGACAACCGTAACGTAGCCCGGATGGCGACGTTACTGGCGGGGCTGCCGCAGAGTGTTTCCGGCACAACCATTAACCGCTTGTGTGGTTCCGGGCTGGACGCACTGGGGTTCGCCGCACGGGCGATTAAAGCGGGCGATGGCGATTTGCTGATCGCTGGTGGCGTGGAGTCAATGTCTCGGGCACCGTTTGTTATGGGCAAGGCAACCAGTGCATTTTCTCGTCAGGCTGAGATGTTTGATACCACTATTGGCTGGCGATTTGTGAACCCGCTCATGGCTCAACAATTTGGAACTGACAGCATGCCGGAAACGGCAGAGAATGTAGCTGAACTGTTAAAAATATCGCGAGAAGATCAAGATAGTTTTGCGCTACGCAGTCAGCAACGTACGGCAAAAGCGCAATCCTCAGGCATTCTGGCTGAGGAGATTGTTCCGGTTGTGTTGAAAAACAAGAAAGGCGTTGTAACAGAAATACAACATGATGAGCATCTGCGCCCGGAAACGACGCTGGAACAGTTACGTGGGTTAAAAGCACCATTTCGTGCCAATGGGGTGATTACCGCAGGCAATGCCTCCGGGGTGAATGACGGAGCCGCTGCGTTGATTATTGCCAGTGAACAGATGGCAGCAGCGCAAGGACTGACACCGCGGGCGCGAATCGTAGCCATGGCAACCGCCGGGGTGGAACCGCGCCTGATGGGGCTTGGTCCGGTGCCTGCAACTCGCCGGGTGCTGGAACGCGCGGGGCTGAGTATTCACGATATGGACGTGATTGAACTGAACGAAGCGTTCGCGGCCCAGGCGTTGGGTGTACTACGCGAATTGGGGCTGCCTGATGATGCCCCACATGTTAACCCCAACGGAGGCGCTATCGCCTTAGGCCATCCGTTGGGAATGAGTGGTGCCCGCCTGGCACTGGCTGCCAGCCATGAGCTGCATCGGCGTAACGGTCGTTACGCATTGTGCACCATGTGCATCGGTGTCGGTCAGGGCATCGCCATGATTCTGGAGCGTGTTTGAGCATATCAACCTGCGAGTACCCTACAATGATAACCAATACAAAGCTTGACCCGATTGAAACCGCGTCTGTTGATGAGTTACAGGCGTTGCAAACACAACGTCTGAAATGGACGCTCAAACACGCGTATGAAAATGTCCCGATGTATCGGCGCAAATTTGACGCAGCAGGCGTACATCCTGATGATTTCAGGGAACTTTCAGATCTGCGTAAATTTCCCTGTACCACCAAACAGGATCTGCGCGACAACTATCCCTTCGACACCTTTGCCGTGCCGATGGAACAAGTGGTGCGCATTCATGCTTCTTCGGGAACCACAGGTAAACCGACAGTTGTCGGCTATACGCAAAACGATATTGATAACTGGGCCAATATTGTAGCGCGTTCCTTGCGTGCGGCAGGTGGCACGCCCAAAGACAAAATTCATGTTGCCTATGGTTACGGCCTGTTTACTGGTGGGCTGGGCGCGCACTATGGTGCCGAACGTCTGGGCGCTACGGTGATCCCGATGTCTGGCGGGCAGACGGAAAAACAAGCGCAACTGATCCGCGATTTTCAACCAGATATGATCATGGTTACGCCATCTTATTGCCTTAACCTGATTGAAGAGCTGGAGCGGCAGTTGGGCGGTGATGCCAGCGGTTGCTCGCTGCGGGTTGGCGTGTTTGGTGCTGAGCCGTGGACACAGGCCATGCGTAAAGAAATTGAGCGTCGCCTGGGGATCACCGCACTGGATATTTATGGCCTGTCAGAAGTGATGGGGCCGGGGGTGGCGATGGAGTGTCTGGAAACTACCGACGGTCCAACTATTTGGGAAGATCATTTCTATCCTGAAATTGTTAATCCTCATGACGGCACACCGCTTGCCGATGGTGAACATGGCGAACTGTTATTCACCACGCTGACCAAAGAAGCATTGCCGGTCATTCGTTACCGCACGCGTGATTTAACCCGACTGTTACCAGGAACGGCGCGGACTATGCGCCGCATGGATCGCATCAGCGGACGCAGCGATGACATGTTGATTATTCGCGGTGTAAATGTCTTTCCGTCACAACTGGAAGAAGAGATTGTCAAATTCGAACATTTATCGCCGCATTACCAACTGGAGGTGAACCGCCGGGGGCATCTTGATTCACTTTCTGTGAAAGTGGAGTTGAAAGAAAGTAGCCTGACATTGACGCATGAGCAGCGTTGCCAGGTATGCCACCAGCTGCGCCATCGGATTAAGTCGATGGTGGGGATCTCTACCGATGTGATGATCGTTAACTGTGGCAGTATCCCGCGTTCAGAAGGCAAGGCGTGTCGGGTGTTTGATCTGCGCAATATTGTTGGTGCCTGATGTGTCGTCTGGCCCGGGTGGGGTAAAGCGCCAGGGCCAGAAGTCGATACGACCTGTGCTATGATTCATAAATCACAACAATAACAACAGACTGAATCGAATGAGTAAACTTGATACTTTTATCCAACATGCTGTAAACGCTGTTCCTGTCAGTGGCACATCTTTGATCTCCTCTCTGTATGGTGATTCGCTTTCCCATCGTGGTGGTGAAATCTGGCTGGGTAGTCTGGCTGCTTTACTGGAAGGGCTGGGATTTGGTGAGCGATTCGTGCGCACCGCTTTGTTTCGTCTTAATAAAGAAGGCTGGCTGGATGTTTCCCGCATCGGGCGACGCAGTTTCTATAGCCTCAGTGATAAAGGCTTGCGCCTGACGCGACGGGCAGAAAGTAAAATTTATCGCGCAGAGCAACCTGCATGGGATGGTAAATGGCTCCTGTTGCTTTCGGAAGGTTTAGATAAATCAACGCTGGCTGATGTCAAAAAGCAGTTGATCTGGCAAGGTTTTGGCGCACTGGCACCCAGCCTGATGGCATCGCCGTCGCAAAAACTGGCCGATGTACAGACACTTTTGCATGAAGCGGGTGTGGCGGATAACGTGATTTGTTTTGAAGCGCAAATACCACTGGCGCTTTCTCGTGCAGCACTGCGTGCCAGAGTAGAAGAGTGCTGGCATTTAACTGAACAAAATGCCATGTACGAAACCTTTATTCAGTCATTCCGCCCGTTGGTGCAGCTGTTAAAAGAGGCAGCAGACGAGTTAACCCCGGAGCGTGCATTTCATATTCAGCTTTTACTGATCCATTTTTATCGCCGTGTCGTCCTTAAAGACCCTTTGTTGCCGGAGGAGTTGCTTCCGGCTCACTGGGCAGGGCATACGGCGCGTCAGCTGTGTATCAACATTTATCAGCGCGTAGCGCCTGCTGCTTTAGCGTTCGTTAGTGAAAAAGGTGAAACCTCGGTCGGTGAACTGCCTTCGCCGGGTAGCCTGTATTTTCAACGTTTTGGCGGTTTGAATATTGAACAGGAGGCGTTATGCCAATTTATCAGATAGACGGTCTGACTCCGGTTGTGCCAGAAGAGAGTTTTGTCCATCCGACAGCGGTATTGATCGGCGATGTTATTCTCGGCAAGGGTGTTTACGTTGGGCCAAATGCCAGCCTGCGTGGCGATTTTGGTCGTATCGTGGTGAAAGATGGCGCGAACATTCAGGATAATTGCGTTATGCACGGTTTTCTCGAGCAGGATACTGTCGTTGAAGAAGATGGGCATATTGGTCATAGCGCTATCCTTCACGGCTGCATTATCCGCCGCAATGCATTAGTGGGAATGAACGCGGTAGTGATGGATGGTGCGGTGATTGGCGAGAACAGCATTGTTGGCGCATCCGCATTTGTGAAAGCCAAAGCAGAAATGCCTGCCAATTACCTGATTGTCGGCAGCCCGGCGAAACTGATTCGTGAGCTTAGTGAGCAGGAGCTGGCATGGAAAAAGCAGGGTACGCATGAGTATCAGGTGCTGGTGACACGCTGTAAGCAGACGTTACATCAAGTCGAACCATTGCGGGAAGTTGAACCTGGCAGGAAACGCCTGGTATTTGATGAGAATCTGCGACCGAAACAGTAACGTCCAGATACTGAACGTTCTAATTTTTAGCATGTGATACCTAAACCGCAACGCTGATACAGGTTGCGGTTTTTTTATTGCCGAATGCGGCGCTTTACGCGTTTTGTTTTGGTGTCTTTCAGGACAATAGAGCAACTCATCCAGTAATCTTGTTTACGCCTTCGCATTATTTATCTCTTTTCGTTTCTATACTGATTTTTCTCAATCCGTTTTATTACAGGGCAGGGTGCGATGAGCAGCAATACATTTACTCTCGGTACAAAATCCGTTAACCGTCTTGGTTATGGCGCGATGCAACTGGCAGGTCCTGGGGTTTTTGGTCCCCCAAGAGATCGCCACGTCGCTATAACCGTGCTGCGCGAGGCGCTGGCATTGGGCGTCAATCACATTGATACCAGCGACTTTTATGGTCCGCACGTCACCAATCAGATTATCCGCGAAGCGCTTTATCCTTACTCTGACGACCTGACAATTGTCACTAAAATTGGTGCGCGGCGTGGAGAGGACGCATCCTGGTTGCCCGCATTTTCTCCGGCAGAGCTGCAAAAAGCGGTGCACGATAATCTACGTAATCTCGGGCTGGACGTACTGGATGTGGTTAACTTGCGCATTATGATGGGGGATGGTCATGGCCCAGCGGAAGGATCGATTGAAGCCAGCCTGACCGTGCTGGCAGAGATGCAACAACAAGGCCTGGTAAAACATATTGGCCTAAGCAACGTCACACCGACGCAGGTTGCAGAGGCGCGCAAGATTGCCGAAATCGTCTGTGTGCAGAACGAATACAACATTGCTCATCGTGCTGATGACGCAATGATTGATGCTTTGGCTCGTGACGGCATTGCCTACGTGCCGTTCTTCCCGCTCGGGGGCTTTACACCGCTGCAATCCTCTACGCTGTCGGATGTTGCTGCGAGCCTGGGTGCAACACCCATGCAGGTGGCGCTGGCGTGGCTGTTACAACGTTCACCGAATATTTTGCTGATCCCAGGGACGTCTTCTGTTGCGCATTTACGGGAGAATATGGCTGCTGAAAAATTGCATCTTTCTGAGGAAGTGTTGTCTACGTTGGATGGTATTTCGCGAGAATAACGAATATACAAAAGGGAAAGATGCATTTCCCTTTTGTTTCTTTTTTAATGGCATGGAGTGCATATGTTTAAGGCCAGGATTTGCGGCTGGATAGGTTTACTTCCCCTGTTTATGCTGAGTCTTCCAGTACAGGCGGAACTTCGATGTGTTGCAAATACAGTTGATATTGAACCATTTTTTTCTGCGGCTACCGCTGAAGATAAACAACAAGTTGAACAAGCTATCAACAGTAGCGTGAATCTTGTCCCCTTCGGTTTATCTGCATCGGACTGGAAAGTGCATCGTGGCGATTTAGTGGTAGAAGGTAATATAGAGAGTAATCAAAAATTGATTGTTCTTGGTAATTTGACAGTCAAAGGTAATATTTCCACTTTCTCTCTTTCTAATCCATGGGTTATTCTCGGTAACGTGACGGCAACGAATATAGTTACGGATTCACCACTGTTAATTACCGGTTCGATAAATGCAAGTGGACTGGTATTTATCGACTCATATTACGATAATCCGTCTACGATTAAGGGGAGTATTAATGCGCGTGGGATATTTATCAATGACATAATTGCACCTATTGTTGCGTCTTCGACAAATAGTGAATTCATGGTCCGTGCGAGTGACAAAAATGACACTGAAAATGTCAAAAAAGCGCTGATGATAATAAATCCTGATGCATATTATTGGGGTCTAATAAATGATGAAGATGCTCTGAAAGAAATTTTTAAGCGAAGCAATATTCGCATGGCAGGGAATGTCTGTAATCAGATGAAAAAAGAAGCGCTGTTTCGCCCTAAGCCTTCTCCTGAGTTAGTGCAGGAATTGCAAATGCTGGATGAAGGCAACGTTGCTGCATTTGAAGGACGAGATATTGCGACATTTGATCTTGCCATAATCCGAACTCTCCCAAGGCTTAAAGGAATTTCAGCTAACCTACGCAAACAACTTATTAATAGCAATGATGAACAAACGATTGAAAGTATGGCGAGATATATGCCTGACAATGAGATTCTGGAGTTGACCGATCAGCAATTGGGTTACCAGCCTGTTGTTCTGGGGTTGCTCGACCGTGAACCGCTCTCTGTCGAAATAATGACGCGAATGAGTCGTCTACCTGATGGTGTCGGTCCGTTGAATCTTGCGCTACGTGAAAATCTCCCTCTGGATATCGTAATGACTCTGGCGAAAAGAGATTGGGATATGATCATTCAGGAGCTTTATAAAGATGCGTGGTTATTGCCTGAATCCATTATTGATGGCTATATCCGCAGTGATGATTCCTCTATTCGTCAGGTCGGTGCTGGAGGACAACTCACCTACAATCAGGCAATGCAGTTGGCGAACGATTCATCAAACAATGTTGTCACAAGCTTAGCGTTCAAGCTGGCAGAGATGAAACACCATGGTCAATTATTGCGGATGACGCCACAAGAGAGTGACAAAGTTGCAGCCTATTTATACCAAAAATTCGAGAATGACGATGATCTAATACGTGTGTTATTTTTAGCATTGCCAGATAACTTACAGTTTAATTTTGTTAAAAGGATGGAGAAAAAATCCCCTGCCTACTTTTGCTGTCGGGATATGCAGGTAATTCACTCTGACGCTGCTCTACAACGGTTATTGACACGTTTCAACGATCCTGAGGGGTGGAGTAATCTGGCGAAAAATCAGTATCTGAGCACGTCGATGAAACAAAAAATTTGGCAACGTGCTTTATCGCATCGGAAAAATAATCCGAAAGCAGATTCAGCTGCGTATGAAACCAGCGCTGATATGATTTTGTCTGAGCTTATCAGCCACGGTGAAGTTGATGATCAGATGCTATTAAATGCCACAGCCCTGATACGTTTGGAAGACTGGGACTTTTTAGAGAGTGCATTAGTTAGTTGGGATAATTTACCCGCTGTTGTCCTCAAGGAATTACAGCAAAATACGCCACGCAATGATATTTGGGCGAAGTTTTTTCTGAGGCAGGAAAACAGCTCCCGTGCGCAGGTTGATGAAGCATTACGCGTCTATTATGCACTCGACCCCGATGCGTTAGCACAACTGGATGTACTGGCAAAACAACCGGATCGTATATGGTGGAGTACACTGGCGAAAAGCAATCTCACATTTTTCAAGTTCGGCGCACTTAACAACCGCCACACACCGCCTGCAGTACTGGCGGCAGAAATTGATCCCGAGTGGTGGATTGTGGCGATGAATAATCCCCGTTTTCCAGTTGATGTATTAAAGGCGAGGCTGAAACGTGATCCTTTGCTGGCGTTAGAGCTTGTTAACCCTGAACTGGATTTAGTCCGCCAGCTGGCGCTTAACGGTAAGACGCGCGCAATACGGGAACAAGCGATGAGAAAACTTGATGAGTTGTATTGATCCACAACGTAATATTTCTTAACCCTTTGATTAATTGGGGATAATTATTCCTGACAGTGAGTCCCCAATACCTTGATATATTCTGAATTTTTAATGAAGCGGCGTGTTGCGATATCTCCGTCAGGGGAATTGATGCACCATAGCGCAAACCGAATTATCAAGGATTGATAATGACGCTCTACCAGATAAAACCGCTCTTTCAGTCGCTGTTAAGGCCGACGATGTTTTGGCTTTACAAGCACCACGTTACAGCGAATCACATCACTCTTGCTGCACTGGCGCTTTCTCTTCTTACCGGATTGCTGTTGGTGTTGGTGGCACAACCCATCCTCTTTTTGCTATTGCCCATCGTGCTTTTTATCCGTATGGCGCTCAATGCGCTGGATGGCATGTTGGCGCGTGAGTGCAATCAGCAAACACGTCTGGGGGCGATTTTGAATGAAACTGGCGATGTTATTTCCGATATTGCGCTCTATTTACCGTTTTTATTTTTACCGGAAAGTAACGCATCACTCGTAATACTCATGTTATTTTGCACCATATTGACTGAGTTTTGTGGTTTACTCGCGCAGACAATTAACGGTATTCGCAGTTATGCCGGTCCATTCGGCAAAAGCGATCGTGCGTTAATATTTGGGTTGTGGGGGCTGGCCGTTTCCATTTATCCACAGTGGATGCAATGGAATAATCTTTTATGGAGCATTGCTTCAATTCTGCTTCTCTGGACTGCGATTAATCGTTGTCGGAGTGTGCTTTTTATGAGTGCTGAAAGATAATGCTGGAAAAATCTCTGGCAACACTTTTCGCGTTGTTAATTTTAGCAACGCTGATAAACCGTTTTCTGCTATGGCGGTTACCGGAGAGAAAAGGGGGTGAGGTTACATTACGTATTCGTACCTGGTGGGGCATCGTCATTTGTTTTTCACTGGTGATTTCAGGTCCACGCTGGATGACGTTGACGTTTTTTGCGCTGATAAGTTTTCTGGCATTGAAAGAATATTGTACGCTTATATCCATACATTTTCCGCGGTGGTTATATTGGGTTATTCCTCTTAACTATTTGCTTATCGGTTTTAATTGCTTTGAGCTGTTTCTGTTATTTATACCTTTGTCTGGGTTTCTGATATTAGCCACCTGGCGAGTTTTTGTGGGTGAACCCTCCGGTTTTCTGCATACCGTGAGCGCTATTTTTTGGGGCTGGATAATGACCGTTTTCGCCTTGAGTCATGCCGCCTGGTTATTAATGTTTCCATCCATGAATATCCAGGGCGGGGCGTTACTGGTGTTATTTCTTTTGGCGTTAACCGAGTCAAACGATATTGCACAGTATTTATGGGGGAAATCCTGCGGCAGAAGAAAAGTGGTCCCCAAAGTCAGCCCGGGAAAAACGCTGGAAGGTCTGGTGGGGGGCGTCATCACCACCATGATTGCGTCACTGATTATTGGACCGTTGCTGACACCGCTAAATACATCACAGGCATTATTAGCGGGTTTGTTAATTGGTATTAGTGGTTTTTGCGGCGATGTAGTGATGTCAGCCATCAAACGAGATATTGGTGTTAAAGATAGTGGAAAACTATTACCAGGACATGGCGGACTCCTTGACAGGATTGACTCATTAATTTTCACCGCTCCGGTATTTTTTTATTTTATACGCTACTGCTGTTACTGAAGGAAAATAGAGAAAATGGAAAATTCACGCATCTCTGGGGAACATTTTTTTACCACCAGTGATAATACAGCGTTGTTTTATCGGCACTGGCCCGCTTTACAGCCCGGGGCGAAAAAGGTCATCGTCTTATTTCATCGTGGCCATGAACATTCTGGTCGTCTACAACATATCGTTGATGAACTGGCGATGCCAGATACTGCTTTTTATGCCTGGGATGCCCGAGGGCATGGACAAACTTCGGGGGCGCGTGGTTATAGCCCATCTCTTGCGCGTTCAGTGCAGGATGTCGATGAATTTGTTCGTTTTGCTGCCAGCAATAGCCAGGTCGGACTGGATGAGGTGGTAGTGATCGCGCAAAGCGTCGGCGCAGTGCTGGTTGCCACATGGGTTCATGATTATGCGCCTGCAATTCGCGGGCTGGTGCTGGCTTCTCCGGCCTTTAAGGTTAAATTGTATGTGCCGCTGGCACGTCCTGCGCTGGCGTTATGGCATCGTCTGCGTGGTCTGTTTTTTATTAATTCCTATGTGAAAGGACGCTATTTGACCCACGATCGGCAACGGGTGGCGAGTTTCAATAATGATCCGCTGATCACACGGGCGATTGCCGTCAATATCTTGCTCGATCTCTATAAAACGTCTGAACGTATTATTAGAGATGCGGCGGCGATTACGCTCCCCACGCAACTTCTGATATCAGGCGATGACTATGTGGTGCATCGCCAACCGCAGATTGATTTTTATCAGAGATTACGTAGCCCTCTGAAAGAGCTGCATCTGCTGCCAGGCTTTTATCACGACACGTTGGGTGAAGAGAACAGGGCGCAGGCATTTGAAAAAATGCAAAGCTTTATTCGTCGTTTATATGCTAACAAGTCACAAAAATTTGATTATCAGCATGAAGACCGCACTGGACCATCAGCGGATCGCTGGCGGCTCCTTTCAGGTGGACCCGTGCCATTATCGCCGGTTGATTTGGCGTATCGCTTTATGCGAAAGGCGATGAAATTGTTCGGGGCGCACTCTGCGGGCCTGCATCTCGGAATGAGCACCGGCTTTGATTCAGGCAGTTCCCTGGATTATGTCTATCAAAATCAACCGCAAGGCAGTAACGCATTCGGGCGCTTAATTGACAAAATCTACCTGAACAGTATTGGCTGGCGCGGTATTCGCCAGCGTAAAACCCATTTACAAATACTGATTAAACAAGCCGTTGCCGATCTCCACGCCAAAGGTTTAGCCGTCCGCGTGGTTGACATTGCCGCAGGGCATGGGCGCTATGTACTGGATGCGCTGGCAAACGAGCCTGCCGTAAGCGATATTTTGTTACGTGATTACAGTGAGTTAAATGTTGCACAGGGGCAAGCGATGATTGCCCAACGGGGAATGTCTGGGCGGGTGCGTTTTGAACAGGGCGATGCGTTTAACCCGGAGGAACTCAGCGCGTTAACTCCGCGGCCTACGCTGGCAATTGTCTCTGGACTGTATGAGCTGTTTCCCGAAAATGAGCAGGTAAAAAACTCACTCGCAGGTCTTGCCAATGCCATCGAACCGGGTGGCATTCTCATCTACACTGGGCAGCCGTGGCACCCACAACTGGAGCTGATTGCCGGGGTGTTAACCAGTCATAAAGATGGTAAACCGTGGGTGATGCGCGTGCGTTCGCAAGGGGAGATGGATTCACTCGTGCGTGATGCCGGATTTGATAAATGCACACAACGGATTGATGAGTGGGGTATTTTTACGGTTTCGATGGCGGTGCGTCGTGATAACTGAACGTCGGAACGTATTGCTACAAGGCGCTGGCTGGTTATTGTTGCTGGCCCCTTTTTTCTTCTTCACCTATGGATCTCTTAATCAGTTCACCGCGGTTCAGGACCTTAACAGCCATGATATCCCCAGTCAGGTATTCGGTTGGGAAACGGCGATCCCTTTTCTTCCCTGGACTATTGTTCCTTACTGGAGTCTGGATCTTTTATATGGATTTTCGCTGTTCGTTTGTAGCACGACATTCGAACAGCGCCGACTTGTCCACCGGCTTATTCTGGCAACGGTAATGGCCTGCTGCGGTTTTTTGCTCTATCCGCTGAAGTTTAGTTTTATCCGTCCTGAAGTGAGTGGGGTGACGGGATGGCTATTTTCGCAACTTGAACTGTTTGATCTGCCTTATAACCAGCCTCCTTCGCTGCATATTATTCTCTGCTGGCTACTTTGGCGTCACTTTCGTCAGCATCTGGCTGAGAGGTGGCGTAAAGTCTGTGGCGGATGGTTTTTACTCATCGCTATTTCTACTCTGACGACCTGGCAGCATCATTTTATTGATGTCATCACAGGGCTGGCGGTAGGTATGTTGATTGACTGGATGGTGCCCGTCGATCGTCGTTGGAATTATCAGAAACCTGATCAACGTCGAATCAAAATAGCACTGCCATATGTCGTAGGCGCGGGCTCGTGCATTGTGTTGATGGAGCTAATGGTGATGATTCAGTTATGGTGGTCAGTCTGGTTATGTTGGCCAGTATTATCGCTACTCATTATTGGCCGTGGGTACGGTGGGCTTGGCGCGATAACAACAGGGAAAGATAGTCAGGGGAAACTCCCGCCCGCCGTTTACTGGCTGACATTGCCCTGGCGCATCGGGATGTGGCTGTCTATGCGTTGGTTTTGTCGTCGCCTGGAGCCGGTGAGCAAAATGACTGCTGGTGTTTATTTAGGGGCGTTTCCACGACATATTCCGGCACAGAATGCGGTTCTGGACGTCACCTTTGAATTCCCTCGGGGACGAGCGACAAAAGATCGACTCTATTTCTGTGTACCGATGCTGGATCTGGTGGTTCCGGAAGAGGGGGAGCTCCGACAGGCCGTGGCGATGCTGGAAACATTACGCGAAGAGCAAGGCAGCGTTCTGGTCCATTGCGCGTTGGGATTATCGCGCAGTGCGCTGGTAGTGGCGGCATGGTTGTTATGTTACGGACACTGTAAAACCGTTGATGAAGCGATTAGTTATATTCGAGCCAGACGTTCGCATATTGTGCTTAAGGAAGATCACAAAGCGATGCTGAAATTATGGGAAAACAGGTAAGTGGATTGAGATGTGGACTGAACTACAGTCCACATCAAGATCGTGTCCGGTTATGCAGCAACAATGCTGTCGATGGCCGCTTTCGCGTCAGACTGCGCTTTCGCTGCCATTTCCGGACCGTATGCGATCCCTTCGGCGAAGACAAATTTCACATCGGTAATGCCGATAAAGCCGAGGAACGTGGACAGATACGGCGTCACCAGGTCCGTTGGTCCATCTTTGTGGATCCCACCGCGGCTGGTAATAACGATGGCTTTTTTACCCGTTACCAGACCTTCCGGACCGTTCTCGGTATAGCGGAAAGTAACGCCTGCGCGTGCAACCAGGTCAAAATAGTTTTTCAACTGAGTTGAGATGTTGAAGTTATACATCGGTGCCGCAATAACGATAACGTCGTGGGCTTTCAGCTCGGCAATCAGCTCATCGGAAAGCGCCAGAGCTTCCTGCTGACGCGGAGTCAGCGGCGCATCGCTCGGACGCAGTGCACCAACCAGTTCGCCATCCAGTACCGGAATCGGATTTGCAGCCAGGTCGCGAACGGTGATTTCATCAGCGGAGTGCTTTTCGCGCCATTGTTCAACAAAATAATCGGACAACTGATTAGACTGAGAGTACCCTGCCAGGATGCTGGATTTAAGAACTAATACCTTGCTCATGGTGTTTCCTTATAGATGTTTGAATGGGCGATGCCCCGTTGCTTGCTGACACTTTATTCACAATCCTGCCACAGAGATAGCGCAATAAATCGAAGCCTATGTTCGAATTTATTGAACAACGCATAGAAAGCCGCGATGTGGTACTCTATATCTATCATTTAAAAGAAAATTAATCAGGCAGACTACTGCCCACTAACGTTATGACAGAACAACAAAAATTGACCTTTACGGCCTTGCAGCAGCGGCTGGATTCGCTGATGCTGCGCGACAGACTGCGTTTTTCTCGGCGTCTGCACGGTGTTAAGAAGGTTAAAAATCCTGATGCACAACAGGCCATTTTCCAGGAGATGGCGAAAGAGATTGACCAGGCGGCAGGGAAAGTCCTGCTGCGTGAAGCGGCACGACCGGAAATTACTTATCCTGACAATTTACCGGTTAGTCAGAAAAAACAGGACATTCTCGAAGCGATTCGTGATCACCAGGTGGTGATCGTCGCCGGGGAAACGGGTTCTGGTAAAACGACTCAGTTACCGAAAATCTGTATGGAGCTGGGGCGCGGGATTAAAGGGCTGATCGGCCATACCCAGCCGCGTCGCCTGGCGGCAAGAACGGTGGCGAACCGTATTGCGGAAGAGCTGAAAACGGAGCCGGGCGGTTGCATCGGTTACAAAGTGCGTTTCAGCGATCACGTTAGTGATAACACGATGGTCAAGCTGATGACCGACGGTATCCTGCTGGCGGAGATCCAGCAAGACCGCCTGCTGATGCAGTACGACACCATCATTATTGACGAAGCACACGAACGCAGCCTGAATATCGATTTTCTGCTCGGCTATTTGAAAGAGTTGCTGCCGCGGCGTCCTGACCTAAAAATCATTATCACTTCCGCGACTATCGACCCGGAACGCTTTTCGCGCCACTTTAATAATGCGCCGATTATCGAAGTCTCCGGTCGGACCTATCCGGTGGAAGTGCGCTATCGACCGATTGTTGAAGAAGCCGACGACACCGAGCGCGATCAGTTGCAGGCGATTTTTGACGCCGTAGACGAACTGAGTCAGGAAAGCCCTGGCGACATTCTGATCTTTATGAGTGGTGAGCGGGAAATTCGCGATACCGCCGATGCGCTGAACAAGCTAAATCTGCGTCATACCGAAATCTTGCCGCTTTATGCGCGGCTTTCGAACAGCGAACAGAACCGCGTGTTCCAGTCGCACAGCGGACGGCGCATTGTGCTGGCGACCAACGTCGCGGAAACCTCGCTGACCGTACCGGGGATTAAATACGTTATCGACCCCGGTACAGCACGTATCAGCCGCTACAGCTATCGCACCAAAGTGCAGCGTTTGCCGATTGAACCCATTTCGCAGGCGTCTGCCAATCAGCGTAAAGGCCGCTGTGGGCGTGTGTCCGAAGGGATCTGTATTCGTCTCTATTCCGAAGACGATTTCCTTTCGCGCCCGGAGTTTACCGATCCGGAGATTCTGCGTACCAACCTGGCCTCGGTTATTTTGCAGATGACCGCGCTGGGGCTGGGCGATATCGCTGCGTTCCCGTTTGTCGAAGCACCGGATAAACGCAATATCCAGGATGGCGTGCGTCTGCTCGAAGAACTGGGCGCGATCACCACGGATGAACAGGCCAGCGCCTATAAACTGACGCCGCTCGGTCGCCAGCTCTCGCAGTTGCCTGTCGATCCACGTCTGGCGCGTATGGTGCTGGAAGCGCAAAAACATGGCTGCGTGCGTGAGGCGATGATTATCACGTCCGCGCTTTCCATTCAGGATCCGCGCGAGCGTCCGATGGATAAACAGCAGGCATCGGACGAAAAACATCGTCGCTTCCACGACAAAGAGTCTGACTTCCTCGCGTTTGTGAATCTGTGGAATTATCTTGGCGAGCAGCAAAAGGCGCTTTCTTCCAACGCCTTCCGTCGCCTGTGTCGTACCGATTATCTCAACTATCTGCGCGTGCGCGAATGGCAGGATATCTACACCCAGTTGCGCCAGGTGGTGAAAGAACTTGGCATTCCGGTTAACAGCGAACCGGCGGAGTATCGCGAAATTCACATTGCGTTGCTGACGGGTTTACTTTCCCATATCGGCATGAAAGATGCCGATAAACAAGAATATACCGGCGCACGTAACGCGCGTTTCTCCATCTTTCCCGGTTCTGGTTTATTCAAAAAACCGCCGAAATGGGTAATGGTGGCGGAACTGGTAGAAACCAGCCGCCTGTGGGGGCGCATTGCTGCGCGTATCGACCCGGAATGGGTGGAGCCTGTCGCTCAGCATTTGATTAAACGCACCTACAGCGAACCTCACTGGGAACGGGCGCAGGGCGCGGTGATGGCAACGGAAAAAGTCACTGTTTATGGTTTGCCGATTGTTGCCGCGCGCAAGGTCAACTACAGCCAGATCGATCCGGCGTTATGCCGTGAACTCTTTATTCGCCATGCGCTGGTGGAAGGTGACTGGCAGACGCGTCACGCATTCTTCCGTGAAAACCTGAAACTGCGGGCCGAAGTGGAAGAGCTGGAACACAAATCACGTCGCCGCGATATTCTGGTTGATGACGAAACGTTGTTTGAGTTCTACGACCAGCGCATCAGCCACGATGTAATCTCCGCTCGTCACTTCGACAGCTGGTGGAAAAAAGTCAGCCGCGAAACCCCTGATTTGCTCAACTTTGAAAAAAGCATGTTGATCAAAGAGGGCGCAGAAAAAATCAGCAAGCTGGATTACCCGAACTTCTGGCATCAGGGCAATCTCAAGCTGCGTTTGAGCTATCAGTTTGAGCCCGGCGCGGATGCTGACGGTGTGACCGTACATATTCCGCTGCCGTTACTTAACCAGGTTGAGGAAAGCGGGTTTGAATGGCAGATCCCCGGTCTGCGCCGCGAACTGGTGATTGCTCTGATTAAATCGTTGCCGAAACCGGTACGCCGTAATTTTGTACCCGCGCCAAACTATGCCGAAGCGTTTTTAGGCCGCGTCAAACCGCTGGAGTTACCGTTGCTCGACAGCCTTGAGCGCGAGTTACGGCGGATGACCGGCGTTACCGTTGACCGCGAAGACTGGCACTGGGATCAGGTGCCTGATCACCTGAAAATTACCTTCCGCGTGGTGGATGACAAAAACAAGAAGCTAAAAGAAGGGCGCTCGCTACAAGATCTGAAAGATGCGCTGAAAGGCAAAGTGCAGGAAACGCTATCTGCGGTGGCGGATGACGGTATCGAGCAGAGCGGCTTACATATCTGGAGTTTTGGTCAGCTGCCGGAAAGCTACGAACAGAAGCGTGGCAACTACAAAGTGAAGGCGTGGCCGGCGCTGGTGGATGAGCGCGACAGTGTGGCGATCAAACTGTTTGATAACCCGCTGGAGCAAAAGCAGGCAATGTGGAACGGTCTTCGCCGTCTACTGCTGCTGAATATTCCATCGCCAATCAAATATTTACATGAAAAGTTACCGAACAAAGCCAAGCTGGGACTGTACTTTAACCCGTATGGCAAAGTGCTGGAGCTGATCGACGACTGTATCTCCTGCGGTGTGGATCAATTGATCGACGCCAATGGTGGCCCGGTCTGGACGGAAGAAGGCTTTGCTGCGCTGCATGAAAAAGTGCGCGCCGAACTGAATGACACGGTGGTGGATATTGCGAAGCAGGTCGAGCAAATCCTCACTGCGGTGTTCAATATCAACAAACGTCTGAAAGGGCGGGTGGATATGACCATGGCACTGGGGCTTTCTGACATTAAAGCGCAGATGGGCGGGTTGGTATATCGCGGTTTTGTCACTGGTAACGGCTTCAAACGGCTGGGCGACACGCTGCGATATTTGCAGGCGATTGAAAAACGGCTGGAAAAACTGGCGGTTGATCCACATCGCGACCGTGCTCAGATGCTGAAAGTCGAAAACGTCCAGCAGGCGTGGCAGCAATGGATCAACAAACTGCCGCCCGCACGTCGTGAGGATGAAGACGTGAAAGAGATCCGTTGGATGATAGAAGAGTTGCGCGTTAGTTACTTCGCTCAACAACTTGGTACGCCTTATCCGATTTCAGATAAGCGTATTTTGCAGGCGATGGAGCAGATTAGCGGTTAACCCTGCTATTTGCCTGATAAAGAAAAAACCCGGTAAGCATTTAGCGCCGGGTTTTTTATTAATTCTAAAACGGTAAGGGTAAAAATTCAGGAATTCAGAAAAATACAATTCTCTGCTGCAAGATGAATAATGTTTATCTACAGCATTTCCTTAAAAGATATGTCAGGCTTGCGGAGTGGCGGTTAAGGACATACGACTTCCTCCTTTCAGAGTGCTCCGCTTCTCACTATTATCTCACGCAGTATTCTTAAGGGAACGATAAGGAGGAACCATGAACATTACCCCGTTTCCGACGCTTTCGCCGGCAACTATAGATGCCATAAATGTTATCGGACAGTGGCTGGCGCAGGATGATTTCTCCGGTGAGGTGCCGTATCAGGCCGATTGCGTGATCCTTGCAGGCAATGCGGTTATGCCGACTATCGACGCGGCATGTAAGATTGCTCGCGATCAGCAAATTCCTTTACTGATTAGTGGTGGTATCGGTCACTCGACAACTTTTTTGTATAGCGCCATCGCACAGCATCCGCACTACAACACTATCCGCACCACTGGCAGAGCAGAAGCGACCATCCTGGCGGATATCGCTCATCAGTTCTGGCACATTCCGCATGAAAAAATCTGGATTGAAGACCAGTCAACAAACTGCGGTGAAAACGCACGCTTTAGCATCGCGCTATTGAATCAGGCCGTAGAACGAGTTCATACGGCTATCGTTGTTCAGGACCCCACCATGCAGCGGCGCACGATGGCGACGTTCCGCCGTATGACTGGGGACAATCCCGATGCACCACGCTGGTTAAGTTATCCCGGATTCGTTCCTCAGTTAGGAAATAACGCAGACAGTGTAATCTTTATTAATCAGTTACAAGGATTATGGCCGGTTGAGCGTTATCTCTCACTACTCACTGGCGAGCTGCCGCGTTTACGCGATGATAGCGATGGCTACGGTCCCCGCGGGCGAGATTTTATCGTTCACGTTGATTTTCCGGCAGAAGTCATCCATGCATGGCAAACGCTGAAACATGATGCGGTGCTCATCGAGGCGATGGAAAGTCGCTCGTTACGTTAAAAATTGCCCGTTTGTGAACCACTTGTTTGCAAACGGGCATGACTCCTGACTTTTATTTCTGCCTTTTATTCCTTTTACACTTGTTTTTATGAAGCCCTTCACAGAATTGTCCTTTCACGATGCCGTCTCTCTGATGATTGATGTTAATTAACAATGCATTCACCGAAAACAAACATATAAATCACAGGAGTCGCCCATGTCAGTACCCGTTCAACATCCTATGTATATCGATGGACAGTTTGTTACCTGGCGTGGAGACGCATGGATTGATGTGGTAAACCCTGCTACAGAGGCTGTCATTTCCCGCATACCCGATGGTCAGGCCGAGGATGCCCGTAAGGCAATCGATGCAGCAGAACGTGCACAACCAGAATGGGAAGCGTTGCCTGCTATTGAACGCGCCAGTTGGTTGCGCAAAATCTCCGCCGGCATCCGCGAACGCGCCAGTGAAATCAGTGCGCTGATTGTTGAAGAAGGGGGCAAGATCCAGCAGCTGGCTGAAGTCGAAGTGGCTTTTACTGCCGACTATATCGATTACATGGCGGAGTGGGCACGGCGTTACGAGGGCGAGATTATTCAAAGCGATCGTCCAGGAGAAAATATTCTTTTGTTTAAACGTGCGCTTGGTGTGACTACCGGCATTCTGCCGTGGAACTTCCCGTTCTTCCTCATTGCCCGCAAAATGGCTCCCGCTCTTTTGACCGGTAATACCATCGTCATTAAACCCAGTGAATTTACGCCAAACAATGCGATTGCATTCGCCAAAATCGTCGATGAAATAGGCCTTCCGCGCGGCGTGTTTAACCTTGTACTGGGGCGTGGTGAAACCGTTGGGCAAGAACTGGCGGGTAACCCAAAGGTCGCAATGGTCAGTATGACAGGCAGCGTCTCTGCAGGTGAGAAGATTATGGCGACTGCGGCGAAAAACATCACCAAAGTGTGCCTGGAATTGGGTGGTAAAGCACCAGCTATCGTAATGGACGATGCCGATCTTGAACTGGCAGTCAAAGCCATCGTTGATTCACGCGTCATTAATAGTGGGCAAGTGTGTAACTGTGCAGAACGTGTTTATGTACAGAAAGGCATTTATGATCAGTTCGTCAATCGGCTGGGTGAAGCGATGCAGGCGGTTCAATTTGGTAACCCCGCTGAACGCAACGACATTGCGATGGGGCCGTTGATTAACGCCGCGGCGCTGGAAAGGGTCGAGCAAAAAGTGGCGCGCGCAGTAGAAGAAGGGGCGAGAGTGGCGTTGGGTGGCAAAGCAGTAGACGGGAAAGGATATTATTATCCGCCGACATTGCTGCTGGATGTTCGCCAGGAAATGTCGATTATGCATGAGGAAACCTTTGGCCCGGTTCTGCCGGTGGTCGCATTTGACACGCTGGAAGATGCTATCTCAATGGCTAATGACAGTGATTACGGCCTGACCTCATCAATCTATACCCAAAATCTGAACGTCGCGATGAAAGCCATTAAAGGGCTGAAGTTTGGTGAAACTTACATCAACCGTGAAAACTTCGAAGCTATGCAAGGCTTCCACGCCGGATGGCGTAAATCCGGTATTGGCGGCGCAGATGGTAAACATGGCCTGCATGAATATCTGCAGACCCAGGTGGTTTATTTACAGTCGTAATGAGTAAAAGAGGCGGAGGTTTTTTCCTCCGCCTGTGCGCGTCAGAGTTTAGCGAATTTTTCGAGGGTGCGAATAAGCTGCGTGACGAAGCCATATTCGTTATCGTACCAGGCGACCGTTTTCACCAGTTGTAAATCGCCCACGGCGGTAATTTCCGTTTGCGTGGCATCAAACACCGAACCGAAATGGCTGCCAATGATATCGGAAGAGACTATTTCTTCATCGGTATAACCAAATGACTCGTTATTGGTGGTTGCTTGTTTAAGTGCGTTATTCACCTCTTCGGCAGTCACTTTTTTTCCGAGAATGGACACCAGCTCAGTGACCGAACCTGTTTTCACCGGCACGCGTTGCGCATGACCTTTCAGTTTGCCGCTCAGTTCCGGGATCACCAGACCAATGGCTTTTGCCGCCCCCGTAGTGTGGGGAATGATATTTTCTGCCGCTGCGCGTGAAGCACGTAAATCTTTACCACGTGGGCCATCCACCAGTGACTGGGTGCCAGTATAGGCATGAATGGTCGTCATCGTGCCGACTTCTATCCCGAAACTGTCATGCAAGGCTTTGGCCATCGGCGCAAGACAGTTAGTGGTGCATGACGCCACGGAAACAATGGTGTCGTTGCCATCCAGAGTGTCGTCATTGACGTTATAAACGATAGTTTTCATTTCACCGGCAGGGGCGGAAATCAACACCTTCTTCGCACCAGCATCAAGATGCGCCTGCGATTTCTCGGCGGAGGTATAAAAGCCAGTACATTCGACAATGATTTCTGCACCTTTCGCTTTCCACGGAATATTTTTAGCCTCTTTTTCGGCGTAAACCGCGATACTTTTCCCATCAACGATAAGTGAATCTTCCGTAAAATCAACGCTCCAGGGGAATGGTCCGTAGTTTGAATCATGTTTCAGCAGGTAGGCGAGAATTTTTGGGGAAGTGAGATCATTAATAGCGACAACGTCTATGTTGCTTTTGACTTCAAGTAATCGACGCAACACCAGTCGACCGATACGACCAAAACCGTTAATACCAACTTTACTCATGGTTTTCTCCTGTCAGGAACATTCGGATGAAAATTGATCCTTTCCAGGCTTAGACCAGGATTGTGGGATGGGCAATCTCCATTCTTACAGTGAAACGTAACGTACTGAAAACGGGTGAACAATATTTAATGAAATTTTGAGAAAAGCCCGTTATGTTAACGGAAAATTATGTTAAAGCAGGAAATGTTATGGAAAATAAATACTCAAGGTTACAAATCAGCATTCACTGGCTGGTCTTTTTGCTGGTTATCGCAGCGTATTGCGCAATGGAGTTTCGTGGTTTCTTCCCACGTAGCGATCGGCCACTCATCAACATGGTTCATGTTTCCTGTGGTATCTCAATTCTCGTGCTGATGGTGGTTCGTCTTTTGTTAAGACTGAAATACCCAACCCCGCCGATTATACCTAAGCCAAAACCGATGATGACGGGACTGGCGCATTTGGGACATTTGGTGATTTATCTCCTGTTTATTGCGCTGCCAGTGATTGGTTTGGTGATGATGTATAACCGGGGCAACCCGTGGTTTGCGTTTGGTTTGACGATGCCTTACGCTTCAGAGGCCAATTTCGAACGGGTTGATAGCTTAAAGTCGTGGCATGAGACGCTGGCGAATCTGGGATATTTTGTCATCGGGTTGCACGCTGCGGCTGCACTGGCACACCACTATTTCTGGAAGGACAACACACTTCTACGCATGATGCCGCGTAAACGTTCCTGAAGGATATTTAAAGAAAACGCCTGTACTAAAACCGACCCGTGGTACAGGCGAAGAATACGGGTCTACATCGGAAGCGCCTATTATATTTATTTGTATGACAAATAAAACCATAATCCTTGCCCATACGTCCATCTGGCTTATTTTTAATCAATTCACCCGATCTTTGATCTCATCAACGGTATCAAAATAAACCAGCGTATAACGTTCAAATCGAACATAAGATTCGATAAACCATGGAGGTTATATGAAAAAACTGGCACTTATTTTGTTTATGGGAACGCTTGTTTCCTTTTATGCCGATGCCGGGCGCAAACCCTGTTCTGGTTCGAAAGGGGGGATCTCACACTGTACGGCAGGCGGCAAATTTGTCTGTAATGATGGTTCTATTAGTGCCTCGAAAAAAACATGCACTAACTGAAGTGTAAAAGGGGTGCCATGAGAAAATGAATCTGCTAGTCAGATGCGCGGGGAAAATCCCCGCGCTTGCCCTTACCTGGACGTGCAGGCCATGAGCGCAGCAACCTCCTTATCACCGTCCCGGAACCGCAGTTCGTAGAGCGTTTGTCGGGTCAGGAGTGTGAATGTCAGAATCGTAATGCAGATAATGAGCAGACACACCACCAGAGGGTTGTGCTTCATAGCCTTTCTCCTTGCCGGATGGCGGGTAAGAGGCTAAGATCTGAATTGCTAGGTTCATTCGTTGGCCTCGGTTGATAGAAATATCGGTCGGGGCCTTCGTCTTTCTGATTCCCGGTTAGCCTGAAAACAGAAAGTCTCAGGCACCCGCAGGCATCCTATGAGGTTTCCTTAGGGACGAAAATAATCACTTCACGAAATTGCGTGCTGTTTTCCAGAATTTTTCGTCATTCGGGTTAGCCAGTTTAGCCATTCGTTACTCTCTTCATTCCAATAGCATTAATTTTCTCTGCAATAATTGTTGTAAAAATGTGACGCAAAGAGGTTTTTGGTCATAAGTAATTACCGTCAAGTGCCGATGACTTTCTATCAGGAGTAAACCTGGACGAGAGACAACGGTAATGAATACAACTCCCTCACAGCGATTAGGTTTTTTGCATCACATCAGACTGGTTCCGTTATTTGCCTGCATTCTTGGCGGTATCTTAGTTCTATTCGCATTAAGTTCTGCTCTGGCTGGCTATTTCCTCTGGCAGGCCGATCGCGATCAGCGTGATGTTACTGCGGAGATTGAGATTCGGACCGGGTTAGCGAACAGTTCAGATTTTTTGCGTTCAGCCCGGATCAATATGATTCAGGCCGGGGCTGCGAGTCGTATTGCGGAAATGGAAGCAATGAAGCGAAATATTGCGCAAGCCGAATCGGAGATTAAACAGTCGCAGCAAGGTTATCGTGCTTATCAGAATCGGCCGGTGAAAACACCTGCTGATGAAGCCCTCGACACTGAATTAAATCAACGCTTTCAGGCTTATATCACGGGTATGCAACCTATGTTGAAATATGCCAAAAATGGCATGTTTGAAGCGATTATTAATCATGAAAGTGAGCAGATCCGACCGCTGGATAATGCTTATACCGATATTTTGAACAAAGCCGTTAAGATACGTAGCACCAGAGCCAACCAACTGGCGGAACTGGCCCATCAGCGCACCCGCCTGGGTGGGATGTTCATGATTGGCGCGTTTGTGCTTGCCCTGGTCATGACGCTGATAACATTTATGGTGATACGTCGGATCGTCATTCGTCCACTGCAACATGCCGCACAACGGATTGAAAAAATCGCTAGTGGCGATCTGACGATGAACGATGAACCGGCGGGTCGTAATGAAATCGGTCGCTTAAATCGTCATTTACAGCAAATGCAGCATTCACTGGGGATGACAGTAGGGACTGTTCGACAGGGTGCGGAAGAGATTTATCGTGGCACCAGCGAAATTTCAGCTGGCAATGCGGACCTGTCATCTCGCACCGAAGAACAAGCGGCGGCTATCGAACAAACTGCCGCTAGCATGGAGCAACTCACTGCGACGGTGAAACAGAATGCGGATAACGCGCATCATGCCAGCAAACTGGCGCAAGAGGCTTCTATTAAAGCCAGCGATGGCGGGCAGACGGTTTCCGGTGTAGTAAAAACGATGGGCGCTATCTCTACAAGTTCGAAGAAAATTTCCGAGATCACCGCCGTCATCAACAGTATTGCTTTCCAGACGAATATTCTGGCACTGAATGCTGCCGTTGAAGCCGCGCGAGCGGGTGAGCAAGGCCGTGGATTTGCCGTTGTCGCCAGCGAAGTACGGACACTCGCAAGCCGCAGCGCCCAAGCGGCGAAAGAGATTGAAGGCTTGATCAGTGAATCAGTCAGGTTAATTGACCTGGGGTCGGATGAGGTGGCAACGGCAGGGAAAACCATGAGCACTATTGTTGATGCCGTCGCGAGTGTCACACATATCATGCAGGAAATCGCCGCCGCCTCGGATGAACAAAGTAGAGGCATAACGCAGGTTAGCCAGGCGATTTCTGAAATGGATAAGGTGACGCAACAGAATGCTTCTCTGGTAGAAGAGGCCTCAGCGGCGGCGGTGTCCCTTGAAGAACAGGCGGCACGATTAACTGAGGCGGTGGATGTATTCCGTCTGCACAAACATTCTGTGTCGGCAGAACCTCGCGGAGCGGGTGAACCAGTTAGTTTCGCTACGGTGTGAAAATGTTCAAGGAGGGATCGACAGATCCCTTCACCTTTCAGAACGGCATTGATTTTCGAATAGCGTTAATCATCAACTGGCAACCAGAAGAGAACGTCGCATCTACGCGGGTCAGTATTCCAATCGGTTCGCCTGCACCATGTCCCGGAACAGGCAGGGCCACCAGCGTGGCATGACGCAGGTCGTCTTTTACAGCGCCAGAAGGGACAAACCACACGTAATCGTATTCAACCGTAAGTTGACGAGATAGCGAAGCAGACAGCGTTTCGATACAACCCGAAGGAATTTTACAGCCCTGGCTCTGCACTAATGCATCTGAATGCTGGCGTGGCGCAGTGCCTTCTGGTGATACAACGACCGGCCATTCCAGCACCCGGCTTAGCGTTACGTTCTCCTGAAGTAGCGGGTGATTAGGGCGGACAACCAGCTTCAGCGATTCAAGAAACAGCAGTTCGTAATTAAGCCCGGTCATCAGTTCAGGATCTGACATCCGACCAATGCCGATATCGATTTCCCCGGTTTTTAAACCCGCCAGAATCATAGGGTTACTCATTGTCGCAACTTGCAAGGTCGTCTCTTTTTGTTGCTGATGAAACTGACCTATAACCGAAGGTAATATCCCCAGTGCCGCAGTAGGTAGTGCACCAACCCTGACGACATCATTATTAAGATCTTCTTTACGATGAAGCGACTGTCCGGCAGTGTTGATGGCGTCAAGAACTCTGACTGCATGCGTTAAAAATTGTTCGCCGGGTAAGGTAAGTTGCGCCCCCTGACGACCACGCTCAAACAAGCGAGCGCCAGTCAGCTGCTCCAGTTCATTCAATGTCTTAGAGAGCGCAGGTTGACTCAAATTAAGGGTTTCAGCCGCGCGCCCCAAAGTTCCTTGTTGTGCGACAGCTACGAATGTATGAAGGTGGCGCAAACGGATGCGCTGACTAAACAGACTATTTTTTTCCATAAGCGATGTTAAAAACGAAGCGGTGTCGCTGACAAGTGAAGTTGTTTGATTATGATAACTTGATTGCAAAATATTATTAACAATTAAAGCAATTATGTTACAGCAAAATGGATAATATTGATGTTTTCGCGGCGAGATCACAGTTTGTAAATTCTTCCCGCCAGAGTGAATGCGGTTACCTACACTCCAGATTACTGACCACTGGAGGCAGATACTATGGCGAACAGCATCACGGCGGATGAGATTCGGGAACAGTTTTCGCAGGCAATGTCAGCCATGTACCAGCAAGAAGTTCCGCAATATGGCACGCTGCTGGAACTGGTAGCTGATGTGAATCTGGCTGTGCTGGAAAACAATCCTCAACTGCACGAAAAAATGGTAAATGCAGACGAGCTGGCGCGACTGAATGTTGAACGTCATGGGGCGATTCGCGTTGGGACTGCACAAGAGCTTGCTACTCTTCGGCGGATGTTTGCCATTATGGGGATGTACCCGGTGAGCTATTACGATCTCTCGCAGGCAGGGGTGCCGGTACATTCGACAGCATTTCGGCCCATTGATGATGCTTCTCTGGCGCGTAATCCCTTCCGCGTTTTTACCTCCTTACTCCGCCTTGAGCTTATCGAGAACGAAATTTTGCGCCAGAAAGCGGCGGAGATTCTGCGTCAGCGCGATATCTTCACCCCACGTTGTCGACAACTGTTAGAGGAATATGAGCAGCAGGGCGGTTTTAACGAAACACAGGCACAGGAGTTTGTGCAGGAAGCCCTGGAAACGTTTCGCTGGCACCAGTCAGCAACGGTAGATGAAGAAACCTATCGCGCCTTGCACAACGAACATCGGTTGATTGCTGATGTGGTCTGTTTTCCTGGATGCCATATCAACCACCTGACGCCACGTACGCTGGATATTGACCGGGTGCAGTCGATAATGCCTGAATGCGGAATTGAACCCAAAATTCTCATCGAGGGGCCGCCGCGCCGCGAGGTACCGATTTTACTACGCCAGACCAGCTTTAAAGCACTGGAAGAGACGGTGTTGTTTGCGGGGCAGAAACAGGGCACGCATACCGCGCGCTTTGGTGAAATTGAGCAGCGTGGCGTGGCATTAACGCCGAAAGGGCGACAACTGTATGATGATCTTCTGCGTAACGCTGGAACCGGGCAGGATAATCTCACTCACCAAATGCATTTACAGGAAACCTTCCGCACTTTTCCTGACAGTGAGTTTTTAATGCGTCAGCAAGGGCTGGCATGGTTCCGGTACCGTCTGACGCCTTCAGGTGAGGCGCATCGTCAGGCGATTCATCCCGGAGACGATCCACAGCCCTTAATTGAACGTGGTTGGGTCGCGGCGCAACCCATTACCTATGAAGATTTCTTGCCCGTTAGCGCGGCGGGGATCTTCCAGTCAAATCTGGGTAATGAAACGCAGGCACGCAATCACGGTAATGCCAGTCGCGAGGCATTTGAGCAGGCGTTGGGTTGTCCGGTTTTGGATGAGTTCCAGCTTTATCAGGAAGCGGAAGAACGCAGTAAACGTCGCTGTGGTTTGCTTTAAATTCTGACCATCCGCCTTTGCAAAAATTTGCCTGATTTTACAAACGAATCAGGCTCATCCCATCGACATAAAAAAATTGCCGATTTATGCATATTCTCTGAGTTCAACAATTGGATTATTAATAAATATTGTCTAGAGTGAGCGGTCATAAATAAGCACTTTCTTGCCGCTGAAAACGACCAGCGCGGGACCATTCACAACACCAGAAGGACTCACTTTCAGGTATGGATCGTAGACGATTTATTAAAGGTTCAATGGCTATGGCCGCCGTGTGCGGTACCAGCGGCATTGCTTCTCTTTTTTCTCAGGCGGCATTCGCGGCAGATTCTGATATTGCCGACGGGCAAACCCAGCGTTTTGACTTCTCCATTCTACAGTCAATGGCGCACGACTTAGCGCAAACAGCGTGGCGTGGTGCGCCTCGTCCGTTACCTGACACGCTGGCGACAATGACGCCGCAGGCTTATAACAGTATTCAATACGACGCCGAAAAATCGCTCTGGCATAACGTTGAGAACCGTCAACTGGACGCTCAGTTCTTCCATATGGGAATGGGATTCCGTCGCCGCGTTCGTATGTTTTCTGTAGATCCAGCAACACATCTGGCGCGTGAAATTCACTTTCGCCCGGAGTTGTTCAAATACAACGATGCAGGTGTTGATACCAAACAATTAGAAGGGCAAAGCGATCTCGGCTTTGCCGGTTTTCGCGTGTTTAAAGCCCCCGAACTGGCGCGCCGTGATGTAGTATCATTCCTCGGAGCGAGTTATTTCCGCGCCGTTGATGACACATATCAATACGGTTTGTCGGCCCGCGGCCTGGCGATTGACACTTACACCGACAGTAAAGAAGAGTTCCCCGACTTTACCGCCTTCTGGTTTGATACGGTAAAACCGGGGGCAACTACCTTTACCGTTTATGCGTTGCTCGATAGCGCCAGCATTACTGGTGCCTATAAGTTCACTATCCATTGTGAGAAAAGTCAGGTGATTATGGATGTGGAAAATCACCTGTATGCGCGCAAAGACATTAAACAGCTGGGCATTGCGCCGATGACCAGTATGTTCAGCTGCGGTACTAATGAACGTCGGATGTGCGACACCATTCATCCGCAAATTCATGACTCTGATCGTCTGTCCATGTGGCGGGGCAACGGCGAGTGGATTTGCCGTCCGCTGAATAATCCGCAAAAATTGCAGTTCAATGCTTACACCGACAACAACCCGAAAGGGTTTGGTTTATTGCAACTGGATCGTGATTTCTCCCATTATCAGGACATTATGGGCTGGTATAACAAACGCCCAAGTCTGTGGGTGGAACCGCGTAACAAGTGGGGTAAGGGCACCATCGGCCTGATGGAAATCCCAACAACGGGCGAAACGCTGGATAACATTGTCTGCTTCTGGCAGCCAGAAAAAGCTGTAAAGGCGGGTGATGAGTTTGCATTCCAGTATCGTCTGTACTGGAGTGCGCAACCGCCTGTTCATTGCCCATTAGCGCGCGTTATGGCGACGCGTACCGGCATGGGCGGTTTCCCGGAAGGTTGGGCACCAGGTGAACACTATCCCGAAAAATGGGCGCGTCGTTTTGCCGTCGATTTCGTTGGTGGTGATCTGAAAGCTGCCGCACCAAAAGGCATTGAGCCGGTGATTACGCTTTCCAGTGGGGAAGCGAAGCAAATCGAAATTCTCTATATTGAACCCATTGATGGTTATCGTATTCAGTTTGACTGGTATCCGACTTCGGACTCCACTGATCCGGTCGATATGCGGATGTATCTGCGTTGTCAGGGCGACGCTATCAGTGAAACATGGCTGTATCAGTATTTCCCGCCAGCGCCGGATAAACGTCAGTATGTTGACGACCGCGTGATGAGTTAATCGTTTTTTCTTCGGCACCTTCTTCGGGAGGTGCCGTCTGGTTAAACACGATCCCGCTCGCATTTTTCCCTAAGTTAAATGAGTAATCTGATGGTGTGTATTTCAGATACACCTTGTCAGCCACTAACAGGGAGTGCGTATGTTTCCAGAATATCGAGATTTAATATCCCGTCTGAAAAACGAAAATCCTCGCTTTATGTCCTTGTTCGATAAACACAATAAACTTGATCATGAAATTGCCAGAAAGGAAGGTTCCGACGGTCGAGGGTACAATGCGGAAGTGGTCCGCATGAAAAAACAAAAGCTACAGTTAAAAGATGAGATGCTCAAAATCCTGCAGCAGGAGAGCGTCAAAGAGGTATAAACTTTCCTAAGCCGCCAGCCAGGCGGCTTTTTTAACAACTGCATGGATTGACTGGAGATAAGATGACTGAAACGATAAAAGTAAGCGAATCACTTGAATTACATGCTGTTGCAGAAAATCACGTCACTCCTCTTTATCAGTTAATCTGTAAAAATAAAACCTGGTTACAGCAGTCGCTAAACTGGCCGCAGTTCGTTCAGAGTGAAGAGGACACGCGAAAAACGGTGCAGGGTAATGTGATGTTGCATCAACGCGGCTATGCCAAAATGTTCATGATTTTCAAAGAAGATGAACTTATCGGCGTTATCTCGTTTAATCGTATTGAACCACTGAATAAAACCGCTGAAATAGGCTACTGGCTGGACGAATCTCATCAGGGGCAGGGGATCATTTCTCAGGCGCTGCAGGCATTGATTCATCATTACGCCCAGTCTGGTGAACTTAGACGCTTCGTGATCAAATGTCGGGTGGACAATCCGCAAAGCAACCAGCTCGCTTTGCGCAATGGTTTTATCCTTGAAGGTTGCCTGAAACAGGCTGAGTTCCTGAATGATGCCTATGATGATGTGAACTTATACGCGCGTATTATCGATTCATAATAACCCTGCCAGCGGCGTTCGCGTAATGCGCTCCTCGCCGTTAATGACTTTTGGACCACGGACATGAACCGTGTCGCCATCAAAGGCTTCAACGACGGCGTGGTCGGTTAACTCCACATGGTTTTCAATTATCACCGCACCTGTAATACGGCTCTCACCTTGTATTACAACGTGCTCGTCGAGCAGAATCGGTCCACCACGTACCACGGCATTTCCGCCAATCAAGACATGATGTTTTAACACACAATTACCTTCCACAATGGCATATTCCGCCACCTGCGAACTGTAATGAATCGTTGGAATGGCATCTTCTTCTATGCCAGCTTTCACCTGCGCGTGACCGTAGACTTTAGCGCAATCGCATAGCCAGACGTTGTTCTCTTCATTACCTTCAATACTGGCAAAATCAAAAACTTCGGCACGATGTTCAATAAAAGCATACCGGATGACGGCATCGCCATAAATTTGTGCCTGGTGGACAATACGCGAGGCGCTAACCCTTGCGCGATCATAAATTTGGAGCAGGAGTTGATGGTCGGGCGTTAA
This sequence comes from Escherichia sp. SCLE84, assembly GCF_012584495.1. Classification (NCBI taxonomy): domain Bacteria; kingdom Pseudomonadati; phylum Pseudomonadota; class Gammaproteobacteria; order Enterobacterales; family Enterobacteriaceae; genus Escherichia; species Escherichia sp. SCLE84. Next base: position 809,169 of record NZ_CP051430.1, on the reverse strand, counting down.
GCCTTGTGCGGCGACGATCATAGAATGTTGATCAATTAAGGCGTGACCAAATATTCTACATTGCCCGTAAACTAATGAGTCATGAATGGTGACACTGTCACTTATGTATGCACCCTGGCTGATTTCACTATTATCGATCCAGACATTATCCGTTGCGTAAACCTCTCCCCACAGTACGCTGGTGCCGGTGATGCGCGTATTACCGGAAATCACCGTTCCGCCGAACGCAATAGCATTCTGGTCGTAAATCCAGCAATTTCCTTCCTGTGCTAACACCGTTTCGCGATCGATCCAGCCGCCAGCGGTTCCTGCTATCACATCGTTAAAATCGCTAATGGCGATAATCTGCCGTAATAACACATTTTTTTTAGTGCCATCTTCCTGATAACTAAAGGCTCGCTGTTCTTCACTTAGACGATATTTGCGCATAGCGTTTTCCCACAGGTGACTTACTATAACCGTAGCAAATTCTGCGGCTCTGGCTATGCTCGAGAAAATTCCATAAAATGCATTTCAAATATACTTTATAAATTAAACAAAATGAGTAAGAAGATGCAGAGCGATAAAGTGCTCAATTTGCCGGCAGGCTACTTTGGTATTGTGTTGGGGACGATAGGGATGGGATTTGCCTGGCGCTATGCCAGCCAGGTTTGGCAGGTCAGCCACTGGTTAGGGGATGGGCTGGTGATTCTGGCGATGATCATCTGGGGATTATTAACTAGCGCATTTATTACCCGACTCATACGCTTTCCGCATAGCGTGCTGGCGGAAGTTCGCCATCCAGTGCTGAGCAGTTTTGTGAGTTTGTTTCCGGCAACGACGATGCTGGTGGCGATTGGTTTTGTTCCGTGGTTTCGCCCACTGGCGGTGTGCCTGTTCAGTTTTGGTGTCGTGGTTCAGTTGGCTTATGCCGCCTGGCAAACTGCGGGATTATGGCGCGGATCTCACCCTGAAGAAGCTACCACGCCTGGACTGTATCTGCCGACAGTTGCCAACAACTTTATCAGCGCAATGGCCTGTGGTGCGTTGGGCTACACCGACGCCGGTCTGGTGTTTTTAGGCGCAGGCGTTTTCTCATGGCTAAGCCTTGAACCGGTGATCTTGCAGCGTCTGCGCAGTTCGGGAGAATTACCCACGGCACTGCGGACATCACTCGGCATTCAGCTCGCTCCTGCGCTGGTGGCTTGTAGTGCCTGGCTGAGCGTCAACGGCGGCGAGGGTGACACGCTGGCGAAAATGCTTTTCGGTTATGGACTGCTGCAACTGCTGTTTATGCTACGTCTGATGCCATGGTATCTCTCCCAGCCATTTAATGCTTCATTCTGGAGTTTCTCGTTCGGCGTATCTGCACTGGCAACCACCGGTTTGCATCTGGGGAGTGGCAGCGATAATGGATTTTTCCATACGCTGGCGGTGCCGCTGTTTATCTTTACCAATTTTATTATTGCAATACTGCTCATCCGTACTTTTGCGCTTCTGATGCAGGGAAAATTGTTAGTCAGAACCGAGCGCGCCGTTTTAATGAAAGCAGAGGACAAAGAATGATCATTCGTGACGAAAACTATTTTACTGATAAATATGAATTAACCCGCACACACTCTGAAGTACTGGAAGCGGTGAAAGTGGTTAAACCGGGTAAAACGCTGGATCTGGGCTGTGGCAATGGTCGTAACAGTCTTTACCTGGCAGCCAATGGTTATGATGTTGACGCATGGGATAAAAATGCCATGAGTATCGCCAACGTCGAGCGCATTAAATCCATTGAAAATCTGGATAATTTACACACCCGAGTCGTTGATCTGAATAACCTCACATTTGATAGACAGTACGATTTTATTCTTTCGACTGTGGTACTGATGTTCCTTGAGGCTAAAACCATCCCAGGGCTGATTGTCAATATGCAACGTTGCACTAAACCTGGTGGTTACAACCTGATTGTGGCGGCGATGGATACCGCTGATTATCCATGTACCGTCGGCTTCCCGTTTGCCTTCAAAGAGGGAGAATTACGTCGATATTACGAAGGCTGGGAGAGGGTGAAATACAATGAAGACGTCGGCGAACTGCACCGCACCGACGCCAACGGTAATCGTATTAAACTGCGTTTCGCCACGATGCTGGCACGTAAAAAATGACCCGCTAAGAATAAGGCGCGTGAAAATTCCCCACGCTGAGATGATTTACTGTTCTTCTTTTCGGTAAGCATATTTTTTATCGAAGGGATGTGAAATTAATCACAGTAGTCGAAGTTTTTTAGCAGCTTAACTTACTGAAATTTAACTACTGATGATTGACTTAGCCCCTTTTTCGGCATTGACTATGTCGTCTGAAAAGGGGCTGAAAAATTTATTTTCACCAACACTTTTTTTGCCACAACACGAAGCGGCGCTTTTTGCTATAACTTAGAAAGTAATATAATCATCTCAGGAAACTATTCATGCGTACCACATCATTTGCGAAAGTTGCAGCTTTATGCGGCTTGTTGGCTCTGTCTGGTTGTGCCTCTAAAATCACCCAGCCAGATAAATATTCTGGTTTTTTAAACAATTACTCTGATTTAAAAGAAACAACCTCAGCAACAGGTAAACCTGTTTTACGTTGGGTAGACCCGAGTTTTGATCAAAGCAAATATGACAGCATCGTCTGGAACCCAATCACTTATTATCCGGTACCAAAACCTTCTACCCAGGTAGGGCAGAAAGTTCTGGATAAAATTTTGAACTATACCAACACCGAAATGAAAGAAGCGATAGCGCAGCGTAAACCACTGGTTACCACCGCTGGGCCGCGTAGTCTGATTTTCCGTGGGGCCATTACCGGTGTAGATACCAGCAAAGAAGGGCTGCAATTCTATGAAGTGGTTCCTGTTGCATTAGTGGTTGCGGGGACACAAATGGCTACAGGCCACCGTACCATGGATACTCGCCTCTATTTTGAAGGTGAGCTGATTGATGCAGCGACTAATAAACCGGTTATCAAAGTCGTTCGTCAGGGCGAAGGTAAAGACCTGAATAACGAAAGTACGCCAATGGCTTTCGAAAATATTAAACAAGTTATTGATGACATGGCGACCGATGCCACCATGTTTGACGTTAACAAAAAGTAGTTCCAGACGCGCCATCGTTAGATGGCGCTTTTTATCCGGTGCGCCGTAAAACCCCATCCTTCAGGGCGGGGATATAAGGCGCGGTTTTCCACCTGACCAGGTGTTTGCTGTTGTTCAATGTATTGGCGGATGACGGATATTGGCGCACCTCCGCAGCTACTGGCAAAATAGCCAGGACTCCACAAAACGCCTTTGTAGTAATACCTGACTGCAATATCTGGTCGATCTCGTCGCAGTAACCTACTCGATACGCCTTTGAGGCTGTTTACCAGACTGGATATCGCCAGTTTGGGAGGATAGTTAATTAACAAATGGACGTGATCTGGTTCGCCATCCATTTAAACCAGTTCAGCTTCAAAATCAGCACATACATTTGAAAAGTAAGTGCGTAGTTTTTCTGTCGCGTCATAGTCAAAAATCTGACGTCGGTATCTGGTGACAAAGACCAGGTGAACATGCATCAGGAAAACACAATGCTTCCCCGTCGGATATCGGTTTCTTTATTCATAGACCAAAGTATCATTTGGCCTGTGAAACGATTACAGGCATTTAAATTCCAGTTAAGACCCGGTGGTCAACAGGAGCGTGAAATGAGGCGCTTCGCAGGCGCATGTCGTTTCGTTTTCAATCGTGCTCTGGCGCTTCAGAATGAGAATCATGAGGCCGGTAATAAATACATCCCTTACGGGAAAATGGCTTCCTGGCTGGTTGAGTGGAAAAACGCCACTGAAACGCAATGGCTTAAAGATTCGCCCTCACAGCCATTGCAACAGTCACTGAAAGGCCTTGAGCGGGCTTACAAAAACTTCTTCCAGAAGCGGGCTGCTTTTCCCCGATTCAAAAAGCGGGGACAGAATGATGCATTCCGCTACCCGCAGGGCGTTAAGCTCGATCAGGAAAACAGCCGTATTTTTCTGCCGAAACTGGGCTGGATGCGCTACCGGAACAGCCGTCAGGTCACGGGAGTTGTGAAAAATGTCACTGTCAGCCAGTCCTGCGGTAAGTGGTACATCAGTATTCAGACAGAAAGTGAAGTATCAACTCCGGTTCACCCTTCAGCATCAATGGTCGGGCTGGATGCTGGCGTGGCTAAACTCGCCACGCTGTCAGATGGCACAGTCTTTGAGCCTGTAAACAGTTTTCAGAAAAAACAGAAGACGCCGGCGAGACTTCAGCGACAGTTAAGCCGCAAGGTCAAATTCAGCAACAACTGGCAGAAGCAGAAACGCAAAATACAGCGACTGCATTCCTGTATCGCAAATATCCGCAGGGACTACCTTCACAAAGTCACAACGACCGTCAGCAAAAACCACGCAATGATAGTCATTGAGGATTTGAAGGTCAGCAACATGTCAAAGTCAGCAGCGGGTACGGTCAGCCAGCCGGGGCGCAATGTCCGGGCAAAATCAGGTTTAAACCGTTCGATACTGGATCAGGGCTGGTATGAAATGCGCCGCCAGCTTGAATACAAGCAGCTCTGGAGTGGCGGTCAGGTGCTTGCTGTTCCGCCAGCGTATACAAGCCAGCGTTGCGCGTGCTGTGGTCATACAGCGAAAGAAAATCGTCTGTCACAAAGTAAATTCAGATGCCAGGTATGTGGATATACAGCGAACGCCGATGTAAACGGCGCTCGTAACATTTTAGCGGCGGGGCACGCCGTTCTTGCCTGTGGAGGGATGGTGCAGTCAGGCCGCCCGTTGAAGCAGGAACCCACCGAAATGATTCAGGCGACAGCCTGAACGTAGCAGGGATCCACGTCCTTCAGGGCGTGGAGGATGTCAATATCGGTTTCTGTCAGCGATTAAATTCAACACCACGTAACAAACGCCTCCGGCAATTAATCCCCAGAACGCAGAACCAATCCCGACCAGCGTCAATCCACTTGCCGTTACCAGAAATGCCACCACCGCCGCGTCGCGCTCACGCTCATTATGCAGCGCCTGATACAAACTGCCGCCAATGGTACTCAACAGCGCCAGACCTGCCAGCATCTGGATCCAACTTACGGGCAGGGCAGCCATCATCCCGGTAATGGCACTACCAAACAGACCTGCGAGCAAATAGAAAATGCCTGCACCGGCAGCTGCCAGCCAACGTTGATCTTTATCCGGATGCGCTTCCGGGCTTTGGCAAATAGCCGCGGTGATTGCCGCAATACCGACGGAATAAACGCCGAAAGGGGAAAAAACCAGTGCCAGCAATCCAGTAAATACAATTAATGGCGAAACAGGAGTTGAATATCCGGCTGCTTTCATTGCTGCGATACCCGGTGCGTTTTGCGATGCCATCGTCACCAGAAAAAGGGGGAGTGCAACGCTCAGGCTGTGAGCAAACGAAAAATCAGGGGTAATATAAGTGGGGAGAACGGGTTTAAAGACAACATCAGTTGTGACAACGTCACCTTGCGCGATAACGATCACGATCCCAATAATCATCGCGGCAATTACCGCATAGCGCGGCGCAACGGCCTTGGTTGCCAGCCATACCAGCAACATACTTCCACACAACGTAAATTGACCGTCCAGACTGGCAAACGCCTGTAAACCAAAGCGTAATAAAATCCCGGCAAGCATTGCCGCCGCAAGCGAGTGCGGAATAATGCGCATCAGACGAGCAAAGAGTCCCGTTATGCCGCAGAGGACTATTAACGCGTTGGTGAAAATAAAAACGCCGATGGCTTCGTTAAGTGTTAGTCCCTGCAATCCGGTGACCAACAAAGCCGCGCCAGGCGTTGACCATGCGGTGAGAACAGGTACGCGATACCATAATGTCAGAGTCAGCGTACTGACGCCCATTGCCAGCCCCAGCGCCGTCATCCAGCCAGAGATTTGTGCAGTGGTGGCTCCGGCGACAATCGCTGCTTGCCAGATTATTGCCGCTGAACTGGCGTAGCCAATTAATACCGCCAGAAACCCCGCCAGTAGCGTGGGTGGAGGAACAGAAAACAGACGCATAGTCACCTCGTGCGTTATAGCGTACAGGCACCGTAGCATTTGTCCGTTATAACGCACAAGTGATAAACTTCCGTTTTGCCGGAGGAGTCGCATGGAAAATCTCGCTCGCTTTTTATCCACCACACTTAAACAACTACGCCAGCAGCGCGGCTGGAGTCTTTCGCGACTGGCAGAAGCGACGGGCGTTTCTAAAGCAATGTTAGGGCAGATTGAGCGTAATGAGTCCAGTCCGACGGTCGCGACATTATGGAAAATTGCCACCGGGTTGAACGTACCATTTTCAACATTTATTTCTCCGCCGCAGCCCGCTACGCCTTCAGTTTATGATCCACAACAGCACGCGATGGTGATCACTTCGCTGTTTCCTTATGATCCACAACTCTGCTTTGAACACTTCTCGATTCAGATGGCACCCGGTGCAATAAGCGAATCGACGCCCCATGAGAAGGGGGTAATCGAACATGTCGTCGTCATTGATGGACAACTTGATCTGTGCGTTGATGGGGAATGGCAGACCCTTAATTGTGGGGAAGGCGTTCGATTTGCTGCAGACGTCACGCATATCTATCGTAATGGTGGGGAGCAAACCGTACATTTTCATTCCCTCATCCATTACCCGCGCAGTTAAGCGGGAAAACTATTTCGCAACGTCGCGCTTGTGGCTAAAATAGCCGCCATTTTTCAGCTACTGGATAAGAATGTGACCGTATCTTCTCATCGACTTGAACTGTTAAGCCCGGCACGCGATGCCGCCATTGCCCGCGAAGCTATTTTGCACGGTGCCGATGCTGTTTATATCGGCGGCCCTGGTTTTGGTGCCCGTCATAATGCCAGTAATAGCCTGAAAGATATTGCCGAGCTGGTGCCGTTTGCCCATCGTTATGGTGCAAAAATTTTCGTCACGCTTAACACCATTTTGCATGATGATGAGCTGGAACCCGCGCAACGGCTGATTACTGACCTCTACCAGACCGGTGTCGATGCGCTGATTGTTCAGGATATGGGGATTCTGGAACTTGATATTCCGCCGATTGAACTGCACGCCAGTACGCAGTGCGACATTCGTACAGTTGAAAAAGCGAAGTTCCTCTCTGATGTTGGCTTCACGCAGATTGTGCTGGCGCGAGAGCTGAATCTTGATCAGATCCGCGCGATTCACCAGGCTACGGACGCGACCATTGAATTCTTTATTCATGGGGCACTGTGCGTGGCCTATTCGGGTCAGTGCTACATTTCTCATGCGCAAACAGGGCGTAGCGCCAACCGTGGCGATTGCTCGCAGGCGTGCCGTTTGCCATACACATTGAAAGACGATCAGGGGCGGGTGGTTTCCTATGAAAAACATCTGCTGTCGATGAAAGATAACGATCAGACAGCCAACCTCGGCGCGCTGATTGATGCTGGCGTACGCTCCTTCAAGATTGAAGGGCGTTACAAAGATATGAGCTACGTGAAGAATATCACCGCCCATTATCGCCAGATGCTGGATGCCATTATTGAAGAACGTGGCGATCTGACGCGTGCTTCATCAGGTCGTACTGAACATTTCTTTGTTCCATCGACGGAAAAGACTTTCCACCGTGGTAGCACAGATTATTTTGTGAATGCCCGTAAAGGCGATATTGGCGCGTTCGATTCGCCGAAATTTATCGGCCTGCCGGTGGGTGAAGTATTGAAAGTGGCGAAAGATCATCTCGATGTTGCCGTCACCGAGCCACTGGCAAATGGTGATGGCCTGAACGTGATGATTAAACGTGAAGTCATCGGTTTTCGTGCCAATACGGTCGAGAAAACCAGAGAAAATCAGTACCGCGTCTGGCCCAATGAAATGCCAGCAGATTTGCACAAAATTCGTCCACATCACCCACTAAACCGTAATCTTGATCATAACTGGCAGCAGGCACTGACAAAAACCTCCAGCGAACGTCGGGTGGCGGTAGACATTGAACTGGGCGGCTGGCAGGAACAACTGATTCTGACCCTCACCAGTGAAGAGGGTGTCAGCATCACGCATACGCTGGACGGGCAGTTCGACGAAGCCAATAACGCCGAAAAAGCAATGAACAATCTGAAGGATGGTCTGGCAAAACTGGGGCAAACCCTCTATTACGCCCGCGATGTGCAAATTAATTTGCCGGGGGCGCTGTTTGTACCAAACAGTCTGTTAAACCAGTTCCGCCGTGAAGCTGCTGACATGCTGGATGCTGCGCGTCTTGCCAGTTACCAGCGCGGCAGCCGTAAACCGGTTGCTGATCCTGCGCCGGTTTATCCGCAAACGCATCTGAGTTTCCTCGCGAACGTATACAACCAGAAAGCGCGTGAATTTTATCATCGCTATGGTGTGCAGCTGATTGACGCGGCGTATGAAGCACATGAAGAGAAGGGCGAAGTCCCGGTGATGATCACCAAGCATTGTCTGCGCTTTGCCTTTAATCTGTGCCCGAAACAGGCGAAAGGCAATATCAAAAGCTGGAAGGCGACGCCAATGCAACTGGTTAACGGCGATGAAGTATTAACGCTAAAGTTTGATTGCCGCCCATGCGAGATGCACGTCATTGGCAAAATCAAAAATCACATACTGAAAATGCCGTTACCGGGAAGCGTAGTGGCATCCGTAAGTCCGGATGAGCTGCTGAAAACATTGCCTAAGCGAAAAGGGTAAAACGCCAGTTTTCTGGTTACTCACAACTCATTGAATCTGCATGATATTGCCTGCCGGGTAAGGCGTCTCGCCGCATCCGGCAACAAATGACTCAACGTTGTCCCGCTTCTGGTTTGCGCGATTTTTGCCAGTAAAAATGCTCGCGCAAACCTTCCGCCGACTCTTCCGCCACAGCACGCAATTCATCGCTGTCCGCTTCATGACGCAGCTGATGATCCACATTCTTTACCCACACAAATTCATGTCCTTTGTGCCCTGCCATGAGTTGTCCTGAGAACAGCGCACACGTTAATAAGACAACCGATAACGCCTTCGTAAACATCCTGCCACCTTTTTCTTACCTTTTGCCGCTATGATGCCGATCGTTTCTTGAGGTTATTATTCAGTTTTGCAAATTAGCGCAAAGAAATTCTGGAATCTTCCTTCCTGATTTTGCATTGCATTCTGCCGTTGCGGCGATTTAGTGCTATTTTCGAGCAAATTACACACAGAGGTAAACACTAATGTTTACTTTGTTGATATACTCAGCGGCAGGGAGGCGATGTGAAACAAAGCGAGTTCAGACGTTGGCTCGAATCTCAGGGCGTCGATGTAGCGAATGGCCGCAACCATTTGAAACTCAGGTTTCATGGGAGGCGCAGTGTCATGCCGCGTCACTCCTGCGTAAAGCAATCCTGAAACAACTCGGTTTGAGTTAATCGCCAATTAAAAAGGTTAATGACATGCGAGAGACAGTCGAAATTATGCGTTATCCCGTCACTCTTACACCCGCGCCGGAAGGCGGTTATATGGTTTCTTTTGTGGATATCCCTGAAGCGTTGACGCAGGGCGAAACTGTCGCTGAAGCGATGGAAGCGGCAAAAGATGCTTTACTGACCGCATTTGATTTTTATTTTGAAGATAACGAGCTTATCCCGTTACCTTCGCCATTAAATAGTCATGATCACTTTATTGAAGTACCTTTGAGCGTCGCCTCTAAAGTATTGCTGTTAAATGCTTTTTTACAGTCAGAAATCACTCAGCAAGAGTTAGCCAGGCGAATTGGCAAACCTAAACAGGAGATTACTCGCCTATTTAACTTGCACCATGCGACAAAAATCGACGCCGTCCAGCTTGCGGCAAAGGCGCTTGGCAAAGAGTTATCGCTGGTGATGGTTTAATTACAGTTAACGAAAAGTTGTCATTTTTAACAACTGATATAGACTGCCGAATCATCTGCACATAATTACGATTCGATAATGAAAAAATACCAGCAGCTTGCAGAACAATTACGCGAGCAGATTGCGTCGGGTATCTGGCAACCCGGCGATCGTTTGCCTTCGTTGCGTGACCAGGTGGCGCTTTCTGGCATGAGCTTTATGACTGTCAGCCATGCCTATCAGTTGCTCGAAAGTCTGGGATATATTATCGCGCGACCGCAGTCGGGTTATTACGTTGCGCCACAGGCAATAAAAATGCCGAAAGCGCCAGTCATTCCAGTCACTCGAGATGAAGCAGTCGATATCAACACTTATATTTTTGATATGTTGCAGGCCAGTCGCGATCCGTCGGTCGTTCCGTTTGCCTCGGCCTTTCCCGACCCGCGACTTTTCCCCCTCCAACAACTAAACCGCTCGCTGGCGCAGGTAAGCAAAACCGCCACAGCGATGAGCGTGATTGAAAACTTACCGCCAGGAAACGCAGAACTGCGTCAGGCTATTGCTCGTCGCTATGCCTTACAGGGCATCACCATTTCTCCTGATGAAATTGTCATTACTGCCGGGGCGTTAGAGGCATTAAACCTCAGTTTGCAAGCGGTAACTGAACCGGGCGATTGGGTGATAGTAGAGAATCCTTGTTTCTACGGTGCGTTGCAGGCGCTGGAGCGGCTACGGCTGAAGGCGTTATCGGTGGCGACGGATGTTAAAGAAGGGATCGATCTTCAGGCGCTGGAACTGGCGTTGCAGGATTATCCGGTGAAAGCGTGCTGGCTGATGACTAATAGCCAGAACCCACTCGGATTTACCTTAACGCCGCAAAAAAAAGCACAACTGGTGGCGTTACTCAATCAGTACAACGTAACGCTGATTGAAGATGACGTTTACAGCGAACTTTATTTTGGACGGGAAAAACCGCTGCCTGCGAAAGCGTGGGATCGCCACGATGGCGTTTTGCATTGCTCTTCGTTTTCGAAATGTCTGGTGCCTGGTTTTCGTATTGGTTGGGTCGCCGCCGGAAAACATGCACGTAAAATTCAACGCTTGCAGTTGATGAGTACGCTTTCCACCAGCTCACCGATGCAGCTTGCGCTGGTGGATTACCTTTCCACGCGCCGATACGACGCCCATCTTCGTCGCCTGCGTCGCCAGCTTGCGGAACGTAAACAACGTGCCTGGCAGGCACTGCTGCGTTATCTGCCTGCGGAAGTTAAAATTCATCATAGTGACAGCGGTTATTTTCTCTGGCTGGAGCTCCCCGAGCCGTTAGATGCCGGCGAATTAAGCCTGGCGGCACTGACGCATCATATCAGTATTGCGCCGGGTAAAATGTTTTCTACCGGTGAAAACTGGTCACGTTTTTTTCGTTTTAATACCGCGTGGCAGTGGGGAGAACGTGAAGAACAGGCGGTAAAACAATTAGGCAAACTTATTCAAGAACGGCTGTAATAGCGTTTAATTTAATTCCTCTTAGATTGGGTAATATGAATTTCGAATAGCAGTCATATTTCCTAACCCCTTGTCTATACTCCAGAAGATAACCTTACAGACGGCATAATGCGCGGTAGCTCACAACCTGATTAAATTTTCTCAGGGGCGAAGGTGTGCCTGCAAGCCGCCGTCTATGGTTAAACAAGGAGATATTTTTACGGCACGGCGGCTGAACAATTAATTACGACAGGAGTAAGACCTTATGAGCAAGACATTTGCCCGCAGCAGCCTGTGTGCGCTCACCATGACAATAATGACCGCTCACGCCGCCGAACCACCTACCAATTTAGATAAACCGGAAGGGCGACTGGATATTATCGCCTGGCCGGGATACATCGAACGCGGACAAACTGATAAACAATACGACTGGGTAACGCAATTTGAAAAAGAGACAGGCTGCGCGGTGAATGTGAAAACCGCCGCGACTTCCGATGAAATGGTCAGTCTGATGACCAAAGGGGGTTACGATCTGGTTACGGCATCCGGCGATGCCTCGCTGCGTTTGATTATGGGCAAACGCGTGCAGCCGATTAATACCGCCTTGATTCCCAACTGGAAAACGCTCGATCCGCGCGTGGTTAAAGGCGACTGGTTTAATGTTGGCGGCAAAGTTTACGGCACACCTTACCAATGGGGGCCGAACCTGCTGATGTACAACACTAAAACCTTCCCGACGCCGCCGGATAGCTGGCAAGTGGTTTTTGTTGAGCAAAATCTGCCGGACGGCAAGAGCAATAAAGGCCGCGTTCAGGCTTATGATGGCCCTATCTACATTGCGGACGCTGCGTTGTTCGTTAAAGCCACTCAGCCGCAGTTGGGCATCAGCGATCCGTATCAACTAACCGAAGAACAGTACCAGGCGGTGCTGAAAGTGCTGCGCGCTCAACACAGTTTGATCCATCGCTACTGGCATGACACTACCGTGCAAATGAGCGATTTCAAAAACGAGGGTGTGGTTGCTTCCAGTGCCTGGCCCTATCAGGCCAACGCCCTGAAAGCCGAAGGCCAGCCTGTTGCTACCGTTTTCCCGAAGGAGGGTGTTACCGGTTGGGCTGATACCACCATGCTGCATAGCGAAGCGAAACATCCGGTTTGCGCCTACAAATGGATGAACTGGTCATTAACGCCAAAAGTGCAGGGCGATGTGGCGGCCTGGTTTGGCTCGTTACCGGTAGTGCCGGAAGGGTGTAAAGCCAGTCCGTTATTAGGCGAAAAAGGTTGTGAAACCAACGGTTTTAACTATTTCGACAAAATCGCCTTCTGGAAAACGCCTATAGCAGAAGGGGGCAAGTTTGTTCCCTACAGTCGCTGGACGCAGGATTACATTGCCATTATGGGCGGTCGCTAACTTCGCTGGGGTGCTTTATGACGTACGCAGTGGAGTTTGACAACGTCTCGCGGTTGTACGGTGACGTGCGCGCAGTAGATGGCGTCAGTATTGCGATAAAAGATGGTGAGTTCTTCTCTATGCTGGGGCCGTCCGGCTCCGGCAAAACCACCTGCCTGCGCCTGATTGCTGGCTTCGAACAGCTTTCCGGCGGGGCTATCTCTATCTTTGGTAAACCCGCCAGCAATCTGCCACCGTGGGAGCGGGACGTGAATACTGTCTTTCAGGACTACGCGCTATTTCCGCATATGTCGATTCTTGACAATGTCGCCTATGGGCTGATGGTCAAAGGCGTGAATAAAAAGCAGCGGCACGCAATGGCGCAAGAGGCGCTGGAGAAAGTGGCGTTGGGGTTTGTACATCAACGTAAACCGTCACAACTTTCTGGTGGTCAGCGCCAGCGGGTTGCTATCGCCAGAGCATTGGTGAATGAACCGCGCGTATTGCTGTTGGATGAACCGCTCGGCGCACTGGATCTCAAATTGCGTGAGCAGATGCAGCTGGAACTGAAAAAACTGCAACAGTCTCTCGGTATCACTTTTATCTTCGTTACCCACGATCAGGGCGAAGCGTTATCGATGTCCGATCGTGTGGCGGTTTTCAATAATGGACGCATTGAGCAGGTCGATTCCCCGCGCGATCTCTATATGCGCCCGCGCACGCCGTTTGTTGCCGGATTCGTCGGGACATCCAACGTTTTTGATGGACTGATGGCAGAGAAACTTTGTGGCATGACGGGAAGCTTCGCCCTGCGACCGGAACATATCCGCCTCAACACCCCTGGTGAACTGCAGGCCAATGGCACGATCCAGGCGGTGCAATATCAGGGCGCGGCAACTCGTTTTGAACTGAAATTGAACGGCGGTGAAAAACTGCTTGTGAGTCAGGCCAATATGACAGGCGAAGAACTGCCTGCCACGCTCACGCCCGGACAACAGGTGATGGTTTCCTGGTCGCGTGATGTGATGGTGCCGCTGGTTGAGGAGAGGTGAATGGCGATGAATGTATTGCAATCACCTTCACGTCCAGGTCTGGGTAAGGTGTCCGGTTTCTTCTGGCGTAATCCGGGGCTGGGGCTGTTTTTACTGCTGCTTGGCCCGCTAATGTGGTTTGGCATTGTCTATTTCGGCTCGCTGCTGACACTGTTATGGCAGGGATTTTATACTTTTGACGATTTCACCATGTCGGTAACGCCGGAACTGACGCTGGCGAATATCCGTGCGCTGTTTAATCCGGCGAATTACGACATCATTCTCCGCACGCTGACTATGGCTGTGGCAGTCACTATCGCCAGCGCCATTCTGGCTTTTCCAATGGCGTGGTATATGGCGCGCTATACCAGCGGGAAAATGAAAGCTTTTTTTTATATTGCGGTAATGTTGCCGATGTGGGCGAGCTACATTGTTAAAGCCTATGCCTGGACGTTATTGCTGGCAAAAGATGGCGTGGCTCAGTGGTTTTTACAACATCTTGGGCTGGAACCACTGCTGACTGCGTTCCTTACATTACCTGCGGTGGGCGGAAATACGCTGTCAACTTCCGGGCTGGGGCGCTTTCTGGTGTTTCTCTATATCTGGTTGCCGTTCATGATCCTGCCCGTTCAGGCGGCGCTTGAGCGTTTGCCGCCGTCATTGTTGCAGGCGTCGGCTGATCTCGGCGCACGTCCACGACAAACCTTTCGCTATGTGGTGCTGCCGCTGGCAATCCCGGGTATTGCCGCTGGCTCTATCTTTACCTTCTCACTCACACTGGGCGATTTTATCGTCCCGCAGCTGGTTGGTCCTCCAGGATATTTTATCGGCAATATGGTTTATTCCCAGCAGGGGGCGATTGGCAATATGCCGATGGCGGCGGCATTCACCCTGGTGCCGATTGTTCTCATCGCACTGTACCTGGCGTTCGTGAAACGTCTGGGAGCGTTCGATGCACTCTGAACGCGCACCGTTTTTCCTCAAACTGGCGGCCTGGGGCGGCGTGGTTTTCCTACATTTTCCCATCCTGATTATCGCCGCTTATGCGTTTAACACTGAAGATGCGGCGTTTAGTTTTCCACCGCAGGGCCTGACGCTGCGCTGGTTTAGCGTGGCAGCACAGCGTAGTGATATTCTTGATGCCGTGACACTGTCACTTAAAGTGGCGGCGCTGGCGACATTAATGGCGCTGGTGTTAGGGACGCTGGCAGCTGCCGCGCTGTGGCGACGAGACTTTTTCGGCAAAAACGCCATTTCGCTGTTACTGCTGCTGCCCATTGCGCTGCCGGGCATTGTCACTGGTCTGGCGCTATTAACCGCTTTTAAAACCATCAATCTGGAGCCGGGATTTTTCACCATCGTGGTCGGTCATGCGACTTTTTGCGTAGTGGTGGTGTTTAACAATGTCATCGCCCGTTTTCGCCGCACCTCGTGGAGTCTGGTTGAGGCGTCAATGGATCTTGGGGCCAATGGCTGGCAAACCTTCCGCTACGTAGTGTTGCCGAATCTCAGTTCGGCGCTACTGGCAGGAGGAATGCTGGCGTTTGCCTTGTCGTTCGATGAAATCATCGTTACGACTTTTACGGCAGGTCATGAACGAACGTTACCGTTGTGGTTGCTCAATCAGCTTGGGCGACCGCGTGATGTACCGGTAACTAACGTGGTGGCACTGCTGGTTATGTTGGTAACAACCTTGCCGATCCTGGGGGCCTGGTGGCTAACCCGCGAAGGCGACAATGGTCAATAACCACTGATACAGGAATATGCTATGCAACATAAGTTACTGATTAACGGAGAACTGGTTAGCGGCGAAGGGGAAAAACAGCCTGTCTATAATCCGGCAACGGGGGACGTTTTACTGGAGATTGCCGAGGCATCCGCAGAGCAGGTCGATGCTGCTGTGCGCGCGGCAGATGCAGCATTTGCCGAATGGGGGCAAACCACGCCGAAAGTGCGTGCGGAATGTCTGCTGAAACTGGCTGATGTTATCGAAGAAAATGGTCAGGTTTTTGCCGAACTGGAGTCCCGTAATTGTGGCAAACCGCTGCATAGTGCGTTCAATGATGAAATCCCGGCGATTGTCGATGTTTTTCGCTTTTTCGCGGGTGCGGCGCGCTGTCTGAATGGTCTGGCGGCAGGTGAATATCTTGAAGGTCATACTTCGATGATCCGTCGCGATCCGTTGGGGGTCGTGGCTTCTATCGCACCGTGGAATTATCCGCTGATGATGGCAGCGTGGAAACTGGCTCCGGCGCTGGCGGCAGGGAACTGCGTAGTGCTTAAACCATCAGAAATTACCCCGCTGACCGCGTTGAAGTTGGCAGAGCTGGCGAAAGATATCTTCCCGGCAGGCGTGATTAACGTACTGTTTGGCAGAGGCAAAACGGTGGGTGATCCGCTGACCGGTCATCCCAAAGTGCGGATGGTGTCGCTGACGGGCTCTATCGCCACCGGCGAGCACATCATCAGCCATACCGCGTCGTCCATTAAGCGTACTCATATGGAACTTGGTGGCAAAGCGCCAGTGATTGTTTTTGATGATGCGGATATTGAAGCAGTGGTCGAAGGTGTACGTACATTTGGCTATTACAATGCTGGACAGGATTGTACTGCGGCTTGTCGGATCTACGCGCAAAAAGGCATTTACGATACGCTGGTGGAAAAACTGGGTGCTGCGGTGGCAACGTTAAAATCTGGTGCGCCGGATGACGAGTCTACGGAGCTTGGACCTTTAAGCTCGCTGGCGCATCTCGAACGCGTCAGCAAGGCAGTAGAAGAGGCGAAAGCGACAGGGCACATCAAAGTGATCACTGGCGGTGAAAAGCGCAAGGGTAATGGCTATTACTATGCGCCGACGCTGCTGGCTGGCGCATTACAGGACGATGCCATCGTGCAAAAAGAGGTATTTGGTCCAGTAGTGAGTGTTACGCTCTTCGACAACGAAGAACAGGTGGTGAACTGGGCGAATGACAGCCAGTACGGACTTGCATCTTCGGTATGGACGAAAGATGTGGGCAGGGCGCATCGCGTCAGCGCACGGCTGCAATATGGTTGTACCTGGGTCAATACCCATTTCATGCTGGTAAGTGAAATGCCGCACGGTGGACAGAAACTTTCTGGTTACGGCAAGGATATGTCACTTTATGGGCTGGAGGATTACACCGTCGTCCGCCACGTCATGGTTAAACATTAAGGATAATATTGCAGATCGTAAGAGTATGAGATGATCTTGCGTACTGTCAGAGCACTGATTTCTCTGACAGTACGTGCTGCGTGCAAAATCACTACATCAAATAAACCAGCCAAATCTCATAGAGATAAGAGTAAACAAACCAACAGCAGCAAAGACATTTATCAGTACTACAGTTCTACTGGAAACATTCATTTTTGCCACCTTTTATCATTGCCCCTATGTGTATAGTACGGGTTAAGAAAATCCGCAATAATACTCATTCTGAAGATGAATAAGGGCAAGTTGCTGTTTGATGATTTTTTCTCAAACTGGTGAAAAAACTTGATGCACGTCAAAAAATGACGCATATTTGCGCGCGTTTTATTCATCTGGCTGGACGCCCGTACATGTCTCTCTATCAACACATGCTTGTTTTTTATGCGGTTATGGCAGCAATCGCATTTCTTATCACCTGGTTTCTTTCTCACGATAAGAAACGCATCCGTTTCTTAAGCGCCTTTCTGGTGGGGGCAACATGGCCGATGAGTTTCCCGGTGGCGCTGTTGTTTTCACTGTTTTAAATCTTACTCACTGGCTTGACGGCACCACGCAGACTTATATCATTTGGATGAATCGATAAATTTCACAAGTGGCTAAGGAGAAAGTATGTCGCATCTGGATGAAGTCATCGCGCGCGTGGATGCCGCGATTGAAGAGAGCGTCATTGCCCATATGAACGAATTATTAATCGCCCTGAGCGATGACGCGGAGTTAAGTCGGGAAGATCGCTACACCCAGCAGCAGCGTTTGCGCACCGCTATTGCTCATCACGGTCGCAAGCATAAAGAAGATATGGAAGCGCGCCACGAACAGTTAACCAAAGGCGGCACCATCCTCTGATTAAAATGAGCGTCTGGCTACCAACCAGGCGCCAACCACAAGTAAAATTGCGCCACAAATTGGGCCGAACAACGCCCGTAGTGGTACGCCATGACTGCGGAAGATATCCAGCATCAGACCGCCAATTAGCTGGCTGGCGACCAGTACTGCAATAGTTGTCGCCGCTCCCACATTCTGATATCCGCTGATACTGGCGAAGACAAAAAACGATCCCAGCAAGCCGGGTATAAGTGTCCACCAGCGCACGCTGGACACCAGTTCGCCAAACCCCGCCATGCCTTGTTTAAACCATAAAATAGAAACAAAGAGCACAATCCCCACCAGTGAGTTCAGCAACATGGCGATGAGAATGGTAGAGGAGGTCTGGGTGATGCGCACCATCAGCGTGTTCTGGACTACCAGACCAATTCCGGCGGCAATCAAAAAAGCAAGGGTGAGCGACTGATTCATCCAATCGCGTCCGGTTCAGTGCGTTCGTCGAGTTGCAACTGCATAAATGTCAGATCCAGCCAGCGCCCAAATTTAGTGCCCACCTGCGGCATTTGTGCGGTGACGACAAATCCCAGCGACTGGTGCAGATGCAGCGAGGCCTGATTTTGCGATTCGATCCCGGCGACCATGACATGCTTCCCGCAATCCCGCGCTTCATCAATCAATCGGCTTAACAATTTACGCCCCAGACCTTTGCCCTGATGATCGGGATGGACATAAACCGAATGTTCCACGGTATGGCGAAAACCATCGAAACTACGCCAGTCGCCAAACGAGGCATATCCCGTCACTACGCCATCTTCTTCACTCACCAGCACCGGATAACCTGCTATGGTCCGCGCTTCAAACCAGGCAATGCGGTTATCTGCATCAACCGTTTGGTCATTCCAGATAGCCGCCGTATACAACACGGCGTGGTTATAAATTTCCGCAATGGCAGCACAATCGGCTTTGCGGGCAAAACGGATGGACATGTCTGGCCTCGATAAAATAATGATGATGATGTTATCAATACTATCGAAAACAGCCCGAAGCAACGGATTCCTCGATGAAATTATTGCGTGTTGCAGAGGGGATGTGACGGCTGCAAACAAAACCAATCCCGTGAGCCTGCTACTATTGATGGATTCATGCCAAAAGCACAGGAGAGCATTATGGGGCAACAAAAGCAGCGTAATCGACGTTGGGTTCTGGCCTCGCGTCCACATGGCGCACCGGTTCCGGAGAATTTCCGTCTTGAAGAAGATGATGTCGCCACACCGGGTGAAGGACAGGTGTTACTGCGCACAGTTTATTTGTCCCTGGACCCGTATATGCGTGGACGTATGAGCGATGAGCCATCTTATTCACCGCCTGTTGATATTGGCGGCGTGATGGTCGGCGGCACGGTGAGCCGTGTTGTGGAGTCGAATCATCCTGATTATCAGCCTGGCGACTGGGTGCTGGGCTACAGTGGATGGCAGGACTATGACATATCCAGTGGTGATGATCTGGTGAAACTTGGCGATCATCCGCAAAATCCATCGTGGTCGCTGGGTGTGCTGGGGATGCCAGGCTTTACCGCTTATATGGGGCTGCTGGATATCGGTCAGCCTAAAGAGGGCGAAACGTTGGTGGTAGCTGCGGCGACAGGTCCTGTGGGAGCAACGGTGGGGCAAATCGGCAAACTTAAAGGTTGCAGGGTGGTGGGGGTTGCCGGTGGCGCGGAAAAATGCCGCCATGCTATCGAGGTGCTGGGCTTCGATGTTTGTCTTGATCACCACGCGGATGATTTTGCCGAACAACTGGTGAAAGCGTGCCCAAAAGGTATTGATATCTATTATGAAAACGTGGGCGGTAAGGTATTTGATGCAGTGCTACCATTACTTAATACATCTGCGCGCATTCCCGTTTGTGGCTTAGTGAGCAGCTATAACGCTACAGAGCTACCACCCGGTCCGGATCGTTTACCCCTGTTGATGGCAACGGTGCTGAAAAAACGTATTCGCTTGCAAGGCTTTATTATCGCTCAGGATTATGGTCACCGCATCCATGAGTTTCAGAAGGAGATGGGGCAATGGGTGAAAGAGGATAAAATCCACTACCACGAAGATATTACTGATGGTTTAGAGAATGCGCCACAGACGTTTATCGGCCTGCTGAAGGGTAAAAACTTCGGCAAAGTGGTGATCCGCGTCGCGGGTGATGATTAAAGTTTCAACGGCGGCGTAAGCCGCCATAAAAATCCAGGCAAAAAGCTTATTTTCAGCTTTAATTAACTAACCACGTCATTGTTCTGCTGCTAATAACAACAAAGGTGGGTGGTTTATGATTATTCACTTTAATACACCAGGTGAACTCCTTCTGCCATGCAGGCAGGGTTGGACAGAAAACACGCGAAGGAATTAAAATGCCTGGAACGGGAAAAATGAAACATGTCAGTTTGACTCTGCAGGTTGAGAACGACCTGAAACATCAGCTTAGTATTGGCGCATTAAAACCTGGCGCACGCCTGATTACTAAAAATCTGGCGGAGCAATTAGGTATGAGTATTACACCTGTGCGTGAAGCATTATTACGTCTGGTTTCGGTGAATGCGCTTTCTGTCGCACCTGCACAAGCATTTACAGTTCCGGAAGTGGGGAAACGTCAATTAGACGAAATCAATCGGATCCGCTACGAACTGGAATTAATGGCAGTTGCTCTGGCTGTTGAAAACCTCACCCCGCAAGACCTTGCGGAACTCCAGGAATTGCTCGAGAAATTACAGCAGGCGCAAGAAAAGGGCGACATGGAACAAATCATTAATGTAAACAGGCTATTTCGCTTAGCGATTTATCATCGCTCAAATATGCCCATCCTGTGTGAGATGATTGAGCAACTGTGGGTCAGGATGGGGCCTGGTTTACATTATCTCTATGAAGCGATTAATCCAGCGGAATTACGGGAGCATATAGAAAACTATCATCTGTTACTCGCTGCGTTAAAAGCAAAAGACAAAGAGGGATGCAGACATTGTCTTGCTGAAATTATGCAACAAAATATTGCTATTTTATACCAGCAATACAATCGTTAAAGTAAATGCCCGGCAAATACCGGGCATCAAGGTAATTACTCAAATCTCCACGCAATATTCATGCCGACACCATAATTTCGTCCGGGCGAAGGTTCGTAATATCGCCCGTTTGACTCATTGACAATGACAGAACCAACGTATTCTTTATCGAATAAATTATCGACACGACCAAATAAATCCACAGTTAAATTGTGGTAATTGTATTTATACCCGGTGAATAAGCCGACGAGAGTATAAGACGGCGCTTTTGCCGTATTTTCATCATCTGCCATAATATCGCCCATATAACGCGCTTCCGTGCCTGCATACCAACCATCTTCCGGTACATAACCTATCGACGCAAAGCCCATATTACGGGCGATCCCTGGCATCCGATTACCGTTACAATCCTGTTCATTGCAAACATTGCTGCGATAGGTCGCATCAAGCCAGGTCCAGGACGCGTTTACGCGAAAATCTCCTGCGAAACGTTGATCCCATGCCAGTTCAGCGCCTTGACGACGGGTCTTTCCGGCATTTTTGTAAGTCGTACGCCCACCGCTACTGCTATCGACAACAATTTCATCATCAGTGTCGGTCTGAAACAATGCGAGACTAAGCAGCCCATCACCAATACGCGTTTTACTGCCGATCTCAATTGTATCGTTGGTGGATGGTTTTAAACCTAAGTTCATACCGCTTTGCCCATCAGCACGATAAGACAGCTCATTAATCGTCGGCGTTTCAAAACCTCGCCCGGCTGCCAGATAGATATTCCAGGCATCGGTCATTGCATATTTTAACGAACCGGCAGGTAGCCATTTATGATAACTGGCATCACCGCTGTCATCGCCGTTACCCGGAGTAACGTAATGGTCGTTGGAATCAAACCACACGGAGCTGTAGCGCACGCCAGCATCCAGCGACAGTTTTTCGCTCAGCTGCCACTGCGTCTGTAAATAGGGATCGATGTTCCACATCAGATTGCGTTCGTCGCGACGCAACTCACCTTTTTGCCCGTACTCCGGCATGCCGCTATTCAGGCGGAAGTTATTGTAGCCCTTGCGGTTTTCACTCATGTTTTCGTAGTTCAGGCCGGTAGTGAACGTGACCGGAACGCCCAGTTCACCACGGTGTGTCCAGCGGCTGTCTATCCCCTGGTAATGGCGTTGCAGGGTAATCACGCCGCCCGCATGTGACGGGTTAAGTTGGGGGGCCATCGGGATTGACTGGTACTGGGTCGTTTCTCGCTCTCCGGCATACATCATCACACTCATATCATCTTGCGCGCTCAGGCTACGCTCATAGCGCAACCCAGCCTGAGTTTGCTTGATGGTTTTTCGCGTGTCGTACTGTTCTGCACGAGGCGCTTGTTGTGGATTCGCCTTCCATTCTGCTTTGGTTAGCCCACCTGGGTCATCTGCTTTGATATCCACACTATTGAAAATCAGGCTTAATTTGCTGGCTTCATCAATGCGTACGCCCAGTTTGGCATTGGCTAAATTTTTCTGTGCGCCACTATGGTCACGATAGCCGTGGGTCGTAAAACGCGTGGTTGAGACGGTGTAATCGACATCGCCGGGCTGTGTACCGTCTCCCGTTGCGCCCGTTGCTTTCAGCCCATAGCGCCAGCTGCCAAAACTGCCGTAGTAACTACTGGCTTCAATGGTTGGTGGCTGTTGTCCGGTCTGGGTGGTGACATTCATTACACCGCCAGACGCGTTGCCATACAGGGCAGAGAAGGGGCCACGCAGCACTTCCACATTTTGCACACTGCTTAAATCGATGTTGGATGTTTGCCCTTGCCCGTCGGGCATGGTGGCGGGAATACCGTCCACATACAGGCGAATACCGCGAATTCCGTAAGTGGAACGGGAGCCAAATCCGCGAATCGACAGCTGTAAATCTTGCGCATAGTTCTGCCGGTTTTGTACCTGCAAACCAGGCACGCTGGTCAGTGATTCGGACAAGTTAATGCGCGGTGTTGCCAGGCGCATCTCCTCGCCATCCACCACGCTTACTGCTGCTGGCGTATCCAGCTCGGAAACCACCTGCGGTGCGGCACTGACAATCATAGTCTGTTCATCAGCGGCAAAAACAACGGGGGAAAGGACAAGCAGTGCGGGCAAAACGGTCTGTCGGACGGAAAAAATCTTCATGAAAAAAGCCAGGTTAAGAATGGGAAAACGCTGTCATGGTAATAAAATTGTAAATTTATGGAAAACGAAACGGCACGATACGTTAATTAATTGAGAAAATTGTAGTCGTAACGGCAAGAAATGCTCCACATTTGAGAAAATAATGATTACCATTCCCATTTATAACAAGAGCGTAACGATGATTACGCTTAGCGAAGCATTGTGAAGCAGCAAAAATATTGGTTCATCAAAGGGAGTCGTCATGCATTTACGTCATCTGTTTTCATCGCGCCTGCGTGGTTCATTACTGTTAGGTTCATTGCTTGTTGCTTCATCATTCAGTACGCAGGCCGCAGAAGAAATGCTGCGTAAAGCGGTAGGTAAAGGTGCCTACGAAATGGCTTATAGCCAGCAAGAAAACGCGCTGTGGCTCGCCACTTCGCAAAGCCGCAAACTGGATAAAGGTGGCGTGGTTTATCGTCTTGATCCGGTCACTCTGGAAGTGACGCAGGCGATCCATAACGATCTCAAGCCGTTTGGTGCCACCATCAATAACACGACTCAGACGTTGTGGTTTGGTAACACCGTAAACAGCGCGGTCACGGCGATAGATGCCAAAACGGGCGAAGTGAAAGGCCGTCTGGTGCTGGATGATCGTAAGCGCACGGAAGAGGTGCGCCCGCTGCAACCGCGTGAGCTGGTAGCTGATGATGCCACGAACACCGTTTACATCAGTGGTATTGGTAAAGAGAGCGTGATTTGGGTCGTTGATGGCGAGAATATCAAACTGAAAACCGCCATCCAGAACACCGGTAAAATGAGTACCGGTCTGGCGCTGGATAGCAAAGGCAAACGTCTTTACACCACTAACGCTGACGGCGAATTGATTACCATCGACACCGCCGACAATAAAATCCTCAGCCGTAAAAAGCTGCTGGATGACGGCAAAGAGCACTTCTTTATCAACATTAGCCTTGATACCGCCAGGCAGCGTGCATTTATCACCGATTCTAAAGCGGCAGAAGTGTTAGTGGTCGATACCCGTAATGGCAATATTCTGGCGAAGGTTGCGGCACCGGAATCACTGGCTGTGCTGTTTAACCCAGCGCGTAATGAAGCCTACGTAACGCATCGTCAGGCAGGTAAAGTCAGTGTGATTGACGCGAAAAGCTATAAAGTGGTGAAAACGTTCGATACGCCGACTCATCCGAACAGCCTGGCGCTGTCTGCCGATGGCAAAACGCTGTATGTCAGTGTAAAACAAAAATCCACTAAACAGCAGGAAGCTACCCAGCCGGACGATGTGATTCGTATTGCGTTGTAATAGATATGGCGAGGGTGAAAACGGAGAGACTTGCCTGACTTTTATCACGCCGCATGCGGCACACCTTCGTCAGTAATTTGAAATTGCCCGGCACGTAGCCGGGCAATTTTGCAATTAGCTCGCCGTTTCAGGCTTAAACACGATTTCCTGTTTTTCTTCATCTTCCTCGACGACTGGCGCAGTGCTGTGAATTTCAGCAACGCGTTTGCGCACACCAAACCAGCCTATAACCAGCAGAATACCGATAATCGGCAGCGCCGCGATAGTATAAGTCCCGTTCGGGTAATCGAACGCCATCAGCACAAGGACACTCAGTAAAAACAGTAATGTCAGCCAGGAAGTGAAGGGCGCGCCAGGCAGTTTAAAACTGACATCCGCTGCTTTGCCTTCTTTAATCGCTTTACGCAGGCGCATCTGGCACACGATGATAAACGCCCATGAAGCGATGATTCCCAGCGACGCGAAGTTCAACACAATCTCAAATACGCGCGACGGCACCAGATAGTTGAGGAATACGCCGACGACATACACAACTAGTGTCGCTAGAATCCCGGCATACGGCACATGCTGACGACTCATTTTCGCCATAAAACTCGGTGCGGAACCGCCCATCGCCATTGAGCGCAGAATACGTCCGGTGCAGTACAGACCTGAGTTCAGGCTGGAGAGGGCAGCGGTCAGCACCACAATGTTCATAATGCTGCCGATATATGGCACACCCAGTTTAGAGAAAAACGTCACGAACGGACTTTGCCCCGCCTGATACGCGCTCCACGGCAATAGCATAACCAGCAACACCACGGAGCCGACGTAAAACAGGCCAATACGCCAAATCACGCTGTTAATCGCTTTAGGCACCATGGTCTGCGGATCTTTACATTCTCCGGCAGCTGTACCCACCATTTCAATGGAGGCAAAAGCAAACACTACGCCCTGAATCAACACCAGCGCAGGCAGCAAACCGTGGGGGAAGAAGCCGCCATTATCGGTGATTAAATGAAAGCCAGTGGTGTTGCCATCCAGCGGCTGACCACTACCGAGGAACACTGTACCCACGACCAAAAAGGTCACAATGGCGAGCACTTTAATAAGCGCAAACCAGAACTCCATCTCCGCAAACCATTTCACACCGATCATATTCATGGTGCCAACGATGGTAAGTGCAGCGAGCGCAAAGACCCACTGCGGCACGCCGCCAAACGCACCCCAGTAATGCATATACAGAGCGACGGCGGTAATATCAACAATCCCCGTCATCGCCCAGTTGATGAAGTACATCCAGCCAGCAACATAAGCGGCTTTCTCACCCAAAAACTCACGGGCATAAGAGACAAAACTGCCACTGGAAGGGCGGTGTAGCACCAGCTCACCCAATGCACGCAGAATAAAAAACGAAAACAAGCCACAAATTAAATAAACCAGTGCCAGTGCTGGACCCGCCATTTGCAGTCGGGCTCCTGCACCTAAAAACAAGCCGGTGCCAATCGCGCCGCCAATGGCGATCATCTGTACCTGGCGATTGCCCATCGCTTTGTGATACCCCTCTTCGTGGGCATTAAGCCAGCGGCGTTTCGCGGCGTGTTGATCTGAAGTGTCGGTGTCGTGTTTACTCATTGCTCTCCCTGATTGCTTTAATGAAAAAGTCATATAAGTTGCCATGAACAATGTTTATTCATCCTGGCGATGATAGTTATCACCATTATTCTTTATGGGTATAAAACTATCGGCGCAGCATCCTACCCGTTATCGATAAACGATGCAAAACATCCCCTTACAATCCTGAAGGGGATTAATACAACTGACGAAAAAATGACAAATCCTTTTGCTGGTTAACCTGTGTACTGTCCTACACTTAATCTTTAAAAGATTGTGAGGGGCATATGATTAAGGTGTATGGCGTACCCGGATGGGGCTCTACAATCAGTGAGCTGATGCTAACACTGGCTGATATTCCTTATCAGTTCGTTGATGTCAGTGGTTTTGACCACGAGGGAACTTCACGCGAGTTATTGAAAACCCTGAACCCGTTGTGTCAGATTCCGACACTGGCGCTGGAAAATGACGAGATTATGACGGAGACAGCGGCGATTGCATTGATGGTTCTCGATCGTCGCCCGGACCTTGCGCCACCGGTTGGGCGCGCCGAACGTCAGCAGTTTCAACGGCTATTGGTCTGGCTGGTTGCTAATGTCTATCCAACATTCACTTTCGCCGATTACCCTGAGCGTTGGGCTCCTGACGCACCTGAACAGTTAAAGAAGAATGTTATTGAATATCGTAAATCGCTTTATATCTGGCTGAATTCACAATTGACCGCTGAACCTTATGCGTTTGGTGAGCAACTAACGCTGGTGGACTGTTATCTTTGCACTATGCGCACATGGGGGCCTGGGCATGAATGGTTTCAGGATAATGCCACGAATATCAGTGCGATTGCTGATGCTGTATGTCAGTTACCGAAATTACAAGAAGTATTAAAAAGGAATGAAATTATTTGAGTGGGATACCAGAGGATTATGTTATTTATTATTCAGTAACTTTATCCACAATGATGGGCGTAATTAATTAAATTCATGTTATGTTTTTTGATTTATATCACTCTCCCCTTCATTCAGCTTGTCTATTTCATTTCCTCTGAAAAGAAACTAACTATTCACATTGTGCAGATGTTTCACTTGTTATCACAGGTATTCTATAATCTCAAAAAGTTTTTAATGATGGATATGCTCGGAGTTGGAGATGCAATTAATATTAATACAAATAAAAATATCCGGCAGGTATGCTAAAAGGATAAATGGCGTTCTCTGTATTTATTCGCAATTATCTGTAGGACAAATATGGAGAGCTTGATGAGTCAGAGCTAAAACAGCAATTGATAAATAAACATGTTGATTTATTCAAGAAAATGGATGTATTTTAAATATTGATTCTTAATATAACCTAATCAATAGATTATCACGTGAGAGCTGCACATTATTGGCGGGGCCGGGGAAAACATCATTTTGGGAACAATGAATCAGGTACTCTTACCACTGAAGCAAGATCATCCGGGCACCTGGTGGTGGTGCAGTGCTTTGGAAATGGTCCCCTCGGGGGAATTGTCATTATTTTCTATGCTATTTGCTTATGATATTCATCAGGTGAATTTAATAAATTCCTAATTTGAAATATCCACTATTAAGCCAGTGTTTAACGACGTTAAGATGGCAATGTGCAGATCATGTTATCAGGGTGGGGCGGTAGCGTATATTCCTTATACAAATCATCATTCATTTCAATGATTGTTATTGAATTATTTATTGTTGTGAATAAAAAGACATTATGAATATTGGTTTGACTTTGCATATCAGGTTTTTTATTACTCGCTGTAATGTACGAGCCTGTCGTGAATAACGTCGAGAACCCATCCGTTGCGTTTGTGATTATTTTGTTGACTAAACAGACACCCGTTTCTCTGAAGTAAAATCCCAGACTAAATCATCACATAACCATGACATTTTTCTGATATTCCCCGGTAACGCCAGATGTCGACTCGCTTATCTCATCCGCCCGACATGTTGTACATGCAATATGTGCGGATTATTATTCATTTTCACGGAGGTTGCTATGTCAACCGGATTACGTTTCACACTTGAAGTGGACGGCCTGCCACCGGACGCGTTTGCGGTGGTTTCCTTTCATCTCACCCAGTCACTCTCTTCACTTTTTTCCCTCGACCTTTCTCTGGTCAGTCAGCAGTTTCTTTCCCTTGAATTTGCGCAGGTGCTGGACAAAATGGCCTACCTGACGGTATGGCAGGGCGATGACGTACAGCGCCGGGTGAAAGGTGTGGTGACCTGGTTTGAACTGGGGGAGAACGACAAAAACCAGATGCTGTACAGCATGAAGGTGTGCCCGCCGCTGTGGCGCACAGGGCTGCGCCAGAACTTCCGTATCTTCCAGAATGAGGACATCGAAAGCATCCTCGCTACGATCCTGAAGGAAAACGGTGTGACCGAGTGGAGTCCGCTGTTCAGCGAGCCGCATCCTTCCCGTGAGTTTTGTGTCCAGTACGGCGAAACCGATTACGATTTCCTGTGCCGGATGGCGGCGGAGGAAGGCATCTTCTTTTATGAGGAGCACGCGCAAAAAAGTACCGACCAGAGCCTGGTCCTGTGCGACACCGTGCGTTATCTGCCGGAGTCCTTTGAGATCCCCTGGAATCCGAACACCCGTACCGAGGTGAGCACCCTCTGCATCAGCCAGTTCCGCTACAGCGCACAAATCCGCCCTTCTTCCGTGGTGACCAAGGACTACACCTTTAAACGACCCGGCTGGGCAGGGCGTTTTGATCAGGAAGGCCAGTACCAGGATTACCAGCGCACACAGTATGAAGTGTATGACTACCCCGGACGTTTCAAGGGTGCCCACGGGCAGAACTTTGCCCGCTGGCAGATGGATGGCTGGCGAAACAACGCAGAAGTGGCGCGCGGAACAAGCCGTTCTCCGGAGATATGGCCGGGACGGCGAATTGCGCTGACGGGGCATCCGCAGGCGAACCTGAACCGGGAATGGCAGGTGGTGGCAAGTGAACTGCACGGCGAGCAGCCGCAGGCGGTGCCGGGACGCAGTGGTTCAGGTACCACGCTGAATAACCACTTTGCGGTAATACCGGCAGACCGGACATGGCGGCCACAGCCGTTGCTGAAACCGCTGGTGGACGGCCCGCAGAGCGCCGTCGTGACGGGACCGGCAGGCGAGGAAATCTTCTGTGATGAACATGGCCGCGTGCGGGTGAAATTTAACTGGGACCGCTATAACCCGTCAAACCAGGACAGTTCATGCTGGATCCGTGTGGCACAGGCGTGGGCAGGCACCGGCTTTGGCAACCTGGCGATACCGCGAGTGGGTCAGGAGGTGATTGTGGACTTCCTCAACGGCGACCCGGACCAGCCGATTATTATGGGGCGTACCTACCACCAGGAAAACCGCACACCCGGCAGCCTGCCGGGGACGAAGACGCAGATGACCATTCGTTCGAAAACCTATAAGGGCAGCGGGTTTAATGAACTGAAGTTTGACGATGCGACAGGGAAAGAACAGGTCTACATCCACGCGCAGAAGAACATGAACACCGAGGTGCTGAATAACCGCACCACTGATGTGATAAACAACCATGCTGAAACCATTGGCAACAATCAGATGATTGCGGTTACCAACAATCAGATACAGACGGTGGGTGTTAACCAGATAGAGACGGTGGGCAGTAACCAGATAATTAAAGTGGGTTCTGTTCAGGTGGAAACGATTGGACTTGTTCGTGCGCTGACCGTGGGCGTGGCGTATCAGACGACGGTAGGTGGCATTATGAACACCTCGGTGGCACTGATGCAGTCCTCGCAGATCGGTTTGCATAAATCGTTGAGGGTCGGGCTGGGTTATGACGTCAAAGTCGGAAATAACGTTACCTTCACCGTTGGTAAAACGAAAAAGGATGATACCGGGCAGACCGCGATTTACTCCGCCGGTGAGCATCTGGAGCTCTGCTGTGGTAAGGCAAGGCTGGTGCTGACGAAGGACGGACAAATTTTTCTCAACGGCACAAAAATTCATTTGCAGGGTAAGGAGCAGGTTAATGGTGACTCACTGTTGATTAACTGGAACTGTGCAGCCTCGAAATCCCCACCGAAGACCCCTGATGAAAAGCAGGATACGCCGGATATGAGAGAGTACTGATCCCGTACCTGTTCGGAATTCAGTAACAAACCAGCATTAAAAATAAACAGAAGAAGGAATTTGAATCATGAGCGGAAAACCAGCGGCGCGTCAGGGAGATATGACTCAGTATGGCGGTCCCATTGTCCAGGGTTCGGCAGGTGTAAGAATTGGCGCGCCCACCGGCGTGGCGTGCTCGGTGTGTCCGGGCGGGATGACTTCGGGCAACCCGGTAAATCCGCTGCTTGGGGCGAAGGTGCTGCCCGGCGAGACGGACCTTGCGCTGCCCGGCCCGCTGCCGTTCATTCTCTCCCGCACCTACAGCAGCTACCGGACGAAGACGCCTGCACCGGTGGGCGTTTTCGGCCCCGGCTGGAAAGCGCCTTCTGATATCCGCTTACAGCTACGTGATGACGGACTGATACTCAACGACAACGGCGGGCGGAGCATTCACTTTGAGCCGCTGCTGCCGGGGGAGGCGGTGTACAGCCGCAGTGAGTCAATGTGGCTGGTGCGCGGTGGTAAGGCAGCACAGCCGGACGGCCATACGCTGGCGCGGCTGTGGGGGGCGCTGCCGCCGGATATCCGGTTAAGCCCGCATCTTTACCTGGCGACCAACAGCGCACAGGGGCCGTGGTGGATACTCGGCTGGTCAGAGCGGGTGCCGGGTGCTGAGGACGTACTGCCAGCGCCGCTGCCGCCGTACCGGGTGCTTACCGGGATGGCGGACCGCTTCGGGCGGACGCTGACGTACCGGCGTGAGGCCGCCGGTGACCTGGCCGGGGAAATCACCGGCGTGACGGACGGTGCCGGGCGGGAATTCCGTCTGGTGCTGACCACGCAGGCGCAGCGTGCGGAAGAGGCCCGCACCTCTTCGCTATCTTCTTCTGACAGTTCCCGCCCTCTCTCAGCCTCAGCGTTCCCCGACACACTGCCCGGTACCGAATACGGCCCCGACAGGGGTATCCGCCTTTCGGCGGTGTGGCTGATGCACGACCCGGCATACCCGGAGAGCCTGCCCGCTGCGCCACTGGTGCGGTACACGTATACGGAAGCCGGTGAACTGCTGGCGGTATATGACCGCAGCAATACGCAGGTGCGCGCTTTCACGTATGACGCGCAGCACCCGGGCCGGATGGTGGGGCACCGTTATGCAGGCAGGCCGGAGATGCGCTACCGCTACGACGATGCGGGGCGGGTGGTGGAGCAACTTAACCCGGCAGGCCTGAGTTACCGCTACCAGTATGAGCAGGACCGCATCACCGTCACCGACAGCCTGAACCGGCGTGAGGTGCTGCATACAGAAGGCGGGGCCGGGCTGAAGCGGGTGGTGAAAAAAGAACTGGCGGACGGCAGCGTCACGCACAGCGGGTATGACGCGGCAGGAAGGCTCACGGCGCAGACGGACGCGGCGGGACGGCGGACAGAGTACGGTCTGAATGTGGTGTCCGGCGATATCACGGACATCACCACACCGGACGGGCGGGAGACGAAATTTTACTATAACGACGGGAACCAGCTGACGGCGGTGGTGTACCCGGACGGGCTGGAGAGCCGCCGGGAATATGATGAACCGGGCAGGCTGGTATCGGAGACATCGCGCAGCGGGGAGACAGTACGCTACCGCTACGATGACGCGCACAGTGAGTTACCGGCGACGACAACGGATGCGACGGGCAGCACCCGGCAGATGACGTGGAGCCGCTACGGGCAGTTGCTGGCGTTCACTGACTGCTCGGGCTACCAGACCCGCTATGAATACGACCGCTTCGGCCAGATGACGGCGGTTCACCGCGAGGAAGGTATCAGCCTTTACCGCCACTATGACAACCGTGGCCGGTTAACCTCGGTGAAAGACGCACAGGGCCGTGAAACGCAGTATGAGTACAACGCCGCAGGCGACCTGACTGCCGTTATCACCCCGGACGGCAACCGGAGCGAGACACAGTACGATGCGTGGGGAAAGGCGGTCAGCACCACGCAGGGCGGGCTGACGCGCAGTATGGAGTACGATGCTGCCGGACGTGTCATCAGCCTGACCAACGAGAACGGTAGCCATACAGAATTTAGCTGGGATGTGCTTGACCGCCTGATACAGCAGCGCGGCTTTGACGGGCGGACGCAGCGTTACCGTTATGACCTGACCAGAAAACTCACGCAGAGTGAAGACGAGGGGCTTATCACCCTCTGGCACTACGATGCGTCGGACCGCATCACGCACCGGACGGTGAACGGCGACCCGGCAGAGCAGTGGCAGTATGATGAGCACGGGTGGTTAACCACCCTCAGCCATACCAGTGAAGGCCACCGCGTGTCGGTCCACTACGGCTACGACGATAAGGGCCGCCTGACGGGCGAACGGCAGACGGTGGAGAACCCGGAGACGGGGGAACTGCTGTGGCAGCATGAGACGAAACACGCCTACAACGAACAGGGGCTGGCAAACCGCGTCACGCCGGACAGCCTGCCGCCGGTGGAGTGGCTGACCTACGGCAGCGGTTACCTGGCGGGCATGAAGCTGGGCGGGACGCCGCTGGTCGAGTATACGCGGGACAGGCTGCACCGTGAGACGGTGCGCAGCTTCGGCAGCAGGGCAGGCAGTAATGCCGCATACGAACTGACCAGCACATACACCCCCGCAGGCCAGTTACAGAGCCAGCACCTGAACAGCCTGGTATATGACCGTGACTACGGGTGGAATGACAACGGCGACCTGGTGCGCATCAGCGGCCCGCGACAGACGCGGGAATACGGCTACAGCGCCACGGGCAGGCTGGAGAGCGTGCGTACCCTCGCACCGGACCTGGACATCCGCATCCCGTATGCCACCGACCCGGCGGGAAACCGCCTGCCGGACCCGGAGCTGCACCCGGACAGTACCCTCACGGCGTGGCCGGATAACCGCATCGCAGAGGATGCGCACTATGTTTACCACTATGATGAATACGGCAGACTGACGGAGAAGACGGACCTTATCCCGGCGGGTGTTATCCGGACGGACGACGAGCGGACCCACCACTACCACTACGACAGCCAGCACCGTCTGGTGTTCTACACGCGGATACAGCATGGCGAGCCACTGGTCGAGAGCCGCTACCTCTACGACCCGCTGGGACGGCGAATGGCGAAACGGGTATGGCGGCGGGAGCGTGACCTGACGGGGTGGATGTCGCTGTCGCGTAAACCGGAGGTGACGTGGTACGGGGGGGACGGCGACCGGCTGACGACGGTACAGACCGACACCACGCGTATCCAGACGGTATATCAGCCGGGGAGCTTCGCGCCGCTCATCCGCATCGAAACAGACAACGGTGAGCGGGAGAAAGCGCAGCGCCGCAGCCTGGCGGAGAAGCTGCAGCAGGAAGGGAGCGAGGACGGGCACGGCGTGGTATTTCCGGCTGAACTGGTGCGGCTGCTGGACAGACTGGAGGAAGAAATCCGGGCAGACCGCGTGAGCAGTGAAAGCCGGGTGTGGCTTGCGCAGTGCGGGCTGACGGTGGAGCAACTGGCCAGACAGGTGGAGCCGGAATACACACCGGCGCGAAAAGTTCATTTTTACCACTGCGACCACCGGGGCCTGCCGCTGGCGCTCATCAGCGAAGACGGCAATACTGTGTGGAGTGCAGAATACGATGAATGGGGCAACCAGCTGAATGAAGAGAACCCGTATTACCTGTATCAGCCATACCGTCTGCCAGGGCAGCAGTACGATGAGGAGTCGGGGCTGGATTATAACCGTCACCGGTACTACGATCCGTTGCAGGGGCGGTATATCACCCAGGACCCGATTGGGCTGGCGGGGGGATGGAGTCTGTATGCGTATCCGCTGAATCCAGTGCAACACGTTGATCCATTAGGGCTTAGTACTATGATAATAGGTAACGGCCCCGTTCCTGATAATCCTTTTGGGCATGCTGCGGCGGCAAATCGATATGGATTAATGAGTTCGGGAACTGGGGATGAGATGGGAGCCTCTGTCTCTGATTATTTTAAAAAGATGCAACCCCGCAGAGATACCTGGATTTGGATAATAGATACAACAGATGAAGAAGAACAATGTATGATGAATAAGGCAATAGACCTTAATAAAAAACTAAAAACTATTAACCTCGGGCCTCTTCCTGTTGCAAATAATTGTTTTAGCCGGACGAACATGATTTTTGAGGCGTGCGGGTTTAGCAACCCCTCTATGAATACAAATGCGCCTATAAGCCTACAAGTGCTCGGTGAGTTATATGGATATCAAAGATATTTTATGCCTAAAGGTCCTTTCACTGGATTCCCATTTGAATTTCAAGAGGTAAAGTAAATGGAAATGCTTGGGAAGATATTAGTGATAATTATTTCCATGATAATTATATCTTGCGATTATTATAATGCTGGCATGGACTATCAAGATAATATAGCCCCCGAGCAAGTCGTAACATGGGATTCTGATAATATATTCACACCTAATATCTTTGAACATAATGGAAGATGTTTTATGAAGAAAAATGAAACATGGATGTTATTAAATGGAGATGCAACACCAAACATTAGAACAATGAGCAATAAGAAAATTGAATGCCTGGAGAAGAGTGAAGTAGAATGGGCTAGTAGGGTTTGCGACAGTATCACAGACAAGGAAAGGGAAAATCTGAAGGCATTAATATGTAGCAAACCAGCTAAATCAGTTAATACAGGCAAAAGACCAGCGTTAGGATATTGAAACCGGCACTGCACTATATCACTATTACAATATTCTGAGTGACTAGAGCAACTGCTCCGCCATCCGGGCTAGCAGTATGACGACGAATCCGAACTGCACTACAACTGGCAGCGGTACTACAATCCGGGACAGGGACGATATATCACCCAGGACCCGATAGGGCTGGCGGGGGGATTAAACCCGTACAGTTATGTTATGAACAATCCTGTGCAATGGATTGATCCATTGGGATTAGCTCATACTTCAGGAAAATGGAAGGACTGTGGTAAAGGTTGTCGAATCCGAATAGATGGCGATGCTGTTGGTGACGGAAGACATTTGCATTGGGAGTGTAAAAATGGGAGTGGTGTAATGGGGGAATTTGGAGGTATGTCCCATGGTGAGGATTACTCATCAGCACCAAATAGCATTAAGAAATGTGCAAAAAAATATGGTTTCGAGCCAGAACCAAGTAAAGATCTGTCATGCAAAACCTCCGGGCTATCAACTACTGATGCGGCTCTTGCAACTGGTGCTACAATTGGCGCAGGGTATGTTATATATAGAGTGATTCGATTTATACCTTCACTTGCACCACCTCTTTGGTGGTCAATACCTGCAAACGTTGTTACTCCATGATTAAAACGGATAATGGAGATTATATAATGAGCGATTTTGACATTGTGAGTTCAATTGACTGGCATGATGGGGTTTTGTTAGAAGTAAAAACGACATTCAAAGAATCTCATTTTAACATGACGTTATTTATTGACATTTATAAAAGTGAGAATATTAGGGAAAAAATGATAGTTGAATTTTCTGATGTAGATGATTTAGTGTTCGCTATGGATTCTGCTGAGTTAATCGATAATCACAAGTCAGGAAATATAAGTAATGGGTATATAAAGAAATTAAAAAACAAAAGGATATATAAATTTTTTCTTTATTTTTCTGATGGCTTATTAAGCATGACATTTAAAAATTTACAATTAATAAAACCATTAGAGTAACCAAATAAAAGGACTGGAGGAATCAGGGGAAGATCATTAAAGTTGTGATTATCATCACAACTTTAATCTTGGTTTTACCTTGTTGATTTGATTAAAATCTAATCGCCAAATAATTAAATATATTAGAAAAGGACGTCTGGTGAACATTCAAAGTCTTCTTGAGCATATTCGTAAGCGCCTCATCTGAACCGTCTGGTATGTTTCCTCCGGCTCCACAAAAATAGTGTCCATCATTTTTAATGGACACTATCGTATGGAACAGGGAAAGATCATCAGAAGTTCACTTTTTGTACTAAATAATTCGCATTTTATGTTTAAAAATTGAGATATTCCTTATTACCTGAAGCTGTTTTTTATTGCTTATACATGATCAAATACTCCTTACATAAATAAGGAGAACAAAATGGAACTTAAAAAATTGATGGAACATATTTCTATTATCCCCGATTACAGACAAGCCTGGAAAGTGGAACATAAATTATCGGATATTCTACTGTTGACTATTTGTGCAGTTATTTCTGGTGCAGAGGGTTGGGAAGATATAGAGGATTTTGGGGAAACACATCTCGATTTTTTGAAGCAATATGGTGATTTTGAAAATGGTATTCCTGTTCACGATACCATTGCCAGAGTTGTATCCTGTATCAGTCCTGCAAAATTTCACGAGTGCTTTATTAACTGGATGCGTGACTGCCATTCTTCAGATGATAAAGACGTCATTGCAATTGATGGAAAAACGCTCCGGCACTCTTATGACAAGAGTCGCCGCAGGGGAGCGATTCATGTCATTAGTGCGTTCTCAACAATGCACAGTCTGGTCATCGGACAGATCAAGACGGATGAGAAATCTAATGAGATTACAGCTATCCCAGAACTTCTTAACATGTTGGATATTAAAGGGAAAATCATCACAACTGATGCGATGGGTTGCCAGAAAGATATTGCAGAGAAGATACAAAAACAGGGCGGTGATTATTTATTCGCGGTAAAAGGAAACCAGGGGCGGCTAAATAAAGCCTTTGAGGAAAAATTTCCGCTGAAAGAATTAAATAATCCAGCGCATGACAGTTCCGCAATGAGTGAAAAGAGTCACGGCAGAGAAGAAATCCGTCTTCATATTGTTTGCGATGTCCCTGATGAACTTATTGATTTCACGTTTGAATGGAAAGGGCTGAAAAAATTATGCGTGGCAGTCTCCTTTCGCTCAATAATAGCAGAGCAAAAGAAAGAGCCCGAAATGATGGTCAGATATTATATCAGTTCTGCTGATTTAACCGCTGAGAAGTTTGCGACAGCGATTCGAAATCACTGGCACGTGGAGAATAATCTGCACTGGCGTCTGGACGTGGTAATGAATGAAGACGACTGCAAAATAAGAAGAGGAAATGCAGCAGAATTATTTTCAGGGATACGGCACATCGCTATTAATGTTTTGACGAATGATAAGGTATTCAAGGCAGGGTTAAGACGTAAGATGCGAAAAGCAGCCATGGACAGAAACTATCTGGCGTCAGTCCTTGCGGGGAGCGGGCTTTCGTAATCTTGCCCTGGGTAGGAGGCCCTCCAGGGATGTTAGTCGGTGCGGCAGTTGGAGCGGTGGTTATTGGTGGTGGTATAGTAATATACAACAATCGCGAGGCTGTTGGGGATGCGATTGAGAAAAGTATGGAGATGCGGGGTGAAGCCGAATTATTAAATGCACAAAGTCAAATGGAATTCTGGCGAGAACCCTATGGTGCTTTTTCCAGCGTGTTTGGAAATGATGATTCATC
This sequence comes from Escherichia sp. SCLE84, assembly GCF_012584495.1. Lineage (NCBI taxonomy): Bacteria > Pseudomonadati > Pseudomonadota > Gammaproteobacteria > Enterobacterales > Enterobacteriaceae > Escherichia > Escherichia sp. SCLE84. Next base: position 771,680 of record NZ_CP051430.1, on the reverse strand, counting down.
AAAAGAGAATCCAAATGTCGGGAAGGATTTGACGGATGAAGAGAAGAACTGTTTGGGCAGTGGCAGTACAGGAGGTTCGGGAGGGTGGGAGCCAGATGAGGATGGCGAAATAAGAAATACCTACAGGTCTATTAAGGATGCTCCTCAGTATCCCAGAGGGGTTAGGAATGTCCAAAATGGCACTACAAGGAATGTTGTAAAGGATCAGTAGTTATTGAAACAATTACGTAAAGTAGATTCAGGAAAATAGAGTAAAGTTTATAAAGATGGATTTGATGCGTCAGGTCGAAAAGTGTCCATTCACTATTTTGAAAGTCAGAGTGGTCGAGTATTTAATGTAAAAGTAAAACCTTATTGGAGTAATTAATAATGAGAATTGATTATAGTATTAGCAATGAACACGCAGAGAAATTTATCAGTCTTTTAGTGTTGGGTGTTTTATATTCTATTGAAAAAAAGCAATATCTATAGATGAGGCAGAAGGTTTTATATTTAAGCCATCTACGTCAAAAACATTGAATGCTGCATCGCACTCTAAAAACTTAATTGACATTATAGATTCTGGTTGTGAGCTTGAAGATATATCTAGCATCATTCCTGAAAATTTATCAGGTAATATTGATAAATTAATTAACCAGACGCTGGATTTTATTCGAGGTGCTCCTGATTTTGGCGGTGCAGTCGATAAGGAAATTATTTTAGTTAAATAAAAATATATCGTTAATATATGTTGGTGATGTTTTGTTGAGGGCTTTTTTATTGTTAGTGGTATAAATATAAGGGAGTGAGAATGAGCGGAAAACCGGCGGCGCGGCAGGGCGACATGACCCGCAAGGGACTGGATATTGTGCAGGGTTCAGCAGGGGTGCTGATAGGCGCGCCGACGGGGGTTGCCTGCTCGGTGTGTCCTAAAAAAAAGGACAGTCCAAATTATGGCAACCCGGTGAACCCGGTGCTGGGTGCAAAGGTGCTGCCGGGCGAGACGGACATTGCGCTGCCCGGCCCGCTGCCGTTCATCCTTTCCCGCGCCTACAGCAGTTACCGGACCAGGACGCCCGCGCCGGTAGGGGTGTTTGGTCCCGGCTGGAAAGCGCCCTTCGATATCCGCTTACAGATACGCGATGAAGGCCTGATACTCAACGACAGCGGCGGCAGGAGCATTCACTTTGAGCCGCTGTTTCCCGGCGAGATAAGCTACAGCCGCAGCGAGTCACTCTGGCTGGCGCGGGGCGGAGTAGCGGCGCAGCACAGTTCGCAGCCGCTAAGCGCGCTCTGGCAGGTGCTGCCGGAAGATGTTCGCCTGAGTCCGCATGTGTACCTGGCGACAAACAGCCTTCAGGGGCCGTGGTGGATACTCAGCTGGCCGGAGCGGGTGCCGGGGGCGGACGAGGTGCTGCCGCCTCCGCCGCCCGCATACCGGGTGCTGACGAGGGTGGTGGACGGCTTCGGGCGGACGCTGGCCTTTCACCGGGCAGCTAAGGGTGACGTGGCGGGCGCGGTGACGGGGTGACGGACGGCGCGGGCCGCCGTTTTCACCTGGCGCTGACCACGCAGGCGCAGCGGGCGGAAGCCTTCCGTAAACAGCGCGCCTCTTCCTTATCTTCCCCGGCCAGTCCCCGTTCTGTTTCCTCTTCTCAGGTTTTCCCCGACACGCTGCCCGCCGGTACAGAGTACGGTGCCGATAACGGTATCCGGCTGGAGGCGGTATGGCTGACACACGACCCGGCATACCCGGATGAACAGCCGACTGCGCCGCTGGCGCGCTACACGTACACGGCCGGTGGTGAACTGCGGGCGGTGTATGACCGCAGCGGAACGCAGGTGCGCGGGTTTGCTTATGATGCGGAGCACGCCGGGCGGATGGTGGCGCACCATTATGCGGGGAGGCCGGAGAGCCGCTACCGGTATGATGATACCGGCCGGGTGACGGAGCAGGTCAACCCGGAGGGGCTGGACTACCGCTTTGAGTACGGGCAGGACCGTGTGACCATCACGGACAGCCTGAACCGGCGGGAGGTGCTGTACACGGAGGGCGAGGGCGGCCTGAAGCGGGTGGTGAAGAAGGAGCATGCCGACGGGAGCATCACCCGCAGCGAGTATGATGAGGCGGGGAGGCTGAAGGCGCAGACGGATGCGGCGGGGCGGCGGACGGAGTACCGGCTGCATATGGCGTCGGGCGCGGTGACAGCGGTGACGGGGCCGGACGGCAGGACGGTGCGGTATGGCTATAACAGCCAGCGGCAGGTGACGTCAGTGACGTACCCGGACGGGCTTCGCAGCAGCCGGGAGTATGATGAGAGGGGAAGGCTGACGGCGGAGACCTCGCGCAGCGGTGAGACAACGCGGTACAGCTATGATGACCCGGCGAGTGAGCTGCCGACAGGGATACAGGACGCGACGGGCAGTACAAAACAGATGGCATGGAGCCGTTACGGTCAACTGCTGGCCTTCACGGACTGCTCGGGGTACACGACGCGGTATGAGTACGACCGGTACGGTCAACAAATCGCCGTTCACCGGGAGGAAGGCATCAGCACTTACAGCAGTTATAACCCGCGTGGGCAACTGGTCAGTCAGAAGGATGCGCAGGGGCGTGAAATCCGTTATGAGTACAGCGCCGCAGGCGACCTGACAGCAACGGTATCACCGGACGGTAAACGCAGCACCATCGAATATGATAAACGCGGGCGTCCGGTGAGTGTGACGGAAGGCGGTCTGACGCGCAGCATGGGGTATGACGCTGCCGGGCGCATCACTGTGCTGACCAACGAGAACGGCAGCCAGTCCACGTTCCGGTATGACCCGGTCGACAGGCTGACGGAGCAGCGCGGCTTTGACGGCCGGACGCAACGTTACCAGTATGACCTGACCGGAAAACTCACGCAGAGTGAAGATGAGGGGCTTATCACCCTCTGGCATTACGATGCGTCGGACCGTATCACCCGGCGCACGGTGAACGGTGAACCGGCGGAGCAGTGGCAGTATGACGACCACGGCTGGCTGACAGAAATCAGCCACCTGAGTGAAGGCCACCGTGTGGTGGTCCACTACGGCTATGACGATAAAGGCCGTCTGACGGGTGAACGGCAGACGGTGGAGAACCCGGAGACAGGGGAGATGCTGTGGGAGCATGAGACGGGGCATGCGTACAGCGAACAGGGGCTGGCGACCCGTCAGGAGCCGGACGGTCTGCCGCCGGTGGAGTGGCTGACGTATGGCAGCGGTTATCTTGCGGGGATGAAGCTGGGCGGAACGCCGCTGGTCGAGTACACGCGGGACCGGCTGCACCGCGAGACGGCCCGTAGCTTCGGCGGGGCGGGCAGTACAGCGGGGTACGAACAGGCCACGGCGTACACCCTCACAGGGCAGCTACAGAGCAGGCACCTGAACCTTCCGCAGCTTGACCGTGACTATACGTGGAACGATAACGGACAACTGGTGCGCATCAGCGGCCCGCAGGAGTGCCGGGAGTACCGTTACAGCGGCACGGGAAGGCTGACGGGCGTCCACACTACGGCAGCGAACCTGGATATCGATATCCCGTATGCGACGGACCCGGCAGGAAACCGGCTGCCGGACCCGGAACTGCACCCGGACAGCACCCTCACGGCGTGGCCGGATAACCGCATCGCGGAAGATGCGCACTATGTCTATCGCTACGATGAATACGGCAGGCTGGCGGAGAAGACGGACCGCATCCCGGAAGGGGTTATCCGGATGCACGACGAGCGGACCCACCACTACCATTACGACAGCCAGCACCGTCTGGTGTTCTACACGCGGATACAGCACGGCGAACCACAGGTGGAGAGCCGCTACCTCTATGACCCGCTGGGCCGCCGGACGGGAAAACGGGTGTGGCGGCGGGAGCGTGACCTGACGGGGTGGATGTCGCTGTCGCGTAAACCGGAGGAGACCTGGTACGGGTGGGACGGTGACAGGCTGACCACTGTACAGACCCAACAGACAAGAATCCAGACGGTATACCAGCCGGGAAGCTTCACGCCGCTCCTGAGAATCGAAACAGAGAATGGCGAACAGGCGAAGGCGCGGCACCGGAGCCTGGCGGAGGTGTTGCAGGAGGACACGGGGGTGACGCTTCCGGCGGAGCTGGCGGTGATGCTGGGGAGGCTGGAGCGGGAACTGCGTGCGGGTGCGGTGAGTGCGGAGAGTGAGGCATGGCTTGCGCAGTGCGGGCTGACGGTGGAGCAGATGGAAAGCCAGATGGAGGCGGAATACATCCCGGAGCGGAGGCTGCATCTTTACCACTGTGACCACCGGGGACTGCCGCAGGCGCTTATCAGCCCGGAAGGGGAAACGGCGTGGCGCGGGGAGTATGACGAGTGGGGGAACCAGCTTAATGAGGAGAACCCGCATCACCTGTACCAGCCGTACCGTTTGCCGGGGCAGCAGTATGATGAGGAGTCGGGACTGTATTACAACCGTCACCGGTACTACGATCCGTTGCAGGGGCGGTATATCACCCAGGATCCGATAGGGTTGAAGGGGGGAATAAATCTATACACGTATCCACTGGCACCAATACGTTACACTGATCCACTGGGGTTAGAACGAGTTATAAGTGTATATGGGCCTCCCGCTCCAGACCGGGCAGGTGCTGAAACTCCTCTTGTTCTTACTGATATGACTGGAGGAGTGACTATTTATTATGATCCTGAAACAGGTGATTCAATGACTTTTGATTGTAGCAATAGAATTGATCGTCGTTCTCAACGTGGTGCTGGTGATCCATATACAGGTGAAGTCGTTGGTTGTGAGACAAATGGATCAGGAATATCGGCAGCATATGGCACAACGAAGATCTATACTACAGATACTAGAGCAAGATGGCTACATGGTGGGGGATCATCGTTGCGCGATCCTTATGCTCCTCGACAAGGCTGGAAACCAACTATGGGATGTACCCGTGCACAGAATGAAGATGTAGATGAGTTGTGTAAGAAAGTGACAAGTTGGATGTATTCGCATCCTGGAGAGAGAATTAGATATGAACGTTTTAAGACACGTTAATGCGATTAACATGGGAGTGTGCATTCTAATTTTGGTTATTGGATGTGCAAATGCTAAAGTTCTTAAACGATGTATATTACCCGCTCCTGATGGTGGCGTAGAAAAACTATCAAAACCCAACTTACATGGAGTAATTAAAAAAGTTGATTTGAACACAAATGAAGCGGAAATTAAAATAAAAGAGGGGGGGGGCAGTGAGTTTTATTTTTAATGAGGAAACATTGTATTTTACTGTTTTTGGTGGGGATTTTATTATGGATGATTTAAAAATAGTAAAAAATACGGAAGCATGGGTATGGTATAAAAATTGCGATAGTAAAAATAAAAAAGTGGCAGTTGAACTTCTTCAAATCTACGAATTGCATCAATGAAAAATATAGTTAAATAGAGGAGGTTATTAATAGCAGGAAAAGCATCACGTGATGCTGATTTTTTGCACTAAATAATTCGCGCTAATGTTCAATAGTTAATATATCCCTCATCAGGGAAAGATCACGGTGTGCCGTAGGCACAAAGATGCAAAACGGGACGTTTTGCATGTAACATGTAATAAGCATAAGCTTGTGAAGAGATGGTGGCAGGCCCACCGGGATCTGCTGTCGGAAGTCGGTCCCAAACAACCCCGGCTGCTGTGGTAAAGAGCCATGGTAGCAGGGAAAGATCATCAGGAGTTCACCAGGGAAAGATCACGTAACGCTACTTTTTTGTACTAAATAATTCGCATTTTATGTTTAAAAATTGAGATATTCCTTATTACCTGAAGCTGTTTTTTATTGCTTATACATGATCAAATACTCCTTACATAATTAAGGAGAACAAAATGGAACTTAAAAAATTGATGGAACATATTTCTATTACCCCCGATTACAGACAAGCCTGGAAAGTGGAACATAAATTATCGGATATTCTATTGTTGACTATTTGTGCCGTTATTTCTGGTGCAGAAAGTTGGGAAGATATAGAGGATTTCGGGGAAACACATCTCGATTTCTTGAAGCAATATGGTGATTTTGAAAATGGTATTCCTGTTCACGATACTATTGCCAGAGTTGTATCCTGTATCAGTCCTGCAAAATTTCATGAGTGCTTTATTAACTGGATGCGTGACTGCCATTCTTCAGATGATAAAGACGTCATCGCAATTGATGGAAAAACGCTCCGGCACTCTTATGACAAGAGTCGCCGCAGGGGAGCGATTCATGTCATTAGTGCGTTCTCAACAATGCACAGTCTGGTCATCGGACAGATCAAGACGGATGATAAATCTAATGAGATTACAGCTATCCCAGAACTTCTTAACATGCTGGATATTAAACGAAAAATCATCACAACTGATGCGATGGGTTGCCAGAAAGATATAGCAGAGAAGATACAAAAACAGGGAGGTGATTATTTATTCGCGGTGAAAGGAAACCAGGGGTGGCTAAATAAAGCCTTTGAGGAAAAATTTCCGCTGAAAGAATTAAATAATCCAGAGCATGACAGTTACGCAATTTGTGAAAAGAGTCACGGCAGAGAAGAAATCCGTATTCATATTGTTTGCGATGTCCCTGATGAACTTATTGATTTCACGTTTGAATGGAAAGGACTGAAAATTCACAATGTGTGTTAATTTTACTGACATCTTTCAAAAGGAGCACAATCATGCCGCACATCGACATTAAATGTTTTCCGCGTGAACTGGACGAACAACAAAAAGCAGCACTTGCTGCAGATATTACCGACGTTATTATTCGCCATCTGAACAGTAAAGACAGTTCGATAAGCATTGCTCTACAGCAGATTCAACCAGAATCTTGGCAAGCTATCTGGGATGCCGAAATCGCGCCCCAAATGGAGGCTTTGATAAAGAAACCTGGTTACAGCATGTAATGCTTAACCCGCCGTAACTCGCTTGCCGCTGGTAACAAACGTGCCAGCACCTAAATGATGCAACGTATTGAGCTTATCATCATCAAACTGCCAGCGGCCTTCGACAAATACCCGTGCGTCTGCCGCTGCTGATACCACCTCGCCAAACAGCGTGTCGTATTTTTGTTGCGCAGAAGTCGCAGGTAGCAGGCGGCACTCCATCCACGCCAGGCATTTCTCTTCAACAAGTGGCAAACCAAGCACCGGACCTTTCACCACCGGAATGCCATAGCAATTAAATTTATCTTCTTCACGACCCGACACGCTTCCCACTGCCCACGTCCAGTTAGTTGCTGCAACGCCCGGGATAACGATGCCAAATTTACCGTTACGTTCAATCAACTCCCTGGTCCATGTCGATTTATCTACCACAATCGCCACGCGTGGCGGTTCAAACTCCACCGGCATTGACCAGGCTGCTGCCATAATGTTACGCCGCTGGGATTGCTCATCGAAACTGGTGATCATGACAGTTGGGCCATGATTTAACAGACGGCTGGCATGGTGTAATTCTATGGGGATGAATCGGCTCATGGTATCGCCTCGCGAAGAAGGTTTTTTTAAGCGTAGTCCGTAACGCAATAAGTAACGAAATTAACGGGATTGGCGATTTGCAAACGTGATGCATGTCCGCGATCGCACAAAATAGCCGGTGCGGCGTCTATTCCAGGTTATAAGTTGAGAAAACCACTAAGGGAAACGCCTGATGACGCCCATTCTGAATCACTATTTTGCCCGTATTAACTGGTCGGGAGCTGCTGCGGTCAATATTGATACGCTTCGTGCATTGCACCTGAAACACAATTGCACTATTCCGTTTGAAAACCTCGACGTTTTGCTGCCGAGGGAAATACAGCTTGATGATCAATCGCTGGAAGAGAAACTGGTGATAGCCCGTCGTGGCGGTTACTGTTTTGAGCAGAATGGCGTGTTTGAGCGGGTGTTACGCGAGCTGGAGTTTAACGTTCGCAGCTTGTTAGGGCGCGTAGTGTTATCAAATCCGCCAGCATTACCGCCGCGCACCCATCGTTTGCTGTTGGTGGAACTGGAAGAGGAAAAATGGATTGCTGATGTCGGTTTCGGTGGGCAGACGCTAACCGCGCCGATTCGTTTAGTTTCCGATCTCGTGCAGACCACGCCACACGGAGATTATCGGTTGTTGCAGGAGGGTGATGATTGGGTGTTGCAGTTTAATCATCATCAGCACTGGCAGTCGATGTACCGTTTTGATCTCTGCGAGCAGCAACAAAGCGATTATGTGATGGGCAATTTCTGGTCGGCGCACTGGCCGCAGTCGCATTTTCGCCATCATTTGCTGATGTGCCGCCATTTGCCGGACGGCGGCAAGCTGACACTGACCAATTTTCATTTTACCCATTATGAAAATGGGCACGCGGTGGAGCAGCGAAATCTACCGGATGTGGCGTCATTATATGCTGTGATGCAAGAACAGTTTGGTCTGGGCGTGGATGATGCGAAACATGGCTTTACCGTGGATGAGTTAGCGCTGGTGATGGCGGCTTTTGATACGCACCCGGAGGCGGGAAAATAATTTATGTCAGGTTGCCGGATGCGGCGTAAACGCCTTATCCGGCATACATTAGCTCGGTTGTAGACCTGATAAGCGAAGCGCATCAGGCAACGGTTTCAGAGTTTAATTGCCCATTCGGCATGAAACAAAATCACCGCCGCGCCAGAAATGGTGACTTTTTCCGGTTGGTTATCACGAATTGTCACCGTCACTTCAATCACGCCGTCACGCCCCAATGCGCGCCCCTGATGGCCTTTAACACGCAGCACCTTGCCATCGTGGGGCAATACGTTGTGATGTACCAACCATGCACCCATCGGGCCATTGGCATTGCCAGTCACCGGATCTTCCACAATACCAATCGCAGGCGAGAACATGCGACCATCGGTTTCGTTTTTGCCTGGGCGGATCTGGAACGGGAAGAAACCATTGCAGCCAATCTGTTTACTGATAGCGGTCAGCGCATTAAGGTCAGGCGAAAGAGCGTCGATATCCACTTCCGGCTTCAATGGGATCATCACTTTAGAATGCCCGGTCGTCGCGACCTGGATCGGCAAACCCGGCAGAATATCGTCTTCAGTAAGATGCAATGCGTTGATAATCGCCGCGCGTACTTCACCCTCCAGCGGCAGTTCAAAGCCCGGCGTACCTTGTTCCAGCGAAATACGATAATCATCGTTGTGCTTTTCGATAGTCACGCGATGTTTTCCTGCCAGCGATGTTTGCCAGATCGTGCAATTTCCTAAACCTAACACCTTCGCACGTACATAGTGCGCAGCTACTGTCGCGTGACCGCAAATCGGCACTTCAACCGTTGGCGTAAAGTAGCGGATGCGCACATCGCTGTCGTCGCTGTGCAGCAGAAAAGCAGTTTCCGAATGGCCTAACTCGCGGGCGATAAGCTGCATTTGCGCTTCGCTAAGATTATCGGCGGGGAAAACAACACCGGCAGAATTGCCGCGAAACGGTTGTGAGGTAAAAGCATCGACGTGGTACACCTGCGGTTTCATTAACGTTCTCCTGTGACTGGAGAACTATCATAGCCTGCAAGTGGCCGGAGAGCGAAGGGCTATCCGGCCAGGGTGAAATTATCGCCGCGAACGCACAATCTGATACCGACGAGTAAAGTACTCAAACGGCGCGCTCCACACATGCACCAGTCGGGTGAACGGGAAGAGCAGGAAGATGGTCATTCCCAACACCAGATGCAGGCGGAAGACGAACGCTACGCCGTTGAGCATCTCTGACGATCCACCACGGAAAGTGACAATGCTTTGCGCCCAACCCACCAGCTTCATCATTTCGCTACCATCAGGATACTGTGCTGAAAACGGTATGGTACTTAGCCCCAACAGACACTGGATCAGCAAAATGCTCATGATGATGATATCCGGCGTAGTGGAAGTGGCACGCACGCGCTGATTTGTCAGCCTGCGCCACAGCAGTCCTGCGCCGCCAATCAATGTCAACACACCGCAAATACCGCCGAGCACCATCGCCATTAGTTGTTTCGCTGCCACTGGCAAAAACCACGCGTACATCCAGTGCGGCGTTAACATGCCGAACAGGTGCCCGAAGAAGATCCCCAAAATGCCGATATGGAACAGATTCGACCATATAACCATTCCGCGTTTATCGAGCATTTGACTTGAGGAGGCGCGCCAGGTGTACTGCCCGTAGTCGTAGCGCAGCCAGCTGCCGAGGAAAAACACCGTCGCACAAATGTACGGGTAGATATCGTAAAAAAAGACGTTCAGATACTGAATCATTTCCCACCTCCCGCACTGATGTCGACATATTGCGGCGCGACATCCTGGCTAAAGCGTCGCTGATATTGATTAAGCGGCGAGCTGTCACACGCCGTGGCGTTATCTTCAATAAACTTCACCTGTTCCTCTTCCCACACTGCATCAAGCGCCTGGCGGGTGTCATCGCGCTCTTCGCTGTTTACTTGTTTTGTGACACTGTCACTTGAAAGGGAGCTTCCCGCCAGTTGCAGCAGAGCATCAAACAACGCGTACCACGGTGCCTCGCGTTGTTTTAAGCGACCGCCAAGCAGGGCGAGGATCGGCGCAACATTGAGCAATCCTTCTTTCGCCTGATCGTCAGGCAGTACGCTTAAATACTCCAGATACAGCGGTAGATAATCGGGCAGTTCCCGACAATCCAGCTGCAGGCCGACCTTTTCATACTCCGCCAGCAGGTCCACCATTGCCTGGCCGCGATCGCGGGACTCGGCATGAACATGTTCGAACAGCAGCAGCGATGTGGTACGTCCACGGTCAAACACTTCGCACCATTCGGCCTGTTTATCCAGCAGCGGCGCGTTAAGCAGGTTGTGGGTGAAATCCGTAAGCATCGGCGCGTCGCTGCGGATCAACGCCAGCGCGTCCTCCTTGCATTCCCACAACAGCTCGTCCGGATACTCCATCAACAGGCCGATCACTTTGAGGATCTGCATTATTCGCCCTCCGCTTTGTCGCGCACTTCGGTGATGTTGATGGCATCGATACGGCTACTGTTGAACAGGTTGAATTTACTGTCCGAACCGTGGCAACCGTCGCCAAAGGTAAAACCGCAGCCGTTGCGTTCTGCGAAGGCATCGCCCGCCATTTCCCGATGGCTCGTCGGGATGACAAAACGATCTTCATAGTTGGCAATGGCGAGGTAACGATACATCTCTTCGACCTGGGCGACGCTCAGGCCTACTTCGTCGATGGCACGAGTATCAGTAACGCCTTCCACGGTTTGTGAACGCATATAGTGGCGCATCGCCATCATCCGTTTCAGCGCCCGCAGTACCGGACCGGTATCGCCGGCACTCAACATATTGGCGAGATATTGCACCGGAATACGCAGGCTTTCGATGGCGGGCAGCACGCCTTCGCTTTTCGGCAAACCGCCCGCATCTGCGTAGGACTGAATCGGCGACAGCGGAGGAACGTACCAGACCATTGGCAGGGTGCGATATTCAGGGTGCAGCGGTAGCGCCAGTTTCCAGTCCATCGCCATTTTGTAGACAGGCGAACGCTGGGCAGCTTCAATCACGTTTTGTGGAATACCTTGTTTCAGGGCTTCCTCGATCACTGAGGGATCGTGTGGATCGAGGAATACTTCGCACTGACGTTCATAGAGGTCAACTTCGCGCTCGGTGCTCGCCGCTTCCTCAATGCGGTCGGCGTCGTAAAGCAGCACGCCCAGATACCGGATGCGACCCACGCAGGTTTCTGAGCACACGGTGGGTTGGCCTGACTCAATTCGCGGATAACAGAAGATACATTTTTCTGACTTGCCGCTTTTCCAGTTGAAGTAGATTTTTTTGTACGGACAACCGCTAATGCACAAACGCCAGCCACGGCATTTATCCTGATCAATCAGCACAATGCCGTCTTCTTCGCGTTTGTAGATAGCGCCGCTTGGGCAGGTCGCCACGCAACTGGGATTGAGGCAGTGTTCGCACAGGCGCGGCAGGTACATCATGAAGGTGTTTTCAAACTGCCCGTACATCTCCTTTTGCATGGCCTCGAAGTTGCGGTCGCGGGCACGTTTTTCAAACTCGCCGCCCAGCAGTTCTTCCCAGTTTGGGCCCCAGATCACTTTGTCCATCCGTTTGCCGTCAATCAGTGAACGCGGGCGAGCAGTAGGGATATGTTTGCCTTCCGGTGCGCTATGCAAATGTTCGTAGTCGAAGGTGAAAGGTTCGTAGTAATCATCAATCTGCGGCACCACCGGGTTGGCGAAGATTTTGGTTATTACGCCCATCTTGCTGCCCAGACGCGGACGGATCTTGCCATTCACATCGCGGACCCAGCCGCCTTGCCACTCTTCCTGATCTTCCCAGTTTTTCGGATAACCAATGCCCGGTTTGGTTTCGACGTTGTTAAACCATGCGTACTCCATGCCTTCGCGCCCGGTCCAGACGTTTTTACAGGTCACCGAACAGGTATGGCAGCCGATACATTTGTCGAGGTTAAGCACCATGCCGACTTGTGAACGGATTTTCATTTTTTCGCCTCCTGTACCTGATCGCGACCTTCATCATCCAGCCAGTTAACGTTCTTCATCTTGCGGATCATGATGAACTCATCGCGGTTCGATCCGACGGTGCCGTAGTAGTTAAAGCCCCAGGCCAGCTGCGCGTAACCGCCAATCATATGCGTTGGTTTCGGGCAAACGCGGGTGACCGAGTTATGAATGCCGCCGCGCATGCCAGTTACTTCCGAACCAGGAATATTCATAATGCGTTCCTGGGCGTGATACATCATGGTCATGCCCGGCGGTACACGTTGGCTGACCACCGCGCGGGCAGTCAGCGCGCCGTTGGCGTTGAATACTTCCACCCAGTCGTTATCGACAATGGTCAGTTCTCGGGCATCTGTTTCGCTGATCCAGACAATCGGTCCACCGCGAGAGAGCGTCAGCATTAGCAGGTTTTCACTGTAGGTTGAGTGAATGCCCCATTTCTGGTGCGGCGTCAGGAAGTTAAGTGCTTTTTCCGGGAAGCCGTTTGGCGGTATCTGGCGCATCTCACTGACGCTACGGGTGTCGATAGGCGGGCGATAAGCCACCAGGCTTTCACCAAAAGCACGCATCCACGGATGATCCTGATAGAGCTGCTGGCGTCCCGACAGCGTGCGCCACGGAATTAACTCATGAACGTTGGTGTATCCCGCGTTATAGGATACGTGATCGCTTTCCAGACCGGACCAGGTGGGGCTGGAGATAATTTTACGCGGCTGCGCCTGAATATCGCGAAAGCGAATCTTCTCGTCCTCTTTGTGCAGCGCCAGATGGGTATGTTCGCGCCCGGTGATCTCGCCCAGCGCCTGCCACGCTTTGACTACAACATGACCGTTGGTTTCCGGTGCCAGTGCCAGAATCACTTCTGAAGCGTCAATGGCGGTGTCAATCAGCGGACGCCCCTGTGCCGGGCCATCACGCTTGGTGTAATTGAGTTTGCCGAGGAAATCGATTTCATCCTGCGTATTCCACGAAATCCCTTTACCGCCATTGCCAAGTTTGTCCATCAATGGCCCGAGCGAGGTAAAGCGTTCATACGTAGCAGGGTAGTCGCGCTCCACCGCCACAATATTCGGCGCGGTTTTGCCTGGAATCAGATCGCATTCGCCTTTGCGCCAGTCGAGCACTTCACACGGCTGTGAGAGCTCTGCCGGAGAGTCATGCAGTAGGGGTTGTAATACCACGTCGGTTTCTTTGCCAAGATGACCCACGCACACTTGCGAAAATGCTTTGGCGATACCTTTGTAGATTTCCCAGTCGCTGCGTGATTCCCACGCCGGATCGACCGCCGCAGAAAGCGGATGAATAAACGGATGCATATCCGAGGTGTTCATATCGTCTTTTTCGTACCAGGTGGCGGTGGGCAGAACGATATCGGAGAACAGGCAGGTACTGGACATGCGGAAGTCGAGCGTCACTAGCAGGTCGAGCTTGCCTTCAATCGCCGCAGTTTGCCACTCGACTTCTTCCGGTTTGATCCCGTCGCTGGCACCGAGTTCCTCGCCCTGAATCCCACTTTCGGTCCCCAGCAGATACTTCTGCATATACTCGTGGCCTTTGCCGGAGGAGCCAAGCAGGTTAGAGCGCCAGACAAACAAATTACGCGGATGATTGCTGCCGCTATCTGGTTGTTCGCAGGCCATACGTAAATCGCCCGATTTCAGCGCCTGGGCGGTAAATTCTGTGGGGGATAATCCGGCCTTGTCGGCTTCAGCTTTAATCCCGAGCGGGTTACGCCCCAGCTGCGGCGCAGAAGGTAGCCAGCCCATACGTTCGGCGCGAACGTTGAAATCAATCAGATGACCGCTGTACTTACTGGCATCGGCGAGCGGTGAAAGTAACTCCTGAGCAGAGACTTTTTCATAGCGCCATTGGCTGGAATGATTGTAGAAAAACGAGGTGCTGTTCATTTGGCGCGGTGGTCGGTTCCAGTCGAGCGCAAAGGCCAGTGGCAACCAGCCGGTTTGTGGGCGCAGTTTTTCCTGGCCGACATAGTGTGCCCAGCCGCCACCGCTTTGCCCGACACAACCGCAGAAGATCAGCATATTGATCATCCCACGGTAGTTCATATCCATGTGATACCAGTGGTTGACGCCAGCGCCGAGGATAATCATTGAGCGCCCATGCGTTTTATGGGCAGTATCGGCAAATTCACGAGCGATGGATTCAATATACTGGCGCGGCACGCCGGTAATTTGCTCACCCCAGGCTGGGGTGTACGGTTTGATTTCAGCGTAATCTTTCGCACTGTTTTCATCTTCCAGCCCGCGATCGAGGCCGTAATTCGCCAGTACCAAATCATAAACGCTGACCACCGGACAGGTGTTGCCATCGACTAACGTCAGGTTTTTAACGGGCAATTGGCGCACCAGCACCGGATTGTGTTTTACGCTGCGAAAATGCGGATTTTCAATGCCGCCAAAGTAGGGGAAGGCCACGCCTGCAACAGCGTCATGTTGACCGAGCAGGGTTAACGACAATTCGGTTTCCGTACCGGCGGCAATGGATTCCAGATTCCATTTGCCTTTTTCTCCCCAGCGGAAACCAATCGAACCGTTCGGCACTACCAATTCACCTGCGGTATTAACTGCTACGGTTTTCCACTGCGGATTGTTGCTTTCGCCCAGTCCATCCACCAGGTCAGATGCGCGGATCATGCGCCCGGGAACGTAGCTACCATCGTCGCGAGGCTCCAGCATTACCAGCATCGGCATGTCGCTGTAGCGGCGGCAGTAGTTGATAAAGTAGTCGCTGGGATTATCGAGATGAAACTCTTTTAAAATCACATGGCCCATTGCCATCGCCAGGGCGCTATCAGTGCCTTGTTTCGGTGCCAGCCACTGGTCGCACAATTTGGCCACTTCAGAGTAGTCAGGGGTAATGGCGATGGTTTTAGTGCCTTTGTAGCGTACTTCGGTAAAGAAGTGGGCGTCCGGCGTACGTGTCTGCGGTACGTTAGACCCCCAGGCGATGATGTAGCTGGAGTTATACCAGTCGGCAGATTCCGGTACGTCGGTTTGCTCGCCCCAGGTCATCGGCGAGGCGGGCGGCAGGTCGCAATACCAGTCGTAGAAGCTTAAACAGGTGCCGCCAAGCAGTGACAGATAACGCGTTCCGGCGGCGTAAGAAACCATCGACATCGCCGGGATCGGCGAGAAACCGGCAACGCGATCCGGGCCGTAGGTTTTGATGGTCCAGACGTTAGCGGCGGCAATCAGCTGGTTTAGTTCCTGCCAGTTGGAGCGGATAAACCCGCCGCGCCCACGCACTTGTTTGTAGCTCAGGCACTTTTGCGGATCGTTCATAATCGATGCCCACGCCAGTACCGGATCGCTGTGTTGCTTGAGGGCTTCGCGCCACAGTTCAATCAGTCGTTTACGAATGAGCGGGTATTTCAGGCGGTTAGCGCTGTAAAGATACCAGGAGTAACTTGCGCCACGCGGGCAGCCGCGAGGTTCATGATTGGGCAGGTCAGGGCGAGTGCGCGGGTAGTCGGTCTGTTGGATTTCCCAGGTCACCAGACCATTTTTAACGTAGATTTTCCAGCTACAGGAGCCTGTACAGTTAACACCGTGGGTGGAACGCACGATTTTGTCGAACTGCCAACGCTGGCGATAGCTGTCCTCCCAGTCGCGGTTGCTATGCATCACCTGTCCGTGACCATCGGCAAAGGTTTCGCCCTTTTGTTTGAAGTAGCGAAAGCGATCCAAAAGTTTACTCATGACATGACTCCTGCTCCAGGAATGAATTGGGATCTGATGCCTTGTCGGATGCGACACGGTTGTACATCAGGCATCGATCTCTTATTTTTGGCTGAACTTCCGCCGACCATAAACCAGCCAGGTCAGCAGCACACAAACGATGTAGAAGATTAAAAACACTTTCATCGCGCCGACCGGAGAGCCGGTCATATTGAGCGACATGCCAAACGCCTGCGGAATAAAAAAGCCGCCCACTGCGCCAATGGCTGAGATAAAGCCCAGAGCCGCCGCCGTTTCGGTGACGGCTTCTTTCTGAGCTTGCTCATCACTACCGCCTTTCATCTTTACCCGATAAATGGTTATCTGGCGAAAGATGACGGCGATCATCTGGAAAGTAGAACCACTTCCCAGACCCGCAGTCAGAAACAGCCCCATAAATACGGCGTAAAAGGCGATGAAATTACCGGAGCCTGTGCCCGGTAAGGTAAGGAACAGCAGGGCACTGAAAATCGCCATAAAAATAAAGTTGATCAACGTCACCCGCACGCCGCCGAACTTATCGGAAATAGCACCACCAACCGACCGCGCGATGGCACCGATAAATGGGCCAAAGAACGCCAGGCGCAGAATATTCACATCCGGGAACTGGGTTTTTGCCAGCATGGCAAAACCCGCAGAAAAACCGATAAACGAACCGAAGGTGGCAAGGTAAAGCAGGCTCAGCAGCCAGAGATGCAGGCGTTGTAAGACAGGGAGCTGGTCGGCAATTGAGGCGCGTGAACTGGCGATATCATTCATCCCTGACCAGGCAGCGATCGTGGCAATCGCCAGTAGCGGTACCCAAATCCATGCGGCATTCGCCAGCGACATCACCGAACCGTCGGCCTGCGGTACGCCATTGACGCCGAGAAAGGCAAATACAGGTACAAAAATGACCAGCGGTGCAACCAGCTGCATTACACTTACACCTAAGTTTCCTAATCCGCCATTAATCCCAAGAGCGCTCCCTTGTTTGGCTTTTGGAAAGAAGAAACTGATATTGCCCATGCTCGAAGCAAAGTTTGCACCTGCAAAACCGCATAGCAAAGCGATAACGATAAATATCCCAAAAGGAGTATTCGGATTTTGCACGGCAATTCCGAGCCAGACGCAAGGAATAATCAGGATTGCAGTACTAAAAACCGTCCATCGGCGTCCACCGAATATAGGCACCATAAAGGAGTAGGGAACACGCAATAATGCGCCAGAAACGGAGGGTAATGCGGTTAATAAAAAGAGTTGATCGGTAGTAAAATTAAAACCGATTTTATTGAGATTAACGGTAACTGCGCTAAATAGCATCCAGACACAGAAGGCAAGAAGTAGACAACTGACTGATATCCAGAGGTTTCTTCGAGCAATATGTTTTCCTTTATTTTCCCAGAAGGCAGGATTTTCTGGTTTCCAGTCGCGTAAAAGATAACGACTATTTTTCTCATTTTGCAGTGCCATATTGTTCCTCACATGCACACATTGGTAATGAAAAAAGACAAAACAGGAGGTAAGGCGCAATAGCCAGTTATTAGAATTAAGGATGAATTGGGTGAAGTGCTGATTGAAAGAATAGATAAGAAAGCGTAACCGCGGGGGCAGAATGGGGATTAAGTAGCCAGATATGTGTTACTAAATGTAACTAACAAGCTAACCTTCAAACGGGGTTAATCTTTGAACGTATGTCATGTTTCAACCCTTCAGATCGTGAATCTAAAGGGTTACATATTAACTATATTATCAACAAGACCAGACACTTATAGAATTAGTGATGATTTATTCACTAAAAAGGCCATGAACTGGAGGAAAACGATCTGTCCAGAAGGTCTATCGGTTCCTCTCTTATTGCCTGATTGTAATAATCGTTATTACAGTAAGTATTGTTTATTTCATCTAAGGTCATGTTTTTAACTTTTATATTCCTCTGGTTTACAACTTCCTCTGTCTTGTAAGTGTGTATATTATATGGGGTATATGCTTTATTAATAGGATAGTGAAACAATTCGTTATCCACATCTATTCCGTCAGAGTGAACTTCAAATGCACCAGGCGAAAGAATTGCCAGGCCAGTATTAAGCTTAAGTGCTGGGGAAAACAAATTAAATAACATGAGCTGCATAGTAGGGCAATTGTTCTTCCCAGAAACATTTAAAAAATTTAAGTTTTGCTCTGTTTTATTATGGGGAATAAAGTTCCAATATCGGATGTATTATTAGTATCAATGTGGGTTATTTTATTAATGTCCAGTCTTAAACTTTTGATAGATGGAAGATAAGTCAGGAAATCAAGATTTATATATTTCAACTGGTTGTTAGCAGCGTTTAATGTCTGAACATTGCAGAAGTTGCTATAGAATATTTTAATTTCAGAAAGCAAATTGTTGTTAATAAGTAACGTATTCAAGTTGGGAAATAAGTCATTGTGTAAACTTGTTAGTTTATTATGGGATAGATCCAGCAGTAAGAGTTCATTTTTATTACCTGCAACAATATCAGTTAATTGATTATGGCTGAGATTCAGGTATTGCAGCCATTCGCAAGATTCTAATTGCACAAACTCTAGTTGATTATGTGCCGCACTAAAATAAGTAACTGATGAAAGCCTATCTATATCAATATTTCTGAGAGCATTATTATTCATAGATATATGTGTAATACTTACATTTCTGCCTTGAGGAAAATTTATTGACTCAAGAGCATTACTATTCAGACTTAGCTTTACGAGTCTATCGTAGTTGGTTGCATCAAAATGTGTGAGTTGGTTATTATCAAGATTGATAGAGGTGAAGTTTTGCAGCCCTGGTGGTTGAGTGGTTAAATTAAGTCCTGATAAATCAATGGTCACTTCATTAGTGTCATCAATTATATTTCTTACTGCAGTCCAGTACTGCATTTGTGCAAGTGGATCATTGTTGATGCCGTTAACTAATACATGCCAAAGATATTTTGATGATATTAGTTGATCAATGTCATTGGTTGGCAGTAAATTGTTATTGCTTAAGTTTAAATATTCCAGTTTTGTAGTGTTTTTGGCGTTTAAATGTGCAATATGGTTGTCGTTTAAAGTGATTGTTTTCATCCTGGGATGATTGTGTAATATAAGGTCAGTGATCATATTGTGATGGGCACTTAACTCAATCAGAGATTCTTGCCGCGCGAGCAGTTGGCTTCATCGTTATAGCCTTTAAAATCATATTCCCAGTGACCAAAACCAATCATTTGATCATTGATTTGCGTTTCTCCTTTAAAGCCGAGACGGGCATAAGTTTTATCACCATCGTCACGCTTATCATCAGTAAAATAACGTAGAGCGGTAACCTTGCCATAAAGGTCGAGTTTATTACCATCCTTGTTATAGACTTCGGCAGCGTGTGCTACGTTCGCAGCTAACAAACCAGTTACAACCACCGCAACTATTTTTAATTTCATTTAACAGAATCCTTTTAATTATCGTTAAACGTATTTTCTAAACGAATTTTAAACGGCGTCATTTATAAATGATATACTGTTTTTAAAATAGAATGGTGATTAAAAACAATGAGAAAAATAGATGAAATAATATTATTTATCGATATGTGATCGAAGTCGAAATGAGATATAAGGTGAATTACTGGTATTTGAAATTTATTTTTTAATATTGTCGGAATTTATCTGATTAACTGCCGGGCCGTAGACCCGGCAATTATTTTAACCACGACGTGTCGCCAGCCAGCAGAGCAGGGAACCGCCGCAGACCATTAGCGCGCCTTGCCAGAATGAGAACGACAGCGGGGCGCTGAGCAGCACGGCTGCAAGCGCTGAGGAAAGTACGGGCGTAAAATACGAGCCTACCGCCATTATGGTGACATTGCCATGCAGTATACCGACATTCCATGCAGCATAAGCAAATCCTAAGGTAAATGCCGCAGAGATGAGTTTAATCATGACGGGCGTGCTAAATACCATTTCTGGTTGTGGCGTGAGAAAATAGTAAACCCACAGACTTGCTCCCGTTAGCAGGACAAAAACGGTAATTCCGTTAAATCCGCGTGCGTATTTATTCGTTACTGTGCAATAGGCTGCCCAGATAAACGCACCAATAAACGCCAGGAAATAACTCAATGGGCTGGTGGTAATATTATTGATGATTTCATCATAATGTAACCCATTATCACCGCCTAACACCCAGCAGACGCCGACCAGGGCTAATAATAATCCTGGTACAATCAGCCAGTTGGTTTTCTGACCATTAAACAGAATGGCAAAGAGAATTGTCAGGCTGGGCCATAGATAGTTCACCATACCCACTTCAATCGCCTGATGACGGGTCGCCGCATACCCTAAGGAAAGCGCCAGACAGATTTCATAGCTGACGAATAACAGACTCCCGGCGAGTAAATAGCCTTTCGGAATCTGCCGAATACGCGGAAATCCAACCGTGAAGATTAACAGCAGCCCGCTTAATGAATAGATAGCAGCTGCGCCGCCGACCGGGCCGAGCTCCTCGCTGACACCGCGAATCAATCCTACCATCGTGCTCCACAGGACGATCGCTATTAGCCCTATGAGCGTTGCTTTTTGTCGTGTCATGCTCGCTGTTTTGTCTCTCTTGCCGTTAAAAATTAAGCTGAATTTTATAGCATTTTTTTAACTGGCCTGTCAGGCAGTGGTGCGTTTTTCTACCGCTATTGAGGTAGGTCAATTTGCGCAGGCGGATTATTTTGTGGCAAACACGTGTTCTTTTTGATTTCGCGCAAAAAGATTCAGAATTTTACTGTTAGTTTCCTCGCGCAGTAATACCCCTGAAAAAAGAGGAAAGCAATGGACGTCAGTCGCAGACAATTTTTTAAAATCTGCGCGGGCGGTATGGCTGGAACAACGGTAGCGGCATTGGGCTTTGCCCCGAAGCAAGCACTGGCTCAGGCGCGAAACTACAAATTATTACGCGCTAAAGAGATCCGTAACACCTGCACATACTGTTCCGTAGGTTGCGGGCTATTGATGTATAGCCTGGGTGATGGCGCGAAAAACGCCAGAGAAGCGATTTATCACATTGAAGGTGACCCGGATCATCCGGTAAGCCGTGGTGCGCTGTGCCCAAAAGGGGCCGGTTTGCTGGATTACGTCAACAGCGAAAACCGTCTGCGCTACCCGGAATATCGTGCGCCAGGTTCTGACAAATGGCAGCGCATTAGCTGGGAAGAAGCATTCTCCCGTATTGCAAAGCTGATGAAAGCTGACCGTGACGCTAACTTTATTGAAAAGAACGAGCAGGGCGTAACGGTAAACCGTTGGCTTTCTACCGGTATGCTGTGTGCCTCCGGTGCCAGCAACGAAACCGGGATGCTGACACAGAAATTTGCCCGCTCCCTCGGGATGCTGGCGGTAGACAACCAGGCGCGCGTCTGACACGGACCAACGGTAGCAAGTCTTGCTCCAACATTTGGTCGCGGTGCGATGACCAACCACTGGGTGGATATCAAAAACGCTAACGTCGTAATGGTAATGGGCGGTAACGCTGCTGAAGCGCATCCCGTCGGTTTCCGCTGGGCGATGGAAGCGAAAAACAACAACGATGCAACCTTGATCGTTGTCGATCCTCGTTTTACGCGTACCGCTTCTGTGGCGGATATTTACGCACCTATTCGTTCCGGTACGGACATTACGTTCCTGTCTGGCGTTTTGCGCTACCTGATCGAAAACGACAAAATCAACGCCGAATACGTTAAGCATTACACCAACGCCAGCCTGCTGGTGCGTGATGATTTTGCTTTCGAAGACGGTCTGTTCAGCGGCTACGACGCTGAAAAACGGCAATACGATAAATCGTCCTGGAACTATCAGTTCGATGAAAACGGCTATGCGAAACGCGATGAAACACTGACTCATCCGCGCTGTGTGTGGAACCTGCTGAAAGCGCACGTTTCCCGCTACACGCCGGACGTTGTTGAAAACATCTGTGGTACGCCAAAAGCCGACTTCCTGAAAGTGTGTGAAGTGCTGGCCTCCACCAGCGCACCGGATCGCACAACCACCTTCCTGTACGCGCTGGGCTGGACGCAGCACACTGTGGGTGCGCAGAACATCCGTACTATGGCGATGATCCAGTTGCTGCTCGGTAACATGGGTATGGCCGGTGGCGGCGTGAACGCATTGCGTGGTCACTCCAACATTCAGGGCTTGACTGACTTAGGCCTGCTCTCTACCAGCCTGCCAGGTTATCTGACGCTGCCGTCAGAAAAACAGGTTGATTTGCAGTCGTATCTGGAAGCGAACACGCCGAAAGCGACGCTAGCTGATCAGGTGAACTACTGGAGCAACTATCCGAAGTTCTTCGTTAGCCTGATGAAATCTTTCTATGGCGATGCCGCGCAGAAAGAGAACAACTGGGGCTATGACTGGCTGCCGAAGTGGGACCAGACCTACGACGTCATCAAGTATTTCAACATGATGGATGAAGGCAAAGTCACCGGTTATTTCTGCCAGGGCTTTAACCCGGTTGCGTCCTTCCCGGACAAAAACAAAGTGGTGAGCTGCCTGAGCAAGCTGAAGTACATGGTGGTTATCGATCCGCTGGTGACTGAAACCTCTACCTTCTGGCAGAACCACGGCGAGTCGAACGATGTCGATCCGGCGTCTATTCAGACTGAAGTATTCCGTCTGCCTTCGACCTGCTTTGCTGAAGAGGATGGTTCTATCGCTAACTCCGGTCGCTGGTTGCAGTGGCACTGGAAAGGTCAGGACGCGCCGGGCGAAGCGCGTAACGACGGCGAAATTCTGGCGGGTATCTACCATCATCTGCGCGAGTTGTACCAGGCCGAAGGTGGTAAAGGCGTAGAACCGCTGATGAAGATGAGCTGGAACTACAAGCAGCCGCACGAACCGCAATCTGACGAAGTAGCTAAAGAGAACAACGGCTATGCGCTGGAAGATCTCTATGACGCTAATGGCGTGCTGATTGCGAAGAAAGGTCAGTTGCTGAGTAGCTTTGCGCATCTGCGTGATGACGGTACCACCGCATCGTCTTGCTGGATCTACACCGGTAGCTGGACAGAGCAGGGCAACCAGATGGCTAACCGCGATAACTCCGACCCGTCCGGTCTGGGGAATACGCTGGGATGGGCCTGGGCGTGGCCGCTCAACCGTCGCGTGCTGTACAACCGTGCTTCGGCGGATATCAACGGTAAACCGTGGGATCCGAAACGGATGCTGATCCAGTGGAACGGCAGCAAGTGGACGGGTAACGATATTCCGGACTTCGGCAATGCCGCACCGGGTACGCCAACCGGGCCGTTTATCATGCAGCCGGAAGGGATGGGACGCCTGTTTGCCATCAACAAAATGGCGGAAGGTCCGTTCCCGGAACACTACGAGCCGATTGAAACGCCGCTGGGCACTAACCCGCTGCATCCGAACGTGGTGTCTAACCCGGTTGTTCGTCTGTATGAACAAGACGCGCTGCGGATGGGTAAAAAAGAGCAGTTCCCGTATGTGGGTACGACCTATCGTCTGACCGAGCACTTCCACACCTGGACCAAGCACGCATTGCTCAACGCAATTGCTCAGCCGGAACAGTTTGTGGAAATCAGCGAAACGCTGGCGGCGGCGAAAGGCATTAATAATGGCGATCGTGTCACTGTCTCAAGCAAGCGTGGATTTATCCGCGCGGTGGCTGTGGTAACGCGCCGTCTGAAGCCGCTGAATGTAAACGGTCAGCAGGTTGAAACGGTGGGTATTCCAATCCACTGGGGCTTTGAGGGTGTCGCGCGTAAAGGTTATATCGCTAACACTCTGACGCCGAATGTCGGTGATGCAAACTCGCAAACGCCGGAATATAAAGCGTTCTTAGTCAACATCGAGAAGGCGTAAGGGGGCGAACAGATGGCTATGGAAACGCAGGACATTATCAAAAGGTCCGCAACTAACTCCATCACGCCGCCTTCTCAGGTGCGTGATTACAAAGCAGAAGTCGCAAAACTTATCGACGTTTCCACCTGTATCGGCTGTAAAGCCTGTCAGGTGGCGTGTTCGGAGTGGAACGACATCCGTGATGAAGTGGGGCACTGCGTCGGGGTTTACGATAACCCCGCCGATCTGAGCGCCAAGTCCTGGACGGTGATGCGCTTTAGCGAAACCGAACAGAACGGCAAGCTGGAGTGGCTGATCCGTAAAGACGGCTGTATGCACTGTGAAGATCCCGGCTGCCTGAAGGCGTGCCCGTCTGCTGGTGCAATCATTCAGTACGCTAACGGGATTGTCGATTTCCAGTCGGAAAACTGCATCGGCTGTGGTTACTGCATTGCCGGGTGTCCGTTTAATATTCCGCGCCTCAACAAAGAGGATAACCGGGTATATAAATGCACGCTCTGCGTCGATCGCGTCAGCGTCGGCCAGGAACCGGCTTGTGTGAAAACCTGTCCGACCGGGGCTATCCACTTCGGCACCAAGAAGGAGATGCTGGAGCTGGCGGAACAGCGCGTGGCGAAACTGAAAGCGCGTGGTTACGAACATGCTGGCGTCTACAACCCGGAAGGGGTCGGTGGTACGCACGTTATGTACGTGCTGCATCACGCCGATCAGCCGGAGCTGTATCACGGTCTGCCGAAAGATCCGAAGATCGACACCTCGGTAAGCCTGTGGAAAGGCGCGTTGAAACCGCTGGCAGCGGCTGGCTTTATTGCCACTTTTGCCGGGTTGATTTTCCACTACATCGGTATTGGCCCGAATAAGGAAGTGGACGATGACGAGGAGGATCATCATGAGTAAGTCGAAAATGATTGTGCGCACCAAATTTATTGATCGCGCCTGTCACTGGACCGTGGTGATTTGCTTCTTCCTGGTGGCGCTGTCCGGGATTTCGTTCTTCTTCCCGACGCTGCAATGGCTGACGCAAACCTTCGGTACGCCGCAGATGGGACGCATTTTGCACCCGTTTTTCGGCATTGCGATTTTCGTCGCACTGATGTTTATGTTTGTGCGTTTTGTGCATCACAACATCCCGGATAAGAAAGATATTCCGTGGCTGTTGAACATTGTCGAAGTATTGAAAGGCAATGAGCATAAAGTGGCGGATGTCGGTAAGTACAACGCCGGGCAAAAGATGATGTTCTGGTCGATCATGAGCATGATTTTCGTGCTGCTGGTGACCGGGGTGATTATCTGGCGTCCGTACTTTGCGCAGTACTTCCCGATGCAGGTTGTTCGCTACAGCCTGCTGATCCACGCGGCTGCGGGTATCATCCTGATCCACGCCATCCTGATCCATATGTATATGGCATTCTGGGTGAAAGGGTCGATTAAAGGGATGATCGAAGGGAAGGTGAGCCGTCGCTGGGCGAAGAAACACCATCCGCGCTGGTATCGTGAAATCGAGAAGGCAGAAGCGAAAAAAGAGAGTGAAGAAGGGATATAATCTCTTTTGAACTTTAAGCTGAAAATGGCGCTTTAAGAAGCGCCATTTTTTTATTGCGTAACCAGACGGCGTAGTCGCGACACATCCACCGTTTTTTCTGCCTCTGCCAGACTCCAGGCGTTTTGCAGATTCAGCCACATTTGCGGCGAACTGCCGATCACCACGGAAAGTTTAATCGCCATTTCTGGTGTCAAAGCTGCTTTTCCGGTCAGCAATCGGCTTGCCGTTGAGGGAGCAATTTCCATTGCTCTGGCAAACTCGCGCAGGCTGACATTAAGTTCGTCCAGTGATTCCTGAATAATGTCCCCCGGGCGGGGATGATTGGCCATTTTCATCAGTGTCTTTACTCTCAGTAGTGTTCCTTCATCAGGAACACTATCATTATTGTTGCGTAGGAAGGAACAATAATCCATTTAGCCATTTAATGTCGGAGAGAGTGCGATGCTGCGACACCAGGACTGGCACTCGCAGCAAAGGCCTCTTAACGGCGGAAATCAATCACCATACGGCCACGGATTTTGCCTTCTTCCATCTCGGTAAAGATGGTGTTGATGTCCGCTAACGGACGCAGGGCGACTTTCGGCACCACTTTGCCTTCGGCGGCAAACTGGAAGGCTTCGGTTAGATCCTGGCGCGTGCCGACCAGCGAACCGACCACTTCAATGCCATCCAGCACAAGGCGTGGGATATCCAGGCTCATAGACTCCGGCGGCAGACCGACAGCCACAACACGACCGCCTGCACGGACAGCATCAACTGCCGAGTTAAACGCAGCTTTAGCAACTGCTGTTACCACCGCAGCGTGAGCGCCACCGGTTTTCTCCTGCACAATTTTGGCGGCGTCTTCGGTGCGTGAGTTAATCGCTAAATCTGCACCCATTTCGGTTGCCAGTTTTAACTGCTCATCATTGACATCAATGGCGATCACTTTCGCGTTAAAGACATTCTTCGCGTATTGCAGAGCGAGGTTACCCAGACCGCCAAGACCGTAGATAGC
Source organism: Escherichia sp. SCLE84 (assembly GCF_012584495.1). Taxonomy (NCBI): domain Bacteria; kingdom Pseudomonadati; phylum Pseudomonadota; class Gammaproteobacteria; order Enterobacterales; family Enterobacteriaceae; genus Escherichia; species Escherichia sp. SCLE84. The sequence continues at coordinate 745,069 of NZ_CP051430.1, read as the reverse complement.
AATCCACTGCCCTGGACGAATTTTTGACAGTTTAACGGCTTTGTAGGTGGTGACCCCCGCACAGGTAATGCTGCTGGCCGCCGCCGAGTCCAGACCATCTGGCACTTTTACCGCGTAATCGGCGACCACGATGCACTCTTCCGCCATCCCGCCATCAACGCTGTATCCGGCATTTTTAACTGAACGGCAGAGCGTTTCGTTACCACTATTACAGTATTCGCAATGACCGCATCCTTCGTAGAACCACGCCACGCTGGCACGATCGCCTGGTTTTAATGAGGTGACACCTGGGCCAACTTCTGCCACCACACCGATGCCTTCATGGCCCAGAATTACGCCAGTTTTGTCACCAAAATCGCCATTCTTAACATGAAGATCGGTATGACATACACCACAACACTCCATTTTCAGCAGGGCTTCGCCATGTTTCAGTGAGCGCAGTGTTTTATCCGTAACGTCAACGTGATGATCCTTCGTAACAACTGCAGCCTTCATAGTTCCTCCTTTTCGGATGATGTTCTGCATAGCAGGTGAGGCAAATGAGATTTATTCGCCACTACCCAGTATGGATGAGATCTGAAAAAGGGAGAGAGAAATAGCCCGGTAGCCTTCACTACCGGGCGCAGGCTTAGATGGAGGTACGGCGGTAGTCGCGGTATTCGGCTTGCCAGAAATTATCATCAATGGCCTGTTGCAGAGCTTCGGCAGACGTTTTCACCGCCACGCCTTGCTGCTGCGCCATTTTGCCAACCGCAAACGCAATTGCGCGGGAGACTTTCTGAATATCTTTCAGTTCCGGTAGTACCAGACCTTCGCCGTTCAGGACCAGCGGCGAATACTGAGCAAGCGTTTCACTTGCCGACATCAGCATCTCATCGGTGATACGTGACGCGCCGGAAGCAATAACCCCCAGGCCGATGCCCGGGAAAATAAAGGCGTTGTTACACTGGGCGATAGGGTAGATTTTATCTTTCCATACCACTGGATTAAACGGGCTGCCAGTGGCGACCAGCGCGTTACCTTCGGTCCAGGCGATAATATCCTGCGGTGTGGCTTCCACGCGTGACGTCGGGTTAGACAGCGGCATCACGATCGGACGCGGACAGTGTTTATGCATCTCACGAATGATCTCTTCCGTAAACAGCCCGGTCTGTCCTGAGACGCCAATCAGAATATCTGGTTTTACATTGCGCACCACATCCAGCAGTGACAACACATCGCTGTCGGTATCCCAGTCACTGAGGTTTTCGCGCTTCTGCACCAGTTTGGTCTGGAAAGGCAGCAGGTTCGGCATCTTGTCGGTCAGCAAGCCAAAGCGATCGACCATAAAGACTTTCTGCCGCGCCGCTTCCTCGCTTAATCCTTCGCGCTGGGTCTGGGAGATGATCATTTCGGCAATGCCGCATCCCGCTGAACCTGCGCCAAGGAAGACGATTTTTTTCTCGCTTAACTGACCACCTGCCGCGCGGCTTGCTGCGATCAGTGTGCCGACTGTTACCGCCGCAGTGCCCTGAATGTCATCGTTAAAAGAACAAATTTCATTGCGATAGCGGTTAAGTAACGGCATCGCATTTTTTTGAGCAAAGTCTTCAAACTGCAACAGCACGTCTGGCCAGCGTTGTTTCACAGCCTGGATAAATTCATCAACGAATTCATAGTATTCGTCGTCAGTGATACGCGGATTACGCCAGCCCATATACAGCGGATCGTTAAGCAGCTGTTGGTTGTTCGTTCCGACATCCAGCACCACCGGAAGGGTATACGCCGGGCTGATGCCGCCACAGGCGGTATAGAGCGACAGTTTACCGATCGGAATGCCCATCCCGCCGATGCCCTGGTCACCAAGCCCTAGAATACGTTCACCGTCAGTCACCACAATCACTTTAATATTATGGTTCGGCACGTTTTGCAGAATATCGTCCATATTGTGCCGGTTCTGGTAAGAGATAAACACGCCGCGTGAACGGCGGTAGATCTCAGAAAAACGCTCACAGGCTGCGCCGACGGTTGGGGTATAAATAACAGGCATCATCTCATCAAGATGATTGTTTACCAGACGGTAGAAGAGGGTTTCGTTAGTGTCCTGGATGTTACGCAGGTAGATGTGTTTGTCGATTTCGGTTTTGAATCCCTGATACTGGATCCATGCTCGTTCCGCTTGTTCTTCGATGGTTTCGACCACTTCCGGCAGTAACCCCAGCAGGTTGAAGTTACGGCGTTCTTCCATGCTGAAGGCACTGCCTTTATTCAACAACGGAAATTCCAGCAGTACAGGGCCAGCGTAAGGGATATAAAGCGAACGCTGTTTTTTTGTTTTTGGTTCCATGTCACTCACTCTTTTTTGAATATCCATCCCTGGCACGCTTTTATCGTCTTTGCTTTACCGCCAGGGCGTCGGCCCCAAGTATAGAGCAGATAAAAACAAAAACACCATTGCGCAGGCAATGGTGTTTAATCGTCATTGAGGACTGATGGTTATGAATTACTTTTCAGCGGGGCGTTTTCTGCCGGTTGGATTATTTACCACGCTGGATTTGTCACCTTCGGTAACTATTTTGCGCTGGTTAGAAATTTTATGGTCCAGTCCAAGAATATGACGTGCCTGACGGTTCGATTTCATTTTAACTCCTCAATCCTGTTGCTAGTTTTAAGGACAACATCGCCGTAGCGAAGAAACACGTGCTAAACCCCTAAATTAGGTTGCCGATCAAGCATAGCACCTTAAAGCGTAGGGTGCTGGCCACTGACCACATAATTGATCGTTTGCTGGTAGATATCACTGAGGATGTCGTTATCAGAAGCTTCCACCCATTTGGTCAGCTCCATGAGAATGTCATCTTCAGTGACAACACCGTGCTCTGCCCGAAGGCCTTGCTCAATGGCATTAACCAGAGCGGGTTCTGCTGTTGAATTTTCTGCCTGATAATAAGTAAACATAGTGATTCTCCGTGTCTGTGTATTTATGGTGTCTGCTACGGATCGCAGATTTATAAAGCACATTCAGCATGGCAAATATTTGCCGCTTCGTTGTTAAGATTAGTCCTGGTTGATGATTTTTATATTTTAACCTCATGATATTGATAGGTATTATTATTGTGGTGAGTTGATTAATATTAATGCAATATCTCTTGGGTTATATATTCCCGGTTATCTATTGTGGAAATTTAATTTAAGTGCAGAAGTAATATTTCTGCCGGATTTTTATTCGGAATATCCTGCTTATCCTCGTGCTGTTTCTCACGTAGTCTATAATTTCCTTTTTAAGCCCACAGGAGAGCAACAATGACAATCCATAAGAAAGGTCAGGCACACTGGGAAGGCGATATCAAACGCGGGAAGGGAACAGTATCCACCGAGAGTGGTGTGCTGAACCAACAGCCGTATGGATTTAACACGCGTTTTGAAGGCGAAAAAGGAACTAACCCTGAAGAACTGATTGGCGCAGCGCATGCCGCATGTTTCTCAATGGCGCTTTCATTAATGCTGGGGGAAGCGGGATTTACGCCAACATCGATTGATACCACCGCCGATGTGTCGCTGGATAAAGTGGATGCCGGTTTTGCGATTACGAAAATCGCACTGAAGAGTGAAGTTGCGGTGCCGGGTATTGATGCCTCTACCTTTGACGGCATCATCCAGAAAGCAAAAGCAGGATGCCCGGTTTCTCAGGTACTGAAAGCGGAAATTACGCTTGATTACCAGTTGAAATCGTAAAGCATTGCCGGATGACGCGTCAGGCGCGTGAATGCCTGATGCGTTGTTAGCATCTCTACAGCGCCCGCCAGCACCGGATCTCACGTCCGTCCTCCCTTATTGTTAATGATTGCCGGACTTCACATCCGTGGGTTGCCAGAGGGCAACGTTCGTAGAAAAAACAGCCTTGCGGCAACGTGCGGTTTCCCGGCAGATCCGTTTTACGTAATGCCCATTCTTCCTCCAGCGGTTTATCAATGGCGGGGAGGGAATCCAGCAATAATCGGGTGTATGGATGTGCAGGTGCCGTCAACACCTGCTGCGCGTCGCCCAGTTCTACAATCTGCCCGAGATACATCACCGCTACCCGATCGCTCATATGACGAATCACCGAGACATTGTGTGAGATCAGCACATAGGTCAGCCCGCGATTTACCTGTAGCGTTACCAGTAAATTGAGGATCTGCGCCTGCACGGAGATATCCAGTGCAGAGGTTGGCTCATCAAGCACAATCACGTCAGGCTGCGAAGAGAGTGCTCTGGCAATGGCGATGCGTTGCCGCTGCCCGCCGGAGAACGCATGAGGCAGGCGGTCGAGATACTCCGGACGAATACCCACCTGCACAGCCAACTCCTCTGCTAACGCTCGCCGCTGTTGTTCACTACTACGCTTAGCTATCCAGAGCGGTTCTGTGATGATGCGCCACACCGGTAAGCGCGGATTAAGCGAAGAGAGCGGGTCCTGAAACACCATCTGCATAATGCGTTGTGAGCCAGAACGGATGTACTGCCCGTGGCTCGGTTGCAGCATACCCATTAAAAGCTGTGCGAGGGTGCTTTTGCCGCAGCCTGACTCGCCGACGATCCCTAAGGTTTCACCACGGCGGATCTGTAAATCAATACCATTAATGGCATGAACATGTTCCGTAGTTTTACCAAGCCAGTTTTTACGGGCCGGGAAATTGATATGGACGTCGCGTAACGTTAATAACGTGTCAGACACTTATGACCTCCTGCTGCGGATACCAACAGGCGCAGCGCTGGTTGTTGTCACCACACGCTGTCAGCGCCGGGACGTTTTCACACTGTGCACCTGCCGCATAGCAACGATCGCGAAAAGCGCAGCCGTCAGGCAAATGGGTGAGGTTTGGTACCGTCCCTGGAATGGCGGGTAATAGCTGGCGTGGTACTCCATGTTCTGGTGCGCATTGCAGCAAACCAATGGTATACGGATGCCGGGGATGATGGATAACGTCTGCCGTCACGCCGCTTTCAATTACGCTTCCGGCATACATCACGTAAACGCTATCGCACAGTTGCGACACCACGGCCATATCATGGCTGATGAACAGAACCGCAGTTCCACTGGCGCGGGCTTTATGTTTAAGCAAACGCAGTACCTGCAACTGCACCGTGACGTCCAGCGCCGTAGTCGGTTCGTCGGCAATAATCAATTGCGGCTCGCAGGAGAATGCCAGCGCAATCATTACCCGCTGGCGCATACCACCTGAAAGCTCAAACGGATAGCGCGACATAACTTCCACGGCATCCGGGATTTGCATCTCTTCCAGCAGGGCAATCGCTTTAGCTCTGGCTTCCCGACGACTTATTGGTTGATGATGGCGGATCACGTCCATCATCTGAAGACCTATTCGACGTGTCGGATTGAGGGCGGTCATCGGTTCCTGAAAGATCATCGCCACTCGTGCGCCGCGCCACTGACGAAGCTGTTTTTCCCGAGCGTTAAGAACATCGTCTCCCAGCAGTGAAATCTGCCCCCGATGTACGCAATAACTGCCCGTCTGTAGCAGACGCATAATCAGCATTGCGGTGACTGATTTACCTGAGCCGGATTCTCCCACCAGACCGACAATTTCGCCGCGGTTAATCTGCAAGGACACATTGTTGAGCGCGTGAACATCACCGTTAAAACCGGGGAAACTCAAATGCAGCTGTTGAATGTCCAGAACGGGTTGGGTCATGACTGCTTTCCTCCTGCTTTCGGGTCAAGCAGATCGCGAATACCATCACCAAAGAGATTAAACCCAACGGCGGTAAGCAAAATCGCTGCCCCCGGAAATGCGCAATACCACCACTGATCGAGTACATAGTTGCGACCATTCGCTACCATCGCGCCCCATTCAGCACTCGGTTGTTGAGCACCCAGGCCAATAAATCCCAACGTGGCGGCCATTAAAATCGCGCTACCGATATCCAGCGATGCCTGCACGATCAGCGGCGGCAGGGAGTTACGTAAAATATGCCAGCTGATCAGATGCCAACGCGACGCACCAAAGGTTTTCGCCGCCTGAACATAGGTATACTGGCGTACAACTAATGCTTGCCCCCGCGCCAGGCGCACATAAAAGGGAATTCGCACAATAGCAATCGCCAGCATGGCGTTAAATAAACTCGGCCCGAGAGCGGCAGCCAGTGCCATTGTCAGTACCAACGAAGGAATCGACAGCATAATGTCCATGATGCGCATGATGATGGCGTCTGCGCGTCCGCCAAGCACACCGGATAGACATCCGAGTAGCGAACCAATCATACCCGCAATGGCAACCACGACTAATCCGGCGAGAATTGATTGCTGACTGCCGACCAGTACGCGGCTGAACAGATCGCGTCCCACTTCATCGGTGCCAAACCAGTGCGCCGCAGAAGGCGGCAAAAGGCGGGCGGTTAAATCAATGGCGTTGGGATCATGCGTCGCCAGCCACGGTGAAAAAATCATCATCAATAGCATTAATACAATGATGACTGCGCCGGTCACGGTGAGCGGACTGCCTTTCAGCATCCATACCAGTTTTGCACCGTTAAATCGCGTTTGTTTTGCTGGGCGTACGGCGGACGTATCCTCGCTTAGCATCATTCACCACCTCCACGTCCGATACGCGGATCAATCCACAAATAGAGCAAATCCACCACCAGGTTGACCAGCACATAAACAAATGAAACCACGACGGCAAAGCCCATCACTGCCGGGAAGTCGAGCGCCTGTATTGATGTTACTACCCATGCACCCATTCCGGGCCAGGCAAAAACGGTTTCGGTGAGCACTGCGCCATACAACAAATCGCCCAGCGCCAGACCCAATACGGTAATCGATGGGATCAATGCATTGGGTAGCGCATAACATAGAACGATATACCAGCCGGGCAAGCCGCTGGCCCGGGCGGTACGAATGTGGTCTTCACTCAATTGTTCCAGCATCGCTGAGCGGATCTGGCGGGCGACAATCCCCAGGTGAACGAACGCCAGCGTTAATGCCGGTAAGATGAGATGTTGCAGCGCATTGAAGAAGACTTCACCGTTACCTTCAAGCAGCGCATCGAGCAGATAAAAGCCGGTAACGTGCGTTGGTGGATCCAGCCAGTCATCAAGCCTTCCGCCGCCGGGAAGAATTTGCAGATGACCATAAAACAGCACAATGACGCCCAGCCCAAGCCAGAACGCAGGTGTGGAGATTCCGGTAATGGCCATTATTCGCACCAGATGATCCAGCCAGCGATTTCGCCAGACTGCAGAGAGTATGCCCAGCGGGATGCCAATCAGGAGTGCCAGCAGCAGGGCACAAAAAGCCAGTTCCAGCGTCGCCGGGAAAAATATACGCAACTCTTCCAGCACCGGACGCCCGGTACGAATGGATGTTCCCAGGTCACCATGAAACAGGTCGCTGACGTAGCGGTAAAACTGTACATACAGTGGCTGGTCCAGTCCCAGTTGCTGGCGAATATTTTCCACGATAGCATCGCTGGCGCGGTCACCCGCCAGTAACCGCGCCGGATCGCCAGGGATCAGATGCGAGATAATAAACGTAATCACGCAGACGCCCGCCACCACGAGCACCAGCCCCCAGCAGCGTTGGCGTAAAATACTCCAGAAGGTCACGTTATTTACTCATGGTATTGATATTGAAGACCTGTTCCAGCATGGGATTGAACACAAAGCCTTTCACCTCTTTGTTCATCGCCAGTTGGTAGTTTTTCTGGAACAGGTACACATAAGCAGCGTCATCAATGACGATTTTCTGTGCCTGCTGGTAGTCCCGGGTACGCTGCGTCTGGTCGGTGGTCGCAAGCGCATTGCGCAGTAACTTATCGACCTCACTGTTTTCATAGAACGAGCGGTTGCCTGGCAGACCTTTTTTGTCTGACTCAAACCAGTAATTCATAAACATATACGGGTCGGCAAAATCCGGACTCCAGTTGCCAATCGCAATGTCGTAATCACCTTTACCCACTCTGTCGCGCATGGTGGCGTTCGCCAGCTTTTCCAGCTTCACATTGATGCCCAGCTTGTTGAGACTGGATTGTGTCGCCAAAGCAATAGGCTCCCAGTTCGGATCGTTATCGGAGTAGAGAAACGTCAGGCTGGTGGGTTTGCTCGTCACTTTATCCCATTCGGCTTTGGCTTTCGTTTCGTCATGGTTGTATTGCATTGCCGTCGCATCGTAGCCCCACATGCCTTCCGGAATCGGGCCGCGCATCTGTTTTCCGTTACCACTCAGAATGCCGTTAACCATGCCCTGATAATCGGTAGACCAGGAAATGGCCCGACGCAGATCCGCCTGATTAAGAGGCGCTTTGCTGTTATTCAGATACAGATAGGTAACGCGCAGTGACGGATACTCTGCCACATTGACTTTATTTTCCTGCTTCAGGGCGTTGAGTTGATCCACCGGCAGCGCATCGGCAATGTCAATGTCGCCACGGGAGAGCTGCAGGCGACGGGAGGCACTTTCACCGATAATTTTTACCGATACTCGCTTAAAGTTCGGTTTATTGCCGGGGTAATGCGGATTTGGCACCAGAACTAATTGCTGACCTTTTTGCCAGCTTTTCAGCATAAATGGTCCGGAACCGGCGGTATTTTGCGCGAGGAAGCCGCGAGCATCATCCGCTGCATGTTCCTTTAAGACCGCCGGATTGATAATGGATGCACCGTCATTCGCCAGCGTGTAGAGGAACGGTGCGAATGGCTGGCTAAGGGTAAACTTCACCGTATGTTCGTCGGGAGCATCAATCTTTAAATCTTTGGGAAATGCTTCTGCTGGCCCCTGGCCGATTTTTAGTAGCCGCTCAAAAGAGAGTTTTACTGCTTCGGCAGTGACCGGTGTGCCATCGGCAAATTTAGCATTGTCCTTCAGGGTGAACGTCCACTCTTTTTGATCGTCAGACGCTTTCCAGCTACTTGCCAGATCGCCTTCAACGTCGGTTGAGCCTTTATCACCGTCCGTTTTGTACTGAACCAGCCGCTGATAAGACGGGTAGGTCACCGTCCAGTCGTTATTATCTATTGTTACCGCCGGGTCGAGGGTTTGTGGATCGGCGGCCTTACCAATCACCAGCATATCTTTCGGTACGGCGGCGTGCGCAACCGGGAAATTTGTGGCAAGGACGAGCGCGAGCAATGTGGGACGAAACGGTATCGATCTCTTCATGACAGTTTCCTGATTAACTGACGTGTTGTGTGCCAGGGGATATAAAACAGGTGAATTGATCAGCGAGCAGAGGGTAACTCGCTGCCTGGGGTAATTCGAAGTGCCACCATTCGCTGGAGATACCGACAAAACCGCCACCAGTCATTATCGCATTCAGCAACAGCCGATTGCGCTGAGCGGCGGGCGGGACGGAAGGGTGATAGGCATGGGAGCGCTCGTGCATTTCATCGAACCCTGCGCCCATATCGAGGATGTTCCCGTGTTCATCACGAAGCGTCAGGTCGATCGCCGTGCCACGGCTGTGATTAGAACCGACCGTCACATCAACAACATATTGCGGGTCTGGGCAGGCTTGCCACAACATCGCCTGTGCTTGTTGTGGGCGATACGCATCGTAAATCACCAGTTGTAAGCCTGACAGCTGGGCGATACTGATACTTTTCGCCAGCGCGGTAATCGCATCCTTGTGTAGCAGACAACGCGCTTGCTGATAAATAGCTTTACCTGTGATGTTATCAGCGCAGGCGTATTTCAATTCGATCTCCAGATCAGGGAAGATTACGGCTAAATCAACCAGTTCGGTGGTATCCGACATAAACGGTTCCTGTATAAGACAAAAATTGCTGCGCTTTCCGCTTATGCAGATCTCATGCCATGCCGGGATAAGCGCCAGAATGCTGGCTTAAAGTTATATTTTTTAACTTTTGATCAACATTTGTGCAGCGTAGTGCAGTTTTGGTGCAAGAGGGGAAGTTAAGGAAGGAATCTCCCGGAATCGTAGCTGAAATCACAGTATTTAAGTGACAGTGTCACGTTAAATGAAAACCCGCGAGTGCGGGCGAGAGGAATTTGTCAGATTTTCAGCGGTAACACGCTGCTCATCCAGCCTGGAATTTCTTCGGCGGGTAGAGGGCGGGAAAAGAAATATCCCTGAATAACGCGACAGTGGATCTTGCGTAGCATCTCAAATTGCTCTTTGGTTTCGACGCCTTCCGCCACGACGGTTAAATTGAGGCTTTGCCCAATGCTGGTAATGGCTTCAAGTAAGGCAAGGATGCGTTTTTCGGTCAGACAACGATCGACAAAACTTTTGTCAATTTTGATTTCCGTTACCGGAAGACTGACTAAGCGGGATAATCCGGAAAAGCCCGTACCAAAATCATCTACCGATAAGCCCACGCCCATATCACGCAGGATCTGAATGCGCTTAAAGATTTCGGTATCGTGTTCCATCATCATGCTTTCCGTGATTTCTACCGTCAGCTGGTGGCCGTCAATACCCCAGGCGTGCATTGCATCAGACACCTGATTAGGCAGTTGATTACTGCGAAAGTGCAGCGCCGACAAGTTCACGGATAATGCCGGGATATGAATATTCTGGCTACGCCATTCTGCTAACTGACGGCAAGCTTCCGCGATGACCCAGCGCCCAATATTTTCGATTTCACCAATCTCTTCTGCGAGAGGAATAAACCGTGAAGGGGGCACATGACCATGCAGGGGATCGTGCCAGCGAGCAAGGGCTTCGATGCCGTACAGTTCACCCGTTTCTGCGAAGATTTGCGGCTGGTAAACCAGTTTCAGTTGGTTATTGCTAATCGCTTCTTTCAGCGCTGCGCCTAAAACCAAACGCTCTTTTACCATTTCGTTCATCGCCGGGTTGAAGAACTGCCAGCCGTTACCGCCATTCTTGCGAATATAATCCATTGCATTGTGAGCAGTGGAGAGTAGGTAATCGCGGTTTTTACCCACGTCGTAGCTGATGCCAATACTCAAGGTAAGCGGGAAGGGGTTGTCGTCAATCATTATCGGCTTGCTGACCACATTCCGTAGCTCATCGGCGATTTGGGTAATGTTACTGACGTCGTTTTCGAGGCTCACGAGGACAAACTGCGTACCTTCGATACGACAGAGATACTGATCCGGTTTGAGTTTTTCACGAAAGCGATTGACCACTTCCAGCAATGCCTGATCGGCCCACGCATAGCCAAGGCTATCAATCACATCCTGAATATGGTCAACACCGATGAGATACACCACCGGAGAGACGGCTTTGTCGACCAGGTCATCGAGGTAATTGTGCAGGTTATTGCGATTTGGCAGACCGGTCATCGGATCAAATTGGATGAGTTGTTCAATATGCTGGCGGCTTTTTTCCTGTTCCAGCGCCAGCGCGGCCATATGCTGACTGATATCTGCCACGCGTTCGATAAAGGCGCTGGTTTCTGCTCCTGACGAGGTTTTAATTTGCAGGATCCCCGCAGGCGCGCCATCACGCTGACGAATGGTCGCTGACCAGCTTTGCGCATTTTGAACTTCTGCACCGTGCGAAGATGACGCCCAGTGTATCGGCATCCCGTTGCGCAGTGCGAACAGCGAAACATGCGATTCGTTGAGAACAGATTCGATGTTACGACAAATGATTTCCCCCATTTCATGAAATGGCGGGCTGCTGCACATGGCGGCGAGAATATTGCCTTCAAGCTGGCGGATTTGCCGTTCTTCGGTGATATCCGAGAAGGTCATTACCAGGTTCTGCAGATGCGCGAGCACGTCATAAACCGGGCTGATAGAGGCTTTAATCCAGATTTTTTCACCGGTGCGCGTCAACAGCAGAAATTCATCCTGATCGCGGGCGGTTTTCCATAGCAACTGTTGTAAACGAATGCGGTTATCGGCAGGGAATTCAGGAATGTTCAGGAGTGTATCGGGCTGCATACCGCTGGCTTCGCTAATGCAGTAACCAAACATTTCGGTAAATGCGCGATTGCACTGCACAATATGGCGTTCCGGATCGAGGACAATCACCGGTCGGTCGAGATGGTCAACGGCAATAATCAATTGTCGAGTCTGTTCTTTTTGCGCCATTTCTACGCTGGCATCCCGTACCAGCGCCAGGTAATAAACTTTCCCCTCGGCGCTCACTTTCGATAGCGCAAAACGGGTCCAGATTTTACTGCCGTCTTTTTTCTCCAGCTGCAGCTCCCGACTCATCCCCTCGACACGCGCTTTACCGCCTTCACGGTTATGACGAATGTATTCAGGATGCGCAGGACGCAAATCCCGCGGAATCAGCATATCAATGTTATTGCCAATGACTTCTTCACGTTTGTACCCCCAGAGCTTCTCTGCGGCGGGGTTGAAAAACATCACTTCATCATTTTCGTTAATTAACACCGCACCCATCATATTTTGCTCAAGGGCGGGGAAAAAAATGCCATCGGCGGCATTATCCGCATCGGTTAGCTTCATGATTACCTCTGCATCCTGGCGCATCTAAAGACTGGCTTTCCAGAGTTCAACACGGTTTCTACCTCGTCTTTTGGCGATATACAGAGCTTCATCGGCTATTTGAATGAGGCGCTCATAGTCAGGATGACCATTAAACATGGCGGCACCGATGGAAAGTGAGAGGGCAATATCCTCGCCGTTTGCGGCTTTCAGTTTGGTTTTCTCCACCCGACTGCGAATACGTTCTGCGGTACGTAACGTTTCGTTTTCCGAAGCTTCAGTCAAAACAATGATAAATTCATCGCCCCCGTAGCGGAAAACATAATCACTACTGCGGACGTTGTCATAAAAGGCCTGAGAGACTTTACGCAGAATTTCATCGCCAGTGTTATGGCCCCACGTATCGTTGATCTCTTTGAATTTATCAACGTCAATAATCAGCACTGACAGTGGTGTACCGGTCCGGTTGGCATGGGCAATTTCGCGTTTGAAGATAGTCGGCAGGAAACGGCGGTTAAGTAATTTCGTCAGTACATCCATACCGACTTCGTGGCGCGATACTTCTTCAAACAATTCACGCAGCAAGGTAATAATCTGCGATACGGTATTTCTTATCTGTAATAGAAATTTCACCCGCAAACTTCTGTTATTCAAATTCCTGGTGTTACGCATGGTTTGATTGAAAATACCGTCGAAATCCTGAATCAGACGGGAGATATGGCCCACTTCGGCAATGCCGCTAAAATAATGTCGACCTTTATGGTTAAACCACAGGCCAAAATCAGCCTGGCTTAAAGGCAAACTGCTGCCTAAATCAGAATCCAGCAGGACTTTATAGATAATATCTATTTCCCATGAAAGTATTGAGGCTATTTGCCGTTCTTTTTCTTCTTCGGCGTTTTCCAGTAACGAGAAGATACGATAGTTTTCATCTTCCTTTGAGGCACTACTGTCACTAAAGGTAAACGCGCGGGTCATCACTTCCATAGCGATATCAATACTGTTAATCGAGAAATGGTAGACCTGAAGTTTTTCTGCGGCGGAATAATCCGAAGAGAAGATTACCGGATAGAGGATTTTTTTCAGCACCCGAAACCCCATCTCGACAATTTCTACCGGAATTCCTATGCGGGCATGCACTTCCGCGACGGTATGCTGGATTTGTATTAGCCTTTCGACATCGTCAACCTGGGCAGAAAGCACGTTAATAATCCAGCGTTCCATCGCACTTTTCAACTGCCGCTCAACTTGTTCATTACTCAAGAATTCTTCGGCATGCGGGTCGATGCGGACAATTCGATAAAACTCGATACTCAGATAATGAGCATGCGCAACGGCAATTTCTGCGGCTTTAGCACGAATGAGAGGATCTGCCTGTTCGACAAGTCCGGTCCACTCATCTTTCATTCTTTTAAAATACATCTCCATAATTCACACCCTTATAAGGCTGGGAAATCAGACGGAATCAAAACGAAACGCAACGTGCGAGATCGACTAACTGCACCATATTCTCCTGAAATATGAAGATATACTGAAAAGAAATAAGCGACTTAGGACAGTTTCAATCTACGCTACTGTTCTTCAGAAGAGTATAGCCCATCGTAATTATTTTTCGGTGACAGCGAATATCGTATGGTTTTTCATATTCATACATTTTTATTAGGGATTTATAGCTGTTTAACTAAGTGTGGTTAATTGCGTGGTTAATTTGACTTATGTAAGCATGATTACTAGTGGGATATTTCACAAGGTGTAACACGCCGGTGGGTAAAGCACCGGCTTGTTACAAAGTAAGCATGGGAGTTTAACTGCCCCAACGACTTTGCAGATAGCTGACCGCTTGTTGAGTCTGCGGTTTATTCAGATAGTCCTCACGGAACAAGATGGTGCCGCTAATTTCTGGTACCGCATCGTTAAGATCGAGCTGCTTTTTCAGTTCCGGTACGCCGCCGTTAATCATCCAGTCTGGCTCTATCTTTGAAGGTTCACCCACTTTATAGAAGGCGATACCGATATACAGGCGGGTCCTGGTCGGTTTAACGACATCCGCCCACCATTTTGCCAACACGTCATAACGCGCGGCACTCCGTGAGAACGGCCAGTAAATTTGGGGAGCAATGTAATCCAGCAATCCTTGTTCCACCCATCGACGGGTGTCAGCGTAGGATTCGTCATAGGCTGCCGCGCCTCGGGTATCGGAACCGAGCGGATCGTGTGATCGGTTACGCCACACGCCTGCCGGGCTAACGCCAAATTCGACTCCCGGCTTAATGCTTTTAATGGTGTGTGATACCTTTGCAATTAACTGCTGAGTATTGTTGCGCCGCCAGTCTGCTTTTGACGCAAATGCGCCTCCGTATTTACGGTACGTTTCGTTATCATTTAGCCGTGAACCCGGTGATTCAGTATAGAAATAGTCGTCAAACTGCACGCCATCTACCGGATAGCGGGAAACCACTTCAGCGACTATTGATGTGATCCAGTCCTGAACCTCAGGGATGCCCGGGTCGAGGACAAAGCGATCGCCAGACGTTCTGATCCAGTCACGGTGTTGCACATAGACGCTCGCCGGTTGTTGAGACAGAGTGCTATTCAGTTCCCTGATAGTACCGGGCTTCGTATTAACCGATACGCGATAGGGGTTAAACCAGGCGTGTACTTTCATCCCACGCTTGTGGGCTTCGTCGAGCATAAATTGCAGCGGATCGTAACCCGGATTTTCACCAATCTTACCGGTCATAAGATCGGACCACGGCAAAATTTTCGATGGCCACAGGGCGGTACCGTCCGGCTTGACCTGGAAAAAGACCGTGTTTATGCCGAGACGTTGCAGATGATCCAGTTTGTCGATCATCGCCTGTTGTTGTACACTGGCCCGGCTGGTGGGGTTACTAATGTTAACCGAGGAAACCGGTGGCCAGTCGAGCCGAGAAACCGTGGCCAGCCAGATGCCACGCATCGGTTGTGACGATTGTTGCGTCGTGGCTGGTGGCTTTGAACCTGCTGGTGGTGTCACCATGGACTCTGGAGGCGTGCTTTTACAACTACACAGTAAAAGTGCCAGTGCAACTAGTATCGCTGGTCTTCTAATCGTTAATTTCTTGTTTCGGGAGCAGATATCCATATGTGCTGGTTTCCGGTAAACAGATGTGCGCTCATTCTCGTACTTATCCCGGTTAAGTCAATACGACAGCAAGCACGAAAAAGGGAGCGATGACTTATCGCTCCCTTGTCTTATAACCATTCAGACATGGTTAGTGTTTCTTGTCATTCATCACAATATAGTGTGGTGAACGTGCACGCGGGTGCAGGAAGAAGTGACCTTTTGGTGCGTTCTGACTGTTGATTGGCTCCAGAGTGACGCCGGTATTCGCTTTGCCTTTACGATCATGAACAGCATAGAGAATAAAGGGCAGGGCAAGTACCACCAGGAAACTAACAACCAGTAATTCAACATACATATCGGTAGAATCACCCTGGATGTTATCCGGCGGCAGGAAGGAAACAATAAACGCCATAATTGAAGTCAGCAGACCGACAATTGCCACGACCAGTTTCACCCCTTTACCACCAGGGATATTAAATGTGCGTTTTAAGTCAGGATGTTTAAGAACCAACACAATGTAGCCAATAAACAGCATGAAATAAGCACACAGATAAATCACCACCGTCAGCGCCAGAGCGATCAGGAAGGACATGTTGTTACCGCCACCGGTATTGGTGAGGATGATCAACGCGATAGAAGTAATCACCAGCTGCGAAATGACCAGCGTTACCGGTACGCCATTTTTGTTCATTTTAGCGAATGCCGCTGGCAGCAGGTTTTTCTGCGCTGTGACATACATCCCGCGAGAAGGACCAACAATCCAGGAGGCGATTTCCGCCAGAACACCCAGCAACAGCAGTGCGGAGATCACGCGAACCGTCCACTCAATTTCCGGTGCCACATGGGACATCAGAACGGTAAAGGTTTGCATTACCCCTGCGGAGAGGTTGATTTCATTACCCGGAATGACCATCGCAATAGACAAACCACCAACAGAGCTTAAGCAGATTGCCGCCACCATCAGCAGTAACATAGCCAGTGGATAGTCGCGCCCTGGGTTACTCATTTCATTGACGTGGGTTGCGGAAGCTTCTACGCCCATATAACTCAAAATGAAGGCAACAAATACAACCAGGGTGCCCACTTTAGAGAAGTCAGGGAAGAAGGTCTTCGAATCCATTTCGATAGCAACGGGGGCACCGGAGTGCAGATAAATAGCCGCTAATGCGATCAAAATAAATGCAGGTAACAGGATACCGGCGAAGAAGCCAACTTTAGCAATTCGCGCCGTGTATTTCGTGCCACCAAACTGCGTTAATGCCAGCGCCCAAAGAATGATGAGCGCTGCAATAGTTTTGGTAATGGGGTCTTCATTCAGCGCTGGCCATTTCAGGATGTAGGAGAGTGCCCCTAACACGAAATAGAGCATCGGAATAAAACCAATGGCGATTTGCAGATAGCCAAATGAGATCGCTGCAAATCCCCATCTCGGCCCCAGAGTATTTGATACCCAGGCGAAGACACCACCTTCTTCCCAGCCGTCGACGGTGGCCATTTCCGCAGCACAAAGTCCCACGGGAATAAACCATAAAATCCCGCCTAATAGCAGGAAGAAGACTAATGAAAAGCCCGATGTTGCGAAGGTAGGGTATTCATAAACAGCCATTACCATCGATGCCGTTATGGCAAAGAATCCGAGTAATGTGAGCTGCTTAGCTTTACCTGTCTGTACTGATGTAGCCATATTATCCCCCTAAAACGGTATTCCTGTCGGAACCGCACCTGTTTTGTTCTGAAGCGTATTCAGAACAATATTTTCCGTTGCTAATGCCAGTGAACAGACTTTGGAAATTGTCCCGAAACGGGTTCGTTTCGGGACACCGTTACCGTTAAACGTTATCAGGTATGTTTAAAGCTGTTCTGCTGGGCAATACCCTGCAGTTTCGGGTGATCGCTGAGATATTTCAGGGAGGCTTTGTAGTCTTCCAGCAACAGTTCAGCAAAGTCCATTTCGAAGCCGCGACGACACATAATGCGCATCACCACGATGTCGGTGGCTTCACCGCCGAGAGTGAAGGCCGGAACCTGCCAGCCGCGCAGACGCAGACGTTCAGAGAGGTCGTACAGGGTGTATCCCGGATCTTCACCATCTTTCAGTTTGAAGCAAACCGCCGGGATGCCTTCGTCCGGGCGACCCGTACAGATGAACTCATACGGCCCCAGTTTGGCGATTTCATCCGCCAGATAAGCGGCAACCTGGTAAGAGGCGTTCTGTACTTTGGTATAGCCTTCACGACCGAGGCGCAAGAATTCATAGTACTGTGCAATTACCTGACCCGCCGGGCGGGAGAAGTTGATGGCAAAAGTACCAATTTGACCACCCAGGTAGTCAACGTTGAACACCAGTTCCTGCGGCAGCGCTTCTTCGTCACGCCAGATAACCCAGCCGCAGCCCAGCGGAGCCAGACCGAATTTATGGCCTGAAGCACTGATCGATTTCACACGCGGCAGGCGGAAGTCCCAGACGATATCCGGGGCGACGAACGGTGCCAGGAAGCCACCGCTGGCAGCGTCGATGTGCATGTCGATGTCGATACCGGTGTCGGCCTGGAATTTATCCAGCGCATCGTGCAGCGGTTGTGGGAACTCATAGTTACCGGTGTAGGTCACGCCGAAAGTCGGCACCACGCCGATGGTGTTTTCGTCACAGGCTTCAATCATGCGTTTCGGGTCCATAAACAACTGACCGGGGCGCATAGGGATCTCACGCAGCTCCACATCCCAGTAGCGGGCGAATTTATGCCAGCAGATTTGTACCGGACCGCACACCAGGTTTGGTTTATCCGTTGGTTTGCCTGCAGCTTCCATACGCTTGCGCCAACGCCATTTCATCGCCATCCCGCCGAGCATACAGGCCTCGGAAGAACCAATGGTGTTGGTGCCAACGGCCTGACCATTTTTCGGCGCAGGCGCATGCCACAGATCGGCAACCATATTTACGCAACGTAGGTCGATGGCTGCGGATTGCGGATATTCTTCTTTGTCGATCCAGTTTTTGTTAATGGATAAATCCATCAATTTGTGGACATTTTCGTCGTCCCAAGTCTGGCAGAAAGTGGCCAGGTTCTGACGAGCGTTGCCATCAAGATATAATTCGTCATTGATAATCTGGAATGCGACATCGTCGCGCATTTCGTGCAGCGGAAAACGTTTTGATTCTGCGATAGTGGAAATAGACTTCGCACCAAAACGTGAATCGAGTAGTTCCGACCTTAAATCCGTTACTTGCTTCTTATCCATTTTAAACTCCTTAAAATGATTGGATCGCATTAAAAAAGTAGGATTTATCGATAAAGTAAGCAAGTGCAAAGGACTCGTGTTTAAATAACAAAATCCTAATGTTATTTATCGTGAGATATTGCGCGAATAATATTTTTTCATTGAAAAACAATACAATATGAAATTCTTGGGTGGTGGTAAGGTGTTTTATGCTGTTATTTTTATGCGCATTCTGTGTCTCCTGAATTATCACGTAAAAATCAGACCTTAAAATATCACTATTAGTACTTGATTATTATTTTGAACGCATTTATAAAATTATTACATAAAAATAGCGAATATTGCTAAAATCCCCGCCAACGATGTGTTGACGGGGCTGTTATTATTTTGGCAATAATACTCCGGTATAAGTATTTACCGGATGAGAAAGATATTGTTTAACGGCAGTGTTAACATTCTCTACCGTCATTTGTTTCAACAATTGCTCCTGCTCAGTCCATGCTGCAGGATCGTCATATTGAATAAGACTATTTACAATAGTGTTCGCTAATTGTTGAACGCTACGCTGTTGGATATCGAGGCTGCGCTGAACGTTTTGCTGGTATTCATTCAGTTCTTGCTCACTGATCCCTTTAGCCAGACGCTTAACCATCACTTCATTCGCTAACGTTAACAGTTCATCATGTCGTTCTGGTTGACAAGTAAAAGCCAGCAAATGACTGATATCTTTGGCCTGAGGATCAACCGAGAGGCGAGAAGAAACGCTGTATGCTCCAGATGCCTGTTCACGAATATTAACACGTAGATCTTTTGCCAGTGCGACGTTAAAAGCATCGAGCGCCATACGCGTCGCCAGATTAACAGGTGTCCGGGAATCATAACGCTTCCACTGTGAAACCTGTGCCACAGGTTCATTTTGTTCTTTTACAGTAACCGATGCGTTGTCCGTCGCGCGAGTTAATGGTTTACCTGCGGCTAATGGCGAATCAGAGTGTTTGATTGATCCTAAGTAACGCGTAATTAACGCCACGAGTTTGTCTTCTGAGACATTACCGACAATGACAAACGTGATATCCGCTGGAGATGAAAACAACTGGCGATCGGCAGCCAGCGCATCTGCGGCAGTAAACTGTACAATCTGATTTTCTTGCAGTAATTTCGTGCGGTCATCAGCATAGCGCGTCTCATACATCTGCTGGGCGAATTTCTCCGCTGGACGCTGGTCGAGCGTTTTCAACGCCTGAATTTGAGCATTTTGTAGCGATGCCCAAATATTGTCGTTAATCGTGCTGTGGGTGATTCGCTGGTTAATCAACTGAAAACCAGGTTCAGGGTTATTAGTCCGCGCGCTAACGGAGAGCAACGTATTCATGCCACTGACTTTACTGCTCATGGTTACCGAATTTTCCGCACTCCAGCGTTTCAGGCTGGAAGAGGAGAGCTCACCAACGCCGCTTCCGCTTACTGCTTTATTTGCCAGCGCGATAAGTGATTTTTGCTGCGCAGGGAAACTTAAATCGCCTTTATTCGATACGGCAGTAATTTGTAGCTTTTGCTCTTCACCCGCGGATTTTGCCAGAATAACCCTGGCACCATTGGAAAGTGTTAATGATGTCAGATTCTCAGCCAGCGTTTCTTTGCTGCTAATTTCCGCCTGTGGGTCAGCGTCTACTGTTAACGATAAATTTCTGCCTGGGAAGATGTAAGCCGCCAGCTTTTTGTTGGCGTACTCTTTTTCCAGCGCCAGGATAGCCGCAGGAGACAATGCTTTTTTGGCGGCAAGCTCATTGTTTACCATTTGCTCCCAAAATGCGTCCTGGTTCTTTCTTAACTGCTGCCATTTTTCCGCCAGACTTTGCACGGTAATTTGCTGCCACAGACGTTTCGAAAGTTGATATGTCTCTTCCGGCGACAAGAACGGCGTATTATTTAATGAGCTGGATGCCAGGCGACTGGTCAGCATACGTAAATCACGTTCAGCTTGCTGATCAACCGCATTTTTCAGCCAGGTGAGGCGGGTAGATTTGACATCATCGAGTTCTTCAGCAGAAAAACCATGCTGATCAATGGTTGCCAACTCTGCCATTAATGCATTCGCAGCATCCTGCATATTATCGTCTCGTGCATTTACACGGAAAAACAGCGACTGATAATCGGGTGCAATTTTAACGCTGCGCGCAGTGCCGCCAGAAATAGTCTTCAACTCGCCCGACTGTATGCGTTCCTGCAGACGTTGATTGAACAGCTGAACTAACATGCTCCATTCAGCTTGTTCGACAAAGCTTTGCTCATCGTTCACTTGTACCATTGGCAGGCGATAATAGAGTGCGATGCCGTTCACCCGGTTTTCTTTATCATTAATGATATTAAAGCGCAGGTGGTTTTCGGCTTTTGTCGGCCAGACGCGATTTTCAGCTGCTTTGTTAGCCGGAAGCTTACTTAAATTATCCTTTATCAGCGCCAGCGCTTCTTTACTGTCGATATCGCCGACCACGATAAAGGTCATATTATTTGGTTGATACCAGCGTTGATAAAATTGGCGCAATTGTGCCGGTGTGACCGTGGCGACAGTATCCATCAGGCCGATAGGTTCACGGTCTAAATTACGGGTATTAGCCAGCAGGAAAGGGCGGCGCGCCTGAGAGGTGCGCCATTTCGCATCCTGATGGGCACGCCATTCCTCAGTAATTACGCCACGTTCAGCGTCTACTTCGAGTTTTTCAAAGGTTGCGGCATTACTCCATTCACTGAAGATTGCCATCACTTGTTGCAGATTTTGTTTCTGCGTAGTCGGCAAACTCACCTGATACACCGTTTCGTCATAGCTGGTATAGGCATTAACATCGCGACCAAAACGCAGGCCCATTGACTCAAATGTTTCGATGACTTTATTACCCGGCCATGTTTTTGTGCCGTTAAACATCATATGTTCTACAAAATGAGCCACGCCGCGCTCATTGTCTTCTTCCTGCAATGAACCGGTATGAATTTGCAGCCATAAATTTACCTGATCCTTTGGATGAGCATGCGGATAAATCATATATCGCAAGCCATTGCCCAGTTGCCCGGTAATTAACTTTTCATCCTGCGGTAAGGCGGCGGCAATCAGCCGCCCGGGGAGCAACAGAGTTGCCACTAACGTCAGTAAGAAACAGAGGTTTCTCATAATTATCTCCATGCGAAAACCGGGCGAATTTACCCGGTTAAGTAAAATCCGAACTATTAAAATTTCATGCTGACATCAAGCCAGAAAGTACGGCCACTGGCGTAGGTCGCCACACCGGTGTTCGTTGTATCAACAGCGGTTTTGCTATCCAGTACATTGAGAATATCGGCACTGATCGTCAGGTTTTGTTGTTTCAGAAATTGTGGCGTCCAGGACAAGCGGGTGTCCCAGGTCAGGCTGCTATCCAGTTTTTCGTCAACATACTGCTTGTAATCTGAATATTCGCTGATGTATTGCGCATTTGTCTTACCAAGGATAATGCGAGCTTTACGCGCTTCTTGCCAGGCCAGCGTATTCGCCCACACTAACCCGCTCGGTTGATGCGTGAAATCCATGTTTAAGGAGATCTTTAATGGGTTATTAAAATCTGCCACTGGAACGCTATCGTAAGAGACTAGATTACCGTTATAAACCACCTGGTTATCACCGGTATTGCTCTCCTCATAACCATTGTTTAACGACAAGTTGCCCTTGCTCTTGATATAGCTAAAGACAATTTGTGGGTTAATATCTACCTGGCGGATATGCAGGGGTTCGGCCAGTTCAAAACTGAGGCTGAACGAATGCGTTTTGGTTTTGCCATCGTTGTTATATTCAGTAATGGTGGTTTTAGTCGCGCTGTCGGTACGACTGCTTTTGCTGATTTGATCATGCGCTTCACGGTAAACATAGTTTGCGCGTGCAATAACGTTCTTACCGATTTTCTGCTGCAATCCCATTGCCAGTTCATCGTTATAAGGCGTTTTCAAATCCTGATAACGCGTCAGAGTTTTATTACCTGATACCGATTCCGTCCAGCTATTGCGGATATCACGTAATCCCATATCAAGAATATTCCCGCCATAGTAACGGTTATAACCTGCTGTAATCATTGAGGTTTGATTAGCAAAAATATCCCATTCCGTCATAAAGCGCGGGGAGATATTGTGGTTTGACAGATAGTTGTCATAGTCATACCGCACGCCGGGCATTAATGACACATTACGCCAGCTAATGCGATCCGCCATATACAGCGTGTAGTTGTCAATTCCCAGGCTGCCTTTACCTTTATGGTAAATGGTATGGTTAGTTTTCTTTCCGGCAGCATTAATCACATAGGATTCAGACTGGTTATGGCGTTCAGTCCACGCATCGGAATAGATGTATTCCGCGCCGAAGTAGGGTTGATGCGAAACATTACCCACGGCGAATTTTTGCCAGTCCAGGCGTGTTTTGAAGGTGTAATTATCTACAGCCTGGGAAATGTGTCCTAATCCGCCACGGGTGCAACGCCCTGTAATATCACCATATGTACATGAAAGTTCGGTGTACCAGATGTCATGATCGTGACGGGTATAATCACTAATATGATCCCAACCAACGGTGGTACGTAGTTTGGCCCATGCGAGCTGCGTATCCATATCCCATGCCAGACCATAGGATTTATTACCCATTTCGCGATCAGACTGCGGGAAGGTGCTGGTATTATAATCACGGCTGGAGCCGGTATATTTTAAGGTTAAATCGTGGGTAAAGCGGTCGCTGGCAAACCAGGTAAATTTGCTCAATGCGGTATCGATAACGTTTTTATACTGTGCCCGACCGGCGACAATGCCGTCATTCGAAACATAATCCGCGCGGGTGATATCAGACTGGCGGCGCGATAAACCGGCGGTAACGCCAAAGTTATCAGCGAGTTCCTGATTAAACGACAAGGTATAAAAGTTCTTTTTAAAATCTGGGGAGTAATAAGTACTTCCTGAAGAGCCTTGATTAAATGCGCTCTTGTTATTCTCATCGATATGCGATGTTAACCAGTCCGAACGCGTAGTGCGATAACCCAGTTTCACGCTGCTATCATCAGCGTTGAAGCGTTTGATCTTTGCATCAATTACCCCGCCATTGAAGCGACCGAATTCAACCGGCACAAAACTGTCATAAAGCGTCACATTGTCCAGTAAGCTGACATCAAGATAATACCCCTGTGACATCCCGCTAATATTGGTTGCACTACTGGCATCGGACTCATTCGCTGGGTTCAAGTTATTAGTGGCACTAATACCGTCAATCAAATAGGCATTCTGGTAGGGCGACGCACCGTGAATAGAGATTTTCTCAGGGCGAATATCTCCCTGGTTCAACGAGGTACTTTGCGTTGAATCCATGCGTACCGCAGGGTTGGTTCTCAGCAGATCGCTGATATTGCCATTCCCGGTCGGTAAACGCTCGATGCTTTCACTGGTATAATGCGTGTTGCCGTTTACGGGTACAGGGACAGGAGCATAGACCGTCATCTCTTCAAAAAAATGCATGTACATGTTTTTGTCATCGACGGCCTGCGCCACATCAGCGCCACATAAAATGACGCCAGGAATAAGAACTCGCTTCATTTATTTATATCTCCGTACAGCAGGGCTTTTATTGTTGTTATAAAACCGTGCTAATGTCACAAATATCATCAGCCAGGTTCCAGACACCGGGTTGATGTGTAACCATAATGACGCCGCTTGTGGGTAGTTTTTCACGCACTAAACGCAGTAAGCGTATAGCCTCTTGTTCCTCAAGATGAGAGGTAGTTTCGTCAAGAAATATCCATTTCGGACGTCGTAAAATTAATCGTGCCAGGGCGATACGTTGTTTTTCGCCGCTGGAAAGAATATCTCCCCAGCGATCGTGGTCATGAATACGCGCAGCCAATTTCCCCAGACCAACCTGATGCAGTACTTCGCTCAACGATTTATCGTCTACGGGCAGGGGAAGTGCTTTACAAATAATCTCTTTCAGTAAGCCGCTTTTGATTAACGGTGTTTGTGACACATACCAACTGTCAGCAGGAGAAGAAATATCACCTTTAAACCACGGCCAGCAGTGGGATAATGTTTTAAGCAGTGTGGTTTTTCCCGCACCAGAGTAGCCTTTCAGTAATAGCCATTTGCCTGGCGAAACATGAAAGTTCAAGTTCTCTAATATGATCTTATTATCAGGCGTACGAATACTCGCATTAGCCACTTGTACCGCATGTTGGCAATTTTTAGGCTTATTCGTAGGGCGCTGTTCAGTGAGTTGATGGAACTCATACAAGCGATCGATAACCGCAGCCAGTTCAGCAAGTTCGTCATATTTATAAATAAACCAGCTTAAATTGTTCGATACTAGCATAAATGCCTGGCGCGATTTCATCAGTCCGCCCAGATTGATCTGCCCGCTAATAAACTGCGGCAATAACAGAAAGTAGGGAAGAACGCTAAGCGAGCGCGAATAAATATTTTGCCAGTAATCAAGCCACCGCTGACGATTCATTAAACGATGCCAGTTCTCTTTAATGGTATGAAAATTGTCGCGCAACTCCTGGCGTTGTAGAGACTCAGCATTGCTTAGCGCAATCAGTTCTGCCTGCTTATTATGCTGCACAAGATTAGTTCGAAATGTCGCTTCGCTACGTTGTTTTTCCACATTAAGCGGACGAATACGTTTACCCACCTTATGGGTAAATAAAGTTCCACCGATCACAATGAGCACGACGGTATAGACCATATACCCCTGGATATTCCATTCTGTTCCACCAACAGTGAATGAGAGCGTACCCGCGCTTTGCCAAAGAATAACGGTAAAGGTGATCAGCATGCTAAGTGACTGGATGAAGCCAAATGAAAGACTGAGCGTTTTGCTGATCAGTAAGAGAATGTCTTCAGCGATACGTTGGTCAGGGTTATCTGTATTTTTATGCTCGCCGTAGATCTGCGTGAAGTAGTAGTTTTTATCTGCAAACCAGCGATTAAGGTAGTAATCTGTTAACCATTCGCGCCAGCGAATAGTCAGTAGTTTAATTAACCATGTTTTGTTTACGGATATTAATACAAAGATCCCCAGCAGGGCAGGGAACCAAAGGACAAGCTGCCAAAGCTTATCGGTTTCTTTCTGGCTTAGCGCATTGAAAAAATCATTATTCCAGTCGTTTAACCAGACCTGAATTTTAACCACGCCAAGGATCATTGCGAGGATAATAATGATTAACAACACTGAAGTTTTATTATTCTTACGCAGCCAAAAGGGCTTCAGCAGACAGAGATACTTTGCTATCAACATACAAAACGTAATGGGAATGGTTATCATTAGCGAAAATTGATTGTGCCATCCAATGATTATCTATGGCAATGATTTACTGATGAAATTTATTTAAGTATCACTTAACAATATGAAATATAAAGAAATATTTCATTTTCATCGGTTATGGTTATGCTATTGATAATCAAGGGTATTGCTAATGCCCTGACGCATACCACGTAAGCCAGGATTTTCGCAAGGGAAGATGATGATGACGAAACACCCGACAGGAATTTATGTCGGGTGCCTTGTTAAGGTCATAAGAAGGAGGCTAAGAATGGAGTTAAAAGAGAGCGTTATTAATTATTCTCCATTTGTTTTGCAACATCCATAATGTGGTAAAGCGGTACTCTGTTCTTAGCTAACTCCACCATGGCGTTCATATAAGGTACCATGGTTGAAAAAAGGATTTTATAACCTTCGCAAAAATAAGAAACAGTCTCATTGTTTACTTTAGTAATACGATGCTTAGGACAACCGCCATTGCAGATAGGTTTATATGCACATTGCTGACATTTCGCTGAAATCCGTTTTTTTTGCGCTGTCAGTTGTACACTGTTCATCGTTTTGAGTTCAGATTTATTAATGTTTCCAATTTTGTACTGTGGATAGACAAAATGGTCGCATTCGTAAATGTCTCCATTACTTTCAACAACCAGATTATCCTTGCAGGACTCCTGGAAAATACAACTTGTATGCCCATTCCCCAAAAAACGGCTGACAAAGCTTTCAAACTGACGAATGAAAATTTCACCCACATCGTTTTTAACCCATTGCATAAAAATGGTTGACATAAACTTGCCATAAGCCGTGGGAGGCACAGAAAAATCAATGATACGGAATGTGTTCTCACTATGACCACTGAAATCAATATTCGGCGTCCAGGTTTCTAGCAATTCGATAAATTGCATATGTTTACTGCCGATAGATTTTAAAAAATGATAAACCTCAAGAGGGTAATGGACATTAACGTTATTAATGACGGTTAACGTATTAAACTCTACTCGATATGATTTCAGACGCTCGATGGCTGCTATCACTTTTGCAAAAGTACCGTTACCTGAATTACTGCGTCTGTAACGGTCATGTAACTCCTGGGGGCCATCGATCGAGATACCAACCAGAAATTCATGTTCTTTGAGAAAGGCACACCATTCATTATTCAATAAAATGCCATTCGTTTGTAATGCATTAAAAATACGTTTTTGGCCTGCATAGCGTTGTTGATAGTGAATAACTTTACGGAAAAAATCCAGGCCAGCCAGAGTGGGTTCACCGCCTTGCCAGGTAAAATAGACCTGATTGCCAGACGCTGCGATATATTGTTTGATGAACTCTTTCAGAGTACTGTCATCCATCCATTTTTCATGAGTAAACTGCGACTCTTTTTCAAGGTAAAAACAGTAATCACATTTGAGATTACATTGAAAACTGGAGGGCTTGGCTGTAACGTGCATCGCTATCTCGCTCAATAAGGCGGCGGAAAATTCCGCCGCATGAAGGTTTAGTTATTTCGCTTCGCTTAGTGCTTTCTTGATATTGTTAAACTTCTCCTGATTTACCTCGCTAAGCGGTGGCTGGCTGCTGTCGATAAACTCTCTTACCACGCCTTGCATCTCTTTAACGACCTGCGGATTGGCGGCGGCAAGGTTATCTTTTTGCTGTAGATCCGTCAGTTTGTAGAGACCTAACTGATTGTTTTCTACTGTATAGACAAGCGAATAATCGTTATTTCTCACCGTATAAGAGAATTGGCTTAAGTCCTCAGTGTTGGGGTTATGCGGGTAATCGTCTGACTGATGGCGAACAAATTTGTGGTAATTATCCCAGAATGGAATATTTTCCTCGTCAAACCAGTGAGAATAAGAGGTTATCCAGGTCAGATTTTTATGTGGCTCGCCTTGTTTCTTATCTTGCAACCAGGGCAGCAAGGAAACGCCATCCAGCTTAAGGTCTTTTGGAATGCTGATATCGGCTGCATCAAGAGCTGTCGGGTAGAAATCCATTGCGGAAATCAGCTTGTCATAATTACCGGGTTGAAGTTTTCCTTTCCACCACATAAACATTGGGGTGTGAGTACCGCCAGGATAGGTCTGACTCTTATAGCCTTTTTGCGCCCCGTTCAGCGGCAGAGGACCATCGATAACCGCACCATTATCGGAGGTAAAGAGAATAATTGTATTGTCATACTGTCCGTTTTTCTTCAGTTGTTCGAGAATGCGTTTTACACCCTGATCAACAGAATAAACGGAAGCGTAGTAGTTATCTGCTGTTTGACTACCGGTATTAAATTGCTTCTGATATTGATCCGGTGCAGGATTATCATTTGGCAGGTGCGGAGCATTATAAGCCAGGTAAAGCATAAATGGCTGGTCAAGTGTTTTGGCACGATCAACAACGCCAATTGCCTCATCGGTTAACTGATCGCTGATATAACCTTTTGCGGGGACACGTTCACGATTTTTGAACAGTGAAGGGGAGTTGTAATATGCCGTTCCTGCAGCGTGGAATCCCATAAAGTAATCAAAGCCACGGTTTTGAGGTTGCCATTCTTCCGCAGAAAATGTGGTGAAGTTGTCATGATAGTCACGCGTTTGTTTATCTTCCGGTACCGGCACATTACTGATTTTTGACAAGTGCCATTTACCTACTGCTGCAGTGTAATAACCATGATTCTGGAATAATTCAGGCAAGAAAGTTTCTGTTAGCGGAATACCATCCTGAGCATCGGTATTGGAATAGACACCAAAGCGGGCGGGAGCTCGACCGGTCATTATTGCGGCACGGGAGGGGCCGGAAACACCGTGTGCCACATAGCCGTTAGTAAACCGTACGCCTTCATCCATTAATGAAAGGAGCGTCGGCGTTGATTTTTGTGCAGCTTCAATGGCTTTATCTATCCCTATTTTGTAGGTATCGACAACTTCACGATTTTCCATTGTTTTTGGGTCAAAAGATCCCTTATCAAAAGGAAGTTGTCCATAACCAAGATCATCCATGGTTAGTACGATAATATTTGGCTTTCCTTTGGTACTGTATTCAGTCGGCGTAAAGTCTGAGAAAGCAACGTTTGTTTTGGTTGCTTTCAGCTTTACATCATCTGCCGCATGAGCAGCAAATGCAGCCATACCAGATGCCAGTATCAAAGATATCGAGGTACTTACGACACTTTTCTTTAATGCAGACTTCATAAATGTTCCTCTTCTTATTGTACTTAATTCCGAAGTAATTTTACGAAGAGAAATAAGTGGGTGTAAGTGAAGTTAGTCACATAAAGAGATAGCAGATTTAGCTAAAAAAAGGGAAATAACAGTCCATAAAGCGTTGACATTACTTTCTGTTCTACTAAGTAATTTCTCGCCGATAAACAACTAATCTATTGATATTTAATAAATTATTGCATTTTACTGACAAAATGCCGAATTGAGATCATAAATAATCATGCAACAGGTTATGCAAATGCATAAATATGTGATGAATGTCACTTATTTATTTCAATAAATATATCGCCTAAAAACAACGCGGGGCAGGGAATGACTGCCCCATTTTTAATTTTTACGTAGGGTGCGTGGTTGACTACTCGTTAGCAAATAATCAAATAGCTAAAGCATTCATCGTGTTGCCCGTATTCATACCCGTGTGCCTTTGACAACGGTACTCCTTAGAAACTCTCTTCGGACTGTTGCCGAAATGTTTGCGGAACGCATAAATAAAATAAGATGTACTGGCATAACCACATTGTTCGGCAATTTTATTGACTGAACCTTCTACGCGTATCAAATTTTTTGCGTGCTGCATTCTGGCATCTAAAAGAATCTGTGAGAATGTCGTTTGCTCTTGCTTAAGTTTTTTCTTCAACAGGCTTTCACTGATGTACAGGCAGTCACAAATATCTTTCAGCTTCCATGGGTGCGCCAGCTTCATGTTGACAATATTTCTCACTTTTCCGGAAACGGATAGCACACCGTTAGTTAATAGTGTAATGAAACCTTTGCATGCGGCAAAAATAGACAGGCAAGAAAAAAGCAAAAGTTCTGAAAAATTATGATGATTGCGTTCTTCCGAGTTGAGATAAGCAATCATTTCATTAAGCAATCCAGTCGGTACATTTGAAGCACGTAAAAACTTCGCAGGAACAGGCACCGTCACTGTCTGGATGTTAGTGCATTGTAGATATTTTTTAATGGTATTTTCAGTAAATCCGATCTCTTTAAAATGCCGCTCATAAGGTTCAAAATGCGTACGAACAGCGTTATCTACCATCAGGATCTCGCCGTCAGAGAAGGCGTAATCTTTATCTAAAATGTTAGCGTTGAAGGCATGATGAATAAATATAACAGAACAAACGAGCGACATTTTATCTCCTTAAAACAATAAAGTTTTATCGATACCTTTTAAACATTTCACATTTATAATTTGCTGTTTATTTTCAGTCTTGCAAACTATTGATAATGAAATGTGTAAGATCTCTTGCAATGCGACCCATTTCTGAAATACTCAGCTGATCAATTGCCGAAAAAATGGCTATCAACGTAAGTGTCAGTAATAAGACAACCACAATTACAGACATGATTTCTTTATAGTTGTCTCTTTGCGTGATTTTGTTTTTCACTGTGGTCGCATGCATTTCAAATATGTTTATTTAGCGGATAACGTTAAAAATCGTTAATCAGTATGCTTAATATAACAGGCTGGAGAAAAGAGGAAATAGGACTGGTGCTTCAGTACTGAGCGGAGTTTCTTACAGCTGTAGGCAGAAGTTTATATCTTATAGTGTGTGGTTTAATTTAATCAATGTGAGCAAATTGCGCGATAATAGTCAATGAGAAATTCTTCTGCTGTGCGGATGACAGCAGAAGAAATGAGGAGGCGAATTAATTTGATGGTTCTAATTCAACCGGAATACTTTTATAACCAGGAATGCCACTTAATGGATCGTGGTTATCAAGAGTTAGCATGTGATTCGATTCTGGAAAATAGGTCACCAGTGAGCGGTCAGCCATAGGGTAAATGACCACTTTTAATCTATCCATGCGGCGTGAGCTGCGCTTACCGTCTGGCGTAAGCGCAATAAGATTAACTCTTTCGCCGTTTTTTACACGGCAAATTTTAGCTTGTTTAGCACTCATAAAGACCACATCTCGTTGACCGAATACCCCTCGATAGCGATCATCCATACCATAAATCGTCGTGTTGTACTGATCGTGGCTGCGTACTGTCGCCATGACCAGCTTACTGTTAAACGCTGAAGAGGGATCTTCTAACAGCCCTTTGCTGGTAATGAAATTAGCCTTACCTGACGGCGTCATCCAGCGCCTTTCAGCAGCTGCATTTATCAGGTGAAAACCACCGGGATGACGGATGCGCTGGTTATAGTCGGCGAACTCTGGCAGCACAGCTTCAATGTCATTGCGAATGCGATCATAATCTTCCACCAGATACTCCCAGGCTACCACGCTCTGGGGTAGTGTTGCCTGGGCGATTCCCGCGACCACAGCACACTCTGATTTCAGCATTACACCGGCGGGTTTTAACACGCCACGCGAGGCATGAATCATCGACATTGAATCCTCAACGGTTACCGCCTGCGCACCGCTTTTTTGCATATCAATCTCGCTACGCCCCAGAACCGGCAGGATATAGCTATGCCGTGCGGTCAGCAGATGAGAGCGGTTAAGCTTAGTGGCTACGTGTACCGCCAAATCTAATTGCGTTAACGGTACAGCGCTCGCTTCCCGATCTGGCATTGCCAGTGCAAAGTTGCCCCCCATGCAGATCAATGCTCGAGCCTGCCCCGTACATATTGCTTGCATGCTGGCAATTGCAGCATGTCCAGGTGCATGAGGTGGGGTGAAGCCATAGCGCTCACCCAGGCGAGCCAGAAACTCTGCAGACGGTTTCTCGGTGATACCGACGGTTCGGTCGCCCTGTACATTAGAGTGACCACGTAGTGGGCAGATACCCGCACCAGGCTTGCCAATGTTACCTTTCATCAACAGCAAATTGACCAGTTGCTGTACGTTCTGGGTACCATGTTCGTGCTGAGTGATCCCCATTCCGTAACAGATAATGGTGCGTTCGGCAGCGGCATATGCGTCAGCCAGTTCGGCGATTTGTGTCTGACTTAGTCCAGAAATACGTTCGATATCTTTCCACTCGGAATTGAGAACGTCATGGCGTAGCTCGTCAAAGCCGACGGTATGCGTTTGAATAAATTCGTCATCAAGCAATGAGGGCCGACCTGCGGCACTTGCAGCATCATCGCGCTCAATTAACAGGCGCATCATCCCCTTGAGCAACGCCATATCGCCACCAATGCGCACGTTGTAGTAGGCACTGGCCAACTGAGTCTCAGAGTTCGTCAGCATTTCAAACGGGTTTTGCGGTGCGGTAAATCGCTCCAGGCCACGTTCCTGTAGAGGATTGATGGCGATCATTTTCGCTCCCCGTTTCACTAAAGCGCGCAACGAAGTCAGCATGCGAGGGTGGTTTGTACCAGGGTTATGCCCAATGCAAATGACTAAATCGCACTTCTCAAAGTCTTCCAGCAACACGGTCCCTTTACCTACACCGATACTCGCTGCCAAACCCACGCTTGTCGGTTCATGGCACATGTTGGAGCAGTCGGGAAAGTTATTGCTCCCGTATTCACGGGCAAAAAGCTGATAAAGAAAGGCAGCTTCATTGGAAGTGCGGCCCGAAGTATAGAATTCAACCTGATTGGGATCACTATAGCTTTGAAGGCGTGCGCCAATTTCGTCGAAAGCTTGTTGCCAGCTTAATGGCTTGTAACAGTCGCTGACAGCATCATATTTCAAAGGCTGAGTGAGACGTCCCGCAGCCTCAAGCTCGTGATCTCCCCAGGAAAGTAATGATTGAACCGTATTCTCAGCAAAGAAAGAGGCATTTACCTGCTTATCCGTGACTTCCCAGGCGATTGCTTTTGCGCCGTTTTCACAAATGTCGAATGACGCACTGTGCTTAGGATCTGGCCATGCACAACCCGGACAGTCAAAGCCCTCTGGCTTATTCATGTCAAACATGGCAATAACATCCTGGCGTATATCCATCTGCTTACGTACTGCATTCGCTACGGATTTGACAGCACCCCAACCACCTGCAGCACCCTGGTAGGATTCAATTTTTTTCTTCATCTACTTATCCTGTGTGGAAATGAATTATTAGGATTTGTAATAGCGATGATGCACAGTACATACAAAGGGATTATCGCCAACATGGATATATAAGAGTAGGGGACTACTCTCTTTCTATTTTTAATCTATTATCGTTAAACAATAGATTAAATACGATAAGTTAAGCATCATCTCTCATAGTGTTTAAATTAACATATTTTTCAATATAAAAAATAAGACTCTGGCTTCAATTGTGCGCGGATTTTCTTACAGGTGTAGGCTAATAGCCTTCACAAAATAATTATCCGCGCAATTTTCGTGAATGGAGCGCATAGACTAAGGTCAAAATCACAATTATTCATAGATAAAAGTGACACCAATGACTGACTGGACGGTTCCGGCTGAAACCTTGTTTCCTGTTTGTCCATAGGTTGCGCTTAAACCCAGAGGTACTTTGCTTTTATTTACTGTCCCCAGGGAGACATTTTCTCCCGTAGCCAGTATTTTTCCATTACGCATTAGAGTGACACCCACTCCCGATGCTTTTGTTGCATCAGGTGCTGTGTTAGCAAACACTTGTCGGCTACTGTCAGTGGTGGCACCCGAAAGATAAAATGAGAGCTTTTGTTCGCTTGAGCAATATACGCCAAGGGGTATTTCTGCGCTTCCAGGAAAGTCCGGGAGATCCACGGTGACATTACGACTATCAACGGTGCAGCCGCCTGTTGGCATAACAACATTGTTATTTGAAATAATATTCCACGTAAAATTACGCGGATTTCCGCTTCCTAATGTTGCAATTTTATACATATGAATACGGGCAATGACTTCCCCCGCTTTTATGACAACTCCACCGGCCGCCCCAACTGGGGTAATATAGAGTTTTAACGGTAATGGCATCGGTGTCTTATCACCAATATCCAATACGTTGGTATTTGTCGTCAACGGGAAGGGGTAGGTCACATTATTCCAGTACAGCGATCCTTTATATGACTGTAGAGAGCCTGCGAAAGCTGAGCCTTGTACCAGGTTTATATGATCAGTGTCGTACCAGCCGCCGTAATCATTCCAGCAACTTATATGCTGAGACAAGTCTACAACCAGATTCTGGCCCGGCTGTATTACAGGGTCGAGATTAACATAAACAGAGGTTGTACCAGCTCCAATACTTGACCCGCCATCGACATTACAACTGAAGGCAAAAACTTTACCTGCCATTAATAGAAGATAAATACCGAACAGGACCTTTATACTGATTGTTTTACCCATGATATATCCTAAGGTTAAAAAATTGATTTAAAAAGAAGGCTAAGAAAATCGAATCGACGTTATTGCCAGGTGTAGATCACATTGATTAGCGCCTCGATCGTTCCCTGGCTTGCGTTTCCATTCACCGTGATAGCTCTTGCCTTAAGTGGAAACTGTGCATTACGAGTGATCTCATCAACAATAACCGTTTTGCTATCGCCATTTTTTAACGTCGCATCCTGGTCATCCCTCAGCTCTATCTGAATATTTTCGGCAGTACCTTCATTTTTGTAATAACCCGTATTGTCAGTTGAACCTGTCACGATTGCCGTCACTGCACTTGTTTCAACCGGACAATCGGTTAATGACAAAGTAATATTGTGCCAGCCAGATGCAGAACCAGGTTGTTGCAGATTGCGCGTATGAAGATCCCCGAGATTAACGTTAGCTTCTTTGGTTTGAATAGTGCAGGGTTTAGCGACTACCCGACCATTAACAGTGATAGTGACATCGGCGGCCTGGAGAGTTGCTGTGAATAACGCGCAAAACGTAGCTAACAGGAACCTCTTGTGAAGTCTTTTCATATCTGACTCTGATTATTGAAATTCAAGGGTAAAGGTTGCCGAAGCCCTCACCAGTCCCGGATTGACGGACTTCTGAGTTGACTTCAGACGAGCGGAGTAAGGCAAAATATTGTTCTGTTCTGGTACCAGTGGGATCCACTGCATCCCGGCATGAAGGTCATTCAGTTTCACCGGACGCATATTTGCGTCCAATATTTCTATACCCAAACCGGAGGCCGTATTGCTTCCTTCATCCAGTTTCAACAAAGTATTATTTTCTGCATCCTCAATACCGTTAAATGCAACCCGAACCCCCGTTGTCCCTTTGCTGCATTCACTTAACGTAATCTGAAAAGGGACGGCTGGACTTGTGCTACCGGTCGTTGGAAATTGTCTGGCACTGTTTTTTTGGAGATCTACGGTAAAATTAAGCGAATCCGATGAGACTGTGCAGCCATAATCGAGGACGCGCCCGCTAATTTTAATAACGCTATCTGCGGATAAAGCAGAATAGGTGGTTAACCCCAGACATAAACCGAGGAAAATAATGTTATTGTATTTCATAATCTATTGTTCCTTAGCGACAGATTGCTGTCTGCTGGTTCAGTAAGGTACCAGGAGAAACTTCAGGAAGCTTGTACTCGACAATACAGTTTGAGTTTTTATCTTTGCCCCATGAAACCTGTAATTGCCCTGACTGTGGAAGTCCAGTCAGATAAACCTGACCATTTTCCGCGACAATGCTGCCATTTTTATTCTCTCCGTGTGTGACAATTGCACCGAATGGAACGCTCTTATTACCGTACTTCAACGTCATTAATACTTTCCCGCCGATTTGTGCATTAAATGTTGCTCTGGCAATAGCACCGTGAGTTGGGATGACAGTGACCACGGTTTCATTCAGTTCAACATTATCTGCAAGGGAATTCGCGTTAAGAGCAACACGGTTTTCTCTATATTCTGTCGCAAATGGTAATATGGCATAGCCACGCCAGTCGGTATGAATTCCGGTCTGGTTCTCTATTTTGACATTATCAGCACCAGGAGCCTTAACCAGAACCATTGTGTCGCCCAGCGGCTGTCCAAAGGTGATGCCATCAGCATGAGCAATAATCCCACCACTCATTCCGTAATAAATCTGGCTGCTGTCACCATTCCGACTGTAACCGACATTAGTATTACCATAAGCTCCACGATAATTAAGAGAACTGTAACCACTGGTGCCAGACGATGTATTACCTCCGTGGGTGTTACCGACCTGAACGCTATAATTCAGGTTATTATCCGGCAGCAGAGTGCCATAAACCCCCGATAGATTGGTCATGCCGCCTTTCAAATCGTTTGACATACTGTAACTGGCGTTTGAATTACGAAATGCCGACTGACTGTCTGTACGCATCCAATGACTGAAGGGAACATTAAGCGTAAAAGCGAGTAAATGATCCCGATCGTTTTGCCATATATTATTGGAATAGCTGTAATTCAGCGAAGTCGTTATATCACCAAACGGCACATTTAATCCAAATGATATTTGCTGGTCGCTGCGTGACGTGTTCCAGTAACTTTGGCGACTGGCACTGAAAAATGTCGTACCGTAATTTCCAAGCTGCTGAGAGATGCTTATTTGTTCCTGACCCCGCTTACTGTAGAACAGATTAAAATAATCAATAAATTGTGTCTGCTCATTGCTGTCTCTGGTAGGAGGCTTAACGGTGTAACCACTCATTCGACTGTAGGCACTGTCGGATAAGTTATAAAAACCTTGCGTAGAATAGCGATATCCTGCGACCTGGATATTGGTTCCTGTCTGGTAGAAGGATTTGCTGTAGACGGATTTAACCGATTGCCCGCTGTGACGGGTGCCATCTGCAAGTGTCGTATTGGCCTGCGTGATATCGAAAGAAAAGGCACCAAAAAGTCCTAAATCTTTACCAATACCAAGGTTGAAGGCCTGATAATCTTCTGCAATTTGCATTCCGCCATAAGGTGTCCAGTTTCCTTCCAGTCCATGCATCAAGCTACCTTGTATGAACTTGGGGGAGCTTTGCAGGTTATTTCCACTACGATATTCCCCCATGGCAAGCGCATAACGCGTATATCCAGCACGTTGGAGAACCGGAACAGACGAATAAGGAACATATAATGTCTGAATACTGCCGTCTGCCTCTTTTATGGTTACTTGCAGATCACCACCATTGGCGGCAGAGTTGATATCATCAATAGTAAAAGGGCCGGGTGGAACAGTAGTCTGATAAACATCGTATCCGTTCTGTTTTACACTCACTTGTGCGGTGCCACGGGCAATACCATGAATCACCGGAGCGAAACCATGTTGGCTATCGGGCAACATCGCTTCTGTTGAATTTATTTTGAGGCCACGAAAGTTCACACTATCAAAAATATCGCCATCGGTATAACTATCACCTACCGTTAACCGTGAGCGTAAGGGAATAATGTCACGTTCAGCCGACGTATTGATATGCTGCCATTTATTGCTGTCAGATGAATTGCTACTCCCACTGTTATAACTCCACGTTGAGTTATCGCGTAGTCGCCAACTACCAATGTTGATGCCACTCTGTAAATTCAAATATGCATAGTTTGATTTTCCTGCATTATGGTTACTACGATTATTAATAGAATTACCATTAAAACTATAGTTTAGAAGCCCAGCATTTATTCCTTCTTCCCACAGATCAGGAGAAACATAGCCGCGAGCCATTCTGCCAACATAAATTTGCGGAACGGAGAGTGACAAATGTTGCTGACCAACATCAAACACATTTTATGTCGCTAAATAACATGACGATTTCATTATGCATGTTATTTATAAACCGTGACTAAACAGAATATTATTGCGAACAAGGGAAGTGTCAGGAAAGGTCAAGGGCTACCAATGGTTAATATGGCTATAAATCATTAGCTATGGTTAATGTTTGCTTGCTGAAACTAACACCGAATTGCTCTAAACAGATAAGTGCAGGGTTTATTAAAGCTGACCGACAGACTTTCTTAACCTGGTAATATCTCTCTTGGGTGACTCTCCAAACATCCGCGAATATTCCCGACTGAAATGGGATAGCTTTCGTAACCGACAGCATAGGCTGCTGTGGTGACATCGTAATGTTCATTCAGCATCGGTCGCCTGACTTCATTGAGACGTAGCCATTTCTGATACCGGAGTGGACTCATTCCCGCTTGATCCGTCCTTAAATAAGTAACAGCACCCTCTGGTGTTTTCGTATGCAGTGTCTATGCGACAGACACTGCGCTCTTAGCATGGGGCAGGGAATAACCAGGCTATTTCTCCATGCACAGGCCAATTATGAAAGAGGAGAGGCTTAAGTTCTTGAACCCTGAACGAATAACGACTACCAGAAAAGCACTTCGCATCACTCAGACATGATTTAACATAATATACATTATGCGCACCAGTATAAACCAAGGAAGAATCCAGTCGTTGGCGGTCATGATTGTCGTGCTCATTAACAACGACCAAACCCCATATCTCACTTACTACCGTATTCTCGGCTTAACCGTCCATGCAACCTCAACACATTGGTTTCAACTGCCGTCACCACGTTCTCCGGAAAATCTGTCGGTAATGAAGTCTTCACGTTATCCAGTGCTGCCGGAATCATTCTGGCAAAGTCACTTAGGATTTCATGCATCTGCACTTCCGGGAATCTCAGCACCTTTGCTGTCGCCAAAAAATGTCGCGGATAAATTTTATCGATTGCCGTTTTTTTGCCTTTGGATGCGTTAAGCCCCATTGCCAGTTTGAGATCGCTGATGTGTATTCCCGTACCGCCAAGGACCGGAAATGCTGAAATGATGTCGTAAAATGGCGTGAGTCGATAACTGCCGCCAGCCTGAATAAATACGGAGAAGTTTTTTGCATGGCCATCCGTTGCGCCAATCAACCACTGGAAGACCTGGAATTTCATAAAATCATAACGATCGCGAAGCGCCTCGCTGGACCCCATCAAAAACGCCATGATCCGCGCGATGCCTGGGCCTCCATCTGATTCATATTTCACAGATGAAGGTAAACCGAATGTCTGACACATATCCTCCTGTGGCAAGCGAAGTAAAACCGTTCGCTCAGTATTCCAACGCCTGTCAAAACGTTCGACCGCTAACGCGCGCACCCTTCCCGCTTTAATGATTTCTGCGTCCGGAACATTCAACCCAAGTTCTTTCGCCAGCAGCAGACAGTAATACTCATTATCAACGCTTTGGCTGAGATCGAGCGTCGCATTGGGCTGCCTGATTTCGCCAATCGGTAATTTAATGATGTGCGTCGTCGGCGTTATTCCTTTCGGAATGCACCAGTCATTGCCTATTCTAAGCAGCGCTGTCTTCTCCTGCGCGCCAGCAACCGAGATGCGAAAGTCATTTTCTTCTCTAATCATGCCCAGAGGGATATCTGCTTTATAAGCCGTTAATACTTCTTCAAGCCTGGCTTCAGTAAGCTTTTCCCATGCCATTATCGGGCGCGTTATGGTTTCATTTTCGGGTAATAACGTTACGGCACCAACGCTGTCTCGCCCTATTTCTGACAATAAATCAAACGGTTGTCTGGATTTAGCATGATAACGTTTAACGATCCGGTCACGTACAATCGGGCTATCGGGTAACAGGTTATCGAAGAAGTTAAATACGGCATCTGAGGTGATATTCCCCCTCTGCAATGGCAGCGAAAGTGACAACGGTCTGGCATAACGGCTGGCTAACCACTCCGGTGCATACTTAAAGGTGTGCGCGCCGTTGGCTAACTTCGTTAACTCGCCTACCCGCTGGTTGTTCATCCAAGTGACAAGTTTAGGCATTACCACTCCAGATCTTGCTGTTCTGTTGATTCTGGCGAGGCATTTTTCGTGTCGCATAGTGTCATTGAGAGTTCAAGCGACTGTAAAATCTTAAAAAATGTCGTGAGCGTGGTATTGTCAGGGTTGTTTTCGAAATTGGAAATTGTCGCCTGCTTAATGCCAATTTTTTTCGCCAGCTCGCTCTGCGTCCAGCCATTTTGCTGGCGAACCAGTTTCATTGCATTCGCCAATTGCGTTGGGCTATAGATCTTCTGAAAGCTCATCATGTCATACGTCCACAGCAAATTTATCCGCTTAAGGGGATATTATCAGTTTTATCCTTTAGTGAGGATAAAGTCAATCTGGAAACACATCTTATCCGCTGTACGGGATAAACGCTGCGATATCCGCGATCGCGGATAAAAGGGAGGCTTTAAAGCCTTTGAAGTCGGCAATATTAAGCCGCATGCCATCTCGACATGCGGCTTATACGGTTTACCAGCTATATTTCACTCCCAGCATGCCCTGAGTATCGCTATAGCCTTTATCACCTAGTTGCACACCGACATTCCCCCACAGGCTAAGGTTGTTATTTACTTTCGCCTCAACCCCGGTACGTACTTCACCGAGATTACGCGCACCTTCACGGCCTACGGTTTGACCATTCATCTTCACGGCGTAGACTTTGCTGTTGTTGATCCAATTCGCTTCAATGTAAGGCTGGAACTCACGCTGTTTACCATCGTCACGCTGGTGATGGCTGTTCAGGTAGGTTTTCACCCCAAGTCGCGTTTGCACATTTCCGTCGCCTTCCGTTTCAATGCGCGTTCCGTCTTTCCGGGTATGGTCGGAATCTTTCACACCCATCCAGGTGATTTGCGCCTGTGGCTGGACGTACCAGGTATTCAGCGTCTCTTCGCTGCC
Organism: Escherichia sp. SCLE84; assembly: GCF_012584495.1. NCBI lineage: Bacteria > Pseudomonadati > Pseudomonadota > Gammaproteobacteria > Enterobacterales > Enterobacteriaceae > Escherichia > Escherichia sp. SCLE84. The sequence continues at coordinate 704,386 of NZ_CP051430.1, read as the reverse complement.
GCTAAATGTTCCCGCTTCAAAGGTATACCCACCCTCAACAGAGGCCGTCACACCGCGAGAATCATAGTCGTCAGCAGAACGGTTATCGGAACTGACGCTGTTATCAAACCAGTTATACAGCGCCCAGCTGTCAACATAAGCGCCGGTCTTATTCGCATCGTTCTGATACCAGGTCGCGTACAGCCCAGCGCTGTAACCGCTGATGCGCCCATCCGATTTATAACCCACACGATTACTCTGAGTATTACTGTGCTGATTAGCGTAACCTGCCATCACGCCAAGATGCCAGCGATCCTGCGCGTTGCTACTCCACTGCGCCAAATCGCCGCCTAGCTGCAATACATAGCGGTTAGCCTGAGTATTTAGCTGACCGTCACCGGCCCTTGAACGTTCGTGCCCTCCGACATGACGCATCCACATACTGCTTGCCGACCCCTGAGAATGCAGTGAATCTATATACTGCGGCTCACCCAGACGGTCGTGTAAACGATGGCTAAACAGCGAGTTGGCTGCGGCAATGTTGCTGATATAGCTTCCGGCCTCCGGGCGATAAACTGATGGGCCTTCCGGATCCACAACAGGGGGATTATTGATGGGGTCGGGCGTATCCGGTGGCGTTACGCCGTCCCATTTACTGGTCAGATACCAGTTTTTCTCGTCATTCCCCTTCCCTTTAGCCAGCGTGTAGACGTAAGCCCCAGCTTCGACAGTTCCGGTGGTCAGCGCGAAGTTACCTGCAGAATTACCGCCAACCTCAATGAGTTCAATACCGTTGACCGTTTGTGCACCGACGCCGCCAATGTTATCAACCCGAACGCGAGTGTTCCCTTGGGTATCGCCTTTCACGTTCATTTTATCGGTGGGCGAATTATCGCCGCCCAGCGTCGCGTTGAACGTCATCAGGCCATTGTTTCCGGTATAGTTGCCGTTAACGGTCAGTACATTCCCCGGTTTCCCCCCTTCGCTATTCATTTGAACCGTGCCGCCATTCTCCAGGTTGCCGCCGATTGTGGTTTTAGCGACACGCAGTGTCCCCCCAGGCATAACGTTCACATCACCTGCAGTGGTGACATTTCCCGACATCACACCGCTGTTATGGATATTAATGTGTTGACTTGCCATATTAATGGCAGAGTCGGAACCGAAAGCAATTTCCCCCCCCACGATATCCGTCGTACCCTGATACGCCGCGGAATCGTTGTTAAGAGTCAGGATCCCGGTACCCAGTTTTGTCACATCACCGCTACCGCTGATACTGTGCGTCATCGCCCAGCTACGCTCAGTGGAGATGGTGAGCAGGCCATTATTGATAACGGAAGCATCACCCAGGTTTTTCTGCTCGTTGACGCTGAGCGCGCTGCCTGTATCAATGTTGAATTGCCCCACAAAGCGGCTATTATCGCCATCCAGCTCTACATCTGTCCTGGCGGTTGCGCTCACGATACCCTTCCCGCTTATGCTATTACGCAGTTCGCCAGTCACGTTTTTTAGCGTTAACAGACCGTCATTGGCAATATTTCCTCTGCCTAACCCCTGAGTATTATCGAGGCTGACTTCCGCATTTGGGCTAATGCTGGTTAACGCATTGTAGCGTGCATTAAGCCCCTCGATAGCCAGCGTTCCCCCTGTAACATTCAGGTTTCCGCCACCTGTCAGTTCACCCTGACTGATCCCACCTTTATTTACCGTCAGCGCCCCCTCTTTGAACAAAACAGTCGAACCCATCTGCCCGGTGAATGTCTCTACCGTCTGCGTCGATCCATTAAGATCGACGATGGCCGCGTTGCTGATGTTCAGTTCCCGGGTGTTGCCAAGTGCACCATCCGCATCGGTACGTAATGTCCCCATCTGAACGTAGGTTGCCCCCTGATAGTCGTTCTGACCGTTGGAAAGCGAAACCTGTCGCACCGTATTGATTGCCAGATCCCCTTCACCACCGATTTTTGCCGACATATCGGCCGTTGCGCCATAGGCTCCGCCATGTTCGGCTAACGTCAGCTTTTGCCCACCATGGATGTTCAGCGCTTTCAGCCCATAGTTAACGTACAAACCATCACCTGGTGCGGTCGTGAGGCGGAATCCATAATCACCCTCGGCGACCACCGTTCCGTTTTGCGCAATGTGTAACGTTTTGTCCGCTTCCACCTCGTCGCCCTGTAAATCACGTAACGTTAATGAGCCACCCGACCCAATAACCGTTTGCGCCTTCACCAGTTGAACGCCGACATGGCTATCGTCGTGTTCCAGCAAATTGAGCGTCGTCAGAGGGTTATTCGCCATGGGATCATTCCACGGTTTAGGCACGTCGATAAGCACGTCGCCCGTCCCGTTTACCTGATAGTTACGGCCTTTCCAGGTGTAGTCACCCGCGCCGACAACCAGCGTATCGACGCTGATATATCCCTCTGCAAGCGTCGCAGCAGGAATATCCGTATCGAAAATGAGCGTACCGCCATTCATGGCCAGTCCACCAATGGATTGCTCTCCCACTTTTACCGATGTGGTATTTTCACTGTCAGACTGCAACATCGCGTGAGTAAGCGCAGCGGTGTTGTCGCGTTCCAGAGTGAAGGTACTGTCTTTCAGTTGGGCAACACCGGCGAATTCAGTCCCTGTTGCATGGGTAAAGCCAAACATCTTGTCGTAGGATGACAGCTGCACTCGCATCAAGCCATCGCCTTTGAGCGCATTGGTCAGCGTGTAATCTCCTGCACTGTTCGTTGATGCGAGAATGTCGAGCGTACCGGGGCTTGCAATGGTGACTTCACTCGAACCCATGCCCGTTACCCCATCTGCCGTATGAGACGCAATGGTCAGGAGGCCGTCATTGACCAGCGTTTTACCGCTATAAGTATTCCCTGCATTGAACACCGTATGGCCTGCATCATGGATCACTTTTCCGTCTTTATCGTCACCTGTAATCAGCATATCGACCTGGTAGCCGGCATCACTGTTATTAGTATGATTAAAGACAAAAACACCTTCGCCAGAACCAAACTCTACTTTCGTCGCGTTGGTTATATACCCGGCATCTGCCGCCGCCTCACCGTGAGCTGCACCAATGTTTAGCGTTCCTACAGCAGGTTCAAAAACACCTAAGTAAACTTCTCCACCTTCGACATTCAGCGTGCCGCTATTCGTCAGGGTTAACGTACCCGTACCAGATGTCCCTACGTACATATTGAATGTTTCAAGAAGAGAGTTCTGCCCATCCACCCTCACGTCGCCCTTACTTTTGTCATTGAGAGCTATCTGTGTATCACGCGCTTTAACTATACCTCCGGTGGTAATATTCAGTTCACCCTTGCCTAATACACCGACCTGTAGCAATTGTGCGTTAGTAGATGATGTCTTTAAATTCCAGAGACTGTCCGTTGAAATATTAACTATCTCCTTACCGGAGGCATTTCCTCCGATAAATCCATAGCCCGTTGAATTAAGGGTGGCACCATTACTGACATTTACGATACCGCTACCAAAATTACCGACATTGATACCCACAGTATCGAACGATGATGTCGCATCCATCAGGTTCAGTGTGCCGATACCGCTTGCTTTATCGCCCAAAAAAGTAATATTTTGCGATACGAACTTACCGCCATCGCTAATATTGAGGTTTCCGACGCCCGCAACACCAATGGTGGTATAGACATTCTTATTGACCTCCCACATCCCCCCCGTGGTGATGCTGACATTCCCGACGCCGGTTTCTCCATAACCGAGTGAGCTTCCTCCGTTGCTGACAACAAGCCCTTCATTACTGATATTCATTTCGCCGTGGCCGTCATAACCAAGATTAGTTCCGAGATTAGTGATAACGGAGTTCTTATCCTTAACAGTAATGTTGCCTGTGCCTGTTTCTTTCATCCCCGCAGTGATAATTCCCGAATCTACTTTACCTTCACGCGAGACATTAAGTTCACCGTCGCCAGCATCACCGATATAGATATAGCGGAAAGCTTCACCCGTTCCGAGGAAATTCCAATGCCCTTTATCGGTCACGTTGACGACACCGTGGGAACCGTCCTGAACGCCCACTAATGAATATTCTTTGTTATTAATTAGTCCATTATTGGAAATATTGAGTGTGCCATTACCGAAATATCCATTATAGAGTCTGCGTACCGTGATGACAGAGTCTTGATCCTGCACATTCAGGGTTCCGACACCGGTGGCATTGCCACCGATAATCGTATTTTCAGCCGTAATCAGTCCACCCTCGCGAATAGTCGCCTCCCCAGTTCCTTGATTACCAATTTGAAATTCAATTGAGGAATCGTTATTTTTTATTAGCCACTCGCCACCCTTTTCAACGACAACCTGGCCATTACTGCCCGCCTGATAGCCTAAAATGGCGACGATTGAACTCGTGACGTAACCCTTATCCGTAATATTTAATGAGCCCGTACCGTAACTCCCTATTTCGAATAATTCGGTCGTCAGAACAGAGTCCTCTCCCTCAACATTGACCGTCCCGACGCCTCCTGTCGAAGAACCTAATCTTAAATAGCCTCCATCGACGTGACCCTTCTGTTTAATATTCAGCGTCCCCGTTCCGGATTGACCCACATTTAAAGGCCTTGCATTATTTCCGCTATCATACAATCGCCAGGTGCCACCCAAAACATTAACGGTGCCCTCTGAGTCCTCATTAGCGCCAATGACGCTGGTAGTAATAGTGGTTAAGGAGGCATTACCGCCAGCCAAAATATTAAGCACTCCAGTGCCATACCAGCCAACCAGGTAGGCATCATAAGCAACATCAGTATCAATATTGGTAATCTGATCATTATCAACTTCCAGACTTGCACCAGACGCTGAACCGCTTAGTGCCAGCAAAACACCCAGCGTCAATCTACTGAATTTCGTTGTCAGTCCAGAGGATTTATGCAAATTAACCGTCGATGTTTTACCTGCCCTGCGAGTTAATTCCGAGCAGGCCTGAAATACCTGTAGAGTGCAATTCCATATCACGCGATAGATTCTATTCATATAAACGCTCCATATACAAACAATACAGCCACGAAAGAGATGAGTCGTCAGACATTAAAAATGAAACTTATTAAATTGTCAGAGGTCTGTATTAAGTGTTAGTTGGAGGTGGGAAGGTGTCAATTTGGCTAATTTGCTAATACTTTCGAATTGATAGATTAAAAAATGCATAGTTCTTATTTTATTTAAAAATGAACTATGAGTTATTGTTGATTAATAAGAAAACTGTTTCTTTCAATAGGAAAATTATCATCATCATATTTAACAAAGAATAGCACTAATTGCTAAAAATCGAAGTTTGTTAAACCCCTTTTGCATCCATTAATGTCTTTAGGAATATTCGCTATAAAATAAGGGTTATGCTTAATGCTTTAAGAAAAATAGCAATTTTCCCTTGAATATAGTACTGGTGATGGAACGATGAATCTGCAAGCTGGCATTTAACAAGCCAGCTCTAAAAGAAGGGAAATAAGAAAAACTATACTCAAAAACTAACAGCCACGGTCATCATGATGTGGCTGTCAATGAAACTATAACCCAGGCGCTTTCCATAACGACGTCGTCAGTCCATGATCAACCAGCCCCAGCTGATCCTGATAAACTGCCTGCCACTTATCGCGTGAATCCTGATAAAGTTCATGCTTTTCCGGGTCTGGTGTGTGCGTCCGTTCCCAGCGAACCAGGCGTTCTCCGGTTTCTGCCATTGATGAAAAAATTCCGGCACCGACGCCAGCTGCAATGGCACATCCTAATGCGGTGGCTTCTTTGACTACCGGAATATTGACGGGTAATCCCGAGACATCAGCGAGAATTTGACTCCATAATTTCCCTTTTGAACCTCCGCCAGCAAAAACCAGCGAGGTGGGATGAATATTCGAGAAATCAGCAATTTGCTGCAAGTTACACGCTGATACAATCGCCGCATTTTCTTCCAGCGCACGGAACAATGTCGCTTTGTTACATTTATCCGGGTCAATGGACAAGTTAATAAAGGAAGGCGCAGCGTGATACCAGGTTTTAAAGCGCATTCTGTCGGAGAAGATCGGCATTACGCCCCACGACCCAGGCGGCACCCGACTGGCCATCTCTTCCAGCAGCGTATAGGTGTCGATGCCTAAACGTTCGGCAATCAGTTTTTCTTCGGCACAGAAAGCATCGCGGAACCAGCGCATGGTGAGTCCGGTAAAAAAGCTTATAGATTCAGCTTGTACCATGCCAGGAATAACATGAGGATTAACGCGCACGTTCATTTCTGGGTCTGTCACCGGCGCGGCTAAATTTACAACTTGCTGCCAGAATGTGCCGCCAAGAACCGCGGTTTGTGCCGGACGCACAACGCCTAACCCAAGGCAACCAAGCTGCACGTCGCCTCCTCCAACGACCACCGGAGTGCCCGCCTTCAGACCGCAGAGTTCCGCCGCTTGTGAACTTACCACGCCCAGCAATGTGCCGGTTTCTTTGACAGGAGAAAGAATATCGGCACGCAGGCCAGCCATATCCAGCAATGCAGGTTTCCAGTCACGGGTGGTTAAATCAAGAAGTCCCGTGGTGCCAGCGTTAGAGGGATCCACCGCCAGTTCGCCGCTGAGCATATAGGCCAGCCAGTCGCTGATCATGGTGATGGTTGATGCCTGACGGTAAATATCGGAACGATGGTGCGCCAGCCAAAGTAATCTGGGGATGGCACTTAAAGCCAGTGTTTGTCCGGTCGCGCGATAAACTTCGTTTTCAAAGGTATTGTTGTGCAGTTCTTTAAGTTCGCTAACTTCGCGTGCCGCTCTGGCATCCACATTGGCGCAGGCCCAGATCGGGGCTCCTTCATTATTATATAAAACAATGCCTTCACGCATCGAACATGCCGAAACGGCAGCGATATACTCCGGGGCTATGCCGGCGTTGTGCAGCGCCTGGCGCATACACTCACACGCCAGTTGCCAGTTTTTGTTGAGATCAAATTCCATAGAACCAGGAACGTCCGGTACTGCCAGGTGCCGCCACTCCGCCTGTCCCACTGCTATTTGATTGCCTTCCAGGTCGAATATCACAGCCCGAATACTTCCGGTACCTGCATCCAGCGCCATCAGGTAATACTTTGATTCTGAAGGGGTAAAGAGTCGAGCCATTAGATTATCCTCGGCTTATGCGTTCTGTCTGTTCCTCTATACGTTCTCCATCATTCCCGGTAATAAGGTCATGCAAATTTAACTACGTAAAATCGCCGCTGCTGTGTCCTGATCGGTAACCAGTGCGTTGATATAACCGCCTTTCATTGCAGCGGCAATTGCTTCGGCTTTATTTTCTCCCCCTGCCACGCCAACCCGGACGGGTATGGTCTTCAGCGAGCTTAAAGGTAAGCCAATCAGTTCGTTATGTATTTTAATATCCGTGACAACGTCACCTTTTGCATCAAAAAAGTAGCCTAAAATGTCGCCAACCGCCCCTTTTCGACCAATCATTAACTGTTCGCCCTGGCTGATATAACCGGAGCGAATGATCGTCGCGTCGTCCTGTTGACTGACGGCCCCAATGCCGACAATCGCCACATCGGCTGCTTGCGCGGCTAACAGAACATCTTTGACGCAATTTTCATTTTTTAGCGTACGGGCAATGTCAGCGGAGGATGCCCGCAACGGAGCCGGAATAATATTCACACTGCACGCCGCGTTAAGCTGCCCGATACCCGTCATATAAGAACCGACGCCACCGGAGAGCGTGACCAGGCGAATTTGCTGTGACGAAATAAAACCACTTAAGCGTTGCAGCGTATTCATGGTTGCCTCGCCAAAACCAATCGCCAGCATCTGTTGTGGTTGAAGTAAACTCATCAACATATGCGCCGCGCCTATCCCCAGTCGCCCGCCGACATCAGCATCCGCAAGCCCAGGGATCACCCGGACATGTTGCAGCGAAAACTGACGACGTAATTGAGTTTCATATTCCAGACAGCCTTCAAAGCGAGAATTAATCTGTACGCGAATAATGCCGGACTGATGCCCTTTCTCCAGCAAGCGCGACACTTTCAAACGGGTCAGGCCGAGACGATCGCTGATCTCGCTCTGGGTCAGCCCGTCGTGATAGTAAAACCACGCGATCCGCGCGACCTGTTCTTCTTCACACATTCCCTGTTCTGAAATTGCCGAATCGTTGATTGTCATAATTCATTCTTCACTTTGAACATATTTAAATCTTTAATGCAATTGTTCAGTTCTTGCGCATTTATATCTGTGATGGCAGCCACAGTTTGACTCTACGAGCATGAACAAACGCAACCGTGAAAATCAAAATAGCATAAATTGTGATCTATTCGTCGGAAATATGTGCAATGTCCACCTAAGGTTATGAACAAATTAAAAGCAGAAATACATTTGTTCAAAACTCACCTGCAAAACTGAACGGGGGAAATATGCAAACGAGTGATACCCGCGCGTTACCGCTACTTTGCGCCCGCTCGGTTTATAAACAGTATTCAGGGGTCAATGTCCTGAAAGGCATCGATTTTACGTTGCATCAGGGGGAGGTCCACGCCCTGCTCGGCGGCAATGGTGCCGGTAAATCGACGTTAATGAAGATTATTGCCGGTATTACCCCTGCTGATAGCGGTACGCTGGAGATTGGGGGCAACAACTACGCCAGATTAACGCCAGTTCATGCTCATCAGCTGGGCATTTATCTCGTTCCCCAGGAACCGCTGCTTTTCCCAAGCCTGTCGATAAAAGAAAACATCCTGTTTGGGATGGCAAAAAAACAGCTCTCCATGCAAAAAATGAAGAACTTGCTGGCGGCGCTGGGCTGCCAGTTTGATCTGCATAGTCTGGCAGGATCGCTGGATGTCGCCGATCGCCAAATGGTGGAAATCCTCCGCGGGCTAATGCGCGACTCGCGGATTCTGATCCTCGATGAACCTACCGCCTCGCTTACCCCTGCGGAAACCGAACGCTTGTTTACTCGCTTGCAAGAGCTGCTTGCTACTGGCGTGGGTATTGTTTTTATCTCGCATAAGCTGCCGGAAATTCGCCAGATTGCCGATCGAATTAGCGTGATGCGCGACGGAACCATCGCCTTAAGCGGCAAAACCAGCGAACTGTCTACCGACGACATTATTCAGGCCATCACCCCAGCGGTACGGGAAAAATCGCTCTCTGCCAGCCAAAAATTATGGCTGGAGTTACCTGGTAACCGCCCACAACATGCTGCCGGAACGCCGGTGCTGACACTGGAAAACCTGACCGGCGAAGGTTTCAGGAATGTCAGCCTGACGCTCAATGCCGGAGAAATTCTGGGCCTGGCTGGGCTGGTGGGGGCCGGACGCACAGAACTGGCCGAGACGCTCTATGGTCTGCGTACTTTGCGTGGCGGACGCATTATGCTGAATGGTAAAGAGATCAATAAATTATCCACTGGAGAACGTTTACTGCGCGGTCTGGTTTATCTGCCGGAAGATCGCCAGTCATCCGGACTGAATCTCGATGCTTCGCTGGCCTGGAACGTCTGCGCCCTTACTCATAACCTTCGTGGATTCTGGGCGAAAACCGCGAAAGATAATGCCACCCTGGAACGTTATCGTCGGGCGCTGAATATTAAATTTAACCAACCGGAACAAGCTGCACGGACATTATCCGGTGGCAACCAGCAAAAAATCCTCATTGCCAAATGCCTGGAAGCTTCGCCGCAAGTATTGATTGTCGATGAGCCGACGCGCGGCGTGGATGTCTCGGCCCGTAATGATATCTACCAGCTGTTGCGCAGCATCGCCGCACAAAATGTGGCAGTGCTGCTTATCTCCTCCGATCTGGAAGAGATCGAACTGATGGCAGATCGCGTGTATGTGATGCATCAGGGCGAAATTGCCCACTCTGCACTGACCGGGCGCGATATTAATGTCGAGACTATTATGCGCGTTGCCTTCGGCGATAGTCAGCGTCAGGAGGTGTCATGCTGAAGTTTATTCAGAACAACCGTGAAATCACGGCACTGCTGGCGGTGGTGCTGCTGTTTGCATTACCCGGTTTTCTCGACCGCCAGTATTTAAGTGTGCAAACGCTGACCATGGTTTATAGCAGCGCGCAAATCCTGATCCTGCTGGCAATGGGCGCGACGCTGGTAATGCTTACGCGCAATATTGATGTTTCAGTGGGTTCGATTACCGGAATGTGCGCAGTGCTGTTGGGGATGTTACTGAACGCGGGGTATTCACTACCTGTTGCTTGTGTCGCGACTTTACTGCTTGGTTTGCTCGCGGGATTTTTCAACGGTGTCCTGGTCGCGTGGCTAAAAATCCCTGCCATTGTTGCCACCCTTGGCACGTTAGGGTTGTACAGAGGCATCATGTTGCTGTGGACTGGCGGTAAATGGATTGAAGGGTTACCCGCCGAACTGAAACAGCTCTCCGCACCGCTGCTGTTTGGCGTTTCCGCGATTGGTTGGTTGACGATAATTCTGGTGGCATTTATGGCCTGGCTGCTGGCAAAGACGGCGTTTGGACGCAGTTTTTATGCCACGGGCGATAATTTACAGGGCGCTCGTCAACTGGGTGTTCGTACGGAAGCCATTCGCATTGTGGCATTTTCGTTGAACGGCTGCATGGCGGCACTGGCGGGAATTGTGTTTGCTTCGCAGATTGGTTTTATCCCCAACCAGACCGGTACCGGGCTGGAGATGAAAGCAATTGCAGCCTGCGTGCTGGGCGGCATTAGTTTGCTCGGCGGTTCCGGTGCGATCATCGGTGCGGTACTCGGCGCATGGTTCCTGACGCAGATCGATAGCGTACTGGTGCTGTTGCGCATTCCGGCATGGTGGAACGATTTTATCGCGGGCCTCGTGCTGCTGGCGGTGCTGGTGTTTGATGGACGCCTGCGTTGTGCGCTGGAACGTAATCTACGGCGGCAAAAATATGCCCGCTTTATGACGCCACCGCCATCCGTTAAACCCGCTTCGTCAGGTAAAAAACGGGAGGCCGCATAATGCGTATTCGCTACGGTTGGGAACTGGCTCTTGCCGCACTGCTCGTTATTGAGATTGTCGCATTTGGTGCAATTAACCCGCGAATGTTAGATCTCAATATGTTGCTGTTCAGCACCAGTGACTTTATCTGCATTGGCATTGTCGCCCTACCGCTGACGATGGTGATTGTCAGTGGCGGGATCGATATTTCGTTTGGTTCGACCATCGGCCTCTGCGCCATTGCATTGGGCGTACTGTTTCAAAGTGGTGTGCCGATGCCGCTGGCGATTCTCCTGACCTTACTGCTCGGCGCATTGTGCGGGCTGATCAACGCCGGATTAATTATCTATACCAAAGTTAACCCGCTGGTGATTACGCTTGGCACGCTGTATCTGTTTGCCGGAAGCGCCCTACTGCTTTCCGGGATGGCCGGAGCGACGGGGTACGAAGGTATTGGTGGATTCCCGATGGCGTTTACAGATTTCGCTAACCTGGATGTGCTGGGACTCCCCGTTCCGCTGATTATCTTCCTGATATGTCTCCTCGTTTTCTGGCTCTGGCTGCATAAAACCCATGCCGGACGTAATGTGTTTTTGATTGGGCAAAGCCCGCGCGTGGCGCTTTATAGCGCGATTCCAGTTAACCGCACCTTATGTGCGCTCTATGCCATGACGGGGCTGGCGTCTGCGGTCGCCGCTGTGCTGCTGGTGTCGTATTTTGGTTCAGCACGTTCCGATCTCGGTGCGTCGTTTCTGATGCCCGCCATCACCGCCGTGGTGCTTGGCGGTGCCAATATTTATGGTGGTTCCGGTTCCATTATCGGCACCGCCATTGCGGTTTTATTAGTGGGATATTTGCAACAAGGTTTGCAAATGGCAGGAGTGCCAAATCAGGTGTCCAGCGCCCTTTCCGGTGCGCTACTTATCGTCGTTGTCGTAGGTCGTTCCGTTAGCCTGCATCGCCAGCAAATTAAAGAGTGGCTGGCGCGTCGGGCCAATAACCCATTGCCATAAAGGATATCTTCATGACACTTCATCGCTTTAAGAAAATCGCCTTACTTAGCGCTCTTGGCATTGCCGCAATCTCTATGAATGTGCAGGCCGCAGAGCGTATTGCATTTATTCCCAAACTGGTTGGCGTGGGATTTTTTACCAGCGGTGGCAACGGCGCACAACAAGCGGGTAAAGAGCTGAGCGTTGATGTGACCTACGACGGGCCGACAGAACCCAGTGTTTCTGGTCAGGTACAGTTGATTAATAACTTCGTCAATCAAGGTTATAACGCCATTATCGTTTCTGCGGTTTCGCCTGATGGCTTGTGTCCGGCACTGAAACGCGCCATGCAACGTGGTGTGAGAGTGCTGACCTGGGACTCTGATACTAAACCGGAGTGCCGCTCTTACTACATTAATCAGGGAACGCCCGCCCAGTTGGGAGGTATGTTGGTGGATATGGCGGCGCGTCAGGTGAATAAAGACAAAGCCAAAGTCGCGTTTTTCTACTCAAGCCCCACCGTTACGGACCAAAACCAGTGGGTGAAAGAAGCGAAAGCGAAAATCGCCAAAGAGCATCCTGGCTGGGAAATTGTCACTACGCAGTTTGGCTATAACGATGCCACTAAATCATTACAAACCGCAGAAGGAATATTAAAAGCGTATAGCGATCTCGACGCCATTATCGCCCCCGACGCCAACGCCCTGCCCGCTGCCGCACAAGCCGCAGAAAACCTGAAAAATGACAAAGTTGCGATTGTCGGATTCAGTACGCCAAACGTGATGCGTCCATATGTGGAACGCGGCACGGTGAAAGAATTTGGCCTGTGGGATGTGGTTCAGCAAGGCAAAATTTCAGTGTATGTCGCGGATGCATTATTGAAAAAAGGATCAATGAAAACGGGCGACAAGCTGGATATCCAGGGCGTAGGTCAGGTGGAAGTCTCGCCAAACAGCGTTCAGGGCTATGACTACGAAGCGGATGGTAATGGCATCGTACTGTTACCGGAGCGCGTGATATTCAACAAAGAGAATATCGGCAAATACGATTTCTGATGTGCATTACTTAACCGGAGTAAGTTATGGCAGATTTAGACGATATTAAAGATGGTAAAGATTTTCGTACCGATCAACCGCAACAAAATATCCCTTTTATCCTGAAAGGTTGCGGTGCGCTGGATTGGGGAATGCAGTCACGCTTATCGCGGATATTTAATCCGAAAACGGGTAAAACCGTGATGCTGGCCTTTGACCATGGTTATTTTCAGGGGCCGACTACCGGACTTGAACGCATTGATATAAATATCGCCCCGCTGTTTGAACATGCCGATGTATTAATGTGTACGCGCGGCATTTTGCGCAGCGTAGTTCCCCCAGCGACCAATAAGCCGGTGGTACTGCGGGCGTCAGGTGCGAACTCTATTCTGGCGGAATTAAGTAATGAAGCCGTGGCGTTATCGATGGATGATGCCGTGCGCCTGAACAGTTGCGCGGTGGCGGCGCAGGTTTATATCGGCAGCGAATATGAACATCAGTCGATCAAAAATATTATTCAGCTGGTTGATGCCGGAATGAAAGTGGGAATGCCGACCATGGCCGTGACTGGCGTGGGCAAAGATATGGTGCGCGATCAGCGTTATTTCTCGCTCGCGACTCGAATCGCCGCTGAAATGGGGGCGCAAATTATCAAAACCTATTATGTCGAAAAAGGTTTTGAACGGATTGTTGCCGGATGTCCGGTACCCATTGTTATTGCTGGCGGTAAAAAATTACCGGAGCGCGAGGCGCTGGAAATGTGCTGGCAGGCTATCGATCAGGGCGCTTCTGGTGTGGATATGGGGCGTAATATTTTCCAGTCTGACCATCCGGTGGCGATGATGAAAGCCGTACAGGCGGTGGTTCACCATAACGAAACGGCTGATCGGGCATATGAACTCTATCTGAGTGAAAAACAGTAACTGCGGATTTAAGGAGAAGAATTATGCACGTCACACTGGTTGAAATTAACGTTCATGAAGACAAGATTGACGAGTTTATCGAAGTTTTTCGCCAGAACCACCTGGGCTCTGTACAGGAAGAAGGCAATTTGCGCTTCGATGTCTTACAGGACCCAGAAGTGAATTCGCGCTTTTATATCTACGAAGCCTATAAAGATGAAGACGCAGTGGCATTCCATAAAACCACGCCCCACTACAAAACCTGTGTCGCGAAACTGGAATCTTTAATGACCGGGCCGCGTAAAAAACGTCTGTTCAATGGGTTGATGCCGTGAGGCGAATTCATCAGTTTTATCTACAATTGGGGTAACGCGCTGACGGGAGTAAATAAATGTCTGACTGGAACCCCTCTTTATATCTGCACTTTGCCGCTGAACGATCGCGTCCGGCGGTGGAGCTGCTTGCCAGAGTACCGCTGGAGAATATCGAATACGTTGCCGATCTTGGCTGTGGCCCAGGTAACAGCACCGCCCTTCTAAACCAACGTTGGCCTGCTGCCAGGATAACAGGCATCGACTCGTCTCCGGCGATGATTGCTGAAGCGCGCAGTGCTTTGCCAGACTGCCAGTTCGTGGAAGCAGACATCCGCAACTGGCAACCGGAACAGGCACTCGATCTGATTTTTGCTAATGCCTCACTGCAATGGCTGCCCGACCACTACGAATTGTTTCCTCATCTGGTTTCTTTACTTAATCCGCAGGGCGTGCTGGCAGTACAGATGCCAGATAACTGGCTGGAGCCGACCCATGTGCTCATGCGCGAAGTTGCCTGGGAACAAAACTACCCGGATCGCGGGCGTGAGCCGTTGGCTGGCGTTCATGCTTACTACGATATTTTGAGCGAAGCCGGATGTGAGGTCGATATCTGGCGAACCACCTACTATCACCAGATGCCGTCACACCAGGCGATTATCGATTGGGTGACTGCCACTGGATTACGTCCGTGGTTACAGGATCTGACCGAGAGCGAACAGCAGCTTTTTCTTAAGCGCTACCATCAGATGCTGGAAGAGCAGTATCCACTGCAAGAGAACGGACAGATACTGCTGGCATTTCCGCGTCTTTTTATTGTTGCCCGGCGTATGGAGTAAATATCACGTCAGCTGGTAATGACGATCGGGAAGAATTTTTGCTGGAATTTCGGCTTCATAGTTCATCTGTAACAGGTCAATTTCAATAGCGTTGCAGATGGCATCCAGTGGTAAATCATTGTTTTCAGTACCGAACGGATCTTCCAGTTCTTCCGCCAGACAATCCAGCGAAATAAAAGTGTAGGAAATCAGCACAGAGATAAAAGGCGTCATGTAATGCAGGTCCACGACCAGCGCGAACGGCAGCATGATACAAAACAGATAAACGGTACGATGCAAAATCAGGGTGTAGGCAAAGGGAATTGGCGTATAGGCAATGCGCTCGCATCCTGCCAGGACCGCTGAAATATCATTAAGCCGATCGTTGAGGCTAATAAACAGGATATCTGAAAGCTGCCCATTGCGGCGCTGAACCGCCAACCACTCCCCCATTATTAACAAGATACGGTTAGCTGGAGAGTTCGAAGCCAGTACAGGCTGAAGATCTTCAGTCTTGAGATAATGAGCCAGCACTTCCGCCTGTGGCTGTTTGCGTAATGTCATGCGTAAACAGTGGGCGAAGGCGATTTGCAACCGGGCAAACTCCCTTACACTTGCCGAATCCGGCAATGTCGTTTTTACCTCGCGCAGTAACGACCGTGAGGCAATCATCAACTGCCCCCAAAGTTTTCGCGCTTCAACGTAACGGGCGTACCCGGCATTATTACGAAAACCAAGAAAAATGGCGATAGCGACACCGAGAATGCTGAACGGTGCGAGGGTGAATTTGATGCCCAGATGCGTGTACCAGGGCAGCATGAAAATAACAGCGATAGAAAAGAGAAAATTGAGTAGTAAGCGCGATGATATCTTGGATAATACTGAGCCGTGCCAGACAAAAATACGGCGCAGCCAGTGTTGTTGTGGACGAACAATCATGGTTATCTTCAGGCGTGAAAAAGTCGCCCTATTAAACGTGATTACGATCACATTCTCAAGACGCTATTTACAAATTACCTATAAGCTTACAACATTAACAGGCGCTGCATGTGGCATCTGTTAATGATAAAGGCACATAGGATGTTGTAACTAATATAGTGAAATAAGAAACCCGGTCGAAACCGGGTTCAGAAGTAACGGTGTTATTAGCACAACGGACGTACAGCTTCGCGCATCCCTTTTTCAAGAATCGCATCCAGGTCATTAGCAACCTGCTCGACCAGACCAGGCACTTGCGTCAGGTCCTGCTCCCAGTGGTCTTTTTCTGCCAACACAATCGCTACCAGTTCCTGGGTACCGATAACACGGTCACGATGCTGGCTCCAGAGTTGCTGATAACGTTCCAGCCAGTGTGCATCGTCCTGTACCGGATATGTTTCTCCGTTACGCTCACCACGATAGAACGCAATCAATGCCGCTAATGCGAAAGTAAGGCGCGCCGGAAGTGTGCCGTTTGCCTTCTGCCCTGCCAGCAGCTGCGGCAGGATGCGGGTGCGGAACTTGGTCATACCGTTGAGCGCGATAGACAGCAGCTGATGCTTAATGTACGGGTTACGGAAACGCCCGGTGACTGCACTGGCGAAAGATTCCAGTTCATCACGAGGCAAATCCAGTACCGGAATAATTTCTTCGTAGATAGCTTTTTCAACGAATGCGCAAATTTCAGCATCGTTCATCGCTTCACCTACGGTATCCAGCCCTGCCTGGAACGCCACCGGCACCAGCGCGGTGTGCGCACCGTTGAGGATTGCCACTTTGCGTTCTTTGTACGGTTTAATATCGTCAACAATCAGCACGTTGAGCGGATATTTGTCCAGACGCAGTTCAGTCGCTAAGGATTTCGGTCCCTGAATCACAAACAGGTAAAAGTGTTCAGCGGTGTCGAGAAAACCATCGTGATAACCCAGCTCTTCTTCCAGTTTAGCCACTTCATCGCGCGGATAACCGGTAACGATACGGTCCACCAGCGTAGAACAGAAGCTGTTAGCCTGATCCAGCCATTGAATAAATGCTTCTGGCAGTGCCCACTCTTGCGCATAGCGCAGCACCAGTTCACGCAACGCGTCGCCATTGTAGTCGATCAACTCACACGGGATGATGATCCAACCTTTATCCAGCGCACCGTTGAAATGGCTAAAACGTTCGAACAGCAGACGGGTCAGTTTTGCCGGATAACTTACCGCTGGCGCGTCATCGAATTTATCGCCCGCATGGTAGCTGATACCCGCTTCGGTGGTATTAGAGAAAACAAAGCGCATTTCCGGGTTGTGAGCCAGTTTCAGGAATTCATCGTATTCACTGTAGACGCTGATTTCACGATTAACCGAGCGAATCAGACGCGCGTCGCTGACCGCTTCCCCCTTCTCATTCAGGCCACGGATAATGGTGGTATACAGACCATCCTGCGTGCTCAGTGACGGTGGGAATGAAGTTTCAATCGGACGAACAACGACCACACCAGAATTCAGATCGGTGTGCTCATTCAGGAGATCGATTTGCCAGTCAACAAAGGCGCGCAGGAAGTTACCTTCACCAAACTGAATGATACGTTCTGGATACTGTGCACCGGGAAAATCGCGACGATTTAGTGTTTTCACAATGGGTTCCCTTCTGATTAGTCATACAACCTGTTTGAATTGGTACGACAGGTTAGCAAACTTTAATACGCCGAACCCCTGTTTTGATCAACTCCTGATGATTAATGAGCAGTTTTATGAGAAAAGTGTGGCGCGGATCATGGTTTAATCGAGGAAATACGCCTTTTCCTGGATCATAAAGTGGTAGAACACATTGCATTCAAATCGCGCGGAATGAATAAAGATGTCAGACAACTTCCTCACCGTAACGCATAGTGCTGGTACGGTTGCGCCCATCTTTCTTCGAGCGATACAGACACGTATCGGCTTCGACCATCAATTTATTAAAATCATCGGTCAGCGTTCGGTACGATGCGCGACCACTACCGACGCCAATACTTACCGTGAGATAAAGCGTTTTTTGTTGCCAGGTGAATGGTTGCAGTTCAACGCCTTTACGGATTTTTTCCGCCATTAGCAGACCATCGACAGGATTCACCGACGGCACTGCAACAGCAAATTCTTCGCCGCCCATGCGCGCCACCAGCCCCTTATCACCGACAATCTTCTGAATATGCCGGGCAAACACGCTTAACACTTTATCGCCACATTCATGTCCATAGTTATCGTTAATGCTTTTGAAATAGTCAATATCAAGCAGCATGACCGTCAGATGTTGTGTCTGTTTCAGCGATGGACTTTTCAGCGCCTCATAAAGACCGGACCGTGAGTAAACCTGAGTCAGAAAATCAAAGTCGGCTCGCAGCGCAACTTGCTTCATTAGCGAATTGATCGCTGCCACGCTAAAAGAAACCATAATTGGGCATATCGCCATCGTGGCAATACCGAGACGTGCGGAGAACATTTCCGGAATGGAGAACGGCGAACCGACCGAGATATCAATCACCGAATTTGCCACCAGTACGATTTCCACCGCACCGGTGACAAAGGTCAACAGACATGTTACCTGCGGCGTATAGCGCACTGCACACCAGATTAATGCAGGCAGCGGGAACGCCAGACTCCCCGCTCCGCCAATGACTACCGAGGCAATAACCGACACAATAAGCGCGATGGCGGGCATCATCTGTTCTGCTTTAAAGCGCGGCAGCACTCCAGGAATAGCCAACGTCAGCATACAAGGCACGATCAACACGCCCGTTGAGAATTGCTCACTGAACCAGTCCGCAAGCAAAGGCCAGAAATCCAGACTATCAATACTGACCGAACCAATCGCCCCGACAATAGCGCATAATAATGCGGCAATCAGACAGTAATTAAATAGCCGTAAGGCACTTACTGGCTCATACTTATTTTTCCCCAGACGCTTATCCCGCACGACCAGTAAGGCGACGGTAACAATAAACATCATATTGGAGAAATTGATAACCAGTGAAACCAGTCCCCATTCGGTGGTTATGGCATCATAAACCAGCATCGCCACATAACTGATCGCATAGTAATGCAGTCGATTAAGCCAGACATAGCGGGCAAACACCCCCGCCATTACGCCATTCAGCGGCCAGAAAAGAGAAAGTTCGTGAACCAGCCGTAACTCTGCACCAATAAAATAGAACAGCGTGGTTAGCGCAAAAATAGCGATGCTATTACGTAGCAGATGACCTTCCTGGAACAAACGGAAAGTTGAAATGGGGTGTACATGCATTAATTATCTGTCCATACAATTGCGGGTGGCAATTATCTCAACGTAATAAGTAAATTCACATAAAGGATAGCATGTTCGCTAACAGCGGCGGCAAATAAAGGTACCCTGGGAATGCTATTTTATCGTTTTCCGCAATTCTCATGGCTGATTCATCTGTACAACCAGCCAGTGATAGATTACCGCCACGATATAACGTTGTTGTTCTTCGCTTAACGAAACACCCTGCGGAATGTTATGCCACTTAGCCAGACAACCGCGACAGCAGGTCGCGGTGGCGTGCTGAGCGATAAACACCGGATGCCCGCGCATGGGGGTTTGCTTACCGTCATTAGCCGGTAATGCCGGAGCAAGACGTTTAGCGACAAAATCCGCCGCATGTTGTTCGATGACTGGCGCGCCTTTCTCCAGGCAATACTGACGCTCTTTCATGCCCAGACGAAAGCGAGAGCGAAATTTTGAACGGGATAAACGCGCGAAGAGTGGATCGAGAGACTGCATTAATAAACCGAACGCCCTAACTGTTTCGTCAATTGTTCAAGGACGGCGATACCCGCAAGCGAGTTACCTGCATCATCCAGTTCCGGACTCCAGACTGCGATGGCCATTTCATGCGGAACAATCGCCACAATACCGCCACCAACGCCAGATTTCGCCGGTAGCCCCACCCGCCAGGCAAACTCCCCCGCGTTCTGGTACATACCACTGGTCGCCATCAGCGCGTTAATTTGCCGCGCCTGCATTGGCGTCACCACAGGTTCATCAATATGAATAGCTTTCCCCTGATTAGCCAGAAAGACAAACGTCCGGGCCAGCTCTACACAGCTCATTTTCAGAGCGCAGTAATGAAAGTAGTTTTGCAGAACGGTTGTCACATCATGATGGAAATTGCCAAACGACTTCATCAGCCAGGCGATAGCCGCATTTCGCGCGGAATGTTCAAATTCGGAACGCGCTACCACCGTATCGTATGAAATATCAGACACACCGCTTAAGCCGCGCACGACTTCCAGCATACGTTGCCGTGGTGCGCTTAATCGCCCTTGCAACATATCGCAAACCACCAGCGCACCAGCATTAATAAACGGATTACGCGGAATACCCTGCTCCATTTCCAGTTGCACTAAAGAATTGAACGGTGATCCAGACGGGTCTTTGCCGACGCGTTGCCAGATTTCCTCTTCGGAGTAATGACGCATGGCGACAACGAGACTCAGCACTTTGGAAATAGACTGAATGGAAAAACGTTCTTGCGCGTCTCCGGCCTGAAAAAGCTGTCCGTCAACGGTACAGATAGCAATGCCCAATCGGGAACCGTCTACTGTAGCCAGCGCCGGAATATAATCCGCGACTTTACCCTGACCAATGAGCGGCCGCACTTGCCGCAAGATGTTTTCTAAAATTGCATTATCCATGGCGACTGCCACTTTCTACTCCTGGACCGCAGGTCTGAAAAGACCTGCGAGTATATCAGAGCTGAATATGTCGCGTCAGATCCGGTCTTTCCACACCGTCTGGATATTACAGAATTCGTGTAAGCCGAAATGGGAAAGCTCACGACCAAAGCCACTCTTTTTCACGCCACCAAAGGCCACTCGCGCGTCGCTGGCACAATAACCATTGATAAACACCCCACCGCATTCCAGACGTGCCGCCATCTGTCTGGCCTGTGTTTCGTCGGTGGTAAAAATGGTCGCTGAAAGGCCGAACTCACTATCATTAGCCAGTTCCAGCGCATGTTCTGCATCTTTCGCAACGGTGATTGCCGCAACAGGGCCAAACATTTCTTCCCGAAACGCGGTCATTTCTGGGGTAACATTCGCCAGAACCGTTGGCGGATAGTAGTTACCTGCCCCAGCCATCTTTTCCCCGCCCAGTAACAAACGCGCACCCTGCGCCAGGGTTTTCTCCACCTGATGATGCAGCTCATCACGTAAATCAAAACGAGCCATTGGTCCGAGAGCGTTCTCTTCATCACGGGGATCGCCCATTTTCAAGGCTGCCGCAGCTGCCACAAAACGTTCGGTAAATGCAGAAGCAATTCCCTCTTCGATAATAAAGCGTTTTGCCGCTGCACAAACCTGTCCGGTATTCTGATAACGTCCGGCTACCGCCGCTTTAACCGCCAGTTCCAGATCGGCATCGTTAAGCACAATAAATGGATCCGAACCGCCCAGTTCCAGTACGCATTTTTTCAGTGCCGCTCCAGCCTGTGCGCCAATAGCCGCTCCCGCACGAACACTTCCGGTCACCGTGACAGCAGCAATGCGCGAATCTTTAATCATTTGACTGACACCGTCGTTGTCGGCATTCAGCCAGCCATATACGCCTTGCGGGATTCCCGCATCTTTAAACACCTGGGCAATGAGCTGAGCACAGCCCATCACATTCGGCGCATGTTTAAGTAAGTAGCCGTTACCTGCAAGAATGATGGGAACCGCGCCACGCATCACCTGCCATAACGGAAAGTTCCACGGCATAATCGCCAGAATCGTCCCCAACGGTCGATACTCAATAACTGCCTGCTGATTTTCCACCAGCGTAGGTTCCGCCTTCAGCATTGCCGGACCATGTTCTGCATACCAGTCACACAAATTCGCCGATTTCGCCACTTCAGCGCGCGCCTGATTGATTGGTTTGCCCATTTCACGGGTGATCATTTGCGCCATTTCTTCGCTACGGGCGCGCAGAGCCTTACCGATACCACGCAGTTTTTCAGCACGATAATCTATATTTGTCTCGCGCCAGTCGCGAAAGCCTGCTGCCGCCAGCTGAAGTGCGTTTTCGATATCGTTAGCGCCAGCCCAAGGCAGCACAGAAAGTTGTTCACCCGTGGCAGGATTTATTGAAATTGCATGAGTTGCCGGAGTAATGGTCATCGGGGTATCTCCTTTATGAGTCATGGTATGAAGATACGCAGATTTACTCTTGCTTTAAAATGAATAATATTAAGCCACTTATTCACGAATCGAGAATGTTATGGATCTGACCCAACTGGAGATGTTCAACGCGGTTGCCGAAGCTGGCAGCATTACCCAGGCTGCAGCAAAAGTGCATCGCGTACCGTCGAATCTCACTACCCGTCTACGCCAGCTGGAAACAGAACTGGGGGTAGATCTGTTTATTCGCGAGAATCAGCGTTTACGTCTCTCTCCTGCCGGGCATAACTTTTTACGCTATAGCCAACAAATTCTCGCGTTAGTGGATGAAGCGCGGAGCGTTGTCGCTGGCGATGAGCCGCAAGGTTTATTTTCTCTTGGTTCGCTGGAAAGCACCGCAGCAGTGCGCATTCCGGCCACGCTGGCGGAATTCAACCATCGTTATCCCAAAATTCAGTTTTCACTTTCCACCGGCCCTTCCGGCACTATGCTGGAAGGAGTGCTGGAGGGAAAACTGAATGCGGCATTTATTGATGGGCCCATTAACCATACTGCCATTGACGGGATACCGGTATACCGCGAGGAGCTGATGATCGTCACGCCACAAGGTCATGCGCCAGTAATCCGCGCCAGTCAGGTTAACGGCAGTAACATTTATGCCTTCCGCGCCAATTGTTCGTATCGTCGCCACTTCGAGAGCTGGTTTCATGCTGACGGTGCCGCTCCGGGAACTATTCACGAGATGGAGTCGTATCACGGGATGTTGGCCTGTGTGGTCGCAGGAGCAGGCATTGCGCTTATTCCACGCTCTATGCTGGAAAGTATGCCGGGGCATCACCAGGTTGAAGCGTGGCCGTTAGCTGAGCAATGGCGTTGGTTAACAACCTGGCTGGTCTGGCGTCGCGGTGCGAAAACGCGTCCGCTTGAGGCATTTATTCAACTACTGGATGTGCCTGACTCGGCAAAACAGGGTTACCAATGAGCTATTTTTGATAGTTCTTGCAGCTCAAATGCCCTATATAGTGATGTTCCGATGACTTATGACTATATGGGGCAAATATGGTTACGCCAGTAAGCATCAGTAATTACATATCTCTTCCTGATGATTTTCCCGTACGTAATATTGCACCTCAGGTAAAAGAAGTTTTAAAGGACTTTATTGATGCGCTAAGTACAATAATATGTGATGAAGAGTGGCGCACGTCTTTAAACATCAACTCAGCCACAAAAAAGATATTTAATAACCTTGATAACTTATCATATATTCAGAGGACTTCTTTTCGGGGTAACGACACGCTATACAATGAAAAGGTTCAGTTTAAACTCACTTATCCAGTCAAGAATGGAAGACACAAAGAAAATATTGAATTTCAGGTAGTAATAAATTTAAGCCCTATTTATTTAGATAATTTTCGCCATGATGGAGAAATTAATATTTTTGCGCTCCCAACCCAAAGCCTGTCACTATGGGGCGCGTATTTCAGACCGGCGTCGAGCGTGTGCTATTTCTGTTTCTGAATGATTTTATTGAACAATTTCCAATGATCAACCTTGGCGTTCCCATCAAAAGAGCGCATACACCACATATTGAACCCCTGCCTCCGGATCGCCATACCGCTGCAGATTACTTACGCCAGTTTGATTTGCTTGTCCTGAATTTTATCTCTCGCGGTAATTTTGTCATACTCCCCCGATTATGGAGTAACTCTGAGGTTCACAGATGGTTCGTCAATAAAGATCCTAACTTGATCACCGCCATTCTCGACATAACAGACGGCGAATTAAAAGAGGATTTATTGCAAAGCCTGATGGATTCATTAGGTTCTAACAAACATGTACTACCCGAAGTCTGCATCTGCTTTTTATCCCTTTTAGCAGAACAAGAATCTCCTCATTTTCAGGACTTTTTTTATTTTTCGCCAATATGTTATTGCACTATCACCAATTTATGAATCCCAATGAAAGTGATCTGAATGACGTGTTGATGCCAGCATCATTAAGTGATGATAAAATTATCAAACATATGGCGCGCAGGACCCTCAAACTGTTTGTAAAAAATGAAACGCCGCCAAAAGTTACTCACGAAGACCTGGTGAAAAACAGGCCTCGCTCCCCTGTCAGACCACCTATACCCGCAACCTCCAAAACGCCAGACCTCCCTGAACGTCATTAAACCGTGATGTTACCGACTCTCTGACGCGTGAAAGAATCAGCGTCAGAGAAACGGAAAACGCGATCCAGATCACAAATGCATTGTATTCACATCATTAACCGTTTTAAGATCATTTCATCACTTTTTCGCAACTCACCCGATAATCTGTTATGACAACAAACACTGTTTCCCGCAAAGTGGCGTGGCTACGGGTCGTTACGCTGGCAGTCGCCGCCTTCATCTTCAACACCACCGAATTTGTCCCTGTTGGCCTGCTCTCTGACATTGCGCAAAGTTTTCACATGCAAACCGCTCAGGTCGGCATCATGTTGACCATTTACGCATGGGTAGTAGCGCTAATGTCATTGCCTTTTATGTTAATGACCAGTCAGGTTGAACGGCGCAAATTACTGATCTGCCTGTTTGTGGTGTTTATTGCCAGCCACGTACTGTCGTTTTTGTCGTGGAGCTTTACCGTTCTGGTGATCAGTCGCATTGGTGTGGCTTTTGCACATGCGATTTTCTGGTCGATTACGGCGTCTCTGGCGATCCGTATGGCTCCGGCCGGGAAGCGAGCACAGGCATTGAGTTTAATTGCCACCGGTACAGCACTGGCGATGGTCTTAGGTTTACCTCTCGGGCGCATTGTGGGCCAGTATTTCGGTTGGCGAATGACCTTCTTCGCGATTGGTATTGGGGCGCTTATCACCCTTTTGTGCCTGATTAAGTTACTTCCCTTACTGCCCAGTGAGCATTCCGGTTCACTGAAAAGCCTCCCGCTATTGTTCCGCCGCCCGGCATTGATGAGCATTTATTTGTTAACTGTGGTGGTTGTCACCGCCCATTACACGGCATACAGCTATATCGAGCCTTTTGTACAAAACATTGCGGGATTCAGCGCCAACTTTGCCACGGCATTACTGTTATTACTCGGTGGTGCGGGCATTATTGGCAGCGTGATTTTCGGTAAACTGGGTAATCAGTATGCGTCTGCGTTGGTGAGTACGGCGATTGCGCTGTTGCTGGTGTGCCTGGCATTGCTGTTACCTGCGGCGAACAGTGAAATACACCTCGGGGTGCTGAGTATTTTCTGGGGGATCGCGATGATGATCATCGGGCTTGGTATGCAGGTTAAAGTGCTGGCGCTGGCACCAGATGCTACCGACGTCGCGATGGCGCTATTCTCCGGGATATTTAATATTGGAATCGGGGCGGGTGCGTTGGTAGGTAATCAGGTGAGTTTGCACTGGTCAATGTCGATGATTGGTTATGTGGGCGCGGTGCCTGCTTTTGCCGCGTTAATTTGGTCAATCATTATATTTCGCCGCTGGCCAGTGACACTCGAAGAACAGACGCAATAGTTGAAAGGCCCATTCGGGCCTTTTTTAATGGTACGTTTTAATGATTTCCAGGATGCCGTTAATAATAAACTGCACACCCATACATACCAGCAGGAATCCCATCAGACGGGAGATCGCTTCAATGCCACCCTTGCCCACCAGCCGCATAATTGCGCCGGAGCTGCGTAGGCTTCCCCACAAAATAACCGCCACCAGGAAAAAGATCAGCGGCGGCGCAACCATCAGTACCCAATCAGCGAAGGTTGAACTCTGACGCACTGTGGACGCCGAGCTAATAATCATCGCTATGGTTCCCGGACCAGCGGTACTTGGCATTGCTAGCGGCACAAAGGCAATATTGGCACTGGGTTCATCTTCCAGCTCTTCCGACTTGCTTTTCGCCTCCGGTGAATCAATCGCTTTCTGTTGCGGAAAGAGCATCCGAAAACCGATAAACGCGACGATTAAGCCGCCTGCAATTCGCAGACCGGGAATCGAAATGCCAAATGTATCCATCACCAGTTGCCCGGCGTAATACGCCACCATCATGATGGCAAATACGTACACCGAGGCCATCAACGACTGACGATTACGTTCGGCACTGTTCATGTTGCCTGCCAGGCCAAGAAATAACGCGACAGTTGTTAATGGGTTAGCTAACGGCAGTAACACCACCAGCCCCAGGCCAATTGCTTTAAACAAATCTAACATTGGTGGTTGTTATCCTGTGTATCTGGGTTATCAGCGAAAAGTATAAGGGGTAAACAAGGATAAAGTGTCACTCTTTAGCTAACCTTGCATCGCATTGACCAAAACTTGAACCGATTTAGCAAAACGTGGCATCGGTCAATTCATTTATTTGACTTATACTTGCCTGGGCAATATTATCCCCTGCAACTAATTACTTGCCAGGGCAACTAATGTGAAAAGTACCAGCGATCTGTTCAATGAAATTATTCCATTGGGTCGCTTAATCCATATGGTTAATCAGAAGAAAGATCGTCTGCTTAACGAGTATCTGTCTCCGCTGGATATTACCGCGGCACAGTTTAAGGTGCTCTGCTCTATCCGCTGCGCGGCGTGTATTACTCCGGTTGAACTGAAAAAAGTGTTGTCGGTCGACCTGGGAGCACTCACCCGTATGCTGGATCGCCTGGTCTGTAAAGGCTGGGTTGAAAGGTTGCCGAACCCGAATGATAAGCGCGGCGTACTGGTAAAACTTACCACCAGCGGCGCGGCAATATGTGAACAATGCCATCAATTAGTTGGCCAGGACCTGCACCAAGAATTAACAAAAAACCTGACGGCGGACGAAGTGGCAACACTTGAGCATTTGCTTAAGAAAGTCCTGCCGTAAACAAAAAAGAGGTATGACGATGTCCAGACGCAATACTGACGCTATTACCATTCATAGCATTTTGGACTGGATCGAGGACAACCTGGAATCGCCACTGTCACTGGAGAAAGTGTCAGAGCGTTCAGGTTACTCTAAATGGCACCTGCAACGGATGTTTAAAAAAGAAACCGGTCATTCATTAGGCCAATACATCCGCAGCCGTAAGATGACGGAAATCGCGCAAAAGCTGAAGGAAAGTAACGAGCCGATACTCTATCTGGCAGAACGATATGGCTTCGAGTCGCAACAAACTCTGACCCGAACCTTCAAAAATTACTTTGATGTTCCGCCGCATAAATACCGGATGACCAATATGCAGGGCGAATCGCGCTTTTTACATCCATTAAATCATTACAACAGCTAGTTGATAACGTGACAACGTCACTGAGGCAATCATGAAACCACTTTCATCCGCAATAGCAGCTGCGCTTATTCTCTTTTCCGCGCAGGGCGTTGCGGAACAAACCACGCAGCCAGTTGTTACTTCTTGTGCCAATGTCGTGGTTGTTCCCCCATCGCAGGAACAACCACCGTTTGATTTAAATCACATGGGTACTGGCAGTAATAAGTCGGATGCGCTCGGCGTGCCCTATTATAATCAACACGCTATGTAGTTATTGTCAGGCTCTGATCACAGAGCCTGACATCTCCGTAATATCTTCCTCAAGTCTCAAATATTTTCGCCATTGTTGGCGATGAGATCCCGATACCAGTAAAACGACGCTTTACGTATCCGTTCCAGCGTTCCCTTCCCTTCGTTGTCTTTATCGACATAAATCATTCCGTAGCGCTTTTTCATTTCCCCTGTTCCGGCAGAAACCAGGTCAATGCAGCCCCACGGGGTGTAGCCAATTAAGTCAACACCATCTTCAACTACGGCTTTTTTCATTTCCCGAATATGGGAAGCAAAGTAATCAATGCGATAGTGATCGTTCACCGTGCCGTCAGCTTGTCTCTGGTCAACCGCACCAAATCCATTTTCGACAATAAACAGCGGCAACTGGAAATGATCCCAGAACCAGTTGAGTGAATAACGTAGCCCTGCCGGATCAATTTGCCATCCCCATTCGGATGTATCGATATAAGGGTTGCTGACCAAATCTCGTGGTTCAACATAATCCAGTTGCGGGTTATCGGGCGAAAATTGTGTCGTAAAAGACATGTAGTAGCTAAAGCCGATAAAGTCGACACAACCACTGGCAAGAATCGCGTTATCTTCTGGTGTGATATCGAGGTTGAATCCTTTCCTGGCAAAGTAATTCAGCATATGTTGCGGATAATATCCACGAGCATGAACATCAGTAAACCAGTAACGACGATGCATTGCTTTCGTGGCCATCATCATATCGTTGGGTGCACACGTCAGAGGATAGATGGGACACATGGCGATCATACAGCCAATGTTAAATTCAGGATTGATCGATTTTCCAGTCTGTACCGCCAGGGCACTGGCAACTAACTCGTAATGTACCGCCTGGTACATTATTTGTTCGCGCTCATTGATATCTTCCTCTGGCGAATACAAGATACCGGAATTAGTAAATGGACACAGGCTTTCGCTGAAATTCACCTGATTATTGATTTCGTTAAACGTCATCCAGTACTTTACTTTTTCTTTATAGCGCGTGAAGACCGTTGATGCGAAGCGGATAAAAAAGTCGATCAGTTTACGGTTTCGCCAGCCACCATATTTTGTCACCAGATGATAAGGCATCTCAAAATGTGAAAGCGTCACCACAGGTTCCATTCCCTGCTTAAGGCATTCATCGAACAGATCATCATAAAATTGTAAACCCTCTTCATTCGGCTCCTGTTCGTCACCTTGCGGAAAGATTCGTGTCCAGGCAATGGAAGTTCGAAAGCATTTGAATCCCATCTCGGCAAATAACTGAATATCTGTTTTATAGCGATGATAAAAATCAATTGCTTCATGATTGGGATAATTAAGCCCGTCGATAACGCCTTCTGTCACTTCACGCGGCACCCCGTGAGCGCCAGCAGTCATCACATCAGCGATGCTGATGCCTTTTCCTCCTTCATTCCAGCCACCTTCCAACTGATGCGCGGCTACCGCACCGCCCCATAAAAAACCTTTTTTAAATCCTGACATACACAACTCCTTAACTAAAATAGATTACCACCAGACTTCCGCCTGGATGCCGGCCATAAACTCGTCTTTGCTGTTCTCATTAAACTTAAAATTCGATAATTCGTTATCCAGAATATTGATATACGTTCCATAGAAGCGAATTTCTGGTCGTGAACCTAAAATGCTTTCACCCACTTTCAATGCATGCCAGAGTGTCGTTTTATAAGCCGATTCATTTAGTGTTACACCCTGCTGAGTTTTGTTCTGTTGCTTAAACCAGCCTAATTCAAGCCCCGTCTGATTCCATGTATTCCAGATCCAGGCCGGTCTTATTACAGTGCGAATACTGTCAAAATCACTATGAGCACCACTTTCATAACTATAAACATCTTCGCCGTGAGAATAGACAAGCGCGTTAGCCATAATAATATTGTCAGTAAGATACATCTCGCCCTGAGAGATTAAACGCCAGGCGATCCCATTGGTATGATCACCATAGTAATAGCGACCATGCGCCATCGTATTACTGGCATCTGAGAAACTGGCAAAACTGCTGGCATAGGAATTATTGGCAACCTGTAACGTAAATTCATTAAACGTATCGCGTTGCAGGTTTTGCCGTAAAACAGAAGTCAGCATCCAGCTATCTTTCATTTCAAAATAACTGTTGTCATTTTCGTTATCTTGTTGTTGATCCGTTTTATTAGGTGCGGAATATTTAGCCATTAATGATAATGTCGCATCATCCCATAACGGGATATTGCGATAACGAACATCCACAGAATTGGTATTCATCTGGCTGGTACGCGAAAAATCACGAGAGTAAACATCGACATCATCACGGCTTAAGGACATATCAAACAGCCCTACACCAAGTGCCCAGTTTTCAATCCCCACACCCGCGGCGACATCCGTGGTTAAGGTTTTCCAGTCCAGCATCTGGATCTCATATTGCGGGAGTTTATGTTTGCCGACCCAGAAGTCTGCCTCTGGTGCGAAGGGTAAAAAACCTCGCGTTGTCAGGTAAATATCGCTGAACTGCATGATATTTTCATTGGCACTGTCACCAAACCAGGCATCGTTATACTGCTCACCCACGTTGCCATCATAGGTAACGACCGCATTTGCCGTTTTACCGTCCTGATTATAAACACGCTGATTTAAGGTCAGGTCAAACCAACCGCTCATCTCATTACCAAAACGTCCCAGAGAACCCGCTGCATAAGTTTGTGGTGAGCCGTGATTACCAGTACCCCAGCCTGAGCGGAAGTACCCCTGATAGCTGAACCCAATATCATCCTTTATATATTTACTGATATCTTTCAGGGTCACGCTTTCGATAGTGGTTTTGTCGCCTTTACTTTCAATAACGGCAACTTGCTGCGATCCATTTATAGTATGCGCTGCGGTAAACGAGTTCTGTTCACCGTTTTCATTTTTGATGTTATCAGCGACGGGAGATGTCGCTGATATTTCAGCAAGCGAGGCTGATTTATATTTGTTTTCCGTGATGCTTTTTTGTAAGGTCGAAAGTCGGGATTTATATACTCCCAGTTCATTCTGTGTTGCTTTCAGCTCTTGTTTATTTTGCGACAATTCATTTTCAAGCAATTCAAGGCGCTGCTCTATGGTTAATTTTGTTGCCATCGCGTTCAATGGAAACAATGCTGTAATAATAGAAAAAGACAAAAGGCTGACGTTAAGCGTCTTTATATTCATGACTTATCCTTAAGAGTATAATAATTTCCTCCAGCTATCGCACTGGAGGAAAAAATCAGGCATGGAGTTCTTTTCTTAATGAAATAATTTCCCTGGCTAAATCCTGGCATAATATTGCATTCATCAAATGATCCTGTGCATGAATCAGAATTAAATTAACTTTTATTTTGCCAC
The DNA here is from genome assembly GCF_012584495.1 of Escherichia sp. SCLE84. Classification (NCBI taxonomy): domain Bacteria; kingdom Pseudomonadati; phylum Pseudomonadota; class Gammaproteobacteria; order Enterobacterales; family Enterobacteriaceae; genus Escherichia; species Escherichia sp. SCLE84. The sequence goes on along the minus strand of NZ_CP051430.1, from coordinate 673,409 downwards.
AGCCTTCATCCTGACTAATTAATGCGGTCTGAATCTTATGTGCCTGAAGACAGGCAGATTCAGAACTGGCCATTAGCTGAGTTGCGCCCTGCCAGTCTTTTTGCCCGGCACAACGTATGGCTTCCATCGCGTCAGAACGTGCCTGCCCCGCGTTGACCAGTAACTCCATAACAAGTTCTTCATCTGCAAACATCACAATCTCCTTCCTGGGTAAATGGAATTATCCGTTAGTTGTCATGTTATTGACTTTGTTGGCGGCAATAACAAAAGGTAAATAGATCATTGTCGCCACACCTAAACATAAAAAACCAACCAGTAAAGCCAGCCAGTTCCCCCCGGTTCCGAGGAAAGCAATTAAAGGTCCGGGCGTAGTCCAGGGCACGGCATAAGCAACCGGTGGAATAATTTCCATCGAAACAAAGAAGTAACCAATGGCACAGTTAACAATGGGAACCATAATAAACGGCACCATCATGATGGGGTTAAGTACAATAGGAAGGCCAAACATTATCGGTTCATTGATATTGAAAATACCGGGGATAAATGACATTTTTGCCAGATCACGGTATTCCGCACGCTTAGAAGCGATAAAAATAGCCAACAATAACCCCAACGTCATACCTGAACCGCCGCAGTTGGCGAATGCATCATTAATAGAAGTCCAGGTAATCGGATATGGCGCGCCCCAGGTAGTGCCATGTTGAGCGGCCCAGGAGAGATTCTCCAGATTAGCCTCAGAAAAAACGGTTTCTCGAATTGCCGATGTGGTATTAGGTCCGTGGATCCCCAGCACCCACAGGAAATTACCCACAGCCCCCAGGATAATTACCGCAAAGATATTCGTTCCCATATGTTTGAGCGGCGTCTGGATTAATGTGTAAATAAGATCGTTTAGTCCTGCCGGGGATATCAGTGTCAGGCAATAATTAAGTGCGGAAAAGAACACCATGACAAAAAATATTGGCAATAAAACTTTAAATGAACGCGCTACCGCAGGCGGTACAGCTGCCGGCATCGTTATGGTGATTTTTGGGTTTCGAGCTAAGCGACAAAATATTTCACTGGTGATCAATGCAACGATAACAGCAACAAACAACCCCTGCGCGCCGAGATATTTGGTCGTCAGGAATGCTTGCCCATCTATCATCTGATATGGCGTATAAACAATAAAAAATGCTCCTATTGCCGTTAATCCGCATAAAAGATCATCTTGCTCATGGCTAATCGCCATATTCCTGGCGACCAGGAAAGCAATCATAATTGACATGATATTTACAGAACCATTCATTACCGGAGTAAAAATAGCTTGTGCTTTTTCAAGGTTGGGGAAAATGCTATTCAGATGCAGTAATCCGGCAATAAAACCGTCTGGCGATAATATGGCAAAGTTAATTAATATAATTAATGAACTTGCCATGATAATTGGAAACGTAAAAACGAATCCATCTCTCACCGCTGCAACATGTTTTTGTGAGTTTAACTTGATAGCAACTGGAACAAGAAAACGTTCCATTCCACGTTCGAATGAGGCCATTAATCCCATTTTTTTATACCTGTTGTTTTGGATATTTATACATCCCAATAAAGCATGTATGCCATATCCATTTTATGATGTGTGAAAAGTTAGTTCAGGTAATAGTTTAATAATATTAGATTCTTACTCTTGCAGTAGTTTCATCGCAAATTCAAGAACTGCCTGTCCGTTCATGGTGCCGTAGTCTTTCATCTCGATAACGGCTACAGGCATTTTCCCCTGTGCAACGGCTTCAATCTCTGGTTTCTGAAAGCGAACTTGCGGGCCAAGTAAAACAACGTCAACTTCGTTATTTTTAATTTTCCCTTTAGCCTCTGCAATCGCCAATGCGGAAATATTAACTTCAAGTGAAATAGCGTTAGCATGATCAATCATACGTTTAACCAGCATACTGGTTGACATGCCCGCAGCGCAAACTAACAATATTTTTTTCATATTTTCCCTTACTGGTATATAACAGATTACATTGTTTAAATATCATATCCCGCAGTAGCTATACGTCCTGGTACATTGATCACAGTAATACAGTGATAAAGTTGTTCAACATCAGGGTGATTATTAAACGACTCGGCCATACGATAAACCAATCAGGACTCAACTCCTTGTTTTCAATGGCTCTTAAAAGGTGCAAAAGTGATTTTTCAAAAGATTGCCCGCTTACTTACATCCGAAATCAATGGCAATTCATGGCATGTTGGTGATTTGTTGCCGTCAGAAGCGGAACTCGCTGTTCGTTATAATGTTTCGCGTAATACCCTGCGTAAGGCATTATCCTTGCTGGAAGGCGAAGGAATTATTCACAGAAAGCATGGTTCAGGAACATACATTCAAAAAAAGAATTTTGTTGCACACATTGATCACATGAACAGTTTCAGTGAAATTGCGCATAAAAGCGGCAAAGAGGCAGGGAGTCAGATTATGAAATTTGAAGTGCAGGATGCTTCACCCACTATTGCGACTGAGCTGAATTTAGTGACTGGTGAGCAGGTTTATTACATAAAGAGACTGCGATTCATTGAGGATAATGCAGCACAATTAGAAGAAACGTGGATGTCAGTAGCACGTTTTCCTGATTTAACCGTGTCACATATGCAAAAATCCAAATTTTCATATATTGAGAATGAATGCGGGATCAAAATCATTGGCACCTTTGAAACTTTCTCCCCTACTTTTCCTACCCCAGAAATCGCCAGTATTTTACGGATCAGCCCACGGGATCCCATACTTAAAATTCAGACCCAGGCTGTGGACAGTAACTCTATTCCGCTGGATTATTCGTTACTTTACAGCAATATTTTCGAGTTCCAGGTAAAGTACTTTTTCCCGCGATAAAAGCAGACGCACAGAGTGCTGACATCACATTCTGTGCGTATGGTTTAGCCTCTAACCTTTACCGCTTTACGCCACCGCAAGCCAAATACATTGATATACAGCCCGGTCATAATGAGCACCGCACCTAAAAATTGCAGACCCGTTAAGCGTTCATCCAACAATAGTGCCGCACTTGCCAGTCCGACTACGGGCACCAGTAACGATAACGGTGCAACCCGCCAGGTTTCATAGCGTCCCAGTAACGTCCCCCAGATCCCATAACCAACAATTGTCGCCACAAACGCCAGATACATCAGCGACAAGATGGTGGTCATATCAATAGTAACCAGACTGTGAATCATGGATGCGGAACCATCGAGAATCAGCGAGGCAACAAAGAAGGGAATGATTGGGATTAAAGCGCTCCAGATTACCAGCGACATCACCGCCGGACGCGTTGAGTGCGACATGATCTTTTTATTGAAGATGTTGCCACACGCCCAACTAAATGCTGCAGCCAGGGTCAACATAAAGCCGAGCATCGCCACATGCTGACCGTTCAGACTATCTTCGATTAACACCAGTACGCCAAAAATCGCTAAGGCGATCCCCGCCAATTGTTTGCCATGCAATCGCTCCCCGAAAGTAAACGCGCCAAGCACGATAGTAAAAAACGCCTGTGCCTGTAACACCAGCGAAGCCAGTCCAGCAGGCATACCGAAGTTAATGGCACAAAAAAGAAAAGCAAACTGCGCAAAACTGATGGTTAATCCATACCCCAGCAGCAAATTCAGTGGTACTTTCGGTCGTGCGACAAAAAAGATAGCCGGAAAAGCGACCAGCATAAAGCGCAAACCGGCCAGCATCAGCGGTGGCATGTTATGAAGCCCCACTTTGATGACCACAAAATTTAGCCCCCATACGACCACTACCAGTAGCGCCAACACCCCATCTTTTCGCGACATTCTACCGCCTCTGAATTTCATTTTTTGTAAGCAATCAACTTAGCTGAATTTACTTTTCTTTAACAGTTGATTCGTTAGTCGCCGGTTACGACGGCATTAATGCGCAAATAAGTCGCTATACTTCGGATTTTTGCCATGCTATTTCTTTACATCTCTAAAACAAAACATAACGAAACGCACTGCCGGACAGACAAATGAACTTATCCCTACGACGCTCTACCAGCGCCCTTCTTGCCTCGTCGTTGTTATTAACCATCGGACGCGGCGCTACGCTGCCATTTATGACCATTTACTTGAGTCGCCAGTACAGCCTGAGTGTCGATCTAATCGGTTATGCGATGACAATTGCGCTCACTATTGGCGTCGTTTTTAGCCTCGGTTTTGGTATCCTGGCGGATAAGTTCGACAAGAAACGCTATATGTTACTGGCAATTACCGCCTTCGCCAGCGGTTTTATTGCCATTCCTTTAGTGAATAACGTAAAGCTGGTGGTGCTCTTTTTTGCCCTCATTAACTGCGCCTATTCTGTTTTTGCTACCGTGCTGAAAGCCTGGTTTGCCGACAATCTTTCGTCCACCAGCAAAACGAAAATCTTCTCAATCAACTACACCATGCTAAACATTGGCTGGACCATCGGTCCGCCGCTCGGCACGCTGTTGGTGATGCAGAGCATCAATCTGCCCTTCTGGCTGGCAGCTATCTGTTCCGCGTTTCCCATGCTTTTCATTCAAATTTGGGTAAAGCGCAGCGAGAAAATCATCGCCACGGAAACAGGCAGTGTCTGGTCGCCGAAAGTTTTATTACAAGATAAAGCACTGTTGTGGTTTACCTGCTCTGGTTTTCTGGCTTCTTTTGTAAGCGGCGCATTTGCTTCATGCATTTCACAATATGTGATGGTGATTGCTGATGGGGATTTTGCCGAAAAGGTGGTCGCGGTTGTTCTTCCGGTGAATGCTGCCATGGTGGTTACGTTGCAATATTCCGTGGGCCGCCGACTTAACCCGGCTAACATCCGCGCGCTGATGACAGCAGGCACCCTATGTTTCGTCATCGGTCTGGTCGGTTTTATTTTTTCCGGCAACAGCCTGCTATTGTGGGGTATGTCAGCTGCGGTATTTACTGTCGGTGAAATCATTTATGCGCCGGGCGAGTATATGTTGATTGACCATATTGCGCCGCCAGGAATGAAAGCCAGCTATTTTTCCGCCCAGTCTTTAGGCTGGCTTGGTGCCGCGATTAACCCATTAGTGAGTGGCGTAGTGCTAACCAGCCTGCCGCCTTCCTCGCTGTTTGTCATCTTAGCGTTGGTGATCATTGCTGCGTGGGTGCTGATGTTAAAAGGGATTCGTGCAAGACCGTGGGGGCAGCCCGCGCTTTGTTGATTTAAGTCGAACACAATAAAAATTTAATTCAGCCTTCGTTTAGGTTACCTCTGCTAATATCTTTCTCATTGAGATGAAAATTAAGGTAAGCGAGGAAACACACCACACCATAAACGGAGGCAAATAATGCTGGGTAATATGAATGTTTTTATGGCCGTACTGGGAATAATTTTATTTTCTGGTTTTCTGGCCGCGTATTTCAGCCACAAATGGGATGACTAATGAACGGAGATAATCCCTCACCTAACCGGCCCCTTGTTACAGTTGTGTACAAGGGGCCTGATTTTTATGACGGCGAAAAAAAACCGCCAGTAAACCGGCGGTGAATGCTTGCATGGATAGATTTGTGTTTTGCTTTTACGCTAACAGGCATTTTCCTGCACTGATAACGGATCGTTGACACAGTAGCATCAGTTTTCTCAATGAATGTTAAACGGAGCTTAAACTCGGTTAATCACATTTTGTTCGTCAATAAACATGCAGCGATTTCTTCCGGTTTGCTTACCCTCATACATTGCCCGGTCTGCTCTTCCAATGACCACATCCAGAGGCTCTTCAGGAAATGCGCGACTCACACCTGCTGTCACGGTAATGTTGATATGCCCTTCAGAATGTGTGATGGCATGGTTATCGACTAACTGGCAAATTCTGACACCTGCACGACATGCTTCTTCATCATTAGCCGCTTTGACAATAATGATAAATTCTTCGCCCCCGTAGCGATAAACCGTTTCGTAATCACGCGTCCAACTGGCTAAGTAAGTTGCCAGGGTGCGTAATACTACATCGCCGATTAAATGCCCGTAGGTATCATTAACCAATTTAAATCGGTCAATATCCAACAACATTAAATAAAGATTCAGAGGCTCAGTGTTGCGTAACTGATGATCAAAGGATTCATCAAGAACCCGACGCCCCGGCAATCCCGTCAAAACATCCATATTGCTACGGATCGTCAGCAAATAAATTTTGTAATCGGTTAATGCCGCAGTAAAAGAAAGCAACCCCTCCTGAAAGGCGTCGAAATGCGCGTCCTGCCAGTGATTTTCAACAATAGCCAGCATTAATTCCCGACCACAGTTATGCATATGTTGATGGGCAGAATCCATTAGCCGAACGTAAGGTAATTCATCGTTATCGAGTGGCCCCAGATGATCAATCCACCGACCAAACTGGCACAGTCCATAAGAATGGTTATCCGTTATTTCTGGCTTACTGGCATCTCTCGCGACCACGCTGTGAAACATACTCACCAGCCACTGGTAGTGGGCATCGATAGCCTTATTGAGATTTAACAAGATGGCATCAATTTCCGTTGTCTTCTTGATCATTGCCACTCCTTTTTCACAGTTCCTTGTGCGCGCTATTCTAACGAGAGAAAAGCAAAATTACGTCAATATTTTCATAGAAATCCGAAGTTATGAGTCATCTCTGAGATAACATTGTGATTTAAAACAAAATCAGCGGATAAAAAAGTGTTTAATTCTGTAAATCACCTCTGCATTATCGTAAATAAAAGGATGACAAATAGCATAACCCAATACCCTAATGGCCCAGTAGTTCAGGCCATCAGGCTAATTTATTTTTATTTCTGCAAATGAGTGACCCGAACGACGGCCGGCGCGCTTTTCTTATCCAGACTGCCGCTAATGTTGATCATCTGGTCCGGCTGAACTTCTCGTCCATCAAAGACGGCCGCAGGAATAACGACATTAATTTCACCGCTCTTATCGCGAAAAACGTAACGGTCCTCTCCTTTGTGAGAAATCAAATTACCACGTAGTGAAACCGAAGCGCCATCGTGCATGTTTTTTGCGAAATCAACGGTCATTTTTTTTGCATCATCGGTTCCGCGATAGCCATCTTCTATTGCATGAGGCGGCGGTGGCGCTGCATCCTGTTTTAAACCGCCCTGGTCATCTGCCAACGCATAAGGCATGACAAGAAAACTTGCTAATACAATGGCCTGAAATTTCATACTGACTCCTTAATTGCGTTTGGTTTGACTTATTAAGTCTGGTTGCTATTTTTATAATTACCAAATAAGAATATTGCCAATTGTTATAAGGCATTTAAAATCAGCCAACTAGCTGTCAAATATACAGAGAATTTAACTCACTAAAGTTAAGAAGATTGAAAAGTCTTAAACATATTTTCAGAATAATCGGATTTATATATTTGAAAATTATTATATTGGACGAGCATACAGAAAAAGCAAATCACCTTTACATATAAAAGCGTGGACAAAAAACAGTGAACATTAATAGAGATAAAATTGTACAACTTGTAGATACCGATACTATTGAAAACCTGACATCCGCGTTGAGTCAAAGACTTATCGCGGATCAATTACGCTTAACTACCGCCGAATCATGCACCGGCGGTAAGTTGGCTAGCGCCCTGTGTGCAGCTGAAGATACACCCAAATTTTACGGTGCAGGCTTTGTTACTTTCACCGATCAGGCAAAGATGAAAATCCTCAGCGTAAGCCAGCAATCTCTTGAACGATATTCTGCGGTGAGTGAGAAAGTGGCAGCAGAAATGGCAACCGGTGCCATAGAGCGTGCGGATGCTGATGTCAGTATTGCCATTACCGGCTACGGCGGACCGGAGGGCGGTGAAGATGGTACGCCAGCGGGTACCGTCTGGTTTGCGTGGCATATTAAAGGCCAGAACTACACTGCGGTTATGCATTTTGCTGGCGACTGCGAAACGGTATTAGCTTTAGCGGTGAGGTTTGCCCTCGCCCAGCTGCTGCAATTACTGCTATAACCAGGCTGGCCTGGCGATATCTCAGGCCAGCCATTGGTGGTGTTTATATGTTCAAGCCACGATGTTGCAGCATCGGCATAATCTTAGGTGCCTTACCGCGCCATTGTCGATACAGGCGTTCCAGATCTTCGCTGTTACCTCTGGAAAGGATCGCCTCGCGAAAACGCTGCCCATTTTCACGCGTTAATCCGCCCTGCTCAACAAACCACTGGTAACCATCATCGGCCAACATTTGCGTCCACAGATAAGCGTAATAACCTGCAGCATATCCGCCACCAAAAATATGGGCGAAATAACTGCTGCGATAGCGTGGCGGTATAGCAGGAAGATCCATATTTTCCGCCACCAGCGCCCGCAATTCAAAATCATCGACATCCTGCATTGCTTCGTTTTCTTCCAGGCAATGCCAGCGCATATCGAGAAGTGCGGCGCTAAGCAGTTCGCTCATCTCATACCCTTTGTTGAACAGGCTGGCATTACGCATTTTCTGTTGCAGTTCGTCAGGCATTGCTGCCCCGCTCTGATAATGCCGGGCGTAGCGAGCGAATACCTGCGGATGCGTTGCCCAGTGTTCGTTGATTTGCGACGGAAATTCGACAAAATCACGCGGCGTGTTGGTGCCGGAAAGCGTGGCATAACGCTGGCGGGCAAAAAGGCCGTGCAGCGTATGACCAAATTCATGGAATAAGGTTATTACATCATCCCAGAGTAACAACGCAGGCTCACCGGCAGCGGGTTTCTGATAATTGCAAACGTTATAAATTACCGGATGCGTTTCATTAAGCGTTGATTGCTCAACAAAATTGCCCATCCATGCACCGCCGCTTTTTGAATCACGGGCGAAGAAATCACCGTAAAATAACGCCAGTCCCACGCCATTATGATCAAAAATTTCCCACACACGAACGTCAGGATGGTAGACAGGAATATCAAAACGTTCGACAAACTTAATACCGAAGAGCTGATTCGCGGTCCAGAATACACCTTCATTCAACACCGTGTTTAATTCAAAATATGGCTTGAGCTGCGCCTCATCAAGATCAAATTTCTCCCGCCGTACCTGTTCGGCATAAAATGCCCAGTCCCACGGCTGCGCGCTAAACCCGCCTTGCTGCTTATCGATAACCGCCTGTATGGAGGCTAATTCATCGCTAGCACGTTGACGCGCCGCTGGAACAATTTCCCGCATAAAGTTGAGTGCTGCTTCAGGTGTTTTTGCCATCTGATCGGCGATTTTCCATGCGGCATAATGAGGAAAACCAAGCAGTTTCGCCTGCTGTGCGCGAATCTCTACCAGACGTTGAATGATAGCGCGGGTATCATTGCCATCATTTTTTTCCGCTCGCGTCCAGCCCGCAATAAACAGTTTTTCACGCGTCGCACGATCGCGCATTTCGGCAAGCGCCGGTTGTTGGGTGGTATTCAGCAGCGGAATCAGCCATTTGTTATCCAGACCTTTCTCGCGAGCCGCCTCTGCCGCCAGCGCAATCTCTTGCTCACTCATTCCTGCCAGCTGCGCGATATCGTTCACAACCAGACCGCCGGATTTATTTGCTGCAAGTAACCGCTGGTTAAACTGGCTGGTCAGGGTCGCAGCTTCTGTATTCAGTACTTTTAATTTTGCTTTATCAGCTTGCGCAAGTTTGGCTCCGGCAAGGACAAAACGTTGATGAATAACCTCCACCAGGCGGATGGATTCACTATCAAGCCCCAGGGATTCACGGCGCTGCCAGACAGCATCTACCCGCGCGAATAATTCACCGTTCAGATAGATATCATTAGCCAGTTCCGCCAGTTCAGCGGAAAACTGTTCATCAAGACGCTGTAATTCATCATTGGTATGCGCCGCAGTCATCGCAAAAAAGACGCTGGTAACGCGGGTAAGTAATTCTCCGCTTTGTTCCAGTGCCAGAATAGTATTGTTGAAATCAGGCGTTTGCGGGTTAAGCGCGATGGCAGCAATTTCTGCCCGCTTTTGCTGCATTCCCTCATCGAATGCCGGGCGATAGTGATGATTGGCAATTTGATCAAAATGAGGAGCCAGATACGGCAGTGTGCTTTGCACAAGGAAAGGATTCATTGTTGTCATTTTCTTCTCCTGAACGCGAGGTGTTCCATAGCGTAGGCTTACTGATAACGGAGTGCAATCTTGCAAACCAGTATTACCCGCTCTTAAGCATCACGTGCTATGTTATTGACACACAAAAGCGTTGAGGAACAGTGAGATGATCGTTTTAGTAACTGGAGCAACGGCAGGTTTTGGTGAATGCATTACTCGTCGTTTTATTCAACAAGGGCATAAAGTTATCGCCACTGGCCGTCGCCAGGAGCGGTTGCAGGAGTTAAAAGACGAACTGGGAGATAATCTGTATATCGCCCAACTGGACGTTCGCAACCGCGCAGCTATTGAAGAGATGCTGGCATCGCTCCCTGCCGAGTGGTGCAATATTGATATCCTGGTAAATAATGCCGGCCTGGCGTTGGGCATGGAGCCTGCGCATAAAGCCAGCGTTGAAGACTGGGAAACGATGATTGATACCAACAACAAAGGCCTGGTATATATGACGCGCGCCGTCTTACCGGGTATGGTTGAACGTAATCATGGTCATATTATTAACATTGGCTCAACGGCAGGTAGCTGGCCGTATGCCGGTGGTAACGTTTACGGTGCGACGAAAGCGTTTGTTCGTCAGTTTAGCCTGAATCTGCGTACGGATCTGCATGGTACGGCGGTGCGCGTCACCGACATCGAACCGGGTCTGGTGGGTGGCACCGAGTTTTCCAATGTCCGCTTTAAAGGCGATGACGGTAAAGCGGAAAAAACCTATCAAAATACCGTTGCATTGACGCCAGAAGATGTCAGCGAAGCCGTCTGGTGGGTGTCAACGCTGCCTGCTCACGTCAATATCAATACCCTGGAAATGATGCCGGTTACCCAAAGCTATGCCGGACTGAATGTCCACCGTCAGTAATTTTTATACCCGGCGTAACTGCCGGGTTATTGCTTGTCACAAAAAAGTGGTAGACTCATGCAGTTAACTCACTCACAAGCAAGAACGAATGACCGTCGAAACGCAACTTAATCCCACACAGCCTGTCAATCAGCAGATTTATCGTATTCTTCGTCGCGACATTGTCCATTGCCTGATTGCACCAGGCACACCGTTGTCGGAAAAAGAAGTTTCTGTTCGTTTCAATGTGTCACGCCAGCCGGTTCGTGAAGCCTTTATTAAACTGGCGGAAAACGGCCTGATTCAAATTCGTCCGCAGCGTGGCAGCTACGTCAACAAAATTTCCATGGCCCAGGTGCGAAACGGCAGTTTTATCCGTCAGGCCATTGAGTGCGCGGTGGCGCGTCGGGCGGCGAGCATGATTACCGAAAGCCAGTGCTACCAACTGGAACAAAATCTTCACCAGCAACGCATTGCCATTGAGCGCAAGCAACTGGATGATTTTTTTGAACTTGATGACAACTTCCATCAACTCCTGACGCAGATTGCCGACTGTCAACTGGCGTGGGATACCATTGAGAACCTGAAAGCGACCGTTGATCGCGTGCGCTATATGAGTTTCGACCATGTTTCTCCACCAGAAATGCTGTTACGCCAGCATCTTGATATTTTCTCTGCCCTGCAAAAACGTGATGGCGATGCGGTAGAACGTGCAATGACGCAACATTTGCAGGAAATCAGCGAATCCGTGCGCCAGATCCGCCAGGAAAACAGCGACTGGTTTAGCGAAGAGTAATTCATTTACTCTCATCCCATCCGGGATGAGAGGCTTTTCCCCCCGCCTTACGGCTCATGCATGCATCAAAAAAGATGTGAGCTTGATCAAAAACAAAAAATATTTCACTCGACAGGAGTATTTATATTGCGCCCGTTACGTGGGCTTCGACTGTAAATCAGAAAGGAGAAAACACCTATGACGACCTACGATCGTAACCGTAACGCAATCACCACTGGCAGCCGTGTTATGGTTAGCGGCACCGGTCACACTGGCAAGATCCTGTCGATTGATACTGAAGGTCTGACCGCTGAGCAAATCCGCCGCGGAAAAACCGTAGTTGTTGAAGGTTGTGAAGAGAAACTGGCACCTCTGGACCTGATTCGTCTCGGCATGAACTAAGTGTGTGAATGCCGCCGATGGCGGCATTGCTTTTTTTACTTCACGGAATATTTCGCCACGGTCGCTTTCGCGCCATGCGCTAATAAAGACAAGTACGCTTCCGTCACTTTTGCAGTAAACAAGCTATTGTCTGGCAAATCATCACCAAAGATTGCCTTAATCGCCAGCAATGACTGGACGCGCGCTTTCCCTTCGGCACTACTTTGTACAGCCTTCTGAATAACAGGTAACAGTGGGTCACTGATTTCTATCGGATTTCCCTGTTCATCAACACCACCGACATAACGCATCCAACCCGCGACGCCCAGCGCCAGCAGATCGAACTTGCTGTCATGCGCCAGATGCCAGCGAACAGAATCCAACATCCGCTGTGGCAATTTCTGGCTACCATCCATCGCAATCTGCCAGGTTCGATGACGTAACGCCGGGTTGCTATAGCGTGCAATTAATCGGTTAGCGTAATCTTGCAAATCAACGCCCTGCACTTTCAGCGTCGGCGCTTGTTCCTGCAACATCAAGCCATACGCCGCATGACGATAATGTTCATCTTCCATACAGTCATTAATGTGCTGATATCCAGCAAGATAACCCAGATACGCCAGGAATGAATGACTGCCGTTGAGCATGCGCAACTTCATCTCTTCATAAGGCAGTACATCGCTAACCAGTTCTGCTCCCGCTTTTTCCCATTCCGGACGTCCGGCAACAAAATTATCTTCTATTACCCACTGGCGGAAAGGTTCACAGGCAACGCCAGCAGGATCGCGCACACCGGTAAGTTGTTCGATTTTCGCAAGAGTATCCTCTGTCACTGCGGGCACAATACGGTCCACCATTGTTGATGGGAAAGTCACGTTATCTTCGATCCATTGTGCCAGTTTTACATCAACGGCTTGCGCGTAGGAAGTGACAACGTCACGCATAACATGACCGTTTTCTGGCATGTTGTCACATGACATAACGGTAAATGCGGGAAGTCCTGCCGCTTTACGGCGAGCCAGCGCCTCAACAATCACCCCTGTTGCTGTTTTCGGCTGGTGGGGATTTTGCACGTCGGCAGCGACCATCGGGTGATCGAGCATTAACTGTCCGGTCGCCGGAGAGTGGAAATACCCTTTTTCGGTGATTGTCAGAGAGACAATCGCAATTTGCGGTTCACACATCGCAGCCAGCACGGTTTCTAAGCCATCTATTTGTACGTGCAAGGCTTTTTTAACGACGCCAACGACGCGAGCCGTCCACGCGTCGGCCGACATTTCCGCAACGGTATAAAGATTATCTTGCTGTTGTAAATCGGCAATTTGCTGTTCGCCGCCGATTAAGTTGACCTCATAATATCCCCAGTCACTGAAATGTTCCGTAGCAAGAATATCGGCATACACGCCCTGATGCGCACGGTGAAATGCACCAAAGCCTAAATGAACAATTCTTGGGGCCAGGTTATTACGATCATAAACAGGGAGTGTCGCTTTTGCTGATAACAAATTATTTCCCATAACAATTCCTTAAATATAAATATGGCAAGCTATATGTTTTGTTATATGAATAAAAATCCCCTCTCCGGTAAGAGAAGGGATTAAGGGTTTACAGACTTCTGGAAGGTTGCGCAGCTCTTACAACACGCGGTTGATCTTCCGCAGCGTCTTCCAGCGCACTTAAATCACGGTCTTTCACCTCTGGCATTTTCAGCGCAGAGATTAAACCAATCACTGAATATGCCATGATCATAATGGCGATCGGATACCAGGATTCCGTCATGGTGCAGAAAATACCCGCCAGGATAGGACCAAAACCGGAAGCGATAAGACCACCAATTTCTTTAGAAATAGCCATCCGGGTAAAGCGGTTTTTACAGCCGAACATTTCTGCCATGGTAATGTTTTCCAGAGCAAATAATCCCAGCACCGCACAGTTATGAATCACAATCAGTGCAACCATAATGGTGCTCGGGGCATAGCTTTTATCTACAATGATAGAAAGCATTGGCCATGCCAGCACAATCGCGGAGGTATTCATAATAATATACGGGATCCGGCGACCAATTTTATCGGATAACCAACCAAGGAACGGAATGGTCATAAAGCCGAGAATCGAACTAATCATCAATGCATCTGTTGGAATTGCTTTGTTAAACAATAACGTCTGCACTAAATAGCCTGCAAGGAAAGTCTGAATTAACCCGGAGTTACCCGCCTGACCAAAACGCAGCCCTGTTGCCAGCCAGAAGGATTTGCTCTGGAACATGCTACCAGCAGGTGCAGGTTTTGCTGTGGGTTGGTTGCTGTCATTAACCTTCTCAAAGACCGGGCTTTCTTTCAGATTCATACGTAACCAGATAGCAAAGACCATCACGACAACGCTCGCCAGGAACGGTATACGCCATCCCCACGCCAGCAGTTCCTCTTTACTGAGAATGAAGAACATAAAGGCCCAGATTGCCGTTGCGCTCAAGGTTCCGCAGTTAGTTCCCATAGCTACAAATGAGGAGATAATTCCGCGCTTACCTTTTGGTGCATATTCCGCCAGCATCGTACCGGCACCGGAAATTTCCGCACCTGCACCCAACCCCTGAATAATACGCAGCGTCACCAGCAAGATGGGGGCAAAAACACCAATCTGTGCATAGGTCGGTAACACACCAATTAAGGTGGTACAGATCCCCATCATGGTGATGGTAATAAAGAGCACTTTTTTACGCCCTATTCTGTCGCCCATTTTGCCGAAAATAAATGCTCCGACAATACGCGCCACATAACCTGCACCGTAGGTTCCCATTGCCAAAATTAACGCCATTGCCGTTGATGATTCAGGAAAAAATATTTCATGAAACACTAACGCTGCGCCGAGCGAATATAACTGGAAATCCATAATTCACAGGTGTTTTTTCCCATCCTGTGGTTTCCTTGGCGTTTTCTAGGTTTTTTCAGATAGTTGCATTTTTTTAAAAAGCATCCTAAGTTCGATCTCAGTGTCTATCTGGGGCCTATTTCTGTCCCATATATGCCCCAAAAAAACTCCCCAACAGATAAGTAGTTTTTTCATGGATTTATGCGTAAAATCAAGAACGGCTGGAAATCATTCAATACTCACACTATCGAAAAATTTACCAGCCAATCGCAGCACGTTCTTGCATAAGGCGTGTCTGCGGTTTTTCAACTATTCAGATACATCACTCCCATCACATTCATTCCTCCGCATCAAAGGCATATAGGCTATATCACCTTGATATTTTTCTTTTTCAGATAAAAACTGTTATCTATGTATACTTTTAAACCCAATCCGTGTAGAGTCTCTGCATAAGATAGTTTGCAGTTGCCGCTTCAGCTTGCGCCATAAACCGCCTGATTTTTGCTGCCACCTGTTAGCATTCCTGTATACCTGAAACGACAATGTTTATCTACGAACTTTAAGAACACCCAAGATAAAAATTGTCAACTATATCATATATAACACATTACTAATTCGAGGCTATATGAACAGCATACTGATAATCACATCTCTCCTTATCATATTCAGCATTTTTAGTCATGCCCTAATAAAATTAGGGATTGGCATATCCAATAACCCAGACAAAACCGATGTATAAGTCAACATATCCTGAATCAGACATACAATATCGCAATGAAAATCAATAATATTTTAAGGAATATCTTCATGAAATCAAAAGACACCCTAAAGTGGTTCCCTGCGCAGCTTCCTGAAGTAAGAATTATCCTAGGGGATGCTGTAGTGGAAGTAGCAAAACAGGGAAGACCTATCAATACCAGAACATTGCTTGATTACATTGAAGGAAACATAAAGAAAAAATCATGGCTGGATAACAAAGAATTATTACAAACAGCGATATCAGTTCTTAAAGACAACCAAAATTTAAATGGTAAAATGTAATATAATAAACTTACTTTTTTATCATTTTTCCACTTTAACAACATTTTGCTCCACTTTTCCACGACCAAACAACTTGAAATCTGGTTAAAATAACACGCAACACTATTCTTCTTCCTTGAGTCCGCCCGGAACTCGAAAAACAAACCGAGTTAAAGCCATTTTTCACAAAATCGATTTTGGGTCTCACCAAAATTACGGGGTTGCATACGCATTCGTTTATTTTCGAACGTGTACATACAAATATGCACAAAAATAATCATAATTATTTTCTGAGATGCATTATGATATGAACACCAATTTCGTATAGAGTCTCACTATGTCTCAAATTTTTGCTTACTGTCGGATATCAACGCTGGATCAGACCACCGAAAATCAACGCCGGGAAATCGAAAGTGCAGGTTTTAAAATCAAACCTCAGCAAATAATCGAAGAACACATTAGCGGCTCAGCAGCAACCAGTGAGCGTCCTGGTTTTAACCGGTTGCTTGCTCGCCTGAAATGTGGTGATCAATTGATTGTGACAAAACTGGATCGCCTTGGTTGTAATGCAATGGATATCAGGAAAACAGTGGAACAACTGACCGAAACAGGTATCAGAGTGCATTGCTTAGCATTGGGGGGCATTGACCTGACCAGTCCAACAGGAAAAATGATGATGCAAGTAATTTCAGCAGTCGCTGAATTTGAACGAGACCTTTTACTTGAACGCACTCATTCCGGGATAGTAAGAGCCCGCGGCGCAGGGAAACGTTTTGGTCGACCACCTGTGTTAAATAAAGAACAGAAACAGGCGGTATTCGAACGAATTAAGTCAGGTGTAAGTATAAGTGCCATTGCCCGGGAATTCAAAACCTCGCGGCAAACCATTTTAAGAGCCAAAGCAAAACTTCAGACACCTGACATATAAAAAATAATCTCGGTGTGAGATGCTTTACGTCTTCCAAGCCCCCTTCCTTGCCGTAAATGGAAAGATACATCTAATTATAGAATTTATATGTTTTACCCTACGGCAGTGCTGGCCATTCAATATCCTGTGCAGTTGACGTATCAACACGGTTCAGCAATACCCGATATGTTTTCCATGCGGCCAGAAACGCTTTCTCTTCCTCCGTTGCGATCTCCAGCTCAACAACAGTCTGAACGTACCAGGAACAGCCTCCTTCAGGGCTTGAAGGATATCAATGTTCGCTTCCTGTTAACTGCCGGACAAGTGCAACCAGTTCGCTTACCTGATTTTCCAGAGTGCTGATCCGGGTGCCTGCTGTTGCCAGATTTTGACGTAGCGTTGTGTTTTCCTCTTCCAGCGCGGTAACGCGATCATCTGTTTCACGGGCGACCTGAACAAGTAAACCCGTCACGGCGGAGTAGTCAACATTAAGATAGCGAGTTTCTTCGCGTAGCTCGTTGCCGTCAACGGTCGGACCTTGCAACTCTTCACCATAATGAGTAAACGATCCCACAGCTTCTGGTATCGCCTCCATTACTTCCTGTGCAATAACGCCAGCATAAGGCATCCCGTTTTCCTTGAGCGTGTAGGTGTATCCGTTCATTTTACGGATTGCTTTCGTCGCGTCGCTGATAACGAGAATATCGTCTTTAAGGTCGCGGTCTGATGACTGATTCAGCGTTGTGCAATTAATAGCGCCATTTACATCAAACAACTGGCCTGCTGACGTTTTTTGCGCATAAAACAGATACGCAGCAGACGTTCCAACCTCAAAAACGTTTTGTCGAGTACTGGAACCCCACACCCTGACAGAAAACGGTAGTTCTGCATTACCTGAGTTCTGTAAAACAAAACGATTACCAGTCCCTGATTGCTTTGTAAGGGTTAAATCAACGGTTGAGTTAACCTCATCCTTGTTGATAGTGAGCGCCTGCGCTTTAGCCCCGTTAACAGCACCTGTTTTGAGTTGAACCGCGCCGTCATTACCATTTAGCAGTATCTCAGCTCCGCTAAAGAAATTTTTTAGCGACAGCATCTTACTTACGCCGACTGATGAACCCAACGCCCACGCGAGAGAATTACCGGTGCTATCAAACCCACGTACAAAGCAATCCATTTTGCTATAGTCTGACGTGCTTCCAAGGACATCAATTCGCCCTCCGCCAGATTTTACCGGGTTAGATGTGGTTAATGACCTGACAGCAAGATCGGTAGATGAATTGAGATCGTCTACTGTTAGTAATTTCTTCCATTCCTGCGTCGTTCCATTTTCAATTGTTCTTCCCCAAAAACCGGAATTGCGGCCTCCGAACTGCACAGCATAATTTTTACTAAATTGAACATGAATGCCGCCAAGAACCATAGAACCTGCCGGGCCGTTTGTACTGCCTGCAATTGGTATAAATTTATTAATGTTATCAGTATGCTGCGTGTTCCAGTCTCGTCCTGTTTTTGTAAGCAGTCCTAATGTCGTGTCGAGCGCTTCGGTTAAAGTAAGGTTTTTAAATTTAACTGCGCTACTTTCGCCAAGACTTAAGTTGTTTCGCGCATCTTCTACTGTTGTCGCACCTGTACCTCCTTGCCCAACAGCTAATGGCAACCAGCCAGTGCCATTATGACAACCCCACAAACCAGATTTGGAAACCTGTAAGCGTGGTGCGCCTGAAGAATACGTAGAATATACGTAAGTTGTTTCTTTTCCCTCTTCAACCCTTTCTGTTGATACATCTCTCTTCCATTCAGACCAGGTACCGCTACCTCCTTCATATATTCGTCTATAAGTAATTCCCGGATTATTATAAGGGTAGTACACCTGAACGCAGGAAGAAGCAGTGTTGGCTCTCGTTTGGAGCACTATTAAAGCGCCCGCCAGACCGATTGGGTAATTTAATTCTTCTGTTGCGTAAGCGCTCGTTGGTTGTTGATAGAAACCAGAATATTCACCGGTAAGGGTGTTTAGGTCAGTATTAGCAAGGCCAGCTTTTTGCTCATACATTACCCGCAAGTTCGCACGTGCTTGCTCGATAGTTCTTCCACCAGTACCGCCCTGGGCTAAACCTAACGGAGACCATTGTCCAGAAGAAGAATCATAAACCCCCCAACTCCCGTTAGTATGGATTTCAAAGAAACGATCACCAGTTGGACCATACATACGAGTTGTTGATTCATTTTGACCAAAGCGGCTTAATTCATCTCTGCGGGTATGACGTATCCATTGCGGGCCAGAACTTTGGCTGTAAATG
The DNA here is from genome assembly GCF_012584495.1 of Escherichia sp. SCLE84. Lineage (NCBI taxonomy): Bacteria > Pseudomonadati > Pseudomonadota > Gammaproteobacteria > Enterobacterales > Enterobacteriaceae > Escherichia > Escherichia sp. SCLE84. The sequence goes on along the minus strand of NZ_CP051430.1, from coordinate 654,240 downwards.
TACGAATACAATGATTTTGTATCTGAACCAACAAATAGACCGGAATATCTTTTTGTTGACACTTCTGATCTAACTATATAACCAGAAATAAGATTATCCCCGGCACTAGACGCTACTGATGGATAACCTTTCGCTGAGATGTAAATCCTGACAAATCCAATATAACCTGATGGCTCAACAGAGATATCAGTGCAGGTCATGGCAACTTCACCAAGACCAATATTGTTACCAACAACGGATTGTGCCTGGTTGCGATAATTAAGTGCGTCCGCCGCAGATTTCGCCGCGTTTGTTTCACTGGATTTAGCATTAGTTTCGCTGGCTTTAGCGTTGGTTTCGCTGCTCTTTGCTGCTGCCTCGCTATTTTTCGCGTTGGTTTCTGATTTTTTGGCTGCTGTCGCGGAGTTTGCTGATGCAGTTTGTGAGTCTGCTGCCGCCTGTGCGCTGTTATCCGCATTCGTCTCAGACGTTTTTGCGGCCTTCGCGGAATTTCCTGCCGCCGTTGCCGAGGAAGCTGCACTACTGGCACTTGATGATGCGTTCGTTTCTGATGATTTCGCTGCCTCTTTTGAGGCCGCCGCATCCCGGGCTGAGGTGGCAGCTTCTGACGCTTTCGTGGTCGCGGTGGATGCAGAAGTGGCTGCAGATTTTTGTGACGCTGCAGCATTCGTTTCTGACGTTTTCGCCGCACCGGCACTGGTAGCCGCCGCGCTTTTTGAGGACTCTGCAGCGGCAGCACTTTTTGATGCTTCAGTAGCCTTTGTTGATGCCGTTCCTGCGCTGGAAGACGCTGACTGAGCCGACGAAGCGGCCTGCCCGGCTGATGTGCTGGCTGCACGTGCTGAGCCTGCAGCATCAGTCGCATGGGTTGCCGCCTCACGGGCTGATGTGCCGGCATCACTGGCTGACTTCTTCGCGGCTGCCGTGTTCTGTGCCACTGCGGACGCGTTACGCGCCACCTCTTCCACCATCAGTTCAAAACGGCGCAGTGCCTCCGGACGGGCATCATCCTCCGTCATGGCACCGAGAAAATCATTCAGCGTACCGGGTTGAGAATCTTCATACACGGTGATGGTCCCGGCATGTGACGGCGGGAATCCTTCCACCAACAGAATAACGCTGTACTGACCGTACTCAACGTCCATGCTGTAACGCCCGGCTTCATCCGGATTTTCTGAGGCCACCGTGTTCACCACCACCGTGGTGCTGTTACGTTTTGCTTTCAGCTGGATTGTACAGTTCTGTACCGGTTTACCTGCACCGTCTTTCAGTACACCTGAAATCTTTACTGCCATATTCACCCCACAAAAAAGCCCGCCTGAACCGGCGGGCTGTCATAACACTGTGTTACCTGGCTAATCAGAATTTATAACCGACACCCACGATGAAACCGTCAGTGCGCCAGTCACCACTGCCGGAGCCTTCATAAGCAATATCAATGGCCACGGATTCGGTCGGGTTAAACTGCACGCCAGCCCCCCACGCCAGAGACGTGTTGCTGTGGCGACCGTCATCACTTCCGGTCAGCACATCGTGCGTTTTCCCCTTATTGTCAGTTACGCGGATATAATCCCCGGAAAAAGTCGACACACGGCTGTAAGCCACACCCGCCATCGCATACGCGCTGAACCATTCATTCACGCGCACAGACGGCCCCGCCATTACGCTGAACCAGCGGTTACGAACGGAATCTTCATGCCAGCGGGTATCGCTGTAACGGGTCAGCTGACGATTCTTGTCTCCTGCATAGCTGAATGACGTCACCATCCCCAGTGTGTCCGTAAACTCATAACGGTATTTCACGTTAATCCCGTTCAGATCATCACTGCCGGGAACGTTCGTCCGGGCATGAAGATACCCCGCGCTCAGCGTGGACTGATGTTCAGACGCCCATGCAGGCGCACCGGATACGGCCAGACAAATGGCTGCGGACAAAATGGCGGCATAAAGTTTACGCATAATTACCTCTCGCTTTTCTGCAATAAAAAAGGCGTCATTTCTGACGCCCGTTCTGGGTTATAAAATTCAGCTGATACTGATACCTGCTGTGGATTTTTTCATCACCACAACCAGCAGATCGCTGATACTGGTTGTTGGTGTCCAGTTATTCGCTCCTGATGAAGATACGGTGAATGTCAGTGTCAGCGTCCCCTGTCCGGCAGGCATATCTATAACTGAGGAAAATACGCCCTGAGCATCCGTCGTGGACTGATTAAAAATCTCCTGACCATTGCGGGTCACTCTTAACCGGCAGGTTGAATACCAGTATGACTGTTGGTTATTACTGTTGAAATTCTCATGCTTACCACCGCGGAATAACACTGGCGGTATCATGACCTGCCGGTCAAATTTCTGATCATCACTGATTCTTACCGTGATGGTGCCACTGGCATAACTGTTCGTGCGGGGGAAAGACTTGCTGACCGTTTTGACAATATCGCCTTCAATCTGATTGGCTGACAGTTTCCCCTTAATCTGACAGTTTTCATTAATCGTGACATTGTTGAGCGTCCCTGAATTTGCATTCACATTACCGCTGATATCCGCATTTTTAGCGGTCAGCTTTCCGTCTGGTGTCAGGGAAAATGCCGGCGGATTTCCACCGCTGGTAATGGTGGGAGCCGTCAGGCGTTTCAGGAACACGTCATTCATGAATATCTGGTTGCCCTGCGCCACAAACATCGGCGTTTCATTCCCGTTTGCCGGGTCAATAAACGCGATACGGTTAGCGGCAACCAGAAACTGGCTCAGCTTGCCTTCCTCCGTGTCCTCCATGCTGAGGCCAATACCCGCGACATAATGTTTGCCGTCTTTGGTCTGCTCAATTTTGACGCCCCACATCGCATTCCATTTATCGTTAGCGTCCTTCCACTCTTTCGAAAACTCATCCAGTCTGCTGGCGTTATCCTCCGTCAGATCAACTTTTTCCAGCAGCTCTTTACCGAGATGGGATTCGGTTATCTTGCCTTTGAAAAAATCCAGGTAACCTTCCGCATCATCGCTCGCCCGACCGACGGCCTCCACGAATGCCGATTTGCCAACGGTGTTCACACTGCGGATATAAAAGTAATAATCATGGCCCGGTTTGATATTGATACTGGCGGCTATCCAGTACAGCCCCGCGCCAAGGTAGCGGGCTGTGGTTTCAACCTGCCTGATATCAGCAATCCGTTTTTCCGAGAACCAGAACTCAAACTGTACCGTCGGGTCATAAACCGCAAGATGCGGCGTGGCGGTTATCTGAAAATAGCCCGGTGTCAGCTCAATCCGAGACGGCGCTGCCGGTGCGGCAATCCGGAACGATACCGATGCCGGATCGCCCTGCTGTCCCCACGCATTTACCGCCCGGACTGTCAGCCTGTAGTTCCCTGGCGCCAGTTGCGTGAAGCGGTATGTGGTTTCCGTCGTCCGGGCCGTGCTGACCAGCCGCTCACTGCCGTCATCCGCTGCCACGGTCAGGCGAAGCATAAAGCTCACCCCCTTCACCACCTTCGGCGTGTCCCAGCGCGCCAGCACCTGATATTCCCCGCTGTCTGCGGTGACTTCGGCAGTCAGGTGCTGCACCGCTGGCGGCGTGACACCATTCACCGTGCCGCTCTGGTCGCCGTCAAAGTGCGCCCCGTTATCCACGATGGCCTCTTTTTCCGGTACATGCTGCACGGCGGTGATGGCATACGTGCCGTCATCGTTCTCACGGATACTCACGCAGCGGAACAGGCGCTGGCGCAGCGTCGGCAGCTTCAGCCCCCATACGCTGTATCCGGCAACGCCGTCAGGAACACGGCTCACTTTTACCTTCACGCCGTCGGTGACGGACTGGACCTCCACGCTGACCGGATTGCCACTTCCGTCAACCAGGCTTATCAGCGTGGTACCGGAGGATGGCAGCGTGATTTCACGGTCGAGCGTCAGCGTCCGGGTCTGGCTGTTCACAGCCAGCACGCGCCCGCCGATGCTGATCCCCGCATAGTCATCATCGCAGATTTCAATAACATCACCCGGCACATGGCGAAGCCCTTCGGCACCCACGCTGAAATCCACGGTCTGCGTCTCCAGCAGCTCCGTTTTAATCAGCCACAGCCCGGCGCGGTGTGCCTGCCCCCGGCTGGTACAGCCAAAGGCATCCATCTTCGTAACATTACGACCGTAACGGGCAATGGCCTGCGTATCTTCAACAAGCTCTGTCGCCGTCTCCCAGCCGTTATCCGGGTCAATCCAGTTCACCTCAACGGCATTATGGCGGTCCTTCAGGGCGCTGAAGCTGTAGCGGAACGGCGCGCCATCATCCGGCATCACCACATTACTGCGGTTATAGGTCCACACCTTATCTGATGGTCGGTCCTGCACGAACGTCAGCGTCTGCCCGTTCCATACCGGCATACAGCGCATCGCCGAGCAGAAATCACTGAGCACATCCCACGCCTTGCGCTGTGTGGTCAGGTACGCATTACAAGTGATGCGCGGCTCCGTGCCGCCAAAGCCGTCCGGCACTGACTGGTCGCAGTACTGGCCGATAACATACAACGCCCATTTATCCACATCCGCCGCACCAAGACGTTTCCCCATGCCGTAGCGCGGATGGGTCAGCATATCCCACAGACACCAGGCCATGTTGTTGCTGTATGCCGGTTTAAACGTTCCGTCCCAGATACCGCTGTATTGCCGCGTCTGCGGGTTATAATTCGACGGCACCTGCAGAATACGCCCGCGCAGATGATAATTACGGCTCACCTGCTGGCTGCCGAACTGCTCCGAGTCCACCTGCACGCCGACCAGTGCCGTGTTCGGGTAGCACTGTTTCACATCGATAATTTCGGTGTATGACGACCAGAGCGTTTTGTTCTGCAGCTGGTCTGTGGTGCTGTCCGGCGTCATCCTGCGCATCCGGATACTGAACGGGCGCGGCGGCAGGTTATCCACCACCACCGAGGCCAGATACTGTGAAGTGGTTTTACCCTTAATGGTGATGTCTTTTTCCGTCACCCAGCCACCGTTACGTTGTATCTGAACCAGCAGGCGGACTTCCGATGGATTCCTGTCCCCCTTTGAGGTGGTTTCCACCAGTGCCTGCACGCCGAAAGTAAAACGCAGTCGGTCGATGTTTGCCGACGTGATGGTGCGGGTGATCGGCGTGTCATATTTCACTTCTGTACCGAGCACCGTCTCGGAGCCGGAGGATTCAAATCCCTCCGGCGGTGTCTGCTCCTGCTCACCGGCCCGGAACACCACCGTGACGCCGGATATATTGGTATTCCCCTCACTGTCCAGCACCGGCGTACTGTTCAGCAGCACGCTTTTTAATCCATCCACCGGACCTTCAACCGGCCCTTCGCTGATGGCATCGATCACACTCAGCAGCTGCGTGGACTTCAGGTTGTCCTTCGCTTCGCGCGGGGTATGCCCCTTACTGCTGCCTTTACCCATTCGTCATGCTCCATAAACGATAAAACCGCCCGGAGGCGGTTTCACATAAAACATTTTGCATCAGCGACCAATCACCACAACCTGACCACCATCCCCTTCGTCTGCCGTGCTGATCTCCTGAGAAACCACGCGTGACCCCACGCGCATTTCACCGTACAGAACCGGCAGAACATTACCCTGGGCAACCATGTTATCCAGGGAGGAGAAATAGGTGTTCTGTTTGCCGTTATCCGTTGTCTGTGTACGGAGAGTTCTGGCTTTCGGTGCCAGCATCTGCGCCACACCACCGAGCACCATACTGGCACCGAGAGAAAACAGGATGCCGGTCATACCACCGGCCCCAATGGCTGCCCCCCATGCTGCAAGGGTGGCTCCGGCGGTAAAGAATGATCCGGCAATGGCGGCAGCCCCCAGGACAATCTGGAATACGCCACCTGACTTGGCCCCGGCGACTCTGGGAACAATATGAATCACAGCGCCATCAGGCAGAGTCTCATGTAACTGCGCCGTTAACCCGGACGTGCTGACGTCCCGCCCGGCAATCCGTACCTGATACCAGCCGTCGCTCAGTTTCTGACGAAACATCGGGAGCTGTGTGGCCAGTGCGCGGATGGCTTCAGCCCCCGTTTTCACACGAAGGTCGATGCGGCGACCAAATCGTTGTAAATCCCCGTAAAGGCAGATGCGCGCCATGCCCGGTGACGCCAGAGGGAGTGTGTGCGTCGCTGCCATTTGTCGGTGTACCTCTCTCGTTTGCTCAGTTGTTCAGGAATATGGTGCAGCAGCTCGCCGTCGCCGCAGTAAATTGCGGCGTGATTCGGCACCGATGAACCAAAACAGCACAGCAGCACATCGCCCGGCTGTGCCGCTGACAACGGCACCTGATACAGCCCCGTCGCCTCCAGATTATCCAGATAGAGATTCTGGCCGTTACGCCACCAGTCATCCTCACGATGAAAGTCCGGCATCTCAATCCCCGCCAGATGATAAGCATCCCGGAACAGTGTGTAACAGTCCGTCACACCGTGCTCAAAGCGCCGCCCGGTGAGATGCGGCACACAGCGGAACTTATGAATCGTCCCCCGGCAGACCAGCCACCACGGCAAATCACTCTGCACCTGCAGCCGCCGGTCGGCCTCACTCAGCCAGGGCAGACCACCGGGGTGGCTGTGGACCAGCGCCACAATCTCACCCTGCATTTCTGCCTGCAGCCAGTCTTCCGGCGACATACGGAAATACGCCTCCGGCTCACCGGAGATATTCACGCAGGGGAAATATCTTTCCCCCTCCGGCGTGCTTACCACGAAGCCGCACGACTCCGCTGGCGCACATCGCCGGGCGTGCGCCAGAATCGCTGATTCTGTCTGTGTCATGGGATTTACTGCGAAAGTTTGTTAATGGAAAGGAAGCCGCCAAAGTTGCCGACGTTATTGCGGAACTTACAACCGCTCAGGCATTTGCTGCATTTATCCTTCGTGATATCGGACGTTGGCTGGTCATATTCATCCGCGACAGCCGGACCGCTATAACCGCACTCGTCACCGCGATAGGTCCAGGTGCAGGTGTTGGCCAGCATGATACGTCCCGGAAAAACAGCGCCATCCGTTTCCGTCGGCGTGGACAGTACAAAAGAGGCACTCACCGCGCTCAGTTCGCTGCACTGCTCAATGCGCCAGCGGCTGATCACCTCCTGCTCCGGATCGGCGCCACTGTTTCCGTTGACGAAGTTCACCGCATCCAGAAAACGGGCGTAAACCTTACGCCGGACCACCGTTCCACCGACCAGACTCTGCAGATCTTCCGCCATCCCGGTGACCATACCGTACAGGTTAGAAACCGTCAGTGTGGGGCGCGTACTGGTGCCTTTGCCATTCAGTTCAAAACCACTCCCCTGAATGGGATACGGCTGATACTGTCGCCCCTGCCAGGTGACCGGCTCACCTTTTTCGTTCTGCTCATTACAGAAAAAATAACGTTCTCCACCGACCTCTGTCAGGTCGATTTCCCAGAGCACCACGCTGGCCGACTGCTCCGCACGGGTGCATTCATTCAGTGTTTCCTGCCGGATATCCTGCATCAGTTCACCACCTGTTCAAACTCTGCGCTGAACTCAACACGCAGCATACTGACCCGCGACGACCATTTTGCGCAGGTCACCTTTATCTGCCGCCACTCATAAGGCGGCGTCCACAGAAAGGCTTTCCAGCCCCCGTGCTCAGCCAGAAACGACTCCAGCGCCGTGGCCTCCCAACGGGGAACAGAAAGCGTCACGCTGTACGTTTTCAGGTCGGCATTCAGCCCGGCAGGCGCTCGCTGGGAATAGCCATCACCAAAGCGCACTTTCCTGACGGAAGGGGCCGAAGCCACATCCATACCGGGTTTCACTTTCCAGCGGAAGGTCTTCATCGTCCACCTCCGGAGAACAGACCACCATCGCGCATCTGTGCCTGAATTTCATCACGGGCACCCTTGCGGGCCATGTCATACACTGCCTTCATCATCTGTGGACCTGGCAGACCATTCGTACCGTCGTTCTGAATCACCACGTGATTGTTCTGATTAAAATTAATGCCTTCAGCCCGCCGCATCTGCGCCGGACTTCCGGCACCGCCCACATAACCACCTTCCGCATAGCCCCGCATCAGGCGGTACAGGTTGCCGACACCAATTCGGCTGGTTGCCTCCTTCGTGAAGACAAATTCACCACGGTGAACAATCCCCGCTGGCTCATATTTGCCGCCGGTTCCCGTAAATCCTCCGGTTGCAAAATGGAATTTCGCCGCAGCTGCCTGAATGGCTGTACCGCCTGATGCGGATGCGCCGCCACCAACAGCCCCGCCAATGGCGCTACCGATACTCCCGACAATCCCCACCATTGCCTGCTTAAGCAGAATTTCTGTCATCATGGACAGCACGGAACGGGTGAAGCTGCGCCAGTTCTGCTCACTGCCGGTCAGCATCGCCGCCATATTCTGCGCAATACCATCAAAGGTCTGCGTGGCTGCACTTTTAACCTGCGACATACTGTCCGTGGCGCTCTCTTCCCACTCACTCCAGCCGGACCTGAGGCCTGCCATCCAGCTCCCGCGAAGCTGGTCTTCAGCCGCCCAGGTCTTTTTCTGCTCTGACATGACGTTATTCAGCGCCAGCGAATTATCGCCATACTGTTCCTTCAGGCGCTGTTCTGTGGCTTCCCGCGCTGCCTGCCGGTCAGTAAGCCCCCGGTTTTTCGCCTCAATGGCTGCCCGTTTTGCCCGTTGTTGCTGTGCGAACTTATCCGCCTGCTGCGCCAGCGCGTTCAGGCGCTCCTGATACGTAACCTTGTCGCCAAGTGCAGCCAGCTGGCGTTTGTACTCCAGCGTCTCATCTTTATGCGCCAGCAGGGATTTCTCCTGTGCGGACAGCTGGCGACGTTGCGCCGCCTCCTCCAGTACCGCGAACTGACTCTCCGCCTTCCACAAATCCCGGCGCTGCAGGCTGATTTTCTCATTTGCTCCGGCATGCTTCTCCAGCGTCCGGAGTTCAGCCTGAAGCGTCAGCAGGGCAGCATGAGCACTGTCTTCCTGACGATCGCCCGCAGACACTTTCACGCCGGACTGTTTCGGCTTTTTCAGCGTCGCTTCATAATCCTTTTTCGCCGCCGCCATCAGCGTGTTGTAATCTGCCTGCAGGATTTTCCCGTCTTTCAGTGCCTTGTTCAGTTCTTCCTGACGGGCGGTATATTTCTCCAGCGGCGTCTGCAGGCGTTCGTAAGCCTTCTGCGCCTCTTCGGTATATTTCAGCCGTGATGCCTCAGACTCGGCCCAGTCCTTTGCTGCCATCTCTCTGGCCTTTTCAAGATCGGCCTGCAACGTGGCGGCTGAAAGCCCAAGTTGCGCATTCGCTCTGTCCTCCCATGCTCCCCGGAGATTGGCAAGAAATGCTGAGGTTTTACCGCGCCGGTGGCTTCGGCTCTGATACCACTGCCATTTTTTGTCCGCCTCATCAAAAGCCTTTTCTGCTTTCTCCAGCATTCCCTGGGCAGTGTCCGGGCGACCAATATCCAGCACCGAATCCCACATGGATTTGAATGCCCGTGCTGTCCTGTCTGCCCAGGTCTCCAGCGTGCCCATGTTCTCTTTCAGGCGGCGGGTCTGGTCATCAAACCCTTTCGTTGCGGCCTCGTTCGCCGCCTGCAATGCCCCGGCTTCATCTCCGGAACGCTGCAACTGAGCAACATACGCAATCTGCTCCGCCGTCACGTTATGGAACTGACGTGCCATCGCTGTCAGTCCCGACGTCGGGTCTGTGGTCAGCTTCCCGAAGGCTTCAGCGACCTTGTCCACCTCCACGCCGGATGCAGAGGAGAAACGCGCCACACTCTGGCTGATCGCCTCAAACTGCTCACCACCACGCACACCGGCATTCACCAGCGCCGTCAGTGACTCGCTGGTCTGGTTAAACGTCAGCCCTGCCGCCTGCCCGGCTCTGGACAGGGCCAGAATACGATCTGCCGTCAGTCCCGCCTGATTGCCGGAAAGGACCAGCGTTTTGTTGAAATCGGACAGGGTTGAGTTGCCCTGATACCAGGCATACGCCAGCGCACCGGTCGCCACCGCCAGCGAGGTGGCCCCCACCATCGGCAGGGTGATCGCACCGGCAAGCCCCCTGAACATGGGGATCATCCCGCCGAAGGAGTCCTTAACCTGACCACCCTGTTGCAGCAGGATCAGCCACGGACTTTGCCCGCCTGCAAGCTGCGTGGCCACGTCGGTGAACTGTGCAGGCAGCATACGCATGGCGGCTTTATACTGCCCGACGGAAATCCCCGCTTTCTGTGCAGCTAGCGCCTGTCGGCTCAGCGACTGTTCAACGACTGCCGCTGTTTTTTTCGCATCACTTTCCGTACCGGAAAAATGACGCCTGACTCTGGCCATCTGCTCGTCAAATCTGGCCGCATCCAGACTCAAATCAACGACCAGATCGCCTACCGGTTCAGCCATACCGGACTCCTCCTGCGATCCCTTCTGATACTGTCATCAGCATTACGTCATCCTCCGTCATGTCCGCCACATCCGGGGAAGTAGGGATAACTTCATTCCCGTCCGGGCCAAAGCGGACACCTCCGGCAAGCCCTGCCGCTTTCTGCATCAGCACATCATCTTCAGGCTCTTCGTCAGCCTCGCGCCGGTTCAGCAGACTGAAATCCAGCGGATGCATATCCGGATCGCTGAAAAACAGGCTGAGCACGGTGTATGTCAGCCCGGAAAAGTGCATATCCAGCAGAACATCATGAAAATAATGGGTACTGTAAAAGCGGTGCCAGTCGGCATACTCCGTGGATGACATCCCGGCAAGCATGGCGCGCCAGTCGGGTCGCCCCATCTCACGCGCCAGTTTCAGGGCAAAACTCAGCTCACCGTCGAACACTTTCCCGCAGAAACAGGCTCTGTAGGCCCGGCGTCATCTGCCTGTTCAGGGGCATTATTCACCACAAACTCAGACATTCCGGACAGACGTAACACCACGTTTTCAGCCTGAGCAATTGCCTCCGTGGGCCAGGTGGTAAGCACTTCCTGCTCAATCTGCGTAATGGCTTCATTCATGGACGGCAGCTTTGTCTTCTGCGGATGGTTATGCCACAGAGACATCGCCACCAGAAACGCCCCGCCTCTGATAAGATCCTCTACAGACACCTGCAGGTTGCCACTGGATTCAGCCTTTTTTTCCTGCTCTTTCAACCAGGCGAGATGCTCAATACGCTGCAGGGCTGACAGTTCAGAAAGCGTGACGGTCACGCCGTTATATTCAAATGATTCGGTTTTCAGAAACATCGCTGACTCTCCGGATTAACTGGCGGTGACGGTGATTTCTGCAACCGCAGCAAACTCACCATTACTGGATACAACCGGAATGTTGACCTTGCCTGCAGCAACGCCGTTCACGGTGATGGTCATACCACTGACCGACACGGTGGCTTTTGTTTTATCCGCAGACACCGCACGGAAGCTCTTGTCGGTTACACCTTCCGGCTGGAATGCCACGGTCAGCGTGGTGCTCTGCCCTTTCACTACGGAAGCACTGGCTGGCGTTACCGTCATGCCGGTTGCTGCCGTCACCGTACTGCGATCTTCAGCCATCGACGGGCGTCCCACATTGGTGACCTTCACCGTGCGGGTGATCACTTCCTTCGCCGTCACCGCTTTACCGATACTGCTGACCCAGCCACGGAACACATCGACCGTGCCGTTCGGGAAGCGGATTTTATAGGCACGGGTATCACCTTCATTAAACCACGCCAGCAGCGCCTGCTGCCCCTGCTCTCCGGGCATCCACGCCAGCGTGAAGCTGGTATCTCCGGCAGATTTCTGCCCCTGCCCGGTCGCAGTCCAGTCCGCATCTTCATCATCGAGATAGCTGTCGTCATAGGACTCAGCGGTCAGTTCGCCGGGTGTCAGGTCTTTAACTTTTGCCAGACGCGACCAGTCAACGTCTGAAAGCGGGTTCGCATAAGGGTCACCGTTCCCCTTATAAACCCACAGTGTGGTCCCGGCACCTTTCACCGGCATTGTTGGATTTGGTACAGGCATAGCGTCCTCACATTTCATAGGTAATGACATACGTCAGATCGGCTGAACTCCACAGGCCCGCATCATCGTCGCGCCGGTAGTCATAGCCACTGGCCACCATACTGGTGATCAAATCTGACAGTGCCGGGATATCGCTCATCACCGGATAAATCCGGGACTCCATCCACGAATCCAGCTCTGAATCCGGCACCTGAGCAGGCAGGAAAACTTCAATATGCAGCTCCGCCTGCCAGGTATCGCTGTCCAGCTCTTCGCCCGTGTATTCAGCGCCGGTGAGATAAACGGCAATTGCCGGAAAATCCGCCTCATCAAAAACAGCGGGGCGACCATCAAAAAGCGTCGCCCCGGTGTCATGCTTCTCCAGTGCATCCAGTACGGCTGCTCGGAGTTCAGTATGTTTCATCGCTTTATTACCATTCTCAGTTGATGCTGCAGCGCATAGCCCAGCTCTTTCGGAAGACGCTCACGCCGTATCCGCTCAATATTCTGTTTAAACGCCGTGGTCAGCGGCACCGCCATCGGGATTTTCACCACATCAATGGGGTAACGGTTTTTCCCGGCCACACGCTGCATGACATGCCACCGGCCATTTTTCAGTTGCTGAATAAACGCGCCGGGAATACGACGGTTTCCCACCACAAGCACGCTGCCGCCACCTTTCAGGGCTGAACGCTGCCCCTTTTTACGACGCCTGCGTCGGGACAGGACAATCCGCGCGTTACCCAGCTTTATTACGGGCAAATCCCCCCGGTTAACCTTGATTCTGGCCTGCGGGTTTTTGACCGTGGCCCTTTTCAGCCTGGCCCTTTCCTTTACCAGTTTCCGGCGTACCTTTGTCTCACGGGCAACCTGTGACGCCGACAGCGATATCGCGGATGAAGCAACGCGGTTAATGGCCATTGCGGCGGCACCAGGCACCGCCGTTCTGCTGATACGGCTGAGGTTTTCAACGGCCTGCTCAAGACCTTTTATGGCCATACATCCCCCTTTCAGCGGCGACGGTTAACGGCAGGCGGTACGCCCCGCCCAAGCCAGAGATGACAGCTTCCACCATCATCCGGCGAAACCCGGTCTATCCAGAAGTTTTCCTCACCGATGGTCAGCGTGTCTCCACGCCGCAGTTGCCGCACATCATCAGTCCGGACAAACAGGGACGGGCTGGAGCCTTCAACGCGCACGCCCTGTCCGGCATAGCTGATATTTTCAGGGTCATCAAAAACACCACGTATTACTGCGCCGGACTGCTCACCGGATGTCATGGTGGCTGACGTTCCCATGTACCCGCGTATCGTTTCATCGGCGCGGGCAATGGCAGCATCGAACAGGTTATCGAAATCAGCCACAGCGCCTCCCGTTATTGCATTCTGGCCAGGCCGCGCTCTGTCATTTCAACTGCCACACCGGCAGAGACACGGAACTCCGTTCCCGGCAGCACAAAATCCACAGGCTCATCCCGTGTGGCGTGAAGTGCATCGGTATGCAGCGTCACCAGTGCCACGACCGTGACCAGATCAGCCGTATCCTGAATTACGGTATCCGGCGGCTCTGATACCACCTCATTTTCATGCCCGGTCAGCGCATTTTCCGGGCTGACAGGCGTGTCCTGGCCGGAAGTGTCATCCGAGTCATCAAGCTCCTCTTCCAGCTCTGCCACACGGAGCGCCAGTTCTTCCTTCGTCCCCGTCAGGCTGACATCACGGTTCAGTTGCTCACCCAGCACCTTAAGACGGGCAATCAGTTCATCTTTCGTCATGGACTCCTCCACAGAGAAAATGGCCCCGAAGGGCCATGATTACGCCAGTTGTACGGACACGAACGCATCAGGGTCAGCCAGCAGCATCAGCGGTGCAGACTGAATCATGGTGAACTCACGCGCCGGATCGCCGGTGGTCACCCAGTTTTTCGGGTAGCGGGCAGAGGCGTTAATACCTTCGCGCTGTGCGTCCGCATCCTGAATGCAGCCATAGGTGCGCAGACCGCGTGCCTGAGTGTTCCCCAGCACCATCGTGTTGTCCGGCAGGAAGTTCTTTTTGACGTCGTTTTCCACGTACTGTCCGGAATACACGACGATCGCCGTATCGCCATACATCCCCTTATAGGACACCGCTTCGCCCAGGTCTTTTACCGCTGTCTCCAGCTCGGAATTAGAGCCGCGACGGGTATCCAGCTTCTCCTTGACGGCTTTGAAGGAACGGAACAGCGCCCAGCCTTTCGGATCAAACACGATGATATTCACCACGCCGCTGGCGTTCAGCGCATAGGCTTCGATATCGTCGGTCGGGTCATACGTGGACTTGTCACGCTTGCTCCACTCCGTACCACCGGACTGTGTGATGTTGTTCGCCGCACTGCGGCCCATATCCACCTCAACCGGATCGAAGGCTTCACCGGTCATGGTGTATTTGCCCTTAAGCACAGCAGAAACGGCCTGCATCTCTTCGACCTGAGCAATGGCCAGCTCTTCGTCTCGCATGTTCTGCATGATGATGCGACGGCGGCGGTAAGCCGGGTCCGCCAGATTCTGCGGATCTTCATCCGGCAGGCGACGCAGGGTCATCTGCGGATTCACCTCATGCTTGGGTTTGACATATCCCGGCGTAAATTCAGAGGTGGAGCCGCCACGGGAACGGATAACCTCACCGGAAACAATCGGCGAAACGTACAGCGCCATGTTTACCAGTCCCGGAATTTGTGAGAGATAGACTTTCTCCGTGGTGAAGGGATAGCTCTCACGGAAAAAGAGACGCAGAAACAGCGGATCAAACTTAAATTTCTGCTCATTTGCCGCCAGCAGCTGGGCGGTTGTGTACATCGACATAAAAAAATCCCGTAAAAAAAGCCGCACAGGCGGCCTTTAGTGATGAAGGGTAAAGTTAAACGATGCTGATTGCCGTTCCGGCAAACGCGGTCCGTTTTTTCGTCTCGTCGCTGGCAGCCTCCGGCCAGAGCACATCCTCATAACGGAACGTGCCGGACTTGTAGAACGTCAGCGTGGTGCTGGTCTGGTCAGCATCAACCGCCAGAATGCCAACGGCAGTACCGTCGGTGGTGCCATCCCACGCAACCAGCTTACGGGTGGAGGTGTCCAGCATCAGCGGGGTCATTGCAGGCGCTTTCGCACTCAATCCGCCGGGCGCGGTTGCGGTATGAGCCGGGTCACTGTTGCCCAGCGGCTGGTAATAGGTAAAGGTTTCTTTGCTCGTCATAAACATCCCTTACACTGGTGTGTTCAGCAAATCGTTAACGGCATCAGATGCCGGGTTACCTGCAGCCAGCGGTGCCGGTGCCCCCTGCATCAGACGATCCAGCGCAGTGTCACTGCGCGCCTGTGCACTCTGTGGTGCAGCTGCCAGAATGCGGCGGGCCGTTTCCACGGTCATACCGGGGGTTTCTGCCAGCACGCGGGCCTGTTCTTCGCGTCCGTGAGCCTCCTCACAGTTGAGGATCCCCATAATGCGGCTGTTTTCTGCCGCAACCGCAGCGGTGATCTGCGCGTTCACGTCCGGCTGCGCCGCGCTGGCGTTTTCGCCCTCCGTCGCTGGCACCACGTCAGTAACGTCAGCCTGCGAAGCAGTGGCTGAAACAGTTGTTGATTGAGTCTCTTTGGTCATTCGCCCTCCTGAGAGACGGGATTTACGTGCATCCAGTGCATCACGCATAACGGTGATCGCATCGGTGCTGTTGACAAGTTCATCAGCCAGTCCGGCATCAATGGCCTCCTGACCGCTGTACACTGCAGCCTCGGTATCCAGCACAGCCTGCACGGACAGGCCGGTATATGCCGACACCTTCTGTGCAAACATCCGGCGGGTTGCATCCATCCGGGACTGCAATGTTTCCCGGACATCATCCGGTAGATGGCTGTAGGGGTTGCCATCCACCTTATGGCTGCCGCTGTAAATCAGCGTGATTTCCACGCCCTGTTTCTCCAGTGCAGCGCCGTAATTACTGTGAGCCATCATGACGCCGATGGAGCCTGTCCGGGCGGTCTGCGTGACCAGACGCCGGGAGGCGGCACTGGCAAGCAGCTGACCTGCGCTGCAGTTCATGTCATTGGCCAGCGCCCATACCGGCTTTATGTCACGCACACGGGCGATGATGTCAGCGCAGTCAAATGCCCCCGCCACCATCCCGCCGGGCGTGTCCATATCGAGCAGAATGCCGTCCACCATCGGGTCACTGGCAGCCTGTTGCAGACGGGCGATAATGCCGTTGTAACCGGTCATCCCCGAGTACGGCTGCAGCGCCCGCGTCCGGCTGACCAGCGTGCCGGACACCGGCAGCACGGCGATGCCGTTCATGACCTGATAACTGCGGGCCTGTCGTGGTCCGTCATCATCACCGGATAATGCCAGCGTCGCGAGTGCCTCCTGGGCAGTCAGGCTGTCGCCGGACACCGCATCCGTCAGGCGGCTGATCCCAAGCTGGCCTGCAAGCGCACAAAAGAAAACCCGCGCATAGGCGGGTTCAAGCATCAGCGGCTCATTAAAAGCCATGCTGGCAATATGCGGGAGATTACGCAGCTCTGCTGTCACTCTTCTCCTCCTCTGTTGATTGTCGCAGCCCGGATTCAAATGCCGCAGCCGCCCAGGCGGGCGGTTTAAGACCAGCTGCGCGGCGCTCCATCGTTTCACGGACCTGCTGGGCAAAAATTTCCTGATAGTCGTCACCGCGTTTCGCGCACTCTTTCTCGTAGGTGCTCAGTCCGGCTTCTATCAGCATCACCGCTTCCTGAACTTCTTTCAGACCATCGATGGCCATACGACCGGAGCCTATCCAGTCGCAGTTCCCCCAGGCACTGCGGGCTTCCTGAAAGCTGAAGCGCGCTTTTGAAGGTAACGTCACCACGCGGCGAACGATGGCCTCTTCCAGCCAGCACAGAAACATCTGGCTCGCCTGACGGGATGCGACGAATTTTCGCCGCCCCATAAAGTACGCCCACGACTCGTTCGCACTGGCCCGTGCCGTGGAGTAGCTCATCTGGGCGTAATTCCGGGAAAGTTGCTCATACGAGACACCCAGCCCGGCAGCGATATACCGCAACAGTGACTGCTCAAACACGGAGTAGCCGTTATCCGTGTCCTGAGCCGTCTGCAGGTTCAGTGAGTCCCCCGGCATCAGGTGCGGTACTTTTGCGCCTCCCAGCCGGACCGGCGCTGCGGCGTAATACGCGGCAATTTCACCAATCCAGCCGGTCAGCCTTTCCCGCTGCTCCTGACTGTTCGCGCCCAGAATAAAATCCATCGCTGACTGCGTATCCAGCTCACTTTCAATGGTGGCGGCATACATCGCCTTCACAATGGCGCTCTGCAGCTGCGTGTTCTGCAGCGTGTCGAGCATCTTCATCTGCTCCATTACGCTGTAAAACACATTTGCACCGCGGGTCTGCCCGTCCTCCACGGGTTCAAAAACGTGAATGAACGAGGCGCGCCCGCCGGGTAACTCACGGGGTATCCATGTCCATTTCTGCGGCATCCAGCCAGGATAGCCGTCCTCGCTGACGTAATATCCCAGCGCCGCGCCGCTGTCATTAATCTGCACACCGGCACGGCAGTTCCGGCTGTCGCCGGTATTGTTCGGGTTGCTGATACGCTTCGGACTGACCATCCGGAACTGTGTCCGGAACAGTCGCGACGGGCTGGTATCCCAGGTGGCCTGAACGAACAGTTCACCGTTAAAGGCATGCATGGCCACACCTTCCCGAATCATCATGGTGAACGTGCGTTTTCGCTCAACGTCAATGCAGCAACAGTCGTCCTCGGCAAACTCTTTCCATGCCGCTTCAACCTCGCGGGAAAAGGCACGGGCTTCTTCCTCCCCGATGCCCAGATAGCGCCAGCTTGGGCGATGACTGAGCCGGAAAAAAGACCCGACGATATGATCCTGATGCAGCTGGATGGCGTTGGCAGCATAGCCGTTATTGCGTACCAGATCGTCCGCGCGGGCATTGCCACGGGTAAAGTTGGGCAGCAGGGCTGCATCCACACTTTCACTCGGTGGGTTCCACGCCCGCAACTGCCCACCAAATCCGCTGCCACCGCCGTGATAACCGGCATATTCACGCAGCGATGTCATGCCGTCCGGTCCCAGAAGGGTGGGAATGGTGGGCGTTTTCATACATAAAATCCTGCAGGTCCCCTGCGTCGCTGTGTCATGCCGGTCTGCACCTCCAGCTCCGCAATGTATTTTTTCAGGTCAGACACGGAAGTGGCCGTAAACTCCACTCGCCGTCCGTCTTTCTGTACCGTTGCCACCCGTTTACCTGTCATCAGGTCATGCAGTGCCGCACGGGCAGCGGCAAGTTCTTCCTGTCGCGTCATTCATCCTCTCCGGATAAGGCACGGGCGTAATCTGCCAGTGTTTTCTTGTTGGTTGCTGCACCATCCTCTTCCTGCAGGCTCGCCAGCAGTGCACTGAGATCCAGCTGCCAGCGGGAAATACTGATGCGCAGCGCCGCCAGCGCATAAACGAAGCAGTCGAGCGCCTCATTGCGTCGCTTTTTGCTGTCCCACAGTATTTTTTTCCTGCCATCCACCCATTTTTCGACCTGCTCTTCAGCAGTCAGCTGCTGCGCTTCGGTCAGATCAAAAATATCCGGGTTATTCGGGAAGTGAACGGCACCGGGAAGCGGTTCATCCCCTTCCGGCGTCAGTGTGAAGCGGTTATAAATCTGCTCTTTCGCGGTATCCGTACCGATTTCGGTAAGGTAAACCCCGTTTTTGTTTCGCTTACGTGGCATGCTGGCCACCGGCTTTCCGTAGACGGATGCCCCTTTAATGGGGATCACCCGGAACAGCCCATGTTTTTTCGAGCGTTCATACACAATGGTCGGGTCAATCCCGCCAATATCCCAGCAGATACGGGATACCGACATTTCTGCACCATTCCGGCGGGTATAGGTTTTATTGATGGCCTCATCCACACGCAGCAGTGTCTGTTCATCGTCGTGGCGGCCCATAATAATCTGCCGGTCAATCAGCCAGCTTTCCTCACCCGGCCCCCATCCCCATACGCGCATTTCGTAGCGATCCAGCTGGGAGTCGATACCGGCGGTCAGGTAAGCCACACGGTCAGGAACGGGCGCTGAATAATGCTCTTTCCGCTCTGCCATCACTTCAGCATCCGGACGTTCGCCGATTTTCGCTTCCCACGTCTCACCGAGCGTGGTGTTCACGAAGGTTTTACGTTTTCCCGTATCCCCTTTCGTCTTCATCCAGTCTTTGACAATCTGCACCCAGGTGGTGAACGGGCTGTACGCCGTCCAGATGTGAAAGGTCACGCTGTCAGGCGGTTCAATCTCTTCACCGGATGACGAAAACCAGAGAATGCCATCACGGGTCCAGATCCCGGTCTTTTCGCAGATATAACGGGCATCAGTGAAGTCCAGCTCCTGCTGGCGGATGACGCAGGCATTATGTTCGCAGAGATAAAACACGCTGGAGGGATCATCCGGCGTCCATTTGAGGCCAAACGGCGTCTCTTTATCGCCAAATTTAAGGTACTGCTCCTCCCCGCAGTGCGGGCAGGCAACATGAAAACGCATAAAATGCGGGGATTCACTGGCTGCACGCTCAATCTGACAGGTGCCTCTCACTTTGGGCGTGGAGCCACGGATGGACTTTGGCCAGACCGAGCCTTCAATACGCTTGTCACCCAGGAACGTCGGAGAGCCTTCCTGTTCAATATCCTCATCAAAAGCAGCAAGTTCATCATAACCCGCCACATCCACCGACTTTTCACGGTAGTTTTTTGCCGCTTTACCGCCCAGGCACCAGAAGCCACGCCCATTAGTGAAACGCTTCATGGTGAGCGTGTTATCCCGGTGCTTTTTGCCATACCACGGGGCCAGCGCCAGCAGCGACGGAATATCACGAATAGTCGGCTCAACGTGGGTTTTCATAAAGTTCTCGGCATCACCATCCGTCGGCAACCAGATAAGGGTGTTGCGCTGCTTATGCTCTATGAAGTAGGCATAAACACCCAGCAGCATTTTGGAATAACCGACACGGGCAGACTTCACCACATTCACCTCACGGATGTAGTCGCTGCCCATCGCATTCATGATGGCCCGCTGAAAGGGCAGTGTTTCCCAGCGCCCTTCCTGGTATGCGGATTCTTTCGGGAGATAGTAATTAGCATCCGCCCATTCAACGGCGGTCTGTGGCTCCGGCCTGAACAGTGAGCGAAGCCCGGCGCGGACAAAATGCCGCAGCCTGTTAACCTGACTGTTCGATATATTCACTCAGCAACCCCGGTATCAGTTCATCCAGCGCGGCTGCTTTGTTCATGGCTTTGATGATATCCCGTTTCAGGAAATCAACATGTCGGTTTTCCAGTTCCGGAAAACGCCGCTGCACCGACAGGGGGATCCCGTCGAGAATACTGGCAATTTCACCTGCGATCCGCGACAGCACGAAAGTACAGAATGCGGTTTCCACCACTTCAGCGGAGTCTCTGGCATTTTTCAGCTCCTGTGCGTCGGCCTGCGCACGCGTAAGTCGATGGCGTTCGTACTCAATAGTCCCTGGCTGGAGATCTGTCTCGCTGGCCTGCCGCAGTTCTTCAACTTCCCGGCGCAGCTTTTCGTTCTCAATTTCAGCATCCCTTTCGGCATACCATCTTATAACGGCGGCAGAGTCATAAAGCACCTCATTACCCTTGCCACCGCCTCGCAGAACGGGCATTCCCTGTTCCTGCCAGTTCTGAATGGTACGGATACTCGCACCGAAAATGTCAGCCAGCTGCTTTTTGTTGACTTCCATTGTTCATTCCACGGCCAAAAACAGAGAAAGGAAACGACAGAGGCCCAAAAGCTCGTTTTCAGCACCTGTCGTTTCCTTTCTTTTCAGGGGGTATTTTAAATAAAAACATTAAGTTACGACGAAGAAGAACGGAAATGCCTTAAACCGGAAAATTTTCATAAATAGCGAAAACCCGCGAGGTCGCCGCCCCGTAACCTGTCGGATCGCCGGAAAGGACCCGCAAAATGATAATAATTATCATCTGCATGTCACAACGTGCATCTACGCCATCAAACCACGTCAAATAATCAATTATGACGCAGATATCGTATTAATTGATCTGCATCAACTTAACGTAAAAACAACTTCAGACAATACAAATCAGCGACACTGAATACGGGACAACCTCATGTCAACGAAGAACAGAACCCGCAGAACAACAACCCGCAACATCCGCTTTCCTAACCAAATGATTGAACAAATTAACATCGCTCTTGAGCAAAAAGGGTCCGGGAATTTCTCAGCCTGGGTCATTGAAGCCTGCCGCCGGAGACTGTGCTCAGAAAAAAGAGTTTCTTCTGAAGCAAACAAAGAAAAGAGTGACATTACTGAATTGCTCAGAAAACAGGTCAGACCAGATTGAAGCAATTTAGATAATCGTGCAGACTACGCCCCCTCATATCACATGGAAGGTTTATCTATGGATCAGGTAGTCATTTTTAAACAAATATTTGATAAAGTTCGAAACGATTTAAACTATCAATGGTTTTATTCTGAGCTAAAACGTCACAATGTCTCACATTACATTTACTATTTAGCCACAGAGAATGTTCATATTGTATTAAAAAATGATAATACAGTGTTATTAAAGGGCCTAAAAAACATTGTGTCTGTCAAATTTTCAAAGGATAGGCATCTTATAGAAACGACCTCTAATAAGCTGAAATCCAGAGAGATCACATTTCAGGAATACAGAAGAAACCTTGCTAAAGCAGGAGTTTTTCGGTGGGTTACAAATATCCACGAACAAAAAAGATATTACTATACCTTTGATAATTCATTACTATTTACTGAAAGCATCCAGAAAACTACACAGATCTTACCACGCTAAACCATAACGTCCGGCTTCTCTCACTCCTGAGCCGGACTGCATTGGTTTAATAAAAACCATCAACAATTGTGATTTAGATATTCGGAACCATTCAAATATAACAAAACCCCGTAAAAACGAGGTTTATGGATAAATTTTATTATTGAATACATCAGATTAAATTAATCTTGACATCATAGCTTTCAAGACCCGTCATTTTTTCCCGTGCGGTAAACTGAATACTGGTAACTTCTTTCCCGGTCTTTTTCTTAAGTTCAATAATTTTTTTTGTTATATATTCAGAAATATCTGCTTCTGCTTTTGTTTTTAAGTTTTCAATATTCATCATTTCCTCTTTTAGTCTGTTATGACTTTCCAGTTACACAGTAAGTCGATTATATGGTGCAAACGTGTAAAAGATAAGATGAAACATCGCAATAATCAACATACGATAGTCTAAATTTTACACAAACAGACAAAGAAAATTTTCCTGAATTATCAATACAATAGCATCAAATCAACTCAAGAGCCTTATTGCTGCTTCCAGAATTTCTTCTGAAGTAACATGTCGATCCGCGGCTACATAAATGACTTTATGATCTCCGGTCAGAGATGGAAACCCTGCGGCCATTACAGTAAGGTGTGTTTTTTCGCCATTTGGATATTCACGCATGATGGTGTTAACTCCAGTCATCGCTGGCACTACCACTGCAGGTTCAGAGTTAAAAAAAACTATGATTTTTTTCATGATGTTACCGTAGTATGTGAGTATCCATCGAATAGGTACCAAGCAAAAAAGCTCCCGAAGGAGCCTTCATTTTCACTTTTTTAAATCCAACGACAGACGGCTGGCATTTAAGTATTGTGAAATATTATCAAATGTAATCATCATTGATTTACAAAAGATACATTTTGCCCCGAAAGGATTCATGTCAGAAACATCAAAAGATGATGTTCTATACTGGGAACCATGACAACACGGGCATCTAAAGTGAATATGGTTTGTAATATTGTCTACCTCAAAGCGCCACTACATGAACAGCGGCAGGACCTTTAGGTCCGTTCTCAATACCAAATTCAACTTCCTGATTCTCAGTTAATGTTTTGAAATCGTTGCTCTGAATTGCTGAGAAATGGACAAACACATCTTTGCTGCCATCTTTCGGCGTGATGAAACCAAAACC
Source organism: Escherichia sp. SCLE84 (assembly GCF_012584495.1). Taxonomy (NCBI): domain Bacteria; kingdom Pseudomonadati; phylum Pseudomonadota; class Gammaproteobacteria; order Enterobacterales; family Enterobacteriaceae; genus Escherichia; species Escherichia sp. SCLE84. The sequence continues at coordinate 631,232 of NZ_CP051430.1, read as the reverse complement.
TTTTTCAGGGTTAAACCATTTCACTAAACCAGTCATTTTGTTAGACATAATTATTACCTTTTGAAGAAATTAGCCCTTGGGCAGAATGGTCCGAAAAAAAATATCAGAGAGAAAAACCAACAAGGAAATCTCAAGAGGTACAAATAATAAAATTATAACAATGACTGCTTCAGATAAATTTGTAACAAACCAGAACACCATTAACGCATGATTAACCACCCATAGCAAGGATTACTTTTGTAAAGAAAAACACAGCAATGAAAGAATAGCTTTATTTATTAATAATAACGTGTCATTCTGATTAAGACCTTTTATCTTACCCTTAAGATTTCAGGAATTTTGGCTCATGGAAGAGTCCTTTTTATTTAAATTTTACATTCCGCGATGTAAATGTTCCGATTTAATATTACCCTACATTTGATGCTTTTTATCTCTTAAAGATTCATAGATCTGTTGACAAGTCACTCCTGCGATGTAGCGTTCGTCAGCAATTTCAGCATAAAGCTGAGCTTCTGCTGCAATATCTCCGAGCATGTTGGTGAGCATTCCTTCGGCGGTTTTGGTTGTTTTGCCTCTGACGGCAGCGGCAAGATCTGCGGTATGCTTCGCTGCGTCAAGGCGTATGGCATATTTTTTTGCTTCGGCACGCAACTGGTTAACACTATCAGACAGATAAGCAGCCCTGGCAGAAATTTCAGCAGATTTCTGTTGTGCATCTTTAACAGCCTCATCACGGGCTATAGTTCGCCCCTGTTCAATTATTCGAGCAGCAAATTGAGCATTTACCTCTTGTGATAATGCGGCAGCATCACGTTCCGCCCATTTTTTTTGCCATCCTCTGTCGCTCCAGACATTTCCGACGATAAATCCTGACAACACGAGAAAAATCACCATGAATATCTGATTCACTGTTCTATCCCCCAGCAGGTTAATGCGCTCTCCTGGTCACGACGAATAACCTGACCGTAACAGTTATTTGAACGAATGCGGCAATCGCGTCCGCCATCCTTAATCCACCAGCGAATCGCTTCGCATGCACCTTTACGATCACCAGCATTCAGCCGCTTATAAAACGTCGACGGGAAACACTTACCGGGGCCAATGTTATAGGGACAAAATGACGCGATACCCGCTTTTTGTGGTTCGGTCAGTGGTACTTTAATATTGCGCTCCACCCATGCCAGCGCCTTATCACGCTCAATGGCGTTGACCTGGTCGCATTTTTCCTTCGACAGTTTCATATTGGGAAAAACGGTTTTTCCATCCACCACTGTGGCACCCCGACAGATGGTCCATATGCCAGAACCATCGCGGTATGCCATTGTGTGGTTACCTTCTTTTTCGTCCAGAAACTGGTCAAGTATCTGAGGAGCAGATGCGCCAGCACCAATCAGCGCCAGAACGGCAGCCGACAGGCCGTATCTGATTTTTGTGTTCATATATATTTATGATGAGGACGCTCGTGCTTATTGGCAGGATTTTCAATCTTAAAGGAGTACTGATGCTGCAGATAAGACTCAACTTTTTCTGACAATTTTTCTGCTACTTCCAGGAAGACTTGCCGGACGCTCCTTCTGGCTGCTGCCTCATAAAACTCCAGCGCAGCTCCTTCAACACGGTCCATGGCGACATCCAGGTCAAAAATTTCACCGTCAAAGCGTTCTTTGTCCTGTAAGGCTACAGTTACCGTAACTTTATTCTCAAAATTACGGACTCCTTTCACAACCAGTTCATAGTCTTGAGTCATTGGATTACTCTCCTCTCGCAGCCTTACGCCTGTCTTCTTTAATCTTGAAATAAAGATTTGTCAGATACGTCAGCAGGCCAAAAACCAGGCTACCCAGCACACCGATTGCAGCCCACTGTGACGGAGTTACTTTATCGAGTAACTGCAATGCCCAGAAACCAGCATTACCCGCCGATGTGCCATAGGCAACACCTGTTGTTAACTTATCCATTGATTTCATATCCTCACCCCGATGTACACGGATGGTGCAATATGTTTGAAAAGATCGGAGTCTACGGGGTAGTTTTGACAGCACACGTTGTTCTCAACGGCGCTAAAGAAACATACACATTAAAAATGTGAGTAATTATTTTGAAAGAAAGTTATATATAAAATAATAATACGAGAAATGTTTTCATATTTAGTGTACTGTATACGGCCATTTATACAGGAAAAGCCTATGTCAGAACGTAAAGACTCAAAATCACGCCGTAATTATCTCGTTAAATGTTCCTGCCCAAACTGCACCCAAGAGTCAGAACACAGTTTTTCAAGAGTACAAAAAGGTGCCCTTTTGATCTGCCCTCATTGCAACAAAGTATTCCAGACAAATCTTAAAGCTGTAGCCTGATTGATTTTATTAGTAACAAGTATTTTTTATATTTTAATAATATATTTAAAGCAGATAATAAAAAACCCGCCTGAGCGGGTTTGAGATTGTGGTGCTTTTTGTGGGAGTCATCCACTTACGCACTTTGTTTTGCCATGCCAGCAGTTAGCTTCTGCTGTAAAACTATTCATGCAGCAAACCTGCACTTCACCACAATGGTTAGCATACTTTTCCTGATTAAGATTTTGCCAAATATGCTGGCCATTGTTTCATGTATTGGACCTCCTTACTTTTTATTAAAGAGATCCAATATTCACTACTCTGTCCGTATCTCTACTCAGGCATCAGCCTTCTTCGTTATCGTATACAGACGAGCGATGAATTTTAATCAGTAATGATGACATTTGCTGCTGCAGGACCTTTAGCACCACTCTCTATAGAGAAGGTAACCTTTTGACCTTCAAATAAGGTTCGATAATTATCATTCTGAATCGCAGAAAAATGCACAAACACATCTTTACTACCATCAACAGGAGAAATAAAGCCGAAACCTTTATCAGCGTTAAACCATTTTACTAAACCAGTCATTTTATTTGACATTCTACATTCCTTAACTTGAGCCTTTCGGCATAAATGGTTTGCATAACAGAAACGACTTCGTACTTAATTGGAGAGACTCAAAGAAGGAATAAGTGAATAACACCTGAAATGAGAACTGCTTTAGTAAACTACTTCGTATATCGTCTGTTCTTCAAACCGACGCAATCATTAACGCATAGTTGAACATATGAAGCAATGTTTATTTTAGACATCCAGCCATCTTCAACCCCATCAAAAAACTATAGCTTTCTTCAGGAACGTGTGTATAGTGCGCCAAGTTATCAGTATTAAGGAATTTTTTTGTCCCGTAAAATGACAGGAATTGTCAAAACCTTTGACGGCAAAAGCGGCAAGGGTCTTATCACCCCATCCGATGGTCGTATCGATGTCCAGCTTCATGTCTCAGCGCTCAATCTCCGCGATGCAGAAGAAATTACCACCGGATTACGCGTGGAATTTTGCCGGATAAATGGTCTGCGTGGCCCTTCAGCTGCCAATGTTTACCTTTCATGAGCTATATTAAAGCTTTAATTTCAGGCCCCATCGGATCACACATGGAGAGTTTTTATGAATAACCCCGTCTGTCTTGATGACTGGTTGATTGGCTTTAAAAGCTTATGCTGTACTTTGGCCGTAATAGCTCTGCTAATAATATAATAAGCAGACTCATTGTGTTTAGGGACATTGTACTGGAAGAAAACATTTTAAACATCAGGCAAATAACCAAGTCACCAGCTAAATAATAAGTTAACAGACATGAGTCCCGGGATGAGATTCAACATTACCATTGCCCCATTTAAAGCACAAAACCCGCTCATCAGCGGGTTTTCTACTTTTTCTTAACGTCGGGTATACAAAGCCCATCGTTGAAAAAATTTTATCCATATTTTTTGAAAAATGCAAACATCATGTCGCCATCTTCAGCAAAAATCATTTATCTCGTCACCTTCCTCAATTGCGCTTCCGCGTATGCTTCTTCCTGCCAGCACTTTGTTACCAGTTTACCAATGACGTCCGCATACCCCTTATACCACTGATAATCGGTCAGGTCTGGTACCAGCTTCTGGACATGACGTCGTGCCAGCGTGGTCGGTAAACGACTAAACCGGTTTCCATTACAACGCCCACAAATCTTATATACCGGTACGCCATGAAACCGGGTTCTTTTTTCATCCAGAACAATCCCTTTACCCTTACACCCTCTGCACGCTGTGCTGGCTTCGCCCTTACCATGGCAATGCTGACATAGTTCCTTCACCCATTCTTCCTTGATTACAGATTCCCCGCGTCTGTAGTGTTTCACCACTTCGCGCAATACATTATAAAATCCCGTACCTGAACAATGCTCACAGCGAGCCTTACTTGCCGCAGACCTGGAGTAATCAGCAAAGGCAAAACTCACGAGGTAAGGAATAATCTGTAACCGGATTTCTTCACTCAATTTGTTCAATGTCGGGTTATCCAGTGCCATCGCGTAATTTAGCAGGCCTTCAATCGCAAACTGAGGGTCCTGAACACCAACTTTTGCCAGAAATAAGGCCAACCCAAGTGGTGCTTTCGACTGCACCATCCCCTGCGCTGCCATTACATCCGTAATTGTTAAACAACCGGTGCCTGTCGCTGGAGCGTCATCGCTCAATTTTGGAGATTTTGGGGAGTAATATTTTGGTAAGGCTTCAAGGTTCATGCTCGTTCTCCACTTACGCCAGTACGCCAATTGCCAGCGCGCGATCGATAAAACGAAATATCAGCTCCAGTTGGGAGCCATACTTATCTTCAAATGCCACTGTATCCGTATGCAGCTCGTTGTGATGCTTTCTGCACAAAGGCAACACAAAGAGATCATGTGCTTTTGTTCCCATTCCGCCCTGCCCGTGACCAATCAGATGATGCGGATCGTCGGCTGGCATACCGCAGCAAGCACACGGCTGTGTCTTAACCCAACGTGTGTATTTCTCCTTAACCCAGCGGCGACGTTTAGGCAGCTTCATGAAAGATTCCGGAGACTCTGGATCAACGATGATGCTTACCACCGTCTTTTCCTGTGGTGATTTTTGTTGCTGGTGGGCGTAAGGCAACGGTGCAAGATTTTTTGTGCGTTGTTTCAATATGCTGGTGGCGGTCTGCTCTCCCGGTACGATGTCGCTTTCGCGGTACACCGAGCAGATTTTTTCCGCTGGTAATCCCAGCGAACGACGCGATACAGCCTCAGGTAGTGCATCCACCACCTGATTGCAGACCGCCCACCAGGATAATTCAGCCAAAGATAATTCCCGCTCCTGCGTACCGCTTATTGCGTGACGGATGACGTCAATCACCCATGCTGTCAGATTTTGTTGAGCAAGCAGCTCCAGTGATTCCGATGTCTGGTCACGCAGTTGGTTGTCGCAGTGCCAGCACAACACCATTGCGCCGGTACCATAACGGTGAATGACTGTTTCAGTGTGATGGTAATCGCCATTAGGCCACTGGCAGGATGTAACATGACGTAATAGCCAGTCGGACAATGCGCCAACGCCGCCAGCAGCACGAATCACCCGTTCGTTACTAAAAAACGGCAGCAATGTTTTGTCTTCCGCCAGCGGCTGGCGAACGGCAGGAACGACTCCGGATGGCAGATTACGCATGCTTTTTGGTTCCGGTTCCACCAGCACTCGAGGATTATGAAATATCTGTATGGATTCACGGCCCGGCTTAAGGACCACCAGCCCAAGCTCAGGCACCAGAACAGGTCTAAGTAATACCCGCACGTTACCTCCAGATCCGTTGCTGGAAAGTGCGGGACGCACGTGGTGGGCGTTCGGAATAAGGCAGCCTGACAGAGATTATCCAGTGCCGATAGTCGAGACTGAGAGCTTTCTTAACCTCGAACCCGCGCCTGCGGTAAGAATGAATCAGCCATTCGGCCTGTTCTGCAGTGCATGGAGGGTGCTGGAACCATTCAGACTTGAATGCGTGAGAATACCGCCCGTGCGTGCAGGCAAGAACGGGCGAATTATCAGAATTGTAATATTTTGCGTTGCGTGCCATCGGTTTTCTCCGGTGGCACGGTGTTACTCAGCGGGAGTTCAGCCCCGCGCAAGATTGTAGATGAGTTTATTCTCCTGAAAAAGCAGAAAAGCCAGCTTTTATTCCGATCTCTTTCAATGCCTGTAATGAAGTGACAAACTCACCTTCGCGCAAGATAAATCCGTCCGTGACCCGAGCATCCACAAAATTAATTAACGCAGCCCCATTCTTTCGCAAACACATAATGCGGTAATGACTAACAAGATTTCCATTTTCAACGCACACAGCATAGAGGCCATCTTCACAAAAAATTTTACGCAGTTCTTCGATGTTCATCATCAGAATCCTTCCGGATAATTAGCTCTCCCCTTTAAGGGACCATCCCTCTTATCCCTGCGCGCTACTTAAGTATTTTTGATTCTATTCCGGCACCGTCCAGAACTTCAAACGCGTTGAAAATAAAAACAAAAACCCGCCGAAGCGGGTTAAGTGCGGGTGCGTTGAGGATGCCTGCCACATCAGAGGTGGCGAGGGATTTCTCCCCCGCCGGGTCTCTTACTCCTCAGGTTCGTAAGCTGTGAAGACAGCGACCTCCGTCTGGCCGGTTCGGATTCGTACCTCGCAGAGGTCTTTCCTCGTTACCAGTGCCGTCACTATGACGGTTAAACAGATGACGATCAGGGCGATTAACATCGCCTTTTGCTGCTTCATAGCCTGCTTCTCCTGTCAACGCAAAGCAGAAGTGTCACCTTCGGTGCGAAACAGAGATGTCATGCTTTGGTTCAGAGAATGCGTTTGACCGCCTCGCTATATACTTCCGAGCGTTCTCTTTTCCCAACAGAAATCACGAAAACGACAACTTTCTCGTCTATAACCTGGTATACAAGGCGATAGCCTGAAGACCGGAGCTTAATCTTGTAACAATCAGGCATACCACGGAGCTTGTTTGCTTCAATCCGGGGTGACTCAAGTACTTCAACCAGCTTCTTTTTCAACTGTTCACGTACCGTCGAGCCCAGCTTTCGCCATTCCTTTAGTGCCCGCTCGTCAAAATCCAGAAAATACGCCATCAGAGTTCATCCAGCGTCACACGTACTGGCTTAGGATTACGAAGCCGTTCTTTCACTATCTCCACAAGTTCAGCATCTTCATCACTCAGGAGTGTCTGTTTGAACGGCAAGCGTTCATTGTCAGCGATATACTCGAGCATGAGACGAAGCGCTTCAGAAGGAGTTACACCCATTTTTTCAAGCGCGGCGTAAGAACGCGCTTTAAGTTCATCGTCAATACGCAGGTTAATGCTACCCATGTCTTACACCTCTTGTAATTACAAATGTCATTACAAGTATCGCACTACAACATGCTTAGGGCAAGTCACGAAGGAAGTCAGAAAGTAGTCGTAAGAACGGTGATCACTGTCCGCTTTGTGCCAGGAGCAGCCATTGCTAAGTCCATCCTGTATTGTGCAGGTCAGCTCGTTTTTAAAGAGTCCGGCCATCATCTTACTGGTACAGACACCATATACTTTGTGACGGTCAGGCTACATATGCACAACTCAACTTATTCATCTATTTTTTGCTTTAGCATGTCAGTGTTGCTTTCTCGTCGGCGGGCGAGCGGTGACCTGACCTGTCGATAAAGGAACGTAGCACGTTTTATGCAACACCCGCATGCGGCAGAAAATTATTGCCGAACGTTTACCCCTGTCAACAAGCTTTACTTTCTGAGGCGCGCCAGCCCGCGAGGAAAACAATCTGAACATCAAACAATTAATGACACAAGAAATACGATTAAAGATTTTTTTGTGCATGCCGATAGTGCTTTTTTAAAAGGAGAAATCTATGTCTGTCACAATTCAGGGAAATACCTCAACCGTTATTTCAAACAACTCCGCCCCGGAAGGAACATCAGAAATAGCCAAAATCACAAGACAAATTCAGGTGCTGACTGAAAAGCTTGGGAAAATCTCATCGGAAGAGGGGATGACGACACAGCAGAAAAAAGAAATGGCTGCATTGGTACAGAAGCAAATTGAAAGCCTCAGGGCTCAACTGGAGCAGTTGTTAAGGCAGCAGGCAGAGAAAAAGAATAAAGACGCGACAGTTCAGCCTGATAAAAAAGAAGAGAAAAAAGACGATACAAATACCGCTGGCACCATTGATATTTACGTCTAAGTGACAGCCGTATTGTGGCCCTCATCGGGCCACTTTTCGCCATCAGCCTTTTCTTTAAAGACATATTATCTTTGTATCATTTCTGATAGTTAACATTACAAGATATAAGTAATGGACGCACTCCCAATTAGTCTATTTAAATCGCCACGAGTTTAACTGACAACCCATGATCAATTATGAATTGCAACTATTTCTGTAGTCACTTTTGTGGGGACAGTCCACAAAACTGCCAACTTCCGCTTCTTGCTCTTAGCGGACATTAGCATAGGCTATTTACCATAACGCCTCATTACGCGCACCGCCCAGACTGACTCAGCGCGTTTCTGGCATATCCCCGGTAAAACAAGTAACAAACCACCCGAAAATGAACACCAGAAACGCGACTTAAGAATCTACCCTATGAATGGATATGCACTCAACCGAATCGATCTTGGTTTCAATCTTTTTTATCGGGATCAGGCTTCTTTTTAGGTAACTTCGGGGGCTTAACTTGCTGATGACTTTGCGTTCGGCGCGTAAGCCAGGGATGGTCAGCTTTAGGTTTAACATAGTATTTTGAGCGTAAATCAATACGGGCATTATCCGCTCGTTCATGGACACTCTTTTCATCATCCAGTGGTATAGGCTCCGGGCCATCAACATACTTTTCCCAGCCCAGCGCTTTCCCGTCATACAGAACGTTAATTTCACCGTCAAAGTTCTCGCATACAGTAACAACCGAATGCCTAAGTCGATATCCCCGGCCCTCACTGCGTACCTGAAACGCACTGCTTTTGTACTGGAAAGTGAGATTTTTAGACAGAACGCGCTTCGCCTGTAGGCTGAAGATATAACCCAGTTCCTCTTCAGAATGGTGCACATCAAGATGAGCATTATCAGTAGTACGAGGCGACGTAGCGAACCGGTTGTTATAGGCTTCAATAAAGGTCGGCAACCATGCATTTGCTGTTTCAATATCACTGATATTCTGAAGCCGCATTTCTTTGACCAGCCTGTCCTGTAGTGTCTGATTGGCGCGCTCTACCCGCCCTTTTGCCTGCGGGCTGTTGGCATGGATTGGCTCGATGCCCAGTGTCTTTATCGCACGAGTGAACTGGGTCAGCTCACCTTCCCGCTCTGGGTTATTTACCCTGAATATACTGTGTCTATCAGAGTAGAGAGCGAGCGGTACGCCATGATCATTAAGGTAACCCCGGAGGGTTTCCATGTAAGCCCGGGTTGTTTCAGCAGGCACAAAACGCAACGCCATCAACGCACTGGTGGCATCATCAATGAAAACGATCAGTGTACATCTGGGGCCTCGATTTTCAAACCAGTCATGAGGTGAGCCATCAATCTGGATCAGTTCACCGTAAGATGGTCGTCGCATGCGGCGTTGATATATACGGGCAATTTTACGACGGCGTTCACGCCATACCCCCCTCTTCTATCATCCACTTTCTGAGAGTTTCAACGGATAAAGATAAACCGTGTATCTCGCGCAATTTTTCGCACGCAAACGTAGGTCCAAAATCAGCGTAACGGCCTTTGAGGAGTAAAATTACTGTTGCTCTGAATTCAGTAGAAAAGGAATTATTAGGACGCTTTCCACGTCGGTGGGAAACCAGACCAGAAGGCCCTTCATTTCTATACCGTTGCACCAGACGTTTAACCTGCCGAATAGAAATGCCAATGCGTGCCGCAGCTTGTTCCTGAGTAATATGTCGATTAATTGACTCCTGAATAATCTGAAGTCGGTGGAGTTCCTTATGACTCATCGTAACAGTTTCTTTGGTCATGAAAAATCCCCCAGAGAATTGTCTGGGGACATTTTAGAATGGTTCAAAGGGGACATTACAGCTTGGTGTTAACAATAGCCTGCTTCTCCTTGCCTTTCGGCACGTAAGAGGCTAACCTACATGTGTCTGGCATGAAATTGGCCTCAGATTAATGTTAAGCGTCTTGCAGGACGCGTAATGTTAACTGGGGCTTTTCTCTACCTGCCGTTGGTGTTCGTGCCCGAGGCAGATAGCCTCAAGCACCCGCAGTCATTCTACTTAACTAAGATTTCCCCGCAAACCGTTTTTGTCCAGCACAGTAAATATCCAACTAAACCAATGGAGTTCGCTGTATTTACCGCCAGTATTCAATGCACATGACCGCCATGAACACCCCTAAAAAAAGGGCATTTATATATCCAAATATTAATATCAAAACATCAACTTTTTCCATATACCTTGCTGTGAAGATGATGGGCATACATGATGCGAACAACCAGAACGCAACAAACAAAAACTGCAATGCGTTTTTCATTATTCCTCCTACAATCAATGTGCAATTACATTTAAACACACCTCAATTTGGCCGGACATATAAATATCTAAACCAGAAAAAATCACTTACATAGCGTTACAAACTCTTTAGTCTAAAGGTTCATCGTAAAACATTCCCCATACTTATCAGTCCGTTCCGCGCCAGGTAGCTCATTGCCTTATCTGGCAACCTGTAATCAGGTTTCCGCTTTTTCAGTTGGCTGGTCGTTTAACCGACATAGTTAACCCATTAATCTAGTTGCCGGATGTTGGTGGATTTTCGCGTTTTAGTTGTTCATAAAAGTGCACAGCTTTAACCAATTCTTCTGATGTAACCGGGACTGGTGAGGCAGTGAATAAGGCCTGAATTTGATAGTTCGGCCTGTCGTTACAATCCTCTTTTTTCGGTACATATTTCCAGTCACCAGACCACTACTTCCCCTGAAAGTCCGTAACGCCTTTTTTCACGTAGCGATATCGCCATGTCACTGGTTTTGCTTGCCCCGCCGTTTCATGCCCTTCCTGATAATTAATCTCGCTCATTCATCGCCCCACTCATCACAATATGCTTCGACCGGAGTTTTTCCCGCTTCATAGTCATCACGCTAGGATTCGACATCAGCAGCACTTCCACCGCGTAACTCACCATAGTCCATTAATAGTTCATCCCGCTCTTCAAAACTGATGTTATATTTAGCTGAACAAAAATCAGCCACTTTGTTCTTCCTCATCGTCTTTTATTTCGTGGTATGAGTAATTGCAGTAGTTAAAGAAAATTTCTTATGCTCCGTCATGAATTTCATCAGGTGTTGCGTCATCGTCCACTTCGAATACATCCTCAAAATCTCCACCAGCTATTCCCGTTTCAATAATAATTTTGAACTTTCGCATTTCACTACCGCCCTTTCGGGCGGCCTCCTGATGTTCTGAGGGTGCAGAAATCCATCCGGTTAAGGATTAAGTTTTATTTACAGAACTGAATTTAATTATTCAGATATACGTATCTGTAACCTTACGAATCTACTCACTGGATGCCTCTTTCATAAAAATAATCCAGTGGGTTTTATCGTTTTTTCCCTGTTCGTTGACAGATAACAGGCTTTCTATCTGTCAGTGCCAGAATCTGGCTTACCGGTATTTGCGTTTCATTCCATTAAAAAATCAGAACGCCGTGCGGCCTCAACACCCGAAAAGCTTCTTTAAATCTCTGTCGCAAATCATCACGCCAGGCATCTTTATTCAGCCGTCCATATTTCTTTCCCATCCAGGCGTTATCACCAACACGCTCAAGATGCGGAGGGTCTAATACAACCATCGAAAAAGATGCGTCTGCAAATGATAATGCACGAAAATCTGCGATAATGTCAGGGCTGATAATCAAGCGTCTCCCATTGCGTAATGTGTATCCTTCTTTTCTGATATCGCTAAATATCGCCCGTTCGTCAGACTTATCGAACCAGAACATGCGGCTGCCACAGCACATATCAAGAATGGTTGCCGGTGCACTCACTGCGCCACGTCCTGAAAATTACCCTGATAGAAAGCCAGTATGCGCTGCATAACTTCGCTCTTCCGGCACTCGCGACAGATTATGTTTAGGCGACTGTCGTAGCGACGTGTTTCTCCGTCAGGTGATGACCAGATAAGGTCCGGATCAACCACAGCAGGTTTCTTCACCTTTGCCCTCGAGAGTTTTTTGCGGGCGTTTTGCCAGTCCTTACGCGCCTGTTCAGAGGGGAATAACCCGTAGCCGGAGTTGTATACATCGCCACTGGCTACCAGCTCTCTGGCAAGAACGCTCATCAGATATCTAGTCGCACCTGTTTTAGCTTCCAGTTGCCGTAACGTCTCACGGCCGCTCTGGCGCACGAGTTCCACCACCTGCCATTTAATTTTTTCCCGCTCTTCTTGTGTAAAAACTTTTGCCACAAGTCCCCCTTAAAATTACCTCATGACCTGAAATCAACACTTATCCTCTGAAACCAGGCGGAATTTCTGTATCCGGTTCAGAAATATGATTAACACAACGCTGTACAGGTGAACGTCCCAGGCGGATGACCAGTTCGTCCCATTTTTCGCGGAGCTTTGACGGGCTCATGATGTTTTTTACCCAGAATGGATCTCGCTGAACCCGACCAAACATTTCGCAAATTTGTCTGTGGCTTCTGCCATCCAGCATCCGCATTGTGCGCACGTCATTGGCCCAGGCAGTCCAGTTAGGCTCTTTTGGTCGCATGATCTCGCCATCATCACTGGCTGCCTGTTCGTAGAGACCCACGATCCGCCCCCAGATCCACTGCGCACACGCCAAATCCTCCCTGCTACCCCACTGGCGTTTTTTCGCACTAAACACAACCGCGTCGGAGTTCCGGGTTAAAAAATCCTGTTCAGTCGTCTGCGGGTCCGGTTGCGAAGCTTCCGGACGAAAAGTGTTTTTATTCTCTGTAGTAATCTCTGTTGTATTCTCTGTAAGATCATCAGGCCATTTTGACCCGATGACATTGGGTCGTTTTGAATCAATGGAGCGTTTCATTTTGACCTCTTCCATCGTGTCATTTTGACCTGATGGAGCGGCGCATTTTGAACCGATGGATTCGCTCAATTTGCCACCATCTAAAAGCTCGCTCCCATAGTTGATCGTGTAGAAATTGGTCATATCGCGCTTTGATTTATTGAGCTTTTCACAACGCAAAAGCCCCAGCGTTTTCAGACTTGCAAACGCGCGCTTTAACGTTGACTCTGACCAGAATGGGAACTGTTCCAGCCATTGTTCCGTTGTGTTATAAATCCAGCGAACACCATCACATTCCATGCCGGAGTTGGTATCTCTCAACCAGTAGTGCAGTTGTTGCAAAACAATGGCTTCGTTTAAGCCAATTTTCATTGCCAGCTGCGTGTTTATAACCAGTGGGCGTTCAGCAAAAAGAAGGCTCATAATTCCATCCAGCTTTTTGTTGGTATTGCTGTCGATACGCAAGCTTGAAAGCAATTGCTTTTTCTATAAGTTCGTCAGTTTCACGATCCACTACGGCAGGATCAGCAAAAAGCAGTCCGGACTCCACCACATCGCCATATTCTTTGTTTAACCCGGCGATCATGCACGTGATGCTTTTTCCGTCAATAATTTCACGATACAACCTGAAATCACTAATCCGGATAGCCTCCATAATCGCAGGCACTAGCGCCGTGAACTTTTCACGCTTATCCCTGGTGTCGATAGCCTTCCAGCGTTCGAATATCTTCACTCGATTAACACCAAGCGCTCGCTGATCAACCGCGCCACCTTCATCTGTGACACGCTGAACATCGATGTTCGGGCGCTCTTTCAAAGCCCAGAATGCTTCAGTGATTAATATCGTCGCCTGCTCCTGTGTCATTCCTGGTCGACATATCCAGGCATCCAGAGCCTCACGAGCCTGTTCAGGAGTGATTTTCATTGTTCAACCACCCCGCCCGCTTCGTCTTACGATATTCATCATAAACTTTGGGATCATACTGAAGCTCCCCGCCAGATGCCTCCTGTAGACGCATCGCGCGACCTTCAGGAACCAGTATCCCCCAAGCAGCAACACTTGCCAGCCTCACTCCTGCGGCATTGGCAAGCTTTGTTTTGCTGCCAAAAAAAGTAATTGCGTCAACTTTAAGCATCAAATCCCCCTCTTGTTAGATTTTTCTAACATTATTGTGCGCGGGATACCTAAGTCAAGAAAAATTAGAATTACCTAACTATGGATACAAGAACCCTGGGCCAGCGAGTTCTGGCGCGACGAAAAGAATTACGCTTAACACAACGAGAAGCCGCGCGCCTCGCTGGAGTTGCTCACGTCACAATTTCACAATGGGAAAGAGACGAAACCCAGCCAGTCGGAAAACGATTGTTTGCTTTAGCGGATGCTCTGAAGTGCTCACCTACATGGCTAATGTTTGGTGACGAAGACAAGGCACCAGTGCCTGCACAAGAACTTCATGTGGAAACAGAGCTAACTCCCAACCACAAAGAATTGATCGAATTATTCGATGCTCTTCCATCTTCCGAGCAGGAAGCCTTGCTGTCTGAAATGCGCGCAAGAGTAGAAAACTTCAACAAACTCTTCGAAGAAATGCTTAAAGCGCGTAAAAATAAATCAATAAAATAACATTCTTTTCAAGTGATTAGTTGCGCCCACCCTTTTTGTTAGATCAATCTAACAAAAAACACTTGCCTCTCATGTTAGGTTATTCTAAATTATTTTCCATCAAGACACCGCACGGTGTTCTCAGCAAACAGTTCCGCTACCCCGGCGTTAAGGGGAAATGAGGTCAGCATGGATACTATCGATCTTGGCAACAACGAATCTCTGGTGTACGGCGTGTTTCCAAACCAGGACGGCACGTTCACCGCAATGACGTATACCAAAAGCAAAACGTTTAAAACCGAATCTGGAGCGCGTCGCTGGCTGGAAAGAAATTCAGGTGGGTGATATGGATTTCGACACAATCATGGAAAAGGCTTACGAAGAATACTTCGAAGGCCTTGCCGAAGGCGAAGAAGCTCTCAGCTTCAGCGAATTTAAACAGGCGCTTTCCAGTTCGGCAAAATCTAACGGCTGATAAGCGAAACAGCACCGCAAGGAATCAGTATGCAGAAACGAGAACCCGTTATCATCGCGCCAGACTATACCGATGATGAACTTTATGAGTGGATGCACCAGAAAATTAATGCAGCGCAGGATCTGAAATGGGCTAATGAAGCCAGGGCTAAGCAGGCTGAAAATATGTTCTCTCTGGAGCAGGATATCACCAATCTGGAAAAAGCAGCGGCATTAAGCATTGCCAGAATGATTACATACCCGCGTTAATAGCTAACCAACGAAGCTAAGGTTGGTAATTAAGGAGTTCTCCACGGGTGAGGTGGAGTGCGTGCGCCGGACACGGGTGAGCATCCGGCACTGACAGTTTACTGAAAGGATATTTCCCTGAAAAGTCAGACCATAACGCGAAAGCGCACGGCGAGGTAGCTGGTTCATAGATAGCCTGTCGTTAAATTTTCGTCGACCGTGCGCTTCCGGTTGTGGCAACCCGCGAAATGGCGCGGCGGTAAGTATGGCGGGGTTATTCCTTCCCCGTTGAGGACACCGGGTTGTCAGGTTGACCATACGCTTAAGTGACAACCCCGCTGCAACGCCATCTGTTATCAATTTTCTGGTGACGTTTGGCGGTATCAGTTTTACTCCGTGACTGCTCTGCCGCCCTTTTTAAAGTGAATTTTGTGATGTGGTGAATGCGGCTGAGCGCACGCGGAACAGTTAAAACCAAAAACAGTGTTATGGGTGGATTCTCTGTATCCGGCGTTAATTGTTAACTGGTTAACGTCACCTGGAGGCACCAGGCACCGCATCACAAAACTCATTGTTGAGGGCGCGATAATGAAAACGTTATTACCAAACGTTAATACGTCTGAAGGTTGTTTTGAAATTGGTGTCACTATCAGTAACCCTGTATTTACTGAAGATGCCATTAACAAGAGAAAACAAGAACGGGAGCTATTAAATAAAATATGCATTGTTTCAATGCTGGCTCGTTTACGTCTGATGCCAAAAGGATGTGCACAATGAATTCAGCATTTGCGCTTGTTCTGACAGTTTTTCTTGTTTCCGGAGTGCCAGTTGATATTGCAGTCAGTGTTCACAGGACAATGCAGGAGTGTATGACTGCAGCAACCGAACAGAAAATTCCCGGTAACTGTTACCCGGTCGATAAAGTTATTCACCAGGATAATATCGAAATCCCGGCAGGTCTTTAAAACAGTTCCGTAATAAATATCCGGTTTCATTCTTATATGCCAGCAATGGCAGGGATTTGTTCATCCTTAAATCTGTCATGAGGTTAAAACAAAATGAGTAAAGTCTTTATTTGCGCCGCTATTCCTGACGAACTGGCAACAAGGGAAGAAGGCGCTGTGGCTGTAGCCACAGCCATTGAAGCTGGCGACGAACGCCGTGCTCGAGCAAAATTTCACTGGCAATTCCTGGAACATTATCCGGCTGCTCAGGACTGCGCTTATAAATTTATTGTCTGCGAGGATAAACCTGGTATACCCCGCCCTGCCCTCGATTCATGGGATGCTGAATATATGCAGGAAAACCGCTGGGATGAGGAGTCTGCTTCTTTTGTCCCGGTTGAGACTGAATCCGATCCGATGAACGTCACTTTTGACAAGCTGGCCCCTGAAGTACAGAACGCTGTCATGGTTAAGTTCGACACATGTGAAAACATCACCGTTGATATGGTTATTAGCGCACAGGAATTGTTGCAGGAAGACATGGCAACATTCAACGGACATATCGTTGAAGCGTTGATGAAAATGCCAGAAGTTAACGCCATGTATCCGGAGCTTAAGTTGCACGCCATTGGGTGGGTTAAGCATAAATGTATTCCTGGTGCTAAATGGCCCGAAATTCAGGCAGAGATGCGCATCTGGAAAAAACGTCGCGAAGGTGAACGCAAGGAAACCGGAAAATACACGTCTGTTGTTGATCTCGCCCGCGCCAGAGCCAATCAACAGTACACTGAAAATTCAACAGGAAAAATCAGCCCGGTCATTGCTGCCATTCATCGCGAATACAAGCAGACATGGAAAACACTGGATGACGAACTGGCCTACGCTCTCTGGCCTGGTGATGTGGATGCCGGAAACATTGACGGCAGCATCCATCGCTGGGCAAAAAATGAAGTTATCGACAACGACCGCGAAGACTGGAAGCGTATCTCGGCATCAATACGCAAACAGCCTGATGCCCTTCGCTACGACCGCCAAACTATTTTTGGCCTTGTCCGTGAGCGTCCGATCGACATTCACAAAGATCCCGTAGCACTGAACAAATATATCTGCGAATACCTGACGACAAAGGGCGTGTTTGAGAATGAAGAAACAGACCTGGGCACTGTTGATGTTCTCAAGTCATCAGAAACACAAACTGATGCAGTGGAAACTGAGGTATCTGATATCCCAAAAAATGAAACCGCACCGGAAGCTGAACCATCTGTAGAGCGTGAGGGGCCGTTCTATTTCCTCTTCGCAGATAAGGACGGAGAAAAATACGGTCGCGCAAACAAACTTTCTGGTCTGGATAAGGCACTGGCTGCTGGCGCCACTGAAATCACAAAAGAAGAATATTTTGCCCGAAAAAATGGCACATACACGGGCTTACCGCAAAATGTAGATACCGCTGAAGATTCAGAACAACCAGAGCCGATAAAAGTTACCGCTGACGAAGTAAACAAAATTATGCAGGCAGCCAATATCAGCCAGCCTGACGCCGATAAGTTGCTTGCTGCATCACGTGGTGAATTTGTTGAAGGGATTAGTGACCCGAATGATCCGAAATGGGTTAAGGGGATCCAGACCCGCGATTCTGTGAACCAGAACCAGCATGAATCGGAACGGAACTACCAAAAAGCGGAACAAAACAGCCCAAATGCGTTACAAAACGAGCCAGAAACGAAACAGCCTGAATCAGTGGCGCAACAGGAAGTGGAAAAAGTCTGCACCGCTTGCGGTCAGACCGGCGGCGGCAACTGCCCTGATTGTGGCGCGGTGATGGGCGACGCAACATACCAAGAAACATTCGATGAAGAGTATCAGGTTGAAGTTCAGGAAGATGATCCGGAGGAAATGGAAGGCGCTGAACATCCACACAAGGAGAACGCTGGCGGCAATCAGCATCACGATAGCGATAATGAAACTGGCGAGACGGCAGATCACTCAATTAAGGTGAACGGTCATCACGAAATCACATCCACCAGCAGGACGTGTGACCATCTAATGATCGACCTTGAAACCATGGGAAAAAATCCTGATGCCCCGATCATCTCAATAGGTGCAATATTTTTCGATCCGCAAACCGGAGATATGGGACCGGAA
Organism: Escherichia sp. SCLE84; assembly: GCF_012584495.1. Taxonomy (NCBI): domain Bacteria; kingdom Pseudomonadati; phylum Pseudomonadota; class Gammaproteobacteria; order Enterobacterales; family Enterobacteriaceae; genus Escherichia; species Escherichia sp. SCLE84. Next base: position 612,919 of record NZ_CP051430.1, on the reverse strand, counting down.
TTTAGTAAGACTATCGATCTGGAAACTGCTGGCGGAGTCATTGATCGGGACACCATTAAATGGTGGCTTAAGCAATCACGCGAAGCGCAATCGGCCATTATGACCGATGAAATCCCGTTAGATGATGCACTGTTACAATTGCGGGAATTTATCGACGAAAACTCCGGTGAATTTTTTGTTCAGGTTTGGGGAAATGGAGCCAACTTCGACAACACGATTTTGCGCCGTTCATACGAACGGCAGGGGATCCCCTGCCCGTGGCGTTACTACAACGATCGCGATGTACGCACAATCGTTGAGCTGGGGAAAGCCATAGACTTCGATGCCAGAACGGCTATTCCATTCGAAGGTGAGCGCCATAATGCACTTGATGACGCCCGTTACCAGGCAAAATACGTTTCAGTTATCTGGCAAAAACTGATCCCGAGTCAGGCTGATTCTTAATGTTCAACTGTCGCCGGTTGTGACTGGTATTCTGCAACCGGCGCTCGTCTGATGTAAGAGATAAAGAAATCGATGAGCGAAGTAATCATGATTGTCTCTCCCGGCAAATGGGTATCCGAAGAGCAGTTAATTGCGCTGAAAGGAATAAAAAAAGGTACGTTAAAAAAGGCCCGGGAAAAATCGTTTATGGAAGGAAGGGAATATAAGCATGTCGCTCATGACGGTATGCCATGGGATAACAGTCCATGCTTTTACAACCTGGAAGAAATTGATCGCTGGATTGAGCGCCAGGCATCAGCAAGACCAAGACGTCATCTTACTTGACTAAAAGCCACACTAACTAATGAGAGAAGTTGAAATGAAATATCCGACAGGCGTGGAAAACCATGGAGGGAAATTACGTATCTGGTTTGTTTATAAAGGCGTAAGAGTCAGGGAAAACCTGGGGGTTCCTGACACAGCAAAAAACAGGCGCGTTGCAGGTGAGCTACGCGCCTCTGTTTGTTACGCAATAAAAACTGGTGTTTTCGACTATGCAAAACAGTTTCCCTCCTCACGCAATCTGGAAAAATTTGGTGAGACTCGACAAGATTTAACCATAAAAGAACTGGCTGAAAAATTTCTGGCACTGAAAGAAACTGAAGTCGCAAAAACATCACTCAACACATACCGTGCCGTCATCAAAAATATCCTGAGCATAATCGGTGAAAAAAATCTTGCCTCATCGATTAATAAAGAAAAATTACTGGAGGTTCGTAAAGAGCTACTGACTGGATACCAGATCCCCAAAAGTAACTATATTGTTACACAACCAGGGAGATCGGCTGTAACTGTAAATAATTACATGACAAATCTTAACGCCGTGTTCCAGTTTGGTGTTGATAACGGTTACCTGGCAGATAACCCGTTTAAGGGGATCTCGCCATTAAAGGAATCAAGAACCATTCCGGATCCTCTTTCGCGGGAGGAATTCATCCGTCTTATCGATGCGTGCAGAAATCAGCAAGCCAAAAATTTATGGTGTGTTTCTGTTTATACTGGCGTTCGCCCTGGTGAGCTGTGTGCACTTGGATGGGAGGACATAGATCTGAAAAATGGAACAATGATGATCAGGAGAAATTTAGCAAAAGACCGTTTCACGGTACCAAAAACACAGGCGGGAACCAATCGGGTCATTCATCTTATTAAGCCAGCAATCGACGCTCTCCGGAGTCAGATGACATTAACGAGACTGAGCAAAGAGCATATCATTGATGTTCACCTCAGAGAGTATGGCAGAACAGAAAAACATAAATGCACCTTTGTTTTTCAACCTGAAGTGTCAGCGAGAGTAAAAAATTATGGTGACCATTTTACCGTTGACTCAATAAGGCAGATGTGGGACGCAGCGATAAAACGTGCCGGACTCCGCCATCGAAAATCATATCAGTCGAGACATACTTATGCCTGCTGGTCGCTGACAGCTGGTGCTAATCCGGCATTTATAGCAAACCAGATGGGCCATGCAGATGCGCAAATGGTATTTCAGGTATACGGAAAATGGATGTCTGAAAACAATAATGCACAGGTAGCTTTGTTAAATACACAGTTAAGCGAGTTTGCCCCAACCATGCCCCATAACGAAGCAATGAAAAATTAATTTAATATTTATCAAATAGTTGACACGTATGACTCTTGAAATCCATAAATTCAAGCGCAGTGCCCAGCCATCCCGATACTGCTGCTTTCACCAAATCCTTAGTGCTTCTTTCATGTTTTTCTATTGTCATAATGGTTATCTCTAAAAAAGAGGTAAGATGCGTACTACTTACTCGCCGTTATTGGTATTATTCAGAAAAAGTGAGTAAGACTTTGCAGCAATGTTTTTGATCCTGTTCAAATAAACTAATGGCATCAGCAACATGCTGGAAATCAAACGTATGGGTAATTAATTTTTCTGGTTTAATTAACCCTTTACTTAACCAGTCGATAACAACCGGAAATTTATTTGCATTTAAGCGTGAAGAGAAAATAGAGAGTTCTTTTCCGGTAATTCCTTGCTGAATCACTTCAGACGGTTCACTGGAGAAGCCCATCAATACAATACGTGCCGCTGGAGAAGCCAGCGTTACGGCCTCTTTCAGGATAGAAGGATGACAAGCCGCATCGATAATTAATGTCGGCTTGATGCCTTTTTCAGCGAAAATCTCGCCAAGCGGTGTCTGGCTGTTATTAATCGCCCTGTCTGCCCCGCTCTCTTTCGCTTTTTCCAGTCGTTCATCAATGCGATCGGCAACAATCACATTTTTAACGTTATAGACGCCTTTTAATACCTGAACGATCGTCAGGCCGATTGGACCGGCACCATAAACCAGAACGGTATCATTTTCAGTCGGTTGACCATGTCCGGTTACGTTAGCCGCAATGGTAAAAGGTTCGATCATCACCGCATATTGATCGGCCACTGCTTCAGGAATTTTCCACGCATTTTTTGCCGGAACCACGGCATATTCACTGAAACCACCGTCAGCGTGCACACCTAATACAGCAAGTGTCGTACAAACGTTCGGTTTACCTATAGAGCACGGATAGCAATGCCCACAGCTGACCACCGGATCGACAGCAACACGTTCACCGACTCTGGCGCTTTCCACGCCGTCACCCACCGCATCAATGACGCCAAAGAATTCATGTCCAATGACGCGCGGATATTTCGCAAAAGGATTATGCCCACGATAAATATGGCTATCTGAACCACAAATTCCGGCAAGTTTCACTTTTACTCGTACTTCACCCGCTGACGGGGTGGGTATTTCACGTTCGACAATCGCCAGTTGATTCGGTTTTTCAATTAATATGCTTTTCATTATCTTACTCCTTACCAGTTCCACAGCGTGCCATCTTCCAGACGTGCGACTGGTAGATAAGCAGGTTCATAGGGATATTTCGCCGCCAGCTTTTCATCGAATTCGATGCCAAGACCCGGTTTGTCTCCCGGATGCATATAGCCGTTATCGAAAGTCCAGTTGTGCGGGAAGACTTCGAGCATTTGTTCGGAATAACCCATGTATTCCTGGACACCGAAATTGGGGACCCACAGATCAAAGTGCAGCGCTGCAGCCATGCAGACTGGTGACAAATCGGAAGGACCGTGTGAGCCAGTACGTACCTGATACAGCGAAGCAAAATCGGCAATCCGGCGCATACCGGTAATTCCGCCTGCATGGGTCAGCGTGGTGCGGATATAATCGATGAGTTGCTCTTCAATCAGTTGTTTGCAGTCCCAGATGCTGTTGAAGACTTCACCCACTGCGATGGGTGTGACGGTATGTTGGCGAATGAGACGGAAGCATTCCTGGTTTTCTGCAGGCGTCGGGTCTTCCATCCAGAACATGCGATAATCTTCAATGCTTTTACCAAAGCGCGCCGCTTCAATAGGCGTTAAGCGATGGTGCATGTCATGCAGCAAATGTTCATTAAAACCAAACTTGTTACGTACCGCGTCAAACAATTTCGGCATGAAATCGAGGTATTTCTCCGTCGACCACAGCTGCTCTTCCGGCCACTGTCCTTTGGTTACGGGTTCATAAGCCAGACCTTTACCTTTCGACATGCCGTAGGTGGTTTTCATACCAGGGATTCCGCACTGCACGCGGATGGCTTTGAATCCCAGCTCCTGATGACGGGCATAATCATCCAGAGCTTCATCAATACTGTGACCGGTGGTATGGCAATAAACCATCACCCCTTCACGAGACGCGCCGCCGAGTAACTGGTAAAGCGGCATGTTGGCAGCTTTGGCTTTAATATCCCACAGCGCCATATCAACCGCTGAAATGGCCGACATCGTAACCGGACCGCGACGCCAGTAAGCACCTTTATAGAAAAACTGCCAGATATCTTCGATACGGTGCGCATCGCGACCAATAAGCTGCGGACAAAGGTGATCCTGCAAATAAGAGGCCACGGAAAGCTCACGTCCATTGAGGGTGGCATCCCCAAGGCCCGTAATACCGTCCTCAGTGGTGATTTTTAATGTGACGAAATTACGCCCCGGACAGGTAACAAAAACTTCAGCCTTTACGATCTTCATGTTCGATTCCTTGCATCGCTTGTCGTGATGCATGAAATCTACGCAACTGAGCTACTACCATACAAGTATAAAGATCGAAAAAAGCCGGAGTGATCACAAAAAAAGGCGTATATTTGCGCTGTGAATGGTTGACAAAAGATGAAATAGAATACCTTTTGTCAGCTGACACTTCCTCTTATCTTATTGATAAAATGGATTTATGTTCCTACGTGCGCCCCCAGCCCGCAACAATGATCAACATGCCGCAAAGCGCAATCAACGCACCCGTCCAGTCATAAAGAGTCAGTTTCACGCCATCCACAACGCGCAGCCACATCAACGCCGTGCAGACATAAACGCCACCATAAGCCGCGTAAACACGCCCACTCGCCGCTGGATGCAACGTTAACAACCAGACAAACAGCGCCAGTGAAATCCCCGCCGGAAGCAACAGCCAGATACTGGCGTTTCGTTTTAACCACAACCAGGGCAGAAAGCATCCAATAATTTCACACAGCGCAGTAGCAAAAAATAGTAACGTTGTTTTAATCATCTTTGTCTCTTATTGACATCATGTATAGTTATAGGGCGACATAATATCATCAATATAAACACCCTCCTGGTACGTTTTGCGTCCGCAGTGGATGGTGTAGAATCACCTTTAATCATTCATACAGGGAATGAATTATGAAAATCACTCTCAGCAAACGAATCGGCCTGCTCGCTATTCTGCTGCCTTGCGCACTGGCATTGAGCACAACTGTTCATGCCGAAACTAACAAACTGGTGATTGAGTCTGGCGACAGTGCACAAAGCCGCCAGCACGCCGCTATGGAAAAAGAGCAATGGAATGACACGCGCAATCTGCGCCAGAAAGTGAATAAACGCACTGAAAAAGAGTGGGATAAAGCCGACGCCGCTTTTGATAACCGCGATAAATGTGAGCAAAGCGCCAACATCAATGCCTACTGGGAGCCCAATACTTTGCGCTGCCTGGACCGTCGAACTGGCCGCGTTATTACCCCCTAACCTGTTATTGATTTAAGGAATGTAAGGACACGTTATGCCAAGCGCCCACAGTGTTAAGCTACGCCCGCTGGAGCGTGAAGATTTACGCTATGTACATCAACTCGACAACAACGCCAGTGTGATGCGTTACTGGTTTGAGGAACCCTACGAAGCCTTTGTTGAACTCTCTGATCTGTATGATAAGCATATTCACGATCAGAGCGAACGGCGCTTTGTGGTGGAATGTGACGGCGAAAAAGCCGGTCTGGTGGAGCTGGTGGAAATTAACCATGTTCATCGCCGCGCAGAATTTCAGATAATTATCTCCCCGGAGTATCAGGGGAAAGGTCTGGCAACCCGTGCCGCCAAATTAGCAATGGACTATGGCTTTACCGTTCTCAATCTCTATAAGCTGTATCTGATCGTTGATAAAGAGAATGAAAAAGCGATTCACATTTACCGCAAGCTTGGCTTTTCGGTTGAAGGTGAATTGATGCACGAGTTCTTTATTAATGGTCAATATCGTAATGCCATTCGCATGTGTATATTCCAGCATCAGTATCTGGCAGAGCACAAAACACCGGGTCAGACTCTCCTGAAGCCGACCGCACAATAGCATTAATAATAATCGATCGTATTTTTGATGGTGTAAACCCGTTCGACGGCGGGTTTTACTCCTTCATCAACAATGATTAGCTGACAGTCCACCGGATTAGCGTGACTGTCATATTCACAGCTCTGTTTTACATTACCAACCCGTTGATTATTCAGTAAAGTAACCGCTGTGTAATCTAATTTTTTGATCGGATCCGTTGATGGCGTGGCGCTGACAGATAATGTTTTGTCGTTACTTTTCGTGGTTTTACCCAGCGGATAACCCTGATCATCATAGCGATATTCCATCTGCATTTGTTTGCTGCTGGCTTTAATCACGAAGCCATTATCATCGGTTTCCCAACTCACCCCGGCAGAAGGTAATTCTGCTAGCTGGCATTTTCCCTGTAAACGTACTCTCTTCTCCAGCGTCTCGGCATCACGGTAATAATTGGCGTCCAGTACCAGAGCGACCACGGTATTATTTTCCAGATCCAGTAATTCGAGTGAATCAAAACAGCCTTCTTCCGACAAAGTCCCAGAAACACGTTTCGTCACTTCACCTTGCTCATCCATTAATGTCTGAGTGAAATCTTTTACCGGACCACGCAGCGGATCAAAATCGAATTCATTAGAGAAACTGGCCATCTCAGGGGTAAATGAAAGTGTTACCTCTGTGCGGTCACATCCTGTGAGGAATATCGCGAGTAAGCATGGTAGTAATTTGTATTTCACAACAGTCACCAGAGAGTAGAGATGATTCTCAATCATAGTAGCAAATACAGTACTTTACACGTTAAATGCTATGCTTAAAGAAGTTATCTTCGCGTAAGGAGCTTATGATGAAACTCTCAACCTGCTGTGCCGCGCTTCTGCTCGCCCTCGCCTCACCCGTGGTACTCGCCGCGCCGGGATCCTGTGAGCGCATACAGAGCGATATATCACAGCGCATTATCAATAATGGCGTACCCGAAAGCAGCTTCACGTTAAGTATTGTACCCAATGACCAGGTTGATCAGCCTGATTCCCAGGTCGTCGGCCATTGCGCTAATGATACGCATAAAATTCTCTATACCCGCACCACCAGCGGTAACGTCTCTGCTCCCGCGCAGTCTACCCAGGATGGCGCGCCTGCCGAACCGCAGTAATACATTATCGACTGAACGCCGGATACGACACATCCGGCGATTTGAACATACAACATAATCCCACCTTATTACTCATACCCTTCTATTGATATGGATTAATAATTCTTAACCCAAAATGGGTAGACTCCCTCTATTGTTAGCGCGCTAAATATTCAATATATAAACATTTATATAACGATAAAGAACAGGGAGTGAGTTATGTCCAAAAATGACCGAATGGTGGGCATCAGCCGCAGAACACTCGTTAAATCAACCGCGATAGGTTCTCTGGCGCTGGCTGCAGGCGGTTTTTCTTTACCGTTCACCCTGCGCAGTGCAGCGGCAACGGTACAACAGGCCAGCGAAAAAGTGATCTGGGGTGCCTGTTCCGTCAACTGTGGTAGCCGCTGTGCACTTCGTCTACATGTTAAAGATAATGAAGTGACCTGGGTGGAAACTGACAATACCGGCAGCGATGAGTACGGCAACCATCAGGTACGCGCCTGTTTGCGCGGTCGCTCCATCCGCCGGCGTATTAATCATCCCGATCGCTTGAATTACCCAATGAAACGCGTGGGTACACGCGGTGAAGGCAAATTCGAACGGATTAGCTGGGATGAAGCCCTGGATACTATCGCCAGTAGCCTGAAAAAAACCGTCGAACAATATGGCAATGAGGCTGTATATATTCAGTACTCTTCGGGGATTGTTGGCGGCAATATGACCCGCTCTTCGCCATCAGCCTCGGCGGTCAAACGCCTGATGAACTGCTACGGCGGTTCACTCAATCAGTATGGCTCCTACAGCACCGCGCAAATTTCCTGTGCCATGCCCTACACCTACGGCAGTAATGATGGCAACAGCACCACGGATATTGAAAACAGCAAGCTGGTCGTGATGTTTGGTAACAACCCGGCAGAAACCCGCATGAGCGGCGGTGGCATCACTTATCTTCTTGAAAAAGCGCGCGAGAAATCGAACGCCAAAATGATTGTTATCGATCCGCGATATACCGATACGGCTGCTGGTCGTGAAGATGAATGGCTCCCTATTCGCCCGGGCACCGATGCCGCGCTGGTTGCGGGTATTGCCTGGGTATTGATTAACGAAAATCTCGTTGATCAACCTTTTCTCGATAAATACTGCGTCGGCTATGACGAAAAAACCTTACCCGCAGATGCACCCAAAAATGGTCACTATAAAGCCTATATTCTTGGTGAAGGTGATGATAACACAGCGAAAACGCCGCAGTGGGCTTCGCAAATTACCGGTATCCCGGTAGACCGTATCATCAAACTGGCGCGTGAAATTGGCACAGCAAAACCCGCTTATATCTGCCAGGGCTGGGGGCCGCAACGCCAGGCAAACGGCGAACTGACTGCACGCGCTATTGCTATGTTACCTATTTTGACGGGCAATGTCGGCATCAGCGGCGGAAATAGTGGCGCGCGTGAATCGACCTATACCATTACCATAGAACGCCTGCCGGTGCTGGATAATCCGGTCAAAACGTCAATCTCCTGCTTCAGCTGGACAGATGCTATCGATCATGGTCCGCAAATGACGGCAATCCGCGACGGCGTCCGCGGCAAAGATAAACTGGATGTGCCCATTAAGTTCATCTGGAACTACGCGGGAAATACCCTCGTTAATCAGCATTCTGACATCAACAAAACGCATGAAATTCTGCAAGACGAATCGAAATGCGAAATGATTGTGGTCATCGAAAACTTTATGACCTCATCGGCAAAATATGCCGACATTCTGCTGCCAGACCTGATGACCGTTGAGCAGGAAGATATTATTCCTAACGACTACGCCGGTAACATGGGATATCTCATTTTCCTCCAGCCAGTCACCAGCGAAAAATTCGAACGTAAACCGATTTACTGGATCCTGAGTGAAGTCGCGAAACGTCTTGGACCTGACGTCTATCAAAAGTTCACTGAAGGTCGCACGCAGGAACAATGGTTACAACATCTGTACGCCAAAATGCTTGCCAAAGATCCGGCGTTACCGTCTTACGACGAACTGAAAAAAATGGGTATCTATAAGCGTAAAGATCCCAATGGTCATTTTGTCGCCTACAAAGCATTTCGTGACGACCCCGAGGCAAATCCACTTAAAACACCTTCCGGTAAGATTGAAATTTATTCCAGCAAGCTGGCGGAAATTGCCCGTACCTGGGAACTGGAAAAAGATGAAGTGATAAGCCCACTGCCAGTTTATGCCTCTACCTTTGAAGGCTGGGACTCCCCTGAACGTAGAACCTTCCCACTGCAACTGTTTGGTTTCCATTACAAATCCCGTACTCACTCGACCTACGGCAACATTGATGTCCTGAAAGCAGCCTGCCGTCAGGAGGTGTGGATCAACCCTATAGATGCGCAGAAACGTGGGATTGCCAACGGCGATATGGTGCGGGTGTTTAACCATCGTGGCGAAGTTCGGCTACCAGCCAAAGTGACACCACGTATTCTCCCTGGAGTTAGCGCTATGGGCCAGGGAGCCTGGCACGAGGCCAATATGTCTGGCGATAAAATCGACCATGGCGGCTGTGTGAATACGCTAACCACTCTGCGCCCTTCACCACTGGCGAAGGGAAACCCGCAGCACACTAATCTGGTCGAGATCGAAAAAATATAACCCACTACAACCATAAATTCTGGCATGACATTTTGTTTGAAAAGCAATAAGTGAGTAATGATGAAAATCCATACCACAGAGGCGCTCATGAAGGCTGAAATCAGCCGTAGAAGTCTGATGAAAACCTCCGCACTTGGCAGTCTCGCGCTGGCAAGCAGTGCTTTCACTCTGCCATTTTCCCAAATGGTCCGGGCGGCAGAGGCTCCGGTAGAAGAGAAAGCGGTCTGGAGTTCCTGCACCGTTAACTGCGGGAGCCGCTGTCTGTTACGTTTGCATGTGAAAGATGACACCGTGTACTGGGTGGAGTCTGATACGACAGGTGACGACGTCTACGGTAATCATCAGGTTCGAGCGTGTTTACGCGGGCGCTCTATCCGCCGACGGATGAATCATCCTGATAGGTTGAAATATCCCATGAAGCGCGTCGGCAAGCGCGGTGAAGGTAAATTTGAACGGATAAGTTGGGACGAAGCCCTGGATACCATCAGTGATAATCTTCGGCGGATCCTGAAAGATTACGGCAATGAGGCTGTACATGTCCTGTACGGAACAGGCGTAGATGGCGGAAACATCACCAACTCAAACGTCCCGTACCGTCTGATGAACTCTTGCGGTGGTTTTCTCAGTCGCTATGGCAGCTACAGTACCGCACAGATCAGTGCCGCAATGAGTTATATGTTCGGTGCCAATGATGGCAACAGCCCGGATGATATCGCCAATACGAAACTGGTCGTTATGTTCGGAAATAACCCGGCAGAAACGCGGATGAGCGGCGGTGGTGTCACTTACTACGTCGAGCAAGCCCGCGAACGTTCAAACGCACGCATGATCGTCATCGATCCACGTTATAACGACACTGCTGCCGGGCGTGAAGATGAATGGCTGCCCATTCGCCCTGGCACCGATGGCGCACTGGCCTGTGCGATTGCCTGGGTACTGATTACTGAAAACATGGTCGATCAGCCATTTCTCGACAAATATTGTGTTGGTTACGATGAAAAAACGCTGCCCGCCAACGCACCACGTAACGCGCATTATAAAGCCTATATTCTGGGCGAAGGGCCTGACGGCATAGCTAAAACGCCGGAATGGGCAGCAAAAATCACCAGCATCCCGGCAGAAAAAATTATCCAGTTGGCGCGAGAGATCGGTTCAGCAAAACCTGCTTATATTTGTCAGGGTTGGGGGCCACAACGACATTCCAACGGCGAGCAAACGTCCCGCGCTATTGCCATGCTTTCCGTTCTCACCGGTAACGTCGGCATAAACGGCGGCAACTCAGGTGTACGCGAAGGTAGCTGGGATCTGGGGGTAGAATGGTTCCCGATGCTTGAGAATCCTGTTAAAACGCAGATTTCCGTCTTTACATGGACAGATGCCATCGACCATGGTACGGAAATGACCGCGACCCGTGATGGTGTTCGTGGAAAAGAAAAACTGGATGTCCCCATCAAGTTTTTATGGTGCTACGCCAGTAACACATTGATCAATCAACATGGCGACATCAATCACACCCATGAGGTGCTTCAGGATGACAGCAAGTGCGAGATGATTGTTGGCATTGACCACTTCATGACGGCCTCGGCTAAGTATTGCGATATCCTGTTGCCCGACCTGATGCCAACAGAGCAAGAAGACCTTATCTCTCATGAATCTGCAGGGAATATGGGCTATGTGATCCTCGCCCAACCCGCAACCTCAGCAAAATTTGAACGCAAACCCATCTACTGGATGCTGAGTGAAGTCGCCAAACGCTTAGGACCAGACGTTTATCAAACCTTTACTGAAGGTCGCAGTCAGCATGAATGGGTCAAATATCTCCATGCGAAAACGAAGGAACGTAACCCTGAGATGCCCGACTACGAGGAGATGAAAACGACCGGGATCTTTAAGAAAAAATGCCCGGAAGAACACTACGTCGCTTTCCGCGCATTCCGTGAAGATCCACAGGCAAACCCGTTGAAAACACCTTCGGGGAAAATCGAAATTTATTCTGAACGACTGGCGAAGATTGCAGATACCTGGGAATTGAAAAAAGATGAAATTATTCATCCCCTTCCTGCGTATACCCCAGGTTTTGATGGCTGGGACGATCCCCTGCGGAAAACCTATCCACTGCAGTTAACGGGCTTCCATTACAAAGCGCGTACCCACTCCAGCTACGGCAATATTGATGTGTTACAGCAGGCCTGCCCACAAGAGGTGTGGATCAACCCCATTGATGCTCAGGCACGCGGTATCCGTCATGGCGATACCGTGCGGGTATTTAACAATAATGGAGAAATGCTGATTGCCGCAAAAGTGACTCCGCGTATTCTGCCTGGCGTTACCGCCATCGGGCAAGGTGCGTGGCTTAAAGCGGATATGTTTGGTGACCGGGTCGATCACGGCGGCAGTATCAATATTCTGACCTCTCACCGCCCTTCACCGCTGGCAAAGGGAAACCCGTCGCACAGCAATCTTGTCCAGATCGAAAAGGTTTAAGGAGTAGCCCATGACCACACAATATGGATTTTTTATCGATTCCAGCCGCTGTACTGGCTGTAAAACCTGCGAACTGGCGTGCAAAGATTTTAAAGATCTTGGCCCGGAAGTCAGTTTCCGCCGTATTTATGAATACGCTGGCGGCGACTGGCAGGAAGATAATGGCGTCTGGCACCAGAACGTGTTCGCTTATTATCTCTCCATCTCCTGTAACCATTGCGATGACCCCGCATGTACAAAAGTCTGCCCCAGCGGCGCAATGCATAAGCGTGAAGATGGCTTTGTGGTGGTTGATGAAGATGTTTGTATCGGCTGCCGCTACTGCCACATGGCTTGTCCGTACGGCGCACCACAGTACAATGCTGAAAAAGGGCACATGACGAAGTGCGATGGTTGTTATTCGCGCGTCGCCGAGGGGAAACAACCCATATGCGTCGAATCCTGCCCGCTGCGTGCACTTGAGTTCGGTCCAATTGAAGAGCTGCGCCAGAAGCACGGCACTCTGGCTGCCGTCGCGCCACTGCCGCGCGCGCATTTCACAAAACCCAATATCGTTATCAAACCTAACGCCAACAGCCGCCCGACCGGCGATACCACTGGTTATCTGGCTAATCCGGAGGAAGTGTAAAATGGGAAATGGATGGCATGAATGGCCACTGGTTATCTTTACCGTATTGGGTCAATGCGTAGTAGGCGCGCTGATTGTTAGCGGAATTGGCTGGTTCGCCGCCAAAAATGACGCAGACCGTCAGCGTATTGTCCGTGGCATGTTTTTCCTCTGGCTGTTGATGGGCATCGGGTTTATTGCCTCTGTCATGCACCTGGGATCGCCACTGCGAGCGTTTAACTCGCTGAATCGAATCGGAGCTTCTGGTCTGAGTAACGAGATTGCTGCCGGTTCCATATTTTTTGCCGTTGGCGGACTATGGTGGCTGGTGGCGGTCATCGGTAAAATGCCGCAAGCGTTGGGGAAACTCTGGTTACTTGTCAGCATGGCGCTCGGCGTCATTTTCGTCTGGATGATGACCTGCGTGTATCAAATCGACACCGTGCCAACCTGGCATAACGGTTACACTACGCTGGCTTTCTTCCTGACGGTATTGTTGAGCGGTCCAATACTTGCTGCCGCAATTCTGCGGGCAGCTCGCGTTACATTTAATACCACACCATTTGCCATCATTAGCGTTTTGGCGCTGATCGCTTGTGCCGGGGTGATTGTGCTGCAAGGTTTGTCTCTGGCGTCTATTCACTCATCCGTGCAACAAGCCAGCGCACTGGTACCAGATTACGCCTCCTTACAGGTCTGGCGTGTGGTATTGTTATGCGCAGGTCTTGGATGCTGGCTTTGCCCGCTCATTCGTCGCCGTGAACCTCACGTTGCCGGACTTATTCTGGGGCTAATCCTCATACTTGGCGGTGAGATGATCGGGCGTGTGCTCTTTTATGGCCTGCACATGACAGTAGGAATGGCTATTGCAGGTTAACAAATTGGTGCGGGGCAACCCGCACATTTCAGGATGTTAGGAATGACCCATTTTTCACAGCAAGATAATTTTTCTGTCGCGGCGCGCGTGTTGGGCGCGCTGTTTTATTACGCTCCAGAGAGTGCGGAAGCCGCACCTCTGGTTGCGGTACTCACCAGTGACGGCTGGGAAACTCAGTGGCCTCTACCAGAAGCGTCATTAGCGCCGCTGGTGACGGCTTTTCAGACACAGTGTGAAGAGACTCACGCCCAGGCCTGGCAGCGTTTGTTTGTCGGCCCGTGGGCACTGCCGTCTCCGCCGTGGGGGTCGGTCTGGCTGGATCGCGAATCTGTGCTGTTTGGCGATTCAACATTGGCACTTCGTCAGTGGATGCGCGAGAAAGGCATTCAGTTTGAAATGAAGCAAAACGAACCGGAAGATCATTTTGGTTCACTGCTGTTGATGGCTGCGTGGTTGGCGGAGAATGGTCGCCAGACAGAATGCGAAGAATTGCTGGCATGGCACCTTTTTCCGTGGTCAACACGTTTTCTTGATGTTTTTATCGAAAAAGCAGAACACCCTTTCTACCGTGCACTGGGTGAACTGGCTCGCTTAACGCTGGCGCAATGGCAATCACAACTGTTGATTCCTGTCGCGGTTAAACCGCTGTTTCGATAGGATCACCGTAATATTGCCGGATGGTGACGATTACGCGCAATCCGGCAATAATAGGTTACAGTGTCACGTTTTTTTATCTCTTAAAGCACGCACTGCTTTTGCGGCTGGCCTCTTTTGTCGCAAAATAGTCGCCCGTGTTTCATTGCCCATTTCTGCTCATGCATCATCTACACATCTATCCGGATCTGCGCACTATGTTCCGCCGTCTGCTTATCGCAACAGTCGTCGGTATTCTCGCGGCCTTTGCCGTTGCCGGGTTTCATCATGCGATGCTGCTACTGGAGTGGTTGTTCCTCAATAATGACTCCGGCAGTCTGGTCAATGCAGCGACAAACCTTTCCCCCTGGCGACGGCTGCTAACTCCGGCGCTCGGCGGACTGGCGGCGGGTTTGTTGCTGATGGACTGGCAGAAATTTACCCAACAACGCCCTCATGCGCCGACCGATTACATGGAAGCGTTGCAAACCGATGGACAGTTCGATTACGCAGCAAGCCTGGTTAAATCGCTTGCCTCGCTGCTGGTAGTAACCAGCGGCAGTGCAATTGGTCGCGAAGGTGCGATGATTCTTTTAGCTGCCCTTGCCGCCTCCTGTTTTGCCCAACGTTTTACGCCACGCCAGGAGTGGAAATTATGGATCGCCTGTGGGGCCGCGGCGGGAATGGCTGCGGCCTATCGTGCCCCGCTTGCTGGCAGTTTATTTATAGCCGAAGTGCTGTTTGGCACTATGATGTTGGCCTCTCTCGGCCCGGTGATTATTTCCGCCGTCGTGGCATTGCTGGTTAGCAATCTGATTAATCATAGCGACGCGTTACTCTACAACGTACAACTCTCAGTGACGGTTCAGGCTCGTGACTATGCGCTGATTATCAGTACAGGTGTGCTGGCAGGTCTGTGCGGACCACTGTTGTTAACGTTAATGAACGCCTGTCATCGTGGATTTGTGAGTCTCAAACTTGCGCCGCCCTGGCAACTGGCACTAGGCGGGTTGATCGTGGGTCTGCTTTCCCTGTTCACACCTGCAGTGTGGGGCAACGGCTATAGCACCGTACAATCCTTTTTAACCGCCCCACCACTGTTAATGATCATTGCCGGGATCTTCCTTTGTAAACTGTGTGCCGTGCTGGCGAGTAGCGGTTCCGGCGCACCCGGTGGTGTCTTTACACCGACGCTATTTATCGGTCTTGCCATTGGCATGTTGTATGGTCGTAGCCTGGGATTATGGTTCCCTGATGGCGAAGAAATTACGCTTTTACTCGGATTGACCGGGATGGCGACACTGTTGGCAGCAACCACGCACGCGCCGATTATGTCGACGTTGATGATATGTGAAATGACCGGGGAGTATCAGCTACTCCCCGGTTTATTGATTGCCTGCGTCATTGCGTCGGTAATTTCGCGGACGTTACACCGTGACTCTATCTACCGCCAGCACACTGCGCAGCATAGCTAAGCGGATGTATTGCCCCAGTTCTCGCTGTTCGGCGCGCGGCAGATAAGGCAGTTCACCAATGAGCGGTGCCGGAAGTTTTTTACCCAGCACATCAATGATTTCCGCATAATGCGCCAGTCCTGGGTTGATTCGGTTAGCCACCCAGCCAATGAGCGGCAGCCCGTCGTTGGCAATCGCCTGAGCTGTTAGCAGTGCATGGTTAATGCAACCTTCCTGAATACCGACAACCATCAACACCGGCAACTGTTCCTGCACCACCCATTCAGAGAGTGGACGCAAATCATTCATCAGACTGCGCCAGCCGCCAGTCCCTTCTACCACGACATGATCGACTTTATCGGTCAGGTTTGCCAGGCCGTTTGAAATGAGGGTGTAATTGATTGGGCAACTGTGCGCCACGCTACTTTCTTCTTCGCTTAACGCGATAGGATTAACTGCTTCATAAGGCAGTTCGATGGTTGAAACACTCTGCAACACCAGGGCATCTTTATTACGCAGCCCTTCGGGTGTCTCTTTGCTCCCCTTCGCTACGGGTTTATATCCCGCAACCGTTTTTCCCTGGGAGGCTAACGCTTGTAGCAATGCGCGGGAAACCACCGTTTTCCCTACAGAAGTGTCTGTACCGGTAATAAAGAAACGCTTCAGCATCACTAACTCCACCGTTATGCTTCACAAATATAAACCAGGAAAATAATTAACCTTGAAAGTCTAAGTTATGCTTTCCTGGCCCAAATTGAGATAGCGCAAATTTTGGTAGAACAGTTAAAAAATGTTAACCCTGCAACAGACGAATCAACAAAGAACCGTTATACATCGCGTCTTTTACCAGCGCAGCGCCTGCCATCGTGCCCTGGTTAGAAAACTGAGTACTCTCAACGCTAATGTGCTGACTATACGCAGGAAGGGCCTGCTGACGGATGCTGTCTGAGATGACCGGGAAGAGGATATCTGCCGCTTTACTTAACGGTGAGCCAATCAGTATTTTTTGTGGGTTAAATAAATTCACCATGATGGCAAGAATGCGCCCCACATGCGCGCCCACCCCGGTAATGATGTCTTTTGCCAGCAGATCGCCGCGCAATGCCGCCTGACACAATGAGTCCACGGTTAACGGTTGCCCATGTAACATCGAGCTCATGGATTGATTGAGACGCAGCTGTGCCAGCTCAAGTATACTGTCCACACTGGCGATGGTTTCGAGGCAGCCGTGATTCCCGCAATAACAACGTTTCCCATACGGGTCGACCTGTGTGTGGCCTATTTCCACGAGGCTACTGCTGCCTGCGTGTAGCAGATGACCATCGGTAATGACGCCCGCCCCCACGTTGTGATCGATAACCACCTGAATCACATCGCGCGCCCCGCGTGAGGCACCAAACAAGGCCTCTGCCATCGTCCATGCGCTGATATCATGCTGAATATAAACCGGAACGCCGGTATGCTGCTCCAGAGCCTCGCCGAGCGGCATCTCTTTTACATCCTCGTAGAACGGCATGCGATGTACAATGCCATTTTCCGTATCAATAATTCCCGGCAGGGTTATGGCAATCGAAGTTAGACGCTCAAGTTTTTTCTGGTGGCGGATAAAAAACTGATCGATATGGGAAATGATACGATCCAGCAATGGCGAGTCATCTTTTAACGCCAGTTCCTGCGACTCTTCCACCACCAGTTTGCTGCTCAGATCGCGCAGAGCAAGGAAAATCTCCCCGCGACTAATGCGCAGAGAAAGATAGTGCCAGGCTTCAGTTTCAACCACCAGCCCCACCGCCGGACGGCCACGGTTCCCCGCTTCTTTGATTTCCAGCTCTTGCACCAGGTGTGCTTCGAGCATCTCACGGACAATTTTAGTGATACTGGCAGGAGCCAGTTGCGCCAGACGGGAAAGATCGATACGCGAGACTGGACCAAGCTGATCAATCAGGCGATAAACCGCGCCCGCGTTGGTCTGCTTTATTTGATCAATGTGCCCAGGCTGGTTTTCAGCAACCACCGCATACTCCCTATATTTTCGCGCTCCGAAATAATCTGTAGGCTATGGTGAAGCACTTCAATACGTGTCGTCAAATTTTTACTTAGGCATGTGATTAACAGCACATTTTTCGGGCTTTTTCGCTGAAATTTCCCTCACCTGAGAGCATTCAGCAGATGAATACGAAAGTTACGCGCAGCTGGACTTTGTTCATGATGTTTCGGCCAGACCAACCACATTTCAGAAACCGCATCCTCTTCTGCAATCGGCACCCAGCGCATTTCGTTGAGCTGAACACGTTTAAATGACGCAGGCAAAATTGAAACACCCAGACCGGCGGAAACCAGACCGATGATGGTCATTGCCTCGCCCACCTCCTGAGTGATGACGGGCGTCAAATGGTAACGTCGCATCAGCCCGAGAATATCGTCATACAGCCCTGTCCCGACGTGCGGATCAAAAAAGACGAAGGGTTCTTTCGCCAGTTCAGCCAGCGTTACATTCGGGTTATTTGCCAGGGGATGATCGTGCGGGATCATCGCCATAAGCGGTTCATGGACGATGACTGCGTGTTCAAGCGTCTCCGGTAACGCTGTGTTACGCAGCAATCCCATATCCAGCGTTCCTTCAATGAGCGGAGCGATTTGCTCACGAGTGTTCATTTCGCGGGTTTGTAAATGGACATCGGGATAATCACGGCGAAACAGCGATAACGTATCGGACACCGCCCGAATAAAAGGAGCGGACGAAGTAAAACCAATGCGCAACTCCCCCGCTTCACCCTGATGCAGTCTTTCAGCGCGAGCGGCAGCGTCATCCACCATAGACAGGATTTGCCGACTATCTGCAAGAAACTGTTTTCCTGCTGCCGTCAGCAATACACTGCGATTGGTTCGTGCCAGCAGTCGGGCACCAATTTGTTGCTCCAGCGCCTGAATCTGCTGACTTAGCGGTGGTTGCGAAATATTCAGGCGGGCAGCGGCGCGCCCGAAATGCAGCTCTTCCGCAACAGCAACAAAGTAACGCAGATGACGAAGTTCAATATTCATATTTAAAAAATCTTATTTGAGATTATTAATATATTAGACAGAACAATTCGATTTTCCTACCCTATGTATAAGCCTGATCCACAGGCATATTTAGCAAGGATTTCAAGTGAGCCGTACTACAACTGTTGATGGCGCTCCGGCAAGCGACACTGACAAGCAAAGCATTTCTCAGCCAAATCAATTTATTAAACGCGGTACGCCGCAATTTATGCGCGTCACCCTGGCGCTGTTCTCTGCCGGACTGGCAACCTTTGCACTTCTCTATTGTGTGCAGCCTATCCTTCCGGTGCTTTCGCAGGAGTTTGGCTTAACCCCCGCGAACAGTAGTATTTCACTGTCCATTTCCACGGCGATGTTGGCTATTGGTTTGCTGTTTACTGGCCCCCTATCCGATGCCATTGGTCGCAAACCAGTGATGGTCACGGCGCTACTGTTGGCCTCCATTTGTACGTTACTTTCGACAATGATGACCAGCTGGCACGGCATTTTGATTATGCGCGCCTTGATTGGGCTTTCGTTAAGTGGCGTGGCAGCTGTTGGCATGACTTATCTTAGCGAGGAAATCCACCCCAGTTTCGTGGCCTTTTCGATGGGGTTGTATATCAGCGGCAACTCAATTGGCGGCATGAGCGGACGCTTAATTAGTGGTGTCTTCACGGACTTTTTCAACTGGCGAATTGCTCTGGCGGCAATCGGTTGTTTCGCGCTGGCCTCGGCGTTGATGTTCTGGAAAATCCTTCCGGAATCACGCCATTTTCGCCCGACTTCGCTGCGCCCTAAGACGTTATTTATCAACTTTCGTCTGCACTGGCGTGACCGGGGATTACCGTTATTGTTCGCAGAAGGCTTTTTGCTGATGGGGTCGTTCGTCACGCTGTTTAATTACATCGGCTATCGGTTGATGCTTTCCCCCTGGCATGTCAGTCAGGCCGTGGTTGGCTTATTATCGCTGGCTTATTTGACCGGTACATGGAGCTCACCCAAAGCCGGAACCATGACCACCCGCTACGGGCGCGGTCCGGTGATGTTGTTTTCGACGGGGGTTATGCTGTTTGGTTTACTGATGACCTTATTCAGCTCGCTGTGGCTGATCTTTGCCGGAATGTTACTCTTCTCAGCAGGATTCTTCGCAGCCCACTCAGTTGCCAGCAGCTGGATTGGCCCCCGCGCAAAACGCGCTAAAGGCCAGGCCTCCTCGCTGTATCTGTTCAGTTACTATCTGGGGTCGAGTATTGCCGGGACGCTGGGTGGTGTTTTCTGGCATAACTATGGCTGGAACGGCGTCGGCGCATTTATTGCTCTGATGCTGGTCATTGCTCTGCTGGTCGGGACGCGTTTGCATCGTCGTCTGCACGCCTGAAAAATAAGCCCGGACTGCGGTAACTACACGTCCGGACTTATTGCTTGCTCAAACCAACGTTAATAGCCATCCTAAAATAGACGAAGCGCCAGCCAATTCCCGCAGCGCGTCTAGCGTCATCAGGATTATAAGTACCCAAATAAACGGATTCATTTTGCTGTGTGTCATTTATTACTGATGCGCAGTTATTCTACCGCTTTGTAAGTAGTAAAATAGTTAACCCGATCAAGACTACTATTATTGGTAGCTAAATTTCCCTTAAGTCACAATACGTTATTATCAACGCTGTAATTTATTCAGCGTTTGTACATATCGTTACACGCTGAAACCAACCACTCACGGAAGTCTGCCATTCCCAGGGATATAGTTATTTCAACGGCCCCGCAGTGGGGTTAAATGAAAAAACAAATTGAGGGTATGACAATGAAAAAAGTATTAGCTCTGGTTGTTGCCGCTGCTATGGGTCTGTCTTCTGCCGCCTTTGCTGCAGAGACTGCGACCACACCTGCTCCGACTGCGACGACCACCAAAGCAGCGCCGGCGAAAACTACACATCATAAAAAACAGCATAAAGCAGCACCTGCCCAGAAAGCGCAGGCGGCTAAAAAGCATCATAAAAATACGAAAGCTGAACAGAAAGCCCCTGAACAAAAAGCGCAGGCAGCGAAGAAACACGCCGGGAAACACAGCCATCAGCAACCGGCAAAACCTGCTGCACAACCCGCAGCGTAAGTTTTCAACAGTAATGCTGGCGCGCCCCCTCGCGCCTGAAAATTACGGTGCTAAGCGGGTAACGTTTAGCACCGCCTTTAGCGGAGGGTAGTATGGTGGGCCGTTATCGCTTTGAGTTCATTCTTATCATCCTTATTTTATGCGCACTGATTGCCGCCCGTTTTTATCTTTCCTGACTGTAGTTATCTGATTTTACTCCCACTTTCATCCCGTCCCGTCTATAGTATTTATGAGGGTTTGCTTTTAATAATCATAATTACCCACCAGAGTGTGATATGCGTACAACCATTGCTGTAGTGTTGGGTGCAATTAGTTTGACGTCTGCTTTTGTGTTTGCAGATAAACCAGACGTTGCCAAATCGGCAAACGATGAGGTCAGCACCCTGTTTTTTGGTCATGATGATCGTGTGCCAGTGAATGACACGACCCAATCACCGTGGGATGCGGTTGGGCAACTGGAAACGGCCAGCGGCAATTTATGTACGGCGACGCTGATTGCACCCAATCTGGCATTAACGGCAGGACACTGTTTATTGACACCTCCAAAGGGTAAAGCCGATAAAGCAGTGGCGCTGCGTTTTGTGTCAAATAAAGGTCTTTGGCGCTATGACATCCACGACATAGAAGGCCGCGTTGATCCGACACTGGGAAAGCGGTTAAAAGCAGATGGGGATGGTTGGATTGTACCTCCCGCAGCCGCGCCGTGGGACTTCGGATTGATTGTGCTACGTAATCCCCCTTCTGGCATTACACCGTTGCCGTTATTTGAGGGAGATAAAGCCGCGCTTACTGCCGCATTAAAATCGGCTGGCCGTAAAGTAACTCAGGCGGGATACCCTGAAGATCATCTCGATACGTTGTACAGTCATCAAAACTGTGAAGTGACTGGCTGGGCGCAAACGTCGGTGATGTCACATCAGTGCGATACCTTGCCGGGTGACAGCGGTTCGCCTCTGATGTTGCATACCAATGACGGCTGGCAATTAATTGGGGTGCAAAGTTCGGCTCCTGCCGCGAAAGATCGCTGGCGCGCCGATAACCGGGCCATTTCTGTTACCGGTTTTCGCGACAAGCTGGATCAACTGTCGCAAAAATAATGTTCAAACGCTGCCCGACTGTGCGGGCAGCGTGTTCATCAGGCAAGTTTCACCATGATCATTCCAGCCAACAGCAAGACCAGGCCAATCCAGCCTTTACGATTTAACCGTTGACCAAACAAGATCCAACCTGCGGCTAACGTGGCGGCAATACCAAACCCGCCCCACAATGCATAAGCGACAGACAAGTCGATCCCTTTAACGGCCTGAGAAAGCGCACTAAAGGCAGCCAGCACCGCCGCCAGGGAGAGCAAGCCAAATATTTTGCGACGAAAGCCGTCAGAAAATTTCAAAAAGACGTTAGCAACGATTTCCAGCACGATTGCCAATGCCAGCCAGGCGGCGTGAACCCATTCAAACTGCGCCATGGTTCACCTCCAGTTCAGGTTTACGCGCTTTACGGGTACCTGATTTTATTAACACAATCCCGGCGACCAGGGTGGTTAACCCGGCAATTTTCATCAGCGATAAACTTTCGTCGAATAACAAAACGCTAAACAAGGTAATAAATAAAATACCGATACCTTCCCACAGCGCATAAGCTACGCCTAAGGCGATTTTTTTAACGGCGAAAGAGAGAAATATATACGACAGAGAAATCATCACCAGCATTAAAATAAAGCCGCCATTTCCCTCACTGACGCTCGCCCATTTCATGGACAGCGTACCGGTAATTTCTGTAGCAATAGCCAGACCTAATAAAATCCAATAAATATACATTGTCCTTCTCCTGCAAGAGAATTATTTTAATTTTCGCTTAATTCAGCGAAACCAAAGTAAAGTGGTCAAGCCCCGCGCTTAGCGCAAGCTTTGGCAGAAGAAAGGACTAAAGTGCGTTACGCCAGTGCTGCTCACCTACGAGCAAGATAGTGGATGAGGTACGAAGATGGGTAAATGTAGAAAATAACGTCCTGAACAAATTGTCCATAATATTACAATTATCCGCAGTGTTGCTTCTCGTCATCGCGGATGATAATTGTCCTCGGTAGTTGAACACGCCTGATTTGTATCATAGCTTAAGAATTAACTCAAAATATTTTCACTTCTTTACCTGAGCGGTTTGATTTTCGTTATGATGACGGAGCGAAAAAGACATTATTATTAGCGAAGGAAGAAAAAACGGGGACAAGCATGGCAAAGCCGATCATCACGCTCAATGGCCTAAAAATCGTCATTATGTTGGGAATGCTGGTCATTATTCTCTGCGGTATCCGTTTTGCCGCCGAGATCATCGTGCCGTTTATTCTCGCATTATTTATTGCTGTTATTCTTAACCCGCTGGTGCAACACATGGTCCGCTGGCGTGTGCCGCGTGTACTGGCAGTGTCGATTTTGATGACCATCATCGTGATGGCGATGGTGTTGCTATTAGCTTATCTGGGTTCCGCCCTCAACGAGTTGACGCGGACGTTACCGCAATATCGCAACTCTATTATGACGCCGCTGCAAGCTCTTGAGCCGTTGTTGCAACGCGTAGGGATTGACGTCTCAGTTGACCAGCTGGCGCATTACATTGATCCGAACGCGGCGATGACGTTGCTCACCAACTTATTGACGCAGTTATCTAATGCCATGTCATCAATATTTTTATTGCTGCTGACGGTGCTGTTTATGCTGCTCGAAGTGCCACAATTGCCCGGAAAATTTCAGCAAATGATGGCGCGTCCGGTTGAAGGGATGGCGGCGATTCAACGTGCAATTGACAGTGTTTCTCATTATCTGGTGCTGAAAACAGCCATCAGCATCATCACCGGCCTGGTCGCCTGGGCGATGCTCGCCGCACTCGATGTTCGCTTCGCTTTTGTCTGGGGATTGCTGGCCTTTGCGCTTAATTACATCCCTAATATTGGTTCAGTTCTCGCGGCAATCCCCCCTATCGCTCAGGTACTGGTGTTTAATGGCTTCTACGAAGCGTTGCTGGTGCTGGCGGGATATCTGCTGATTAATCTGGTCTTCGGCAATATTCTGGAGCCGCGCATCATGGGACGTGGGCTGGGGCTTTCCACATTGGTGGTATTTTTGTCGTTGATTTTTTGGGGATGGTTGTTAGGACCGGTGGGTATGCTGCTTTCCGTGCCGTTAACAATTATTGTCAAAATTGCGCTTGAACAAACAGCGGGAGGTCAAAGCATCGCCGTTCTGTTAAGCGATCTCAATAAAGAGTGACGGCCTCCGCAGAGGCCGTCAGGGTTACAGAGCTTTCAGGATTGCATCCACGCTGGCTTTGGCGTCACCAAACAGCATGTGGGTGTTTTCCTTGAAGAACAGCGGGTTTTGCACACCAGCATAGCCAGTGTTCATCGAACGTTTAAAGACAATCACGTTCTGCGCTTTCCACACTTCCAGCACAGGCATACCAGCAATCGGACTCTTCGGATCATCCTGCGCCGCCGGGTTAACCGTATCGTTAGCACCAATCACCAGTACGGTATCGGTATCAGCAAAGTCATCATTGATCTCGTCCATTTCCAGCACGATGTCATACGGTACTTTTGCTTCAGCCAGCAATACGTTCATATGTCCAGGCAAACGCCCCGCGACCGGGTGGATACCGAAACGCACATTAATACCACGAGCGCGCAATTTCTCAGTAATTTCAGCGACAGGATATTGCGCCTGCGCAACTGCCATGCCGTACCCCGGAGTAATGATCACTGAATGGGAGTTTTTCAGCAGTTCCGCTGTCTCTTCTGCAGTGATTTCGCGGTGCTCGCCCACTTCCTGATCATCACCAGTAGAAGAGCCGTCGGTGCCGAAACCACCCGCAATAACGCTGATAAAGGAACGGTTCATCGCCTTACACATAATGTAAGAAAGGATAGCCCCCGAAGAACCGACCAGCGCACCGGTCACAATCAGCAGGTCGTTGCTGAGCATAAAGCCCGCAGCCGCAGCCGCCCAGCCGGAGTACGAGTTCAGCATCGACACCACCACTGGCATATCTGCACCACCGATGGAGGCGACTAAATGCCAGCCGAATACCAGCGCAATGGCGGTCATTATCAGCAATGCCAGCACTTGCAGGCCGACGCTATCCGTGCGAACAAATACAATCAGCAGCAGGAAGGAAACGACCAGAGCCGCCAGGTTCATTTTGTGACGGTTTGGCAGCATCAACGGTTTAGACGAAATCTTGCCACACAGTTTGCCGAACGCCACCACCGAACCCGTGAACGTTACCGCCCCGATGAAGATACCGAGGAACACTTCCGTCAGGTGAATATTGACCAGAATCGGTGCCATTCCCGCGTCATGATGCAGATAACTGTTAAAGCCAACCAGCACTGCCGCCAGACCCACGAAGCTATGCAGGATCGCCACCAGTTCTGGCATTTCGGTCATTTCAACTTTCTTCGCCAGACGGATACCAATTGCCCCACCAATGACCATCGCCAGCAAGATCCAGCCAACATTACCCGTATCCGGTCCAAAAATGGTTGCGATTAACGCAATCGCCATCCCGGCGATACCGAAGTTGTTACCCTGGCGAGACGTTTCATGTTTCGAAAGACCGGCCAGACTGAAGATAAACAGGATCGCGGCAACAATGTATGCAGCTGTAACTAATCCTCCAGACATATGTTACCCCTTAATTTTTGCGGAACATTTTCAGCATGCGCTGAGTCACGGTGAAGCCACCGAAAATATTAATGCTGGCTATAAGCACCGCGATAAAACTAAGGAAGCTAACCCAGCCGCCCTGGCCAATCTGCAACAGTGCTCCGACAACAATAATCCCTGAAATCGCGTTGGTGACCGACATCAACGGTGTATGCAGCGCGTGCGATACATTCCACACCACGTAATAACCGACAACGCAGGCCAGCGCGAAAACGGTGAAGTGCCCAAGAAACTCTTTCGGCGCAACGCTTGACAGCCAACCGAACAGGATGATTGCCAGCGCCATCAACGCGTATTTACGCCACGGTGAGCAGGTACATTTTTCCTCAGTTTTCACTTCCGGTGCCGCTTTTTGTGCCGCCTGCGGCTGAGCTGATACCTGAATCGGCGGTGCCGGCCAGGTAATTTCACCCGCACGGATCACGGTCACGCCGCGAATCACCACATCATCAAAATCAACAGTGATATTGCCGTCTTTCTCTTTGCACAACAGTTTCAGCAGATTAACGAGGTTAGTACCGTAAAGCTGTGAGGATTGCGTCGGCAGACGGCCCGGAAGATCGGTATAACCAATCACTTTGACACCATTTTCCGTAGTGAAGATTTCACCCGGCACGGTGTATTCACAGTTGCCACCGTTTTGGGCTGCCAGGTCGACAATCACACTGCCCGCCTTCATGGAGTCAACCATTTCACGGGTAATTAGCTTCGGCGCTGGTTTGCCTGGAATAAGCGCGGTGGTGACAATGATATCGACCTCTTTTGCCTGGGCGGCAAAGAGTTCCATTTCCGCTTTAATGAACGCGTCCGACATCACTTTGGCATAGCCATCGCCGCTGCCCGCTTCCTCTTTAAAATCCAGCTCGAGGAATTCCGCGCCCATACTTTGAACTTGTTCTTTCACTTCCGGACGGGTGTCGAATGCACGCACAATCGCGCCGAGACTGTTTGCTGCGCCAATGGCGGCCAGACCTGCAACACCCGCACCAATCACCATCACTTTTGCCGGTGGCACTTTCCCGGCCGCAGTAATTTGCCCGGTAAAGAAGCGCCCAAATTCATGTGCCGCTTCAACAATGGCGCGATAACCGGCGATGTTCGCCATCGAGCTTAGTGCGTCCAGCGATTGTGCGCGTGAGATACGCGGCACAGAATCCATCGCCATCACGGTCACGTTACGTTCCGCAAGTTTTTGCATTAATTCCGGATTCTGCGCAGGCCAGATAAAACTCACCAGCGTTGTCCCTGGATTCAGTAACGCAATTTCATCATCTAACGGCGCATTGACCTTCAGAATGATCTCTGACTGCCAGACGCTATTCCCTTCTACAATTTCAGCGCCCGCTTGCACAAACGCTTTATCGTCAAAACTTGCCAGTTGACCCGCGCCGCTCTCTACCGCGACGGTAAAACCCAGTTTCAGCAGCTGTTCCACTGTTTTTGGCGTTGCTGCAACACGGGTTTCATTGGTTAACCGTTCTCTTGGTATGCCAATTCGCATGATATTCCCTTCCATCGGTTTTATTGATGATGGTTTGCCTGTGTCAGGAGCCACACAAGCCGCTCATGTACGAGCTAAATGTTACTCCGTTAAAATAAATTAGTAACAAACGCCCTATAACGTACTGAAAATTATGCCTGTGATCTAGCGCCAAAAATCAGTATTTCGGCGTGAACTCGCAAAATATTAACGATTCAGCCGTGATAGTGGGATAAACACCTTAGAACGCCGGATAAAGACTGATAATTGTCTTCGACGGTCGGGTAAAACGAGACATCGCCCCGGCACGAATCACTACTTAACATTAAATTAACTTATACAATTCAGTTGCTTCAGTAGTAATGATGCTGATACGGCTGTTTTTTAAGCATAGACGGTCATTTGAGCAGGATTAAAATTGGCTTAAGGAATGTGATATGAAAAATGACGCAGACAGTTACACCGTTTAAATGCAATAATCAGCCACGTTTCTCGTTAATAACAATACCAGTACCTGGTTTGCGCAAGGCGAAGGATTATTTTTATGAAGCTTAAGAACACCCTCCTGGCGTCGGCACTGCTTTCTGCTACGGCATTCTCCGTTAACGCAGCAACAGAACTGACACCGGAGCAAGCGGCAGCGGTTAAACCTTTTGACCGTGTAGTGGTTACCGGTCGTTTTAATGCTATTGGCGAAGCGGTGAAAGCCGTTTCTCGTCGCGCAGATAAAGAAGGTGCCGCCTCTTTTTATGTTGTCGACACTTCTGATTTTGGTAACAGCGGTAACTGGCGTGTGGTCGCTGACCTCTATAAAGCCGATGCTGAAAAAGCAGAAGAAACAAGTAATCGCGTAATTAACGGTGTTGTCGAACTGCCGAAAGATCAGGCTGTTCTGATTGAACCGTTTGACACGGTCACCGTCCAGGGCTTCTATCGTAGCCAGCCAGAAGTCAATGATGCCATCACCAAAGCAGCAAAAGCGAAAGGTGCCTACTCTTTCTACATTGTTCGTCAAATCGATGCCAACCAGGGCGGCAACCAGCGTATTACTGCATTCATCTATAAAAAAGATGCTAAGAAACGTATCGTCCAGAGCCCGGATGTGATCCCGGCAGATTCCGAAGCAGGACGTGCAGCTCTGGCTGCCGGTGGCGAAGCCGCGAAGAAAGTTGAGATCCCAGGTGTTGCGACTACCGCATCACCAAGTTCTGAAGTCGGTCGTTTCTTTGAAACCCAGTCATCAAAAGGCGGACGTTACACTGTCACGCTTCCTGACGGCACTAAAGTCGAAGAACTGAACAAAGCGACAGCAGCGATGATGGTCCCGTTCGACAGCATCAAATTCTCTGGCAACTACGGCAACATGACCGAAGTCTCCTATCAGGTTGCGAAACGTGCCGCGAAGAAAGGTGCTAAGTATTACCACATCACCCGCCAGTGGCAGGAACGTGGTAATAACCTGACCGTCAGCGCAGATCTGTATAAATAACTATTCAGTTACTCCTATAAGGCGGCTTGATGCCGCCTTTCGCATTTTTAGTCACAAATTTCCCCGCGACCATTGCATGCAGACACATCTCTTCGTAAAATCCCGCGCTTCAGTGGCAAACTCCATTTTTATGCGTTTTGCCCTAATATTTATTCTTCTTATCACGTTTTAATCACTGGATATCGATGGAAAAGAAACTGGGACTGAGCGCACTCACCGCGCTGGTATTAAGCTCAATGCTGGGCGCGGGTGTTTTCAGTCTGCCGCAAAATATGGCGGCAGTTGCCAGCCCGGCAGCACTGCTCATCGGCTGGGGTATTACTGGCGCTGGCATTTTATTGCTGGCCTTTGCCATGCTGATCCTCACGCGCATTCGTCCCGAACTTGACGGCGGTATCTTTACCTATGCCCGCGAAGGGTTTGGCGAGCTAATCGGCTTTTGTTCCGCATGGGGATACTGGCTGTGCGCAGTCATCGCCAACGTCTCCTATCTGGTGATCGTTTTTTCCGCGTTAAGCTTTTTTACGGACACGCCGGAATTGCGCCTGTTCGGCGATGGTAATACCTGGCAATCGATAGTCGGTGCATCGGCTTTATTGTGGATTGTTCACTTTTTGATCCTGCGCGGGGTGCAAACCGCTGCCAGCATTAACCTGGTGGCGACACTGGCAAAATTGTTGCCGCTGGGTCTGTTTGTTGTGCTGGCGATGATGATGTTCAAACTGGATACCTTCAAGCTCGACTTCACCGGACTTGCACTTGGCGTACCCGTGTGGGAACAGGTGAAAAACACCATGCTGATCACCCTGTGGGTTTTCATTGGTGTGGAAGGTGCCGTGGTTGTTTCTGCGCGTGCGCGTAATAAACGTGATGTTGGCAAAGCGACACTGCTGGCGGTTCTCTCCGCTCTGGGCGTTTACTTGCTGGTAACGCTGCTTTCGCTGGGCGTGGTGGCACGTCCTGAACTGGCTGAAATTCGTAACCCGTCAATGGCCGGTCTGATGGTGGAAATGATGGGACCATGGGGCGAAATCATCATCGCTGCCGGTTTGATCGTTTCCGTTTGCGGCGCGTACTTAAGCTGGACCATCATGGCGGCAGAAGTTCCGTTCCTGGCTGCCACTCATAAAGCATTCCCACGCATTTTTGCGCGCCAGAACGCACAAGCTGCGCCATCCGCCTCGCTGTGGTTGACCAACATCTGCGTGCAAATTTGTCTGGTACTCATCTGGCTGACCGGTTCCGATTACAACACGTTGCTGACCATCGCCTCAGAAATGATTCTGGTGCCCTATTTCCTGGTCGGCGCGTTCTTGCTGAAAATCGCAACCCGTCCACTGCATAAAGCGGTAGGTGTCGGTGCCTGCATTTATGGCTTATGGTTATTGTATGCCTCTGGTCCAATGCACTTGCTGTTATCCGTTGTTCTGTATGCGCCGGGGCTGCTGGTTTTCCTGTATGCGCGCAAAACGCATACACATGATAATGTACTGAACCGTCAGGAAATGGTGCTGATTGGCATGCTGTTAATTGCCTCAGTTCCGGCGACCTGGATGCTGGTGGGATAACGTTCATCCCATCGTTGGATAGCAAAGGAGATAACGATGGGTAAAGCCCAGCCCTTGCCAATATTAATTACTGGCGGAGGTCGTCGCATCGGCCTCGCCCTCGCCTGGCATTTCATTAATCAAAAGCAACCGGTGATTGTCAGCTATCGGACGCACTATCCAGCCATTGATGGACTGATTAAGGCAGGTGCGCAGTGTATTCAGGCTGATTTTTCGACCAACGACGGTGTGATGGCGTTTGCCGATGAAGTACTAAAAAGCACCCATGGTCTGCGTGCTATTTTGCATAACGCCAGTGCGTGGATGGCGGAAAAACCAGGTACACCACTGGCCGACGTACTGGCTTGCATGATGCAGATCCACGTTAATACCCCATACCTGCTCAACCATGCGCTGGAAAGATTACTGCGTGGGCACGGACACGCCGCCAGCGATATCATTCACTTTACCGATTATGTGGTGGAGCGCGGTAGCGACAAACATGTTGCGTATGCTGCAAGCAAAGCGGCACTGGATAATATGACCCGCTCGTTTGCCCGCAAGCTGGCACCGGAAGTGAAAGTGAATTCTATTGCGCCATCGCTGATCCTGTTTAATGAACATGATGATGCCGAATATCGACAACAGGCGCTGAATAAATCACTGATGAAAACCGCGCCTGGCGAGAAAGAAGTGATCGACCTGGTCGATTACTTACTTACCAGCTGCTTTATCACCGGACGCAGTTTCCCACTTGATGGCGGTCGTCATCTGCGTTAATGCAGCTTTATCCAGCATATAATCAACACCCATGCGCTTATCCCCCAACACGCAACAGAACCAACAAAAGCGGCGGGCAAGCGCATCATTCCGGTGAAATACCACAGCGACACCAGGTAAACAAAATAGGGAATAATCGACCACATACTAAAAATGATGGTTGCGCGTAAGGCTTCAATGCCGCGTTCGCTGGCAACAATATAATGCGCGATAAGCGCAAAGGTCGGGAAAAGTGGAATCAGCCCGGCGATATAATAATTTTTCGTTTTTGCTAAAACACCAATCAACAGCACTACCAGCGCACCGAGCGCGGCTTTGATTACCAGCCCCATCTTTTTACCTTAACACTTCCATAACAAGTCATCAGTAGAATACCTGATGAAAACTTGTTTAGAAACGATTGATAGTAAGTAAAAACAGCGCGGTGTATTGTGACGTTTTTATATCTACCGTGAATGTTATGAACACTATCGTATTTGTGGAAGATGATGCGGAAGTCGGTTCACTGATTGCCGCGTACCTGGCAAAACATGATATGCAGGTTACCGTAGAACCGCGCGGCGACCAGGCCGAAGAAACCATTTTGCGAGAAAGTCCGGATTTGGTGTTACTCGACATCATGCTACCAGGCAAGGACGGCATGACCATTTGTCGTGATTTACGCGCAAAGTGGTCTGGACCGATTGTTCTTCTAACCTCTCTCGATAGCGATATGAACCACATCCTGGCACTGGAAATGGGTGCCTGCGACTATATTCTCAAAACGACGCCCCCTGCTGTTTTGCTAGCGCGTTTACGTTTGCATTTGCGTCAGAATGAGCAAGCCACACTGACCAAAGGTCTTCAGGAAACGTCTCTGACTCCCTACAAAGCCCTGCATTTCGGCACGTTGACCATCGATCCCATCAACCGCGTAGTCACACTGGCTAACACTGAAATCTCGCTCTCGACAGCTGATTTCGAATTATTGTGGGAATTAGCTACCCATGCCGGGCAAATCATGGACCGCGATGCATTGCTGAAAAATTTACGCGGCGTCAGTTATGACGGACTGGATCGTAGCGTGGACGTGGCTATTTCGCGGTTAAGAAAAAAACTGCTCGATAACGCCGCAGAACCTTATCGCATTAAAACTGTGCGTAACAAAGGCTATCTTTTTGCGCCTCATGCATGGGAATAAGCGATGAAAAAACTGTTTATCCAGTTTTACCTGTTATTGTTTGTCTGCTTCCTTGTGATGTCTCTGCTGGTTGGGCTGGTGTACAAATTTACCGCCGAACGCGCGGGCAAACAGTCGCTGGATGATTTGATGAACAGTTCGCTGTATCTGATGCGCAGCGAATTGCGTGAGATCCCCCCACACGACTGGGGTAAGACGCTGAAAGAGATGGATTTAAATCTCTCTTTCGATCTGCGTGTCGAGCCACTGAGTAAATACCATCTTGATGATATTTCCATGCACCGACTGCGTGGCGGCGAAATTGTCGCCCTGGACGATCAGTACACGTTTTTGCAGCGTATCCCGCGCAGCCACTACGTGCTGGCAGTTGGTCCTGTTCCTTATCTTTATTATCTCCATCAGATGCGATTGCTGGATATCGCCCTGATCGCTTTTATTGCTATTTCCCTCGCCTTTCCGGTGTTTATCTGGATGCGTCCGCACTGGCAGGATATGTTAAAACTGGAAGCAGCGGCGCAACGATTTGGCGATGGGCATCTCAATGAACGTATCCACTTTGATGAGGGGTCGAGCTTTGAACGACTTGGTATCGCATTTAACCAGATGGCGGACAATATCAACGCCTTAATTGCCAGCAAAAAACAGCTTATTGACGGTATCGCTCACGAACTGCGAACACCGTTAGTGCGCCTGCGTTATCGACTGGAGATGAGCGATAACCTGAGCGCCGCCGAATCCCAGGCGTTGAATCGAGATATCAGTCAACTTGAAGCTTTAATTGAAGAGCTGCTGACTTATGCCCGGCTCGATCGCCCACAAAACGAGCTTCATCCTAGCGAACCAGACCTGCCGTTGTGGCTGTCAACGCATCTGGCAGATATTCAGGCAGTAACGCCCGATAAAACGGTACGGATAAAAACGCTCATGCAAGGCCATTATGCGGCGTTGGATATGCGCTTAATGGAGCGCGTGCTGGATAATTTGCTCAATAACGCCCTGCGCTACTGCCATTCAACGGTTGAAACCAGCCTGCTACTATCGGGGAATAAAGCGACATTAATTGTTGAGGATGATGGCCCAGGGATTGCCCCAGAAAACCGCGAACATATCTTTGAACCTTTTGTTCGCCTCGATCCCAGCCGGGATCGCTCAACCGGCGGCTGCGGGCTGGGGCTGGCAATTGTCCACTCTATAGCACTGGCAATGGGCGGTACGGTTAATTGTGACACCAGCGAACTGGGTGGTGCCCGCTTCTCGTTTAGCTGGCCGTTATGGCATAACATCCCGCAATTTACCTCTGCTTGACACTACGCGCACGGTGGTCAAGTCACCACCACTGTGCTATAAGTTAAGGATGTTGTAACTAAAGAGGTTAATATTATGGCGCGTTACGATCTCGTAGACCGACTCAACACTACCTTTCGCCAGATGGAACAAGAGCTGGCTGCATTTGCCGCTCATCTTGAGCAACACAAGCTATTGGTTGCCCGCGTGTTCTCTTTGCCGGAGGTAAAAAAAGAGGATGAGCATAATCCGCTTAATCGTATTGAGGTAAAACAACATCTCGGCAACGACGCGCAGTCGCTGGCGTTGCGTCATTTCCGCCATTTATTTATTCAACAACAGTCCGAAAATCGCAGCAGCAAGGCCGCTGTCCGTCTGCCTGGCGTGTTGTGTTACCAGGTCGATAACCTTTCGCAAGCAGCGTTGGTCAGTCATATTCAGCACATCAATAAACTCAAGACCACGTTCGAGCATATCGTCACGGTTGAATCAGAACTCCCCACCGCGGCACGTTTTGAATGGGTGCATCGTCATTTGCCGGGGCTGATCACCCTTAATGCTTACCGCACGCTCACCGTTCTGCACGACCCCGCCACTTTACGCTTTGGTTGGGCTAATAAACATATCATTAAGAATTTGCATCGTGATGAAGTCCTGGCACAGCTGGAAAAAAGCCTGAAATCACCACGCAGTGTCGCACCGTGGACGCGCGAGGAGTGGCAAAGAAAACTGGAGCGAGAGTATCAGGATATCGCTGCCCTGCCACAGAACGCGAAGTTAAAAATCAAACGTCCGGTGAAGGTGCAGCCGATTGCCCGCGTCTGGTACAAAGGAGATCAAAAACAAGTCCAACACGCCTGCCCTACACCACTGATTGCACTGATTAATCGGGATAATGGCGCGGGCGTGCCGGACGTTGGTGAGTTGTTAAATTACGATGCCGACAATGTGCAGCACCGTTATAAACCACAGGCGCAGCCGCTTCGTTTGATCATTCCACGGCTGCACCTGTATGTTGCAGATTAACGCCCGGCTTTCATACTGCCGACCATCTGTTCTGGCCGTACCCAGCTGTCAAACTCGGCTTCGCTAAGATACCCCAGCGCAAGGGCCGCAGCTTTTAAGGTCAGCCCTTCTTTATGCGCTTTTTTGGCGATCTCCGCGGCTTTGTCATAACCAATGTGGGTGTTAAGCGCAGTCACCAGCATCAGCGATTCATTGAGTAATTGATTGATTCGCTCACGATTCGGTTCAATACCCACTGCGCAGTGTTTGTTAAAACTTTCCATGCCATCTGCCAGCAAGCGCACCGATTGCAGGAAATTGTGGATCACCATTGGACGGAAGACGTTCAGTTCAAAGTTACCGGAAGCGCCCCCCATGTTGATCGCCACGTCGTTCCCCATCACCTGACAGCAGAGCATGGTTAATGCCTCACACTGTGTTGGATTCACTTTCCCCGGCATGATTGAGCTGCCCGGCTCATTTTCCGGGATTGAGATTTCACCAATTCCGCAGCGCGGGCCAGAGGCCAGCCAGCGGACATCATTGGCGATTTTCATCAGTGACGCAGCCAACCCTTTCAACGCGCCGTGCGCCTGAACCAGGGCATCACAGGTCGCAAGCGCTTCAAATTTGTTCGGCGCGGTAACAAACGGTGCACAGGTAATGACTGCCAGTTCATCTGCTACGCGACGCGCATACTCCGGATGGGTATTTAGTCCAGTACCCACCGCTGTACCGCCAAGAGCCAGTTCCGCTACGTGAGGCAGGCTGTATTCGATATGTTTGAGATTATGCTCGAGCATCGCTACCCAGCCGGAAATCTCCTGCCCTAGTGTTAGCGGCGTGGCGTCCTGCAAGTGGGTTCGACCGATTTTGACGATATCGGCAAATGCACGCG
Source organism: Escherichia sp. SCLE84 (assembly GCF_012584495.1). Lineage (NCBI taxonomy): Bacteria > Pseudomonadati > Pseudomonadota > Gammaproteobacteria > Enterobacterales > Enterobacteriaceae > Escherichia > Escherichia sp. SCLE84. The sequence goes on along the minus strand of NZ_CP051430.1, from coordinate 577,479 downwards.
ATTTTTCACTCAGCGTCTGTGTCAGGGTTTTAAGCTGCGGAATGAGTTGCTTGCGCAGCGCCAGCAGCGCCGCAACGTGCATCGCCGTCGGAAAGACATCGTTGGAACTTTGGCTTTTGTTCACGTCGTCGTTAGGGTGAACTTTACGTTCCATCCCGCGCACGCCGCCGAGTAATTCACTGGCCCGGTTAGCCAGCACTTCGTTCATGTTCATGTTACTTTGCGTGCCGGAGCCGGTCTGCCAGATAGCCAGCGGGAATTCGTCGTCATGCTGTCCTGCCAGTACTTCATCCGCCGCCTGCCGAATGGCGCTCGCTTTCTCTTCAGACAACAAGCCTAAATCTTCATTAACTTTTGCCGCTGCGCGCTTGGTTAGCGCCAGCGCATGAATCAGTGAGGTGGGCATTTTCTCCGTCGAAATGCGGAAATGCTCCAGCGAGCGTTGAGTTTGTGCGCCCCACAGCTTATCTGCCGGGACATCAATCGCCCCCATCGAATCTTTTTCGCTGCGTACTGTATTCATGGCCTGCTCCTCACCTGTTTAATTTTTTCTTTCTGTTTTGCTTTCGTTAAGCAACTTTTAGCTCACTTATTATTTACTATTTGATAACAAATGTTTGGTCTTTCGTGCCATGTAAAAAAACCGCCCCGAAGGGCGGCTCTGTTTATTTCACACAGCGAGTGCACTGTGTGAGTTGTATCTGCTGGAAGAAGTCATTTCCTTTATCATCCACAAGGATAAACGCCGGGAAATCTTCCACTTCAATTTTCCAGATGGCTTCCATTCCCAGTTCCGGATATTCAACACATTCCAGGCTCTTAATACTTCCCTGCGCCAATACAGCGGCCGGACCACCGATACTGCCAAGGTAGAAGCCGCCGTGTTTTTTACAGGCATCCGTCACCTGCTGGCTGCGGTTGCCTTTCGCCAGCATGATCATACTTCCGCCCTGCGCTTGCAGTTGATCGACATAAGAATCCATCCGTCCGGCGGTCGTTGGGCCAAGAGAACCGGAGGCATAACCTTCCGGCGTTTTGGCCGGACCCGCGTAGTAAATCGGATGATCTTTAATGTACTGCGGCAGCCCTTCACCGTTATCCATCCGCTCTTTCAGTTTGGCGTGAGCAATATCACGACCGACGATAATCGTGCCGTTAAGCGATAAGCGTGTAGAAACGGGATACTGCGACAACTGTGCGAGGATCTCTTTCATCGGACGGTTAAGGTCAACGCGCACCGCTTCGCCTTCTCCCGCTTTACGCAGCTCTTCAGGGATATATTTACCTGGATTATGTTCCAGTTTTTCGATCCAGATCCCCTGACGGTTGATCTTCGCTTTGATATTACGGTCAGCAGAGCAGGAAACACCCATACCAACCGGACAGGATGCGCCGTGACGTGGCAGGCGAATCACGCGTATGTCGTGAGCGAAGTATTTACCACCAAACTGCGCACCCAGACCGAGATTTTGCGCTTCGATCAGCAATTCTTTTTCCAGTTCCACATCGCGGAATGCCTGACCGTGCTCATTCCCTTCCGTTGGCAGTTCGTCATAGTATTTAGCGGAAGCCAGTTTCACTGTTTTAAGGTTAGTTTCTGCAGAAGTTCCACCAATTACGAACGCAATATGATACGGAGGACAGGCCGCCGTACCCAGCGTGCGCATCTTCTCAACCAGGTAATTTTTCAGTTTCCCCGGCGTTAGTAACGCTTTGGTTTCCTGATAGAGATACGTCTTGTTTGCCGAACCACCACCTTTGGCGATACAGAGGAATTTGTACTCGTCGCCATCAACAGCATAAAGATCGATCTGCGCTGGCAGATTGGTGCCGGTATTCACTTCTTTATACATATCCAGCGGCGCGTTTTGCGAGTAGCGCAGATTATCTTCGATATAAGTGTTATAGACACCGCGCGCCAGCGCCGCTTCATCACCACCACCGGTCCATACACGCTGCCCTTTTTTACCAACAATAATCGCGGTGCCGGTATCCTGACAGGTTGGCAGAACGCCTTTCGCCGCGATGTCGGAGTTACGCAGGAATTGCAGCGCCACATATTTATCATTTTCGCTGGCCTCCGGGTCACGCAGAATGTCGGCCACCTGTTGTTGGTGAGCCGGACGCAGCATAAATGACGCATCATGAAATGCCTGACGCGCCAACAGAGTTAACGCTTCGGGTGCGACTTTCAAAATCTCCTGCCCTTCAAATTCAGATACGCTAACGTGTTCGCTGGTTAGCAGGTAATACTCAGTATCATCTTTTTTGAGTGGAAAAGGAGCCTGATAATGAAAGGGTTTGTTTGACATTGTTCTCTCACTTACTGCCTGGTTTGGTTATGCTCTGGGCGGGTGTTCCGTTGCCCTGTTAAAAGCGAGTAACAATATCCTACACACTTTTTTAACAAAAACTGAGACTAGTACGACTTTTTGCGGCTCCAGGTTACTTCCCGTAGGATTCTTGCTTTAATAGTGGGATTAATTTCCACATTAAAACAGGGATTGATCATGCAAAAACTCATTAACTCAGTGCAAAACTATGCCTAGGGCAGCAAAACGGCGTTGACTGAACTTTATGGTATGGAAAATCCGTCCAGCCAGCCGATGGCCGAGCTGTGGATGGGCGCACATCCGAAAAGCAGTTCACGAGTGCAGAATGCCGCCGGAGATATCGTTTCACTGCGTGATGTGATTGAGAGTGATAAATCGACTCTGCTCGGAGAGGCCGTTGCCAAACGCTTTGGCGAACTGCCTTTCCTGTTCAAAGTATTATGTGCAGCACAGCCGCTCTCCATTCAGGTTCATCCAAACAAACGCAATTCTGAAATCGGTTTTGCCAAAGAAAATGCCGCAGGTATCCCGATGGATGCCGCCGAGCGTAACTATAAAGATCCTAACCACAAGCCGGAGCTGGTTTTTGCGCTGACGCCTTTCCTTGCGATGAACGCGTTTCGTGAGTTTTCCGAGATTGTCTCCCTACTCCAGCCAGTCGCAGGTGCACATCCGGCAATTGCTCACTTTTTACAACAGCCTAATGCCGAACGTTTAAGCGAACTGTTCGCCAGCCTGTTGAATATGCAGGGTGAAGAAAAATCCCGCGCGCTGGCGATTTTAAAATCGGCGCTCGACAGTCAGCAGGGTGAACCGTGGCAAACGATTCGTTTAATTTCTGAATTTTACCCGGAAGACAGCGGCCTGTTCTCCCCGCTGTTACTGAATGTGGTGAAATTGAATCCTGGCGAAGCGATGTTCCTGTTCGCTGAAACACCGCACGCTTACCTGCAAGGCGTGGCGCTGGAAGTGATGGCGAACTCCGATAACGTGCTGCGTGCGGGTCTGACGCCTAAGTACATTGATATTCCGGAACTGGTTGCCAATGTGAAATTCGAAGCCAAACCGGCTAACCAGTTGTTGACCCAGCCGGTGAAACAAGGTGCAGAACTGGACTTCCCGATTCCAGTGGATGATTTTGCCTTCTCGCTGCATGACCTTAGTGATAAAGAAACCACCATTAGCCAGCAGAGTGCCGCCATTTTGTTCTGCGTCGAAGGCGATGCAACGTTGTGGAAAGGTTCTCAGCAGTTACAGCTTAAACCGGGTGAATCAGCGTTTATTGCCGCCAACGAATCACCGGTGACTGTCAAAGGCCACGGCCGTTTAGCGCGTGTTTACAACAAGCTGTAAGAGCTTACTGAAAAAATTAACATCTCTTGCTAAGCTTATTAAAGGCTTATAACACCTTCAGGCGGCCAGTCCGCCTGATTTCATTTTATGGATAATCATTATGAATAAATCGCTGGTAGCGGTAGGCGTCATTGTTGCGCTAGGCGTAGTCTGGACAGGCGGCGCATGGTATACAGGCAAGAAGATTGAAACCCATCTCGAAGACATGGTCGCGCAGGCGAACGCGCAACTCAAACTGACCGCTCCTGAATCCAACCTGGAAGTGAGTTATCAAAACTATCATCGCGGCGTATTCAGCAGCCAGTTGCAACTGTTGGTGAAACCCATTGCCGGGAAAGAAAATCCGTGGATTAAAAGCGGTCAGAGCGTCATCTTCAACGAATCGGTTGATCATGGTCCCTTCCCGCTTGCCCAGCTTAAAAAACTGAACCTGATCCCGTCGATGGCATCAATTCAAACCACGCTGGTTAATAACGAAGTAAGCAAACCACTGTTTGATATGGCAAAAGGTGAAACGCCTTTTGAGATTAACTCGCGCATTGGTTACAGCGGTGATTCCAGTTCCGATATTTCGCTCAAGCCACTGAATTACGAGCAAAAGGATGAAAAAGTCGCCTTTAGCGGCGGCGAGTTCCAGTTAAATGCTGACAGAGACGGCAAAGCCATCTCCCTTTCCGGGGAGGCGCAAAGTGGTCGGATAGACGCAGTTAACGAATACAACCAGAAAGTGCAGTTGACCTTTAATAATCTGAAAACCGACGGTTCCAGCACGCTGGCAAGTTTTGGTGAGCGCGTAGGAAACCAAAAACTGTCACTGGAAAAAATGACCATTTCAGTGGAAGGCAAAGAACTGGCACTGCTGGAAGGCATGGAGATCAGCGGTAAATCGGATCTGGTCAATGACGGTAAAACGATCAATAGCCAACTGGATTACTCGCTAAACAGCCTGAAGGTACAGAATCAGGATCTGGGCAGCGGCAAGCTGACTTTAAAAGTCGGCCAGATTGATGGTGAAGCCTGGCATCAGTTTAGCCAGCAATATAACGCGCAAACTCAGGCGCTGCTGGCACAGCCAGAAATTGCCAACAATCCCGAACTTTATCAGGAGAAAGTGACGGAAGCCTTCTTTAGCGCCCTGCCGCTGATGTTGAAAGGCGATCCGGTGATTACTATCGCGCCGCTAAGCTGGAAAAACAGTCAGGGTGAAAGTGCGCTGAATCTGTCGCTGTTCCTGAAAGATCCGGCAACGACTAAAGAAGCGCCGCAAACGCTGGCGCAGGAAGTAGATCGTTCGGTTAAATCTCTGGATGCGAAACTGACCATTCCGGTGGATATGGCAACTGAGTTTATGACTCAGGTAGCGAAGCTGGAAGGTTATCAGGAAGATCAAGCGAAAAAACTGGCGAAACAGCAAGTTGAAGGTGCATCAGCAATGGGGCAGATGTTCCGTCTGACCACCTTGCAGGACAATACCATCACCACCAGCCTGCAATATACTAACGGTCAGATAACGTTAAACGGGCAGAAAATGCGACTGGAAGATTTCGTTGGTATGTTTGCAATGCCGGCATTAAATGTTCCGGTCGTACCCGCTATTCCGCAGCAGTAATTCACAGACAAAACGCCGGAGATTTTTCTCTCCGGCGTTATTTTTTACTTCAGCATAAAGTCATACTGAATACTCATTTTCACATCCCAGTAATTCAGGCGATCGCCCAGCGTACTGCCATCGCGCTTTTCCCGCCCTTTATCGGCAGCAAGAAAGAAATTCATCCCTTGTAACGGCCCTTCGCTGACCCGATAGTTCATACCACCTAAGATACCCGCGCCTTCAATCCGCACATCTCGTTTACTGGATTCATAGCCGCGAGTCACAATCGGTGCAAATGTCAGTGTAAATTGCGGCGTTAAACGATAGTTGACGCCCAATTGCCAGGACTGCATTCCTTCACGGTTACGATCAAGACTTAATGAAAAGGGATAGCCAATGTCGGTATCCACCACGGCACCATTCATTGCATGGCGCAAATAACCACCACTGCCAAATACGCTTCCCCACGGCGCATTCCAGGTCACTTGTCCACTAACCAACGCCGTATCATTGGGCTGGCTGGTATTACGACTTAAACCTTCGAGTTGCGCGTAAAAGCCGAGCAACTCCCCTTTCAACGTATAATTCGGGTCGAGCGGTATGCCTTTCTCGAGAATACTTTGTATCTGATTGGAAACATCTTTCTGTACCGATCCCCCCAGAGAATAGCGACTGGTATCATCATGCCAACTGGCGGCTAAAAAAGAACGTGCGCGATGTTTATCGTATTTTCCCGTCTGGCTGTTATACACCCCTTCATCACGAATACCGGTTGTTGAATCGGTCCATAAAAATACTCGTGAACGCCACATTCCCCACAGATCAATATTTGGCGTTAACGCCCAATAACCTAATGCTCCTTCAGAAACTGTCGGTAATGTACGTTGCGAACTGCCAGCCATTAACGGAATACGATAAGGTAAGCTACCGTAACTATAATCCGTCCCGAAGCGACCTAATTTAAGCAGGCTATTTTCACTGGGTTTTATTTTTACTGCCCCCAGGGCAAAGCCAAAACTTTTATCACCATCAAGATACCACCGGGTACTCATATCAGCACGAGCACCTAATTTATAAACATAATACGCCCCGCCTTCAACGCCAATAATATTGGAATAATAACCACTATTGAAATCGAGCAATCCTCCCTGTACCCATGCGTAAATATCTCTTCCCGCGCCAGCACTGGGCTTATCAGCCCTGCGCAATTCGTTTTTCAGTCTGATGCGTAGTCCCGCTTCATCGTCAGCCAGTTGCGCCGCATAAGCAGAGGTAAGGCCAGAGGCAGCCGTCAGGCAAATAACGGCCATGGCCACTATTTTTCTCATAGTTGCACCTTTGATGTTCTGATTATTTTTATTGAATATTAATTAGTGATATCGCTGATTAATTGCTGCTGCACTTTTTTACGATTATCAATTTCAACCACGATTTCTTTGAATTTTTTATCCGTGAGCGGATAAAACCAGATAATAACGAATGCCAGTAGCATAAATCCGCAAGGTACTAAGGCAATTGATGTGCGGATGCCCATAATAACTTCCGGCGTTTGCACCTGATTGGCGATATATCCGCTTAATCCCAAAATAAAGGCAGGAATTGAACCTCCGATTGCCTGACCGCATTTACGGGTAAATGAGAATAGTGAATAGGTGAGCCCTTCAATTCGCACGCCGGTCAGGTATTCACCGTATTCTACGGTATCAGCTTCCAGTGCCCACATCACAGTCATAGTAACGCCCTGACCAATTGAAGCGATGGCCAACGCAACCAACGCCACCGGCAGTGACCAGACGGAAACCCAGAAGAATAGCAGATAACCGCAGGTTCCCAGCAAAGCGCCAATCAGGAAGGTATTCTTTTTACCGATCCTCGCGACCATCCCCGGCACCAGCGGTGCCGATGCCACAGTACCAACCAGGTTTTGCACCAGTACCAGCACAGTGAACAGCCCGGTATCATTTAACACATAGCGCACGTAGAACAACGACGAGGCGCTGACCGCGAAGGTCGAAATCAGCACACACAGCGCACCGATGCACAACATAAACAGCGGGCGATTCCGTTTCAGGGTTTGCAGACTGATCTTCAATGACGGCTGCGCCACGATACGTACCACATTCTCACGCGTCGATTTGAAGCAGATGAAGTAAAGCACCATTCCGGCAATCGCCAGCACAATCGTCCAGAAATGGTATACCGACACCATCTCTTCCGGGCTGGAGTTCTTAATGCTCGGTCCTATCAGAAATGCCAGGCAGACAAAGGTTAATGAAGCGGCAATCCCGCGAGCCGCGCCCAGACGGGCGCGGGATTGTGGTTGTTGGGTCATCGCGGTAGCAAGTGAACCATAAGGAATATTCACCAGGCTGTAGCAAAGCCCGAGGCCCATGTAGGTCAAATATGCATACACTACTTTGCTGCTATGGCTCCAGTCGGTCGGTACCCAGAATACCAGCACGCTGAAGATCATTAACGGCGCAGTACCGAAGAGTAAAAACGGGCGGAATTTTCCCCAGCGGGTATTCACACTGTCCACCACTCGTCCGGCAAAGACGTCGGCGAAGGCATCGAATACCCGCACCAGTAACAGCATGGTGCCCGCCGCAGCGGCACCGACGCCAGCGACGTCGGTGTAGTAACTCAATAGGAAGAGCGCCCCCATTGCGAAGGCGAAGTTATTGGCGACGTCACCGAGGCTGTAGCCGACGATGGTGCGCCAGGAGAGTTGTTGATTCATTGTTTGCCTCCCTGCTGCGGTTTTTCACCAAAGTTCATGCCAGTCCAGCGTTTTTGCAGCAGAAAAGCCGCCGACTTCGGTTTGCGGTCGCGAGTGAAGATCCCTTTCTTGTTACCGCCAACGCGCAATATGCCTTGCGAGGTCGCAAAATCGGCGAAATTCCATACCTGTTCACCGACGACGGCGCTGACGCGATCAAAGACGCGGTGATACATATCCAGCCATGCACACTGATACTCTTCACTCCACATGTCGGTGTACATTGAGTGCAGCCCGGCTAACGTATCCACGCCGTATTCGGTGATGATAATCGGCTGATGCAGTTTCTCCTGCCAGGCCAGAAGTTCTTTTTCCAGTACCTTCTCTGCCGTTTCCAAATCGCCGCTTTGGACATACCATCCGTAATAACGGTTCAGGCACAGCACATCAAAGAGATCGCTGATGGTATCGGTGTGAGCGTCGCAGAACATTACATTGACGCAGGTGATCGGACGCGTCGGGTCGAGTTTACGCGTTGCTTCCGCCAGTGGCGCGAAATATTCCCGTGCACCTTGCGGACGGGTATCCGGTTCGTTGGCAATACTCCACATCACCACGCTTGGGTGGTTTTTGTCACGCGCTATCAGCTCTTTAATCGCCTGTAAGTGCGCTTGCTGAGTTTCCCCGTTGACTGCCTCTTCGCTGTACAGTTCTTTCGGCTTGTTGCCCGCTTCGAAACCAATGCCTAAAGAGAGGTTAAAGCCGACAGCAGCAGTTTCATCAATCACCACGATGCCATGTTCATCTGCCCAGTCGAGCATCTCTTCAGCGTAAGGGTAATGCGAGGTACGGTAGGAGTTGGCCCCAATCCAGTCCATTAATGCGTGGTCGTGCACCATCAGCACGTTATCGAATCCTTTGCCACGCAAGTCCGCATCTTCATGACGACCAAAGCCAGTAAAGTAGAACGGTTTGTAGTTAATCAGGAACTGTTCGCCCTTCACTGCCACTGACCGGATGCCGACGCGAAGCGGGTAGATATCACACTCTGTCTGGCTTTTGGCTGTGACGCACAGTTCATAGAGATAACCTTCACCCGGTTGCCAGAGGTGCGGATTCACCACTTGCAAAGTCCCGCTAGTGCCTTGTCCAGTTGCAACCACCTGTTGATCCGCATCACGCAGTTCAACGCTGACATCACCATTGGCCACCACCTGCCAGTCAACAGACGCGTGGTTACAGTCTTGCGCGACATGCGTCACCACGGTGATATCGTCCACCCAGGTGTTCGGCGTGGTGTAGAGCATTACGCTGCGATGGATCCCGGCATAGTTAAAGAAATCATGGAAGTAAGACTGCTTTTTCTTGCCGTTTTCGTCGGTAATCACCATTCCCGGCGGGATAGTCTGCCAGTTCAGTTCGTTGTTCACACAAACGGTGATACGTACACTTTTCCCGGCAATAACATACGGCGTGACATCGGCTTCAAATGGCGTATAGCCGCCCTGATGCTCCATCACTTCCTGATTATTGACCCACACTTTGCCGTAATGAGTGACCGCATCGAAACGCAGCACGATACGCTGGCCTGCCCAACCTTTCGGTATAAAGACTTCGCGCTGATACCAGACGTTGCCCGCATAATTACGAATATCTGCATCGGCGAACTGATCGTTAAAACTGCCTGGCACAGCAATTGCCCGGCTTTCTTGTAACGCGCTTTCCCACCAACGCTGATCAATTCCACAGTTTTCGCGATCCAGACTGAATGCCCACAGGCCGTCGAGTTTTTTGATTTCACGGGTTGGGGTTTCTACAGGACGTAACATAAGGGACTCCTCATTAAGATAAAAATACTGGTCAACCTTTAATCTGATTAGTTAACCAATTCTGTGTTGCACACAGTTATCTGTGAGAAACCCATGGAAGAGAAATGGAAATAAAAAGAACTGACACCGCGATCAAAAAACCAAAATCTGCAATACCCACAGCGTGATATAGATCGCATTAATCTTTAAAACAGCGTTGACAGAAGCCATAAAATAAGCAATCGAACGTTCGTTCGAGCATCTTGAGAACGATAAACTCTCATGACATATGGCTACGGTGAATATTTTTGGGGGGAATTCTCCGATCCCGGCTAGATTGTATTTTGTACAGGGAAATTAAAGTATGAAACGCGGGCACAGTTATCACCAGCCCGCGAAATGAGAGGATCAGGATGCGGTTAAGATACCGCCAATCATCGCGCGTAATCCCTGAGCAAACGACGCTTCACGCGCCAGGTCTTCCGCTTCGATATCGGCCAGTACACCGTAGGTCAGATCCAGCAGTAAACGTGAAGTCATTGACGTGTTGATGTCTGGGCTTATCTCGCCTTTTTGCTGGGCATCACGCATCCGCTGGGCAACAAATTCAGTGATCGTCATATGCTTATTTTTAAGCATGGCGGCGACCTGTGGGTTACGCATCCCTTCCGCCATAATTTCGACCACCAGCGCCCGTTGCCCAAAGGCTTCATGGGTGAGAGAGACAATAGACTCGACCATATAGTCAACAAAATGAATCCCTTCAATCGGTTCCCGGAAACGGGCCAGCGCCCTCTCCTGGTCCTGTAAGATAATCGCCTGAATCAAGGCTTCTTTGGAGATGAAATGGTGATAGAGCGTCCCGGGACTAATGGCGCAGGATTTACAGATGGCTTTCATCGAGGCACTGTGAAATCCATTTTCTGAAAAAATCTCTCTGGCAGCATTGAGGATCCGGGTCCGTGTCGGTTGTGCTTCAGTCTGCATGTTATCCATCATTAAACCATTATAGTTAGCGTGAATAACTAGTTTACCGCGTTGTCAGGTGAGCGCCTATCATTGCTGTTGAATAGTGCGAAGGCACACTCTATTCGTATGCTTTTCATCCAGCTATTGGTTAACCAATAGCCGTGATTTGGCTGCCAGTTGTTTAGCAGAGACGTTGATGAATTGCACACGCTATCCCGGTAAACAACACATACGGCTGTTTACCGGTTCGTTAGTGTATTAATTGAGCTCCTGTACCCCACCACCGGAGACGGTGAGAATTTGTCCGCTTACCCAGCTGGCTGCAGGCGAGCAAAGGAACAGCGCCGCGTTAGCAATATCTTGCGGTTGGCCCAGACGTCTGATCGGCGTGTGCTGTAACATTTTTTGTTCAATTTCTGGTGTAATAACGGATTTCAGGGCATCGGTTAATATTGCCCCCGGCGCAATGCCATTCACCCGAATATTTTTTTCACCCAGGTCAAATGCCATATTTCTGACCAGATGACTGGCCGCAGCTTTAGATGATGCATAGGAAGTCATGTTTATATTTTTATTTTCTGCCGCCATAGAAGTGATGGTCAGAATAACGCCACCGCCATTTTTTTCCATTTCTGGCGCAACAAGTTGTGACAGATGGAAAAAAGAAAACACATTCAGTTCATAAGCACGGCGAAAATCTGCCATTGGCATATCAAACGGTTTAGGACCACCGCCACCGGCGTTGTTAACCAGGATATCAACTTTACCCAGCTTACTGACGGCAAAGTCTGCCAGTGCAGAGAGTTCCTGTTCGGAAGTAATATCACAACGGCAGGCAAATGCCTGACCACCCAGTTGTTGAATTTCGTCTACAACATGGTTAGCTGCGTCGGCGTTAATATCACTGACCACCACAGATGCGCCAGCTGTCGCGAATGTAATGGCGATTTCTTTACCAATACCTGCACCCGCACCTGTGATGATGGCGCATTTTCCGTCGAGTCTCAGGTTGTCAGAATTAAACACATAAACCTCCTGTGAACTTCAGTAAAAATAAAAGGCACCGCCTGTGTGCCACATTTTTTATCATTAACCTTGAGGAAAGGACACTACCAGGTATAGCAGATAAAGAGAGGATTATTTCGCCGCAATGAGCCGGGCGGGAATAATAAGATTGCGTGAATGCGTCTCTTCATGGGTGATTTTTTGCATCATGCGATCCGCAAGTGTGGTACCAAGTTCCCGCGCAGGCGTGCTGGCCCAGGTAACGGGTATATCATCAAGTGTGGTTGGTGTCGCATCGGTAAATGCCGCCAGCGAAACTTGTTGCTCAAAGTAACGATCGACTCCGCTTTCCCCGCTTTGCCGCCCTGCTTTGAGCAAACCAAACCATGCCCCCATCGCAATAGTTTCGTTATAGCAAACCACAGCACTGATGGTCGGGTTATGACGTAAAAGCGCCGTGATAGCTTCCGCGGCTTGCTTCTGGCTGGATGTGCACTCCAGCACCCAATCGCTGTGAAACGGCAGGCCAAATTTTAGTAGAGTTGCACAATAGCCCCCCACCCGTTCTGCACGGGTTAATGAGGAACTTTGCCCTCCCAGCCAGGCGATCCGCTGATGCCCATTGCGAATGAGATGCTCCGTCAACAACTGTGCAGCCTGCATGTTGTCCGGGCGAACCGTATCAACATCATCAAGATAACTGGCACGGGAAGCGAAAATCACCGGGATAGCTTTTTCTTCTGCCATCCGTCGCAGGTCATCGCTGCTTCCTGCAGCCCCGGCAATTACCACACCATCCACACCCTGATTCAGTAACAGTGAAAACCGCTGTGCCAGCTGCTCGCCGTCTTTACCGCCGTGAAGCAAAAAAACCATCCGTCCCTGCGCTTCCAGAGCTTCCGTCAATCCGGCCGTCAATTCGGCGTAAAACGGCGCAGATAAATCACGGACGATCAAACCAATGACGCCGCTTTGCCCGCCGCGCAGCGCCGACGCCTGGCGATTGCGCACAAATCCCAGCTCTTCAATGGCGGCGTTAACGCGTTCTCCTGTGGCGGTAGAGATTCGCCCTTTGCCACTAAGCACCAGCGAAACGGTACTTACCGACACGCCCGCAGCCAGCGCAACATCATGAATGGTTATTTTTTTGGCGGTAGCCATGCAGATGACCTACTCCCTGATTATGTGACAGATAAAACGTTTTACCTTTTATTTATCTTATACCCGCTATTATCGTTGCGTAATGTGATTTATGCCTCACTAAAATTTGATAAAACGTTTTATCTTCTCGCGCAATTTACTGAATCCAGATTGTTCTCTACGAGGAGTCGTTTTATGACGGCGAAAACAGCACCGAAAGTCACGCTGTGGGAGTTCTTCCAGCAGTTAGGCAAAACCTTCATGTTACCCGTGGCATTATTGTCGTTCTGCGGCATTATGCTCGGCATTGGTAGTTCTCTTAGCAGCCATGATGTCATAACCCTGATCCCGGTCCTGGGCAACCCCGTGTTGCAGGCTATCTTTACCTGGATGAGTAAGATTGGCTCGTTTGCTTTTAGTTTCCTGCCTGTCATGTTCTGTATCGCCATCCCGCTGGGCCTGGCACGCGAAAATAAAGGCGTAGCGGCATTCGCTGGCTTCGTCGGTTATGCGGTAATGAACCTCGCGGTAAACTTCTGGTTGACCAATAAAGGCATTCTGCCAACCACGGATGCCGCGGTTCTGAAAGCCAATAACATCCAGAGCATTCTTGGGATCCAGTCGATCGATACCGGGATCCTCGGTGCGGTGATCGCCGGTATTATCGTCTGGATGCTGCATGAGCGTTTCCATAATATCCGCCTGCCGGATGCGCTGGCATTCTTCGGCGGTACGCGCTTCGTACCAATTATCTCCTCGCTGGTGATGGGCCTTGTCGGCCTGGTGATTCCATTAGTCTGGCCGATTTTCGCCATGGGTATTAGCGGCTTGGGCCATATGATAAACAGCGCGGGTGATTTCGGACCGATGCTGTTTGGTACCGGTGAACGTCTGCTGTTGCCGTTTGGTCTGCATCACATTCTGGTGGCATTAATTCGCTTTACCGACGCAGGCGGCACGCAGGAAGTCTGCGGTCAAACCGTCAGCGGCGCACTGACCATCTTCCAGGCGCAATTGAGTTGCCCGACCACTCACGGTTTTTCTGAAAGCGCCACGCGTTTCCTTTCGCAAGGTAAAATGCCTGCGTTTCTCGGCGGTCTGCCAGGTGCAGCGTTAGCTATGTATCACTGCGCGCGCCCGGAAAATCGCCATAAAATTAAAGGTCTGCTGATTTCTGGCCTGATCGCCTGCGTCGTTGGCGGCACTACCGAACCGCTGGAATTCCTGTTCCTGTTCGTAGCGCCAGTTCTGTATGTCATCCACGCGCTGTTAACCGGCCTCGGCTTCACCGTCATGTCTGTGCTCGGCGTCACCATCGGTAATACCGACGGCAATATCATCGACTTCGTGGTGTTCGGTATTTTGCATGGTCTGTCAACCAAGTGGTACATGGTGCCAGTGGTGGCGGCAATCTGGTTTGTCGTTTACTACGTCATCTTCCGTTTCGCTATCACCCGCTTCAATCTGAAAACCCCGGGGCGCGATAGCGAAGTTGCCAGCTCAATCGAAAAAGCCGTTGCCGGTGCGCCGGGTAAATCAGGTTACAACGTTCCTGCAATCCTCGAAGCATTAGGCGGTGCCGACAATATTGTCAGCCTCGATAACTGCATTACCCGTCTGCGTTTGTCTGTGAAAGATATGTCGCTTGTTAATGTGCAGGCACTGAAGGACAATCGGGCAATTGGCGTAGTACAACTTAATCAACATAACCTGCAGGTTGTTATCGGGCCACAAGTTCAGTCAGTAAAAGATGAAATGGCCGGTCTGATGCATACTGTCCAGGCATAAGGATAAGATATGTTCGATTTTTCAAAGGTCGTGGATCGTCATGGCACATGGTGTACACAGTGGGATTATGTCGCTGACCGTTTCGGCACTGCTGACCTGTTACCGTTCACGATTTCAGACATGGATTTTGCCACTGCCCCCTGCATTATCGAGGCGCTGAATCAGCGCCTGATGCACGGCGTATTTGGCTACAGCCGCTGGAAAAACGATGAGTTTCTCGCGGCTATTGCCCACTGGTTTTCCACCCAGCATTACACCGCCATCGATTCTCAGACGGTGGTGTATGGCCCTTCTGTCATCTATATGGTTTCAGAACTGATTCGTCAGTGGTCTGAAACAGGTGAAGGCGTGGTGATCCACACACCCGCCTATGACGCATTTTACAAGGCCATTGAAGGTAACCAGCGCACAGTAATGCCCGTTGCTTTAGAGAAGCAGGCTGATGGTTGGTTTTGCGATATGGGCAAGTTGGAAGCCGCGTTGGCGAAACCAGAATGTAAAATTATGCTCCTGTGTAGCCCACAGAATCCTACCGGGAAAGTGTGGACGTGCGATGAGCTGGAGATCATGGCTGACCTGTGCGAGCGTCATGGTGTGCGGGTTATTTCCGATGAAATCCATATGGATATGGTTTGGGGCGAGCAGCCGCATATTCCCTGGAGTAATGTGGCTCGCGGAGACTGGGCGTTGCTAACGTCGGGCTCGAAAAGTTTCAATATTCCCGCCCTGACCGGTGCTTACGGGATTATAGAAAATAGCAGTAGCCGCGATGCCTATTTATCGGCACTGAAAGGCCGTGATGGGCTTTCTTCCCCTTCGGTACTGGCGTTAACTGCCCATATCGCCGCCTATCAGCAAGGTGCACCGTGGCTGGATGCCTTACGCGTCTATCTGAAAGATAACCTGACGTATATCTCAGATAAAATGAACGCCGCGTTTCCTGAACTCAACTGGCAGATCCCGCAATCCACTTATCTGGCCTGGCTTGATCTACGTCCGTTGAATATTGACGACAACGCGTTGCAAAAAGCGCTTATCGAGCAAGAAAAAGTCGCGATCATGCCGGGGTATACCTATGGTGAAGAAGGTCTTGGTTTTGTCCGTCTCAATGCCGGCTGCCCACGTTCGAAACTGGAAAAAGGTGTGGCTGGATTAATAAACGCCATCCGCGCTGTTCGTTAACCACAATTGCGCAACGTAAAAAATCGTTGCGCAATCGTGGATTTTTACCCTGCTTTGTTTTTATAATGGTGCGCACTTTTATATCCAGAAAAAGAGTGCGACCATGATTGATACCACCCTGCCATTAACTGATATCCATCGCCACCTTGATGGCAACATTCGTCCCCAGACCATTCTTGAACTTGGCCGCCAGTATAATATCTCGCTTCCTGCACAATCCCTGGAAACACTGATTCCCCACGTTCAGGTCATTGCCAACGAACCCGATCTGGTGAGCTTTCTGACCAAACTTGACTGGGGCGTTAAAGTTCTCGCCTCTCTTGATGCCTGTCGCCGCGTGGCATTTGAAAACATTGAAGATGCAGCCCGTCACGGCCTGCAGTATGTCGAGCTGCGTTTTTCACCAGGCTACATGGCAATGGCACATCAGCTGCCTGTAGCGGGTGTTGTCGAAGCGGTGATCGATGGCGTACGTGAAGGTTGCCGCACCTTTGGTGTGCAGGCGAAGCTTATCGGCATTATGAGCCGGACCTTCGGCGAAGCCGCCTGTCAGCAAGAGCTGGAGGCCTTTTTAGCCCACCGTGACCAGATTACCGCACTTGATTTAGCCGGTGATGAACTTGGTTTCCCGGGAAGTCTGTTCCTTTCTCACTTCAACCGCGCGCGTGATGCGGGCTGGCATATTACCGTCCATGCAGGCGAAGCTGCCGGGCCGGAAAGCATCTGGCAGGCGATTCGTGAACTGGGTGCGGAGCGTATTGGACATGGCGTAAAAGCCATTGAAGATCGGGCGCTGATGGATTTTCTCGCCGAGCAACAAATTGGTATTGAATCCTGTCTGACCTCCAATATTCAGACCAGCACCGTAGCAGAGCTGGCTGCACATCCGCTGAAAACGTTCCTTGAGCATGGCATTCGTGCCAGCATTAACACTGACGATCCCGGCGTACAGGGAGTGGATATCATTCACGAATATACCGTTGCCGCGCCAGCTGCTGGGTTATCCCGCGAGCAAATCCGCCAGGCACAGATTAATGGTCTGGAAATGGCTTTCCTCAGCGCTGAGGAAAAACGCGCACTGCGAGAAAAAGTCGCCGCGAAGTAACAAAATGGATGGTGCAAATTGCACCATCCATTTTTCATGCAAGGCACAAAGTCGCGCGATGTTTGGCGGATTCGATGCCCAGCTCAATCAACTCCATTACCTGGATTGCCTGGCTTGCCGGAACCGGATTTTCACCATCGCCATTTAACGCATCACGAATAGCCGCATAGTAAGCCGGATAATTCCCAGGCACCGTCAACAGCGTTTCTTCGACACGTTCCTCACCTTCCACGCGGGTAAGTACGCCATCACGCATATCGTAGCCCCAGTCTTCCTGCGGTAGACGCTCGCCATTTTTCAGACGTTCTTCCTGTGGATCGAGGCCATATTTCACATAACTGCCTCGGGATCCATGCACGATATACCGTGCTGACTCAGCGGCTGCCAGCATGGTACCGTGTAAAATGACTCGCCGCTGTGGATAGGACAAGATGGCGTGGAAATAATCGGTCGACTGCGCTCCGGGCCGTAACTGTGCCAAATCTACCGTCATGCTGACCGGTAAACCAAAAAGCGTAATGGCCTGATCAAGAAGATGTGGTGCTAAATCGTACCAGATACCGCTGCCTGGGCCGCCCTGTTCACGCCAACGATCGCGCACCTGCGGACGGAAGCGGTCAAAATGAGACTCAAAGTAAGCAACTTCACCCAGCACGCCTTCCGCGAGTAAACCTTTTAGCGTCAAGAAATCGCTATCCCAGCGACGGTTATGGAATACAGACAGCACACGCCCCAGGCTTTTTGCCAGCGCATCCAGCTCTCGCGCTTGTGACAGTGTCACGGTAAAGGGTTTATCAACGACCACATGTTTACCCGCCTCAAGCGCCGCTTTGGCTAACGGGAAATGGGTATCGTTGGGTGTAGGAATGACAATCAGGTCTATGTTGGGATCGTTAAACAGATGCTTCGGCTCAGAGACAACCGTAACCGTTGGCCAGTCGGCTTTTACTTTTGTTTCATCACTGCTGGAGATTACCGCCAGTTCCAGCCCGGGCGTGCCCGCAATCAGGGGCGCATGGAAGGTTTTGCTCGCATAACCATACCCAATCAACCCAACACGGATGTTGTCGCTCATGTCATTGCCTCTCATTGAAGTATGATGGCTATTTGACACTATCCTTTACCCACGCTCAACAGTTTAATAACCTGCCAGCAATAAGGGATGTTGTTTAACTTAAGTCAAAAAAATAGCGAATTTTCCAACGACAAAAGCTAAATATCGCAAAAACCTAAGTAAAAATCTTGCTGGAGCTATTATTGCTAAGTAACATTTACCCCCTGAAGTTAATGGATCAATCAAGAGAGATGTGGGCTGTAATGAATCGTCTTATTGAATTAACAGGTTGGATCGTTCTTGTCGTTTCAGTCATTCTTCTTGGCGTGGCGAGTCACATTGACAACTATCAGCCACCTGAACAGAGTGCTTCGGTACAACACAAGTAAGCTCTGCACTTGTGGAGCGACATGCTGCCCGTCCGGGTGCATGTTTTCACTTGTCGGATATTAAACCAGGAATTTATTATCTTGTTCGATGTTGTTGGTGATTGTCAGGGATAGTAAAGCGCGTTACTCTTTTCAGAGCAGTTTTTCATCCCTGAATATTTGCCATCAGCGCATTCTTATTATTGTAATAACACAAGCGTTCACTTTTGGTGAAATTTTATCATCACTAATAATACCTACCCCTTTGGTATTAATTATTTTATGGACCTTTTATGACTGTTCAGGACTACTTATTAAAATTTCGCAAAATCAGTTCACTCGAAAGTCTGGAAAAACTCTACGACCATCTTAATTACACCCTGACGGACGATCAGGAACTGATCAATATGTATCGTGCTGCCGATCACCGTCGCGCAGAGCTGGTTTCTGGCGGGCGTTTGTTTGACCTCGGCCAGGTACCGAAGTCCGTCTGGCACTATGTCCAATAAAGAAAGTAGCGATCGGTTATAAAAGCCTTATAATAACGCCCCTAAAATTAGATTTGCCTGTTTGCGTCGCTATTCTGGAGAACCTATGACCACCACAACGCCACAACGTATTGGAGGCTGGTTGCTTGGCCCGTTGGCCTGGCTTTTAGTCGCTCTGTTGAGTACGACGCTGGCGTTGTTGCTGTATACCGCTGCGTTATCTTCTCCGCAAACATTTCAAACGCTCGGCGGACAAGCACTGACGACACAAATCTTATGGGGCGTTTCTTTTATTACCGCTATCGCCATGTGGTATTACACACTGTGGTTGACCATCGCTTTCTTTAAACGTCGGCGTTGTGTTCCTAAACACTATATTATCTGGCTGCTTATTTCCGTATTGCTGGCAGTAAAAGCATTCGCTTTTTCACCCGTGGAAGATGGCATAGCCGTTCGCCAGTTGCTGTTTACTTTGTTGGCAACCGCATTGATCGTCCCCTATTTCAAACGCTCGTCGCGGGTAAAAGCGACGTTTGTGAATCCGTAATAACCTTACAGTTAACCTGTTGTCGCCTGCTCTGGATTAACGGATAATAGGCGGCTTTTTTATTTCAGGCCGAAAAATGACTGACTACCTGTTACTGTTTGTCGGAACTGTACTGGTCAATAACTTTGTACTGGTCAAGTTTCTCGGTCTCTGTCCGTTTATGGGGGTTTCCAAAAAACTGGAAACCGCGATGGGCATGGGGCTGGCAACAACGTTTGTGATGACGCTGGCGTCTATTTGCGCCTGGCTTATCGATACGTGGATTTTGATCCCACTTAATCTGATTTACCTGCGCACCCTGGCATTTATTCTGGTGATTGCTGTGGTCGTGCAGTTCACCGAGATGGTGGTGCGCAAAACCAGCCCGGTGCTTTACCGTCTGCTGGGGATTTTTTTGCCGCTTATCACCACCAACTGTGCAGTGCTCGGCGTGGCGTTGCTGAATATCAATCTCGGGCACAATTTCTTGCAGTCGGCGCTGTACGGTTTTTCCGCCGCTGTCGGTTTCTCGCTGGTGATGGTGCTCTTCGCCGCCATCCGCGAACGCCTTGCTGTGGCTGATGTCCCGGCACCTTTTCGCGGTAATGCCATTGCGTTAATTACCGCAGGTCTTATGTCTCTGGCCTTTATGGGCTTTAGTGGTTTGGTGAAGTTGTAATGAATGCTATCTGGATTGCCGTTGCCGCCGTGAGCCTGCTGGGCCTGGCGTTTGGCGCCATTCTGGGTTATGCCTCCCGCCGTTTTGCGGTGGAAGACGATCCGGTCGTTGAGAAAATTGACGAAATCTTACCGCAGAGCCAGTGTGGTCAGTGCGGTTATCCCGGCTGTCGCCCCTACGCGGAAGCCATCAGCTGTAACGGTGAAAAAATCAACCGTTGCGCCCCAGGTGGCGAAGCTGTGATGCTAAAAATTGCCGAGTTGCTTAATGTCGAGCCGCAGCCGCTGGATGGCGAAGCGCAAGAGCTAACGCCTGCGCGGATGGTGGCGGTTATTGATGAAAATAACTGTATTGGCTGCACTAAATGTATTCAGGCTTGTCCGGTAGACGCCATCGTTGGCGCTACCCGTGCCATGCATACGGTAATGAGTGATCTCTGTACGGGCTGCAATTTATGTGTTGATCCGTGCCCGACGCACTGCATCTCGTTGCAACCGGTCGCAGAAACACCTGACTCCTGGAAATGGGATCTGAACACCATTCCCGTGCGTATCATTCCCGTGGAACACCATGCTTAAGTTATTCTCTGCATTCAGAAAAAATAAAATCTGGGATTTCAACGGCGGCATCCATCCACCGGAGATGAAAACCCAGTCCAACGGTACACCCCTGCGCCAGGTACCACTGGCGCAGCGTTTTGTTATTCCACTGAAACAGCATATTGGCGCTGAAGGTGAGTTGTGCGTTAGCGTCGGCGATAAAGTGTTGCGCGGCCAGCCGCTTACCCGTGGTCGCGGCAAAATGCTGCCTGTTCACGCGCCCACCTCGGGTACCGTTACGGCTATTGCGCCCCACTCTACGGCTCATCCTTCAGCTTTAGCTGAATTAAGCGTGATTATTGATGCCGATGGTGAAGACTGCTGGATCCCGCGCGACGGCTGGGCCGATTATCGCACTCGCAGTCGCGAAGAGTTAATCGAGCGCATACATCAGTTTGGTGTTGCCGGGCTGGGCGGTGCAGGATTCCCGACAGGCGTTAAATTGCAGGGTGGCGGAGATAAGATTGAAACGTTGATTATCAACGCGGCTGAGTGCGAGCCGTACATTACCGCCGATGACCGTTTGATGCAGGATTGCGCGGCTCAGGTCGTAGAGGGTATTCGCATTCTTGCGCATATTCTGCAGCCACGCGAAATTCTTATCGGCATTGAAGATAACAAACCGCAGGCGATTTCCATGCTGCGCGCGGTGCTGGCGGACTCTAACGATATTTCTCTGCGGGTGATTCCAACCAAATATCCTTCTGGCGGTGCTAAACAATTAACCTACATTCTGACCGGGAAGCAGGTTCCACATGGCGGGCGTTCATCCGATATCGGCGTATTAATGCAAAACGTCGGCACTGCTTATGCAGTGAAACGTGCCGTTATTGATGGCGAGCCGATTACCGAGCGTGTTGTAACCCTGACTGGCGAAGCAATCGCTCGCCCGGGCAACGTCTGGGCACGGCTGGGGACGCCAGTGCGTCATTTATTGAATGATGCCGGATTCTGCCCCTCTGCCGATCAAATGGTGATTATGGGTGGCCCGCTAATGGGCTTTACCTTGCCATGGCTGGATGTCCCGGTCGTAAAGATTACCAACTGTCTGTTGGCTCCCTCTGCCAATGAACTTGGCGAACCACAGGAAGAACAAAGCTGCATCCGGTGTAGCGCCTGTGCTGACGCCTGCCCTGCGGATCTTTTGCCGCAACAGTTGTACTGGTTCAGCAAAGGTCAGCAACACGATAAAGCTACCACGCATAACATTGCTGATTGCATTGAATGTGGGGCTTGCGCGTGGGTTTGCCCGAGCAATATTCCCCTGGTGCAATATTTCCGTCAGGAAAAAGCTGAAATTGCGGCTATTCGTCAGGAAGAAAAGCGCGCCGCAGAAGCCAAAGCGCGTTTCGAAGCGCGCCAGGCTCGTCTGGAGCGCGAAAAAGCGGCTCGCCTTGAACGACATAAGAGCGCAGCCGTTCAACCTGCAGCCAAAGATAAAGATGCGATTGCTGCCGCTCTGGCGCGGGTGAAAGAGAAACAGGCCCAGGCTACACAGCCTATTGTGATTAAAGCGGGCGAACGCCCGGATAACAGTGCAATTATTGCAGCACGGGAAGCCCGTAAAGCGCAAGCCAGAGCGAAACAGGCAGAACTGCAGCAAACTAACGACGCAGCAACCGTTGCTGATCCACGTAAAACTGCCGTTGAAGCAGCTATCGCCCGCGCCAAAGCGCGCAAGCTGGAACAGCAACAGGCTAATGCGGAACCAGAAGAACAGGTCGATCCGCGCAAAGCCGCCGTCGAAGCCGCTATTGCCCGTGCCAAAGCGCGCAAGCTGGAACAGCAACAGGCTAATGCGGAACCAGAAGAACAGGTCGATCCGCGCAAAGCCGCCGTCGAAGCCGCTATTGCCCGAGCCAAAGCGCGCAAACTGGAACAGCAACAGGCTAATGCGGAACCAGAAGAACAGGTTGATCCGCGCAAAGCCGCCGTCGAAGCCGCTATTGCCCGTGCCAAAGCGCGCAAGCTGGAACAGCAACAGACTAACGCAGAACCAGAAGAACAGGTTGATCCGCGCAAAGCGGCAGTTGCCGCGGCTATTGCCCGCGCTCAGGCCAAAAAAGCCGCCCAGCAGAAGGTTGTAAACGAGGACTAAATGGTATTCAGAATAGCTAGCTCCCCTTATACCCATAACCAGCGCCAGACATCGCGCATTATGCTGTTGGTGTTGCTCGCAGCCGTGCCAGGAATCGCAGCGCAACTGTGGTTTTTTGGTTGGGGTACTCTCGTTCAGATCCTGTTGGCATCGGTTAGTGCTCTGTTAGCCGAAGCTCTCGTACTCAAACTACGCAAGCAGTCGGTAGCCGCAACGTTGAAAGATAACTCAGCATTGCTGACAGGC
The DNA here is from genome assembly GCF_012584495.1 of Escherichia sp. SCLE84. Lineage (NCBI taxonomy): Bacteria > Pseudomonadati > Pseudomonadota > Gammaproteobacteria > Enterobacterales > Enterobacteriaceae > Escherichia > Escherichia sp. SCLE84. The sequence continues at coordinate 554,428 of NZ_CP051430.1, read as the reverse complement.
TTATTGCTGGCGGTAAGTATTCCCCCCCTCGCGCCATGGTGGATGGTCGTGCTGGGTACGGTGTTTGCGGTGATCATCGCTAAACAGTTGTATGGCGGTCTGGGGCAAAACCCGTTTAATCCGGCAATGATTGGTTATGTGGTCTTACTGATCTCCTTCCCGGTGCAGATGACCAGCTGGTTACCGCCACATGAAATTGCGGTCAACATCCCTGGTTTTATCGACGCCATACAGGTTATTTTCAGCGGACATACCGCCAGTGGTGGTGATATGAACACACTACGCTTAGGTATTGATGGCATTAGTCAGGCGACACCGCTGGATACATTTAAAACCTCTGTCCGTGCCGGTCATTCGGTTGAACAGATTATGCAATATCCGATCTACAGCGGTATTCTGGCGGGCGCTGGTTGGCAATGGGTAAATCTCGCCTGGCTGGCTGGCGGCCTGTGGTTGCTATGGCAGAAAGCGATTCGCTGGCATATTCCCCTCAGCTTCTTAGTAACGCTGGCGTTATGCGCAACGTTGGGCTGGTTGTTCTCACCAGAAACACTGGCAGCACCGCAAATTCATCTGCTGTCTGGTGCGACCATGCTCGGCGCATTCTTTATTTTGACTGACCCGGTTACCGCTTCTACGACCAATCGTGGTCGTCTTATTTTCGGCGCGCTGGCGGGCTTATTAGTCTGGTTGATCCGCAGTTTCGGCGGCTATCCTGACGGCGTGGCTTTTGCCGTCCTGCTGGCGAACATCACGGTTCCTCTGATCGATTACTACACGCGTCCGCGCGTCTACGGCCATCGCAAAGGGTAAACCATGCTGAAAACTATCCGAAAACACGGCATTACGTTGGCGCTATTTGCAGCGGGTTCAACAGGGTTAACTGCGGCCATCAACCAGATGACCAAAACGACGATTGCTGAACAGGCCAGTCTGCAACAAAAGGCGTTATTTGATCAGGTGCTGCCAGCCGAACGCTATAACAATGCGCTGGCACAGAGTTGCTATCTGGTAACTGCGCAAGAGTTAGGTAAAGGTGAGCATCGGGTTTACATCGCCAAACAGGATGACAAACCGGTAGCCGCCGTTCTGGAAGCAACCGCGCCAGATGGCTATTCCGGTGCGATTCAGCTGCTGGTGGGAGCCGATTTTAACGGCACGGTACTTGGCACGCGCGTGACAGAGCACCACGAAACGCCAGGGCTTGGCGATAAAATCGAACTGCGCCTTTCTGACTGGATCACCCATTTTGCGGGTAAAAAAATCAGTGGTGCAGATGATGCGCACTGGGCGGTGAAGAAAGATGGTGGTGATTTCGACCAGTTCACCGGCGCGACGATTACTCCCCGCGCGGTGGTTAATGCGGTAAAACGCGCCGGATTGTACGCTCAGACGTTACCGGCACAACTTTCTCAACTTCCTGCCTGTGGAGAATAAAGCGTGAGCGAAATTAAAGACGTTATTGTTCAGGGGTTGTGGAAAAACAACTCTGCGCTGGTCCAGCTGCTCGGCCTTTGTCCTCTGTTGGCGGTCACGTCCACTGCCACTAACGCTCTGGGTTTAGGACTTGCGACTACGCTGGTACTGACGCTGACCAACCTGACCATTTCGACGCTGCGTCACTGGACGCCAGCCGAGATCCGCATTCCCATTTACGTGATGATCATCGCCTCGGTGGTCAGCGCTGTACAGATGCTGATCAACGCCTACGCCTTTGGCCTGTATCAATCATTAGGGATTTTTATTCCGCTGATTGTCACTAACTGTATCGTTGTGGGCCGCGCTGAAGCCTTCGCCGCCAAAAAAGGTCCGGCGCTTTCGGCACTGGACGGCTTTTCAATTGGTATGGGCGCAACCTGCGCCATGTTCGTGCTGGGTTCACTACGCGAAATTATCGGCAATGGCACATTGTTTGACGGTGCAGATGCGCTGTTAGGTAGCTGGGCAAAAGTATTACGCGTGGAAATTTTCCACACCGACTCCCCTTTCCTGCTGGCGATGCTGCCTCCAGGTGCATTTATTGGCCTGGGACTGATGCTGGCAGGAAAATACCTGATTGATGAAAGAATGAAAAAGCGCCGTACTGAAGCAGCTGCCGAACGTGCATTGCCAAACGGTGAAACAGGGAATGTCTGATGAACAAAGCAAAACGCCTGGAGATCCTCACTCGCCTGCGTGAGAACAATCCTCATCCCACCACCGAGCTTAATTTCAGTTCGCCTTTTGAATTGCTGATTGCCGTACTGCTTTCCGCTCAGGCGACCGATGTCAGTGTTAATAAGGCGACGGCGAAACTTTACCCGGTGGCGAATACGCCTGCAGCGATGCTTGAACTGGGCGTTGAAGGGGTTAAAACCTATATCAAAACGATTGGGCTTTATAACAGCAAAGCAGAAAATATCATCAAAACCTGCCGTATCTTACTGGAGCAGTATAATGGCGAGGTTCCGGAAGATCGTGCTGCGCTTGAAGCCCTGCCCGGCGTAGGTCGTAAAACAGCCAACGTCGTATTAAACACTGCATTCGGCTGGCCGACTATTGCTGTCGACACGCACATTTTCCGCGTTTGTAATCGTACTCAATTTGCGCCGGGGAAAAACGTCGAACAGGTAGAAGAAAAGCTACTGAAAGTGGTTCCGGCAGAGTTTAAAGTCGACTGCCACCATTGGTTGATCCTGCACGGGCGTTATACCTGCATTGCCCGCAAGCCCCGCTGTGGCTCTTGTATTATTGAAGATCTTTGTGAATACAAAGAGAAAGTTGACATCTGAAGAAAAGGGGTAACACCGATTACCCCATTGATAACCTTTCTTTATCCTCTTTTAAAACATCTTTTTAACGTGAATGATGCCATTGCTTAGCGTTATCATCAGGTAATCCGTTTGCGGATAACCAAAAATGCAGGTTAATTGTTTTTTTAATAGCGAAATTTTCTATTCATTCGTGATCAAGATCACGATGCTGTCGCAATGTAAAAACATTGCAAGAATCAGGTTAAAATCATTTAAATTTACACACGCAACAAATATTGACCTACAAAACATTACACTGGCTATTTTTCAGAAACTGGACTATCTCACTAGTAAAAACGCTAAATAGCAGAACATATCGCCGTTAAGCCATCACCCCCCTCTCAGTGCAGTGAAAAAATCTGCCGTTACGTTTTTTGAAAAATTTAACGCTGGATAACATTTCCCGGAATGGTTGAATTCCCCGCCTCAGTTATATGTAACAGATTATTACAAAGGACTTGTCTGAAAGTGCAAGATAGTGAACATTACCTGCCGTTTCCCCTCCCACTATAACAATTGCGCGTATGTTTTTTAGACATAACGCGAGAAAGCACCCCCGTTAATATGGGATGTAAAAAAAGAGGTAAAAGTGTCCACTGCAAACCAAAAACCAACTGAAAGCGTCAGTTTGAACGCTTTCAAACAACCGAAGGCGTTCTATCTCATCTTCTCGATTGAGTTATGGGAACGTTTTGGTTATTACGGCCTACAAGGAATTATGGCTGTTTACCTGGTTAAACAACTGGGTATGTCTGAAGCGGATTCAATCACCCTTTTCTCTTCCTTTAGTGCCCTGGTTTATGGTCTGGTCGCTATCGGCGGCTGGTTAGGTGACAAGGTACTGGGTACTAAACGCGTAATTATGCTCGGCGCTATTGTGCTGGCGATTGGTTATGCTCTGGTTGCCTGGTCTGGTCACGACGCCGGTATCGTTTATATGGGTATGGCGGCTATTGCGGTCGGTAACGGCCTGTTTAAAGCTAACCCGTCTTCTCTGCTTTCTACATGCTATGAGAAAAACGACCCGCGTCTGGACGGTGCATTCACCATGTACTACATGTCCGTCAACATCGGCTCTTTCTTCTCTATGATTGCTACGCCGTGGCTGGCCGCGAAATACGGCTGGAGTGTTGCGTTTGCGTTGAGCGTTGTAGGCCTGCTGATCACTATCGTTAACTTCGCCTTCTGCCAACGCTGGGTTAAACAGTACGGTTCAAAACCAGACTTCGAGCCTATCAACTACCGTAACCTGCTGCTGACCATTATTGGTGTTGTGGCACTGATCGCTATCGCCACCTGGCTGCTGCACAATCAGGAAGTTGCGCGTATGGCGCTGGGCGTTGTTGCCTTCGGTATCGTGGTTATCTTCGGTAAAGAAGCCTTCGCGATGAAAGGTGCTGCGCGTCGTAAAATGATCGTTGCCTTCATCCTGATGCTCGAAGCCATTATCTTCTTCGTGCTGTACAGCCAGATGCCAACGTCACTGAACTTCTTTGCGATTCGTAACGTTGAGCACTCCATTCTGGGTCTGGCCGTAGAACCTGAGCAGTATCAGGCACTGAACCCGTTCTGGATCATCATCGGTAGTCCGATTCTGGCCGCTATCTATAACAAGATGGGCGATACCCTGCCGATGCCAACCAAGTTTGCAATCGGCATGGTGATGTGTTCTGGTGCGTTCCTGATTCTGCCGCTGGGTGCGAAATTCGCGTCTGACGCTGGTATCGTGTCTGTAAGCTGGCTGGTCGCAAGCTATGGCCTGCAGAGCATCGGGGAACTGATGATCTCTGGTCTGGGTCTGGCAATGGTTGCACAACTCGTTCCGCAGCGTCTGATGGGCTTCATTATGGGTAGCTGGTTCCTGACCACTGCCGGTGCAAACCTGATTGGTGGTTATGTTGCGGGTATGATGGCTGTGCCGGATAACGTTACCGACCCGCTGATGTCACTGGAAGTTTATGGTCGCGTATTCTTGCAGATTGGTGTCGCTACTGCCATTATTGCAGTACTGATGCTGCTGACCGCGCCTAAACTGCACCGTATGACGCAGGATGACGCTGCAGACAAAGCGGCGAAAGCTGCTGTAGCGTAAAATTCAGGGAAACTCTTTTACAAGCCGCTAACTTTTCGTTAGCGGCTTTTTTTTTGTTCAGCAACGCACTACCATACTTTAAACCACAGACAAAAGGAGTTACCGATGAAATTGTTCTACAAACCGGGTGCCTGCTCTCTCGCTTCCCATATCACCCTGCGTGAGAGCGGAAAGGATTTTACCCTCGTCAGTGTGGATTTAATGAAAAAACGTCTCGAAAACGGTGACGATTACTTTGCCGTTAACCCTAAGGGGCAGGTGCCTGCATTGCTGCTGGATGACGGTACTTTGCTGACGGAAGGCGTAGCGATTATGCAGTATCTTGCCGACAGCGTCCCCGACCGCCAGTTGCTGGCACCGGTAAACAGTATTTCCCGCTATAAAACCATCGAATGGCTGAATTACATCGCCACCGAGCTGCATAAAGGTTTCACACCTCTATTTCGCCCTGATACACCGGAAGAGTACAAACCGACAGTTCGCGCGCAGCTGGAGAAGAAGCTGCAATATGTGAACGAGGCACTGAAGGATGAGCACTGGATCTGCGGGCAAAGATTTACAATTGCTGATGCCTATCTGTTTACGGTTCTGCGCTGGGCATACGCGGTGAAACTGAATCTGGAAGGGTTAGAGCACATTGCAGCATTTATGCAACGTATGGCTGAACGTCCGGAAGTACAAGACGCGCTGTCAGCGGAAGGCTTAAAGTAATATCCATCGGCCCACAGGTCGTTGTGGGCCGAAATGAGATATTTCAGAGCTTTGTTGCGCTGAAGTAATGTTCTGGTTTGGCAATACGATCCTGAGCAGCCACCACTTGCAGCTCATATTCCTGCATTGCTTTGGTGGTCACCATGATTTCGTAGACTGCAGCGGTCACATGTTCCAGCGCCTCCTGCAGCGTTGCCCCCTGAAGCAGTTTCACCAGCAGTAAACCGCTCGTCACATCACCAACACCTACCGGCTGGCGCATACCAAAATCCACCAGCGGACGGCTGATATGCCAGGCTTCATCGGCGGTGACCAGCAGCATTTCAAAACGGTCACGGCTGTAGCCAGCTCGCGCCAGGTGTTTAACCAACACAATTTGTGGCCCTTGCGCAATGAGTTCGCGCGCTGCCAGAACCGCTTCTTCGACGTTATTTACCGCATGCTCACAGAGTATTTCCAGCTCAACCAGATTCGGCGCAATGATATCGCTGGCAGGCAAACCGTGCCGCACATGAAACTCTGCGACACCCGGTGCAACGATACAGCCTTTTTCCGGATGACCCATTACCGGATCGCAAAAATATTTCGCCTGCGGATTCGCGGCTTTCACCTGACGGACGATACCGAGGATATGTTCACCCTGCTCCGCCGATCCCAGATAGCCACTTAACACGGCATCACAGGTGTGTAATTTATCAATGGCGGCAATGCCTTGCACAATTTCGGTTAAATGGCTGGGCGGCATCACGCAGCCAGTCCATTTGCCGTATTGGGTGTGATTAGAAAATTGAACGGTGTTCAGCGGCCAGACGTTCGCGCCCAGGCGGCGCATAGGAAACTCTGCCGCACTGTTACCCGCATGACCATAAACAACGTGAGACTGGATAGCGAGAATATTTTTCATCATGTTCCCTGTATAAAAACCAGGGGGAGTGATTTCTCACTCCCCCTTTCCACTTAATGCATTATTTCCAGCAAATCAGACAGTAATTCTTTTTGCCGCGACGCAGTAAGGTAAAACGACCAAACAGACGATCTTCTTCTTTAAAGAAGTATTCAGGATCGGACTGTTTTTCACCGTTAATGGTGATGGCATTGGAGGCGATAGTTTTACGCGCCTGACCACGGGAAGGTTGCAGTTCAGAATCGACCAGCGCCTGCATCAGGTCTGCGCCCTTTTCCATCTCAACCATCGGTACGCCGTCCTGCGCCAGCTGTTCGAAGTCCGCTTCACTCAGCGCACTCAAAGAACCGCTGAACAGGCATTCGGTAATACGTTTTGCCGCCTGTAAACCTTCTTCACCGTGAACCAGACGAGTCACCTGCTCCGCCAGTACATACTGGGCGCGCGGTGCTTTACCGCTGTTTTTATCTTCTTCTTCCAGGGCGTTGATCTCTTCAATGCTCATAAAGGTGAAGAACTTCAGGAAGCGGTAAACGTCGGCATCCGCAGTGTTGATCCAGAACTGGTAGAATTTGTACGGGCTGGTTTTCTTCGGATCCAACCAGACTGCGCCGCCTTCAGTTTTACCAAATTTGGTGCCATCTGCTTTAGTGATCAGCGGAACGGTCAGGCCAAACACCTGATTCTGATGCAGACGACGGGTCAGGTCGATACCAGAAGTGATGTTACCCCACTGGTCAGAACCACCAATTTGCAGCACCACACCGTACTGTTTGTTCAGACAGGCGAAGTCATAACCCTGCAACAGGTTGTAGGAAAACTCAGTGAACGAAATCCCCTGATCTTCACGGTTGAGACGCTGCTTAACCGCTTCTTTGTTGATCATCTGGTTAACGGAGAAGTGTTTGCCAATATCGCGCAGGAAGGTCAGCACATTCATATTGCCGAACCAGTCATAGTTGTTCGCCGCGATAGCAGAGTTTTCTCCACAGTCGAAATCGAGGAACGGGGCAACCTGCTTACGGATTTTGTCCACCCACTCCTGAACAGTTTCTTCGGTGTTCAGCTTACGCTCGGCAGCTTTGAAGCTCGGGTCGCCAATCAGACCCGTCGCGCCGCCTACCAGCGCAACCGGCTTGTGGCCCGCCTGCTGGAAGCGTTTCAGGCATAACAATGGAACAAGATGCCCCAAATGCAAGCTGTCAGCGGTAGGATCGAAGCCGCAATAGAGCGCGATCGGGCCTTGCGCCAGTCGCTCTGCTAACGCTTCCTCGTCCGTCACCTGGGCTACCAGCCCCCGCTCTTGCAATTGTTTAATCAAGTTACTGCTTGCCATCAAAATCTCCATGTATATAACGACTGCACCTTTGCCGGTACACGACTTTTCGCCAGATGCGAAAGAGACATAGAATAAAGTGCCAGAATCAGGAGTACCAGCGATTAAAGCAAGATTTTTGCATCTTTTCAGGGTGCAAGACGATCAATCTTCCACGCATCATTTTCTCGCTGGTACAAAAAGCGGTCATGCAGGCGATGCTCACCGCCCTGCCAGAACTCAATCTGTTCAAGGCTGATGCGAAAACCGCCCCAAAAGCTCGGCAATGGCACTTCGCCCTGTTGAAACTTCTGCTTCAGCTCCAGGAATTTACTTTCAAGGATACCGCGGGCAGAAATGCGACTGGACTGCTTCGAAACCCATGCACCAATCTGGCTATCACGCGGGCGGCTATGAAAATATTTCATCACTTCGAGAGTCGAAAGTCGTTCTGCTTTACCGATCACCATCACCTGGCGTTCAAGGGTATGCCACGGGAACAGCAGGCTAACGCGCGGATTATTTTCAATTTGATGTGCTTTACGGCTACCGAGGTTGGTGTAAAACACCATGCCTTTTTCGTCGTAATGTTTGAGTAAAACGATGCGTTGATAAGGCTGAGCATGTTCATCCACGGTAGCGACCACCATCGCGGTAGGGTCTGCCAGTTTGGCTTCACACGCCTGAGAGAGCCAACGTTCAAAAAGGGTTAATGGATCGGCGGGAAGATCGCGACGGCGTAACCCGCCTTTGGTGTATTCACGGCGCAGATGCGCGATTTGCTGCAATTCGTCGTTATCAGACATGGTTTTCTTTACGGATTGTCAGTGGGTGACGCTATTGTGCGCCGCCCCTGGAAAAATCTCAACGCTGTGGATTTTGTAACTGACAGTTATTCAAGACGATGCGGTCGCGTTTATAGACAGTCGCTTCATCGCCTTTCGACCAGAAAACATAGATTCCGTCAGTGTAACGTGCACCAGACGCTGAAATGCCCTGTTTGAGATGCAGTAGTTGATTATCGTAAACAAAACTGACTTCCTGGCGCGGATTATTCAGTTTGACCGTCAACGGTTTTTCATCACACTGGTATTCCAGCGTAGCGGTTTGCATGTGCTCAACCAGTTGATTGAACGCGCTACAGCCGGTGAGAAGCACCGGCAAACAGATCAGTAACAGTTTTTTCATAGACATTTCCCGAAGACTTTCCTGGTCTGGAGGGCAATACGCCCTCCCTAATGTTCCAAGTGTAACGGCAGACGCGGTAAGAAAAATTCAGTTAACTCTGATATCACGGGTTAGCAGGGAAAATAGCCCCCAGTACCGTCTCCTGGCTTGCGCCAGTGACGGAAGGCAGATTTCCTGGTAATCCCGCCAGCGTCCGCCAGGCAAGCCAGGCGAAAGCCAATGCTTCCATGTCATCGCCACTAATGCCAACGGCATCGGTGGTGGTGACTTCTGTGCCTGGCAGTAATGCCGCCAGACGCGCCATGAGTAGCGGATTACGACTACCTCCACCACATACCATCAATCGTTCGCAGCCACCGCTCAACAAAACTTGTTCAGAAATGGTCACGGCGGTGAGTTCTGCCAGTGTGGCCTGAACATCACGGGGATCAACACCCGGAAAATGGCGTAAATGGCGCTCCAGCCAGCCGTAGTTAAAGTATTCGCGTCCGGTGCTTTTCGGTGCAGGTTGCGAGAAATATGGGTCGCTGAGCATATTTTGCAGCAGTGGGAGAATAACTTTACCCGCCCGTGCCCACTCGGCATCTTTATCGTAAGGTTTACCGGCCTGACGCCAGATCCAGGCATCCATCAGCATGTTACCAGGACCGGTATCGTAGCCGCCAACCGGCTGCCCAGGAATGAGCAGTGACAGATTGGCGATGCCGCCAATATTGAGCACCATTCGTCGCTCGGTTGAGTGAGCCAGCAAGGCATGATGGAACGCAGGTACCAGCGGTGCGCCTTGTCCTCCCAAGGCAATATCGCGACGGCGAAAATCACCGACAACCGTAATTCCGGTGCGTGCCACAATTTGATTGTTATCGCCAATCTGTAAAGTGTGTGGTGCCACGCCCGTCGGTTCATGCCAGACGGTTTGACCGTGACAGCCGATCGCAACTATATCTCTCGCCTGCAGGTTTTGTTCCTTAAGCAAGGCATTGACCGCATCAGCAAAAAGTCGCCCGAGTTGAGTATCAAGCTGTCCAAACTGCGAAAGTGTAAGCTGCTGGCCCTGGCAAATATCCAGTACAGCCTGTTTCAGAGACACCGGGATCGGCCAGCTCAAGCTTGCCAGCTGTGCGACCCGGTGTTCATCTATTGTCGCCAACACAACATCAACACCATCAAGGCTGGTGCCTGACATAACGCCAATAAAGCGGCCCGATTTCATAGTTCATCCTTTTTCAATCTGACGTTTGCGCACCACTCAAACATAAACTTTTCGTGAATACCATGCGGAATGACCGATTTTTACCGTTGGTAGTAAAACATTATCTTCAAATCAATAATCATCATGAATGTTTTGTTTATAATTGGTTGATCCTACTTTCATTATGATTTGCTCATATTTGGTAGAACATGTAACCATGGATTCACATATGCCATATACTTTGACCATGAGGGATGCTTGCGTGGCGTTTCATGGTGAACAGGAGATTTTTCAATGATTAAACGCGTATTGGTTGTTTCAATGGTAGGTCTGTCTCTTGTCGGTTGTGTTAATAACGACACCCTGTCAGGGGATGTTTATACCGCTTCTGAAGCGAAACAAGTACAGAATGTCAGCTATGGCACCATCGTTAACGTACGTCCGGTACAGATTCAGGGCGGTGATGATTCCAACGTTATCGGTGCAATTGGCGGTGCTGTTCTTGGTGGTTTCCTGGGGAATACTGTTGGTGGCGGAACCGGGCGTTCTCTGGCTACTGCAGCAGGCGCTGTTGCAGGTGGCGTAGCTGGTCAGGGCGTACAGAGTGCAATGAACAAAACGCAGGGTGTCGAGCTGGAAATTCGTAAAGACGATGGTAATACCATCATGGTGGTACAGAAACAAGGCAACACTCGTTTCTCTCCGGGCCAACGTGTCGTACTGGCCAGCAATGGCAGTCAGGTGACCGTTTCTCCGCGCTAAATAAGTTTGCGTGTGGTCAGGTTACTGACCACACGCCCCCTTCATTTCACCCTTTGGCCTGTAACTCAATGATATTATGCTCAAGTTTTGCGATGAGCGTAATCAGTTGCTCCAGTTCCTCTGCGGAGATGCCATGTAATATTTCCGCGCGGGTTTTGTTAATAACAGCTTCCATTTCGCTGATCAGTGGCTCTGCCTTTTCCGTCAGTTTAATACGTTTAGCCCGACGATCGCTGGCACAAGTTTGACGCGAAATTAACCCTTTTTCTTCCAGTTGGTCCAGAGTACGGACCAGTGATGGCTGCTCGATGCCAATCGCTTTTGCCAGTTGAATTTGCGACTGGTCTGGAGGTAACTGATGAATATTGTGTAACGTAACCCAATGGGTTTGTGTTAACTCCAGCGGTTTCAGGCGATGGTCTATCAGAGCACGCCATATGCGCACCAACCGTGCCAGATCAGAACCTAGTGGCGATTCCAATTTCATCTCCTTATAATTAGCTTGCTAAGATATTATGCGGCTTTTAGAATAGTGTGCAGCAATTGTATTGCTAAAACAAATGTATTGCTGCATTTGGTTACCGTCAGACATATTTTTCAGAAATTGCGCGTAAATTTTTCGCACTTAAAGAATATTTATTAATCTAACGCAATATATTCGGTCGTAAAGGAATCTACTTTGTGAAGTTTATGCTCAATGCAACAGGATTGCCCTTACAAGATCTGGTGTTCGGTGCGTCCGTCTATTTTCCTCCGTTTTTCAAAGCCTTCGCGTTTGGATTCGTCATCTGGCTTGTCGTACACCGCCTGCTTCGTGGCTGGATCTACGCCGGTGACATCTGGCATCCCTTGTTAATGGATTTATCGCTGTTTGCGATTTGCGTTTGCCTTGCTCTGGCAATACTGATTGCGTGGTAACTATGTCAATTAAAACAATTAAGTATTTCTCAACAATCATTGTAGCGATAGTTGCGGTTCTTGCCGGATGGTGGCTGTGGAATTATTACATGCAATCTCCGTGGACACGCGACGGGAAAATACGCGCAGAAAAGGTTTCTATCACCCCACAGGTGTCGGGACGTATTGTTGAGCTGAATATAAAAGACAACCAACTGGTTAACGCGGGGGATCTTCTGCTCACGATCGATAAAACGCCCTTTCAGATCGCCGAGCTGAACGCACAGGCTCAGCTGGCGAAAGCGCAATCTGACCTCGCAAAAGCCAATAACGAAGCGAATCGTCGTCGTCATCTCTCACAAAATTTTATTTCTGCCGAAGAACTCGATACCGCTAACCTCAATGTTAAAGCGATGCAGGCCAGTGTTAATGCCGCACAGGCCACGCTGAAACAGACACAATGGCAACTGGCGCAAACGGAAATTCGCGCCCCGGTGAGTGGTTGGGTGACTAACCTCACTACCCGCATCGGCGATTACGCTGACACCGGGAAACCGCTGTTTGCCCTTGTCGACAGCCACTCGTTTTACGTCATTGGTTATTTTGAAGAAACCAAGTTGCGCCATATCCGCGAAGGTGCACCAGCACAAATTACCCTCTATAGTGATAACAAAACGTTACGGGGTCACGTTTCCAGTATCGGTCGGGCGATTTATGATCAAAGCGTTGAAAGTGACTCAAGCCTTATTCCGGATGTGAAACCTAACGTCCCCTGGGTTCGTCTCGCCCAACGCGTTCCCGTCCGCTTTGCGCTGGATAAAGTTCCAGGCGATGTCACGCTGGTGTCGGGCACCACCTGTAGCATTGCCGTAGGTCAATAATGAACGCATCGTCATGGTCCTTGCGCAATTTGCCCTGGTTCAAGGCCACGCTGGCGCAATGGCGTTATGCGTTACGCAATACCATTGCCATGTGTCTGGCGCTGACGGTTGCCTATTATTTGAATCTGGATGAACCCTATTGGGCGATGACCTCGGCTGCAGTGGTTAGCTTTCCCACCGTTGGCGGTGTCATCAGCAAAAGCCTCGGACGCATCGCTGGCAGTTTACTGGGAGCCATTGCGGCACTGCTTCTTGCCGGGCATACGCTCAATGAGCCGTGGTTTTTTCTATTGAGCATGTCGGCGTGGCTTGGCTTTTGTACCTGGGCCTGTGCGCACTTCACGAATAACGTCGCGTATGCATTTCAACTGGCGGGCTACACGGCTGCCATCATCGCCTTTCCGATGGTTAATATTACTGAGGCCAGCCAGCTGTGGGATATCGCTCAGGCGCGCGTTTGCGAGGTGATAGTCGGTATTTTGTGCGGCGGCATGATGATGATGATCCTGCCTAGCAGTTCCGATGCTACAGCCCTTTTAACCGCATTGAAAAACATGCACGCCCGATTACTGGAACATGCCAGTTTACTCTGGCAGCCTGAAACAAACGATGCCATTCGTGCAGCACATGAGGGGGTGATTGGGCAGATACTGACCATGAATTTGCTGCGTATCCAGGCTTTCTGGAGCCACTATCGTTTTCGCCAGCAAAACGCGCGCCTTAATGCGCTACTCCACCAGCAATTACGTATGACCAGTGTCATCTCCAGCCTGCGACGTATGTTGCTCAACTGGCCCTCACCGCCAGGTGCCACGCGAGAAATTCTCGAACAATTGCTGACGGCGCTCGCCAGTTCGCAAACAGATGCTTACACCGTCGCACGTATTATCGCCCCGCTACGCCCGACCAACGTCGCCGACTACCGGCACGTCGCCTTCTGGCAGCGACTACGTTATTTTTGCCGCCTTTATCTGCAAAGTAGTCAGGAATTACATCGTCTGCAAAGCGGTGTAGATGATCATGCCAGACTCGCACGGACATCCGCTCTGGCTCGTCATACCGACAACACCGAAGCTATGTGGAGCGGGCTGCGTACATTTTGTACGTTGATGATGATTGGCGCATGGAGTATTGCATCGCAATGGGATGCCGGTGCCAATGCATTAACGCTGGCAGCAATTAGCTGCGTACTCTACTCCGCCGTCGCAGCACCGTTTAAGTCGTTGTCACTGCTGATGCGCACGCTGGTGTTACTTTCGCTATTCAGCTTTGTGGTCAAATTTGGCCTGATGGTCCAGATTAGCGATCTGTGGCAATTTTTACTGTTTCTCTTTCCACTGCTGGCGACAATGCAGCTTCTTAAATTGCAGATGCCCAAATTTGCCGCACTGTGGGGGCAACTGATTGTTTTTATGGGTTCGTTTATCGCTGTCACTAATCCCCCGGTGTATGATTTTGCTGATTTTCTTAACGATAATCTGGCAAAAATCGTTGGCGTTGCGCTGGCTTGGCTAGCGTTCGCCATTCTGCGTCCAGGATCGGATGCTCGTAAAAGCCGCCGCCATATTCGCGCGCTGCGCCGGGATTTTGTCGATCAGCTAAGCCGCCATCCAACACTGAGTGAAAGCGAATTTGAATCGCTCACTTATCATCACGTCAGTCAGTTGAGTAACAGCCAGGATGCGCTGGCTCGCCGTTGGTTATTACGCTGGGGTGTAGTGCTGCTGAACTGTTCTCATGTTGTCTGGCAATTGCGCGACTGGGAATCGCGTTCCGATCCGTTATCGCGAGTACGGGATAACTGTATTTCACTGTTGCGGGGAGTGATGAGTGAGCGTGGCGTTCAGCAAAAATCACTGGCGGCCACACTTGAAGAATTACAGCGGATTTGCAACAGCCTTGCCCGTCATCATCAACCTGCCGCCCGTGAGCTGGCGGCAATTGTCTGGCGGCTGTACTGCTCGCTTTCGCAACTTGAGCAAGCACCACCGCAAGGTACGCTGGCCTCGTAATTACTTAATTACACCACAGGCATAGCGTTCACCGCCACCGCCCAGCGGTTTAGGTTGATCGGACATATTATCGCCGCCAACGTGGACCATCAGCGCTTTGTCTTTGATTTCATCCAGTGATTTCAGACGAGGCGCGATGACGGCATCGGTAGCTTTGCCGTCATTATTGACGACCAGTGCAGGCAGATCGCCTAAATGCCCGGCACCTTCTGGCCCTTCATGTTTACCGGTATTTTGTGGATCAAGATGCCCGCCTGCGGATTCCGCGGCGCTGGCTTTGCCATCTTTGGTGGCTGGCTGGCAGCTTCCTTTGGCATGAATATGGAAGCCATGTTCACCGGGGGGTAATGCTTTCAGATCGGGCGAAAACTCCAGACCTTTATCGGTTTCAGTAATGGTGACGCTACCAATTGACTGCCCTACCCCTTGCGACGTGACGAGGTTCATCTCGACTTTTTCACTGGCAGCTTGTGCGCCGGTTGCAACAACCAGCGCCAGAATAGCCAGACTAAAACGTTTCATAGGACCTCCGTTCATTGTGCATTCCTGAATAAGTGTAAACCAGTGACACATTTTTGAACGGCGGCTATTCCTAAAAGTGCTTACGGTACGTCGTACCCCAGTGCCGCTTTACGGATACGAAACCATTGTTGACGGGTCATTTTCAGTGTTTCTGCTTCGACAGCTGCCCGTACGCGCTCAATTTTACCTGAACCGATAATTGGCAGCGGCTGCGATGGTAAACGTAATACCCAGGCGTAAACCACCTGTTCAATCGAGCCCGCGTTTAACTCCTCTGCCACCACAGCCAGTTCATCACGCAGCGGCTGGAAATAATCATCATTAAACAGACGACCACCACCAAGGCAGGACCACGCCATCGGACGAACACGCAGTTGTTGTAGTTGGTCGAGCGTGCCATCCAGCAGTAACGGCTGATGCACCGGGGATATTTCCACCTGATTAGTGGCAAGGGTAAACGGCAGACGTGATTGCAACAGGGCAAATTGCGCAGGCGTAAAGTTCGATACGCCAAAATGACGCACTTTGCCGCTCTGATGCAGATGTTTGAACGCGTCCGCCACTTCATCGGCATCCATTAACGGGTCTGGTCGGTGGATTAACAGCAGATCCAGATGATCGGTCGCGAGATTAATTAGCGACTGTTCGGCGCTCTTAATGATGTGATCGCGGTCAGTGATGTAATGACCAATGACGTTTTCTTCACGCGCGGTCGTCGCGATACCGCATTTACTGACGATTTCCATCCGTTCACGCAGGTGAGGTGCCAGTTTCAGTGCCTCGCCAAACGCCGCTTCGCACTGATAGCCACCATAAATATCAGCATGGTCCACGGTGGTCACGCCGAGATCCAGATGCTCTTCAATAAAACTGACCAGCTGGCGGGCGGACATATTCCAGTCCATCAATCGCCAGTAGCCCATCACAAAACGGGAAAACTCCGGGCCTTGCGGCGCAATAGTAATACGCTGAACCATAATCGCTTCCTCTTATCAGATATGAGAGGAGTATACGCAAGATTAGGTTCAAAAGAGTGATGGTTGCTTCGGTTCGTCTGATGACGCTGGCTTATTTGCGCGTAATTTGCGCATTAATCGCTGCCGACAAAGGCGCAGCACCTCTTGTTTTTCGCCATCGCTCATTTTATTCCAGTTAAAACGCTCATCACGACTACGAAAACAGCCGCGACAAAACCCGCGTTCGTCAGACTGGCAAATTCCCCGGCACGGGCTCTGGACGGGAAAGAACTCTAATTGCTCCGCCACTTCGCCCTCCTCAGATAAGATTATTACCATTATTGAAGCTGTTAATGTCCAAAGTAGCAACTTTGCTTGCACTAGACCGACTGGTCTACTACACTCCAACGCATGAACAAACACACCGAACATGATACTCGCGAACATCTCCTGGCGACGGGCGAGCAACTTTGCCTGCAACGTGGATTCACCGGGTTGGGGCTAAGCGAATTACTAAAAACCGCTGAAGTGCCGAAAGGGTCCTTCTATCACTACTTTCGCTCTAAAGAAGCGTTTGGCGTTGCCATGCTTGAGCGTCATTACGCCGCATATCACCAGCGACTGACTGAGTTGCTGCAATCCGGCGAAGGTAACTACCGCGACCGCATACTGGCTTATTACCAGCAAACCCTGAACCAGTTTTGCCAACATGGAACCATCAGTGGTTGCCTGACAGTAAAACTCTCTGCCGAAGTGTGCGATCTGTCAGAAGATATGCGCAGCGCGATGGATAAAGGTGCTCGCGGCGTGATCGCCCTGCTCTCTCAGGCGCTGGAAAATGGCCGTGAGAACCATTGTTTAACCTTTTGTGGCGAACCGCTACAACAGGCACAAGTGCTTTACGCACTGTGGCTTGGCGCGAATCTGCAGGCCAAAATTTCGCGCAGTTTCGAGCCACTGGAAAACGCGCTGGCCCATGTAAAAAACATTATTGCGACGCCTGCCGTTTAGCAGGCATTTTTTATCACCAGACGACCAGGAGCCTTTATGTCATCTGAAAAACTGTATTCCCCACTGAAAGTGGGCGCGATCACGGCGGCAAACCGTATTTTTATGGCACCGCTGACGCGTCTGCGCAGTATTGAACCGGGTGACATTCCTACCCCGTTGATGGCGGAATACTATCGCCAACGTGCCAGTGCCGGTTTGATTATTAGTGAAGCCACGCAAATTTCTGCCCAGGCAAAAGGATATGCAGGTGCGCCTGGCATCCATAGTCCGGAGCAAATTGCCGCATGGAAAAAAATCACCGCTGGCGTTCATGCTGAAAATGGTCATATGGCCGTGCAGCTGTGGCACACCGGACGCATTTCTCACGCCAGCCTGCAACCTGGCGGTCAGGCACCGGTAGCGCCTTCAGCACTTAGCGCGGGAACACGTACTTCTCTGCGCGATGAAAATGGTCAGGCGATCCGTGTTGAAACATCCATGCCGCGTGCGCTTGAACTGGAAGAGATTCCAGGTATCGTCAATGATTTCCGTCAGGCCATTGCTAACGCGCGTGAAGCCGGTTTTGATCTGGTAGAGCTCCACTCTGCTCACGGTTATTTGCTGCATCAGTTCCTTTCTCCTTCTTCAAACCATCGTACCGATCAGTACGGCGGCAGCGTGGAAAATCGCGCACGTCTGGTACTGGAAGTGGTCGATGCCGGGATTGAAGAATGGGGTGCCGATCGCATTGGCATTCGCGTTTCGCCAATCGGTACTTTCCAGAACACGGATAACGGCCCGAATGAAGAAGCCGATGCACTGTATCTGATTGAACAACTGGGTAAACGCGGCATTGCTTATCTGCATATGTCAGAACCAGATTGGGCGGGGGGTGAACCGTATACTGATGCGTTCCGCGAAAAAGTACGCGCCCGTTTCCACGGTCCGATTATCGGCGCAGGTGCATACACAGTAGAAAAAGCTGAAACGCTGATCGGCAAAGGGTTAATTGATGCGGTGGCATTTGGTCGTGACTGGATTGCGAACCCGGATCTGGTCGCCCGCTTGCAGCGCAAAGCTGAGCTTAACCCACAGCGTGCCGAAAGTTTCTACGGTGGCGGCGCGGAAGGCTATACCGATTACCCGACGTTGTAATCCAACATTGCGAGCGGCGTAAAGCCGCCGCTATACTAAAACAACATTTTGAATCTGTTAGCCATTTTGAGGATAAAAAGATGCGTCTTCTTCATACCATGCTGCGCGTTGGCGATCTGCAACGCTCCATCGATTTTTATACCAAAGTGCTGGGCATGAAACTGCTGCGTACCAGCGAAAACCCGGAATACAAATACTCACTGGCGTTTGTTGGCTACGGCCCGGAAACCGAAGAAGCGGTGATTGAACTGACCTACAACTGGGGCGTGGATAAATACGAACTCGGCACTGCTTATGGTCACATCGCGCTTAGCGTAGATAACGCCGCTGAAGCGTGCGAAAAAATCCGTCAAAACGGGGGTAACGTGACCCGTGAAGCGGGTCCGGTAAAAGGCGGTACTACGGTTATCGCGTTTGTGGAAGATCCGGACGGTTACAAAATTGAGTTAATCGAAGAGAAAGACGCCGGTCGCGGTCTGGGCAACTAATCTCCTGCCGGGCGTGAACTCATCGCGCCCGCATCTTTACTGCATCGACAAGTAATATTTGTCATAATGCGCGCTGCAATTTATCCGTATTAAGAGAATCAGATGTCCGATAACGCTCAACTTACCGGTCTGTGCGACCGTTTTCGTGGTTTTTATCCTGTTGTGATCGATGTTGAAACAGCCGGATTTAACGCCAAAACCGATGCGCTGCTTGAGATTGCCGCCATCACCCTGAAAATGGATGAACAAGGCTGGCTGATGCCGGACACCACATTACATTTCCACGTCGAACCATTTGTCGGCGCAAATTTGCAGCCAGAGGCCCTCGCCTTCAACGGCATTGACCCGAACGATCCCGATCGCGGCGCGGTCAGCGAATACGAGGCGCTGCACGAAATTTTTAAAGTTGTACGTAAAGGTATTAAAGCGAGCGGCTGTAACCGCGCCATTATGGTGGCGCACAATGCCAATTTTGATCACAGCTTTATGATGGCCGCCGCAGAACGCGCCTCACTGAAACGTAACCCGTTCCACCCTTTCGCCACTTTTGACACTGCTGCACTGGCCGGGCTGGCACTCGGACAAACCGTATTGTCAAAGGCTTGCCAGACCGCTGGCATGGACTTCGACAGCACCCAGGCGCACTCCGCGCTGTACGACACCGAACGCACTGCTGTGCTGTTTTGTGAAATCGTCAACCGCTGGAAACGTCTGGGAGGCTGGCCGCTACCTGCCGCCGAAGAGGTGTAATCGAGTCGATGCCTGATGACATGCAATGATTCAGGCATCTATAGTGAGGCTATTCCACGCATCAAGCATGATATTCACGGGGAATAGCGTTAATGGCAGATAATCCAGACCCTTCATCGCTCCTGCCGGACGTGTTTTCACCGGCGACCCGCGACTGGTTTCTTCGCGCCTTTAAACAGCCGACCGCTGTCCAGTCGCAAACCTGGCATGTGGCGGCGCGAAGCGAACATGCGCTGGTGATTGCACCGACCGGCTCCGGGAAAACGCTGGCAGCATTTCTCTACGCCCTCGATCGGCTCTTCCGCGAAGGCGGCGAAGATACCCGCGAGGCGCATAAGCGTAAAACCTCACGCATCCTCTATATTTCACCGATAAAAGCTCTGGGCACCGACGTTCAGCGCAACTTGCAGCTCCCGTTGAAGGGTATTGCCGATGAACGGCGGCGGCGCGGCGAAACGGAAGTCAATCTTCGCGTAGGGATCCGTACTGGCGATACGCCTGCACAGGAACGCAGCAAACTCACCCGTAATCCGCCGGATATTCTGATCACCACACCCGAATCACTCTATCTGATGCTGACCTCCCGCGCGCGCGAAACGCTACGCGGCGTCGAAACGGTAATTATTGATGAAGTCCACGCGGTAGCGGGCAGTAAACGTGGTGCGCATCTGGCGTTAAGTCTGGAGCGGCTCGATGCGCTGCTCCACACCTCAGCACAGCGAATTGGCCTTTCTGCCACTGTGCGCTCAGCCAGCGATGTGGCAGCATTTCTTGGTGGCGATCGCCCGGTTACGGTAGTCAACCCGCCCGCAATGCGCCATCCGCAGATACGAATTGTCGTACCGGTCGCCAATATGGATGATGTCTCATCGGTCGCCAGCGGCACCGGCGAAGACAGCCATGCCGGCCGGGAAGGCTCCATCTGGCCATATATTGAAACGGGTATCCTTGATGAAGTGTTGCGCCATCGCTCGACCATTGTCTTTACTAATTCACGTGGGCTGGCGGAAAAACTGACGGCACGATTAAATGAGCTTTACGCCGCACGCTTACAGCGTTCCCCGTCTATCGCCGTTGATACGGCCCATTTCGAGTCGACCTCCGGCGCAACCTCTAACCATGTACAAAGTAGCGACGTTTTTATTGCCCGCTCACACCACGGCTCCGTCTCTAAAGAACAACGAGCAATCACCGAACAGGCGCTGAAATCGGGTGAATTACGCTGCGTGGTCGCAACCTCCAGTCTCGAACTGGGGATTGATATGGGCGCGGTGGATCTGGTGATTCAGGTGGCAACGCCGCTTTCTGTTGCCAGTGGGTTACAACGCATTGGTCGCGCCGGACATCAGGTTGGCGGTGTATCTAAAGGGCTGTTTTTCCCTCGTACCCGGCGTGACTTAGTCGATTCCGCAGTCATTGTAGAGTGTATGTTCGCAGGCAGGCTGGAAAACCTGACACCGCCGCATAATCCACTCGACGTCCTTGCGCAGCAAACCGTTGCCGCCGCGGCGATGGATGCATTACAGGTAGACGAATGGTACTCCCGCGTACGCCGTGCCGCACCGTGGAAAGATCTGCCAAGACGTGTTTTTGACGCCACGCTGGATATGCTTTCCGGGCGCTATCCCTCTGGCGATTTTTCTGCTTTTCGCCCCAAACTGGTCTGGAACAGGGAGACCGGGATATTGACCGCCCGACCTGGCGCTCAATTGTTGGCGGTTACCAGCGGCGGCACCATTCCGGATCGTGGCATGTATAGCGTGTTATTACCCGAAGGTGAAGAACAGGCCGGTTCGCGGCGGGTGGGTGAACTGGATGAGGAGATGGTATATGAGTCGCGGGTGAACGACATTATCACTCTCGGCGCTACCTCATGGCGGATCCAGCAAATCACCCGCGATCAGGTGATTGTGACTCCTGCTCCGGGTCGTTCTGCCCGGCTCCCCTTCTGGCGTGGTGAAGGTAACGGACGTCCGGCTGAATTAGGCGAGATGATCGGCGATTTTCTTCATTTACTGGCGGATGGCGCGTTCTTTTCCGGGACTATTCCCCCGTGGCTGGCAGAAGAAAATACGAACGCCAATATTCAGGGGTTGATTGACGAGCAACGCAACGCGACGGGCATCGTTCCGGGGAGTCGCCATCTGGTCCTCGAACGGTGCCGTGATGAAATTGGCGACTGGCGTATTATTTTGCACTCTCCCTATGGAAGACGGGTGCATGAACCCTGGGCGCTGGCGATTGCCGGGCGAATACATGCCCTATGGGGCGCTGACGCGTCTGTGGTCGCCAGTGATGACGGCATTGTTGCGCGCATTCCTGACACTGATGGTAAATTGCCCGACGCCGCGATTTTTTTGTTTGAACCAGAAAAGTTGCTGCAAATTGTCCGCGAGGCGGTAGGCAGCTCGGCACTTTTCGCCGCCCGTTTTCGCGAATGCGCCGCGCGGGCATTATTAATGCCGGGGCGCACTCCGGGCCATCGCACCCCGCTTTGGCAACAACGGCTGCGCGCCAGTCAGTTGCTGGAAATCGCTCAGGGATATCCGGATTTTCCGGTCATTCTCGAAACCCTACGCGAATGTCTGCAAGATGTTTATGATCTTCCCGCACTGGAACGTTTGATGCGTCGCCTGAACGGTGGCGAAATTCAAATATCCGATGTAACGACCACTACGCCCTCGCCTTTCGCCACAAGTTTATTGTTCGGCTATGTCGCGGAATTTATGTACCAGAGCGACGCCCCGCTGGCAGAGCGCCGGGCATCCGTACTGTCGCTGGACAGCGAGTTACTGCGCAATCTACTCGGACAGGTCGATCCGGGGGAATTACTCGACCCGCAGGTCATTCGCCAGGTGGAAGAAGAGTTGCAACGACTGGCTCCTGGCAGAAGAGCGAAAGGTGAAGAAGGATTGTTCGACCTGCTGCGCGAACTGGGGCCAATGACCGTTGAAGACCTGGCGCAACGGCATACAGGCAGCAGTGAAGAGGTTGCGTCGTATCTGGAAAATCTTCTTGCAGTAAAACGAATCTTCCCAGCGATGATTAGCGGACAGGAGCGTCTTGCCTGTATGGATGATGCCGCCAGGCTGCGTGATGCCCTCGGCGTACGACTACCAGAGTCATTGCCAGAGATTTATTTACATAGAGTCAGTTACCCGCTTCGCGATCTCTTTCTGCGCTATCTCCGGGCTCATGCTCTGGTCACGGCTGAACAACTGGCTCATGAGTTTAGTCTCGGTATTGCCATTGTCGAAGAGCAGCTTCAGCAACTGCGTGAACAGGGTCTGGTGATGAATCTGCAACAAGACATCTGGGTGAGCGATGAAGTATTTCGTCGTCTGCGTTTGCGCTCGCTGCAAGCCGCCAGAGAAGCGACGCGTCCCGTTGCAGCCACGACCTATGCGCGATTGCTGCTGGAACGTCAGGGCGTATTACCCGCCACCGATGGTAGCCCGGCGCTCTTTGCCTCAACATCGCCAGGCGTTTATGAGGGCGTAGATGGCGTGATGCGGGTGATCGAACAGCTTGCCGGAGTCGGTTTACCCGCCTCACTCTGGGAAAGCCAGATCCTGCCTGCCCGCGTACGCGACTATTCGTCAGAAATGCTCGATGAATTACTGGCAACCGGTGCGGTTATCTGGTCGGGGCAAAAAAAACTGGGTGAAGATGACGGCCTGGTGGCACTGCATCTACAGGAATATGCTGCAGAATCGTTCACTCCCGCCGAAGCGGATCAGGCGAATCGTTCGGCGCTGCAACAAGCGATAGTCGCTGTTCTGGCTGACGGAGGAGCCTGGTTTGCACAACAAATCAGCCAACGGATACGCGACAAAATCGGCGAATCGGTTGATCTCTCTGCCCTGCAAGAGGCGTTATGGGCGCTGGTCTGGCAAGGCGTCATCACCAGCGACATTTGGGCACCGTTACGCGCCCTCACCCGCAGCAGTTCCAACGCACGCACCTCAACTCGCCGCAGTCACCGGGCTCATCGTGGACGTCCTGTCTATGCGCAACCCGTCTCGCCGCTGGTATCTTACAACACACCAAATCTGGCTGGACGCTGGTCGTTATTGCAGGTGGAGCCACTAAACGATACCGAAAGGATGCTGGCGCTGGCGGAAAATATGCTCGACCGCTACGGCATCATCAGTCGTCAGGCGGTGATAGCCGAAAATATCCCTGGCGGGTTTCCATCGATGCAAACGCTTTGTCGAAGTATGGAAGACTCCGGGCGAATTATGCGAGGTCGTTTTGTAGAAGGTCTGGGTGGCGCGCAATTCGCTGAACGTCTGACTATTGACCGATTGCGCGATCTGGCGACACAAGCCACGCAAACGCGCCACTATACACCAGTGGCGCTCTCTGCCAACGATCCGGCTAATGTGTGGGGAAATCTTCTGCCCTGGCCTGCACATCCGGCAACGCTGGTTCCAACGCGTCGGGCGGGTGCGCTGGTGGTCGTTTCTGGCGGCAAATTGTTACTCTATCTGGCGCAAGGTGGCAAAAAAATGCTGGTCTGGCAGGAAAAAGAGGAATTACTCGCCCCAGAGGTTTTCCACGCGCTGACTACCGCACTGCGTCGCGAACCACGGCTGCGCTTTACGCTAACAGAAGTGAATGATCTACCGGTCCGGCAAACGCCGATGTTTACGCTGCTGCGTGAGGCGGGATTTTCAAGTTCGCCACAAGGGCTGGATTGGGGATAGAGAAAGGACTGACGGATGCCCGTTCGCATCCGTCAGTATTGCAGGACGGATTATTCCGCGTCCGGCTCTTCAGACTTGTATTTAGCGGCAGTTTCTTTGATCAGCTGCTGCAGTTCGCCACGCTGATACATTTCGATCACGATATCACAACCGCCGACCAGCTCGCCGTCAACCCACAGTTGCGGGAAGGTCGGCCAGTTAGCATGTTTCGGCAGTTCCGCACGAATGTCCGGATTCTGCAGAATATCAACATAGGCAAAACGTTCGCCACATGCGGCAAGCGCCTGGACTGCCTGGGCAGAGAAACCGCAGCTCGGCAGTTTCGGTGAACCTTTCATGTACAGCAGGATCGGGTTTTCAGCAATCTGGCGTTGGATTTTTTCGATAGTGGTGCTCATTGTCTTGCTTCCTCAAACTTCTTTACGGCAGTAATCTGACATTGTAGCGGGTCAGTGCGGCATCGGAAAATAACATTTTCATCACGCTTTTGCTATTTTATCCCTTTGCTCTATTTGTTGCATTTCAAATATTCGTTTCTTCTCTGATGCGCGGCAAACTGGCGTATTTATAACCATTTTTAGCTTTCACTGCTGCATTTTTTTGCGCTCGCCAACGAAACGTATTTTTTAACAATAAAAGCTATTAACTTTCTCTTCTTCTATGCATTAGAATCATCAAGTTTTGTAAATCAGACGCAGGCATGATAGACCTGCCTTAACAGAGGGACGCTCAGTGGCGCGGATAAACCGTATTTCGATCACGCTCTGTGCTTTACTTTTTACCACCCTGCCTTTAACGCCTATGGCCCATGCTTCAAAGCAAGCCAGGGAGAGTTCTGCTACCACTCATATCACCAAAAAAGCAGATAAAAAGAAAAGCACGGCAACCACCAAAAAGACCCAGAAAACAGCGAAAAAAGCCGCCAGTAAAAGTACGACCAAAAGCAAAACCGCTTCTTCCGTTAAAAAATCTTCCATTACCGCTTCTAAAAACGCCAAAACTCGCAGCAAACACGCCGTCAATAAAACGGCCTCAGCCAGCTTTACCGAAAAGTGTACCAAACGTAAGGGCTATAAATCGCATTGTGTGAAAGTCAAAAATGCCGCGTCAGGAACTCTTGCCGACGCGCACAAAGCGAAGGTGCAAAAAGCTACGAAAGTGGCAATGAATAAACTGATGCAGCAAATTGGTAAGCCATATCGTTGGGGTGGCAGCTCACCGCGTACCGGTTTTGATTGCAGCGGCCTGGTTTATTACGCTTATAAAGATTTGGTGAAAATTCGTATTCCGCGTACGGCGAATGAAATGTATCACCTGCGTGATGCAGCGCCAATCGAACGTAGTGAACTGAAAAACGGCGACCTGGTCTTTTTCCGTACTCAGGGACGCGGCACAGCCGATCATGTCGGCGTGTATGTCGGCAACGGCAAATTTATTCAGTCACCGCGCACAGGTCAGGAAATTCAAATCACTTCTCTCAGTGAAGACTACTGGCAGCGCCACTATGTTGGCGCTCGTCGGGTAATGACCCCAAAAACACTTCGCTAAAACTTTACCCTGTTGTTACGGCAACAGGGTAAGTTCATCTTTTGTCTCACCTTTTAATTTGCTACCCTATCCATACGCACAATAAGGCTATTGTACGTATGCAAATTAATAATAAAGGAGAGTAGCAATGTCATTCGAATTACCTGCACTACCATATGCTAAAGATGCTCTGGCACCGCACATTTCTGCGGAAACTATCGAGTATCACTACGGCAAGCATCATCAGACTTATGTCACTAACCTGAACAACCTGATTAAAGGTACCGCGTTTGAAGGTAAATCACTGGAAGAGATTATTCGCAGCTCTGAAGGTGGCGTATTCAACAACGCAGCTCAGGTCTGGAACCATACTTTCTACTGGAACTGCCTGGCACCGAACGCCGGTGGCGAACCGACTGGAAAAGTCGCTGAAGCTATCGCCGCATCTTTTGGCAGCTTTGCCGATTTCAAAGCGCAGTTTACTGATGCAGCGATCAAAAACTTTGGTTCTGGCTGGACCTGGCTGGTGAAAAACAGCGATGGCAAACTGGCTATCGTTTCAACCTCTAACGCGGGTACTCCGCTGACCACCGATGCGACTCCGCTGCTGACCGTTGATGTCTGGGAACACGCTTATTACATCGACTATCGCAATGCACGTCCTGGCTATCTGGAGCACTTCTGGGCGCTGGTGAACTGGGAATTCGTAGCGAAAAATCTCGCTGCATAATAACTGATGGCAAATGCAGCATTGCCTGATGCGCTTCGCTTACCATGCCAACGCGGATGAGGCGTTAACAGCGCATTCGGCAAGATAAATCGCACGTTGTCAGCAACTGTAACGCAGAAGGTTATCCTTCTGCGTTTTTGTTTAATTAGCTGTTAGCAACGCAAACTGTTTCAGGTTGTTTTCTGGCTGACATAAACACCAGCAATAATGCCAGTCCCGCGACAATCGCTCCCATCACCGGCACAAAGCTGTATCCCAGCCCAGCGGAAATTACCGCACCACCAGCAGCTGCTCCCAGCGCATTTCCAAGATTAAAGGCACCAATATTGACTGATGAAGACAGACCCGGCGCTTCACTGGCGACACGCATCACGCGCATCTGTAACGGCGGTACGACCGCAAAGGTTGCTGCGCCCCACACCACCATGCTAATAGCTGCGCCGAACTCATTGCGGGCCAGGAACGGGATTGCCAGCATAATCACCATCAGCAGCAACAAAAAGCCTTTCAACGTGCCGTTAACTGAACGATCTGCCAGTTTGCCGCCGAGATAGTTACCGATAGAGAATCCGACACCAATCAGCACCAGCATTGCCGTGACGAACACTGGTGTTGCGTGGGTAATACTTTGTAGTACCGGAGAGATATAGGTGTAGAGAGTAAACATTGCACCAGCTCCCAGTACCGTCGTCAGCAATGCAGACAGCACCTGCGGACGCATTAATACCGCCAGCTCTTTTTTCACTTCAGGTCGTGCCCCTGCACCACCTTTAGGTAATGAGAAGAACAGACTTACCATTGAAATCACTCCCAGCCCCGCCGTTGCCAGAAATGACATCCGCCAGCCGATGGTTTCACCCAACCAGGTCGCCGCCGGCACGCCACCGATATTTGCCAGGGTTAACCCCATAAACATAGTGGCAACTGCGCTGGCCTGTTTATGTTTTGGCACCACGCTTGCGGCCACGACTGAACCCAAACCAAAAAATGCTCCGTGTTTCAGGCTGGTCAAAATGCGTGAAAGCATCAGGGTCATATAATCCGGCGCGATGGCGGAAAGTACGTTGCCGAGCGTGAAAATTGCCATCAGGAAAATCAACGCACTGCGGCGGGCACGATGAGAAAGTAGAAGCGTCATCAGCGGCGCGCCAACCATTACGCCAACTGCATAGGCACTGATTAACATTCCGGCAGCGGGAATCGAGACATCCACACCGCGCGCAATGACGGGCAACAAGCCCATTGGCGAGAACTCCGTTGTCCCGATACCAAACGCGCCAATCGCCAGCGCCAGCAACGGATAGTTAATTTTCATGCCTTATCTCCACCTCTTCGCGTCATTACGCGATATTCATTAAAGTGGCGAAAGCATGACAGCAATCACAAAAAAATGAAAATAACAAAAAGAGAAAACACTTTTGCCATTTTGCTAACAAACAGGAAGGAGATGCGAGGGAGAACGCGCTCCCTCGAGAGGAAATCAGTGCAGCGCGGCAGTCAAACCCACGGCCACGATCAAACCGAGGACGATAATCGTTGTTACCAGTGAAAATTTAAGGTCGGTGCTCATCAAGTTTTCTCCTTTTTTATTACCACACAAATAGTGATATTACGCATTTTTACACACTGTGATGAAAAAATCTCCCGTCATTTATAATGATAAGTGTTTTTACCACTTCCCCTTTTCGTCAAGATCGGCCAAAATTCCACGCTTACACTATTTGCGTACTGGCCATTGACCCCTTCCTGACGCTCCGTGTCGTTTTTCCGGCGTACCGCAACACTTTTGTTGTGCGTAAGGTGTGTAAAGGCAAACGTTTACCTTGCGATTTTGCAGGAGCTGAAGTTAGGGTCTGGAGTGAAATGGAATGGCAACAATAAAAGATGTAGCGAAACGAGCAAACGTTTCCACTACAACTGTGTCACACGTAATCAACAAAACACGTTTCGTCGCTGAAGAAACGCGCAACGCCGTGTGGGCAGCGATTAAAGAATTACACTACTCCCCTAGCGCGGTGGCGCGTAGCCTGAAGGTTAACCACACCAAGTCTATCGGTTTGCTGGCGACCAGCAGCGAAGCGGCCTATTTTGCCGAGATCATTGAAGCGGTTGAAAAAAATTGCTTCCAGAAAGGTTACACCCTGATTCTGGGTAATGCGTGGAACAATCTTGAGAAACAGCGGGCTTATCTGTCGATGATGGCGCAAAAACGCGTCGATGGTCTGCTGGTGATGTGTTCTGAGTACCCAGAGCCGTTGCTGGCGATGCTGGAAGAGTATCGCCATATCCCAATGGTGGTGATGGACTGGGGTGAAGCAAAAGCTGACTTCACCGATGCGGTCATTGATAACGCGTTCGAAGGCGGCTACATGGCCGGGCGTTATCTGATTGAACGCGGTCACCGCGAAATCGGCGTCATCCCCGGCCCGCTGGAACGTAACACCGGCGCAGGCCGCCTTGCCGGTTTTATGAAGGCGATGGAAGAAGCGATGATCAAGGTGCCGGAAAGCTGGATTGTTCAGGGTGACTTTGAACCCGAATCTGGTTATCGCGCCATGCAGCAAATACTGTCGCAGCCGCATCGCCCTACTGCCGTCTTCTGTGGTGGCGATATCATGGCAATGGGCGCACTTTGTGCTGCTGATGAAATGGGTCTGCGCGTCCCGCAGGATGTTTCGCTGATCGGTTATGATAACGTGCGCAACGCCCGCTATTTTACGCCGGCGCTGACCACGATCCACCAGCCAAAAGATTCGCTGGGTGAAACAGCGTTCAACATGCTGTTGGATCGTATCGTCAACAAACGTGAAGAACCGCAGTCCATTGAAGTGCATCCGCGCTTGATTGAACGCCGCTCCGTGGCTGACGGCCCGTTCCGCGACTATCGTCGTTAATCACCCGTTGCGGGAGTCTCTTCCGGCTCCCGCAGCCACTCCTTATTCAGCGTCTCACTATCGCCGAGATACTCAAGCAGCCAGGTTAACGCAGGCGACATATCATTTTGCTGCCATGTCAGACAACATGCCGAATCCGGGAAGGGGTTTTCCAATTCAAGTGCTACCCACTTCCCCTCATTAAGCCACGGTTTGGCGAAATGTGTTGGCACCATCCCTATGCATAATCCTGCCGAGATACAGGTTGCCGATGATTCCCAGTCAGGCACGACAACTCTTTTTTGGTTATCCAGCAACCAGGTAATACGTTTAGGTAGCGTTCGCGAGGTGTCTTCGCGCACCAACGACGGCCAGTTGCGCAACGTATCATCGCTGAATGGGCCATCCATCAACGCCAGCGGGTGGTGGCTGGCAACAACGCAACTCCAGCTTAGCATCCCCATATCCCGGAAGGCATAACGACCGCCTACCGGAATCGCGCGTGTTGCGCCAATCGCCAGTTCCACGCGCCCGTCGGAAAGCGCATCCCAGACACCGTTGAACACTTCCTGAAAGACAAGAAGTTCGACATCATCAAAATGGCGATAAAAATCAACGATCATCTGCCGTGTACGTTCTGGCCTGACAATATTATCCACTGCGATAGCTAACTGACCGCGCCAGCCGTTCGCTATCTGCTGACATTGCTGGCGGGTGATCTGCATTTTTTTGACAACAGAGCGCCCTTCTTTGAGAAACCACGCTCCAGCAGCGGTCAGCTCCACATCACGGTGCCGTCGTTCAAAGAGCGGCACCGCCAGCCACTCTTCCAGCTGACGCACGGTATAGCTGACCGCAGAAGGAACGCGATGCAGCTCCTGTGCCGCAGCGCTAAAACTACCATTACGCGCTACCGCATCAACAACTTCGAGTGAATATTCTGACCACATAGTCTGCCTGCAAAATTTTTGAAACCAGTCATCAAATATTACCGTTTCACAACACTAATTTCACTCCCTACACTTTGCGGCGGTGTTTAATTGAGAGATTTAGAGAATATACATGCAACCTGGGAAAAGATTTTTAGTCTGGCTGGCGGGTTTGAGCGTACTCGGTTTTCTGGCAACCGATATGTATCTGCCTGCTTTCGCCGCCATACAGGCCGACCTGCAAACGCCTGCGTCTGCTGTCAGTGCCAGCCTTAGTCTGTTCCTTGCCGGTTTTGCCGCAGCCCAGCTTCTGTGGGGGCCACTCTCCGACCGTTATGGTCGTAAACCGGTGTTATTAATCGGCCTGACAATTTTTGCGTTAGGTAGTCTGGGGATGCTGTGGGTAGAAAACGCCGCTACGCTGCTGGTATTGCGTTTTGTACAGGCTGTGGGTGTCTGCGCCGCGGCGGTTATCTGGCAAGCGTTAGTGACGGATTATTATCCTTCACAGAAAGTTAACCGAATTTTTGCGACCATCATGCCGCTGGTGGGTCTATCTCCGGCCCTGGCTCCTCTGTTAGGAAGCTGGCTGCTGGTCCATTTTTCCTGGCAGGCGATTTTCGCCACCCTGTTTGCCATTACCGTGGTGCTGATTCTGCCTATTTTCTGGCTCAAACCCACGACGAAGGCCCGTAACAATAGTCAGGATGGTCTGACCTTTACCGACCTGCTACGTTCTAAAACCTATCGCGGCAACGTGCTGATATACGCGGCCTGTTCAGCCAGTTTTTTTGCATGGCTGACCGGTTCACCGTTCATCCTTAGTGAAATGGGCTACAGCCCGGCAGTTATTGGTTTAAGTTATGTCCCGCAAACTATCGCGTTTCTGATTGGTGGTTATGGCTGTCGCGCCGCGCTGCAGAAATGGCAAGGCAAGCAGTTATTACCGTGGTTGCTGGTGCTGTTTGCAGTCAGCGTCATTGCGACCTGGGCTGCAGGCTTCATTAGCCATGTGTCGCTGGTCGAAATCCTGATCCCATTCTGTGTGATGGCGATTGCCAATGGCGCGATCTACCCGATTGTTGTCGCCCAGGCGCTGCGTCCCTTCCCACACGCAACTGGTCGCGCCGCAGCGTTGCAGAACACTCTACAACTGGGTCTGTGCTTCCTCGCAAGTCTGGTAGTTTCCTGGCTGATCAGTATCAGCACGCCATTGCTCACCACCACCAGCGTGATGTTATCAACAGTAGTGCTGGTCGCTCTGGGTTACATGATGCAACGTTGTGAAGAAGTTGGCTGCCAGAATCATGGCAATGCCGAAGTCGCTCATAGCGAATCACACTGATCTATATCGATATACTTATACTTAGGCTGCTAACAAAATTTTGTTGTATGATTGAAATTAGCGGCCTATACTAATTTCGAGTTGTTAAAGCTACGATAAATATTATGTTTTTACGGGGACAGGATCGTTCCCGACTCACTATGGATGGTCATTTCGGCAAAGGTTCCTCCTTTCCCTCTGTTCTACGTCGGATTATAGACTCGCGGTTTTTTCTGCGAGATTTCTCACAAAGCCCAAAAAGCGTCTACGCTGTTTTAAGGTTCTGATCACCGACCAGTGATGGAGAAACTATGAGTTCATCGTGTATAGAAGAAGTCAGTGTACCGGATGACAACTGGTACCGTATCGCCAACGAATTACTTAGCCGTGCCGGTATAGCCATTAACGGTTCTGCCCCGGCGGATATTCGTGTGAAAAACCCCGATTTTTTTAAACGCGTTCTGCAAGAAGGCTCTTTGGGGTTAGGCGAAAGTTATATGGATGGCTGGTGGGAATGTGACCGACTGGATATGTTTTTTAGCAAAGTCTTACGCGCAGGTCTCGAGAACCAACTCCCCCATCATTTCAAAGACACGCTGCGTATTGCCAGCGCTCGTCTCTTCAATCTGCAGAGTAAAAAACGTGCCTGGATAGTCGGCAAGGAGCATTACGATTTGGGTAATGACTTGTTCAGCCGCATGCTTGATCCCTTCATGCAATATTCCTGCGCTTACTGGAAAGATGCCGATAATCTGGAATCTGCCCAGCAGGCGAAGCTCAAAATGATTTGTGAAAAATTGCAGTTAAAACCAGGGATGCGCGTACTGGATATTGGCTGCGGCTGGGGCGGACTGGCGCACTACATGGCATCTAACTATGACGTAAGCGTGGTCGGCGTCACCATTTCTGCCGAACAGCAAAAAATGGCTCAGGAACGCTGTGAAGGCCTGGATGTCACCATTTTGCTGCAAGATTATCGTGACCTGAACGACCAGTTTGATCGTATTGTTTCTGTGGGGATGTTCGAGCACGTCGGACCGAAAAATTACGATACCTATTTTGCGGTGGTGGATCGTAATTTGAAACCGGAAGGTATATTCCTGCTCCATACTATCGGTTCGAAAAAAACCGATCTGAATGTTGATCCCTGGATTAATAAATATATTTTTCCGAACGGTTGCCTGCCCTCTGTACGCCAGATTGCTCAATCCAGCGAACCCCACTTCGTGATGGAAGACTGGCATAACTTCGGTGCTGATTACGATACTACGTTGATGGCGTGGTATGAACGATTCCTCGCCGCATGGCCAGAAATTGCGGATAACTACAGTGAACGCTTTAAACGAATGTTTACCTATTATCTGAATGCCTGTGCAGGTGCTTTCCGCGCCCGTGATATTCAGCTCTGGCAGGTCGTGTTCTCACGCGGTGTTGAAAACGGCCTTCGAGTCGCTCGCTAAAGGCTATTCTATCGCCCCCTCTCCGGGGGCGATTTCAGATCAGGCTTCTGTACCTGGTTGATTCATGGCATTTTCTCGTGCCGCCAGCACACGTTCTACCGTATCTACCACTGCCTGAGTTTGTGGATCAATTTCAATGTTGACGCGTGCGCCGAGTTTTTTCTTCCCAAGAGTCGTGCGTTCCAGAGTTTCCGGAATTAAATGGACGCAAAAACGCGTTGGCGTGACTTCGCCGACGGTCAGGCTAATACCGTCGATGCCAATAAATCCTTTGTACAGGATATATTTCATCAACTGACTATCCTGGACTTTAAACCAGATCTGGCGATTATTTTCCGAGGTTAATATTTTCGCCACTTCAGCGGTGGTCATAATATGACCTGACATTAAGTGTCCGCCAATTTCATCACTGAATTTCGCCGCACGCTCAACGTTTACCCAATCCCCCACTTTTAAATCGCCAAGATTGGTAATGCGTAACGTTTCTTTCATCAGGTCAAAACTGACATGGTTGCCGTTAATTTCCGTCACGGTCAGGCAGCAACCGTTATGCGCCACGGAAGCACCTGTTTCCAGGCCGTCCAGCATGTGGTCGGGTAACTCCACCACATGCGTACGAAAATTTGGTTTCTCGTCAATCGACACCAGTTTTGCGGTGCCCTGTACAATCCCCGTAAACATACTTACAACTCCTGAAATCAGTTAAGACATTCTGTTCAGCACAATAGCAGGTGGCAAACGCCCTTACCAGTGAAGGGGTAAGAATGACTATTTTTTCACTGGAGAATTAATAAATCCTCGCTACAATAGACTGAATTTCCCCTGCTTCTTCTTTTTGCTGCCCATTCAGGCGGCTTTTTAGTCTCTCATATAACTACAAATAAAAGGTGTTCACGTGCAGAAGTATATCAGTGAAGCGCGTCTGTTATTAGCATTAGCAATCCCGGTGATTCTCGCGCAAATCGCCCAAACTGCGATGGGTTTTGTCGATACCGTGATGGCGGGCGGCTATAGTGCCACCGACATGGCGGCGGTCGCTATCGGTACTTCTATCTGGCTTCCGGCGATCCTCTTTGGTCACGGACTGCTGCTGGCATTAACGCCGGTTATCGCGCAATTAAATGGTTCCGGTCGACGTGAGCGCATTGCGCATCAGGTGCGACAAGGTTTCTGGCTGGCAGGTTTTGTTTCCGTTCTCATTATGCTTGTGCTGTGGAATGCAGGTTACATTATCCGCTCCATGGAAAACATCGATCCGGCTCTGGCGGACAAAGCCGTGGGTTATCTGCGTGCGTTGTTGTGGGGCGCGCCGGGCTATCTGTTCTTCCAGGTTGCCCGTAACCAATGTGAAGGTCTGGCAAAAACCAAGCCGGGTATGGTAATGGGCTTTATCGGCCTGCTGGTGAACATTCCGGTGAACTATATCTTTATTTATGGTCATTTCGGTATGCCTGAGCTCGGTGGCGTTGGTTGTGGCGTGGCTACTGCGGCGGTGTATTGGGTCATGTTCCTTGCCATGGTTTCTTACATTAAACGCGCCCGCTCCATGCGCGATATTCGTAACGAAAAAGGCACCGCGAAACCCGATCCTGCGGTTATGAAACGACTGATTCAACTCGGTTTGCCGATTGCGCTGGCACTATTCTTTGAAGTGACACTGTTTGCCGTCGTGGCTCTGTTAGTGTCTCCGCTCGGTATTGTTGATGTCGCAGGACACCAGATTGCCCTGAACTTTAGTTCACTGATGTTTGTGCTTCCAATGTCGCTGGCGGCAGCGGTAACTATCCGCGTAGGTTATCGTCTGGGTCAGGGCTCAACGCTGGATGCGCAAACCGCTGCGCGGACCGGGCTTATGGTGGGTGTCTGTATGGCAACCCTGACGGCCATATTCACGGTTTCACTGCGGGAGCAAATCGCCCTGTTGTACAACGACAATCCCGAGGTTGTAACGCTGGCTGCGCATTTGATGTTGCTGGCGGCGGTATATCAGATTTCTGACTCAATCCAGGTGATTGGCAGTGGGATTTTGCGTGGTTATAAAGATACGCGTTCCATTTTCTATATCACCTTTACGGCTTACTGGGTGCTGGGCTTGCCAAGCGGCTATATTCTGGCACTGACCGATCTGGTCGTTGAACCTATGGGGCCAGCAGGCTTCTGGATAGGCTTTATTATTGGCCTGACGTCGGCAGCCATTATGATGATGCTGCGTATGCGGTTCCTGCAACGTCTGCCGTCAGTTATCATTCTGCAACGAGCATCCCGCTAATAAAGACAAGGCGCAACCTTCACGGGTTGCGCCTGTGTTTTTACGCAGGCTGGAGCGTTGCGCCAATCCCGTCTTCGTCTGGCTGTAATTTCAGAGCGTTGCACAGAGTTTGCCGACTGGCATCTGTTATCTCAACGTGTATATCCCCGGTAACTTCCCCTTTCACATTGATGAAGTCAGGTGAGATTTCTTTCGCACTGGTTTGCAGGCAAATCGCTCCCTCTCCGCGCAGGCGTTTCACTTTCAGTTGCACATGCGTTGCCGCACCAGTGATCAGCCACAGTTTTCCGCCATTCAGATTGATGTTACCAACAATAAAAGTGACACCGTCACCTTTTACCGTACTGCCGTCGAGAATCAACACACCGCCCTGCTGTACAGTAATCGTTGATTGTTGCAGATCTGCGCCATAGCCAATAATCATTGAAGCGCCGTCCAGTAATGCAACACTCCCGGTCAGTTCAACCGGTGCGCGATCTTCCTCTACGACAAAATTTTCGTCCGCGCTGGTGGGTGACAACAGGATCACTGTTCCACCTTGTATTACCGCATTTTCCAGCGTACCGGCATGCACTTCAGCCCGACCACCCACATTCACGGACAGGTTTTGCGTCTTACCGGAACTGTAGAGCTGAAGGCCATCCGTCCCCAGACGATAAATGGATCCATTCTCAACAATAGTGTCAGAGTCTTCACCACCGAGATTATTCATGGTGCCACCAGCAAGCAACGTATCACTGGCTTTCCCGGCCAGCATAAAAACGCCGCCCTGATTAATCTCACAATTGCTGGCTTCCCCACCTGGATACACCAACAATTCACCACCTTCATCTACCACGACCGCTGAGGTTGTCCCATTAACCAACAGGCCGCCCTCTTGATCGAGAATGATTTTTTCCGCGCGATGTCCTTCCAGTACACGCAGGTTACCGCCATTTTCCAGCAACAAACCGCAGGCATAACCCTGATCAACGCTGAATTCACCTTCGGGATGGCGGCCATTAACCGTAGCGAGCGTAGAGAGACTAATTGCGCCTCCCTCGGACTGAACAATATCTGTGGCAATGGCACCGTCGCTGACCGATAGCGTGCCATTGTTACCGTACTGTGTGCATTTGGCGATCCCACCGGTTGCCACTTTCAACCAGCCAGCCCCCGTGACCACGGTATTTTCGGCTCTTCCGCCAGCTTCAACAATCAACTCGCCTTCAGTAAGTTGCGTCGCGCCAATGACCTCGCCGGTCTTAACAATTTGCACATTCCCGTCGCTCATCAAGTTTTTCGCATCAGATCCCATGATTTATTCCTTTGCTGCATCTGTGTGCCTTTATTGCTACCTAAGTGTAAAGGCTACGGAGGATTTATCCACGACAGATTTGAGATGGTGGCAAACAACTCTGTTTAAACTCTGATACACGAATTATTGGGTTGTATCAGATGTAAATGCGATCCTGAATAAAAATCGCCCTTGCAAATCAACAAAATATAGCCAATTTGCTTAAAAGCTCTGCAAACGGTCGAAATAGCGCAGAAAATTACGTTTTGCCTCTTGCCACCTTCCCACTCTGCCGCTAATATTCGTCCCCGTTGTCACCTACAACGTTGCGTTCATAGCTCAGTTGGTTAGAGCACCACCTTGACATGGTGGGGGTCGTTGGTTCGAGTCCAATTGAACGCACCATCCTGCGTCCGTAGCTCAGTTGGTTAGAGCACCACCTTGACATGGTGGGGGTCGGTGGTTCGAGTCCACTCGGACGCACCAGATTTTCTTAATCTGGTCTTCTCCTTTTTCCCTCTGTTTCTTCTCTGTATCCAATACGTTAAAAGATTTACACTGTCTTCGTATGCGTTATCAGAAGGAGAATCGCTATGGCAACTTTGTTACAACTTCATTTTGCTTTTAATGGCCCATTTGGCGACGCAATGGCTGAGCAGCTTAAACCGCTTGCTGAGTCGATTAATCAGGAACCTGGTTTTCTGTGGAAGGTATGGACAGAAAGTGAAAAGAACCACGAAGCCGGTGGGATCTATCTTTTTACTGATGAAAAAAGCGCCCTTGCCTATCTGGAAAAACATACTGCCCGACTTAAAAATCTCGGCGTTGAGGAAGTTGTCGCCAAAGTTTTCGATGTCAATGAGCCACTGAGTCAAATCAATCAGGCAAAACTCGCCTGACAGAATTTAATCAAGGGCGGTTAGCGCCCTTTTCATCCCTGTCTGAAATTTCTCAAATTCTAAAAATCTCAACCAAACTTATCTGATAACACTAAATTCGAAAGAATGCGTACAGGTAAGTAACAATGAAAAAAATTGCTATTGTGGGTGCCGGGCCTACGGGGATCTACACCTTATTCTCGCTTCTACAGCAACAAACTCCACTTTCTATTTCTATCTTCGAGCAGGCTGACGAGGCCGGTGTCGGGATGCCATACAGTGATGAGGAAAACTCAAAAATGATGCTGGCAAATATTGCCAGTATTGAAATACCGCCGATTAATTGTACGTATCTCGAATGGCTACAAAAGCAAGAAGCCAGCCATCTCCAGCGTTATGGCGTTAAAAAAGAAACCTTGCACGATCGTCAGTTTTTACCGCGAATTCTGCTGGGCGAATATTTCCGCGATCAATTTTTACGATTAGTAGACCAGGCACGACAGCAAAAATTTGCAGTGGCTGTTTATGAATCATGCCAGGTTACCGATCTGCAAATTACAAATGCTGGCGTCATGCTCGCTACAAATCAGGATTTACCCAGCGAGACGTTTGATTTAGCGGTGATTGCCACGGGTCACGTCTGGCCTGATGAACAAGAAGCAACCAGAACGTATTTTCCCAGTCCGTGGTCAGGCCTGATGGAAGCAAAGGTCGATGCGTGTAACGTGGGTATTATGGGAACATCCTTGAGCGGACTAGATGCGGCAATGGCAGTGGCTATTCAGCATGGTTCGTTCATTGAAGATGATAAACAACACGTCGTTTTTAACCGCGATAACGCAAGTGAAAAGCTAAATATTACGTTGATGTCGCGCACGGGTATTTTACCCGAAGCCGATTTCTATTGCCCTATTCCCTACGAGCCCTTACACATCGTCACCGATCAGGCATTAAATGCTGAGATTCAAAAAGGTGAAGAGGGCCTTTTGGATCGGGTATTTAGATTGATAGTAGAGGAAATCAAGTTTGCTGATCCAGACTGGAGCCAACGCATAGCCTTAGAGAGCCTGAATGTCGATTCCTTTGCTCAAGCCTGGTTTGCCGAGCGCAAACAACGCGACCCATTTGACTGGGCAGAAAAAAATCTCCAGGAAGTCGAACGCAATAAACGAGAAAAACATACTGTTCCCTGGCGTTATGTCATTCTGCGCCTGCATGAAGCCGTACAGGAAATTGTTCCTCATCTGAATGAACACGACCATAAACGGTTCAGTAAAGGCCTTGCCAGGGTTTTCATCGATAATTATGCGGCAATCCCTTCAGAGTCTATTCGTCGCCTACTTGCCTTACGTGAAGCGGGAATCATTCATATTCTCGCCCTCGGTGAAGACTACAAAATGGAAATTAATGAGTCGCGCACCGTCCTGAAAACGGAAGACAACAGCTACTCGTTTGACGTTTTTATTGATGCCCGCGGACAGCGTCCGCTTAAAGTGAAAGATATTCCTTTCCCTGGGCTACGCGAGCAATTACAGAAAACAGGGGATGAAATCCCTGATGTTGGCGAAGATTATACGTTACAGCAACCCGAAGATATTCGTGGACGCGTAGCGTTCGGCGCGTTGCCCTGGTTGATGCACGACCAGCCTTTCGTTCAGGGACTTACGGCATGTGCAGAAATTGGTGAGGCGATGGCTCGGGCGGTCGTAAAGCCTGCATCCCGTGCTCGTCGGCGTCTTTCGTTTGATTAAAGGTAAAGCTATCAGCACTCAACAAACTGATGCTGTTCATTAAGACGATAGCGGACTCCGGTTCGAATATTGTTTTCACCTTCAATGGCGACGGCGAAGCGAACTCTTTCGCCGTCATGATATGCCAGTGCGGCGCTTCCCCCTGGCCCGAGAATAATTGAGTCGACCACGCCCGTGCTCACTACCGTTGAATTTTCACCGCTGGCAATGATGTGTACATTGTCGCCGCTGTTGGCAATTCTGGCGTTTGCGCCAAAGCTGGCGATTTGCACCAGGTCACCATTACTGGCGACATGACACCGTTCACCCAATGTACAAACGCGTACTCGCATTCCGGTATTCGCAATCCGACTACTATCTCCAGCGCTGCTTATCCGCGAAGAATTACCGGTTACAGCAACCCGTGCGCGTTCACCGGAGCTGCCAATGTGACTGTTAAAGCCGACACTTCCAATCCGCACGCTATAACCCATACTGGCAATTTGCGCGGCATACCCAGCGGTTGCGATTCGGGCGTTATCCTCACAACAGCCGATGCGAGCATGATCGTCGCTGCGGGCAAACTGACTGCAAAATGGTATCTCTCCGGGGTCTGTGGCCAGTTTTTGCATAGAGGAAACTTCCTGATGCGCGAAGTTTTCATCCGCCAGCCATTTTTTCCACGCATACTCAACCAGACTCTCCGCCCAGTCCGTATATCCTTCCTCAATCAGTGCATGATGAATATCGGCATAACTACCGCCGCGTGGGAAATGGCGCAGGAACCAGCGATACATCACCGCTCCGATACGCCATTCTCGCAGGTCTGCTCGTGTAATGATCATTCGTTAGTGCCGGTGATAGCCATCGACCATGCTTTTAAAGGTTTCGTGTGGCGTACGCCCCGTGGTGCAAAGATAAAGATGACCGAAGATAAAAAAGAGGCTTATAAATGCCAGAGCAAAATGCGCCTGCAATAACCAGTATCTTACGCCAGGAAACACATCTCCCACGGCTTGCGGATAGAGACACAGCAGCCCCGTCAATAGTAACAACGGCAGCAATCCATACATAACACCAACATAGGCGACCTGCTGTAAGGGATTAAATTTAGACTGGGTTGTTGCCGGGAAAGGATGTTCTTCCCCCTGCATAATGCCAAACAAATAAAATCGCGTTTGTTTTGCCGCTCGCTCCAGCCACCCCTGACGACGAATGCGATAGTGGTGACCATTACCCCCAACGGCATTGATCAGCACAAAGCCGAGCCAGCATGCGAGTAACAAAAATCCGCAAACTTCATGCACCGCAACCAGACTTTTAACCGCAGTTGCGCCCACCAGCGCAAAGTGATTTATCAGCCCACTTGCCAGCAACAATACAAAGAGTAACGCATTCGACCAGTGCCATAATCTGACCGCTTTGCAGTAAAGATAAATCTTCTCACCATAATCGGTGACTGATTTCTTCACGCCACGAGCACGAAGCAAGGCATGCAGCCCCAGCACCAACCACATCCCAACCAGCAATACTCCGGCAATGATCAACCACACCGGCCAAAATTCGGGAGTGAACTGTGGCACATAGTTCGCTAACTGGCTCTGAAACTGTTCAGCATGTTGCGACGGGTTCATACATTTTCCTTTTTAATCAAATGTTGACCGAACCGGCGATACAGATGCGGTTTCCCGGCACCAGGTAGCTGATATTGATAGTATTTATTTTGCTGCAACCACGCCTGAATTTCTGGGCTATCTTCGCGACCAAAGATCAATGCGTGTTCCGGGCAGGCGCTGACGCAAATGGGCGGAAAGCCTTTTGCCAGTCGGGACTCAGCGCAGAAATCACATTTATCTGCCACTTTAGTGACAGGGTTAAGGTAGCGAACCTGGTACGGACAAGCGCCAATGCAATAACTGCAGCCGATGCACTGCGATTTTTCTACCCGCACGATCCCCTGCTCATCACGCCACGACGCCCCTGTCGGGCATACGTCGATGCACGGAGCATCTTCGCAGTGCTGACATGACTGGCGAAAAAAGTGATACTGCGTTTCGTTATCGTTATCGGTGACTGGAATGTGTGCTATCGATAAACGGCTTCCCTGAGCGGGGACGTGGTTAGTTTTACGGCATGCGCGGGCGCAAATATTACAGCCATTGCACCGTGACTCGTCATGAATCATGGCATACCGAACTTCCTTTTCTTGCCTCGTGTTCGCTAACAGAGAAGACGCAGAACCAGTAAAAAAGATTACTGTTCCCATCCCCAGAACAAATTTGCGTCGAGTGAAGGACATCTGATTATCCCCTAATGCAGTGGCTGCAACTGTCCACCCTATCCATGACATCTCCCTGAAATTTCAGGGGTTCTGAAACTGCTCTACCTCGAACCATTCGCATAAGCCATAAGCCTTGCCATAGGTCATAAATCGCTCGCTAAACAAGTACAACACCGCCGTCGATGACTCCACCTGCCGTATATCGGCATATTCAGGTGCAACATCCATCGCGGCGATCGCGGCTTCAATCTGCGCTTCCTGGAAGTAATATGGCGCTTGCATCAGCATGGCGACTTTGTAAGGACGAGGATACGTCTGGCACTCAAAACGAACGGCGTGTGCAATGGCGCGACAAATGTCCTGCTCCACAACTTGCAAAGACATCGCCGCGTAGTTTTCACTCATGGCCTGCGTTGAGTAATAGTAATCATCCTGACTTCCCGTCATACAAGCGATATCCGCGTAGTCTCCGTTCTGCTTAATGCTTTCCAGCAAAACTGACAGTTCCTCTTCTGCAACCGAATAGGGTGGCGAGAGAAACACGGCGCGCGCCACCAGCTGCCCAGCCACAGAATGCTGGCGAATGAACTCTGCCAGGATTTCAGCCGGTTCTGGTTCGGTTACCGTATCAACGGGGTGACGCATCCCCTGTAACCATTGCCGCTTCGCCTCGTCAACTTCGCTGACTTTCGCTAACGGCAATTCATCCCGATGGTTCATCTCACCCATTCCTTACGCAGGCAGTAGATTGTGTGCTGCCAGATCGGCGGCAATATCTTCCAGCCCCAGACGCTGCAATGTTTCGCGGGTCGGACAACCAAGCTGTGGGTCCCAGCCCATTTCTTTGTAGAACATCGTGAGCGAAGCATGCATATCGTCACGATCCATTTTGTCAGTACCTTCAGTAAAGACCGGGATCTGCGGATCCTTGTCGAATACCCAGGAACAGATAAGATCGTGTTCATTACGCATATCTTTGGTTTGCATCAGTTTTACCGTGTAGGCACGATGCAACGTAAAGATACGCTCTGCAGCTAAATCTAATTTTTCCTGAGTCATCTCTTCGCCGG
This sequence comes from Escherichia sp. SCLE84, assembly GCF_012584495.1. Lineage (NCBI taxonomy): Bacteria > Pseudomonadati > Pseudomonadota > Gammaproteobacteria > Enterobacterales > Enterobacteriaceae > Escherichia > Escherichia sp. SCLE84. The sequence continues at coordinate 511,765 of NZ_CP051430.1, read as the reverse complement.
TGATCGCTTTGAAGAATTTGGCTTCAAGCGCCAGATCGCCCCGGTAATTACGGCTTTTCAGCGGCGAAACGGTCATTGGCCAGACCCAGTTGCACAGGGTGACGGCGTTATGCAAACAGACCCGCAACAGCGACCACTTTGCATATTTAATTTTTGCGTCATTGATTGGCGTGTAGTTTTTGGTTTCATCGTAGGCATCTTCAGAACCAAAAAGCTCTTTCGCCACTTCACGCTGCAGTTTCAATGGCAAACCCGAACCAATAAAATTGATATGGGTATGCGTCATGCAGTCACGGTTGAACATACAGTTAACAATGGAACCGACCTGCGCTGACGCTTCATTGGCATGGTGAACCGGATAGCCAAACGGCGACCAGAGTTTATTTTTTGCGTAGCCCCAGTACTCTTCACCCAAATTCCAGCGTTCTGCGATGGCATATGAACCATCAGCCAGGTGACTCAGCTCACCCACACGATGCGCCAGACGGTAGTAAAAATCTTTAATGAAATTAACGTCACCCGCTTCCAGTTGATCCCAGTGAATTTCCGCATACTCTTCAGCTGGCAGAACACGCTTGAACACCCCTTTGCTGTAACAATAAGTAAAGTCGCGATGCAGCTGCCCGTAGTTACACCATAGGCCGTAGTCATCGAACAAATTCAGACCAACCAGGTTACCAATCACACGACCATCGTCTTTATCTTCAAAATCTTTCGGCCCGTTCGGGAAGATGGTGGTATGGACAAAGTTGGCTACACAAGTGTTACCACCTGTGCTGGGCACGCCAAACTCTTTCACCCGAGGAATATTCATTTGGGTCATACAACGGATCGGGCAAGAGTGGCAGCCACTCATTTTTACTGTGTATTTCTCTGCCGCCGGACCTAAGTCAAAAACGGATTTATAGGTACGAAAGCCGACCGTGTTCTGATTGCCTGGCGGAATTTCCCCCGTTTCAATCGGACCACCTTCAGCCGCGCCCCAAAACAGCCCTTTACGTGCTGTCCAACGTGACTTGGGATCTGAATACTCTGCCCACGATTGCGGCGTACTTGGCACGACATGGTTGTTATTCGCACCAATAAGTTCAGTCATCATGTAATCGTTGAGACGCTTCATCTCCTGACGATCGGCAATGTTGACCCCTTTCGTCCCTTCAACCGCAATCGCTTTCAGGTTTTTCGAACCCATAATTGCGCCAGTTCCCGCACCGCCGCTGTGGTTACGGCTATTCAACATGCCAGAGAGAGGAACAAGGTTTTCCCCAGCCTGACCAATAGCCGCCACACAGGTTTCCGGACTGGTCAATCGACAAATTTCTTCCGTCGTTGCGCGCGTCCCTTTTCCCCATAAGAAATCGGCTTTTTCCAGGCTAACTTTGTCATCTTTAATCTTCAGCCATACCGGTGATTTCGCCTTCCCTTCGATAATAATGACGTCGTATCCAGCGAATTTCATTTGCGCTGCAAAAAAGCCACCCATATGGGCATCGACAACTAAATTTCCTTTGGTAAAAGTAGAAAGTGAGGTGATATTTACGCGAGAACTACAGGCGGCACCAGATCCAGTTAATGGGCCGGTAGCAAAGACTAATTTATTCGCTTCATCGAAAGGTTTCGTGCCTGGCGGTACTTCGTCATACATAATTTTGTAGCCGAAGCCCATGCCACCGACAAAACTTTTAAACTTACTGGAATCTTCGAGGGTAATATTTCCTGTCGTGAGATTGACTCTTAATATATTACCTGTCCAACCGTTAGCCATGATTTTTTCCTTTGCAAGATTCACACAGTAATATCTTTCCACTCGATAATTTTTAACGCCCCTGTTGGGCAGGCGTTTGCGCATTCACCGCATAACACACATTTCGAGGATTTTTTACTTTCGGTATTTACGGTGGCCATCATCCACGGGCATGCCGTAGTACAGGCGCTACAGCCAATACAGCGTTTATGATCGACGGTAATACAGCCTTCTTTCTGCTGCCAGGTAATCGCACCAATCGGGCAGACGTTCATGCATTGCGGCTCTTTGCATTGACGGCAGGTGTCCGCGGTATAGTTGAGATCGCCATACAGGCCGCCGCCAGAGCCAACCCCGTTGTCGCCAAAGAAATAATTGCGGTGGATTTTGATACGGGAGAAGAATGTCCCTACTGAGCCATCGTTGAAGTTGGTACAAGAGATTTCACAGCGGTGGCAACCCGTGCATCGCGCTCGCTGGGTCACCAGCACCCCTTTGGGTGTATTTATCAACCCTACTGTGCCGCTATCAATATCTTCCTGTTTGCAACCCAAAAGTGACAGTAACGCAGGGGCAATTGTTAGACCAGCAAGGCCTTTTCCTGATATACGCAAGAATTCTAATCGCGTTAAGCCAATATCTAATAGTGGACGATCAACCGGGTTCATTTATTTCGCATCCTCTTCGCAAACACAGTGCTGACAATTCAGCAGCCTGATATTAAGCATTCAACTAATACGCTGCTGACTCTGTCCCCAACACCAGATATTTTCCCTAACCCGATAGTGTATGAGAAAAGATTTAACGCCGATAAACTAATCCTTTATGGTTAGGAGAAAAAATAATGTGATTATTCTGAGCCCTTAACATTGATCGTTATCAATTAAAATTACAAAGCAAGAAATTATAAGTGAACTGATATTTATTATCATTTGAAATAAATTTAACTTAAGCGACAATTATTTGTGACGTTCATTGCAGAAAATAAAAATAATATTATCGTTATAAATTAAAATACATACCGCGATTCGTATAATTTCAGCAGTTGTTATTTAGAATGATTAACTGGACCGCAACTGAAGCAAGAATATCAGGATGAAGCTTACCGCCTCATCCTGAATGGTCATTTTACCAGTGCGTTAATGACGGTTTCCATCGCCTGCTTTTCCAGCTCACTGCGCTGAATGCGTTTATTGGCTAATGCTGTACGTAATACGCCTGCGATAACAATATGCTTTGGTTCCTGCCCCAGATCGCGCATTTCCAGCACAACTTTACCGACAACTCTGCACATTTCTCGGTACAGTTCATCCTCTTTTGTCCGATTTCCCATTCTTTATACCTATTTATCATGCCAACTATCAGCATATATCAATCTAACCAATTAAACAAAAATCAAACAAAATCAGACAAATAACGCGATAAATTATTTTAACTGTAGCAATTGAGCGATGATGTATTTATACACCGGATGAACTTTCACTTATCCTCACACTGACAACTTCGGCACCAGACGTTGCGCAAACAGTGAAGTTTTTGCGTAACCTTTTCCCTGGAACGTTAAATCTTTGATAACAATTTATTGTCTAACAAGTTGTATATTTTTTGAAACGCTGTTTTTGTTTTCCTTTTGGATTAATTTCAGCGTATAATGCGCGCCAATTGACTCTTGAATGGTTTCAGCACTTTGGACTGTAGAACTCAACGACTCAAAAACAGGCACTCACGTTGGGCTGAGACACAAGCACACATTCCTCTGCACGCTTTTTCGATGTCACCTATCCTTAGAGCGAGGCACCACCACTTTCGTAATACCGGATTCGCTTTCCGGCAGTGCGCCCAGAAAGCAAGTTTCTCCCATCCTTCTCAACTTAAAGACTAAGACTGTCATGAAAAAGACCAAAATTGTTTGCACCATCGGACCGAAAACCGAATCTGAAGAGATGTTAGCTAAAATGCTGGACGCTGGCATGAACGTTATGCGTCTGAACTTCTCTCATGGTGACTATGCAGAACACGGTCAGCGCATTCAGAATCTGCGCAACGTGATGAGCAAAACTGGTAAAACCGCCGCTATCCTGCTTGATACCAAAGGTCCGGAAATCCGCACCATGAAACTGGAAGGCGGTAACGACGTTTCTCTGAAAGCTGGTCAGACCTTTACTTTCACCACTGATAAATCTGTTATCGGCAACAGCGAAATGGTTGCGGTAACGTATGAAGGTTTCACTACTGACCTGTCAGTTGGCAACACCGTACTGGTTGACGATGGTCTGATCGGTATGGAAGTTACCGCCATTGAAGGTAACAAAGTTATCTGTAAAGTGCTGAACAACGGTGACCTGGGCGAAAACAAAGGTGTGAACCTGCCTGGCGTTTCCATTGCTCTGCCAGCACTGGCTGAAAAAGACAAACAGGACCTGATCTTTGGTTGCGAACAAGGCGTAGACTTTGTTGCTGCTTCCTTTATTCGTAAGCGTTCTGACGTTATCGAAATCCGTGAGCACCTGAAAGCGCACGGCGGCGAAAACATCCACATCATCTCCAAAATCGAAAACCAGGAAGGCCTCAACAACTTCGACGAAATCCTCGAAGCCTCTGACGGCATCATGGTTGCGCGTGGCGACCTGGGTGTAGAAATCCCGGTAGAAGAAGTTATCTTCGCCCAGAAGATGATGATCGAAAAATGTATCCGTGCACGTAAAGTCGTTATCACTGCGACCCAGATGCTGGATTCCATGATCAAAAACCCACGCCCGACTCGCGCAGAAGCCGGTGACGTTGCAAACGCCATCCTCGACGGTACTGATGCAGTGATGCTGTCTGGTGAATCCGCAAAAGGTAAATACCCGCTGGAAGCGGTTTCTATCATGGCGACCATTTGCGAACGTACCGACCGCGTGATGAACAGCCGTCTCGAGTTCAACAATGACAACCGTAAACTGCGCATTACCGAAGCGGTATGCCGTGGTGCCGTTGAAACTGCTGAAAAACTGGATGCTCCGCTGATCGTGGTTGCTACTCAGGGCGGTAAATCTGCTCGCGCAGTACGTAAATACTTCCCGGATGCCACCATCCTGGCACTGACCACCAACGAAAAAACGGCTCATCAGTTGGTACTGAGCAAAGGCGTTGTGCCGCAGCTGGTTAAAGAGATCACTTCTACTGATGATTTCTACCGTCTGGGTAAAGAACTGGCTCTGCAGAGCGGTCTGGCACACAAAGGTGACGTTGTAGTTATGGTTTCTGGTGCACTGGTACCGAGCGGCACTACTAACACCGCATCTGTTCACGTCCTGTAATATTGCTTTTGTGAATTAATTTGTATATCGAAGCGCCCTGATGGGCGCTTTTTTTATTTAATCGATAACCAGAAGCAATAAAAAATCAAATCGGATTTCACTATATAATCTCACTTTATCTAAGATGAATCCGATGGAAGCATCCTGTTTTCTCTCAATTTTTTTATCTAAAACCCAGCGTTCGATGCTTCTTTGAGCGAACGATCAAAAATAAGTGCCTTCCCATCAAAAAAATATTCTCAACATAAAAAACTTTGTGTAATACTTGTAACGCTACATGGAGATTAACTCAATCTAGAGGGTATTAATAATGAAAGCTACTAAACTGGTACTGGGCGCGGTAATCCTGGGTTCTACTCTGCTGGCAGGTTGCTCCAGCAACGCTAAAATCGATCAGCTGTCTTCTGACGTTCAGACTCTGAACGCTAAAGTTGACCAGCTGAGCAACGACGTGAACGCAATGCGTTCCGACGTTCAGGCTGCTAAAGATGACGCAGCTCGTGCTAACCAGCGTCTGGACAACATGGCTACTAAATACCGCAAGTAATAGTACCTGTGAAGTGAAAAATGGCGCACATTGTGCGCCATTTTTTTTGTCTGCCGTTTACCGCTACTGCGTCGCGCGTAACATATTCCCTTGCTCTGGTTCACCATTCTGCGCTGACTCTACTGAAGGCGCATTGCTGGCTGCGGGAGTTGCTCCACTGCTCACCGAAACCGGATACCCTGCCCGACGATACAACGCTTTATCGACTAACTTCTGATCTACAGCCTTATTGTCTTTAAATTGCGTAAAGCCTGCTGGCAGTGTGTATGGCATTGTCTGAACGTTTTGCTGTTCTTCTGCTGATAGTGGTCGATGTACTTCAACATAACGCATCCCGTTAGGTTCCACGGAATATTTCACCGGTTCGTTGATCACTTTCACCGGCGTTCCCGTCCGCACGCTGGAGAACAAGGCTTTAATATCCGGTGCATTCATGCGAATACACCCTGAACTGACGCGCAAACCGACGCTGTCCGGCGCACTGGTACCATGAATGAGGTATTCGCCATTACCATGCGCGAGGCGCAGTGCGTAACGTCCTAGCGGGTTATTTGGTCCGGCAGGAACGACTGGCGGTAATTTAATGCCACGCTCCAGCGAACGTTGACGAATGCCTGCCGTAGGCGTCCAGGTTGGGTTAGGGATTTTCTGCCCAACACGCGTTTCCATCACCGGCGTTTCCAGCCCCTGCAATCCAATACCTATTGGATAAACCTGCACAATATTTTCTCCCGGCGGATAATAATAAAGGCGCAGCTCTGCAAGGTTAACGATAATCCCCTGACGCGGTGCATCAGGTAATAACAGTTGTGAAGGAATAGTTATCGTCGTACCAGGTTTTGGCACCGGGGCGATAGTGTTATTGGCTTCAAGGATCAACATTGCCGCAGTATCAAAACGTCGGGCAATAGCCTGAAGGTTTTTATCCCCTTCTTGCACCGTATACGTTTGATTTTGCCCAACCAGTCGGCTTCCGGTTGGTGGTAGCGGATAATCAACCGCCCAGGCAGCCTGGATGGCGCTAAAAGCGCCGATAAGCGTGAGTGTAAGCAAAGACGCGCGTTTCATTGTAAACCTCCTGTATTTGCCGGAGACTCACGCTGAAACGTCGGATGGCGCTTATGTTCACCTGAAACCAAAACACTCCTGTGCAGGTCAGTGTAAACATTGACCATCCGGCAATGTGAGCCAACCGGATGAAAGCTGTCCCTTTAGTTTAGCTAAGTGCAGCGGCTTTGGCGCGAATTGCGCGAATCATCGCTTCCAGACCTTGTGAACGAGATGGGGTGAGATGTTGGGTGAGCGCCATTTTTTCAAACCACGGACGCACATCGAAATTGACAATATCCTGCGGCGTCATCTGATCGTAGAGAATAAAGACGACCGCAATAAGCCCTTTCACAATCGCCGCATCGCTGTCGCCCTGCAATTCAATAATTCCCTGCGCATTCTGGCGCATGACAATCCACACCTGACTCTGACAGCCCTGAATGCTATTTTGTGGGCTTCGGTCTTCGGCGCGTAATTCTGGCAGACGCTGGCCCAGCTCAATAATGTAGAGATATTTCTCTTCCCAGTTGGCGCAGCGTAAAAAATTACGCAGCAATTTTTCTTTATCCGGCAATAAAGCCATAGTGCCTCCCTGTTATCCCAGCAGACGGTGAATACGTTGCAGTCCGGTCACCAGACGATCCACTTCTTCATGGGTGTTATACATGGCCAGCGACGCCCGACACATAGCAGGGACGTTGTAATAGGCCATTAATGGCATAGCGCAGTGATGTCCGGTACGCACAGCAATGCCGTAGTTATCGAGAAAACTGCCAACATCATAGGCGTGGTGTTTACCAAGATTAAAAGCAATAACGCCAAGCCTGTTCCGCGGGCCATAGAGAGTGAGATCCGGTACAGATTCCAGCTGTGATAGCGCGTAGTGCATCAGATTCTGTTCATACTCGGCTATGTTATTAAGCCCCAGCGCCGAAACATACTCCAGCGCCGCGCCAAGACCAATGATGCCCCCGGTATTGGGTGTACCGGCTTCAAACCGCCATGGTGCTTTGGTCCAGGTAGTGCCTTCACTCAGGCTGACGGTGGCGATCATAGAACCGCCCCCTTCCCACGGCGGCATCTCCTGCAACAAGGCTTCTTTCACATAAAGAATGCCAATTCCGGTGGGGCCATACAGTTTATGCCCGGAGAATACGTAAAAATCGCAATCCAGCGCCTGAACGTCCACCGGATGATGCATCACCGCCTGAGCGCCATCCACCAGCACTTTTGCGCCATGCTGATGCGCAAGCGTGATCATTTCCGCCAGGGGATTTTCTGTGCCAAGCACGTTGGAGACATGAGTAATTGCCAGCAGGCGAGTTTTCTCATCGAACAGATTAGGTAGCGTCTCCAGTTGTAGCGTACCGTCGGGATTGAGCGGGATCACACGCAGCTCTGCGCCAACGCGTGCGCAAAGCATCTGCCAGGGAACAATGTTAGCGTGGTGCTCCATCTGACTGATGATGATGTTATCGCCCGCCCGCACGTTGCTGTTGCCCCAACTATTGGCGACCAGATTGATCCCTTCCGTCGTGCCGCGGACGAACACCAGCTCTTCCGCCGAACGGGCATTAATAAACAGCGATGCCCGCTTGCGCACGTTCTCCATTTTCTCGGTCGCCTGGGCGCTTAAGGTATGAATACCGCGATGCACCGCCGCGTAGCCGTGACGATAAAACTCGGCTTCGGAGTCAATCACCTGGCTTGGTTTCTGCGCACTGGCGGCGCTGTCGAGATAAGCCAGCGGCAAACCGTTTACCTCACGCGAAAGCACCGGAAAGTCGGCCCGCACTTTGTCGACGGAAAAAGTCATCTTGCACCTCCTGGCAGTCGTTGACCGATTCGGGCCAGCACCTGCTGTTTAAGCCCCTCATCACGCAGTGCTTCCGTCAGTTCGGCAGCAAAGGCGTAAATGATCATCTGCTGGGCATCCTGCTGATTGATCCCGCGCGAGCGCAGATAGAACATCTGTTCATCATCAATACGCCCCACCGTCGCGCCGTGGCTGCATTTCACATCATCTGCATAGATTTCCAGCTGCGGTTTCGTATCCACTTCTGCCAGTTTTCCCATCAGCAGATTATTGTTGGTCATCTGACCATCCGTTTTGATGGCGTGCTGCGCGACGTTGATCAAACCGTTAAATACCGCGCGGCCTTTGTCGCTGACGATAGTTTTGTGCAACTGTCGGCTGTTACAAAAACCTTTATTGTGTTCCAGCCAGGTACGGGTATCACACACCTCGTTTTTCACCGGCATCGCCAGGCTATTGATCCGCAGCGTGCTGTTTTCGCCATTGAGTTGCGTACTGGTGTTGTGTCGTAACACTGCGCCACCCAGCAGGAAACTATGGCTAAATGCGGTGGCATCGTCAGCCAGCAACAAATCGTTATGGGCAAAGTGGTGACTGACCGGGTTTTCAAACGCCAGCTTGATATGCTGCAAGTGGGCGTTCGCTGCGACATTGATAGTGAACCGTGCGCCGGTGAAGTGACGAGCATCATTAAGGCTGACAAAATGTTCGATCACCGTTGCTTCGGCACCTTCCGCCAGATCCAGATGATGTCGGTAATGGGCAGTGTTGACCTCTTCACCTGCCACGCCCTGGGTAATATGCATTAACAGCAATGGCTTTGCCGGCCGTTGACCGCGCTTCACGGCGATATGCGTCACGCTTTGTGCCAGGCTTTCCGTCAAATGCAGAAACACTTCCGCCTGAATAGCGTCGGGTACCCCCTGACGGTCGTCGTTAATGCTCACTTCATACCCGCTGCCTTCAGTCGCATCGCTCAGTGCTGACACGTAACGTCCATCGACAAATACCAGCCGCACAGCGTCTAACGTTAACGCTAAGGCATCTCGCTGCTGTGGGGATATCTCTCCCGCAATGCTGACAAACTGGCTATTGGTCAGCCCTTCCAGCGGCGTATATTTCCAGTTTTCATGTTTACGTGTCGGCAGTCCGGTACGCAGCAATTGTTGTAAATGCTGCTGTGCTTGCGGTGAGCGTTTTGTCCCTTCAGCTTCAAACAAGTGATGCCACTGTTGCAGCGCGTTACTGCTGTTCGGTAAGCCAGCCATAACCCTGCTCCTCCAGTTGTTTGACCAACGTGAAATCGCCGGATTTCACAATTCGTCCCTGATATAGCACATGGACGTAATCAGGCTTGATGTAGTCGAGAATGCGTTGGTAGTGCGTAACAATGATGAATGAGCGCTTGCCATCACGCAGCGAGTTCACGCCATCGGCGACCACTTTTAATGCGTCAATATCCAGCCCGGAGTCCGACTCATCAAGAATGCATAACTCCGGTTCCAGCACCGCCATTTGCAAAATATCGTTGCGCTTTTTCTCGCCGCCGGAAAAACCAACGTTTACCGAACGGGTTAATAAATCTTCCGGCATCTTCAGGAGAGCGATTTTCTCTTCCATCAAATCCTGAAAATCAAAGCGGTCGAGCGTTTCCTGGCCGCGATAGCTGCGCACTGCATTAAGTGCCGTTTGCAGGAAAAACTGGTTACTGACGCCTGGAATCTCCACCGGATACTGGAAGGCCATAAAGATGCCTTCGCCTGCACGATCTTCCGGCGACAGTGCAAGCAAATCTTTGCCTTTGAACTCAACCGTGCCGCCCGTCACTTCATAATCTTCGCGCCCGGCAAGCGTTGCCGATAAGGTACTTTTGCCCGAACCGTTTGGCCCCATAATGGCGTGAACTTCGCCGGGACGAACGGCGAGGCTTAATCCACGCAGGATAGCTTTATCTTCCACGCTGACGTGTAAATCTTTAATACTTAACATGTTTATTCCTTATCCGACGCTGTGTTCAAGACTGATGGCGAGGAGTTTTTGTGCTTCAACGGCAAATTCCAGCGGCAGTTCTGAGAACACGTCTTTGCAGAAACCGTTAACAATCATCGAGATGGCGTCTTCTTCGCTGATCCCGCGTTGCAGGCAGTAAAACAGTTGATCTTCACCAATACGTGATGTCGTTGCCTCGTGCTCCAGTTGTGCGCTGTTATTGCGACATTCGACATACGGGAAGGTATGCGCCCCACAATTAGCGCCAATCAGCATTGAGTCGCACTGAGTGAAATTGCGCGCATTGGTTGCCGTCGGCATGATTTTCACTAAGCCGCGATAACTGTTCTGACTATGTCCGGCAGAGATCCCTTTCGAGATAATGGTCGATTTGGTGTTTTTACCGATGTGGATCATCTTGGTGCCGGTATCCGCTTGCTGATGACCGCTGGTCAGCGCCACTGAGTAAAACTCACCAATGGAGTTATCGCCGCGCAAAATGCAGCTGGGATATTTCCACGTAATCGCTGACCCGGTTTCTGATTGCGTCCATGACATTTTGCTGTTTTCGCCTTCGCACAAAGCACGCTTGGTGACGAAGTTGAGAATACCGCCGGTGTTGTTATCGCCAGGGAACCAGTTTTGTACCGTGGAATATTTCACCTCGGCGTTTTTATGGATGATGACTTCCACCACTGCCGCGTGTAACTGATAGCTGTCACGCACCGGAGCGGAACAGCCTTCAATGTAGCTGACGTAGCTGTCTTCGTCGGCCACCAGAATGGTACGCTCAAACTGCCCGGTTTTTTCCGCGTTAATGCGAAAATAGGTGGAAAGTTCCATCGGGCAGCGCACGCCTTTAGGCACATAAATAAACGTACCGTCAGAGGCTACCGCCGCATTAAGCGCGGCAAAGAAGTTGTCATTCCCCGGCACCACGGTGCCGAGATATTTACGCACCAGTTCCGGGTGATCGTGGATCGCCTCACCAAAGGAACAGAAAATAATTCCCTGCTCCGCCAGTTTTTCGCGATAAGTAGTGGCAACCGAAACTGAGTCGAAAATGGCATCCACCGCCACCTCTTTGCCTTCCCGCACGGGAACGCCCAACTGCTCAAACGCCGCCTCCACCTCTTTACTTAAAAAGGCGTTCGCGCCAGTTTGCTGCACCGCGCCAGGTTCAGACGCGCAAGTGTCGTCACAATTACCGCACGATGGTGCTGAGTAGTAGCTGTAATCCTGATAATTCAGCTTGTCGTAGTGCGCTTTCAACCAGTGCGGTTCTTCCATCTCCAGCCATGCGCGATAGGCGTTTAGACGAAACTCCAGCATCCACTCCGGCTCATTACGCTTCGCCGAAATTGCGCGCACCACCTCTTCGTTTATCCCCTTTGCCAGCTCATCGGTGGCTAACTGGGTGAAGAATCCTTCTTTATAATTCAGCGGGCCGCCGGTCCAGGTTTTGACATCGTCAGTTGCTTCAGTATTACGAGACATAGTACCGCCTATACCCCAAAGCTTTCGCCACAGCCACATTCATTCTGGGCTTTAGGGTTGTGAAATTTGAATATCTGATTAAGTCCTTCACGAACGAAATCGACTTCCGTGCCATCAATAAACGGCATCGCTTGCAGCGGGACAAACAGCTTCGCGCCGTCGTGTTCAAACAGCAGATCGTCTTTGTCCGGCTCGCTAACACTGTCGAGCACATAGCCAAAGCCCGCGCAGCCCGTTTGCTTCACGCCTAAGCGCACGCCGACCATACCCGGCTGCTTTGCCACCAGCTCACGGATGTGTATCGCCGCTGCGGGTGTCAGCGTTAAGCCTTGCCAGGCGAAATCTTGTGGGTTAAAGGTTCCTGAATGCATGTCCATCGATTTACCTCACTTCATCGCTTTCAGCGTATAACAGCATGTTAGTGATAATGATTATCAGTTCAACCCAGCAAACGCAGGGGCTTTACCGTAAAACATGCTTTTTGCCTGCTTTTAATAAGCATAGACCCTGATGTGTGGGTTAACAGGCACGCTAAGAATTAGGTATCTCATTGTTAGATAATGGTTATTATCTAAGGAGCATTAAGGCTGTGATGAAAAAGAAAAAGTTGTATTGAAAATGACTATTTAAGAGATAGGTAAAAAAGTGCAGCGTTCAGAAATAAGAAAACCCTTAAGTCTGTGCAACACAGGCTTAAGGGTTTCTACCCCATCCGGCGCTTATCTCCGGCACTCTCAGTGGCTTAGCTCTTGAAGGGGCGATAAGAATAATCTCATAAAGCTAACCCGCCGTTTTAACACAAACTGCGATTAGTATTATTTTTGAACAATATCAGGCGGTAGATAAGCAGTATTAAGAAGGTCATCGAACCTGGACGGAGGTTAATCCAGGTCGATTTGGCGAACTTGCGGCATTAAGTCAGGATCAATGCACGCCCAGACGCCAGGCAAAGTAGATTTCTTCTTTTAATTCAGCAGAAGAGAGAGTAAGCAGGTCAGCAAATTCAAGTTCTAGTTGTTTCAGACGTTTGAGATATTGGGCAGGTGAAAGATTGCTCTGGTCACGGCGTAAAAATTCAATGGCCAGCTGGGTGGGATCAAGTTGAGTAGACATAGCATCCTCGCTTTTAGACAAGACCTGCACAGTATACCACCGTTTACTGTGCAGATAATGACCAAAGGCAATATGCGTCACACTTTTCTGGTGACAACGTCACAAAATGGCGGTCGTCAATCGTGACGAACAGCACAAACGCCCTTTCTCATCGAAGATTTCAATCTGCCAGACCTGGTGACGCGAACCGAGATGCAACGGTTTGCATACCCCGCGCACCCGCCCTTCTCGTGCCGAGCGGACGTGGTTAGCATTGATTTCCAGACCAACCACTTTTTGCTCACCTTCGGTACATAAATAACCGGCAACGGAACCGATACTTTCGGCCAGTACCACGGATGCTCCTCCATGCAGCAACCCGAAAGGCTGCTTTGTCCGCGAGTCTACTGGCATTGTCGCTTCAAGGGTGTCATCACCAATATGTTCAAAGCGAATATCCAGGAACCCCACCATGTTTCCTTCACCCATAGCATTCAGTGCTTCCAGGGTGATTTTCCGTTTCCATATCATTTAATAATCTCCAGTAAAGCCTGCACAGGATGGCGTACCCCCGTGCCTTCAACCCGTTTTACCTGGCTACGGCAGGAATATCCGGTCGCCAGACAGCGGTTACGCGGCAGTCGCTGCATAGCCTGATGCCAGGATAACTCATAGATCCCGAGCGAATTTTTATGGTTTTTCGCTTCATGTCCGTAAGTCCCTGCCATGCCGCAGCAACCCACGCTGACATTTTCCAGTTTCGCGCCAAAACGGGCAAATATCGCGGCCCATTGTGCTGGCGCACCCGGCAAGGCGGTAACTTCGGTACAGTGACCAAAGAAATACCATGATTCACCGCTGACTGTAGCCACTGGCTGTGACTCAAGTGCGCTTGCCAGCCATTCATTCGCCAGTAAGACGTTAAACTCGCCACGTTCCTCGCCCAGCGCCAGTTTATATTCATCGCGATAACAAAGTACCAGCGCCGGATCGACGCCCACCATTGGCATACCCAGCTTCGCCATACGGTTGAGGAAATCCGCCGTCTTTTTCGCCGTCTTCGCAAAACGATTAAGAAAACCTTTAATATGCTGGGCTTTGCCATTTGGCGAAAATGGCAGTAACACAGGCTGGAAACCTAATTTTTCGACCAGACGGACAAAATCCGCCACCACTTGCGCATCGTAATAGCTGGTAAAGGGGTCCTGCACCACCAACACTGTGCGCGCTTTCTGCTCTGCATTGAGAGATTCAAGCTGTTCCAGCGTCATGTTTGCCGAGCGATGCCCCACCATTTGTTGTTGTAGCGAGGGGACCGACAGCAGCGGCAAATCAACCATGCCGATATGTTTTTCCGAGAGTTTGCGCACCAGCGGCTGGTTAATGAAGAAGTTAAAGGTTTTCGGCGCGCGTGCCATCAGCGGCGCGTAGCTCTCGACCGTAGCGACGAGGTGGTCGCGCAGCGGGCGTAAATAACGGGTGTGATAGAGCTGCAGAAAACGAGAGCGAAACTCCGGCACATCAATTTTGATGGGGCACTGGGTCGAACACGCTTTACAGGCCAGACAGCCCGACATCGCCTCTTTGACTTCGTGTGAGAAGTCATATTCGCCTTTATTCGCATGCCAGCTATTGCGCGTGCGGGCAATTAACGTCCGCAAACTGACGCCGGATTCAGGCAGTTCTTGTTCCAGTTTGAGTGGATCAACGCCGCGATCCGCCAACAAACGCAGCCATTCACGCACCAGCGTTGCGCGCCCTTTCGGTGAATGAATCCGGTTCTGGGTGATCTTCATCGACGGACACATCGGACTACGGGCATCAAAGTTGAAGCATAAACCGTTGCCGTTACACTCCATCGCACCGCGCCACTGCTGGCGTACCGCAATGGGGATCTGCCGATCGAATGTACCGCGCTTCACCGCGTCCACTTTCATCATCGGCGCATCGAGACCTTCTGGCGGGCAAATCTTCCCTGGGTTGAGTCGGTTATGCGGGTCAAATGCCGCTTTCACTTTGCGCAGTTCTGCAAAAAGTTCCTCACCGAAAAACGCCGGGCTGTATTCAGCGCGAAAACCTTTGCCGTGCTCGCCCCACAACAAACCACCGTATTTCGCAGTCAGCGCCACTACGTCATCAGAGATTTGCTTCATCAAAATCTCTTGTTGAGGATCGCACATATCCAGCGCTGGACGGACGTGCAAGACACCTGCGTCGACGTGACCGAACATACCGTAGCTTAAGCCGTGGCTGTCGAGCAGCGCGCGAAATTCAGCAATATAATCGGCCAGATGTTCCGGCGGTACGCAGGTATCCTCAGCAAACGGAATTGGCTTAGCGGCACCTTTGGCATTGCCAAGCAGACCAACGGCTTTTTTACGCATCGCATAGATACGTTCAACACCCGCCAGCTCGCGGCACACCTGCCAGCCAATCACACCTGCCTGTTGGCTGGCAATCAGCTCATCAAGCCGCACACAGAGAGCATTAACTCGCTCGTCAATCAGCGCCTCATCATCACCAGCAAACTCCACAATGTTCAGCCCGAGCATCTCTTTGTCAGGCACATCGGTAATCAACTCGCTGACGGAATGCCAGACAATATCTTCCCGCGCCAGATTCAGCACTTTTGAGTCCACCGTCTCTACCGAAAGCGCCCGCGCCTCAACCATAAACGGCGCGTTACGCAGCGCGGAGTCAAAAGAGTCATATTTGACGTTCACCAGACGGCGCACTTTAGGCAAGGGCGTAATATCCAGCCGCGCTTCGGTAATAAAGGCCAGCGTCCCTTCTGAACCCGTCAGAATGCGCGTCAGGTCGAACTCGGTCATCTCATCGTTAAAGACATGACGCAGATCGTAACCGGTAAGAAAGCGGTTAAGTTTGGGGAAGTTGTCGATAATTAACTGGCGTTGCTGACGGCAACGTTGATAAACCGTGTTATAAATTCGCCCGATTGTGGTATTGGATTTACCCAGCGTTTCCGCCAATTCGACGGGTAAAGGTTGCGTATCGAGAATATCGCCCCCCAACAACACCGCGCGTACGCCAAGTACGTGATCTGACGTTTTGCCATAGACCAGCGATCCCTGACCAGAAGCATCGGTATTGATCATCCCGCCGAGCGTTGCCCGGTTGCTGGTCGAAAGTTCTGGTGCAAAAAAGTAGCCGAACGGTTTCAGGTACTGATTGAGTTGATCTTTTATCACCCCGGCCTCAACGCGCACCCAGCCCTCTTCAGGGTTAATTTCGATGATGCGGTTCATATGGCGGGACATATCAACAATAATCCCCTGGTTGAGCGCCTGACCGTTAGTGCCGGTGCCGCCGCCACGGGGGGTAAAGATCAGCGATGAATAGCGTTCCTGCGCGGCAAGACGGGCGATCAGCGCCACATCTGCGGTTGAACGCGGAAATACCACCGCATCGGGGAGAAGTTGGTAAATACTGTTGTCGGTCGACATTGTCAGACGATCGGCATAACTTGTCGCCGTATCGCCGGTAAAACCTTGTTGCTCCAGCTCTTGCAAAAAATTAAGCACCAGTTGAACGACGCCGGGTGCCTGGGAAATCTGTGGAATCATTATATTGACCCTTTCCTGCGGTCTGTGATGTAGGTCGATACACTATTCTTTCAGGCGGCTGCAATAGCGCACTGAAAGGTGATGTTTATTTACTCTATGGATTTCGAGTTGCAGGAAGGCGGCAAGCGAGTGAACTCCAGGAGCTTACAATAGTAAGTGACTGGGGTGAACGAACGTAGCCGCAGCACATGCAACTTGAAATACGACGAGTAAATCGTTTGCGTGTTGCCTGAGTTGTTGTACCACATTTTTTTCTAACACGCCCATCAGAATTAAGGGCAGAATCGGCCTGTTAAAAACCGCTGAAATTGCTCATCATTATGCAGGTGAGTTTCGCGTGTTCACGTCGCGTCGACGATTTGACGCACAAAAAAGGTGAAAAGTAGTTATGGTAAATGTTCGTCAGCCCAGGGATGTCGCACAAATTCTGCTTTCGGTGCTGTTTTTAGCCATCATGATTGTGGCATGTCTGTGGATTGTTCAACCCTTTATTCTCGGCTTTGCATGGGCCGGTACGGTGGTTATCGCCACCTGGCCGGTATTGTTACGTTTGCAAAAGATCATGTTTGGCCGCCGCTCTCTCGCCGTTCTGGTGATGACGCTGTTATTAGTGATGGTGTTTATCATCCCTATTGCTTTGCTGGTTAACAGTATCGTCGACGGCAGCGGCCCGCTAATTAAAGCCATTTCCAGCGGCGACATGACGTTACCCGATCTGGCGTGGCTTAATACCATTCCGGTGATTGGCGCGAAGCTGTATGCAGGCTGGCACAACTTGCTGGATATGGGGGGGACGGCGATCATGGCGAAAGTCCGCCCTTATATTGGCACCACCACCACCTGGTTCGTTGGGCAGGCGGCGCATATCGGGCGCTTTATGGTGCATTGTGCGCTGATGCTTCTCTTCAGTGCCCTGCTGTACTGGCGCGGTGAACAGGTGGCACAAGGCATTCGCCATTTTGCAACCCGTCTGGCAGGCGTTCGCGGAGATGCCGCCGTACTGCTGGCGGCACAGGCTATCCGCGCGGTGGCGCTGGGTGTGGTGGTGACGGCGTTAGTACAGGCAGTGCTTGGCGGTATCGGCCTCGCCGTATCCGGCGTACCTTATGCAACGTTGCTAACGGTGTTAATGATCCTCTCCTGCCTTGTCCAGCTTGGCCCGTTGCCGGTACTGATTCCGGCGATTATCTGGCTCTACTGGACTGGCGATACCACCTGGGGAACGGTATTGTTAGTGTGGAGCGGTGTGGTTGGCACGCTGGATAACGTCATCCGCCCAATGTTAATTCGCATGGGTGCCGATTTACCGCTGATCCTGATCCTCTCTGGTGTTATTGGTGGTTTGATTGCTTTCGGGATGATCGGTCTGTTTATTGGTCCGGTTCTGTTAGCCGTTTCCTGGCGTCTGTTTGCCGCGTGGGTGGAAGAAGTCCCGCCGCCGACGGACCAACCGGAAGAAATTCTCGAAGAACTTGGCGAAATCGAGAAACCGAATAAGTAATTTCTCATCAGGCGGCTCTGCCGCCTGATTGTTAACCCCCGCTAATTGATATTTGCTTGCTCTTCCCCATATTTTCCTGCTTACCGCCATTCAGCTGGTAGTACCTGTCGCAAATTCTTTACAGTTTTTAAACTAATGAGACGAATCTGATCGACGCAAAAAGTCCGTATGCCTACTATTAGCTTACGGTTATAAATCAACATATTGATTTATAAGCATGGAAATCCCCTGAGTGAAACAACGAATTGCTGTGTGTAGTCTTTGCCCATCTCCCACGATGGGCTTTTTTTTAACATTTTTCCGCTTCGCTACCTCGCCCCTCACTCTTTCCAATAATGTTGCACAAGATACTGTGACTCTCTTCAAGCCGTCAGCAGGCTGATAATGTTATTTATATTTTATTGTTTATTTCATGCAGCCATTACACGATGAACGCTTATGAACTCCAGGCACTTCGCCATATTTTTGCCATGACTATTGATGAATGCGCGACCTGGATTGCCCAGACCGGTGACAGTGAAAGCTGGCGTCAGTGGGAAAATGGCAAATGCGCCATTCCTGATCGTGTAGTCGAGCAACTGTTGGCTATGCGTCAGCAACGAAAAAAACATCTTCATGCCATCATAGAGAAAATAAATAACCGCATCGGCAACAACACCATGCGTTTTTTCCCCGACTTAACCGCGTTTCAACAAGTCTACCCTGATGGCAATTTTATTGACTGGAAGATCTATCAATCGGTAGCCGCTGAATTATATGCACACGATCTGGAGCGGCTTTGTTAATTTCTCCACAAAAAGGAATTGTCGTTGTTACAACAATAATGAACGGATACTGACACAACATCGCTACACTTTTTAAAGCACCTTTGCTAAGTAGAACCTATGAAAAATCCCTATTACCCTACCGCACTTGGGTTGTATTTTAATTACCTGGTGCATGGTATGGGCGTCATTTTGATGAGCCTGAATATGGCCTCGCTGGAGACACTTTGGCAGACTAATGCCGCGGGTGTCTCGATAGTTATCTCATCGCTGGGCATTGGTCGATTAAGTGTCTTGCTTTTTGCAGGATTATTATCCGATCGCTTTGGTCGCCGCCCTTTTATCATGCTCGGGATGTGCTGCTATATGGCCTTCTTTTTTGGCATCCTGCACACCAATAACATCATTATCGCTTATGTTTTTGGCTTTCTGGCAGGAATGGCAAACAGTTTTCTCGATGCAGGCACTTATCCCAGTTTGATGGAAGCTTTTCCACGCTCACCTGGGACAGCCAATATTTTAATTAAAGCATTTGTTTCCAGCGGACAATTTTTATTACCGCTAATCATTAGCCTGTTAGTGTGGGCTGAACTGTGGTTCGGTTGGTCCTTTATGATTGCTGCAGGCATTATGTTTATTAACGCTCTGTTTTTATACCGTTGTACGTTCCCACCCCATCCGGGTCATCGCTTACCTGTCATAAAGAAAACCACCAGCTCTACGGAACATCGCTGTTCAATTATCGATTTAGCCAGTTATACCTTATATGGCTATATCTCAATGGCAACGTTTTATCTGGTTAGCCAGTGGCTGGCACAGTACGGACAATTTGTTGCAGGCATGTCATACACTATGTCGATTAAACTACTCAGTATCTACACCGTGGGTTCGCTGCTTTGTGTATTTATTACCGCTCCACTCATTCGTAATACCGTTCGCCCAACAACATTACTGATGCTGTACACCTTTATCTCATTTATTGCTCTGTTTACCGTCTGCCTGCATCCCACATTTTATGTGGTGATAATATTTGCTTTTGTCATTGGTTTTACCTCTGCTGGAGGTGTTGTGCAAATTGGCCTGACGTTAATGGCTGAACGTTTCCCTTACGCTAAAGGTAAAGCTACAGGGATCTATTACAGTGCGGGCAGTATTGCGACCTTTACTATTCCGTTGATTACGGCTCATCTGTCCCAAAGAAGTATTGCCGATATTATGTGGTTCGATACCGCCATCGCTGCCATCGGTTTTTTACTGGCACTGTTTATCGGCTTACGCAGCCGCAAAAAAACGCGGCATCACTCGCTAAAGGAAAATGTCGCTCCGGGTGGGTAATGCAATATTCTTTTCAGGTCATGCAAGATCTTACGGATAAATAACTCTTTCTGCGCTAACTAAGGAAAATCGCGATCAAAAACAAACTATGACATGCAATATTCCTGGAAACATAAACTTTATGCCATGTACCCAGGGAAAATCATCTTCAGTATAGTAATTATGTAAACCGTCGAAGAACAATACGTACGGTAACGAAATTATCTTTCAGCAAGGAGCTGTGAAAATGTCTCAAAATAAGGCTTTCAGCACGCCATTTATCCTGGCTGTTCTTTGTATTTACTTCAGCTACTTCCTGCACGGCATTAGTGTTATTACGCTTGCCCAAAACATGTCATCTCTGGCGGAAAAGTTTTCCACTGACAACGCGGGCATTGCCTACTTAATTTCCGGTATTGGTTTGGGGCGATTGATCAGTATTTTATTCTTCGGTGTGATCTCCGATAAGTTTGGTCGTCGGGCGGTGATATTAATGGCAGTAATAATGTATCTGCTATTCTTCTTTGGTATTCCCGCTTGCCCGAATTTAACTCTCGCCTACGGTCTGGCAGTGTGCGTAGGTATCGCTAACTCAGCGCTGGATACGGGTGGCTACCCCGCGCTCATGGAATGCTTTCCGAAAGCCTCTGGTTCGGCGGTCATACTGGTTAAAGCGATGGTGTCATTTGGGCAAATGTTCTACCCAATGCTGGTGAGCTATATGTTGCTCAATAATATCTGGTACGGCTATGGGCTGATTATTCCGGGTATTCTGTTTGTACTGATCACGCTGATGCTGTTGAAAAGCAAATTCCCCAGCCAGTTGGTGGACGCCAGCGTAGCTAATGAATTACCGCAAATGAACAGCAAACCGTTAGTCTGGCTGGAAGGTGTTTCATCGGTACTGTTCGGTGTAGCCGCATTCTCGACCTTTTATGTGATTGTGGTGTGGATGCCCAAATATGCGATGGCTTTTGCTGGTATGTCAGAAGCTGAGGCATTAAAAACCATCTCTTATTACAGTATGGGCTCGTTGGTCTGTGTCTTTATTTTTGCCGCACTACTGAAAAAAATGGTCCGGCCCATCTGGGCTAATGTATTTAACTCTGCACTGGCAACAATAACAGCAGCCATTATCTACCTGTACCCTTCTCCACTGGTGTGTAATGCCGGCGCCTTTGTTATCGGTTTCTCAGCAGCTGGCGGCATTTTACAGCTCGGTGTTTCGGTCATGTCAGAGTTTTTCCCAAAAAGCAAAGCCAAAGTCACCAGTATTTATATGATGATGGGTGGACTGGCTAACTTTGTTATTCCGCTGATTACCGGTTATCTGTCGAACATCGGCCTTCAATATATCATTGTTCTCGATTTTACTTTCGCGCTGCTGGCCCTGATTACCGCAATTATTGTTTTTATCCGCTATTACCGCGTTTTTATTATTCCTGAGAATGATGTGCGGTTTGGCGAGCGTAAATTTAGCACCCGGTTAAACACAATTAAGCATAGAGGTTAAAGGAGTTAATTATGGATGTTACCGCAAAATACGAATTGATTGGGCTGATGGCCTATCCTATCCGCCACAGTTTATCGCCTGAAATGCAGAATAAAGCCTTAGAAAAAGCGGGATTGCCATTTACCTATATGGCCTTTGAAGTGGATAACGATAGTTTTCCCGGAGCAATTGAAGGATTAAAAGCCCTCAAAATGCGCGGAACTGGTATATCAATGCCGAACAAACAACTGGCGTGTGAATATGTTGATGAATTAACGCCAGCAGCCAAACTGGTGGGTGCCATCAACACCATCGTTAATGATGATGGCTACCTGCGCGGCTATAACACCGACGGCACGGGCCATATTCGCGCCATTAAAGAGAGCGGTTTTGATATCAAAGGCAAAACAATGGTGCTGTTAGGGGCCGGAGGTGCCTCAACGGCGATTGGCGCGCAG
The DNA here is from genome assembly GCF_012584495.1 of Escherichia sp. SCLE84. Taxonomy (NCBI): domain Bacteria; kingdom Pseudomonadati; phylum Pseudomonadota; class Gammaproteobacteria; order Enterobacterales; family Enterobacteriaceae; genus Escherichia; species Escherichia sp. SCLE84. The sequence goes on along the minus strand of NZ_CP051430.1, from coordinate 489,615 downwards.
GGGGCAATTGAAGGTTTAAAAGAAATTAAACTCTTTAACCGTCGGGATGAGTTCTTCGATAAAGCCCTCGCCTTCGCGCAGCGGGTTAACGAAAACACCGATTGTGTCGTCACGGTTACCGATCTCGCCGATCAGCAAGCCTTTGCTGAAGCCCTGGCTTCCGCCGACATTTTAACCAATGGCACAAAAGTGGGTATGAAACCCCTTGAGAATGAATCATTAGTTAATGATATCAGTCTGTTACATCCGGGACTGCTGGTCACTGAATGCGTGTATAACCCGCATATGACGAAGTTATTGCAGCAGGCGCAACAAGCTGGTTGCAAAACGATTGATGGATACGGCATGTTGTTGTGGCAAGGGGCTGAACAGTTCACGTTATGGACTGGCAAAGATTTCCCTCTGGAATATGTTAAACAGGTCATGGGGTTCGGTGCCTGACAGGCTGACCGCGTGCAGAAAGGGTAAAAAATGAAAACCGTAACTGTAAAAGATCTCGTCATTGGTACGGGCGCACCTAAAATCATCGTCTCGCTGATGGCGAAAGATATCGCCCGCGTGAAATCCGAAGCTCTCGCCTATCGTGAAGCGGACTTTGATATTCTGGAATGGCGTGTGGACCACTTTGCCGACCTCTCCAATGTGGAGTCTGTCATGGCGGCGGCAAAAATTCTCCGTGAAACCATGCCAGAAAAACCGCTGCTGTTTACCTTCCGCAGTGCCAAAGAAGGCGGCGAGCAGGCGATTTCCACCGAGGCTTATATTGCTCTCAATCGTGCAGCCATCGACAGCGGCCTGGTTGATATGATCGATCTGGAGTTATTTACCGGCGATGATCAGGTTAAAGAAACCGTCGCCTACGCCCACGCGCATGATGTGAAAGTTGTCATGTCCAACCATGACTTCCATAAAACGCCGGAAGCCGAAGAAATCATTGCCCGTCTGCGCAAAATGCAGTCCTTCGACGCCGATATTCCTAAGATTGCGCTGATGCCGCAAAGTACCAGCGATGTGCTGACGTTGCTTACCGCGACCCTGGAGATGCAGGAGCAGTATGCCGATCGTCCAATCATCACGATGTCGATGGCAAAAACTGGCGTAATTTCTCGTCTGGCTGGTGAAGTATTTGGCTCGGCGGCAACTTTTGGTGCGGTAAAAAAAGCCTCTGCACCAGGGCAAATCTCGGTAAATGATTTACGCACGGTATTAACTATTTTACACCAGGCATAAGCAATAATATTTCGGCGGGAACACCCTCCCCGCCGAACTTAAAAAATATATTTAACCGTATTTAATAAAAATATTTCGTGAGTCTCTGTGCGCTAATTCTCCATCTGGCGTAGGGAAAATCACATCTGAATCAGGAATTAACAATGAAACCTGTAAAACCACCTCGTATTAATGGACGAGTGCCGGTCCTGTCGGCACAGGAAGCGGTGAATTATATTCCCGACGAAGCAACACTTTGTGTGTTAGGCGCTGGCGGCGGTATTCTGGAAGCCACCACGTTAATTACAGCTCTTGCTGATAAATATAAACAGACTCAAACGCCACGTAATTTATCGATTATTAGTCCGACAGGGCTTGGCGATCGCGCCGACCGTGGTATTAGTCCTCTGGCGCAAGAAGGTCTGGTGAAATGGGCATTATGTGGTCACTGGGGACAATCGCCGCGTATTTCTGAACTCGCAGAACAAAATAAAATTATTGCTTATAACTATCCACAAGGTGTACTTACACAAACCTTACGCGCCGCCGCAGCCCACCAGCCTGGTATTATTAGTGATATTGGCATCGGGACATTTGTCGATCCACGCCAGCAAGGCGGCAAACTGAATGAAGTCACGAAAGAAGACCTGATTAAACTGGTCGAGTTTGATAACAAAGAATATCTCTATTACAAAGCGATTGCGCCAGATATCGCCTTCATTCGCGCTACCACCTGCGACAGTGAAGGCTACGCCACTTTTGAAGATGAGGTGATGTATCTCGACGCATTGGTTATTGCCCAGGCGGTGCACAATAACGGCGGTATTGTGATGATGCAGGTGCAGAAAATGGTTAAGAAAGCCACGCTGCATCCTAAATCTGTCCGTATTCCGGGTTATCTGGTGGATATTGTGGTGGTCGATCCGGATCAAAGCCAACTGTATGGCGGTGCGCCGGTTAACCGTTTTATTTCTGGTGACTTCACCCTTGATGACAGCACCAAACTTAGCCTGCCCCTAAACCAACGTAAATTAGTTGCGCGGCGTGCATTATTCGAAATGCGTAAAGGCGCGGTGGGGAATGTCGGCGTCGGTATTGCTGACGGTATTGGCCTGGTCGCCCGGGAAGAAGGTTGTGCTGATGACTTTATTCTGACGGTAGAAACAGGTCCGATTGGCGGAATTACTTCACAGGGTATCGCCTTTGGCGCGAACGTGAATACCCGCGCCATTCTGGATATGACGTCCCAGTTTGATTTTTATCACGGTGGTGGTCTGGATGTTTGTTATTTGAGTTTTGCTGAAGTCGACCAGCACGGTAACGTCGGCGTGCATAAATTCAATGGCAAAATCATGGGTACCGGTGGATTTATTGATATCAGTGCCACCTCGAAGAAAATTATTTTCTGCGGCACGTTAACTGCGGGCAGTTTAAAAACAGAAATTGCCGATGGCAAATTGCATATCGTCCAGGAAGGACGGGTAAATAAATTTATTCGGGAACTACCGGAAATTACTTTTAGCGGAAAAATCGCGCTCGAACGGGGACTGGATGTTCGTTACATCACCGAACGTGCTGTATTCACGCTGAAAGAAGACGGCCTGCATTTAATCGAAATCGCCCCTGGCGTCGATTTACAAAAAGATATTCTCGACAAAATGGACTTCACCCCAGTGATTTCGCCAGAACTCAAACTGATGGACGAAAGATTATTTATCGATGCGGCGATGGGTTTTGTCCTGCCTGAAGCGGCTCATTAACAGGAGTATAATGATGGATTTTTCTTTAACTGAAGAACAAGAACTGCTGCTGGCCAGTATTCGCGAACTGATTACGACTAACTTTCCGGAAGAGTATTTCCGCACCTGCGATCAAAACGGGACATATCCGCGTGAGTTTATGCGGGCGCTGGCGGATAACGGTATTTCCATGCTTGGCGTGCCGGAAGAATTTGGTGGTATCCCTGCGGATTACGTCACCCAAATGCTGGCGCTGATGGAAGTGTCAAAATGCGGTGCTCCGGCATTTTTAATTACCAACGGTCAATGTATTCACAGTATGCGCCGTTTCGGTTCTGCAGAGCAGCTACGTAAAACGGCAGAGAGCACCCTGGAAACGGGTGATCCCGCCTATGCCCTGGCGTTGACGGAACCAGGTGCTGGCTCAGATAACAACAGTGCCACTACCACTTACACGCGTAAAAACGGCAAGGTCTACATCAACGGACAAAAAACCTTTATTACCGGTGCGAAAGAGTACCCGTATATGCTGGTGCTGGCGCGCGATCCGCAACCGAAAGATCCCAAAAAAGCCTTCACCCTGTGGTGGGTCGACTCCAGTAAGCCCGGCATTAAGATTAACCCGCTGCATAAAATCGGCTGGCATATGCTCAGCACCTGCGAAGTCTATCTCGACAATGTGGAAGTTGAAGAGAGCGACATGGTGGGCGAAGAAGGAATGGGTTTCCTCAATGTGATGTACAACTTTGAGATGGAGCGCCTGATCAACGCCGCGCGCAGCACCGGCTTTGCCGAATGCGCCTTTGAAGATGCCGCCCGCTATGCCAACCAACGTATCGCTTTTGGTAAGCCCATTGGTCATAACCAGATGATCCAGGAAAAACTGGCGCTGATGGCGATTAAGATCGACAACATGCGCAACATGGTGCTGAAAGTGGCATGGCAAGCCGATCAGCATCAGTCACTGCGCACCAGCGCGGCGCTGGCAAAACTGTATTGCGCACGTACCGCAATGGAAGTCATTGATGATGCGATTCAAATCATGGGCGGTCTGGGCTATACCGATGAAGCGCGCGTCTCCCGCTTCTGGCGTGATGTCCGTTGTGAACGTATCGGCGGCGGTACAGACGAAATTATGATTTACGTAGCAGGTCGGCAGATCCTGAAAGACTATCAGAACAAATAATCTGCAGGCGGCGCAGCTTCTTAACAAACTGCGCCGCCAGATTTATCCAACAAGACTTACCGGTTGAGGAAATTCAGATAGGATTTCTTGTTCCGCAAAACAGTTTTTAAATTGTCTACGGTAATCGCTGGGCGAACAACCGACATGGCGCAAAAACAGTTTGGCAAAGTGATCGACATTTTCATAACCCACACGCCAGGAGATCTCTGCCTGTGATAATTCAGTATTAGTGAGTGACCATTTTGCTTCCGTCATACGCCGTTGAATAACATAGTTAATAGGGGAAATACGATACTCTTTGGTAAATTCATGGCAAATATAACTGACGCTGGCACGAAATTTTTTCGATAACTGTTCTAAAGTGATTTTTTCGCGATAATTATTATTCAGATAGAAAAGAATATCTTTTATCAGAACATCTTTTTTAATATACCCCTGCTCCGAACGATAAGCATTTTTAAAATTTTCGTAGTAAAGAATGGCTAACGTATAGGCAAATGCATCCCATAACGAAGATGTTTGGCTATTTTTACTTTGCGGCAAAATCACACTTAGCTCATTAAATAAGGTTTTTATGACTTCTTTTCCCTGCCCCGCGGCAATTACCGGACAAGAATGCGGTTGCAGTAGCTGATTTTCCTCAGCCCCCTGAAACTGAAAGCCGTACAGCGCACAGGTACACGTCGTTGCCGGATCGTTAACGTCAGAGGCCACCGCATGCAGCCTGCCGCGTTCTATCACCACAATGTCATCCGCATGTGCGACATATAACGAAGAATCGATGGTAAACCTTGCAACCCCTTTCTTGACGTAAATCAACTCGGTTTCATTGTCATGAACGTGATGTCCGGACTCCCATTTTGGATCATCGCTAAATGCAAAACGTGAAAGCCGTGGCGTTTTACCGGCGACAAACAGCGTTTCACTGGCGTTATCAAAACAGCGTTGATACATGACAACCTCCCTATTCCATGAGCAAGCAAAAACAATATATGCCGGATAAAATACGGCGTGTATTGCGGTTATACAACCGCGTTTAGCGAGAGCTAAACAAGATTATTTACACTGAATGCAAGATTGTACGGTCATGGAATAACTATATTGCCGCAAATTGCACTTTTGTTTTAGCGATCGCATTTTTTTTGCAAGATTGTTGGCAAGGAAAACAGCTTGCTCCGTCGAAAACCCCGCACCGCTATCGCACACTATTTTCAGGCCATTTTTACCTTCCATCGGAGATGGTTCCGTATGCGACTCACAGGAGAAATCATGAAAATAATAACCTGCTTTAAGCTGGTGCCTGAAGAACAGGACATTGTTGTCACTCCAGAATACACCCTGAATTTCGACAATGCCGACGCCAAAATCAGCCAGTTCGATCTCAATGCCATTGAAGCTGCAAGCCAGCTCGCAACAGATGACGATGAGATAGCCGCGCTGACCGTTGGCGGCTCATTGTTGCAGAACTCGAAAGTGCGCAAAGACGTGCTATCCCGCGGGCCGCACAGCCTGTATTTGGTGCAGGATGCGCAACTTGAACATGCACTGCCTCTCGATACCGCAAAAGCGCTGGCGGCAGCAATTGAAAAGATCGGCTTCGATTTACTGATCTTTGGTGAAGGTTCCGGCGACCTTTATGCCCAGCAGGTTGGCTTGCTGGTCGGAGAAATTCTGCAACTTCCGGTGATTAATGCAGTGAGTGCTATTCAGCGTCAGGGCAATACACTGGTGATTGAACGCACGCTTGAAGATGATGTTGAAGTTATTGAACTCTCTGTTCCAGCCGTGCTCTGCGTCACCTCCGATATTAACGTGCCACGCATTCCTTCGATGAAAGCCATTCTCGGCGCGGGTAAAAAACCGGTAAATCAGTGGCAGGCAAGTGATATTGACTGGAGCCAGAGCGCGCCACTTGCTGAACTGGTCGGCATTCGCGTACCACCGCAAACAGAACGTAAGCACATCATTATCGATAACGATTCGCCGGAGGCCATTGCCGAGCTGGCGGAACATCTGAAGAAAGCCCTGAACTGAAGCCTACGGAGAAGAAACGATGAGTCAATTAAACAGCGTCTGGGTCTTTAGCGATAATCCTGAACGTTATGCTGAACTGTTTGGCGGCGCTCAGCAATGGGGCCAACAGGTGTATGCCATTGTACAAAATACCGACCAGGCGCAGGCAGTTATGCCTTATGGTCCAAAATGTATTTATGTTCTTGAGCAAAACGACGCGCTGCAACGCACTGAAAATTACGCCGAAAGCATTGCTGCCCTGCTGAAAGATAAACACCCCGCTATGTTGCTGTTGGCCGCGACGAAACGTGGTAAAGCTCTGGCAGCACGGTTAAGTGTGCAACTGAATGCGGCGCTGGTGAACGATGCCACGGCGGTGGATATTGTCGATGGTCACATTTGCGCCGAACACCGGATGTATGGCGGGTTAGCGTTCGCTCAGGAAAAGATCAACAGCCCGCTGGCGATCATTACCCTTGCACCCGGTGTTCAGGAACCGTGCACCAGTGATACCTCTCATCAGTGCCCGACAGAAACGGTACCTTATGTTGCTCCGCGTCATGAAATTCTCTGTCGCGAACGCCGTGCGAAAGCCGCAAGCAGCGTGGACCTGAGCAAAGCAAAACGTGTGGTTGGCGTCGGTCGTGGTCTGGCGGCGCAGGATGACCTGAAAATGGTCCACGAACTGGCGGCGGTGCTGAATGCTGAAGTCGGCTGTTCACGTCCAATTGCCGAAGGCGAGAACTGGATGGAGCGTGAACGTTATATCGGTGTCTCCGGCGTGTTGCTGAAATCCGATCTCTACCTGACGCTGGGGATCTCCGGGCAGATCCAGCATATGGTTGGCGGCAACGGCGCAAAAGTGATTGTCGCCATCAATAAAGATAAAAATGCGCCAATCTTCAATTATGCCGACTACGGTCTGGTGGGCGATATCTACAAAGTCGTCCCTGCCCTGATTAGCCAGTTGAGCCGCTAATTCCCCTTTCAACCACATCTCCCGCTGTAAACGCAGCGGGAAGGGAGCATAACGCATGTCGGAAGACAAATTTGATGCCATTGTGGTCGGTGCGGGCGTTGCTGGTAGCGTTGCCGCACTGGTCATGGCGCGAGCCGGGCTGGATGTCCTGGTGATAGAACGCGGCGACAGTGCCGGATGTAAAAACATGACCGGCGGGCGTCTTTATGCCCACACACTTGAAGCAATCATTCCAGGCTTTGCAGTATCAGCGCCGGTAGAACGCAAGGTCACACGCGAGAAAATCTCCTTCTTAACCGAAGAAAGCGCCGTTACCCTCGATTTTCACCGCGAGCAACCAGATGTTCCGCAACACGCATCTTATACCGTATTGCGTAATCGTCTGGACCCGTGGTTGATGGAACAAGCCGAGCAGGCGGGCGCGCAGTTTATCCCAGGCGTTCGCGTCGATGCGCTGGTTCGTGAAGGAAACAAGGTCACTGGCGTGCAGGCTGGGGATGATATTCTCGAAGCGAATGTGGTGATTCTGGCTGATGGCGTTAACTCGATGCTTGGCCGCTCGCTGGGAATGGTTCCCGCTTCCGATCCGCATCATTACGCTGTTGGTGTTAAAGAGGTTATTGGCCTCACACCAGAACAGATCAACGATCGCTTTAATATTACGGGCGAGGAAGGTGCCGCCTGGCTGTTTGCCGGTTCCCCTTCTGACGGCCTGATGGGCGGGGGATTTCTCTATACCAACAAGGATTCCATATCCTTGGGGCTGGTTTGTGGATTGGGTGATATCGCCCATGCGCAAAAAAGCGTGCCGCAAATGCTGGAAGATTTTAAACAACACCCCGCCATTCGCCCACTAATTAGCGGCGGCAAACTGCTTGAATATTCCGCGCATATGGTGCCAGAAGGCGGTCTGGCAATGGTGCCGCAGATGGTTAACGATGGCGTGATGATCGTTGGTGACGCCGCAGGCTTCTGCCTGAATTTGGGTTTTACAGTTCGTGGCATGGATTTAGCCATTGCATCGGCTCAGGCTGCCGCCACAACGGTGATCGCCGCCAAAGAACGCGAGGATTTCTCCGCCAGCAGTCTGGCGCAATACAAACGTGAGCTGGAACAAAGCTGCGTCATGCGCGATATGCAGCATTTCCGCAAGATCCCGGCGCTGATGGAAAACCCGCGCCTGTTTAGCCAATACCCACGAATGGTCGCCGACATCATGAACGAGATGTTCACCATTGACGGCAAACCAAACCAGCCGGTACGCAAAATGATCATGGGACATGCGAAGAAAATTGGGCTGATCAACTTGCTGAAAGATGGCATTAAGGGAGCAACCGCGCTATGAGCCAGAACGCTACGGTTAACGTCGACATCAAATTAGGCGTCAATAAATTCCATGTTGATGAGGGCCACCCGCATATCATTCTGGCGGCAAATCCCGATATCAATGAATTCCGTAAATTAATGAAAGCCTGCCCTGCCGGACTTTATAAGCAGGATGACGCCGGCAACATTCATTTTGATTCTGCCGGTTGTCTGGAGTGCGGCACCTGTCGGGTGCTGTGCGGTAACACTATTCTCGAACAGTGGCAATATCCCGCAGGCACCTTCGGTATTGATTTTCGCTACGGCTAATCATGCATCCCACAGGCCCGCATCTCGGGCCTGATGTTCTGTTTCGAGAGTCCAACATGAAAGTGACATTAACGTTCAACGAACAACGTCGTGCGGCGTATCGTCAGCAAGGGCTATGGGGCGATGCTTCGCTGGCCGATTACTGGCAGCAGACCGCTCGTGCGATGCCAGACAAAATTGCCGTGGTCGATAATCATGGTGCATCGTACACCTATAGCGCGCTCGATCACGCCGCGAGCTGTCTGGCAAACTGGATGTTAGCGAAGGGTATTGAATCAGGCGATCGCATCGCATTTCAACTGCCTGGCTGGTGTGAATTTACCGTTATCTATCTTGCCTGCCTGAAAATCGGTGCGGTTTCCGTGCCGCTGTTGCCTTCCTGGCGGGAAGCAGAACTGGTGTGGGTGCTCAATAAGTGTCAGGCAAAAATGTTCTTTGCACCGACGTTGTTTAAACAAACGCGCCCGGTAGATTTAATCCTGCCGCTGCAAAATCAGCTTCCACAACTACAACAAATTGTCGGCGTGGACAAACTGGCTCCCGCCACCTCTTCCCTCTCATTAAGTCAGATTATCGCCGACAATACCTCACTGACCACGGCGATAACGACCCACGGCGATGAATTAGCTGCGGTGCTGTTTACCTCCGGAACCGAGGGTCTGCCAAAGGGCGTAATGCTAACGCATAACAATATTCTCGCCAGTGAGCGGGCTTATTGCGTGCGGCTGAATCTGACCTGGCAGGATGTCTTTATGATGCCTGCGCCACTTGGTCACGCAACGGGATTTCTGCATGGCGTAACAGCACCATTTTTAATTGGTGCTCGCAGCGTGTTGTTAGATATTTTCACTCCTGATGCATGTCTCGCGCTGCTTGAGCAGCAGCGTTGCACCTGTATGCTCGGCGCAACGCCGTTTGTCTATGATCTTTTGAATTTACTAGAGAAACAACCCGCAGACCTTTCAGCGCTGCGCTTCTTTCTTTGCGGCGGTACCACAATCCCCAAAAAAGTGGCGCGCGAATGCCAGCAGCGCGGCATTAAATTATTAAGTGTTTATGGTTCCACAGAAAGTTCGCCGCATGCGGTGGTGAATCTCGATGATCCTTTGTCGCGCTTTATGCACACCGATGGTTACGCTGCCGCAGGTGTAGAGATGAAAGTGGTCGATGATGCACGCAAGACCTTACCGCCAGGTTGCGAAGGTGAAGAAGCCTCGCGTGGCCCCAATGTGTTTATGGGGTATTTTGATGAACCTGAATTAACCGCCCGTGCGCTGGATGAAGAAGGCTGGTATTACAGCGGCGATCTCTGCCGTATGGATGAGGCTGGCTATATAAAAATTACCGGACGCAAAAAAGATATTATTGTCCGCGGCGGCGAAAATATTAGCAGCCGTGAAGTGGAAGATATTTTATTGCAGCATCCTAAAATTCACGATGCCTGTGTGGTTGCAATGCCCGATGAACGTTTAGGTGAACGATCATGCGCTTATGTCGTGCTGAAAGCGCCGCATCATTCATTATCGCTGGAAGAGGTGGTGGCTTTTTTTAGCCGTAAACGGGTCGCAAAATATAAATATCCTGAACATATCGTGGTAATCGAAAAACTACCGCGCACTGCCTCAGGTAAAATACAAAAGTTTTTGTTAAGAAAAGATATTATGCGGCGATTAACGCAGGATGTCTGTGAAGAGATTGAATAAGTTTCATCTTCGGGGATCACATAAACCCGGCGACAAAACGCCGCCGGGTATTTATTTTATTTCTTCAGTTCAGCCAGGCTTAACCAGGTTTGCACCACGGTGTCCGGATTCAGAGACAGGCTATCGATCCCCTCTTCCATCAACCATGCGGCAAAATCTTCGTGGTCGGACGGACCCTGACCGCAAATCCCGACATATTTGCCCTGTTTCTTCGCGGCACGAATCGCCATCGACAGCAGTGCTTTCACCGCATCGTTGCGCTCATCGAACAGTTCAGACACCACGCCGGAGTCGCGGTCCAGACCGAGCGCCAGCTGCGTCATATCGTTTGAGCCAATTGAGAAGCCGTCGAAATATTCGAGGAACTGCTCTGCCAGCAAGGCGTTGGACGGGATTTCACACATCATGATGATTTTCAGCCCGTTCTCGCCACGTTTCAGCCCCTGACGCGCCAGTTCTTCAACCACCGCTTTCGCCTGATCTACGGTACGCACGAACGGGATCATGATCTCAACGTTGGTCAGCCCCATGTCGTTGCGCACACGTTTCACTGCTTCACACTCCAGCGCGAAACAGTCGCGGAAGCTGTCGGAAACATAGCGGCCCGCGCCACGGAAGCCGAGCATCGGGTTCTCTTCATCTGGCTCGTAACGCTCACCACCGACCAGGTTGGCATATTCGTTCGATTTAAAATCAGAGAGACGGACAATGACGCGCTTCGGATAAAACGCGGCACCCAGCGTCGCGATCCCTTCAGTCAGACGACCAACGTAAAATTCACGCGGAGAATCAAAACCTTTCATCATCTCGCGGATTTCGTTTTGCAACTGCGGTTCCTGATCGTCAAACTCAAGCAGTGCGCGTGGGTGGACGCCAATCATACGGTTGATGATAAATTCCAGACGCGCAAGGCCCACGCCTTCGTTCGGCAGGCAGGCGAAGTCGAAAGCACGGTCCGGGTTACCGACGTTCATCATCACTTTCAACGGCAGATCCGGCATCGTTTCTACGCTGGAGCTTTTCACGCTAAATTCCAGCAACTCCGCATAGACGTAACCGGTATCACCTTCGGCACAAGAAACAGTGACGTTCTCACCGTCTTTCATCCGTTCTGTTGCATCACCACAGCCCACTACCGCCGGAATGCCCAGTTCACGAGCGATGATCGCCGCGTGACAGGTACGACCGCCACGGTTGGTGACGATGGCAGATGCTTTCTTCATGATCGGTTCCCAGTCCGGGTCGGTCATGTCAGTGACCAGCACGTCGCCAGGTTCGATGCGGTTCATTTCGCTGATGTCATGGATGACTTTCACCGGACCCGCGCCGATGCGATGACCGATAGCACGGCCTTCGGCGATAATCTTACCCTGTGAATGCAGCGTATAACGCTCCATGACCTGACCGCGTGAGCGCACGGTTTCCGGACGCGCCTGCACAATGAACAGTTTGCCGGTGTGGCCATCTTTCGCCCACTCAATATCCATCGGGCGACCGTAGTGTTTCTCAATTTGTACGGCCTGTTTTGCCAGTTCCTGCACTTCTTCGTTGGTCAGCGAGAAGATGTCACGCTGTTCCTGCGGTACGTCTTCGATTTTAACCTGCTTGCCGTGCTCCTGGGTCGGCGCGTAAACCATGCGGATTTTTTTCGACCCCATGGTGCGACGCACGATAGCCGGGCGATTCGCTGCAAGTGTCGGTTTATGGACGTAAAACTCATCCGGGTTAACCGCGCCCTGCACGACCATTTCACCAAGGCCCCATGCGGAAGTGATAAACACCACCTGGTCAAAGCCGGATTCGGTATCAATGGAGAACATCACGCCAGAAGATGCGAGGTCAGAGCGCACCATCCGTTGAACACCGGCGGAGAGCGCCACACCACGGTGATCGTAACCCTGGTGCACACGATAAGAGATGGCGCGATCGTTAAACAGAGAAGCAAATACATGTTTCACTGCCACGAGAACGGCGTCAAAACCCTGAACGTTGAGGAAGGTTTCCTGCTGACCGGCAAAGGAAGCGTCCGGCATATCTTCTGCAGTAGCGGAGGAGCGCACCGCAAAAGAGGCGTTTTCGTCATCGGCGGAAAGCTGTGCATAAGCTTCGCGGATGGCATTTTCCAGCTCAGGCTGGAAGGGAGTGTCGATAATCCACTGGCGGATTTGCGCGCCCGCTTTCGCAAGCTGGGTAACATCGTCAATATCCGTTTTATCCAGCAGTTCATAAATGCGCTGGTTTACGCCGCTTTGGTCCAGAAACTGGTTAAACGCGTCGGCGGTTGTGGCGAAACCATTCGGAACGGAAACACCCATTCCGGAAAGGTTAGTAATCATTTCACCCAGGGAGGCATTTTTGCCCCCAACCCTGTCTACATCATTCATGCCGAGTTGGTTATACCAAAGCACCAGCGGTGACGAGCCATTGTTGGACATCGAACAATCCTTTTGTGATAAATGAACGGTTTGAGAAACACATTTCTGCGCATTTATCTTTGCATATTTAACCGGATGAAAAAAACGGTGAATCGTTCAAGCAAATATATTTTTTTACTTTTTAAGACTGATCCCAGCGTTGCGCAAATCTGCTCTCTTCGACAATTTCCACATAAACCATCGGTATAAACGAAACCATAAAAATGAAATGCTGTTTTCATAAAAAATAAAATTGAAGGTTCATTTTATAAACCAGACATAACGTTCTACGCTTCTGTGCGTTTTTAATTTATGCTTTCATAGAATTATGTCTGCATCACGGGAAGAACAAAATGGATAATGCTGTTGATCGCCACGTTTTTTATATTTCTGATGGTACGGCAATAACTGCGGAGGTATTAGGACACGCAGTAATGTCACAATTTCCCGTCACTATCAGCAGCATTACGCTGCCGTTTGTCGAAAATGAGAGCCGTGCACGGGCAGTGAAGGATCAGATTGACGCAATTTATCACCAGACAGGTGTGCGCCCGCTGGTCTTCTACTCCATCGTGTTGCCGGAGATTCGCGCCATCATCTTGCAAAGTGAAGGCTTTTGCCAGGATATCGTTCAGGCGCTGGTTGCCCCGCTACAACAAGAGATGAAACTGGATCCAACGCCGATTGCTCATCGTACCCATGGCCTTAACCCTAATAATCTCAATAAATATGATGCGCGCATTGCGGCGATTGATTACACCCTTGCCCACGATGACGGTATTTCGTTGCGCAATCTGGACCAGGCTCAGGTGATCCTGCTCGGCGTTTCTCGCTGTGGTAAAACCCCCACCAGTCTGTATCTGGCAATGCAATTTGGTATCCGCGCGGCAAACTACCCCTTTATTGCCGACGATATGGATAATCTGGTGCTACCCGCGTCGCTCAAACCGCTTCAGCATAAATTGTTCGGCCTGACTATCGACCCGGAACGTCTGGCGGCGATTCGCGAGGAACGTCGGGAGAACAGCCGCTATGCCTCGCTTCGTCAGTGCAGGATGGAAGTCGCGGAAGTAGAAGCGTTGTACCGTAAAAATCAGATCCCGTGGATTAACAGTACCAATTATTCGGTTGAAGAGATTGCCACCAAGATCCTCGATATCATGGGGCTTAGCCGCCGAATGTACTAGAGAACTAGTGCATTAGCTTATTTTTTTGTTATCATGCTAACCACCCGGCGAGGTGTGACACACCTCGCACTTGAAATCAGCTGCGATTGGTTTATCGTGATGCGCATCACTTCCCGGTAGTCCTGCCGTAGAAGCAACAAATTTCTGAGACTTGTAATGAACAGAACTGACGAACTCCGTACTGCGCGTATTGAGAGCCTGGTAACGCCCGCCGAACTCGCGCTACGGTATCCCGTAACGCCTGGCGTCGCCACCCATGTCACCGACTCCCGCCGCAGAATTGAAAAAATACTGAATGGTGAAGATAAGCGACTGTTGGTTATTATTGGCCCCTGCTCGATCCACGATCTCACCGCTGCAATGGAGTACGCCACCCGTCTGCAGTCGCTGCGCAACCAGTACCAGTCACGGCTGGAAATCGTAATGCGCACCTATTTTGAAAAACCACGAACTGTTGTCGGCTGGAAAGGGCTAATCTCCGATCCGGATTTAAACGGCAGCTATCGGGTAAATCACGGTCTGGAGCTGGCGCGCAAATTACTTTTACAGGTAAATGAGCTGGGTGTCCCTACCGCGACTGAGTTCCTCGATATGGTGACCGGTCAGTTTATTGCTGATTTAATCAGTTGGGGCGCGATTGGCGCACGTACTACCGAAAGTCAGATCCACCGTGAAATGGCTTCGGCACTCTCCTGTCCGGTAGGTTTTAAAAATGGTACCGATGGCAACACGCGGATTGCCGTGGATGCTATCCGCGCAGCCCGCGCCAGCCATATGTTTCTCTCGCCAGACAAAAATGGTCAGATGACCATCTATCAGACCAGCGGCAACCCGTATGGCCACATTATTATGCGTGGCGGCAAAAAACCGAATTATCATGCCGATGATATCGCCGCAGCCTGCGATACGCTGCACGAGTTTGATTTACCTGAACATCTGGTGGTGGATTTCAGCCACGGTAACTGCCAGAAGCAGCACCGTCGCCAGTTAGAAGTTTGTGAGGATATTTGTCAGCAAATCCGCAATGGCTCTACGGCGATTGCTGGAATTATGGCGGAAAGTTTCCTGCGCGAAGGAACGCAAAAAATCGTCGGCGGTCAGCCGCTCACTTACGGTCAATCCATTACCGACCCGTGTCTGGGCTGGGAAGATACCGAACGCCTGGTCGAAAAACTTGCCTCTGCGGTAGATACCCGCTTCTGAATGCGTGCCCATTCCTGATGGGATGGGCATTTCTGCGCAACTTGTTGTCTTCTCAGCACATTACTGCTTGCTCTGGTCAGCCATAATATTGATAATAAGAATCATTGTTATATCAATTATTATTAATTTTTATGCGTTATACGGATAGCAGAAAACTCACGCCTGAAACGGATGCCAATCACAAAACCGCTTCCCCGCAGCCTATTCGGCGAATTTCCAGCCAGACACTGTTAGGTCCGGATGGCAAACTGATTATCGATCATGACGGGCAAGAATATCTGCTCCGTAAAACTCAGGCTGGCAAGCTGCTGTTAACTAAGTAGCCTTTAACTCGAGCAGCTGACTTCCAGCCGTTTACCCCAGTCAGGTGGACGACTGACATAGTCATCAGCTCTGTCGCTGAAAGGATTTCGCAACGCCTCATGCAGGCGGTGCAATTCCGTCATATCACCCTTTTCTGCCGCTTCAATCGCCCGTTGCGCCAACCAGTTGCGCAACACCAGAGCTGGGTTAACGCTTTGCATCAGTTGCTGACGCTCAATATCGCTAACCTCGTCTTGTTGCAAACGCCTCCGATAACGGGCAAACCAGTCATCAAATGCCGCACGATCAATAAACTCATCACGTAGCGGTGACGCCGCGCTGTGCTGCTCGGTCAGACTCAGCATGCGGAATGTGCGGGTATAATCGCTGCGCTCTCGCGCCATCAGACTGAATAATTCATTCAGTAGCGCGTTATCCTCTTTTTGCTCCGTCATGAAGCCCAGTTTCTGCCGCATCCGTTGTCCATAATGCGTCAACAAAACCTGCTGATAGCTGTCCAGGGCCTCATTCAGGGCATCTACGGCAACAAATGGTGACAATGTCTGCGCCAGACGCTGTAAATTCCACAACGCGACAGCAGGTTGATTATCAAAGCTATAACGCCCTTGATGATCCGAGTGATTACAAATAAAACCGGGTTCGTAATCATCAAGAAAACCAAACGGCCCGTAATCAAGCGTCAGCCCCAGCAGCGACATGTTGTCGGTATTCATCACCCCATGAGCAAAGCCGACCGTCTGCCATTGGGCAATTAACGATGCGGTACGTGCGACAACATCGGTAAACCAGAGACGGTATTTGTCCTCATCATCTGCAAGATGTGACCAGTAATGACGAATGGCAAAGTCAGCTAACTGACGAACCTTTTCCGGCTCGCGGCGATAGTAAAAATGTTCGAAATGACCAAAGCGCAGATGACTTGGTGCCACACGTATCAGCATCGCGCCTGGCTCCACCGTTTCCCGATACACTGGCGAATCGCTGGTGACGATACTTAACGCGCGGGTCGTCGGAATGCCCAGATAATGCATCGCCTCACTGGCGAGACTTTCTCGTATCGTCGAACGTAAAACCGCCCGTCCATCACCCATTCGCGAATAAGGCGTCAGGCCAGCACCTTTCAGATGCCAGTCCATTGTAGTGCCATCAGCAAGCAGTTGTTCGCCGAGTAAAATGCCGCGCCCATCACCCAGTTGGCCCGCCCAGACGCCGAACTGATGACCACTGTAAACCTGCGCCAGTGGTGACATACCAGGCAGTAGGGCTTCGCCGCCCCAGACACCTGCGCCATTTTTAAACAGCGACGATGGAATACTCAGCGTGTTAGCCAGTTCGGTATTATGCCAAATCAGCCGGGCATTATTTAAAGGCGTAGGAGAAAGTGCTGTATAGGTTTCTGGCAATTCATCGCGCCAGCGGGTAATAAAAGACAGGGTCATAGATCCTCCTGTTTGATAGTGTAGACGGTTACTCTCGTCTTAAACACCAGCAAACAGAAGGGTTATCGCTGAACCAACGTCGTTATCTGATTTATGGGAACGGCAGGCCACAGGCATCCCTGGAGAGCATGGAAATCGAAGGGGGTAATCTGTGCCAATATTTCTGCCGTATCAATGCCTCCCGCAATGATGCAATTGCAACAAGGGGAAATTTGCGACTGGATCGCACGAATAAACGGTTCGAAGGAGCGGTGCGTGATTTGTTGCTGAATAAAACTTTTATCCAGCATGACGCGGGTGAAAAGACCATCAAAAACCGCTTTCATTGTGCTATTGCCTGCTCCCAAATTACCTAACACAAGGGGATACACTTGCGATAAGGATAAAAGACCGCGATTATCTTTTCCTTCATTGAGATGCGGGTAATTCTCATTAATCAACAGTTCAATAAACGGATATTTTAATAGTTCGCCTGCGTAATTATCCCTCTCTAATAATAATGTAGCCACTTGTGGCGTTAAATTAAGCCAGGCAAAGAGTTTATGTTGAATAAAAAAATGTTGGCATGATTTTAGTAATTCCAACTGCTCTGAAAATAATTGCCAATGTTGCTCCTCGGTAAGTTGCGCTATAACCCGACTCGTCGGGATACGAACCGTACCATCTTCACTGGAGAAATGGGTAATTAACTCAACGCCGACAAGGTCTTGCTGGTTATCTCTTATCGGCAGGAAATAGCAATCAGAATGATAAAGATTCTCCAAAAAAATCTTCATGGTAACCGTCCCTCTCGAAGGATGTTTTTCAGTATCCGGCTAAAAGGGATGAGGCCATAAGACATAACAATTACATAAGGAGTAACTTTCATTTGTTCCATGTTAACCACTTTTTCAGGGGTCCTTTTTTTAGATTATCCTGATTATAAACGAATAATCCATTTACGGAATTTTTGTCTGCAAAATACTACTGTATTCAGGAGTAAATGGACGGCGATGTATCATCGCCGTCCATTTTTCGACATACTAAATTCGTCTCGCCTGCCAGAAATTTTTCTGCCAATAGACATTATCAAGTGAGGAACGCATCACTCCCTTGCTGGTAGAGGCGTGGATAAATTGGTTGTTGGTATCGTAAATACCTACATGCAAACCATTTTGTCCGGAACCCGTTTTGAAAAAGACCAGGTCACCAGGCAGCAACTCGTCTTTATCAATTTGCGTGCCGATAGAGGCTTGTTCTTTGGTTTCTCGGGGCAGCTGCAAATCGAAACGATCGCGCATCGTTACAACCACAAATCCCGAACAGTCCACACCGCGCCGCGTCATGCCACCATAACGATACGGCGTGCCATGCCAGCTTTGTAGCTGGTCGTTCAAACCGGCAATAACGGTAATCGAATCAGAAAGTCTGGCATTTGGCGGCGGTGCTTTATGGTGGCTACACCCGGCCAGAAACAGTGCTGTGATCAAAATAAGGCAGAAACGCATTCCGTACGGTTCCTCTGTTTTTTATTCTTGCATTAATTTAGCGTCGTAATTACCCGATTTTCAAGATACTAATGAAATCAGATGGTCGAAATCAGCATTCTGTGACCTTCGATATCCAGACGGCGAAAATTCATCCCATAGGCCTGCGCCAGATTTGGCGGCGTGAGCACCTCTTCTCTGCGTCCACTGGCCAGCATTTTTCCACCTTTTAGCAACCACGCCCGATGCGCATGACGCAATGTGTGGTTGAGATCGTGACTGCTCATCACAATCGCCAGTCCTTGCTGACACAGAGCGCTCAGAATTTTGTCTAACGCACTTTGTTGCGCAACATCAAGACTGTTCATCGGCTCATCAAGAAGCAGCAATTGACCTGCGGGATTGGCTTGTGGTGTGATTTGCAGCACCACCGCAGCAAGACGTACGCGTTGCCATTCACCGCCGGAAAGTTGATTGGTGCTACGTCCGAGTTTGTCATCAAGAGCCAGCGCCCCTGCGACATCATTCAGTAGTTCGGTACGCGTTTTATCGTGCTGATGCAGTGTCAGGTAGTGCCAGACCGGCATTGCAAACGGCGGCGTCTGCTGTTGTGAAAGGTAGGCGCGATGCAGCGCGAGTTTTGTTGCGGACCATGCTTCCAGTGGTTGCCCCGCGAACTGAATGCTTCCCTTACCGCTGGTCATTCCGGCCATTCGTGCAAGCAAGGTACTCTTACCCGCGCCATTCGGCCCCACCAGGTGCAGGATCTCCCCAGCCCGAACCTCGCCAGAAAGCGGCCCCAGGCGGGTAGTTTCCGCAACATCCTGTAACTGCATCACAATAGACATTATTTTGCCAACGCCAGTTTAATGCTTTCCATCACAATGGGATCTTCAGGCGTCATATCCGGGGAAAAACGCTGGATGACCAACCCGTCCCTGCCAACTAAAAATTTCTCAAAATTCCATAAAATATCATCAGGGTACAGCGGTGCACGACCTTTGCTGACCATACGGGCATAGAATCCGCTCTCTTCCGGCGCGACTGCGGTCGGCGCTGCGGCAATCAATTTTTGATACAGCGGATGGCGTCCTTCGCCATTAACTTCAATCTTACTGAACATCGGGAACGTCACCCCCCATGTGGTGGTACAGTAAGTTTTAATCTCTTCATCGCTGCCCGGTTCTTGTTCCAGAAACTGGTTGCACGGGAATCCCAGCACCACAAAACCTCGATCGGCCCAGGCTTTCTGAATATTCTCCAACTGCTCATATTGCGGCGTTAAGCCACACTTTGAGGCGACATTGACAATCAACAGCACATTACCAGCGTACTTCTCCAGCGTGGTCACTTCACCGTCGATATCTTTCACTACGGTCGTCAGAATGGAATCTTGCATCGTTTCTCCTGGGTGTGGTCAGTAAAAATCTTAGCTTTTAATCATAGACCGTCTTTTTGCGGCTAACGTCTTGCTTTTAACAATAACCAGATAAACACCGGCGCACCCAACGTTGCGGTGACCACGCCAATAGGCAGCTCTGCGGCAGCTAATGCCAGGCGCGCTACAATATCGGCCAGCAGCAATGCGCTCGCCCCTGCCAGCGCGCAGCCGGGAAGTAATACGCGATGATCGGTTAAACCACACAACCGAAGAATATGTGGGATCACCAGACCAATAAAGCCGATAGCACCCGCCAGCGCCACACTGACGCCAACCATCCAGCCGGTCGCGGCCACCAGCACATTGCGCCAGAACCACAGGGGTAAACCCAGTTGCCGCGCCGAGATCTCGCCAAGTGCTAACATATTCATCGGCCTGGACTGACAACAGATCCACAACAACACGGGGATCAATGCCAGCATCAGCCAGCTTTGCCGCCAGTCTACGCCGCCAAAACCGCCCATCATCCAGTACATCAGCTGACGTAAATCAACAGAGGTGGAAAAGTAGATAGCCCACGTCATTAGTGCGCTACAGATAATCCCTAATGCAACGCCAGCCAGCAATAACCGACTGGTCGAAAGATGACGACGGGCGAAACGTAAGAGTATTAAAGTGATGATAAGCGCGCCAGCAATCGCACACAGCCCTAGCGCCCAGTTGGGGAGTTGCCCTTGCCCAAGCAATACCGCGGCGATAAGCCCCACGCCTGCGCCGTTAGAGACGCCAAGTAGTCCAGGTTCTGCCAGTGGATTTTCAAACAACGCCTGCATTACAGCGCCGGATATAGCCAGCGCCGCACCAACCAGCAATACAGCCAGCGTACGTGGCAGGCGAATTTGCCAGACGAACAGTTCGCCACGAGGAGTAAACCAGTCACCTGGCGAGATCCATTGTTCACCGGCGCAAAGGCTTAAGAGAAGCGCCAGCAGCATCAAAACTGACAGGCATAATAACCAGCGAATATTTTGTCGCTGTTGTTGGCGGGCAAGTGTCAGCATGGTATCCGTTCTGCTGAAGTGTCATGGCGTTGATTTTACGGTGACTCTTCGACAGTGAAAAGAAAAAAGGCCGCAGAGCGGCCTTTTTAGTTAGATCAGATTACTCGTCTTTGGGCGAAGCGTTTTCGACCCGGCTTTTTAACTTCTGCCCGGGTCTGAAGGTCACCACGCGCCGTGCTGTAATGGGAATATCCTCGCCCGTTTTCGGGTTACGTCCCGGGCGTTGATTCTTATCACGCAGATCGAAGTTACCAAAACCAGAGAGTTTCACCTGTTCGCCGTTTTCCAGAGCGCGACGGATCTCTTCGAAAAACAGTTCAACCAGTTCTTTGGCATCCCGCTTGCTAAGCCCAAGCTTATCAAACAGATATTCTGACATTTCAGCTTTTGTAAGCGCCATAGGTTCAATCCCTCAATGATGCCTGGAATCGCTCTTTTAATGCCTCTACACATTTGGCGACGGTAGCGGCAATCTCCTCTTCTTCGAGTGTACGGCTGGTATCTTGCAGGATCAGGCTTATGGCGAGGCTCTTATACCCCTCCGCAACACCCTTACCGCGGTACACGTCAAATAAGTTTACGCCAACTACCTGATTTACGCCAACTTTCTTACATTCGGATAAAATATCCGCTGCGGGAACGTTTTCTGCGACCACCACCGCGATGTCACGACGGTTCGCCGGGAAGCGAGAAATCTCGCGCGCCTGAGGCACCACGCGGTCTGCGAGCTTGTTCCACTCCAGTTCGAACACCAGAGTGCGACCGTTAAGATCCAGTTTACGTTCCAGTTCAGGATGAACAACCCCAACAAAACCAATACGTTCACCTTTCAGATAAATCGCTGCGGATTGCCCCGGATGCAGTGCCGGATTCGCTTCTGCACGGAACTCAACCTCATTCAGTTTACCGGTCAGGTCGAGAACGGATTCAAGATCGCCTTTCAAATCATAGAAATCAACGGTCTCTTTTGCCAGGTTCCAGTGCTCTTCGTAACGGTTACCGCAAATCACACCGGCTAACATCAGATCCTGACGAATGCCCAACGGTGCCTGAGTATCTGGTACGAAACGCAGACCGCTTTCGAAAATGCGCACACGGTTCTGCTGACGGTTCTGGTTGTACACCACGGTTGCCAGCAGGCCGGTCCACAGAGAAAGACGCATTGCTGACATTTCAACAGAGATCGGGCTTGGCAGCAGTAAGGCTTCAACGCCTGGATGGATCATCTGCTGCACTTTCGGATCAACGAAGCTGTAGGTGATCACTTCCTGATAGCCTTTGTCGTTGAGCAGCGTTTTCACGCGCTTGAGCGACAGGCCAGCTTCACGGTGAGTACCCATAATCAGGCTTGCCTGTACCGGCTCATCCGGGATGTTGTTGTAGCCGTAAACACGCGCGACTTCTTCGACCAGATCTTCTTCAATCTCCATATCGAAACGCCAGCTCGGCGCAACTGCCTGCCACTCGTCTTTGCCTTCGGTCACTTCGCAGCCGAGACGACGCAGAATGTCAGTTACCTGCTCATCCGCAATATGATGGCCGATCAGGCGATCCAGTTTGCTACGACGTAAAGTGATGGTTGCACGCTTCGGCAGCGTTGCTTCGTTGGTGATATCAATTACCGGACCAGCCTCACCACCGCAGATGTCGATCAGCAGACGGGTCGCACGTTCCATCGCTTTGTGCTGCAGTGCCGGATCAACGCCACGCTCATAACGGTGAGACGCATCAGTATGCAGGCCATGACGACGAGCACGACCGGTGATAGACAGCGGGCTGAAGAAAGCGCATTCCAGCAAGACGTTTTGCGTTTCGTCATTCACGCCAGAGTGTTCGCCACCAAAGATGCCGCCCATCGCCAGCGCCTTGTTGTGGTCGGCGATGACCAGAGTGTCAGCATTCAGCTTCGCTTCAGTGCCATCAAGCAGTACCAACGTTTCGCCCTCTTTCGCCATCCGCACCACAATGCCGCCTTCAATGCGATCTTTATCGAAAGCGTGCATCGGCTGGCCCAGTTCGAGCAGTACATAGTTGGTGACGTCAACAACTGCATCGATAGAACGGATCCCGCAACGACGCAGTTTTTCTTTCATCCACAGCGGAGTTGGCGCTTTAACGTTAATGCCTTTTACCACACGGCCAAGATAACGCGGGCAGGCTTCCGGCGCTTCGACTGTAATCGGCAGCGTGTCGTCGATGGTCGCACCAACCGGAACGATTTCCGGTTCAACCAGCGGCAGCTGATTCAGCACGGCAACGTCACGCGCAACACCAATGATACCTAAACAGTCGGCACGGTTTGGCGTCACGCTGATTTCGATGGTGTTGTCATCAAGTTTCAGGTATTCACGGATGTCGGTGCCAATCGGCGCATCCGCAGGCAGCTCGATAATGCCGCTATGATCGTCAGAAATTCCCAGCTCAGAAAAGGAGCACAGCATCCCTTCAGACGGTTCACCACGCAGTTTCGCCGCTTTAATTTTGAAATCACCCGGCAGAACAGCACCAATGGTAGCTACCGCCACACGCAGGCCCTGACGGCAGTTTGGCGCACCGCAGACGATGTCCAGCAGGCGATCGCCGCCAACATTCACTTTTGTCACACGCAGTTTGTCAGCGTTCGGATGCTGCGCACACTCAACCACTTCACCAACGACCACGCCGTGGAAGCTACCGGCAACCGGTTCTACACCGTCAACTTCCAGGCCCGCCATAGTGATTTGATTCGCCAGCGCATCGCTATCAATCGCCGGGTTCACCCATTCGCGTAACCACAGTTCACTGAATTTCATAATCTATTCCTGCCTTATTTAAACTGTTTGAGGAAACGCAGATCGTTTTCGAAGAATGAACGCAGGTCGGTGACGCCGTAACGCAACATAGTCAGACGCTCCATCCCCATCCCGAAGGCGAAACCAGAGTAAACTTCCGGGTCGATGCCAACGTTACGCAGCACGTTCGGATGCACCATCCCGCAACCCAGCACTTCCAGCCATTTACCGTTTTTACCCATGACGTCAACTTCTGCAGAAGGCTCGGTGAACGGGAAGTAGGAAGGACGGAAGCGAATCTGCAAATCTTCCTCAAAGAAGTTACGCAGGAAATCGTGCAGAGTGCCTTTCAGGTTGGTAAAGCTGATGTTGGTATCAACAATCAGACCTTCCATCTGATGGAACATCGGCGTGTGAGTCTGGTCGTAGTCGTTACGATAAACGCGGCCAGGCGCGATGATACGAATCGGTGGCTGCTGGGCTTTCATGGTGCGGATCTGTACGCCAGAGGTCTGGGTACGCAGCAGGCGGGTAGTGTCAAACCAGAAAGTGTCGTGGTCAGCGCGCGCCGGGTGGTGACCAGGAATGTTCAGAGCATCGAAGTTATGATAATCGTCTTCGATTTCCGGCCCGGTTGCCACGGTAAAGCCAAGCTCACCGAAGAAACTTTCGATACGGTCGATGGTACGGGTAACCGGATGCAGACCGCCGTTTTCAATGCGACGACCTGGCAGGGAGACATCAATCGTTTCCGCCGCCAGACGCGCATTCAGTGCAGCGCTTTCCAGTTCCGCTTTACGCGCATTCAGCGCCTGCTGAACCTGCTCTTTCGCTTCGTTGATAACCGCACCAGCTGCCGGACGCTCTTCTGGCGGCAGCTCACGCAGGGTCGTCATCTGAAGGGTTAAGTGCCCTTTTTTACCCAAATATTCGACGCGCACATTATCTAACGCGGCAACATCTGACGCCTGGCTAATGGCCGCCTTCGCACTGGCAACCAGTTCTGCGAGATGTGACATGGTTTTCCTCATTGTGTCAGTGGTGACACTGGTTCGTTGGACTTAGAGCCTATCCCATCAGGCTATTTTACTTGCCATTTTGGTCCCGGGCAGTGCTCGAAATTCTCACGTACTTAAATACGCTCCGGTTTCTCCGCGCTGGCCGTGTCCAGACTGGCTGCGACAATTACACCTGATGAGACAGGCTTTTTATTTTTCAAAACGCGCATACAAAAAAAGCCTCCACTGGGAGGCTTTCAGGCGCTGTTTTCCGTTTCTCTTCTCACGCGCTAGCCTCCTGGATTCAGGTGCTAAAGTAAAAAAAGAAGCGGAAAATAGCAGCATTCATTGCTTGCGTTACCTTTTGGTACTCTTCAAAAGACCTTTATTGAAAAGGCTACGGCGATAAAAGTCAATGTTTTGATGGCGTTGAAACGAAAAGAGGGAGACTAGCTCCCTCTTTCAACTGGCTTATGCCAGAGCTGCTTTCGCTTTTTCAACCAGAGCGGTGAACGCTACTTTGTCGAATACTGCGATATCAGCCAGGATCTTACGGTCGATTTCAACAGAGGCTTTTTTCAGGCCATTGATGAATTTGCTGTAAGAAATACCGTTCTGACGTGCTGCTGCGTTGATACGCGCAATCCACAGTTGACGGAACTGACGCTTACGTTGACGACGGTCACGGTAAGCATACTGACCAGCTTTGATAACAGCCTGGAAGGCAACGCGGTATACGCGAGAACGCGCACCGTAGTAGCCTTTAGCTTGTTTCAAAATTTTCTTGTGACGTGCGCGTGCAATAACACCACGTTTTACGCGAGCCATATGTGCTCTCCTGTATCTATATTCTAATTAAAAAGTTAAAAACGTTAACGGCTTATGCGTACGGCAGGCACGCGATTACCAGGCCCAGATCGCCTTTGGAAACCATGGCTTTCGGACGCAGGTGACGTTTACGTTTGGTCGCTTTTTTGGTCAGAATGTGACGCAGGTTAGCGTGCTTGTGCTTAAAACCACCTTTACCGGTTTTTTTGAAGCGCTTAGCAGCACCGCGTACGGTCTTAATTTTTGGCATTTTAATAACTTCCACTTCGCATTGTTAATAAACGAAACAAAGGCGAACAAAGCCTGTGAAGCCCGAAGGCTCCACAGACAGTGCTACTTGAAGGCCTTACTGTTTCTTCTTAGGAGCGAGCACCATGATCATCTGGCGGCCTTCGATCTTCGTTGGGAAGGATTCGACCACTGCCAGTTCTTGCAAATCGTCTTTCACGCGATTAAGCACTTCCATACCGATTTGCTGGTGCGCCATCTCACGACCGCGGAAACGCAGCGTGATTTTGGCTTTATCACCCTCTTCGAGAAAGCGAATCAGGCTGCGGAGTTTTACCTGATAGTCGCCTTCATCTGTACCAGGACGGAATTTAATTTCCTTAACCTGGATAACTTTTTGCTTTTTCTTCTGTTCCTTAGAAGACTTGCTCTTTTCATAGAGGAATTTGCCGTAATCCATTATACGACAAACCGGCGGCTCGGCGTTAGGGCTGATCTCGACTAAGTCTACTCCGGCTTCTTCTGCTTTCTCCAGAGCTTCTCTCAGACTCACAATACCAAGCTGCTCGCCTTCCAGACCTGTTAAGCGAACTTCCTGGGCGCGAATTTCGCCATTGATACGGTTAGGGCGCGCCGTTTGAACTCGTTTTCCGCCTTTAATACCTTATTCCTCCAATTGTTTAAGACTGCGGCTGCGAATCTCTTGTTGCAGCTTCTCGATCACTTCATTTACGTCCATGCTTCCCAGGTCTTTACCACGGCGGGTGCGAACGGCAACTTTGCCTGATTCCACCTCTTTATCACCACAGACCAGCATATATGGGACGCGACGCAAAGTGTGCTCGCGGATTTTAAAGCCAATCTTCTCATTTCTCAAGTCTGCTTTAACACGAATGCCCGCATTTGATAGTTTTTGCGTCAATTCGTTAACGTATTCAGACTGTGAATCGGTAATATTCATGATAACAACCTGAACTGGCGCAAGCCAGGTCGGGAAGAAACCAGCGAATTCTTCGGTCAGGATACCGATGAAACGTTCCATCGATCCCAGAATTGCGCGGTGAATCATTACCGGTACTTTACGTTCATTGTCTTCGCCTACATAAGAAGCGCTCAGACGAGAAGGCAAAGAGAAGTCCAGCTGTACTGTACCGCACTGCCATGCACGATCGAGGCAGTCATACAGGGTAAATTCAATTTTCGGACCGTAGAAAGCGCCTTCACCCAGTTGATATTCAAACGGGATGTTGTTTTCTTCCAGCGCAACCGCCAGGTCCGCCTCAGCACGATCCCACATTTCATCACTGCCAATACGTTTTTCAGGACGAGTGGAGAGTTTGACGACGATCTTCTCGAAGCCAAAAGTGCTGTACATATCATAGACTAAACGGATACATCCGTTAACTTCATCGCGAATTTGTTCTTCAGTACAGAAGATATGCGCGTCATCCTGGGTAAATCCACGCACGCGCATCAGGCCATGCAGCGAACCTGACGGCTCATTACGGTGGCAGCTACCAAACTCGGCCATACGCAGCGGCAGATCGCGATAAGACTTCAGCCCCTGGTTGAAAATTTGTACGTGACCCGGGCAGTTCATCGGCTTAATGCAGTATTCACGGTTCTCAGAAGACGTGGTGAACATTGCATCTTTGTAGTTGTCCCAGTGACCGGTTTTTTCCCACAGGACACGGTCCATCATGAACGGACCTTTAACTTCCTGATACTGGTACTCTTTCAGTTTAGAACGAACAAACACTTCTAGTTCACGGAAGATGGTCCAGCCGTCGTTGTGCCAGAATACCATACCCGGCGCTTCTTCCTGCATATGGTACAGGTCGAGCTGTTTACCGATTTTACGGTGGTCGCGTTTCGCGGCTTCTTCCAGGCGCTGCAGGTAAGCGTTAAGCGCTTTTTTGTCTGCCCACGCCGTACCGTAAATACGTTGCAACATTTTGTTGTTGCTGTCGCCACGCCAGTAAGCCCCTGCCGTTTTCATTAGTTTGAAATGATGGCAGAAACGCATGTTCGGTACGTGCGGACCGCGGCACATATCGACATATTCTTCATGGAAGTACAGACCTGGCTTGTCATCATGGGCGATGTTTTCGTCAAGAATGGAGACTTTGTAGCTCTCCCCACGGTTGGCGAAAGTTTCACGCGCTTCGTGCCAGCTGACTTTCTTCTTAATGACGTCGTAGTTTTTCTCAGCAAGCTCATGCATCCGCTTCTCGAGTGCTTCGACATCTTCCTGGGTTAACGTGCGGTCAAGATCAACGTCGTAATAAAAACCGTTGTCAATAACCGGGCCGATTGCCATTTTGGTATGCGGCCAAAGTTGTTTAATCGCGTGCCCTAACAGGTGCGCACAGGAGTGACGAATGATCTCCAGACCTTCTTCGTCTTTGGCGGTAATGATCGACAGTTGTGCGTCGTTTTCAATCAGATCGCAAGCATCAACCAGTTCGCCATTAACGCGCCCTGCGATACAGGCTTTCGCCAGACCTGGACCAATGTCCAGCGCAACATCCATGGGGCTTACAGCGTGGTCGTAATGGCGTTGGCTGCCATCAGGAAGAGTTATAACAGGCATTTTATATCCTTATTTGCAGTGGTGACCCACACGAAAGATCACATACAAAGAAAAATTTGTTTATTAACAGTTCATTGCGAAACCATCTAGCCAACAAATGCTAAATTGGTTCGCAATCAGGTACACAAATGAAAGACATTAACCTCTCACCTTCCACCCGGTTGAGCGATGTTAACACTAAAAAAAGGGAGATTGTACCTTTCCGTTTCACATTGATTCGATTCGCAATTCGTTTGTAGTGAGTACACCAGCAAAACGCTTAAAGAACCACTGATAACATCACGGTGCGTCTGAAAGGTTTACTGCGAGCGGATTTACAGCAGCATAAACTGAATCCAGCAAAGTTCGTTGCGTGATTTGGCGGTAGTATTTTAAACGCTCATGAGATTAATGACGAAGTGGTCATATCACAATGATAAAAGTGACACAATTCTTATAACAATTTTTCGTGCACATTTCGTTCTGGCGATAATAATTAATCATCATCCTCAAAACCCCCAGATATATATAAGGCGAATAGATTATGAGTCAAAACGATATCATTATCAGAACTCATTATAAGTCTCCTCATAGATTGCACATCGATAGCGACATACCAACACCTTCATCAGAGCCTATTAATAAATTTGCGCGCCAGTTCATCACCCTACTTGATACCTCTGACTTAAGTTCGATGCTGTCATACTGTGTTATTCAGGAATTTACCGCAAACTGTCGAAAAATATCACAAAATTGTTATTCCACTGCCCTTTTTACCATTAACTTTGCCACTTCACCCATCCATGCAGAAAATATACTCATTACATTACACTATAAAAAAGATTTCATTTCCTTATTACTGGAAACCACGCCTATTAAAGCTAACCATTTGCGAAGCATACTGGATTATATTGAACAGGAACAGTTAACTGCTGAAGATCGTAACCATTGTATGAAACTGTCTAAAAAAATCCATAGAGAAAAAACTATACACCCAACAGTAAATCTCAATGGTAGTGCATGTTTTTTGCAATCTCCTTCTGACGCTATTTTTTGTCGCCATCTGTCATTGCAATACGCCCTTGATTCATTGAGAAATGGAAAAGGCAAAGTCAACCTGATTAAACATTACTCCTCCGTTGAATCCATACAGCAGCATGTCCCCTTAGTCCGGGACGCGGAGTTCAGAGCATTACTTCGCCATCCTCCTGCAGGGAGTCGCGTTATCGCGAGTAAGGATTTTGGCTTCGCTTTAGATATTTTCTTTTGTCGAATGATGGCAAACAATGTCAGTCATATGTCCGCGATTTTATATATAGACAATCATACTTTGTCAGTAAGGCTACGAATAAAGCAGTCAGTGTATGGACAATTAAACTATGTTGTGTCCGTTTACGACCCGAACGATACCAACGTTGCCGTCAGAGACACCCACAGGACAGCACGGGGCTTTCTTTCGCTTGATAAGTTCATCAGTTCAGGTCCCGATGCTCAGACCTGGGCTGATAGATATGTTCGCAACTGTGCAATTGCTATTCTGCCCCTATTACCTGTGGGAGTTCCAGGGGCTATTTTCGCGGGTATTGCATCACGAATGCCATTTGCCCCTATACATCCATCGGCAATGTTGTTAATAATGGCTACAGGCCAGACTCAACAGCTTATTACATTATTCAAACAGTTGCCCATACTCCCTGAAAAAGAAATCATTGAAATAATAACTGCGCAGAATAGCGTTGGTACACCTGCTTTATTTTTGGCTATGATGAACGGACATACTGACAACGTGAAAATATTTATGCAAGAAATTCAGTCACTGGTAGATAATCACATCATTCATGAAGATAATCTGGTTAAATTACTGCAAACTAAAAGTGCTAACGAAACACCTGGACTTTATATCTCCATGTTGTATGGATTCGATGAAATAATCGATATCTTTCTGAATGCATTAACCACTCCAATAGCACAAGAGCTTTTAAACAAAAAACTGGTGATGAGTATTTTAGCCATGAAAATACATGATGGTGAGCCAGGATTATACGCCGCAATGGAAAATAATCACCCTTTGTGTGTCACACGGTTCCTCTCTAAAATTAATGGCATCGCCTTTAAATACAAGTTGAGCAAAGCTAACATCATGGATTTATTAAAAGGAGCTACAGCACAGGGAACCCCTGCATTATACATCGCCATGAGCAAGGGTAATGAAGACGTCGTGTTATCTTATATATCGACGCTGGGTGCTTTTGCAAAAAACATTCTTTTAGTCAACATCAGTTATTTACACTATTGGCCGCTAAAAATCATGACAACATGTCAGCTGTTCATATAGCCATTCATCATAAGCATTATAAAACTGTAGAAACATATTATGCTGCTATAAATGTCATCAGCCAAAGCCTGAGTTTTAGTGCTGATGAAATAAAGACGTATTTATAACCAGCTATTTACGATATATATCGATACATAATTTTATTTTTTTCATAAAACGCAGAAACAGTGACCATGTGCACAACGCCACCCGACGGCTGTAATAACAAAAAATCCCTTGATGCCTGTCCCTTTTGTTACACTCCGTTATCACGCACAAGAGATATGCAGGACACTGGTATGCCGACTAAACGCTTTGATAAAAAACACTGGAAGATGGTGGTGGTGCTACTGGCAATCTGTGGCGCTATGTTGTTGCTACGTTGGGCAGCAATGATTTGGGGCTGAGCAGTGACAAACGAAGACAGCCAGACCGCATAACACGGTCCGGCAGATAATTTTACATGCTGTAGCCCAGCGATAAGGTTGTCCGACGATCGGTATGTTCCGGTGCAGACTCTGGAGGTTCAGAGTTCCATGTGACGTTGTAAGCCACTTTCAGTCCAAAATGTTCATTAATAGCAACATTTAATGCGCTTTCGGAGTTCAGCGTTGTGTCTTCCGCGCCAAAGACGGAAACACCCTGCGTAAATTTAGCGTTGTCAGTCAACTGCCATGCATAAGCACCGGAGGCATAGCCCAGCGGCTGAGTTTCACTGGCATTGTCGGTATATTTGTCGTAACGCACACCTGGACCGAATTCAAAGCGGAAACTGTGTACCGGGCCATTCAAAAACTGACGACCATAACCCGCGGTCAACACATCGCGCTCTCGATAGCCGTTATAACGGTCTGTCAGCCAGCTTGCCTGACCAAATAAATAGTCATAATCAGTTAAATTAAAACGGCTACGCCCGCCCGCCGCATATTTTTCTGAAGAACGCTCATCATTAGAAGAAGTATTACTGGCGTTCCCCCACAGCGACCAGGCAGTGGTTTGTCCATACCAGGTCATGGTGGTGTCAGCCGTAAGTGAGGAGCTTTTCGTATTGCCTGATTGTGCAAGATATCCTGCGTTCAGATTACCTTCGAAAGGTTTTTTAGCGCTGGCAGGATCGTCCATGACAGTAAAAACGGAATCATCGGCAGCTGCATTCAGTGACGCAAACATGCCCCCCGCCAACATAACGATGGCAGGAACTGTCTTCAAAAGCTTCATTTATCAAGAGTCCGTACAACAAAAAAAGAGACCATCGCGGTCCCGGAAACTTTCTTAAGGATCAAAGATTAGCGTCCCTGGAAAGGTAACGAATTATAAAAAGGCGCGAATAACTTAGCAATGTATTCTTATTTCATTTTTTGAATAAGCATGTAGCGAAAACAGATTTTTATTTATATATATTTATCTGCAAAATTTTAAATAAAGCTCTAATAAATCATATTGTTAATTTCTTCACTTTCGGCTGATTCGGTGCCAGACTGAAATCAGCCTATAGGAGGAAATGATGGTACGTATCTATACGTTGACACTTGCGCCCTCTCTCGATAGCGCAACAATTACCCCGCAAATTTATCCCGAAGGAAAACTGCGCTGTACCGCACCGGTGTTCGAACCCGGGGGCGGCGGCATCAACGTCGCCCGCGCCATTGCCCATCTTGGAGGCAGTGCCACAGCGATCTTCCCGGCGGGTGGCGCGACCGGCGAACACCTGGTTTCTCTGTTGGCGGATGAAAATGTCCCCGTCGCTACTGTAGAAGCCAAAGACTGGACCCGGCAGAATTTACACGTACATGTGGAAGCAAGCGGTGAGCAGTATCGTTTTGTTATGCCAGGCGCGGCATTAAATGAAGATGAGTTTCGCCAGCTTGAAGAGCAAGTTCTGGAAATTGAATCCGGGGCCATCCTGGTCATAAGCGGAAGCCTGCCGCCAGGTGTGAAGCTGGAAAAATTAACCCAACTGATTTCCGCTGCGCAAAACCAAGGGATCCGCTGCATCATCGACAGTTCTGGCGAAGCGTTAAGTGCAGCACTGGCGATTGGTAACATCGAGTTGGTTAAGCCTAACCAAAAAGAACTCAGTGCGCTGGTGAATCGCGAACTCACCCAGCCAGACGATGTCCGCAAAGCCGCGCAGGAAATCGTTAATAGCGGCAAGGCCAAACGGGTTGTCGTTTCCCTTGGTCCACAAGGAGCGCTGGGTGTTGATAGTGAAAACTGCATTCAGGTGGTGCCACCACCGGTGAAAAGCCAGAGTACCGTTGGCGCTGGTGACAGCATGGTCGGCGCGATGACACTGAAACTGGCAGAAAATGCCTCTCTTGAAGAGATGGTCCGTTTTGGCGTAGCTGCGGGGAGTGCAGCCACACTCAATCAGGGAACACGTCTGTGCTCCCATGACGATACGCAAAAAATTTACGCTTACCTTTCCCGCTAACAAAAACATTCCCCCAGCATTGGGGGAATCACCACCAACCTGTCGGCAACGCGTTTCTCCGACTATGCTCAAAAGTCATGTGATAACAAAGGGGTGAACTATGGCCAGTGGCGATCTTGTCCGTTATGTCATAACCGTCATGTTGCATGAGGATACATTGACTGAAATTAACGAGTTGAATAATTACCTGACTCGCGACGGTTTTTTGCTCACCATGACGGATGATGAGGGAAATATCCATGAGCTGGGGACTAACACTTTTGGACTTATCAGTACCCAAAGTGAAGAAGAAATTAGAGAACTGGTTTCGGGGCTTACCCAAAGTGCAACCGGCAAAGATCCTGAAATCACCATCACGACCTGGGAGGAATGGAATAGCAACAGAAAATAAATGGTTTTTGGGCAATAATCAGTCTGTGGTGTGCGTTAGCTCGTGTTTTTACACCGCATTCTTGCGCTAACCTTATGATCTGGCAGACAACATGGGAGAGACATCATGTGGCAGGCAATCAGTCGTCTTTTGAGCGAGCAGTTAGGTGAAGGCGAAATCGAACTGCGTAATGAACTGCCTGGCGGAGAAGTCCATGCCGCATGGCATTTGCGCTATGCAGGACATGACTTTTTCGTCAAATGTGATGAAAGGGAACTGCTTCCCGGTTTTACCGCCGAAGCCGACCAACTGGAGTTACTGTCGCGTAGTAAAACCGTCACCGTGCCTAAGGTTTGGGCAGTAGGCGCTGACCGTGACTACAGTTTTCTGGTGATGGATTATCTCCCACCTCGTCCGCTGGATGCGCATAGCGCATTTATTCTTGGTCAGCAAATTGCGCGTTTACATCAATGGAGTGACCAACCACAATTTGGCCTCGATTTTGATAACTCGCTCTCCACAACTCCACAGCCCAACACCTGGCAACGTCGCTGGTCAACGTTTTTTGCTGAACAACGGATTGGCTGGCAGTTGGAACTGGCAGCAGAGAAAGGGATCGCTTTCGGCAATATCGACGCCATCGTCGAGCATATTCAGCAGCGTCTGGCCTCGCATCAACCGCAGCCTTCTCTGTTGCACGGCGATTTATGGTCCGGCAACTGTGCGCTGGGTCCGGATGGCCCGTACATTTTCGACCCTGCCTGCTACTGGGGTGACCGAGAGTGCGACCTGGCGATGTTACCGCTGCATACTGAACAGCCGCCACAAATCTATGACGGCTATCAGTCAGTATCCCCGCTACCTGCCGATTTCCTTGAACGTCAACCGGTTTACCAACTCTACACGCTGTTAAATCGTGCAAGATTATTTGGCGGTCAGCATTTGGTTATTGCTCAGCAGTCATTGGATAGATTATTAGCAGCATGATATGGGTTGAGGATAATGGCCGCTCCGTGCGGCCTTTTGATTAAATAAACCCAAGCAGAGAAAAGAACACATAACCTGCAGCAATACAAATAACCGGCAGGATATATAGTGAGAAAAACTGCAGGAAAATAGTATGGTGCGGAACAACAATACGGGACTCAATTTGTTCACGCGTTAGCCCCTCTTCCCCTTTGGCTTTTTCCAGAATGAGTTGATCTTCAACACCTTCCCGCAAGAAGCGCGCCTGGCGACTCATCCGGGCACCGGAATCCTGCAACGCCAGTCCGACAAAAATCAGGATGAAAATCACCCAGAACATAACGTTCACGCCACCATTAAAATTAGGGGTCGGGGAGTTATACCAGAACAGATTCAAAAAAGGCGTATTCGCCTGCATCATATCGATCATGACATGAGTAAAGTCGAGCATGACCGCATTAATGCCTTCCTGGTTTTCCTGCCGGGTATTCATAAATTTCAGCAAAGAAATCAATGTAGAGATCAATGCAGGTATAAAAATCACCCAACCCAAAATCCTTTTCAAAACAGCAATGCGTCCAGCTTGTTGATACGTCATGAGTTCTCCTTGATTAAGACGCGTCGTTTCACTTAGTTTACCTGTAGATATCTGTTTTCGCCCATTCTTTAAAGGCGATATGATAGGCGCTTAATCATAAGCACGGCTTAATACCTTACACATAATGCTCTAAAGGAGAGGTTGTAATGTCAACCCCGCGTCAGATTCTTGCTGCAATTTTTGATATGGATGGATTACTTATCGACTCAGAACCTTTATGGGATCGAGCCGAACTGGATGTGATGGCAAGCCTGGGGGTGGATATCTCCCGTCGTAACGAGCTGCCGGACACCTTAGGTTTACGCATCGATATGGTGGTCGATCTTTGGTACGCCCGGCAACCGTGGAATGGGCCAAGCCGTCAGGAAGTAGTAGAACGGGTTATTGCCCGTGCCATTTCACTGGTTGAAGAGACACGTCCATTATTACCAGGCGTGCGCGAAGCCGTTGCGTTATGCAAAGAACAAGGTTTATTGGTGGGACTGGCCTCCGCGTCACCACTACATATGCTGGAAAAAGTGTTGACCATGTTTGACTTACGCGACAGTTTCGATGCCCTCGCCTCGGCTGAAAAACTGCCTTACAGCAAGCCGCATCCGCAAGTATATCTCGACTGCGCAGCAAAACTGGGCGTTGACCCACTGACCTGCGTAGCGCTGGAAGATTCAGTAAATGGCATGATCGCCTCTAAAGCAGCCCGCATGCGTTCCATTGTCGTTCCTGCGCCAGAAGCGCAAAATGATCCACGTTTTGTATTAGCAAACGTCAAACTCTCATCGCTGACAGAACTCACCGCAAAAGACCTTCTCGGTTAATGACCAGGGGCAGTGATCTCGCTGCCCCTGGTTCTTTATCTGAATTTGCATTCAACTGACGGATTAATCGTCAATTTAAGAGAAAGAGTTACACCGTCACCACTTCCGTGCACTGTATAAAAATCCTATACTGTACGTATCGACAGTTTAGTGAGTTTTATCATGACGGCGGAAGGTCACCTTCTCTTTTCTATTGCTTGTGCGGTATTTGCCAAAAATGCCGAGCTGACGCCCGTGCTGGCACAGGGTGACTGGTGGCATATTGTCCCTTCCGCAATCCTGACGTGTTTGTTACCGGACATCGATCACCCAAAGTCGTTTCTTGGGCAGCGATTAAAATGGATATCAAAACCGATCGCCCGCGCTTTTGGGCATCGTGGTTTTACCCACAGTCTGCTGGCGGTATTTGCGCTGCTGGCAACCTTTTACCTTAAGGTTCCGGAAGGCTGGTTCATTCCGGCTGATGCGCTACAAGGAATGGTGCTGGGTTATTTGAGCCACATACTTGCCGATATGCTGACACCCGCCGGTGTTCCCCTGCTCTGGCCATGCCGCTGGCGTTTCCGCTTGCCTATCCTGGTTCCCCAAAAGGGCAACCAACTGGAACGTTTTATCTGCATGGCATTATTTGTCTGGTCGGTATGGATGCCCCATTCATTACCCGAGAACAGCGCTGTTCGTTGGTCATCGCAAATGATCAATACCTTGCAGATCCAGTTTCATCGGCTTATTAAGCATCAGGTTGAATACTAAAAAGACAAAAATCACCTTTCTGGAATAAGCAATTCCATTTGAATATAAGAGCCAGCTCACAGTTCTGTTAATCTTGCGCCAACACTATGACTGCTACGCAGTGATAGAAATAATAAGATCAGGAGAACGGGGATGAACTTTCCATTAATTGCGAACATCGTGGTGTTCGTTGTACTGCTGTTTGCGCTGGCTCAGACCCGCCATAAACAGTGGAGTCTGGCGAAAAAAGTGCTGGTGGGTCTGGTGATGGGTGTGGTTTTTGGCCTTGCCCTGCATACCATTTATGGTTCTGACAGCCAGGTACTTAAAGATTCTGTACAGTGGTTTAACATCGTTGGTAACGGCTATGTTCAACTGCTGCAAATGATCGTTATGCCGTTAGTCTTCGCCTCTATTCTGAGCGCGGTTGCCCGTCTGCATAACGCATCTCAGTTAGGCAAAATCAGTTTTCTGACCATCGGTACGCTTTTGTTTACCACGCTGATTGCGGCGCTGGTCGGTGTGCTGGTCACCAACCTGTTTGGTTTGACGGCTGAAGGTCTGGTTCAGGGTGGTGCAGAAACTGCACGTCTGAACGCCATTGAAAGTAACTATGTTGGTAAAGTCTCTGATCTGAGCGTTCCGCAGCTGGTCTTGTCCTTTATCCCGAAAAACCCGTTTGCCGATCTTACCGGAGCCAATCCGACGTCAATTATCAGCGTGGTAATTTTTGCCGCATTCCTCGGCGTAGCTGCATTGAAACTGCTGAAGGATGATGCGCCGAAAGGTGAACGCGTCTTAGCCGCTATCGATACCCTACAAAGCTGGGTGATGAAACTGGTTCGCCTTGTCATGCAATTGACCCCTTACGGCGTTCTGGCTCTAATGACCAAAGTGGTTGCAGGTTCTAACTTGCAAGACATCATCAAACTGGGAAGTTTCGTTGTCGCGTCCTACCTCGGTCTGCTGATTATGTTTGCAGTGCATGGCATTCTGCTGGGCATTAATGGCGTGAGTCCGCTGAAGTACTTCCGTAAGGTATGGCCTGTGCTGACGTTTGCCTTTACCAGCCGTTCCAGTGCTGCGTCTATCCCACTGAATGTGGAAGCACAAACGCGTCGTCTGGGCGTTCCTGAATCCATCGCCAGTTTCGCCGCCTCTTTCGGTGCAACCATTGGTCAGAACGGCTGCGCCGGTTTGTATCCGGCAATGCTGGCGGTGATGGTTGCGCCTACGGTTGGCATTAACCCGCTGGACCCGATGTGGATTGCGACGCTGGTCGGTATTGTTACCGTTAGTTCCGCAGGCGTTGCCGGTGTCGGTGGTGGTGCAACTTTCGCCGCACTGATTGTGCTGCCTGCGATGGGCCTGCCAGTAACCCTGGTGGCGCTGTTAATCTCCGTTGAACCGCTTATCGACATGGGCCGTACGGCGCTAAACGTTAGTGGCTCGATGACAGCTGGCACGCTGACCAGCCAGTGGCTGAAGCAAACCGATAAAGCCATTCTGGATAGCGAAGACGACGCCGAACTGGCACACCGTTAATTCTTATGCTGGCAACGGTCCGTTTTGTATAGGGGCCGTTGCTTTACTTTTTAAATGTTCCATCGCGGCGATGCATACTGACTCATATTTAAACAGATCGTCAGCGAAAAAAATGTCCAACTTATCAATACATTCCTGGCTCAATGAATGTGCCTGTAGTGAGAAGCTTAAAACCTCATACCCGAGACGTTTTCTAAGTGAACTATCTGGAATACTCATAATATCTTCAAGCACACCACTTCCCATTCCCGGAAGATTTAGTGGATTAAAAAGAAGATTGATATTAAGTATTGATATTATCGAAGGAAACTTTAGGAGACTCTCATTTTTTTGAATCGCAGCAAAAATGCTCCCGGCAGGATGTATATAATTTTTTTCATAGTATATAGTCCTTAAATAATGAATAACCAACCTATTTTTATATTGATCAAATTCGTCATTTTTTCGGGTCAGAATTCACAGGTAAAATCCATCCCAACAAAATTCTCATTAATATCTCTTATCCGAAACTCACTGCCATAAAGATTATTAATTATCACTCTATATTTAACATTGTCCTGCAGATACGTATCAAAACTAAGTGCTGGCGCTCCTGGCTTTGAGGCATCATAGTTAATGTTAGACATATAGGCAATCATACGATTGAAGTTCGACTCTGCTATTTCATCGCAGTCACATTGACCCGTTGATATAAAGAAAGTGAGTGCCGCCATGGTAGACTCAAGCCTTTCTTTAAAAGAGTCGAAAGCCAGGCTTTTAATATTTAAATCACCATAATTACTCTGTATTAAGTTTGTAGAAAACATCTCCCGCCCCATATTGTTAACAAAATTATTATCTCATTTAAATCTAAGTCACTTACAATATAAGTTTAAGAGCGACGCCACAGGATGAACTATCAAAAATAGCTCATCATGATTAGCAAAACTTAACCATTTTAAAATAAATAAACAATTAAAGAAAAAAGATCACTTATTTATAGCAATAGCTCGTCAAAGGCAGCTTTTTGTTACAGGTGGTTTGAATGAATGTAGCAACGAAATGCAGAATTTCAGGTCATGTAACTCCCGGCAAAACCGGGAGGTATGTAATCCTTACTCAGTCACTTCCCCTTCCTGGCGGATCTGATTTGCCCAACGTTGGGCAGATTCAGGCACAGTAAACGCCGGTGAGCGCAGAAATGACTCTCCCATCAGTACAAACGCAACATATTTGCCACGCAGCATCCAGACATCACGAAACGAATCCATCTTTATCGCATGTTCTGGCGGCGCGGGTTCCGTGCGTGGGACATAGCTAATAATCTGGCGGTTTTGCTGGCGGAGCGGTTTCTTCATTACTGGCTTCACTAAACGCATATTAAAAATTAGAAAAACTGTAGTTTAGCCGATTTAGCCCCTGTACGTCCCGCTTTGCGTGTATTTCATAACACCGTTTCCAGAATAGTCTCCGAAGCGGGATCTGGCTGGTGGTCTATAGTTAGAGAGTTTTTTGACCAAAACAGCGGCCCTTTCAGTAATAAATTAAGGAGACGAGTTCAATGTCGCAACATAACGAAAAGAACCCACATCAGCACCAGTCACCACTACACGATTCCAGCGAAGCGAAACCGGGGATGGACTCACTGGCACCTGAGGACGGATCTCATCGTCCAGCGGCTGAACCAACACCGCCAGGTGCACAACCTACCGCCCCTGGGAGCCTGAAAGCCCCTGATACACGTAACGAAAAACTTAATTCTCTGGAAGACGTACGCAAAGGCAGTGGAAATTATGCGCTGACCACTAATCAGGGCGTGCGCATCGCCGATGATCAAAACTCACTGCGTGCCGGTAACCGTGGTCCAACGCTGCTGGAAGATTTTATTCTGCGCGAGAAAATCACCCACTTTGACCATGAGCGCATCCCGGAACGTATTGTTCATGCACGCGGATCAGCAGCTCACGGTTATTTCCAGCCATATAAAAGCTTAAGCGATATCACCAAAGCGGATTTCCTCTCAGATCCGAACAAAATCACCCCAGTATTTGTTAGGTTCTCTACCGTTCAGGGTGGTGCTGGCTCTGCCGATACCGTGCGTGATATCCGTGGCTTTGCCACCAAATTCTATACCGAAGAGGGTATTTTTGACCTTGTTGGCAATAACACGCCAATCTTCTTTATCCAGGATGCGCATAAATTCCCCGATTTTGTTCATGCGGTAAAACCAGAACCACACTGGGCAATTCCACAAGGGCAAAGCGCCCACGATACTTTCTGGGATTATGTTTCTCTGCAACCTGAAACTCTGCACAACGTGATGTGGGCGATGTCGGATCGCGGCATCCCCCGCAGTTACCGCACCATGGAAGGCTTCGGTATTCACACCTTCCGCCTGATTAATGCCGAAGGGAAGGCAACGTTTGTACGTTTCCACTGGAAACCACTGGCAGGTAAAGCCTCACTCGTTTGGGATGAAGCACAAAAACTAACCGGACGTGACCCGGACTTCCACCGCCGCGAGTTGTGGGAAGCCATTGAAGCAGGCGATTTTCCGGAATACGAACTGGGCTTCCAGTTGATTCCTGAAGAAGATGAATTCAAGTTCGACTTCGATCTTCTCGATCCAACCAAACTGATCCCGGAAGAACTGGTGCCCGTTCAGCGTGTCGGCAAAATGGTGCTCAATCGCAACCCGGATAACTTCTTTGCTGAAAACGAACAGGCGGCTTTCCATCCTGGGCATATCGTGCCGGGACTGGACTTCACCAACGATCCGCTGTTGCAGGGACGTTTGTTCTCCTATACCGATACACAAATCAGTCGTCTTGGTGGGCCGAATTTCCATGAGATTCCGATTAACCGTCCGACCTGTCCTTACCACAACTTCCAGCGTGATGGCATGCATCGTATGGGGATCGACACTAACCCGGCGAATTACGAACCGAACTCGATCAACGATAACTGGCCGCGCGAAACACCGCCGGGACCGAAACGCGGCGGTTTTGAATCATATCAGGAACGCGTGGAAGGAAATAAAGTTCGTGAGCGCAGTCCATCGTTTGGCGAATATTATTCCCATCCGCGTCTGTTCTGGCTAAGTCAGACGCCATTCGAGCAGCGTCATATTGTCGATGGTTTCAGTTTTGAGTTAAGCAAAGTCGTTCGTCCGTATATTCGTGAGCGCGTTGTTGACCAGCTGGCGCATATTGATCTCACTCTGGCC
Organism: Escherichia sp. SCLE84; assembly: GCF_012584495.1. Classification (NCBI taxonomy): domain Bacteria; kingdom Pseudomonadati; phylum Pseudomonadota; class Gammaproteobacteria; order Enterobacterales; family Enterobacteriaceae; genus Escherichia; species Escherichia sp. SCLE84. The sequence continues at coordinate 448,300 of NZ_CP051430.1, read as the reverse complement.
CAGGCGGTGGCGAAAAATCTCGGTATCGAACTGACTGACGACCAGCTGAATATCACCCCACCTCCAGACGTCAACGGTCTGAAAAAGGATCCATCCTTAAGTTTGTACGCCATTCCTGACGGTGATGTGAAAGGTCGCGTGGTAGCGATTTTACTTAATGATGAAGTGAGATCGGCAGACCTTCTGGCCATTCTCAAGGCCCTGAAGGCCAAAGGCGTTCATGCCAAACTGCTCTACTCCCGAATGGGTGAAGTGACTGCGGATGACGGTACGGTGTTGCCTATAGCCGCTACCTTTGCCGGTGCGCCTTCGCTGACGGTCGATGCGGTCATTGTCCCTTGCGGCAATATCGCGGATATCGCTGACAACGGCGATGCCAACTACTACCTGATGGAAGCCTACAAACACCTTAAACCGATTGCGCTGGCGGGAGACGCACGCAAGTTTAAAGCAACTATCAAGGTCGCTGACCAGGGTGAAGAAGGGATTGTGGAAGCTGACAGCGCCGACGGTAGTTTTATGGATGAACTGTTAACGCTGATGGCAGCACACCGCGTGTGGTCACGCATTCCTAAGATTGACAAAATTCCGGCGTAAATATGGATAAGGTCACGTCCCCTGGGGAGTGACCTTACCACCTTACTTACACATCAAGATAACTACCCAACCGATAACCACGCTCAGCAATTGCATATTTCAACGACGCTGATGTCAGCACTTCCAGCTCCGTTAACCGTGGGAAACAGTAAGCACTCTTGCGAATCAAATTATCGACAAATGCCGGATGGCACATGACTTCCAGCGAGCGTTCCCCGCGATGGCTGGAATCATCAAGCACTTGCAGGAACAGTGCCTCGCTAATCTCTTCACCATAAAACGCGCTACTGAATCCGTGTGAACTGCGCAGATTAGCCGGTAAATCACCAGCGTTAGATAGCGGCTGACGGTCGATGCGCAACGCAATCCCCTCTTCAGCCGCAAAGCTGGCAACAATCGGGAAAATCTGCGGGAACATATGCACATGATGATGGCTATCAAGATGCGTAGGTTTGCGTCCAAATAGCTCAATGAAACGCAAATACTGACTGGCAAGCTCCTGAGTAATTTCTTCCAGCGGTAAAGCATCTTCTTCTGCCAACTGCCAGATCCATTTTCCCAGCACACCATCGCGGGTTAACCCCGGCATAGCTGTCAGTGGCTTGCCCATAGTAAGGACAAAGTGCATCCCTATGGCCAGACTCGGTTCATCACGACTCAACTGCACCGCATGGTCAATAGCCTGCCCATTCACCAGCGCCGTCGTCGATGTGACAATCCCATTGCGACAGGCCTCGATAATGCCGTAGTTCTGACCTTTGCTTAAGCCAAAATCATCGGCATTAACAATCAGTAAGCGTTCCATAATCAGCCTCGGTTAATGTGCTTTTTTAAGCTCTGCGATGCAGTCGGCAAAATTTGGCAGCCATTTCTCGTGCGCCAGAATCATCTCGCGTGCCAGCAGCTCAGCATCGCGATCGGAATGCACCAACGGACTAAGGTTTAGCGCCAGTAACACATCGTTAAATTCTCCGCTAAGTGCGGCGTTGCTGGCAGCAATCTCGAAGCCTTTAATGGTGTGAATCAGCCCCATCACTTTATCATCGAAATGCGTAATGCGCGGATGTGGCGTCGCGCCATCGCGCCCCAGCTTACAGGTCATTTCTACCGCCCAGTCTGCCGGAATATTATCAATATGCCCATGATGCGGGATATTAACGTAATGTTCAGCTTGCTTGTCGTTGTAGATAGCGTTGATCACTTCGCACGCTGCATCAGAGTAATAAGCCCCACCGCGCTGTTCCAGTTCTTTCGGCTTAACTTTCAACTCCGGATTTTTATACAGCTCAAAAAGTTGTTTCTCGACTTTCTGTACTACCTGTGCTCGTGCGCCGCCTTTGTAGTATTCGCCCATTTCAATAGCCAGCATCTCTTTCTGCTTGAAGTAATACAGCAGATAAGAACATGGCAGCAGATTTAACGAACGAATTAAGCCCTCACTAAATGGCAGATCGTAAATATTTTTTACAGAGGACGCTTTTAACTGCCCTGACGCCACACCATCAAGCAATTCGGCAAAGCGCGACTTGCCATTTACCAGCACATCCTTAATGAACACCATATGGTTGAGGCCGAACAGATCGATAGATAAATCATCGCTGTCTTTCAGCATCAGAACATCGCGAATAAACATCTTCATGCCGATCGGAATATTACACACGCCGATAAAGCGTTTAAATCCGGTATGACGATAAACGGCTTCAGTGACCATTCCCGCCGGGTTAGTGAAGTTAATCACCCATGCATTCGGACAAAGTTCTTCGACATCTTTTACGATGTCAAAAATCACCGGAATGGTACGCAGACCTTTAAACAGACCGCCCGCGCCGTTGGTTTCCTGACCAAGATAACCATGACTTAATGGAATACGTTCATCCAGTTCGCGCGCCGGTAATTGGCCTACGCGCAGTTGGGTAGTAACGAAATCAGCATCTTTCAATGCTTCGCGGCGATCCAGCGTTTTATAAAGCTTCATCGGGACGCCAGCGTTATCAATCATCCGTTGGCAGAGTTCAAAAATGATATCCAGTTTCTCTTTACCATCTTCGACATCCACCAGCCATAATTCGCTGACCGGCAATTCGTGATAACGCTTAATAAATCCTTCCAGTAACTCCGGGGTATAGCTGCTCCCGCCACCAATAGTGACGACTTTTAATTTCTGGCTCATAATTTCTCCCTTCAGTACAGAATACTGATATCTGGCATATCTGCCCCCCCGGACATAAATAATCCAGCAACAGTACAGATATGTGAATTGTCAGGTATAACGACTTACTGATTAAATTCAGTCAATTTCTTACGATAGCTCTTAGGCGTAAAGGACGTTAATTTCTTAAACGTTTTAATAAACAAACTCGGGCTACTATAACCGGCCTCAAACGCAATATCCGTCACGGAATAGTTGGTCATTTCCAGTTGTTTTTTGGCAAAATTAATACGGATCTCATTAATAATCTGCATTGGTGTTTTGCCATAATATCGTTGAGTCGCTCGCGTCAAATATTCCTGTGATTTGGCTGACAACGTCACCATATTCTCCAGCGCCGATTCACTAAACTGCTCTTTATCATGCATCTTTTCTACCGTACTTTTCAGCCACTGCGGTACATCATCAATCACCTGTTCTTCGCGGTAATGACGTAAACGGTTAATGACATAAAAAGTAACCATCTCAACAAACTCTTCCAGCCCTGTTTCGCGGAAATTCAATGAAGAAATCACTGTTTCCACATAGGTGAGAAAAGCGTTATTGGTCCGGTATACCTGCGAAGCGACAAAGCAATAAGGCAACAACGGCAGGTAATGCTGCTCAAAAAAGCGTTTACTGATCCCAACGTTCAATATACGCGTGGCACCAAACTCATAAAAACTTTGATGGTGCGAACCTAACGGAATAAAAACAAAATCGCCCCGTTCCAGTAACACGCGCTTACCGTTAATCTCCTGGAAATAACGCCCGGTTAATACCAGAGTAAATTCATAATAGTCGTGCTGATGCAGCCCACTGATACTCTCAGTTTTGTTATAGATAAACACATGGAAGTTTTTGCCATTAAACAACTGCTGTTCTCGGGCAGTGGCAATTTCCGGCGCGTTAATCACTGGCTGCATCATCGACTCCTTATGCCTTCAGTTTTTCATGAAGCTCAATTAATTCAGTAATCAGTTCACGCGCAAGCATGGACGTCATTAAATGATCCTGAGCGTGGACCAGCACCAGACTCACTTTCATCTTACCTTCGCCCGCATCGCCTTCAATCAGTTTCGTCTGTACCAGATGCGCTTCATTCAATGCCATCCGTGACTGATCCATCATGGCTTTTGCTGCAGCAAAATCGCCCTGCTTCGCCTGTTTCAGTGCCGCATACGCCAGGCTGCGCGCTTGTCCGGAGTTGATGATAAGCCCCATCACCACTTCTTCCAGCTCTTCAGCTTCTGTTTGCGTATCAGGAATATTATCGAGATCCATCATACATCGTTCCTCTCTCTTCTTACCGGCAAGATTACCCGTACCGGCATCGATTAAAATTTCAGGGCGTTAGCGATATCTTCTTCGCTCTCTTCTTTATCAATCGCATTTTGTGCTTTGTTAGCCACCACAACAAAGGGCAGATAAATTAAGGTTGCGATGCCAAGGTTGAAGAGTGCGACCAGCAATGCGGCGACGCTACCGTTGGTGTTAAAGAAGGCTCCCAGACCGGTTGGCATGGTCCACGGTGCAATATTGGTCACCGGAGGAATGATGCCCATGTAGTACGCTGCGAGGGTGATTGCCGCCAGAATCGGTTGTACCAGTACAAACGGGATAAACATCACCGGGTTCATGATAATTGGCAGACCAAACAGAATCGGTTCGTTAATCTGGAAGATGCCGGACGGCAGCGCCAGTTTTGCCACCTGACGATAATCAGCACGGCGAGAGGCGATAAAGATAGCCAGGATCAGGCCTAAAGTCGCACCACTGCCCCCAAGGAAAATAAAGGAGTCCAGCATCGGCTTGGCCCAGATATGGAAGGTCTTACCGGCTGCCAGCGCCGCTTCGACGGAACCATATTGCTGATAGGTCGCGATATTTTCCAGCGCCCACGGCGTCATAATGCCGTTGTCCAGTGCGGTCAGCGCCAGCGCGCCATGAATACCGAAGAACCAGAGCAGTGGAACAAAGATCACATAGGCCCAGCCCACCACGCTACCCAACGATGCCAGTGGGGTTGAGATGGTATCCATAATGATCTGATGGAAGTTGGTGCCCCAGGTATTCAACGCCCAGGCAATAATCCCCATCACGGAAAGAATAATAAAGCCGGGAATTAATGCCGAGAAGGAACGCGATACTGAAGCAGGTACGCTGTCGGGCAGTTTAATGACCCAATTGCGGCGGACAATAAAGGTAAACATTTCTGCCACCACCAGGCCAATAATAATCCCGGAGATGATATTCGCCCCACCTAACCAGTTTGCGCCAACCGCATAGGCCTCACCGACACTATATGGGGTGACGGTCATAAATGCTGCAACGGATAACAACCCCGCCGCCAGCGCATCGACTTTACGCTCTTCTGCCAGCGCCATGCCAATAAAGAACGGTGCCATTAAAGACATTATCCCTAATGTTCCGTTATATACGTTGCCGCCAATACCTTTCAGGCCATTAAGTGTTTCAATGGTTGAGGCGTCGAGGCGAATACCTAAGGAATAAAAAAACGACCCCTCCCCAAAGCTTAGAAAAACGTTGTTAATTAATACAAACATGGCCCCCGCAAGGGTTAACGGCATTAAGCGAATAAAGCCATTTTTGATTGCATTAACGTGTGGCTGCTTTCCTATTTTAACTGCAAAAGGGAGGAGTACCTTTTCAAGCGATGCAATAACATTACTCATAGAAAAATACCCTTAAAAACCGCAATTTAAATATTGCGGTATTGATTTATGAAATAACTCTTTGACGGGAAAATTTAAAATAAATTAATTTGCTGCGGCTTTTTTAATCGCTGCAACCGCAGCCTTAAGCACGCCTAAACCATCGACTTTGCCATAAAGCAGCGAGTCAATTACTTCAACCGGTTTGTTGGGTAACAAACGCTGGATTTCGGGCAACATATAAGCAATCTGCGGCCCTAATAACACGACATCGGCATTCTGACCTTTTTCACCAGCCAGTGTTTCCGGAAATGCTTCAATAATGACCGGAACTTCATATTTTTCTGCCTGTGCGCGCATTTTTGATACCAGTAAAGAGGTAGACATGCCCGCAGAACAAAACAGATAAATGTGTTTCTTTTCCATAAAACTGCCCTCATCGACGATTATCTGTCAGCCAGACACTCCGCAAGCCTTAACCTGCTTCCATGCTCTGGGTAACTTGCGAAACCAACATGACTTTTTTTGTGGCTGAAAGGAGTATACGGTATAGACCTGAGCAATAGTATTTCTTTGACCTTATAAATTGTCTCTCCTTGACCTGCGGTTATGACCCTCTTCACATTTCGGGCAAATAATTCGCGAAGATAATTAAGAACTCAGGCCAAAAAAAACCGGCACAATGGCCGGTTTCCGTTGTTACTCAAGCTTTCAGACGAATTGATTACTTCGCAGCCTGTGGATCAGTGTCGTATTCAGCACAGGTCTGATAACCGGAGTTGATGACATGTCCGGTATCATCTAACGCGACAAAGTAGGTTTCTGCTTTACCATCACGTTGACCCAGGATGTAGGTCTGGCAAGTACCACGAGCATGGATCATGCTCACTTCAGACGAAGGTTTACCCGCAATTTGTGCAACCTGCGCCCGGCTCATGCCTTTTTTGACGTCTTTCACCACAGGCTGTACAAACTGGTCTTTAGTACGATCATAAGCCGTACAACCCGCCAGCATGGTTAATACCGCCGCTGCACTCAGAATTCCTGCCATATTCTTGTTCATATTCCGTCCTCTTGTTTATCAGCGTGTTAGATAAGCCTGGAATACATTGGGCGCTTTTTCAAGCCCGTGAACGAAACGGCTCCGCTTTCAGAGGATTCCTGTATGACGTTTTAACCACCATTCAGCCCGCTGTCGCTTGTCGTTTCAGTGGCAACGGGTTAGCTTTAAGGAAGTTTTGTCTTTTCTGTCTGGAGGGGTTCAATGACATTGCAACAACAAATAATAAAGGCGCTGGGCGCAAAACCGCAGATTAATGCTGAAGAGGAAATTCGTCGTAGTATCGATTTTCTGAAAAGCTACCTGCAAACTTATCCGTTCATTAAATCACTGGTGCTCGGGATCAGCGGCGGTCAGGACTCCACGCTTGCCGGAAAGCTGTGCCAGATGGCGATTAATGAGCTGCGCCTGGAAACCGGCAACGAATCACTGCAATTTATTGCCGTACGCCTGCCCTATGGTGTTCAGGCTGACGAACAAGATTGTCAGGATGCCATTGCCTTTATTCAACCGGATCGCGTATTAACCGTTAATATCAAGGGCGCGGTATTGGCTAGCGAGCAGGCATTGCGGGAAGCAGGCATTGAACTGAGCGATTTTGTCCGTGGCAATGAAAAAGCGCGTGAGCGGATGAAAGCACAATATAGCATTGCGGGTATGACCAGCGGTGTCGTGGTGGGCACCGATCATGCAGCAGAAGCCATTACCGGATTCTTCACTAAATATGGTGACGGCGGTACGGATATTAATCCGCTGTATCGTCTCAACAAACGCCAGGGTAAACAGTTGCTGACGGCATTAGGTTGCCCGGAACACCTTTATAAGAAAGCCCCAACGGCCGATCTGGAAGATGATCGCCCTTCTCTGCCAGATGAAGTGGCACTCGGCGTGACCTATGACAATATCGACGACTATCTGGAAGGGAAAAACGTACCTGAACAGGTCGCCAGAACAATAGAGAACTGGTATCTGAAAACCGAACATAAACGCCGTCCGCCAATTACCGTTTTCGATGATTTCTGGAAAAAGTAATAATTTGCACATAATGGTTTGTGCGAAAAAGAGTAATTTGTTCACGCCGGATGCGGCGTGAACGCCTTATTCGACCTACAAAACTATGCAAATTCAATATATTGCAGGAGTCGAATAGGCCTGACAGGCGTAGCACGTCAGACGGTGTAACCTTTGTCATCGACCCGCCTCTTTTTTAATCGCTTCCCGCCTGTTACACTGGATAGATAACCAGCATTCGGAGTCAACAGTGGTACGGCGTTTAACTTCTCCGCGGCTCGAATTTGAAGCTGCGGCAATTTATGAATATCCCGAACATTTACGTTCATTCCTTAATGACTTACCCACCCGACCAGGGGTGTATCTGTTTCATGGCGAAAGTGACACCATGCCGCTCTATATCGGCAAAAGCGTTAATATCCGCAGTCGGGTGCTTTCTCATATACGCACCCCGGATGAAGCCGCCATGCTACGGCAATCCCGGCGAATTAGCTGGATCTGCACCGCAGGCGAAATCGGCGCTCTGCTCCTTGAAGCGCGATTAATCAAAGAACAACAGCCGCTGTTTAATAAACGGTTGCGCCGCAATCGCCAGCTCTGTGCCCTGCAATTAAATGAAAAGCGCGTCGATGTGGTGTATGCCAAAGAGGTGGATTTTTCACGAGCCCCCAACCTGTTTGGCCTGTTTGCCAATAGGCGCGCAGCTTTGCAAGCATTGCAGAGCATCGCTGATGAACAAAAACTTTGTTATGGCCTGCTGGGACTGGAACCGTTAAGTCGCGGTCGTGCATGTTCCGTTCAGCGCTAAAACGTTGCGCCGGAGCATGCTGCGGTAAAGAGAGCCATGAGGAACATGCGCTACGCTTGCGCCAGTCTCTGGAGCGTTTGCGGGTGGTGTGTTGGCCTTGGCAAGGTGCGGTGGCACTGAAAGAACAGCACCCGGAAATGACTCAATATCATATTATTCAAAACTGGCTGTGGCTGGGGGCGGTTAATTCGCTGGAAGAAGCGACAACGTTAATTCGGACACCCGCCGGGTTTGATCACGACGGTTATAAAATTCTTTGTAAGCCGCTGCTTTCCGGTAACTATGAAATTACTGAACTTGATCCGGCGAATGACCAGCGAGCCAGTTGATTTCACTGAACAACAGTTTACCTTGCGGTTGTAAAAGCCGCAGGGTGTGCCTGCCATCGAACCAGCACGCGCCCTGGTCGGTAGTGAGCAATTTATCGCCCAGTTGCCACGCCCCGTTAATCACAAACACCACCCCGCCGCGTGAGCCAAAGGTAGTAAACGTACGTTCGGCAATTCTGACTTTCGCCTTACAGACATCCAGGCGTGTCATGATGTTGAAATCCATCGACATCTGCCCTGCCGTCAGTTTCGCTTTTACCACCTGGTCCGCTGCAAAGGCAAAAGGCTGTAACGGTTTTAAGGTATGGTTAAAGCGGTCTGCGCTTTCAAGGAACATCTCGCCGCCTTCCAGCAACGTCACTATCCTTTCCATGCCGGGAAACAAAGAAAACTCCCCATTCGCCGCGATGGATGCAATGCTGGCACGCCAGTAAAAATCACGTTTTGCCGGTGGGAAAGTGCAAATTTCGCGCGTTTCACCGGCAGCGTTTCGCCACAGATTCACCGACATTTTACGCATATCAAAGTATTCCATACTCGCTCCCGGCCCGTTCTTTTCATTGTTATCGTTCAGGTAACCGTGGATGGTTATCGGCAACTCGGATGATTTACGTTAGTGGTGATCAGGCTTTTTTACAACTGTTTGAGAAGAGAAAAGAAAACCGCCGATCCTGTCCACCGCATTACTGCAAGGTAGTGGACAAGACCGGCGGTCTTAAGTTTTTTGGCTGAAAGATTATTCAGCAGTTGCAGGCATTTTACCTTTTGCCGCTGGACGTTCTGTCAGACGCTTCTCAAAATTAGCATTAAATTGCTTTTTCTGTTCCGGCGTCAGGATGTTGTAAATTTTGTTCTGGGTTTCCATGTGCGCCAGCATGTTAGCTTTGCGCTGTTCTTCCATTTTTGCGATCTGCGCTTCAGCTTTTGCTTTATCGAAGGTATCGCTGGCAATGATGTCATGCATTGCGCGGCGTTCTTCCAGCGGCGGACGTTTCATCTGGTCACGCTGGCCTTTCATGATTTCGCGGATCTGCTGTTTCTGCGCGTCGGTCAGGTTCAGGTCTTTGAACATCATGTCCTGATGCGGACCGAACTTGCCTTTGTGGTGCATCATCGGCTTCGCGTCAGCCGGTGCTGCGGTAGTGGTGTCTGCGGCATGGGCCAGGTTAGCCGCGCCAAGAGCCAGGGTAGAGGCAACAAACAGTGCAGTTAATTTACGCATATTCTATATCCTTCCTTTCAGTTATTTATTACGGCTTTCTTAAGTAGCGTGCCGTGTTGACGAGATTAACTTTACTGACTTTAGCGTCAATTAATCAGAGCAACGGTAAAACAATGAAAGTGTAAAAAACACTTTTGCGCCAATTATGGAGAAAAAAAGAAAATTTGATGGAGAGTGATGAGAGAATATTACAACACGATGATTTTGCAGAGATTATGAAGAACTATACCGGATGACTGGTGATAAATAAAGCAAATAACCAGGATTAATCTGTATTAATTTATAAGAAAGCAACTTAATACCCGCAGAATGATTTCTGCGGGTAAGTATTAGCTTATTTTTTCGAGCATTAATCCCGCGCGTAATCCCAACGCTACCAACGGATTAGGGAATAACACATACTCTACATCATGGGTTACGGTAAAACGTTCCTCTCCGTCCTGCGCCAGCAATGTTCCTTTCTCAAACGGCATAAAATTCAGCGTGTCACTTGCCATATGCATTTCGAAGGACGGCGAGTGGCGAGTAATTTGCGAAACCACCCGATAACGGAGCGGCGGTGTTCTCACGATACCGACACTCTCACCAGATAGCAGCGCAGCAATTGCGCTGGCAGTTACTGCAAACTGGCGAAGATCGTTTTGCCCAAAGGGCAACGCTTTGCCAAGTTCCAGCGTACAGGCCAGCGCGCCAAAATGTCTGGCGCTGAAATGGGTAAACGTACCACCAGGTTCCTGATGGAACACCAACGCCTCCAGCCCCGCCGCACCCAGCCACGTCAGAAATTTCTCGTCCCAGGGAATGTCGCGTTGCGGTAATACACCGAACTGCGGATGCAAGGAGCCACGAATTGCGGTATGTAGATCAAGGTGCCAGCGCACAGATTCTTTGCCCAGGTCATAAAAATCTTCCAGGCACTGTTCCAGTTCGCGCGCCCGACAGGTTTCTCCGCTTTCAGCAAATAGCTGCCAACGACCGCCAAACATTCGATTCATATCGCTATGGCAATAACGTTTCCCTTGCTTCAGCGCAGGAGGATTCCCGAGGATCACCAGCAACCGCCAACGTAACGGGATCTCGCCGTGAGATATCGCGCCAAGCAACGCGTCCAGCATCTCCACAGGTGCCGTCTCATTACCGTGTATTCCCGCTGAAATCACCAGTGCGCCTTGCGGTGGCGTTAATGGCGTCAGTTCCAGCACACCATCGCCCAGCCAGCGCCAGCGAACGCCGTTGATTTCTCGCTCGGTGATAACCGGTTTTTTACCCGTTAAGGTCAGAGCAAGAAAATTATCCATTGCCCCCTCCCTCGCGCTGGAACGGATAAACCGAACCGAGATTCAGTAATTGGCTCAATATATCCAGTGCTTCCCGCCCTCCGCGCAGCAATTGCGGGTCGGCCAGATCGGCAGCAGTAAGGCGATCGCGGTAGTAACGATCCACCCAGTCATTGAGCGCATTAAACAGCGTATCGTTCATCATCACCGCCGGATTCACCGCCCGGCGTTCTTCTTCTGTCAATACCACCCGCAACCGCAGGCACGCCGGGCCGCCGCCATTCGCCATGCTTTCACGTAAATCAAAGACTTTTAGTTCGCTAATCGGGTTGTCAGCGGCAAGGAGTTCATTGAGATAACCCCATACTCCGGCGTGTTCCCGACACTCCTGAGGCAGCACCAACATCATGGAACCATCATCGCGGCTCAACAGTTGGCTGTTAAACAGATAGGTAGACACCGCATCCGACACGGAAACCTGAGTTGCCGGAACTTCTATCGCCATAAAACCGTTCACCCGCGCACGCAGGTTTGCCAGTAACTGTGACTGGCGAGCGAACGCCTGTTGGTGGCAAAACAGCACCTGGCGGTTACTCACGGCAATCACGTCATTATGAAAAACGCCCTGGTCGATAACGTCCGGGTTTTGCTGGGCGAAAATCACCTGTTGGGGATTCACCTGATTCAGCCTTGCCACCGCCTCGCTGGCTTCGCGAGTCTGTCGCGCCGGATAACGGGAAGGCCGGGTATCATTGCCTTCTTCTCGCCCGTAGACAAAAAGTTGCATACCCGGCTCACCGTAATGACCGCCGAGACGATTGTGGTTTGCCGCCCCCTCATCACCGAGCAACGCTACCTGCGGCAACGCCGAATGAACGCTAAATTTCTCTTCGTCGTTAAAAATCGCTTTTAAAAGTGATTCGGTGACGTGCGCTTCCAGCGAGCGGTGAAATTTATTGTTCAGGTTGGCAACGGTGAGATGCACTTTGCCATCCAGCGTATCGGCAGATGGCGCGATCGTTGCCGCATTGGCTACCCACATTGGCGAAGCGGAACTGACGCTGGAAAGCCAGTGCGGTGCCTGGCGTGCAACTTTTTCCAGTACCTGCTCATCGCTACCACTGAATCCCAACTGACGCAGCACCGGAATAAACGGACGCTCGTGCGGCGGGATCACGGCCTGGGGGAATCCCGCATCGGCAAGGGCTTTCATTTTCAGTAAGCCCTGTTTTGCCGCCTGTCGCGGGTTAGACACCTGAAAACGGTGACGGGTAGAGGCTTCATTACCAAACGACAGGCCAGCGTAATGATGCGTCAGCCCTACCAGCCCGTCGAAATTAACTTCCCAGGCGTTCATCGCACCACCTCATCGGAAAAATCCAGCCCGGGGTTAAGCGTTGCGGGCAAAGTTAACGAGTCCGACTCCAGGCTCGCCATAGGCCATGCGCAGTAATCTGCGGCATACCAGGCGCTGGGGCGATGGTTACCGGATGCACCAATGCCGCCGAATGGCGCGGTACTGGCAGCACCAGTAAGCGGTTTGTTCCAGTTAACAATCCCCGCCCGCGCCTCCAGCAACAGTTGATCGAATTTTTCCCGCTCGGGGGAAACCAGACCGCAAGAGAGTCCGAAGCGAGTGTTATTCGCCATTAGAATCGCTTCCTCGAAAGAATCATAACGCCAGACGCGCAATAACGGTCCGAACACCTCTTCATCTGGTACGCCAGCAACGCCTGTCATTTCAATGATCCCCGGCGTCAGCAACGATGTCTCTGATTGTAATAAGCGCGGCGCAAGCAGGGTTCGTCCGCCCATCGCTTCCAGTTGCTGCCAGGCAGTAACCACCTGCTGTGCGGCCTGTTCAGAAATCAGCCCGCCAATAAACGGCTGCGGTTCGTCATCCCAGTTGCCCGGCGTTAATCGCTGGCTGACGGCAACCAGACGAGCAAGAAACGCATCGCCCTGCGCTCCGCTTTTGAGCAATAAACGGCGGGCGCAGGTGCAGCGTTGCCCGGCTGTGACAAACGCCGACTGAATGGTCAGATGGACAGCCGCGTCGATATCCGCCACCTCATCGATAATTAGCGGATTATTACCGCCCATCTCAAGGGCGAGAATTTTCTCCGGCTGACCGGAGAGCTGGCGATGCAGCTGGTAGCCGGTATTGGCGCTACCGGTAAACAGCAAACCGTCGAGATCCTCCAGCGCACTCAGCGCCTGACCCGTTTCACGCCCGCCCTGCACCAGGTTCAGTACGCCCGGCGGCAAGCCAGCCTGCTGCCATAAACGCATTACCGCTTCGCCACTCCACGGTGTCAGTTCGCTGGGTTTAAAGATAATGGTGTTACCTGCCAGCAATGCCGGAACGATATGTCCGTTCGGCAAATGACCAGGGAAATTATACGGCCCAAACACCGCCAGCACGCCGTGCGGGCGATGTCGCAGGCTCGCCGCACCGTCCGGCATTTCACTACGCTGCTCGCCGGTACGAACGTGATACGCCTTAATTGATATCGCGATTTTATTGATCATCGCCGTCACTTCGGTTGCCGCTTCCCAGCGCGGCTTACCCGTTTCTCTGGCAATAATCGCGGTTAATTCGCCTTTATTCCTTTCCAGCAATCCGGCAAAGCGTTCGACAACGACCTGACGTTCAGCCAATGAGAGCCGCGCCCAGCGCGGAAACGCCGCACGGGCTGCGCGACAAGCCTGCCCGACCTGAGCGGCATCGGCATCATTGCCTTGCCATAACACCTCGCCCGATACCGGATTACGCTTCACACGCGATGCGCCCTGGCCCGTTATCCAGTCACCGTTAATCCATAAAGTCATGCTGTTTTCTCCTCTGCGCACAGGCGCACCAGACGAACGCGATCCCCTGCGTGGCATTTGAGGGCATCCAGTTGTGCGGCGGTTAAAATCAAACGCTCGGTTGCCGGATCGGTACGCGCCAGCACCACGCGGAAATGGTGATAATTTTCATTGGCGACCAGGCAGGCCGGAAAATCGCCCTGCGCAGGCTGCCCTTCTGCCACTTCCACCAGCCGACTTTTACGAATGGCGCGCACGCGGTCGATGTCACACTCAAGCGTTGGCCCGCCGTCGAAGATGTCGATATAGTTGCGGTAACGAAAACCTTCTTTCTCCAGCACCGCGCGGGCAGGCGCGGTTTGCGGATGTACCTGACCGATGACGTCCTGGGCTTCCTGGGATAAAAAGTGGGTATAGATCGGATGTTTCGGCATCAGTTCTGCAATAAATGCCTTTTGCCCGGTGCCGCAGAGAAAATCGGCGCGGCTAAAATCCATCGAAAAGAAGCGTTTACCGAGGCTTTGCCAGAACGGTGAATAGCCGTGTTCGTCAATCACCCCGCGCATTTCAGCAACCACTTTGTCATTAAACTTGTCGCGAAAAGCCGCCATAAACATAAAGCGCGATTTCGACAGCAAATAGCCGTTGCCCTCTTTGCGCCAGTCCGGGTCGAGAAACAGCGTGCACAGCTCGCTGCTGCCGGTGTGATCGTTACTGAGAAACAGCGTCGGCAATGCGTTATAGACATTCAGCTCTTTTGAGGCGTGAACCAACGTGCCGACGCGATAGTTGTACCAGGGATCGTTCAGCCCAACCGCCACCTCAATGGCACAAATCCCCGCCACGGTGCCTGTCTCGCTATCTTCCAGCACGAACACATAGCCCTGCTCACTTTTGGGCAGTTCGCCTTGCCAGGTTTTGATTGCCCTTTCGATACGCGCCGAAAGCGTGGCTTCATTGGCGGGAAGCGACGTCAGGCCGCCGCCCGTTTTGCTGGCAAGCTGCATCAGCGCCGAGACATCTGATCGCTCAACGGGACGGATGACCATCATGATGAACCTCGGCTAACAAAGTGTTCGCAAGCAGCTGCAAAGCGATCCAGTCCGGTCGTCACCTCTTCTTCGCTGACATTGAGCGCAGGCGCAAAACGCACCACGTTGCCACCCGCAATCAGTACCATCACGCCTGCTTTCGCCGCTTCCTGAGAGATCTGTTTCGCTTGCCCGGCGTAATCGGCATTCAGTACACAGCCAATCAGCAAACCTAAGCCGCGAACTTCACTGAACAAACCATAGCGGTGATTAATAGTATTAAGACGCTCAACAAACCAGTCGTGACGCTGTTTAACGCCATTAAGCATCTCTGGTGTGTTGATGAGCTCCAGCACTTTGCCTGCCACCGCCGAGGCCAGCGGATTACCGCCATAGGTGGTGCCATGAGTGCCAACGGTCATCACGCGGGCGCACTCTTCGGTTGCCAACAACGCACCGACCGGGAAACCGCCGCCCAGCGCTTTGGCGGTAGTTAACAGATCAGGCGTCACGCCGTAGTGCATATAGGCATACAGTTCCCCGGTGCGCCCGACGCCGGTTTGTACTTCATCAAAAATCAACAGCGCATTGTGGCGGTTACACAATTCACGCAGACCTTGTAAAAACGCGTTGCTGGCTGGCACCACACCGCCTTCCCCCTGGATGGGTTCGACAATCACCGCACAGGTAGAGTCGTCAATCAGCGCGCTGGCAGAGTTAATATCGTTATATGCAGCATGACGAATATCCGCCGGCAGTGGCGCAAAATCCTGTGAATAGGCTGGCTGCCCACCCGCACTGACAGTAAACAGCGTGCGACCATGAAACGCATTTTTGAACGCCACGATGCCGCTCTTATGGCTGCCGTAGCGGTCGTGAGCGAATTTACGCGCCAGTTTTAGCGCCGCTTCGTTGGCTTCCGCACCGGAGTTACAAAAGAAGACGCGATCGGCAAACGTGGCGTCGATCAATTTTTTCGCCAGTCGCAGTACCGGCTCGTTGGTGTAACCGTTGCCGGTATGCCAGAACTTACTCGCCTGTTCGTTCAGCGCTTCACGCAGTTCCGGATGCGCATGGCCCAGCGCGTTCACCGCAATGCCACCCGCGAAGTCGATATACTCTTTCCCCTGCTGATCCCACAAGCGCGAACCTTCGCCACGTACCGGTATAAAGGGTGCCGGAGCGTAAACAGGTATCATCCATTCATCAAAGTTTTCACGCGTAATTGGCTGAGACATAGCGACCTCTACAGTAAATAATTCGTTATTTATATGTTAACAATAAGTAATTTTTGCGCTGTAAATGTAGATTGCAGGGTTCGTGCCAGCCAGTGATAAAAGTGCATAAACGGCGGAGGCTAACTGGAAATCAAGGAGTTATAACCAAACCATATGCATTTAAAGTGCATATAAAGTGAATACGTTTGCGATGTGGGTGAATAAAAAGAATAAAAAACGCAATGTTATGCAGAAGTAAAATATAATTCTGGAATTGTGATCATTGACGAAATTTACTGGAAATTACTGCGCCATTCTGACGCAGCGCGCACCAAAAGCGGGCATTTTTTGCGCCATCGTTGACATCATTAACAACCATCGATCAAATCACTTAACAACAGGCGGTAAGCAACGCGAAATTCTGCTACCATCCACGCACTCTTTATCTGAATAAATGGCAGCGACTATGAAATTTGTCTCTTTTAATATCAACGGCCTGCGCGCCAGACCTCACCAGCTTGAAGCCATCGTCGAAAAGCACCAACCGGATGTGATTGGCCTGCAGGAGACAAAAGTTCATGACGATATGTTTCCGCTCGAAGAGGTGGCGAAGCTCGGCTACAACGTGTTTTATCACGGGCAGAAAGGCCATTATGGCGTGGCGCTGCTGACCAAAGAGACGCCGATTGCCGTGCGTCGCGGCTTTCCCGGTGACGACGAAGAGGCGCAGCGGCGGATTATTATGGCGGAAATCCCCTCACTGCTGGGTAATGTCACCGTGATCAACGGTTACTTCCCGCAGGGTGAAAGCCGCGACCATCCGATAAAATTCCCGGCAAAAGCGCAGTTTTATCAGAATCTGCAAAACAACCTGGAAACCGAACTCAAACGTGATAATCCGGTACTGATTATGGGCGATATGAATATCAGCCCTACAGATCTGGATATCGGCATTGGCGAAGAAAACCGTAAGCGCTGGCTGCGTACCGGTAAATGCTCTTTCCTGCCGGAAGAGCGCGAATGGATGGAGAGACTGATGAGCTGGGGGTTGGTCGATACCTTCCGCCATGCTAATCCGCAAACAGCAGATCGTTTCTCATGGTTTGATTACCGCTCAAAAGGTTTTGACGATAACCGTGGTCTGCGCATCGACCTGCTGCTCGCCAGCCAACCGCTGGCAGAATGTTGCGTAGAAACCGGCATCGACTATGAAATTCGCAGCATGGAAAAACCGTCCGATCACGCCCCCGTCTGGGCGACCTTCCGCCGCTAATTTAGCAGCTCTCCTGGCTCAAACTGGGTCAGGAGAATTAACCTTGAGAAAAATCAACAAACTGTCAGTAATGATTTGTTGCCTGCCGTCCTTTGTTATACCGTCACTGCGTTTTTAGTTGTCTGACCACTTATCTATTATCAAGTTTGATATAGGAAACTCCACGATGAACGCTGAGCGTAACTTTCTGTTTGCCTGTCTTATTTTTGCGCTGGTCATTTACGCTATCCACGCTTTCGGTTTATTCGATCTGCTCACCGATTTACCCCACTTACAGACACTCATTCGCCAGAGCGGATTGTTCGGTTATAGCCTCTATATTCTGTTATTCATCATTGCCACCCTCTTTCTGTTACCAGGAAGCATACTGGTGATCGCTGGAGGAATAGTTTTTGGCCCGCTCTTAGGGACACTACTCTCATTAATTGCCGCAACGCTGGCCTCCTCGAGCTCATTCCTGCTGGCGCGCTGGCTGGGACGTGATTTACTGCTGAAATACGTGGGCCATAGCCATACCTTCCAGGCCATTGAAAAAGGCATTGCGCGTAACGGTATTGATTTTCTTATTCTGACCCGCTTAATCCCGTTGTTTCCTTACAATATTCAAAATTACGCTTACGGATTAACCACCATCGCCTTCTGGCCTTATACCCTTATTTCGGCACTCACGACCCTGCCCGGTATTGTTATTTATACCGTGATGGCAAGCGATCTCGCCAATGAAGGCATTACGCTGCGCTTTATTTTACAACTCTGTCTGGCGGGCCTGGCGCTGTTTATTCTCGTCCAGCTCGCAAAACTCTACGCCCGACACAAACATGTGGATCTGTCTGCTTCGCGCCGCAGCCCACTTACTCACCCAAAAAATGAAGGATAGAACGATGTCGCAACATTATTCAGTGTCATGGAAAAAAGGACTGGCTGCACTCTGCTTACTGGCTGTTGCCGGGCTTAGCGGCTGCGATCAAAAAGAGAATGCGGCGGGAAAAGTGGAATACGACGGACTTTCGAACAGCCAACCGCTGCGCGTCGATGCCAATAACCATACGGTAACCATGCTGGTGCAAATTAATGGTCGTTTCCTCACCGACGACACTCGTCACGGTATTGTGTTTAAAGATGGCTCCAACGGACATAAATCGCTGTTTATGGCTTATGCGACCCCGAAAGCATTTTATGAAGCCCTGAAAGAGGCAGGTGGTACGCCGGGCGAAAATATGACGATGGATAATAAAGAATCGACTCTTGTCACAGGCAGCAAACTGGATATTTCGGTCAACTGGCAAGGGGCGGCAAAAGCGTATTCCTTCGATGAAGTGATTGTTGACAGTAATGGCAAGAAACTGGACATGCGCTTTGGCGGTAATTTAACGGCAGCAGAAGAGAAGAAAACGGGTTGCCTGGTGTGTCTGGATAGCTGCCCGGTCGGCATCGTCAGCAATGCAACATACACTTATGGTGCGGTGGAAAAACGCGGCGAAGTGAAATTCAAAGGCAATGCCTCAGTTCTCCCGGCGGATAACACGCTGGCAACGGTTACCTTTAAAATCACCGAATAAAGCCAGGATAAAGGATGATGAAGATACAATCGCGTAAAATCTGGTACTACCGTATAACCCTCATCATCCTGTTGTTCGCTATGCTGCTCGCATGGGCGCTGCTTCCCGGCGTCCATGAGTTTATCAATCGCAGCGTTGCGGCGTTTGCCGCCGTGGACCAACAGGGTATAGAACGCTTTATTCAGTCTTACGGCGCACTGGCGGCAGTTGTCTCGTTCTTGTTGATGATTTTACAGGCCATTGCTGCACCGCTACCTGCGTTTTTGATCACCTTTGCCAATGCGTCGCTGTTTGGCGCGTTCTGGGGCGGCTTGCTGTCGTGGACCAGTTCGATGGCCGGCGCGGCGCTGTGCTTTTTTATCGCCAGAGTGATGGGCCGCGAAGTGGTGGAAAAATTAACCGGCAAAACCGTGCTTGACAGTATGGACGGCTTTTTCACTCGCTACGGCAAACACACCATCCTGGTCTGTCGGTTATTGCCTTTTGTCCCTTTCGATCCAATCAGCTATGCTGCCGGTCTGACTTCAATACGTTTTCGCTCGTTTTTTATCGCCACCGGGCTTGGTCAATTACCGGCGACTATTGTTTATTCCTGGGCGGGCAGCATGTTAACAGGCGGTACTTTCTGGTTTGTCACCGGACTGTTTATTCTGTTTGCCCTGACCGTGGTGATTTTTATGGCGAAGAAAATATGGCTTGAGCGCCAGAAGAGGAATGACTGATGGGTTTACCGCCGCTTAGCAAAATTCCTTTCATTTTACGTCCGCAGGCGTGGCTGCATCGTCGCCATTACGGCGAGGTGCTAAGCCCGATTCGCTGGTGGGGGCGGATCCCGTTTATCTTTTATTTGGTGTCAATGTTTGTTGGGTGGCTGGAGCGCAAACGCTCACCGCTCGATCCGGTAGTGCGATCGCTTGTCAGCGCGCGCATTGCGCAAATGTGCCTGTGTGAGTTTTGCGTGGATATCACCAGTATGAAAGTCGCCGAGCGTACCGGCAGCAACGATAAACTGCTGGCAGTGGCTGACTGGCGGCAAAGCCCGCTCTTTAGCGATGAAGAACGGCTGGCGCTGGAGTACGCCGAAGCCGCAAGCGTCACACCGCCAACAGTCGATGATGCCCTGCGTACCCGACTGGCTGCGCATTTTGACGCTCAGGCGCTCACCGAACTGACGGCATTGATCGGCCTGCAAAACCTGTCGGCTCGTTTTAATTCTGCCATGGACATTCCCGCTCAGGGGCTGTGCCGTATTCCGGAAAAACGTTCTTAAGGAGGGAAGATGCGCCATTGTGGGTGGTTGCTGGGATTGTTATCGCTGTTTTCTTTGGCAACACATGCCAGTGACTGGCAGGAAATTAAAAATGAGGCCAAAGGGCAAACCGTCTGGTTTAACGCCTGGGGCGGCGATACCGCAATTAACCGCTATCTCGACTGGGTTAGCGGCGAGATGAAAACCCATTACGCTATAAACCTGAAGATTGTTCGTCTCGCGGATGCCGCAGACGCGGTGAAGCGCATTCAGACCGAAGCTGCTGCCGGACGTAAAACGGGCGGCTCGGTGGATCTGCTCTGGGTGAACGGCGAAAACTTCCGCACCTTAAAAGAGGCCAATTTATTACAAACGGGCTGGGCGGAGACTCTGCCCAACTGGCGCTATGTCGACACACAGCTGCCGGTGCGGGAAGATTTTTCAGTGCCGACACAAGGTGCGGAATCGCCCTGGGGCGGCGCACAACTGACGTTTATCGCCCGCCGCGATGTTACGCCACAGCCACCACAAACGCCGCAAGCCTTACTGGAGTTTGCTAAAGTCAATCCCGGCACGGTTACTTATCCGCGCCCACCGGACTTTACCGGCACGGCGTTTCTTGAACAGTTGCTGATTATGCTGACGCCAGATCCCGCCGCATTAAAAGAAGCGCCGGACGATGCGACTTTCGCCCGTGTCACTGCTCCCTTGTGGCAATATCTTGATGCGCTACATCCGTATTTGTGGCGCGAAGGAAAGGATTTCCCGCCTTCGCCCGCGCGGATGGATGCTCTGCTGAAAGCCGGCACATTGCGCCTGTCGCTGACCTTTAGCCCCGCGCATGCGCAGCAAAAAATCGCCAGCGGCGATTTGCCGGCAAGCAGTTACAGTTTTGGCTTTCGCGAGGGGATGATAGGCAACGTGCATTTCGTCACCATTCCAGCCAACGCGAATGCCAGTGCTGCGGCGAAGGTAGTTGCCAATTTCCTGCTCTCACCCGATGCGCAACTGCGTAAAGCAGATCCCGTTGTCTGGGGCGATCCTTCTGTTCTCGATCCGCAAAAACTGCCTGACGGGCAGCGCGAAATATTGCAATCAAGAATGCCGCAGGATCTGCCGCCGGTACTGGCTGAACCGCACGCAGGATGGGTGAATGCACTGGAACAAGAATGGTTACGCCGTTACGGTACGCATTAATCTTTTTGCTGTGGGCGATGGTGGCGGTGATTTATGCACCGCTGATCCCGGCAGCTCTCACGCTGATATCGCCTGCGTTGTCGTTGACACACTGGCAGGCGTTATTTGCCGATCCACAGTTACCGCATGCATTACTGGCAACGCTGGTGTCGACAACCATCGCGGCGGTCGGGGCATTGTTGATTGCCCTGCTGGTGATTGTGGCGCTATGGCCTGGGCCGAAATGGCAGCGTATGTGCGCCCGTCTGCCGTGGCTGCTCGCCATTCCCCATGTGGCTTTTGCCACCAGCGCCCTGCTGCTCTTTGCTGACGGAGGGCTGCTATATGACTATTTCCCGTATTTCACTCCGCCAATGGACCGATTTGGCATCGGTCTGGGCCTCACCCTTGCAGTGAAAGAAAGCGCATTTCTGCTGTGGATCTTAGCGGCAGTATTGAGCGAAAAACGGCTGTTGCAGCAGGTCATTGTGCTGGATTCGCTGGGCTACAGCCGCTGGCAATGCCTGAACTGGCTGCTGTTGCCCTCCGTCGCGCCTTCGCTGGCAATGGCGATGCTGGCGATTGTTGCCTGGTCGCTTTCGGTCGTGGATGTGGCGATTATTCTTGGGCCAGGTAATCCACCGACGCTGGCAGTAATTAGCTGGCAGTGGTTAACTCAGGGCGACGCGGATCAACAAACGAAAGGCGCACTCGCCAGTCTGCTGCTGATGCTGTTACTCGCCGCCTACGTTTTGCTGAGCTATCTGCTATGGCGCAGCTGGCGGCGCACTATTCCCCGCGTAGATGGCATTCGCAAGCCTGCCACACCTTTATTACCAGGCACTACGCTGGCGAGTTTTTTACCCTTAACCGGTGTGCTGTGTGTGGTTCTGCTGGCGATCCTCGCGGATCAGTCGACGATCAATAGTGAAGCACTCATCAACAGCCTGACAATGGGGCTGGTGGCGACATTCATCGCTTTGCTCCTGTTACTGCTGTGGCTGGAATGGGGGCCACAGCGTCGCCAGTTGTGGCTCTGGTTGCCCATTCTATTGCCCGCTCTGCCACTGGTGGCGGGCCAGTACACGCTGGCGCTATGGCTGAACCTGGATGGAAGCTGGACGGCGGTGGTCTGGGGGCATCTGCTGTGGGTAATGCCGTGGATGCTGTTTATCCTGCAACCCGCCTGGCAGCGCATTGATTCACGGTTAATTTTGATTGCGCAAACACTGGGCTGGTCGCGGGCCAAAATCTTCTTTTACGTGAAATGCCCACTCATGTTGCGCCCTGTGCTGATTGCCTTCGCGGTGGGATTTTCAGTCAGTATTGCGCAGTATATGCCGACGCTGTGGCTGGGCGCGGGGCGTTTTCCGACGCTCACCACTGAGGCGGTGGCATTAAGCAGCGGCGGCAGCAACGGTATTCTCGCCGCCCAGGCTTTATGGCAACTGTTGTTACCGCTTATTATTTTTGCCCTGACCGCGTTAGTCGCAAAATGGGTAGGTTATGTCAGACAAGGACTCCGCTAATGCTCTGCGTGAAAAATGTTTCGCTACGTTTACCAGAAAGCCGCTTGCTGACAAACGTTAACTTTACGGTTGATAAAGGTGACATTGTCACGTTAATGGGGCCGTCTGGCTGTGGAAAATCCACTCTGTTTTCATGGATGATTGGTGCACTGGCTGGACAGTTTTCTTGTACAGGTGAGCTATGGTTCAATGAGCAACGGATTGACATGCTACCCACCGCACAGCGTCAGATTGGCATTCTTTTCCAGGATGCACTGTTATTTGACCAGTTCAGCGTCGGGCAAAATTTACTGCTGGCGCTACCGTCGACGCTCAAGGGGACTGCCAGGCGCAATGCCGTGAAAGACGCGCTTGATCGAGCGGGACTGGCTGAAACTTATCACCAGGACCCTGCGACATTATCAGGCGGTCAGCGAGCGCGGGTGGCCCTGCTGCGCGCCCTTCTCGCTCAGCCAAAAGCGTTACTCCTGGATGAGCCATTCAGCCGTCTTGATGTGGCTCTGCGCGATAATTTTCGCCAGTGGGTGTTCAGCGAAGTTCGCGAACTGGCGATCCCCGTCGTTCAGGTAACGCACGATCTCCAGGATGTTCCTGCTGATAGTTCTGTTCTGGATATGGCGCAGTGGTCAGAAAATTACAACAAACTGCGATAACGCAAAGTTTTTCTCAATGCGTCAGTTCAGAATGGCGCACTCAAAACTACAATGTCGGGATTTTCGATGAAACGTGTTTCTCAAATGACCGCGCTGGCAATGGCTTTAGGGCTGGCTTGCGCTTCTTCGTGGGCCGCTGAACTGGCGAAGCCTCTTACACTTGACCAGCTTCAACAACAAAATGGCAAAGCGATAGATACTCGCCCCAGCGCGTTTTATAACGGCTGGCCACAAACCTTAAATGGCCCTTCTGGTCATGAACCTGCCGCCTTAAACCTCTCTGCCAGCTGGCTCGACAAAATGAGCACCGAACAGCTCTATGAGTGGATCAAGCAACATAATCTGAAAACCGATGCTCCGGTGGCGCTGTACGGCAATGACAAAGATGTCGACGCCGTCAAAACGCGTCTGCAAAAAGCAGGTTTTACGCATATCTCCATTCTGAGTGACGCGCTAAGCGAACCTTCCCGTCTACAAAAACTGCCGCACTTTGAGCAGCTGGTTTATCCGCAATGGCTGCACGACCTGCAACAAGGTAAAGAGGTTACGGCGAAACCTGCCGGTGACTGGAAAGTCATTGAAGCGGCCTGGGGCGCTCCTAAGCTTTACCTTATCAGCCATATTCCTGGCGCTGACTACATCGATACCAACGAAGTGGAAAGCGAACCGCTGTGGAACAAAGTTTCTGATGAACAACTAAAAGCGATGCTGGCAAAACACGGCATTCGCCATGACACCACGGTCATTCTGTACGGGCGTGACGTATACGCTGGAGCGCGTGTGGCGCAAATTATGCTCTACGCAGGCGTGAAAGATGTGCGTCTGCTGGATGGCGGCTGGCAAACCTGGTCCGACGCGGGACTGCCTGTTGAGCGAGGAACGCCACCGAAAGTGAAAGCGGAACCGGATTTCGGCGTGAAGATCCCGGCACAACCGCAGTTGATGCTCGATATGGAACAGGCCCGTGGACTGCTGCATCGCCAGGATGCATCGCTGGTGAGCATTCGTTCGTGGCCAGAATTTATCGGTACGACCAGCGGTTACAGCTATATTAAACCAAAAGGTGAAATAGCCGGAGCACGTTGGGGACACGCTGGTAGCGACTCGACGCATATGGAAGATTTTCATAACCCGGATGGCACCATGCGCAGCGCCGATGATATTACCGCTATGTGGAAAGCGTGGAATATCAAACCAGAGCAGCAAGTTTCATTCTACTGCGGCACCGGCTGGCGCGCGTCCGAAACCTTTATGTACGCACGCGCCATGGGTTGGAAGAATGTTTCCGTGTATGACGGCGGCTGGTACGAATGGAGCAGCGATCCAAAAAATCCGGTAGCAACCGGTGAACGCGGCCCGGACAGTAGCAAATAACATTGCAATTACTGACGCTGGAGCGACTTCAGCGTCAGATACCCACTCCACACCCGCGTAAAGGTCGTCATCCAGCACAACGCACCGAAGATCCACGCAAACCACGCAAACCATGCAGGGAATAAACATCCCAGCACAAACAGTAAGATCGTTTCTGTGCCTTCGGTTAATCCCCCCAGATAGTAAAACGACTTATGTGCATAACCGGGGTTATCAATCTGATGTTTTGCTGCCAGTGCAGCAAAGGCGAGAAAACTGCTGCCCGTGCCGATAAACGCAAACAACAACCAGCCGCCTGCCAGCGCATTTTGCTCCGGTGCAGCAAGAATAAAGCCAAACGGCACCAGCGCGTAAAAGAGAAAATCGAGAGAAATATCAAGAAAGCCGCCCGCGTCGGTAAGCTCTCTGCGCCGCGCCAGCGCACCGTCCAGACCATCAAGCAGCCTGTTCAACAAAATGACGACTAGCGCCGCCAGATACCAGCCCAGCGCCAGAAACGGCAGAGCCAGCACGCCGATGGCAAATCCCACTAATGTTAAACCATCTGGCGTAATGCCCGGTTTATCAAGAACCCGCACGCACTGATGCAACAACGGTTTAATCCGGGGATGAAGATGGCGGTCTAGCACAGGCACTCCTTAAATATAAAGCCTTTCTGATTGAGCAACAGTGCGGATATTATGGCATTTTTCGCTTATCTGCCCGTGTGTAATTTATGAAAATGATTGAAGTTGTTGCCGCCATCATTGAACGTGATGGCAAAATTTTACTCGCGCAACGCCCCGCCCAGAGCGATCAGGCGGGATTATGGGAGTTTGCCGGTGGTAAAGTCGAGCTGGATGAAAGCCAGCAGCAGGCACTGGTGCGTGAGTTAAACGAAGAATTGGGCATCGAAGCAACTGTGGGTGAGTATGTTGCCAGCCATCAGCGAGAAGTTTCGGGCCGGATTATCCATCTTCATGCCTGGCACGTACCCGACTTCCACGGGACGTTACAGGCACATGAACATCAGGCGCTGGTCTGGTGCTCACCTGAAGAGGCGCTGCAATATCCGCTGGCCCCTGCTGACATTCCACTATTAGAGGCGTTTATGGCTTTACGCGCCGCCAGAGCAGCGGATTAGTGCTAAGGGTTTTGTCATCCCGCTGGCATTGCAGCAGTATTCCTTCGGCTTTAATTACCGCCCCTTCAGAATAATTTTGATCCTGATAAACGCAGCACTGAGTACAGGGCTGCGCTGACTGCCCGCCTGAACTGAACACTTCTGGCGGTACGTTTACCTCCACGTCCGGACGATAATGCGGGTTAGCCAGTGCAATTAATGGAAATGCTAATACTACGGCGAACAATGCTCGACTCACAGGGAACTCCTTAACGTTATTGTCTCTGCTACTGATAACGGTAGCCGGGTGGCAAAACTTTAGCGTCTGAGTTATCGCATTTGGTTATGAGATTACTCTCGTTATTAATTTGCTTTCCTGGGTCATTTTTTTCTTGCTTACCGTCACATTCTTGATGGTATAGTCGAAAACTGCAAAAGCACATCACATAAACAACATAAGCACAATCGTATTAATATATAAGGGTTTTATATCTATGGATCAGACATATTCTCTGGAGTCATTCCTCAACCATGTCCAAAAGCGCGACCCGAATCAAACCGAGTTCGCGCAAGCCGTTCGTGAAGTAATGACCACACTCTGGCCTTTTCTTGAACAAAATCCAAAATATCGCCAGATGTCATTACTGGAGCGTCTGGTTGAACCGGAGCGCGTGATCCAGTTTCGCGTGGTATGGGTTGATGATCGCAATCAGGTACAGGTCAACCGTGCATGGCGTGTGCAGTTCAGCTCTGCCATCGGCCCGTACAAAGGCGGTATGCGCTTCCATCCGTCAGTTAACCTCTCCATTCTCAAATTCCTCGGCTTCGAACAAACCTTCAAAAATGCCCTGACTACCCTGCCGATGGGCGGTGGTAAAGGCGGTAGCGATTTTGACCCGAAAGGTAAAAGCGAAGGCGAAGTGATGCGTTTCTGCCAGGCGCTGATGACCGAGCTTTATCGTCATCTGGGCGCGGATACCGACGTTCCGGCAGGTGATATCGGCGTTGGTGGTCGTGAAGTCGGCTTTATGGCGGGGATGATGAAAAAGCTCTCCAACAATACCGCCTGCGTCTTCACCGGTAAGGGCCTTTCATTTGGCGGTAGTCTTATTCGCCCGGAAGCTACCGGCTACGGTCTGGTTTATTTCACAGAAGCAATGTTAAAACGCCACGGTATGGGTTTTGAAGGGATGCGCGTTTCCGTTTCTGGCTCCGGCAACGTCGCCCAGTACGCTATCGAAAAAGCGATGGAATTTGGTGCTCGTGTGATCACTGCGTCAGACTCCAGCGGCACTGTAGTTGATGAAAGCGGATTCACGAAAGAGAAACTGGCACGTCTTATCGAAATCAAAGCCAGCCGCGATGGTCGAGTGGCAGATTACGCCAAAGAATTTGGTCTGGTCTATCTCGAAGGCCAACAGCCGTGGTCTGTACCGGTTGATATCGCCCTGCCTTGCGCCACCCAGAACGAACTGGATGTTGACGCCGCGCATCAGCTTATCGCCAATGGCGTTAAAGCCGTCGCTGAAGGGGCAAATATGCCGACCACCATCGAAGCGACTGAACTGTTCCAGCAGGCAGGCGTACTGTTTGCACCGGGTAAAGCGGCTAATGCTGGCGGTGTAGCAACGTCGGGCCTGGAAATGGCACAAAACGCTGCGCGCCTGGGCTGGAAAGCCGAGAAAGTTGACGCACGTTTGCATCACATCATGCTGGATATCCACCATGCCTGTGTTGAGCATGGTGGTGAAGGTGAGCAAACCAACTACGTGCAGGGCGCGAACATTGCCGGTTTTGTGAAGGTTGCCGATGCGATGCTGGCGCAGGGTGTGATTTAAGTTGTAAATGCCTGATGGCGCTACGCTTATCAGGCCTACAAATGGGCACAATTCATTGCAGTTACGCTCTAATGTAGGCCGGGCAAGCGCAGCGCCCCCGGCAAAATTTCAGGCGTTTATGAGTATTTAACGGATGATGCTCCCCAGGGAACATTTCTTATGGGCCAACGGCATTTCTTACTGTAGTGCTCCCAAAACTGCTTGTCGTAACGATAACACGCTTCAAGTTCAGCATCCGTTAACTTTCTGCGATAGCAGCAGATATGCCAGTAAAGAAATCCCATTAGACTATTTTTTTGATAATCTTCTTCGCTTTCGAACAACTCGTGCGCCTTTCGAGAAGCAAGCATTATATAATGCCAGGCCAGTTCTTCTTCAATTGTCCCGTTTTGAAAAGCTGTGCTTGATATCGAGATCATCCATGATAATTCCGCCGCCCATATTAGCTTCGCCGAGGATTTACCGGAGCGATTATTAGCGCAATCAGAGATATAGTCTGAGGGAAAAACAGCAAATTTATTCAACAAGGCGATAACCTGCTCTGGGGCTTCCTCCATGTTTGCTTTAAAGGTATTGGCTCCATGGTCGCCAGAAAGAAAATGCTCCATTAAGGCACAATAACTTTCGCTATCTTCGATACCCCATTGATCCTCTAAAGACTCGCGTCTTTTACTTATGATATCGATCGAGTCAAAAGGAAGCACATGATATTGGAAGGTATCTTTGCCAGGTTCAGGCTTTCGCGGCCAGAACTCCAGCGTTTCAGACCATTGCTTATGATAGAATCGATAAGGTGCGATCAATTGTAGCGCCTGTAACTTCTCGATACTGAGCGGCTCAATACCTTTAGCCTGATAATAATGCAGTTGTTCTTTTTTTGCTTTAAAACCGGCCCGAACAATAAGCCCCATCATAATTAATAGATAAAGAAAAGAGCATCCCGCAGTAATCAGGCCTCTTTCATTCAAACCGTTGGATGTTATCGCTGCGAATACAAACATTACAGCGACAACACATGTTAAATACCCCCCCCACTTACAAAGCAGCATGGCCTTATTTTCTTTAATCATCCGTTCAAAATTACTATTAAATATTTCCCAGCCATTAAAAGAATACTTCTCGCTCCCAGGATGGTTTTGTAATAAAACTTTTTTCATCACATTCCCTGTTATTACATACTTTAGAGGCGATAATTTTATCCATGCAAAAAAATATCCAACGAATTTTCTTGATCCGCTGGATATTTCAGAATATGACTCGAATAGCACGAAAGATTCGCTCGCTTACGCTATCGCCCCGCTTCCGGCTTCATCTGCTGGCGGACTTTTTTTCGCACTACGTTTACGCGGTGCAGCCTTTTTCTTATCAGCACTGCCACCACTGCCCGGAGCCACAATGCCGCGAAACTGCCGCACCGGAGTACGTTTGGCTTGATCAATAAGCTGATATAGCGTCCCCACCAGCGGCTGCATAAAGTCCTGATAGCGACACTGCTTTTCGCTGATTTGCGTCAGCACCGATTCCCAGTGCGCGGTCATGTCCGGTCGCGTAGCCATTTCTGGCAGCGAATGGAATAACGCTTTTCCGGCGTCGGTGGAGTGGATATAGCGCCCTTTTTTGGTGAGGAAACCACGCTTGAACAACAGTTCAATAATCCCGGCACGCGTTGCTTCTGTCCCCAGACCATCGGTCGCACGAAGGATCTTTTTCAGATCTTTGTCCTGCACAAAGCGCGCAATCCCGGTCATCGCCGAAAGCAGTGTTGCATCGGTAAAATGGCGCGGCGGCTGGGTTTGCCGCTCTACCACTTCACCTTTTTCACACAGCAACTCATCGCCTTTCGCCACCACAGGCAATGGCGTGCCGTCGTTTTCTTCATCGCGCTCTTTGCTGCCTAACAGCGCGCGCCAACCTGCTTCAGCAAGAAAACGCGCTTTAGCGACAAATTTGCCTTTGGCAATGTCCAGTTCGATAACACACTTGCGGAACACCGCATCCGGGCAGAACTGCATCAGATACTGACGGGCAATCAGGTTATAGACCTTCGCTTCGTTCTCCGTCAGGTTGATCGCAGAACTCCGTGCGGTCGGAATGATGGCGTGGTGCGCATCGACCTTTTTGTCATCCCAACAGCGGTTGCGTATATCTGGATCTACCACTGGCTGCGGCAACAGATCTGGTGCATGAACGCTGATGGCATTCATCACCGCGTGGCGTCCGGCAAAATGTTCTTCTGGCAAATAGCGACAATCGGAACGCGGATAAGTGATTAACTTGTGTGTTTCGTACAGCTTCTGGCAGATATCAAGCACGTTCTGCGCGCTCAGACCAAAGCGTTTTGCCGCTTCAATCTGCAACGCCGAAAGCGAAAACGGCAGCGGCGCGGATTCTGATTCCCGTTTATCGTTATAGCTGGTGACAATAGCCGGTTGACCACTAATGCGGTTAACCACATGCTCCGCCAGTGGACGATGTAACAAGCGCCCTTCTTCATCCTGGTACGGTTCACACGCTTCGCTCGGTTGCCAGATAGCGGTAAACCGCTCATCGGCAGGTGTCACGATATGCGCTTTGACTTCAAAGAAGTCTTTCGCCACGAAGTTTTCAATCTCTTCATCGCGGCGCACCACCAGCCCGAGCACGGGTGTCTGCACGCGTCCCACGGAAAGTACGCCCTGATAACCGGCATTGCGACCGAGAATGGTATACGCACGGGTCATATTGATGCCGTACAGCCAGTCGGCACGCGCTCGCGCCAGCGCAGAAACGCACAATGGCACAAACTCACTGTTGGAACGAAGACGGTCGATCGCCCGCTCAACCGCCTGCGGGTTCAGGTCGTTTATCAAGCAACGCTGCACCTGCTGGCGCTTTTCCGGTGCCAGTTGCAGATAGTCCAGCACTTCATCCACCAGCAATTGCCCTTCACGATCCGGGTCCCCGGCGTGAACGATTTCGCTGGCTTCATGCAGGAAGCGTTTGATGACGTTAAGTTGTTTGGTCACGGAGGGTCGGGGCTGTAATTGCCACTTTTCCGGGACAATCGGCAAATCCGCAAGATTCCAGCGCGCATAGCGGCTGTCGTAGGCGTCTGGCTGCGCCTGCTCAAGCAGGTGACCGATACACCAGGTCACCACCTGACCATTACCGCACTCGATAAAGCCATCGCCTTTACGGTGCGGTTTGGGCAGGACATCAGCAATGGCGCGCGCCAGACTCGGTTTTTCGGCAATAAACAACCGCATTGAATTAACGGATCTCAACCATGGCACGACCGCCGCGCGCTGGCACCAGTTCGCCAATCGCCGTCAGTTCAATGCCAAACTCGGCGGCTGTAGTTTTAACCTCATTTTCTGCTTCCGGCATGACCGCCAGCAGCAAACCGCCAGAAGTTTGCGGATCGCACAGCAGATCGCGCACTTCACGCGGCATTTCACCCATCAGATGACCGTAGCTGGCAAAGTTACGTTCGGTGCCGCCAGGCACTGCGCCCAACTTAATGTACTCTTCAACCCCCGGCAATTTTGGGATCGCGTCATAGTCAACGCGCGCCTGCACACCTGCGCCCTGACACATTTCGCTCAAATGGCCCAGCAGACCAAAACCAGTAACGTCGGTCATCGCTTTTACGCCTTCGATGTTGGCAAAGGACGCACCTGCGATGTTCATCCGGCACATCACTTCCGTCGCCAGTCCCTGATGTTCTGGTTTCAACAGTGATTTTTTCTCAGCCGTGGTAAGAACGCCGATCCCCAGCGGTTTCGTCAGGAACAGTTTGCATCCGGCTTGTGCGGTACTGTTTTTCTTCACCCGCTCGGTCGGTACGATCCCCGTTACCGCCAGACCAAAAATCGGCTCCGGCGCATCGATGGAGTGACCGCCAGCCAGCGCAATACCCGCCTGACGGCATGCATAGCGTCCACCTTCGGTTACTTCGCGGGCAATTTCCGGGGAAAGTTTGTTAATCGGCCAGCCGAGGATCGCAATCGCCATAATCGGTTTGCCCCCCATCGCGAAGATATCGCTGATGGCGTTAGTCGCCGCAATGCGGCCAAAATCGAAAGGATTATCAACGATCGGCATAAAGAAGTCGGTGGTACTGATAACGCTGGTGCCATTGCCCAGATCGTACACCGCCGCATCGTCGCGGGTCTCATTACCCACAAGCAAATTCGGATCAACAAACTTCGCCTGCTCACTGTGCAGGATGGTTTCCAACACTTTTGGGGAAATTTTACAGCCGCAACCAGCTCCGTGGCTGTATTGGGTCAAACGAATCGAGTTCTCGCTCATGGACATCTCCTGTCAATGCAATCCGGGTATGGTAACCCTCATTCCGTGAAGTGATAAGTGAGAGTGTCTGAATTCCTGCGCCTTTGCTCACAATCCAGACAGTTTCGCGACAATTATCAGAAATAAGTTACAAACGGCGTCGGGTCCGGGACGTTAATCGACGTAGATGCTTTCAACTGCGGCGTGCCGAGGTAGAGAAAACCGACAATTTTATCCTGCTCACGGCAACCGAATGCTTCACGCACTACCGGACTTTCAGTTAATGCGCCACTGCGCCAGATGCCGCCAAATCCTTGGGCAACGGCTGCCATTTGCATCGCCATGACCGCGCATCCGGCAGACATTTCCTGTTCCCATCGCGGGACTTTATGATTTTCTTCGCATTTCGCCACCACCGTGATGATGAGCGGTGCGCGGAACGGCGCATTACGGGCTTTGTCGATAGCTTTGTCATCACTACCGGCAGCAATCGCCCCCTGTTCCAGTACGGCGCTGAAACGCTCGCGCCCTTCCCCTTCAATCACAAAAAAATGCCACGGTTGCATGGACTTATGGTCCGGCGCACGCATACCCGCACGCAGGATGTTTTGCAGTTGTTCACCCGTTGGCGCGGGTTCAGCCAGGCGGGAGGCGCTACGGCGATTGATCAATAGTTCGAGTGCATCCATTTGATTAACTCCTGTCGTGATATTTATTCACAAAATTAACACGAGAGTGGATTTTGTTACAGCACAGTCCGCAATTCCTGCTGACAAGTGCCGGTTGGGTCATTACGATAACCACATCTATTGCGCCTGTGACAGGTGTGACCTTAAGTTGGGAGAATACATGCGAACCCTTTGGCGATTTATTGCCGGATTTTTTAAATGGACGTGGCGTCTGCTGAATTTCGTCCGTGAAATGGTACTTAACCTGTTCTTTATTTTCCTCGTACTGGTTGGTGTGGGGATCTGGATGCAGGTCAGTGGTGGTGATTCGAAAGAAACGGCCAGTCGTGGCGCACTGCTGCTGGACATTTCTGGTGTGATCGTCGATAAACCCGACAGTTCTCAGCGGTTTAGTAAATTAAGCCGCCAGCTGCTTGGTGCCAGTTCCGATCGTCTGCAGGAAAACTCACTGTTTGATATCGTCAACACCATTCGCCAGGCGAAGGACGACCGCAATATCACCGGTATCGTGATGGATCTGAAAAACTTCGCAGGCGGCGACCAGCCGTCTATGCAGTACATCGGCAAAGCCCTGAAAGAGTTTCGTGACAGCGGGAAACCGGTTTATGCCGTTGGCGAGAACTACAGCCAGGGGCAATATTATCTCGCCAGTTTCGCCAATAAAATTTGGCTGTCACCGCAAGGCGTGGTTGATCTGCACGGTTTTGCTACCAACGGTCTGTACTACAAATCGTTGCTGGATAAGCTGAAAGTTTCCACCCATGTGTTCCGCGTGGGTACGTATAAATCTGCCGTTGAACCGTTTATTCGTGATGATATGTCACCGGCAGCCCGCGAAGCTGACAGCCGCTGGATTGGTGAGCTGTGGCAAAACTATCTGAATACTGTTGCCGCTAACCGGCAGATCCCTGCTCAGCAGGTATTCCCTGGCGCGCAAGGGTTGCTTGAGGGTTTAACCAAAACCGGTGGCGATACCGCGAAATATGCACTGGAAAACAAGCTGGTCGATGCACTGGCATCGAGTGCCGAAATCGAAAAAGCTCTGACCAAAGAGTTCGGCTGGAGTAAGACTGATAAAAATTATCGCGCCATCAGTTATTACGATTACGCATTGAAAACGCCGGCAGATACCGGTGACAGCATCGGTGTCGTCTTCGCTAATGGCGCAATTATGGATGGCGAGGAAACTCAGGGGAATGTTGGCGGTGATACCACTGCGGCACAAATCCGCGACGCTCGCCTTGACCCGAAAGTGAAAGCGATTGTCCTGCGTGTTAATAGCCCAGGCGGCAGCGTTACCGCGTCTGAAGTGATTCGCGCTGAACTGGCAGCAGCCCGGGCAGCGGGTAAGCCTGTGGTTGTATCGATGGGCGGCATGGCGGCATCTGGTGGTTACTGGATTTCCACGCCAGCTAATTACATTGTGGCTAACCCCAGCACCCTGACCGGTTCTATCGGTATCTTCGGCGTGATCACCACCGTAGAAAATAGTCTGGATTCGATTGGTGTTCATACTGATGGTGTCTCAACTTCACCGCTGGCGGATGTTTCTATCACCAGGGCACTGCCGCCGGAAGCGCAGCAGATGATGCAATTAAGCATTGAGAATGGCTATAAACGCTTTATCACGCTGGTTGCTGATGCGCGTCATTCGACGCCGGAGCAAATTGATAAAATCGCCCAGGGCCACGTCTGGACCGGTCAGGATGCAAAAGCTAACGGGCTGGTCGATAGTCTCGGGGATTTCGATGATGCGGTTGCCAAAGCAGCAGAGCTGGCAAAAGTGAAACAGTGGCATCTGGAATACTACGTTGATGAACCGACCTTCTTCGACAAAGTGATGGACAACATGTCTGGTTCTGTCCGGGCAATGTTGCCAGATGCGTTCCAGGCCATGTTACCTGCACCGCTTGCCTCGGTAGCCTCTACCGTTAAAAGTGAAAGCGACAAGCTGGCCGCGTTTAACGACCCACAAAACCGTTATGCGTTTTGCCTGACCTGCGCCAACGTGCGTTAAGTCTTGTACTGAGTGGCCGACAGATCGTCGGCCACATTATTTTTTACCTCGACGAATCCTCTTCCCGCTGTCTCGACCCATATTTCCTTATCCGCATAGTATCAGGTGCGCTCCTCCTGCCTCACGTATATACTTTTGCTCTTTCGATATCATTCATATCAATATCATGCAAAAGAAATCAATTTACGTCGCCTACACGGGCGGGACCATCGGGATGCAGCGTTCCGAGCAGGGTTATATTCCGGTGTCAGGTCATCTACAACGCCAACTGGCGCTGATGCCGGAATTCCATCGCCCGGAGATGCCAGATTTCACCATTCATGAATATACGCCGTTGATGGATTCTTCTGATATGACGCCGGAAGACTGGCAGCATATTGCTGAAGATATTAAAGCGCACTATGACGACTATGATGGTTTTGTCATTCTACACGGTACCGACACGATGGCGTATACCGCCTCTGCGCTGTCGTTCATGCTCGAGAATCTCGGTAAACCGGTCATTGTGACAGGGTCACAAATCCCGCTGGCTGAGTTACGCTCTGACGGACAAATTAATCTGCTGAATGCGTTGTACGTTGCGGCGAATTATCCGATCAACGAAGTAACGCTCTTTTTCAATAACCGATTGTATCGCGGCAACCGCACTACCAAAGCCCATGCCGATGGTTTTGATGCGTTTGCCTCTCCAAACCTTCCTCCGTTACTGGAAGCTGGTATCCATATTCGTCGTTTGAATACGCCACCCGCCCCGCACGGTGAAGGGGAATTAATCGTTCATCCAATCACGCCACAACCAATTGGCGTAGTGACGATTTATCCGGGGATTTCTGCTGATGTCGTGCGCAATTTTCTGCGCCAACCGGTGAAAGCATTGATTCTGCGCTCCTATGGCGTGGGTAATGCGCCACAAAACAAAGCCTTCCTGCAGGAATTACAAGAAGCCAGCGATCGCGGTATTGTGGTGGTCAACCTGACACAATGTATGTCCGGTAAAGTGAATATGGGTGGTTATGCCACCGGTAACGCCCTCGCCCATGCCGGCGTTATTGGCGGTGCAGATATGACTGTAGAAGCCACGCTAACCAAACTGCATTACCTGCTGAGCCAGGAACTGGATACTGAAACCATTCGCAAGGCCATGAGCCAAAACCTGCGCGGCGAACTGACGCCGGATGATTAAGGAGACTGCAATGCCCCATCGCGCCCTGTTACTGGTCGATTTACAAAATGATTTCTGTGCTGGTGGCGCGCTCGCCGTACCGGAAGGTGACAGTACGGTGGAGGTTGCTAACCGCCTTATTGACTGGTGCCAGTCGCGCGGAGAAGCGGTTATCGCCAGCCAGGACTGGCATCCGGCGAATCACGGCAGTTTTGCCAGTCAGCACGGTGTAGAGCCTTATACGCCAGGCCAACTCGACGGTTTGCCACAAACCTTCTGGCCAGATCACTGTGTGCAGAACAGTGAAGGCGCACAATTACATCCGTTACTGAACCAAAAAGCGATCGCAGCGGTGTTCCATAAAGGCGAAAATCGTTTAGTTGACAGTTACAGTGCCTTTTTTGATAACGGCCGTCGGCAGAAAACCTCTCTCGATGACTGGTTACGCGATCATGAAATCGATGAATTGATCGTTATGGGCCTGGCTACTGACTATTGCGTGAAGTTTACCGTGCTGGACGCGTTACAGTTAGGTTATAAGGTGAACGTGATTACCGATGGTTGTCGTGGCGTGAATATCCAGCCCCAGGACAGTGCGCACGCGTTTATGGAGATGTCAGCAGCTGGGGCAACGCTATATACGCTGGCAGACTGGGAAGAGACGCAGGGGTAATATTAGTTGAATTCATCTCTGGCCTACATTTCCTCAATGACATTGTAGGCCAGATAATACTTGTCAGTGTTGCATTTAACCTACTTGCAGCTAAAACACGACGTCCTAACAAGTATATTTGCCCTCCCTTAATAACAGGCTTAAATACTAGATAACTCATTCACTTAAACATAGCAATAGGCTTTGCTGAGATACCAAAATCTTCTTTTAACTGCTGTTTGCTCTTCATGACCATCTGACCATTTGTGTCAATTGTCATATGCTGTGCTTCGGTATTATGGCGGGCTTGCCACAGCATCACCAGTTGCAGGCAATTCTCTTTTTGTTCCTCGGTCAACGCAACGCCATCAGGCCATTTCCCCAGT
Source organism: Escherichia sp. SCLE84 (assembly GCF_012584495.1). Classification (NCBI taxonomy): domain Bacteria; kingdom Pseudomonadati; phylum Pseudomonadota; class Gammaproteobacteria; order Enterobacterales; family Enterobacteriaceae; genus Escherichia; species Escherichia sp. SCLE84. The sequence goes on along the minus strand of NZ_CP051430.1, from coordinate 411,143 downwards.
TCAACGGCGGTCGACAAACGCTGGTATACCTCAGGCGTCATGCTGTTGATAATGTCATCAAGATTCATAATTTTTCCGCTCCTGTGGAATAAGTTGCTGAATCGTTTTTTCAACCGTTGATTTCTTCGCCGTTTTCGCCATCAGTGAAGCGTAAAGAAGCAGAGTTAACACAATAACGTTCGCCTGTTGGTTGCGGCCCGTCGGGAAAGACATGCCCCAGATGGGCATCACAGTTACCGCAACGAATTTCTATGCGCTGCATTCCATGTGACAAGTCTTTGATATAACGAATGGATTCTTCACTCACCGGTTCGTAGAAACTGGGCCAGCCACAGCCGGAATCATACTTGGTTTCGGAATGAAACAGCGGGGCATCGCAGATCAAACAGTGATATACGCCGTCACGCTTGTTATGCAGTAAACGACCCGTAAATGGCGGTTCTGTCCCATGATTCTGCGTCACGTAAAACTGCATCTCGGACAAATTTTTTTTCAGTTCTTCTGCCGAAGGTTTATTAGCCATTTGCTCACATCTCACTTTAATCGTGCTCACATTACGTGACTGATTCTAACAAAACATTAACACCAACTGGCAAAATTTTGTCCTAAACTTGATCTCGACGAAATGGCTGCACCTAAATCGTGATGAAAATCACATTTTTATCGTAATTGCCCTTTAAAATTCGGGGCGCCGACCCCATGTGGTCTCAAGCCCAAAGGAAGAGTGAGGCGAGTCAGTCGCGTAATGCTTAGGCACAGGATTGATTTGTCGCAATGATTGACACGATTCCGCTTGACGCTGCGTAAGGTTTTTGTAATTTTACAGGCAACCTTTTATTCACTAACAAATAGCTGGTGGAATATATGACTATCAAAGTAGGTATCAACGGTTTTGGCCGTATCGGTCGCATTGTTTTCCGTGCTGCTCAGAAACGTTCTGACATCGAGATCGTTGCAATCAACGACCTGTTAGACGCTGATTACATGGCATACATGCTGAAATATGACTCCACTCACGGCCGTTTCGACGGTACCGTTGAAGTGAAAGACGGTCATCTGATCGTTAACGGTAAAAAAATCCGTGTTACCGCTGAACGTGATCCGGCTAACCTGAAATGGGACGAAGTTGGTGTTGACGTTGTCGCTGAAGCAACTGGTCTGTTCCTGACTGACGAAACTGCTCGTAAACACATCACCGCTGGTGCGAAGAAAGTGGTTATGACTGGTCCGTCTAAAGACAACACTCCGATGTTCGTTAAAGGCGCTAACTTCGACAAATATGCTGGCCAGGACATCGTTTCCAACGCTTCCTGCACCACCAACTGCCTGGCTCCGCTGGCTAAAGTTATCAACGATAACTTCGGCATCATCGAAGGTCTGATGACCACCGTTCACGCTACTACCGCTACTCAGAAAACCGTTGATGGCCCGTCTCACAAAGACTGGCGCGGCGGCCGCGGCGCTTCCCAGAACATCATTCCGTCCTCTACCGGTGCTGCTAAAGCTGTAGGTAAAGTACTGCCAGAACTGAATGGCAAACTGACTGGTATGGCGTTCCGCGTTCCGACCCCGAACGTATCCGTAGTTGACCTGACCGTTCGTCTGGAAAAAGCTGCAACTTACGAGCAGATCAAAGCTGCCGTTAAAGCTGCTGCTGAAGGCGAAATGAAAGGCGTTCTGGGCTACACCGAAGATGACGTAGTATCTACCGATTTCAACGGCGAAGTTTGCACTTCCGTGTTCGATGCTAAAGCTGGTATCGCTCTGAACGACAACTTCGTGAAACTGGTATCCTGGTACGACAACGAAACCGGTTACTCCAACAAAGTTCTGGACCTGATCGCTCACATCTCCAAATAAGTTGAGATGACACTGTGATCTAAAAAGAGCGACTTCGGTCGCTCTTTTTTTTACCTGATAAAATGAAGTTAAAGGACTGCGTCATGATTAAGAAAATTTTTGCCCTTCCGGTCATCGAACAAATCTCCCCTGTCCTCTCCCGTCGTAAACTGGATGAACTGGACCTCATTGTGGTCGATCATCCCCAGGTAAAAGCCTCTTTTGCATTACAGGGCGCACACCTTCTCTCGTGGAAACCTGCGGGTGAAGAAGAAGTTCTGTGGTTGAGCAACAACACACCGTTCAAAAATGGCGTCGCTATTCGCGGTGGCGTACCGGTTTGCTGGCCGTGGTTTGGTCCGGCGGCACAACAAGGCCTGCCTGCGCACGGTTTTGCCCGCAACCTGCCGTGGACGCTGAAATCACATCGTGAAGATGCTGATGGCGTAGCGCTGACTTTTGAATTGACACAAAGCGAAGAGACGAAAAAATTCTGGCCGCACGACTTTACGCTGTTAGCGCATTTCCGCGTGGGTAAAACCTGTGAAATCGATCTTGAAGCACACGGCGAATTTGAAACCACCTCTGCTCTGCATACCTACTTTAACGTGGGTGATATCGCTAAGGTAAGCGTCAGTGGGCTGGGCGATCGCTTCATTGATAAAGTGAATGACGCGAAAGAAGATGTACTGACCGATGGTATTCAGACCTTCCCTGACCGTACCGATCGCGTGTATCTGAATCCGCAAGATTGCAGCGTGATTAATGATGAAGCGCTGAATCGTATTATCGCCGTAGGCCACCAGCATCATCTGAACGTTGTCGGCTGGAACCCGGGACCGGCGCTTTCAGTTAGCATGGGCGACATGCCGGACGATGGCTACAAGACCTTTGTTTGTGTAGAAACGGCTTACGCTTCAGAAACGCAAAAAGTCACCAAAGAGAAACCAGCACATCTGGCGCAATCCATTCGCGTTGCCAAACGTTAATTTGCGCTAATGTTGTGTGCCGGGTGCGATGCATCCGGCACGTATCAACATCACACCATATCCAGCGCAGTTTTTCCTTTTGGTGCCGGATATGCCTTATCCAGCATAGCTAATTCCGCTGACGAAAGTTCGACCTCAAGCGCAGCTGCATTTTGTTGGACATGGGCAATCGTGGCCGCTTTTGGAATCGCCATCACACCATGATGACTGATCACCCACGCCAACAATACTTGTGCCGCGCTGATATTGTGAGCATGTGCAATTTCGTTGACTACCGCGTTTTTTAACAGTCCATTGCGCAACCGCCCGGCCTGGGCTAATGGACTGTAAGCCATCACCGGCATCTGCTGTTGCTGGCACCAGGGAAGGAGATCGTACTCAATCCCTCGTGAACCGAGGTGGTAAAGCACCTGATTAGTGGCACACTGATTTCCCCCCGGCAGCTGCCAGAGTTCCTGCATATCAGCATAATCAAGGTTAGAAACGCCCCAGCGGCGGATTTTTCCCTGGGCGATCAATTTTTCCATCGCTGCAACAGTCTCTTCAAAAGCGAAACTGCCAGACCAGTGTAATAAGTAGAGATCGAGATAATCAGTATTGAGACGGCGTAAACTGGCTTCGCATGCATTTATCGCTTTTTGCCCGCCAGCATTCCACGGATAGACTTTAGAGACGAGAAAGACGTTATCGCGCAGACCGGTTAATGCTTCCCCAACCACCTTTTCGGCACCGCCATCGGCATACATTTCGGCGGTATCAATGAGGGTTAAACCGAGTTCAATGCCCGCGCGTAGTGCAGCAACTTCTGTTTTGCGCTGACTGGCATCTTCGCCAATATACCATGTTCCCTGCCCTATGGCTGGCAGTGAGACATCGCCACTAAATTGAATCATTTTTTGTTGCATTGTTTCCTCCCAGGTATTGCACCACCGTAATGCAAAACAGGGCGTGACGCCCTGTTTTTATGCACAAAATGCCCTGGAAAGATGCATTATCAGAATTTGTAGGTGATCCCGGTAGAAATCAGGCCAGTCCAGGATTTATCCACCATCGGGCTGTCAGTAACTTCATCAGACAGACGGGTATAGCGCGCGGTACCGTAAACACTCCAGTCGCCGAGGAAGTTGTAGCTGGCGCTCAGCTCCAGGTAAGGGCTCCAGCTGTCGTTCGGGTTATAGCCACGCAGACCGCTGCGAGCGGACTCTTTGCGCGATACGCCATAATAGTATTCGTTCTGGTTTTCGCTGTTCCACTGCACACCAATACCCGGAGTCACGGTCAGGCCACCGTTGGTGTAACGATACAACCAGGCCATATCCCAGACAATGCCGTTGCTGTTATCCAGGGTATCGCCAGCCAGGGTGGTACGCAGGTAACCGTACTGGGTAAAGTGAGCATAAGACAGACCAGCCATCATGGTGCTCTTACGGTCATCCAGGTGACGCATTTGGTGATCGCCACTGTCTTTCGCTTTGAAGTAAAGCGGCGACCAGTAAGCGGTAATTGAAAGTTTATCCGTTGCGTCATTCCACAGGTAGTAACCACCACCTAAGCCACGGAACCAGAAGTTATCGCCTTCATAGTTGATTACCGGTACTGGGTAAACATCGGTATCGTAATCTTTATATGGGTGCTCAACGACACCTACGCCTGCGCCCAGGGAAAATTTACCTTCAGCGTGCGCTACGCCTGCAGACGTTGCGATAAGCACTCCAAGTGCCAGAAGTTTGAGTTTGGTCACAATTAATCATTCCTTAAACAAATGTTTAGCGGGCGACAAAGTTTACCCGTCAATACATCGAAACCCAACCTTTTTACGTTTTCATTTTTTAAAGTAACTGTTTAATTTTCCTGACGCGGATGACACCGCGCTTACAGCCAAATGAATTTAGCGTTACTGGCTACCCTGGTCTTTACATTAATTATGCAAAATTTATGGATGAGTTGTTGATATGCCATTGAAATTAAGAAAGCCGTGCAGGCAAGTTTTCCATTTGCCATCTACGCTTAATTTTGAAGGTGTATCATCGGGCACGTTGTTCTCATCGTCGATAAAATGGCATGAGAGTTGCTGTGTTTTAGCAAGAGACGTCGTTCAGTTTACCTCTTCCGGGAGCCTCTACTATTCATATGAACGGCTCTTAACCTGTGCTAAAAAACGAAAGGACGGCATACCATGAATATATTCGATCACTATCGCCAGCGATATGAAGCTGCCAAGGACGAAGAGTTCACACTGCAGGAGTTTCTTACCACTTGTCGGCAAGATCGCAGTGCTTATGCCAACGCGGCTGAGCGGCTATTGATGGCTATCGGTGAGCCTGTCATGGTCGATACAGCCCAGGAACCCAGACTTTCTCGACTCTTTTCTAACCGGGTCATTGCACGTTATCCGGCGTTTGAAGAGTTTTACGGCATGGAAGACGCGATTGAACAGATTGTCTCTTATCTGAAACACGCGGCTCAGGGGCTGGAAGAGAAGAAACAAATCCTGTATCTGCTGGGGCCTGTGGGTGGGGGTAAATCATCGCTTGCTGAGCGACTGAAATCATTAATGCAGCTCGTACCGATTTATGTATTGAGCGCCAACGGTGAGCGTAGCCCGGTCAACGATCATCCGTTCTGTCTTTTCAATCCGCAGGAAGATGCTCAGATTCTGGAAAAAGAGTATGGCATTCCTCGCCGTTATCTCGGCACCATCATGTCGCCATGGGCGGCAAAACGCCTGCATGAATTTGGTGGCGATATCACTAAGTTCCGGGTAGTGAAGGTCTGGCCGTCAATTCTGCAACAAATTGCTATCGCCAAAACGGAACCCGGTGATGAGAACAACCAGGACATCTCCGCGCTGGTTGGGAAAGTCGATATTCGTAAACTCGAACACTACGCGCAGAATGACCCGGACGCCTACGGCTATTCCGGTGCGCTGTGCCGCGCCAACCAAGGGATCATGGAATTTGTCGAGATGTTTAAAGCACCGATAAAAGTGCTGCATCCGCTGTTAACCGCCACTCAGGAAGGTAACTACAACGGGACGGAAGGTATCTCCGCCCTGCCGTTCAACGGGATTATTCTCGCCCACTCGAACGAATCCGAATGGGTCACTTTCCGTAATAACAAAAACAACGAAGCCTTCCTCGACCGTGTTTACATCGTGAAGGTGCCGTATTGCTTACGCATTTCCGAAGAGATCAAAATCTACGAGAAATTGCTTAATCACAGTGAATTGACTCACGCCCCCTGCGCCCCTGGCACGCTGGAAACGCTGTCACGTTTTTCCATTCTTTCGCGCCTTAAAGAGCCAGAAAACTCCAGCATTTATTCAAAGATGCGGGTTTATGATGGCGAAAGTCTGAAAGACACCGATCCCAAAGCCAAGTCGTATCAGGAATATCGTGACTACGCCGGTGTCGATGAAGGGATGAACGGTCTGTCGACGCGTTTTGCGTTTAAGATCCTCTCCCGCGTGTTCAACTTCGATCATGTAGAAGTGGCGGCAAACCCGGTCCATCTGTTCTACGTACTGGAACAGCAGATCGAGCGCGAGCAGTTCCCACAAGAGCAGGCAGAACGCTATCTGGAGTTCCTGAAAGGTTATCTGATCCCGAAATATGCCGAGTTTATCGGCAAAGAGATCCAGACGGCCTACCTTGAATCCTATTCCGAATATGGGCAAAACATTTTCGACCGTTATGTTACCTACGCGGATTTCTGGATTCAGGATCAGGAGTATCGCGATCCGGATACCGGGCAGCTGTTTGACCGCGAGTCTCTTAACGCCGAGCTGGAGAAAATCGAGAAACCGGCGGGGATCAGTAATCCAAAAGATTTCCGCAACGAGATTGTTAACTTCGTACTGCGCGCCAGAGCGAATAACAGCGGACGCAATCCGAACTGGACCAGCTATGAAAAACTGCGCACGGTTATCGAGAAGAAAATGTTCTCCAATACCGAGGAGCTGTTGCCGGTTATCTCGTTTAACGCCAAAACGTCAACCGACGAGCAGAAGAAACACGACGACTTTGTCGACCGTATGATGGAAAAAGGCTACACCCGTAAACAGGTGCGTTTACTGTGCGAATGGTATTTGCGCGTACGTAAATCGTCTTAACAACCCTGGCCCGGTACACATGTTACCGGGCCTACAACGACAGCGAACCGTGGGCCTGAGAAGCGGCAACACAGGCGTAGCATACAGTTGGCAAATGTAGTACGGGGGGCATATGACCTGGTTTATTGACCGGCGTCTGAACGGCAAAAACAAAAGCATGGTGAATCGCCAGCGTTTTTTACGCCGTTATAAAGCGCAAATTAAACAGTCGATCTCCGAGGCCATTAATAAGCGTTCGGTGACTGACGTCGACAGCGGCGAATCCGTATCCATTCCCACGGAAGATATTAGCGAACCGATGTTTCATCAGGGGCGTGGCGGTCTGCGCCACCGCGTGCATCCGGGCAATGACCATTTCGTCCAGAACGACCGAATTGAACGTCCCCAGGGTGGCGGCGGAGGTTCCGGCAGTGGTCAGGGCCAGGCCAGCCAGGATGGTGAAGGTCAGGATGAATTTGTCTTTCAGATTTCGAAAGATGAGTATCTTGATTTGCTCTTTGAAGATTTGGCCTTACCGAATCTGAAACAAAACCAACAACGCCAGCTGACCGAATATAAAACGCATCGGGCGGGTTATACCGCTAACGGCGTTCCGGCAAATATCAGCGTTGTGCGCTCCTTGCAGAACTCACTGGCGCGACGCACAGCCATGACGGCAGGCAAGCGGCGGGAACTTCATGCACTGGAAGAGAATTTGGCCATCATCAGCAACAGTGAACCTGCGCAGCTGCTGGAAGAGGAACGTCTGCGCAAAGAAATTGCAGAATTACGTGCCAAAATTGAACGCGTCCCTTTTATTGACACCTTCGATTTACGTTACAAGAACTACGAGAAGCGGCCCGATCCCTCCAGCCAGGCAGTGATGTTTTGCCTGATGGACGTTTCCGGTTCAATGGATCAATCCACTAAAGATATGGCTAAGCGTTTTTATATTCTGCTGTATCTGTTCCTCAGCAGAACGTATAAGAACGTGGAAGTCGTATACATCCGCCATCATACCCAGGCGAAAGAAGTCGATGAACATGAGTTTTTCTACTCGCAGGAAACAGGCGGCACCATCGTTTCCAGCGCCCTGAAACTGATGGATGAGGTAGTGAAAGAGCGTTATAACCCGGCACAGTGGAATATTTACGCTGCACAAGCATCGGACGGCGATAACTGGGCCGATGACTCTCCGCTTTGCCATGAAATCCTGGCGAAAAAATTATTACCTGTTGTTCGTTATTACAGCTATATCGAAATTACCCGTCGTGCACATCAGACATTGTGGCGAGAATATGAGCATCTGCAATCTACTTTCGACAACTTTGCGATGCAGCACATCCGCGACCAGGATGATATTTATCCGGTGTTCCGTGAACTGTTTCATAAACAAAATGCAACAGCTAAAGACTAAAACTATCAGCCAGGTCATTATCGCCTGGCTGATTTTTAGCTTACTGTAAATTATCTCATTTATTACATACATTAGCTTACAATCGCTTTAAATATGACAGCATAACCTTTACATAATTTAGTTCCAGAAAACAATCATTCGGAAAAATGATTCAGTCAACACGTATTTCCATGGGGTTATTCTTTAAATATTTTTTATCGTTAACGAAAATTGATCCTGGTCAAAACTATATATCTCTGCCATCAATAAAATCCAGCACTCACATTGCTCTCCTTTTTATGGTTTCTATGGGTACACAAAAATTAAAAGCTCAAAGCTTTTTTATTTTCAGTTTATTGCTGACGTTAATTTTATTTTGCATCACCACATTATATAACGAAAACACAAATGTAAAACTCATCCCACAGATGAATTACCTGATGGTTGTTGTGGCTTTGTTTTTCCTTAACGCCGTCATTTTTCTTTTCATGTTAATGAAATATTTCACTAACAAACAAATTTTACCAACACTCATTTTAAGCCTTGCATTTTTAAGTGGCCTTATCTATTTAGTTGAAACCATTGTAATTATCCATAAACCAATTAACGGCAGTACACTGATCCAGACAAAGTCGAATGATGTTTCTATTTTCTATATTTTCCGCCAACTCAGTTTTATTTGTTTAACCTCGCTGGCACTCTTTTGTTATGGAAAAGACAACATCCTTGACAACAATAAGAAAAAAACGGGAATCCTGTTGCTGGCGCTGATTCCTTTTTTAGTTTTTCCCCTTCTGGCACACAATCTGAGCAGTTATAACGCTGACTATTCTTTGTATGTCGTCGACTACTGTCCGGACAACCATACTGCGACCTGGGGAATCAACTATACAAAAATATTGGTTTGTCTGTGGGCATTTTTACTGTTCTTTATTATCATGCGTACACGATTAGCCAGCGAACTATGGCCGTTAATAGCATTATTATGTCTGGCATCGCTATGCTGCAACTTACTTCTACTGACTCTGGATGAGTATAATTACACCATCTGGTATATCAGTCGCGGGATTGAAGTTTCCAGTAAACTGTTTGTTGTGTCTTTTCTGATTTATAACATTTTTCAGGAACTGCAACTCTCCAGCAAACTGGCAGTTCATGATGTGCTGACCAATATTTATAATCGGCGCTACTTTTTCAACAGCGTAGAGTCATTATTGTCGCGACCTGTTGTTAAGGACTTCTGTGTCATGCTGGTTGATATTAATCAGTTCAAACGCATCAATGCCCAATGGGGACATCGTGTGGGTGATAAAGTGCTGGTTTCAATTGTCGATATTATCCAGCAAAGCATCCGCCCTGATGATATTTTAGCGCGACTGGAGGGTGAGGTGTTTGGCTTGCTATTTACCGAACTCAATAGTGCCCAGGCAAAAATCATTGCGGAACGTATGCGTAAAAATGTCGAACTCCTGACCGGCTTTAGTAACAGATATGATGTTCCTGAACAAATGACCATCAGTATTGGCACGGTTTTTTCAACGGGTGACACGCGTAATATCTCGCTTGTCATGACGGAAGCAGATAAAGCCTTACGCGAAGCGAAAAGCGAGGGGGGCAACAAAGTGATTATTCATCATATTTAAGTGCAAAAATATTCAGAGCCATGCTTTTTGCGTGGCTTTTGCATACAATTTATTACTATTACCCCTAAATTTCCCCTCCCCAGCGGCGCAGAGATGAGTATAATTAGCGCCCCTGTGCCAGGCCGCAATCGAACTTTATCTGGTTTTCTCGTTTCACTAACCGAAGGAGTGCCATTTATCATGAAATTGCACCATAGAATGCTCCGGCATTTTATCGCCGCAAGTGTCATTGTGCTGACATCTTCCTTCCTTATTTTTGAACTTGTCGCCAGCGACAGAGCAATGAGTGCCTATCTGCGCTATATCGTGCAGAAAGCAGACTCCTCCTTTCTTTATGATAAGTATCAGAATCAGAGTATTGCCGCGCATGTGATGCGCGCTCTCGCTGCTGAGCAGTCGGAAGTGTCGCCAGAACAGCGGCGCGCCATCTGCGAGGCTTTTGAGTCTGCCAATAATACCCATGGCTTAAACCTGACTGCCCATAAATACCCGGGCTTACGCGGCACACTACAAACCGCATCCACTGACTGCGACACAATTGTGGAAGCTGCAGCACTATTACCCGCTTTTGATCAGGCAGTGGAAGGCAACCGCCACCAGGATGATTACGGTTCAGGTCTTGGGATGGCCGAAGAGAAATTTCACTATTATCTCGATCTCAATGACCGCTATGTCTATTTTTATGAGCCGGTTAATGTTGAATACTTTGCGATGAATAACTGGTCCTTCCTGCAGTCAGGAAGTATTGGTATCGATCGCAAAGATATTGAAAAGGTATTTACCGGGCGTACCGTATTGTCGAGCATTTACCAGGATCAGCGTACTAAACAGAACGTGATGAGTTTGCTGACGCCGGTGTATGTTGCAGGGCAGCTAAAAGGGATTGTGCTGCTGGATATTAACAAAAACAATTTGCGGAATATCTTTTACACTCATGACCGCCCTCTCCTCTGGCGTTTTCTCAATGTCACGCTAACCGATACCGATTCGGGGCGCGACATTATCATCAACCAGAGCGAAGATAATCTGTTCCAGTATGTCAGTTACGTCCATGACTTACCGGGCGGCATTCGTGTCTCGTTATCCATTGATATTCTTTACTTTATCACGTCTTCGTGGAAAAGCGTTCTGTTCTGGATTTTGACGGCGTTAATTTTGCTGAATATGGTGCGGATGCACTTCCGCTTATACCAAAATGTGTCGCGAGAAAATATTAGTGATGCGATGACTGGACTGTATAATCGCAAAATTTTAACCCCTGAACTGGAGCAGCGGTTGCAGAAACTGGTGCAATCCGGTTCTTCGGTGATGTTTATTGCAATTGACATGGACAAGTTAAAGCTAATAAATGACACCCTCGGTCATCAGGAAGGGGATTTAGCGATTACGTTGTTAGCTCAGGCGATTAAACAATCGATTCGTAAAAGTGATTATGCCATCCGACTCGGTGGCGATGAATTCTGCATCATTCTTGTCGATTCGACGCCGCAAATTGCAGCACAACTGCCTGAACGTATCGAAAAACGTCTGCAACATATCGCGCCGCAGAAAGAGATCGGCTTCTCTTCCGGTATTTACGCGATGAAAGAAAACGATACGTTACATGATGCGTATAAAGCTTCCGATGAGCGTTTATATGTCAATAAGCAGAACAAAAACAGCCGTTCATGATAACCTTCTGTGGTTGTTTGCTTGTAATCTCAGGAGCGTGAAATGACTGAAATGGCTAAAGGAAGCGTGACGCATCAGCGGTTAATCGCTTTATTATCACAAGAAGGTGCTAACTTCCGCGTCGTTACCCATGAAGCGGTAGGTAAATGTGAAGCGGTGTCAGAAATTCGTGGCACCGCTTTAGGCCAGGGAGCTAAGGCACTGGTATGTAAAGTCAAAGGCAATGGCGTAAATCAACATGTTCTGGCGATCCTCGCTGCCGATCAACAGGCCGATCTGAGCCAACTCGCCAGCCATATAGGCGGATTACGCGCTTCGTTGGCCAGCCCGGCGGAAGTCGATGAACTCACAGGCTGTGTCTTCGGCGCGATCCCCCCTTTCAGCTTCCATCCAAAACTCAAACTGGTTGCCGACCCTCTACTCTTCGAACGATTTGATGAAATCGCCTTCAATGCAGGGATGCTGGATAAATCCGTTATTTTGAAAACCACGGATTATTTGCGCATTGCGCAACCAGAACTGCTCAATTTCCGCCGCACTGCGTAACTAGCCTGTCCGTTCAATAAGCAGAACGGACAAAACCAGCACAACAGCAATGGCAAAAAACGATGACGTGATAATCAGTGTCTCGACGAACATTTGATCGTTCATAGCATGCCCCCGGGAGATAGCTGTTTTCACGTTATTGTTAGCGTGCACAAATGGCAGTTTGATGACAGTTCGCCTGATTTTTTATGCAAAAAACGTAAAGATTTTCTACTTCCTTCCTGCAGCAAGCGTAAAGTAAGCAGGCTTATTATTTTTTGGCAAGGAAACCACGATGTTTGATGTCACTTTGCTGATCCTGCTCGGGTTAGCTGCGCTGGGCTTTATCAGTCATAACACCACTGTCGCCGTTTCAATTCTGGTGTTGATCATTGTCCGCGTCACACCGTTAAGCACCTTTTTCCCGTGGATTGAAAAACAGGGGCTAAGTATCGGGATAATCATTCTGACGATTGGCGTTATGGCCCCCATCGCCAGCGGGACGCTACCGCCCTCAACCTTGATTCACTCGTTTCTGAACTGGAAATCGCTGGTGGCAATTGCAGTAGGCGTTATTGTCTCCTGGCTGGGTGGGCGCGGCGTGACCTTAATGGGCAGCCAGCCGCAACTGGTCGCCGGGCTGCTGGTAGGCACTGTTTTAGGCGTGGCGCTGTTTCGCGGCGTACCGGTCGGCCCGCTTATTGCCGCGGGTCTTGTTTCGCTGATTGTGGGGAAACAGTAGTTAATCCCGCAATATATCGGCCTGGCGTTTGCCCCAGGCCTTTCTTAAACATAGTAATAAAGGCCGTTGTTGAATCATACCCCAGCGTATGAGCAACTTTCTGTACAGTATCGCCTTTCACTAATCCCTGAAGTGCCATAATCAGCTGTAACTGCTGACGCCACTGGCGAAAACTCAACCCCGTCTCTTTTACTATCAGTCGCGCAAGATTGCGTTCACTCATCGCAAAAAAGCCAGCCCATTGCCCTAATGACCCCCACTCGACGGGCCCTTTCGCCATCATCTCCACCATCGTGCGGATTTTAGGATGAGAAGAAACGGGCAGGTGCAGCTGTTGTTGTGGCTGCTGAGGGAGTTCATCAAACAGGACCTGAATTAATCTGCGGGTCATCGGCTCAGCACGCTGAGTCGTCGTCCTGTTTGCCAGGGTTAAAATCAATTCCCGGCATAAGGGCGATATTTTCAATGTGCAACATGTTGTCGGCATTGTCACTGCGCTGGGTTCGATAAACAGAAAACAGAGTTCAGCGTTAGCTGTCACTTGATTGCTATGTTCCACCCCGCCCGGTATCCAAACCGCATATTGCGGCGGCACCATCCACAAAGCATTTTCCACCGTACAGGTAATTGCACCATGTAATGCTAGTATCAGCTGTCCTTTGCGGTGCTGATGTACAGGACTGGTTAACTCATCCGTTCCGGCGTGAATACAAAATGCGACCGCGGCTTCATGGTGTCGGTCGGGTTCATAGCCATTGAGATTCAACCTGTGCATCATTTTGTCCGAATTTAGCGATAATTTGTCATTTTAGCTTGATTCAACATAACAATAAAAACGGTAAGGTACAGCCTCGTTTGTAACAATGAGAAGCATATGACCTGTTCAACTTCATTAAGCGGCAAAAACAGGATTGTCCTTATCGCTGGCATTCTGATGATTGCCACAACATTACGCGTCACCTTTACCGGCGCAGCGCCGTTACTGGATACGATTCGTTCCGCTTACTCGCTGACGACAGCGCAAACCGGCTTATTAACCACCCTGCCATTATTGGCCTTTGCGCTAATCTCACCTTTGGCTGCCCCGGTGGCGCGACGTTTTGGTATGGAACGTAGCCTGTTTGCCGCGTTACTTTTGATCTGTGCAGGTATCGCAATTCGTTCTCTCCCTTCGCCTTACTTATTATTTGGCGGTACAGCGGTCATTGGCGGTGGGATTGCATTAGGCAATGTCTTACTGCCAGGATTAATTAAACGCGATTTCCCTCATTCCGTCGCCAGACTTACCGGCGCATATTCCCTGACAATGGGAGCTGCAGCGGCACTGGGATCGGCTATGGTCGTGCCGCTGGCTTTGAACGGTTTTGGCTGGCAAGGCGCGTTGTTCATGCTGATGTGTTTTCCTCTGCTGGCTCTTTTTTTATGGCTGCCACAGTGGCGAAGCCAACAACATGCAAATTTGAGTACCTCGCGCGCCTTACATACTCGGGGTATCTGGCGTTCGCCGCTTGCCTGGCAGGTCACATTGTTTCTTGGGATCAACTCACTGGTCTATTACGTGATTATTGGCTGGCTTCCGGCGATCCTCATCAGTCGCGGCTATAGCGAAGCACAGGCGGGTTCACTGCATGGTTTGCTGCAACTAGCCACAGCAGCTCCCGGTTTGCTGATCCCTCTTTTCTTACATCATGTGAAAGATCAGCGTGGTATTGCAGCGTTCGTTGCCTTGATGTGCGCAGTGGGCGCTGTTGGGCTCTGCTTTATGCCAGCGCACGCGATCACCTGGACTCTGCTTTTCGGTTTTGGTTCCGGCGCAACAATGATACTGGGGTTGACGTTCATTGGTCTTCGGGCAAGTTCTGCGCATCAGGCGGCGGCACTCTCGGGGATGGCACAATCCGTCGGGTATTTGCTGGCAGCCTGTGGGCCGCCGCTGATGGGTAAAATACACGATGCTAACGGTGACTGGTCCGTACCACTGATGGGTGTTGCCATACTTTCACTACTGATGGCGATTTTCGGACTTTGCGCCGGGAGAGACAAAGAAATTCGCTAATATCCGGTGCTATAGTGACGTGACAAATCATGCGTGAAAGGGAGAACAAACACGATGAATATTCAGTGCAAACGCGTTTATGATCCGGCTGAACAGAGCGATGGTTATCGCGTACTGGTCGACCGCCTCTGGCCGCGCGGTATCAAAAAAACCGATTTAGCCCTTGATGAGTGGGATAAAGAAATCACGCCGTCAACGGAACTGCGCAAAGCCTTTCACGGCGAAGTCGTCGATTTTGCAACCTTTCGCGAGCAATATCTTGCAGAACTGGCGCAACACGAGCAAGAAGGAAAGCGGCTGGCGGACATCGCCAAAAAACAGCCGCTGACCCTGCTCTACGCAGCAAAAAACACCACGCAGAACCATGCGCTGGTGCTGGCCGACTGGCTACGTAGCTTGTGATTTTAGTACAGCATCCGGCGGTTATTTTTCACCAGCCGGATGGTCCCGTCGCCACAATGCCCATTCATCAATCGTTTCACCGCCCGGTAATTTGCAATTGTTGCTGACCCCTTGCGCTGTCTGCACTGGAATGAGCGTCCCGCCCTTCTGCTGGCAATAGACCGACGCCGGATTTGCCATACCAATCTGCGGCGGTTTAGGTGCTTCTGGCTGAGAAGAGGTTGAACAACCAGCCAGGACCAGCAAGCAAGGCAAAGCAAAACTGATAATTTTCATTTATTGATCTCACACATTTATCTACGCTTAGAGTATCGCGGTATCGTTTTGTTTTGCAGCACTATTTTTATTACATTCACTCAAAACATATTACGTCTTGTTTCATCTTTGTTGATGATGTTTTATCATGCCTGCAAAGATTAAATAATCAGCATTTACCCGCCGTATCCTGGAGTTGTTTCGTGTCAGATCAGATTATCGCCCGCGTCTCGCAATCCCTTGCCAAAGAACAGTCACTGGAAAGTCTGGTCCGACAGCTTCTGGAGATGCTGGAAATGGTCACTGATATGGAATCAACCTACCTGACCAAAGTGGATGTCGAAGCGCGCCTGCAGCATATTATGTTTGCCCGTAACAGCCAGAAAATGCACATCCCGGAGAATTTTACCGTCTCGTGGGATTACTCGTTATGCAAACGCGCTATTGATGAAAACTGCTTTTTCAGCGATGAAGTCCCTGACCGTTGGGGCGACTGTATTGCGGCACGCAATCTTGGAATCACCACATTTCTGAGTACACCAATTCACTTACCGGATGGATCATTCTATGGCACGCTTTGCGCCGCCAGCAGTGAGAAGCGCCAGTGGAGTGAACGCGCGGAACAGGTTTTACAGTTATTCGCCGGACTGATTGCACAATATATTCAAAAAGAGGCGTTGGTTGAACAGCTGCGCGAAGCCAATGCCGCGCTGATTGCGCAATCGTATACCGACTCGTTAACCGGGCTACCGAATCGGCGGGCGATTTTTGAAAATCTGACGACGCTGTTTTCTCTCGCCCGGCATCTTAACCATAAGATAATGATCGCGTTTATCGATCTGGATAACTTCAAATTAATCAATGACCGTTTTGGTCATAATAGTGGCGATCTGTTTCTCATTCAGGTTGGCGAGCGCCTTAATACGCTCCAGCAAAATGGCGAAGTTATTGGTCGTCTCGGCGGTGATGAGTTTTTGGTTGTTTCACTAAACAACGAGAATGCGGATATTTCGTCGCTGCGAGAACGTATTCAACAGCAAATACGTGGAGAATATCACTTAGGTGATGTTGATTTGTATTATCCCGGTGCCAGTCTTGGCATAGTAGAAGTCGATCCTGAAACAACCGATGCAGACAGTGCCCTGCATGCTGCCGATATTGCGATGTATCAGGAGAAAAAACACAAACAGAAAACACCTTTTGTCGCGCATCCAGCGCTACATTCCTGAGGCGTATTCACATCCTTTTGATTGGTGATAACATGCGAATCGGTATTATTTTTCCGGTTGTAATCTTTATTACAGCGGTCGTATTTTTAGCATGGTTTTTTATTGGCGGCTATGCTGCCCCGGGAGCATAAAGATGAAAAAAACAACGATTATTATGATGGGTGTGGCGATTATTGTCGTTCTCGGCACTGAGCTGGGATGGTGGTAACGTCACCTCTAAAAAATAGCAAAGGCTGCCTGTGTGCAGCCTTTGTGCAATTTAAGCGTTAACTTTTAATCTTCCTGTAGATAAATAGCACGACAATCGCACCAATAACGGCAACCACGAAGCTGCCAAAATTGAAGCCATCGACTTTACCAAAGCCAAACAGTGTGCTGATCCATCCGCCGACTACGGCACCGACTATCCCCAGCAGAATAGTCATAAAGAATCCACCACCATCTTTACCTGGCATGATCCACTTCGCCAGAATACCGGCAATAAGCCCAAAAATAATCCATGACAGAATGCCCATTGTTTCCTCACTTATCTGTTTTGCATTAGCGGGTTAGTCGCTGATAAAAAGCATAGCACAACATCGGGAGGGCAAGATTTGTGACGAGCATCACGGAGGATTTTTTTGCGATGGCGCAGAAATTGCGCCATCAACGATCGGTGATAATTACCAACCACAAACATCATGTTCGTTTTCCGTGTCTTGACATCCTCCACGCCCTGAATGACGAGGATCCCTGCTACGTTCAGGCTGTCGCCTGAATCATTTCGGTGGGTTCCTGCTTCAACGAGCGGCCTGACTGCACCATCTCTCCACAGGCAAGAACGGCGTGCCCCGCCGCTAAAATGTTACGAGCGCCGTTTACATCGGCGTTCGCTGTATATCCACATACCTGGCATCTGAATTGACTTTGTGACAGGCGATTTTCTTTCGCTGTATGACCACAGCACGCGCAACGCTGGCTTGTGTACGCTGGCGGAACAGCAAGCACCTGACCGCCACTCCAGAGCTGCTTGTACTCAAGCTGGCGGCGCATTTCATACCAGCCCTGATCCAGTATCGAACGGTTTAAACCTGATTTTGCCCGGACATTGCGCCCCGGCTGGCTGACCGTACCCGCTGCTGACTTTGACATGTTGCTGACCTTCAAATCCTCAATGACTATCATTGCGTGGTTTTTGCTGACGGTCGTTGTGACTTTATGAAGGTAGTCCCTGCGGATATTTGCGATACGGGAATGCAGTCGCTGTATTTTGCGTTTCTGCTTCTGCCAGTTATTGCTGAATTTGACCTTGCGGCTTAACTGTCGCTGAAGTCTCGCCAGCGTCTTCTGGTTTTTCTGAAAACTGTTTACAGGCCCAAAGACTGTGCCATCTGACAGCGTGGCGAGTTTAGCCACGCCAGCATCCAGCCCGATCATTGATGCTGAAGGGTGAACCGGAGTTGATACTTCACTTTCTGTCTGAATACTGATGTACCACTTACCGCAGGACTGGCTGACCGTGACATTTTTCACAACACCCGTGACCTGACGGCTATTCCGGTAGCGCATCCAGCCCAGTTTCGGCAGAAAAATACGGCTGTTTTCCTGATCGAGCTTTACGCCCTGCGGGTAGCGGAATGCATCATTCTGTCCCCGCTTTTTGAATCGGGGAAAAGCAGCCCGCTTCCGGAAGAAGTTTTTGTAAGCCCGCTCAAGGTCTTTCAGTGACTGTTGCAATGGCTGTGAGGGCGAATCTTTAAGCCATTGCGTTTCAGTGGCGTTTTTCCACTCAACCAGCCAGGAAGCCATTTTCCCGTAAGGGATGTATTTATTACCGACCTCATGATTCTCATTCTGACGTGCCAGAGCACGATTGAAAACGAAACGACATGCGCCTGCGAAGCGCCTCATTTCACGCTCCTGTTGACCACCGGGTCTTAACTGGAATTTAAATGCCTGTAATCGTTTCACAGGCCAAATGATACTTTGGTCTGTGAAAAAAGAAACCGATATCCGGCGTGGAAGGCATTGTGTTTTCCTGATGCATGTTCACCTGGTCTTTGTCACCAGATACCGACGTCAGATTTTTGACCATGACGCGACAGAAAAACTACGCACTTACTTTTCAAATGTATGTGCTGATTTTGAAGCTGAACTTGTTGAAATGGATGGCGAACCAGATCACGTCCATTTGTTAATTAACTATCCTCCCAAACTGGCGATATCCAGTCTGGTAAACAGCCTCAAAGGCGTATCGGGTAGGTTACTGCGACGAGATCGACCAGATATTGCAGTCAGGTATTACTACAAAGGCGTTTTGTGGAGTCCTGGCTATTTTGCCAGTAGCTGCGGAGGTGCGCCAATATCCGTCATCCGCCAATACATTGAACAACAGCAAACACCTGGTTAGGTGGAAAACCGCGCCTTATATCCCCGCCCTGAAGGACGGGGTTTTACGGCGCACCGGATAAGAACGCACGGTATTCACCAGATCTTTTATCACTTCAGCCGCCACTTCTGGCACCAGCAAAGTCATCGGCGTCTCTGTTTCATAATCGACAGAAACGCCATTGCTGTTATTGGTGACGGTCACGGTATACGTTGCTTTGCCCATGATTCATTTCCCGTTATGAATGACTTTCCGTTGTTGCGCACCTTCCATCAGGACTTCAGGAGCCACGAAGAAGTCAATGTTGAAATAAGTATCGTCAGTCATGGCTTCAATGTTGTGCCACTTTTCTGGAGGGAACACCGCAAACTGCCCCGCTTCGATAAGGAGCACCTGATCAGGCTCTGCACTGTGTTCATCAGCGTAGCCGAGATATTTGACCGCCCCATGCATAACGGAAAGGCGTGGGTAAACCCCCGGGCGCGTTCCTTTATCAAGATGACGTTCGAATATTCCGGCAGGCGCAGTTTGTTTATTCCAGAAAGGCGTTGAGCGCGTATGAATATAATTCTGTGGGATTTGCAGCATCCTATTCCCTCCTTCGGGGAATGCGCTGAAAACGGTTTATTCCAGCCGTTTCAGGGTACGCCTGATAATTTGCATTTTAAATACCATTTATTGGTTACTTTTTAGCACCATATCAGAGAAAAATCAGGGAGGATTACAAGTGGGAAGCCCGCGACAACGCGGGCTGAATGTATCAGGATTGCAGCGTCGCCAGTCGGGCGGCGAAACCCACGAACATCAAACCAATCAGTGAGTTGCCAACTTTAGCCAGTTTCTTTTTGGTACGTATGTACTGCGTGACAAAAGCACCAGAAATAATCAGGAAGCTCAAATAGCAGAAACTCACCAGTTCCAGCGTCGTCGCCAGAATAAAGAATGAAATTCCCGTATGTGGGGCATTAACATCGATAAACTGTACGAAAAACGACACATAGAACAAAATGGCTTTCGGATTAGTCAGGCTCAAAATTAACGCGCGTTTAAAAATGGCCCCGTATTGGGGCTCATCGGATTTGGCCTCGTTATTTTTACCCTTCAGGGTCGCGTAGAGAATTTTACTCCCCAGATAGAGCAAATAAAACGCACCAAGATAACGTACAATGTTGAATAATATCGGGGTGGTCTTAATTAATGTCGCCACTCCAGCCCATGCCAGAAACATCAATACTGCATCGCCAATAAATACACCGCAGGCCGCAAGATAACCGCCTTTCATACCGCTACTGACGCTATTTTTGAGTACAAACAGGGTATTTGGCCCTGGCACCAACACAATAAAAATGGCCCCAACCAGATAGGTCCAGTAATTCAGAACCCCGTATTCAGCGAACACATTAACCTCTTTAATTATCTTTCGATCATGCGCGATTAAAGGTGAATATGCTAACCAATCTGTAGCGGCTTAGAAAGGAGAAAATCAGGTTTTAACCCGATATCAACCCGATAATTGAATCATTAATCAGGCATGCTCCAGTGAAAAATTCGGGTAGTGCTCGGCAAAATACTGGCGTAAAAATTCTACCGTTATCCGCACTTTCGCTGACGTCGCCAGCCTTGAAACATAAACGGCCCAGACGTTCGCTGGCTGGTAATATTCCGGTAGCACTTGCACTAAATGACCACTGGCAATGTTTTCGCTAACATCCCACCAGGAGCGCAGAGCAATCCCCTGCCCATCGAGACACCACTGATGGACAATTTCTCCATGATTAGACGACAGTGGGCCGGTGACTTTAATCGCATGGTGGCCTTCTTTATTGCGTAATTGCCAGACACCAAAAGGATGATCGCGCTCTTTAATGACCAGGCACGGCAATGCGGAAAGATCGGTTAAATGTTTCGGCGCGCCATGTTGCGCAATAAATTCCGGCGACGCGCAGAGAATGCGGTAATTAGTCGCCAGTTTGCGGGCGATTAAATTAGGGGCGATGTCATCGCCAATGCGAATATCGAGATCAACACCTTCATTGACCAAATCGACCAACCGGTCTTCCACATCAAAACGTAATTCCAGTTGCGGATACGCCTTAGCCAGCGCTGATAACGCCGGAGCCACCACCTGTCGTCCAAAACCAAAGCTGCTGATAATACGCAGCATCCCCTGCGGCACCTGACGCACGTCAGAAAGTTCGTCCATCATCTGACCGACATCCTGCAAAATCCGCTGCGCCCATTCATAAATCCGCTCTCCTTCTTCGGTAATGGTGACGCGGCGGGTGGTGCGGTGTAACAACACCACGTTTAGCGTTTGCTCCAGCAAGGCGATGCGCTTGCTGACGAACGCCGGTGAAACGCCCAGTTCTTCCGCCACGGCGGCAAAACCAGCCCGACGAGCCACCAGCATAAAGACGCGCAAATCATTCAGCAGCGGTAAATTATTCATGATTCGTGTTTTATGTTTCACCAGTTACGGGGATTAATTCCTTTTCAGTCAATTATAGGATGGTGATGTTGTCAATTTTGATGGTCAGGAAGTGAGAACCCAATGATGAAAACGATGCGTATTGCTGCGATCCCGGGAGACGGGATTGGCAAAGAAGTCCTTCCTGAAGGGATTCGCGTGTTACAGGCTGCCGCTGAGCGCTGGGGCTTCGCCTTGAGTTTTGAGCAAATGGAGTGGGCGAGCTGCGAGTATTACAGCCATCACGGTAAAATGATGCCGGACGACTGGCATGAGCAACTTAGCCGTTTCGACGCCATCTATTTTGGTGCCGTCGGCTGGCCGGACACCGTTCCTGACCATATTTCGTTGTGGGGTTCGCTGCTGAAATTTCGTCGTGAATTCGACCAGTACGTCAACCTGCGCCCGGTTCGTCTCTTTCCTGGCGTTCCCTGCCCGCTGGCGGGAAAACAGCCTGGCGACATCGATTTTTACGTGGTCAGGGAAAACACCGAAGGCGAATATTCCTCGCTCGGCGGTAGAGTGAATGAAGGTACAGAGCATGAAGTCGTCATTCAGGAATCGGTATTTACGCGTCGTGGTGTCGATCGCATTTTGCGTTATGCCTTCG
This sequence comes from Escherichia sp. SCLE84, assembly GCF_012584495.1. NCBI lineage: Bacteria > Pseudomonadati > Pseudomonadota > Gammaproteobacteria > Enterobacterales > Enterobacteriaceae > Escherichia > Escherichia sp. SCLE84. The sequence goes on along the minus strand of NZ_CP051430.1, from coordinate 388,861 downwards.
AACTTGCGCAAAGCCGCCCACGTAAGACGCTAACTTCTGCCACTAAATCAAACGGTTTAGCCATCAGCATGCCGTACTGGGATGAGCGAGTGGAAGCAATGGCCGAGAATTACCCGGAGATCCGCTGGGACAAGCAGCATATTGATATTCTCTGCGCGCGTTTTGTGATACAGCCGGAACGCTTCGATGTGGTGGTGGCGTCCAATTTATTTGGCGATATCCTTTCCGATCTTGGCCCGGCCTGCACCGGCACCATTGGCATTGCCCCATCCGCCAACCTGAATCCGGAACGCACTTTCCCGTCGCTCTTCGAGCCAGTCCACGGTTCCGCGCCGGATATCTACGGGAAAAACATTGCTAACCCTATCGCCACGATTTGGGCCGGTGCAATGATGCTCGATTTTCTTGGCAATGGCGATGAGCGTTTCCAGCAAGCGCATAACGGTATTCTGGCAGCAATTGAAGAAGTGATTGCTCACGGGCCGAAAACACCTGATATGAAAGGCAATGCCACCACGCCACAGGTTGCCGACGCGATTTGCAAAATTATTTTGCGTTAAGGTCAAACCAGTTTATTTGAACCGCGTCACTGACGCGGTTTTTTTATTCGTTCTTTGCAGTAAATAACCTGCGTCATTTCACCTTTTATTGTTTCCGTTTCGTGTTTTATGGCTTTCCGTATTCTTAATTGTTTAATTTATGTAACATGCAAATAATCAATTTGTTAAACACAACATACAACTCATTACCCTGCAAATAATTACAACTGGCAAAAGCCAGAGACGGGCTTTTATGCCCAGGAGATGACTCATGATGAGCAATGTTAAGAAAAAAGATGTGCCGCTGATAAGCATCAGCCTGGTGGCCATTCTTTTCATCGCAGCTGCATTAAGCCTTTTCCCACAACAATCGGCCGACGCGGCCAACGCAATATACACTTTTGTTACGCGTACGTTAGGTTCCGCCGTACAGGTATTGGTTTTGCTGGCAATGGGACTGGTGATTTATTTAGCCACCAGTAAATACGGCAATATTCGTCTTGGCGAAGGAAAACCGGAATACAGCACGCTCTCCTACCTGTTTATGTTTATTTGTGCCGGTTTAGGTTCTTCTACGCTTTATTGGGGGGTTGCTGAATGGGCCTATTATTATCAAACGCCTGGATTAAATATCGCACCGCGTTCACAACAGGCACTCGAATTTAGCGTCCCTTACTCCTTCTTCCACTGGGGCATCAGCGCCTGGGCAACTTATACGCTGGCCTCATTAATCATGGCTTATCACTTTCATGTGCGTAAAAACAAAGGTCTGAGTCTTTCCGGCATTATTGCCGCGATTACCGGCGTTCGCCCGCAAGGCCCATGGGGAAAACTGGTTGATTTGATGTTCCTGATCGCCACTGTCGGCGCACTGACTATTTCCCTTGTTGTCACCGCAGCAACCTTTACTCGTGGACTTTCCGCGCTGACCGGTTTACCCGATAACTTCACCGTGCAGGCATTTGTGATCCTGCTTTCCGGCGGCATTTTTTGCCTAAGCTCGTGGATTGGTATCAACAACGGTTTGCAACGTCTGAGCAAAATGGTTGGCTGGGGCGCGTTCCTGCTGCCATTACTGGTGCTGATTGTCGGCCCAACCGAATTTATTACCAACAGCATCATCAATGCCATCGGTCTGACCACGCAAAACTTCCTGCAAATGAGCTTATTCACCGATCCGCTTGGCGATGGTTCATTTACCCGCAACTGGACCGTTTTCTACTGGCTGTGGTGGATCTCATACACCCCTGGCGTAGCAATGTTTGTCACCCGCGTTTCCCGCGGTCGTAAGATTAAAGAAGTTATCTGGGGACTGATCCTCGGCAGCACCGTCGGTTGCTGGTTCTTCTTCGGCGTAATGGAAAGCTATGCCATTCATCAGTTTATCAATGGCGTAATCAACGTCCCACAGGTGCTGGAAACACTGGGCGGCGAAACAGCTGTACAGCAAGTTCTGATGTCGTTGCCAGCCGGTAAATTGTTCCTCGCCGCATACCTGGGCGTGATGATTATTTTCCTTGCCTCGCATATGGATGCGGTGGCCTACACCATGGCTGCGACCAGTACGCGTAATCTCCAGGAAGGTGACGATCCTGACCGTGGGCTGCGTCTTTTCTGGTGCGTGGTGATCACTCTGATCCCGCTTTCCATCTTGTTTACCGGTGCTTCGCTGGAAACGATGAAAACCACCGTCGTGCTCACAGCCCTTCCCTTCCTCGTCATTTTACTGGTGAAAGTCGGCGGATTTATTCGCTGGCTGAAACAGGATTACGCCGACATTCCGGCTCATCAAGTTGAACATTATCTCCCGCAGACACCGGTTGAAGCCCTGGAAAAAACGCCAGTGCTCCCTGCGGGAACCGTATTCAAAGGCGACAACTGAGCGCCATCATCCTAACGATAAAGGTATCCCTATGAGCAATCTGAGCCCTGACTTTGTACTACCCGAAAATTTTTGCGCTAACCCGCAAGAGGCGTGGACCATTCCTGCCCGTTTTTATACCGATCAGAACGCGTTTGAACACGAAAAAGAGAACGTCTTCGCCAAAAGCTGGATTTGCGTCGCTCACAGCAGCGAACTGGCGAATGCCAATGATTATGTGACGCGTGAGATCATTGGCGAAAGCATCGTGCTGGTACGCGGTCGTGATAAGGTTTTGCGCGCGTTCTATAACGTGTGTCCGCACCGTGGTCATCAGTTGTTGAGCGGTGAAGGAAAAGCAAAAAATGTGATTACCTGCCCGTATCACGCATGGGCATTCAAACTCGATGGCAATCTGGCCCATGCACGTAACTGCGAAAACGTCGCCAATTTCGATAGCGACAAAGCGCAACTGGTTCCGGTGCGTCTGGAAGAATATGCCGGATTCGTCTTCATCAACATGGACCCCAACGCCACCAGCGTAGAAGATCAGTTACCCGGTCTGGGCGCGAAAGTGCTGGAAGCCTGCCCGGAAGTCCACGATCTGAAACTGGCGGCCCGCTTTACCACCCGCACGCCTGCCAACTGGAAGAACATTGTCGATAACTATCTCGAGTGCTATCACTGTGGTCCGGCGCATCCAGGTTTCTCCGACTCCGTACAGGTTGATTGTTACTGGCACACCATGCACGGTAACTGGACGCTGCAATACGGTTTCGCCAAACCGTCCGAACAGTCGTTTAAATTTGAAGAGGGTACGGATGCGGCATTCCACGGTTTCTGGCTGTGGCCGTGCACGATGCTGAACGTCACCCCGATCAAAGGGATGATGACGGTCATTTATGAATTCCCGGTGGATTCTGAAACTACCCTGCAAAACTACGATATTTACTTCACCAATGAAGAGTTAACCGACGAGCAAAAATCGCTGATTGAGTGGTATCGCGATGTGTTCCGTCCGGAAGATTTACGTCTGGTTGAAAGCGTACAGAAAGGGCTGAAATCGCGTGGCTATCGTGGTCAGGGGCGCATCATGGCCGACAGTAGCGGTAGTGGCATTTCCGAACATGGTATCGCCCATTTCCATAATCTGCTGGCGCAGGTGTTTAAGGACTAATGACATCGGCGGCGGTATTTTCCGCCGCTGGGCTGATTTTTGATGGAGTACAGCAATGTCAGACTATCAAATGTTTGAAGTACAGGTGAGTCAGGTGGAACCGCTTACCGAACAGGTGAAACGCTTCACGCTGGTGGCAACCGATGGCAAACCGCTGCCTGCGTTCACCGGAGGAAGTCACATCATTGTGCAGATGAGCGATGGTGATAACCAGTACAGCAATGCGTATTCACTACTGAGTTCGCCGCATGACACCTCTTGTTATCAGATTGCCGTTCGGCTGGAGGAAAACTCGCGCGGCGGTTCCCGCTTTTTGCATCAGCAGGTAAAAGTGGGCGATCGGTTAACGATTTCAACGCCTAATAACCTGTTTGCGCTAATTCCCTCAGCCAGAAAGCATCTGTTTATCGCGGGCGGTATTGGTATCACCCCTTTCCTGTCGCACATGGCAGAGCTGCAACACAGCGACGTCGACTGGCAGCTACATTACTGCTCGCGAAATCCAGAAAGTTGCGCATTTCGTGATGAGCTAGTCCAGCATCCGCAGGCTGAGAAAGTTCACTTGCATCACTCATCAACCGGAACACGACTGGAATTAGCGCGATTATTGGCGGATATCGAACCTGGCACACACGTTTATACCTGTGGTCCCGAGGCGCTAAATGAAGCGGTAAGAAGTGAAGCTGCGCGTCTGGACATCGTCGCCGATACGCTGCACTTTGAGCAATTTGCTATCGAAGACAAAACCGGCGATGCCTTTACCCTGGTGCTTGCCCGTTCCGGAAAAGAGTTTGTGGTGCCGGAAGAGATGACTATTTTGCAGGTTATTGAAAATAATAAAGCCGCGAAAGTGGAATGTTTATGTCGTGAAGGGGTATGCGGAACCTGCGAAACAGCAATACTGGAAGGTGAAGCTGACCATCGGGATCAGTATTTTAGCGATGAAGAGCGTGCCAGCCAGCAAAGTATGTTGATCTGTTGTTCGCGTGCGAAGGGTAAACGCCTGGTGTTGGATTTGTAGTTTGCCAAAGCCGGATGTGGCGCTGAGCGCGCCCAGTCCGGCTTCGGAAGATTTTACTGCGGATATTCCTGCAATAAATTGTGTAATGCTTCCGCCATCAGCTCACCACGCCAGCCGGAAATCAGCTCCGGCAAATTGTTCTGCGGTTTCAGTTTCCAGTGCCAGTTCAGCAGTTGGTTGATTTGCCGACGCGATGCCAGCAATTCGGCGCTGATCTTATGCGTTTCGCTCACGTCAGTAATCAGCGACTTAATCGCTTTAAACGCTTTACGATAACCAGGCATGTCCATCAGGTTAAGCATCGGCTGCGGTAAGGCCTCTTCCGGCAATGTCTGCGCTTTTTCCACCAGCGCCAGCAGCGTTTTACCGTGAAAGCGGATTTCGCTACCGGATAAACCCAGGCTGTCCAGTTCGCCTAAACTTCCCGGCATATAACGCGCGACCGACCACAAATGCTCTTCACGCACGACAAAGTTCACCGCCAGATCACGCTCTCGCGCCTTGCGCAGTCGCCAGTCGGCTAACAGTTGCAGACAGGCCAGTTGGCGTGTGCGTAACTGCCAGGCATTGGTGATATCACGCCAGGCATCTTCCGGCGCAACGACTTCCTGACGACGCATTTGCATCAGGCGGCATTCATCCAGCGCCGCAGGTAGCCAGCCGGAGGCCTCCGTTTCTACCATAAGCTTGGCGGTGATCGGTAACAGATACCAGACATCCGCCGCTGCGTATTCACACTGACGTTCGGTCAGCGGTCTGGCCAGCCAGTCGGTGCGCGATTCACTCTTGTCCAGCGTAACGCCGGAATACTCTTCCACCATGGAAGCGAAACCCCATGACATCGGGCGTCCGCAGAAGGCAGCAAGGATTTGCGTGTCAATCAAGGGTTGTGGTAATTCGCCAAAGACATTGAGGAACACTTCCAGATCTTCACTGCCTGCATGGAGAAATTTTGTGATGGACGGATCGCGCAGGATCGCTTTCAGCGGTGACCAGTCGGTGATCCCGAGAGGATCAATTAGCGCCAGATGCTCGCCATCGAAAAGTTGAATCAACCCCAGCTGCGGGTAATAAGTGCGCGTACGAACAAATTCAGTATCCAGGGCTATCGCCGGAAAGGCACGGACGGCTTCACACAAAGAAGCCAGCGCATCGTCCGTGGTAATCATTTGGTAATTCAAATTGTTTTCTCTTTAGTGGGCGTCAAAAAAAACGCCGGATTAACCGGCGTCTGACGACTGACTTAACACTCAGGCTTTATTGTCCACTTTGCCGCGCGCTTCGTCACGTAATTCTCGTCGCAAAATTTTTCCGACGTTAGATTTCGGTAACTCATCACGAAACTCCACCAGCTTCGGTACTTTGTAGCCCGTGAGCTGACGGCGGCAAAAGGTCACCAGTGACTCTTCGGTAAGCGATGGATCTTTTTTCACTACGAAGATTTTCACCGCTTCACCACTGGAGCCGGAAGGTACGCCAACAGCCGCGACTTCCTGTACGCCAGGATGCTGCATGACGACATCTTCAATCTCGTTGGGATAGACGTTAAAACCGGAAACCAGAATCATGTCTTTTTTACGATCGACAATGCGCAGGAACCCTTCTTCATCCATCACCGCGATGTCGCCGGTGTGTAACCAGCCATTTTTGATGATCTCATCTGTAGCATCCGGACGCTGCCAGTAACCCAGCATCACCTGCGGTCCTTTGACACAAAGCTCACCCGGTTGACCCGGTGGTACTTCATTATCATCATCATCCACCAGTTTGGCTTCCGTCGACGGCACCGGCAAACCGATGCTACCACTATGATAATCAATATCATATGGGTTAACGCTGACCAGCGGCGCACACTCGGTAAGGCCATAGCCTTCCAGCAGATACTGTCCTGTCAGTTTCACCCAACGCTCTGCCACCACTTGCTGCACTGGCATCCCTCCGCCTGCGGAAAGATGCAGACTGGAGAAATCCAGCTGCTGGAACTCTTTATTGTTCAGCAACGCATTGAACAAGGTGTTAACGCCCGTGATAGCGGTAAACGGATATTTCGCTAACTCTTTTACCAACCCTGGAATATCGCGCGGGTTAGTGATAAGCAGGTTCTGCCCACCCAGTTCGATAAACAGCAGGCAGTTAATGGTCAGGGCAAAAATGTGATACAGCGGCAGCGCCGTCACCACCAGCTCTTTGCCCGGATGCAACAGCGGACCATAGGTCGCGTTAACCTGTTCCAGGTTCGCCAGCATATTGCGGTGAGTCAGCATCGCGCCTTTCGCCACACCAGTGGTGCCGCCGGTGTATTGCAGAAAAGCTAAATCTTCCGGCACCAGTTCGGGTTTGACGTACTGCATCCGGTAGCCGTTATGCAGTGCGCTACGAAATGAAATGGCATCTGGCAGATGGTATTTCGGCACCAAACGCTTGATGTATTTAACAACGAAATTGACTACCGTGCCTTTTGCCGTAGATAGCTGATCGCCCATACGGGTCAGAATTACGTGCTGAACGGCGGTTTTATCAACCACTTTTTCCAGTGTGTGAGCAAAGTTAGACACGATAACAATCGCCGATGCGCCGCTATCGTTAAGCTGATGCTCAAGCTCACGCGGGGTATACAACGGGTTAACGTTTACGACGATCATCCCTGCACGCAAAATGCCAAACAGCGCCACCGGATATTGCAATAAATTAGGCATCATCAACGCAACGCGATCGCCTTTCTTCAGCCCCAACCCTTGTTGCAAATAAGCGGCAAACGCGCGACTGCGTTCTTCCAGCTTGCGGAAGGTCATCACCTCCCCCATATTCACAAACGCAGGCTGATCGGCGTAGCGCGCGACCGACTGCTCAAACATATCTACCAGAGATTGATAACGGTCAGGGTTGATCTCCGTCGGAACGTCCGCGGGATAACGGTTAAGCCAAACCTTCTTCAATTCTTCACCTCTAAAATGCGTGTTCGTCGTCATCGCAACCCCAAATGATATACATGCCGTTAACATAATATTAACTCATCATACCAGCTTGATAATTACCCAACGAAAAGGTTGCGAAGCGCGTCACTATTTATTTTTATCTTTACCGTAAGAATGCAGAAACAGCGGACCAGCCGCTGTTTCTTTTTCTTTAAAAACAAGCAATTATTCAGTTACAACTGTTTGTACTCTCGCGGGGCCGGGATTATACCAGCCCCATCCGCCGTAGCCATAGGGCCAGCCACGACCGCCATAAAACCATGGATCAATCGGCTGAGGCGGCATAATCACCTGCTGGGTTAAATGCCAACGTTTGTAACCCGTTACTTGCATCACCATAAATTTATAGGGCGTGTTGCCGATTTTTCCGTCAACCGCACCAGTGATTGGCCCGACTACCGTAACCAGTTGTCCACGGAAATCCACCGGGTCCAGAAAACCGTTCACATCGGCATAAATGCGACCGCGAGAAGGTTCTCCCAGCGTCGGTCTGGCACCGCTGTCCAGCGGTACGGTAGCAATTTCCAGGCGGGTTTTCCCTTGCTGGTTTTGTACCGCAACCACTTTGCCACCAAAGCGTGCCTCCTGACCAACGTACAGCTGCGGCGCACTCATCACCCGAACTAAATCTTGTTGCGGCGTGGGACTGCTGCCTTTAATGGCGTCCGGCACAGTGACACAACCGCTCAGCATTAGCGCAAACGTACCTGCCAGTATGCCTTTGATAACATTCTTTTGAACCGCCATGATGCGACTCCTTTTTTTCTCAGGGCATACTCTTAAGATTCATTCTTTGCCCGGAAGTTTCTTCCATGCGACGTTGTTACGTAAATAAACCGGTTCGGCATGTTCCACCGCCACCGTTTTACCCTCGGCAAACATCTGACAAGCAATCGGCAGCATATCTTCTGCAGCGGGGAGTAACACTTCGCCATCGCGCAAAACCAGTCCGCTCTCTTTACCGAGATCCGGCCAGGCTTGCCAGCCTGTACCTACCGTCACCCATTCCCCGGAAAGCTGTTGCATTCGTTCATGAACGAGTTCGGGTTTGAGTACGGCTTCGGTTTCTTCACCGTGCCAGATACCGTTTTCATCACGCTGATATTCGGCCCAGTAAACTTCGCCCATTCGCGCGTCAATGGCTGACAGCACGCGTGTTGCGCCGTTTTTGCGCCACGCCCCTTGCGCCATCGTCATTAGCGTGGAGACGCCAATCATCGGTAATTCCGCGCCAAGCGCCAGCCCTTGCGCGATGCCAATACCAATGCGCACGCCTGTAAAGCTACCGGGGCCGCGCCCGTAAGCCAGAGCGTTAATATCAGTCAGGGAAGTTCCGCTGGTGGTCAGGATATCCTGCACCATCGGTAAGATTCGTTGAGTATGTTCACGAGGGCAAAGCTCAAAATGAGCGTTGACAGTACCGTCGTTCCACAGGGCGACAGAGCAGGCCTCTGTCGCGGTATCGATAGCCAGAATTCGCATGGGTCTTCGTGCTTAGATCAATAAAAAGGCGCGCATCATACCATACTCCGTAACAAATTACCTGGAGGATGGTATCGCAAGGAAACGAACCGCACGGGCAATGTCACGGGTGCGTGGCGCGGGCGGCAGACTGGCGAGAAACGTCGCGCCGTAAGGACGCATCACCAGCCGATTGTCACAAATTACCAAAACCCCGCGATCGTCGGCGTCGCGAATCAGTCGCCCGACTCCCTGCTTGAGAGTAATCACCGCATCCGGCAGTTGTACTTCATCGAACGGGTCGCCACCGCGCAAACGGCAATCTTCCATGCGCGCTTTTAACAATGGATCATCAGGCGAGGTAAACGGCAATTTGTCGATAATCACCAATGACAATGTATCGCCACGCACGTCCACCCCCTCCCAGAAACTACTGGTTGCCACAAGAAGCGCGTTACCGGCACTGACAAATTGCTGCAACAGTTGCCCTTTGCTGGTTTCCCCCTGCAATAATACGGGAAGCGTCATGGTAGCGCGGAACTGCTCGGCCAGATCGCGCATCATGGCGTGCGAGGTACAAAGCATAAAACAGCGACCGTTGTTAGCTTCGATGATCGGGCGCAGCATAGCCGCCAGTTGCCGCGCGGAACCCGGTTGATTGGTTTGCGGCAGGTTGCGCGGCACACAGAGTAACGCCTGGCGGCTGTAATCAAACGGGCTTGGCAATAGCAACGACTCCGCCTGTTCTATCCCAAGCCGCGAGGTGAAATGATGCAGATCGTCGTTCACCGACAGCGTTGCTGAGGTGAAGATCCAGCTACCGGGCTTTTGCGCCATTAACTCTTTGAATTTATCCGCCACGCTGAGCGGCGTGAGAGCCAGAGTAAAATGGCGCGAAGTGCATTCGTACCAGTAGCTGTAGCCCGGCTGATTGATCTCTTTTAGCCGCTTCAGCCGTGTGCGATACAACGTGGCGCGCTCAAATGCCGCATCCAGCAAGGCGGAACGCCCCAGTGACAGTTTCGCCACGTCATAACAAAGTTCCAGGGTGTCATCGAGCAGTAAAAATGCCCGCTGAATTTGCGGATTAGCTAACAGCTCACGCAGGTTACCGCGATAACCTGGCTCACCGAGTTGCAGACGAAAATCCTGCGCACTCTGGGCAAGACGATCAGCGCACTTTTGTAACTGCTGGGTGTCTTTTAATTCGGTGCGGTAGGCGATGGTGATGTCTTTTGCCAGGTCGAGCAGTTGTCGACTGGAGAGTGACTGACCAAAATACTGGCTGGCAATGTCCGGTAGCTGGTGGGCTTCGTCGAAGATCATGACGTCCGCTTCCGGGATCAACTCGCCAAATCCACTCTCTTTAACCACCATATCCGCCAGAAAGAGATGATGGTTTACCACCACCACATCGGCGTCCATCGCTTTTTTACGTGCTTTGACCACAAAGCAATCTTTATACATCGGGCAGTCGCTGCCAAGACAGTTGTCGTTGGTGCTGGTGACCAGCGGCCACGCCTGTGAATCTTCCGCCACGCTGACGCAGGTGCTGATATCACCATCGACTGTTTGATTAGACCAGGAGCGCAGCAGGATCACATCGCTTAAGATTTGTACCGGCAGATCGCCCCCCGCCAGCGCCTGCTGTTCGAGACGTTCAAGGCAGAGGTAGTTTGAGCGCCCTTTCAGCAGCGCCACGTTGCCCGTGTATTTCAACGCCTTTGAGACTGTTGGCAAATCGCGGCTGTAGAGCTGATCCTGCAACGCTTTTGAGCCGGTCGAGATAATGACTTTCTTTTTCGCCCGCAGCGCAGGAGCCAGGTAAGCGTAGGTTTTGCCCGTACCGGTTCCTGCTTCCACCACCAGCGGCTGGCCTTTTTCTATCGCCTGGGTGACGGCTACCGCCATCTGTCGCTGTGGTTCTCGCGGCTTAAAGCCTGGTATCGCTTTCGCCAGCTGACCGTCTGGTGCAAAATCGTCCGTCACACTACCCCCTGTTGATTTGAACAGGGATTATGTCAGGATGAGGTCGCTTTCGCCAGTTGAAGTGGTGACGGCGACCTCACATTGTGGCAGTCTTTGCAGCACGAAAATGGAAGGATAATGAGGACAAAATGATGACTATCGTTCGTATCGATGCTGAAGCCCGCTGGTCTGATGTAGTAATCCACAACAACACGCTCTACTACACTGGTGTACCGGAAAACCTCGACGCCGATGCCTTTGAGCAAACCGCCAACACGCTGGCGCAGATTGACGCCGTGCTGGAAAAACAGGGCAGCAATAAATCGAGCATTCTGGATGCCACCATTTTCCTGGCCGATAAAAACGACTTCGCGGCGATGAATAAAGCGTGGGATGCCTGGGTTGTCGCGGGTCATGCGCCGGTGCGCTGCACGGTACAAGCGGGTTTGATGAACCCGAAGTATAAAGTTGAAATTAAGATTGTGGCTGCGGTGTAAGCTTTATCGAAGCAAAATAAGTCAGACGATAATTTATCGATAATACTGGTCGGTTTTACATAAATCGACCAGAGATTAAGATATTACCTGTTGATGCTCCTGCTAATTCATTATTTATTTTTATAATTTCAATTTTATCTATAAAACTAACTATATAAATAACCATAACCATGCCGTTGTGTTCGCCCTCTGACTAGCAACTCTGGTTTTCTTTCTTAGCTGAATAATCTGGTTATAGCGTGAGGACTGACCGTTAAATTTCTCCATCTTACTGGATAACACACCATGAGCTGCTACCTTTAAAACACCTGAATGTCAACAGGTTAACTCGTGCCATATCGTTATAATCCCTTTGATATTAGATGCAAATTAAGGTCATATATAGTCTTATCGATAACATGGTTAATTTTAAGGATAAGAATATGCCTGCTGTAATAGATAAAGCCCTGGATTTCATTGGTGCCATGGATGTATCAGCGCCAACACCAAGTTCGATGAATGAAAGCACGGCGAAGGGAATCTTTAAATATTTAAAAGAACTGGGAGTACCCGCGAGTGCCGCTGATATTACGGCGCGAGCTGACCAGGAAGGCTGGAACCCTGGGTTCACGGAAAAAATGGTTGGATGGGCAAAAAAAATGGAGACAGGTGAACGCTCTGTGATTAAAAATCCTGAATACTTTTCAACATATATGCAGGAAGAACTAAAAGCACTGGTCTGAGTTAAATTTATATCAGCATAAATGGGTCAGGACGCTTTTAATCACATATAAAAAGCGTCCTTTTTCTCACAATCAAATGATCATCGGCTTCTATAACGAAATCGATACGGATTAGTGTGTTACTCGTCTTCATCCTCAAAACGCGCCACGATTCGCTCGCCGGAGTGGTTGGCACGCAGCTCTTCTGCCACCAGCGCGATTGCCTGGCCGCTGCTCATCCCTTGTGCCATCAGTTCCTGGATCCGCTCGACAGCTTTTTGCTGCTGTTCATGGGTGAGTGAAGGTAAACCTGCAAACATTGTTAACTCCTGCTAAATTGTTGGCGCTAATTATTTCATGCTACCCGGCACATAGCCAGTAGAGTCAGGACTGATGAAGACGTTATCTCCCGCTGTGATTACTTTACCCTGGCGTCAGGACGCCGCTGAATTTTATTTCTCCCGCTTAAGCCACCTGCCGTGGGCGATGCTTTTACACTCCGGCTATGCCGATCATCCGTATAGCCGCTTTGATATTGTGGTCGCCGATCCGATTTGCACTTTAACCACTTTCGGTAAAGAAACCGTTGTTAGTGAAAGCGAAAAACGCACAACGACTACTGATGACCCGCTACAGGTGCTCCAGCAGGTGCTGGATCGCGCAGACATTCGCCCAACGCATAACGAAGATTTGCCATTTCAGGGCGGCGCACTGGGGTTGTTTGGCTACGATCTGGGCCGCCGTTTTGAGTCACTGCCAGAAATTGCGGAACAAGATATCGTTCTGCCGGATATGGCAGTGGGTATCTACGATTGGGCGCTCATTGTCGACCACCAGCGTCATACAGTTTCTTTGCTGAGTCATAATGATGTCAATGCCCGTCGGGCCTGGCTGGAAAGCCAGCAATTCTCGCCGCAGGAAGATTTCACGCTCACTTCCGACTGGCAATCCAATATGACCCGCGAGCAGTACGGCGAAAAATTTCGCCAGGTACAGGAATATCTGCACAGCGGTGATTGCTATCAGGTGAATCTCGCCCAGCGTTTTCATGCGACCTATTCTGGCGATGAATGGCAGGCATTCCTTCAGCTTAATCAGGCCAACCGCGCGCCATTTAGCGCTTTTTTACGTCTTGAACAGGGTGCAATTTTAAGCCTTTCGCCAGAGCGGTTTATTCTTTGTGATAATAGTGAAATCCAGACCCGCCCGATTAAAGGCACGCTACCACGCCTGCCCGATCCTCAGGAAGATAGCAAACAAGCAGAAAAACTGGCGAACTCAGCGAAAGATCGTGCCGAAAATCTGATGATTGTCGATTTAATGCGTAATGATATCGGTCGTGTTGCCGTAGCCGGTTCGGTAAAAGTACCAGAGCTGTTCGTGGTGGAACCCTTCCCTGCCGTGCATCATCTGGTCAGCACTATAACGGCGCGACTACCAGAACAGTTACACGCCAGCGATCTGCTGCGCGCAGCTTTTCCTGGTGGCTCAATAACCGGGGCTCCGAAAGTACGGGCTATGGAAATTATCGACGAACTGGAACCGCAGCGACGTAATGCCTGGTGCGGCAGCATTGGCTATTTGAGCTTTTGCGGCAACATGGATACCAGCATTACTATCCGCACGCTGACTGCCATTAACGGACAAATATACTGCTCTGCGGGCGGTGGAATTGTCGCCGATAGCCAGGAAGAAGCGGAATATCAGGAAACTTTTGATAAAGTTAATAAGATATTACGCCAACTGGAGAAGTAAGACGTGGAATACCGTAGCCTGACGCTTGATGATTTTTTATCTCGCTTTCAACTTTTGCGCCCGCAAATTAACCGGGAAACCCTAAATCATCGTCAGGCTGCCGTGTTAATCCCCATCGTCCGTCGACCGCAACCGGGGTTGTTGCTGACTCAGCGTTCAATTCATCTGCGTAAACACGCTGGACAAGTGGCATTCCCTGGAGGTGCAGTCGATGACACGGACGCATCAGTTATCGCCGCCGCGCTGCGCGAAGCTGAAGAAGAGGTCGCTATACCGCCTTCCGCCGTTGAAGTTATCGGCGTGCTGCCGCCCGTCGATAGCGTAACTGGCTATCAGGTAACCCCAGTGGTCGGCATTATCCCGCCCGATCTGCCGTATCGCGCCAGTGAAGATGAAGTCTCGGCGGTGTTTGAAATGCCGCTCGCCCAGGCATTACATCTGGGGCGTTATCACCCTTTAGATATCTACCGCCGTGGCGATTCACATCGGGTATGGCTGTCCTGGTACGAACAGTATTTTGTATGGGGAATGACCGCAGGCATAATTCGTGAGCTGGCGCTGCAAATTGGTGTGAAACCCTGACTATACTTATCTTTACATCTACAAAACACTACTTGAGACAATCATCGCAATATTAGTTAAATCGCGGTTTTTGATTAGTTTAATTCATGTGAATAGTTAAGCCAGTCGCCGCGTTCCCTCTTACACTATGCGCTGTTATTAGTTCGTTACTGGAAGTCCAGTCACCTTGTCAGGAGTATTATCGTGATTAGTCTATTCGACATGTTTAAGGTGGGGATTGGTCCCTCATCTTCCCATACCGTAGGGCCTATGAAGGCGGGTAAACAGTTCGTCGATGATCTGGTCGAAAAAGGCTTACTGGATAGCGTTACTCGCGTTGCCGTGGACGTTTATGGTTCACTGTCGCTGACGGGTAAAGGCCACCACACCGATATCGCCATTATTATGGGTCTTGCAGGTAACGAACCTGCCACCGTGGATATCGACAGTATTCCCGGTTTTATTCGCGACGTAGAAGAGCGCGAACGTCTGCTGCTGGCACAGGGACGGCATGAAGTGGATTTCCCGCGCGACAACGGGATGCGTTTTCATAACGGCAACCTGCCGCTGCATGAAAACGGTATGCAAATCCACGCCTATAACGGCGATGAAGTCGTCTACAGCAAAACTTATTATTCCATCGGCGGCGGTTTTATCGTCGATGAAGAACACTTTGGTCAGGATGCTGCCAACGAAGTGAGCGTGCCGTATCCGTTCAAATCTGCCACCGAACTGCTCGCGTACTGTAATGAAACCGGCTATTCGCTGTCTGGTCTCGCTATGCAGAACGAACTGGCGCTGCACAGCAAGAAAGAGATCGACGAGTATTTCGCGCATGTCTGGCAAACCATGCAGGCATGTATCGATCGCGGGATGAACACCGAAGGTGTACTGCCAGGCCCGCTGCGCGTGCCACGTCGTGCGTCTGCCCTGCGCCGGATGTTAGTTTCCAGCGATAAACTGTCTAACGATCCGATGAATGTCATTGACTGGGTAAACATGTTTGCGCTGGCAGTTAACGAAGAAAACGCCGCCGGTGGTCGTGTGGTAACTGCGCCAACCAACGGTGCCTGCGGTATCGTTCCGGCAGTGCTGGCTTACTATGACCACTTTATTGAATCGGTCAGCCCGGACATCTATACCCGTTACTTTATGGCAGCGGGCGCGATTGGTGCATTGTATAAAATGAACGCCTCTATTTCCGGTGCGGAAGTTGGTTGCCAGGGCGAAGTGGGTGTTGCCTGTTCAATGGCTGCTGCGGGTCTTGCAGAACTGCTGGGCGGTAGCCCGGAACAGGTTTGCGTGGCGGCGGAAATTGGCATGGAACACAACCTTGGTTTAACCTGCGACCCGGTTGCAGGGCAGGTTCAGGTGCCGTGCATTGAGCGTAATGCCATTGCCTCTGTGAAGGCGATTAACGCCGCACGGATGGCTCTGCGCCGCACCAGTGCACCGCGCGTCTCGCTGGATAAGGTCATCGAAACGATGTACGAAACCGGTAAGGACATGAACGCCAAATACCGCGAAACCTCACGCGGTGGTCTGGCAATCAAAGTCCAGTGTGACTAATACTTCTTACTCGCCCATCTGCAACGGATGGGCGAATTTATACCCGCTTTCTCGTCTGCTGTAATATTCCCCACTACACTTCCACTGTTGCGTCAGGCGTTTGTCGCCATACGCTTACAGGGTGGCCCGCATGCAAAAAGCACAACGGATCATTAAAACCTATCGCCGTAATCGAATGATTGTTTGTACGATTTGCGCACTCGTTACGCTCGCTTCGACCCTGAGCGTGCGATTTATTTCACAGCGTAACTTAAATCAACAACGGGTAGTACAATTCGCCAATCACGCTGTAGAGGAATTAGATAAAGTACTGCTTCCCCTACAGGCAGGTAGCGAAGTCTTGCTTCCGCTGATTGGTCTGCCCTGCTCTGTCGCCCATTTGCCATTACGTAAACAGGCGGCAAAACTCCAAACTGTGCGATCCATTGGCCTGGTGCAAGACGGCACACTCTATTGCTCCAGCATTTTTGGTTATCGCAATGTGCCCGTCGTGGACATTCTGGCTGAACTTCCTGCACCGCAACCACTTTTACGCCTGACGATCGACCGTGCCCTGATTAAAGGCAGTCCGGTTTTGATTCAATGGACGCCTGCAGCGGGCAGTAGCAATGCTGGGGTCATGGAGATGATTAACATCGACTTACTGACGGCAATGCTCCTTGAGCCACAACTGCCGCAAATCAGTAGCGCCAGCCTGACGGTGGACAAACGGCATTTGCTCTATGGTAATGGGCTGGTAGATTCCCTTCCGCAACCTGAAGACAATGAAAACTATCAGGTTTCTTCGCAACGCTTTCCTTTTACCATTAACGTTAATGGTCCGGGGGCTACGGCGCTGGCATGGCACTATCTTCCAACACAATTACCGCTGGCGGTGCTGCTAAGTTTACTGGTGGGCTACATCGCCTGGCTGGCGACCGCTTACCGGATGAGCTTTTCCCGCGAAATCAATCTGGGCCTGGCGCAACATGAGTTCGAATTGTTCTGTCAGCCTTTGCTTAATGCGCGCAGCCAGCAATGTATTGGTGTAGAGATTTTGCTGCGCTGGAACAATCCGCGTCAGGGCTGGATTTCACCGGATGTGTTTATTCCTATCGCGGAAGAACATCATTTAATTGTGCCACTGACCCGCTATGTGATGGCAGAAACCATTCGTCAGCGCCATGTTTTCCCGATGAGTAGTCAGTTTCATGTTGGCATTAACGTCGCACCCAGCCATTTTCGCCGTGGTGTGCTGATAAAAGATCTCAATCAGTACTGGTTTAGCGCTCACCCGATTCAGCAACTGATCCTCGAAATCACCGAAGGCGATGCCTTACTGGATGTTGATTATCGGATTGCCCGCGAGCTACATCGTAAAAACGTCAAACTGGCGATTGATGACTTCGGCACCGGCAACAGTTCATTTTCCTGGCTTGAAACATTACGTCCTGACGTGCTGAAAATTGATAAGTCATTTACCGCAGCTATAGGTTCTGACGCGGTTAACTCGACGGTGACCGATATCATCATCGCGCTGGGGCAAAGACTGAATATTGAACTGGTGGCGGAGGGCGTGGAAACGCAAGAACAGGCGAAGTATTTGCGCCGTCATGGCGTGCATATTTTGCAAGGGTATTTGTACGCACAGCCGATGCCGCTACGTGATTTTCCCAAATGGCTGGCGGGCAGCCAACCGCCGCCCGCCCGGCATAATGGACATATCACGCCCATTATGCCGTTACGTTAACGCTTACTCATCTTCATCGTGCGCCGGTTGCTCTTTAACAATGCGAACCAGATCAACACGATAATCATTGGCTTCAATGATGGTGATATGCAGTGGCCCTACATCAATCACATCGCCCACACGGGGAATGTGACCATTTGCCGAGATCACCAGGCCCGCGACCGTCGCGATATCATCGTCATCGGCAAGGTGCTCAACATCAAGCGCCTGCTGCAAGGCATGCAAATCTGTACCGCCTTTTACCAGCCAGCCGTCACCATCGGTAATGATTTCCGGCGTTTCGTCAGCGTCCGGGAATTCACCCGCAATGGCTTCCAGCACATCCAGCGGCGTGACCAAGCCTTGTACCACACCAAACTCGTTGGTCACGATAACAAAGCTCCCGCGAGCGCGACGCAGCACGCCCAGCAGGTTGATCGGATCGAGGGTTTCCGGGACGATAATCGCCGGAGACGCCGAAGCAATCGCCGCCACATCAACGCCCTCTTCCAGCGCCACCAGCAGTTCTTTAGCACGTACGATTCCGATGATTTCATCCAGTTCACCGCGACATACCGGGAACAGGCTGTGCGGTGAGGAGAGCAGCTGCTCGCGGATTTCATCGACCCCGAGATTAGCGTCAACCCAGCTTATTTCACCGCGCGGCGTCATGATCCCGCGCAGAGAACGCGACGCCAGCGTCAGTACGCCGTTAATCATGTAACGTTCTTCTTCGGCAAATGCACCTTCCGGGATCGGCATCGGCATCGGGTTATCGGCATCGTGCTGAACATTGGCCTGACGTTTCCCGCCCATCAAACGCAGGATGGCATCGGCAGTACGCGCTCGCAGCGGCAAAGTCGACTGGTGACGAATAAAGTTGCGACGCGCAATCTGGTTAAACACTTCGATGATGATCGAGAAGCCAATCGCGGCATACAGGTAACCTTTCGGAATGTGGAAACCGAAACCTTCTGCCACCAGACTCAGACCAATCATTAACAGGAAGCTCAGACAGAGCACCACCACCGTGGGGTGCTGGTTAACGAATCGCGTCAGCGGTTTGGATGCCAGCAACATAACCGCCATCGCAATCACTACCGCCGCCATCATCACCGGCAGATGGTTAACCATCCCTACTGCAGTAATTACCGCATCCAACGAGAAGACGGCGTCAAGGATGACAATCTGTGTGACGACCACCCAGAAACTGGCGTAGCCTTTACCGTGGCCGGAATCATGATCGCGGTTTTCCAGCCGTTCATGCAGTTCGGTTGTTGCTTTGAACAGCAAGAATATCCCCCCGAACAACATAATCAGGTCGCGTCCGGAGAAGGAGAAATCCATGACGGTAAATAGCGGTTTGGTCAGCGTGACCATCCATGAAATCAGCGACAGCAGCCCCAGACGCATAATCAGCGCCAGTGATAACCCCAGCAAACGCGCTTTATCGCGTTGTTTTGGCGGCAGTTTGTCAGCAAGAATGGCGATGAAGACCAGGTTATCGATACCCAGCACAATTTCGAGAACAACAAGCGTGAGTAGCCCCGCCCAAATTGAGGGGTCCATTAAGAATTCCATGACAAGCTCCTGCTTAAGGAATAGCTATTCGACGCCAGAAATAATGCAGGCGTAACGACAAAATGCAAACGAAAGGTGCGGCATAGAGAGCCAGAAAGGCAGGCGTTAAAAGGCCTGATGCTGAAATGACGTCGGTGACGATCCATACTGCGGGCTACTGCCCTATACTCCATGGTTGTTAAACGGGAGTTAAACATATCAGAGACGCCTCTGATTTGGCAAAGATTTACCTTCCTTTGCAAACGAATGTGACAAGGATATTTTACCTTTCGAAATTTCTGCTAATCGAAAGTTAAATTACGGATCTTCATCACATAAAATAATTTTTTCGATATCTAAAATAAATCGCGAAACGCAGGGGTTTTTGGTTGTAGCCCTTATCTGAATCGATTCGATTGTGGACGACGATTCAAAAATACATCTGGCACGTTGAGGTGTTAACGATAATAAAGGAGGTAGCAAGTGACCATTGCTATTGTTATAGGCACACATGGTTGGGCTGCAGAGCAGTTGCTTAAAACGGCAGAAATGCTGTTAGGCGAGCAGGAAAACGTCGGCTGGATCGATTTCGTTCCAGGTGAAAATGCCGAAACGCTGATTGAAAAGTACAACGCTCAGTTGGCAAAACTCGACACCACTAAAGGCGTGCTGTTTCTCGTTGATACATGGGGAGGCAGCCCGTTCAATGCTGCCAGCCGCATTGTCGTCGACAAAGAGCATTATGAAGTCATTGCAGGCGTTAACATTCCAATGCTCGTGGAAACGTTAATGGCCCGTGATGATGACCCAAGCTTTGATGAACTGGTGGCACTGGCAGTAGAAACAGGCCGTGAAGGCGTGAAAGCTCTGAAAGCCAAACCGGTTGAAAAAGCCGCGCCAGCACCCGCTGCCGCAGCACCAAAAGCGGCTCCAACTCCGGCAAAACCAATGGGGCCAAACGACTACATGGTTATTGGCCTTGCGCGTATCGACGACCGTCTGATTCACGGTCAGGTCGCCACCCGCTGGACCAAAGAAACCAATGTCTCCCGTATTATTGTTGTTAGTGATGAAGTGGCTGCGGATACCGTTCGTAAGACACTGCTCACCCAGGTTGCACCTCCGGGCGTAACAGCACACGTAGTTGATGTTGCCAAAATGATTCGCGTCTACAACAACCCGAAATATGCTGGCGAACGCGTAATGCTGTTATTTACCAACCCAACAGATGTAGAGCGTCTCGTTGAAGGCGGCGTGAAAATCACCTCTGTTAACGTCGGTGGTATGGCATTCCGTCAGGGTAAAACCCAGGTGAATAACGCGGTTTCGGTTGATGAAAAAGATATCGAGGCGTTCAAGAAACTGAATGCGCGCGGTATTGAGCTGGAAGTCCGTAAGGTTTCCACCGATCCGAAACTGAAAATGATGGATCTGATCAGCAAAATCGATAAGTAACGTATTGTGTTGATTATCACTCAGTTTTCACACTTAAGTCTTACGTAAACAGGAGAAGTACAATGGAGATTACCACTCTTCAAATTGTGCTGGTATTTATCGTAGCCTGTATCGCAGGTATGGGATCAATCCTCGATGAATTTCAGTTTCACCGTCCGCTAATCGCGTGTACCCTGGTGGGTATCGTTCTTGGGGATATGAAAACCGGTATTATTATCGGTGGTACGCTGGAAATGATCGCGCTGGGCTGGATGAACATCGGTGCTGCAGTTGCGCCTGACGCCGCTCTGGCTTCTATCATTTCTACCATTCTGGTTATCGCAGGTCATCAGAGCATTGGTGCAGGTATCGCACTGGCAATCCCTCTGGCCGCTGCGGGCCAGGTACTGACCATCATCGTTCGTACTATTACCGTTGCTTTCCAGCACGCTGCGGATAAGGCTGCTGATAACGGAAACCTGACAGCGATTTCCTGGATCCACGTTTCTTCTCTGTTCCTGCAAGCAATGCGTGTGGCTATTCCGGCCGTCATCGTTGCGCTGTCTGTTGGTACCAGCGAAGTACAGAACATGCTGAATGCGATTCCGGAAGTGGTGACCAATGGCCTGAATATCGCCGGTGGCATGATCGTGGTGGTTGGTTATGCGATGGTTATCAACATGATGCGTGCTGGCTACCTGATGCCGTTCTTCTACCTCGGCTTCGTCACCGCAGCATTCACCAACTTTAACCTGGTTGCTCTGGGTGTGATCGGTACTGTTATGGCAGTGCTCTACATCCAACTTAGCCCGAAATACAACCGCGTAGCCGGTGCGTCTGCTCAGGCTGCTGGTAACAACGATCTCGATAACGAACTGGACTAACAGGTGAGCGAAATGGTTGATACAACTCAAACTACCACCGAGAAAAAACTCACTCAAAGTGATATTCGTGGCGTCTTCCTGCGTTCTAACCTCTTCCAGGGTTCATGGAACTTCGAACGTATGCAGGCACTGGGTTTCTGCTTCTCTATGGTACCGGCAATTCGTCGCCTCTACCCTGAGAACAACGAAGCTCGTAAACAAGCTATTCGCCGTCACCTGGAGTTCTTTAACACCCAGCCGTTCGTGGCTGCGCCGATTCTCGGCGTAACCCTGGCGCTGGAAGAACAGCGTGCTAATGGCGCAGAGATCGATGACGGTGCTATCAACGGTATCAAAGTCGGTTTGATGGGGCCGCTGGCTGGTGTAGGCGACCCGATCTTCTGGGGAACCGTACGTCCGGTATTTGCAGCACTGGGTGCCGGTATCGCGATGAGCGGCAGCCTGTTAGGTCCGCTGCTGTTCTTCATCCTGTTTAACCTGGTGCGTCTGGCAACCCGTTACTACGGCGTAGCGTATGGTTACTCCAAAGGTATCGATATCGTTAAAGATATGGGTGGTGGCTTCCTGCAAAAACTGACGGAAGGGGCGTCTATCCTCGGCCTGTTTGTCATGGGGGCATTGGTTAACAAGTGGACACATGTCAACATCCCGCTGGTGGTTTCGACCATCACCGGGCAGGATGGACAGACCCGTGTCACCACCGTGCAAACCATTCTTGACCAGTTAATGCCAGGCCTGGTACCACTGCTGCTGACCTTTGCTTGTATGTGGCTGCTGCGCAAAAAAGTTAACCCGCTGTGGATCATCGTTGGCTTCTTCGTCATCGGTATCGCTGGTTACGCTTGCGGCCTGCTGGGACTGTAAGACTGTTGTACACTACCGGGGCCTTTTGGCCCCGTTTTTTTATCTGGAGGATTAATGACAATCACGGACCTGGTACTGATTCTTTTCATCGCCGCACTCCTGGCCTTCGCGATCTACGATCAGTTCATCATGCCCCGCCGTAACGGCCCCACCCTGCTGGCAATTCCTTTGCTCCGGCGTGGTCGCATCGATAGCGTTATCTTCGTCGGATTGATTGTCATTCTTATCTATAACAACGTCACGAATCATGGCGCGCTAATAACGACATGGTTATTAAGCGCACTGGCTCTGATGGGTTTTTATATATTCTGGATCCGCGTTCCGAAGATCATCTTTAAACAAAAAGGTTTTTTCTTCGCCAATGTCTGGATTGAATATAGCCGAATCAAAGCGATGAACTTGTCGGAAGATGGCGTGTTGGTGATGCAATTAGAACAGCGTCGGCTGTTAATCCGCGTTCGAAATATCGACGATCTGGAAAAAATTTATAAGCTTCTCGTTTTAACTCAATAAGTTATGAATTTAGCCAAAGCTATGTTTAGTGTATTTTTAATAATCAGACATAGCTTAGGCTATATTACCTCTTCCCTTATTTGTTATTTATTTTAACGTTTCATTGATATATAAATCTAAATGAAAATCGTTATCAATAAAGCAATGAAATAATATATTCCAACAGTTGTTTTATATTCTCAAAATATGTTAAGGTTGCGCCCTCATTTGGGGAGTAGCCGATTTCCAGATTCCGGAAATGTACGTGTCAACATACTCGTTGCAAAACGTGGCACGTACGGACTGAATACTTTCAGTCAGGCGAGACCATATGCACATCAATCGCTATGCCTGCATGAACGCGAAAACCATCACGGCTTGTTGTTCATGTATGCATGTTTGCTGGGGGCGATGATGTGTTTTATGGATACCCCGGTCAGGACATTGTCATGAATATCACTGCTACTGTTCTTCTTGCGTTTGGTATGTCGATGGATGCATTTGCTGCATCAATCGGTAAAGGTGCCACCCTCCATAAACCGAAATTTTCTGAAGCATTGCGAACCGGCCTTATTTTTGGTGCCGTCGAAACCCTGACGCCGCTGATCGGCTGGGGAATGGGCATGTTAGCCAGCCGGTTTGTCCTTGAATGGAACCACTGGATTGCGTTTGTGCTGCTGATATTCCTCGGCGGGCGAATGATTATTGAGGGTTTTCGTGGCGCAGATGATGAAGATGAAGAGCCGCGCCGTCGACACGGTTTCTGGCTACTGGTAACCACCGCGATTGCCACCAGCCTGGATGCCATGGCTGTGGGTGTTGGTCTTGCTTTCCTGCAGGTCAACATTATCGCGACCGCATTGGCCATTGGTTGTGCAACCTTGATTATGTCAACATTAGGGATGATGGTTGGTCGCTTTATCGGCTCAATTATTGGGAAAAAAGCGGAAATTCTCGGCGGGCTGGTACTGATCGGCATCGGCGTCCAGATCCTCTGGACGCACTTCCACGGTTAATAAGAACGCTGCCAGAGGTGAATATTAAAGTCCGTCTGGCAGTCGAACACTTCTTTTGCTGCCAGTGTTTGCCAGACTTCTGGCTTCGCACGCCAGGCAAACGGCGTCATCTGCAATAATGCGACGGCTTCATCACCGCGAAGACGCATCGGATAACACAACTCCGCACTCTGCTGTAATGTAAAACCTTCCAGTTGTTCTGCATGAGGTGCATGAAGATGTACTTCATTGTAAATCAGCCCCTTCAGCTCCATCAAATGTCGCGGTCCCGGCGTGGCAGTAATGACCCAGCCGCCGGGCTTCACTACTCGTGCTAATTCTTCTGCTTTACACGGCGCGTAAATACGTATTATGGCGTCCATACTGGTATCGGAAAACGGCAAACGGTGGCTGGAAGCGACACAAAAAGTGACCTGCGGATAGCGTTTCGCCGCCGCTTTTATCGCTACCTTCGAAACATCCAGACCAAACGTGGTGATTTCGGGCAACGCATCGGCAAATGCGTGTGTGTAATACCCTTCACCACAGCCAATATCCAGCACCGCCGTGGCCTTATCATCAAGCCGTTCCCTCAGTTGGGCGACAATTGCATCACGCAGCGGCTGATAATGTCCGGCATCTAAGAATGCGCGGCGTGCTTGCATCATTTCCGCGCTGTCGCCCGGATCACGAGACCGTTTATGCTGAACGGGCAGCAGATTGACATACCCTTCTTTCGCCATATCAAACTGATGTCGCAGGGGACAGATATAGCTGTTTTTTTCACGCGAAAGAGGCTGATGGCAAAGTGGACAGGAAAAAGACATGACAACTCCGGCAGGATACTAAAGGCCGCAAGTGTAACGCGAATCACGCGGCGGGCAAATATCCGAACGCCAGGAGCGAAGATAAAGCATAGTAAAAAGCCTCGCATTCGACGAGGCTTTATAGCGAGATTGAAGCGTATTCACACTTCAGATCAGTGGATTCGATCAGATAGCTGTTACGTTAACAGCTGCCGGACCTTTCTGGCCGTCCTGAATTTCGAACTCAACGTTCTGACCTTCAGCCAGAGTTTTGAAGCCATTACCCTGGATAGCGGAGAAGTGTACGAACACGTCTTTGCTGCCATCAGCCGGAGTAATGAAGCCAAAACCTTTAGACTCGTTGAACCACTTAACCTGACCTTTAATCTTTGCCATTTGAAAAATTCCTTAGATTGTTTTCTTCGCCCGCAGGCATAACATAGATAAAACTGACACATTACTGCATGAGGCACCAATATAAGGCTCGGCAGAGAAGCGGTATTCAACGTCAACGTGTTTACTCAGGACTTCTTTACTGAAAATGCCACACATAAACAGAACTGTACCTCGTTTAACCCGAAATCTGTTATCACATACAACGTTAATTATGGCAAGCCATTTTTAAACATGTCTCGATCAGACGCACAAATCTCGATACGTCTTCCACTTTTTTTGCACACTTATGCAACGGAATACGCGCCGATATATCATTGTGCTTAACCTTGCCAGTTCAGGCAGATACTTAAACTGGCGTATTTTCTAACATAGTTCAATAAGTTCAGTTGTTCCAGGCCAGTGGGAGAAGTTATTACATAGTGCGTGCAATATCACATTTTCTGCTATGCAATGAATAAAAAGTTATATCACTTTTTCTCATAAAACAGTCAGTTAACGGCTATCAATTACCCTAAAGAGAAGTCAATCCCCAAAGGGATTGTAAATTTAAAATAAGAAAAATTGATGAGTGAGCAAAAAAATCAAGAGAGAAACGTTTCGCTAATAAATAATACCACACTTAATCACAAATCCGATGTAAACATCCTAATAAATTAATGAGGAAAATATCTTTTTCTGATATCCCGTTACGCAAATAAATAATATGATAATTATTTGAAGTCAGACCAGAGTTTTAATTTGAAGCAGTTGCACCATGATAGTGCGTATAATCAGGATGAATTGAGTAACCCTTCAACGACGGGGTTACTCAAGATTGAGGAAGGATTATCGTTCGGCGACCAGACGAATAATATCGTCGTCTTCAACCGATTTTTGACTCTCAACGGTCTTTTTATCTGCTTTCTCTGGTTCGTTTGCTTCGCACAAACGACGTAACAGTGCATTTTGACGTTTTTGCTGATCCAGCAACGCCTCAAGCAGTTCAATCTGTTCGTTAGTCCGAGAACTGGCACGATTAATAAAAAACCACAAGATGAGCCCGATAAGAAGAACCACCACCGATACAACCAAAGACGCAATGTTCATCACGCCTGAATTTACAACTTCGTTCATTTCACCACCTCTGAGTAGAGGCGCTATTCTACCACTGCTGGAGAGGAAGAAAATCTAGTGCTGAAAAAATGATATCACCACGGGATAAACTGGTTAATGGCACAAATTCCGCTGAAAAATTGTACATCCTGATCGCACATCATGTTGAATACCTGCGCCCAAAGCAGCAAGCAAGCCAACACCACGACAACCAGAACGACCCATCGAAACTTTTTCACTCCAATCTCCGTTTCACCTACCTTATGTCATTAAACTAGCATGCGTTAGTTAAACAGCGCCTAACTATGTCGATATTCGTGCTTTTTCGGAATGAGTCGCTTGCTTCAGCGCATATTGCCGCTACGATTAAGCGAACATAAAAAGAGAAGAGGTTGTAATGCGATTCATCATTCGCACAGTTATGCTGATAGCACTGGTATGGATAGGATTATTACTCAGCGGATATGGCGTTTTGATTGGAAGCAAAGAGAATGCCGCAGGATTAGGTTTGCAATGTACCTATCTGACTGCCAGAGGCACCAGCACGGTACAATACTTGCACACTAAAAGTGGTTTCTTGGGGATAACAGATTGCCCACTGTTACGTAAAAGCAATATCGTGGTCGATAATGGTTAAGGGTAATAAATAACCAGATTCTCACTCATGAGTAAAATATTCTTATAGCAAGCGCGTTTAATATAACGCACCTTCAACTTTATTTTTCTCATGCTAAATAAAGAACCTGTCTGTTTGATATTCCGACAGGTTCTTACTCTCATCAGAACGGATAGTCGTGATAACCCATTTGGGCAGAAATTTTGCGCGCTGCGGTATGCAACATTGCGACATATTCCTGTAAACGCTCTTCAGAGAAACGCAACGTCGGGAAGGAGATGCTCAAACCGGCAATGACCACGCCAAAGCGATCAAATACCGGTACCGCAATGCATCGCAGCCCTTCTTCCTGCTCTTCGTTATCTTCGCCATACCCCTGCTCGCGCACCTGGTCCAGAACGGGTAATAACGCTTCTGTACTGGTGATGGTCCGCTCGGTACTGCGTTTATACTCCACGCCCTCAAGAATTTGCTTCACTTCATCGAGATCGCGCCATGCCAGCAGTACCTTACCAATCGCGGTGCTGTACAGCGGATTACGACGCCCAATCCGTGAATACATGCGCAAATTGTACATAGAGTCAATTTTGTGAATGTAAACAATACTGTCTTCGTCCAGTGCGCCGAGGTGGATAGTTTCTTTGGTCAGGCGGGAGATCTCACGCATCTGGATATCTGCGCTACGAATTAAATCGACGTTTTGTAACGCGCGAGCGCCCAGTTCAAACAATTTCAGGGTCAGGGAATATTTCTCCGACTCCCCTTCCTGCGCCACATAACCTAAGGTTTTCATGGTCTGTAAAAAGCGATAAACGGTGCTTTTTGACATCATGACGCGCTGCGACAGCTCGGTTATCCCTATTTCGCGCTCTTCACCCAGCGCCTGCAAAATGCCAAAAACTTTTAGCACGGAAGATACAGAATCAGGCTGTTTATCCAGATCTGCGTTAGCCATTTATCACCTCATTGCGAGTGTTTTATAAAAATCAGAACTGTTTTTTATTATAATTTCGCACCAGGGTGGTCGCAATCCATCTTTTGCCGGTTAGTTACAATTCTGCGACATCCACCGTGAATATCAGTGCTAGAATCATACCCCTGTTGATTATTCACCAAAGATATAAAATTCCTATGCCAAAAGTTCAGGCCGACGGCCTGCCATTGCCCCAGCGATACGGTGCGATATTAACCATTGTGATTGGCATTTCGATGGCTGTCCTTGACGGCGCAATCGCCAACGTCGCCCTGCCAACAATCGCCACGGACCTTCATGCCACGCCAGCCAGTTCCATCTGGGTAGTGAACGCCTATCAAATCGCCATTGTCATCTCCCTGCTCTCGTTTTCGTTTCTGGGCGATATGTTTGGCTATCGACGTATTTATAAATGCGGTCTGGTCGTTTTTCTGTTGTCTTCACTGTTCTGCGCCCTTTCTGATTCGCTGCAAATGCTCACCCTTGCGCGTGTCATACAAGGTTTCGGCGGTGCAGCGTTGATGAGCGTTAATACCGCACTTATCCGCCTGATCTATCCACAACGTTTTCTGGGGAGAGGGATGGGCATAAACTCGTTTATTGTTGCCGTCTCTTCTGCTGCCGGGCCGACAATTGCTGCAGCAATCCTCTCCATCGCATCCTGGAAATGGTTATTTTTAATCAACGTACCGTTAGGTATTATCGCCCTGCTTCTGGCGATGCGTTTTCTGCCACCCAATGGTTCTCGCGCCAGTAAACCCCGTTTCGACCTGCCCAGCGCCGTGATGAACGCGTTAACCTTCGGCCTGCTTATCACTGCGTTGAGTGGTTTCGCTCAGGGGCAATCGCTGACGTTAATTGCTGCGGAACTGGTGGTAATGGTTGTTGTTGGTATTTTCTTTATTCGCCGCCAGCTTTCTCTTCCCGTACCGCTGCTACCGGTGGATTTACTGCGTATCCCGCTGTTTTCACTTTCTATTTGCACATCTGTTTGCTCTTTCTGCGCACAAATGCTGGCAATGGTTTCCCTGCCCTTTTACCTGCAAACCGTGCTCGGGCGTAGTGAAGTCGAAACAGGTTTACTTCTGACACCGTGGCCGTTAGCAACGATGGTGATGGCTCCGCTGGCAGGCTATTTGATTGAACGCGTACATGCAGGATTGCTGGGTGCTTTAGGGTTGTTCATCATGGCTGCGGGGCTTTTTTCCCTGGTTCTGCTGCCCGCGTCACCTGCGGATATCAATATTATCTGGCCGATGATCTTATGTGGCGCTGGATTTGGCTTATTCCAGTCACCCAATAACCACACCATTATTACCTCCGCTCCGCGCGAACGTAGCGGTGGGGCCAGTGGCATGTTAGGAACGGCTCGTCTACTGGGTCAGAGTAGTGGCGCGGCGCTGGTGGCGCTGATGCTAAATCAGTTCGGTGATAATGGTACGCACGTTTCGCTGATGGCTGCGGCTATTCTGGCAGTGATTGCTGCCTGTGTGAGTGGTTTACGTATCACTCAGCCACGATCCAGGGCATAAAAAAAGCGCGTCGATCAGGACGCGCTTTTTAGTATTTACTTCATATTACTTCAGGTATTCACCCGTACGCAGAGCTTCAATTCGTTTATCCAGCGGCGGGTGAGTCATGAACAACTCACTGAGCGATTTCGACTTACCGTTAATGCAGAAAGCCATCATGCTGGTTGCTTCTTGCGGTTCATAGCTGGTTTTCAGGCGCTGCAGCGCGGCAATCATTTTCTCGCGACCAACCAGTTTTGCCGAACCGGCATCAGCATGGAATTCACGATGACGCGAGAACCACATGGTGATAATGCTCGCAAGAATACCAAACACCAGTTCCAGAACCGTTGCAACCGCAAAGTAGATCAGCGGGTTGCCGTTGCTCTCTTCACCTTCATCACGATTTCCGCCCATAAAAC
The DNA here is from genome assembly GCF_012584495.1 of Escherichia sp. SCLE84. Lineage (NCBI taxonomy): Bacteria > Pseudomonadati > Pseudomonadota > Gammaproteobacteria > Enterobacterales > Enterobacteriaceae > Escherichia > Escherichia sp. SCLE84. The sequence goes on along the minus strand of NZ_CP051430.1, from coordinate 359,023 downwards.
CCGCGGCAAGCTGCGCCAGAATACGGGAAATAAAGATAACGAAGGTGTTCACCACGCCCTGAATCAGCGTCATGGTGACCATATCACCATTGGCGATGTGGCTGATTTCGTGAGCAATTACCGCCTCGGCTTCATCCGGGCTCATGTTCTGCAGCAAACCGGTGCTGACAGCAACCAGAGAGGCATCACGGCGCGCACCGGTTGCAAAAGCGTTGATGTCCGGCGCATGGTAGATAGCCACTTGCGGCATAGCGATCCCTGCCTGACGAGCCTGGGTTGCTACAGTATTAACCAGCCAACGTTCCCTTTCGTTACGCGGTTGCTCGATCACTTCCCCGCCAACAGATCGTAATGCCATCCATTTGGACATCAGAAGCGAAACGAAGGAACCACCAAAACCGAACAGCAAGGCCATGATCATCAGCCCCTGAACGCTGCTCGACTGTATCCCTGTCAGGCTCAGTACCAGCCCGAAAACGACCATTACGGCCAGGTTCGTTAGCAGGAAGAGCGCGATTCGCATCATAATTTTCTTTTTACCTCAGTTTAACAAAACGCAATATGCGATACCCACATCGTATGGGTTACGCGACTATTTTCAAGTCTGGATAGTGCGTAAGTCACCAGAAAGACACAACTTTACATTTTGTAGCATCTGATTTACGGCATCTTGCCGCTGTTAAAAAATCAGGCACAATTTCTTGTGCCTGATTGATATTACTTGACGGGAGCGGGTTGTTCCGCGGGTCTGGCTTTTTCAAGCTTCGCCAGATCGAGTGCGATATTCACCGTCTCATCCAGATAAGGATCCGGCTCCTGGTAATCTTTAGGTAGATCATCCAGCTTCTTCAACTCCGGTTTACCTTCGCGTTTAAAGCGTTCGTTCAAACGCGCCAGACGCGTCGCATCATCTTCATTATTCTCTTTCTCACGCACAGCGTAGTTCAGAGAAACGATATTGCGCTTGTCCTTCATAGCGTTGAAGCGCGCGATATCCTTCATGATGTTCTGGAACTCAGGATCTTTCGCGATACGCGCATTATGTTCCTTCAGCAGCTCCGGCCCAAAGGCCGTTAAATCGCCTGATTTCACATAAGTCGCGGCATCAATGCTATCCCACGGCAGCGCGTTATCTTCGAATTTCTCACCCGTTTCCGTTTCTTCATTACCCGTCGGCATGATGATGTCTGGCGTTACGCCTTTACGTTGCGTACTGCCGCCGTTAACGCGATAGAATTTCTGGATCGTGTACTGCACAGAACCCAGCGCTGGCCATTCAGGACGTAACATCTGATCGTAAATACGGTTCAATGAACGGTATTGCTGAACGGTGCCTTTACCAAACGTCGGTTCACCCACAACCAGCGCACGACCGTAATCCTGCATTGCCGCGGCAAAGATTTCTGAAGCCGAAGCACTGAAACGGTCAACCAGTACCACCAGCGGGCCTTTATAGAACACCTGCCCGTCGGTATCGCTGTCTTCACGAACCTTGCCGTTGTTATCGCGGACCTGAACAATGGGACCCGCAGGAATAAACAGACCTGAGAGCGATACCGCTTCGGTCAGCGCCCCACCGCCATTGCTACGCAGGTCGATGATCACACTGCTGACATTCTGTTTTTCCAGTTTCTGCAGTTGAACTTTGACATCGTCTGTCAAACCCACATAGAAGCCCGGAATATCCAGCACGCCGACTTTCTCTTTACCGACGGTCTTCACCGACATTTTAACCGCGCGGTCTTCGAGACGAATACGTTCACGGGTCAATGTTACAGTGCGGGTCTTGGTCCCTTTACCAGCAGGTAAAATTTCCAGACGAACTTTACTGCCCTTCGGCCCTTTAATTAAGGCAACCACATCATCAAGACGCCAGCCAATCACGTCAACCATCGGCTTGCCTGTTTGACCAACACCGACAATTTTGTCACCAACGCTGATAGCTTTACTCTTCGCTGCCGGACCACCTGCCACCATCGAATTGATAACGGTGTAGTCATCATCCATTTGCAGCACTGCGCCAATACCTTCCAGCGACAAACTCATTTCAGTGTTGAACTGTTCGGTATTACGCGGGGAAAGATAGTTGGTATGCGGGTCGATTTCACGCGCAAACGCCGTCATTGCCAGCGAGAAAACATCTTCGCTGTTGGTTTGCGCCAGACGACGAATGGCAAATTTGTAGCGGCGTGTCAGGGTTTCACGAATTTCTTTATCCGTTTTTCCTGCCAGCTTCAGGCTTAACTCGTCGAATTTGACTTTACTGTCCCACAGCGCGTTCAACTCAGCCTCGTTTTTCGGCCAGGGCGCTTTGCTGCGGTCAAGGTTATAAGTGTCGTTGCCGGTGAAATCCATCGGCTTTTCCAGTACCGACAAAGCGTACTGGTAACGCTCAAAACGGCGCTTTTGCGCCAGATTGTAGAGATCGTAGAAAACGTCGAGTTTGCCTGAACGCAGTTCATCGCCTAACTCGGTTTTCTTTTTCGCGAACTGTTCAACATCGTTTGCCAGCAGCACGTTGTGGCTGTAATCGAGCAGATTCAGGTAGCGGTCAAAGATTTTGGCCGAAAATGCCTGATCGAGGTCGAACTGGCGATAATGAGAACGGGTGAAGCGCGACGTTACGCGCTCACTTACCGTCGCATGCTGCGTCTCTTCCTTTAATACCGGAATTTGATCAGCACGCGTGATATCTTCTACAGCGAAGGTCTGGCCTGCTATTGCAAGCAGGCCAGCTAACGCGGTAAGCCTAAAAAACATGTTCATGCCTGGCCCGGCCTCCGTTTCAGAACACCAGGTGTTCTGCGCGCACAATCAAAGACATACCCGAATTCAGCTGGACGCGGACGCCGTCTTTGGTGATTTCTAATACGGTGGCATCCATCGCGTTTTGACCCGCTTTCACCTTCAGGGCTTGTCCGACAGTCAGAGCTGAAATGTCAGAAACCGGGGTGTGCTGTTCTTCGCGAGGTGCTTTTACTGTTTTTGGCGCTTTCTCTACCGGCTTTTGCGCACGAGGTTTACGTTCAGCGCCTTCTTTGCGGCGTGGCGTGGTCGGACGTGGCTTGCGTTCGCGGCGCGGTGCGTCTTCTTTCTCACCAGCAGCTGCGGCAGCTTCGCGTTTTTTCGCTTGCTGTTCAGCACGCTGTGCCTGAACACGCGCTTTCGCTTCTTCAAGCTGCTTGCGAGCATGCTCTACATGTTGCTCGTCCAGCTCACCGCATGGGTTGCCGTCAAGATCGACACGCGTTGCGCCGGGTTTAACACCGTAAAGATAACGCCAGCTCGAAGTGTAGAGACGTAAAGCGGATCGTAATTGCGTTTTGCTCAGGTTCATTTCCCCGGCAACACGATCGACCAAATCCTGAAAAATACCGATTTTCAGCGGACGCGCTTCACCTTCCGCACTGAAACAGTGGGGAAAACGTTCGGCCAGAAACGCGATTACTTCTTTACTGCTATTCAACTTAGGTTGATTTTCCATGAAATTTCCTGATTACAACGGACGTAGCCAACAAGCGCAGGCATGAACAGGCGTCATTATAATGACGCTACCAGTAAATGCTACGTTATCCGTTGATTATCCTGCGACGCTCGCAAAGAATTTTTTGTAATCCGTCGTTGCAAGCACTTTTTCAAGCTGTGCCACAAGCTGACGTAAGCCTTGCTCGTCCTCGTCTGTAAAGCGACCGAAGACGGTACTATCGATGTCAAGAACACCAATAATCTGATTTTTCACCACCAGCGGCAGAACAATTTCAGAATTACTCGCCGCATCACAGGCAATATGCCCGTCAAACGCGTGAACATCCTCGATACGCTGCACTTGATTGCGGGCAACCGCAGTGCCGCACACCCCGCGCCCGACGGGTATCCGGACACAGGCAATTTTGCCCTGAAATGGTCCTAGTACCAGTGTATCGTCCTCAAGCAAATAAAAACCTGCCCAGTTTACGTCAGTGAGACGCTCGTATAACAACGCACTGGTGTTCGCAAGCGTTGCCAGAAAACTGGTTTCTCCCGCCATCAGCGCGTTAAAGTCGCGATTTAAATCCGCGTAAAATTCTGTTTTGTTCATTATATAATCACTTGGTTGTCTTACCTGGAACTGCCAGCCTATTAAAATAAGCATTAAATGCGTTAATGCTCAAGATCATTCCAATCATGGGTTAATATTAATGTTAATTCTTATTACATTTGGCACGTCATGGCTCTTAACACACCACAAATTACGCCGACAAAAAAGATAACAGTGAGGGCAATCGGCGAGGAACTGCCGCGTGGTGATTACCAACGTTGCCCGCAATGTGACATGCTGTTTAGCCTGCCCGAGATAAATTCTCATCAGAGTGCCTATTGTCCGCGCTGTCAGGCAAAAATTCGCGACGGGCGCGACTGGTCGCTAACGCGCCTGGCGGCAATGGCTTTCACCATGCTGTTGCTGATGCCGTTTGCCTGGGGCGAACCGCTGTTGCATATCTGGCTGTTAGGTATTCGTATCGACGCCAACGTCATGCAAGGCATCTGGCAAATGACCAAACAGGGCGATACGATAACGGGGGCGATGGTCTTTTTCTGCGTTATTGGTGCCCCCCTCATTCTGGTGTCCTCCATAGCATATTTATGGTTTGGTAACCGACTGGGAATGAATTTACGTCCGGTACTGCTGATGCTTGAGCGACTTAAAGAGTGGGTAATGCTGGATATCTACCTGGTCGGCATTGGCGTTGCTTCTATAAAGGTACAGGATTATGCCCATATCCAGGCGGGTGTCGGCTTGTTCTCTTTTGTGGCGTTGGTGATTTTAACGACGGTGACGTTGTCACATCTTAATGTCGAGGAGCTGTGGGAGCGATTTTATCCGCAGCGCCCCGCTACGCGTAGGGACGAGAAACTTCGTGTCTGTCTTGGGTGCCATTTTACCGGCTATCCTGATCAGCGTGGTCGCTGCCCGCGTTGCCATATCCCGCTACGCCTGCGTCGCCGTCATAGTTTGCAAAAATGCTGGGCGGCGCTGTTAGCGTCAATCGTTTTGTTGTTACCTGCCAACCTGTTGCCTATTTCTATCATTTATCTGAACGGAGGACGGCAGGAAGATACAATTCTTTCCGGAATTATGTCGCTGGCAAGTAGCAACATTGCGGTTGCGGGAATCGTGTTTATCGCCAGTATTCTGGTACCGTTTACTAAAGTGATCGTCATGTTCACTTTACTGTTGAGCATTCATTTTAAATGCCAGCAAGGTTTACGCACACGCATTCTGTTACTGCGGATGGTGACCTGGATTGGTCGCTGGTCGATGCTCGACCTGTTTGTCATATCTTTAACCATGTCGCTGATTAATCGCGATCAGATCCTCGCTTTTACTATGGGACCGGCTGCGTTTTATTTCGGCGCAGCGGTAATTTTGACTATTCTTGCTGTGGAATGGCTGGACAGCCGCTTACTTTGGGATGCACATGAGTCAGGAAACGCCCGCTTCGACGACTGAAGCGCAGATTAAAAATAAACGCCGTATCTCACCTTTCTGGCTGCTGCCGTTCATCGCGCTAATGATTGCCGGTTGGCTGATTTGGGACAGTTATCAGGACCGGGGTAATACCGTCACCATCGACTTTATGTCGGCGGATGGTATTGTCCCGGGCCGTACGCCTGTTCGTTATCAGGGCGTTGAAGTCGGAACAGTGCAGGATATCAGCCTCAGCGACGATCTTCGTAAGATTGAAGTCAAGGTCAGCATCAAGTCCGATATGAAAGATGCGCTGCGCGAGGAGACTCAGTTCTGGCTGGTGACGCCAAAAGCATCGTTGGCAGGTGTCTCCGGGCTGGACGCCCTCGTCGGTGGTAACTATATCGGCATGATGCCAGGTAAAGGTAAAGAGCAGGATCACTTTGTCGCACTCGATACCCAACCGAAATATCGACTGGACAATGGCGATCTGATGATCCACCTGCAAGCCCCCGATCTCGGTTCGCTGAACAGCGGTTCATTGGTCTATTTCCGCAAGATCCCTGTGGGAAAAGTCTACGACTATGCCATCAATCCCAACAAGCAAGGCGTGGTGATTGATGTCCTGATCGAGCGGCGTTTTACCGATCTGGTGAAAAAAGGTAGCCGTTTCTGGAACGTTTCCGGCGTTGATGCCAATGTCAGTATCAGTGGCGCGAAGGTGAAACTGGAAAGTCTGGCGGCACTGGTTAACGGTGCGATTGCCTTCGATTCACCTGAAGAGTCGAAACCTGCCGAGGCGGAAGATACCTTTGGTCTGTATGAAGATCTGGCCCACAGCCAGCGTGGCGTAATAATAAAACTGGAACTGCCGAGTGGGGCAGGATTAACCGCCGACTCGACGCCATTAATGTATCAGGGACTGGAAGTCGGACAGCTAACTAAACTGGATTTAAATCCTGGTGGTAAAGTCACTGGGGAAATGACAGTTGATCCCAGCGTCGTTACCCTGCTTCGTGAAAATACCCGCATCGAATTACGTAATCCGAAATTATCCCTTAGCGATGCCAATCTCAGCGCCCTGCTGACTGGCAAAACCTTCGAGTTGGTACCCGGCGATGGCGAGCCACGCAAAGAGTTCGTTGTTGTGCCAGGCGAAAAAGCACTGCTGCATGAACCTGATGTTCTGACGCTGACCCTGACCGCGCCGGAAAGTTACGGTATTGATGCTGGTCAGCCGCTCATTCTTCACGGCGTGCAGGTAGGCCAGGTTATCGATCGTAAACTCACCAGCAAAGGCGTCACCTTTACCGTCGCCATCGAGCCTCAGCATCGAGAACTGGTAAAAGGCGATAGCAAATTTGTCGTCAACAGCCGTGTCGACGTGAAGGTGGGGCTGGATGGCGTTGAGTTTCTCGGTGCCAGCGCCTCAGAATGGATTAACGGCGGGATACGTATTCTGCCGGGCGATAAAGGCGAGATGAAAGCCAGCTATCCACTGTATGCCAATCTGGAAAAAGCGCTGGAGAACAGCCTTAGCGATTTACCCACCACAACCGTGAGTTTGAGTGCAGAGACGCTGCCGGATGTGCAGGCAGGATCGGTAGTGCTCTACCGTAAATTTGAAGTTGGTGAAGTTATTACCGTGCGTCCGCGAGCTAACGCGTTTGATATCGATCTGCATATTAAGCCGGAGTATCGCAACCTTCTGACCAGCAATAGCGTGTTCTGGGCAGAAGGCGGGGCGAAAGTTCAGCTGAATGGTAGTGGCCTGACCGTACAGGCATCCCCGCTCTCCAGAGCATTAAAAGGGGCTATTAGCTTCGATAACCTCAGTGGTGCCAGCGCCAGTCAGCGTAAAGGCGACAAACGTATTCTGTATGCTTCCGAAACAGCGGCCCGTGCGGTTGGTGGGCAGATTACGCTTCACGCTTTCGATGCCGGAAAACTGGCGGTCGGGATGCCAATTCGCTATCTCGGTATTGATATCGGGCAAATCCAGACGCTGGATCTGATTACCGCGCGCAATGAAGTACAGGCAAAGGCGGTGCTCTATCCGGAATATGTCCAGACCTTTGCTCGCGGTGGTACGCGCTTCTCAGTGGTCACACCGCAAATTTCGGCAGCTGGCGTTGAGCATCTTGATACTATCCTCCAGCCGTATATCAACGTCGAACCAGGCCGGGGCAATCCTCGCCGCGACTTTGAATTACAAGAGGCCACCATTACTGATTCGCGTTACCTGGATGGCTTAAGCATTATTGTTGAAGCGCCGGAAGCCGGTTCGTTAGGTATTGGTACGCCTGTGCTGTTCCGTGGTCTGGAAGTCGGTACGGTTACAGGAATGACGCTGGGGACATTGTCAGATCGCGTGATGATTGCGATGCGCATCAGTAAACGCTATCAACACCTGGTGCGTAACAATTCCGTCTTCTGGTTGGCATCGGGTTACAGTCTGGACTTTGGTCTGACGGGCGGCGTAGTGAAAACCGGCACCTTTAACCAGTTTATCCGTGGCGGCATCGCCTTCGCCACGCCTCCGGGTACGCCACTGGCACCGAAAGCCCAGGAAGGCAAACACTTCCTGTTGCAGGAAAGTGAACCGAAAGAGTGGCGTGAATGGGGAACTGCGCTTCCCAAATAATGCCCACTGCTCCGGCGTGCCTGCGCCGGAGCGTTTATGCTAAACTGCGCGCCTGTTTTTTTGCCAGTGGTACATGCTCGTGGCCCAACACACCGTTTATTTCCCGGACGCCTTTCTGACACAAATGCGCGAAGCGATGCCTTCGACGCTCTCATTTGATGATTTTCTTGCCGCCTGTCAGCGCCCGTTGCGCCGCAGCATTCGCGTTAATACGCTGAAAATCTCCGTTGCTGATTTCCTGCAATTAACCGCTCCTTATGGCTGGACGCTTACGCCAATTCCGTGGTGTGAAGAAGGTTTCTGGATTGAACGCGACAATGAAGATGCATTGCCATTGGGTAGTACCGCCGAGCATTTAAGCGGCCTGTTTTATATTCAGGAAGCCAGTTCAATGTTGCCCGTTGCCGCCTTGTTTGCTGACGATAATGCACCACAGCGGGTGATGGATGTCGCAGCTGCGCCAGGCTCCAAAACGACGCAAATTGCCGCGCGGATGAATAACGAAGGGGCAATCCTTGCCAATGAGTTTTCCGCCAGTCGGGTAAAAGTGTTACATGCCAATATCAGCCGCTGTGGCATCAGTAATGTTGCGCTCACACATTTTGATGGCCGCGTGTTTGGTGCGGCAGTGCCAGAAATGTTCGATGCCATTTTGCTGGACGCTCCCTGCTCTGGCGAAGGCGTGGTGCGTAAAGATCCCGATGCGCTAAAAAACTGGTCACCAGAAAGCAATCAGGAAATCGCAGCTACACAACGGGAGCTTATCGACAGCGCCTTTCATGCATTACGTCCTGGTGGTACGCTGGTTTACTCGACCTGTACCTTAAACCAGGAAGAAAACGAAGCCGTTTGCCTGTGGCTGAAAGAGACTTACCCCGACGCAGTAGAGTTTTTACCACTTGGCGATCTCTTCCCTGGTGCAAACAAAGCGCTGACCGAAGAAGGCTTTTTGCATGTTTTCCCACAAATTTACGACTGCGAAGGCTTCTTCGTTGCTCGTCTGCGTAAAACTCAGGCGATCCCCGCCTTACCCGCCCCCAAATACAAAGTCGGTAATTTCCCGTTCAGCCCGGTGAAAGATCGCGAAGCCGGACAAATTCGTCAGGCGGCTGCAAGTGTTGGCTTAAACTGGGATGGAAACCTGCGACTCTGGCAACGCGACAAAGAACTGTGGTTGTTCCCGGTGGGCATTGAAGCCCTGATCGGTAAAGTCCGATTTTCTCGCTTGGGGATTAAACTTGCCGAAACGCACAACAAAGGTTATCGCTGGCAGCATGAAGCAGTTATTGCCCTTGCCACCCCCGACAATGTGAACGCTTTTGAACTGACACCGCAGGAAGCGGAGGAGTGGTATCGCGGGCGCGATGTTTACCCGCAAGCCGCGCCAGTGGCGGATGACGTGTTGGTTACTTTCCAGCATCAACCGATTGGTTTAGCCAAACGGATTGGTTCGCGATTGAAAAACAGCTATCCGCGTGAACTGGTGCGCGATGGGAAACTTTTTACCGGTAACGCCTGACAGCGCACAAAAAAAGCGCACTTTTTGACTGGCACATTCGGCTGCCTCAACTAGGCTGAAAAATGGTGCGATCGGACTGGTCGTACCACAACCGGCAGCTAAATGGAGAGCACGAAGATGAAAACCAGTGTGCGCATAGGCGCTTTTGAAATCGACGACGGCGAATTACACGGTGAATCGCCGGGTGATCGAACGTTAACCATTCCTTGTAAATCTGACCCCGATTTATGTATGCAACTCGATGCCTGGGATGCTGAAACCAGTATCCCTGCCCTGCTAAATGGCGAACACTCTGTCCTTTACCGTACCCGTTACGATCAACAATCTGATGCCTGGATTATGCGTCTTGCCTGATCCAAAAAGAACCCGTCGGCATGGCGGGTTATTTGTCCTGGTTATTCCCCCGTTGTAAAATCTCTCCTAAACTTAACGGTACGGCACCACACTTCGGGGATGAAATGTTCGCGCTGGTACTTTTTGTTTGCTACCTGGATGGCGGTTGTGAAGATATTGTTGTGGATGTCTACAACACGGAACAGCAGTGTCTTTATTCTATGAGCGATCAACGGATCCGCCATGGCGGTTGTTTTCCGATTGAGGATTTTATAGATGGTTTCTGGCGACCAGCACAGGAGTATGGTGATTTTTAATTATTGCAATTGCACAAGAGTCAGTTCGCCCCCAAAGACAGCACCGGTATCAATATAATGCAGGTTGCCAATATCCACGCGATGTCGCAACGGTGTATGACCAAACCAGAAATGATCAGCACCTGTAATTCCCTGCCCTTTTTGGCGTTCACCTAATCGCGAGCGGCTCCACAAGACCTGATGCAAATCAACGTCCTTTTGCCATTCATAAACATCATCTGGATAATCGGCATGAGCAATAACATGTTTGCCGGTACGACTATGTACTTCAAGAATAAAGGGCAAATGCTGACATTTTTCCAGCGCCGTTTTCGCTTGTTTCTGTTGATTATCTGCCAGCGCAATAAACCAGTCGCCGCCATTCATCAACCACAAAGACATCTGCTGGGATGCCAGCGCATCCATCGCCATCTGTTCATGATTGCCTCTTACCGCACGAACCCAATGTTGTTTCAGTAACTGCAGGCAACGTAAACTTTGCGGCCCACGATCGATAACGTCTCCCACTGAGATAAGTAAATCTCGCCACGGATCAAAACCACAATGCCATAATTTGCGGCGCAACTGCTCAAGACAACCGTGTATATCGCCAGAAAGCCAGATATGTCGCCATTGATGACCCGCAATTCTCTGATAAACGGGCGCAGGCTGTTTCATCAATATTTTCCTCCCGCGCTAAAGATCACATAATCTTAACAAGAATGTTAAAAAACGCTGGACTCAGACAGTAGAGTGTGTGTTATGGTTGACTATAAAGTCAGCGAAGGAAATGCTTCTGGCTTTTAACAGATAAAAAGAGACCGAACACGATTCCTGTATTCGGTCCAGGGAAATGGCTCTTGGGAGAGAGCCGTGCGCTAAAAGTTGGCATTAATGCAGGCTTAGTTGCCTTGCCCTTTAAGAATAGATGACGACGCCAGGTTTTCCAGTTTGCGTGCAAAATGGTCAATAAAAAGCGTGGTGGTCATCAGCTGAAATGTTAAAAACCGCCCGTTCTGGTGAAAGAACTGAGGCGGTTTTTTTATTGGAAATCAAAAGGCTATTTTAGGTAATTAACAGAGTTTTTCAGCTCGTTCTATAAACGGTGCCAGACTCATTTTTTCGCCGGGATTGTTAGGATCATCAATCTGAATCACCGAAATGGGTTGGGCTTTAGTCTTCCCACTGGCAACTTCCTTTTGTGCGATATCGTTTAAAGGATACTGCACGAGGGTACTTGGGTTGATGACATACAAAGCATTACCCGGTCGGCAAGTCAGCATCACCTCTTCGCGATTAAACGCCCATTTGTCTTTACCCACTTCAAAACGGCTGACGGTAATCACCTGCGGTGCAGCCAGCGCCGCTGCAGAACTGGTGAGTAACAGAAACGCCAGAATACTTTTTTTCATCATTTTCGTAATCCATCAAAAAGGTTCGAGAGTCGCAAGCAGGCTGATGATCACCAGCACTACCGCACCTATCGCCCATTCGAGTTTAGTCATCCACTCAAACCAGGGTGCCGCACGATCTTCATCCTGCCTCATGCGCGGTACAAGAACATAACGATTAGCCAGCGCAATGACCACCATAATCATCACCAGGATGGCTTTGAGCAATAAGAGTTGGCCCCAGTAAGTCGTAAGCGTGGGGGGAAATCCGGTAATCAACAATGCATTAAGCACGCCGCTTGCCAGTACGCCGATCACCGCAAAATGCCCGCACCAGGAAAAACGCATCAGCGCCTGAATGGCCTGGTGTCGCCAACGGCCTTTGATGAGTTGCATACACCAGAGCACCGGCAGTAATCCCCCAAACCACGCCGCCGCACAAATCAGGTGAATCGCGTGATTAGTCTGATGGATTTTCGCCGTTACCCCTTCATTCAGTGTCGCATGCCCGATTCCCGCCAGCAGAATAAATTGCGCGGTAGTGAGCATAAACAGCAAACGTGGCATATTCCGCGGTTGCATAAGGGCGACGATCAACGTTACGAGGGCGAGAACAATTTGCCATAACCAGACGCCACCAAACTGCGTTTGCAAAACAGCCTGCCAAATGTTTGGCGAAAATACATCTGCCCATCCCGTTCCCATCAACCCGCCCTGAACGGCGAGCATTGCAGTGGCACTGATCAAACTCCAGACGGCAGCGTGCTGTTGTAAACGCAGAAAACGCTTCGCCAGCAAGCGACGAATCGTTAAGGGGGCCAGCCAGGCACCGTACATTGCGAAGCCAAAGACCAGCATCAGCGAGGTGAAATGGATAAATCGCAGCGCGATCCAGGTAAACGCCAGCATGATTTATTTCACGCTAAAGGTGTAGTGTCCTTTCGTTTTATGCCCGTCCACCGAAACAACATGCCAGTCAACGGTGTAGGTTCCGGGTTTCAGCGAATCGGCCAGTGGAACAATCAGTTGCTTTTGGTCCTGCTCATTTCGCTTCGCCGGTAATGTTTTAATATTTTCGTTTTTTGGCCCCGTGATTTTTGCACCACTGAATCCTGTTTCAACACCTTCCGAGAAGTTTAAAGTGATTGCCTGCGGTGCAGCTGTCACTTGCGCGTTTGCCGCAGGATACTGATGCGTTAAATGCGCATGTGCCCAGACGGAAGGTGTCACCAACGAAGTGGTCAGGATTGCCAGCGCGTAGCGAAGGGAGCGTGCAGTTGAAGTCATATTATCTATTCCTTTTTGTAATAACTTTTTTACAGAGCATAACCTTGTCTAATGTCTGAGTCGAGGATCATCAATTCCGGCTTGCCATCCTGGCTCACTCTTAGTAACTTTTGCCCGCGAATGATGAGGAGATTAAGAATGCTGAAGAATCTGGCTAAACTGGATCAAACAGAAATGGATAAAGTGAATGTCGATTTGGCGGCGGCCGGGGTGGCATTTAAAGAACGCTACAATATGCCGGTGATCGCTGAAGCGGTTGAACGTGAACAGCCTGAACATTTGCGCAGCTGGTTTCGCGAGCGGCTTATTGCCCACCGTTTGGCTTCGGTCAATCTGTCACGTTTACCTTACGAGCCCAAACTTAAATAAAACTTATACAGAGTTACACTTTCTTACATAACGCCTGCTAAATTATGAGTATTTTCTAAACCGCACCCATAATTTGCAGTCATTTTGAAAAGGAAGTCATTATGTCGTTCTGGAAAGTTGCAGCAGCGCAATATGAGCCTCGTAAAACCTCACTCACCGAACAGGTAGCTCATCATCTGGAGTTTGTGAGGGCCGCCGCCAGGCAACAATGTCAGCTGTTAGTTTTTCCATCGCTTTCTTTACTGGGGTGTGATTATTCGCGACGTGCCCTTCCTGCCCCACCCGATCTCTCACTGTTAGACCCGCTTTGTTATGCCGCGACGACCTGGCGAATGACCATCATTGCCGGCCTTCCCGTTGAATATAACGATCGCTTTATTCGTGGAATTGCGGTGTTCGCACCGTGGCGAAAAACGCCTGGGATCTACCATCAGAGTCATGGTGCATGTCTGGGTCGTCGTTCCAGAACCATCACGGTGGTCGATGAACAACCGCAAGGTATGGATATGGACCCGACCTGTTCACTGTTTACTACAGGGCAATGTCTGGGAGAACCCGACCTGCTGGCGTCGGCCCGTCGCTTACAATTTTTTTCACATCAGTACTCGATTGCCGTGCTGATGGCAAATGCCCGTGGTAACAGTGCACTATGGGATGAATATGGTCGTCTCATCGTTCGCGCCGATCGTGGTTCATTATTGTTAGTCGGTCAGCGTTCATCACAGGGTTGGCAAGGCGATATCATTCCATTACGCTAGGCTTTTTCGGCCTGGAGCATGCCATGTTGCGCATTATCGATACAGAAACCTGCGGTTTGCAGGGAGGGATCGTTGAGATTGCCTCTGTTGATGTCATTGACGGAAAAATCGTCAACCCCATGAGCCATCTGGTGCGTCCCGATCGTCCTATTAGTCCGCAAGCGATGGCGATTCATCGCATCACCGAAGCCATGGTCGCCGATAAACCGTGGATTGAAGATGTGATCCCACACTATTACGGTAGTGAATGGTATGTCGCGCATAACGCCAGCTTTGACCGCCGCGTACTGCCTGAGATGCCCGGTGAGTGGATTTGCACTATGAAACTGGCCCGTCGTTTGTGGCCAGGGATCAAGTACAGCAATATGGCGTTATATAAAACACGGAAGCTCAATGTACAGACGCCGCCGGGCCTGCATCATCACCGCGCGTTGTATGACTGTTATATCACCGCCGCGTTGCTTATCGATATTATGAACACCTCCGGCTGGACGGCAGAACAGATGGCCGATATCACCGGACGTCCGTCGTTGATGACGACCTTCACCTTTGGCAAATACCGTGGCAAAGCGGTTTCCGACGTTGCCGAACGCGATCCGGGCTATCTGCGCTGGTTATTTAATAACCTGGACAGCATGAGCCCGGAGCTGCGTTTAACACTGAAACATTATCTGGAAAATACTTAATCCGCAGGCGTAGCGGGTAATGTTCCCTGCGCCAGCGCGACCAGAAAAGCATATTCCATCGCTACGCCTTCGTACGATTTAAAGCGACCAGATTTACCGCCATGGCCTGAGTCCATGTCGGTACAGAGCAATAAAAGATGGTCATCGGTTTTCAGCTCGCGCAATTTAGCGACCCATTTTGCCGGTTCCCAATATTGCACCTGAGAATCGTGCAAACCGGTCGTTACCAGTAAATGCGGATAAGCCTGTGCGGTGACGTTGTCATACGGGCTGTAGCTTTTCATGTACTCGTAATATTGCGGATCCTGCGGGTTACCCCACTCTTCAAACTCACCAGTGGTAAGAGGAATTGATTCATCAAGCATCGTTGTTACAACATCAACAAACGGTACCTGGGCGATAACGCCGTGGAATAATTCCGGGCGTTGATTAATTGCAACGCCCATCAACATGCCCCCCGCACTCCCGCCCATCGCATAACAAAGCGAAGGAGAGCCATAGCCCAGTTTTAACAATGCATCGCAGGCATCAAGATAATCATTAAACGTATTTTTCTTCTTCAGAAATTTTCCGTCTTCGTACCATTGTTGCCCCAGCTCACCACCGCCGCGAACATGGACAATGGCGTAGACAAAGCCACGATCTAACAAACTCAAGCGGCTAAAACTGAAATCGGCATCAATACTTGCGCCGTAAGAACCATAGCCATACACCAGCAACGGGTTGTGTCCTTTGCGAAAATGTTTGCGATGGTAGACCAACGAAACCGGAACTTCGACGCCATCACGGGCGACTATCCACAGGTGTTCACTGCGGTAATTCGCCGCATCAAAACCGGGCACTTCTGTTTGTTTTAATACACGACGCTCACCGGTATCCATATCCAGTTCAAACAAAGTGTCTGGTGTGGTCATGGAAGAATAACCATAACGCAATCGCGCGGTTTCAGGTTCTGGATTGTAGGCAATCCAGGTCACATAGGCTGGATCATCAAAGGCAATACCAATGACTTCCCGGGTCTTGCGGTTAATTTGGCGCAAACTGGTTAACCCGCGCTGACGCTCTTCAACCACCAGCCAGTCGGTAAACAGCGTAAACCCTTCCAGCATGATGTTTTCGCGTGGCGGAATTAACTCTTCCCACTGTTGCTCATCACGCATACGGGTACGGTATAAGCCAAAGTTTTTGCCGTGGCGGTTGGAACGCAGATAAAAACGATGCTGGTAGTGATCAAGGCTGTATTCGTGATCTTTGCGGCGCGGCAGAAAAACAAACGGCTCGGCATCGGCCATTTCCGCGTCCAGCAGGCGAACTTCACTGGTGGTGGCGCTGGCCAAATGAATAACTACATAGTGCTTCGAGGTCGTTTTATGCAGGCTGACGTAATAGGTATCGTCTTTTTCTTCGTAAATCAGTTTATCTTGCGATGCTGGCGTACCGATAGCGTGACGCCAGACCTGATAAGGCAGCAGCGTCACCGGATGCTTGCGAACATAGTAGAAAGTCCAGGAGTCATTTGCCCAGACAAAGCTGGGTTCAACGTTATCCAGCAGTTCCGGGTACCAGTTACCTGTTTCCAGATTACGAAAACGAATGCCGTACTGGCGTCGGGAAAGAAAATCTTCTGCCAGCGCCATGATGGTGTTATCGGGCGTAATCGCCATTCCGCCCATCGAATAAAACTCACTATGAGCTGCGCGCTTATTGGCATCGAGCAATGTTTCCCACTCATCCCACTCTTCACTGAATGCCGATTGACGCTGGTAGATAGCATATTCACAGCCTGGTTCATAAATATGCCGATAGCGGTAGCCATTTTTGATGTAGGGCGCAGAAACTTCTCGTTGCGGAATGCGGTCGATGATTTCCTTTAAGATGCGATCCTGCAAGGCTTGTTGTGAGGCCATCACCCGATGACCGTAACTATTTTCTTGTTGCAGGTAGTCCAGGACTTCTGGCTGAGAACGCGTATCGTCCCGCAGCCAGTAGTAATTATCGATGCGCGTATCGCCATGAAGCGTCATGGCGTGGGGAATGCGGGCGGCTTTTGGTAGCATGTTATTGTTCTTTCTGGTTGAAACATCTTATAAGGGTGGCAAAACTCACCGGGGATGCAAGCGAAACAGGGGAGTCATTGCTTAGATGATGACAGGTAATGGCGCGGATATCGAATGTTATGCAGACAGAGAAAATCAGCCTGTTCAAATGGCTGTGCGATTCTGGATAGCCCGAAATAGTCAACTTCAGGCTATCCAGAGAGCGGAATTATTCCGCCAAAGTGCGTTTTTGCTGTTCGAGATCGCGTTCAATGCCGTCACGAACATCCTGGGGGATTTTCAGCGCGTCACCCAGTGCATTCAGGTAACTGCGTTCCATAAAATGGTCAATATCAATAGCCGCGCAACTCAGGAAATAGATTTCCAGCGCCTCTTCTTCATTGCGGACCCCGGTAGCCAGGCGTTGTGGATCCAGCGGTTGTTCGATTGCCTGCTCAATGAGTACACGCCCCTGCTCTTCCACGCCGGCTTCACGCAATTGCTGGTCGATTGCCGCACGTTCTTTGGCATCAATATGACCATCACTTTTAGCGGCAAAGACCAGCGCAAGGATCAAACGTGCTGTACGCTCATCCAGCGGCGTACTTTGCGCGCCAAACTGCGGTTCGTCCTGATGCGCCGCGCGAATTTTATCTTTGTATTTATTCCACAGCACCGTACCCGCTACCGCTCCGCCGCCAACCAGTAACGCGTTGGTGCCATATTTCGTAAGAAGTTTACGTGCTGATTTATTTGCGACCAGCAGCCCAGCCAGTCCGCCTAATGCGCCTGGCACTAACAGTTTGACCAATCCCTGATCCGCAGACGAGGAGGTAGAAGAACTGCTTTGCCCAAGCAGGGATTGCAGTTGATTTAACCAGTTAGCCATATTTGCTCCTCAATAACCATTTTTAGTGCCTGTAGCATAGCGGATGAGGATGTCAGAAAATGTATATCGAGACAAAAGATGCGCAAATAAGCGGGGCGGTAGGCCGTTATTCAAAGAAATTCGCGCCAGGTAAGGTATTTACTGTATATCAGGTGATAAGGGTATTTTAGGTGAAAGTAGTTTGTCGTTTTGAGTGGCATTGTTTGATGCTGATTGCCCGATGCGACGCTGTTGCGTCTTCTCAGGCCTACGATTGTGGTGCGTTGTGGGGCGGACAAGGCACTCGCGCCGCATCCGCCAACGGTCAATCGAATTATCAGAAGCCATTAACGCCGCTGATATTCCGCCATTCCCGCTTTGCAGTCCACGCTGACCTGGTAATGAATATCGGCACTTTTACCACGCACGGTTAGCGGTACTGACCATTTATCATCTTTACCCTGAATGTCCTGCAAACTGACCCAAGCCACGGGATCGGCCTGACCGACAATTTTTTGATCATCTGCCCAGCGCGCCACGCGATTTTGTTGATAATCACGTTTTACGCTCGCGGCAATTCCGGCAGCATCCAGACCTTCACACTTTGGGAAAGTGACCGACTTGCTGGTTTCATTATTGGCAGCGAAAACTGATGCGCAGGCAGAAACCAACAACAGCCCTAAAAACGCCCCTCTTTTTTTCATGTTTTTCTCCATAGCACAATGATTCAGGAGAAAGCATGGTACAAATTGTCAGGAGCGCAAGTTGCTTCAGGCCGCGTGTGAGGCATCTTCCTCTTCGGATTCAGCACCGACGACCTGTGGGGACGGTAATTTGCCGGTTTTCAGAATGGTGCTCAGCACATCTTTTTGTTCTGCCAGCCATAGCGAAAGGGCTTCACGTTGCTCGTCTTCCATTTGCACTGGAGAATTTGTCAGCCAGGTGTCAAGCAGATCCGCCGTATCAAGCATTTTGTCATAAGCATCGGCTTCCTTTTTGCTGGTAAACGACATTTTCTCTTCGCCCTCACGAATGACTACGTATTTAACTTCAACCGCCATTTGCAGCCTCTCATAATAACTGTGATTTTATACAGTATATTTCTTTTCGGTTGAGAAATCAACATCAGCAATAAAGACACACGCAAACGTTTTCGTTTATACTGCGCGCGGAATTAATCAGGGGATATTCGTTATGACGTTATTAGGCACTGCGCTGCGTCCGGCAGCAACTCGCGTGATGTTATTAGGCTCCGGTGAACTGGGTAAAGAAGTGGCAATCGAGTGTCAGCGTCTCGGCGTAGAGGTGATTGCCGTCGATCGCTATTCCGACGCACCAGCCATGCATGTCGCGCATCGCTCCCATGTCATTAATATGCTTGATGGTGATGCATTACGCCGTGTGGTTGAACTGGAAAAACCACATTATATCGTGCCGGAGATCGAAGCTATTGCCACCGATATGCTGATCCAACTTGAAGAGGAAGGACTGAATGTTGTCCCCTGCGCTCGCGCAACGAAATTAACGATGAATCGCGAGGGTATCCGTCGCCTGGCGGCAGAAGAGCTGCAGCTGCCCACTTCCACTTATCGTTTTGCCGATAGCGAAAGCCTTTTCCGCGAGGCGGTTGCCGCCATTGGCTATCCCTGCATTGTAAAACCGGTGATGAGCTCTTCCGGCAAGGGGCAGACGTTTATTCGCTCTGCAGAGCAACTTGCTCAGGCATGGGAATACGCTCAGCAAGGCGGTCGCGCCGGAGCGGGCCGCGTAATTGTTGAAGGCGTCGTTAAGTTTGACTTCGAAATTACCCTGCTAACCGTCAGCGCGGTGGATGGCGTCCATTTCTGTGCACCAGTAGGTCATCGCCAGGAAGATGGCGACTACCGTGAATCCTGGCAACCACAGCAAATGAGCCCGCTTGCCCTTGAACGTGCGCAGGAGATTGCCCGTAAAGTGGTGCTGGCACTGGGCGGTTATGGTCTGTTTGGTGTCGAGCTGTTTGTCTGTGGTGATGAGGTGATTTTCAGTGAGGTCTCCCCTCGTCCACATGATACCGGGATGGTGACGTTAATTTCTCAAGATCTCTCAGAGTTTGCCCTGCATGTACGTGCCTTCCTCGGACTTCCGGTTGGCGGGATCCGTCAGTATGGTCCTGCAGCTTCTGCCGTTATTCTGCCACAACTGACCAGTCAGAATGTCACGTTTGATAATGTGCAGAATGCCGTAGGCGCAGATTTGCAGATTCGTTTATTTGGTAAGCCGGAAATTGATGGCAGCCGTCGTCTGGGGGTGGCACTGGCTACTGCAGAGAGTGTTGTTGACGCCATTGAACGCGCGAAGCACGCCGCCGGACAGGTAAAAGTACAGGGTTAAACCCGGCAAAAAAACGCTACAAAAATGCCCGATCCTCGATCGGGCATTTTGACTTTTACAGCTTAGCGCCTTCTACAGCTTCACGCGCCAGCTTAGTAATGCGATCGTAATCGCCCGCTTCCAGCGCATCTGCCGGAACCAGCCAGGAACCACCGATGCACAGCACGCTTTTCAGCGCCAGGTAGTCACGGTAGTTAGCCGGAGAAATACCACCCGTCGGGCAGAAACGGACCTGGGAGAACGGACCCGCGATCGCCTGCAGGGCTTTCACGCCGCCGTTAGCTTCAGCCGGGAAGAATTTGAACTCTTTCAAACCGTAGTCCATACCCAGCATCAGTTCGGAAACAGTGCTGATCCCCGGAATTAGAGGAATAGTCCCTTCGGTAGCAGCTTTCAGCAGCGGCTCGGTCAGACCCGGGCTAATTGCGAACTGTGCACCCGCTTCAGTGACTTCTGCCAGCTGCTGTGGATTCAGCACCGTACCGGAACCCACAATCGCTTCAGGCACTTCTTTGGCGATAGCACGGATAGCGTCAACTGCACACTCGGTACGCAGAGTCACTTCCAGAACGCGCACCCCACCAGCAACCAACGCTTTTGCCATCGGCACTGCGTGTTCCAGTTTTTTTACCACGATAACCGGTACAACCGGGCCGGTGGTCAGGATTGATTCTGCACTTGTTTTCCAGTTTTTCATCAGAGTTTTCTCTCGCCTGATTACAAATTTGTCGTCTTAAAAAGTGATACAGGTTGCGCCCTGTTCGGCACCGGACAGTTTTTCACGCAAGGCGCTGAATAATTCACGTCCTGTCCCCACGCGTGACGCGCTCAGGTCAGGAATGTGCGGTTCGCGAGCAGCCAGTTCCGCTTCGTCTACCAGCAGCGTCAGTTCGCCTGTCTGTCCATTCACACGAATGATGTCCCCGTCGCGCACTTTTGCCAGCAGCCCGCCATCGTAGGCTTCTGGTGTTACGTGGATAGCTGACGGCACTTTACCTGAAGCGCCGGAGAGTCGTCCATCGGTAACTAACGCAATTTTGAAACACCGGTCCAATAATACACCAAGTGGCGGCATGAGTTTATGTAATTCTGGCATTCCGTTCGCTTTTGGCCCCTGATGACGGACAACAACGACACAATCGCGGTCCAGCAAACCCGCTTCAAAGGCCGGCATAACGTCATGCTGGCTTTCAAAAACAACCGCTGGCGCTTCAATCACCTGGTTCTCAACCGGCACGGCAGAGGTTTTCATAACCGCACGGCCCAGGTTACCGCTTAACACTTTTGTCCCACCATGATGAGAGAAAGGTTGTTCGAAGGAAGCGATCACATTGCTGTCGAGTGATTTTTCCGCCCCTTCCCGCCAGTCCAGTTCACCATTATTCAGCCATGGTTCAAGGGTATAACGAGACAGACCAAAGCCTGCCACCGTATTGACATCTTCATGCAGCAGGCCTGCTTTGAGCAGTTCACGCACCAGAACCGGTACGCCACCTGCCGCCTGGAAGTGGTTAATATCGGCCGGACCGTTCGGGTAGAGACGTGCCATCAGCGGTACAACATCAGAAAGGTCAGAGAAGTCATCCCAGTTAATCTGAATACCGGCCGCGCGCGCCATCGCCACCAGGTGCATGGTGTGGTTAGTGGAACCACCGGTCGCCAGCAGTGCAACGATACCGTTCACCACCACTTTCTCATCGATCATCTTACCGATCGGCATCCATTCATTACCATTACCGGTCATGCGTGTAACCTGACGCGCAGCGGCAGCGGTCAAAGCATCGCGCAGCGGAGAATCCGGATGAACAAAAGAAGAGCCTGGCAACTGCATCCCCATAAATTCCACCACCATCTGGTTGGTGTTGGCAGTACCGTAGAAAGTACATGTTCCCGGCGCATGGTAAGACGCGGCTTCTGACTCCAGTAAGGCCATGCGGTCCACTTTACCTTCGGCATAAAGCTGGCGAATACGCACTTTTTCTTTATTTGGCAAACCGCTTGCCATCGGTCCAGACGGCACAAACACCGCAGGCAAATGACCAAACGACAGGGCTGCCATCGTCAGACCCGGGACAATCTTGTCGCACACACCGAGGAACAGAGCACCATCAAACATGTTATGGGACAGCCCCACCGCCGCAGACATCGCTATCACTTCGCGGCTTAGCAGCGACAATTCCATTCCATCCTGCCCCTGGGTGACACCATCACACATCGCCGGAACACCGCCCGCAACCTGACCAACCGCATTCGCTTCATGCAGGGCTTTACGAATGATTTCTGGATAGTGTTCATAAGGCTGGTGCGCGGAGAGCATGTCGTTATAGGAGGTGATGATGGCGATATTGTTACGCAACATGCTTTTCAAAGAGGCTTTGTCTTCTGGCTGGCAGGCAGCGAAACCGTGTGCCAGGTTACCGCATGCCAACTGCGAACGATGAACGGTCGACGTTTTCGCTTGTTCTATCCGGGCGAGATAAGCAGAGCGAGTCTCGCGCGAACGTTCAATGATTCGATTTGTTACGCGTAACAATTGTGGATTCATAAAGGCTCCTGAAATTGAGTTGTCAGAGCAGGATGATTCACAACGCGTTTCATTCAGAGGATTTATGAGTGAAACGCCTGTAACCGGAGCTCATAGGGCAAAAACGTTTCAGTCAGTGTAATAAAAAAAGCCTCGTGGGTGAATCCGCACGAGGCCTGAAAGTGTAAAAATTGTTCTACAATCTGTGCAAGATCATGTTACCGGTAAAATAACCATAAAGGATAAGCGCAGATATTACTCAAACTCATTCCAGGAACGACCATCACGGGTAATCATCGCCACCGAGGCAACGGGTCCCCAGGTTCCGGCCTGATACGGTTTCGGCGCATCATTGTCCATCGCCCACGCCTCAGTAATGGAGTCTACCCATTTCCAGGCTTCTTCCACTTCGTCGCGACGTACAAACAGTGCCTGAATACCACGCATGGTTTCCAGCAGCAAACGTTCATAGGCATCCGCCAGATGCGTCTGATTAAAGGTTTCTGAATAGCTCAGATCCAGCTTGGTGATTTGCAGGTTATGTTTGTGGTCAAGGCCAGGAACTTTATTCAGTACCTGGATATCCACGCCTTCATCAGGTTGCAGACGGATAGTCAGTTTATTCTGCGGCAGATCCTGCCACGACTCTTTAAACAGATTCAGTTCAGGTGTTTTGAAATAGACCACGACTTCAGAACATTTGGTCGGCAGACGTTTACCAGTACGCAGGTAGAATGGCACACCGGCCCAGCGCCAGTTATCAATGTCGACGCGGATCGCCACGAAGGTTTCTGTATTGCTGCTCTTGTTCGCGCCCTCTTCTTCCAGATATCCCGGCACTTTTTTGCCCTGGGCGAAGCCCGCAGTATATTGCCCGCGTACGGTTTTTTCGCGTACGTTGGAGCGGTCGATGCGGCGCAGAGACTTCAGTACTTTCACTTTTTCATCGCGGATGCTGTCTGCGCTCAGGTCAGACGGCGGAGACATCGCAATCATGCAAAGAATTTGCAGCAGGTGGTTCTGGATCATGTCGCGCATCTGACCGGCTTTATCAAAATAGCCCCAGCGCCCTTCGATCCCCACTTCTTCTGCCACGGTAATCTCAACATGATCAATGGTGCGATTGTCCCAGTTATTCACAAACAGGGAGTTAGCAAAACGCAGCGCCAACAGGTTCAGCACCGTTTCTTTACCAAGATAGTGGTCGATACGGTAAACCTGGCACTCCTCGAAGTATTCGCCAACCTGATCATTGATTTCCTGCGAGGTCGCCAGCGACGTCCCCAGCGGTTTCTCCATGACTACGCGTGCCGGTTTAGCATTCAGTTTTGCCTCGCCAAGCCCTTTGCAAATTGCGCCAAAAGTGCTGGGCGGCATGGCAAAGTAGTTAATGGTGATACGATTTTTTTGATCCAGCATCGCGCCGAGACGGCTGAATGCAGCAGTGTCATTGACATCGAGATTACAAAAATCCAGACGTGCACTCAGGGTGTCCCATAAACCTTCATCAATGGTTTCTTTCATGAAAGTTTCGAGCGCCTCGCGGACAACTTTGGTATATGCCGCTTTATCCCAGTCAGCACGCCCTACGCCGATAATCCGGGTGTCCGGGTTGAGCTGACCGGCTTTTTCCAGTTGATACAGGGAAGGCAGCAATTTACGACGCGCAAGGTCGCCTTTCGCGCCGAAAATGACCAGGTCACAGGCCTGGGCTGTTTGCGTTACCGCCATGTCATTCTCCTTAAGTTAACTAACCCGGTACTTAAGCCAGGGTATACTTGTAATTTTCTTACGGTGCACTGTACTGCTTTTACGAGCTTGCGAAAACTGTAAACGCTTATCCACCCGTGCGATTACGGGAAAAGCGCGCAAAGTGCGGCAAAACTGATAAAAAAATCATCGTTTTCCATTGGGTAAAAATCTGACACTGATCATGTTATGAAAAAAAATAACAACTTTTTTATCTGCTTTTGTCATTAACACGGCACACAGGCGTAATATCTGACAAAACTGCATTTCGATTTCTTTCAGTGCGGAAATCGTCATTACCCGTGAGTCTCTTTACATCATGAATATGCTGGAAAAAATCCAGTCTCAGCTGGAACATTTGAGCAAATCAGAGCGCAAAGTTGCCGAGGTCATTCTGGCTTCGCCCGATAACGCGATCCATTCGAGTATTGCTGCTATGGCACTGGAAGCCAATGTTAGCGAACCGACGGTGAATCGTTTCTGTCGCAGCATGGACACGCGCGGTTTTCCTGATTTTAAACTTCATCTGGCACAGAGTCTGGCGAATGGCACTCCCTATGTTAATCGCAATGTCAATGAAGATGACAGCGTTGAATCATACACAGGGAAAATATTTGAGTCCGCAATGGCAACGCTTGATCATGTCCGTCATTCACTGGATAAATCTGCCATCAACCGCGCCGTCGACTTGCTCACTCAGGCAAAAAAAATCGCCTTTTTCGGATTAGGCTCTTCAGCCGCCGTTGCCCACGATGCGATGAATAAGTTCTTTCGTTTTAATGTTCCGGTGGTGTACTCCGATGATATCGTGCTGCAACGCATGAGTTGTATGAATTGTAGCGACGGAGACGTGGTGGTGCTGATTTCTCACACTGGAAGAACAAAAAATCTGGTCGAGCTGGCGCAGCTGGCTCGCGAAAACGACGCCATGGTGATTGCCCTCACCTCTGCGGGTACCCCGCTCGCCCGGGAAGCAACGCTGGCAATTACCCTCGACGTACCGGAAGATACTGACATTTATATGCCCATGGTTTCTCGACTTGCACAGCTGACCGTGATAGATGTGCTGGCGACAGGATTTACTTTGCGACGCGGTGCAAAATTCAGAGATAACTTGAAGCGGGTCAAGGAAGCGCTGAAGGAATCGCGTTTTGATAAGCAGTTACTTAATTTAAGTGACGATCGCTAAAAACGACTGTCACTGTCCTAATCTTATACGACATCCGAATGAGATTAATTTATCGCCATCGCGGCGTTATTTCATTCGGATTTCATGTTCAAGCAACACCTGGTTGTTTCAGTCAACGGAGTATTACATGTCCAGAAGGCTTCGCAGAACAAAAATCGTTACCACGTTAGGCCCAGCAACAGATCGCGATAATAACCTTGAAAAAGTTATCGCGGCAGGTGCCAACGTTGTACGTATGAACTTTTCTCACGGCTCGCCTGAAGATCACAAAATGCGCGCGGATAAAGTTCGTGAGATTGCCGCAAAACTGGGGCGTCATGTGGCTATTCTGGGTGACCTCCAGGGGCCCAAAATCCGTGTATCCACCTTTAAAGAAGGCAAAGTTTTCCTCAATATTGGGGATAAATTCCTGCTCGACGCCAACCTGGGTAAAGGTGAAGGCGACAAAGAAAAAGTCGGTATCGACTACAAAGGCCTGCCTGCTGACGTCGTGCCTGGTGACATCCTGCTGCTGGACGATGGTCGCGTCCAGTTAAAAGTACTGGAAGTTCAGGGCATGAAAGTGTTCACCGAAGTCACCGTCGGTGGTCCCCTCTCCAACAATAAAGGTATCAACAAACTTGGCGGCGGTTTGTCGGCTGAAGCGCTGACCGAAAAAGACAAAGCAGACATTAAGACTGCGGCGTTGATTGGCGTAGATTACCTGGCTGTCTCCTTCCCACGCTGTGGCGAAGATCTGAACTATGCCCGTCGGCTGGCACGCGATGCAGGATGTGATGCGAAAATTGTTGCCAAGGTTGAACGTGCGGAAGCCGTTTGCAGCCAGGATGCAATGGATGACATCATCCTCGCCTCTGACGTGGTAATGGTTGCACGTGGCGACCTCGGTGTGGAAATTGGCGACCCGGAACTGGTCGGCATTCAGAAAGCGTTGATCCGTCGTGCGCGTCAGCTAAACCGAGCGGTAATCACGGCGACCCAGATGATGGAGTCAATGATTACTAACCCGATGCCGACGCGTGCAGAAGTCATGGACGTAGCAAACGCCGTTCTGGATGGTACTGACGCTGTGATGCTGTCTGCAGAAACTGCCGCAGGGCAGTATCCGTCAGAAACTGTTGCAGCCATGGCGCGCGTTTGCCTGGGTGCGGAAAAAATCCCGAGCATCAACGTTTCTAAACACCGTCTGGACGTTCAGTTCGACAATGTGGAAGAAGCTATTGCCATGTCAGCAATGTACGCAGCTAACCACCTGAAAGGCGTTACGGCGATTATTACCATGACCGAATCGGGTCGTACCGCGCTGATGACCTCCCGTATCAGCTCTGGTCTACCAATTTTCGCCATGTCGCGCCATGAACGTACGCTGAACCTGACTGCTCTCTATCGTGGCGTTACGCCGGTGCACTTTGATAGCGCTAATGACGGCGTAGCAGCTGCCAGCGAAGCGGTTAATCTGCTGCGCGATAAAGGTTACTTGATGTCTGGTGACCTGGTGATTGTCACCCAGGGCGACGTGATGAGTACCGTGGGTTCTACTAATACCACGCGTATTTTAACGGTAGAGTAAGTACGTTGCCGGATGCGGCGAAAACGCCACATCCGGCCTACAGTTCAATGATAGTTCAACAGATTTCGAATATTCTGAAGCAAACTTGAACTTATCATCAGGCGAAGGCCTCTCCTCGCGAGAGGCTTTTTTATTTGATGGGATAAAGATCTTTGCGCTTATACGGCTGGATTTCGCCCGGTTTGCGAGTTTTCAGCAATTTTAGTATCCAGGTGTATTGTTCTGGTCGCGGACCAACAAAAATCTCGACTTCTTCATTCATCCGCCGCGCAATCGTATGATCATCCGCCTCTAACAGATCATCCATCGGTGGGCGCACCTGAATCGTCAGACGGTGCGTCTTGCCATCATAAATCGGAAACAGCGGAACAACGCGCGCACGGCACACTTTCATCAAACGACCAATCGCGGGCAACGTCGCTTTATAGGTGGCAAAGAAATCAACAAATTCGCTGTGCTCAGGGCCATGATCCTGATCGGGTAAATAATATCCCCAGTAGCCCTGACGTACCGACTGGATGAATGGTTTAATACCATCATTTCTCGCATGCAGACGACCGCCAAAACGACGACGCACCGTGTTCCAGACATAATCAAAAACCGGGTTGCCCTGATTATGGAACATCGCTGCCATTTTCTGCCCTTGCGAGGCCATCAGCATGGCAGGAATATCGACGGCCCAACCGTGCGGCACCAGAAAGATAACTTTCTCGTTATTACGCCGCATCTCTTCGATGATCTCCAGCCCTTGCCAGTCAACGCGCGGCTGAATTTTCTCCGGCCCGCGTATTGCCAACTCAGCCATCATTGCCATCGCTTGCGGCGCGGTGGCAAACATCTCATCAACAATCGCTTCGCGTTCAGCTTCACTACGTTCTGGAAAGCAGAGCGACAGATTGATTAACGCACGACGGCGTGAGCTTTTTCCCAGTCGTCCGGCAAAACGTCCCAGCCGTGCCAGAATGGGATCACGGAACTTTGGCGGCGTTAAAGCGATACCCGCCATCGCTGCTACGCCCAGCCATGCTCCCCAGTAGCGCGGGTGGCGAAAGGATTTATCAAACTCAGGAATGTATTCGCTATTATTTTTTTTCGTTTCCATGCTTTTCCAGTTTCGGATAAGGCAAAAATCAATCTGGTGATAGTGTAGCGGCGCAACTTGCCCCGCACCAAATAAAAAAAGCCGGTACTGACTTCGTACCGGCTGCGAATGGATGTTAATTAATCAAACCGTAGCTGCGGCACAATCTCTTTGGCCTGCGCCAGGAATTCGCGACGATCGGAGCCGGTCAGCCCTTCGGTACGCGGCAGTTTTGCCGTCAGCGGGTTTACGGCCTGCTGGTTTATCCATACTTCATAGTGCAAATGCGGCCCGGTTGAACGTCCGGTATTACCGGAAAGCGCGATACGGTCGCCACGTTTCACCTTCTGTCCCGGTTTCACCAGAATCTTGCGCAAGTGCATATAACGCGTGGTGTAGCTGCGACCATGACGAATAGCCACATAATAACCTGCTGCGCCACTGCGTTTGGCAACCACCACTTCACCGTCACCCACTGAAAGCACTGGCGTACCCTGCGGCATGGCGAAATCAACACCTCTGTGTGGTGCAACGCGACCGGTCACCGGATTAGTACGACGCGGGTTAAAGTTAGACGAGATACGGAACTGTTTCGCCGTCGGGAATCGCAAGAATCCTTTCGCCAGACCAGTACCGTTACGATCGTAGAATTTGCCATCTTCAGCGCGGATAGCGTAATAATCTTTACCTTCTGAACGCAAACGTACGCCCAGCAGCTGGCTTTGCTCACGTTTACCATCAAGCATTTCTCGAGACATTAATACCGCAAATTCATCGCCTTTTTTCAGTTTGCGGAAATCCATTTGCCACTGCATGGCTTTAATCACTGCGCTCACTTCGGCGCTGGTTAAACCGGCGTTTCTGGCGCTGGCAACAAAGCTCCCCCCGACGGTACCTTTCAGCAGATTGTTAACCCACTCTCCTTGCTGCATTTCGCTGGTCATTTTAAAACCGTTAGCGGCAGTACGGTCATAGGTTCGGGTTTCACGACGAGACACTTCCCAGGTGAGGCGCTGCAGTTCGCCGTCCGCGGTTAATGTCCAGGAGAGTTGTTGACCGATTTTCAGGTTACGCAATTCTTTGTCGGCAGCAGCCAGTTGGGTGATATCACCCATATCAATACCATACTGATTGAGAATGCTGCTTAGCGTATCGCCAGTGGAAACAACATATTCATGCACGCCCGCTTCACCGGCGATTTTGTCATCCAGTTCGTCCTGAGGAATGGCTTCATCTTCTTGTGCAGCTTGATCAATCGGCTCACTGGCTTCAGGTAAGAGCGAACGAATTTCGTTCTGTTCCAGCTCAATGGTTTTGACAATTGGCGTGGCATCGCGGTGATAAACATAGGGCCGCCAGACAGCGACGGCCAGAGTAAGAACGGTGAGCGACCCCAACATAACGCGGTGTGGTCGCGGTAAATTATTAAACGCCAGGGCGACAGAGCGGGCTATCTGTTGCACGTAATCACTTCCTCATTAATCTCCTTTCAGGCAGCTCGCATACTGGTTGGCTAATTGACTCAGGAATTCTGAATAGCTTGTTTTACCCAGTTTGATATTCGTCCCCAGGGGATCCAACGTTCCCATACGAACGGATGTCCCTCGTGCGACGCTCTCAACGACCGCTGGCCTGAACTGTGGCTCAGCAAAAACGCAGGTTGCTTTTTGCTCAACCAACTGTGTTCTTATTTCATGTAAACGCTGCGCGCCAGGTTGAATCTCAGGGTTAACGGTAAAATGACCAAGCGGTGTCAGTCCAAACTGTTTTTCGAAATAGCCGTAAGCATCGTGAAAAACGAAATAACCTTTCCCCTTGAGCGGCGCGAGCTCGTTACCAACCTGCGTTTCGGTTGAGGCTAATTGTGCCTCAAAATCCTTCAGGTTGGCGTCAAGTTTGGCTCGACTTTGCGGCATAAGTTCCACTAATTTTCCATGGATTGCAACCGCTGTAGCCCGCGCTATCTCTGGGGAAAGCCAAAGATGCATGTTGAAATCGCCGTGATGGTGATCTTCGTCACTTTTTTCCGCGTGGTCGTGATCATCATCATCGCCGTGAATACTTTTCATCAGTAGCGGTTTCACATCTTCAAGCTGCGCAATCGTTACCTGCTTCGCTTCTGGTAATTTGCTTACCGGTTTTTGCATAAACGCTTCCATCTCCGGGCCAACCCAAACGACTAAGTCCGCGTTCTGTAAGCGTTTTACATCCGATGGACGCAGTGAATAATCATGTTCTGAAGCGCCGTCAGGCAGTAAAACCTCCGTTTCTGTTACACCATCAGCAATGGCAGAAGCGATGAACCCAACGGGTTTAAGCGAAGCGACAACGGCGGCATCTGCGGCCTGTGTTGCACCTCCCCAGAGAGCGGCGGATAATGCTGCGAAAAGAAGCGTTTTTTTATGTAACATAATGCGACCAATCATCGTAATGAATATGAGAAGTGTGATATTATAACATTTCATGACTACTGCAAGACTAAAATTAACATGACAAGTCTGGTTTCCCTGGAAAATGTCTCGGTTTCTTTTGGCCAACGCCGCGTCCTCTCTGATGTGTCGCTGGAACTTAAACCTGGAAAAATTTTGACTTTACTTGGGCCAAATGGCGCAGGTAAGTCGACACTGGTACGGGTAGTGCTCGGGCTGGTAACACCCGATGAAGGGGTTATCAAGCGCAACGGAAAACTGCGCATCGGCTATGTACCGCAGAAGCTGTATCTCGACACCACGTTGCCACTGACCGTAAACCGTTTTTTACGCTTACGCCCTGGTACACATAAAGAAGATATTTTGCCTGCACTGAAACGTGTCCAGGCCGGGCACCTGATTAACGCACCGATGCAAAAGCTCTCTGGTGGTGAAACGCAGCGTGTACTATTAGCGCGAGCATTGTTAAATCGCCCGCAATTATTAGTGCTGGATGAACCCACTCAAGGCGTGGATGTAAATGGCCAGGTGGCGTTATATGACCTTATTGACCAACTGCGTCGTGAACTGGATTGTGGCGTTTTAATGGTTTCTCACGATCTGCATCTGGTGATGGCAAAAACCGATGAAGTGCTGTGCCTGAATCACCACATTTGTTGTTCCGGCACACCGGAAGTTGTTTCCCTGCATCCGGAGTTTATTTCAATGTTTGGTCCTCGTGGTGCTGAACAACTGGGTATCTATCGCCATCATCATAACCATCGTCACGATTTACAGGGACGAATTGTTTTGCGTCGGGGAAATGATCGCTCATGATTGAATTATTATTTCCCGGTTGGTTAGCCGGGATCATGCTCGCCTGTGCCGCGGGTCCGCTGGGTTCGTTTGTAGTCTGGCGTCGTATGTCTTATTTCGGTGATACGCTGGCTCATGCCTCATTACTTGGCGTCGCGTTTGGTTTGTTGCTGGACGTGAATCCATTCTATGCGGTAATTGCCGTTACGCTGCTCCTGGCGGGCGGTCTGGTATGGCTGGAGAAGCGTCCACAGCTGGCGATTGACACGTTATTAGGGATTATGGCGCACAGTGCCCTGTCGCTGGGCCTGGTGGTCGTTAGTCTGATGTCTAACATTCGTGTTGATTTGATGGCTTACCTGTTCGGTGATTTGCTGGCAGTGACGCCAGAAGATCTCATCGCTATTGCGATTGGCGTGGTCATCGTGGTGGCTATTTTGTTCTGGCAATGGCGCAATTTGCTGTCGATGACGATTAGCCCGGATCTGGCGTTTGTTGATGGTGTGAAATTACAGCGCGTGAAATTGTTGTTGATGCTGGTGACGGCATTGACGATTGGTGTAGCGATGAAATTTGTTGGCGCGTTGATTATTACTTCACTGCTGATTATTCCTGCAGCTACTGCGCGTCGCTTTGCCCGTACGCCGGAACAGATGGCTGGTGTCGCTGTTTTGGTGGGGATGGTGGCAGTAACTGGCGGTTTAACCTTTTCCGCGTTTTACGATACGCCGGCGGGTCCGTCGGTGGTGCTATGTGCGGCACTGTTATTTATTCTCAGTATGATGAAAAAGCAGGCCAGCTAATCTATCGCTGAACACATTTGTCGGATGCGGCGCGAGCGCCTTATCCGACCTACGGTTCGCTATCTCTGGTAGGCCGGATAAGACGCGAATAGCGTCGCATCAGGCACACTGCCAATGTCGGATGCGGTGCGAGCGACCAATCCGACTTACGGCATTTCTGGCGGCGTTATGCCAAAGTGATTCCACGCCCGCGTCGTCGCCATACGCCCACGCGGTGTACGCTGCAAAAAGCCTTGCTGAATCAGATAAGGCTCCAGCACATCCTCAATGGTTTCACGTTCTTCGCCAATAGCCGCCGCCAGGTTATCCAGACCTACAGGCCCACCAAAGAATTTATCGATTACCGCCAGCAACAATTTGCGGTCCATATAATCAAAACCTTCAGCATCGACATTCAGCATATCCAGCGCCTGAGCAGCGATATCTGCCGAGATGGTGCCATCGTGCTTCACTTCGGCGAAATCACGCACTCGACGCAGCAGACGGTTGGCAATGCGCGGCGTACCGCGAGCGCGACGAGCAACTTCCAGCGCGCCGTCATCACTCATCTCAAGCCCCATAAAGCGTGCGCTGCGACTGACGATATATTGCAGATCCGGCACCTGATAAAACTCCAGACGTTGCACAATACCAAAACGGTCGCGCAACGGTGATGTCAGCGAACCTGCGCGTGTGGTTGCACCAATCAGGGTAAACGGCGGCAAATCAATTTTAATGGAGCGTGCCGCCGGACCTTCACCAATCATGATATCCAGTTGGTAGTCTTCCATTGCCGGATACAACACCTCTTCAACAACTGGCGATAGACGGTGGATCTCATCAATAAACAGCACGTCATGCGGTTCAAGGTTAGTGAGCATCGCTGCCAGATCGCCCGCCTTTTCCAGCACCGGACCAGAAGTCGTGCGTAAATTAACGCCCATTTCATTGGCGACAATGTTGGCAAGCGTAGTTTTACCCAACCCCGGAGGACCAAAAATCAACAAATGATCGAGGGCATCGCCGCGCAGTTTCGCTGCTTTGATGAAAATCTCCATCTGTGAACGAACCTGCGGCTGACCAACATACTCTTCCAGTAATTTAGGGCGAATGGCGCGATCTGCTACATCTTCCGGCAAAGTGGTACCGGCAGAAATCAGACGGTCTGCTTCAATCATCCTTTACCTCATAACGCGGCGCGTAGGGCTTCGCGAATTAATGTTTCACTGCTGGCGTCAGGGCGAGCGATTTTGCTCACCATGCGGCTTGCTTCTTGTGGTTTATAGCCCAGCGCCACCAGCGCGGCAACCGCTTCTTGTTCAGCATCGTCGGTCGCCGGGCTGGCAGGAGACGTGAGCACCAGATCGGCGGCTGGCGTAAAGAGATCGCCGTGCAAACCTTTAAATCGGTCTTTCATTTCGACAATTAAACGCTCGGCGGTTTTTTTACCAATGCCCGGCAGTTTCACCAGTGCTCCCACTTCTTCACGTTCAACGGCATTAACGAACTGCTGCGCTGACATTCCGGAGAGGATCGCCAGCGCCAACTTCGGGCCGACGCCGTTGGTTTTGATTAACTCTTTAAACAACGTGCGCTCTTGCTTATTGTTAAAGCCGTACAGCAGCTGCGCGTCTTCACGCACCACAAAGTGGGTGAAAACGATCGCTTCCTGACCCGCTTCAGGGAGTTCATAAAAACAGGTCATCGGCATATGCACTTCATAGCCTACGCCGCCCACTTCAATTAACACCAGCGGGGGTTGTTTTTCAATGATGATGCCTCTGAGTCTGCCTATCACATGACGCTCCTGCGTAATGAATCAAAGATAATGCTGTATGATAAAAAAATGCTGGATAGATATCCAGCGAAGGATGAAGAAAACTTGCGAGGCGTCCCAACGATCTGAAAAATGGCGCAGTATAATTTATTCTACAGGTTATATTGGAAGCAAATATTTGAATATTACATATTCAGTGAAGAAATGCGTAATAAAAATATACATTGCGACTCCTGAAATAATAAATTTTTTATGCTATTACGTATATTCATATCTATTTCAATGGAATGACAACGTGAATATTAATTACCCTGCTGAATATGAAATTGGAGATATCGTCTTTACATGTATAGGTGCTGCCTTATTTGGTCAAATATCAGCTGCATCAAATTGCTGGAGTAATCACGTCGGGATCATTATCGGTCATAACGGTGAAGACTTCCTGGTTGCAGAAAGCCGGGTTCCCCTTTCAACCATCACCACGCTATCTCGTTTTATTAAACGTTCGTCTAATCAACGCTATGCTATAAAGCGATTAGACGCTGGGCTGACAGAACAACAAAAACAACGAATTGTTGAACAGGTTCCCTCCCGGCTACGCAAACTTTACCACACCGGTTTTAAATACGAATCTTCGCGCCAGTTCTGTTCAAAATTTGTTTTTGATATTTATAAAGAAGCGCTATGCATTCCGGTGGGTGAAATAGAAACGTTTGGAGAACTGTTAAATAGCAATCCGAATGCAAAACTCACTTTCTGGAAATTCTGGTTCTTAGGTTCTATTCCGTGGGAGCGTAAAACCGTCACGCCAGCCAGTTTGTGGCATCATCCGGGTTTGGTGTTGATTCACGCGGAGGGAGTTGAAACGCCTCAGCCTGAACTGACCGAGGCGGTATAACTTAACGCAGTCGCCCTCTCGCCAGGTTCAGCCGCGATTCGCTCATCTGCATCGCATTCTGACTAACGTGGCAGTGGGTGATGGCAATCGCCAGTGCATCGGCGGCATCCGCTTGTGGATTAGCGGGCAGTTTCAGCAAGGTGCGGACCATATGCTGCACCTGGCTTTTCTCGGCGCTACCAATGCCTACCACCGTTTGCTTTACCTGACGTGCCGCGTATTCAAATACTGGCAACTCCTGATTCACCGCCGCCACAATCGCCACGCCGCGCGCCTGGCCCAGTTTCAGGGCTGAGTCAGCGTTCTTCGCCATAAAGACTTGTTCAATGGCGAAATAATCAGGCTGGAACTGGGTGATGATTTCCGTCACGCCCGCATAGATGAGCTTCAGACGAGACGGTAAATCATCCACTTTGGTGCGTATGCATCCGCTACCCAGGTAGGACAGTTGCCTGCCTACCTGGCGAATTACGCCATAGCCGGTCACGCGCGAACCCGGATCAATGCCGAGAATAATAGCCATCACGCGTCTCCGTTTTGCTGTTTAGCAGGCCTCATCAGAGAGTCGCTGCGACCTCATCAGAGATTTCACCGTTATGGTAAACTTCCTGCACGTCGTCGCAATCTTCCAGCATATCGATCAGACGCATCAGTTTCGGTGCGGTTTCTGCATCCATATCAGCTTTGGTGGACGGGATCATGGAAACTTCCGCGCTGTCTGCTTTCAGACCTGCCGCTTCCAGAGCGTCGCGCACTTTACCCATTTCTTCCCATGCAGTGTAGACATCAATCGCGCCGTCATCATAGGTCACAACGTCTTCAGCACCTGCTTCCAGAGCTGCTTCCATGATGGTGTCTTCATCGCCTTTCTCGAAGGAGATCACGCCTTTTTTGCTGAACAGATAGGCTACGGAACCATCTGTACCGAGGTTACCGCCACATTTGCTGAATGCATGACGCACTTCAGCAACGGTACGGTTGCGGTTGTCAGACAGACATTCAATCATGATTGCCGTGCCGCCAGGACCGTAACCTTCGTAGATGATGGTTTCCATGTTTGCATCATCATCACCGCCCACACCACGTGCAATTGCGCGGTTCAGTGTGTCACGGGTCATGTTGTTAGACAGTGCTTTATCCACCGCCGCACGCAGACGCGGGTTAGCGTCCGGATCGCCACCGCCCAGCTTAGCCGCGGTTACCAGCTCACGAATGATTTTAGTGAAGATTTTACCGCGCTTAGCATCCTGCGCAGCTTTACGATGTCTGGTGTTGGCCCATTTACTATGACCTGCCATAAAAATATCTCCAGATAGCCCTGCCTGTTCAGGCAGCGTTAATTACAAACTGTTCAATCGCCTGCCGGTTGCTCCAGGACTTAGTGAGCGCCGCCGCAGCAGGCGCATCAAGCCACTTGTAAGCCAGATGTTCAGTGAAAACGATCTGCCGCTCGTGCGGAAGCGCAAGACAGAACCATGATTCCGTATTACGCGTCACGCCCGGCGCATAGCGATGACGTAAATGTGAAAAAATTTCAAACTCTACCGTGCGCTGACAGTCAATTAAGGTCAGTTGTTCAGCGACAACATCAATGGTGACCTCTTCCTTTACTTCGCGCATGGCAGCTTGCGGCGCGGTTTCACCCTCTTCCACGCTGCCGGTTACCGACTGCCAGAAATCGGGATCGTCACGCCGCTGCAACATCAGCACCCGTTTCGTATCTTGTGCATAGATGACCACTAAGATCGAAACGGGACGCTTATACACTTTATCCTCCACGCTGCCTCTTCGTTGACTGCCTTCGCTCATCCCATTCACATAGTTATCTATGCTCATGGGAGTTCACTCAGTTGCCGCCTTGATGCAACGCGAATGATTTCGTGTATTTGAGTCATATCAGTTATTCTCAGCCTTCTTCACAACCTGAATGCTCAGCTCAGCCAGTGCAGTCGGGTTAGCAAAGCTCGGTGCTTCAGTCATCAGACACGCTGCCGCCGTGGTTTTCGGGAAGGCGATAACGTCACGGATATTGTCGGTGCCGGTCAGCAGCATGGTCAGACGGTCAAGACCGAATGCCAGACCTGCGTGCGGCGGAGTACCGTATTTCAGAGCGTCGAGCAGGAAGCCGAATTTCTCGCGCTGTTCCTCTTCGTTGATACCCAGAATACCAAACACCGTCTGCTGCATATCACCATTATGGATACGTACTGAACCACCGCCCACTTCGTAACCATTGATGACCATATCGTAAGCGTTCGCCACCGCATTTTCCGGTGCAGCTTTCAGTTCTGCAGCAGTCATGTCTTTCGGTGAGGTGAACGGATGGTGCATTGCCGTCAGGCCGCCTTCACCGTCGTCTTCAAACATCGGGAAGTCGATAACCCACAGCGGTGCCCATTTGCTTTCGTCGGTCAGACCAAGGTCTTTACCCACTTTCAGGCGCAGTGCGCCCATCGCGTCGGCAACAATTTTCTTGTTGTCGGCACCGAAGAAAATCATATCGCCATCTTGCGCGGCAGTACGATCCAGGATGGCTTCGATGATTTCTGCATTAAGGAACTTCGCTACCGGGCTGTTGATACCTTCCAGACCTTTCGCGCGTTCGTTAACTTTGATGTAAGCCAGACCTTTCGCGCCGTAGATTTTAACGAAGTTACCGTATTCGTCGATCTGCTTACGGGTCAGCGATGCGCCGCCCGGAACGCGCAGAGCGGCAACGCGACCTTTCGGATCGTTCGCCGGACCTGCAAATACTGCAAACTCAACAGATTTCAGCAGATCAGCAACGTCGGTCAGTTCCATCGGGTTACGCAGATCCGGTTTATCAGAACCATAACGGCGTTCTGCTTCCGCAAAGGTCATTACCGGGAAATCGCCCAGATCCACGCCCTTCACTTCCAGCCACAGATGGCGCACCAGCGCTTCCATCACTTCACGCACTTGCGGCGCGGTCATGAAAGAAGTTTCCACATCGATCTGAGTAAATTCAGGCTGACGATCAGCGCGCAGGTCTTCGTCACGGAAGCATTTAACGATCTGATAGTAGCGGTCAAAGCCGGACATCATCAGCAGCTGTTTGAACAACTGCGGGGATTGTGGCAGCGCGTAGAATTTACCTTTGTGCACACGAGAAGGCACCAGGTAGTCACGCGCGCCTTCCGGCGTGGCTTTGGTCAGCATCGGAGTTTCGATGTCGAGGAAGCCGTGGTCATCCATAAAACGGCGCACCAGGCTGGTGATTTTAGCGCGGGTTTTCAGGCGCTGAGCCATTTCCGGGCGACGCAGGTCGAGGTAGCGGTATTTCAGACGCGCTTCTTCGGTGTTGACGTGGTTAGAGTCAAGCGGCAGAACATCTGCGCGGTTGATGATAGTCAGCGAGGACGCCAGCACTTCGATTTCGCCGGTCGCCATATCGCGGTTAATATTTTTTTCGTCACGCGCACGTACGGTGCCCGTGACCTGAATGCAGAACTCATTACGCAGTTCAGAGGCCAGCTTTAACGCGTCCGCACGATCCGGATCGAAAAATACCTGCACGATACCTTCGCGGTCGCGCATATCGATGAAGATCAGGCTACCAAGATCACGACGACGGTTGACCCAACCACACAGAGTCACCTGCTGCCCCACGTGGGACAAACGGAGCTGTCCACAATATTCTGTACGCATGAGATATCCCTTAACTTAGCTGCCGGCGGATGCCCCCTGCTGCGCAGGTGACCAAGTCGCAGCGTTAGCTGTATGTCACAACTGAATGAAAAAAGGCGGCTATTATACTGGAAATTCTGCCGCACCGTAAGAGCCTGGCCCGCGCTGGAACGCCTCGTTACCACTTTATATCGGGCCTGAAATCAGACTCTACGCCAGTTTGCTATAAAGGTGTTGCCCGAACTCATAAAAATTAACAAAATTTGTCGTTCCGCCATCGGCTAATCGCATTAAGGTGTGAGGCACGATTTTGTTTTTTCAGGAGTCATTATGCTTGAACTTAATGCTAAAACCACTGCGCTGGTGGTGATCGATTTACAAGAAGGCATCTTACCTTTTGCCGGTGGTCCACATACTGCCGATGAGGTAGTTAATCGCGCCGGGAAGCTGGCGGCGAAATTTCGCGCCAGCGGTCAGCCCGTGTTTCTGGTGCGCGTTGGCTGGTCTGCCGATTACGCCGAAGCATTAAAACAGCCGGTTGATGCCCCCTCCCCCGCTAAAGTGTTGCCCGAAAACTGGTGGCAACATCCAGCTGCATTAGGTGCAACTGACAGTGATATCGAAATCATCAAACGTCAGTGGGGTGCGTTTTACGGTACGGATCTGGAGTTGCAACTGCGCCGCCGAGGTATCGATACAATAGTGTTATGTGGGATCTCGACCAATATCGGTGTTGAATCCACCGCCCGCAATGCCTGGGAACTTGGCTTTAATCTGGTGATTGCCGAAGACGCCTGTAGTGCCGCTAGCGCCGAGCAGCACAATAACAGCATCAACCATATCTACCCACGCATCGCCCGTGTGCGTAGCGTGGAAGAGATCCTTCACGCGTTATGATTTACATCGGTCTACCGCAATGGTCGCATCCTAAATGGGTGCGGTTGGGGATCACCAGCCTTGAAGAGTATGCCCGCCACTTTAACTGCGTGGAGGGCAACACCACGCTTTACGCCCTGCCGAAACCCGAGGTTGTCCTGCGCTGGCGTGAACAGACCACAGATGACTTCCGCTTCTGTTTTAAGTTTCCGGCGACCATTTCGCATCAGGCAGCATTACGACATTGCGATGATTTAGTGACTGAATTTTTGACCCGCATGTCACCGTTGGCTCCGCGCATTGGGCAATACTGGCTGCAACTGCCTGCCACATTCGGCCCACGGGAGCTGCCTGCGCTTTGGCATTTTCTCGATTCTCTCCCTGGCGAATTTAATTATGGTGTGGAAGTCCGCCATCCACAGTTTTTCGCCAAAGGGGAAGAGGAACAAACTCTTAATCGCGGTTTACATCAGCGCGGCGTTAATCGGGTGATTTTAGACAGCCGCCCGGTTCATGCAGCATGTCCACACAGTGAAGCTATTCGCGACGCTCAACGAAAAAAACCTAAAGTTCCGGTACATGCTGTACTGACGGCGACAAATCCGCTGATCCGTTTTATCGGTAGTGATGATATGACGCAAAACCGGGAATTATTTCAGGTCTGGTTACAGAAATTAGCGCAGTGGCATCAGACCACTACGCCTTATCTTTTTTTACATACGCCAGACATTGCCCAGGCCCCGGAACTGGTACATACCCTGTGGGAAGACTTACGTAAAACGCTTCCAGAGATCGGAGCAGTTCCGGCTATTCCACAGCAATCTTCTCTTTTCTGAATTTGCCACCTATCATAGACAGGTGCCATCGGCCATTTTAAAGGGAGTTTGTATGGTAAGCGCGCTATATGCCGTTTTAAGTGCGTTGTTATTAATGAAGTTCTCTTTTGATGTCGTTCGCTTGCGTTTGCAGTACCGCGTTGCCTATGGTGACGGTGGTTTTAGCGAACTGCAAAGCGCTATTCGCATTCATGGTAACGCGGTGGAATATATTCCCATCGCGATTGTGCTGATGCTGTTTATGGAAATGAATGGCGCAGAAACCTGGATGGTGCATATTTGCGGCATCGTTTTGCTTGCTGGTCGTCTGATGCATTATTACGGTTTTCATCACTGTCTGTTTCGCTGGCGACGTTCCGGCATGAGCGCCACCTGGTGTGCGCTGTTGCTGATGGTGCTGGCGAATCTTTGGTATATGCCCTGGGAGTTGGTTTTCTCCCTGCGTTAGCGCACAATACGCCACTTTCTTTTTCCCGGATTTTTACGTTATGTCTCACCGCGACACGCTATTTTCTGCCCCTATCGCCAGACTGGGCGACTGGACCTTTGATGAACGGGTAGCTGAAGTCTTCCCGGATATGATCCAGCGTTCCGTTCCCGGCTATTCCAATATTATTTCCATGATTGGTATGTTAGCCGAGCGCTTCGTTCAACCTGGTACGCAGGTTTACGATCTGGGTTGTTCTCTGGGCGCGGCGACGCTCTCGGTGCGTCGCAACATTCATCATGATAATTGCAAAATTATTGCCATCGACAACTCCCCGGCGATGATTGAACGCTGCCGTCGTCATATTGACGCCTATAAAGCCCCTACGCCAGTAGACGTCATTGAAGGTGATATTCGCGATATCGCCATTGAAAACGCATCGATGGTGGTGCTGAATTTTACCCTGCAATTCCTGGAACCTTCCGAGCGCCAGGCATTACTGGATAAAATTTATCAAGGACTGAACCCAGGCGGCGCGCTGGTGCTTTCGGAAAAATTCAGTTTCGAAGATGCCAAAGTTGGTGAACTGTTGTTCAACATGCACCACGACTTTAAACGTGCCAACGGTTACAGCGAACTGGAGATCAGCCAGAAGCGCAGCATGCTGGAAAACGTGATGCTGACCGATTCCGTGGAAACCCATAAAGCACGCCTGCATAAAGCCGGTTTTGAGCATAGCGAGCTGTGGTTCCAGTGCTTTAACTTTGGTTCACTGGTGGCATTAAAAGCAGAGGACGCTGCATGATCGACTTTGGTAACTTTTATTCTCTGATTGCCAAAAATCATCTTTCACACTGGCTCGAAACGCTGCCCGCGCAGATTGCTAACTGGCAGCGCGAGCAGCAGCACGGGCTGTTTAAGCAGTGGTCCAACGCGGTGGAATTTCTGCCTGAAATTAAACCGTATCGTCTGGATTTATTGCATAGCGTAACCGCCGAAAGCGAAGAGCCACTGAGCACCGGGCAAATTAAACGCATTGAAACGCTTATGCGGAACCTGATGCCATGGCGCAAAGGGCCGTTCTCACTGTATGGCGTCAACATCGATACCGAATGGCGTTCCGACTGGAAATGGGATCGTGTTCTGCCCCATCTTTCTGATTTAACCGGACGCACCATTCTGGATGTCGGCTGCGGCAGCGGTTATCACATGTGGCGCATGATTGGCGCAGGCGCGCACCTCGCGGTGGGGATCGACCCTACGCAACTGTTTCTGTGCCAGTTTGAAGCGGTGCGTAAACTACTGGGTAACGATCAGCGCGCACATTTGTTACCGTTAGGTATTGAACAGCTTCCGGCACTGAAAGCCTTTGATACCGTCTTTTCGATGGGCGTGCTTTACCATCGCCGTTCGCCGCTGGAGCATATCTGGCAGTTGAAAGATCAACTGGTGAATGAGGGTGAACTGGTGCTGGAAACGCTGGTTATTGATGGCGATGAGAACACGGTGCTGGTACCAGGCGATCGTTACGCGCAAATGCGTAATGTCTATTTCATCCCTTCCGCGCTGGCGCTGAAAAACTGGCTGAAGAAGTGTGGTTTTGTAGATATCCGCGTTGTGGATGTGTGCGTTACCACTACTGAAGAGCAGCGACGCACTGAATGGATGGTTACCGAATCTCTGTCCGATTTCCTCGACCCACATGATCCGAGTAAGACAGTTGAAGGTTATCCTGCGCCTAAACGCGCGGTGCTGATTGCGCGCAAGCCGTAAAGGTCTGGCATTACTGCCGGATGCGGCTTGAATGCCTTATCCGGCCTACAAACCCTTGCTAATTCAATCTATTGCAGGGACTATGTAGGCCTGATAAGCATAGCGCATCAGGCAGTTTTACGTTTGCATAACCTCAGCGCCCGTTTCCGGGCGCTATTCACTTCTTATGCCTGAATAGCTGGCTGATCAAACGCCGTTAACTTCGGCGCATTGCCCGTATATTTTTCGATATACACCAGCGCAGAGTTACCGGCACAGGCATTTGCCAGCTGCGAGCTGGGGATATCCGCCGTTAACACGTTCGCACTGCCGTTTTTACACAAGCCATTTTCCAGATCTGGCCATGCACCTTCATGCACGCATACCACGCCTTTTTTGATCCCGTCAGTCACCACCGCGCCTGTCAGAATCTGACCACGTTTGTTCCACACACGCACCAGATCACCATTCGCAATACCAAAGCGAGCAGCATCTTCGGTGTGAATAGTGATTGGTTCACGATCTGCAACCGCATATTTTTTACGCAGTTCCGCATAGTTAAGCTGACTATGTAAACGGTGTGCCGGATGTGCGGTCAGAAGCTGCAACTGCTTCTCGTCGGCGGTACCCTTCCACTCATCAGGCGCAAGCCAGGTTGGGTGTGCCGGGCAATCCTTATAGCCAAATTTTTCCAGCGTTTTGGAGTAAATCTCAATTTTGCCGCTTGGCGTACCCAGCGCATTTTTCACCGGATCGGCGCGGAAATCAGCATAACGAACGTACTGTTCGTTCTTCTCGCTGCGGCGCATTTCGATCAGTTTATTTTGCTGCCAGAAGGCATTAAACATCGGCATAGTCACGCGTTGCGCACGAGCACCTTTCTGAGCGGCATCATAGAAAAATTTCAGCCACGCCATTTCATCTTTACCTTCGGTATAGATCTCTTTTCCGCCAGGTTTCAGTAATTCAGCAAGATCGGCAAATACGTCAAAATCGTTACGCGCTTCAAATTGCGGAGCAACAGCCTGCTTCATCGGCACAATATGCTGGTTGCTGTAATCACCGGTCATCGTCAAGTCATTGCGCTCAAACGATGTGGTGATCGGTAATACGATATCTGCATGTTTAGCAGCTGCGGTCCAGTAGCATTCAGAAACGACGATCATCTCCGGTTTCTGCCATGCTTTGATCAGACGATTAGTATCCTGGTGATGGGTAAAGTTACCGCCACCCGCCCACCAGATCATTTTGATATTCGGATACGTTTGTTCTTTACCGTTATGCTGATATTTGCCACCAGGATTTTCCAGCGCATCGACGATACGGGCAACAGGAATCGCCGTCATTCCGCCATCATCAGCGGCCTCGCTGGCCTGTCCGGCAATCGCCGCAGACATTTCCGGCA
This sequence comes from Escherichia sp. SCLE84, assembly GCF_012584495.1. NCBI lineage: Bacteria > Pseudomonadati > Pseudomonadota > Gammaproteobacteria > Enterobacterales > Enterobacteriaceae > Escherichia > Escherichia sp. SCLE84. Next base: position 315,276 of record NZ_CP051430.1, on the reverse strand, counting down.
GCACGCCGCCAACACGCGTCGGATTGCCACCGTTGGAGTAATGATAAGAGAAACCAAAACCGCCGCCCGGTGTACCAATCTGCCCTAACATCGCCGCCAGCGTCACCAGCATCCAGTGTTTCTGTTCACCATATTGCTGGCGCTGAATTCCCCAGCCAGCCATCAGCATTGTGCGATTCGCCGCCATCAGTTCAGCGAGTTTGACTATCTGCGCTTCCGGTACGCCAGTAATTTCCGCCGCCCAGGCCGCGCTCTTCGGAGTATTATCGCTCTTACCTGTCAGATACTCTTCAAACTGCGGATACCCGGTGGTGTATTTTTCAAGGAACACTTTATCGTGTTTACCTTGTGTCATCAGGGTATGCGCAATCCCTAACATCAGTGCCACGTCGGTGCCCATATTCGGCGCGATCCAGGTAGCATTATCACCAAAGAACTCGATGGTTTCGGAGCGGATAGGATCAATGGCAATCACTGGTTTGCCAGATTTTTTCAGCTGATGGAAGTATTCCAGCCCTTGCTCATCGGTACTGCTCCAGGCAATTTTTAAGGTATTCAGCGGGTTCATCCCCCACAGCACCACAGCCTGGCTGTTTTCCAGAATCAGCGGCCAGGAGGTCTGCTGTTCATACACCTCTACAGAACCGACCACATGCGGCATGATCACCTGTGCTGCCCCGGTTGAATAATCGCCGCTATGCCCGGAATAACCGCCCGCCAGGTTCATATAACGTTGCAGTAAGGTTTGCGCTTTATGCAACACGCCAGAAGAGCGCCAGCCGTATGATCCGGCAAAAATAGCAGATGGTCCGTTAGCTTTGCGAATGCGATCGTGTTGCTCATGAATCAGTTTTAATGCTTGCTCCCAGCTCACCTGTACATAAGTATCTTCGCCACGACCTTTCGCCGGTTGCAGTGGATTATCGAGATAGCTTTTTCTTACCATCGGATGCTGAATACGTGCCGTGGTGTGTACCTGATCCGCCGCCGTAGACTGTAAGGAGTTCGGTATGGTTTTCGCCAGCGCGCCTGTTGAAGAAACAATCTTGCCGTCCTTCACTTCTACGTTCATCGCTCCCCAACGTCCCGCGGTGAGGATTTTACCGCCCTTCTCTTCTGCCCATGCGGGGAGCGGTGCTGCCGATGTCACCACCAGCGCTCCAGCGGCAATACCGCTGTGTTTAATAAATTCACGTCTTGTTAATGTCATAACTTCCTCCCTGATCAACGAGGATCACTGTTTCTCGGTAATATCTTTGGCGTTGTACTGGAAATACCGCGTTAAAATGTCCAGTTCGTTTTCGCTCATGCTGGTTCGCGCACCCATTCCTTTGGCAATGGACGGCCATGCATTGACGGTGTAATGGTCAGCGGCAATAGGCGCATGGCAACCAGCGCAATAGGTATCGTCAAGTTTTTCAGCGTATTGCCATAGCGGTTTACGGTCCGCTAATGCGGGATCGGTAAGCGCACCCTGTAAAGACGCCTGACGCCATTGATTGCCGTATTCGTCAGCCTGCCATTCCCCGTTTACCGTGAGCGCCTTGATACCTTCTTCACTTAATGTGGCTAGCGCCAGCCGTTGACCTGCCGCCAGGTAGAGCGTGTTTTCACTGCCCTGCATTTGATAACCCTGCAACAGAACGATCGGCTGTTTGCCACTGGCATCAACGACGGTGAGATCGGTACCAGGATTCACGGTAGCCAGCTCGCCTATGCGAGAAGTTTTGAAAGGATAAATATGTGCGCCATTAGTCACTGAAGTAGCGGCCTGACTTTCCAGCTCATGCGCCGCGTTGTCATCCATTTTTATTTCTGGCGGAAAATGGGCAATGCCTTTATGACAATCGATACAGGTTTCGCCGCCCTTTTGTGCTTTGTTATGCATTTTCTGCGCAGATTCACTTTGCGAGGCAATATCCATGGCATCAAAAGAATGGCAACTACGGCACGTTGCAGAGTCAGTTGCTTTTAATTCTTTCCATACTGTTTCGGCCATTTCCTGGCGATGAGTTTCGAACTTATCGTCACTGTCTATTTTGCCGCTAACAAATTCATGATAAATATCTTTAGATGCTTTTAATTTAGCAAATAAATAATCCATCCCTGACTTTGGAATATGGCAATCTGCACATTCCGCACGTATCCCTTTCTGGTTCGAAAAGTGGACAGTTCCCTGATATTCCTCAAAAGGTTTACTCATCGAGTGGCAGGAAAGGCAAAATGCTGTATCCGACGTTTTATGTAAGGCTTTTTGCGCCAGCAATAACCCGCCGCCACCAACCACAACCGCTATCAGCAAAAACAATAACCCAATGCGTTTTTTCCCTCGCATAGATTCCTCTAAATAAATTCCAGAACACCGAAATCATTGTATAATTAAATACACAACGAATTAACCGCTTGCATAACTCGGCACAACACTGCCTGAAATAATCGATAAAGAATATGATTTATTACAATGTAATCATTAATTGCTAAGGAATAACCCAGTTGCTATTTAGAATATATATTTATCAGTTTTAGCAATTTAAATCCCATAATCAATGTGAATATAAAAAATATTATTAGCACAACGCTATGTTCACTGTCACCCGCTCAACAGATCACGGTTATCGTTCGTTTTTTATACTGCTCAGGGATAAAAAAAGGCCCCTGTTGAAATTGCAGGGGCCTGGTACGAGCAAGCATCATATTGGGCGACATGATGCAACGGTAAAAATCATTTGGCCTGATGGCGTTCAATGATTCCTTTCATTTCAGCAACCGCCGCCCCGTCTACGATATAACGCGAATACTCGTCCGCGTGTTCATCTGATGACATGGACAATCCTTGATTACGATAACGCATCGGTGAGGCTTGCCACGCTCCCGCGGAGCTATGGACTTCCAGCACTCCGGCATCGAGGAAGTGGTGCAGGTTTTCTGCACGGACTCCTGCTCCGGCCATAATGATTGGAGCATCACGATGGGCAATAAGTTCCATAATTTTTGATAAACCTTGCAGTGCGTCTGATTTTTGCCCTGATGTCAGTACCCGGGCAATGCCCAATTCCGCAAGATTATTGAGTGTATATAAAGGGTTAGCGCACATATCGAAGGCGCGATGAAAAGTCACTGCCAGCGGACCGGCAGCAGCCATTATTTTTTCCATTCGTGGCATATCGACATTCCCGTCAACATCGAGAACGCCCGTCACCAGTCCAGGAAAACCTAATTCGCGGACCGTGCGCACATCCTCAAGAATGGCGGCAAACTCACCGTCGCTGTAGCAAAAATCACCACCGCGTGGGCGAATTATCGGATGCACAGGGATCGTCACCCGCTGGCGCACGGATTTCAGTACCCCCAACGACGGCGTTAAGCCCCCCTCTTTTGGGGCTGCGCATAATTCAACTCTGTCTGCGCCGTTTTGCTGCGCCGTTAGTGCACATTCCATGCTGTAACAGCAAATTTCCAGTAATGCCATTTTTGCTCCTTAATTACGCTGACTGCTCGCTGGCAACGATCTCTTCAATGGACCACGGATGAAACTTAATAGTTGTTTTGCCATCGGTGACCGCCAGCGTCGGATTCGGTAATCGCTCATGCTCACCTTTTGGTGAACTGGTTTTAACTGAGATCCCCGGTAGGCTGAGTCCTTCATCAGAAAGCAATGCCAGCGCACGGGCATTCAGCGTTTCTGGATCACCCGGCAGAACGATTTCAATATGTTCCCAACCTTCGTGTGGGTAACGTTTTTCCCCGGGCCACGGTAGCTCCACAATAGAAAACTGCCAGTGCGCAACCTGTACCGGTTCATGCAATTTAAACAGACAAATCGGTCTGCCATTGATCATATTTTCTGACAAAAGCTCGCCACACTGTTCAAACCCGCGACGCCAGCGTTCAGCAGTGGCGTTTTGATGGCAACGCAAAGAAATGTGATCGGCAGTCAGCGGAGTGATATTCAACCCCAGACGGAGGGAAAGTTCATCTAATGCGTGGGTAAATCGCGGTAAATCCGATGCAATATCCTGCAGCTCGTCGATAGATTGCCAGTTCGCCATAATCACTCTTCGTCTTTCAGTAAAAGCGTTAATTTACCCTGTTGCCCTGCGCCAACCAACCGCTGATTTCACGCCGCTTCTGATGCAATAGTGAAAACGGCAATACGCCACGCGCACGTTGCTGACGAAAACAGCCATTTGCAGTATACTCCCGCCCTAATTTCTTTAACTGGTGCGGGCAATTTTTGCTCGCTTCATCAATGTAAGGTATTCCGGTGAATATTCAGGCTCTTCTCTCAGAAAAAGTCCGTCAGGCCATGATTGCGGCAGGCGCGCCTGCGGATTGCGAACCGCAGGTTCGTCAGTCAGCAAAAGTTCAGTTCGGCGACTATCAGGCTAACGGCATGATGGCAGTTGCTAAAAAACTGGGTATGGCACCGCGACAATTAGCAGAGCAGGTGCTGACTCATCTGGATCTTAACGGTATCGCCAGCAAAGTTGAGATCGCCGGTCCAGGCTTTATCAACATTTTCCTTGATCCGGCATTCCTGGCTGAACATGTTCAGCAGGCGCTGGCGTCCGATCGTCTCGGTGTTTCTACGCCAGAAAAACAGACCATTGTGGTTGACTACTCTGCGCCAAACGTGGCGAAAGAGATGCATGTCGGTCACCTGCGCTCTACCATTATTGGTGACGCAGCAGTGCGTACTCTGGAGTTCCTCGGTCACAAAGTGATTCGCGCAAACCACGTCGGCGACTGGGGCACTCAGTTCGGTATGCTGATTGCATGGCTGGAAAAGCAGCAGCAGGAAAACGCCGGTGAAATGGAGCTGGCTGACCTTGAAGGTTTCTACCGCGATGCGAAAAAGCATTACGACGAAGATGAAGAGTTCGCCGAGCGTGCACGTAACTACGTGGTAAAACTGCAAAGCGGTGACGAATATTTCCGCGAGATGTGGCGCAAACTGGTCGACATCACCATGACGCAGAACCAGATCACTTACGATCGTCTCAACGTGACGCTGACCCGTGATGACGTGATGGGCGAAAGCCTCTACAACCCAATGCTGCCAGGAATTGTGGCGGATCTCAAAGCCAAAGGTCTGGCAGTAGAAAGCGAAGGGGCGACCGTCGTATTCCTTGATGAGTTTAAAAACAAGGAAGGCGAACCGATGGGCGTGATCATTCAGAAGAAAGATGGCGGCTATCTCTACACCACCACTGATATCGCCTGTGCGAAATATCGTTATGAATCACTGCATGCCGATCGCGTGCTGTATTACATCGACTCCCGTCAGCATCAACACCTAATGCAGGCATGGGCGATCGTCCGTAAAGCAGGCTATGTACCGGAATCCGTACCGCTGGAACACCACATGTTCGGCATGATGCTGGGTAAAGACGGCAAACCGTTCAAAACCCGCGCGGGTGGTACAGTGAAACTGGCCGATCTGCTGGATGAAGCCCTGGAACGTGCACGCCGTCTGGTGGCAGAAAAGAACCCGGATATGCCAGCTGACGAGCTGGAAAAACTGGCTAACGCGGTTGGTATTGGTGCGGTGAAATATGCGGATCTCTCCAAAAACCGCACCACGGACTACATCTTCGACTGGGACAACATGCTGGCGTTTGAGGGTAATACCGCGCCATACATGCAGTATGCTTACACGCGTGTATTGTCCGTGTTCCGTAAGGCAGAAATTAACGAAGAGCAACTGGCTGCAGCTCCGGTAATCATCCGTGAAGATCGTGAAGCGCAACTGGCAGCTCGCCTGCTGCAGTTTGAAGAAACCCTCACCGTGGTTGCCCGTGAAGGCACGCCGCATGTGATGTGTGCTTACCTGTACGATCTGGCTGGTCTGTTCTCTGGCTTCTACGAGCACTGCCCGATCCTCAGCGCAGAAAACGAAGAAGTGCGTAACAGCCGTCTGAAACTGGCACAACTGACAGCGAAGACGCTAAAGCTGGGTCTGGATACGCTGGGTATTGAGACAGTAGAGCGTATGTAATCGATTTTTCGTGAGAGTAAAGCCTGATCAGGGTTACCTGATCAGGCTTTTTTATTGCCATCTAAATGTATTCTGAAAATGGACATGCCATTGTTTTCTGACTGTTGGATAAGAGGCCAGAAGCGTAATATCCGGCCCCAGGGAAACGATAACGGTTGAATTTAAGGAATACCGCAGTGTTTAAATTTCTTGTATTAACATTAGGCATTATCTCTTGCCAGGCTTACGCAGAAGATACGGTTATAGTAAACGACCATGACATTTCAGCCATCAAAGATTGTTGGCAAAAAAATTCAGATGATGATACTGACATTAACGTGATCAAATCATGCCTGCGACAAGAATACAATCTCGTCGATGCGCAATTAAATAAAGCCTATGGTGAAGCTTATCGTTATATAGAACAAGTGCCACGCACAGGTGTAAAAAAACCTGATACCGAACAACTTAACTTGCTTAAAAAATCACAGCGAGCCTGGCTGGATTTTAGGGACAAAGAATGTGAATTAATCCTTTCAAATGAGGACGTTCAGGATTTAAGTGACCCTTATTCTGAATCAGAATGGCTCTCATGTATGATCATACAGACCAATACGCGAACTCGCCAGTTGCAGCTATACCGTAACTCTGAAGATTTTTATCCAAGCCCTTTGACAAGAGGATAATTCACATCTTTTTGGCATGTTTTGTTGCAAGCTATTCCTGATAAATAATTGCAACAAGACATCGAGCCTTTTTCACTGAGTTATTAAACATACTCGCGAGCGCGTAATTTTTTTGTCCTTCAGCGATAATTCACAATCACTTCATTACGTTGTACCTTTAGCGGTGGAATTAACCGCCCACCGCCTGGCACTTCCCAGATAAATCGCAACGGTTCTGCTGCCGCTATACCGGAAAAGGCCACGGTGGTTCCGCTCTGCCCCTCTAATTCGACACAACGAGATTGCGAACACAAGCGAACCCGCAGTCCTGAAGGTGTCGGGCCGATAAGCTGATAACGCCACGCTACCAGCGTCATCAATCCTGAAGCAGGTTGTCGCGTAGAAAGAGGCGCAGACGACATCGACTCACCGCGATGATTTAGCGTAATTCCTACACTACTTGCCTGCCACATCCCCTCCCCGGCGGCTTGCACCAGCAGCGGAAACAATAATATTGCTAATAAGGTTCTCATTATTTGCCGCCAATTGTCGCCGTCATGCGGATATGTCGGTTATCAGACAGTTCCAGATTCGACAGGACCACTAACTGCGGCAAGCTGCGGCGCAGGAAGCGAGACAATAATGGTCGCAGCGCGTGGTTCACCAACAATACTGGCGGCGCACCCAGCATCTCCTGACGGGATAGCGCTTCCTGAGTTTGCGCCAGTAAACGATCCGCCAGCCCTGGCTCCAGTCCTCCCCCGCCCTGCAGCGCCTGTAGTAACAAACGTTCCAGCGGTGTATCGAGGCCAATAACATGGACTTCATCTTTGCCAGGAAACCACTGCTGGGTAATCGCCCGTCCCAACGCCACGCGCACGACGGCGGTTAATTCATGTGGATCGCTTTGGATGGGCGCATGTTCCGCCAGCGTTTCGAGAATGGTGCGCATATCGCGAATCGGTACTTTTTCATCGAGGAGATTTTGCAGCACTTTATGCAGTGTGGTGAGCGTGACGACGCCAGGAACGAGATCTTCCGTCAGCTTTGGCATCTCCTGGGCGACGCGATCCAACAGCTGTTGCGCCTCCTGACGACCAAACAGCTCTGCGGCATGCTGGCTAATGAGGTGGTTAAGATGCGTTGCTACCACCGTGCTGGCCTCAACCACTGTGTACCCCTGAATCTGCGCCTGTTCTTTTAGCGCACTTTCAATCCAGATAGCATTCAGGCCAAATGCCGGATCGACGGTCGCCTCACCAGGTAACGTCCCGGCAGCGGTTCCAGGGTTAATCGCCAGCCAGCGCCCCGGATAAGCATCACCACTGCCAATCTCCACGCCTTTCATCAAAATGCGATAGCGGGCAGGTTGCAGATCCATATTGTCGCGAATGTGCACCACTGGCGGCAGAAATCCCATCTCCTGGGCAAATTTCTTGCGGATACTGCGTATACGGCCCAACAACTCACCATCCTGCTGGAAATCGACCATCGGGATCAGTCGATAACCCACTTCCATTCCCAGAGAATCTTCCAGTTGTACATCGTTCCACGTCGCTTCGACAACGGTATTATTCTCTGCCATTTTTACCGGTTTGGGTTCGACAGGCGCTTTTTGTTCGCGTCCGCGTATCCACCAGGCCAGCCCCAGCAATCCGGCAGTGAACAGCAAAAATACCAGGTTCGGCATTCCAGGCACCAGGCCGAGTAAACCGAGCACGGCGGCGCTTAACAACATAACGCTTGGGTTACTGAAAAGCTGATTCACCATCTGCTCGCCAACATCCTGATCGGTGCTGACACGCGTAACGATGACCCCCGCGGCGGTAGAAATCACCAGCGCCGGAATTTGTGCCACCAGACCGTCGCCAATGGTCAATAGTGTATAACTTTCCGCCGCGTGTCCCATGCTCATGCCATGTTGCAGCACGCCGACCAGCAACCCGCCGACAACGTTAATGACCATGATGAGGATCCCGGCGATGGCATCGCCGCGAACAAACTTACTTGCCCCGTCCATTGAGCCGTAAAAATCGGCTTCCTGAGTCACTTCGGAGCGGCGTTTTTTCGCCTCATCTTCACCAATCAATCCAGCGTTAAGGTCGGCGTCAATCGCCATCTGCTTACCCGGCATACCATCGAGAACAAAGCGCGCACCCACTTCTGCGATACGCCCGGCACCTTTGGTAATGACCATAAAGTTGATGATCACGAGAATGACAAACACTACGATACCGATAGCGAAATTGCCACCAACGAGGAAGTGACCGAATGCTTCGACCACCTTCCCAGCCGCCGCCGCGCCGGTATGCCCTTCCATCAAAATGATACGGGTTGAAGCCACGTTAAGTGCCAGACGCAACAACGTAGTAAACAACAGAATGGTCGGAAACGCAGCAAACTCAAGCGTGCGCTGGGTAAACATCGCCACCAGCAACACCATGATCGACAAGGCAATATTGAAGGTAAACAACAGGTCGAGTATGAATGCGGGCAGTGGCAGCACCATCATCGACAAGATCAACAGGATCAAAATCGGTCCGGCAAGGATCTGCCATTGTGTCGATTTCAGGTTTGCGGGCAGGCGCAGCATCGCGGCCAGATTACTCATGGGTCGGTTTCTCGTTAATAAAATCCAGGGCTTCCGGCACCGGAAGATGAGTAGGTTGTACAGGGCGCTGTCCACCAGCCAGACGCCAGCGTTTCAGTTGCCAGACCCAGGCCAGCACTTCCGCCACCGCGGCGTACAGTTGACCCGGGATTTGTTGACCAATCTCCGCATGTCGATACAGCGCTCGCGCCAGCGGCGGCGCTTCAAGCGTCGGGACGTTATTTTCAGCGCCAATTTCACGAATGCGCAGCGCGACCAGCCCTGCACCTTTAGCGACCACTTTCGGTGCGCTCATTTTGTTTTCGTCATACTGCAACGCTACCGAATAGTGGGTCGGGTTATTGACAATGACATCCGCTTTCGGCACATCGGCCATCATCCGACGCCGTGCAGCAGCTCGCTGCATCTGACGGATCCGCCCTTTAACATGAGGGTCACCTTCGCTTTGTTTGAACTCATCACGAATATCCTGCCGTGACATACGCAGCTTTTTCAGGTGGCTGAATATTTGGAAAAAGACGTCAAATCCCACCATTGGAATGACACCAAGCACCACCAGCAGTGCGCATAGCCCTACCAAATCCATCGCATTACCCATGGCGGTAATCGGAGACTCGGCCATCAAGCGCATCATCTGCGGCCAGTGATGCCAGAGAAAAAACCCCGTCACGCTGCCAACCAGGATGGTTTTCAAAATTGCTTTAAGCAACTCCGCGCCAGTCTGAGCCGAGAACATCCGTTTAATGCCCGGTAGCGGGTTGAGTTTGGAAAACTTCGGCTGCAAGGATTTGCCGCTAAATACCAGCCCTCCCAGCATGACCGGAGAAATGAGCGCCACCAGCACCACGCCGCTAATCAGCGGCAGCAGCGCCAGCATGGCTTCTCTGATCAGCAGAATAATCTGCCCGAGGATCAGATTCGGGTCATTGATAATACTGTGATCAAAATGCAGCCCAGCGGAGAGCATGCCCGACAATCGACGGGCCAGCGACACACCGCCAAACCAGATAACACTAACGCCCACCAGCAAAATCAGCAGTGAGGTCAGTTCACGGGAACGCGGGATTTGCCCCTCTTCCCGCGCTTTTTCTAGTCGGTGAGGTGTGGGGGCTTCTGTTTTGTCGTCGCTCTCGTCAGACACGTCGCCAATCCTGGAAAGAGTATTAAGCGTGAATGATGCCAGAGCGCAAAGCGTTCAATGGTTTGAGTAAGGGGCAAAACAGGCGGGATTTAGGGCTTTTGCTGCCACACATCAAGCATAGTGTGCGTTTGTCGGATGCGGCGTCATCGCCTTATCAGACCGCCTGATATGACGTGGTCACGCCACATCAGGCAATACAAATCAAAATCCAAGACTATCCAACAAATCGTCCACCTGATCCTGACTGGCTACCACGCCGGCTTTGCTGGTATCGACCTGAGGTCCATTAAGCAAACTCTGGTTTTCACGTTTTGGACGCGACTCCTGTTCCGGGATGTTTTCCAACAGCACCATCAGCAACTGGCGTTCGATCTCCTGAATGACATCCATCATCCGCTTAATGACCTGCCCGGTGAGATCCTGAAAATCCTGCGCCATCATGATTTCCAGCAGTTGCGCGTTAGTAAAGCTGGTATGCGCGGGTACATCTGCCAGAAATTGTCGTGTATCTGTTACCAGTTCACGGGCGTCGGCAAGGTCAATCGGATCGGCAAACCAGTCATCCCAACGTTGGGTTAACGCTTTTGCTGATTTCTCCATTTGATCCTGATGCGGTTGTGACGCCTCAACACTGTTCAGCGCCCGCTCCGCAGCCTGGGCGGTCATCTGCACAACATAGTACAAACGATCGCGCGCATCGGGGATGGCTTCCGCCGCTTCGGCAATGGCCTGATCCAGCCCCAGTTCCCGCAAACTGTCGCGCAGCATACGCGTCAGGCTGCCGATGCGCGCAATGATATCGCCAGCTGAATGCTCGTCAGCAGGTTTGATTGATGGTTGCATCATAGTCGCATCCTCACATGCCCAGTTTCTCAAAGATTTTGTTGAGTTTTTCCTCCAGCGTCGCGGCGGTAAATGGCTTCACCACATAGCCACTGGCCCCCGCTTGCGCCGCAGCAATGATGTTCTCTTTCTTCGCTTCTGCAGTCACCATTAACACTGGCAATGCCGACATCGCGCCATCCGCACGAATTGTTTTCAGCAATTCCAGGCCATCCATATTGGGCATGTTCCAGTCGGAGATAACAAATCCATAACCGCCTGCCTGCAACTTATTGAGAGCGTCGACGCCATCTTCCGCTTCCTCAACATTATTGAATCCCAGCTCTTTAAGCAGGTTACGCACTATGCGTCGCATGGTGGAAAAGTCATCCACAACCAAAAATTTAAGTTCTTTATCCGCCATTTCACACTCCTGATTTAAATACGTATCGCCTGTCCGGCACTAATTTTTGCCAACATTTGCTGGCTTACCTGGCTAAGATCGACCACTTCGCAGACACCACCCATATTGATGGCCTCGCGCGGCATGCCGAACACCACGCAACTTGCTTCGTTTTGCGCAAGGGTCCATGCCCCCGCCTGACGCATCGCCAACATTCCCGCCGCGCCGTCGTTGCCCATACCGGTCAGGATCACCCCAACCGCATTACGCCCCGCCTGTTTGGCGACAGAATGGAACAACACATCTACCGAAGGCCGATGACGGTTAACCGCCGGGCCATCGTGAATTTTGATTTGGTAATTTGCGCCACTACGCGACAGCTCCATATGCCGATCGCCCGGCGCAATATAGGCATGCCCCGGCAAGACACGTTCTCCGTCTTCGGCTTCTTTAACCCCGATCTGGCAAAGCTTATTAAGTCTGTCGGCAAAAGAGCGGGTGAAACCGGGCGGCATATGTTGGGTAATTAACAATGCCGGGCTGGAAAGCGGCAACGGTTGCAGTACGTGACGAATTGCCTCAGTTCCACCCGTTGAAGCACCAATCGCAATCAGTTTTTCAGAACTCAACAACGGACCCGCCTTCAGCGTTGTCGGTGCTGACAATGGCTTATGTGCTGCAAGGCTCGCCTTTGCTGCCGTACGCACCTTTTCAGCAATCATTTCGCTATACGCCAGCATTCCTTCGCGAATACCCAGTTGCGGTTTGGTGACAAAATCTATTGCCCCCAGCTCCAGCGCGCGCAGCGTGACTTCTGATCCTTTGCCGGTCAAGGAAGAAACCATCACAACGGGCATTGGACGCAAACGCATTAATTTTTCGAGGAAATCCAGTCCGTCCATCCGCGGCATTTCAACATCCAGCGTCAGCACATCGGGATTGAATTTCTTAATCAAGTCACGCGCGACCAGCGGATCAGGCGCGGTCGCCACCATTTCCATGTCGCTATGGCTGTTGATGATTTCTGTCATGATCTGGCGCATTAGTGCCGAATCATCGACAGATAACACCCTGATTTTGCTCATCGTTAATCCTTACTTAGCGCATACACCGTCTGACCACGCAGCGTGAAGCGGCGCTCAAGGTGGCTAAAGTTTTCAGAGTGACCCGCAAACAGCAATCCGTCGGGTTTAAGGAGCGGAACAAAGCGGCGCAAAATCTCCTGCTGGGTATTTTGATCGAAGTAGATCATGACGTTACGACAGAAGATCGCATCAAACGGCCCCGGCACGGTGTACTGTTTCTCCAGTAGATTCAGCGGGGCAAAATCAACATAGTTCGCCAGCTCCTGACGCACGCGTACCAGCCCTTCATGCGGTCCCGTCCCTCGCATGAAATACCGTTGCAGTTGCTGCGGCGTCAGGTTTTTCAACTCTTCATGGCGATAAATACCGCTTCTGGCTTTTTCCAGCACTTCGGTGTCGATATCACTGGCAAACACTTTCCAGCGTCCGGGCGCGGTGCCCAATGTGTCAGCCAGCGTCATCGCAATGCTGTACGGCTCTTCGCCGGTCGAAGCCGCCGCGCTCCATACGCGATACTCGCCAGAACGGCGACGTGCGTGATCCGCGAGCAGAGGGAAATGGTGTGCCTCACGGAAAAATGCCGTCAGATTCGTGGTCAGCGAATTGATAAACGCCTGCCACTCACCGCTGTGCTGATTAGATTCCAGCAAGTTCAGATAATGACCGAAATCCGTTAGTCCCAGCGAACGCAAACGACGAACCAGTCGGTTGTAAACCATGTCGCGTTTATGGTCAGCCAGAACGATCCCGGCTCGTTGATAGATCAATTGACTTATCCGCCGAAAATGCGCGTCGGAAAGCGCCAGGCGCTCGGTCATCTGTAACAATAAAGACGTTTGCCCACAGGGCAGAGATGAAGTCATAGCGCCTTCTCAATCACTTCAGGATACCACTGGCGCAATTTGTAACTGCGCCGACTCATGTCGTGCTACTTCATGTTCTTCAAGGGTAAATACCGCCACACGCGACGAAAGATGGTCGGCCTGATTCGCCAGTTGTTCCGTTGCCACCGCCGCTTCTTCTACCAGCGAGGCGTTCTGCTGAGTCACCTGATCCATCTGGCTGACAGCCTGTGCAACCTGCTCAATCCCCCGCTGTTGTTCTTCCGACGCAGAGGCAATTTCTCCCATAATGTCGTTCACGCGGGTCACCGAACTGACAATATCGATCATGGTCGCGGCGGCGTTATTCACCAGTTTCGAACCCTGCTGGACACGATTGACTGACTCTTCGATCAGCCCTTTGATCTCTTTTGCTGCCTGCGCGCTACGGCTGGCAAGATTGCGCACTTCACCTGCCACTACCGCAAAACCACGCCCCTGCTCTCCGGCGCGAGCCGCTTCCACTGCCGCATTCAGGGCCAGAATATTGGTCTGGAAAGCAATTCCGTCGATAACGCTGATAATGTCGCCAATTTTTTGCGAGCTGGTGGCGATCTCCTGCATGGTGTGAGTCATGGTACTGACCTGAACACCGCCCGCCTGCGCCGTTGTCGCGGCATTTTTTGCCAGTTCCGACGCCTGTCGTGCGTTATCGGCGTTTTGCCCTACCGTGGCGGTTAATTGCTCCATACTGGCGGCCGTTTGTGCCAGCGATGCCGCCTGCTGTTCGGTACGACTTGAGAGATCGTTATTGCCTGCGACAATCTCCGCGATCCCAATGTGCATCTCATGGCTTCCCTTACGCACATCACTCACCGTCCCACGCAAAGCCTGCTGCATGGTCTTCAGGCTGGCAAAAATGGCGGTGATCTCATTACGACCATATACCGCAATCGGACGCGCCAGATTACCCGCAGCAATGCTGTCAAAATGGCTACCAATAATGGCCAGTGGTTGAACAATCATCTTGCGCGTCCACCACAGCGCACTGCTGATGTAGATTGCCGCAACAATAATCATGCTGATAAACACCAGCGCCGAAATCTGATAGTTACGCTGACTTTGCGCACTGGCGGCTTCCAGCACATGGTTGATCTCCAGCTGCCAGGCCTCAAAGTTAACGTCAAACGCATTCTGTGATCCCTGCACCGGCGCAGTGAGGAAATCCGAAAGTTGATTACTTTCAAGCCAGGTCGCCTGATGTTCGAGATCGTTGTGCCAGCGGGCAAAACTTTTCTCCGTCTCTTTTTGCAATGCCCTGACGTGCTCGTTGCCCGCAGTCATCGCCATAAAACTTTTAAACAGCGTGGTGGATTGCGTCAGACTGGCGCGCGCCGTCGTCATCAACGTTTTAATGTCATCCGCCGGATAGCTAAGTGCCGTCAGAGTGCCCGCTTTGTTCAGCGCGGTACTGGCCTGTAACATTACCGCCCGAGTTTGCGCTAATGCCGCACGTTGCTGATTGCTCTGCTCGACCTGATTCAGTCGTTGCAAATCGTCGCGAAATGCCCAAAAAGACATGCCGTTACTGCCAATCTGCAAGATCCCGCAGAGAATCAAAATTAAAAACAGCGTGGTCGAAATTCGAATACGATTAAACATCAACGCTCCCCATCAGGCGGCAATGACCGCGTTAGTAAATACTCGTCAAAATGTTTCCCAGTTTGGATCTTGTTCAGCAATTCGCAGTCGTGGCTGTGTCGGTGGTTGCTCACTGGCAGGACGGGATGGTGTTTGCGGTTTATTGGTGAGTGGGCTGGCTGCCAGACGGAACGTGGAAACCGCTTGCGTTAAACGACTCGCCTGTTCTTCCAGCGCAGCGGCGGCGGCAGCTGATTCCTGCACCAGCGATGCGTTCTGTTGCGTGACGCGATCCATTTCCGAAACCGCCAATGCGACTTGATCGATGCCACGGCTCTGTTCATCCGATGCCGATGCAATCTCGCCCATAATGTCAGTCACGCGAGTGACAGCATTGACGATATTGTTCATTGTTTCCCCGGCGCTTTCGACCAGCACCGAACCGGTATCAACGCGTGAGACGGAGTCTTCAATGAGGGCTTTGATCTCTTTTGCCGCCTGGGCGCTACGACTGGCAAGATTACGCACTTCACCCGCCACCACGGCAAAACCACGGCCCTGTTCACCCGCACGCGCGGCTTCAACCGCGGCATTCAGCGCGAGGATATTAGTCTGGAAGGCAATACCGTCGATAACGCTGATAATGTCGGCAATTTTCTTCGAACTATCGGCGATCTCATGCATCGTTTTCACTACGCCATCCACCACTTTGCCGCCGTGCTGGGCGGTGTCGGAGGCACTTTGCGCCAGTTGCGAGGCCTGGCGGGCGTTATCGGCGTTTTGCTTCACTGTCGCGGTGAGCTGCTCCATGCTGGCGGCAGTTTCTTCCAGCGCGGATGCCTGCTGTTCAGTACGGGAGGAAAGATCGGTGTTGCCCGCCGCAATTTCACGGGTACCGGCATAGATGGCATCTGAACCTTCGCGGACATGAGTGACGGTGTCAGTCAAAGAGCGTTGCATATGTGAAACGCTCTGCGCCAGGTCGCCCATTTCACTGCGCCCGTCAATGGTCAGGGTATTCGCCAGGTTACCACCGGCGATTTCGCGAATGTGAGCAATAATTTTTGCCAGCG
This sequence comes from Escherichia sp. SCLE84, assembly GCF_012584495.1. Taxonomy (NCBI): domain Bacteria; kingdom Pseudomonadati; phylum Pseudomonadota; class Gammaproteobacteria; order Enterobacterales; family Enterobacteriaceae; genus Escherichia; species Escherichia sp. SCLE84. The sequence goes on along the minus strand of NZ_CP051430.1, from coordinate 299,037 downwards.
GAGTAAGCAACATACGGCGAATGCCGTACCACGCCACCAGCAGAATCAATACCACCACCAGCGCGATAACCGCCAGTTGCCACTGGGCAAATCGGTAATCATCTGCGTTGTCAGTGACGATATCGCGATACAGTTTTTCACTGCTGAGGGCGTACTGAGCAAACGCTTCGCCCATTGCATTTTGCATTCCCTGGGTTGGCTGAGCGAAATAAGCTCCAGTATTGCCATAATCAAGATAATCAATCAGTTCAGTTAACGCTGTGTGATAGTTTTTATATTTTTCATCAATATTACGACTGGTGGCGACCATTTCAGGTAACGGTGCCATGCTTTTGAATTTTTTATAATGCGTCGCGGCCTGGGCCAATGTTTTCCTGGCGCTATCGAGCAATTCAACTTTGGCATTACTTTGTTGATTGGAGGAATCCATCATCATCCGCACCGCTGAACGACTCAGGTTAATACGCGTTTGCAGCATTAAATCCCAGGTTGACATCAGCTCGCCCTGCTGTTCCCGTAATTGATTGGAAACCACAAAGCTCTTCTGGCTATGGTGAAGGGAAGAAAAAAACAGACTGCCGGAAATAAGTTGTAACAGTGCGAATACCCCCAGCACCATTACCAACAGCGTGACTACGCGGATACGGTTAATCATAAGGCACCTTCCTGAAAACAAGTTGATCTCGTTATCGGCAAGAAGGGGGGAAACTTTATTGCTGATGCCACCCGCCGCGAAATTGAAATAAAAAACCCGATGCGCAGATCATCGGGTTCATTTCAATTGAGGAAATCGGGAGAATTACGCCACTTCTGACGCCGCGCTATCTAACAGCGCCATCTCTTCGCTATTCAGCAGTTTTTCGATGTTCACCAGAATCAACATACGGTCGCCCAGTGCGCCCAGTCCAGTGAGATATTCTGTTGAAAGCGTCACGGCAAATTCCGGTGCCGGACGAATTTGCTCCGCCGTCAATGAAAGCACGTCTGAAACGCCGTCAACTACGATGCCGACCACCCGCTGTCCGAGATTCAGGACGATAACTACCGTGTTGTCGTTATAGTCCACATCCACCTGGCTGAACTTAATTCGTAAGTCAACAATCGGCACAATAACCCCGCGCAGATTCGTGACGCCTTTGATAAACGCTGGCGTGTTCGCAATCCGTGTTACCTGATCGTAGCCACGGATCTCCTGCACTTTCAGGATATCAATACCGTACTCTTCATCACCAAGGGTAAATACCAGAAATTCCTGGCCTGACGGCTCGCTGGCCAGCTTTGTTACATTCGTCATACCGGTCATATTGTTACCTTTTTACTCATTCAGGCGGCGGTGTTCGCCATACGTTGTTCGCGGTTTATCGCCTGCAAGGCGGAGACATCAACAATCAGTGCCACGCTGCCGTCGCCAAGAATGGTCGCAGCAGAAATGCCGGGGACTTTGCGATAGTTACTTTCAAGGTTTTTAACCACAACCTGGTGCTGACCAATTAATTGATCCACCAGCAAGGCGTAGCGGCGACCGCCACTTTGTAAGATCACCACAATTCCCTGGGTGGCTTCGGTTTTCGCGCCCGCGACGTTGAACACTTTCCACAGTTCGACGATGGGCAGATATTCGCCCCGCACTTCCAGCACCCGCTCGCCGCCGGCCAGTGGATGCAGATCGGCTTCACGGGGTTGCAGTGATTCCATGACAGCATTCAGCGGCAGAATGAAAACTTCATCCGCAACGCGTACGGACATGCCGTCGAGGATGGCCAGCGTCAGCGGCAGTAAAATGCGGATCGTAGTGCCAGTACCCTGCTTCGACTGGATTTCGACATGACCGCCCATCTCCTGGATATTACGTTTAACGACGTCCATGCCGACGCCGCGCCCGGAGACGTCGGTGACCTGCTCTGCCGTGGAGAAGCCTGGTGCAAATATCAGCATCGCGACTTCGTCGTCGCTCATGTTTTCGCTGACAGTCAAACCTTGCGAGGCCGCTTTTGCCAGAATTCGCTCACGGTTTAGCCCCGCCCCATCGTCGGTCACTTCAATGCAAATGTTGCCGCCCTGATGTTCGGCAGACAGAATTAAATTTCCGACGCTGTTTTTACCTGCGGCGAGCCGTTTTTCTGGCAGTTCAATACCGTGATCGAGGCTATTGCGTACCAGGTGGGTCAGCGGGTCGATAATGCGTTCTATCAGGCTCTTGTCGAGCTCGGTGGAACTGCCCACCAGCGTCAGTTCTACCTGCTTGCCGAGTTTTCCCGCCAGATCACGCACCAGCCGGGGATAGCGACTAAAGACATATTCCATCGGCATCATGCGAATCGACATCACTGATTCCTGCAAATCACGGGCGTTACGTTGTAACTGCCCCATGCTGGTAATCAAATCACCATGATTAACCGGGTCCAGTTCGCTGGAACGCTGGGCAAGCATGGACTGGGTGATAACCAGCTCGCCGACGAGGTTAATTAATTGATCAACCTTTTCTACCGCTACACGGATGCTGGTGGATTCACTGCTGCGCGTCGTTTTTTCCCGCTCCACGCGACCGGTTGGCGCTTGTTCGGCTGCCAGTTTAAGCACTGGTGGGGTGGATATTTTTGGCGAGACTTCTACTGTTTCAAAGGTAATCTGATCGGCTTCAATCACAAAACAGAGTACCGCTGTGATGTCATCTTCGGCGATATCGCCCGGTAATATTGCCGAGAGAGAATCCGCCCCTTTCACCACGTCAGTTAACGTTGTCAGATGCCCCAGCTCTTCTTCCAGCAGGTCGACTTCGCCGGCCTTCAGGCGCGAAAGGATAATTCGTCGCGGCGACTGACTGCGACTCTGCTCATCTTGCGGTTCACTTTTGGCAACCACACTTAATCGGGTCACTGCGGATGGCGTTTCGCCTTTCGCTTCTAATGCCAGTTGACGCAAGGCCTGGCAGATATAATCGAAGCTGGCGGCATCCGGCTCTTGCGACTGTTTATAAGCGTCGAGCTGTTCTTGCATGATGTCCTTCGTTTCCAAAAACAGATTGATAATGTCGGTGTTGAGTTGCATCTCACCTCGTCTGGCTTCATCGAGCAGGTTTTCCATCAGATGCGTGGTTTCCTGCAAAACGCTGAAGCCAAAAGTTCCTGCCCCTCCTTTGATCGAGTGGGCAGCCCGAAAGATGGCATTCAATTGTTCGGCATCTGGCGCTTCCGGCTGCAAAACCAGCAGATGCTGCTCCATATCAGCCAACAGTTCGTCCGCTTCATCAAAAAATGTCTGATAAAAATCGCTTATATCCATGCTCACGCTGTCACCTCGGTTCGGCTGATGGCATTGTGGGAACACTGACCTGTGGTGCAACCTCAGGTTTTTCCAGGGCGCTTACTGGCTCATTCTGGCTTTCGGCGTTTTCATGCAAAATGGCCTGTTCGGCTTGTTTGTTCAGTACCAGCAGGCTGATGCGACGGTTGACGGCATCATCAGGTCCGCGATCGCTTAAGCGCATCGTTGCCGCCATGCCGACGACACGTAACACTTTGCCGCTATCCAACCCTCCGACCATCAGTTCGCGGCGGGATGCATTGGCCCGATCGGCAGAAAGCTCCCAGTTGCTATATCCTTTCTCACCGCTGGCGTAGGGGAAATCATCGGTATGACCTGAAAGGCTAATACGGTTGGGAATACCGTTCAGTACAGGCGCAATGGCACGCAGAATGTCGCGCATATAGGGTTCGACATCGGCACTGCCGGTTCTAAACATCGGGCGATTCTGGCTATCGATGATCTGAATACGTAGACCTTCCTGGACCAGATCGATTTTGAGATGGGGACGTAACGCCCGCAGTTTCGGATCGGACTCTATCAACTGGTCGAGATCACCCCGCAATTTCCGCAATCGACTTTGCTCCATGCGTTTTTTCAGCTCTTCGATGTTCGGCTGCTTATTCACTTCCCCCTGGCTTTGGGTGTAATCATCACCACCGCCGGGAATTGGGCTTTCACTATTAGAAATGCGATCGCCGCCCGTAACCGCAGTCGCCAGTGGAGTCCGGAAGTACTCCGCAATCTGAATCAGCTCTTTTGGGCTGGAGATGGAGATCAGCCACATCACCAGAAAAAAGGCCATCATCGCAGTCATAAAGTCGGCATAAGCAATCTTCCACGATCCATGTGCTGCCCCGTGGCTTTTGGCTTTGCGTCGTTTGACGACAATAATCGGATGCGCTTGATTCTTCATGCTTCCTCGGTTGTCGTCTGTTGTTGCGGATTTTTCACCGCACGCACATGCTCTTCCAGTTCAATAAACGACGGACGTTCGCTGGAATAGAGCGTTTTGCGACCAAACTCAACGGCGATAGGCGGTGCGTAACCGTTCAGATTAGAAAGCAGAGTGACTTTGACGCACTGCATCATTTTGCTGGTTTCGGCGCTTTTCTGACGTAAAACACTCGCTAATGGGGAAATAAATCCGTAAGCCAATAAAATGCCGAGGAAAGTCCCCACCATCGCATGTGCGATAAGCGCACCCAGCTCGGCGGCAGGACGATCGGCTGAACCTAACGCGTGAACGACCCCCATTACAGCCGCGACAATACCAAACGCCGGAAGTGAGTCCCCAACCAGCGCCAGACTGTTCGCCGGGACTTCTGCCTCGCTTTCGTGCGTCTCAATCTCTTCATCCATCAGGGCTTCGATTTCGAAGGTGTTCATATGACCGCTGATAATCAGACGCAGATAATCGACGATAAAATCAAGCATGACGCTATCCGCGAGGATGCGTGGGTAGCTGGCGAAGATCTCGCTCTCACGGGGATTTTCAATATCACGTTCCAGCGAAAACATCCCCATCTGCCGCGATTTCGCCATCAACCGATAAAGCAGAGCCAGCAGATCCATATACATTGCTTTGGTGTATTTGGAGCGACGAAACAGCAACGGCAGCGCCTTCAGCGTGCCTTTAATCGCTTTGCCATTATTGCCGACGATAAACGACCCAATCCCTGCACCGGCAATAATCACCAGTTCAGCGGGTTGATAGAGTGCTCCAAGGCTTCCACCGGTCATCAAATAACCGCCGAAAACTGTACCGAGAACAACCAGGTAACCTAATAAGATAAGCACGACATCATCCTTCCACTGTTGACCATGACAGGATGTTCAGTCGTCAGGCGTTAACGCGCGATTGGGGCAAAAAAAAGCAGCGGTACGTCGTTACCGCTGCTGGAATGTTGCGCCTCACCGTATCAGTTAAACAGCCTGTACTCTCTGTTCATCCAGCAGTTGTGGGATAATATCGGCAGGATTCTGGGAAAGTTTACGTCTTTTTACTGCCCGGGATGGCGGTTGACATAAGCTGCAGGCAAAGCTGCCAACAGGCTGGTGAGCGTGGGTAATAAAATTGCCGCCGCAGCAGTTGCAGCTGGAAAGTTGCAGTAATCCACTTTCAACAAACCGCACCAATGTCCAGGCACGGGTTAATGCCAGCAGTGGTCCTTCTTCTGCTTGTGGGCACTGTTCAAGGTATAAACGGTAGGCTTTGATCACCGCATCGACGCCATTACACAAACCGGTTTTCAGTAAAAACTGCCATGCATTACAGAACATCGAAGCATGAACGTTTTGTTCCCAGGTCATAAACCAGTCGGTTGAGAATGGCAGCATGCCTTTCGGCGGTGGGCTTCCGCGCAGTTCTTTATAAAGTTTTATCAGGCGTCCGCGACTTAACTGTGTTTCGCTTTCCAGCATCTGCAAACGAGCGCCCAGGGTGATCAATTCCATTGCCAGCTGAATATCCCGCGCTTCCTGAACAATGCTTTTTTCACTCATGATCAGGCCCTTTTCTTGCGCAGCGCTTCTTCAGGCTGATTAACATCATTCAGCAAGCGTGTTGAGAGCATGATGCCGGTATGAATTTGCTGGAGATCGTCAACGCGGGAATCTTGCGTCAACTGAGTAATCGTCTGGTGGCTGTCAAAACGGAAGTGACAAACCAGTTGATTGGTTTCTGCCAGCTTAACCATTTGCGGAAGAGTCAGTGCCGCTAACGTTGTCGCCATTTCTTCATTTATGCCGAGACGAAACATAGCGGACGCTTTGTCCTGAACAATCAAACGCTGTGCAAGTAGTAAATATGACAAGTTGATGTCATAAATGTGTTTCAGCAACTCGGAGGTATGCATTATTCCCACCCTGAATAACCAACTTTATTTTTATGCGGTTTCACCGCACCCCGTGATGTCGCCGGGAAGCCCCGGTAAAAAATAATTAGCATTAGAATAGTTGCGATAAGCTGCAATAAGCAGAACCACCTTTTTGGTTTAATATGTCCTTACAAATAGAAATGGGTCTTTACACTAATCTAAGATTTTTCCTAAATCAACGCAACTGTACTCGTCACTACACGCACATACAACGGAGGGGGGCTGCGATTTTCAATAATGTGTGATGCAGATCACACAAAACACTCAATTACTTAACATAAATGTATAAGTCATACTTTTGTTTTGGGTGTATTTCAATCTGTTAAAAAGTTTTTCGCTACGCTAGCAAGCAAAAATGAAACAGGAATAATCGAAATGGGATGTTGCGCACAGTTAAAATAACTCACCGTAAATAATCATCTGCTATAAATAATCACTTTCATGCAATACCAGATAAGCTATTTTTAAACAGACACTTACCGCACAACAAACTAATTAAATACAAAGAAAGGCAACAATCAACTTAATGTTAATGAAATGTTTTACATATATTAACCACTTGTTTAATGCGGAGAATCAGTACACTATTTTCTTATAATTACATTTGAAATTATATGATCACCGGGAGTGATTGATTAATTGTCTTTACTAATAATCAGACTAATATTTACCTGTTTGACCGAGTTGGGATTGCGTCGTTTCTCCATTAGGAGTAAAGCTTTAATGTCACCTGAAGTTCACAGAATAAGGAACAGGTTATGAGCTATAGCAATATTCTTGTCGCTGTTGCGGTTACACCGGAAAGTCAGCAACTGCTGGCAAAAGCGGTATCTATCGCCAGGCCAGTAAAGGGACACATCAGTTTAATTACTCTCGCTTCCGACCCGGAAATGTACAATCAATTAGCCGCGCCGATGCTTGAAGATTTACGCAGCGTGATGCAAGAAGAAACGCAAAGCTTTCTTGATAAGTTAATTCAGGATGCGGGGTATCCCGTTGACAAGACGTTTATTGCCTACGGTGAGTTAAGCGAACATATTCTGGAAGTATGTCACAAACATCATTTCGATTTGGTGATTTGCGGTAATCACAATCACAGTTTCTTTTCGCGAGCATCCTGCTCGGCGAAAAGAGTGATTGCCTCAAGTGAGGTCGATGTGCTGTTAGTTCCACTTACGGGTGATTAACCGCTCCTACGCAAGCTTTGGAAAGGTAGCAACTTTATCGCGCTGCTGGCTTTCCGCGCTTCGCGGAACTATCTGCTTTAGGTCGCTAATGAAGCACTCCTGCCAGTGGTTAATATCGTTTTTCACGATAACGTCCAGCATTTCTGCATGACGGGAAATACGTTCCGCCAGCGACATAGTCAATGCACGATCCAGCGCAGCTGCAACTTCGTCACGATCGTAGGGGTTAACAATTAACGCCGACGTTAACTCGTTTGCCGCTCCCGCAAATTGCGAAAGAACAAGAACGCCCGGGTTGGCTGGGTCCTGAGCAGCAACATACTCTTTTGCTACCAGGTTCATCCCGTCACGCAGTGGCGTCACTAAGCCCACGTCAGAGTAGCGGAATATTTTCATCAGTAATTTACGGTCAAAATGCTGATTCAAATAATAAAGCGGCGTCCAGCCTAATTGCCCGTATTTACCATTAATTCGTCCAGCTTCATTTTCGAGCTGATGACGAATATCCTGATAGGCTTGCACATCACCACGCGACGTTGGTGCAATCTGGGTATAACGAATTTTACCATGATGCTGCGGATATTTTTCCAGCAACGCTTCATAGGCGAGAAAACGCTCTGGCAAACCTTTGGAATAATCCAGCCGTTCGACAGAAAAGATATTTTGTACGTTTTTCAGTTCCGCTTTAAGTTGCGCCAGTTTTGGCGGCAGTGGCCCGGCAGCCTGTTTGGCTATTTCTTTCGGTTCAATGCCGATCGGGTAGACTTCTGTTCGAAATGCTTTGCCCCAGGCTGTATGGCTTTTTGCGCTACGTGTCGTGACGCGGGTCAGGTTAGAAAGACAATCCAGGAACGCCAGACGATCGTTTTCTGTCTGGAAACCCAGCAAATCATAATCACAAAGCTGTTCAAGCAAGGTGTCATATGTCGGCAGCGCGTTGAAGATTTCCGGTGTCGGGAAAGGAATATGCAGAAAGAAACCAATGCGATTATTCACTCCCCGTTTGCGTAATTCATGCGCAAATGGCAACAGGTGATAATCGTGGATCCAGATAATGTCATCGTCTTGCAACAGCGGCAGTAATTTATCTGCCAGCAACGCATTTACGCGTAGATAGCCGTCCCAGGCAGGACGCTGAAATTGCACCAGATCGAGCCGATAATGAAAAGCGGGCCAGAGAACGGCATTGGAGAATTGGTTGTAGTATTCGTCAAGGTCCTGTTCGCTGAGGTTAAAAGAGGCCCACGTAATGTTACCTTTTTTCACCTTTTTTAGCGGCTGATCCTCATTCCCTGTTTCACCACTCCAGCCAAACCACAGTCCGCCTGCGGCTTTCAGTGCCCCCAGTATGCCAACGGCAAGGCCACCGGCACTGGCGGCGTGCTCGTCTGGTGGTGCAATCCGGTTAGATACTACGACTAAACGACTCATAGTCATCACTCCTGTTATTTTCTCTTTTTTGTTGTAATGCGGTGGTTATCATTTCAAGCCAGCTCCAGACATCCGGCACACCCGCCAGTCGCCATGATGCCTGAGTTGCACCTGTGCCAATTTTTACTGACATTCCGCCCAGTCGGTTAACGACTGCGAAGCCAGATTCATCGGTTAAATCATCGCCCAGAAATACGGGCGTTCGCCCGATAAAGGGAGCTTCCTGCATAAAAGCTGCAATTGCCTCACCTTTACTGGTACCTCTCGGTTTGATCTCGACAACACACTTTCCCTGCTGTAACGCCATTTGTGGCCAGATCTGAGTAATACGTTGCGCTAATGTCATTAATGCGTCTTCATGCTGCGGAGCCTGACGATAATGCAGCGCAAAAGCCATCCCTTTCGCCTCCAGCTCCGCGCCGGGATACTGAGCGATGACTGTATGCAGTTGCACGCTAATATCACGCGCAATCGCATCCGGCAGATGAACGATATGTGTTTTACCATTGATGTCACGGCGCTCCGCCCCATGCACGCCCGCTAACGGGAAGCGATAAGGTTTTGCCAGTGCGTCAAGCTCCACCATTGAGCGCCCTGATATCAATGCCAATGCACCATCACTTGCGGTTGCCAGTAGCTGTAGTCCTTGCAGAATATTGTCAGGCACGACGACCTGATCGGGATGCGGTTTGATTTCCGCCAGCGTTCCATCAAGATCAAAAAACCAGGCATATTTCGCGGATAGTTCAGGGGTTTCGGTTAACGGTTCTGTCACCCGGCTCTCCTCCTTCTCTTTTCTTATTGTTTTGCGCAGAACGCGCTTTACAGACATGTAAGTATAGACAGTGTGACGGGGGTCGCCATTTGCAATGAAGAACAGCCAACCGTTGTGGCGGCTGGCTGTGGTGGGAAAAAACGTTAAATTGTTGTGGAAAAAAGCATCAGACAGTGCGTTTCGCTTTTTGCTTGTAACGGTCGAAGATCACCGCTGCCAGCAGGATTAAGCCGCGAACCACGTACTGCGCGAAAGGAGAAATATTAAGCAGGTTCATGGCGTTTTCCACGGTGCCTAAAATTAAGATACCCGCCACCACATATGAGATTTTTCCGATGCCACCTTTCAGAGAAACGCCACCTAAAACGCAGGCGGAGATAACAATAAGCTCATAACCAATCGACGTCATTGGCTGCCCACTAGTCATACGTGAAGCCAGAATAATTCCGGCTATCGCAGATACCAGGCCAGAGAGAACAAAGATAATAATTTTGGTGCGAACAACCGGTACACCCGCCAGACGCGCAGCCTCTTCGTTCCCGCCAATCGCCAGGGTGTTACGACCAAAGGTGGTTTTATTCAGCAACAAACCAAAGATAATCAGACACGCGACGGTGAGCCAGATTGGCGCAGGCAGACCGAACCAGTTAGCGTAACCAAGGGCAAAGAAGCTTTCATCTTCGATACCGACCGCTTTACCGTCTGAAATGATGTACGCCAGACCTCGAACAATCTGCATCGTTGCCAGTGTTGTGATCAGAGCATTTATTTTCAGTTTGGCGATAACAAAGCCATTGACCAGGCCACAGAGAATGCCAAGCAGCAACCCCGCTGCCACGCCAATCCACAGGCTTTCAGTCAGGTTGATAACCACCGCCGTGGTGACACCCGCACAGGCAATTACGGAGGCGACAGAAAGGTCAAAGTCACCGGAAGCAAGGCAGAACAACATGCCACACGCCACCATCCCCGACATGGAAATTGCCAGGCCCAACCCTTTCATATTAATGAAGGTGGCAAAATTTGGGACAAAAATGGCACAGGCGATAAAGAGCACCGCAAACACCACCAGCATGCCGTACTGATCCCAGATACGCCCGAAGCTGAATGACGACTTAGGTGCGCCAGACCCCGATGTAGAAACAGAAGACATCATACTCTCCTTACTCAGGCAACTGCCTGGCTGACTTTAGGCATCGCAAGGCTCAGTGCCTGACGCTCATCTGCCTGCTCGTGTAACAATTCACCGGCGATTTCACCTTCCCGCATCACCACAATCCGGTCGGCAACGCCGAGGACTTCAGGTAAGTCGCTGGAGGCAAACAGCACCGCCACACCCTGCGCCGCCAGCGCATAAATCACGTTGTAAATTTCATGCTTAGCACCAACATCAATGCCGCGCGTAGGTTCATCCAGCAAAATGACCTTCATCTCTTCCGATAACCAGCGGCCCAGAATGGCTTTTTGCTGATTTCCGCCTGAGAGATTCATGATCAGTTGCTCAGCGCCCGGCGTTTTGATGTTGAGCGAACGAATGTGGTGATCGGCATTGTTTTCTTCCCAACCGTTGTTGATTACACAACCGCCGAGCACATGTTTACGTCTGGCACTGATGTTGATATTGTCGCGAACGGAGTGCACGGGAATAATGCCTTCCGCTTTGCGATCTTCCGGGCAGAGCATCATGCCTGCGGCAATGGCGTGGCTCGGTTTACGAATATCGATCGGCTGTTGGTCGATATAAACCTGACCGGCGGTGATTTGCGTCCCGCCAAACAAGCCTTTCATTAATTCGCTACGCCCCGCTCCTACCAGACCAAACAGCCCAACAATTTCACCACTGCGAACCGCCAGACTTATTGGCGTACGCACGCCTGGTGCTTTCACAGCATCAAGACGCAGGCGCTCCTCGCCATAACTACGAGGTTGCCAGCCGTAGATATCGCCAATGTCGCGCCCGACCATCGCCTGCACCAGCGCGTCGTGGTCAACCTGCTGCATATCGGTAAAGGTTTTGACATAACGTCCATCTTTAAAGACAGTGATGGCATCGCTGAGGGCAAATATTTCTTCCATACGGTGAGAAACGTATAAGATCACCCGCCCCTCTTTTCGCAGTTCACGAATAACGCGGAAAAGATTGTCGATTTCGCGGGCAGAAAGGGAGCTGGTTGGCTCATCAAAGGCGATAATTTTAGCGTTACGCGCCAGCGCCTTGGCGATTTCAACCATCTGCCACTGACCAATGGAGAGATATTTCAGCGGCGTGTCCGGGTCAATATCCATACCAAGATGTTTAAGTTGTAAACCCGCCTCATAATTCAGCAATGAGCGATTCACAATGCCGCCTTTATGCGGCAGCTGGCCGAGATAGATGTTTTCCGCGACGGTCATTTCCGGCACGAGATGCAGTTCCTGGTAAATAATCGCCACACCCGCATTAAGTGCTGCGGTCGTGTCGGAAAAGGACATTTCCTGCCCATTAATCACTACAGAACCCGTGGTTGGCGCATAGTTGCCGCTGAGGATTTTTAAGAGAGTTGATTTTCCTGCGCCATTTTCACCCATCAACGCATGAACCTGACCGGCATAGCAGTCAAAACTAATATCCGTCAGCGCCTTAACGCCGGGAAACGTTTTACCGATGCCGCGAAATGAGAGATACGGGGTAGACTGTTGCATAACGTCTCCGTGAATCACTGGTCGTTCACACCCCCTCTGCATCATGCAGAGGGGAATTTTTCCGGCAAATTACTTACCGCCTAAACCTTTTTTCTCCAGTTCTTCTTTAAAGTTGTCACGCGTGATCAGCACCACGTCGGTAACTTCGGTAAATTTTGGCGGTTCAACGTCTTTTGCTACCCAGTTGTAAAGCATTTCGCTGGATTTATAGCCATGTACGTCCGGGCTTGGCAGCAGGGAACCGTAGAAGCCGGTTGCCTGTGCTTTAGACAGTTCGCTCACCGCATCCACACCGTTAATGCCAATGCCGATGATATCGGCAGCTTTAAAGCCCTGACCTTCCGTCGCGCGTACGCCGCCCAGCACGGTGCTGTCGTTCATACCGACGATCAGCCAATGTTTAACTTCCGGATGTTGAACCAGCATTGAGTTGGCAGCGTCAAATGCCCCCGGGATGTCGTTAGATTTGGTAGGTACCTGATAAATTTGTTTTTCCGGGAATCCGGCCGCTTTCAGCGCATCCATAGAACCCGTTGTACGGCGACGTGCCGTATCCAGTTCGTTGGCGGTAATCGCCATCACCGCGCTTTCTTTGACATCCCAGCCACGTTTCTGCATCTCTTTATACAGTTCCTGACCCTGACGTTCGCCAATTTTAGTCGCCGCCATCATCACCAGCGGAACGGTATCCATTGGCTTACCTTTGGCGTTAACAAACTGGTCATCCACGGCAATGACTTTCATATCGTAGCCACGCGCTTTCGCGACGATGGCAGAGCCGAGTTTGGGGTCCGGAGTACAAATAACGAAACCTTTTGCGCCACTGGCAGCCAGGCTGTCGATCGCGTTCAATGTTTTTTCGCCATCCGGCACGGCAATCTTAATAACCTCAAACCCTAAATCCTTCCCGGCTTTATCGGCAAACTTCCATTCGGTCTGGAACCACGGCTCTTCCGGTTGCTTCACCAGGAAACCGAGCTTCAGGTTCTCCGCCATAGCGGATTGTGACATAACGGCTGCCAGACCAATGGCTGCCAGGGCTTTAGTAAATTTGTGCATGGTTCTCTCCAGCTTTAGTGTCGTTTTGTGTAGGGCAAAAACGAATGACATTCGTTAAATTAATCGGAAAACAAAGCATTACCTTTTAACTAAAAGATAAGTGACTGTGTTGACATAGTTTTAGCGAGAAATTAATTCTCCATAGGAGAGCAATATCACATCGCAGAATTACAGTGAGAACGTGCATAAATTTAGCGGGAAAAGACATAAGGGAAAGCCAATTTGTCAGACAAATTGTCGAATGCACAGCAGATTAATCCATAAGATTAGCCTGGAAATCCTTGTTGTCTTTGGTACCCATGCGGGATGTCTTCTTTTTAACCAGTCAATAGGCCGCATTACCTGGCGTTGAGTTTTTGAAATGGTGTAATAACCGCAACTCAAAGATGTGGAAAATGCACGTCATTCATTTCGCCATTAATTATCACTGTGCTCATTAATTAACAGAACACGTATAATGAGAGCCATCTCGCAAAAATGAAAAAACGTTTTATAAAATCATCACTTCATCATGAATTCAAATTCATTGATTAATATCAATAAGATACAAAAAGCACTATCATTAAAATTCATTGCAGTTACATTGATTTCATCAATGAAATGTAAAAATATATAAACTTGATGATTTAAGCATTTTCTTATACCCGTTCAGACGTTATTCTTATTTCAGATCATCGTCAGAATTGACTCCACGATCACATTTCGGACCGGCAGAAAGGAATTATTCTGCAAACAGTAATTATGGTGTTTTGATTTATCTTGCACCTCTCCACTTCTGGATATAAGGATATTAGGTATGGCAACCGCTGGAATGCTTCTCAAACTCAACTCTCAAATGAACCGCGAGTTTTACGCATCCAATCTCTACCTTCACCTGAGTAACTGGTGTTCTGAACAGAGTCTGAACGGCACCGCCACTTTCCTTCGCGCCCAGGCACAGAGTAATGTGACCCAAATGATGCGCATGTTTAACTTTATGAAGAGTGTCGGCGCTACCCCCATCGTTAAAGCCATTGATGTTCCCGGTGAAAAACTGAACTCTCTGGAAGAACTGTTCCAAAAAACGATGGAAGAATACGAGCAACGTTCTAGTACGTTGGCACAGTTAGCCGATGAAGCGAAAGAACTGAATGATGATTCAACCGTCAATTTCCTGCGCGATCTGGAAAAAGAACAGCAGCATGATGGTCTGTTGCTGCAAACCATTCTTGATGAAGTGCGCAGTGCGAAACTTGCGGGTATGTGCCCTGTGCAGACCGACCAACATGTTCTGAATGTCGTGTCACACCAGCTGCATTGATCATCATCGGCGCTAATGCATTGCGCCGATGAAGGTTTTGAGAAACCGCTGCCTCATCTGTTTGAAGCAGCGGTTTTTTTAATGGGATTCACCCTGTGGGGTAAACTTGAGTTCAATAAGCGCGATGGCTTTTTGGATTGCCCGCATGGTGACCGGGTCTGCGGCGGCGGGATGGTTAGTAAAGTCGATATTCTTCAGCTGACTGGACATTTTTTCACGAACTTCAACGGGCGCGATTACATCGAGAACATCCAGAATTTGTTTGATAACCAACTGGCAAGCAACCACATCAGAAACCAGTTCCTGATCGGCATTCAGCGGCTGGGACATCGTAAACTCCTGATAGCATTTTGAAAGCCGTTATAGTAGCGGCTTCACATCTTCAGCGATAGTCACATCCACCGTCATCAGGACACAAAAAAACCTGCCGGAGCAGGTTTTTTGTTATCGGAACATATTGCCTGGCGGTACGTCTTTGAACGTCTTGCAATAGTTATTGAACATACTTTTCAGGATTTTGCGCAGTTTCATCGCGGCACTCCGACCATTTGTTATACAGGTGTTATTGTCTTTGCGCTTATAATATGACAACCATCACAAAAATCAATCTTTATGTGATACAAATCACATAAATACCCCTTTAATGTTATAAAAATGATAATCAAAAAACAGCCCCCCTATTTCTGACACCTACAGATGGCAAGAAATAGCGCCTGCCAGGCGTCTTTTCCGGCCATTGTCGCAGCACTGTAACGCGTAAAATAGTGCTTTCTCTTACTCTTCTGGCTGGACCATGAGACTTCTGATTCTGACTCTTTCATTAATAACGCTGGCGGGGTGTACGGTTACTCGCCAAGCCCATGTGAGCGAAGTTGACGCGGCAACAGGTATTGTACGGTTAGTTTATGACCAGGCTTTTTTGCAGCATGCCCATACCGATCGTTATGTCAGTCGCGGGATCGCCGATCGCGCATGCCAGCAGGAAGGCTATACCCACGCGGTCCCCTTTGGTCAGCCAGTAGGCAACTGTAGCCTTTTTGCGGGTTCCTTATGTTTGAATACGGAATTCACTTTGTCATATCAGTGCCATCATTCCGCCTTCCCTGTCTTTCTCTAAATATTTTAATCAGCGAGGGGATCTTCGCTGATTAAAGAAATAGCGGTAATGCGTTTTATTCCCATTCGTATTTTTAATAATTGAAGTTTATATTTTACCTTTTGCAAATAATAAAATAACAAATTATAGTGACGCCACAGCAACAAATATAACCTTTGTGGAGCACTATCATGCTGAAACCAGAAATGATTGAAAAACTTAATGAGCAGATGAACCTGGAACTGTACTCTTCACTGCTTTATCAGCAAATGAGCGCCTGGTGCAGCTATCATACCTTCGAAGGTGCTGCCGCGTTCCTGCGCCGTCACGCCCAGGAAGAGATGACGCATATGCAGCGTCTGTTTGATTACCTGACTGATACCGGCAATTTACCGCGTATTAATACCGTTGAATCTCCGTTTGCTGAATATTCCTCACTTGATGAATTATTCCAGGAAACCTATAAACACGAACAATTAATCACCCAGAAAATTAACGAACTGGCTCATGCTGCAATGACCAATCAGGACTACCCAACATTTAATTTCCTGCAATGGTATGTTTCTGAGCAGCATGAAGAAGAGAAACTGTTCAAATCGATTATTGATAAATTAAGCCTGGCAGGCAAAAGCGGCGAAGGTCTGTATTTTATCGACAAAGAACTCTCTACCCTCGACACACAAAACTAATGCTCTCCGGCGGCAGGTTTACTGCCGCCGTTTCAAATCAGTGACGGCAAATCTTACTCTGATCGGTCGAAAAACCGTCTTTCGAAGGTATAAATTTGCCTTTTGCTGCCAGAAACGCTACCAGCTCTCCCGCTGTCATCCCTTCTGCCGAGCAGGTGTGAAAACGTGCCTGTTCACCAAAACGCGCTTTAATCGCAGCTTCCAGACTGGCATGCGTATATTGCTCGCCTGATTCAATCATCATATTTAACACTTCATGACCGTGAATAGAGTCCATCGTCCCTCCTCAAAAAAAGCCTAGCGTAGCGATTGCCGCTTATGAAGACTTTGCGCCAGCGCAGGACTGAATGCTTTTTATTGTACATTTATATTTACACCATATGTAACGTCAGTTTGACGAAGCAGCCGTTATGCCTTAACCTGCGCCGCAGATATCACTCATAAAGATCGTCAGGACAGAAGAAAGCGTGAAAAACAGAACCCTGGGAAGTGTTTTTATCGTGGCGGGAACCACAATTGGCGCAGGCATGCTGGCAATGCCGCTGGCTGCGGCCGGTGTTGGTTTTAGCGTTACGTTAATCTTGTTGATTGGGCTTTGGGCGTTGATGTGCTACACGGCGCTATTACTGCTGGAGGTGTACCAGCATGTTCCGGCAGATACCGGTCTGGGCACGCTGGCAAAACGCTATCTGGGACGCTACGGTCAATGGCTGACGGGCTTCAGTATGATGTTCTTAATGTATGCTCTGACTGCGGCATACATCAGCGGTGCCGGTGAATTGTTGGCCTCCAGCATCAGCGACTGGACAGGTATTTCAATGTCGGCAACCGCTGGCGTGCTGTTGTTCACTTTTGTTGCCGGTGGCGTGGTTTGTGTCGGAACTTCACTGGTCGATTTATTTAACCGTTTTCTGTTCAGCGCCAAGATTATTTTTCTGGTGGTAATGCTGGTACTACTGCTGCCGCATATTCACAAAGTGAATCTTTTAACCCTGCCGTTGCAACAGGGGCTGGCTCTGTCTGCAATCCCGGTGATTTTTACCTCATTTGGTTTTCACGGTAGCGTGCCGAGTATTGTCAGCTATATGGATGGCAACGTTCGTAAGCTACGCTGGGTGTTTATAACCGGTAGTGCGATCCCCCTGGTGGCATATATTTTCTGGCAGGTGGCAACGCTTGGCAGCATTGATTCAACAACCTTTATGGGATTGCTGGCTAATCATGCCGGATTAAACGGGCTGTTACAGGCATTACGCGAAATGGTGGCCTCTCCGCATGTTGAGCTGGCAGTGCATTTATTTGCTGATTTAGCCCTCGCCACGTCATTTCTCGGCGTTGCGTTAGGCTTATTTGATTATCTGGCTGATTTATTTCAGCGTTCAAATACCGTTGGTGGACGGTTGCAAACTGGTGCAATTACCTTTCTGCCGCCGTTGGCGTTTGCACTGTTTTATCCACGAGGATTTGTGATGGCGCTGGGTTACGCCGGTGTGGCGCTGGCGGTACTGGCATTGATTATCCCTTCGCTGTTGACCTGGCAAAGCAGAAAGCACAATCCTCAGGCGGGTTACCGGGTGAAAGGTGGTCGTCCGGCGCTGGTGGTGGTGTTTCTCTGTGGTATTGCTGTGATTGGCGTGCAATTTTTGATTGCGGCAGGGTTGTTACCAGAAGTGGGGTGATCAGATAGCCTCAAATTCCTTATTGGGTGCCAGAATTAACGCTGACACCCAATTTGACCTCTTAATGCAGGCAGCACTGCTTAAATTTCTTACCACTACCGCACGGGCAAGGATCGTTACGCCCCGGTTTCTCTTCTGCTTTGATCGGTTGCTGAACAGCTTTTTCCTGCGGATGCGCCATCCAGTACGCATGTAGATCAAGCTCCGCCAGTCGAATGGCATCTACGCTCTCTTCAAACGCTTCTGGCGACATTTTCTCTACCCGCTCGAAGTTTTCCTCAGTACCGTGCAGCGCAATCGCCTCCAGCGCTGGTTTTAACGAATCGGGCAACGTTGACCAGTCAGAAAGTGCCACGCCCCGCATATAGCCAAAGCACCACTCCTCAACAATCGTCAGCTCGCTGCCATCAACTTCTCGCAAGCCGAATAACGGCTCAAACTGCTCCGGGAATTCGTTCAGACGCTCTGCGGTATCGGCCATATGTTGAAAAGCCAGATTCATAAAGCGCGTCATCTCTTTCTCTGACGCCCAGCGCGGCACATAGTCAGCCCCACCCCACACGGCAACCAGCCACTGTTCCGGTTCAATCTCTTGCGGAGAACTCAACACCGCCGTCAATAAACCGTCCAGCTCCGCCACATCAAGGATGGCGTGGTCAGTGTTGTATTTGGTCAGAATATCGTCCAGCCATTCCAACTCACTTTCGTTTAACGGTCCCGTTTTCATACGCTTTTCCTTGTGGATCTCAACTCGCCAGCACCTATCTTACATGCCGGTCCGTATCAGAGATACTTTTTGAGTGGCTTTGCTGGTGATTAAAAATTAGGGAGGGTGTAACGACAAGTTGCAGGCACAAAAAAACCACCCGAAGGTGGTTTCACGACACTGCTTATTGCTTTGATTTTATTCTTATCTTTCCCATGGTACCCGGAGCGGGACTTGAACCCGCACAGCGCGAACGCCGAGGGATTTTAAAAACTATCAACCACCATTTATAAATCATAACCTTATGATTTTATTAACTTTGAAAATGGCTCTATACAACGCCATTTGAATCTATTGTCACTTTTTATCGCCACTTTTTACCCTCTATTGTCAAAAGGGTTCAATTCAACAGCAGCCTCTAAATGACCTGGAGCAAAATGCGCATAACGCATAGTCATTTTTATATCGCTATGCCCCAGTATTTTTTGCAACACAAGAATATTTCCGCCCCGCATCATAAAATGACTGGCAAACGTGTGACGTAGCACATGAGTTAATTGCCCATCAGGAAGCTCGATCTTCGCTCTCTTAATTGCAGCGTCAAAAGCCTCATAACATGGTGAAAATAGCGCTCCTCGTTTTTTAGGAAGCATAGCTTGCAATTGAGGTGAAATCGGTACAGTGCGGTTCTTCTTTCCTTTAGTTTTAACAAATGTGATTCGACCGGGCAGTACTTGAGATTGCTTTAATCCTTCTGCTTCACTCCACCGAGCACCAGTCGCAAGCCCAATACGGACAACAACCCCCAAATCTTTATTCCGTGACTCATCACACGCAATCAGAAGGCGTTCAATCTCATCTACATACAGAAACGCCAGTTCCTTTTCTTCCTCACGAAACTTGCGAATACCAGTCAGGGGGTTTTCACCAGACCACTCTCCAAGGCGCTTCAGTTCGGCAAAAACAGCATGTAGATATGACTGCTCGCGATTAACGGTTGCTTCACTAAGTTTTTTCTTCCCCTTGGGATTCCATTCTCCTGATAGCCTTCTTTCCCGATAAGTAGCAAACATATTTTTGTCAAACTGAGAAGCAAATGGATCTCCCAGCCTGGAACAAATCGCCTCAAGTTTGACTTTGCGCTCTGCACCAGAGGACAAGGTTTTACCGTACATCTCAAACCAACGAGCAATCAACTCAGAAAGACGAGGACCAGAACCATCTTGAAACTCGTCTCCAACTCTACTATTCATTAAACGGCGCTCATAAGAGAGCGCCTCACTTTTTGTCGCAAACTGTTTACGAATGCGTTTTCCCGATGCCCCGTAGGGATAACATTCGCAAAGCCATTTACCTGATGGAATCTTACGAACCGACATTTTAGTTACTTATCACATAAATCAAATGCAGCCTTAGTGACATCCCCCAGACTCTTTTTTAACCCTGGGGCGGCATCATTATCTAGCCAAAATGGATTATTGTTATCTAACGGTAACGCACCAAATGTTTTACCTTTTATTCGAGCCAAACCTGTAAGTGCATATAACTTATTATCGTCAAAATTCATCACATAAGGATTACCATCAAGACACTGTAATTGAACCTCATCAGTATTAAATGGCCATACCCCATTGAAACTCTCACGTTCAATAGTTTTAAAAGGCATTGCGACGGCGGAAAAAGAAAACATAGATAAAAAAGTAACTAATAGTTGAACCTTTTTTACTTTCATATCATTACCTCAATTTAGCTCAAGTAAGATTACAAATTAAAAAACGCCCTAGAAATGACACCGCCTACCAAAACCCCTACGCAGATAAAGAATATTATTTCTTTTGGATAAAGTCGGATTAATTCTGAAGCACGAAGTCGGACTTCTGGTAAGGTCGAACTCTCTGTGTGGCTTGATGCCGATTGTTGCTCTAACCACGACAATGCAGACTGTAACTGAGAACGAGTAAGATCGTTTAAACGTCCTGTACCGAAATTGATATGGCAATACCGCAGAAGTTTTTGTCGAAGTCCACAGTCTTCACTGTTACGTAGTAATAAACTTACAAGAGCCTTACAGGCATCATGATCTTTACATCGCTCAAGCATTGCATGCAGAAAACTCTCCGCTGTTTTATATTGATTTACTGTCATATCATCAATACCAGCTACACCAATCTCCGCATGTACTTTTTGCCAAATAATAAACGCTTCAGTATTGCTAGCTTCTGCAATAGCAGCAACCAAGCTATTTAGCTCCTTACGCTGAGCCTTAAGCAAAGGGCGATCGTCATCATCATTATTCGAAGGGATTGCGATATTTACGGTATGAGAACCATCATATCGCTCTATCTGAATATTCTTTTCGTGAAAATCACGCCCAGCAACGCGATTGTTTGAACCGTTTGAGTTGACGGCCATGTCACCTCCCTACTATCACCTACCCTTAGTTTCGTTATAGTCACGACCAGCGATACGGTTATTACCACCAGAAATATTTAACTCACGTCCTGATGGCTGAGTTTCCTTTTCACTGATCGCACCTTTTAAAGCCCCAATCACCGCGTTTTTCACATCTAACGAAGCTGCTCGAAAGCGAGTAATCAATTCCTGCTCATCATCGTTATAAGTTTCAGGTGAGTGAATTCCCAACACAACATACTGAACATCAAGGCCAAAACGAGACAGCGCTGCCAAATACGCAGCATCAGGAAAGCTATCTCCTTTCTCATATCTAAGCTGAGTTAGCTTTTTGACTCCACCAATGTCGCTCATGGCAACTTGACTAAGTCCCAATCTTTCCCTTTCCTCACGCAACCGCTGACCAATATCATTTTTCATACAAAAACCTTGACAGGTATCTTTTTTGATACCAAAATGATTTCACGAGCTATTAGATGATCACAATATACCACTATGAAACAAGTTCTTCACGATACCAGATCACGCATTCCGCGTAACACCGCCACAGGTCCAAGACTGGCACTTCGGCTGTCCCTCGAGGAGCGAGCCGTCATTGATGAAATGGCAGCTAAAGAACAACGCTCATCCTCTAACATGGCGCGCATGATCTTCCTTCGCGGCCTAGAGCTAACCCAGAAAGAACAAAACAAATCTTCCTGATCAGGAGGCTAGTGGGATGTCAGGTATAACCATCAATATCAATGTGAATGCCCCCTATGTATCCCTGCAGAAATATGCAGAGATAACAGGTATCCCTCTTAATACATGCAAAAAGATGTTGGCTGACGGTCGAATTATTATCCGCCCCAAACGCGCCAAAATGGAAAAGCCTGAAGTAAACCTTGTGGCGATGTTAAAAGACGCTTTGGCTAACAGCTAAAACAATGAACAGAGCACCATCATGAAAAAAAACGCTAATAATCCATACTCCAAATTTCGTAATGGCGTAGAACGCCATGTACACCACGTCGCTACCAGTGCATCACGTAGTAACAGTCGCTATAACCTGAACGAGACGCACGCAACACCGGATGGCCACGCTGTAAAACAAATCGGCGAACATGCCTGGCTGATTGAGAAAGCTGGAATCGTGGTCCACAAATGCCCACGCAATCCGTTTACCGGAAACCGCATTTTTGCATTGAACTGCGGCGACAATCACTTCGGGCAGGATTTCACATTATACGAAGCACTTCGCACGGTTGATCGTCTGCTTCGCGGGCAAAGTTTTATTAAACAGGCTGATTTTTAACAGGTGCTTTATGACCAAAGAGCATGCACAAGGTGTATTTATCCGTTTTATTGATTTTCGCGGTGAACTGTTATTACGCGCATCAGCCATTGACGGAGTTGTTCCATCCGAAAAAAACGCAGCTACTTACGTTTATCTGAACGGTACGCGCCTGACTGTGGAGCTTCCGTACCAGACCGTACGAGAAATCATTAGCGAAGCTGAAAAGGCACGTCAGGTTAATGGCGATGAACCCTATATCGAAATTATTTGTATGGATTCAGAAGCTGAAATTCAGAAAGCAGATTAAAGGGCGTTGCGATGGGCAAAGAATATAAAACTCTCATTAATAAAGCACTTGAACGATTTTATTTTCGCTTAAGTGCATCAGGCGCTCATGCTGAACGTGCAGCCCGTGACTCATTGACCAGGGCAATCCGGAGTTTGTATGACGTCGCTTTTTACGCTGATGATCTGGATGCACTTAACGAACTTTCCGAGCTGATCTGTGCCGCAGAATGCGGGGAACATATTGAACCGTATAAGCTGGGGAATATCGCATGAGTATATTTATCTCATGGCTTGTTCTGATTATTTCGGTGGCCTGCGCCATTGGGATTATGCGAATTATTCATTCAGTAAAAAAGATTGAACGCTTTTTCACTGACGAATAACAGCTTAAACAAAACACCAGATTAAACCCGAAAACCTGAAAACTATCCGCATTCGCGGAGGTATTCGCACACGTAAATAACGGAGATATAAAATGAACGCAAAAGAAGAAGGCATTATCGACACATTAAAAAAAATATCAGAAGCGGAAGATGAAATGGCTAAAGATGCCGTGAAGCGTAGCCAACATATGGCAGCACTTCACGCACTGACCATTGCAAAAATCACCGCTGACGCAGCCAAAATTATTGAGGAACAGAGCAAAGAAATCGACACTCTTAAAACACAGTCAACAGTTGCAGCCATGAATCCGTCCAGCATTGGACGCTGCATTTATATTCTTGGTTCAGCAATGATGCTGCAATACACCATTATTGCCGAACTGCACGGCAAATACCTGATAACGTCTTACCACACAAAAGAGTCAGAGCTTCTGACAAATCTCCGCCTGATAGAACGCTCTCAAGCTGTATTCATTGATGACGCGCAACGTGCCGTATTTAACGCATAGGGTTACTGGACAAAGGGGGCGCAATGGCAATTAAGCATTTTTCCGTCGTTCGCTTTACCTCCAGAGGGCGCGAATACGAGGTCGACGAACGCCTGATTACCACTATCGACAAACATCGTTCGGAAAAGGATGCACACCACATCTACCTCACTGACGGCACTTACTTCTGCGCCACCAACGTGGCGCGAGTAAATCTTATCCGACAGGTACAGGAGCCACGCAGATGACCATTCTGGACTACATCGCTACTCATCCGGGGTGTAGCGGCGGAGAGATCGCCGCAGCACTGAATACCCCAACCACAGCCATTAATGCTGAGTTACGCCGACTTTGGCGCGGCGGCTTAGTCATCAGAACAAACCGCAGCACAGGTGGTCGCGCTCGCAAAACAGGAGGCCAGGCTTCTTACCACGTAAACCCGATGCCGTTCGGGTGTAGCAATCCACTTACTCACATGTTTAACCAGCTACTGAAGGAAGCCAGAGCATGAGCACCATCAACCACCAGAAGCTACGCGAACTGGCATTTGCCCTGCAACGAATGGCAACGCCTCAAAAATTACTGGCATTTCGCGCAATGCTCTCGCCGTCTGCTGTGCTGGCACTGCTGGATGAGCTGGAGCACGCCAGAACCACGGCTCCTGCCATTCGCCTGACGCTCCATCATGAAATCGCTGATTTCTGCGCGACGTTGGAGGCGCCGGGCGAACCGGAAACGCCGGAAGCAATACAGCAAGAGCTGCTGCAACGCATTGACAAGGTTTTTGATTTTTTTCTGAACCAGTAAGAAACCAGAACATGCACACACAAAAAAACCGCTTGCCATGCCTCAATCGGTCAGGTTACATTTCCGCTGCACCTCATAAAACGGGTGCCGGGATTCTCAACCCGATACAGAGCAAAGCGCATAACCGCGCAAGCGGTTTTTTTGTGCGTACTGTATTGCCACGTCTTTTTCGCGTCAGAATTATGGCGGGGCGTACGGGGCCGACTTCGGTCGGGCCGGATTCTTTGCTCTCCGGTGTTGAGAACCCTGTACGTCTCGCCACCCCGAGATTCTCAACTCTGGATGGTGAGTTATTTCTATCACCGAGCAAAGAGGCCACACCATGGCAGACCGCAAACAGCACCGCGCTATCGCGGAGCGTCGTCACATCCAGACTGAAATCAACCGCAGACTTTCCCGCGCATCACGCGTCGCGCAAATCATGCACATCAATATGCTGCATGAGCGCAGCCACGCACTATCAAACATTTATTCCGCCTCTGTTTTCAGCTATCTGGCGGATGATCTGCACGAGCTTCAACAGCTCATCCAGCAGCAAAACAAACTCCATTAATTCCTGTTCCGGGCCTTTCCTGCACCTTGCGGCGGGAGGCCTTCGCACATCTGTAGTAAAGAGAATTGCAGCATGATTGACGCTCATGACTTCACAAGATGGGTGCGCACACAGGACACCCGTCTGGCTCCCGTTCTTCAGGGGTTATTTGATCTCTACATCCGTGGTCGTGACAACAGAGCACGCACCACAAAACCGGAGAATGCAGACACCCTTTATTTCACAGTAGACGACTGCTACCGCGTGGATTTCACACCACACGGACTGGCGTTGCACTGCCTGACACCGCACGGCGAATCACTGCTGGCGTATTACGACTCCCCGGCCTCCGTGTTTGCAGCAATGCTGGCGCATCGCACTGCTGGCGGGTGTGCCTCGCTGAGTGAATACACCGCTGAATTTAACCGCCTTTCCGCCCTCTTCTCGCAGGAGTGGCAGCGCGTGACGGGATACCAGCCATGAGTGCGTTTGCATGGAGCTGGAATGAACCACGACCAGCTATTGATCCGGCCAGATTTACGGAGCGCAGGCAGGAAACTGAAACCGACCTGCAACGCGCCATCCGTTACTACCTTGAGGCGGACAAAAGGGCACAGGAAGAACAGGAAGCGAAGGAAGAAGCCTTTTTCGCACAATCCGCCATGGGTAAAAAACTCATGGCATCCCTTGAGGAAGCCGGACAGCGTGAAAAGCTGGCACAGAGCATCATCAGTAAGCGCCGGGCAACAGAACAAGACCCGGTAGCCCGTGCCTTTGCCACACTGAAGGCGCTTCCCGTTTATCTGCGAGAACCTCTGAGCCGCCACCTCTCTTTCCTGCGCAAGAAGCAGGAAGCCGATCGTCAGAAAGGCAAAAAGAGCTGGCAGGCGGAACGCTATACACGCGGAACCCTGCGCAAAATATTCGAACGTCTGGATCGCACTGACGGGCGCTGGCTGACACCTGGTTATCGCTCCCTTGCCGGACGCGAACGCCTGGACGATTTGCTTTACCTGCCGCAGCTCAACAAACACCAGATACAGACGCTGGCCACCATGACGGCGGCGATGTTCAGCAGCACCTTCGAAAAACTCTGCGATGGCTTTGGCGCGACCGATGGCGAACTGACCATGGATGTAACGCTGAAGGCGTATCAGATGCTGGCCCGCATGGCGTTACACCTGCACATCATGCCCCCACATTATGACGCACTGACAACAGATAAAGACCGGAGGAACGAACCGGACACGGAGCTGCTGCCGGGCGCAATCCTTCGCCTGACCTGTACGGAATGGTGGAAACGCAAACTGTGGCTGTTACGTTGCGAGTGGAGAGAAGAACAACTCCGCGCCGCCTGTCTGGTTTCCAGAAAAACATCGCCCTATCTGAGCCAGGACGCATTAAGCGAGTTTCGCGCACAGCGCGAGAAAACACGCGATTTCCTGACAAGTTTCATGCTGGAAAACGAAGATGGGTTCACGATTGATCTCGAGACAGTGTATTACGCGGGAGTAAGTAACCCGGTTCACCGTAAGGCAGAAATGATGGCCACCATGAAGGGGCTGGAACTTCTGGCCGAAGCCCGTGGCGACAAAGCGGTGTTTCTGACTGTCACCTGCCCGTCAAAATACCACGCCACAACAGAGAACGGTCATCCGAATCCCAAATGGAACGGGGCCACCATGCGCGACTCCAGCGATTACCTGGTTAACACGTTTTTTGCGGCGGTCCGCAAGAAACTGAACCGCGACGGCCTGCGCTGGTATGGCATCCGCACGGTGGAGCCTCACCATGACGGCACCGTGCACTGGCATATGATGGTCTTTGCTCATCCGGAAGAAATCGACACTATTGTGTCCCACACCCGCGATATTGCCATTCAGGAAGATCGTCACGAGCTGGGTGATGATATTACCCCACGCTTTAAGGCGGAGTACGTCGACGGCTCAAAAGGCACACCGACCAGCTACATCGCCACCTACATCGGGAAAAACCTGGACAGCCGTGCCGTGGATGGCATCGACCCGAAAACGGGCAAGCCACGCGTTGACCACGAAACCGGAAAATCAATGGCCGAGAGCGTGGAACGCGCCATCGGCTGGGCGCGCCTTCACCGGGTCCGCCAGTTCCAGTTCTTTGGCATCCCCTCCCGCCAGGTATGGCGTGAACTGCGCCGCCTTGCCAGCCAGATGGCACGCAACCCAGAAGGCCCGCAACGGCTGAAGGATGACGCAATGGATGCGGTTCTTGCCGCCGCTGATGCCGGATGTTTTGCCACCTACATAGAGAAACAGGGCGGCGTACTTGTTCCACGCAAAGACTACCTGATTCGCACCGCCTACGACCTCGCCGATGAGCTGAACGATTACGGCGAACAGAGCGTACAGATTTACGGGATCTGGTCACCACTCATCGGGGAATCCTCCCGTGTGTGCACGCATCCGGATAACTGGAAGCTGGTAAGACGCAAACCGGAAGCGGAAGACAGTGCCCGCGAAAATGGTTTTGACCTTCAGGGCGGCCCTGCCGCCCCTTGGACTCGTGGCAATAACTGTCCCCGTGTACAGGAAACGGACAACAACGGGACAGAACAGCCGGAAGAACGGCCAGCACCGTGGCCGCAGCTCCCTGACGGCGTTGAAGTGAACGAATGGATGCGCTCACTGAAACGGCACGAACGCCGGGCGCTGATGCGTTCGCTTCGTGACAAACAGGCAAAAAACAGCAGTGATGAAATGCAGAGCTGGACACAGAGCCGCAAACAGCAGCGGCCTTTGCCTGATAACCACGAATTACTCGCTAAAGAATGGCGGGAATCTGCCGAATCTCTCGGCCTGCATATCGGTGAACAGCAGATGCAGCACCTGTTACGAGGCGGCAGTCTGTACGTTGACGGCAGCATCATTGCACCGCAGGGATTTGAAATTGTACGCAAACCAGATACCCGACCGGACAGCCGAATCACGCAGCTCTGGCAGCGCCTGAGCCGTAATCACGGCGTAAACAGCACGGAAATCCGCCATAACCCGGTTTCCAGCTATCTGAAACAGCTCGGGGCATCAGACCCTGAAGCCGCTGCACGCCTGGCATCCACAATTCAGCAGGACCAGAACACCATGAAAACTCCCGTTACCGTGCTTTCTGACATGCTGCGCGCCATCCGTGACGCAGAGCACGCACAGAGAATCAATGAAACCACTGAACGCGCACGTCACAAGGCGGGTCTGTTGCAGGACAAAGGCAATAGCGAGAAGAAAAAATAACCAAGAAAGAAATCATCAATTGTATGAAGCAAGAATTCAAGTACCAGCCGATTGCGTTAATGCTCTTGCTGTTGGTGCTTGTGATACAGTTAATGATACGGAATGGAAACGAGCACCATATAGCGCCATTGGGCCAGGCAGAAGTCCTGGCGTGATGAAACCGGATTTAGTTGCGTTTGGTGGTGACACAGACGAGTACTTTCATGTTTTAGGTAAAGGTAAGAAGCCTGTAATCATACCCCAGCTAGGAACAAGCTTTGCCTCTCCTTACGCCTTACGAGCAGCTGTTGGTGTTCGGGCAATTTTAGGGAACGATTTGAGCCTACTAGCAATCAAAGCTTTGTTAATTCATGCGTCAAAACAGCTTGATCATCCTTGTACAGAAGTTGGCTGGGGAAAACTTCCTGAAGACTTGAACGACATTATAGTCAGCCCTGATGGTGTTGCCCGTATCGTCTACCAAGGTGAATTGAAACCAGGAAAATACTTACGCGCTCCTCTTCCAATACCTGAAGGTGGCTTGAAAGGTAGAATAAACTTAGCGGCAACTTTCTGTTATGCAACAACCACTGATCCACAAGACCCAGCTTCCTATACAAAAGCTGGTTTGGAAGTGACATTCCGGCCAAATGATTCAAAAATCAAAGACGGAAAACAAAATGCTGAAACCAAGGGATTCTTTGAACTGGCCAAATATTCAACTGAAAGTGAGCGACGTTCTGACATGGGCAAATGGGAGACCGTCTTACATAATTCGAAGAACATGCTAGGTTCAACTCTAAAAAATCCTGTATTTGACATTCATTATAACGCTCGTGAGGCCGGTGCAAGCATAGCCAGCCATAAGGCAGAAAAAATCAAGTATGCTCTTATAATTACCATTAAGGCATCAAAGCACCAAGACCTGTATAACGAAATTTTACGTACTTATAATCAGGTGCTCGTGCCAATTCAACCGCAAACATCAATTCCTATTCGTTCGTAATCCTTCAAGACATAATGCCCCTCAATTTGAGGGGCATTTCTTTGCACAAAAGCGCACAAATTTGCACAATTTTTTTGAACGACTTTTTGCCCTTCCGGCCCGCATGGCGGCTGGATCGGTCAAGGATCCGTGCGTGCACAAAAAAACGCGCTTTTTCTGCGCGCAGGTGACGGGGGAACAGCCCGCGTTTCAGGGGGTAAATAGCGTCCCCTTAACGATGTCGCAGCGACACGACAGAATGGCCGTATTTCTCACGCTGAGCGTGAAAAATACGTGAGGGATTCTGATTTGATGGGGTGAAAGGTAAGGCCGTCAAAATCGCACTGAGGCGGCGAGAACATGCAGTCAACGCGGTGGGATTGCGTAAGAGTCTGACCGTCGATGGTGGCGATAAGCTGGAAGACGTCGTGAAATTATCTGACTGATACAGGAGCTGGAGAGTCGGGGCATAAATTTTTTATGCCCCGGCGAAGCAGCAGACAAGCGAAGCGCGTCAGGATGTGGGCTGAGTGTCCAGCAGTGCGTAAGGGTTAAAGCGGATCACCTCTTCGCCAAGCCAGTCATTGATATGCTTCATGGCCTCCATTACGGGCATCAGCTCGTTAATTGCATAAACCCGCGCTGCCTTCTCCACATCACCAAACGCACTTTTTTCGCCCGGCATCGCCCCCATCAGTTGCGGCGGAACGCGGTGCGCAGCCAGCACATCATCACGGGATGCCGCCTTAACATTCATGAACTCATCCTTTGCGGTGATCTGCTGGAACGGCAAAATTTGCACCCCCTCTTTGCCCCCGTTGGGCGCATGAATGAGCACGTTTTTAAACGCACCACCACCACGCGCACCCTGTAGCGTTTCTTTCAGGGAGTCCATGCTTTCGCGGTTTACCTGCGCTGCACCGATGTAGATGATGCACCCGGCGTGGGATCCGTTGTCGTAATACAGTTTTCTGAACATGTCCGCCGAATGAGACAGGCTGGCCGAGAGTAATGCGCCGAGATATTCCGGCATGCCGTAGATTTCCTGGTTAATGTCAGGATTCATCAGGTGACACACTTTGCCAGGGCGAAACTGAAACGCGTCCTTGCCATCCTGCACATACCACCATGATTCAAGATCGCTTCCGCGTCGCATGTATTTCGCCAGGGCGTGCCGTAATTTAAGCGGTTCGCCGAGCATATTGCTTCGAAGCTCAAGAAATGCGTTACCGAACACAAACCAGTCCAGCGCCAGCGCCGAGAAATCCTGCCGGGAAAGCAGCGGGTGCGGGATGTAGCAACCGAGTAATACATTGCGCTTAAAGTAAAGCGCAGACTGATGCCAGGACGTTTGCCGGGCAGCTCTTGCCAGACCGTACCAGTCCACCGGGGTTTCATACCACCGACCGTTATCAGCACAGTACATATTGTCCAGCAGGTCATGCCCGGTCAGGCGGTAAGGACCATCAAATGTGAATGCACTGAGCGATGATTCTTTCCTGAGCGCATCAGCGAGATCAATGCGTGAACTCATGCGCACTTTTTTATTTTTTCTGCTCATCAGAACTCCATAACCGTGAAACGCTCGTTTTCTCCTTCGCCGCCAATCGGTTCGTTAATGACAGCAAGCATGGTCGCCCACGCAAGGTCGCCGTGGCTGATCCCCCTCGCGCGGTCCGTTTCGTAAGTGATAAAGCCGCCCGGTGTTTTCACCTTACGCACGGCGTTAAAGGCCGCGACCAGTTCGCGTTCGGCGCGATCGTATTCCCACCGCCCGGCACGCATTATTTGCAGCATTTTCAGTACCAGCGACCGTTTTGATGACAGCGTGAAGGTGTACGGAATAGCAGCAGGGAAAAACCGTTTCACTATCTGATAAACAGCCTCCCCGTTCCCGCCCGTCACATCAATGCCGATGTGTTCCACGTTGTAGCGACACGTGAACTCTTCAATGACTCTGGCCTGTTCTTCAAACTCCAGCCCCTGAACGCGTCGCGTCTCCACCGTTCGAAAACGGCCACCAGGAACAGCCGGAGGAACCACCACGGACACCGCGCCGCTGTCGCCGTTGCCACTGCTGCCGTTTGCGTCATACCCAATCCATACCGGACGATTTCCCATCGGGCGGGGAGCAAAAGGTTTCCAGTCTTTCCAGTCGTCGTATCCGTCAACGCCGCAGCCAATCAGGATATTCAGGTTAAATGCCGATTCCCCTTCGCGGACAAACTCACACATGTAGAGATTGAGGAACTCGTCTTCGGTGTTTTCATCGCGGATTTCGTCAATATCGGTGTGTTTCCAGCCGTGATTAACCACATCTTCCAGCGTGACAATCTGCCGCCATGTCCGGTCAGGGCAGATAAGTCCGTTATGCAGCGTTTTCCAGTCCACAGAAAAACGCTGGCGTTTATGCGAGGCCTTTTTCTCGTTCCAGCGGTCGCCGTTCCAGTAGGCGTATGCCTCGTGCGTTTCGGTGGATGGCGTGGAGAAGTAGGTGCGCCGCAGTCCGCTGAGGGTTGCCATAGCGCCAGCCACCTTGCGCAGTTCAGCAAAGCGACTGACCCAGAAAAATTCATCAAAATAAAAATTGCCCGTATAGGACTGTGCCGACGCAGCAGAAGTGCCGAGAAAATGCAGCTCTGCGCCGTTGGAGAGGATGATTTTATCGCCCCCTTTCAGCTCCACATCAACTTCAGCCGCGGCCTTCTGAATAATGCTTTTAAACTGGAACGCCTGACGACGCGACGCAGACAAAAAAATCTGGTTACGCTGGTAAGGTTGCGCCACATCGTCACGCAGCGCCATCAGCAGCGCTTCCTGTGCAAAATACCAGGTCGCCCCAATCTGTCGGGATTTCAGGATCATCCTGTTACGTATCCCGGCTTCCCTGCAAAGGGTCAGGGAGTCAAACCAGCCCCGCTGATGCCACTCCAGCCTGCTGATGATTTTTTCCCGCAGTGCGGCAATCTGTTCCGGCGTGAAATGATTTTTGAGTTTTTTCGCCCGGCCTTTCTTTCCTGCGGCCATCACATCCGGCTGGCCATCATGCAGCTTTTTAAGCTGCCGGGTCAGCAGGTCTATTTCCTTAAAGTCACCGCCTGTTTTATTCTGTTTTTCAGTAAGCTGGATGAGGCGCGCATCAATGGACTGCGTGACACGCTGCACGGGTGGCGTTTCATCCCACTGGTCGCGTTTTTTCCACGCATAAATCGTGTTCGGGTTTATTCCCATCAGACGTGATATTTCTGCGGGCGGATAACCCTGCCAGTAAAGTTGCCGCGCACGCTGGCGCACAAAAGCGTCCTGAATCATTGCTCCCCCTGAGTAATTACAGGAAGATTACCCGCGCGCGAAACCGTTCTCCTTAACCCCCTGTTCTGGCCGTTTTCTTACAACAAAAGCCCTTTGTATCAGCCTGTTACGCTTTGCCATCATGACTGAAGAACCAGTCAGAGGGGCAAAAACTATGGCTAATGAAAAAAAAGACATCCCGCAAAAAGTTTCGCGTGGCTGTCTCCGGATCAACTGTTGATGGCCGCGAAATCAGTCCGGTACATCTGCGTGAAGCCGCCGAGAACTTCAACCCGGATGTTTACGCTGCCCGCGTGAACGTTGAGCACTATCTCTCGCCATGCCCGTCAAGCGAATTTTCCGCAATGGGCGATGTCACCGCGCTGAGTACGGAAGATATTACGGAAGGCCCGCTGGCCGGACGTACTGCGCTGTATGCAGAAATCGAACCGACCGAGCGCATGAAGCAGCTTGTCGCTGACGGCAAGAAAATCTATTCCAGTATCGAACTGCACCCGCAGTTCTCCGTTAACGGGCGCGCCTATCTGGTCGGGCTGGCGATGACCGACACCCCGGCAAGCCTGGGCACTGAGCGCCTGAAATTCACGGCACAGCAACGTCAGGCGGTGATGACGTTCAACAGTGTCCAGGGTGAAGCACCGCTTATCTCCGAAGCCATCGAGTCTGAAATCATCGAAATGGCAGAACAACGCCAGGAAGAAGGCACCCAGTGGTTTAACCGCGTAATGGGGATTATTGGCCGTGGCCGCAAAGCGGATGACGCCAGTTTCTCCCGCATTCAGGAAGCGGTGGAAGGCGTCGCAACGTCACAGGCCGACATTATCGACCGTTTTAATGCACTGGAAACCCGCCATCAGCAGGACAGCCAGAAAATCACTTCACTGACCACAGAGCTGGCAGCACTGAAGGAAAAACTGCGCACGCAGGACGGCGATCCGCAGAACCGGTTCACCGCAACGGGCGCAGCCTCCGACCAGCTGGCTGACTTCTGATAAGACAAAGGAGCAAATTTTTTATGAATCTGGTGATGTCAGATATTACCCGCAACAAGCTGGGTTGCTATATGGCGCAGCAGGCGTCGCTTAACAATATCCCGGTTTCCGCACTGGTATCGCGATTTACCGTGGAACCCTCGGTACAGCAGCGTTTTGAAAACGCCTCAAAGGAAAGCACCGAATTTACAAAAAGAATTAACGTGATCGGCGTGACCGACCAGAAAGGCGAAAAAATCCTCCTGGACACCACCGGGCCAATTGCACGCACGAATACCAGTTATGACGGAACAAAACGCCGTAACCCGAATAACGTGGTTGATCTGAAAAACCGCAAATACCAGTGCGAACAGGTGAACTACGACACGTTTATTTCGTATCCGCAGCTTGATGCCTGGTCGGCACACCCTGATTTTCAGTCCCGCATCAGCGCACAGATTGCCCGACAGGTGGCGCTTGACCGCATCATGATCGGTTTCAACGGCACGTCTCACGCGGATGAGTCCAACTTCAGCACCAACAAGCTGCTTCAGGACGTTAACGTGGGATGGCTGGAGCACATCAGAACCGACGCCAGCGAACGCGTTATGAATGACGTGACGCTGACCTCCCGCAACATGGACAACACCGTGGCGCACGCGGGTAAGTATGCGAACGCTGATGCACTGGTACAGGACGCGCGTTCATCCCTGCTGGATGAATGGCACAAGGAAGCTGACGACCTCGTGGTGATTATGGGGCGCAATCTGTTTAACTCGCTGCGTCTGCCCGTGCTGAACAGCATCAGCGGCCAGAATCCCAATGCGGAATTACTTGCCGGGCAGCTCATCCTGTCATCGCGCACCATTGGCGGGCTGGGCGTGTTCCTTGCGCCATTCTTCCCGGATGCAACGATGCTGATCACCTCGTTCAACAACCTGTCGATTTACTGGCAGAAAGGTTCAATGCGTCGTCTGATGAAAGACGAACCGGAATACAACCGCATCGCCACCTACCAGTCCATCAATGACGCTTATGTCGTTGAAGACTATGGCAAGTGCGCGATGGTCACTGGCCTGAAGTTCGCCGACAGCTAATCAACTCACGGCGGGAATCATGCCCGCCTGTAACGGAGAGAAAAAATGATTACTCCTGCACAGCAACACTGGCAGAACGTGATGGCACAGCGCGCAGGCCGGGCGAATGAAGGCGTGGACCACGCCGCGCGTACCGCGCATGAAGAGGTGCTGTATCGTCTGCGTCTGGCACAGGCCCGGCTTAAGGGCGTACAGGCCAGAAGCGCGAAAGCCGCCATCAAAAAAGAGTTGTTGCCGGACTTTTCCGGCTGGATTGAAGGAACGCTGGAGGCTGACGGCGGGCAGCAGGATGAAGTGATTGCCACGCTGATGGTGTGGGCAATTGACTGCGGCGATCTTCCGCTGGCGCTGCGTATTGGTACGTATGTGGTCCGTCACAACCTCATCATGCCGGATAACTTTGGACGTACTGCTGCCACGGTACTGACCGAAGAAATCTGCAACCCGGTACTGACGCAGGCCGGGACGGATGCCGACGCGGATTTATCCGCCTTTATCGAACCACTGGATACCCTCCGGGAGATTGTCACCGACCAGGACATGCCGGACGAAGTGCGCGCCAAATTATGCAAAGCGTGCGCCTTTGCCCGTCGTGGTCTGAGTGATGCGGACGGCATGGCCCTGTCACTGAAGCTGCTGCGCGAAGCAATGCACCTGAACCCGAACGCAGGTGTGAAACGCGAGATTGCAACCCTTTCCCGCGCCCTGAAAAAAGCCGATTCCGCAGCCGCACCAGAAGACGCCAGCGCACAGCAGACGCAGGACGAAAGCAGCAAAAGTAAAAAGACAACGCGGAAGCCTGCAACACGAAAAACCACCGCGACGCAGAAGGCGAAGCGCGGTTAACGACTGACCCCGTCAGCGGGCGGCGTGCGCGGTGTTCCGGTTTGACTCCGTGACCGTTTACACCGCGCACCCACCGCCCGATTTTTTTCAGGAGTGAACCCCATGAGTATGGTTGCCAGAAATGAACCCGGACCCGCAGAGGACGACATCACCGATACCGATGATGGCGATACCCGCATTTCAGCGGGTGCATTCTGGCCGGATATTGTGCTGCGCGAGCTGCGTCTGGCGGTACGACTGCCGGGCCGCGTGACCACCTCCCGCCTGCTGCATACTGCCACCGGGGCTGTGGCACACGTTACCCGCGAGCTGGAAGCATGGCAGCAGGAACAGCAGGCAGCTGGCCATCAGACGCTGGCCGATGTTCCGGCACCCGTAATTAACGGAGAAAGCGTCAATCTCTGGCACTGGCGCAATGCTGTTTATACCGCCACGCGCGCCCTGATTCTGGAGCGTTACCGCGATGCGGACACAACGGACAAGGGCGACCGCCGGGCGGACGCACTGGATATACAGACATCGGATTTGTGGCGCGATGTGAGCTGGGCCATCTCTGACATTCTGCGCCGCCCGCGAATCTTTGCGGAATTGTGCTGATGAAAGTGAAGGCACTGGAAAGCGACACCGTGGATTCGCTCTGTTTCCGGTACTACGGCACGACGCAGGGCGTCACCGAAAAGGTGCTGGATGCCAACCCCGGACTCTGTCAGCAGGTATTTCTGGACGCCGGGCAGGAAGTGGAGATGCCGGAGCCGGAGAAGAAGAAACGAGAAATGATTCAGTTGTGGGGGGAGTAGCAGTGAGCACCATTCAAACAGGGATCACAGAGCAGGTTATTGCGTGGCTCTTTGACCACCTGCCAACGGTGTATGCAGTAGGCGCGGCGGTCAGCATTTCCGCGCTGATGAGTCTTTATGACGGACGAACACTGGTTCAGACCGTAACGGGATCGCTGGCGTGCGGCGTTCTTGCCATGGCCGTGGCCGGGTCGTTGCGCTTCTTCGGGTTTCCTGAAGATGCCGTGACGTTTATCGGCGCATCAATCGGTTTTATGGGTGCAGAGAAAGCACGCGACAAGGTTATTGCGGCCTTTAATCGCAGGGTGAAGGAGAAGGACGAATGAGCAACACATTTAAATTCAGCAGCCGGAGCGAAAAGAATTTGCAGGGCGTAAATCCTGATCTGGTGAAAGTGACCCGACGGGCACTGGAAATCTCGGAAGTGGATTTTGGTATCACCGAAGGGTTGCGCAGCCGTTACCGCCAGAAGCAACTGGTGGCCACGGGTAAGAGCCAGACCATGAACAGCCGCCACCTTACGGGACATGCCGTGGATGTTGTGGCTTATATCGGTAGCCAGGTGTCATGGGAATGGCCGCTGTACGAAAAAATCGCAGCAGCATTCAGACAGGCCAGCCGGGAACTGAATATTCCGGTGGAATGGGGCGGCGACTGGAAGACCCTGAAAGACGGACCGCATTTTCAGTTACCACACGGAGCCTATCCGGCATGAAGCTCTGGCCCACGCTGGGCGTCGCTTTCCTTCTGATTGCTGGATGGGGAACATCCATGCGTCTGTCGTGGTCGCTGGGCCGGGAGAACGCCAGAAACGAAGCGCAGGCCAGCACCCTGAAAAGTACCGCCGACACCCTGAATATTATCAGCGCTGGGGTACAGGATATGCAGCAGGTGCTGGCGCAACTCCGCGTGGAAAATCAGCAACGCAATCAGGACGGAGAGGTAAGACGTGAACAGCTACGCAACGATATTGCAAAAGATGAATGCGCCCACGCTTTGCCTGACGCTCGTTTTACTGACAGGCTGCGCAGGCACGCAGAACGCGCCACGGCCAGCGCCGTCAGTCCGGCTTATACCGCAGACGCTGACCATACCGGTAACGCCTCCCCCCTTCCCTGATACTCCCACATGGGGAAATCTCGGTATATGGGGCGACCGCCTTCTGGATGCACTGGAAACCTGTAACGCGGATAAACGGGCCATTGAATTACTGGAACAGCGCAGGCTGCAACGACTGAACAACGAGGATAACAACCATGCTGAAAACTGATTCCCTGCGTGAAGCCATGACCCGTTCATGCCGATGGTGTCAGGCCAACCCGGAAAAATTCACCATTTTCGTGGAGAGCGGCAACATTGAAACGACCGGAGAAACCCCATCGTTTGTTTACCGCTATCAGATGGTGATGTTTGTCATGGATTACGCCGGGGAGCTGGATGACCTCACGCTGCCGCTGCTGGCGTGGTTATCCCAAAATCAGCCACAGTTGTTGCTCAACCCTGAGCGTAATCAGGACATCAAATTCTCCGCCGTTATCAATGACGATGACAGCGCCGATCTCCTGTTTACGCTCCCCTTGCGGGAACGCGTTCGCATCACGCGCAGCAGTCAGGGCACACCGCAGGCAGAACACCTGCCGGAGCCAAAACCCCGCCTGCCATCTTCCGAAGGCGACTGGTCGCATGTATTCCAGGATGTGACGTGGGGTGAAAGCGATGGATAAGGCATTCACCCGCGTGGATGAAACCTTTGAGGCCATCCGCGACAGCCTGAATCAGCAGGCCATCAATAACATCGCCAGAAAGCTGGCACAGGATTTACGTCGCACCCAGCAGGCACGTATCCGGTCACAGAAAGCGCCGGACGGGACCGCATGGGCACCACGCAGACGCCGCGTAACCCGGATACAGGAACGCATTCGCTTTATCTGGAATAACGAAGCACGCACGCTGAAAAACTGGCATCACGACACGGGGAAATACGGGCGAACCATCACCGGGTGGGATGAGGATAAAAACAACATCCGCACGTTTTACCGGGATGACATCGACCGCTTTCTGGAAATACGCACCCGGCGCATCAACCAGGACAGCACAAAGCGCGTCCCCATGTTCGTAAAACTGCGCACCGCCCGCTACCTGAAAGCCCGTGCGGATACTTCCGGTGTGACGGTGGGTTACAGCGGCGTGGCTGCACGTATTGCACGCGTTCATCAGTTCGGTGAGCGCGATCAGGTTGCGCCGGGCATTTTCACCGATTACCCGGTACGTGAGCTGTTGGGCATCAGTCAGGCAGATGAACGCCTGATTTATAACACGGTGCTGGGCCGGATTGCGGAGGCTGTACGGTGAGCGCAGAACTCATGCGACTGCTGAGCAATATCATCCGCACCGGGATCATCTCTGAAGTTGATGAGAAGTCCTGGCGCGTGCGCGTTCGCAGCGGCGAACTGGAGACAGGCTGGTTGCGCTGGAACACCACGCGCGCGGGAGCCTTCAATGTGTGGCTGCCGCCATCACCAGGCGAACAGGTGGTAATTGCCTGCATTGGCGGCAACCCGGAAACCGCCATGATAATTGGCAGCCTGTGGAGTGATGCCAATCCGGCCCCCGGCAAAAGCCTGAAAGAAATCGTGATCAGCGCGCCGGACGGCGCGGTGTTCCGCTACGACGCGGACGCAGGCGCACTGAGCGCCAGCGGCATGAAAACGGCCACTTTACAGGCATCCGTCAGCGTGACACTGGACACGCCCGTCGTGGAATGCACAAACCTTCTGAGAACGGCGACGCTTGACGTCACAAAAGGGGGAAAGATGAGCGGCAATATCACGCACAGCGGCGGCGATTTCACCTCAAACGGCATTACCGTGCATACGCATAAACACGGTGGCGTGAAAGGTGGCAGCGATTCGACAGGAGGCCCGCAGTGACAACCCGCTACACAGGAATGAACCCGGACGGAACGGGAAACCTGAACGATATGGAGC
This sequence comes from Escherichia sp. SCLE84, assembly GCF_012584495.1. Classification (NCBI taxonomy): domain Bacteria; kingdom Pseudomonadati; phylum Pseudomonadota; class Gammaproteobacteria; order Enterobacterales; family Enterobacteriaceae; genus Escherichia; species Escherichia sp. SCLE84. The sequence continues at coordinate 259,828 of NZ_CP051430.1, read as the reverse complement.
ACCTGAAACAGTCAGTCAGGGACATCCTGACCACCCCACTGGCAAGCCGGGTTATGCGACGGGAATATGGCAGCCTTGTGCCTGATTTGATTGACGAACCCATGAATAACACCACGCGTCTGCAATGCATGAGTGCTGCCGTGATTGCGCTGACACGATGGGAACCCCGCATTGCCCTGGATGCCATCGACGTTGTCTGGAAAGCGGGAGGCCGCGCCGGGGTGACGCTGTCGGGCACTGTCATGCAGACCATGCAGAATGTTGAATTAACCATCACGCTGAGGGAGTAAATCATGCCCGCCGTTGACCTTTCACAGTTACCGGACCCCGCCATCATCGCGGAGCCTGACTTTGAGGCAATTCTGGCTGACACAAAGGCCATGATGATTGCGGCTTATCCCGCCGAACAGCGTGAAGCCGTTTCCGCCGCGCTGGAGCTGGAATCGGAACCCCTTAACGTTATCGCTCAAACCATGTCGTTTCGTGAAATGCTGTTACGCCAGCGGGTTAACGAGGGGGCACGCGCCTGCATGTTAAGCCACAGCGCCGGGACAGACCTGGACAACCTCGCGGGCAATATGAACACAAAACGCCTGGTTATCACTCCGGCAACGGATACCACCGACGCGGTGATGGAGAGCGACACCTCGCTGAGACTGCGGGCGCAGCGGGCGTACGACGGCCTGAGTGTTGCTGGCCCGTCAGGTGCATACGAGTATTTTGCACGCAGCGCCAGCGGTCTGGTGCGTGATGCGCGGGCTATCAGTCCGTCTCCGGCAAATGTGACGGTTTCCATTCTGTCCACTGAAGGCGACGGCACAGCAACGGAGGCGTTGCTTAATACCGTTCGCGCCGTTCTGAATGCAGAGGACACCCGCCCGGTGGCCGACCGCCTGACCGTACAGAGCGCCAGAATCGTGACATGGCGGCTGAATGCAAAACTGTACTTTTACCCCGGCCCGGAATCCGAACCTATTCTGGCTGCGGCGGAATCGTCGTTCAGGAAGTGGCTGGCTGAGCAGGGGCTTATCGGTCAGGACGTGGCGTTGTCCGCCATTGCTGCCGCACTGCATGTGCACGGTGTGCAACGCGTGGAGATAATCGAACCCACACAGAATATGGCCATCAGCGACATACAGGCGGCGCGCTGTGAGTCGTTCACCATCAGCGAAGGTGGGCGCAATGAGTAATTCACTGTTACCACCATCAGCCAGCAGTTTCATGCGTTGTGCCGAAGCTGTCGGAACGCGCATTACAGACATCCCGGTAGACCTCAACACGCTGTGGTCGCCGGACACCTGCCCGGTGCACCTGCTGCCTTATCTCGCCTGGGCATTTTCCGTTGACCGCTGGGATCGCAACTGGCCGGAAGAGACAAAGCGACAGGTGATTCGTGATGCATGGCTGATACACCGACACAAAGGGACCATCAGCGCACTGCGAAGAGCCGTAGAGCCTCTCGGCTACCTGATTGAAGTAAAGGAGTGGTGGCAACTCAACGAGGAGCCGGGAACATTTCGCATTGTTGTCGGAGTACTTGATCAGGGCATCACCGATGAAATGTATCAGGAACTTGAGCGCCTTATTGCGGATGCAAAACCAGTAAGTCGCCATCTGACAGGGCTGGCGATCAGCCTGAGTGTGAACGGAAATATTTTCGTTGGTACGGGATGCTATCACGGCGATGCCCTGACGGTTTATCCCTACACCCCGGAGTCCATTATTGTCGAAGGGGATTATTTCCCTGCCCCGGCCATTCATTTAATTGATAATCTGAGAGTAAACGCATGACAGTGAAATACTACGCCATTCTGACTAATCAGGGCGCGGCACGACTGGCTAACGCGACGATGCTCGGCAGTAAGCTGAATCTGACGCAAATGGCCGTTGGTGATGCAAATGGTGTGTTACCAACACCAGACCCTGCACAAACAAAACTGATTAACCAGAAACGCATTGCGCCGCTGAATCTTCTGAGTGTTGACCCTAACAATCAGAGCCAGATTATTGCGGAACAAATCATCCCTGAAAACGAGGGAGGATTCTGGATCCGTGAGATTGGTCTTTATGATGATGAAGGCGTACTTATTGCGGTGGCAAACTGCCCGGAAACGTACAAACCGCAGTTGCAGGAAGGCAGTGGACGCACCCAGACTATCCGCATGATTCTGGTTGTCACGAACACCGAAGCCATCACGCTGAAAATCGACCCGTCTGTGGTTCTGGCAACCCGCAAATATGTGGATGACAAAATCTCAGAGCACGAACAGTCACGACGTCACCCGGACGCCTCGCTGACCGCAAAAGGTTTTACTCAGTTAAGCAGCGCAACCAACAGCACGTCTGAAACACTGGCCGCAACGCCGAAAGCGGTAAAGATCGCGTATGACCTTGCTAATGGGAAATATACCGCACAGGACGCGACCACAGCACGAAAAGGCCTTGTTCAGCTCAGTAGCGCTACAAGCAGCACGTCAGAAACGCAGGCTGCCACACCAAAGGCAGTGAAGGCGGCATATGACCTTGCAGCAGGTAAGGCACCTGTCAGTCACACGCACCCGTGGAGCCAGATAACGGATGTGCCTGCAGCTTCACTGACGGTAAAAGGCACCGTGCAACTCAGCAGCGCCACTAACAGCACGTCAGAAACGCAGGCTGCCACACCAAAGGCTGTGAAGGCGGCATATGACCTTGCAGCAGGTAAGGCACCTGTCAGTCACACGCACCCGTGGAGCCAGATAACGGATGTGCCTGCAGCTTCACTGACGGTAAAAGGTACCGTGCAACTCAGCAGCGCCACTAACAGCACGTCAGAAACGCAGGCTGCCACACCAAAAGCCGTGAAGGCTGTATATGACCTTGCCAATGGAAAACAACCTGCCGACGCCACACTGACCGCACTGGCAGGCCTTGCCACTGCGGCAGACAAACTTCCGTATTTTACGGGGAATGATACAGCCAGCCTGACAACCCTGACTAACGTTGGACGGAATATTCTGGCTAAAGCAAGCACACAGGCGGTTATTCAATATCTTGGTCTGAGCGATGCAAGTGGATACGTTGGACGCTGGCTGAATACCAGGGTTTTCACCTCATCAGGTACATACACCCCGACGCCAGGAACAAAACGGATCAGGGTCACAATAACGGGCGGCGGTGGCGGAGGGGGCGGCTGCAAGGCTGCATCCAATAATGAAACGTTTTTCGGTGCTGGCGGTGGGGCCGGTGGAACAATAATTTCAATAATGACCCCGACACAGAATAGTTATCCAGTCACTATCGGCGCAGGTGGGGCCGGTGGTGTTAGTGCGACGAACGGCACCAGGGGCGGGAATAGCGTATTCGCATCGTTAATTGCTCCTGGTGGCGAAGGTGGCGGGAAAGTGGGTGTTACAAACACAAACGGCGGTAACGGAGGTGTGCCGAGTACTGGCGATATCCGCATCACTGGTGGAGATGGAGGCGACGGTCAGTCCGGAAATATCGGCGTCAGCGGTGAAGGCGGAACATCGTACTGGGGCGGCGGTGGACGTGCAGGCGCTGGCGGTGGTGTTATCGGTAAAGCATATGGTTCAGGCGGAGGTGGCGCATACGATGCCGGTTATAGCGGAACCAGTATGACGGGCGGGAAAGGCGCTTCAGGGATTTGTATTATCGAGGAGTTTGCATAATGAATACGTCATATGCAGTTATTGAAAATGGGATGGTTGTGAATGTCATTGTCTGGGATGGCGAGGCTGAATTCACAGTGCCGGATAATCAGCAGCTCATTAATATTTCTGATATCAGTGAGCAGCCCGGAATCGGCTGGGTGTATTCAGACGGGGGATTTACTGCGCCACCCACTCCGGAACGTTCTCATGATGAACTGGTAGCTGACGCTGAACAGAAAAAACAGTCGCTGTTAGACGCAGCAATGGTCAATATCAGCGTGATTCAGTTAAAGCTGCAGGCCGGGCGCAAACTGACGCAAGAGGAAACTACCCGACTTAACGTTGTGCTGGATTATATCGACGCTGTGACGGCAACAGATACCAGCACCGCACCGGATGTCATCTGGCCTGAACTGCCGGAGGCGTAGGCTATTCTCCTGCTCCCTGATAAGAAATTTTAATCTTCTCAGGAGGAATACGTTTTATCAGCTCCAGAGAAACACTTTCAGAAAGAACCGCTAATCTGACCATTAGCGGTTTTGCGTTAATCAGAACAGCCCTTTAACTGAACTGGCCGCGCTGTTAAGAGATGATGTCACCTTATCTTTGAAGCCGGACAGCATATCGCTGAACGATGAGGATTGCAGGCGTTCCCGCAAATCCTCATCACAGCGTTCAAGGGTTAGTGAAAATTCTATCTTTTTCGCCTTACCGTAGCGATCAAACTCGGAACGGGTCGTATTCGTTCCGGTCAGGACATACATGCCGTAAATCTGCCCGACGCCATCAATCAAAGGCCAGGGTCGTCCTGTATACGCCTGCGTGGTCAGCAGCGACAGCGACACTTCGCCACCTGTAATTTCAGGATAAAGCACACCAGAAAGAACGATGCGATCATCACCTGCACCGATATACTGCCAGCTTGCTGAACGGTTAACGCGTTCATTTTTCACATGCCGCCAGCTTTTGTTTTGCTGTAACTGCTGATGCGGCAGCGTGCGCAGCTCAAAAACAAACATGCCGTAGATCATCATCATGGCCATGACTCCTCAATCTTTATCGTAAAAACTGCCACGCCCGGCACGGGCGCGCCGTTCCATTTCTGCCCTGACCATTTCACCGACCAGTTTCGCCAGTTCGCGGGGATTCTGCGTAACAACGTTATGCAGATGAACATGAATTTCACCGCCAAATCCTGAGGCAACAGGTTCCCGGTTACGCGAAGGTGTTGGGGCTGATGCCACTGGCGATCGTATGGCCTCCGCCACCGGGCGGGAGCTGGCCGCAACAACAGGGACCAGCGCCGGAGGCAGCGGGGCCGGAACCACAGGCGTGATATTAATTGCGGGGGCAGGCTTACTGACCTGCGCAATCTTCCGCTCCTGCCACTCCCCACGAACGGCAAGTGCGCGGGGCAGGTTCTTAAAGACAATATCGCCGGGGCCAATGCGTTTTTTCGTCTCATCAACCAGCTTACCTGTGTTATCAGCAATTTTGCTGAGCCTGCGTAGCGTACCGGTATTGCTGTCTGTGAGCGGTTTATTATCTTTGGGTTTATCACCTCCGGTGCCATTGCCATTTTCTACAGGCTTCGGCGGATTGATTTTCGCCAGGTCCCCCTGAAGCAAGGCAACCTTGTCCTGGAGAATAGCCGCACGCTGTGCGTCTTCGATTTTCTTTCTCGCCCTTTCCGCTTCATCCGGAAGCACACCGAGTTTTTCAAGTATCCACGCCAGCGTATCCAGCAACATTTTTGCAGGCGTCAGAACAAGCTGTAACGCGCCACCAAGAACGTTACCGAATATCTCGCCAGCACTGGTACATTTATCCAGCGTTTCCTTGCTGGACTCCATCGGTGACAACAGCGATTTAAACCAGTTAAACACCTGGCTGATCCCGCTTCCGATTGCGTCAAAAACAGGACCAAACCGTTCAAAGGTTTCGCGCAACGGGGTCAGCCTTTCCATAATCCCGCTGAACACCCCGGCAAAAAATGCCCTGATGGGATCCCAGTATTTCCAGATGAGAACGGCAGCTCCGGCAAGCGCAGCCACGATAAGACCGACCGGACTGAACAACGCCCCGATAGCGCCCCCCAGTAACGAAACGGAACCCGTCACCATTCCCCATAGTGCTGGCAGGAGTCTGACAGCATTCATTGAACCAGTCAGGAGGGAAAAACCAAGACGCAGTTTTGCCAGTGGGCCAGCAAGCACACCAAGAGCAAGCGACAACGAGCCTACGGTTGCAGTCACTGCCAGCAGCGCACCGCCTGCAATCAGTAGCTGGCGCGTCAGTACAGGATGGGCCTGCGCCAGTGCCGTCACCTTTGAGACCACCCGCGTTAGCCACTGCGTGACAGAACGCAGCGGACCGTCAACCAGATCACTGATGCGAATACGAAGACCTTCCCATGCGCTGTCGAGATTTTTCAGGTCGCCATCAAGGTTGTCGGCCATAACCTTTGCCGTGCGTTCAGCCTCACCGCGTGCGCCCTTAAGTTCTTTTCTCAGTTTGGGTAAGGAACCGTCACCCGCCGCATCAACGAGTGCCATAAACGATGTGAAAGCCTCTTCCCCGGCGATGTCCTTAAAGAAGGATACCCGGTCAACTTCCCCGTATTTGCGGGTAGCTTTATAAAGGTCAGCCAGCAGATCTTCCATCGGGCGCATTTTGCCCCCGGCATCCGAGACGGACACGCCCAGCTCTTTCAGAGCTTCTGCCGCCGCCTTTGGCGGTGATGCCAGACGAGCCAGGCTGGCACGCATTGCCGTCCCGGCATCACTCCCTCTGATGCCCATATTCGCCAGCACGCCCGCCATCGCTGCGGCCTGCTCCAGCGATATTCCCAGCTTACCCGCCACCGGACCTGCATATTTCATGGTTTCGCCCAGTGCGCGAAGGTCAGTGTTGGTACGGGTAAACGCTGCGGTGAGTGTGTCACCGACCCGGTCCATCTGGTCAGCAGAAAGGCCGAACTGCGTCAGGATATTTGAGCCAATATCTGCCGTTTCGCCGAGATCCATACCGCCAGCCGTTGCCATGCTCAGTACGCCGGGAAGCGCAGCCTGAATGGCCTGCGGAGTGAAGCCAGCCATTGCAAGAAATGCCTGCCCACTGGCGGCATCGCCTGCAGTGAACTGCGTTTCAGAGCCAAGTTTTAACGCCTGCTCACGCAGCGCCTTAAACTGCGGGCTGTTTTTGTCGATTCGCGTCAGAGCCTGAACGCGGGACATCTCTTTCCCGAACCCAATCGCGGGCTGCAAAAAACGCCCGGCAGCATAGCCGCCCGCCGCTGCCGCACCTATAGCCAGTGCACCACCTGTTTTCAGTTTTCCCGCGGTTTCCTGCGCACGCGAATACCGCTCACGCGCCCGCGTTACACGCGCAAGCGCCTGCCGTTCGTGTTCAAGCTGGTTGTTGTACTGTTCGGTGCGTCTGATGGCCTGCTGGATGGTGTTATCGCTGCCTGTCAGGGAAATGCCGTGGCGTTTCAGCTCTCCGCCAAGCTCCCGCATTTTCTGAATTTCCCGTGTGCGCGATTCATTCAGGCGTTCAAGCCGGGTGCTTAACTGCTGCATCAGCTTTTGTTGTTTTTCGCTGAGCACTGTACCCGTACGTTGTAACTGATTAAGGGCGTTAAGCTGGCGTCGTGCTTTCACGATACCCGTATCCGCTTTACTGACAGCGTCGCGGGCGCGCTCAAATGATCGCGCCTGACGCTCGAGATTTTTGATCGCCCCCTGCGTTCGCTGGATGGAGTCACCAAACTGCCCCATCAGGCGGCGGGCGTTTTCGGCAGGCCGGGTCAGCCTGTCAACGGCGCTGAAAGCGACCCGGATATCAAGAGTCTTCATTATCTGCATTCCCGCTGCGAAGTGCCGCCCGCTCGCGCCAGCTAACCACTTCGCCGGGCGTCATCATGAAGATTTCGGCGGGCGACCAGTTAAAAATGGCGGCAATATCCGCCACAAAGTCTTCTATGTGCTCAAAGCACACAACCGTGATCAGGCTTCCGTCGCCTGTTCGTTCTTCCCGCCAGAGTCCGCACCACTCAAAAAATTTACGGCAACCACACATAACTGAATAAAGTCACGGGATGCCATTTTTTTGATCGTCACTTCATCCAGTCGCGGTGATGTCACGCGTGACAGCAGCGTAAACATGGATTCCGCTTTCAGATTCAGCACATCAGACAGCGACAAATCTCGCAGAGATCCAGCCTGCTCAATAGCCCCGGTGATCTCCACATACGTGATTTTTTCGCCGCCTCGCTCAATTGGTTGGGTAAGTTTTACGCCACGCTCACTGGTTTCTTTCACAGTGTCAGTAACTACCGTGTTATCGATGTTTTTCGTCTCTTTCATCAGGAAACTCCTTTCAGTCAGAGGCGACGCACTGCGCCGCCTGCATATTACTTATCAGCCAAGCCCAAGCGCGGAACGGATGCGATCGGGCACAATGTCCTTGCCGTCCTTCCGGTAAATGAAGTTCAGTAGGTCAATCTCCCACAACGGGCGATCGTTAACACTCAGCTTGTAGTAGGTGTTTTTAATGGCGTAAGTGTGTGATGTGGCTTCGCCCTGTTTGGCTTCCCCCATATCAATTTCCGTCACACGTCCGCGCATTTCGACTTCATACAGGTCGCTTTCTGCATCGGTGTAGTATTCACCCGCAAAACGCAGCAGCGTGCCGTCAATCGTGCCGCCATACTTAAGGAACAGCTCACGAACTGCGCCCCCCATGACAAAGCTCGCATCAAGCGCGGAGTCGTCCAGGCCGAGATCAATACTTACCGCCCCCATCATGCCACCACCCCGGTAGCTGTCGGTTTTGCGCGTCAGCTTAGGCAAAGTGACGGACGTCACCTTACCCACTTCGTTTTCACCATCCACAAACAGCGTAAAAAAGCGAAGATGTTTTGGCACAGCCATCAGGCACCTCCCAGCACCGCAAATGCGGGTTCAAAGTATTCATCAGTAAACGTCTGGTAAAGCTCCATGTCTTCCAGTGGCGGAACGGGCGTATATTTGTAGCGAATACGCACACGCCCCTGACGTAAATCCGTGGTGCTGTTATCCACCACGTCATACCAGCACTCCGCGCCAATCAGTTTCCCGGCAGTCACCAGTGAATCCAGTTTTGCCCTGATGGCACTGATAACATCCTTCACGTTCGCAGGCGTCAGTGGACTGTCGATGGTTTCAAACTGCGCTTCCGCAATTGAATCAGCCAGCACCTGTGCGGTTCGGGTATACACCTCAAAGATGTAGGCGTTCGTTTCCGGTGTGCGGTTGCCCCAGAAGCGGAACCCGTTGCGACGAATAATGGTCGTGATTTCTTTGTTGTTGAGGCTGTTGGCATCGCTGTCTTCGGCCTGCAACGACCAGAACACATGCCTCGACATCCCCAGCACATTTTTAACCGGAACGTTGGACAATGATTTGTGCCAGCCCTGCTCATGGTCAATGTACGCACGAAGGCCGCACGCATAGGCAGGCGCGGGGAACGTTTCGTTTTTGCCACTTTTCGGGTTGTAGGCGATGAAGTCCGGCCATAAGAGCATCACCTCACGTTCGTTGAATTTCTGGCGGTAGGTAATCGCCTCAGCCATCGTGTTACAGCCGTGACATGAGGCATACACAAACGCGCGCAGTTTACCTGCAATCACGCACAGGGATTTTGTTACAGCCTCCGTGTCCAGCTCCGGCGCGGCCAGAATACGCGGACGGTATCCGATGCTTTCATCCTGCTCTGCAACAAGCAGCGCATACATCCCCGTATAGCTGCCGTCATCCTCAGAACCACCGATAACCAGTTGATCCTGCGTCTTTCCGTCTTCTTCTTTGTGTTCAGCCACGCGAACGACGACCACCTTTGTGCTCACCTGGTCTGCGATGGCCTTAAGCGCACGATAAAGCGTCCCCGTTGTCCCGCATTTTCCCAGCACATCATTGACGCGGGTCAGCAGTGTGGGCTTGTTCAGCGGGAACAGCTCCGCGTCCGCATCATCCGCCGTTGCCACGATACCGATAACGCTGGAATCAACATCGTTAATCGCTGTTACCAGGTCGGTATTTTCCGTAACACGGGCACCATGAAAACGAGTTTCACTCATAGCTTCAGCCCCTTGTATCCGTTAAATGATTCGGCAACAATCATCACCCACCACGCGCGTAATCTCACCCCTGCGCCGTTCTCCCGACCCGGCGACAACAAAAAGCAGTAACCCCCTCTGCACGCACATGCGACCATGCCGCACAGGGAGGGAACAGATGACCGACACCACCATGCAATTGCTCAGTCAGGGCACAGACCCCGTGAAAATGCCAGATTTTGATATTCTCGCGGAGGGTAAAACGCTGTCAGGCGTGGCAGAGCGCCTGATGAGCCTGTCACTGACCGACAACCGGGGATTTGAGGCGGACCAGCTCACCATCACGCTGGATGATGCGGATGGTCAGTTGCAGCTACCGCCACGGGGCGCGCGCCTGACGGTTCTCATTGGCTGGAAAGGAGAACCGCTGACAGAAAAAGGCACTTACATTGTTGATGAAATCGCTCACGAAGGACCGCCGGACAGGCTGACTGTTTCAGCCAGAAGCGCAGATTTTCGGGATGAATTTAACGTTAAACGTGAAGTGTCCTGGCATGATGTGACCGTTGAGCGCGTGGTATCCGCCATCGCTCATCGGTACGGCCTGAAACCGCAAATCAGCGAAATGCTGATGGATATCGAAATCGACCACGCCGACCAGACCGAAGAAAGCGACATGTCCTTCCTCACGCGCATGGCGGAAATGCTGGGCGCAATCACCACGGTAAAAAGCGGTAACCTGTTATTCATCATGCCCGGCGGTGGCGTGAACGCACAGGGCCAGCCGTTGCCCTCGTTCGCCATCACACGCAGCAGCGGCGATCGCCATCAGTTCCGCATTGCTGACCGCGAAGCGTATACGGGGGTACGCGCTTACTGGCTTGATCTTAATTACGGGAAAAAGAAAAAAGTCAGCGTGAAACGCCGCAAACCGCCAAAACCCAAAAAGGAGAAAAGCAGCAGCCGTGAAGGTGATTATATGGAAGGCGCAGAAGGCAATGTGTTTGTGTTACGCAAGACTTATCAGAACGAGCAGGCAGCAAGACGCGCAGCGGCGGCAAAGTGGCAGCAGCTACAACGCGGAGCCGCATCATTTTCCATCACGCTGGCGCGTGGACGTGCAGAACTCTACCCCGAAATGCATGGCACGGTAACAGGATTTAAAAGCGAGATTGATAATCAGGACTGGATTATTGCAAAAGCCGAGCACACTATTGATGACAGTGGCTTTACCACACAGCTTGAGCTTGAAGCAAAAATCCCGGAATGGATAGCGGAAACAGAATGAGCAAATTAGATGTATTGACTCAAACCAGAACTGACACACTCACAGCACAGTGCCAGACCCAATCTGGTAGCCCGCTTTGTGCCTAGAGCAGGTGTTGCTTATGTAACAGTTAATCCACGGATAGTGGTCATGAATGCTGGTTGAAGTTGTATTGCCATGAGTGGTCAATTAGGGACTCACTTATTATCGCGTGCTCACCATTGATGGGTAAGATCATGCATTTCGGCTACTGTACTTCGCGAATCCTCCACACACAGGCAACACCTGATTTAAGAACAGAGGGAGATGATGACGCAAGGAAGATTTATTATCGTGCATGTGGCAGATGATCTTTTAGCTGCCGGAGTGATAAATTACACCTATTTTCGATAAGTGTTTTTGTTATAGAACATTAATTTCGTGGGAAACAATAAAGTGAAATTAGGAAGAAATGATAAGTGCTGGTGTAATTCAGGACTTAAGTATAAAAAGTGCCATCTTGGTCGAGACCGTGAAACTCCGGTATCCAAAGCCGAGGCACTGAAATTTTCAAAGTCTCTCTCGCAGAGAAAGGCATGTTATGCGCCAGCATCCATGCACGAAGATTGTGATAAACGCATCGTTCAGGCGCATACGATATCTAAGAGCAGTAGCCTTAAGGCGATCGCCGACTCCAGCAATCACGTCATGGGGGTGATAATGAACTTAGCAAGCCTGATGAGAAACAACGGAAAATGGCTTCCCGAGAAGATCGGTATCAATCAGGCATCCACTTTTACAGGATTTTGTGCAGTTCATGACAGAATCTTGTTTTCATGCCTAGAGAACGAAAAATTTACAGGCACGGACGAGCAGTGCTTTGCCTTAATGTTTCGTTCATTGTCTAAAGAAATTTACGCCAAAGAAGGGGGAGTGCTATCTTCCGATTTTGCTAAAAATGCCGATAAAGGAAAGCTACAAGTTGAACAGTATTATATTCAGAAATTAATCGACCAGCACCAAAGTGGCTTAAATGCAGCAATAATTGAATTAAATAATCTTAAAACTAGCCTCGACCGCATCCTACTTAGCAGGCAATTTTCAGAAATTGAAAGTGTTATCTTCACTTTTGCAGAGCCTTTACCAATTGTAGTTTCGTCAATTCTTTCACCGGAGAGGGATTTCGATGGGACCAAAATTCAGGATTTGAGCGATCTTACAGTGTCGGCGGAACAAGTATGTTTCAATGCTTTTTCCTGCGGAGGTAAGGGATATGTAGTGTTCAGTTGGCTGAGAACTTCAACAATTATCAGACGTTTTATACGGACACTAATTAAGATCCCGGCTAACAGGATGTTCAATACCCTTCTGTATTTTTTCTTCACAAAGGCCGAAAATACATATTCATCCCCTGAGTGGTGGGACAGGCTCAGTGATAAACAGCGAGAGAATATCGGCAACATGATTATGTCAGGGGTTGAATTTTTTGGCAGACCTACATCACAGGTTGATCATTCCGTTGATTATAACGCCGCTGCACTTGAAGAGATAACATGCAGCAACAACGAAATTTGCAGTTGAATGTTTACATGCTGTTAGAAAAAGCGGGCTGAACAATCATTTCGGGATTGTAACAGATAAGATGGCACTGCCCGCTTGCTTCCCGATATGTACCTCAGCCAATAAACTTATGTAAGCAACCGATTTCCATTTATGCGGAGGTTATCAAAGTTGTTGGAGTTGCGAACTTCCGCTCTTCGCACAAAGCGTACCGCTAGGTTTGATTGTATTCTGGCTGCGCAAACTGTCAGTTGGAGTCTGAGCTATTACAACTTAGAATAGCGGCAGCACCACGTTAAGGGAGGTCGCTATGTTCCGTTGTCCGCTTTGTGGCGCATCTGCCCGAATCCGCACCAGTCGTCCGGAAAACGATTCAAACACTGTGCGGCAAAAGTATTACCAGTGTAACAACCTGGAATGCGGCGTATGCTTCTCAACACTGGAAGCTTTCCATAAATTCACATCAAAACACGCCTCCGGCGTTCACTCTTCGGAAGGTATCCCGTGGCATGAGCTGCCAGCTTCACACAGGGGAAACAATCAGATGAGTTTGCCTTTACCTCAGAATTAACAGGCAGAATTGCCGGAGTAACAAAAAAACGATAGATTACCCGCGGGTGCCTTTCGGCTGATGGTCGGAGGGAATACCCGAAGGCCGGATGTGGAAAGGCCCCGGAAAACATTTCTGTTTAACCGAGGCCCTAACATATCTACCTTAAGCAAGTGATAGGTTAGCGCCTCTCCAACAAAGGAGCAAGCGCTATGTCGCAAAAATCGCTTACGGCCATCACGTTCTGCGTGACGGTAATCCTCATCATCTGGATGCTACACGGTTCGCTGTGTGAAATACGGATGAGCTTCTGGGGAGCGGAGTTTGCGGCGTTCTTACAGTGTAAGCAGTAAGGAAACCGCGACGGGGGAGCAATCCCCCGTCAATCGGTTGCTAAGGTTGGCTGAAGTGGCACCCTATCTCACAGACATGAACAACAAACCCGCAGCGTAAGAACTGCGGGTTTTCTTTTTGGAACTATCACTAGCTAGTGTACCGTTAACGGCACATAATGCTCGCACAACAAACCTGTTAAAAGAGATTACTCAGCATTCTCCTGCTTCCATTGCCGGATCATTTCATCGGTAACATCACCCTCATAACATACCACGTCATACCCTCCATTACGGCTATATGCACTGCGTCCACCACATCTACTACCATTCCTTGCATGATTATAAGGACACGCACAATTGCCTGGATAAGATTCAATGGATTCTTTAATTATTTCTTTTTTGATCTGAGCATCAGACTTTCCTGTTGCTGCATATCCACTAAAAGATACTAAACAAAGGCAGATTGCCATTAATAAACCACATCGCATACCGATACACTCTATTACTAACCAATCATAGCCCACATCATAAAATCGAGATGAGGAGCACAATACCTTTAACAAGAAGGTGTCATAACGATAATATGTCGTGCAATTCATCAAAAAAAAGATCTATATCAAAGAGATAGAACTCTTATCAGTGCTTCAGACATCGGCATTCGAGGCAGCAGAAAAACAGTAAATCTGACGAATTTGCCTTTTCCCAAGATGTTGTCAGATTAAAAAGATAGATTAGCGCAGGTACCTGTTGGGGGATTGCAGGAGGAAAAATGAAGTCGAGTGGAAAAATCCCAGAAAAATTTTTGTTTAACAGAGGTCCTGGTTCACTATACGAAATACGGAAGAGCTGCAGAAGAATTCTGCTTCATCCTTAGAGTTTAAACAGCACGTGCACTACCACTGTTTCTGCATATCGCCACACCATCGCCACTCTACCGCCATTGCACAAAATACAAATACGAAAAAACCACCCGAAGGTGGTTTCACGACACTGCTTATTGCTTTGATTTTATTCTTATCTTTCCCATGGTACCCGGAGCGGGACTTGAACCCGCACAGCGCGAACGCCGAGGGATTTTAAATCCCTTGTGTCTACCGATTCCACCATCCGGGCTCGGGAAGAAAGTGGAGGCGCGTTCCGGAGTCGAACCGGACTAGACGGATTTGCAATCCGCTACATAACCGCTTTGTTAACGCGCCAAATTCTTCAGGCCTTTCAGCCAGACATCCGCTTGACGCCGATGTCTTTTAAACTGGAGCGGGAAACGAGACTCGAACTCGCGACCCCGACCTTGGCAAGGTCGTGCTCTACCAACTGAGCTATTCCCGCATTCATCAAGCAATCAGTTAATCACTTGATTTTATTATCGTCTGGCAATCAGTGCCGCCGTTCGATGCGTTGCATTCTACTTACCTGGCGCGATGAGTCAACGATATTTTTCACCACTTTTGATCGTTTGCTGAAAATTACGCCGAAACGATCACTGATCAAGCAAATCTGCACGCGCAGCGCTCAAATATTGCAACATTGACCACAGAGTCAGTACCGCAGCCACAAAGAAAAGTGCAATACCGGCGTACTCAACCCAAATGTTCGGACGCCACAGCAGCCAGGCCAACGCCACCATCTGGGCAGTGGTTTTCACTTTCCCAATCCAGGAGACAGCCACGCTACTGCGTTTACCCAACTCCGCCATCCATTCGCGTAGCGCAGAAATAATAATTTCACGGGCGATCATCGTTGCCGCCGGTAGGGTCACCCACCAGCTGTGATAATGCTCGGTTACCAGCACCATGGCGATAGCCACGAGAACTTTATCTGCTACAGGGTCAAGGAAAGCACCAAACCGGGTACTCTGGTTCCAGCGGCGTGCCAGAAAACCATCGAACCAGTCAGTCACCGCCGCGACGCAGAAAATGAGCGCGGCGGCAAACGGCGACCAGGTGACAGGCAGATAAAAGACCAATACAAAGAATGGGATAAGGATGACACGGAACAGTGTAAGCAACGTAGGGATATTAAATTGCATAATGACGGGTAACTATCTGTTGTCAGTAAGATTACCCCTATGTTGCTACAGAGACATCAATGTTTCAACGACCAGAAGATCTTTTCTGCCAGACCTTGCGAAATACCCGGCACTTTTGCAATTTCCTCGACGCTGGCGTTACGTAAACCTTGCAAACCGCCCATATATTTCAACAACATTTGCCGACGTTTTGGCCCGACGCCTTCAATGGTTTCCAGGGAGCTGGTATTTTTGACCTTCGCCCGTTTTTTACGGTGCCCGCCAATCGCGTGATCGTGTGATTCATCGCGAATATGCTGGATAACATGCAGCGCGGGAGAATCTGGCGGCAAACTGAATCCCTCACCTTCCGGCTCAAAGAACAGTGTTTCCAGCCCAGCCTTACGATCTACTCCTTTGGCAACGCCAAGTAGCAGTGGATGATTTTTATCCCATGAGACATCCAGTTCGGCGAAGACATTTTTCGCCTGCGCAAGCTGGCCTTTGCCGCCGTCGATAAGGATCACATCCGGGATCTTACTGTCGTCAATGGCTTTACCATAACGCCGACGCAGCACCTGATTCATCGCCGCATAATCATCGCCCGGCGTGATGCCTGTAATGTTATAGCGCCGATACTCCGCACGCAGCGGGCCGTTAGCATCAAACACCACACAGGAAGCGACGGTTTGTTCGCCCATGGTATGGCTGATGTCAAAGCACTCCATCCGCTTCACTTCCGGCAATTTCAACACGCTGGCAAGCGCGGTCAGTCGCTGGTGAACGGTAGATTGCTGCGAAAGTTTGCTGGTTAAGGCCGTCGCCGCATTGGTGCGCGCGAGTTTCAGATAACGCGCCCTATCGCCGCGAGGTTTGGTTTGAACATTAATCTTGCGTCCCGCCAGTTCTGAAAGGGAATCGGCGAGCAGCGTTTTATCGCTAAGATTAAAATCGAGCAGGATCTCACCCGGTAAGGTGCGCATCTGGCTGCCTTGTAAATAGAACTGGCCTACGAAGGTTTCTACCACCTCGCTCAGTTCCGTACCGCCAGGCACTTTCGGGAAATAGCTGCGGCTGCCGAGCACTTTGCCCTGACGAATGAACAATACGTGGACACAAGCCATGCCCGCATCGAACGCCACACCAATAACGTCGAGGTCGTCGCCGGTATTGGAAACGAATTGTTTTTCGGTGACGCGTCGCACCGCCTGAATTTGGTCGCGAATACGTGCAGCTTCTTCAAACTCCAGATTCTGGCTGGCAGTTTCCATACGACTAATGAGTTGCGTAAGCACCTGATCATCTTTGCCAGACAAAAACAGGCGCACATACTCGACCTGCTGAGCGTATTCTTCTTCACTCACCAGTCCTTCAACGCACGGTCCCAGACAGCGCCCTATCTGGTATTGCAGACACGGACGCGAGCGATTGCGATAAACACTATTTTCGCACTGGCGAATGGGGAAAATCTTTTGCAGTAGCGCCAGTGTTTCACGTACGGCATAGCCATTCGGGAACGGGCCGAAATATTCACCTTTGGCATGCTTCGCACCACGATGCATCGCCAGACGCGGGTGGGTATCACCACTCAGGAAGATAAAAGGATATGATTTATCATCGCGTAGCAAAACGTTGTAACGCGGCTGATAGAGTTTGATGTAGTTGTGTTCCAGCAACAGCGCTTCGGTTTCTGTGTGAGTAACCGTTACATCAATTTGCTGGATCTGGGCGACCAGCGCTTCGGTTTTGCGCGAAGCGAGGTTGCTACGGAAATAGCTGGAAAGCCGTTTTTTCAGGTCTTTCGCTTTGCCGACATAGATAACCGTACCACCAGCATCGTACATGCGATAAACGCCTGGCTGGCTGGTTACGGTTTTTAAAAACGCTTTTGCGTCAAACTGATCACTCACTGACTTGATAATGTCTCCGCATTACACAGACCATGGCGAATTGCCAGGTGAGTCAGCTCAACATCGCCATGAATGTTTAGTTTACTGAACATACGATAGCGGTAGCTGTTCACCGTTTTCGGACTGAGATTGAGCTGTTCTGAGATCTCATTGACCTTCTGGCCCTTGGTGATCATCAGCATAATCTGCAATTCACGTTCAGACAAACTGGCAAATGGGCTTTCTGTTTTTTCTGGTTCGATCTGGCTTAACGCCATTTGTTGAGCGATGTCAGAAGCAATGTAACGCTGCCCTGAATAGACAGAACGAATCGCACTCACGACTTCCTGCGGAGCCGCGCCTTTGCTGAGGTAGCCCGCAGCACCGGCCTGCATGACTTTCGCTGGTAAAGGGTTTTCTGTATGGACGGTAAGCATGATGATTTTGACATCAGCTGTGGAACGCGCGATTTTACGCGTCGCCTCAAGACCGCCAATGCCCGGCATACTCATGTCCATTAGCACCACGTCAACGGCATTTGTCCGGCACCACTTAACGGCGTCTTCACCGCACGATGCCTCACCGACGACTTTTATACCCTTTATATCTTCCAGAATGCGTCGTATCCCTGCGCGCACCAGTTCGTGGTCATCAACAAGTAGAACGTTGATCAAAGGAATATCTCCAGAAATAGGGATAACGCTACTGATAGTTAGTCATTCGTATATTAGCGGTTTTTATTGCAACTTTGAAACGTTAAAAATGGTGGGTATTCGATTTTTCTCTCGTTTTTGTCAATTCGATTGTCCACAGTTATGGTCACGCCCGTCACCAACGGCTTACCGGATCGTTTCACAGTAAGCCCTACGATGAAATGTGACAAAAATTGACTTTATTCAGCAAAAATGAAAATCAGCCCGCTGAATATGTAACATTAATTAACCCGAACAATACGGGCAAAAAACATTCATGATAAAAATATTTATTGGTCATTATATTAACGTATTTTATAGCACTGCCGATATCACGCTCAAAAAACAACCACTGCTATTTTTAGCAAAGCTTATGGTATACTCCGCCGCCTTAACATTTTTCACCGCAAATTTTCATTGCAACATGACGAGGAAAATAAATGAGTACGCCTGATTTTTCTACTGCCGAGAATAATCAAGAACTGGCAAATGAAGTCTCCTGCCTGAAAGCGATGCTGACGCTGATGCTGCAGGCGATGGGACAAGCTGACGCGGGCCGCGTGATGTTAAAGATGGAAAAACAGCTTGCGCTGATCGAAGACGAAACCCAGGCTGCAGTATTTTCCAAAACGGTTAAGCAAATTAAACAAGCCTACCGTCAGTAATATAAAACCGGCTGAGAGCGTGCCTTTCAGCCGGTTTTTGCATCTGGCACGCAGAAAGAAAAGCGATCAAATTAAGCCAGTAGCGGCCGCGTAACAGGCCACCTGGGTCTTATTTGGTGCATTGATTTTTTTCTGCATGTTTTTCTGATGGAAATTGACCGTATTCTCAGAGATTGACAAAATCATCGCTATCTCTGCTGATGTCTTCCCTTCCGCCGTCCATTTCAGAATTTCTTTTTCGCGCTTGCTGAAATTCATCTCTGGCGTCATCACTATTTCATCATTTAAACGCATCAGAGCCATCAGACTTTCGCGCACCAGTAACTGCATTTTTAATTGCAGTTCATCACTAAGAATGGGTATTTCGCGAGCGCTGCAACGGGAAAAGGACAAAAAGCCCAACGCCCGATTTGGCAGCATTAAATACTGAGTGACACCGCGGCGTAAACCATGTGCGCGCGCGGCTTCCCATAACGGCTGTGCTTCGCTGAATAAGTCATCATTCCACATTAAATGGCCCTGACTAAAGTTTTCAGGGTTCAGCACCGGATCAATTGCGAGAAAATTTTTTGCCTGATAATAACTAACCCACGACTCAGGGTAATTGGTGTAGAAAGCCACTTTAGGTCGCGTGAATGGTACCGGGTGGCGAACACATAACGAATAGTAATCGTACTCCAGCTGCTGAGCCTGAAGCTCTATTTCATGGTAGACCTCTTCTGCGGCCTCCATCCTCTGAAAACGCAACAGCATCGTGCGACGCCAGCTGAAAAAATCCGTATCCTGCATAGTAAACCGCAACGCCCCTGAGAGTGAGTATCATTTATAATGATAATTCAAACTATCACATAAATAAGATTTATATATAATTTATATTATTCAGGCAATGAATTACTTTTGCAAGCCATCGCATTCTCTTATGTTATTAATGAGTTATGCTGATTTGTTAAGCAGTTTTATCACGCTTGAAATGGCGTCCCGCCCCGACAGGTGAATCGTCGGGGCTGATTTTTTCTTATTATTGCAGCAGAAACTTCTCGAGGAACTGGCGGGTGCGAGGCTGCTGGGGATCAGCAAATAACGCTTTTGCTGTCCCCTGCTCGACTATCCGCCCCTGGTCCATAAAAATCGCCCGGTCCGCAACATCCCGGGCAAAGCTCATTTCGTGCGTCACAATCACCATCGTGCGCTTTTCCTGCGCCAGCTGGCGGATTGTGTTCAGGACTTCGCCCACCAGCTCTGGATCCAGCGCTGACGTTGGCTCGTCAAACAAAATCACCTCAGGACGCATTGCCAGCGCACGCGCAATCGCAACACGCTGCTGTTGACCGCCAGACAAACGACGTGGATAGCTGGTTTCTTTACCGGCCAGCCCAACTTTCGCCAGCAGCTCGCGAGCGCGCGCCGTGGCCTCTTCTTTCGGTTCGCCTTTGACGATCACCGGCCCTTCAATAATGTTTTCCAGCACCGTACGATGCGGAAACAAATTAAAGTTCTGGAAGACAAACCCGACGTGCTGACGCAACTGGCGAATCAGCGATTTTTGCTGACTTAATGAACGTGCAGTATCAATAGTGATATCGCCAACGGTGATCGTTCCCGCTTCCGGTTGTTCCAGCAGATTTATGCTGCGTAGCAACGTGGTTTTGCCGGAACCACTCGGACCGATAATTGCCACCACTTCGCCAGGCTTTACCTCGAGGTCGATACCGTGCAGCACCGTCTGACCGTGAAATTTTTTCACCAGGTTCTTAACTTCAATGGCACTCATTTTGGTTCTCTCTCCTGGCGATTAAGTTGATTCTCAAAATGGTTCTGCAACGTCGATAATACTGTCGCCATGATCCAGTAGATGAGCGAAGCCGCCAGGTACATGGTGAACACCTCCAGCGTGCGCGAGGTAATCAACTGCGCCTGACGGAACAGCTCCGGCACCTGGATTGTCGCGGCCAGCGACGTATCTTTTACCAGACTGATAAAGCTGTTCGACAGCGGCGGCAACGCCACCCGCGCCGCCTGTGGCAAAATCGCGCGACGCATGGTCTGCCACGGCGTCATACCAATACTGGCAGCGGCTTCCCACTGACCTTTATCAATAGAAGAAATGGCGGCGCGCAGCGTTTCGGCGGCATAGGCGGCAGTGTTCAGCGACAGACCAATCATTGCTGACGGAATGGGATCTAATTCGATACCAAACTGCGGCAGGCCGTAATAGATCATAAACAGTTGTGCGATGAGCGGCGTACCACGAAAAATAGAGATATAAAAACGCGCCAGCCAGCGCACGGGCCAGATTGGCGACAGGCGCATCAGCGCGAGAATAAACCCGAGCAGTAAGCCAAAAAACATGCCGCCGATACTGAGTTGCAGCGTATACCCAGCCCCTTTCAACAGGAACGGCAAGGAATCAATAACCAGTTGTATACTTTCTTGCATGAGCGTTCCCGGAGCTAAACGTGGGGATGATAGGCGAACAGCGCAGGCGCGCCGCCGGTATGAATAAACAGAATCGGCCCTTCATCTTTGAAGCGTTTCTGACTGATACCGTCAATCAGCCCCGCCATCGCTTTTCCGGTATACACAGGATCAAGCAGAATGCCTTCCAGACGCGCCAGCAATTTCACTGCTTCCATGCCTTCGTCGTTCGGCACGCCGTAGCCAGGTGCAAAATAGTCATCCCAGAGTAAAATTTCCGCTGATGCGGTCAGCTCCAGTTCTTTCGCAATCGCCTGTTGTAGGTTAACCACTTTCGGCAATTGATCGGCAACGGAACGCGACACGGTCACGCCAATCAGTTCGCTTTCAGGCATCAGGTGTTCCAGCCCAACAGCCAATCCGGCGTGAGTTCCGGCACTGCCCGATGCGACCACCACCGACGAAATATTAACCGCCCCTTCACACTGTTGCGCGATTTCCAGCGCACTCTCCACATAACCCAGCGCGCCCAGAGCATTAGAACCGCCAACCGGAATGACATACGGGCGAAAGCCTTGTGCTTCGACTCGCGTCGCCAGCTCTTCCAGTTGGGCATTGGGATCGGTCAGTGCGTCGCACATTTCAATCTGGGTATTGAACAGATCCAGCAACAAACGATTGCCGTTGGTTAAATAGTTTTCTGCGGTTGTGCCAATAGGATTTTCCAGCAGCGCCACGCAGTGCAGACCGAGTTTCGCCGCGACTGCGGCAGTCTGGCGCACATGGTTAGACTGGATCGCGCCGGCAGTAATCAGCGTATCGGCACCTTCGCGCAGGGCATCTGCCGCGAGAAATTCCAGCTTACGTAATTTATTGCCGCCCATTGCCATGGGTGTGACGTCATCCCGTTTGATGAAAATTTCCCGTCCAAGATAATCAGAAAAGCGCGGCAGATATTCGAGCGGCGTTGGCGCGCCGATAAACTCCAACCGTGGAAAACGGGTTAAATTATGCAGTGGCATAACAGCCTCCGATGTGTGTTGTTGTGATTTTCTTATTATGCACGCTGAAAACGCGTAAATAAAAAAGGCGCTAGTGAAAGCGCCCTTTTTTGTCATTATGCTGATTATTTGGTCACATCAGCACCAAACCATTTTTCGGAAAGAGCTTGCAGAGTGCCGTCTTTTTGCATTTCCGCAATTGCATCATTCACCGCTTTCAGCAGGTCTTCATTTCCTTTACGCAGCGCCACGCCAGACTCCTGACGGGAGAATGCTTCACCGGTTACTGCCAGCGTATCGTTGGTTTTCTTCACCAGATCCAGCGCCGCCAGACGATCAACGAGGATCGCATCGATACGGCCTACGCGCAGATCCTGATATTTGGTCGGGTCATCATCATAGGTACGCACATCGACGCCCTGAACATTCTGCCGCAGCCACTCTTCATAGTTGGTGCCCAGACCGACACCCACTTTTTTGCCTTTCAGATCAGCAGCCGTTTTAATGGTGCCTTCGTTACCTTTTTTCACCAGCGCCTGAATACCGGAAATGGTGTAAGGGGTAGAGAAATCGTATTTTTTCTTGCGCTCGTCAGAAATGGTGACCTGATTAATCACCACATCAATGCGTTTAGAGTCCAGCGACGCCAGCATACCGTCCCATTTGGTCGGTTTTAGTGACGCCTCAACGCCAAGATGTTTTGCCAGCTGTTGGGCAAATTCCACTTCAAAACCGGTTAATTTGCCGTCATCCCCCTGAAAACTGAACGGCGGATAAGTTCCTTCCAGCCCTACCAGCAGCGTGCCGCGCTCTTTGACTTTATTAAGCAGACCTTCATCTGCAAAACTTTTAACGCTCATGCCCGCAACCAGCGCCACGGCCATCACACCCATCAATGCCTGACGTCCCAGATGTGCTAATTTCATATTCACCCCGAATGTTGTTATGTCTGTTTGCAGTGTAGAGCCATTGTTTGTAAACACAAAAACAACTCCGCTACATCTTATTCTTATTTAATATATATCAGAAGCAGGCAGGCTGGAGGATTTCTGCACAAGTCCGGTACACGTTTGACGCTGATAGTGTTGATACTTCCGTAATGCGATGCGGTAATTGTTGGTGCTGGTGGTGGGCAGCCACGGGGCGAGGATTTCATCAAGGAAACCGTCCTGCAGCTGATCGAGGGAAATATTTTGCTCGTGTAGATGATTCCCCAAACGGCGCAGACGAACGACATATTCACGCACCGTACCTGGGCTCATTTCAGTTTGCTCAAAAAGAAATTGCTTAAAGCCGATAATATCGAAAAAATCACTCTGCGTTTTGCAATGTAAATCACCGCAAAATCGGCACAATGCCGCCCATGATTGTTGTTCCACTTGCCAGCCATTTTCATCAAGCAGCGTGTCCAGGCGGGAAATCTCGATTTTATTCACTATTTTGCCGTCGCGAACTAAGGTAATGCGATCGAGTAATTTACGGCAATGCGCGCAATGGGTCTGGCTGTGTTTAAAGTCTTTAAGATAGCGGCTTAATGGCCGTCTTTTCAGGTGCTGCACCATCATTAAGAACTCCTGGTAGTCAAAATTAAAGTGCGGCATTTACTGACGTTATAACTTACCCAGTTTAGTGCGTAACCGTTTAATGGCCTGGCTGTGTAACTGACTGACCCGCGATTCCCCGACCTCCAGCACCGCGCCAATCTCTTTGAGATTCAGCTCTTCCTGGTAATAGAGGGTTAATACCAGTTTTTCGCGCTCCGGCAACGTTTCGATAGCTTCCATCACTCGCTGGCGCAGATTACTGTCCAGCAGTTGTTGTAGCGGGTTTTCTCGCTGATGATCATCAGTAACCAGTTCGATGCTATCGCCGTGCTCTTCGCGCCACTCATCGTAGGAGAAGAGCTGGCTGTTATTGGTGTCGAGCAACATTTGGCGATAATCGGCAATATCGATCCCTAAACGTTCCGCTACCTCAGTTTCCGTGGCGTTGCGGCCAAGTTCCTGCTCCAGTTGCCCTATTGCCTGTGCCACTTCACGCGCGTTGCGTCGCACGCTGCGCGGCACCCAGTCACGGCTGCGAAGTTCATCCAGCATAGCGCCACGGATACGCTGCACTGCGTAAGTTGTAAATGCCGTTCCTTGTAGGGCGTCATAGCGTTCGACGGCATTAAGTAACCCAATGCCGCCCGCCTGTAGCAGATCGTCAAGTTCCACGCTCGCGGGCAGTCGAACCTGCAGGCGCAATGCTTCGTGACGCACCAGCGGGACATAACGCTGCCACAGCGAGTGTTTATCCATTACACCTTCAGCGGTATAGAGTGAATTCACGATAAACAGCCCTGCGTTATATGAGTTATCGGCATGATTATCCGTTTCTGCAGGGTTTTTAATCGGACGATTAGTGGGTGAAATGAGGGGTTATTTGGGGGTTACCGGTAAATTCCATGCAGAAAAAACCCCGCCGGTGGCGGGGTTTGAGCGATAAGTGTAAATTAACGCAGCAGAGACAGTACGTTCTGCGTGGTCTGGTTAGCCTGTGCCAGAACAGAGGTACCCGCTTGTTGCAGGATCTGCGCACGAGACATGTTAGACACTTCGGTTGCGTAGTCAGCATCTTCTATACGGCTACGGGCAGAAGACAGGTTGTTTACGGTGTTGCCAAGGTTGGTGATGGCAGAGTCGAAACGGTTTTGTACTGCACCCAAAGAACTGCGCAACTTATCAACTTTTGCCAAAGCTTCGTCTAATTTGGATAATGGATTTGTGGTTGCTAAGGCTTTCAAATCTGAGGCACTGAGTTCAGCACCTTTGGTTGCCGTCTTATTCGTGATATTGGCTGTATAAACCTTATCATCTTCACGCATAATTGCCTGTGCAGAACCATCATTTTTTACTGCCCATTCAACTGCCTTACCATTAGGATCAGTAATAACAGACGTGTTACCTGTAGCGGCATCTACATTTACTGCAATGTAGGTGCCGTCTGATGTTTTAGCAGCAAATGAATTAGGTACAGGATTCCCTTGGGTATCTTGTACTTGGTGGACATCTAGGTTTTTTCCCCCAAAATAAACAGACATTGGTGCATCATTATAAGCTAATGCTTTACCCATTTTACCCGCAGCTAAATCAACTGATGTGGCAGAACCATTATCTTCAACAAATGCAGTTACACGACCACCAAAGTTTGCTAACTGAACATCCTTACCACCCACCTGAACTTTTTCATAACCTGTAGAGTTTTGTTTCAATAATGTAAAACCGTTCGTGTTGGTATTATTCTCTTGACCAACAAAATAAGTCTGCCCTTCCACCTGTACTTGATAAACTTTTGTTCCTGCAGTACCGGTCGCATCAGTTGTATCCTTTGTATCTTGTACATTACCGGTACCAAAATAAGTTTTAACATCAGCATTTTTATAATTGCTACCGAATGCTTTAGCACCTCCCACACTACCATCAGTTGCATTTACCTTAGTTAAGTTAGGAGCGGCTTCGCTCTTAAGTGCAACCGCAGAGGACATTGGAACTTTTCCTGGTGCTACGCTAAAGTTATCAAGCCCCAAGGTTTTAGCATCAATTTTATCAAGGGCAATCTCAATGGTTTCACCATCGTTCGCACCTACTTGAATTTTCATAGTCTGATCAGAAGCCAGAACTTTTACACCATTAAATTGTGTCTGGTTAGAAACACGATCAATTTCACTAAGGCGTTGTGTAATTTCATCCTGAATTGAATTCAGGTCGGAGTCAGAGTTTGTACCATTAGTGGCCTGTACTGACAATTCACGAATACGCTGTAAGTTATTGTTGATTTCAGAAAGCGCACCTTCAGTGGTCTGCGCAACAGAAATACCATCATTCGCGTTACGGGAAGCCTGAGTCAGACCTTTAATATTTGCTGTAAAACGGTTAGCAATCGCCTGACCTGCTGCGTCATCTTTAGCACTGTTAATACGCAGGCCAGAAGAGAGACGTTCAATGGCGGAGCTCAGAGAAGACTGAGATTTGTTCAGGTTATTCTGGGTCAACAGCGACAGGCTGTTTGTATTAATGACTTGTGCCATGATCTTTTCCTTATCAATTACAACTTGATGTTATTGGGCTGTTGCCCACGGTTTCTCACCGTACCCCTTGTATCGGCACCTGAATTTCGAACTTTAGAAAATTTTAGTTTCTCTCCTGTTTTTTCTTAACGGCTGAAATATCCGTAATATACAACTCTACTCTGCGCATCATCTTCGTGAATCAACTATTAAACTTTGCGCACAAATTGCCGATAACCCGCTTATCTACTGTTTGCAATCAAAAGGAATTAGGTATGGCTTCATTTACATCTCTTGGCGTTGGTTCGAATCTGCCGCTGGATACATTGCTAAACAACCTGACCATCGCTGAAAAAAAACGCTTAAACCCAATTACTCAGCAACAGAGTGACAATACCGCACGTCTGACAGCCTATGGCACATTAAAAAGTGCATTAGAAAAATTCCAGACTGCAAATACTGCGTTAAATAAAGCCGATCTGTTCAAAAGCACTACCGTTACCAGTAGCAATGAAGACCTTAAAGTTTCCACCGAAGCAGGTGCTGCTCCCGGTATCTATACCATCAGCGTAACCCAACTGGCGCAGGCGCAATCTTTACGAACTGATTCGCCGACAATCATTGCATCAACAAAAGATGCACTGGGTGATGAGTCATCAGATACACGCACAATAAAAATTACCCAAGACGGTCGTAAAGAGCCGCTGGAAATCAAGCTCAATAAAGATCAGACGTCATTGGATGAGATCAGCAAAGCCATTAACGATGCCGATAGTGGAATTTCCGCTAGTATCGTTAAAGTCAAAGATGGTAACTATCAATTGGTATTGACCGCCAGTGAAGGTCTGGCCAATAAAATGACCATATCTGTTGAGGGTGACAGTAAATTAAATGATCTGCTGGCTTATGACAGCAAGACCAACACCGGGAATATGAAGGAACTGGTTAACGCGCAAAATGCACAGCTAAACGTTAACGGTATCGATATTGAACGTTCAAGTAACAAAATTACCGATGCTCCTCAGGGAGTGACTCTCGATTTGACCAAAAAAGTCACTGACGTCCGGGTCACGGTGACAAAAAGCAACGATAAAGCAACCGAAGCAATTAAAGGCTGGGTGGATTCATATAACTCCCTCATTGACACCTTTAACACCCTGACAAAATATAAAGAAGTAGACCCAGGTGCTGAAGCACAAGATAAAAATAATGGTGCACTTCTCGGAGACAGCGTTGTACGTACAATTCAAAGCGGCATCCGCGCACAATTTGCAAACGGTGCCAGCGACGGTGCCTTCAAAACATTAAACGAGATCGGGATTAAGCAGGACGGCACGACGGGTAAGCTGAAAATTGATGATGATAAACTCAAAAAAGTCCTGAATGAAAATACAGCATCCGTACGTGAATTGCTGGTAGGCGATGGTAAAGAAACAGGAATTACCACCAAAATTGCCACCGAGGTAAAAGGTTACCTTGCCGATGATGGCATTATTGATAGCGCACAGGACAGTATTAACGCCACACTGAAAAAACTGACCAAACAGTATCTATCCGTCAGTGCCAGCATTGATGACACCGTGGCGCGTTACACTGCACAGTTTACGCAATTAGATACCATGATGAGCAAACTGAATAACACCAGTACCTATCTCAGCCAACAATTTACTGCAATGAGTAATTCCTGATCACGGAGGTCAGCATGTATACCGCGAGCGGCTCAAAAGCCTATGCACAAATTGGCGTCGAAAGCGCCGTAATGAGCGCCAGCCAGCAGCAGCTGGTCACCATGCTATTTGATGGAGTGCTGAGCGCACTGGTTAGAGCGCGCCTGTTTATGCAGGACAACAATCAGCAAGGCAAAGGCGTCTCTTTGTCAAAAGCGATCAACATCATTGAGAACGGACTGCGGGTGAGTCTTGATGAAGAGAGCAAAGACGAATTAACCCAAAACTTGATTGCTCTTTATAGCTATATGGTCAGGCGCTTGCTGCAAGCCAATTTACGCAACGATGTCTCCGCAGTCGAAGAAGTGGAAGCATTAATGCGCAATATTGCCGATGCCTGGAAAGAGTCGTTACTCTCCCCTTCTTTGATTCAGGACCCAGTCTGATGAACCACGCACCGCATTTGTATTTCGCCTGGCAACAACTCGTCGAAAAAAGCCAGCTCATGTTACGCCTGGCAACGGAAGAACAATGGGACGAACTCATCGCCAGCGAAATGGCGTATGTTAATGCGGTGCAGGAGATTGCACATTTGACTGAAGAGATTGACCCGTCCACCACGATGCAGGAGCAGCTCCGCCCGATGCTGCGCCTGATTCTCGACAACGAAAGCAAGGTAAAGCAGTTATTACAGATTCGGATGGATGAACTGGCGAAACTGGTCGGTCAGTCATCGGTGCAAAAATCGGTGTTAAGTGCCTATGGCGATCAGGGCGGCTTTGTGCTGGCTCCGCAGGATAACCTCTTTTGAATCTGAATGAGTCGATGGCTCGCGAATAATCCGATTACGGCTACGCTTCTAATGTTCCCCTTGAATGGAGTCGAAGAATGCGTAATCCCACGCTGTTACAATGTTTTCACTGGTATTACCCGGAAGGCGGTAAGCTCTGGCCTGAACTGGCCGAGCGCGCCGACGGTTTTAATGATATTGGTATCAATATGGTCTGGTTGCCGCCCGCCTATAAAGGCGCATCGGGCGGGTATTCGGTCGGCTACGACTCCTATGATTTATTTGATTTAGGTGAGTTTGATCAGAAAGGCAGCATCCCTACTAAATATGGCGATAAAGCACAACTGCTGGCCGCCATTGACGCCCTGAAACGTAATGACATTGCGGTGCTGTTGGACGTGGTAGTCAACCACAAAATGGGCGCGGATGAAAAAGAAGCTATTCGCGTGCAGCGTGTAAATGCTGATGACCGTACGCAAATTGACGAAGAAATCATTGAGTGTGAAGGCTGGACGCGTTACACCTTCCCCGCTCGTGCCGGGCAATACTCGCAGTTTATCTGGGATTTCAAATGTTTTAGCGGTATCGACCATATCGAAAACCCTGATGAAGATGGCATATTTAAAATTGTTAACGACTACACCGGCGAAGGCTGGAACGATCAGGTTGATGATGAATTAGGTAATTTCGATTATCTGATGGGCGAGAATATCGATTTCCGCAATCATGCCGTGACGGAAGAGATTAAATACTGGGCGCGCTGGGTGATGGAACAAACGCAATGCGACGGTTTTCGTCTTGATGCGGTCAAACATATTCCGGCGTGGTTTTATAAAGAGTGGATCGAACACGTACAAGAAGTTGCGCCAAAGCCGCTGTTTATTGTGGCGGAATACTGGTCGCATGAAGTCGATAAACTGCAAACGTATATTGATCAGGTGGAGGGCAAAACCATGCTGTTCGATGCGCCGCTGCAGATGAAATTCCATGAAGCATCGCGCATGGGGCGCGACTACGACATGACGCAGATTTTCACGGGTACATTAGTGGAAGCCGATCCTTTCCACGCCGTGACGCTCGTTGCCAACCACGACACCCAACCGTTGCAAGCTCTCGAAGCGCCGGTCGAACCGTGGTTTAAACCGCTGGCGTATGCCTTAATTTTGTTGCGGGAAAATGGCGTTCCTTCGGTGTTCTATCCGGACCTCTACGGTGCGCATTACGAAGATGTCGGTGGTGACGGGCAAACCTATCCGATAGATATGCCAATAATCGAACAGCTTGATGAGTTAATTCTCGCCCGTCAGCGTTTCGCCCACGGTGTACAGACGTTATTTTTCGACCATCCGAACTGCATTGCCTTTAGCCGCAGTGGCACCGACGAATATCCCGGCTGCGTGGTGGTCATGTCGAATGGGGATGATGGCGAAAAAACCATTCATCTGGGAGAGAATTACGGCAATAAAACCTGGCGTGATTTTCTGGGGAACCGGCAAGAGAGCGTAGTGACCGACGAAAACGGCGAAGCAACCTTCTTTTGCAACGGCGGCAGCGTCAGCGTGTGGGTTATCGAAGAGGTGATTTAAATTCATCCCCGGCGGCAAGCCGGGGAGATTTCATTACGGCAGTGGCGTCGGTAACGGCGCTTTATCCAGCGCGGCGGCACACTCTGCTGTCGGGCGATCCACACGCTCCATCGTCATACCATCGTACTCAATGGTGTTACCATCACGCTCAACCTCGTACAGCTCACGTTTTACGGTAACGTTAGTGAGATCATCAGACATCAATGTCAACTTACCCGGTACGGCAATCACCCGCTGCCACTGACGGCAATCGAGGGTATCGCCCTCTTTAGTGACAATCAGGCTGCCTATTGCTTCCGGACTGACCAGCGCACGTTGCGGCCCTTTGGTCTGCCAGTAGCCCGCCAGCCAGTCCGGCGCGGGGGTTTTCACGACATTGTTATAGTTTTCGACTTCGGCACAGCCCGCCAGCAACATGAGCGCGCCTGCAATTGCGAGTTTTTTCATCATTCGTCCTGCATGAGAAGAAAAGAGGATTGTGGCATTAAAGCCCTGATGTCGCCAGCCTTTCCAGGTTCAGAGAGAAATTTGATCTAACTATTATTTTTGTGAATTATTACCCCGAAAATAAATTTGCATGGTGTATGATTCGCGACTCTTGTTTCAAACCTTCTGAGTTCAGAGGCTACATTCATGTCATGGCAGCAATTCAAACACGCCTGGTTGATTAAATTCTGGGCGCCCATCCCCGCGGTCATCGCGGCGGGTATTCTCTCCACTTACTATTTTGGCATTACTGGCACCTTTTGGGCTGTCACGGGTGAATTTACCCGTTGGGGCGGCCAGCTCCTGCAACTGTTCGGCGTCCATGCTGAAGAGTGGGGTTACTTTAAAATTATCCATCTGGAAGGATCGCCATTAACCCGCATCGACGGGATGATGATCCTCGGTATGTTTGGCGGCTGCTTTGCCGCAGCGCTGTGGGCCAACAATGTCAAACTGCGAATGCCGCGCAGCCGTATCCGCATTATGCAGGCCATCATTGGCGGCATTATCGCCGGTTTTGGCGCGCGTCTGGCAATGGGCTGTAACCTGGCGGCGTTCTTTACCGGTATTCCTCAGTTCTCGCTGCATGCCTGGTTCTTTGCCATCGCCACTGCCATTGGTTCATGGTTTGGCGCGCGCTTTACCCTGCTGCCCATCTTCCGTATTCCCGTGAAAATGCAGAAAGTTTCTGCCGCCTCACCGCTGACGCAAAAACCGGATCAGGCGCGGCGTCGTTTTCGTCTCGGGATGGTGGTCTTTTTCGGCATGCTGGGCTGGGCGCTGCTCACAGCGATGAACCAACCCAAACTGGGGCTGGCAATGCTGTTTGGCGTCGGCTTTGGTTTACTGATTGAACGTGCGCAAATCTGCTTTACTTCGGCGTTCCGCGATATGTGGATCACCGGACGTACCCATATGGCGAAAGCAATCATTATTGGTATGGCGGTGAGTGCCATCGGGATCTTCAGTTACGTACAGTTAGGCGTTGAACCCAAAATCATGTGGGCGGGACCAAACGCGGTAATTGGTGGTTTACTGTTTGGTTTTGGCATCGTGCTGGCTGGCGGCTGCGAAACCGGCTGGATGTACCGCGCGGTAGAAGGCCAGGTGCACTACTGGTGGGTCGGTCTGGGCAATGTGATCGGCTCAACGATTCTGGCGTATTACTGGGATGATTTCGCTCCGGCGCTGGCCACCGACTGGGACAAAATCAACCTGCTGAAAACCTTTGGTCCGATGGGTGGCCTGCTGGTGACATATTTGCTGTTGTTTGCTGCGCTGATGTTGATTATCGGCTGGGAAAAACGCTTCTTCCGCCGTGCGGCACCGCAGACTGCTAAGGAGATCGCATGAAAAATATCGTTCCTGATTACCGCCTTGATATGGTGGGTGAACCCTGCCCTTATCCGGCAGTCGCAACCCTTGAGGCGATGCCGCAGTTAAAAAAAGGGGAAATCCTGGAAGTGGTGAGCGACTGTCCGCAGTCGATCAATAATATTCCACTGGATGCGCGTAATCACGGCTATACGGTGCTGGATATTCAGCAAGACGGGCCGACCATTCGTTATTTAATTCAGAAGTAATCCCTCATTCCCGCTGTGACCCACAGCGGGAACATCGTTACCTTTGTATCACATAGATTTTACCCACCCCCTCTCCTATTCTTTTCAGTATGATCTCAGGAGGTTTCTATGTGTGGACGCTTTGCCCAATCCCAAACGCGTGAAGATTACCTTGCGCTTCTCGCGGAAGATATTGAACGCGATATTCCCTACGATCCCGAACCCATTGGCAGATACAACGTCGCGCCGGGAACCAAAGTTCTTCTGCTCAGTGAACGTGATGAACACCTTCATCTGGATCCGGTTTTCTGGGGATATGCTCCCGGATGGTGGGATAAACCGCCGCTGATTAACGCCCGCGTAGAAACTGCGGCCACCAGTCGTATGTTTAAACCGCTCTGGCAACATGGTCGGGCAATCTGTTTTGCCGATGGCTGGTTTGAGTGGAAAAAAGAAGGCGACAAAAAACAGCCTTATTTTATCTATCGCGCTGATGGGCAACCTATTTTTATGGCCGCGATAGGTAGCACACCATTTGAGCGTGGTGACGAAGCCGAAGGATTTTTAATTGTCACTGCTGCAGCAGACCAGGGTCTGGTAGACATTCATGACCGCCGCCCACTGGTACTGTCGCCAGAAGCTGCGCGGGAATGGATGCGGCAAGACATTGGCGGTAAAGAAGCCTCAGAAATCGCGGCCAGTGGCTGTGTGCCAGCAAACCAGTTCTCCTGGCACCCGGTATCGCGCGCGGTAGGTAATGTCAAAAACCAGGGCGCGGAGTTAATTCAACCTGTTTGTTGACATCCTCCACAGGCAAGAACGGCGTGCCCCGCCGCTAAAATGTTACGAGCGCCGTTTACATCGGCGTTCGCTGTATATCCACATACCTGGCATCTGAATTTACTTTGTGACAGGCGGTTTTCTTTCGCTGTATGACCACAGCACGCGCAACGCTGGCTTGTGTACGCTGGCGGAACAGCAAGCACCTGACCGCCACGCCAGAGCTGCTTGTACGCAAGCTGGCGGCGCATTTCATACCAGCCCTGATCCAGTATCGAACGGTTTAAACCTGATTTTGCCCGGACATTGCGCCCCGGCTGGCTGACCGTACCCGCTGCTGACTTTGACATGTTGCTGACCTTCAAATCCTCAATGACTATCATTGCGTGGTTTTTGCTGACGGTCGTTGTGACTTTGTGAAGGTAGTCCCTGCGGATATTTGCGATACAGGAATGCAGTCGCTGTATTTTGCGTTTCTGCTTCTGCCAGTTGTTGCTGAATTTGACCTTGCGGCTTAACTGTCGCTGAAGTCTCGCCAGCTTCTTCTGGTTTTTCTGAAAACTGTTTACAGGCTCAAAGACTGTGCCATCTGACAGCGTGGCGAGTTTAGCCACGCCAGCATCCAGCCCGACCATTGATGCTGAAGGGTGAACCGGAGTTGATACTTCACTTTCTGTCTGAATACTGATGTACCACTTACCGCAGGACTGGCTGACAGTGACATTTTTCACAACACCCGTGACCTGACGGCTGTTCCGGTAGCGCATCCAGCCCAGTTTCGGCAGAAAAATACGGCTGTTTTCCTGATCGAGCTTAACGCCCTGCGGGTAGCGGAATACATCATTCTGTCCCCGCTTTTTGAATCGGGGAAAAGCAGCCCGATTCTGGAAGAAGTTTTTGTAAGCCCGCTCAAGGTCTTTCAGTGACTGTTGCAATGGCTGTGACGGGGCATCTTTAAGCCATTGCGTTTCAGTGGCATTTTTCCACTCAACCAGCCAGGAAGCCATTTTCCCGTAAGGGATGTATTTATTACCGGCCTCATGATTCTCATTCTGACGTGCCAGAGCACGATTGAAAACGAAACGACATGCGCCTGCGAAGCGCCTCATTTCACGCTCCTGTTGACCACCGGGTCTTAACTGGAATTTAAATGCCTGTAGTCGTTTCACAGGCCAAATGATACTTTGGTCTGTGAAAAAAGAAACAGATATCTGGCGTGGAAGGCATTGTGTTTTCCTGATGCATGTTCACCTGGTCTTTGTCACCAGATACCGACGTCAGATTTTTGACCATGACGCGACAGAAAAACTACGCACTTACTTTTCAAATGTATGTGCTGATTTTGAAGCTGAACTGGTTGAAATGGATGGCGAACCAGATCACGTCCATTTGTTAATTAACTATCCTCCCAAACTGGCGATATCCAGTCTGGTAAACAGCCTCAAAGGCGTATCGGGTAGGTGACTGCGACGAGATCGACCAGATATTGCAGTCAGGTATTACTACAAAGGCGTTTTGTGGAGTGCTGGCTATTTTGCCAGTAGCTGCGGAGGTGCGCCAATATCCGTCATCCGCCAATACATTGAACAACAGCAAACACCTGGTTAGGTGGAAAACCGCGCCTTATATCCCTGCCCTGAAGGACGGGGTTTTACGGCGCACCGGATAAGCCTGGAGATTATCTACACCAGCATGGACATCATTGTACTATGCCCCGTACATGCCCCATCACATCCTCAACATCAAAGTATTAGAGCCTTGCAAACCATTATGCGTCTCAGTTTGTCTCATCTATCTTACGCAAAAAAAATAGAACTAATATCAAGCGGCGCTATATTGCGTATTAAATAAAACCACCTCAATTACATTAATAAATCCAAACAAACATCATGCAAATAATTTCCATGGTTATTTCTAGGCTATTTAAATTAAATAAATTATGAGTCAATCATAAATAACAACCTTTAATATGATTTGACTACCAAATTTATATTCGTTCACAAAATAGTCATGCATTGTGTGCAATAGAAACAGTTCAGATAAAGATAGGGATCTACTTCACAATTTAAATGAGAAACTAAAACTTACATCTTGAAATAATCTCATTGATTGGATGAATATTTATAGTGCAGTGACATCATTTTTAAATAATAGTTCAAATAAAAGGGCTCACGATGAAAAAATTAACAGTGGCAATTTCTGCTGTAGCTGCATCTTAACGTATAAACCAGATTTAATAACAACGAACTAGATTTAATAACAACGATATCCGTACCTATCCGGATATCTAATGTCATAAGCATCCCTTTAATTATCCCCTCAACCTCTTGTAACTTTCCCACTCTTGAACTCCACATAGTCCAAACGCCGGATGCAAAAAAATCACACGTGCATTTCTGAAATTGTGATGGAGGAAGATAGTATCAATTATATGTGCTTATAAACGTCCCCGATTAGCGCAGAAGTCACCGGATTGTTCAGGCTCCAATAGGTTGAGTATGCTGTATTTATTTTCCAAAATAAAAATCGATGCTGTTGCTCCTTCATAAAATACTTTTACTCTCTGGACGCTTTTCTTAGCTCTCTTGGTGTTATCTTAAAACGATTATGGAACCTTTCAGTAAAACGAGAAGGACACTTGTAACCATTTTCCCTGGCAATCTCGCTGATGGGTTTTACTGTCGTTTGTATAGCAGACAACGCATTATTTAACCTCACGTCGTCCAATATACTTTGAAAACTTACTCCCTCGCTTGCCAGACGGCGATGCAATGTGGAAACAGAAATGTAGAGATATCTCGCTACCTTGTTTGCTGTCCATTTTGTTCCAGGTTCGGATAGCATTAGGTTATAACAACGACTTATTAATGATTGTTTACTATCTGATAAAAGTAAACAATTAACATGATGTGCTCCTAATGAAAGTAGAACGCCCATTGCTAAGTGTTCCTGAATTTGCGTTGAGAAACCTCGGGAAATAGATGTTTTTAGTTGCTCCCAACAATATATTAACTCGGGATTCTGAGGTAAGCAGAAACCTGTCGTGTTACGAATTTGATCGGTTATCGCATAAAGATTTTGGAACTTTTCAATTAGATCAATGGGATAATAAAGCATTTCTGCAAGATAAAGACCTGCTTCTGGGTAATTCGCAATATAAAATTCATATCCACAGGGAAATAATATTATCTGATTATTATCAACAGTTAGACTATGCGTCTCCCAATTGATAACTTTTTTTCCCTGACGGATACGACATAAAGCTGGCATAAGAGGCTTAACCCTGTGAATCTCATGATGTTTATGCATCCGTATTTCTTCAATCTTTAGGTTAGTCCTATCTTTTGCCAGCATACTCTTATCCTACTTTACCTCATAAACGGGTATTATCTCAGCGGTTGCAATTTTATTGGCATTAAGCATATAACCAACTAACGCTCCGCTGGAATTAGAATCCACAGGAATCTTATCAGTTTTTAGAGCCCATATTTTAAACTGGTAATGATGGGGTTTATCTCCTTTGGGAGGACATGCTCCACCAAATCCCGCATAGCCAAAATCATTTCGGCCTTGGACAGCACCAGTCGGAAGTTTTGTACCATCACGTCTTCCTGCATCAGCGGGCAAATATGTTACCGTTGCTGGAATATTAGCAACAGTCCAGTGCCACCATCCGCTGCCTGTAGGCGCATCTGGATCATACACAGTTACGGCAAAGCTTTTGGTGCCTTCTGGAGCACCAGACCAGGTTAATGAGGGCGATGTATTACCCCCCTCACACCCAAATCCAGAAAATACATGAGACGTTGTAAGTTGCTCTCCTGTTTTTATTTCATTACTAGTGACCTGAAATGCTGCGGCCTGCGCAGAAAATGTTATGAATGCCAATACACTTGAAACGATAAGTTTTTTCATAAAAACCTCTTTGTTGTGACCTATCGTTATTTTATTTGATGTGCATTGATCTCATTATGCAAAAAGGCGCAATGATCGCGCAAATGCAATCATAATTATAAAGTTGCCCCGAACATTAGCCATAATATGCACAAATCAGATTCCTGTTATCTCAAGGATGATTATTTTTTAATTCGGTGCGCTTCGTGACAACAAGTTAATGACTAACACACCGGCACAAATCAACATCATGCCTATGATGGCTGGCAGGTCCAGTCGTTGGCCAAAAAATCCCCAGGAAAGCAAACTAATCAGAACGATACCGACTCCTGACCAGATAGCATAAGCAATCCCTGTAGGTATATAAGCCAGTGTCTGAGCTAATAACCAAAATGATGCACAATAGCAAATAATTGTGCCAACAGAGGGCCATAACCGTGTAAACCCCTCTGAAAACTTCATTAAGGTTGTACCAATGACCTCTGCAAGTATTGCGCCACCAAGATAAATATAAGGGTTCATAGCATATTCTTTCCTGTTCATACTGGAGAGAATTGTACTACAGTTTGAACACAACTCACCGTTTTCATCCTGGTGTATGTGTATCCAGGGGGCTCTGGCGTGGCAAGAGATAAAGGCAGGAACAATAATGATCAGAAGGAACCCCAGGCTAACAAAAGAGTTCACTCTTCCTATGAGCAAAGCGAAGACAAAACATATTATCGCGTTTACGGATCGTGGATGGCAGAAAACTTTCAGGATCAGGTATCCATTTTAAACCAGAAATTAAGTGAGTTTGCCCCATCCATGCCCCACGCGGGCAGATGGGATGTAATTAACAACAGGTTACAAAACCTACACCTGCATGGACATCACTTCCTGATACGCCGCCACCAGCTTATTACGCACCTGAATCCCCATTTGCATAGAAACTGAGGCTTTTTGCATATCGGTCATCACATCGTTTAACGCCACGCCGGGTTCACCGAGGGTGAATTTTTCTGCCTGCGTGCGGGCAGCTGTTTGTGTATCGCTAATGCGATCGAGCGCGGCGTGCAGCTGCCCGGCAAAACTAATGGTCGGTTGCGGCAGTGAATCCTGCGCACGCGCACTCATCGCCGTAGCCTGTAACAGGCTGATAACCCCTTCAATCCCCTGTATCGCTGACATTTTCGTCTCCTGGATAATTTCTGGTAGCAAAGCCTACCAGTAAGTCAATAAGACAAAGGCGCTAAATAGCAACAAAAAAACGGGTTTATTGGCGGATAGAAAAAAACGAAAGCACAAATAATGGCAGCGTCAATTTTTCGAGTTTGCTGACCCGGGAGTGAGTCTTGTTCCACTTTGCCAATAACGCCGTCCATAATCAGCCACGAGGTGCGCGATGAATGCGACTGCAGCCCAGACAAAATCTCTTGAGTGGCTTAATCGCCTGCGTGCGAATCCGAAAATTCCATTGATTGTTGCCGGTTCCGCGGCAGTGGCGGTCATGGTCGCACTGATCCTGTGGGCGAAAGCCCCCGACTACCGCACATTATTCAGCAATCTTTCCGATCAGGATGGTGGCGCAATTGTCAACCAACTGACGCAAATGAATATTCCTTACCGCTTCAGCGAAGCCAGCGGCGCTATTGAAGTTCCGGCAGATAAAGTTCACGAACTGCGTCTGCGCCTGGCACAACAAGGTTTGCCCAAAGGCGGCGCGGTCGGTTTCGAACTACTCGATCAGGAAAAGTTTGGTATCAGCCAGTTCAGCGAACAGGTGAATTATCAGCGGGCGCTGGAAGGCGAGCTTTCTCGTACCATCGCAACTATCGGCCCGGTAAAAGGGGCGCGCGTACATCTGGCAATGCCGAAACCGTCTTTATTCGTCCGTGAACAAAAATCCCCTTCTGCATCGGTGACGGTAAATCTGTTACCCGGCCGCGCACTCGATGAAGGGCAAATTAGCGCCATTGTGCATCTGGTTTCCAGCGCCGTTGCTGGTCTGCCGCCGGGAAACGTCACGCTGGTGGATCAGGGCGGACATCTGTTAACCCAGTCCAATACCAGCGGGCGCGATCTTAATGATGCTCAGTTGAAATATGCCAGCGATGTCGAAGGCCGTATTCAGCGGCGTATTGAAGCAATCCTGTCGCCTATTGTTGGTAACGGTAATATTCACGCCCAGGTCACGGCGCAGCTGGACTTCGCCAGTAAAGAACAAACGGAAGAACAGTATCGCCCTAACGGTGATGAATCTCATGCGGCGCTTCGTTCACGCCAGCTTAATGAGAGCGAGCAAAGCGGTTCCGGTTATCCGGGCGGCGTACCGGGGGCGTTGTCGAATCAACCGGCACCTGCGAATAACGCGCCAATCAGCACGCCTCCGGCAAATCAAAATAACCGCCAGCAGCAGGCGAGCACCACCAGCAATAGCGGGCCGCGTAGCACACAGCGGAATGAAACCAGTAACTACGAAGTCGATCGCACCATTCGTCATACCAAAATGAACGTGGGCGATGTGCAACGTCTGTCAGTCGCGGTAGTGGTGAATTACAAAACCTTGCCAGACGGTAAACCATTGCCTCTCAGCAACGAACAGATGAAGCAAATTGAAGATCTGACCCGCGAGGCGATGGGCTTTTCTGAAAAACGCGGTGACTCGCTCAATGTCGTTAACTCGCCGTTCAATAGCAGTGACGAAAGCGGCGGAGAACTGCCGTTCTGGCAACAGCAAGCGTTTATCGATCAGTTGCTGGCTGCCGGTCGCTGGTTGCTGGTACTGCTGGTGGCGTGGCTGCTGTGGCGGAAAGCGGTACGCCCGCAGTTAACACGTCGCGCCGAGGCGATGAAAGCTGTACAGCAACAGGCGCAGGCCCGTGAGGAAGTGGAAGATGCGGTGGAAGTCCGCCTGAGCAAAGACGAACAACTCCAACAACGACGCGCTAACCAACGTCTGGGGGCAGAAGTCATGAGCCAGCGTATCCGTGAAATGTCTGATAACGATCCGCGCGTGGTGGCGCTGGTCATTCGCCAGTGGATAAATAACGATCATGAGTAACCTGACAGGCACCGATAAAAGCGTCATCCTGCTGATGACCATTGGCGAAGACCGGGCGGCAGAGGTGTTCAAGCACCTCTCCCAGCGCGAAGTGCAAACCCTGAGCGCTGCAATGGCGAACGTCACGCAGATCTCCAACAAGCAGCTAACCGATGTGCTGGCGGAGTTTGAGCAAGAAGCTGAACAGTTTGCCGCACTGAATATCAACGCCAACGATTATCTGCGTTCGGTATTGGTCAAAGCTCTGGGTGAGGAACGTGCCGCCAGCCTGCTGGAAGATATTCTCGAAACTCGCGATACCGCCAGCGGTATTGAAACGCTCAACTTTATGGAGCCGCAGAGTGCCGCCGATCTGATTCGCGATGAGCATCCGCAAATTATCGCCACCATTCTGGTGCATCTGAAGCGCGCCCAGGCCGCCGATATTCTGGCGTTGTTCGATGAACGTCTGCGCCACGACGTGATGTTGCGTATCGCCACCTTTGGCGGCGTGCAGCCAGCCGCGCTGGCGGAACTGACCGAAGTACTGAATGGCTTGCTCGACGGTCAGAATCTCAAGCGCAGCAAAATGGGCGGCGTGAGAACGGCAGCCGAAATTATCAACCTGATGAAAACTCAGCAGGAAGAAGCCGTTATTACCGCCGTGCGCGAATTCGACGGCGAGCTGGCGCAAAAAATTATCGACGAGATGTTCCTGTTCGAAAATCTGGTGGATGTCGACGATCGCAGCATTCAGCGTCTGTTGCAGGAAGTGGATTCCGAATCGCTGTTGATCGCGCTGAAAGGGGCCGAGCAGCCACTGCGCGAGAAATTCCTGCGCAATATGTCGCAGCGTGCCGCCGATATTCTGCGCGACGATCTCGCCAACCGTGGTCCGGTGCGTCTGTCGCAGGTGGAAAACGAACAGAAAGCGATTCTGCTGATTGTGCGCCGCCTTGCCGAAACTGGCGAGATGGTAATTGGCAGCGGCGAGGATACCTATGTCTGATAATCTGCCGTGGAAAACCTGGACGCCGGACGATCTCGCGCCACCACAGGCAGAGTTTGTGCCCATGGTCGAGCCGGAAGAAACCATCATTGAAGAGGCCGAACCCAGCCTTGAGCAGCAACTGGCGCAACTGCAAATGCAGGCCCATGAGCAAGGTTATCAGGCGGGGATTGCCGAAGGTCGCCAGCAAGGTCATGAGCAGGGCTATCAGGAAGGACTGGCCCGGGGGCTGGAGCAAGGTCTGGCAGAGGCGAAGTCTCAACAAGCGCCAATTCATGCCCGGATGCAGCAACTGGTCAGCGAATTTCAAACTACCCTTGATGCGCTTGATAGTGTGATTGCTTCGCGCCTGATGCAGATGGCGCTGGAGGCGGCACGTCAGGTGATCGGTCAGACGCCAACAGTGGATAACTCGGCACTGATCAAACAGATCCAACAGTTGTTGCAGCAAGAACCGTTATTCAGCGGTAAACCACAGCTGCGCGTGCACCCGGATGATCTGCAACGTGTGGATGATATGCTCGGCGCAACCTTAAGTTTGCATGGCTGGCGCTTGCGGGGCGATCCCACACTCCATCCTGGCGGTTGCAAAGTCTCCGCCGATGAAGGCGATCTCGACGCCAGTGTCGCCACTCGCTGGCAAGAACTCTGCCGTCTGGCAGCACCAGGAGTGGTGTAATGACCACGCGCCTGACTCGCTGGCTAACCACGCTGGATAACTTTGAAGCCAAAATGGCGCAGTTGCCTGCGGTACGTCGCTATGGGCGATTAACTCGCGCTACCGGGCTGGTGCTGGAAGCCACCGGATTACAATTGCCGCTCGGCGCAACCTGTGTCATTGAGCGCCAGAACGGCAGCGAAACGCACGAAGTAGAAAGCGAAGTCGTTGGCTTTAACGGTCAACGGCTGTTTTTAATGCCGCTGGAGGAAGTCGAAGGTGTCCTGCCCGGCGCGCGTGTTTATGCCAAAAACATTTCGGCAGAAGGGCTGCAAAGCGGCAAGCAGTTACCGCTCGGTCCGGCGTTATTAGGTCGTGTTCTGGACGGCAGCGGTAAACCGCTCGATGGCCTCCCCTCCCCCGATACGACGGAAACCGGTGCGCTGATTACCCCGCCATTTAACCCGTTGCAACGTACACCGATTGAACATGTGCTGGACACCGGCGTGCGCCCAATCAATGCCCTGCTTACCGTTGGGCGCGGGCAGCGTATGGGGCTGTTTGCCGGATCTGGCGTTGGTAAAAGTGTGCTGCTGGGGATGATGGCCCGTTACACCCGCGCCGATGTCATTGTCGTGGGTTTGATTGGTGAACGTGGGCGTGAAGTAAAAGATTTTATTGAGAATATCCTCGGTGCTGAAGGGCGTGCACGCTCAGTAGTGATTGCCGCTCCGGCGGATGTTTCTCCTCTCCTGCGAATGCAGGGTGCCGCCTATGCCACGCGCATTGCCGAAGATTTTCGCGATCGTGGTCAGCATGTGTTGCTGATTATGGACTCCCTCACCCGCTACGCGATGGCCCAGCGTGAAATTGCGCTGGCGATTGGCGAACCACCCGCCACTAAAGGTTATCCCCCGTCGGTGTTTGCCAAATTACCGGCACTGGTCGAGCGTGCCGGAAATGGCATTAGCGGCGGCGGCTCGATTACCGCGTTTTATACCGTGCTCACCGAGGGCGATGACCAGCAGGACCCCATTGCCGACTCCGCGCGGGCAATCCTCGACGGTCACATTGTGCTGTCTCGCCGACTGGCGGAAGCCGGGCACTATCCGGCTATCGATATTGAAGCGTCGATCAGCCGCGCAATGACGGCGTTGATCAGTGAGCAACATTACGCGCGAGTGCGCACCTTCAAACAGCTGTTGTCGAGTTTTCAGCGTAACCGCGATCTGGTTAGCGTCGGCGCGTATGCCAAAGGCAGTGATCCGATGCTCGATAAAGCCATCGCCCTGTGGCCGCAGCTGGAGGGCTATTTACAACAAGGCATTTTTGAACGTGCGGACTGGGAAGCGTCTCTCCAGGGGCTGGAGCGTATTTTCCCGACAGTGTCATAACCCAGGAGATAACGGCAGATGGCAGAACATGGCGCGCTGGCGACCCTGAAAGATCTGGCAGAAAAAGAGGTAGAGGATGCCGCGCGCCTGCTGGGTGAAATGCGTCGCGGGTGTCAGCAGGCGGAAGAACAGCTCAAAATGCTGATCGATTATCAGAATGAATATCGCAATAACCTCAACAGCGATATGAGTGCCGGGATGACCAGCAACCGCTGGATCAACTATCAGCAGTTTATCCAGACGTTGGAAAAAGCCATTACTCAGCATCGCCAGCAACTTAATCAGTGGACGCAGAAAGTTGACATTGCCCTGAACAGCTGGCGAGAAAAGAAACAACGTTTGCAGGCCTGGCAGACACTGCAGGAACGGCAATCCACGGCGGCACTGCTTGTAGAAAACCGCCTCGATCAGAAAAAGATGGATGAGTTCGCCCAGCGCGCCGCCATGAGGAAACCTGAATGATTCGCTTAGCGCCCTTGATTACCGCCGACGTTGACACCACCACATTGCCTGGCGGCAAAGCCAGCGATGCTGCACAAGATTTTCTCGCGTTGTTGAGCGAAGCATTAGCAGGCGAGACAACTACCGACAAAGCGGCCCCCCAGTTGCTGGTGGCAACAGATAAGCCCACGACAAAAGGCGAGCCGCTGGTCAGCGAGATTCTTGCCGATGCGCAACAAGCGGATTTACTGATCCCTGTGGATGAAACACCGCCTGTCATCAACGACGAACAATCCACATCAACACCATTAACCACCGCTCAAACGATGACGTTGGCTGCGGTGGCTGGCAACAATACGGCAAAAGACGAAAAAGCGGATGATCTGAATGAAGACGTCACCGCAAGCCTGAGCGCCCTTTTTGCGATGTTGCCGGGTTTTGACAATACGCCCAAAGTGACTGATGCGCCGTCAACCGTGTTACCGACAGAGAAACCAACGCTCTTCACAAAACTGACTTCTGCGCAACTCACAACAGCACAGCCTGATGATGCCCCTGGCACGCCAGCTCAGCCATTAACACCGCTGGTAGCAGAAGCCCAGAGTAAAGCGGAAGTCATCAGCACACCGTCACCGGTGACCGCTGCCGCCAGCCCGCTAATTACTCCACACCAGACACAGCCACTGCCCACCGTCGCCGCGCCTGTGTTGAGTGCACCGCTGGGTTCTCACGAATGGCAACAATCATTAAGCCAGCATATTTCGCTGTTCACCCGCCAGGGGCAACAAAGTGCAGAGTTGCGTCTGCACCCGCAGGATTTAGGTGAAGTGCAAATCTCCCTCAAAGTGGATGATAACCAGGCACAAATCCAGATGGTTTCACCGCATCAGCATGTACGCGCCGCCCTGGAAGCAGCGCTGCCGGTACTGCGTACGCAGCTGGCCGAAAGTGGCATTCAGTTAGGGCAAAGCAACATCAGTGGCGAAAGCTTTAGTGGTCAGCAGCAGGCCGCTTCCCAACAACAGCAAAGCCAACGCACAGTAAACCATGAACCTCTGGCGGGGGAAGAAGACGATACGCTTCCGGTTCCCGTCTCTTTACAAGGGCGCGTAACAGGCAACAGCGGCGTTGATATTTTCGCCTAACGTCAGAGGTAGCACCGTAATCCGCGTCTTTTCCCCGCTTTGTTGCGCTCAAGACGCAGGATAATTAGCCGATAAGCAGTAGCGACACAGGAAGACCGCAACACATGACTGATTACGCGATAAGCAAGAAAAGCAAGCGATCGCTTTGGATCCAGATTCTGGTATTCATTACTCTCGCGGCCTGTGCCAGCGCAGGTTACAGCTACTGGCATTCGCATCAGGTTGCCGCTGAAGACAAAGCGCAGCAACGCGTCGTGCCCTCCCCGGTCTTTTATGCGCTGGATACCTTTACGGTCAATCTGGGCGATGCAGATCGCGTACTTTATATCGGCATAACCCTGCGCCTGAA
Organism: Escherichia sp. SCLE84; assembly: GCF_012584495.1. NCBI lineage: Bacteria > Pseudomonadati > Pseudomonadota > Gammaproteobacteria > Enterobacterales > Enterobacteriaceae > Escherichia > Escherichia sp. SCLE84. The sequence continues at coordinate 214,886 of NZ_CP051430.1, read as the reverse complement.
AGATGAAGCTACCCGCTCGCGGCTGAGTGAGTATTTGCCGGAAGTCCGTAGCCGTTTGCTGTTACTGTTTTCGCGTCAGGATGCTGCCGTACTGGCGACAGAAGAAGGCAAGAAAAACCTGATTGCCGAGATTAAAACCACGCTTTCCACCCCGCTTGTTGCCGGGCAACCGAAACAGGATGTCACCGACGTGCTGTATACCGCTTTTATTCTGCGATAACGACATGGGCGATAGTATTCTTTCTCAAGCTGAAATTGATGCGCTGTTGAATGGTGACAGCGAAGTCAAAGACGAACCGACAGCCAGTGTTAGCGGCGAAAGTGACATTCGTCCGTACGATCCGAATACCCAACGACGGGTTGTGCGCGAACGTTTGCAGGCGCTGGAAATCATTAATGAGCGCTTTGCCCGCCATTTTCGTATGGGGCTGTTCAACCTGCTGCGTCGTAGCCCGGATATAACCGTCGGGGCCATCCGCATTCAGCCGTACCATGAATTTGCCCGCAACCTGCCGGTGCCAACCAACCTGAACCTTATCCATCTGAAACCGCTGCGCGGCACAGGGCTGGTGGTGTTTTCACCGAGTCTGGTGTTTATCGCCGTGGATAACCTGTTTGGCGGCGATGGACGCTTCCCGACCAAAGTGGAAGGTCGCGAGTTTACCCATACCGAACAGCGCGTCATCAACCGCATGTTAAAGCTGGCGCTTGAAGGCTATAGCGACGCCTGGAAGGCGATTAATCCGCTGGAAGTTGAGTACGTGCGTTCGGAAATGCAGGTGAAATTTACCAATATCACCACCTCGCCGAACGACATTGTGGTTAACACGCCGTTCCATGTGGAGATTGGCAACCTGACCGGCGAATTTAATATCTGTCTGCCATTCAGCATGATCGAGCCGCTACGGGAATTGTTGGTTAACCCGCCGCTGGAAAACTCGCGTAATGAAGATCAGAACTGGCGCGATAACCTGGTGCGCCAGGTGCAGCATTCACAGCTGGAGCTGGTCGCCAACTTTGCCGATATCTCGCTACGCCTGTCGCAGATTTTAAAACTGAAACCCGGCGACGTCCTGCCGATAGAAAAACCCGATCGCATCATCGCTCATGTTGACGGCGTTCCGGTACTGACCAGTCAGTACGGCACTCTCAACGGTCAGTATGCGTTACGGATAGAACATTTGATTAACCCGATTTTAAATTCTCTGAACGAGGAACAGCCCAAATGAGTGACATGAATAATCCGGCCGATGACAACAACGGCGCAATGGACGATCTGTGGGCTGAAGCGTTGAGCGAACAAAAATCAACCAGCAGCAAAAGCGATGCCGACGCGGTGTTCCAGCAATTTGGCGGTGGTGATGTCAGCGGAACGTTGCAGGATATCGACCTGATAATGGATATTCCGGTCAAGCTGACCGTCGAGCTGGGCCGTACGCGGATGACCATCAAAGAGCTGTTGCGTCTGACGCAAGGGTCCGTCGTGGCGCTGGACGGTCTGGCGGGCGAACCACTGGATATTCTGATCAACGGTTATTTAATCGCCCAGGGCGAAGTGGTGGTCGTTGCCGATAAATATGGCGTGCGGATCACCGATATCATTACTCCGTCTGAGCGAATGCGTCGCCTGAGCCGTTAGTGATGAATAACCACGCTACTGTGCAATCTTCCACGCCGGTTTCTGCTGCGCCACTGCTGCAGGTCAGCGGCGCACTCATCGCCATTATTGCCCTGATCCTCGCTGCTGCCTGGCTGGTAAAACGGTTGGGATTTGCCCCGAAACGCACTGGCGTTAACGGTCTGAAAATTAGCGCCAGTGCTTCGCTGGGCGCGCGTGAACGGGTTGTGGTGGTCGATGTGGAAGATGCACGGCTGGTGCTCGGCGTTACCGCAGGGCAAATCAATCTGCTGCATAAACTTCCCCCTTCAGCACCAACGGAAGAGATACCGCAGCCCGATTTTCAGTCGGTCATGAAAAACTTGCTTAAGCGTAGCGGGAGATCCTGATGCGTCGTTTGTTGTCTGTCGCACCTGTCCTTCTCTGGCTGGTTACGCCCCTCGCCTTCGCGCAACTGCCGGGTATCACCAGCCAGCCGCTGCCTGGCGGTGGACAAAGCTGGTCGCTCCCGGTGCAGACGCTGGTGTTCATCACCTCGTTGACGTTTATTCCGGCAATTTTACTGATGATGACCAGTTTCACCCGCATCATCATTGTTTTTGGTTTATTGCGTAACGCGCTGGGAACGCCCTCCGCGCCACCTAACCAGGTATTGCTGGGGCTGGCACTATTTTTGACCTTTTTTATTATGTCACCGGTGATCGACAAAATTTATGTCGATGCGTACCAGCCATTCAGCGAAGAGAAAATATCAATGCAGGAGGCGCTGGAAAAAGGGGCGCAGCCGCTGCGTGAGTTTATGCTGCGTCAGACCCGTGAGGCGGATTTAGGGTTGTTTGCCAGACTGGCGAATACTGGCCCGTTGCAGGGACCTGAAGCCGTGCCGATGCGCATTTTACTCCCGGCCTACGTGACCAGCGAGTTGAAAACCGCATTTCAGATAGGCTTCACGATTTTCATCCCTTTTTTGATTATCGACCTGGTGATTGCCAGCGTGTTGATGGCATTGGGGATGATGATGGTCCCCCCCGCCACCATTGCTCTGCCCTTTAAACTGATGCTGTTTGTACTGGTGGATGGCTGGCAATTGCTGGTCGGTTCGCTGGCGCAGAGCTTTTACAGCTAGAGAGGCAAAATGACACCTGAATCGGTCATGATGATGGGGACTGAAGCGATGAAAGTCGCGCTGGCACTGGCTGCCCCGCTGTTGCTGGTGGCGCTGGTCACGGGCCTTATCATCAGTATTTTGCAGGCCGCCACGCAGATCAACGAAATGACGCTGTCGTTTATTCCAAAAATCATCGCCGTATTTATTGCCATTATTATTGCCGGACCGTGGATGCTCAATCTGTTGCTGGATTACGTCCGCACCTTGTTCACTAACCTGCCGTATATCATCGGGTAGCCCGTACAATGATGCAGGTGACAAGCGATCAATGGCTTTCCTGGCTAAGTCTGTACTTCTGGCCGTTACTGCGCGTGCTGGCGCTCATTTCTACCGCGCCAATTCTGAGCGAACGCAGCGTGCCGAAACGGGTAAAACTGGGTCTGGCAATGATGATCACGTTCGCTATTGCCCCATCATTACCTGCCAACGATGTTCCTGTTTTTTCGTTCTTTGCTCTGTGGCTGGCCGTGCAGCAGATCCTGATCGGCATTGCGCTTGGTTTCACCATGCAATTTGCCTTTGCCGCTGTGCGAACCGCTGGCGAAATTATCGGTCTGCAAATGGGGCTGTCATTTGCGACGTTTGTCGATCCGGCCAGCCATCTAAATATGCCCGTTCTAGCCCGTATCATGGATATGCTGGCGTTACTGCTGTTCCTGACATTTAACGGTCATTTATGGTTGATTTCACTGCTGGTCGATACCTTTCACACCCTGCCAATTGGTGGCGAACCGTTGAACAGCAATGCGTTTCTGGCACTCACCAAAGCGGGGAGTTTGATTTTCCTTAACGGGCTGATGCTGGCGTTACCGCTCATTACTCTGCTGCTGACCCTGAATCTGGCATTAGGTTTACTGAATCGTATGGCCCCGCAATTATCCATTTTTGTTATTGGATTTCCATTAACTCTGACTGTCGGTATCTCTTTAATGGCGGCATTAATGCCGTTAATTGCGCCTTTTTGCGAACATTTATTCAGTGAAATTTTTAATTTGCTGGCTGATATTATTAGTGAATTGCCATTAATATAATTCCGTAACGTTTATCATGTTATCCTAAGGATTATCCGAAAAATAATACCTGCGAACATCTTCCAGGATACTCCTGTGGCGAAATATTTGTTTTAAGCTCACTCACATATCGCAACATTTACTTTACTTTAAGACAATTCCAGGCAAATTATACAACACTTTACGGGATAGTAAGTCCGCCTGAAAAATCGCGAGAGTGGCGCATTAGGTGACCCATGTTGTTCCGTTTAGTCATGATGAAATATTCAGGTAAGGGGAATTATCGTTACGCATTGAGTGAGGGTATGCCATGTCAACGATTATTATGGATTTATGTAGTTACACCCGACTAGGTTTAACCGGGTATCTGTTGAGTAGAGGGGTTAAAAAAAGAGAAATCAACGACATTGAAACCGTTGATGACCTTGCCATAGCTTGTGATTCACAGCGCCCTTCAGTGGTGTTTATTAATGAGGACTGTTTCATCCATGATGCTTCTAACAGTCAGCGCATCAAGCACATCATTAATCAACATCCCAATACGTTATTTATCGTTTTTATGGCAATTGCCAATGTTCATTTTGATGAATATCTATTGGTCAGAAAAAATTTATTGATCAGTTCTAAATCGATTAAACCGGAATCTCTCGACGATATCCTTGGCGATATTCTGAAAAAAGAGACAACGATAACCTCTTTTTTAAATATGCCGACGTTATCATTGAGCCGAACCGAATCGAGTATGTTGCGAATGTGGATGGCAGGTCAGGGAACCATTCAAATCTCTGACCAAATGAATATCAAAGCCAAGACCGTTTCATCGCATAAAGGTAATATTAAACGTAAGATCAAAACGCATAATAAACAGGTTATCTACCATGTCGTCCGACTGACGGATAATGTGACTAATGGTATTTTTGTCAACATGCGCTAACACATTCTGACTGGTGGTTTCCCACCAGTCAGGCTGAATAAGATTACTCTGCTTTCTCCACAAAGATACCGTCCTGATGCCCTGCTTCATTAAAGAACCAGATGCCGAGCGGGTAGTCTTCCAGCGAAACCAGGTACATTGTGCCTTCACTAAACTCCTCAACTGCCAGTACCACGCCAGGACGACGCGGACCGCCATCCGTTTTGACTGTTACCCGATCATTCACCTTCATCGTTTTCCTCCTGTGGCTTTGTGCCAGTGTAGAACAATTTCGTTTTTCTGGCAGCGCCAGGCGCGCGCGAGTGCTGATTTTCTCGACGGTCTATACTTAAGAGATGCCAGGCGGACTTAACGACTGGCGGCAACAACAGAGTAACGGTTGCGAGGAAAGATGATGAAAACCGCAAAAGAGTACAGCGATACCGCAAAACGTGAGGTCAGCGTCGATGTCGATGCCCTGCTGGCGGCGATCAATGAAATTAGCGAAAGCGAAGTTCATCGCAGCCAGAACGATTCTGAACACGTTAGCGTCGATGGACGTGAATATCATACATGGCGTGAATTGGCGGATGCCTTCGAACTGGATATTCATGACTTCAGCGTCTCTGAAGTGAATCGTTGAATGCACAATAAAAAAATCCCGACCCTGAGGGGGTCGGGATGAAACTTGCTTAAGCAAGAAGCACTTAAAAAATTCGTTACACCAGGAAATCTGATGTGTTCATCACCTTATCCGCAATTTTTTTCGCTGACAAGAAAATATTCGCGATATGAATGATTAACGCTACTTATGAATAGAAATGTGACGTGCGTCACCCCTTGGTGGCTCTGGCGTCAACGGGATCGCTCCCGAAAAAATCATCTTTGATTATTTGTGCTGTTTTGAGAATCATCCTGGTAAGGGGAGAACTGCGCGACCATGTTTTCAATTCAACAACCACTACTGGTTTTTAGCGATCTTGATGGCACCCTGCTGGACAGTCATAGTTATGACTGGCAACCGGCTGCCCCCTGGCTCAGCCGTTTACGCGAAGCGAATGTTCCCGTCATTCTCTGTAGCAGTAAAACTTCAGCGGAAATGCTGTACTTGCAAAAAACGTTGGGGCTACAAGGGTTACCACTGATTGCCGAAAATGGCGCAGTGATCCAGCTTGCTGAACAATGGCAGGATATAGACGGTTTTCCACGCATCATCTCAGGTATTAGCCATGGCGAAATCAGCCAGGTTTTAAATACGCTACGCGAGAAAGAACATTTTAAATTCACGACTTTCGATGATGTCGACGATGCAACCATCGCCGAATGGACGGGATTAAGCCGTAGCCAGGCGGCGCTGACGCAGCTGCATGAGGCGTCGGTAACGCTAATCTGGCGCGACAGTGACGAGCGTATGGCACAATTTACCGCTCGTCTGAACGAACTGGGCTTACAGTTTATGCAGGGTGCGCGCTTCTGGCACGTCCTGGATGCCTCTGCCGGAAAAGATCAGGCCGCCAACTGGATTATCGCGACCTATCAACAATTATCAGGCAAACGCCCAACCACACTTGGCCTGGGCGATGGGCCAAACGATGCGCCCTTACTGGAGGTAATGGATTACGCGGTGATTGTGAAAGGGCTAAACCGTGAAGGGGTGCATCTGCATGATGAGGATCCGACCCGCGTCTGGCGAACGCAGCGTGAAGGACCGGAAGGCTGGCGTGAAGGGCTGGACCATTTTTTCTCCGCTCGTTAAGCGTTATCGCTCGCGCATACCCGATTACGCCCGGCCTGTTTAGCGAGATAAAGCCGACGGTCAGCCAGTGACTGGAGTTGTTCAAAATCATAATCACCGGTTTCCTCGCTGCTACTTACCCCCAACGAGGCACTGATGCGTATCGTCGTACTCTTAGCAATCAACATCTCTTTTTCATTTAACTTCAGGCGAATACGTTCTGCGACTTCCGCAGCCTCCGTCAGACTCGCGCCTGGCAGAATCACACAAAACTCCTCACCACCGACCCGCCCGGCAACGTCCTGCGCACGCAAGGAACTGCTAATTAATCCGGCAGCATGAGAAAGAACACGGTCGCCCGCCTGATGACCAAAGCGGTCATTAATCGCTTTGAAATGGTCAAGATCGACCTGAATGACAGAAAAAGGATGTTGGTGCGTCTGACACATTTTCGCGAGCGGACGGGCTTTTTCGAACAGTGCGCCACGGTTATATAAACGCGTTAAGGTGTCGTGCCACGCCTGCCACTGCAACGAGCTTTGCAGAACATACATGTTGCTAACCATCCGGCGAATCACATACCAGGAGATGAGTAACATGGTGGTAAAGAGCGCCCACAGCAGGGTTAATGCAATGCTGATACTGCCGAAATCGCCGCGCACGCCTTCGCTTAACGTATGGACGCGCACCAGCACACCGTCGAAATGGTCCAGACGTTCCCAGCTAACATAGCGACTGTCCATACGAATGCCGCCCCGCGTGTCATGTTCCATTGCCTGCGCCAGCAAGGCCAGTTCACGAGGATCAAAAATATTCCCTGTTGGATGGTCAGGATTGGAAGAGGTCAAAAATCTCAGCTTACTGTCATAGAGCTGATACTCACCATCGAGGTTTTTATCGATGGCGTTTCTTAAAAATTGCTGCATAGTACGTACGGGAATACTCATCCCCAGCACGCCATACCAGTAGTTATTACTGTCTACCGGAACACTGACGGTAACCTGCGGTTCAGTATTGCTGGCGTGTTCCGGTTGCGAAGTGAACCAGCGTACCGCGCGGTGACGATTTTCTCGTTGTGAATGGCCGATAAACCAGGGTTGGGTGACATAGCCGTAATAACGCGTTGGAACATTGCGCGTAAACAAGGTCGGCTGCGTCGAAACGTAAAATCCGGCACGCGAGACATACATCGCCTGTTCAACCATCGACGAGGAGTTGTGCGCCAGTCGCAGCAAGTAACCAACTTCCAGTGCAGCGGTAATTTCATTGTCGAGGCTTTCATTTTCGCGAGACAGGAGATTTCCCTCGCTGACTAATGCATCCGATACGCCATTGACTGGCAGGGTGCGTCGTCGGTTGAGTTCGATTTTCCAGGCGTGCTCGTCGCGATGCTGTTCGAACTCGGTTACAGCATCACGCAGAGAGGTGAAATCCAGTGGCGCTACGAGAGCTTCGCGCATGCCATTACGCAAAAAGATCAGTTTGTCGACGTTATACTGCAAATGCTTATCGAGCGCGTTGGCTACGTTTTCCAGATGATTACGCTGGCTGGAGATATAGGCATCTTCCAGCACCACTACTTCACGCCAGGTGAGCAAGGTGGAAAAAAGCAATACCACGATAAAGCAGAGATTAACGACATGACCAGGCCCCAGGCGGCGTGCGAGTTTTTTCAACCAGCTCTGGTTTTCCATTTTTGTCTCGTGCTGCACCCTGACGACTCCCAACCTGCTTTTTTATGATTCTGGCATAACCTGGCGATAGCGTCGCATCAGGCAATTCAGTGCAGACACTGGCACACCCGACCGGATGCGACGTGAGCGCCACATCCGGTCGGGTGTTAATGATACCCTTTCAAACTTCTTCCGCAGGACGACTTCCCTCCCCTGGAACAAGCTCGGTTTCATGAAAAGCTTCCCGCTTGACCCCGTAACCGTCATACCAACGACACTCAACCATACCGCTGGAGTATCCGGTGACAATCATCCGCGGGCCGCCCTCTTTAACCGTAACTTCCTCACTAACCATAAAGCTCATACTCGCCTCCTTTTTTCGAGTGAAACTTGTTCACCTTAGTTGAAGATGGCGAATTTTGCATAATAGCCAGTGCGAGTATTAATGTGCCTGACCGCGTATTTTCGCTACGGCTTTCACTCCCAGCACCACGATGCCGCCGATGATAAATCCAAGAATCAGATTTAAAACAGTCGGTAATATCATCGCCACCACTGCACTTTGCTGCCCGGCGAAATGTTCAATGGCGTGATGCAGCGGCGCAATACCATGTACCACAATCCCACCGCCGACGAGGAACATCGCCAGCGTGCCGACAATCGATAACGCTTTCATCAGCCAGGGCGCGATAATCAATAATCCTTTACCTAATGCCTGCATCAGCGCGCTGGATTTTTCCGCCAGCCAATACCCCAGGTCATCAATCTTAACGATAACCCCTACCAGACCGTAGACGCCCACGGTCACTACCAGCGCGATGCCTGAAAGCACCAGCACCTGATTAAGCAACGGCGCTTCGGCCACAATCCCCAGCGTGATGGCGACGATTTCGGCAGACAATATAAAATCGGTACGAATCGCCCCTTTTATTTTGTCCTTTTCAAACTTCAGCGGATCCTGCGCCGCCAGCTTCTCCAGACGCTGCTGGCTCTGCGCCGGATCTTCTTTATGTTTACGCGCCTCCAGCATATGCAGCACTTTCTCTACTCCTTCAAAGCAGAGAAACGCGCCACCAATCATCAACAGAGGCGTAATCGCCCACGGGATAAACGCACTGATGATCAGCGCCAGCGGCACCAGAATCACTTTATTAATCAGCGATCCTTTCGCCACGCCCCAGACCACGGGAAGTTCCCGGTTGGCCCGCACGCCTGAAACTTGTTGCGCATTGAGCGATAAGTCATCCCCTAATACACCGGCGGTTTTCTTCGCCGCCAGTTTGCCCATCACGGAGATATCGTCCAGCAGTGTGGCGATATCATCGAGCAACGTCAGTAAACTACTCCCGGCCAAAAGCATTCCCTCTCATTTTTATTGTTGAAGGGTGTAAGTATGAAGCAAAAACGGCAGCTCTGATACTTGCTTCACAGGTCAACATTTTTTTAACAATCAAGTGCAATTATATCTCTCGCCAGCAGAATGATTTTCACGTTTACTATGAACCACCTTTTTATTTCCACCGTGAGGGATTATGCGTTTCCGCCAGTTATTACCGCTTTTTGGCGCGCTGTTTGCGTTGTATATCATTTGGGGCTCAACCTATTTTGTCATTCGGATTGGCGTGGAAAGCTGGCCTCCGTTAATGATGGCGGGCGTTCGATTCCTGGCAGCCGGTATTTTATTGCTGGCATTTTTACTACTGCGCGGACACAAACTCCCCCCGCTACGTCCGCTGCTCAATGCCGCGCTGATTGGCCTGTTATTGCTGGCTGTCGGTAATGGCATGGTGACGGTTGCCGAACATCAAAATGTTCCTTCCGGCATCGCCGCCGTAGTGGTTGCAACCGTGCCCCTCTTTACCCTGTGCTTCAGCCGCCTGTTTGGCATTAAAACGCGCAAACTGGAATGGGTGGGTATTGCCATTGGGCTTGCCGGAATCATCATGCTCAATAGCGGTGGAAATTTAAGCGGCAATCCGTGGGGCGCGATTCTGATTTTAATCGGCTCGATTAGCTGGGCGTTTGGCTCGGTTTATGGCTCGCGCATTACCTTACCTGTAGGGATGATGGCGGGTGCGATTGAGATGCTGGCGGCAGGCGTGGTGTTAATGATCGCGTCGATGATTGCAGGTGAAAAACTGACGGCGCTCCCTTCCCTTTCAGGCTTCCTTGCGGTCGGCTATCTGGCGCTGTTTGGTTCGATTATCGCCATTAACGCTTATATGTATTTAATCCGCAACGTCAGTCCGGCTCTCGCCACCAGTTACGCCTACGTTAACCCGGTGGTCGCGGTCTTGCTGGGTACGGGACTGGGCGGAGAAACGCTGTCGAAGATTGAATGGCTGGCGCTCGGCGTAATTGTCTTCGCGGTGGTACTGGTCACGTTGGGAAAATATCTCTTCCCGGCAAAACCCGTAGTTACGCCAGTTATTCAGGACGCATCAAGCGAGTAAATGAATCCCCTGCGTGTCGATCTGCGCGCTGGCACCTTCGCCGCAGATCCACTCTTCCAGACGCTCGCTAAGCGCTTCATCCGTCAGCTTCTCGCGCCCACGTAACGCGCACTCCCAGACAATCAATACGCGCCAGCCGAGTTCCTGCAAGCGACTGATATCGCGGCGATCGCGCTCAACATTTTTACCTATCTTCTCCAGCCAGAACTCGGTTCGAGTCGCAGGCACTTTAAACAGATAGCAGTGATGATGGTGCCAGAAGCAGCCGTGGGTAAATATCACGCAACAATATTCATCAACGACAAAATCCGGACGTCCGGGCAGACTGGCGTCCTGAACGCGAAACGCCAGGCCCTGCCCGGTTAACAGACTGGCGAGGCGCTTCTCAATCGCCGTATCACGCGTGGCAATCGCGCGCATATTTTTGCTGCGAGTGGCCTTATCGTGAACGTCGGCCATGTTGTGCCTCTTGCTGACGCAACGCCACCGCCTGTTTGATTTTTGGCTCAAGCAGTTTTGCCACCGCGGCAAAGACCGGCACGACCACCGAGTTACCGAACTGGCGATAGGCCTGAGTGTCCGAAACCGGAATGCGGAATTTCGCTTCTCCCGGCGCTTCAAAACCCATTAAGCGCGCGCATTCACGAGGCGTTAACCGACGTGGACGATGTTGCTGATTCTGCGGATCGTCAAAGTCTTTCTCACCTTTGGCCATATCCCAGCCGCGATCGATTAAAATTTCCGCGCCATCTTTGTAATAACGCGCAGACAGCGTACGGGTGACGCTTTGCGGATTGTTCGGATAAACCATTCCATAACCGAAGCCGTTACCGCGCGCCTGATGTTTTTTCGCATATCGATAGAGGTACTTCCACAGCACCGGCGTCAGGATATATTTCGCCTCGACCATCGGGTCCAACAGCTGCGCCAGCGTCACTCGCTGTGCAGGGAAACATTCGCTGATATCACGCAGAGTAAAATCGGCTTTCAGATTAAGATCGCGACGAAAACCCACCAGCACGATGCGTTCACGGTGCTGCGGCAGAAAATGTTTGCCATCGATGATTTTCGGATCGTCTGGCCCGTTATCTTCTGCATCAGCCACGTCATAGCCCAGTTCGTCCAGCGTCTGCATGATGATGCGGAACGTTTTACCCTGGTCATGGCTTTTCAGGTTTTTGACGTTTTCGAGCACAAACATCGCCGGACGACGCGAGTCGATAATGCGCACCACATCAAAAAACAGCGTGCCCTGGGTATCGCAGGCAAAACCGTGCGCCCGCCCGAGCGAGTTCTTTTTCGATACGCCAGCCAGCGAAAATGGCTGACAAGGGAAACCGGCCAGTAAAACATCGTGTTCAGGAATGTGTTGACGAATATGTTCCGCCGCCGCCTCATCACTCACGCCTTCTTTATGGCTGAGGGTGATGTCGCGGATATCTTCATTAAAATGATGCGTCGCCGGATCGCAATAATGGTTGGCTTTATAAGTGCGTACCGCATGTTTGTTCCATTCGCTGGTAAACACGCACTGTCCGCCAATCGATTCAAAACCGCGACGGATGCCGCCAATTCCGGCGAATAGATCGATAAAGCGAAACGCATAATGCGGATGATGTGCCGGTGGTTTGGGTAATAACGTTTGCAGATGGGCGAACTCTTTCTCACTTAAACGGTGCCATGCCGAGTCATTCGCCAGCGCACGTTTTAAAATTGCCGCGCTCCAGTGATTCTCACCTACACCATTAAGCTGCGCCACCAACGTTTTAACATCATAAATTTGCAGCAGTTTCTCCAGCATTGCCTGTGCGGCATTCCCGGTGCTGTATGAATCGGTTACTGATATATTTTCCTGCATAGATTTCACCGGCCATCTGAGATGGCCGACAGGTTAACATAATTACAGCCATTTAGGGCCACGCGCTCAGCCAGCGGATGAAAACGCATCTATCACCTTGTAATCGACACCTTCATTCTCCCCCGCCAGTTCGGCACTGAGCTTCGCCATAAACTCGACTAAAAAATGCGCGTTGTGCTGCGCCAGCTGCTTGCCTCTTGCGGTTTGCATGGTTTGCGGTAGCTTCAGCAACTTAGTCTGGAAATGATCCAGCGCGTAGCGTTTATCATCAAGCGGGCGATGCTGTGCGAACGGATCTTCACCATCAAACAGCGCCACGCCCAATGCCCCTGAAACGGCAAACACGCGCGCCAGGCCAATCGCCCCCAGGGCTTCCAGCCGATCCGCATCCTGGACAATTTTAGCTTCCGTTGTTAAGGGGGCGATTTGCGCGCTGAAACTGTGAGCGGCAATGGCATGACAAACGGCCTCGATTTTCTCCGCCGGAAATTGCTCGAACTCTTCACGGAGCAGGCGACGCGTCTCTTCTGCCGCCAGGATTGAAGAACGCTGCCTTTGCGGATGATTTTTCGCCAGGCTCACAATATCGTGAAAATAACAGGCGGTTAAAATCACCAGCATATCGACATCGTCATCTGCCGCCAGCTTCTGTGCCGTAGCCCAGACGCGGCGAAAATGACACACGTCATGGGCCGCGTCCTGGTGCTGATGATGGTTTTTCAACCAGTTTTCGAACTGTGCCTGCCAGTGTTGTAAGTCCATACGCGCTCCGTTGCCAAAGAGTCGCCACCTTAGCAGTTTTTATTCATAGCGTCTGCTACGTGCGGGACAAGGTCGGGTGTACCAGGCAATGCTGCCTAACAATGCCCCGACCAGAGCCATAAATAAAAATCCGACCAGTGCCCCTAACCACTTTCCCGCGGTAGAGCCTAAATCGCTTTCAAATCCCGACACGGGGGCATCGGGGATCCGGCTTATCACCCAGATGTAACGCGCCATTGCCCAGACGAAATAGCCACACCATGTATAGAAAGCCCACAAAGCCAGTTTGCCGCCAGGGCTGCGAGAGAGTCTCTCTTCCATCTTTGTCGAACCGTATTCCATTTTGAGATAACCCGGAAAATTCAGACTTAGTACTATTATGTGATAAAAGTCACATTTTTCCACATTGGATGAGCCAGTCAAGACTCAATCATTTTTTGAACAAATAGATAAATTTTGCGCAACGGCAGTGAATACAGGAAAAATCGTTTTGAGCGATTTTATTTATCTTTGATATCGGCTTTATTAATTCATTTAATCAATATATTAGCACTGATTACAATTATACCTTTTTATTATTCTGTGTCATGATGCTTCCGTTATTAGCCTTTTATCGTCTTGTTTATATTTTTTGGGCCGGCATGATGCCGGCTTTTTTTATGCCTTCATTAATGTGCGCCTGATCACACCAGCCGTTTGGCGCAACAATCATTGATACCCCCTATGTTTCCGCTCAACTCATAACATATTGATATACATTTATAATTTTCATGAATATTTATATTTAGAATTCATAATTCTGAATTATATTAAATAGATTAGAAATATTTTGAAATCTTTTAAATACATTTGTTACATGTAATCCTTAAAATAAAATGAACTTCATAGAATAGTATCCAAATGTGCTTTTTTTTGGATAACGGCACTTATTGATATATTCATGAAGATTATAATCACAAGGGAATACATAATGAAAAGAAAAGTTCTGGCAATGCTGGTCCCGGCGTTATTAGTTGCTGGCGCAGCAAATGCGGCTGAAGTCTATAATAAAGATGGTAATAAACTGGATTTGTACGGAAAAGTAGCGGGCCTGCACTACTTCTCTGATGATGCTGGCAACGATGGCGACAAGTCATATGCCCGTATCGGTTTCAAAGGTGAAACTCAGATCGCTGACCAATTCACTGGTTATGGTCAGTGGGAATACAACCTGCAAGCAAATGGCACAGAAGGCGATGGAGATAACTCTGCTACCCGTCTGGCTTTCGCAGGTTTAGGTTTTGGTCAGAATGGTACTTTCGATTATGGTCGTAACTACGGTGTCGTATATGACATCGAAGCATGGACCGATATGCTGCCAGAATTTGGTGGCGATACCTATGCTGGTGCCGACAATTTCATGAACGGTCGTACCAACGGTGTTGCAACCTACCGTAACAATGGCTTCTTTGGTCAGGTTGATGGCTTGAACTTTGCGCTGCAATATCAGAGTAATAATGAAAGTGGCAGTGACGGTCTCTTTGGCCAAGAAGGATCTGGCAGCGGAGATGGCCGTAGTCTTGCTAAAGAAAATGGCGATGGTTTCGGTATGTCTACTTCCTACGACTTCGACTTCGGTTTAAGTCTGGGTGCTGCTTACTCTAATTCTGACCGTTCCAATAACCAAGCTGCTCGTGGGTATGGAGATGGCAATCATTTCTATGGTAATAGCTATGCAGGTGGTGGTACTGCAGAAGCGTGGACTGTTGGTGCTAAATACGATGCCAACAATGTATATTTAGCAGCAATGTATGCAGAGACTCGCAATATGACCGCTTATGGTAGCAGCGACTCTCATTCAGCCGATGGGAAACTTGGCGGCGGTGGTATCGCTAACAAAACTCAGAACTTTGAAGTTGTTGCTCAGTACCAATTTGATTTCGGCCTGCGTCCTTCAATTGCTTACCTCCAATCTAAAGGTAAGGATTTAGGTGGTCAAGAAATGTACAACAATGGTAATTATCATTATACCAATAAAGATCTGGTTAAATACGTTGAGGTTGGTGCAACCTACTACTTTAACAAAAACATGTCCACCTATGTTGATTACAAAATCAACCTGCTGGACAACGACGATGACTTCTACGCAAACAACGGCATCGCTACCGATGATATCGTTGCTGTGGGCTTAGTCTACCAGTTCTAATCAGCCAACGTGCTGCGGCGTGTTACTGTAAAACTAAACACTAGCCTGAGTTCGTCCCTCATCGAATTCAGGCTTTTTTATTGGCATTTCATCTCCATCTGCGGCACACGCAATTGCCAATGCATATCGATACAGCACCTTACCCTGCCCCTCCTGGCACAATAACATCAACCAGCGACTCTTCAAACCAACACCCAAATGCATTTCTTTATGAATTAATCCGTAACAAACACGCTTCCCATAGAGAAATATTTGCAAAAATAGTGCATGAAATAATCTTTTCTCTACCAATCCGCGATATAAATATTCATCAGTACCACAATATTTCACAGCACTAAATCTCTCCCCGCCGCCCCGTACCTTTGATAATGGTCTAAAATCATTGAGGCCACTTGCGACGACGTTGCTCAATAAGGAAAATTTGGCGTGAATAGTATTCAACACCAGTGCAGCGTCATCATTACATACTTACACCCGCCGACTACCGCTTTCGATATATTGACTCAATTTTCCAGACTGGTTAAAAATAGCGACCAGCTCAGTCGCAAATATAGTGACTACCCTAACTAAGCAACAATAAGGAATACACTATGACTGTTCAAACAAGTAAAAATCCGCAGGTCGATATTGCTGAAGATAATGCATTCTTCCCTTCAGAATATTCGCTTAGCCAATATACCAGTCCCGTCTCTGATCTTGATGGCGTGGACTATCCAAAACCGTATCGCGGTAAGCATAAAATTCTGGTGATCGCCGCGGACGAACGTTATTTGCCAACCGATAACGGAAAACTGTTCTCGACCGGTAACCATCCGATTGAAACGTTGCTGCCGTTGTATCATCTCCATGCTGCAGGTTTCGAATTCGAAGTGGCGACCATTTCCGGTCTGATGACCAAGTTTGAATACTGGGCTATGCCGCACAAAGATGAAAAAGTAATGCCATTCTTTGAGCAACATAAATCGTTGTTCCGCAATCCGAAGAAACTCGCGGATGTTGTCGCCAGCCTCAACGCTGATAGCGAATATGCAGCAATCTTTGTTCCTGGTGGTCATGGCGCACTTATTGGTTTACCAGAAAGCCAGGACGTAGCTGCTGCTTTGCAGTGGGCAATCAAAAATGACCGTTTTGTTATCTCCCTTTGCCACGGCCCGGCGGCTTTTCTGGCGCTTCGCCACGGCAATAACCCACTGAATGGTTATTCCATTTGCGCATTCCCAGACGCCGCAGACAAACAAACGCCAGAGATAGGCTATATGCCGGGTCATCTCACCTGGTACTTCGGCGAAGAGCTGAAGAAAATGGGCATGAACATTATTAATGACGACATCACCGGGCGAGTACATAAGGACCGTAAAGTTCTCACCGGCGACAGTCCTTTTGCAGCGAATGCGTTGGGTAAACTGGCGGCGCAGGAAATGCTGGCAGCTTACGCGGGTTAATCCCTGTTACGTTTGAATGTAAGCGCTAATCAATCGCAGCCGCGTTAGTACTCACGACGTGGCTGCGTTTTTTCACGGTTAATTTATGGCGTACTGAAGCCCTATGTTAATTTCTTTGCGGTAACGTAATCCGGAACACATTATGCTTATTGAGATAGTGATACGTAGCACTTCCCCTATGTAATTCGGCAATCGCTTTGACTAAAGAAAGGCCTAGTCCCTGACCTACGGAATGACGCGAATTATCTCCCCGCCAAAATCTACGGAAGAGTTTTTCAGGCTCATGAATTTTCGTTCCAGGACTGGCGACATCAATATTAAGATAGCCGTTGGTATCAAGAAAACTGGTTATATGAATATGCGATTTTTCTGGTGAATATCTAATGGCATTAACAATAAGATTCGATAACATTCGTTGCAGTAAAATTTTATCCGCAAAGATTTGCTGATTGCACTCGACCTTAAAGCAAATCTCTTTCTCGTCTGAAAGGTATTCAAGATAATCCAACAAATTTTCGACTTCCTTATTGAGAGAAAGCGAGTCCAGTTTCACCAAAACATTGTTTTTATCTGCCCGGGCAAGAAACAGTATGTTCTCTGTTAACCGCGAAATATTTTCCAGCTCTTCAATGTTACCGGCAATTGTTTTTTGATATTCAGCGATACTTCTGGTTTGACTGAGCGTAACCTGATTCTGACCCAGTAATGCATTAATGGGCGTTCTAAGTTCATGAGCGAGATCGTCAGCAAATTGACTTAGGCGTTCAAAATCTTTGACTAAGGCTTGATGCATTTTATTCAACGCCTGCCCAAGAGGTTTTAGTTCTCTCGGTAATGCGCTAACCTCAACAGGCTCCCGGCTATCGTTATAATTCAGCGCTTCCGTTACACCACTCAACTTTTTGATCTCTCGTAATCCCGTTCTGATTAACAGCGGACTTAATACTGAGCAAAGTACAATGGCGACAATGCAAATTATAATGCTATTAATTTTATACTGTTCAAGCATGTTATGTCTGGCTGAAGCCAATTTAGCCACAGTAACCGTTAATGATGGCGAAACTTCATCAATATTAATTCGTAAAGCATCAATCTCAGTATCATTAATAATGCTTCTGTAAATGCCAGCTGCGCTGATTGTCTCACTAGCAGGTATGTTATTTAACATGTCATCACTGACATTTGTCCGGTTAACAATTTTATTGATGCTATCACCATGAATGATCAAGATATCCTGACTAACATCCATCATCCGGTTAAAGTATACAGGTAACGTATCTGGATTTACCCCATCAATTAACAACTGCTTGATCTGTGCTGTCCGGTTAATGAGTGTTGTATCATCGCGCCATTTCAACTCACTTGCCAGGCCATTATAGAGAGTCCAGACAATTCCAGCGCCAGCAACAGACAGCAGCAATATAAAAAGCAAGGTTAAACGGACGGTTATAGATAATCTTTTCATTATTTTTTTACCGCTACGAATGAATAGCCCATCCCCCGGATTGTGGCGATTAGCTTTTCAGGAAAAGGATCATCAACTTTTGCGCGGAGCCTGCGAATGGCGACATCCACCGTATTGGTATCACTATCAAAGTTGATTCCCCAAATTTCACTCGCAATAACCGTTCTGGGTATAATTTCGCCAGCTCTGGAGGCCAGTAGCCAAAGTAACTGAAACTCCTTGCGCGTCAGTGTAATACTGATATTGTCCCTGCTCACACTTTGACTTACAGAGTCCATTCTTAAGCCACTGATTTCTAATGTTGAATTCAAAGCGTGATGTTGCCTTAATTGTGCCCGAACCCTTGCCAGCAACTCAGAAAATGAAAAAGGTTTTACCAGATAATCATTTGCTCCACTGTCCAGCCCTCTGACTCTGTCATCGACAGAATCCCTTGCAGTAAGGCAAATAACAGGGGTTTGCTTTGCTGTTCTTAACGTTTGTAAGATCTGCCAGCCATCCATACCCGGAAGCATAATATCCAGAATGATCAATGCATAATCATCCTTCAGCGCAAGATAAAGCCCATCTCTGCCATCAGAAACGGCATCAATGACATAACCCGCTTCGGAAAGCCCCTGCGTTACCCACTCCTGGGTCCTTTGATTATCTTCAATAAGTAAAATCTTCATGAAAATAATATGCCATAAATCATATGTTATAGAAACAGCCTGGTTCATTACAAAATTGTAATGCTGCTGTAAGGTTACCCTGGCCGCTTTTTCGCTATCCTCAAAACTCATTCACATGACAAGGATATAAACATGTTAAAGCGTTATTTAGTACTCTCCGTAGTAACGGCAGCATTTTCATTACCTTCTTTGGTTTATGCCGCACAACAAAACATTCTTAGCGTGCACATTTTGAACCAGCAAACCGGAAAACCCGCTGCCGACGTGACAGTCACTCTTGAAAAGAAAGCGGACAACGGCTGGTTACAACTTAATACCGCCAAAACAGATAAGGATGGACGAATTAAGGCACTGTGGCCCGAGCAAACTGCAACTACGGGCGATTACCGTGTCGTATTTAAAACCGGGGACTATTTCAAGAAACAAAATCTTGAAAGTTTCTTCCCTGAGATCCCCGTTGAATTTCATATTAATAAAGTGAACGAGCATTATCATGTGCCTTTATTACTTAGCCAATATGGGTATTCAACCTATCGTGGCAGTTAATGCATAAATATGTAAAAGCAGATCTCTGCTACTGTTAGGGAGGACACTCCCTGACAGATTAACAGTAAACGGCTCTTGCTGGCTAACGACAAAAAAGTGTGATGGCTTATGAAAAAGAAGCAATTTTTAAAAGAATCAGATGTTACGGCCGAGTCGGTATTCTTTATGAAGCGTCGACAGGTGTTAAAAGCACTGGGCATCAGCGCAGCTGCACTTTCTTTGCCTCACGCTGCGCATGCCGATCTGCTTAGCTGGTTTAAAGGGAACGATCGCCCGCCCGCCCCCGCCGGAAAACCGCTGGAGTTCAGCAAGCCTGCCGCCTGGCAAAATAACCTGCCACTGACGCCAGTAGATAAAGTCTCCGGTTATAACAACTTCTATGAATTCGGGCTGGATAAAGCCGATCCCGCCGCTAATGCTGGTAGCCTGAAAACCGATCCATGGACACTGAAAATCAGCGGCGAAGTGGCAAAACCATTGACCCTCGATCACGATGATTTAACCCGTCGCTTCCCGCTGGAAGAGCGTATTTATCGTATGCGCTGCGTAGAGGCATGGTCGATGGTGGTGCCGTGGATTGGTTTTCCGCTGCACAAATTGCTGGCGCTTGCCGAACCCACCAGCAATGCGAAGTATGTCGCTTTCGAAACAATTTATGCACCGGAACAAATGCCAGGCCAGCAGGACCGCTTTATCGGCGGCGGGCTGAAATATCCTTATGTCGAAGGATTGCGTCTCGACGAAGCAATGCATCCGCTCACACTGATGACCGTGGGTGTTTATGGCAAGGCGTTACCGCCACAAAATGGCGCGCCGGTACGACTGATTGTGCCGTGGAAATATGGCTTTAAAGGGATTAAATCGATAGTCAGTATTAAGCTGACCCGCGAGCGTCCGCCAACCACCTGGAATCTGGCAGCGCCTGACGAATACGGTTTTTACGCCAACGTTAATCCGCATGTTGATCACCCGCGCTGGTCACAGGCTACCGAACGATTTATTGGTTCAGGCGGCATCCTCGATGTTCAGCGCCAGCCAACGCTACTGTTTAATGGTTACGCCGACCAGGTGGCATCGCTGTATCGTGGCCTGGATTTGCGGGAGAATTTCTGAATGCGTCTGACAGCAAAACAGGTGACATGGCTGAAAGTTAGCCTGCATCTTGCCGGATTGTTGCCGTTTCTCTGGCTGGTCTGGGCGATCAATCACGGTGGACTGGGTGCCGATCCGGTGAAAGATATTCAGCATTTTACCGGTCGCACTGCACTGAAATTTTTGCTGGCGACCTTGTTAATCACACCTCTGGCACGCTACGCAAAACAGCCGTTATTGATACGCACTCGCCGCCTGTTAGGCTTATGGTGCTTTGCCTGGGCGACACTGCATTTAACCAGTTACGCATTGCTGGAGCTGGGCGTGAATAATCTGGCGTTATTAGGCAAGGAGTTAATTACCCGGCCTTATTTAACGTTAGGAATTATCAGCTGGGTTATTTTGCTTGCTTTAGCGTTTACTTCAACCCAGGCGATGCAGCGAAAACTCGGCAAGCACTGGCAACAGTTGCATAATTTCGTCTATCTTGTCGCGATCCTGGCCCCAATACATTATCTGTGGTCAGTGAAGATTATTTCACCGCAACCGCTCATCTACGCTGGGCTGGCTGTACTGCTTTTAGCCTTACGGTATAAGAAGTTGCGTTCCCTTTTTAACCGGTTACGCAAGCAGGTTCACAACAAATTATCTGTATAACTTCATATTGCCGACAAAGTACGCGTTATCCCTGCCGGATGCGGCGCGAGCGCCCTATCCGGCCTACGCAGATCACATCAGGTTATGTTTCGTTTGTCATCAACCTCAAATTATCAATATAATTCATTTTATTTCAATAAGATAGATAATTACACCTGAGAAAACTATGCTCTCATCTCCTAAGAGTTGTTGCATTTTGCCATATGTTACAATATAACATTACACATCATATACAATGACTCTGGAGGAAACTGTTTTGGCGATTCGTCTTCACAAACTGGCTGTTGCTTTAGGTGTCTTTATTGTTAGCGCTCCTGCCTTTTCGCATGGTCATCACTCACACGGCAAACCCTTAACAGAGGTCGAACAAAAAGCTGCTAATGGTGTTTTTGATGATGCCAATGTACAAAACCGAACGCTCAGTGACTGGGATGGAGTCTGGCAATCCGTTTATCCTTTACTGCAAAGTGGCAAACTTGACCCCGTCTTTCAGAAGAAAGCGGATGCAGATAAAACTAAAACATTTGCTGAAATTAAAGATTATTATCACAAAGGTTATGCAACAGATATCGAGATGATTGGCATTGAGGACGGCATTGTTGAATTCCATAGAAATAATGAAACAACATCCTGTAAATATGATTACGATGGATACAAAATACTCACCTATAAATCAGGCAAGAAAGGCGTTCGTTACTTATTCGAATGTAAAGATCCTGAAAGCAAAGCCCCTAAATATATACAATTTAGCGATCATATAATTGCACCACGAAAATCATCTCATTTTCACATTTTTATGGGTAATGATTCACAGCAATCTTTATTAAATGAAATGGAAAACTGGCCAACGTATTATCCATATCAGTTGAGTAGCGAAGAAGTGGTCGAGGAAATGATGTCTCATTGAGTATTCTCATGATAACGCCTCGATGCCGCTTTAGTAAGTCATCATAACTGCCACTGGTCCATCCACAAACGCCACTGAACGCAAGCTAGCTACAGACACGCTCATCACTATGACGTGTCTGTATATTAATAAGCTAACCCGCATTGAGTTAACCAATAACGGATTCCATACACAATACGGCCAACAGAGAAAGATACCTGTGCTCACGCCATTGCTTATATTGGCTGGTTACAATGTGCACTATCAATTTTTTAAATAACAAATTCTTAAAACCACATCTGTATAAGGATTTTTTAAGGTTCGTGGGATAGCTTGACTGTAAAAATTACAGGAGCTACAAAAATGAACCGATTCTCAAAAACTCAAATTTATTTACATTGGATAACGCTGCTTTTCGTTGCAATAACCTATGCCGCGATGGAACTCCGTGGCTGGTTTCCTAAAGGTAGTAGTACTTATCTGCTGATGCGAGAAACACATTACAATGCGGGTATATTCGTTTGGGTGTTAATGTTTTCACGCCTGATTATAAAACACCGTTATAGTGATCCTTCTATTGTGCCACCGCCACCTGCCTGGCAAATGAAAGCGGCTTCGCTAATGCACATCATGCTTTATATAACCTTCCTTGCACTTCCTCTGCTGGGGATTGCTTTGATGGCTTACAGTGGAAAATCGTGGAGTTTCCTTGGTTTCAATGTGTCTCCCTTTGTTACCCCAAACAGCGAAATTAAAGCACTGATAAAAAATATTCACGAAACCTGGGCAAATATAGGTTACTTTTTAATCGCAGCTCACGCTGGCGCAGCACTCTTTCATCACTACATTCAGAAAGATAATACTCTGTTACGAATGATGCCTCGCCGCAAATAAGTCGATCCCCTGACAAGGAAATGTGAACCATGGACATCAACGCGTCATAAATGTTTACGCAAGTGCACAATGCACCCTTTCCACTATCAACAAGGAGGAGCAGAAACTGTGTAAATCGTACAATGGTAAGACTTATCAAAAATACAGGTTAATTTTGGTATTTAAACCTTTTTTACTTGTTAGTATGATACAAAGGCTTTCAAAAAAGCTGGGAAATTCAACAACTCTTGGAAATTATGGACTTTGTCCCGCGGCTTTAATCTGACGGCCGCGTTCCTTTTTTGACTCAATTATTGACCCCTTCTCTACGCAACTTCAGTTCCCACCACCAACTTTGCGGCAGTTTCATAGGATGAATGTCTAAAAGAATAATGGTGAGCGATAAGAAAACGACTGAATAACTGCACATTTTCGCTCGAAAGCTTCCTGTCAGATCCATAGCGAATCAAGTGCTGAATGTCACAGTATCGAACAGAAAACAGTGACGATCTAACCCTTCAAGAATATTCTACGATTGTTCTGTTTAGGAAAAGCAAGGCGGGAAGTTGGGAGATAAGTCTTTGATAAAGTGGCGGAGAGAGGGGGATTTGAACCCCCGGTAGAGTTGCCCCTACTCCGGTTTTCGAGACCATACGAAAGTATAATTAAATCAATGGGATAATCAGGTTTGAAAGAATATAAATCTCTCATGTGCACAACATCAAGGCCACGCGTAAAATAATGGTCATTTGGCAGTATCGTCAATTGCCCCAAGGGATATGCGAATAAAATCGCATATCCCAACACAGTTAAAACGCAGTTGGGTGAATGCCATTTTCATCGTTTGACCCGTATCATACACGGTATATCAGCGGACGATCCGCTGTCACCTTGCCCGCCTGTCACAACTGGTATCGCGAAGACGTTCAAGCTCTGCTTTTTGTAGATCGGTGATGAAAATTTTCATGTTACGTAGCATGATCCTCTGTCGTTACAAAATCAATCATCATCAATGATCACGGGTATATAATATTTTTTATTTCCGTATGCAAAATAAAGTTTTTCGTCTCCGCTGATGAAGTAAAATGCGGTCTTAGGTTCTGCTCCTGTGGGTAGTTTACTCACTACAGCTGCTGCGGGCGGGAGATGCCCATCATGAAATATTGATCGGGCAATCCTATCAGCCCCAACGTATTGCAGACCATTTGCAGCACCGTAGGGAAAGTCAATTTTTAGGCTAGAGGCGTTGTGATCGTAAATCTGCAAATAAGAATTTTCCTTGCGTTCTATATATGCGTCAGGAAATATTCCTCCGGGACTCCAAAATGCTAATTGACCGTTTTTTTTGACCCCGTCAACTGTAGTGGAATATATTCGGACAGAACGACCGAAGTATAAATCAAAGTCAGTATAGCATGATGCTGTATTTGTGTTGCCTGCTGAATTTTTCCCTATCTGGATATTGTTATTAAATGTCGCCGGTGAGTCAAACGTGGCACCCAACAAAAATGTCGCCAATTTTTTGAATTTGTTTTTTTCCAGAAATTCATTTTCCTTATCGAGTTTTGCGAATTTTGACGAGTCAAGACTGGCGGCTACCGCTGCTGCTGCTGCTGCGCTGTTCGCGCTGTTAGTTTCAGATGTGTGCGCCGCACTGGCGCTGGCGCCTGCTGCTGCAGCATTTTTCGCAGCCGATACTAGCTCTTGAATCTCCGCCAGCGCAACTGGTGTCATTTCGTCTGCGCTAAAATTGGTTAGATAGTCGTTTAATGTGCCGTCAACACTGTCCGGGTTAACGTTAATCACGCCGAGATATGCCGCACTGGCAGTGACAACGTAAACTCCGGGCTTCATATCAAATTTGTACTCACCCGCCGCGCCTGTTTCTTGCTCTACAACAGTGGTCATTACTACGCGTGAACTCGTGACCCGTGCTGTTAATACTAACTGAACGCCGACAACGGGCTCACCGAGCCCATTTGCGTATACACCCGATATTATTGCCATTTCATTTACTCCAGCGACAGTCGCGCAGAGAATCCGTTTTCAGCCAGCGTCAGCGTCAACGTATTGATTGTCCAGTCTCGGTCCTCCTCTGTCCCGAACCCTTGTGTTGTGACTTTGCATTCTGCAGTCAGCGATACTAAATCGAGCGTTGCTGGCGTTGTGTACGTCATGGAAAACTCTTTTTTAGCCGCACCGCCTTTTAGCCCCGGCGCGGCCTCTTTCGCTGCGTCGAGCGACGGCTCAACTGCCGGCCATTCAATGACAGGATCACCACCACTGCCTGTGCGCAGCTCCTTGATCTGCCCTGTTGCCGTATCGTGGTATTTGATCAGATATGTCGGCTCCGAATTTTCGCCACCTCCGCCACTATCGCCGTTTTGTCCATTTCTCGAATAACCCCAGCTGGAGTTATCACGACGCGTGAGCGTGTAGTGCTGAAGCGGTGCTCCGCTAACAGATTCGCCCGCGCCGCGCGGCAGGAATATCCAGTACCCGCCCGCGGGTTTACTCACCGCATCGAATCTCGTTGCGAGCCGCGACATCAGGTGCATATCTGACTCGCCGACCTGATCGAGTTGCGTGATAACATTGTCTGCAAACCGCTTTGATACGCGAGGTTTCAGCCCGTTATCGCTCGCTATTGTCGCAACGATATCGCTGACGGTGACGTCGCTCCATGAGCGCGTCTTTTTGCTCTGAACTGTCGGAGAGCCCTTTGCCGCGTTCATCGGAGCCGCTTTTGCTGTGAAATCAACTACCCGGGGTTCACCGCCACTGCTAGCACCGTCAACGATGTATATCCCTTTATCAATTATCTGATTACCGAAACCGAGCCCAATGCTAATTTTCACTCCACGGGCCGGAATTTTCAGAGTTTCAGAAACTATTGCTACGCGGAGTTCGTCTGTCTGTTTACTGGAGCCGCCGTAATCTGTCAGCGTGATATTGATTAACCCGTTTCTTATTTTATCCGTGATGTTTTTATTATCAGCAGATATATAAAAATTAGGTTTCCACGCCTCCACGCCAGTATTTACGTAATCACTCATTCATCAATCCCATAATTGCGTTTCTTTTTTAACCGGTTCTGGTTCGATTTCTGGTAAAACAATTTTTTCTCCAGCACGAAACACGGCACACATATCAGTTACGCCGTAATTCGAAACCTGATATAAAACAGTCTCTGTCGTTTTTGACGCTCTCCCGTAGACCGCAAAGCAGATTTGATCGAGACGGTCACCGTCCCGCGTCGTATATGTAATCATGATTATGATGCCTCAAATGGAATTATTTGCGTGGGTTATCGCTCTGTATATATGGTTAATGGCGAACCCGTTAATATCCATCATTTTATACGTAATACCGTTAGTAATTGCTCTAATAAGGGGACATAAAAGCTGCGCAATGGTCGTTATTCTGAATATATTATTCGGATGGATATTTTTGATGTGGATCATTCTGTTGCTGTGGTCCGCTCTCGGTGATAAAAAACCGCAAGAAGTTCAATCCAGCGAAGCTCCGTAATATTCGAGCGTGAGTGAAAAGTCCTGCGATTTTGGGGTCCCTCCTTTCAGAAAACTGTTTTGCGTTTCTGTTAACTCCCTGATAACCCAGTACCCCTTCACCTCCCCGGTCCCCAGCACCAGTTGCTGGGGTTCTCCCGAGTTCCCCAGTGCCCGCAAATCTGTTAACAAGCCAATGCCGCACCCATCAAGGAATAAGGCATTTATTTTCCCATCGATCGTGATTGTGGGGTTCGGTCGTCCGGTTATCTGCAATGCGTCGTTTTTTCCGAACCGTGTTTGCTGAGCCCAGCGCCAGGCGTCACTACGTTGCAGTTTGTTGTACGCTATTGTTGATATAGCAAAAATGAAATCACCCAAGCCGAGCATAATGTCCTCAGCACCGTTTGTTGCATCACTCATTGTCACCCCGCCGCCGCTGGTTTATCAAACATTGCACCACGGTTGTACGAACTCGCAACTTGTCTCAGCCCGTCGAGCACACCCGATGCAGCAGCCTGCTGTGTTGATTGTGGATCTGCCGCTCCGATAATATTGATTTCAATTTTATTGTTTTGCTCTGGCGCTGGAGTTGCGACTGCCTGTCTCAGCGCGTCAATATTCAACGTTGCTGAGTTTTGTGATTCAGGCGTTGAGTCTTTATTTATTAATCCAGTAAACGGGTTAGCAAACGAGAGCATTGATTCAGCCTGTGATTTTGCACGAGCAAGACGTTCAGGGTGTCGCATATTATCCACGGCGTCGTCGGCTTTTGCTTTTGCTACATTATCTGCTGCCAGTCCTGGGTTCGGTGAATATTTACCACCACTATCCATGAATTCCTGATACGCTTTATTATATTCTTCGTTATATACGTGCTGTTCCTCGTCTGTTTTCTCGTCCGGTATTAACCACTCCAGTTTTTTTACGACTGCCCAAATTATTTTTCCGAATTTAACGCACGCCTCGCCAAAACTGACTATCCCCTCCCAAAGTTTTTTCATGTTTTCTGGCTTAACCCATTCTTTAATACTATCAACAACCCCCCCTTGATTCTCTTTAAACCAGGATGCCAGCCCGTCTCGCATAGCGTCAAACGTCGGCGCGAGTTCCCCTCCGATTTTCCCGAGAGTATCTGCCAGCCCCGATGTGATTGCCCCCCACAGATTCGTGACGGATACGTGCGCGCGCGCTGCACCCTCAGCCCCTTCTTTCGTTAGCAGGTTTGATTTTTGAGCGTCCGACATAGTCTGCTCCCAGCTTTTACCAGTCGCACGCATATAGGTCATTATTTTATTAGCCTCCCCCCCCATTAGCTGATCAGCCAGACTCGCCGCCTGTTGATCATCCTTCATTTCAGAGATACGCCGCATAACTTCATTGAACTGTTTTTCTCGATCCCATTTAGCCATCCGTTTTTTTGTCAAGCCAATTTGAAACAGCATGGGGTTCAGGTTTTTTTCGTTTCCAACCTCCCCGATTTTATTAGTCAACTCCTCCGACAGATCTCCTACGTTTTCGCCATTCAGCCCTGCAGCTTTACCAATATTTTCCCACGCAGCGTATTTTTCGATGCCAACACCGTAGGACTTCGCCAGACCGAGTTTTTCTGACGTCTCTGCATTCATTGCCAGCGCGCCAGCAGCCGCGCCGCCGAGCAGACCCACGGCCCCCAGCGCCCCCCATTTGATACCTTTTCCTGTTGCCTTTATCGTTCTTGCAGCCGCTCGCCCTCCCCATTTTGCAGCCCCTTTTGCGCGCCCCGTCCACTTCTCCAGCCGCTGTTTTTTGGCGAGCTGAGTATTCAGAGCTTCCTGGTCCTGTGTTGTCGCTTTTATCCGACGGTCCAGCTTTTGATACTGAGCAGATAAATCAGAAACGTCTTTACCCGCCAGTTTCATTGCTGCGATTTTGTCTTTTAATTTATCCTGGCTTTTCGTTAATTTCCCGACAGTAGACGACGTCTGCCGAATTGCATCGTTGAGTTCTGTTGTACCGCGCCGAAACGACGGGTCTATTCGCCCCCCAAATACAACCTGCGTTTTAAAGTTTTGAGAAATAGCCATCGGTTTTCATGACCTCGTTTACATAGAAATTAAAAACCCGATACGGCAGGTCCATTTGCGTATCGGGCGGGATGGCAAGTTTTTTCGCAATAAACGGAATCAGAATTACTATATCTGATGTCGGTCTTTCGGGTGCTTTACCAGTTCGTTAAACGCGGCCTCCAGTTGATCGTAATCGCACGCGGGGAGCGCATATAAATCCTCTCTCTCCAGATTTGCCAGGCGCGCCAGCATTGTCGCTGTCCGCTCTTCAAGACCGCTTTTATCGTTACTGAACATAATGCGGTCGCGTAATTTTGGTTCGCGAATAGTAATTGTATCGCAGCTCTCGCCCTTAATAATAAATGGTCGAGAGAGCGTAATAGTCATACTGTCTAATAATGATTCCATCTTACTTACCTTTTAATATACATGAAGGATTCGAGCGACGCCCGCAAGAACATCAACACCATTGATAACGCGTTTCATTTTTGCAGGATGAATTTCGTAAATAATTCGTCCATTTTGAACTCGTTTATAATAGCTCGGCGCAATCGTTACTGATTGCCCCACTGACGATTTAGAATCAGTCCCCTGGGCATCATCAGTGATTGCTGTAATAAGCCCCTCATAGGTATCAATGCGCTCAAAGTTTATTCCGTAAGAGTCTGTGTACGCACTACGAATTTCAAACCGCGTCTTCACTCCCGGTATTAACCCGAAATAGCTCATAACAGCAGAATCAGAACCTGAAACTTTAAAACTGGCTGACATTTTCTCCATCCCCCCATCCAGAGTGATAGCTGTATCCATCGCGCCTGTTTTAAACTCGTCTTCGATTATTTTCATATCTACTGGAGTATATTCAGTACAATTTAAAACCCGTTCGCCCTGCACGAATAGCGCAAACGCGCGGTAAGCGTTGCTGTCTGACATATTTAATCTCCAAATTATCAGGCTGTTTCTTTAAAAAGGGAGGCCAGTGCCTCAACTGTATAGTCATTATTAATACGGTACATTAACGTAATTGTTTGTGCCGGAGATTTCGGACCAAAATCAACATTAATATAAAGATTGCCAGCGGCCAGACTTTCTTTTGTATTCAGCTCACCGTCTAACCACGCACGCCCTCCGTTAATCGCACCCTGCTCCTCTAATTTGTGCAGATATGCGTTTATCGACTCGACAACGTCTGTTCCGAGATGCAGGTCTATCGGGCGATCAATAAAATCTGTCATCATTGCCCGGGCTATAGAATCTTCAATTACGTCAGCTGTCCGACGAACGCATTCAAACGACCATTGTGGATCCAGACTGCACAGATAGTTACCCCAGTGCCGGAATCCATCGTAGCGAATAATGGTGCTGACCTGGCTGGCGTTCAGTAGGTTCGCTGTGCAGTTTGTCTCACCAATAATAAAATCGTCGACTTGTTCAAGCCCTGTTATTCCATAAATATTTTGATTCGACTTACTCCACCAAAACCCTTTTTCATTATCAATTCTGGCTCGTAAACCAGCGGCGATAGCTGAATATGGACGGGACAGATCACTGAGATCGCCAGCTGAAAACACACGCGGGCGTAGTATTTCCATGCGCGCGCTATATTTATGGCGGCGGTTAACGACGTCTGCGGGCGATGCCGTGCGTGGAGAATCAATATAGCCGACTCCACGTAATTTATTTGTGACTACCTCCAGCGCGGCAGCGACGTCGTCATTAGCACTGTAATCAGGTGCAATCAAAATTCGTGGAGTCACCTGGTTTATCTGTCCCGATGTTAACATAGCGTTAATGCCGTTGATTACGTTCTCACGCTCTTTTGTCGCGTCTGTGTTTTCGTCTACGCGAACAACAACAATTAGCGCATCTGTCTGATTTAAAATATCAGTGATGGCTGCGGGGAGAGTGCCTGCTGCACCCAGGAGCGCCGCTTTTTTCTGACTACCTGCAATTAGTGTGGGTATGTTGACTGGAAATGGAGCGTCAGAACCGCCCGTCAGGCTCGTGACGGGCATCTGATAAACAATTCCATCATTTTTACTGGCCTCATCCAACGCTACAAAAATATAATCCTCCGCGTTCCGTCCCTCATTGTGAGTCAGAACGTCTTGTGACAGCACCTCTGGCGTTGTTGTGCTATCTGTTCCGAGCGTTAATTTTATTGTCCCGTCCGGTAACGTGTTATATCCGTATTTAATTCCAGAAATGCCCTTCTTAATAATTTCAACTGCAAATTTATTTCCGTAACTCCCTGAATAAACCGGGAGAAATGTCACCACATTATCTGACAAGGGTGACCCCCATGTTAATGAAGCTCTTCCTCCCAGCCCAACATCCGGTGCAGTACCAACAATCCCGATAACCGAAATATCTACCGCGCTGATCTCTTTTGTGCCGTCGTCGTATTCAAGCGTGCGGGGGCCGTGCAAAAAATTAGTGCTCATTAATTTTACTCTCCTGATTCGATTATAATTGGAGCCACATATTCAGCAACATCACCAAATTCACCGCAAGCGGCGCGCTCGTATAACTCTCGGCCATATAATGTGGAGTCTGTTTTAGATGCAGTAAATAAAATAGCATTACCGATCCCTTGTATGTCACAGACAATATCAATACTGTTATTCGATGCGCTGGAATAGCGCTGTGTTTTTATATTTGAAAAGTTATCAATTGTTATCATTTGTTTTACGCTATCCTCGTGAAATTAGTTGCAAATTTGCCAGTATAGATATCTTCACCAGCCCCGGAAGATGGCTCATAGCTCTGGGGGATCAGTCCGCACAATTGCCAAATACCAGGCAATGGCTCACTTCCAAAAGTTAGCGTAAGCGTGGCTTCGCTCATAGAGCCGACACCTCCGGTATATTTCCATTGAATGCATGCAGGGGAAATTATCGAACCTTGTAACTGATCACCAGGTTTATAGTGCATTACAGTAGAGTTATCGAATGTAAATCCAGCATAAACAACTGAGCCGACAGCTGCAAACGCAGGCACCGCCGGTGCAGGGTCATCGTTAGCATCAATTAAATCATCAACGTCTTCTTTGGTGTAATAATTATCAAGATTTACGCCGATATTTTCTCGCGCCGTTTTTTGCGCCACCGTGCCTTTATCTTTAATTTCAGATAAATTTTTACCTATCTGCAAATATCGTTTATCGGCATCTGCCTGGCTCATTCCGCTACTGTTATCAATAACAACGTTAACAGTAGACGTGCTGGACACCGCGAGAGTGTATTTATACGTGATTGAAATCAGCGCGCCGTTGCTGTCCGTAGGTTTTAAAATATCCGGTGAACGTGCAACTGAGTACAGTTCCCCTTTATCTGTTAATATCCCCACCTCGCGGATGGTATAACCGCCGGTTTCCGGCGGTACGTACAGTGTAAAAATGACCTGATTACCGCTATTTTCTGACGATTTAATATCTCCGCGATACGTCTCGTGAATTAATGCCGTTCTGGCCGGGTCTGGTGTTACGTCGTCATTTCCGTTCGCGTCACCAATAACGAATTTATTTAGCACTACCGGCACGCCTGACGCCAGCGCCGCAGCTTCTAATTGCGCGCCACGGTCTGTCAGCACCGCATAAACTTGGCTCGCGTTAGCTTTCAGATTTGATTTTAATTTAGCCATTGGGTCCAATCTCCACTAACAGACTCACGATTGGCGAGCCTGATATATATAATCCGCCATTTAATTTCACGCCACCATCACCATCTGCCGGTATATTTACGCCTATTTTTGTGTAAGGAGTTCCAGCTATAAAAAATTCCCCTTCCACACCTGTTTCGAAATTTATTTCTTTTAATAAAGAGCAACAATTTTTTGCATCAAATATTTGTGCAATAAATGTATTCAATAGCTCTAAATCTAACCCCATATTTTTTAGCAGATATATTTTAATTGCGAATGTATACGGGTCGTCCCTGGGCGCGGCTTCGAACCACTCTCTTATTTTGCTCTCAAATCCAACTGTTAATAACGCTCGTTCAACAGCTCCACGCGTTCCGCGGTGCTTGTTCTGCCACGCAGCTGCTTTAATAATTTCGCGTTTTTGCTGCTCGCTCCAGTCGGGGTTCCAGTAGGTGACGGCGTATTCCCACGCAAGCCACGGCAACAGATTTGCAGGACACAAATCGGGATTCTTAATAATTCGAATATCGCCAGGCAGATCGCCGACGTGAGATAAAACGGCTTCCAGCGCTCTTTCTGGTGTTACTGCGTTAGGAGGCAGTACACTCTGGCTCGTCATTGTCACCCCATCTGTACGCTGAGTTTAATTTCGGTGCAATATGGTGCCTGTCCGACACCTGCAATGACGTCCTCTGTCGGCGATATCAGAATCACACGTTCGGTGCCGTCACGATGTATTGCGTCGTAAATTCCCGACAGGGCTGCTGTTGCCCCGATTTTATGTTGCGTGGTCACGTAGACCGCCAGGTCGCTCTGCGCGCCGTTGAGTAATACGTTCTGGTCGGGACCGAGCCCCGCTACGATA
This sequence comes from Escherichia sp. SCLE84, assembly GCF_012584495.1. Lineage (NCBI taxonomy): Bacteria > Pseudomonadati > Pseudomonadota > Gammaproteobacteria > Enterobacterales > Enterobacteriaceae > Escherichia > Escherichia sp. SCLE84. Next base: position 181,815 of record NZ_CP051430.1, on the reverse strand, counting down.
ACGGCCTCAACCCGGTAATTCAGGTTCGACGCAGGTTTTACGGTCACGAAATCAGTTAGTGGCCGAGTGTCGTCAGGAGACAGGGCCGCATTCACTGTATTCAGTAGTGATTGCGGGGGTACACCGTCGCCTGTCCGGGACAAAACGTACATATCGACGTACCCTGGCTGAGTCACAGGCGGGCCGTATGCCTGCGCTGACAGAACATCGGGATCACTCGATAGCGCGAAATAGTTATACGCGTTTGTACTGCCGGCAGTATTACGCGCGTACCATGATAGTTGTATGCGATGACGATACTCGTCGTCACTCTCGTAAACCGCTTCAGTCGGGGGGACTGAGTCGGGATTAGCTGGCGTTATCAACAGCCGCAGGCAGTCAAAATTAGCGCCAATCTGGTCGAGGTCAGTCCCTTTTGCAAACGCGAGCAATACAGCGAGCATCCCCTGATTTACCCGAGCTGTAATAATGATTTCTCTGTATGCAACTATTTCCAGCAGTTTAACTGCCGGGTCTGACTCCAGGAGTGCGTTAAATTGTGGATATAATATCTGCAGCTCTGACAGTAGATTAGATTTAACATCTGAAAATAACGGGGTTTTAACGAATGCTGGCGGCGGCAGCAGACTCATATCAATAGTTTTCACTATCGAGTTCTGAACTGTTGATGTTATCAAAATATCAGCTCCATATTATTAAACTCTAATCGCTGTTGTGTTTCGATATCTGTTGCGATAATTAATATTGTTATTTTCCCGATATCCACTGCTAACACATTTATTCTGTCAATTCTGACGCGTGGTTCCCAGCGTGCTATTGCGCCAGCACTTTCCATGATTATCCGTATAGCCAGTGATGGATCTGTGGGATTATCAACGAGGTCAAATAATTTGCTCCCATATTCCGGCAGCATTACACGGGTTCCCAGCGGGGTCGTTAAAATATCAACGATAGACTGACAAATGTGGTCAACCCCGGATAAAGGTTTACCAGTGTTACGGTCCATTCCAAGCATATTTACGCCATTGGTTGGTTCGGTTGTTGTGTTTCCCCGTCCGGGCATGTATGAGTGTGTCCGTTATACGTTGTGCGGACTTCAGTTATTGTGCCTTGTCGATCCTGCACCTCTTGTCCTGCTAACACACTACCGCGAGTTGTGATATTACCTGTTCCACCGTTATCTCCAGTGACAGAAATATCGTTACGGAATGTCGCTAATTTATCTACAATTAATGTCTCGGTGATATGCGTTGGACCAGCTAGTGTTATCCCACCCGGAGCCCACGCACTGATTGTTTGAGCTGTCAGCGATATTCTGTTCGCAGCAGTAACACTAACAGAACTCGTTGCTATAACGTTCACTAAATCAGCATGTGCGTTAATTGTGTCTGTTGCTGTCACATTAATAATGTCAGCGTCTGCGTTAATTAATTTTCCACCGTGAATATTGACAACGTTTTCGCTATTAATAGTAACGTCTGCACGTCCGAATATTTCTATTTCAGACTCACCGAGTATTTTTACTACGCCGTCCGGTACGCCCTGCCATGTCAGAGTGTGATTTTTTGTGTTATACGTCATCGTAGCCCCGTCACAGTATGCAGTGACATGATCATGGGGGTCATTACTGGGCGGAGCTTTGTTGTCAATGTGCAGCCCGAGCATAACTACGCCGTTCCGCGTGTCCCCACCCTCAGAAACAACAGTAACGGGATCGCCCACTGATGGTGCGCTCCAGTCGACGCGTTCTGAGGTGGCGTGAGTAAACCACTGCAGCCAGCCTGACTGGTGTTCGCCACCAAATGAGACTCGGCAGCGGGGAGGATTCATTTTAACTGCAGCTATCGTGCCTCGTTTAACTGCGTCACGCAGCCTGCGCGCGTTCTCCGCTGCAGCATATTCATCGTCCGATTGGGCCATAGTAGTCGCCCTCATGTTCTGCGCCGATATCTGGCGCTATTCCGACATATAAATTTTTCAGGGTTCCCTGTGATGGGTAATCGAAAATATCGGGACCAACGCCGACAACCTGCGTGAACGACACGCACTGAACTGAATGCGAACCGACTGACTGCCCGTTTTTAATCCAGTCACACGGTTCCGCGTCGCTGAATTTTGCCGGTTTAGTTCCGGGACCGAACATTCGCCCATCAATCCAGCTCGTCATATAGAGCGCTGCATTCTGCGATTTCAGTCCGTACTGATCTGCAGCAAACTCACGCAGCAAATACAAATTACACGACAGCTCGACTGACTGAATTGAGCCTGGAACAGCTTCGTCACTCTGTGACCAGTTGCTGATTTCCAGGAACAGAGCTGGCGTTTCAAATCCTGCCGGAATTTCTGGATAAATGCCGAATGTTTTGATGAACGGTATTTGTAAAACCGCGCCTTTAACGCGATCAAGATATTCGTCAAATGCATCCAGCCCGCTCATAATCGTTTCCCTGTTTTTGGGTCTACGTGGACATTACCTTTCACTCGACCGCGTAAATCTTTCTCAAAAAAGCCCATAAAAACAGAGCCAATGTTTTCAAAAATATAATCATCGATAGCATCCTCCAGCGCGTCGTGCACAGGTACGCGAGCCTCTTCGATTCCTCCGCGAGCCAGCCGAATCCAGACACTTTTCGCACCGTAGCGCTTAGCTACGAATGAATCTGGCCAACTCATCATCGCCAGCCCTGCACTTTTGGGTGTAAAAGCCGCCCCTCGAGCGCCTTTTTTTGTTTTCAAAAATTGACCGGTCTCTGGATTGCGAGGCTGCTTCTGCTTCCTGGGATTTTGTAATCGCCCCTTTAGCTCAGATACACGGAAATCGTTCAGGCCGTACCAGAGTTTTACGCTACTCAGATCTCCTGCCCCTTCTTTTGTAAAATTGCGGCGCTTAATGAACGGTTTGATTCGTTTATTTACGGCCTTATGATTTTTAGCTGCCAGTGCAGTCAAAATCATTCCTGCTGAAATTCGGTGCATATGCTTTGCAGTTCGGTTCAGCGCTCTGTTGTATGCCATCAGCATCTGATGTTGCGTCGCGCTGATTTCGACTCTGAGCTGCTCCAGCGCCGAAACATCGATATCGAACATCTGCGCGTTACTACGTAAATCGGCCACGGTTCCCCCTTAAGTGGGACCGCGGTCCCACTTAGTATTTTGAATACTCGCTGTTTTCGCTGGACGTGTGAGGCTCTAAAAAAATATTCGTGAGACCGATGCCATCCGGTTGAGGCTCTTTAACCACGTAATCGGTCCAGTCAGACCAGGTAACAGAGCCGTCAGCAGCGATACTGCGCTGCTTTGGGACCTGGACAACGTCACGCGCAACAACGCCAGCGACGTCGTCTGAAAGCGCTGTCAGGCTCGTTACTGTACCGGTAATAAAACCAGCGTGAGGAATGTCAACGCGCGCGTAAGGCTCGTTGAAAATAGCGATAATAGGGTCGGTTTTACCGCGTAATTTAACGGGCCGTCCCCACTCACGGATCATCTCCTCGTCGCCAGCCCGGAGGTCATCGTAGTAGCTCATAGCGCGTAAACGTGATCAGCTGCGATGAGGTCTGCAACCTCCGGTGAATCAACAACAATTTCCCGGCCAGCAGCAACAATCTCGCGAACGCGACGCCCGTTCACGTAGTGATAAACGTCCAGCGTGTTACGCAGTCTGACGCGGCGCGTGGCGGGGGACAGTTCTGGTTGTGACGTCGTGCTCGCGATTGACGGTTGTTCGGCACCGTCACCATCATCTGATGCGCTTGCATTAGTGTCGGCATCACTCTCGTCGCCGGATTGCTCGTTCAGAATATCGAGCTCTGACTCAGCGCCGGCGACGATTGATTCCAGTTCCGCAATAGTCCCGCTACGCGGTAATTCGCGACCAAGCTGGGCGCTCAGATCATCGATGCGCGCCAGCAATTCTGTTTTTGTGCTCATGTTGATTCCTTAAAAAGAGCCTTTCGGCTCTTACGCGATTTTTACGACGACGAACGCATCAGCGTCCGTGAGCACCATTGCTGGCGCGGATTGAGTCATTGTCTGCGTCACTGCCGGATCACCGGTCGTCGTCCAGACTTTTGGATAGCGCGTGGCCTCGCAGATCCCCTCTTTCAGCGCGTCTTCGTCCTGAATCGCGCCATACGTGCGGAGTCCGCGATTTTTTGTGTTGCCCAGGATCATCGTGTTATCCGGCATATAACGCGTTTCAATGCCTGTTACAGGGTCAATATATTGCCCCTTGTAAACGAACAGCGCCGTGTCGCCGTAATAGCCCTTAAAGCTAACGACATCGCCCAGGTTTTTCAGCGCGACTTCGAGCTGGCTGTTTGAGCCACGGCGCGTATCCAGTGCCGTCCAGAATTTTTTAAAGCGCTTCAACTGCTTCCAGGCTTTACCGTCCATGATGATCACGTTAACAGCACCGGAGGCGAGGTCTGCATAGGATTCGATATCGTCGCTCGGGTCATACGTTTCCGCGTCCTGAGTAGACCAGGCTGTCGAACCGGACTGAGTGACGTTATTCGTCGCGCTGCGGCTCATATCGATCTCATAGGTCTCGATATTGCTGCCGGAGACTGTGTATTTACCGTACAGAACCGCCTGCACTGCCTGGAACTCTTCGAGCTGACTGATGCTGAGTTCCTCGTCGAGCAGGTTCTGCATGATGATTTTTGCACGACGTTCGACCGGCGTTTCCGGCTGACCAATTTGCTCACCGGCGGCGCGCTTAATGCTCATATTCGGATTGATCGTGTGTTTCGGCTTCGTGTAACCCGGTTTGAAATGGTTCGTTGAATAGCCGCGAGTGTGGTCAACTTTGCCGGTGATCATCGGCGCGCAATACACGGCCATGTTCACTTTTCCCGGGATTTTATCCAGAAAAACCTCTTCGCTCGTAAACGTGTAGGTCTCACGGAAAAACAGTCTTAAAAACAAAGGATTGAACTTAAATACCTGCTGTGTCGCGGTAATCAGTTCTGACGTAGTAAACGAATCGCTCATTTAGATATCCTGTATAAAAAAACCGCCCGGAGGCGGCTTGTTTTGAGTTTTTTTGCCATCAGCCGACGCTGACTGGCGTACCAGCAAACGCTGATTTGCGTTTAGCTACGTCGGTAACCGTACCCCAATTGATCGCCGTGTAACGGAACGAGCCTGATTTGTAGTACGAGCAGTCTGCAGAACTGGAACCCGTATTAACTGCGGTGGCTGTGAGGCCAATGGCCTTACCGACTGAACCGTCCCAGACTTTAAACGTGCCGGCGGTAGCGTCTAGCATAATCGGTGTCAGCCGGGGTACGTTGATCCCACCCTGAAAATGACCGACGGTCGTAACAACGAGATCAGGTCCCAGAATAAAATCATCCGGGCTATACGTTTCTGTGGTCATCATTCATCCCCTAAAATTGAACGCCCTGCCGCGACCAGCATCGAGACGTTTGCGGTTGTTCCTGTTGCCGTGGTGCTACCGGCATCCTGAATAGTCGCCGGTGATTCAGTGCTCATTAGTGTATCGAGCGCCGTTTCGGTCCGCGCCTGCGCCGTTTGCGGTGCTGCCGCGAGTACCAGCTGCGCCTGCTCGACGGTCATCCCGGGGACGCCAGCGAGCGCTTTTGCCTGCGCCTCGCGCCCAACAGCTTCGGGACAATTGATGATGGCCATCACGCGCGCCAGTTCGCTCGATGCGGCGTCCGCGCGAATCTGATCCGCGTTGGACTCAACCGGCGCGACCGTAGTCGTGGCCGCGGTCTGTTCTGTGGTCGTGGTCTCCGCCGTGGTTTCTGTACCTGGCATAAATCGCTCCATTTTTGGTTTCAGTGCGTCGGCCATCACTGCGATAGCGTCCGCGTAATTAACGAGTTGATCAGCGAGACCAGATTTAATCGCGTCCGCGCCGATAAATACTGCGGCCTCCGTGGCCAGCACCCTGGATTTTTTCAGACCGGTATAATCTGATACCTTTTGCGCGAACTGCTCGCGTGTGCTGTTAATACTCAGCTGGAATTCGTCGCGAACGTCGTCGGGCAACTGGGAATACGGGTTACCGTCGACCTTGTGCGCACCGGCGTAAATCAGCGTCACGTCAACGCCGGCAATCTCCAGTGCCTTTTCGACGCAGCGGTGGGCCATCAGGACGCCGATTGAACCAACCGTGCCGGTCTGCGTTATCAGCCGGCGCGAACACGCTGACGCCAGCAAATATGCGGCGCTGCAGGCCGTATCGCTGGCCAGCGCCCACACCGGTTTTTGCTCTCGCGCCCGGGCGATTAAATCAGCAGTATCAAACGCGCCGGCAACCTCCCCGCCTGGGGAGTCAATATCCAGCAAAATCCCCTTAACATCGGGGTCAGAAATCGCCTGCTGCAGGCGTTTTACGATTCCGTCGTAACCGCTCATACCGCTAACCGGATTGATATAACCCAATTTATGAACCAGTGTCCCCGTAACCGGCAGAACAGCTATACCACGCTCCACGCGGTACGATTTCTGACGTGTTCGCTCGCTGCTGTCCCACCCCATCGCGAGCGCGTTCATTTCGTCGCTGTTCATTACCTCTCCGGACGCTGTATCAATCAGTCGCCCGGTACCGAACCGGTCGCTCAGCGCTGAAAAAAACACCCGCGCGTAGGCGGGCTCCAGCAAAAGCGGTTGATTGAACGCCCTGGCGGCGAGGTGCGGAAAATTGTTCCACGGCATCAGTTACCTCCCCAGCCGTTATCGTTTGTATTTGAGGGGTGAGATACAGACCAGGACGGCTCGCTCAGCCCCATTTCACGCCGGCGCTGAATTTCGTATTCCTGCTGCTCCATGACCTCCTCGTAATCCTGTCCCTGCAGAGCCAGTTCGTTCTGATACGTGCTGAGGCCGGTTGTGATCCTCATGGCGCTCTCCTGAACCTCTTTCAGTCCGTCGATCGCCATTCGGCCAGCACCGATCCAGAGCGCGTTCGTCCAGGAGTTCCGCGCCTCATAAAACGACCGAACCGCGGAGCGAGGCAGAGTGATAATCCCGCGTGCCAGCGCCTCTTCAAACCAGCAGCAGAACATCAGCGAAGCCTGTCGCGCGGCGATAAAACGCCTGCGCCCCATAAAAAACCGCCAGCTCACGTTCGCGCTGGCCCGGGCGCTGGAGTAACTGACCTGGCTGTAGTCCCGGCTCAGCTCCTCGTATGACGCGCCGACGCCGGCGGCAACGTAACGCAGGAGTGATTTTTCCAGCGAACTGAAACCAGCGTCAGCGTTCTGAGCTGTCTGTAAACTGAGTTTGTCGCCGGGATGCAGGTGAGGCACTTTCACGCCACCGAGCTTGATATTTGCGCCGTTGTAGTACGTCACGTAACTCTGAATAAACGAATTCAGTGGATTCGCGTCAATATCAGTACCCGCGCCGGCGATATATTCAAACGCCTGCTGACTGTCGAGCTCTGATTCGATTGTCGCGGCATACATGGCCTTAACAATCGCGCTCTGCAGCTGTGTTTGCTGCAGCGTATCGAGCATTTTCAGGCGTTCCATTACGCTGTAAAAAATGTTGTCCCCGCGGGTCTGTCCGTCCTCGAGCGGCTCGAATATGTGGATGAATGCGTGTCTGCCGCTGCTGAGCTGTGCGGGGATACGCCGGCATTTACCGACTCCGCCGAGGGGGTAGGTATCCTCGGCTATCCAGTACCCGACCGCGGCCCCGTTTTTATCGATATCAACACCGGCGCGGCGAAATTGGGTGTCAGCTGCGTAACCCGGATTTCGAATTCGTTTTGGTGAGACCATTTTGAATCGCGTCCGAAAAACGCTGCCGGCACTACTCTCCCAGACTGGTTGTACGCAGGTTTCACCGTTAAACGCGTGAGTGGCCACACCCTCGCGGATCATCATTGTGAACGTCCGTTTCCGTTCGATATCAATAGTGCAGTGAGGGTCCTCGGCGTATTCAGTCCACGCTACCTCGACGTCACGCGCCAGCGCCCTGGCGTCCTCGCGAGATATGCCGAGGTAACGCCAGTTAGGGCGATAACTCAGTTTAAACAGATTGCCGACGATATGATCCTGGTGCAGCTGCACGGCGTTCGACGCGACGCCGTTATTGCGAACGAGATCGTCTGCTCGCGCGTTACCGCGATAAAAATTAGGCAGCAGTGCCGCGTCGGCACTTTGCTGTGGTGCATTCCAGTCAATCAGCTGGCCACCGAAGCCGGGACCGCCGCCGTTATACCCCGCGTAACGGCGTAGTGGCGTTTTACCGTCAGGCCCGAGCAGCTGCTGAGCAGTCATAATCGAACTCCCACGGGACGGCGGCGTCCCGTACTCAGACCGAGCTGTGATTTCAGCTCGATAATGTACGTTCGGAGCTGTTCAATACTCGCCTGGGAGTACTGATAGCTCCGGTTATTTCCCGCTGAATCGCCGTGAGACAGCGATACAGTCGATCTACCCGTTAATAATTTGTGCAGGGCAATTTCAGCTTCCAGCAACCGTTCTGTTAAAACCTCGCGCGACGTCATGAGCTTCCTCCAAGCATTCGGGCCATCTCCTCGAGAGACAGTTTGTTTTGTGATTTTTTCCGTTGCTCAGCGAGCGTCTCGAGATTGAGCTGGAAACGAATTTTACTGATACGCAGCGCTGCCAGCCCGTACACCCAACAGTCGAGCGCCTCATTTCGCCGGCCCTGGTTGTCCCAGCGATAAACGACGCGACCGTTAATGAGTTTTGGGATCAGAACTTCGGAGACGAGCTGTTTTGCTTCTGTTGTGCCGAATATTTCGTCGTCGTTGGGAAAATGAATCGCGCCTGGTGTCGCCGATTTGGGGTCGGGTTCCAGCGGCAGACGCATCGCGAGCAGGTCTTTTGCCGTATCAGTACCGATTAACGACAAATAAACTTTATTCGCGTTACGTGTACGCGGCATATTAACGACTGGCTGGCCGTATGAGCTCGCGCCTTTAATTGGAATGACCCACAGCGGACCGAGTTTCAGCGAGCGGTTATAAACGACCTGCGCATCTATGCCGCCGGTATCCCACGCCCAGCGACTGACGCCGATTGTGGTCCCGTCACTGCGCCGATATTGTTTGCGAATAACACCATCAACACGCTGCAGTGTGTCCTCCTCGTCGTAGCGACCGAGGACGATTGTTTTATCAATCAGCCAGCACTCTTCCTCCGCTCCCCAGCCCCACACGTAACACTCGTAGCGCCCGGACGTTTGAGAGTCGATGCCGCCGGTTATATAAACAACACCGTCAGGAACCTGGCTGGCATATTGTTCCCGGCGATTAACGAGAATATCGTGCTCCAGCTGCTCGCTGGCCACGTCGCTCCAGAGTTCGCCGAGCGTCGTGTTATGAAACGTCTTCTCTTTGAGCGGGTCGCCTTTCGCTTTCAGCCACTCGCTGACAATCTCGCCCCAGCCGTCGAGGTTTAGTGAATACAGGGCGTTTATCACGATCGCCGCGTGTTTCGGCGCGCGAACGACGCCACCGTCGTGATCAAAAAAATGGATTCCGTCCTGGGTCCAGGTGCAGTCTTCAGCTATCCAGCGCCCCGCGAGCTCCATTTTTTCGAGATCGCGATAGTAAAAATGCTCCGGGCAGTGGCAGCACTGATAATACGCGGACGACGATTTCGCCTCATTTGTTTGCAGGCTGTCATCCCACTTGAGACCGTATTCGATACCGTCGAAACCAAATACCAGGACCTGCTCTTCACCACAGTGAGGGCATTTCAGGTAAAAACGAAACGTCAGATCGGCAGCGTCTTCAAGCATTTCGATATGACTTTTGCCGGTGACTGTCGGTGTCGAACCGAAAATCGCCTTCGGATACGCTGCCCCTTTAATTCGAACGAGCGCCAGCTCGATGGGCGAGCCCTCGCCTTTACCTTTTTTAGCAACCTCCAGAGGCCAGCCGTCGACCTCGTCACCCTCGACAACCTGTTTCGTTAGTCGCCGGAAATTTCCTGGCGTACTCGCGCCGCGAAAATCGATAATCGCGCCGTTCATTTCTTTACGCTGGAGATTGTTACGCTCGTTGCTTTTATCCCAGTCGGGGAAAATTTTCTGAATAATCGGCATTTCGGCGATCGCTGGATCAACCTCATCGGCAACGAATCCATCCGATTCGTCATCGATAGGCTGATAGACCACGGCACTACGTTTTTTGTGCTCAGCGAAATAGAGCAACGCCGCCACGAGTATTTTTGTGTAGCCGAGACGAGCTGATTTGCGAACGGACACGATTTTTATCGCGTCGTTCGTCATCATATTCAACATCACAATCTGGACCGGCTGAGTCGTCCAGTGGCCAGCAATATGGCTGGAGCCTTCGGGGAGGTAAAAATATTTATCAGCCCACTCAACCCCCGTCATCGGTATCGTCACGCGCAAGGGATTCAACCCTGTCGAGATCGCGTTCGATAGCGCTGACATCGTAATCGCTGAAGTCGACTCGTATGTCTGCCAGTTCATTCAGGGCTATCGCCAGCTCCTCTCGTAATACACTGCTCGCCTCCTGCGGCATCTCCGGCCAGACCTTTTTCAGGCGTGGTGGCCACGATTCAACGCGGGTACGTAATTCGACTGCGACACGAGATACAGCGACGCTGATTAATTCAATCGGCGCGTAGCGTTTAGCTAGGATGCGCCGTTTTACTCGGGCCATCAGGATTCGCTCCTGTCGTTCCTCGTTTTTCAGCCACTGCTCGCGATTTTTTTCGGGAGAATTGTCCCCCACTTCCGGTTCGTCAGTACCAACTGTGTCACGTCTATTACTCCGGAGATAATGAATATAGAAATGGCGCCAGGCGTCTAGCTCCCAATCACCACGTCCTTGTGGGACTGGTGCTCCCGGAAGTTTTGCGAGATCGCGCAGACGACGATCTGATAGCAGTAAATGTGCTGCGACCTCAGCCTGACTTGCCATTAAAAATCCTCACCGGAACCGGAAATACACAATATGAAAAAATACTAAAAATGAGTGAGTTTTTGCGCGTCTACCGACCCTCGGTGTTTTGAATTTCGGAAAGGACCCGCGACCAGGGGGGCTATATCCCTTTCAGGACAGGAATCGGGGGCTCGTATCAGGTTCATCAAACTCGACTGTAGCCTCGCGGCGTACTTGTTTGCATACATCAGCTTTGTGTATCTGATTATCAGCGTAAGCTTTCACTTTGGCAGCGAGCCATCCTTTTGCGCTGTATCGATAGACTACCGAACAAAGTTTTCCCTATGTGTATATATCTTGAAATTATTGATATTCTTACAGAAAAGCAACAACCATGAGCACACAAAAAAAATGAACAAAGAAAAAATCGAAGCCTTAATGAGCGTAATATTAAAAGAAGCTGACCCCAAAAAATTTCCTGAGAAGTTATCAGAGGACGCCATCGTATCTTTTTATCGTGCGAACTCCTCTTACCTACATTGTCCAACTTTAAGAGAATGGTTAAGCGGCGAAGCAGAGCCTTCAGATGAGATACTTGAGGAGATTATGATTAAGAACAACTGGCGCGCAACTAAATGGTCAAATCAGTTACCTTAACCTGTTGAATGTGTGCCGCCTTGAAACAAAAAAGCGGCCTCTCGTTTAAGTAAACGTTTCTTTCATCAGCCACCAGCTCTTTGGCACATTGCGCAGTTGTTTTTTATACGTAGGCGAGCTGTTGCGAAGCTCAGTCCCTGCGCGTCAAACCATTCTTTCGGTGATACACATGATTTGACGTACTCGGACAGGAACCGCTTCTGAAGCTCAAGCCCAGTCCCGGTTAGCTCATGTAATTAAATCCTACTGTATTCTCATGGTGCCCAGATGTCGTCTATGCTTTTAACTCGAACATTCAATGAAGAGAAATGCTCTATGGTTATTGGTATGCAGGAATCAAAAAATTGCCCTGTATGCGGCTCTGATGCCACATGGACAAATCACGATACGTGCTGGAAAATTCATTGCAGTGGTTTTTGCGGTGATTTTTTAATCACAACCATTACGATAAATTATCTGAAGGGCGATGCACTAAGGCGTCTTGATGCCATCGATCTATTAAAAGAGCCAACAACACTCAAGACACCTTTAACAAACAAAATCCTTGCTGAATATGCTCGTACAAAACATCCCGTGCACATCTTTGAAGGCCACTATCCGGGCTATTAGTCAGTGCTAGTAACTTTCGAAATAGGAGAAATTTTAGATGTGTGATAATTCATCTCGTCGATAGTCTGAGGAATTAACTCACTCGCGCCATTTGCAACTGCAACGCGATAATGCGGTCCATTCCATCGACTAAAATCGGAGCGTTCATAAATTACTACCTCATCCCCCACAGAAACCCTTAACTCCGTGCTACCTACGGGTTCAATAGCGGAATTAGAATAAATGTCTTCAACACGACCGTGAAAAGGCCCACCAACGAACAAAAACTGTGACATATAATTTCCTATTAAAAAATACCCAGTTAAATCGGCATTTAAAAATATGTCATATTTATGATTCTGTCTTTAGCACCTTTGTGTGGTCAGGTTGCCTGGGGCCAAATGACCAATCGTCAATTCATTAAGATAAATTACCCTATTTTCCAACGGGGCATGAAGCCACTGCCCCGGTTGAATCAATACAACCACCGTTCGCTGTTGTAATCTTCGTACCCGGCGCGATCGTCACGTGTTTAATACTGCTGTCGTCAGCGCGAGTCGCTTCGGTGTATGTCGAATGTGTGCAGCCTGCCAGCGTGAAGAACGCGACAGCTAAGAGAAGTTTTTTCACGTTTTACCTACGCTTCTGAGATAGATTTCTCAGCATTCACGAATGGAAGTGATTGTGGAACATCAGTTTGGCCTGCTGGCCAGCGGTAGCCTGTTACGCGGGAACGAGGAAAAGCATTGATATTTACTTCATCTGCCTGGTTACCACCCAAAATCATTAAATCCCCGGCAGCATTTTTCCCGACAACAAAGCCAACGTGACCACCGCTAGACCGAGACAGAATAGCAATGCATCCATAGGCGGGTTCCTTCAGTTCATTACCCCAATCGAGATAAGAATTCGCAGACTCAAAACGCGTTGAGCGAATACCTACACGTTCCAGCATTGCTCCGGTGAAGGCAGCGCACCACGGGGTTTCATCATCCTTAATGCCGCCGCGTTTGATATCTTTCCAGTACTGCACAATTTCTGCAGCATGTTGCTTCCCTTTCATTTCCCGAATGCCGAGATTTTTTCGTGCCTCAATTAGCCATTTAGGATCGGTCATTACCTATCTCCTGTTATTTTTGAAATATTCCCTCGTGCCCGCCAGACAGCAATACAGATGGTGAGATTGAGAAAGAACTCTGCGGGATCAACCTGCGTATATTTCCCGTAAAAAATTCGTAGGGCTATCCACGCAGCAGACAGAATCGCCAGGTAAGCAGTTAGTGAGATGAAAAAACGATAGCGGCCTGTTTTTTGAAAAAACATCAACCGCAGTGCCAGCATCAGACAGATAATTGCATTGGCATTAATGAGGACAGAGTGCAGGGTCATTATTTCATCCCCTTATCTGATTTCCATAAACGAGCTTGTGACATGATCCGCAACAGTGATGTAACGCTGATTACTGATGCAACCAGTGCACCAATGGCGGGAGAGACTTTTACTGTTACGGGAGGGTTCAGGTGACTCAGCACCGCGTTCAGAATACCGGTAATGATGGCTGACGCTGTCTCAGCGCAATACACACCGCCAACAAACGAAATGAGTGCGAAAATAACCTGCTTCCAGAATCGATGCTGCCCGGACGACAACACATAGAGAGCTGCGCCAGCCAGCGCACAGATCATCACTGCAGGTGTTGCCTCAGGAAATAACGCAGCAAACGTCACCCCCGCCGAGCCAGCAGCAACGCCAGCGGTTAGAGGTTCAGACATGATTTTTCCTGATTCAGAAACGACAAAACCCCGCCGTGGCGAGGTTCTTAGAAATTTGGCAACATACCAAATTAGCGTTAAATATGGTCTATTTTGTTCGGTTTTGCAAGCATTATACGCAAACATCGTCTAAATGGTTCGGATAGTGATGCAAAGTTGCAAGAAGTGCCATTTCATCAAGTGCTCTCACCGCCTCTTTCATTCCTGCCCAGTGCGGGGAGTATGTTTCGCACCAGGTGGAACGAGAAACAGACAACATTCCAGCTAGCGCAGACCCGGCCATCTCCTTAAAATCCTCGCGTTTATTTGCTGCTGCAACCGCCTGCACGGACAACCACACCAACGAAAGCAGGCGCTTAACTACTTTTCTCTGAGTTGACGCGGGGATGTGTCCTTTATAGCGACTCCAGACAGCCTCACAAATAGCTGTTTGGTGTTTGAATGCCAGGTTACCACCGTAGCAATAACGCAACCACGCTTGCTGACTTGCATCCAGCGAGTTCACAGAACGCCGCCAGGATGAATCAGCAAATTCAAAATCATTCATCGGCGGCGCGGGGCGACGTCTGCTAAAACTTTCCAGAGCGTAAACTGGCGTAACCAGAGCATCAACGGTCCGGTCCTCCAGTTGCACACGATGAATATGTTTGCGTGGGTATGCGTTTTTATCTGCCGGTGGGTGCTCACACAATGCTTCCAGTTGCCCCTTAGAACCACCAGACAAATCCCGCAATGCAGCGCGCAGTTTTATGCGGGTATATTCCAATAAATACTCGTTACTCATCAGATAAACTCCTCATCGCGCCAGATAGCCAGTGTTCTGAAAACTCCCTCAGCGTGCATCAACAACAATGAGTCGTGCTCGTAATCCGTTTTTGTACGTCCGTCGATGGCATCGTGACACGCACTACAGGCGATAGCGCCCTGCATATCGTGAGGTTTGATGGCTGTGCCGCACGTTCCGGCGAGACGATAATGAGCCAGTACGCTGGTTTCAGGATTGTGATTGCACACACCGGGGATACGCACAGTACAAGCGCGACCACGTGCAGCTTTTCTCAGGTCGATTTTTTTCATGATGTGTAATCCAGCAGCTGCGCGGCAGCATTTTCAGCAGCCTCCTGAGAGGCAAACGTGCGGAACAAAATATAATTCCACAGCACATCTAAAACGGCTGAATACAGTTGACCGAACTCAAGATCGTCCATCGCAGCAAACGAGATTGAACGAGGTACGCGCATCAAACTGCCGTCTGGCATCTGATGAACGTCATAAAACCCAGCTTCCATAATCGCCCATGCGCGAAACGCCTCGAACGACTTCACCGCACTGATATTCCCCGCGCGCTTTTCCGACTCATCGAGAAGATACTGATCAGCCAGCTCTGCCATGACATCACCGTGTCCACCGTAATACGCCAGTAACTTAACGTAGCCGTGAACCAGTTCGCGCTCCGCAGGAGAAATAGCCCCTCCGGACGGATGCCAGTAATCAAAGCCCAGGTTGAGAAGTGAGAAAAATTTACGGTGAAACGCGGGATTGCGTGCCTGTTTGAAATCTGCATACACAACAGCACCTGGTTTGACTCGTTCAGTCAACCAGCGTTGCGTGTCTGGTGTCGCGGGTATTAGCGAACCGCCGGATACCCTGATAAATGAATGCTGCGCCATGGTTAACTCCAGGTGGCGCGGCAGTGTTCAGAAAATGGTGCCGGGTGTTCAATCCAGCACCGATATTATACCGTGTTTTACGCGTCAGGGGGTGTAATAGTATATCCAGCTATTTCTGCCAACTCGAGAAACGCCATCAGGCTGGCAATCCGTTCATCATCGGTCAGAACACGCACACCAACGATGTGTCCGTCCTTACGCTTGATAACAGCCCGGCATGTTTCCGGTAGTTCGCCTATAGATTCTTGAATATTCATGTCTTCCCCCTAACGCCATTACCTGTACATTTATACAGTATTTTATGGCATTTGTCATAACGCCAGATACAATGAGGGAATAATGAACAATTATATTCACGTCGTGAATTTTATTAAACGGTTTTATAGGAGATTAAACCGTTTATGGTCATTATTTATCACTCCTGTAAATTGAAATTAACCATTTTCTAATCGTCGACGCTGCAGGTGGGTCAGAGTATTTCGCCACAAAAATACCGGATATGTATTGCACACCACGCGATAATGGCGCTGTCGGGTTTTCAGTAAAAAAACGATCAGCCAGTTCAATGGCTTCGCTTTTTAATCTGTGCTGTGGTCGTCCTCCGCCCTTAGTGCCAAGGTAGCGCGCCAGTTGTTTGAAACGGTAGGCGATGATCAACGGTCGCATCATCATATTGAAAAAATCGCGGGCATCGTTGTCAGCGCCTTGCGCTATCAACAGTGCAAAAAACAGATACGGGATTGTGTACACTTCAGGAGATATACGAACCCGTTCACAAGTTGGTGGAGCCAACTCAATAAGTAAGTCAGCCAGCGGATTCCCCTTTTCTCCACGTTTGTAATAGCGATACAGCGGCCCGATATCAAGTTCACTCACGTCGATTTCAGGATGCCCGGCAACGGCTGTACGTATCTCTTCTGCCAGAGCGTCAAATATTGCCCCGGTCCGCTCAAGATAGAGCCTCCGGGTCGAGCCGCGATCATCCAGAGCTCGTAACATATCTAATCGGCTAACGAAAGTTTCAGGCCAGTCCTCATAGAAGGTTTTCATAATTACCTCGAATAATAAAAACTGCATTATTTGCAAAATTTATTATTCGTTTTCACATCGCAGGGTTCTATAAAAAAGAAAACCCGCCGAAGCGGGTTAGTTATTCATTTGCACCAGATTATGAGGCCATACCGTAGGCTTTTTTATGCATCCCATGGTCATAGCCCATATTATATGCTTCAAAAGCATCTTTATGACGGACATGCCCAGCCTGGCTTTCGGGTAAATCACCTAAAACAGAGTCATCAACCGCACGCGGAACGCCGATTAATGCATGCCACATACCTTTATCATAGGCACATCCACAACACTTGTGCCGCCCAACGTTACCCTGATTTGCAGAAAGAACATCAAACATACTGTCGTGACGATGTGACTTTTTACAGATGTGTTTCATTCATTGACCTATATCATTTTCGGTAATGAATGCTTTACACGGGATCCCGGTTGAGGTAATCTCCCAAACCGAGATCTCAACGAAAGCATTAACCGATGTTTTTGTATGGCCCTGACAGTTGGCGCTGTCAGGGCTTTCCCTTTGATGCGACTCTAAAAACTTCGCAACCTCCAGATCCTATCCAGGACCAAGAAAAACTTCAATGAAAAGATCAAGTTAGATCTGTATTTTTTTACAGATGTAATAAATCACACATGTAATAGCCTTCCCTTTCCGTTCTCATTTGGCCTCTTGTGGCATCCATTTTTTTAAGAAACATATGGACGCCTAAAAAACCACTAATGTCATGATTATCATGTATGTTTTTACTGGAAACATTGAGCCATCCACAATGCAGCGTAAAAAGCAAGCAATTCACAAGATTTTAAAGTGATTTATCTGGAAGACTTTACTACTAACAGTTAATATCGTACCAGAAGTGCAGAATTTGCACTTTCACAGGAAAGTGGTACGGAACATGTTGTCTATATTTCGACCAACAATCGTAATGCAGTAACTGGAGGAGCTATGGCTACCAACCCAAGAGAGCACGCCCGGCGAGTGCTGGACACGTTCTGGTGCGGGCGTGGTTTCCCTGTTGATCCAGCGAAAATTGCTCACGACATGGGATTAGATGTTTTTATTACCGATCTTCCTGGGAAAGTTTCTGGCGCACTGATTAAACAAAAAGATCAAGATCCAGCGATCTTTCTAAACAGTGATGACAACAAAGTTCGTCAACGTTTTTCATGTGGGCATGAGTTGGGGCATTACATCGCCCGGCAAGCATCGCATAGTGATGAATATGAGTACGTTGATTTACGTGGCGAAACCGCAAGCGCCGGAACGCATCCTGATGAAATTTTTGCGAACAAGTTCGCAGCAGAACTTCTGATGCCGGTTGATGAGGTCAGAAAACTGCACGCTGACGGCCAACCAAGTTATATAATGGCGCATTATTTTGGCGTATCTGACGATGCGATGACTTATCGTTTAAAGAACTTGAGGTTGGGGTAACGCTTTAGAATGCCATCGGATGACGATTTTAACAGCCGTTTCAAACAGGAAGTTGCACGCCGACTGAAGGATTCCCTCAACCTACACCGTCAGTTAGCAGAAGAGGTTGAGCCGGAGGACGATGAAACTCCGGTTCAGTCCCCTGATGAAACTTCACCTCTGCAAAAGATTTCGCACGACCCCAAAAAACCATCTGTCCGTATTCACGGAATAGCCAGAAAAAGAGCTGCCGAAGCTCGCAAAATGGCTGTAGCTGCGTCTAGCAAAAGAACTCCAACTGCTACACCATCTCAACAAGTCACCCGTACTGAGAGTAAAATCTTGACCGAGTTCACATCTGTGAAACAGGTGAGTTCACTTGATACCGAGCATGAGCGCAAACAACTCAACAACAAAGATTTTGAAGCTGAAATCGCTCTAAAAAAACGCTACGGAAAATGGTTCCTGATAATCCTTGCTTGCCAACTTCTGATAATGAATGGGGTATTTATTGCCGACGGCGCAGGTAAGCTGGAATTTGAGGATTTAACACTACAGTTGTACATGGGCGGTACTTTGACAGAGGTATTCGGCCTCGTGCTGGTCGTGACAAAATACCTTTTTAAACGCAAGTAAATGGCCGCTATGGAACATACCCCCTCTGGTTTACCTCGCGTTTCCTAGGCCATCTCCAGCGCTTTTATAGTCAGCCTGCTGCCCGGTGAGAACGACATTGCCCATCCCACGGGCTTTCTTGCGAACAAATCAAGTACTACTGCGAGGTATCCCCATCGTTTACCTGTCCAGATATACGTCACGTATCCACACCACACTTGATTTGGCTCTGTCACGGCGAACTGCCCGTTTAGGATAGTTAGGGATAGCAACATGTTCATGACCATCATGCCTATACCGGTGACTCGGCTGCTGGCAACTGATCAGTCCCAACTCTTTCATAAGTCTGTCAGCAAGCCAGCCCCCATCTGACAGCCTCACTGGGTTGCCATTGTGGCGATGCATCTTGCTCCTGCCAAACCATGGCTGATGCCATGTAGTTCAAGTACCTGACAGCGCAATACAGCCCGTCTGCCGTCTGGTTTTCTAGAACGGTTTTTCCAGTATTTGTAGCTACTGCGATGACCCCCGAACACCTGGCAGAGAGTGACCACAGATAACGCCCCCTGAGTTTCCCGATTATCGAGAACTGTTCAGGGAGTCCGACATCAAGAGCGCGGTAGCTTTTTCTTTAGCTCACGTATTTCGATTTGTTCCGGAGTTATCGGGGAGGCTTTTGGTGTTTTTCCCTGACGCTCATCACACGCAGTTGTTTGCCCCATCTTGTCATCGTGGAAAGGCCGACATCCATAGCTTTGGCGGCATCTGCCACTGTGTTGTTCTGGTCAACAACCAGTTGAGCGGATTCGTGTTTGAATTCAGAACTAAAATTTCTTCTTTTCATTTGCGCACCTGTATTGTTCTGAGGTGAGCATATCACCTCTGTTCAGGTGACCAAATTCAGTAAACCACTACAGCATTGCAAAGTTAAAAAATACAATACCCGTTGTTTGCTCATAGTAGTTTGTGGACGGTTATGAGCTGAAAAGCTCCTAAAACATAATGATTACTTTATTTATAATCTCCAAACGTTAATATTGTGCAATGTGAAAAAAATTGTTATTATTATAGTAGGGGTCGTTAAGCATTACTGTTTTAAATTTTTGCTAATGATTTTCAAGAAAAATATCTTCTGTCATAATAATGTTATTTATCTTTGTATATTTATAATTTCACATAGCAAGAGGTTGCCGTGGACGTCAGAAAAGATTTTGAAGATGTGTCATCCATTATTTCAAGATTGTTATCATTCTCTCAGCAATTTAATGAAAACAATTCTACCTGGAGTCATCTTAAAAATAATGAAGATTTCAGGTTTATATCTAAAATACCACAAACCAAACGCTATAAGGTTGAGCTATTATATAGCACAGGTAGAGACATGGCTATATATATGGCCGAAACACTTGCTGAAATAAATTATGATTTTGGCAAATTCCCAACATTGACCTCAGTTGTTGAGGGGTTTGATGATTCATGGGTTTTTGGTAATTATCCTGAAGACATACCTGATGTGGCTATTCAAATATGCAAAGAACACGATGTTAATCTATGGTCCGTTGACCAAATGTATCATCTGTTCAAAAAACAAGAGAAATTACTTTCAGCTATACGAGTTACGCTCGATGTACTCAAGCGTAGTAACTTATATAAATTAGAAAACGGGATTGACATTATGAGTGAAAAAAATCAAATAATAAATGTTTCTGGGATCTCGACATCAAGCATTAATATAAACTCAGATGGTGCAACAGCGACTGTAAGTCAAACTTATAATGAACCATCAATTTTCAATGATATGGTGAATGCAATAAAAAATGCAGGACTTGATAGTGAAACAGAGAAAGAATTAATTGATAATACTCAAGCTCTAGCAGTAGCTCATGAGAATGGATACTTTTCGAAAGCTTATAAAGATTTTATGCAAAACATATCTGCACACATTACCGTTTTTACCCCCTTCTTATCTGGTTTAGCTGCATTATTGTCCTAAAGCAATTTAGATGCCTGCATTTTTGCAGGCGTCAAATTTATGAGGGAATTATCGAGTGTACACATTGTATTGTCGATGTCTGCTCTTCGCTATCCTTCTGTAAGCAAATAAATGCCAGCTCTGTACCGGATACAGTCATTATTTTTATAAATAGTGAATAATTCCGCACTAAAATTAAGGTCTACTTTTTACCATAAAAAAATAAAATCCTGTAGGACACTATCAGTTCTCTGGGGTATAACGATATAAAATATGTTCATGATAGTGCAGGTTCGTATATTAAGTTCAGCAGCGAAAACATGCCTTACAGGTTTCCGGTTTTGGGAGCGTCGTTACAGGATCCTGTGCATACCGTTCCCATCTGTTGAATTAAAGGTTTCACAGCCTTTGCCGATATCACCTTTTACCTTGCCTGTGATGCGTTCAGTGCTCAGCGTTGTTTACTGTAGCTCTCGGAACTGATTACAGACCGCGTCTTAAAAACCAATCCTTACTCTAAAGGGAATTCATGAGATTAAAATACTCAGTACTCTTACTCGCCATTGCCCTTACAGGCTGTGATAACAAAAAAGATGAGATCGGTTGTTCTTCGGAAATGACCCAATCAGCTCTCATGGATTTATTAAAAAAATCTGCTTATGAAGGACTCTCTGAACAGGTCGATAAATACCCTGATGTCACTAATCAGACCAAACGAAGCACACTGGACAAGATCAAACTAGCCGTCTCTGAAATCTCCACAACATCAAGTGACACGGGCAGCACAATGAAAACTTGTGAAGGGACCGTGACGATGACTCTACCTGCGAACGAGTACGTCCAGCTTTCTGATGCTTACAGAAAGAATTTTAATCGTAATCTCGATAAGCAAATGGAAAATCTGTTTTTGGAGAACAACGCAAACGCCTTTTCAAAACGTATCACCTACACCGTGCAGGCGACCGACGATCAGAAAAACGTTTTTGTAAAAACCTCTTCTGATAATCCGATATCAGTGGGCGCCGCTTTACTGACATCGCTTTCCATTATCAACCCGATCGTTGAGCAGCAGAAAATCCAGCAGGCTAAGGATGCCCAACAGAGTCAAATTGAAGCGGAACAACAGGTGCAACTCAGGGCACAGGAACAGGCCAGGTATGAGGCGGAGAAGCAAAAAGAGAGGCAGGCACAACTTCAGCCGCAAAAATCTGAAAGCCTTGATCAGTCCCGAATGGCATTTGCAAATGCTGACTCTGATTTGAATACCGTCTGGAGCAAGTTAACCCCGGCGAAGAAAAAAGAGTTGCTGCCTTCTCAGCGCCAGTGGATCAAAACTAAGGATGCTATGTGCGGTAAAGTTTCAATGCAGGGAACAGATGCTGAAGTCAAGAAAATGGTCGACTGCCAGACGCAAATGACCCTTTCAAGAATCGCTTTCCTCAGAAACCAATAACTGAAGTTTCCTTCAAGCTGGCGCCTGGTGTTAACCTGGTGCCAGCTTAGTCATCAAGTACATACGTTACAGTTTTACATGGGCGGTACTTTGACAGAGTATTCGGCCTCGTGCTGGTTGTGACTAAATACCTTTTTAAGCGCAAATAGAGTATAACCGCGCCAAACATTCAACCTGTCAAAATGCTGAATCAGCAACAGATACAGCCGACTTTTCCCCCATTAGCATCAATTTATCCAGCGTCATACTTCGCAGGTTGTCGCTGTGGATCACCAGATACCCTGCCCGCTCAGCGATCTCTTTGAAAGCGTCAAAAGTCATCAGATGTTCGCCTTTGGCAACATGGCGCATCCTGGTCACTTTTCCATTTTTGATAGTGGTGATAAAAGAAAAATCTGGAATGGTTGGCTGCTTTTCATCGAGCAGCAGGCAGTGGATGTATTCAATCGCTTCTAACATTTGCGCCTGTGACAGTTGTTCTATGTGAGAGACGGCGAAGCGTTGATGAATCATGGTATAAGCATCGGGATACATCATGCCTTTCTTGCCGACCAGCATATTAACGGCATCACGTAAGGGGGTGCGGTCATCGGTGGTTGTACTCCGCCTCTCTGGACGCTGGCTAAAATAGCAATCTTCAAGCTTTTCGAAAACTTCCCAGGCCTGTTCTGTTTCCAGCATTTTGGCATGGCGAGCTGCGCCGCGTTCTGTCCAGAGGATGAGAGAGCGGACATTTCTGGCGATTTTCACAGGAGGTCTTAAAGACATGCTGTGCTTAAATTCGCGCAACTCCTCACCTTCGAGCAAAAAGTAATGCTTCCCGACCACGAATCGCTCTGAGTTCCGGTTATGGTTTTTACGAATGTAATCCGGCTCTGTGCCATAGAGGTTCGCGAGTAATTCGGTGGTGAGGACGGGAAGTTGGTTGTGGATAATCGGGGAGATGGCTGCTGCGGATACTTGAGTTGTCATAGCGATTTCCTTTTAGTCGGATAATCACCCCCCTCAGGTGCAAATCTTTGGGTGGTGAGACATGCAGGGTTTGCACTACCGGCTAAAAGGACCCGGCGAGCCTTTCGACTCCCCTACACGCCCCACCATAAATCGCGGATGTGGCTGTGCGCACGACAATAAAAAAGACGCTGGCGCGTCGTTGTCGCCTTTTAGATATCCGGGGTGCAAATCCCGGCAACCGATTTTGCGGCTGCGCGGAAACTATAGCCCCGGGCTTTTTCTAAGTCAATTCAATCAACTTCAAACCTCCGGTGTTCACATTCCATACACTCAACGGGAACATCATCGCGATGCAAGTCCACATATCCGACCCGCTTATACAACTCAATAATGTCCGGTAACGTGACCAGATGTTTTTCCGGTTCCAACACCTCAGCCTTGGTTACTTTGTAATCTGAAATATAGAGCACTATCCGCCCGTTCCGTGGTAACTCCAGTTTATCGCCAAACATGTCCTTTCCCTCCGGGAAACCAATGATATTGACGATATTACACCCACAACGATTCGTTTTACGTCACTCCGCAATCACCATACATACGTACCAATCCGTACATTCCCACCACAAAAATGGCATTCGGCGGGCACTGGTAATGGATTTTTAACGCGTGCTATTGCCTTGCGACGTATTTTCAATTCACTCATACAGCCTCCCTGCTCTCAAACGGGCGAATATTTGTTGGTTCTCCACACGGAATGGCCCAACCCAGCCAGGTGAATATTTTCAGGTCACACATCGCGTCATACTGCTCACCGGGGATAATGTCGATCATGCTGCATACAATTTCGTATTGATCATTAACGGCACTCAACGCCACTTTGTCGTTAATAAATCGTGGAATAAATGCGAGTAAAATTTCGTTCATTTTTCTCGTTCCCCTCTCCAGTAATTCAGTCGGTCCCTGAAAAACTCCCGGTAATTATCAGGAGTATTTTTCAACGCCTCTGTAACCGTGCCGCGTGGTATTCGTTTTTCGTATAACTGGCGAATCAGCCCGGCGGCGCGCAAATCGTAATGTTCCAGTATTTGATACTCCTGCGGCCATGCTGCCCTGTTGTGTGGCAACCCAGCCGGGAGATAATCTGCGCCAGTCATTATTTTTTGCCCTTCTTCCTGATGGGCTTCACGGTGTCGAGTAACAACCGGGTGCTGCCTGATGCGCCTAAGCGGTAACCTGTTTTTTTATCGTAGTTCTCCCTTACACCCGCAGACCACGCAGTCGCTGTTTCGCGGAGTTTTACTGTGCGCTCGCCAGTATTTTTAATAACAACGCCGGTATGTGTTTTGGCGGTCCCTGAGGTTATTTCTGCCGGGCGAATAACTGCTACGTGCTCAGGTTTTGCAATTACCACAACGTCAGTGTTTTTAGGTGGCGGGCAATATGTCGAGCGGGTACGTGCTCGCGCGGCTGCGTTCATGTGCCACAGAATTGAATCCAGGTAGTTTTTACCGTCGTCACTATAGTGTGCACTCGTGTGGTTAATTAATTGGGTCATTGGTCTTTCCTCGGTTATTTCACGCTGGTCAGGCGTGGTTAAAATGGGTCCGTATTAAAGTTTTTGTTTGAACACCGTTTTTCACGTTTTCTCGGTTGCTCTGCCTCCTTCTGGATGCGTATTTTTTCGCGCGCTACGTGTTGATCAACTGGCAGGAAATGCCCATTCCTGAATTCCTGATAAATAATTTCACCTGCCCCGCCAGAACGGTTTTTACCAATAATCACCTCAGCGATACCCTTTGCAGGTGAATCAGGTGTGTAAACGTCATCGCGATACAAAAACAAAATGCTGTCAGCATCCTGCTCAACACTGCCGGAATCGCGCAGGTCCGACATCACCGGGCGACGCTGGCCAGCAGGTCGAGAATCCACCTGGCGGGAAAGCTGGCTAAGAGCAAAAACAGGGGTATGCAGACGCATGGCCATAGTCTTCATGTTGCGGGAGATATGCCCCACAGCGAGATCGTGGCGCTCGGCCTTCGGTTTTTTGATCAGGCCCATGTAATCAACACCAATCAGCTTCAGGTGCGGATAACGGCGTTTATGAGTCTCTGCAATGGCGCGGATCTGCTCAATCGTCAAATCAGTGGCATCAACAATCCAGATATCGCGATCCTGCATGATTGCAAGCGCGGCGGTTAATCGAGACCAGTCCTCATCGTCCATTTCTTTTGGATTACGCAGACGCGATGAGGACATATTCCCAGCCCCGGCAACGGTACGTTCAACAATCTGCTGAGCGCCCATTTCCATGCTGAAAAACAGTGCGCCGCCACCATCTGCGGTAACGCCATCGATAATCTTCAGGGTAAATTCCGTTTTCCCCATGCCTGGACGACCGGCAACCACAACAAGGTCGGTCATGTTGATACCGCCCAGCGCCGCGTCCAGATCATCAATACCGGTTTTTAACAGCGCTTCCTGTGCATCTCCTGACATGCGTTTTCCCACAATGTCCATGTAAGTTGGAAGTAAATCACTTATATGAACCGGTTGGACTGCCCCCGAATCAGCACTCATGTCCAGTAACTGTGTCACCGTATTTTCAACAACAAGATCCCGCTGCATTTGATTTACTGCTTTGTTAATCCCGTCTGCGCCGGCTTGTAGTAATTCAGCCATCGTTCGGCTTCGCCAGGCTGCGACCATCTTTTCGGCGTACCCTTTCAGGTTCGGAACTGTCGCTGGTTGGTTACAGATTTCAGCAAGATTTGCCAGTGTTCCCTGTCCGCCTATTGCTTCGCTGATATACATCAGGTCAATCAGACCACCGCTCAGCGCTTGTTTTTTTATCTCGCAAAAAACTGAACGGTAATAACCCACGCTAAAAGCGGCCTCCGGAGTGGTAGCGATTACGTCAAAAGCATCAGGTGTAGCGCCGCCATTCATCAGTCCAGCAAGAACAACGGATTCAAGCTCTTGTGTTGAATACATAAGAGATTTCATAGCGCCCCCTCCCTGGTTTTACGCAGAGTTTCTGGCTTCATCAGGTAATCAAACCCTGCCCGCCAGCCGTCGCGATATTCGCCGCCGAAATAGAAGTCTGGGGCGTTATCGCGGAATTTTTCGAAGTAGCCGATAAATGCGCCAAGAGTTTGCGTGCGCATATGCGCCAGCAGGCGCAGGATTGCCCGACGGCGGTCAGTATCAATTTCAGCGACAGGTAGCAGGTCGCCCAGAATCTCGTTGTAGCCCTTCACCACTTCAGCAGGGTCAATGGCAGCCTCAGTAGTGGCCCACGTCTCGGCGTCAGCCAGGTATCCGTCAAACCGGTTTACGCGGCAAATGTTCGCAGGTTTCGGCACGCTTCCGCTACGACGGCGCCATGTCGCAATAACCCAACGAATTACTAACTGAATTTCAGCCACGCTGTAACCAGCGCGGGTGGTGGTGGGAGTCAGCAGCATGACAAACGGTTTAACGTCGCGGCAGCGGGTACCGATTTTCTCGTTGTAGTAGTTCAGAGCTTTTTGAGCATCAGCGAGAATGATTTCCTCGCCCTCCCCCTTTTGGGGGTAAGGGGGATCTTTTATCTCTGTAGTACTCTCTGTTGTATTCTCTGTAAGAGATTGGGTCATTTTGACCTTAGCGCATGGGTCAACTTGACCTGATGCTTGGGTCACATTGACCTCTTCGATTGGGTCAACTTGACCTAATCGATTGGCCACAGGGAATGTTGTCTCTTCAATCTTACATAACTGGGCATAATTGATTGAATACCACTTGGTTTTATCCCAGGCATCACTGTTAAAGTTCCCAGTAAATACCACATTCAATTTTTCCAGATTGGCCAGCACGCGTTTTATTGTCGACTCGCTCCAGAACGGGAATTGTTCTTGCCAATCGGTCACACTGTTGTACACCCAGTGGCGATTTTCGAAGAAATTTTGAGATGAATTCAGCCAGTAGTGGATTTGCTGTAGAACGATGGCTTCATTCAACCCTATAGTGCATGCCAACGTGGGCAGGACCTGAAGGGGGTTTTCGTTAATCAGCAAACGACTCATACTCAGATCTCCAGAGCTTCGGCTATCTGACGACAACCGGCTTCATAGTCCGCATTGCTCAGCCCTTTGTCGCGCAACTCGACCTTCCTGGATTCATACTGCTCCCACACCGAAAGCGCGGCAGCCATACGCCCATCAAAAATAGGTTGGATCTCTGCAACATGTGCCGGGCGCCCATTCAGGTGCCAGCCGTTACGCCAGGTAATGCGGTCAATATGTCTTAACATCGGTCTTTCCTCGGTATAAGTTAAACGCTGGTCAGGCGCTCATGCATGATGGCCTTGCGCAGTGCTCATCACTGCCCCTCGCGTCGCTACCAGCGCCGCTATTGCTTCGTCAATTTCCTGAATAGTTATCTCTGGCGCGAAGTGGAGATGTACAGCGTTAATCGCTTCCACCCCTTCTTTTGCCGCCAGCGTTGCCAGCAAAACGGGATCGCCCGGCGACTCCAGACGCGCCCGCCGTTCTGCGGGTAGCACGGCTTTCATCACACTGGCCAGCACCTGAGTTTTTCGGCGCGCCGCCGTTGTCTCGCCACGTAACCAGCGAAAGATTTTCTGCCGATTGTTGTTGATGGCTCTCCAGTCCACATTGCCGTCCGCGTCCTCAAATTCATGTAGTCTCAACTCATCATTGCGTCCCTGACTGAACCAGGCCCGGCAGATTTCAATCGTGACGAGTTCCTGCCCTGCCCTTGCCGCCCAGGTCAAAATCTCTTTTTGTAATTCCTCTGGGTTTTCCATAGCGTCTCCTGTCGCTAAAAATTGATTACGCTTAATCAGATGTAATAAGCCGCCCTTTGCTAAGCTTTTTCATGTTTTGGAACATCGTAAAAAGTCGGGTCATATTTCAGTGCTCCGTTAGTGATATGGTCGAGTCGAGCAGCTCGCTTTTCAGGAACTGTTGCCCCCCAACGAGTAACCGCCACTTGAGATATACCCAGCACCTTGGCTGTGGCTGTCTTTGAACCAAAAAAACTAATAACCGTCTCTGTTTTCATAATCCCTCCACGTAACTTTTGTTAGCAACATAAATACTAACTAAAGTTATGTCAAGTTAACTTATATTATGAGGATGAAGAATTTGATGCTTAGCGACCGTTTATCTCAAAGACGCAAACAGCTTGGTCTAACCCAACAACAGCTTGCTGATATGGTTGGAAGATCGAGTGTGAGCGTTTTTAAATGGGAAAGCGGACAAAATGAACCAAAAGGTCAGAACTTGCTGGCTTTGGCCAATGCACTTAAGTGTTCTGCCACATGGCTGCTTTTTGGTGACGAAGACCAGGCGCCAACTCCGGTAGACGAATTACCAACAGAGCTGGATTCACGTCAAAAAAGATTGTTAGAGTTATTTGATTCATTACCCGAGTCAGAAAAAGAAAAGCAACTAATTGAATTAGAAGATAAAGTTGAAAACTTTAATCGTTTATTTGAAGAGTTACTGGTTACCAGAAAGAAACTAACCCCCACCAAAAAATAAAATAAAGGCAATGTTTTCAATGCATTGCCTTTATTTTTACCCCAAATACTAACTTTTGTTATAAAACACCTTGCACATAAAATTACCTTTAGTTATATTCATTCCATCAACAACGCTTACCCAGCGGCAGTTGTTCAGAAACACGTTCTGACAGCCGGAAAGACGGCACCAAATTTTGCGCGTCGGCGCCAGTACGATGACAGAGGGAAAGACTTCGCCGGCATATGGCACATGTGTCGAAGCGGTCTGGATGGAAGCGGAGCCTTAACGCGTTGTCTCCATAGCAGGTAGCCGGAATGTGCAAGCCACAGCCAGGTATGAGCGATTGATTCACCATCAAGGCGATACGGTGTGACCACCAGGGAAGAGTCCTGGCTACAACACGAGAGCGCACTTCATCGACTCAACTTTGAGCTTTGTCGTTAAATTTTGAAATGGCGGAGTGCGCTCCCGGTTGTGGTGAACAGGTGTTTAACGGGAACTCCCTGCCCGTTACCCGGTTCGATTCCGGGCGCCCATCATCAATTTGCTGTGTTTAGTCTTTGCCCAGTCCGCACGATGGGCCATTTTTTCACACAGCCAGGTTTTATCGCTGTGCCTGAGTCCCCAACAGGAGAGGCCAAACCCGCAGCGTGACACCAGGGAAAGACCGGAGGAAGTACCACGCCTGACCAGCGTTGACCATGAGCCTGACCAGCTCAAAACAGGAAAGACCAGCCCCGTACGGTCGTGATGGAAACATAACGACACCGGAAACGTAACCGGCACCCTTTAGATAGCAAAAGACCCGCACAAGGCGGGCCAGTTACCCCGAACGGCGACCAAACCATTCGGATTTATCACAAGTGACCAAACTTGTGATGAGGAAAGACCAACGACACTGACGCTATGGAAGCTGATCAATATTCGCTGATCGGTCCCGAGTATACATCACCAAGGAGTCGCTATGGAAGCGCACACCACTATCCCCGTAAAGCTATATGTAAATTATGCATTCCCAACCTCAACTTTCTGTCCTGGGGAAATCTTAGTTGCAACCGTTGATATGTCTAAAGGTTTTCCAGACAGGTACATCCTTCTGGAAAGCCGCGAAATTGAAATTACCGTCAACCAGCCCCAGCCAATCGACATCATCGGTTTACAGGTTGAGCAGCTGCGTGAGCAAAAACAGAAAACAGCCGCCGACGCCCAACAGCGTATTGCTGCTATCGATGACAAAATCCAGCAGTTACTTTGCATCGAATACACGCCAGATACCGATGAGCTCCCCTACTAAAAACCACTGACCTGTAATGAGGAAAGACCAATGACCATTTTTAACGGCTTGTTAGAAGCGAAAAAAGGCGCGCTCAAAAACGGCGCGATCCCGGCGCTGGCCATCGCCATCGACGCCCCTAACAAAAAAGTTGCCGAGAACATCATCATCGGCAAATTGTGGGAAGCCTACCCTGACCACGGCGACAACTATTTCAAACCTACAATCTGGGAAGATGCCCCGGGCCAACCGCGCCCAGGCGTCGGCGAGTTCGACGAGGCGTTTGCCGCCGAGCACGTTTTTGACGGTGAAAAGTGGGCCGCTAACACACCGGTTGTGTCTGACACTGACGACGATTCAGACTGTGGCGCCACAGCTGACGATATGACAAAACTGCCGCCACGTGAACGTTTCGCAATGGTTCTGCTGTTCAGCCACAACACAAATGAGATCGACAGTGAAATGCTCTCGCAAACGCGGGAATATCTGGAGATGCTCGACAATGGCGATATCGACAGCGAAGACGAGGTTGACGCGCTCAACCGCTCAATTCTCGACGCTATGCAGGCGTGCAAACCGATCGAGCATATGCATATGACCGGGCTGAACAATCTGGTTCACGCGATTTTAATTAACTGTGAGCAGGAGCCAAACCCCACTAACTGGACTATTGCCAAATTTATTAAAAAGTGGGTTGAGAATCCCGGCAAACGTGATGAGTTATTGCCGGAGGCGGCAACGGAAGCCGCGCCAGCGCGTCCGTACAAACAGACTCACGCCACACTGGATCGTGAAATTGCCTGCGCTCTGTTACCCGTTGGCCCGGAAAAAATCACCCCCAGCGTTCTGAAAGCGGCAGACGAAATAATCAGCCAGGACCGGGAGGATTTTAAACGCTGGTCAATGGCCCTGCGCACAACGGATCAGATCCTTGCCTATGACCGCGCATCAGTATTCGGTGTTATTCAGAGCGCCCCCGCAAAAGACACGTACCACTTCCCGCAATCCCTGCGCAGTCACATCGACAACTGGCTGCACGCTAACGGGCAGCGTGATGCAAATGCTGTTGCAGAGAAGCCAAAGGAAGCAGCACCAAAGGATGATGTAAAAGTCACCAACCACGGCGGCGGGCGATTCTCAATTGATGGGATGATGTCAGAAACACCCTCAAATCATGGTGAAAAAAGCGAAGCTGCAAATGCTGGAGAACGTAGTTTGCAGCAGTTGCGTGAGCAGTTTGTCACGCCTCGCCATGTGTATGACGTACCTGAAAATAACGCCGTATCACAGAGGGAACCTGCAGCAATTACCCCGACAGAAGAGACTCCTCCACAAGAAAAACTTAGCGAGCAGGTAAAAGACCTGGTGCAAAACGTTGACGCGCTGGTTGAGCGGATCCATACCGAAGAGCACAAGCGGCAGAATGCAATCTCAGCTATCGAAACGGAGTTAAAGGACTCCGGCGACACGGATAACCTGGCATTGTGGAAGAACGTATTCAAAACCGATGAGCGCTTCACCAGTGCTTTCTCTCAGAACGGCGGCGGCACATCCATCAACGGCACTTATATAGCGATGAAAGCGACTCGCGAATTTGGGCCGTTTGGTATTGGCTGGGGTGTAGAGGTGGTGGAAGAGCGTTTTGATAAAGGCGCACCGATAGTTCGCAAAAAACAGGTTGGTGAAAAAATAGAATGGGATCTGATTCAAGACGGTGTTGGCGGGTACCTATGTGAAATGCACCACACCATGAAAGTTAGAGTCTGGTACATGTTGAATGGTGTTCGTGGTGAGTCTGAGGCTTACGGTTGCACCCCGTACATCTACGATACTAAACATGGACCAACAAGCGACGGCGAAGCGCCGAAGAAATCCTGGACGGATGCTGTTAAGAAAGCGCTATCCCCTCTCGGATTCAGCGCCGATATTTTCATGGGCCTGTACGACAATCCGGAATACCGCCAGAGGAATAAAGCTGAGTTTGATATCAAGAATGCCAGCGAGAATGCGGAAGATGCTACCCGTCTGCGTAAGGAACTGGATGAGAAGCTTATCAACGTTGCCAATACGCTGGCCGCCGCAGTAACCACCAACGAAGTAAACAAGGTATTTGGCCTCATCGCCCGCGAAGTGGATGTACACCGGAAAGCAGCGGAAGCCAAAGGCGATAAAGAATATTCATCGTATCTGGGATCACGTCTGCGCCGTATCACCGACATTAAAACCGAACGCCTCGCCGCTCTCGCCGCCGCACAGGAGCAAACAGCATGAGCACCGCTATCGCTATTGCAAAAGAATACGCCAGCCTGATTGACCTGCTGGAAACCACCGACGAACTGACGCCAGAGATGATCGCCGACACACTTGGAGGTATGCAAGGAGAACTGGGAGACAAACTGGACGCCATGATGGTCATCTGCCGCAATTTACAGGGCAATGCCAGTACCTGTGCTGAAGAAATGTCTCGCCTGGCTACCCGTAAGACGTCCTTTGAAGGCAAGGAAAAAGCAATTCGGAAGCATATGCTCACCTGCCTGCAAGCTGCTGGCCTGGATAAACTGAAAACCGCAAAAAACACATTTACTGATGCACAGGGGGCTATCCGGGTAATTATCGATAGCAAAGATAAGATCCCGGATGAGTATGAAGGCGTGTCACTTGTTGATGTAGAAACGGTTATTACACCAAACAAGCGAGCCATTAAAGAAGTGATTGAATCTGCGGAGGCGGTTGCCGCCGAAATACTAGCGCGTGGAGAAACACCACCTGCCGAATTACTTAACCCGGTACCAGGCGCACATCTGGAACGCGGCGAACGTTCGCTGAGGGTACGCTAATGCTTAAACTCACATTAAAGCGTGGTGACGCGGTTCACCTGGTACTTGCCGATGGTACCAATGGCATTATTGAAGCACGGAGTCGCTGCGAACTTGGGCTACACCTGCCAGAAAACATTAAGGTCACGCGGGAGAAATCGGCATTCCCCCCACCAGAACTGATTACGCCTAATCAGAAATAAAAACTCACCATCGCTAGCATTGCGATTCACCAGACCCAGGAGGATCACAATGCTGCGATGGCAACCGGGAGCAACTCTGCTCTCCGCATTTGATATCAAAATTGGCCGACTGTCGGCCAGCGTCAGGAAACAGACTTTGACCGAGTCTGATATTGCCCGTGCCTGCAAGGCGGCAGATGACCTGATTTACCGCATTATGAGGAAAGACCATGAACGACCTGCTAACAGACCAGGAACTGGTTGAACTGACCGGTTACCAGTTCCCGTCAAAACAATGCGGTGCCCTGACCCGTGCCGGGATCTCTTATGTAAAACGCCGCGACGGGCGACCTCGCGTCACGTGGACGCATGTAAACGCCGCGCTGTCCGGAGCCAGACCCGCGCAGATAGCCGAAGAAGAACAACCTAATTTTGATGCAATCTGATGAGCAGAACACGAAAAAGCGCGGAAGATAATAAGCTGCCACCCCGCGTTTATAAAAACAAATACAGCTATTATTTCAAACCAACGCCCCGAGAGTGTATTACGCTGGGTAAAATTAATGATCTGTCAATTGCTCAGGTATGGGTGAAATACGAAGAGATCCTGAATGATGCTATTGATGTCATGACGTTCAGTAAACTCTGGAACAAATTTCTCAACAGCACCTACTATCTGGAACTCGGTCAGCGTACACAAAAGGATTATCTGCAGCACCAGAAGAAATTACTCGCCGCGTTCGGGAAAATGAAAGCCGACAACATAAAACCTGCTCACGTGCGGCTGTATATGGACAAGCGGGGGCTGAAAAGCAAAACACAGGCGAACCATGAAAAAGCCAGTATGTCGCGAGTATTCCGCTGGGGATACGAACGCGGATACGTAAAAGGGAATCCATGCCAGGGCGTCAGTAAATTTTCCCTCAAGCCCCGCGACTACTATTTCACGGACGAGGAATATATCGCAATTTATCAGGAGGCATCTCCCGTTTTACAGTGCGCGATGGAGATCGCCTATCTGTGCGCCACGCGGATCGGCGATATACGAAAGCTGACGTGGGATCAGGTAATGAGTAAGGGGTTGTTTATCCAACAGGGTAAGACTGGCAAAAAGCAGATCAAACAGTATTCAGAGCGACTGACGTTCGCACTTGAGCAGGCGAAATCGTTGGGAGGACAACATTTCGTGGTCTGTAACAAATATGGCGGGCAATACAGCTATACCGGATTTAACGATATCTGGCGTAAAGCCAGGGCGGCGGCAAGTGAAAAGCTGGGCTACCCGATTACGGGAACGTTTCACGATTTAAAAGCGAAGGGGATCTCAGACTACGACGGAAGCAGTAAAGAAAAGCAGTTGTTCTCTGGTCACAAAACAGAGGCGCAAGTGCTGACGTATGATCGCAAACCCGCAGTAACTCCAACTCTGGATATTCCGGTGCTGGATGTCACAGTTCTGAGCAGAAACCCGTGACGGTCTAATTCTAAGTGAATATTCTAAGTCCGTTCTAACAGGGGGATCGACGGTGAAAAGTGAGTGACGTAAGTCATTGATAAAGTGGCGGAGAGAGGGGGATTTGAACCCCCGGTAGAGTTGCCCCTACTCCGGTTTTCGAGACCGGTCCGTTCAGCCGCTCCGGCATCTCTCCGTTCAGATGGTTGCCATGATGCCAGGAAATTTGGCATTTTAACAGTCCCTGTCCGTGCAATTTTGTTCAAGTGACGAGTTTGCGAGCAAAACGATGATTAAGTGGCCCTGGAAAGTACAAGAATCAGCACATCAAACTGCCCTTCCCTGGCAGGAAGCACTATCGATCCCCCTTTTAACGGGTCTGACGGAACAGGAACAAAGCAAATTAGTCACTCTTGCCGAACGTTTTTTACAGCAAAAGCGGCTTGTTCCTTTACAGGGCTTTGAACTGGATTCATTAAGAAGCTGCCGGATAGCACTTCTATTTTGCCTACCCGTTCTGGAGTTAGGACTGGAATGGCTGGATGGTTTTCATGAAGTCTTAATTTATCCTGCGCCATTTGTGGTCGATGATGAATGGGAAGACGATATCGGTCTGGTGCATAACCAACGTATTGTTCAGTCAGGTCAGAGCTGGCAGCAAGGGCCTATCGTTTTGAACTGGTTGGATATACAAGATTCTTTTGATGCTTCTGGTTTTAACCTGATTATTCATGAAGTCGCTCATAAGCTGGACACCCGTAACGGCGATCGCGCCAGCGGAGTTCCCTTTATTCCGTTGCGTGAGGTTGCTGGCTGGGAACACGATCTTCATGCTGCAATGAACAACATTCAGGAAGAAATCGAATTGGTTGGCGAGAATGCGGCGAGCATTGATGCTTATGCTGCCAGTGATCCTGCTGAATGTTTTGCCGTACTTTCTGAATATTTCTTTAGCGCCCCAGAACTTTTTGCTCCTCGTTTCCCTTCATTGTGGCAACGTTTCTGCCAATTTTATCAACAAGATCCTTTGCAGAGACTGCATCACGCTAATGATACAGACTCGTTTTCGGCGACGAATGTTCATTAATTAACAACTTTGCAGATTAATTAACCATTTGAAATGACTTATGAAATTTAGTGTTGACAGACAAGGTACCGCTAAGTAATATGCGCCCCGTTCACACGATTCCTCTGTAGTTCAGTCGGTAGAACGGCGGACTGTTAATCCGTATGTCACTGGTTCGAGTCCAGTCAGAGGAGCCAAAATCTAAAAATTCGCTTTTTTAGCGCAATGTCACTGACCTTAGTTGAACATTGCTTTTTAACGGATAGCGGTTTTTTAACATCTTAAGCGCCCTCGACCTTTATGGTTGAGGGCGTTTTGCTATGAACGCCATCACCATTTTCCCCTCGATTATAAAACTTGAGTTATTCAGTAGTCTCCCCTCTTGCAACTCACACCCAAAACTGCCTAACGAAAAGTTATTAATTTTCAATCATATTGCTATCAGGATTTACATTTTTTCGCTGTGCTAGAAAGGGCGCATTTATGTTAGCTCGTTCAGGGAAGGTAAGCATGGCTACGAAGAAGAGAAGTGGAGAAGAAATAAATGACCGACAAAGATTATGCGGGATGGGAATTAAACTACGCCGCTTAACTGCGGGTATCTGCCTGATAACTCAACTTGCGTTCCCTATGGCTGCGGCAGCACAAGGTGTGGTAAACGCCGCAACCCAACAACCAGTTCCTGCACAATTCGCCATTGCAAATGCCAATACGGTACCCTATACCCTTGGAGCGCTGGAATCGGCCCAAAGCGTTGCCGAACGCTTCGGTATTTCGGTGGCTGAGTTACGCAAACTCAACCAGTTTCGTACGTTTGCTCGAGGTTTTGATAATGTCCGCCAGGGTGATGAACTGGATGTCCCGGCACAAGTTAGTGAAAATAATTTAACCCCGCCACCGGGTAATAGCAGTGGCAACCTTGAGCAACAGATAGCCAGTACTTCACAGCAAATCGGGTCTCTGCTCGCCGAAGATATGAACAGCGAGCAAGCGGCAAATATGGCGCGTGGATGGGCCTCTTCTCAGGCTTCAGGCGCAATGACAGACTGGTTAAGCCGCTTCGGTACCGCAAGAATCACGCTGGGCGTGGATGAAGATTTTAGCCTGAAGAACTCCCAGTTCGATTTTCTCCATCCGTGGTATGAAACGCCTGATAATCTCTTTTTCAGTCAGCATACTCTCCATCGTACTGACGAGCGTACGCAGATTAACAACGGCTTAGGTTGGCGTCATTTCACTCCCACATGGATGTCGGGCATCAACTTCTTTTTCGACCACGATCTTAGCCGTTACCACTCCCGCGCCGGCATTGGCGCGGAGTACTGGCGCGACTATCTAAAATTAAGCAGTAACGGCTATTTGCGACTGACCAACTGGCGCAGCGCACCTGAGCTGGACAACGATTATGAAGCCCGCCCGGCCAATGGCTGGGATGTACGCGCAGAAGGCTGGCTACCCGCCTGGCCGCACCTTGGCGGTAAACTGGTCTATGAACAGTATTATGGCGATGAAGTGGCCCTGTTCGATAAAGACGATCGGCAAAGTAATCCTCATGCCATAACCGCTGGACTTAACTATACCCCCTTCCCGCTGATGACCTTCAGCGCGGAGTAACGCCAGGGTAAACAGGGCGAAAATGACACCCGTTTTGCCGTCGATTTTACCTGGCAACCTGGCAGCGCAATGCAGAAACAGCTTGACCCGAACGAAGTCGCTGCACGGCGTAGCCTTGCAGGCAGCCGTTATGATCTGGTGGATCGCAACAACAACATCGTTCTGGAATACCGCAAAAAAGAACTGGTTCGCCTGACCCTGACAGACCCCGTGTCAGGGAAGTCAGGAGAAGTGAAATCATTGGTTTCGTCGCTACAAACCAAATATGCCCTGAAAGGCTATAACGTCGAAGCCACCGCTCTGGAAGCTGCCGGTGGCAAAGTGGTCACAACGGGTAAAGATATTCTGGTTACCCTGCCGGCTTACCGGTTCACCAGTACGCCAGAAACCGATAACACCTGGCCGATTGAAGTCACCGCCGAAGATGTCAAAGGCAATTTGTCGAATCGTGAACAGAGCATGGTGGTCGTTCAGGCACCTACGCTAAGCCAGAAAGATTCCTCGGTATCGTTAAGTACCCAAACATTGAACGCGGATTCCCATTCAACCGCCACACTGACTTTTATTGCGCATGATGCAGCAGGTAATCCTGTTGTCGGGCTGGTGCTCTCGACGCGTCACGAAGGTGTTCAGGACATCACCCTTTCTGAATGGAAAGATAATGGTGACGGAAGCTATACCCAGATCCTGACCACAGGAGCGATGTCTGGCACGCTGACGCTGATGCCACAGCTGAATGGTGTGGATGCGGCTAAAGCCCCCGCCGTGGTGAATATCATTTCTATTTCGTCATCCCGAACTCACTCGTCAATTAAAATTGATAAAGACCGTTATCTCTCCGGCAATCCTATCGAGGTGACGGTAGAACTGAGAGATGAAAATGACAAACCTGTTAAGGAGCAAAAACAGCAACTGAATAACGCAGTCAGCATCGACAACGTGAAACCTGGTGTCACTACAGACTGGAAAGAAACCGCAGATGGCGTCTATAAGGCAACCTATACCGCCTATACCAAAGGCAGTGGGCTTACTGCGAAGCTATTAATGCAAAACTGGAATGAAGATTTGCATACCGCTGGTTTTATCATCGACGCCAACCCGCAGTCAGCAAAAATTGTGACATTATCTGCCAGCAATAATGGTGTGCTCGCCAATGAGAATGCAGCAAACACCGTCTCGGTCAATGTCGCTGATGAAGGAAGCAACCCAATCAATGATCATACCGTCACGTTTGCGGTATTAAGCGGATCGGCAACTTCCTTCAACAATCAAAACACCGCAAAAACGGATGTTAATGGTCTGGCGACTTTTGATCTGAAAAGTAGTAAGCAGGAAGACAACACGGTTGAAGTCACCCTTGAAAATGGCGTGAAACAAACGTTAATCGTCAGTTTTGTCGGCGACTCGAGTACCGCGCAGGTTGAGCTGCAGAAGTCGAAAAATGAAGTGGTCGCTGACGGCAATGATAGCGCCACAATGACCGCGACAGTCCGGGATGCAAAAGGCAACCTGCTCAATGACGTCAAGGTCACTTTCAATGTTAATTCAGCAGAGGCGAAACTGAGCCAAACAGAAGTGAATAGCCACGACGGGATCGCCACAGCTACGCTGACCAGTTTGAAAAATGGTGATTATAGGGTTACGGCCTCTGTGAGCTCTGGTTCTCAGGCTAATCAACAGGTGATTTTTATCGGTGATCAAAGTACTGCTGCCCTGACCCTCAGTGTGCCTTCAGGTGATATCACCGTCACCAACACAGCTCCGCTACATATGACTGCAACCTTGCAGGATAAAAATGGCAACCCATTAAAAGATAAAGAAATCACCTTCTCTGTGCCAAACGACGTCGCAAGTCGGTTCTCGATTAGCAACAGCGGAAAAGGCATGACGGATAGCAACGGGACTGCAATCGCCTCCCTGACCGGCACGTTAGCGGGCACGCATATGATCACGGCTCGTCTGGCTAACAGCAATGTCAGCGATACACAGCCAATGACGTTTGTGGCCGATAAAGACAGAGCGGTTGTCGTTCTGCAAACATCGAAAGCGGAAATCATTGGGAATGGCGTGGATGAGACGACTCTGACAGCAACAGTGAAAGATCCGTCGAATCATCCGGTGGCGGGAATAACGGTGACCTTCACCATGCCACAGGACGTTGCGGCAAACTTTACCCTCGAAAATAACGGCATTGCCATCACCCAAGCCAATGGGGAAGCGCATGTCACGCTCAAAGGTAAAAAAGCGGGTACGCATACGGTTACCGCAACGCTGGGTAATAACAATACCAGTGATTCGCAGCCGGTAACATTTGTGGCGGACAAAACCTCGGCTCAGGTTGTCCTGCAGATGTCAAAAGATGAGATCACAGGTAATGGCGTCGATAACGCAACGCTAACTGCAACGGTTAAAGATCAGTTCGACAATGAGGTGAATAATCTTCCGGTAACATTCAGCTCAGCCTCTTCAGGACTCACCCTGACCCCGGGAGTAAGTAATACCAATGAGTCTGGCATCGCGCAGGCCACTCTCGCAGGCGTTGCCTTTGGTGAGCAGACGGTCACTGCATCACTGGCTAATAATGGTGCCAGCGACAACAAAACTGTGCATTTTATTGGCGACACAGCGGCGGCAAAAATTATCGAGTTGACGCCTGTCCCAGACAGCATAATCGCCGGTACCCCGCAGAACAGCTCCGGCAGCGTCATCACCGCCACAGTCGTTGATAATAATGGCTTTCCGGTGAAAGGTGTGACTGTGAACTTCACCAGCAACGCAGCGACAGCCGAAATGACGAACGGCGGTCAAGCCGTGACGAACGAACAGGGTAAGGCTACCGTCACTTATACCAATACCCGCTCCTCGATAGAATCAGGAGCGAGACCGGATACCGTTGAGGCCAGTCTGGAAAATGGTAGCTCCACGCTTAGCACATCAATTAATGTCAACGCTGATGCGTCTACGGCACATCTCACCTTGCTACAGGCACTTTTTGATACAGTCTCCTCAGGCGACACTACCAATCTGTATATTGAGGTGAAGGATAATTACGGCAACGGAGTACCCCAGCAGGAGGTAACCCTCAGAGTATCACCAAGTGAAGGCGTGACCCCCAGTAATAACGCTATATATACTACCAACCACGACGGCAATTTTTACGCAAGCTTTACCGCTACAAAAGCCGGGGTTTATCAAGTGACGGCAACCCTCGAAAATGGCGATTCGATGCAACAAACAGTGACCTATGTGCCGAACGTCGCGAATGCCGAAATCACGCTGGCAGCCTCGAAGGATCCGGTGATTGCCGACAATAACGATCTCACGACACTAACAGCAACAGTCGCTGATACAGAGGGCAATGCGATAGCCAACACTGAAGTAACATTTACTCTGCCGGAAGATGTGAAGGCGAACTTCACGCTGAGCGATGGCGGTAAAGCGATTACTGATGCTGAAGGCAAAGCGAAAGTCACGCTGAAAGGTACAAAAGCAGGCGCTCATACTGTTACAGCATCGATGACTGGCGGTAAGAGTGAGCAGTTGGTGGTGAACTTTATTGCGGATACGCTCACTGCGCAGGTTAATCTTAACGTTACCGAGGACAATTTTATCGCTAATAACGTCGGGATGACCAGGCTGCAGGCAACAGTGACTGATGGAAACGGCAACCCGTTAGCCAATGAGGCGGTGACATTCACGCTACCGGCAGATGTGAGCGCAAGCTTTACTCTCGGACAAGGCGGTTCCGCCATTACTGACATCAACGGCAAGGCTGAAGTTACACTGAGCGGTACAAAATCCGGCACCTACCCCGTGACAGTTAGCGTGAACAATTATGGTGTCAGTGATACGAAACAGGTGACGTTGATTGCCGATGCTGGTACCGCAAAACTAGCCTCCTTAACCTCTGTATACTCATTCGTCGTCAGCACGACTGAGGGCGCGACCATGACTGCAAGCGTCACTGACGCTAACGGCAACCCGGTAGAAGGCATAAAAGTTAATTTCCGCGGAACCTCCGTCACGCTAAGCAGCACCAGCGTTGAAACTGATGATCGGGGTTTCGCTGAAATTCTTGTGACAAGCACCGAGGTCGGACTGAAAACAGTTTCAGCCTCTCTGGCAGATAAACCTACTGAAGTCATCTCGCGATTACTGAATGCCAGTGCAGATGTTAATTCTGCGACGATTACCAGTCTGGAGATACCTGAAGGTCAGGTAATGGTCGCACAAGACGTAGCAGTTAAAGCTCACGTTAACGACCAGTTTGGCAACCCGGTTGCGCATCAACCCGTGACATTCAGTGCAGAGCCATCCTCGCAAATGATCATTAGCCAGAATACGGTTTCTACTAATACGCAGGGTGTAGCCGAGGTCACCATGACGCCCGAAAGAAACGGTTCGTATATGGTGAAAGCATCCCTGGCGAATGGAGCCTCACTTGAGAAACAACTGGAGGCTATTGATGAAAAACTGACACTCACGGCGTCCAGTCCGCTTATCGGTGTCTATGCCCCTACAGGTGCTACTCTGACGGCAACGCTAACCTCTGCAAATGGCACTCCAGTGGAGGGTCAGGTCATCAACTTTAGCGTAACGCCAGAAGGGGCGACGTTAAGTGGCGGAAAAGTGAGAACTAACTCTTCAGGTCAGGCTCCAGTCGTTCTGACCAGCAATAAAGTCGGTACATATACGGTGACTGCATCGTTCCATAACGGCGTAACAATACAGACACAGACAACCGTGAAAGTCACTGGCAACTCAAGCACCGCCCATGTTGCTAGCTTTATCGCTGATCCATCGACTATCGCCGCCACCAACACTGATTTAAGTACCTTAAAGACAACGGTTGAGGATGGCAGTGGTAACCTGATCGAAGGTCTCACTGTGTACTTCGCCTTAAAAAGCGGCTCTGCCACATTAACGTCATTAACAGCGGTGACCGATCAAAACGGAATCGCGACAACAAGCGTGAAAGGAGCGATGACAGGTAGCGTCACGGTAAGCGCAGTCACGACCGCTGGTGGAATGCAAACAGTAGATATAACGCTGGTGGCTGGCCCGGCAGACACCTCGCAGTCCGTCCTTAAGAGCAATCGGTCATCACTGAAAGGGGACTATACCGATAGTGCTGAGCTACATCTTGTTTTGCACGATATATCAGGCAATCCGATCAAAGTTTCTGAAGGGATGGAATTTGTGCAATCAGGTACTAACATGCCCTATATAAAAATTAGCGCAATTGATTACAGTCTAAATATCAACGGTGATTACAAAGCCACTGTTACAGGCGGCGGAGAGGGTATCGCAACGCTGATCCCTGTATTGAATGGTGTTCATCAAGCTGGTCTGAGTACCACAATACAATTCACTCGCGCAGAAGACAAAATAATGAGCGGTACAGTATCAGTCAATGGTACTGACCTACCGACAACTACATTCCCTTCGCAGGGGTTCACCGGGGCGTATTATCAGTTGAATAATGACAACTTTGCCCCAGGAAAAACGGCGGCTGATTATGAGTTTTCAAGCTCTGCCTCCTGGGTCGATGTTGATGCTACAGGTAAAGTGACATTTAAAAATGTCGGCAGCAATTGGGAAAGGATTACGGCGACGCCAAAATCAGGAGGCCCTAGCTATGTATACGAAATCCGTGTGAAGAGTTGGTGGGTGAACGCCGGCGAGGCTTTCATGATATACAGCCTTGCTGAAAATTTTTGCAGCAGCAATGGCTACACGCTCCCCAGAGCAAACTATTTAAACCACAGTAGTTCCCGAGGCATCGGGTCACTGTACAGTGAATAGGGAGATATGGGGCATTACACGACTGAAGCTGGTTTTCAATCAAATATGTATTGGTCATCTAGTCCCGCAAACTCAAACGAACAATACGTAGTTTCCCTGGCAACAGGTGATCAAAGCGTATTTGAAAAGCTTGGGTTTGCTTATGCGACATGTTATAAAAACCTCTGATTTTCCGTTATAATTTCTTAAAGAGTGCTCCATTCGGAGCACTCTTTTTTACATTCCCTCTATAGAGCTTGCCCTTCTCTCACAGAAAATGAATAAATAAAAATGCTGCACCGCAAGAATCGCGTTCGGTGTGACTATGATCGTATCCGGTGAGTACTGCTTTGATCCAAAGGCTGGTTTTCTGTGATGATTGACCAGCCTCAGAGTATTGATGACACCACCGTTCATAACAGATCGGCATTACTATGCATAAGTACTGTCTCATATTCTCGCCAAAACACTTTTTAATGCCTTTGCGAATTCATCCAGACTTATATTGTCAATTTTTTGCCCAACGACGACTGACTCCGAAACATCGGCCATTGCGGGCCATCGCGTTTTGTAATCAGCATAAATTGCAACAACGGGGGTATTATAGGCACTTGCCATATGTAATATTGAGGTGTCAGGAGTTATTGCGATATAAGCATCTTTTATGATTGCTGCTGAACGTTTAATCGAGGGTGATAAGGATAAACGGTAGACATTATTATAACAATCCACTAATACCCTGGCTTTATCTTCCCCTTTTGGTCCATGAACGATCACTATTGGTATATCTGTTTCACTTTGAATTTTTGCTATTAGATTTTCTGCAATCGATAGTGAAAATGTACGTTCCTGCGAGCTACCTTCTAAATTAAGCGCAATGTAAGATCCTAACGATCGCATTTCCTCGCGTACCTCATCGAGTACATCCTCACTTAGTGGCAATTCATATATTGGCCTGACTGCTGGAAAACCCGCCTCACGCATCATAAATGCCCATGTCATGGGTACGGGAGCCCGGAGATTCTGATCCATCCGGGACGCGTTCTTACACACAGGGGAATAGCACTTCATGGTTAAACCAACAACCTGAAAATTCGTTTTTGCTTTCAACTGACTGATAAATAACATCGTTTTCAGGTTCTTTTTACGCATCGCCTCTATACAAAGATCCGGCGTACCGTATTGCTGT
Source organism: Escherichia sp. SCLE84 (assembly GCF_012584495.1). Taxonomy (NCBI): domain Bacteria; kingdom Pseudomonadati; phylum Pseudomonadota; class Gammaproteobacteria; order Enterobacterales; family Enterobacteriaceae; genus Escherichia; species Escherichia sp. SCLE84. The sequence continues at coordinate 137,880 of NZ_CP051430.1, read as the reverse complement.
GTTATGTTCTTCGCTAAATCTTTTATTTCTTTTAATGTTGCGTGATCCTGCATAGTCATTGTGACTAATGTTAATTTAGTCTGTTCAAGTTTGAGCGCATTAAAGACTTCTAAATTAATTGTCGACGTAACAATTAATAGATGCTTAATTTTATGCAATTCAAGCGCCCGAATAACAGGAAAGATGGCCATAGCATCGCCAATCTGATCGGGAATATGGATGACAACAAAGTCTGTTTTTTCAATATTGAAATTATAAGCTTTATAATCGTAGTAACTAAATGCAATACGTCTCAACAATGATGCTAAAAACATACCTAACCTCGCCTCCCTACTGGTTATAATGCAATGCAGTCTATCAGACTCATCAGGGTGCCATTTTGTGCATATGCGGACTTTTATGTTTCATATCTCGAACCTGTGGGTCCTCTGCTTAATCCTTAAACAACACCAGCAACTCCTGCGCTTTCATCTTCCAGCGAATTTTTCATGTTGCCGCTAATCAGCCATAAAATCATTTGCAGATGCGCTCTGTCGAGGTAGTCTCATAAGGTTCGTTTATAGATCGACGGCAATGTGAGTTACCTTTTCCATACTAATTATAAAAAGACAGTACAAACAGGATCATTATGGACTCCACGCTCATCTCCACTCGTCCCGATGAAGGGACGCTTTCGTTAAGTCGCGCCCGACGAGCTGCGTTAGGCAGCTTCGCTGGTGCCGTCGTCGACTGGTATGATTTTTTACTCTATGGCATCACCGCCGCACTGGTGTTTAATCGCGAGTTTTTCCCGCAAGTAAGCCCGGCGATGGGAACGCTCGCCGCATTTGCCACCTTTGGCGTCGGATTCCTTTTCCGTCCGCTCGGCGGTGTCATTTTCGGTCACTTTGGCGACCGACTGGGACGTAAGCGCATGTTAATGCTGACCGTCTGGATGATGGGCATCGCGACAGCCTTGATTGGTATTCTTCCTTCATTCTCGACCATTGGGTGGTGGGCACCTATTTTGCTGGTGACACTGCGTGCCATTCAGGGATTTGCCGTCGGCGGCGAATGGGGAGGCGCGGCGTTGCTTTCCGTTGAAAGTGCACCGAAAAATAAAAAAGCCTTTTACAGTAGCGGTGTACAAGTTGGCTACGGTGTAGGTTTACTGCTTTCAACCGGACTGGTTTCATTGATCAGTATGATGACGACTGACGAACAGTTTTTAAGCTGGGGCTGGCGCATTCCTTTCCTGTTTAGCATCGTACTGGTACTGGGAGCATTGTGGGTGCGCAATGGCATGGAGGAGTCCGCGGAATTTGAACAACAGCAACATTATCAAGCTGCCGCGAAAAAACGCATCCCGGTTATCGAAGCGCTGTTACGACATCCCGGTGCTTTCCTGAAGATTATTGCGCTACGACTGTGCGAATTGCTGACGATGTACATCGTTACTGCCTTTGCACTTAATTATTCAACCCAGAATATGGGGTTACCGCGCGAACTTTTCCTCAATATTGGTTTGCTGGTAGGTGGATTAAGCTGCTTGACAATTCCCTGTTTTGCCTGGCTTGCCGATCGTTTTGGTCGCCGCAGGGTTTATATCACAGGTGCGTTAATCGGAACGTTGAGCGCATTTCCTTTCTTTATGGCGCTTGAAGCACAATCTATTTTCTGGATAGTTTTCTTCTCCATAATGCTGGCAAACATTGCGCATGACATGGTGGTGTGTGTGCAACAACCGATGTTTACCGAAATGTTTGGTGCCAGTTATCGCTATAGTGGTGCTGGAGTCGGTTATCAGGTCGCCAGTGTGGTTGGCGGTGGATTTACACCTTTTATTGCCGCTGCACTCATCACTTACTTTGCCGGGAACTGGCATAGCGTCGCCATTTATTTGCTGGCTGGATGTCTGATTTCCGCAATGACCGCTTTGTTGATGAAAGACAATCAACGCGCTTGATAGTCTGGCGAAGATCATCCGATCTTCGCCTTACACTTTTGTTTCACATTCCTGTGACATACTATCGGATGTGCGGTAATTGTATGGAACAGGAGACACACATGAATAATAAGGGCTCCGGTCTGACCCCAGCTCAGGCACTGGATAAACTCGACGCGCTGTATGAGCAATCTGTAGTCGCATTACGCAACGCCATTGGCAACTATATTACAAGTGGCGAATTACCTGATGAAAACGCCCGCAAACAAGGTCTTTTTGTCTATCCATCACTGACCGTAACCTGGGACGGTAGCACAACCAATCCCCCCAAAACGCGCGCATTTGGTCGTTTTACTCACGCAGGCAGCTACACCACCACGATTACTCGCCCTACTCTCTTTCGTTCGTATCTTAATGAACAACTTACGTTGCTGTATCAGGATTATGGTGCGCATATCTCTGTGCAACCCTCGCAGCATGAAATCCCTTATCCTTATGTCATCGATGGCTCTGAATTGACACTTGATCGCTCAATGAGCGCTGGGTTAACTCGCTACTTCCCGACAACAGAACTGGCGCAAATTGGCGATGAAACTGCAGACGGCATTTATCATCCAACTGAATTCTCCCCCCTATCGCATTTTGATGCGCGCCGCGTCGATTTTTCCCTCGCACGGTTGCGCCATTATACCGGTACGCCAGTTGAACATTTTCAGCCGTTCGTCTTGTTTACCAACTACACACGTTATGTGGATGAATTCGTTCGTTGGGGATGCAGCCAGATCCTCGATCCTGATAGTCCCTACATTGCCCTTTCTTGTGCTGGCGGGAACTGGATCACCGCCGAAACCGAAGCGCCAGAAGAAGCCATTTCCGACCTTGCATGGAAAAAACATCAGATGCCAGCATGGCATTTAATTACCGCCGATGGTCAGGGTATTACTCTGGTGAATATTGGCGTGGGACCATCAAATGCTAAAACCATCTGCGATCATCTGGCAGTGCTACGCCCGGATGTCTGGTTGATGATTGGTCACTGTGGCGGATTACGTGAAAGTCAGGCCATTGGCGATTATGTACTTGCACACGCTTATTTACGCGATGACCACGTTCTTGATGCGGCTCTGCCGCCCGATATTCCTATTCCGAGCATTGCTGAAGTGCAACGTGCGCTTTATGACGCCACCAAGCTGGTGAGTGGCAGGCCCGGTGAGGAAGTCAAACAGCGGCTACGTACTGGTACTGTGGTAACCACAGATGACAGGAACTGGGAATTACGTTACTCAGCTTCTGCACTTCGTTTTAACTTAAGCCGGGCCGTAGCAATTGATATGGAAAGTGCAACCATTGCCGCGCAAGGATATCGTTTCCGCGTGCCATACGGGACACTACTGTGTGTTTCAGATAAACCGTTGCATGGCGAGATTAAACTTCCCGGTCAGGCTAACCGTTTTTATGAAGGCGCTATTTCCGAACACCTACAAATTGGCATTCGGGCGATCGATTTGCTGCGCGCAGAAGGCGACCGACTGCATTCACGTAAATTACGAACCTTTAATGAGCCGCCGTTCCGATAATAAGTTCTGAACCTTCTTATCAGAAATAGATGTGAAGGATTAAGTAAGACATCTGGCAAATAGCCTGCAATAAACGCGGGCTGTTTGCTTCCTTGGGCAAATGCGAGTTTCATTATCGTCTTAATGATTTCCGCATATTAAAAGCAAGTATGCTTTAAAAACATAATTATAAAAAATCCCGCCAACAACATTAGTATTTATAAAACAAAATATAAGATTATGGCTTTAGAATATTTTTATTTCTAATAGACGAGATTTTTCCTGTTATGATATAATATGCCGAATTAACACATGTTAACGATTTACCTGTAATGTAAATAAATTTTCGAGGAGATCATTCCAGTGGGACGTAAATGGGCCAATATTGTTGCTAAAAAAACGGCTAAAGACGGTGCAACGTCTAAAATTTATGCAAAATTCGGTGTAGAAATCTATGCTGCTGCCAAACAAGGTGAACCTGATCCAGAATTAAACACATCTTTAAAATTCGTTATTGAACGTGCAAAGCAGGCACAAGTTCCAAAGCACGTTATTGATAAAGCAATTGATAAAGCCAAAGGCGGCGGAGATGAAACGTTCGTGCAGGGACGTTATGAAGGCTTTGGTCCTAATGGCTCAATGATTATCGCCGAGACATTGACTTCAAATGTTAACCGTACGATTGCTAACGTTCGCACAATTTTCAATAAAAAAGGCGGCAATATCGGAGCGGCAGGTTCTGTCAGCTATATGTTTGACAATACGGGTGTGATTGTATTTAAAGGGACAGACCCTGACCATATTTTTGAAATTTTACTTGAAGCTGAAGTTGATGTTCGTGATGTGACTGAAGAAGAAGGTAACATTGTTATTTATACTGAACCTACTGACCTTCATAAAGGAATCGCGGCTCTAAAAGCAGCTGGAATCACTGAGTTCTCAACAACAGAATTAGAAATGATTGCTCAATCTGAAGTTGAGCTTTCCCCAGAAGATTTAGAAATCTTTGAAGGGCTTGTTGATGCCCTTGAAGATGACGACGATGTACAAAAAGTTTATCATAACGTCGCAAATCTCTAATTATCTTTTAAAGAAATCTGTCTTTACGGCAGATTTCTTTAATCTCATATAACCCTTATAAAAAATATAATGTTCAACTCGTCATATTGATTATAAAAAATCCCCGTTCCCAGAGAAATAATATTTATTAAAATTCCAGTTCTTCTTTTTCTGATTACAGAAGGCAAAGTGGCAATAACGCATAGTTTCCCGATAAAGACGCGATAGCGACATCCCGCATAAGGCATTTTTCTCTTTATCTTTGTACGGTACTTCATGGAACAGAGTTTTTGACCTTGCGAATCGTGATGTCTGTTGGGGGCAACTTGCTCACTGAAGCGTGAGACTCGATTAAGCGCACGAAACACAGAAATCAAAAAACCCGGTCACTTTTTTACAAGGTAACCGGGTAAAAATAATTTTTATTTTTTAACTGTTTTGAGACTCATAGAGATATCTCAAAACTAAAATTTGGCTCCTCTGACTGGACTCGAACCAGTGACATACGGATTAACAGTCCGCCGTTCTACCGACTGAACTACAGAGGAATCGTGAGAACGAGACGAATATTAGCGATGCCCACCCATAATGTCAAAGCCTGTTTTTTAAATTTGAAATCGTTTGCTGAAATAATCTGCATTTTGTCGTTTATTCCGACACAGCTGGCTTTTTTTCACACTTTTGCGGTTCGGATCGAGGGTATTTCCACAGCCAACGTCCAGTAACCATTCGCCAGTAAAACAGCACGGCCCGCACAGCCCAGTCGGCAAACATTCCCATCCAGACACCAACCACACCCCAGCCAAGCATGATGCCCAGCACATAACCGACGACAACCCGGCAACCCCACATGCTCAACATAGAAACCCACATGGCGTAACGGGCATCGCGAGCACCTTTAAATCCAGCGGGTAGCACCCATGAGGCGGACCAAATAGGCATAAATAAAGCATTTAGCCAAATCAGAATCACAACGACATGTTTAACCTGTGGATCCTGGGTGTAAAACGATGCCATAACCCCGGCAAAGGGAGCCGTTAGCCAGGCGATGGCCGTTAATCCAAGAGTGGAAAGCCAGAACACATGCCGCAACTGAATCTCTGCTTGCGCTATCTGCCCTACCCCCAACCTTCGGCCTGTAATGATCGTAGAAGCAGAGCCGAGCGCACTTCCGGGTAAGTTGATAAGAGCCGCAATTGAAAACGCGATAAAATTTCCGGCAATAACACTGGTCCCCATCCCGGCAACGAACATTTGGGTTAATAACCGACCACTGGTAAATAACACTGATTCGACACTCGCTGGAATACCAATCCCCATGACTTCCCAGATAATGCTAAAATTCAGCGGTTTAAAATAGCTCTTTAACGAAATCCTTAGCGCAGGATTAAAACCAATCGCCAGCACCCACAAAATTGCAACTGCGCCAATATAACGAGAAATGGTTAAACCCAACCCAGCCCCGACAAATCCCAGTCCCGGCCAGGAGAAAAGGCCGTAAATCAATATGCCGCTAATAATAATATTAAGAATATTCAGGCTACCGTTAATCAGTAGCGGTATTTTCGTATTCCCTGCACCACGAAGTGCCCCGCTACCAATCAAAGTGATGGCAGCTGCTGGATAACTGAGTGCCGTCAGCTCCAGATAAGTCAACGCCAGTGCTTTAACTTCTGTCGTGGCATCACCCGCGACGAAATCAATAATTTGTTCGCCAAAATGATGAATAAGCGTTGCCAACAGTACGGCAAACAACGTCATGATCACCAATGACTGCCGCGTCGCCACCCTCGCTCGTCGTCGATCCCGCTTACCGAGACTAAATGCCACAACGACAGTAGTACCAAGATCGATAGCAGCAAAAAAAGCCATAATGACCATATTGAAGCTGTCCGCCAATCCCACGCCGGCCATCGCATCTTTTCCCAGCCAGCTGACCAGAAAAGTGCTCAGGACACCCATCAACAGGACACAAGCATTCTCCATGAAGATAGGAACAGCAAGCGGGGTTATCTCGCGCCAGAACAACACTTTGTAGCTCTTGCGTTTAGCGTGCCAGCGAGTGCCGTGAACAACCTGGCGTAAAGCAGAGGAGATATTCAAAGCCGACCTTAATTGCAGAAAGTGAAACCACATTTCAAATAATGAGGGAGAATCAGCAAAGCTGCAAAGATTTTCGCCAACAAATTGTCTGCAAATGCAACAAACTGTTGATAGAAACGGCAAACAGTTGGGGAATTTAAAAATCGGGTTTGACAAAAGATTTTTCGCCGTTAAGATGTGCCTCAACAGCGATTCCTCTGTAGTTCAGTCGGTAGAACGGCGGACTGTTAATCCGTATGTCACTGGTTCGAGTCCAGTCAGAGGAGCCAAATTTCTGAAAAGCCCGCTTTTATAGCGGGCTTTTTGCTATATCTGATAATCAATTTCCTCTTCACTGTTTTCCATCACCTGCCGCTTGATATCCTCAACTGACAGTCCTGCATTACAAAGTTCCAGAAAGCGCCAGACATAGTTACGCTGAAGTTGTCCTCGCTTCAGTCCCAACCAGACAGTATTAGCATCGAAAAGATGCCGCGTATCCAGACGGATTAAATTCTCTTCCTCTTGTTCGCCGCTGGATTGTTCGGCAACTAATCCGATCCCAAGCCCAAGAGCAACATAGGTTTTAATGACATCAGAATCCTGCGCACTTAATACAATATCTGCCAGCAAACCTTTGCGGGCAAATGCGTCATCAATACGTGAGCGCCCCGTAATCCCCCGTCGGTAAGTGATTAACGGCCACTTCGCTATTGATTCCAGCGTCAATGGTGTAATTTGCGTTAAGGGATGATCGAGTGGAACAAGCAAACTATGGTGCCAACGAAACCACGGGAAGGCGACGAGCTGCGGGTCATTACTCAAACGCTCGCTGGCGATACCAATATCAGCTTCGCCATTTTGCAACAACGTCGCAATTTCCTGTGGCGTCCCCTGGATTAGCTCGAGCCGAACCTCCGGGAAAAGTTCGCGAAAAGCTTTAATGACCTCTGGCAAGCTATAACGTGCCTGAGTATGCGTCGTTGCAATAGTGAGAACGCCAGACGTATCGTTGGTAAACAGGTCTGCAAGCCGACGAACATTACTGGCTTCATTCAGAATACGTTCTGCAATGACCAGTAATGCTTTGCCCGGTTCAGTCATGCCCAGCAGTCGCTTACCCCGTCGAACAAATATTTCGATGCCAAGTTCATCCTCCAGTTCCCGAATATGACGGCTGACGCCTGACTGTGAGGTAAAAAGCATATTCGCAACCTCTGTCAGGTTGTAATCCTGACGTGCAGCCTCGCGGATTATCTTTAGTTGTTGGAAATTCACGGTAAACTCCGGGCAGTTCAGATTTCCCGTTATTGTTAAAGTCTAATGCCCGGCATAACAAATAATAAAAACCCGCATCTTATTCCATCCCGATATAACACTTAGCTCACCAATTGCCACTGCCTTTTTTCCATCACTGGAGAACTAATCACTGACATTAACAACTCTTTCACTGCCTGTGCCTGTGGCGATAAGTTCGCTCTGGCGGGTAAATTTAATGACAAAGAGAGACTCATGGAAGGAGTGGTAATGCGTGACATCCACCCATTTACTGCGCCACATAACGAACGCGCGGCCGATTCGGGTAATACTGCAACGCCCATGCCGCTGGCAATCGCTGCGGTAAGCGTGGCAATAGACTCAATTTCACCAATAACTTTTGCCGTGAGTCGCCGTAGGGAAAAAGCCTCATCAACACGAAGTCTAATAGCACTGTAATCACTGGGGAGAAAGAGGTTCATTTTCGCAATAGCATTCACATCAACGCTTTGCCCCGGGCAATCTTGAGTTCCTACCAGAAAAAGATCTTCTTTCAGCAAAGCCTGACTGGATACACCAGCCACAGGGGAATGCTCATAAATCACCGCCATATCGAGTTGGTGATTTATCAATTTTTCGTTAAGCACTGCACCACTATTTTCATGAAGATAGATAACGATCTCCGGAAATTCAGCGCGAACCGCCTGTAATAAGGGCATGGTGATGGATGACGCAGCGGTTCCTGGTGCAAAGCCAATCGAGACTTGCCCCGATAATGCCTGACCAACGTTATGCACCGCCAGTTGGGCCTGTTCACACTGACGTAAAATGGCCCGCGCATGGGTATAGAGAATTTTTCCGGCGTCTGTTGGCGTAACGCCCCGCTTTGTACGGATCAAAAGTTGTTGATTTAACTCACCTTCCAGTGTGGCAACCTGCTGGCTGAGCGCTGGTTGTGCGATATGCAATACTTCAGCAGCCTGGGTCAGGCTACCAATATCTACAATTTTTACGAAGTATTTCAGGCGTCTGAAGTTCATGTTGCCTCCGGTTTTTAAGAATCGGCCCAAGTGCCGCCATTACTTACAACCAGATTGCAAGATGCTTGCCAGTTTTATTTTGGCGTTGATGTACAAGCTAACCAACTGTCAAATAAGAGATTATGATAGATTCGTCATTTGCTCCTTTAATCAGCTGTCGCGTTCCCCTGCCCTATAAAAGGAGGGTATGCACCACGATGGTTCATTACCCAATAAGATTGAAAGCTCACCACTTTGTTGAAATTGACAGCAAACAAACAAAAAAATGCATTTCACCCTTTGACATCACCATGCACTGCCATTAATATGCGCCCCGTTCACACGATTCCTCTGTAGTTCAGTCGGTAGAACGGCGGACTGTTAATCCGTATGTCACTGGTTCGAGTCCAGTCAGAGGAGCCAAATTCAAAAAAGCCTGCTTTCTAGCAGGCTTTTTGCTTTCTAATTACCAACGCTCTTAAAACATCTGTCTTGAACCAGAACTAATTTGCACAGGCATTCCCGATCGACGTTGCAACGCAGCATTTGCGCGATTTACATCAACTTCTTGCCCGCTGATAAACGCCCGCAAAGATGGGGTTACCGGCAATGGCACTTTTCGGTCAGACTCATATTCTGCACGATTGCGCGACAACGGCTCATGAACTTCCAGCCAGTTCGAGCCATCTGGTTCAGTGGTGTATTTTACTGGCTGGTCGATAATTTGCACACGCGTCCCAACAGGAACATTATCAAACAGATATTTGATATCGTCATTGCGCAGACGAATACAGCCCTGACTTACCCGGAGCCCAATACCAAAATTGGCATTGGTACCATGGATGGCATACAACCTGCCAATATAAATCGCGTACAGCCCCATGGGATTATCGGGACCCGCAGGAACAAATGCGGGCAAACTCTCCCCTCGTTTCGCATATTCGCGCCGGGTGTTCGGCGTTGGTGTCCAGGTTGGAGCTTCTTGTTTACGTTCAACGGTAGTCACCCAGTTACGCGGGGTTTCTCGCCCAGCCTGGCCGATACCAATAGGAAAGACTTCCACAGTATTACTGTCTGGTGGGTAGTAATAAAGACGCATCTCAGCGACGTTAACCACAATCCCTTTACGAACAGTGGCGGGCAAAATCAGTTGCTGCGGAATGGTGAGTTGCGAGCCAGACTTCGGCAAGAAAACATCAGCGCCCGGGTTCGCTTCCAGCATGTTACTTAACCCTTGCCCGTATTGTGCGGCAAAAGTCTCCAGCGGCTGGGTATTGTGATCAGGAACAGTTACAGTAAACGACTGCCCCACTAAACGGCTACCCTCTGGAGGTAATGGATAAGTTACCGCCAGGCTAGTATGGCTGGCAAAAAGCAGAGCAAATGAGCAAAGAATATTTACACGACGCATCATGTCCCTTTCCTAAGTCGCGAAAGCTATCCGTTAAGTATAGCTTTTATCAGACTTTTCGTTTTTAACTGTTCAAATCAGAAGTCGTATTCCCCGGTAGAACAATATTACTGGCAGCAAGTTCGCCCATGTTGTTATATATCGCACAGGCAGCTTCGATGATGGGCATCGCCAGAGCTGCGCCACTCCCCTCACCTAAACGCATCTCCATATTGAGATAAGGCTCCAGCCCCAAATGCGACAGCGCTATACGCGCCCCTTTTTCTGCCGACAGGTGAGAAGGAATGAGATACGGTTTGATTGCAGGAGACATCTGGCAGGCTGCGAGCGCAGCAGCATAAGAAAGAAATCCATCCAGCAACACGGGTAAACCGCAGGAAGCAGCGCCTAACATCACGCCAGCCATTCCGACCAAATCAAATCCACCCACTTTTGCCAGGACATCAACGCCATCCTGCGGATTTGGTTGATTCAACGTAATCGCCCGGCGCACAACATCAATTTTATTAGCCAGTTTATCTGTCGGCAGGTTTGCGCCAATCCCAACCACTTCTTCAGGAGTTCGGCCAGTGATTGTGCTGACGATTGCCGCTGCCGGTGTCGTGTTTGCCATCCCCAGTTCACCTACACCAAACAGCGTGACACCGTTTTTTGCCAGCTCCCGCGTATAACATATGACGTCCAAAAGCAACTTTTCAGCCTGACGGCGACTCATTGCCGGAGCTGAAGCAATATTGCCACTACCTCGAGCAACACGCATGTTGATAAGCCCGGGGATAGGCTCAGCAGTATCAATACCAACATCAATTACGTGGACGTTAGCGCCCGCTTGTGCTGCCAGCACACACACGCCGGTTGTTCCGCGGGTCATATTTTCAGCCTGAATGGCTGTCACTTCTTTTGGGGAAATAGCGACCCCTTCCTCCCAGACGCCGTGATCGGCACACATGACCAGTACCGCTTTTTTGCCCACATGCGGAACGCCATTCAACCCCGGCATTCCTGCCAGTTGTATGGCAAGCGCCTCCAGCCTTCCCAGGCTACCAACAGGTTTGAGTAACCCGTCAATATGCCGTTGTGCACGCGACATCGCGGCAGGATCGATGGCAGGGATCGTATTCAGTAAATCGGCAAGTGTTTGCATGTTACGTCCCTTTATAGCAGTGCCAGCAGGAAGACCAGTTCACCAAGCTCTATGGCTGCTCCCAGCGTATCGCCGGTTTGCCCGCCCAGCGTACGTTTGAGAAGCTGACCGAGGATGAAAATCGCCACCATCGTCACCACCATAGCAGCCACACCATGCATACCCGGCAATAATACGGCAGCAAAAATAGCGGCTAAGCCGAGTGTGACGCAGGTTTGTCGCCCATCAATTTTGCCAATGAACACATTGCCAAGTCCTTCTTCCCGGGCATAACGATGACGATACATCAATAATGCGGCAGTCCCGCGGCTGACCGCACATGCTGCCGCCAGCGATGCAAGGATCGGTTCGCCACGCAGAGCCAACTCGCTTAACACCAGAATCTTTGCCAGTACAACAAAAATCAATGCCAGACCGCCGTGGGTGCCTAAACGGCTATCACGCATGATTTCCAACATGCGATCGCGGCTACGTGCAGAAAATACGCCATCACAGGTATCGGCGAGGCCGTCCAGGTGGAATCCCCCGGTCATCAGCGCCAGCACAAGCACGCTAAACAGTGCCGCCAGTGGTACGCCACACCATGCCTGCAGCACCGTGAAGACCAGCCCGCTAATCGCGCCAAGCAATAATCCAATTAAAGGAAAAGTAATAATACCGCGAGAATAATGCTCGAAATCCAGTCCCTGGGACCAGCGACGCGGTACAGGCAGACGCGTAATAAATGAGAGCATCGCCCAAAATAATTTACTCATTTGATTTTTACTCCAATACCCGAAACCACCAGCCATACTTCATTAGCCGCAGCGGCCAGCTGCTGATTTACCCGCCCGGCAATATCACGAAAATGACGTGCCAGACGACTCTCCGGCACAATCCCCATTCCCACTTCGTTAGTCACTAATACAACCTTTGCGGGGCAACGTTGGCAGGCAGCAATCAACGACTGAATCTCAGCATTAATCGCCTGTTCCATCGCCTGATAATCCCATTCATCAGGGTCTTTATCGCCGCCATAATCAAACAACAGATTAGTCACCATTGTGGTAACGCATTCCAGCAACACAGCTTCATGCGGGTTAATGTCTGCATGAATTAATTCATCAAGATGTTGCCAGCGCTCCACCGTGCGCCAGTGCGCCGGGCGGCCTTGCCGATGATGTTCTATCCGTGCAGCCATCTCATCATCAAGGATTTGCGAGGTGGCGATATACAGAACCTGTGAAGAGTCCCCAATAAGCGCCTCTGCGTGGCGACTCTTCCCGCTCCGTGCTCCACCTGTCACCAAAATCATCATACCGACTCCTGATTCAATTGTATGATGGTATTCATTGAACAGAACAATGGATCCCCCACCGTTGCTGACCGTAAAACATTTACGCGATTAATACTGCGCGTAATATAATTAAAAATCCAGCATTCTCAATCCATTACGAAAGAAGATGGCATTGTGGAATAGCCAGACTTCCTCGTGTTAACGTCCGATCATTGGAGTAGTCACCAAAGCAGATTTAGCCAGCATGGAACAAATATCTTTGGTGAAATGTTGGTTACGGGAAGCCGGAGCGCACAACGTGTTAGTAACCAATGCGGTTAATAACCATGGAGTTACAGAACTTTTTGCCTTGCTGCATACAGAAGATGTCTGTCGCTAATTTCGACAGGTTCTCAGATGAGAATGATGACGGTGATACACAGAAAAGAATCAATGAGCAATGAGGGTTGCCGGGCAACCCTCATTGAATAAAACAGGAATTACTTCGCTTCGCCGTTTTTCATTTCGCCCATAGCTTTCAGCTTTTTGGAGATATCGCGGCGTTCTTTGGAGAGCTCGGCATTTTTGATGATGTAATCGTCAACACGATCTTCATAGTCACCTTTCATGCTGGCGATGATGCCCTGGATTGCTTCAACGCTCATCCCCGGCTTGATGTAATCGCTCAGGTTGTCCAGCAGCAGGACGCGCTTCTGGTTGTCACGGATCTTTTTCTCAACGTCCTGAATTTCACGTTGCAGTTTGTTCTTACGACGGAACAGACGAACAAATTCCAGTACGTCCTGGAATGAAGGCTTGGTAGTTTCCATTTTTATACCCCTGATAATGTGAGAGTCGGATTCGTTTAAGCAACCGCTATTCGTTAGGGCTAACATTACTCATAGCTGCCGCAGATGACAATGCTTTTATCCCTTTTCACTATCATACCCTTTATCCTTGCTGAATCGAAGCAGCAGCAAGATGATTCTGAAGTTCAGGAATTATTTGCGCAAGGCCCGGCAAATCAGATTCGATAGCAACTCAAGCTGATGTGCCGTCTCCATGTTCAGCCACACATAACCATAGATTGGTGTTTCCACAACCTTCAGGTCATGGTGGTTATTGAGCAACTGACGCAGCTCTTCCACAGCATCGTTCAATTTTTCCGTATTGGCAAAAACCGGCTGCGGATTACCTTCGTACAGCGCATGAACAAGGCTCAGCAGTATTTGCTGCATCATATGCTGGGTATCACGAAGTTTTTGCGCGTTCAATAACACGAAATGGCTGGGGCGCGTGGCCCAGTACGCATTGATTTGCAACTCCAGCATACAAACCAGATTGCGATTAATGGTCTGGATACCTTCATATATCGATTTTGGAATACGAGTTTCTTTGCTGGCGGGCGCAATCAGCCCACGCATTTTCACGGCATCGGTCAAGAGTTTTTGTAGATGGCTTTCCAGACGTGGGCGTTCGAGTAAGTTCGGTGAGAATGCAGATTGATAGACCCGATTATACTCGGTCAGACTTTTCGCCAGTTGAATGCGCCAGTGGATGAACGCCCGTTGTGGCCAGATACCGGTAAACAACATTGCCAGTAAAGAGCCGAGGATCACATCGCCGCTTCGCCATAACGCCGTATCAATTTCACCTGTCGGGGAACCAACAACAATTGCCAGCGTCACCCCAATCAATAATCCTTGATACGGTTTCTTGCCCAGCGCCAGCCAACCGCAAAGAAACATCGCCGCCGCGCACCAGACTAACATCAGCGGTAACGAAATTAACTCCAGCTGCAGAGCGATAAGACCTAAAATCGAACCCAACACCGTACCGCCAATACGTTCGAAGGCGCGAGGGACAACGTTACCCCAGAACGAGATTGGCCCCATAATCACCACCATGGTGACCAGCGGCCAGGTGCTTTCCGGGATAGTAAACAGGCGGATAATGAGAAAAGTGAGCAGGAATGCCAGCGCGACCCGAGTACCATGCACAATGCGGTAATGGCGGTATACCCGGATTTCAAACGGGCTTAATGACTTATCGGCACGCACGCAGAAACTCCGTAATGAAGATTAAAAGCGCTCATAACTCATCTGTCGGCCAGAAGGCGCGCCTCTGAATTATCCGACGGACAAACCGGGAACAGTGTAATTTCCCGGCAGGAGCGAAAAAATTGAAAGGCGCATCTTACTCTTTTCGCTTTCAAAAAAAAGAGTGGTCATCGCGTCAACACACCGCCCTGAGATGAATTAGTGATGTTTTGGCTGCACCGCAACATACATTTCGATATCCCAGTACCCATCTTCCGCGCCATTGTTCAAATAAACCTCGAAGCAGGGCTTTGGTAACATTTCATAAGCACTGTCCTGCAAGAGGCTATTAAAGAACTGATACCAGGGTTTAGCAAAATCATCACCGACTACACGAGCTACCGCCACCGCATACTGACCACCTGAAATTTCTGTCAGAATGACGCCCTCACTGTTTTCGGGAAGCGTAAAGTAACCCGGCACCGTCACGACGGTGTCGCAGCGTAATTTTTCGGCGGGTGTTTCATCTGGATTGTCGTAATAGATAGCAACCCACTCCTTCGGCACAATATTTTTACTATCTACCCACATCATCAACTGCTCAAAACCTTTCTTTACCGTCTGTTCCCACGGGCCAACGAGATGGAAACCTGCAACGGTACGTTTATCTTCCTGCTTAATCTCGTAGTTCATGACGCCCCCATTAATACTGTTTTTATATACAGTATAGTTGCAAAATTAAAACCACAAGGAATGAGTGTTGATTATGCGAGCAGACTCGCACTCCTGCCAGTCTGCTGCAAAAGAAAGGTCAGGCCTTATGGTGGAAATAATCACTCAGGCGGGAAAACATGCTGCCTTCCCCGACAGATTCCAGGGTAACCAGCGGCCAGTGCGCCACCTGTTTATCACGGTCGTAAAGTTCAATTTCCCCTACCCGCTGATGGGCGCTAATTGGCGCGGTGAGCTCTTTACCATCAAGGGTATATTTGGCTTTGATATGTGGAATTTCGGCTTTCGGTAGTACCATCCAGAACTCTTGTTCTGTTCCCAGGGCGATATTTTCTTTATCGCCATACCAGATGCGTTCCGTACCGACCTTTTTCCCACGGTGCAAAATTTGCACCGTAGTAAAGTTTTGTTGCCCCCAACGCAGTAATTTTCTTGCCTCTTCCTCACGACCTTTTGCACTGTCAGCCCCCATTACCACTGCAATGAGACGACGCTGCCCATCTACAGCCGAAGCAATGAGATTAAACCCGGCACCAGAAGTATGACCCGTTTTCAGGCCGTCAACATTCATGGTTTTATCCCACAATAACCCGTTACGGTTTTGCTGAGTGATACCGTTCCAGGTGAGGCTTTTCTCACTGTACATATGATAAAACTCGGGCTCGCCGTGGATGATAGCGCGAGAAAGCACAGCTAAATCATAAGCCGAGCTATGCTGGCCAGGTGCATCCAGACCATGCACTGTTTCAAAATGCGTATCCTTGAGATGCAGCTTCTCGGCATAGTTGTTCATCATTTCAACAAACTGCCGTTGCCCACCGGCAATATAGTCAGCCAGTGCAACACAAGCGTCATTTCCGGAATCCACAATTAAACCACGGCTTAAATCACGTACCGATACGCGATCGCCCTCTTTCAAAAACATCAGTGAAGAACCGACAAACACCGGATTATCTTTCGCCCACGCATCGCGCCCCACGGTGACAATATCGTCTGGCGTAATGCGATGACTATCGATAGCGCGATCCACGACATAACCCGTCATCAGCTTTGTCAGGCTGGCGGGATTGCGCTGTTGATGCTCATTACCCGCGGTGAGGATCTGTCCGGTGGTGTAATCCATCAGTACCCAGGACCCGGCATGAATCTCTGGAGGCTGAGGTGAAAAAGGAATGTTTTCCGCCGCAAAACCAGACGATAAGTTAAAAACGAACAAAGAAGCAGCAATAATAAGTCGGCGTTTCAACAGCAAACCCTCAGGAGTTTCAAATAGCTGTTCTTTTTACGGAAATACTTATGAACTGGCTGGAATAAAGTGCAAGAAAATGTGACTACCCTCTCATTTTTATCTGACATGATCTTGTGGCGCTAAAGCTGATTAGTACGGTGATATTTGATACTCTGGCAGACAGCAGAAATAACGGATTTAACCTAATGATGAATGACGGTAAGCAACAATCTACCTTTTTGTTTCACGATTACGAAACCTTTGGCACGCACCCCGCGTTAGATCGCCCTGCACAGTTCGCAGCCATTCGCACCGATAGCGAATTCAATGTCATCGGCGAACCCGAAGTCTTTTACTGCAAGCCCGCGGATGACTATTTGCCCCAGCCTGGAGCAGTATTAATTACCGGTATTACCCCGCAGGAAGCACGGGCGAAAGGAGAAAACGAAGCCGCGTTTGCCGCCCGTATTCACTCGCTTTTTAACGTACCGAAGACCTGTATTCTGGGCTACAACAATGTGCGTTTCGACGACGAAGTCACACGCAACGTTTTTTATCGTAATTTCTACGATCCTTACGCCTGGAGCTGGCAGCATGATAACTCGCGCTGGGATTTGCTGGATGTTATGCGTGCCTGTTATGCCCTGCGCCCGGAAGGAATAAACTGGCCTGAAAATGATGACGGTCTACCGAGCTTTCGCCTTGAGCATTTAACCAAAGCGAATGGTATTGAACATAGCAACGCCCACGATGCTATGGCTGATGTGTACGCCACTATTGCGATGGCAAAGCTGGTAAAAACGCGTCAGCCACGCCTGTTTGATTATCTCTTTACCCATCGCAATAAACACAAACTGATGGCGTTGATTGATGTTCCGCAGATGAAACCCCTGGTGCACGTTTCCGGAATGTTTGGGGCATGGCGCGGCAACACCAGCTGGGTGGCACCGCTGGCGTGGCATCCTGAAAATCGCAATGCCATAATTATGGTGGATTTGGCAGGAGACATTTCGCCATTACTGGAACTGGATAGCGACACATTGCGCGAGCGTTTATATACCGCAAAAACCGATCTTGGCGATAACGCCGCCGTTCCGGTTAAGCTGGTGCACATCAATAAATGTCCGGTGCTGGCCCAGGCGAATACGCTACGCCCGGAAGATGCCGACCGACTGGGAATTAATCGTCAGCATTGCCTCGATAACCTGAAAATTCTGCGTGAAAATCCGCAAGTGCGTGAAAAAGTGGTGGCGATATTCGCGGAAGCCGAACCGTTTACGCCTTCAGATAACGTGGATGCACAGCTTTATAACGGCTTTTTCAGTGACGCCGATCGCGCAGCAATGAAAATTGTGCTGGAAACCGAGCCGCGTAATTTACCGGCACTGGATATCACTTTTGTTGATAAACGAATTGAAAAACTGTTGTTCAATTATCGGGCACGCAACTTCCCGGGGACGCTGGATTATGCCGAGCAGCAACGCTGGCTGGAGCACCGCCGCCAGGTCTTCACGCCCGAGTTTTTACAAGGTTATGCAGATGAATTGCAGATGCTGGCACAACAATATGCCGATAACAAAGAGAAAGTGGCGCTGTTAAAAGCGCTTTGGCAGTACGCGGAAGAGATCGTCTAATTTGAAGCCTCCGCCGCTGGTACGGCGGAGGTCAATGTTGAGTCAGGCTTTTTGAACGGTGATACTCCACGCTGCATCGCCAATCTGCTGATAATCGGTGATGGCATGCCCTTCTTCTGCCGCCCACTGTGGGATTGCTTCAGTTGCCTGGGTGCAATCAAACTCAATTACCAACTCATCGCCGCTGGCCATTTCTGCCAGTGCTGCTTTTGCTTCTATGAGTGGAAACGGACAGACCTGCGTCACCACATCCAGCTTTTTAATCGCCATCTTTACACCTTACTTAATTTGCCGCAGCAGTTGCCAGTCGCGCCTTACGCTGCGGTCGAACATACACAAGCCAGGACGCAGTCCAGACTCCGAGAATCATAAATACAAGGCCAATCCAGCCCTGCCAGGTCATCATTGCAGTCATAACCAGTCCATTACCGATAGAGCAACCACCTGCAATACTGGCACCGAAGCCCATCAGTACACCACCTAACCCGCTACGTAATGTTGTTTGTGCATCAGCTGCGCGAACGCGGAACTCACGGCTCGCTTTGGCTGCAATAAATGACCCCACGAAGATCCCTAACACCAGGAAAACGCCCCAGTTAATGTATTTCACGTCACCCGCGACCAGAAATTGCAGAATATTGGCCGTTGGGGAAGTGATTCCTAACCCAAACATGCGTCCGGTTGCTTCACTCAGGGGCCAGGCTAAAAGCGCAATCAAACCGATGAGTACAGCAGTGACAAAGGGATGCCAGCGTTTTTCAAACAGAATATGAGCGATCCCGGTTCGGCGCGGCGGTAAGGTCGCGACTTTGAGTTTTGGCTTCTTCAACTCTTTCATCACCACCAAGAGCGTTATCACCAGCAAAACGGTAACCAACGGCCACACAGACAAATTAAAAGTCTCAGCAATAGAGTTATGTTCAGTACTGTAGTGCTGCAAGGTTTGATTTAAACCACTGGCATGTGGAGAACGCATCACCGCACTCATCACCATATAAGTGAAAAGCGCGATCCAACTGCCGATCAATCCCTCACCCGCGCGATACCAGGTCCCGGTGGCACATCCACCCGCCAGAACAATTCCCAGCCCGAAGATATACCCACCTATAACAGTACCAAGCCACGGGAACGCCCCGGCTTCGTAAGTCAGTAGGCCCGCCTGAATTAACGCAAAAACCCCCACGCTTTGTACCGAAATTGCAATCAGCAAGGCGTAAAACATGCGATTATTTTTCGCGATATACATATCGCGAAAACCACCTGTCAGGCAAAAACGCCCACGCTGCATGACAAATCCCAGCAGAGCACCACAAATTAGCCCGCTTAATATCATTGAAAACATAAATTAATTAACCAGATGAATGTTAATGAGGAAATTATTCATGACTGGTGGAATGCAGACCAATAACCAAATTCTCTAAATTAGAACAAATGGTTATTAATGAGGATGTCGATAAAAAAGAATAAAAAAACCGGAGCCAAATATTCATTCGACTCCGGTTTATTATTAGAAAAGATGATTATGCTACGTCTTCGTACTGCGGAACCGGGTTACGGAAGCTCTTGGTGACGCAAGCCAGGTAAATCAGACCGATAGCAGCCCAGATCAGACCCAGAACCATTGAGCTTTCTTCCAGGTTAACCCACAGCGCACCAACGGTCAGCGCACCACACATCGGCAGGAACAGATACTGGAAGTGATCTTTCAGCGTCTTGTTACGCTTCTCACGGATCCAGAACTGCGAGATGACCGACAGGTTAACGAAGGTGAACGCCACCAACGCACCAAAGTTAATCAGCGCCGTAGCCATTACCAGGTCGAAGTTGATTGCCAGCAGGGCAATCGCGCCAACCAGGATGATGTTCATTGCCGGAGTACGCCATTTCGGGTGTACATAACCGAAGAAGCTTTTCGGGAATACGCCGTCACGACCCATTACGTACATCAGACGCGCAACACCTGCGTGCGCCGCCATACCGGACGCCAGTACGGTAATGGTGGAGAAGATCAGCGCACCAACCTGGAATGCTTTACCTGCCACGTACAGCATGATTTCAGGCTGTGACGCATCCGGATCTTTAAAGCGAGAGATATCCGGGAAGTACAGCTGCAGGAAGTAAGTTGCAAAGATGAAGATCATGCCGCCAATCAGCGCGGTCAGGAAAATCGCACGCGGGATTACGCGCTCTGCATCTTTGGTTTCTTCCGACAGGTTGCTGATGCCGTCAAAGCCGGTAAAGGAGAAGCACAGGATTGTCGCCCCGGTAATCATCGGGATAACATGCGCATCGCCAGACCAGAACGGACGAGTGCTCGCCAGCGTACCAGCGCCTTCACCTTCAAATACGCCATAAACAACCATGCCCAGAATCACCGCGATCAGCACTACCTGCAACACGACGATTACAGTGTTGAAGTTCGCTACGGATTTCAGACTACGCAGGTTAAAGGCGGTCATAAAGGCCACCAGCGCCACCACAAACATCCACGATGGGATGGAAGGCACCAGAGCTTCAAAATAAATTTTCGCCAGCAGAATGTTGATCATCGGCGCGAACAGATAGTCGAGCAGAGAAGACCAACCCACCATAAAGCCAACCGTCGGGCTAATGGATTTCTGGGCGTAAGTGTATGCAGAGCCAGCAGAAGGATAGCGGCGAACCAGCTTCCCGTAGCTCAGAGCCGTAAACAGGATTGCAATCAATGCGAACGCATAGGCTGTCGGCACATGACCATCCGTGAGGCCTGAAACGATACCAAAAGTATCAAACAGCGTCATCGGCTGCATATAGGCAAGACCCATCATTACAACCGGAACTAACGTAAGCGTTTTACGCAATTCCACGCGAGAGGTGTTTGGAGTAACGTTATGCGACATGGTCATTCTCCTTTACGGTGATAACCGTCGCGTAAGCAAAAAATTGCCCCATTTTTTTGGATTCCTCAGCGACAACAACTGTCGATTTTTAGTAAATATCTATCCGGTACGAAGCCCGGCCTCTTGGTATGAATGATTGGTTTGAAGCAAAAAATAACCGACGCTGATGAAACGTCGGTTTTTAGTCATTTTTTGACAGCGGCGCATTGTGCCTAAATGGGGGGGAAATGACAAGAGAATGAGAGGCTTGTCATAATAATTTTTCTTTAAATGGCTGATTTTCCGTCATCAGATTTTACATAAACACCGGCGATCGCACTATTTGCTAAAATTTCATCCCGCCACCAGCCGCTGGCAAGCCCTGCGGTCTGTTCGTTCCAGCCAATCCAGACGGGTTCAAAGAGAGTTTGGGCGACCACTTTCTTCTCTATTAACGCGCCACTATCGAGAAAACGTTGTGCCAGATAACGGGGTAAATAGCCGCAGCCGAGGCCGCTAATTTGCAGCTCCAGCTTGGTTTTAAAATCGAAAACGGTAATGGCTTCTTGTTCGTCGAGAAGTTGTGAGGCCGTAGAAGCGCCTGCCTGCGCAGTATCCCCCACCACAATCGCCCGATATCGCTTAATAATACGACGGTTTAACGGCTCTTCTTCCAGGGCTAACGGATGATGAGGCGCGACCGCAAAGACTTGTTCCAGATCGCCCAACCGTGAAAAACCAAACTCACTGGAAGATGGTGGCTCATGCATCGCGCCAACAATAATATCCGCTCGCCCCTGAGTCAGGGCATCCCAGGAACCACCGAGTACGCCATTGATAAACTTCAGGCGCGTCACGCTATGATGTTGATAAAAAGCTTCAATCAGTGGCGCAAGCAGAGAAAAAGGAAACGTGTCGTCCACGCCAATCACCAGCTCGTTTTCCCAGCCTTCATGCAGTTTGATCGCCTGCTTTTCCAGTTCTCGCACGGTATGCAGAACTTCCCGCCCTTTCTCTAATAACATTTTTCCGGTACGGGTGAATTTAGCGCGGTGACCGCTACGATCAAGCCATTGAATATTAAGGTCGCTTTCCAGCTTGTGAACGGTGTAACTCAGAGCGGACGGCGTCTTATAGAGTTTGGCCGACGCCGCCGCAAAACTGCCTTCTTTTTCTAAAGCATCGAGGATCATCAACACATCCAGCAGTGGTTTCATACACGCCCCCTTGCAGTGCATGCGGCGTCCTGCTGGCGTGATCGTTTACTCCAGCGGCATTACCAGCGGATCGGGATACTGGTATTCAAATCCCAGTTCATTACAAATCCGACTGCCATCAATAATCTTACCTTTGCCGCTGTCCAGACTATTTCTGAACTGCGGAGGCTCCAGCCCCAGTAAACGGGCCATCTGCGGATAGAAAACATTACGCGCAGGGTGAGCTGGCGCACATATATTATAGATGTGTCCGCCTTTAGGTGCCTGTAACAACAGAGTGATAGCGCCAATAACATCTTCTAAATGGACTAAATTAACACCATGTTCACCATCAGGCGCGGTTTTTCCGGCAAAGAAGCGTCCGGGATGACGTCCCGGTCCGACCAGCCCCGCAAGACGCAGAATATCGACCGAAGTACCGGGTAAATTGTGCAGCCAGTCTTCGAGTTCTTCTAATACTCGTCCACTGTTGGTCACCGGATTACGCGGGGTGGTTTCTTTCACCGTGCCTTGCGCGTCGCCATAGACAGATGTTGAGCTGGTGAAAATAATGCGGGGAATACGATGGGCCAGCGCGCTATCCACTAACTCTTGTACCGCTTGTAAATAGAACTCATCGCCGGGGCCGCTACGACGTGCCGGAAGCGTAATGACCAGCGCATCGACATCCATCAGGGCATCCAGATCGTCAGAATCGCAAACTAACTCAGGCTCCATGCGAAGCAGATAGCTATCAATGCCACTCATTCGGGACGCTTCGACACCATCTTGTGTGGTTTTACTCCCGGTGACTTGCCAGCCTCGCGCTGAAAGTGACATCGCCAGCGGCATGCCTAACCACCCTAACCCGACAATTGCGACCTTTTTCATCCGTTATCTCCTGATACACCTTAGATCTATAAGGCTACGCTAGCGTATCAAAACTGACAATTCATTCTATGAATGAATCTGTTCAATAATGATAACGACATGCTGCAATGAGCAGTGAATCGTCGGTAACCGCGTATACCAGACGGTGCTCCTCTGTAATGCGTCGGGACCAGAAACCTGACAAATTATGTTTCAGGGGTTCTGGCTTCCCCTTACCTTCAAATGGCGTTCTGCGGGTATCTTTGATAAGTTCATTGATCTTTTTAACAATTCGCTTATCTGTTTCCTGCCAGTACAGATAATCATCCCATGATTCCTCAGACCAGATTAGTTTCACTCAATAATGTCCTTTTCTGTTCCTTTGCCTGATTTCAGGCTATCGATTGAGTCCATCAATCTCCGGGCGTTAGCGGGGGAACGCAGTAGATAAGCCGTCTCTTCCAGCGAGTTGTATTCTTCGAGTGACATCAGAACACAAGCCTCTCCATTCTGACGAGTAATAAGGATCGGGGCATGATCTTCAACGGCTTTCATCATTGTTGCCGACAAATTCTGACGCGCTTCGCTGTAGCTAATTGTACGCATGTCAATCTCCTCTTTTGTACAGTTCATTGTACAATGATGGGCGTTAATTAACTATTTATTAATTAGTTTGTAGATCAAGGTATTGTCAGTGAGACGAAAATCCAGGCTTCGCTATTTTTGGTGCCGTCAGCTTAGAGGACAGTCCTCTTAGCCCCCTCCTTTCCCCGCTCATTCATTAAACAAATCCATCGCCATAAAATATATAAAAAAGCCCTTGCTTTCTAACGTGAAAGTGGTTTAGGTTAAAAGACATCAGTTGAATAAACATTCACAGAGACTTTTATGACACGCGTTCAATTTAAACACCACCATCATCACCATCATCCTGACTAGTCTTTCAGGCGATGTGTGCTGGAAGACATTCAGATCTTCCAGTGGTGCATGAACGCATGAGAAAGCCCCCGGAAGATCACCTTCCGGGGGCTTTTTTATTGCGCGGTTGATAACGGTTCAGACAGGTTTAAAGAGGAATAACAAAATGACAGACAACTCTCGTTTACGCATAGCTATGCAGAAATCCGGCCGTTTAAGTGATGACTCACGCGAATTACTGGCGCGCTGTGGTATTAAAATCAATCTTCACACCCAGCGCCTGATCGCGATGGCAGAAAACATGCCGATTGATATTCTACGCGTACGTGACGACGACATTCCCGGTCTGGTAATGGATGGCGTAGTAGACCTTGGGATTATCGGCGAAAACGTGCTGGAAGAAGAGCTGCTTAACCGCCGCGCCCAGGGTGAAGATCCGCGCTACTTTACCTTGCGTCGTCTGGATTTCGGCGGCTGCCGCCTTTCGCTGGCAACGCCGGTTGATGAAGCCTGGGACGGCCCGCTCTCCTTAAACGGTAAACGTATCGCCACCTCTTATCCTCACCTGCTCAAGCGTTATCTCGACCAGAAAGGCATCTCTTTTAAATCCTGCTTACTGAACGGTTCTGTCGAAGTTGCCCCGCGTGCCGGACTGGCGGATGCGATTTGCGATCTGGTTTCCACCGGTGCCACGCTGGAAGCTAACGGCCTGCGCGAAGTCGAAGTTATCTACCGCTCGAAAGCCTGCCTGATCCAGCGCGATGGCGAAATGGAAGAATCCAAACAGCAACTGATCGACAAACTGCTGACCCGTATTCAGGGTGTGATCCAGGCACGCGAATCAAAATACATCATGATGCACGCACCGACCGAACGTCTGGATGAAGTCATCGCCCTGCTGCCAGGCGCCGAACGCCCAACTATTCTGCCGCTGGCAGGTGATCAACAGCGTGTAGCGATGCACATGGTCAGTAGCGAAACCCTGTTCTGGGAAACGATGGAAAAACTGAAAGCGCTGGGTGCCAGTTCAATCCTGGTCCTGCCGATTGAGAAGATGATGGAGTGATCGCCATGAGCTTTAACACAATCATTGACTGGAATAGCTGTACTGCGGAGCAACAACGCCAGCTGTTAATGCGCCCGGCGATCTCCGCTTCTGAAAGCATTACCCGCACCGTTAACGATATTCTCGATAACGTGAAAACGCGTGGCGATGAGGCCCTGCGGGAATACAGCGCGAAGTTTGATAAAACCACGGTTACCGCGCTGAAGGTGTCTGCTGAGGAGATCGCCGCCGCCAGCGAACGCCTGAGCGACGAGCTAAAACAGGCGATGGCGGTGGCAGTAAAGAATATTGAAACCTTCCACACTGCGCAAAAACTGCCGCCAGTAGATGTAGAAACTCAGCCAGGCGTACGTTGTCAGCAAGTCACGCGCCCGGTGGCTTCGGTAGGTTTGTATATTCCTGGCGGCTCCGCCCCGCTCTTCTCAACGGTATTAATGCTGGCAACTCCGGCGCGTATTGCGGGCTGTAAAAAAGTGGTGCTGTGCTCACCGCCGCCGATTGCCGATGAGATCCTTTATGCGGCGCAGCTGTGCGGTGTGCAGGACGTGTTTAACGTCGGCGGCGCACAGGCCATTGCCGCACTGGCGTTTGGTACGGAATCTGTGCCGAAAGTGGACAAAATCTTCGGGCCGGGTAACGCCTTTGTCACCGAAGCGAAACGTCAGGTGAGCCAGCGTCTGGACGGTGCGGCTATCGATATGCCCGCAGGCCCGTCGGAAGTGTTGGTCATTGCCGACAGTGGCGCAACGCCGGATTTCGTGGCTTCTGATTTGCTTTCTCAGGCTGAACACGGCCCGGACTCACAGGTGATTTTACTGACGCCCGATGCTGATATGGCGCATCAAGTTGCCGAGGCCGTCGAACGCCAGTTGGCAGAACTGCCGCGTGCCGAAACCGCCCGTCAGGCACTTAGCGCCAGCCGCCAGATCGTGACTAAAGATTTAGCGCAGTGCGTAGAGATCTCCAACCAGTACGGCCCGGAGCACCTGATCATTCAGACCCGCAACGCCCGTGAACTGGTCGATAGCATTACCAGTGCCGGTTCGGTATTTCTTGGTGACTGGTCACCGGAATCGGCAGGTGATTACGCCTCCGGCACCAACCACGTTCTACCGACTTACGGTTACACCGCCACCTGTTCCAGCCTCGGGCTGGCAGATTTCCAGAAGCGCATGACCGTGCAGGAACTGTCGAAAGAAGGCTTTTCTGCGCTGGCTTCGACCATAGAAACACTGGCCGCCGCCGAGCGCCTGACCGCCCATAAAAATGCCGTTACTTTGCGTGTTAACGCCCTTAAGGAGCAAGCATGAGCACCGTGACTATTACCGATTTAGCGCGTGAAAACGTCCGCAACCTGACGCCGTATCAGTCGGCGCGTCGTCTGGGCGGTAATGGCGACGTCTGGCTGAACGCCAACGAATATCCCACAGCCGTGGAGTTTCAGCTTACTCAGCAAACGCTCAACCGCTACCCGGAATGTCAGCCGAAAGCAGTGATTGAAAATTACGCGCAATATGCAGGCGTAAAACCGGAACAGGTGCTGGTCAGCCGTGGCGCGGACGAAGGTATTGAACTACTGATTCGCGCTTTTTGCGAACCGGGTAAAGACGCCATCCTCTACTGCCCGCCAACGTACGGCATGTACAGCGTCAGCGCTGAAACCATTGGCGTCGAGTGCCGCACAGTGCCGACGCTGGAAAACTGGCAACTGGACTTACAGGGCATTTCCGACAAGCTGGACGGCGTAAAAGTGGTCTATGTTTGCAGCCCCAACAACCCGACCGGGCAACTGATCAACCCGCAGGATTTTCGCACCCTGCTGGAGTTAACGCGCGGTAAGGCGATTGTGGTTGCCGATGAAGCCTATATAGAGTTTTGTCCACAGGCATCGCTGGCTGGCTGGCTGGCGGAATATCCGCACCTGGCTATTTTGCGCACACTGTCGAAAGCTTTTGCTCTGGCGGGGCTTCGTTGCGGATTTACGCTGGCAAACGAAGAGGTCATCAACCTGTTAATGAAAGTGATCGCCCCCTACCCGCTCTCGACGCCGGTTGCCGACATTGCGGCCCAGGCGTTAAGCCCGCAGGGAATCGTCGCTATGCGCGAACGAGTGACGCAAATTATTGCAGAACGCGAATACCTGATTGCCGCACTGAAAGAGATCCCCTGCGTAGAGCAGGTTTTCGACTCCGAAACCAACTACATTCTGGCGCGCTTTAAAGCCTCCAGCGCAGTGTTTAAATCTTTGTGGGATCAGGGCATTATCTTACGTGATCAGAATAAACAACCCTCTTTAAGCGGCTGCCTGCGAATTACCGTCGGAACCCGTGAAGAAAGCCAGCGCGTCATTGACGCCTTACGTGCGGAGCAAGTTTGATGAGTCAGAAGTATCTTTTTATCGATCGCGATGGAACCCTGATTAGCGAACCGCCGAGTGATTTTCAGGTGGACCGTTTTGACAAACTCGCCTTTGAACCGGGCGTGATCCCGGAGCTGCTAAAGCTGCAAAAAGCGGGCTACAAGCTGGTGATGATCACTAATCAGGATGGTCTTGGAACACAAAGTTTCCCGCAGGCGGATTTCGATGGCCCGCACAACCTGATGATGCAGATCTTCACCTCGCAAGGCGTACAGTTTGATGAAGTGCTGATTTGTCCGCACCTGCCCGCCGATGAGTGCGACTGCCGTAAGCCGAAAGTAAAACTGGTGGAACGTTATCTGGCTGAGCAAGCGATGGATCGCGCTAACAGTTATGTGATTGGCGATCGCGCGACCGACATTCAACTGGCGGAAAACATGGGCATTAATGGTTTACGCTACGACCGCGAAATCCTGAACTGGCCGATGATTGGCGAGCAACTCACTAAACGAGACCGTTACGCCCATGTAGTGCGCAACACCAAAGAGACGCAAATTGACGTCCAGGTGTGGCTGGATCGCGAAGGTGGCAGCAAGATTAACACCGGTGTTGGCTTCTTTGATCACATGCTGGATCAGATCGCCACCCACGGCGGTTTCCGCATGGAAATCAACGTCAAAGGCGACCTCTATATCGACGATCACCACACCGTCGAAGATACTGGTCTGGCGCTGGGCGAAGCGCTAAAAATCGCCCTCGGAGACAAACGCGGTATTTGCCGCTTTGGTTTTGTGCTACCGATGGACGAATGCCTTGCCCGCTGCGCGCTGGATATCTCTGGTCGCCCGCACCTGGAATATAAAGCCGAGTTTACCTACCAGCGCGTGGGCGATCTCAGCACCGAAATGATCGAGCACTTCTTCCGTTCGCTCTCTTACACCATGGGCGTGACGCTACACCTGAAAACCAAAGGTAAAAACGATCACCACCGTGTAGAGAGCCTGTTCAAAGCCTTTGGTCGCACCCTGCGCCAGGCCATCCGCGTGGAAGGCGACACCCTGCCCTCGTCGAAAGGAGTGCTGTAATGAACGTGGTGATCCTTGATACTGGCTGCGCCAATTTGAACTCGGTGAAGTCTGCCATTGCGCGTCACGGTTATGAACCCAAAGTCAGCCGTGACCCGGACGTCGTGTTGCTGGCCGATAAACTGTTTTTACCCGGCGTTGGCACCGCGCAAGCAGCGATGGATCAGGTGCGTGAGCGCGAGCTGTTTGATCTCATCAAAGCCTGTACCCAACCGGTGCTGGGCATCTGCTTAGGGATGCAACTGCTGGGGCGGCGCAGCGAAGAGAGCAACGGCGTCGACTTGCTGGGCATCATCGACGAAGACGTGCCGAAAATGACCGACTTTGGTCTGCCGCTGCCGCATATGGGCTGGAATCGCGTTTACCCGCAGGCAGGCAACCGCCTGTTTCAGGGGATTGAAGACGGCGCGTACTTTTACTTTGTTCACAGCTACGCAATGCCAGTCAATCCGTGGACCATCGCCCAGTGTAATTACGGCGAACCGTTCACCGCGGCGGTACAAAAAGATAACTTCTACGGCGTGCAGTTCCACCCGGAGCGTTCTGGTGCCGCTGGCGCTAAGTTGCTGAAAAACTTCCTGGAGATGTGATGATTATTCCGGCATTAGATTTAATCGACGGCACTGTGGTGCGTCTCCATCAGGGCGATTACGGCAAACAACGCGATTACGGTAACGACCCGCTGCCGCGCTTACAGGATTACGCCGCGCAGGGTGCCGAAGTGTTGCACCTGGTGGATCTGACCGGGGCAAAAGATCCGGCAAAACGTCAAATCCCGCTGATTAAAACCCTGGTGGCGGGCGTTAACGTCCCTGTACAGGTTGGCGGCGGCGTGCGTAGCGAAGAAGACGTGGCGGCGTTACTGGAAGCGGGCGTTGCGCGCGTGGTGGTCGGCTCCACCGCGGTGAAATCACCAGAAATGGTGAAAGGCTGGTTTGAACGTTTCGGTGCCGATGCCTTAGTGCTGGCGCTGGATGTCCGTATTGACGAGCAAGGCAACAAGCAGGTGGCAGTCAGCGGCTGGCAAGAGAATTCGGGCGTTTCACTGGAACAACTGGTGGAAACCTATCTGCCCGTCGGCCTGAAACATGTGCTGTGTACCGATATCTCGCGCGACGGCACGCTGGCAGGTTCTAACGTCTCTTTATATGAAGAAGTGTGCGCCAGATATCCGCAGGTGGCATTTCAGTCCTCCGGCGGTATTGGCGACATTGATGATGTCGCTGCCCTGCGTGGTACTGGTGTACGCGGCGTAATAGTTGGTCGTGCATTACTGGAAGGTAAATTCACCGTGAAGGAGGCCATCGCATGCTGGCAAAACGCATAATTCCATGTCTCGACGTTCGTGATGGTCAGGTGGTGAAAGGCGTACAGTTTCGCAACCATGAAATCATTGGCGATATCGTGCCGCTGGCAAAACGCTACGCCGAAGAAGGTGCAGACGAACTGGTGTTCTACGATATCACCGCTTCCAGCGATGGCCGTGTGGTAGATAAAAGCTGGGTATCTCGCGTGGCGGAAGTGATCGACATTCCGTTTTGTGTGGCGGGTGGGATTAAGTCTCTGGAAGATGCCGCGAAAATTCTTTCCTTTGGCGCGGATAAAATTTCCATCAACTCGCCTGCGCTGGCGGATCCGACGTTAATTACTCGCCTGGCGGATCGTTTTGGCGTGCAGTGTATTGTGGTCGGTATTGATACCTGGTACGACGGCGAAACCGGTAAATATCATGTGAATCAATATACCGGCGACGAAAACCGCACTCGCGTCACTCAGTGGGAAACGCTCGACTGGGTACAGGAAGTGCAAAAACGCGGTGCCGGAGAAATCGTCCTCAACATGATGAATCAGGACGGCGTGCGTAACGGTTACGACCTCGAGCAGCTGAAAAAAGTACGTGAAGTTTGCCACATCCCGCTGATTGCCTCCGGTGGCGCGGGGACCATGGAACACTTCCTCGAAGCCTTCCGCGATGCCGACGTTGACGGTGCGCTGGCAGCTTCCGTATTCCACAAACAAATAATCAATATTGGTGAATTAAAAGCGTACCTGGCAACACAGGGCGTGGAGATCAGGATATGTTAACAGAACAACAACGTCGCGAACTGGACTGGGAAAAAACCGACGGACTGATGCCGGTGATTGTGCAACACGCGGTATCCGGTGAAGTGTTAATGCTGGGCTATATGAACCCGCAAGCCCTGGACAAAACCATCGAAAGCGGCAAAGTCACCTTCTTCTCGCGCACTAAACAGCGACTGTGGACCAAAGGCGAAACGTCGGGCAATTTCCTCAACGTAGTAAATATTACGCCGGACTGCGACAACGACACGTTACTGTTGCTGGCGAATCCCATCGGCCCGACCTGCCACAAAGGCACCAGCAGCTGCTTCGGCGACACCGCTCACCAGTGGCTGTTCCTATATCAACTGGAACAACTGCTCGCCGAACGCAAATCTGCCGACCCGGAAACCTCTTACACAGCCAAACTGTATGCCAGTGGCACCAAACGCATTGCGCAGAAAGTGGGTGAAGAAGGGGTGGAAACCGCACTGGCAGCGACAGTACATGACCGCTTTGAACTGACCAACGAGGCATCTGATTTGATGTATCACCTGCTGGTGTTGTTGCAGGATCAAGGGCTGGATCTCGGAGAAGTGATTGATAATCTGAAGAATCGGCATTAACGCGTTGGCCCCCGCAGCAACGGCGGGGGTAGCATCTCTCAGGATTTGCTTTCCAGCAATGTAGTGTAGAGATTGACATAGGCGTCAATCATATGGTCGGCAGTAAACATCTCTTCAAAACGACGACGCGAGTTTTCGCCATAGCGGTTGGAGGTTTCCTCGTTATTCCAGAGCTCATTCATCGCCTCCACCAGCGCCTGGCTATCATTCGGCGGAATCACGCAACCACTCACTTTGTCCTGGTTAATGAAAGAGGTACCTGTACCAATCTCACAAGAGATCAGTGGCCTTGCGAAGCGTGCGCCTTCCAATAACGTAATACCAAACGCCTCAGAGCGCAGATGCGAGGGGAATACCACGCCCCGGCAGAGCTGGAAGAGAATGTACTTATCTTCGTCGTTGAGCATGCCGGTAAACATCACATTGCTCAGCCCGCGCTGCTGCGCTTCACGCCGCACTTCCGATTCCAGCGGCCCGCCCCCTACAACCACCACTGGCAGTCGGCTACGCTCAGCGGCATCCATCAGAATATGCAGCCCTTTGTAGTAGCGGAAAGTGCCGACGAAGAGAAAGAACTTATCGCCGACAGTTTCCCGCCAGTGCGCGACCCTCTGCGGATCGTGCTGCACGTCCTGCTGTTCCAGACCAAACGGGATCACCACCGTTTTATCCAGATATTTTTTCAGGGTCTGGCTGGAAGCCACATAATTGGGCGACGAGGCAACGATGCAATCTACGCCGCTGAGAAATCGCTCCTGCAGCGGCTGGTACAGCTTCATTAACCGTTTTTGTTTCACTATATCAGAGTGATAGGTCACCACAGTCCTGGCGTCAGGCCGCGCCGAAAGATGCAGCATATCCATAAAGGGAAACGGAAAATGGTAGTTGATGATATCGTAGTCATCTTTAATCAGCTTAAAACGCTTTAACGCTTTCAGCGAAAACGGCGTGGAGGCAATTTCAAAAAGCTGTTTATTATAAATGACCCGATGATCTTCGTAAGCGACAGGACCTGTATCTTTGTCCGGGCTAAAAGTGAAAACATCGGCTGCGATTCCCCGGCGGGCGCAGCCCTGACTTAGCTGATAAATTACCTGCTCAATACCGCCGTAGGTATCGGGATAGTAAGTCTTATAGACGTGTAGAACTCTCAACTGACACCCTTAGAGTAATTTATAGGCGTTAATGGTCTGTGTCGCACAGTTCTCCCACGAAAACTGTTTCGCCTGAGCAAGACCGCGCGCGGTGGCGATTTCCCGCCAGCTATCATCTTGCAGGCTCTGCAAAATTTGCGCGCTAATCGCGTCTATATCATTAGGATCGGCAACGAGGCCGGCATCGCCAACAACCTCAGGCAAAGAGGTGACATTGGAGCATACTACCGGCACACCGCAAGACATCGCTTCAAGAATAGGTAAACCGAATCCCTCGTAGAAGGAGGGATAAACAAAGACTC
Source organism: Escherichia sp. SCLE84 (assembly GCF_012584495.1). Lineage (NCBI taxonomy): Bacteria > Pseudomonadati > Pseudomonadota > Gammaproteobacteria > Enterobacterales > Enterobacteriaceae > Escherichia > Escherichia sp. SCLE84. Next base: position 105,045 of record NZ_CP051430.1, on the reverse strand, counting down.
TGGCCGCTGCGTACAGATACGGCAGGTCTTCATCCGGAACATATCCGAGGTAACGGATCCAGCCTTCCCGAGTACCGAGCTCGACTAACTGCCACAGCACATCGTCTTCCCAGCCGCGATAGCCGCTAAGGATTAGCGGATAGCGCATGCGGATCTCCATCGGTAGCAGCTGATAGGCATGCAGCAGGCCTCGGATATTTTTACGTGGCTCCATAGTGCCGATATATAGCGCGTAGGCCTGCCACGCCAGCTGATATTTCTGCAGTACCGGCAGACACTCTGCCGGGCTGCGTGGGATATAGTCACTGCTGCAGGCTAGCTTGGTGGTTACGATCCGCTCCTCCGGATAGTTGAACAAGCGGATAATTTCACTGCGCGAGAAATCAGAAACGGTCAGGATCAGCTTTGCCGAATCCAGACTCTCATGCAGGGACTTCTCCATATAGCGAACCCGATCTTTTGGATGATATTCCGGGCAGGTAAAAATGGATATGTCATGAAACGTGGTCACGGCGCGTTCCAGTTTATGCGGCAGATAAAAATTGGGGCCATGGTAGATATAATCCTTATAGTCGCGCAATGCCCACGCCTGGCGCCGCGGATGCAGCAAGCGATAAGCCTCAATCAACAGCGTCTGTCGGCGTAGAAACGCCGACAGACGACCATGATTGCTGGCTTTGGTATCGCTTTTATTCTCCACCAAAGGGATCTGTTCTATAAACGACGCACCGTGAAATAGCTTTAATTCTTCAATTTCGCGGGCGACCGCCAGCCGCTTAACCAGCTCCAGGGAATACCGACCGATGCCCGTTAATGGGTATTTAATTGGCTCAGTAGCAAAAATAATTTTCATAATAAATGACACATTATCTAACCCCTCTTGTATTCAAAGGCAAAAAATACAAGAGAGATATTTTTATTTAAAATATTTAGCTTTAGCTAAGCCTTGACACATATTAACCAGACGGCGTGAAACAGCTTGATAATCATGTTGTTCCCGCCATGCATCGGCACGTTGTTGAGTCCTGGTTGCCCAAGAGTTCTGTTCACGGATGGAATTCAGGATCCGGTCAATCCCCTGACTGATATCATCGACGCTGCATCCATCAAATTTAAAGACGGCATCGTCCAAATCATCAAATATCGCCAGGGGCGTTACCGCAACAGGTTTTTGAGTCGCCATACCATAACGTACCGCCCCGCTAGCAGACTCCCCAGTATTCTGATAAGCAAAAATCAGAAGATCGGCTTCTGAAAGCAACCGCAGACTCTCCGCATCAGGTAGGAAATCATTATGCATCTCAATCAGATCGGTAACACCTAACCGCTGAGCAGCAGCTTTAAGCTCTGCCACCAGATCGCGTGACTCCCCAACAGGATACTCTGCGTTCACCAGTCGTAAACGAACCGGTTTACCGGCTTGCTTGAGTCTATGGACGGATTCTACTAGTTCCATCAGGCCCTTATGCGGTAAGCAGAAGCCATAGCTCGCAATTAGCGGTAAAGACTGCTGTTGACGTGTGACGCTCGCTGCGGAGTAGTTGATAACACCGTGCGGGAATAAAGCAACATTCGCAGTTAAGCCTAAATCTTTAAGGCGGTTCATATCGGCAATCGAATGCACCAACAACCGGTCGCAAAGTGCCAGCGCCTCTTTCATTTCAGCAAGACGGAAATTCCAGCTCGGCTCTTTTTCCAGCGGATCCACAGTTGAGTGCATCGTCATAACAACTGAACGACCGGCGTCATGCTGGCGACGAATAAACACCGACAGTTCTCGATGATTAAAGAATCCATAGTTGAATTGGATCACAATGACATCGAGTTTCAGAGCATCAATGTGTGGCTGGAGGTTTTCCAGATAGTTGCTCTCTTTACCTACAATCCAGTTGCGAAGTACAAACTCTTCGTCTGCACACACAAGATCGCCAGCGCTGACCTGGGGAGCAAAAACAACATCCGCGCCATGAGGTGCGCTTTCCACCAGATGCTGGGAATAGGTTGCGATCCCACATTTCGTGTTCCAGGTCGTCAACCAGCCAATGCGCGCCCGATGCTGTGCAATATCAATATGCGCACGCAGAGTCTTGACCGCCTGGCAAGAACGATCAGCCACCGCTTTCCAGGTAAACTGCTGCAGAAGAAGCTCGCGACCAGCATTGGCCATGTCACGCAGCACTGATTTATCGGTTGAGGCTGCCGCTTTTAATGCATCTGTTAAGTTGTCAATATCCACACTGGCCCAGGCTGAGGAAAACAGACCAAAGTGCGTTTTTACCCGAGTGAACTGATAGTCAACCAGCCATGAATTTTGTGAATTAACAAAATCAAGTTGCCCGCTCCAATTGGTGACGATAGCCGGTAGCCCACTCAGCATTGCTTCAGCAATAGGTAAACCAAAGCCTTCAGCGCAACCTGGAGCAACCAAAACATCACAGCTTTCATAAAGCCCTTTAAGCTCGGTGGCTGATATATCCTCTTTGATCACTTCAACTTTGGGATAGTCTATGAATTGAGCCTGGGCCTGAGCCAGCCATGCGTCAATTTCATTGTGCGGATTGTTAAAAGTCTTAATGATTAAGATAACATTGTCACGACGAGTGAACGCCTTCCCCCAAGCCTGAAGCATTGCCTGTATCCCTTTGCGTGGGAAACAAGAAGAGACGTGCAGGAAACGGAATGTTCCGTGATCCACATCTTTTGTCGTCTCGGCTGGGATATTGAGCCAATGGTCACAGCCATTGCCAACAACAAATGCGGGCACATTCAGTCCGTTATCAATCAATATTTTACGAACATGTTCCGAAGTACACAGCACTCCGTCAAGTTCCCGATTAAATTCATTGATCCACGGTTGCGGAAAGCCCGTTTCTTCCCAAGCATAACAATGAAGGAATTTTACTTTGGCATCCATTTTGGTAACCCGCGGTGGATAGATATTTCTGCTAAGAATATCTATCTTTTCGTTACTCTTGCGGGTCTGACATTGATTATAAAATGCCAGAAGATCACTATTTTCCGACTGTGCCATAAAGGAGGCATCTGGGGCAAAATCACCCGGTCCTTCAGTGGAATGCAATAAGACCTCTACACCATCGGCTGAGAGTGCCCGGGCAAATTCGCGGTTGACCAACGCCAGACTATATGAGCTATCGAATGGGCCTTCCACACGCCAGTTCAGCGATTTATCGTCGATTTGATAAAGTTCTGCCGTTTTCAGATTGTAATCAATGGCCGTTGCGCACAAGCGCAGATCGCGGTCATCTGGCTGCCCTTGTGTGATAGCAAGGATCTTCTGAATCAAAGCTTCAGGCAAAACCTGCGCAGTACCGGTGTCTTCTACCGCGATCTTTTCGAAAGCCTCCAGAGCAGTCACCGCAGCTTTATCCCAAGAGAAATTACGCGCTTGCTGCTGCGCCATTTCTTTCAGACGCGCGAGGAAGGTATCATCAGTCAAACATTGCGCGATCTTATCCCTCATGGAAGAGACAGAATACGGGTCGAATAATGCCTCAGGATTACCGATGACTTCAGGAATACTGGTGACATTTGAGCCAATCACCGGCGCACCGCACGACATTGCTTCCAGAACCGGCAACCCAAAACCTTCATGTAGTGAAGCAAAGATGAACAGCTTACATAGGCGATAGAGCTGGATCAGCTCATCTTCCGGCACATAACCAGTGAGTACCAGTTCGCCTTGCTGTAAACCATTACCTGACGCAAGGGATTCCAGATACTGACGATCACCGATGGAAAGCTTACTGACGATAACCAGTTGATGACTGCGACGTAAGGCATCACTGAGCCCGGCATAGGCCTCAATCAACCGTTTAAAGTTTTTCCTTGAGTCAAATCCTCCGGGCGCATACAACATGAACTCGCGCTGAATACCGTAATGGCCAAGGACGGTCTCTTTTTCGCTCGCTGTCACCTCCGCCATACAAAACTGAGAATCGACTGCGGCTGCAATATTCTGCACATGATCGCCCTGTAAATGCAGATGCTCGATCGCTTCCTGTGCGGTATAAGCAGAGTTAGTCAACAAAAGGTCAGCGTTTTTTAACCACTCAACTTTCTGTAAGTAGTAGGGTTTGTATACATCGTCCTGCAGATAGGTTTCCGCCTGCACGAGGGGGATAAGATCGTGGTGCAGTACGGCTACTTTATACTGACGACTAAATTTGTGTACCGATGTAGCCGCATCGTCGACATGACCTTCAAACAAACTCGTAATGAAAACGACATCTGGACACAATGATTCAAGAAACGCTTCCCGAATCAGTTCTGCGCTCTCCCGACGCCATTCATTACCTTGGTCCATCGCACGAACAGGGCCTACGGCATGCCATACGACTATATTTTCTGCCGGCAGGAGATCGGCAAATTGCGCCTTAATATCCGCAATCGACTCATCCAGCATGGCGGATAGCGCGATGAAAATCTCATGCCGGCTGTTATTTCTGATTATGCCTCTGGCGATTGCGATACTATAACGACCGATGCCACGAAAGCGGCTTTCCGTCTGTGCGCCTTGTAAATCTATGACAATACGCATCGTTATTTCTCCGTATTTTTATTTTTTAATTCGTTATAAATACTCATCGCGCGACTTGTCATTTCTTCAGTACCCACATCATATCTTCTGGACTGCATCATCATCGTGTCAGATTGCACCAGCATTACGCGTTGGAACAAACGTTGTAGCAATGTATAGCAGCCAGTTTTTCTCAGAACCTTAAACAGATAAACCTTAGACTTAGGGTAACGATGGAAAAAGACCAGCGAGAGCGCCATCCCTTTGCGCAATATTTTTTTCGCAGCCCTACGGGCTCGCACTTTAGCCCCTTCCTGACGTAATAATTGACGTTGCAAAGACAACCAGCGTAGTGGTTGAGTAATACGCCATGAACGACTGTTATGTAAATCCGCCATTTGCTGATGAAGCTGATGGTTCTGAACGATGACATGACTCAGATCGTCAACCTCACCTTGCAACGTCTGAATAGTCTCTGACATTTGGCTTATCTGTTGCATATAGGTTTGGTTCAACGTCTCCAGCCGTGAGACAACGGACGAAAACTGTTGGCGCAAAATCGCATCGTAACGGTTGCTCAGAGCATCCAGCGTCAGACCGTACTGCTGGGTAAACAGGGTGTCAAAGCGTTCAAGAATATCTGTTGGCGCTGCTTTCTGACCAATGATGCTGTAGTCGGGGCTCACCCCTTTGAGTACATCGACCAAATTAACGGCTGCATCCGGAGATTGAAGAATCTCTTTTTCCTGCAGACGAACGGTAATTGCTCGGTTAAAACCATAATGAATAGGTAAAAACTCAAGCAGTGGCGGTGGCAGAGGGTGATTATGCGTTGGATCCATATAAAATGAACAGGTGCCGACGCTTACATTCTCCGGGTTCGGCGTTTCGAGGATCAGCAAACCACCTGGTTTCAGCACCCGTAGGGTATGCATGACGAGCTGCTGCAGGACCTCAAACGGCAAATGCTCAGCAATATGAAAACCGGTCAACGCTATCAGGCTCTGATCCGCCTGACTTTGCAAAAACTGCAGACAATCCATTTTCTGCACATTCAGTCCGGCCTCCCTGGCGCGCGCCAGCATGCCATCATCGAGATCGACGCCGATGTTCGCAATGCCATTTTCATTCAGGATCTCCAACCATTCGCCACGTCCGCAACCAATATCCGCAATCACGCCATCAGGATAAACGTCCTTCAGACCTGCAAGAAAAGGTAAATAAAAACTCAAGCGGCGCTTGATTTCTTCAACCGAACCTCTGTGTCGTTCTTCAAATGAACGATAAAACGACGAACCCATTAAGAAATCTCCAGTTCAGGCGGCAACCAGGACACGCCTACAAACTCTTGTTGTTCCGTGTTAACGACGTTGAATACCACGGCCAGATCGCGCCATTCATAGTTTTTGCCGAGGTGCGTACTGGAAGTATGCAACGCGACAGCGACAGAATAGGAGCCAACCCCCAATCTCGCATCGAAAGAAAATAAGAACGAACGCTTTTCTCCTTTTTTCAGGGAGGTGAGTGTCTGATTGAGATGGTACGTATTGGTCCCGAAAATCGGCTGTCCAAGTCGATCCTTAATCATATATCCGACAACAAGCTCAGGAATATCGTCCTTGACCTCAACGTTGACCTGCAAGCTGACACGATGCCCTACCGAAACAAATTCAGTCACATTGCCCTGTTCATCGAGAAGATGAACCTCAGAGATAGTCACCTCACCAGTGCCTGAAACAGTTTGCGTTTTACCATTATGCTCAACTTGTTTAATGGACTGATTTTGTTTATCGGCCAGAAGCGCATTGTAATAATCCATCACTGCTTCAGGTTCACCTTCCATTTCAATTTGGCCTTTATTCAATAAAATGGCCCGGTCGCAAATGCTTTGGATCGCTTGTTTATCATGGGATACCAGCAACAGCGTGGTCCCTTCCTGACGAAATTTTCGAATACGCTCAAAGCTTTTATGCTGGAAATATGCATCCCCAACAGATAATGCCTCATCGATAATTAGCACATCAGGACGGATAGCCGTCGCTACACTAAAAGCTAATCGAACTTGCATCCCACTGGAGTAGACGCGCACAGGCTGATCGATATAGTCCCCAATCTCAGCAAACTCTTCAATTTGCGGCATCAGTTCAGTTATTTTCTCTGACGATAACCCCAACAGTTGCCCAGACATATAAACATTCTGCCGGCCAGTGAAATCAGAATGAAACCCCATCCCCAATTCGAGTAATGCAGCGACACGTCCGGAGATTTCAATTTCTCCAGTCGTCGGCCTGGACGTCCCGGTTATGAGTTTAAGCAGGGTACTCTTGCCTGCACCGTTGATACCGATAATACCGACAGCCTCGCCCGGAGCGACTTCGAAATTAATCTCGCGGAGGATCCATTTCAAGTTATGGCGTTTGGTATTCAGAGGGGATAACCATTCGATCAGTCTCCCGGTCTTTGAGTGATACTGGCGATACGCCTTACCGACATTATTTACTCTGATATAACTCATTATAATTCATCCACCATATCCGCCGCATGCTTGCGGAACATCCTGAAACCGATGACACAGAAAATAATGGCGAGAGCCAATACTGGCCATAGCGAATACCAGTTGGGGGCCAGATGATAGGCGAAGATGGACTGATAAGATTGCATGATCCGAGTCATCGGGTTATACATCATCAGATTTTTTGCCCATGCAGGTAATGAATTCAGTACATAAACAATGGGTGTGAACCAAAACCAGAATTGCAGCGCAACGCCAACCAGTTGCCCCACATCCCTGAAAAAGACGTTCATGACACCAAGGATCATCCCCAGCCCACCGGCAAACAGGATCTGCAAAAGCAGGACCGGTATCACCGAGAGAAAGAGCCAGCCGGGGAAGTTACCGGTGACAATAATAAAAATTAGAAACAGACTGAAAATAATCGCGAAATTTAGCACCGCCGATAACGTCACGATGATCGGCAGACAGATTTTCGGAAAACTGAGTTTCTTGATCAGATTAGCATTGTTAATAAATACGCTCTGACCTTTATCCAGCATCTCAGTAAATAATCCCCAGGTCAGTACCCCGGAACAGAGATAAATACTATAGGCAAACGACCCGGTATTATCGGGCATTCTTGCCTTCATCACCTCGGAAAAAACCAGGGTATAGACCAGAATCATAGAGAGCGGTTGTAAAACGAGCCATAGTGCGCCCAGCATACTAGTTTGATAACGCGCCTGAAAATCACGTTTAACACTGCTCCAGATAAATCCCCGATAACGATAAATCGTCGTTAGTAAATCTCTCACCTTATTCCCCGCTTAACAGGTGTAACAGCTCGGTCGTTTTTTCATTCATAAGCGCCACATCAGCTCTGGACTCAACGTTCAGACGCACCACCGGCTCGGTGTTAGACGTGCGCAGGTTAAAGCGCCATTCAGGGTATTCAATACTGATCCCGTCCGTTGTGTCGATGTGTGCAGCCGCCGGCTCATACTGCGCCCGGATGCGGGCGATCGCCTCAGCCGCATTCCCTAGCTTGCGGTTGATCTCTCCCGACGCAGGGAACGCCATCTGGCGGTCCGCCACAAGCGATTTCAGCGAGCTGTTCTTCAGACACAGCAGCTCCGCCACCAGCAGCCACGGGATCATCCCGCTGTCGCAGTAGGCGAAATCGCGGAAGTAATGGTGCGCACTCATCTCCCCGCCGTAGATAGCGTCTTCCTGACGCATCCGCTCCTTGATGAACGCATGCCCTGTCTTCGACATCACCGGCTGGCCACCGTTGCGGGTCACGATGTCTACCGTGTTCCACGTCAAGCGCGGGTCGTGAATGATTTTCGCTCCCGGCTGCTTCTGCAGGAACGCCTCAGCCAGCAGGCCGACAATGTAATATCCCTCGATAAACGACGCCTCGTCATCGAACAGGAAGCAGCGATCGAAGTCGCCGTCAAAGGCAATCCCCATGTCGGCCTGATGCTCGCGCACCGCGTCGGCGGTATCCTGGCGGCACTCCGGCAGCAGCGGATTCGGAATACCGTTAGGGAAATGGCCATCCGGCTGGTGATGCACCTTGATAAAGGTTACCGGCACCCCAGCCGCCGCGAAGCGTTTCTCCACCTCATCAATCACGTGCCCCGCAGCCCCGTTTCCGGAGTTCACCACCAACTTCAGTGGACGGGTGAAGTTCGCGAAGTCCACGTAGCTCATCAGATGGTCAACATACTCCTTCAGTACCGATATCTTGCTCAGGGTCCCGCGACGCGCCGGGTCCACTGGCGGGAACTGGTTTTCCTCCGCCAGGCGCTGGATATCCCGCAGGCCGGTGTCGCCGCTGATGGGCTTCGCATTCTCGCGCACCAGCTTCATGCCGTTGTAGTTCATAGGATTGTGGCTCGCTGTCACCTCGATGCCTCCATCTACCCCGAGGTGGAAGGTAGCAAAGTAAATCTCTTCGGTACCGCTCAGTCCGATGTCCAGCACGTCGGTACCGGCATCCATTAGCCCGCGGGCCAGCGCCAGCTTCAGCGACTCGCTTGTGAGGCGCACATCGCCCCCCACCACTACCTTCTCGGGTTTCAGAAATTCGCCGTAGGCGCGACCGATACGGTAGGCAATGTCCTCGTTCAGTTCCTCACCCAGTTCACCACGGATGTCATATGCCTTAAAACAAGTTAACTGTGTCATTCTGCATCTTGTCCCGAAAATAATTAGCAACGACCATACTGGTCTTTAATACGAATAATGTCGTCCTCGCCAAGGTACGCCCCCGACTGGATCTCCAGCACTTCCAGCGGAATACAGCCAGGGTTTTCCAGGCAGTGCTCGGCGCCAATCGGAATAAAGGTGGACTGGTTCTCGGACAGCAGGAACTGCTTACCGTTGACCGTCACCTGACCGGTGCCGGCGAGAATAACCCAATGCTCGGCGCGATGGTGGTGCATCTGCATCGAGAAGGCACCGCCTGGTTTCACCGTTATGCGGTTGACGTTGAAGCGCGGGGTCTGGACCACTACGTCGCAACGGCCCCAGGGGCGGTAAATCTCACGGTGGCGCTTGTACTCGCTGCGCTGGTTCTGCTTGAGGAACTCGACCGCCTTCTTCACGTCCTGGGAACGCTCGCGATTCATCACCAGCACGGCGTCCTTAGTGCTGACAATCACCAGATTCTCTACGCCAATGGCCGCCACTAGCTTCTCGTCGCTGTTGATGTAGCAGTTTTCGCTGTTGTGTACCCACGCGTCGCCACTAAGGACGTTGCCCTGCTCGTCTTTCGGGCTGACCTCCCATAGTGCGGACCAGGAGCCAACGTCGCTCCAGTCAGCATCGAGACCGACCACCACCGCATCAGCGGTTTTCTCCATAACGGCGTAGTCCACGGACTCATCCGGGCACTCGCAGAAAATATCATGTGGGATATTGATGAAATCGCTGCCATTATCGGCGGCATTCACCGCAGTCTGGCAGGCTTCCAGGATATCCGGACGGTATTTGGCCAGCTCGATGAGGTATTTCTTGGCGCGGAACATAAACATGCCGCTGTTCCAGTAGTACTCCCCGGAGGAGAGGTAAGCCTCGGCGCGCTCGCGATCAGGCTTCTCCACAAAGCGGGCCACCTGGTACGCGGAATGGGCACTATTGCTGAGCGCCACGCCGCGCTGAATGTAACCGTAGCCAGTTTCCGGGGCATTCGGCACGATACCGAAGGTGACCAGATGACCTTCATCAGCATACTGCTCGGCGACCCGGATAGCGTCGTGGAAGGCCGACTGGTTATTGATGATGTGGTCGGCGGCGAGAACCAGCATCAGCGGGTCGTCACCGTAGCGGGTGGCCTGAAGGGCCGCCAGGGCGATGGCCGGCGCGGTGTTGCGCCCGACTGGCTCAAGTATAATGTTATTCGACAGCTTATTTAGCTGGCGCAGCTGTTCAGCCACCAGGAAGCGATGCTCTTCGTTACAGATGACCATCGGTTCATGGATTTCAAGACCCGAGAGTCGGGTGATGGTTTCCTGCAGCATGGAGTTCTGCCCGAACAGGCGGAGGAACTGTTTCGGATAAAGCTCGCGTGACATCGGCCAGAGACGACTGCCGGTACCACCAGCCATAATTACAGGAAGTAACATAATGAAATCCTTAAATAAATAATTGTTTTATTTTACTATCAATCAATCGACCAACGGGTTGAATGGCCTTTTTCAGGTACGCTACCGCCATTGGCTATCGCAACCAAAATGCGTAGTGCTCCAGGCTAAACGCCACCCTCTTTCGCTTCAGACTGTCGGCAGCCCCTTCACTCAGCGGTCTCAAAAACCATCCTTACGGAACGGGCATCCTGAAAACCTAAAAGCAGAGATATGTCTCAGGGCATATCTCTGCTTTTAATATGTATCTGTTCCTCACCAGGCCACGAAACGCCCCACAATTTCCACATTTGCCGCCAGAGTAACCATCAGGACCTTCTCATTTACGCGGGGCAAAACACATGCTCTCACCGCCATCAAAAAAAACGAATCAAGTGATTTACCGATGCCAGCAACCATCAGAAAGGAGCATTTACGATACGAGGAAAGATAAGAAGAGACATCGTATTCGCCGCCAGAGAAGCAGCGCGCGTTCGGGCTTGACAGCTCTTTGCACACGACGACGGCGTTATGTTGCGACTGGTGGGATAAACGACTCATGCCTCTACACTGCACATTCCACAAAAAAATCTTCGCAGATTATAGCGTTGCATGCTGGGAAAAAAAATATAAAAGCCGACTAATTAATGGATTACTCAAATAATACACATCTTAAACATTTACCAAACCAATTAATTATAATCAATTGATATATAAGTAAAAATGAAGAAAGGCATGACATTTTTTGCCTGGTTGCTAAATAATCTGCTGATAAAAAAAACAGATTTGTACAAAATTACGCCATGTTCGCTGTGAGTAATCCCGTTTTGCGAAGGTACATACTAACCAATGAGGTGCCTGATTTGATGTATCGCCTGCTGGTGCTGTTGCAGGTTCAAATTCTGGATTTAACAACAGTGATAGTGATTCTGCGCACGCGGCATCAGTGAGTTGCGGGGTAGGTGGATGTGATGTTGCTGTCACTTCCGGCAACAACTCATCCGTCATTGCCCGGTGTGCAGGTTTATCGTGCCTACAAATTTTCTCAACATATGTAAGCTGGATAAGATACGCCGGCATCGCATCCGACAAAAAAAACGGGCACGGTGTGACCACCCTGCCCGCTTTCTTTAAGCTCAAAAATCACTTCGCGTTGTAATTACGCAGCGCGTTACGCCCCAGTACAATACCCGCGCCAACCATGCCGCCCAGCAGCACCGCCAGAATCAAAGTGATTGCCTTCTTCGGGCTATCACGACGAATGGGTAACGTAGGTTTCATCACATAGCGGTAAGCGTGAATATCAAGATCATCAACCTTTAAGCTTTCGATATCCAGCAGGTTTTGACGAGTCTGATAGTAGGTTGACGAGAACACCAACGGACGGCTCGCTTCGTGCTTAACCATCGACTCCAGTGCATCACTCCCCAAAAGGAACATGGTATCCTGGGTCACGTCCTGTGTCTGCTGAATCTGCGGCTTTGTCACCTGCGCCTGATTCGCATACTGCAACGCTTCCTGAATTTGACGAATACGCAGCTCTTTTTGCTCCTGAGCGACCACTTCCTGGGTCTTCAGAGAATCCTGTAAGTTTTTCATACGCAGCGCGATGTTGTCTTTCAGATCTTTTTCAAGTTCATCATTTACCTGGTCGTCAACTTGCTGGATATATTGAGCCAGCTGTTTCTGCGCAGCTTCAGGCGATTGCCCAACATAAGACACCGCTAAAGGTAATGACTGATTTTTTACAGTAGGTTCAATAGTCAGTTTTTCAGGTTCTTCCTGATTATCAAGCGTTTCTGCTAATGCAGAAAATGTCGTGCTGAAGCGACCAATTAAAATCGACTGGATCTCAGACACTTTCGGCGCGGCTGAACCATAAATCACATTTATGGCATTGTTATAACCAGCGATTTGCCCCACATCAGGTTGAGTAACGATAGCTGTGGAAGTCCATTTTTCTTTGGCAACGACCAGATATCCTATTGCCAGGACAATAGCGACAATGACAGAAATGATGATTGTCATCTTGCCACGCCATAGTTGCACCAGTAAATCAATCAAATCAATCTGTTCCGGGTCAAGGTTTTGCCCAGAAACATTATTATTTTCTACTCTCATCATTACCCTAACGGACGATATAATTTTAGGTCTGCATAGTGTAGTGATAATCTTAGTGAATACTATAGGATAAATGATAAAAACAATGAATTATTGCACGGGTTACAAAAGACAATCAGGGCGAAACCGCCCTGATCAGAGAAGATTAGTCGCTGCCAAAGAGATCTCGTGTGTAGACTTTGTCTGCCACATCCTTAAGCTCTTCTGCCATACGGTTGGAGATAATGACGTCGGCTTGTTGTTTGAAGGTGGCGAGATCACGTTCCAGGCGAGAGTTGAAGAATGAGTCTTCTTTCATCACCGGCTCGTAAATGATCACTTCAACGCCTTTCGCTTTGATACGTTTCATAATCCCCTGAATGGAAGACGCACGGAAGTTATCTGAACCGCTCTTCATAATCAGACGATAAATACCCACCACTTGCGGTTTGCGTGACAAAATGGCATCGGCAATAAAATCTTTACGCGTGCGGTTAGCGTCTACGATTGCCGAGATCAGGTTATTCGGCACAGACTGGTAGTTCGCCAGTAACTGCTTGGTATCTTTCGGCAGACAATAACCACCATAACCAAACGACGGATTGTTGTAATGGTTGCCAATACGCGGATCGAGACAAACGCCTTCGATAATCTGGCGAGTATTCAGACCTAAACTTTCTGCATAGCTATCCAGTTCATTAAAGTATGCTACGCGCATCGCCAGATAGGTATTAGCGAAAAGTTTAATCGCTTCTGCTTCAGTGGAGTCGGTAAACAGGGTTGGGATATTTTGCTTAATCGCGCCTTCCTGTAATAACGCAGCGAAACGTTCTGCGCGTTCTGAACGCTCACCGATGACAATACGTGACGGATGAAGGTTATCGTAAAGGGCTTTACCTTCACGGAGAAATTCCGGAGAGAAAATAAGGTTATCGATACCCAGACGTTCTTTAATTGATTTGGTGAAACCTACCGGAATTGTAGATTTAATCACCATTACCGCGTTGGGATTAATTTCTGTCACATCACGGATGACCGCTTCGACGCTTGAGGTATTAAAATAATTTGTTTTCGGGTCATAATCGGTAGGCGTGGCAATAATAACGTAATCGGCATTTTTATACGCGTCATACTTATCTGTCGTAGCGCGGAAATTGAGATCTTTAGTCGCCAGATACTCTTCAATCTCCTTATCAACAATCGGTGACTGCTTCTTGTTAAGCATGTCCACTTTGGCCTGAACGATATCCAGTGCAACCACTTCGTGATTTTGCGCAATCAGAATACCATTTGAAAGACCAACATAACCTGTTCCTGAAATTGTTATTTTCATTAGCTCTGACTTCTTCCGGTTAAACATTTAGAGTGGTCATTAATCCACCACCACAACTTCATCTACTTCGGGATTTTTAACTCTGATGCAGATGAACTGTCAAGGCAGCGATCTTGTTGTGCGGCGCTGTATTATATCGCGTTTTTAACTATAAATTATAAAAAAAGGCCATAACCTGCCGCTTTGTATAATAAAAAAGCCCGGAGGTTTTCTCCGGGCCTTGCATTGATTAATTGATTTAAATCAGATTAATCCAGCCATTCGGTATGGAACACACCTTCTTTATCAATGCGCTTATAAGTATGCGCACCGAAATAGTCACGCTGTGCCTGGATCAGGTTCGCAGGCAAAACAGCGGCACGGTAGCTATCATAATAAGCAACCGCAGCGGCGAAGGTAGGAACCGGGATACCGTTCTGTACTGCATAAGCAACGACATCACGCAGCGCCTGCTGGTAGTCATCGGCAATTTGCTTGAAGTACGGAGCCAACAGCAGGTTAGCGATCTGCGGATTTTCGGCATATGCATCGGTGATTTTCTGCAGGAACTGCGCACGGATGATGCAGCCAGCACGGAAAATCTTCGCGATTTCACCGTAGTTCAGATCCCAGTTGTACTCTTCAGACGCAGCACGCAGTTGAGAGAAGCCCTGAGCGTAAGAAACGATTTTGCCCAGATACAGCGCACGGCGAACTTTTTCGATGAACTCAGCTTTGTCGCCTGCTGGCTGCGCTTGCGGACCAGAAAGAACTTTAGATGCGGCAACACGCTGATCTTTCAGAGAAGAGATATAACGTGCAAACACAGACTCGGTAATCAGCGACAGCGGTTCGCCGAGATCCAGCGCGCTCTGGCTGGTCCATTTACCGGTACCTTTGTTTGCTGCTTCATCCAGAATCACATCAACCAGGTAGTTACCGTCTTCATCTTTTTTGGTGAAGATATCTTTGGTGATGTCGATCAGGTAGCTGCTCAGTTCACCGTTATTCCATTCGGTAAAGGTCTGTGCCAGTTCTTCGTTGGTAAGGTTCAGGCCACCTTTTAGCAGAGAATAGGCTTCGGCAATCAGCTGCATATCACCGTATTCAATACCGTTGTGAACCATCTTCACATAGTGACCTGCGCCATCGGCACCAATATAGGTAACGCATGGCTGCCCGTCTTCAGCCACTGCGGCGATTTTGGTCAGGATCGGCGCAACCAGTTCATAGGCTTCTTTCTGCCCACCAGGCATAATGGAAGGACCTTTCAGCGCGCCTTCTTCACCACCAGAGACACCGGTACCAATGAAGTTAAAGCCTTCAGCAGAAAGCTCACGATTACGACGAATGGTGTCCTGGAAGAAGGTATTACCACCATCAATGATGATGTCACCTTTATCGAGGTATGGCTTGAGGGAATCAATAGCAGCATCCGTGCCTGCACCTGCTTTCACCATTAACAGGATGCGACGAGGCGTTTCCAGAGATTCAACGAACTCTTTCACCGTATAGTAAGGAACCAGTTTCTTGCCTGGATTTTCGGCAATCACTTCTTCGGTCTTTTCACGGGAACGGTTGAAAATAGAGACGGTATAACCACGGCTTTCGATGTTGAGCGCAAGGTTGCGCCCCATCACTGCCATACCGACGACGCCGATCTGTTGCTTTGACATTGTTTACTCCTGTCAGGGAAATTAGCCACGAGGGGCAGTTATGCGATGAATTCTGTTAAATGGGATTAAGCTATATACTCGAAATTTTCTTTAAATAAGAAAATAACATAATACATTAAACTAAGAGTACAATGACCTTATATAATCAGCTATTTCCTTGCCTTTATCGAACTCAATCTTATAATAGGGATTAGGTTTAAAATTATGAATAGATTTTAACAAATCACCTATCTCATTGTAATCCCAACAAACTAACAAATAATGATTACGCTCCATATAAGTAGCTATATCGACTTGGTGTTTATCTATACGTTCAAGATTAGGAACAGCTATAATTTTCTTCCCTTTTTCTAAGAGCTGATATAGTGTCCCAGCCCCAGCATGGGTAATTATTACATCCGCGTCATTATAGAAAACGTCAACATCATCCCTAAAAGAAAAAAAAGCACCACTTTTGGGTATATAATTACCATTTGCGATTTGAAAATTAACATTGTACTTTTTATTCTCATTAAAGTACTGATCGATATTTTCAATCATAGAATCAAATGAGGTCGTCCCTACAGTAACAAAAATTCTCATAACCTGCCTGAATAAATTGCTTTAGGATATAATTCCAAGAGTGACTTATTTTGAATATAAAATTTATTAGACAATCGATACATTATTCTTCCGGATAAAGAATATGTTGTAAATCTTGACCAAGTTTCAATATAAATTACTTTTGTTCCAACTAATTTTGCTGCCAGCGTTGCTGCAATCGCAATTCCTGGTCCAGTTGTAACGATCACCTTAATATTCTTTTTGCGTAAAATAGAATATGTTTGTTTGAAAATTATTAGGGGACCTATGTTTTTCAATAAAGATAACCAACTATATTTATCTCTAAATTCTATAGTTTTATTATGCCTACAGGACCAATGAGGGTACTTTGTAGAATCAGATAAAGTTATTGCTTCAAAATCCTCGAGGTTGTTAAGTATTATAGGAGCAAGTCGATTCATTTGAGCAGCATGCCCACCTTCACCATAAACAAATAATATATATTTTTTATTTAAAGACATTTGTTAATATCCTTTTAACATTTGATTCGCCGTAAACGTCATTAACTATATTGCTATTTCTTTTTAATATTTTATTTAAATGGGTAATATTAATTTTTTGAAAATTTTCAATTTCTCTAGCTATAGATTGAGAGTCATAGTTTTCAATAAAAGAGAATGTCAAACCATGTTGTCTAATTTCATAGAATGCTGGAATTTTCGATAATATACAATAAACACCAGATGACATAGCTTCTAATGGTACTAAACCCAGACTTTCACTTTCGGAGGGATAAACTAACACATTAATAGTTTTATACCACCTTGCTAATTCATTATGATTCATGGGGCCTAGAAATTCAATATCACAATCCTTAGCTAATTTATAAAGATAATCTTTTTGCTCACCATCACCGACAATGCTTAATTGTACGTTTTTTAATTGTTTAATGGCATTTATTATAAGATCTACGTTTTTTGATTTAACCAATCTACCTGCAAATCCAATTTTTACAGACTCATCATGTACGGGAAAGAAGGTTTTATATTTGAAACATTTTTTAACACCACCAGAAGGATAAACAATAACTTTGCTTATATTAATATTATAGTGTTCACATAAATATTTAGCATATTGTTGAGAGGGACATAATATTAATAAGCTATGTTTAAATAATGTTACGGTAAATACATTTTTTATCTTATGGAATATAAAACTTCTTCCTTTGAGGTATTTGACATCTCCACCATGCACATGACTTATTACACGCAATCTTCTGCCTAAAAAAATGGCACATATAACAGGAAGCGATATATGAGAAACATAATGGCAATAGATATAATCATATTTTTTAAAGTTCAAATAAAGGAACGCTCGTATATAAAAAAGCATATAACTTAAGAGTTTGGATATTCGACCTTTGCATTTCCTTTTTCTGACACAGAGCTCAACATCATAGCCAATATCAGATAACTGATTTGCAATTGTTTCAACAAATATTCCAAAACTCGGTTCCTTTTCGGAAGGATACATATTGCTCAATAATAAAATTTTCATCCTTACTCCTTTGTATAATTTTTGTATTTCGGATGAAAGTTAGTAATAATGCGCCCTAATAAATTAGCGAATGGAATAAATATTGGTTTCATAGATGGACTGTATGCACCCTCAGATTTCATTGTTCTATAAAATGCATTTTCATCTTTCCATATGTCATAGAAAACTTTGTACGTTAAAACATCATTAGCTCTTTGTTTAATTAGATAATTAAATATATTTCTCGACGCAAAAACTGGGAAAACACTCTTAAAACATGAATTCATTACTATAGCCCCCGTAGTAATATATCGAAGACCTCGACCATATAAAAACTCGTAATACGTAATTTTTTGCAATGAATCAATACATTCTACTTTAGAAACCTTTTTTAAAAAATCAGCATATACATAATCAAATTGTTTGGCATTGAGTTTTCTATATCGTTTCCTCAGTAACATTTTCGCATCGACAAAAGATGATGTAATTGATGGAAATAATTTATAAAACTCCCCTTTTTTACCACCAAAAGTCATATAGACGCCGCGCTGCAGCACATCTCCAAGATATCCATCTAACGCTATTGTATTACTTTTGGATAAATTATGTACGTAATTATAGTTAGCAAAAAATTGTGTGTTATAAGACTTCACGCTTCCTTTGAATAATAATTCACATATCCTCTCATCACTTTCCGTGACTTTATTAACTCGAAAACCAAATGAGTGATGAGGTATTTTTTTATGCGCTGCAAGAGTCTTCCCGTTTCTTACATCTGCAGAACCTTTTGGCCCCCATGTGTAAGCAAATTCTGGTTCTGATACAATTAATAATAAGCGAGAATCAAATCCTGCAGATATTGCAATAGATTGTATCGATTTATGTGTTGTTAAAATTAACTTTTTGGCTTCATTAATAACATCGAATGGTAATTCAGTATTCATGACTTCATAACCATTTTCGTAAACACCTAACTTACCATCAGTACAAGTAATAACATCACCTGGTAATATGCGATAAACATTCTTATATATTGTATATTTACCAAACAAATGACCTTGAGCGTTTAGAATATCATTAAGCTCATGATCAATCTCATTTGTAAATACACATGGTGATGGGGATAAAGCTAGTTTATTATCTTTTATATAATAATAATGAGGTGAAAGTGCAAATGGGTCTGTAAAAACAAACATTTCACTCTTTGTTTCATAGATACAAATAAATACTCCAGCAATAATACGCTTTTGTACATCGCTAATATTATTTTTTGAATCCAGAGTATCTTTCAGCCATTCTATATTATTCCTTTCATAATTTTCATTTATAAACCAACCAGAAACATAGATATTGCTTTTTTCAGATTTGATTACAGGACAATGATCCCAATCGTTTGGATCAAAATAAATGCTAACCGAATTACCAATTATTACGTCGGTAATAAGTTTTTTATTCTTGTTTAATACATAATTTAATTCACTTGGTAGTTCTGTATTTATTGTTACAAAAGACATTTTTCAACCTCATTTAAAACCTTATTAATAATATAATATCGGATCGAATATGATATAAAAACAATAGAGCATAATAAAAACATAGTTAGTGTCGTATTTTTCAAGTCTATTATCTTTAATATGTAGTAAACTCCAACAAAAAAGATGAAACTTAATGAATTCAGTATTAGTGAAATATTTTCTTTCCCAACCAAATTAATTAGTGTTGTTTCAAGAATAGTATACTGCCCCATAAATATAAAAAGAGACAAACTCAACCCAATATAAATGATATCTACTATAGATGATGTTCTATTTGTCAAACATCCATATGCAATCATAATAATAACACCTAACAGCATTATACATGCCACCCGATTTTTAAACCTAGCAGATTCTTTTAAAAATTCGCCTCGATCATTATTATATAAACTCTGAATATCTACAATTTTCATATTCAACATAGCACGCGGGAATACCGTAATAATTCCAGCGGTTGTGATCATTAGTGAAACTGCTTTAGTTATTACCGGACCAACTAGTGATAAACTGGCTATAGGAAGAAAATAAAGTATACCTGAAGAAACTAAATTTGAATGACCAATAATAAAAGCCTCTCTAAGTTTTATAGTTTTCCCATTATCAACAAAACAGAAAAATGCTGTAAGTAAAGATTGAATAATATATAAAGAACCAAGCAGTATAATTATATTTATATCTTTGATAAATAAAAAAACAAATGGGGGAAGAATAAAAATCACTTCATTAATTGCGCCAATCAAAAAATTTTTTTTAACTATTATCATATAACGTATGATTTGATTCATTGTCAAACCAATTGACATTAATAACAACCCTATTATGCCTAACCTTGTAACTTCCCAAAAAGAAAAAACGATAATCCCTCCAGCAATACTACTTAGAATAATAGCTATGGATGCAATTTTAATGTAATTAACAATTCCGAATTCAGAACCATACTTGATTATTACAGTTCCGACACCCACCCCACCAATCATAGACATTACTATAGCATAAGAATACGCAGAGGAAAAAAAAGCAAAATACTCTGTTGTTGTTACATGTGATATTATATAAAAAAGTACTACCCTATTAGCCCCCGGTAATACAGTAAATGCCAAAACAGATAATTTCAAAATATATGAGATTATTTTTCCTTTCTGTTTAAAATTCATTTTTTCTCGCCAATGACTTATAAATTATTGTAAGATTTTTATAAATAAACATGACTATAAAAAACTTTATCAAAATATAGCAAAATACTTCAAATCCATCTCTAACCCAAAAAAATAAGTACCCAACACTACTTAGTAATATTATTTTCCAATAGAGATTGGAGGAGTGAGAAAATGATCTATCAAAAACAAACAATATAACCCCACTAATGAATCCACCTACCCAATAGAACCAACTACCAAACATTATTAAGGATGTTCCTAAAAAAGTTGGCGACATAGTTAAATTAGTGTCTAAAGATAGAACTTCAGTAGTATAAAAATATCCGTTGTTTAAAACATTTATCGGTTTATCTTCCCATAGAAATCTTGGGATGATAATAGAAAACTCATTAAAAAAAGTTGACAGGTATTGAGGTTCAATTAGTCTCTTATCTAGTGCTTCATTAATATTTATCACAGCATGCATTGGTGAAAAAGATTCGAATGCAAATAATATTACTTCCATTCCTCCATTCATAATAAAATTTATAGCATCAGTGATATTATTTGCATAACGATATAGTTCTAATATCATTAATGTGAATACACCACAAACGATAATCAATGCCAGAAACTTCTTTGTGATATGTTTGAAATATAGAGCCAAGTAGATAAGTGAAAATATTCCAGCTGCTAGAACATTTCTAGACCCCCCTATCACAACATAATAAATCAAACCGCAAAACACACTTAATAATAAACATATAATTAAGCTAATCTTAGAGGGTTTTGATATATAAATAAGGATTAATGCTGGTATGTATGCATACATTAATATTATAGATAATCCGCCACCTGTGTTGGCTGTTAATCGGTCATTATATGATAATCCTAGTGCAATTCCATTTTGTAGTACGTAAGATAAAACGCCCAAGAAATATAACATCAGTAATAAAACATATCCAGAACCAATTATCACGCCATTTAATATAGGTTCACGTATTTTAAAAATAGAGGATAATGTCCTATAAGTAATAATAATTAATATTAGCAAAATTGATGTTTGCAGGAAAGAAAGCCCCTCATCTGAATCCAGTTCAATATGATAAAATCCATCTTTAGTTAAAAAATAAAAATAATGGCAGACCACATAGAAAAAAATAAAACAAGAGTAATAAATCCCATACCTGTTATATTTCCTGCCTACTAACGCTATAAATAATACGAATAAAACCAGTAAAGTTAGCATTGTTTACTCTCAAAGTAATCGCACTCAATTAAAATGGCATTTCTATGGCTTCTCAATTATTATAACACCATAAATCTAAATCAATGAAGACTTCTTATATTAATGAGCCAACATATATAATTGATATTTAATATCTTAAGTAGAGTTAGGAGCCTTATAATTGGTCACATCGAAAATATCATTATTTTAACATACGCTACCGCCCCTGGCTTTACAGCTACCAGAGCACTGCATGCATGCCTACGATGTGACGAGCGTTACCCACTCGCGCTAAACCCGAAAAATTCAAACGCTAATTGTCTTACCAATCCGCTCTGGAAACAAGGAAAATCCTGGAAAACTTTGACTAAAATCCTATTGCTAACTCGTTGTTATTCTGATTGTTTATATAAAACAACGGCAGGAAAATTCGCAACAAATTACTTTCGCCACGAATCTTCACTGCCGTTATAATTTTCTTATCAACCGTTACATCCGGTCAGATTTTCATTATTCGCTTAACAGCTTCTCAATCCCTTTACGGAACTTCGCCCCTTCTTTCAGGTTGCGTAGTCCATACTTCACAAATGCCTGCATATAACCCATTTTTTTACCGCAGTCGTAGCTGTCACCTGTCATCAGCATAGCATCAACGGACTGTTTTTTCGCCAGTTCAGCGATGGCATCAGTCAGCTGAATACGCCCCCATGCACCTGGCTGCGTGCGTTCAAGTTCCGGCCAAATATCGGCAGAAAGCACATAGCGACCAACGGCCATGATGTCTGAGTCCAACGTCTGCGGCTGATCCGGTTTTTCGATAAATTCAACAATGCGGCTGACTTTACCTTCACGGTCCAGTGGTTCTTTGGTCTGGATGACCGAGTATTCAGAGAGGTCACCCGGCATACGTTTTGCCAGCACCTGGCTACGACCCGTTTCGTTGAATCGTGCAATCATGGCAGCAAGGTTGTAGCGCAGCGGGTCGGCGCTGGCGTCGTCGATCACAACGTCTGGCAGCACCACGACAAATGGATTGTCACCAATGGCAGGCCGCGCACATAAAATGGAGTGGCCTAAACCTAAAGGTTCACCCTGACGCACGTTCATAATGGTCACGCCCGGCGGACAGATAGATTGTACTTCCGCCAGCAGTTGACGCTTCACGCGCTGCTCAAGGAGAGATTCTAATTCATAAGAGGTGTCGAAGTGGTTTTCGACCGCGTTCTTGGACGCGTGAGTTACCAGGAGGATTTCTTTGATCCCTGCAGCCACAATCTCGTCAACAATGTACTGAATCATTGGCTTGTCGACGATCGGTAGCATCTCTTTGGGAATCGCCTTAGTGGCAGGCAACATATGCATCCCAAGACCCGCTACAGGAATAACTGCTTTTAAATTCGTCATTATTTCATCCACCTGTAAAATGGTTGCTGAATTATAGCTTGTTCGATTTTTTTCGCCAGCATCAATTACCCTGAATTGATTACTGAATTACTTGTGATGTTACGCCGCTTCGTTGTGGATTGCAGTAGCATTGTTCCTAAGTATGGCTCCATTTTTCCAGGAATGGTCGCAAATCTACTCCCTCCGTTCCGGCAATCTAAAGTTAATCTTTTCCACATTAACAATATGGTGATTAATCCTGTCGATATCGACGGAGCTTTGTCCTTTCTCATTCACCGCATGAACATTTGCAAGAGACAGCAGTGTTTCTTTTTTCGCCATAAAAATGCCGCGAACGTCTTTGCGCATGTCAAAGTTCATGCTCAATGCTGGTCCAACAGAGGATTCCTGCATCACCTTGATATTTCGCATAAAAAGGTGTTGCGGTTTGTTGTGTAACTCCAGCGACGCACGCTTCATCTCAATGTTAGTCAGCGCCACAAAGGAGACAGCATTCCCGGCGGAGATTTGGATGCCGCGCAATTTATAAGCAAGATGGGTGTTATCCATTTGAATATTATTCACTCGGAAATTTTGCGGTATCGAGAGATATTTGCCTTTAATTACCCCATAGCCGATTAACATCCCGGCGCTATTAATCATTTCAATATTATCAATCACGAAATTGTCACAACCGTAAATAGCAACTGTCGCGTTATCAATGCCTGCTTTCTTACTGAAATCCGGCGTGATATTGCGGGCTTTGATATTACGAATAACAAAATGTTTACCATTTTCAACATGGATCAACTGCCGACAATCCGATCCCGTGATATTTGCCACGACAAAGTTTTTCACTGCCTGGTCTTCCGGGTAGTTATTATCATAAGTACTCCCCGCAAGGCCTATGCCAATGCCCCAGTTGATTTTGCCATTAGTACAGTTGATGCGCTCGATGACATGGTCGGAGATCAAAATATCATGGTCGTTAATCGCCACGTTCCATTCAATGGCATCGCCCTGTAAATCACTAAATTTACAGTTGGTGATGTTGGCACCGATTATCTGGTTATGAAATCCCTGGCGTAAGATGGCGTAATTAGCGTGGCTGACAGTGAGGTTATCGATGGTCAGGTTGCGCATGACCCGTTTGTTTTTGCCGCCGATATAAATCTGCGTTACCGGGCCAAAGCCGCTCATCGCCAGACCTTTGATGGTGCAGTCAGAGCCGCGCACATCCAGGGTGATGTTATGCATACTGCCGCCCTCCTCCCCTGTCACCTGGCTGCCGTCCTGTAAGACAAATCGCCCTCTGCCGTTGCCGCGCAAGTTTCCAAGAATGTGTAACGTTTTACCGGGAGGGATAAAGATGCCGGTGTTGATATTGTCACAAACCAATCCGCCAGGCACGACGACCGTTTGCCCTTCGCTGAAGGCTTGTTTAAATGAGGCGATCCAGTCGTGAGGGTTGTAGTCGTTAATGTTAACGCTTTGTCGGGCGGGAAGTGCGCGAGCGAAAGGGGTATGGAGGAAGGCAAGCGCGGAGCTTGCCGTCAGGAAGGTGCGTCGGGAGAGTGTTTTAAATTGCATGCGTTCTCCTCTATAAAGCTTGCAGCAAGCTGGCAAGTTCTCGATTAATCACCTGCTGGTTAAAATCGTGTTCGACTTTTTCGCGAGCACGTTTGATAACCGGAGCCAGTTCGTCGGTGTCCAGTTGGCTAAATGCCGCCAGGCGTTGCGCCAGTGCGCGAGCATCGTTCTCAGGCACCAGCCAGCCGGATTTATCGGCCTCCACCAGTTCCGGTATTCCGCTATGCAGAGTAGAAACCACCGGAATGCCGACCGCCATCGCTTCCATCAGCGCTACCGGAATGCCTTCCATATCGCCATCCGCGCCCGTTACCGATGGCAACAGGAAGACATCCGCGTCGTCGAGCATCGCTTTCACTTCATGGCTCGGTTTAAAGCCCGGCATCTCCACCACATCTTCCAGTTGATATTGTTCGATGAGGGTGCGCAGGCGTCTTTCCCACGGGCCAATGCCGAGGATGCGATAGCGAAATGCCACGCCCTGCTCTTTCAACTGCCGACAGGCTTCGATCGCCACATGCAGGCCTTTTTTCTCGGTTAAGCGTGCGACGGAAATGATTTCCAGCGGCGTTGCGGGCGCTTTCACCGGACGCGGGCTAAAGCGCGTCATGTCCACGCCCATACGCGATACGGCGATTTTTTCTCTGGGGCAGCCCATTTTTTGCAGCCTTCCGGCCCACAGATCGCTTATCGGTAACATCAGGTCGCCACGGCGAAACAGTTGTTGATATTCGGGAGTGTAGTGGTTGAGCACTTCCCGACTGGAGATATCAATACCGTGGAAGATGGTGGCAATTTTGCCGCGAATGACACCCAGTTCGCGTAGTTTTGCTGCGGTTACCCCCGCTGGACCAAAATGAGCGATAAAGACATCGGCATGTAACGGTGTTGCGACCTGACCACAAATGGCAGACAAAATCAGGTTTCGCGACTCAGCACCATAGCGTTTGAGGTTGAGCGCCTGCCAGGTATTTTTACGATGAATGCCGCGTAAGGTCTGGCTGGCGCGGTGGCGCAGTTTCGCAACTTTGCCTTGTGGTTCGTCCTGTAACCAGCGGGTTCTGGCGGCAAGGTTGTATTTCGTCCATGCCGCGTGGGTATTCTGGGTGTCGCCTTTTTGCAGCGCGACAATCTCCACCTCAAAGCCCATATCAATAAACGCGGTAATTTGGTTGAGGACGAAGGTTTCCGACGACAGCGGAAATTTCAGTAAAAAGAAGCCGACCTTCATTTCACCTCCCCGATGCGTTCCAGTACAGACTGCACCATCTGCATTCCCGTCTGACGTTCGCGACTGACGGCTTCGTTAAGTCGCGCGTTCAGCGCCGGAAGTTGGCCTAAGGTATCCGCAACCATCGCTTGCAAGCTGCCGTCCAGTAAATGACGGATATCAATCGCCATCTCTGGCAGCCCCAGCTGCTGCATAATCCCGGCGGATTTATGTTCGTAGTTGATGGCAATCGCCGGAGTGGCAAAGTTCATCGAGATAATGGCTGAGTGTAGGCGCGTACCGACGGTGAGTTCACAGGCACCGAGAATTTTGCCCATTTCCAGATCGTTGAGTTCATCCATCACCACGTGGTAACGGGCAGGATCGCTGATATGCTGGCGCAGGTTGAGCGCCACCATGCGGTCGTCTTTGTTATAGCTGTCGATGCCCGTACAGGTGGAGAGCGCAATCACCTGATACCCTTCATCGAGAATGCGATTGACCACCCCGGCAAAGGCTTTTTCATACGCTTGCTGAGTGGTGCCGAGACGTTTGTCGAACGGTGCCAGTTCGCGCAGGGTAATTGCCACCGTTTTCTGTTGTGCGGCAACGTCCAGCCAATGTTGAACGGCATAGCTGGCGGTGAAGTCTTCTGTGTGGTGATCGACCAGCCACGCGGTATCGACGCCATGTTCCACTTTTGCGGTAGTGATATTGCTGCGTTTCATCAAATCAAGGCTGACCGATTCGCGCAGGATCAGCGAGTCACAGTGACCAAAGACGTAGTTCGCCAGTTGGTTAAATTGCTCATCCTGGAAGGGGCCGACGCTGTGACCAATCATAAACAGCGGCTTTTTCGCCATAAACGTGCAAAGCGCATGTTCAAACTGCGGCACGCCGTAGAGATCGACAAAAAACGATCCTCCGACCTGAATAATGGCGTCGTAACCTGAGAGCAGGCGCACGAAGTCGGTGAATCCCTGGGCGATGGCGATATTGCGCAGCTTGCCAGTGTCGGTGACGCGTGAGAGCAATACCTGGTGCTGATAGCGGCGACGGAGGACTTTTTTAACGCGCCCGACAACGCCCGCCGCGCTGTTGTGTTGTTTCATTTGCAGGAACAGCGGATCGCCCATTACCGGGCGGTTGAGCAGCCAGGAAGAACTGACCGGATAGCGGCTCATCACGTCCACTTCGGCGTGTGGATTGAGGATGTTGATGGCATCAAGTAAGCCGCGCAGGATGGCGCTGTCGCCACGATTGCCGCAAGTGTGGTTGCCCAGAATAAGTAATTTCATTTTTTCCTCATAAATTTGATGCCAGGTGAGGCTGCGTTTGTTTTGTTCGTTGCCGCTTTTTGCCTGATGCGACGCTGACGCGTCTTATCAGGCCTACAAGACCCGAGCACAGAACCGTAGGCCGGATAAGGCGTTCACGCCGCATCCGGCATTCAGTGCCTGATGCGACGCTGACGCGTCTTATCAGGCCTACAGGTCCCGAGCACAGAACCGTAGGCCGGATAAGGCGTTCACGCCGCATCCGGCATTCAGTGCCTGATGCGACGCTGACGCGTCTTATCAGGCCTACAGGTCCCGAGCACAGAACCGTAGGATGGATAAGGCGTTTTACGCTGCACCCGGCAACCGTTGTCGGAGCCTAAAACAACCATTCACCCCGCCCGTAAAAGCATTTTCATTTTTTCGCTGCGACAAAACTGACGTTTCACTTCCACCACAAGTGGATGGCGCGACAGCACAATCATCACCACAAACGCCAGCACACCCGTGGCTATTTGCACCGCCAGCAGCATCCCCAGCGCCAGTTGCCCTTTCAGCACAATGCCCAGCGCATAACTGACCACCAGCGTCGGCAGCGAGAGATAAAACGGCAGCCATAAACTCAGGATGTACTGGCGATAACTGGAACCAAGAACCGGTTTAATCATCACGAAGTAACTCAGAATGGTGTTGATAATCTGCACCAGCAGGAAACCGAGCGTGACGCCGATTGCGCCCGCCATCTGCCCACCAATAACAATCGCCGGAATATACAGAAATGTTTTGAATACGTTGAATTTAAAGCTGATATCGACCCGCGCTTTCGCCATCAGCAGCGAACCAATCGGGTTACCTACGGAGCGCAGCAGACCCACCACACACAGCAATTGCAGCACCGGAATAATGCTGTTCCACTTCTCACCAAAGACCAGCGGTACAAAGTTATTCGACACCACCATCAGCCCGAGCAGCGCCGGAAAGTTGATAATCCCCACTACCGACAACAGCTTGTAGAAGTTAACGCGCAGCTTTTCGGCATCGTCCTGAATTTTGGCGAATGCCGGAAACAACACACGGGTGATGATCGGGTTCAGCTTCATCGGCGGCACAACGGCCACGTTGTACGCCAGGTTGTATCCCCCTGCCACGCCCGCGCCGAGAATACGCGCCAGCACCAGCGTTGAAAGGTTGGTATTGAGATAGTTGATGATGCTATCCGCCGTCAGCCAGGCACCAAAGCGTAAGTTCGGTGCCACCGACGCCAGCGAGAAGTGCAGACCGGGGCGATAAATTTTTCGACCAAAGTAGCCAAACAGCAGCGTTCTTACCGCACTATTGACCAGATAACCGAGGATCGCGGTCATCGCCAGCGGCCAGAAATGGGCGCTAACCACCGTAAAAGTGAAACCCGCCAGCACCGCGCTGGTTTCGATCATGCCGATTTTGTTGAACTCCAGCTCCTTCTGCATCAACGCGCGGAACTGTTGCCCGTGGGGGATCACCACAAACGCCAGCGACAATGTTTTAATCAACGGTGCCAGGTCCGGGTTGTTCAGCACGTCACCAATGAGATCACTCAACAAAAACACCGCCACGCACACCACAAGCCCCAGCCCAACGTTCAGCCAGTACAGCGTGGTGAGTTCAAGGTGGCTGATTTCTTTTCGCTGAATAATCGAGTTAGCGATACCGAAGTCAGAAAGCGTATCTGCCAGCGCGATAATCACCAGCGACACGGTAAGCAGGCCGAACTGGTGGTTGTCGATAATCCGCGCCAGCACGGTCATCTGCACCAGCCCGAGGCCGATGATGATCACCGTGGCAATCGCCGACCACTTCGCACCGCTGATGGTTTTTTCACGTAAGCTCATATCAATATGCCGCTTTGTTAACGAAGCCTTTGAATACCGTCAGGAAAACGATTTTGATATCGAACCAGACGCTCCATTCGCGGATGTACTCAAGGTCGAACTCGACGCGTTTTTCCATTTTCTCCAGCGTGTCGGTTTCGCCGCGCCAGCCATTAATCTGCGCCCAGCCAGTAATGCCCGGTTTCACTTTATGACGCAGCATGTAGCCTTCAATGAGCTGGCGATACTGTTCGTTATGCGCCACCGCGTGTGGACGTGGACCGACAATCGACATCCCCCCGGTCAGCACATTGATAAACTGCGGCAATTCATCCAGCGAGGTGCGGCGCAGAAAGTTCCCCACTTTAGTGACGCGCGGATCGTTCTGCGTCGCCTGGGTCACCACTTTGTCGTTCTCCATCACTTTCATGGAACGAAACTTCCACACTTTGATCGGCTTGCCATCCATGCCGTAGCGAGTCTGGCGGAAAATAACCGGCCCAGGTGAGCTCAGTTTCACCGCCAGCGCAATACAGCACAGCACCGGGGAGATCAGCAGCAGAATAAGCGTCGCCAGCACAATGTCTTCCGCACGTTTTATCAGGCGGTTAACCCCGGAAAGCGGCGTATCGTAAAGCGGCACCACCGGAACGCCGTTCATCTCTTCGAGACGTGAATGGAGAATGTTGAAGGTAAAGACATCGGGGATCAGCAGCACCGAACAGGTGGTGTCCGCCAGTTGATGGACCAGTTTTTTCACTCGCGCGCCGTCGCACATTTGCATCGCGATATAGACGTTATGAATCTTGCCCGCTTTCGCGTCCTCGACCAGCTGTTGCAGATTACCCGCCCAGTCGTTAGAAACGCCGCCCGGTTTTGGGTCGTGGTATACGCCCACCACTTCAAACCCTAACCACGGCTGATTACGGAAGCTCTCCATCAGCATTTGTCCGGCGGCTAAATCCCCCGCCACCGCGACCATGCGCTTGTTATAGCCATGATTACGCAGCCAGCCCGCCCCAATGCGAATACACGAACGGCAAACCACCAGTCCGATGCTGGTCAGCCCATACCACGCCAGCCAGATTTTCAGTTGCGTGTCGAAATCATTGTTGAACGCCACCAGTCCGGCGCTGAAAATCACGCTTAAGGTCCAGTTTTGTAGCAACAGGGCAAATTCTGTCGCTGCCCGAACACCGCGCCATGAGCGATAAAAATCGGTGATGCCGCCCAGCATCTGGAACACCACCAGCGTAATCAGCGCCACCAACAGGTGCATGTAGAGGAATGACAGTCCGCTGACTTCGCAAACCAGCCATAACCCGGCAAACATGATGGTGATATCTGAAAAGCGTTGCACCATAGAGATTAACGATGCATTGGTTTTCGCTCGCTCGCGCTTTTTTAGATTTGTCATCGTTGTTCCTGTTATTTGCCCCTTACCCGCAATGGGGTAAGGGAAGATCCGACATTACTCGTTCAGCAACGTCAGCAGAGTTCGCGTTCGCGCTTCCATCAGCGGCACATCACCGCGCGATTCCACATTCAACCGCACCACCGGTTCGGTGTTGGAGGAGCGCAGGTTAAAGCGCCAGTCGGCAAAGGTCATGCTGATGCCATCGGTGCGATCCACCGCCAGCGCCTCGCGGCTAAAATGCTGTTCGACGCGATTAATCGCCTCAACGGGTTGCGCCAGTTTGCTGTTGATCTCACCGCTTGCCGGAAACGCCGCCATCCGGTCGCGCACCAGTTCGCCCAGCGTTTTTCCTTTCAGGCACACCAGTTCGGCTACCAGCAGCCACGGGATCATGCCGCTGTCGCAGTAAGCAAAATCACGGAAGTAATGGTGGGCGCTCATTTCGCCACCGTAGATGGCGTCTTCCTTGCGCATCCGTTCTTTAATAAAGGCGTGTCCGGTTTTCGACATTACCGGGGTGCCGCCTGCGGCAGTCACCACATCAACGGTGTTCCAGGAGAGACGTGGATCGTGGATGATCTTCGCGCCGGGATTTTTTTTCGAGGAACGCTTCTGCCAGCAGGCCGACAATGTAGTAGCCCTCGATAAACTGCCCTTTTTCGTCAAACAGGAAACAGCGGTCAAAATCGCCATCAAAGGCAATGCCCATATCCGCGCCGTGTTTGATGACCGCATTGCGGGTGTCGTCGCGACATTCTGGCAGCAGCGGGTTAGGAATACCGTTGGGGAAATTCCCGTCGGGCGTGTTGTGCACTTTGATTAATTCCACAGGTGCGCCGAGGGCTTTAAAGCGGGCTTCGATGGCGTCCACCACCGGACCCGCTGCGCCATTCCCGGAGTTAATCACCAGCTTGAGCGGCGTGAGGTTTTTGACGTTGATATAACCGAACAGGTGATCAACGTAAGCGTCACGCAGGGTAATTTGCTGATAACGACTGCGTTTGGTTTCATCAACGGGAGGAAAGTCGTTGGCTTCTGCCAGACGCTGGACGTCGCGCAGTCCGGTATCACCGCTGATCGGGCGAGCCCCTTCGCGCACCAGCTTCATGCCGTTGTAATCCATCGGGTTATGGCTGGCGGTAACTTCGATGCCGCCATCCACGCCGAGATGGAACGTGGCGAAATAGATCTCTTCGGTGCCGGACATACCAATATCCAGCACATCGACGCCCGCATCCTGTAAACCTTTCGCCAGCGCCAGTTTTAAGGTTTCGCTGGTGAGGCGGACATCACCGCCTAACACAATGGTTTTCGGTTTGAGAAATTCGCCATAGGCGCGACCAATGCGCCAGGCAATATCTTCATTCAGTTCTTCGCCTAATTTTCCACGAATATCATAGGCTTTAAAGCAGGTTAATTTTTTCATGTCGTTACCCTTTTTCAGGCAATAGTTGGCCCTGACCGAAACGGCCAATTTTATTTTTGTCGTTATTTACACCGCGGTTTCGCATTCATTGCCTGATGCGACGCTGCCGCGTCTTATCAGGCCTACAAAACCGAACCGTAGGTCGGATAAGGCGTTCACGCCGCATCCGACAAACAGCGCCTGATGCGACGTTTACACCCGTCCGTAGCGATCCGCGAAACGCACCACATCATCCTCTTCGAGATAAGAGCCGGAGCGCACTTCAATTAAATCGAGCGGAATTTTCCCCGGGTTTTCCAGGCAGTGCGTCGCCCCCAGCGGAATATAAATGGACTCGTTTTCACCAAGCAGTTTGATATCACCGTCAATGGTGACTTTTGCCGTTCCCGCGACAACCACCCAGTGTTCCGCACGGTGATGGTGCATCTGTACCGACAAGCCTTCGCCCGGTTTCACGGTGATGCGTTTCACCTGGTAGCGGTCGCCTGCGTCGATAGAGTCATATTTGCCCCACGGGCGATAGACTTCGCGATGCACCCGATGCTCATGGCGACCATCGGCTTTGATCTGCTCGACCACTTTTTTCACATCCTGCACCGCGTTACGGTCGGCAATCAGCACCGCATCTTTGGTCTGCACCACTACCAGATCTTTCACCCCGACGGTGGTGACCAGGCCAGATTCGGCATACACATAGCTGTTTTCAGTTTTGTGATTAATCACATCGCCATGGCAAACGTTGCCCTCGGCGGTGTGGGCACTGATCTCCCATAAAGAGGACCAGGAACCGACATCGCTCCAGCCCGCATCCATCGGCACCACAACGGCATCTGCCGTACGTTCCATGACCGCGTAATCCACCGACTCTTCCGGGCAGGCGAGAAACGCTTCTTCATTCACGCGAATAAAATCGAGATCCGGATCGACGGCGCTCATCGCTTTTTCGCAGGCATCGAGGATATCCGGGCGATATTTTTTCAGTTCTTCGAGATAGCGTCCGGCGCGGAACAGGAACATGCCGCTGTTCCAGTAATATTCGCCGCTTGCCACATAGGCCTGGGCGGTTTCCAGATTCGGTTTTTCGACAAACTGCGCCACTTCAAAGGCCACCGTATCCTGCTCACCCGCAGACACTTCACCGCGACGAATATAGCCATAACCGGTTTCTGGTAGATCCGGCACAATGCCGAAGGTCACCAGCTTGCCCGCTTCGGCATATGGCATGGCATTACGCACGGCGGCACGGAACGCGTCTTCATCGGCAATCACATGATCCGCCGCCAATACCAGCATTAACGGGTCGCTCTCCGGGCTATGACGTTTTGCCGCCAGCGCCGCCAGTGCAATGGCAGGTGCAGTGTTACGCCCTGCCGGTTCGAGAATAATGTTCTCGGTGAGTTTGTTCAGTTGACGCAGCTGTTCCGCGACAATAAAGCGGTGCTGCTCATTGCAAATCACCACCGGGCTTTCGCACTCCACGCTGTTCAGGCGGCAGATGGTGGTTTGCAGCATGGTGAGATCGCCTTTCAGGCATAAAAACTGCTTGGGGTAAAGTACGCGGGAAAGCGGCCATAAGCGGCTACCGAAGCCACCTGCCATCACAACTGGATAGAGTTTCGACTGCGCCATAATTATCCCCGAATATCATTTATAAATTGACGTAACACGTTCTCTTTATCGAGTGTGCGTTCGGCATATTCACGTGCCACCGTGTTGTGTTTGGGCAGCAGGAGCGCCTGACGGATCCCCGCCACCAGCGCCTCGACCGATTCCGGTTCTACGCAAACCGCAATGCCCGGAAAGGTTTCGCAAAGCTGCCCCAGTTCTGTGTGGGCCTCTGCGGTAATCACCGCGTTACCGCCTACCGCCAGAATATTGGTCAGTTTCGACGGCAATACGGCATCTGCCGCGCCGCGTTTTTGCACCACCAGATGGCAATCGCCCATCTTCAGCAGTGCGGGTAAAGCGTCATACGATTGCAGCGGGAAAAATTGCATGTTGCGCAGTCCACGCTGCTGCGCCATTTTTTCCAGCCGCGCTTTGCCGCCGCCCTGCCCGACAATGGCAAAAATCAGCGGTTCATCGCGCAGACGATCGGCAGCTTCAATAACGTTTTCCAGCCCCTGCTTTTCACCAATATTGCCGGAGTAAAGAATGATTTTTTTGTTATCCGGCAGGTCAAGCTGGTTACGAAGGGCATCAACATCGGCGTCTGCGACATGCTGAAAACGGGCGATTTCCGACCAGTTGGGGAAGAAGATGACGTTTTCTGCCGCCACGCCTTTTTCGATAGCTTTATTCATCATCGAACGCGAAATCGTGGAGACGTTATCGACGTTATGCAGTCCGCTACGTTCGAACGCCGTCGCCAGCTGTGCCACTTTGCCGCCTTTGCCTTTTCCGGCAAGGCCCAGCCCCAGCATGGCGTCCACTTCGTAATCCTGAATATGAAGCACGGTACGCGCACCAGAGAGTTTCGCCAGCAGGCGCATTCCCGGCGTACAAAACAGCGTTGGCACTACGCCGATAATGCGATCCGGCTTCCAGCGACGTTGCGCCATCAACGGGAAAAAACTGCTGACGGCAAAACTGCCGAGATGCAACAGGCGTTTCAGGGTGCTCGGCTGTTTTGGCACGTACAGCGGGCAGCGCCACACCGTGGCGACCCCCTCTTCTCGTTTGTACCGCCAGGCGGAATAGTTCTCGCCCACCTGCCACTGCGGGTAGTAAGGCGGTGCGGTAATGACCCGCACCTCATGACCTTGTGCCGCCAGCCATTCCACCATCTCGCCGGTGTATTTGCCGATGCCGGTTAACTCCGGCGAGTAGTTAATGCCGTAGACCAGTATTTTCATAATCCGGGTACTCCGGCACGCTTCTCAGCGAGAAAATAGGCGCGGCTGTTAGCGTGAACATTGTCACTGGCGAGCAGTGCATCCGGCGTCAGCCAGCGGTAATCGTCATGCTGCTCATCCGGCAGTAACAGCTCTTCTTCCGATACTCTGAAGCGAAAACCGAGCACCACATAGTGAGTGGAGAAATCCGTGCCGGAGAAGTTATCGTCATAAAAGTGCTGCCAGACACCGTAAAACTGGCCTGCTGTTATTGGCAGACGCAGCCCCAGTTCCGCCATCGTCAGCCGCTCAAATGCGGCCTCCAGCGTTTCGTCTTTCCGCACGCGCCCTCCCGGCACAAACCAGTAACCCTGCGCCGGGCGGTTGGTTCTTTTGCCAAGCAGAAACTCGCCGCGACTGTTCTCGACAATAAAGTCGAGAGAGACAAGCGGGGTGGAGCGCACTACCGTGGCAAAGTCTTCCTGACGTAAAAACATCATTACCCCCGAAAGCGGTCTTGATTCTCAAGGAACCACTGGTAAGTGCTGGCAAGCCCCGCTTCCAGTGAGATTTCGTGATACCAGCCAAGCTGATGCAGGCGCGTCACATCCAGCAGTTTGCGCGGCGTACCATCCGGTTTGCTGGCATCAAAAACCACCCGACCTTTGTAACCCACCACTTTGGCGATGGTTTGCGCCAGCTCGCGGATAGTGCAGTCAACGCCCGTGCCGACGTTAATGTGCGACAGCATCGGCTGGGTGTTCTCCAGCCAGACTTCGTGCGCCAGCTCCATGACATGAATGCTCGCCGCCGCCATATCATCGACGTGCAGAAATTCGCGCATCGGTGTGCCGCTGCCCCACACCACCACGTCCGGCGCATTCTGTGCCGTCGCCTCGTGGAAGCGACGCAGCAATGCTGGGATCACATGCGAATTACTCGGGTGGAAGTTGTCATGCGGCCCGTACAGGTTGGTCGGCATGACAGAGCGGTAATCGCGTCCATACTGGCGGTTGTAAGATTCGCACAGTTTGATCCCGGCGATTTTGGCAATGGCATAAGGCTCGTTGGTCGGCTCCAGCGTACCCTGCAACAGCTCGCTTTCTGCCATCGGCTGTTTTGCCAGTTTCGGGTAGATGCAGGACGATCCGAGAAACAGCAGTTTGTTCACGTCGTTCTGATGCGCGGCGTGAATGATGTTGCTCTCAATCATCATGTTCTGGTAGATGAAATCCGCCGGATAGGTGTTGTTGGCAACAATGCCGCCCACTTTCGCCGCCGCCAGATAGACCTGGTCAATGCTTTCGCTGGCAAAGAAATCATGCACCGCGCGGCTGTCCAGCAGGTTCAGTTCATCGCGGGTACGTAATACCAGCTCCACATCACCGCGCTGTTCGAGCTGCCGCTTGATGGCAGAACCGACCATCCCGCGATGACCAGCGATAAAAATGCGTTGTTTACTCATGCTTATGACTCCAGCGCGATCGCCACGTCGTAGCCGTGAGATTTCAGCAGAGAGTGTTTTTTCGCCGCTTCGAGGTCATTAGCCACCATTTCAGACACCATCTCTTTGAGGGTGATTTCCGGTTTCCAGCCTAGTTTTTCGTGCGCTTTGGTCGGGTCGCCGAGCAGCGTTTCAACTTCCGCCGGACGGAAGTAACGCGGGTCAACGGCGATAATCACATCGCCCGGTTTAACGCCCGGCGCGTCATGCCCGGTGACGGAAACCACAATGCCCTTCTCTTCAACGCCCGTGCCTTCAAAGCGCAGTTTGATGCCCAGCTGTGCTGCCGCCATTTCCACGAACTGACGTACGGAGTACTGAACGCCGGTCGCGATAACGAAATCTTCCGGTTGTTCCTGTTGCAGCATCATCCACTGCATTTTTACGTAGTCTTTGGCATGGCCCCAGTCACGCAGGGAATCCATATTGCCGAGGTACAGGCACGACTCCAGCCCCTGGGCGATATTGGCGATTGCGCGGGTGATTTTGCGGGTAACGAAGGTTTCGCCGCGGCGCGGGGATTCATGGTTGAAGAGAATACCGTTACAGGCGTACATGCCGTAGGATTCGCGGTAGTTAACGGTGATCCAGTAGGCATACAGTTTGGCGACCGCATACGGAGATCGCGGGTAGAACGGCGTGGTTTCTTTCTGCGGAATTTCCTGCACCAGACCGTACAGTTCAGAGGTGGAAGCCTGATAGAAACGGGTTTTCTTTTCCAGACCGAGGAAGCGGATCGCCTCCAGCAGGCGCAGCGTACCCATCGCGTCGACGTCAGCGGTATATTCCGGTGACTCAAAAGAAACCGCAACGTGGCTCATTGCGCCCAGGTTGTACACTTCATCCGGCTGCACTTCACGCAAAATGCGCGTCAGGTTGGAGGTATCACTCAGGTCGCCATAATGCAGATGGAATTTCGGGTTGCAGGTGTGCGGATCCTGATAAATGTGATCCACGCGCTCGGTGTTGAATGACGATGCACGACGCTTAATACCATGCACCTCGTAACCTTTTTCCAGCAGAAACTCTGCCAGGTAAGAACCGTCTTGTCCGGTTACACCGGTGATGAGAGCGACTTTTGACATGTCTTATTCCTCTGTATTTTTTGAATTTATTCAGTTTCAACGCGTTCGCGTATCACCACTGCGGGATTCCCCCGGCAAACCACATTTGCCGGAAGCGATTTAAAAACACTGCTTCGCGCCCCCACGACGGTGCCGTCGCCGATAGTGACGCCAGGGGCAACAAAGACATCGGTTGCCAGCCAGCATTTCTCGCCAATCACAATAGGCGTGGCGTTAATGGTGAAATGTTGACTTGCATGGTCGTGGCTCCCGGTGCATAAATAACTTTTTTGCGATATCACCGAATGTGCGCCAATGGTTATTTCACCGAGGGTATATAAATTGACCTCATCGCCGACCCACGCGTAATCACCTAAGGTTAATTTCCACGGATAGGTAATTTTTACTGACGGCCGAATAACTACGTTTTTTCCTATTTTTGCGCCGAATAAACGTAATAAAAATGCCCGCCAGCGATACAATACTTGTGGCGACCAGGCAAATAATGTTGCCTGTACTGCCCACCACAATTGCACTTTAATAGCGTTGCCACCCCGGAACCCTTTCGGCACCGAGAATCCACTTAAATCCTGCATCGTTTTCCCTTATATTCAGCTTTTGTTATATAAGGCTTTCGTCTTTGAGGTAGTACGCTGGCGTAAATGCCAGGATAATTCTGCCCAGAAGCCAGGCACATGTAATATTTGCCGTTGGACTTTTTTCGCGTCAGCACACAACTCCATATTATTGGTGGTAGATACCCCACCCATAGAAAATTCAGACACCAGGCCATTGAGTTTTTTAAATGCATAACCTGCTTTATACATTTTGGCTGCCAGCGCGTAATCAGAAGAAACTTTATATTCCAGGTCATAACGCCATTTTTTCAAACCGGATACTGGGAAAAATATCGCCTGATGACTGGCGGGCAGGCTGTGATAAATATACCAACCCGGTTTGGCGCTACGTTTAATTTTATGCCCGTCGCCAAAATCCAGCAGCGCATCGCCGGTGATCATCACGTTATCTTTTTGCATTTTTAACTTACGGACAAAATATGCGGCATCCTGATGAAAAATATCGCCCGAGTTGAGAAACAACGCGAACTTGCCTTGTGCCATCGCAATGCCCTTGTTCATGGCGTCGTAGATACCGTTATCTGGCTCGCTGACAAAGCGTAGGTTATAGATACCATTGAGATTTTCCAGATACTCACGGGTGCCGTCATTGGAGCCGCCATCGACAACAATCCATTCGAAGCTGATATCGTCCGCCTGCGCCAGATGCGCCAGCGAGGCATGTGTTTTGACTATCCCTTCGAGGTTACGAAACGCGACAGTGATTATGCTAAGCAACATGTTCTTATTCTTACCTCGTAATATTTAACGCTTTTCGCAAAATAAACGGACAGACGATTAAAAATGCATATTCCGGGCTAAATATCGAACCGGTAAAAAACAGCGATACCGGAGTAAAAAGATATAATTGCACGCGAAAATTGCGGTTATCACCAAAAGCGTTGATCATCATTTTTATCACTTTCCCCATGTACCACAGCGATAAAAACACCGCGAACCAGGAAAAATAAATAATCAGCAGATACAAACCATTGTCTATGGTTTTTCCGACATCCGCACCGTTAAATATTCCGAATGATGCGACATATTCATAAAGTGAGCCAAATCTGACTACACCGTCAATATGGGTCAAAGAATAACCGACCATCACCAGCGGACCGACAATACGATAATACGATGACGATCCTTCCGTACCTAAATCGCCCAGACGGGTGGAAATATAAGGAAACGCGATTACCACACCAACCAGGAATACAGCCAGAGAAATCAATGCTAACGGTAACTTTTTCTTAATCGCCTCTTTATTCAGATATTGGAATGCCCACTCCAGCAAATAAAACAGGATAAAGGTCATAACCCCTGAAAACGATCCGGATAATATTATCCCTGCGAGAATCATAGCATCGGTTTTAGGCGTTTTGATACCAAACTGTTTGATGCTGAGCCAAATTGAGATTAATGCCAGAGCGAAAAATGCCGGTTCGAAATAAAGTGCTGTCGTACGCTTACCGCCGAATTTAATGAAATTCAGTACATAGCTGTTGCTGTAAATCAGATATTTCGAAATCGACTCCATAATACTGCTGCCGCCGGTGAGGATAATTTGCGCCATCTCCACCGCCGCCAGCGCCACCACCAGCCCGACCACCAGATAAAAGAAACGTAATATCTTGCGATGGTTGTGTGGCGAAATTGTTTTAAAACGAATACTCCACACCATGCCAATAATGATCACAATATAGACAAACAGCATGGTTGAAGTGACGTATTTACCGGCATCCAGCGACTGACCAAACAGGTAGTTAAACGCCGTGAGTCCCGCACCAATCCCTAAGGCAATCATCAATTTTTTAACGCTGATGCGTTCTAAAAACAGCAGTAACAAGACAGGTAAAAAAGTGACGATAGTGATGGGGAAACTTTCGCCAAGCTGGGCGATTTTGACGTTAACCAGCAGGTAGATCAGCGGCAGCAGCAGGTAGCTACAGATTCTGATAGAAGTTGACATACTCCTCCAGCATCTGTTGTCCACTGTAGGCGGCGCGGCTGCGTTGGCTGAACTCAGCCAGCGTGGTACCAAATATCGCCTGCGCGATTTCCGGTTTGCTTAACTGCACCAGTTGCAGCACCTCTTCTTCACTGACGGTTTTACCGCCGGATTTTTGCAGCACTTCACGCGCCGCATCGCTATGGGTGGCAATCACCGGCACGCCAATCGATAGCGCCTCACACAAAATCAGCGGGTAGTTATCGACGCGAGAACTGAACACCAGCGCATCCATCTGATTGAGCGCGCTCATCAGCTTACGTTTGTCGGTTTCAAAGCCGTGATTAACCACGTTGCCAGCGGTGAACGGCGAGAACTTACCGAAGGTATGCAGTTCAATTTTGTCGCCCAGCGCCATCATCTCACGCACCAGTTGCTGGTTAGTCTTGCCGTCGTAACGCAGGTCATGCGCCACCACCGCGATTTTCGGCTTGCCCTGGGTTTCGCGCACCGGAGGCAAGTCCGCCAGAATCGCTTCGGTTGCCATATCAATACCATTATTGATAATCCGGCAACGCCCTGGCCCGTACAGACTATTGAAAGCGTCAGCCACATGCTGGCTGGGGGAAATAAACTGACAGCCCAGCGCCAGCATCTCACGAAATAACTGGCGTTTGCCCGCCACCAGCTGGTGCGCGCGATCAATCTTCACCGGCGGATAGTTATTTAAGGTCGGGCATTTCTGGCAGCCCGTTTTCCAGCCTTCACAACCGTCGGTAAAGGCGCAGCGCCCGGTAACGCTCCAGTGGTCGTGCAGCGTCCAGACCAGAGTGACATCCGGTTTATGGTTTTTCACCTTTTCGCAAAAGCGCACCACGCTCTTAAGATTTAGCCAGTAGCTGTGCAGCACATGAAAATGCAGAACCACCGGCCCCGGGGTGCGAGTAATGGTGCGATATAACTCATTGAAATTGCCGAACAGATCGCGATTAAACAGACGAAACAACGCAATGTTCGCCATCGCGGTCATCCGCGGCGTATGTTTGATGACCTGCGGATAGTTCTGATGGCTGACGCTCTCTTTGCCGCCTTTGCCGTAACCGTAGACAAAATGTGACGCCAGCCCCTGTTGCAGCGCACGCTGGTGGAGATCTAACGCCACACCTGCTGCCCCGCCTTCCGCCAGTCGCACATTAAATTGCAGAATATTCATTTGATTACCTTCACTCGCGCTTTTTCTCCCACCACCAGCGCGTTGTCCGGGACAGAGTCGAGCACCACGCTGCCCGCACCCACGGTGACGTTGTTACCAAGGGTGATATCACCAAGAATAATGACGTTGGCACCGAGTTCGACGCCGTTGCCAATGTGTGGACATGCCATGTTATCGGCACCACGATTGCCGATAGTGACGCCGTGGCGAATGGTGAAATCATCCCCCGCTACCACGTTTTTATTGATCACTACGGCGTAACCGTGATGGATAGTGAAACGGCGACCAATGGTTGCGGCTGCCTGGATTTCATAACCGAAAAAGCATTCGGTGATAATGCGATACAGCACCAGCAGCGGGGCCGCCCAAATATTGTTGAGGACGTTCTTTTTGCGCCACACCGAACAAAAATGAGCGACGCGATAGGCTAGAACCATGCAGCACGGACGTAAACTCCAGCTGTTGGCGCGCAGATCTTCCAGCATCTTTAGCGCCCCCGAATACCATCAGCCAGACGTTTGCCGTTACGCACCGACAGCAGCGTCAGCAAAGTGCGCCAGGTCATACGTTTATTGCGGATCTGGTAGAGGGTAAACAGCTGATATTTTTTACTGGCGCGGTCGAATTTGTCTTTGTGCTTGCGGTAAAAGTGGAAGTATCCGGAGAATTTTTTCGGTGACGAGGTGATCTGCATTTCGCCGTGATTGATATGCAGGATCTGCGTCGCCTCTTCCACTTTCCACGGTTCGCCGTACTCCACCACCATCCGCAGGAAGATGTCGTAATCCTGTGCTGCTTTCAGTTCGGTATCGAACAAACACTCTTTGAAACGCCATGCCCAGGTAAAGACCTGATTGCCAATGATATTGCGTTTATAGAACAGGCGGCGTGAGTACGGCGATTTGGGATACAGTGGTAAGCTTGCCGGTTGGGAATAAACTTCTCCCTGGCATACGTAGTCGTTAGCGTACAAAAAGGCGTGAGTGACCAGTTGCTGTTTATGGGCGAGGAAGACGCTCAGACGGTTGGGTGTCCATTCGTCATCGTCATCGATCCCGGTAATGTATTCCCCTTGCGCCAGCATAATAGCCTGGTTACGTACCGCGCACGCCCCGCTGTTAATATCGTTGTGGATGTAAGTGATACGCGGATCGTTGAGGGCGGTGACGTACTGTTGCAGTTGTTCCCAGGAGGTGGAGCAATCATCCACGATGATCATCTCCCAGTTGCTGTAGTCCTGGCGCAGGACCGATTTTATCGCCCGAATCGCCAGTTGTTGGCGGTTCCAGGTTGGCATATAGATTGAGATCAGCGGATTATCTTTCATAGGTTGTTCTCCCGGCTTATGAGCTGGTTTGCTTGCCGGATGCGGCGTGAGCGCCTTATCCGGCCTACGGGGCGGTGCGAATGCAGGCGTCGTTATTTCGCATCCGACTTATATTCGTATTCGTAATAGCCATAATCCTGATACGCGCTGGCGCGGCGGAAGATGGAGTTCAGAATCACCCCTTTCACCGGAATACCGTTTTGCTCAAAGCGGCTCAGACTGGTTTCCACTTCTTTCAATGTGTTGACCGCATAACGCGCCACCATTAACGTGGTTCCAACATGACGACCAACAATTGCCGCATCGGTCACTGCCAGAATCGGCGGCGTATCAATCAACACCAGGTCGTAGTTTTTACTCGCCCAGTTCACCAGTTCGGCAAAGCGTTCGCTCATCAACAGTTCAGAAGGATTTGGCGGTACCTGACCGCGCGGGATCAGGTCAAATTTGGCAATAGAGGTCGGTTTAGCAGCGGTAGTAATATCGCCCTGACCAATCAGAATTTCCGACAGGCCATTGACGTTATTGGTACCCAACAGCTCGTGGGTGTAGCCTTTGCGCATATCGCAGTCGATCAACAACACCCGTTTATTGGTCTGACTGATCACCGCCGCCAGGTTGGCGCAGACAAAGGTTTTACCGATTGACGGGCTAACCCCGGTCATCATCAACACATTGTTCTGCGCCTGCATCATCGCGAAGTGCAAACTGGTACGCAGACTACGGATGGCTTCAATCGCCAGATCGGTTGGATTCCCCACCGCCAGTAGCTGGCTCTGTTTATAGCGTTTAATCCCTTTGATGGTTTTGACGCTATCGCGCGCTTTTTGCCATTCCGACAGCGGGATGCTGGCATAGACGCTGATACCGTGTTCTTCCAGTACTTGCGGGCTTTCGATGCCGCGATTAAACAACGAGCGCAGCAGCACACCCACGATAGAAAGCATCAGGCCGAGGATAATCGCGCCGAGGATAATCAGCCCTTTCTTCGGTTTTAACACGCCAGGCTGGGTGATTGCCGGGTCAACAATGCGCACATCGCCGACGGTACTGGCTTCGGTGATTTTCAGCTCCTGCTCTTTATTCAGCAGTTGCATATAGACCTGCTGCCCAGACTCGACATCGCGGGTCAGACGGACAATCTCCTGCTGGGTTTTCGGCATCGCCGTTACGCGACCGTTAAGTTTGGCTTTATCTTCTTCCAGCGCCTGACGTTTCTCCAGCAGCGTGCGGTACGCCGGGTGAACTTTGGTGTACAGCTTGGAGATTTCCGCCTCTTTAAAGGTCAGTTCGTTCAACTGCGCGTCGATGTTCACCATCGAATCGAGCACCGCTTTCGCTTCCAGCGGCAGATCAATAGAATCTTTATCCTGACGGAAGGCATTCAGTTTGTTTTCGGCAACATCAAGGCGGCTACGTACTTCCGGTAACTGTTGCGCGAGGAAGGCGAGGCTTTTCGACGCTTCCGCCGATTTGCGCTCAATATTTTGTTCCTGATAGTTACGAGCGATGCTGTTAAGAATGTCGCGGATCTGTTCGCGATCTTCACCGGTATAAGTCAGGCTCAGTACGCCTGCGTCTTTGCCGTTCTCCGTTACCGTCAGGCTGTTTTGCAGTTGATTGATCATCCCCAGCGTGGAGTATTTGGTGACGGTAAACTCACTGCCCGGGCGGGCGTGAATGGCTTCAACCATCAGCGTGACGCCTTCTTTTTTCAGTATCTGGCCCGCTTGCCCACGGGCGCTAAAGCCGCCATCGCTGCTCAGAGTGTAGTTTTTATCGTCCAGCACATTAAGCGTAAACACCTGATCCGCCATCTCTTTCGGGCGGTTAAAGGTAGTCACTTTTACCGTCTCGTTCTGACGCCCCATCAGGCGATCCCAGCCCGCACCGAAAATCGGGAACGTGTTTTTGCTCACCGCAATATCGAGGTCGAGATCGTCCACCGTTTTACCAAGCACCAGGCGCGAACGAATCAACTGGATCTCGGCATCCGATGCTGGCGGTTTGTTGGCTAATGCCGATCCGATATCCTGCACCAGCGAATTGCCGCTGCTTTGTTCGATTTGTACCAGTGCGTCGGCGCTGTATATCGGCGTGGCGAAGAAGGTGTAAACCACGGCACAGAGGGCGAATACGGCGGTGATGCCAATTACCCACCAGCGCGCTTCAATGACGGTGCCGACCAGGCGACCAATATCGATTTCATCACTGCCCGTTACC
Source organism: Escherichia sp. SCLE84 (assembly GCF_012584495.1). Taxonomy (NCBI): domain Bacteria; kingdom Pseudomonadati; phylum Pseudomonadota; class Gammaproteobacteria; order Enterobacterales; family Enterobacteriaceae; genus Escherichia; species Escherichia sp. SCLE84. The sequence goes on along the minus strand of NZ_CP051430.1, from coordinate 60,436 downwards.
GGAGCGGCATGTTGTTTTACTTTTTCTGTCATTCTTATACCTGCTCTGCGTTCAATGCCTGCGCCCACTGGCGGGCAGACCGTTCAAGTAATGTGTACACCGCTGCAAACGTTTCCCGGCTTTTGCGATACGGATCGGGGATTTCACATTCGTTATCCCAGTGACCAAACAGCATCACTTTGCCGCGCATCTCAGGTGCCATCTCGCATAAGCGTTCGATATGGCGCTTTTCCATGGTCAAAATCAGGTCGTAGTTGCGACACAGGCTGCGGCTGATTTGACGGGCACAGTGACCTTCCAGAGACAGTTGATGTTCTGCGGCGACGCTGATAGCGGTAGGATCAGCGCCCTTACCGACCAGCGCGCCGAGTCCAGCGGACTCCACTTTTAGCTCCGGGTGATAACGTTGCAGTAAGCGTTCCGCCGTCGGGGAACGGCAAATATTGCCGACACAGACAACTAAGATGTTGTTAAACATGACGATTACCAGTTATGAATGTCGCTGGCTGTATCCGTCATGTAACGGACACCGCTAATAGTTGGCAGCAACTGATTGATCAGACGGTTCCAGCGGGAAACCGGGGCGGTGGTGACATACACCACGTCATAAGGTTGCAGGCGGAATTCTGTCGCCATCACCAGCGACGTCGCATCGGACATATCCAGCTGGTAGATATTGGCAATCTTGCCATTACGCCCGCCCTCGCCTTTCAGCGGACGAATGACAAAGATGCCGCTGGCGTTGGAGGTGGTCATGTCGATACCTTCGGCATTGCCCAGGGCTTCAGTCAGGGTCATGCCGCTAAAGTCCATTTTCAGGGTGCTCTGTTTCTTCACTTCACCCATCACAAACACTTTCAGATCATCATTACGCGGCACGTAGAGAATATCGCCGGGATAAAGCAGTCGGTTCTGATTGAGGTCGCCGTTTTGCATCAGCGCCTGCAAAGAAATGCGTTCTTCACGACCATTGTGTGTTAGCACCACGTTGCGCCAGTCAGCGGTGTCGGTCAGGCCACCTGCGGCGTTGATGGCGTCGAGAATGGTCAGTGGTACGTTGGTGATCGCCTGTTGACCGGATTTATTCACCTGTCCGGAGATATAGGCCTTTTGTGAGCGGAAGGCGGCGATATTAACGTCCACCTGCGGGTCAGCGATGTACGTCGCTAAGCGCCCGGTAATATCACTGCGGATTTCAGCGAGCGTTTTCCCGACTACGTGAACCTTGCCGATATACGGGTAAAACATAGTGCCGTCAGGCTGTACCCAGTTGCCGGTGTCACTGGAGCTGCGGTACTGACCGGCTGGCGTGGTGAGTTCCGGGTGATCCCAGACGGTGACATTCAGAACGTCGCCCGGCCCGACGCGATACTGGTAATTCGCGATCTCACTTTCCAGCGTCATATTGGGGCGCGCTACGTTGGGTCGTGGACGTAATTGATCAATCAGGCGCGGGGTCAACGGATAAACATTCACCATTTTGTCGAGATCGAAATCAGCGTCCTGCTGTTTGATGACGTCTTTGCCCATCGTCGACATATTGCTGCCCGGAAGTACTGTGCAACCGCTTATCAAGGTTACTGACACCAATAATGGCATCAATTTCATTTTGGATTTCATCATTGTTTATTTATCACTTTGGCAGAGTAATTATCCTGTGCACTATTAATAGCAATGTCGCCATGCACATTTACCTTGCAGTTAATTGAATAAAAATTTAACTGGCATCAGTCCTAAAAAAATTGATTTCATCCGCAGGCTATTGACAGAATAATTCAGACTGGTCTTTCAGGCATCCAGACACGCTACCGCCCCTGGCTTTTTAGCTACCAATACACTGATTTAGCTTAATTTTTCAAACCCTCTCTGCATACAATCGTTGATGAGAAAGGGTTATTGCGGAAATTAACTTCCGAATATAAGGTGACATTATGGTAATTGAATATTGGCTCTCCAATAATGCAGGAGGAAGTGTTACAGCTAACGGAATAGCAGGCAAGGTAACAATTCGGCAATTGGCTATTTTTAAGAATTATATTAAGTGTCATTCAATATGGTTTTTAGGAGTTTCTTTAGGTTGACAATATTTAATATTGCGCCTCCACATGCGATATTTCTTAAATAATGTTTTATTATTACCACTTTTAATTCAGGGATAATGTGAGGTTATTACCCTCAAATAATATGAGATAAATAGTGCTGCAACATTGCATTTTTGCCCCGATTTATCCATGATCGAATTGTGACATTTGTCATACAACGAATAGGTTTTGTACTTACTATGGAATGGATTGCCGATCCGTCTATCTGGGCCGGGTTAATCACGCTGATTGTGATCGAACTGGTCCTCGGCATTGATAACCTGGTCTTTATTGCCATCCTCGCCGAAAAACTACCGCCGAAGCAGCGCGACCGCGCACGGGTTACCGGGCTGCTGCTGGCGATGTTAATGCGCCTGTTACTGCTGGCGTCAATCTCCTGGCTGGTCACCCTGACGCAACCGCTGTTCAGCTTCCGCTCGTTTACCTTTAGCGCCCGCGACTTAATCATGCTGTTTGGTGGTTTCTTCCTGTTGTTCAAAGCCACGATGGAGCTGAACGAACGGCTGGAAGGGAAAGACAGCAATAATCCCACACAACGCAAAGGTGCGAAGTTCTGGGGGGTGGTGACACAAATTGTGGTACTGGACGCCATCTTCTCACTCGACTCAGTGATTACCGCCGTCGGGATGGTCGACCATTTACTGGTCATGATGGCCGCCGTGGTTATCGCTATCAGCCTGATGTTGATGGCCAGCAAGCCGTTAACGCAATTTGTTAACAGTCACCCGACCATCGTTATTCTCTGCTTAAGCTTCCTGTTGATGATTGGCTTTAGCCTGGTGGCAGAAGGTTTCGGCTTCGTCATTCCGAAAGGCTACCTGTACGCTGCCATTGGTTTCTCGGTGATGATCGAGGCGCTCAATCAGTTGGCTATCTTTAACCGGCGACGTTTTCTTTCCGCTAACCAGACGCTACGCCAGCGGACTACCGAAGCGGTAATGCGCCTGCTTAGCGGGCAAAAAGAAGATGCGGAACTGGACGCCGAAACCGCGTCCATGCTGGTGGATCATGGTAACCAGCAGATCTTTAATCCGCAGGAACGGCGGATGATTGAGCGGGTACTTAATCTTAACCAGCGTACTGTCAGCAGCATTATGACGTCGCGCCACGATATTGAGCATATCGATCTCAACGCGCCGGAAGACGAGATCCGCCAGTTGCTGGAGCGAAATCAGCATACGCGGCTGGTGGTTACCGACGGTGATGACGCAGAAGATTTGCTCGGTGTTGTTCACGTTATCGACCTGCTACAACAGTCACTGCGTGGCGAACCGCTCAACCTGCGGGTGTTGATTCGCCAGCCGCTGGTGTTCCCGGAAACCTTGCCGTTGTTACCTGCCCTGGAGCAGTTCCGTAATGCCCGCACGCACTTTGCTTTTGTGGTGGATGAGTTTGGTTCAGTGGAAGGGATTGTGACATTAAGTGACGTCACTGAAACCATTGCCGGTAACTTACCGAACGAAGTGGAAGAGATCGACGCCCGCCATGATATTCAGAAGAATGCGGACGGTTCCTGGACGGCGAATGGTCATATGCCGCTGGAGGATCTGGTGCAATATGTGCCGCTGCCGCTGGATGAAAAACGTGAATATCACACCATTGCCGGGCTGTTGATGGAATATTTACAGCGTATTCCAAAACCTGGCGAAGAAGTTCAGGTGGGGGATTATTTGCTTAAAACGTTGCAGGTGGAAAGCCATCGCGTGCAGAAGGTGCAGATTATTCCGCCGCATAAGGATGGCGAGTTGGAGTACGAGGTGTGATGGTATCGGTCATTTTACCCGATAGCCGAAAGGAATAAGATGAGGGAACCGCGCCAGCGGCGATTTACCGCCGGGAGCCCGGGTTGCCAGGGTGGTGGCGATTGAGCCACCCTGGCACGTTCACCGGCTTGAGCGTTCCATAGTAGCGAGGAACATCAAGTGAACGGAACAGCCTTCGATCTTACATATTCAGAATATAATGATGCCGCCGCGAACGCCTGATGCGACGATTTACGCGTCTTATCAGGCCTACAGGACAGGTCACCTGGTAACCTACATCTTCTCCAGCAACTTCTTCACATCTTTGCCATTGCGGGAATCTTTATTCCGCTCGGCCCAGTCATTCAGGCGACGTTTCGCTTCGTCCTGTAGATGTTTGCGCAGTAACTGATCCACTTGCAGACTGTAATTGAGTTGCTGCCAGTTGCCATAAACCCGCAGCGGTACTGGCGTTTCTTTGAGGAAATCAATCAGTTTGCTTTCCCCGTTCCAGCCACCCACGACCCGAATATCAAACTGGGTGTCGCAGGTTTGATCTGCCAGATTCAACATGCCTTCCCCTGTCAGCGCCAGCACAGGCGATTGACCTTGCATGTCGTTTAACGTCACGACGCCATCCTTCAACGTCAAATCGGTGGTAAAGCGGTCAAGCCGCGTCACGTTATCAAAGTTTTCAGCGGCCTTCACATCACCGCCATTACGCTCTACCGCTTGCTGAATCATCTGCTGGAAGTTCATCCCTTCCATGCGCGTGTCGGTCATTTCGACATGTGCCTGTCCTTGCCAGTTGTGGCGGAATGCGTCGGCATCTATGTCAGCACCGGAGAAATCACCAGCCAGTGACATTTTTCCGGTCAACGAAATCGGATAGTTAAACGCCTTCAGAATGGTACCAATCTCAACGTTTTCCAGCCGTGGCTGGAAGTTTATCCGCGGATTTATTGATGTCGCGTCCAGCGTGCCCGGCAGTGAAACCTGTCCACCGTTAAGCTTGCCCTGCAGTTGAGTAATTTCCAGCAAACCCGACTTGTTGGTCATTTGCGTGGCAACATCTGTAAAATTCATTCCGCGCCAGCGCACGTTACTGGCCTGCAACAAAATATCAGCCGTAAAGCCTTGCAGTCCCTGATATGCCGGTTCATCAATACGCGAAGAAATGACCGGGCGCGGCAATGTTGATTGGCTCTGCCCCTGCTGCGCGGCACCGTTTTCACCATTCGCTGTTTCATTAAGCGGGATGAGGTTGTCAAGATTCAGTTGCGGGAATTGCAGTCTCAGCTGCCATTCAGGTTTCTCTGTCAGCGTGACCTGTGCTTGCCCGCTCAGCGTGCTGTCATTGGCGGTCAAGCTGATTTGGTTAAATGAAAGGCGTTTATGTGACTCCTGCCACTGGGCCTGGAAACTCCCCTGCCCCTGAATACCTTGTTTTGGTAAATCTGCACCCTGCAACTGCCAGTTAATTTGTTCAATAGCCGCCGTTAAATCATGCGGATAATCAGAAGCATCTACCGTACCGTTAAGGGATATCGTGAGATCGCGCTGATCGCGATTAACCCGCCCGGAGAACTCAAATGAACCACGATGTTGGGGATCTTGTTCCATTTGCAGGCGAATATTGCGGATTGTCACCTGCTCGTCATCTTCATGCTGGAACACCAGCACGCTGTCCGCCACCTTAAGACTGGATATATCAAACGACCATCCGCGATCGTCTGACAGATCCGGCAAGGTATTGTCGCGCGGTGCAACCGGAGCGTCTTCACTGCGCACCGCTTCCGTCTGCGGCGTCAGTTGGATCACTGCCCCTTTTAGCATCACCTGCTTAACGCTCAGTTGATGACTCAGTAGTGGTAAAAGCGCCACGTCCAGACGCATGTTGTCGGCGCGAACCAGTGGCTGGCTTGCGCCCTGGGCGGTGAGAGACATTCGCCCGGAGAGGATACTAAGCTGCGGCCAGACGTGCCAACGCAGTGGCCCGTCGAGCTGCAATTGATAACCGCTACGTGCAGCAACTTGCTTGACCATATAGTCGCGGAAATCATTCGGATTCACCAGCAACACTAACGCAGATAACCCGGCCACCAGCACGACCAGGAGTATCATCAGCGTCGTCAGAAATCGTCTCATGGTATCCTCAATGGGCCTGAATTAGTCTTTATCGATTCGGCTGGCTACCGCGCCCTGCTGGTTGCGATATTTCGCATCTTCACGGCGGTTGTAAGGTCGCGCCGCCGGGCCGGAAAGCGGCTCAAAGCTCAGCGCACCAATTAACATGCCCGGACGCAGCGCCAGCGGCAGCTTACCGGAGTTGTAGAACTCCAGCACAATGCAACCAGACCAGCCCGGATCGATACGGTGCGCGGTGACGTGCACCATCAGCCCCAGACGCGCCAAAGAGGAACGCCCGTCCAGCCAGCCCACCAGATCGTCTGGCAGCGTCACCGACTCCAGCGTCACCGCCAGCGCCAGCTCTCCTGGGTGAAGATAGAACGCCTCGCCCTCGTCGAGAACGATCTCATCGCTCATCACGCGGTCAAGCGCGGCGCTCACTTCATCTTTGGGACCGCTCAGATCGATAAACGCTGCCGTGTGACCACGGAAGGTACGAAATTTATTGCCCAAGCGTACATCCACCGTCGCGCCGTTAATACGCTCCACTGGCGGACGTGGGTTGATCGACAAACGGCCTTCATCAAGCCAGGCTTCAATATCTCGGTCACACAGACGCATGGCATTTTCTCCTTTCGCGCATCACTCCCTTAACGCCAATTACGTCAAGGGCATACCAGGTTATCACTGAACGGTACACAATTTATCAAGCTTATTCAAAGAACTGACTTATTTTCGCTTTCAATATATCGATCGCGATGCGGTTTTTCCCGCCGCGCGGCACGATAATGTCCGCATATTGTTTAGAAGGCTCAATGAATTGCAGGAACATCGGGCGCACGGTTTTTTGATATTGCGCCATCACGGAATCCATTGAACGCCCACGCTCGTTAACGTCACGCTTGATGCGGCGCATCAGGCAGATATCCAGCGGGGTATCAACGAAAATGGAGAAGTTAAGTTCGTCACGCAAACGCGCATCCGTCAGCAACAAAATGCCTTCGAGAATGATGACCTTCTTCGGCTCAACCGTCACCGTTTCTTTCATACGCGTATGTTCAACATAGCTGTAAACCGGCAGGTCAATTGCCGAGCCGCGTTTCAACGCTTGTAAATGCTCAAGCAGCAGGCTGTGATCCATCGCGCTGGGATGGTCGTAGTTGGTCTTAACGCGTTCTTCCATCGACAGATGGCTTTGATCTTTGTAATAGCAGTCTTCGGGAATTACGCCGATGTGTTCATCACCGACTTGCTCACGTAATTCACGATAAAGGGTACTGGCAATAAGACTCTTGCCGGAAGCCGATGCGCCAGCGATACCGATAATGACGCACTGATGAGACTGATCAGTCATATATTTAGCGACCTGATTAACCTGGATGTTAGGAAGGGGGCGACGAAGCGCCAAACGCGGCAATTATAGGGATTTCATCCGCCTGATACCAGTCGAATAGCGCTGCCGCGCGCTCAGAGTTTATTGTTGACGAAGAATTCCCGGTGGCAAATTACGTTGATCAGTTTTATACAAGGTAAAAAATGTTATACGCAGTTGCGCAAATTATCCGCCTTTACGTCACTTTATGAGCAATTCGCATATAAAATGTAAAACTTTTGTACTAGCATAAACACAGAAACGAATACTGGCGACCTGGTCTTGCGGATAAAGCGGTAATGAGCAAACAATCACAGCATGTATTAATTGCCCTGCCCCACCCGCTGCTTCACCTGGTCAGTTTAGGTTTAGTCTCGTTTATCTTTACCCTTTTCTCGCTTGAGCTTTCGCAGTTTGGCACCCAACTCGCCCCACTGTGGTTCCCGACGTCCATCATGATGGTGGCGTTTTATCGCCATGCCGGGCGCATGTGGCCGGGAATTGCGCTGAGCTGCTCGCTGGGAAATATCGCCGCATCCATCCTGCTTTTTTCCACCAGCTCGCTGAACATGACCTGGACGACCATCAATATTGTTGAAGCCGTGGTCGGGGCAGTGCTGCTACGTAAATTGCTGCCGTGGTATAACCCCTTGCAAAATCTGGCTGACTGGCTGCGTCTGGCATTCGGCAGCGCCATTGTTCCGCCTCTGTTAGGGGGTGTTCTGGTTGTCCTGCTGACGCCCGGAGACGATCCTCTCAGGGCATTTTTGATATGGGTACTGTCAGAATCCATCGGCGCTCTGGCACTGGTGCCGCTGGGATTGTTATTTAAGCCACACTATCTGCTGCGCCATCGCAACCCACGGTTACTTTTTGAGTCACTGCTCACGTTAGCCATCACGCTGACGTTAAGCTGGCTTTCTATGTTGTACCTGCCGTGGCCTTTTACTTTCATTATTGTGCTGTTGATGTGGAGCGCCGTGCGCCTGCCACGAATGGAAGCCTTTTTGATCTTCCTTACCACGGTGATGATGGTGTCGCTGATGATGGCCGCGGATCCCTCCCTGCTTGCTACGCCGCGTACATACCTGATGAGCCATATGCCGTGGCTACCGTTTTTGCTGATCCTGCTGCCCGCCAACATCATGACGATGGTGATGTATGCCTTTCGTGCGGAACGCAAACACATTTCCGAAAGCGAAACCCGTTTTCGGAACGCCATGGAATATTCCGCTATCGGTATGGCGTTAGTGGGCACCGAGGGACAATGGCTGCAAACCAACAAAGCGCTCTGCCAGTTTCTCGGGTACAGTCAGGAAGAGCTGCGCGGACTCACCTTTCAGCAACTGACCTGGCCGGAGGATCTCAATAAAGATCTCCAACAGGTTGAAAAGCTGATAAGCGGTGAAATAAACACCTATTCAATGGAAAAACGCTACTACAACCGCAATGGCGATGTTGTCTGGGCGTTGCTTGCCGTCTCACTGGTGCGCCACACGGATGGCACGCCGCTCTATTTTATCGCTCAGATTGAAGACATTAACGAGCTAAAACGCACCGAACAGGTGAATCAGCAACTGATGGAGCGCATCACGCTGGCTAACGAAGCGGGCGGGATTGGCATCTGGGAGTGGGAGTTGAAGCCGAATATTTTTAGCTGGGATAAGCGGATGTTCGAGCTGTATGAAATTCCTCCACATATCAAACCGAACTGGCAGGTGTGGTACGAGTGCGTGCTGCCGGAAGATCGCCAGCATGCCGAAAAAGTGATTCGTGATTCGTTGCAATCACGCTCGCCCTTTAAACTGGAATTTCGCATTACCGTAAAAGACGGTATTCGCCATATCCGCGCCCTCGCCAACCGGGTACTGAATAAAGAAGGCGAAGTCGAACGCCTGCTCGGCATTAATATGGATATGACTGAGGTTAAACAGCTTAACGAGGCATTGTTTCAGGAAAAAGAGCGCCTGCACATAACGCTGGACTCCATCGGCGAAGCCGTGGTCTGTATTGATATGGCAATGAAAATTACCTTTATGAATCCAGTGGCGGAGAAGATGAGCGGCTGGACGCAGGAAGAAGCATTAGGTGTTCCGCTCCTGACGGTGTTGCATATTACCTTTGGCGACAATGGTCCCCTGATGGAGAACATTTACAGTGCCGACACCTCACGTTCCGCGATTGAACAAGATGTGGTGTTGCACTGCCGGAGCGGCGGCAGCTACGACGTGCATTACAGTATTACGCCGTTAAGTACTCTGGACGGCAGCAATATTGGTTCGGTTCTGGTGATTCAGGACGTTACCGAATCACGCAAAATGCTGCGCCAGCTGAGCTACAGCGCCTCCCATGATGCACTGACGCATCTCGCCAATCGCGCCAGTTTTGAGAAGCAACTGCGTATGCTGCTGCAAACGGTAAACAGTACACATCAGCGACATGCCCTGGTGTTTATCGATCTTGATCGCTTTAAAGCGGTGAATGACAGCGCCGGGCATGCGGCGGGCGACGCTTTGCTGCGCGAACTGGCGTCGTTGATGCTGAGTATGCTGCGTTCCAGCGACGTGCTGGCGCGACTCGGTGGGGATGAATTTGGTCTGCTGCTACCAGACTGTAATGTTGAAAGCGCGCGTTTTATCGCTACACGCATTATCAGTGCCGTGAATGACTATCACTTTATATGGGAAGGCCGTGTGCATCGGGTAGGTGCCAGTGCCGGGATTACCTTGATTGATGACAACAATCATCAGGCGGCAGAAGTGATGTCGCAGGCTGATATCGCCTGTTATGCCTCCAAAAATGGTGGACGGGGCCGGGTGACGGTTTACGAACCACAGCAAGCTGCCGCACATAGCGAACGGGCGGCGATGTCGCTTGATGAACAGTGGCGGATGATTAAAGAGAATCAGTTGATGATGATGGCCCACGGTGTCGCTTCGCCGCGGATCCCGGAAGCGCGTAATTTGTGGCTGATTTCGCTTAAACTCTGGAGTTGCGAAGGCGAGATTATTGATGAACAAAAATTTCGTCGTAGCTTCAGCGATCCGGCACTTAGCCATGCTCTTGACCGACGGGTATTCCACGAATTTTTCCAGCTGGCCGCAAAAGCGGTTGCCAGTAAAGGCATAAGCATCGCCCTCCCCCTTTCCGTTGCCGGTTTGAGTAGCGCCACGCTGGTGAATGATCTGCTTGAGCAGCTGGAAAATAGCCCTCTACCACCACGGTTATTACATCTGATTATTCCGGCAGACGCGATTTTAGATCACGCAGAAAGCGTGCAAAAACTGCGGCTGGCGGGATGTCGGATAGTGCTCAGCCAGGTGGGCCGCGATCTGCAAATCTTCAACTCGCTGAAAGCGAATATGGCAGATTACCTGCTACTTGATGGTGAGTTATGCGCCAACGTGCAGGGTAATTTGATGGATGAGATGCTGATTACGATTATTCAGGGGCACGCTCAGCGACTCGGGATGAAAACCATCGCCGGGCCAGTCGTTTTACCCTTAGTGATGGATACGCTTTCTGGCATCGGCGTCGATCTGATTTATGGTGATGTGATTGCCGATGCCCAACCGCTGGATTTGCTGGTGAATAGCAGTTATTTCGCGATTAACTGAGGGAGCGTTTGCCCATTGCCTGATGCGACGCATCAGGCCTACAATTCGTCCGTTCCGTCTGGTTGCCAGCCTTCCGTATACCAGATATGCAACAGCGCATAAGAACGCCAGGGCTTCCAGCGCTCGGCATAACGGCGGATTTGTGCCGGTGTCATCCCCGGAAATCGCTGTTTAATCAGATAATCATCCGGCAGAAAAACATCTTTCGCCTGCCAGCCACGCAAAGCGAAATAATTCGCCGTCCAGCGCCCGATACCCGGAAAAGTTTGCAGCGTTTTCATCGCCTGCTCCACATCGCCCGGAATTGTCATTGGTAAGCTGCCCTCCAGCGCCGCATTTGCCAGATGAATCAGTGCCTCTGCCCGTTTCAACGGCATGCCTAACGCTTTTAATGCCTGCGGGTCGGCTGCTGCCAGCCGCTGAGGCGTGGGGAAGCAGATATACTCCGGAAAATCATCCAGCCGTTCGCCATAAAGCTGTACAACTTTGGCAGTCAATTTTGCCGCCATCGCCACGCTCACCAGTTGGCCTAAAATCGCCCGCACACCCTGCTCAAAAGCATCAATACAGCCGGGTAAACGCAATCCGGGCCGCGCCGCGCCTAACTTGCCCAACGCACCGTTAACAATCTGCGGGTTACATTGCAGATCAAACAGGCGGCTCATTTTCGCCAGACACTCAGCGGCAACGGGTTCTAAACCTGCACTTAAATTTATGTGCAGAGTATGGCGGGCTATATCCGGAATAGCAGTCACCACGCCGCGATATTCGCCCACCGCCAGACTACGGGCATAATAATCCTCAGCGACCGTTTCCACACCACTCACTGCACGGGCGGCGAGAAATCCCAACATCCACGACCAGTCATACGGCGGCTGCCAGTTCAGGGTATACATCGCATCTCCTTATTCATCCGCTTTCAGCATAAACGTTATTCAGACGCTACGCTTTGCTTTCATATTCCGGTTGTCGCGACAGCAACATTTCGCTAAAGTCACGCCCCTTCTTCACCGGCATGGGGATTAATTCGTGTTTATTGGTTTTGATTACGGTACAGCAAACTGTTCAGTGGCGGTCATGCGTGACGGTAAACCGCAATTACTGAAAATGGAAAACGACAGCACGCTGCTGCCTTCAATGCTTTGCGCGCCAACGCGTGAATCGGTAAGCGAATGGCTGTACCGCCATCATGATGTTCCGGCAGACGACGATGAAACGCAGGCGCTGTTACGTCGGGCGATTCGTTATAACCGCGAAGAAGATATCGATGTTACGGCGAAAAGCGTGCAGTTCGGTCTTTCCTCACTGGCACAGTACATTGATGATCCAGAAGAAGTGTGGTTTGTGAAATCACCAAAATCGTTCCTCGGTGCCAGCGGCTTAAAACCGCAGCAGGTAGCGCTGTTTGAGGATCTGGTCTGCGCAATGATGTTGCACATTCGCCAGCAGGCGCAGGCGCAGCTGCCAGAAGCGATTACTCAGGCGGTGATTGGTCGCCCGATCAACTTCCAGGGGCTGGGCGGCGATGAAGCAAACGCCCAGGCGCAAGGGATTCTGGAACGCGCGGCGAAGCGTGCCGGATTCAGGGACGTGGTATTCCAGTACGAGCCGGTCGCGGCTGGGCTGGATTACGAAGCCACCTTGCAGGAAGAAAAACGGGTGCTGGTGGTGGATATCGGCGGTGGTACGACTGACTGTTCATTGCTGCTGATGGGGCCGCAGTGGCGTTCGCGTCTCGATCGTGAAGCCAGCCTGCTGGGTCACAGTGGTTGCCGTATTGGCGGTAACGATCTGGACATCGCACTGGCGTTTAAAAACCTGATGCCGTTACTGGGCATGGGTGGCGAAACCGAAAAAGGCATCGCCCTGCCGATTCTGCCGTGGTGGAATGCGGTTGCCATCAACGACGTACCTGCGCAGAGTGATTTCTACAGTAGTGCCAACGGTCGTCTGCTTAACGATCTGGTACGCGATGCCCGCGAACCGGAAAAAGTGGCTCTGCTACAGAAAGTCTGGCGTCAGCGTTTAAGCTATCGCCTGGTGCGTAGCGCAGAAGAGTGCAAAATTGCTCTTTCAAGCGTAGCGGAAACCCGCGCCTCACTGCCGTTTATCAGCGATGAACTGGCTACGCTGATTAGCCAGCAAGGGCTGGAAAGCGCCCTCAGCCAGCCACTGGCGCGGATTCTGGAACAGGTGCAACTGGCCCTGGATAACGCCCAGGAAAAACCGGACGTTATCTACCTGACCGGCGGTAGCGCCCGTTCGCCGCTGATTAAAAAAGCGCTGGCAGAACAGTTGCCGGGAATTCCGATTGCAGGCGGCGATGACTTTGGCTCCGTCACCGCCGGGCTGGCACGCTGGGCGGAAGTGGTGTTTCGTTAAAAGAAAATGGCTCAGCAGCGGCTTAAATCTGCCTGCGCCTGAGCCAGTTTTTCTGCCGCCTGACGTAAAGGTTCCATCAACGGCATGGTCCGTGCTGGAGCATGAAGGCGGAATCGCTGCAACTCTGTCGCGCCGACAGTCAACGTCGATTCCAGCCGATGTCGTTTGGCGGTCATTTTCGCCATTACCGCTTGTCTGTCTGCTGGCGTTATCGCTTCATTCGGCCTGAACACAAAACGGCGTTCACAGCTCGCTTTCCAGTCGATAACCGCCTGGGTCAGATGGTCGCCAAACCCTTTCACTTGCTTAACGCCACGACGGGTAACATCTGCGGCTGTTTCAATACCAAAAGACCGTAACGCCGCTTTACGCGCAGGGCCAACGCCGGGAATAGAGGCAACATCAATAAAAAATCCCTCCAGAAACTTCTGCTTCTGCCGTTCCCTTGCAGTGTCATGAAGTGCTGCCAGAGCGCGTTTCTCTTCTTCCGGTAACCCGAGAATTTCGTCCTTCATTTTTTCGAGCATCGCCCGTTTGGCGATAAAACCTTCCAGCCCGCCCAACCGTTGGATCTGGCTGACTAAATGCTCATAGTCCATTTTCGCGCGATTAAATGCCTCACGGCGTTGCTGGATTTCTGCTTTGTACGCTTTGCTTGTCAGACTGCCAATAATCCAGATAGCCGACAGCACAGGAACCAAAATAATATAACGCGGTTCTGCCTGAAGGCCGCAAAGCAACAGCGATAACGCTGACAGTGCGATCTCAATCAGAATGATGTATTCGCGCCGTAACAGGCCTAAAGGAAGCGGCCTGCCAGTCGGTTGGAAATGATCGGGTAATGGCAATTGCAATGCTGGCGGTGCTACTGACGCCATCACCATCGCCCAGACTTTCGCCAGCACAAAATCACCGCCGGTGGTAATGACCTCTTCGCCGAGATCAATAAAATAGATAACGCCTTGATTATCCAGCGCACACCACGGGCAGTCGGTCAAATGAGCGGGATAAACATGCATTGCCGAAACGGGACATTTCTTTAACTGTTGGCGCAGAGAATCAAGTGCCGCTACCCACGCTTTAGCCGTCGGACGCCCGGTTGCCACGCCACTTTCCGTGAATGCCTGCTGAAACATGGCTTCAACATCGCCCGGTAACATCGATAGCGGAATCGATCGTGGCGGCGGTTTTAAACCACGTCGCTGATTATCTGACGCGTAGGCATAACGGAAATGGGTAATATCCGTCTCCAGCGCATTACCCGCATCAGAGATAAGCGGCACACCAGAATAAGGATGCCGGCCACCAAACAAGACGTGAAAAATCAGCAACGCAAGGCCAAAATTATCGTGATTTTCTGTGCGTTCAAAGCCGACAAATGACGACAAGGTTTGTAGCTCTGGCGGCGTAAAATGCGACACGCCGACTTCGCATAAATGCAGTGTGCCATTGGCGTTAATCTGAAAGGAGTCGCTATCAATCAGTACCACTTTGCTGTCGCGACCTACCATAAAACTGTTCTGGTTTACGTCACCCACGACGTGCCCGTGCTCGTGAACCGTAGCAAAAGATGAAGCAATATTGCGCGCAACATAGAGTAGAAAATCCCACGCACAATGAGGGTAACGTTGACGACGATGTGCCGGGCTATAGATCATATGAATCGGTTCTTTACCAGAAACTTTTGGCATCATAAAACCGATAACTTTTCCGCCTCGTCCACCGTGAAGCGTTGCCTGCGGCCAGGCGACATAATTCAACAATTGCGCGTCAGCTGTCGCAGCCATAAAGGCAAGTTTGTCCTGTTTTAAGGCGGGTGGCGGCGTGTGATAAATCTTGGCGACGCTATCGACAAACTCATTGATATCATAAACCGCGCCTTCACCGCCTTTGCCCAGTTCACGGCCTGGCGTAACGCACTCACCAGTAGCAGTATATAAAGTGGGTTTCATGGTAACCACAGCGCCAGTGCCAACGTTTTATCATCATCCGTACGCTCGTTTACCGCCGGGCTGGACAAAAACTGCTTTAACAATTCAGGTAATAAATCGAGTTGTTCCTGCGTTGCTGACGCCAGTCCATTGAAAAACGGGGTAAAGAAAGGTACATGAGGAGAATTATCCAGCATATTTAACGCCAGTCGCTGGATACCATCCGTAAATGCTGCAACTTTATGCACACGCTCAGTGCTGGTGAAAGTTTCCAGTCTGGAAACGGCATCTTCATCGGTAATGAAGTGCGTCATATTGGCATATTCACCCACCATCGGCGTAAGCGGCAATTGCAGACCGTGACCAAAATCCACCACCACGCCGCCATCGCCAATCTGCATAATCAAGGTGCCATTAGCCGATGAAATCAATCCCAGAAACGTGCAGGCAAAATCGCGAACTGCTAATTCTTTGGCTTCCGCCTCGGCAAAAAGTCGCTGACGAACGGTCAGCACAATATCCGTGGCGAGGATATCATTAAGCCCCAATTCCCCACCCTGCACTTTTTGCGACATATAAGCCATCGCTTCATTGACGGCGAGCGTCGCGCCTTCTCCTCCCTGCGAAACGCTACCTGCGCCATCAGCAAGGAACATCACCAGTAATGGCTGCTGGTCATTTAGCCAGGCAACCTGCATCTGGCAGGCATCCTGGCAAGGCAAGTCCGCGCTGATGTGCGATGTTCCAACAGCGGATGCATAAACCAGACGCCAGCTCACACTGACGTCCAGCCTTTTGGCGCTTCCAGCACAACTTCCGTTCCCGGCGTGGAGCGGGAAACCGAACGCAGCGAACTGGATAACCAGCTAAACAGTTCACGGAATTGTAATCCTTGCAGAGGCAAAGGCTGACGAACGCTGATTTGTGCCAGAGTCTTCATATCCGCCCCCTGAACACCGATGGAAAAGAAAGCAAACCTTTTATCTTCTTCCCCCCGAAACACTTTGTTGGCTGCAGCCTGCCACTCATCGGTTGGTGCACCATCGGTAATCAGGAAAATCCACGGGCGATAATACGAAATACCATTTGCACGATACTCACGTTTCCGCTCCTCTACCATATCCAGGGCTTTGGTAATGGCCGCACCCATTGGTGTATCGCCCTGGGCAAACAGGATGGGCGGAAAAAAATTAGCGGCGCTGGTAAAGGGTTGTTCCACATGCACCGGGCCGAACGTCACAATGCCGAGTTCCACTCTTTTTAAAGCCAGCGGATCGGCAAGCAGTTCATCACGAAAGGTCACCAATCCGGCGTTAAGTTCATTAATAGGTCTGCCGCTCATCGAGCCAGAAACATCCAGCAGCAAAATGCAGGGGCAACGTGGTTCCGGGTTACTGGCAAAATCGCTGGTGGCAAACGTGATTTGTTCGCTCATAAGAAATCCTTTCTTAGAGAATTATCGAGGTCCGGTATCATACCGACTGCAATAATGAAATAAGAGCAAACGAAGAAACTTTCAGAATTAGGCCCGGCGGCGCAGAAAATTTTGCTATTCGCCTCGCAAGAACGGAGAGCCGTCGATTGACACTAAGGGCGGAGTGACATAATTTCAGGAGTGAGGGTTAGGGAGAGGTTTCCCCCTCCCCCTGGTGTTCTTAGTAAGCCTGGAAGCTAATCACTAAGAGTATCACCAGTATGATGACGTGCTTCATCATAACCCTTTCCTTATTAAAAGCCCTCTTCTCCGGGAGAGGCTTTCCCGTTTCAGCGTCCCGCTGAAATCATCGGCTTACCTCCTTTCGCCCTGAATGCAGTCTATCGCTAACGCGTGAATAAAATAGTTTCCTCTGTGATTATTGCGTAACGACTCGCAAAGAATATTTGCTGGCAGGATCGCAGACTACAAAGCCTGCGGATTGACAATCTTATCGTGAAGGCATACTTTCAGGAGTGAGGGTAGAGCGGGGTTTCCCCCGCCCTGGTAGTCTTAGTAAGCGGGGAAGCTTATGACTAAGAGCACCACGATGATGAGTAGCTTCATCATGACCCTTTCCTTATTTAAGGCCCCTTCCTCGGGAGGGGCTTTCCCGTTTCAGCGTCCCGCTGAAATCGTCGGCTTACCTCCTTTCGCCATGCACTTAGTCTATCGCTGACTTGCAGATAAAATAGTTTCCAGTGTGATTATTGCGTAACGTCTCGCAAAGAATTTTTGCTGGCAGGATCGCAGACGGCAAAGCCTGCGGATTGACAATCTTATCGTGAAGGCATACTTTCAGGAGTGAGGGTAGAGCGGGGTTTCCCCCGCCCTGGTAGTCTTAGTATGCTGGGTAGCTAATCACTAAGAGCACCACGATGATGAGTAGCTTCATCATGACCCTTTCCTTATTTAAGGCCCCTTCCTCGGGAGGGGCTTTCCCGTTTCAGCATCCGGCTGAAATCTGCGGCTTACCTCCTTTCGCCCTGTATGCAGTCTATCGCTAACGCGTAGATAAAATAGTTTCCTGTGTTATTACTGGATGCGTGCTCGCAAATGTGCCCGTCATTCAGACGATTCCAGACAGTGTTTCATAATTCCTCCATTTTTCTCCCTTATTGGCTGGCTACACTAGTATCATTCCGCGAAACGTTTCAGGAAGAGAAACTCTTAACGATGAAAGGTAGTTATAAATCCCGTTGGGTAATCGTAATCGTGGTGGTTATCGCCGCCATCGCCGCATTCTGGTTCTGGCAAGGCCGCAATGACTCCCAGAGTGCAGCCCCAGGGGCGACGAAACAAGCGCAGCAATCGCCAGCGGGTGGTCGCCGTGGTATGCGTTCCGGCCCATTAGCCCCGGTTCAGGCGGCGACCGCCGTAGAACAGGCAGTTCCGCGTTACCTCACCGGGCTTGGCACCATTACCACCGCTAATACTGTTACGGTGCGTAGCCGCGTGGATGGTCAGTTGATGGCGTTACATTTCCAGGAAGGCCAGCAGGTCAAAGCAGGCGATTTACTGGCAGAAATTGACCCCAGCCAGTTCAAAGTTGCATTAGCACAAGCCCAGGGCCAACTGGCAAAAGATAAAGCCACGCTTGCTAACGCCCGCCGTGATCTGGCGCGTTATCAGCAACTGGCAAAAACAAATCTCGTCTCCCGTCAGGAGCTGGATGCCCAACAGGCGCTGGTCAGTGAAACCGAAGGCACCATTAAGGCTGATGAAGCAAGCGTCGCCAGCGCGCAGCTGCAACTCGACTGGAGCCGCATCACCGCACCAGTCGATGGTCGCGTTGGTCTCAAGCAGGTTGATGTTGGTAACCAAATCTCCAGTGGTGATACCACCGGAATTGTGGTGATCACCCAGACGCATCCTATCGATTTAGTCTTTACCCTGCCGGAAAGCGATATCGCTACTGTAGTGCAGGCGCAAAAAGCCGGAAAACCGCTGGTGGTAGAAGCCTGGGATCGCACCAATTCGAAGAAATTAAGTGAAGGCACGCTGTTAAGCCTCGATAACCAAATCGATGCCACAACCGGTACGATTAAAGTGAAAGCACGCTTTAATAATCAGGATGATGCGCTGTTTCCCAATCAGTTTGTTAACGCGCGCATGTTAGTCGACACCGAACAAAACGCCGTAGTGATCCCAACAGCCGCCCTGCAAATGGGCAATGAAGGCCATTTTGTCTGGGTGCTGAATAGCGAAAACAAGGTCAGCAAACATCTGGTGACGCCGGGCATTCAGGACAGTCAGAAAGTGGTGATCCGTGCAGGTATTTCTGCGGGCGATCGCGTGGTGACAGACGGCATTGATCGCCTGACCGAAGGGGCGAAAGTGGAAGTGGTGGAAGCCCAGAGCGCCACCACTCCGGAAGAGAAAGCCACCAGCCGCGAATACGCGAAAAAAGGAGCACGCTCCTGATGCAGGTGTTACCCCCGAGCAGCACAGGCGGCCCGTCGCGCCTTTTTATTATGCGTCCTGTCGCCACCACGCTGCTGATGGTGGCGATCTTACTCGCCGGGATTATCGGTTATCGCGCCCTGCCCGTTTCGGCGCTGCCGGAAGTGGACTATCCGACCATTCAGGTGGTCACGCTCTACCCAGGTGCCAGCCCGGATGTCATGACCTCTGCCGTTACCGCGCCGCTAGAACGCCAGTTCGGGCAGATGTCTGACCTGAAACAGATGTCGTCGCAAAGTTCCGGCGGTGCGTCAGTTATCACTTTGCAGTTCCAGCTAACATTACCGCTCGATGTCGCCGAGCAGGAAGTGCAGGCCGCGATTAACGCTGCCACTAACCTGTTGCCGAGCGATCTGCCTAACCCGCCGGTTTACAGCAAAGTGAACCCGGCAGATCCGCCGATCATGACGCTCGCCGTCACCTCAACCGCCATGCCGATGACGCAAGTGGAAGATATGGTGGAAACCCGCGTCGCGCAGAAAATCTCGCAGATTTCCGGCGTCGGCCTGGTGACGCTTTCCGGCGGCCAGCGTCCGGCTGTTCGCGTCAAACTTAACGCTCAGGCGATTGCCGCCCTCGGCCTGACCAGCGAAACCGTGCGCACCGCCATTACCGGCGCTAACGTCAACTCAGCCAAAGGTAGCCTCGACGGCCCTTCCCGCGCGGTTACGCTTTCCGCGAATGACCAAATGCAATCTGCGGAAGAATATCGCCAGTTGATTATCGCCTACCAGAACGGCGCGCCGATTCGTCTTGGCGATGTCGCAACCGTAGAGCAAGGTGCAGAAAACAGCTGGCTTGGCGCATGGGCGAACAAAGAACAGGCCATTGTGATGAATGTTCAGCGCCAGCCCGGTGCTAACATTATCTCCACCGCCGACAGCATCCGGCAGATGCTGCCACAGCTCACCGAGAGTCTGCCGAAATCGGTGAAGGTGACGGTACTTTCTGACCGTACCACCAATATCCGCGCATCCGTCGATGATACCCAGTTTGAATTGATGATGGCTATCGCGCTGGTAGTCATGATTATCTACCTGTTTTTGCGCAATATTCCGGCGACCATCATTCCCGGAGTTGCTGTACCGCTGTCGTTAATCGGCACTTTCGCGGTTATGGTGTTTCTCGATTTTTCAATCAATAACCTGACGCTGATGGCGTTAACTATCGCCACCGGATTCGTGGTCGATGACGCCATCGTGGTGATCGAAAACATTTCCCGCTATATCGAAAAAGGCGAAAAACCGTTGGCGGCGGCGCTCAAGGGCGCGGGTGAAATCGGCTTTACCATTATCTCGCTGACCTTCTCACTGATTGCGGTGTTGATTCCACTGCTGTTTATGGGCGATATCGTCGGGCGACTGTTCCGCGAATTTGCTATTACCCTGGCGGTAGCGATTTTGATCTCAGCGGTGGTGTCGCTGACCCTGACACCGATGATGTGCGCGCGGATGCTCAGCCAGGAGTCGCTGCGTAAACAGAATCGCTTCTCCCGTGCCTCGGAAAAAATGTTCGACAGGATAATCGCCGCCTATGGTCAGGGACTTGCGAAAGTGCTGAATCATCCGTGGCTGACCTTAAGCGTGGCACTCAGCACGCTGCTGCTTAGCGTGCTGCTGTGGGTGTTCATTCCGAAAGGTTTCTTCCCGGTACAGGACAACGGCATTATTCAGGGCACTTTGCAGGCACCGCAATCCAGCTCCTTTGCCAATATGGCCCAGCGGCAACGCCAGGTCGCGGACGTGATTTTGCAGGATCCAGCGGTGCAAAGTTTGACCTCATTTGTTGGCGTTGATGGCACTAACCCGTCGCTGAACAGTGCGCGTTTGCAGATCAACCTCAAACCGTTGGAGGAACGTGATGATCGGGTGCAAAAAGTCATCGCCCGTCTGCAAACGGCGGTGGATAAAGTGCCGGGCGTCGATCTCTTCCTGCAACCAACGCAGGACCTGACCATCGATACTCAGGTCAGCCGCACCCAGTACCAGTTTACCTTGCAGGCCACCTCACTGGATGCGCTCAGTACCTGGGTGCCACAGTTGATGGAAAAACTCCAGCAACTGCCACAGCTTTCTGATGTCTCCAGCGACTGGCAGGACAAAGGGCTGGTTGCGTATGTCAATGTTGATCGCGACAGCGCCAGCCGTCTGGGGATCAGCATGGCGGATGTCGATAACGCCCTGTACAACGCGTTTGGTCAGCGGCTGATTTCCACTATTTATACTCAGGCCAACCAGTATCGCGTGGTGCTGGAGCACAACACCGAAAATACCCCAGGCCTCGCGGCGCTGGATACCATTCGCCTGACCAGCAGCGACGGCGGCGTGGTGCCGCTAAGCTCAATTGCCAAAGTTGAACAGCGTTTTGCGCCGCTTTCCATTAACCATCTGGATCAGTTCCCGGTAACGACCATCTCCTTTAACGTGCCGGATAACTATTCGCTGGGCGATGCGGTGCAGGCGATTATGGACACCGAGAAGACGCTGAATCTGCCGGTGGATATCACCACGCAGTTCCAGGGCAGCACCCTCGCCTTCCAGTCGGCGCTGGGCAGCACTGTCTGGCTGATTGTCGCGGCGGTGGTGGCGATGTATATCGTGCTCGGCATTCTGTACGAGAGCTTTATTCACCCGATCACCATTCTCTCGACGCTACCCACCGCAGGGGTCGGCGCACTGCTGGCATTAATGATTGCCGGAAGTGAGCTGGATGTGATTGCGATTATCGGCATTATTTTGCTGATCGGTATCGTGAAGAAGAACGCCATCATGATGATCGACTTCGCGCTGGCTGCTGAGCGCGAGCAAGGCATGTCGCCGCGCGATGCAATCTACCAGGCTTGTCTGTTGCGTTTTCGTCCGATCCTGATGACCACTCTGGCGGCACTGCTTGGCGCGCTGCCGCTGATGTTGAGTACCGGGGTCGGCGCGGAACTGCGTCGTCCGTTAGGTATCGGCATGGTCGGCGGTCTGATTGTCAGCCAGGTGCTGACGCTGTTTACCACGCCGGTGATTTATCTGCTGTTCGACCGCCTGGCATTGTGGACCAAAAGTCGCTTTGCTCGCCATGAAGAGGAGGCGTAAGTGAAGTTTTTTGCCCTCTTCATTTACCGCCCGGTGGCGACGATTTTACTGTCGGTTGCCATTACCCTGTGCGGCATACTGGGCTTCCGTATGCTGCCGGTCGCCCCGCTGCCGCAGGTCGATTTTCCGGTGATTATGGTCAGCGCCTCGCTGCCCGGTGCGTCGCCGGAGACAATGGCGTCTTCCGTTGCCACGCCGCTTGAGCGCTCGCTTGGGCGCATTGCCGGGGTCAGCGAAATGACCTCCAGCAGTTCGCTCGGCAGCACACGTATTATTTTGCAGTTTGATTTTGACCGGGACATCAACGGCGCAGCGCGTGATGTGCAGGCGGCGATCAACGCTGCACAAAGTTTGCTGCCCAGTGGGATGCCCAGCCGTCCGACCTATCGCAAAGCGAACCCGTCGGATGCGCCAATTATGATCCTCACGCTGACATCCGATACTTATTCGCAGGGTGAACTGTACGATTTCGCCTCGACGCAGCTGGCTCCGACGATTTCGCAAATCGACGGTGTCGGTGATGTCGATGTTGGCGGCAGCTCACTGCCCGCCGTACGCGTCGGGCTGAATCCGCAGGCGCTGTTTAATCAGGGCGTGTCGCTGGACGACGTACGCACTGCCATCAGCAATGCCAACGTGCGTAAACCGCAGGGGGCGCTGGAAGATGGCACTCACCGCTGGCAGATCCAGACCAATGATGAGCTAAAAACCGCCGCTGAATATCAGCCGTTGATTATTCATTACAACAACGGCGGCGCGGTTCGTCTGGGTGATGTGGCGACGGTGACCGACTCTGTACAGGATGTACGTAACGCCGGGATGACCAACGCCAAACCGGCTATTTTGCTGATGATCCGCAAGCTGCCGGAAGCCAATATTATCCAGACGGTTGACAGCATCCGGGCAAAATTACCGGAGTTGCAGGAGACCATTCCGGCGGCAATTGATCTGCAAATTGCCCAGGATCGCTCCCCCACCATTCGCGCCTCGCTGGAAGAAGTCGAGCAAACGCTGATTATCTCGGTGGCGCTGGTCATTCTGGTGGTCTTTTTATTCCTGCGCTCGGGTCGCGCCACTATTATTCCCGCCGTTGCGGTGCCGGTTTCGCTGATTGGTACGTTTGCGGCGATGTACCTGTGCGGTTTCAGTCTCAATAACCTTTCGTTAATGGCGCTCACCATTGCTACTGGTTTCGTGGTGGATGACGCCATCGTGGTGCTGGAAAACATTGCCCGTCATCTGGAAGCGGGAATGAAACCGTTGCAAGCCGCACTGCAAGGTACTCGCGAAGTCGGTTTTACGGTGCTGTCGATGAGTCTGTCACTGGTGGCGGTGTTCCTGCCGCTGCTGTTGATGGGCGGATTGCCGGGCCGACTGTTACGCGAGTTTGCCGTGACGCTTTCTGTCGCCATTGGTATTTCGTTGCTGGTTTCTCTGACGCTAACGCCAATGATGTGCGGCTGGATGCTGAAAGCCAGCAAGCCGCGCGAGCAAAAGCGACTGCGTGGTTTTGGTCGCATGTTGGTAGCCCTGCAACAAGGCTACGGCAAGTCACTGAACTGGGTGCTCAATCATACCCGTCTGGTGGGCGTGGTGCTGCTTGGCACCATTGCGCTGAATATCTGGCTGTATATCTCGATCCCGAAAACCTTCTTCCCGGAGCAGGACACTGGCGTGCTGATGGGCGGGATTCAGGCGGATCAGAGTATTTCGTTTCAGGCGATGCGCGGTAAGTTGCAGGATTTCATGAAAATTATCCGTGACGATCCGGCAGTGGATAATGTCACCGGCTTTACAGGCGGTTCGCGAGTGAACAGCGGGATGATGTTTATCACCCTCAAGCCACGCGACGAACGCAGCGAAACGGCGCAGCAAATTATCGACCGTCTGCGCGTAAAACTGGCGAAAGAACCGGGGGCGAATCTGTTCCTGATGGCGGTACAGGATATTCGCGTTGGTGGGCGTCAGTCGAACGCCAGCTACCAGTACACGTTGTTATCCGACGACCTGGCGGCACTGCGCGAATGGGAGCCGAAAATCCGCAAAAAACTGGCGACGTTGCCGGAACTGGCGGACGTGAACTCCGATCAGCAGGATAACGGCGCGGAGATGAATCTGGTTTACGACCGCGACACCATGGCACGGCTGGGAATCGACGTACAAGCCGCCAACAGTCTGTTAAATAACGCCTTCGGTCAGCGGCAAATCTCGACCATTTACCAGCCGATGAACCAGTATAAAGTGGTGATGGAAGTGGATCCGCGCTATACCCAGGACATCAGTGCGCTGGAAAAAATTTTCGTTATCAATAACGAAGGCAAAGCGATCCCGCTGTCGTATTTCGCTAAATGGCAACCGGCGAATGCCCCACTATCGGTGAATCATCAGGGATTATCGGCGGCCTCGACCATTTCGTTCAACCTGCCGACCGGAAAATCGCTCTCGGACGCCAGTGCGGCGATCGATCGCGCAATGACCCAGCTTGGTGTGCCTTCGACGGTGCGCGGCAGTTTTGCCGGAACAGCGCAGGTGTTCCAGGAGACGATGAACTCACAGGTGATCCTGATTATCGCCGCCATCGCCACGGTGTATATCGTGCTGGGTATCCTTTACGAGAGTTATGTGCACCCGCTGACGATTCTCTCCACCCTGCCCTCGGCGGGTGTTGGAGCGCTGCTGGCGCTGGAGCTGTTCAATGCCCCGTTCAGCCTAATCGCCCTGATAGGGATCATGCTATTAATCGGCATCGTGAAGAAAAACGCCATTATGATGGTCGATTTTGCGCTTGAAGCCCAACGGCACGGTAACCTGACGCCGCAGGAAGCTATTTTCCAGGCCTGTCTGCTGCGTTTTCGCCCGATTATGATGACTACCCTGGCGGCGCTGTTTGGCGCGCTGCCGCTGGTGTTGTCGGGCGGCGACGGCTCGGAGCTGCGGCAACCCCTGGGGATCACCATTGTCGGCGGACTGGTAATGAGCCAGCTCCTTACGCTGTATACCACGCCGGTGGTGTATCTCTTTTTCGACCGTCTGCGGCTGCGTTTTTCGCGTAAACCTAAACAAACGGTAACCGAGTAAATGACAGATCTTCCCGACAGCACCCGTTGGCAATTGTGGATTGTGGCTTTCGGCTTCTTTATGCAGTCGCTGGACACCACCATCGTAAACACCGCCCTTCCCTCAATGGCGCAAAGCCTCGGGGAAAGTCCGTTGCATATGCACATGGTCATTGTCTCTTATGTGCTGACCGTGGCGGTGATGCTGCCCGCCAGCGGCTGGCTGGCGGACAAAGTCGGCGTGCGCAATATTTTCTTTACCGCCATCGTGCTGTTTACTCTCGGTTCACTGTTTTGCGCGCTTTCCGGCACGCTGAACGAACTGTTGCTGGCACGCGCGTTACAGGGCGTTGGCGGCGCGATGATGGTGCCGGTCGGCAGATTGACGGTGATGAAAATCGTACCGCGCGAGCAATATATGGCGGCGATGACCTTTGTCACGTTACCCGGTCAGGTCGGTCCGCTGCTCGGTCCGGCGCTCGGCGGTCTGCTGGTGGAGTACGCGTCGTGGCACTGGATCTTTTTGATCAACATTCCGGTGGGGATTATCGGTGCGATCGCCACATTGATGTTAATGCCGAACTATACCATGCAGACGCGGCGCTTCGATCTCTCCGGCTTTTTATTGCTGGCGGTTGGCATGGCGGTATTAACCCTGGCGCTGGACGGCAGTAAAGGTACAGGTTTATCGCCGCTGACGATTGCTGGCCTGGTCGCAGTTGGCGTGGTAGCACTGGTGCTTTATTTGCTGCACGCCAGAAATAACAACCGCGCTCTTTTCAGTCTGAAACTGTTCCGCACTCGTACCTTTTCGCTGGGCCTGGCGGGGAGCTTTGCCGGACGTATTGGCAGTGGCATGTTGCCCTTTATGACACCGGTTTTCCTGCAAATTGGCCTCGGTTTCTCACCGTTTCATGCCGGACTGATGATGATCCCGATGGTGCTTGGCAGCATGGGAATGAAGCGAATTGTGGTACAGGTGGTGAATCGCTTTGGTTATCGTCGGGTACTGGTAGCGACCACGCTGGGTCTGTCGCTGGTCACCCTGTTGTTTATGACTACCGCCCTGCTGGGCTGGTACTACGTTTTGCCGTTCGTCCTGTTTTTACAAGGGATGGTCAACTCGACGCGTTTCTCCTCCATGAACACCCTGACGCTGAAAGATCTCCCGGACAATCTGGCGAGCAGCGGCAACAGCCTGCTGTCGATGATTATGCAATTGTCGATGAGTATCGGCGTCACTATCGCCGGGCTGTTGCTGGGACTTTTTGGTTCACAGCATGTCAGCGTCGACAGCGGCACCACACAAACCGTCTTTATGTACACCTGGCTTAGCATGGCGTTGATCATCGCCCTTCCGGCGTTCATCTTTGCCAGAGTGCCGAACGATACGCATCAAAATGTAGCTATTTCGCGGCGAAAAAGGAGCGCGCAATGAAGTTCTGGCGACCCGGTATTACCGGCAAACTGTTTCTGGCGATTTTCGCCACCTGCATTGTCTTGCTGATCAGTATGCACTGGGCGGTGCGTATCAGTTTTGAGCGTGGCTTTATTGATTACATCAAGCATGGTAATGAACAGCGATTACAACTGTTAAGTGATGCGCTTGGCGAGCAGTATGCGCAGCATGGCAACTGGCGCTTCCTGCGCAACAATGATCGCTTTGTCTTTCAGATCCTGCGTTCATTTGAACACGATAATTCGGAAGATAAACCCGGCCCGGGTATGCCACCGCACGGCTGGCGTACCCAGTTCTGGGTGGTTGATCAAAACAACAAAGTGCTGGTTGGTCCGCGAGCGCCGATTCCACCTGACGGTACACGGCGACCCATTCTGGTCAACGGTGCGGAAGTTGGCGCGGTGATCGCCTCCCCCGTTGAGCGGTTAACGCGCAATACTGATATCAATTTCGATAAACAACAGCGGCAAACCAGCTGGTTGATTGTCGCTCTGGCAACGTTACTCGCGGCGCTCGCCACCTTTCTGCTGGCGCGCGGTTTACTGGCACCGGTAAAACGACTTGTCGATGGCACGCACAAACTGGCGGCGGGCGATTTCACTACCCGCGTAACGCCCACCAGTGAAGATGAACTGGGCAAACTGGCGCAAGACTTCAACCAGCTTGCCAGCACACTGGAGAAAAACCAGCAAATGCGGCGCGATTTTATGGCCGATATTTCTCACGAACTGCGTACGCCATTAGCGGTGCTGCGCGGTGAACTGGAAGCCATTCAGGATGGCGTGCGTAAATTCACGCCGGAGACGGTGGCGTCTTTACAGGCGGAGGTCGGTACACTGACCAAACTGGTTGACGATCTCCATCAGTTGTCGATGTCTGATGAAGGCGCTCTCGCCTATCAAAAAGCACCGGTAGATTTGATCCCACTGCTGGAAGTGGCGGGCGGCGCATTTCGCGAACGATTCGCCAGTCGTGGCCTGAAACTGCAATTTTCCCTGCCAGACAGTATTACCGTATTTGGCGATCGCGACCGTTTAATGCAGTTATTCAATAACTTACTGGAAAACAGCCTGCGCTACACTGACAGCGGCGGCAGCCTGCAAATCTCTGCCGGGCAGCGCGACAAAACGGTGCGCCTGACCTTTGCCGACAGTGCGCCAGGTGTCAGTGACGATCAGCTACAAAAATTGTTTGAACGTTTTTATCGCACCGAAGGTTCCCGCAACCGTGCCAGCGGCGGTTCCGGGCTGGGGCTGGCGATTTGCCTGAACATTGTTGAAGCACATAATGGTCGCATTATTGCTGCCCATTCGCCTTTTGGCGGGGTAAGCATTACAGTAGAGTTACCGCTGGAACGGGATTTACAGAGAGAAGTATGACCGAGTTACCAATCGACGAAAACACACCGCGTATTTTGATCGTGGAAGATGAACCGAAGCTGGGGCAGTTGCTCATTGATTATCTGCGTGCTGCGAGCTATGCGCCGACGCTTATCAGCCACGGCGATCAGGTACTGCCGTATGTGCGCCAGACACCACCGGATCTGATCCTGTTAGATCTGATGCTCCCTGGCACCGATGGCCTGACGCTGTGCCGGGAAATTCGTCGTTTTTCTGACATTCCGATCGTGATGGTGACGGCAAAAATCGAAGAGATCGATCGCCTGCTGGGGCTGGAGATTGGCGCAGATGATTATATCTGTAAGCCGTACAGCCCACGGGAAGTGGTAGCGCGCGTCAAAACCATTTTGCGCCGTTGCAAACCGCAGCGCGAGTTGCAGCAACAGGATGCTGAAAGCCCGTTGATTATCGACGAAGGTCGTTTTCAGGCTTCATGGCGCGGTAAAATGCTTGACCTGACACCTGCGGAATTTCGTCTGTTGAAAACGCTCTCTCATGAACCAGGAAAAGTGTTCTCCCGCGAGCAATTGCTCAATCATCTTTATGACGACTACCGCGTAGTAACCGACCGCACCATTGACAGCCACATTAAAAACCTGCGCCGCAAGCTGGAATCTCTCGACGCCGAACAGTCATTTATCCGCGCCGTTTACGGCGTCGGTTACCGCTGGGAAGCCGACGCCTGCCGCATCGTTTAGTTTTAGCGACATTATTTTGTTAGCCGGAGATGGCGTTCAGACCCGATCCGGCAACATTATCCCACGCATGGTCAGCAAACTGACATTATCTCTCCGCCCTGGCAGGCATCAGAAAATCGCTCATACTTTAATCGGTAAACAGCACCTTTAGATGCTGTTTTCGATACACAATTTCAATCAAGGAGTCATTATGGCTGGTTGGTTTGAACTCAGTGAGAGCAGTGATAATCAGTTCCGGTTTGTGCTAAAAGCGGGCAATGGTGAGACTATCCTCACCAGCGAGCTGTATACCTCAAAAGCCTCTGCGGAAAAGGGCATCGCGTCGGTGCGTAGCAACAGCCCGCAAGAAGAACGCTATGAGAAAAAAACGGCAAGTAACGGCAAATTCTATTTCAATCTGAAAGCCGCTAATCATCAAATTATCGGCTCCAGCCAGATGTACGCCACCGCGCAATCTCGTGAAACCGGAATTGCCTCCGTTAAAGCCAATGGCACAAGCCAGACGGTGAAAGACAATACGTAATTACGATGCCGGGCGTGGGTTGTTGGCGTCCGGCTTTATATCCAAATAACGCTTAGTTATTAATAATTAAGAGTAACCGCCGCCATTAAAATAGTGGGCACTGACGAGCACTCGTTGTGCTTTCTTTGTTTACCATCCCATACTTATCCTCCTGAACATGTTCATGTGCCAAAATATCTTCTAATACTTTCGTGACGCTATCCGGTTTATGACATACACTGATGTAAGATTTTTACTTACAGGCGGGCGTAAAATGGCCAGAACGATGACGGTTGATCTCGGCGATGAGTTGCGTGAATTTATCGAGTCCTTAATTGAATCCGGCGACTATCGCACCCAAAGCGAAGTGATCCGTGAGTCACTGCGATTACTTCGAGAAAAGCAAGCAGAGTCTCGCCTGCAAGCGTTACGTGACATGCTCGCAGAAGGGTTGAGTAGTGGTGAAGCTCAGCCGTGGGAAAAGGACGCGTTCTTACGGAAGGTGAAAGCAGGGATAAGGAAATAATGTGCGTATTATTAAACTCATGCCAAAAGCCAATGAGGATTTAGAAGGCATCTGGTATTACAGCTATCACCATTTCGGCGAACCACAAGCCGACAGATATGTGGAACATCTTTCAGACGTTCTCCAGATTCTGAGTAACAATAATATAGGTACGCCCAGACCTGAATTAGGCGAAGGTATTTTTGTTCTTCCTTTTGAACGCCACGTCATTTATTTCCTGCAATCACCAGGGGAAATTATCGTCATTCGTATCCTTAACCAAAACCAGGACGCCACCAGACATTTACACTGGAGCTAAACCCGCCGATTGCGCTACAATGCCCGCCCTTAAAGTGGGGGCACTCCCCTAACCGCTTCATCAGGTGAAGCGGATCTGACCTGTCATCAGAACGAGAGAATTATGTTTAAACCGGAACTCCTTTCCCCGGCGGGAACGCTGAAAAATATGCGTTACGCTTTCGCTTATGGCGCAGATGCTGTTTATGCGGGCCAGCCGCGTTATTCCCTGCGTGTGCGCAACAACGAATTCAACCACGAAAATCTTCAGCTCGGCATCAATGAAGCCCACGCGCTGGGGAAAAAGTTTTATGTCGTGGTCAACATTGCACCGCACAACGCCAAGCTGAAAACCTTTATCCGTGACCTGAAACCGGTGGTGGAAATGGGGCCGGATGCGCTGATTATGTCCGATCCAGGGCTGATTATGCTGGTGCGTGAGCACTTCCCTGAAATGCCGATCCACCTTTCGGTGCAGGCTAACGCCGTGAACTGGGCGACGGTGAAATTCTGGCAGCAAATGGGCCTGACCCGCGTGATCCTCTCTCGCGAGCTGTCGCTGGAAGAGATTGAAGAGATCCGCAATCAGGTGCCGGATATGGAGATCGAGATCTTCGTTCACGGCGCGCTGTGCATGGCCTACTCCGGTCGCTGCCTGCTCTCTGGCTATATCAACAAGCGCGACCCGAACCAGGGCACCTGCACCAACGCCTGCCGCTGGGAGTACAACGTCCAGGAAGGGAAAGAAGATGATGTTGGCAACATCGTACACAAGTACGAGCCGATTCCGGTGCAAAATGTTGAGCCGACGCTGGGTATCGGCGCACCAACCGACAAAGTGTTTATGATCGAAGAGGCCCAGCGTCCGGGCGAGTATATGACCGCGTTTGAAGATGAGCACGGCACTTACATCATGAACTCGAAAGATCTGCGCGCCATCGCCCATGTAGAACGCCTGACCAAAATGGGCGTGCATTCGCTGAAAATCGAAGGTCGTACCAAATCTTTCTACTATTGTGCACGCACCGCACAGGTTTACCGCAAAGCTATCGATGACGCCGCTGCGGGAAAACCGTTCGATACCAGCCTGCTGGAAACTCTGGAAGGTCTGGCGCATCGTGGCTATACCGAAGGTTTCCTGCGTCGTCATACTCACGACGATTATCAGAACTACGAATACGGTTATTCAGTTTCTGACCGCCAGCAGTTTGTTGGTGAGTTTACCGGTGAGCGCAAGGGGGACCTCGCGGCGGTAGCGGTGAAAAATAAATTCTCCGTTGGCGACAGCCTTGAGCTGATGACGCCGCAAGGCAACATTAATTTTACCCTTGAGCACATGGAAAACGCCAAAGGCGAAGCTATGCCGATAGCACCAGGCGATGGTTATACTGTGTGGCTCCCGGTCCCGCAGGATCTTGAGCTCAATTACGCGCTGCTGATGCGTAATTTCTCCGGGGAAACCACGCGTAATCCCCACGGTAAGTGATTAATTTCGATTATTTTTCCCGGATGGAAAATTCTTAGAAACCGATCACATACAGCTGCATTTATTAAGGTTATCATCCGTTTCGCTGAAAAACATAACCCATAAAATGCTAGCTGTACCAGGAACCACCTCCTTAGCCTGTGTAATCTCCCTTACACGGGCTTATTTTTTACGAACAACAAATTGAAATAAAAGGATTTATTTCTGGTCACGTCCACACATTGACCACATCGACAAAAAAAGCCCCTCGACTGAGGGGCTTCCTGTTTCTAATTACATCCACATAATTTGCTGCCCTGACGGCAACGGGTGCGGCCTTACGGCGTGGACTTCTCCCGGCTTCACGATGTATCGCTGTACCGACTCATAAGTGATGAACGTGGCGCTGCAATTCACGTTCTGACACTGGTGATAACGCTCTTTTGTCGTGTCAGTGATATAGCGACTTGTACGCGCATGTGCGGCATGCTGGCATAAAGGACAATGAAACATCGCGAGCACCTCTTCCGGTTTTGTTGATGGTGTCATTTTAGTTAATTTATCCTTATAAAACAAACAGATAAAACAAAAACATTACTCATCATCTTCTGTTTCGTACTCCACATCAGAAAGCCTGACCTCAAGCTCCAGGGACGTCGTGAAGCCGCTATTATTCAGAAAATGTGTCACCTTAGTGATTGTCCAGTCCTGCTCGTCTATGACGCGCTTAAAGCCTGACACTTTAACCGGTGTTTCCGTGTAAATATCTGCCCGACCGGTAGCCAGGCTGATGGAGAACTCCGCCACACCCCGTTGCAGTTTATCCCACTTCGCCTGAGCGGCGCGCATGGCCTGCGCTTTCGTGGCATATACCGTAGTCAGGGCAAAAACGTTGTCAGCCTCACCGGCCATGTATTCACCTTCGCGCGCTTCCGGTACTTTTGGCGCTTTCTTCTGCGTGACCGGTTTCGCTTTCGGGTGCTCCAGTGCGCGCAGGTGTTTTTCTTTCTTTTTGCGTTTCAGTTTTACCTTCTGCTTTTGTGGTTTCGGGTCTTTGGTGTGTAACCACTTTGCCGTTACGCCGGTATAGGCTCCACGGTCAGCAATCGCAAAATGATGACGGTCACCGTCGCTGCGGGTGATGGTAATCTGCGGGATTTTTTTACCGCTGGCAGTCACCCCCTGCCCCGCTTTGAGAAACAGCAGTTTTCCCATTTTTACCGACACCTCACCGCCGTTGCGTTCTGCAAGACGGGTCAGGAATTTCGCATCAGACTCCTGCGACTGGTCGATGTGCGGGATTTTAATTCCGGCCAGTGACGGAGCGACACTGGCTTCCAGCCTGTTACGGGAGGCTATCGCCTCAACAATCGCACCGAGCGTGGTGTCATGCCAGGAGCCTTCACGGCGGGAATTGAGCGTCCCGCGGAAATCTGCACTCCGGGCGCGGATGGTGACCACATCCGGTGCGCCCCGGTGTTCAACCTCATCAACGGTAAATTTCCCTTTGCATACCAGGGCAAAACCTTTCCAGCCGATATACACCGTCAGGACAGCGCCACGAACCGGCAGCCCGACCTGCCCGTCGGCATCGTTCAGTTCAATATCAAGCTGGTCAGCCTCAAAGCCCCGGTTATCCGTCAGGGTCATGCTCATCAGACGGTCACTGATATTGCTGGTAATATCCCTGCTGTCGAGCATCAGCATGTAATCCGGCGTCAGCGTACTGCCTGCATCAAATGTCAGTGCATCCAGCATTATCCCACCCCCGTCATACCCGTGAATCTGGTCGCCATACTGCCAGCCTTACCGATGAGCGATTCCGCCTGTTTACCGATATCGCCATAAAGCGCGGCCAGTGATTCATCAACACGGGTGAGCGACAGCGTAAAATCAATTTTTCGGGGTGTGCCGTCTGCAAAGAAAATACTCCCTGTTTCACTCACCTTGCTGATGACATACATGCCGTAAATCATGCCGGTGCCATCCAGCAACGGCCACGCCCGGCCTTCCTCTGCCATCAGCCTGAGCGTGGTCATCGTCAGCTTTCCGCCGGTCAGTTCAGGATAAAGCACACCGGCAAGCGTGATGTTTTCATCGCCAACACCGAGAAACTGGTAGGCGTCCCGTTTACCGATACGGGAATTTGACGGCCAGCGATAATCTGATTCACGCTGCATGGTCTGGTGTGGCAGCGTCTGGCGCATAAAAACAAACATACCTAACGCGAGCATCATTTTTCGTCACCTCCTTAACCGTCATGCATCATGCTGGCACGGGCGCGCGCACGTTTATCCCGCTCGTATTTTTCGAGTGTATCCTGTAACTGGCGGTCAAGCTGTGTCCCCGGCGCAGTACCACCCGTCAGGCTGATGTGATATTCGTTTTTACTCTGGTCCACATAAGAGCGGCCAGCCGGTGCCGTGACCGGCTGATAAGCCTGATAGCCTGCATAAGAGCTGGTCGCCGGAATATAACCACCGGTGCCATACGTGGCGGCATGAGTTCTGGCGGTGGTCTGGTCAAGTGTGTCTGACTCTTTGTTGATGACCCCGAGCTTTTCCAGTACCCAGTCAATGCCGCTGCGTAATTTGTTGAACGCATTAAGCGGCAGCATCAGCGCGTCAGCCAGTGCCTGCCCGAACATGACGCCCGTGTCACGGCAACGGTTCAGGGTGTCCTGGGTGGCTTTGACCGGTGCAATCAGGTTTTTAAACCACTGCCACGCAGCCTGTAACTTTTCACCCAGCCAGTCAAATACCGGCTTAAGTGGCGTGAACAGTTCCCCCACCGGCGCAAATGCTGCTTTCAGCCCTTCAACCACACCGCCAAAGAATGCGCTGACAGGCTCCCAGTATTTACGGATAAGCAACGCCCCGGCGACAATTGCAGCCACCACGGCCACAACCGGCCAGCTAATCGCCCCGATGGCCGTCATAACAGCACTGCCAACCGTCGTGAAGATTGCCCCCATTGCGCCTGCTGCCGCGATGATGGCATTGATGCCGGTGATAACCGGCCAGGCTACAAGACCAATTGCACCGATGATGCCAGTCAGCGCCAGTGCGCCACCGGCAATGAGACCAATGGTTGACGCCAGTGATTTGTTTTTCTGTATCCAGCCGTCGAGTTTTAACACATACTTTGTGGCCGTCTGCATGAGCTTACGCAGTGCGCCTTCCTGCTGGTCAAACAGGTCAGTCCCCACCGCCTCATAAGCGGACTGAAACTCCTTAAAGTCACCGCCGAGATTGTCCTGCATGATATTTACCAGCTCTGCGGTCTTCCCGTCTGAGGCTTTAAACGCCGCGGTCAGTTTGTCCAGCTTTCCGGTTGAGGCGGCAGTCATCAGCACGGCGGCGGCTGAGCTGGCCTCCTCCCCGAAAATGGTTTTCATGTATTCAGCCTGCTGGGCAGTACCGAGCCGGTTTTTCTCAAAACTGGCCTGCATTTCTTTCAGAATGGTAAATACTGGTCGGGTATTCCCTTTACTGTCTGAGGTTTTCACGCCAAGCTCTTTGAGTGCATCCCATGCTTTTCCCGTTGGTGCCTGCAGGCGACTTAACACGGCACGGCTTCCCGTCCCCGCCATTGAGCCTGTGATTTTTGCATCATGCAGCGCCCCGACCATTGCGGCGGTTTCTTCAATGCTGACACCGGCATTATTTGCCACTGGTGCGGCATAGGTCAGCGCATCGCTCATGCCGTCAAAATCGGCGGCGGTTTTGTTCATCGTCATGGAGAGAACATCCCCGATATGAGCGACCTTATCGTTTGAAAGCTGAAAGGCGGATTTCATCCCCATCAGCAGGGCGGCGTTTTCTTCCATCGTGCGGCGGTTCACCAGTGCCATATTCAGCGTGACCGGCGTTGCCGCCTGAATGGCATCAACATCCCCACCGGCTTTCGCAATGATAATCTGTGCACCGGCTGCATCATCCGCCGAGGCGGCAGTATTGTCACCGAGCTGGCGCGCCTGCTTGCGGAGTGCGGCCATTTCGGCGGAGTCTTTTGCCACACCTAGCACGGCCTGCAATTCTGAGTTTTTCTGCGCAAACTCATAACCGGGCATCAGTAGCTTAACACCGGCCATCGTTCCCGCCGCCGCAATCCCCACACCGGCAGCGCCCACTGAGGCCATATTTCCGGCCAGTTCCTTTCCGGACTGATAACGCTGTTTTACTGCGTTAAGTTTTGCCTGTTGCGCACTGACACGCGCCAGCGCGTCGCGCTGACGGTTAAGCTGTGCGGTGGTTTCACTGATACGGTTTTTCAGTCCCTGCTCATCATGTGCAAGATTGCGGGTATTAATTCCCACAGCGGCCAGTTCCCGCTGCTGGCGTTTAACGGAATCCGTCAGGCGGTTATATTTCGCCTGTAAGTCCTCCGCCGCACGCTTTGCGGATTCCAGCACTTTCGCCTGAGCACGGGTCGGACGTTCGGTGTTTTTAAACTGTGTGGCAAGGGCTTCGGCTTCCTGCCGAGCCTTTTCAAGTGCATGACCAGTCACGGCGAGCTGTGCACTGGTCTTGCGAAATCCCTCAATACGGGACGCCTGACCGTTCAGCTCGCGCAGTGATTTTTGTGTTTCCCGGATATCCCCCGACAGCGATTTGCTCGCTGTGCGGATGGATTTAAACGGGCGGGATGCCTGGTCAACAGCCCTGAGCAATACCTGTAATTTTACATTGTTACTCATTCGTGTTTCCGCTTCGCCGGAGCGCCTTTTCGCGCCATGTGATGAGTTCGGTCAGGCTCATGGGATACAGTTCTGATGGCGGCCAGTGAAATATCACTGCCACATCCGCCATCAGGTCATCGACCGAGAGATTTTTTGGAAACGTCACTGCACCGAGTTCGGCGACAAAAAACCGACCACCTTACCGGCCAGCGCCACAAGGTCAGGCAGTTCCAGCGCGGCGACTTCCTGCTCGGTCAGCATCGGTGCCGTCATGCGCGGCAGCACCTTAATCAGTGCATCGACTTCGGAGTTCGCGACCGCTGCCAGACTGACACCGCGCAGCGTCCCGGCGTTAGGTTTCATCAGCGTGACCTGTTCGATGACCTGCTCACCACGCTTGACCGGATTGTCCAGGGTAATGACATTTTCTTTGTTCATGGTTTTCTCACTTCTGAATCAGGGTTAACCGGTCAGCCTGGCTGACCGGATGAAAATCACAGGCCGATATTGCGGCGGTGTTGCTCCAGCCGGTCGACGCCGTTCACCTTCTCAATCATGTTGATGGTGTCGATTTCGACCAGCTCCTTACCGTCCATCGTCAGCCGGAAATAGGTGCAGACCACGGAGATTTTCGACTCGGTGTCTTCTCCCTGTTTCCCCTCGCCGGTGTCGATTTCTTTCTGACGTCCACGCATGACCACCTCGACGGCCACCGTTTCGCCGGTATCGTCACGCTGGTAAGAGCCTGCAAAACGAATCGGGACGGCATCCACGCCGATTGAGGCGTAAAGCTCCCAGATAACCGAATCCGGGAAGCCCCCGAGCGACCACTCCATTGACAGCGCATCGTCATCAAGGCCGAGGTCTACCGGTGCGCTGCCGTTCATCCCCGCACCGCGATAGTTTTCGAGCTTACGGGTCAGTTTTGGCAGCGTGACGGACTTTGCAACGCCCTGATAGCTGTAGCCGTTCAGAAAGACGTTCATTAACTTGAGTTTGCGCGGCATTGCCATCGGTCAGGCTCCTTAATTGCTGTTAACCGAGGTGACCAGATTTGCCAGGTATTTATCGGTAATACGCTGGCGCAGGGTCAGGTTTTCAAGAGGAGGCACCGGGGTATAGTCATAGTCGATATACAGTTTTCCGGCCTTGAGGGTTTCCGCATCGTTGGATTCTTCGCTGAACCAGCAGGTCGCATCCACGATATAGCCGTTTGTTTTCAGCTCACGAAATTTGGCATTGATGCCGTCAACGATGTCGCGAATCAGCGTTGCGGTGATGGGCTTGTCCACCGCCCACATGTGCGCCTCAGCCATCGTGTCGGCCAGCACCTGCGCGGTGCGGGTATAGTTTTCAAAGAGGAACAGCGGGTCATCAGAGCAGGTACGGTTACCCCAGAAGCGGAAACCGTCGCGGCGAATCAGCGTAGTGACGCCTGACTCGTTAAGCAGGTCAGCATCGGTGCCGGACTCCTGCAAATCCCAGAATACAGATGCGCTGATGCCGGTAACACCATTTACCCCGACGTTGGACAACGTTTTATGCCAGCCCTGCTCCTGGTCGATTTTAGCACGCAGCCCCAGCGCACGGGCGGTGGCATACGCGGTGGCGGTGGTGCTGCTGACCGTATCCCATGCGAGGAAATCCGGCCAGATGACCATCAGCTCACGCTGGCTGAAATTCTGGCGGTAGGCTTTCACCTCGGAAATAGTTTTACAGCCCCATGCGCTGATATACCCGAAAGCGCGCAGCTTCTGACAGACTGATGCCAGTGCAACAGCCACCTCTTTGGTGTCCAGTCCCGGCACGCCGAGAATACGCGGTTTAACACCGGTTACTGACTCCGCCGCCAGCAGGGCTTTCAGTCCGGTGTACTGACCGTTTTCGTCGGTGGTGCCGATGATATTGGAAACGGTCTGCGCAAGTTTCGTTTCCTCGTCGTCGCCGGTGCCGTCTTCCACGCGCACAACAACGGTGACCGGTTTTGACTGGTCGGCGATGGCCTGCAGCGACGCCGCCAGCGTGCCTTTTTTACCGGCCTTTGCAATTGCGCTCTGCACATTGGTAATCAGCACAGGTTTATTGAGGGGAAAGGTTTCCGCATCCGCATCGCTGGCCGTGCAGACCATGCCGACAATGGCAGTGGATACGGTGGAAATGACGCGGGTGCCGTCGTTAATCTCCAGCACCTGCACGCCATGATGATAGTCACTCAT
Source organism: Escherichia sp. SCLE84 (assembly GCF_012584495.1). Classification (NCBI taxonomy): domain Bacteria; kingdom Pseudomonadati; phylum Pseudomonadota; class Gammaproteobacteria; order Enterobacterales; family Enterobacteriaceae; genus Escherichia; species Escherichia sp. SCLE84. The sequence continues at coordinate 21,861 of NZ_CP051430.1, read as the reverse complement.
CCGTTTAACTCCGTGGTTAATGGGTGCAACTATTTTCTGTTGTGCAGAGCATGAGACGCTATTTGACCTGGCTGGTCAGGGGATGAAACAACAGACAAAGAAAAGGCGGGTAATCCGCCAGCCTGCCATGATTTGCACTCACTCATTTTCCAACTGACAATTTACATAGCCCAAACGCTATCAAATCTGACAGTCTGCTTTGAGCGAGAAGCGGAAGTTGGCAGTTTTGTGGACTGTCCCCACAAAAGTGACTACAGAAATAGTTGCAATTCATAATTGATCATGGGTTGTCAGTTAAACTCGTGGCGATTTAAATAGACTAATTGGGAGTGCGTCCATTACTTATATCTTGTAATGTTAACTATCAGAAATGATACAAAGATAATATGTCTTTAAAGAAAAGGCTGATGGCGAAAAGTGGCCCGATGAGGGCCACAATACGGCTGTCACTTAGACGTAAATATCAATGGTGCCAGCGGTATTTGTATCGTCTTTTTTCTCTTCTTTTTTATCAGGCTGAACTGTCGCGTCTTTATTCTTTTTCTCTGCCTGCTGCCTTAACAACTGCTCCAGTTGAGCCCTGAGGCTTTCAATTTGCTTCTGTACCAATGCAGCTAATTCTTTTTTCTGCTGTGTCGTCATCCCCTCTTCCGATGAGATTTTCCCAAGCTTTTCAGTCAGCACCTGAATTTGTCTTGTGATTTTGGCTATTTCTGATGTTCCTTCTGGGGCGGAGTTGTTTGAAATAACGGTTGAGGTATTTCCCTGAATTGTGACAGACATAGATTTCTCCTTTTAAAAAAGCACTATCGGCATGCACAAAAAAATCTTTAATCGTATTTCTTGTGTCATTAATTGTTTGATGTTCAGATTGTTTTCCTCGCGGGCTGGCGCGCCTCAGAAAGTAAAGCTTGTTGACAGGGGTAAACGTTCGGCAATAATTTTCTGCCGCATGCGGGTGTTGCATAAAACGTGCTACGTTCCTTTATCGACAGGTCAGGTCACCGCTCACCCGCCGACGAGAAAGCAACACTGACATGCTAAAGCAAAAAATAGATGAATAAGTTGAGTTGTGCATATGTAGCCTGACCGTCACAAAGTATATGGTGTCTGTACCAGTAAGATGATGGCCGGACTCTTTAAAAACGAGCTGACCTGCACAATACAGGATGGACTTAGCAATGGCTGCTCCTGGCACAGAGCGGACTGTCAGATTAGTCTTTACTCTGTGCCATAGATATGTAAGCTCACACCAGAGCTCATACAACTTATTGCGGCATTTCCGGCCATTCAGGATTTGCAGGATCCACACGACTGACCAGAACGCTGTAGCGTTCCCATGCTTCCAGTCGTGTGCGCTCCTCCTCTGTAGCCATATTCAGCCTGACAGCGCGCTCCAGCGGCAAAATCACGGATTCAGCATCTGCAAGAAGTCTGGCTTTCCGGTTTTCTGCCTGCTGCTGCAATTCCTCTGCCGTATAAATGCGTTTAATCACTTTGCCGCCCTTAAACATCCAGCCCCCTGAAATGTCCGCCCGTCGGTTAGCAGTAATATCCGCCACTTCAACCACACTTAATCCATCCGGTCTGATAGCTGTCACATCCTTTTCCACATAGCGGATGATATTATCTTTGTCGTACGCTATTTTTAGCGTGTCATCAGCAAAATACTTTTGTTCTTCGTACCAGTTCTTACCATCTTCTGAAAAAAACCAGACAACATCAAAGTCTTTTGTCAATTGATATTGTTCAACCGTTTTTGGATTACCTGCCGTTATATTTATCAAATGCTGCATAAATTATACCTGCGCCACGTTATACCAAGTCCCGTTAATGTATTTCTGCACCGGTCTGTAATATACGCCACCAATGTTATCGGCAGAGTTTGAGCCGGTATCCTGAACAATAATGCCGGAATATACACACCCGGACGGTGCCTGATGTGTCCATGTCATACCATTGTTCGCAGGTTTGTATGTGGCAGCACCACCAAGCCGGATATCCCGGACATAGCGTGAATCAAAGTTTCCATAGTTAGATGGTGATACCTGCCCGTTAACAGCAAAAGTGATGCTGTTATCTGTATTTCTCTGACTGTAAAAATGCCAGCCTGCATCATCACCTAATTCAGCCACCACAGGACGACTTGAGTTTCCCCACAAATTGAATGCGGCTTCCTTCGTGGATGTATTGCTGCTGCTGACCGTGAACTTTTTCCCGCTACCGGCACGTACTTTGGTGCTTGAGACAATATCACCTGTAACACTCAGGCCATGCCCCATTGATACAGCACCCGTGGCATCATTTATAATCAGTGGTCTTAAATTATTATAAGTGCCTAATCTGTCACCTGATTTAGTCAACATAAAATAAGTGCTGCTGCCATCATTCCTGATAAAGAATCCATAATTGCCATAAGCAATGCGCAGACCATTAGCACTGCTTGATGTAATCTCACCTCTTGAACGGAGACCATAAGCGGAGCTGAGTGATAATTCTTCCTGAGCATCAGTATTACCAGTCGCCCAGCGAACTACCCCGCCCTGTACTGTTTCATGCCAGATAGTGTCTCCTTCTCCACCACGAAACTTTCTGAGATATTTTTTGCCGCCTCTGGTGCCTGAACATAAGGCCGTAGACATATAGGCATTCTGGCTTCCGCCATCCTGATTAATCGTTCCGGTCATTGCGTCGCCCTGACGATTCCAGTCACGACGCCAGCTGGGGGAGTAGCCGTCCCCATGATTTATGTAAGTGAATTGCGCGCTGGTTGTACCGCCACCGCTTGATGTTGTCGGCGTGGTCACTCGGATAGTGATTGCAGATTTAGTTCCCATGACCTCGACGACACAACCAGCCAGGTGGATATCACCACATCCGGTATCCGTAATGATTTTGTTATTTGCATATGACCAGGAGCCTTTGCACATCCAGTACGGATGATTAAATGCACCACGGGAATCCAGCCATTCAATAAACTGAGCGGTTGTCCAGTTTCCGGCTTCAGTGCTCAAAGCGCCGCTATAAGCACGACAGGCACCGATATTTTTCGTGAAGGTATCCTTTCCCGGAATATCCGCACCGTTCTGATCTTTCTGAAGACGTTTTTCAGCATTGTCATAGGCAGACTTTACCGCTTTTGATGTTGCAGCCAGCGTTTCAGAATCGCTGTTGGTGGCGCTACTGAGCTGGACAAGACCTTTTCGCGCGGTGGTGGCATCCTGTGCAGTGTATTTCCCGTTAGCAAGGTCATACGCTGTCTTAACCGCCTTTGGCGTTGCCGCAAGCGTTTCAGAATCGCTGTTGGTGACGCTACTGAGCTGGACAAGACCTTTTCGCGCTGTGGTGGCGTCCTGTGCAGTGTATTTCCCGTTAGCAAGGTCATACGCTGCCTTAACCGCTTTTGGTGTTGCGGCGAGCGTTTCAGACATGCTGTTGGTCGCACTACTTAGCTGGACAAGACCTTTTCGCGCTGTGGTAGCGTCCTGTGCGGTATATTTCCCGTTAGCAAGGTCATATGCGGCCTTAACCGCTTTCGGCGTTGCGGCCAGTGTTTCAGACGTGCTGTTGGTCGCATTGCTTAACTGAGTAAAACCTTTTGCGGTCAGCGAGGCGTCCGGGTGACGTCGTGACTGTTCGTGCTCTGCAATTTTGTCATCAACGTAATCCTGCGTCGCCATCACCGTTGTGGTGTCGATGGTCAGATCCACTGAGGCCACACTGCTGACGATAATGACCATGCGGCAGGTCTGCGAACGTCCTGAGCCTTCGGCAAGGGCTGGCTTATAACTTTCGGCCATGTTCGCCACGGCAATTAACGTTCCCGCATCATCGTACAGGCCAAGCTCACGCATCCAGAAACCGCCCACCTCCGGCGGAATAACCAGCTCTGCGATAATATAATTACTGTTTCGTTTGTCCTGGCTGATTTTGTTCAGCGCATGTCGCCAGACTTCATGGATAAGCCCGGTCTGTCCGGCATCCGGGACAGGCAATTTACCACCGCCATCCCCGACGGCCATCGTGGTAATGTTGACCTTCCGCCCTCCCGGCGCGGTTGCCGCTGCCAGCTTTGCTGCACCGGCAGTGGTGATAACGGTTTTGAATTTTGTGCTCATTATTCCTCACTTATCCGGGGTAAACCGTAATTACATCGCCGTCGTAAGCCACACCACCGGCGAACAGGTAGCCGGGAATGTCCCGGGTAATGTTCAGGCCAATAAGGTGACGGCTTGCAGGTTTGGCATCAGCAATCAGCCGTTCCATTTCCTGATACATTGCCTCTGTGATGCCACTTTCCAGTACACCAATATCAAGCCGGAAGGTGCCGGGCGGGTCACTGTTTTCCCACCACTCCGTCACGTTGATGAGATAGCCGAGCGGCTCCACCACACGCCGGATTGCACCTATAGTGCCTTTATGACAGTGGATGAAATACGCATCGCGGATAACGGCGCGTTTTGTCGCTTCCGGCCACTTCTCATCCCACCTGTCGACCGAAAACGCCCACGCCAGCCACGGCAGCAAATTTGCCGGACAGGTATCCGGGTTCCACAGCTCACGAATACTGACCGGCGTTTTTTCAATTTCCGCACAGGCTTTTGCGGCGGCGACCTCAAGCGGTGATGAGCCGGTCGGCAGCAGTCGCGAATCACTCATCCGAGCCTCCGGTCACGACGCGGTATTCAGTACAGAAAGACGCCTGCGTACTGTTGAGCACGATGTCGGCCAGTGGTGCAGCCAGTTCGACACGCTGCACACCTTCCACATGCAAAGCGGCATAAATGGCAGACAGACGGATGTCACGCCCCAGCCGGTGCTGTGCCGTGATATACGCTTCCAGTTTTTTCACGGCGGCAGCGCGGATGGGTTCGCTTTCGGGACCAGGGTAAAGGTAAAGCGTGGCGTTTATCTGGTATTCAACAATGGCGGCAGACTGCACGGTCACGCGGTCGGCCACCGGCCTGACGTCCTCGCCATTAAGGGCGTTACGCACCGCCGCCAGCAGATCTTCGGATGCCACACCGTTATTTTCACGTGACAGCACGGAGATGGTGACGCAGGCCGGAGACGGACTGGTGACAGAGATATCCGCGACACGCCCGTCGGCACTGCGACCATGATACTGATAGGCTCCCACCGACCCGGCGACGCTTAAGCCTTCAAACGCCTGCTGAATACGCAGACGATAATCCGTGTCAGATTCCATCACTGCCGGTGTCGGCGGGATGGTCGAATCATCTGCCGGAGTAATAATCAGGCGCGTGGTGTTGTAATTGGCACCAATCACATCAAGGTCATTACCGGCGGCACAGGCCAGCATCACCGCCCGTGCGGCCTCATTCACACGCTGACGCCAGATAAGCTCACGATAAGCATTTTCCTCCAGCAGTTTGACGAGAGGCTCGGATTCCAGTGTCAGGGTACGGGCGACCGCCTCCTGCTGGTCTTCCGGGTAAAGAGAAATCAGTGTCGCCTTGCGTTCAGCGAGAATGGTTTCAAAGTCCAGCTCCTCGACCACATCCGGTGCGGGTAGCTGGTTCAGGTCGATAATCGGCATGGTTTCAACTCACAGGGATGGTTAACGAAAGTGGCTGGCCGGTGTCGTTGTGCTGGCCGGTTAACGTGACCGTCATTCGCCCGTCAAAACTGCGCTCAGTGGTGACGGATGACAGGGTGACGCGGGGTTCCCATTTCAGCACCGCCATGTAACAGGCGACCTTAATCTGCAACTCAAGCGCCGGGGTCTGCGGCTGGTCAATCATTGATGCCAGCAACGAGCCGTAATCACGACGCATCACCCGTGAGCCGACCGGTGTGCGCAGGATATCGCCGATACTCTGGCTGATATGCTCAAGGTCAGTGACAGTCAGGCCATCACTGCGATTCATTCCGAGATAACGTGCTGTCATAGAGGACTCCCGGTTGTGCCGCCGCTGTCTCCTGGGTGTTTGTGGGTATGCAGTACCTTACCGTTTGATGAGAGTTCACCGCCGGTGTGTTCAATGTTGCCGCGCATCGTCCCGCCCTTCTGCACTTCCAGCGTGCCGGTAATCAGTCTGTTAGTGCAGACCACCTCCGGTGTGTCCAGGGTGACACGGGTTGATGCTTTCACCATGACCACCGGCACCGTGGCAGTAACAGAATCAGAAGCCGTCACGCTGACCGTTTTAATTCCGCTTACCGTGAGTGCACTGGTTTCGGGTTCATACTCAATCACCGCCCCGTCAGGGAAACGGATATGCAGGGCATCCGCCGACGCAGACGGCGCGGGGTTATCGCCGGAATAAATCCCCGGCAGAACGAACGCCGTGTCGAGTTCACCGCCCACAGCCAGAATCAGCACCTGTTCCCCCACGGAAGGTGCCCACCATGTGCGCGAACGTCCGGCACGATGGGTCAGCCACTGAAGCCAGTCAGTGCACATGCCACCGGTCTGCACACGGCAGCGACCGGCTTTAAGGTTGGTTTCGACGACAAGGCCGGTACGAATCATGTTGCGCAGTGCGCGCGCGAGTTCCTGAATATTTGCGAGAGTGTTCATGCGTGTGAGATTGCACAATATATAAAAGTTATGCTATCTGGATTCATTTGTAGAACGACCATACAACATTCGAGGAGAGCGTAATGTTCAGTGATAATGTGACTAATGCGTGGTGGTTTATCTCTTTGTATCTATTTTTATTAATAGCATTAACATTTATTACCTTTGGTAAAAGTAATCTTATGAGGTTTATTGCACATCATTTCAATTTTGAGTATTCAGACAGAAAGTTAAAAATGCTCGACAAAAAATGGCGCGACATTCAACTATTTAAAATAATTAACGGAATCAATGTATCAGGCATCGAAGATGTGAGAATGATACAGCAGGGGCTGATTGATGGAAAACTAAAAACATCGTATTTTTTTCTTACTCGCTTCTGGGGTGACATAACAAAACCACCACACATAATTAAAACAATAATTGTAATTCTGTCCAGTGTTATTTATATTCTCTTCGCATGTTATATACACAACAAACAATCCGCTATAGTAAGAGATGCCATAGGCATACCATATAAAAATATGATGTACTATGTTTATAGTGACAAAGTTCTTTTATCCTTCAACAATAAAACAGTTGAATTCAATAAAACTTATAGCCTTGCCGATTGCAAGAGGCTACGAAACGTATTTATAAAAGACACACTTCCTGAGATCGCCTGCAATAAGCTCTTACAGCTAAACGAGGAGGACTCCGAATGGTTAAGTCAGGAGATTAAAGATAATAACAGCCAAAAAAAAGCATTATTAATAATATCCCTCATCTATTTCATTTCAGGTCTGGTTATATTCCTGTCATATACAAAATTCCTTTACGCCAATAAGAAGGTTGTAGAATACAAAGCATCAAATAAAAATCACTCATAAACCTCTAAACATTGAGCGACCAGCATGGCCGCTCAATGTTTAATTGCGCATCAGCCTCTGCCTGGATAAAACTAACGCTCAAGGTGAGCCAGGATAATCTCTTCAATCATCTGCACATCCTCACCGGTAAAGCCGAGCAGAGGACGCGCCGGATAATCAATTTTCTTACCGTTTTTCCGGGTTTCTTCCGACAGACCGAACTGATGCACACTGGCGATTTTCGGCGACTTCCCGCCGTAAAATTCCATTGATGCCTGTTCCGGGCTGGCGCGGATATGCAAAAAACGACTGGTGATAAGTTTCGCAAACATTTTTCGCTTAACACGACCGGTCTTTTTTCTGGCGCTCTGCTGCTGGCGTGGCGCGTAGGGTGTGCCGTCCGGGGCTTTCTGTGCCATCACCCGACGCTGCTGACTCTGACGCAGACGTTTCGCCAGTTCGGCGCTCAGTCGCCGACGCCCTGACGGTGACAGCGATTCAATAAGTCCCGCCAGCCGGTCTTCAAAACGCTTAAACTCATTCATCCCACTTGCTCACCAGTTCGCCATTGATATAAAGCTCCATCGGGCGGGTGGCCGGCTCCGGCGGCGTGGGTTCCGGGATATTCTTCACATGCAGCGCGCCGTCCACCTCACTGACCAGCGTGCGCTCGGTCAGCATCAGGCTGATGCTGATATCAAAGCTGCTGTCATTGTTGATGTCTGCATAAAACGTGAAGCCCTTTTTCTGACCTTCGTCAGTGGTCATGATGTCGGGCTGATTTTCCCGCAGCCACGCCAGCACCGGCACGATGAGCAGGTCAAAATCACCGGTAAAGTCGGTCACAATCACATTGAGCGTGTAACGCTTTTCGAATGACAGCGACGTCGCCAGTGTGGAGGCAATACTCCCGTTATCCACGAATATCCGCAGCATCTCGGGACTGGTTTTCAGCACCATGACGGCATCAGTCAGCGCCCTGCGCAGGCTGTCGGGTTTGAGCATCGTTTACGTCCTGACAGTGTTTAATCATTTTTACCTGGCTGGCACAGCGTGCCAGCGCGTTCTCAAGCTGCCGGATATCAGCACTTAAATCGCCGTTCGTCTGCGGGTCACTGCCCGGCATCGGGCAAAGGCTCACTTTCGGGCAGGCGTTGTGGACAATCACTGGCGTCAGTGCAGGCGGGGCGCTGGTGCAACCGGCGCACAGCATCAGGCAGGTCAGCACCATACCAGCGGCGAAAATCTTCGTTTTCATTAAGTAACCTCGTGATGGTTTTCTCGCGCTGTGCTTCACGCTTCGCGGCGTTCTCCAGTTCCTGACGCAGTGCCACCTGCGCCAGCTCGTTTTTGTCTGCCCTGGTGAGGGCAACATGAAGCTGATTTTTCAGCATGGTGATGGTCGTCTGCTGTTCACTGGCGACGTTGTTCACCCTGTCCAGCGAGGCGCGCAGGCTGGCGTTTTCATGCTTCGCCAGAAACAGCCCCGCCACCGCCAGCGATAACAACACAACCATCACAATCATCAGCTTTGACATGGTTCCCGCCCCTCAAAACGCTGACGACAGGCCGTACGTATCAGCCGGAAGAACACCGACGCCACGAGGTAAATCAGCGCGGTAAAAATCCACCCGGCAGCGACCAGCGAGATAAACGTCGCCACCATCACCACCAGAGCCGCCGCCCGTCTGCGCCACGGCACCGGCTGCAAAAACAGCGACGTGACAATCTTCACGGCCAGCGATTCAGGCGGCAGCTCCCGCCCGTAGCGTTCCAGCACATACTCAGTGGCATACACGCCGACACCACCGGCAACCACACAGATAACCGTCGCAAGAATCGCCCAGGTGGCGACAAAACTGACGGCCACGCTCTGCGGGTAAATCAGGGACAGTGCCAGCATCAGCGCCAGCGACACGTTCAGCATCAGTGAAAGGGATAATTTCTTCATGGTGTTTACTCCGTTTAAGCCGGTACGCCGCCAGCGGTACGCCAGACGGTGACCAGTTTTTCCAGTGAATGCTCACGCTGACCGTAACCGGCACCCGGCAGGGACGCCCAGATATTGCGACAGCGTGAAATGGCGCGCTCAATGCGTCCCGCCCGGATGTCATCCAGCGCACCGCGTTCGCGGATCAACTGAATGGCGAGTCTGTCCTGTGACAACGGACTGAAATCCGGCAGGGCAAGCTGTTTGCGGTAATGCGGCCAGAACAGGTAAAGCTGCTGATAGCGACCGGAGGCCGTGGATTTTTCACCGCGACAGTTAAACACCTTCGCCGGTCGGCCATGCGCGAACGGGTGGTCACTGTAGTCGGTGAAAATTTCCGGCTTCCCGTCCAGTCCGGTGACTATCACGTCATAGCCCCGGTTTTTCGTCAGCGGATGATTCGCCGTCCCTTCGGACACTGCCAGCATGTCGAGAAAGGCCGCGATATTCTGATGCGTGTTAATTACCGGCATTACTGTTTCCCCCTGCCCTTAAAGCGGCGCTGAATGGCAATCTCAATCACCTGATAACCGGCGATACCCAGCATGGAGCCGATACCGCACACCGCAGGCAGTGACAGGTCAGGAAACTGCACCAGAACAACACCGGCAACCATCGAGACAAAACCACCGAGCAACATGCGCCCGATAAACAGACGCGGGGTGATGGGTTCACCACCGGCAAGCACCTTGCCGACAACAATCAGCACTCCAATCATGAAAAGCGACAGGACGCTTTTTTCTTCTGCTGTCATGCGTTACTCCCACAGATTGACAGTTTCAGCCACGGGCGCGGTCTGAACGTCGGGCAGTTCGACGGCGGTGCCGTGCGGCAGCACCGCGCCCAGTTCAGCCAGTCCCGGATTTGCGGCGAGCACGGCTTCGACCACGCCCTCAGTGCGCCCGTAATACCGGACACAGATGGCGTCGAGCGTGTCGCCCTGTAGCGCAAAGGTCTTCATCAGATTTGACTCACGATGCAGCGCGGCTTGTCCTGGATACGCGCCACCGCCCAGCGCATATCCCGCCACAGTTCATCAATGGTGCTGTCAATGCTGTCAGCCTTCTTGTCGCCTTTCGCACTGGCATCCACGCCGCGATAACGCTCATAAAGCGACGCGGTCGCCATCGCACACACGGCGCGCTCGTAGTAAAAAACTTTGATGCTTTCACCGTCGATGTCGTCCGCCGGAACGTCCGCCAGACACGTAAAACCGGCGGCAATTTTCTGTTCGCGGTACTCGTACAGCTCCGCATTCGTCTCCGCCATGCCTGACTTGATGGCCTCACGCAGACGGGCGGGGGCGACGGTCTGCTCAAGGCGCATACGTTCCCGGACGCGCTTCGGGTCGATATCGGGAAAAAAGAACGTGTTTTTAATCACCGGCTCGTCGCCTGCCGGTTGCGGGATGACCACCGTACCCTCACCGGACACGGGAGCCTCCTTTCGCGGAATAATCAGCGTCATCATGACTACCTCTGAAAAGTCGGGCGGTGGACGCCGGTGCAGTGTCAGGTGATTCACCCTCACTGACCGGCGTGCCGCCCTGGCGCGGGGCGCATTCGGTTGTTAACTGGCTTTCTTTTTCGGGCGTCCACGTTTTGCCGGTGTCGCACTCCGGGTCTTACGCGGGGCGCGGGTGGCCGCTTTTGGCTGCGGCTCCGGCTTCGGTTTCAGTTCCCGCTCCAGTCGTTCAATCTCTTTTTTGACGCCTGCCTGACAGTCGAGCTGTGTCGCACGTTGCAGGTGAGCCAGCGCACCGGCGGCATCACCAGCGTCACGCAGAAACAGACCGGTGATTTTGTGCAGCTTTGCGCGCACTTCATCAGGCATGTCAGCCGTGGCGGTCAGTTCAAGGGTGTCCGTCAGCAGGCGGGGTTCCACAGACTCACCGGCAGCGTGAGCGCGCATGGCCGCGAGCGCCACCTCCTCGGTGAACATGTACGGCGGGGTACGGCGGTGTTTACCCGGCATGGTCAGACCGTACTTCAGGGCATAACGGGCAATCTCCAGCGCACCGGCAATATCGCCGGTATCCAGACGCCACAGCATGACCGTCATCAGAATGTCATCCTGTGCACCTTTGCCCTGCTCCAGCACGCCGTTCACCCACGGCAACCAGAACGGCAGCAGTTCGCGTTTTTTCGCAGCCTTCAGCTCTTTTGAATAAATCGCTTTCAGTGTGCGCTGGTCTGCGGCGAGCTTAACCAGCATCTGCTCATAGACAGTTGCATGTCGCAGCGGGGCGGCTTCCCGCTGCGCGGTCATCGCTGCCGAGACCCGCATCATGTGGCGCTGTGCGGGACTCGTCATCGGTTACGCTCCCGGCTCTGCGGTCGCTTTAGCCGGTGTGGAGAAGTCACCGACCTTAATTTTTTCCACCAGACAACCGGCGGCATAGTCTTCCACCACGTAATCAATGTTCATTGACTCGTAGTTCTCCACGCGGTCGAGTTTCGGGTTTTCCACAATCACGCGGCGATGGCTGTCATCCATGTAGTAGATGGACAGGTTTTCCAGCTTCGTGATGAGCATCGCATCCGCCGGGAAGTACGGGACGCGTACCGCCGGCAGGTTGCCGATGCGTTTCTGGCTGATGATAACGTCAGCGGCCAGCATTTCGCTGTTGTCCTGCTCCTTGTTGACGATGGGGAAATACTTGTCCGCCAGTAGCTGACGCCCCACAATCACCACAAGGTCAGGGTCTTCCTGATACCACGGCTCTATCAGGTTGTTGGTCGCATCCATCACCAGTGCATCGAGGCTGGCATAATCACCGCCCTTACCCACGCGGATGACCTCAGAGGTCGTGTGACCTTCCTCGTCAGTGACCTTGCTCATCACGCGCGCCGGGGCTTCATTGCGGTATTTCTGCAGCCAGCCGACCGCCACATCCTGCAGCATCGGATTGCTGCTGCGGTCAGAGGTTTCGGCACGCCTCACGCCGTTAAAACCGGCCATGATTAAATCAAGGGACTGGCGTTTGATAATGGCGTTACGGACACGGAGCTGGAAATCCTGATAACGCGCCCACAGGTCAAGCGTTTTGTAGCGGATATAAAAATCGAAGTTAATCTGGTCGCATTCGTACTTGTTTGACGCCAGCTTCGAGAAGTCCTTCGGCTGACGCTCGGTGCCACCGGCGGTGTCGGTGGTGCTGGCGATGGAGCCGGTGACACCAATACCAATTTTTTCCCCTTTCATTTCGCTGACCGGCACAATATTGATGCGGGTCAGAAAGTCAGAGGACTCCTGCATGGTGTTCATCAGGGTCTGGGTGACCGACGGTTCAACGGTGAATTTTTTCGACACATCACCGGCGTCGATGCCGTTCAGTTCGGCAACACGGGACAGGTAGGCATTAAATTTAAAGCGGGTTTCCTGGCGCATAGTTTTTCCTGAAATTAAGGGTTAATCGTGAAGGTTTTCCCGGACTGACTGACGCCGGTCAGCAGTTCGTCATCAGGGCATCACCGCCACCGCCGGTGGCCTTGCTGCGGCGCTGCTGGGTCAGACTTTCGGTGCTGTCGAGACTGTTTTTCAGGCGGGTGAATGCCTGGCTGGTTTCATCCGCCCTGTCAGTCACATCCTGCTTAAGTGCGGAAAAAGCGGTTTCCATCTCAGCGAGGCGCTGCTCAGTGGCACTCAGTTTTTCCTGCACATGTTCAGCAACAGCGGTCACCGCTTCATGCACATCATTCAGACGGGCGTCATCGCTGGCCTGTTTGCGGCCAAAAATGGATTTCACCTTTTCGGTCAGGGCGGTGAACACGGTTTCAGGCAGGTCTTCAAATTCCAGCTCAACAGGCGTTGCCACTGAAATCAGGTTTTCAGGGCTTAATTTGAAGCGGTTCAGGGGGTTGTGTTTTGCCGTGCGGCAGAATTCCAGGTATTCCGTGCCGAGGCTTGCCGGGTCATCGGTGACGGCCAGCCCCACCAGATAACATTTGCCGGTGTTGGCAAAGTTCGGCTGAATTTCCATTGAGGTATAGACCTTCTGCGCGGCCTTGTTCATCGCGATAAGGTCATCGGTCGGGGTGATTTTCGCAAACAGCGCCCATTTGCCTTTCAGCGCCGAATCATCGTCAATCTTTTCGGCCTTCAGTTCGACCACATCGCCATAACGTTTAAAAATGCCGTCAGGCAGGATGCCGCGCAGATGTTCCATGTTAATGCGGCAACCATAGACTCGCGGGTCAAAGGTTTCGGCCATTTCCTGAATATCCTGCGCACTGATGACACGCCCGTCACAGGTGTCACCCTCAACGCCGATACGAAAGAATTTTGAGACTTTTTTTGCCATTGTCAGGAGCCCTGAATAGTGATTAGAGGAGTCACATGTCGGCATCAGTTTCCCGACGATGTGCATCCTCCGCCATCAGTCCCGGATGGCTTATCACTGACACAACAGCACCTTAGCGAATCGCGGGGCGCGACTCAGTAGCCTTGCCGTGTATTCATCACGGCGAGGTATTCATGACCATCACCACAGACACCACTCTTTTGCACGACCCGCGTCGTCAGGCGGCGCTGCTGTACTGGCAGGGGTTTTCCGTGCCGCAGATTGCCGCCATGTTGCAGATGAAACGCCCGACGGTGCAGAGCTGGAAACAGCGCGACGGCTGGGACAGCGTTGCCCCCATCAGCCGTGTCGAAATGAGTCTGGAAGCGCGGCTGACCCAGCTCATTATCAAACCGCAGAAAACCGGCGGTGACTTCAAGGAAATTGACCTGCTCGGACGCCAGATTGAACGACTGGCACGGGTAAACCGCTACAACCAGACCGGCAACGAGGCAGACCTTAATCCGAACATCGCTAACCGCAACAAAGGCGGGCGACGCAAACCGAAAAAGAATTTTTTCAGCGACGAGGCTATCGAAAAGCTGGAGCAGATTTTCTTTGAGCAGTCTTTCGAATATCAGTTGCACTGGTATCGCGCCGGGCTTGAGCACCGCATCCGCGATATCCTGAAATCCCGCCAGATTGGCGCGACGTTTTATTTTTCCCGCGAGGCGCTGCTGCGCGCCCTGAAAACCGGTCATAACCAGATTTTTCTGTCGGCCAGTAAAACGCAGGCGTATGTGTTCCGCGAATACATCATCGCCTTTGCCCGTCTGGTTGACGTTGACCTGACCGGTGACCCGATTGTCCTGGGCAATAACGGCGCAAAACTGATTTTTCTCGGCACCAACTCCAACACCGCGCAGAGCCATAACGGCGACCTGTACGTCGACGAGATTTTCTGGATCCCGAATTTTCAGGTACTGCGTAAGGTGGCATCAGGTATGGCCTCACAGAGTCACCTGCGGTCGACCTATTTCTCCACCCCGTCCACGCTGGCGCACGACGCCTACCCGTTCTGGTCGGGTGAACTGTTCAACCGGGGACGCGCCAGCGCCACCGAACGCGTGGAAATCGACGTCAGTCATAACGCCCTTGCCGGAGGTCTTCTCTGTGCGGACGGCCAGTGGCGGCAGATTGTCACCATTGAGGACGCCCTGAAAGGTGGCTGCACGCTGTTCGACATTGAGCAGCTTAAACGCGAAAACAGCGCCGACGATTTTAAAAACCTGTTCATGTGTGAATTTGTTGACGACAAGGCGTCGGTGTTCCCGTTCGAGGAGCTGCAACGCTGCATGGTCGACACGCTGGAAGAATGGGAAGACTATGCGCCGTTTGCCGCCAATCCGTTCGGATCCCGCCCGGTATGGATTGGTTACGACCCGTCACACCGTGGCGACAGCGCCGGATGCGTGGTACTGGCACCGCCGGTGGTGGCCGGTGGCAAATTCAGAATACTTGAGCGTCACCAGTGGAAAGGCATGGACTTTGCCACCCAGGCTGAATCCATCCGCAAACTCACCGAAAAATACAACGTCGAATACATCGGAATTGATGCCACCGGCCTCGGTGTCGGCGTGTTCCAGCTCGTTCGCTCGTTCTATCCCGCCGCGCGCGATATCCGCTACACGCCGGAAATGAAAACCGCAATGGTGCTCAAGGCAAAAGACGTCATCCGCCGTGGCTGTCTGGAATATGACGTCAGCGCCACCGACATCACCAGCTCGTTTATGGCTATCCGCAAGACCATGACCAGCAGCGGACGCAGCGCCACCTATGAGGCCAGCCGCAGCGAGGAAGCCAGCCACGCCGACCTCGCCTGGGCGACCATGCACGCCCTGTTAAATGAGCCACTCACCGCCGGTATCAGCACCCCACTGACATCCACCATTCTGGAGTTTTACTGATGAGCAAGAAAAAAGGGAAAACACCGCAACCTGAGGCAAAAAAAATGACCGCCAGCGCCCCGAAAATGGAGGCTTTCACCTTTGGTGAGCCGGTGCCGGTACTCGACCGCCGTGACATTCTGGATTACGTCGAGTGCATCAGTAACGGCAGATGGTATGAGCCGCCGGTCAGCTTTACCGGTCTGGCGAAAAGCCTGCGTGCTGCCGTGCATCACAGCTCACCGATTTACGTTAAACGCAATATTCTGGCCTCGACATTTATCCCGCATCCGTGGCTTTCGCAACAGGATTTCAGCCGCTTTGTGCTGGATTTTCTGGTGTTCGGTAATGCGTTTCTGGAAAAGCGTTACAGCACCACCGGTAAGGTCATCAGACTGGAAACCTCACCGGCAAAATATACCCGCCGTGGCGTGGAGGAGGATGTTTACTGGTGGGTGCCGTCCTTCAACGAGCCGACAGCCTTCACGCCCGGCTCCGTGTTTCACCTGCTGGAGCCGGATATCAATCAGGAGCTGTACGGCCTGCCGGAATATCTCAGCGCCCTTAATTCTGCCTGGCTGAATGAATCAGCCACACTGTTCCGCCGCAAGTATTACGAAAACGGCGCTCATGCCGGATACATCATGTACGTCACTGATGCCGTGCAGGATCGCAACGATATCGAAATGCTCCGCGAAAACATGGTGAAGTCGAAAGGCCGCAACAACTTTAAAAATCTGTTTCTCTATGCCCCACAGGGGAAAGCCGACGGCATCAAAATTATCCCGCTCAGTGAAGTGGCAACGAAGGACGATTTTTTTAATATCAAAAAAGCCAGCGCCGCTGACCTGCTGGACGCGCACCGCATCCCCTTTCAGTTGATGGGCGGCAAGCCGGAGAACGTCGGGTCGCTGGGTGATATTGAGAAAGTGGCAAAGGTCTTTGTCCGCAATGAGCTTATCCCGCTACAGGACAGGATCCGCGAGATAAACGGCTGGCTCGGTCAGGAGGTCATCCGCTTTAAAAACTACTCACTGGACACTGACAACGGCTGAACATCGCCGCCTGCGGGCGGCTTTTTTATACCCCGTCATCACGCCCTCACTCGCTCACCACCGCACAAAACACCCCGCAGACACACCAACCCCCAACGGGCAGACTAAGCGCCTTCACGACGCGCTGAGACGCTGGAAAATAAAATCAGCACCACCGCCAGCGCGCAGTGCTTTCCCCGCCTCGCCCGCCCGCTTAATGGGGCGGTTTTAATGCACTTGCATGAATGGCCTAAAGTACGCCAGTTCTGACACTGCAAAGTTAGAAAATGCCTAACAGGTACATGCAAAATGATGCATCAAATGAATTCATACTGAAATAACCCCCAACCACATAGCTAAGCATCCACATCTTTACATATAACTCACTAAATTCTCTTGAATAAATCAAAAAGTTAGGTTAGATCTCTATCGTTGAGGAAGGCAACCTCGAACACTTAAGGCTAAATATAAAAAGAATAAAAAGAGGGATAAAATGAAATTAAAACTCAAAAACGTAACAAGCTATCATAAAGAATATTTTACTGAGTTAGATTTATCCAAAAAAATAAACATATTGTATGGACAAAATGGTTGTGGAAAATCTACCATATCAAATTATTTTTACAATCCTAAAGACACCGCCTATAAGGAATGTGTATGCGAACCCATCGATAATTATCGAACCCTAGTCTACAACTCAAAATATATAGAAGATAATTTTTATAATGCAAAAGAGCAAAAAGGTATATTTACCCTCAGTCAAAAAAATGCAGAAATTGAAAAAATACTATCTGAAAAAGAAGAGCTAAACAAATCACTAGCACATCAGCATAAAGAAAAAAAAGAATTTATCGAAAAACTCCATGAAGCGAAAAACAAAAAAGAGCAAGAATGCATAAATTCCATATGGAATAAGACCAAAGACATAAGAAGTTCAGAATTAAAACAATTAATGAAAGGTCAAATAGGAAGCAAAGCCACTTTCTATTACCATCTAAAAAAGTATACTCCACAAACTGATATTGATATAAAATCATTAATACAATCTTATAGCAAACTTCTCGAGTTTAAAGGAAAAGAAATACCTCTGATAACTCCTTATAAAGGATATGTTTTATCTGAAGAAACTCAAAAAACATTATCCACACCAATTATTGACTCTAGCAACAGCTATTTATCTGAAGCAATAAAAGAGCTACAAAATATTGATTGGATTAAACAAGGCAAAGAGCTATATTTAAATGGAGAAATTTGTCCATTTTGCCAAAGGGACACAATAGATGATAATTTTATTAAAGCCATTGAATCTATCTTTGATGAAACATACTCAAGAAAAGTAGATCAAATACAACAAATAAAACTATCTTATGATAATGCCATTAAAAATCATCATGAAGAAATAAAGAGTAACATTTTATCATGTGAGGTGATAAACCAAGACGAAAAAGATAAAAGTCTTTCATATGTTAAGGCATTAGAAACTATTGCAGAAAAAAACATTAAACTATTGGATAATAAAATAGAGAATCCATCTATAAGCATTGTGCTGGAGTTTGAAAAGTCGATAGAGGAAAAACTATTAGAAGATATAGAACAATACAACAATAAAATTAACGAGTTCAATGACAAAGTAAAAAGATTTAATAATAGCGAAATAGATATTCGCGAAAAGATGTGGGCAGCAATCAGAGACTTATGTGGCGCGGAATTTGAAATACTATCAGACTGCGAAAGAAACTTTCAAGAAAAATATGAAAACGCTGCATCCTTCATGCAGGAAATAAAAAGAAAAGAAGAGATCAACACAAATGAAATCAATGAACTAAGAAATAAAACATCAAGTGTAGATGCAACAATAGATGCAATAAACTCACGACTTAAATTTCTTGGCATCTCTGGTTTTAGCATTGATAAACACGCCGAACTCAAAGATAAGTATATAATATCCCGCGATGGAAACAATAGAAAACAAGATGTATATCGCTCATTAAGCGAAGGTGAAAAAACATTAATAACGTTTCTATATTTTTTAGAATGTTGCAAGGGTAAAACAAATGAAAATGATACTGATATGCGTGATAAACTCATAGTTATAGATGATCCTATATCAAGTTTATCTCAAAACTATGTTTTCGACATAGCATCCATGATCCATCATGACATAATTGAAAAAGGCATTTCATCAAAAATAATAATCCTCACCCATAATCTTTATTTCTTCCATGAGTTAATAAAACTCGCCTCTAAAAAAGGAATAAATTTTAAACGTGACTACTTTCTTGGCAGAATAAACAAAAATGAATTTAGCACCATTAGTGCTATAGATAAAAAAAGTGTGCAAAATGAATACCAATCCCTTTGGCAAGTATTAAAAGATGCAAAAGAGAAAAAAATCAACAAAATAATAATCCCCAATATTATGAGAAATATACTTGAGTATTACTTTGCATTTGTTCATAGAACTGACGCATTAGAGGCAAAGCTTACTGAATTAACAAATGATGAAAATAACAGCCATTTCCGTGCCTTTTACAGATATATAAACAGAGGCTCTCACTCCGACGCAATAAACATAACAGATATGGGCGATATTGAACCTGAGAAATACTTAGAACTCTTGCACAAAATATTCAGAATGACTGGTGATGAGAAACATTACTTAACAATGATGGGTGAAGAAGAGGTAAATGTTACCGCTTAGGCCGCATATTACCGATTCGGGTAAGAACGACGGTGCTTACGCACCGTCTCCCAGCGCCCAAAGCGGTAGCGGTTGTACTGTCGTACATTCACTAACCTTAACATGAGATTATCTCCATGCTGGCACCATTGTTGCCAATGGCAGCCTTTATACCCTTTGTATAAAGCTAATACTAAGAGCATTGCTAGGTAGATTTCCCAAGCGGTAACGTGGGTATTCTAAGACAATTACTTAAAAAGATCAAAGCCACTAAAAAACTGCTTCCACTCACCACTTATTGGATATATAAACTTTCGTCCGTCAAACTTTACCGTCGCGCCACGCGCCAGCGCCTCAAGCTCCCATCGCTGCGGCCTGATACCGTTCTGAGCGAGGTCAACGCGGATACGGGTAATTTGCATTCGTTCCGACCTAGTCAGTCTGGCCGATGGCGCTATCTCATGCGGTTTTAACGGGCTTCCGTTTCTTTGCTGACGATTTGGCGTTCTCAGGTCGTGTTTTAATGCGCCCCTTAGCGCCCTCACGACCTCCGGGTCATTCCATTCGATAACACCGTCATCTACCAGATTAAGCACTGCTGCGGCGTGTTCAGAAGGCGTGGGAGCCAGTAACGAAGTATCACTGCTGGCAGGCTTTCCACAGTTATTGACAGGACTCCGAGGCGCGGCGATGCCGCTTTTTAAAGTCAAAGGCTCAACGACCGGAACTTTCGGAACAATGCGCCAGTCCGTGGTTCTGGTGATATGAATATGACGCGCGCCGAGATGCGGCGCGTAAATGCCGACCACTCTCTCGACTTCTTCCTCGTACTCGTTAACGTCATCCGACGGGCTACGGGCAACCCTGACAGTCTGACAATCGCGCGGAACATTTGCCCCACCCTGCGCGCTGATATACAACGCAAAATCACCACTGTCTGCGGCGGCGCGTGCAGCCTCCACGCGTTCGTCAAATTCATCAGCAATGCTGACGCCGCGCGGCAATTTGCGTAGTTCACGGTAAGCCCCCATTGTCGGCAGGCCAACCGTTTTAAATTGCGGGATGCGCCACGTTGACGCCCATGCGGTAACAGCCGCTGCAGTGTCTTTCAGCGGCCTGCCGGTGTCGTTATCGAGCTGACCATCCAGTGCATAGCCGTCGATGTTTTTTGAAATGTATTTCGCGATATATCCCGCAGCACCGCCCCGGTTAAGGTGTTTTGCCTGAAAACGGTTTCGCGCAGCTCCTCTTTCGTCTCCATCCTCTTTGAGCGCGTAGCGACGCATGATTTCGATAATCTGGTTACGCTGGCGTGGATTACAAAAAAGCATCATATGCCAGTGCGGCGTTCCGTCGTGGTGTGGCTCGACGACACGCAAACCGTAGACCTGTAAATCATTATCCTTGAATGCCGTGCGCATCAGGCTCCAGATGCGGCAGAGATAACGCTGCGCATCCTTTGGATTAAATGCCTCATCGTTCCAGCCGTGATTAAGCTGAACGGTTTTACTTTCGCCTTTTCTGACCTGACGTGTCGGGTGATACTTTGACGGCGCAGTCAGCGTGATAAACATCCCCACATCACCCTCTGCGGCGGCGTAACGCTCAATACCGGCAATGGTGTTCATCAGCTCCATCCGGCGAATTTCAGGATTAGAAATACTGCCCATCACCTTACTGATAAGGTCGATGCGCTCGCCGGTTTCCTTGTTTTCAAGGTCACACGATTTAAGAAATTCCAGATTTGCCTGGCGGCGCGCACGCACATCACGAATGGCATGTTTACTGGCATAAGGAGAACGGTCTTTATTGACCTCCCCGACAGCAATCAGTAACGCCTCATGCCAGCGCATACGCTGGCCTTTAAGCTGATGAGTCCACCACTCATCGTTAAACAGGCGGGCAATGGCAGAATATGCCTGCCTCGTGGTCATCTGCCCTTTACGGTATTTTTTCCAGTAAAGCGGGGAAATATTGAAAGCACGTGCAGCGCCAGCAACATGACCATAGAGGTGAGCCTGCGCCTCATCCGTAAACAGCGATTCTTTTTCGCCATGTGCATCAACCCAGGCATCGCAGAGTTCCTCATACATCATGAAAAGCTGCGATGAGATACGGGCAGCAAACTTTTTCAGCTCCTTGTCATTCATCCCCGGCAGGCGCGCATACTGGTCGCGCTCTGCCAGAAACAGCAACGACGCGTCGGTGTTCATTTCATGGCGCTGATTCACACGCTCAATGCGCGGCCATAAACGACGCTGAAAAGTGGATGTGAGGAAATAAAACCCGTGCACCGGGCTTTTATTGCGCCGGATGTAGTCATAGCGTGAAGTAAACAGCGAGCGCAAAAAGTAAGGCAGGCGGTTAATCGTGGATAAAACCCCTTGCACCTGACGCATCTCGTCACGTGTAAGGGGTCTTTCGCGCCCGACAGCCTCGCGTGGCGCGTTCCATGCATAAGCACCGGTAAACGCCTTACCGGTGCCTGCGGCAAATGCTGACGGAGGGACAAAACGCCCGGAGGCTTTAACGGCCAT